>NZ_JBSJQF010000001.1:0-4966176 GCF_056636475.1 Yersinia antarctica
GTGTCACTTTCGCTTTGGCAGCAGTGTCTTGCCCGATTGCAGGATGAGTTACCTGCCACAGAATTTAGTATGTGGATACGCCCCCTACAGGCGGAACTGAGTGACAATACTCTGGCGCTTTACGCCCCTAATCGTTTTGTACTGGACTGGGTCCGTGATAAGTACTTAAACAATATCAATGGCTTACTTAATGACTTTTGTGGTTCCGAGGTTCCTTTACTGCGTTTTGAAGTAGGGAGTAAACCGGCGGTAAGAACACACAGCCATCCAGTAACCGCCAGTGTTAGTGCACCTGTCGCTCCGGTTACCCGCAGCGCCCCTGTACGCCCGAGTTGGGACAGTTCGCCCGCTCAACCTGAACATTCTTACCGTTCGAATGTGAACCCGAAGCACACATTTGATAACTTCGTTGAAGGTAAATCCAACCAACTGGCTCGTGCTGCGGCACGTCAGGTTGCTGATAATCCGGGTGGCGCATATAACCCGTTATTCCTCTATGGCGGTACAGGTTTGGGTAAGACTCACCTGTTACATGCAGTAGGGAATGGCATCATGGCGCGTAAAGCCAATGCCAAAGTGGTTTACATGCATTCGGAGCGTTTTGTGCAGGACATGGTTAAGGCCTTGCAGAACAACGCGATAGAAGAATTTAAACGCTATTATCGTTCCGTTGATGCATTATTAATCGATGATATTCAGTTCTTTGCCAATAAAGAGCGTTCCCAGGAAGAGTTTTTCCACACCTTTAATGCCTTGTTGGAAGGTAATCAGCAGATCATTTTGACCTCAGATCGCTATCCAAAAGAGATCAATGGCGTCGAAGATCGTTTGAAATCGCGTTTTGGCTGGGGTTTAACGGTTGCCATTGAGCCGCCGGAACTAGAAACCCGAGTCGCGATCCTGATGAAGAAAGCGGATGAAAATGATATTCGCTTGCCCGGTGAGGTTGCGTTCTTTATTGCCAAGCGTCTGCGTTCCAATGTGCGTGAGCTGGAAGGGGCATTGAACCGTGTGATAGCTAATGCCAACTTTACCGGTCGGGCAATCACCATTGATTTCGTGCGCGAAGCTCTGCGTGACTTGCTGGCATTGCAGGAAAAGCTGGTTACCATCGATAATATTCAAAAGACTGTCGCAGAATATTATAAAATTAAGGTCGCTGACCTGCTCTCCAAACGGCGTTCTCGTTCGGTGGCCCGCCCGCGCCAAATGGCGATGGCGCTGGCAAAAGAGTTAACCAACCACAGCCTGCCTGAAATCGGCGATGCGTTTGGTGGCCGCGACCATACCACGGTGTTGCATGCTTGCCGCAAGATTGAGCAATTGCGTGAAGAAAGCCACGACATCAAAGAAGATTTCTCTAACTTAATCAGAACATTATCCTCCTAGCGCTATGAAATTTATCATTGAACGTGAGCATCTGCTAAAACCGCTGCAACAGGTCAGTAGCCCGCTGGGTGGACGTCCTACGTTGCCAATTTTAGGTAACTTGTTGTTGCAAGTGACCGAAGGCTCTTTGTTGCTGACGGGGACCGATCTGGAAATGGAGATGGTCGCGCGCGTGGCGCTGTCTAATCCCCATACCCAGGGAGCAACCACCGTACCGGCCCGGAAGTTTTTTGATATCTGGCGCGGTTTGCCAGAAGGGGCAGAAATCACGGTGGCGCTGGATGGTGATCGTCTACTGGTGCGCTCTGGCCGTAGCCGCTTCTCGCTGTCTACCCTGCCCGCGGCGGACTTCCCTAATCTGGATGATTGGCAGAGTGAGGTGGAGTTCACCTTACCGCAAGCCACACTGAAACGTCTGATTGAGTCCACTCAGTTCTCGATGGCTCATCAGGATGTGCGCTATTACTTGAACGGTATGCTGTTTGAGACTGAAGGTGAAGAGCTGCGCACTGTGGCGACCGATGGCCACCGTTTGGCGGTATGTTCCATGCCAATCGGGCAGACATTACCTTCACATTCGGTGATCGTGCCGCGTAAAGGTGTGATGGAGCTGGTCAGGTTATTGGATGGGGGTGATACACCACTGCGCCTGCAAATCGGCAGCAACAACATCCGCGCGCATGTGGGGGATTTTATTTTCACCTCTAAGCTGGTTGATGGCCGTTTCCCTGATTATCGCCGGGTATTGCCGAAGAACCCTGACAAAACGCTAGAAGCGGGTTGTGACTTGCTGAAACAGGCTTTTGCCCGAGCAGCAATTTTGTCAAATGAGAAGTTCCGCGGCGTTCGGCTCTATGTCAGTCACAATCAGCTCAAAATCACCGCCAATAACCCTGAACAGGAAGAGGCGGAAGAAATCCTCGATGTTAGCTACGAGGGAACGGAAATGGAGATCGGTTTCAACGTCAGCTATGTACTTGATGTGCTGAATGCACTGAAATGCGAAGATGTGCGCCTGTTATTGACCGATTCGGTCTCCAGTGTGCAGATTGAAGACGGTGCTAGTCAGGCTGCGGCCTATGTTGTCATGCCAATGCGTCTTTGAACTATAGCGGGCTATCTTACTTGCCAGCTTGGGATTGGGCAGTGCTCACCATCCTCACGTACATTAAGTACGCTCCGGTGGTTGTGCGCTGTCCGCACCCAATCTGTCTGCGACAATTACGCCCTCTTTCAGAGGTAATGCGATAACGCCCTTGATGGTTTGATGTTCAATAATGAAGACATTTGCAGCATGGCTCTGACACGGTTGTTAATTAAAGATTTTCGTAATATCGAATCGGCAGACTTGGCGCTGGCAGCGGGGTTTAATTTTTTAGTTGGCCCCAACGGTAGCGGTAAAACCAGTGTGTTAGAAGCGATTTATACCCTTGGCCATGGTAGGGCTTTTCGTAGTTTACAAGCAGGCAGAGTGATCCGTCACGACTGTGCCGAGTTT
The DNA here is from genome assembly GCF_056636475.1 of Yersinia antarctica. NCBI lineage: Bacteria > Pseudomonadati > Pseudomonadota > Gammaproteobacteria > Enterobacterales > Yersiniaceae > Yersinia > Yersinia antarctica. The sequence goes on from NZ_JBSJQF010000001.1 coordinate 2,888, forward strand.
GTGTTACATGGCCGGGTTGATGTGAATGAACGTGAATCATCTATTGGGCTAAGTAAAAGCCGGCAGGGTGATAGCAAGGTGCGGATCGATGGCACTGACGGCCACAAAGTGGCCGAATTGGCGCAAATGCTGCCCATGCAATTGATCACCCCTGAGGGGTTCACCTTATTGAATGGCGGGCCAAAATTCCGGCGCGCTTTTTTAGACTGGGGTTGCTTTCATAATGAACCCGGTTTTTTTACGGCCTGGAGCAATCTAAAAAGATTACTTAAGCAGCGCAACGCCGCGCTGCGCCAGGTTAGTCGCTATGCGCAAATCCGGCCTTGGGATCAGGAAATTATCCCACTGGCTGAACGCATTAGTGAGTGGCGGGCGGCATACAGTGATGCAATTGCGGCAGATATTTCAGCCACATGCGCCCTGTTCCTGCCAGAGTTTGCCTTGAGTTTCTCTTTCCAGCGCGGCTGGGATAAAGAGAGTGACTATGGTGAGTTGCTGGAACGCCAGTTTGAGCGTGACCGCGCGCTAACTTATACCGCCATCGGGCCACATAAAGCGGATTTCCGCATTCGGGCCGAGGGTACGCCGGTAGAAGATTTGCTATCGCGTGGTCAGTTGAAGTTGCTGATGTGCGCACTGCGGTTAGCGCAGGGTGAGTTTCTCACCCGACAGAGCGGGCGGCGTTGCCTGTATCTGCTTGACGATTTTGCTTCCGAATTGGACACCGGCCGTCGTCGATTATTGGCCGAGCGTCTCAAGGCTACCCAGGCACAGGTTTTTGTCAGCGCAGTGAGTGCTGAGCAAGTTGCCGACATGGTAGGCGAAAAGGGCAAGATGTTCCGCGTGGAACATGGCAAAATAGAGGTTCAACCACAGGATTAAAAATGAGCGAGAAACGTTGATGTCGAATACTTATGACTCCTCAAGTATCAAGGTATTAAAAGGGCTGGATGCGGTTCGTAAGCGTCCGGGCATGTATATCGGTGATACTGATGACGGTACCGGTCTGCACCACATGGTATTCGAGGTTGTGGACAACGCTATCGACGAAGCCCTCGCTGGCCACTGTAAAGAAATTATAGTCACCATCCATTCGGATAACTCTGTTTCTGTGCAGGATGATGGCCGTGGTATCCCAACCGGTATGCACGAAGAGGAAGGGGTATCAGCCGCAGAGGTCATCATGACCGTGTTGCATGCTGGCGGTAAATTTGACGATAACTCTTACAAAGTTTCCGGCGGTTTGCACGGCGTGGGCGTGTCCGTTGTTAACGCCCTGTCTGAAAAGCTGGAACTGGTCATTCGCCGTGATGGCAAAGTTCACGAGCAAACCTACAAAATGGGCGTGCCTCAGGCACCGCTGAAAATGGTGGGTGAAACCGATCTGACCGGGACGACCGTGCGTTTCTGGCCAAGTTTCCAGACCTTCACCAATAACATCGAATTCCAGTATGAAATTCTGGCTAAACGCCTGCGCGAGCTGTCGTTCCTGAACTCCGGTGTATCAATCAAACTGAAAGACAAACGTAACGACAGAGAAGACCACTTCCATTATGAAGGGGGTATTCGGGCGTTTGTTGAGTATCTGAGCAAAAACAAAAACCCGATCCACCCGAAAGTGTTCTATTTCTCCACCATGAAAGATGATATCGGTGTGGAAGTGGCATTGCAGTGGAATGATGGTTTCCAAGAAAATATCTACTGCTTCACCAATAACATTCCGCAGCGCGATGGTGGTACTCACTTGGTGGGCTTCCGCACGGCGATGACCCGTACGCTGAACAGCTATATGGACAAAGAAGGCTACAGCAAGAAAGCGAAAATCAGCGCCACTGGTGATGATGCCCGTGAAGGCCTGATTGCTGTTGTTTCTGTTAAAGTGCCGGACCCTAAATTCTCCTCACAGACTAAAGATAAATTGGTTTCTTCTGAAGTGAAAACTGCGGTCGAAACGCTGATGAACGAGAAGTTGGTTGAGTATTTGCTGGAAAACCCAACCGACGCCAAAATCGTGGTTGGCAAAATTATCGATGCTGCCCGCGCGCGCGAAGCCGCGCGTAAAGCGCGTGAAATGACACGCCGTAAAGGCGCGCTGGACCTGGCAGGTTTGCCAGGCAAACTGGCAGATTGTCAGGAACGTGACCCCGCGTTGTCCGAACTCTACTTAGTGGAAGGGGACTCTGCGGGCGGCTCTGCGAAACAAGGCCGTAACCGTAAGAATCAGGCCATTTTGCCGTTGAAAGGTAAAATCCTGAACGTTGAGAAAGCGCGCTTTGACAAAATGCTTTCTTCGCAGGAAGTCGCAACGCTGATTACTGCATTGGGTTGTGGTATTGGCCGGGATGAATATAACCCTGACAAACTGCGCTACCACAATATCATTATCATGACCGATGCCGACGTGGATGGTTCTCACATCCGCACGTTGCTATTGACCTTCTTCTACCGTCAGATGCCGGAAATTATTGAGCGTGGCCATGTGTTTATCGCTCAGCCGCCACTGTATAAAGTGAAAAAAGGCAAACAAGAGCAATACATCAAAGATGATGATGCGATGGAACAGTATCAGATGACACTGGCACTGGATGGCGCTGCATTGCACGTCAATCCTGAGGCACCACCGCTAGTGGGCGAGCATTTTGAGAAACTGGTTGCTGAGCATTATAGCGTTCAGAAGACCATTGCTCGTATGGAGCGCCGTTATCCGCGTGCTTTGCTGAATAACCTGATTTATCAGCCAACCTTGAAAGAAGAGGATTTGAGCGATAAAGCAGTGGTGACACAGTGGATTGATTCACTGGTGGTGTTACTGAATGAAAAAGAGCAGCACGGCAGCAGCTACAGTTCTGTGGTGCGCGAAAACCGTGAGCGTCAATTGTTCGAGCCAATATTGCGTATCCGTACCCACGGTGTAGATACCGATTATGATCTGGACTTTGATTTTGTCCACGGCGGTGAGTATCGCAAGATCTGCCTACTGGGCGAAAAACTGCGTGGCTTAATTGAAGAAGGCGCATTTGTTGAACGTGGCGAACGCCGAGTTCCGGTTTCAAGCTTTGAAGATGCGCTGGACTGGTTAGTGAAAGAGTCTCGCCGTGGCTTGGCAATTCAGCGCTATAAAGGCTTGGGTGAAATGAACCCAGAGCAGTTGTGGGAAACCACCATGGACCCAACCAGCCGCCGTATGCTGCGAGTGATGGTGAAAGATGCCGTTGCAGCGGATCAGTTATTCACCACCCTGATGGGTGATGCGGTTGAGCCTCGTCGTGCCTTTATCGAAGAGAATGCGTTACGCGCAGCCAATATCGATATTTAATCCGATAAGCGATTGATCGGATAGAAAAGCCCAGGGCAGTAAGCTGCCTCTGGGCTTTTTTTTGCCTATTTGCACCCCATTGAGAATTCATCGGGTTATGACATTCAAAATCAACTCAAGAGCAGCAAACCAGGTTTACGCTATGTCGGATGTGCCAATGGGGCGATGTCAGTTTTGCGTGAAGCTAGCGTGCTGTTTGCCGTGGTGATAGGTTGTGTATTTCTTGGCAAATCGCTGTCCATCAGAAAAGTGGTGGCGTGCACCGTAATTGCTATCGGTTCGATCCTCATTAGGTAACGGTTGGGGGGCATGGAATATCCCAATCAGGTTGCCGCAGGACAGCATAGGATAATCAGGAGAATGAAAGATGTCTTTGAATCCAACCATTGCGCTTATTGGTCCGGGCGCTATTGGCACCACCATCGCAGCAGTACTGCATGAGGTGGGACGTACACCGGTACTTTGCGGTCGAACTGCGCATTCGCAGCTAGAGCTACGCTATGACGGCGGCCAGATTATTGTACCCGGACCAGTGCAGATCCATCCCGCAGCGATTACCCGGCCGGTCGATCTGGTTTTTGTTGCTGTAAAATCGACTCAGGTTGACGCGGCAGCGCCATGGCTGGCGACTTTATGCAATGAGAATACCGTGGTGTGCGCACTGCAAAATGGTGTTGAGCAGATGAGCCAACTTGCGCCTTACGTATGTGGCGCCACCGTTCTGCCTTCAGTAGTGTGGTTCCCCGCACAGCGTGAACCGGATGCTTCTGTATGGCTGCGTGCTAAACCACGTCTTACCTTGCCGGATTCTCCGCCGGCGAATTTGGTGCTCACCGCGCTAAGTGGCACCCGTTGCTTAGTCGAGCTGGCGGCTGATTTCACCTCTATCGCCTGGCGCAAGCTGCTCCAGAACGCGGTGGCGGGGTTGATGGTACTGGCGAATCGCCGTGCTGGCATGTACACACGTCCCGACATCACCGAGTTGGCACTCGCTTATCTGCGGGAATGCCTCACCATCGCGCGAGCTGAAGGCGCAAAACTAAGTGATGACGTGCCGCAGGAGATTGTGGATGGCTTTCATCGCGCCCCGGCTGATTTAGGTACTTCGATCCTTGCCGACCGTCAGGCGAATCGTCCGCTGGAATGGGATATTCGTAACGGCGTGGTGCAACGGTGCGGGCGTGCGCATAATATTCCAACACCGTTCAGTGATGTCATCGTTCCACTTCTTGCGGCAGGCAGCGACGGGCCTGGGTGATCATGCTAATTGAGGATAAAAAACGCATCATTCGTACATCCGGTTTACGCAAAGAAATCTGTCACCCCAATACAAGATATATGGCGGGAAATTGTGCTGATGCCAGTTGCAGTGCCAGTCCAAGTCGGGACTGTATATGCGTCGTTACCTGATTGATTTCTCGCGCGTACGCTTTTATTCCATTGGCTCTCATACCCCATTCACTAGCATTTGAGCGCTGAATCGCGTTAGCATGAGGCATTAGTTAAATAAATGTGAGGACCTATGGCTATTGAACTGATCGCTATCGATATGGACGGCACGTTACTGGATCCGCAGCACGAAATCACTCCACGGGTAAAGCAGGCTATTGATGCTGCCCGGGCTAAAGGGGTCTGTGTGGTATTGGCCACGGGTCGGCCCTATATTGGGGTCCAACGTTATTTACGTGAATTAAATATGCAAAACAGTGGTGATTATTGCATCAGCAATAACGGTGCATTAGTGCAAAAAGCCGCCACGGGTGAGTGTATTTTGCAGGAAACTATCAGTTTTGAGGATTACCTCTATTTCGAGGCTTTATCGCGCAAAATGGATGTTAGCTTCCAGGCTTTTGATTTTGATACCTTATATACCGCGAACAAAGACATCAGCAAATACACCCTACATGAAGTGTTATTGACCGGTATTCCATTGAAATATCGTGCAATCGAAGAGATGGACCCAACATTACGCTTTCCTAAAGTGATGATGATTGACGAGCCAGAAAAACTGGATCGTGCCTTAGCGATGATGCCAGCCGAAGCTTTTGAGCGTTTCACTATCATGAAGAGTGCACCGTTTTATCTGGAAATCCTGAGTAAGCGAGTGGATAAGGGGACTGGGGTGAAAATGCTGGCAGATCACTTAGGCATTGCGCAGGAAAATGTGATGGCTTTGGGTGATCAGGGTAATGATATTGCGATGGTTAACTATGCTGGTGTCGGTGTTGCAATGGGGAATGCTATCCCTGAATTGAAAGAGATAGCGCAGTTTGTCACGTGCACCAACAGTGAAGACGGTGTGGCGGTAGCGATAGAGAAATTTGTACTTTGATATTTAACTGATGCAGTAGCTCATTAATTTGCTGCTCGGATCAGGTTTCGGTTGATATTCAATTTGTTGCTATTGCCGACCGTTATGCCTCAACCAAGCAAGAGGGCTGGCCGGCCCTCCTGCACCTGCGCTTGCGCGAAATATTGTGGCTTCGCCATACCCTCCGGCAGCTTACCGGCTAATCGAACCGGTGCTGACTCGCTCCCAGCTCGACAGCACCTTTCGCCGCGTCCATGCGGCTCATTCGGCCTGTAAACTTTGTCGGCAATATTCCTGATTGCGCTCAAGGTCAACAGAGAAAATCTAAAAGCCTACCCTCTCTTTTATCACCCTAGAATCCCTTTCACTATTTGCACATCCTGAATCCCTAATCCGGTTAAATCCGCCAGAGTGATCTGTTGGTCATTATCTCTAAAAGAGATACCTTGCGCTAAAACTGAACCCACCTCAGTTAAGGTGTGAGTTGCTAATAGCCCTTGCTGGAATGCCTGCGAAATCTCACCAAATTCTGAGCATTGCGCCCATGAGTCCAGCAAGATTTTATCGGCTTTAGCTACCAGTTCAGGGGATAGCTCATGTTTACCTGCACTATCTGCACCGACCGCCGTAATATGGGTTCCTGGCTGAATATCCGCCGCTTGCAAGATAGGTTCTCTGCTCGGTGTGGTGGTGATAATCAACTGGCATTGACGGGCTAACTTTGCGGCATTCAGTGTAGTATTAACCTCGAAACCTTCATCTTCAGCATACTGCCGATACTCCTCTAATGCCGTTTCACTGCGACCCCAAACCCATAGCTGACGGCATGCCACCACACTTTTTAGGTACATCAGATGTAGCCGTGCCTGCATACCGGTACCGATGATACCAATAGCACTGATATGTTTTGGTGCGCAAAGCTCGGCGGCAATTCGCCCGGCCAGCGCAGTACGCAGCGCAGTTAGCCACCCCTCATCGAGCAAGATAGCTTGTGGCTCGCCAGTAAGGGCGGAAAAGGCCATCATCAGCCCTTGATTACTGGCCAATCCTTGCGCGGGATTATCATAGAAACCGCCGGAAACCTTTACCACAAACTGACTGTCACCCTGCAAATACCCACTTTTAATACAGCAATCACCGTTGGCTTGCCCAAACAGCAAATGTTGCACTGGGGGCATTTGCACTTGCTGCTGGCTATATGCAATAAAGCCCTCTTTGAGCAGCAAGGTGATGGCATCTGCATCGAACTTGTCAAGAATTTGTTGCTTACTCAAAATTAGCATTCAGCGATGGCTCCCAGATATTTTTCCAGTACGATATTTTTACCGCACAGTACCACTGCCACTTTCTTACCTTGCCAACGTGGTGCCAGTTTCAACGCTGCCGCTAATGCCACACCAGCAGCACCTTCAATCATCCAACGGTCTGTGTGGGCAATCAAGCGCATGGCATCTTTGATTTCCTGCTCACTCACCAGGACTTTCTGATCGATCAACTGTTGGCAAAGTGCGAAGGTGATGGCTCCGGGTTCAACACCTCCGGCGGTACCGTCAGACAGGGTTTCCTGCTCTGCCACTTCCTGAATTTGGCCATTTTGCAGGCAGGTATACATGCTGGTGGCATTCGCCGGCCAGCAACCAATCACCTGTGTTTTATCCGATAATTTCTTTAAAACTGTCGCAATACCAGAAATCAGGCCACCACCGCCAACGGCAATAAACACAGCATCAAGGTCTGGTTGCTGTTCCACCATCTCCATGCCACAGGTACCTTGCCCGGCAATCACTTGCGGGTCGTTATAAGGAGAGATATAGACTTTGCCCTGCTGCTCTGCGGCGATACTCGCAGCCAGTTCGGCATTTAAAGCATCTCCTGCTACCAGTTCAATATGGCCGCCCAGTGCGCGAATAACTTCCAGCTTGATAGCTGCCGCTTGCTCTGGCGCATATATGGTGGCTTTCACTCCTGCCAGTTTCCCCGCTAGCGCCATAGCTTGCCCGTGGTTACCGGTCGAGGCAGTAATAACGCCGTTCTGGCGCTGTTCATCGGTCAACAAACGCAACTTGTTACTGGCTCCACGAAATTTAAAAGAACCGGTATGTTGCAGATGCTCGCACTTAAGATAGATTTCGCAGCCACTGTGCTGCGATAGCAATGGGCTATATTCCAGCGGCGTCACTCTCACTTGTGGGCGTAATACCTGATGAGCTTCTTTAATGGCATCGAATAATGTATTCATGACGGTTCCTTAAAATCCTTTAGCTGGTTTTTATATTTTTCAAATGGTTATAAACAGTCGCCCGACCAATGCCGAGGATTTTTGCCACGTAACCGGCTGCATTCTTACCGTTGAATGCGCCCTGTTGATAGAGGGTCTCAATGAGCATCCGGCGGCTAGCATTATTCAAAGCTGCTAGCGTGAGCTGCTGCTGCTGTAACCAATGATGGATATAAGTGTTGATGCGTTCCTGCCAATCATCCTGAAACAGCACATCCGGTTGTGGCTGTAGTTGTTGCCCTGACAGGAATAGCTCCAGTGCTGCTTTGGCACTTTCAAATACGGTGATATCCAGATTGATACATAACAATCCAATTGGCTGCCTATTGTCATCACGTAATACCGTGCTGATGGAACGCAGTTGACGGCCATCCCAATTACGCTTTTGGTAAGGCCCGATCACCTGTGAGTGCTGATCAAATCGCAACTCACTGAGATTGGAGTCTTCCCCTAATTCCCGCTGTGAATAGTTGTTGGCGATATAAACCAATTTTTGGCTGGTTAAGTCATGAATGACGACTTCTGCATAGGGAGAGAAAAGGGTGGCGATTGCATCGGCAATGGGCTGGTATCGATTAAGCATAGGTCATTTTATTTGGAATTAAAAATCCATATTAGACTTTTATTTCTAAATGCACAGGGGTTATGCCGTTTTTTTCATTCATTTTGTGATGGATTGCTTATTTTGCGATCCAAATTGTAGTACAAAAATAAAGTATAGCTCTACAATCTGTTTGTGTTGAATGACAAAGTTTGAAAATTGTGCGGCGTTGTGGGGACGGTTAATCAAGAGATGCGTAAAGTAAGGGAATCATTATTGGTTAACCTGAAATAACCGGAGCGAACATGACAAAAGAACAACTCAGTAAAACAGACCGCATTATTTTGGTTATTGGTCAGCAGATTGTTGAAGGCAAATATCCACCGGGCTCACCGTTGCCTGCCGAAGCGGAAATTTGTGAGGAATTTCAAACCTCTCGTAACATGATTCGTGAGGTTTTTCGGGCGCTGATGGCAAAGCGATTGATTGAAGTGAAACGCTTTCGTGGGGCTTTTGTCCGGCCACGTAATCAGTGGAATTATCTCGATACCGATGTACTGCAATGGGCGCTGGCCAGTGATTATGACCCACGGTTAATCAGTGCGATGAGCGAAGTGCGTAATCTGGTCGAGCCAACTATCGCCCGCTGGGCTGCCGAAAGGGCAACCTCGAAAGAGCTGGCGGTGATTGAAACGGCACTCAATGAAATGATCGCCAATCATCAAGATAGAGACGAATTTAACGAAGCGGATATCCGCTATCACGAGGCGGTATTGGCGTCGGTACACAATCCGGTATTACAGCAACTCAGTGTGGCAATCAGCTCTCTGCAACGGGCGGTGTTTGAACGAACCTACATGCCTGATGAAGAAAACATGCCGCGCACATTACAAGAGCATCAGGATCTTTATGACGCTATTCGCCATCAAGATGCTGATGCGGCAGAACGGGCTGCGTTAACCATGATAGCCAGCTCCGCTAAACGGCTAAAGGATATTACATGAGTGAGCAGAGTTATGGATAAAAGCTATATCGCCATTGATTGGGGATCGACCAACCTGCGTGCCTGGCTTTATTTACGTGGTGAATGTGTAGATATGTTGCGCTCAGAAGTCGGGGTCACTCGCTTTAATGGGCAAAGTGCGCAGCAGGTATTTCAGCAGGTTATCGCGCCGTGGCGTGAGCAGCAGCAACAGTATGACTTGCCCGTGCTGATGGCGGGCATGATTGGTAGCAATGCCGGTTGGATTTCAGTGCCTTATCTTGCTTGCCCAACCCGTCTTACGCAGGTATCGCGTCAATTAACTTGTGTGGCGGAGGCTGAGCCAATTCGGGCATGGATTATCCCCGGTTTATGTGTTGATAAGCCAGATAACCGCAACGTGATGCGTGGTGAAGAAACCCAACTGATCGGTGCGTATAGCGAACGGCCTTCATCAGTCTATTTAATGCCGGGAACTCACAGTAAATGGGTGCAAATGCAGGGTGATCAGGTCATGGATTTCCGCACTCTGATGACAGGTGAATTGCACTATTTGCTGCTGAATAATTCATTGGTGGGGGCAGGGCTGGAGGCTCAATTACCGGACAATACTGCGTTTATCGATGGCCTGACGCAAAGCTTTAATGACAGCAATATCATGCGTTGTCTGTTTGAGACGCGTGCTGCCCATGTGTTGGGTCGATTGAAGCGAACATCGGTCGGCGACTGGCTTTCTGGCCTGCTGATTGGCAATGAAATCGTGCAGATGCAGCAGCAATATCCGCTCGCTGCTGGTGAGTGTATTACGGTGATTGGCAATCCTAAACTGGTTGAGCGCTATACCCAAGGGTTAGAGATGGCTGGGATGCTTTATCAGGTGTTGGATGGCGATCAGGCTTTTCAAGCGGGAATCAGGAGTATTGTAAATGAAATGGAATACTAACATGCCATTGATTGGCATTTTGCGCGGCATCACACCGGCGGAAGTTCATGACCATGTGGCCGCTCTGCTTGATGCAGGCTTTGATGCGGTTGAAATTCCGCTGAATTCCCCACAATGGGAAGTGAGTATCGCGCAAACGGTCGCGGAATTTGGTCATCGTGCATTAATTGGTGCGGGCACGGTACTGAAACCCGAGCAACTGGATGTGTTGCATAGCATGGGCAGCAAGCTGGTGGTCACGCCGAACACCCAACCGGCGGTGATCCGTCGGGCTGTTGAGTTAGGCATGACGGTTTGCGCTGGGTGTGCCACCGCATCTGAAGCTTTCACGGCGCTGGATGCAGGCGCGAAAGCCCTGAAAATTTTCCCCTCGGTCTCTTTTGGTCCCGACTATATCAAAGCATTAAAAGCCGTATTGCCCCCTGAGGTGCCGGTGTTTGCCGTTGGTGGGATTACACCTGAGAATTTGTCTATTTATTTGGCTGCGGGTTGTGCTGGTGCTGGTTTGGGCGGTGACCTTTACCGCGCAGGCCAATCGGTATCTCAGACCGCACAACAAGCGGCTGCGTTTATTAAAGCCTTTAAGGATGCTACAAAATGAAAATTACCAAGCTAACCACTTACCGTTTACCCCCACGCTGGATGTTTCTGAAAATCGAAACCGATGAAGGCATTATTGGTTGGGGTGAACCGGTAATTGAAGGGCGTGCTCGTAGCGTTGAAGCTGCGGTACATGAGTTATCGGAATATGTTATCGGGCAAGACCCGGCGCGTATCAACGATATTTGGCAGACATTATATCGCGGCAGTTTCTATCGCGGTGGTCCTATTCTGATGAGTGCTATTGCCGGCATCGATCAGGCGCTATGGGATATTAAAGGTAAAGCGTTGGGAGTTCCGGTTTACCAATTATTGGGTGGATTGGTTCGCGATAAAATTAAAGCTTACAGTTGGGTTGGCGGTGATCGTCCGTCTGATGTGATTAGCGGTATTAATAAACTTACTGAGATTGGTTTTGATACGTTTAAACTCAATGGCTGTGAGGAAATGGGCCTGATTGATAATGCCCGTAAAGTTGATGCCGCAGTAGCGGTCGTAGCACAAATTCGTGAAGCCTTTGGTAACCGTATTGAATTTGGTTTAGATTTTCATGGTCGGGTTAATGCGCCAATGGCAAAAATCCTGATTAAAGAATTGGAACCTTATCGCCCATTGTTTATTGAAGAACCCGTATTAGCTGAACAGGCAGAATATTATCCCCGTCTGGCGGCACAAACCCATATTCCTATCGCAGCAGGCGAGCGGATGTTCTCCCGTTTTGAATTTAAACGGGTATTGGCCGATGGCGGGCTGGCAATTATTCAACCTGACTTATCTCATGCTGGTGGCCTGACTGAGTGCTTTAAAATTGCCGCTATGGCAGAGTCTTATGATGTGGCATTAGCACCACATTGCCCACTTGGGCCAATTGCATTGGCGTCTTGTTTGCACCTTGATTTTGTCGCCCGCAATGCAGTCTTGCAGGAGCAAAGCATGGGGATTCATTACAACCAAGGTGCTGAGCTGCTGGATTATGTGATTAATAAAGACGATTTCAAAATGACCGATGGTCATTTCTATCCACTGACGAAACCCGGCTTAGGGGTAGAAATCAATGAGGAATTAGTGATTGAACGCAGCAAGAATGCCCCTGATTGGAGAAATCCGGTTTGGCGCTATCCTGATGGTGCCGTCGCCGAATGGTAAGTTGCCCTCGTTCGATTAATTAATAAATTATCTAATACAATTATCAGGGAAATAATCCTAACAAAGATAAAGCGTATATCAGCCGTTAAAAAACTATTTTCTTCCGGTTAATAATTCGGGTGGAAAAATAGAAATTATATTAAATAACAATTTATTGCGACCCTACACGCAGGAGTTCCCTTGCGCCCAAAATACGGTAATGCGACAGTGTTATCAGCAATTTGGGCAGGGAGCTTCGGCGTATATTAATCCGATTATAATTGGGATCATTACCATGGAAATGACCTTAGCTACTGCCCCAAGCAAAAGGCGCTATCTGACACTATTTATGATATTTGTCACGGTTGTCATTTGTTATGTTGATAGAGCCAACCTTGCCGTTGCTTCAGCCCATATTCAGGAAGAATTTGGTATCACCAAAACCCAGATGGGTTATATTTTCTCCGCTTTTGCCTGGACCTATACCTTATGCCAGATCCCCGGAGGCTGGTTCCTCGATCGCGTTGGCTCCAAAATGACGTATTTCATTGCTATTTTGGGGTGGTCAGTCGCGACCTTATTACAGGGATTTGCGAACGGGCTGGGCACCCTAATTGGTTTACGTGCGATTACCGGTTTATTTGAAGCGCCTGCTTTCCCAACCAATAACCGCATTGTCACCAGTTGGTTCCCAGAGCAGGAGCGAGCCTCGGCAGTTGGTTTTTATACCTCAGGTCAGTTTGTCGGCCTGGCATTTCTGACTCCATTACTTATTTGGGTACAGGAAGTCCTCAGTTGGCACTGGGTATTTATTATCACTGGGGGGATCGGCGTTATATGGGCATTGATATGGCACTTTGTTTATCAGCCACCACGTAAATCCAAAGGTATTAATCAGGCCGAACTGGATTACATTCAATCGGGTGGCGGTATTGTTGATGGTGATGCGGCGAGCGAGAAAAAAGCCCGAACCCCCATCACCGCTGCTGAGTGGAAACTGGTATTTAACCGCAAACTGGTTGGCGTCTATATTGGGCAGTTTGCCATAACCTCGACGCTGTGGTTCTTCCTGACTTGGTTCCCTAACTATCTGACCCAAGAGAAACATATCAGTGCGTTGACTGCCGGTTTTATGACCACCGTACCGTTTTTGGCGGCTTTCTTTGGTGTATTGCTCTCTGGGCTAGTGGCCGATCGCATGGTGCGCAAAGGCAAGTCCATTGGCTTTGCCCGTAAAACACCAATTATCTGCGGTTTATTGCTTTCTACCTGCATTATGGGGGCTAACTATACCAACGATCCGTTCTGGATTATGGTGTTAATGGGGTTGGCTTTCTTCGGTAACGGCTTCGCTTCTATTACCTGGTCACTGGTTTCATCATTGGCACCAGTGCGGTTGATTGGCCTGACGGGTGGCGTCTTTAACTTTGTCGGTGGGCTGGGGGGGATCACGGTTCCACTGGTGGTCGGTTATCTGGCACAGGATTATGGTTTTGCTCCTTCCCTGATTTATATCGCAGCAGTGGCATTTATGGGTGCACTCTCTTATATCTTCCTGGTCGGAGATGTTGAACGGGTGGGATAAACCCTGACTCTGCATGTCGCTGATAGTGGTGATATGCAGAGCATTTGACCAGAGACAGAGCACCGGGTGGTGATATAATTCGTATAAATGATTTAGCCTTCCGTATCACCGGAGCCAAGATGACCTGTCAGCAAGATGCCCCTTCACAAGAACAGCAACTCACCTTTGATCCTCGCGGTCATCAACTCACTAATATCAATGTCTGGACCCCTGATAGCCAATGGTTGGCCTATGATGTGCGGCCCAATGGTAGCACTTTTAGTGGCTTAACGATTGAGCGGGTTAATTGTATTACTGGTGATATTGAGGTGATTTATCGCGCTCAGCAGGGGGCGCATGTTGGTGTGGTGACGGTCAGCCCAGACTCACCCGCGCGTTATGTGTTTATCCACGGGCCAGAGCACCCGGATAGCCACTGGCACTATGATTTTCATCATCGGCGCGGTGTGATTGTGTCCGAACCGGATAGAGAGCTGGCGGTAACACTGGATGCGATGGATATCACCCCGCCCTATACCCGTGGGGCATTGCGTGGTGGTAGCCATGTCCATGTTTTCAGCCCAGACGGCAGCCGCCTTAGCTTCACCTATAACGACCATGTATTACATGAATTAGACCCGTTATTGGATTGTCGCAACGTGGGTATTGCACTGCCGCTGCATGGCGTGAATCCACCTAAACAGCATCCTCGTGAATATGATGGCAGCCATTTCTGTGTTTTGGTCAGTCACACCACGCCCATACCACAAGCGGGCAGCGACCAGATAAATCGGGCATACGAGGAGGGGTGGATTGGTGCGCAGGGGTATCTTAAAACGGACGGTACCCGTCAGCGTTGGGCATTGGCCTTTATCGGCGACACCCTTTCAGCACAGGGCGAAAAAATCCCAGAAATCTTTATTGCTGATTTGCCCGAACATGACCGAGAGTATGCCCGTGCCGGAACGATGCCACTTGAGGGGACGCAAAGCACGCTACCTGCGCCACCCGCAGGGGTGATTCAGCGGCGGCTAACTTACACCAGCGAGCGGCCTTTCCCTGGTCTTGCTACCAGCCCGCGTCATTGGTTGCGTTCATCGCCGGATGGCAGTGCCATTGCTTGTTTGATGAAAGATGATAGCGGTATCGTACAATTATGGCTGGTTTCCCCCAATGGTGACTCACTACGGCAACTGACATTCAGCGAGGGAGGGATTCAATCAGCATTTAGCTGGCATCCACAGGGCGGTAGTTTGGCTTTTGTCTGTGATAACAGTGTGATGCTCTGTGATAGCACCACCGGTCAACTGCGCCGTTTGACGGCTCGCAGTACGGTTGCGCCACTGGCGGATGCGGTGGTTTTTGCACCAGACGGTAATAAGGTGGCATTTATGCGGGAAATAGATGGGTGGGTGCAAATCTTTACTGTGAATGTAAGCTAGGCCCCTTAGCTAATACGGTCAGGGGCTGGAGAGGCCACGAGCTGTGATTACTGTATCGGTGCACTGACAGTTTGTGTCGGTTGCTGATTTTGTGTTTCCGATTGGCGGATACGCTCGCGCGGTGAGCTGGCCATTTTGTCTTCATTGTCTGAGCGCAGATAATCGTAGGGTAGGAGCAGGGTATCCATCACCGCAGAGAAGGGCAGATCTACTGCCAACAGGGGCCGTAGCGCCCAGCCGGTATTGTCATCTTTAAGCATCGCCACATTGGCTTCAGTGCCGGAGTAGTAGCCCTGACTGCTGCTGGTATGGGTCATAATGCTTGAGCAGCCACTAACGAACAGCAGAGAACAACCGGTAACAAAAGGGATAACTGTATTTCTCATTGTTGTACTCAGCTCTCATGATACCGTGATTAACTGACACGACACTATGTCAGGTTTTGTCGTAAATTGTTACACCCATTTACAGACACTTCCGATGGTCAAAGATTCAATCTTGTGGACTGATTTAACTTAAGTGTAAGTTATAACAGCTGATTTATCGAATATTAGTTTAATAAACATCCTATTGAGATTTTTCGTGTAAATTTTTTTTGATTTTACTCTTGAAAAAAACAAGACCGATACCATCTTATTATCAGGTCAGAGAGAATACGCCGATAGGGTATTCAGACCATTAGTCTGTCCATAGTGGAAGGCTTAATTAAAAATAGGATAACACCCTTGCTAATATATTTAGGAGACAGTTTTTATGCGTAATTCCGAGCTTGCTCCATTGTATCGTTCAGCTATCGGTTTCGACCGGTTATTTAATCTATTAGAATCTGGCCAGAACCAAAGTAATGGCGGTTACCCTCCCTATAACGTCGAGTTGGTAGATGAAAACAACTACCGCATTGCTATTGCTGTGGCAGGCTTTGCAGAGCAGGAGTTGGAAATTGTTACTCAGGATAACATATTGATTGTTCGAGGGTCTCATGCTGGTGAGCCTGTAGCTCGCACCTATTTATATCAAGGTATCGCTGAGCGTAACTTCGAGCGGAAATTCCAGTTGGCTGAGCACATTAAAATTAAAGGTGCCAACTTAGTGAATGGCTTACTGTATATCGATCTTGAGCGATTGGTACCAGAAAGTTTAAAACCGCGCCGTATTGAAATTAAGCAATCAGCTTAATATGTTTTTTCAATAATATGGCTAAGTCACATTATTAATAACTGAGCCAAGTCTGCCGTAATCGGGGACTGACCGGCTTTCTATTATCTCGCTTCTTAGAAGGAGTTATATTTATGCGTAATTATGATTTGTCACCTTTACTTCGTCAGTGGATTGGTTTTGATAAACTGGCCAGCTCAATGCAAGGCAGTCAGGATGCCCAAGGGTTCCCGCCATATAACATTGAGAAAACTGATGATAACCACTATCGCATCTCACTGGCATTAGCCGGATTTAAGCAGAGCGAACTGGATATCGAAGTAGAAGGCCCACGCCTGACGGTACGCGGTAAGCCCGCGCCAGTAGAAAAACAGGTTGAATACCTGCATCAAGGCTTGATACGTAAAGAGTTCTCATTGACCTTTACTCTGGCTGAGCATCTGAATGTAGATAATGCTCAGTTTGAAAATGGCCTGCTGCATATTGATCTGTTGCGCCAAGTGCCAGAAGCGCTGCAACCACAGCGTATTACCATCGGCAATGCTGCACCTGCGGAGCGTCAAGTATTAGATAGCCCGGCGGCAACCGAGCAAACTGAACAGCAGTAATTATGATGACCGGTACCTCTGCGTGAGGTGCCGGTATACCCTTCTTACTTAACGCCGCCGCTTTGTTAGCGGCGTTTTCTAACCGAGAGTTTCCCCGCTCTCCGGTGCATTTTGTGGTGTATCACACATTCAACCGTTCCCCCTTCTGACAGAATCCCTACTAATTATATGTCCGTCATTCTTCAAGCTGCATGTACGTTGGCTGCGTTCAATCACCCGAATCACTTACTCATGTAAGCTCATCGGGGTTCTCTCGCTTGCCGCCTTCCTGCAACTCGAATTATTTAGGATATAAGAATTTAAGGCTATGTATGACATTGGTGATATTTCACATGGCCGACCGGTTTTTAAACTTAGGCAAGGAAGTGATTTATGAGTGCTATCGCCCTTACCGTCAGTATGTTGGCGCTGGTCGCTGTATTGGGGTTATGGATCGGTAATTGGAAGGTCTATGGTGTTGGATTAGGTATTGGCGGGGTGCTGTTTGGCGGCATTATTGTGGGCCATTTTGCACAAACCTATGACGTTGTTCTTAATGGGGACATGCTGCACTTCATTCAGGAGTTTGGTCTGATTCTGTTTGTCTACACTATTGGTATTCAAGTCGGACCGGGGTTCTTCTCTTCACTGCGAGTATCGGGGTTACGACTTAACTGCTTTGCCATTCTGATGGTGATTGTCGGTGGGTTGGTGACTGCCATTATTCACAAACTGTTTGCCGTGCCGCTGCCGATTATTTTGGGGATATTTTCGGGGGCGGTGACTAATACACCGGCACTCGGGGCGGCGCAGCAGATCCTTACTGATTTGGGGTCACCACCTCAGTTGGTTAGCCAAATGGGGATGGGTTATGCCATGGCATACCCATTTGGGATTTGTGGCATTTTGCTGGTGATGTGGCTGATTCGTTTATTCTTTAAAATCAACGTCGATCGTGAGGCCAAAGAGTTTGATAGTAGCCACGGGCAGAATCGTGAATTGTTGCAAACCATGAACGTTGCGGTGCGCAACCCTAATCTGAATGGTTTGTCAGTACAGGATGTGCCGTTGCTCAATAGTGATGAGGTGGTCTGTTCCCGATTGAAACGTGGTGATTTGCTGATGGTACCGTTGCCCGCCACGGTGATTGAACTGGGGGACTATTTGCATTTGGTTGGTCAGCGTGAAGCTTTAGAAAAAGTGCGGCTGGTGGTGGGGGAAGAGGTGGACGTTACGCTTTCCACTGCGGGGACGGCGTTGCAAACCGCCAGGGTGGTAGTCACCAACGAAGCGGTGTTAGGTAAGAAAATCCGTGACCTCAATCTGAAGCAGAAGTATGACGTGGCTATTACGCGCCTTAATCGTGCGGGTATCGAACTGGTGGCCAGTAACAGTGCCAGTCTGCAATTCGGTGACATTCTTAATTTAGTGGGTCGCCCAGAAGCGATTGAGGCGGTATCCGCTGTCGTGGGTAACGCGCAACAGAAGTTGCAACAAGTGCAGATGTTACCGGTATTTATCGGTGTCGGTCTGGGGGTATTGCTGGGGTCGATACCGCTGTTCATTCCTGGGTTCCCGGCAGCATTACGGCTCGGGCTGGCGGGTGGGCCACTGGTGGTGGCGTTGATTCTTGGGCGTATTGGTAGCATCGGTAAGTTGTATTGGTTTATGCCACCGAGTGCCAACCTGGCTTTGCGTGAACTGGGGATTGTGCTGTTCTTGTCAGTGGTCGGGCTGAAGTCCGGCGGTGATTTTATTAATACGCTGGTTAATGGTGATGGGCTGGCATGGATTGGTTATGGCGCGATGATTACCGGCATCCCGTTGCTGACTGTGGGGATTCTGGCACGCATGTTAGCTAAGATGAACTATCTGACGCTGTGCGGCATGTTAGCCGGGTCAATGACCGATCCTCCGGCGTTGGCATTTGCTAATGGCCTGCACCCAACCAGCGGTGCGGCAGCGCTCTCTTATGCCACGGTTTACCCACTGGCGATGTTCTTACGAATAATGTCGCCGCAGATATTGGCCGTGCTGTTTTGGACATTGTAATGGATAGCCGATTATCCTGCGTATAGGGTGTTAATACAGTGAGAACAGGCAGATCGTAAAGACGCCGTCAATCCATCCCGGGAGGCTCGAGCCGCGCCATCCCTGGCGCGGACGCTTTACTCTTCTGCCTATCCTCACCGTATAAAGACTAAGGTGATATTTTCCAAAGGAATAGCAAGTTACGCAATTTGCTGCTTAATAATCACTTCGCTTCTTGAAATGCCAGCTCAATCTCTTCGGCCAGAATTGCGACCCCCTTTTCGATCTGCTCAGGCGCGGGCACATAGTTCATCCGCATGCATTGATGGGTGTGCGGCCAGTCATGTTCCAGACCTGGGAAGAAATAGTGGCCCGGTACCATTAGCACGCCACGTTTTTTCAGGCGCTGATAAAGTAGTTCGGTGCTGATCGGCAGCTCTTTAAACCATAACCAGAGGAAAATGGCACCTTCGGGTTTGTGGATCAGGCAGCGTTCGGGCGGCAGGTATTTACGCAGGATAGCGATAGTTTGCTGCACCCGTTCAAAGTAAAATGGCCGGATCACCTCATTGGATAAGCGCAACAAATCACCACGCTCAATCATTTCGGCAGCGATCGCAGGCCCCATACTGCCGGGCGATAAGCTGATAATGCCATTCATATTGGTGATGGCCGAAATCACTTTCTCATCGGCAATCACAATGCCGCAACGAGAACCGGGTAAACCCAGCTTCGACAGGCTCATGCACAGGATGATATTCGGATTCCACAGTGGGGTCGCATCAGTAAAGATGATACCGGGGAAGGGCACACCATAGGCGTTATCAATCAATAACGGAATATCACGTTGCTGAGCTATTGCATCAAGGCGAATCAGCTCTTCATCGGTAATCACATTACCGGTAGGATTGGTTGGCCGCGATACACATATCAGGCCAATATCATCGGTAATATTGAGGTGATCGAAATCGACGTGATATTTGAATTGGCCTTCTGGCAGCAGCTCAATATTCGGCTTGGCAGACACGAACAGGTCTTCATCCAAACCTGCATCGGCATAGCCTAGATACTCCGGTGCCAGTGGGAACAGCACTCGACGGCGGCTGCCATCAGCATAGCGACCAGCGAATAAATTAAATAAGTAGAAAAATGCGCTCTGACTGCCATTTGTCAGTGCAATATTCTGTGGCTCAATTTGCCAGCCCAACTCCTCGCGCAGCATTTTTGCCAGCGCTTTCAGCAGCAAGTCTTTGCCTTGTGGCCCGTCGTAATTACACAGCGCCTCAGTCAATTGCCCGCGCTCCAGCATCTCCTGACACAGTTGTTGGAAGTAGGCATCCATCTCTGGAATATGTGCCGGATTACCGCCGCCAAGCATGATAGAACCTGGGGTTCTAAGGCCGTCGTTGAGGTCATCCATCAGTCTGGTAATACCCGCGTAGCGGGTAAATTTATCGCCGAAAAGTGAAAACTTCATAAATGAAAATTTATTGTTATCCGTAAGTGAACAAGTACCATACGCGTAGATAAAAGTGGGTGCAATGCGGAAAGATTTCTTCCTGCCGATGGAAAGTGTCGGCAGGGAGTGTTTTTGCGGGATAATATTCTTATTTACTCTTTCTTGTCTCCGACCCAAACCACCAGCACATTATCCCCCTGATACTGGCGACTAAAAGCATAATAATCATCAGTTTGTTGGGATTGTTGTACTCCGGCACCAATCGCCGGATGGCGAGCGCGGAACTGACTGACTTTTTGCCAGTGTGTCAGCAGCGCACCTTTGGCACCGGTGAGTTCATTCCAGTTCATATCTGATCGGGTGCCCTGCAACGGATCTGAACCCGTTGGGCCGAATTGCCGCCCACTTTCATCGCCATAGAAGATTTGCACTGCACCTGGGGCCAGCAGCAGCAGTGAGCCCGCCTGTTGCTGTTTCAGCAATGACTGCCGGGCATCATCTTTGAAGAATAATCGGGTATCGTGTGATGACAGGTAACTCAATACATTGAAACCTTGCAGTTTTTCAGCCATTTGCTGATAGGTGCTGTCAATAGAAGAGAAGCACGCTAGTGCTTGTTTTGCTTGATCCTGAAAATCAAAGTTAATCATCGCATCGAAGCCGTTTTGGTAGTAATCGCTCTTCATCACACCATGGCCCCATGCCTCTCCGGCCATCCAGAACGGTAAGTTATCCAGTGCTTGAGAGGGATGGGCCGCTTTCCATTCAGCCAATGCGGCAGTGGTTTGTTGTTTAAGCTGTTGCCATGCCGGCTTCTCCACATGCTTGGCAGTATCAACCCGAAAACCGTCGATACCGTAATCGCGTACCCATTGGCTTAACCAATGAGTTAGGTAATCACGCGGCGTGGCTCCAGCAATTTCCCGCGCTGCGGTATCAGGTTTATGCCGATAAAACACCGGTAAGCCGCTGGGGTGAGTCGATTCTGTTTTGATGTCCGGTAAGAAAGCTAATGACATGGTTAGGTCGTCATAACCCGGTGAGTCGTAATCGCCAATATCGGTGCGGCTCCACTGCTTACCCCACCAGTTGTCCCAACTGGCTTTATCACCGAAGTTGATGTAATCATTAAAACTATGCCAAGTTTGCCCTTTGCCGGGCGTCCAGTCGGTCCATTTTTTACCCAGTGTTTTTTCCAGTTGGTCGCCTGGCAAATAGAGTGCCCCGAACTGGTAACTTTGCATATCCGCTAAAGTGGCGTATCCCACATGATTCATCACCACATCAAATAGAACACGAATACCACGTTTATGGGCCTGTTCAACCAGTTTATGTAAATCCTGTTCGGTCCCCATATTGGCATCCAGACGGGTCCAATCCAGCCCGTAATAGCCATGATAGGCATAATGCGGGAAGTCGCCTTTAGTACCGCCCCCGACCCAGCCGTGAATTTGCTCCAGTGGCGAACTTATCCACAGGGCATTAACGCCAAGCTGTTGCAGATAATCAAGTTTCTCGGTTAAGCCTGCCAGGTCGCCGCCGTGGAATGTACCAATTTCCTGCATACCATCGCCGTGACGGCCGTAGCTGTGGTCATTGGTGGGATTACCATTTTTAAAACGATCCGTCAGGACAAAATAAACAGTCGCATTTTGCCAGCTAAATGGCGCGGCTTGCTGGGTTTGGGCTGATTCCAATAGCAATAAACCACCACTCTCTGGGGCCGGTTGTAGAGTGATTTTCCCCAGCGAGACTGTTGCCGTTTGGCCGGAATAGAAATCCCGTATCGTTTCGCCTTCAGCAAAGGTTTTGCTCACATCTACGGTAACAGGCAAGCCATTCCAGCGCTGGCAACTGTGGGTTACGACTTTTGCCACTTCCGCCACAGGTTCTGTGAGGCTTAAAGTGAGTGTCGGCGTCCCGCTGCGGATATCAATGCGCGCCTGATACTGGCCATCACGGAACAATCGCCACTGGATATCGGCTTGATTCTGACAGGGTTGCAGCGAAAACGTCTGGTTCAACTTCACCGGCCCGGTGGGCTGCCAGCACTGTTTATTCTGATAAAACTTGAGCGGATATTCCCCTTTAGTCAGAGTGCTATTACTGACAAAAATACCACTGTCCTGCTCGGTGAATACCGGGAAATGCTGGAGTGACCAGTTAGCCATCGCCGCCGGTGAAAGTAGCAGCAGCAAGGATGTTTTGAGATGTTTCATGGCACATCTTCCTATTTTGGGCGCGAGGTTTATGCGAATTGAGGCTGACTTAGTGTGCCGTTTGGTGAGGAAATAGCCTCATCCCTGAGTGGATTTTATGGGGAGGAGACGCGCGGAGGAGTGGGAATTGGCCTGCTAGCAGGCCAATGGGCGTGGTTAGGCTTTCTGCAAAACCTGCGGATTCACGCAGTTTTCCGTCACGGTACCGGTTAGCGCGGCGATCAGGTTATCCACTGCACAGGCAGCCATGTTGTAACGGGTCTCGGTGGTGGCGGAACCAATATGTGGCACGGCAACGACATTGCGCAGTGAGAGTAAGGGCGAATCTATCGGTAGCGGCTCTTGTTCAAACACATCCAACCCAGCGCCATGAATCGTGCCATCTTGTAGCGCGGCAATCAGCGCTGGCTCATCGACAACCGGCCCACGGCCCGCATTAATCAGAATTGCGCTGGATTTCATTTTAGCCAGTTGGTCACGGCCAATCATATGGTAGGTCTGCTCGGTCATCGGCAGCGTAATACAGAGAAAATCAACTTCAGCCAATAAGGTATCGAGAGAACAGCGACGGGCATTAAAGCGTTTTTCGGCTTCTTCATGTGGGCGGCGGCTGGTATACAACACCGGCATACTGAAACCGAAATGTGCCCGCTGGGCCAGTGCCATCCCAATGCGGCCCATACCGAGAATACCGATAGTTTTGTGATGGATATCAACACCATACCAATCATCGCCAATGCTACCTTGCCATTCACCGGCTTTCACCCGTTCAGCCAATTCAACCACTCGACGGGCGCAAGACAGCACCAAGGCCATCATGGTGTCGGCGACGGTTTCTGTCAGCACCGTTGGTGTGTGCATCAAGGCCACACCACGCTGGCTCAGGGCATCAACATCAAAGTTGTCATAACCGACAGAAATGGTTGAGGCAGCGCGCAAACGCGGTGCTAATTGTAGAAAGTCCTGATCGATTTTACCGCCGGAACCGATAAGCCCCTGTGCCTGTTGCAACGCAGACAATAGCTCTGGCTGATTATCAGGCGCTAAGCCATCAAAACTGTTTACGGTAAAATGTTGGGCTAAACGCTGATGCAGATCGCTGGGAATACTTTTGTACAGCACAATAGAAGGCTTCATCGCAAACTCCAATGACGTTACCCTTCATACTTGAAGTCGTAGGGGGTTAGCTTCATTCACTAATCCGAATCACTTGACTGTGTAAGTTCATCGGGGTTTGCATCACTTGATGCCTGCCCGCAACCTCAATTACTTTGGGTGGGTGAAATTTAAAGCCAGCATACCAGTGATCACTATTGTGGGATCAAGCGCTAATCACCTTCGTCATGTTACAACGCATGAAAACCAACCTGCGTTGGCAGGTCGGTGACGTCGAATTATTGTGCTTCGCTGCGGGCGGTATTTTTAGCCGTCAGGGTATGCGAACTGATGGCAGCGCAACGTAGTGCGGTAATAATCGCTAATGCGGATGCGATGGCAAACAGGATAAACAACCAATGGGCGGTATTTTCTGCCCCCGCGACACCCCCTGGGGAATTAAGGCCAGAGAGGTTGGCTACCATGCCAGCCATCGCCGCACCGAGTGCGGTGGCAAACATCTGAACTGTGGTAATCGAGGCTCCGGCAATGTCTTTATCTTCTTCAGCAGCCACTTGCAGAATACGGGTCAGCAAATGTGGCCAGCCAAAACCGATACCAAAACCGACCAGTGTTAATGCAATAGCGATCGGCACCATATGTTGCCAACCACCGAGTGAACCGGCTGGCATCAAGATAGACAGTGCCACTAACCCCACTAGCACAATAATTGGGCCGCTGATAATCGCCCAGCGGACGCCTGATTTCTTCCAACCCGCGCTCATTACTTCAGAAAGGGTCCAGCCAGCCGCCATGGTGGCTGCAATATAACCTGAAATCAACGGTGACTGACCATGGAGGATTTGCAGGAAGTAAGGGACGAATATCTCACAGGTAATGCCGATCGCTAGCAGAGAAATGGTGATATAGAGTGCTGCCAGCGGTGAGTTAAGGCGCAATGCATCTTTTGGCAGTAGCCGAGAGGTGGCACGTGACTCGATGCGCAGTAACAACAGCAACAGTAAGATGGCAAACACCATACCCACCATGTTTATTAGGCCGCTACTGGCAATACTGCTGGCAGAAATAGTCAAAATAATCGCGGTTAATAACATCAATTGCGTGACGGGTAATGCCGACGCTGTCGTGGTATTGGATCGGCCCGCTGGCAGGATTCGCCAGGTAAAAATGGCATAAATAAGGGTGATGGGGAGTAGCGTCCAAAACGCAAAACGCCAGGCATTCATTTCAGCAAAGATGCCACCAATCGCAGGGCCAACCAGGGTAGCAACACCCCACATACCTGAAATCAGCGCCATTGCCCGCGGCCATAACGATTGTGGAAATACCAGATTAATCATGGCGTAAGAAAGGGCAAACAGGAAACCACCCCCTAAGCCTTGCACAGTGCGGCCCAGCAGCATCAGTGGCATATTCGGTGCCATGGCACATAACGCACTGCCGAGCATAAAGATTAGCGAGGCAAACAGGTATGCGCTACGTGGCCCGTAGCCACTGAGTAAGCGCGCAGAAAGGGCAGAGCCGAGGATCGAGGCGGTAACGAATAGCGTGGTATTCCAGGCGTACAAGCTCAGGCCGTCAATATCCAGCACCACGGACGGTAAAATGGTGGTGGCGATGTAGATATTGATGGCATGTAACACCACACCACCTGACAGGGCTATGGCAAAGGCCGCATTTTTACCGGAGAACAGGTCACTCCAACGGCTTGCATCATTTATTATCACGTTTCTATCCTGCCAGAAATCTGGTTGTTGAGTTGAGTTGATTTGGTGGTTACGATAAAATTAAACAAGTAAATTCTTGGAATAACTTAGGGCAGTTACTAATAATAAGTCAAGCATGCGCTTGGAAAATGTTATGCTGGCATTGATTGATCAAAAATAAAAAACCTAGCAATGATACCGGGGAAGATATGAATATCGACCATACCACCAGTCAGCCACAATCGGTGGCGAAACGCCTACTGATGCTGCTTAAAACTCGTGGTCCGATGCAAGCGAGTGATGCCGGGATGATTTTAGGCACGACAGGTGAAGCGGCCCGGCAGCAATTCGTCAAATTGGCTAAGGAGGGGTTGGTGGTCTCCGAGGCGCAAACGCGCGGTGTGGGTCGGCCGATTCAATTATGGCAGCTAACCGAGGTGGGTAACGCGCAGTTCCCTGATACGCACAGCGAACTGACGGTACAACTCTTAGGTTTAATCCGTTCTCAATTGGGTGACAGCGCCCTTGAGTTGCTGATTGATAGCCGCGAACAGGAAACCCGCACTCAATATTGTCAGGCGATGGTGGGGGCAAATAGTGTGACCGAGCGGGTTGAGCGGCTGGTGGCCATCCGCAGCCGTGAAGGTTATATGGCACAAATGCAGCAGGAGGCTGATGGGTCACTCTTGTTGATCGAAAATCACTGCCCGATCTGTGCCGCAGCGGCCAGTTGCCAGGGTTTTTGTCGGGCGGAGTTAGCCGTGTTCCAGCAGGTGTTAGGGGTACCGGTTGAGCGTGTTGAGCATATTCTATCCGGCTCGCGCCGTTGTACTTATCGCATTAGATTGGCGTCATTATGATGACCGATTGGCTGCTGCTGTAATGAAAATGCGGATAAAGCCTGAGGCACTATCCGCAGAGAAAGTATTAAGAATCACAGCGGGCTTAAGGTGATTTCAACCCGGCGGTTTTGTGCTTTACCGGCGGCGGTGCTGTTGCTTGCGACCGGATTGTCCGGGCCTGCACCACTGGTGCGAATACGATTAGCGGCCACGCCCTGCACGATGAGTGCGCTACCCACGCTGTCGGCGCGTTGTTGTGAAAGGGTCATGTTATGAGCTCTGGCACCGGAGCTGTCGGTATAACCCGTCACATTGACGGCGGTTTTATCATACTCTTTCAATACCATCGCCACGCCGGTTAAGGTGTTGGCACCCGCGGGTTTCAGATTGCTGCTGTCAGTATCAAATGTGACATTATTTGGCATATTCAACACGATATTATCGCCCTGACGGGTGACACTAACACCGGTACCGTTCATTTTTTCACGCAGTTTGGCTTCCTGCACATCCATGTAATAACCGGCACCACCACCCAACGCGGCACCTGCTGCTGCGCCAATTAACGCCCCTTTGCCCCGATCGTGTTTCGATGATGACAACATACCAATGCCGGCCCCTAATGCCGCACCAATACCGGCACCGTAACCGGATTTTCCGGCTTGAGACTCGCCAGTATAAGGATTGGTAGTACAAGCGGAAAGCGTAAGCGCCACAGCAACGGCGGCCACCGTGGCCAGAATGCGTTTTTTCATTGAATTTCCCTTAAATGGCACTCTATTTTGGCGAAAAGATAGATAACGTCGCCCAATAGCAGATTAAAAAATCAGTAACCAGCATTAAGTCCTGTTGCTGGTTTTTATCTGCCATCGTTATCCGGTAAAAAGGGGGGGAATACCATTGAGAAAACTCTCATAGTGCTGTGGCGTTAGTCTAAATGCTGTGTTTGTCGGCAGAAAAAGCACAGAAAAGCGCTTTACTCGCTGCCGGGTATTTCAGGAAACCGTAAAAGTGTTAACTATCAAAACTCATCATGCTGGAAGCTGAGTTTTGTGGCTACTCGCGCAGCGGGCTGACTCGGGGTGCGAAAACGTAAAACTTTTACCCCATGTTGTTGTAGATAACGTGCCAGCCCGTGCAGTGCGGCGCTACCGGCCCCGCGAACACTTCCTTCATCATCAGGCAGCAGCACATAGTTGGGATCAGTCACAAAAAATTCGATGTAGTAGTTCTCGTGACTATTTTCAAAAGTCTCATCTCTGCGGGCTGCCAGAATGTTGACAATATCTCCTTGCAGCCGTACCGCCACGTACACATAGTTATTTTCGAAAGAGATCAATTCGCTATACAGGACGAAGTTGTTTATCCGCCCGGCTTCGATAGTGCGGTTATGTTCCGACCAGGGTTCGCTAGTTATGTGGTAATAGATGGGCGCCTCGTTATAAATGTCTGACCATGCGCCTACCGCCGCTAAGGCATCATCCATAAAGGCGGCATCGATATCTGGCCGTATCGGAATGGTGGTATCAAAAATATCGACATCAAAATATAAATCGGGGTGGGTGACCCACTGATCATTCTTAAGCACTCGTACGGTAGGCGGATCGGTGGGGTAATGATAAGAGGCTAAAGAGAGTGAATAGGTGCCTAATGGCAAGCGCTGTGCACCAGAGGGAGGGGCAGTAGCGGTAGGGTTATGTAGCAAATAACGTGCGTAATTTAATCTCGTATAATCAAAAGCCTGAGATAGTTGGCGGATGGTTTCATCTATTCCGAATTGACGAACAACTAACTGGACCTCATTCACCAGGCGACTTTCTGCTGCCGGATCACTGGCCGCATAGCCCGTGGTATCATTAGTATGGATTTGCATTAATACCCGGCGTAGAACATCCAGAGTCCAGTCGCGCAGTGAATCACCGAATAACAGCGTGAAATCGGCTAATACTCTTGCTACCCACAGTTGGCAGTTTAAATTTACGTCTCGGGGATAGCGCTCGGCGAGGATATTATCTATCGAGGTTTTACAAAATTGCGCCGCGGCGGGGAGTGTAAGAGCCTGATTATGTAGTTGGGTGTCGAGCTTGGTTAATGTCAGTGTCGCGCTGTCACTATTTTCTGGGCGTTGTGGCTGTGGCTCAAGTAAGGGTGGCTTGGCTGTAATTACAACCGATTTATCTTTGTTATCATCAGAAAACCAATGTTTTACTTTACCCCACAGCGTATCGCCCTGATTGCAGCGGCTGTGAGTGACGTAATTATAAATCGCCAGCGCGGGAATAAAGGCACAGCCTAATGTTCCGGCGGTATCCCGTTCGCTTCTGTGGTGCACAGGCTGAATATCTTCAGTGCTGGCAACCATCACTATTTGGTCGATGATCAGTGGCTGGCTGGCATTGTTATTAATGGTTAACCTTGCATCAAACTGGGAATTATTGAATGGGAAGGTGCCAAGTTCAATGGTGGGCGATAAGGCAATTTGTTCGGTTCCACGACTTTCCATATAATCTATCGCAATCCTGTTACTGTTCAAATGGAATGTCAGGGATAAACGATTGGCATCTGGGTGGAGATGGAAAACCAATGGTTCGTCACCAACCTGGCCAAAAATGGAAAGTTCTCTGTTAGATAACCATATGACTGGGGCTTGTGGTAAACCCACCATAAAGTCACTGGTATTATTAATATCGAAACTTAATAAAACCTGTTTGTTAGGGTGATTTATATTGTTCCAGTATGAGGCGAAAATTTTGGATAAAGGAAATTGCATTCGCTTTAAAATGATACAACGTTCACTACAGACTTTAAGGGGAGAATTAGCAACTATAACGCTGCTGATTTGATTATCCATATCCAAAGCAGCTAAATCACGCTGCCCGATTGACTCGGCTAAATTAAAGTAAGGCATATTGTAACTATCATTTTTATAGATGGTGGCGAACATGCCATTTGGAATGGAGATTGAGGATATACTGTCATTTCTAATAACCTCATCATCTTGATCGATAAAATCGATTCCTTGCTCATGAGATAAGCACATCGATTCTCCCTGAAAGTCATCTTCATTATATAAACAAACCTTTGTGTTGTTTATTTGAGGGATATATCTGTTATTAGGTGATAAATGATTATGCTTAATGCAGTCGCGGTCCATTTCATGAGACATGGTCATCGGCGATAATATTATTAATGAAAGCAACATAAATTTATTAGTTATGACTTTTAATTTCATGGTTTTACCTCTATTCGTTTTCTCCGAAAAGTGGAAGGGGGGGAATATCAAAACTCATCATGTTTGAAGCCTAGTTTCATTTTTACTCGGGCAGAGGGTTGTGAAATAACGGTAGAACGTAGTGTTTTCACCCCCTTTTCTTTCAGATAACGAGCCAATTCATACACTGCTGCGGTACCTGCCCCGCGAATATTTCCCTCTGCATCTGGCGTTAGCACATTGCGCGGTGCGCTCACCGAAACATCGATATAGAACTCATCGTTAGCGTTCCCCTTCGCGGCCCCCAGCACGCTAACAATCTCGCCCTCAAGCCGCACCACCACAAACAGATAGTCATTACTGGTGTTTTCCAACTCGAGCAACAGCGAGGTACTGGTGGTGCGTGCGGCACTGATGGTGCGATCAAGGTCAGTTAGAGGATTGTCTTGCTGGTCAGTTTCTAATGGTGTGAAAAGATAAGTATTAAACCAATGGTCCATCACTGTGTGCGCACGAGTAATCGTTGATCTATCTGTGGTGCTGGCATCAATGATCTCCACCTCAAAATGTAAGTCGGGTCTGGTCACCCATGCATTACGCTGACGAATGCGGACGGTAGGTGGCTCGGCGGGATAGTGATAAGACTCCAGCGAAAGTGAATATTCCCCTAACGGAAGACTTTGTGCAGCGGCAGGTGATTGTGTGGCGTTGGGATTATGTTCGACATAATTGGCATAATTTAATTGGGCATAGCGAAATGCGCGGGTGATCTGCCGGATGGTTTCAGCCAAGCCCAATTGTTGGATAATCGCACGGACACCACTGACCAGATGACCCTCAGTGGCCTGATCGTTACCTGCATAGCCCGTCGTATATTGTTCATCAATCCGCGTGACGACATCCTGTAGTTGCTCTGGTGTCCAGTCCCGCACAGAATGACCGAATAACAGGGTAAAATCTGCCAAGACTTTTGATACCCAATGAGGGCAGTTTTCATCTGGGCTGCGGGGATAGCGCGCGGCGAGGAGATTCTCTAGCGAGGTTTTACAAAATCTTGCGCTGGCCGGTAATGTCAGGGCTTGATGATGTAATTGCGTATGAACTTTACTTAATATAAATGCGAGCGGGCTGGCTTGGTTATTGTTGTTTTCGCGGCGGGAGGATTGTGGCTCAAGTAAAGGAGTGTTGCCGGTAATCAAGACTACCTTGTCTTGATTATCATCGGAAAACCAATGTGATATCTGACGCCATAATTTATCCGCCTGATCACAATGGCTATGGGTAACATAATTATAAATCGCCAATGCGGGGATGAAGGTGCAGCCTAGCGTGCCTGCGGCATCCCGTACCTTTCTACTGCATCCACTATATTCAATGTTATCCGTTACGGCAGTATCAACTTGATATTTATCTTCAGAATATAAACAAACTTCTCTGATTTTAATGCCATCGGCAATGGCTAATTGGGAGGATGTTATTAAGAAAATTAAGGCTAATTGGATATTTAGCAATGTCCCTATCATATTAAATCCCTCACTTAATTCCCACAGGAAAATAGGCTCAGGAATAGAGTAATGCAATTATGGATTTGAACCGGTTATTAAAATTTGTCAGATGCAGGGAGAGTTAAAGCAGGGATGAGTTAAATGGGCGCTGCCAATGCAGGGTCAGGATAGTGTTTTTGGTCTCTGCATTATAGGTTTTCCCTACTACGGTAAAACCTTGTTTACGATAGAAGTGATAGGCACGCTGATTTCGTTGGTAGACCTCTAGAGTTAGCGCGCAGTAGCACTGTTGAACGTAATCCATCAACGCTTGCCCAATCCCCTTACCGTGCAAGGATTGGGTGACGAACAGCGCGCCGACCAGTTGTTCTTCGAGAATACTAATAAAGCCTGCAATGGGGTTAGCATCACCGGTAGTTTCCGCTGACAAATATAGCCAAGTGCGTGCCGCCGGGAGATAGGTATTCCGTACCAACGGGGCGCTCTCGTGCCAGTATTGTTCGGCCACAAAAGGATGCGCAGCAATGGTACTGGTCAGCCACAATTGCATCAGGTCATCGAGATCGCTTGGTTGGTAAGGTCGAATCATTTTACGGCGTTATCCGGGTGACAAAAACAGCTTGCCAGATGGTCGTTCACTAAACCGCTGGCCTGCATAAATGCGTAGCAAATGGTGGAACCGATAAATTTAAAACCTTTTTTTTTCAATGCTTTTGACATTGCATCTGATACGGGTGTGGTTGCGGGTGACTCCGCCAGACACCACCAATGGTTAATTTTTGGCTCGCCATCAACAAAACTCCAGATAAAGCGCGAAAAATCCTCACCGTTGGCTTCCATGGCCAGATAAGCCTGTGCATTGGTGATAATGGCCTGAATCTTACCGCGATGACGGATAATACCGCTGTCCAGCACCAGTTTTTCTACATCGTCTGGCCCCATTTTCGCCACACGCACCGGATCAAAATTATGGAAGCACTTGCGGTAGTGTTCACGTTTTTTCAGCACGGTTATCCATGACAGTCCGGCTTGTTGCCCTTCGAGGCAGAGCATTTCGAACAGCGCCTGACTGTCGGTCCGTGGGATACCCCATTCAGTGTCGTGATAAGCGAGATAGAGAGGATCAGAGGTGACCCAACCGCAGCGTTGTAGACTCATAACTCGTCTTCCTTTTTATTATCTGACTTAGCAGAGGATGATCGCTGTTCATTAGCTGATTAGCAACCTATCGACGGACTCTTTACCTTTGTTGGCGCAGAGCAGAATAATCAGTTGGAATACAGTGAAAGGCTCATTTTATCGACAAATCCATCTTGATTGTTGCATCTTGCCGGATTCTGGCTGTATATCTTACGGTCAACGGGTATACTGACTCATTCCATTTTAATCCACTTGTATCGCGTGCGAATCCAACATGCAAAAGTTTGATACCAAGACCTTTCAGGGCCTGATCCTGACGTTACAGGACTATTGGGCGCGCCAAGGCTGCACCATTGTTCAACCACTGGACATGGAAGTCGGCGCGGGTACCTCCCACCCAATGACCTGCCTGCGTGCACTTGGCCCAGAGCCAATCGCTGCCGCTTATGTACAACCTTCACGCCGCCCGACCGATGGTCGCTACGGTGAGAACCCAAATCGCCTGCAACACTATTATCAGTTCCAGGTGATCATTAAGCCTTCACCAGACAACATTCAGGAGCTGTATTTAGGCTCGCTGAGAGAACTGGGTCTGGACCCGACTATCCACGATATCCGCTTTGTCGAAGACAACTGGGAGAACCCGACCTTGGGTGCCTGGGGTCTGGGCTGGGAAGTGTGGTTGAACGGGATGGAAGTGACGCAGTTCACTTACTTCCAGCAAGTGGGCGGTTTGGAATGTAAACCGGTCACTGGCGAGATAACCTATGGTCTGGAACGTTTAGCGATGTACATTCAGGGTGTAGACAGCGTTTATGACCTGATTTGGTGCGACGGTCCGCTGGGCAAAACCACTTATGGCGATATTTATCATCAGAATGAAGTGGAGCAATCCACCTATAACTTCGAATACGCCGATGTGGATTTCCTGTTCTCCTGCTTTGAGCAGTATGAGAAAGAAGCTCAGTCGCTGCTGGCACTGGAAAACCCGCTGCCGCTGCCCGCTTATGAGCGCATTCTGAAAGCTGGCCATACGTTTAACCTGCTGGACGCCCGTAAAGCCATCTCGGTGACCGAGCGCCAACGCTATATTCTGCGCATTCGTACGCTGACCAAAGCTGTCGCCGAGGCTTATTATGCTTCCCGCGAGGCGTTGGGCTTCCCTATGTGCAAAAAGAATCAGAACTAAGAGGCTGTCATGACTCAACAGACTTTCCTGGTGGAAATCGGCACGGAAGAGTTGCCGCCGAAGGCTCTTCGTTCTCTGGCCGAATCTTTTGCTGCCAACTTTACTGCTGAACTGGATAACGCCAACCTGCCTCATGGTGAGGTGGTTTGGTATGCTGCGCCGCGCCGTCTGGCGGTAAAAGTGGCCGATTTAAGCGCGGCTCAGGCGGATCGTGAAGTTGAAAAACGCGGCCCTGCCATTGCGCAAGCTTTTGATGCTGAAGGTAAACCGAGCAAAGCCGCCGAAGGCTGGGCACGGGGTTGTGGTATTACTGTCGATCAGGCTGAACGCCTGGTTACTGACAAAGGCGAATGGCTGCTGTACCGCGCCCATGTCAAAGGCCAATCAGCACAATTACTGCTGGCAGATATGGTGAATAGCGCGCTGAGTAAGCTGCCTATTCCAAAACTGATGCGCTGGGGTGATAAAGAAACCCAATTCGTTCGCCCGGTTCATACTGTAACCCTGCTGTTAGGCAGCGAATTGATTCCAGGCACTGTGTTAGGTATCGATTCAGACCGCATTATTCGTGGTCACCGCTTTATGGGTGAGGCTGAGTTCACTATTGATAACGCTGACCAATACCCGCAGATTTTGCTGGAGCGCGGTAAAGTCATCGCTGATTATGAATCACGTAAAGCTATAATCAAGCGTGATGCAGAACTGGCAGCGCAGAAGATTGGCGGTATTGCTGATCTGAGTGAAAGCTTGCTGGAAGAAGTGACATCACTGGTTGAATGGCCGGTGGTGCTAACCGCCAAGTTTGAAGAGAAATTCCTAGCAGTACCTGCGGAAGCACTGGTCTACACCATGAAAGGTGACCAGAAGTACTTCCCGGTTTACGATGCTGCCGGTAGCCTACTGCCAAACTTCATTTTTGTTGCCAATATCGAATCTAAAGATCCTCAACAGATTATTTCCGGTAACGAGAAAGTGGTTCGTCCGCGCTTGGCTGATGCGGAGTTTTTCTTTAAGACTGACCGTAAAAAACGTCTGGAAGACAATTTGCCGCGTCTGGAAACCGTGCTGTTCCAACAGCAATTGGGGACGTTGCGTGACAAGACCGACCGTATTCAAGCATTGGCGGGCTGGGTTGCCGCACAGATTGGCGCGGACGTTAACCATGCTACCCGTGCAGGTCTGCTGTCCAAATGTGACCTGATGACCAACATGGTGTTTGAATTCACCGATACTCAAGGTGTGATGGGGATGCACTATGCCCGTCACGATGGTGAAGCTGAAGATGTTGCTGTAGCGCTGAATGAGCAATACCAGCCACGGTTTGCCGGTGATGATTTGCCATCTAACCCAGTTGCTTGTGCATTAGCGATTGCCGATAAGATGGACACATTGGCCGGTATTTTCGGCATTGGTCAACATCCGAAAGGTGATAAAGACCCGTTTGCGCTGCGCCGTGCGGCGTTGGGAGTACTGCGCATTATCGTCGAGAAGAACTTGCCACTTGATCTGCAAACGCTGACTGAAGAGGCGGTGCGCCTGTATGGCAGCAAGCTGACCAATGGCAACGTGGTCGATGAAGTGATTGAGTTCATGCTGGGCCGTTTCCGTGCCTGGTATCAGGATGAAGGTCACAGCGTTGACACTATTCAGGCGGTACTGGCTCGTCGTCCAACCAAACCGGCTGATTTTGATGCGCGGGTGAAGGCGGTGACCTATTTCCGTACCCTGGATGCCGCAGCGACATTGGCTGCTGCTAACAAGCGTGTATCGAATATTCTGGCGAAATCCACTGATACCCTGAATGACCATGTGCATGCCTCGGTGTTAAAAGAGCCGGCAGAGCTGAAACTGGCAACACATTTAGTGGTGTTGCGTGACAAACTGGAGCCAGTCTTTGCTGCGGGTCACTATCAGGAAGCGCTGGTGGAACTGGCAGCTCTGCGAGAAACGGTCGATGAGTTCTTCGACAGTGTTATGGTTATGGCAGAGGACGATGCAGTGCGGATCAACCGTCTGACATTGCTGAGTAAATTACGCGAGCTATTCTTGCAGGTTGCTGATATTTCGTTATTACAGTAATTCTGTACTTGGCTGGTCACAGGGGAGCGTATATCGCTCCCCTTAGCTATTCTTATTACTCACGTTAGATGATAAGAATGGGATTTTGTGAAAATAAGTACTTACTACAGGAGTAGTTTCACATGACTTTTGCACTGAATACAGCCCGATATTCACGTTGGTTAGCGCCATTACTGGCGTTACTGGTGGTGTTCCAATTGACCGCCTGCGGGGATAAAGAGCCAGAACAACGTAAGGCTTTTATTGATTATCTGCAAAATACAGTGATGCGTAGCGGGATGAAACTGCCAACACTGAGCGAAGATCAAAAACAGAAATTTGGCCCTTATGTCAGTGATTATGCGATTTTAGTCACTTTTTCACAGCAGCTTACCAAATCTGTTGATGCCAGCTTGAGCCCGGCGATTGCTCAAATCAATGAGATTCGCGTGGCGCAGGATTATCTCGCCAAGCGTGATGCATTACAGCAGTCCGCAGGTGCATTGAACTTGTTAGTGCAACAGATTCGTACGGCAAAAACACAAGCCGATAGTGCGGTTGCTGCATTGAAACAGCCTGATGATTTGAAAGTGGTATTTAATAAAGCTTTCGATAATATTGTGACTCAGACAGCCAATGTGTTGATCCCAGCAGTGCCGGTGATTTCTGCTTTTGTGCAGGATCTGGCACAAGTTGGTGATTTCTTGCAGCAGCAGGGAACGCAGGTCACTTTCAATAATGGCGGCGTTCAATTCCAGACCCCACAGCAAGCAGCGCTATATAACACGATGATGGCTAATTTAGTCGCCAAGTATCCGGCGATGATGACGGCACAGAAGAGTGTTGCGAGTGTCATGCAGTGATGGTTTTGGTTGATTTGATTTGATTTGATTTGATTTGATTTGGTGATCGGTTCGGTTGTTAGGACTGATCGAGTTATTCTTTCGGTTAGTATTTGATAAGTGAATAAGTTCGGTTGTTAAAGTAACTGAATTTACTTAACCTGCGATGAACCAACCGGCAAAGGGGCCATAAGCGTGGCCCCTTGTGCAATCCCGCGCTTGCGCGAAATATTGCCCTGCGGATAAACCGTCCGCGTCTTTCGGGCTGACGAGCCAGCGCGTTCGCTCCTGCTCAAGCGCGCTTTTCGCGGGCTTCCATGCCCGCTCACTCTACCCTCACTCCTTGCCGGCAATATTCCTGATTGCGCTCAACGTCAAAACCATCGCTTTAGGTTTTGATTTTCTCTTTTGACTTTAAAAGCACATTTGAGCGAGGGAACCTGCGCAGCAGGCAAGCGATACGTGCGCAAGCGCGGATTGTTAAGGCCCACGCTTATGGGCCTTAACTCGGTTGAGGCGACTGAGCTAAAATGACCTCTGAGCGTTTATCAACCGAAACCTGATCCGAACCTAAGCACTAAACCCATATCAACCGAAACCCGCTCCAATAATGTGCCCCCTTCCCCCTGTTGTTTTATTACACATTTCTACCGAGAGTTGAGTCTGAGAGGTTATTAGCAGGGTGAATGTCTCATCTCCTCTCTACGAGCAAAAATAACTTGTGATTAACATCACATTTTCAAAACAAACTAACCCACGCAAAATGTGATTTATATCACTCTTATCGAGCTTTTTAGCTTAAAAATTCGTCGTCGTGGTTTTCTTACAGTCATTTAGTGTGATCTGCGTCAACAAACACACCCCTATAATAGGGGGTTTGGTGTGACTTATGTCACATAAATGCAGTGAGCTACGCGTGAATAAAGGAGCATGCTAGAGTTTGTTTTGCATACAGCGTGTTTGTATTCGATAGCACCGGCGGGTTTTGCAGAACTGCCTCAACAAAACAATTATATCGCGCTCTTATTGTTAGCGCGTACCAATAGGGGTGTTTTATGTTTTCACCAGACGCAAAGGTCAGAATTCAAAATTTTGGCCGATTCCTCAGTAACATGGTTATGCCCAATATCGGGGCGTTTATTGCCTGGGGTATTATCACCGCACTGTTTATTCCAACCGGCTGGCTGCCAAATGAAACACTAGCCAAACTGGTTGGCCCAATGATCACCTACCTGTTACCACTGCTGATCGGTTTTACCGGTGGCCGTTTGGTGGGGGGTGATCGCGGTGGTGTGGTGGGTGCTATCACCACCATGGGGGTTATCGTTGGTGCGGATATGCCGATGTTCCTCGGTGCGATGATTGTGGGTCCGCTGGGTGGCTGGGCAATCAAACACTTTGACCGTTGGGTTGAAGGTAAAATCAAAAGCGGCTTTGAGATGCTGGTTAACAACTTCTCAGCCGGTATCATCGGGATGTTGTTGGCGATTCTCGCCTTTATGGCGATTGGTCCACTGGTAGAAGTGTTGTCCCACGTGTTGGCTAAAGGCGTGCATATCATGGTGCAGCTTAACCTGCTGCCATTAACGTCTATCTTCGTCGAACCAGCTAAAATCCTGTTCCTGAATAACGCGATTAACCACGGTATCTTCTCACCTCTGGGTATCCAGCAGGCGACTGAAACCGGTAAGTCTATCTTCTTCCTGATCGAAGCGAACCCAGGCCCAGGTATGGGTGTGTTGATGGCTTACATGTTCTTCGGTAGAGGTAACGCTAAGCAGTCTGCTGGTGGCGCGGCTATCATCCACTTCTTCGGTGGTATCCACGAAATCTATTTCCCATACGTGCTGATGAACCCGCGCTTATTGCTGGCGGTTATTCTGGGCGGTATGACTGGTGTGTTCACTCTGACTGTGCTGAACGGCGGCCTGGTATCACCTGCGTCTCCTGGTTCTATCCTGGCAGTATTGGCGATGACACCTAAAGGTGCTTATTTTGCCAACATTGCTGCAGTTGCTGCTGCGTTTGCCGTCTCCTTCGTGGTATCCGCTATCTTGCTGAAAACCTCTAAAGTCAAAGACGACGAGGAAGACAGCCTGGAAGATGCAACTCGCCGTATACAAGATATGAAAGCGCAATCTAAAGGCGCACAAGCGGCGAATGCTGCCGCTGCCGCAGGCGACCTGACCACAGTACGTAAAATCATCGTAGCTTGTGATGCTGGTATGGGTTCTAGTGCGATGGGGGCCGGTGTGCTGCGTAAGAAAGTACAAGATGCGGGCTTGAGACATATCTCGGTGACTAACTGTGCTATCAACAACTTACCAGAAGATGTGGACTTGGTTATCACCCACCGTGATTTGACTGAGCGAGCCATGCGCCATGCGCCACAGGCACAACATATCTCGTTGACCAACTTCCTTGATAGCCAGTTGTACACCAACCTGACAGCACGTTTGGTGGAGGCGGCTAACACGACAGCAAGCACTCAGAAAGTGATTGAAACGCTGGACGATAGCTTTGAAGCCTCTGAAGCCAACTTGTTCAAGCTGGGCGCGGAGAATATTTTCCTCAATCAACACGCAGCCACCAAAGAGCAAGCTATTCGCTTCGCTGGTGAGCAGTTGGTGAAGGGCGGTTATGTTGAGCCGGAATATGTTGAAGCGATGCTGGAACGTGAAAAACTGACCTCCACCTATCTGGGCGAATCTATCGCGGTACCACACGGTACCATTGAAGCGAAAGACCGTGTGTTGAAAACCGGTGTAGTATTCTGCCAATACCCTGACGGCGTGCGCTTTGGTGACGAAGAAGATGAAGTGGCGCGTTTGGTGATTGGTATCGCGGCCCGTAATAATGAGCATATTCATGTTATTACCAGCCTGACGAATGCGCTGGATGATGAGTCGGTGATTGAGCGCTTAAGTAAAACTACCAGCGTGCAGGAAGTATTGGACTTATTGGGTGGCAAAAAGTAACCCAGCAATAACTGAATAGGGCCGTTGGGAGAAACGGCCCTTCTACAGCAAAAGGTAACGAATATGAAAGCATTACATTTTGGCGCAGGTAATATTGGCCGGGGCTTCATTGGTAAACTTCTTGCTGATGCCGGTGCGCAACTGACCTTCGCAGATGTTAACCAGCCGCTGCTGGACGAACTGAATAAACGTAAAAGTTATCAGGTCAATGTGGTTGGTGAGCAGGCGCGGGTTGAAGAAGTCAAAAACGTGAGTGCAGTAAACAGTAGTAGCCCAGACGTGGTGGCGCTGATTGCTGATGCCGATATTGTCACCACCGCTGTTGGACCGCAGATTCTGGCACGTATTGCCGGCACCGTGGCACAAGGCTTAGTCGCTCGTCATCAACAAGGTAATACTCGTCCGCTGAATATTATCGCCTGTGAGAATATGGTGCGCGGTACCAGCCAGTTAAAACAGCATGTCTTCGCTGCGTTACCGGAAAGTGAACAAGCGTGGGTTGAGCAACATGTCGGTTTCGTAGATTCCGCGGTAGACCGTATTGTGCCGCCATCAGAAGCGGGCAGTACAGATATTCTGGCAGTGACGGTAGAGACCTTCAGTGAGTGGATTGTTGATGGTACCCAGTTCAAAGGGCAGCCACCGGAAATCGCAGGTATGGAGTTGACCGACAACCTAATGGCGTTTGTGGAGCGTAAACTCTTCACCCTGAACACCGGTCATGCGATAACGGCCTATCTGGGGCAACTGGCCGGCCATCAAACCATCCGTGATGCCATTCTGGACCCAGCAGTACGCCAGACAGTGAAAGGCGCGATGGAAGAGAGCGGTGCAGTGCTGATTAAACGCTATGCTTTTGATCCACAAAAACATGCCGCTTATATCAATAAAATCATCTCCCGTTTTGAGAACCCTTACCTGCATGACGATGTTGAACGTGTTGGCCGTCAGCCACTGCGTAAACTGAGTGCCGGTGATCGATTGATCAAACCGCTATTGGGTACACTTGAGTATCAACTGCCACACACCAATCTGGTAACCGGTATTGCGGCGGCCATGAGTTATCGCAGTGAGCAAGACTCACAAGCTCAGGAATTGGTTGAATTACTGGCGAAATTGGGGCCGAAAGCTGCTTTGGCGCAAATTTCAGGCTTACCCGCTGATGGCGAGGTTGTCGAACAGGCGGTGAGTGTGTATAACGCCATGCAGGACAAGCTGACGCACTAATTTTGTGATGAACAAAATGAGTTTGCGTTAGGTGATATACCCTAAATAATTCGAGTTGCGGGAAGGCGACAAGCGAGATACAAATCGGTCGGGAACCGATTTGTACAGCATTTATGCTAGCCCGTAGGGTGAGCCTCCAGGATGAGGCTCATTAATCCCGATGAGCTTACGCAGTCAAGTGATTCGGGTTATTGAACGTAGCCAACGCACATGCGGCTTGAAGTATGACGGGGATAAATACCGTGTCAGATTGCGCGGTATTTATCTTTTCGTAGCCCGATATTCTGAAACCACCTCAGTGACAAGCGATGATTGAAAAAACACAGGCATTTGAGAATCGGGTACTTGAGCATCTGAACGCAGGCAAGACCGTTCGGAGTTTCCTGATGGCTGCTGTCGAATTATTGGCAGAAGCGCTGAATATTCTCGTGGTGCAGGTTTTTCGTAAAGATGACTATGCGGTGAAATATGCCGTGGAGCCATTGCTGGTTGGCGATGGGCCGCTTGGTGAGCTATCTGTGCGACTAAAGTTGGTTTATGCCTTGGGTGTGATCACCCGTCATGAATACGAAGATGCTGAGCTATTGATGGCGCTTCGTGAGGAGTTAAACCATGATGGCACCGAGTATCGCTTTACTGATGACGAAATCCTCGGGCCATTTGGTGAATTACATTGTGTGGCTGAATTGCCGCCAGTGCCCACTTTCCTGCGCCCGGATGAAGCAGACGCGTCGCTGATTGCCATGCAACGCCAGCGTTATCAGCAAATGGTGCGTTCCACCATGGTGCTCTCGATTACAGAATTGCTCTCCCGCATCAGCTTAAAACAGGTTTCCAAGCTGTCACCACTCGGCCATGCCTGAGTTACGGCAACACACTGAGCCATTCGTCAACTAACAGCCACAATGCTGTTATTGCCATCAAGCCCCCCATCACTCCATTGAATAATCGTAGTTTCCAGTTAACCCGTAACGCATGGCGTAACTGATCCCCCATCACCGCCCAAACGGCCACACAAGGCAGATTTAACAGAGCAAAACCACTAACAATCAGTAGGGTATGGCTCAGCGTAGCACCTTCACGTGGTGTAAATAAGATGGCGACATTCATAGCCATCAGCCAAGCCTTTGGATTAATGGCCTGGAATAAAGCCCCCTGGATAAACCCCATTGGTTGCTGGCCATCTCTTGACTTCGGGCTACCGGAATTAAAAATTTTCCACGATAACCAGAATAAATATGCACATCCCAGCGTCACCAGTGGCAAGCGAATTACCCCCAGCCAACTGAGAATTAATGCCAACAATGTGGTCATTAATGCGCATTGCAACGCGCAGCCAAAGGTAATCCCCAACATCATTGGGAAGGTACGACGTAAGCCAAAATTGACACCAGATGCAGCTAATAACAGGTTATTTGGGCCTGGAGTGATCGACATAACGGTAACGTAACTGATGAAAGCACTGTCTAGCATGGGATATCCTCCCCTTTCGTACTTGAAGCTGCACGGGTGAGTAAGCTTGTTGCCTACCTGCAACTCCAATTACTGTGGGTATTATATTATTGATGTTATCGAGAGATTCAGCATAAACAGCAATCCGCTATGGCGTCAGAAGCAGAAGTTATCTATTGTTGT
Organism: Yersinia antarctica; assembly: GCF_056636475.1. Taxonomy (NCBI): domain Bacteria; kingdom Pseudomonadati; phylum Pseudomonadota; class Gammaproteobacteria; order Enterobacterales; family Yersiniaceae; genus Yersinia; species Yersinia antarctica. Next base: position 44,887 of record NZ_JBSJQF010000001.1, read on the forward strand.
GGGTACAGTTTGTATAAGATTTAACTGTACCCATTGAACCTGCGGAGAACTGTCACCATGCCCGTTGTTATGAATGAAATTCGCTACTTGCAAGTGGCTGACAATCTGGCGCAGGCCATTAAGAAAGGCAGTTTGCTGGCGGGTAGCCGCCTGCCATCAGTGCGCGGTTACGCCAAAAACCATCAGGTGAGTATCAATACGGTGGTGGCAGCTTACCGTACGCTGGAGGATCGAGGCTTGATTGAAGCGCGTCCGCAGTCAGGGTTTTATGTTTGTAGTCCGTCAACGGCGGTGGTGCCAACAGCGACAGTCGGCAAACCGGTAAATGAGGTGCTGGATTTAATTGATACGGTATTTGCCGCACAACAAAACCCCCGCTTTACCAATATCTCGCTCGCCTGTCCACAAACGGCGGATTTTTACCCCAGTGCCAAGTTGGGCCGCATCATGGCATCACTATTGCGTCGTGAGCCGCAGTTAATCAGTCAGTACGCGTTGCCACCAGGATGCCAGCGCCTGCGTCAGCAAATCGCCCGCCGCGCCATGACCCTAGGGATGCTGGCTAATCCGGCAGATATCACTATTACGCATGGTTGTATGGAGGCGTTGCAGTTAGCGTTGCGGGTCACCACCAAGCCGGGTGATTGTGTCGGGCTGGAATCGCCAACCTATTTCTATCTGATGCCATTACTTGCCAGCCTTGGCCTGAAAGCCGTGGAGATTCCAACCGATCCACAGCAAGGTTTATCGTTGGATGTGTTGGAGTTACTGCTTCAGGAGGGGCGGTTGAATGCATTGATCGCCATGCCAACGGTGCAGAACCCGTTAGGTTTTACGATGCCACTGGCGGCGAAAAAGCGCCTGGCACAGTTGATGAACGATCATCAGGTGCCGCTGATAGAAGATGGCTTATATGCAGAAATACAATTCGGTTCTACTTTGTCCCCAGCGGTAAAAGCCTTTGACCGCGACGGTTGGGTGCTGTTCTGTTCCAGCTTCACCAAAACACTGGCCCCGGACTTCCGTATCGGCTGGATTGATGGTGGCCGCTTCGCTGAGGCATTACATAAGCTCAAAGCGGTGTCGTCGATGGCGGAACCGGCGTTATTATCAGAAACACTGGCACTGTTTCTGGAGTCTGGCGGTTACGACCACCACCTGCGCGGGCTACGGCGCCGTTATGCGCAACAAGTACAGCAGGCGCAGCAACTCATTGCACAATACTTCCCTCGTGGGACCAAAGTGACCCAACCAGCAGGGGGTTTTGTTTTCTGGGTCGAGTTCCCTGCCTGTGTCGATACCGTGGCGCTATTTCATCAATTGCTACAAGAACAGATATGCCTGACCCCCGGTACGCTTTACTCGCCGAGTGGCCGCTATCGTAATGCTTTTCGCCTCTCGTGCTGTTATCCGTTCAACCACCACTATACCCAAGCTTTGGTCAGGCTCGGGGAGGTTGCTTGTGAAATTAGCAGCCTACCGGCCGGCATGCAGTGGCAACCAATACAGGAGGCTGCTGCTGAAAAGCACGCATCCTGATACACTCTCTATCTTGATGCACAATCAGTGCTATCCTATCCCCAACTTTAGCGAAATATCGTGCCCATCAGTGGCATGTACGGGCCAATACTATGAAAGAACATGCAGAAATCAAACGTCTAAGCGATATGCTGGATGCGTTGAACCACAAAGACCCTACCGTGATCCAACAGGGTAATATGGATTTGATCGCGCAGCATATGAAAGAAAAAGAGAAACTGGCGGCTGAAATTCAGCGCCTGAAAGAAGTGCGGGTTAAAAACCTGAGTGCTGAAGCACAAAAGCTAGCTCAACTGCCGTTCAGCCGTGCTATTACTAAAAAAGAGCAGGCGGATATGGGCACGCTGAAGAAAGCGGTACGCGGTATTGTGGTGGTACACCCAATGACGGCATTAGGCCGTGAGATGGGCTTGAAAGAAGTGACCGGCTACGCGAAAAAAACGTTCTAATTGCGACTTTCGAAATAACCGGGTGTGTGGCATGGCCGCTACCCGGTTTGTTGTGGGTTTTCATCTCTCTTGACATATGCTAAGCATATGCTAGTGTCTTTAGTGACACGATTATCAGGAGTAAAAATATGAGAACAGTCTCTATTTTCAAAAATGGCCAAAATCGGGCAATACGTTTACCAAAAGATATGGACTTTGCGGGTGTCACCGAACTGGAAATACTCAAAGATGGCGATAATATCATTTTAAGACCTATCCGCCCTACATGGGTATCATTCATGGATGAAGATAAAGCGGATAACGATTTTCTTACGGAAAGACAAGACGTTATCGAAGAGGGACGCTTCGAATTATGATGAAAAGAATATATATGCTCGATACGAATATTTGCTCTTTTATTATGCGGGAACGCCCTGCTGAATTAATTATAAAATTACAACAGTGTATTGAGCATCAGAATAAAATAGTCGTTTCAGCCATTACATACTCAGAAATGCGGTTTGGTGCAATTGGTAAGAAAGCATCACCGAAACATAACTATTTAGTAGATGAATTTGTGAAACGATTAGATGCTATCTTGTCGTGGGATGCAGCGGCTGTAGATGCTACCACTAATATTAAAGTTGAGCTGGCAAAGCAGGGTACGCCAATTGGCGGAAATGATGCAGCAATAGCCGGACACGCAATTTCGGCTGGAGCAATATTAGTGACTAATAACATTAGAGAGTTTGAAAGAGTTAAAAAGCTGCGAATTGAGGATTGGAGTAAATAATCATCATTTCTAATAAAATTTACAAATACAACCCAATCATATATTCAAGGTGGTGATTAAAATTACCTATTTAATTACTGCTCTTTCATATAACTTGCCGTCCTTGGCAAGATCGTGTGTTGTATTATTTGATAATTAATACATCAAGAACCTAATAACCGCCGATTGAAATCCTCGATCTTTCCTTGCGAAAGACGCGTTAGCATAGTTTTACTCCAACTGGTGGATAATCCTGATACAGCCAGCAAGCGGTGATACTGTTCTTTATCGAAAGGCATATGCCAGGCGATGGCAATCGCTTCTGCCACCGAGATATCACTGGTGCGCGCCAACAGCTCTAATGCATGGCCCTCACTAACAATACCGGTGGAAATTACGCGATACAGCCAGCCGCAATAACCGGTCTGCTGCATCAGTGCCGACATCTCCTCGATAGCGAAATGGAAGTTGAGCTTGTAACAAGGTGAACGCGGTTGAGTCACCTGAATGATTGCCCCTCCCCAGCGGTAGATATCCCCCATATAGACATTTTGTTCCGTCATGCCGAGGGTTGAGATATTTTCGCCATAGGCTGGTGCTGCGAAAATATCTTCCTGTGCAGGGAATCGCTCTATCCAGTGGGAGTAGTGTTCTCGTGGATAATGGCATAAGGCGCGGTCCGGCCCACCGTGAAAGCGGGTCTCGGCTTGTTCATCCCCTTCCAATCCCAGCGTCGTGAGCATGATGCCACCCTGAACCTGACGTTTACCAATCGCGCTCGGGGAACTGCCGTTATAAGGCTCGATTTTACCGATATAAACCTGAGGATACTTCATCTGCTCTCCTTGTCTGCGTTGGGAAGGGAGAATCAGAATACCCTGCCTGACCGCAGGGTTCCAAGGTAAAAGAGGTTATCGATAGGATTGAGCGAAACGACGAGATAGGCAGGAGTAACCGCATTGGCTACTCCTGCCGGGTAACGCGGTTTAGCGGATAATCAGAAGGTTTCCCAATTATCGTGCTGAGTGGTGCGACTGCTTTCTGTGCCAGAGCGAGGTGTTGGGGTACTTTTAGGTGCCACGGATGCACCGACGTTTTTCTGTGCCGATTCTGCCTCTGCATCGGATAGGCGGAACACGGCGACGGCCTGTGCCAGTAAAATGGCTTGTTCAGCCAGTGAGTCGGCGGCGGCGGCAGACTCTTCCACCAGGGCCGCATTCTGCTGAGTGGTGCTGTCCATTTCAGAGATAGCCTGGCTAACCTGCGTGATACCACGGCTCTGCTCATCGGATGCTGAGGCAATTTCCGCCATAATATCGCGCACATGGGTCACTGAGCGGACAATATTCTCCATCGTTTGCCCGGCATTTTGCACCAACGTGGTTCCGGCATTTACCTGAGTCACTGACTCGCCAATCAAGCCTTCAATTTCTTTCGCCGCTTGTGCACTGCGTTGTGCCAAATTGCGAACTTCGCTGGCGACAACGGCAAAACCACGGCCTTGCTCGCCGGCGCGGGCGGCTTCAACCGCAGCATTCAAGGCCAAGATATTGGTCTGGAAAGCAATACTGTTAATGACTGAAGTAATCTCAGAGATACGTTTGGAGCTACCGGAGATATCGTTCATGGTGCGCACCACATCGTTAACCAGCTTACCGCCCTGTTGTGCGGTTTGTGATGCCTCGGTTGCCAGTTGATTAGCATGGTGGGCATTATCGGCATTCTGCTTAACCGTGGCATTCAACTGCTCCATGCTGGCAGCGGTTTCCTCTACAGCCGCAGCCTGCTGTTCGGTGCGGGAAGATAAATCGGTATTACCGGCAGCAATTTCGCCGGAGGCATGAGACACCTGACTGACACCAATGCGGATCTCATCAATCATGGCGCGCAGGTTTTCATTCATCCGGGCGACGGCATTCATCAACAGGCCCAACTCATCGGTACGGTTTGATGTTGTCGCCGCAGTTAAATCACCGGTAGCAATGCGCTCTGCCATCGCCAGTGTGGTGCGCAGTGGTACCGTGATCTGGCGGGTCATGCGCCATGAAATCAATAGACCAAACAGCAGTGCGGCAATGGCAGCAATAGTTAACTGCAATTGCGCATTATTGATTTCTGCGTGGGTCCCTTGCAGCTCTTGGGTGAACAGATGGGTGGCCAGTTTATTCAATTCGTTGGCATTCGACTCCATCACTTTACCGGTCTCCAGCTCTTGCTGATAAGCCGGTAAATAGGCCAGTACGTTATCTTTATAGGTACTCAGGCTGGAGATAACCGGAGCCAGCAGCTTTTGCTGTTCGGCCGATAGCACCGGCATAAAAGCATTTGCGGCACTATTAGCGATATTGATTGAGGTAATCAGCGAGGACTCTGCATCCTGGTTGCGATCCAGCAATAAGCCGCGTGCGTTGTAGCGTACGGTCATCAACTTCTGGTTCATCTCTGCTAGCAGGATTTGGGTATTGGTATCTGCCCCTTCATTAAGTAGGCTTTGTTGCAGCTCGTTGAGGTTCTTCTGGGTTTCAGAAATATTCCAGCTTTTGCGCACATCATCTTTATGGGCTACGGCATTGACGAAGTTACTCTGCTGCTGCAGATACTCCTCTACCACATCGGAAATACTGCTAATGGTTTTGCGGTTATCTGCCGACCAACTAAGACTTTCGCTCTGGGTCAGAAGATTTTTTATATTATTGATATGTTGAGAATTTTCTTTGATGTATTGCAGAGAGTAGGTACGTTCATATAATGCGCGATTATATTTTGCCTGATTGGATTCATCGTTAACTTTGTAACTCAGGTCAACTTTATAAGCATGATCTTCAATCACGGAGAAATGATAAGCGGTGGTACCGGCGATGATCCCGACCAGCAACAACATCAGGAAAAAGCTTAATCCCAGCTTTTTACCGACTTTCATATTTTCAAAGCTGCCAAAAACGTTGCTAAATACTGCCATGTTCTTCTCCGTTATGCGGTGTCTCTGATGCAAATCAATCAGCGTAGGTGAGTTTGGGGAGGTCTAGTTATTAGAAGATTTTGGGGAGTTGGTGGTATGTGGGGTAGCCTTGGCAAGAGTACTTATCCCAAACGATATACCCGTCATACTTCAAGTTGCATGTGCGTTGGCTGCCTTCCTGCAACTCGAATTATTTAGGGTATAGTTCATGAGCTTTATATCCATGAATACCAACGCCCTTCTTGGACAATCTATCGGCAGAAATTGGCTAAACTTTAGCAATAAAAATGCCAGCAAGATGACCTTGCTGGCATGTATCCTTCGGACTTGAAGCTACAGGGTTGTTAGCTGCAACTCCACGTTCTTTGGATATGCAACATACGGTTTATGCGGCTTATTTGGCTTGAGTGAAACGCGCTGCTGCTTCGTCCCAGTTAACCACGTTCCAGAATGCTTTGATGTAGTCTGGGCGGCGGTTTTGGAATTTCAGATAGTAAGCGTGTTCCCACACATCCAGGCCAATAATTGGGAAGCCTGATGCGCCAGAAACTGCTTCGCCCATCAGTGGGCTATCTTGGTTAGCAGTAGATACAACCGCCAGCTTGCCGTCGTCTTTCAGAACCAGCCAAGCCCAGCCAGAACCGAAACGGGTTGCCGCAGCAGCTTCAAATTTCTCTTTGAAGCTATCTACGCTGCCGAAATCGCGCTCAATAGCGGCTTTCAGATCACCCTTCAGGGTTGTGTCCAGTTTCAGCCCTTTCCAGAACAGGCTGTGGTTAGCGTGGCCGCCGGCGTTGTTACGCATAAAAGTGCGTTTTTCAGCAGGAACTTTGTCCAGATCTTTGATCAGGTCTTCAACGCTGAATTTAGCCAGCTCAGGGAAGCTCTCCAACACCGTGTTTGCATTGTTAACATAGGTCTGGTGGTGTTTGGTGTGATGGATTTCCATCGTCTGCTTATCGAAGTGGGGTTCCAGGGCGTCATAAGCATAAGGCAGGGATGGCAGTGAGTAACTCATAATCATCGTCTCCGTAGTGTAGGGCGGTGCAAAAAAAGTAAGCGCCGCGTAAGCATTCGGATCATTATAGTTAATTAAATGATATTGAAAATGATTATCAATGCCGTACTAATTGTATGGTCTTTCTATTCGCTAATCCGCTGCGGATGGGTGTAAACCGTTGCTCTACCGGGTTTACTGAAGCCAACCAGCGTCAGATTACAGCGCTCGGCAACTTCAACCGCTAAGGTTGTTGCAGCAGAAACAGCAAATAAAATCTCTGCACCGCACATTGCGGTTTTCTGCACCATCTCATAGCTAGCACGGCTGGAAACCAGCACAGCACCTTGCTGCCACGGCTGTTTGGCCCGTATCCCCAGCAGCTTATCCAGTGCGACATGGCGGCCCACATCTTCACAACCACCCAACAATTCACCTTTCGGATTAATCCAGGCCGCAGCATGAGTGCAACCCGTCAACTGACCCACAGTTTGTACCTGCTTGAGTTGTGCCAGTGCGTTATCGAGTTGATTCAAATTAAAGGTCTGAGTGAAAGGCAGAGGGGTGATGGGGCGAAAAATATCATCAAGCTGTTCAATACCACAGACCCCACATCCGGTGCGGCCGGCCATAGCCCGGCGGCGCTCTTTTAAACCGGAAAAGCGACGGCTGGATAACTCAATGTTAACTTCTATGCCATTACAGCCTGGTGTCACATCAATGGCGTAGATATCTTGTGGGGCGCTAATAATGCCTTCTGACAACGAAAAACCTAGCGCGAATGCTGCCAGATCTTTCGGGGTTGCCATCATCACCACATGGGAAATGCCGTTGTAGACCAGCGCTACCGGCACTTCCTCCGCCAGCCAATCCAATTGCGGCTCGGTCATTTGATGGCGCTGTAGCACGTTAAGTTGTTTTGCACCGCAGATTCCGGTGGAGAGGTCAATTGTTGAAGGTTTGATCTGGCTCACTATGCGGCCCTGAAAGTTATAACCCATAATCACAATGTGGTAACATTCACATTAAGAATGGTATGGGTATAATTCTATTTCCAGAAGAATGTATCCCACACCGATAAAGGTGATATCGCGTAAGCGATTTTAGCGCTTCCGGTTTCGTTGAGGGAAGTGTGAACTGAAATAATGTGACAATGAACGAAGGAGAGACCCATGCAGGTCAGCAGAAGGCAGTTCTTTAAGATCTGCGCTGGCGGTATGGCAGGAACCACGGTCGCGGCACTCGGCTTTACGCCGTCAGTGGCGCTGGCGGAAACGCGCAATTACAAATTGCTGCGCGCCCGTGAGACGCGGAATACCTGTACATATTGCTCCGTTGGTTGCGGGCTTTTGATGTATAGCCTCGGTGACGGCGCAAAAAACGCCAAAGAGAGTATTTTCCATATCGAAGGGGACCCGGACCATCCGGTAAACCGTGGCGCGCTGTGCCCGAAAGGTGCAGGGCTGGTGGATTTTATCCATAGCGAAAGCCGCCTGAAATATCCTGAATACCGTGCTCCGGGTTCAGATAAATGGCAGCGAATCACTTGGAATGATGCATTTGACCGCATTGCCAAGCTGATGAAAGAAGACCGGGACGCTAACTTCATTAAGACCAACGACGCCGGTGTTACCGTCAACCGTTGGCTGAGTACCGGTATGCTGTGTGCCTCGGCATCCAGTAACGAAACGGGTTATCTGACCCAGAAATTTAGTCGCGCTCTCGGCATGCTTGCCGTAGACAACCAAGCACGTGTCTGACACGGACCAACGGTAGCAAGTCTTGCTCCAACATTTGGTCGCGGTGCGATGACCAACCACTGGGTTGACATCAAGAACGCAGACTTAATTATCGTCATGGGCGGTAATGCGGCAGAAGCGCATCCGGTGGGGTTCCGCTGGGCGATGGAAGCCAAAATCCACAACAATGCCAAGTTGCTGGTGATAGACCCACGCTTTACTCGTACTGCATCGGTGGCGGACTTCTATACGCCAATCCGCTCCGGTAGCGATATCGCGTTCCTGTCCGGCGTGTTGTTGTATCTGATGACCAACAACAAAATTAACCGCGAATACGTCGAAGCTTATACCAACGCCAGCTTGCTGGTGCGGGAAGACTTTACCTTTGATGACGGCCTGTTCAGTGGCTATGACGCCGAAAATCGCAAATACGACAAAACCACCTGGAATTACCAGTTGGATGAAAACGGCTTTGCCAAACGCGATGTCACGCTGCAAGACCCGCGCTGTGTGTGGAACTTGCTGAAAGAACACGTCAGCCGTTACACGCCAGAGGTGGTCTCCAATATTTGCGGTACGCCAAAAGAAGATTTCTTGCAGGTTTGCGAATATCTCGCCGAAACCAGTGTGTCCAATAAAACCGCCACATTCCTGTATGCGCTGGGCTGGACACAACACTCGGTTGGCGCGCAGAACATCCGTACCATGGCGATGATCCAGTTGTTACTGGGCAATATGGGCATGGCGGGGGGCGGTATTAACGCCTTGCGCGGTCACTCTAATATTCAGGGTTTAACTGACCTGGGTTTGCTGTCACAAAGCTTGCCGGGCTACCTGAATCTGCCGTCAGAAAAACAGCCGGATATTGACACTTATCTGAAGGCCAACACGCCGAAAACCCTGTTGCCGGGCCAGGTTAACTACTGGAGCAATTACCCGAAATTCTTCGTCAGTTTGATGAAAAGTTTCTACGGTGATAAAGCCCAGAAAGAGAACGGCTGGGGCTACGACTGGTTGCCGAAGTGGGATAAAGGCTATGACGTATTACAATATTTCGAGATGATGTCGCAGGGTAAAGTGAATGGCTATATTTGCCAGGGCTTTAACCCGGTCGCGTCGTTCCCGAACAAAAACAAAGTAGTAGCATCACTGTCGAAACTGAAATTCCTGGTAACTATTGACCCGCTCAATACTGAAACCGCGAATTTCTGGCAAAACCACGGTGAATTTAACGATGTCAGTCCATCGAAAATTCAAACCGAGGTGTTCCGCTTGCCATCCAGTTGTTTTGCTGAAGAAAACGGTTCAATTGTTAACTCCAGCCGCTGGCTGCAATGGCACTGGAAAGGTGCTGATTCACCGGGCGAAGCATTGAACGATGGTGCCATTTTGGCAGGTATCTTTAGTCGTCTGCGTGACATGTACCATCGGGACGGTGGTGCAGTGCCAGAACAGGTGCTCAATATGACCTGGGATTATCTGACGCCAGACAATCCAGAGCCAGAAGAAGTGGCACAGGAAAGCAATGGTAAAGCACTGGCTGATATCACCGATGCTGACGGCAAAGTGCTGGTCAAAAAAGGCGAGCAGCTCAGTACCTTCGCTCATCTGCGTGATGATGGTACTACCGCCAGTGGATGCTGGATCTTTGCCGGTAGTTGGACACCGGCCGGTAACCAGATGGCACGCCGTGATAACGCTGACCCATCCGGCCTTGGCAATACACTGGGCTGGGCGTGGGCATGGCCGCTTAACCGCCGCATTCTATACAACCGTGCCTCTGCTGACCCACAAGGTAAACCGTGGGATCCGAAACGCCAGTTGCTGGAGTGGGATGGCACCAAATGGGGTGGCGTTGATATCCCAGATTACAGTGCCGCGGCACCGGGTAGCGATGTCGGGCCGTTTATCATGCAGCCAGAGGGCATGGGCCGCCTGTTTGCCATCGACAAAATGGCAGAAGGACCGTTCCCGGAACATTATGAGCCATTTGAAACGCCGTTGGGCACCAACCCGCTGCACCCGAATGTGATATCCAACCCGGCCGCGCGCGTGTTTAAAGACGATTTGGCCGCAATGGGTTCTCATGAGCAGTTCCCGTATGTCGGTACCACTTATCGTCTGACCGAGCATTTCCACTACTGGACTAAGCATGTGCTGCTCAATGCTATCGCACAGCCAGAACAGTTTGTGGAAATTGGCGAAAAACTGGCAGCGAAAAAGGGCATTAAGCAGGGCGATACCGTGAAAGTCAGTTCCAACCGTGGCTATATCAAAGCCAAGGCGGTGGTGACCAAACGTATTCGTACGCTGAATGTTCATGGGCAGGAAGTTGACACTATTGGTATCCCGATCCACTGGGGATACGAAGGGGTGGCGAAAAAAGGCTTCCTGGCCAATACCCTGACACCGTTTGTCGGTGATGCCAATACGCAAACGCCAGAGTTCAAGGCGTTTCTGGTCAACGTGGAAAAGGTGTAACGGAGAGAACCTATGTCACTGCAAACCCAAGACATTATACGGCGCTCCGGCACCAACTCCCTTACGCCGCCGCCACAGGATCGTAACCACCAGCAAGAGGTGGCCAAGCTTATCGACGTCACCACCTGTATCGGTTGTAAAGCCTGTCAGGTGGCGTGTTCGGAGTGGAATGATATCCGTGATGAAGTCGGTCATAACGTCGGGGTGTACGATAACCCCGCAGATCTGACCGCTAAATCATGGACGGTGATGCGTTTTTCTGAAGTTGAAGATGAAGAGAGCGGCAAGCTGGAGTGGCTGATCCGTAAGGATGGCTGCATGCATTGTGCTGACCCCGGCTGCCTGAAGGCATGTCCGTCGGAAGGGGCAATCATTCAGTATGCCAATGGTATCGTCGATTTCCAGTCAGAACACTGTATCGGCTGTGGTTACTGCATCGCCGGTTGCCCGTTCGATGTGCCGCGCATGAACAAAGATGACAACCGGGTGTATAAATGTACCTTGTGCGTCGATCGCGTTGGTGTTGGCCAGGAACCTGCCTGTGTGAAAACCTGCCCGACCGGAGCGATTCACTTTGGCACCAAAGAGTCGATGAAAGAAGTCGCTGCGGGCCGGGTTGCTGAGTTGAAAACTCGTGGCTTTGATAACGCAGGGTTATATGACCCCGCTGGCGTGGGGGGTACCCATGTGATGTATGTACTGCATCATGCGGATAAACCGCAGCTCTATCATGGTCTGCCGGAGAACCCGACCATCAGTCCGACAGTCACCTTCTGGAAGGGGATCTGGAAACCACTGGCAGCGGTGGGCTTCGCTGCAACCTTTGCGGCCAGTATCTTCCATTATGTGGGTGTCGGCCCGAACCGGGTTGAAGAAGAGGAGGACGAAGACGATAAGCCGGATTCAACACCTGCTGACACGTCATTGCCGCCACCGGAGCAGACCACCGCTGAGCACTCAGACGACGGGGAGACGCCCAAATGAAAAAAGAAAAACGCATCCAGCGCTACAGCGCGCCGGAGCGCATCAACCACTGGATAGTGGCCTTCTGCTTTATACTGGCCGCTATCAGTGGTTTGGGGTTCTTCTTCCCGTCATTTAACTGGCTGATGAATATTTTTGGTACGCCGCAGTTGGCACGCATCCTTCACCCCTTTGCCGGGGTGATTATGTTCGCCGCCTTCCTGATCATGTTTTTCCGTTACTGGAAACATAATCTGATCAATAAGGAAGACCTGGAATGGGCTAAAAATATCCATAAAATCGCCATGAATGAGGAAGTCGGTGACACGGGGCGCTATAATTTCGGTCAGAAGTGCGTATTCTGGGCTGCTATTATCAGTCTGGTGTTGTTGTTGGCCAGTGGTGTTGTTATCTGGCGGCCTTATTTTGCGCCTTCCTTCCCGATCCCGCTGATTCGCCTGGCACTGCTGGTGCATTCGCTGGCGGCGGTCGGGTTAATTATCGTGATTATGGTGCACGTTTATGCTGCCCTGTGGGTGAAGGGCACCATTACCGCGATGGTAGAAGGCTGGGTACCGGCGGCGTGGGCGAAAAAGCACCATCCGCGCTGGTACCGTGAGGTTAACGCCAAAAGTCAGCGTCAGAAAAAACAGGAAGAGAAACCCTGATGAGTATTCGCATTGTCCCTAAAGATCAACTAGGAAAACAAAGCGAAAAAGGCACAACGGCGGGGAATATCCCGCCGTTACTTTTCGCGAATTTAAAAAGCCTGTATACCCGGCGCACTGAACGTTTACAGCAACTTGCGCTGGATAACCCGTTGTCCGATTATCTGGATTTTGCGGCTAAAATTACCCAAGCGCAGCAAAAAGCGCTGCATGACCATCCGCTGGTGTTGGATATGCAGGCTGAGTTGGAGCAATCCGCTGCCAGCGGTAAACCGCCCCTGGATCTGAGTGTTTTTCCTCGCACTGAACATTGGCGTAAGCTCCTGTCAGCACTGATTGCTGAACTACGCCCTGATGCCCCGGATCATATTGTGGCCGTATTGGATAATCTGGATAAGGCATCGGTACATGAGCTGGAACTGTATGCTGATGCGCTGTTAAACCGCGAGTTTGCCCAAATCGGCAGTGAAAAAGCGCCATTCATCTGGGCGGCTTTATCGTTGTATTGGGCGCAGATGGCCAGCCAGATCCCCGGTAAGGCGCGAGCTGAATATGGTGAACATCGCCAGTTCTGCCCAGTCTGCGGCAGTATTCCGGTCTCCAGCGTGGTGCATATCGGTACCCAAAACGGTTTACGTTATCTGCACTGCAACTTGTGTGAAAGTGAGTGGCATGTGGTCCGAATCAAATGCAGTAACTGCGAACAGACCCGTGATTTGAATTACTGGTCACTGGACAGTGAACTGGCGGCAGTAAAAGCGGAAAGTTGTGGTGATTGCGGCACTTACCTGAAAATTCTCTATCAGGAAAAAGACCCACAAGTTGAAGCGGTTGCTGATGATCTGGCCTCGCTTATTCTTGATGCCAAAATGGAAGGTGAAGGATTCGCCCGCAGCAGTATCAATCCATTCTTGTTTCCAGGGGAATAGGTTTCCGGGTCACAAAATAGAAGTATAGTTTGTATGGTTATTATACAATGGTCGCGCTCACATGTGATGGCCATTGTAACTACTGTTGGTTTTATTGACAGGCGCTACTCCATCATCCGAGCGATACGCTAACTTAAATAAGGATATTTATTGTATGTTGAAGATAGTCGCAAAACTGACGGTAGTGATGGTGTTGGTAGGTGGTCTGGCCGCGTGTGATAACAGTAAGGAGAGCAAGGAAAGCACCAACAATGCCGCCCCTGCATCGACCCCTGCTACAACACCCGCGCCCGCTCCGGTAGCCTCTACACCCGCAGTAACTCCGCCAGCAGCAACCACGCCAGCCGCTAAACTTTCCGCTGACCAGCAGCAGGTTAGTCTATTTGATGGTAAGGTTACCTTTGTATTACCAACATCATTTGTTGACCAAACTAAATTGGCGGGTGACGTAAACAATGAGCAAAATCAAACGTTGTTATTGATTGATGCTGCCGGTAAACAAATGGCCGTCACTGCGGTGACTAACCCGCCGGGCGTTGAATTGCTTGATACCAGTGATTTGTCCCTTGATGCGTTAAACAAAGGGTTATTGCAGGGGTTCAGTGCTCAGTACCAGAATATTAAACAAACCGGACAAAAAGACATCACCGTTGATGGCCATAAGTTCCGCCTGTTTGATACCAAGCAAAAAATACAAAATTCGCCGATGGTAGCGACTACAATCTTTACTGTGTTAGATAAGAAAGTGGTATTTATTCAGATGGTCTCTGCCGCTGAAAAAACCAAGCAACACCAAACGTTAGTGAATAGCGTGGTTGATTCTATCGCGCTACACTAATTACTCAGACCGAGCGCCGTACCATTATTATGGCGCTCTTTCGACCTTATTACCTGAGTGAGTATGAGCGCAGAACCCCATCAGTTATACAGTCAGTTACCCGCAATAGATCGCCTGCTACGCGAGCCAGATGTTGCCCCTTTAGTGGCTGAATATGGCCCTGTTTTATTGACCGATATTTTGCGTCAAATGCAGGTTGAGGCTCGTGAATATATCCGCCAATTTCATTCACTGGCTGATTGGTGCAGTGACTGGCCAACAGCATTAAAGCAGCGTTTACATAGCCGCCAATCCGCGTTAAAACCCGTCTTTAACCTTTCCGGTACCGTATTGCATACCAACTTGGGCCGTGCCCCATTGGCTGAATCAGCTATTGCTGCGGTGAATGATGCGATGCGTGGCGCGGTAACACTGGAATACTCTCTGAGTGGTGCCGGGCGTGGCCATCGTGACCGGGCTATCGCCGATTTGCTGTGTGAGCTGACCGGTGCGGAAGATGCTTGTATCGTGAATAACAATGCTGCTGCGGTGTTTCTCATGCTGACGGTAATGGCGGCGGGGAAACAGGTAGTGGTTTCTCGCGGTGAGCTGGTGGAGATTGGTGGTGCTTTTCGTATCCCGGATGTGATGCGACAGGCGGGGTGTGAATTGGTCGAAGTGGGTACCACTAATCGCACGCACCTTAAAGATTACCGCCAAGCCATAAATGAACACACTGGCCTGCTGATGAAAGTGCATACCAGCAATTACAGTATTGAAGGTTTCACCGCCTCGGTTGCCGAAGCGCAACTCGCAACATTAGGCCATGAATTCTCCATCCCGACCGCCACCGATCTGGGCAGCGGTTCGTTGGTGGATATGACCCGCTATGGTTTGCCAGCAGAACCAATGCCACAGCAATTGATTGCAGCGGGTATCGATTTAGTCACCTTTTCGGGCGATAAACTGCTGGGTGGCCCACAGGCCGGGATTATTCTTGGCAAAAAACAGTGGATTGAGCAGCTACAGCAGCACCCACTTAAGCGGGTGTTACGCGCCGATAAAATGACGCTGGCCGCACTGGACGCCACCTTGCGTCTCTATCAGCAGCCAGACCGGTTGACAGAGTTGCTGCCAACCATGAGGTTACTCACCCGGCCAACACAGGTTATCGCCGAGAGTGCACAACGGGTATTGGGTGCCCTAACCGCTCGTTATGGCACCGATTTCACGCTGGCGGCAGAACCTTGCTGGTCGCAGATCGGTAGCGGTTCGCTACCGGTAGACCGTCTGGCCAGTTGGGCGGTAACGTTCGCACCAAAAGAGGGGCGCGGAAGTGCTCTGGAAGCCCTAACAGCGCGTTGGCGCGGTTTGGCTAAGCCGGTTATTGGCCGCGTGGCTGATGGGCGTTTGTGGCTCGATTTGCGTTGTCTGGAGGATGAGGCGGCGTTGCTCAGGGAATTGGCTCGATGATTATTGTAACAGCAGGCCATGTCGATCATGGCAAAACGACACTCTTACAGGCTATCACCGGGGTGAATGCGGATCGCCTGCCGGAAGAAAAACAGCGCGGCATGACCATTGATCTGGGTTATGCCTATTGGCCCCAGCCCGACGGCAGCGTTATGGGTTTTATCGATGTCCCCGGCCATGAGAAGTTTTTAGCCAATATGTTGGCGGGCGTGGGCGGTATTGATCATGCTTTGCTGGTGGTTGCCTGTGATGATGGTGTCATGGCACAAACCCGCGAGCATCTGGCGATTTTGCGCCTCAGCGGTCGCCCCACGTTGATCGTGGCACTGACCAAAGCTGATCGGGTTGATGATGAGCGTATCGAACAGGCTCGCCAGCAGGTGCTGGCAGAGCTGGCGGCACAGGGCTGGCAAGCAGAGCAAGTCACTTTGTTCGTGACGGCGGCGGCGACCGAGCGTGGCATTAACGAATTACGTGAACATCTGGCGCAATACCACCAACAAAATGCACAGCACAGCCGGTTACAGCGGCGCTTTCGTCTGGCTATCGATCGTGCATTCAGTGTGAAAGGGGCTGGCTTGGTGGTAACGGGCACGGCGTTGGCAGGTCAGGTGGAACTCGGTGATACCTTATGGCTCACCGGCGGCGACTGTCCGGTGCGGGTGCGTGGTATCCATGCCCAAAATCAAAATACATCACAGGCGCAAGCTGGCCAGCGTATCGCCCTGAATATCAGTGGCGATATCAGCAAACAACAGATCAACCGCGGTGACTGGCTATTAACGCAACAGCCGCCGCAGGCCACGGAGCGGGTACTTGTCATTGTGGATGCTGATACACCGATCCAACATTGGCAACCTTTACATCTGCATCATGCCGCCAGCCATATTACCGGGCGTTTTTCGCTGCTGACCAATCCACAACCTACCGACGAGAACCCCCAGCCGATACTTGCTGAACTGCTGTTGGATAACCCGCTATCGCTGGCTGAAAACGATCGTCTTATTCTGCGTGATATTGCGGCGAAGAAGACCTTGGGCGGTGCTCGGGTGATTCATCTGACGGCCCCCAAACGCGGCAAACGGCAACCTGCGTATTTATCTTGGTTAACCGCGCTGGCCCAGGCAGCCTCTGACCGTGAAGTGCTAGATTTACATCTGGCCCAAGGGCCGGTTTCTTTGTCTGACTTCAGTTGGGCACGCCAGCTAACTGAACGTGATATGGCGGACTTACTGGCGCAGACCGATAGCGTTGTCGCCGGTGATATCGCACTCTCGCGCCCTCATGCTCAGCAAGGGCAACAAACCTTATTACATGTCCTGTGCCTGTATCATCAACAGCATGGTGATCAGTTAGGATTAGGGCGGGCGCGCTTGCGGCGTATGGCGTTGCCAACGCTGGATGAAGGGCTGGTATTCCGTTTGATTGATGATCTGCTGGCTGAAGGGGCGCTAAAGAATACCCGTGGCTGGCTACATCTGCCAGCTCATGGCCTGGCATTTACTGCCGAGGAGCAGGTTCAGTGGCAGCAGGTCGCATCCTATTTTGCCGATGACCCTTGGTGGGTGCGCGATTTGGCGGCACAGATGCAGATTGAAGAAGGTGAGATGCGCACACTATTGCGCAAAGCGGCACAACTGGGCTATATCACAGCAATTGTTCCTGATCGCTACTATCGCAGCCAGCGTATTGAGCAATTCGCTGATTTGGTACGTGAGCTGGATGCCAGCCAGGGCAGCGCCTGTGCCTCAGATTTCCGCGATAGACTGGGTGTTGGCCGCAAACTGGCGATTCAAATCCTTGAATTCTTTGACCGCAGTGGGTTTACTCGCCGCCGAGGTAACGACCATTTGTTGCGTGACAGTGGGCTATTTCTTAATACATCTCCTAATATGTAATTTTTACGATATCCAGCGCATGAGATGTATTAATTGTTGGGTGCTGCTTTTGGCGCTAACCTAATTCGCAAGGATAGTTATATGGCGTGACAGCTTTTCAGCTTTAAAGTTACGCTAACAAAAATATTTAGCGGGAGAAAAGCGCTGCTTCTCTCCCGCTTTAAAACTACTCCGCAGTAACCGCCTCCGGCTGACGGCGAATAAATATCATCACCAAGCCCAGCCACAGCAAGCCACTGATCAGATTGAACAGGTTAAAGATACCGCTGTTGCCCCACAAGTAAGCGATTTTGGCAAACTCAATGCCGAAGGTGAATACCATCATACTGATCATCCCCATGGCGGCAGATACCGTACCTTTACTGATATCACTGGCGAACAGTGTCAACCGCACCAAACCGGCATTAGCCAAGCCAATACCAAAGGCATACAGGCTCAGTCCTGCCGTCATCCACAGATAAGCATGGGATGAATAGAGCGTTGAGCCTGCGGCAACCAGCAAGCCAATAATCATCGGACCGGCACCGTAGCGGATAAGACGTGGAATACTGGTTTTGCCGCTCAATCTCGCCAGTGTCAGATTACCAATAATCAGTGCGCCGAAAATTGGCACCTGCAAAACACCATATTCAACAGTGGATAGCTGCTCACCGCTGATCAAAATGACGGGTGATTGCGCAATCCACGCCAGCAATGGCAGGCTGGCAAAGCCTAACGCCAAGGAACCACACATGAAACGGCGGTTGGCGAGTACCAGCTTATAGTCATGCCACATCGCTGCCACTGACAGTTTCTCTCCTTTCAGAGCGGCGGTTTCCGGCATGGCGCGCCATAAGCCCACAAATGAAATGGCCCCCAGCACGGCAAATAGCACAAACATTGCCTGCCACGGAGCGACATGAATCAAGGCGGCCCCCGCCAGAGGGCCGAGTAATGGGGCAATCAAGGCGACATTGGCCATTAACGCGGTAATTTTAATACAGACCGCTTCTTCAAATGATTCCTGAATAGTGGCGTAACCGACGGCACCAATAAAGCATAAGCCGATCCCTTGCAGGAAGCGCATGGCGATGAACTGTTCGATACTATTGACCAGCAAGATGGCAAGGCATGTCACCACAAAGAATGCGACACCGAACAACATTACCGGGCGGCGCCCACGGCGGTCTGACAACGGCCCAAGTAACCATTGCAAGAACATCCCGCCAGCCAGATAGGCAGTCATAGAGGTCGGAACCCACTCAATACTGGCATTAAAATCAGCCACTACGGCGAGCATACCTGGCTGGATCATATCGTTAGCGATATAAGCGGCAAATTCGAACAATACTAAACAAAGAGGGAATAAAAGCGCCCGTCGACCTAAACGTGTCGCGGGTGAAAATGAAGTTTGCATAAATTAAGCTATTAATAATAAACGTAAAAAAGGATACGGCTCAGGCAGGGTGTGCATTCAAAGCGCGTCAGGTCGGTTATTTTGCCGTCAATAGAGGAATATGGCAATGCCAATTATTTTGGGGATACGTTAAATTTACGTTATTGTTTGCAACCTGATTATTGATGCCGTAAATAGATCAACGCTTTTAGTATGCTGACAGGTGATAGAGAGTATGCATGACCAATAAGATTGGCTGGATTGATAATTTGCGGGCGGTGGCCTGCATTATGGTGGTCATGATCCATGCCACAACCTATTACGTCACCAGTGGTGCTCAGGTGGGTGAGGCTAACTGGGATATTGCCAATCTGCTCAATTCTGCTTCTCGTGCCTGCGTGCCCCTGTTCTTTATGATCTCTGGTTATCTGTTTTTTGGTGAAAAAAGTGCACAGCAAAAGCACTTCACCCGAATTGGGCTATGCCTGCTGTTCTACAGTGTGATTGCCCTGATTTATATTTCGATCCTGACGCCGATCAACGGTTGGAGCTCACTACAGAATATCCTGCAAAAACCGGTGTTTTATCATCTGTGGTTTTTCTACGCCATTATCGTGGTTTATCTGGTATCACCACTGATTAATGTCAAACCGGTGTCAGGCCGCTATCTGGCGGTGGTGATTTTACTGCTGGCAGTGCTAGCCAATCCCCAAGCCAGCAAATATTCGATTGGCGGTTTCCATTTATTGCCAATCAACCTCTATATCTACGGTGATACTTTTTATTACTTGCTGTACGCGCTGTTGGGGCGGGCAATTGGAATGTTGGAAACCAAAGGCAGGGTGATCAGTTGGGGGGCGGCATTGCTGTTTATCACCAGCGTAATATTTATTGCCATCTCAACTGAAAAGCAGACGCGGATTAATGGCAGTTTTGCGGATACTTTCTATATGTATTGTGGCCCGCTGGTGTTCGTTGCGGCGGTATCACTGCTGGTGTGGTTTAAAAACTGCATGAACCAGCAAATTGGCTGGCTAAGCTGGCTCGCCGGGCATTCATTGGCGATTTACGGCTTCCACGCGCTCATTATTCACTTTATTCGCACCCATCATTACGATTTTACGGGTTATCCGATACTGGATATTTTCTATGTTTTCGCACTGGCTCTCGCCCTGAGCACTTTGCTATCCATGGGATTACAGCGCATTGACCGGCGGCGTCTGGTCAGTTAACCACGACCTGCCCACGCTGTTGTGCGCGCCGAAGCTGGCGGCCGGAGGAGAACCCGGCAGCCAGTGCGGCTTTCTCCAGATTAAACCCTTCTTGCAGGCGAACTTCGGCCACTGCGACTCGCAATTGTTCGTGAAATTCACGCACACTGATCCCGACATGTTCGCGGAATAATCGTGTTAAATGGCGGCTACTGACATGTGCTTTCTGCGCGACCTGAAGCAGTGACCATTCGGCTTCCGGTTCTGCCGACATCACATCCTGCGCACGGTGTACGGCGGGATGCAGGTGATTGCGGTAACGTAACCAGGGGGAAAGCTGCGGATCATCGCCAGACCGTCGAAAATAAACCACCATTTCCCGTGCGACTTCTAATGCAGTTTGTGGGCTGCAATAGCGGCTAATCAGATGCAAAGAGAGATCAATACCCGCCGTAATTCCGGCGCTGGTATACACGCCACGGTCTTCAACAAAGATACGGTTTTCTTTGGTTTGTGCGGCGGGTGCCTGCTGACGTAATCGCTCAAGTACATTGTGATGAGTGGTGCATTGGTAGCCATCCAGTAGCCCCGCTTGTGCCGCCAGTAATGCACCGGAGCAGACACAAACCAAGATTATTTTTTGCTGTGTAATGGCTATTTTTTGCTGTTGTAACCAGTGACGGGCCACTGCGGCCGTTTCGGTTGCAAAGTAGTGGCGTGAGTCGCTCACTCCCGGCACGACCAGTAAACTGCCCTCTGGCAAGCTGTCAGGCAGTGGTTGTAACTGGCCTAGCACCATGTCGGTGGAAGCCGTCACTTGCGGCAATGGACTGATATAGAAGAGATTAAATGACCCTGCCAACCGTAAGGTTTCAGCCGGGCCAGTTAAATCCAGCGACAGCACGCCGGGAAGCAATAGGAAATAGACATTTCGTTGCATGGTTAATCCACAGTTACCGTCAGATAACGGTTCAGATAAGCCGGAATATCCGGGGTGTGCTGTAGCAAAGTAGCAACAAAAGCATCGCGTTCAAAGGCCATAACCTGCAAATCCCACACACAGAACGATTCATCCCGTGCCGTACGCCACACTCCCTGCTCTTGTACCCAGACTTTCACGCGCAATTCATTCTCATTGTCCCACCATCCAACAATCAGGTAATTCAGTATTTTCCCCTGATGCTCAATCACAAAACCAATGCCTGGGCGGTTCACCGTTTCTGCTTCTTCAGGTAACCACTGCCCAACTAACTGATAAGCGGGGGCGTAATATGGTGTGTCACCTTGGGCCTGCGAGTAACGAATAACATAGCGCTTCAACTGCCACTGCTTAAGATATTTAACGTCAGCAGGGGTGATATCTCGTGGCAAATAAGGCTGTGGCTGCCAGTTTACTGTTTTTTCTGCAACCACCTCTGACGGCCGAGTATCCAGAGCATCCAGTGTTTCCGCAACGGTACGGATGGTGGCAAACCGATCGACTAACACGGTTTCAGTGCGCAGCTTTAATTCTTCGCTACTCAATACCACACCATTTGGCTGCATCATTGGGAAGGTTAGCGTAGCTTCAGTCACGAAGGTCACTTGATAACCTAAATCCGATGCCACACGGGCGGTGGTTTCACAGCATTGCTCAGTACGCATACCGGCAATAATTAGATGATCTATCTGCCTTTCCTTTAGCCACTGATCCAGACCTGAATCAGTCAGCGCGTTATGTACCCGCTTTTGTACGGTAACATCTGCCTGATGGGAAACCAGCGACATTGGTTTAACATAGCCTGACGCCAGTGAGAAAGGCCCTTCTGGGGCGACATGAAAAACATCGACCAGTGCCACTCCTCGCAGTTTACAGCCGGTAATTAATAGATTCAGTGCCGCCGAGAAGGCGGGTAAGTCTTGCTGCTGCCAAAAAGATTTATGTTCGAAAGATTGTTGAACATCAATAATCAGTAATGCGCTGTTAGTCATTTCCGGCCCTCCGCCGTATGGATGTAGCTCAATCATGGGCTGGTTTTAACTAGAGCGGAATGCCAAATCCGGCCATCATAGGGTGTAAAAGGGACCAGTTAACCATTTGTTTATACCCCTTATGCTTCAACTTGCTGGTGTATTAGTTGTGCTAGCCTGCATTTTGCAATCTCGGGATATGTATCATTTGGTTTCCAACATCTTTTTTATCGACAAAAATTGACATTAAAAATGTATTCATTGCTTATTATATACAATTTGAATTCATTAAAAGAATAGTTCTATTGATGGCGTATGAATATATTCCTATATTTTGTAGGATTTTTCCTTCAGCATTGTTGATATCTCTGATTTGTCGAATAAACACAGATAAGATTTATTGCTGATATTATAAAAATATTTGAAGTATAACCTTGCTTAGTCAACTTTATTTGGCATAAACAACTGGATTTTGATCATAAACATGGCATAAAACACCAAATAAATTATATATAACGATCGATTTGGCCGATAAATTCGTATTTACTAGATAAAAAGATCGCGTATAGCCCTACCCGTGTCCAGTCGGGGCGAGAACAGCCAGATAATATAAATACATGGGAGTTTATAAAGTATCTGTTACTATTTAATATAAATTACACTTTTATGATTATAATTTAAATGTCGAGACTTAATTCTGGGATTTTTATTCTGGAATGCATTTCTACAATTGAATTTTAGTGTCATTTTGTGATTTCATCTTATTGCATTTTTACTTTCATGTTTTTTATTTATTTTATCGTGGTTATAGCCATCGGTAATGACGTGAGCCGTTGATGGCATTCCATCAGCGTATTCTTTAAATATGGTGTCTAAATAAAGGTTTTTTAATATGTCTAATTTTAAGAAAAGTGCATTGATTATTGCGTTGGCGTCTTCTGCTTTCATTTCCCAAGCATTTGCTGCAGATGAAGGTAATGGCCGTATTCATTTTACCGGTACTGTTATTAATGCACCATGCTCTATCGCGCCGAACTCTACTGATATCAGCGTAGATATGGGGCAGGTAGCGAATAAATTACTGGAAACCGGTAATAAATATTCTCAGAACGTTCAGTACAACATTGACCTGCAAGATTGCGATCTGACTGAACAAACCGCAGGTTCAGTAACTTACCCTGCAATGTCTAAAGTTACCGTAACTTTCGGCGGCGTTTCTGATGCAACCTCTCCAGCATTGCTGGCAAACACCGGTAGCGCAGGTGGTGCAGGTATTCGTCTGATCGACACTAACGGCGCATTGCTGAAAGTGGGTGATACCGGTGCTGATGTTAATCTGGTAACTGGCCCGAATCAGATAGTATTCGCAGCGCGCGTTGAAGCAACTGGCGCACCTGTAACAACCGGTACTATCGTGTCCCAGGCTACTTACGCGCTGAACTATAAATAAAATTACCCTTCGTACTTGGCGTTGCAGCAGCGTTAGCGGCACTTGTTTGCTGCTTTGCTGAAACACCAATTACTTTGGGTCATACCCTGCTTATTTGACGTTACAGCGGCGTATGTAGCTTCAATTTAAGGGGAGGATACTCCCCTTTATTAATACTTTGCCATAAGACAGTGATTTATTTATGCAATATAAATCTAGAAGAAAAGAAATGATCTTTCGAATGGTGCAAATATTAACATTGGCAGGTTTGAGTTTATTATTGCCTGGAATGGCTGCAGCAGTAGAGTTTAATACCAATATTATCGATGCAAAAGATCGCAGTAATATCGATCTGTCTCGTTTTGAGGTTGATGATTATACCCCTCCGGGTGATTATCTGCTTGATGTCCTGATTAATGGCCGGCTGTTACCTGAGCGCTACCTGGTACCCTATTTACCTGTCGATGATGGGAAATTAACTAAATTATGCCTGTCTCCAGATTTAGTTGATCTGCTGGGGTTAGCTCCGGCTGTGCGTGAGTCGCTGACATTATGGAATGATGGCAAGTGTGTTTCTATTGATCAAAAAGAAGAGATTACGGCAAATTACGATAAAGAAAAACAATATTTAATTATCTCTATTCCACAAGCATGGTTAGCTTACAGTGATCCTAATTGGGTGCCGCCTTCTCAATGGGATGATGGCATTCCCGGCGCTATATTGGATTACAACCTGTTTGGTAATCGTTATGCGCCGAAAAGTGGTAGTAGTAGCACTAATTTTAGCAGCTACGGAACTGCGGGCGCCAATATGGGGCCATGGCGTATCCGTGCTGATTACCAATATATCAATAATGAAACAGAAGGCTCGCACTACAGTAATTTTGACTGGTCACAAGTGTATGCATTTCGGGCTATCCCAGCGATAGGGGCTAAATTTATTGGTGGTCAAACCTATCTCAGCTCCAGTATTTTCGATTCATTTCGTTTTCTGGGGGCATCACTTTCCAGTGATGAGCGGATGTTGCCACCGACACTGCGTGGCTATGCACCGCAAGTGATCGGCATTGCTCGCACCAATGCCAGAGTCATTCTGAGCCAAAATGGCCGTACCCTTTACCAAACTAACGTTGCTCCGGGGCCGTTTGTTATTCAAGATATTAGTGAGGCGGTACAGGGCAATATTGATGTCCGCGTGGAAGAGGAGGATGGTCGTGTAACCACTTTCCAAGTTAGCGCCGCAACCGTACCATTTTTAACCCGCAAAGGCGCCATCCGCTATAAAACGGCTTTGGGCCGTCCGATGCAGGGCAGCAATAACGCGGTAAGTGATCCGACTTTCTTTAATGGTGAGTTTTCATGGGGGGCATTTAATGATGTTTCCTTGTATGGCGGAGTGATTGCGACGTCACAGGACTACACCGCGATAGCCATGGGTGCTGGGCAAAATTTACATGATTTCGGTGCGCTGTCTGTCGATGTTACACATTCCCGCTCTCAGTTACCGCATGAAGGGAAGCAGAGTGGTGAAAGCTACCGGGTTAACTATTCCAAGCGTTTTGACCAGACTAATAGCCAGATTACCTTTGCCGGATACCGTTTTTCCGAAAAGAACTTTATGAGCATGAGCCAGTATTTGGATCGGCTAAATGGCAATAATTATCTACAAAATGATAAGCAAACATACACCGTGACCGCGAACCAATATTTGGCCTGGCCGGATATCACTATGTACTTATCTGCTACCCATAAAACTTACTGGAATGATGTATCCAGTAATAATTACGGTGTTTCTGTCAGCAAAATTTTTGATATTGGCTCTTTTAAAGGCATTTCGACGACAATCTCTGCCAATAAAGTGAAATACCAGTATGAAAGCGAAAATCAGGTGTTCTTCTCATTCAGCGTCCCGATTGGTGTTGGGCAGCAGGTCAGTTATGACGCGCAACGTGATAAGAACAACGGCTACTCGCAGAATATCTCCTATTTCAACAGCCAGGACCCGAGGAATATCTGGCGTGTCAGCGCCGGGGGCGCCAGCCCTGAAATACAGCAAGGAAATGGCGTGTTCCGTGGTGGCTATCAGCATAGCTCCCCTTATGGTGAGTTTGGTGTCGATGCCAGCCATAAAAATAATGAATATAACTCGTTGAATACCAACTGGTATGGCTCGATAACCGCGACTGCGAAGGGTGTTTCAGCTCACCAGAATAAATCGGGTAATGAGCCAAGAATAATGATTGATACCGGCAATGTTTCAGGTGTGTCATTGAATAATAATTCGGCGATTACCAATCGGTTTGGTGTGGCAGTGGTAAATGGCGTTACCAGTTATCAGCAGTCAGACGTTCGGGTTGATGTGCAAAGCCTGCCGGAAGATATTGAAGTCTATAGTACTGTTATTCAAAAAACCCTAACCGAAGGTGCTATTGGTTACCGTGAAATTAGGGCAGTAAAAGGTCAGCAAATTATGGCCATAATCCGCCTCAATGACGGTAGTTTCCCACCACTTGGGTCATCGGTTATTGCTGATAAAACCGGAGCCGAGGTAGGTATTTTAGGCGAAAGTGGCTTGGCCTATTTGGCTGGCTTAGAAGATGCCGGGAAACTGACGGTTCAGTGGGGCAAAAAGCAGTGCAAGATAGTATTGCCGGAAAATAACGGCATGAATTCAGGGGAAATTCTACTTCCTTGTCAGTAGGTTAGGCAGCAATATGGAAAAATATTAATTAAAATAGTTTATTGACCGAAAACTATTATTGACCGTAAATTATTTTTTACCCAAAACTGTTGCTTACTTAAAGCAGTTATTCACAGCATAACGATCTAATTTAGAGCGGAACAGAAAATGAAAGACCTTAATAACATGATGCTGGTTAGGAAGAACCAGCAGATAAATAATGCCATAGTAGGGATTGCCTTATTGCTTACCACGATGGTCAGTGAGGCGGCGATTAATCTTGACCGGACACGGATTATCTTCAACAGCAGCGATAAATCAGCCAGTGTTATTTTGCAAAATCAGAGTAAAACATCACCTTATTTAGCGCAATCATGGTTAGAAAATGCTGCTGGCCAGAAAGTAGATAACCCATTGGTTGCTTTACCGCCAATGCAGCGGATTAATGCCGGCCAAAAAAGTCAGGTGCGCATTATGAAACTGCCTGATGCTGATAAATTAGCTACAGATCGCGAGACGCTATTCTATTTCAACGTGCGGGAAGTACCACCAAAAAGTGAAATGACCAACGTGGTACAAATTGCGATTCAAAATAGAGTGAAGCTATTTTACCGCCCTACGGCGATAAAAGCAGATTATAACGAGGTCTGGCAGGAAAAATTACAGATTAGTAAGCAAGGTGAAAGTCTAAAAATTCATAACCCGACACCGTATTACATCACGTTAGGGTATTTAAGCCAGGATAATCGCGGTAATTTCCCCGGTTTCGATAGCCTAATGATCGCGCCTTTTGGTACTGAGATTGCCAAGACGCCAGGTTATAGTGGCAGTCGTTATAGCATTGGTTATATGGATGATTTTGGTGGCATGGTCATCCGTATTTTTAACTGCTCGGCTGTTGATTGCCAAATTCAACCTGCGGAAAAGAAAAAGTAATGCGCGCAGCCTGTTCCGGTACCGGTAAAGGAATGACAATGACTCATGCTATGTTAAATAAAATGGGCCGGATGGGTGGCTCGGTAGTTATTTTATTGGTGACGCTGCTGTTATCGCAGGCGGCCTATGCCCTTGATTGTGTTGAAAAGGGAACCGGTATTGTGATTAAGCCTGCGATACCTATCGGGCAATTAGCGATACCATCGAATGTTGCGGCAGGGACGAAAGTCTGGGAATCGAACGATATTACTGTTACAGCCTATTGCGATAACGTATTAGGCTCGACGGTTGACCAAGTGTGGTTCTATTTTAACCCGCTACATCAATCGTTGGGGCAGGGGTTGCAATTAGGTGTCAGTTATAATGGGCAGGATTTAGAAACTAACGCGGCCCGTTTAAATACCAACTCCTCTCCGATTGTTAAAGGGCAAAACGTTACTGTTACGGTGACTTTCCGGCTATATATTAAAGTGACCGGTAACCCACCTTCGAGCGGTTATTATGTGGGT
The DNA here is from genome assembly GCF_056636475.1 of Yersinia antarctica. Classification (NCBI taxonomy): domain Bacteria; kingdom Pseudomonadati; phylum Pseudomonadota; class Gammaproteobacteria; order Enterobacterales; family Yersiniaceae; genus Yersinia; species Yersinia antarctica. Next base: position 72,640 of record NZ_JBSJQF010000001.1, read on the forward strand.
GCAGATAACTTCACGGTATTCCAACTTGATGGTTCAACTGGGCTGAATCTGACCTCTGGGGCAAAGAACTTGCGCTATGCCTTATCAGGGTTAACGGGAGTACGGTTTATTGCCTGCGGTGCGGACTTGGTGGTATATCCAGAATCGCAAATCGTGAATTTTGGCGTATTCAATAAAGCGTTGCTACAAAATAGCGGCAATAATATTAGTCAGCCGTTTTCCATTACCGCAGTCAAACAAGGTTGCTTGTCCAATTTTTCTATTCAGGCGCAGTTCTCAACCACGAATCCGTTAGTGGGTGATAATGCCATTGATATGCAAAACGGCACGAAATTGACGATTTATAATGATGCCAGTCAGGCGATTGTATATAACCGTTATAACGAGTTCGCACAGTTGAACGATGTGAGTCAGGTGACAAAAAATTATACTGCCAGCCTGAATGCTATTGCCGGGCAATCAGTGAAATTAGGCCAATTTGATGCCACAGCCATCGTGAAAATCAACTATTACTAATACGCTCAGGGCTGAGGGGTATTACTCGCCAGCCCTGATGTGTTATTTACTCACATAACGGCAGTAATTGCTGATAGAGCTTTTTGAAGATTGTCCGTTGAGCAGTGTAATAGTGATGGCGATCTGTATCAGGTAAATGGGTTTGTTCCAATATCAGTTCAGGTAATAAGTCCGCTAATGGCGTTTCTGGGTTCAGTGCAATTTGAGCCAACCGGGCTGCGCCCAACGCTGGGCCGATATCCCCCCCGGTACGATATTCCAGCGTTTGGCCACTGATATCAGCCAACATTTGCCGCCAATAGGCACTGCGAGCCCCCCCGCCAATCAATGTGACTGATGTCGGCTGCAATCCGCTGGCATGCACCGCATCCATCCCATCAGCTAAAGCAAATCCCACCCCTTCTAACACCGCACGGGCTAAATCTGCCCTGCCATGTTGGTGGGTAAAGCCCCAGAATGCCCCTTTAGCATTGGGGTTATTATGGGGAGTCCGTTCGCCAGAAAGGTAGGGTAAGAACCATACCGGGGTAGCCGCTGGCGGTGCTTTCTCCACTTCTGCTATCAGTGCAGGAACATTATCGACGCCGGTGAGTTGGCAAGCCCAGTCAAGACAGGATGCGGCACTTAGCATCACCGACATCAGGTGCCAGGTATGTGGTAATGCATGGCAAAAACTATGAACTGCGCTGGCGGGGTTGCTGAGAAAGCCGTCACTGACGGCAAAATAGACGCCGGAGGTACCCAGCGACAACATCGCCTGTCCGGTCTGATACAGACCAACACCAATAGCACCGGCAGCATTATCACCGCCTCCGGCCACTACCGGAATGGTGTTGATACCCCAGCGGTGGGCAATAGCTGTACTGACATGGCCGGTAATCTGGCTGCCTTCAAACAGTGCTGGCATGTGCTGGCGGTTTAAACCGCAGGCGGCCAACATCTCATCACTCCAGTCACGCTGCGCGACATCCAGCCACATAGTACCGGCGGCATCGGACATATCGCTGGCGAAATCACCACTGATCAGAAAACGAAGATAATCTTTTGGTAACAGTACCTTATCAATACGACTAAAAATATCTGGCTCATGCTCAGCCAGCCATTTCAGTTTTGGTGCGGTAAACCCGGGCATCATCAGATTACCTGTAATCTGGCGCGACTCGGGTACTGCTTGCTCCAGTGCCTGACATTGGGCAAAACTGCGACCATCATTCCATAGAATGGCTGGGCGCAGCACCTGATGTTGTTTATCCAGTAAGGTTGCGCCGTGCATTTGCCCGGTTAACCCAAGGGCTTTTACCTGCTGCAAATCATGTGCTGCGGCCAGAGCCTGCATGGCCTGATCGGTTGCCTGCCACCAGTCAGCCGGGTTTTGTTCCGACCACAACGGGCGTGGGCGCGAGACGGATAAAGCGGCACTTTGGCTCGCAACTACTTGCCCGTTTTCGGCCAGTAGAATTGCTTTGACGCCGGAGGTGCCCAAGTCGATGCCAAGGTACATATACCTTCCTTATAGATGAGATTGGGGCAGCGGGTGCCCCATCTTAAACATCAGCCGAATAAATAGCGGTTAACCAGATTTTCTAACTGCTCCTGATGACCACTCTGATGTTGCGGATTCAGGTTATGCTGTTCGGCATAGCGTGCCAGCTCTTCCAGCGACAGTTTACCTTGCAGAATTTGCTGACCCATCTCAGTATTCCAACCGGCATAGCGCTTGGCAACGCGTTGATCCAACTGACCATCTTTAATCATTTTGGCGGCAACTTTCAGTGCCAGCGCCATGGTATCCATCGCCCCAATATGGCCATAGAACAGGTCATATTTATCGGTACTTTGGCGGCGTACTTTTGCATCAAAGTTCAGCCCACCGGTAGTAAAACCACCCGCTTTGAGGATCTCAAACATCACCAACGCATTTTCTTCTACACTGTTTGGAAACTGATCAGTATCCCAGCCCAACTGTGGATCACCACGGTTAGCATCTACTGAACCGAAAATACCTAAGGCAATAGCACTGGCGATTTCGTGATGGAACGAGTGGCCCGCCAATGTGGCATGGTTGGCCTCAATATTTACTTTAATCTCTTTTTCCAGCCCAAACTGCTTGAGGAAGCCATAAACGGTAGCCACATCATAGTCGTACTGATGCTTGGTGGGCTCCTGTGGCTTAGGTTCAATTAATAGCGTGCCCTGGAAACCGGTTTTATGTTTGTGCTCCACCACCATCTGCATAAAGCGGCCAATCTGCTCGCGTTCCTGGCGCAAATCGGTGTTTAACAGTGTTTCGTAGCCCTCACGCCCGCCCCATAACACATAGTTTTCACCGCCGAGTTTTTTGGTGGCATTCATGGCAGTAAAGACTTGAGTTGCAGCCCAACTAAAGACTTCTGGATCAGGGTTAGTGGCTGCCCCCGCGCCATAGCGTGGATGGGTAAAGCAGTTAGCTGTACCCCATAATAATTTTACGCCGCTGCTCTCTTGTTTCTCGGCCAATACCTCGGTCATAACGGCAAAATTATTAAGATACTCTTTCATTGACGCGCCTTCTGGCGAGACATCGATATCATGGAAGCAGTAATAAGGCACATTCAGTTTATGAAAGAATTCAAATGCGACATCGGCTTTGCGTTTTGCCAGAGCCAGTGCATCCCCCGGATGCTGCCACGGGCGATCAAAGGCATTGCTGCCAAACATATCGGCCCCGCCCCAGCAGAAGGTATGCCAATAACAGGCCGCAAACCGGAGGTGGTCGGCCATTCGCTTACCAAGAATAATTTCATCCGGGTTGTAATGATGAAATGCCAGCGGGTTAGCGCTCTGGCTGCCTTCGTAACGCACTTGTTCTAATTCATCAAAATAAGATTGCATGCAATACTCCTTGGAAGCTGGCCCCGCTTTTGCCGGGCTGATGAGCTTTTATCTTCGGAGTTGTTAGCGATTCTCTCAATTACGTTATTTCACACTTAAATTCAGAGAATTATTAATTGTGGTGTAGATCTCATAAATAACCGCTTAATTATAAAAATGCTTAGATATTCATTACACGGATAACATCCCGTAATGGAATTATGCATTTTATGAGGAAGAAAACATGATCGTTATCATAAAATTAACATTAAACCAAAAAACATAATTGGCGGATGAAAATCTGTAATTGCCGATGTGCAAATAAGCGTCAACAATCCCTATTGCAGTCGATGTTTACCGTTTCTCTTACCCTGCTTGCACAATAAGAAAGGTACCAAAAGATGAAATTTAAGAACATTTTACTCTCCGCATGTGCCGCTCTGGTGATGATTAGCCAGCCCGGATTTAGTAAAGAAATTAAAATCGGTATGGCGATAGATGATCTCCGCTTGGAACGTTGGCAGAAAGACCGCGACATTTTTGTTAACAAAGCTGAATCACTTGGCGCTAAAGTATTTGTGCAATCTGCAAATGGCAATGAAGAAACACAGATGTCACAAATAGAAAATATGATTAATCGTGGCGTTGATGTGTTAGTTATTATTCCCTATAACGGTCAAGTATTAAGTAACGTTATCGCCGAGGCTAAACGGGAAGGGATAAAGGTATTAGCGTATGATCGTATGATAAATAACGCTGATATTGATTTTTATATCTCATTTGATAATGAAAAAGTGGGTGAGTTGCAGGCGAAAAGCCTGGTTGAGCGGGTGCCGCAAGGCAATTACTTCCTGATGGGTGGGTCACCCGTCGACAACAATGCCAAGTTGTTCCGCCAAGGGCAAATGACAGTGCTTAATCCACTGATAAAAGAGGGGAAAATAAAAATTGTCGGTGATCAGTGGGTTGATGCCTGGTTACCAGAAAATGCCTTGAAAATTATGGAGAATGCACTCACTGCCAACAATAACAAGATTGATGCTGTGGTGGCATCCAATGATGCAACTGCTGGCGGGGCAATTCAGGCGTTAGCCGCACAAGGGTTGGCAGGGAAGGTGGCTATTTCCGGTCAGGATGCTGATTTGGCTGCAATAAAACGAATTGTTGCGGGTACACAAACCATGACCGTATATAAACCAATCAGTAAATTAGCCAATGATGCGGCAGAAATTGCAGTCACCCTGGGTAAAGGTGAGGAACCAAAAGCCAACAGTAAATTAAATAATGGTATAAAAGATGTTCCTGCTTATTTATTAACACCGATTCAAGTTGATAAAAGCAATATTGATAGCACTATCATAGCCGACGGATTCCACAAAAAAGCAGATGTTTATTGATTGGCATATTGCTGATTGGACTTTGTAATAAACGGCCAGTTATTTAATTTATTAACATGGCCGTTATTTAATGTAGCCGCAATGCTATAAAATCAGCAGTATTAAGGAGGGGTTATGCCCTACCTGCTAGAAATGAAAAATATTACTAAGCAATTCGGTGTGGTTAAAGCCGTAGATAATATCAGTCTGACATTAGAGGCCGGACAAGTATTATCGTTATGTGGTGAAAACGGCTCGGGAAAATCCACACTAATGAAAGTGTTATGTGGTATTTATTCCACCGGTTCTTATCAGGGAGAAATATTTTTTTCAGGCGAAATGTTACAGGCCAAAAATATTCGTGAAACAGAGCAAAAGGGCATTGCGATAATTCATCAGGAACTGGCGTTAGTGAAACAGATGTCGGTGCTGGAAAACATGTTCCTCGGTTCCGAATGGGGGCGCTTCGGCATTATGGATTACGATGCCATGTATTTACGCTGCCAGCGGATGTTGGCACAGGTCAAACTGGTCGTCGACCCTCACACTCCCGTCGGTGAGTTGGGCCTTGGGCAGCAACAGCTCGTTGAAATTGCGAAAGCGCTGAATAAACAAGTGCGGCTACTAGTATTAGATGAACCTACCGCCTCACTGACTGAAAGTGAAACCGCTATTTTGCTGGATATTATCCGTGACCTGCGAAACCACGGTATTGCCTGTATCTATATCTCGCATAAATTGAATGAAGTCAAAGCGATATCCGATCATATCTGTGTGATCCGCGATGGTCGTCATATTGGTACCCGCCCGGCGGCGACCATGAGCGAAGATGACATTATCGCTATGATGGTAGGCCGCGAACTGAAAGAGCTTTACCCCCATGAAGCCCACCATATTGGCGAAGAAATTCTACGGGTGGAAAATCTCTGTGCCTGGCATCCGGTCAACCGCCATATTCGCCGGGTCGATGAGGTCTCTTTCGTGTTGAAACGTGGCGAGATTCTAGGTGTTGCCGGGTTGGTAGGCTCAGGTCGAACCGAAACAGTGCAATGTCTGTTCGGCGTCTATCCGGGCCGTTGGCAGGGAGATATTTTTATTGATGGTAAACCGGTGACCATCAACACGTGTCAGCAGGCGATGAAATTGGGCATTGCGATGGTGCCAGAAGATCGCAAAAAAGACGGCATCGTACCGGTGATGGGGGTGGGCGCGAATATCACACTGGCGGCCTTGGATGATTTTACCGGTGCTTTTAGCATGCTGGATGATGCCAAAGAGCAATCCACCATTGCGCAGTCTCTGGCGCGGTTAAAGGTCAAAACCTCTTCATCAGAGCTGGCGATTGCCCGCCTTAGCGGTGGTAATCAGCAAAAAGCGATTCTGGCTAAATGCCTGTTACTGAACCCGAAAATTTTGATTCTCGATGAGCCAACTCGTGGTATAGACATCGGCGCAAAATATGAAATCTATAAACTTATCAATCAATTGGTCCTGCAGGGAATTGCGGTCATTGTGATTTCTTCTGAATTGCCGGAGGTTTTGGGATTAAGTGATCGGGTGCTGGTCATGCATCAGGGGCGCATCAAAGCTGATCTCATTAACCATAACCTGACCCAAGAAAAGGTCATGGAAGCCGCACTCAGGAGTGAAACCCATGTCGCAAGCTAATCAGTCTGAACTGAATACACCAGAAAATGGCGTTAAAAAGCCACTATTTCGGCTAAAATCAGTTAATTTGCAAGTTTTTGTCATGTTGGCCGCTATTGCCATTATTATGCTGTTTTTCACTTTTACCACTGAAGGGGCCTATCTCAGCGCCAGAAATATCTCGAATCTTCTGCGCCAAACGGCGATCACCGGCATCTTGGCGGTGGGGATGGTGTTTGTCATTATCTCAGCGGAGATTGATCTGTCGGTCGGTTCGATGATGGGGTTGCTGGGCGGTGTGGCCGCGATTTTTGATGTGTGGCTTGGCTGGCCGTTGCCGCTAACTATTGTGGTTACGCTAGGCTTGGGGCTAGTACTGGGGGCATGGAACGGTTGGTGGGTTGCCTATCGCAAAGTTCCTTCATTTATTGTCACCCTTGCCGGAATGCTGGCTTTCCGTGGCATCTTAATCGGTATTACCAACGGCACCACAGTATCGCCAACCAGTAATGCGATGTCACAAATCGGCCAAAGCTACCTGCCTAACGGATTCGGTTTTGGTATCGGGGCGATTGGCCTGATGTTGTTTGTGGCCTGGCAATGGCGTCGGCGTAGTCACCGTATTCGGCTGGGTTTGCCGGTTGCGGCACCCCAGGGAGATGTTACTCGCCAATCTATTACTGCTGTAATAGTTCTTGGGGCTATATATTTATTGAATGATTATCGTGGTGTCCCTACCCCGGTATTAATTCTTACGGCGCTGATGCTGGCCGGTATATTTATGGCTACCCGGACTGCTTTTGGTCGCCGGATCTACGCCATTGGCGGCAATATCGATGCAGCCCGTTTATCTGGGGTCAATGTAGAACGCACCAAACTGGCGGTATTTGCTATCAATGGATTGATGGTGGCAATAGCCGGTCTGATTCTTAGTTCCCGCCTGGGGGCGGGTTCACCTTCTGCGGGTAATATTGCCGAATTGGATGCCATCGCAGCTTGTGTGATTGGTGGTACCAGCCTTGCAGGGGGTATCGGCAGTGTTGCTGGTGCCGTGATGGGCGCATTTATTATGGCTTCTCTCGACAATGGGATGAGCATGCTGGATGTGCCGACTTTCTGGCAGTACATTGTCAAAGGTGCGATTTTGTTGCTGGCTGTATGGATGGATTCCGCGACCAAACGCCGGGTTTAACCCTATCTTTTTGCAGAGAGATCAATGCCATACTGCGTTGATCTCTCTGCTTATTGAGTCTTGATATCCCACCTATTTCAGGAGCCATTCCCATGTTTGAGAAACGCTACCGGATAACCTTGCTGTTTAACGCTAACAAAGTATACGACCGGCAAGTGGTGGAAGGGGTCGGTGAGTATTTACAAGCTTCACAATGTGATTGGGATATTTTTATTGAAGAGGATTTTCGTTGCCGTATCGATAACATTCGAGATTGGCTGGGTGACGGTGTTATTGCCGATTTTGATGATCGGCAGATAGAGCAATTACTGGCGAATGTAGATGTCCCGATTATTGGCGTGGGTGGTTCTTATCATCAACCGGCAGATTATCCGCCGGTCGATTATATTGCGACGGATAATGCAGCGCTGGTTGAGGCTGCTTTTATGCACTTGAAAGAAAAGGGTTTAAATCGTTTTGCTTTCTACGGACTGCCTGCCAGCAGTGATAAACGCTGGGCACAGGAGCGAGAATATGCTTTCCGACAGTTAGTGGCGGCGGAGCAATACCAAGGGGTGGTTTATCAAGGAATGGCTACCGCGCCAGCTAACTGGCAATACACCCAGAACCGCCTGGCGGACTGGGTGCAGACCTTACCACACCAGACCGGGATTATTGCTGTGACGGATGCGCGAGCGCGACATTTGCTCCAAGTGTGCGAGCATCTGGATATTGCGGTACCCGAGAAGCTGAGTGTTATTGGTATTGATAATGAAGAGTTAACCCGCTATTTATCGAGGGTGGCACTCTCTTCGGTGGTGCAGGGAACCCGACAGATGGGCTATCGGGCAGCTAAGTTGTTGCATCAACGCCTTAATCAGCGTCAGAAACAACAAGAGACAGCGCCATTACAGCGCATTCTGGTGCCACCGGTTAAAGTCATGGCCCGCCGCTCAACCGATTTTCGCTCGCTACGTGATCCGGCAGTGATTCAGGCGATGCATTATATTCGCCATCATGCTTGTAAGGGGATTAAGGTTGAGCAGGTATTAGATGCGGTAGGAATGTCGCGCTCAAATCTGGAAAAACGCTTTAAGGATGACATTGGGCAGACCATTCATGGCGTAATTCATGAAGAAAAGCTTGATCGGGCGCGTAACTTATTGGCTGCCACTTCCTTGCCTATCAATGAAATATCGCAAATGTGCGGCTATCCATCGCTACAATACTTCTATTCGGTATTCAAAAAAGGCTATTCCATTACCCCGAAAGAACACCGCGATAAATATGGCGAAGTGAGCTATTAACTGATTCGGTACTCTCAATAATGTCTCATCCCACTCTTACTTGAGGGGATTATTCATCATGTTTATTGAATGGCTAGCACCATACAATAAACAAGCTATAATCACCGCCTTACACCATTCTTCCAAATGGAAGATCATCGTCCCCGGTGGGGCGGCTGGACTTCAAATCCAGATGGGGCCGCCAGCGGTCCCTGGCAGGTTCGACTCCTGTGATCTTCCGCCAAAAAATTTTTTTGCCTATTCCTCAGCACTTACAAAATATCCCCATTTTAAGTAAATATGAAAAATAAGTAGAATCAGCTTGTTGAAGTTATGATGATTCGATACGGAAGATTTTGTATGATTCTAACCCAATAAAATGCCAAGTTATTTTCAGTAGTACTGATAATAAAAACATGTTCTTAAAAACAGTATTGACATCTGGTACAGAACACGTAGATTGGAATTCAACACCGGTGCAATTAGTAACGAACTCTTTATTTAGCCGGTGTCCATGTAGTTGATTTAAAATAATGCGATAAAGGTCACGAAATATTTTTTTATGTGAGATTCGCGATGGGTTTTTAATAATGGACTCGTGCGATGATGATTTCAGGCCACGTAATAAATCTTTACGATCGCATATGTGGACCAAAACGCGATGACGCGATGAGTTAAGGCTTTGTTGTTAATAGTAATGTTCGCGATTTGTGTACGTAAGTATGAAGTCGAGGATATCGCGAAGAAAGTAAAGCCATGTAGTAAGAGTATATATCGCGAGGGTGATGTACTAATTTAGTCAGTGTTATCATAAGCATGGCTAAATGTAACAAACGGGAAATGTTATCATTCAGTTAATATATTGGAGGATAGAGTTAGTTGTAAGCACCAAATATTCCTGTAGAAATAGGTACATCTTTGTAAATAGTACTAAGATAAGTGTCACGTTATTAAGTTGATTAATGTTTAATTTTAAATCTGTAGTACCTTAAAAGCCCTGACTACTGTAGTCGGGGCTTTTATCATTGTGGCTTTATAAGGTTTTGTATTACTGCGTTTTATCGGGGCGATCCAATGCTGTTATCCCGATAAGAACAAAATAACCGCCATGAGGGCGCCCCAATCCCATCAATAACTGAAGCTTTTAACCCGCGCCAGCACATGCTCCCCTACCGGCATAGTAAGTGACGTACATCCTATATAATCGCCAACTAACCCCAGAAAAGACGTAAATGTCTTAAATACATTGATGGCTTCGTTTAATATTGTTTTCTTTCATTTTATCCGATGGGTCACCGATGATCGCAGTTATCTTTGAAGTTGAACCGGCAGAGGGCGAGTACCACGCATATCTGGATTATGCCGGAGCACTGAAACCTTTATTGGAACAAATGGACGGTTTTATTTCAGTAGAACGTTTTCAGAGTTTAAGTAACCCGCAGAAGTTGTTATCGCTATCATTTTGGCGCGATGAGGCGGCCGTTAAGCAGTGGCGGAATATTGAACAGCATCGTGGCGCACAAGCCGCGGGGCGTGCGAGTGTGTTCGCCGGTTATCGCCTGCGGGTAGCGGCGGTGGTACGGGACTACGGCTTAACTGAGCGAGAGCAAGCGCCTGTTGATAGCCAGGTTCATCATAAACAATGAGTTATAGGTAACGACGGATAAATTTTGTGTTTGGTAGCCCCTAATGGTCAACCGCGGAACCGTATAGTGTATTTGGGGACGATATCGCCGATTTAGTGTGTCACAATGTAAAATCCATGTGACATATATGTGACTTCGTGCGCAAAAACACACCAATTTTATGCTAGTTTCATCAGTAAAACCACGTTGAAAATCCTTCTACTCTGCCTTAACGCAGAACGGAATTAATTATAACTAATTAATTTAAAACACTATTCATAATATTATTTTTTTTGGGTACGGCAGAATATTGCCTTTTTTCCAGAGCTTGATTGTACTTGTCTATACGAGTATATGTTAATAAATACTCAAGCTAAGTAATGTCGTTGATACCTGAAAAACTGGTTGAAGGAAATTGCCGTGACTGCCCAAAATAGATTCCGTGATACTGAGATTCGTGCCCCGCGTGGTACGCAACTTACGGCCAAAAGTTGGCTGACCGAAGCCCCGTTACGTATGCTAATGAACAATCTTGATCCAGACGTGGCTGAGAATCCAAAAGAATTAGTGGTTTACGGCGGTATCGGCCGCGCAGCCCGCAATTGGGAATGCTATGACAAGATTGTTGAAAGCCTGACCCATCTGAATGACGACGAGACGCTACTGATTCAGTCAGGTAAGCCCGTCGGTGTCTTCAAAACCCACAGTAACGCCCCTAGAGTATTGATTGCCAACTCGAATCTGGTGCCTCATTGGGCCAACTGGGAGCATTTTAACGAACTAGATGCCAAGGGGTTGGCGATGTACGGCCAGATGACCGCAGGCAGTTGGATTTATATCGGTAGCCAAGGCATTGTGCAGGGTACCTATGAAACCTTCGTCGAAGCCGGTCGACAGCACTTTGGTGGCAGCCTGAAAGGGCGCTGGGTATTAACGGCAGGTCTGGGTGGCATGGGCGGGGCACAGCCACTGGCGGCAACCTTGGCGGGTGCATGTTCTCTGAATATTGAGTGCCAGCAGAGCCGCATCGATTTCCGTCTTAAAACCCGTTATGTCGATGAACAAGCCACCGATTTGGATGATGCGTTAGCGCGAATCGAAAAATATACTGCGGCGGGTGAAGCTGTTTCTATTGCACTGTGTGGCAATGCGGCTGAAATTTTACCTGAGCTGGTTCGTCGTGGGGTTCGCCCAGATATGGTGACCGACCAAACCAGCGCACATGACCCGCTAAACGGTTATCTACCAAAAGGCTGGAGCTGGGAAGAGTATCGTCAGCGCGCCCAAAGCGAACCCGCATTGGTGGTTAATGCCGCTAAAACTTCCATGGCGGAACATGTTGAAGCGATGCTGGCCTTCCACAATATGGGTATTCCAACCTTTGATTACGGCAATAATATTCGCCAGATGGCACAAGATATGGGGGTCACTCATGCTTTTGATTTCCCTGGTTTTGTCCCTGCGTATATTCGCCCGCTATTCTGTCGCGGTATTGGCCCGTTCCGCTGGGCTGCGCTCTCTGGTAACGCCGACGATATTTATAAAACCGATGCCAAGGTTAAGGAACTTATCCCTGATGATGAGCACTTGCATCACTGGTTGGATATGGCCCGCGAACGTATCAGTTTCCAAGGGCTACCGGCCCGTATTTGCTGGGTAGGCTTGGGGCAGCGCGCTAAATTAGGTTTGGCTTTTAACGAGATGGTTCGCAGTGGTGAACTGTCGGCCCCGATTGTCATTGGCCGCGACCATCTGGACTCCGGTTCAGTTGCCAGTCCTAACCGAGAAACCGAAGCGATGCAGGACGGCTCTGATGCCGTATCTGACTGGCCGCTGCTCAATGCATTGCTCAATACGGCCAGTGGCGCAACGTGGGTTTCTCTGCACCACGGTGGTGGTGTCGGGATGGGCTTCTCCCAGCACTCTGGCATGGTGGTGGTCTGTGATGGCACTGATGATGCTGCTGAGCGCATCGCCCGGGTATTACATAACGATCCGGCTACTGGTGTTATGCGTCATGCAGATGCAGGTTATGACATTGCCATTAATTGTGCACAAGAGCAGGGGTTGAACCTGCCGATGGTTGCTGCAACTCAAGGTAAAAAATCATGAAAACAGTCAATAAAACAGTCAATAAAACAATGGTACTGCACCCTGGGCTGATGACGTTGGCGGATTTGCGACATATATACCAACATCCAGTCAACATATCGCTGGATGAAAGTGCTGATGCGGCTATCCAGCAGAGTGTGAAGTGCGTACAGGCAATATTGGCAGAAAAGCGTACTGCCTATGGCATTAATACTGGTTTTGGCCTGTTAGCATCGACTCGCATCGCTACCGAAGATCTGGAGAACCTGCAACGTTCGATAGTCCTTTCCCACGCGGCCGGCGTCGGAGAGCCGAATGACGACGCCATTGTGCGGCTGATTATGGTGTTGAAAATCAATAGCCTGGCGCGTGGATTTTCAGGTATCCGTCGGGAAGTCATTGATGCGTTGATTACGTTAGTTAACGCAGAGGTCTATCCGCATATTCCGCTAAAAGGATCCGTGGGTGCTTCCGGTGATTTAGCACCTTTGGCGCACATGAGCTTGCTGCTGTTGGGAGAAGGTAAAGCGCGTTATCAGGGCGAATGGCTTGATGCTCGCACGGCTCTGACGAAAGCGGGCCTGGAACCGCTCACCTTAGCGGCCAAAGAAGGGCTAGCATTACTTAATGGCACTCAGGTTTCAACAGCTTATGCACTACGTGGTTTGTTTGAAGCCGAAGATCTCTATGCTGCGGCGTCTGTCTTTGGCAGCCTCACCGTGGAAGCGGCTTTAGGCTCCCGTAGCCCGTTTGACGCACGTATTCATGCGGTGCGAGGCCAGCGTGGTCAGATTGACGCGGCTAATACTTATCGCCACCTGTTGGGCGATCGCAGTGAAGTCTCTGAATCTCATAAGAATTGTGACAAAGTACAGGATCCTTACTCTCTGCGTTGTCAGCCGCAGGTGATGGGTGCCTGCCTGACTCAAATGCGTCAGGCAGCAGAGGTGCTGGCTATCGAGTCGAATGCAGTATCAGATAATCCGCTGGTGTTTGCCGAACAAGGCGATGTGCTGTCAGGCGGTAATTTCCATGCTGAGCCGGTGGCTATGGCAGCGGATAATTTGGCATTGGCACTGGCTGAAATAGGTTCATTAGCCGAGCGTCGTATTTCACTATTAATGGATAAACATATGTCGCAGTTACCACCATTCCTGGTGGAAAATGGCGGCGTAAACTCTGGTTTTATGATTGCACAGGTGACTGCTGCTGCATTAACCAGCGAAAATAAAGGGTTGGCATACCCTTCCAGTGTTGACAGTATTCCTACATCTGCCAATCAGGAAGACCATGTCTCTATGGCACCACGTGCGGGTAAACGCTTGTGGGAAATGGCCGAAAACGTGCGCGACATTCTGGCTGTTGAGTGGCTAGCGGCATGTCAGGGGTTGGATTTGCGCAAAGGTTTGAAAACCTCGGATGCATTGGAGCCTGCCCGCCAGCTATTGCGCCAACATGTAGCCTACTACGAGAAAGATCGTTTCTTTGCCCCCGATATTGAAGCGGCAAGCCAACTCATTGCGCAGCGTCATATGAATGAACTGATGCCTGCGCACCTACTACCCAGCCTTTAATAACGATTTGTCCACTAATAACCGTTCATCAACTAATAACAATTAATCTACTAATAACAACGGTCACCAGTTATTACATCAACCTATGGGTGGTCCCGATTACCGGGATCACCCTCTCTGAACCCCTGCCTGAAAAGGCACAAATTTTGCGAGAATGTACCATGAAGAATGATTCATCCACGCTCAAACGAGGCCTCAGTGCCCGGCATATCCGGTTTATGGCGTTAGGTTCCGCCATTGGGACCGGTCTGTTTTATGGCTCTGCCGAGGCGATTCGTCTGGCGGGACCAGCAGTTTTACTTGCTTACCTCATCGGCGGAGCGGCCGTGTTTATGGTGATGCGCGCGCTGGGTGAGATGGCAGTGCATGACCCGGTAGCAGGCTCTTTCGGTCACTATGCCAGCCGTTATCTTGGGCCGCTGGCCGGTTTTCTCACTGGCTGGACCTATACCTTTGAGATGATTATTGTGGCGTTGGCTGATGTCACCGCATTCGGTATCTATATGGGGTTATGGTTCCCTGATGCGCCACAGTGGGTTTGGGTGCTGAGTATTATTTTCTTTATTGGTGCGCTGAATCTCTGCTCAGTCAAAGTGTTTGGTGAAATGGAGTTCTGGCTATCGTTGCTAAAAGTGACGGCGATTATTGCCATGATTGCTGCCGGCTTGGGCATCATGATGTTTGGCTTTGGTGCAGGTCATGAGAGCACCGGTGTCAGTAATCTCTGGTCTCATCAAGGATTTATGCCGAATGGCTTGACGGGGGTGATTGCATCATTTGCCGTGGTGATGTTTGCTTTTGGGGGGATAGAAATTATCGGTGTCACGGCCAGTGAGGCAAAGAACCCAGAAAAAGTACTACCACGTGCCATTAATACCGTACCGATACGCATTCTATTGTTCTATGTTTTGACCTTGTTTGTGCTGATGGCTATTTATCCATGGAATAGTATTGGGCAAAATGGCAGTCCTTTTGTTGAGATTTTCAGTAGTTTAGGTATCAGTTCTGCTGCTAATATTTTGAATCTGGTGGTTATTACCGCGGCTATTTCCGCCATTAACAGTGATATTTACGGTGCGGGTCGCATGATGTACGGCATGGCGCAAGAAGGGCTGGCACCGAAGTGTTTTAGCCGTCTGACCCGTAATGGTGTGCCATGGATGACTATTTTGGTGATGGCAATCGCACTGTTATGTGGTGTGGTGCTGAACTATCTGATCCCGAAAAATGTATTCCTGATTATTGCCTCGATTGCCACCTTTGCGACGGTCTGGGTATGGCTGATGATCCTTATCTCGCAAGTGGCGATGCGCCGCTCTATGAGCAAAGAGAATATTGCCCGGCTGACATTCCCGGTACCGTTCTGGCCAGTGGCACCGATTCTGACCATCATCTTTATGGCATTTATTATCGCGGTTTTAGGTTACTTCCCTGATACCCGTATCGCCATGTATGTTGGGGTGGCGTGGGTAGTATTAATGACTCTCGCCTGGTGGGTCTGGTTACGCAAGGCTTCACCACGGTCTCTTCAAGAACCGATAGAGAGTTTGCAAAAACAGATAGAAAGTCGCGAGGTTTAGTCACGACTGGCCGCTGATGATCGATTCAGCGGCCATACTGTTGCTTTTTAGCTCTGTGGGGGGCGAGTCGGCACATTGATCACCAATTTTTGGTGTAATTCTAACGCCATGGTTTCAAGGCGGGTGGTTAATTGATTGGTCAGGGTGGTGAGTTCTGTATTCTGCCGCAGTAACTCCAGCATTTGTTCCGCATTTTGCGCTGCCATTCTTTGCCGCTCTTCATTCGCAATGGCTAGTGCCTCGCGATGTTGTGCATCGGCTTGTGCATTAGCCTTATCACGTTCTGCCTGGCGGGTTTGCGCCAATAAAATAAGGGGTGCTGCGTAGGCCGCCTGTAAGCTAAAAGCCAGATTTAGCAAAATAAACGGGTAAATATCAAATTTGACAATACCCATCACATTCAGACCAATCCAGATCACCACAATGAGTGTTTGTGCGCCAAGGAAGACTGGCGTGCCGAAAAAACGGGCAAAAGCTTCTGCTTTCTGGGCAAACCAACTGTTGCCGAAAGGGGTTGATAAGTGTTCATGAGCACGATGGTAGCGGAGATAATCGACTTTACGTGTCTGTAGTGGCGGCTGCTCGGTCACGGGTTCAGTTTTTTTCATAGGATGTTACCCCGGTAGATGAAGGATTCTGTTGAGGTCAGCTCACGACAAAATTAAATCAGGTTACTTAATGCTTCAGACTATTTAATTATAGAGTGGGGTCCGATGAGCAATGAATAATTACCCCGTCTAAAGATGTTGAGTTGATGGAATAATCACATATTCATTTTATTGTTATCGCACTATATACCAAGATAATGTTTTGCGTTTAAAGTAGCGGCGTGGCCAGATGGTGATAAACTGACCTCAATTGTGAAAAATTATATACATACGGAGTAGCGGCCCATGCCTGCCATAGCCATTAAGCGGTGGATTAAACGGATTGTACTGGTCTTGGTGGTAATGTCAGTTACCATACTGGCGATACGAATTTACGATACACAACGTGGCCCAAAGCTCGAGCTTTGGCATACGTTTGTTCCTCATGATATGCGCGCGGCTGAGATTGATAAAGCCAGTTGGGCGGATTACATCAAAGCTGAAAATAACCTTTTCGATGAAGTGCGGATTAATGTTACCGAGAAACTGGAACCAAGGAATGAAATTCCATTAAATCGTTATTACTCTGGTAGCTCGATTTACCCCCCACATTTCAAAAATGACTGGAATCGCTCATATATTCTTGAGCCAGAAGGTAAACCTAAAGGTGCGGTGGTCTTACTGCATGGTTTAACTGACACCCCTTATAGCCTGCGTCATATTGCTGAAAATTATCGTCAGCGTGGATATGTTGCCATTGGTATTCGTTTGCCCGCTCACGGAACAGTGCCTGCGGCTCTGACCGATGTTGAATGGCAGGACTGGCTGGCGGCAACGCGCTTAGCTGTTCGTGAAGCCAAAGCACTGAGTGGCCCTGATTTACCGCTACACGTGGTCGGCTTCTCCAATGGCGGCGCGTTGGCAATGAAATATACGTTGGATTCAATGGATGACCCAACACTGGCGAAACCGGTGCGGGTTATCTTGATATCCCCGATGATCGGTGTCACCAGTTTTGCGCGTTTTGCCGGTATTGCCGGTTGGCCCGCTATCTTCCCGGCCTTTGCTAAAGCTGCCTGGTTGGGGATTGTGCCGGAGTTTAATCCTTTCAAATATAACTCGTTCCCAGTGAATGCTGCCCGTCAGTCTTATTTACTGACGTCTGTGCTGCAACAGCAAATTGCACGTGATGCCAGAAACAATAAGATGGAGGAGTTACCTCCGATTCTGACCTTCCAGTCGTTAATGGATTCAACGGTCAGTACTCGTGCGGTTGTTACTGCTCTTTATAACCACTTGCCGAAGAATGGTAGCGAAGTGGTGCTGTTCGATTTGAACCGTGCCGCCAGTTTCGGCCCGCTATTAAGAACTTCTTCTTATACTGCTCTGGCGCGTTTGTTGCCTCCACCACCACGTAATTATAGCGTAACGGTGATTACCAACGTTTCACCGCAAAGTAATGAAACAGTGGCGCTGACTACCTTGGCGGGTGAGACTAACGAGGTTTCAGTACCTACCGGCTTGATTTACCCACCGGACATTTTCTCGTTATCCCACGTGGCATTGCCATTCCCAATGAGTGATTCGCTGTATGGCCGCTATCCAGAACCGCGTGACCAATACGGTATCAGCTTGGGGACTTTTGCCGCTCGTGGTGAGCGGGCGGTACTGGTTGTCGGGTTAGACTCACTGATGCGTATCTCATCAAATCCATTCTATTCGTACATGTTGCAGCGGATAGATGACAAGATAGACGCACCAGCGAAATAAGATGATGTTAAAGCCTCCGAATCGGGGGCTTTTTCATAATGAGTGCCATACTTTCAAGTCGTAGCTGTTGTTCATATTTACTGACCCAGAAAGGAAAGCAAAATGTCTATTGAAAAAGTCGTATACCGTGCCAAAGCTAAAGCCACTGGCGGGCGTGATGGTCGGGCAACATCCTCAGATGGCGTATTGGATGTGAAATTGGGCGTCCCAAAAGAGATGGGTGGGGCGGGGGGCGCTGTGACTAATCCAGAACAGCTCTTTGCTGCGGGCTATTCAGCTTGTTTCCTTGGTGCGCTGAAATTTGTGGCATCAAAAGAAAAGGTGAAAGTGCCGGATGATGCCAGCATTGAAGGTACCGTGGGTATTGGTGCCATTCCAACTGGTTTTGGTATTGAAGTGCAACTGGATATCAGCTTGCCGGGTATCGAGCGTAGCGTAGCAGAAGATTTGGTGAAAAAGGCACATGTTGTCTGCCCATATTCCAATGCCACGCGTGGCAATATTGATGTGACATTGAATATCAAATAAGCCAATTTCTCATCTCAGCAGCCCATGAGAATTATCTTGTGGGCTATATGCTGCATCCCCAAATTTTCTGCTCTAACTTCAAATAAATAAGCCAATATATCCTCTAGAGACTATGCGCTAGTTCGTGGATTGACGAACTAAGAATTGTTAAGATAATTCTTGTAACTAAAATCAATAGCATGCTTATTGATCTCGCACTGAACCTGAGGGGGGGTTCACTGTCTGACTGATTCAAGCCGCAAATAGTGTCTCTGGAGACCTGGCGTTATATGGACAGAGTTAAATCTTTATCACAGCAAAGCATTTCTTTGTTGTTGGCTGTTTATATTGGTATTTTCCTGAATATATCTGTCTTTTATCGTCGTTTTGACTCCTTTAGCCAAGGTATCCAAGGCATAAAAGTCGTGTCTGCTATCATCGAAGTGATGGCCATTATTCTGTTTACCTTTTTTGTTATGAGGGTGATCTCCCTCGGTGGCCGGTGGTTTTATCGTGTTATTGCCACCCTGCTGGTCCTAATTTCTGTCGCTGCCAGCTATTACATGACTTTTTTCAATGTTGTCATTGGCTACGGCATCGTTATTTCGGTGCTGACCACCGATACAGATTTATCGAAAGAAGTCATCGGGTTACATTTTGTCATTTGGATGGTATTGGTCAGCACACTACCGTTACTACTTATCTGGAAAAACACTCTGCGGCTAACCCTGCTTGAGCAATTTTTGACACCAGGGCAGCGTATTAAGCCTGTTTTGTTGATGGCGGTTGCTGTGGCGCTGGTTTGGTTGCCGTTACGCTATCTGGATAATGTACAAGATGCTAATGAGCAACTGAAAACGGTGGATTTGCCGAGTTATGGCGGTGTGGTTGCTCACTCATATTTACCCTCTAACTGGTTGGCTGCATTGGGTTTATATGCTTATACCCAATATAACGAGCGTTATGATGCGGTAACATTGTATAACCCGACCGAACACCATACTTATATCGCGCCTGCCGGTATTGATGACACCTATGTTGTGTTTATCATTGGCGAAACAACGCGTTGGGATCATATGGGGTTGTTGGGATACCCACGTGATACCACTCCTCGCCTGAGTAAAGAGAAGAATTTAGTCGCTTTCCGTGGCACATCTTGTGATACCTCAACCAAACTTTCACTGCGCTGCATGTTTGTGCGCGAAGGCGGCACTGAGAATAATCCACAGCGCACATTGAAAGAGCAAAATGTGTTTACGGTGATGAAATCATTGGGTTTTACCTCTGAACTGTTTGCCATGCAGAGCGAAATTTGGTTCTACAACAATGCGAATACTGATAATTACTCGTTCCGTGAATTGATTGCTTCAGAGAAGCGCAACGATGATAAGCCGGTAGATGACATGCTGCTGGTTGATGAATTGAAGGAGTCTCTGGGACGTTATCCTGTAGGCAAACATTTGGTGGTATTGCATACCAAAGGCTCACATTACCTCTATTCCCAACGCTATCCCCGCAGTTATGCCCGCTATCAGCCTGAATGTATGGGGGTCGATGATTTTTGCAGTAAGCAGCAATTGGTGAACGCTTTTGATAACAGTGTGCTGTATACCGATTCGTTTATCGCAAATGTGATTGACCAAATGCGGGATAAAAAAGCATTAGTGTTTTATGCATCGGATCATGGTGAGTCTATTGACGAGAACTCCCACTTCCATGGAACACCACGTGAAATGGCGCCCCCGGAGCAATTCCGTGTGCCATTGATGGTTTGGGCCTCGGACAAATTCCTGGCGCAACCGGATCATCTCGCGGCTTTTGAGCAACTACAGGCTGAGCAGCGGGTGGGTAAGACCCATCGTCAGGTTGAATTGTTTGATTCTATTTTGGGTTGTTTAGGTTATACCTCGCCAGATGGCGGCATTAATGCCCAGAATAACTGGTGCCAGGCACCGGGGCGGCCCGCAAAATAAACATTTAGCACAAGTATAATCCGATACGGAATGATTTTTGATTCCAATCCCATTGTCACTTTTAGGTTACGGTATACTCCAGTTCCAATCCCTACTGGCTGGAGTCTTCCATGACTTACCGTGTTGCCTTTATTGATGATCATGACATTGTGCGCTCAGGTTTTGCCCAGCTACTTTCTCTGGAAGACGATATTCAAGTGGTGGGGGAGTTTAGTTCAGCAAAACAGGCACGCCTCGGATTACCTAGCCTACAGGCGAATATCTGTATTTGTGATATCTCGATGCCTGATGAGAGTGGTTTAGATTTACTGAAAGACCTCCCTTCAGGGATGGGGGTCATTATGCTCTCGATGCACGACAGCCCGGCGCTAGTGGAAATGGCGTTGGAGCGTGGTGCGCGGGGGTTCCTATCCAAGCGTTGTAAGCCAGAAGATCTGGTTTCCGCTGTCCGTACCGTTGGCAGTGGCGGCGTCTATCTGATGCCTGAAATCGCCCAACAATTGACTCGTATTGCTGTTGACCCCTTAACCCGACGTGAGCGGGAAGTTGCCTTGTTATTAGCGCAAGGAATGGAAGTGCGCGAGATAGCCGAGTCACTTGGCCTGTCACCGAAAACCGTGCATGTTCATCGCGCTAACTTATTTTCCAAGCTCGGTGTCAGTAATAACGTTGAGTTAGCTAAGTAGGTATTGAATCTATGATGCAGCGTTTTATTATGCTGCTGGCATTGTTATTTATTTATATCACTGCAGCTTTCTGTTTATGGTCCGTTGGCACTCAATTAGTTGATCGGCCGTTACAGGCACTACTGCTGTTCCCGTTTGGCCTGCGGATGGGCATTTTATTGCAAAGCCCACGTCAATATTGGCCGGGCATTCTGTTGGGTGATGCACTGCTATGGTGGCTGCTGACTGATCAGTTTGGCTATCCTTATAGCTTGCTGTGGGCTGCGATTCCCTTACTGCTGGCGACCACGTTATTGGCGGTTATCGCTTCTCCTTGGCTGTTGCGCAATCAGAGCAGCGGCAGTGAATGGAAGTGGCCCTTGATGCAAGGTGTGGTGATTTTTGGTGCTGCATTGATACAAGCATTAGGATGGCAAATTAACAGTGGTCAGGGTGCGATGGCGCTGTTATTGGGGTTGGTGGGTGGATTTACCATCGCGCCGATTTGTCTGTTGTTGTGGCACTATCTGGCGCGTCAAATCTGGGCTCCGCTGGAGCCGGGGCTGATTCATAAACCCATTAATCTACGTTTGCGCCATATCCTGTGGTATCTGCTGCTATTCGCCTTGAGCATATGGCTACAACATCATGTCACCGAGTCAGATTTGTATTTGTTTGCACCGTTCTGTTTGGCAATCCCGATTGTATTTATGTCTTATCGCTATGGTTGGCAAGGGGCGGTGGTGGCCACATTGCTCAATGGCATGGTGTTATTGATCAATACCCCCGCAGAATTAGATTCACACCGTGATTTGTTGTTGTCGTTATTGGCGCAGAGTTTGACCGGCTTATTATTAGGTGCGGGGATCCAGCGTCAGCGCGAGTTAAATTACCAATTACAGCTACGGCTGAATGAAAATCGTGAGTTGGCTAAAGCATTGGTGGTGGCCGAAGAACATGCCCGGCGTGATGTTGCACGTGAACTGCATGATGAGGTTGGGCAGACAGTGACGGTTATCCGAACCCAAGCCAGTATTATCAAACGGTTAACTACCCAACCACAGGTATTGGCCAGTGCCGAAATGGTCGAGACGCTGGCGTTGCGGGTTTACGATGGTGTCCATGATGTTTTGGCGAAACTGTGGCCTGCGGCATTGAATAATCTGCCCTTATCGGCGGCTATTGCTGCACTAATACGTGAACTTATTCCGCAGGATCAATCAGTGACCGGTGTGCTTAACTGGCAACTCAGTGACGCTGATATAGATGAAACACTGAAAATCACCCTATACCGTATCTGTCAGGAGGGAGTAACCAATGCCTATCGCCATGGTGCTGCCAGCCGGATTGAAATTAATGCACAACAGAATGATAGACAGATAACACTGACGATTCGCGATAATGGAAAAGGTGTTGATTTGGCGACATTAACCCCAGGTTATGGGCTAAGAGGTATGCAATCACGGGTGAGTGCTTTAGGGGGGGATTTTACGCTGAGTGTCGATAACGGCACCTGTTTAAATGTGATCTTGCCCACAGTTTCTCTGCCAGCTAATGAAAACTAAGAAATATTCTCGGTTTTTGCAGGGTTTTTTCTCATTGGTTTTGTACGCACGAGGAACATGATGACTCTACTTGAAAAAATTTCTGAGGTTCACATGTGGTCTTTCCTCAAAAGCCGCGATAACGTGCCGCCCGTCACGGATCAAGCGCAAATTGATTCGTCTTATAAATATTGGCGTATTCAACTAATGTGGACGATGTATATCGGCTACGCTGCGTTCTATTTCACCCGTAAAAGCTTTAACTTCATCATGCCTGCAATGCTGAGTGATTTAGGGCTGACCATGTCTGATGTCGGGATTTTAGGCACACTCTTTTATATCACTTATGGTTGCTCTAAATTTATCTCCGGCATGATAAGTGACCGCTCAAATCCGCGCTACTTTATGGGCATTGGGTTGGTTATGACCGGGGTTATCAATATCCTGTTCGGCATGAGCTCGTCACTGCTTGTGTTTGGTTCTTTGTGGATCCTTAATGCCTTCTTCCAAGGTTGGGGTTGGCCGCCTTGTTCCAAAATCCTGACCAGTTGGTATTCGCGCTCAGAACGCGGGGGTTGGTGGGCGATGTGGAATACTTCGCATAACTTTGGTGGTGCACTGATTCCCTTGTTGGTCGGCTTTATTTCTCTGCACTTTAGCTGGCGTTACGGCATGATTATCCCTGGTATTATCGGTGTGGTGATCGGTTTACTGATGTGTTGGCGCTTGCGTGATAAGCCGAGCACGATGGGGTTGCCGAGTGTGGGTAAGTGGCGCAATGATGCGATGGAATTGGTCCAGGAATCTGAAGGCCAGGGGCTATCAAATAAAGAGATTGTGAAGCGCTATGTATTAACCAACAAATATATCTGGTTGCTGGCGGTATCTTACGTGCTGGTTTATATCGTTCGTACTGCTATCAATGACTGGGGTAACCTTTATTTGACACAAGAGAAAGGTTATTCATTGATGACGGCCAACTCGGCGATTTCACTGTTCGAGGTGGGGGGTTTTATTGGCTCGTTGGTGGCAGGTTGGGGTTCTGATAAGTGGTTCCGTGGCAACCGTGGGCCAATGAACTTGATATTTGCTATTGGAATTTTCCTCTCGGTGGCGTCGTTGTGGATTATGCCGGGTGTCAGTTACATCTTGCAGGCGAGTTGCTTCTTTGCCATTGGCTTCTTCATTTTTGGCCCGCAGATGTTAATTGGTATGGCTGCCGCTGAATGCTCACATAAGGATGCTGCGGGAGCTGCTACCGGTTTTGTTGGGTTGTTTGCCTACTTGGGTGCGGCCTTATCTGGCTACCCCATTGCCCGCGTGATGGAGGTTTGGCACTGGAATGGTTTCTTTGTGGTTATTTCCATTGCGGCCTGTTTATCTGCATTCTTCTTGCTGCCATTCCTACGGGCGCAATCGCCAGAATTAAAGCAAGCGGAAGCCTGATTTACGTGCAAATGCGTCAGTTTTAGCCGTTGGTGATGTTTTTAACAACAGTCACTCAGCGTTTGTTAAAAAGTGATTGACGGCCAAAAATCGTAGCAGTAAGATGCGCCCCGATTCGGCGAGTAGCGCAGCTTGGTAGCGCAACTGGTTTGGGACCAGTGGGTCGGAGGTTCGAATCCTCTCTCGCCGACCAAATTTAAGAACCCTGACTTTTAAGTCAGGGTTTTTTTTGTGTTTTTTCTGCCAAATTTGCCTATCCATCCCGCTATTTCCTTAATCTAAATCGCCCCCACTGACATGATTTGGTCACCGATAATATCTGTTGCGCAGTCATGCACTCATAAGGGGCACCATTAGGGTGCACTTTCGTATGAAGCCTTGCTATCTCTTGGACGGTGAGGGGGGGGGCAAGCTGACTTTGCTTTTTTAACGGCACGCAAGATGTGTGAAATTCTGGCTGGATGTGACAACGATCACGTCACTTATCGGCTGTCACGACAGCATTTCCTCCTGTTTTCTGTCGAGATTACAAAAAAATCCGACCAGATATGCATCATTTAGCAACAAAGTTTTTTCGTTTGTCACTGGATGTTGCGACTGCTTTATTCTAATTAGCCAGTCAATATCGCTGGCATATTACCGCTAGCATAATTTTTCATGCTAATAATGTTAACGAGAAGTTTTTTTTATGTTTGCATGCTGTTTCTCATTGTCTTGATAAAACCTTTCAGACCGTATTGACGTTGCCACCAACTGTTGCCAAATTGGTACCCTCAGGGGGAGTCATAGAGAGCAGTTTGGGTGATTCAATGCATTCAAAATTGCTGTCGTGATAGCTTTTATCCGACATCTCAATCCCGCATCCCTGCGGCTAATGAGCCAAAACGGTACAGTCCACGGACGAAAAAATTATAGGGTCTGGCCGTACACACAACACACATCACCATAATGGAGCACAAGCGATGACGATTTCCTTGGGAAAAACAGGGATACTGAAATTCGGTATTGGGCTGATTGCACTGACCGTGGCGGCCAGTGTACAAGCAAAAACATTAGTCTATTGTTCTGAAGGTTCACCTGAGGGTTTCAACCCGCAGCTCTTTACCTCTGGCACAACGTATGACGCCAGCTCGGTACCCATCTACAACCGTCTGGTTGAATTCAAACTCGGTACTACCGAAATTGAACCTGGTCTGGCTGAAAAGTGGGAAGTTAGCCCAGATGGCAAAAGCTATACTTTCCATCTGCGTAAAGGCGTGAAGTGGCAAGATAATAAAGACTTCAAACCGACCCGTGATCTCAATGCTGACGATGTGATCTACTCCTTCATGCGTCAGAAAGATGACAAACATCCGTACCATAAAGTGTCTGGCGGCAGCTATGAATACTTCCAGGGCATGGGTATGGGTGATTTGATCACCAATGTGGTTAAAGTTGACGACAACACCGTGCGTTTTGAATTGGCGCGTCCTGAGTCGCCATTCCTTGCCGATCTGGCGATGGACTTTGCCTCTATCCTGTCTGCTGAATATGCCGACAAGATGCTGAAAGCAGGCACCCCGGAAAAAGTCGATTTGAACCCAATCGGTACCGGCCCATTCCAGTTGCAACAATACCAAAAGGACTCCCGTATCCTGTACAAAGCCTTTGAGGGTTTCTGGGGTACTAAGCCGAAAATTGATCGTTTGGTGTTCTCTATTACACCAGATGCGTCAGTCCGTTACGCTAAATTGCAGAAAAATGAATGTCAGGTTATGCCATACCCTAACCCGGCTGACATTGCTCGCATGAAAGAAGACAAAACCATCAACCTGATGGAGCAACCTGGCTTGAACGTCGGTTACCTCTCCTTCAACGTTGAGAAAAAACCATTGGATAACGTGAAGGTTCGTCAGGCGTTGACCATGGCTGTTAACAAAGAAGCGATTATTGATGCGGTTTATCAGGGTGCTGGTCAAGCAGCCAAGAACCTGATCCCACCGACTATGTGGGGCTACAACGATGACGTGAAAGATTACGCTTACGATCCGGCTAAAGCGAAAGAGCTGTTGAAAGAAGCGGGCCTACCAGATGGATTCGCTATCGATCTGTGGGCAATGCCAGTTCAGCGTCCGTACAACCCGAATGCCCGTCGTATGGCTGAAATGATCCAGTCTGATTGGGCGAAAATTGGTGTGAAAGCCAAGATAGTGACTTACGAGTGGGGCGAATACCTCAAGCGTGCTAAAGACGGCGAGCATGAAACGGTGATGATGGGCTGGACTGGGGACAATGGGGACCCAGACAACTTCTTCGCCACCCTGTTTAGCTGTGATGCGGCCAAGCAAGGTTCCAACTACTCCAAATGGTGTTATAAGCCGTTTGAAGACGTGATTCAGCCTGCTCGTGCTGAGTCTGATCATGACAAACGTGTCGCACTTTACAAACAAGCTCAGGTTGTTATGCATGATCAAGCTCCGGCGCTGATTGTTGCTCACTCAACTGTGTATGAGCCAGTGCGTAAAGAAGTGAAGGGTTATGTTGTAGATCCGTTGGGTAAACACCATTTCGAGAACGTGTCCCTGGATTAATTTTAACCGTGCATAAGACCGGTGAGTATGTGTAAAAGCATATTCGCCGGTTTCTTATTGATACCCAAAATAATTCGAATTGCAGGAAGGCGGCAAGCGAATGAGTCCCGATGAGCTTACTGAAGTAAGTGATTCGGGTGATTGAGTGTAGCCAACGCACATGCAGTTTGAAGTATGAAGGGTATAGGTTAAAACAGATACAGATGTGAGCCATATAACCTCTCCCAATAAGTGTCATTGTCGCAGAAATTTTGAGCATGGACAGCGCGCAAGCACTGGAGCGGACACCATGACCTTGTAAATCATGGCTACGTGACGGTGGTGAGCACTGCCCTAGGTCAAAATGGCAAGTAAAATAGCTTATTAGGAAGGTTTTAATAAGCTGGGTTGCCCACGAGCAGCCCGGCATTCTACACAGAGAGTTCGGGATATGTTGCAGTTCATACTCCGACGTTTGGGGTTAGTTATCCCAACGTTTATCGGCATTACTTTGCTGACCTTTGCTTTTGTCCATATGATCCCGGGTGACCCGGTGACCATCATGGCTGGGGAACGCGGCATCTCCACCGAGCGTCATGCTCAAATCATGGCGGAAATGGGGCTAGACAAGCCTCTCTATCAACAATACTTCCATTATGTGAATGGCGTATTACATGGCGACCTCGGCATCTCGCTGAAAAGCCGTATTGCTGTCTGGGAAGAGTTCGTCCCACGCTTTAAAGCGACACTGGAACTGGGGATCTGCGCGATGCTGTTTGCTATCGCGGTGGGTATTCCGGTGGGGGTGTTGGCGGCAGTTAAACGCGGTTCAATATTCGATCACACCGCTGTTGGGATCTCCCTTACCGGCTATTCGATGCCTATCTTCTGGTGGGGCATCATGCTGATTATGTTGGTCTCGGTCCAATGGAACCTGACTCCGGTTTCCGGGCGCGTCAGTGATACGGTGTTCCTTGATGACAGCCTGCCTTTGACTGGTTTTATGCTGATTGACACCTTTGTTTGGGGTGAGCCGGGTGATTTCAAAGACGCGGTGATGCATATGATTTTGCCTGCCATCGTTTTAGGGACTATCCCTCTTGCCGTCATCGTGCGTATGACGCGCTCCTCGATGCTGGAAGTCTTGGGTGAAGATTATATCCGTACTGCGCGGGCGAAAGGCCTGAGCCGGATGCGGGTGATTGTGGTCCATGCACTGCGTAATGCTTTGCTGCCGGTGGTTACCGTGATTGGTTTGCAGGTTGGTACCATGCTGGCAGGCGCTATCCTGACGGAAACCATCTTCTCCTGGCCGGGGTTAGGGCGCTGGCTGATGGATGCTTTGCAACGCCGTGATTACCCAGTGGTTCAGGGTGGTGTGTTGCTGGTCGCAATCATGATTATTTTAGTTAACTTGCTGGTAGATGTGCTCTATGGCGTAGTTAACCCGCGTATTCGTCACAAGAAATAAGGGGCGCAGAATGTCTCAACTTACTGAGTCTACAGTAAAAAGTGCGCCGAAGCCGATGACTCCATTGCAGGAGTTTTGGCACTATTTCAAGCGCAATAAAGGGGCTGTTATCGGCCTGTTCTACATTATTATTATGCTATTGATTGCTGCCGGTGCTACCTGGCTTGCCCCGCACGGGCCGGCAGAGCAATTTCGTGATGCGTTACTGAAACCGCCGGTCTGGGAAGAGGGCGGCAGTTGGAAATTCCTGCTGGGTACCGATGATGTGGGCCGTGATGTCTTATCTCGCCTGATGTACGGTGCTCGCCTCTCGCTGCTGGTGGGTTGTCTGGTGGTGGTGCTATCACTGGTGATGGGCGTGATTTTCGGTTTATTGGCCGGTTATTTTGGCGGTATCGTTGATGCCATCATCATGCGTGTTGTCGATATCATGCTGGCACTGCCAAGCCTGTTGCTGGCATTAGTGCTGGTGGCGGTATTTGGCCCCTCCATCGTTAACGCCTCGCTCGCATTGATCTTTGTTGCCTTGCCGCATTATGTGCGTTTAACCCGTGCCGCGGTGCTGGTTGAGGTTAACCGCGACTACGTAACGGCCTCAAGAGTGGCTGGGGCGGGTGCGATGCGCCAGATGTTTATCAATATCCTGCCCAACTGCCTTGCGCCGTTAATCGTGCAGGCTTCTCTCGGCTTCTCTAACGCCATTCTGGATATGGCGGCTCTCGGCTTTCTCGGCATGGGTGCGCAACCGCCAACACCGGAATGGGGCACCATGCTCTCTGACGTGTTGCAGTTCGCCCAAAGCGCCTGGTGGGTCGTGACCTTCCCCGGTGTGGCGATCCTGCTGACGGTTCTGGCGTTTAACCTGATGGGGGACGGCCTGCGTGATGCTCTCGACCCCAAACTCAAGCAGTAACAGAGGTAGAGAGAGATGGCACTTTTAAATGTAGATAAATTATCGGTGCACTTCGGTGACGAAGGTGCGCCGTTCAAGGCCGTAGACCGTATTAGCTACAGCATTGAGCAAGGGCAGGTGGTAGGGATTGTGGGTGAATCCGGTTCCGGTAAGTCGGTCAGTTCACTGGCGATTATGGGACTGATTGATTACCCCGGCAAAGTGATGGCTGACAAGTTGGAGTTTAATGGCCGTGACCTGACCAAGATTTCCGAGAAAGAGCGACGTCAGTTAGTGGGTTCGGAAGTGGCCATGATCTTCCAGGACCCGATGACCAGTTTGAACCCGTGCTATACCGTCGGTTTTCAGATTATGGAAGCGCTGAAGGTGCATCAGGGCGGCAACCGTAAAACCCGCCGTCAGCGGGCGGTGGATTTGCTGACGCTGGTGGGCATTCCTGATCCCGCGTCACGTCTGGATGTGTATCCGCATCAGCTTTCCGGTGGGATGAGCCAGCGCGTGATGATTGCGATGGCGATTGCTTGTCGGCCGAAATTGTTGATTGCTGATGAGCCAACGACTGCGCTGGACGTGACCATTCAGGCCCAGATTATTGAATTGCTGCTGGAGTTACAGCAGCGTGAAAATATGGCGCTGCTGTTGATAACCCATGATCTGGCACTGGTGGCTGAGGCGGCTCATCATATTATTGTGATGTATGCCGGTCAGGTAGTGGAAACCGGTAAAGCCTCGGAAATCTTCCGCGCGCCACGGCACCCGTACACTCAGGCATTGTTACGAGCCTTACCGGAGTTTGCTCAGGATAAAGCGCGTCTGGCGTCGTTACCGGGTGTGGTACCGGGTAAATATGACCGTCCTGACGGGTGCTTATTGAACCCACGTTGCCCGTATGCCAATGATCGTTGCCGCCGTGAAGAGCCAGAACTGCTGGGGCCAGCGGGGCGTCAGGTTAAATGTCATACACCGCTCGATGATGCGGGGAGGCCGACCTTATGAGCCAACCAACTGATATGAAAAAAGAATCACAGGTATCCAAGCCGCTATTACAGGCTATCGACCTGAAAAAATACTATCCGGTCAAAAAAGGGTTCTTTGCACCAGAGCGTCTGGTTAAAGCACTGGATGGGGTTTCTTTCACCTTGGAGCGCGGTAAAACATTGGCCGTGGTTGGCGAGTCCGGTTGTGGTAAATCCACACTGGGCCGCTTGCTGACCATGATAGAGATCCCAACTGGCGGTGAGCTTTACTACCAGGGTCAGGATTTGCTTAAGCCGGATGAAAGTGCGGAAAAACTACGGCGTCAGAAGATTCAAATTGTGTTCCAGAACCCTTATGGCTCGCTGAACCCACGTAAGAAAGTGGGGCAGATTCTGGAAGAGCCACTGCAAATCAATACTAATCTCAACAGCAAAGAGCGGCGTGAGAAAACATTGGCAATGATGGCAAAGGTCGGCCTAAAAACCGAGCATTATGACCGTTATCCCCATATGTTTTCCGGCGGTCAGCGCCAGCGTATTGCCATTGCTCGTGGGCTGATGTTGAATCCCGATGTGGTGATTGCCGATGAGCCGGTTTCTGCACTGGATGTTTCGGTGCGGGCTCAGGTATTGAACCTGATGATGGATTTGCAGCAGGAACTGGGTCTGTCGTATGTCTTTATTTCCCATGATTTATCAGTGGTTGAGCACATTGCTGATGAAGTGATGGTGATGTATCTGGGGCGCTGTGTTGAGAAAGGCAGTAAAGAAGCCATTTTTAATAACCCACGCCACCCTTATACACAGGCATTGCTCTCTGCTACCCCTCGGCTGAACCCTGATATGCGCCGTGAGCGAATTAAATTGACGGGTGAGCTACCTAGCCCCATGAGCCCGCCACCGGGGTGCGCATTTAATGCCCGTTGTCGTCGGGCGTTTGGGACTTGCACCCAACTACAGCCGCAACTGAAGCAATATGGTGATCAAATGGTCGCCTGCTTTGCGGTTGATCAGGATGAAGCAGAAAAAGCCAGCTAACACGAGTTAAGGCCCCAGCGCTGTTGGTTGGGGTCCAATCGACGAGTGCGATATCAATTACAACAACGCCGATAATTCGGCGTTTTTTTATAACTGAAAATAGCCTTCCACTGACTATTTATAACTTCATTTTAAAAATAATTACTGTAAATGTGAATGTAATATTGTAAATAAATAGTTACGCAACAATTTAATATTGCTGAATGTGACTTAATAACCGAGTACTCCTGTTATTTAGGTCGAGATTAACATTCACTTAAAATGATATAGATCACATTTTTAGTTCTATCTGGCAAATGCAGTCACTATCGATGTAAACATCATTTTGTTGATATGTGAATAATAAAGGGTGCAATGAATGCACCCTTTATCAAATAGCCGAAGACAATACTATTCGGTTTTTATTGTGGGTAAGGCACCCAGTCACCGCCATTTAATCGAATATAAGGTTTTCCCTGATATTGAATCACAATGGCATTATCGTTTTCCGATATTACCGCTGTTTGCGGCAATCCTTGTGTCAGGGTCTGCCAATTGATAGTCGGCGCAGTAAATACTTTGCCATCGACCATACGTGATACTAATTCAGAAAGCGCCAGATAGCTGCTTGGCGTATTGATAATCACCGGGCTGGCGGGCTGTGGCGCTTTGATTCCCATTAACGTAATCCCAACAGGGATATGCGTGATACTTGGGCTGGGGATATCCCTCAGGCCGGACATCTGCATTTTATCGCCAACCAGCGCGGCTCCATGCTCTGGTACCACCACCACCATAACTTTGCGGCCTGATTTTTCCAACGCCGCCAAAAACGTATTCAATTGGTCAAATAGCGTTTGGGCGCGAGCGTGGTAATCAGCCGTTTTATTGGTACCAACGAAACGGTTACCATCATGTAACGGTATGATATTCAGGAAGGTTGCGCTGCGGCTATCCCCCCCTTTCTGCTGCTGTTCCAGCCAGCGGTTGAGCAGTTCCAGATCATTGTAAATTGGCTCACCATCGAAGGACGCCAATTGATTACTGATGCCTTTTTGTGACATCAGCGGCGCGCGCATATTGCCGTCATCTTGAATGTTTTGCAGATAATTACCAAATACACCTGAGTGGTCCATCATCAACTGAGATGTGAAGCCAAGTTTCGCAAGATTATCAAACAGATAACACTGCTGCTCTTGTGGCAGATAGAGGTCTTTGTGCGATGACTGGCCACAACTGGCGCGCAGTAGTCGAATAGAGGCTGGGCCACTGTAGGCGGTGGCAGAGTTGAAGTTCTTGAACAGAATATCAAACTTATTCCACAGCGGGTGCTTATCCAGTTGGATAGCTTCAATGTCTGACCAAGACAGCGAGCAGATATTAATAACTAACAAATCAAAAGGTTGCGCATCTTTTGGCAGCGATGTAGGGAATGCCGTATGGCGGGTTTTCTCCTGCTCATAAAATGCATTCAGATAAGCCGTCAGATTGGCATCGGTTGGTGGGCCATTGGCCGCCACTTGATGAATATTAGGCGTTGGCGGCTCAGCCCCTAGTGTTACTGGAGATGATGCTACCGACGTTTCAGCGGCAGGTGCCAGAGAAAATGCCGGTGCGGCGATGCTGGCAACATTCAGCCAAATCATGGCTGCAACAACAAAAACCGTCACTCGAATCCACTGTGAAATAAACAGGTAGCCCACCAGAATAACAAAGGCGGTCCCTATCATGGCCCAGTTAATAAAACGGCTAATTAATTCAATTAGATAACTGAAGCTAAAGCCCGTAATCTGCGAGCCTTGGCTCAGGATACTGTTGAGCCCCGGTAGCCAGGTGTCGTGATATAGCAAACCAATACCTATTGGTATCGCAATCCAGTGACGCCAGCGGTGGACCCTATAGGCCGGGATCGGAAATAGCAGGAAAGCAATAAACACCAAGTTAGCCAGCGGATGGAAGTTCAGGTAACCAAACCACAGCAAGGCAAACTTTAGCAGGAAATAGTAGTTCCATGCGCCAAGACCACGCCAATAGCGCCACGGGCTCGGTGATTCTTGCAGTTTATTCTTTGCATTCATGGTTGTTTCTTCGTCAGTGAAGAGGAGCCATTACGCAACCAAACCCCTTCTGATTTTAAATATCGCGCAGATAAAAACAGATGTTGTCTTTTCTCCCACCAGCGTGGAAACCAACGGTGTGCTACATAACCCAGAGGGAAAAAGATAACCGCAGCGCACAGCAGGATTTGCCAGATATCGTTGAGATTCATTGGGTTCGCTCCTTGTTCGGTCCGACATTCAGTGCCAGAGGCACGGGGACTCGTCGGCTAACTTCGGCTTGCTCAGCTGTATCAATTTGTTGCGTATAGGATTTTTTGTCACCGGTCATTTGCCATGCATCGGGGGTATTCATCCGATGAATCTCAGCGATAATTGCCTGATCCTGATACCACACCCGTTGATTACTGAAAATTTCAGCCACCGGCAAACAGAATATATACTTCAGAGCGGTATCTAAATCATTGATACGGCAGGTAGAAAGGAATAATACCACGTGGTTATCAGCTACCGTTACCACATCACCATAGCGGCGTAGATGGCACAGTGTTAGTGCTTGTCTGGCCTGTAACCCAGGGACTGTCCGCAGAGCAACCATGACACCTTTGCCGTTTTCTGGCAGCAGCGTGTTGTTCATCAGTTGCAAAACAGAGTGGCAGAACTCAGCGGGAGGTAAATAACCTTTAAGCTGAAGTGGGCGTAACGCCTCCAATAACGCATTGATATCTTGAGGAACATGCCGAGAGGAATGTTGGCCCTGAATACCTTCTAACATGGTAAGAAAGCGTGACAGCGGTGCGATGTGAGGCACGATCAGATTCGCGCCGCAGGCCAGCAATAAACGTTCATCGCTGTAACGCAGGCTGGCGTTC
Source organism: Yersinia antarctica (assembly GCF_056636475.1). Classification (NCBI taxonomy): domain Bacteria; kingdom Pseudomonadati; phylum Pseudomonadota; class Gammaproteobacteria; order Enterobacterales; family Yersiniaceae; genus Yersinia; species Yersinia antarctica. Next base: position 106,704 of record NZ_JBSJQF010000001.1, read on the forward strand.
ATTTCACGCACCACAATTTTGATAGCATCACCCCGTTGGCGGCGTATGTTATGGATCTGATGTGCTAAATCGTCAATTTGCTCACTTTGATTAAGGGCAAAAATCAATGTGGCGGCATGAGCACTTATTGCCCGCTGCGCCAATACTACATTATTATCAAGTAGTTGCCAGTTGGTAGAGAGTGGCGGAGCGCCTTCCAAAATAGTGCGCTCCGCCAAATACAGATGCTCATCATTACGTGAAAGCGGCAGTGCCTGTTGAACTTCATCCGCCATGCTCCAGCCTTGTTCATCTGCTTCTAATCGGACTAACTGATTGGCGGTAACCCCTTTTTCAGTGCTCCACCAAGAGGCAACATACTGGGCATTATCTTGCTGCCATTGCAGGCTAGCCAATCCTTGTAAATAACGATGCTGGCTAACTAGTTGATTCTTAACTTTATTAATACCAGAACTGTGGCAAATTACGATTAACGTACAGTTTTGCGCCTCCAGCCATTGCTGAATATGCTGTAGCCACTGCTGCATCTCTTCGCCAGTGAATGTTTGCCATAAACTGGCCGGTGCTAACAGAATGAACAGTCGCTGTTGCGGCCGTAATGAACGCATTAAATCTTGAGTTAAATGTAGTAATGCTTTTCTTTGTGCCGGTAAGGTAAAAAGTGGCAATTTATAGGGGCCATAACCCACAATATTTGCCAGTAATTTCTCAGGTTTTAGCCCGCAACAAATCAAGGCGGCCCGAGTATTTTCAGATTGGTTACGAATAAGTTGCTGACAGAATAAATTAGCATCAATTTGACGTTCAATATTGACCCAATAAAACCCAGGCGCCTGCATCACGGCTAATTCATCCCAGATTTTTCGAATACCTAATGTGAAAGATCGTGGCATAGATTCTTTATCTGCTTGGTTAAAATGCGATTGGGCCAATTACTGGATAAATTCAGTGAACAATTGTAACATTGCAATAATTATTAACCAATGTCTTTACCGTGATAATAATCTAAGACTCATCTTATTGGGAGAAAGTATACTCGAATTATTGTTATAATTAATTACCATAGCCTATTTTCTAAAGGCGGATAAATGAAAACCATAATAAATCGATTTCACGCCAAAACATCGCTCGAATCTCAGGATGATCTACTAGCATTAACTCAGGCTTTCTCATTACCAACGTTAAGTTATATCGATATCGTCCGTCAGGAACGATTAACTCAGATGATGGCTCGCTGGCCATTGTTGGCTGAACTGGCACAATCCACAGGGAGTGAATAGTTTATGCCGGTACTGGCGTTACAAGGGATAAGAGGGGGGACTGGTACCACATCGGTAACCGCCGCGCTTGCTTGGGCATTGCAACAACTGAAGGAATCAGTTCTGGTGATCGATTTTTCACCGGATAATTTATTGCGGTTGCATTTCAATATGCCGTTTGATCAAACCCGTGGTTGGGCCAAAGCTGAAATTGAGGGCCAAGGTTGGCAGCAAGGGGCGATGCGCTATACCGAAGGGTTGGATTTTCTGCCATTTGGCCAACTAACTCTCATTGAAACTGAGCAACTGAACTCGTCCTTACAACAGCACCCCGGTCAATGGCGAGAAAACCTGTCTGCGTTGCAAGCCAGCGCGCCCGATTGCTGGATTCTATTGGATATCCCTGCGGGTGATAGTATATTCACGCGCCAAATTTTAGCGCTGGCTGATCTGGTGCTGGTATTGATCCATGCCGATGCCAGTTGTCATATTCGTCTACATCAGCAAAATCTGCCTGTCGACTGCCATTTCCTGCTGAACCAATTTTCTGCCAGTAGCCATCTACAACAGGATTTACATCAGCTTTGGCTACAAAGCCTAGATAACTTATTGCCTACATTTATTCATCGCGATGAAGCAATGGCTGAAGCGTTGGCGGCCAAACAACCATTGGGTGAATACAGTGAGCAAAGTTTGGCTGCTGAAGAGGTCACCACACTGGCAAATTGGTGTTTGATTACTGTGGCGAACAACAGGTTATGAACTACTTGATGCGGATGTTATTTCTGACCCCGGTTTATCAGGGGATGCGCCGTCGTTATCATCTGTATATGCAGCAAGGTTGCACCGTGCTCACCGCCTTTTTGACCACGTTGGCGCTGCCGTTGTGCTGGATTTTTCTGCGTCTGGAGTCGCCCAGTTGGCAACGTGTAATACAAAACCGCACTTACTGGTTCCCACAGATTTCACCTATTCGCCCACGGCTTGGCGATGGCCTACGGTATCTCTTGCAAGGGCTGTGGCTGCTACTGACCTATCCTGAATCGCGCAATGAAAAGAGGCACCAGCCTGCCGCAGTCGGCAAAAAGTGGGTAAAACATACCAGACAAGGTTATATCCGTTGGCTGGGGAATATGCCCGAACGTTTTGAACTCCAGCGACTGGAACAATCGCTTATCACCCGATTAACCCCGTCATCAAAGCGCACCCGCCGGGTCCTGTTTATTATTTTGGGTATTTTTACCGGCATATTAGCGTTGCTGTGTATTTCTCAGCCGTTTGGCATGATGGCGCAGTTCGTTTTTGTGCTGTTGCTTTGGGCGTTGGCGATGGTGGTGCGACGGGTGCCGGGTCGCTTACCAACCTTAATGCTTATCGTGCTGTCTTTAACCGTCTCCTGCCGCTATCTGTGGTGGCGCTATACCGAAACTCTGAACTGGGATGACCCCGTCAGTCTGGTATGCGGCTTATTGTTGCTGTTCGCTGAAACATACGCCTGGGTGGTGCTGGTGCTGGGTTACTTCCAGACCATTTGGCCGCTTAATCGCCAGCCGGTGGCAATGCCGGATGATATCAATAGTTGGCCGACCATTGATTTGATGGTGCCGACCTATAACGAAGATCTTGGCGTGGTTAAACCAACTATTTATGCCGCTCTTGGTATTGATTGGCCAAAAGACAAAATCAATATCTATATTTTGGATGATGGTAACCGACCCGCGTTTAAAGCATTCGCTGCTGAGGTCGGGGTGCACTACATTGCCCGACCCACCCACGAGCATGCTAAAGCCGGTAACATTAACCATGCACTGAAACAGGCTAACGGTGAGTTTGTCGCCATTTTTGACTGCGACCACGTGCCGACCCGTTCTTTCCTGCAACTGACGTTGGGTTGGTTCTTTAAAGATACCAAGTTGGGCATACTCCAGACGCCGCATCACTTTTTCTCTCCCGACCCCTTTGAGCGAAACCTGGGGCGTTTTCGTCAGACGCCGAATGAAGGCACACTGTTTTATGGCTTGGTGCAAGACGGTAACGATATGTGGGATGCCACCTTCTTCTGTGGCTCTTGCGCTGTGCTGCGCCGCAGTGCGTTAGATGCTATTGGCGGTATTGCGGTAGAAACAGTGACTGAAGATGCCCATACCTCGTTGCGTATGCACCGTAAAGGATACTCCTCCGCCTATATCCGCATTCCGCAGGCCGCAGGCTTGGCAACAGAGAGTTTATCGGCGCATATCGGGCAGCGTATCCGCTGGGCGCGGGGCATGGTTCAGATCTTCCGGCTGGATAATCCGCTACTGGGTAAGGGGCTGAAGTTAGTCCAGCGCTTATGTTATGCCAATGCCATGCTGCACTTTTTATCCGGTATTCCACGCTTAATCTTTCTAACCGCTCCGCTGGCTTTCTTGTTGCTGCATGCTTACATCATTTTTGCTCCGGCACTGGCGATTGCACTCTATGTGTTGCCGCATATGATCCATGCCAGTCTGACCAACTCCCGCCTGCAAGGGAAATACCGCCATTCCTTCTGGAGTGAAATCTATGAAACGGTGTTGGCATGGTATATCGCCCGTCCGACCACCATGGCACTTCTCAGCCCACACAAAGGAACGTTTAATGTGACGTCGAAAGGGGGGTTGGTTGAAGAGCAGCATGTGGATTGGGTGATCACCCGCCCGTATATCGCGCTGGTTCTTCTCAACGTTGCCGGCCTGATTGCGGGTTTGTGGCGTTTGGGTCATGGCCCGTCGAATGAAATTATGACGGTGGTTATCAGCTTGGTGTGGGTGATTTATAACATGACGATTTTAGGCGGTGCCGTCGCGGTGGCAGTTGAAGCTAAACAAGTGCGCCAGTCACACCGGGTCGAGATAGCCATGCCAGCCGCAGTAGCCCGTGCTGATGGTCACTTGTTCTCCTGTACATTGCGCGACTATTCCGATGGTGGCGTGGGGATTGAAATGCGCGAAGCCGGATTACTGCAAGAGGGTGAGGCGGTTCATTTACTGCTCAAACGTGGGGCGCAGGAGTACACCTTCCCCTGTGAGGTGACCCGAGCCTTCGGCACTAAAGCCGGGATGCGAATGCATCAACTGAGCGTGGCACAACATATTGATTTTATACAGTGTACCTTTGCCCGTGCCGATACCTGGGCGCTGTGGCAGGATGGTTTTCCTGAAGATAAGCCGATTGAAAGTCTGCGCGATGTGTTGGCGCTGGGCTTTAGAGGATATGTCCGTATGGCCAGCTATGCGCCACCGGTAATGCGAAATGTATTGGTAGGATTTACTTCCCTGATTGCCTGGATAGCGTCATTTGTACCCCATGGCGTCGGTAAGAATCAGGCTCCGAGTAGCCAAGGCCAGACAGTGGCTCAACATTGATGATGGTATGGTGATGAGAAAAATAACATGGTTTACCGCATTGGCTTTGGGATTGACGTCATTCACCCATGCTGAAACTCCAACGGTACCGTCAGCTCAATCGGCGGTCATGGCCACTGACGTGGCGCAGATACCCGCAATATCGGGTGATGTACCGATGCGCGACGTAGAATATTCGTTTGCCAAAATCGCGCCGCCGCCGGGGACCTTCTCCTTGCGTGGCACTAACCCTGAAGGCCAGCTTGAGTTCGGCGTGCGCAGTGATGAGGTGGTGACTCATGCGACCTTGAATCTTGAGTTTACGCCATCACCTTCGCTGATCCCGGTGGAGTCGCAGGTGAAAATTTTGCTGAATGATGAACTGATGGGCGTCATGGCGATCACCAAAGATCAGCTTGGTAAACCCACCCACCTTCAATTACCGATCGATCCGCGTTACATCACTGATTTCAACCGCTTGCGGTTAGTTTTTGTCGGCCATTATCAAAATATCTGTGAGAACCCAGCGAGCAATACCCTGTGGTTGGATGTCAGTAAGTCCAGCTCACTGGATTTGCGCTATCAATCGCTGCTGGTTAAAAATGATTTATCCCACTTTCCTGAGCCATTTTTTGATGCCAGAGATAATCGCCCGCTGATTCTACCCGTGATATTTGCTGCTGCACCTGATGTGTCGCAGCAGCGGGCCGCCGCTATTCTGGCCTCATGGTTTGGTGATAAGGCGCAATGGCATGGGCAGAACTTCCCGGTATTGTATAACCAACTGCCTACTCAGCATGGCGTAGTATTCGCGACTAATGCTCAACGCCCTGATTTCCTAAAAGATTACCCGCCGGTGAAAGCGCCAACGGTGGAAATCATCAGTCATCCGAATAACCCGTATGTGAAGTTATTGCTGATTCTGGGGCGCGATGATAATGACCTGATTACTGCGGCACAGGGGATCGCGCAAGGCAATATTCTGTTTCGTGGTCAGAATGTAACGGTGGATAAGGTTGAGCCATTAGCACCTCGCCTGCCTTATGATGCACCAAATTGGGTGCGTACCGACCGCCCGATGACATTTGCTGAGTTGCAGCAATATCCTGAGCAACTGCAAACATCGGGATTACTGCCGCCGCCGATTTCATTAGCGATGAATCTGCCACCGGATTTGTTCTTGACTCGCAGTGCTGGTATCGATATGCGCTTGATATATCGTTACACCTCAACACGTTTGATGGATGGTTCCCGCTTAAGTATTAGCTTGAATAATCAGTTTGTGCAGGATTACCCACTGTCACCGAATATGCCCGAAGACAGTAAGATCCTGCGTCTGCCACTGCTACAAGGCTTACAGGATGCTGCCAAAAGGCTAAGCATTCCGTCCTTGAAACTGGGCGCGACTAACCAATTACGTTTTGATTTTGATTACAGCACCTTGCTGGCAAGCGGTGCCGAGGGGCGATGTGAAACCTATTCTACCGCGCCGAATCACGCGGTAATTGACGGTAACTCTACTATTGATTTCTCCGGTTACCGTCACTTTATGGAAATGCCTGATCTACGGGCATTTGCCAATGCTGGATTCCCCTTCAGCCGTATGGCTGATCTCTCCGAAACGCTAGTTCTGGTAACACCAAACCCGGCGCCAGCACAGATAACCACCCTACTCAATGCGGTGGGAAATATCGGGGCGCAGGTGGGTTACCCCGCGGTCGGTATTAACATTACCGATGATTGGTCACAGGCGGCGGAGAAAGATGCGGATGTGTTGATTATTGGCGCCATTCCGCCAGAACTGCGCAATGATCGAAAGATTAACGTACTGGTGGAACAGACCCTGAGTTGGGTAAAAATGCCAAATCGGCAAACCGGCTTACCAACCATGATGGTACCGCAATCAGATTGGGTAGCAGACAGCCAGGCGACGATAAGCTCTGAAGGGGCGATGTCGGCGATTATCGGTCTACAGTCACCTCACTTCCCTCAGCGCAGTATTGTGGCGTTATTGGCCGACAGCTCGCGTGGTTATACCTTGCTGAACAATGCCATGCTCGATACTGGCAAACGCGAAGCGATATTTGGCTCAGTCGCGGTTATTCGCGAGTCGGGCGTCAACAGCCTGCGGGTTGGTGAGACCTATGATGTCGGTCATTTACCGTGGTGGGAACGTATCTGGCATACCTTATCTACCCATCCGGTACTGTTGGCAGGGGTGGCCGTATTGGTCGTGGTTATGGCTGCAATGATGGTCTGGCGTGTATTACGTCTGATCAGTCGCCGCCGGTTATCACCTGATGAGCGAGATTGACGTTGAAGGTCGTGATGTTTAAGCGACAGATCTGTGCCCTGCTGCTCGTCAGTTTTGGTAGCGCAGCAACATGTGATTGGCCAGCATGGCAGCAGTTCAAACATGACTATGTCAGCGATGGCGGGCGCATTATTGATCCCAGCAGCCCGAGGAAAGTCACCACGTCGGAAGGACAGAGTTATGGGTTGTTTTTTGCTCTGGTTGCCAATGATCGGGAAACCTTTGACCAATTATTGTCCTGGACGGAAAACAACCTGGCCGCCGGGGATTTAACCGCACGTCTGCCGGTATGGCTATGGGGACAACGCAAGGATAATAATTGGGATGTTCTGGACCCCAATTCGGCCTCTGACGCGGATTTATGGATTGCATACAGCTTGCTGGAAGCGGGGCGGTTATGGGATAGCCGCCGTTACCAGACGATGGGTACTTTGTTGCTGCAACGTATTGCTCAAGAGGAAGTGGTGAATATTCCGGGCCTTGGCGAAATGCTATTGCCGGGGAAAATTGGTTTTAATGATGATGACCGTTGGCGGCTCAACCCGAGTTATCTGCCGCCACAACTGTTGGCCCGCTTTGCCTCTTTGGCGGGGCCGTGGAAAGCGATGGTTAAAGTCAATCAGCGCTTATTGCTTGAAACGGCACCCTATGGTTTCTCCCCTGATTGGGTGGTTTGGCAAGAGGGCAAAGGCTGGCAACCTGATGAGACACGGCCCGATGTCGGTAGCTACGATGCGATACGCAGCTATTTGTGGGTTGGTATGTTGTCCAATAACAGCCCAGAAAAGGCTGTATTAATCCAGCGCTTCCAGCCGATGGCGGCGGTAACCCAACAACGTGGGGTACCACCAGAAAATACGGATACCAGCAACGGTAAAACCAGTGGTAAGGGATCGGAAGGGTTCTCGGCGGCATTACTGCCATTTTTAGCCAGTAGCCCTGAACCCTATAATCAGCAAACCTTGAGCGTGCAACAACAACGTGTGCAAGATTCGCCACCGCCCGCAGATGCCTATTACAGTGCGGTGCTAACACTGTTTGGTCAGGGATGGGCGCAGCATCGTTATAGTTTCAATCGTCAGGGTGAGCTTCAGCCCTCATGGAACAGTCAATGCGCAACATTAAAATATACTGGCTCTTAAGCTTAGCGCTGTTGTCCCAAGCCTTTACCACTCCGGCGCAGGGCGCTGAGCCTATCTCACCGACCCAGTTTTTACTGGAGCAGGTACGGCTAGGGGAAGCAACCAATAGAGACGAGTTGGTTAAGCAATCACTGTATCGCTTGAATATGATGGACTCGAATAACCCGGAAGTGGTGGCGGCAGGAATGCGCCAAGCTCTGAGACAGGGTAATTTGGCTGAAGCACAAAAACAGTTGGATAAGCTGCAACAATTGGCACCCGACTCAGAGGCTTATCAGCGGGCTAAACTGCTGTTGGCGCTGACTAAGCCGGAGGTACGCCAACAATTACAACAAGCGCGTCTGTTAGCGACCGCCGGGCGGGTGACTGAGGCCAAAGTTCAATATGATCAACTGTTGCAAGGCAAACCACCAACACTGGATCTTGCTGTGGAATACTGGCGGTTGGTCGCACGTGTACCGGGGCAGGAAGCTCTCGCCACCCAGAAATTAGCCGCGCTTGACCAACAATACCCCGGTAATGTCGCGCTGCGAATGGCCTTGGCGCGCCTGTATTTCAATCAGCAAAATGCCACGCAAGGCTATGCCACATTGGAGAAAGTGGCCGCGGACCCAGTGGGAGCTTCAGATGCCGCAGACTTGTGGATGGAGACTGTCAAAACCATGACTGTCAGTCCACAAAGCGTGGCGGCGCTGACCCATTTCCTCGACATCTTCTCGTCTGGTCCTCAGGCTAATATCGCCCGTCAAGCATTGGCCAGCCAGCAGGCCATGCTGGCTTCACCGACTTATCAAGCGCGTTTAAGTGGATTGGCAAAAGTAGACAGCGGTGGCGGGGCGGCGGCTATCCCCGCACTAAAACAGGCACTGGCTGCCGCACCTAATGACCCCGAGATACTCGGCGCGCTGGGTCTGGCATATGCCCGTAGTGGTGACCGTGCCCAAGCTCTGCGCTTGTTTGAACTGGCGCAAAAATCAGATAAAGATGGTCTGAAAAGCGACAAGTGGATCAGCCTGATAAAAACCAATCGCTACTGGCTGCTAAATGACGAGGGGGATAAAGCGCTGAAAGCCGGTAATACCGGGGTGGCACAACAGAAATACCAGCAAGCGCGCCATATTGATGGCAGCGACAGCTATGCATTGATTGGTTTAGCTGATGTTGCCGTGGCCCGTCATGATGATAAAACGGCCGAGCAGTATTATCAGCAGGCACTCCGTCTGGACCCATCAAACGGCAGTGCGGTACGAGGGCTAACCCATATCTACCAGCGCGAATCGCCGCAAAAAGCACTGAGTTATCTGAGCAGTTTACCACGCAGTCAACAAGCCAAAATGCATGACACATTAGACAGCCTGCAAGTCGATATGCTGAAACAACAAGCCGAAAATCTGGCGGCGCAGCAACAATGGCATCAAGTAGCGGAAAAATATCGCCAGGCGCTGAAGATGGCCCCGGACGATGTCTGGATAACCTACCGGCTGGCACAAGCGTTAGCGCAAGAGGGGCATTTGGTGGAAGCTGACGCACAGTTCCACCAATTAGCGAGCCGTAAGCCGAAAGATCCCGAGCAGGTATATGCCTATGCGCTGTATCTCTCCAGCACCGGGCGTGATAGTCAGGCATTGGCGCATTTGGCAACACTGCTAACCCTGCACTGGAACGATAATATCCGCGCTTTAGACCAGCGCTTGAAATTTGCTCAGCTACTGACATTAGCTCGCCAACTGCGGGCTAGTGGTGATGAAGTGGGGGCGATAACCCTATTACGTCAACAGCCAGCCAACACTGCCATTGACTTGACGCTTGCTGATTGGGCGTTGGAGCGTGGTGACTATCACACAGCGCTGGTGGGGTATCAGCGAGTTCGGGCGCGCGAGCCACAAAACCCCGATGCTATTCTGGGTGAGATTGAGGCTTATATTGCCGAAGGCCGTCTCAGTGACGCTCGCCAATATTTACAACATGAGCCACTTTCCGGTGACGGGACTAACTCAAGCGCCCAGCGGCGGATAGCCAATGCCTGGTACGGCGTGGGCGAGCCACAAAAAGCGGCAGAGATCTTCCAGCGCTTGAAACCGGCGGCAGCTAAAGGGGGGCCCTCACAGGATAATGCATTGATATTTCGTGATTCAGGTCGATTAGCACAAGCGCAGGGGCAACCCGCTGCGGCACAAGATGATTTCAAACATGCCATGGTAGCCAGTGGTATCACACCGACACTGGCGGCGGATAACGACAGTTATACCTTGCTGACCCGCAATCAGGCCACCGATGACTGGCTTAAGCGGGGCATTCGTTCTGATGCCGCTAACCTTTACCGCCAGCAGGATACCCGTATCACGATTGATCACGACTACCTGCGGTCAAGCGGCACGGAAGGGATCTCTGATCTCCAGGCGCACAACACCATGTTGCAGGTAGATACCTCGCTGGCTGATGGTCGGGCTTTCTTACGAACAGATACGGTGCAGATGGATGCCGGGACCTTTGACAAGAATGCCCGATATAAAGCCGGTACCTGTTACCAGACAGAAAAGCCATGTCAGACTAATCTACATCAACAGGCAACGGGTACCAGTGTTGCCGTGGGCTGGCAAAATGACAGTTGGGAAACTGATCTCGGTACTACACCGATGGGTTTTGATGTCGTTGATGTGGTCGGTGGGCTGGCATACAGCAATAGTTGGAATCATATTGGTTGGACCGCCACGGCGTCACGTCGGCCAATATCCAGCTCGATGCTGGCCTTTGCTGGAGCCAAAGATCCGAATACCAATGTGACCTGGGGGGGCGTGCGTGCCAACGGTGTGAGCCTGGGAGCCAGTTATGACCGAGGTGAGGCTCACGGAGTGTGGAGCGATTTAAGTTATCACTATCTGACCGGGCAGAATGTGGCGGATAACCAGCGGCTGCGCTTTATGACGGGTTATTATTACAAGCTAATCAACGAAGATAACCGCCGTGTTACCGTCGGTTTGAACGGGATGTGGTGGCATTATCAAAAAGACCTCAGCGGTTATACGCTAGGTCAGGGCGGGTATTACAGCCCGCAAAAATATCTGTCACTGGCTATTCCGGTAAATTATCGGCAGCGGACGGCTAACTGGTCGTGGGAGTTGGGTGGGTCGGTGTCTGTTTCACATTCTGCAACTAGCTCACGGGCACGTTATCCACTGCAAAATCTGCTCAACCACAGTATCCAGACTATTCCAGACCGATATGAACCCGATGATGGTGATAGCAGTAATGGGGTGGGTTATACCTTGCGCGCCTTGATCGAGCGCCGGTTGAGTTCGCATTGGACATTGGGAGCTGGGGTTGATATCCAGCAGGCGAAGGACTATACCCCAAGCCATGCGCTTATCTACTTGCGTTACTCTCTGGCTGGATGGCAAGGCTCTCTGGATATGCCACCACAGCCATTGGTGCCATACGCAGATTTTAAGTAATCATTGGGTCGTGATGATTTGCACGAAAAAACAACGTTAGAGTGAGAAATAGCACTCTGACGTTGCGATCCTGATAGGAAAAGACTGAAACCCACGGTATTCTTCCCCTCCGGTTTGGTTTCACCAGATAAAATCTGAACGCGATCGAGTATCATACACCCAAAGTAACTGACTCGCTGTGAGCGAGCCATAAGCTGATGCTGGTTAGTGCTTCGTGAGTGGAGAGCCGCTAACATCGCTGCAACTTCAAGCAAGAAGGGTATACTCAGACAGCATCGACGAGTCGCCATATCACCATGGCACTCTCTTATATTATTCAGTTGGCATTGGCGGAGAGCGAGTTTGCAGGTAAGGCGTTCATTAACGATTAAACAAATGGCGGCAGTGGCAGTTGTGGCACTGGTGACCATCTGTATTTTTATCGTCCTTCAGTTGTTCCACTTTGTGCAGCAGCGCAAAGATGACTACGCCAAGCAGTTGGAGAGCATTGCATATTCGGTTCGCCAACCGTTGTCAGAAGCCATACTAAGTGTCGATGTCCCACAAGCCAAAAAAATCCTCAATAGCTTGTTACCGATTGGTATTCTCAGCCGCGCTGAAGTGATATTACCGAATCAGATTCAGGTATTACATGCTAACTTCCCCACAGAACGGCCTGTTCCACGCTGGGCTAAGCGTATTTTTTCCCTGCCAGTACAGATAACAATACCGCTGTATGCACTGGAGCGGGTATCCGCAAATCCGCAGCCACTGGCACATTTAGTGTTGCGAGCCGACTCATTTCGTATGTATCAGTTCATTCTCAGTGCATTGTCGGCCATGCTATCGACCTATTTGTTACTGGCATTGGTACTTTCGGTCTCTATCGCCTGGTGTATTAATCGCCTGATTATTCATCCATTGCGGGCGATGGCCAAAGAGCTGGAAAAGATTGGTCAGCAAGGTGTGCTTAACCACCAACTGTCCTTACCTGCCCACCATCAGGATGATGAATTAGGCGTACTGGTACACAATTACAACCGTAACCAGCAACTATTAGCCGAAGCTTATACGGATATGACCCGTATAAATACCCGTTTCCCGGTGACTGAACTCCCCAACCGCCCGTTGTTTATGGCTCTACTTGAGCAGGAAATTGCAGCTGGCATGCATGCTGAGAAATTCCACCTGTTAGTCATTGGCATTGAAACATTGCAAGAAGTGTCCGGCGTAATGAGTGAAGAGCAGCACCGGCAGCTCTTGCTGACTATGGCACAGCAACTTGAACAATGCATTGATGAAAACAGCTTGCTGGCGCAACTGAGTAAAACTGAGTTTGCAGTACTTGCCAGAGGGATCAGCCGCCCGTTCCCGGCGATGCAGTTGGCGCGGCGGATTATGCTGCAAATTACTCAACCCTTAGTCTTTGGCAATATGCAACTGCGGCCCAGCGCCAGTATTGGGATTACTGATTACCAATACCAAGATGAAACAGCCGAGTCTCTGATGGGCAATGCCAGCACTGCGATGATGGCCGCTCACCATCAGGGGCGAAACCAGATTATCGTGTTTGAGCCGCATTTGACTGAGAAAACGCAAAAGCGACTGACTCAGGAGCATGACATTTTACAGGCAATTGAAAATCACGACTTCAGGCTGTTTTTACAACCCCAATGGAATATGCAAGATCAGCGGGTTATCGGTGCAGAAGCGTTGTTACGCTGGCCCCAACCGGATGGCAGTTATCGTTCCCCTTCAGAGTTTGTCCCCGGAGCGGAAGAGGGGGGCGTGATGATGCCACTAGGTAACTGGGTACTGGAAGAGGCATGCCGCATTCTGGCTGACTGGAAAGCACAAGGGATTACCCTATCTTTGGCAGTAAATATTTCGGGTTTGCAGGTGCAGAGTGATCAGTTTTTACCGCATCTGAAAACCATCATCGATCAGTATCAAATCGACCCGCGCCAATTATTACTGGAAATAACCGAAACCGCCCGTATTCAGAATCTGGATGAAGCTCTCGGGCTACTGCGCGAATTACAAGGGCTAGGTTTGTCGATCGCTTTGGATGATTTTGGTATGGGATATTCAAGTCTTCAATATCTCAATCATCTGAAAGGCCTACCAATCAGCATGATTAAGCTCGATAAATGCTTTGTGGAGCACCTGCCAGAAGATGATGTAATGGCGCGAATAATCGCCACTATCTCAGAAGTATTAAAGCTGCGAGTGATGGCCGAAGGTGTCGAGACCGATGAGCAACGTCAATGGTTGCTAAACCACGGCATTTACTGCGGGCAGGGTTTTTTGTTTTCGGAGCCGTTACCGCGAGAGGTGTTTGAGGCGCGCTACATCCTTCGTCCTTGACGCCGCAGCGTTGTTAGCTGCACTCGTACGCCAATTCCCAAACGAAATGCAACAAAGTGACCCACCGGTCAGGTACGGATAAAATAGCCGTATTGACCCTGTCGGAGACCCTGTTGCATGAAGGGAAAACATTTGACTCAGCATGAGCGCTTTTACATCGAAAAACGAAAAGCTGAAGGCGTTAATCAGTCCTGCATTGCCAGAGAGCTCGGCGTCTCTCGCTCTACCCTGAGCCGGGAGCTCAGACGTAATACGGACCCCGCCTTCAACGGACTTTACTCCTCCAGACGCGCTGATGCCTTAGCCAGACAACGGCGGGGCGCCACCTCGGCACACAATGCCTGTTTCCCTCTGGGCCAGCAGACACAAGACTTTCTCCGGCAGGCGCTGGCTGTACATACCTCCCCTGAGGTTATCTGTGGGAGACTGAAAATCCAGTTTGATATCGCCGTCAGCAAAAATACCCTCTACCGCTATATCCGTTCGGACAGACAGGCTGGCGGTAAGCTTTACCTTCAGCTCCCTCACCGGGGTAAACGCTATCGCTATGATACGGGTGAGCCCGGACGCACGCCCATCCCGGACAGGGTTGGCATTGAGCACAGGCCTGCTGAGGCTGAACTCAAACAGGTTCCCGGGCATGTTGAAATCGATACGATTTTTGGCAAAGACCAGAAGTCATTCCTGCTGACGGTCGTGGACAAAGCCACAAAGCAGGTCATTATCCGTAAACTCCCCAATAAGTGCGCTGAGAGCGTCGTGGAAGCGTTCAGGGACATCGTGGCGAATACTTTCTGCGAGTTTAAAACCCTGACGGCAGATAACGGACCCGAGTTTGCGAAACATAAGGACATCACTCAGGTAACGGGCGCAAAGGTTTACTTTGCCCGGCCTTATCATTCCTGGGAGCGGGGGTTGAATGAGCATACCAACGGTCTGATACGGCGGTTTTATCCGAAAGGAACCGATTTTAATGGCGTCAGCGATGAAGATATTGCGAGACTGGAGCACATCCTCAACACTCGGGGGCGCAAATCTCTGGAATACAGCTCACCGAATGAGGTATTTTTAGAGTATCTACTCGCTGCATAACGCATGATGGTTTGTTGCGTTTCGTTCGGGAATGGGGCCTTTGGTTGCAAAGAAGGGGGCCTGTTGCTCGAATTTACTTTCCCATAATTTCCCCATTGGTTTGCCATATTCGCCGTGGCGGCTGGTTTCGAGAATACGCCAGTCATAAACATGGGCGTTCCAGAAACCACGAATGAACCGGGCAGTGGCATCACTATCAACACTGAACATCAGGTCATAGTAGGGATAGGCATTTTTCAGTTCATGCACCATCTCTTTTTCACTCGGCCCTTCTGGTTGCAGCGTTTTCAAATCGACAAAGCGATGGCCGCCCCAATAGAGTAAGCCGCTCGGGTCCTGATAATTTTGGAAATGATAACGAACGATATCTTCAGCGCGTTTTTGGTAACGGGCGTCCTGAGTAAGCTGGCTCAGGCCGCTCATGACACGCATCAGATTTTGTTGTGCTGAGAAGTTTGATAACACAGCCCGACGGCCATCGGGGAATATCCATTCCATTTGTTGGCCAGTACGGGGGTCAACACCATCCGCCAATAACGGGCTGGGCTTATCGCCGTGGTAAGTATCTGAAGCTTTGCTTAACACGTTATCGACATACTGTTTCACGACAGTGAGACGATCGGTATCCGCTGCCTGTCCAGCGGGTATATACAGCGTTGCCAGCGCTGCCATACTCAAGAATAACGCTCTTTTTTTCATTACTTGCTACCTGTCAAAAATCGTTATGTGAGGTGTGACCCCCTGAGGTCAGAATCTGATTATTTCAATAATGGATCAGAAGCTGTATTTCACCCCAACGCGATAACGGGTTTGACGTTCGTTGGTATTTTTGCTGCCAGCAACGTTACCCACTGCCATATAAGGAGACCAGTTTTTATCCCACTTGTAAGTCAATTTAAAATCGTGGCTCCAATCGTAGTTCTCGTTATTTGCCAGTATAACCCCAGCTTTATTGGCTTGTTTGTAGTCCAGCTCATAGTCTAATTGATAATCTTTAAAGAATTTATAGCTAACCACGCTCGTCAGATTATAGCCATTTTCAGATGTATCTTTTGGCGTATTAATATTGGCGCTGGTGCGTTTGTAATAAGGACGATAACGGAAGGAAACAGAGAGGTCGTCAACGATATTAGCCTTACCTCGCAGGTAAGGACGATAACTATTGGCTGTGGAGCTTGAATCTAATGAGAAACCTGGTTCAATAGAAAATGTATTATCAATTTTGTATACATAGCTGGCAACGACTTCAGTACCATTGCTGACTGTTTCATTAAATGCTTTATCTTTGTCCTGAGCTCCTTTCCACTTGCCTTCCAGTGACAAACCGAAGCCATTTGCAAAACGATGTGACATTAATAAACGATCTTTGTGGGTGTTACCACTTTGATCTTGCATTTCATGACGATAGTCAATAGTTACCGCCATTGCGCTAGTGCTGATAAGTGATGCCATTGCCAGAGATAGTAATTTAAATTTCATTCCAATTTCCCTTATTTTAATAAAGATAAGTATTATTATGATAAATACAAAAGACATTTATGAAACATAATTCTATTTATTTTGATATTAAGTTCCTAGATCCATGACCGATAGTTTGAAATTAATAAAACCAATATCCATTTATGTGACATGGTTCAAAGTAAATAGTTTTAACCAATGTCTCTCGTCTGTAATAATTCTGCTGTAACGTAGGCATAGCAAGGGATTGTCGCTATTTTAAAGAGGATAATGTGAGGGATAAATAGTCTTGACGTGGTAGGCAATAATATTGTAGGTACAAGCGAATATAAGGCAAATACATCCTAGTCCAATATTTTCATATGGGTATTATTGATAGTTTTAATCACTTTTACACTACAGATGATATTTGCTATTTTCTTGTGGGCAAAGGATTAGTGGATATACACGCCGAACCAAGGTATGACGGATATTTCTTATTAAAAATTAAGGTTAATTAATATAAGAAAAGATAATATCTTGATATTTCCTGCATAGATGAAAGTTCTGATATCTAGCCATATTGCAGTGATTACACCAGCACAATCTGTAGACCAAGAGGAGCAGCCAGCGAATGGCCAATACCACCGGTTACCTCAACCCGTTTTTTGGTAAGCACCAAAACCAACGTTGCAACGGTGCCGCTTTATCTTCAGCGGCACCTCGCCTCCCATAAAGGCCATGTTATTAATTTAATTAAATTTGATACAACAATTTAGTTAATAGTAATTGATCAAGAATACGGCTTTACCATTCGCTTTACCTGGCATGGGGTTCGCTTCTGTTTGAATATAACGAGCCACCAGTGGAACGCGTATCGTAGAACTGCCATCTTTTGGCAGCGTTAACGTTTGTTCTGCGGCAAAGTTAAAGAGTGTTGGCGTCTGGTTGCTCACACCCCAACCGATTTGTATGCCTACACCCGATGCGGCTCCTGATACTGTTGAATCGATAGCCATCACTCCACTTGTCGAATCAATAACATTGCTAGTGGGTGTTAATCGCACACCAATACTGTTACTGGTTGACGTTGCTACAGCACCCGTGCCGGTGCTGTAATCAAACATCAGCGTGCTATTGTTCGCATTATAGAAGCCATAAAAAGTAGGGCAATTTGTCAAGGTAATCGAGGCATCTACCCACGGCGTTGTGGCACCAATAGCCGTAAAGTATTGCCGTTTCTCATAACTCCCCATATTCACATTCACATTCACATTCGGTGTCGTGCAGGTCTGGGCAGAGACCGTTAACTGCCCCTGAAACTTGATCACATTAGCTTTGACCGGAAGCCCTGTTGTTGCAGAGTGAGTCAGTGGGTTAACAATAGAGATACTGGCAGACGGCAGTGTTGACGCATCAAGACTATAATTTCCAGGTGTAATCGTGCCGATTTTGATCAATGAGACATAGACGGTTCTGCCATTCAGGAAAGGTTCATAAGACCCACCCGCTACCGGACTTTGTACATCGGCAGGGAATTGATAGTTAGCCTGGCCCAAAATAGCTGCATCAGCGTTGTTGTTCCGGGATATGGCAATCCCGACACCCGGAATATTGGTCTGATATACCGCACCGCTAAAGGGGCTACCCGTCCAATTAGCCAGTGGCAAAGGGGCTTGCTCAATCCCCCATGCAATATTGAGCCACATAGTGGTATCTACTGGGGATGTGCATTTCATCACGCTAAGGCCAGTGGATCCACTATTCCAGCGCCCCTGATAAATCACCGTTCCGACTGGAATATCTGCACCGGCTGAAATCGCCGGAGGAGTGAGTTGCACCGTATCCGTGCGGGGGGCCCCATTCAGCGGCGCACAAACCACCTCAGCCCAAACGCTATGGCTGGTCATCATGAGTAAAACAAGCCCGGCGATACTTTGTATTATTTTTTTCATTCGTTCACCTTTGGCACAACTACGCATTACGTTCACTATTTTGGCGGTCATCGACAGAACACAAAATTGATTTAAATATACTTTACGCACAGGTTATTCCCCCTTTAGTTCTGTATGCCGTTCTTCTCAGTTTGTGATGGCTCGATGCTCACTGACTTGTCCTTGGGGCACACAGGTCGAGGTAAACCGCATCATCGCGCTGGCTTTACCGTTGGCTAATTGCGGCGGCAGAATATAGTTCAGGTAACATTGCTGCCCGGTACCTTCACCCCAACTGACTTGCAAACGGCCACGCTCTTCGCTCACCCGCGCATAAATCTGACCACCCTGACCGACAGAACCCACTACCTGACCTTTGGTGTCTAATACTTGCGACCCAAACGGCACCGGCTCGCCATCTGACTGGGTGGCATTGACCAATATTGGATAGCCCTTGGTACTTTTATATTTCACCATCACCACCGCACCGGCATTCGGCGCCACTTTCTGACTGGTGGATTCCAGCTCCACGTCATAAGAGGTCCCCTTCGGATCGATGGTTATCTCATTCATCTGATAGGCACTCAGATACGGCACCACGGCATAACCCCGGGAGTCAATTTTCACGCCGGAGTAACCGGACACTTCGGCCCCTTCAGCGCCCTTAGCTTCCACCACCGCAAAGGTCTCACTGCTGTACGGCGTTAATGTCACGCCACCGGGGTGGGCAATCATGCTGCCTGAAATGCCGACCGAGCCACTCTGATAGTCGCGACCGCCACCGTAAGACGCCATACTGGTGGCTTTAGAACCGCGGTACTGACCATTGACACTGCCACTGGCCCCCGAGCCGCCGTTGCTGTTCATGGCGGTTGCCCCATAACTGAACTGGCTTTGCTCGCCAGCACTGCCTGAAACCGATGCCTGTTCGCCCCAGTTGCCCTGACCATTGCGGTTCATTTCCAGTCGCATTTGCGGCACGTTCTGCTGGTCATTACGCCCCAACGGGAAACTCATACTGACCAGATAAGTATTTTGCATCTCGCCAAACCCGGAGCGGCTGCGGTTCACGCTGACGCCGTAGGTCATGCTTTTATAGTTGTTGCTGTAACCCACCTGATACTGCTGGTCACTGCCACCTTTATTCCAGTAATCCTGCAAAGAACCACTGATATACATCTGGCCCCAGCCGTCCGGTAACCCCTGATTGGCGGTCACGGTTAAGCGGTTTTTTGCCCGGTAGATACTGTTGGCGTCATAGCCCTGACGTTCGGCATCAAGGGTTTGCATCGCCGTGGCGAAATCGAGATAGCCCTGAGTCGAAAAGCGGTGCGCCGCCACACTCAGGTTACTGTTGGTTTCAGCAATCACCTTGCTGTAACTGACCTGATAGCTCTGGCCACTTTCATTGCCGTTACGCAGGCGGGTATTGGCCTGGGTCACGTCGACCGCCACCGCCCCAATCGGGGTACTGAACGCAGTCCCGACCTGCACGGCATAGTAGTCTTCACTGGCCTGCGCCCCGGTATAACCGGTAATGCTGTTATTCAGACCACGCTGATAGGTTCCCTGATAAAGACCCGGGGTAAAGGAGAGCGAATCATTGCGCACTTTACCCACCGTCAGGCTGTAGCGCTGCGAACCGGGGCGCAGCAATTGCGCCACTGCCGCAAACGGCACCTGGAAATTCTGTGTGCTGCCGTCGGCTTCACGCACCGTGACATCCAGATTGCCGCCGTAACCGGTCGGATAGAGGTCATCAATGATAAATTCGCCCGGCGAAACCGTGGTTTCATACAATACCTGACCACTCTGGCGCACGGTCACCAGCGCATTGGTGCGGGCAATCCCGCGCACTTCCGGCGCATAGCCACGCAGGGACTCTGGCAACATGCGGTCATCGGTGCTGAATTGTGCTCCAGTGAAAGGCACGGTATCGAATAACTGCCCGGTGGTATTGGATTGTCCCAGCAACACCCGGCCCAGCGCAGCCGGGACATCCCGCTGCACATAACTGTTAATACTGGTGTATTTGCTGTCACCGTCTTCTTGCCAGTTATACGAGCCGTTATGACGGAAATACCATGAGCCGAGGTTTACCCCGGTGTTAATCCCGGCAAAAGCCGAGTTAAATGTCTGTCCGTTGGCGGAGGAGCTGTAGCCATTGAGTGAATAGCCCAACATCCCTGACGTCACGCCGCTGTCCCACAACGCGGGGTTGACGGTGCCACGGGCGGTACGGAGTAACAATGCCTGGGGAATAGCGATATCCAGCCGTTGTTCGCCGCTGTCAAAAGCCACCTGGGCATCGGGGAGCAGCGACGCCAGATCAACACAGCCGTCCTCTTTTTTCAGCGGGGCCAGTGATTCAGGCGGCAATGCTTCTGTCTTGAGATTAAGACTGGCAATGACCGACGAGGATAAGCAGGCATGGACACTTTTATCGTCGCGGGCCTTAAATTCCACATTCTCATTGCCAATCAGGGTATTGTTTAAATAAATGTCAGCCCGGTAAGTGCCGGGTAACACGCTGCCCCCTTTCGAGAAGCGGCTTAAATCAATGCCGGAACCACCGTGTTCGGTATTTAAGTAAATACTGTCAAACTCCACCGCCTGAGGTTTATTAGGCTCAAGTGATACAGTACTCTCTGTTTTTCCAATGCTATCAACAGCAAAAACAGTTGGTGACAAAAAAACGGTAATAACCGCCGCCGCAACGGGTGTTAAACCAACATTGCGGGTACGCCGTTCTGCTGAAAAAGGCATTGCAGGGTGTTTCATTATTCAATTATTCCGTAGTGTACAGACGTATTCCGCCCCCACGAGATAACCAGCGGACGCTGTGTATAACTGCTGTATATAAATTAAATTAAGGTTTAATGGGCTGACTCAGTTTATTGAGTGCGCCATAATCATTAACAAATTCAAAATCAACGTTATTGCCGGTGGTATTTCCCGGTAACGAAAAGGTCAGCGAATTATTAGGGCTAATCATTTGGCCTTCAACCGGCGCTGTTTTACTGCCCGTTATCCCCACCGTGACCAAAGAAACATGAAACGGTGTCGGATTGGTGGCTTTAAGTCCGCCAGGGACTTTGGTCCAGACTAAAGATTGTGCAGCATCATTCGCATTACCCACTAACCCTGCGGGACGGAAAAACAATTTAATACGGGAGCGGTACGCCATCTGCAAATAATTCTGACTGCTACCCGAATCCACTTTCGCGGGAATTTCCAATACGTTCAACCAAAACACCGATTCTTTATCTGTGGGTAAAGAGGCTCCGGTATAACTGATGCGTAATGTCTGGCTTTTATTTGGCTCGACGCGATTGATTGGAGGCGTAAGCACAAAAGGCACTTTCAAGGTTTCCGGGCGGGCATTCACATCCCCATTGTCAATCCAGCTTTGTAATACCACCGGGCCGGTGCCGGTGTTATTAACCTTTACCGTCACTTCTTTTTGTTTTTCCGGATAAATTACCCGGGTGCCGGTAATAACCACACTGGCCTGAACAGAGCGTCCGACAAATAGAATCAAGAACAAGGCTGAAAATACAGTTAATAAAAGACGGTTAGTGCTGTTCATAACAACCTCGACACTTATTGAATGTGTGCATGCTTTAATTTTAGTTATTATCGTCAAAAAGGGCAGATATCTGCCCTTTAAAATTTATATGTTACTCGTTAATACTTATTTGTATTGAATAGAGTAAACCACGTTGCTGATAACTGTACCGGCAGTGGTTGCGCCATCAGCATAATATTGAACCGCATACGGCAGTGAAGCAGAACCCGTAGAAGCATCAATATAAGTCGTGCTGGTCGTCTGGTTGCTGTTACCGGCTTTAATTGGCGTCATGGCGTTAGACGCGTCCAGCAGTTCCAGGCTAACCTGACCGGCAGTACCGCTTACATTTTTCAGGTGACCGGTAACCACATCGACACTTGGGCCTGCTTCAAAGAAAGCAGAAACTGTTTTCAGGGTGCCAGCACAGTCGCTCAGCGCCATGTTAAAGCCTGTGCTACCAGCAACCTGGTTAGCAGAAGTCAACTGGTTGGTACCGACAGTTGGCAGTACCACTGTTGCGTCTGCACCCTGGCCGTCGACGGATACGTCACAAGTAGACGCTGTCAGTTCACCGTTAAAGGTGATGGTACCGGTAGAAGCGGCTTGAGCAGCGTTAACACCCGCGAATGCAGCAACGATTGAGGCAATAATAGCTAACTTTTTCATTTATATTTCCAATTAATAATAGATGTATGAGTTAAATAACTCAGTACTGTTGTGTTAATTTGGTGGTGGTTATTCCACAAGAATCCATTAGATATTTATTTATCGCTGCTGGGCAATAAGACCAGTAATGAGTTTTTTCAACCATCCAATAAATGTCGAAGCTCAATATATATACTAGGTAGCGAAAACGATATTTTAAATATCTTTTAAGAGCGGGAGTAAAGCGGGTTTCTAATATTCACAATGTCCGTGCTGTATATTAAGCGACTTAGAAACCTGAAACACCCTTGTCGCTGTGCTCACTTGCTATGGATTGAAGTATACGCGATCGATTCATCTAGTAAACATCGATATTGCAGATCAATGGTCTGAAAGCAATATTGGTTTGCAGTATATTATACCGAATACTGTCTTTTCCGAAGATTTTTAGATCGTCTACATATAGAAAAGTAATCGTTAATGTGGATTAAGATCATTTTAGCAGATTATTATGTTTTTATTTTAAAGAATAAAATAATCCATTTCCATTTTGGGGGGTAAACAATCCCAAACACCCCGCATTTTAGCCTACAAATAAAAAATAAAATTCCCACAACGGAGTGGGAATTTTATTTTTTATTTGCCTGTGTTAGTACATTTATCCTACATTCATTTAACTTAATTCTCGATAAATACAAACTAACATCATGCTTTTTTTTATAAAAATACAAGGCCCATCTTTTGGTAATTTGCACATAGCCAGTAGTGATAAACTTACCGCTGGCTTCAACGCAATACCCCTGAAATGGAATAACGGCCAGGCAGCCAGCAAACGGCAAATTGGTCGGGAATCTATTTGGACAGCATTTATGCTAGCCCGTAGGATGAGCTGGCTCAAGTCAGTGATTCGGGTGACGAATCTGCCGGGAGCAGATTTGAACGCTGCTTTCAGCGGCGCCAAGGACGAAGGAAACAGCCAAAGTCATTGTCGTTGCAGCCAGGCAGCCAGCAAATGAATCCCGATGAGCTGGCTCAAGTCAGTGATTCGGGTGACAAATCTGCCGGGAGCAGATTTGAACGCTGCTTGCAGCGGCCTCAACGAGGCGAGGCCCAAGGATGGGCCGAGTATACGCCCCATTCCCGAACGAAACGCAACAAACCATCATGCGTTATGCAGCGAGTAGATACTCTAAAAATACCTCATTCGGTGAGCTGTATTCCAGAGATTTGCGCCCCCGAGTGTTGAGGATGTGCTCCAGTCTCGCAATATCTTCATCGCTGACGCCATTAAAATCGGTTCCTTTCGGATAAAACCGCCGTATCAGACCGTTGGTATGCTCATTCAACCCCCGCTCCCAGGAATGATAAGGCCGGGCAAAGTAAACCTTTGCGCCCGTTACCTGAGTGATGTCCTTATGTTTCGCAAACTCGGGTCCGTTATCTGCCGTCAGGGTTTTAAACTCGCAGAAAGTATTCGCCACGATGTCCCTGAACGCTTCCACGACGCTCTCAGCGCACTTATTGGGGAGTTTACGGATAATGACCTGCTTTGTGGCTTTGTCCACGACCGTCAGCAGGAATGACTTCTGGTCTTTGCCAAAAATCGTATCGATTTCAACATGCCCGGGAACCTGTTTGAGTTCAGCCTCAGCAGGCCTGTGCTCAATGCCAACCCTGTCCGGGATGGGCGTGCGTCCGGGCTCACCCGTATCATAGCGATAGCGTTTACCCCGGTGAGGGAGCTGAAGGTAAAGCTTACCGCCAGCCTGTCTGTCCGAACGGATATAGCGGTAGAGGGTATTTTTGCTGACGGCGATATCAAACTGGATTTTCAGTCTCCCACAGATAACCTCAGGGGAGGTATGTACAGCCAGCGCCTGCCGGAGAAAGTCTTGTGTCTGCTGGCCCAGAGGGAAACAGGCATTGTGTGCCGAGGTGGCGCCCCGCCGTTGTCTGGCTAAGGCATCAGCGCGTCTGGAGGAGTAAAGTCCGTTGAAGGCGGGGTCCGTATTACGTCTGAGCTCCCGGCTCAGGGTAGAGCGAGAGACATCCAGTTCTCTGGCAATGCAGGACTGATTAACGCCTTCAGCTTTTCGTTTTTCGATGTAAAAGCGCTCATGCTGAGTCAAATGTTTTCCCTTCATGCAACAGGGTCTCCGACAGGGTCAATACGGCTATTTTATCCGTACCTGACCGGTGGGTCACTTTGTTGCATTTCGTTTGGGAATTGGCGAAGGGCTTAGCTTCCTCAATGCAGGTAATGATCTGATTTATTCCGCCTCTCTGCTTTATAAACATCAGCAGGAGCCAGAGGCATTAGTGTGGGCTAAGCGTTTGGCCTCGCAGTATGTATTGCCACGTGATGCGAAAACCGGTCTTGGTGTTTATCAGTTTACCCAAGCTCTTAAACGGGAAGAGCCAACAGATGACGCAGATACCCACTCCAAGTTCGGTGACCGCGCCCAGCGTCAGTTTGGCCCAGAGTTTGGCCCAGCAGCATTGGAAGGCAACATGATGCTCAAAGGGCGCACCAGCACGCTTTATTCTGAAAATGCGCTGATGCAACTGCAACTGGGTAAAGATCTGGGCAATCAAGGGCAGGATTTATTGAAATGGACCGTGGATGGCCTAAAAGCATTCGCGCAATATGCTTATAACGATAAGGACAACACCTTCCGCCCAATGATTGCTGATGGGCAGGACTTATCCAATTATACACTGCCGCGTGATGGCTATTACGGCAAAAAAGGCACCGTACTCAAGCCGTACAAAGCGGGCAACGAATTCCTGATTTCATATGCCCGTGCTTATGCCATTGATAATGATCCACTGTTGTGGAAAGTGGCTCGCGGTATTGCAAACGATCAGGGGCTGGGTGATCTCGGCACAGCACCGGGTAAAGAGGTGAAGATCAAGTTGGATACCACCAACAGCGATCCTTACGCATTGTTTGCTTTGTTGGATCTCTACCATGCCAGTCAGGTGGCGGAGTATCGGTTATTAGCAGAGAAAATCGGCGATAACATCGTTAAAACCCGCTATATCGATGGTTTCTTTATGGCTTCACCGGATCGTCAATATGCAGATATAGATGCCATTGAGCCTTACGCTTTATTGGCGCTAGAGGCTTCACTACGCAATAAACCACAGGCAGTAGCCCCTTTCCTGAATGGTGCTGGTTTTACTGAAGGTGCTTACCGAATGGACGACGGTTCAGCCCGGATCTCAACCCGTGATAATGAACTGTTCTTGCTCAATGTGGGTGAGAAGCTGCAACCGAACGGCCGTAAATAGTCCCGACAGCGGCCCGTGCTGGGGCCGCTGTTGGTAAAGTGCCGGGCAGTGGCTTCCCAGGGTTGCTTGTCCCGGCGCTTTCCTCTCGGGTTTCTGTGTCGTGATAAAAAGGATAGGTTGATGAAAAAACAGGTTTTAGCCACTCTGGTGTTAGGTTCGTTGTTCTGCGCATCGGGTTATGCCGCGCAGATTGTTGCTGTCACTGCATCGGGTTATGACAGTGAGAAAGGCCATGTTCCGGCGAATATTGCCGACGGCGATGTAAAAACGCGTTGGGCAGCATCGGGAGATAGCTGGATTCAACTGGAATTGGATAAAGCGCAATCCATTGAAAATATTCTCGTGGTTCCATTTAAACCCACCGAACGCAAGCTGAAGTTCTCCATCGCCTATTCCAGTGATGGGAAGAGTTGGCAGCCGCTGGCGCAAGGGCTGGAAACCTCTACGGCGAACAAAAGCGGTGAGAAGCTGACTTTTACACCGGTGACAGCCAAATATATCAAGCTGGACACTTTTGGCACAGATATCAATAAGTGGAGTGCCATTAACGAAGTCGCCATTAACAGTGCTGCCACCGCGCCCACCCGGGCAATTAAATAAGCCTACTGGAAATGGCTAACTCGCCCCCTTGACCAATCATCCTTAAAGGGGGCTATTGCTGCAATACATCGGCTGTTCACGTCGTTCAAAAACCTTCTTTTTCCCCGACACACCATCCCGATTATTTATCTCATTTCTACCCCTTCTGCGGACTAATCATTTTGGTTAATTGTCTGGTTGATCTGTCTGTTTTTCCGTTGTTGCTCTCGCTTGAAGCGTTTCAGTTCTTAATTTCGTGTTAAGGGTGCAATCCAGTGCAACTAATAATTTCCATATTGTTATGAGGGTGTTATTTTCCGCGCAAGCACGGATAAAAAAGAAGTGTCACTCAATCATCACAAAGAGTTAAGCGACAGGCTGCCGTGTATTTACCCAAAAGGACATAGTCATGAAAGTTTCAATATTTAAAAGTCTTTATTTTCAGGTGTTAACGGCGATTACCTTGGGCGTATTGTTAGGGCACTTTTACCCTGACCTCGGCGCTCAGATGAAACCTCTGGGTGATGGATTTGTTAAACTAATTAAAATGATTATCGCACCCGTGATTTTCTGTACCGTGGTTACCGGTATCGCGGGCATGGAAAGTATGAAGGCCGTTGGCCGTACCGGTGCGATTGCACTGCTCTATTTTGAAATTGTCAGCACCATTGCACTATTGATTGGGCTGGTGATTGTTAACGTGGTGCAACCCGGTGCCGGTATGAATATCGACCCGGCAACTTTGGATGCCAAAGCAGTTGCACTTTATGCCGAACAAGCCTCGCAACAAGGGATTGTGCCATTCTTGCTGGATATCATCCCAGGCAGTGTGGTGGGCGCGTTTGCCAGCGGTAATATTCTGCAAGTATTGATGTTTGCTGTTCTGTTCGGTTTTGCCCTGCACCGTTTGGGTGAAAAAGGTCAGCTCATCTTTAATGTTATCGAGAGTTTCTCCCGCGTTATCTTCGGTATCATCAATATGATTATGCGCCTGGCGCCGATTGGTGCTTTCGGTGCGATGGCCTTTACTATCGGTAAGTATGGTGTCGGCAGCTTGGTGCAACTGGGGCAGTTGATTATTTGCTTCTACGCGACCTGTATTCTGTTTGTGGTGGTGGTGCTGGGGTCAATTGCGAGATTCAATGGCTTTAACATCTTCAAATTTATCCGCTATATAAGAGAAGAACTGCTGATCGTATTGGGGACGTCATCTTCTGAGTCCGTGCTCCCGCGCATGCTCGATAAGATGGAGAAAGCAGGGTGTAAGAAATCGGTGGTGGGGTTGGTTATCCCGACCGGTTACTCCTTTAATCTGGACGGCACCTCTATCTACCTGACCATGGCGGCAGTGTTTATTGCGCAGGCGACCAACACCCATATGGATGTTATTCATCAGGTCACATTACTGGTAGTACTGCTGCTCTCCTCAAAAGGTGCGGCCGGTGTGACAGGCAGTGGCTTTATTGTGTTGGCGGCGACCATCTCTGCGGTTGGGCATTTACCACTGGCCGGGTTGGCGCTGATTCTGGGTATCGATCGCTTTATGTCCGAAGCTCGCGCCCTGACTAACCTGATAGGTAACGGTGTGGCAACTATTGTGGTTGCCAAATGGTGTAAACAACTGGATAACGACCAGTTGCAGGCGGTGTTATCAAACAAAACACCACCTAACAGTGAGATAAAAAACGGTCTTTCTTCTTCGTAGCATCAAGTGCGAAAGATATAACCAAGATTCAGTCGATTAGTACGACCAAATCACTACCGGTGGCTTGCTGTCACCGGTAGCACCTCTGCACTATAATCGCGAAAATAATGCCCCGCGATCCATTTTCTGGTGTTAAATACCCTTTAGCTACTATTTTTTACTCTGTTGAGTGACATCGGCAAAAGCATGCGGTCTAACAGAATGGTACACTGCCACCTCCGGTTTTCACGGTGGCGTTGACCGTTGATTTTTCGCCTAATAATGACGGCAGAGCGATCAGTTTGTGATGGCTGGACTGGGGTTATTAAAGCTGGATTGGTTTATGCATGTCTTTATGGCTGCCATATCGATGGCGCTGACAAGTTAAACATGGGCTGTTCGGGTGAAAACACGACTGGCTGGTGTAAATTTGTATCGTTTTAAAATTGGATAGTTTATTAAGTAGGGGTTCACATGCAGGGCACCAGAATTCGT
Organism: Yersinia antarctica; assembly: GCF_056636475.1. Taxonomy (NCBI): domain Bacteria; kingdom Pseudomonadati; phylum Pseudomonadota; class Gammaproteobacteria; order Enterobacterales; family Yersiniaceae; genus Yersinia; species Yersinia antarctica. The sequence continues at coordinate 135,313 of NZ_JBSJQF010000001.1, forward strand.
CTCATAGTTGGTGGATTATTGTTGGCTGCCGCCAGCAGTAATGTGCAGGCTGAAGCACTACAACCCGATCCTGCTTGGCAGCAGGGGAAGTTAGAAAACGGGTTCTCATGGCAGTTGCTGGCTACGCCGCAACGCCCAAGCGATCGGATCGAGTTACGTCTGGTTGTTAATACTGGCTCATTATCTGAAAGCGCACAGCAAGTTGGCTTTGCCCATCTGCTACCACGCCTGGCATTAATGAGTAGCGCGAGTTTTACTCCCGCCCAACTTCAGTCGCTGTGGCAACAAGGGGTCGATAACGAGCGCCCGTTGCCACCGGCCATTACATCTTATGATTTCACGTTATACAGCTTAAGTTTGCCCAATAACCGCCCCGACCTGATGAAGGAAGCGCTGGCCTGGTTATCTGATACCAGTGGCAAGCTGGCTGTAAATGAACAAACCGTTAATGCGGCACTGAATGGTGCCACCGATCCTATTGCCACTTTCCCGCAAAATATTCAGGAACCTTGGTGGCGTTATCGGCTTAAAGGCTCTTCTTTGATTGGGCATGATCCGGGTCAACCTGTGGCGAAGCCGGTCGATGTCGAAAAGCTAAAACAGTTTTATGAACAGTGGTACACCCCGGATGCGATGACGTTGTACGTGGTCGGAAACGTGGATAGCCGCAGCATTGCCGCCCAAATTGGTAAAGCGTTCTCTGAGCTGAAAGGGAAACGCGCGACACCTGCACCGATTGCGATGTTAGCGCCATTGCCGCCAGAGCCAGTAAGCCTTATTAATGAACAAGCGGCACAAGATACGCTATCGCTGATGTGGGATACCCCATGGCACCCTATTCAGGATTCCATCGCATTGAGCCGCTACTGGCGCAGTGATTTGGCGCGCGAGGCACTGTTCTGGCATATCCAGCAAGTGTTGGATAAAAGTGATCAGAAGAACCTGAAGCTGGGCTTTGATTGCCGGGTGCAATATCAGCGTGCGCAATGTGCTATCCACTTGAATACGCCGGCTGAAAACCTGACGCCAGGGATGAGTTTTGTCGCCCGTGAACTGGCTAGCTTGCGCGCTAATGGCTTGAGTCAGGCTGAGTTTGATGCGTTGATGGCGCAGAAAAATGATCAGCTAAGTAAGTTGTTTGCAACCTATGCCCGGACTGATACCGACATTTTGATGAGCCAACGTTTGCGTTCACAGCAAAGTGGCGTAGTGGATATCGCCCCGGAACAGTACCAGAAGTTGCGCCAGGCATTCTTGTCGGGTTTGACGCTGGCTGAGCTTAATCAGGAATTGAAACAGCAGTTATCGCAAGATACCACGTTGATTCTGACGCAGCCGAAAGGCGAGCCAGAAGTGAATGTGAAGGCATTACAGGCGGCGTATAACGCAATTATGACACCCCATACGGTGGTGCCAGAGGATGCCACGCCAACAGTAGCGGCAGCGGAAGCAGCACCACCAACACCGACCACTGCGCAGTAATCAAAAAAGCCCGGGCGGTATGTGCCGGGCTTGTCGTTAATGAAATGAATTCATGACGATATGAAGCAGCAGAGGCGGACCGTAGCGACGTCAGTCACCGGCCGCCTGAACCTGTTGGCGAGTATCAAACTGCTGGCATTGCTGCCAGTGGAATGATAGCACCACGATATTGAATCACCGTGCTGGCTGTTAAATGGCCACGTACTGCTGCGTCGTGGGCGCTACCGCCCGTTAAGCGAACCGCCAGATAGCCCGCACTGAAGGAATCCCCCGCAGCAGTGGTATCCACCACTTTCTCTTTCGGCAGTTTGACCGCGGGAACATCATATTGATGGGCTTCAAAACCGTCTTTTACCCAGACGATACACGAGTCCGCACCACGCTTGATGATAATCTCGCTCACGCCCAAAGCCTGAGTGCTTGCAATCACCTGTTCCAGTGGCTTCTCGCCCCACAGCATATCTTCATCATCCAGTGTCAGGAACGCGATATCCGTACAGGCTAACATGTCACGGTAGGCTTCCTGAGTCTCTTGCTTGCTCTGCCACAGGCGTGGGCGGTAGTTGTTATCAAAGATAACTTTGCCGCCGTTGGCACGACAGGCGCGCAGCAATTGCAGCAGACGCTGGCGCGATGCGCTGTCCAGAATGGCCAAACTGATCCCACTAAGGTACAGATAATCAAATTTTTCCAGCCGCTGGCAGATTTCATCGGCTGCCGGGCTGGTCAACCAGAAACGGGCTGCGGCATCATTGCGCCAGTAATAGAAGGTTCGCTCACCGGTGTTGTCGGTTTCGATGAAGTACAGACCCGGCAACTTATTATCCATACGCTGAATAAGATCAGTGTGGATTTGTTCTTGCTGCCAGGCAGCCAGCATCTCTTCACTGAAGTTATCAGTCCCCAATGCGGTCACGTAATGTACATTCAAAGCCTGCTTTGATACCTGACGGGCAACATACACCGCAGTGTTCAGCGTATCACCGCCAAAACCCCGGCTAAGATCGGTACCTTTTTGTGACAGTTCAATCATGCATTCGCCGATAACGGCAATATTTTTGCTGGTCATGGAAAGCGGCCTATTTCTGAATGATGAGTCAGTGATGGGAATGATATTGGGTTATCCCCGGCTAACTTGACGTTGTAGCGTTGTTTGCAGCCGTGCTACAACGCCAATGACTTTGACTATAGTCTCACTGCTGGCTTGGTCGGAGTCAATAGTATTAAAACGACGTTTTAAATTTTTTATGATGTAGGTCGGGAAACTGACAAGTTTCCCGCCACTCAGAACAGAATTATGATGATTTCCGCAGTTCGGTGACGCTTTGACCACCAATACCCCAGTTATCAGTGTCCACTTCATCAATCACGACGACCGTAGTCGCGGGGTTTTTACCTAAGGTATCGACTAATAGTTGGGTGACTCCGGCAATTAGCTGTTTTTTCTGCTCCGCCGTCGCTCCTTCGCGAGTAATTTTAATATTTACATAAGGCATACAGACCTCCATTAACATTAATGGCATTATTGAGTTAACTACTGTAGATGGCTTTAACGTACCGTGCCAGCCCGCTTGGGAGCGATAATCTGTCATGCCGCTATATAAAGTTCTGGTCGCTCGAGTCGATAACATCTCCAGAAAGAAAACCGTTTACCACAGGATGCAATCAGGCTGGCAGCGATATACACTGCCATTACTGTACGGTGTCTTGCAACATGGCGACTAAACTGATGATGACCAATAAAGTATCAGGTTTACTTGCGCCATCCTTTGCCGCTATTGATCGAAATAAAGGACAGAGCTTCTGGCGGCAATGTCAGCGTCGGTACACTTTTCAACCTATCTATCGTACATCTGGTGCGTTGCTGGCAATTGAACTGCTCACGGCTGTTTTTCATCCTTCATCCCCGGATACACGTTTAAATCCAGAGGATTACTTCAGTGCTATTAGTATCCGCGCTCGTTTGGATGTAGTACTGGAGCAGTTGAATATGATTAAGCAGTGGCACGCCATATTTGTTCATCACTCGGTACTGGTTTCGATCAACATTGATGGACAGGCATTGATGGCGATGCAAGATGATCTGCAAGCCAAATTGCTAATCGATGCTATGCCCTATATTCGCTTTGAATTACTCGAGCACGTTGATACCTCCCTTGATACTCCTTTTGCGCGTATTGCTGAAGCTGACCGACTCTGGTTGGATGATTTTGGCAGCGGGCTGGCGAATTTCACTTCATTTATCAGTTGGCGCTATGAGTACATCAAAGTCGCCAGAGATTTATTTATTGTGTTGCAAGAAAGTGAGGTTGGAAACCAACTGTTCTTCACCTTGGTCACCTTAATGGGGCGCTACTGCAAAGGGGTTATAGTTGAAGGGGTTGAGACCTCGCAGGAGTGGGCCATGGTACAACGCTCTGATGCCGCAGCCGCACAGGGTTATTATCTGTCCCGGCCAACTTCATTTGATAGATTACAGACGCTGCCTATGTTGTTTTGTGGTTAATCTTCTCTGAGAAAAAGCACTTCCCTGCCGTGTTGCCTCTGCGCATCACCGGATTCAACTGCCCAAATAATGGATTCTGAACCATCATCGACTATGGTTAGTGTAGTCTTCTGAATCCGCATTATTAATCAGTTAGCTATTTTTATGGCTGATTTTTCGATTAAATTACCGCGAACTGACGTCCATTAAATACGCGCCTGGTGTCGGATTTAGCTTTATCTATTATGAGTACGGGCATGGAGCTGTTATGACAAAAACCGGAAAAGTGCTGACAGGTGTTGGTGGACTTATCGTGCTGCTACTGGCGGCGACGGTGATTTTCGTGATGACTTTTGACTGGAACCGTTTGAAGCCAACCATCAATGAAAAAGTCTCTGCTGAGTTGCAGCGGCCGTTTGCTATCCGTGGCAACTTGGGGGTGGATTGGTCACGTAAAGGGGATGAGCCGGGTTGGCGCGGCTGGATACCATGGCCACATATTCATGCTGAAGATTTGGTGTTGGGTAACCCGTCAGATTTAGTCAGTGATAAAACAGATAATAAAACTAACACGCTAGCCACAGATTTTCCGGCTGGGGAAATGGTCACGTTAAAACGGGTTGATGCCAGTATTGCGCCGTTGGCTTTATTGGCACAGAAAGTGTGGATCCCTCGTATCTGGCTAACACAACCGGATGCCAAGCTGCTTCGTCTGGCTAACGGTAAGAATAACTGGACCTTCAATCTGGCCAATAGCCCTACGCAGGGTGAGGCACCTTCTTCATCTTGGTCAGTGAATATTAACGATATTGTGTTTGATCGCGGTGAAATAACCCTCAGTGATGCCATTCTGAAAGCTGATTTGCACGCCGTGATCGACCCACTGGGTAAGCCATTGCCGTTTGCTGAGGTGACCGGTACTCGTAATGAGACAAAGGATAAACAGGTCACGGATAAGGCGCAGAGCCATACGCCAGATTATGTTTTCGGCTGGAAAATTGACGGTAAGTATCAGAGCCAGCCACTCACCGGCAGCGGAAAAATAGGCGGCATGCTGTCGATGAGTGATGCGAGCGTACCATTCCCGTTGCAGGCTGATGTGCGTTCTGGCTCTACCCGTGTGGTGGTAGCCGGTACCTTAACCGACCCTGGCAATCTGGCGGGATTAGATCTGCAATTGAAATTCTCCGGTGCCAGTCTGGACAACCTCTATCCCCTTATCGGTGTATTGCTGCCCGCGACCCCGCCTTACAATACCGATGGCCGCTTAATTGCCAGCCTAAAGCAAACTGGTGGCGCAGTTTATCGCTATGAAAACTTTAACGGTAAAATCGGTGACAGTGATATTCACGGCAGCCTGACCTATACCGCCAGCCAGCCACGGCCGAAATTAACGGGCAAAATGTCATCAGAAAAATTACGTTTTACTGATTTAGCCCCCTTGATTGGTGCTGACTCCAATCAGGAAAAGGCCAATCGTGGTGAGCGAAACCGGCAGCCTGCAAACAAGGTATTACCGACAGATAAGTTTGATACCAAAAGTTGGGGAGTGATGGATGCAGATGTTACGTATGCGGCTAAGCGTATCGAACGGGATAAATCATTACCTTTGAATAATCTGTCTACCCACGTGGTACTCAATCAGGGTGAGTTACGACTCGATCCACTGCGTTTTGGCATGGCGGGCGGTAACCTTAATGCCACTTTGCGGCTGAATGGCAACAAAGATCCGATGACCGGCAAGGTTGATTTGCATGCCCGTCGCCTGCAATTGAAAGAGCTGTTGCCACAGGTACAGGCGATGCGCAACAGTCTGGGGCAGTTGAATGGCGACGCATCATTTACCGCTACCGGTAACTCAGTGGCTGCGTTGCTGGCAACCAGTAATGGTAACCTGCGCTTGCTACTGAATCAGGGGCTAATCAGCCGTAGCCTGATGGAGTTGTTGGGGCTGAATGTGGGTAACTATCTGGTGGCGAAGCTGTTTGGTGATGATGAGGTGAAAATTAACTGCGCAGTGGCCGATGTGCAGTTGCGCAATGGATTGGCAACACCGCGCCTGTTTGTTATTGATACCGAGAATGCCATTATCAACATTACCGGTAATATCAACTTTGCTACTGAGCGGTTGGACTTATCGGTCAATCCAGAAAGTAAAGGGCTGCGTATTCTGACCCTACGCTCTCCGCTGTATGTGAAAGGAACATTTAAACAGCCTGATGCTGGTGTGAAAGCGGGGCCGTTGATCGCCCGTGGTGCAGTTGCTGCTGTATTGGGTGTCGCACTCACACCTGCTGCGGCCTTGCTGGCACTGATTTCGCCCAGTGAGGCTGATGAAAACCAGTGCACCCCTTTCCTGCAAAAGATAAAGCAAAAGAAATAGAGCAATAAAAGATCTATCGCCAGGCTAATGGGAGCCGGTAAATCAATCAATTTGAACAGGGTAGCGGCTGGGCGGTGAGAGCGAGTAACTAACTGCCCGGCCGTTTTAACTCTACGAAGAAGAGAGCAGCGGCGGCGGCGGTGGAGATAGCAAATTACAGTCGTGATCCTGCAATTCTTCCACGGATGCACGGTGCAGTTTCGTCAGGCTCGCCTGGCTTGCCAGTAGTAAAAATGCCCCATCAGGCAATGCGGTCATGGCTAAACCATAGCGGCCCATACTATCTTTCGCTCCAGCCACCTCATCGGCTAACAGGCGGAATGCACCTGAGTGCTGCAATTCAGCGGCTGTTGTGCGCCGCACCAGATAGTCATGACCTAACAGACCACCTGGCAGGGGCTGCCACTGCTGACGGAAGTTTGCTTCTTGCGCCGCCAGCGCCGCTTTTACCTGTGGTTTCAGGCAAGAAATATGGATATGTAAATGATCCTGACTACGCCCGTATTTTGAATTAATGGTCAGTGAGATATCCGCATCATCAATTGGTGCGCCATATTTATCGGCCATAAAGTGACGGGCTTGCCAGGCATCAAGGAAGTAGTTTGGGCTGCTGCTCGTTAACAACTGTGGGCTTTCCATGCCGCTGATTTTAGCGGTCGGCATCAACAAATACTGCAATGGCCCAACATTCGATTTATACACCACAAAACCAGCCGGTATGTCAGCCGCGACACAAGGCTGCGGGCTATGTTCTGCGACCATATGGGGAACACATTGCTGGCTGACGATTTTCCACAGTGCATCCGCATTGCTAAAACGCAATTTATACACTGTGGCCAGCACCGCAACTGCAAGTAATATCAGTAAAAACCACGGTTTTTTTATATAACGCGACACGGATAGCCCTCTGTTTTTGATAACGGCGGCCAGTGTAGTGATAAGTCAGCGAGGTGAGCAAACGCCATAATGCTTATTTATCATTAATGGGGTATTGACCCTATCTGGTTGGGCTTATTGGGTGGCCTTGTTTCCCCCGCCTTGCGGTAAGGTTTCATCCTCAGCGTAGTGGGCTGTGGCTATCCAGGCGGCACAAAATAACGTTAGCCGGGCAAAAAAGTAGAAAAACGCCATTAAACCAATAACGGAGCCAAAAGCCGCCCCGGACGGCGAACTGGCAAGGCGTGGTAGCATCATCGTCATGACAAACTTAATTATCTCAAAGCCGATAGCGGCAATCAGGGTGCCGCGCAGTAACGCTTTTTTCTTAGGTTTATGGCGCGGCAGAATCCAGAATATCCATAAAAATAACAAATAGTTAGCCGCAATAGAGATCGACAACGCAATCAATGTCATAACGGGCCGTAACCAATCAATTCCCCCCAATCCTAATGCATCAACAATGGCAGATTGTGCAGCACCGGCAATTGACGTCAGTGACAGGGTGATAATCAGTGCGATAACCAACCCGGTCAGCGAGATAAAATCGCGGGCATAACGGTAGTAGAACTTTTCCTGATCCTGTGGATTACGCTCCCACACATCCCGTGATTGAGCACGAATCGCCTCGCGTAAGTTCCCCATCCAACTGATACCGGAATACAGCGCAATCGCTAAGCCAGTCAAGCCGACGGTGGTGCGCTGCTGGATTGCGGTATTTACCGTGTTTTTAAGTGTAGCGGCCAGTGTTGGATCACTGATGGTATTGACAATTTTATTAATTAACTCAGCTAATAAGTCAGGATTAGACGCCAGGACAAAACCGACTGCGGCGAAAGAAACCATCAAAATAGGGATCAGTGACAAAAAAGAAAAATACGTAATAGCTGCACCAAACTGGCTGCCCATCCGGTCATTAAAGCGATCGGTGGCACGGATAATATGAGCAACCACTGGGTAAGCTTTGATGTGGTTACTCAGCTGGGTCATATAGGAAATGGCTTTTTTACCGGTTTCAATCCCCGCCGCCAGTGGGGCTGAGTTGTCTTTCGGTGCGTTCGGCATAATTCTCCTCAGTGGCCTTAATCCATGCCTTATGCAGATGATTATTCTACAAAATATGATACAAAATGGCAGCAACCTGTTGATAATAGCAGAGTCGACGTCTATCACAACCTAACCAATAGTTATGCCAGGGTGTCGGTCGGGATTCTGTATGACCACGGATATCTCGATAGCTTATGTGTGCTCAATCATCATCACCGCAGTGGTATCCACGGCCAGTGCTTCAAAAATATGTTCCACATCAGCAGAATAGCTAATGTAGTCTCCTGCGTTTAACTCAACTGCTTGATCAACTGGGCCGATTCTGGCTTTTCCTGAACTGATAATCACATGTTCAATGGTACCGGGCATATGTGCTCGGGAGCGCCTGAGTTCACCGGGTTGAACATTAATCCGATAGATATCCCGCTGTACCCCTGTGGGGCAGGCAGCCAGCAACGTCGCGGTGTAGTTCGCCTGTTCAGAAACCGCAGTAATCCCTTCATTGGCCCTGATCACCTGAACATGCATGCGCGGCTGGGCGATAAGCCGACTGACCGGAACATCCAGTGCCATGGCTAACGACCACAGTGTTTCCAGACTGGGATTACCGGCTCCACCTTCCAATTGCGATAACGTCGATTTCGCGATACCTGCACGCTTTGCTAATTCCGTTACCGTCAGCCCTAACTTCTCACGTTCCCGGCGAATAGAGGCAGAAAGCAAGCCAATCGGGGTTGCTGCATGGTCTGAGTTATCGGGTATAAAGTGAGTCATTGTTCACCATATCATTCATTTGTTCATCTTGACGAACGACTGATTGTCGTTCACCATAATAGTCACTTGTTCATTTTAATGTATTGTCTGTTGAGTGCCAAGCACTCAAATACAAAAGCATCCTGGCAGCGATTACGGAGAGAGAATGATAAAAATGAAAGCTCGCGGGGCCATGGAAATGGTCGCAGCTATGCTTATTTCCGGTACTGTGGGCTGGCCGGTTATCGCATCAGGGCAACCTGCGGTAACGGTTGTGTTCTGGCGCTGTGTATTTGGTGCATTCGCCATGTTTATCGCTTGTGCCATGCTGGGTTTACTCAAACGCGGTGTGCTCACGCGACAGCATATCGTCATTGCAGTTATCGGTGGTATTACGCTGGTATTGAACTGGGTTCTACTGTTTGGCGCTTACTCTTATGCCTCCATTTCGATGGCAACCGTTACCTACCATACTCAACCCTTTATGCTGGTTGGGCTGGGGGTGCTGTTTTTTGGTGAGAAATTAACAGTAAATGCGCTCTGTTGGTTGCTGGTCGCTTTTGGCGGGATGCTGTTTATCATTATCGGGCAACCGGGGGCCATCACCTCAGGTTCTGACTACCTCTTCGGCATCATTATGGCGCTGGGGGCGGCATTTATGTATGCGGTAACGGCCGCGATTATCAAACGGCTAAAAGGCTTGCCACCACATCTGATTGTACTGATTCAGTTGTTGGTCGGCGCTATTTTGCTGGCACCCTTTGTGTGTTGGTCTGATTTACCGCTATCAGGCAGCACATGGGGATTACTGTTCATTATCGGCGTGGTTCACACTGGGTTAATGTCCGCACTGTTGTACAGCGCGATTCAGAAAATCCCGACCAGTTTGGTTGGCACGTTATCTTTTATTTATCCGGTTGTGGCGATTATTGTCGACTGGTTGGTATTCGATCACCGCTTGAGTCTCGTGCAAATAGCTGGGGCGACCGCCATCCTATTGGCTGCTGCGGGCATGAATTTTGGCTGGAAACTACTAAGGGATCACCCGCGCGAAAGTAAGAAATATTCGCGAGGATAGAATTTAAAACAATAAAAAAGGCTATCAACCCTGCGGTCCATAGCCTTTCTGATCTTTTACCAAACCTTAACGCATGGTTACAAACTCTTCTGCGGCGGTCGGGTGGATAGCGACGGTGTTGTCGAAATCTTTCTTGGTCGCGCCCATTTTCACGGCGACAGCAAACCCTTGCAAGATTTCATCCATACCGAAACCGATACCATGGATACCAACAATCTTCTCTTCCACCCCTACGCAGACTAATTTCATCCGGCATGGCTGGCGGTGCTGAGTCACCGCGCTGTACATTGCAGTGAATGAAGATTTGTACACTTTCACCTGATCGTCGCCAAACTTCTCACGTGCTTGCGGCTCAGTCAGACCAATAGTGCCGATTGGCGGATGGCTGAATACCACGGTTGGGATATTACTGTAATCCAGATGCTCATCCGGCTTGTTATTGAACAAGCGTTCAGACAAACGGCGACCCGCAGCCACGGCTACAGGGGTCAGTTCAACCGCACCGGTGTTGTCCCCGACGGCGTAGATACCTTTGACGTTAGTGTTTTGGAACTTATCAACTTCGATATAGCCTTTGTCATTGGTTTTGACACCGCTGGCAGACAGATTGAGGTTGTCAGTTGACGGTTCACGGCCAATGGCCCAAATCAGGTGGTCAACGGTGACTTCAGTGCCATTTTCCAGTTGCAGCGTTAGGCTACCATCGGCGTTTTTAATCACCGCTTTTGGTACCGCGTCGGTATGCAGTGTTGGCCCTTCGGTGTTCATCACTTCAAGCAGAGTTTCAACAATCAGCGGATCAAAAGTACGCAATGGTGCATGTTTGCGCACAAACAGATGGGTTTCTGTACCTAACCCATTGAGCACCCCGGCGATTTCTACCGCGATATAACCTGCACCTACTACGGCAACTCGCTTTGGCATCTCGTCTAATTCGAAGAAGCCATCGGAGTTAATCCCGTATTCTGCGCCAGGGATATTCGGGTGACTTGGGCGGCCACCGGTGGCGATCAGGATGTGATCAGCAGTGATTTTTTCACCGTTCACTTCCACAGTATGCGCATCAACAAAACGCGCGAAACCATGAATAACATCCACTTTGTTATTGCCTAAACCACGCTCATAAGACTGATGGATACGATCGATGTAAGCAGTACGGTTAGCGATCAGCTTTTTCCAATCGAAATGGTTCACCGTGGTATCGAAACCGTAATCTGGGCCATACAAATGAATCGCTTCTGCAATTTGCGCGGCATGCCACATTACTTTTTTCGGCACACAACCAACGTTGACGCAGGTGCCACCAAGTTGTTTAGCTTCGATCAGCGCACACTTTTTGCCGTACATGGCTGCCCGGTTGATCGACGCGATCCCACCACTGCCACCGCCAATTGCCAGATAGTCGTAATGTTTGGTCATCAGAATCGTTCCCACGTTGTTTAAAATTTGCCTAACAGTTTAACGCTTACCCGAGTTTTGTCGCAAAGGTTGCGTCAATGGCTCTGATTCGCGTGACCAATTGATTTAGGCTGTGTTTATTCTGGCACTACCCACTTCACCAGGGTATGACCATGGCCCGATGGCACCAGCACGTTGTGCAGCCACGGCAACAAGGTATTCATCTGTTGTTCTAGCTTCCACGGCGGGTTAATCACAATCATGCCAGATGCGGTCATACCATGTTGGTCACTGTCCGGGCGCACTGCCAGCTCAATTTGCAAGATACGGCGGATGCCGGTGGCTTCCAGATCCCGTAACATACGTTTGATTTGCTGACGTAAAACTACTGGATACCATAATGCATAGGTACCCGTTGCAAAGCGTTTATAGCCTTCCTGAATACCTTTCACCACATCCTGATAATCCGTTTTCATTTCATACGGCGGATCAATCAGAACAAAACCCCGGCGTGATGATGGGGGCAATTGTGATTTAAGTTGTTGATAACCATCGGCACGTTGAACTTTAGCTCGCTCATCTTTAGCAAACTCATTGCGCAGCAACGGGTAGTCGCTTGGGTGTAGTTCAGTCAGATGAATTTTGTCATCTTCACGCAATAAATGGCGGGCGATTAATGGTGAGCCGGGGTAGTAACGCAGTTTTTCACTACGGTTAAAGTAATTGATAGCACTGATATATGGCGCTAAATCAGCAGGTAAATCATCTCGTTGCCACAGTAGGCCGATACCATCAAGGTATTCACCCGTGCGCTCGGCATGCTCGCCGCTTAACTGGTAGCGACCGGCACCGGCGTGGGTATCCAAATAAAGGAACGGTTTTTCTTTTTCCTTCAAAGACTCAATAATCAGACTTTGAACGGTATGTTTAAGAACGTCGGCATGGTTGCCGGCGTGAAAACTATGGCGATAACTTAACATTTTATTTTAACCAATTGATATTCTAATTTAAATCAAGGATTTAGCGAGAATATATGCTGTAGATTGTGGCAGTGCTTTTTATCTGTGGATGCGACAAACACCCTGGTGAGAAACCGCAGCCAGCACATTATGGCAACTAGTATAAACTGTCTGGTGGATAAAAACTGAATTGCATTAATCTGTGATGAATACCTGATCTCACCTCAATGGATATAATAATGACTAACAAGATAATTGCTGAGCACTACCCAGACGCTTTGCTCTGGTCCTTTGGCGACAGTTCTGAGATGGCAGATGAATTGGCGCAATTGGTCATCAACGGCGCTAAAACAGCGACTTGTTGCTCCTATCGTGCTTATAAATCAGAAGCTTCGCCCAGTGTTGGTGATTACAATGTCATTCTCGATGGCCGAGGCACACCGGTTTGTGTCATTAGAACCATGAGCTTAACGCTGGTCCGCTATTGTGATGTCACCGCAGAAATGGCGGCCAAAGAGGGCGAGGGAGATAAAAGCTTGGTTTATTGGCAGACCGGGCATCGGGCCTTCTTTGAACGAGAGGGTGATTTCTCCCCTGAGATGCTATTGGTCTTTGAGCAATTTAAGCTGGTTGAGGTTTTTGCTACACCAGCAGTGCGAGCTTGATTGCCAAAATCGGTGGGTAATCAATAGTCGTCAGGCCGCCAGCCATTGATTTTCATGTTGATAGACCTCATGTTAATCATACATAGATAATTTATAAGTCGTCGTTGTATTCACCATCGCGGCGGTATTGAAAACGATCATTGATATTCAAAAGAATCATTGATATCCAAAACTATAATCAGGACTGCCCTATGACAAATCCGCTGTTGACCCCGTTCTCCCTGCCGCCATTTTCTGCGATTCGCCCCGAAGATATCGTGCCTGCGGTGAAATCCGCACTGGATGAATGTCGTCAAGCGGTGGAGCGGGTCGTTGCCCAGCCAGGACCTTTCACCTGGGATAACCTGTGTCAGCCATTGGCTGAGTCTGACGATCGCTTATCGCGTATCTGGTCGCCGGTCGGGCATTTAAATTCGGTCAAAAATAGCCCGGAACTGCGCACTGCATATGAACAAAGCCTGCCATTGCTGTCGGAATACGGTACTTGGGTGGGTCAACATAAAGGTTTGTATCAGGCCTATGTCAGTCTGAAGGAAGGCCCGGGGTTTGATGCATTGACAGCCCCACAGCGCAAAGCAGTAGAGAATGCGCTGCGCGATTTCCAGTTATCCGGTATCGGTTTGCAACCCGATCAGCAGAAACGTTATGGCGAAATTGTCGCCCGTTTGTCTGAGCTAGGCTCCACTTACAGCAATAACGTGCTCGATGCCACTATGGGCTGGAGCAAGTTAATTACTGATGTTAACCAATTGCAAGGCTTGCCAGAAAGTGCCTTGGCTGCGGCTAAAGCTATGGCTGAAGCCAAACAGCAGGATGGTTGGTTGCTGACACTGGATATGCCAAGTTATCTGCCGGTTCTGACCTATGCTGATAACGCTAAATTGCGCGAAGAGATGTATCGCGCCTTTGCTACCCGCGCCTCTGATCAGGGGCCAAATGCCGGTAAGTGGGATAACAGTGAAATCATGGCGGAAATTCTGACATTGCGTCATGAATTGGCACAACTGTTAGGTTTTGGCAGCTATGCCGAGAAATCGCTGGCGACCAAAATGGCAGAAAGCCCGCAACAGGTGCTTGGTTTCCTGAACGATTTGGCGAAACGCGCCCGTCCGCAGGCTGAAGAAGAACTGGCACAATTACGTGCTTTTGCTGAAAAACACTACGGCGTCAATGAGTTGGCTGCTTGGGATATCACCTATTATTCAGAGAAGCAGAAGCAGCATCTGTTCTCCATCAGTGACGAGCAATTGCGACCTTACTTCCCGGAACAGCGGGTGGTGGAAGGGTTATTCGAAGTCGTTAAACGTATTTACGGTATTAGCGCCAAAGAGCGCCGAGATGTGGATACCTGGCATCCAGATGTGCGTTTCTTCGAACTCTTTGATGCCAGCGGTGAACTGCGCGGCAGCTTCTATCTTGACTTGTACGCCCGTGAGCACAAACGTGGCGGTGCCTGGATGGATGATTGCGTCGGTAGCCTGCGTCTGGCGAACGGTCAATTGCAAAAGCCGGTGGCTTATCTGACCTGTAACTTTAACGGGCCAGTCGGCGGTAAACCGGCGCTGTTCACCCATAACGAAGTCACCACCTTGTTCCATGAGTTCGGCCATGGTTTGCATCACATGCTGACCAAAATTGATACTGCCGGCGTCTCGGGTATCAATGGTGTCCCTTGGGATGCGGTCGAATTGCCGAGCCAGTTTATGGAAAACTGGTGCTGGGAGCCACATGCGCTGGCGTTTATTTCCGGCCATTACGAAACCCATGAGCCATTACCGCAAGAGATGCTGGATAAACTGTTGGCGGCGAAAAACTATCAGGCGGCGCTATTTATTCTGCGTCAATTAGAGTTCGGCCTGTTCGATTTCCGCATGCATTATGAGTTCGATCCACTGACCGGTGCACAGATCCTGCCGATCCTGTATGAAGTGAAAAAGCAGGTGGCAGTGGTACCGTCACCGACATGGGGCCGCTTCCCACATGCCTTTAGCCATATCTTTGCCGGTGGCTATGCAGCGGGTTACTACAGCTATTTGTGGGCAGAAGTGCTCTCGGCAGATGCATTCTCGCGTTTCGAAGAAGAGGGGATTTTCAATGCTGCGACTGGGCAGTCCTTCCTCGATAATATTCTGTCCCGTGGTGGCTCTGAAGAGCCGATGACGCTGTTCAAGCGCTTCCGTGGCCGTGAACCGCAGTTGGATGCTATGCTGCGCCATTACGGTATTAAGGGCTAGAACGTGTCACAGGTAAGTATCTGTTTATTGTCTGAAGCAGGCGCCGCCCCCGGCGCCTTGTCTATTTTGGCTGAGCGTTGGGGTTTGGTGTCTGACGAGCAGGCCATTATGGCGCTGGTGTTGACACCTGAGCGCCTTGAATTGCGCAAGAGGGATGAGCCGAAGCTCGGCGGCATTTATGTCGATTTTGTCTCCGGCACGTTGGCGCACCGCCGCAAGTTCGGTGGTGGGCGAGGGGAAGCGGTAGCCAAAGCCGTCGGGGTCAAAAAGGGTTATCTTCCCCGCGTGGTCGATGCTACCGCAGGCTTAGGGCGGGATGCGTTTGTTTTGGCGGCGCTGGGTTGCCAGGTGCAAATGCTGGAGCGCAATCCAGTGGTGGCAGCATTGCTCGATGATGGTTTGTGTCGCGGTTATCAGGATGCTGAGATTGGTCCGTGGCTGCGCGAACGGTTGACGCTGTTGCACGCCTCCAGCCTGATAGCACTGGCAGATATTGAACCCCGGCCAGAAGTGGTTTACCTCGATCCGATGTATCCGCACCGGCAGAAAAGTGCACTGGTTAAAAAGGAGATGCGGGTGTTCCAATCGCTGGTGGGTGCGGATGAAGATGCCGATGGTTTATTGGCACCGGCCCGCGCGTTAGCGACCAAACGGGTGGTAGTGAAGCGGCCAGATTATGCCGAGCCGTTGGCAGGAATAGCTGCGCAAGCGGCTGTAACCACTAAAAGTCATCGTTTTGACCTCTATATGCCACTTCCTTGATGTTATTACAGTGTCAGTTTGCCCTATGGCTGTAACACCAATGACTTTGGGTATATTGGTTTCAATCAGGCGGCTGCGCGTTATTGCAGCCACCTGAATCATCGATTCTACCTGGATAAATAGTTATGAAATAAGCGGTGAACTGACAATAAAATCATTGTGGGTGAATTGATGTTTACCGGTGAATTTTATCATCATATCGACTTTGCTTATTTTTGGATCGAAATCAATCATCAGATAGGTAATATTAGCGACATCATCATATTTCTGCATTAATTCTGTTTGACCATTCGCGCTGAATTGATTGACCATAACAATATTATTATTGCCAGCCATAATGAATGATAAATCAATTTTATCTTCACCAGAGGTAAAGTCGATGATGGTATCGGTATATTTTTTGGTGGAATCTCTGCTATTACGGTATTGGAAAATATCATGGCCCTCTCCCCCTTTCATCCGGTCAGCGCCGCGCCCGCCGAATAGCCGGTCATTGCCATTGCCACCGCTGAGCCGGTCATTACCCGCGCCGCCGGATAAGAAGTCATCACCCTTACCACCGGATAGCCTGTCATTACCACGGCCGCCAAATAGCCGGTCATTTCCCACCCGGCCCCATAATCTGTCATCACCACCCCTTCCGTTCAGGGTGTTATTTGATCGGTTACCGTTGATTTCATCATCACCGCTACCCGCGATGGCATTTTCAATCACGACTTTATTTGCGATGGAGACATTGCCTCTCAAGCCACCAATATCAGAGAAACCACGCTTAGTCAGTGTGATTCTTTGGTCTTGATGATAGCCCGAGAAATCAAACGTATCGTTACCACCGGCATCCCACACGCAGAATACCAACTTGTCGTTAGCGTGGGTTGCAGTAAAGTAATCCCTATTACTATTGGAATTGAAACCATAAGTCGTATTACCGATACGGGTACGATTATTGGCTCCGTAAAGGTATTGAAGTGCTAAAATATCATGTAGTTGCGGGGTTGATGCAAAGTTACCCCCGTAGATTGCTCCTGAGTAGAACTCAGATAAATAGCTCATTACGCTGGTTTGTTGTGTTAAGCCTACGGTGTCATGAGTATGTTCCAAGCCGAGTGCATGGCCGAGTTCATGCATAAACACCCGACCACCATAGTTTGATTGCGTGGGGGCTAGATTCTCCTCTATCTTCGCATTAATAAATATGGGGCTGAGGTTACTAGGATTCGGGGGATAGGCATAACCGCCACGTGACCCATCGAGTGAAACATTGGTAATGGGGATGTTAGCTATAACATCATCTTTAGCCTCAATAAATTTAATATTCGCCACATCAGCAATGGCGAGCATAGCGGTTCTTATCTGGTGAATTTGGGCTTCATTAAGGGAATAGGCCGGAACACCCTCAGCTGATTTATAATAATGGTAATCTATTGGTATTCGTTGGCTAAATGAATAAGTGATAATACTTATTCCATTCTTATCTTTATTTTGCCATTTGTTTCTGCTGGTTATCGCTAATAGATTAATCGCCTTTGATTTATTAATATCAATACTATTATTAATACCTACAGTTCTGACATTATTTTTAGTCTGTTCCCTGAGCATTATTATTCCTCATAATTTAAATTATTTACTTTGCTATCGACTCATGCATGGGAAGGATGTTACTGACATCGATAATATTTAAAATAAGCACGTTCTTAAAAAGAACTAAGGATTTTATATATTACTCTGCGGGATATATGATTTTTAAATCTATGAGGATAAAGTTCCCATATTCTTCTGGTATTATTACCTCAAAGAATATGGGAATAGAGTCTTACTTACAACACACCTTGGGCCAGCATTGCGTCTGCCACTTTAACAAAGGCCGCAATATTCGCGCCGTGTACATAGTGGGTTTGCTTGCCTTCGCCACCGTATTCAACACAAGATTGATGAATATCGAGCATGATGTGATGCAGACGGACATCAACTTTCTCTGCCTTCCAGCTCAGGCGGGCCGCGTTCTGCGCCATTTCCAGACCTGATGTGGCAACACCACCGGCATTGGCGGCTTTACCCGGTGCAAACAGCACCCCTGCATCAAGGAAAGCATCAGTTGCCTGAATAGTCGTAGGCATATTAGCGCCTTCGGCAACGGCTTTAACCCCGTTGGCAATCAGTTGACGCGCCGCTGGCAGGTCCAGTTCATTCTGCGTCGCACATGGCAGCGCGATATCAACCGGTACACTCCATGGCTGCTGATCGGCTAAATAGACCAGATTACGTTCACGGGCATAATCTTCAATACGACCATAACGATTGTTCTTAATCTCAGCCAGATGAGCCAGTTTTTCTGGGGTAAAGCCTGTTTCATCAACCACTGTACCACCTGAGTCAGAAGCGGTAATCACTTTGGCACCCAGCTCCATGGCTTTTTCAATAGTGTATTGTGCGACATTTCCGGCGCCGGAAACCGAGACTTTACGACCTTCAAAACCTAAGCCGTGACGTTTTAACATGGCGTCGGTGAAATAGACCAAGCCATAACCGGTGGCTTCCGGGCGAATCAGACTACCGCCGAAGGAGAGACCTTTGCCGGTGAAGACACAAGCGGTGTTATTCGACAGTTTTTTCATCATGCCAGACATAAACGCCACTTCACGGCCACCAACACCAATATCACCCGCCGGAACATCGGTATCCGGGCCGAGATGACGATACAGTTCCATCATCAGTGCCTGGCAAAAACGCATCACTTCAGCCTGACTTTTTCCTTTAGGATTAAAATCAGAACCGCCTTTGCCGCCTCCCATAGGCAGGGTTGTCAGGGCATTTTTAAAGGTCTGTTCAAAACCAAGGAACTTCAGAATTGATAAGTTTACTGATGGGTGGAAACGCATCCCGCCCTTATAAGGACCAATCGCCGAGTTAAATTGAACACGCCAGGCGCGGTTAACCTGAACTTTACCTTGGTCATCAGTCCAGGCAACGCGGAATTGAATAACACGTTCTGGCTCGACTAAGCGCTCGAGTAGGCTTTGTTCACGGTAATGTGGGTTTTGCTCCAGAAAGGGCCAAAGTGACGTGAAGACTTCACGTACTGCTTGGAGATATTCTGGTTGGTTGGCATCACGTTGTTGTAAAGATTCTAAAAACGACTCCAGAGAGGTTAAACCATTCATCACTAATAATTCCTTGTACCAATTAAGACTCTCCCTACACCTTTTTGCGAACTATTATTATTATCCAAATAGTGAGGAGACGATGTTGTGCATCTTCGACTATATCACTGGTTTATATTCATACAGCAAGGGATTTTGACAAAAACTTAGCAGGGTTATCAATGAGTGGCTATCGGGGCTTGGCGGGGGTTGTTGATTAAAAACGCCCGCAAAAGGCGGGCGTTAAAGCTAAACAGGATGACTCTCGCGAAACTTATTCGTCTTCGGCGTCGTCATCGCGCAGTGGCACGATAAGCATATCGACATGTACGGTATTGATCAGTTGGCGTGCTGAAGACATCAATTTGCTCCAGAAATCCTGATGATGACCGCATAATACCAAGTCCATATCATATTTCTTAATGGCATCAACCAGTACCTGGCCCAAATCGCCGCTACCGCTGAGGGTTTGCTCAATTGGGTAGCCCGCATTTTGCGAAAGCTCAGTTAATGCATTATGGGTTTCTTCAGAGATACGTTTTTGCATATCACCAAGATTAACGTCGATCAGACCGGTATAGAGGTCTGAGTAGTTAACATCAACATGGATCAGGGAAACTTTGGCATTGTACGGTCTGGCCATGGAGACCGCCTTTTCCACCAATACCTTACTTTCTGGAGATAGGTCAACCGCAATCAGAATGTGTTTGTAAGCCATAAGTAAACTCCTTCCATAATGTTAATTAATGGGTAAGCAAACATTCAACCTGTTGAACGGGTGCTAACACGGTATCTGCATACTATCATTATGACCCCTAACTGAAGTGTTTCACGGATCACAACGCACTGTTTTGATGATGATCACTAAAGCATCCGTATGTCATTTTGCACCAAATTGCACCAATAAGTGATGAGATTCGCCCGTTAATTGCCTTGGCGCACGGTGAGAATACTTGAATTTAAAGCAGATCATTATCTTAAGTATAGCGCTGATAAATCATCATGATTAACGGAATTTCATATTTGTGATGCAAATATAATTTACAAAAAACAGCAGCCAAATTTATGTAATTCAGTTAAGAGAGATTAATATTTAAGCGGAATTTGTATGGGTTACGAGCATTTATCAGTGACAGATATTCGATATAAGTTAATGCTAATCGATAGTTAACAAATGCCTAAATAGGCTTAATTTAGAGATTATCAGGCTATTTTCCATTTCATTTCCTACACTGATAAAGGGAGTCCTACACGTTCGGATACTGTGTCGAACGAACAACGTATCGAGCATAGTCAGAAAGCGGACGATAGGGGTGTTTTTTGAGGCCCTGGGGGTGTTTGTATCGGCTAGAGTAAGCGATGGCACAGAGGTTCAGGTGATTGACCCAATGTGTGAGATATCGCTGGGAGGATAATTATGATCAGTACCGTCGCGCTTTTTTGGGCTTTATGTGTGGTATGTGTGATTAATATGGCACGTTATTATTCATCTCTGCGTGCTTTGTTAGTGGTATTACGTGGCTGCGACCCGTTGCTGTATCAATATGTTGATGGTGGTGGCTTTTTTACCTCCCACGGTCAGCCGAGCAAACAAATTAGATTAGTGGGTTACATCTTCGCCCAACGTTATCTTGATCACCACGATCCTGAGTTTATTCGCCGCTGTGAGAGGCTACGTGGGCAATTTATACTGACCAGTGCATTATGTGGATTGGTAGTGGTCAGTCTGGTGGGTTTAATGTTGTGGTATTAGTATGAATTATTGGCAGAGAAGCATTTAAAAAGGCGACCTGATAAGGCCGCCTTTTTTATTTACCGTAACCGTTCAATATGTTTACTGCCCGGTCTTATCACAGTGCTAGGTTGAGGCGCACTATGATAGTAATACGTTTCGCTGGGTTTAAATGAATCTTAGAGCCACCCAGTACAACCCACCGGAAAGAAGAATAGATATTGGTAAGGTTAATACCCACGCCAACATAATGTTCTTCACCGTTTTACTCTGAACACCACCGCCATCAACCAACATGGTCCCGGCAACTGCTGAAGAGAGCACTTGCGTTGTCGATACTGGCATACCGGTATAACTCGCAATACCGATGGAAACCGCCGCAGTCATCTGGGCAGAAACCCCTTGCGCGTAAGTCATGCCTTTCTTACCGATTTTCTCACCGATGGTGACTGCCACACGTTTCCAGCCAATCATGGTACCCAAAGAGAGGGCCAGAGCGACGGCAACGATGATCCAGGTCGGTGCATATTCCACAGTTTCCAACAAATCTGTACGCAGATTATTGAGGAAACGGCGGTCTTCAGCACTGGTTTCAGGCAGTTTGGCAACAGTCCCTGCGGTTTCGGCAACACACATCAGCAAGCGACGCATATGGCTGCGTTGATCAACCGTCAGATCGTCATAGCTTTGCAGATTAGCCAGCAACGTTTGGGCATGATCAATGGCAATCATGGCGCGTGAGCTATCACAATGGAACTGTGCCGGTGTATTCGGCAATGTTTCTGGTGCAGGTACCAGCGGTTTCAGCGCGACAGCATGAGGTAACACCTCAACATGTTGCTGATAATATTGTTGCAGATGGGTCACTGCATCGCGGGTGCGGGCAATATCATAACCGGTTGCATTCATATTCACGACGAACCCAGCCGGAGCCACGCCGATTAATACCAGCATGATCAAGCCAATCCCTTTCTGACCATCGTTAGCGCCATGAGAGAAACTCACACCGATAGCCGATAGAATCAGCGCAGTACGGGTCCAGAAGGGCGGTTTACGTTTACCGTCTTTCTTTTCACGTTCAGCAGGTGTCAGGTGAATACGTTGCTGTTTCTTGGACCCGTTCCAGTAACGACGTAGCAGGAACACCATCAAACCGGCAATAACCAGACCCACAATTGGGGATAAGATTAATGACAGGAAGATTTGAATCATCTTAGGAACGTTCAGTGCATCTACAACAGATGTACTGGTCATTAATGCATTGGTTAAACCAATAC
Source organism: Yersinia antarctica (assembly GCF_056636475.1). Classification (NCBI taxonomy): domain Bacteria; kingdom Pseudomonadati; phylum Pseudomonadota; class Gammaproteobacteria; order Enterobacterales; family Yersiniaceae; genus Yersinia; species Yersinia antarctica. Next base: position 157,644 of record NZ_JBSJQF010000001.1, read on the forward strand.
CGATGATTGCACCAATTAGCGTATGAGAGCTGGAAGCCGGGATACCGAAATACCAAGTGCCCAAATTCCAGATAATCGCCGCCAGTAGCATAGAGAAGACCATAGCCAACCCATGCGCCGAACTGACGTTTAACAGCAGATCAGTAGGCAATAAGTGAACGATAGCATAAGCCACGCTCAAACCGCCCAGCATCACGCCGAGGAAGTTAAACACCCCTGCCATCACAACAGCAACCTGTGAACGCATGGCACGGGTATAGATTACGGTCGCGACCGCATTGGCTGTATCATGAAAACCATTGATGGCTTCGTAAAACAGCACGAACAACAAAGCAAGAACTAACATTAGGCCGGTATGGAAATCCAGGCCAGCGAAAAGATGTAGCATAAGCGTTACGCCAGTTTGTGGACATGAACGCGGCGCATTATCAGTGACAATGGGGGGTGGGGAAAAGGAAAATATGACCTTTTTTTGACATGACCGCAGACGAATTCGTCTTATTGAGCAACATATGCATGTTATATCAGCAGGTTACTTAGTTTTACTGTATGAGACATTTTCTTACTATAGCGATATTCCTGCGAGCGACTTACAATCTCCCGCCGCCAATTTGTCGGTTGAATGCGCTAAATAATATAATAATCAGCCAAAAGCGGGCAATTTTGCAGCGATGATGATTTTACTCAGTGAGGCCAAGTGTGGAACAGTTTGATGTGGTAGTGATAGGTGCAGGTGCTGCGGGGCTATTTTGTGCCGCTCAGGCTGGACAAGCCGGATGTCGGGTGTTGTTGGTCGATAACGGCAAAAAGGCGGGGCGCAAAATACTGATGTCTGGTGGTGGCCGCTGTAATTTTACCAATCTCTTTGCAGAGCCTGCCGCGTATCTGTCACAGAATCCTCACTTCTGTAAATCTGCCTTGGCGCGTTATACCCAATGGGATTTCATCGATCTGATGAATCGCTATGGCATTGCCTGGCATGAGAAAGCGCTAGGGCAGTTGTTCTGCGATGACTCTGCTCAGCAGGTGGTTGAACTATTACTGAAAGAGTGTGAGCTGGGGCAAGTCACGATTCGGTTGCGTAGCGATGTTTTGTCGGTTGAAAAAAGCGGCACCGGTTTCGTATTACAAATTAATAATTTGGAAGTGAGCACTAACTCACTTGTCGTCGCCTCTGGCGGACTCTCTATGCCCGGACTTGGTGCTTCACCGTTCGGCTATAAGTTGGCAGAACAGTTTGGCTTGAAAGTCCTCCCTACCCGTGCGGCATTAGTCCCGTTCACCTTGCACAAACCGCTGCTGGAGCACCTGCAAACATTATCTGGGGTTTCCGTGCCTGCGGTGGTCACCGCCGAAAATGGCGTTAGCTTCCGTGAGAGTATTTTGTTTACTCACCGTGGGCTTTCTGGCCCAGCAATTTTACAACTTTCAAGCTATTGGCAGGCTGGTGAGTATGTGAGCATTAACTTACTTCCTGATACTGATTTAGATGATTTTCTAAACAGTGAGCGAAAAAACCACCCTAATCAGACACTGAAAAATACTCTGGCTCAACGGTTACCTAAGCGGCTGGTGGAGTGCCTTCAGACCTTGGAGCAACTGCCAGACGTTACCCTGAAGCAATTAAACGCGCCGCAGCAGGCCGCGTTAGTCGCCAATCTTCAACAATGGCGAGTGCAGCCCAATGGCACCGAGGGCTACCGTACTGCTGAGGTCACTCTTGGTGGTGTTGACACCCAAGAGCTCTCCTCTAAGACAATGGAGGCCCATAAAGTGCCTGGAATGTACTTTATTGGTGAGGTTGTTGATGTCACTGGCTGGTTGGGTGGCTATAACTTCCAATGGGCCTGGAGCTCTGCCTGGGCCTGTGCGCAGGCATTGGCGGTTGTTCTGGAATAATAAAGTTTGTACACCAAGCTATAGTTAGTCCATCAAGTGGGCTTGTTGCAAATAATGAGCGTCGGTGATTTTACTGATAGATGAGCGGGATAATTAAGCTAAAACCGCCTCAATATGAAAGAGCCGATTCATAAAGGCGGATCTTTCCCGCACTCGATACTCAGGTTCGTCACGGCGTAGCCAAATATCAAATTGACCTTTATTCAGTCGTCGCAATGTTTCAACTCCCTGAAGCGTTGACCCGGCAAGGTTTGGCCGTTTGAAGCCCCCGCCCGCTTTGACTAATTTTTTGATGGGGGCATATTCAATAAACCAACGGTAAATCGTAGAGCGGTGAACGGAAACCCCACGCTCTGCCAGCATATCGCTGACATTGGCATAACTCATCGGGGTTGAGCCGTACCACCGTAAGCACCACAGAATGATCTCGGGTGCAAAATGTTTTCATTTGAAATCGCTAGGGGGCCATGTGGGTTCACTGAAGAAGGGATGAATAGCCTCAGCTTTCATGGTCACTCCATTTTTTGCAACAAGCCCGTCTGAGCGTGGTGAATTATATCACTTACGTGCGACGCAAAAAATCAGCAATGAAACCCTGCAAAAATTGTTGCATGATTTAGATTTGCTGGAAGCGTTATTGATTGAGAAGGAAAGTTAATTTTTCTTCGGTCGGTCATCTTAAGTGATCCGGCTCCTCTCATATTTGGCAGGCAGTTAATATGGCTCTGCTGCGTCTTAATACAACACAACCTTTTCTTGTTATACATGCAACCATCCGCCAGTGTTGGGGCACCTCCTTGTTAATAAAACATCAAGTCATTGGTTCTTATTAATATTATTAAACCTGAATAAGATGGGTTCACTAATTGTTCGGGGCTGTCTGATGCATCATAGGTAATGAAACTGCCGATCAGTGTCGAATCTAGCAATATAGATACGGTAGTTTATCGTTACTCACCTGATTCCGTGGGGGGGGTAGGAAACTAACACTAAAAAATTTTCGTCACTCTACAATATCAAACGAGATTTAGGCAATATTGATTAAATCGCGAGGTTATGTGACGGTTTTTTTACTCGGCTGAGTATAATAAATTGCGTAATTTTTTTTGGACGAAATCACTAAAAACATCCTCGAGTCATGGGTTCACGCGGGCATACGCACTACCACAAACGTTCAGGATTATTGCGTGGATTAATATCCTGTTTCAGTTACTGTTTCCTTTGAGTTTGGCATTTTTACCTGCGGTTGTCGCGTCTTCTTCGTATACTTCGCAAGTCAATACGGTTACAGAGTCTTATATTTTGCAGACCGGTAAAAACATTAATACTGTCGCCAAGTTAGGGGATGAAATTGATGTTTCCGGTAAGCTGCCTTCGTTATCCATTAGTGATGAAAGTTATTCACATGCTGATATTCACATAAATAATAAGCTGGCCGGTTATGCCCAGACCGGTGCTGTCGCATTATCTAATGGCAATGCAGTAAAATCTGGTGAGCGCATGCTCAACTCAGCTGCCAACAATGAATTAAACAACTCCACGCAGCAGTTGCTGAGCCAGTTTGGTACCGCCCGGGTACAAATGAATGTTAATGAAGATTTTAAGCTGGATGGCAGTATGGTCGATGTACTGGTTCCACTTTATGATAATCAGAAATCCCTACTTTTTACCCAATTGGGTGCCCGAAATAAAGACGATCGTAACACCGTTAACGTTGGTGCTGGAGTGCGTACTTTCCAGAATAGCTGGATGTATGGGGCTAATGCGTTTTTTGATAATGATGTTACAGGCAAAAACCGGCGGGTTGGGGTAGGCGCAGAGGCTTGGACCGACTACCTGAAGTTCTCGGGTAACAGTTACTTCGGTACCACCGATTGGCATCATTCACGGGATTTTGCTGACTATAAAGAACGGCCTGCCAACGGCTATGATGTGCGGGCAGAAACTTATTTACCCTCTCATCCCCAACTTGGCGGCAAGGTCATGTATGAAAAATACCGTGGTGATGATGTGGCCTTGTTTGGCAAAGATAACCGCCAGAAAAACCCCTATGCTATTACTGCGGGTGTAAATTACACCCCTATACCATTAGTGACTATTGGGGCTGAACATCGCGCCGGTAAAGGCAGTAAAAACGACAGCAACATTAACTTCCAGCTAAATTACCGACTGGGTGAATCTTGGCAATCTCATATCAGTCCATCAGCCGTGGCAGCAACGCGCACTTTGGCGGGTAGTCGTTATGATTTAGTCGAGCGTAACAACAATATTGTGCTGAATTATCAGGAACAGAAGGTGATACAGCTGATCCTTCCGGCTATGATAAGCGGTGAGGGGGGGACAAGCGTTCCATTGAGTGCAGAGGTATCCACCCGACATGGCCTTGAGCGTATTGAGTGGGACAGTTCTGCCTTGATAGCGGCAGGAGGTTCTCTCACACCGGTATCTGCGCACGCTGTTGTAGTAGGATTACCCTCGCATCGGCTAACGCGGAGTGGTAGTAATGCCCACACGTTAAGTGCAGTGGCTCATGACATCCAAGGTAATGTGTCATTACGTGCGACAGTGCAGATCACTGTTATGCCTAGTACTGTTGCAGCAGTGAACCTGACGGCGACTGCCGATAATGAGGTTGCCAATGGCATTGCCACCAATGCGGTGAAAGCGATAGTGATGGATGCGGGCAATAACCTTGTACCGGGCCAGGTGGTGACATTTACCGCCAGTAACGGGGCGAACGTGACGACGGTGATTGGTACTACTGGCGTAGACGGGGTTGCCACGGCGACACTGACCAATATGAAGAGTGGAATAAGCGCGGTCACCGCCACGGTGAACGGCAGTAGTCAGACAGTCGACACCACTTTTGTGGCGGACGGCAGCACAGCGGAAATCACCGCAGCCAACCTGACGGCGACTGCCAATAATGAGGTTGCCAATGGCATTGCCACCAATGCGGTGAAAGCGATAGTGACGGATGCGGGTAACAACCTTGTACCGGGCCAGGTGGTGACATTTACCGCCAGCAACGGGGCGAAAGTGACGACGGTAATTGGTACTACTGGCGTGGACGGGATTGCTACGGCAACACTGACTAATACTGACTCGGGGATTAGTGTGGTCACCGCCACGGTGAACGGCAGCAGCCAGACGGTGGACACTACCTTTGTGGCGGACGGCAGCACCGCAAAAATCACCGCAGCCAAGGTGACTGCCGATAGAAGGGTGGCCAACGGCACGGCCACCAATGCGGTGGTAGTGATAGTGACGGATGCCGGTAACAATCCTGTCGCAGGCCAGGTGGTGGCATTTACCGCCAGCAACGGGGCGAAAGTGACGGCAGTCATTGGTACTACTGGCGTGGACGGGGTTGCCACGGCGACACTGACCAATATGAAGAGTGGAATAAGCGCGGTCACCGCCACGGTGAACGGCAGTAGTCAGACGGTCGACACCACTTTTGTGGCGGACGGCAGCACAGCGGAAATCACCGCAGCTAACCTAACGGCGACTACTGATAACGAGGTCGCCAATGGCAGAGCCACCAATGCGGTGAAAGCGATAGTGACGGATGCGGGTAACAACCTTGTACCGGGCCAGGTGGTGACATTTACTGCCAGCAACGGGGCGAACGTGACGACGGTGATTGGTACTACTGGCGTGGACGGGGTTGCTACGGCGACACTGACTAATACTGCGCCGGGTGTCAGTGTGGTCACCGCCACGGTGAACGGCAGCAACCAGACGGTCAGCACCACCTTTGTGGAGGATTCGATGTTTACCGGAATAGCCGTTAACGGCCATGTGTTCACTGTAAACGATGAATTTCCAAAAACAGGTTTTACCGCGGCTACCTTCATACTAAATATGAACAGAAATGCGAGCGACTTCACCTGGAGTTCCAACCAGCCAGGGGCCGTAAACGTCAATGGTGACGGTCAAGTGAAGCTCAACAGCAAACCTACTGGGCCAGTGACCATTACGGCGACACCCAAGGATGGAGGAAGTCCACTAAGCTACACATTTGCTGTGCAGAAATGGTTTATACATAACGATAGCACAATGGCTGTTTGGTCAGATGCTGTGAGGTTCTGTAGTCTACAGCTGGCGTCTCAGCCATCACGCACCGACTTGAGTTCTTCCTACTCCTCATTTGGTACCCGTGTGGTGGGTTCATTGTTCGATGAATGGGGGCGAATGGATAACTACACTGGCTCCGGTTTTATCGGCACCACCTACTGGACGGGCGACACTCAGAACCCCAGCACTGGCTTCTACTACCTTGGCGACTCGATCGCGGGCGTTACCAATAGCTTCAGTGACGCCGATATTCCTAGGCATGTAATGTGTCGTCGATAGAGTTTTGAGTTTTTAAATTTGGTTTTGCTTCTCTGGTATTCCCCCGCGTTTAGTGGGGGAAAAGTCAGTGGCTTTGTGGCGCTAAGACCCCGTCGGGTAACATGCTGTTTTTTTGATGATGTTATCGCGCCAATTCCCAAACGAAATGCAACAAAGTGACCCACCGGTCAGGTACGGATAAAATAGCCGTATTGACCCTGTCGGAGACCCTGTTGCATGAAGGGAAAACATTTGACTCAGCATGAGCGCTTTTACATCGAAAAACGAAAAGCTGAAGGCGTTAATCAGTCCTGCATTGCCAGAGAGCTCGGCGTCTCTCGCTCTACCCTGAGCCGGGAGCTCAGGCGTAATACGGACCCCGCCTTCAACGGACTTTACTCCTCCAGACGCGCTGATGCCTTAGCCAGACAACGGCGGGGCGCCACCTCGGCACACAATGCCTGTTTCCCTCTGGGCCAGCAGACACAAGACTTTCTCCGGCAGGCGCTGGCTGTACATACCTCCCCTGAGGTTATCTCTGGGAGACTGAAAATCCAGTTTGATATCGCCGTCAGCAAAAATACCCTCTACCGCTATATCCGTTCGGACAGACAGGCTGGCGGTAAGCTTTACCTTCAGCTCCCTCACCGGGGTAAACGCTATCGCTATGATACGGGTGAGCCCGGACGCACGCCCATCCCGGACAGGGTTGGCATTGAGCACAGGCCTGCTGAGGCTGAACTCAAACAGGTTCCCGGGCATGTTGAAATCGATACGATTTTTGGCAAAGACCAGAAGTCATTCCTGCTGACGGTCGTGGACAAAGCCACAAAGCAGGTCATTATCCGTAAACTCCCCAATAAGTGCGCTGAGAGCGTCGTGGAAGCGTTCAGGGACATCGTGGCGAATACTTTCTGCGAGTTTAAAACCCTGACGGCAGATAACGGACCCGAGTTTGCGAAACATAAGGACATCACTCAGGTAACGGGCGCAAAGGTTTACTTTGCCCGGCCTTATCATTCCTGGGAGCGGGGGTTGAATGAGCATACCAACGGTCTGATACGGCGGTTTTATCCGAAAGGAACCGATTTTAATGGCGTCAGCGATGAAGATATTGCGAGACTGGAGCACATCCTCAACACTCGGGGGCGCAAATCTCTGGAATACAGCTCACCGAATGAGGTATTTTTAGAGTATCTACTCGCTGCATAACGCATGATGGTTTGTTGCGTTTCGTTCGGGAATGGGGCCACACTTTAATAGTGTCACTGATCATACCCTGACGGCTAATAATAATTGGTTCGATGATTTGTCTTAAAGCAAACCGAATTAAATCACTACCACTGTATATAATAACATCTCTCATAAATCACCTTTTACATTTAGATTATCTAACGATTAATCGAATAAACAAACAGTTAAACGCAAATCAAATATCTGGTGTGGATCAAAGAGTATGCGTTGAGACCGTCCCTGGTCTCTTTATCCATCCTGGTTTAATAGTGGTTAATCGTGAAAATAACTACCCTTTAGAACAATAAAAATAACAGTAATGCTCAACGGCCTCAAACCACATGTGTATTAAGTTCAAGGTGATTTATCAATAGTAACTTTTACCTTACGCCATGGAAAATTCATTTCCCCATGGCGAGGCTAATAACACTATTTAACGTAATTTATTAATAATAGTTAATCAAAAATACTACTTTCCCATCGGCTCTTCCTGGCGAGACTGTCGATGCTGTTTGATAATATCGTGCAGATAACGGTATCTTCACTGATTGTTGACTACTGGTGAGAGATACTGTGATATTTTTGGAAAAATCCAAAAGAGACGGTGAACTTGTCGCACCATAACCCAATTGTATTCCGACGCCTTTTGCAGCTGAAGCATTAGAACTGTCGATAGCAAAAATACCATTACTCGAATTCAATATTGCTGTCGCTGGGGTCAATTTGACACTTAACGTATTATTGATAGGCTGACCCACTGTCGTAACACCACTTCCCGGCGAGGTATTGTAGGAGCTATTATTAAAATACCCATGGAAAACGGGACAGTTCGTCAGGTTAATTGATGCATCTTTCCACGGTGTGGTCGATCCAATCCCGGTAAAATATTTACTCACCTCAAAAGACCCCATCGCAACATTCACATCGGGGGTAGTGCAGGTTTGAGACACAATATTCAAGCTACCACCAAAACTGAGGTTATAAATCGGTATCGGTGTACTATTTGTAAGCGTCGGGTCCGTCGAAAGATTTAATCTCACGCGCGGCAAAAGAGCACCGTTAATCGTACCAGGAGAAACAGGGCCTATTTTTATCAGAGACAGTACCGCATTGATTCTGACGTTAAAATTGAAGAAAGAATCTCCGGAATAAGTCGTTGTGTAGGCGACCGTTGGTAATGCTTGGTTGCTCAAATCGCTCGACACAACAACCCCAATACCAGGAACCTGGGTCTGATAAACACGATTAGGGAAAGGAGTACCGCGCCAATTGGCTATCGTGGGTGTACTGGTATATTCAAGAGTTTGAGGCGCGTTAAAAGACCCCGCACCGCAAGTAAACGCATCTGTCGCGGTACCCGGATCTCTGAAATCAAGCCGATACACCACCGTTCCATTCGGCATATCAGGCCCGACAGTAATACTGGCGGGCGACAGGGTGGCAACAAAGGTCCGCGCCGGTGTAATTTTAGTGGTGCACGTCGCCAGTGCCAATGCATATTGGCTGCAACTCAATAACGCACTTAGCAAAATTAATTTATTAAGCTTATTCATATTATTACTCGCTTTGTGATCATCGAAGCAGGTGTAAATTCCAATGTTTACTTATTAACTCATCTCACCGTGATGAAAATAAAGTGAGAATATTTGTAATCGCTTAGGCACTGTTTCTAATAATAATTAATGGTAAACGTTAGCCTTCCATCGGCTCTGCCGGGCTGTACTGTCGCACTGGTTTGGTAATACCGTGCGGATAATGGAATTTTAAACGTCGGTGTACCATCATTCGCTGGTGTAAATCTCGGGGTAGCACCAAAATTAAATGGCACCGGTGTTTCGGTATTATTCCCCGAACCTAATTGAATCCCTACACCTTGAGCTGCGGGCATTTGTGTCGATGAGTTGACCGCCATAATGCCACTGGCAGAATTAATAATAGGGTTTGATGGTGTCAGTGAAACTGTAATGGTATTCGCTTTAGAGGCTCCGGTACCCTGAGTGCCATCGTTTGAGTAAAAGAAATTCCGGCCATCCTCTTTCGTCCCATAAAAATAGGGGCAATCCGTAAATTTAATACTCGCATCTATCCACGGTGTCACACTGCCGACACTTTTAAATTCGGTATTTATATTATGACTGCCCAGTTGAACATTGATATTGCTGGGTGTTGTGCAGGTACGTGAAACTATATTGATAGAACCACCAAAGTTTGCCGTCAATATTGGCATGGTAGGTACACCCTGCACATTATAATCAACCCCAACCGTGAGGAGATTAGACCCAAGCAGAATACCGGGGGTTACCGGTCCTATCTTGACTAAAGAGATGTCGAATTCAGGTGCAAAGCTGCGGGTGACGGAACCAGGGGCAGTTCCCTGGGTTCTTAACCTCGGAAACGGAGTGCCAGAGTACCAGGCAACAAAGCCAATACCTGGAACACCGGTTTCATATATTTGCCCGGGATAAGGGTTTCCATTCCAGGATGATAATGGTCTGGGTGCCAGCCTTATCACATCATTTACCGTAAAAGTATGGCCACCATCGCAATTGATCGCAGGTTGAAACGATGGCTTGAAATATTGTCGGTACAGCACAGTGCCGTCTGGCATGTCAGGGCCTACAGTAATATTGGCACCCTGAAGCTGAATGGTAGTATTTATCGCCTCCCTGCCCGTGATATAGGTGCAAGTCAATGCGTAAACTGATTTTATTGGCATCAAAACCAGACAAACCAACAGGAGCTTTTTCATGATATCACTCACTTTTTATGGTCGTGGCCCGGCGCTCGTCAGCCTGGCCCTGAGGCACACAGGTTGAGGTAAAACGCATCATCGCCGTGACTTTACCGTTGGCTAACTGTGGCGGCAGAATATAGTTCAGGTAACATTGCTGGCCGGTACCTTCACCCCAACTGACTTGCAAACGGCCACGCTCCTCGCTCACCCGCGCATAAATCTGACCACCCTGACCGACAGAACCCACCACCTGGCCTTTGGTGTCTAATACTTGTGCGCCAAACGGCACCGGCTCGCCATCTGACTGGGTGGCATTGACCAAAATTGGATACCCTTTGGTACTTTTATATTTCACCATCACCACCGCACCGGCATTCGGCGCCACTTTCTGACTGGTGGATTCCAGCTCCACGTCATAAGAGGTCCCCTTCGGATCGATGGTTATCTCATTCATCTGATAGGCACTCAGATACGGCACCACGGCATAACCCCGTGAATCAATTTTCACGCCGGAGTAACCGGACACTTCGGCCCCTTCAGCGCCCTTAGCTTCCACCACCGCAAAGGTCTCACTGCTGTACGGCGTTAATGTCACGCCACCGGGGTGGGCAATCATGCTGCCTGAAATGCCGACCGAGCCACTCTGATAGTCGCGACCGCCACCGTAAGACGCCATACTGGTGGCTTTAGAACCGCGGTACTGACCATTGACACTGCCACTGGCCCCCGAGCCGCCGTTGCTGTTCATGGCGGTTGCCCCATAACTGAACTGGCTTTGCTCGCCAGCACTGCCTGAAACCGATGCCTGTTCGCCCCAGTTGCCCTGACCATTGCGGTTCATTTCCAGTCGCATTTGCGGCACGTTCTGCTGGTCATTACGCCCCAACGGGAAACTCATACTGACCAGATAAGTATTTTGCATCTCGCCAAACCCGGAGCGGCTGCGGTTCACGCTGACGCCGTAGGTCATGCTTTTATAGTTGTTGCTGTAACCCACCTGATACTGCTGGTCACTGCCACCTTTATTCCAGTAATCCTGCAAAGAACCACTGATATACATCTGGCCCCAGCCGTCCGGTAACCCCTGATTGGCGGTCACGGTTAAGCGGTTTTTTGCCCGGTAGATACTGTTGGCGTCATAGCCCTGACGTTCGGCATCAAGGGTTTGCATCGCCGTGGCGAAATCGAGATAGCCCTGAGTCGAAAAGCGGTGCGCCGCCACACTCAGGTTACTGTTGGTTTCAGCAATCACCTTGCTGTAACTGACCTGATAGCTCTGGCCACTTTCATTGCCGTTACGCAGGCGGGTATTGGCCTGGGTCACGTCGACCGCCACCGCCCCAATCGGGGTACTGAACGCAGTCCCGACCTGCACGGCATAGTAGTCTTCACTGGCCTGCGCCCCGGTATAACCGGTAATGCTGTTATTCAGACCACGCTGATAGGTTCCCTGATAAAGACCCGGGGTAAAGGAGAGCGAATCATTGCGCACTTTACCCACCGTCAGGCCCCCCCATGTCAGGGTAGTTGTCGCCTCTAACTGAAAACATCCAAGGGGCTGGAGACAACAAGAATGAAAACGTATTCACCTGAGCTTAAAGCCGCTGTGATTGCCAGAATGATGCCACCACACAATCAGCCGGTTGTTCAGATTGCACGCTCTGAGGGGATCCCTGTCAATACGCTTTACACCTGGCGCTCCAAGGCAGGTATTTCGACCGCGAGCACCCACGTTGAGGTAAAAACCCCGCAGCAATGGTCCCGTGAGGCTCGTTTTGCCATCCTGGTTGAAACGGCACCTCTTTCCGCCCATGCTGTTGCTGAGTACTGTCGCCGTAAAGGGCTCTACCCTGAGCAAATTCAGCAGTGGAAGAATGAGATAATGCAGCCAGATCCGCGTGAAGAGAAAGCACTCGTCAAGAAACAGCAAAACGAAATTCATCAGCTTAAGCGTGAAATTGCCCGCAAGGATAAGGCGTTGGCTGAGGCTGCGGCATTGCTGATATTGCAAAAAAAGTTCAAGGCGTTGTTCGTCGAGGAAAACGGGGACGAATGACGCCGACTCCGGACAGGCTGCGATTGATGACAATCGTAAAGGAAGCCGTTGCTGCAGGCGCGAGGCTGAGCGAGGCTTGCCAGTCTATTGGGCTTAGTGAGCGAACATTACAGCGTTGGGGAAAAGGGACGCATGACCGCAGACCCACGGCGTCACGGCCCATCCCGAAGAACAAACTCACTGCCGAAGAGGAACAACAGGTTTTAGCCCTCTGTCATGAACTGCGGTTCGCCAGCCTGCCACCGACGCAAATCGTTCCTTTGTTGGCGGATGAAAAGCGCTATATCGCCAGTGAGTCAACGTTTTATCGGATACTAAGACGTGCTGGCGAAACAACGCACCGTGGTCGGCAGAGGGTAGCGCAAAGCAAGCCGCTATCGACCTGGAGGGCGACGGCACCGAATCAGGTGTGGTCATGGGATATTACCTGGCTGAGGTCGCTGACGGCAGGACACTGGTTCTATCTGTACCTGATAGAAGACGTGTTCAGCCGCAAAATCGTCGGTCACGAGGTTCACTTGGTTGAAAGTGGTGAGCATGCGGCAGAGCTGATGAATCGGACAGTGCTGAGCGAACGCTGTTGGCAGGAGCCGCTGGTACTGCATGCGGATAACGGAGCCCCGATGAAGTCACAGGTGCTGCAGGTAAAGCTTGCGGAACTTAAGATAACCCCGTCGCACAGCCGGCCACGGGTGAGCAACGATAACGCGTATGTTGAATCGCTGTTCAGGACGTTGAAATACGTGCCGAGCTGGCCGGAGAAGGGCTTCGCGACGCTGGAGGATGCGCAGGCGTGGGTAGAAACCTTCGTTGGCTGGTATAACGAAGAACATCGGCACAGTGGTATCCGTTACGTCACACCAGGGCAACGACACAGAGGTGAAGATCGGGCACTACTGGCGCAGCGTAAATCGGTCTATGAAGCGGCGAAAATGCAGAATCCACATCGGTGGTCAGGTTCAACGAGAAACTGGCACCGGCAGGATGAGGTCTGGTTAAATCCGGAACGTGAAACGTTGGCCGCATGAATTAACTGAGGCGACAACTACCTTGACACGCGCCGAGGCTGTAGCGCTGCGAACCGGGGCGCAGCAATTGCGCCACTGCCGCAAACGGCACCTGGAAATTCTGTGTGCTGCCGTCGGCTTCACGCACCGTGACATCCAGATTGCCGCCGTAACCGGTCGGATAGAGGTCATCAATGATAAATTCGCCCGGCGAAACCGTGGTTTCATACAATACCTGACCACTCTGGCGCACGGTCACCAGCGCATTGGTGCGGGCAATCCCGCGCACTTCCGGCGCATAGCCACGCAGGGACTCTGGCAACATGCGGTCATCGGTGCTGAATTGTGCTCCAGTGAAAGGCACGGTATCGAATAACTGCCCGGTGGTATTGGATTGTCCCAGCAACACCCGGCCCAGCGCAGCCGGGACATCCCGCTGCACATAACTGTTAATACTGGTGTATTTGCTGTCACCGTCTTCTTGCCAGTTATACGAGCCGTTATGACGGAAATACCATGAGCCGAGGTTTACCCCGGTGTTAATCCCGGCAAAAGCCGAGTTAAATGTCTGTCCGTTGGCGGAGGAGCTGTAGCCATTGAGTGAATAGCCCAACATCCCTGACGTCACGCCGCTGTCCCACAACGCGGGGTTGACGGTGCCACGGGCGGTACGGAGTAACAATGCCTGGGGAATAGCGATATCCAGCCGTTGTTCGCCGCTGTCAAAAGCCACCTGGGCATCGGGGAGCAGCGACGCCAGATCAACACAGCCGTCCTCTTTTTTCAGCGGGGCCAGTGATTCAGGCGGCAATGCTTCTGTCTTGAGATTAAGACTGGCAATGACCGACGAGGATAAGCAGGCATGGACACTTTTATCGTCGCGGGCCTTAAATTCCACATTCTCATTGCCAATCAGGGTATTGTTTAAATAAATGTCAGCCCGGTAAGTGCCGGGTAACACGCTGCCCCCTTTCGAGAAGCGGCTTAAATCAATGCCGGAACCACCGTGTTCGGTATTGAGAAAGATACTGTCAAACTCGGCCGACTGGGAATGGCCAGTCTGAGGGGAGGCGTTGGCCTCAACGCTCTCAACAGCCAAAACAGTCGGCGATAAAAAAGCAGCAATAAGGGCAGCCGCCACGGGCGTTAAACGACCACTACGGGCAGACAATTCTGCAGAGAATGTGATTGCAGGGTGTTTCATTATTCAATTATTCCGTAGTGTACAGACGTATTCCGCCCCCACGAAATAAATGTGGTCATCAGCGGACGCTATGTAGGGCTGTTATTGATAAATTAAATTAAGGTTTAATGGGCTGACTCAGTTTATTGAGTGCGCCATAATCATTAATAAATTCAAAATCAACGCTATTGCCGGCGGTATTTCCCGGTAACGAAAAGGTCAGCGAATTATTAGGGCTAATCATTTGGCCTTCAACCGGCGCTGTTTTACTGCCCGTTATCCCCACCGTGACCAAAGAAACATGAAACGGTGTCGGATTGGTGGCTTTAAGTCCGCCGGGGACTTTGGTCCAGACTAAAGATTGTGCGGCATCATTAGGATTACCGACCAAACCGGTAGGACGGAAGAACAATTTAATACGGGAGCGGTAGGCCATCTGTAAATAGTTCTGGCTGCTACCCGCATCCGCTTTAGCCGGTATCTCTAATACATTTAACCAAAAAACAGATTCTTTATCTTTTGGTAACGCCGCACCGGTATAACTGATGCGCAGTGTCTGGCTTTTATTCGGCTCAACCCGGTTAATCGGTGGTGTCAGTACAAAAGGCACTTTTAATGTTTCCGGGCGGGCATTCACATCCCCGTTGTCAATCCAGCTTTGTAATACCACCGGGCCGGTGCCGGTGTTATTAACCTTTACCGTCACTTCTTTTTGTTTTTCCGGATAAATTACCCGGGTGCCGGTAATAACCACACTGGCCTGAACAGAGCGTCCGACAAATAGAATCAAGAACAAGGCTGAAAATACTGTTAATAAAAGACGGTTAGTGCTGTTCATAACAACCTCGACACTTAATAAATGTGTGCATGCTTTAATTTTAGTGCTTATCGTCAAAAAGGGCAGATATCTGCCCTTTTATATTTCTGTGTTACTCGTACTTATTTGTATTGAATAGAGTAAACCACGTTGCTGACAACAGTACCGGCAGTGGTTGCGCCATCAGCATAATATTGAACCGCATACGGCAGTGTTGCAGAACCCGTAGAAGCATCAATATAAGTGGTGCTGGTCGTCTGGTTGCTGTTACCGGCTTTAATTGGCGCCATGGCGTTAGAACCGTCCAGCAGTTCCAGGCTAACCTGACCGGCAGTACCGCTTACATTTTTCAGGTGACCGGTAACCACATCGACACTTGGGCCTGCTTCAAAGAAAGCAGAAACTGTTTTCAGGGTGCCAGCACAGTCGCTCAGCGCCATGTTAAAGCCTGTGCTACCAGCAACCTGGTTAGCAGAAGTCAACTGGTTGGTACCGACAGTTGGCAGTACTACTGTTGCGTCTGCACCCTGGCCGTCGACGGATACGTCACAAGTAGACGCTGTCAGTTCACCGTTAAACGTGATGGTACCGGTAGAAGCGGCTTGAGCAGCGTTAACACCCGCGAATGCAGCAACGATTGAGGCAATAATAGCTAACTTTTTCATTTAAATTTCCAATTAGTAATAGATGTATGAGTTAAATAACTCGGTACTGTTGTGTGTTAATTCGATTGTGGTTATCCCACAAGAATCCATTAGATATTTATTTATCGCTGCTGGGCAATAAGACCAGTTGATGAGTTCTTTTAACAATCCAATAAATGTCGAAACTCAATGTGTATGCTTGGTAGCGAAAACGATACTTTAAATATCTTTTAATAGTAGGAGTAAAGCGGGTTTCTAATATTCACAATGTCCGTACTGTATATAAAGCATTTTAGAAACTTGAAATGTCCTTATCGCTGTACTCTCTTGCTATGGATTGAAGTATGCGCGATCGATTCATCTAGTAAACATCGATATCACAGATCAATGGTCTGCAAGCAATGTTTGTTTGTAGTGCATTATGCTAAATACTGTCTTTGCCGAAGATTTTTAGATCGTCTACATATAGAAAAGTAACCGTTAATGTGGATTAAGATCATTTTAGCAGCTTATTATGTTTTTAATTTAAAGAATTAAATAATCCAT
Source organism: Yersinia antarctica (assembly GCF_056636475.1). Lineage (NCBI taxonomy): Bacteria > Pseudomonadati > Pseudomonadota > Gammaproteobacteria > Enterobacterales > Yersiniaceae > Yersinia > Yersinia antarctica. The sequence continues at coordinate 174,101 of NZ_JBSJQF010000001.1, forward strand.
TTCCATATAGAAATGAAAATAATCTTATTATTTCGGTAATTAAACCTACGAATTAAAAATAAAATTCCTACACCATTGTGGGAATTCGATTGTTTATTGGTCTTTTTTAGTTTAATAACCCCGCAGCCATCTCACTTACTTCTCAGTAAATAAAATCTAACATGCTGTTTTATAATTAATAAGTTCAGATCAACGGGTGAAAACAACTATTAAGAGACATTTTAAAGTAAAGCTCCGATAGGAAACCACGCTGAATCGCTAAATGCACTCTCTTCACAGTACTTATTACACTTAAAAATACAACATTAATAAAATAAAAATCCACAAAATCAAAAAATAAAGAAATTAAAAGCTAGGTAAACTAACCTTGATTTTTAGAATAAATGGCATGCAGATGATAATCATTATCATTCATGGCGAAAGGTCTGGTAATATAGATAATGACGGGGGAATGGCAGTATATAAATTGCTGGCGCTAGACCTATATAAAATGAAACATATAAAAATCACTGCTTACATATAGAAATATGACTCACCACAGAATACGTACTGCAATTTTAATATCATTAAATAATGTGGGTGTTTGTATCTGTGGGGAGTTAATAACTATGTGAAGTTTATATATTCATTAGTGAGTTACGACCAAAATTGCGTCGTATACCCGTATATTAGCCTAATATCAAAGGTAGGAGCTATGCAGTATTGAGCTCATCTGCTATTGCAGCAAAAACATAAATTCAAAAATATTTTCCTTTGAGTGCATCCAAAATGATCACCTGAACGTCTCTATCAGAGTAATCAAACACACAACAAGGATATCAACGATGAAACTCCGCTTGCTACCTGCAATGATCGGCTTACTGGCATTCTCGGCTCTGGCTTCTGATGTCGCAGTAAAAGAGACTACGTTAGGACAAGTTTATACCGACAGTAAAGGTATGACCCTGTATACCTTCGATAATGACAAGCAAGACTTGTCCAATTGCTATAAGGATTGTGCCAAGGCTTGGCCACCGTTGTTGGTAAAAGATAATGCCACTCAACTCCCTGGGCTGGATAAAATTAAACGTGCGGATGGTAGTCTGCAATGGGCACTGAACCATCGCCCACTTTATCTCTGGCATAAAGATCTACAGCCTGGGGATATTACCGGAGCGGGCTTTAAGAATATATGGTCACTTGCCCGTGCAGATAGGGCGCCGGTCAAGGTTTACACCACCGATTCCGGCAAGATTTTAGCCAATAAAGACAATATGTCGCTCTATACCTTCTCTAAAGACAGCAAAGGGATATCGGTATGCTATGAAGATTGCGCCGCAAATTGGCCGCCATTAGCAGCCCAAAAAGATGACAAAGCCAGTGCGCCGTTCAGCGTTGTTGCACGTAAAGATGGTACCTATCAGTGGGCCTATCAGGACCAGCCTTTATATTCTTGGATTAAAGATAAACAACCCGGTGATATCACGGGTGATCAGATAAAAGATGTCTGGCATCTGGTTCATCTTTAAATAACGCGTTTGAGGTTATTGTGGTCACAGCAAATGAAGAACTACAGAAACTTTTCTCTCGGGTCAAGCTGAGAGACAGGCAGGCTTTTGAAACCTTATATAGCCAAACTAATCGCAAGTTATACGGCTTGATCATGAAAATTGTGGCTGATCGAGATATTGCCGCCGAGCTATTACAAGAGGGGTATCTCAAAGTCTGGTTTGCTGCTGACCGCAGCCCAACGACTTATCCCTGGGCCTGGATGTGTCAATTAATGCGTAATCTGGCTATTGACCATGTCCGACAGCATGGCCGTCATCATCCTATTTTTGAAGAGGCAGACATGTTATCGGAAGTGGGGAAAGAAGATGAAACCGATACCGCAGCTCACCTTGCCATTTTAAATCGCTGTATTTTTTCGCTGACACAAGAAAAAAGACAAGCGATAAGGTTGGCTTATATCCATGGTTACTCCCATGAGGAAATTGTTGAACGATTGGCGCGTCCGTTGGGCACGGTCAAATCGTGGATACGGCGCGGTCTAAAGGAGTTAAAACAATGCATGGACACTTAACTCCGGGTCGATATCGCAATTTAGTCATCCGGGAACATCTGGTGAGTCAGTATTTACTTGGCACATTATCCCCCAAAACCAGAAAACGTCTTGAATCTCTGATGGCGGAAGATGAAAGCTGGTATGAGCTGGTTATGCAGTGGCATTCACGTTTAAGTGGACTGGAACCAATGACATCAGATAAGCCCCCTTCATGGGTATGGAAAAATATTCAGACCACATTGGGACAACCAGTAAAACCGGGGTTGTGGGCATGGTTGGGGCCAAGAAAGTGGCCAACATTGTCGCTTGCTTGCGTGGCACTGTTATTGCTGTTTTCCAGCACTATGTTGTTTATGGCCAAGCCGCAAGTCGCCATGCCCAGCTATATCGCAGTTATGTCGTCCGCAGAAAAGGCCGACCACTTTGTCCTGATGGCTTACAAAGGTGACAAACCAGGGGAATCAAGTATTCGCTTGAAATGGAATGCCCGTCATCAGTCAACCGATGCAGGAATGGAAACAGCCATGTTATGGGCACGAAATAAAGATACCGGTCAGACGGTGTTATTAGGGCGATTTACTGATTTAACTGTCCCTAAATTACTCACGCCAACGAAATGGAATACTGTCAAAAACAGCAGTGAGCTTTTCATTACGGCAAATAATAATCCTGCAAGCAAGGTTCTGTTCAAAGGTACCTGTATTGAACTGTCTGCTTCAACGGTATAACGATGAGAATAGTTGATGAAAATTAGAAAGTTAATCATTGGCACACTGAGTATCATGGCATCGGCGCTGTCCTACGCCAGCGGCCAATTTCTCGATACTAATATCATCCATCAACCCAACGATGGCGTGGTTCGCGTCTATGGGCCGGGCGGACCTCACACCGCGTTGATAAAAGCCGCAGAGAGTTTTCAGCAACAGACCGGACAACGTGTGGAAATAATCTACGGGCCAGAGGAGAAATGGTCAAAAGATGCCCAGCAACGTGCTGATATTATTTTCAGTGCTTCAGAGCAATCGATGACGGCGTATCTGGAGAATTATCCTTTTGTGGCCAGCAAGGATGTTGTGCCGATGTTTATTCATCCGGCAGTGATTGCAGTAGCAAAAGGTAATCCTAAAAATATTAAGAGTTTTGAGGATCTGATCAAACAACCGGTCAAAATTGTGGTGACCGAAGGTAAAGGAACCTACAACACCTCAGGTACCGGTTTGTGGGAAGATATTGCCGGGCGTTTGGGCCGGCTGGAAGATATCAAACAAGTACGGTCACATATCGTGGCCTATGAGCAGGGGAGTGGTGCTGCATTTAAGGCCTTCCAACGGTTAAAAGCAGATGCCTGGATCACCTGGAGTGACTGGCCGATTGCTAACGCGGATAAAGTCGATATGGTGACTATTGAGCCGGAAAGACGAATTTACCGCGACTTCAATATGGCAATTTCACCGAAAGCAGATATAGGTGCGGCGCAATTCATGGCTTATTTGACTACAACGGAAGGCGCTAAGTTTTTCACCAATGAAGGATGGCTGCGATAGAATTAATTGCTTTATCTGCACAATCCTTAAAAGGCATCTGTCATTATCAAGAACCAGTCCTCGGGCTGGTTTTTCTATTTTTGCGCTGGGGGTTGCGTGCCAGCCAGACTCGGCATGGCGTGGCGCATAATATCTAAAAATGCCCGTAATCTTGCTGGGTAAAAACTGGCATGGGGATAAACCAGATAGATGGGCAAAGGTAATCCGTGCCAATCGGGAGTTAGATGTACTAACCGCCCTTGTGCAAGATCTTCGCTTACCACCCACGTTGAGGCGATTCCTACCCCGACCCCCGCGAGTGCGGCATTACGTAAGGCATACAGACTGTCGGTACTCAATTGTGGCTGGATAGAAAATCGATGTATGTCACCACTCGTCTGATGATTTAGGACGACTTCATTACGGTAAAAGGAGCTTAATGCCAGCCAGCGTAAATCCTGCAATTGGTCAGGATGTAGCGGTAGCGGCTTATCATTGAGCAATTCAGGCGCGGCGACGACAATACGCGGCACCTCGGCCAGCAGAATCGCAATCACCGAAGGATCGGTGACGGCTCCAACTTGAATGGCGCAATCAATACCTTCCACGATGAAATCCGGGCGGCGATCATTTAGCATCCATTCCACAGACATTTTCGGATAACGGCCTAAATAGTCTTTAAGCGGTTTGATTAATTGATCTTGCCCGAACGCGTGCGGCACTAAAACTCGCAGTACTCCTCTGGGCTCGTCCGTGGCCCCGCGCAGGTCATCCTCCATCCTATGCCAGTTTTCAACCAGTGCTTTAGCATGGGAATAGCAGCGTTCGCCATCGTCGGTGAGCTTCATAACATGCGTAGTGCGCTGCAATAATTTCAGACCAAGCAGGCGTTCCAGTGTCTGTAACCGCCGGCTAATCGTCGGCTGGCTTGTACCCAGGCGTACTGCTGCTGCCGATAAACTACCAGCCTCAACGATGCGGATAAATGTCTGCATTAACTCTATACGATCAATGCCAGTCAAACCGAGTTCTATCATACGTTAAGCGTATAACAGTTTTACTCTTTAGGCGACTACCAACACATGTCTACTCAGGCAAGAATACTGACTCAATATCATTATAGGTAGCCGCCATGTCAGCCATTCAAACCATACCAAGTACTTTAGATAGTCCTGAGAAAACCCTTTCCGGCCGGACAGTTCTTATGTTGGCAACCGGCGCTGGGCTTAGCGTTGCCTCAATTTATTATAGTCAGCCATTATTGGGGGTTATGGGTACCGACCTGCATGCCAGTGTAGGTACGGTTGGTATGGTGCCGACACTGACACAGATTGGTTATGCTTTAGGTATCTTGTTGCTCGCCCCGCTAGGTGATCGCCACGATCGTCGGATTGTTATTTTATTGAAAGGTCTTTTGCTTACCGCAGCGTTGCTGTGCAGTGGTTTTATCTCTGGTATCAATGGGTTGTTAGTCACCAGCTTTGTGGTCGGGATTGCCGCAACCATGGCACAGGACATTGTTCCTGCATCAGCGACGTTGGCTTCAGCAGCACAACGGGGCAAGACCGTCGGAACTGTAATGACGGGCTTATTGCTGGGGATTCTACTGTCGCGGGTGCTGAGTGGTTTTGTCGCCGAATATTTTAGTTGGCGGGTGCTGTATATCGGTGCGGCGCTGTCAGTTATTTTTATAACGCTGGTGATATGGCGCGGTTTACCTCGGGTTCCCGCCGCTTCAACACTGAGTTATCCAGCACTACTTATGTCGATGATTCACTTGTGGCTTCAGTTTAAAACCTTGCGCCGTGCGGCGCTATCACAAGGGTTGTTATCGGTCGGATTCAGTGCTTTTTGGTCAACACTAGCAGTGATGTTACAAGATACTTATCATCTTGGTAGTGCTGTTGCCGGTGCCGCAGGTGCTTTGGCGGCCCCTCTTGCTGGAGCATTGGCGGATCGCCGTGGACCACATAGGGTTACTTTGATTGGTGCAAGTGTGGCAACCCTCTCATTTGCAGCGTTATTTCTTCTGCCGCTATTGCCACTTCAATACCAGATTGGGCTTATGGTCATCAGCGCGATTGGTTTTGATTTCGGCGTTCAGGCGACACTGGTAGCACACCAAACCATTATTTACAGCCTGGAACCTGCAGCTCGTAGCCGGCTCAATGCCTTGTTATTTACCGGTGTGTTTGTTGGGATGGCGGTTGGTTCAGCTTTAGGCAGCCTGATGCTGAAAAAAATGGGATGGACTGCTGTAGTTAGTCTGATTACCCTCGCGGGTGCAGCTAGCCTGGTCGTACGCTGGAGCAATCGTAGCGCCAGGTAGCCGTGATTCTGCTCATAATGAGCAGAGAGGATAGTAATTTTGCCAATACAGTTAGCATGTCGGGATGTCTAAGAAAACAGGCACCCCGAGCCGATGTCTTGAGTTCCGTTTTAAAGTGTTAAGCCCAATAGTCAGTTATCAGCCCCAGTATCAGTAGGGCTGATTAGCTTTGTAAATAAGCCATGCTCTGGCGAATTTCTCTTTCTATATCAGCTTCAGACCAAATATTTAGTTGTGACGAAAACGGTTCAAAAGCATAAATTCCCTGATAACCCAGACGTTCAAGATTTGCGACTTGTTGCTTACTGTTCAACTTATCTTGCTCGCTGAGCATAATGCGGTCTTCATCAGTCAGTGTGGATTTCAACCTGTTCTCTTCGACGCCGGAAAGGTGTACTAAGCCAATTATATTAACGTCAATATGTGCATCAAACTCGGCCTGAACGATATCACTCAGGTAGTAATGGAAAGTATCCAACACCATTTGGTAGGGGGCAGCCGATGTGCGGATCAGTGATTGTGTTACCAGATGAGAACGCAATGAACTGATTCCAAAGCCTAAAGGCTCAACTAATCCAGTGACTTGATATTTCTTAAACAGGGGGGCAAGTAGCCGCAGTGCATCCAGGGTGTCATGCTCTTTTTGCTCGGCTGAACGTTTGTCACTGGCACTACAGTTCGGGCACAGAATGACTCCGTGACAGTTGATATCCCGTGCCAACTTGAGCATGTTTTCCGCTTCTTGTAGTAGCTCGCCTCGCTGCTCTGGCAGATTGAAATATTGCAATGCATTGATAGTAACAATCTCAATTTGATGTTCATCAGCCAGTGCATTGAGTTGGGCTGTGCTTAGCTCGTCAGTCACTTTTCCACCGGGCATATCATTGCGTAGCTCAACCTTATTTAAGCCACATCTCTTAACCAGACGGAAAAAATTCTCAATACTGAGATTCGGGGCGATTTTGCGATTAATACAGAAACGATCTTGCGCGATGGACATGGTGCTCTGCTCCTGCTGTGATAAATGCTATACATAGCTCAAAATAAGAACATTTATTTCATTTTAATTAAATAACGAAACATTAACTTTTAGATGTAGTTCAAAAATTAAGCTAAAAAAGCGATTCAGCTTTCATTAAGAACCAATGAAATCGAGCTATTGCCGTTGTTTTTTTAACCTTAACAATTTATTTATCGCAAAAGAACGAGATTTTTAGCCTTTTTTGCACGTTGCGTGGGCTATCTGGCTTTTTTGATGGTGGTGTTAAAGCCTTGCAGGAACTTGCGATACATCGCACAAAACAAAATTTCTAAAAGAAGTTATTTGAAACTTTTTTTTCAATGGAATAGAGTCTGCATGTCGGCTGGTTTTTCGCCTCTCTGGTGGCAGGTCGCCTTGCTGGCTATTTTGGTCCCACCACAAGATAGCCTTTACTGATTGAGCGTATGGTCCGTTAGGAATGAGTGTCAGGTTAAAGCCACTTTGAGCGAACCTTACGGTAGCAGCTATTGAGAAGAGGGTTAGACATGAAAATCGTGAGTAACTTTATTGGCGGGAAGAATTCCCTGAGTTCCAGCAATCAGACTGCCGAGATTCATAATCCAGCCACCGGTAAAGTCGAAAGCCAGGTTACGCAAAGTACTGCCGAGGAAGTTAATCAGGCTATCGGCGTGGCTCATCAAGCATTTGCCGATTGGTCACGGACTACCCCACTGCGTCGCGCCCGTATTATGTTTAACTTTAAAGCACTGATTGAGCAACATCGTGATGAGTTGGCTGAGTTGATTGTCCGTGAGCACGGCAAGGTTTATTCCGATGCGTTGGGTGAGATCACCCGTGGGCTGGAAGTCGTCGAGTTTGCCTGTGGCATTCCACATCTCTTGAAAGGTGAATATTCCGCAGATGTTGGTACGGGGGTGGATTGTTTTTCCATGATGCAGCCGTTAGGTGTGGTCGCAGGTATAACACCGTTTAACTTTCCTGCTATGGTCCCGATGTGGATGTTCCCCGTCGCCTTAACTTGCGGCAATACCTTTATCCTGAAACCACCGGCATTAGACCCGTCAGCCTCTGTTCGTCTGGCGGAATTGTTGACTGAAGCTGGGTTACCGGATGGTGTATTCAATGTTATTCACTGTTCAAATGAGAGTGCAGCCCAACTCTGCACTGACCCACGAATTCAGGCCGTCAGTTTTGTTGGATCTTCTACCGTAGCTGAACATATTTATACTACTGCCAGTGCACACGGTAAGCGCGTACAAGCATTTGGTGCTGCTAAAAATCAGGCAATTATCATGCCTGATGCTGATTTGGATGCCACAGTAAATGCATTGATGGGTGGTGCATTTGGTTCGGCGGGTGAACGTTGTATGGCTTTGCCGATTGCGGTTGTCGTGGGTGATGACACCGCGGACAAATTAATTGAGAAGTTAAAACCACTCATCACTCACTTGCGAGTCGGCCCTGGCTTGCAGCAAGGTGGTGAAGAAAATGAGATGGGGCCGCTAATCTCAGCCACCCATCAGAAAAAAGTGCTCGGTTATATCGATCAAGGTGTGAAAGAGGGCGCAACGTTAGTCACCGATGGCCGCAATTATAAAGTTGCAGGTTATGAGCAGGGGTATTATGTAGGCGGCACTCTGTTTGACCATGTCACGCCAGAGATGAAAATCTATCGGGAAGAGATTTTTGGGCCGGTACTGGGTATTGTCAGAGTCCCTGATTACCAAACAGCGATTGATACAGTTAATAGTCATGAGTTTGGTAACGGCAGCGCTATTTTTACCAGTAGCGGCCATTATGCGCGGCTATTTGTGCATGAAGTTCAGGCCGGAATGGTTGGCGTCAATGTTCCAGTACCTGTCCCAATGGCATTCCATAGCTTTGGTGGCTGGAAGCGCTCGGTATTCGGTGCGTTAAATGTTCACGGTACCGATGGCGTGCGTTTTTACACCCGGATGAAAACAACCACTGCCCGTTGGCCTACCGGCCAGCAAACGGTTTCAGAGTACAGTATGCCAACACTTGGCTAATGCTATCAGTGGGTGTGCCTTGGGTTAATTTCAGTGTTAACAGGAGAGCTATTATGTCTTCACTGCTTGCCAAATGTCAGTTACCGGATGCGGATGGACGTATTCAACACATTTCACCGCAAAATGCGGGTTGGCGTTTTGTTGGATTTGATGTCTATCGTCTTACTGCGGGTAAAGCATTAGTTCTGGACAGTGGTGACAATGAACTCTGTCTGGTATTGGTTGCTGGTGTTGCTTCAGTTTCAACTCTGCACGCTGAATACCCACATATTGGTAAACGTATGAGTCCGTTCGAACGAACACCGCCTTATTCTGTTTATGTCCCACATCATGATCATGTGAAAGTGGTGGCAGAAACTGACTTGGAATTGGCGGTATGCCGTGCCCCTGCACAGGGGCATTTGCCTTCCCGCCTGATTACGCCGGCTGATGTCGGGGTCGAACGGCGCGGTAAGGGGCGCAACCAGCGGTTAGTGCATAATATTCTGCCTGACAGTGAGCCTGCGGACAGTTTGTTGGTGGTAGAGGTCTACACAGACGAAGGGAACACCAGCTCATATCCAAGTCATAAACACGATCAGGAAAATTCTACCGACGAAACTTATCTTGAAGAAACCTATTATCACCGGTTGAACCCTGAACAGGGTTTCTGTATGCAGCGTGTTTATACTGACGACCGTTCACTGGATGAGTGTATGCCTGTTTATAACCGTGATGTGGTGAAAGTCCCCAAAGGTTATCACCCGGTGGCAACGTTAGCAGGCTACGACAGCTATTATTTGAATGTGATGGCAGGGCCGGTACGGTTATGGAAATTTACCTGGGAGAAAGACCACGCATGGATCAACAGCGATAACTATCCGGTTAATAACAGCTAACTTACTCTGGCTAAAGCATATAATAATGGGGTAGGAGGAATCCTACCCATTCTAGGTGTGAGCAGAAATGACGAAAAACAAACAGAGTCTCCTATTGGAGTGTTTACTCTTTCGCGTTATTCAGTGCCAGTGAAACTGCCAATGTTTGTGCTAGACACATAGAGGCTACTTGCGAACGGAAACCGTCAACTTGAGCTTCTCGCACGACAAAACACACATCGCTAAAAGCCGCTAATGGGCTGACCTGGCTATCTGTAATCGCAATCTGCTGTGCACCACTCTTCGCCCCTAATTCCACCAGTTCTAACGCCTCTTGCGCATAAGGTGAATAACTAATGGCGATCACTACGTCTTTGGGTTTCACCATGCTCAGTTGTTCAGAGAACATTCCCCCTAGCCCATCGATCAGAAAAGCACGACGTTCCAGATGGCGTAACGCATAGGTGAGATAAGAAGCAACACTAAAAGAGCGACGTAGACCAATCACATAGATATTTTCAGCATTTTTCAACAAGTTAACTGCTCTCTCCAACTGTTCTGCGCTGGTTTGTACGGCCAGTTGTTGCAGCGCTTGTGCATTTACCATGGTAAATACATTCAGTATTTCTGCCGGACTTTCTGGTGCCGTACTGCCATCTGTCGATATTTGGCGGAATAACCGTGCTCGCTCAGTATAGTTAACGGTTTCTTCCATCAAATGCTGGCGGAATACCTGTTTCATTTCGTTGAAGCCGCTGAAATTAAAGGCATTAGCAAATCGGATCAATGTTGAAGGTGGTACGTCGGCTTGAGCCGCAATAGAAGCAACCGTATCAAATGCAATGCTATTACTGTTATCCAATATATAACGGGCAACTTGTTTTAAGCGTTTGCTTAACGTCTCATAGCGATGACGAATTTGGTCTTGTAACAATGAAAGTTGAGTAGGGTTATTCATCCATTCGGCCCACGGCAGAGGAAATTTCAGGGGTTATTCCCTTCGTACTTAAAGCTGCAAGGTTGTTAGCTTAGGTTATTCACCCGAATGACTGACATGTGTCAGCTCGTCGAGATGTGTTCGCTTTGGCTGGCTGCAACCCCAAGTTCTTTGAGTCTATCTGACAGTATTCTAACAGGTGGTTGGAAAATTTCATTTATTGATGTCAGTATTTGCTTTTATTTCATCGCAACTTAAATAAATTCACCAAACTATATTAATAGAAATGAATGAAATCTAAAGATATTCCTTTATTAACTTTGATGGAAATCAGGATTTTTTTGGCTTTATGGGGAATAAACAGCGTAGATAGCGGCATAATAGTGGCGCTGAGGCAGTATCACTTCAGCGCCGATAGAGTCGTTTTTAATTCAAATCGCAGGGCGATAGTCACGCCAATAACCGATCAGGGTTTGGTAATTTTGTTTCACTTGTGTCATTAACTCGGCATCATTCAATTCACCTTGTAACCAGTGGCGCGATGCCAGGCCAAAAATGGTCCGGCCGACAGCAAAACCTTTAACCCACGGGGCGTGTGCAGCAGCGGCAAACCCTGCTTTTAATACGGCCTCTGTCGAGTCCAGCCCAAGAATTAATACACCTCGGCAATAGGGATCTTCAGTTTCAATCAGTTTGCCAACCAGTTGCCAGTTTTCTGCCGTTAGCGGCGGCAGCTTCCACCAATCTGGCTGAATGCCTAGTTGATAGAAATGAGCCATAGTTTCAATATAATAGCGCTCATCCTTATCCTTATTATCTTCAGGTAAAATCACTTCCAGTAGCAATTCATGTCCTGATTTACAGCATCCACGATATACATCCACAATCAGCTCATCCTGCTGCTGGCGCAGTTCTGCACGGTCTTGGGGATGATAAAAAACCAGACACTTAACAACATGTTCCAGTGGCCAATCTATTAGCTGGGAACCAATATTACCGTGTTCAAGCCGTAATGGCCTGGAACTGGGTAATTCTATGGGGCGGCCTATCCACCATCCCTGGCCGGTAATGATATTGAGCGCCTCCTGACCATATGTCGTATCAGCCAGAATGCCACTTTTATGCTCCAATCCAGACTCCAAAGCGGCTTGTTGCGCTGCTTGTAGCAACAATGTCTTAAGTTTTGGGATGCGCTCTTCACCAACACCGGCTTCACGGGCCATATCAGCCAATTGTTTGCGGTGGTCAAAGGCAAAAACACAAAGTTCAGGCCACTGTTGCTTACGGGTAGTCACCCGATGTAAATGATTAAGGCGGCTATCCTTGTCAGGGCGTGACACGGAATATTCGCGGCTAAGATAATCATCCAGTTCAATTTTTGTCGGCATCGCTGGAGCACAACCATGACGTGAAACAACTAGCGCCCCACAGGCATTGGCGTAGCGGCAGGCTTGCTCCCAGCCTTCATCATTCAGATAACCGCGCAGCAGGCCAGACATGAAGGCATCGCCAGCCCCTAATACGTTGAGAACCTCGACGCGCACACCAGAATGCAGTTTGATTGACTCCCAACGGGTGGGAATATCCCCTTCAAAAACAGAGCAACCTTGTGCTCCGCGCTTGCAAACCAGTGTCGCTGGCGTGGTTTTACGCACATTTTGCAGGGCTGTCAGCGTATCTGTGCTCCCCCCCGCAATGTGAAATTCTTCTTCTGTACCAACGATTAAATTGAAATGATGCAGTACTTCCTGCAATTCCTGCGTTACTTTTTGCGACTCTATGAAACGCGTTTCACCGTCTCCAAGTGAGGTCAGGCCCCATAATACCGGACGATAATCAATATCGAGCGCTGTGCGCAACCCATACTTATGGGCATATTCCAATGCTTTTAGCACTGCTGCTCGGGTATTCGGATGCGAAAGATGTGTACCCGTGATTGCCAGCGCGCGTGATGAAGCAATATATGTCTCGTCAATATCATCTGGCGTCAGGGCCATATCAGCGCAGTTTTCACGGTAAAAGATCAGTGGAAAAGTCTCTTGATCTTTAATACCCAGAATAACCAGACCTGTCAGCCGTTGTTTATCAGTAATAAGAAAACGGGTATCAGACCCAACACGCTGTAATTCCTCGCGTAGGAAACGGCCCATATGTTCATCGCCAACACGTGCCAGCATGCCTGACTTCAAGCCCTGAATTGCCGTGCCATAAGCAACATTACCTGATGACCCGCCTAAATATTTGGCAAATGTACTGGTATCTTCCAGCCGGGCACCAATCTGCTGCCCATAAAAATCGACGGCAATACGACCGATACATATGACATCCAGTACTTTGTGTTGTGTACCCATCCCCATTTCCTTCTGTATTAAACCAAGCCCCGACAGTGACCGATAAAATAAACCTGTAATGACATTTCTAAAACCAGTATGAGGAATAAAAATTTCAAGTTCAAGATTAAATGAAATTTATTACCCAGTTGTGTGACGAAGATAAAAGCCTCATATCAGGTCTGAAAATGGGACTTACACCAAAAGCTTAGGCCGGTTATTGGCAGGGTTTTCGAGGTGTAATAAAGAAGAGTTAAAATCAAAATAGTATATTAATATCAATTAATTATGCGTTTTTATTGACGATTGGAAATGAACGGTCGATTGCATGGTAAGAGGGGGACGCGTTATTTCAGTGTTTCTGAGAATATTTGATCTTCATCGCAGAATGAAATGTTTCTTCTGTAATTTGATTTTATGAAAAAAATATTTGTTTATAATCCCTGCTATGTTTCCCCTTACTGTCGTCAGCCAGGCGAAAGCTAACAAGTCTGCTGCTTCTCTCCGGCATATGTATCTTCAGGGGCTGAACGTCACTTGGTCACCATGATGTAGCGCAACAGAGCAAAGGATGGGTAAATGAATAAGATTCGGCTAACCACTGCACAGGCATTAGTCCGGTTTTTGGACAACCAATACCTGCAAGTTGATGGTCAGGAAATCAAATTTATCAAAGGGATTTTTGCTATTTTTGGCCACGGTAATGTGCTGGGAATGGGGCAGGCGTTGGAACAAAACTGTGGCGATTTAGTGGTTCATCAGGGGCGGAATGAGCAAGGGATGGCCCATGCCGCTACCGGTTTTGCCAAACAAAAACTGCGCCAGCAAATTTATGCCTGCACCTCATCCGTCGGGCCGGGCAGCGCTAATATGATTACCGCCGCTGCAACGGCAACGGCCAATCGTATTCCTCTACTATTGCTCCCAGGCGACGTATTTGCATCCCGCCAACCGGACCCAGTGTTACAACAAATAGAACAATCTCATGACCTTAGCATCAGCACTAATGATGCATTCAAACCGGTTAGTAAATACTGGGATCGCATTACGCGGCCAGAGCAACTGATGAGCGCCTGTATTAATGCGATGCGGGTTCTGACTGATCCGGCAGAAACGGGGGCTGTGACACTGAGCTTGCCACAAGATGTGCAGGCTGAAGCCTATGACTATCCTGACTATTTCTTCCACAAGCGAGTTCATCGCCTTGACAGACGCCCTGCCAGTGCCGCTATGCTGGCTGATGCCATTGCGTTACTGACCGCCAAACGTAAGCCCATTTTGGTATGTGGGGGAGGGGTGAAATATTCACAAGCCGGCCAGGCATTGCAACGATTTGCTGAATGTTTTGGTTTGCCGTGGGTAGAAACGCAAGCCGGTAAAGGCACTATCAGCTCAGAACATGAATTAAATCTTGGTGGTATTGGTGAAACCGGCTGCCTGGCTGCTAACACATTAGCAAAACAGGCGGATCTGGTGATCGGCGTTGGCACTCGCTATAGCGATTTCACCACGTCCTCTAAATGGTTATTCCAGAATCCAGACGTTTCATTCCTGAATATTAATGTCAGTGCCTTTGATGCCGGCAAATTGGATGGTTTGCAATTGTTGGCTGATGCGCGTGAGGCATTATCAGCATTGCATCAACAGCTTGACACTACCGGTTATCAAGCCGGATGGGGGGATGAAATTGCTCGCATGCGCGCGGAACAATTAGCTGAAACGCGGCGGGTTTATCAAGTGCAATACCGCGCCGACGATTTCGTTCCTGAAATTAATGACCATTTGGACCGTGAACAGGTTTTTGCTGAATTTATCAATAAAACCGGCTCTTTCTTGACGCAAAGCCAAGTGCTGGGAGTACTGAATAACACATTACCTCCTGATGCCATCATTGTTGCGGCTGCGGGTAGTTTGCCCGGCGATTTACAGCGGGTGTGGCGTACCAAAGGGAGTAACGACTATCACGTCGAATACGGTTATTCGTGCATGGGTTATGAGGTGGGTGCCGCACTGGGTGTGAAGTTAGCTGAACCAGACAGGGAGGTCTACTCATTGGTTGGGGACGGCGCATTTATGATGCTGCATTCCGAACTGGTTACCTCTATTCAAGAGCGTAAAAAAATTAACGTTGTGCTGTTCGATAACATGACGAATGGCTGCATCAACAACCTGCAAATGGAACATGGCATGGACAGCTATGCCACAGAATTCCGCTTTCGTAATGAGGACACAGGCCAATTAGATGGCGGTCTTGTTCCGGTTGATTTTGCCATGCTGGCTGCCGCCTATGGCTGTAAAACATATCGTGTTTCTACCGAGCAACAGCTGATCGATGCATTAACCGATGCCCATTCGCAGGCAATTTCTACCTTGATTGACATAAAAGTGCTGCCAAAGACCATGGTGCATAAATACCTGAGTTGGTGGCGGGTAGGGGTTGCTCAGGTTTCTGAAAGTGAACGAACCGATGCAGTGGTTCGTGAGCTGGAAAAAAATATCGCCAAAGCCCGTGATTACTAAGGCTAATTAAGCAGGCAATCAATGCGTTATACCCAATAGCTTTCAACACACAAAATGGCGGTACAGGGATGTGCCGAGTCATGAGGGCTGCCAACGCACCTGCAACTTGCAAGTTGAGCTGGATGTGAAGTCGTAAAACGAGCAGGTATCACCTGCAAACCGAAACTTCATGAGGAAAATAATATGTCGTTAAATATTGGTGTCATCGGAACAGGTGCTATCGGCCAGGATCATATTCGTCGTTGCAGTAAAGTTTTACAGGGCGCTCGTGTGGTTGCTGTAACGGATATCAATCAGCAGCATGCCACTAAAGTTATTCGTGATCTGGGTATTGAGGCGAATATCTATGCCGATGGGCATGAAGTGATTAATGCAAAAGAGGTGGATGCGGTATTAGTCACATCTTGGGGGCCGAGTCACGAAGAGTTTGTTCTGGCAGCCATCGCTGCGGGTAAATATGTATTTTGTGAAAAGCCGTTGGCGGTGACAGCTGAAGGGTGTAAGCGAATTGTAGAGGCTGAAGCCGCCAAGGGTAAACGCTTGGTTCAGGTTGGGTTTATGCGCCCTTATGATCAGGGTTATCGCGCACTGAAAGATGTGATTACTCGTGGGGAAATCGGTGAACCCTTGATGCTGCATTGTGCTCACCGTAACCCGAGAGTCGGCGAAAATTACACCACCAATATGGCTATTACTGACACATTGATCCATGAGATTGATGTACTGCGCTGGCTGCTGGATGATGATTATGTCTCCGTTCAGGTTGTTTTCCCACGTAAAGCCAAACACGCTAAAGCGCATCTGAAAGACCCGCAGGTGGTGTTATTTGAAACGGCGAAAGGAACGCGTATAGATGTTGAAATCTTTGTGAACTGTCAATATGGCTATGATATTCAATGTGAAGTGGTAGGTGATACCGGTATTGCAAAATTACCAGAACCCTCATCCGTGCTGATGCGCAGCCAGGCACGGCTATCGCATGAAATACTGACCGATTGGAAAGACCGCTTTATTGATGCTTATGATGTTGAGTTACAAGCATTTATCAATGACGTTTTAGCTGAAAAACTCACCGGTCCTTCTGCCTGGGATGGTTTTGCTGCCGCCGTTACTGCGGATGCCTGTATTGCGGCACAGAATAGCGGTGAAATTGTTCCTGTGAGTTTGCCGCCACGACCTGATTTTTATAATAAATAACATCAAACTCTGCTGCCTGTGCGCTAGCTAGCCTGCTGCCGCATAGTCAGGTTTTTTGTTGCAAATGGAGTTTATCTCAAGCTTGCATGTATCTTGCGTGAAACGGGGGAGCGATGAAGATTGCATTTGATGTTGATGTCATTAAAGGCCTTGGTATCAGCAATATGGTTCGTCAAGTGGCAGAATGGGGATATGACTATATTGAACAATCACCGCATCCGCAGTTAAACCCATTTTATAAACACCCAAAAGCGGGCCGCGAAGTTGTTGCTGAATATAAGAAAGTACTAAAAGAAACCGGGGTGCAAATATCTTCCTTTATTGTGGTTTATCGTTGGGCTGGGCCACTCGAGGCAAGGCGGCAGGCTGCGGTGACCAACTGGAAGAGAATGATTGAAATTGCAGTTGAAATGGGTGTCTCTGTGATTAATACCGAACTTTCTGGCGATCCAAATGAGCCAGAAGTTTGCGAAGAGATGTGGTATCGCTCAATGGAAGAGTTATTGCCGATTATTGAGCGGGAAGGGATTCGGGTAGAGATTCAATCTCATCCGTGGGATTTTTGTGAAGAAAATAATGAAACCGCAGATTTAGTGAAATCACTCCGCAGCGATAATGTGAAGTATCTGTATAGCGTGCCCCATACCTTTTTCTACGATAAGGGCAAAGGAGACGTTGCCAGCATGCTGAAATATGCGGGTGTTGACCTTTCTCATGTATTGATTGCAGACACCATGAATCACACCAAGCATTGCCGTTATATTGTGAATCCACCAGGTGTTGATGCGGTTATTCATCAACATGTTGGTATTGGTGAAGGGGAAGTCGATTTCTCTGCCTTATTTCAAACTCTGCGCGATATGGATTTCGCTAATCGCACCTTTAAAGTCGGTGGTGAGTCAATTATTGCGACTTCTCTTTTTGGTTATCCAGAAAAAATGGTGCATCAGGCGGTGGCTACTCGCGAACGTATTGAGCGCGAATTGTTGGGGAAATAAAGTCGCCCGGCGGCCTCAGTTGCAAGTTCTCTTTAAGATTTTAAATAAAAACTTAGCCCAACGTTATTGACGTTGCAGTGAACAACGCCGCAGCTTCAAGCGCCAAAGGTATATTTTCCTGCATTAAAGACGGGCAATTAATCACATTTTAATTGTATTCATCTCTATAAATTGGATGTATCGCAGAGGTTTATTATGAATAAAGAACGTGTGAAGTTAGCAATCGCGCCAATTGGCTGGACCAATGATGATATGCCTGACTTAGGCAAAGAAAATACCTTCCAACAATGTATCAGTGAAATGGCTCTTGCCGGATTTACTGGTTGCGAGGTTGGTAGTAAATACCCGCGAGATCCTAACGTACTTAAACCTATGCTTGAGCTGCGCGGTATGCAGATTTGTAATGCATGGTTTAGCACTTTCTTTGCCGATGACCAGCGGACCAAGACCATTGATGAATTTATTAATCATATGAATTTCCTCCATATAATGGGCGCAAAAGTGATTGGTTGCTCAGAACAAAGTAAGAGCATTCAAGGGACGACGAAGGCAGTATTTGAAGAAAAACCACACTTCACTGATGTGCAATGGCAGCGAGTTGCTGATGGTTATAACGAATTAGCCAAGATTGCGGCAACCAAAGGTATGCAAGTCTGTTTGCACCACCATATGGGGACGGGGATCCAAACTACCGAAGAAATAGATCGTTATATGAGTATGGTTAACGACGATGTATATCTGCTCTTTGATACAGGTCATGCCTATGTTTCTGAGGGGAGCCAGGCGGCGATGCTGGCTATTTTGGAGAAATACCTGCCGCGTATTAATCATGTTCATTTAAAAGATGTGCGGGATGAAATAGTGGCTGATGTGAAAGCGAATAAACTCAGTTTCCTCGATGGGGTGAAAAAAGGCATGTTCACTGTACCGGGCGATGGGGTAATTGATTTCCGTCCGGTATTTAAATTGCTGGATGAAAAAGGCTATCAGGGCTGGATGGTAGTAGAGGCAGAGCAGGATCCGGCTATCGCTAATCCATTTGAGTATGCAGTAAAAGCCCGCCACTATATTAAAGAAACCGCGAGCATTTAGTCATATTCAGTTATGGCAGGGGATAGGCTGATACACTATCCCCTGAGGATTAGGCGGATATCTTGATTCGCCCCATATGATACGCATCGATATATTGGCCCTCGCGAAAAGCAAAGCGTGGGCTGGTACCTTCAATTTCAAAGCCAAACTTGCGGTAAAGCGCGATAGCCGCCAGATTATCGACAAACACTGTTAGCTCAATACGTTGTATATTCAACCAGTTATCACATAAATCAATCATGGCAGTCATTAATACACTGCCGATGCCTTGTCCACAGTAATTTGCATCAACAGCAATACCAAAAGTGGCGACATGCTTACGCCGTGCCCGTTGGTTGGCTTCGACAGTCAATTGCCCAACGATCTCCTCGTCAATACATGCCACCAAGCTATGCATCCCGGCGGGAAAATCTTTAATTCTTTTGGCCCACATCTCTTCAGAAGGTAGGGGAAGCTGTAACGTGTCGCGATAAACCTGTGGATGAGAAAATAACTGCCGCAAAGCGGGATAGTCGGTGAACTCCACATGGCGTATCTGCACATTTTCCATAAACATACCCTTACTCTTACTGTTTGAATTACCTAATAAAATAGCGTTTTATTTACCTGAGTCAATAATATTGCAAGTGGTTAGAAAAAACACTTTACAAGTGAGAGTGATAATGATTATCATTGTCGTGCTTTCAGATGAGGCCATCAGTGTTTAGGTGTTCACATTACGAAGGCACGACATTGCTCACATTGCTTCCAGTGTTTACTTAGCCAGCCGGGTGCTGGCTTTTTTTTTGCCTATTTCGCACTGTTTGTTCGCTGCATCATTGGTTCGTAGGCAGTCATATCTCAAGTTCTCTCAACGTTTTCTTTCGCTAATTACTTCAAATTCAAATCATTTGTCTTTCAACTTATTAATCAGTCGAATTTTTTGAACAGAGGAGTGAGTTTTTTACGCTTTCATATTCTCCCGCGACATCTAGACTAAAGAAAACGTTGAGGAGAACTGAACATGATCTATTTACGCAAAGCAGAAGAACGTGGCCATGCTAATCACGGTTGGTTGGACAGTTGGCATACCTTCTCATTCGCTGATTATTACGATCCAGAATTTATGGGGTTTTCAGCACTGCGAGTGATTAACGAAGATGTGATCGATGCAGGTCAGGGGTTTGGTACCCATCCGCATAAAGATATGGAAATCCTGACTTATGTGCTGTCTGGTACTGTCGAGCACAAAGACAGTATGGGTAATAAAGAGCAGATCCATGCCGGTGAATTCCAGATTATGAGCGCAGGTACCGGTATCCGCCATTCAGAATATAATGGCCGTGACGACCAACCGCTGCATTTATACCAGATTTGGATTATCCCCAATAAGACAGGTTTGGAGCCGCGTTATGAACAGCAGATGTTTGATATCCCGCAAGGGCGGCAGTTGGTGTTATCACCGGATGCCCGCGATGGCTCGCTGAAAGTATTCCAGGACATGACTCTCTGGCGCTGGGCACTGAAACGCGAGGAGCAGTCCATTTATCAGATTCAAGCAGAGCGCCGCATCTGGATACAGGTAGTCCGTGGTAAGGTCTCTATCAATGGGCATCATGCTGCGGCCAGCGATGCATTCGCTATCTGGGATGAAGCTGCACTTTCTATTCATGCTGATGAAGACAGTGAAATTTTGTTGTTTGATTTACCGCCAGTTTAAGTTTGACCATCTCATACCCTAATAATTCGAGTTGCAGGAAGGCGGCAATTGAGTGAATCCCGATGAGCTTACTCAGGTAAGTGATTCGGGTGAAAGAAAGCAGCCAACGCATAGGCAGCTTGAAGTATGACGGGTATATGTAAAAAAGGGTATGTGCATCGCGCCATACCCTTTTCTTTGCTAGAATAGCATCCCATTTACCCAGCCTCAGTTCATTGATAATGAAGAAAAAAAGGCCAGTGCTCCAAGACGTCGCCGATATGGTTGGGGTGACAAAAATGACCGTCAGCCGGTATTTGCGTAATCCAGAACAAGTTTCTGCGCTTTTGCAGAAAAAAATCGCGCTGGCATTAGACGAACTGGGCTATATCCCCAACCGCGCCCCCGATATCCTGTCCAACGCGACCAGTCATGCCATCGGTGTATTGTTGCCGTCATTGACCAACCAGGTTTTTGCCGAGGTTTTGCGCGGCATTGAGAGTGTGACGGATGCGCATGGCTATCAGACTATGCTAGCGCACTATGGCTATCAGAAAGAGCGTGAGGAGCAACGGTTAACCTCGTTACTCTCTTATAATATTGACGGCCTAATCCTCTCCGAACGTCACCATACCGCCCGTACATTGAAAATGATTGAGGTCGCGGGGATTCCAGTCATTGAGCTGATGGATTGTATTTCACCGTGTATTGATTTGGCTGTGGGCTTTAATAACTTTGAAGCGGCAAGGCAGATGACGCAGCAAGTTATCGCCAAAGGCCATCGCCATGTTGTCTATTTTGGTGCACGTCAGGATGAGCGTACCGTCATTAAGCAGCAAGGCTATGAGCAGGCGATGCGTGAATCCGGTTTGGTGCCGATGAGCGTGATGACCAGCCGTTCATCGTCATATTCGGCAGGTGCTGAGTTGTTGCGTGAAGCGCAAGCCAGTTATCCACTGATTGACAGTATTTTTTGTACCAATGATGACCTGGCAATTGGTGCTGTATTTGAGTGTCAGCGTCAGGGGTTATCTATCCCTTATGATATGGCAATAGCGGGTTTCCATGGTCACGATATTGGCCAGTCGATGGTACCCAAGCTGGCCAGTGTGCTTACCCCGCGTGAAAGAATGGGGCAAATTGGTGCCGAGCGTTTGCTGGCAAAACTGCGCGGAGAGGCGGTAGCGCCGAGGATGGTTGATGTCGGTTTCACCATCCTCCCCGGCGGCAGTATTTAAATCACAATGGTTTAGCTAAATAACTATTGCTGCCAGATGCTATATCACCATGGCTAATAACAGGCAACCGACCAGGCCGCAGACCGAAATAATGGTTTCCAGCACTGACCATGACTTAAAGGTTTCTACAATGGTCAAGTTGAAGTACTCCTTGAACAACCAAAAGCCTGGGTCGTTGACGTGAGAGAAAATCACGCTACCGGAACCAACGGCAATAACCATTAATTCAGGGCTGGCACCGGTGGTGGCAATGAGCGGCGCTACAATACCGCCAGCCGTAATGGCCGCTACTGTCGCAGAACCTAGCGCAATACGCAGTACGGCTGCGATTGACCATGCCATCAGAATTGGTGATAAGCCGCTGCTATTCATCATATTGGCAATATAATGATCAACGCCACTGTCAACTAAAACCTGTTTGAAAGCACCGCCACCGCCGATAACCAACAACATCATCGCAATGATTTTAATGGAGTCAGTTACCGTATCCATCACCGCTTC
Source organism: Yersinia antarctica (assembly GCF_056636475.1). Lineage (NCBI taxonomy): Bacteria > Pseudomonadati > Pseudomonadota > Gammaproteobacteria > Enterobacterales > Yersiniaceae > Yersinia > Yersinia antarctica. The sequence continues at coordinate 196,378 of NZ_JBSJQF010000001.1, forward strand.
CATTGAACGGCCACGGTTTAAGCCAAAGGTGAAAATTGCTATCAATACAGCGATTAAGGTGGCTATCACCGGATCACCGAAGAACTCTGCATAAGAGAGCACTGGGTGGCCTTTTGGCAAAATCATCTCTGCCACTGCCCGCAATGCCATCAAAATCACCGGAACCAGCGCTGTACAGACACTGACGCCAAAGCTTGGCATCTCTTCATCGGTGAAGGTTTTCGGGTTATACAATCCTTCTGGTACCGGTTTATCAATTCCTTTTAGGAAGCGCGCAAACACCGGGCCGGCCAGAATAACGGTCGGAATTGCCAGTAAAGTCCCGTACAGCAGCGTTTTACCCATATCCGCGTGGAAAATGGTCGCAATAGCCGTTGGGCCGGGGTGAGGAGGTAGAAAACCGTGGGTTACCGACAAGGCCGCGGCCATCGGCACACCGACATACAGCAGTGGGATTCGGGCGGACGCGGCGATACTGAATACCAGTGGCAGCAATAGCACAAAACCCACTTCATAAAACAGCGCAAAACCGACAGTAAAACCGGTCAGCACGACCGCCCACTGAATGTGTTTTTTGCCAAATTTATCAATCAGCGTGGTCGCAATTCGTTGAGCGCCCCCACAATCAGCCAGTAATTTACCGAGCATGGCACCAAAGCCCATAATCAGCGCCAGACTGCCTAACGTTCCGCCAACCCCAGCTTTGATTGAGCCGACGACTTTATCGACTGGCATCCCTTGCATGATACCTACCGCCAGCGCGACCAGTATCAACGAGATAAATCCGTTCAGTTTGAAACGGATCATCAGTAACAGCAGCATGGCAACGCCAACCGCGACAATGACTAATGGCATAGTATTTCTCCAATAACTTTGGGTATTTCGTTTTTTGTTATGATTTGCGGTCAGCTTCTTTTTATCGTCAGTAGGGTCGGAAGATGGCCTTTGTGATAAAAATCACATCTTCATTTGTTACCGGTATCATGATACCGGTAACATGGTAAAATACGGAACCATAGAGAGCAGTAAAATTCCCATTCTGAGATAGAGATCAACATTATGGCAGGACATAGCATTATCGTGATGGGTGTATCGGGTAGCGGCAAAACCACGGTAGGAGAGGCTGTAGCCCGCCAAATCCATGCCAAATTTATTGATGGTGACGATCTGCATCCTCGTGCCAATATTCAGAAAATGGGCAGTGGGCATCCACTGAATGATGAAGATCGTATGCCGTGGCTGGAGCGTTTGAGTGATGCTGCCTACAGCCTGAATCATAAAAATGAAACCGGTATTATTGTCTGCTCAGCGCTGAAGCGCCGTTATCGTGATCGTCTGCGGGAAGGTAATCCGGGGATGGTGTTTATATATCTAAAAGGCAGTTTCGACGTCATCATGGAGCGATTAAAAGCCCGCTCCGGCCATTTTATGCCAACTGATCTGCTGAAAAGCCAGTTTGACGCGTTGGAAGAGCCAGGTTCAGATGAGCCAGATGTTCTCTGCGTCGATATTGATGCGGATATTGATAACGTGGTGCAGCGTTGTGTATTAGCACTGAAAAGTCGTAACTAAAGTGAGTTTATACCCAAGAGGGCGCGCCCCTCTTGGATTGCGCAATTGAGGCCAACCCTATTTGGTCAAATATGCCCGCACACCATCTAAAAACATCTGCGTAGATAGCATCACCAAAATTAACCCCATCAACCGTTCCAGCGCACTGACGCCTTTATTACCCAGCAGGCGCAGGAACAGATTCGACATCAGCAAAATCGCCGCAGACAACCCCCACGCAATCATCAACGCCAACACTAAATGGCTAATTTGATTAGGATATTGATGCGACAGTAGCATCAGCGTTGCCAGAATCGACGGACCCGCGACTAAGGGAATAGCCAGTGGTACTAAGAATGGCTCTTCCCCAGCCGATAACCCGGTAACGTTACTTTCTGGGGTGGGGAAAATCATCTTAATTGCGATTAAAAACAGAATAATACCACCCGATATCGACACCGTTTCAGTTCGCAGATTTAGGAACGCCAGAATCTTCTCGCCAGCGAATAGGAAAATCAGCATTAATATCAGCGCAATGAGCAATTCTCGAATCAATACGACTCGCCGGCGCTTAGGTTCCAGATGCTTGAGTACCGACATAAAAATCGGCAGATTTCCCAGTGGGTCCATAATCAAAAACAGCAGCACTGTTGCCGCAATCATCTCAGTCATTATTACCTCTAGGGACTGGCGTTTCCCGCCAATCAAAGCCACATATTAGGAAGATTGCTTTGAATCATTCTGGTATCGAATAAATTCACTTGCCACTTTGTCCATATTTTGTAAGGTGGTATCAGGTCTATCTTAGTCAGTCTGCCGTACCCTTACAGCGCGCAGTTATACAAGACAGGCATCCATTAATCGGTGTCACCTTCCAAGGCAGGACAGTAAACATGAAAAATGTTGGTTTTATCGGCTGGCGCGGTATGGTCGGCTCAGTACTCATGCAACGCATGATTGAAGAACGCGACTTTGACGGTATTCGCCCGGTCTTTTTCTCCACCTCGCAACATGGCCAGGCCGCGCCGACATTTACCGGCCAGCAAGGTACGTTGCAAGATGCTTATGATATTGATGCGCTGAGTGCATTGGATATTATCATCACCTGCCAAGGAGGAGATTATACCAACGAAGTTTATCCAAAGCTGCGAGAAATCGGCTGGAAAGGCTATTGGATCGACGCCGCTTCTTCTCTTCGTATGCAAGATGACGCAATTATTATTCTGGATCCGGTTAACCATAGTGTCATTCAACAGGGTTTAGATAAAGGTATCAAGACCTTTGCGGGGGGTAACTGTACCGTTAGCCTGATGCTGATGTCTTTGGGTGGTTTGTTTGCTAATAATTTGGTTGAGTGGGCATCAGTTGCCACTTATCAGGCAGCATCCGGTGGTGGCGCGCGCCATATGCGTGAGTTGCTGACTCAGATGGGTATGCTACATGCTGGCGTGGCTAAAGAGTTGCAAGACCCGGCCTCTGCCATTTTGGATATTGAACGTAAGGTCACTGCTGCAACCCGTAGTGGTACCTTGCCGACTGATAACTTTGGTGTACCGCTGGCAGGTAGCCTGATCCCGTGGATCGACAAACAACTGGATAATGGTCAGAGCCGCGAAGAGTGGAAAGGCCAGGCTGAAACTAACAAAATTCTGAACACCAGCAGCGTCATTCCAGTAGATGGTCTGTGCGTGCGCATCGGTGCGCTGCGTTGCCATAGCCAAGCCTTTACGCTGAAACTGAAAAAAGACGTGCCATTGCCAGAAATTGAGCAAATGTTGGCAACGCACAATGACTGGGTTCGTGTTATCCCGAACGACCGCGAGCTGAGCATGCGTGAACTGACTCCGGCTGCGGTAACCGGTACATTGAATACCCCGGTTGGCCGCCTGCGTAAATTGAATATGGGGCCGGAGTATCTCTCCGCCTTTACTGTAGGTGACCAGTTGCTATGGGGCGCGGCAGAGCCATTGCGCCGTATGCTGCGCATCTTGATGTGATTGGTTATTAAGAGTAATAACCATAAAGCCCTGATCTTATGGTCAGGGTTTTTTTATATGATTAACACGGCTTTTTTGTATCCCTCGATGTGTCAGCAACTACGTTGCACGCCACCCGATACGGGCTTCGCACTACAGCAATTGGCTGATATTCAGCTCTTCCATTAAACGATAGTTATCTGAATAATCCACTGGGATGGCAATGACTGCCGGGCCTAATACATCCATAGCTTGATGCAATTTATGGGATAATTCGTCAGCAGATTCTACGGCAAAACCTTTCGCACCAAAGGATTCGGCGTACATTTTGAAATCAATCGGGCCAAAGCTAACTCCCGATGGCCGATGGTATTTTTTCTGCTGCTGTATTTCCACCATGTTGTAACCGTTATCGACCCAAATAATATGCAGTAAATTGCTTTTCAGGCGCACCGCAGTTTCTAGCTCCATACTTGATTGCATAAAACCGCCGTCACCTGATACGGATACGACCTTTTGATGTGGGTTCACCAGTGCGGCGGCAATGGCCCATGGCAGTGCAACACCCATAGTCTGTTGACCGTTTGACATCAAAATTTGACGGGTGCGGAAGCTGTAAAGATAGCGGGCAATCCAGATGTGAAAGCTCCCCATATCGACACATAGGGTCACGTCACTATTAACAATATCCTGCATTGCCCGGACTAAACGCAGCGGATGAATAGCGAAACCACTCATATGGTCAGCCCGGAGGGCCAAGTCTCGTCGTTGGCGGCAGCGCTCTTCCAATACCGCCTGTGTTGCCAATGTTAATATTAACGGGCCATGTATCCGGGGGGCTAATGCATCTATGGTAGCGGCAATATCGCCCAATAACTCTTTTTCCGGTTGATAGGCTGCATCTATTTCGGCGGGTAAAATATCCAGATGTATCAGTGTTGCCTGGCCGTTGTTCCATAGCGCTGGGTCATATTCCACAGGGCTATAACCGATGGTGATAATCACATCGGCTTGTTGTAGTAACTTGTCGCCAGCCTGATTATTAAACAAGCCCACCCGCCCGGCAAAATGATCAAAGTGCGCCTGATCAACCACCCCTGCGGCTTGATAGGTGCTGGTGACCGGTATTTTGCTATGGTGAAGTAAACGCCGAATGGCTTGAGCGTTTGCCGGCTGACTGGCCATCAATCCAAGGAGCAAAATGGGATTTTTAGCGTTGTTAATCAACTTAGCCACGGCAGTAATCTCATCCAAGGGTGCACCGCCATTGTGTGGACATGGTTGATGAATCAATGCCTGGCTGGTCACAGGGTTGTTGAGGATATCTTGCGGCAGGCTAACAAAGGCCGCGCCCGGCCGACCAAATTCAGCGGTTCTAAAAGCATTACCCAGGACTTCTGACAGCGCCGCAGAGGCCGTCACCTCCGCACTAAACTTAGTTATCGGGCGAAAAATACTCACAGTATCCATACTCTGGTGAGTTATTTTCAGGCTATCGGCTCGTTTTACCGCGCCGCCCAGTGCCACCACTGGATCCCCTTCAGAGGTTGCTGTTGCCAGCCCGGTGACTAAGTTGGCGCAACCCGGCCCTGAGGTTACCAATGCCACGCCCGCTTTACCGGTTAACCGGCCGATGGCCGCAGCCATGAAAGCTGCATTCGCTTCGTGGCGCACCACAATCGTTTGAATGCTGGAATCTTCCAGTGAATTAAATACTCGATCAATTTTAGCGCCGGGAATACCGAACACCTGCTTTACACCTTGCTGCTCTAAATGATTAACCACCAGATCAGCCCCGCACTGCCAAGCCTGAGTATGCGTTTCATTGGTCATGATGTGTTGTCCTCTATGGTTGATTTAGCCGCTATTAATTGATGTTTTACCGCCGGTTAACTTTCTACCGCGCGGATGGCGTTATTGAGATTTTGCGGGGAGAGATTGGCCTGGAGAAAATCAGCTTCCTGCGGCAGATCGATTACCAGTTTGGCCACGGTGCCGAAGGTCAGAACACCCTTTTCCAATTGGTAGTCGAGCACATGGCCACCGCCATTGCGGGTGTCAGTAATAAAATGCTCGTGGTAGCCAGCAACATTTATTCCTTGGGTATAGTCTGGGCTGCGAAAACCGATGATCACGCCATTTTGATGGGTGAAATCAAACGTCGGTTGCTCGGAGATGGCTTCAAGCATGGGTTTATAGGGGCGCTGTTGGCAGGGAACGGTGCGGGTTTCAACGTGGCTGAAGGTGCCATCAATACGCAGAGCACAAAACAGATTATCTGTTTTGGTAAGGTCATCAATCACATTATGGAGCTGCTTTCTGCTTATTTTATGTTCGAAACTGCGTTTTTCTGTCGGCTGAAAAAACGTCATTACTGCGAAAGGTGTCTTCTGTTCTGGTTGTGCTGAACGGGCGCTGCCATCGGATCGTAATTGATAAATTTTACTGTTTAGTGCGACTAATTCACCATCAAGATTGTTAAATGTTCCTAATCCAAAATCACCGTGTTTCAGTAGTTCTGCCATGGTGATTTGGCCTTCATAAACCCCACTAATTAGCGCGCTCATTAGTGATGTTTGATAAATAATGCACTCAGAATGCTTTTCTCTATAGGCAATAAAGCTTTTTACAATCTCTTGAGTACATGAACAATGCGATGTTATTGATTTAGTCATCTCTCTCTCCGTCTTACCTGTAACATAAATTATATTTATATTTACGTATAAGGTTGACGCTGAAAGAACATAAGTACCAATATAGGAATCCCACTTTTTTGATATCAATAATATATGGAACTACGTTATCTACGATATTTTGCTGCGGTTGCTTCAGCCCGCCATTTCACCCGGGCGGCTGAAAAGCTGGGTATCTCTCAGCCACCACTAAGTCAGCAAATTCAAAAGCTAGAGCGGGAGATCGGGACACCACTGCTACGTCGGCTCACGCGCGGTGTTGAACTGACTGATGCAGGGAAAGCGTTCTATGTGGATGCCTGTCATATATTGACGCTTACGGATGAAGCGATAGAGCGAGCTAAAAGTATCGCGCGCGGGGAGACGGGTAAGTTGCGGGTAGGTTTTGCCAGCTCGACAGCCTTCCAGCCCTTGGTATTGCGCCTACTCCACGCCTATCGGGATAAATATCCTGAGGTGATATTGTCACCCAGTGAAAAGACCATGCCGGTGTTAATGAATGATTTGCATAACGAACGCATTGATGTGGCTTTTATCCGTCAGCCATGTGATGCCAGTAATGAATTCACCTGTAAGGTGCTGGTGGAGGAAGATATGTTGCTGGTACTGCCCCATAACCATCAGTTGCATCGCTGCCCACAAATCAATCTGCAAGCGATACAGCATGAAAAGCTGATTACTTTCCCTCGCGAAGTGGCTCCCGGATTGTTTGATACCATTATCAGCGCTTGCTACCGTGCCGGATTTAAGCCGGAGCTGGGGCAACAATCCCCCCAGTTGGTGTCTGCCATAGGGATGGTGTCGGCAGGCTTTGGTTTTACTATCGTGCCTCGCTCACTGACAACTATTCAGACGAATAATGTTACTTATCATGAGATTGACGATAGTTTGCTAAAAACCAAGATTACACTGGCATGGCGGCGGCATGAGCGCTCTGCCGCGGTACTTAATATGGTGAGTATCATTGCCCGCACGGGTAAGTAATTAACCGTTGTTAACCCTCACTCGCGGTGATAAAGGGCAATTTAAGTGTAATGCGCGTGAATTTATCTGCCTCGCTTAGGGCGGTGACACCATATTCGTTGCCATAGCGGACTTTAATTCGCCGGTCTACCAGATTCATCCCCAGCCCATCGCCGTTTGGTTGCGGTTGATACAAACCAGCATTGTCTTCCACTTCCAGTATCAACGTATTGCCCTCGAGCTTACCGTGCAAGGTGATGCGCCCGTTATTGAACATCTGCGCTATGCCGTGTTTGATGGCATTTTCGACCACGGGTTGCAGGGAAAAAGCCGGTAAACGCGCTTCCATCAATTCATCAGGTAATGAGATCTCAACGGAGAGGCGGTCGGCAAAACGTGCCTTTTCTATTTCCAGATAAGCATTCACATGTTCAATTTCATCGCTCAGCGTGACCACATCATGGCTGCGCTTGAGGTTCTTACGGAAAAATGTCGACAAAGAAAGCACTAGCTTGCGGGCATGGTCTGGATTACGGCGGATTACTACTGACAGGGTATTCAGTGCGTTAAAGAGGAAGTGAGGATTTACTTGCGCGTGCAGTAGCTTGATTTCTGATTGTGCCAATAGCTGTTTCTGTTGTTCAAATTCACCCGCCAGAATCTGGGCGGACAGCAGGTGAGCAATACCTTCACCCAATGTGCGGTTGATACTGGAGAACAATTTACTTTTTGGTTCATACAGCTTGATGCTGCCAATCACCCGATGCTCTTCACCGCGTAGTGGGATAACTAACGTGGAACCCAGTTTGCAATTAGGTGAAATAGAGCAGGTATAAGGGACGGCATTGCCATCGGCATAAACCACCTGATTCAACTCAATCGCCCGGTGGGTATGGTCTGAGGTGATAGCACTCCCCACAAGGTGATGGTCGGCGCCAGTACCGATAAATGCCAGCAGCTTCTCGCGGTCGGTAATTGCCACCGCGCCAACGCCCAGCTCCTCATACAAGATACGCGCCACCCGCATACTGTTTTGTTGGTCAAAACCATGGCGTAGTTGCCCCTCCGCCCGTGCGGCAATTTGTAATGCTTTGGCTGAGAAGGCGGTGGTGTATTTTTCGAAAATAGCCCGCCGGTCCAATAAGATACGCATAAACATGGCAGCACCAATGGTATTGGTGATCATCATCGGCAGGGCAATGTTTCCGACCAACTCGACAGCTTCATGGAATGGGCGAGCAACGGCCAAAATAATTAACATTTGCAGGACTTCAGCGACCAGCGTAATGCCTGCAACCACCAGCGGCTGGAACAGCAAGTCAAGGCGGTTTTTACGTATCAAATAGCTGTGGAGGAAACCACCCAATAGCCCTTCAGCGACGGTAGACAACATACAGGCGGTGGCGGTCATCCCACCCATGGAGTAACGGTGCAACCCACCCGTCAGCCCTACCAGAAAACCGACCGATGGCCCCCCCAAAACACCACCTAACACAGCGCCGATAGCACGAGTATTGGCGATCGCCAATTCCCAAACGAAATGCAACAAAGTGACCCACCGGTCAGGTACGGATAAAATAGCCGTATTGACCCTGTCGGAGACCCTGTTGCATGAAGGGAAAACATTTGACTCAGCATGAGCGCTTTTACATCGAAAAACGAAAAGCTGAAGGCGTTAATCAGTCCTGCATTGCCAGAGAGCTCGGCGTCTCTCGCTCTACCCTGAGCCGGGAGCTCAGACGTAATACGGACCCCGCCTTCAACGGACTTTACTCCTCCAGACGCGCTGATGCCTTAGCCAGACAACGGCGGGGCGACACCTCGGCACACAATGCCTGTGTCCCTCTGGGCCAGCAGACACAAGACTTTCTCCGGCAGGCGCTGGCTGTACATACCTCCCCTGAGGTTATCTGTGGGAGACTGAAAATCCAGTTTGATATCGCCGTCAGCAAAAATACCCTCTACCGCTATATCCGTTCGGACAGACAGGCTGGCGGTAAGCTTTACCTTCAGCTCCCTCACCGGGGTAAACGCTATCGCTATGATACGGGTGAGCCCGGACGCACGCCCATCCCGGACAGGGTTGGCATTGAGCACAGGCCTGCTGAGGCTGAACTCAAACAGGTTCCCGGGCATGTTGAAATCGATACGATTTTTGGCAAAGACCAGAAGTCATTCCTGCTGACGGTCGTGGACAAAGCCACAAAGCAGGTCATTATCCGTAAACTCCCCAATAAGTGCGCTGAGAGCGTCGTGGAAGCGTTCAGGGACATCCCCCCATGTCAGGGTAGTTGTCGCCTCTAACTGAAAACATCCAAGGGGCTGGAGACAACAAGAATGAAAACGTATTCACCTGAGCTTAAAGCCGCTGTGATTGCCAGAATGATGCCACCACACAATCAGCCGGTTGTTCAGATTGCACGCTCTGAGGGGATCCCTGTCAATACGCTTTACACCTGGCGCTCCAAGGCAGGTATTTCGACCGCGAGCACCCACGTTGAGGTAAAAACCCCGCAGCAATGGTCCCGTGAGGCTCGTTTTGCCATCCTGGTTGAAACGGCACCTCTTTCCGCCCATGCTGTTGCTGAGTACTGTCGCCGTAAAGGGCTCTACCCTGAGCAAATTCAGCAGTGGAAGAATGAGATAATGCAGCCAGATCCGCGTGAAGAGAAAGCACTCGTCAAGAAACAGCAAAACGAAATTCATCAGCTTAAGCGTGAAATTGCCCGCAAGGATAAGGCGTTGGCTGAGGCTGCGGCATTGCTGATATTGCAAAAAAAGTTCAAGGCGTTGTTCGTCGAGGAAAACGGGGACGAATGACGCCGACTCCGGACAGGCTGCGATTGATGACAATCGTAAAGGAAGCCGTTGCTGCAGGCGCGAGGCTGAGCGAGGCTTGCCAGTCTATTGGGCTTAGTGAGCGAACATTACAGCGTTGGGGAAAAGGGACGCATGACCGCAGACCCACGGCGTCACGGCCCATCCCGAAGAACAAACTCACTGCCGAAGAGGAACAACAGGTTTTAGCCCTCTGTCATGAACTGCGGTTCGCCAGCCTGCCACCGACGCAAATCGTTCCTTTGTTGGCGGATGAAAAGCGCTATATCGCCAGTGAGTCAACGTTTTATCGGATACTAAGACGTGCTGGCGAAACAACGCACCGTGGTCGGCAGAGGGTAGCGCAAAGCAAGCCGCTATCGACCTGGAGGGCGACGGCACCGAATCAGGTGTGGTCATGGGATATTACCTGGCTGAGGTCGCTGACGGCAGGACACTGGTTCTATCTGTACCTGATAGAAGACGTGTTCAGCCGCAAAATCGTCGGTCACGAGGTTCACTTGGTTGAAAGTGGTGAGCATGCGGCAGAGCTGATGAATCGGACAGTGCTGAGCGAACGCTGTTGGCAGGAGCCGCTGGTACTGCATGCGGATAACGGAGCCCCGATGAAGTCACAGGTGCTGCAGGTAAAGCTTGCGGAACTTAAGATAACCCCGTCGCACAGCCGGCCACGGGTGAGCAACGATAACGCGTATGTTGAATCGCTGTTCAGGACGTTGAAATACGTGCCGAGCTGGCCGGAGAAGGGCTTCGCGACGCTGGAGGATGCGCAGGCGTGGGTAGAAACCTTCGTTGGCTGGTATAACGAAGAACATCGGCACAGTGGTATCCGTTACGTCACACCAGGGCAACGACACAGAGGTGAAGATCGGGCACTACTGGCGCAGCGTAAATCGGTCTATGAAGCGGCGAAAATGCAGAATCCACATCGGTGGTCAGGTTCAACGAGAAACTGGCACCGGCAGGATGAGGTCTGGTTAAATCCGGAACGTGAAACGTTGGCCGCATGAATTAACTGAGGCGACAACTACCTTGACACGCGCCGACATCGTGGCGAATACTTTCTGTGAGTTTAAAACCCTGACGGCAGATAACGGACCCGAGTTTGCGAAACATAAGGACATCACTCAGGTAACGGGCGCAAAGGTTTACTTTGCCCGGCCTTATCATTCCTGGGAGCGGGGGTTGAATGAGCATACCAACGGTCTGATACGGCGGTTTTATCCGAAAGGAACCGATTTTAATGGCGTCAGCGATGAAGATATTGCGAGACTGGAGCACATCCTCAACACTCGGGGGCGCAAATCTCTGGAATACAGCTCACCGAATGAGGTATTTTTAGAGTATCTACTCGCTGCATAACGCATGATGGTTTGTTGCGTTTCGTTCGGGAATGGGGCGATGGAGTCCTCAATATGCAGACCAAAATAGGTGCCCATGATGCAAAACATGGAAAACGTGAGATAGCACACCAGTTTGTGGGGCAGCCGAATGGTAACCTGCATTAACGGAATAAACAGTGGTGTTTTACTTAACAGATAGGCGATCACCAGATACACACACATCTGTTGTAGCAGGGAGAAAATCAGTTCGGCTTGGCTTACGCCCATATTGATAACCACAAATGCTAATTCTTGCCGCTATTGTAACCACATTTAGCCGCAGAAAGTTTTAACCGTCACCCCTTTTAAGCAAAAAGGGCCTTATATGGGCAAACGTCAGCTCAGTTCCCTGTTTTGGGCATTTCTACTGGCCGATGTTATCCGCACTGTTTTTACGTCTTAACTTAGGGTTTTACGTCATTCACGCACGCCTTACGCCGTTTAAACACTGTTTTTTTTGCTAATTCATATGAGAAAAAATTTCATTAATAGTAAGCCGATTTTTTTGGCGGCCTTTGACTATGCTTATAGTTTGGGTAAGAAAAGTTAACTGACGAGCTTTTACTGTCAGAAAATGAGTATTAGGGCATTAAATCAACTAATTGGTTAATCATTGACCTTAGTCACTCTTTAAACGCTAAATGGATTGCATGATGAAAAGGTCGGTTCTGCTGTCAGAGTTCAGAATTCGGCTCAAAATCATGCCGTTAATCATAGGAAGAAATCATGCCAGTACTTCCCGATCGTCAGGTGATTAATCAGATTATTTCCGGCCATTATGCCGATCCCTTTTCCATTTTGGGTATGCACCAAACTGCGCAAGGGTTACAGATATGCGCTTTGCTGCCAGATGCAAAAGAAGTCTGGCTGGTCGAAACGGAAAGTGGGCGCAACATTGCTCAGTTGACCAGTGAAGACCCGCGCGGTTTTTTCATTGCGAAGCTTCCTCGTCGTAAAAGCCCGTTTCGTTATCAATTAGCGGTTACTTGGCAAGACAGTCCCCAAATCATCGAAGATCCTTATCGATTCGGGACGTTATTGCAGGATATTGACAGTTGGTTATTGGCCGAAGGCACCCATCTACGCCCTTATGAACGTCTGGGCGGGCATTTAATGAGCCTTGATGGAGTCGCGGGGGTCAGTTTTGCCGTTTGGGCACCTAATGCCAAACGAGTGTCTGTGGTGGGGGAGTTTAACTTTTGGGATGGTCGCCGCCACCCGATGCGGTTACGGCGCGAAAATGGTATTTGGGAGCTATTCCTGCCCGGTGTACAAGCCGGCCAGTTGTACAAATTTGAGATAATAGACAGTAATGATCAGGTGCGCTTAAAAGCGGACCCTTATGCATTTGAAGCTCAGATGCGGCCAGAAACTGCCTCGTTGGTCAGCCCGTTACCTGAAGTGGTACAAAATACGCCAGCAAGACAGAAAGCCAATGATTTGCGCTCACCGGTTTCTATCTATGAAGTCCATCTCGGTTCATGGCGCCGCCATACCGATAATAACTATTGGCTCAGTTATGGCGAGTTGGCTGAGCAATTGGTTGAATACGTTAAATACATGGGGTTTACCCATGTCGAGCTGCTGCCGATTAACGAACATCCATTTGATGGCAGCTGGGGTTATCAGCCGCTCGGGTTATATGCACCGACCCGCCGCTTTGGTACTCCGCAGGATTTCAAAGATTTTGTTGCCGCATTCCATACCGCGGGGATTAACGTCATCCTTGATTGGGTTCCCGGCCACTTCCCGAGTGATGAACACGGGCTCATGCAGTTTGATGGCACCTCGTTGTATGAATATGCCGATCCGCGCGAAGGCTATCACCAGGATTGGAATACCCTGATTTATAACTATGGTCGTAATGAGGTCCGTAATTATTTGGCTGGCAATGCGTTTTACTGGATGGAACGTTTTGGTATCGATGCATTGCGTATTGATGCCGTGGCTTCGATGATTTATCGCGATTATAGCCGTGCTGAAGGGCAGTGGGTGCCTAACTATTATGGCGGGCGTGAAAATCTGGAAGCGATTGCTTTCCTGCGTTACACCAATCACACCATCGGCGTTGAGCGCCCTGGCGGTGTGACGATGGCGGAGGAATCGACCGATTTTCCTGGCGTGACATTACCGCCCGATGCCGGTGGATTAGGGTTTAACTATAAATGGAATATGGGTTGGATGCATGACACGCTCAATTACATGCAGTGTGATCCGATTCATCGCAAGTACCACCATAATCTGATGACTTTCGGGATGTTGTACGCCTATACCGAGAACTTTATCTTGCCTATCTCCCACGATGAAGTGGTGCACGGTAAGCGCTCGGTGCTCGATCGTATGCCGGGGGATGCCTGGCAGAAATTCGCCAACCTGCGTGCCTATTACGCGTTTATGTGGGCGCATCCCGGTAAAAAACTGCTGTTTATGGGCTGCGAGTTTGCGCAGGGGCGCGAGTGGAATTTCGATACCAGCCTGGACTGGCATTTACTGGATGATGAAAATGGCTGGCACCGTGGCGTGCAGCGTTTTGTTCGTGACCTGAACCACTGCTATCAACAACATGCGCCACTCTATGAATTGGATTATCAGCCCGATGGCTTTGAATGGCTGGTGGTAGATGACCACGAAAACTCAGTGTTTGCTTTCTTGCGCCGTGATGCGAATGGTGGCGAACTGATTGCCATCAGTAATTTCACACCGGTGCCGCGTTATGACTACCGTGTGGGCATTCCGCAGGCAGGGCATTATCGGGAAGTACTTAATTCTGACTCTGAGTTTTACCGTGGCAGCAATCTGGGTAATCAGGGGGGGATCCATAGCCAGCATGTCGGTAGCCATAACCACGCGCACTCATTGTTGTTAACACTACCGCCACTGTCGACTATTTACCTGTTACGGGAGGGGTAGGATGACTGGCCTTACCCGTGGTTCCCCGACACCGATTGGTGCCCATTTTGATGGGGCTGGGATAAATTTCACGCTGTTTTCAGCCCATGCTGAACAGGTCGAACTGTGTCTGTTTGATGACAATAACCAAGAGTTGAGGATTGCCTTGCCCGCCCGCAGTGGTGATATCTGGCATGGCTATCTGCCTGGAGGTAAACCGGGGCAGCGCTATGGTTATCGGGTCAGCGGGCCATTTGACCCACAACAAGGACATCGTTTTAACCCACATAAATTATTGATAGACCCCGGTGCCCATGCATTAGATCGCAAAGTGGCGGATGATCCAAGCTTGGAGGGGGGGGTTAATCAGCCCGATGAGCGCGACAGTGCTGCCGCCTTACCTAAGTGCATTGTGGTACATGAAGAATATGACTGGCAGGAGGATAAGTCACCGGCTATTCCTTGGGGCAATACCGTGATTTATGAAGCCCATGTACGCGGCTTAACCAAACTGCACCCTGATATTCCGGCTGACCTGCGTGGTAGCTATGCGGCGTTAGCTCATCCCGTCATGATTACCTATTTGCAAGACATGGGCATTACCACACTGGAGTTGTTACCGGTGCAATTCCACGTCGATGAACCTCGTTTACAGAAGATGGGACTGGGTAATTATTGGGGCTATAACGTGCTAGCGCCTTATGCCGTTGATCCTGATTATGCCTCGGGCCGTGACGGCATATCTCCGCTGCGAGAGCTACGGGATGCGGTCAAAGCGTTACATAAAGCGGGTATCGAAGTGATTCTCGATGTGGTGTTCAATCACAGCGCCGAATTGGATATTTTTGGCCCAACCCTGTGCCAGCGCGGTATCGACAATGCTAGCTATTACTGGCTCACTCCTGACGGTGAATACGACAACATGACTGGCTGCGGCAATACGCTGCGGCTTAATCATCCTAATGTCATGCAGTGGGTTATCGACTGCCTGCATCATTGGCTCGATAGCTGCCATGTTGACGGCTTCCGCTTTGATCTGGGTACCGTTCTGGGCCGCACGCCGGCTTTTGACCAACATGCCCCTTTATTTACCGCGCTGGCTGCCGATGAGCGGCTGCGTGCCTGCAAAATGATTGCCGAGCCTTGGGATATTGGTCTGGGAGGCTATCAATTGGGTAACTTCCCTACCGGTTTTAGTGAATGGAATGACCAGTATCGTGATGCGATGCGCCGTTTCTGGTTAAGGGATGACTTACCGCTGGGACTATTTGCTCAGCACTTTGCCGCTTCAAGCAATCTTTTCCAACAGCGGGGGCGTTTGCCTTCCGCCAGTATCAATCAAATTACCGCCCATGATGGTTTTACTTTGCAGGATTTGCTGTGTTTTAACCAAAAGCACAATCAAATCAATGGTGAGGAAAACCGTGATGGCAGTGATAACAATCTTAGTAATAATTTTGGTAGCGAAGGGTTGGTGGCTGATGAGGCTATCTGGCAACGGCGTAAGTCTTGTCAGCGGGCATTGTTGGCCAGCTTATTACTCTCGCAGGGAACGCCAATGTTACTGGCCGGTGACGAGCATGGTCACAGCCAGCAAGGTAATAACAATGCATATTGTCAGAACAACATCCTCACCTGGCTCGACTGGGGCAGTGCGGATCGTTCATTAATGACATTTACCGCCGATCTTATCCGGTTACGCCAGCAAATTCCGGCCCTGATTAAGGACGCATGGTGGCAGGAGGGTGATGGCAATGTGCAATGGCTGGATAGTCAGGGGCAAGTGCTGAGTGATGCAGCTTGGGAACATGGCTGCCAGAAACAGCTGCAAATTCTGTTGTCTCAGCGCTGGCTGGTGGTGATTAACGCCACTGGTCAAGAATGTGAAATACAGTTACCTGCGGGGGAATGGGAGGTTATCCCTCCTTTTGGGCCGTCAGATCAGATGGAATCATTCACCGTATGGAACGGAGCCGTGCATGACATTTGCGTGCTCGTACTGAAATCTTAAGGAGTCAGCCATGGTTAAATTCGAAAATAAAGACCCATTGATGTTAGCCAGACAATTACCGAATAAATCTGTAGCGCTGATTCTGGCCGGAGGTCGTGGTTCTCGTCTGAAAGATTTGACCGCCACCCGTGCCAAACCGGCGGTACATTTTGGCGGCAAGTTCCGTATCATCGATTTTGCGCTATCTAACTGCCTGAATTCAGGTATCCGCCGTATCGGTGTCATCACCCAGTACCAGTCTCATACTCTGGTGCAGCATATTCAACGTGGCTGGTCATTCCTCAACGAGGAGATGAACGAGTTTGTTGATTTATTGCCTGCCCAACAACGTTTGAGCACCGAGCATTGGTACAAAGGTACTGCGGATGCGGTTTATCAAAACCTGGATATTATCCGCCGCTATGAGGCGGAATATGTGGTCATTCTGGCCGGTGACCACATCTACAAGATGGATTACTCGCGCATGCTCATCGACCACGTAGAGAAAGGCGCTGAGTGCACCGTTGCTTGTATCCCGGTACCCATTAACGAGGCCAATGAATTTGGGGTAATGGAGGTGGACGAGGATTACCAGATAACGGCTTTCTTTGAAAAACCTGCGAACCCGCCTTCAATGCCTGGACGGCCTGATATGGCGTTAGCCAGTATGGGGATCTATATTTTTAATGCCAATTATCTGTTCAAGTTATTAGAAGAAGATATGAATACCCCTGGCTCTACCCATGATTTTGGTAAAGATTTGATTCCCAAACTTACCGAACAGAAGGCGGCTTGGGCACATCCGTTTGATCTCTCCTGCGTGACCTCCAATGCCGAATTGCCACCTTATTGGCGTGATGTTGGGACATTGGATGCCTACTGGCGGGCCAACCTGGATTTGGCATCGGTCACACCAGAGCTGGATATGTATGACCGTGCCTGGCCAATCCGTACCCATATGGAGCCGTTGCCGCCGGCTAAGTTTGTTCAGGATCGCTCCGGTAGCCATGGCATGACCATGAACTCGCTGGTCTCCGGTGGCTGTATTGTTTCTGGCTCGGTAGTGGTGCATTCGGTGTTGTTCCCTCGGGTTCGGGTGAACTCGTTCTGTACCATTGATTCCACGGTATTGCTGCCTGATGTCAATGTTGGTCGCTCGTGCCGTTTACGCCGCTGCATTATTGATCGCGCCTGTCACATACCTGAAGGGATGGTTATCGGGGAGAACGCCGATGAAGATAGCGCCCGTTTTTATCGTTCGGAGGGCGGGGTGGTGCTAGTGACCCGTGCGATGCTGGCGAAATTAGCCGTCAACGTCAAATAGGGCTATTTTATTTATCCGATAGGTGTCAGGAGTCACGATGCGGGTCTTACACGTATGTTCTGAGCTATTTCCTTTGTTGAAAACAGGGGGATTGGCTGATGTTGTTGGCGCTTTACCTGCCGCACAAATTGCTGAAGGGGCCGATGTTCGGGTCATGCTACCGGGCTTCCCTGATTTGCGTCGTGGAATACCAGACACCGTGCTGGTTAGGGAGATAGACACCTTTGCCGGACGGGTTTCTCTGCGCTACGGCCATTATCAGGGCATTGGTATCTATCTTATTGATGCTCCGGGGTTATATGACCGCGCTGGCAGCCCTTATCACGACCAGTCGTTGCATGCTTACGCCGATAACTATCGCCGCTTTGCCTTGCTGGGATGGATGGCGTGTGAGCTGGCCTGCGGGCTGGATGGTTTCTGGCGTCCCGATGTGGTGCATGCCCATGATTGGCACGCTGGGCTGGCCTGTGCTTATCTGGCGGCGCGTGGTAGACCGGCACGATCAGTATTTACCGTCCATAATCTGGCCTATCAGGGGCTATTTGCCGGGTACCATTTGGCTGAGTTACAACTCCCCGCCGCATTTTTCCAAATGTACGGGTTGGAGTTCTACGGTCAAATTTCCTATCTGAAAGCTGGGCTGTTCTTTGCTGATCATGTCACTACTGTCAGCCCGACCTATGCCAAAGAAATTACCCAACCTGCTTTTGGTTACGGCATGGAAGGGCTGCTGCAAGAACGAGCCAGTCAGGGGCGTTTGACCGGCATCCTCAATGGGGTGGATAGCGCCATTTGGGACCCACAGAGCGATACCTTGCTGCACGCCTGCTATGACATAGAGAACCTGCAGCAGAAAGCGGTGAATAAAGTGCATCTGCAAACCACGATGGGGTTGGAGGTGACGGATAAGAAACCTATTTTTGCCGTGGTCAGTAGATTGACCGAGCAAAAAGGGTTGGATTTGGTGCTGGAAGCTTTGCCTGAATTACTGAAACTAGGTGGGCAACTGGCGGTCTTGGGGGCGGGGGATGCCATTCTACAAGAGGAGTTTTTGGCGGCAGCGGCAGACTATTCCGGCCAGGTTGGGGTACAAATTGGTTATCACGAGGCATTTTCTCACCGAATTATTGCCGGTGCGGATGTGATTCTGGTGCCTAGCCGTTTTGAACCTTGTGGGTTAACGCAGTTGTATGGTTTGAAATATGGCACTTTGCCACTGGTCCGGCATACGGGCGGGTTGGCAGATACCGTGGTGGATTGCGCGCTGGAAAATCTGGCGGATGGCAGCGCCTCGGGGTTTGTGTTTGATGAATGCGATGCGCAGGCATTGGTGCGGGCAATTCGCCGTGCTTTTGTTCTGTGGAGCCGGCCAAAACATTGGCGTCATGTTCAGCGCCATGCAATGGGGTTGGACTTTGGTTGGCAAGTAGCTGCTGGTCAATATCTGTCACTTTATCGGCGTCTCTAGTTGTCGATTTGTTGTAACCACGAATTGGGAAAACCGTTATGACATCACTGTTCAGTTATACCTCACCCGTTGTCAGTGTGGATGCGCTGAAACACTCGATTGCCTACAAATTGATGTTTATTGTCGGCAAAGATCCCTCGATTGCGACTCAGCACGATTGGCTGAATGCGACATTATTTGCGGTACGGGATCGGATGGTAGAACGCTGGCTACGCTCTAACCGCGCACAATTATCACAAGACGTTCGTCAGGTTTACTATCTGTCGATGGAGTTTTTATTGGGGCGAACCCTCTCTAATGCACTGTTATCGATGGGTATTTATGAAGATATCGAACAGGCGCTGGATGAGATGGGCCTCAATCTGTCAGAGCTGTTGCAAGAAGAAAACGACCCTGGGCTTGGCAATGGTGGCTTAGGCCGTCTGGCGGCGTGTTTTCTGGACTCACTGGCAACACTGGCACTACCGGGCCGTGGCTACGGCATCCGCTACGAATATGGCATGTTCAGCCAGAAAATAGTGGATGGCCAACAGATGGAGTCGCCAGATAACTGGCTGGAATATGGTAATGCCTGGGAATTCCCACGCCATAATACCCGCTATAAAGTGCGCTTCGGTGGCCGAATTCAGCAGGAAGGCAGCAAAACTCGCTGGCTGGAAACCGAAGAAATCCTCGCCTGTGCTTATGATCAAATCATCCCTGGCTTTGATACGGATGCAACTAATACACTGCGCTTATGGTCTGCGCAGGCCAGTAATGAAATCAATTTGGGCAAATTCAATCAGGGTGATTACTTTGCTGCGGTTGAAGATAAAAACCATTCAGAAAACGTATCACGAGTGTTGTATCCCGATGATTCTACCTATTCCGGCCGTGAATTACGTTTGCGACAAGAGTACTTTTTAGTGTCGGCGACGGTACAGGATATCCTCAGCCGCCACTGGACCATGCATCAGACGTTCGATAATCTGGCAGATAAGATTGCTATTCATCTCAATGATACTCACCCGGTCCTTTCCATTCCTGAAATGATGCGTCTGTTGATCGACGAACATAAGTTCAATTGGATGGATGCGTGGGACGTGGTGCAGCAGGTGTTCTCATACACCAATCACACGCTGATGACCGAAGCGCTGGAAACTTGGCCAATTGACATGATTGGCAAAATCTTACCGCGCCATCTGCAAATCATTTTTGATATCAATGATCACTTCCTCAAACTGGTGCAGGAACAATATCCGTCTGAACCAGAACTGTTGCCACGAGTCTCTATTATTGATGAAACCCATGGGCGGAAGGTCCGTATGGCATGGCTTGCGGTGATCGCCAGCCATAAAGTTAACGGTGTGTCTGCTTTGCACTCTGAACTCATGGTGCAGTCACTGTTTGCCGATTTCGCTCACATTTTCCCTAATCGCTTCTGCAATAAAACCAATGGGGTGACGCCACGGCGCTGGCTGGGGTTGGCTAACCGACCACTGGCTACGGTATTGGATGAGAGTATTGGTCACAATTGGCGGACTGATCTGAGCCAACTCAGTGAGCTGGAAAAAAACCTCGATTACCCCAGCTTCTTGCAGGCATTGCAAAAGGCCAAGCTGGAGAACAAAAAACGGCTGGCGGCTTATATTGCTGAAAAATTGAATATTGTGGTCAATCCGGGCGCGTTGTTTGATGTGCAAATCAAACGTATTCATGAGTACAAACGACAATTGCTGAATGTGTTGCATGTTATCACCCGCTATAACCGTATTCTCGAAGCACCGAATGAGAAGTGGGTGCCGCGCGTGGTAATTTTTGCCGGTAAAGCGGCATCAGCGTATTACAATGCTAAGCAAATCATTCGATTGATCAACGATGTAGCGAAGGTAATCAACAATGACCCTCGGATTAATAACCTACTGAAAGTAGTATTTATTCCAAACTATAGCGTGAGTCTGGCGCAGTTGATCATTCCGGCGGCTGACCTATCGGAACAGATTTCTCTGGCGGGAACCGAGGCTTCGGGTACCAGTAATATGAAGTTTGCCCTCAACGGGGCGCTGACCATTGGCACACTGGATGGGGCTAACGTCGAGATCCGCGAACATGTGGGTGAGGAGAATATCTTTATCTTCGGCAATACCACCGAACAGGTCGAGGTGCTGCGTAACAATGGTTATAACCCACGGAAATATTACGATGAAGATCCTGAATTGCATCTGGCATTGACGCAAATGGCGACGGGCACCTTTAGTCCCGAAGACCCTAAACGCTATACCACCCTGTTCGATTCACTGGTTAATTTTGGTGATCACTACCAGCTATTGGCTGATTATCGCAGCTATGTGGATACTCAGGAGCAGGTTGATACGCTATATCGCCATTCGGACGAATGGACGCGCAAGACGTTACTCAATATTGCCAATATGGGTTACTTCTCTTCAGATCGTACCATTGAAGAATATGCCGACGAGATTTGGCATATTAAACCTATCAGGCTGTAGTTATATCCACTGAGCTAATAATAAAAACCCTCTTCAACAGTCAACTGTGAAGAGGGTTTTTTTAAGCAGATCGATGAACTGGATGGGTAATCAGGAAACCAGCGATAATGTCTGTTGTTTCCCGGCCTGCACCTGTGCCAACCATTCGGCAACGCGCTGTTTCTGCGCATCGTCCAGAGCCATACCTAACTTGGTACGACGCCAAATCGCATCATCTAGTTCTACAACCCATTCTTTTTCAACTAGATAGCGTAATTCTGCTTCGTACAAGCCATGGCCGAAATGTTCACCCAAGCTTTCGATACTGGTCGCTTCTGCCAAAATTATCTCGCTATGGCTACCATAAGTACGGGTATAGCGGCGGGCCAGCCCTTCAGGTAACCAGTTATAGCGATGGCGCAACTGAACAGTATAGTTATCACGGCTGCCGCCAATATCACCACCCGGCAATGCGCCAGTCTTGGTCCATGCTGGGCCGACATTCTGATAGTAGCCAGACAGTTTTTCCAGCGCGTGTTCTGCCAGTTTGCGATAGGTGGTCAGTTTGCCGCCAAATACAGAAAGCAGTGGTGCTTTACCGTCTTCATCGGCTACATCCAACGTGTAGTCGCGGGTAACAGCTTGCGGTGAATCTGATTCGTCGTCACATAGCGGCCGTACACCAGAGTAGGTCCACACGATATCGTCGCGACCCAACTGTTTTTTAAAGTGATCGTTATACACTTTCAGCAGGTAATCGATCTCTTGTGAGTCGATCTTCACCTCTTTCGGATCGCCGTGGTACTCCACGTCAGTAGTGCCGATGATGGAATATTCATCCAACCACGGAATGACGAAAACAATACGATGGTCTTCGTTTTGCAGAATATAGGCTTGTGGCTGATTATGAACCCGTGGCACGACGATATGGCTGCCTTTAATCAAGCGGATGCCATAAGGCGATTTCAGCTTCAGGCCGTCGTCGAAGAATTGCTTAACCCATGGTCCGGTCGCATTTACCAAGCCTTTGGCACGCCAGGTAAAGGTTTTGCCGGTATTCACATCAATGGCTTCAACCATCCATAGACCTTGTTCACGCCAGGCACGGGTCACTTTGGTACGGGTGCGGACTTCACCACCGCGCTCGACCACTTCTTGGGCATTCAGCACCACCAGGCGAGCATCATCGACCCAGCAGTCAGAATATTCGAAACCGCGCACCAATTCTGGTTTCAATATCGATTCTGGTCCAAAACGCAACCCTTTACTGGCAGGCAGACTGGTACGTTTGCCCAAGTGATCGTACAGGAACAAACCAGTGCGGATCATCCAGGCTGGGCGCAGGTGGGGTTGATGCGGCAGACGAAAACGCATTGGGAATGCGATATGCGGTGCCAGTTTCAATAATACTTCACGTTCGGCCAGTGCTTCACTTACCAGACGGAATTCATAGTGTTCCAGATAGCGCAGGCCACCGTGGATAAGTTTGGAGCTGGCGGAAGACGTAGCACAGGCCAAGTCTTGCGCTTCCAGCAGCAGAACGGACAGGCCACGCCCTGCCGCATCCGCAGCGATACCGGCACCATTAATGCCGCCACCGATCACGATCAAGTCTTTGGTTTCCATGCTTCCTCTCTCCAGATGTTCGAAACAGCTCTTTAATGTTCGTTTTCGCTCATGATTGTAATCAAAAACCAACAAACAAGCCAAGAGTTAACCAAAAAAAAACATTCCCCCGTGATGGAGGTAACAGTTTTGTTATCAAAATGTGGGGAAAGTTTGGATTTGGATTTGGATTTGGATTTGGATTTGGATTTGGATTTGGATTTGGATTTGGATTTGGATTTGGATTTGGTGATTAGGTTTGGTTGTTCGGTGTTCTGTGGTCCGATTCGGTTGTTAAAGCACTTGAGTTGACTTAACAACCGCACCGGATCACCAAAACCAAAATTTAACGACTAACACAACTCCAATTGAACCTGATGCTGCTCAATAATCTTCATCACACTGGGAGGAGGCATCTGATCGGTAAACAGATAATCAATCAAATTCATATTCCCCAAATTCACCATTGCGTTACGACCAAACTTCGAGTGGTCGGTTACCAGCATCACACAACGGGAGTTCTCGATAATTGCTCGCTTGGTGCGCACTTCATGGTAATCAAACTCTAATAGTGAGCCGTCCATATCAATACCACTGATACCAAGGATGCCGTAATCAAGACGGAACTGAGAAATGAAATCCAGTGTGGCCTCACCAATAATCCCACCATCGCGGGTGCGAACTTCACCACCAGCCAGAATCAGCCGGAAATCCTCTTTAGCCGTCAGCAAGGTAGCAACGTTAAGATTATTGGTCACCACCCGCAGCCCCTTATGGTTCATCAGCGCGTGGGCGACAGCTTCTGGCGTGGTACCTATATCGATAAACAGTGTTGCACCATCGGGGATCTGGCTGGCAACACGCTGTGCAATACGGGCCTTTTCTTCCGACCACATCACTTTACGATCGTTATAGGCGGCGTTAACTGAGCTGGAAGGGAGTGCTGCACCACCATGATGACGATGAATTTTGTTTTGGTCAGCCAAATCATTCAAATCACGCCGGATGGTTTGCGGGCTAACGGCAAAATGTTCTACTAACTCTTCAGTGCTGACGTAGCCTTGTTGGCGTACCAATTCAATAATCGCATCATGCCGCTGCGTTTGCTTCACTATAATCCCCTAATGCGCCTGGTTGCTCAGGCAGTTATTGTGTGGTTCTTACGCTGTTGCGCGTATCCCAAAATGCCATTAATAACCCAATAATCAAACCTGAAACGTGAGCCGCATTGGCAATCGACAAACCTAAAACATCGAAATAACCGGCAATCAGCCAGAGGACAGAAAAAGCCATTAAACCTCGGGGCAACGAGATACCGCGCTCGGGTGCGCGCTCGCCGGTCAGCCAGACATAACCCATTAAGGCATACACCACACCAGACAGACCACCAAAATTCACACCGCTAAATAGCGATTGCCCCCAGCCACTGAACAGGGCAGATACCACAGTTAATACCAGCAATTTACCGGTGCCAAGCCGTTTTTCCATTTGTCCTGCCAGATACCACCACCACATCAGGTTAAATAAGATATGCAGTAGCGAAAAGTGTAAAAAGCCATGGCTGACCCAGCGCCAGAGTTGTAGATATTGGCTCTCGTCGCGGGGCCAGGCAAGCCATGACATAACGGCCGCATCGCCGACAATTTGCATCAGAATATAGATGGCGATGCACAGTACCATGACACTCAATGTCAGTGGGCCGGCCTGACTGCGCAGCGTCTGCAGGTAGGAAAAGCGCTGATAGGATAAATTTGAGTGTAAATTACCCGATTGCCAACTTGCGGCCTGATAGCGTGGATTGAGGGGATCGAGCAAAAACTGTTCCAGCTCCTGCTGCACCAACGGCAATTGCTCATCATCGGCAAGCCAGATCTCTGCACCCTGAGTATCAGGCCGAACTTCCAGTACCACATTGCGAGTGGCCATATAATCCACAAAGGCCTGTGCCAGACGCGGATTAGAGATTGCTATTACACGAATCATATTGCCCATTACCGTCTATACCTTTTGTATTTGAGGCCGCAGGGTTGTGAGCTGCCTACCTGCAACGCCAATGATTTTGAGTATAGATATTATGAATGTGATTAAAGTGCTTAAAAATATCACAATCTGGTCGGTTGTGGCGAATGACAAGCTACAAACGGGTAACAAAGTCAGACATTTTCACGAATGATTTCTTGTGGATAGCTTTTGGCCCATGCCTCAAAACCACCATCAATGCTGTAAACCGCCTCAAAGCCCTGCTGGAGCAAATACTGCGCCGCCCCTTTGCTGCTATTGCCGTGGTAGCACATCACCATGACGGGCTGTTCAAAATCTGTTTGCTGCATAAAGGTATGCAGGCTGCTATTGGTCAAATGGAACGCGATGGGTGCATGGCCCGCTTCATAACTCTGTGGATCGCGGATATCGACCAATACGGCGGTATTCTCTTTCAGGCGGCTATGAGCCTGCTCAACACTGATTGTTTCAAACTGTTCCATCTTGCTCTACCTTACAAAAATGCATTTAGAGAGAAAATGCCAAAACATGATTATAATCATTTTTTAGCTGATAAATACCAGACTAACTGTAATGTTATTTTTGTCTCTGATTCCAATTTAATATGTTGTTTTTTATAGAATTAATAAATTAAATCTATCGTTATTAATATAGGGCACATGGTGGTTTAAAATAAAGGCATTATCTATGCTTAACCGATTATCAAGTGCACAATATCAATCTCAGGCTACTATTTATAATGATAATATTAAGGTGGAGAAAAGGAATGCCAGTTTGAATGCTAATCCGACATTAAAGTCATTGCTGGAATTCATTAAATATTTCAATGAAGTGGGAATTTTACAGTAAAAACGAAATGAAAAAATTATATAGGCTATATAGTTGTACTTAACTTGTCTTTTCAATCAGTAGGATTGTTGCTTCAATCCCCCAAAGATATTAAAGAGCTAACAGTTATAGCCGATAATATTATTAATATAAAAATATTATCGCCAAAGACCACTGACTGCAATAACATTGGTTTAATGTAAATTGCAGTACAGTGGTAACTTATTGCCATAACAATAAAAATAATCAAACATAACCCATCATCTGTAATAAACGCTGTGCCTGTTGTACGGCTTCCTGGCGGTGAGCAACCCCCAGTTTTTGATATAAATTACGGATATGGGTTTTAATCGTAGTGGCTGCCACTTCCAGCTCACCGGCGATCTGTTCATTACTGTAGCCGGAGTAAATCAGCCCTAATACCTGCCATTCGCGCTGGGTTAGCGGGCTGGTACGGATCAGTTCTGGTACTTGCGGGTGAGTTAGCAGTTTATCGACAAATATCTCATCAAAATGGGCGAATTTATGCCGATGGTGCTGGTTAATATCCTTCAGTATTCGCTGAGCACGATGCTGTTCCAATTCCGGTAACGCGTTAAGTTGAATCAGTTGGCGCAACTGCTGTGCCATAGCTTCACCTTCAATCACGAAATGGCTGATAAAACCGGTGCGGTTAGCCAATGACAGTGATTCAATCAGCGCTTTCTGGGCCTCACTTTTACGTTCGGTTTGCCAATAAAGGATATTACTTAACAATAGATTACGGTTGAGGTCACTGGTTAAACGAAGGCGGCGGGCATTTTCGTTCAGTTCGTCCAATACCACTTCGGCTTCATTAAACCGCCCTAGCATGATCTGTATCCGCGCGATATTACGCCACTGCCCCTGTAAAAAGTGATTATCCGCCATCCCCGGTTTTTCTGCCTGGCGCAGCCAACTTGCGGCGGCGACTTTATCCCCGGTCATCTGCCAGTGAATAACCCGTGGCTTATCGGCATTGGTTATCCAGTCGAGATGATATTGGCTGCCGTGTTGCAGGGCCTCACAACGCTGAATATACATATTGGCGTTATCCAGATCACCACGCGCCAGTGAGCATTTTGCCAGCATCGCCAAACACTGCAATTGCTGTTGGGGTTGGTAATTGACCAGAATCTCAATGCCTTTGCGTGCCGCTTCTTCCGCTTCATCCAGCCGTGACCACGACCATAAAATTTGGGAGCGAATACGCAGCAGGAATTCATGCAACGGCAACTGCTCAAGATGTTGTTCATGAATTAAATCAAAGGCTTTATCTTGCGTTTCATAAGCGGCTTGCAAGAAACCTTGTGCAATCAGGATTTCGCTCTGTTGTAGCAATGCCCATAAGGCATAGTGATAGGCTTCGTGGCGACGTGCCATTTGCTCGGTTTGCTGCATCATGGGCAGCGCACGGCTTAGCTCCCCTTTACAATGATGAACTTCACCAGTTACGGAGGTTGCCACAATACGGCTATAAAAGTTCGCCATCGGCAGATATTTCAGCGCATCAGTTGCCAGTTTTTCGGCTTCATCTGGCTTACCATCATTGATAGCCACCTGAGCACGCAGGGCATCAAATTCAGCGCGTAAAATCTCATCAACAGGGATTTTGCGTTCTTGCATTGCCGATTCAGCGCGCTCGAGCAAGGTATTCACCTCACCATAACGGTGTTGGCTTTGCGCCAGCCAGGCTTGTAGCAGTGCCAGTTCTGGATTCTGCACCAATAAAGAGTAAGGCAGGGCGACTAGACATTGTTCCAGCAGCGCCAACTCACTGTGGTTAAACAGCGTCCAGGCATGTTGCAGCAAGATATCACGTAACATGCCAACATCACCTGCGGCCAATGCATGGTGGATTGCTTCAGCCGGGTAGCCCAACGCCATCCAACCTTCAGCGGCTGCGTGATGCAATTCCGGTAACTCCAACGCCAATTCCCACTGGCAGCGCTGGCGCAAGAAGGTGGCAAATAGCGGGTGGAAGCAGAACCATTCACCACTGTCATCCATACGATGAATAAATAACCCTTGGCGCTCCAACTCTTCCAGCCGTTGCTGACCGTTATCTTCCCCAGTCAGGCGCACAATCAGGGCATCATTCATGGAACGTAATACTGAGCAACGCAGCAGAAAAACGCGGGAATTGCTATCCACCTGATCTAATACTTCATCCACCAGATAGTCTGACAAATGGCTGGCATTTAACCCTGCCAGGCGTTTTGCCGATTTTTGCGCGGATGAGTTTGGCTGACGCGATGACAGTGCTATCAGTTGCAGCGCGGTAGCCCAGCCTTCAACTTCATCACACAAGCGGCTGCTATCACCTTGTTCCAGTGGCACTGACAGGCGGCAATCAAAAAATTGCTGTGCTTCCTGATGATTAAATGCCAGTTGCTGCATGCCTAATTCCAGCAACTGATCGCGCACCCGCAGGTTAGCAATTCCCAGCGGTGGCAAGGTGCGGGATAGCAGGATCAGCGTCATATTTTCCGGCTGGTGACGCAGAAAGAAGCGCACAGCTTCATGAACAGCGTCATTGGTAATCAGATGATAGTCATCGATGACCAGATAAAGCGGGCCGTCCCAATCGGACAACTCGATAAATAATTGAGCAAACAGCGCTGAAAGGCTGGCGTATTGATGCTTTTGGCTGAGCGCTTCACTTTTACTGCAATGGCCGCCAGTCGCCAACTGTACCGCAGCAATCAGATAAGAGGCGAAACGCTCTGGTTGATTGTCACTTTCATCCAGTGAATACCACCCGAGATTGGATTGGTCGGCAGCCCATTGGGCGATCAACGTGGTCTTACCATAACCGGCTGGGCAATTGATCAAAGTCAGGCGATAGTTTGCTACACCTGATAACTTAACCAATAGACGGTCGCGTATCACGGTATTTTGCAGCCGTACCGGGCGGCTCAGTTTTGAGGGGATCAGCATGCTGTGTCCGGTTTAACCAATATCCGGTGAGAAGACGTCCTGGCGAGTGATATGTCCATTTGTAATGAAATGTTACAGGCATTCATAAGAGTAATTATTTTTAGCCTCGTAATTAATCAGCACTGCTAAGGTCTGATAACGGCCATGTTATTGCAATAGAGTTAATGTTTCATATGGCTGTAAGTTGCACCGGATCACAATTTTAGCTACGCCCTGCGACTCATCCCCAGCTAATCCCCCGGCAGGATGATGCCCTTGTCAGTTCTCATTGGCAGGATAAGGGTAAAATTACCCCACTCACAGGATAGAGACCCCCTATGTCACAGCCTACGCTTAAAAAGGACGATTTCCTGGCCGCACTGACCCGCCAGTGGCAGCGCTTTGGCCTAACCTCCGCTCAGCAAATGACTCAACACCAATGGTGGGAAGCTGTCAGCGCGGCGTTAGCCGAACAATTGGCGGCTCAGCCTGCACCAGGTAAAACCCAAAAAGTCCAACGGCATGTTAACTACATTTCAATGGAGTTTTTGATTGGTCGTTTAACGGCAAACAACCTGATTAATCTGGGTTGGTATGACCAAGTGGAGGCGTTGCTGGCCGAGCAGCAAATTAACCTGTGTGATTTGCTGGAGCAGGAGACTGACCCTGCATTGGGTAATGGCGGTCTTGGGCGTTTGGCGGCCTGTTTCCTTGATTCGATGGCAACCGTTGAGCAACCCGCCACCGGTTATGGTCTGAATTATCAATATGGTCTATTCCGTCAATCTTTCAGTGAATGTAAACAACAGGAAGCCCCGGACAACTGGCAGCGCGAGAGTTATCCGTGGTTTCGCCATAATGCGGCGTTGGCGGTTGATGTCGGCTTTGCTGGCAAGTTAGAAAAACTCGCTGATGGCCGCCAGGTGTGGCGTCCGGCCTTCACCTTGCGCGGTGAAGCTTGGGATTTACCGGTGCTGGGTTTTCGCAATGGTGTAACACAGCCGTTGCGCCTGTGGCAGGCTACTCATCAACATCCATTTGATTTAACTAATTTTAATGATGGGAAGTTCCTGCTGGCAGAACAAAATGGCGTTGAAGCAGAAAAACTGACCAAAGTATTGTATCCAAACGATAACCATCTGGCCGGCAAACGTCTGCGCCTGATGCAGCAATACTTCCAATGCGCCTGCTCGGTGGCGGATATTTTACGTAAGCATCATCTGGCTGGTCGTAAACTGGCTGAATTGCCTGACTATGAAGTTATTCAACTGAATGATACCCACCCGACTATCGCTATTCCTGAAATGCTGCGAGTACTGCTGGATGAGCATCAGCTAAGCTGGGATGCGGCGTGGGCGATCACCAGTAAAACCTTCGCCTATACCAACCACACGTTGATGCCTGAAGCACTTGAATGTTGGGATGAAAAATTGGTGCGTAGTTTGTTGCCACGCCATTTTGTCATCATCAAGCAGATCAATGCGCAGTTTAAAAAGGTGGTGGATAAGCAATGGCCTGGGGATGAAGCGGTGTGGGCCAAGCTGGCGGTTCATCATAATAAGCAAGTGAGAATGGCCAATCTGTGTGTGGTCAGCGGCTTTGCCGTCAACGGCGTAGCGCAACTGCATTCTGATCTGGTTATCAAAGACTTATTCCCTGAATACTATCAATTATGGCCAAATAAATTCCATAATGTTACTAATGGTATTACGCCGCGCCGTTGGTTGAAGCAATGTAATCCGGCATTATCTGGCCTGATTGATGAAACGCTGAAAGTGGAATGGGCGAATAATCTGGATGCATTAGCTGGGCTTGAGTCTTATGCCGAAGATAAGGCTTTCAGGGGCCGTTATCAGCAGATCAAATATGATAACAAAGTTAAGTTAGCTGAATACGTTAAGCGAACTATGGGGTTGGTGATTAATCCAGACGCTATCTTCGATGTGCAGATTAAGCGGTTGCATGAATATAAGCGTCAGCATTTGAATCTGTTACATATTCTGTCGCTCTACCGCCAGATCCGTGACAACCCGAATCTGGATATTGCGCCTCGGGTGTTCTTGTTTGGTGCCAAAGCTGCACCTGGTTATTATTTAGCTAAGAATATTATTTATGCGATCAATCAGGCCGCCGATAAGATCAACAATGATCCGATCGTCAAAGATCGCCTAAAAGTGGTCTTTATCCCCGATTATCGGGTTTCAGTCGCGGAATTGATGATTCCTGCGGCGGATGTATCGGAGCAGATTTCAACTGCCGGTAAAGAAGCCTCTGGTACTGGCAACATGAAACTGGCACTGAATGGTGCATTGACTGTGGGCACTCTCGATGGGGCTAACGTTGAGATTGCCGAGCAGGTGGGTGACGAGAATATCTTTATTTTCGGTAACACCGTGGAGCAGGTAAAAGCCATTTTGGCGAAAGGCTATAAGCCGCATAAGTATCTTAAAGCTGACTCGCACCTGAAAAGCATTCTGGATGAGCTGGCCAGTGGTGCGTTCAGCCAAGGTGATAAGCACGCATTTGACATGATGTTGCATAGCCTGTTGGAAGGGGGTGACCCTTATCTGGTATTGGCTGATTTTGCCTCATACTGTCAGGCACAGAAGCAAATTGATGCCCTGTACCGCGATAAGGATGAATGGACCCGCCGTACCATTCTTAACACTGCCCGGGTAGGGATGTTCAGTTCTGACCGTTCAATTCGTGATTACCAATCACGGATTTGGCAAGCCAAACGTTAAGGAGAAGACTGCATGGATCGTAAATCGCTCGATCAAGCAGCGACACTGGCAGGGATAGCCGCCAGCTACATTAATGCTCATGGTAAGCCGCAGGCTATTTTGCCGGAAACCAAGCAGCAGTTGTTGGCGGCCATGGGGCGCACTCAGGTGCCTCAGGACACCTCGACAGAAAATACACCACTACCGGTGGTGAAAGTATTTACTTTTGGTAGCCCAATGCAGCTACCAATGGCGGGTTCAGGCGATTATCACTGGCAATTGCAGACAGAAAAAGGTGAGTTGCACCAGGGGCGTATCAGTGCAAAGAAGACGCTGACATTGCCATCTTCTCTGCCGCAGGGTTATCACCGTTTGATTCTCGAACAAGGGTTACAGCAGTGGCAGTGTTCAATTATTGTGGCACCGAAACGTTGCTATGAGCCAGATGCGTTGCTGGCAGGGAAAAAGTTGTGGGGCGCTTGTGTACAGCTCTATACCCTGCGTTCCGAACGCAACTGGGGGATTGGTGATTTTGGTGATCTCAGCCAAATGTTGGAACAGGTGGGCGAGCGTGGTGGTGCCTTTATCGGTTTGAATCCAATTCATGCGCTGTATCCGGCTAACCCACAGAGTGCTAGCCCCTATAGCCCCTCTTCAAGACGCTGGTTGAATGTGGTTTATATCGACGTGAACCGCGTGGATGAGTTTCAGCACAGTGAAGCGGCGCAGCTCTGGTGGCATCAACCAGCAACGCAACAGACGCTGGCTGAAATTCGGGCTAATGAGTGGGTTGATTATCCGCAAGTTATGCAACTGAAATTGATGGCGCTGCGTTTGGCCTTCCCGTTGTTTACTGCTCGTAAAGTAAAAGATGCGCGGATGCAGGCGTTCCACCAGTTTGTGGAACAAGGCGGTCGTAGTCTGCATCAACAAGCAGCTTTTGATGCGCTACATGCTCATTTAAGTGCGCAAGACCCAATGATGTGGGGCTGGCCGGTGTGGCCAGAAAAATATCGTGATGGGCACAGCAGTGCTGTAGCTGATTTTTGCCGCGAATACGCGAGTGATGTGACCTTCTATCTATGGTTACAGTGGTTGGCCGCCACTCAGTTTGATAACTGTTTTCGCAACAGCCAGACACGAAAAATGCCGATTGGTTTGTACCGTGATTTAGCTGTTGGTGTGGCTGAAGGTGGCGCTGAAACCTGGTGTGACCGCGAGTTATATTGTCTGAAAGCTTCAGTAGGGGCTCCGCCTGATATTTTAGGGCCGCTGGGCCAGAACTGGGGGTTGCCACCAATGGACCCGCACGTCATGGTTGCGCGTGCCTACCAGCCTTTTATCGATTTGCTGCGCGCTAATATGACCAGTTGTGGTGCTCTGCGTATTGATCATGTGATGGCCTTATTGCGTCTGTGGTGGATTCCCTACGGGCAGACTGCCGCCCAGGGGGCTTATGTTAAATATCCGGTCGATGATCTATTGGCGATATTGGCGCTGGAAAGTCAGCGTCATCACTGCATGGTGATTGGCGAGGATTTAGGCACGGTACCGGTAGAGATTGTGGCTAAGCTGCGTGACAGCGGGGTGTATTCCTATAAGGTGCTCTATTTTGAGCATGACAGTGAGAATACCTTCCGTGCGCCACAATCTTATCCGGCACAGGCGATGGCCACCATTACGACCCATGACTTGCCGACCTTACGGGGCTATTGGCAAAGTGACGATCTGACGTTGGGGAATAAGCTGGGGTTATATCCAGACCAACAGATATTGAAGCAGCTTTATCTTGATCGGGAACGGGCCAAGCAAGGATTATTGGAAGGGTTACATCACTATGACTGTGTGCCAAAGAAGGTAGGCCATAAAGCGTCACTCCTCTCGATGAGCCCAGTCCTTAACCGGGGATTACAGCGTTATGTTGCTGACAGCGCCAGCGCATTACTGGGTTTGCAACCGGAAGATTGGTTAGATATGGCGACACCGGTAAACATCCCCGGAACCAGTGAGGAATATCCGAACTGGCGGCGTAAATTGACCTCGACCTTGGAAGAGATGTTTGCTGACAGTCAGGTTAATCGTTTATTGAAGGATTTGGATAAGCGGCGCAAGAATGTGTCGGCGGGATGATAAGGGAGGGAATCTCTCAGTAGGCTGCCAATAAAGTGCTCGTGGCGGAGAGAACAGGCAGATCGTAAAGACGCCATCAATACGTCGATGTAGGCTCGTGCCGCGCCATCCCTGGCGCGGACGCTTTACTCTTCTACCTATCCTCGCCGCTCCAGATTGAGTCATCTGGTTTTGTCAGCATTAAGAACAATATTATTCATTGGTGTTACAGCAAGGCAGCAAGCGAACAAATCCCGATGAGCTGACATCAGTCAGTGATTCGGGTGAGCGAGCGAAGCTAACACCGCTGTAGCACCAAGGGCGCAGGACAATTAGTAATAGCAGCGCTCAATTATTAGCCAAAGTTATTGGTGTTACAGCAAGGCAGCAAGCGAACAAATCCCGATGAGCTGACATCAGTCAGTTATTCGGGTGAGCGAGCGAAGCTAACACCGCTGTAGCGCCAAGGACGCAGGATAATTAGTAATAGGAATGCTCGCCGCGCTGATGCTCGGTCAAATCCCTCACGCCTTTCAATTCTGGGAATTTCTGCAACAGCTCTTTTTCGATGCCTTCTTTCAATGTGACATCAACCATAGAGCACCCGTTACAGCCACCGCCGAATTGCAGGATAGCCAATGCATCTGGTGTGATCTCCATCAATGTTACACGGCCACCATGCCCGGCCAGTTGCGGGTTAATCTGCGATTGCAGAACATATTCAACCCGCTCCATCAATGGTGCAGTATCATCAACTTTACGCATTTTGGCATTAGGCGCTTTCAGGGTAAGTTGAGAGCCTAGTTGGTCAGTGACGAAATCGATTTCAGCGTCGTCCAAATAAGGCTTGCTCATTTCATCAACATAGGCAGATAACTGCTCAAATTTCAGTACAGTATCTGTTGCTTCGACCGCATCCGGTGGGCAGTAAGACACGCCGCATTCAGCGGTGGGTGTTCCGGGGTTGATAACAAATACCCGGATTTGGGTGCCTTCTTCTTGATTTGCCAACAGTTTGGCAAAATGAGATTGTGCTGCGTCTGTTATTGTGATCATGGCATCTGCTCAATAGTTGACTATTCTTGTCGGTTATAATACGCCCATTGCTAGGGTGACTACAAGGTTCGGCAGATACACCACACCTGTAATGAGGCAATCCCCTCGGACCAGAGTAGATCG
This sequence comes from Yersinia antarctica, assembly GCF_056636475.1. NCBI lineage: Bacteria > Pseudomonadati > Pseudomonadota > Gammaproteobacteria > Enterobacterales > Yersiniaceae > Yersinia > Yersinia antarctica. Next base: position 231,299 of record NZ_JBSJQF010000001.1, read on the forward strand.
GCAATCTCATTCAGTGTACTGCCCGTTGTTACGACATCATCCAGCAGAGCAATATGTTGGCCGCGAAGAGACTGTGTACAACGAAATATCCCCCGCATATTTTTACGTCGCGCGGTAGCTTTCAATCGCTGCTGCGGTGGTGTAGCCCGTACTCGCTGTAACGTCATATTACTGTAGTGGCAGCCAAGCCAGTGTGCCAATGGCCGTGCTAACAGGTCTGTTTGGTTATAGCCGCGCCGCCAACAGCGCCTGCGGTGTAAAGGCACACTAATGATTCTTTCTGGCCTGATAACCTTACCCTGACGGTAGGCATCAAGCCAGCGTAACAATAATAAACGGGCCAGTACCGGAGCCAACGGTGTGACGCCGTTAAATTTGAACTTTTTTATCAGCCCGTTCAAGGGCGGAATATAATCACTGACAAAGGTCATACTCGCCCAGCGGGGTGGTGCGTTAAGGCAGCGGCCACAAGGTAATGCCGGGTTAGTGCAGGGCAAGCCGCAGCGAGGGCAACAGGGCGGTAATTTAGGTAAATGCTGGTTGCAATAACAACAAATGCCATGCCTGGGATGATATAACCGCTGCCGGCATAGCCAACACTGGCTGACGATTGTTAGCATGTTTATCTTCCTTGATAAGTGATGTATGACGCGGCTAAGGCAACAGGATATTAACGTATGAAACAACTGTATTGGAACATCTGCGGTGAAGGTGATTGCGATCTTGTGCTGCTGCACGGATGGGGGCTGAACGCCGAAGTCTGGCATTGCATAATTGATAGACTCGCGCCGCATTTTCGTCTGCATTTGGTGGACCTCCCCGGTTATGGGCGCAGCAAAGATTTTGGTACGATGCCACTGTCTGATATGGCGGCAATTGTCTTACAACAAGCACCACCGCGCGCCTTGTGGCTCGGTTGGTCGATGGGCGGGCTGGTGGCCAGTCAGATAGCTTTGACTCAACCAGAGCGCGTGCGTGGGCTGATAACTGTCTCCTCCTCGCCATGTTTTACTGCGCATGATGAATGGCCGGGGATTCGGCCGGAAGTCTTGGCTGGTTTTCAGCAACAGTTAAGTGAGGATTTTCAGCGTACCGTTGAGCGTTTTCTGGCATTGCAAACTTTGGGGACGGAAAGTGCACGACAGGATGCCCGTTTATTGAAAGCGGTGGTGCTACAACACCAGATGCCAGAGGTGGAGGTGTTAATCGGCGGGCTAGACATTCTGCGTACTGCAGATTTACGACCCGCACTGGGCAAATGCACTCTACCTTTGTTGCGCATTTATGGTTATCTGGATGGGCTGGTGCCGCGCAAAGTGGCTTCGTTATTAGATAGTGCCTGGCCGCAGAGTCAATCGGTGGTGATGAAGGGAGCAGCTCATGCCCCTTTTGTTTCTCATCCTGATGATTTTTCAAAATTACTTATAGATTTTTCAGCACATGTTGACGCTAAAATCACACTGGAATAGCTAACTGCCACAGATTTAAGGCCTTAGCACATAGAAATGAATGGAATTTAATGCGTAATTTAATGGCTAAATATTAAATTTACTTAATAATTAAGAAGGTTCAAATTGGCGCATCCCCGCGCACTGGCATGGGGAGAGCCTTTTCTTTAGAGGTGTGGGCGGCCACTGCGCGTGGCGTAACATCAGCCAACTGTCTTGAATTAAATCAATATCATCTTTGTTTTTCTTACTGTTTTTATACGCATTAACCCTTCACTTGTGAGGTATTCGGTATGCATTTATTGAAAAATCTGGCTATTGCTCTGGTTGTGACCGGGGTTTCTTTTGGCGCGATGGCGGCGAAAGAAATTACTAAAGAAGAAGCGAAGAATTACGAGAAGATTGGCACCATCACCACGTCGGGTCAGGCAACATCGCCGATGGATGTGAAAGAAGAGCTGTCGAAAATGGCGGATGAGAAAGGCGGTAAGTATTATGTGATCATCGCCGAGCGTGAAAAGAAGAAATTTGACGCTGATGCTGATGTTTATAAGTAATAAAAAGGCAGAGATGCCCATCGGGCATCTCTTTTTGTAACTTAATGATGATTTTTTATTTTATAAATCACAGTGTTACATTTATTTTTTCCTTCAGGGCAGCTCTTGCAACTGCCCGTCAGGCACCCACTATTATCTTGCTCAATGCGTTCAACCTTGCCCATTGCCGTCAGCCTTTCTAGCATGGCCTCAACCAGGGGTAAAGGTGTTGCCAATTGCTGGCTTAGTTGACTCGCTCCCACACTACCACTGAGCGCGATGGCATCGCGTAATTGGAGTAGGCTCGCCATCATGCCTCCTGTTGTAACAAAAGCGGTTTGTTAATGGCAATCATTGCTTGCACTCTGACAACAGCTCGCAGGTTTACTGTTTTGCAACCTGACAGTTACCCGGCTCCGCGCGCGGCGCAATCCAAACAAGATCAATGCATTAATCACCATAACCACCGCAATAATCATTAGGCTTTGTTGCGGGTGCTGGTGAAACGTGGCGGCTTGGTAGAACAGGGTTGCCAGTGAGTAGGCCACATTTAACCCCCACAATATTGAGAAGGTCATCCAGCCGCGGCTGGTTTCCCGAGCGATAGCCCCCATGACTGAGACGCAGGGCACATAGAGCAACACAAATATCAGGTAGCTATAGGCAGCAATACTGGAACCGAATTTACTGCTCATCATGCCCATCGAACCGGCTGCCATTTCACCATCACCTTTGCTGGCTTCAATGGGATTGGATAACACGCTAAGGCTAAAAGTATCTTTTAAGCCCTGCCAGGTAGTTTTAACCGCCCCGACCAATTCGCCCGGTAAGTTGAAGATCTCGGCATCAAAGGGTTCATTCTTAATCTGCTCTGCGGTATAGAGAGTATTGAGTGTCCCTACCACCACTTCTTTTGCCATGGCGCCGGTCACTAACCCCACGGTTGCCTGCCAGTTATCGCCATGAACACCCATGGGTGCCAGCAGTGGCGTCAGCACTTTACTGACTGAGGCCAGTGCTGAGTCATTGATGCTATCTACCGGTTTGCCACTGAAAGAGAAGCTGTTCAGGCCGCCGATGAAGATACTGGCAATGACAATCACTTTCCCTGCGCGCAGGACAAAACCTTTTAACCGTTGCCAGGTTTGCAATAATAAACTCTTTAGATGGGGCACATGATAAACCGGCAGTTCCATCACAAAGGGTGAGGCTTCGCCACGCATAATGGTGTATTTCAGCACCAGCCCAGTGAGGATGGCGACCGCGATACCCAATAGATAAAGAGAGAAAACGATACTGGCCCCATCCTGACCGAAGAATGCCGCCGCGAAGACGGCAAAAATCGCCAGCCGTGCGCCACAGGACATAAAGGGTGCCATCATGATGGTTATCAGGCGTTCGCGTTGCGCATCCAGTGTTCGTGCACCCATGATCGAGGGCACATTACAGCCGAAACCGACAATCAGTGGTACGAAGGATTTACCCGGTAACCCCAGCGCCTGCATCAGCCGGTCCATAACAAATGCGGCTCGGGCCATATAACCGGAGTCTTCCAAAAAGGAGAGAAACAGGTACATCATGCCAATTTGTGGCACCAACGGCAGCACGGTATTAATCCCGCCCCCCACGCCTTGAGCGAGGAAGATGGTTAACCACTGTGGGAAATGCAGCGTATAACCCACCCATTGCAACCCCTGAATAAAGATAGCCGCAGAGCCGATATCAAATATGGGTTGCAACGCCCCACCGATATTGATGGCTAAGACAAACATTAAATACATGACAAACAGAAAGATCGGGACACCTAACCAGCGATTAAGGATCACTTTATCAAGCGCTTGTGTCAGGCGGTTCGGTTCCGCTTGCTGCGAGTTACCGACCAAATCACAGATGCGGGCAATACTTTGATAGCGGGCATCGGCTATCACCAGCTCGGGATCTTCGTGTTGGCTTGCTCGCAGATTTTCACGCGCTAGCGCCACGATTGAGGGCGCTATGCCTGCACGTGCCAGGCTATAGATATCACCTTCCAATATTTGCAGTGCCAGCCAACGGCGCTGCTGTACCGGCCAGGACTCAGGCATGGCCTGTACCAACTTATCTACTTCACTGAGTAGCACTGGCGGGTAGTTAACCAAAGCCTTAAAGGGAATCGGCTGAAGTTCATCAATACTGCTTTTTAATTCATTGATACCCTGCCCGCGAGTGGAGACCAGCGGAATAACCGGGCAACCTAACTGCTGAGATAATGCCTTGATATCAATATCGATATGTTGGCTTTTGGCAATATCCAACATATTGAGCGCCACAATACAGGGAATACCCAATTCAACCAGTTGCAGTGTCAGGTAGAGATTGCGCTCCAGATTCACCGCATCAATGACATTAATCAGCAGGTCAGCTTCACCACTTAGAATGTAGTGACAAGCAATTTGCTCATCCAGCGAGGTTTGCTCAGAAATGGTGGTCAGGGAGTAGGTTCCCGGCAGGTCAACCAATGTCACTTGATGTTGCGCGGTAGTGAAATGGCCTTCTTTGCGCTCCACCGTAACCCCGGCCCAGTTCCCCACCCGTTGGCGGGCACCGGTTAACTGGTTAAAAAGGGTGGTTTTACCTGCATTGGGATTGCCGATCAGGCCGATTGTGAGTGCTTTCATGATCCAACGTGATATTAGTAAATTAAAATCAGACTACGCAGGGGGGCTTTGACACGCAGCCCGGCAGCCAAAATAGGATGTTGACCCGCAATATTAGGGTTGCAAGTCCAGCGTAAGCAGATCTAAGTCTTTTTTCCGTAGCACCAGACTGACGCGGCGGGTCTCTATCTGAATGGGGTCACCTAATGGCGCGAGGCGGACAACATTAAACGAAGAGCCGGGCAGCATACCCAGTGACAATAATTTCTGCCGGTAAGCCGGGCTGATTTCAGGCGAGAAACCAACAATTTTATAGGAACGCTGCGGGATAAGATGCATAGGTGCCTCTTGTTATTACGTTATTGGCGTACCAAAATTCAGAGTGATACGACTCTAAAAGGTAATAGATAAAATAATAATAGTAAGAATCGTTTTCATATTCAACTAAGGTGAAATACTCAAAGGTAAGTATTCGTTACTATTTCATTTTTATATACCCGTCATACTTCCATCTGCCTGTGTGTTGGCTACGCTCACTAACCCGAATCACTTACTCATGTAAGCTTATCGGGATTATCTCGCTTGCCGCCTTCCTGAAACTCGAATTATTTAGGGTATAATTAATGAGTCTGATTTTTATTTATGCTTGTTTTACCATCAAATTAACATAATCGCAAATGAAAATAATGAGTTAAATCAGTTAACTGAATGTTTCCATTATGCCCTGTTAGGGCAGTTAAATACCGATTGTTAACATAATTAATTCACTCACATTTTAATAAAATAACATTCGGATTTTAATTAACTCACAGAATGTCTTCATAATTATTTATAAATTAGAGTGAATAATTGACGAAATTAACCCTCATGTTAAATAGATTGTTAAATTAACGCCGATTTAATCATGATGTAAACGTCATTTCGCAGCAGAAAAGAATCGCGTGCTAATTAATTTAAAAGATAAATCTTCAGCTTTATAGAAGAAAAGGATATGAGAGGAAATATTAAAGATGTCGCGATAATTTGAAACAAAAACGTAAATGAAAAAAGGGCCACCAACGTGGCCCTGAGTAGAGATATCAGCGTTTTTTAAATGCCGCCGCCAGTGCATCACTCATGGCGCTGTTGCTACCAGAATTACTGTCTGCCCGGCCCTTGGCTGCTGGGCGACTGTTCGCATCATTGCTGTTACGAGGCTGGCTGGCACCACGATTGTCATTACGACCATTGGCGCTGCTATTCGCACTATTAGCGCCATTGTTACCACGACGCGAGCCGCCTTCACCAGGCTGTTCATCAAGGCGCATGGTCAGGGCAATGCGCTTGCGTTGCAAATCCACTTCCATGACTTTCACTTTGACGATATCCCCGGCTTTCACCACCTTATGTGGGTCATCGACAAACTTATCCGCCAGTGATGAAATATGTACCAAACCATCCTGATGAACACCAATATCAACAAAGGCACCAAAGTTGGTCACGTTAGTGACCGAGCCTTCGAGGATCATGCCCGGAGTCAGGTCATTGAGCGTCTCTACACCTTCAGCGAAGGTTGCGGTTTTGAACTCAGGGCGTGGGTCACGGCCTGGCTTTTCTAACTCGCGTAGAATATCGGTGACCGTCGGGACACCAAATTGCTCGGTGGTGAAATCACGCGCATTAAGATTACGCAGCGCGGTAGCATTACCCATTAGGTCCTGCAATGCCTGTTCAGTTGCAGCCAAAATGTGCTCAACAATCGGGTAGGCTTCTGGATGCACGGTTGATGCGTCCAGCGGGTTATTGCCATGATTGATACGCAGGAAGCCGGCACACTGCTCGAAGGCTTTCGGCCCGAGGCGGCTGACTTTGAGCAATTGCTCACGGTTATGGAAGCGGCCATTCTCATCACGCCAGCTAACAATGTTTTGCGCCATCATGCGGGTTAAACCCGCAACCCGGGTCAGTAACGGCACCGACGCGGTGTTTAAATCCACACCCACGGCGTTTACGCAGTCTTCCACTACCGCATCCAGCTTTTTCGCCAGTTGGCTTTGGCTAACATCATGTTGATACTGGCCGACCCCGATAGATTTCGGGTCAATTTTTACCAGTTCAGCCAGTGGATCTTGTAACCGCCGGGCAATAGACACTGCACCACGGATGGAGACATCCAGATCTGGGAACTCCAGCGCCGCCAACTCCGAGGCGGAGTAAACCGAGGCTCCAGCTTCGCTGACAATCACTTTTTGCGCGGTGACTGCCGGATACTGTTGCTGTAGCTCGACAAAGAAACGCTCGGTTTCCCGCGATGCCGTACCATTCCCGATAGCCACCAGTTCAACCTGATGCTTGATGCATAGGGCGGCCACCACGGCGGCGGCTTTAGCAGCCTGCCCGGTATGAGGGTAGATGGTATCAAAGGCAACCAGCTTGCCGGTAGCGTCCACTATCGCCACTTTCACCCCAGTCCGCAGGCCCGGATCAAGGCCCATGGTGGCGCGCATGCCGGCAGGGGCTGCCATCAACAGATCTTGCATGTTACGGGCGAATACGTTGATTGCTTCATCTTCGGCTCGTTCACGCAGGGTACTCATCAGCTCGGTTTCCAGATGCATCAGCACTTTGATACGCCAGGTCCAGTTGACCACCGCTTTGCGCCAACCGTCTGCTGGCGCATTATTCAGCCGCAGGTCGAGATGGTTAATAATTATCTGCTCGCCCTGACTTTCGCGCGGCGGTTCGTCAAACTGCGGATCCGGATTTAGCGCCAGTTGCAGCACACCTTCATTACGTCCACGGAACATTGCCAGTGCGCGGTGAGAAGGGACTTGGGCGATAGGTTCGTGGCTGTCAAAGTAATCGCGGAATTTAGCGCCTTCCTGCTCTTTGCCTTCCACCACTTTTGCTACCAAATGGGCATTTTTCCACAAATACTGGCGCACTTTCGCCAGTAGGGTTGCATCTTCTGCAAAGCGCTCCATCAGGATATAGCGTGCACCATCCAGTGCCGCTTTCGTATCTGCAACACCTTTATCGGCATCAACATAAGCGAGAGCAACCTGTTCTGGCTCTTGCTGTGGGTCATGCCATAAACTGTCCGCCAATGGTTCCAGACCGGCTTCAATCGCAATCTGACCACGGGTGCGGCGCTTCGGTTTATAAGGGAGATATAAATCTTCAAGCTCAGTTTTACTCATGGTGCCATTGATGGCACCGGCCAACTGCTCAGTGAGCTTGCCCCTTTCTTCAATTGATTTAAGAATGGTTTGGCGGCGCTCTTCGAGTTCACGCAGATAGCCCAAACGACTTTCCAACTGGCGCAACTGGGTATCATCCAACCCGCCGGTAACTTCCTTACGATACCGCGAAATAAACGGCACGGTATTACCTTCATCAAGCAGGCGGATAGCAGAGATAACTTGCTCCGGCCGCGCCTGTAGTTCGCTTGCAATAATGCTGCTCAGTTGTTCATTCATAAGTCTGATGTCAAGTCTGATAGTGAGTAGGAAAAATGGCAGAAGATAGTTATACGGATTGCCCGGATAAATTGCCAGTAGAGCGGCAGCAGAGCTTGAGGTAACGTGGACTTATCGGTAAAAAGTTAGGGTATAGTAGAAGCATCAATGCCAAAGGGATAATTATATGGCGAAAAGTAATTACATTACCCGCGAAGGCTGGCAGGCGCTGGATCGTGAATTGCATTATCTGTGGCGGGAAGAGCGCCCGGTGGTAACACAGGCGGTGTCTGAAGCCGCAGCAATGGGTGACCGTTCGGAAAACGCTGAATATATCTATGGTAAGAAGCGGCTACGAGAGATTGATCGCCGGGTACGCTTTTTGACCAAACGCCTTGAGGTGCTGAAAGTTGTCGACCCTGACCCGCGTCAGGAAGGAAAAGTCTTTTTTGGTGCCTGGGTGCGGGTAGAAAATGAATTAGAAGAGCAGCGCATCTTTCGCCTGGTTGGGCCGGATGAGTTTGATCCGGCAAAAAAATGGATTTCTATCGATTCACCGGTTGCCCGTGCCTTAATTGGCAAGCAGGTGGAGGATGAGGTGACGGTTCAGACACCAAATGGTGAAGCAACCTACTGGATATTAGAGATCCGCTACCGCCCATTTGACGAAAGTGTTGATAATTAGGCACAACAATAAGCTTTGTAACAATTTCGACTAGAATGTATACCATAAAAAGCTGTCTGTTATACACGTCATACTTCAAGCTGCATGTGTGTTGGCTTCCTTCGTTCACCCTCGGTCACTGACTCATGTAAGTGACCGAGGGCTCGCTCAGTTGCCGCCTTCCTGCGACTCGAATTATTTAGGGTATAAAGTAAGTTTTTTTAACAATGTACAGGTTCGAGCAATACGGCCTTTGGGAGTAATAAAATGCAAGAGAATCACAAGATTCTGGTCGTTGATGACGATATGCGCCTGCGCGCGCTGTTGGAACGTTACCTAACAGAGCAAGGTTTCCAGGTGCGCAGCGTTGCCAATGCTGAACAGATGGATCGCTTGCTGACCCGTGAGTCTTTCCACCTGATGGTGCTTGATCTGATGTTACCGGGTGAAGATGGTCTATCTATCTGCCGCCGTCTGCGTAGCCAAAGTAACCCGATGCCGATCATTATGGTGACGGCGAAGGGTGAGGAAGTTGACCGTATCGTCGGATTGGAAATTGGTGCTGACGATTATATTCCTAAGCCATTCAACCCCCGAGAATTACTGGCCCGTATTCGTGCGGTGTTACGCCGTCAGGCTAACGAGCTACCGGGTGCACCTTCACAGGAAGAAGCAGTGATTGCGTTTGGTAAGTTCAAACTCAATTTAGGCACGCGCGAGATGTTTCGTGAAGATGAGCCTATGCCACTGACTAGCGGTGAGTTTGCGGTGCTGAAAGCCTTGGTGAGTCATCCACGTGAGCCGTTGTCACGCGATAAGCTGATGAATCTGGCCCGAGGTCGCGAATACAGTGCGATGGAGCGTTCCATCGACGTACAGATTTCACGTCTGCGGCGTATGGTCGAGGAAGATCCGGCGCATCCGCGCTATATCCAAACTGTATGGGGCTTGGGCTACGTATTTGTACCGGACGGCAGTAAAGCATGAGGCGATGGCGCTTTTCTCCACGTAGCTCATTTGCCCGAACCTTATTACTGATTGTGACCTTGCTGTTCGTCAGTCTGGTCACCACGTATTTGGTGGTGCTGAATTTCGCCATTTTGCCCAGTTTGCAGCAGTTTAACAAAGTGTTGGCGTATGAAGTTCGTATGCTGATGACTGACCGGCTGCAATTGGAAGATGGCACGCTACTTGAAGTCCCGCCGGCGTTTCGGCGTGAGATTTACCGTGAATTGGGGATTTCGCTTTATACCAATGCTGCGGCGGAGGAAAGTGGCCTGCGTTGGGCACAGCATTACAAATTTCTCAGTGATCAAATGGCCCAACAATTGGGTGGGCCAACCGATGTTCGGGTCGAAGTTAATAAAAACTCCCCTGTTGTCTGGCTAAAGACGTGGTTATCGCCGGATATTTGGGTACGAGTGCCATTAACTGAGATCCATCAGGGCGATTTCTCGCCACTGTTCCGTTATACCCTGGCAATTATGTTATTGGCTGTAGGGGGAGCCTGGCTGTTTATCCGTATTCAGAATCGGCCATTAGTTGAGCTGGAGCATGCCGCTTTGCAGGTGGGTAAAGGGATTATTCCGCCACCGCTACGGGAGTATGGTGCGTCAGAGGTGCGTTCGGTTACCCGGGCATTTAACCAAATGGCCGCCGGCGTGAAGTTGTTGGCGGATGATCGGACCTTGCTGATGGCTGGGGTTAGCCATGATTTACGCACGCCGTTGACCCGTATTCGTTTGGCGACTGAAATGATGAGTGAAGCCGATGGATACCTTTCTGAGTCAATCAATAAAGATATCGAAGAGTGCAACGCCATTATTGAGCAATTTATCGATTATCTACGTACCGGGCAGGAGATGCCGACAGAGTCGAGTGATTTGAATGCCGTACTCGGTGAAGTGATCGCGGCTGAAAGTGGTTATGAGCGGGTAATCGAGACTGATTTGTGTGCAGGTGAAGTGCTGGTGGATATCCATCCATTATCGATTAAGCGTGCGTTGGCCAATATGGTGGTGAATGCGGCGCGTTACGGTAATGGCTGGATAAAAGTCAGTAGTGGCACTGAGCTACAGCGTGCGTGGTTCCAGGTTGAGGATGACGGCCCTGGTATCAAGCCTGAAGATTTGAAGCATCTGTTCCAGCCTTTTGTGCGTGGCGATAGCGCGCGGAGTACCAGTGGTACTGGACTGGGCTTGTCGATTGTGCAGCGGATTATTGATGCCCACGCCGGTTCGTTGGATATCGGTACCAGTGAGCGAGGCGGTTTACGGATCCGTGCGTATATTCCGTTGCCGTTAGATATGAAGGCGAAGCCACCTGCGGTAGTGTGAGTTTTATTTTGGTTATTTAGTATGGTGATCAGGTTCGGTTATGGTGGGGTCGGATCAGGTTTCGGTTGATATGAGTTTAGTGATCGGGTTCGGTTGTTAAAGCAACGGAGTTGACTTAACCTCCGTAGCCTCAACCGCCAAAGGGTGCGGGCGCGCACCCTTGTGGAATCCCGCGCTTCGCACGTATCGCCTGCCCACTGCGTGGGTTCCCTCACTCATCATTTCGCTGGCGGGACGGCTTTATTCGCATCCCTGCTCATGACGCCTAAATCCGCCGTCCATGGCGGATTTCCCTTGCTCCATTCTTCACTCGGCTGCTCAAATGTGCTTTTAAACTTCAAAACCTAAAACCATGATTTTGATTTTCTCTTTTGACGTTGAGCGCAATCAGGAATATTACCGACCAAGATTGCAGGCCGAATGAGCCGCATGGACGCGGCGAAAGGGGCTGTCGAGCTGGGAGCGAGTCAGCCCTGGTTCGATTAAGCCTGCAAGCTGCCTGAGGGGACTGCGAATAGCAGTAATATTTCGCGCAAGCCGCAGGTGCAGGAGGGCCGGCTTGCCCTCCTGCTCGGTTGAGGTGGCAAAGCCAGCAATGAGAACAAATCGAATATCAACCGAAACCTGACTCGGCGCTTTAACAACCGAACCCGATCACTCATCCACCAAACCTGATCTAATCCATTTTTGATTGGCGAAAAACAAAAGGGACACAAATGTGTCCCTCCCATAATCATTACAAAATCAACGCTAACTTAGAGCTTTGGCCCTGCGCTAACCAATGCAGCACCTGCTGGGGTATCAGTATACTTATCAAAGTTAGTGGTAAAACGCTTCGCCAGATCTTCGGCTTTCTCTTGCCACTGCGCCACATCAGCGTAAGTGTCACGAGGATCGAGGATCTCTGGGTTCACGCCCGGTAATGCCGTTGGCACCGCCAGATCAAAGATTGGCAGAGTGAAGGTTTCTGCTTTATCAATCTCACCGTTCAGAATGGCGTCAATGATGCCACGGGTATCCTTGATGGAAATACGTTTGCCAGTGCCATTCCAGCCAGTATTGACCAGATAGGCTTGTGCGCCCACCGCTTGCATACGTTTAACCAGCACTTCTGCATATTGTGTTGGATGCAGCGACAGGAAAGCTGCACCAAAACAGGCTGAGAAGGTCGGTGTTGGCTCAGTTACACCGCGCTCAGTACCAGCCAGTTTAGCGGTGAAGCCAGACAGGAAGTGATACTGGGTTTGATTTGCTGTCAGGCGTGATACTGGTGGCAATACACCAAAGGCATCAGCAGTCAGGAAGATAACCTTAGTGGCATGACCCGCTTTAGAAACCGGTTTAACGATATTTTCAATGTGATAGATCGGGTAAGAAACACGGGTGTTTTCCGTTTTGGAACCATCATTGAAATCAACGGTACCATCGGCCAGTACTACCACGTTCTCCAGCAAGGCATCACGCTTAATAGCATGATAAATATCCGGTTCTGCCTCTTCAGATAACTTGATGGTTTTGGCGTAGCAGCCACCTTCAAAGTTAAATACGCCGTCATCATCCCAACCATGTTCGTCATCACCAATCAACTTACGTTTCGGATCAGTCGACAGCGTGGTTTTACCGGTACCAGACAGACCGAAGAAGATAGCCACATCGCCTTTCTCGCCGACGTTGGCCGAGCAGTGCATGGAAGCAATGCCTTTCAGTGGCAGCAGGTAGTTCATCATCGAGAACATACCTTTCTTCATTTCGCCGCCATACCATGTGCCGCCAATGAGCTGCATACGTTCTGTCAGGTTAAAGGCAACAAAGTTCTCGGAATTCAGACCTTGCTCTTTCCAGTCTGGGTTGGTGCATTTAGCGCCATTCATGACGATAAAATCAGGCTCGAAATGGGCCAGTTCTTCGTCTGATGGGCGGATAAACATGTTTTTGACAAAATGAGCCTGCCACGCGACTTCAGTGACAAAGCGAACTTGCAGGCGAGTATCGGCGTTAGCACCGCAGAAAGTATCAACAACAAACAGACGCTTACCGGACAGTTGCTCGGTTACCAACCCTTTCAAGTGGCTCCAGGTTTCCTGACTCAGTGGCTTGTTATCATTTTTGCCTTTGCCCTGATCGGCCCACCACACGGTATCTTGAGTGATGGCATCGCGGACAATATATTTATCTTTTGGCGAGCGGCCGGTAAAAATCCCGGTATCTACCGCTATTGCTCCTGTGGTGGTGAGGATTCCGCGCTCGTATCCTTCAAGCGTGGGTTTGGTCTCTTCCTGGAACAGTAAATCATAGCTTGGGTTGTAAACAATCTCGCTGACGTTATGGATGCCATAGGCGGCGAGCTCCTGCGGGGTAATTCCTTTAACACTCATGTCATAACTCCTGGATCGTCAATTTTCTACCAGCGATTGTAAATCCTCATCTCTGATTAACAGCGATAGCTATCAAATATTTCAACATATGACCTATTTTTCGCTAGGTTATGAGAGATAGGACACGGATTGTCGCAAGTATGAAACGCCAGAAGAAATAGCTGGGCACGAGTCAGCACCCAACCAATCATTATGCTTATTAATGAATTTGTTCTGAGGAAGTGCTGTTACCACTCTTTAATGAGGCGATATCAACGGCATCAAACAGGTAGTGATTGCCGCAATACTCACAATGCATATCAATATTGCCATCTTGTTCCAGCATTTCGGTGATGTCATCTTCCGACAGTGTGACTAATGCATCAGCACAACGCTCGCGGGAACAGGTGCAGCAGAAACTGACGTTTTGCGGCTCATATAACGTCACTTCTTCCTGATGATATAAACGATACAGCACTTCATTCGCTGGCAGCGTAAATAGCTCCTCAGCTTTGATGGTAGTGGTAAGCTGTGCCAGGTGATCAAACTCATCTTCATTGCGCTCTTCGGCTGGTAACACTTGCAGCAACATCCCGCCCGCAGCGGCTTTACCTTCCACACTGCCGGTACGAATAAACAGGCGTGTTGGTAATTGTTCCGACTGCATAAAGTAATTTTCCAGACAGGCGGCGATAGTCTCCCCTTCCAGTGCGACCACACCCTGATAGCGCTCGCCCTTTGCCGGGGTGATAGTGATAACCAGATAGCCGTTGCCGACCATCTCTTTCAGTGTGCTTTCATCGCTGATTTCACCTTTAAAGCGGGCGACACCCCGCATCTGCTGCTGGTTATTACCGTTAATCACTGCCAGTGACAATGGGCCATCCCCTCCTTGTAACTGCACGGTAATATCACCATCAAACTTGAGCGTGGCGGTCAGTAAACTGGTTGCGACCAACATCTCACCCAACAGTTTTTGTACCGCTGGTGGGTAATCATGATTGGCTAATACTTGCTGGTAGGTTTCATTGACTGAAACCAGCTCACCGCGCACAGCATGGTTAGCAAACAGATAGCGGTGTAATTGGTCGTGATTAGACATAGTTTTCTCTCTTTCTGGCTGCAAGCAAAGCCGTCATCTTTCAAGTTGCAGGTGTGTGGGCTGCCGTCCTGCATGTTGAAATCTATAGGGTTTACTCAGACTCGCCTTGTTTAAATTTGATCAGGTTGCGACGCTCTTTTTTATCCGGCCGTCGGTCAGGATGTGGCATGGTCAGGGCATTCAGTTTACGCGCCTGTGCCACCTTATCGCGATTGGCAATACTGGCTTCAGTCTCTTCATACAATGCCTGTGCTTCGCTTGCACCACGGCGTTGACCGTGTAATGCCAATACCCGCACCGTGCGTTCATCATTGCCCTGACGCAGGCGGATTTCAGCATTGAGTTCAACCAACTTGCTCGGTTTACCGCGCTGGCCGTTGTAGTGGACTTTACCGCCATCCACCATTTCCCGGGCGATTGCTCTGGTTTTATAAAACCGGGCTGCCCAAAGCCATTTATCCAGCCGAACCGATTCGTCAGAAACTGCTTTATCCTTCATGAATACTCCTGCCTGTTATCTCCGTCATATTTCACGTCGCATGCGTGTTGGTCGCCTTGTTGCAACGCGAATTATTTAGGCTATAGGGCTAAACATCTTTTTAGTCACCACGTAACTGTAGCGCGGGTAATAGCTTACGGTAATCATTGATTGCAGGGTGGCTGTGAAATGCTTTGTCAGCACAACTGGAATCCGGGTTTTCTATACCCAGACAGTAGCGGATACCGAATGTGTGCGCGGCATCCAGAATCGTTTCACTGTCATCGACGAATAAGGTTCTGGCCGGATTCAGCCCGGTATGCTGCGCGACAGCTTGCCACAGTCGTTGATCTTCCTTCGGATAACCAAATGTATGGGTGGAAAGTAATAAATCAAGGTGCTGGTCAAGTGCAGTATGCTCAATTTTGACTGCCAGACTGTGTGGATGGGCGTTGGTGAGCAAAATGGTTTGTAACCCTTGCTGGCGTAAACTGGACAAAAACGGCTCAGTATCCTGGCGCAGACGAACCCGGTTACCCGCAGCCGTGGTCATGGCGTAAATATCTAAGTCCAACCGTTCACTCCAATAATCGAAGCAATACCAGTTTAAGGTATGTTGCACTGCCAAGTATTCATCATGAATAATTTTGTGGGCCTGCTCCAGCGGGATCCCTCGGTGTTGGCTAAGGGTTTCCGGCACCTGCTTTAGCCAGAAATGGCTATCGAACTCCAAATCCAACAGGGTGCCATCCATGTCCAACAGCACGGTATCAATCTCTTGCCAATTAAATTCTGGGGGCATAGCGGCTCCACAATCACATTATTTTTATGCAAACAAATAATACGGGTTACAACGAATACCAGCGCCATCAGGGTGATGTCCCGATAACAGCCACAGATAAAGTTAGCCTAGCATATCAAAGTTACAGAGCCAGCCAGAGATGAATGATATGGCCTGAAAGAAAGCTAACGCAGGAAAGGCGCAGGAGTGAGGGTCTGGTTAAAACAATTATCATAATAGCGTTGAATATTATCCATCCGGTTACGGTTTCGTAGTATCCGTTGAATTAATAAAGTGATATTCACGGCCAGACAGGCAATCAGTATTAGCAGCAATAGGCTGGTACCCAGATAGCGGCCGAGTGTGACGATATCCGGCTCACTGTGTAGCGCGATATGCCGTGTGCCATTGGCATCAATGGTGATATTGGTAATGATGCCTTCTGCCTTAAACTGAGTATTAAGTAGCAGCCCGGAGAGCCGTTGTAATTCCCGCCACTGCTCCAGTGCGCTGTAATCAAACATGGGGACGGCAGGGGCAGGGTGATTAACTAACTGCTTACCTTCATCACTGGTTAGCAAGAAGCCACCCGGCGGCGGGCTATTTAATGCTTCAGTTGCCAAATGCGTTTCACGATAAACAAACGATGAGGTAGCGGTTTTAACCAGACTTTCCAGGGTATCGGCACTGACTGGGCGCAACAGCACATTCATCCCTTTCAATGTGCCAGATTGTGCTCGTTTAACCAGCCCCGGCCAATTCTTGGCATTACCTAAGTTAACCAAGGCATTTTTCAGGCGGACACAGTCGCTATCTCCACCGCATAATGCCTGTGTTTTTAAAACGATATCTGCAAAATCATTCAGTAAAATCATGCCAGATTTTTCAATGGCGGTTGCCAACTGTGGGTTGACGTTGGCACCAGTACCTTGCGGATGCAACTGCTGATTGACTGTTGCCACCAGTGCGGCGGCTTTTTCAATGGTGTCAGATTCAGGTTGTGGCAGTGGTGCTGCGTTATTCCAATAGATCCCAGAACAATCAAACGGCGTAAAAACAAAACTATGCGGATTTTGAGTATTCGGCGGGACATAACACATACCGGTACCCTGAGCTTTCAGCATATCGCCGATGCGCAGAGGCATTTTATCCAGAGCTTCAACACTAGTAACTTGCTGGCTTTGTGCGCCTTGCAACCAGGCAATACTCAATTTCAATGGCAAGCTGAGCGGCACATAGATTAGCAATAACACCATTATTAACAGTGAGCCGGCAATAAGCGTCAGGTTTTTCCCCCAGCGCTGTAACGGGAAATGTTTCATTTCGTCATGCAGGGATAAAAAAGGCCCCTGACGCACGACCTGACGGTTGAGATAGATATCAATGTTGGTTTTCTTGCCCAGGTCATGAGCAAAATAGGGCCCCCAATGGGCCGGATAAATCAGGTCGACAATCCCGAGCGAGATGTTATTCATCTGCCCTTGGTTCGATTCACCAAACAGCCCCCAGCGCTTTGGCGTACCGCTCAAGCAATGGACTTCACGCAAATCTTTTTCAGATAACGGGCGGAACATATTCCAGCATGCCCAACCGGTTAACGTTATCGCCACAATAATCAGCCAGGGCAGTGTAACCGCCGGACCGGTGAGTGCGAAAAACAGTAATAACAATGCCAGACAGATCGCAGCGGCTTCTTTTAAGCCATTAGCACCATGTAAGGCATATTCTTCGGGTGTTTCCTTGCGGATATTCAACAGCTCTATATGTTCGCTGTCCGCTTTGCGGATTGAGGCATTTTGCGCTGGAGAAGGCAAGATAGGCTGGTAGCTATTCTCAGCCTGGTGATTTTTAAGCGTATGCCCATTAAGGGAGATCACCAAAGGAATCGTCTGCGTTTGGATAAGTTCTACGTCATTATCCTGAGCGATATATTGTTCCCACGAAGCCGGTAGGTGAACTTCAATCGAATCAAGGTAATAACGCCATTTATTGGGTTCGTCACTCGCCACGCCGTAGCGGGTGATGGCGCGGGTAACCGAATAAACATTTTCGCTTTGTGGAGTTAGAGTCAGCTTTGCTGGCGCAAGATTGCTGTTCGTCAGTGTGCGGGTGTCAAAAGTTGACTGGGATTTGAATCCGAGCTTCTCTTGCTGACCGAGCAGATAATTCTCAATATTAACCCGTTCTTCCGCGGTGAGTTTACGGTGAATAGGTTTAGCGAACGGCAGTATTGCAGTTACGGGGGCGGGGTGGCGGAATCGGAACCA
Source organism: Yersinia antarctica (assembly GCF_056636475.1). NCBI lineage: Bacteria > Pseudomonadati > Pseudomonadota > Gammaproteobacteria > Enterobacterales > Yersiniaceae > Yersinia > Yersinia antarctica. Next base: position 249,338 of record NZ_JBSJQF010000001.1, read on the forward strand.
CCATAACAAACCTACCGCGATCAGACTGGTCAACAGTAAGGCCAATATTAAGACTATTGTGCTCATCCCATCCCCATCCGAGCGCCTCTGACTTACGTCAACTCTATGAAAGAATGCATATTATGCGTAAAAACAGTACCAAGGCATATAACAGAGTCATTCAGTGAACTAGCATTTTACACGCTATTATTCATCAAAAAACCTAATGCAAGTGCTCTTAAACTGCACGTAGATTGATAAGGATAGCAAGGCTAAAACAGCGGTAATATCAGCATAATCCTATTTTCAAACACATTTTTTAACGTGTGTTGAGTGAGGGTAGGATGAAATTTAACCGGTTGAATCTTGACTAAACTCGACGTCATGTTAAAAACAGGTAAATTATATCTAACTGAGATTGCGATAAAGGTTCTCACTAACGCACAATGTGATCAAGTTCTAATAAATTCCAGTATAAAGTGTTGGGTTAATCGTTATCGGCAAAAAGTGGCTTACTAAGTAACCATAAAATAGCTCTGGTTATCCTGATGTAAGTCCGATAGGCGGTGAGTATTTAAATTGGGGCTATCATGAAACACCTGCAAAAACCTAAAATTCTTAAAATAGAAACGGTTGCCCACTCCCGCTTGTTTACTGTTGAAGCGGTGGATCTGGAGTTCAGTAATGGCGTACAACGCGTTTATGAACGAATGCGGCCATCAAACCGTGAAGCGGTGATGATAGTGCCGATTATTGGCGATGATCTCCTGCTGATTCGTGAATATGCCGTGGGTATTGAAGAGTATGAGCTGGGCTTCCCCAAAGGGTTGATTGATCCGGGCGAAGGTGTGCTGGAGGCGGCGAATCGTGAACTGATGGAAGAGGTTGGCTTTGGTGCTAAAAGCTTTGATTATCTCAGTAAGCTGACGATGGCTCCGTCCTATTTCTCTAGCAAAATGAATATTGTTATTGCTCATAACCTCTATCCACAAAGTCTGGAGGGTGACGAGCCGGAACCCCTGCCACAAGTCCGCTGGCCGATCGCCAATATGATGGCACTGCTGGATGAGCCTGATTTTCGCGAGGCCCGTAATGTTAGTGCCCTTTTTCTGGCTCAGGCATTTCTTAATAAGTAATGGTCAGAGATAAAAAAGCCGGGACTCTGTTACGAGCTCCCGGCTTTTATATTGGCGCTGCTCCGTCTTGATACTCAGGCAATCAGCGTTTACAGAACAACTCCATCAGAACAACTCGTGAGTCTGCCCGTTATCCATTAGAGTCGTCCCTGCTTCATGTACTGAATACTCGGTGGGTTGTGTCCCCTCGATAAAGTACTCTGAACGACTGCCTGGCCCGCCACTGGATAACTTACCTGTCTGCTTATCAATCACTACGCTGACAATACCCGGCGGTGGAGAAACCGGTTTTTCTGGCAAACCTTCAAGGGCCGCTTTCATAAAGTCATCCCATGCAGGTTGCGCACTCTTCGCCCCACCTTCAGCACCAGAGATCTGATCTGATATGGCCCCTGATGCAGAGCTGCGGCCTAAGTCGCGGCGATGGTCATCGAAGCCAATCCAGACGGAGGTCACGGTATCCGGGCCGTAGCCAGAGAACCAAGCATCTTTTGAGTTGTTAGTGGTACCGGTTTTACCGCCAATATCCTTGCGTTTCAGGTCACGCCCGGCACGCCAGCCGGTACCCATCCAACCCGGTTCCCCGAAGATATTTGAGTTCAACGCATCACGAATCAAAAAGGCCAACGGCGTGCTTATCACATGGGGTGCGTATTGCTGGTCACCGTTGAGCTTGGCCTGTTCGGGCGTCACTTTTTCTAACTCAGGCATTGGCACATTACTGGCGTTATTGTTCTGCGAGGTAGCGACGTTTTCGATGTTATCATCAGACAGAACAACTGAGCGCTGAGTGTCACCGTAAATAACCGGTAAGTTACACTCTTCACAGACAATCTTCGGTTTCTCTTCGAACAGCACATTGCCCACATCATCAGTTATCTTGGTGATGAAATAGGGATCGACCAGATAGCCGCCGTTTGCCAACACGGCATAACCACGGACTAACTGCAATGGCGTAAAGGAGGCGGAACCTAATGCCAGGGATTCTGAGTGCACAATATTTTGTGCTGGGAAACCAAAGCGTTGCAGGTATTCAGCCGCATAATCCACACCCATGGCACGCATTGCCCGCACCATCACCACGTTCTTCGATTGACCTAAACCTTGGCGTAAACGAATTGGGCCGTCGTAAGTCGGTGGTGAGTTTTTTGGCCGCCAATCGGTACCTGCACCAGCATCCCAGCGCGTAATTGGCAGGTCATTGAGGATGGTTGCCAGCGTCAGACCTTTGTCCATTGCCGCGGTATACAGGAAGGGTTTGATATTCGAACCGACCTGGCGTAGTGCCTGTGTCGCACGGTTAAATTTACTTTGGTTAAAGTCAAAACCGCCGACCAGCGCTTTAACCGCACCATTGTTTGGATCGATAGAAACCAAGGCTGAGTTAACGTCCGGCACCTGTGCCAGCCACCAATTATCTTCTACTTTTCTTACCCAAATCTGCTGGCCAGGCTGCACCACATCGGTCACTTGTTTTGGTGTTGGCCCTTGGGCGTTATCCGATTTAAACGGACGTGCCCAACGCATGCCGGACATTGGTAAGGTCACGTTGCTGCCATCTGCCAACAGTGCCGTTGCTTGCGTCGTATTAGCTTCGGTCACCACCGCAGGCAGCAGTGGGCCATAGACCGGCAAGGTTTTCAGTGAATCGATAATCTGCTCGTGGCCCCATGCGCTTTCGCCCACTTTCCACAACACATTGGACGGGCCTCGATAACCATGGCGCATATCATAAGCCAGCACATTGGCACGCAATGAGTCGACCGCCGCCAACTGGAGCTTTCTGGTTATGGTGGTATAGACCTGATAGCCGTCGGTATAGGCATTCTCACCGTAACGCTTAATCATCTCCTGCCGCACCATTTCTGACAGATAAGGCGCTGAGAAGGCGATTTGCGGAGCATGGTAGTTGGCAACCAGATCTTCACTGCGCGCCTGATCGTACTGCGCCTGGGTGATGTACTTTTCATCCAGCATACGCGAGAGCACTACGTTACGGCGTGCCACTGCTCTGTCATGTGAATAGAGCGGGTTGAAGGTGGATGGCGCTTTTGGCAAACCGGCGATCATCGCCATCTGGCTGAGGGTCAACTCATTGACTTCTTTGCCGAAATAGACCTGAGCTGCCGCACCGACACCATAGGCACGGTAGCCGAGATAAATCTTGTTCAGGTACAGCTCAAGGATTTCATCTTTGGTCAGTAATTGTTCGATACGAATGGCCAGAAAGGCTTCCTTGATTTTACGTATCAAAGTCCGTTCCGGGCTTAAGAAGAAGTTGCGAGCCAATTGCTGGGTAATGGTACTTGCCCCTTGTGAGGCACGCCCAGAAACCATAGCAATTGAGGCAGCACGTAGGATCCCAACCGGGTCCACACCGTGATGCTCATAGAATCGGCTATCTTCCGTAGCAATAAATGCATGCACCATTTCTGGTGGAATTTGTTTTAATGTCAACGGGATACGGCGTTTTTCACCGTATTGAGCGATCAATTCGCCTTCGGCGCTATACACCAACATAGGTGTTTGCAGCCGGACATCTTTCAGCGTGGCAACATCGGGTAGCTGTGGCTCAATATATTTGTACAGGCCAAATATCGAGGCTGCTCCCAGTAAAATGCAACACACTGTAAGGATCAAAAAATACTTTACGAACTTCACCTGAGATTTCCCATTCAATGTCAATTGGGCAGTTTATAAACAACCGCGCCGTAGTATAAAGGCAAGCCCGTAACATGGATACGTTCTTTTATTGTCTCTCGACATGGAGGTCGACAAAGATGTACTCACAATATTGGCAGGTTGGGCTAGATATTCAAATAGATGCTATACGCGCTTTGGCTGTTGTCAGACGCCGCTATGGCTGGCAACTGCGCTACTGGTGGCATCAAACCTTACCTTCTGGCGTTTTGCGGGAGGGTATTTTACAACAGCCAGATATGGTTAGCGACAAACTCAAATTATTGCGTAAACAATTACCAAAACATATTTCATTACGTATCGCATTGCCCGCACAGCGCATATTGCAACACACTATTCCGACACCGGACCGGCGTTTACGCGAACCGCAGCGTGATGGTTTTATCAAAGCCGCAGCAAGTAAGGTCTTTCCGCTCGGCAGTCAGGCTTTAGCCCTCGATTATCGTAGTGAAACCACAGCCAGTAGTGAGTTAATCATCACCGCCGCCCGTCAGTCAGAAGTTCAGCAATGGCAGGCGTGCTTGCATCAAGCGGGTTTACCTTCCGATATGATTGATATTACCCCCTGCGCTCTTCGTTATATGGCGATGGCGGCAGGATTATCGGGACCATATTGGTTGGTTCACCGTTTGGAGAGTGAGTGGCTGTGGGTGTCATCGGCTGACATGCCGTTTGACTTTGGTGTGGTAGCAGCCGACTCAGAGGATGTAGCACCAGGCCAGCCGCCTACTACATTCAATCCATTACCGACGTTGCTGAGACAACTTCAGGCGCGTTATCCCGAGCAGAGTGGAATACCGATAACGGTGTATTACAGTAATGTGGTGGATGATGCCCCGGTTGAAAATACCACCGGCTGGTCACCCTTTACGGCTTTTGCCCAGTATCAACCGCCACTGCCGCCATCCCCCGCTGCATTTATTCTGGCCGGAGGGCTGGCATTACGCCCGGCAGACGACTGATGTATCAAGTTAATTTTTCGTTATGGCGTGCAGAACGTCAATCATCCCGTTACCGTTTTTGGCGCAATCTAGGTTTATGCCAATGCCTATTTTTAGCCATCCTACTGGTTGTAATACAACTGCAATCACGGGTAGTAAATTCCAGCCAACAAATCCGTCTGGCAGCGCTATCCCAGCAGCAAATAGCCTTAGGCCAGCACCATCAAGAGGTGCAACAGGCAATGGCACAACTACGGCATCGGGAACAGCGCGCTCAGATTTATCGTCAGGCCCACCAACTTGCCCAGCGATATTCAATATTATTGCAGCAGCTATCGCAGCAAATTCCAGATAGCTGCTGGTTGGTCAGCCTGATACCACAAGGCGATAAGGTGGTTTTTGAGGTAATTAGCCAGAGTTATGCCGCAATTAATCTCTTTGTAGTGCGTTTAGGCCGCTCGCCTCTCTTCACAACAGTGCATTTACAAAAAATTGCTCAGCAGGATGACGGTAATTTTCGCTTTGCGGTTTGGGCCGACTGGCAGGACAGAGATAGTGATGAAAGAGGTAGTGATGAATAAGCGGCTGCAACATTGGATGGATAGGCCGGGTTGGCAAATCTTGATAGGGCAGTGGGTTTTTCTTGGGCTTTTAAGTGTAATGGCTTATGGCATGTTATTACGTCCTGCATGGCAACAGCAGAGGCTCACCGCAGATAAGATTATTCAACATCAGCAACAGGTTGATCATCATCAGGCGGCTTTGGCACCGTTACCCTCACTTTCTCTGGTTCGTCAGCAAATGATGGTATTGAAAGAAAGGGAGGCATCGTGGTTGTCACTTGATAGTTCAATGGCCCATCTGACCGATGAATTGATTGCCCCGTTTGGCGGGCAAGTCATTCGCTGGCAGCGACAATCCGGGCCAGTTGGCGAGGCCGCAGTGGATTCCATAAGGCACCAACAGTGGCACGCTACTCTGCGGGTCAATTTCTATGGATTACTCCATTTATTTCGTCAACTAGCCGAAATCCCCACCCCTGTTCAGACCCAGCTGGTTGAGATTAATAGTGATAATTCCGTACTGTTGGTGAAATTAAGCCTGAAAGAATATCTCGCAGGTGGCGTCAATGAGTAGCGGCAAAGGGAGCACGGTATGGGGCCTCTAAAGATCGTCTCTCTGATAATCGTATCACTGGCACCTGTGGTTTATGCCGACCCCTTATTGACCGCCACAGGGCGTAATCCTTTTCAGGACCTATCAGCACAGCCATGTGATGGTGAGCGGGAGAAACTCACTCATTGGCGATTACAAGGGGTTGTCAGGGGAGGAGATTACTCTTCTGGTTGGATACTGCGGCCAGAGGGCCGCTGGCAGAAGCTAGTGGTCGGCTCACGGCTATTGTCAACTTGGCAAGTTACCCATATTGGCTCACGGCAGGTGAGCCTACAGAATACTGGCTTAGTTGGCTTTTGCTCTGGATTATCGGAGCCAGTGGTGCTGCTGATGCACTAACTAACGGGTTGTTTTAGATAATTATTATCATCACTAAAGAGCTTAGCTGGGCAGCATAAGCACTCTTACCGTTTCAAATATACAGGACATAAAAGGAATTAGTCTGATGAATGTTTCTACTACGAAAACCCGGAGTGGGCTTACCCCAACACTCAGTGCTGGGGTGATGATGCTGCTGCTGGTATTACTCACAAGTCGTGCCTTTAGCGCAAAAAGTGGGCCGCCGGTAACCCTGGAGTTTCAAGATGCGCCGATAGCGGTAGTGTTGCAGGCACTGGCGGATTATCAGCAACTGAATTTAGTCATTGCCGCCGGGGTTGACGGTAATCTCAGCCTGAGATTGGCGGATGTTCCGTGGGAGCAGGCTTTGGCGATTATTTTGCGTATGGGCCGTCTGAAAGTAGAGCGCGAAGGGGCGGTAATGATGGTTTTTACCGAACAGGAGATACAAGAAAGACAGCAACGGGCGGAACAGAAAGATGCATCTGAGTCCCTAAATAATTTCTCACTGGCCTTGCAGTATGCTGATGCTGAACAAGTTGCCGACAGTTTGACTCTTCCTGAAGGTGGGTTGCTATCGCCACTGGGTAGCGTAGTGGTAGATAAACGTACTAATACATTATTAATTCGCGATACTCCCGCCTCTTTAGCACTATTGAAAAGTTGGCTGGCAGAGATGGATTTGCCTTTACAGCAAGTGCAGTTAGCGGCACACATCGTAACTATGAGTCGGGAAAATTTGCATGAACTTGGTGTGCGTTGGGGTATGGACGAAGCAACGCAGCCCCGTGCGCTGAGAGTGAATAATTTTAATGTGAATTTGCCACTCCCCAATAGCGCCCTCAGCGCTGGATTCAATGTTGCCCGTATCGGCGGGCGTCTGCTGGAACTGGAATTGAGCGCGCTGGAGCAAGAAAATCAGGTTGATATTATTGCCAGCCCTCGGCTGGTGACATCCCATCAGCAAACTGCCAGTATCAAGCAAGGTTCTGATATTCCTTATACGGTCTCGCGGGGTAAAAAAGGGGTGCCTACTATTGAGTTTAAAGAGGCAGTATTAGGGATGGAAGTGACACCGAAAATACTGCGTAATGGCAAGATTACTCTAAACTTGAAAATCAGCCAAAATATGCCCGGAATGGCAATTAAACGCGGAGATAGTGAAGCTTTATTAATAGATAAGCAGGAAATAAAAACCCAAATAACCGTAAACGATGGGGAAACTATTGTGCTTGGGGGGATTTTCCAGCAAAAAAATAGTCAGGGAATTAATAAAGTGCCCATCCTGGCCGATATCCCTTGGCTGGGCGCGCTGTTCAAACAAGACACCCAACAACAAAGTCGGCGGGAGTTAGTGATTTTCATCACGCCAAGGCTAATCAGTGCTTGAGCCTTATGGGGGGGTGTTTTATGAAAACAGACCAATCTTGGTGACTTTCTGCAACTTTTTGTGTGATAGGAGGCTTCTAAATTTGACGCTGCCTCCGATTTAGCTTACAAGGGTTACCGAATTGAGCTCCGAGGTTTTAATAACGTTGATACGCCGATAAAAACGTATGGTTTCCCTCCCACGACGTGTACAACGATTTATTCGGTTGCCAAACTACCAGAAGTGCTGAGATAATTTTCCGTCTGATCTCGCACTATCGCTCATGAGGTTTCAGTTTAGGTCCCGCCGCTGATTTGATTGGCGGGGCGGGTTATCATTAACGAATAGTCTTAGTAATACCAAAAACATGGCAGAGAAACGCAATATCTTTCTGGTTGGGCCTATGGGTGCCGGCAAAAGCACTATTGGTCGTCAGTTAGCTCAGCAACTCAATATGGAGTTTTTCGACTCTGATCAAGAAATTGAGCGACGTACCGGAGCTGACGTGGGCTGGGTATTCGACGTGGAAGGCGAAGAAGGTTTCCGCGATCGTGAAGAAAAAGTTATTAATGAACTGACGGAAAAACAAGGCATTGTTCTGGCAACCGGTGGTGGCTCTGTTAAATCCAGAGAAACCCGTAACCGTTTGTCAGCCCGTGGCGTTGTGGTTTATTTAGAAACTACAATCGAGAAGCAGTTGGCCCGTACACAGCGCGACAAAAAACGTCCGTTGTTGCAGGTTGATGCGCCTCCACGTGAAGTGTTAGAAGCACTGGCAAAAGAACGTAATCCGTTGTACGAAGAAATTGCAGATGTCACCATCCGCACTGACGATCAAAGCGCGAAAGTTGTTGCTAACCAGATTATCAACATGCTGGAAAGTAACTGATTTTAGCATTTTACTAATGCCTCCGGGCGTAAGTTAAGAAGGTTACTGAGCGCGACATGGAGAAGATTACTGTCACGTTAGGGGAACGTAGTTACCCCATTACGATTGCTGCCGGATTGTTCAATGATTCGGCCTCTTTTGCGCCACTAAAGGCGGGTGACCAGGTAATGCTGGTAACTAACCAAACGCTGGCTCCACTCTATCTGGATTCGCTCCGGGCAGTGTTGGAACAAAGTGGCATTAAAGTTGATCAGGTGATTTTACCTGACGGTGAGCAGTACAAATCTCTGAGTGTTCTGGAGCAGGTATTTTCTGCCCTTCTGGAAAAACCGCATGGTCGTGATACTACACTTGTTGCCTTAGGTGGCGGTGTAGTAGGCGACCTGACCGGTTTTGCTGCGGCTTGCTATCAGCGCGGCGTTCGCTTTATTCAAGTTCCTACTACCTTACTGTCTCAGGTGGATTCCTCTGTCGGTGGCAAAACCGCAGTAAATCATCCACTGGGCAAGAACATGATTGGTGCGTTCTATCAACCAGCATCGGTAGTGGTTGACCTTAATTGCCTTAACACTCTCCCTTCGCGTGAGCTTGCCTCCGGGCTGGCTGAAGTTATCAAATATGGCATCATTCTTGATGCGGCTTTCTTTGATTGGTTAGAAGATAATATCGATGCATTACTCGCACTGGATATGTCAGCGTTAGCTTACTGCATCCGCCGTTGCTGCGAATTAAAAGCCGATGTTGTTGCTGCCGATGAACGTGAAGAGAGCGGTATGCGCGCATTACTCAATTTGGGCCATACTTATGGTCATGCTATTGAGGCTGAAATGGGCTATGGCGTCTGGTTACACGGCGAAGCCGTTGCTGCGGGAATGATGATGGCAGCACACACCTCCCGTCGATTAGGTCAGTTCTCAGCCAGTGATGTTGAGCGTATCAAACAACTACTGTTACGAGCCGGTCTGCCGGTCTGCGGGCCGCAGGAAATGACACCAGAGTCTTATCTGCCGCATATGATGCGGGATAAAAAAGTGCTGGCAGGCGAGCTTCGTCTGGTACTGCCAACGGCTATCGGTAAGTCAGAAATCCGTAGCGGTATTGCACATGACACGGTGTTGGCATCGATAGCTGATTGCCAGTTATAAAAATGGCATAAGTCCGATATTTATATGTTCGATACCCATAGTTATTGGAGTAGCTTGTAGGCAACAAGGGAAAGGCAAATTGGTTGTAAACCATTTTGAACAACACTTGTGCTGGCCCGCAGGGTAATCCCTGGTGAGGCTCATAATTCTGCTGAGCTGACGCAAGTTAGCGATTTGGAAGAGAGGGTGGCTAGTACCTTTGCGGCTTCAAGTACGAAGGGTATGCGCATAAGTTCTAAGATGTTGTACTATAAGAACATCATATTCCTTTGCTGCGGGCGATTTAGCCTGTTTGCAGTCAGTAAAATCAATCAGCCAGATCGCAGTGATCAATGCGGTGGGCTTTTGCCTCTAGTTGGAGGGTTTAGATGGATGATTTAAAGCCGGAAGACGATCTGAAACCAGATAGCAGTGACCGTCGTCCTACACGTGCCCGTAAGTCCTCGGCCGGACCTAAGCTTGCTGTTTCACGCCAACACATCATGATTGGTATCGGCATTTTAGTGCTTTTGTTGATCATTATCGCCATTGGTTCAGCCCTGAAAGCCCCGACTGAGCATGAAGCATCCCAGCAAAACCCGAATGTTGATGCAGCGAGAAATATTAATCTGTCTGATTCATCTTCACTCACTAGCGGCAATAACACTCAGCCCGGTGTGGCAAACAATGCCAGCGACGGTCATGATGCCAATGGCGTGAAGAACTCGGCTCAGCCACAGGATATTAGTGCTCCGCCAATTTCGCCAACGCCAACTGAAGCTTCAGTGCCGCCTTCGGCGAACAGCCCGACTCAGCGTGTTGAATTGCCAGGCAATATGTCTGATGCACTTTCTCAAACTCAGGGGCAGGTTGATACCTTGTCTCAGAATATGAACGACGGTCAGACATCCACCTTGCCGACGGCACCTGCAACGGTTTCTGGTTCAAAAGGGGCTAAAGCACCGGCACCGGCTACGGGTGAAACCATTACCCACCCGTCGCAGAAACAAGCTACGACAGCAGCTAAGCTGCCAACCAGCAACCATAAAAAACCGACCACCGTGGTTTCTCCAGCGGCATCTGCGGTGACCAAATCAGGTTCCGTTGGCAGCAGTAGTACCTTAAAGAATGCACCAGGTAACCATTTCACGTTACAACTGAGCAGCGCATCACGCTCAGACACATTGAATGCCTATGCTAAACAGCAAAAATTAACTGACTATCATGTCTATGAAACTAAACGTGATGGTAAACCTTGGTATATTTTAGTAAGTGGTAACTACCCCTCTTCTGCTGATGCAAAAAGGGCCATCACGACGCTACCAGCCGATGTTCAGGCGAAAAAACCGTGGGTTAAACCTGTACAACAAGTGCAGCAAGACCTTAAAAAATAAATCATTCTTATTTGTGCGCTGATGTGCTGTTTGAAACAGAGTACAATCTGCGGCTCTGAATTATTAAGTAGCTAACTGACGGCATGAAGAAAAACCGCGCTTTTTTAAAATGGGCTGGTGGGAAATATCCGCTGGTTGATGACATACGACGCCATCTTCCAGCGGGAGACTGCTTGATAGAGCCATTCGTCGGTGCGGGTTCGGTGTTTCTTAACACTGAGTATGAGTCTTACATACTGGCCGATATCAACAGCGATCTTATCAACCTCTACAATATCGTGAAGGAACGCACTGATGATTTTGTGCGTGACGCCCGTGTTTTGTTTACGGGCGACTTCAATAAATCCGAGCAGTTTTACCTACTGCGTCAAGAGTTTAACGCCAGTACTGATGCTTATCGCCGCGCATTATTATTTCTCTATCTGAATCGCCATTGTTATAACGGCCTGTGTCGTTATAATTTGAGCGGTGAATTCAATGTGCCTTTTGGTCGTTATAAAAAACCTTATTTCCCTGAGGTAGAGCTTTATTGGTTTGCTGAAAAATCGCAAAATGCGGTATTCGTTTGTGAGCATTATCAGGAAACTCTCTTAAAAGCAGTGCATGGGGCGGTAGTTTATTGCGATCCTCCGTATGCGCCATTGTCAGCGACGGCGAATTTTACGGCATATCACACCAATAACTTTGGCATTGTGGATCAACAGAATCTGGCTCGTCTGGCTTATCAACTTTCGGCCGAAAGCAAGATTCCAGTTCTGATTTCTAACCACGATACAGAGCTGACGCGCAATTGGTATCATCAGGCGTCACTGCATGTGGTGAAAGCGCGCCGTACTATCAGCCGTAATATTCTTGGTCGTAGTAAAGTGAACGAGCTTTTGGCGCTGTATAGCTGAGCGGGAATGCCGCTCGGTAAAGATTCAAACCCAATGGTTTATGAAATAGAACCCCTGACGTAGATGCACCATCTGTCAGGAAGATGTTTTATAGAACAAAGAGATACGTTTGGAGACGCGGATGAAAAAGTTTTTAATTGCCCCATCTATTCTGTCAGCCGATTTTGCCCGTTTGGGTGAAGATACCGCCAAGGTGCTCGCGGCCGGGGCTGATGTTGTGCATTTTGATGTGATGGACAATCATTACGTTCCTAATCTGACCATCGGGCCGATGGTGTGTCAGGCCCTGCGTGACTATGGTATTACCGCGCCGATTGATGTGCATCTGATGGTAAAACCGGTTGACCGTATCGTCCCGGATTTTGCCAAAGCGGGTGCCACGTATATTTCATTCCATCCCGAAGCCTCTGAACACGTCGACCGTACTTTACAACTGATCAAAGAGAATGGCTGCAAGGCGGGCTTGGTGTTTAACCCCGCTACGCCGCTGAGTTATCTTGATTATGTAATGGATAAGCTGGATGTCATCTTGTTGATGTCAGTTAACCCCGGTTTCGGCGGCCAGTCATTTATTCCTGAAACACTGAATAAGTTACGTCAGGTACGTAAATTGATTGATGCCAGTGGCTATGACATTCGCCTGGAAGTGGATGGCGGGGTGAAAGTCGACAATATTCGCCAGATTGCGGCGGCTGGTGCTGATATGTTTGTAGCGGGTTCAGCTATTTTCAGCCAACCGGATTATGCTGCGGTGATTGATGCTATGCGCAGTGAGCTGGCGATGTCTGCTCATGACTAAATTCGATACTATCCGTGGTGTGGCGTTCGATCTGGACGGTACATTGGTTGATAGCGCACCAGGCCTTGCCAGTGCTATTGATATGGCGTTGCAGCATCAAGGCTTACCGGTTGCCGGTAACGCACTGGTATCCACCTGGATTGGCAATGGTGCTGATATTTTGGTCGAGCGTGCGTTACGCTGGGCAGGTCATGAGCCGGATGCTCAGTCAGTCACACATACCCGTGAGCTGTTTGATCACTATTATGCCAAAACGGTTGAACAGGGGAGCCAGCTATTCCCGCAAGTGAAAGCTACGCTGGCTCAACTGGCAGCCCATGGTTTGCCGATGGGGCTGATTACCAATAAGCCGACGCCGTTTGTTGCTCCTTTGCTGGCATCACTGGGTATCGCAGATTATTTCTCAGTAATTATTGGTGGCGACGATGTGGTAGTGAAAAAACCGCATCCGGCCCCGCTCTATTTACTGTTAGCTAAACTTGGCCTTCGCGCCAGCGAAATGCTGTTTGTCGGCGATTCGCGTAATGACATTATGGCTGCGCAGGCCGCGGGTTGCCCTTGTATTGGGCTGACCTATGGATATAACTACGGCGAAGCTATTGCCACCAGTCACCCCGATTGCGTGCTGGAGCATTTTGCCGATCTGTTGCCCGCCATCGGGCTGTCGTCTTTAAAAGATCAGGATGTATAAAATGAGTAAACCCACTGAATTAACCACTGTATCCAGTAAACCAATCAAGCCTATCGTATTTAGCGGCGCGCAACCGTCCGGCGAATTGACCATTGGCAATTACATGGGTGCGCTGCGTCAGTGGGTACAGATGCAGGATGATTATGAGTGCATTTATTGCATCGTTGATCTGCATGCCATTACTGCCCGTCAAGATCCGGCGCAGTTACGCAAAAGAACCTTAGATACGTTGGCGCTGTATCTGGCTTGCGGTATCGATCCGAAAAAGAGTACGATTTTCGTTCAGTCCCATGTGCCTGAACACTCTCAGCTAAGCTGGGCGCTGAACTGCTATACCTATTTTGGTGAATTGAGCCGAATGACTCAGTTCAAAGATAAGTCAGCCCGCTATGCTGAAAACATTAATGCCGGTTTGTTTGATTATCCTGTATTGATGGCGGCGGATATTTTGCTCTATCAAACTAATCAGGTGCCAGTCGGTGAAGACCAGAAGCAACATCTGGAGCTGAGCCGCGATATCGCTGGTCGATTCAATGCGTTGTATGGTGATATTTTCAAAATCCCTGAGCCGTTTATTCCGAAAGCCGGTGCGCGGGTAATGTCTTTGCTAGACCCGACCAAAAAGATGTCTAAATCTGATGACAATCGCAATAACGTCATTGAACTGCTGGAAGATCCGAAATCGGTGGTTAAAAAGATTAAGCGCGCGGTGACGGACTCAGACGAGCCAGCAGTTATCCGTTATGACGTAGAAAAGAAAGCCGGTGTTTCTAACTTGCTGGATATCTTGTCAGGTGTGACGGGTCAGTCAGTTCCTGAGCTGGAAGCACAGTTTGAAGGCCAGATGTATGGTCATTTGAAAGGTGCCGTGGCGGATGCTGTCTCGGGCATGCTGACAGAGCTACAGGCGCGTTATCACACTTATCGTGAAGACGAAGCTTTCTTGCAGGAAGTGATGCGTGAAGGGGCTGCCAAGGCGCGTGCTCGCGCGCAACAGACATTAGCTAAAGTGTACGACGCTATCGGTTTTGTCGCCCATCCGTAAGACTCAATAATATGAAGGGGGTTTGCCCCCTTCATCAGCAAGGTTTCCTAACCCACCTTTTCTACCTGTTCCGCTGTTTTGCTGTGATCAGTACTGGAGAACCAATTCAGTTTTTCACGTAAACGGACCACGCTACCGACGATGATCAGGCTAGGGCTGTTGACCTGCTGGGACAGTAATCCCAATTGGCTCAGTTCGCCGCTGACTACACGTTGATGCCGCGAGGTGCCATTTTCCACCAATGCCACAGACGTGGTAGCCGGCATCCCATGTTGAATCAGTTGCTGCTGAATTTCTCCCGCCTGGGATAACCCCATATAAAACACCAGCGTTTGTTTCTCTGCCGCCAGATTGGCCCAATCTAATTGAGCGTCTTTTTTGGCATGACCGGTAATCAAACGCACACTTTGCGCATGATCACGGTGAGTCAGGGGTATCCCGCTGTAGGCGGAGCAGCCGGAAGCTGCGGTAATTCCCGGCACTACCGAGAACGGAATCCCCGCTTCTGCCAGTGTTTCCAACTCTTCGCCGCCACGGCCAAAAATAAACGGGTCACCACCTTTCAAGCGTACCACTCGTTTACCCTGCTGTGCCTGTTGCAATAGGAGCTGATTGATACTTTCTTGCGGAACGCAATGGTAGCCGGACTCTTTTCCGACAAAAATCCGCTCGGCATCGCGCCGTACCAGATTCATCACCTCATCAGACACCAACCGGTCATACACCACCACGTCTGCTTGTTGGATCTGCTGTAACCCTTTTAACGTCAGCAAACCGGCATCTCCCGGCCCGGCACCCACCAGAACCACCTCACCGCGATCACTCAGCGGCGCATTGAACAGATGCTCAATATGTTGTTCGATTTGTCGCTGATCGTCGTTAGCCAATGATTGCGCCAGGCGGTCGTGAGTAAGCAGTTTTTCCCAAAAGCGGCGGCGATCGGCCATCGCGGTAAAATGTTGCTTCACCCGCTGGCGCAAATTGCCCGCCAATTGTGCCAATTGGCCCAAATGCTGTGGCAACATTGCCTCGAGTTTTTCGCGCAGCAAGCGCGCCAATACAGGGGCTTTACCGCCGGAAGATATCGCTATCATAATCGGCGAGCGATCAATGATGGACGGCATGATAAAGCTGGTGCGTTTCGGGTCATCCACCACATTGCAGAACACCCGCTGTAGATTGGCGCTCTGATAGACCAAGGCGTTGACTGCCACCTGATCAGTTGCTGCAATCACCAGCCACTTCTCTGCCAACAAATCCGGTACAAATTCGCCGCAGACTAATGTGAGCAGCCCCTGTTCCGCCCAGTGGTGAAACTGTGGCGTAAACTCACAGGCATTGACGGTAATTACCGCACCCGCATCCAGCAGCAAGCGAGCCTTGCGTTCGGCAACTTCACCACCGCCGACCAACAGGCAGGCTTTATGTTGCAGTTGGCAGAAAATCGGGAAGTAGTCCATCGGCAATCCTTCAGTCTAGGGGCGGAAGTGGCTATTGATAAGTTCAGTGATTGAAGGGGCGACCATACCCCGTGGCGCTTCGATGGTTTACACCGAATGGCTCCAACGGCACGTTTCCCCTTAATCAACATTCTCAGTACGTTACTGTTTCACAGCTTGCGGCGCGTTAACTGCCGCAGGTTGCGGGCGGTTTTCCCGTGGTGTGGCATACCAGTAGCCAAGGCCCATAAAGACTGCGCCTGACAAGGTATTACCCAGGGTTACCCACAACAGGTTGTGACCGATGCCACTTAAGGTGTAGGCCTCGCTATGATTACCAAACCAAGACAGGGCAAACAGTGTCATGTTGGCGACAGAGTGCTCGTAGCCTGAGGCAATAAAGGCCAGTAAACACCACCAGATAGCGATAAATTTGGCGGCACCCTCCACACGGATTGCCATCCAGATCGCCAGACAAACCAGCCAGTTACATAATACACCTTTGAAGAATAAGGTCATAGCGGGCGCAGAGGTTTTTGCTAATGCCGCGGTGTGTACCAAGCTGGTATCCACCGACAGCAGGTTACCGCCACCGTAGTAATAGAGCAGAGCCACAAAAACGGAACCCAGTAGATTTCCCAGCCAGGTTTGTGGCAATACTGCCCACATCTGGCTGGATTTGATGGTGCCGGCCTTCACACCGAAAGTCAGGAACATGGTGTGACCGGTGAACAACTCGGAACCCGCAATAATGACCAACGTCAGCGCCAGGCCGAAGGTGGCTCCCATTACCAGTGGGCGGTAAGCAGGATCGATTAGGTTACCCAGTGTGAAAATCAGAATAATGCCAAGGCCGACGTAGGCACCGGCCATTGCTGAGCCAATCCAGAAACCCAACGGGCTTTCTTTTGATAACTTGACGATGCGAGCCGCGTTGGCGGCGCATTTGTTGATCGTATCTGTATACATACTCATACCTGTAATCGAGAGTTATTTTATGGTTATCTGGTACTGACCGGATAACTGTTATTTATCACGCTTTGACTTGCACCATGCCGTCGCGAACTCGCACGTCATAATGGGCAACTGAGCGACTTTCATCTTCCAGACAGAAACCATCATGCAGGCGGAAGTGTTGCTTTTTCAGCGGACTGGCCACCCATAGATCACCTTGATGTTCCGCGATTAATCCGCGTGATAACACACTGGCCTGTGCGAAGGGATCTATATTGCTAATGGCAAAGAGTTGTTCGTCAGCATAAGGGCGGAAAACCGCGACATGCTGCTCACCGATCAAGCCGCATACGCCGCTACCGGGTAAAATATCGTTTAATGGACAAAGTGGAATCCACTGGCTCATACGTTATCCTCCAATTCCAACACCCGGACTGGGATACGCTCATCTGGGCGCGCTGGGCGATGTTGTTCACGTTCAGGTACCACTTGTACATTCGGGTCGCGTAGCGGGCTGTTAATGAAGTGGGCAAAACGAACCTGTGCTGCTGGGTTCTCAACCGTCACTTTCCATTCACAGGTCACTTTGTCGCGTAGGCGGGCAATATCGGCTTCCAACTGGTCGTTAATAGCTAACTTGTCGTCGAGGATCACGGCGCGCAGATAATTAATGCCGCCTTCCAGACTTTCCAGCCAGACGGAGGTGCGTTGCAGCTTATCGGCGGTGCGGATGTAGAACATCATAAAGCGGTCGAGGTAGCGCATCAGGGTCTCTTCATCCAGATCCGCTGCCAGCAGGTCAGCATGACGTGGCTTCATACCGCCGTTACCACAGACATACAGGTTCCAACCATTTTCGGTGGCGATAATTCCGACATCTTTACCCTGAGCTTCCGAACATTCACGGGTACAGCCGGATACGCCAAACTTCATTTTATGCGGTGTGCGAATGCCTTTGTAACGATGCTCCAGCGCCACACCAAAGCCGACGCTGTCGCCGACACCAAAGCGGCACCAGGTACTGCCAACGCAGGTTTTTGCCATACGTAGGGCTTTGGCATAGGCGTGTCCGGTTTCAAAACCGGCTTCAATGAGTTGTGCCCAGATAGCGGGCAGGTCATCTTTTTGCGCGCCAAACATCCCCACCCGCTGAGAGCCGGTCAGTTTGGTATACAAATTATAGTGTTTGGCGATACGGCCAATGGCTAACAGGCCATCCGGTGTGATTTCCCCGCCCGGTGAGCGAGGGATAACCGAATAGGTACCATCTTTCTGAATATTACCGAGGAAGTTGTCATTGGTATCCTGCAACGGCGTGTGTTGCGGCTCTAAGATATACTCATTCCAGCACGATGCCAGCAGTGACCCTACGGTTGGCTTACATACTTCACAACCGTAACCTTTACCGTATTTCTCCAGCAAGGCATCGAAGGACTTAATCCCTTCAACCCGAATCAGGTGATATAACTCTTGGCGCGAATAGGCAAAGTGTTCACACAAATGATGGTTAACTTCAATGCCTTGCTTACTCAGTTCGGCATTCAGTACCTGGGTGACCAGCGGAATGCAACCGCCACAACCGGTACCGGCTTTAGTGGCGGATTTCAGTGCGGCAACGGTGTGGCAACCCTGGCCGATAGCCTGAATGATGTCGCCTTTAGTCACATCAAAACAGGAACAGATTTGCGCGCTGTCCGGTAGCGAGTCCACGCCCATTGCCGGTTTGCTACCCGCATGGGCCGGCAGAATCAGGCTGTCCGGGTTTTCTGGTAATTCGATGTTGTTCAGTGCCAGTTGCAGCAAGTTGCCATAATCGGTGGTATCACCCACCAGCACTGCCCCTAACAGGGTTTTGTTATCTGCGCTAACCACCAGACGTTTATAAATTTCTTTACTTTCATCCAGATAAACGTAGCTACGAGCACCCTCAGTGCGGCCATGAGCATCACCAATCCCACCGACATCCACGCCCAGTAGTTTCAGTTTGGCACTCATGTCGGCACCGTGGAAGGCGTTTTCGCGGCCAAGTAGATGGTCTGCGGTGACCTGCGCCATTTTATAGCCCGGCGCGACTAAGCCAAAGGTGCGCTCTTGCCATGAGGCACATTCGCCAATGGCGTACACATCAGGGTCGGAGGTTTGGCAATAATCATTGATAGCAATACCGCCACGGCGCGCGGTGGCTAAGCCGCATTGGTGTGCCAGTTTGTCTTGTGGGCGGATACCGGTGGAGAAGACGATAAAATCTACTTCTAACTGGCTACCATCGGCAAACAGCATGGTTTTGCGGCTGTTTTGGCCTGAATGAATAATTTCTTGGGTATTTTTACCTGTATGGACTCTGACCCCCATGCGTTCAATCTTCTGGCGTAGTTGGTCACCCCCCATCGGATCAAGCTGTTCGGCCATTAATACCGGTGCAAACTCAATGACATGGGTTTCAACGCCAAGGCTTTTCAGGGCACCAGCGGCTTCCAACCCTAACAGCCCGCCGCCGATAACCGCGCCACGTTTGCTACGGCGAGTACAAGACTCAATCGCATTCAGATCTTCAATGGTGCGATAGACAAAGCAATCTTGCCCTTCACTGCCTTTAATCGGCGGGATCCACGGGTAAGAACCGGTCGCCATAATCAGCTTGTCGTAATACAGCGTACGGCCACTGTTGGAATGGATCACTTTCTCGGTGCGATTAATAGTGATGGCACGTTCGCCAACCAGCACTTTTACACCGTGCTTTTCATAAAAGCCTTCACGAACCAGTGATAACTCTTCCGCAGTGTGGTGGGAGAAGTAAGAAGAAAGATGTACCCGGTCATAAGCGATGCGCGGTTCTTCGCAAAATACGGTTATCTCAAATTGGTCTTTATCTGCTTTATCTAATAAGTCTTCGATAAAGCGGTGGCCGACCATACCGTTGCCGATGATGGCAAGTTTGACTTTGCTCATTTTTGCCTCAATTTTTAATTTTCTACGCTTACAGTAATCCTCCCTACACCGCACTTCTTGATGTAAATCAATTTGCTTTCCATATACCTCTAAGGTGGTAGATGGATGATTTTTAACGATTTTTGATAAGTTGCGGATTTCATTCATCTTTAGCTGAAAGGTTTCAGTTTTAGATTTTAAATGACGGAAAAGAAAATCGGGCAGCATACTGTTGGTCGGGTAAGCTAAAGCAAATAGCTTTTGGTTATGACCAGAATATAAAAGGGATCATGGAGGCATCGATGACAACGCAATCCTTACCAAATCACTTACTCACCACTATCAATAATGTGCGGCTTGCCGGGCAAGCGGGCTTTTGGCAGATAACTATCGCGGAGGGCAAAATCAGTGCTATTAGCCCGCAGCCGGAACAGCAGACGGTTGGCGCCGGGGTGCTGGATGCGCAAGGTGGGTTGGCATTGCCGCCTTTTATTGAGCCACATATCCATCTGGATACCACCCAAACGGCCGGGCAACCGAGCTGGAATCAGTCAGGTACTCTGTTTGAGGGGATTGAGCGCTGGGCAGAGCGCAAAGCCTTGCTCACGCGCGAGGATGTTAAACAGCGGGCATGGCAGACGTTGAAGTGGCAAATCGCCAATGGTATTCAGCATGTCCGTACCCATGTGGATGTTTCCGATCCTAGTCTGACGGCACTCAGTGCGATGTTAGAGGTAAAAGAAGAAGTCAGCCCATGGGTGGATATGCAGATTGTCGCTTTCCCACAAGAGGGGATTCTCTCTTATCCCGACGGTGCCGCGCTGTTGGAAGAGGCGCTGCGACTGGGAGCTGATGTGGTTGGGGCCATCCCACATTTTGAATTCACTCGCGAATATGGTGTTGAATCTCTGCATATCGCCTTCGCCTTAGCACAGAAATATCAGCGGCTGGTAGATGTGCATTGTGATGAAATTGATGATGAGCAGTCACGTTTTGTTGAAACAGTGGCGGCCTTGGCGCACCGGGAAAATATGGGGGCGCGCGTTACCGCCAGCCACACCACAGCAATGCACTCCTATAATGGGGCTTATGCTTCCCGGCTATTTCGTCTGTTGAAAATGTCCGGTATCAACTTTGTCGCCAATCCATTAGTGAATATTCATTTACAAGGGCGCTTTGATACTTATCCGAAACGGCGTGGTATTACGCGGGTTAAAGAGATGTTGGCGGCAGAAATTAATGTCTGCTTCGGCCATGACGATGTATTCGACCCGTGGTACCCGCTAGGCACTGCCAATATGCTGCAAGTCCTGCATATGGGGCTACATATTTGTCAGTTGATGGGGTATAGCCAAATTAACGACGGGCTGAATCTGATAACCACCCACAGCGCCAGGACAATGCATTTATCTGATTATGGCTTGCAGCCAGGTAATAGCGCTAACCTGATTATTCTGCCCGCAGAAAATGGGTTCGATGCCGTGCGGCGACAGGTGCCAGTGCACTATTCCATTCGTCATGGAATGGTGATTGCCAAAACCCAGCCAGCCGAAAGCCGCATATATCTGGGGCAGGAAGAGGTAGTGAATTTTAAATAGGCGCTGCCCTGCAACCGTGATGGCG
Organism: Yersinia antarctica; assembly: GCF_056636475.1. Taxonomy (NCBI): domain Bacteria; kingdom Pseudomonadati; phylum Pseudomonadota; class Gammaproteobacteria; order Enterobacterales; family Yersiniaceae; genus Yersinia; species Yersinia antarctica. The sequence continues at coordinate 270,760 of NZ_JBSJQF010000001.1, forward strand.
GCAGGGCAGTAAAACCGATAAATCAGTCAGTCACATGGCCGTGGCTGCGGTGCTTGGTGAAGAAGCCCAGAATCAGACACATCACAAACACTGCCAGGTACAGGCCGTTTGCTGTTGCCAGCGCGGCATGAACACCACTGTTGGCGACAATCGGGCCAGTCACCACGAAGGTCAGCATGGTACCGACAGTACCGCAGGTCAGGATGAAGTTAACCAGTTTTGGCGAAGAGACTTTGGTTTGCAATGAACCCAGAGTAATCAGTGTGGTGTAAATTGCACTGGAAACAAAACCCAACGCCAGAATGTAGTAGCTCAGGTATTGTGGGTTATCGGTGCTGACAAACAGATACATCGCCAGTGTTGCCAGTGCCGCCAGTACAGTTACGATGCGTTGTAGGTCAAAGAAGCGCAGGATAAAGCTGAACACCCACATCCCAATCATATAAGAGATCCAGAAGTTACTGACCAGTTGGCCAGCCTGACTGATATCCATATTGAAAGTTTTGGTGGCGTATTCCGGTACCCACTGGATAAAACCAAGTTGGCCAAGGATATAGCACAATGCGGCAATCGACAGGAACAGCACGCCAACCCCCCATTTCTCTTTCGCGACCGGTTTGCTTTGATCAGCGGCTTTGTGGCCCAGAACTGGGAACTCAGAGCACAGTGTTAGCACAAAAATACCGACATACAGCAGGCCGATACAAGCGTACACCCAGTACCATTCGATATGGCGTGCCAGCAGCATTGCGGCGGCGACAGGGAAAATCATCCCAGCCATACTGAAGAACGAATCGGTAAACAGCAGGCGTGAACCGCGCTGACGGCCCTCGTACATATGGGTTATCAGGAAGGTACCAATCGACATGGTTATCCCGCTGACCACCCCGAGGATGAACATGCTGATTGAGAAGACCATTAGATTATGGCCAACCATCAATCCGGCGATAGCAATCAACATCAGAATAAAGCCAAACACCAACTGGCGTTTTAATGGAATGATTTCCATTAACCAGGCATTGAGGAAGATGGAGATTAAAATACCCGCGTTAAGGAAAGTAAATGTGTTACTCATACTGGCAATAGGCAGATTGAAATACTCTGCGATATTCCCCATCACCATCCCGGTGACAATAACTAACGCACCAGTAAGGGCGTAAGAGAAGTAACTGATCCAAGTGAGCCGAATGCGATTGCTGTTATTCATAAATAGGCCTGTGCGTCAGTATCAAATAAATAAAGAGTTAAAGACAGATAATTGCTAAAAACGGACATAGGGCTAAAAGGAGGTCAAACCGGTTTTCAGCACTAAGGCGGCGGATCCTAGCACAGGCATAGTGAGTTTTTGTGATTTACATTCAACTTTTAATGTAATGACTGAAAAGCAATTGCGAATAATAGTGAACCGTCACAGATTACGATGCGGCCTCAAATGATAAAGATTCTTAATTCTATTAAAGTGTGGGTCGTGTTAAGGTTGCTTCAGGTATGATTTGCCCCGCTTGTAGATCAGTAAAAACTCATATACCGGTCGCCCTTCAAGATACAGGGGTGTTGGCAGCCCTTGCTCACCCCAGTCACTTAGTTATCTAAGCTGCAGGGGATTTGCTCGGTTGCCGTCTACCTGCATCTCAAAGTAACTTGGGTATAAAACTATTAATAAAACAGATAATTAATCCGCCTTACTTTCTTTTTTTCATCGATATAAAGGAATTTATCGTGATGAGAAGCGTGAACACCGATGTAACACCAACGGCGATAGGCTGCCGTTGAGCCAAATTCTTTATCAAAGAAGGCGCTTTTCTGCCTGGTTGGGGATAGCGGCGATCCTGATGTTATTTATCGCTCCGGTGGTTTCAGTTTCACTGGCGCTTTCGTATGAGCAAAAAACCATCTCAACGATGAGTGTGAGTGCTGCTAAGGCCAATTGTGCTATGGATATGGCGCATCACGCTGACCATCAACAGAGCCTGGCAACGGCCCAACATAGCAATACCGCGCAGGCCGGAGGCGGTCATGATGGCATGATGATGGATCATGCAGCTTGTGGTTATTGTGTATTACTGACTCATTTGCCCCTACTGAATACAGCTTTCAAAGCGGATATTCGCTCTGCACTACTGTTAGCCGAGATCCCTCCGCCGTTATTTATCTATTGGTTAATTATTCAAGATACCTATTCAGAGAGCCAACCACGCGCACCACCTGCCTTTTATTCCTGATAATCCGATAAAAAATAAAAACCATTTTTCTGGTGTGGATAAATACTCACCGGAGTAATTTGTATTGCCCAAGGAATAATTATGTCTGGCAAGAGTAAAACCTATAAAAAAACATTATTAGCATGCGCAGTAACCGCTGCTTTTTCGGTATTTGCCTTAAATACCGTTGCCGCTACGCATGATCATCTGATGACTCATGATCCGGTGGCGAATAACACCATCAACGATAGCAGTGATAAAAAACTCAATGATGCTGATGTCATAACTGTTAGCGCGCCTCTTCATTCGCCGCTGGTTATCGTGACCTCGCCTAAAGCGCCGCGCCAACCTGTTCCCGCCAGTGATGGGGCTGACTATCTGAAAACTATCCCCGGTTTCTCGCAAATCCGTAATGGGGGTACCAATGGGGATGTGGTGTTCCGTGGCATGTTTGGTTCACGGATAAAAATTCTGACAGATGGTGGGGAAACACTGGGGGCCTGCCCATCAAGGATGGACGCGCCCACATCCTATATTTCACCAGAGAGTTTTGACCTGCTGACCGTAGTGAAGGGACCACAATCGGTGTTGTGGGGGGCTGGTGCTTCCGCCGGTACTATTTTGTTTGAGCGGCAACCCCCTCACTTTGACCAGGCGGGCATCAAAGGGAATGCCAGTCTATTGGTGGGCTCTAATGGTCGCTGGGATAAAAATCTCGATACCAGTTTAGGTAACGAGCAAGGCTATTTGCGCATGATGGGTAATCAGTCTCAGGCTGGTGATTACAAAGATGGCAATGGGGCGCGGGTGCCCTCGAAATGGGATAAATGGAATGCCGATATCGCCGTGGGCTGGACACCAGACAGTGATACGTTGCTCGAGCTAACGGCGGGTAAAGGTGACGGTGAAGCAAGGTATGCCGGGCGCGGTATGGACGGTTCCCAGTTCTTGCGCGAGAGTCTGGGCGCACGCTTTGAAAAAACAAATATCGGTGACGTGTTGGACAAAATTGAAGCCAAAATCTACTACAACTATGCCAATCATATTATGGATAACAATACATTACGCACGCCACCGATGATGGCGATGTCCAGTAATGTGGACCGGCGCACGGTGGGGGGCCGGGTCATGGGCACTTGGTTGTGGCGGGATCTGAAATTGGAGGCGGGTACTGATTTGCAAACCAATACGCACCGTAAAAATAAACAAGGCCATTGGGATAAAGATGCTCGCTTTACCAGCAACGGCTTGTTTAGCGAACTGACCTGGAGTGCCAGCGATCAGGATAAACTGATTACCGGTGCCCGCATTGACCATCATGAAGTCACCAATTATGCCCGTGCTTTTCAACCGACACGCTCTGCAACGCTCCCCGCCGGTTTCATGCGTTTTGAGCATAATCTGGCTGACTTACCCGTGATGTGGTACGCCGGTTTGGGCCATACGCAGCGTTTTCCTGATTATTGGGAGCTATTTTCGCCGACGTTCGGGCCTGTTGGCTCCAGCAGTGCTTTTGAGGGGGTGAAGAGTGAAAAGACCACTCAACTTGATATTGGCGCGCAATACAATGGTAAGCAGCTCAACAGTTGGGTCTCTGCTTATCTTGGTCGGGTCAATGATTTCATTTTGTTCAAGTATGACCCGAACAATCTGCGCATCAGTCAGGCAGATAATATCAACGCAACTATTATGGGGGGTGAGATGGGGGCCGGCTATGCCTTTAACGACAATTGGAAAGCTGACGCCAGCCTGGCTTATGCCTGGGGGGAAAATACCAGTAATCATCGTCCGTTGCCGCAAATCCCTCCCCTTGAAGCACGGTTAGGATTGACGTTTGAAGCAGGGGATTGGAGCAGCACGGCATTATGGCGGTTAGTCAGCAGCCAGCACCGGGTCGCGATTAACGAAGGGAATGTGGTAGGTAAAGACTTTGCTGATAGTGCGGGCTTCGGTGTGCTGTCTGCCAATGTGGCTTACAAGGTTACAAAACAAGTCAAAGTCAGCACTGGTATCGATAATTTACTGAATAAAGCGTACAGCGAGCACCTCAATCTGGCCGGTAATAGTGGATTTGGGTACTCGGCCAATACGTCGTTGAATGAGCCGGGTCGAACTCTTTGGGCAAAGTTGAATGTGACGTTTTAATAGAGCGACCCTTGGTACGTGAAGCAATAGGGGTGTTAGGCACGCAGTCGCATCACTTATTCATGTGAGTGTGATGCGGGTGATGAGCCTCTGATAAGGTTTATTCTGTGCCAGCAACGCCAATAACATTCGCTATCTTCATGAACGAAAAGAGAGATAAGCAGGAAAGAGCGATAACTTGCCACCGGGGCTGACTAGCGGAGTTGTTTCGGTGGCATAACAGAATCGCGCATAATAATTGTTGGCGGGAAACTGGCACTGGGGAGCTGCGGATTAATCAACAACTGGGTGGCGAATTGCGCCATTCCAACAATCGGGAAATGCAGACTGGTTAATGCCGGACTAACAAAAGGAGCGCGTTCGCCACTGTCATAGCAAATCAATGAAATGTCCTGTGGCACCTGCAAATGGTGTTTATTAATAGCCAACAGCGCGCCGATTGCCATTTCTTCGTTACAGCAATAGATAGCGGTTGGTAGGCGAGGCCGCTTTAAGATCTCGTCCGCGCGTTGATAGCCACTTTCCAGATCGTAAACGCCTTCCACACAGGCGGTAGGTTCTAAACCTGCGAGTTGCATGGCATCCAAAAAACCCTGACGGCGTAACACACTGGAATAGCGCTGAGAAGAGCCACTGATACAGGCAATATGACGGTGGCCTGCATCGATAAGTACCTGAGTCGCCATCTGACTCGCATGCCGGTGATCAAAGGTCACACAGCGGGATTCAAGACCGGGAACCATCCTGTCTAATAACACAAATGACCGGCCTGCCGCTGCAAGTTGTTGCAGTTTCTCGTCACTGAGAAAACGTACATGGAGGATTAAACCATCGCAGCGTAAGTTATACAGGCGCTGAATTGCCTGCCACTCTTTATCAGCATTATCCCGCCCTTGGGTGACCAATAACTGCTTACCCTGTGATTCTGTTTCGGTTTGTACGAAGTCCATCAACGCGCCAAAAAAGCCACCGCGATATGAGGTTGTCACCAACCCCAAGGTATTACTTTGGCTGGAAGCCAGTGCACGTGCGGCAGGGTTTGGGGTGTAACCCAATACCGCGACCGCTTGTTCAACCTTTTCGCGGGTCAGGGTTTTGACATTGGTATCACCGTTGACCACGCGGGAAACCGTAGCGCGGGAAACCCCGGCTAATACCGCGACGTCTTCCAGTGTAACCATTTCATGCTCCTGTTTAGGCTAAAAGTAACCCTTGGCTATTGAGGCCGCAGGGGGTTAGCGGCGTTCGTGACTCACTCCAGACCGCAGCAATCAGCATTCAAATCTGCCGATTGGTCACCCGAATCGCTTGATTGCGCAAGTTCATCGGGATTTGTGCGGGTTATCTGGCTATAACGCCTATAGCGTTGGGTATAAAGTCAGAACCCGCAACAATAGTTAATTTACCATCACAGTTCTGTGAACTGAGGCAAGTAAGGTTTATTTACCTGTAGAACTTCCTCCAATAGTGGCTGAGCAATGCTGGCGTTAGCAATCAGTGGGTTAGTCACTAACGCTAACAAGGCACTACGACGGTCACCGTGAACCGCAGCTTCAATAGTCAGGCGCTCGTAGGCTTTTACTTGCTGGGTCAACCCATGCATAGCAACAGGTAATGGGCCGAAGGTGAGTGGGTGTGCACCTTGTGCATCAACAATACAGTTAGTTTCTACTACTGAGCCGTCAGATAAGCCGCGAATTGCACCCCGGTTTGTTGTATTGACAACAAGTTGCGTACCTAAATTATTATGAATGGCACGAATAAGTTCCAGTGCAACTTCAGAATAAAATGATCCGCCACGGAAGCTGAGTTGCTCTGGTTTACTGTCCAAATGCGGATCAGCGTACAGCTCGAACAGCTCTTTTTCTACCTGCATAACTTGTTCCGCACGGGTGCCACGCTCGGCTGCTGCGGCCATCTCTTCTGCCAACATATCCTGAGTCTGATAGAAATAGCGATGATACGGACAAGGAATCGCCCCCATTGCCCGCAGGAACTCTGGCGGCCATGGTGCTTCCTTAATGTTGTTCATGGTTAGTGAGGCCCCGTCACACAACATGTCCAGTACCTCGGCGGTAACATCTTTGCCACGTTGTAACACCTCATGCACCCACACCATATGATTTAGCCCGGCAAAGCGCAGTTGGATATCTTCATAAGGTGCGTGGAGCAAGTTGGCAATCATATGGTGCATGCTGATTGGGACATTACACAAGCCGATGATTTTCGCTTTGCTATAACGTGTCACTGCTTCAGTAACGATACCGGCTGGATTGGTGAAGTTAATGATCCAGGCATCCGGCGCTAACCGCTCAACTCTGGCGGCAATATCAAGCATCACCGGAATGGTACGCAGAGCTTTGGCAAACCCACCAACCCCGGTAGTTTCCTGCCCAAGCAGGTTATATTTCAGCCCTAAACGTTCATCCGCGGCGCGTGCAGGGAGTTGGCCGACACGGAACTGTGTCAGGACAAAACTGGCTCCGGCAATCGCGTCATCCAGTGAGAAGTGAATGCTGACTTTTACATGCTCTAGCCCATGCCGGTCCAGCATTCTTCGGGTTAATGCAGCAATGATTTCCACTTTTTGACGGCCCAATTCGACATCAGCCAGTGCCAGTTCAGTGACCGGTAACTGGTCAATACGCTGAATCAGCCCATCAACCAACTCCGGGGTATAGCTACTACCGCCACCGATAATGGCAATTTTAAAGGTTTTCATCATTTGGCTTCCATATAGATTAATTAGAAATGAGAGCGCTCTCATTTGAAAGTAGACTAGCGATTAACCAAAAACAAAATGAGATGTTTCTCTCAAAAATGGCAGATAAGATAAAGGAAAATAAACAAGACGTGATCCCTATGGCAGAATTCCACTGTTGCCTGGGAGTGCGGGAATGGTTTAATTTGGCTAATTAATCATCATGGTGCGGTTTAACTGCTGAAGAGGCAGCTTTTCAGCCTAAATGCGCATTCTGTTACGTAAAATTCCGTAAATGGGTGGCATTGCGCGGGTCAGCTCTCTAGAATCAAAGCGCTTTTCCGTTGTTCGCATCCTACAGAAAGGAACCGTTAATGTTTAAACGTACTTTAGTGACCTTCATTGCACTTTGTTCCCTTAGCGCCGTGGCCCCCGCAGCGTTTGCTGCCGGTGAGCCTCATGTGTTGTTAACGACGTCAGTTGGGAATATTGAGTTGGAACTCAATAGCCAGAAGGCCCCGGTTTCAACACAAAACTTCGTTGATTATGTTAACAACGGCTACTACAACAACACTATTTTTCACCGTGTTATCCCTGGTTTTATGGTTCAAGGTGGTGGTTTTACTGCTGACTTCAAACAGAAAACTGCTAAAACACCAATCAAAAATGAAGCGGATAACGGCCTGCGCAACCTGCGTGGCACCATCTCTATGGCCCGTACTGCTGATAAAGACAGTGCTACCAGCCAGTTTTTCCTGAATGTGGCAGACAATGCCTTCCTTGACCACGGCCAACGTGACTTCGGTTATGCGGTGTTCGGTAAAGTGGTTAAAGGGATGGATGTGGTAGAGAAGATCTCCCAGGTTCAGACCGAAAATGTCGGCCCGTATCAGAATGTGCCGGTTAAACCTATCACTATCCTGTCAGCGAAAGTTTTACCTTAATCGCTGGTTACCAGCCTTCACGTTAAACCTCGAAGGCTGGTTTACAACCAAGCTGTCTTTTGCTTGCTGCCCACCTGCAACGCACGTTCTTTGGGTAACAGTCGCATTGCTGTCATAAATTAATCCGTTTGCCCGAATCGGGTGCTTATAATCAATTATCTGTCTCTAACGTAAACGTGATGGAGTGAAGGTTTATGAGTGAAACATTGCTTATCGCGAAGGTGCCGCCGGCACAGGATTTAGTGATTTTATCGGCTCTGGCTAACCGTCATGGCTTGATTACTGGCGCGACCGGCACGGGTAAAACAGTCACCCTGCAAAAAATGGCTGAGCAATTTTCCCGTATTGGTGTGCCGGTATTTCTCGCCGATGTGAAAGGGGATTTATCTGGCATTGGGGCGGAAGGGGTTGATTCGGAAAAACTCCAAACCCGACTGGCAGCGATAGGTGTTACGGATTGGCAGCCACAAGCTTGCCCGATTGTGCCGTGGGATATCTTCGCTGAAAAGGGTCATCCGATCCGTGCCACTATTTCCGATCTTGGCCCGCTGCTGCTAGGGCGTCTGCTTGATCTGAATGACGTGCAAAGTGGTGTGTTGCAACTGGTATTCAAAATTGCCGATGACAACAACCTGCTGCTGCTTGATATGAAAGACTTGCGGGCTATCGTGCAATATGTTGGTGACAACGCGAAACAGTTCCGTACGCAATACGGCAACATCACGCCGGCCTCAATTGGTGCTATCCAGCGTGGTTTACTGGCTTTGGAAGAGCAAGGTGCCAATCAATTCTTTGGCGAGCCGATGCTGGATATTCACGATTTAATGCAAATCGACAGCCATGGGCAGGGAGTTATCAATCTGTTAGCGGCTGATCGGTTAATTAATCAGCCCAAACTGTATGCGATTTTTCTGTTGTGGTTGCTGGCTGAACTTTTCGAGCAACTTCCTGAAGTGGGTGATGTTGATAAACCTAAGCTGGTGTTTTTCTTTGATGAAGCCCATCTGTTGTTCAGTGATGCGCCAACGGCGCTGGTGGATAAAGTTGAACAGGTGGTCCGGCTGATTCGCTCGAAAGGGGTCGGCATCTATTTTGTGACGCAAAATCCATTAGATATTCCCGATAAAATCCTCGGTCAACTGGGCAACCGGGTACAGCATGCTCTGCGTGCCTTTACCCCACGGGATCAAAAAGCAGTTAAAGCTGCAGCTCAGACTATGCGCGCGAATCCGGCATTCAGTGCCGAACAGGTGATTACCGAATTGGGGGTTGGCGAGGCTCTCATCTCTTTCCTTGATGAGAAAGGGCGGCCTAATGTGGTCGAGCGGGGTATGGTTATCGCGCCACAATCAAAAATGGGCGCATTGGATGCGGCAGCGCGTAATCACGCCATCAATCATTCCCCACTATATGGTCGTTATGAAGAGGGGGTGGATCGCGAGTCTGCTTATGAGAAATTATCTGCGGGTGGATTCTCTACCATGGGGGATGCAGCGGCCGGAGGGGGGGCGGCTTCTCAGCCGTCAACCGATCAGCAGGGTAGTGCGGGCGGTGGTTTGATGGATGGGCTGAATGATTTACTGTTTGGTTCTACCGGCCCGCGCGGTGGCAAACGTGATGGTATCGTCCAGACGGCAGCTAAGAGCATGGCGCGGGACTTGGGGCGACAGATTTTGCGTGGTGTCTTGGGGTCAATTACCGGTGGGCGTAAGCGTTAACCTGATTTTTTGGATATGAAATGCTGCTATTGATCGATAATTACGATTCGTTTACTTACAACCTCTACCAGTATTTTTGTGAGTTGGGTGCTGAGGTGGTGGTTAAACGTAATGATGAGGTACAACTTGCTGATATTGAAAAGTTATCACCCTCACATTTGGTGATTTCGCCTGGCCCTTGCACGCCCAATGAGGCCGGAATTTCTTTAGCGGCCATCAACCATTTTGCCGGAAAGTTACCGATACTGGGTGTTTGCTTGGGGCATCAGGCACTAGGGCAGGCTTTTGGCGCACGTGTAGTGCGAGCGCGGCAAGTGATGCACGGTAAAACCACGGCTATTTGCCATAATGGTCAGGGGGGTTTTCGGGGGCTTAACCAACCGCTGACCGTGACCCGTTATCACTCTTTGGTGATTGCGACCGACTCATTGCCAGACTGTTTTGAACTGACCGCCTGGACGGAACATGAGGGAGTGATGGATGAGATTATGGGTATCCGTCATCGCACCTTGTCATTGGAGGGGGTGCAGTTCCATCCTGAGAGTATCCTCAGCGAGCAAGGTCATCAATTATTAGATAATTTCCTTAAAAATTAGCTGGTTGAGTTGTATTTATTATTTAATTGTTTTTTTTGTTTGCCTGATTGTGATTTTTTATGCATATTTTGTGATTATATTTTCATATACCAATAATTGGTAACTCAATGGATTATACCCAAAGTAATTGGAGTTGCAGATAGGCAGCCCGCAAACGAATCCCGCTGAGCTTACACAGTCAAGTGATTCAGGTGACAAATCTGTCGGGAACAGATTTGAACGCTGCTTGCAGCGGCCTCGAAGAGGTGAGGCCCAGGGATGGGCCGAATAATGCGTGCAGCTAACAACCCTGTAGCTTCAAGTGCGAAGGGGATATCAGGGTGGACAGTATAATGGCGGATAAGTTAGCAGTAACTCGCAGTACATTCGATCAGGTTATTTTGCCTGTTTATGCACCAGCACAGTTCATTCCGGTAAAAGGGAAGGGCAGCCGAGTGTGGGATCAACAAGGCAAGGAATATATTGATTTTGCTGGTGGAATTGCGGTTACTGCTCTGGGGCATTGCCACCCGGCGCTGGTAGCGGCATTGCATCAGCAAGGTGAGACGTTATGGCATACCAGTAACGTTTTCACTAATGAGCCTGCACTGCGTTTGGCGCAAAAACTGATTGATGCCACCTTTGCGGATCGCGTGTTTTTTGCCAACTCGGGTGGCGAGGCAAATGAAGCGGCCTTTAAGCTGGCTCGTCATTATGCCATTGAACGTCATAGCCCCTATAAGACTAAAATCATTGCTTTCCATAATGCTTTCCATGGCCGCACCTTATTTACTGTATCGGTGGGTGGTCAGCCCAAGTATTCCGATGGTTTTGGCCCGAAACCTGCCGATATCATCCATGTGCCGTTTAATGATCTGGCTGCGGTGAAAGCCGTTATGGATGACCATACTTGTGCGGTGGTGCTCGAACCCATTCAGGGAGAAGGGGGGATCACCTCTGCGACGCCTGAATTTCTACAAGGGGTGCGGGCTTTATGTGATCAACATGATGCGCTGCTGGTATTTGACGAAGTACAAAGCGGTATGGGGCGTAGCGGCAAGCTGTTTACCTATATGCATTATGGTGTGACGCCAGATATTCTGACCACGGCGAAAGCCTTAGGTGGTGGTTTCCCTATCAGTGCGATGCTAACCACGGAAGAAATTGCGTCGGTAATGGCGGTGGGAACTCACGGCACCACCTGTGGGGGCAATCCTCTGGCCTGTGCCGTCGCTGAGGCTGCTCTGGATGTGATTAATACCCCTGAGGTACTTAATGGTATTGAACAGCGCCACAGCCTGTTTGTGCAGGCGCTGCAAGAGATCAATAACAAGTATCACCTGTTTGACGATATCCGTGGCATGGGGTTATTGATTGGTGCCGAGTTAACGCCGCAATACCATGGCCGTGCGCGCGAGTTGCTGATGGCTGCGGCGGCTAATGGCTTGATGGTCCTCAATGCCGGGCCAAATGTGTTGCGGTTAGCCCCTTCATTAGTGGTGGAGCTGGATGATATCAAACAAGGAATGGCGCGGTTAGAGCAAGCCATCGCCAGTCTGGTCCAGGGTTAACTCAATTATGGAGAGGTATTTTGCCTCTCCATTGCTATACATGCTCCCGTAATCTCTGACTGCGCCAAATACCGTGATGGGGTTGTTGTTGCCAAGCCATGGCAGACACCGTATGCATCACGCTTAAGTGTGACAAAACCCGGCGTAAATTACGTTCCAACTCAGAAATTTGTGTGTCCGGTGTGACATCCGGCATCTGCACGAAATCGTTATTCCCCTCGCTGTTGTCTGACTCCAGCCGTTGCTGGCATTGCTGAATGGCTATCTCACAGAGTTGTAAATAATCTGCCGCCAGTTCGACGCTGAGCTGAATGTGATATTTACCTGGTACTGAACTCCCCAAGGGATAAGCCCGCGTCAGGATAGTCATCTCATTGATATGCCCAACAATCAACTCACTGTGAGTGGCCCATAATCGCATATCTGCCAAATATTTTGAGTTGAACCCCGGCTCTTGCATCGCCTGATTTAAGGAGCTTAACACGGTGTTACTGGCCTTATTTACTTCAATGCGTTTATAGGCCAGTTGGTTGATATCAGGCTCAGGCGTCAGCAGCAAGCGCAAAATCTTCTGATATGCCTCTAGCGCCTGATGGGCATTCTTACGCAGTAAACCGCTCTGCCACTGAGGCCACAGCCATAGGGCGCTGGCAAAGGCCAATGCGCAGCCAATTAAGGTATCTAGCAATCGCGGAACCAAGAAGTCAGCGCCTTCTCCGGTCAATAATTGCAAGATATAGACTGCGGTTATGGTTCTGCCAACAACAGATAGCCCGTAGTTTTTACGTTGAACCAGATAAGCGGCAAGGGTAATGAGCAGCATAATGCCAAGGGTGGCACCCTCTGGCATTGGCAGATGCAATAGACCAGCTGCCAATATCAGCCCAATCAAGGTGCCGAGTGCACGGTGATGGATTCGTACCTTGGTGGCGTTATAACCGTTCTGCGTTACCAGCATCACAGTAAGCAAAATCCAATAAGGTTTGGGTAGATGAATTAAGTTACCGATATAGCTACCTGCTGCCAGTGTTACGCCCAGACGAGCCGCTTCCCGCAGTGCACCTGATTTGAACGACAGATAGCTGATCAACGCCGGCCAGAAAGGTTGTGGTTGTTGGCTGGACATCAGGTCACGGTCATACAGTGGTCGCCGGTCACTCAATAGCTGGGTCACGTGGCTGATATGGTAGTAGTAGAATTGTGCGACCGGGTTGTCTGGGTGTGCCTGTGCGATGCTTGCCAGTTCTGTCAGACCATCATCGGCAGTGAAATGCTCATCAGCATGGTGGTGATAGAGAATGTCGTTGGCGATGCTGCGCATTTGAGCTGAGATTTTCTGGCAATTACGGCGTATCACGCTCTCAATCTGTGTCTGCTCCATTAACTCTTGTGCTTTTTCTGGCTGAATCAGGGCCGCAGTAATGTGCTCTTGCAAATCGAGAGCCATTTGGAACAATCCCAACAACCGTTTTTGTTCTTTCTTCGTGGTGTTATGAATCAGATTAAATTGCTGATAAAGCTGATTAATCTTGTCCATAATCGCCTGTTGTCTGTCCAGCAGCGGCGGTATCGATTTTTCCGGCTCAAGGTGCTGAGCAAACAGGCTGTATTTGGTGTCACAATAATCGGCTAGTAAGCGATAAAGCTGACTCAAAGGTTCGCGAATCGGTTGATCCTTGCAGAGTCGGAACCATAACCCGTTAAACACCCCATACCACAGTGTCCCTACGGCACACAGCAACGGGGCTTGCCAGATCGGAGCGCGGCCCACCATGCTGAGGCTGAAAATAGCAGCAATCAGTGCCGCGGGTAACAAATGGCCATTCAATTGGCTAATCGCCCCACTCACTCCTAGAACTAATGCCAGGCTGAGCATGACAGCAGGCAACGGAATACCCCATAGCAGCAGTTGCTGGGTTAGGAAGCTACTCACAGTAAACAGCGCGCCGCCGACCAGCAGACGCCGGAAAAAATGTTGGTGTGGTGTATCCAGTGAGGCAATGTTGCAACAGGCGGGTATCAGAGAAAACATCAAGCCCAGCCGAAGTTCGCCGAGAGCGAACCCTAATGCTGCAGGCAGGCAGAGCACTAATGTTTGGCGTAGTGCGTAATTAACTTCAGGATGATAAATAAGCCGTTGCCATTTCATAAAGGCCCCAGAAATTTATTGATCACAAAAGATTAAAAAACTGATGCCGACAGTATCGGCACCAGTTTAGGGGGAATTAACGGGTGCCGTAGACGACAATCGTTTTACCGTGTGCGGAGATCAGGTTTTGATCTTCCAGCATTTTTAGTATCCGCCCCACGGTTTCGCGGGAGCAGCCAACTATCTGACCAATTTCCTGGCGGGTAATTTTAATCTGCATCCCATCTGGGTGGGTCATGGCATCAGGTTGTTTTGCCAGATTAAGCAGCGTTTGTGCAATACGCCCAGTCACATCAAGGAAAGCAAGGTTGCCCACTTTCTCAGATGTAATCTGTAAGCGACTCGCCATCTGTGAAGATAGGCGCATTAAAATATCTGGATTGACCTGAATCAGCTGACGGAATTTTTTGTAAGAAATTTCAGCCACTTCACAGGCGGTTTTTGCTCTAACCCAGGCGCTACGTTCTTGGCCTTCTTCAAATAATCCAAGTTCGCCGATGAAATCTCCCTGATTAAGATAGGAGAGAATCATCTCTTTACCTTCCTCATCTTTGATAAGCACCGCAACGGAGCCTTTCACGATGTAGTAAAGCGTTTCGGCCTTTTCACCTTGGTGAATCAGCGTACTCTTCGATGGATATTTGTGGATATGGCAATGAGACAGGAACCATTCGAGAGTCGGGTCTGTTTGTGGCTTGCCGAGAACCATTCGCTGTTATCCTCTGTTGTTATCGCTGCCTAACATAACAGGGCTCAGAGTTCCCTGTACGGCGTGCTTATAAAATACACTTTCTCGTAGCATATTAATTTGCTCAACTGCCGAAAGGTATAGCCAAGATACGTACCGGGTAGAAACCCTCCACTGAGTATTGAGAAGCTACCCTATTTAATTCTAGAAACAACACTTTCGGTTCTGTTTGTAGCACAGGATGAAGCCAGTGTCTTGTGTTGTATCGCTTCAGCATGATGAACATCGGGTTACATTGCCAGTTTGTAAATGAAAGGGTAGTCTGGATCAGAAAATTTAACCGGGAGCAAGAGTTATGCAGGCACGTGTAAAGTGGGTTGAGGGGCTGACATTTTTGGGTGAATCGGCATCAGGTCATCAGGTGTTGATGGACGGTAATGCTGGAGACAAAGCACCGAGTCCGATGGAAATGTTATTAATGTCAGCAGGCGGTTGTAGCGCGATTGATGTGGTCTCTATTTTACAAAAAGGCCGCAATGATGTGCGTGATTGCGAAGTGACATTAACCTCGCAGCGTCGCGAAGAGGCACCGCGTCTATTTACGCAAATCAACCTGCATTTTATTGTCAGCGGCAAAGGTCTGACCGACAAAATTGTGGAACGAGCCGTTGAGCTGTCAGCAGAAAAGTATTGCTCCGTCTCACTGATGTTGGGTAAAGCGGCGACGATTACCCACAGTTTTGAGATCCGTGACATCGCCTAAGCAAACCCTTCGTACTTGAAGCTGCAGGGTTGTTAGCTGCGTTCGCTCACCCGAATCACTTACTTATGTAAGCTCATCGGGATGAGTTCGTTTGCTGCCTACCTGCAGCTCCAATTACTTTGGGTTGGGATAGAGTCAAATTATTTTTTTCTCTCCAGCCATTGCTATACTGCGGCTTCAAGAATGAAGGAGATTAACCGATTTTCTCCCCTTCCAGCAACTGCTGCACTAGCGGCGCCATAATCAGCTCCATTGCCAGCCCCATTTTTCCGCCGGGTACCACCAATGTATTGATATTAGAGATAAATGATCCTTGCAACATCGCCAGTAAGTAAGGGAAATCAATTTGATCCAAACCCCGGAAATGAATAACCACAAAGCTTTCATCCAGTGACGGAATCGCTTTGGCAGCAAACGGATTTGATGTGTCAACGGTTGGCACGCGCTGGAAGTTGATATGAGTGCGTGAGAACTGCGGCGTAATGTAGTTGATATAATCATCCATGGAGCGCACTACGGAATCCATCACCGCTTCACGCGAATGGCCGCGTTCGCCGGTATCGCGTACTAATTTCTGAATCCACTCCAGATTGACGATAGGTACCACGCCCACCAACAGATCGACGTGTTTCGCCACATCATGATGTTCAGTCACCACGCCGCCATGCAGCCCTTCATAAAACAGCACGTCGGTGGGTTGTGGTAATGCTTCCCACGAGGTAAACGTGCCGGGAATTTGGTTGTATGGCACCGCTTCATCATAGGTATGTAAATACTTACGTGAACAGCCAGTGCCGTGTTCACCGTATTCCGACACACTTTGCTCCAACTGGCCAAAGTCATTGGCTTCGGGGCCAAAATAGCTGATATGTCGGCCTTGATCTCGTGCTTTACGGATGGCGGCATCCATCTCAGGGCGGGTATAGCGATGGAAACTGTCACCTTCAATTTGCGCTGCGCGAATATTCAATTGCTGAAAGATCTTACGGAACGCCAGGCTAGTGGTGGTTGTCCCTGCGCCACTTGAGCCGGTAACGGCTATAACCGGATGTTTAGTCGACATATTAGCTGTAACTCCATGGGGGTTAGATCTTCAGTGACTGGGCTGCAATCGCCTGTTTTTTTATCGTTGATGATTATTTTTAGGGCAAAGTGGCGGGCTTGTCACCCTGTTTCAGCCAATGTCTTCGTAACAGCGAGAGGACTATTGCTGCTCTTCTGCTCCGGCGCGAAATGCGCTGCGCGGCATAATATTGATGGTTTCATGTAATTCGGACCACACCAATATGGCTTCACCGCTGATCAACTGGCGGCGCACATCCTCGACTTTTTGCGCTAATGAGCGCTCATGCTCGCCGTAATCGGTACCTTCACGTAACACAAAGGCTTCAAGTAAGTTATCCAGCGTTTCACCGTCAACTTGCTGCCAGGGAACTATCATTGCTGTTGCTCCAGATAAGGGGAAAGCCAGGCCGGAATACGTTGTTCCAGCCACATTTGTGGGTGTTTCAATGAGCCACTGACGAAACCAACGTGACCGCCATGTTCGGTTAACTGATAGTCAATATTGGCCGGTAACTCGCTGAGATCCGGGATAACTTCAGCCGTCATAAACGGATCATCTTTGGCATGAATGATCAGCAGCGGAGTCGTAATCTGCGGCAATAGCGGCAGGGCGCTGCAACGGCGATAATAATCAACGGCATCATTAAAACCATGAATTTTAGCAGTAATGACATCATCAAAATCTCTGATTCGCCGCAACCCTTTCAATTGAGCCAGATCCAAAGGCAGACTTCCGGGGTAATGCAAAAGCTTACGCGTGGCATTTAACTTTAGTTGGCCCAGTAAATAATGCTGATAGACTCGGGAGAAACCTTGCTCCATACGATTAGCACAGGGTTCAAGCATCAGTGGTGCTGACACCACCACTGCGGCCTGCAACAGGCTATCTTGGCCTTGCTCTGCCAAATACATCGCCAGCATATTGCCACCCAAAGAGACCCCGACGGCGGCGGTTGGCACCTGGCCATAGCGCTCTCGAAGCCAGCGGAGAAAGAAGCGAGCATCTTCTGTTTCACCGGAGTGATAAATGCGTGACTTACGATTTGGCTCTCCACTGCATCCACGAAAATGCATCACCACACCGAGCCAGCCTTTGGCTTGCCATGCACTTAATAACCCATGGGCATAAGGGCTGTAAAAATTACCTTCCAAACCGTGGAAGAGTACGACTCTGGGTTTATCTCTCGCCAGCTCGGGATTTTCACTCCAGGCCAGATCGACAAAATCGCCATCAGGCAGTTCCAGCCGTTGCCAGAATGGTTGCAATGTCACATGGCGTCTGACCAGCCGTGGCAGCAGTGTTTGCAGATGTGGATTACTGGCTCCGGCCAGTGGGCGAAATAATTCATGCATATAGTGAATGGAAATCATGTTGTTGCTCTTGTGTGATCAATAACACACTGTTAGCTTCATGGGTATATCGCGCATCATTTTGGGTGAGAGGCACCCGTCTCATGGAACTGAGTTTATTTCTTTCAATGGTAGGCTTTCTTTGGGTTGCAGCTATTACCCCCGGTCCAAACAATATGTTATTGACCTCTGCGGGGGCTAACTTCGGCTTTATGCGTTCTATCTGGCTGATGTTAGGTATTATGTTAGGCATGCAGAGCATGTTGCTGTTGGTGGCTTTTGGTGTCGGCGGCCTGATTCTTATCTACCCCTCCCTCCATCTGGTTCTGAAAATTTTGGGTAGCCTATATCTGCTATGGCTGGCATGGAAAATTGCCACTTCTGCCTATGAGAAATTGGAAACCAATGTCGTACCGCCAAAACCGTTGCGTCTGTATCAAGGCTGGTTATTGCAGTTCCTTAATCCCAAAGCCTGGTTGATGGGACTCGGGTCAGTCGCCAGCTTCAGTATGACCGGGGCCGCCTATAATCATTCTATCGTAATGATAAGCCTTGGTATGTTTATGGTGAACCTGGTGGCCGGTATCATTTGGCTGGGTTTTGGTACTTTGATTGGGCGCTTGTTACGCAGCCGCCGTGCCTGGTTTAGCTTTAATATCTCGATGGGCTTGCTGACGGCAGCTTGTGTGTTATTGATTTGGCATTAATCAGTGGAGCTAATAGATGGCCTATAACTATTTTCATGTTGATGCTTTTGTTGGCGCAGGGTTATCTGGCAACCCGGCAGGGGTGTATCTGCTGAAGAAACCGTTGTCGGCCGCAGAGATGCAAAGTATCGCGGCCGAGATTAATTTACCGGAAACCAGTTTTGTCTGGGATGAAGGGGATAAATCGGCGATCCGCTGGTTTACGCCGGAACGTGAAGTCGACTTATGTGGACACGGCACATTGGCGGCGGCGCATGTGATGTTCAGCATCATTAATCCTGGCTTGCATGATATCTGTTTTCGCAGTGCCAGCGGTGACTTGTACGTCAAGCGCGATGGCGATAACTTCGGCCGACTGTCGCTGGATTTCCCTTCATTACCGCCCGACCAAATTGCTGTCGCGGCAGAGTTGAGTGCATTGCTTGGCAGCAACATTCAGCAGGTATGGCAGGCAAAATCTCTGTTGGTGGTGCTGGAAAACGAGCAGCAGGTACAGCAGTTACAACCCGATATTGTTGCGCTGATTGCCTATACCGGTCGTGGGGTGATTGTGACCGCGCCGGGTGATGAAGTGGATTTTGTTTCGCGTTACTTTACCCTTGGCAGCAATGAAGATCCGGTTACCGGCTCAGCCCATTGTACCTTAATGCCCTATTGGGTCGCGCGACTGGGAAGGTCATCACTGCACGCCCGGCAGATATCAGCACGCGGTGGCGAATTATTCTGCACCTTAGTCGGTGATCGTACTTTAATTGCCGGTGATGCCCGCATTTTTATGAAAGGCCAAATAGATCTTTAAGTTAACTGCATAGACAATTCCTTCAGATTTTTCTTATCACTAAAAGGAATAAAGAATATTCTTTTATTCCTTTTGTCGTATTACTCCTTCGGGTAACACTGTCATCTCAGAGCGCCCGGTGCGCTCAGGGTCGCAGCGATAGCGAATGACACAGTTAACCCAGCGGAGTGAACCATGGCGATAACCTTATCTTCTGCAAGTCTTACCGCCGCAATACGCGGCTTTTTACGGCCAGGTGGTGCACTGTTAGCTCTGTCGCTAGTTGCTGCCAGTGCACATGCTGTCGATGTGACAGTGGCTTATCAAACTTCCGCAGAACCGGCAAAAGTCGCGCAAGCGGATAACAGCTTTGCCAAGTTGTCCGGTGCCAATGTGGATTGGCGCAAGTTTGACAGCGGCTCTAGCGTTGTGCGGGCATTGGCCTCGGGTGATGTGCAAATTGGTAATATCGGCTCCAGCCCATTAGCCGTTGCTGCCAGCCAAAAGGTGCCAATTGAGGTCTTCCTACTGGCGTCACAACTGGGGAGTTCAGAGGCGCTGGTGGTGAAGAAAGACATTAAAACCCCACAAGATTTAATTGGTAAACGTATTGCCGTGCCGTTTATCTCCACGACACATTACAGTCTGCTGGCAGCCCTGAAACATTGGGGAATTAAGCCGGATCAGGTCACAATCCTCAACTTGCAGCCACCTGCTATCGCCGCCGCTTGGCAGCGGGGTGACATTGATGGCGCTTATGTTTGGGCTCCTGCCGTTAACGAATTAGCCAAAACCGGTACCGTCCTGACTGATTCTGCCCAAGTAGGTCAATGGGGCGCGCCAACCCTGGATGTCTGGGTGGTGCGCAAAGACTTCGCCAAAGCCCATCCTGAGGTGGTTACCGCCTTCGCCCGCAGTGCATTGGCCGCCCAAGGTGCTTATCTGGCCCAACCAGAACAATGGCTGAAAAATCAGCAGTATCTGGGGCAGCTTTCGCGCTTAAGTGGTGTCCCTACCGATCAAGTGCCGGAGCTGGTGAAGGGCAATACTTATTTGCCTGTCGCTGAGCAGATAACGCAACTGGGTCAACCAGTGGATCAGGCCATCCGCGATACTGCCGCGTTCCTGAAAGAGCAAGGCAAAATCCCGCAAATTGCCAGTGATTATAGTGATTTCGTCACTGACCGCTTTGTGAAAGCAGTGCAGGCCACACCGCAGTCCTAGGAGTCATCATGCTAAACGTGCGCGGCCTGTGGGCCGAATATCAGGGCAAACCTGCCTTACAGGATGTGTCACTACAAATCGCATCTGGAGAGTTGCTCGTGGTATTGGGGCCATCAGGTTGCGGTAAAACCACGTTATTGAATCTAATTGCCGGATTTATGGAGCCTTCAGCTGGCAGCATCACTCTGGATGATATACCGGTTCACGGCCCGAGTGCCGAACGGGGAGTGGTGTTCCAGCATGAGGGCTTACTGCCGTGGCGGGATGTGGTCAGCAATGTGGAGTTTGGCCTGCAACTGGCAGGATTAAGCAAACAACAGCGGCGCGAAACTGCCCTGAAAATGCTTCATCGGGTAGGGTTAGCTGGTTTTGAACATCACCTTATCTGGCAACTCTCTGGTGGGATGCGCCAACGAGTAGGGATTGCCCGTGCACTGGCGGTTGACCCGCGCTTGTTGCTGTTGGATGAGCCGTTTGGCGCGCTGGATGCTTTTACCCGCGAGCAGATGCAAGAGCTGTTGCTGACTATTTGGCGTGATATCGGTAAACAAATTTTGCTGATCACCCACGATATCGAAGAGGCGGTGTTTCTGGCCAGCGAGCTGTTATTGCTGTCTCCAGGGCCGGGGCAGGTGGTCGAACGACTGTCGCTGAATTTTGGTCGGCGTTATGCCGCTGGTGAGCCATGCCGATCCATTAAGTCTGATCCTGAATTTATCGCCCGCCGCGAATATGTGTTGGGTAAAGTCTTCCAGCAACGGGAGGTATTGATATGAGCCTGCACAGCACGTTACGTAATCAAGCCGTCACGCTGCCGGTTCACCGCCTACCGGCTAACGATGAACCCCCGCTGATTGCCAAGAAAGCGGTTCGCCGTTTACCTGCGGGTAATG
This sequence comes from Yersinia antarctica, assembly GCF_056636475.1. Lineage (NCBI taxonomy): Bacteria > Pseudomonadati > Pseudomonadota > Gammaproteobacteria > Enterobacterales > Yersiniaceae > Yersinia > Yersinia antarctica. The sequence continues at coordinate 292,232 of NZ_JBSJQF010000001.1, forward strand.
GCCTGTGGCTTAGCATCACTACTCTGATTGTGGTGGTCGCGTTGTGGTGGGCGGTGACGGCGTTACAGCTTATCAGCCCACTCTTTTTACCCGCGCCGCAGCAGGTATTACATCAGTTATTGGTGATTGCCAGCCCGCAGGGGTTTATGGATGCCACGCTATGGCAACATCTGGCTGCCAGTTTGGGGCGAATTCTCATCGCATTACTCGCTGCGGTCGCACTTGGTGTTCCAACGGGCATTGCGATGGGGCTAAGCAGCACCGTACGGGGTGTGTTGGACCCACTGATTGAGATTTATCGCCCCGTTCCCCCCTTAGCCTATTTACCCCTTATGGTTATCTGGTTCGGCATTGGTGAAACCTCAAAGATCCTGCTGATTTATCTGGCGATATTTGCGCCGGTGACGTTAGCCGCTGTGGCTGGCGTGCGTAGCGTGGCACAGGTGCGGGTTAGAGCTGCTCGTGCATTGGGGGCCAGTCGCTGGCAGGTTTTATGGTTTGTGGTGCTCCCCAGCGCCTTGCCAGAAATCTTAACCGGTATCCGCATAGGGTTGGGTGTGGGGTGGTCAACGTTGGTGGCTGCGGAGCTTATTGCCGCTACGCGCGGATTGGGGTTTATGGTGCAATCAGCCGGTGAATTTCTCGCAACCGATGTCGTCATCGCCGGCATCAGTGTGATTGCTATTATCGCTTTTGGTATGGAGCTAAGTTTGCGGGCGATCCAACGTCGGCTAACACCTTGGTATGGAGCACAGCAATGAATGAACGCTTGGTAGTCACGCCGTTAGGGCCGCATATTGGTGCTTTGGTTGAGAATATTAATATTGCCCGCCCGTTGGGTGATAGTCAGTTTGAACAGCTTTATCACGCGTTACTCAAACATCAGGTACTGTTTTTCCGCAATCAGCCCATCACGCCATTACAGCAACGTGAACTGGCCGGGCGTTTTGGTGATTTACATATTCATCCGGTTTATCCGCACACCAAAGAGTGTGAGGAGATTATCGTGCTGGATACCCATGATAATAATCCGCCGGACAACGATAACTGGCACACCGACGTGACGTTTATTGCCAATCCGCCATTAGGTGCGATTCTAGCGGCAAAGCAGCTACCGCCAACCGGTGGTGATACCTTGTGGAGCAGTGGGATTGCGGCTTATGACGCACTTTCTGCTCCGTTTAAACAGCTTTTGGCCGGTTTACAGGCCGAGCATGACTTCGCGCACTCCTTCCCCGAGCACAAACATCGTGCGACCCCGGAAGAGCATCAACGATGGCTACTGGCTAAAGAGAATAATCCGCCGATATTGCATCCGGTGGTACGTACCCATCCGGTGAGTGGGCGTCAGGCATTGTTCGTCAATGAAGGATTCACCACCCGAATCGTTGAGTTGAGTGATAAAGAGAGCGATGCTTTACTGCGTTTCCTGTTTGCGCACACCACCAAACCCGAGTTTCAAGTACGCTGGCGCTGGCAGCAGGATGATGTGGCGATGTGGGATAACCGTGTCACCCAGCACTATGCCAATGCCGATTATCTGCCACAGCGGCGGGTGATGCATCGGGCGACTATTCTGGGGGATAGGCCGGTGTACCGGCCTGGTTAACGGGCGGTTTGATTTAGTCTGTGATTAACAATGAGCGGGCCGCTGCGTCAACAGCATCAACGGTGATGTCATCAACCTGTGGCCCGGCATGTAACAACACATGGCGGGTTAACGGGTACCAGCGCCGGTATTTTTCTGGCCGCGACTCAAACAGTGCGACGACCGGGATCTGTAATGCTGAACTGATATGGACCGGTGCGCTATCAGCCGAAATAACTACATCCAATTGACTGGCTGCGGCCACGAACTCATCAACTGACGGTGTGAATAGACTTCGGCCGTGGATGCTCGCCAGTTGCTGTTCACTTGGCGGTGCGATGGGATCATACAAAATCACTATCTCGGCCTGATCACTGAGCTTCAGTGCTAACTGTTGCCACTTTTCCCACGACCAACGCCGTTGCGGTGCTTTATTCGAGACAAACAGCCCGATGCGTGGCTGATTGCGTTCACCTAATTCTGCCTGCCATTTTGCCTGCAATTGTGGGTCAGGATAGAGATGTAACTTGAGCGTATCGATGTCGACCCGCCCCAGTTCGGGTAGCAGTGCAAAACCTGACAGTGCCTCATGGCGTATTGGCCGATTGGTCACATGGTCAGGATTGCGGTCATCAAATTCACTGCCCGGGTTATGCCAGCGGTTATCGACCACGCCAATTCCCAAACGAAATGCAACAAAGTGACCCACCGGTCAGGTACGGATAAAATAGCCGTATTGACCCTGTCGGAGACCCTGTTGCATGAAGGGAAAACATTTGACTCAGCATGAGCGCTTTTACATCGAAAAACGAAAAGCTGAAGGCGTTAATCAGTCCTGCATTGCCAGAGAACTGGATGTCTCTCGCTCTACCCTGAGCCGGGAGCTCAGGCGTAATACGGACCCCGCTTTCAACGGACTTTACTCCTCCAGACGCGCTGATGCCTTAGCCAGACAACGGCGGGGCGCCACCTCGGCACACAATGCCTGTTTCCCTCTGGGCCAGCAGACACAAGACTTTCTCCGGCAGGCGCTGGCTGTACATACCTCCCCTGAGGTTATCTGTGGGAGACTGAAAATCCAGTTTGATATCGCCGTCAGCAAAAATACCCTCTGAAGTGGTCAACAAAAATTGGCCACGGTTTTAGAGCTTTCCCAAAATAATCGCTCTGATTCATTGGGTGTTAATCCACCATTGTATTGGTGGGGTCTGAGTTGGCTGTAATAGCCAATGATGTAATTCGTTATGGCGTTATTTGCTTCGCCAAAATTAGCGTATCCACAGTTGGGTACCCATTCTGATTTAAGACTGCGAAAAAATCGCTCCATTGGACTGTTGTCCCAGCAATTCCCACGTCGACTCATGCTTTGCTTTATCCGATAACGCCACAGTAACCGTCTAAATTCCTTGCTGGTATAGTGACTTCCTTGGTCAGAATGATACATAACGTCAGCCGGTTTCCCCCGGGCTTCCCAGGCCATCGTTAATGCTTTTCCTGTTAGGGCTGAGTCTGGAGAAAACGACATCGCCCAGCCTATTGGCTTGCGGGAAAATAAATCCAGAACAACCGCCAGATAAGCCCAGCGTTTGCCCGTCCAGATATAGGTCACGTCGCCGCACCAGGCCTGATTAGGCTCTGTTACTGCAAACTGGCGATCCAGATGATTAGGGACATCCACATGCTCTTTTGTGGCTTTTTTGTAGCGATGCTCCGGTTGCTGGCAACTGACAATATTAAGCTCTTTCATTATCTTACTGGCTCGCCAGCGACTTAACGGGACACCTTTTGCACTCACCATCTCGGCAATACTTCTTGCTCCCGCTGAGCCATTACTGACACGGTGTACTTCACGAACCAGTCCCTGTAAGACGATGCGTTTTGCATCAGGCAGCCGTGGCCGACTTGACCAGTAGCGATAACTGCTGCGATGGGTCCCGAACACATTGCAAATAAAGGCAACAGGAAAGCGCGTCCTGAGTTTCTCAACTAACGAGAATTGTTCAGGGAGTCTGACATCAAGAGCGCGGTAGCCTTTTTTAGAATATCGTTTTCCATTTCAACACGTTGTAACCTTTTCTTAAGCGCCTGTATTTCGATATGCTCTGGGGTTATGGCGGATGCTTTCGGTGTTTTCCCGTTGGTTTCATCGCGGATCTGATAAATCCATCGCTTCAGCGCAGAGATACTGACATTCATCGCCTTAGCCGCTTCCGGTTGTGTGTAATTATGCAGTAGGACCAGTTGCGCACATTCACGTTTGAATTCAGGACTAAATTTGTTGGTCATTATGCCACCTGTTTGGTTGATGAACTGACAATAGCAGTTCTTTTCAAATGGCCAAATTCAGTATTCCACTTCACTCTACCGCTATATCCGTTCGGACAGACAGGCTGGCGGTAAGCTTTACCTTCAGCTCCCTCACCGGGGTAAACGCTATCGCTATGATACGGGTGAGCCCGGACGCACGCCCATCCCGGACAGGGTTGGCATTGAGCACAGGCCTGCTGAGGCTGAACTCAAACAGGTTCCCGGGCATGTTGAAATCGATACGATTTTTGGCAAAGACCAGAAGTCATTCCTGCTGACGGTCGTGGACAAAGCCACAAAGCAGGTCATTATCCGTAAACTCCCCAATAAGTGCGCTGAGAGCGTCGTGGAAGCGTTCAGGGACATCGTGGCGAATACTTTCTGTGAGTTTAAAACCCTGACGGCAGATAACGGACCCGAGTTTGCGAAACATAAGGACATCACTCAGGTAACGGGCGCAAAGGTTTACTTTGCCCGGCCTTATCATTCCTGGGAGCGGGGGTTGAATGAGCATACCAACGGTCTGATACGGCGGTTTTATCCGAAAGGAACCGATTTTAATGGCGTCAGCGATGAAGATATTGCGAGACTGGAGCACATCCTCAACACTCGGGGGCGCAAATCTCTGGAATACAGCTCACCGAATGAGGTATTTTTAGAGTATCTACTCGCTGCATAACGCATGATGGTTTGTTGCGTTTCGTTCGGGAATGGGGCCCACATTAAGTTGTTTAGCGAACTGGATACTGTTTTTGTTCATGCCACCGTTAGGGATAACCAGTAAATCAAAACGTAAACATCGCAGTCGCCAAATCAGGGCCAGACGATTAAACAGCGCCTTGATCCTGCCCGGTTGTTGGTTTCTTTCACATTGCTTACTGTAAACGTAGGTGTGAACGGTGCTGATATCGGGGTTACGTGCCAGTGCATCTCGATTGTATTTATTTGCCAGCACATGAATTTCGGCTGCTGGCCAGCGCTGCTTTAATGCATGTAATAAAGCAGTGGTACAAACCAGATCGCCAAGGAAATCAATTCGGATAACCAAAATGCGCTGCATCTATACATATTCCCAGAAGTAATTTTATGCCTTATTAAACATGAAAATTTCCTGAGTAATAACAAAAATAAACGTAAATTTGAGATCTATTTTGATAATGAATGCTTCTGCTGCGCATAACGCCATAGAGTGACTGATAAACGTACCGCTCGCCAGAACTCACTGATATTCCCCGCGCCCTGAAACAGCGCTTTGGGTAAGCCTAATGCCTTAAACTCAGCCGCGAGTGCCGAACGTTCTGGTGACGGGGATAATCTCTTACGCATCAACCCAAAAAAATGGCCGCTCTCCTGATTAGCGTGACGTAACAGCGCACGGCATAACGGCGGTTGTTGCGTGGCAGAAAGGTTAATTAGCGCGTTAATAATTCTAAGATAGCTATTGGCGCGAGCCAACAAGGCTTGGGGTGACGGAGAGAGGGTGATGGAGTGTGGGTTGGTGCGATAACCATAAAATGGCGTATCACAGAAACCGACACGTTGTACGGCGAGTGCCAGATGGGTGGTCCACAGAATATCTTCATGTAGCATTCCAGGGATGAATGCAAGTTGATGGGTCGCGACCAATTCGCGCCGAATCAATTGTAGCCATACATAATGTGGCCACTCATTATGTTCAATACTGCGAATAACCCATTGCTGGCCGCTAAGTATCTCGCTCCACGGCTGTTTATATAACAAGGGGCTGCTGGGCGCTAGGTGGGGATCAGTGGTAAAGGTAAAACCATTACCTATCAATAAATCTAATTGCTGCCGATTGGCCTGTTGCAACCAAGTTGATAAAGCATCAGAGGCCAGCCAGTCATCGCCATCAACAAAAGCAATCCAGGGGGCGGTTGCCCGAGCGATTCCGGCATTACGGGCCGCAGAAAGCCCCTGATTGGCCTGATTAACAATGACCAGCCGCGAATCACGGCGCGCGGCGGCTACTAATATCGTCAGGCTGTCATCGGTCGAACCATCATTGACGGCAATGATTTCCAATGACACACCCGACTGCTGGTACAATGAATCCAGTAGTTGTGTGAGGTAAGCGGCGCAATTAAATACCGGAACCACCACACTAATATCCTTATTAGTCATGATCTTATTATCCTTAATACTGGCGTTTTCTGAAAAGCGGGTTATCCCGCTTCAAATATCTTAGTGAGGTTCTCCAACTGCTCCTGAGCATCTAGCCAGTGCATTTCAGTCTCTTCAAGTTTGGTTTTCACTTGCGTCTGCTGCTGTAAACATTGGGTCAAATCAGCCTTACGTGCAATATCGTATAAGGCAGAATCAGCCAATTGTTCTTCGATGACTGCCAGCTCGGTACTGAGCTTATCCATCTGTTTTTCCAGCGTCATAATCTGCTTACGCAATGGCTGAGTCTGGGTTCGGAACTCTGCCTCACGGCGTTTTTGATCTTTACGCTGTTGGGCACTATTACCTGACAACTCTTTTGTCGGATTATCCTGCTGGCTTTGCTGGCGCTGCACATCGACCAAAAATTGCTGATAATCTTCTAAATCGCCGTCGAATTGCTCTACTTTGCCATCATGCACCAGATAGAGGTCATCGGTGGTGGAACGCAGTAAATGGCGGTCATGGGAAACCACCACCAATGCGCCTTCAAAATCAATTAAGGCTTCGGTTAGCGCCTGACGCATATCAAGATCAAGGTGGTTGGTTGGCTCATCGAGTAGCAATAGGTTAGGGCGCTGCCAGATAATCAGTGCCAGTACTAAACGTGCTTTTTCACCGCCGGAGAAGCGGGCCGTTGGGTCAGTAACCTGATCGCCCTGAAAACCGTAGCCACCTAAATAGTCGCGCAGTTGTTGTTCCGACTCTTTGGGTGCCAGGCGGCTCATATGCTGTAGCGGTGATTCATCCGCACGCAAAAACTCCAACTGATGCTGGGCGAAGTAACCCAGTTTAATCCCTTTGGATAAACCAATCTCACCGCTTTGTGGCTCTAAAGTGCCGGCTAGTAACTTAATTAGCGTAGATTTACCCGCACCATTGCGCCCCAACAGACCGATGCGTGAGCCGGGGACCAGATTGAGCTTAATGGACTGCAAAATCGTACGATCACCATAGCCTGCGCTCACTTTCTCCATGCGGAGTAGGGGGTCAGGCAAACTTTCCGGTGTACGGAAGCTGAAGTGGAATGGGTTATCCACATGGGCAGGTGCAATCAGTTCCATCCGCTCAAGCATCTTGATGCGGCTCTGAGCTTGTTTGGCTTTAGTCGCCTGTGCACGGAAACGGTCGATATAGCTTTGTAAATGCGCCACTTTTTCTTGCTGATGCTGATACATCGACTGCTGCTGCGAGAGCTTGGTCGCTCGCTGGCGTTCGAAAGATGAATAGTTACCGGTATATTCATTCAGCGTCTGCTGTTCAATATGCAGAATCTTATCAATAATAGGATCAAGGAAATCGCGGTCATGAGAAATTAAAACCAGCGTGCCAGAATAGCTTTTCAGCCACTTTTCCAGCCAGATAACCGCATCTAAATCCAAGTGGTTGGTTGGTTCATCCAGTAGCAGCAAATCAGAGCGGCAAACCAGCGCTTGGGTCAGGTTAAGGCGCATGCGCCAGCCGCCGGAAAATGAACGTACCGGTTGCTGTAATTGCTCTTGAGAAAACCCCAGCCCGTGTAGCAAACTGGCGGCACGGGATTGAATTGTCCAGGCATGGATGGCATCAAGTTTGCCGTGCACGGTGGCGATGGCATGACCATCGTTTTTTTCATTAGCGGCCTGAAGTTCGGCCTCCAATTGGCGATATTCGCGATCCCCGTCGATAACATACTCTATCGCCGGAATATCCAGTGCCGGAGTTTCCTGATTAACCCAGGCCAGTGCCCAGTTACTGGGGAAAGTGGCATTGCCCCCATCGGCGCTCAGTTCGCCTTTGAGCAACGCCAGCAGGGTGGATTTACCACAACCGTTTTTGCCGACCAGCCCGACCTTTTGGCCAGGATTAATCGTTGCTGTAGCGTTGTCCAGCAAGACGCGGGTACCACGTCGTATTTGAAGCGAAGAAAAAACAATCATAGAGTGCCGTATGTTTAGAGTTTACCCGTCATACTTCAAGCTGCATGTGTGTTGGCTGCGCTCGCTCACCCGAATCACTTACTCTAGTAAGCTCATCGGGATTCTCTCGCTTGCCGCCTTCCTGCAACTCGAATTATTTTGGGTATATGTTAAATTATTATCCCCGTGGTTCTTGTCGCTACCGACGGGTAACGCCAATGACTTTGGGTATAAATCTTAGTCTTTTTTAGTCTTTGCGAAGTATGGTAACGGAAAAACCGGACCCTGACGACGCTTTGGAGGGGAATGATGTCGCAGCCACCGAAGGTTTTGCTGCTGTATGCCCATCCGGAATCACAAGACTCGGTGGCAAACCGGGTTTTACTGCAACCGGTGCAGCAGTTAGAACATGTTACTGTGCACGATCTCTATGCACATTATCCTGATTTCTTTATTGATATTCACCATGAGCAGCAATTGCTACGTGAGCATCAAGTTATTGTATTTCAACATCCTCTCTATACCTACAGTTGCCCGGCGTTGCTGAAGGAGTGGCTGGACCGGGTATTAGCTCGTGGGTTTGCCAATGGTGTGGGTGGTCATGCTCTGACGGGTAAGTATTGGCGCTCGGTAATTACCACCGGCGAACCGGAAGGGGCCTATCGGGTAGGGGGCTATAACCGCTATCCGATGGAAGATATTCTGCGCCCTTTCGAATTGACAGCGGCTATGTGCCATATGCATTGGATGAACCCGATGATTATATACTGGGCGCGACGTCAGAAACCGGAAGTCTTAGCCAGCCATGCGCAAGCTTATACGCAGTGGTTGCTGTCGCCGTTGCCTGCGGGAGGGCACTGATATATGGAAGGCTCAGCGCTACTTACTGCCATTTTATTATTTTTATTTGCCGCTGTGGTTGCGGTTCCTATTGCTCAACGCCTGGGTATTGGTGCGGTGTTGGGTTATCTGATAGCCGGTATTGCTATTGGTCCATGGGGGTTAGGTTTTATACGTGATGTTGACGAAATACTGCACTTCTCCGAGCTTGGTGTGGTGTTTCTGATGTTTATCATTGGGTTGGAGTTGAATCCAGCCAAGCTATGGCAGTTGCGGCGCTCTATTTTTGGTGTCGGTGCGGGTCAGGTTGTTATTACAGCGGCAGTATTGGGGGCATTACTCTATTTCACTCAGTTCGCCTGGCAGGCGGCGGTTATCGGTGGCATTGGTTTAGCAATGTCCTCGACCGCGATGGCATTGCAGCTAATGCGGGAAAAAGGCATGAACCGCAACGAAGGCGGGCAGCTCGGATTCTCGGTGTTACTGTTCCAGGATATGGCGGTTATACCTGCTTTGGCGTTGATCCCTATTCTGGCGGGGGGCGGTGGTGCTGCCAATGATTGGGTCAAAATTGGTATTAAAGTTGCGGCGTTTGCGGGCATGTTGATTGGTGGTCGCTATCTGCTGCGCCCCTTGTTTCGCTATATTGTCGCCTCTGGTGTGCGGGAGGTTTTTACTGCGGCCGCATTACTGGTGGTATTAGGTTCTGCACTGTTTATGGATGCATTGGGCCTATCGATGGCGTTAGGGACATTTATCGCCGGGATATTACTGGCCGAAAGTGAATTTCAGCACGAACTGGAAATTGCCATCGAACCTTTTAAAGGGTTATTGCTCGGGTTGTTCTTTATTTCGGTTGGGATGGCGCTGAATCTTGGTGTGCTATTCACTCACCTGCTGGATGTGTTGTTAGGTGTGCTGGCGCTGGTATTTATCAAAGGCACCGTATTGTATGGTTTGGCACGTACATTTGGCTTGCGCCGTTCGGTGCGCTTGCAATTTGCCGGAGTGCTCAGTCAGGGCGGTGAATTTGCTTTCGTCTTGTTCTCCGCTGCATTCTCTCAACATGTTCTAAATGCTGAACAACTGGCATTGCTGCTGGTGGTGGTTACGTTGTCGATGATGACGACACCATTATTGATGCAGGCTATCGATCGCATTCTGATCCGCCGTTATAACGCGCAGGAAGAGAGCGATGAGAAGCCGTTCGTGGAAGATAATGATCCGCAGGTGATTATTGTTGGTTTTGGGCGATTTGGTCAGGTGATTGGCCGCCTACTGATGGCGAACAAAATGCGTATTACCGTGTTAGAACGTGATGTCAGTGCGGTGAGTGTGATGCGCAAATACGGTTACAAAGTCTATTACGGCGATGCCACCGAATTGGAACTGTTGCGGGCCGCCGGCGCGGAAAAAGCTAAAGCTATTGTTATCACCTGTAATGAGCCGGAAGATACCATGACATTGGTGCATCTGTGCCAGCAACATTTCCCTGATTTGCACATTCTGGCGCGTGCCAGAGGGCGTGTTGAAGCACATGAACTGTTGCAAAATGGCGTCAAAGACTTCACCCGCGAAACCTTTTCCAGTGCGCTGGAGTTGGGGCGTAAAACGCTATTGGGATTGGGAATGCATCCACATCAAGCTTATCGGGCGCAACAACATTTCCGTCGTCTTGATATGCGGATGCTGCGTGAATTGGTGCCGCAGCATCATGGTGATGTGGCGCAAATCTCCAGAGTTAAAGAGGCCCGCCGTGAACTGGAAGATATTTTCCAGCGAGAAATGCTACATGAAAGTCGGCAGTTAGATGGGTGGGATGAATACGAATAATGTCGGAGAAAACGATGACAAGTGCTCTTAATAAGACAAAAACGCGCAAAAGATTTATCGCTGGAGCGGTTTGTCCAAAATGTAAGGCATTGGATACCTTGGCTTTATGGCGTGAAGATCACGTGGAGGTGGTGGAGTGTGTCAAGTGTGGTCACCATCAACGCCAGACGGATGAACAGGTCAATCAACACGTCCGCCCGCATGAACAAGTGATCGGTATTTTCCATCCCGAGTAGCGTTATCCTTCGCGATTTTTTATGCTGGTGGGTACAGCGGTGCAGATTTCAGCTACAATCTGTGCCAATTTTTGTTCCAAGGGTAGGAGATATCATGAAAGTAGCAAAAGACTTGGTGGTCAGCCTGGCTTACCAGGTACGTACAGAAGACGGTGTTTTAGTTGATGAGTCTCCGGTGAGTGCGCCGTTGGACTACTTGCATGGACACGGTTCCCTGATCGCTGGTTTGGAAAAAGCGCTCGAAGGTCATGAAGCTGGCGACAGCTTTGATGTGCGCGTGAATGCAGACGAAGGCTACGGCAGCTATGATGAAAATCTGGTGCAGCGCGTACCGAAAGACGTCTTTATGGGTGTTGACGAGCTGGAAGTTGGCATGCGTTTCCTGGCTGATACCGATCAAGGTCCAGTACCGGTAGAGATCACTGCTGTTGAAGATGAGCACGTGGTGGTTGATGGTAACCACATGCTGGCGGGTCAGGATCTGAACTTCCACGTTGACGTGGTTGCTATCCGTGAAGCAACAGAAGAAGAGCTGCAACATGGCCACGTACATGGCGAGCATGATCATCATCATGAACACGGTGATGGTTGCTGTGGCGGTCATGGCCATGATGAGAGTGACCACGATCATGAACATGGTAAAGGTGGTTGTGGTAAGGGCGGCTGTGGCTGTCACTAAGATCTGACTCTGTCAGTCAAAAGCCAGCCTTGCGGCTGGCTTTTTGCTATCCGCATTAATAATGCGGAGGCGGTGTCTCTTCTGCTGGCGAGGCCATCATGGAAGACTGAGATTCGCGCAGTTTATCGGTCAACAAGCGCAGATGCTCCCGCAATTTGGTCATTTCCATTTGGTGCTCCGTCACGATCAAATTGAGTTCCTCAATCGTCACTTCCTGAAATGCCAGACGGCTTTCCAGCATTTCCAGCCGTTGTTCAAACAGGGATTGTTCCATATTAATTTCCTCTCATGACTGCAAACCATACCCTCTTATTACTTCCTATTTGATACTCATAGAGAAAAAACAGGGGAGGGGCGATTCTACCTGTAAAACGCCGTGATTGCCTTGCGAGGATCAAGATATCGATAAAACGAAACTTCTTGTAGTAAAAAAAGTCTTAATATCACTTAATAGCATCAGCATAGAGATTGTTTTGTGTTCGCACAGACAGTTATAGTACAAGTTACACTTATAATCGTTGCTTGGGGTAAGTGTCCTTAAGCCAATGGAGAAATGGATGAAATCACTGTTTAAAGTAACGCTACTGGCTACCACCATGGCGCTGACCCTGAATACCTCTGCTACTTTCGCTGCTGAAGCAGCCAAAACCGCAGCCGCGCCAGCAACGACCAATAGCGCATTTAAAAATGATGACCAGCAATCTGCTTATGCATTAGGCGCATCATTAGGGCGTTACATGGATAATTCCCTAAAAGAACAAGAAAAGCTGGGTATTAAACTGGATAAAGACCAGTTGATCGCCGGTGTTCAGGACGCGTTTGCTAACAAAAGCAAACTGACTGATGCAGAAATTGAAAGCACTCTGCAAAGTTTTGAAGCTCGCGTAAAAGCTTCTGCTCAGGCAAAAATGGAGCAGGACGCTAAAGAAAATGCCGATAAGGGCGCTAAGTATCGCGATACTTTCGCTAAAGAAAAAGATGTGAAGAAAACCGCATCTGGCCTGCTGTACAAAGTAGAGAAAGCCGGTACTGGTGAAGCACCAAAAGACAGTGATACCGTGGTTGTTAATTACAAAGGGACACTGACTGATGGCACTGAGTTTGATAACTCCTACAAGCGTGGTGAGCCATTATCCTTCCGCTTGGACGGTGTTATCCCAGGTTGGACTGAAGGCCTGAAGCAAATCAAAAAAGGTGGCAAGATCACCCTGGTTATCCCACCAGAACTGGCTTACGGCAAAACTGGCGTCCCAGGTATCCCAGCTAACTCTACTCTGGTATTCGATGTAGAACTGTTAGATGTGAAAGCGGCACCAAAAGCTGATGCTCCAGAAGAGCAACCAGCAGCAGCTGCAGGCGAAAAAGCGAAGAAGTAATTCAGCTTAGTTCACCGATTCTGCTTATAACCGCTGCGATAATTGTCGTGGCGGTTTTTTTTGCGGCACATCTATCAATTTTCACTTCTGTTCGTTGATAACTTGACGGTTTATGGCTTGTGGGCTTAACGTCAATATCACGCGCAAACGCAAGGATTTTATCTCAGCATATTTGCTAGACTTAAAATCTAAGATATTGAGTTATGAGTCTGCCAACGATATTGAGACAGGCTTTACCTAGAGGATGGTGTCTTCGATGTCTAATTCGCTTCTCAGTAGCGAAACCAGTGAACTGGATTTACTGGATGAACGTCCGTTCAGTCAGACGGACCATGAAATACTAAAATCATACGAAGCTGTCGTTGATGGCTTAGCTATGCTTATTGGCGGCCACTGTGAAATCGTTCTGCACTCACTGGAAGATCTGAAAAGCTCTGCGGTAAGAATTGCGAATGGAGAACACACTGGAAGGCAAATTGGTTCACCGATAACCGACTTGGCTCTACGGATGTTGCACGATATGGCCGGTGCTGATAGCAGTGTTTCAAGAGCTTATTTCACCAGAGCCAAAAGTGGTGTACTGATGAAATCAGTCACTATCGCTATCCGTAACCGTGACCAGCGTGTTATTGGCTTGCTGTGCATCAACATGAATCTGGATGTGCCTTTCTCACAAATCATCCAAACGTTTATGCCGCCGGAAACGCAGGAAGTTGCTTCCTCGGTCAACTTTGCCTCATCTGTTGATGATTTGGTGGCGCAAACACTTGAATTTACCATCGAAGAAGTCAATGCGGACCGTAATGTTTCTAACAATGCGAAGAACCGCCAAGTGGTACTTAATCTTTATGAAAAGGGTATTTTTGATATCAAAGATGCCATCAATCAGGTTGCAGAACGGCTTAATATCTCTAAACACACCGTCTATCTCTACATTCGCCAATTCAAAAGTGGCGACCTTGTAGGGCACGACCGTTAATGTCTGGCGTGAAAAGATATTGTCTTATGGTCACTGGGCCTGCTTATGGTACGCAGCAGGCCAGTAGTGCTTATCAATTTGCACAAGCGCTGATAAATTCAGGTCACAGTTTGGTGAGTGTTTTCTTCTATCGCGAAGGCGTTTTGAACGCTAACCAATTAACTGCCCCTGCCAGTGATGAATTTGACTTGGTAAGGGCGTGGCAACAATTGGCGGCTGAACATGCTGTTATGTTGCATGTGTGTGTGGCGGCGGCATTACGCCGTGGTGTAACCGACCAACAGGAAGCCGAACAACTCAATCTTGCGGCAGCGAATCTGCAACCGGGTTTTACCTTAACCGGCTTGGGTGCGTTAGCCGAAGCCGCATTGACCTGTGATCGCATGGTGCAATTTTAATGGCAATGAAACGTGTCGCTTTTGTTTTCACCCAAGGTCCGCATGGCAATTCGGCAGGGCGGGAAGGGTTGGATGCCTTACTGGCTACATCGGCATTAAGCGAAGATTTAGGTGTATTCTTTCTGTCAGATGGTGTCTTGCAGCTATTACCTCAGCAACAACCGGAAATAATTCTCGCCAGAAACTATATTGCCACTTTCGGTGTCTTACCCCTGTACGATGTTGAGGATTGTTATATCTGCGAAGACTCATTAGAGCAACGCGGGTTGAGTTGTGTGACGAACTGGATCCTTGATGTCGAGGTATTATCTCCGGTAAATTTACGTCGCCAATTGGCAACTTATGATGTTGTGCTGACTTTTTAATGGGATTTGGGTCGCTATAATGCTGTATACCGTCAGTCATTCCCCTTATCGTTGCGATTTATCTGCTTTGCTGAGATTAGTCACATCTGAAGATGAGATTCTCTTTCTACAAGATGGCGTTATGACTGTTTTGAAAAACAGTGAAAGTCTTAAGCTATTGTTAAATAACCCAGCTTCTCTATTTGTGTTAGAAGATGACGTTATTGCACGTGGTTTGTCTGGTCAAATTTCAGACAGCGCTACGCTAATCGGCTATACTCACTTCGTGGATTTGACCCTAAAACATCAGCAACAACTGGCATGGTAATGCAGTCAATGCTGTATATTTCTTGACACCTTAGATAGTCAGCCATAAAATTCTGCGTCCTCGTTCTCTGCCAGTCGTGCAAACGAGGGGGATTTATCACGTGTTTACGAAGCAAAAAACCAGGAGCTTTTTTAATAATGGCAACGATTAACCAGCTGGTTCGCAAGCCACGCAGCATGAAGGTTGCTAAAAGCAACGTTCCTGCGCTGGAAGCATGCCCGCAGAAACGTGGTGTATGTACCCGCGTATATACCACCACCCCGAAAAAACCTAACTCCGCACTGCGTAAAGTTTGCCGTGTGCGTTTAACTAACGGTTTTGAAGTCACCTCCTACATTGGCGGTGAAGGTCATAACCTACAGGAACACTCCGTGATCCTGATCCGTGGCGGTCGTGTAAAAGACTTGCCAGGTGTGCGTTACCACACCGTCCGCGGCGCGCTTGACTGCTCAGGTGTTAAAGACCGTAAGCAATCACGTTCTAAGTACGGCGTGAAGAAGCCAAAGGCTTAATGGTTCTCCGTTAAGTAAGGCCAAACATTTTCACATTAATGTCAAAATAAACTCTTAGAGTTTTGGACAACCCTGAATTAACAACGGAGTATTTCCATGCCACGTCGTCGTGTAATTGGTCAGCGTAAAATTTTGCCAGATCCTAAGTTCGGATCTGAATTGCTGGCTAAATTTGTAAATATCCTGATGGTAGATGGTAAAAAATCTACTGCAGAAGCAATCGTCTATACCGCGCTGGAAACCCTGGCTCAGCGTTCTGGTAAAGATTTTCTGGAAGCTTTCGAAGTAGCTCTGGATAACGTGCGCCCGACTGTCGAAGTTAAGTCTCGCCGCGTTGGTGGTTCTACTTATCAGGTACCAGTTGAAGTTCGTCCGGTTCGTCGTAATGCCTTGGCAATGCGTTGGATCGTTGATGCTGCTCGTAAACGCGGTGATAAATCCATGGCTTTGCGCTTGGCGAATGAACTGTCTGACGCAGCAGAGAACAAAGGTTCTGCTGTTAAGAAACGTGAAGACGTTCACCGTATGGCCGAAGCTAACAAGGCGTTCGCGCACTACCGCTGGTAATTACCACGCAGTAGCTATGCTAACCATGCGGGCGCTTTAATAGTTAACCCGCATGGTTAATCGAATGAACGCCTAAGGCAATAGAGGAATCAAATGGCTCGTAAAACACCCATTGAGCGCTATCGTAATATCGGTATCAGCGCTCACATCGACGCCGGTAAGACAACCACTACCGAACGTATCCTGTTTTACACCGGTGTAAACCATAAGATCGGTGAAGTTCATAACGGCGCAGCCACTATGGACTGGATGGAACAAGAGCAGGAACGTGGTATTACCATTACTTCTGCGGCTACTACCTGCTTCTGGTCTGGTATGGCTAAACAGTATGAACCACATCACATCAATATCATTGACACCCCAGGGCACGTTGACTTCACCATTGAAGTTGAACGTTCTATGCGTGTTCTTGACGGTGCGGTAATGGTTTACTGTGCAGTTGGTGGTGTTCAGCCACAGTCTGAGACCGTATGGCGTCAGGCGAACAAATATAAAGTCCCACGCATTGCGTTCGTTAACAAAATGGACCGCATGGGTGCTAACTTCCTGAAAGTTGTTGGCCAGCTTAAAGCTCGTCTGGGCGCGAATCCAGTTCCATTGCAACTGGCAATCGGCGCGGAAGAGAAATTCACTGGTGTTATCGATCTAGTGAAAATGAAAGCGATCAACTGGAATGAAGCCGATCTGGGTGTGACCTTCGAATACGAAGAGATCCCTGCTGATATGGCTGAGCTGGCTGCTGAATGGCACCAGAATCTGGTTGAATCGGCTGCAGAAGCGTCTGAAGAGTTGATGGACAAGTATTTGGGCGGCGAAGAGCTGACCGAAGAAGAAATCAAGAAAGCTCTGCGTCAACGTGTTCTGCGCAACGAAATTATCTTGGTTACCTGTGGTTCTGCGTTTAAAAACAAAGGCGTACAGGCAATGCTGGATGCAGTTATCGATTATCTGCCAGCGCCAACTGACGTTGAAGCAATCAACGGTATTTTGGACGATGGTAAAGATACTCCGGCTGTTCGTCATTCAGACGACAAAGAGCCGTTCTCTGCATTGGCATTCAAAATTGCTACCGACCCGTTTGTGGGTAACCTGACATTCTTCCGTGTGTACTCTGGCATTGTTAACTCCGGTGACACTGTGCTGAACTCAGTACGTTCGCGTGAAGAGCGTTTGGGTCGTATCGTACAGATGCACGCCAACAAACGTGAAGAGATCAAAGAAGTTCGCGCAGGCGACATCGCAGCAGCGATCGGCCTGAAAGACGTGACGACGGGTGACACCTTATGTGATCCAAAGCATGTGATCATTCTGGAACGTATGGAGTTCCCTGAGCCAGTGATCTCTGTTGCCGTTGAACCAAAAACCAAAGCCGACCAGGAAAAAATGGGTATGGCTCTGGGGCGTCTGGCAAAAGAAGATCCATCATTCCGTGTGTGGACTGACGAAGAATCAGGTCAGACTATCATCGCTGGTATGGGTGAGCTGCACTTGGATATCCTGGTTGACCGTATGCGCCGCGAATTTAGCGTGGAAGCAAACATCGGTAAACCTCAGGTTGCTTACCGTGAAACTATCCGCGATACCGTCAAGGACGTGGAAGGTAAGCACGCTAAGCAGTCAGGCGGTCGTGGTCAGTACGGTCATGTTGTTATCGATATGTCTCCGTTACCACCGGGTGGCGCTGGGTATGAATTCGTCAACGAAATCGTTGGTGGTTCTATTCCTAAAGAGTTCATCCCTGCTGTTGATAAAGGTATCCAGGAACAACTGAAGTCCGGTCCTCTGGCTGGTTATCCGGTTGTGGACGTTAAAGTGCGTCTGCACTACGGTTCTTACCATGATGTTGACTCCTCAGAATTGGCGTTTAAATTAGCCGGTTCTATCGCCTTTAAAGAAGGTTTCAAACGAGCTAAACCAGTTCTGCTTGAGCCAATAATGAAGGTTGAAATCGAAACCCCTGAAGATTATGCGGGTGACGTAATGGGTGACCTGAGTCGTCGTCGTGGCATGATCGAAGGTATGGAAGATACGTTAACTGGTAAGACTATTCGTGCCCAGGTTCCGTTGTCTGAAATGTTCGGTTATGCTACTGACCTGCGCTCTCAGACCCAGGGCCGTGCTTCATACTCTATGGAGTTCCTGAAGTATGCTGAAGCGCCGAGTAACGTCGCTCAAGCCGTTATCGAAGCCCGTGGCAAATAAGCTTTCGGGTTTAAAACAATGATCCAGTGCTCTCTCATAAGTGGTAGAGCACCAGAGTAAGGAATATAGTCGTGTCTAAAGAAAAATTTGAACGTAACAAACCCCATGTAAACGTCGGTACTATCGGCCACGTTGACCATGGTAAAACTACCCTGACTGCAGCAATCACTACCGTACTGGCTAAAACCTACGGCGGTAGCGCTCGTGCTTTCGATCAGATCGATAACGCACCAGAAGAAAAAGCTCGTGGTATCACCATCAACACTTCTCACGTTGAATATGACACCCCGACTCGTCACTATGCGCACGTTGACTGCCCAGGACACGCCGACTACGTTAAAAACATGATCACCGGTGCTGCTCAGATGGACGGCGCGATCTTGGTTGTTGCTGCAACTGACGGTCCTATGCCACAGACTCGTGAACACATCCTGTTGGGTCGCCAGGTTGGCGTTCCATACATGATCGTATTCATGAACAAATGTGACATGGTTGACGATGAAGAGCTGCTGGAACTGGTAGAAATGGAAGTTCGTGAACTTCTTTCTGCTTACGATTTCCCAGGCGACGACATTCCAGTAATCAAGGGCTCAGCTCTGAAAGCACTGGAAGGCGTTCCTGAGTGGGAAGCAAAAATTATCGAACTGGCTGAAGCATTGGATACTTATATTCCACTGCCAGAACGTGCTATCGATAAGCCATTCTTGCTGCCAATCGAAGACGTATTCTCTATCTCAGGCCGTGGTACTGTTGTAACTGGTCGTGTAGAGCGCGGTATCGTTAAAGTTGGTGAAGAAGTAGAGATCGTTGGTATCAAAGATACTGTTAAATCTACTTGTACTGGCGTTGAAATGTTCCGCAAACTGCTGGACGAAGGCCGTGCTGGTGAGAACGTTGGTGTTCTTCTGCGTGGTATCAAACGTGAAGATATCGAACGTGGTCAGGTTCTGGCTAAACCAGGTTCTATCAAACCACACACTACCTTTGATTCAGAAGTTTATATTCTGAGCAAAGACGAAGGCGGCCGTCATACTCCGTTCTTCAAAGGCTACCGTCCTCAGTTCTACTTCCGTACAACTGACGTAACCGGTACCATCGAACTGCCAGAAGGCGTTGAAATGGTAATGCCTGGTGATAACGTGAACATGGTTGTTACCTTGATTCACCCAATCGCAATGGACGACGGTCTGCGTTTCGCAATCCGTGAAGGTGGCCGCACTGTAGGCGCTGGTGTTGTTGCTAAAGTTATCGCTTAATTGCTTTACTGATTAATTATTTTATTGATCAAGTAACCAAGGGTGCTTCGGCACCCTTTTTTATTGATAAAGTGAATAATCTTAATTGAAATAACACGCATTCTTATTTACACTTGAGAGATTGGTTAAGAAGTGAGTCTCTCTATGTATGTTTGTCTGTGTAATGCGGTATCTGACAAAGTTATCCGTAAAGCTGTACGTCAGCACCATCCACATACCATTAAACAACTGCGTCAATTGGTACCCATTGGTACAGACTGCGGTAAGTGCATCCGACAGGCCAGAGAGATACTGATCGAGGAACGCGCGAACATTCCAGAAATGAATGATGTTGCCTAATAGTTAGCAGGGAGAAGTATTCCCCACACTTTGCCATCTGGTACTACACTTTGTGTACTGGAAGCGGAGGGTATAGTTATGAAAGGCGATAAAAAGATAATTGCACATCTCAATACACTACTCGGCAACGAGCTAGTTGCCATCAATCAATATTTTCTCCATGCCCGAATGTTTAAAAACTGGGGGCTGATGCGCCTTAATGATAAGGAGTATCACGAATCTATAGACGAAATGAAGCATGCCGATAAATACATCGAACGTATTTTATTCCTCGAAGGTATTCCTAACTTACAGGACTTGGGTAAGCTGAATATTGGCGAGGATGTTGAGGAAATACTGAAATCAGATTTAGCTCTCGAGCTCGCCGGGGCGAAGGATCTGCGTGAAGGTATTGCTTATGCTGATTCTATCCATGATTATGTTAGTCGCGATTTATTGAAAGAAATTCTTGCTGATGAAGAGGGCCATATTGACTGGCTCGAAACAGAACTGAGTCTGATTGAGCGTTTAGGTATACAAAACTACTCTCAGGCACAGTTGGCGAAAGACTAAACACTTGCAAGATAGCTTGTTTATTAACCATAAGATTACGCAGTCAAAAAGAGTGAGAATCCTTCTTGGACTCACTCTTTTTTTCATTCCTACCGCACAAATTAACCTTATATCCCCTTAATTAAATTATCTGGCAAGTTTTTGCATAGATTTCCAACACTGACTTGCTTCCTGCTGGTATTTACGTATAATGCGCGGGCCTACCTAATCTTGGTTGGTCAGATTGAAACTAATCTGTCAGTCATAGCCTAGTGCTGTTACTGAACAATACTCCCGATATGGGGGTTATATGTTGAACGATTACACTCCCCCATCAATCGAAATGGGTGCGAGGAGTAATCATTTACGTTTATAAATAATTGGAGCTCTGGTCTCATGCAGAACCAAAGAATCCGTATCCGCCTGAAAGCGTTTGATCATCGTTTGATCGATCAATCAACTGCGGAAATCGTCGAGACTGCCAAGCGCACTGGTGCGCAGGTTCGCGGTCCGATCCCGCTGCCAACTCGCAAAGAGCGCTTTACCGTTCTGATCTCTCCGCACGTCAATAAAGATGCGCGCGATCAGTACGAGATTCGCACTCACAAGCGTCTGGTTGACATCGTTGAGCCAACCGAGAAAACCGTTGATGCTCTGATGCGTCTGGATCTGGCTGCTGGTGTAGACGTGCAGATCAGCCTGGGTTAATCAGGTCATTGAGCGATTGAGAGGTTGAAACAATGATTGGTTTAGTCGGTAAGAAAGTGGGTATGACGCGTATCTTCACTGAAGATGGCGTTTCAATCCCAGTAACTGTTATCGAAATTGAAGCGAACCGCGTAACTCAGGTCAAAAGCCTGGAGAACGACGGATACCGTGCTGTGCAAGTAACTACCGGTGCTAAAAAAGCTAACCGCGTTACTAAACCAGAAGCGGGTCATTTCGCTAAAGCTGGCGTAGAAGCTGGCCGTGGTCTGTGGGAATTCCGCCTTCCAGAAGGTCAAGAATTCACTGCTGGCCAAGAAATTAGCGTCGAAATCTTTGCAGACGTTAAGAAAGTCGACGTTACAGGTACGTCTAAAGGTAAAGGTTTTGCCGGTACTGTTAAGCGCTGGAACTTCCGTACCCAAGATGCTACCCATGGTAACTCCTTGTCTCACCGCGTTCCGGGTTCTATCGGTCAGAACCAGACTCCGGGCAAAGTGTTTAAAGGCAAGAAAATGGCAGGCCATATGGGTGATGAACGTGTAACTGTTCAAAGCCTGGATGTAGTACGTGTTGACGCTGAGCGCAACCTACTGCTGGTCAAGGGCGCTGTACCGGGAGCAACCGGTGGCAACCTGATCGTAAAACCGGCTGTCAAGGCGTAACGTCGAGGAGATAGGAATGGAATTGGTAATGAAAGACGCGCAAGGCGCGCTGACTGTTTCCGAAACTACCTTCGGGCGTGATTTCAATGAAGCGCTTGTACATCAGGTTGTTGTTGCTTACGCAGCAGGTGCCCGTCAAGGTACTCGTGCTCAGAAGACCCGTGCTGAAGTAACAGGTTCCGGTAAGAAACCGTGGCGCCAGAAAGGCACCGGCCGTGCGCGTGCAGGTTCTGTAAAGAGCCCAATCTGGCGTTCAGGTGGTGTGACCTTTGCTGCGAAGCCTCAGGATCACAGTCAGAAAGTAAATAAAAAGATGTACCGCGGCGCGCTGAAAAGCATTCTGTCCGAATTGGTACGTCAAGATCGTCTGATCATTGTCGAAAAGTTCTCTGTTGAAGCACCTAAAACTAAGTTGCTGGCGCAGAAACTGAAAGATATGGCTCTGGAAGATGTGCTGATCGTAACGGGTGAACTGGACGAGAACTTGTTCTTGGCAGCTCGCAACCTGTACAAGGTTGACGTTCGCGATGTAGCCGGTATCGACCCAGTTAGCCTGATCGCCTTCGATAAAGTGGTTATGACTGCTGATGCTGTGAAGCAAGTTGAGGAGATGCTGGCATGATTCGTGAAGAACGTCTGCTGAAAGTACTGCGCGCGCCGCATGTATCTGAAAAAGCGTCCGCTGCGATGGAAAAGAATAACACCATCGTTCTCAAAGTTGCCAAAGACGCGACCAAAGCAGAAATTAAAGCTGCAGTGCAGAAACTGTTTGAAGTCGAAGTCGAAGACGTTAACACCTTGCTGGTTAAAGGCAAGAGTAAGCGTCACGGTCAGCGTGTTGGTCGTCGTAGCGACTGGAAAAAAGCTTACGTCACCCTGAAAGAAGGCCAGAATCTGGACTTCATCGGCGGCGCAGAGTAAGTCGGAGGAGTAAAACAATGGCAATTGTTAAATGTAAACCTACATCTCCGGGTCGTCGCCACGTTGTTAAGGTGGTTAACCAGGAGTTGCATAAGGGTAAGCCTTATGCCCCGTTGCTTGAGAAATTAAGCAAAAGCGGTGGCCGTAACAACAATGGCCGTATCACTACCCGTCATATCGGTGGTGGCCACAAGCAACATTATCGTCTGGTTGACTTCAAACGCAACAAAGATGGTATCCCTGCAGTGGTTGAGCGTCTGGAGTACGATCCGAACCGTTCCGCGAATATCGCGCTGGTTCTGTACAAAGACGGCGAACGCCGTTATATCCTGGCGCCAAAAGGCCTGAAAGCTGGTGACCAGATTCAATCTGGCGTTGATGCGGCAATTAAAGCAGGTAACACCCTGCCTATGCGTAACATCCCAGTTGGTTCAACGGTTCATAACGTAGAAATGAAACCAGGTAAAGGCGGCCAATTGGCTCGTTCTGCTGGTGCATACGTTCAGATCGTTGCTCGTGACGGTTCCTACGTTACTCTGCGTCTGCGCTCCGGCGAAATGCGCAAGGTTCAAGCTGATTGCCGCGCCACCTTAGGTGAAGTCGGTAACGCTGAACACATGCTGCGTGTGCTGGGTAAAGCAGGTGCTAGTCGTTGGCGTGGTATTCGTCCTACCGTTCGCGGTACGGCGATGAACCCGGTAGATCACCCACACGGTGGTGGTGAAGGTCGTAACTTTGGTAAGCACCCGGTAACTCCGTGGGGCGTTCAAACCAAAGGTAAGAAGACCCGTAGCAACAAGCGTACTGATAAGTTCATCGTACGTCGCCGTAGTAAAAAATAATTAGAGGATAAGCCATGCCACGTTCTCTCAAGAAAGGTCCCTTCATTGACCTGCACTTGCTGAAGAAGGTAGAGAAAGCGGTGGAAAGCGGAGACAAGAAGCCAATTCGGACTTGGTCCCGTCGTTCAACGGTCTTTCCAAATATGATCGGTTTGACCATCGCTGTCCATAATGGTCGTCAGCACGTTCCCGTTTTTGTAGCCGATGAAATGGTCGGTCACAAACTGGGTGAATTCGCGCCGACCCGTACTTATCGCGGCCATGCGGCCGATAAAAAGGCTAAAAAGCGCTAAGGTAGGAGGAAGAGATGGAAACTATCGCTAAACATCGCCACGCTCGTTCTTCTGCTCAGAAGGTTCGCTTGGTAGCGGACCTGATTCGCGGTAAGAAAGTGTCGCAAGCTCTGGAAACTCTGGCCTATACCAACAAGAAAGCTGCTGGTTTGGTTAAGAAGGTACTAGAGTCTGCCATTGCTAACGCAGAACACAACGATGGCGCTGACATCGATGATCTGAAAGTCACGAAGATCTTCGTAGACGAAGGCCCTAGCATGAAGCGCATTATGCCGCGTGCAAAAGGTCGTGCAGATCGCATCCTGAAGCGCACCAGCCACATTACTGTGGTTGTGTCCGATCGCTGAGACTCTGGAGACTAGCAATGGGTCAGAAAGTACATCCTAATGGTATTCGACTAGGTATTGTCAAAGCTTGGAACTCTACCTGGTACGCAAATACCAAAGAATTCGCTGACAACCTGGACGGCGACTTTAAAGTTCGCCAATTCCTGACTAAGGAATTAGCGAAAGCTTCCGTTTCTCGCATCGTTATCGAGCGTCCAGCGAAGAGCATCCGTGTGACTATTCACACCGCTCGTCCTGGCATCGTTATCGGCAAGAAAGGTGAAGATGTCGAAAAACTGCGTAAGGTCGTAGCGGATATCGCTGGCGTTCCTGCACAGATTAACATCGCCGAAGTCCGTAAACCGGAACTGGACGCAAAATTGGTTGCTGACAGCATCACTTCACAGCTGGAACGTCGTGTTATGTTCCGTCGTGCTATGAAGCGTGCTGTACAGAACGCAATGCGTCTTGGCGCTAAAGGTATCAAAGTTGAAGTAAGCGGCCGCCTTGGCGGTGCTGAAATCGCGCGTACCGAATGGTACCGTGAAGGTCGTGTTCCGTTGCATACACTGCGTGCGGATATCGATTACAACACATCTGAAGCGCACACCACTTATGGTGTAATCGGCGTTAAGGTATGGATCTTCAAAGGTGAGATCTTGGGTGGTATGGCTGCTGTTGAACAACCGGAACCGGCTGCTCAACCTAAAAAGCAGCAGCGTAAAGGCCGCAAGTAAGGAGAATCGCTGATGTTACAACCAAAGCGTACAAAATTCCGTAAGATGCACAAAGGCCGTAACCGTGGCCTTGCGCAAGGTACGGATGTTAGCTTCGGTGAGTTCGGCCTGAAAGCTTGTGGCCGTTGCCGCCTGACGGCTCGTCAAATCGAAGCAGCCCGTCGTGCGATGACACGTGCAATTAAGCGTCAAGGTAAGGTCTGGATCCGTGTATTCCCGGACAAGCCGATCACCGAGAAGCCGCTCGAAGTGCGTATGGGTAAAGGTAAGGGTAACGTAGAGTATTGGGTTGCCCTGATCCAGCCAGGAAAAATGTTGTTTGAAATGGCTGGTGTACCTGAAGAAACTGCTCGCGAAGCATTTAAGCTCGCAGCAGCGAAACTGCCTGTAGGAACCACCTTTGTAACTAAGACGGTGATGTGATGAAAGCACAAGAGCTGCGTGAAAAAAGCGTTGAAGAGCTGAACACTGAGCTGCTCAACCTGCTGCGTGAGCAATTCAATTTGCGCATGCAGGCGGCTAGTGGCCAGCTGCAACAAACTCACCTGTCGAAACAAGTGCGCCGTAATATCGCACGTGTTAAGACTTTACTGACTGAGAAGGCGGGTGCGTAATGACTGAGCAAATCCGTACTCTGCAAGGTCGCGTAGTTAGTGACAAAATGGAGAAATCCATGGTTGTTGCTATCGAACGTGTGGTGAAACACCCTATTTACGGGAAATTCATCCGTCGTACGACGAAATTGCATGTACATGACGAGAACAATGAATGTGGAATCGGTGACGTGGTAGAAATCCGCGAATGCCGTCCACTGTCAAAGACTAAGTCTTGGACGCTTGTTCGCGTTGTAGAGAAAGCGATTCTGTAATAGAGTAGCCAACTCGAACATAATAAACGGCTCAGAAAGTGGGCCGTTTATTTTTTCTACCCATAATTTGGAAGCGGTGTTATAATGCTGCGCCCTCATTAATGGGGCTTTTAAACGACCTATTCTGGGTCCTAAAGTAGTAGTTGACATTAGCGGAGCACTAACATGATCCAAGAACAGACTATGCTGAACGTGGCCGACAACTCCGGTGCACGTCGCGTAATGTGTATCAAGGTTCTAGGTGGCTCGCACCGTCGCTACGCAGGCATCGGCGACATCATCAAGATCACCATCAAGGAAGCAATTCCTCGTGGCAAGGTGAAGAAAGGCGATGTTCTGAAGGCGGTAGTGGTGCGCACCAAGAAGGGTGTACGTCGCCCGGACGGTTCTGTCATTCGCTTCGATGGTAACGCTTGTGTTATTTTAAATAATAACAGCGAGCAGCCAATCGGCACGCGTATTTTTGGGCCGGTAACTCGTGAACTGCGTAATGAGAAGTTCATGAAAATTATCTCTCTGGCACCAGAAGTACTCTAAGGAGCGAACCATGGCAGCGAAAATCCGTCGTGATGACGAAGTTATCGTGCTAACCGGGAAAGACAAAGGTAAGCGCGGTAAAGTAAAGAATGTCCTGTCTGCTGGTAAGGTCATTGTTGAAGGTATCAACCTGGTTAAAAAACATCAGAAGCCGGTTCCGGCCCTGAACCAACCAGGTGGCATTGTTGAAAAAGAAGCTGCAATTCAAGTTTCCAACCTTGCGCTGTTCAACACGACAACCGGTAAGGCTGACCGTGTAGGCTTTAGATTCGAAGACGGCAAAAAAGTCCGTTTCTTTAAATCTAATAGCGAAACTATCAAGTAATTTGGAGTAATACGATGGCGAAACTGCATGATTACTACAAAGACGAGGTGGTCAAACAACTGATGTCTCAGTTTGGCTACAACTCTGTCATGCAAGTCCCTCGGGTCGAGAAGATCACCCTGAACATGGGTGTTGGTGAAGCGATCGCTGACAAGAAACTGCTGGACAATGCAGCAGCTGACTTGGCAGCAATCTCCGGTCAAAAACCGTTTATCACCAAAGCACGCAAATCTGTTGCAGGCTTCAAAATCCGTCAGGGCTATCCGATCGGCTGTAAAGTAACCCTGCGTGGCGAACGCATGTGGGAATTCTTTGAGCGTCTGATTACCATTGCTGTACCTCGTATCCGTGACTTCCGTGGCTTGTCCGCTAAGTCATTCGATGGTCGTGGTAACTACAGCATGGGTGTGCGCGAGCAGATCATCTTCCCGGAAATCGACTACGATAAAGTCGATCGTGTACGTGGTTTGGATATTACCATTACCACTACTGCGAAATCCGATGATGAAGGCCGTGCATTGTTGGCTGCTTTTAAATTCCCATTCCGCAAGTAAGGTAGGGTTACTGATGGCTAAGCAATCAATGAAAGCACGCGAAGTTGTTCGCGTGAAACTAGCTAACAAATACCGCGCTCAACGCGAGGAATTAAAAGCTATTATCTCTGGTGTGAACTCATCCGACGAAGACCGTTGGAATGCTGTTCTGAAGCTGCAGTCTCTGCCGCGTGATTCCAGCCCGTCCCGTCAGCGTAACCGCTGCAACCAAACTGGTCGTCCGCATGGTTTCCTGCGGAAGTTCGGGTTGAGCCGTATTAAAGTCCGTGAAACCGCAATGCGCGGTGAAATCCCGGGCCTTAAGAAGGCTAGCTGGTAATTGTCACCAATTGAATCACGGGAGTAAAGACAGATGAGCATGCAAGATCCGATCGCGGATATGCTGACCCGTATCCGTAACGGTCAATCCGCAAACAAAGTCGCGGTCACCATGCCTTCCTCCAAGCTGAAAGTGGCAATTGCCAACGTTCTGAAGGAAGAAGGTTTTATTGAAGATTTTAAAATCGAAGGCGACACCAAGCCTGTTCTGGAATTAGCTCTTAAGTATTTCCAGGGTAAGGCAGTGGTAGAAAGCATTCAACGTATCAGCCGTCCAGGTCTGCGCATCTATAAGAAAAAAGATGAGCTGCCAAAAGTTATGGCCGGTTTGGGTATCGCTGTTATTTCTACCTCTAAAGGTGTTATGACCGATCGTGCAGCTCGCCAAGCTGGTCTTGGTGGCGAGATTATCTGCTACGTAGCTTAATTCGGGAGGAAAGAATGTCTCGTGTTGCAAAAGCACCCGTCGTCATTCCTGCCGGCGTAGAGGTAAAACTCAACGGTCAGGTTATTTCGATAAAGGGTAAGAACGGCGAGCTGACTCGTACCGTCCATAGCGCTGTTGAAGTTAAGCAAGAAGAAAATACACTGACTTTCGCTCCACGCGAAGGCGCTGTAGACGGTTGGGCCCAAGCGGGTACCACTCGTGCACTGCTTAACGCAATGGTCGTTGGTGTTACCGAAGGCTTCACTAAGAAGCTTCAATTGGTAGGTGTAGGTTACCGTGCCGCAGTTAAAGGCAACGTGGTGAATTTAGCTTTAGGCTTCTCTCATCCAGTTGACCATGAATTGCCGGCTGGCATCACTGCAGAATGCCCGACCCAAACTGAAATCGTGCTGAAAGGCGCTGATAAGCAGGTGATTGGTCAGGTTGCAGCAGATTTACGTGCCTACCGTCGTCCTGAGCCTTATAAAGGCAAGGGTGTCCGTTACGCCGACGAAGTCGTGCGTACCAAAGAGGCTAAGAAGAAGTAAGGTAACACTATGGATAAGAAAGCAGCTCGTATCCGTCGTGCGACCCGCGCACGCCGCAAGCTCAAAGAACTGGGTGCGACTCGCCTGGTGGTACATCGTACCCCACGCCATATTTACGCGCAGGTTATTGCACCAAACGGTTCAGAAATTTTGGTAGCAGCTTCTACTGTAGAAAAAGCTATCAATGAGCAATTGAAGTACGCCGGCAACAAAGATGCCGCCGCAGCTGTAGGTAAAGCTGTTGCAGAGCGCGCATTGGAAAAAGGGATCACGAAAGTATCCTTTGACCGTTCCGGTTTCCAATATCATGGTCGAGTCCAGGCACTGGCAGATGCTGCCCGTGAAGCTGGCCTTCAGTTCTAAGGTAGAGGTGTAAGATGTCACACATCGAAAAACAAGCTGGCGAACTGCAGGAAAAGCTGATCGCGGTAAACCGCGTATCTAAAACCGTAAAAGGTGGCCGTATTTTCAGCTTTACCGCACTGACAGTAGTTGGTGATGGTAACGGTCGCGTTGGTTTTGGCTACGGCAAAGCACGCGAAGTTCCGGCAGCGATCCAGAAAGCGATGGAAAAAGCCCGTCGCGCTATGATTAATGTTGCTTTGGATAACGGTACTCTGCAGCACCCAGTTAAAGGTGCTCACACAGGTTCTCGTGTATTCATGCAACCAGCTTCTGAAGGTACCGGTATCATCGCCGGTGGTGCAATGCGCGCCGTCTTGGAAGTTGCAGGGGTTCATAACGTATTGGCCAAGGCCTATGGTTCTACTAACCCGATCAACGTGGTTCGTGCAACTATTGCAGCTCTGGAAGATATGAAATCCCCAGAAATGGTCGCTGCCAAGCGTGGTAAGTCCGTCGAAGAAATTCTAGGGAAATAACCATGGCAAAGACTATTAAAGTAACTCAAACAAAAAGCAGTATCGGTCGTTTGCCGAAACATAAGGCAACTCTGATCGGTTTAGGTCTGCGTCGTATTGGTCATACTGTAGAGCGTGAGGATACTCCTGCTGTGCGTGGTATGGTCAACTTGGTTTCCTACATGGTTAAAGTTGAGGAGTAACAGATGCGTTTAAATACTCTGTCTCCGGCTGAAGGTGCCAAGCATGCGCCGAAGCGTGTAGGTCGTGGTATCGGTTCTGGCCTGGGTAAAACTGCTGGTCGTGGTCACAAAGGTCAGAACTCACGTTCTGGTGGTGGCGTACGTCGTGGTTTTGAAGGTGGTCAGATGCCTTTATATCGTCGTTTGCCGAAATTCGGCTTCACCTCTCGCAAAGCTATGATCACGGCAGAAGTTCGTCTGTCTGAACTGGCTTTAGTGGAAGGCGACGTAATCGACCTGAACACGTTGAAAGCCGCTAACGTTGTTGGTACCCAGATTGAGTTCGCGAAAGTTATGCTTTCAGGCGAAATCACTCGTGCGGTAACTCTTCGTGGTCTGCGTGTCACCAAAGGCGCTCGTGCTGCTATCGAAGCTGCTGGCGGTAAAATTGAGGAATAAGTAGCAGATGGCTAAGCAACCAGGATTAGATTTTCAAAGTGCTAAAGGCGGATTAGGCGAACTGAAGCGCAGACTTTTGTTTGTTATCGGTGCGCTTATTGTTTTCCGTATCGGCTCTTTTATTCCGATTCCTGGTATCGATGCCACTGTGCTTGCTAAATTGCTCGAGCAGCAGAGAGGGACCATCATTGAAATGTTTAACATGTTCTCTGGTGGTGCTCTCAGTCGTGCTTCTATCTTTGCCTTGGGTATCATGCCGTATATTTCGGCATCGATTATTATCCAACTGTTAACGGTGGTTCATCCAGCGTTAGCAGAGATAAAGAAAGAAGGGGAGGCTGGCCGTCGTAAGATTAGCCAGTACACCCGTTATGGCACGTTGGTATTGGCTATATTCCAATCGATCGGTATTGCTACCGGTCTGCCGAATATGCCTGGGATGCAAGGTCTGGTAATCAATCCAGGCTTTGCTTTCTACTTTACCGCTGTTGTTAGCTTGGTCACCGGGACTATGTTCCTGATGTGGCTGGGCGAACAGATTACTGAGCGTGGTATCGGTAACGGTATTTCAATCATAATCTTTGCTGGTATTGTTGCTGGTCTTCCACCTGCAATAGCCCATACCATCGAGCAAGCTCGGCAAGGCGACCTGCACTTCCTCCTGTTGCTGTTGGTTGCAGTATTAGTGTTTGCAGTAACCTTCTTCGTTGTTTTCATTGAACGTGGTCAGCGTCGTATCGTCGTTAACTATGCTAAACGTCAACAAGGTCGTCGTGTTTATGCAGCACAGAGCACACACTTACCGTTGAAAGTGAATATGGCTGGGGTTATTCCAGCAATCTTCGCTTCCAGCATAATTCTGTTCCCTGCCACGATTGCATCATGGTTTGGGGGCGGGACAGGTTGGAACTGGCTGACGACTATTTCGATGTATTTGCAGCCGGGACAGCCGCTTTATGTGTTACTCTATGCGTCTGCAATCATCTTCTTCTGTTTCTTCTACACGGCGTTAGTGTTTAACCCGCGTGAAACAGCAGATAACCTGAAGAAGTCCGGTGCATTCGTGCCAGGAATTCGTCCGGGAGAGCAAACGGCGAAGTACATCGATAAAGTAATGACGCGTCTAACCTTAATTGGTGCGATGTATATTACTTTCATCTGCCTGATCCCGGAGTTCATGCGTGACGCGATGAAAGTACCATTTTACTTTGGTGGTACCTCCCTACTTATCGTAGTGGTGGTCATCATGGACTTTATGGCTCAAGTGCAAACTCTGATGATGTCTAGTCAATACGAGTCTGCATTGAAGAAAGCAAACCTGAAAGGCTATAACCGCTAATTCAGGGATGTTTGAGAAGTTACGGAGAGTAAAAATGAAAGTTCGTGCTTCCGTCAAGAAATTATGTCGTAACTGCAAAATTGTTAAGCGTAACGGTGTCGTTCGCGTAATCTGCAGTGCCGAACCAAAGCATAAACAGCGTCAAGGCTGATTTATCTTGCATATTTTTCTTGCAAAGTTGGGTTGAGCTGGCTAGATTAGCCAGCCAATCTTTTGTATGTGACTGCAATACTATTTGAGTATCCTGAAAACGGGCTTTTCAGAATGGTATTGCTGTATAAAATAGTAGGAGTGCATAGTGGCCCGTATAGCAGGCATTAACATTCCTGATCAGAAACATACCGTAATCGCGTTAACTGCGATCTACGGCATCGGTAAAACCCGTTCACAGGCTATCTGTGTTGCTGCGGGTATTGCTGAAAATGTTAAGATCAGTGAGCTGTCTGAAGAGCAAATCGAGAAGCTGCGTGACGAAGTTGCCAAGTACGTTGTAGAAGGTGATCTGCGTCGTGAGGTGACCCTGAGCATCAAGCGTCTGATGGACCTTGGGACTTATCGTGGTTTGCGTCATCGTCGTGGTCTACCAGTTCGCGGTCAGCGTACTAAGACCAACGCACGTACCCGTAAGGGTCCGCGTAAACCGATCAAGAAATAATCGGGGTGATTGAATAATGGCAAAGGCACCTATTCGTGCACGCAAGCGTGTAAGAAAGACAGTCTCTGACGGTGTGGCTCATATCCATGCTTCTTTCAACAACACCATCGTTACTATTACAGATCGTCAAGGTAACGCATTGGGTTGGGCAACAGCAGGTGGTTCCGGTTTCCGTGGATCTCGTAAGTCTACTCCGTTTGCAGCGCAAGTTGCAGCAGAGCGCTGCGCTGACGCAGTGAAAGAATACGGTATCAAGAATCTGGAAGTTATGGTTAAAGGACCTGGTCCGGGCCGTGAGTCTACTATCCGTGCGTTAAACGCGGCTGGTTTCCGCATCACTAATATTACTGATGTGACTCCGATCCCTCATAACGGTTGTCGTCCGCCGAAAAAGCGCCGCGTATAACGCTGCTTTTAGGTTTGTTGGAGAGAGAAAATGGCAAGATATTTGGGTCCTAAGCTCAAGCTGAGCCGTCGTGAGGGCACAGACCTGTTCCTTAAGTCTGGCGTTCGCGCGATTGACACCAAGTGTAAGATTGAACAACCACCTGGCCAGCACGGTGCGCGTAAACCGCGTCTGTCTGACTACGGTGTGCAGTTACGTGAGAAACAAAAAGTTCGCCGTATCTATGGTGTTCTAGAACGTCAATTCCGTAACTACTATAAAGAAGCAGCACGTCTGAAAGGCAACACAGGTGCAAACCTGTTGCAACTGCTGGAAGGTCGTCTGGATAACGTAGTTTACCGTATGGGCTTTGGCGCAACTCGTGCTGAATCACGTCAGCTGGTTAGTCATAAAGCTATCATGGTAAATGGTCGCGTTGTTAACATCGCTTCTTATCAGGTATCTCCGAATGACGTAGTCAGCATCCGTGAGAAAGCTAAAAAGCAGTCTCGTGTTAAGGCAGCTTTGGAGCTGGCTGAGCAGCGTGAAAAGCCGACTTGGCTGGAAGTTGATGCTGTCAAGATGGAAGGTGTGTTCAAACGTATTCCTGAACGTACTGATCTGTCTGCGGACATTAACGAACACCTGATCGTCGAGCTTTACTCCAAGTAAAGCTTAGTACCAAAGAGAGGACACAATGCAGGGTTCTGTGACAGAGTTTCTAAAACCGCGCCTGGTAGATATCGAGCAAGTCAGTTCGACGCACGCCAAGGTGACCCTTGAGCCGTTAGAGCGTGGCTTTGGCCATACTCTCGGCAACGCACTGCGCCGTATTCTGCTTTCATCTATGCCGGGTTGCGCGGTGACCGAGGTTGAGATTGATGGTGTACTGCATGAGTACAGCACCAAAGAAGGCGTACAGGAAGATATCCTGGAGATCCTGCTCAACCTGAAAGGGCTGGCGGTGAGAGTTCAGGGTAAAGATGAAGTTATTCTTACCCTGAATAAGTCTGGCATTGGCCCTGTGACTGCAGCCGATATCACCCATGACGGGGATGTCGAAATCGTCAAGCCGCAGCACGTTATCTGCCACCTGACCGATGAGAACGCATCTATTAGTATGCGTATCAAAGTTCAACGTGGTCGTGGTTATGTGCCGGCTTCTGCCCGAATTCATTCGGAAGAAGATGAGCGCCCGATTGGTCGTCTGTTAGTAGACGCATGCTATAGCCCTGTAGAGCGTATTGCCTACAATGTTGAAGCAGCGCGTGTAGAACAGCGTACCGACCTGGACAAGTTGGTTATCGAGATGGAAACCAATGGTACGATCGATCCTGAAGAGGCGATCCGCCGTGCGGCAACTATCTTGGCTGAACAGCTTGAAGCTTTCGTTGATTTACGAGATGTACGTCAGCCGGAAGTTAAAGAAGAGAAGCCAGAGTTCGATCCGATCCTGCTGCGCCCTGTTGACGATCTGGAATTGACTGTCCGCTCTGCTAACTGCCTCAAGGCAGAAGCTATCCACTACATCGGTGATCTGGTACAGCGTACCGAGGTTGAGTTGCTGAAAACGCCGAACCTGGGTAAAAAATCTCTTACTGAGATTAAAGACGTGCTTGCTTCACGTGGTCTTTCTTTAGGCATGCGCCTAGAAAATTGGCCACCAGCTAGCATTGCTGACGAGTAACCGGATCACAGGTTAAGGTTTTACTGAGAAGGATAAGGTCATGCGCCATCGTAAGAGTGGTCGTCAACTGAACCGTAACAGCAGCCATCGCCAGGCTATGTTCCGTAACATGGCCGGCTCTTTGGTTCGTCATGAGATAATCAAGACGACCCTGCCGAAAGCGAAAGAGCTGCGTCGCGTTGTTGAGCCGCTGATTACTCTTGCCAAGACCGACAGCGTAGCTAATCGTCGTCTGGCATTCGCCCGTACTCGTGATAACGAGATCGTGGCAAAACTGTTTAACGAGCTAGGCCCGCGTTTCGCGAGCCGCGCCGGTGGTTACACTCGCATTCTGAAGTGTGGCTTCCGTGCAGGCGACAACGCACCGATGGCTTACATCGAGTTAGTTGATCGTGCTGCATCGCAAGCAGAAGTAGTTGCTGCAGAGTAATCTGTAAACGCGTAAAAAAACCGGGCTTGCCCGGTTTTTTTACGTCTACAATTCAGTGATATGCGTTTATCCTTCCCATATATTGCCAATCCTCTCTTATTATTTTGCTACCGATCCTTTAACCTTAACTATTCTTCGATTTTATAAAGTCTGATCTCTTGGTCGTGATATGGAATTAATTGATGAATGGGCGGAACGACGCATTATTGATGCTCAGCAAAAGGGCGAACTCGATAATCTGTCAGGCAGCGGTAAACCACTACAGCTAGATGATGACTCCCTAGTTCCTCTTGATTTGAGAGCAGGTTACAGATTACTGAGAAATGCAGGGTACCTCCCCGTTGAATTGCAGGATCGTCAAGAAGCGCTTACTGTCGCCGAATT
Organism: Yersinia antarctica; assembly: GCF_056636475.1. Taxonomy (NCBI): domain Bacteria; kingdom Pseudomonadati; phylum Pseudomonadota; class Gammaproteobacteria; order Enterobacterales; family Yersiniaceae; genus Yersinia; species Yersinia antarctica. The sequence goes on from NZ_JBSJQF010000001.1 coordinate 327,073, forward strand.
GTTGTCACAGATAGATAAGCAGCACGATAACTACCAGAATTTACATAAGCGCTTGGCATTATTGGAACTGAGATTGAGACAAGCAGGGTTTAGCACTGACTTTCTCCATCAGGAGTACCAACATAAAATGGTCGATAAACTGTCAAAAGAGGAGTAACTAAATGTTAAAAATTGGGCAACTCGCTAAACTGGCTGATGTTACACCAGATACTATTCGCTACTATGAGAAACAAGGAATGATGGATCATGGCAAACGGACAGAAGGTGGTTACCGACTGTATAGTGAACAAGATTTACAGCGTTTACGTTTTATCCGCTATGCGAAGCAGCTCGGGTTTACATTAGAAACTATCGCCGAATTACTGTCGATTCGTGTCGATCCTGAACATCATACCTGTCAGGAATCAAAAGCAATTGTGGATTCTCGATTACATGATGTGGAAAGTAAGATAACTGAGTTTAAAAGAATGCGTGAATCACTAAAACGCCTTAGTAATGCCTGCTGCGGAAGTACTCATGCAACGACTTATTGTTCTATTCTGGAAGCACTGGAACAAGGGGCGACTGAAGAACTCGCTAAAGACTAAATTTTAGGTGGGTAGTTTAAATCAGCTTACATTAGTAGTATTATGCGTAGGATTTTTAATCAATAAATTTATCAGTGAGGTTTTATTATGGCGGTATATCGACATACCAAGGGGAAAATTAAAGATAATGCGCTAGAAGCATTACTCCATGACCCACTTTTCAGGCAACGTATCGAGCAGAACAGTAAAGGAAAAGGAAGTTATCGGCGTAAAGAAAAATACGCAAAAGGTGGTAACTGGGAGGCCAGTGGTAAGCAATCAATAGATTCATTACCACTGGTCTTCTGATTTGAAAGCAGTAAAAAGCCATCGTATGATGGCTTTTACGTTTATCAAAACTGAACTTACTTTGATTGCTGCGCTTTCAGTAAATCACGAATCTCGGCTAACAGCTTTTCTTCTGTTGTTGGTGCTGGCGGTGCTGCAGGCTCTTCCGCTTTTTCACGGCGCATTTTATTCATTAGTTTCACTGCAGAAAATATAGCGAGTGCCACAATAACAAAATCGAAAATGCTCTGAATGAATGTACCGTAGTTCATTACTACAGCAGGTATAGTCCCTTCAGCAGCACGTAATATGAAATGGAATTGCTTGAAGTCGACCCCCCCAAGCAATAAGCCAAGTGGCGGCATGATGATGTCGGCAACAAGTGAAGAAACAATTCTGCCAAATGCGGCACCAATAATTACCCCGACTGCCAAATCGACCACATTGCCACGCATGGCAAATTCACGAAATTCCTTCATAAAACTCATAAATGACACCCCCTTTAAAAATGAATGACTTAATCTTAGCTAAATAAAACTCGGTAGAACCATAATTATAGAAAATTTTCCCACTATCTACGGAAATAGTTTTAATTTATAAATGGGTTCGAACTAGTTAATTATTAATAATTACAGGAAGAATGGGCTTGGTTGGAACAAACGCTCCACATCGGGCACGAATTTCTTGTGAGTAATAAACATCACTACGTGGTCACCCTGTTTAATTATGGAGTTGCTGTTGGCAATGATAACCTCATCCCCACGTACAATTGCCCCAATGGTAGTACCTGGTGGTAACTTTATATCCTCAACCATTCGGCCAACAACTTTTGATGTGGTTTCATCACCGTGGGCAATTGCTTCGATTGCCTCAGCAACACCTCGCCTTAATGAAGAAACACTGACAATATCCGCTTTACGGACATGACCTAAAAGGGCTGAAATAGTGGCCTGCTGCGGTGAGATGACAATATCAATAACGCTTCCTTGAACCAGATCGACATAGGCGCTACGTTGGATTAATACCATTGCCTTTTTTGCGCCCATCCGTTTTGCCAGCATCGCGGACATAATATTGGCTTCATCGTCATTGGTAATGGCAATAAAGACATCGACCTGTTCAATATGCTCTTCTGCCAGCAGTTCCTGGTCTGACGCATCGCCATAAAATACGATAGTATCGTGTAACATCTCGGCTAATTCGGCGGCTCGCTGCGGGTTACGCTCAATTAATTTTACACTGTAATCTTTTTCTAATCGTAGGGCTAAACCGGCTCCGACATTACCACCGCCAACAATCATAATGCGCTTATAGGGTTTTTCAAGACGTTGTAACTCACTCATTACAGCGCGGATATGCTGTGAGGCAGCAACAAAGAAGACTTCATCACCTGCTTCAATGATAGTTGAGCCCTGTGGACGAATTGGTCGGTCTTGACGAAAGATTGCTGCCACTCTGGTATCAATATGAGGCATATGTTCACGCAGAGAGGATAATGCATTCCCCACCAATGGGCCGCCATAATAGGCTTTTACCGCCGCAATACTGACCTTACCTTCAGTAAAATTAACTACCTGTAATGCACCAGGATATTCGATTAGTTTATAGATATTATCGATAACTAGCTGTTCCGGTGATATCAAATGGTCAATGGGTACCGCTTCTGGTAGAAAAAGCTTATCAGCTTCACGAATATATTCAGCCGAACGGATACGTGCGATGCGATTTGGTGTATTAAATAGTGAATACGCAATTTGGCAGGCAACCATATTGGTTTCATCAGAATTGGTCACTGCAACCAACATATCGGCATCTTCAGCCCCCGCTTCCCGCAAGACTCTCGGATGCGATCCATGCCCTTGTACTACACGCAGATCAAATTTATCTTGCAACTGGCGTAGGCGGCCAGAGTCAACATCCACAACGGTGATATCGTTGTTCTCGCCTACCAGATTTTCTGCCAGGGTTCCGCCAACTTGCCCCGCCCCAAGAATAATTATTTTCATAGCGTTCTCTGTTCCACACTGAAATTAGGTTTTGAGGCATAGCCAAAGCCACGATTATCTTTTGATTAACTTCGCATAAAAGAAACCATCGCCATCCTCAGGGTGTGGCAAGTTTTGTTTACCGGGAGTCGCGTTAGTACCAGTTTCAACCAATTCTGCTTCACAATGTCGTTGCAGGAAAGCGGCTATCTGTTGCTGATTCTCTTGCGGCAATATCGAACAAGTAGCATAAACCATTACGCCACCTTTCTTCAGTCTAGGCCAGATAGCTTCAATGATCTCAGATTGTAATTCTGCCAGATCGGCAATATCACTGTCTCGGCGCAACCATTTGATATCAGGGTGGCGACGAATCACACCGGTGGCAGAGCAAGGTGCATCTAGCAGAATACGATCAAATTGCTGATCGTCACACCATGTATCCGGGGTTCGACCATCGCCGACTCGCACCACTGCATGTAATTTCAGACGTTGTAAATTTTCCTTAACCCGGCTGAGCCGTTGTTCATCAATATCCACAGCTAATACATGTGCTTTTGGCGCAGCTTCGAGGATGTGTGTTGTTTTACCGCCCGGAGCGGCACATAAATCAAGGATCTGTTCACCATTTTGCGGATCAAGTAGATCAACACAACCTTGGGCTGAAGCATCTTGCACTGTTACCCAGCCTTGTTCGAAACCAGGCAGATCATTGACGGCGCACGGGGCAATAAGCCGTACTGCGTCGGGATAAAAGGCATGAGGTTCTGCATCTATCTCCGCTTGCTTTAACAGCTCGAGATATTCACCGCGGGTATGATGGAGACGATTTACCCGCAGCCACATTGGTGGCTTTTGGTTATTCGCGTCCACAATCTGCTGCCATTGTTCTGGATAGGCTTGCTTAATACGCGCTAATAACCAGCTAGGATGCAGGTAACGGCTATCACTATTTGCAGCGCGCTCCAGTAATTCCACTTGCTGACGCTGGAATTGACGTAGTACACCGTTGATCAACCCTTTTAGTTGCGGACGTTTCAGCGCAGTGGCACCTTCAACCGTTTCGGCTAAAGCAGCATGTGGCGGAATCCGGGTATAAACCAACTGGTATAGCCCGATCATAATCAGGTAGTGAAAAACACGCTGTTTACCAGTCATTGGGCGCGCCATCAACTGCTGGATACACCACTCTAGCTGTGGTAGAACACGCAAAGTGCCAAAACACAACTCCTGTAGCAATGCGCGATCTTTATCGGAAATATTTTTCTGTAGCCCAGGCAAAACGGTACTGAGCGATTGCCCCTGATCCAATACCTGGCTAATTGCTTTAGCAGCGATGCTGCGGAGATTATATGTGTTTTTCATAACCAAAAAAGCCGACAAACGTCAGCAAATAAAGGGAAAGTGGCCCGATGATGAAGTATCGGGCGATGAAACCTACATCCGTCATCTTTCAAGTTGCAGGGGTGTTGGCTGATCTCGTTACTTGACCATCTCTGGACCGGCCTTCCTGCATCTTGACATCTATTAGGTATATAGCTGTAGCTGCTGAGTTATTATGCTAGTTGACTACCGGGCGCAAACCATTCGCGACGTGAATTTAATAAGTCAGCTGCGGACATGGCTTTCTTGCCGGCTGGTTGCAGTTGCGTGATATTTAAAACGCCATCTGCGGTAGCCACTTGGATCCCATGTTTATCTGCATGAATGATGGTTCCGGGCTTGGTATTATCTACTTTAGGGAGTACCTGTGCCTGCCAGACCTTGATGAGCTGTTCATCAACGACAAAATAGCTAACTGGCCAAGGATTAAAAGCACGAATACAGCGTTCTAACTGAGCCGCAGAAAGTGACCAATCTAATTTGGCCTCCTCTTTACTTAGCTTTTCTGCATAAGTGGCTTGTGCTTCATTTTGTACTTCCGGCTGTGCACTGCCTTGCGCTAATTGCTGCAATGTTATCAATAAGCCCTGAGGGCCTAATTGCGCCAGCTTATCGTACATTGTCGCACTGGTATCATCCGGCTGAATGTCACATTCAATTTTATGCAGCATATCTCCGGTGTCTAGCCCAACATCCATTTGCATGATTGTTACCCCAGTTTTTGCATCACCGGCCCATACTGAACGTTGGATAGGCGCAGCACCACGCCAGCGTGGTAATAGGGAACCATGGACGTTAATACAGCCTAATCGCGGCATTGCCAAAACAGATGCAGGCAAAATCAGACCATAGGCAACTACGACCATAATATCAGCATTCAGATCAGCCACGAGATGTTGGTTCTCCTCGGGTCGTAGCGATTTCGGCTGAAAAACGGGAATACTTTGTTGTTCTGCCAATACCTTCACTGGGCTCGGGGTCAGTTTATTACCTCGGCCAGCGGGACGGTCCGGTTGAGTGAAAACACCAACAATCTGATGTTGGGAAGACAACAGCGCGCCAAGATGGCGCGCTGCAAAATCAGGCGTTCCTGCAAAAATAATCCGCAAAGAGTCAGACACGTTGGTTTCCTGCATTAGATGGGGTTAGTCGGCTCGGGCATTTAACTTGGCCATTTTCTCCAACTTTTGGCGGATACGCTGACGTTTCAGCGGCGATAAATAGTCCACAAACAGTTTGCCAACCAAATGGTCCATTTCGTGCTGAATACAGATTGCTAATAAATCATCCGCTTCCAGTTCGAACGGTTTACCATCACGGTCCAGCGCTCTGATTTTTACTTTTTCAGCGCGAGGGACTAATGCCCGTTGCTCAGGAATTGATAAGCAACCTTCTTCAATGCCGGTTTCACCGCTTTTCTCCAACAGCTCTGGGTTAATCAACACCAGGCGTTGGTCACGATTTTCCGAAACATCAATCACGATAATTTGTTTATGAACATCCACTTGGGTTGCGGCAAGGCCAATGCCTTCCTCTGCGTACATGGTCTCGAACATGTCGTCCACAATACGCTGGATTTCGCCATTGACTTCTTTTACCGGCGCAGCAATTTTGCGCAGCCGCTCATCTGGGTAATGTAATACTTGTAATACTGACATAAATATCTAGATCTGCGTCCGAGTAGTGAATGATATTCAATCTCTATTCTAGACATTTCCGGCTCTGATTGACAGCATCGTCTACCAATTGAACAAATCGGTGTCAGCATAGAAAGCAAGCCAGGGAGGCAATATGTTAGCGGCTGAATTATGGCTCAGGATGAGCAAGGTTAAGAGATTTGGGGTAGTGAAAAGCAGTGCATTGGTCAGACGGTTACTTGTCCGTGGTGATGTCCACCCCGGCAGATTGGCTGCTTACGGATTGGATGCTCAGCAATGCCAGCAGTTTTATCAAGTAGATCCCCGCTATATTGAGGCCAGTTTAACTTGGCTGAGTCAGCCTTCTCACCACTTATTAGCCTACGGTGAGCCAAGCTATCCACCCCGTTTGGCTCATATCTCTGCCGCTCCTCTGGTGCTGTTTGTTTCTGGCGAGCTCGATGTGTTGTATCGCTCTCAGATTGCCATGGTGGGTAGCCGTCATTTCAGCCACTATGGTGAGCAGTGGGGCTGTTACTTTGCTTCAGAACTGGCTCGAACGGGGTTGGTTATCACCAGTGGTCTGGCAATTGGGATTGATGGGATTTGTCATCAAGCGGCTTTGAATGCTAAAGGAAAGACCATCGCGGTATTAGGTAGCGGGTTGGAGAACATATATCCACGTCGACATCGTCATCTGGCCAAAGACATTGAGTGCCAAGGTGGAGCTCTGGTCTCTGAGTTTTTGACAACAGCATTGCCGGTCGCTGCCCATTTCCCCAGAAGGAATCGTATTATCAGTGGGCTAAGTTCTGCTGTATTAGTGGTTGAAGCTACGCTGAAAAGTGGCTCTTTGATTACTGCCCGCTATGCTATAGAGCAAGGGAGAGATGTTTTTGCTTTACCGGGGCCATTAGGGAGTGCAACCAGCGAAGGTGTGCACTGGCTGATTCAACAAGGCGCATATCTGGCGAGGTCAGCACAAGAGATAGCTACACAAGTGGGCGGTTCACTTCAATGGATATCATTGCCCGGGAAAGTAACTATTTCTGCATCAGAGGAGCAAGTTGAATTGCCATTTGCTGATGTGTTGGCTAACGTAGGAGATGAGGTGACACCCGTTGATGTCGTCGCCGAACGTGCCGGCCAACCTGTGCCAGATATCGTCAGCAAATTGCTTGAGCTGGAGTTAGCAGGGTGGATCGCAGCTGTACCCGGCGGCTATGTCCGATTAAGGAGGGCAGGCCATGTTCGACGTTTTAATTTACTTATTTGAAACTTATATGCATAACGAGTCGGAAATGCTTGTTGATCAAGACAAGATTACTGACGATCTTGCTGACGCAGGTTTCTATCGTGAGGATATCAACAACGCCCTGAACTGGTTAGAGGCTCTCGCAGACCTACAAGAAGGGCAGAAAGCACCTTATCTTTATGCTGCGGATCCGCAAGCATTGCGGATTTATACGGCGGAAGAAGCCCAACGTCTGGATACCACTTGTCGCGGCTTCATCCTATTTCTTGAGCAAATTCAGGTGTTACATCTTGATACCCGTGAGATGGTCATCGACCGTATTATGGCGTTGGACTCTAATGAGATTGACTTGGAGGATCTCAAATGGGTTGTGCTGATGGTGCTGTTTAACATTCCGGGTTATGAAAGTGCCTATCAGCAGATGGAAGAGCTACTTTTTGAAGTCAATGAAGGTTATTTGCACTAAGTGGTAGTATCGCTGGCTAATAACCTTATATAGAAGGCGTTATGACGAAAACAGTTATTGCCAAGGATAATGGGTCGTGTCCTGAATGTGGATCGGCTTTAGTCATTCGTAGTGGGGGTCATGGCCCATTCCTTGGTTGTTCACATTATCCCGGCTGCCAGTACATGCGCCCGTTGAAAGCGCAATCTGATGGGCATATCGTGAAAGTTCTTGAAGGACAATATTGCCCTGAATGCGGTTCAGAAATGGTGTTACGGCAAGGGCGTTTTGGTATGTTTATTGGTTGTAGCCAATATCCACAATGTGATCATACTGAAGTTATTGATAAGCCTGATGAAACAGCGATTGATTGCCCACAATGTGGCCAAGGCAAGTTACTACAGCGCAAGTCCCGGTTTGGAAAGATTTTCCACGCCTGCAATCGCTATCCCGATTGCCAGTTTACAATTAATCAGCAACCCATTGCCGGAGAGTGTGCGTATTGCCACTATTCCTTGTTAATGGAAAAGAGAACCGCGCAAGGCGTAAAACGTTTTTGCGCTAGCAAGTTATGTGGGAAGGCAGTGGTAAGTGAGTAATAACAGCGTGAATAAACAAGAAAATAGTGGTGCTCTGTCAGATGTATTGCGGGCTTTGCAACAAGAAGAGGTCATCGCTTATCCAACAGAAGCCGTTTTTGGTTTAGGTTGTGACCCTGATAGTGAAAAAGCAGTAAATGCTTTATTAGCTTTAAAACAGCGGCCATGGCAAAAAGGTTTGATCTTAATCGCCGCTAACTATGAGCAGTTGAAGCCATATATTGATGACTCAATGCTGAATACAGCGCAACAGGAAATGCTCTTCTCCTGTTGGCCTGGGCCGGTAACATGGGTTATTCCAGCGCGCGCTAAGACACCGCGTTGGTTAACAGGCAGTTTTAGCTCATTGGCTGTAAGGGTGAGTGACCACCCACTGGTACAGCAGCTTTGCTCGCAATATGGCAAGCCACTGGTTTCAACCAGTGCCAACTTAAGCGGTCACGAGCCATGCCGTACAGAAACTGAAGTGAGAATGCAATTTGGCCCTTTTCTCCCAGTGCTCTCTGGCGAGGTGGGTGGTCGTTTGAATCCATCTGAAATAAGAGATGCGTTAACCGGTAAGCAATTTCGCCAAGGATAGAAAGTAGCATGGATCAGAATTTCGCAGTGTTTGGTAACCCCATTGGGCACAGTAAGTCGCCAAGGATTCATGCGCTTTTTGCCGAGCAGACAGGTATAGAGCATCAATACGGTATGGTATTGGCCGCTCATGGCGCTTTTGAGGAAACGTTAACGTCGTTTTTTGCAGATGGTGCATTAGGCGCGAACATTACCACGCCGTTTAAAGAGCGCGCTTATGCCAAATGTGATGAACTAACCGATCGTGCGTCACTGGCAGGTGCTGTCAATACTATCAAGCAATTAGAAGACGGGCGCTTGTTAGGTGATAATACGGACGGTATTGGTTTGCTCAGTGATCTTGAGCGCCAGGGTTTGATCCGAGTCTCTGATCGGATCTTATTGGTGGGCGCGGGGGGGGCTGCGCGCGGTGTGATCTTGCCGTTACTCTCTTATGGATGCACTGTGGTCATCACTAACCGGACTTATAGCCGCGCACAGCAGCTTGCCGAAGTCTTTCATCATTTGGGTGATATCGAGGCTGCCGAAATGCAGGCGCTGAGTGGACAGCAGTTTGACTTAATCATAAATGCTACCGCTGCTGGAATTCATGGCGAAGTACCAAACTTATCTAAAGATATTATGAGTCCTGCAACACGTTGCTATGACATGTTTTATCAAGTGGGGGATACACCATTTTTAGCTTGGGCTAAGCAGTTGGGTGTGGCGAGTTACGCTGATGGCTTAGGGATGCTGGTGGGGCAGGCAGCCCATGCTTTCAAACTTTGGCATGGTGTGATGCCACAGATAACACCGGTGCTAAATAAGTTGCGTGATGAACTGAGTCGATAGAAAGATATTCAATAATGCAGGGAAGGTAATGATTTACTCCCTGTATCTTATGTTACTGCTTATTTAGTTTCTGCCAGATAGTCATCTTTCCAGCGTACGTAGTTGCTCGCAGAATAAAGTAGGCCTTCTAATTCTGCCAGCGTTAAAGGGCGAACTTGTCTGGCTGGGCTCCCCATATAGAGGTAACCACTGACTAATCGTTTACCTGGGGAAACCAGACTCCCCGCGCCAATCATCACATCATCTTCGATAACTGCACCATCTAACAAAATAGACCCCATCCCCACCAGTACCCGATTGCCAATAGTACAACCGTGGAGCATCGCTTTATGGCCAACAGTAACGTCTTCACCAATAACTAGGGGGTTCCCTTCAGGATTATGCTCTGAATGATGGGTTACGTGTAACACACTACCATCTTGAATATTTGAACGAGCGCCAATGACGACCTGATTAACATCACCACGAATAGCAACCAACGGCCAGACACTGACATCATCACCCAAAATGACATTACCAATGATCACGCTCGATCCATCGATCATCACGCGTTTACCAAGAGTAGGTGAATAATGAAGATAAGGGCGGATAGGGTCGGACATAGCAATAGCCTCTCAATAAGATCACACTTTACCGGCAATACTAGCCTTTGCTGATGGAATTACAACCAATCGACCGTAGGGATCATAGGGAAAATGCAGCGGATCGACCAAGATCTGCACGTAAGGAGTGAAAAGTATTCAAACAGTAGAAAAAGGCGAAAAAAGAGTTGTGCAAAAAATTCGACTCCCTATAATGCGCATCCATCGAGACGGCACACAACGAATCAAGTAGTTAAGTGACCGGCAAAGAGAACAGAGAAATTCAACGAAATTAGTAGTTGACTCTGAATGAGGAAAGCGTAATATGCGCACCTCGCGTTACCAACCACCGGTTGCTAACGCACTGCTCTTTAACAATTTATCAGACAATCTGTGTGGGCACTCGCAAGACGATATCGAAGCCTGTTTCGGCAGGCAGAAGAAATATCAAAGTCTTGAAGAGTGACCAAAGCAGTACACATTTGAACTTCGGTTCGAATGCATATTTGCAGAAAGTAATCTTTGAGCATCGCTGCTTTTATTAGCAGCAAATCAAACAAATCTTAAATTGAAGAGTTTGATCATGGCTCAGATTGAACGCTGGCGGCAGGCCTAACACATGCAAGTCGAGCGGCAGCGGGAAGTAGTTTACTACTTTGCCGGCGAGCGGCGGACGGGTGAGTAATGTCTGGGAAACTGCCTGATGGAGGGGGATAACTACTGGAAACGGTAGCTAATACCGCATGACCTCGCAAGAGCAAAGTGGGGGACCTTAGGGCCTCACGCCATCGGATGTGCCCAGATGGGATTAGCTAGTAGGTGGGGTAATGGCTCACCTAGGCGACGATCCCTAGCTGGTCTGAGAGGATGACCAGCCACACTGGAACTGAGACACGGTCCAGACTCCTACGGGAGGCAGCAGTGGGGAATATTGCACAATGGGCGCAAGCCTGATGCAGCCATGCCGCGTGTGTGAAGAAGGCCTTCGGGTTGTAAAGCACTTTCAGCGAGGAGGAAGGCAGTCGTGTTAATAGCACGATTGATTGACGTTACTCGCAGAAGAAGCACCGGCTAACTCCGTGCCAGCAGCCGCGGTAATACGGAGGGTGCAAGCGTTAATCGGAATTACTGGGCGTAAAGCGCACGCAGGCGGTTTGTTAAGTCAGATGTGAAATCCCCGCGCTTAACGTGGGAACTGCATTTGAAACTGGCAAGCTAGAGTCTTGTAGAGGGGGGTAGAATTCCAGGTGTAGCGGTGAAATGCGTAGAGATCTGGAGGAATACCGGTGGCGAAGGCGGCCCCCTGGACAAAGACTGACGCTCAGGTGCGAAAGCGTGGGGAGCAAACAGGATTAGATACCCTGGTAGTCCACGCTGTAAACGATGTCGACTTGGAGGTTGTGCCCTTGAGGCGTGGCTTTCGGAGCTAACGCGTTAAGTCGACCGCCTGGGGAGTACGGCCGCAAGGTTAAAACTCAAATGAATTGACGGGGGCCCGCACAAGCGGTGGAGCATGTGGTTTAATTCGATGCAACGCGAAGAACCTTACCTACTCTTGACATCCACAGAACTTAGCAGAGATGCTTCGGTGCCTTCGGGAACTGTGAGACAGGTGCTGCATGGCTGTCGTCAGCTCGTGTTGTGAAATGTTGGGTTAAGTCCCGCAACGAGCGCAACCCTTATCCTTTGTTGCCAGCACGTAATGGTGGGAACTCAAGGGAGACTGCCGGTGATAAACCGGAGGAAGGTGGGGATGACGTCAAGTCATCATGGCCCTTACGAGTAGGGCTACACACGTGCTACAATGGCAGATACAAAGTGAAGCGAACTCGCGAGAGCAAGCGGACCACATAAAGTCTGTCGTAGTCCGGATTGGAGTCTGCAACTCGACTCCATGAAGTCGGAATCGCTAGTAATCGTAGATCAGAATGCTACGGTGAATACGTTCCCGGGCCTTGTACACACCGCCCGTCACACCATGGGAGTGGGTTGCAAAAGAAGTAGGTAGCTTAACCTTCGGGAGGGCGCTTACCACTTTGTGATTCATGACTGGGGTGAAGTCGTAACAAGGTAACCGTAGGGGAACCTGCGGTTGGATCACCTCCTTACCTAACGATACGCATTGCGTAGTGTCCACACAGATTGTCTGATGAATGTAAATGAGCAAGAGCACCTGTTGATGAGGGCGATGATTGTGTAATAAGACCTCGGTATCGAGTTTTTACTGCATCAGTCGTTCGAATGTGTCACCACATTCTCACCTTTACACAAAAATACTGAATCAGTGATTCAGTAGAAATTTTTGTGTCCCCATCGTCTAGAGGCCTAGGACACTGCCCTTTCACGGCTGTAACAGGGGTTCGAATCCCCTTGGGGACGCCACTCCGATAATGTGTGAAAGACATTATCAACTGAATATCTTAAAGATGACTTTAACGAGTCGTGTTTAAGATATTGCTCTTTAACAATCTGGAACAAGCTGAAAATTGAAACAATACAGCTGAAACTTATCTCTCCGTAGAATGACTGAGATAAGGATTAACCTGTATTAGAGTCTCTCAAATAATCGCAATGCCAATGGGTAATCATTGTTGCAGTGTGAGCGAGAAGACACTCAGCAAGGCGTACAGCGCACAGCAACCGGAGTGAACTTAACGTTCATGAGGATTGCGCGCACTGCACAACATAGCAGAGTGTGTTCACAGCCACACCAATAACGAAAAACACCTTTGGGTTGTGAGGTTAAGCGACTAAGCGTACACGGTGGATGCCTAGGCAGTCAGAGGCGATGAAGGGCGTGCTAATCTGCGAAAAGCGTCGGTAAGCTGATATGAAGCGTTACAACCGACGATACCCGAATGGGGAAACCCAGTGCAATTCGTTGCACTATTGCATGGTGAATACATAGCCATGCAAGGCGAACCGGGGGAACTGAAACATCTAAGTACCCCGAGGAAAAGAAATCAACCGAGATTCCCCCAGTAGCGGCGAGCGAACGGGGAAGAGCCCAGAGTCTGAATCAGTTTGTGTGTTAGTGGAAGCGTCTGGAAAGTCGCACGGTACAGGGTGATAGTCCCGTACACCAAAACACACTTGCTGTGAACTCGATGAGTAGGGCGGGACACGTGACATCCTGTCTGAATATGGGGGGACCATCCTCCAAGGCTAAATACTCCTGACTGACCGATAGTGAACCAGTACCGTGAGGGAAAGGCGAAAAGAACCCCGGCGAGGGGAGTGAAATAGAACCTGAAACCGTGTACGTACAAGCAGTGGGAGCCTACTTTGTTGGGTGACTGCGTACCTTTTGTATAATGGGTCAGCGACTTATATTTTGTAGCAAGGTTAACCGAATAGGGGAGCCGTAGGGAAACCGAGTCTTAACTGGGCGTCTAGTTGCAAGGTATAGACCCGAAACCCGGTGATCTAGCCATGGGCAGGTTGAAGGTTGGGTAACACTAACTGGAGGACCGAACCGACTAATGTTGAAAAATTAGCGGATGACTTGTGGCTGGGGGTGAAAGGCCAATCAAACCGGGAGATAGCTGGTTCTCCCCGAAAGCTATTTAGGTAGCGCCTCGTGAACTCATCTTCGGGGGTAGAGCACTGTTTCGGCTAGGGGGTCATCCCGACTTACCAAACCGATGCAAACTCCGAATACCGAAGAATGTTATCACGGGAGACACACGGCGGGTGCTAACGTCCGTCGTGAAGAGGGAAACAACCCAGACCGCCAGCTAAGGTCCCAAAGTCATGGTTAAGTGGGAAACGATGTGGGAAGGCATAGACAGCCAGGATGTTGGCTTAGAAGCAGCCATCATTTAAAGAAAGCGTAATAGCTCACTGGTCGAGTCGGCCTGCGCGGAAGATGTAACGGGGCTAAACCATGCACCGAAGCTGCGGCAGCGACGCTTAGGCGTTGTTGGGTAGGGGAGCGTTCTGTAAGCCGTTGAAGGTGACCTGTGAGGGTTGCTGGAGGTATCAGAAGTGCGAATGCTGACATAAGTAACGATAATGCGGGTGAAAAACCCGCACGCCGGAAGACCAAGGGTTCCTGTCCAACGTTAATCGGGGCAGGGTGAGTCGACCCCTAAGGCGAGGCTGAAAAGCGTAGTCGATGGGAAACAGGTTAATATTCCTGTACTTGGTGTTACTGCGAAGGGGGGACGGAGAAGGCTAGGCTAGCCGGGCGACGGTTGTCCCGGTTTAAGCATGTAGGCGGAGTGACTTGGTAAATCCGGTTGCTTATCAACGCTGAGGTGTGATGACGAGCCACTACGGTGGTGAAGTAGTTGATGCCAAGCTTCCAGGAAAAGCCTCTAAGCATCAGGTAACATTAAATCGTACCCCAAACCGACACAGGTGGTCAGGTAGAGAATACTCAGGCGCTTGAGAGAACTCGGGTGAAGGAACTAGGCAAAATGGTGCCGTAACTTCGGGAGAAGGCACGCTGGCATTAGGTAATGGGACTTGCTCCCGGCGCCGAAGCCAGTCGCAGATACCAGCTGGCTGCAACTGTTTAATAAAAACACAGCACTGTGCAAACACGAAAGTGGACGTATACGGTGTGACGCCTGCCCGGTGCTGGAAGGTTAATTGATGGGGTCAGCCGCAAGGCGAAGCTCTTGATCGAAGCCCCAGTAAACGGCGGCCGTAACTATAACGGTCCTAAGGTAGCGAAATTCCTTGTCGGGTAAGTTCCGACCTGCACGAATGGCGTAATGATGGCCAGGCTGTCTCCACCCGAGACTCAGTGAAATTGAACTCGCTGTGAAGATGCAGTGTACCCGCGGCAAGACGGAAAGACCCCGTGAACCTTTACTATAGCTTGACACTGAACATTGAGCCTTGATGTGTAGGATAGGTGGGAGGCATCGAAGTGTGGACGCCAGTCTGCATGGAGCCAACCTTGAAATACCACCCTTTAATGTTTGATGTTCTAACTCGGCCCCGTGATCCGGGGTGAGGACAGTGTCTGGTGGGTAGTTTGACTGGGGCGGTCTCCTCCCAAAGAGTAACGGAGGAGCACGAAGGTTAGCTAATCACGGTCGGACATCGTGAGGTTAGTGCAAAGGCATAAGCTAGCTTGACTGCGAGAGTGACGGCTCGAGCAGGTACGAAAGTAGGTCTTAGTGATCCGGTGGTTCTGAATGGAAGGGCCATCGCTCAACGGATAAAAGGTACTCCGGGGATAACAGGCTGATACCGCCCAAGAGTTCATATCGACGGCGGTGTTTGGCACCTCGATGTCGGCTCATCACATCCTGGGGCTGAAGTAGGTCCCAAGGGTATGGCTGTTCGCCATTTAAAGTGGTACGCGAGCTGGGTTTAGAACGTCGTGAGACAGTTCGGTCCCTATCTGCCGTGGGCGTTGGAAGATTGAGAGGGGCTGCTCCTAGTACGAGAGGACCGGAGTGGACGAATCACTGGTGTTCGGGTTGTCATGCCAATGGCATTGCCCGGTAGCTAAATTCGGAAGAGATAACCGCTGAAAGCATCTAAGCGGGAAACTTGCCTCGAGATGAGTCTTCCCTGGGGCTTTAAGCCCCCTGAAGGAACGTTAAAGACTATGACGTTGATAGGCTGGGTGTGTAAGTGCGGCGATGCATTGAGCTAACCAGTACTAATGATCCGTGAGGCTTAACCTTACAACACCAAAGGTGTTTTAGATTGAGAGATAGAAATTTTCAGCGAAGTTCCGAGATTGGGCTGGCTGGCTGTGTGTAGGATTACATAGCGGGTTAGTTTAGACAGAATTTGCCTGGCGGCCATAGCGCGGTGGTCCCACCTGATCCCATGCCGAACTCAGAAGTGAAACGTCGTAGCGCCGATGGTAGTGTGGGGTCTCCCCATGCGAGAGTAGGACACTGCCAGGCATCAAATAAGCAAAAGAGGCTACCCTAACGGGTGGCCTTTTTTGTTTGTCTGTTGTGCAGGTTCGATTCGAGCATGATATGCAGTTTGAACATTGAATAACCTTTTCTTTTTGCTTTCTGTCATTTTTATAACCCCCGCCACAGAAAATAACCTTTTTTACCTTAAAATCATTCAATCAAAAATTGAAACGATGTTTTGATTGTGAGGTTTGAATGAATGCCGGTCTATTTGTCTGCTCGCTCGCCCTGTCAGCGATGCTTACTGCCGCAACAGCACAGGCCAGTCCTGTGACGTATCAAAAAGAAGCTATTACTGAAAATAATCTGCCAGTATTTTATCCTCAGCTAAAAAAACAGATGACTTATCAAAGTTCATGGCTGGCAGGGAGATACACTGACTTTGCACAGTGGAAGAGTGACACCAGAAAGATCTTCCGACAAGCATTACTCACCCCTGACTCAACAATTGCATTTTCAGCAGAGAAAATAGATCAGCAGGACCGTGGCCGCTATATTGCTGAAAAAATAGCATTAAACATCACAGATGAAAGCCGTGTCCAGGGCTTGCTATTAACACCGAAAAGCAAAGGCCCTCATCCGGCGATTGTTCTTTTGCATGACCATGGGTCTAAATTTGATATTGGCAAAGAGAAAATGATCCGGCCTTGGGGCGATAGCGCGCAGCTTGCCTCAGCGCAGGCTTGGTCGGATAAATTCTTTAGCGGTAAATTCATCGGCGATGAGTTGGCAAAACGCGGTTATGTTGTGCTTTCTATTGATGCTATTGGCTGGGGTGATAGAGGCCCTATCAGCTATGAGCAACAGCAGGCTTTAGCCAGTAACTTCTTTAATCTTGGTCGTTCATTAGCAGGCACGATGGCTTATGAAGATATACGAACGGTTGATTTTCTGGCGACACTTCCATCAGTTGACCGCCAACGTATTGGTGCTCTTGGATTTTCTATGGGAGCGTATCGTGCCTGGCAATTAGCTGCATTATCGGATAAGGTCGCGGCCACTGCGGCTATCTCTTGGTTTGGTAACTATCAAGGTTTGATGACCCCAGGTAATAATGTACTTCGTGGGCAATCCGCTTTTTACATGCTCCACCCTGGTATTGCCAATAAGTTGGATTTCCCTGATATTGCCAGCTTAGCAGCACCAAAACCGATGCTTCTTTTTAACGGCGGGAAAGATAAATTGTTCCCATCGGATGCGGTCGAGCAGGCTTACAGTAAAGTGCATGCAATCTGGCGGTCACAAAATGCGGAATCACGCTTGGTCACTCGTAGCTGGCCTGCGTTGGGGCACGTATTTTACCAAGAGCAACAAGATGTGGTTTTCCCTTGGTTAGACCGCTGGTTGAAGCCATAAAAAAGGCCCCGAGGGGCCTTTTATCCGCCGAATACGATCAGTGAGAGCTACTTTGAGAGGCACCCAACCCCGTTTGTGAACGGACAAACTGTGCTTTGAAGCGCAGACGTTCTTGCTTACCTTCTTCTGAATTATCGGTGACGGAGAAGAACCATATCCCGACAAATGCCACTATCATTGAGAATAATGCTGGGTATTCATATGGATAAATTGGTTTTGCGTGCCCTAGAATGGTTACCCAGATAGTTGGGCCTAAAATCATCAGGAGCACCGCAGTCAGTAACCCCAACCAGCCACCAATCATTGCACCACGCGTGGTCAGTTTATCCCAATACATTGAAATGAAGATGATTGGGAAGTTACAACTGGCGGCAATGGAGAATGCCAAACCTACCATGAAAGCAATGTTTTGCTTCTCAAACAAAATCCCCAAGCCGATTGCCACAAACCCTAAAATAACGACTGTGATTTTAGAAACTCTCAGTTCATCGCGTTCATTTGCTTTACCCTTCTTGATGACACTGGCGTAAAGGTCATGAGAAACAGCAGATGCCCCCGCTAATGTCAGACCGGCAACCACCGCCAAAATAGTTGCGAAAGCAACTGCCGAGATAAAGCCTAAGAAGAAGCTACCCCCCACGGCATCAGCCAGATGCACTGCTGCCATATTATTACCGCCAAGCAGTGCCCCCGCCGCATCCTTAAAGGCTGGATTCGGGCCGACCAACAGGATTGCGCCAAAACCAATAATAAAGGTCAATATGTAGAAGTAACCGATAAAGCCAGTGGCATAGAACACGCTCTTGCGGGCTTCTTTGGCATCACTTACCGTAAAGAAACGCATTAGAATGTGTGGTAAGCCTGCGGTACCAAACATTAATGCCAAGCCGAGCGACAATGCTGATATTGGGTCAGAGACTAGCCCTCCAGGGCTCATGATCGCCAAGCCTTTAGGGTGAACTTTAATGGCCTCACTGAATAAGGTATTGAAGTTAAAGTTAACCGACTTCATAACCATAATGGCCATAAACGAAGCACCCGCCAGCAGTAACACCGCTTTGATAATCTGTACCCACGTTGTGGCTAACATGCCGCCAAACAAGACGTACAGTACCATCAGGATGCCCACCAACACGACAGCTACATGGTAGTTCAAGCCAAACAACAACTCTATCAGCTTACCGGCACCGACCATTTGAGCTATCAGATATAAAGCGACCACCACTAACGAACCACAGGCAGATAATGTTCTTATCGGCCTTTGTTTCAAGCGATAAGAAGCCACATCAGCAAAAGTATAGCGACCCAGATTACGCAGCCGCTCGGCAATTAAAAACAGAATGATTGGCCAGCCGATTAGAAAGCCGATGGAGTAAATCAAGCCATCATAGCCAGAGGTATAAACCAGCGCGGAAATACCCAGAAATGATGCCGCAGACATAAAGTCCCCAGCAATGGCCAAACCATTTTGGAAACCGGTTATGCGCCCGCCAGCGGTATAATAATCACCCCGGGAACGGGTGCGCTTTGATGCCCAGTAGGTAATATATAATGTCGCGCCAACAAACAGTACGAACATAATGATCGCTTGGATATTGAGCGGCTGGCGATGAACTTCGCCGGTAATTGCTTCTGCCTGTGACAGCGCAGGCAGAGTCAGTAAGGAAAGTACGGACCAATGGCGAGTCTTCATTGCTTCACCTCACGAAGAATTTCTGCCGTCAGACGGTCAAACTCGCCATTAGCACGAATAACGTAAATACCTGTAAGAACAAAAGAAATAACGATCAACCCCACACCAACGGGTATGCCGCGAGTAATGCTGGAGCCTGCATATAGCGGGGTACCGAGCCATTGTGGTTCGAAAGCAATAAGGAAAATGAAACCGACATACAGCGCTAGGGTAATGAGCGACAGTATCCAGGCAAAGCGGCCACGCTTTTGCACCAACTCTTTGAAACGCGGGTTATTTTCAATCTCTTGATAAATGCTGTCATTCATCAGAGTCTCTCCTTTGAGGCATTAATTAAGTTTGCCGCCGGTAGGCGGCACAATTTACGACGGTGTTTGCATTGATTGTTTTTCTTCCAGTAATTTGTCCACTACGCCCGGATCGGCCAGTGTTGAGGTATCCCCTAAGTTGCTGGTATCGCCAGCCGCAATTTTGCGCAGAATACGGCGCATGATCTTGCCTGAACGGGTTTTTGGTAGTGAATCAGTCCAGTGCAAAATATCTGGGGTCGCAATTGGGCCAATCTCTTTACGCACCCAATTACGCACCTCGGTATACAGCTCTGGTGTTGGTTCCTCACCGTGATTCAGCGTGATGTAGGCATAGATAGCTTGCCCTTTAATACTGTGTGGGACACCGACGACGGCAGCTTCGGCAATTTTCGGGTGTGAAACCAATGCGGATTCAATTTCAGCGGTCCCTAGGCGGTGACCTGAAACGTTAAGTACGTCATCGACGCGGCCGGTTATCCAGTAGTAGCCATCTTCGTCACGGCGAGCGCCATCACCACTGAAATACATGCCTTTAAAGGTTGAGAAGTAGGTCTGCTCAAAACGGTCATGATCGCCGAATAAGGTTCTGGCCTGACCCGGCCAAGAGTCGGTTATCACCAGATTGCCTTCGGCTGCACCTTCTTGCAGGTTACCTAAGTTGTCGACCAACGCTGGCTGTACCCCAAAGAAGGGGCGAGTAGCTGAACCGGCTTTTAACTCTGTGGCTCCTGGCAGTGGCGTTATCATGAAACCGCCCGTTTCAGTTTGCCACCAGGTATCAACAATCGGGCATTTACTGTTACCAATCTTGTTGTAATACCATTCCCATGCTTCCGGGTTAATAGGTTCACCAACTGAACCCATAATGCGTAGGGAGTCGCGTTTTGTCCCTTCGATGGCTTTGTCACCTTCGGCCATTAAGGCACGAATGGCGGTAGGAGCGGTATACAGAATATTAACCTGATGTTTATCGATAACCTGACCCAAGCGATTGACGCCTGGATAGTTAGGAACACCTTCAAACATCAGAGTAATAGCACCGCAAGCCAGTGGGCCATACAGCAAATAGCTGTGGCCAGTGACCCAACCAACGTCCGCGGTACACCAGTAGATATCGCCGGGGTGATAATCAAAAACGTATTTAAAGGTCAACGCGGCATAAACCAGATAACCGCCGGTGGTATGTAAAACCCCTTTTGGTTTGCCAGTAGAACCCGAGGTATAAAGGATGAACAGTGGGTCTTCGGCATTCATCTCTTCTGGCGGGCAGTCGGCGGAGGCTTCTTTTATCAGGTCATGCCACCACAAGTCTCTCCCGTCTTTCCAATAGCTGGCATTGCCAGTACGTTGGAAGACGACCACATTTTTGATACTGGTGATAGCTGGATTTTTTAGGGCTTCATCGACATTTTTTTTCAGTGGAATTGCGCGACCAGCACGAATGCCTTCATCGGCAGTAATCACCAGTTTTGAGTTAGAGTCGATAATTCGGCCAGCAACGGCATCAGGTGAGAATCCACCAAAAATAACAGAGTGCACGGCGCCAATACGCGCGCAGGCCAGCATAGCAACAGCGGCTTCTGGCACCATCGGCATATAGATTGCAACCACATCACCTTTCTTGATGCCCAGTTTTTTCAGCACATTAGCAAACTGGCATACATCGTGGTGAAGCTGTTTATAGGTGACGGTTTTTGATTGGTTAGGATCATCACCTTCCCAAATAATTGCGGTTTGATCGCCACGCTCTGCCAGGTGACGGTCAAGGCAGTTAGCTGCAAGATTCAGTGTGCCATCTTCGAACCAGCGGATGCTGATATGACCGGGGTCAAAGGAGGTGTTTTTAACCGTTTTATACGGTTTAATCCAATCAATAATCTTGCCATGTTCGCCCCAAAATTCATCTGGGTTCTGCACAGATTGTTGATAATATTGCTGATATTGTTCAGGGTTTATCAGGGCATGCTCTGCAATTGCAGTTGGAATAGGGTGTTTATGTATCTGGCTCATAATAGTTCTCCTTGAGATTGTTAATAATATGTCAATCAAAAGTTAATTATAGTGTGGAGGGCCGTTTTGTTTCTTTTTTGGGCGGCAGATCACGCATAAAAGATGTTGATTTAGAGACTTACTTAATGTGCTGCGTGGTGAATCGATATCTTAATGATAGGAGACGCGCCTTGTGATCATGCAATAAAGGAAAGGAAATGTGCAGATCAGCTCATTTCTAGCGTGAAATAAGAATATTGAAGGGGGAATGTCACTAAAAGTACTAACGTAGCGTGACTAATGCAATTTAATAGTAGTTGTTAACCAAAAAATTAAAAATTAATTTACAATCATCGGAAAGTTTATATTTTTATATTTTACTGTAATTAGAATTACATATATATATCAACTGAGAATATGAATATATAAATACAAAGCCCAATGGAATAAATATGCAATTTACTATTTTCTCTATTTGAATAAATTTCTCTTATTTCGCTGAAAAAAAATCGACTTTGGTTGCGAAACCTCCAGAATAAGCGGAGAATTAAAATGGCTGAATTTAACAAAATAAAAACAAAATAAGTGAAAAAATAAAACACAATGAGAGTTTATCATGTAATTTAATTTAGCTTGTTTTTTATACAGACAGTTGCGATGTTATTTGTCTCTGATGGATTTTATTATTTTAATAACAAATATTTACTGTGGTCTAAAGATTTTTGGGGCTGAAGTTATGCCTCAGCATCATGTGGGCTTAGTGTAAACAAGGCTTGCAGAAGAGTGTCCAGAAATGATACTGATTTATAACGTGGTCGGCTGGCGGGAGGCTGAACCATACGTTTTATCAACTATAGCCCCGTATTTAATGATTAAGTATTCTATTTGAAATGCTTGGTAACTTGCATTTTATAGGATGCTTTGAGGAATTTTTAGGGTATGAAAAGTGTAAAAATAGGTCTGGCCTGGCAAATACTCATTGCGCTGGTATTAGGTATTTTGGTTGGTGCGGTTCTGCATAATCAAATTGAATCCAGAGAGTGGTTAGTTAGTAATATTTTAAGTCCAGCAGGTGATATCTTCATCCGCTTAATTAAAATGATTGTTGTACCGATAGTTATTTCGACCTTGATCGTGGGTATTGCTGGTGTTGGTGATGCGAAGAAGCTTGGGCGAATTGGCCTGAAAACCATTATCTATTTCGAAGTTATCACTACCATCGCCATTATTGTTGGGATCACCTTGGCGAATGTGTTTCAACCGGGGCACGGCATTGATATGTCGGCATTGACGGTGGTCGATATCTCCCAGTATGAAAAGACCACTGAGCAAGTACAAAGTGGTAGCCACAGCCTGGTGAGCACTATCTTGTCGCTCATTCCTGCCAACGTCTTCGCTTCCATGGCGAAAGGCGATATGTTGCCAATTATCTTCTTCTCAGTGTTGTTTGGTTTAGGGCTGTCTTCATTGCCAAAAGAAACCAAAGAGCCACTGTTGAATGTGTTTAAAGCAATTTCTGAAAGCATGTTCAAAGTCACTCATATGATTATGCGCTATGCGCCTATCGGGGTGTTTGGTTTGATCTCGGTGACGGTTGCCAATTTTGGTTTTGCCTCGCTTATTCCATTGGCCAAGCTGGTTATTTTGGTTTACGCCGCGATTCTATTTTTTGCACTGGTCGTGCTGGGCACCGTTGCCAGATTATGTAAATTACGTATCTGGACATTGATTCGAATTTTGAAAGATGAGCTGATTTTAGCTTACTCTACCGCCAGTTCAGAAACTGTATTGCCACGAATCATCGAGAAAATGGAAGCCTATGGCGCGCCAAAATCGATTACCAGCTTTGTGGTTCCGACGGGCTATTCCTTCAACTTAGATGGTTCTACCCTTTATCAGAGTATTGCCGCCATATTTATTGCCCAGTTATATGGTATCGAGCTGTCCATTGGGCAAGAGATCATTCTAGTCCTAACCTTAATGGTGACTTCTAAAGGGATTGCTGGTGTTCCGGGAGTTTCGTTTGTTGTCTTGTTAGCAACGCTAGGCAGTGTAGGTATTCCACTGGAAGGTTTGGCCTTTATCGCTGGTGTGGACCGTATTCTGGATATGGCACGTACCGCACTGAACGTGGTGGGGAATGCGTTAGCGGTGCTGGTTATTGCCAAGTGGGAACATCAGTTTGACCATAAAAAAGCCAAGGCATACGAGAAGGCGTTATTTGCACCAAAACAGACGCCGGTTAACCAAAGCTAATACTCTTTACCCTTGATGTTCCGGTGATGTTAGTCGCTCGTATTGGCCCGAATCATTTACTCATATAAGATCATTCGGGCTGATTTATTCGCTGCTTGGAGTTGGGCATTGATATTTGTAGGCCCCCTATCGATGAGCGACAGATAGGGGGTTTTTATTTGTGTCTATCATCAATAAAACACCAGTGACATTATTCATTTAGTCCTAAGCGGTATGACCAATGGATAAGCTCAGCGACTTTGTGCACATCCAGTTTTTTCATCATATTAAGGCGGTGGGTTTCTACGGTTTTTTGGCTGATAGAAAGGTGAACCGCGATAATACGATTACAAGCACCCTCGGTAATCAGTTTTAGGATCTGTCGTTCTCGTGGTGTTAGTACTGGTTGGCTGGCATCGCTACCTTGTGCCAGTTTATTAACCAGAGAACTATTGAGTGCGGGATCAATATAGCGTTTACCCACCGCCACCGTTTGAATGGCGGCCAGCAGAATTTGCTGTGGGCTTTTTTTCAGAACATAACCTAGCGCGCCACTGCTTAACGTTTTGCTGGCGTGATGTTCCTCATGACGGGCTGTTAATGCCAGAATCCTCATCGTCGGCCAGCGGCGAAGCAGTTGAATAATGACATCAAGGCCATCCATGCCAGGCAATCCGAGATCTATAATCGCAATGTCTGGTTCTGTCTGGCGGCATAAATTGTATACATCCAGCCCATTATCAGCTTGGCCAACAATTTGATAACGTGGATAAGCTGCCAACATATTTTTAATACCATTAATGATTAGTTCATGATCGTCGACAATCAGTAATTTCGTATTCATAAAGTTATTCCCTTTACCTGATGATTGAAATGGTGTCGCGGGGCTCCCGCGGTTGAAACAGAAAATGGATTATCTCGTCGAGGTGATCGATATCTTGCTGTGTAATGAGTTCATGATTTTCGACTGCTATTTCCAGCTGAATCACAGCGTCTTGTAACTCAATAAGGCCCGCTTGCCCGGCACAGCCTTTTAAGGTGTGAAGCTGGTGCGATAACGTGGGGGTATGGGTGAGAGACTCTCTCACTTGCTGCACTAATAGTTGCAATGATTGTAATAGTTTAAGGCGCAATGAGCTGTCAGCCAGATTCAATAGTGGCCTCGGTGTTGATAACTGGGGAGAGAGAGTGACCCCGCGTTCGAGCTGGAATTGTGCGGTCAGATCCAGTACTTCTGCCAGTTGGCTGAAAGTTACTGGTTTAGAGAGATAATGATTCATCCCCGCCTGACTGGCCCTTATCTTTTCCTCAGGATTGGTATTGGCACTTAATGCCGTAATCATGCAGCGATTATCCTGGTTGGTCGCATCATCACGCCAATAGCGGGTTGTTGCCAGCCCATCCATACCTGGCATACGAATATCCATCAGCACCAGATCAAAACGCTGCGTTTGGCCGAGGCGTAGTGCGATTTCGCCACTCTCTGCCAGAGTCACTTGATGCCCCAATTGGCGCAGCATCATGCCGGTGATATCTCGATTGGTTTCAGCATCATCGACTAACAATATGGTCATATGCCAAGGTTGTAGTGGGAGAGCATGTGGTATCTCTTGCTGAGATGAGGCGGGCTGCTTCTCTCCGTTAAGATGCTTTTTAACGTTGCTATATAAGCGACCGGGTAGGTAGCACAGCTCTTTATCGTTAAAGGGGGTCTGCGGCAGGTGTACTGATTGATTACCTTCTGGCGGGCAGGTTATCCCCCACGAAGATAATTGAGCATGTAATGGCTGTGGTGCACATATTTCACCTTTAAACGGTTTGAGCACTATTATCCCACAAAATGGCAGACTTAATGAGAAGCGACTACCGTGGTCTGGTAGGCTAAAAAGTGTAATATTCCCCCCCATCATTCTTGCCAGATTATCTGCAATAGTTAGTCCCAACCCCGTTCCCTGCCCGTGCTCATGGGTCTGGACAAAAGGGTGGAATATCTCTTGTTGAAGCTGCAAATCAATACCACAGCCGGTATCTTCAACAGTGAAGCAGAGCTGCTGGCCCTTACGGACTACATTGAGCCTAATATGGCCACATTGCGTGAATTTAACGGCATTGCCCAATAAGTTAACCAGAATCTGCTTTAAGCGTTGTTTGTCCAACTCCAGTTCCAGCGGCACATCCGAACTGACGTAAGTAGAGAGGGTGATGGCTTTACTCAAGGCCTGGCTATGAATAGTTAACATGGCCTGATCCAATAAGGGCAATAAGGCGGTTTTCTCTTGAGACAAGGCCATTTGCCCCGACTCAATACGTGAAAAATCCAACAGGTTGTTAACTATCATCAGTAAAGAATGTGAGCACTGGCGAGCGGTCTCGGCCAACCGATATTGCTCGCAGGTCAGTGGGGTATTTTGTAATAACTCAACCGCACCTAGCGTGCCATTTAAAGGAGTACGAATTTCATGACTGATAGTGGTTAGATGGACACTCTTACGGCGATTAGCCTGTTCGGCCAGCTGTTTTGATTTTGCCAGCGCCAGCGTGCGTTCCTTTACTTTCATTTCAAGGGTGTCGTACTGCTCATTCAAGGTGTCTAGCAAGTTGTTATAAGCACGAGCAATCTGCCCTAACTCATCCATGCGTTTCACTGGTAAACGCAGCTCCATCGCTTGTGGGCCGGTGGCACCAATAATATTGATGAAGTTCCATAGGGGAATAGCGAGGTAATATCGCAGTAATAAAGAGAGCACTAACGTGAGCAGCAGCAAAATAGCCAGTGCAAAGGGGAGTTGATGTAATGCGGGTTTGGCCGCTTCCCAGGCAAAACCGACGCGGGGATAAATAACTAACTGTTGCCAACCGGGGCCTTTTAACTGGGTTCTTAATACCAAATAATCAGGTGTTTGTTGCCAACCATCATGTAAATTTCGGTCTTTTAGCTGGCGAAGAATCTCATGTAACTGATGCGAAGGTATATTTTGCTGAGATATCGGTAACAACTCGCCACTCTTATCCAACCATAAATTAATATCTCTCTGTTCAACTGGCTGATTATCCGTCACCAACTCATTCAGTTTTAATGAGAATCCAGCTAATGAACCGGCGTGGTCACATGCGGCAACAGAAACATGCCAGCCTCGTTGTGGGCTATAAGTCGGCATCCCCCAAAAAATATTGTCATGGGTAGGAAATATTGGCAGTAAAAGTAATTCTTTACGTCGCTGGTTCAAATAGTTATTTGATACCGCCTGTGGTCTGAATATGGTAATACCTTCTTTGTTTTTAATCGTGAAACTGTCGAGATAATAAGTTTGACCAGAAGTTCCATATGCCTGAGCGATGCGAAGGTCATGTCTGGATTGGATGGCATTACACATTCCTGAACTAAAAGGAATATTGTCGCTCGGATTATCATCTGTATGTCTAATAGGCAATCGCCAGGTGGCTTGGTAACTTGTCTGGCGACTTATCAATGCGGTTGCGTCCCGTTCTGCGCCTTCAAATTGGTAATTACTTAAATCTGCGCGTAATGATGCCATGTGGGTTAATTCATTCACCAAACGTTGGCGTGTATCCTCATATGAGAAGAATGCCATGGCCGCAATTGAAATAAGCCATATGGCCATTAAGGTCATGCCCAGTAATAGTGTCAATCGAGTGACGAGTGATGATGAATTTTCCATAAAGTCACCTGACTGTTTTTTTTAGTACGCCACAGCCAAAATTTGATATCAAGAAATACACTGATTTCATTACTGCTCGTTATAGATTCATTTAGTTCTGTAAAAAGAGTAAATCAGGGTTTTACCTTATAACGAATATTTAATTACGGAGGATAATTAAATCGTACTGATGCAGGAGTTACCGCCGATGCTTGAAATGTTGAAGAGACAACCCTTAGTTAACGACATTGATTTATCAGATATTAATATTGTTCAATTCACGTTGAAGGGAATTCCTGCCAAAGCGATGGATTACCATCATTCTATTTGTATTGGTGTTTTTTTTATTGAGAGAAAAATGATATCCAATACTGTTATTCGATATATTGCACTTATGCTGGTGGCGCTGGAGAATACGCAGGATTTTGCTTTACAGTTTAACGATGGCAATTGGTGGTTATGGGGGCGATATACACTTGATAATAGCGAGAGGATCGCCGGTGAGAATCAAGATCTCTCGATGAAATTAGAACAAATTCATGCCGTTATTCAGCATTTAAGTGGCTTGGTAGCCACATTGAGTACTTCCCAAACAAACGTCTTAACCAAACCGAAGAAGCATGTCAGCAAGGCTATCTCATGAAAGAACTTGCCAGTTTAATATTACTGTTTTCAGTGTCACTGGCCCATGGACAAGCTATTCCCTGGCAAGGAGAGCCTTTCTTTATTTATAGCCGGGGTATGAGTGTATCTAACCTATTAAAAGATTTAGGGATGAATTATGGCATACCGGTAGTCATTAGCCCGGAAATAAACGAACACTTTAGTGGGAAAATTCGCGACAAAACACCAGAAGCAATCCTGTCTAAATTAGCCGGTCTATACAATCTTACCTGGTACTATGATGGTGAAATACTCTATTTTTACAAAGCTCAAGCCATCCGAAGGGAATTTATATCGCCAGATGGATTATCAACGACAACTTTAATCAAATATCTACAACATAGCGGAGTAGCCGCAGGAAAAAACTGTGCGATAAAGGCTATTTCTCGTCTGGATGCTATTGAGGTTACAGGTGTTCCTATCTGTATTGAACGGGTGACGACATTGAGAAAAATGCTTTCGTCTCAAGCCCGTAAGCAAAACCAAAATAAAGAAACAGTGAAAGTCTTCCTGCTAAAATATGCCTCTGCGGCTGACTCTAATTATCAGTATCGTGATCAGCAAGTTAAATGGGCTTAGTCAGCGTATTGCGCGAGATGAGTCAGGGCAATAGTCTGCCTTTAGTTGCAGGAAAAGAACAAGATGAGGCGCATACCAGCATGCCTCTTTTCTCGGCTGATCCTCGGCAAAACGCAGTTATTATCCGTGATCGTCAGGTCAATATGCCGGTCTATCGTAGTTTGATCGCCCAGTTGGATCAGCGGCCAGTTCAAATAGAAATATCAGTGACCATTATTGATGTTGATGCCGGAGATATTAGCCAGCTTGGTATCGATTGGTCCGCATCTACTTCCATTGGTGGCGCGGGTATCTCGTTTAATAGTAATTCGGGGAAAAATAGTGCTGATGGTTTCTCCACTGTAATTGGTGATACTGGGAACTTTATGGTTCGCTTGAATGCGTTACAAAAGAATTCACGTGCCAGAGTCTTATCACGCCCTTCGGTGGTCACCCTAAATAATATTCAGGCGGTACTGGATAAAAACGTAACGTTTTATACTAAGTTGCAAGGCGATAAAGTGGCAAAACTTGAATCGATCACCTCTGGGTCATTATTGCGAGTGACACCGAGAATGATTGATGCCGATGGTGTAAAAGAAGTTTTGCTTAATCTTAACATTCAGGATGGGCAACAGCAGGCGCCAATAAGCAGTAGTGAACCGTTGCCGGAAATACAAAATTCAGATATCTCAACGCAAGCCACGTTGCGTGTTGGGCAAAGTCTGTTATTGGGTGGCTTCATCCAGGATAAACAAATTGAGTCGCAAAACAAAATACCGCTACTGGGCGATATTCCATTATTAGGTGGTTTATTTCGCAGCACTGATAAGCAATCTCACAGTGTTGTCAGGTTATTTCTGATCAAAGCTGTACCGGTTAATACAGGGGAATAGCATGGCAGTACGGTTTAAACTCCGCCTGTTAAATGGTGAACTTAATGGGCGTGAGCTGATGTTACCTGAGGGGGAGTTTACGCTAGGGGGTCAGCAGTGCGACGTATTATTACCCTTACTTCAGGGGCAAATATTGACCTTGAGAATAAGTGATGAGCACATAACTTTGCAGACATCTGGGGATGTCTGGGTTAAGGGGGAGCGGTATGATTTACAACAGAAACTCCCACTCGGACAGGCGATTGAAACCGGGGGATTAATCTTGGTTGTTGGTGAGGCGGGCGATAATTTAAGTGATATTCATTATATCCCTCGCGCTCGGCCACGCTTATTACTCTGCTTATCTGTACTGGCATTTATCCTATTGTTACTGCTATCGGTAGTTATATTCTGGTTTATACAGCAGCCAAAAGCGCTACTGGCTTATCTTCCTCCTGATATTCCAACACAACTCTCAGAGCAGTTAAAGCAACCCGCTTTACAGGGGATAAAAGAAAACTGGTTATTAGATGGCAGTATTGTTTTGAGTGGTCACTGTAGCTCATCACCCGCAGTGATTAAGTTGCAGAATTTCCTGGTTCTTAACCGTATTGTTTTTCGTAATCAATTAGTCTGTGATGACCATCTGCTCAGTAGCGTCAAGGATGTATTACACCAGTATGGCTATCAGGATATAGAGGTCGACACGGGGAAACATCCAGGGCATATCACAATCCATGGTGCTATTGAAATGGGGGGGCAATGGTTAAAAGTTCAGGAAACACTGGCGACAGTGGCTGGGTTAAAGGGCTGGGCGGTTATTAATAGCCATGATGGGCAAATTGCGCAATTAGTTGAGCGCTTGAGGGAACTGGGGTTATTAGGCTATCTCAGTATGGCGCAAAGTAATAAGGAAATCATTATCAGCGGTATATTGTCGCTCAGCCAACAACAACAACTGATGGAAATGTTGACAGCATTGGCCCGGCAACAACCGGACTTTCTGGCGGTGAGGTATCAGAATATTCCCACGTCAGATCAAACTGCTCAGCTTCTTCCCGCTGCAATTGTCAGCTATGGCGGAAATAAATTTTCAGGATTCGTGCAATTAGCTAATGGATTACGCTTACAGCAAGGGACGGTACTGGCGAATGGCTATAAAGTTATTTTTATTGGAGAGCAAGGCATATCATTACTAAAATCTAACAATTTAATCCATATACCCATGAATTTTTAAGGATTAGGAGAGCAACGAGTGTCGCATATTACTGAACTGGAAGATGCTATTAAATATGACGAGAAAAAAACACAACAGAAGAATGCGTTGTTGGAAAATGGGAGGTTATTAATTTCACAACAATTGTCTCTACAGCAAACACCTGATAATTATAAAACTCTTAACAATATGATGCTGGCCCTAAGTAGTGCGGGGAAAATAATAGCAACACTGTCAACTCGCTATGGAAATTAAAAAACAATCATCATGCCATTTTATGGAAAAAATGGAATAAATATAAAAGACAGATGCTTTTTAGTGAGACAAAATAATATTATATATTTATCAGTGCATCAGGAAATTCAATATGAATGATAATGATTCTATTCAGAGCATGTTAGGGGACCTACACAGTCGGTATAGTAAATTACTGTCTGATCTAGGGAAGTTGAAAGGATTCCAGCAACAAATCGAATTACTGAAAGAAAAAGCCAAAAATGACAGTAAAGCAAGAGAGAGGTTAATTCGCTTGAATGAAGCCTTTCCGAATGGTTTAAATCAAGAAAAAGCACAAATGGTGGTATCTATTGCAAACATGAAAGTACAGTTTAAACAACTGGAGACGCAGCTCAGAAATATAAGTTCAGGTGAGGCAATGTAGTTAATCTCTTCCTGAAATATCATTATTATCTTGAGTTAAGGAGTATTTCTATGGTCGCGAACACTGGTGTAAATAAATCAGACAACACTTCCTCGTATGTTAACCAATCTTCCAATAATGAATTTAATTTTTCCGTTTTGGAAAATAAATTTAATAGTCTTCACAACAATATTAATAATGTTGGCAGTAATCTGAGTAATAATCTAAGTGAGCATGCTGATATTTTCAGTATGGGATTGAGTGCCTTTTATGAGTACCTGGACGTACTTGAATCACTTGCCAGAAGTGCCTATGACGCTATGCACACCCGATCAAAATATGCCAATGATATACAGGATAACGCTAATCAGGTTGATTCCGTAATTGCCGAAGCGGCTAAAGGTGACGATAAAACAACCAAGCCGCTACCGGATTCAGTTATCGAGTTTATGCGGGAGCATGGCATCAAAGTTGATAAGATGAGTATTGATGAGTATTTAAAGAAGAATGGGCCAGAACTGGATAAAGGACAATTACAGGCAGTAAAAGCGGCATTAGATAATGAAAAGACCCGCGCGTCAGATACCATGACTCAAGAACAATTACAGTTACAGAAGTTTATGCAAAGTTATAACGTTAATGTTAATAACATCAGTACATTGCAGACAGGTTTAAAAGATATATTAACGACGATTGCCCGCAATCTTTGTTAACCAAGTTATGGCCGTAAGGATGATTCGATATGAATATTGAACCTACTGATCAACTTATTAATTTTATGCGACGTGGCGGTTCTCTGCGTATGTTGGCAAATATGTCAGAGCAAGACTTGACGTTAATATATGAATATAGCGTACAACTTTGTCACGGCGGAGAATATGACAGCGCAAAAAAGCTGTTAAATATATTGATTCGTTTCGACCATTGGAATTTTGCTTATTGGTTAACATTAGGTTCGTGTTATCAACAAACCGGGGATTGCCATCAGGCGATTTATTGCTTCAGCCGCGCGGGGCAAATTCAGGTCGATGACCCTCGTCCATCTTGTTTCGCTGGGGAATGTTATTCCGCTTGCGGCAATACTATTTATGCTGAAAAAGCATTCCGTGCCGCATTGAACTGGTGCCATGCTCACCCTGAGCAGGCTCAAGTCCGCCAGCAAGCTGAACGGGGACTGGCGGCATTATTACTGGAGGTGAGACATGCCTAATAGTATTGCATTTAAAGCCGACACACAGACTGATTGGGCACTGGCTGCCGCAGGTAAAAGCACACCTTTGGCACCGGCGAAAATGCCAGATTGGTGGGCAATTTCCGGGTTGTCACCCTCGGCGGATATGAATATGACGTCACCCAAGGTGACGCAGCAAAAAGCCCAGGCCGCCTTGGATCGCCTGCTGGTCGCCTTACCCCGTTCCGGCGCCAAAGCAGGGGACAGTGGCCGGCTTTCCCTTGATCAGTTGGGCAGTACAGATATGCAGCTTATCCTCTCGATGGCTGGCAACCTGAGCCTGGTTTTTTTTTCTGATTCCTGTAAGTCAATCCGCCAGCAGATGGAGCGGGCGACGGATGTGCAGACTTTTTTACGCGATAAACGGGTTAATGAGTATCAGCAACAGATTGATAAAGCAGTTCAGCAAGCGGATAAAGCTCACAAGGCTGGTATTTTCAACATGGTGCTTGATTGGGCCATCGGCTTAGCCGAGATAGTATACGGTGCGATTAAGGTCTCTGCCGGGGTATTAACCGGGGATCCGGTGGCAATGGCTTCCGGGGTCGCATATTTGGCGGCGGGGACCGCCGGTTTGGTTAAAGCCGCCGCCGAAACGGCGATGCTGGCTGGAGCCTCAAAAGAGAAATGTCAGGAAGTTATTGATGTTGCAGGTAAAGTTCAACTCGGTTGTGAATGCTTTGCTATGGCAATCGACCTGTTTCAAGCTGCCCGCGCGATTAATGCCGCTCGAGCGGTGACCAAAGGGGCGGGTGATGTGCTAAAAGCGGGCGGAGCTGATGCGTTGACCGAAGCGATGAAGAATCTAAGTCAACAAAAAGTGCAACAGTTAACTGAACAGTTCGCCAAGAATGCCTGTAAGCAGATAACTGAAACGGAAATGGCCTTGATGCACAATATCAGCAACTCTTTTACCCACGCTGGCGTTGAAAAACTGGTGGGCGATGTGACGAAAGATCTGGTTAAAACCGCGATTAAGAAAGGCACTACGCTCACTGCGGAACAATTTACTCGCCAATGTACCAAGAAAATTATGAAGGAGATGGTTAAGAAAATAATAAAAGATATCAGCCTCTCACCATTAAATATAATGCAAAAAGTTACTCAAGGGTTAGTGCAGGTTAATAGTGGCCAGTTGGCGATCCAAAATGGAGGGCTGCAAAAAGAAATTGAAAAATTGATGCTTGATCAAGACTTCACGCAGTTTATGGATCAATGGGTTGAGCGGAATAAACAGCAGCAAAGTAAACAACTCAAAGATATCTCTCAGAGCGCACAAGACACATTGGAGAAATTAAGCGATAACATCCATCAAAGCGGCATGCTACAAACGAGAGTGGCAGGTTCATTAATATAATGAGGTTATAATGAATACACCTATCAGCCAGGACATAAAAATAAACGACAAAGCCCTACAGGCTGTCGATGATGATGGGAAATTAGATAATAATATTGGCAATATCATTAGTGATATCTCCGATATTATTTCCCAAATGTATGCATTATTTAAAAAAATGCGTGATTTACTGGGTGCCTATGGTGGGAAACAATTCGAACTTCTATTTAATATCAAAGCTACTGCTATGAAAAATCAACGTGAAGCTATCGATAAAACAGCATCAGCGGCCATCGCCAGCGGAGTTTGCTCCATGCTATCCGGTATATTTAGCGGCGTCGGTGCTGGAGCAGGCGACCGGTTGGGCGGTATTGGTGGGCATATTAGTAATGCTACTGGGCAATCTATTATCGGTATTGGGAAACTGGCCGAAGGTGATAAAGCCCGTGCTGCGGAAACCTTGCGCATGGCGAGTATTCTGCAAAGCTCTAGTTCTGATAGTTATTCAAAAAATTCCAATGAAATACAGGATAAAATAGTAGAGCTAAGGCAAGCATTCAAGGAATTTGGCAATACCTTGACTAACCTAATAAACCATATTTCCATGGCGGTGAAATTATGATATATGAAATTTAACTCTCAGTGCATTGAGCAATACTTACTCAGTAAAGGCTGTGTGACTCAAACAGCCTTTTTCGAAAATAGCCCTATAAAATTAGGGCGTGAGTTTTTATTTGATGCATATCGGGTAATCTACCGTATTGAACAGCATGAATTAATTATTTGTTCTTTGGAGATTTCCACTGAAAAAAATACGACGGGGAATTTTTTGGCATTATTTAATTTCCTGCTCCATTTAGGTGAGGAAATTACTGATATATCGATAGTCAGGATGCTGATTATTAATAATGTCGCTAATCAGCCGTTGCGGTTGATCCGCAGTAGACTTATTCGAATATTAATAGTTAAAGGAGCATTCAGTAAAAATATCGATGGTAATGATTGGCTACTATTTGATGTCAGTACGGGGAAATAGAATTAAGGAGGCCCAATGGACGATTTTTCTGCCGATGATTTCCAGTCCCTGTGTGTAAAGATAAATAGTGTATTGAAAGAACAGAATATTATTCAGTACCCAATGAGTGATTTTAAGCAGCAACCTGATCCGCAGGAAGTAGAAACGCGCTATACACGGGGTTATCAGGCCTGGCTGGCAGATGACTATACTGCTGCGATTAGCGATTTTTCTTGGCTTACACTCTGTTGCCCCTTAGTGTCACGGTTTCATCTGGCTTTGGCCGCAGCTCTGCAAATGCAGCAAGAATATGCTCTGGCGCTGAGTGCTTATGCCGCCGCGCTATTACTGGATGCAAATGATCCTGAACCGGTATATCAAATGGCGGTTTGTTTACGCGCGCTGGATAAAGGGGCTGATGCCAGAGAAGCATTACAAACCGCCATTGAAATGAGTTATCTGAACCCTGAGTATGCGTCTACAGCAACGAAAGCCAATCGATTATTGAATGAAATATAAATGAAATAATACGAATGTTATGGCCAATATTTAAAAGGGGATAGCGATGGATGGCATAGACAATATTAATTGTGTTAATGATTTATCTGAGCCTAATGCGGTAGTTAAACCGAATATCGAGGGGAGACCCTCTATTAGCCCCCCTGAAGCATTAGCAAATGACTTTCTGAACAACACTGTTCCGAATGCTAAGGACAAAATAATTGAAATTTTTGTGACTCAAAAAGATATTGTTATTAAAGAGCATGAAATCAGCGTTAAGTTAGCCAAAAAACAGTTTTTCATCAATGTGATTGAGTTGACGGTTTCTCTGGCTTCATTTGTTGTCAGTGTTGGCATGAGTATTTGCAGTGGCGGGGCGGCGACCCCGGTTGCCATAATTACTGGGGTGAACTTAATGTTATCACTGTCTAACCTGGCATGCGCCTACCATAACTGGAATTGTGCCAGTAAAAATAAAGAGGGGCTAACCATGGGCAGTGATGCAATTCAGCAAGCTGCCTTTATGCTCGCTAAATCCTGTGGTGTTTCATCCGATAATTGCAAAAAAATCGCGCGCTACACATCGTTCTTTATTCGTGTTGGTATCGTGGCCTCTTTAGCAGGTATAGGGCTACTAACGCACCCGGTCGTTACCAACAGTTTATGTTTACTTGCTAAAAACTATAATCCAATAGTGGCCTCTATAACCAGTATTATTACTGCCGGTGCGCTAGGTGTGTGGATAAGTAATGATCATGATCAGAAAAAAGAAATAGAGGGTATTTTAAGGAGTAATGAGCTGGAAGCAAATGAAATACTAATAACAACTCATGCTGAGGGGGCTGCATATCGAAAAATCGGTATCATCAAGGATAATGTACAAACAAATTTCGCTTAGGGTGAATGCCGGATAGTCTCTTTAGTGTTATTTGTTAACCTTGTATAAGGTTAATTACTCTCTAAGGGATATGATGAAATCAATACAGTTTGTTTTATTTCGGCAAGAGGGAACATTACGTAGCAACGGAGAATGTTATACCGTACCTGCGGGGAATTTGGTTGTTACCCACGAGTTGGCTACGGTATCTTCTTTCTCACAGAGCACTTTTATTTCAATATTGTGTCATTCGATAGATCTTTTACCTATATATCAAAACTTAGCCAGTAAAATGGTGCAGTCGAATAAATTTCGCTTACCCTATAAAATATCTGATCACTACAAAATATTGCCAGCAAATAAAGATGTTATTCACGCAACTGAACAGTTAATTGATATTGAGCGCTCAGCATCATTACGCTTTCTTTACCTGTATTGTTTAGGTCTGGATTCAGTTTATTTCTCCAGATTGTTGGAATCAATTGTGGGTACCAATAATGAGTTACTGGAGTTTTTTGAACAAAATCGCCTCAATCCCTGGACGGTATCGCGCTATGCCGATGAATTAGGTATTTCCACCCGTAAATTGAATTTTCTGTTTTACGAAAAATTCGGTATGTCTGCAAAGCAGTGGTTACTGGATCAGCGTTTGAAAAAAGGCTGTGAATTGCTGTTATCTACACAGCTACGCGTGGCAGATATCGCCATGGAATGCGGTTTTAGCAATCACGCACATTTTTCTGATAGCTTCCGTCGCCGTTTTCAGCAGTGCCCATCGCATATGCGGTCACTTATGGAATAGGGAGGTTTGATGGATATAAACGCATTAATGAACGAAATGACGAATAGCATTAATAAGATAAGTCAGGACTTTCAAAACCAGATGGCGGCCGGTAATCCCTCTGATCCTGAACATATGCTCAAGATGCAATTTGCCATGCAGCAGTATTCGTCTTACATCAACTTTAGCAGTGCGCTGATGAAGAATATTAAAGATATGACCAGTGGGATTATTGCCAAAATATGATCTTACTTTCAGCACAATGTCGCCAGTTGGTGGTTGAAGCCGCCTTGGCCGGGGTGAATCACAGCCTACAGGCTGAAGCCCAAAATATCCTTAATGTGTTACCCCAACTGATACCGGACCCTCAGGTACGTTTGGTCTGCGAGGCAATGCTGCTATTCGGACTTAATGACAGAGTGGCAGCGCTGGCGTTACTGGCAACATCCGCATCTGAAGATGCGCAGGCCATGTTGGCGTTGCTACAACAAGGGATCTCTGCTGCTGACTCAACGTCATTGGCGTTGCCGATAACAACGCGGCAGCCTCTGGTACTAAAGGCATAACACCGCAACGGTATAAAATTGCTTATCAACAAGGAGATCATTAGATGGAAATTGATGCCATTCAGGCTGCTTCAATGTTGAATACCCCCCTTCAGCCAGCGGCCGGTGAGCCGCAACAAATCGCCAAATTTACGCAGTTAATGCAACAGGCGGAACCTGGCACGGCAATGATGTCGCCATCCCAATTATTGGGCGTTCAGTCGCAATGGATGTACGCCACATTAGCAGTAGATTTAACGGCTAAAGTGGCCGGTGTTCTCGGGCAGAACATCAATAAACTGGTCAATATGCAATGAAGCACCTGCGGCGTGCGATAGCGCTCTTGCTGGTGGTTATCTCCCTTTCAGGCTGTGGTATGGAGCTATATAGCGGGCTTTCTGAGGGGGAGGCCAACCAGATGCTGGCGTTGCTGATGTTGCACCAGATTAAAGCCGAAAAGCAGTCCGAGAAAGGCGGGACGGTAGGGCTGAGTGTCGATAAAAGTCAGTTTATTAATGCAGTGGAACTGCTACGACAAAATGGTTTTCCGCGCCAGAAATTTACGACCGTGGATACGTTGTTTCCGTCGAACCAGCTCGTGACATCACCTGGCCAAGAGCAGGCCAAGATGGTCTATTTGAAAGAACAGCAGTTGGAAAGCATGTTGAGCCATATGGATGGGGTGATTCATGCCGATGTGACCATTGCCATGCCAGCGCCGACCGACGGGAAAAGCAGTGTTCCCCACGCCGCCTCAGTGTTTATCAAGTATTCCCCCGAGGTCAATTTACAAAGCTATCAGCCACAAATTAAAAATCTGATCCGCGATGGTATCCCCGGTATCGATTACTCACAGATTAGTGTGGTGATGCAGCCTGCCAATTATCGGTTTATCGCCGCTGAGCCACACCAGCACGCTGAGGCACAACTGAGCTTGCAATGGCTATTACGCCACGCCGGTGCGATACAGATAGCGTTAGGGCTGGTGTTAGTGCTGCTGGCTGGGTTGTCAACGGTGTGTTTATTACGCTATTTGCGCCGATAAATCGCTAATGGAAGGGGAAAAGGGATGATATTACCGTTAACCGCTGATATCCGGCATTTGCATCAGTTAGCCTGGCGACCCGCACAGTTTGCCCATCCTCTATGGTTGGCAGCGATGGGAATTAAAACAGAGAACTACTGTTATGGCCGCAGTAACGTGCTGGACAGAGTGTTGAATAATGCGCTAATTCAGCAACGAAAATTCCCACAGCAAGCCCTGCCTGCGGTGCTGAGCAAGCCGCAGCAAGAGCGAATGGCAAGCTATCCGCGCTTATCTGCCCACTGTCTGGCGCTGGGGTTGGTTCATTTACAATGTGGTGATTATTTGCGCCTACGGCGTTATCGCGAGAGGCTTTCGCCGCTGTTGGATGAAGCTGATATTCAACAACTCATTGGTATGGGATATCAGGGTCACCTGCCTGCCAGCTTAAGCCCACAGCATCTGCCCACGGTTGCCTTACGTCTGGGGCATAGCCTGGCACATCAGGTACGCCACGATGATGTGGTTTGGCGTGCAATCTCTATCTCATTACCTCCTCAGCCCCGTGCGTTATTTTTGTCCCAGGCCTTCTCTTTTGCGGTTGACGGTTGGTTAACCCGACTGGAGCGTTTGCTGTGAACCCTTTTCATCTCAGGATAGAGAAGTTTGATTATTCGCTG
Source organism: Yersinia antarctica (assembly GCF_056636475.1). Classification (NCBI taxonomy): domain Bacteria; kingdom Pseudomonadati; phylum Pseudomonadota; class Gammaproteobacteria; order Enterobacterales; family Yersiniaceae; genus Yersinia; species Yersinia antarctica. The sequence continues at coordinate 366,301 of NZ_JBSJQF010000001.1, forward strand.
CCAGCGGGGCGAGTCATTGCGGCGGTTCAGTTACAGGAAATGGCGCAGAGTCGCGATATTTTGTCTGCTGCCCGGGTGCAGGCCGCCGAGATTGTGCAAGCAGCGCAGGATGAGAGCCGCGTGTTGTTGGCGCAAGCACAGCAACAAGCAGACATGCTGATGGTTCAAGTGCGGAGTCAAACAGAAGCTGAGGTGGTGGCGCAACATGTTGGCTGGCTAGTGGCGGCGGAGCAATTGGAGGCATCCTTGATTACACAAGCCCGTCAGCAGATTCTGGCAGCGATTACGGCGGTGGTAACTGCCTGGGCCGGTCAGCAATCTGTGGAACAGATTTTGATTCATCGGCTGGGGGCGCAAGTGGAGAAAATGGCGCACGATGAAAAGTTGCTCTTACAGGTTCACCCGCAGCATCTGCCTGCCGTGGTCTCTGCTCTGGGTGAACGGGTGCAGTGTGTGGGGGATGAGAGCATGCCTGAAGATACCGCCCGCTTAGGTTCGCCAATGCTGCAAGTCAGCCTTTCTCTGCGTAGCCATTTGGCGCAACTTATCCTTTGGCTACAGGAGCCAGCTCATGATTAGTGCCAATAATGTGTCAGAGACCTTGGCAGTTCACGGCTCTGACCAACATGTGGGGAAGGCTCATGGCGAAGTAACCCCCGCACACTCAGTCATGGAATTGGCCAGCATTGAATTATCTGAAGTGAGACAAACCGCGCTGGAAGAGACGATGGAAGAGATCGGGCTGAGTCTCGGCTCCCGTTTGAAAGATCAAAAATCCATTGAGGCTGAGGAGCGTAATCTGCGCCGCCAACAGCTATTGGTGAAGTTGATAACCCAGCTCTCCGGTAGCAACGATATGCTGTTTTCACAGAACATTCCGCTTGATGTGGATATTGTTTCGCTTGCCAATAAGCTTCGACAGGGTGAGCTATCGGCAGGGCAGCAAGTGTTACTGTTGGCCGCCATGCTGGCACACAGCAAAAATAATCCATTACGCCGCCGCAGCTTATCGCAACTACTTGGCCCACTACTTGAGCGTGAAGGCTGGGAGGTTGAGCTATTTGGTCTGTTGGAGCTAGGCGCAGAGGGTAGCCGCTCGCTGGGAGCCGTCAAACAGTTGTTTCAGCAAAGTATTCATCAAAGTGAATTGTCGCTGGCGGAGTGGTTTACCCGGGTGAGTCGTTGGCCACAGCGCCAGCAACGTGTTCGGGTACTCATGCGTGCCGTCGCGTTTGATTTGTCCTGTCGGCCGTTCGCTCAATACGGTGAGCGTTTGTCCGCGACACTCCACCAGTTGCGCCGTTTGCTGATGTTTCTCGGGTTGGAAGACCATTGCAGCCAGGTGGGGAATGTCTGTGGCGTGGCAGGAGATATGATTCTGAACGAGGTACTGGCAGTGGTGGGGCAACCCTGGTTATTCAGTAGCTGGTTGCAGCCACGAATTGAAGCGATTACCGGTTCGGATGCCAAAGCACAGCGAGGATTCATTCGTCGGTTTTATGAGTTGTTTAAATTGATGCCAGTGGATTGTTTCAATGATCAGGAACAACAAGCACAAATTTTAGCCACCTTGCTGGAGATATGACTTTTCGTTTCAGGCGAACCCCCGATGGTTGATAAGGCATTAGCTGCTTATTCTTTTCATTGTTTATTCTCGTCATTTTTCAACTTGCAGGTGTGCTGGCTGCGCTCACGACCCGACCCGGCCACAACCGATTTGTCTCTTGCTTGCCGCCGGCCTGAATTTTGAAATCTATTATGTATAGCGAAAAGTTGCATCAAAAGGACATTGGTTATGGAGATGGATTTAGTTGTTACCCGTAACCTTCAATTGTTTATCCGCATGGCGGAATTGCCCTGCTCGGCTATCACCTCTCGCATGCAGTGGCAGATAGAAAAACGGATTATTTTCCTTGAGTGGCGAGCATCAAGGTTACTGCTCACTTGCGGTTTACAACAACGGCACTACAACCATGATGATCTGCTGCGGCTCCAGCAATGCTGGCGGCTTGAGCGATTTAATGGCGTGCCACAGCGTATCTACTTACTGAAAATGGGTATTATGGTCAGTTGCTCCCCGCCAGCATTGTCCGATGCTGAGTTTTGGTATCAGCTCTACCGGCAGCAGTGTGCCTTGCTGTGCCGACTGCCGGGAGCATGTCCATGAGGCAATCGGCGTTGATACGTGGCTTGCTGATGATAACTGCGCGGCAGGATATTTTTCTGGCGATCATGCTGTTGGTAGCGATCTTTATGATGATCCTGCCTCTGCCAACCGTGTTGGTAGATCTGCTGATTGCGATCAATCTGGCTTTCTCAGTCATCCTGCTAATGATCTCGATTTACCTGCGCGATCCCCTCGAATTCTCGGTTTTCCCGTCGTTATTGCTGATTACCACGCTCTATCGCTTGGCGCTAACTATCAGTACTACGCGCTTAGTGCTGCTCCAGCATGATGCCGGTGAAATTGTCGAGGCATTCGGTCAGTTTGTGGTTGGCGGTAATCTGGCTGTGGGGTTGATCATTTTTACTATTATCACCGTGGTCCAGTTTATCGTGATTACCAAAGGCTCAGAGCGAGTGGCAGAGGTCAGCGCCCGTTTCTCGCTTGATGGCATGCCCGGTAAGCAAATGAGTATTGATGGTGATATGCGGGCGGGCGTGATTGATGCGGCCGAGGCTGGGCGGCTAAGGGAGAGGGTGCAAAGAGAGAGCCGGTTGTTTGGGGCGATGGACGGCGCGATGAAGTTCGTTAAAGGCGATGCTATTGCCGGGATTATTGTCATTCTGGTGAATATTATTGGCGGCATCACCATCGGTGTGCTGCAACATAATATGTCGGCGGAACAGGCGATGATCACCTATGCGGTGCTCTCGGTTGGCGATGGGCTATGTGCCCAAATCCCATCGTTACTTATCTCCATTACTGCTGGGATTATCGTGACCCGCGTTCCTGGCGGCGATAAGCAGAGTTTGGCTAAAGATCTGGCGGTACAAGTGGGGCGTCAGCCAGATGCTTTATGGTTAGCCGCCGCCATCCTGACTGTTTTTGCTTTGTTACCCGGTTTTCCATTCCTGATCTTTATCATACTGGCGGCGCTGGTGGCCGCGCCTGCCTTTTTACTCTATCGCAAGAATCAGTCAATACGGCACAGAGGTACGGTAACGGGGGCTGGTGACAGTGGCTTATCTGCGGACCATGCAATGACACCAGGTGCGATACCTTTGATGTTGCATTGTGCGACCAACCTGGATTATCCCGAGTTGGCCCGAGATATTGATAGCTTGCGTTGGCGCTGGTTTGAGCATCTTGGCGTGCCATTGCCGGAGGCGGAGATCCGCAGTGATCCTACCTTGATTGAGAACAGCTTATCGATCCGGGTCTATCAGGAGCAAGTGCTGGAACTGACATTACCATCAGATGATTTGCTACTGACTCAGCCCAGTGCCCAGCTAGAGACGCGCAGCCAAAGGTTAGGCAGCAGAATGGGCACTTTTGAGTGGTTAGCTGCAGATCAGGGCAGCCATGCCAGCATCTTGGGCATCCCATATGTACAAGGGCATAAACGTATTATCTCTTGCCTGACACGGGTATTTGAGCGACATACGGCTGAATTTATTGGTGTGCAGGAAACCCGTTATCTGATGGATGCGATGGAAGGGCGTTACGGGGAATTAGTGAAAGAACTACAGCGCCAGATGCCGCTGGGCAAAGTCGCGGAGATACTGCAACGGCTAGTGGAGGAGGATGTGTCGATCCGGGATTTGCGCGCCATTTTCGGCGCGCTGGTGGTCTGGGCACCGAAAGAGAAAGACAGTGTCATGTTAACCGAGTACGTGCGCATCGCCTTACGCCGCCATGTGTGTCGCCGGTTCAGTAAAAACAGCGTCTGGTTACCGGTATTGCGGCTGGGAGAGGGGGCTGAGAACTTGATTCGTGAATCTATTCGCCAAACCTCTGCGGGTGCTTACTCGGCGTTAGCCGATAAACACTCACGCTTGATCCTCGACAAGATAAAAGCCGCTGTTGCACAAAACAGTGATGTTGTCCTGCTGACCGCCATCGATGTACGGCGTTTTCTGCGCAAAATAGTTGAGCGGGATATTTTCACGCTGCCGGTACTTTCCTGGCAGGAATTGGGTGATGAGATGAATATCAAGGTGGCAGGCACTATTGAGTTGATTGGTGATGAACTTGATGAAGCTGCCTGATAGTCCAACACTAAGTGCTCAGTTGCATCAGCAATTGAGCTTATCGTCTCTGCCGCCGGATGGTATGGCCTATCGCGGGCCAATACTGGATGTTGGCCCAACCCTATTACGCGCCAATCTGCCCGGTGTGGCGCTGGGGGAGTTATGCCGTATTGCGTCACCGGACATGCTGGCCGAAGTGGTAGCTATTGAACAACAGACCGCGTTGCTATCGCCATTCGCCTCTTCAGCCGGTTTGCGCAGCGGTCAGTGGGTGTCACCACTTGGGCATACCCACCGTGTCAAGGTGGGGCCATCACTGGTTGGGCGGGTTTTGGATGGTTTGGGGGTCGCCATGGATGGCGGCCCTCCGGTTATCGGGCATTGGCGTGAGTTGGATTGCCAACCCCCGGAGCCACTAACCCGCCAGCCGATTCGGCAAATACTGACCACCGGGATCCGGGCCATTGATGGCGTATTGAGCTGCGGTGAGGGGCAGCGAGTCGGTATTTTTGCGGCGGCAGGGGGCGGGAAAAGTAGCTTGCTGAGTATGCTCTGTGCGGGCAGCAATGCGGATGTCATGGTGTTGGCGTTAATTGGTGAACGTGGCCGTGAGGTGCGGGAGTTTCTTGACCAGGTGCTCACCCCTGAAACCCGTGCTCGCACCGTAGTGGTAGTCGCAACCTCTGATCGTCCGGCTCTGGAGCGGTTGAAGGGTATTTATACTGCTACTACCGTGGCCGAATACTTCCGTGAGCGCGGGTTGAAAGTGTTGTTAATGGTGGATTCGCTAACCCGCTATGCCAGAGCGGCTCGAGAAATAGGGCTGGCGGCCGGTGAACTGCCTGCGGCGGGCAGCTTCCCTCCCAGCGTCTTTGCGGCATTACCCCGCTTATTGGAACGGGCCGGTAACAGTGAATGCGGCAGTATCACCGCTTTTTACACCGTACTGGTGGAAGGGGACGATATGAATGAGCCGGTGGCTGATGAGGTGCGTTCGCTGTTGGATGGGCACATTGTGCTATCCCGCCGACTGGCCGGTGCCGGGCACTATCCGGCTATCGATATTGCCGCCAGTGTCAGCCGTATCATGCCGCAAATCGTCACGGTAGAACATCTGGCGCTGGCACAGAAATTGCGCCAAATACAAGCCTGCTATCAAGAGATCGAACTGTTGGTTCGCGTGGGTGAATATCAGGCGGGGCAAGACCCGCAGGCTGATGACGCACTGCAACGTTACCCGAAGGTCTGTGCCTTTTTGCAACAGGAGAACGCCTTATCGTGCCATTCCGACACCGTCAGCCTCAACCACACCTTGGAACAACTCGGCCAAATAATCGATTGAACCACCCCGCGCTGGATATTTTGCAGCGCTTGCTCTGTTTACGGCAACGCAAGGAGCGCCGGTTACGCCAACAACTGTTCCGTTGGCAGCAAGAACAACAGCAGCAGGAACTGCAATTGATACAGTGCCGTCGCGAACGCTACCAGTTATGTCAGCAGTTACAACAACTTGTGCAATGGCGCGGTAGGTTGCTCCCCGCGCAAGCGGATCAGCAGAGAGTTTTACAACATCAGGTGTATCAGGCGGAGCGGCAGCAGCAAAAGCAAATTAGCGCGTTGCATGCTCTGGGGCTGCAACAACGGAGCGCTATAGCAGCACAACAGGCGCTGATACGGAGTAATCAGCGTGAACAGGAAAAATTAAGGATGTTAATAAAAGATGAGTCGAATCGATATTGAAGGTGCATTACCTCTGCTCAGTGAGCATTATTTGGGCGGAAATTCGCAGCAGCGGGTAGCTAATGAGAGACAAAAACAGCAATTTGCCCGTTATCTCTCTCCGCGCGTTCTTCCCATGGCGGAGATGGCCGATGCAATTACCACGGTGAGAGACCGTGGCTTGATATCCACTGATTACTGCATTGCCAGTGGGCCGTTGCGTGGGACAAGGGTCAGTGTCAGCCTGGCCGTTCAGGGGTTAAATATTGTGCTCAGTCACACCAATGGTGAATTGGTTGAACGTTTGCAACGTATACAGTCGCGCTGGCAACGGCAACTGTACTTGTTAGGCTTCCCCTGCTGGTTGGAGGTCATCCATGTTCGAGAGTCTGACGGCTGAATTACGCCAACTCAGCGCCGTTATTGGTCATGGACGGCATTCGGCTGGGGTGTCTGCAACCTTCATCAAAGCTGGGGGAGAGGGGGTTTATCTGCCACTGCAATTTAACGGGCAGGAATGTGGTTTGTGGTTATCGCAGTCATGTTGGCAGCACTGGCTGGCCTATGCGCTGGCAACGGATGATGCCCCTCTTTTGGCGGCAGAATTGGTGAATGCAATGGCGCATTGGGCCGTCAGTCCACTGCTTGCGTCGCTACCCGAGTTGGTCCTTCATGACATTACTCCTCAGGCGATGACACTGCTAACGCAGTGGGCGGTGGGGCTGACTTTCGAACTGGAAGGGCAGCAACTCAGTGTCGTGCTGTGTAACTGGCCGCCGGTGGCATTAATAGCAAGGTTATCTCACTGGCAGAGTGAGGCGCTACCCGCTCAACAAGATGCTGTCTGGCAAGCTGGCTTAGTGGTTGGTTGGAGTCATTTATCCTTACACCAGTTGCAACAAATCAGGCCTGGAGATGGGGTTCGGATACTGGCGGCCGCTGAACTGGAACAGCGGAATTGTTGGTTATGGCAGAGGTCATCCGCGCAGATTTATATCAAATTAGAGGATGGAAACAAAGTGACAATTCAACAGGTTAATGACGATATTGACCGGTTGCTGGCGCTGGATATTGCCACGGTGACCCAAGAGCCACCGGCGGTGGCGCTAGAGCAATTACCGCAGACACTCGTCATGGAAATAGGGCGGCTGACACTGCCGCTGAGTGATATCAAGCAGTTAGCCGTCGGGCAAACACTGGACTGTAAAACCGCCTTCTATGGTGAAGTGAATATTCGTTTGCATGGGCAATCGGTCGGCAGTGGCAGCCTGTTGTGTTGTGATGAGCAGTTGATTGTGCGGATTGAGCAATGGTTTCTCACCGCTCACCCTTGATAATGCAGCGCTGTTGGGCTGAGGCTCTGAGGTTATTCAGGTCATGACCTGATTCCGGCTAAGGCGGGCTGGGCAAATACTGTGGGTATTGTTTTTACTCAACAGGCCAGCCTTTTGCGGAACCGATTATGGAGTTACTGAATTCGTCCTCTCAATTGATTGTCCTACTTTTTTTGCTGTCGGTGCTGCCACTGCTGATGGTGATGGGCACCTCATTCCTCAAACTATCGATAGTTTTTTCTTTGTTACGTAATGCGCTGGGTGTTCAGCAGGTGCCCCCTAATATCGCTATTTATGGACTGGCCTTGGTGTTAACCATTTTCATCATGGCACCGGTTGGCTTAGATGTGCATGCCCGACTGCAAGATGAGCCGCTCCCCAACGACATTGGCGCTTTGCTACAGCAAATTGATGAGCATGCTCTGGCGCCATACCGCGATTTTTTACAACGTAATACCGATACAGAACAAGTCACTTTTTTTAACGATATCGTCCAAACCAAATGGCCCGAACGCTATCGTAATAGTGTAAAACCCAATTCACTGCTGATATTAATGCCCGCATTTACGCTAACCCAACTGACTGAAGCATTCAAAATTGGGTTGTTGCTCTATTTGCCGTTTGTGGCGATCGACTTAATTGTGTCCAATATTCTGTTGGCCATGGGCATGATGATGGTGTCACCCATTACCATATCACTCCCATTCAAGTTATTGATTTTTATTCTTATTGATGGCTGGGGATTGCTACTGGGTCAGTTGGTGGGGTCGTATTTATGACTCTCGACCGAGGGATTTATCAATGAGTAATGCCATTGTTGTTCATCTGGCGACCCAACTGTTATGGATAGTTTTACTGCTCTCGATGCCGGTGGTGGTGGTGGCCTCCGTGGTCGGGTTAATTGTCAGTTTGTTGCAGGCACTCACCCAAATCCAGGATCAGACATTACAGTTTTTGATTAAATTACTGGCGGTGTCAGCCACGTTATTGATTACCTACCATTGGATGGGATCGACACTGCTGAATTATACCCAGCAGACCTTTTTGCAAATCACCAGTATGCGGTCCTGAGATGCCAGACTCTCTGTACTGGCTCGAGGCGCTGGGGTTGGCGATGATGCGCCCTTACGGCATGTTGCTGATATTACCCCTGTTTACTGCGCGCAGTCTGGGCAGTAGCTTATTGCGTAACGGCCTGGTTTTTGCCATCGCTTTGCCGGTCACACCACTGTTTTTCTCCCTGCCACTGATAACCCACGATAGCCTCATCGGTTGGTTTGGGGTGCTGTGTGTTGAGCTATTGATTGGGGTGATGATTGGCTTTGTCGCGGCGCTGCCTTTCTGGGCCATCGATATGGCGGGGTTCCTGATTGATACTCTGCGTGGTGCCACCATGTCCACTTTGTTTAACCCCAGTATGGGCATGGAATCGTCTATTTTTGGTGTGTTGTTTACGCAAATATTAACCGTACTGTTTTTATTATCTGGCGGTTTCAATCTGGTATTGGCAGCACTCTATGGCTCCTATGAGATTCTGCCTGCTGGCAGTGGTATTCGCCCCTCATCAGCGATGCTGCACTTTCTACAAAGTGAGTGGCTACTGATGCAGGAACTCTGTCTGAGCTTTGCGTTACCCGCGATGCTGGTGATGGTATTAGCTGATTTATCTTTAGGATTAATCAATCGCTCGGCACAACAACTGAATGTTTTCTTTCTGGCGATGCCGATTAAAAGCGCATTGGCTCTGCTTTTGTTACTGATTAGCCTGCCTTATGCCCTACATCACTATCTGGTGGGTATTAACCAGACCGAACAGAAGATAAACACACTTATCCCGTTGATAAATGGGGCTGCTGATGGGGGGTGAGAGCAGTGAAAAGAATGAAAAACCTACCGCGAAACGCCTGAAGGAAGCTCGGGAGAAAGGGCAGGTGATTAAAAGTGTTGAGATAACCTCCGGCGCCCAGTTAGTGGTGCTGGTGGTTTACTTTCTCCTGACAGGCTACACGTTGGTCGATCAGGCCATCGTACTTATCCGTAGCTCCATCAGCCAATTACAACAACCGTTGGCCATGGCGCTGGCCCGCATTGGTGCGGAGTGCATGGCAGTACTTATTCATATTATGGGGATATTAGGCGGTGCGCTGATTTTAGTCACCATTCTGGCCGGTATCGCGCAAATCGGGCCGTTATTGGCAACCAAAGCGGTAGAGTTTAAAGGCGAACATATCAATCCAATCAATAATGCCAAACAACTATTCTCACTGCGCAGTGTGTTTGAACTGACCAAGTCATTATTGAAAGTAGGGGTGCTCACACTGATTTTCGGCTATTTATTGCTGCACTATGCGGTTTCTTTTGGTTATCTGGCTTACTGCGGAAGTCGCTGTGCGATCCCCGTCTTTGCCACATTAATGAGCTGGCTACTGGGTGCTCTGGTTGCCTGTTATGTGGTTTTCTCTTTGATGGATTATGCCTTTCAACGCTATAACACCATGAAACAACTCAAAATGTCTCTGGAAGAAATCAAGCGGGAACATAAAGACAGCAACGGAGACCCACACATCAAACAGAAACGCCGGCAGTTACAGCATGAAGTGCAAAGTGGCAGTTTCGCAAAAAACGTCAGACGCTCTACAGCAGTGGTCCGTAATCCCACCCATTTTGCGGTTTGCCTGTTTTATCACGCTGATGATGCACCCTTGCCCGTGGTGATTGAAAAGGGTCATGGCGAACAGGCCGGGCTGATCATTGCATTAGCAGAGGAGCAGGGTATCCCGGTGGTGGAAAATATTGCGCTGGCACGGGCATTACACCGCGATGTGGCCTGTGGCGATACCATACCAGAGCAATTCTTCGAGCCGGTGGCGGCTATCCTGCGCTTGGCATTGGCATTGGATTACCAGTTGCCAGCGGGTGAAGATAGCTGATCGTGGATGTTTCCTGCCTCTCCGGCACTGTTACTGACGTAACCTTTGATTAACATCTAACTTACGTCACAACATACTTCATTGAATGGATAATTGGCTTATTATATCTAGGTCTATTTTATCGTCGCCGCGAATAGTCTTGATATCGCAAGTGACTGTATCTATTTGGAGGTATCAGTGTGAGCTGGCAAGTATTTAAATCTCAATATCTGGTGCGCTTTTGGGCGCCACTACCGGCGGTCATTGCTGCTGGTATCTTATCGACTTATTACTTCGGCTTAACTGGCACCTTCTGGGCGGTGACTGGCGAGTTTACCCGCTGGGGAGGCCACCTCATGCAGTTGTTTGGCGCGCATCCGCAAGAGTGGGGTTACTTTAAAGTTATCGGATTGGAGGGGACGCCGTTAGATCGTATTGATGGCATGATGATTATCGGCATGTTTGCCGGATGTATCGCGGCGGCTCTGTGGGCTAACAACGTTAAGTTGCGCAAGCCTCAACACGGTATTCGCATCGCACAAGCGCTGGTTGGCGGCATTATTGCGGGTTTTGGTGCGCGTCTGGCGATGGGCTGCAATTTGGCGGCTTTCTTTACCGGGATTCCACAGTTTTCACTACATGCCTGGTTCTTTGCCCTTGCGACGGCGGCCGGCTCCTACTTTGGTGCCAAATTTACGCTGTTACCTCTGTTTCGCATTCCGGTAAAGTTACAAAAAGTGACGGCTGCATCGCCCTTGACGCAGCATCCGGCCCGCGCCGCACGCCGTTTTCGTCTTGGTATGGTGGTGTTTGTTCTGGCACTAAGCTGGTCGTTGATTGAGCTGTTCCGTCACCCAAAACTGGGCATCGCCATGTTGTGCGGTATTGGTTTTGGCTTGCTGATTGAACGTGCGCAAATTTGTTTTACCTCTGCGTTCCGTGACTTGTGGATAACCGGGCGTACTCACATGGCAAAGGCCATTATTCTTGGGATGGCGGTCAGTGCGATTGGTATTTTCAGTTATGTCCAACTGGGGGTAGCACCTAAGATTTTGTGGGCCGGGCCGAATGCGGTGATTGGCGGTTTGCTGTTTGGCTTTGGTATCGTGCTGGCCGGAGGCTGTGAAACCGGCTGGATGTATCGCGCGGTCGAAGGGCAGATTCATTATTGGTGGGTGGGGCTGGGTAACATTATCGGCGCGACCATTTTGGCCTATTATTGGGATGATTTCGCCCCTGCTTTGGCGACCAATTATGACAAGGTGAACTTGTTGCAGACCTTCGGGCCAATAGGCGGATTGTTGGTGACTTACCTGATGTTAGCCATTGCCTTTGCTGCCATGCTGTGGTGGGAAAAACGTTTCTTCCGTAAACAGAAAGCGGCCACATCCGTTCTGGCTAAGGAGCTACTATGAGTCATTCCTCATCGACAACGACCGTCATCGTACCTGATTACCGCTTAGATATGGTGGGTGAACCGTGCCCATATCCCGCGGTGGCGACGCTAGAAGCCATGCCGCAACTGAAGCCGGGCGAAATTCTGGAAGTGATCAGCGACTGTCCGCAATCGATTAATAATATCCCATTGGATGCGCGAAACTACGGCTATACCGTGCTGGATATTCAGCAGGACGGCCCTACGATTCGTTATTTGATTCAGCGCTGAGATAAGTAAGTCTATGGCTCTGATTTTTCCTTTGGGGTTAATGCCTTATCTGCTCAGTGGCCGGGGTGTAATCTGAAAATGTTTAGTTTGAGTGAGGCGAAATAAGTGATTAGGTGGCCATGAGCATTATTGTTATTAATAATACTCATGGTCTACCCGATTAGTTCAACTCAGTTGCGGTTTTGCTGGGTGTTGCCACCGCAAGAGACACGCCTGCGGCCCTAAGCCGTTTTAATATGCTGAATAACAAAGAGCTTTTGGTATTACTGACCATTCGTGGACTGGGGACTAGACCGGTCACACTGAGGACAATACCGTCCGGGCTTAACTGACTGAATTTCACTGATGGAGCCGGGGTATCAAGTATCGACTCGTGTTCTTCATAAGCTTCTATCAACAGTGCCTGTGCCAGTTCAACATCCAAATCCAGTGGGAAGGTCAGGGCAATGGTCACCACCCCTTGAGCATTAGCCATGGTGGCGTTACGCACATTCTGCGAAATCAATTGGGAGTTCGGGACAATAACTGTTGAGCGGTCACTGAGTTGGATCTCAGTAGCGCGAACATTGATGCGGCGAATGTCCCCTTCAACCCCACTGATACTGATCAAATCCCCCACTTTGACTGGCCGTTCGGTCAGCAAAATAATGCCGGAAATAAAGTTCTTCACAATCTCCTGCAAGCCAAAGCCGATACCCACCGACAGTGCACTGACAATCCAGGCTAATTTATTCCATTGGATACCCAGTACCGATAAGGTCAGTAGAATCACCAGCACGTAACCGATGTTACTGAAAAGCGTTACCGCCGAGGTCTTTATACCGGAATCCATCTGGGTTTGTGGCAAGAACTCATTATTCAGCCAACGCCGTGCGGCTTTGAGCACGTATAAACCGACCAGTAAGCAAACCAGCGCATTAAATAAGTTAGTGGGAACAATATTTAATTTTTCCAGACCTTCGCCGCTTAATAACTCTACCGCTTTTTGCAGTAGTGAAATCGGGGTAGTGGAACCAAAGGTGCCATTAAGTAATGCGATAATAGCCAACAATATCAGCAGTACTTTGCTGGAGGCGGAGAGTAACGTTGCGGCCTGGGCTAAATGGCGGTCATCAATATTCAGTGATTGCTTAATGGCTTTACCGGCGCTGCTGGTGGGCGAGAAAATGCTTTCCGCCAAATCAACACACAGATGAACTAATAAATATAAACAGGCGATGACCAGACAGCTCCACACCAACTTGTAACTTAAGAATTTCGCCAGTGCGATATAACCGACTAACAATGACAGTAATATGGCTATTGCCGTAATGCCGATGGCGAAATGAATCAATCCCGCTAGCGTGGAATAGGCTTCAGGTTTTTCGCCATTTACCACCAGATTACGCCGTACCCGATTAGCACGTAACGGAATAATCGCCGCAGTAAGCGCCACCAGCAGCGCCGAAATACCATTACTAAAAATTGCCCCAGACACACTGATATTAATCATATTGTTCATCTGATCAAGGGCACCAAAAATCATGATGCAACTGGCTAGCAGAGGGGGGAATAGTCTCAGTGATGTGGCCACTTCATCAGCGATGGCAGGTAACCGCCATGAGGGGCGTTGGTTGGATAAAAATGCCCGCCCAAGGCCCGCGATTAAAGCGGAGAAGAACATGAGCTGAACAAATGCCAGCGCAAAATCCATCACTACCTGTGAGACATCCGGCGTGCGAGTAAAGGTTTGAGTGATACATTGCGCCACTGTGACGGTGATCAACACCGTACAAAGCGTGGTGGCTGAGGCCATAAAGCTGCGGCGTAGCGGGCCTGGTGGTAAGCATTTGGTACAAAACCAGGCGGTCAGCACATCGAGAAATTTAAAACCAAATATGCTGATTAAGAGTGCTAGCAGCAGATACATCGTGGTGCCGAAACGCCATTCGGGTTCCCAGGCGGCGCTCCAGGCATCGGCCAGCTCTTGGGTAAAATCTTTCAGTCGGCGGTCATCGTCAACATTGGGATTGACGATCGGTGCCCAGAAGTTCGCACCCAAAATGCTGCCAGAATTTAAGGCAATTTGTGATTTCAACGCGGTGCGCCGTAACGCGATGATCTGTGTTGCCAGGTTTTCCGCGTTGGTTTTGATAGCTTGGGCCTGATCATTCTGGCCATCTAACTGGATTTTACGGGTATTCAATATCCGCCGCTGCTGGGCGACTACTGGGGTCTCTGCCAATGCTCCGGCGGCAGGTAACGGGCCTAAAACCTCCAACTGTGTTTGCAGTTGTTCCCGCTTGGGCTTCAGGTCGGCTATCAAGATATCAGCATCACGCGCCAGTGCCAGTGCGGTCTCGTTTAGCACACTCAACTGGTTATCGGAGGTACTGGCAGAGACACTCTGTTTCAGCTTATCCAACTGTTTTTGTAGGCTAATCAGTTGTACTGATACTGCCGGTTTTACTGGCACCTCACTGTTTTCAGCCGTAGCATCTGATGCTATGGCGGCAACGCTGGTACCTGATATTGACGCAAAAATAAGCGTTAGCAGCAGCCACAGCAGCGGATAATTTCTACGTGCAACAACGTACCCAATCTTTTTCATAAAACCGATCAGCCTGAAAGTGAGTGCCACAATTAACCCAAAAATCCGATAGGTGTGCTGTTAAAGCCAGCCTGACCGCCATTGTGGCACATTCTGCACCTTACGGAATAATCTTACTCCGATAATTACTCCTCTCACTCAAATGATAAAGATAATAATTATCATTGAAATTAACACTCTCATTTAATAGATTGTGCGCTGAACTTATGGACCCACGATATGTGGCACGCAGGCAATATTATTGCGCTGTGAAATAGCAATGGATGCTGATTATAACCATCTATTTTATATGCCTAATTATCTGGGGAAGATAACTATGTTTTCGGTTTTTGTCATAAAGCGTTCTGCTATTTTATGTTCATTGGCGATGTGTATTCCTTTCGCTTCGCTGGCTGAAGATACGATAGAAGTCACGGCCAAAGCAGGTAATGCTGCTGATCTCCCGACCTCGGGCTACACCGCGATAACCACCAAAGGGGCGACTAAAACTGATCAACCCTTAATTCTTACCGCCCAGGCGGTATCGGTGGTGACGCGTCAGCAGATGGATGACCAAAATGTCGCTACGATTAATCAGGCGCTGAATTACACTCCTGGCGTGTTCACCGGTTTTTCCGGCGGAGCCAACCGCTATGACACCATCGCACTGCGGGGTTTCCATGGCGGTGATGTGAACAATACCTTCCTCGATGGTCTGCGCTTACTCAGTGACGGCGGCAGCTTTAACGTGTTGCAAGTAGACCCGTGGTTCCTGGAGCGCATTGATGTCATCAAAGGCCCCTCTTCGGCACTGTATGGTCAGAGTATCCCCGGTGGTGTGGTGATGATGACATCTAAACGCCCACAGTTTACTTCTGAAGGCCATTTCCGCCTGACGGCCGGTAATAACAATACACAAGCGGTTGCCTTTGATTATACCGATGCTATATCCGAGCATTGGGCGTTTCGTCTCACCGGGATTACCCGTAACAGTGACACCATGTACGACCATCAGCGTGAAGAACGCTATGCCATCGCACCCTCATTATTGTGGCAGCCGGATGAGAATACCTCTTTGTTATTGCGGGCTAATTTGCAAAAAGACCCTTCTGGTGGTTACCACAGTTCGGTGCCGGCTGATGGTAGCATCTATGGGCAGAAATTAAGCCGTGGCTTCTTTGATGGCGAAAGTAACCACAATGTATTTAAACGTTGGCAGCAAATCTATAGCTATGAATTTTCACATAAATTTGATGATGTTTGGTCATTCCGCCAGAATGCCAGTTACACCCATTCCAATACTCAGTTAGAACAGGTTTATCAGGGAGGATGGAATAGCGATCGCACTCTGATGAATCGTTATTATTCCGGTGAGGACTCCTCGCTCAACGCGTTTGCTATTGATAACCAACTGGGTGCTGATTTTGCTACCGCCGCAGTTGAACATAAAGTGATGCTGGGCTTTGATTTCCAGAAGTTCAGCAATAATCTGCGCAGCGACAGCGCTTTTGCGACCACACTGAACCCTTACACCGGTATTTCGGCGGGGAGCACGCTTTATAGCGATTATCTGCTGACCACTCCGGGCATCAACACCTCCTATTTAAACCGCCGTTATGAACAGAGTGGCA
This sequence comes from Yersinia antarctica, assembly GCF_056636475.1. Lineage (NCBI taxonomy): Bacteria > Pseudomonadati > Pseudomonadota > Gammaproteobacteria > Enterobacterales > Yersiniaceae > Yersinia > Yersinia antarctica. Next base: position 382,323 of record NZ_JBSJQF010000001.1, read on the forward strand.
TCTATTTGCAAGATGAAATGACGCTGGATAATTGGCACCTGAATCTATCAGGTCGTTATGACCGGATGAAAACTGAAAACATTAATAAGACTGCCAATAGTACCGATGAACGCACCGATAAACATGCCAGTGGGCGCGCGGCATTACTGTATAGCTTCGACAGCGGCATTTCACCCTATGTCAGCTACAGCCAGGCCATCACGCCAAGTCTGTTCCCGGATGCACAACAAAACTTATTGAAACCGATGACCAGCGAGCAGTATGAAGTCGGTATCAAATATCAGCCGCAGGGCAGCACTTCACTCTATTCCGCCGCTTTATATGACCTGACACAAAATGATGTGGCAAACCGTGCCGTGCCGGCGACCTATTTTGTACCAGCCGGTAAAGTTAATTCACAGGGGTTGGAATTGGAGGCCAGAAGCCAGGTTAATGACCGGTTAAGTGTGATTGCGGGCTATACCTATAATCGGGTGAAATTCAAAGATGCTATTGATGGTAATGATGGCAATACACCGGTGTTAGCACCGTCAAATATGGCATCACTGTGGGCGCAATATGAGGCAGGTTACGGCATCAATATTGGTGCGGGTATCCGCTATATTGGCAAGCAGTGGGCTGATGATGCTAATACTTTGCGCGTACCCTCTTATACACTGGGCGATGCCTCTGTCCGTGCTGATTTAGGCACTTGGGCTGCGTCGTTGAAAGGGGCATTTGTTCAATTGAATGTGAATAATATCGCCGACAAAAAATACGTCGCAGCCTGTTACAACACCTCTTATTGCTACTGGGGTGCTGAGCGCTCAGTGCTGGCAACCGTCGGTTATGATTTCTAACTAATAATACTGGCTTCGGTACGGTATTACACCGAAGCCAGTCTATTCAGCTTTAAGCTTATTTACTGCCATGAGAACCCTAACTCAGCGCCAGAACGGGCGGCTGTAATCCCGTTTGATATCATCCCGGCTTAGGCCAATATCCTTTAATTGATCTGAATTCAATCTTGACAGTGTATTCGCGGTTTTACGTCGTTCATTGCACTGGTATAGGTATCTGTATGCTTTCAGCCACACTTGAATAAAAATATTGTGGCGGCTTTTCGTTGCTCGAGCAGCCGACGAACGACATTCATCTATCTGATCTTCAATTATATTATTCATCATCGACTCCCCGTCATTAGGTGAGCCACTAGCATGAAACTTTGGCGAAAAACATTACAGATGCAAATGGGGACTATTATTTCCATACAGATATGCGATATATAAACTGAATGGTACAAATAAGCGCCATCTGTACTGGTCCCACTCAATTTATCAGGTGATATCAATGACTCGTTACCAACAACTGGCTGATATTCTTAGTCAACGGATTAAAGAGGGGCTGTATATTGCAGGGGAGCGGCTGCCTTCTGTCAGAGTATTGAGTGACGAGCATGGTGTCAGTATCAGTACCGTCCAGCAGGCTTATCGGCAGTTGGAAGAGTGCCTGCTAATTGAAGCGCGCGCGAAATCGGGCTATTTCGTGCGTTGCAGTTCAAACCTGCCTTCCTTACCGGCGACATGCACCCATGCCCAGCGGCCGGTAGAGGTATCACAGTGGGAAAATACGCTGGCATTTTTGACCAGGGGCGATCAAGCGAATGTTATCCATTTGGGCGTCGGTTCGCCCGACCTGTCTGGGCCGGGACTAAAAATACTCAGTCGATTGCTTAGCCGGATTAGCCTACACCAAAGCGAGGAAGTGCTGGAGTACGACAATATTTATGGTACCCCGGCTTTGCGTGAGCAAATTGCCCGGCTGATGCTGGATAGCGGTAATCATCAGTCGGCTGAAAATATCATTATTACTTCTGGCTGCCATGGCGCATTGGCTATCGCATTGGGGGCGGTTTGTCAGGCCGGTGATATTGTTGCTATCGATTCCCCCAGTTTTCACGGTGCGATGCAAACCCTGAAAGGGATGGGAATGAAGGTGATTGAGATCCCGACCGATCCGGTGGTGGGGATCAGTCTGGAGGCATTGGAAATGGCACTGGATCAATGGCCGATCAAAGTGATTCAGCTTACTCCAACCTGCAATAACCCTCTGGGCTACAATATGCCGGACGAACGCAAGAAGGCTTTACTGACCTTAGCTCAGCGCTATGATGTGGCGATTATTGAAGATGATGTATATGGCGGGTTGGCTTATCAATACCCGCGCCCACCGACCATTGCCTCATTTGATGATGATGGTCGGGTACTGCTGTGCAGTTCTTTTTCTAAAACGGTGGCACCTGGTTTACGCATTGGTTGGATTGCACCGGGGCGCTATTTAGAGAAAGCGCTGCACATGAAATATATTTCTGCTGGGCGGGTGGTGTCGTTGCCACAACTGGCGATGGCTGAGTTTATCAAGCAAGGGCATTACATGCAGCACTTGCGCCGGATGCGCCGCCAATATCAACGTAACCGCGATATTATGACCAGTTGGGTAATGAAATACTTTCCACCGAGTACCTGTCTGAGCAGGCCGCAGGGCAGCTTTATGCTCTGGGTCGAGTTGCCTCATGGATTTGATAGCTTGCGGCTTAATCGCTGCTTATTACCACAGGGGGTACAGGTTGCCGCTGGGTTTATTAGTTCAGCTTCAGGGAAATACCGCAATTGCCTGCGGCTCAGCTACAGCAAACCAATGACCGCAGAAATCGAACGAGCAGTGCAAATTGTGGGTAAGGCAATTTATGAATTGTTGGCTGATGCAGAACCGAAGGTGGCGTTAGAAAAGCAAAGCTAGCCTTAGACGGGTGAGGTTAATGGCAAAGTGCCAGCGGCGCAGAGAATAGGCAGATGGTAACATCGCCCTTGGTGGTTCGAGCTGCGCCATCCCAGGCGCGACGTTTTACTCTTTTGCCTATTCTCACGGCTTCAGATCGCATCATCGTGATTTGTCGTCAGTCTGACTGGCCGCTCGCTTTGAGCCTCGCAATGTGTATCATTTACTGGCGCAGATAGATCTGTGGTAGTGCGGTTTCAGGGTGGCGTGAAATCCCCAAATCTGCCTGATACCAGCGAGTCAGCGTCTCGGCATTGAGCACTTCCGCTGGTGTGCCACAGGCCACCAGTTCGCCCTGTGCTAGCAGCAAAATACGATCGGCATAGAGTGCGGCCAGATTCAAATCATGCAACACACAGCACACCGCCAAGGGTTCTTGGTGGGTGAGCTGGCGCAATAGGCGCAGGGTATGCTGTTGATGATACAAATCTAATGCGGAGGTCGGTTCGTCAAGGAACAACCAGCGTGGTGTCGGTTGTGGTTGCCACAATTGTGCTAATACGCGGGCTAATTGTACCCGTTGTTGCTCACCACCAGACAGTGCGCGATAGTCACGCTGTGCCAGTGACAAACAGTCCGTTTGAGCCATCACCTCTTCTAAAGCTTGCCTATTTTGTGCCGCGCCATAAGGGGCTCGGCCCATCTGAATCACTTCGCTAACACTAAATGGAAAAGCCAGGCTGCTGTATTGCCGCATGACTGCACGGGTACGGGCCAATTCCTGCGGCTGCCAGCTCTTCAGATCTTTGCCGAGCAATTGGCATTCGCCATCAGAAGGGGTGAGGTAGCCGGTTAACAAGCGCAGCAGGGTTGATTTCCCCGCGCCATTCGGCCCGATAATGGCTACCATTTCGCCGCTGGCAATTTGTAGCGAAACATTCTTGATTAGCCTCTGGCCCTGCACATGATAGGCGAGCTGATTAGCCTCTAATAACGCCGGCGGTGTTACTGCTTGATTAACTCCAGCTATATCAACCACTGAGTTGCTCCCGCTGACGTAAAATCAGCCATAGAAAATAAGGGCCACCCAGTAGGCTGGTTATCAACCCGACCGGCATTTCAGCCGGGGCGACTAAGGTACGGGCCAGAGTATCGGCGGTCAGTAATAGACAAGCCCCACCCAGTGCGGCACCGGGCAGCAACCAGCGGTGGTCAGCACCGATACGCATGCGGATAAGATGTGGCACGACCAGCCCGATAAAACCGATAACTCCACTGACAGCCACCGCGGCACCGATCAAGATGGCGCTCAGTAATAGCAAACGCAGCTTGGCTTGGCGTACATTAACACCGAGGTAGTGTGCCTCTTCATCTCCTAGCTGCAACAGATTCAACTGACGCGCCTGTAATAATCCAAGAACACAGGCGGGTAGGATCAGAGAAGCCGCCACCATCAGTGTTGACCATTGAGCCTGGCCTAAGCTCCCCATACTCCAGAGTGAGAACTGGCGTAATTGCTGGTCATCACTGATATAAGTCAGCACCCCGACCGCCGCACCGCACAGCGCATTAATGGCGATACCAGCCAGTAGCAGGCGGGATAAGTTGCCATGGCCCCAGCGGCTGAGGGTAAAAATAATGGCTGAGATGGCCAGGCTGCCAATAAACGCGCCGACCATATGGCTATAAAGGGCTAATAGTGGCGGCAGGCTGAATGGCATGACAATAATTAGCCCGACACACAAAGCGGCACCACTACTGATACCCAATAGGCCGGGATCAGCCAGCGGATTACGGAATAACCCTTGCATGATGGCACCGGAAACCGCCAGCGCGCAGCCGACAACCACCGCCAACAACACGCGCGGCAGGCGGATATTCAACCAGATATGCCACATAGCATCATCTAATGATGCATGCCACAAGGTACGGAACGAGAGCGTCAAAGCCCCCATATTGGCCGAGCCGAGTGCTAATAAGATTAGAACCATCAGTAAGATGCTCAGCATCAGGCGTGGATGGATACGGCAATTCATTGCGCTTGTTCCATGCCTTTGCGCAGCAGCGCCAGCACTTGCGGCGTTTCCAAGCCAAAGCCAAGTAATGCCATGTCATCCACCACTAACAGGCGCTTATGTTGACCCGCGGGTGTCAGGGCTATACCGGGTAATTTCCAGACCCCCTCATTGCCACCCAGTGCTTTCACACCGGCACTGGTAATCAGCAATAAGTCCGGTGCACTAGCGACAACCCCCTCTTGTGACAGTGGGCGGTAGCGGCTAAAGCCTTGCATGGCATTGCTACCACCGGCGGCACGGATCATGGCATCTGCGGCAGTATTCTGACCGGCAGCCATCGGTGTCAGGCCACCGTGACTCATAACAAACAGCACTTTTACCGGCAGTGGCGTACTACTCACCGCAGCTAAACGTTGTTGGTAGTCTTTAATCAGTTTTTGGCCTTGTTCTGGCTGATGAAGCGCTGTGGCGACCGCACTAATCTTCGCCGTTACACTTTCCGGCGTGATTTGTCCCGGTACGGTAACCACGTTAACCCCGCTGTCGGCAACCTGTTTGAGTACCAATGAGGGTTGAGCCAGTTCGCTGACCAACAGCATGGTCGGCTTCATCGCCAAAATCCCTTCGGCATTGAGCATTCGCATGTACCCCACGTCAGGCAGCTTCTGCACTGCCTGCGGTTGTAGACTGGTACTGTCACGAGCCACAATCTCGCCACCAGCACCGAGTGCATAGGCGATTTCTGTTACATCACCACCAATGGTGACAATACGTTCTGCGGCGAATGTATTTAGCGGCAGAATACCGGCGCTCAGTGACAGAATGAAAGGGAGTGACAGCAGCCTTAGTCTCATGCAGCGATATCCTTATTGATCAGGCGCGCAATCTGCTCACGCCATTGATTTTGTTCTGGTTGCCCTTCGGTGCGTTGACCATAAAGTTGAGCAAGTTGGGTACCATCGGCGGCAAACAGTTCCAAACTGGTGACAAACCCATCTTTGGTTGGTTTACGGGTGATCCAGCTTTCAGCAATAGCAGTTTCAATCAGATGCAGCGTAAAGCGTTTATTGAAAACGTTAATCCAGTCTTGATGCGGGGCCACTTTCTCAATTAAACCGGTGAAAATTTGCACGCAGCCGCGGTTACCCACAAAAATCATGATTTCGTTCTGATCCTGCTGGGCGATATTCAGTAGTTGTGTCAGTGAACTGTTATCAACACGATAGGCGAGATCATCCCCGACGGCGCGGAATGCTTGCTGGCGGGTCAAATTATTGCGCTTAAGCAACTGGAAGAATTGGTGTACATCGGTCATGGCACGCCATTCGGTATCCACGGTGGCATCATCAACTGTTGGCTCGGCCACTTCAGGTGTGCTCAGTGCTTCTAATGGCAATGCTGGATTTTCTGTACTGATAAACTTCGCCAGCACGGCTTGCCAAGCCACCATATCCGTCTGTTCAGTAGCATAGACTTTATGTAACGCATCACCCTGCTGGTCAAAGAACTGGATACTATGGCGCACACCGTGGCGTGTCTCTTCTGACAGTGTGAATGCACTGGCCCACTGATTGAGGAACAACCGCAAATCCAATTCACGCGGGTTAAGGATTAAACCCGCATGACCGTTCAGATGTTGATTCTGGTAACGGCCCATCTGCTCATGCACGGCATAGGTGTTGCGGGTGATAGCTTTGGCTTCCCCCACCGCCTCCAATGCGGCCAGTAGGGTGCGGGCATCGCCTTGTAAGCGTTTTGCATCATGACCCACACGGCTATGAGTCAATTCCGCTTCTGAAATACCCATTAGTGTCGCTAAATCACGCGCGTATTTGCCTGGGTTATCCGCTTTGGCTTGTATGTACTGCTCATATATAGATTTGCTCATTAATGACATCCTCGTTCTATTGATTTTTTATATGCAGGTGACAGCGTTAAATGATAATCCGGTAACCCATAAATTGGATTACCGGATGAGTAGTTTCAGACTATCTTTTTTTAATGAATTACCACTGGTAACTCACAAATAGCTTCGCGTTGCGGCCATCTTGTGGCACGCCTTGCGGCGCGTAGTACTCTTTGTCGAATGCGTTGCCCAGAACCACGGTAGTTGTGACACCTTTCAGTTGTTCCTGGCCTTTATAGCTGACATAGAAATCATTGAGACCATAACCGGCCTGACGTTTACCGGTGCTTAACGGTTTGGAGCGGTCAGCAAATGTGGCAATCCAACCCACCGCGAAACCACTGCTGGCAACCGGGATATCCACTACGCTGGTGACGGTATCCGGGTTAATGGACTCGAGCCATTTATTGGTGCTCTGATTTTTACCCCGGGTACGGTTATAGGCCAGATCCCAGTTAAACAGGGCTGTTTTATAGCTCATGGTGGCATCCCAACCCCAGATTTTTACCCGGTCGATATTCACTGATGATGTGGTCATCGCCGTCATATTAACGCTGGTGTCGATATAGTCTTTCGCATTGGTATCGAAGTAGCTGGCCTTGAATTGCAGGTCATCTTCAGCCATTAGCAAATCATTGAAACGTAAACCAAACCCGTACTCTTGGGTTTCATTAGTTTCCGGTTTTAGATTCGGATTGGGCACCCAGTAGTTGGTGAGTGTCATTCCCGGGCGGATAGGAATTGAGAAGTGTTTTGAGTCGTTGTACATCTCGCCCATGGTTGGTGCGCGGAAAGCTTGGGCATAGGAGCCAAACAGCATCAACCAGTCAGTGGGGGTAACACTCACTGCGCCGCGTGATGACCATTTGTCGGCATCGACGTCAGCATAGCCTTCGCTGCTGCCGCTATAGTTGTCATAACGGGTACCGGCTAAAATGGACACTGGCAGGTCGCGCAGGGTGATTTCATCTTGTAGCCAGCCGGAGCCAAACCGAATATCTGCTTGTGGGAAGCTGGTCGTCGCGCCTCCCGGCGTCTGCTCTTGTTTATAGGCTTCTGTGCCGTAAGTCAGCAGGTGTGATGCAAAGCTGTCGGTAAACAAACGCGTCCGGTTTTCCAGCTTTCCGCCTTCCGTGGTTTGTTTACGTCCCTCTTCGGTTGCACCTTGTGGCCGTGCATTGATTTCCACTTCAGAGTAGTAAACCCGTGCGGTGGCATTCAACCACTCCTGATCCAGTGGCTTAAGGTGGTAACTGAGTTGGGCATCACGTTGGATCGTTGAACGATTGGTTATGACATTGCCACTGGAAGCTGCACTGGTTTGTGGATTTTTGGGTTCTATTGCGTTGTTGTTGTAATAGCGCAGATTGGCACTCAGTGATTGAATCTGGTCAATATGCCAGGTTCCTTTTGCCAGCACATTACTGATGGTTTCGTCATTTGGTGCATCAAAACCATTACTCTGACGGATATTGCCGATATCACGGGTACCGAAGGAGAGAATGCCATCAACATCATCGGTGCGGCCATAGGCACTGGCACCGAGGCCGAAACTGTGATCACCGGTAGCCGCAGAGCTGTAAACGCGGTAACCGGTATTTTGGCCCGCGAACAGCAAGTCAGCGGCATCGACAGTTTCAAAAGAGATAACACCACCTAATGCGCCACTGCCGTACAGCAGGGCAGATGGGCCACGTACTACTTCAACACGTTTCACCAGTGCCGGATCAAGGAAAGTGGCGTTCAGATGGCCGGTATCGGTACCTTGGCGAATACCATCAACCAGAGTCAATACACCTTGCTTACCGTAGCCACGTAGTGTCACATCCTGGCCGTTGACCCGCCCGCTGCCGGTGACGGTCAGCCCCGGTATTTTGCGCAGCATATCTGCCGCAGAGGTGGCGGTCTCGCTGGTCGGCGAGGTACCTTCAATCACGGTTACCATCATCGGTGCTTCAAAACTACTGCGCTCATTACCTGTTGCCGTAACCACCATGGTATCGGTAGTGTGCTTTTTACTGCTTGTCGGCGTGGTAGTGGTATCAGCCGCTTGAACGGCCAAAGGCAGCGTGCAAGCGATTGCCAAACTGAGTGGGGACCAGCGGAAACGGTCAGAAATGAAACGAGGCATGTCGGCAATTCTCCATATTTTCTATGCGAATAAAACAGATATATAGGTTGCTGGCTGCCTTGATTCGAGAATCTGGGTGGCTTGCTATCCCCTTCGTCTTTTGATGCTACAGCAGTATTAGCGGCCCGTTACTCGGCTCTGTACGGCTGCTGTTTTGCTGTAATACCCATGACGTGGGTTCTGTGTATGTTATTTGGTCAGTATTAGTTTGCCGGCCTTGGTCTGGCGCAGTTGATAGTGTTCGCCTTGATGGACGATAAAGGCGACACCGTGCTCTCCCAGCAGTTGTTCGCTGGTGACAGACAAGGGCTTACTTGCTGTCGGATACTCGACAGCAGGTTCGTCGTTCAACCTCGGTGTTTTATTCAACTGTGTGTCCATATATTTAGCACGGAAATGATAACGAGTATCAATATAATAAGCATTATCATGTATGATCGAATGTTACATCAAGACATATTTATTGTTAATTGATTTTTTAGCTGGCGAACTAAATCTGGCTCGACAAGTGCGTAAGTTTGATGCCAGTACCATCCGTGGCTCAAGGCCGTTAATGGTTGAATCAGGCAATCGCACGCGGGTCAGTCGTTGGCTTGGTTGGATGGACGAGATAATCGCGTAGCTGTACTTAGCCAAAAAACACCCACAGCCACGACGGTCTATGGCCTTCTGACGGCACTGGCAGAAAGTGAAGAAACTAAATATAATGAGGTCATACATTAACCAGAATTATATTAAGGAGGATTACTATGTTGACCCGTGAATTGTTTCTTTATTCACTCGTCTTTAGTGATCGTGATTGCTCAAGCGTTACCGGTATCGTGCTGCGATAACCTGCTTGAGCGAAGCTAACTAACACTCTGACAACTTCCCTCCGGCTTACCGGTTATCGTCGGCTTTATTGACGATAGGCATCTCTATGCCTGTAAAACTTGAGTAAGCAATGACCACATTACTTTCTGCAAAATCTGTCGGTTACGACAACACTTTCGGCCCACTGCTGGCTGAGATTTCCTTCGGCCTGAAAAAAGGTGACCGCATTGGTTTGATAGGCCATAACGGTTGTGGAAAAAGCACTCTGCTGAAAATCCTCAGCGGTGATCTTCCCGCCACGGCCGGTACTATCACTACCGCCAACCAGTGCCTGATGGCTCGGGTTGAACAACATCTCCCCGCCGCTTTAGATGATTGCACCTTACTGGATGCGGTGCTCAATCACCTCCCCAATAGCCTGCATCAACCAGAACGTTGGCAAGCAGAGGTTTTGCTCGTCAGCTTGGGGTTTGATGAACCCATTTGGACACTGACTGCCGGTACGTTAAGTGGTGGTCAGCATACGCGTCTGTTGCTGGCACGAGCACTGATCCGCCAGCCAGATTTGTTGCTATTGGATGAACCCAGTAACCATCTGGATTTACCTACCCTGCTGTGGCTGGAGCAGTTTCTCCTGAATTGGGGGGGCAGTTTTGTACTGGTTTCACATGATCGCAGTTTGCTGGATCGTGTGACCAACTGTACCTGGATTTTGCGTGACAAAAATCTGCAATTTATCCGCCTGCCTTGCACTCAGGCACGGCAGGCATTGGCGGAGAAAGATATCTCGGACAGTCATCGCCGTTTAGCCGAACAAAAGGAAATTGATCGGGTAGCAAAAAGCGCCAAGCGACTGGCCATCTGGGGCAGCGTGTATGACAACGAAAAGCTGGCGCGTAAGGCTAAACAAATGGAGAAGCAGGTCGATCGCCTCAAGGATGATCAAACTCAGGTTACCGCCGGTAATCAGTGGCAATTGCGCCTAAATGGCGAAGCTCTGGCGGCAGACCGAGTGCTGGCACTCTCAGATTTACGGGTTCGACCAGCGGCTCAGGCACCGGTGCTATTTGAATTGGCACAATTTCGGGTCAAAAGCGGTGATCGCGTCGCACTGGTAGGCCGCAATGGTTGCGGTAAATCTTCTCTGTTGCACTGCCTATGGCGGGCTTTTAGCCAACCAGAGACCGCCGACGTGGGAGTGACGTTCCATCCTAGGGTACGTGTGGGCTATTACGACCAAAGTCTGCAACAACTGCGTGACGAAGACACTCTATCCGAGGCTTTAGCCCCCTTTGCACCCTTGACCGAAGATCAGCGAAAAATGGCGTTGATCGGTGCCGGATTCCCCTATCTTCGGCATCAGCAGCAGGTTAGCACCTTGAGTGGTGGCGAGCGTTCACGCTTGTTATTTATCGGCCTGACACTGGCTAACTATTCATTGCTACTGCTTGATGAACCGACTAACCATCTTGATATGGAAGGTAAAGAAGAGCTGGCAAATACGCTGAAAACCTTCAGTGGTGCGGTGTTGCTGGTTTCCCATGACCGTACATTGATTGAACAAAGCTGCAATCGTTTTTGGTTAATCGATAAGCAGTGGTTGGAAGAGTGGCACCATCTAGAACCGGTCTATGCCATTTTGGCCGATAAACCCGCATCAGTTTCTGTGCCCGCCTCCACATTCGAACCTGAGTCGATAATGTTAGTGGAAAGTGAAGAAGAACAGTTGTTGGCTGAGTTGTTGGAATTAGAAAGTAAGCTGAAACAGGATCTGGCACGTAAGTTCAAGCATCAGAAGCCAGAGCTGCAATGCCAGTGGCGACAACAGATAGCGCAATTAAACACCTTACTTGATTTGACGTAATGCTCAAGCCGCAAGGATGCGGCTTGTTTTTGTGGCACGGCTAATCGAACTCAGCAAGCCCATTTTAGATTATAAAAACTAATCCAAATTACAGAATGTCGACCGCGTTACATTTATTGAAATAAACAACTGGTTGAAAGATCAAGTTCACTTCTTTTTGCTGTAATCATCACATTAATGCAGTTTTTTGTGTCGTAGCATCCTGCCGAACGAAATACATAATTCTTAGGAATTTTAATCTGCAAGGCTATGAAAGATGAAAATTTACAGTAACTTACCGATAACTCTCAATGATGTAATTGATGCACAAAAACGATTGAGAGGTCATATCTACAAAACAGGATTAGCGAGGTCGAATTATCTGAGTGAGCGCTGTCATGGCGAGATTTATCTGAAGTTTGAGAACATGCAACGTACCGGGTCATTCAAAATTCGCGGCGCATTCAATAAGCTCAGCTCACTCAGCGAAGAGGAGAGAAGGCAAGGGGTTGTGGCTTGTTCTGCGGGTAATCATGCGCAAGGGGTTTCTTTATCCTGTGCCATGTTGGGGATTAACAGCAAGGTGGTGATGCCAAATTGCGCCCCTAAATCAAAAATTGCGGCGACCAGTGAATATTCTGCGCAGGTGGTGCTACATGGTGAGAATTTCAACGATACCATAGCAAAAGCCAGTGAAATTATTGAAATGGAACACCGTATTTTTATTCACCCTTTCGATGATGAGAAAGTGATTGCTGGTCAGGGCACTATCGGGCTGGAAATACTCGAAGATCTCTATGATGTCGATAATGTGATTGTCCCTATTGGTGGCGGTGGATTAATTGCCGGTATCGCGCTGGCAATTAAATCTATTAATCCAACCATTAATATTATTGGCGTCCAGTCAGAGAATGTTCACGGCATGGCGGCATCTTATTATAGCGGTAGTATTACTAATCATCGTAAAACCGGTACGCTTGCCGATGGTTGTGATGTGACTCGCCCAGGTACGTTACCTTTTGAAATCGTCAAAACATTGGTTACCGACATTGTACTGGTCAGTGAAGATGAAATAAGAAAAAGTATGATTGACCTTATTCAGCGTAACAAGATTATTACCGAAGGTGCAGGTGCATTAGCATCCGCAGCATTATTAAGCGGCAAACTAAAAGATTATATCACCGGCAAAAAGACCGTCAGCATTATATCAGGCGGCAATATTGATTTATCGCGCGTATCACAAATAACGGGATTAGGCAGTATTTCGTAAAATATATTAATAAGGAATTTATTAATGGATATCGATAATGCTATTACAACCACTACCGCAATCGAAACAAAAACGTGGCGCAAATCAGATACAACCTGGACTTTGGGATTATTTGGCACAGCAATAGGGGCAGGCGTTTTATTCTTTCCAATCCGCGCAGGTTTCGGCGGTTTAATTCCTATTTTAATTATGTTGGTGTTGGCTTATCCGATTGCCTTTCTCTGTCATCGGGCATTGGCGCGTTTATGTTTATCTGGCAGTAATTGTTCAGGCAATATTACGGAGACCGTGGAAGAACACTTCGGTAAAACCGGTGGTGTGGTGATTACCTTCCTCTATTTTTTCGCAATTTGTCCGTTGTTGTGGATTTACGGCGTAACCATCACCAATACCTTTATGACCTTCTGGGAACATCAACTCCAACTGGCTCCGCTAAACCGTGGTGTGGTGGCGCTGGCGTTGCTATTGCTGATGGCTGGGGTGATTTACTTCGGTAAAGACCTGATGGTTAAGGTGATGAGTTTTCTGGTATTTCCGTTTATTACTTGTCTGGTATTAATCTCACTCTCACTTATCCCTTACTGGAATGCCTCGGTTATTGAGCAGGTGGATTTGAGCCAGATTTCTCTGCTAGGACACGATGGCATACTGGTGACGGTGTGGTTGGGTATTTCCATCATGGTGTTCTCTTTCAATTTCTCGCCGATTGTCTCTTCTTTCGTGGTCTCAAAGCGCGAAGAATATGAACCGGAGTTTGGCCGGGATTTTACTGAGAAAAAATGCTCTCAGATTATTAGTAAGGCCAGCATGTTGATGGTGGCTGTGGTGATGTTCTTTGCCTTTAGCTGCCTGTTTACGCTGTCGCCGCAAAATATGGCAGAAGCTAAGGCACAAAATATTCCAGTGCTGTCTTATCTGGCAAACCATTTTTCTGCCATGTCCGGTAGCAAATCGACCTTCTCCATTACGCTGGAATATGCCGCTTCACTGATTGCGCTGGTCGCTATTTTTAAATCTTTCTTCGGACATTATCTCGGTACGTTGGAAGGTCTCAATGGTCTGATTATTAAGTTCGGCTACCAAGGCGATAAAACTAAAATATCCGGTGGCAAGCTTAATCTGGTCAGTATGTTTTTCATCATGGGATCAACCTGGGTGGTGGCTTATCTCAACCCGAATATCCTTGATTTGATTGAAGCCATGGGGGCACCAATTATCGCCTCACTACTGTGTCTGCTGCCTATGTACGCCGTTCATAAACTGCCTTCTCTGGCCCGTTTCAGAGGCCGGCCAGAAAACTATTTTGTTACCCTCGTCGGTCTGCTGACCATCTTCAATATCGTCTACAAATTAATATAAGACGGCGCTTAAAAGCCCGTATTTTGCCCAAAAAACACGGGCGGAGTAATCACATGACATTAAATCCTACAGTTTTGGTTATTAACTGTGGTTCATCATCCATTAAATTTTCAGTACTGACCGCCGACAATTGTGACGCGGTAATCTCCGGGATTGCCGACGGTATTGGCACTGAAAAACCTTTTTTGCGGATTGATAGAGTCACTCAATTTCAATTGGCTCAATGGAATTATGTTGATGCATTAGCAGCGATTGCCGATGAGCTGGAAAAGCGTGGCCTTAATAAATCAATTTCGCTGATTGGCCACCGTATTGCCCATGGTGGTGAAATATTCAGTGAATCAGTGCTGATTGATGATTGGGTGGTGGAGGAAATCAAAAAGGTTTCGCCATTGGCTCCGCTACATAACTACGCCAATTTGCACGGCGTTGAGGCGGCACGCCAGCTATTTCCCGGCATTAAACAAGTCGCCGTATTTGATACCGGTTTTCATCAAACATTAAAACCGGAGGCTTATCTTTATGCGCTACCTTACCGCTATTTCCGCGAACAGGGGGTACGACGTTATGGTTTTCATGGCACGTCGTATCGCTATGTGGCAGGGCTTGCCGCGAGTTTCTTCGGATTTGATGGGAGCGATTGCGGCCTGATTATCGCTCATTTGGGGAATGGTGCATCTGTCTGCGCGGTTCAGGACGGCAAAAGCGTTGATACATCGATGGGCATGACCCCATTGGACGGTTTGGTCATGGGAACACGCAGTGGTGATGTGGACTTTGGCGCACTGGCATATCTGGCGCGCCAAACCGGGAAAAGTCTGGAAGATTTGGAGCATATGCTTAATAAGGAGTCCGGTTTATTGGGGATCTCCGGTCTGTCTGCTGATATGCGGACGCTGGAGAAAGCCTATCACGAGGGGCATGAAGCGGCGCGTCTGGCGATACATACCTTTGTGCATCGCCTTGCACGCCATATTGGCGGGCATATCAGTTCGCTGCGCCGGTTCGACGGCCTGATTCTGACCGGGGGAATTGGCGAAAACTCATCGCTTATCCGTCAGTTAACGCTGGAGCATCTGGCCGTTTTTGGTGTCGACATCGATCACGGTAAAAACAACCGGCTACAGCATGGAACCTCTCATGTCATCTCTACCGCCCGCTCACGGGTCGTTGCCGCAGTTATCCCCACCAATGAAGAAAAAATGATTGCGCTTGATGCGGTCCGCCTTGGCTATGCGCAACAGGACGCAGCGGTTTCCGAGGCTGTTTTTTGACCCTCAACCCCATGAAATCACCAGCTATATTCTGTTTATTGGAGTTTGTTCATGAAGATTGATGTTGATGTAAATAATAAAAAATATGCCGATGCATGGCTCGGATTTAGCGGGAACAATTGGCATAGCGAAATTAATGTCAGAGATTTTATCCAGCAGAACTATCAACCTTATGAAGGTGATGAGTCGTTTCTCTCCGGCGCCACCCCTGCGACCCAAAAATTGTGGGAGCAGGTTATGGAGGGGATTCGTTTGGAGAATGCGACTCATGCGCCGGTAGACTTTGATGATGATATTGCCACCACCATCACTGCCCATAAAGCGGGTTACATTGAACAACAGCTGGAAAAAATCGTCGGGCTACAGACCGATAAACCCCTGAAGCGTGCGTTACATCCTTTTGGCGGTATCAACATGGTGCAAAGCGCATTTGACGCCTATGGCCGTGAGATGGATGCCAACTTCAAATATATCTTCACTGATTTACGTAAAACCCATAATCAAGGCGTGTTCGATGTTTATTCGCCTGAGATGCTGAAATGTCGTAAATCCGGCATTTTGACCGGCCTGCCGGATGGCTATGGACGAGGGCGAATTATTGGCGACTATCGGCGTATCGCACTGTATGGCATTGCCTATCTGGTGCGGGAACGTGAGCTACAGTTTGCCGATTTACAGCCACAACTTGAGCAAGGTATTAAGTTGGAAAGTGTGATTCGTTTGCGCGAAGAGCTGGCTGAGCATCGCCACGCGCTGTTGCAGATTCAAACCATGGCCGCACGCTACGGTTGCGATATTTCAGGACCGGCCAAAAATGCTCAAGAAGCTATTCAGTGGCTCTATTTTGGTTATCTGGCCGCGGTGAAATCGCAAAATGGTGGTGCGATGTCACTGGGCCGCACCGCGACATTCCTCGATATTTATATCGAGCGCGATTTAGCCAACGGGGTGTTGAGCGAGCAGCAGGCGCAGGAGCTTATTGATCACTTCATCATGAAGATTCGCATGGTGCGTTTCCTGCGGACACCTGAGTTTGATTCACTGTTCTCCGGTGATCCGATTTGGGCCACGGAAGTGCTGGGCGGAATGGGCTTGGATGGCCGAACCTTAGTGACCAAGAATACCTTCCGTTATCTCAACACGTTGGAAACCATGGGGCCAGCGCCGGAGCCTAATTTAACCATTTTATGGTCGGAGGCGTTGCCACAGGCATTTAAGCGTTATGCGGCCAATGTCTCGATTCAGACATCTTCGTTGCAATATGAAAATGACGATCTGATGCGGCCAGATTTTAATAGCGACGATTATGCGATTGCCTGCTGTGTTAGCCCGATGGTGATCGGTAAGCAAATGCAATTCTTTGGTGCGCGCGCCAATCTGGCTAAAACGCTGCTGTATTGCATCAATGGTGGCATGGATGAAAAACTCAAAATTCAGGTCGGCCCGAAATGTGCCCCGATGACCGATGACGTGCTGGACTATGAACGGGTGATGGCTAGCCTCAACGTGTTTATGGATTGGTTAGCGGTGCAATATATCAGCGCCCTGAATCTCATCCATTATATGCATGACAAATACAGCTACGAAGCGTCACTGATGGCACTACATGATCGCGATGTTTATCGCACCATGGCCTGCGGTATCGCCGGGCTTTCGGTAGCGGCGGATTCGCTTTCAGCCATTAAATACGCCAAGGTTAAACCAATCCGTGATGCCGATGGGCTGGCTGTCGATTTTGCCATTGAGGGCGAATATCCTCAGTACGGTAACAACGACGAGCGTGTCGACACTATTGCTTGTGATTTAGTTGAGCGTTTTATGAAGAAAATCAGCAAGCTGCCAACCTATCGCCATGCAGTGCCGACGCAGTCAATTCTGACTATTACCTCTAATGTGGTGTATGGACAGAAAACGGGTAATACCCCCGACGGCCGACGCGACGGTATGCCATTTGCACCAGGTGCCAACCCTATGCATGGCCGTGATCGCAAAGGGGCCGTGGCATCACTCTCCTCTGTCAGCAAGCTGCCGTTCAAATATGCCAAAGATGGGATTTCTTACACGTTTTCGATTGTCCCTGCGGCCTTGGGCAAGGACTCGGCGGTGCGTAATAATAATCTGGTCGGCCTGCTGGATGGTTATTTCCACCATGATGAGTCGATGGAGGGTGGGCAGCATCTTAATGTCAATGTCATGAATCGCGATATGCTGCTGGATGCCATCGAACATCCAGAAAACTATCCAAATCTCACCATCCGTGTTTCTGGTTATGCCGTACGTTTTAACGCCCTGACGCCCGAGCAGCAGCAGGATGTGGTCTCCCGAACCTTCACCAATACGTTATAATTGTTAGCCCCTCCCTAACAAGAGGGGCCAATAGCTTATCTCTGCGTATTTCGCACTTTAATCCGGCTTTACGTTGTAGTGATGTTGAGCATAGCCGATTCGCCCTAGTCACTGTCACTTTCTGCCTGAGGCCATTCCCGCAGTTCGTATGCAATGACTGCCGGGTTGATATAAATCATATGCCAGCTACGGGCGCCTTGAACGGGTAGATCATCATGAATTTCAGCGGGGTTGACCATGATGATATCTCCGGCTGAAGACTCAACTCTGCCGATGTTACTCCATCGCCAATTCCCAAACGAAATGCAACAAAGTGACCCACCGGTCAGGTACGGATAAAATAGCCGTATTGACCCTGTCGGAGACCCTGTTGCATGAAGGGAAAACATTTGACTCAGCATGAGCGCTTTTACATCGAAAAACGAAAAGCTGAAGGCGTTAATCAGTCCTGCATTGCCAGAGAACTGGATGTCTCTCGCTCTACCCTGAGCCGGGAGCTCAGACGTAATACGGACCCCGCCTTCAACGGACTTTACTCCTCCAGACGCGCTGATGCCTTAGCCAGACAACGGCGGGGCGCCACCTCGGCACACAATGCCTGTGTCCCTCTGGGCCAGCAGACACAAGACTTTCTCCGGCAGGCGCTGGCTGTACATACCTCCCCTGAGGTTATCTGTGGGAGACTGAAAATCCAGTTTGATATCGCCGTCAGCAAAAATACCCTCTACCGCTATATCCGTTCGGACAGACAGGCTGGCGGTAAGCTTTACCTTCAGCTCCCTCACCGGGGTAAACGCTATCGCTATGATACGGGTGAGCCCGGACGCACGCCCATCCCGGACAGGGTTGGCATTGAGCACAGGCCTGCTGAGGCTGAACTCAAACAGGTTCCCGGGCATGTTGAAATCGATACGATTTTTGGCAAAGACCAGAAGTCATTCCTGCTGACGGTCGTGGACAAAGCCACAAAGCAGGTCATTATCCGTAAACTCCCCAATAAGTGCGCTGAGAGCGTCGTGGAAGCGTTCAGGGACATCGTGGCGAATACTTTCTGCGAGTTTAAAACCCTGACGGCAGATAACGGACCCGAGTTTGCGAAACATAAGGACATCACTCAGGTAACGGGCGCAAAGGTTTACTTTGCCCGGCCTTATCATTCCTGGGAGCGGGGGTTGAATGAGCATACCAACGGTCTGATACGGCGGTTTTATCCGAAAGGAACCGATTTTAATGGCGTCAGCGATGAAGATATTGCGAGACTGGAGCACATCCTCAACACTCGGGGGCGCAAATCTCTGGAATACAGCTCACCGAATGAGGTATTTTTAGAGTATCTACTCGCTGCATAACGCATGATGGTTTGTTGCGTTTCGTTCGGGAATGGGGCCATGAATGTTGTGATCCCTGAACAAAGATACCGATGCCAAACTCGTCATGGGAATGACGGGGAAAGGTGTGCTCGGTCAGTAATGACATCGCTTCGGCCCCCGGAATCACCTGATGATGCAGTTTGATTTGGTGAATTGCGCGTTTTAACGTCATCTCTCAGCAAATTCGAGAATTAAAATCAGAGAGTTAGAATCAAGCTGACGATAAAACCATTACTTCATTCGTACGTGTCTTACGCTAATATTGAAATCCGAGAATGGATTATCTTTAAAGCTTATCACTCTCTGGTTCTCAGTGAAAATACGTGCAGTATAGTGTGACAAATATAATAACCTGTTGAAAAGGCAATTTCATAATCCTCCTGATTTTAGGATGTAAAATTAAGCTGCTGATAATCCATCTTTATTTCTGTCAGAGAGTATACTATCACTTGATCGAAGTACCTTTTTTCTGCCCGATAAACAAAATGGTTTTTTTGTCAAAAGTGTCAAAATAATTTTTTGATCGACTAAAAAATGATTATATCTAAACTTTATATTTATTTTGCCGATAACTCATTATCAACTGGATGATGGCTTGATATTGTCGTTGTGTTAGGCGAGATAGGGTGGTTCATCATATGACATTATGAAGATAATATTATTATCTTAAGGGATACTTATGTTGCCAACATCTCATGATAATATAAAGATTGAATTTTTATTTGGTGGGTTTATATTTTTAATCGCATATTTTTTTGTGTTCATATTTAATTTAAGTGAGGTGCTGTTTCCCTATTTGTCAAAATATAAGAAATATAATCTAGATGCGGTTTTTATTGCACTAAATGTCACCGGATTGCTGGGGTTTATCTATAGCTCATTGCGAATAAACAGAATGTCAAAGGAGATAGCGAAACGTATTGAGGCAGAAAAGAGCATCAACTGGATGTCTAGCCATGATATCTTAACGGATCTACCTAACCAAAAATTTCTCGACTCTTATATTTCACGTTCTGCTAAGAATAAAGATGCACTAAATTATGTGGTTCTAAGTATAGAGATTAATAAGTTTAAAGATGTCAACGATCTGCTCGACTACGACCACCGAAATGAAATATTTAAGCTGGTTGGACAGCGCCTCTCTTATATGTTCCCAGATAATGTCTATAAATTACGTGGTGATGAGTTTTTGGTATTAAAGTCAAATAAAGATAAAGCAGACCTATCATTGCTGGGCGAGCGCATAGTGAAGACTATTTGCAGCCTTATTCAAATTGGCGATTTTACCTTTAATATAGCCGCCAATGTTGGTATCTCCCGCTATCCTGAAGATTCTGGCGATCTTCGACAAGCTATTCAGCAATCGGCCTGTGCTTTGTACATTGCTAAGAAGGCCGGTCGTGAGGAAGTCCGAGTCTTTACTCCCTTGATGCAGAATACACTTTTATCCCGAGCCCAACTTAAGAGTGATTTTAAGAAAGCGTTGGCGAGTAATGCTTTCTCTGTCTATTACCAGCCGTTAGTGGACCTGAGAACCGAAAAAACAGTCGGTTTTGAAGCCCTTGCGCGCTGGGAGATTTCCCCAGGCAAATTCATTTCCCCTACTCTATTCATCCCTCTGGCAGAAGAGATGGGTAAAATCTCTGAGCTGACGGAGCAGTTGTTTCGGCGGGCCTGTCTCGAAACATTAAGCTGGCCTGCTCATCTGGTACTGTCATTTAATATTTCCCCGATACTGCTGTGTAATAAGCAACTGAGCACGCACATCATGAGTGTCATGAATGAGTTGGGGCTGCCCGCAGATCGTCTGGAGGTAGAAATCACGGAAAGTGCACTTTTTCAGAATGCCAATGTAGCCCGATTTACGCTTAAAAAACTGAGGGATGAGGGAATAAAAATTGCGTTAGACGATTTTGGTACCGGTTACTCCAGCCTTTCTCAGCTTTGCAACTTCTCATTTGATAAGTTAAAGATTGATAAGAGCTTCATCGATACTTTCCAACACAATGAAAAAAAAGAAAAAATCGTACGTGCCATTATCTCATTGGCCAGTTCTCTGGGGGTGAAAGTCACCGCCGAAGGTATCGAACACACCAGTCAACTTGTGCGTCTACAGGATATTGGGTGTGATATTGGCCAGGGATATCTGCTTGGTATGCCCGCAGCGAAAGCGGTCCTATATCCGGTGGAATCCTTATTGATTTATAAATTTTCTCCAGAAGTCGCTGAGAAAGAGAGCGCATAAAAACAGGAGGATATACCGCTGAGGTATTGGCAGTGGGCAATATTTCTCTGTGGGAGTATGAGGGGGGAATCATTGAGGGTACGCTGTGCCCTTCGCTGTGCCCTTCGCTGTGCCCTTCGCTGTGCCCTTCGCTGTGCCCTTCGCTGGCAGGCAGCGAAGGGCGGTAACATTAAAACTTAGTCCAGCCGCCCTGTTCTGCGACTAATGCGACACTCTTAATTCGTGTCTTTGGCCTGAGCAGAGGGCCTGTTGAAACGCCAGGTGCCTTTCCTTTGATTTTAAATACCGAGACAATTTCTGTTAGTTGACGAGCCTGCTCTTCCAGCGAGGCAGCAGCAGCAGCAGATTGCTGCACTAAGGCGGCATTTTGCTGCGTGACGCTGTCCATTTGAACCACCGCAGAACCAATTTGGCTGATCCCTTTACTCTGTTCGGTCGAGGCTGCGGCTATTTCGCTCATAATGTCATTTACGTTGCTGACTGAGCTCACGATTTTGTCCATCGCATCACCTGCTCGCGTCACCTGTTCAGACCCGGATTTAATATTTTTAACTGACTCATTGATCAGCACATCAATCTCTTTTGCTGCCTGTGCGCTGCGTTGCGCCAAATTTCTCACTTCACTGGCGACAACGGCAAATCCCCGGCCTTGTTCCCCTGCTCGTGCTGCTTCGACCGCGGCATTTAACGCAAGAATATTGGTTTGAAACGCAATACTGTTGATGACGCCAATGATATCGACGATTTTATGTGAGCTGCTGGTAATTTTCGTCATGGTGGCAATGACGCCACTGACAATTACGCCGCCCTGTTGTGCTTCCCGAGTGGCCTGGTTCGCCAGTGTACTTGCCTGACCGGCATTATCTGCATTCTGCTGAACGGTTGAACCGAGTTGTTCCATGCTGGAGGCGGTCTCTTCCAGCGCCGAGGCTTGTTCTTCAGTTCGGGAAGACAAATCGGTATTTCCGACTGATATCTCACTAGAACCCCTGTAAATCGAATCCGCACTGTTGCGGATTTCAAACACCGTTTTGGCCCAGTTATCCTGCATCTTGTTAATATAAGGAATTAACTGGCCAATACAGTTTCTACCCTGATCTACGATGTTGTGGTCAAGTATGCCTTGTGCCAGAGATTCAAGATGAGCTTTTACTCTGTTCAAAGGCTTAACGAGAAAGTTAACCAGATAGCGGTCGGTTGTTACCATGATCAGCACACTGATTAATAACGCACTGACTAGGATATATTGACACCACACTAGCCATTGGGAAATCCGCTGATTTGCTTCTTCATTTAGGGATATAATTTTTGCGTTGTATTTGTCTATCGCTGCACTGAAGTTCCGTCTTAACGGAAGATATTTACCTGTTTTTATTACTTCAAAATTGTTTATATTTTTCTCTCTTGCTGATTCAAACATCGGCAAAACTGCACTGTTATAGAGATTAAAAGAACTGTTATAAATATCATCTATTGTGGTTGAGTCAATTTTCCCATGATCAATAGTTTTAAATTGACTGAGCCCATTTTTAAGGCCGTCTAATTCGGTAAGAGTTGCCTTCATCTCAAGATCGAAAACTCCAGTGTCATTTTTCGCCATTGCTCCCATAGCACGTTCCATCGCTGTTGTCGCGCGGTAGTATTGTGCATTGGCACTATTAATAATATCGCCATTTTGCTGCTGAGTATGGGTTACACCTAGCTCTTGGTTTAATTGCTTAAGAGAGTATAAAGCAAAGCCTGATGCCCCGGCCCACAACAGTGAAAACACGATGAGAATGAGTATAAGTGCCGTTCTTATTTTAATATTTTGTATGAATCTCATGTTATTAAACCTCAAATGTCGGACACGGGAAAGATACCTTGGAAAGGCAGTTAATAACTAATTTCGGTGTCTATAAAACAGTTGAGTAAATTGTTTTATATTTCATCTTTATTATTATCGGCGGTTGAGATTTTATCTTGAGTTGTTTTTTTGTTATAGAGTAAATAATGTGTTTTTAATGAAGTGATAAAATTATATTTATACATTAGGCCATCAAGATTAGACCTATTAGCTCACTTGATTAAATGAGTTGGTTATAATTAGTACAATAAATAAAAGGTGAAATACTCATGTTTATCATGATCTAATGTGGTTTATTAAATTTAAAATTGAATTGCTCAATAGATATCACATAACAAATTATCAAGAAGTGTCATTCTTTATAAGACTTAATTATTCAAAAATAGGATGTGTTTTCTGAATAATTTGAATTTATGGGCACGGCCAATATCACTTTTTTCTTGGAGAAATCAGCACGATTGGAAAAGTTAAAGATCAAAGTGACATTATTTTAGGGTGGATTCACTGAGTTTTTTGAAAAACTTGCCGAAAACTTATAAATTTCATAACACAGGTATGATTTATAATGACAGAATTAAATATCTATGGGCAAGCACTGGGCAAATCATTACCCGACTGGTTGCCTCGAACAACTCCCCAACGGATTATCCTCAAAGGAGACTATTGCCTCCTTGAACCTATTGATATCAAGCATAGCAAGGATCTATTTGAAGCCTGGCACAGCATTGATGACGAGCGTGACTGGACTTACTTTCACATTAATCGCCCCATCACAATTAGGCAATGTGACCATTATATTGCCTCTCTTAGTGCAAGTAAGGACCCTCTCTTTTATTCAGTCATCAATTACTCCACCGGAAAAGCAGTAGGTTTTATCGCGTTACAACGCATTGACCCCGAGAATGGGGCGGTAGAAATCGGTTGGATTAACTGGTCACCGTTGATGAAACGTACTTTATGCAGCACTGAGGCAATATTTCTTTTGCTATCCTATGCGCTGGATACTTTGCAATACCGGCGATGTGCGTGGAAGTGTGACAGTTTGCACCAGCCAGCGATTCAAGCGGCAGAACGCTTGGGATTTCAATACGAAGGTACTTTCAGACAAATACAAGTATCCAAAGGGCATAGTCGTGACACCCGTTGGTATTCTATTATCGAGAGTGAATGGCCAGGGATTCGGCGAGCTATACAGCTTTGGCTAAGCTCAGCTAACCTGGATGACCGGGGTAAACAGAAGCAGAAATTGGCCGAGTTTATGCCAGTGACAGAAGAGTAGTTATTTTCAATTAGCGTAATGCTGGCTTCACATCACCGAAGCCAGTGTATGGCATCTTATTGTTTATTATAGTATAAATCGTAATTCTGGTTAGTTATGCTGCTCATTTAGAGGTTAGTGGCAAATCATGGGGTGATTTTACTCAATGTGAGACGTAATAGTCATTTTGGTCTTCAATCAGCGCAAGGATTGGAAGACGATGTAGAAAATAGTTTGGCTATATAATAAATTGATATTGAAAGTTATTTTTTGTGTGACTTTTCGATGATGTAGTGAGCACAAAATCTCTACATGAGTGAGTGACAGTGCGGAGTGTCCTACCATTTACTGCCGAATGGTATTTGTCAGCCTGGGTGCACAAAACGGAAATCGATAACGCCTAATGCTAGAGCTAAAATGTGGAAGCAATACCGCCATCGTAGTACTACATGAGATTTATGGTATTAATCCGCATATCAGGCGGGTGTGTCATGAATATCATGCGATGGAGAGGGACGTTTATTGCCTCAATCTTATTGGGCGTGATGAGCCATTTAGCTATGCACAGCAGAATGAGGCATATCGCTATTTTATTGAAAATGTAGGTTTTGACACATCCCATATCGTTACTCTGCTCCAGACTCTGCGGCCACAGTATGACAATCTTATCCTCGTAGGATTTAGTGTTGGAGCCACGCTTGCGGCCAGAAGCGGGTTATGTGCAAGGGTTGTCTGCCACTACGGTTCACGTATCCGCGAGCACAGCGATATTGCGCCACCTTGTCCAGCCCTTGTCATCCTTGCCCGACATGAGGCTTCTTTCGACACGACAATCCTGCAAAGTGAACTAAAAAAATATCCTAATGTTGATAGCCGCATATTCAGCAGCCATCATGGGTTTTGTGATGGGGATAATGCCAACTTTGATGCAGAAAATGCCGATCTTGCAACTAGATTGGTACACCAGTTTATAGGGTAGCTTTGAAAAAATGGGAAAGTTTTCCATTAATACTCTAGCCCGCACGATTAGCGACTACTTTTGCGGTAGTGTATGTCCTATTACGTTAATGAGGCGCGCGGCTACTGACTTTCTTCTCTATATTTTAAATAATAAACATTTAAATTGTTAATGCCATATTTTCTACAGATACTACGACGATAGCCACTGACGGTTTTATAACTGAGTGATAACCTTTTTGAAATCTGAACAGAATTTAAACCTGATATAATACATTGTAATGTTTCATTTTCTCGTTTAGTTAATTTATTTTTAACAAGATTATCGTCATCAAGAGGTATGAAATGACCGCCATAGCGGTTGTGACATATTGTCCCTATTGTTTTTTTGATGTAAGGCATATTACTTTTTCTGTATATGACTGCATGATATATATTAGGGAGGTTAGACAGGTCAGAGTAGTTGTCACAAAATAAAATAATCCCTACATTGTGGGATGACTTTATTTTAATTAATAGATCATGAACTTCACTATGTTTGAATCCAGTAATGTCAAGTAGTATCAGCTTGAGTTTCCCATCTATATTTTTTATCAGTGAGGGAATAGAACGGTAAACCCTTATTACTGAGTCTTCTGAATGTTGGTATAGCACATCATTCAATAGTATTTTGAAAGAGAAAGACATAAGCCCGCACTGACTGAGGATAAAATAGTTCATATAATAATTCCTTTTATTTTTAACTAATGAATGAAAATAAGAAAATCCACTGCGAAATAGTGATGTATTTACTGATGATACTCTCGGAAAGATAAATATAGCCGTAGTGAACATCATTGCTAAAGGCCAAAAATCGCCATGCCTTCCCCCAATAATGCTTCGCTGAAAACAGCGGCTATCTAAAGGGAAAGTCAATTAGCCTGCCAGAAAAATTGATAGCTAAGTTTATTAGAACTTAAGATTTCAGCTATTTGTAGCAGGCCATAATCATCTGATTTTTATTTACTTATATCTAATATAGAAATCTAGATTAGAAATTATATTTCACACCTAGCATTACAGCGGTATCACTGTAACCTTTGTTGCCGATTTGCTGGGCAACATTACCCCACAGGTTAACTTTTTTATTGATTTGGCCTTCAACACCCACTTTTAATTCACCGATATTGGCGGCCCCATCTTGCTTCACTGTCACGTTATCCATAGTGACACCAAAGTCTTTGGTATTATGGATCCAGTTTGCTTCTACAAATGGCTGAAATACTCGGTCTTTACCTTTATCCTGGCTGCTATAGCCATTCATAAAGGCTTTCACACCCAGACGGGTCTGAATATTGCCATCACCTTCACCAGAGACATTCGTGCCGTTAGCTTCTTTATGGTCGTCAGCTTTCACACCCATCCAGGTCACCTGCGCTTTAGGCTGGATAAAGTAGGTGGCATTTTTAGCGGCATTTTCACCGATTTTGAAGGTATAACCACTCTCAACCGAGGCAGTTATCCCCTTAGACTTATATTCTTCAGTATTCAAATCTTGACCGTCAACGGTGTTGTTGAACCAGCTGTATTGCGCCCAACTGTCAACATATAAGCCGGACTTATCGGCCTCGTTGGCATACCAGGTCCCGTAGACACCGGCGCTGTAACCGTCAGTTGACCCTTTAGCGTTGTAACCGGACACTTGCGAGATGGTGGTGCTTTTGCTGTTACCATACCCAGCCATAACGCCCAGATGGAAACGGTCCATGTCGTTATTGCTCCACTGAGCAATATCTCCGCCTAATTGCAGCACATAACGGTTAGCCTGTGTGCTCAGTTGATCTTGAGAATCACGGAAACGGTTATGCCCACCCTCGTTACGCAACCACATACTGGTTACTTTCTGTTCGCCAGTCAGTGCGTCGATATACTGAGTTTCGCCCAAACGATCATGCAAACGAGTGACAAACATATTATTAGCCGAGGCTAAGTTGGCAGTATAGCCGCCAGCTTCTGGACGCTCAGTCATAGCAGATGGAACTGTTGGGTCTGAAGGTGGCGTAGGAATAACAGCATTAGTCAGATACCAGTTATTGGCATTAGCATCAGAACCGCGCATCAATGAATAATCATAAGCACCGGCAACGATACGATCCTTTTGAATAAACTCACCGCCAGATAAGCCATTAACCTGAATCAATTCAATACCGTTTAACGTTGTCGCGCCAGTGCCACCCGCGTTAGTCACGCTGACGAAGGTGTTCCCTGAAGTGTTACCTTCGACGATCATTTTATCCGTTATGGAGTTGTCGTCATTTAATTCAGTATTAAACAATAAGTTACCGTTATTACCAATATAGTCACCATGGACAGTTAATACGTCGCCTGCAATAGGATTGGAGAAATTAATTGTCCCGGCGTTAGTCAGCTCAGCGACGTCAGAACTTGCCATCATATTCCACATGGCGCGACTATCAATATTCACCTGGCCGCCATTACGTGCAAGACCATTCCATTGTGTATTGTTAATGCTGAGATTAGCTTGGCTACCTAAACCTGACTGGATATCACCATTTAAAACCATATCGTTTGCATTAACATTAACGATACCAAAGTTCGCCAGGCTAGCATCGGTATCTGCATTTATTAATATGCCATTGTTAATAACACTACTGTTATCAAGGACTGCATTGATGGTGCCACCAAGAGCATTAAATGTTTTGCCGTTTTGACTATGTATATTGGCATTCTGTTGATTCATAGTCACAATTGCTTGTGTGTTACTATTCACTGCATCAGCGTTATTACCACTAGTAACTATATTGGTATTAGTCACATTAACAGTGGTCCCACTGTCATTAGCCTGAACAGCATACGCATTATTACCCACCGTACTGATGTTATTGCCCTGACTAATAATAGAACTCGCGGAACTGGCCATCATGGCTACTGCACCATTACTGGCTGTACTGATAGTGCTACCCGTAATATCAGCCTGGCCGCCTAAAACTGCTTGGATAGCGGTATTATTAGCGCCGAGGGTTTTAACCGATGCTCCTGGGTTAATAACAATTTTACCACCTGGCCCTCTCGCACTTACTGCGGTTGCCTGATGAGTGATAATTTGCGTATTTCCACTGACAATCGCTAAAGATGATCCATTACCATTCAGTTCAGAAGAGACTAGCGCAGTACCCGCCCCGAATGTTTCCAGGGTACTGTCGATGATATCAAATTGAGTATTTGCACTATTTGTTGTTTCAACGAAGACCGCAGCGGCAGAGGCTCCACCGGTACTGGCGTATGAGCCGGTCATGCTCCCTCGTGAACCATTTGCTATTTGTAAAGCACTGGCACTTGAGCCGAGATAAGCACCTGTTGTTGTCAATCTAGAGTTATTGATAATTACTGAACTATTATTAGCAGCTATACCCTTGCCACCGGCACCTGTTGCTGAAATGGTACTGTTATTTAATGAAATTTGGCTATTAGAGACCAGTGACAGGCCGGAGGCATTTGCCCCTGAAACTGAAATATTTGCGTCATCCAAGTTAACACTGGCACCAGTTTGCGCATACACGCCGTGTGAGCCAGTCCCTGTAGTGGTTAATGTACTTCCGTGTAAAAAATCGACGCGTGAGCCTGCCCCAGAAGCATATAAAGTATCAGCGGCATTACCCCCAGTCGTTAATGTGATATCACCGTCAGCAATTAATACGCCACCATTTGATACCGTTGCTGCATGCCCAGAAAAATCGTTAATCAAGCCAGTATCTACTACTGTCCCATCAGGAGCATTTACAGTTGTGCCATTTACTATAATTTGGGAAAAAGCAGGCGTTGTTATTGATGTAAAGGCAATAGCGATTAGAGTTTTTTTAAAGGCAGGCATATTATATTTCTCATTTTTTTAAGTAAAAATATGTTTATTAACAAGTAGTTATATTATTGGTGTTTTTAATGTAATTGAATCGTTCTCGATAACCATTTTTACTTTCGTAAATATGGAGTGTAGGCTACGCCACAGTGTATTTAATATTATATGGCATACTAATGATTGAGTTTTTATATCATGCTGTGATTATAGCTATAATTTATTTTGTTAAATATAGGATATGATACATATCGCTGTAGGAATTTTCTTGATTTGTTTTTTTGTAAAATGACATGGAAAATTTCTTTAGTATTATTTAACTAAATGATTAACATTTCATATCTACGAGGGGAAACCTATTTTTGTATCTAATGGGGGGATACTCTGGCGTTGACGTATTTTAACACTTATCCATTTGAGTTTTGTAGGAGAGTGAGCCAAGAACAATGTCTTCTAACTGAAAATAGACATTGTTGAGCATCAATGCTTAACGTCCTCTCAACTTGTCATTTTAAACGTAAATTATCTTATTAAAAATACAAAAACAAATGAGGAAACTATAGATGCGATAAATATAGAGATGCCGATTAGTATATCAGTCATGAGATCATTCATAATGAATCCCTGTTAAAATCACTCTAGCCTATTTTAATTTACGAATATATTGTCAACTTAGCGGCATTAGCATCCACACTATGCACCAGCGAGTAATCATAAACACCCTCCACGATCATGCCATTTTGAAAGCTCACTGTTAGAGCCAAAGCCATTAAACTTAATCAGCTCGAAACCATTTAGTGTCTTTTCACCACGATAACTAAGGTTATTTAACCTATCCGCTGTTATCTAATGGTGCTAACGTGCGATCACATAAGCTGCACATTAAACAGTATCAATTAAACAGACAGTTTGATTAAACTTTATTTAAAACTAAAATAGCCTACAGTTTTATACGTGATAGTTATGATTAACATCAGCTGTGTGGAGGATTTGAATAGTAAGAAATACTAAAATGTTAACACAGTTATAGGATTGGAAAAATAACGAGTCGTCACTCACCGATCTCATTATCTCCAGTCCCTATTATTTGCTAAAAAATGAATTTTCCTACAAAAATAACAGGAATTCCAATGTATTTATATTGCTATTTTAGACGGAATCGTTAAATTCATTTAGCTGGAATAGTTAATTATAAATTTTTAAGTTATACCTGCGTTTATTTAAGTTCCCCTGTATTGATTGACAGATGGATTAACCACATCAATAGGGCAAAGCGTCGTGTTTATACGTCCCTTATTGTAATCAGAGAGTGAATAATTAAAAACTCATCACTATATTAACCATTGTTGCTGCATGTAGATCTCCTGCTTTGGCTCAAAATGGAGACTTTTATGAACCTAATACTTCTGCATCACAAACCAGTGTAAATGATGGTTTTATTGCATATGGCTTTCAATGTAACATCTGATAAACTGGAGCATCTCTTTATCTGGCAGGTTAATCGATACGCTAATTTCATGGTCGATATTTTCTGGGTATTATTATCCTCTGGAACCTACGCTGGTATTGCAAATAGGGTATCAACTGCCATAAACGCCAGATAATGTTCGCAGTACGTGCTACTGCGAGGGGGGAGATATTCTACGCTTAATCAATATGCCAATGAAATTGGTAGGAAATGTTAATGTCCACTTGAGGAGTTCAATGTGTCTTTGAGCAAAAATTACTTATATCAGGCTGGAGCTACCCAGGTAAGATGGGCTAGCGAGTTATTTTCGGCCTCTATTTTATTATTTTGTGGACTAATACTCTATTCAGTTAATTTGTGCGCGGCACAATCTCTTCCCCATAACGACTTACTCACTAAACCCGGCGATGTTATTCAAATTAAGCTCAGTGAGTTGCATCCGACCCAAATAACCGTAGGTAAGCTCCAGATTGCAGGTGATTTGGCTGATTATGCTAGCGATTCAAAGCACTTATTCAACGATTTGTGTAAAGTTCAAGGGGCAGGGAAACTGGCTAAATATAGCCTGTCATCAACACCGAAAGATCCCACTTCATATACCTGTAAACAGGCTATAGGAACCAATAAAGCTGATATGAACACGGTTGATATCGGACCAATGGGGAAACTTTACCTGACTGATGGTCATCATGCATTTAACAGCTTTTGGGATGCACCCGGTGGTGGCGGTGATGTGACCTTAAGCGTACTGGTCGGGCAGAATATAAGCCGTGACAACGACGGAACGTTATTTACTCAAGCTCAGTTCGAACAACAGATGACTGAACTTAAACATTTTCTCCCTATTGATGCCGAGGGGAAACCAATTACGTTCTCTCAATTGCCTGCAACCCTGGGCACGAGTGCTTTTCAGGACGATCCATATCGCTCAATACTCTATTATCTACGCGGTATATCTTACGATAAGTCTGATAAAAATCTTAACCCTGAAACGGGTAAGCCTTATAAAGAAATACCTTTCCTCGAGTTTTATTGGGGACAGCTATTACGCAGTAAGATGGATTTAAAACGTTATAATTTGCGTAAGCAAGATGACTATATCAAGGCTCTGGAAGACGCCGCAACCCTGATGGTGAATGTACCCAAGCAGCAACTGATAGGGCATTCAGGTCAAACGGCAAGAGCTTTAGGCCAGCTGAACAGCATTGATGAAAAGCGTTTAGATAAACTGGCGAAACCAGATTCTAAATTAGCGAAGGCACTTAATTATCAGTCAACTAACTGAGTTATAAAAATAAGATCTTTGTTGAATAAATCGAACTTTTAGCCCTAATCAGGTTTGGATCACCACATTTCTGATGATATTGCAGTATCTCGTGGCAAAACAAAGGTTCGATATCATCCATTGGACAGCTTACAACAAGGCGCTCATCAGTCGCGGCTTGCTAACATTCTGGCTGGATGAGTCGGTCATCTAGACTTGGTGTCGATAGGAACAGGTGAGTTCGGTTGATATGGGGATGAGAATAATAAAAATAACGGAAAGATTTCAGCTGGCCCTGCCGGGCAGGGCCAAACCGTTTAGCACGAGATCAACTTAAATCGACATCCTTATGCCCGAAAAGCCACGTCAGGATAAACCCGGAAATATACGAAATAACCAGACCAGCCACATACACCAGCATCCCGGCGAAAATACCTTGGGCTGATGTCATCAGAGGAATAGATACCAAGCCAGATGGGCCAAACACGGTATTCAGGCCCACCGGTAATCCCAACCAGGCAACAAGGCCAATAAAGAAGCCGCCGACAGCACCGCCTAAACATGCGGTAATAAAAGGCTTCAGGCGTGGTAACGTTACGCCATAAATAAGCGGCTCACCGATCCCCAGTAGCCCAGGGAAAATAGCCCCTTTAATCTGTGTCCGCAGGACTGAACCTTTTGGCGAACGAGCATAAAGTGCCAGTGCCGCACCCACCTGACCGGCACCCGCCATGGCCAGAATAGGGAATAATGAGTTAAATCCTTGTGCATCCATTAAGGCGAAATAGACCGGAACAAACCCTTGGTGGATACCAAACACTACTGCAATCAGGAATAACCCTGCCAGAATGGCAGTACCAAACGGGTTACCATTCAAATGCATAAACAGCCATGACATCCCCTTAAACAGCTCGCCACCCACTGGCATGATAACAACGAAAGTGATTGCTCCTGTAGCGAGTAACGTTATCGCCGATGTCAGGATCATATCTAGATTATCAGGGATAAAACGGCGCACCTGTCGCTCAATCCATGCGCCCAAGATACAGGCCAACAGAACCCCAATGATATTGCCGCGCGGATCAATTGCCAGACCAAAGAAGTTTTCCATGCCACCGTAGTAGCCGACGGTACCTTCCGGCACATAGCGTAAAATAAATAGCGAAGCGATAATTGCGCCGTTGACCCCCGTCCCACCAAAGGCTTGCTGTGTATTAAAGCCAATCAGAATGCTAAGGAAAGTGAACACTAAATACTTTCATGTATGCAATCAGTGCCGCCAGCCATGGAGACTGAATAACGCCGTCCAATGCCAGTGTCTGCTGGAGTAATGTTGCTATCCCCAATAGTAATCCTGCGGCAATGAACCCTGGAATGAGTGGGGTAAAAATGGTGGCGAATTTGGCCAGAAAACTATGAACAGCGCTTTTTTGTTTCGCTTTCATTTGCTGTTTTGTCTGGCTGGCTAGCACCTGCAAATCAACATCCTGAGCACTTTCATGTCCCTGCTGCGGTTCAGAACCCAGGAGCTTGTTCATCATCTCGCTGGCGGTCTGGGCTTTGCCCGGCCCGAGAATGATTTGCAGTTGATCATCGCTGTTCACCACCCCCATCACTCCAGGGATTTTTTTCAGGTCGTCATGTTGTATCAGTTGACGGTCTTTTAAGGTGAGACGGAGCCTTGTCATGCAGTTTCCGCAGACAATGATATTTTTACTCCCGCCCGTGAAGAGTAAAATTTGGTCTATCGTAGTGCCGGTTATTTTCGCCATAGTTATACTTTAATCTCCTGTAGCGCTTTACCGATAAATCCCTTATTTTTGTTAAGGATAGCGCTAGCTTCCTCAGCAGACATACCACTTAGGATCATCATAATGGCTGTTTTACAGTGTCGGTTGTACTCATTTCACTATTTTGATTACAGGAAATAGCCACTACGCTAGTGCCAACATGGCGTGCATAGGCCATAGCCCCCAATACATAAGGTGTGCGGCCACTTGCTGCAATGCCCACTAACACATCATGTGCATTAAAATTGAGGTTATGCAGGTATTGCTCACCCATTTTGCGGCTATCTTCTGCATTTTCAACTGCCTGTAAAATAGCAGTATTACCGCCAGCGATCAGCCCTACGACCATTTCTCGCAGCGTACCATAAATTGGCGGGCATTCGCTCGCATCCAACATCACCAAGCGACCAGAAGTGCCTGCCCCACAGTAAATTAATCTGCCACCTTGCGCGAAAGCAGTACCTCTTTTTTGTTTTTATTATTTTGGATGGGTTGGCTAACCCCCGAGCTGCTCTTCAAAAAACGAATACACGGCTATTCTGGTAATAACTCATCCACAATATAAGGACATTGCTCATGAAGAGAGGTGTCTCCGCCGCACAAATCATCAATATGTCGAAAGATCTCTAAAATTGAATAGTTTGTTTGCGCGGGATGCTTACAGGGGGAAATCTATTGAAATCGTGTCAGTAATGGATAGGGAGTCGGAGCGGAAATAGAGCAGAATCCAGATACGAAAAAGCCCCGCTTTGCAGCGAGGCCTTATAAATAGTGGTGCCCGGACTCGGAATCGAACCAAGGACACGGGGATTTTCAATCCCCTGCTCTACCGACTGAGCTATCCGGGCAACGGGGCGCATTAAACCGTATTGGCCGCTGATCGTCAACGAATTTATGGTTTAAAACCACTAAAACTGTACTGACTGCTCTCTTTTCAGACAAAAGAACCAGAAATTATCTCAGGGCAGCGATAAAACTTAGTGGTAAATTACTTAACCCAGTGCGCCATTTTTACGGCATTGCGCGACTTCCAATACATCTTCAGCCAGGCGCTTGGCAATTTCAACATCGACGAGTTGACGTTTAACCAGCAGTTTGCTCAAACAACCTTCCAGAATCAGTTCCATCTGTTGTGCAACCATAGCTGCATCATCAGCGTCCATCTCTTGCAACAGCTCTTGGGTATAGAGTAGTGAGGCCTGTTTCTGCTGTTCAGCCAACTGGTGGATCGGGTGTTCATTATCGGGATAGAAACTGCATGCAGCAATAAATAAGCAACCGGGGTAACGCTGATTCTGCACTTGCTCACCTAGCGTCTGGTAACGCGCCAGTAACTTTTGTTTGGGTGATAAGGTCTCGTCCAGTTGCAATTGTCGCCGCCAGGTATCTATCTGCTGGCCATGAAAGCGCAGACAGTCATACAACAAAGCTTCACGATCCGGCCAGAAACGGGCCAGATCACTGACTTCAACTGACACCTCTTTTGCCAGCATCTCCAGCGTGGTGTTTGCCAGTCCTTGCTGCTCCAATAGATTGAGCGCACTGCTTAAAACTTGTTCACGTTGCACGTTGCACGTTGCTCTCCTCCAACCTCTTATCTGGCAAGTGTGGTTTACCACCGCCTATGGTGCAAATAGTCTATACCCTGCGTACTGATTAATAGACATCGGCAGGTATGGACATTTTCTGCCAGCAGACTCTGTACCTTATCATTACTACGGCGACATTTTTCTAACTCTTTACCCTTTAGTTGTTTGTTAATTTATAACGACAAAATCACCGCACGATTTTTGCTATTTAGCAGTCTGTGAAGCAGGGCGCATTTTATTGTGCATCTGCCTATAACGATTGGTGAATAACTCATAATTCCTGTTCTTTTGCCTGATGGTTTATTGGAACGGGGTTTCTATAATGATCATCGTGAACCGTAAATAGAAAAAATCTTACAAAACAGGCGCAAAATTAACGACTAACACCCACTGCCGTGTGCGCTGGCAACCTGAATTGCATCACGTCCTGCATCGAGCCGTCGTTCCATCCGGGCGTTCAATTATAAGGATCGAAAATGAGTCTGCAAAATTATCCTAATCAGTTCCGCCGCAACCTACAACAAGGGCAAACCCTTATTGGTTGCTGGAGTGCACTGGCAAATCATATTTCAGCCGAAGTGCTGGGCCTGGCGGGTTTTGACTGGTTGGTTCTGGACGGTGAACATGCGCCGAACGATGTTACGACGTTTATTCCACAACTCATGGCGCTGAAAGGCAGTAATAGCGCACCGGTTGTACGTGCGCCCTGTAATGAACCCATCATTATAAAACGCTTATTGGATATCGGTTTTTATAACTTCCTGATCCCGTTTGTTGAAAGCGAAGCAGAAGCCATAAGTGCGGTTGCCTCGACCCGTTATCCACCGGCGGGGATCCGCGGGGTTTCTGTGTCTCATCGCGGTAACAATTACGGCACCGTACCCGACTACTTTGCCACCATCAACGACAACATCACCGTACTGGTGCAAATCGAAAGCCAGCAAGGGGTGGATAATATTGATGCTATCGCCGCCGTTGATGGGGTGGACGGTATTTTTGTTGGACCGGGCGATCTGTCGGCGGCACTGGGTTATCTGGGGCAGCCCAATCATCCCGAAGTACAAAAAGTGATTCGTCATATTTTTGATCGCGCTAAAGCACAGGGTAAGCCTAGCGGTATTTTGGCGCCAGTTGAAGCTGATGCCCGCCGTTATCTCGAATGGGGGGCAACCTTTGTCGCTGTTGGCAGTGATTTGGGCGTATTTCGTAGCGCGACTCAGGCGTTATGCGACAAATTTAAAAAATAACCATCAGTCTGTTTTGACAGTTTAGTACTGCCGCGTTGACGGCCTTCCGACTTAATTGAGGAGTAATAAATGAAAATCGGCTTTATTGGTTTAGGGATTATGGGAAAACCAATGAGTAAAAATCTGCTGAAAGCGGGCTACTCATTAACAGTCCTCGATCGTAATGCTGCGGTGCTGGATGAATTGATCACCGCTGGCGCGCGTACGGCAACGACACCAAAAGCGCTGGCAGCAGAATGCGATATCATCATTACCATGCTACCTAATTCGCCTCATGTAAAAGAAGTGGTACTGGGTGAAAACGGTGTTATTGAAGGTGCTAAACCGGGTTCTGTGCTGATTGATATGAGTTCGATTGCACCGCTGGTTAGCCGTGAAATCAGTGAAGCGCTGGCACTAAAGCAGGTTGCAATGTTGGACGCGCCAGTCAGTGGTGGTGAGCCAAAAGCTATCGATGGCACCTTGTCAGTGATGGTGGGTGGTGATAAAGCGGTATTCGAGAGCTGTTTCGAGGTGATGAAAGCCATGGGGGGATCGGTGGTGCATACTGGTGATATTGGTGCTGGTAATGTGACTAAACTGGCCAATCAGGTGATTGTCGCACTGAATATTGCCGCGATGTCTGAAGCCTTGGTGCTGGCAACTAAGGCGGGAGTGAACCCTGATCTGGTATTCCAAGCGATCCGTGGTGGTCTGGCAGGCAGTACCGTGTTGGAAGCCAAGGCACCGATGGTGATGGATCGTAACTTCAAACCAGGCTTCCGTATCGATCTACATATCAAAGACTTAGCTAATGCCCTCGACACCTCACATGGCGTCGGTGCTCAGTTGCCCCTGACCGCAGCCGTGATGGAGATGATGCAGGCGCTGAAAGCTGATGGTTTGGGCACCGCTGACCACAGTGCATTGGCGTGTTATTACGAGAAATTGGCTAAAGTTGAAGTCACTCGTTAATCGGTGGCACCGGTGCCTGCGGGTGCCGGGCTACTGGGTAACAGGGCTATACTGGTAAGCATTCCGTTATCCTGAGCGGCCGGTTTATAACGTCGGAGCCTGTGCGGTATTGGATAGCTCATGAGATTGAATCATTTATGAAAATAGTCATCGCCCCAGACTCTTATAAAGAAAGCTTATCTGCGCTGGATGTTGCGGTGCAGATTGAAGCGGGTTTTCGCACTCAATTTCCCGATGCACAATATATCAAATTGCCGGTCGCGGATGGTGGTGAAGGTACCGTTGAGGCCATGGTCGCGGCCACCACTGGCCGGATTATTCAGGTCAATGTGACCGGCCCGTTAGGTGACGAAGTTGCGGCTTTTTACGGAATATCCGGTGATGAAAAATCGGCTTTTATTGAAATGGCGGCCGCCAGCGGGCTAGAGCTGGTTCCACCAGAACTGCGCAACCCACTGAAAACCACCTCCTACGGTACCGGCGAATTGATTTGTAATGCGCTGGATCAGGGGGTCAAACATATAATTATCGGCATCGGTGGCAGTGCCACCAATGATGGCGGTGCGGGCATGGTGCAAGCGCTGGGTGTCAAACTGCTGGATAAGCAGGGTAAGCAGATTGGTTTTGGCGGCGGGAAGCTGGCTGAACTGGATGTTATTGATATCTCAGGACTGGATCCGCGGATTAAGCAGTGCCAAATCGATGTTGCTTGTGATGTCACCAATCCACTGACTGGCAGTGAAGGGGCATCGGCTATTTTTGGGCGGCAGAAAGGGGCGACACCTGAGATGGTTAGCCAACTGGATGACGGTTTGCAGCATTATGCAGGTATCATTAAACGTTATCTTGATATTGATGTTGACCAGGTTGAAGGCGCTGGCGCGGCGGGTGGTTTAGGCGCGGCATTGCTGGCGTTTTGCGGTGCAACCTTAAGTCCCGGTATTGATATTGTTACCGATGCTCTTGGTCTGGACGCTTTGGTTAGGGACGCGACATTTGTTATTACCGGCGAAGGGCGCATTGATAGCCAAACCATTCACGGCAAAGTGCCGATTGGTGTCGCGAGAGTTGCCAAACGTTATAATAAGCCAGTGATTGGTATTGCCGGTAGCCTGACAGATGATGTTGATGTGGTGTATGAGCATGGTCTGGATGCGGTATTCAGCGTGATCTACAGTATCTGTACTCTGGAGCAGGCACTGGATAATGCGGCAGCCAATGTGTTTATGACCGCACGCAATATTGCCGCCACGCTGGCGATGGGGATGGCTGTCGGTAAATCAGCGCAAGAAAGTAAATAACACGCTTTTGGTCATAACCATCCACCGGTAAATCTCTATCAGGGCTAACGATTGATTGGCCCTGATTTCCTCGTTGGCGCTCAACTTTGCCAGCAACATGCCCCCGGTCTTGCCATTTATGTGACCCGTCCCTCAACTCTCTTTCTTTGTGGTGTGAATTGGGCGTTTGTCCAATGTATTCCCCTTCCAGACCTCATATGCTGGTGCATCAGCCCAGACTGAGGCCCATTCATGAGTGTATATAATCTTGACCCCCGGCTAGCCCAGGATATTGTTACCCGTACCATGAAGATCATTGATACCAATATTAATGTGATGGATGGTAAAGGGCGGATCATTGGTAGTGGTGATGAAGAGCGCCTTGGCGAACTGCATGAAGGGGCGCTCTTGTCGCTGTCTCATGGCCGGATTGTCGATATCGATGAAGCTGTTGCTCGCCAGTTGCACGGGGTGAGGCCAGGGATCAACCTGCCATTGCGCCTTGAGGGCGAAATCGTGGGGGTGATTGGCCTAACCGGCAACCCGGGGCAACTACGTCAATATGGCGAACTGGTGTGCATGGCAGCAGAGATGATGATGGAGCAGGCGCGGTTGGTGCATCTGCTGGCGCAGGATAGCCGTCTGCGTGAAGAGTTGGTATTGAACTTGATCCGCACCGAAGAGATATCACCGGCACTGATTGAATGGGCGCAGCGCCTTGGGGTGGATATCAATGAACCACGGGTCGTAGCCGTGGTGGATGTGGACAGCGGCCAGTTGAGTGTCGACAGTGCTATGTCGGAATTACAAGAGCTGCAAACCCTGTTGACGACGCCAGAGCGCAATAATCTGATTGCGATTGTTTCACTGACTGAGATGGTGGTGCTTAAACCGGCGCTAAATAGCCATGGCCGCTGGGATGCTATTGATCACCGGCGGCGTATGGAGTCTTTGCTGTCGCGCATGACTGAGCGGGGCCGCTTGCGAGTGCGCCTGTCGCTTGGCAATTTCTTTACCGGGCCGGGCAGTATTGCGCGCTCATACCGTACCGCTCGTACTACCATGGCGGTCGGTAAGCAACGGATGCCGGAGCAACGCAGCTATTACTATCAGGATTTGGTGTTACCGGTATTGCTTGATAGTTTGCGTGGTGGCTGGCAGGCCAATGAATTAGCCTTACCACTGGCTAAATTACGGGCGATGGACAGTAACGGTCTGTTGCGGCGCACTCTGGCCTGCTGGTTCCGTAATAACGTGCAGCCAACGGCTACTGCCAAAGCGTTATTTATTCATCGCAATACCCTGGAGTATCGGTTGAATCGTATTTCCGAACTGACCGGTTTAGATTTAGCGAACTTTGATGATCGCTTGCTGCTGTATGTGGCGCTTCAATTGGGCGAGCAGGAGTAGAGATAGATGTGATAGCAAGAAGAGCAGGCCGAGTGAGTGTCACCCGGCCTGATGATTCACTGATACTTAGGTCACTGGTGCCGGATTAAACACCGCCAAGGCATTGCGCAGCCCCCATTGATCGGACCACGTCCGTTTGCGGTCACTGGCAATATCCAGAATAAATTCAAATAATTGCTGACCAACCTCTTCAATAGTGGCATCACCTGTCGCAATGGTTCCGGCATCGATATCCATCAGGTCATGCCAGCGGTTAGCCAGATCAGTGCGGGTTGCCATTTTGATTACCGGCACTGCCGCCAGACCATAAGGGGTGCCGCGCCCGGTGGTAAATACCTGAACGGTAATACCAGATGCTAACTGTTGCGTGCCGCAGACAAAATCACTGGCTGGGGTGGCTGCAAAAATCAGCCCACGCTTGGTGGGGCGCTGCCCCGGTGAAAGCACTTCCACAATGGCGCTGCGGCCGGATTTGGCAATGGAACCGAGTGCTTTTTCCACGACGTTTGCTAAGCCGCCCTTTTTATTCCCAGGTGAAGGGTTGGCGCTACGATCGGTTTTGCCGGTTTCGAGATAGTCGTCGTACCATTTCATCTCTTCCAGTAACCTTCTGCCAACCTCCTCGTTAATCGCCCGCGGGGTTAACAGATGGATAGCATCACGCACTTCCGTGACTTCAGAGAACATGACGGTTGCGCCGCAACGCACCAGTAAGTCCGAAGCATAGCCCACCGCAGGGTTGGCGGTTACGCCAGAAAAAGCGTCACTGCCACCGCATTGCATACCGACCACCAATTCAGAGGCCGGGCAGGTTTCACGTTGGCGCATATTCAGGCGTTGCAGGTGCTTTTCCGCCACTTGCAGAATGTCATCGACCATGGAACGGAAGCCGACGTGTTTCTCATCCTGCAAGCGCACGATATTGCTTTCATCCAGTGAGATAACCTGCACGTCAGGTGTCCCTTCCAGCAGCCGCTCGGGTTGGAGCTTTTCACAACCGAGACCGACGACCATCACTTCGCCACCAAAATTGGGGTTAAGGGCCAAGTTATGAATAGTGCGAATGGGCACTACCGCTGCTGGGGCATTGATTGCCACTCCACAGCCATATAAGTGATTCAGTGCAACTACGCCATCGACATTGGGATATTTGGGTAGTAGGGTGCGCTCAATGATATTGACCACATAATCCACCACGCCAGCGACGCAATGTACGCTGGTGGTAATCGCGAGTAGGTTTTTGGTCCCGACACTGCCGTCAGCGTTGCGATAGCCCTCAAAGGTATAACCTTCCAGTGGTGGCAGAGCCTCGGGGACTGCGGTGGCAAGGGGTAAGGTCTCCAGTGCAGGTGCGGCAGGTAATTCAACCAACGATTCATCTATCCAGCCGCCGCGAGCGATATCCCGCACTGCCAGACCAATCACCTCAGCATAACGAATGATTGGGCCGCCTTTAGGAATATCGACCAAAGCCACTTTATGGCCTTGTGGCACATGCTCAATAAGTTCAAGGCCACATTTAAACCGAGTGCCAGCACATAGGCCATTGTTATTAACCACAATGGCAACATTATCCGCGTCCTGTACTTTAATATAAAGCGGGTTGTCTACAGGACTATTACAAATGCTCATAATATTTCCCTTATATACCCTTTAATTTTTTTGGGTACGATAATTATGTTGATAACATAACTGTTATTTTTATCAATACAGCCATTATTTGTCTTAAACATAATGCTCACTAGCTTGTAAATAAGTATACGCCGCTAAAAAGAGCAAGGCATTGTGCGGATGACCTAGATGCTAATGGGTTTAATGTCTATTTTTGTTCGCAAGCCCAAAAGCAGGTGAGCATTATCACGAAAAGGTCATTTATCGCCGACATACTTTGACATTAAAAACGCATATAAAAAAAGCCCTTCGACAAAGGGCTATGTTAAAAAGGGGTACGCGGGCTTTTATTATGCTGATGCTTTGATATCAAATGAGGCTATGCCAATATTAATAACAGAGGCGATATTGCGAGAAGCAGTTCTGATATTTTCAGTTGCCTGAGAGAGTGCATCGTCAAGTGTACAAATATGGTAAATAATACTGAAAATAGCATCAACACCATGTTGATGAACAATGTTGGCATCGGTAGCCAGGCTGCCGGCAATACCAATCACTGGTTTATTGTATTTTTTGGCTAATCGAGCGACACCGACCGGGACTTTGCCATTGATACTTTGGCTGTCTATCCGGCCTTCACCGGTCAGAACGAAATGACAGTCTTTGATATAGGTTTCCAGGTCTAATGCTTCCGCGACTATCTCCACGCCCTGGCGCAACTGTGCACCGCAAAATGCTAACAATGCGGCCCCCATACCGCCAGCGGCCCCCGCGCCGGGTATCCTATCTACGTCTATTCCCAGATATTGTTTAACCATTTGCGCGTAATGGACCAGGTTATTATCCAGTATCACAATCATTGTGGCCGTAGCCCCCTTCTGTGGGCCAAAAATAGCGGAAGCACCTTGCTCACCGGTCAGCGGATTGGTCACATCACAAGCGACTTCAATGCGGCAATCTTTAAGGCGTGGGTCCAGCTGCGACACATCTATCGAGGCAATGTTATGTAAACTGCCGCCACCAAAATCAATCTCTGCGCCGTAGGCGTTACGCAATTTGGCTCCTAGCGCTTGTACCATACCTGCACCGCCATCGTTGGTGGCACTGCCACCGATACCGATAATAATATGACGCACGCCTGTTTGCAGCGCCGCACGGATTAATTCACCGGTACCGTAGGAGGTAGTGTTTAACGGGTTCCTCAATTCGGGAGGGACCAATTCCAGTCCGCTGGCCGCTGCCATCTCAATAAAAGCCGACTTCCTATCACCTGATAATCCCCAGAAAGCCTGGATTTTATTACCCAGCGGCCCGGTAACATCAGTCATGATTTTTTGGCCGCCGGTTGCGCTGATCATGGCGTCGACAGTGCCTTCACCACCATCAGCCACGGGGATCTTGATGTATTCAGCATAAGGGAATATTTCTCTAAAACCTTGTTCAATAGCCTGAGCTACTGCTATTGCCGATAAACTTTCTTTATAAGAGTCTGGTGCGATGACTATTTTCATTAGGTGTCCTGTCGCTATATTTCAAACAACAAGTGCCCCATAAGAGGCACCTATTGTTATTCCCTTAAGATGTTTTCAATTCCAGACGTTTGATATCGCCTACAACAAATAAGTAGCAGAACATAGCCATAATGGCAGAGCATCCAACAAAGATTAATGCGGCATTAAAGGAGTGTAATTCTTTCACCAGATAACCGATAACCAGCGGTGTGACAATAGAGGCGACGTTACCAAATACGTTAAATAATCCGCCACATAAACCAACAATTTCTTTTGGTGCGGTATCAGCAATAACTGGCCAGCCCAATGCACCGAAACCTTTACCAAAGAAGGCCAATGCCATCAGTGCGACCACCACTACGTCACTATCGACGTAGTTACACAGAATAATGCTTGATGCCAATAACATACCTAACACGATAGGGACTTTACGGGCAAAAGTCAGAGAGTGACCACGTTTAATGAGTGAGTCAGAGAATACGCCACCTAATACACCACCGGCAAATCCGCACAATGCCGGGATAGAGGCCACCATCCCCACTTTTAAAATAGACATCCCTTTATCTTGTACTAAATAAATGGGGAACCAGGTTAGGAAGAACCAGGTAATGGTATTAATAAAGTATTGACCAAAGAAGACACCTAACATCATTCGGCTAGCCAATAATTGCTTCAGATAATCTAATTTAGGACCGCTTTTATGACCGTCAGGTTTCTTGTGGTCCATATCGACAACAGCACCACCTTGTTTTATGTATTCAAGTTCAGATGCAGACATACC
The DNA here is from genome assembly GCF_056636475.1 of Yersinia antarctica. Lineage (NCBI taxonomy): Bacteria > Pseudomonadati > Pseudomonadota > Gammaproteobacteria > Enterobacterales > Yersiniaceae > Yersinia > Yersinia antarctica. The sequence continues at coordinate 426,474 of NZ_JBSJQF010000001.1, forward strand.
CGGGTGATCGGTCGGGTTATGGATAAATTTAACCCAGGCAATGGTTAATACGAAACCTAGCCCGCCCATCACAGTAAATACATGCTGCCAGCCCCAGGCAAAGGTTAAATAACCTAATAACGGAGAGAAAAGGGCCAGAGAGAAGTATTGTGCAGAGTTAAAAATGGCTGAAGCGGTGCCTCTTTCTTTGGTTGGAAACCAGGCCGCGACAATTCTGGCGTTAGCCGGGAAAGAGGGAGCTTCAGAGAAACCTAACATAAAGCGCATGATAAACATGGAGATAGCGGCATACGCTATCGGGAACATGTCGACAAACCCTTGCGTAAAGGTAAATAACGACCAGAAGAACAGGCTATAGGTGTAGACCCGCTTGGAGCCGTAGCGGTCTAATAACCAACCACCCGGTATTTGCATTAGCAGGTAAGCCCAACCAAAGGCTGAGAAGATATAACCCATTGCAACAGCATCTAATTGCAATTCTTTTGCCACTTCGGTGCCTGCAATTGACAATGTTGCCCGGTCAGCATAGTTAATTGCAGTCACAATAAAGATAATCAATAATATTATATATCGGACGTGGGTCCGTTTTTCAGTCACAGCGGCTTCCAGACTCATTTTTATACCCTCTATAATCATTATTTAGGTTGCCGCATTTAAATTCGTTATGAATGAGATGCAATAACCTATTTTTTATTTGGTGTTATATAAATAAAAAAATCAATTTTCATAAATGTCTTCGTTAGCGCCAGATACATTATATGGAGCGGAGAAATAATTCGCATTGTGCATAGGCCCAAAAAAATGCGGCTAAATTATTTAATTGTTGTGTGGCTGTACAGCGAAGTGGGGTTATCATCACAAATACCCGTCGGACTTGAGGTTGCGACGGTGCGAGCGGTCTTACCGCAACAGCAACTAGTTTGGTTATATCCCAATGAGATTATTTTTAATCCTGATAATAAACTGATCTAGATCAAAATTATCTTTAGTATTCAGATGGGGTAAATAAACATCTAATTAACATTGTCCGAGTTAAATCTCTTTATTATTGTAAATAACTGGGTAAAATAACTGTGCTTAATCGATTCTTCCCGCTATTTATTACTCTTTATCTTCGTGCATTTGCCTATTTAATTATCACGAAATATCAGCAATGGCACGATTCTTTTGCATTAAAAATTAATTGTAATAATACAATATTATAGACACTATGTTTGTAAGGTTAATGATTTGATAGAGTTGTGAATAGTTGTTGCAAATAATAATTATTTATCCGGCAATGGCGTGACTTCTGGGAAGAAATAAGATGAATCCATTTATTGTGGCTGACGCCGAAAGTTGTATTGGCTGTCGGAGCTGTGAAGTAGCTTGTGTGGTCGCTCATCATGAGGGGACATTCCCTGATAAACCTGACTATTTCACACCTCGGGTGAAAGTATTTAAAGGTAACCAAAGTGCCACTGCGGTCTTTTGTCACCATTGTGAAGATGCCCCTTGTGCCAGCACTTGCCCGAATGGTGCCATCGTTGAGTTAAATAACAGTGTTCAGGTTATTCAGGAAAAATGTATCGGCTGCAAAACCTGCATGATCGCCTGCCCGTTTGGCATGATGACGGTGGTGACCGAGACGGTACAACCTGCGAGTCATCGTCTGGCCGATGCCTATCAACGTACTGAAGCACAGAAATGCGACCTTTGTATTGATCAGCCTGATGGCCCTGCTTGTATCAAAACCTGTCCGACGCAGGCCCTGACACTGGTTGATCAACATTATCTACTCCGGCAACAGCAGCAAAAGCGCCAGCGCACCGCATTGAATGAGCACAATGGCCGTTTGTTCAGTAGTGCTACTTCTGCTGGCGCGGCGCACTCATTCAGCCCACTGAGCAAAAATATTCGTGATGTGGCACCGGTTAATCTATTGCAGCGGCCACGAACACCGCGCCTTGAGCCTAAAAAAATCCCACTGGCGGAGCGTAAGGCAAGTTTTGCCGAGATCTATCTGCCGTTCACCGAAGGCCAAATCCATGAGCAGGCTGAACGTTGTTTAAATTGCGGTGATAAAACCATCTGTCAGTGGACCTGCCCGCTACATAACGCTATCCCGAAATGGATTTCATTGGCTCATCAGGGCCGTATTCATGAAGCAGCTGAGTTATCCCACCAAACCAGTAGTTTGCCAGAGATATGTGGCCGAGTTTGTCCGCAGGACCGCTTGTGTGAACAAGCTTGTACTTTAAACGACCACGATGGCGCAGTGACGATTGGTCAGATTGAACGGCATATTACGGAAACGGCATTAGCCACCGGCTGGCGGCCGGATATGTCGCAAGTCAAACCCACGGGTAAACGTGTTGCTATCATCGGTGCAGGGCCTGCGGGGTTAGGGTGTGCGGATATTCTGGTCCGTAACGGCATTACACCGGTGGTGTTTGATCGTTATCCCGAAATCGGTGGTTTGTTAACCTTTGGTATTCCGGCATTCAAATTAGAGAAAGGTGTGATGACCCGTCGGCGTGAGATTTTTAGCGAGATGGGTGTCGAGTTCTGCCTAAATACCGAGATTGGGCGGGATATCACCATGGAGAGCCTGCTTAGTGATTTCGATGCCCTATTCCTCGGCGTGGGAACATACCGTTCAATGCGCTCCGGGTTGGAAAATGAGGATGCTCAAGGGGTTTACGATGCTTTGCCATTCCTGATCGGCAATACCCAACACCTGATGGGGTACGCGGGCAGTGGTGCTCACCCTTATGTCAGCATGGAAAACCAACGGGTAGTGGTTTTGGGCGGCGGCGATACTGCGATGGATTGTGTGCGTACGTCGTTGCGCCATGGTGCTAGCAGCGTGATTTGTGCTTACCGCCGTGATGAAAAGAACATGCCTGGCTCCAAGCGAGAGGTGAAAAATGCGCGCGAGGAGGGGGCCGAATTTATGTTCAATCTTCAGCCACAAAAGATTGAGGTGGATGAACAGGGGCAGGTTACTGGTATCAAAATGGTTCGCACTGAAATGGGGCAGGCAGATGCTAAAGGGCGGCGGCAGGCCCGCCCAATCACCGGCTCCGAGCACATTATTCCGGCCGACGCGGTGATTATGGCCTTTGGTTTTAGCCCGCACCGTATGTCGTGGCTGGCAGAACACAATGTGGTGCTGGATAAGCAGGGGCGAGTGGTCGCACCGACGATTTCCGGTTACCCGTATCAAACCAGTAACCCAAAAATCTTTGCGGGTGGTGACATCGTGCGTGGCGCAGATCTGATTGTCACGGCCATTGCCGAGGGGCGCAAAGCGGCCGAAAGCATTGCTTATTATCTCAATGTTTTATAACCCCGGCGGCCAGGAGAGAAGATGAACCGATTTGTAATCGCCGATATGACGCAGTGCATTGGTTGCCGCACCTGTGAAATTGCCTGTGTGGTGGCGCACAGCCCCGATAATAACGCCAGCACCATTACGCCAGAGCAGTTCCATCCGCGCTTGAGCGTAATGAAAAGCTTTGCCGTCAGCACCCCAATTTTGTGTCATCAATGTGAGGATGCGCCCTGCGAGAACTCCTGCCCGAACGGTGCCATTGTCACAGGCATTCATGGGGTTCAGGTAATGGCATCTCGCTGTATTGGCTGCAAAACCTGCATGTTGGTCTGCCCATTCGGGGCGATGAATATGGTTGAGCAGCCAATCCATGACTCAATGGTACGGGCGCAAGCGCATAAATGTGATTTATGCCATTCCCGTGAGGCAGGCCCAGCCTGTATAGAAGTCTGCCCAACCAACGCATTGAAATTGGTGACGCCGATGGCGTTGGAAGCGCTACAGCGGGACAGGCAATTGCGCGCTGCTCGTGGTGCTGCGCCGGGTATCGTCCGGTAACCTTTGTGGTCATAAGGATAATAAAATGGAAAAGATCCTCACGGTCTGCCCTTATTGCGGTTCTGGATGCAAATTAAACTTATTGGTTGAGGATGGCGAAATTGTTGGCGCCCAGCCGGCCAATGGTGTCACAAATCAGGGGGAGTTATGCCTGAAAGGTTACTATGGCTGGGATTTCCTCAACGATACCCGGTTGCTAACCCCACGACTGACCGCGCCATTATTACGGCATAAGCGGGGTGAGGCATTTCAGCGTGTGAGCTGGCAGGAAGCCATTGCCTTTATTACCACCAAACTCAAAGCAATAAAAAAGCGCCATGGTGCGGATGCCATCATGATGACTGGCTCCTCAAGGGGGCCGGGCAATGAGGCCAACTATGTGATGCAGAAGTTTGCACGTGCCGCCATCGGCACCAACAATATCGATTGTTGCGCTCGACTGTGTCATGGCCCCTCGGTAGCAGGATTGCAGCAAACACTGGGCAATGGGGCGATGAGTAACTCGATTGGTGAGATTGAAAATACCGACTGTGTGTTGGTGTTTGGTTATAACGCGGCTGACTCTCACCCGATTGTTGCCAGACGGATCCTCAAGGCCAAAAACAAGGGAGCCAAACTGATCGTTTGCGATCCGCGACATATTGAAACTGCCCGTATTGCTGATCAATGGTTGGCACTGAAAAATGGCGCGAATATGGCACTGGTGAATGCCTTTATCTATGTGCTGATTGAAGAAAAACTGTACGACGCTAATTATGTTCGTGCACATACGCGCGGCTTTGAAGAACTGCAAGTTGGAGTGGCAGATTACCGCCCAGAGGATGTTGAACACATTACTGGCTTGCCGGCACAAGCGGTACGACAGGCCATGCGCACTTATGCTGCCGCTCCGGCGGCCACTATCTTGTGGGGCATGGGTGTCACCCAATGGGGGCAGGCGGTCGATGTGGTTAAGGGCTTGTCTTCGCTGGCGTTATTAACCGGTAATCTGGGGCGGCCAAATGTTGGCGTCGGGCCGGTACGCGGCCAAAATAATGTGCAGGGCGCGTGTGATATGGGCGTGCTGCCCAATACCTTCCCCGGTTATGAGAAAGTGACTGATGATGAAGCCAGAAGCCGCTTCGCTGCTGCCTGGGGAGTACCTGAGTTACCCGCGCATATCGGTTACTCGATTACCGATGTGCCGCATAAAGTTGCAGAAGGCAAGTTGAAAGCCTATTACGTGTTTGGTGAAGATCCAATCCAGACCGAACCTGATTTGGCTGCAATGCGCGCCGCGTTCGAGGCATTAGAGCTGGTGGTGGTGCAGGATATCTTTATGACTAAAACCGCCGAATTGGCGGATGTGGTACTCCCGGCGACCTCGTGGGGTGAACATGAAGGGGTTTATACCAGCGCCGATCGTGGCTTCCAGCATTTTAACAAAGCCATCGAGCCGAAAGGCGATGTGAAGCCTGACTGGGAAATAATTAGCCTGATATCCACGGCAATGGGTTACCCAATGGCGTATCAAAATACTCGCCAAATTTGGGATGAAATGCGCAACCTGTGCCCACCGTTCTATGGTGCAACCTACGAGAAAATGGCCGGTTTGGGTTATGTCCAATGGCCTTGCCCGACAGAAGATCACCCCGGCACGCCGTATCTCTATACTGATAGCCAGTTTGCTACTGAGGACGGTAAAGGCTTACTCAGTTGTGCACCATGGCAACCGCCCCATGAGCAGACTAACCCTGATTACCCACTGGCACTTTGCACCGTGCGGGAGGTGGGCCACTACAGTTGCCGCTCTATGACCGGTAACTGCGCCACATTGAAGATTCTGGCAGATGAGCCTGGCTATGTACAAATACACCCAGAGGATGCCAGCCAGCTCGGTGTGATTGATCAGGCACTGATCTGGATCTCCTCGCGGCGTGGCAAAGTGATCGCTCGTGCCAGTGTTACCGATCGAGCCAACCTAGGGGCGGTGTATATGACCTATCAGTGGTGGATTGGTGCTTGTAATGAGTTGACGGTGGATCATGTTGATCCGGTGTCAAAAACACCGGAATTCAAGCATTGTGCCGTTAAGGTTGAGGCGATTAGTGATCAAAACGCGGCGGAGCACTATGTTGAGCAACAATATAGCCAGATGAAAAAGCGCTTATCCGATGCGGCTACCGTGCAGTAATTGATAACCTACCGCGCCAGACCATTCGCATGGTTTAGCGCGGCATGGTTTGCTGCAAATGTGCTAAGAACTCAGCGGCGTTCATAAAACCGGTCACTCTGGCGGCGGGAACTTCTTTACCCTGCGCATCAAAAAATAGAATAGTCGGTAAGCCCAATACCTTGAGTTCTTTCAACATCGCCGCATGTTCGGCGCTGTTGCTAGTGACATCAGCCTGAATGAGCACAGTATCCGCGAGCTGGCGCTGAACATAGCTATCACTGAAGGTATATTTCTCAAACTCTTTACAGGCCACGCACCAGTCTGCATACAGATCCAGCATCACCGGCTTGCCCTGCGCTTGCGCTAATGCAGCCTGTAATTGCGGCAAATTAGCCACTGGCTGGAAGGTTAAGTGTTTGATTTCAATCTGCTGTGTGTTGCCATTAAAAGTCCAATCCTGTAACGGGCGGGCAGCGATTAACAGTGCTGCCAATAGCAACAACTGTAAGGCCCGCGCCCAGCCAGAATGAGCTTTAAGGCTGAGTACAAATGCCCAGCCGAAGAAGGCGATGGCCAGCAGGCTCCATAAACGCAAGCCCCAGACATCACCCAGTACTCTTTCCAGCAGAAATACCGGCAGCGCCAGAATCACAAAGCCGAAAGCTTCTTTGACATATTGCATCCATGGGCCGCTACGTGGGATCAGCTTGTTGCCAAACAGCGTTACAACTACCAGTGGAATACCCATACCTAACGCATACAAATACAACGTACCGCCACCGGCCAGCATATTTCCGCTTTGCGCGATATACAGCAAAATGGCGCTGAGGGGCGCGGTGGTGCACGGCGAGCAAATCAGGCCCGCCAGTGCGCCCATGGCAAAGACACCGGCCAGCGAGCCGCCACGTTGGCTGCTACTCCACTGCACCAACCGGGTTTGCAGTGACGAGGGCAGTTGCAGCGAATAGAGGCCAAACATCGATAGCGCCAATAATACGAACAGCACCGATAGCCCAATCAACACATACGGGTGTTGCAGCGCGGCCTGAAATTGTAAGCCAGCCGCCGCCACCACCAAACCGAGCAAGGTATAGGTCAACGCCATGCCCTGCACGTACACCACCGCCAGTATCAATATTCGCCGCTGGCTGTGGGGCTTTTCACGGCCAAGAATAATGGCGGAAATCAGCGGATACATTGGCAATACGCAGGGGGTAAAGGCGATGCCGATACCAATTAACAGCGCCCATAGTGGTGAGAAGGGTAATTCAGCCGGTGTAGGCGCGCTTTCTTGGGGGGGCTGTGCCGTGCCCTGTGGGTTAACGGCGGGGGTTGCAGAGCTTGCGATAACGGCATTAAGCGGCACCACCCGCACTTCTGGCGGGTAACAGAAACCAGCTTCGGCGCAGCCCTGATAGGTGACACTGACACTCGCGCCTTCCGCAGCCTGCGAAATCGGGATTTTCAGCACGAGCTGCTGTTTGAAAATCGCCACTTCACCGTAGAACTCATCATGATGCGCAATACCCTCTGGCAGAGTAAATTCCCCGAGAGTGGCGTGCTGTGGCACAATTTTTATTTGCTGGCGATACAGATAATAATCGGGATGAATCTGCCAACTCAGTGTGAGCTGGTCACCTTGTTGGCGAAAATCAAAGGCAAACGCCCTATCGACCGGAAGAAACCGGCTCTGGCTGCTTTTTTGGCCAAGAGGGGAGCTCTCACCAAATAGTGAAGCCTGTGCGCTGTGCGGTGCGAGTAAAGCACTGCACAGCAGCAGAATCAGAGTAATGAAGCGTTGAGCCATGACAGGTAATCTTTATCTCCGCCCTGTACCGGTAACACCAGTAATTCTGGCGTCTGGTAGGGGTGATGTTGTTTGATGTAACTGAGAAGGGCTTGCTGATGATCTGTATCGCTCTTAAACAAGAGTTGTACTTCATACTCTTGCTGGAGCTTACCTTCCCAGTAGTAAATCGAGGTTGCACCGGGCAACAGCGTGGCACAGGCGGCCAATTTCTCACCCAGAACCTGCGCGGCTAAATCTTGCGCGCTGGCTTCATCAGGGGCGGTGCACAATACCACAATTGCATCACAATCAGACATCTTAACCTCATCGGTAGCGTGGCTTATATGACGAAGCGGAGCGTAACGTGCTGAATATACGCGTTACCTGAATACTTGCCTGGATACTATAGCGCGAAGCGTGGGCAGGTCAGAAGATGATTTATGTAACAGTGAGATGGATTCGATGAAAGTTGCCAATGAGCGTTGTAGAGGAAAATTGTTGATGTGAGTGGGGCGCAAATGAATTGCGCCCCAAAACGCTTACAGAACCAGACTGCCCATCACAAAACCGAAGCAAACGGCCAGCGCCACCCCGATGGTGCCAGGGATGAAGAATGGATGGTTAAACACGAAACGACCAATACGCGTGGTACCAGTGTCATCCATTTGTACCGCGGCTACCAATGTTGGGTAGGTTGGCAGAATAAACAGACCAGACACCGCCGCGAAAGAAGCAATGGCTGCCAGTGGTGACACGTTCAGGGCCATTGCCATTGGCATCAACGCCTTGGCAGTTGCAGCCTGAGAGTACAACAGTGCAGAACAGAAGAAGAAGATAACGGCCAGTAACCATGAGTGGGCCTGAATCAGGCTACCCGCAGTTTCTTTAATCCACTCCAGGTTGTGCTGTACAAAGGTATCACCTAACCAGGCTACACCCAGGATACAGATACAGGCACTCATACCGGCTTTGAAGGTGCTGGAGTTCAGGATTGAATCGGTATCAACCGAGCATACCAGCGTAGTGATAGTTGCCACACTCAGCATGATGATCAGGATGGCGTTAGTGGTATTCATCAGCGGAGTTGCAACCAGACCGACACTTGGGCTGTTGATAATCGCATAGGCAACCACACAAAGAACGCCGGCCAGGAACAGCAGCACTGACGTTTTAGCCCGTGGCTTGATCACTTTTACAGTGTCGCCGCGCAGTGTTACTAAGCCTTCTTCCAAGCGTTTGATATAGATAGGGTCATCAGACAGTTTGGAGTTAAAGCACAAGGATACGATCAGCGACATCACCAGCACCGCACACAGGGTAGAGGGGATGACTATCATCAGCAGATGCAGATAGCTAACGCCATGACCTTCCATAACGGAAGACATGTAAACCACTGCCGCGGAAATCGGTGAGGCAGTAATGGCTATCTGTGCGGAGACCACTGCTGTGGACAGAGGGCGGCAAGGTTTAATGCCTTGCTCTTTCGCCACTTCTGCAATCACGGGCAGTGCTGAAAGAGAAATGTTACCTGTCCCGGCAAAGATGGTCAGAAAATAAGTGACCAGCGGAGCAAGAATGGTGATGTGTTTTGGATTCTTACGCAGTAACTTTTCAGTTTGCTGTACCAGATAATCCATACCGCCCGCTACCTGCATCGCAGAGATTGCAGCAATAACGGCCATAATAATTGAGATAACATCGAACGGAATGCTACCGGGTTTAACGCCAATCATGGCTAAAACCAAAACACCGATGCCGCCTGCAAAACCGATACCGATACCACCTAATCTGGCCCCTAAAAAAATGGCCAGTAGGACGATGACTAACTCTACGGCTATCATAGTGTTTACTCCTTGATCCAAATGAAAAATTAAAGTTAAAAAATTGTGTTTGCCAGAAAGTAAAAAGGCACGCCGTCCAGAGGAGCATGCGTGCCTTTCAGGGCTACCGGATGATTATTTTATTGTTCATTTTCATCGGTATAACGTTTCGCTTTATAAGCCGGATGCATCAGGTTTTCAACAGAGAAAATGTCGTCCAGCTCAGCTTCAGTCAACAAGCCGCGTTCTAGAACAACTTCCCGCACATTTTTACCGGTTTCTGCACAGATTTTACCCACGATGTCACCATTATGGTGGCCAATGAATGGGTTGAGATAGGTGACGATACCGATGGAGTTAAAGACGTAACGTTCGCAGACCTCTTTGTTGGCAGTAATACCGTTAATGCATTTTTCCAACAGGTTATAACAGGCGTTTGTCAGGATATGGATAGACTCAAACATAGCCTGACCAATCACTGGCTCCATAACGTTCAACTGGAGTTGGCCTGCTTCGGCCGCCATAGTAATGCAAGTGTCGTTACCGATCACCTTAAAACAAACCTGGTTAACGACTTCAGGGATAACCGGGTTAACTTTGGCCGGCATGATTGAAGAACCTGCCTGTAATTCTGGCAGATTGATTTCATTCAGACCAGTACGTGGGCCAGATGACAGCAAACGTAAGTCGTTGCAGATTTTTGACATCTTAACGGCCAGGCGTTTTAGCGCACTGTGCACCATCACGTAAGCGCCACAGTCAGAAGTAGCTTCGATCAGGTCTTCCGCCGGAACACAAGCCAAACCACTGATTTCAGATAATTTCTGTATTGCTAACTGTGAGTAGCCTTCTGGTGTGTTCAGCGCAGTACCGATAGCGGTGGCACCTAGGTTAACTTCCAGCAGCAATTCTGCGGTACGTTGCAGGTTCTTGGTTTCTTCTTTTAATAAGATAGCAAAGGCTTTGAATTCCTGACCCAGCGTCATTGGCACCGCATCCTGTAACTGAGTACGGCCCATTTTCAGGATTTTTTCGAATTCTTTGGATTTTCTTTCGAAACCTTCTTTTAACTGATCAATCGCCTCGATCAACTTCATGATGGAAGTATAAACCGCAATGCGGAAACCGGTTGGGTAGGCATCGTTGGTGGATTGGCATTTGTTCAGATGGTCGTTAGGGTTAAGGTATTGATACTCTCCCTTCTGGTGGCCCATCAGCTCCAGACCGATATTGGCCAGAACTTCGTTGGTGTTCATGTTTAAAGAGGTACCGGCGCCGCCTTGGAACACGTCAACCGGGAACTGATCCATACACTTCCCTTTATCCAGAACTTCATCACATGCCTGAATAATGATATCCGCGATTTTGCGTGGAATAGTGTGTAGCTCTTTGTTCGCCATTGCCGCTGCTTTTTTTACCATGACCATGCCGCGTACAAACTCTGGAACATCACTGATTTTGCTGTTACTGATATAGAAGTTTTCAATCGCACGCAGGGTATGAACACCGTAGTAAGCCTCTGCGGGGACTTCTCGTGTACCTAACAGGTCTTCTTCAATACGAATGTTATTTGACATGAGAACCTTCTCTATTGTGCTGTCTTGTTTTGTATTTGTTAATTTAATAATGCCGCCGTGAGCAATATGATGCCGCTATGAACCTTTAGTGCGGAAAGATTAACCACTCATCTTCTTGCTGACAGGATCATATGCTGCTTAGCGACAAAAAGCCTTGAACTGAGATCACTATATGGTCGGAATTAATCGAGATGATCTGATATCTGTGATTCTTCTCACAGTTAGATTAATTAGTAATAAAAGTATGGCTGCAACTTGAAAATAGAGCCAACCATCACCATTTTACTGTAGTCGACCCACGTTGAAGGGGGAGCTGACGCTGCAATCCGCTAATCGAGGGGAAATGGCGTGTTAGCATCAGCCGGGTCAAGGTTTTCATGGTATCTGTCAGGCAGGTTTACCTGATGAGGGATACTGAATGATTGGAATAAGGAGAATGCGGTGCGTTGGTTACCGTTAGCGCTGATATTTTTATTGGCATATATAGAAATATCGATATTTATCAAGGTTGCAGCTGTATTGGGTGTGTTGGTTACCCTGCTGTTGGTGATCCTTAGCTCCTGTGTGGGGATCTCTCTGGTGCGTAACCAGGGGATAAAAACCTTTATGCAGATGCAGCAAAAACTGGCTGCCGGGGAAAGCCCGGCGGCGGAGATGGTTAAAAGTGTGTCGCTGATCTTGGCTGGCTTCTTGCTGTTGATCCCCGGCTTCTTCACCGACTTCCTCGGTTTGTTGCTGCTATTACCACCGATTCAAAAATCGTTAACGCTAAAACTGATGCCACATCTGAATATTTATCGTGGTGGCGGTTTTACTCACAATGGTACTGGCCCAATGGGCGGTGGCAATACCTTTGATGGTGAGTTTCAGCGCAAAGCTGATGACCACTTCACCGTAGAGCATCATCCCGATGAGGATGATAAACCTACAGATAATCGTTTCAAAGATGAGAAGTAAGTTGTGGGCTTATTCTAATAGCCTGTTTATTAATCATAAATTTATAAAGTAAATCACAGGGCTTTCTGTGGTGGGTAGGCCACCTGGGGATGAGAATCTTCCTGCTCAGGGTGAAAAAAAGTGAAATTTTTTTTGTCGTCTCCCTTGAAGGGATGAGAGGCTGCCCCCACTTAGAATGTCACGGTATCGGTTATGAAGGCATACCGATATTAATCCTAAATCTGATACGGACCTTCTCATAGGAGAGCTATCAATGAAAATTCGTCCATTGCATGACCGCGTTATCGTCAAGCGCAAAGAAGTTGAATCCAAATCTGCTGGCGGCATCGTTCTGACTGGCACTGCAGCGGGTAAATCTACTCGTGGTGAAGTACTGGCAGTCGGCAATGGTCGCATCCTGGATAACGGCGAAATCAAGCCGCTGGATGTGAAAGTAGGCGACGTCGTTATTTTCAACGATGGTTACGGCGTGAAGTCAGAGAAGATCGACCATGAAGAAGTGTTGATCATGTCCGAAAGCGACATTCTGGCAATTGTTGAAGCGTAATTCACGCTCTCTAATCTTCTGAACTGAACGAGTTAAGGGAAATACCAATGGCAGCTAAAGACGTAAAATTCGGTAACGACGCACGCATCAAAATGCTACGCGGCGTAAACATCCTTGCTGATGCAGTGAAAGTGACCCTAGGCCCGAAAGGCCGTAACGTAGTTCTGGACAAGTCTTTTGGCTCTCCAACTATCACCAAAGATGGTGTTTCAGTTGCGCGTGAGATCGAACTGGAAGACAAGTTTGAGAACATGGGTGCACAGATGGTTAAAGAAGTTGCCTCTAAAGCGAATGACGCTGCGGGTGACGGTACCACTACTGCAACTGTATTGGCTCAATCCATTATCACTGAAGGCCTGAAAGCAGTTGCGGCCGGCATGAACCCAATGGACCTGAAGCGCGGTATCGACAAAGCAGTTATCGCTGCTGTTGAAGAGCTGAAAAAACTGTCTGTACCTTGCTCTGATTCTAAAGCTATCGCTCAGGTAGGGACTATCTCTGCCAACTCTGACTCCACCGTAGGTGAGCTTATCGCTCAAGCGATGGAAAAGGTCGGTAAAGAAGGCGTTATCACCGTTGAAGAAGGTTCAGGCCTGCAAGACGAGCTGGACGTAGTTGAAGGTATGCAGTTTGACCGTGGTTACCTGTCTCCTTACTTCATCAATAAACCAGAAACCGGTTCTATTGAACTTGAAAGCCCATTCATCCTGCTGGCTGACAAGAAAATCTCTAACATCCGTGAAATGCTGCCAGTGCTGGAAGCGGTAGCGAAAGCCGGTAAACCACTGCTGATTGTCGCAGAAGACGTTGAAGGCGAAGCCCTGGCGACCCTGGTGGTTAACACCATGCGCGGTATTGTTAAAGTTGCAGCGGTTAAAGCACCTGGCTTCGGCGACCGTCGTAAAGCTATGCTGCAAGACATCGCGACACTGACTGGCGGTACTGTTATCTCTGAAGAGATCGGTCTGGAACTGGAAAAAACCACTCTGGAAGATCTGGGTCAGGCAAAACGCGTTGTTATCAATAAAGATACCACTATCATTATCGATGGCGTAGGCGACGAAGCGTCAATCCAGGGTCGTGTTACTCAGATCCGTCAGCAAATTGAAGATGCGACTTCTGACTACGACAAAGAAAAACTGCAAGAGCGTGTCGCTAAACTGGCTGGCGGCGTTGCCGTTATCAAAGTTGGTGCCGCAACTGAAGTTGAAATGAAAGAGAAGAAAGCACGCGTTGAAGATGCTCTGCACGCAACCCGTGCGGCAGTAGAAGAAGGCGTAGTGGCTGGTGGTGGTGTTGCACTGATTCGTGCTGCATCTGCTATCACTAAATCGGGTCTGAAAGGTGATAACGAAGACCAGAACGTCGGTATCAAAGTTGCTCTGCGTGCGATGGAATCTCCACTGCGTCAGATCGTGGTTAACGCCGGTGAAGAAGCCTCTGTTATCGCGAACAACGTTAAAGCGGGTTCAGGCAGCTACGGCTACAACGCTTATACCGAAGAATACGGTGACATGATCGCGATGGGTATCTTGGATCCAACTAAAGTGACTCGTTCTGCTCTGCAGTACGCAGCCTCTATTGCTGGTCTGATGATCACTACCGAGTGCATGATCACTGACCTGCCACGTGATGACAAAGGCGGTGATATGGGCGCTGGCGGCATGGGTGGTATGGGCGGCATGGGCGGCATGATGTAATGCTGCCAACCTTTGAGCTGCCATTAGATTGGTAGCAAAAGGGACAAGCTGTTGATGAAAGCGAGTGGGGTGACCTGCTCGCTTTTGTTTTATCTATTGCCACCAAAATCTGCCATAACGCTACTCCGTGTTATCCTATACTCAGTCTTTTCTGGTTCAAATTTCGTAACCAACCATCATAAAAGCGGTTTTATTTCATTCAGTGTGATGATTGCAGGACTTTTTTTAGTCGTGGCAGTAATTTAATGTGTAAACTGTTAATCATTAACCATCAGGCTCGACATCGAGTATTTGGATAATTTCGGCAACGGATGCCTAAGCGGCAGCGGTGCTTTCTGGTAATCTTTAGCGTGATTCTCAACTTCGAATGGGGAAAAAAATGCGGATTAAAGTGTTACTTGGCCTTTCAGCAGCGCTGTTGCTGGCGGGTTGTAGCTCCACTAACCAATTAAGTTCGGCGGGTGAGCAAGTGAAATTCTCTGATACGAAGCCTGGTGCTGAATGTCAGTTGGTCGGCCAGGTGGCTGGTACTCAGAGTAACTGGTTCTCAGGTGGTGGCGGTGAAAGCAGTTCTATGCGTGGGGCAGCAAATGACCTACGTAATAAAGCAGCAGCAATGGGCGGCAACGTAATTTACGGTGCTACCAGCCCGAGCGAAACCTTCTTATCAAGCTTTGCACCACTGGATAGCAAAATGGTTGGTGAAGTTTATAAGTGCCCTTGATAGCTCAAGCAAGAATTTAAATAAAGCAGGGGATGCCATGGCATCCCCTGCTTGTTACAGCCGTCATCTTTCTGGCTGCACTCGTTACTCGGCCCATTCATGGACCTCGCCTCTACAAAGCCGCTGCAAGCCGCGTTCAAATCTGCTCCCGGCAGATTTGTCACCCGAATTATTCATCCTGCATCAATCGGAGATCCAGCGGGGTCTTGCTCGGTTCACCGCCGATTTCCCGTGCTAAACGGGGAACCAAATAACCGGATACGCGGCTTAGCAGACCTTTCATTAATAGCCGTGCTTCGTCATCATCGACCATAAAGTGAGCCGCACCTTGCACTTTATCCAGTACATGAATGTAGTAAGGCAGAATACCAGCATCAAACAAGGCATTGCTTAATGTTGCCAATACCTCGGCATCATCATTGACCCCTCGCAACAGCACACTCTGATTTAAGAGGGTTACACCCGCCCGTTTGAGCTGTGCCATACTGTCCCGCAAAGGCTGATCGATTTCATTGGCGTGGTTTATATGTGTAACCATTAGCACTTGTAATCGAGTATCACCCAGCCGCTGGCATAGCGCCGCAGTGATACGGTCAGGGATAACCACCGGTAATCGGGTATGGATGCGTAAGCGCTTGATGTGAGCTATGTTTTCCAGCTCATCCAGCAACCAACTGAGCTCGTGGTCTTTCGCCATGAGCGGGTCACCGCCGGAAAAGATGATCTCGTCTAGCTCTGGGTGCTGGCGGATATAATCCAGTGCCTGATGCCAATTGGCTTTGTTGCCTTGGTTATCCTGATAAGGGAAATGGCGGCGGAAACAATAGCGGCAATTGACGGCACAGCCGCCTTTTACCAGCAGCAGTGCGCGGTTGCGATACTTGTGCAACAAGCCGGGTACGACGCTGCGTTGTTCATCAAGCGGGTCATTGGTAAAACCGGGTACTGCGATAAACTCTTCGCGTGCGGTCAGCACTTGAAGCAATAATGGGTCAGACGGATCTCCCAGCCGCATACGCGCAACAAAAGCGCGAGGTACTCTGAGAGGGAATAAACGACGAGCCTCAATACCTTGTTGCAGGTTGGGGTGTTCATTTAAGGAAAGAATTCTTAGCAATTCGGCCGGATCAGTAATTACATCGGCGAGTTGTTGCAACCAATCTTCTCTAATTGGCATGTTTCGGGTTACAATACTTGCCATTTTTTAGGCTTAACTACCAGTTTCTTGAGGACCATTATGGCCACTTATTATAGCAACGATTTTCGTCCCGGTCTTAAAATCATGTTCGAGGGCGAGCCTTATGCAGTTGAAGCCAGCGAGTTCGTAAAACCAGGCAAAGGCCAAGCTTTTGCTCGTGTTAAGATGCGCCGCCTGCTGACCGGTTCACGCGTTGAAAAAACCTTTAAATCTACCGACTCAGCCGAAGGCGCAGACGTTAACGATTTGAACCTGACTTACCTGTACAACGACGGTGAGTTCTGGCACTTCATGAATAACGAGACTTACGAGCAGTTGCAAGCTGATGCCAAAGCCATTGGCGATAACGACAAATGGCTGATTGATCAGGCTGAATGTATCGTGACTCTGTGGAATGGTCAGCCTATCGCTGTCAGCCCACCAAACTTTGTTGAACTCGAAATCACTGACACTGACCCAGGTCTAAAAGGTGACACTGCCGGTACCGGTGGTAAGCCTGCAACTCTGAGTACCGGTGCCGTGGTCAAAGTGCCATTATTCGTACAGGTTGGCGAAGTTATCAAAGTTGATACCCGCTCTGGCGAATATGTTTCTCGCGTTAAGTAAGTCTTAATAAATAAGATGCGCTGGGAATGAAAGAAAACCGCTTAAACGCGGTTTTCTGCTATCTGGGCCTGTCGGATGTGGGTTTTATCGATAGCGCACTGTTGTGCTGTTAATTGAGTCGGAAAAAGTGCAATGCTGTTTTTTTGACTATCCTTATAAGGTGAATAAGCCAAATGCCCTATAAGGAACCTTTATAATGTTAAAGAAAAGCATCGCCATTATTTTTTCATTGTTGGTTATCTCTTCATTGAGCGCCTGCAACACCACGAAAGGTGTTGGCAAAGATGTTCAAAGTGCAGGTAGTGCGATTGAACGTAGCGCTGAATAAACGTCTGTTTATATTCTTATCGGCGGCGATTGCCGCCGGATTTGTTTTTGATCGGCCATAATATTGCTGCTTATTATTTAGCGTGATAACGTATCCCTCTTACCTTTATGCTGTTCGGGACGACCTGGGCACGCATCTGTTTTTCGGGGACGACCCCGCCTGAGCGAGGTGGTTACGATGGCTTGGATTATTCTGGTTATTGCTGGTTTATTAGAAGTTATTTGGGCTATTGGCCTGAAGTATTCTCATGGTTTTACGCGGCTGACCCCCAGTGTTATCACTCTGGTAGCGATGGCGGTCAGTGTCTTTTTGTTGGCCTATGCCATGAAAACGTTACCAGCAGGCACGGCCTATGCGGTTTGGACCGGTATTGGTGCGGTAGGTACTGCTATTTTAGGTATTGCCCTGCTTGGGGAGTCTGCCAGTTTGGCGCGGGTGTTTAGCTTGGGGCTAATTTTAGCTGGAATTATCGGCTTGAAGTTGGCGTCATAACAAGGGATTTCCTTTAGCGCTCGCGGAATGAACAGCAGATCGGGTTATAGTTCGATCTGCTGTTACAGATTGAAGGCTAAAACACAGCATTATTACTTTTTAATCTCTGCGCTCGGCCCTTCCTGCTTAACCCATATCAACTTATCAACCGGGAAACCATAATTCCTCGCTACGGCAACCAAACGATCGCGGGTCTGAGTATCGATCGTTGGCGTACGGGATAAAATCCACAAATAATCCCGATTAGGGCCGGCAATTAAGGCATGCTGATATTTATCATCTAAATCAATGACATTATAGCCACCATAGAAAGGCCCAAAGAATGACACTTTAAGCGAGGCTTGTTGGGGGGAACCAATAAAATAGGCTTTGCCGATACTCTCCTGCCATTGCTGCTTCTGTGGGTTATAACCCCGGTTAATGACTTTTACACCACCATCATCTCGTGGCGTGTAATTAGCGCTGACCCTCTCCAATCCACGTTCAAAAGAGTGGTCCAACCGGGCTATTTCATACCAGGTGCCGAGGTAGCGAGGGAGTTGGAAGTTATCAACCACTTTCACGTCTTTAGGCGGGGTCACGCTACAGGCGACCGAGAGCAGAGTTGCAGTTAATACGGATAGTTTTGACCACAGGCGCATTGGCGTTCCTTAGTTTTCTGATAATTACTCTATGGTTGAGAATAGCTATCAGTTATCAGGGGCGCAAATAGATGAATCTGAGTTATTAGCTGAGTGCGGAAAAAAAACGGCCCGCTAAAGAGCAGGCCGCAGATTAGGCATGAATAATTACAGCGTCAGGACACCGATGATAGTGACCACACTCAGAATGGCTGCCAGACCATAGAATACCCATTTCCCGGCAGGGACATGGATTTTCAAATCATGCATGGCGTGATGGATACGGTGTAAACCGCACCACAGTGGCAGAATAATCATCAGCAGCAGGAAGATCCGGCCAATGAAACTCTGACAGAATGCCAGAATACGCTCATAACTCAACGCATCACCAGGGAAGGCACCCAGCGGCAGCAAAATGGCAACCAGCAGAATTACCGCCGGCGCAATGATTGCACTCCACATACCACCCGCGCCAAACAGACCCCAGAAGATAGGTTCATCGGAGCGTTTAGGGACTTGATTCATCTTGTTCTCCTCCGAGTTAGAGTAAGGCAACGGCCAGAATAATCGCGGTAGCCACGACAGTCACAACCCACAGTGCCTTGATAATTGGCTCTGGACCTATTTTTTCGCTATTAACGATAATATTGGCGGCTTTCGGTGCCAGTTCAAACCAGGTTTTGGTATGCAGCACAGCGGCCAATAACGTAATAATATTGATCAGTAACACCAGTGGGTTTTGCAGGAAACCAACGAAGCCTTCCCACCCAGTCGGGCCACTTTTCAACGCGAACACGCCGTAAATCAACAGAACACTGAACCATACTGTCGGAATCGATGTACCTTCGCGCACCATATAAAAGCGGTAGAAACCGAGCTTCTGCCACCAGTTTGGGGCCATGGTACGGACATAAGCTTTACGTTTAGTAGTCATTACTGTCTCCCCTCCCTTATTGTGGTTTAAGCATGGCGATCATGAAGTCTTTAGCACTCTCGACCTTGCCTTGTTGGATAGCAGCAGCCGGATCAACGTGTTTCGGACAAACTTCAGAACAGTAGCCAACGAAGGTACAGCTCCAAACACCATTTTTACCGTTAAGCTGTGGCATACGCTCTTTTTTACCGTGGTCACGGTTATCTAAATTGTAACGGTGCGCCAGGGTAATAGCTGCCGGGCCGATAAACTCAGGATTCAAGCCAAACTGCGGGCAAGCGGCATAGCACAAGCCACAGTTAATACAGCCGGAGAACTGATGGTATTTCGCCATCTGAGCCGGAGTCTGCTTATTCGGGCCGTCTTGCGGTTTCCGCTCGTTACCAATAATGTAAGGCTTGATAGCTTCCAGGCTCTCAATAAAGTGAGTCATATCAACGACTAAATCACGTTCAATCGGGAAGTTACCCAGTGCTTCGACTTTCATTCCGCCAGTGTATTCGCGTAGGAAAGTCTTACAGGCAAGTTTTGGAACCTTATTGACCATCATGCCGCATGAGCCGCAAATCGCCATTCGGCAAGACCAGCGATAAGAGAGGTCCGGTGCCAGGTTATCTTTGATGTAGCCTAATGCATCAAGCAGAGAGGTCTGCTCATCGTAAGGTACTTCAAAGGTTTCGAAGTGAGGTTCGCTATCACTTTCTGGGTTATAGCGCATGACCTCCATTTTCAGGAGTTTCATATCAGTCATTCGCCTGCTCCTTATCCTTCAAATCTTTTGCATCTTGTGCGGTGGCTTCGCCACCATAAACACGTTTTGCCGGTGCCAGCTTGGTAATCTTAACGTCGCTGTATTCAAGGCGTGGGGCGCCACCCGGAGTATGGAAGGCCAGCGTGTGTTTGAGGAAATTAACATCATCACGCTCGGTGCAGCCTTCATCCAGACGCTGATGCGCGCCACGGGATTCTTTACGGTTAAGTGCAGAGTGGGCCATACATTCAGCCACATCCAAGCCGTAACCCAGCTCAATGGTGTACAGCAAGTCAGTATTGAAAACACTGGAGGTATCGGTGATTTTCACGCGTTTGAAGCGCTCTTTCAACTCGGCCAGTTTATCCACCGTTTTCTGCATCAGTTCTGGTGTGCGGTAAATACCACAACCTTCTTCCATTGACAGACCCATCTCATCGCGGATTTTAGACCAATTCTCGGTCCCTTCCTGTTTCATGAGATTACTTAGGCGGGTTTCCACATCACGGGTTTGTGCATCTAGCGCACTGCCATTTGCCGGGCCGGTTTCCATGGCACGCGCTGCTGCTTGTTCACCGGCAACACGACCAAATACCACTAACTCAGCCAGTGAGTTAGAACCTAAGCGGTTAGCGCCATGTAAGCCAACAGAAGAACATTCACCTACCGCGAACAGCCCTTTGATACGGGTTTCGCACTGTTGGTTGGTTTCGATACCACCCATGGTGTAATGCGCAGTTGGACGCACTGGGATGGGTTCTTTGACTGGGTCGACACCGACATAAGCTTTTGCCAGTTCACAGATGAACGGCAAGCGCTCAAGCAGTTTTTTCTCGCCCAAATGGCGCAGATCCAGATAGACCACATCACCACGTGGCGTGGCGATGGTGCGGCCAGCACGCCATTCATGCCAGAAGGCTTGCGAAACTTTATCGCGTGGGCCTAATTCCATGTATTTGTTTTTGGGTTCACCGAGTGGGGTTTCTGGTCCCATCCCATAATCCTGCAAATAACGGTAGCCGTCTTTATTGACCAGAATACCGCCTTCACCACGACAACCTTCGGTCATCAGGATGCCAGAACCTGGCAGGCCAGTTGGGTGATATTGCACAAATTCCATATCTCGCAGCGGAACGCCGTGGTGGAATGCCATCCCCATACCATCACCGGTAACAATACCGCCGTTGGTGTTATAACGATAAACTCGGCCTGCGCCACCGGTCGCCATGATCACCGCGTTCGCACGAATTTGTACACGGGTGCCTTCCATCATATTCATGGCAACTACGCCACGTGCCTGACCGTCATCGACCAGAATATCTAACACGAAATGCTCATCAAATCGTTGAATTTGTGGATATTTCAAAGATGTCTGGAACAGTGTGTGCAGCATATGGAAGCCGGTTTTATCGGCAGCAAACCAGGTGCGCTCAATTTTCATCCCACCAAAGCGGCGAACGTTAACCGAGCCATCAGGTTTGCGGCTCCATGGGCAGCCCCAAATTTCCAGCTGTGCCATTTCTTGCGGGCAACTGTGGACAAAATGGTCAACAACATCTTGTTCGCATAGCCAGTCACCACCGGCTACCGTGTCGTTGAAATGATAGTCAAAGCTATCGTGGTCTTGTGTGACGGCGGCTGATCCCCCTTCGGCGGCCACAGTATGGCTACGCATCGGGTATACTTTCGAGATCAGAGCAATCTTCAGTTGGGGGTTGGCTTCCGCTGCGGCTATTGCTGCACGTAAACCAGCGCCTCCGGCCCCGATAATAGCAAGATCGGCGTTAAAGGTTTGCACTGCGCTTCTCCATTGTTCAAGTGAAATACCCTTCATACTTCAAGCTACATGTGCGTTGGCTGCTTTCATTCACCCGAATTATTGACTGGCGTCAACTCATCGGGACTCACTCAATTGCCGCCTTCCTGCAACTCGAATTATTTTGGATATCTAATTAAAATATATAATTTTAAATTATTATTAGGCTAACTTATTCGCCGTTAACCAGAATGATGGTATTAAGAATAGCTATTTCTTACTTTTTGTATGGGAATAATTATACCTAATGCTAAGTGCTATAAATTTGATGTGATCGATTGTTTTGTTTTATTTGAACCTACTCAGGCGCATTACTAGCAAAAACGTGATCCCAAACAGGATCTACTGGGCTAAAGTCTTTTTTGCAGCGTGAAATGCTGAATTCAAGCCAAAAATCGGGCTGATGAGTGACAGATTTGTCTGAGTGAGTAGATGCGAGTAGACTGCATCCCCTGTTTGATTTCGGAGTTAACCACCATGAGCGAAACGGCAAGCTGGCAGCCGAGTGCACCTATCGCCAATTTGTTGAAACGCGCAGCAATAATGGCAGAGATCCGGCGCTTTTTTGCCGATCGTGGCGTATTAGAAGTTGAAACGCCAACCATGAGCCAAGCGACAGTGACGGACGTTCATTTAGTCCCATTCCAAACCCGGTTTGTTGGCCCGGGCGCTGCCGATGGTATGACGCTGTACATGATGACCAGCCCGGAATACCACATGAAGCGCTTGTTGGCGGCAGGCAGTGGATCTATCTATCAATTGGGGCGCAGTTTCCGCAATGAAGAAGCTGGCCGTCATCACAATCCTGAATTCACCATGCTGGAATGGTATCGCCCACATTATGATATGTATCGCTTAATGAATGAGGTTGATGACCTGTTGCAGCAAATACTGGATTGTAATAGCGCTGAAACCTTGTCTTATCAGCAAGCATTCCTGCGCCACTTAGACATTGATCCATTGTCGGCAGATAAAGCACAATTGCGTGAAGCCGCGGCAAAACTGGATTTAAGTAATATTGCCGATACAGAAGAAGATCGCGATACGCTATTGCAGCTGCTGTTTACCGTCGGAGTCGAGCCACACATTGGCCGCGATAAACCCGCCTTTGTTTATCATTTCCCCGCGTCTCAAGCTTCACTGGCGGTGATCAGCACTGAAGATCACCGAGTAGCAGAACGTTTTGAGGTTTACTTCAAAGGTATTGAGTTAGCGAATGGTTTCCATGAGCTGACTGATGGTGATGAACAACTGCAACGTTTTGAGCAAGATAATCGCATTCGAGCCAAACGGGGTTTACCGCAGAACCCAATTGATATGAACCTAATTGCCGCCTTGAAACAGGGCTTGCCGGATTGCTCAGGAGTGGCGTTAGGTGTTGATCGTCTGGTGATGCTGGCGCTGGGGGCGGAAAGATTAGATGAGGTTATCGCATTCCCAGTAGGGCGTGCTTAATAACCCCTCGCCCTTGGCGCCGCAGCGGTGTTCGCTACGTTCACGAACCCGAATCACTTACTGATGTAAGCTCATCGGGATTAATGAACTTGCTGCCTTGCTGCCTTGCTGCAACACCAATGACTTTGGGTAATATTCCTGATTATTGGGCCTGACTCTTCACAGAGTCAGGCCAT
Organism: Yersinia antarctica; assembly: GCF_056636475.1. Lineage (NCBI taxonomy): Bacteria > Pseudomonadati > Pseudomonadota > Gammaproteobacteria > Enterobacterales > Yersiniaceae > Yersinia > Yersinia antarctica. The sequence goes on from NZ_JBSJQF010000001.1 coordinate 449,993, forward strand.
TTTTCTATCGATACGTCAACTTAACTTACAAGCTACCCGGTGTGCGGCCGCGCCCTGAAGTAATAGTGCGGCCAGCGCCACGCCCCAGTGTTTCCAGCCGAGCCTGGAAGGGTGGGAATGGCAGAGTAATGCCGTGCTCACGGTAACCGGCCAGAATCAACTGGTGGATTTCATGGCGCAGTGGCATACGATGTCCCATTTCGGCGGCGTAAATACGCAGTTCGAAAATCTGAATCCCTTGTTGAAGATCAACCAGATAGACCTCGGGTGCCGGGTTATCCAATACCAAGGTACAGCGGCGTGCAGCAGTAAGTAACACCTCAGTCACTTCCTCACTGCTGGTTTCAGCCGGAGCCGGCACTGTGAGTACCACACGGGTAATTGAATCTGACAGTGACCAGTTAATAAATTGCTCAGTAATAAATGCCTTATTCGGCACGATAATTTCTTTGCGATCCCAGTCAGAAATAGTTGTGGCACGGGTATTGATTTTGGTCACGCTACCGGTGAGATCACGTATGGTCACGGTATCGCCGATACGGATCGGTTTCTCGAACAAGATGATCAGACCAGAAACAAAGTTGGCAAAAATTTCCTGCAAACCGAACCCCAAACCTAAACCAAGTGCGGCAACCAACCATTGGAATTTCGCCCACTCGATCCCTAACATAGAGAAACCGAGCAAGCTGCCGAACAGGATCAACAGATATTTGGTGATGGTGGAGATGGCATAGCCCGTCCCCGGCGTCAGATCCAGATGCTGCAATAGCGCCAGTTCCAGTAGGGCAGGTAGGTTGCGCACTAGCTGGGTAGTCACAACCATCACTAAAATAGCGATCAGCAGTGATCCCATGGTGATCGCCTGCACCGACTCAATACCGTTAATGGTGGATGACACATCCCACAGGCGAATATTTTCCAGAAAACCAAAAGCTGAATGAATCTCAGACCACAATGCTATCACTGAAACCAAGGCGATCATCGTCAGGATCGATCGCACCAGACGTAGAGATTGGGCGCTGATCACATCCAGATCAATGACCGGTTCCTCAACATCAATGGACCCTTCGGTACTGTTATTGTGCGGCGTATCTTCTTCACCGCGGGCGCGCTGCGCCAGAATATCGGCTCGCCGCTGCTTAGCTCGGTCAAAAGCAATACGGCGGCGCTGAATCAGCATCCAACGGCGGATAATATGGTAAACCACCAACAAGAAGAACCAGATGGCAACCGAGGTTTCCAAACGCGCCAGTAGCGCCTGTGAGGTGGTGAGATAACCGAGCGCCGAGGCCAATGCCGCAATCAGTGGGGCAGATAGCAGTAGCCCCCATAACGCCACGTTAATGATGTTCTCGCCCGAGCCTTTTTTATCCAGATAGAGTGGAATACCGGCTCGTTTCAGGCTATTGGTCACCAGACTTAAGGCAACACACAGCAAAATAAAGCACAGGCGGCCCAGGGTACCAGCGAATTCACGGTCGTTATAATTCTCGAATGTAATCAGTGCCATCATCAATGGGATAATCAACCACACAGACATGCGATAAAAACGCATTGCCCGCCCGACCTGCGCCGGTGACCAGCGGAAGTGGGTGATAAACAGGCCATGAGGATGTGCAAACGAGGCACTTATCATAAACAGCCACAGTACTGGCACGGTGGCAGTGACGGCATTACCAATGGCGATCGCCATTGGATATGACCAAGCGTTTTGCAGGCCATAGCCGAGCGCGGCCCACAATACCGGTAGCGGCAGCGCCATCAGAATTGACCAGAAAACGGTACGTAATGTCAGGGAGAAATGGTCTTGCGTAACCTTACCCACCCGGCTGCTAGCACGCTCCAGGAAGGCATGATAGTGGCGACGCAAGCTGATACTGAAACCGACAAACAGCAAGGCTGCGCTGATCGGTAGCAGTGTCTCTTGGCTGGTCATCATCATGACGAACGCGCCACTTAACTGCGAAAGTGTATCCAGCGACAGTAAGCGGGTCAGGTCATGGGCAACGTTAATCGGGTAAGACAGTGATATTGGGCTGACATCTGCGACCCAAAACAGATAACGGTGAGTGGCCTCGCGAACTTCACTTAGCGCATCCACCAACTGACTGTTGGCCACTTTCAACTTGGTTAATTCTAGAATCTGGGTGTCATAGCCAGACAGCAGAGAATTCAGCAATTCGCGCTGTGTGCGCCATTGAGCATCAAGGATCCGCTGCTGTTCGGTGGTGAGCGGTGTACCATCATTTTGCTTTAATTTGACATTTTGCTGCTGTAACTTCTCCAACATGTCTTCATATTGCAGACGTTGAACCCGCAACTGCGCCATATCACGATCCAGTTGCTGAGATTTCGGTACGTCAGGCAATCTTGCAACTTGTGCCCGCAGTGTTTCCCCCAGTGCGGTTGAAACGCCCAGCCACTGGGCCTGTTCACGAATAGTACTGAGAGCCTGCCGGACTTGTTGGGTTTGGGCTACCGCTTGCCGTTGTTGCGAAGAGATCAGATCAATGCGTTGCGCCTGTTGATTTAGCGCTTGGGATAGCTCGCGGTTGATTTGCAGTTGCTGGATGATTGACTCAGGTAAATCGCCCCCTTGTTCCGCCAGTAACTCGGTGCGCTCAAGTGCCTGTTCAGCCGCCTGCTGACGCTGGTTATTGAGATTATTACGTAAGGTTTGGAGCTGAGCATCAACCCGTTCTTGACGCTTTTTGTATAACTCGGCGCGCAGCCGTGACAGCTCTTGCCGGTTGTTGGCTGAGAGCTGAGAAAGCTCCAGTTCATTGGCTTTAGCCTTACGGGCCACGGCTTCTGCTTGTAGTAATGCAAACTGTGCCTGTGCGACCGGATTGGCGGGGTTACTTTGTGCCTGAAGGCGGGTGCTGATTTCAGTCAGAATTCGCCGAGCTTCTGATTGCTGCTGAGGCAACTGGCTGAGGGATTCACTGATTTCCCGCGCCCGATCCTGTTCTTGTTGCGACAGACGGCTTAATTCCAACAACTGGCTGCTGATTTGCAGCACTTGTTGTTCCAGTTCGGAGGTAGACATGTTACTGGGTACGGGCAGGGGTTTATCCCCTTCTTGCGCCAGTTCCTGGCGTAACTCGCGGGTCAGTTTGGGGAAGTCATCAATGGCTTTTTGATACTGCTGGGCGCGGATATCAGACTCTTTTGCATCCGCCAGCCAGCTAAGAGCCGATTGCAGCGCCTGAACAATTTCGGTCTGATTTGGCATCCCTTTATTGGTTTCAGCCTGTTTCAGCTCTTGTCTGAGCTGATCTTCATTAGGCTGAGTTGCCGCATGCAACGGCAAAGACAGCAGCATGACAAATGACAGTAACAGGCCAAAAGAGAGTGATTTACCAAAAAATCGAGAAATTATTAGGCGCACGTAAGGGTTCCTTAACATCGATTACGTTTATACCCGTCATACTTCAAGCTGCATATGCATTGGCTGCTCTCGCTCACCCGAATCATTGACTAGCGTCAACTCATCGGGTTTATTCGCTTGCCGCCTTACTGCAACTCGAATTACTTAGGGTATAGCAGTAGGGACGGCTTCGGCTAATACTTCACCCATGCGGGTAACAGAACCACTGTTTAACTGTGGTGCTAAATAGACTTTACCTTCAGCAAACACGTTAATCACTGTCGAGCCTAACTTAAAGCGGCCCATTTCTTGCCCTTTTTCCAGCACTACCGCGCCTTCAGTTCCTGCTTGCGGATAGGTCCATCGGCGAATCACACCTTCTCGTGGCGGGGTAATGGTGCCAGCCCAGACGGTTTCTATGCTGCCAACAATAGTGGCACCTACCAGAATTTGTGCCATCGGGCCAAAAGCGGTATCAAAGATGCAAATAACACGTTCATTACGTGCGAAGAGATTAGGCACATTAGCCGCAGTCAATGGATTGACCGAGAACAAATCACCTGGCACATAAATCATTTCGCGCAAGATACCGTCACACGGCATATGGACGCGATGGTAGTCACGTGGAGCCAGATAGGTGGTGACAAAATGGCCATTTTGGAACTCAGCAGCCAACATATAGTTACCGGCGAGTAGGGCTTCCAGCGTGTAGTTGTGGCCCTTTGCCTGCAAAATTTGCCCGTCATGAATTGCGCCTAACTGGCTAATAGCGCCGTCGGCAGGTTGGGCCAAGAGGTTTTCTTCCGCTACAACAGGGCGCACACCCGCGCGCAGTGGGCGCACAAAGAACTCATTAAACGAACGATAAGCAGAGAACTCAGGGTCCTGGGCTTCCTTCATATCAACATGGTAGTAGCGGGCAAATGCCTTGATCACCAGTTGGGTCAGCCAGCCACCTTGCTTATCTGCCCCCCAGCCTGCCAAACGAGTCAGGCCAAGTTTTGGGAGTAAATATTGTAATCTGATTTTGATACTGTCCAGCACGTAGACCTCTGGGTAAACATTAAAATTAATGAGGGGGCGCATAATACCCGTCGCCCTTCAAGATACAGGGGTGTTGGCTGCCTCACACCAGTCACTTACTTGAGTAAGCTCCTGAGGCTTCGCTCAATTGCCGCCTACCTGCATCTTGAAGTCACTGGGTATATATCTTTCTGCGCCCACAGTTTTTAGCTAAAGCATGTTCAACAGGACTATCGAGACATCATTTCTCGTCGCTATCAGATGTCTTACGCGGCTTCGCCTGTTCCATACTTTCCAGGATTCGATGGTAATTATCGAAACGCTCTTCAGCGATTTTGCCTTGTTCTACCGCTTCGCGCAGTGCACAACCGGGATCGGTGGTATGGCTGCAATCACGGAATTTGCAATGGCCGAGATAATCACGGAATTCGACAAATCCTTGAGTGATTTGTTCCGGTGCCAGATGCCAGAGGCCAAATTCACGCACCCCCGGTGAGTCAATCACATCGCCGCCTTGCTGGAAGTGATATAAGCGGGCTGCGGTGGTGGTGTGCTGACCCAGACCTGAATTACCCGATACCGTATTGACCAGAATTTCGTTATCCGTTGGTGGTAACAGGGCATTCAGCAGGCTGGATTTACCCACGCCGGACTGACCGGCAAAGATACTGATGCGCCCAGCCAGTGCCTTTTCAAAGGCTTCCATCCCTTCACGGGTTTGACTTGAGACTTCCAGCACGTTGTAGCCAATGCGACGGTAAATCTCCATCATGCCATCAACGAATTTACGGCCATCGGCATCCAGTAAATCGATTTTGTTCAACACAATTAACGGTTCGACTTCCAGTGTTTCACAGGCCACCAGATAGCGATCGATAATATTAAGAGAAAGTTCAGGTAAGATCGCCGAAACGATCACGATCTGATCGATATTTGCGGCGATCGGTTTCACGCCGTCGTACAGATCAGGGCGTGTCAGCACGGATGTACGCTCATGTACGGCTTCGACAATGCCTTTAACCCGCACACCTTCCTGAGCTTGCAAGCCTGGGCGCCAGACCACACGGTCACCGGTAACCAGTGATTTAATGGTACGGCGGATGTTACAACGGTGTTGAACACCATCGGTGGCTTCGACATCGGCGTGCTGGCCGAAACGACTGATTACGATACCTTCTTGCGCATCGCCAAGCTGAGAGTCATCTAACTCAGGTTTTCTATCAGTGCGTAGCCGACGCTGATGGTTTGCCTGCACACGGCGTTGTTGACCTTTCGACAGTTTATTCTTACTCACTGCGCCTCACTTGAATCTGCATTAATACCCTTCATACTTGAAGCCGCTGGGGCTACTCGCTTCACTCCCCCGCATCGGTGTAATCTTATCGGGATTCGTTTGCTTGCTACCTACCTGCAACGCCAATTTCTTTGGGTATATCGCTGGTTGCGACCAAAAGGGCTATGATACACATTATTTTATCAATTAACCGTTTGTTCGGTAGTCTCACCCGCTAACAGGCAGGAAATATTATGGCAGAGAATCAAAATAATCTGATCTGGATCGATCTGGAAATGACCGGTCTTGATCCTGAGCGCGATCGGATCATTGAGATAGCCACTCTGGTCACCGATGCTAATCTCAATATTCTAGCCGAAGGCCCAGTATTGGCGGTTCGTCAGTCGGATGAACAGCTTGGGCTTATGGATGAATGGAATGTGCGTACCCATACCGGCAGTGGTTTGGTGGAACGGGTTAAAGCCAGCCCATTTAGTGATAGTGATGCTGAATTACAAACCATTGAATTCTTGAAACAGTGGGTTCCAGCGGGCGCTTCACCTATCTGTGGTAACAGTGTGGGCCAAGACCGCCGCTTCCTGTTCCGTTATATGCCAGAGCTTGAAGCTTATTTCCACTACCGCTATCTGGATGTCAGCACGCTAAAAGAGCTGGCACGCCGCTGGAAACCAGAGATTCTGCCGGGTTTCAAAAAACAAAATACCCATCAAGCACTAGACGATATCCGTGAATCTGTGGCTGAGCTTGCCTATTACCGCGAGCATTTTATTCAATCTTGATCCCCTGCGGCCTTGAAGCAGCAGGGGTGTTAGCTGCGTTAGCTCACCCGAATCACTGACTGCCCGTTGACCTTAAAATAAATAGACTCATCGGGATGCGTTTGCTGGCAGCCTACCTGCTACTCCAATGACTTTGGGGTTTTGTTGCGGCCTTGAAGCAGCAGGGATAGTCGCGCTTACACTCCTGCTGTTTCAATAACTTTAGGTATATACTTTGCCCGGCGCTGGTAAAAACGCCACATTGCTGTTTTAATCGTCACTTGAACCAAAAAATGATTTTTTTGCTTTTAGGGGCTTGCGGCAAAACGGATTTCTCGTATAATGCGCACCCCGTACCGATGAAGAATTCGCAAACATGCGCAGACCGATTTAGTACGAGTTAAGTGTAGAAAACGTTGTAAAAAGTAAGACGGCACCAAGCGGGAATAGCTCAGTTGGTAGAGCACGACCTTGCCAAGGTCGGGGTCGCGAGTTCGAGTCTCGTTTCCCGCTCCAATCTTTAACCATAAAGATAGTGACCGGCAGTACAGCAGCTTTAGTTCAGAAGTCAGAAATATAAGTGATACGTTGTTATGACGTATGGCAGCGACGCGGGAATAGCTCAGTTGGTAGAGCACGACCTTGCCAAGGTCGGGGTCGCGAGTTCGAGTCTCGTTTCCCGCTCCAAAATTTATTTCTGAATAAGCAGTAAATATCAAATGCTGTCACATACAGCAGGGTGCAAAAGCATCTCAATGCGGGAATAGCTCAGTTGGTAGAGCACGACCTTGCCAAGGTCGGGGTCGCGAGTTCGAGTCTCGTTTCCCGCTCCAAAATTTTTATTCAATTCTATTATTTTTATCCACAGCTACATAACGCGCCATGCCGCGTTGTACATACAATGTATTAACTTCGTCAACAGACTTATCCACAGATTCTGCTTTTTTTATATCCAGCTCATATTTTATCCACTGCGCAACCCTCTTTCATATCTCTTTGATTTAGCGATATATATTTTTCTGTGAAAACGTTATACCGATGACTTGCGCTTTTTTTCGCACTTGATTGCCAAGGTGTTTTTATTTTTATGCACAGGAAAACTCCGAGTTCATTCATTATAAAAATACATAAAAAAAAGCCATACCAAACAGCATATAGTTTCAGGTAAAGGGGGATATCAGGCATCCCGTGGTAGGCCTTTCTCAATAGCCCGCACCAGCCTTTTTTTCTGTGGCGATTGAACATCCACAATCAGTGTAGACCGTCTTTTCAATTGTTGTGAGATTGACCACTCAATATGTTCATCTAACATTGGATCAATCCCGCGGCGCGCTTCCAGTGCCAATACGATACTGTCGAGATAGGGGGCATTGCCCAGTGCGACCGAGATATTACGTAGCCAGCGTAGGTGACCAATGCGGCGGATGGCGGAACCTTCCGTAACCCGCAAAAATTTCTCTTCATTCCAGGCAAATAAATCCAATAACTGTGGCGTGTGTAGCACGGCGCGTGGGCTGAAATCTTCCTCATCAGTTAATTGTGAGAAGCGGTTCCAGGGGCAGATAAGCTGACAATCATCACAGCCATAAATACGATTTCCCATTAGTGGACGAAATTCTTCTGGTATCGCCCCTTCAAGTTCAATGGTCAGGTAGGAGATACAGCGGCGAGCATCAACGGTATAGGGTGCAACGATAGCGCCGGTCGGGCAGGTGGTGATACAGGCAACGCAACGGCCACATTGCTCCTCTTGCGGCTTATCAATCGGCAGCGGCAGATCAATTAGTAATTCGCCAAGAAAGAACCAGGAGCCCGCATCACGATTTAAAATCAGTGAGTGCTTACCAACCCAGCCAATCCCTGCTTTTGCAGCTAATGACCGCTCCATAATGGGGGCAGAATCGACAAATGGGCGGAAATTGATGTCACCGTGAGCCTGCTCCAGACAGTAACTCTGAATCATATCGCCCAATCTTTTCAGCCGCTGGCGCAGCAATTTATGATAATCACGGCCCAGCGCATAGCGACTGACATAACCTAACTTAGCATTGTTCAATGTGCTGGCAAATGCAGCCTTGGCAGGGAGATAATTCATCCGCACGCTAATCACCCGTAAGGTTCCGGGTAATAATTCATGGGGCCGCGCGCGCAGCATACCGTGGCGAGCCATCCAGGCCATCTCGCCATGATATTGTTTATCAAGCCAAGTTTGTAACCGCGGTTCTTCCGCAGACAAATCCGTATCGCAGATACCGACTTGCTGGAAACCTAGCGATTGCCCCCATTGCTTGATATGTTGGGCTAATTGATTCAGATCGAGGGGGTGTGCCATGACGGACCATAGTAAGAAACAAATCGGTGTCAGCTTACCACACTCTGTTTTTTCTGCGGACTGGGTACGCCAGAACGAGGCCGTGGCCGCGGCACACTTTTCTCTAACGTTGTTTGATCTGATGGTCAGAGCGGGCGATGCGGCCTTTGAACTGGCGCGTAAACAGTACCCAGCGGCGAGTCACTGGTTGATATTGTGTGGCCACGGTAATAATGGTGGCGATGGTTATATCGTTGCGAATCGGGCATTAGCCGCGGGGCTGAATGTTACGCTTATTGCCTGCCCCGGCAATCGGCCATTACCCGCACAAGCGCATCAGGCGCAATCCCAATGGTTGGCGGCAGGTGGCATAATTCACCAGCCTGAGACACCGTGGCCACAACATGTTGATTTGATTATTGATGCATTGTTGGGTATTGGCCTGCGAGCGGCACCGCAAGGCGTTTATGCTACGCTGATTGACACCGCGAATCGCCATCGGGCCGCAAAGATTGCCTTGGATATTCCTTCTGGACTCAGTGCCGACAGTGGTGCTGCTCCCGGATCTGTTATTCGCGCAGACCACACCCTGACTTTTGTCGCGCTGAAACCGGGTTTGCTCACCGGTCAGGCCCGTGATTGGGTGGGGCATTTACACTGCAATGACTTGGGGCTGACAGCATGGCTGCTCACTCAACCGCTACAAATTGAGCGAATGACTGCAGATCACCTACCGCAATGGCTACAGCCACGCCGCCCTTGTGCTCATAAAGGGGAACATGGCCGATTGTTGCTAGTGGGCGGAGATAAAGGGCTGGGAGGTGCGATTCGCATGGCCGGTGAAGCCGCTCTGCGCAGTGGGGCTGGCTTGGTGCGAGTGCTCACTCACATTGAGCATGTGGCACCGATTCTGGCGGCAAGGCCAGAGTTGATGGTACAAGAGTTAACGCCGGAAACTCTTGAACAAGGTATTGGCTGGGCTGATGTCCTGGTTGTCGGTCCAGGGTTAGGGCAGTCCGATTGGGGCCGGAATGCTCTGAATTTATTGCAACAAAGTGATAAACCAGCATTATGGGACGCAGATGCGCTCAACTTGCTGGCATTAAATCCACATAGGCGTCAGAATCGGGTATTGACCCCACATCCAGGGGAAGCTGCTCGTCTGCTTGGTTGTCGCGTCGCTGATATTGAGAGTGACCGCTTACTTTCGGCCCGAAACATCGTTAAACAATATGGTGGTGTGGTGGTATTGAAAGGTGCTGGTACCCTGATTGCCAGTGAGCAGGGCGAGATGGCGATTGCTGATGTTGGTAATGCAGGGATGGCCTCCGGCGGCATGGGGGATATTCTGTCCGGTATTATTGGTAGTTTGATAGCACAAAAGCTGGTGCTGTATGATGCTGCCTGTGCAGGTTGTGTCGTGCATGGCGTTGCCGCAGACAAACTGGCTGAAGTTCAAGGCACCCGGGGTTTACTGGCAACAGATTTACTGCCAGTTATTCCGAAGTACGTTAATCCTGAGTTAGCAAGATAGATATCACAGAATGAAAGAACTCGTTTTACCTCTGCCTGATGAGGCAGCGACCGTTGCATTAGGGGCTCGTTTGGCCCATGCCTTCAATGGTGCTAGCGTTATTTATCTGTTCGGTGACTTAGGTGCCGGAAAAACAACTTTCAGCCGCGGCTTCCTTCAGGCCCTTGGCCACATTGGTCATGTTAAAAGCCCTACTTATACCTTGGTTGAACCTTATGCGTTAACTCCAAGACCGGTTTACCATTTTGACCTATATCGTCTGGCGGATCCTGAGGAGCTGGAGTTTATGGGTATTCGTGATTATTTCGATGTGCGGGCAATTTGCCTGGTGGAATGGCCACAGCAAGGTGAGGGGTTCTTACCTCGGGCCGATATAGAGTTACATTTGGCGTATCAGGCTGAAGGGCGTGAAGCCCGTCTGGTTGCCCTTTCTGATGCGGGTGCGGATGTATTGCGCCGTTTAGCTGCTGTGCAAGGATAATTTGATAATGATGCATAGCTTGATGCTAATAAATCGCTACCAACGATCGTTTACCGCAGTCATGTTGGTTATGGTTAGTTTATTAAGCCTACCTTCCGCCTTGGCTATGAAACTCACCGATATTAAGGTGAACAATGGCCCGACGGAAAGCCGGGTGACGCTCAGTTTTGATGGTAAACCGATTTATGCCTTTTTCTCGTTGAGTTCGCCTGAGCGAGTGGTGTTGGATGTCCGCCAAAGCGGTAATCTCTCTGGTTTACCCTTGGAGTTCAGTGGGCAGAATCTGCTGAAAAGAATTCGTTCCAGTACCCCGAAAGATGAGCAAAGCACCCGTCTGGTGCTGGAATTGACGCAAAAAGTTAAAACCCGCGCGGTGACACAGCAGTCGGGCAGTAACTACACGGTGGTCATTACCATGACCGTAGCCGCCCCTGCTCGTCAGGTACAAACCACGTTAAGCCCGAACAATACGTTAAGCTCAAACAGTACGTTAAGCTCAAACAACACGTTAAGCCCAAACAGTAGGCCACTCAGCCAAACCAATACCCCTAGCCCGAATGCTGGGCGTTTGACGCCGCCGGTCAATAACGTGAATACGACACCGCGCGTGACCAGTTCAAACACCACATCGGAGGCTAAAAACCCGTTTAACAATAAGCCGACTGTGGTTGTCAGCAGTGATACCGTCACCACCAATACCGCCCGCCCGATTAAAGCCAGCCGTGTTGCTAATAGCGATCGTGTAGTGGTGGCAATCGATGCCGGTCACGGTGGGCAAGACCCAGGTGCAATCGGGCAAAATGGCCTGAAAGAGAAGAATGTCACGATTGCCATCGCCCGCCGACTTGAAGCATTGCTTAATAGCGACCCGATGTTTAAACCGGTTTTAACCCGCAATGGCGATTACTTCATTTCGGTGATGGGCCGTTCGGACGTGGCCCGTAAGCAGGGGGCTAACGTGCTGGTTTCTATTCATGCGGATGCGGCACCTAACCGCAGTGCTACTGGGGCTTCGGTCTGGGTTCTGTCAAATCGCCGTGCTAACAGTGAAATGGGCAACTGGCTGGAACAGCATGAGAAACAATCTGAATTGCTCGGTGGTGCCGGTGACGTGTTGGCGAATACCGCGTCAGACCCCTATTTGAGTCAGGCAGTATTGGATCTGCAATTCGGCCACTCCCAGCGGGTGGGCTACGACGTAGCGACCAAGGTGCTGCGTGAGCTACAAACAGTAGGTGACATTCATAAACGTCGGCCTGAACACGCGAGTCTTGGGGTGTTACGTTCACCGGATATTCCATCGTTATTAGTGGAAACCGGCTTTATCAGTAATAGTACGGAGGAGCGGCTGCTTGGCAGTAGCGCGTATCAGGAGAAGATTGCTCAGGCCATTTATAAAGGCTTGCGCAGTTATTTCCTCGCGCATCCGCTACAAGCCGACCCAAAGGTCGAAAACCGTCCGCTAATAGAAACAGCGGCGGTTGATTCTTCAGTGCAGCGTTCAAATGTTAATCAGCCAGAACCGATTGTCAGCAATGCGCAAAGCGGCAGAGTTTCTGCCGTCAAGCCTGTGGCGACAGGGAAAAGCCAAATCCATAAAGTACAACGTGGTGAAACCTTATCCGGCATTGCGAGCCAATACGGTGTCAGCATGGCGCTATTGCGGCAAAATAATACGCTGAAAAATGATGTGGTGTGGGTGGGGCAGCGTTTGAAAGTGCCGGCATTGGGCAGCACGGTAACGGCAGCGGCACCAAAAAACCAAACAATTGCTAAAAACAAAACAGTAAAACATCTGGTAAAACGCGGTGATACGCTATCAGCCATTGCGGCCAGATATGGCGTGTCGATGAGTGAGATTGAGCGGGCGAACAAGATAAAGTCAGGTAATGTCCAGCTAGGGCAAACCCTCACGATTCCACAATCGTAAGCGAAAGGAACTGCTATGCCGATTCATATTCTGCCACCACAGCTTGCTAACCAAATTGCCGCCGGTGAAGTGGTAGAGCGGCCTGCGTCGGTGGTTAAAGAGTTGGTAGAAAACAGTCTGGATGCAGGAGCTACCCGGATTGATATCGATATTGAACGGGGTGGCGCCAAACTGATTCGTATCCGCGATAATGGCTGCGGCATCGGCAAAGAAGATTTATCACTGGCGCTGGCGCGCCATGCCACCAGTAAGATAAGTTCGCTAGAAGATCTGGAAGCTATCCTCAGCATGGGCTTTCGTGGCGAAGCACTGGCCAGTATCAGTTCAGTCTCACGTCTGATTCTGACTTCCCGCACTGCCGAACAAAATGAAGCCTGGCAGGCTTATGCGGAAGGGCGTGATATGGCCGTCACTATCAAGCCAGCGGCGCATCCGGTGGGGAGTACTCTTGAAGTGCTGGATCTGTTTTATAACACGCCAGCGCGCCGCAAATTTATGCGCACTGAAAAAACCGAGTTCGGTCATATTGATGAAGTGGTGCGGCGCATTGCGCTGGCGCGCTTTGATGTGGCAATAAACCTGAGTCATAACGGTAAGTTAATGCGTCAGTACCGCGCAGCCCCTGACCCTTCACAGCACGAGCGTCGGCTGGCGAGCATCTGTGGCCCGGCTTTTTTGCAGCATGCACTGGCCATTTCCTGGCAACATGGTGATTTGACTATTCGTGGTTGGGTGGCTGATCCTGCCGCCAGTCGTACACTCAGTGAAATGCAGTATTGTTACGTCAATAATCGCATGATGCGTGATCGGTTGATTAATCACGCTATCCGTCAGGCCTATCAAGATTTACTCAAAGATGATCAACAACCCGCTTATGTTTTGTATCTGGATATTGATCCGCATCAGGTGGATGTAAATGTGCATCCGGCGAAACATGAGGTGCGTTTCCATCAGGCGCGGTTGGTACATGACTTTATTTATCAGGCTGTTACCACTGTTTTACAGCAGACTGCCTCGCCAGTGCTAAATATCAATGAAGATGGTGAAGAGATAGAAGCACCCCGCTGGCAGCCGGAAAACCGTGTGGCGGCGGGGGGGAATAAATATGCGCAACCAGAGCCTGCAAAAGCGCCAGCGGCAGAACGGACACGGGTTTCAGATAAAGTATCGTCTTCAGAACCCACGCTAGCGGCAGCGCGGTCTCCTGCCCGTGAACAGGCAGCACCTGGCTATAGCGCTGGGCAACCCTACCAAATGCAGGAAGGCGAATTGTATCGTCAATTGGTGCAACCCGCCGCTGTGAGCCAAGCCGTAGAACAGCCTGCATCGGTGCCAGCCCCGCGCTTTGCATCAGCAGATGAACCACTTCATGGTGATTATTACAGCTTTGGCCGAGTATTAACGGTATTCCCACCTTGCTATGCTTTGATTGAATATAAGCAAGGTGTGGCATTATTGGCACTGACTGTTGCCGAGCGCTGGCTGAAACAAGCTCAACTGAATCCGCCAGCCGAGGGTTTACGCCCTCAGCCATTACTTATTCCATTAAAACTGACATTAGATAAGAATGAGGCCGCAGCCTGTCTGCGCCATCAGAACTTATTGGTTACTATGGGGATAGAATTGACCGTTGAGCAGACAAGAGCCACTTTACGTGCGGTATCTTTACCATTACGCCAACAAAATTTACAAAAACTGATACCGGAACTGTTAGGCTATCTGTCGCAGCATGAAGAGATATCGCCAGATGTTCTGGCCACATGGATTGCCCGCCACCTTGGCAGCGAACATGAGGTTTGGAATATGTCTCAAGCGATACAGTTATTGACGGATGTGGAACGTCTTTGTCCGCAGTTGGTGCAATCACCGCCTGCTGGATTATTACAACCTATTGATATAAAGGCTGCATTGGCAACCCTAACACATGAATGATATTGAAAATCTAGACCGGCCACCGGCAATTTTTATTATGGGGCCTACCGCTTGTGGTAAAACAGCGCTCTCCATTGCGCTTCGCCAGCGGTTACCTGTGGAGTTAATCAGCGTCGATTCTGCCTTGATCTATCGTGGCATGGATATCGGCACGGCGAAACCCAGTGCTGAAGAACTGGCGTTAGCACCACACCGGCTGATTGATATCCGTGACCCGGCTGAATCCTACTCAGCCGCTGATTTCCGTAAAGATGCATTGAAAGTGATGGCCGATATTACCGCTGCCGGGCGAATTCCGCTGCTGGTGGGGGGGACCATGCTGTATTTTAAAGCGCTGTTGGAAGGATTATCTCCGTTGCCACCCGCAGACCCACAAGTGCGCGAGCATATTGAACAGCAGGCCGCTGAGCTGGGTTGGGAGGCATTGCATCAGCAATTGGCCAAGATAGACCCAGTTGCTGCGGCGCGAATTCATCCTAATGATCCCCAACGGCTCTCTAGAGCACTGGAAGTTTTTTTTATTTCAGGTAAAACTTTAACGGAACTGACTAAAATTTCGGGTGAAACCTTACCCTATCGGGTTCACCAATTTGCGATTGCGCCTGTTAGCCGGGAACTGTTGCACCAGCGGATTGAATTACGTTTTCATCAGATGCTGGATGCAGGATTTGAAACAGAGGCTAGGGCGCTTTTTGACCGCGGTGATTTGCATACGGATTTGCCTGCCATTCGTTGTGTGGGATACCGGCAGATGTGGTCTTATCTGTCCGGTGAGATTGATTACGACGAAATGGTTTACCGTGGAGTTTGTGCGACACGTCAACTGGCAAAGCGCCAAATGACTTGGTTACGGGGCTGGAGTTCAGTTCAGTGGCTCGACAGTGATAAGCCGGGAGAGGCTTTAGACTCTGTAATACAGGTTGTTAGTGCATAGGTTGAATGATTGTGTACAATTGATTAGTACTCAACGCGCGGATTTTTTTTACGCAGTTTATTTTCGAGCCGATAGGTTCTTAGTTAAAAACAACAAGCAAATAAGGAAAATATAGAATGGCTAAGGGGCAATCTTTGCAAGATCCGTTCCTGAACGCATTGCGTCGTGAACGGGTTCCGGTTTCTATTTATTTAGTGAATGGCATTAAACTGCAGGGCCAAGTTGAGTCTTTTGATCAGTTTGTCATTCTGTTAAAAAACACAGTCAGCCAGATGGTTTATAAACACGCCATCTCTACTGTAGTGCCTTCTCGCCCGGTTTCGCATCACAGCAATACGCCGAGTGGAAGCACCAATAATTATCATGGTAGTAATCCGTCTGCGCCGCAACAACCGCAGCAGGATAGCGATGACGCTGAATAAAGCGCATTGCTGGTCGACCATGACGGGGAACATAAACAACGGATTCGGGTTTATGTTCTCCGCACTAGCGGTTTTAATCCGTTTGAGAGGTTGCACGTTTGTTTGACCGCTATGAAGCCGGTGAGCAGGCCGTACTGGTTCATATCTATTTCTCGCAAGACAAAAACTCAGAAGATCTGCGTGAATTTGAAGCGCTGGTATCTTCTGCGGGCGTAGAAGCTTTGCAAATTGTGACGGGTAGTCGCAAAGCACCGCACCCTAAGTATTTTGTCGGTGAAGGAAAGGCCGAAGAAATTGCTGACGCGGTGAAAGCCAGTGGCGCGTCTGTCGTCTTGTTTGATCATGCCCTTTCCGCAGCGCAAGAGCGAAATCTTGAGCGTTTGTGTGAGTGTCGGGTCATTGATCGTACTGGGCTAATCTTAGATATTTTTGCCCAACGGGCCCGTACCCATGAAGGTAAATTACAGGTCGAATTAGCGCAATTACGCCATATTGCGACCCGTTTGGTACGTGGCTGGACGCATCTTGAGCGTCAAAAGGGGGGGATTGGCCTTAGAGGGCCAGGTGAAACCCAGTTGGAGACCGACCGCCGTTTGTTACGCGACCGTATCAGCTTGATTTTGAGCCGTTTGGAGCGGGTGGCAAAGCAGCGTGAGCAGGGGCGACGTGCGCGTACCCGTGCTGAAATTCCGACAGTATCTTTGGTGGGATATACCAACGCCGGTAAATCCAGCCTGTTTAACAAAATTACGGCAGCTGATGTTTATGCGGCTGACCAATTATTTGCCACGCTGGATCCTACTTTACGCCGTATTAATGTGGCGGATGTGGGTGATACAGTGTTGGCGGATACGGTAGGTTTTATCCGGCATTTGCCGCATGATTTGGTCGCTGCTTTTAAAGCGACATTACAAGAAACACGGCAAGCCTCATTACTGTTACACATTATTGATGCAGCAGACCCTCGGGTAACCGAGAATATGGCCGCAGTTGATTCTGTTTTGGCAGAAATCGAAGCGGATGAAATACCTACATTATTAGTAATGAATAAAATTGATTTGTTGGATGATTTTGTCCCGCGAATTGATCGCAACGAAGACAATCTGCCAGTCAGAGTTTGGCTTTCGGCCCAAACCGGCGCAGGGATCTCGTTGCTATTTCAAGCGTTGACGGAGCGTCTTTCAGGTGAGATCGCACACTTTGAATTACGTTTGCCACCTCAGGCAGGTCGTCTACGTAGCCGTTTTTACCAGCTTCAGGCAATTGAAAAAGAGTGGATAGACGAGGACGGAAACGTCGGTATGGTGGTCAGAATGCCTATCGTTGATTGGCGTCGTCTCTGTAAACAAGAGCAAGATTTGGTCAGTTATATTATTAATTAGTCGGTGTGGCTAATTAGTTGATTATTTGACCTTTTTTGTGAGATTAAGAGCCAGCTTCTTTGGCATGTGCTCTTGGCCTGAAGAAAACCAATCATAGAAGAATGGAGCTAAAACATGGCGTGGAATCAGCCCGGTAATAACGGACAGGACCGCGATCCGTGGGGGAGCAGCAATAATAATGGCGGCAACTCTGGCGGAAATAACAATAATAAAGGTGGTCGTGACCAAGGGCCGCCTGATCTGGATGATATCTTTCGAAAACTGAGCAAAAAACTGAGTAGCCTCGGTGGTAAAGGTGGCGGCAGCGGCAATGATAACAGTGGTACGACAAGAGGCCCTGGTTTCAGTGGCCGGATTGTGGGCATTGCTGTGGTTGCTGTGGTAGTTATCTGGGCGGCAAGTGGTTTCTATACAATTAAAGAAGCCGAGCGCGGTGTCGTTACTCGCTTGGGTAAATTAAGCCACATTGTGCAGCCTGGTTTGAACTGGAAACCGACCTTTATCGATGAAGTAACGCCAGTTAACGTTGAATCGGTACGTGAATTGGCAGCGTCCGGCGTGATGCTGACTTCTGATGAGAACGTGGTTCGCGTCGAAATGAACGTGCAGTACCGTGTGACTGATCCGGCCGCTTATCTGTTTAGCGTGACTAACCCGGACGACAGCTTGCGTCAGGCAACTGACAGCGCAGTACGTGGTGTTATTGGTAAATACACCATGGACAAAATCCTCACCGAAGGCCGTACCATCGTTCGTAGCGATACTCAACGTGTACTGGAAGAAACTATTCGTCCATACAATATGGGTATAACGCTGCTGGACGTTAACTTCCAGGCGGCGCGTCCACCAGAAGAAGTTAAAGCGGCATTTGATGATGCGATTGCAGCCCGTGAAAACGAACAACAGTATATTCGTGAAGCGGAAGCTTATACCAACGAAGTCCAACCACGGGCGAATGGTCAGGCGCAGCGTCTGTTAGAAGATGCGCGTGCTTATGCCGCACGTAAAGTGTTGGAAGCGCAGGGTGAAGTCGCAGGTTTTGCTAAGTTGTTGCCTGAGTATAAGGCGGCACCAGAAATTACCCGTGAGCGTCTATACATCGAAACGATGGAGAAGGTCCTCGGTCATACCCGCAAAGTACTAGCGAGTGATAAGGGTAATAGTCTGATGGTGTTACCACTGGACCAAATGCTGCGCGGCCAAGGTGCAGATAAGGCAGCGGATGGCAATAAAGACACAAGCCTGATTCGTCTGAATCCGCCTTCTTCTGCTAATAGCAGTCAAGAGTCTGGTGCAAGCAACGCCAATACCAGCTCAACCAGTGGCTCTATCATGGATCAGCGCCGGGCGAATGCTCAGCGTGATACTTCCACTCGCGTAGGGAGAGAATAACCAATGCGTAAGTCTTTTTTACTTATCGTCGTTGTGGTGTTAATCGCACTCTACGCTTCTCTGTTTGTGGTACAGGAAGGCCAGCGCGGCATCGTGCTACGCTTTGGCAAGGTATTACGTGATAGTGATAACAAGCCGCTGGTGTATGCACCGGGCTTGCACTTCAAAATACCGTTTATCGAAACCGTGAAAAGGTTGGATGCCCGTATTCAAACCATGGACAACCAGGCTGACCGTTTCGTTACCAACGAGAAGAAAGACCTGATTGTTGACTCCTATTTGAAATGGCGTATCAGCGATTTCAGTCGTTACTATCTGGCCACCGGTGGTGGTGATGTTTCTCAGGCCGAAGTGCTGCTGAAACGTAAGTTTAGTGACCGTTTGCGTTCTGAAATTGGTCGTTTGAACGTGCGTGACATCGTTACTGACTCACGTGGGCGTTTGACTTCAGATGTCCGTGATGCGCTGAACACCGGTAGTGTGGGTGATGAAGCTGTGACCACCGAAGCTGATGATGCAATTGCCTCTGCGGCAGCCCGTGTTGAGCAGGAAACCCGTGGCAAACAGCCTGCGGTTAACCCTAACAGTATGGCAGCGCTAGGGATTGAGGTCGTTGACGTGCGAATCAAGCAGATCAACTTACCGGCTGAAGTGTCTGATGCTATCTTCCAACGTATGCGTGCTGAGCGTGAAGCGGTAGCCCGTCGTCATCGTTCACAAGGTCAGGAAGAAGCAGAGAAGTTGCGTGCAACAGCTGACTATGAAGTAACACGTACACTGGCAGAAGCAGAACGTCAGGCGCGTATTACTCGTGGTGGCGGTGATGCAGAAGCAGCTCGTCTGTTTGCTGACGCATTCAGTAAAGACCCAGACTTTTATGCCTTCATTCGTAGCTTGCGTGCGTATGAAAACAGCTTTAACAGCGGCAATGATGTGATGGTTCTGAGCCCGGATAGCGATTTCTTCCGTTATATGAGGTCGCCGGATAACTCCAGCAAACGTCCATAACGGCTGTCGTTACAGCTCGTCTTGACCGTAACAATAAGGCCCGTTAACGCGGGCCTTTTCCATTTGAGACAAATAATGAATTCAACCATCTTGTTAGCATTGGGTCTGGTTTTGGTGCTCGAAGGGCTTGGCCCGATGCTGTACCCCAAAGCCTGGCGCAAAATGATTCAGGCGATGACCCAATTACCGGATGCCACTTTGCGCCGTTTTGGTGGCGGATTAGTGGTTGCTGGTGTGGTTATCTACTACATGTTGCGTAGCCGCATGGGTGGCTGAATGTAAGCACAAAAATTGTTCAGTTATGTGTTAAAAAGTACTGAAAGCAGCCGAATGAGATGTTAGAATCCTTTTTTAAGCAACCTGGTGATTTTTGAGATGGGTAAGAACGTCGTCGTACTGGGCACCCAATGGGGTGACGAAGGTAAGGGCAAGGTCGTTGACCTGCTGACTGAACGGGCTAATTATGTTGTGCGCTATCAAGGTGGTCACAACGCTGGCCATACTTTGGTTATCAACGGTGAGAAAACCGTTCTTCATTTAATTCCCTCAGGTATTCTGCGTGAAAACGTAACCAGCATCATCGGCAACGGTGTTGTATTGGCACCTGACGCTTTAATGAAAGAGATGACAGAGCTTGAAGCGCGCGGTGTGCCTGTACGTGAGCGACTGTTACTCTCCGAAGCATGCCCATTAATCCTGCCTTATCATGTGGCTTTGGATAATGCGCGTGAAAAAGCACGTGGTGAAAAAGCGATTGGTACTACCGGCCGTGGTATTGGTCCTGCTTATGAAGACAAAGTTGCCCGCCGTGGTCTGCGCGTCGGTGATTTGTTCAACAAAGAAACCTTCGCTATCAAACTGAAAGAAATTGTGGATTACCACAACTTCCAGTTAGTGCATTACTACAAAGCTGATGCAGTTGACTACCAAACAGTGCTGGATGAAGTATTAGCTATTGCTGATATTTTGACTGCCATGGTGGTTGATGTTTCTGACTTGCTGGACAGCGCCCGCAAGCGCGGTGATCTGATCATGTTCGAAGGCGCACAAGGCACCTTACTGGACATCGATCACGGTACTTATCCGTATGTAACTTCATCTAACACCACTGCTGGTGGCGTAGCCACCGGCTCTGGCTTGGGTCCACGTTATGTTGATTACGTCTTAGGTATCGTTAAAGCTTATTCCACCCGTGTAGGTGCAGGTCCATTCCCTACCGAGTTGAATGATGAAACTGGCGAATTCCTGCGTAAGCAAGGTAACGAATATGGCGCAACAACAGGCCGTAGCCGTCGTACCGGTTGGTTGGATATCGTTGCAGTGCGTCGCGCCGTGCAGATCAACTCCCTGTCTGGTTTCTGTATGACCAAACTGGACGTGTTAGATGGTCTGAAAGAAGTGAAGCTGTGTGTTGGCTACCGCATGCCAGATGGTCGCGAAGTTGATACTACCCCACTGGCTGCTGAAGGTTGGGAAGGTATCGAGCCAATTTACGAAACCATGCCAGGCTGGTCAGAAACCACCTTTGGTGTGAAAGAACATAGCAAGTTGCCACAGGCAGCCCTGAACTACATCAAACGAGTAGAAGAGCTGACCGGTGTTCCGGTTGATATTATCTCTACCGGTCCTGATCGTGAAGAAACCATGATCTTGCGCGACCCATTTGATGCATGATTCGTTTGATTTATGATTAAGTGGCTAACCGCCAAATAGTCAGAATTCAGACTTTAATAAACCGGGCTTAGGTCCGGTTTATTGTTTATACCCGTCATACTTCAAGCTGCATGTGCGTTGGCTACGTTCAATCACCCGAATCACTTACTCATGTAAGCTCATCGGGGTTAATGAGCCTCATCCTTGAGGTTCACCCTACGGGCTAGCATAAATGCTGTTCAAATCGGTTCCCGACCGATTTGTCTGTCTCTTGCCGCCTTCCTGCAACTCGAATTATTTAGGGTATATACCCTAAATACATTGTTAACTGCAAAGTCAGCTATTTTGGGTATAATGAGATGCAGAAGTGACCTCGGATATGCCGTTTTATACCAAAAGCGCCACCCTTCACCTAAATGATTAGCCGCAAGCTTTATGGCTGGTTTATCATTCAAAGAATATATCCGTCATACTTCAAGTTGCATGTGTGTTTGGCTGCCTTCATTCACCCTAATCACTTACTGATGTAAGCTCTTGGGGATTCGCTTAGTTGCCGCCTTCCTGTAACTCGAGTTATGTAGGATATGAGTTTTCTGAATCACACTTGGAATCGCACTTATAACCTATCCAAAAAGTGTTATTTCCGATGGGGTTAAGCCGGGTAAATTGATACTCAGGGGTATACGTGCAGTTAACAAGTTTTACTGATTATGGTTTGCGGGCGCTTACTTATATGGCCTCGCTACCGGAAGGCCAAATGACCAGCATTTCTCAGGTAACTGAGGTATATGGTGTGTCTCGCAATCATATGGTTAAAATAATCAATCAGTTGAGCCGTGTCGGTCTGGTGACCGCTGTGCGGGGCAAAAATGGTGGTATACGGTTGGGTAAACCGGCTAACCAAATTCTAATTGGTGATGTTGTGCGCCAACTGGAGCCACTGTCTCTGGTGAATTGCAGTAGTGATTTTTGCCACATAACACCCGCTTGTCGCCTGAAACAAGTGCTTAATCAGGCGGTACAGAGTTTCCTTAACGAGCTGGATAACTATACTTTGGCTGACATGGTTAAAGATAATTCCCCGCTCTACAAACTGTTACTTGTTGAGTAGATTTTTGCTTAATCAAAGATATATATACCCAAAGAACTTGGAGTTGCAGGTAGGCAGCCAGTAAACGAATCCCGATGAGCTTACACTGGTAAGTGATTCGGGTGAGAGCGCGCAGCTAACACCCCTGCGGCTTCAAGTACGCAGGGTATAAGACCTGCTGCTGACAACGGAGGAACCGCAATGTCACAAGATCCATTCTTGGAACGAGAAGCAGAAAAATATGAGTCACCGATCCCTAGTCGGGAATTCATTTTGGCTCATCTCGCGAAGCGCGAAACACCTGCCAGCCGTGAAGAGCTGGCCAATGAACTTAATTTAACCGGCGAAGAGCCTTTAGAGGCACTGCGTCGCCGCCTGCGCGCTATGGAGCGCGATGGGCAATTGGTCTTCACCCGTCGTCAGTGCTACGCCTTGCCTGAGCGTCTCGACTTACTGCGTGGGACTGTTATTGGTCACCGTGATGGTTTCGGCTTTTTACGCGTTGAAGGCAGTAAAGACGACCTGTATCTCTCCGCAGAACAGATGAAAACCGCCATTCATGGTGATGTGGTATTGGCCCAAGCAGTTGGCGCAGACCGCAAAGGCCGCCGTGAAGCACGTATCGTGCGTGTATTAGTACCGAAAACCAGCCAGATTGTTGGTCGTTACTTTACTGATGCCGGCACCGGTTTTGTGGTGCCAGATGATGGTCGATTGAGTTTTGACATTCTGATCCCGCCAGAGGCAATCAACGGTGCGCGGATGGGTTATATGGTGGTGGTCGAGTTGACTCAGCGCCCGACCCGCCGGACTAAAGCGGTAGGTAAGATAGTTGAAGTGCTCGGCGAAAATATGGGTACCAGCATGGCGGTGGATATCGCACTGCGTACCCATGAGATCCCCCATACCTGGCCGCCACAAGTTGAAAAACAAGTTGTGGATCTGAAAGAACAAGTACCGGAAGAGGCGAAGAAAGGGCGGGTGGATTTACGCAACCTGCCATTGGTCACTATTGATGGTGAAGATGCCCGCGACTTCGATGATGCTGTTTACTGCGAGAAGAAACGCGGTGGTGGCTGGCGCTTGTGGGTGGCGATTGCTGATGTCAGCTATTATGTGCGCCCACGCACCGCGCTGGATGATGAAGCTCGCAGCCGTGGTAACTCGGTTTACTTCCCGTCGCAAGTGGTTCCGATGCTGCCGGAAGTGCTCTCAAACGGCCTTTGCTCCCTGAATCCGCAGGTAGACCGCCTGTGCATGGTGTGTGAGATGACCATCTCCTCACAGGGTAAGCTGTCGTCGTATAAGTTCTACGAAGCAGTGATGAGCTCCCACGCACGTCTGACCTACACCAAAGTGTGGCGGATTATTGATGGTGAAGAGACACTGCGTGAGCAATATAAGCCGCTGGTGCCGCATCTGTTAGAACTGCATACCATGTATAAAGCGCTGGATCAGGCCCGTGCTGAGCGTGGTGGTATCGCGTTCGAAACCGAAGAAGCCAAGTTTATCTTCAACGCTGAACGGCGCATTGAACGTATTGAATCGACGGTGCGCAATGACGCGCATAAGTTGATTGAAGAGTGCATGATTTTGGCGAATATTGCAGCCGCTCGTTTTGTCGAAAAACACAACGAACCTGCATTGTTCCGTGTACATGACCGCCCAAGTGATGACCATATCTCCGCACTGCGTAGCGTGCTGAATGAGCTAGGCCTGACCTTAGGTGGCGGCTTGAAGCCCGAGCCGAAAGATTACGCTGTACTGATGGATGAAGTTGCCGATCGCCCGGACCATGAAATGCTGCAAACCATGTTGCTGCGCTCAATGAAACAGGCAATTTACGATCCAGAAAACCGGGGTCACTTTGGCCTGGCATTGGCCTCTTATGGCCATTTCACCTCACCAATCCGCCGTTATCCTGACTTGGCGATGCACCGCGCTATCAAGTACCAGCTCGCCAAAGAGCAAGGCAATCAGAAAGAGCGCTGGACACCAACCGGTGGCTGGCACAGTGAATACGAAGATATGCTGCAATTGGGCGAACACTGCTCAATGACTGAACGCCGCGCTGATGAAGCTACCCGTAACGTAGCGGACTGGCTGAAGTGTGATTTTATGCAGGATCAGGTTGGTAAAGTCTTCACCGGGATCATTGCCAGTGTTACCGGCTTTGGTTTCTTCGTGCGTTTGGATGATCTGTTTATTGATGGTTTGGTGCATGTTTCCAGCCTGGATAATGATTATTACCGTTACGACAACATCGGCCAACGTCTGATCGGCGAATCCTCAGGTCAGGTTTACCGCTTGGGTGATACCGTAGAAATTCGGGTTGAGGCGGTACATATGGATGAGCGCAAAATTGACTTTGCTCTGGTCTCCAGTACCCGTAAGCCGCGCGGTGAGGGTAAAACAGCCCGTGATAAGGCGAAGAAAGCTGATGGGCAGCGCACGATGCGTGATACCTCAACCGGTCGTGGTGGGCGTGGTAGTTCATCTGGTGCTCCGCGCCGTGATGGCGCGCCAGCCGGTGGTGGGCAGCAACGGCCTCGTCGGGCAAAAAAACCAGTGAACTTCGAGCCGGATAGTGCATTCCGCCCAGCAGATGCCGCCGCTAAACTAGACGATAAAGCACTGGCTGAGAAAAAAGCCAAAGCGAAAGCAAAACGAGCGTCCGCTAAAACCAAAAAAATTGCCGCCGCCACCAAGGCCAAGCGTGCGAAGAAGAAAACCAGCAGCGACCAGTAATGGCCTGCTGATTGTCGGACGGCCCCGGTCGCCCGCATTCGTTTACTTATTAATACTTAATCATTTATAAAAGAGCATCATGAGCGAAATTATTTACGGTATTCACGCCGTCAAAGCCCTGCTAGACAATGATCCGCAACGTTTCCTGGAAGTTTTTATTCTGAAGGGTCGTGACGATCGCCGTCTGCAACCTTTGGTCGCGGAACTGGAAGCTGCCGGTTTAGTGATTCAGGTGGCTAGCCGCCAATGGCTGGACTCTCAGGTTGAAGGGGGTGTCCATCAGGGGATCGTAGCGCGAGTGCGTGAAGGGCGTCAGTATCAGGAAAATGACTTACCTGCCCTGCTGGAAAGTGTGGATATGCCGTTCTTGCTGGTGCTGGATGGCGTAACTGACCCGCATAATCTCGGGGCATGTTTGCGTAGCGCCGATGCCGCCGGTGTCCATGCGGTTATTGTGCCACGCGATCGCTCGGCGCAGCTTAATGCTATTGCCAAGAAAGTGGCCAGTGGTGCCGCTGAGAATGTGCCATTGATTAAAGTGACTAATCTGGCGCGTACCCTGCGGTTACTGCAAGAACACAATGTCTGGATTGTTGGCACTGCCGGTGAAGCAGACCACACCTTGTATCAGAGCAAAATGACTGGCCCGATGGCGCTGGTGATGGGGGCTGAAGGTGAAGGCATGCGCCGTTTGACCCGTGAGCATTGCGATGAACTGATCAGTATTCCAATGGCGGGTACGGTTTCTTCGCTAAACGTCTCGGTTGCCACTGGGGTTTGCTTATTTGAAGTTGTGCGCCAGCGAGCATTGAAAGCGTAATATCTCTTTTGCTATTGAGTTCAGAAAGCCAGCATTTACGGATGCTGGCTTTTTTATAGGAATTTTAATTAAATCATCAGTGATATATAGGGCTTTCATCCCCGTTTGTGATGAGCCTGCCAGCAAAAATTCGCGCCTGCACCATACTTAACCCTGATTTATGAATGCCGATGGTACAGTTATATCCAAAGTAACTGAAGTTGCAGGTAGGCGGCAAGTGAACGAGTCCCGATGAGCGCACGACGGTGAGTGATTCGGGTGAGTAAGCGTAGCTAACACCCCTGCGGCTTCAGGTACGAAGGATAGAATACCGAAATGGAGGAAGGTATGGAGTGGCAGACTCACTTGGTTTTCAATCAGCCGGAGCCATTGTCGAACAGTAATTTATTTTTGTCTGACATGGCGTTGCGGGAAGCAGTGATGCGTGAACACGCTGGTTGGGATGGAGAGACTCTCTCTTTGATCGGGCTACAATTGGGATCACAGGAGTCTCTTGAACTTGGGCGGCTGGCAAACACCAATCCTCCTGAGTTATTGCGCTACGATGCTGCCGGGCAGCGGTTGAACCAAGTGCGATTTCATCCCGCGTGGTATATGTTAATGCAAGAGCTGGTCAATCATCGCCTGCATAATCTACCGTGGCAGGAAGATGCTCGAATCGGTTCTTTTGCCGCCCGTGCGGCGCGTTTTATCCTGCATGCACAGGTGGAAGCGGGCACGCTCTGCCCAATAACCATGACCTTTGGTGCTATCCCACTACTACAGCAAACACTCCCACCACTATTTCAAAACTGGCTATCGCCACTACTTTCTGATCGCTTTGATCCCCATCAGTCCATTGGTAGCCAGAAACGGGGCTTGTTGATAGGAATGGGCATGACAGAAAAACAGGGTGGTTCCGATGTACTCAGTAATACTACCCGGGCTGAGCCGCTGGAGGGGCGGGGCAATGGTGAGGCTTATCGTCTGGTGGGGCACAAGTGGTTTTTCTCGGTACCACAAAGTGATGCACACCTAGTGTTGGCGCAGACCGATGGCGGGCTATCCTGCTTCTTTCTGCCTAAAATATTGCCGGATGGCAGCTATAACGCCATTCGATTAGAACGGCTGAAAGATAAACTTGGCAACCGCTCCAATGCCAGCAGTGAAGTTGAGTTTGATAATGCGACTGCTTGGTTATTGGGGGATGAGGGCGACGGTGTGCGCCAAATTTTAAAAATGGGGGGCTATACCCGTTTTGATTGTGCGCTGGGTAGCCATGGTCTGATGCGGCGTGCCTTTTCCGTCGCGCTGTATCATGCGTGGCAGCGGCAGGCCTTTGGTAAGCCACTGGTAGACCAACCTTTGATGCGACAAGTGCTGAGCCGCATGGCATTGCGTCTGGAGGGGCATACAGCACTGCTGATGCGCTTAGCTAGCGCCTGGGGAAAGTCAGATGAGGCTCATGAGAAGATATTTAGCCGTCTACTCACTCCTGCGGCTAAATATCGGGTATGTGGGCAAGGCAGTGGGTTTGTTGCCGAGGCGATGGAGGTGCTGGGTGGGATTGGCTATTGTGAGCAGAGTGAACTGCCACGGCTCTATCGTGAAATGCCGGTAAACAGTATTTGGGAAGGTTCCGGCAATATTATGTGCCTTGATGTGTTGCGCACATTTCGCAAACTACCGGCAGCCCTTGAGATGCTACAGCAGGAGTTCTATCCGGTTCGCGGGCAGAATCGATTGTTTGATCGTGCGTGGCGGCAATTACAGCAGCGGCTGAAAAACCCCAAAGAGGAACAAGGGCGGGCATTAACTCAGCAACTGTTCGATCTGTGTTGTGCTTCTCAGCTACTGCGTTTTGCCTCACCACCACTGGCCGATGCCTGGTGCCGCATGACCTTGGATCACCGTGATCAATATATGCTGCCGGAAGCGGTTTGCGCGCGACTACTCAGTCGCGGCAGCGGCTTTCAATAGGGGAATCAGCAGTCAGCAGCAATGAGTTACTTATACAGCAGTGCGTTGGCATACCAGGTGCCGGGATAAATGCTGTCGGACAACATAATAATCAAATAGTAGGGCGCGCCACTGGCATTAGCCCTACGTTGAATTTCGGCTTCTATATCCATCGGGCTACCAAATACCTGTGCTGAGACGGTGCCTACTTTTTGCAAATTAAGGCTCTGGGCGCGGGTAATTTCTTGTGCATAAGGCTGGATTGCAGGAGGGGGGGCTGGTGTCGTATGCAAAACACTACAACCCGAAAGCCCGAGCGCCAGCAGCAAAACCCCCATCACACGTTTTATCTTCATTTATTGCCTCTTTATCAACGGCGCGGTTACCGTAAAACCCCAAGGTGAAGCGTAATATCTTGGAAGAAATTGATTTAAGACTTTATATCCTCATTTTGGCACACTGCCTTGTTCCTTGGGTATATTACGCTGGTTTTTCCTGTTTACGCGCCGCTGCATCAATAAAGGATTTTTGCCATGATTGAGATATCGCTGGAAAATATTAATGGTATTGAGGTGATTCATGCTACCCCTGCGGGTAAACGCCAGCAGCCGCTACCGACCATTTTTTTCTATCATGGCTACACCTCATCGAAAGAGGTCTATTCCTACTTCGCCTATGCCTTCGCACAAGCCGGTTTTCGCACCATCTTGCCAGATGCGGATATGCACGGTGCGCGGTTTAACGGTGATGAATCACAGCGCTTATCCTATTTCTGGGAGATCCTGAAATCAAACATTGATGAGTTGCCTGCGATTAAACAACATTATCAACAAGCAGGATTGATTGACGGTGATCGCATTGGCGTGGCGGGTGCATCAATGGGCGGTATGACCACATTGGGGGCGTTTGCTCGCTATCCATGGGTGAAAGTGGCCGCAGACTTTATGGGGTCAGGTGATTTTACCTCACTGGCCCGCTCGTTGTTTCCGCCATTGAAAGCGGGGCAGTCGGTCAACGCTGCTGAATTTGAGCGCCGTTTAGCGCCGTTGGCGGATTATGAACTGAACCATCAGTTAGAAAAGATTGCAGAGCGGCCCTTATTGGTCTGGCATGGCGAGGCTGATGAAGTGGTGCCAGCAGCAGAAAGTACGCGATTGGTACAGGCGTTAAGGGCAAGCGGGCGCGCTAATCAGCTAACCTATATTACCGAGGCCGGTATTGGCCACAAAATTACCCCAAGTGCATTAAAGGCTGGAGTCACATTCTTCAGCAGCCACTTATAAAAAAGCCCCCAAAGGTCTGGGGGCAAGGGCATATCAAAGGGCTTTTTTGGTTGTTGGTCGTCGTATTCACCGGTGTTGTATCTATACTGCTGCGTCTAACGGTAAATCTCAGCATTGACCCGAATTGAGCTGTTGCTACCCGGCTCATGCATCTGAGTAATGTGGTATGCCGTAGCACCGCGCTCATCAGCCATTTTGCTAATTTGTGCCACGGCGTCATCCGGTGACACCACATTATGGTTAAGAGAGATCTCGCCGATACTGACACGCTGCTGCTGCATCGCTTCCTGGCGGCTGATTTCTGTGGCGGCAAACGTGTTGGCGGATAAGAGCAAACTGACTGTGGCTGCGATGATGAGTGTATGTCTCATAGGTGACTCCAATATTTTATACCCGTCATACTTCAAGTAGCAGGCGCGTTGGTTGCCTTCGTTCACCCCAGTCACTTACTGGTGTAAGCTCCTGAGGATTTGCTCAGTTGCCGCCTTCCTGCAACTCGAATTATTTAGAGTATGTTTATATACTTTGAATAACTTTCCATTAACGCTACCGCTTAATATGCGGTGGATGTAAATAATTCTAGTCGCTTTTGTTAATTTAAAAATACGTAGTAATTGATTCACTTGGTCAAAAAAAATGAATGATATTTTCACTGAGCCAATGATTTTATTGAAAGATTTAATAGACTAATGGATCTACATCCATTGGTTATTTAATGAACAAAAAATGCCTTTTTAGCGAAGTAAGGGCCAGAACAAGAATAAATCCCCGTCAGTCCTTGAGTTTCAAACCGCCCGCAAGTATAGTTACGCGTCATTTTTCAGCCGCACACAAACACGTTCCTTGCCTCCATGGGCCGCGGTTGACCCTATCAGGAGGCTGAATAATCCGTAAGGAGCAATAATCGATGCGTCATTACGAAATCGTTTTTATGGTCCATCCTGACCAAAGCGAACAGGTTCCGGGCATGATCGAGCGCTATAGTGCAACTATCACTAATGCTGCTGGTACCATTCACCGTCTGGAAGACTGGGGCCGCCGTCAACTGGCTTACCCGATCAATAAACTGCATAAAGCTCACTACGTTCTGCTGAACGTTGAAGCCCCGCAGGAAGCGATCGATGAGCTGGAAACAAACTTCCGCTTCAACGACGCCGTTATCCGTAGCATGGTTATGCGCGTTAAACACGCGGTAACTGAAGCATCACCAATGGTTAAAGCGAAAGACGAACGCCGTGAGCGTCACGACTTCGCATCAGAAGCCAATGATGATTCTGAAGCTGGGGATTCTGAAGAGTAATTGCCGTGGTGACCACTAATCGTCTGGTACTTTCTGGCACAGTGTGCAAGACGCCGGTTCGAAAAGTAAGTCCTTCTGGTATTCCGCATTGTCAATTTGTGCTTGAGCACCGATCAACACAGCAGGAAGCCGGATTTAGCCGACAAACATGGTGCAGAATGCCGGTTATTGTCAGCGGACAAAAGTCACAAGCATTAACTCACAGTATAACGGTCGGCAGTCAGTTAACCGTTGAAGGCTTCATTAGCTGCCATCAAGGTCGCAATGGGCTGAACAAATTGGTTCTGCATGCCGAGCAGATTGAATTTATAGATTCTGGAGACTAGCCAAATGGCACGTTATTTCCGTCGTCGCAAGTTCTGCCGTTTTACCGCGGAAGGCGTTGTAGAGATTGATTATAAAGATATCGCTACGCTGAAAAACTATATCACTGAAAGTGGTAAAATTGTCCCGAGCCGTATTACCGGTACTCGCGCAAAATACCAGCGTCAGCTCGCCCGTTGTATCAAGCGCGCACGCTACCTGTCTTTGTTGCCGTACACTGATCGTCATCAGTAATCGGCCACTGTCCATTAACGACTTTGAGAGGATAAGGTAATGCAAGTTATTCTGCTTGATAAAGTAGCAAACCTGGGCAGCCTGGGTGACCAAGTGAACGTTAAAGCGGGCTATGCTCGTAACTTCCTGGTTCCACAAGGTAAAGCTGTTCCGGCAACGAAGAAAAACGTAGAGTTCTTTGAAGCACGCCGTGCAGAATTGGAAGCCAAATTGGCTGGCGTTCTGGCTGCTGCTGAAGCTCGCGCAACCAAAATTAACGAACTGGGCAGTGTCACCATCGCTTCTAAATCTGGCGATGAAGGCAAACTGTTCGGCTCTATCGGTACTCGTGATATCGCTGACGCAGTAACTGCGGCTGGCGTTGAAGTTACCAAGAGCGAAGTTCGTTTGCCGAATGGCGTTCTGCGTACCACAGGTGATCATGAAGTTCACTTCCAGGTACACAGCGACGTGTTCGCTAAACTGAACGTGATCGTGGTTGCAGAAGCGTAAGTTACGCTGCTGTTAACCTGCTAAAACGCCAGCCTCGTGCTGGCGTTTTGCTATCTGGTGGTTGATGAAAATAGTCATCTGCATGTTTGGCTCAACACTAAAAGCTTAACCCGCCGCTAAAATTTCAAACTTGCACTCTTCGGCGGCAACACCTGAACACTGGTAAATTTCTAGAAAAGGATTTTGTTGGTACACCCAGAGTGGTTGCCCATTGACCGATACTGGCCAAGTTTTATTACCGTAGAACATATCTATCTGCCTACCTTGCGCCTGCAAGTTATAGGTACACTTTTGAAACTCACCCTGTCCAACGATATTGTTTTTATCACTATCAATGATGATCAGCGCTTCACTAAAATTTTTAACTGAACTGTTTGGTGGAAGGGTACCTTGTAATATGCCAACCCATTCTTCATTACCTGCCGCAGGTGCACTGTAAACTCCACCAATCTGTTTAATTGTATCCACTGGCGGGCAATGCAACTGAGCTAAGGTACCAAACGAGGTGAATAGCATTAAAAAAGGTAATTTGTATTTCATATCATAGTCACTCCCTTTATTTCTCCCCGCTATCTTTCAGGCTGCTGGTGTGTTGGCGATAGTCATGACTCTTGGGGACGCTCATCGGGTTCTATGCGCTTGTCGCCTGGCTGCATCTTGAAATCTATTGGGTATATGAATGTGGTTATCAATGGTGGATGGCGTTAACCATCCAGAAAACAACCTAATTCGGAAGAGACGACGTGACAATATCAAAGAAGGTAACGGGCAGGACAAAAGTGGCTATGGATAACGGCGATTAACGGTCGCGACGATAACTGCCATCGCTCTGCCGGGTAAACAGCACTTCTGTATTATTGGTGGTTTCAATGGCCAGTGCGGCAACTACACCTTGAGCGTCCAACATAATTTTGATTTCTTGCCCAGCTTTCAGATTACTCAATGGCTTATCGCTACCCTCAACCTGTGCCATCGCAAAAACTTCATTGACCGGCAGGTTATTATCACGGAATAACTGTGCCAGTGTTTTCCCTGATTGAATTTGATAACTTTGCCAATTTCCCTGCGTCAAAGTCGGTGGTTCGGGTTCGGGAGACGCCACCGTTGGAGGTGGCGGAGCATCAAGATTGCCCTGTAATTGGGCTTGTAGTGGCGCGCTGCTGGACGGCGCGCTCACTGGGAAGGAAAGGTTGGTGTTATCCCGCGATGCGGGCCACAGCAGTGCCAGCAGCAATACAGCGGTGGCGACAATAACCCAGCGGCGATGGAACAGAGGCAAAGGTTCCATCCATTCGAAACTGTCCGGCAAATGCCAGATTTTCAGCAGCAGACCTTTGATCCCTTTTTCTGCTGTGGCGGTTGCCACGGATTCAGGGGGCACATTAACGTTTGCAGAAACGCTATCTTCGGTAGTAACAACGTTCTCCGCAGAGGCTGTGTGCTCAGGCGCACTGATTTCAGACATCAGGTTTTGCTCATCGGCAGCTTTAGAATCCGGCATGATCTTCTGCCTAATCGTCAGCCAGGTGTGCAGCAGTGGTTGATAAACCCGATTATTCTTCCTTCTCCTGGGCGCGATTCTGCCCATGGTAACCTCTCTTCAACAACGTAAAACAACATAAAATTAAATATGGGCGGTAACCCCATAGGCTTCTAAGTATATACCTTTATCCCCGTTACCTTCCAAACTACGGTTTGTTGGGTGCTTTTAATTACCCGAATCACTGGCTTGAGCCATTCAACGGGGTCCACGCGCGGGGTGTCATTGTTTCTTTTTCTTCGACAAAAGTCATCATTCACGACGCAAGATTTTACCGCGCTCCCCTGCTGCTGTTATGCTGGCAGCTTCAATATGATGAGTGACTAAAGGAAAATCCATGACGACCCCTTCTTTTGATAGCGTTGAAGCGCAAGCGAGCTACGGAATTGGTTTACAAATCGGGCAGCAATTGCAAGAGTCCGGGCTGGAAGGTTTATTGCCAGAAGCACTGTTGGCAGGTTTGCGTGACGCGATGGAAGGGAATGCACCGACCGTCCCGGTTGATGTAATACATCGCGCACTACAAGAAGTGCACGAAAAGGCTGATAAAGTGCGTGTTGATCGCCAGAGTGCGTTGGTAGAAGAAGGCAAAACCTTCTTAGAAGAAAATGCCAAGCGTGATGATGTGACCACCACTGAGTCTGGCTTACAGTTCTCCGTGTTACAGGCTGGCGAAGGCCCGATCCCATCCCGCCAGGACCGTGTTCGTGTGCACTATACGGGCCGTCTGGTTGACGGTACGGTATTTGATAGCTCAGTTGAACGTGGCCAGCCAGCAGAATTCCCGGTCAGTGGTGTTATTCCTGGTTGGATTGAAGCCTTATCCATGATGCCAGTAGGTTCTAAGTGGAAGTTGTACATCCCGCACGGCCTGGCTTATGGCGAGCGTGGCGCGGGTGCGACTATTCCACCTTTCAGCGCATTGATGTTTGAAGTGGAACTGCTGGAAATTCTGTAATTTCTGC
This sequence comes from Yersinia antarctica, assembly GCF_056636475.1. Taxonomy (NCBI): domain Bacteria; kingdom Pseudomonadati; phylum Pseudomonadota; class Gammaproteobacteria; order Enterobacterales; family Yersiniaceae; genus Yersinia; species Yersinia antarctica. The sequence continues at coordinate 484,151 of NZ_JBSJQF010000001.1, forward strand.
ATGCGGTGAAACCAGAAAGGGCGGCGTGATGTCGCCCTTTTGCATTTATTGATGCCGGCCATGACCAATAGCGAGATTATTCGCCTTTTAGCGCGCGCGGGAACAGCAAATTGTTTTCCAGATGAATATGTTCCATTAGATCAGTTATGAATTCATTGATACCGGTGTAGAGTGCCCGCCAGGTATTGCAGGCTCCTTCTGGTGGGGTGACATTTTGTGTTAACTGTTTTACCACTTCTAGCTGCTGCCCAACTGCATCGTGTTCCGCTTCCATCACAAATATTGGCCCACCAGCCTGAGACCCCATACCACGGGTTATCATTGGGAACAGAATTTGTTCCTCTTTGTACATATGCTGGGTTAGCTCTTCTAAAATTGCAGTAAGTTCAACCGCCAGTCCACGCGGACAGGCTGGTTTCTCGCCGTGTACCCGTTCAACTTTTTCCGCCATCAGAATTAATTCCGGTAACTGCTCACGATGGCGGTTATGGTAGCGGCTGATAATAAAATCGATGATATTAGCCAGCGACTGCTGTTGCCAATCTTCAGATGACTGAGGCTCGGATTGCAAGGCACTCAGTTGTGCTTCCAGCTCATCGATATCCAGGTTCAGCTTATTGGCTGCGCGTAGCAGTGTCTGTTTACCACCACAGCAGAAATCGAGCTGGTGGTGACGGAATAATTTTGTGGCTCGTGGAATAGCGATAGCCAGGGCACCGAGAGACTGATTGCGGTAATCCATAATGACACCTCATTGAATAGTTAAACGTCTATAACATGCATAATAAATACATGTTATAGATTGCGATATAACCACAAAGAGGTACTTGTGAAAAGTAACAGCGCGTTGAAGCGCTGTTATCCGAGATTATTTGTTCTGTAAGTCGATTTGATAAACGGCAAAGCCAATTTCATCAGTACCTTGTGCTTTCATCGGGTACTGCGCTTTTTGTTTGATAAATTCAGCGGCTTTAGCACTTGGTGACGTTTCAAAGCGGATATCCAGTGGCTGCTTACTGTCGATCGTTGCCAGACGCCAGTTATTATCAGCCTGTGGGGTAACTTGCCCGTGTTTCTTGGTTTCAGCACTGATATAAGCCGACAGTACCGCCCGGTTTTCATCAGGAGAAGCAAATGCAATATGGCTGTCACCCGTACCGGCAAATTTACCGCTATAAGCCCGATAGTTGTTGGTCGCAATCAGGAATGTGGCTTTCGGATCGATAGGTTTGCCATTAAATGTCAGGTTTTTAATCCGTTCGGCTTTATCGTTGATCAGTGCGCATTCACCGTCATAGCGCGCAGGTTGGCTGACATCGATTTCATATTTCACGCCATCGATAACATCAAAATTATAAGTACGGAAACCATCCCAGTTAATCAACGATTGTGGCTTGCTGCTGGTCACATCAATTTGATTGAATTGCGCGGCAGAGCACTCTAACCATTGCTTAACTTCCGCCCCACTGGCTTTCACTACCACCAGAGTGTTCGGATACAGATAGAGATCGGCGGCATTACGGAAGGTCAGTTCACCTTTTTCCACTTCAACAAAACTGGCGGGATCATTTTTACGCCCGCCGGCTTTGAAGGGGGCGGCGGCAGAGAGTACCGGCAGATTGGCTAAATCGGGGTCGCCTTGAATAAAGTGTTCGGTATAGGCGCGTTGAGCATTGTTCACAATCTGCACTGTCGGGTCATCTTGGATGAGTGCCAGATAGCTGTACATATTATCTGATGCTTTGCCGATCGGTTGACTGACGAAGTCACGAGTACCCTGATGGTCTGCTGCGAGCACTTTCACCAGACTGGCATCTTCGATTGCCAGCGATTTTTGTGCTGTTTTATCGTAGATCGGGCGCGCTTCAGCTTTGGCTCCAGTAACTTGCCATGGGCCTTTATCATTATTCAGGACGAAATCAACCACCCCCAGGTGATCACCCCACTGGCCCGGCATCACAGCCGGAATACCATTTAAGGTGCCTTGAGCGATATCAGCACCTTTGATGGCGGCAAAATCTTTACTAGGGAAAACGGCATGGGCGTGGCCGAACATGATGGCATCAATCCCCGGCACCTGGCTGAGGTAGTAAACTGAGTTTTCCGCCATGGTTTTATAAGGGTCACTGGAAAGCCCAGAGTGCGGGATAGCCACCACCAAATCAGCACCTTGCTTGCGCATTTCCGGTACCCATTTTTTGGCTGTTTCGGTGATGTCGTTAACGGTCACTTTTCCGCTCAGGTTCGCTTTATCCCATATCATCACTTGTGGCGGGACAAAACCAATATAACCAATGCGCAAGTTATGGGTTTTACCTTCACGATCTTGCACTGGTGTGTCGACAATCAGGTAAGGCTGGAACAGCGGCTTACCGGTTTTCACATCAATCACGTTGGCATTCACATAGGGGAATTTTGCGCCAGCCAGCGATTTTTTCAGATAATCCAGACCGTAGTTAAACTCATGGTTACCGATATTCCCCACCGCATAATCCAGCGTATTCATTGCTTTGTAGACTGGGTGAATTTCTCCGGCTTTCAATCCCTTGGCTGCCATATAGTCACCAAGCGGGCTACCTTGGATCAGGTCACCGTTATCCACCAGTACGCTGTTGGTCGCTTGTTGGCGGGCAGCACTGATCAGGCTTGCAGTGCGCACCAGACCAAACTTTTCGGTAGGTTTATCTTTGTAGTAATCAAAATCCATCATATTGCTGTGCAGGTCGGTGGTTTCCAATACCCGCAAATCAACGGTAGCAGCAGTTGCTACAGACATTGAAGTCGCGACAGCAATCAGGCTGGCAAGAAGAGATAACGTCAGCGGACGCGTGATCATGGCTTTCTCCATTAAAATCTATTCGACATGTATCGCAAAAGAATATGTAACTTTATTTAATTGCTACAACAAAGTGTGAAGTTTGGCAGAAAACGCCCTAGGATAACGCGCAGAAGTTCACAGTTGTGGCAGGTTAATCCCACTGATTTTATTGGAAGTTACCGACATTGATGGCTATTTGGTAGGAATCTTATTAGTCTGCAACTCTGATGATTGAGGGCATATCCCCGTTATCTTGTAACTTGCAGGTCTGCTGGTGGCACTTGTTGCCTTCATCTGGAAATCTATTGGGCTTAGATAATTAATTTTTACGTTTGCGTTCTAAACTGTATATATGGCGAACGAGTAGCGCGAGCCACTATTGGTCTAAACAATCACTATTGGCTTAAACAATCACTATCGATTTAAACAGCCATTATCAGTATCCGGCATGACTCATAATACCAAGGGGTGGATGATGTTAGAGCAAATTTGCCAGTTGGCCCGCGAGGCAGGCGTGGCGATTATGGCGGTCTATCAGGGGGATAAACCCCTTGATGTGGCCCATAAGAAAGATGATTCGCCAGTGACAGCGGCTGATCTTGCCGCTCACCAGATTATCAAAGCCGGATTGGCGGCACTGACTCCCGATATCCCACTGTTATCTGAAGAAGATCCGCCGGTTTGGGCGGTACGTCAACACTGGCAGCGCTACTGGCTGGTTGATCCGCTGGACGGTACTAAAGAGTTTCTACATCGGAATGGCGAGTTTACCGTTAATATCGCGTTGATTGACCAAGGAGTACCGGTGCTTGGCGTGGTATATACCCCAGTGACTGAAGTGATGTACAGCGCTGAAAACGGCCAGGCGTGGAAAGAGGAGTGTGGCAGGCGCATGCAGATTCAGGTGCGTGCTGCACTACCGCCGTTAGTGGTAGTCAGTCGCTCTCACAGTGATGCTGAATTGGAAGATTATTTGTCGCAATTAGGTGAACACCAGACTATATCAGTCGGTTCGTCACTCAAGTTTTGTCTGGTGGCGGAAGGGAAGGCGCAACTGTACCCGCGCTTTGGGCCTACTAATGTATGGGATACTGCCGCCGGGCATGCAGTAGCCATTGCTGCCGGAGCACTGGTTCACGATTGGCAGGGTAAACCACTCTCTTATACCCCACGTGAATCTTTCCTGAACCCCGGCTTTAGAGTGTCTTTATTCTAACCACATAGCCAAAGAGTGTGGCGTTGCAGGGAGGTGGCACGCAAACGAATCATATGATTCGGGTGAGTGCCCGCAGCGAATTCCCTGCAGCTTCAAACCTTAAGGGGAGATTACTGTTTCACCAGTTGGTGCAATTGATCGATCACCTGCTGTACTTCCTCCGGTGTCAATGCGCCATCTTTGGCAAATCTCACATTCCCTTGTGGGTCCAATACCACAATCGCCGAGCCCTTTTCCGCTAAACCCCAGGCCTTTTTGACATTCCCGTCGCTATCGACCACAAATTGTGACCAGGGAAAGTCGCGTTTATTACTTTCAATGCTGTTACGCACAAACACTGCCGTGCCGATGATGGCGTCATCAGTATTGACGATTGTCGTCGTTTGGTAATGTTCGTGTGGCAGATTAGCGTGCTTAATGGCTTCCACTAACGGGGCATTCAGCTCTTTTGCCGAGGTGCGGCCAGCAATATGTTGGATCACCCGCACTTTGCCGGGCAGTTGCGAGCTATTCCAGTTTTTGTAGCTAAACTGATCAGTAGCTTTATCATAATTTAATTCGCCTTTATCGCTGACACCCACCGGCGGTACCCGCTGGTTGATTTGTAGGGAGTGAGCGCAGGCCATTAGTGGTGTGAGTAGTAGTGACAGTATCAGCAGGCTATTTTTTATCATGGCATGTCCTTGTGGGATCTTATGGGTAATGTCGGGTACTAAGTCCTGCATGCAGGTCTACCCGTAGTCTTTCAAATTGCAGCTGTGTTGGCAGATTGTGTTTGCCGCTTGCCAGCATCTTGAAACCTATTGGGCATCAGTTTTCCAATAATAGGTGCAGATCAGAGGTCTGTCCTGTTTCTCTACAGTATTTATTTCTGACACTGACTAGATGGTTATTCTGTAATTAAGTCTCATTTTATCTATATGACCCTGTAATTTTGTGTAAATCCAGCAGTAATGACTGGTTTTGGCGGAACTAAAGCCCATACTCTAGGTCTATTACTCTGCAATTATATTACGTTACCTGTGATCTTGGTCGCTAAGGCACCAGAGGGAGCGTATTGATGTCATGGGAGGAAAGTAAAAAAATGAGGATCTTCCAACGTTACAATCCGGCTAAAGTGGCGATGTATGTCAAAACGCTTTTCCGAGGGAGGTTATATATCAAAGATATGGGGGCTTTTGAGTTTGACAAAGGTAAGATTTTAATCCCGAAAGTTAGGGATAAACGCCACTTTGAGGTGATGTCAGAGGTTAATCGTCAGGTGATGCGTTTGCAGGCTGATACCCTTCTTACATAATTGCTTTGGGTATGACATTAGTCTGAACAGAATTAATTGCGGCCCCTATTGTGGGGCCGCTAATGTTTTAAATAATGACTGATTTAAACTTTCATTAGGCATCACTGCTTTCGTGTGGGGCTTTTGGCAGTATTGGGGCTGGTAGGTCACTGAGTTTAGTCACCAGTAGCTGATCGATTTTGTAGCTATCGATATCGACTACTTCAAACTTGTAGCCGGCATATTTGACGAAATCCGTGCGTTTGGGAATTTTGCGCAGCATATACATCATAAAGCCGCCGATGGTTTCATAATTGCCAGACTGCGGGAACTCATCGATATGCAGCACTCGCATTACATCTTCAATCGGGGTACCGCCCTCAATCAGCCATGAACTTTCATCACGAGCAACAATTTGCTCTTCCTGCCCCTGACCGACCAAATCCCCCATCAGCGTGGTCATCACGTCATTCAGGGTAATGATACCAACCACCAGGGCGTATTCGTTGAGGATAACGGCAAAGTCTTCACCGGCGGTTTTAAAGCTCTCCAGCGCCTCGGAGAGTGTCAATGTGTCTGGCACAATCAGGGCTGAGCGAATTTGCACGCCACTGCTCAGTACCAGACTCTGGTTACCTAATACCCGGTTCAGCAAGTCTTTAGAGTCGACATAACCCACAACTTGATCGATATGACCATCACATACCAAGAATTTAGAGTGTGGGTGGGTCGAAATCTTCTCTTTTATGCTGTCTTCGCTTTCCCGCAGATCAAAATAAATCACACTTTCACGTGACGTCATCGACGAAGGAACAGTACGTGACTCCAGTTCAAAGACGTTTTCGATCAATTCATGCTCTTGTTTACGTAACACCCCGGCTAATGCACCTGCTTCCACGACGGCATAGATATCATCTGATGTGATGTCATCATTGCGTACCATTGGCAGCTTGAATAGTCGGAAGATTAGATTCGCCATCCCATTGAAGAACCAAACTAGTGGGCGACAAATCATCAGACAGAAGCGCATCGGGTTGACGATCCGAACGGCAACCGCTTCAGGTGAAATCATACCGATGCGTTTCGGGGTTAAGTCGGCAAAAAGAATAAATAAACTGGTGACCAGAACAAACGAGCAAATGAAACTCACCTGGTCGGCAAGCTCTGGTGACATGAAGCGTTCAAACACCAATTTAAAGGAGGGGGAAAACGCAGCATCACCGACGATACCCCCCAGAATGGCGACGGCATTCAAGCCAATCTGGACCACAGTGAAGAAAATCCCCGGAGTCTCTTGTAATTTAAGTACCCGCAAGGCGTTGATATCGCCTTCATCTGCCAGAAGTTTTAGTTTAATTTTGCGCGAAGCTGCCAGTGAAATCTCTGATAATGAGAAGAAGGCACTCACCGCAATTAAAAAAAGAATCAGTAAAATACTGTTTAACATAATCTGTCCGTGTCGTACCGACAATCGCGCCGGCGATCGTAAGGAAGGCCATACATTTGTTTGAATTAAAAAATACTGTTTAAATTTAAGATAACGGCAGAAAGCCGCCATCGGGCCGAGTGAACAGCCCGAATAGTATAACCCGTCTTACTTTAAGTTGCAGCGGAGTTAGCTAGGTTCATTACTCCGGCCATGCTTGAAATCCCCCTGTGGGCTAGCATAAATGCTGTTCAAACCGCATTCCAAGCGATTTGTCATTCCCTTGCTGCCAACCTGCAACTCTACGCAATTTGGGGATAATCGCAGCGATAAGAGCGTGGGCAACCTTACAAATCAGGCGGCATACACACGCCAATACCGCCAAGGTTACAATATCCATGTGGATTTTTGTGCAAATATTGCTGGTGGTCATCCTCTGCATAGTAAAACGGTAGTGCAACCGCCACTTCACTGGTAATCAACCGGCGATCAGCCGCTTGCTCCATGGCTTGCTGGAACAAGGCTTTGCTCTCGTTAGCTTGCACTTGCTGCTCAGGTGTCAAAACGTAAATGGCTGAACGATATTGTGTTCCGACATCTCCGCCTTGACGCATTCCTTGGGCGGGATCGTGATTTTCCCAGAAAATCTGCAATAGTTGCTTATAGCTGATGATGGCCGGATCAAAGACAACACGAACCACTTCTGCATGGGCTGTGCGGCCACTACAAACTTCATGATAGGTTGGGTTTGGTGTGTAGCCACCGCAATAACCTGCGGCAGTACTGTAGACGCCAGGCAGTTGCCAGAACAGGCGCTCAACCCCCCAGAAGCAACCCATGGCGAAGATAGCGATCTCCATTCCGTCAGGGATATGTGTCATGGAATGCCCATTCACCACATGGAGAGTTGCGACTGGCATTGGTGTGATTCGCCCGGGTAAGGCATTCGCCGCATCAATGACGGCAGTTTTGTCAAAATTTTGCACCAAAATAGGCTCCAATGTTTACAGTGAATTTGAAGTTTACAGTAAATTAATAACAAGATGTTTACAGTGAATAGGTATAGACAGTTGTATCTGATTGCGAGTTTGCACACAATAAGAGCCATTCTGCGTTAATGTATCGGCTTAAGGTGGAGTTTTAGGGATAACAGGTTTAAATCGGTCTTTAAGTGCGGAATGATTGCGTAAGTGATAAAAAGTCCGTCAGATCGTTTTTACAGGAAAATATACCCAATAGGTTTCAAGATGCGGTAAAGCGGCAAGGGAGAGAACCCTGATGAGCTTATAGGGTAAGTGATTCGGATGACAAATCTGCTGGGAGCAGATTTAAATGCTGCTTGCAGAGGTCAGGTCGAGTAATGAGAGTTGCCAATACACCTGCAATTTGGAAGATGGCAGGTATAAAATTAATTAGGAGTACGCGTGCCACGATACCCTATTTTGTGTTTTTTGTGCGTATTGCTCGCCACACCTCTTGCCTACGCTGCCAATGTGCGGTTGCAGGTCGAAGGTCTTAGCGGGGATTTAGAGAGAAACGTCAGGGCGCGTTTATCAACAATTGGTACGGATGAAGTGACGTCCGATGGCCGTTTCCGCTCAAGGGTGGATGACGCCATTCGTCAGGGGCTACGCGCGTTAGGTTATTACGACCCCACCATCACCTTTGATTTGCAGCCGCGCCCGGCACCTGCACGTTCCGTTTTAATTGCCAAAGTGATTCCTGGTGAACCGGTTTTGATTGCTGGTGTTGATATTGTGCTGCAAGGTGGGGCGAAAACTGATCCTGATTATCTATCATTGGTACGCCGCGATACCCCTAAAATTGGCTCAGTCCTCAATCATGGTGATTTTGATAATTTCAAAAGTTCACTGACGGGCTTAGCGTTACGCCGTGGTTATTTTGACGCCAATATGATCAAAAGCCAGTTGGGTGTTGCCGCTGAGTTGCGCAAAGCTTTTTGGGATATTGATTTTGACAGTGGCGAGCGCTACCGGTTTGGTAAAGTAGCCTTCCAAGGCTCGCAAATCCGTGAGGATTTTCTGCAAAATTTGGTGCCCTTTCATGAAGGTGAGTTTTATACTTCTGATGAACTGGCCGAATTGAACCGCCGTCTGGCTGCGACTAACTGGTTTAACTCGGTGGTGGTTTCACCGGATTTTCGCGACGCGAGAAAAACCAAAGTCCTGCCACTGGATGCGGTCGTCACTCCACGTACCGAAAATACGGTTGAATTGGGGGGCGGTTATGCGACCGATGTCGGTCCACGTCTGACGGCCAGTTGGCGTAAGCCGTGGATGAACTCCTACGGGCATAGTCTAACCACCAGTACTACACTTTCCGCGCCCGAACAGACGCTGGATTTCAGCTATCGAATCCCACTGTTAAAAAACCCGCTGGAACAGTATTACCTGTTACAGGGTGGGTTCAAACGCACCGATCTGAATGATACAAAATCTGACACCACCACCCTGAACGTTGCCCGTTTCTGGGATTTGTCCAGTGGTTGGAAGCGCTCAGTTAACCTGCGTTGGAGTTTGGATCACTTTACTCAAGGTAGTGTCACTGATACCACCATGTTGCTGTATCCGGGGGTGAACATCAGCCGTACCCGTCAGCGCGGCGGTGCTATGCCGGTGTGGGGGGATAGTCAGAATTATTCTATTGATGTGTCTGATACCACATGGGGGTCAGATGTCGATTTCGCCATATTCCAAGCGCAAAACGTGTGGATTCGTACTTTGGGTGAGAAGAACCGTTTTGTCGTTCGGGGTAACTTAGGCTGGATTGAAACCAATGATTTCGACCGGGTACCGCCGTCACTGCGTTTCTTCGCCGGTGGGGATCGCAGTATTCGTGGCTATAAATTCCGTGATATTTCCCCACGCGATAGCGAAGGTAAATTAACCGGTGCCTCTAAACTGGCAACCGGTACGCTTGAGTATCAATATAACGTTACCGGAAGATGGTGGGGGGCTGTATTTGTCGACTCGGGTGAAGCGGTTAACGATATTCGCAAGAGCGATTTCAAAACTGGCGCCGGGGTTGGGGTCCGTTGGGCTTCTCCGGTCGGTCCGATCAAGCTAGACATCGCCAAACCTATTGGTGACAACGAAGCACGTGGCGTGCAATTTTATATCGGTTTGGGGCCTGAACTATGATGTTGGTAAAGGGAGGGAGGTGGATAAAGAGACTCAGTATCGCATTTCTGCTCATTATCCTGCTGCTGGTCGGGGCTTTGGCGGGTTTGTTGGGCACCACCAGTGGTCTACATTTTGTGATAAACAGTGCCGCACGTTGGGTTCCCGGGCTGGATATCGCCAGTGTCAGTGGGGGGTGGCGTGACCTCACCTTAAAAGGCATTCAATATCAAATGCCGGGTGTCACTGTTAAAGCAGGGCAGTTCCATCTTTCATTACAGCTCTCTTGTCTAAAACGCAGTGAGTTGTGCATTAATGCCCTGACGGCACAAGATATTGATGTGGTGGTGGATACCAACGCCATGCCGCCTGCGGCCCCTGCTCCTGCCAGTAGTGAACCGATGGGGGAACTTAGTACTCCGTACCCCATTACATTGCGTATGCTGTCGCTGAATAATGTCAAAGTCACTATTGATGACACCGCGATTTCACTGGATGAATTCCGCACTGGAGCACATTGGCAACAGCGCGCACTGGCACTAATGCCGACCAAAATCAGTGGGTTATTGATAGCTTTACCAAAAACGGTGCCAGCGATGGTGCCGGATGCGGCTAAACCTGCGGTTGAAACGGCTATCGCGGTAAAAGAAGCGGTTGAGCAACAGGCAGCCGCGCCATCAGAGCAGGAAGCTCCGCTAGGTGAAACGTTAAAAGCGCTGTTTGCTAAACCGTTACTGCCAGAATTGCCGGACTTCCGTTTGCCGCTGGATTTACAGATTAAAGAGATCTCAGGGCAACAACTCCGGCTTACAGGTGATACCGACGTACTTATCAGTAGTCTTTTGCTGCAAGCCAGCACGCAACAAAACCAAATAACACTGGATAAGCTGGAGATTAAATCGCCACAGGGTGGGCTGTCAGCACAGGGTGACGCCACGCTGGCCGATAAGTGGCCAGTGAGTATGGTCATCAATAGTGCGCTGAACATTGAGCCGTTGAAAGGCGAAAAAGTAAAATTAACTGTCGGTGGTGCGCTGCGTGAAAAACTCAACGTGGCACTCAATCTGTCAGGCCCGGTGAGCGCGCAACTGGATGCAGAAACTGCGCTGGCACAGGCTGGTTTGCCACTGGCGTTAACTCTACAAAGCAAGCAACTGCGTTGGCCGTTGAGTGGCGAACCTCAATATCAAATTAATAATCTTCGAATGCGCCTCAATGGGCAGGCGACAGATTACGCACTCTCGATCCGTTCTGATTTTAAAGGCACTGACCTGCCACCGGCAGTGTTCACTCTTGACGGTAAAGGGAGTGTTGAGCAATTCAATCTGACCCGTTTACGTCTGGCGGCATTGCAAGGTAACACTGACCTGACTGGCGTAGTGGATTGGAGTAAAGCAATCAGTTGGAACTCGGTATTAACCTTATCGGGTATTAACACCGCGAAGCAGTGGCCGGAGTGGCCAGCAAAACTGGATGGTAGAATTGTCACCCGTGGCAGTATCCACGGTGGTAGTTGGCAATTACAAGTACCGGAGCTGGCACTGGACGGGAATGTGAAACAAAACCGTGTGACGGCCCGTGGCTCCCTGACAGGGAATGCGGCAGGCCAGTGGCATATTCCGGGCATTAATCTGGCATTGGGCCGTAATAGGTTAGATGTGAGAGGCAACCTTAGTGACACCTGGCAGCTCGATGCCACTGTGGATGCGCCACAACTTGATGGTGCGTTACCGGGATTGGGAGGCGTGATGAAAGGGGCGCTGAAATTGCGCGGCAACCTTACAGCACCACAACTGCTAGTGGACCTCACCGCCAGCCGCCTGCAATGGCAGGAACTGACCATTAACCGGATTAAGATTGATGGCGACGTTCGCTCCACGGATCAGATTCAGGGTCAGTTGGCCGTTAGGGTTGAGCAACTCAAGCAAGCGGAGTTGGTTGTAAGTTTATTGACGCTAGATGCCCGAGGTAGCGAAAAACAGCATCAGGTGCGCCTGAATATACAAGGGGAACCAGTTTCCGGTCAGTTGGCGCTGGATGGGAGCTTCGATCGCCAACAAGAACGTTGGCGCGGTTCGCTTAATAACACGCGTTTCGATACGCCGGTAGGTGAATGGCGTTTAAGCCGTGCGATGGCATTGGATTACCAAAATAGCTTACAGCGGGTCACCATCGGACCCCACTGTTGGCTTAACCCAAATGCAGAACTTTGTGTTCCTCGGGCCATTGAAGCTGGCCCTAGTGGGCAGGCGAGTGTGGTTCTCAATCGCTTTGATTTAGCGATGATAAAACCATTCCTTGGGCCGGATACCACCATGAGTGGCGTGTTCACTGGCCGGGCCGATGTCAGTTGGACGGCCGGTGGTAACCTGCCAGATGTACGGGTATCGCTCAGTGGCAATGGGGTTAAAGTGCAGCAAGTAGTGCAAGGTAACCCGTTACCGATTGCTTTTGAAACGCTGAATCTCAATGGTGGCCTAACCAATGGGCAAGTGCGGGCTGATTGGTTGATTAAACTGGTGAATAACGGCCAGTTCTCCGGGCAGGTTCAGGTTGCTGATCCACAAGGGCGGCGCAATTTGTCCGGTAACATTGCTATCAGTAATATTTCTTTGGCAATGATTAACCCGATACTGAGTGATGGTGAAAAAGCCGCTGGCACATTAAACGCCAATCTGCGTTTAGGGGGGAATGCGAAGAGCCCGCTAGTCTTTGGTCGTTTGGCGCTGGATAATGTCGATGTTGATGGTAGCTGGATGCCATTTGATATTACCGAAGGGCGTCTGGTGATGAACTTCGACGGTATGACCTCAACATTGGAGGGGTTAATTCGGACTTCTCAAGGGCAGCTCAATCTCTCCGGTGATGCCGATTGGCGTGATATCAATGCCTGGCGTGCCCGAATCGCCGCAAAAGGCAATAAGTTGCGGGTTACGATCCCACCAATGGTACGGATTGATGTTTCACCGGACATTGTTTTTGAAGCGACACCGCAGTTGTTCACCCTCAATGGTTCGGTTGATATTCCATGGGCGCGGATAACGGTGCAGGAAGTGCCGGAAAATGCGGTGGGTGTCTCATCAGATGAGGTGATGCTCAATAACGATCTGAAACCTATCTCCCCACGGACGGCCAGTATTCCAATCAACAGTAATCTGGTGATTCGGGTAGGTAATGATGTGCGTCTGAATGCATTTGGTTTGAAAGCCCGTTTGCAAGGTAATTTGAAAATGATCCAGGATCAGCGCGGGCTGGGCTTGAACGGGCAAATTAATATTCCGTCGGGTAGCTTCCGTGCTTATGGTCAGGATTTAATTGTCAATAAAGGGATATTGCTGTTCTCCGGCCCGCCGGATCAACCGCTACTCAATATTGAAGCGATACGTAATCCAGATGCTACGGCAGACGGTGTTACTGCTGGTGTGCGGGTTACCGGGATGGCTGATGCTCCACGGCTAGAAGTGTTCTCGGATCCGGCTATGTCACAGCAGGAGGCGTTATCATACCTGTTGCGTGGTCAGGGGTTGAGTAATTCGGGGGCTGACAGTGGCATGATGACCTCAATGCTTATTGGCATGGGGGTTGCGCAGAGCGGTAAACTTGTGGGTAAAATCGGCGAGGCATTTGGTGTCAGTAATCTGGCACTAGATACGCAGGGAGTCGGTGATAGCTCACAAGTCGTGGTAAGTGGTTATGTCACTAAAGACCTGCAAGTAAAATACGGTGTGGGTATATTTGACTCGCTGGCGACGTTAACATTACGTTATCGATTGATGCCAAGGTTGTATCTGGAAGCGGTGTCTGGTATTGATCAGGCATTAGATGTGCTTTATCAGTTTGAGTTCTAACCATGCGAATTATTGTCTACGGTAGTTTACGGCGCAAGCAAGGTAATAGTCATTGGATGACGGACGCCCAGTGGTTGGGTGAACATGACCTTGAAGGCTTTGATATGTACAACTTAGGTCATTATCCGGCGGTTATCCCCGGAGACGGCACTGTGCATTGTGAGGTTTATCGGATTAACTCATCTATTATGAATGAGTTAGATGAACTTAAAAGTAATACTAAGGATTACCGACGCGAGCTGATTCAGACGCCTTATGGTAGCGCGTGGATATACCTTTATCGCTTACCGCTCGAAGGTGTGCCACGTATCTACAGTGGCGACTGGCTAAAACGCCATGAAGAGAGCGACAAGCCATAAAATTAAGCTGTTATTAGCAAAAAAAAACACCGCTCACAGGGCGGTGTTTTTACGTTTCGCGCTTAAAGCATCCTCAAGAGGCGCTTTTTGGCATGCGAAACGGGAAATTACTTCTTCGCACGTTCGAAAGAGGCCAGGATCTCGGCTTTAGCTGCGGCGGCATCTTCCCAACCATCCACTTTCACCCACTTGCCTGTTTCCAAGTCTTTGTAATGTTCAAAGAAATGTTTAATCTGCGCTTTCAGCAGTTCTGGCAGATCATTTACATCTTTAACGTGGTCGTATTCTTTGGTCAGTTTGCTGTGTGGAACCGCAACCAGCTTGGCATCTTCGCCCGCTTCGTCAGTCATTTTTAACACGCCAACCGGACGGCAACGAATCACGGAACCTGGTTGCAACGGATACGGTGTTGGCACTAGTACATCAACCGGGTCGCCATCTAATGACAGGGTGTTGTTGATATAACCGTAGTTACATGGATAGAACATGGCAGTAGACATGAAGCGGTCTACAAACAGCGAGCCAGTCTCTTTATCGATTTCATATTTGATCGGATCCGCATTCGCAGGGATTTCGATCACTACATAGATATCTTCTGGCAGGTCTTTACCTGCGGGTACTTGGTTCAAGCTCATGTCGGTTTCCTTTTATCAAACCAGAAATGGAGTGCTGGCTATTATAGCCAACTCTTTTGTGAATTCCCGCCCTTTTCACTGTCAGATAGCGGTGAGATTGCCTGAGTGAGGGCCATTTCAGTGAGATAAAATCCCGTCATTCGCTAAATGTATCTATTTTGAGCTGTTTTTCCGGTGAGAGTTCAAGCTGACATCTGTATAGCCGATAACTTAATCAAACAATAAGACCGTCCGCTGTAATGCTAACGCTTTGTAATCTTAACCATTTGCACATAACCGGAAAAAAACCGATGTTAAAAAAGATTACCATTAAGAATGGGCTTATTGCCCAGCTAAGCTTTATGTCGTTGATTTTATTAGTTGTCAGTGTTATCGGGATTAATTCAATTCAGGAAAGTTCGCGCTCGTTGCAAATAATAAATCAAATCCAGGGGGAGGAGCTGGGTCTCTATCTAATAGCTTTAATGCCACGTTAAGCGCCAGAACTGAAGCAGCTCTGGCGATCCATCAGTTAGAAATTGGTCTGATTGAGGAATCATTACAAACGGCAAAACAGGCTGAAGGTTCACTAGCATTATCGCAAAAAGAGATGGCACGTTTTGTCAGTGCGGTATCTGACCGGGGAGACGGGCAGGGATTGGCGATAAATATCCAGAAAAGTTATAAAAATTATATTGATAAGGGCGTAATACCCATGCTGACCGCGATCAAGGCGGGGTATGCTGACGAGTATTACGCTGTATTGGAAAAGAGTATTACCGACATTAGTAAAGCCTTTAACAATGATGTCACTGCTTTTCGCAGCTATGCACTGGACGCTGGTCAATTGCAAATCGCCAACGCAAACAATGCCGCCAAAATTAAACTGACGATCATTATAGCTGCAGGGGTGATCACGTTGATCTCTGCGGTACTGGCATGGTTTGCGCTCAAATACATTATTTTGCAGCCGTTGGTGCAATCAATTCATCAGTTGGAATATATAGCTGCTGGTGATTTAACTCACAGTATCAATAGTGAGGGCAACACTGAATTGGCCCGATTGGCAAAGGCGTTACAGACGATGCAGCAATCGCTGGTGGCGTCAGTGAGTAATGTACGGGATGTGGGTGGGCAGATTGGTATTGGCTCGCGGGAATTAGCTGTCGGTAACAGTCATTTGGCTGAACGTACAGAGGAGTCGGCGTCTTCTTTGGAACAGACTGCGGCCAGCATGGAGCAGTTGACCTCAACCGTAAAAATGAATGCTGAAAACTCGGATCAGGCTAATCGTTTGGCGATGAGTGTATCGGATATTGCCAATAAGGGCAGTGAGGCCGTGAGTCATGTGGTTGATAAGATGCAGGCAATTACCACTAGTTCGCGCCGTATCTCCGATATTATTGCCGTAATTGATGGCATTGCGTTTCAGACTAATATTCTGGCACTTAACGCTGCGGTTGAGGCCGCCAGAGCCGGTGAACAGGGGCGTGGTTTTGCTGTGGTTGCGGGTGAGGTACGTAATCTGGCACAACGCAGTGCGCAGTCGGCGAAAGAGATCAAAGATCTGATTGTTGAGTCGCAAAGTCGGGTGAAGGAGGGCGCAGACATGGCCGAATCGGCAGGGAAAACCATGCATGAGATCGCAGATGAAGTTAGCCGAGTAACGGCATTGATGCGTGAGATCTCAGCCGCAAGTTATGAACAAAGTAGCGGTATTGAGCAAGTGAATGTAGCTATTGCGCAAATGGATCAGGTTGCCCAGCAGAACGCCGCATTGGTTGAACAGGCCGCCGCAGCGACGCGATCATTAGAAGAGCAAGCCAATGCATTGTCAGCCAGCATGGCAGTGTTTAAATTGCACAATCATGAGTTGGCGGTTGGAGCATAAAAAAGCAGCGGCTTAGGGGCCGCTGCTCTCTTTTTTAACTGTATTTACCCAAATTACTTGGCTTCTTCATCCGGGAATTTGGCAATAAAACCTTCCGCATCTTCCACCATGGATTTGGTACCGACAAAGAAAGGTGCGCGCTGATGCAGTTTCTCTGGCACGATATCCAAAATGCGGTTCACCCCATCCGTCGCCTTACCACCGGCTTGTTCTGCCAAGAAGGCCATAGGGTTGCATTCGTACAGTAAACGCAGTTTCCCTTGTGGGTGGCTAGCGGTGCTTGGGTAAATATAAATACCGCCTTTCAACAAGTTACGATGGAAGTCGGCAACCAGTGAACCAATGTAGCGTGAGGTATACGGGCGCTTGGTGGCTTCGTCTTGCTCCTGGCAGTACTTGATGTATTTCTTCACACCCAATGGGAATTTAATGTAGTTCCCTTCGTTGATGGAATACATGCAACCGGTTGCGGGATAACGCACTTTTTCGCCGGATAAACAGAAAACGCCCAGCGACGGATCATAAGTGAAAGTATGGACACCGTAACCTGTGGTATAGACCAGCATCGTTGAAGAACCGTAGACGACATAACCTGCGGCAACTTGTTTAGTGCCAGGTTGCAGGAAGTCAGCTTCGGTAATCGGAGTACCAAATGGGGTAATGCGGCGATAGATGGAGAAAATAGTACCGACGGATACATTCACATCGATATTTGAAGAACCATCCAGCGGATCCATCAGAACGACATATTTGGCATTTTCTGCCCGGCCACCATCAAAGATAACAATATCATCTTCTTCTTCGGAGGCGATACCGGCAACTTCGCCACGCGCTTTTAGGGCCGCTTTTAATTTTTCATTGGCAAACAAGTCCAGTTTCATCTGGTCTTCGCCCTGAATATTGGAAACACCGCTGGCACCTAAAATATCAACCAGACCTGCTTTGTTGATATCGCGATGAATAATCTTCGCGCCGAGTTTGATTGCTGAAAGTAATGCAGTTAATTCGCCGGTGGCGTGAGAGAAGTCTAGCTGTTTCTCAACGATGAATTCGCCTAACGTTTTCATGACTCAATCCCTGGATCTACGGTTAAATATCGATTTATTAACAAACAACACACCTGATGGCAGCAGTGTAGCCCAAAGGTGAGAATGATTCATAGGCAATTCCATTTCTTCTCTTTGATTCTGAGCGGTAGAATGGTTACAAACTCGAAGCTTATTAATACGGAAAATTTATGCGCATTCACATATTAGGTATCTGCGGCACTTTTATGGGCGGCCTGGCAATGCTGGCCCGCTCATTAGGTCATGAAGTGACAGGAGCGGATGCTAACGTGTATCCACCAATGAGCACGTTGCTGGAGAATCAAGGGATCGATTTAATTCAGGGATATGATCCAGCTCAACTGAGTCCCACCCCGGATTTAGTGATCATTGGTAATGCCATGAGCCGTGGTAACCCTTGTGTTGAAGCAGTATTAGAGCAAGGCATCCCTTATGTTTCCGGCCCACAATGGTTACATGACCATGTATTGCCAGAGCGTTGGGTATTAGCGGTGGCGGGTACACACGGAAAAACCACCACTGCGGGTATGGTGACCTGGATTCTGGAAGCCTGTGGTTATGAACCGGGATTCGTCATTGGCGGAGTGCCGGGTAATTTTGATGTATCAGCACGTTTAGGTAATAGCCCATTCTTTGTCATTGAAGCTGATGAATATGATTGCGCCTTCTTTGATAAGCGCTCTAAGTTTGTTCACTACAGCCCAAGAACGCTGGTTATGAATAACCTTGAGTTCGATCATGCGGATATTTTTGACGATCTGAAAGCTATCCAGAAGCAATTCCATCATCTGGTACGTTTAGTGCCAGGGAAAGGGAAAATCATCGTGCCGGATAATGATAATCACCTGAAGCAAGTGATGGCGATGGGCTGCTGGAGTGAGCAAGAGTTGGTCGGCGAAACTGGCAGTTGGTCGGCGCGCAAAGTATCGACCGATGCCAGTGTTTATGAAGTGTTTCTTGAT
Source organism: Yersinia antarctica (assembly GCF_056636475.1). NCBI lineage: Bacteria > Pseudomonadati > Pseudomonadota > Gammaproteobacteria > Enterobacterales > Yersiniaceae > Yersinia > Yersinia antarctica. The sequence goes on from NZ_JBSJQF010000001.1 coordinate 502,768, forward strand.
AATAAATTAGTGGGCGAGGTCAGTTGGTCACTGGTGGGTGAACACAATATGCATAACGGTTTGATGGCGATTGCCGCTGCCCGTCATGTCGGGGTTTTACCCGCCGATGCTTGCAAGGCACTGGGTGATTTTATTAATGCTCGTCGCCGGCTGGAATTGCGGGGTGAAGCTCATGGTGTCACGGTTTATGATGATTTTGCTCATCATCCTACCGCTATTCTTGCCACTCTGGCGGCACTGCGCAGTAAAGTGGGTGGGACTGCACGTATTCTGGCCGTTTTGGAGCCACGTTCTAACACCATGAAATTAGGGCTATGTAAAAATGAGTTGGCACCTTCATTAGGTCGTGCGGATGAAGTGTTTCTGTTCCAGCCGCAGCATATCCCTTGGCAGGTAGTGGAGGTGGCTGAAGCATGTATTCAGCCTGCGCATTGGAGTGCTGATATTGATGCGTTAGTCGATATGATCGTGAAAACAGCACAACTGGGCGATCACATTCTAGTGATGAGTAACGGTGGTTTTGGTGGGATTCATAACAAATTGCTGAGCGCTTTGGATAAAAAAGCGGAGCAATAAGCTCTATCGCAGGATTAAGTCGGATAAAAAAAGCCCCCGCGATAGCGGGGGTAAAGGGTTCGTCGGATAGACGAGGGATTATTCGGATGTGAGCTGACTTCAGCCAATACTTTGTTGCAATCAATACTCTATTCAATAAGCTAAAAATTAGTATTTATCTTTATTTTCAGTCTATTGAATAAATTATCAAGGTACGAAAGTATGCCCCTCTGAGCGGGGCATTTACTTTCACTGCTGGCGCTTAATCTTATTTGTAAATCTTAGCTGTGGCGTGCCAACCATTGTCTTGATGCATACCAATGATTTTGTATGCCGTAGCGCCTTCACTATCAGCTTTTTTCGCGATGGCCTGCTCAATATCAGAAGGAGCACCGGTAATCGCGCTCACACTGACTGCGCCTAAATCAGTCATTTTGCTTGCTTGGGCGGCATTGATTGATTCCGCAGCAGATGCGCCGAAAGCAACAACAGAAAGTAAACTCAGGGCTGCCAGAGTAGTTTTGATTTTCATGATTTTTCCTTAATCAGATTCAACAATCCAAAAGTACTTTTAATGATTCTGGTACTTTTAGTTTATTGTTTTTACTGTTTATTTAATTTTTTCGATTTGGGCTTCACGCCATTTTTGATCTATCTATTGCGAATTACTGGTAAATCTTGGCAGTGGCATGCCAGTTATTTTCTTCTCGCACTTCGATCACTTTGTAAGCTTTAGCGCCCATAGCATCAGCTTTATCAGACAGCGCCTGACGAATATCGGATGGTGCGCCGTTAAGGCCACTGACGGTAATGGTGCCCATTGGTTGTAATTTTTCAGCCTGACTCTCATTGATAGAATCCGCTGCAAAAACACCAAATGACAGTGCAGAGAGAATGCTGGCAGTTGCGATGGTAGTTTTAATATTCATGTTATTGCCTCTATTTATTCTTTATCACTTCGCATGAAGTGTGATTTACGTCACGAAAATGAGTATACATCTAGTAACTGAGAATATTAATAGCAAGCTAATAATATTTAAGGTCACTTTATCGCTAGTGACTACTTTTTAAGAACTAAAAGGAATAAAAAGTGATTAAAAAACAGCACGTTCAAGTAAAAACTTAATGTTTTCAATTGAGTAAGCGTTTTTGACTAAAAGTGCGTTAGTCAGTGGTAGGTTTGACTGTAAGGGAGAGATAAGCAGAATTATTTTGTGGTTTAGACCGAAATCAGTAGTTATATGCCCTGGTTAAAGGCTATGAAGGTATGATTAATCGGATAACGGTGACAGGGATACAGTGCGGCGCAGAAGGCCGCATCTATATACATCAGACATAAAGATGTGGAATTAAAGCTCTTGTTCGAATAGCCCAAGAATGGCTTCATGCAGTTGTTTAACCGTAAAACCTCTGGCAGGCGTTGTGAAAATGGTATCGTCACCAGCAATACTGCCTAAGATCCCTTCAGCCTTACCTAATGAATCCAGCAGGCGGGCGATCAGCTGTGCCGCACCAGGGCTGGTATTAATCACAACGACTGAATCATTATAATCGACATCCAAGACCAGATTTTTTAGTGGGCTACTGGTTGTTGGCACCCCCAATTCTGCGGGTAAGCAGTAAACCATCTCCATTTTGGCATTACGCGTTCTAACCGCACCGAATTTGGTTAGCATACGTGAAACTTTGGATTGGTTGATATTTTCGAAGCCTTCTTCCTGCAAGGCCAAAACGATCTCACCTTGAGAACTGAATTTCTCTTCTTTCAATAACGCTTTAAACGCTTTGATAAGATCTTCTTGTTTTGCGGGATTACGCATTTTCTGTGCCTTGATCAGTCAATAGTGAATAGGATTATTATGCATATAAATGAATTTTTATTCAACATGACTATGGAGTATTGGCGATAAAAGCACTGATATCAAGGTGTGGTGAAATTTTCACATCATCTTACTGTTACGATTATGCTAAATCAGTTTTTATCAACATTCGGCGCGAGTAACTAAAATGTTATTAAAATGATGTTGTTCTGATGTAACGGAAGGGTGTAATGTAACCGCCGATTAACCTGTCATGAATACTTCAGTAAATTTTAGAATAATGTGCGCTATATCATTAATGAATAAGCGATTTACTCTAAAATGCATACGTCTTATGCGCCTTTTTGATGCGTGATATCTCAATCTGACTGTTAATAGATTGTGTTTAAAATCACAATAAATTAAGGTGCCTAAATAGATGAATTCACGGCAAATTTAAATTAAATATAAAAAGGAGTATAGGATGAAAGTTGCAGTTCTCGGTGCCGCTGGTGGTATCGGCCAGGCCCTCGCTCTTCTACTCAAGACCCAGCTTCCTTCAGGTTCAGACCTCTCATTATATGATATCGCGCCAGTGACTCCCGGTGTTGCGGTTGACCTGAGCCATATCCCGACCGCTGTTAATATTAAAGGCTTCAGCGGCGAAGATGCTACCCCAGCCCTTAAAGGGGCCGATATTGTTCTGATTTCTGCGGGTGTTGCACGTAAACCGGGCATGGATCGTTCAGATCTGTTCAATGTTAATGCTGGCATCGTCCGTAATCTGGTTGAGCAAATCGCGCTTACTTGCCCGAAAGCATTAATCGGTATCATTACCAACCCAGTTAACACGACAGTAGCGATCGCCGCAGAAGTACTGAAAAAAGCCGGTGTTTACGACAAGAATAAATTATTTGGCATTACGACACTGGATACCATTCGCTCTAATACCTTTGTTGCTGAACTGAAAGGTAAGCAACCTCAAGATATCGAAGTGCCGGTTATCGGTGGCCACTCTGGTGTTACCATTTTGCCATTGTTGTCACAAATTCCAGGCATTAGCTTTACCGAGCAAGAAGTGGCTGACCTGACTAAACGTATCCAGAATGCGGGTACTGAAGTTGTTGAAGCAAAAGCCGGTGGCGGGTCAGCGACTCTATCTATGGGGCAGGCTGCGGCACGTTTTGGTCTTTCTCTGGTTCGTGCTCTACAAGGCGAAAGCAATGTTGTTGAATGTTCTTACGTTGAAGGCGACGGTAAATATGCCCGTTTCTTTGCTCAGCCAATCCTGTTAGGTAAAGAGGGTGTTGCTGAACGTAAAGACATTGGCAAATTGAGTGCGTTTGAACAGCAAGCGCTAGAAAGCATGCTTGATGTATTGCACAAAGATATTGAGTTGGGCGAGCAGTTCGTCAATAACAAGTAGTAGCAGGGGCTTAAAGCTGCCCCTGAGATAATATTATCAACCGCCGAAGCTATGCATCGGCGGTTTTTTTATGCCCGAAGAATAGCCGGCCGTATCCTCACTTTTCGGTCAAGAAGAACCCCTGTTTTCGGATCAAAATAGCGTGTTGGCCAAATTTCGGAAGGATGAATCTCTAAACATTCGGCAATCAACCATTCCCCCTTTGGCCAAGGACGAGTTAACGCATTGGCAAGAGTCGAGGAACTTAACCCTGCCTCACGAGAGAGGGCGGCTAAAGTTGTGCCTTTTTTACGTAGTGCGGCAATGATGTCTGCTGGGTGCCAATCAGATTTCCTTAAAATCATCTTTAATCCTTTTTTTTTCTAAGCAGCTGACGTGTTAGTGATATAAATAACAGTACATTGTTAATCGTACTGTGAACAGAAAGTGACCATTTAGAAAGATCATACCATTTATTTTCTAAAAGATTTTAAATGTTTTCTAAATATTCCTTTTTTGTGTCACAACGCATATTAGGAAGCAACACCATGAAAAAAGAGTGGTTTGCCGCTAAGGAACTGGCAGGTCTTGAGGGATTACCCTCATCACCACAAGGCATTAACCTCATGGCGAAACGTGAGGGATGGGAACAGCGCCGTCGTCGTGGCGTTCAAGGGAAGGCGGTGGAGTATCATGTTGAAAGTTTACCTTCCACCATACTGAATTCATTACATTTAAGAGAAGAGCCGGCACAGTATACGCCAGCACGGCAAGACCCATTAGCCCTATGGATAGAGGCTTACTATCGTTTTACGGAGGTTGAACGGGAGCAGATTATTACCTTTATTTTTCGTGAAGGAGCTAAAAGCCTGATCGAGCAATTGAGAATCGATTAAGCCCGCCAGATGTGCACTTTGTGCCAGGAAATTGCTACAGCAGCTCATTGATAGAGAATTGATATGAAAAAACAATGGATTACCGCTGCTGAGCTTATTGGTATTGGCGGATTGCCTAACACGCCTGCAGGGGTTAATGGTCGAGCCAGAAAGGAAGGTTGGGAACGCAGACGTAAACTTGGGGTGCAGGGAAAGGCGGTAGAATACGCTATCGAGGGGCTACCATCTGATGTACTGTGTGTTTTACGCTTGAAAGAAACCCCCCCGGAATATGTTGTGCGGTGCAATGACCCATTGGCTATATGGATTGAAGCTTACAATCAACTCACTGATGCTGAGCGCTCGCGAGCTATTGCATTTTTGCTACGGGAAGGGGTAGGAACACTGATGAAACGTTTGGATTAATAGCAGAAAAGATAAACCCGGGCGGTAAAGCACGGGTTTCTTAATGATTTCTCAAAAGGCGCGTTGTACTGCAATGTGCGCTAAACCCTCAAGAGCCAGGCGGTATTCACTTTCAGGGAGAATCTGTAACGCAGCAATGGCTTTGTCGGCCTCTTCCTCTGCACGCCGACGGGTATAGTCAAGTGAGCCACACTGCTGCATTGCAGCCAATACGGGTTCGAGTAAATGGCGGCCATTGCCTTGTTCAATTGCTTGTCGAATCATGGCTGCTTGTTCCACGGTGCCATTACGCATGGCATGCAGTAGGGGCAATGTAGGTTTACCTTCATTGAGGTCGTCACCGGTATTCTTACCCAAAGTGGTGCCATCAGAGCTGTAATCGAGCAGGTCATCAATTAGCTGGAATGCAGTACCCAGATAACGGCCATAATTCTGTAACGCCAACTCCTGCGTTTCAGTGGCATCCGCCAGCACGGCCGCAGATTGTGAAGCTGCCTCAAACAAGCGAGCCGTTTTGCTGTAAATAACCTGCATATAGTTTTCTTCAGTGATGTCTGGGTTATTACAGTTCATTAACTGTAAGACTTCACCTTCAGCAATAACGTTTGTGGCTTCTGACATCAAAGTAAGAACGCGCAGTGATTCGAGGCCGGTCATCATCTGGAATGAGCGCGTATAGATATAGTCGCCCACCAATACACTGGCGGCATTACCAAATGCCGCATTAGCCGTCGCTTTACCACGGCGCATATCAGATTCATCGACCACATCATCATGCAGCAAGGTCGCTGTGTGGATAAATTCAATCAATGCCGCGACGGTGATATGCTTACTGCCCTGGTAGTGCAACGCACGGGCCACCAAAACGGCGATCATAGGGCGAATTCGTTTCCCGCCACCACTGATAATGTAATGGCCCAATTGATTGATGAGAACAACATCAGAGTTCAACTGGTCGAGAATTGTTGTGTTTACTGCCGCCATATCCGGCGCGGTTAACTCGATAATCTTTTCTAGGTTCATTGTTATATTCAGCTGTTTTTCTCTTTAACTGCGATGAGATTACCGCCCACATTATTACATGACGTTCCCTGAGACTATGATTGTACTTGAAAAATCCATCAAATAAACATGATGTAAGAAACTGTGCTTTTTTTCTTCGCTTGGGCTGATTATATACTTGTCATTCACTACATTTTTGCGTAGAATTCGCGCCCTATTGTGAATATTTATAGTGCGCTCTGGACTACAAAAGTGGAGTGCGCGGAAAGCGGAGTTTTATATGTACGCGGTTTTCCAAAGTGGTGGTAAACAACACCGAGTAAGCGAAGGTCAAACCATTCGCCTGGAAAAGCTGGACATCGCAACTGGTGAAACTGTTGAGTTTGACCAAGTTCTGATGATTGCTAACGGTGAAGAAATCAATATCGGCGCTCCTTTAGTCGATGGTGGCAAGATCAAGGCTGAAGTAATTGCTCACGGTCGTGGCGAGAAGATTAAGATTGTTAAATTCCGTCGTCGTAAGCATTACCGTAAGCAGCAAGGTCATCGTCAGTGGTTCACTGATGTTAAAATCACCGGTATCAGCGCTTAAGATTTAGGAGAGCGGATAAATGGCACATAAAAAGGCTGGTGGCTCGACTCGTAACGGTCGTGACTCCGAAAGTAAACGTCTTGGCGTAAAACGTTTTGGCGGCGAAGCAGTTCTGGCAGGCAGCATCATCGTTCGTCAACGTGGAACTAAGTTCCATGCAGGCACCAACGTAGGTTGCGGTAAAGACCATACTCTGTTTGCTTTGGCTGACGGTAAAGTCAAGTTCGAAGTTAAAGGCCCGAAAAACCGTAAATTTATCAGCATCGAAGCTGTATAAGTTTTTCGCGTCCTGTAAATAGATGTAAGCCCTGCAATTTCGTTGCGGGGCTTTTTACATTTCAGGGTTAACCCCTTCGGTAAAAAATGGATACGAAGCAGCAGGCTGGTTTAGGTATTTTTTTGGCACTAACCACTGCCGTATTCTGGGGTGCCTTGCCGATCGCAATGAAGCAAGTGCTTGAGGTGATGGAGCCTTTTACCATTGTTTGGTATCGCTTCACGATGGCGGCTATCGGCTTGGGGATTATTCTGGCTTCGCGTCGTCAGCTACCCTCGCTTAAACTTTTTCGCCAACGTCGCTGGCTGGTATTACTGATAGTTGCGACGTGTGGCCTACTGGGGAATTTCATCTTCTTCAGTTCATCATTACAATATCTAAGTCCGACGGCATCCCAGGTTATCGGGCAATTATCACCAGTCGGTATGATGGTTGCCAGTGTGCTGATTTTAAAAGAGCGGATGCGCATTACCCAGGTTATTGGTGCGGGTATGCTGATTTGTGGCTTGTTGTTATTTTTTAATACCAGTCTGCATGAAATCTTTACCCGTTTGACTGATTATACGCTTGGCGTGGCATTGGGAGTCTGTGCAGCGGTTGTTTGGGTCAGCTATGGTGTCGCCCAGAAGGTGCTATTAAGGCGTATGGCATCGCAACAAATTCTATTATTGTTGTACACTTTATGTGCAATTGCATTATTCCCAATGGCGAAACCAGCCGTTATTTTTCAGCTAAATGGGTGGCAGTTTGCCTGTTTACTATTTTGTGGGGTTAATACCCTAGTGGGTTACGGTGCTTTGGCTGAGGCCATGGCGCGCTGGCAGGCAGCTCAGGTAAGCGCACTTGTCACATTGACACCGTTGTTTACCTTGTTTTTTTCAATTCTATTGGCGCTGGCCTGGCCAGAAATGTTTGCCGCACCGTCCCTCAATCTTGTGGGATACGCAGGCGCATTCGTGGTAGTGGCCGGCGCAATGTTTTCCGCAATTGGACATCGTTGGTGGCCACGTCGGACAGAAATAAACCTGGTTGCTCCGCAAAAGCAGCGGCCCGGTGAATGATTTACGGAGAAAGTAAATGAAGTTTGTTGATGAAGCTACGATTTTGGTTGTAGCCGGTGACGGTGGTAACGGTTGTGTCAGCTTCCGCCGCGAAAAATATATCCCTAATGGTGGCCCTGATGGTGGTGATGGTGGTGATGGCGGCGATATTTACCTGCTGGCCGATGAAAACCTTAACACGCTGATTGATTACCGTTTTGTGAAGTCTTTCCGTGCTGAACGTGGGCAGAATGGCCAGAGCCGTGACTGTACCGGCAAACGTGGTAAAGATATCACCATTAAAGTCCCGGTTGGTACCCGCGTACTGGATCAGGGAACGGGTGAGATTGTGGGTGATATGACCCGCCATGGTCAGGTTCTGATGGTCGCGAAAGGGGGGTTCCATGGGTTAGGGAACACTCGATTCAAATCATCGGTAAACCGTGCGCCACGCCAGAAAACCATGGGTACTGAAGGCGAAACACGTGAATTGATGCTTGAGTTGTTGCTGCTGGCTGATGTGGGGATGTTAGGTTTGCCAAACGCGGGTAAATCCACCTTTATTCGTGCGGTCTCTGCGGCTAAACCAAAAGTAGCCGATTATCCATTTACGACATTGATCCCAAGTCTGGGTGTTGTACGAATGGATCATGAGCAGAGCTTTGTGGTTGCCGATATTCCCGGTTTGATCGAAGGCGCATCAGACGGTGCTGGTCTGGGTATTCGCTTCCTGAAGCATCTGGAACGTTGTCGTGTACTGTTGCACTTGGTTGATCTGGCTCCGATCGATGAATCAGATCCGATTGAGAATGCCAAAGTCATCGTTAATGAGTTACAGCAATACAGCGAAAATCTTGCAGAGAAGCCACGCTGGCTTGTTTTCAATAAGATTGACCTGATAGGTACAGAAGAAGCTGAGGTTCGCGCTAAAGCCATTGTAGAAGCGCTGGGATGGGAAGATAAGTACTACATGATTTCCGCAGCAAATCGCGACAATGTAAACGCGCTGTGCTGGGATGTCATGAAATTCCTCAACACCCAACCTAAAGCTATGGCCATTGCAGAAAGTGCACCAGAAAAAGTTGAATTCATGTGGGATGATTATCACCGTGAACAACTGGCTGAAGTGGAAGCGGCAGCGGTAGAAGAAGATGACGACGATTGGGATGAGGAAGATGATGACGGCGTAGAGTTTATCTACGAACGTTAAATTTCCGGTTGTTGTGAGTCATAACGTTGTTATGAGTATAAATGAGGGCTGCCACTTCACCTGTGGCGGCCCTTTTATTTGAACACCTAATGGGCGACACTAGCTAAATGGAGGTAACGCCGTGCCATGGGTGACGGCAGGTATCCAGCATTGCGCCTGCAGTCCTGAACGGTCTGGGCGGTTCTCCAGTGTTAACCTGCCTTGGTGCAGTTGCACAATACGGATCACGATATTTAGCCCTAACCCACTGCCGCCATAGCGTTGATCCATACGACGAAACGCTTGAGTCAATTCACCCGCCTGTTCTGGTTTTATTCCCGGCCCTTCATCCATCACTTGCAGAATGGCACCCAAGTTTTCAGTAACGAGTTTGACTGAAATCTGGCTACCAACCGGGCTATAACGATGGGCATTTTCAACTAGATTTCGCAACATCAGGCGCAGCAGCGTGGCGTCACCTTCTGTCTTGGCATAAGGCGGGAATTCCCACTGGATAGTTTGTTGCCGAAGATCACACATTTCCTGTAATTCATCTTGCAGTGGCTGCACCACATTTTCAGTCCAATCAAGAGATTGATATAGGCCACTAGCAAAATTTTGGCCTGCTCTGGATAGTGTCAGTAACTGTTCAATAGTATGCATCAATAAGTCGATGCGACTAATCAATGATTTACTTTCAGTGATCCCTTGTTGTTCCATCAACTCAAGGTGCAGACGAATCCCGGCCAGAGGTGTGCGTAACTCATGTGCGGCATCGGCAGTGAACAGGCGTTCTTGCGCAATAGTATTAGAGAGCCGGAATAACAACTGGTTAAGTGTCGATGTTACAGAGACGATTTCTTGCATATCGCTCTTAACAATCACTGGGGTGAGATTATCGGCTGAACGTTCAGCCAGCTTTTTTTGCAATTGATCAAGTGGACGAATAATCCAACTGATCGCCCAGAAAGAGAGCAAAAGGGTGATGGCCATCATGATGAGCGACGGCGCAAGCAGTGATGCAATGGCTTCCGCTATTTCCGTATCAACCCGCTCATTACGCGCTTGTGCGCTAAGGGTTTCATCAACCAGGAAGCTGATTTGTTCCTGACTTTCATGCCATAACCAAAAGGCACTAATCAACTGGGTAACCAATAATATTAACGCCAGCATTAAAATCAGACGGCGTCGCATACTGATCATGATTGTGCCTCCAGACGATAGCCAATACCCCTTACGGTACGAATACGATCTTTGCCTAATTTGCGGCGAAGATTATGGATATGCACTTCTAGCGTGTTGGAGCCGAGATCATCATTCCAGGTATACAGATCCTGCTGTAATAACTCACGGTTAACGGTTTGGCCGGCCCGCATAATTAAGCGCGAGAGGATCGCAAACTCTTTGGGTGTGATTTCCAGCGGCTGATCCTGCAAACAGACTTGCTGTGTTGATAAGTTAAGGCTCAGGTCATCTTGTTGCACCAAATTGTCACTTTGCCCCTGATAACGACGAATCAATGCGCGAACGCGTGCCAGTAACTCGGCTAACGCGAAAGGTTTGATAAGGTAATCGTCAGCACCGGCATCCAGCCCGTCAACCCGATCTTCCAGTGCATCACGGGCGGTGAGGATAAGTACCGGTAAGGTGACATGCTGGCGCCGCCATTGACGCAACAACACGGCACCATCTTGATCCGGCAGGCCGAGATCGAGGATTACCATGCTGTACTGACTGGTGTGTAATAAACTGTGCGCTTCGGCTGCGGTACCGGCACAGTCACAGGCATAGCCCTGATTGGTCAGGGCCATAGCTATCCCGCGTTGCAGCAGTTCATCATCTTCAACAATCAGTAGTTTCATAATTTTTAATTATTCTGATAGATGTCTTTATACAGGCGGCTTTCGAAGCGAACCAAAGGTGCCCGACGATTTTTTTGATCTTCAGGTGGTACGGCGTAACCCGACAAGAATTGGACAAATGCCATGCGCTGCCCACTGGCGGTAGTAATAAATCCGGCCAGATTGTATACGCCTTGTAGTGCCCCGGTTTTGGCCGAAACTTTGCCATCAACACCCGCTTCATGCAGGCCACCACGATAACGTAATGTACCGTCATAGCCCGATAATGGCAGCATTGAGATAAAATTAAGTTCTTGATCATGTTGAGCTATATATTGCAAAGCTTGCATCATGGTTGCCGGCGAAATGAGATTATGACGTGACAAACCCGACCCATCCACGACAATACTGTTCCCCAGATCCACACCGGCCTTCTGGCGCAGAACCTGACGTACCGCATCGGCACCAGCGCGCCATGTGCCCGGTACACCAAATCGCTGATGACCAATGGTCCTGAACACGGTATCGGCAATCATGTTGTCAGACTTTTTCAACATGATTTTCAGTAAGTCATGTAACGGTGCTGACTGTGCTTGGGCTAGCACGGTGCCAGCGGCATTGGGGGTCGTCTGCCGACGTAGGCTGCCGTCAATCTGAATATCCGCTTTTTTTAGTTCATCTTTCAAGATGGCACCGGCATAGCTGGCACCATTTTGTACTGCAAAGGCCAGAGGCAGCGGTTCACTGCGTTGTGTCAGGCATCCGGTAAGCGTGAATCGGTTTAATTCGCCTGGAACGACATCTAACTCGCAATATTGCGCATCTGGTGAACCTTTAGCTAAAGTACGTACTTCACTGAACATCTGCACCGGATAATAGGATGCAACTCGGATAAATGCCATGTCGCCCGGATTAGGCGCGCTGTATAGTGAGACTGAAAAACAGTTACGATCGACAATGGCCGCCGCAGGTGGGGCACTAAAACATTGTGTCATATCGTTCCACGGCCAACCGGGTGCTTTGTCGTGGCTGGCAAAAACCGACGTATCAATGATCAAATCACCTGCAACTTGTTTTACACCGGCTTTTCTTAGCGTAGCCACCATATTACGCAACTGCTGGCGTGTTAAAGTGGGGTCACCGTCAAAACGTGCAATTAAATTGCCGCGCAACACACCGTCGGTGATCGGGCCGTGACTTTCTAGTGTGGTATTGAAGCGAAAATCAGGTCCAAGCTGTAGCAAAGCGGCCAATGCGGTCAGGACTTTTTGCGTACTGGCGGGTAAGACCATCTGCTGAGCGTGATAGTCTATTGCTGGAGTCGTAGCCCCGATTTTTTGTACTACTAACGCAAGATTTGCCCCATCAGGCAGATACTGTGTGTAATTTTCGACCTGAGCCGCATTGGCGTTAGATATGCTGATATTGATCGCAATAGCACAGGCCAATCCACTGACAATTCGTGAAAAATGCATAATTTCGGTATAACTGCTGAATAACGTGTTGCCATACTACGGTGCAACGAGGGCGAAAGTAAACGATGACCCTAAAGGAACTCTACGTTAAAATGCATATCAAAATGCAGAATTGATCCTGACTTGGGGTTTTGGCTCCGGGGTGATTTTTTTTGTTTATCGCCTGGAGGCGGGTAGGCTATCAAACTAGCCGCATTTTCATTCGAAAACGTTAGGATGACGGTTTTTTGAACAGGATAGATTTAGAGGTATTTAAAAGATGAAACAGATTCCGATGACGGTAAATGGCGCAGAGAAACTGCGTGAAGAGCTGGATTTTTTAAAAGGCGTTCGTCGCCCTAAAATTATTGCTGATATCGCCACTGCCCGCGAACACGGTGACTTGAAAGAAAATGCGGAATATCATGCAGCCCGCGAGCAACAAGGGTTCTGTGAAGGCCGGATTCAAGAAATAGAAGCAAAACTCTCTAATGCGCAGGTGATTGATATCACCAGAATGCCTAATAATGGCCGCGTTATTTTTGGTGCCACGGTTCGTGTATTAAATGTGGATAGCGAAGAAGAGCAGCAATACCGGATTGTGGGTGATGATGAAGCGGATTTTAAACAAAATCTTATTTCGGTTAACTCACCTATCGCTCGTGGCCTGATTGGTAAGGAAGTTGATGACGTCGTTGTTATTCGAACTCCAGGCGGCGAAGTAGAATATGAAATTCTTAGCGTGGATTATGTGTAATACTTGTCCATCTGAGCAGCTATTACGCGTTATTTCTCAAAAATGAAGTTGTAAAGAAAAGTAAAAGGCCGCTTGCGGCCTTTTATCAGAACAAAGTGCATGGCACCTTTTCTCTAAAACAAGCGCCATTAACGCGGTAAAATAATTTTCCGCTCTTTCGCTGGGCGATAGAGCACTAAAATATTACCGATGATTTGGACGTTAACGGCACCGGTCTCACGCACGATGGCATCAGCAATTAGGGCTTTGGTTTCACGCTCTTCAGCAGTGATCTTCACCTTAATAAGTTCATGATGTTCCAGCGTTTGTTCGATTTCAGCCAGCACCCCTTCGGTTAACCCGTTATTGCCCAGCATGACTACTGGCTTTAATGGATGGGCCAGGCTTTTCAGGTGCTGTTTTTGTTTGTTATTCAGATTCATCGTCTTTTTTGCTTAAGTTGGGATTGAAAACGGTTCATTCTACCGCCATCTCATGTGTATCACCAAATCGGTCTACGTCGATGGGGAGTTTACGCGAGCTAAGCAACAGATGCGCGGGCTCTTAATTAAGATAGTTGGAAAAAGAGATGTCTAATAAAAAGCGTTCGGCTAGCTCTAGTCGCTGGTTACAAGAACACTTTAGCGATAAATATGTAATTCAGGCACAGAAAAAGGGGCTACGCTCTCGCGCCTGGTTTAAACTTGATGAAATACAACAGAACGATAAACTTTTTAAACCCGGTATGACAGTAGTCGATTTAGGCGCTGCACCCGGCGGTTGGTCCCAATATGCAGTAACCCAAATAGGCGGTAAAGGGCGGGTCATCGCATGTGATCTTCTACCAATGGATCCTATCGTTGGTGTCGATTTCCTTCAGGGCGATTTTCGTGATGAACTAGTCCTGAAAGCTTTACTTGAGCGTGTTGGGGATAAAAAAGTTCAGGTGGTCATGTGTGATATGGCCCCGAATATGAGTGGTACTCCGGCAGTCGATATACCTAAATCAATGTATCTGGTTGAATTAGCTTTAGATATGTGTCGTGATGTACTTGCGCCAGGCGGAAGTTTCCTGGTGAAGGTGTTTCAGGGAGATGGCTTTGATGAATACCTACGGGAAATTCGCTCCCTGTTTACGAAAGTTAAGATTCGTAAGCCAGACGCTTCTCGTGCGCGATCGCGTGAAGTGTACATTGTAGCGACAGGGCGGAAACTGTAGTACCCTAACGCTGTTTGTTAACACAGTTGTAATATGAGGTTAATCCCTTGAGTGACATGGCGAAAAACCTAATTCTCTGGTTAGTTATTGCAGTCGTACTGATGTCTGTATTCCAGAGCTTTGGACCCAGCGAATCGAATGGCCGTAAAGTGGATTACTCTACTTTCATGTCCGACGTAACCCAAGAACAGGTTCGTGAAGCGCGTATTAATGGGCGTGAAATTAACGTCAGTAAGAAAGATAACAGCAAATATACGACTTTCATTCCGGTCAACGATCCAAAGCTGTTAGATACCTTATTGACTAAAAATGTGAAAGTTGTTGGTGAGCCACCGGAAGAGCCGAGCTTGCTGGCCTCTATCTTTATTTCCTGGTTCCCAATGTTGTTGTTGATTGGGGTCTGGATCTTCTTTATGCGTCAAATGCAAGGTGGCGGCGGCAAAGGGGCGATGTCCTTTGGCAAGAGCAAAGCTCGCATGCTGACAGAAGATCAAATAAAAACCTCTTTTGCTGATGTGGCCGGTTGCGACGAAGCAAAAGAAGAAGTCAGTGAATTGGTTGACTATCTGCGTGAGCCAAGCCGCTTCCAGAAACTGGGCGGTAAGATTCCGAAAGGCGTATTGATGGTTGGTCCTCCAGGGACAGGTAAAACCTTGCTGGCGAAAGCCATTGCAGGTGAAGCTAAAGTGCCATTCTTCACTATTTCTGGTTCTGACTTCGTAGAAATGTTCGTTGGTGTGGGTGCATCCCGTGTCCGTGACATGTTTGAGCAGGCTAAAAAAGCCGCACCTTGTATCATCTTTATCGATGAAATCGATGCGGTAGGCCGTCAACGTGGCGCTGGTTTGGGTGGTGGTCATGACGAACGTGAACAGACACTGAACCAAATGCTGGTTGAAATGGATGGCTTTGAAGGCAATGAAGGCATCATCGTCATCGCAGCAACTAACCGTCCAGACGTTCTTGACCCGGCGTTACTGCGTCCAGGTCGTTTTGACCGTCAGGTTGTGGTTGGTTTACCTGATGTCCGTGGTCGTGAACAGATTCTTAAAGTTCATATGCGCCGCGTGCCATTAGATACCGATATCGATGCTTCAGTTATTGCACGTGGTACACCAGGCTTCTCTGGTGCTGACCTGGCTAACCTGGTCAACGAAGCCGCGTTGTTTGCTGCTCGTGGTAACAAGCGTGTTGTTTCGATGGCTGAGTTTGAGAAAGCGAAAGATAAAATTATGATGGGTGCGGAACGTCGCTCCATGGTAATGACAGAAGCACAAAAAGAATCAACGGCTTATCATGAAGCAGGCCATGCGATCATCGGTCGTCTGGTACCTGAACATGACCCAGTACATAAAGTGACCATTATTCCCCGTGGTCGTGCGTTGGGTGTAACATTCTTCCTGCCGGAAGGTGATGCTATCAGCGCTAGCCGTCAGAAACTGGAAAGCCAGATCTCTACCTTATACGGTGGTCGTCTTGCTGAAGAGATCATTTACGGGCCGGAAAAAGTCTCTACCGGTGCATCGAATGATATCAAAGTTGCCACGTCTATCGCGCGTAACATGGTGACGCAGTGGGGCTTCTCCGAAAAACTGGGGCCGTTGCTGTATGCTGAAGAAGAAGGCGAGGTATTCCTTGGCCGTTCTGTGGCAAAAGCCAAGCATATGTCTGATGAAACTGCGCGTATTATCGATCAGGAAGTTAAGTTACTTGTCGAGCGTAACTATCAGCGTGCACGTACATTGCTGATGGAAAATATGGATGTTCTGCATACCATGAAAGATGCTTTGATGAAGTATGAAACGATTGATGCACCGCAGATTGATGATTTGATGAATCGCAAAGAAGTTCGCCCGCCAGCGGGCTGGGATGATGCGACCAAGAATAAATCATCTGACAATGACAGCACACCAAAGGCACCAACGCCGGTTGATGAGCCAAATGTACCAACGCCAGGCAATTCAAATACCATGTCAGAACAGTTGGGCGATAAGTAAGTCAACTGTTGGCATCTATACTCTAAATAATTCGAGTTGCAGGAAGGCGGCAAGTGAATGAATCCCGATGAGTTGACGCCAGTCAATGATTCGGGTGAGAGAGAGCAGCTAACGCACATGCAGCTTGAAGTATACCGAGTATAAAGCGTTGTGATTAATATAAACCTCGGGCTTGCCTGGGGTTTTTCTTTTTCTAAGATATAAAATTGACGTGAACTGCCACTTTTAAGGTGCGATGACATGCATTTAACTGCCAGAGATCGGGTTCTGGATCTCTCTCTCCCACACGTTATGGGTATCTTGAATGTCACCCCGGATTCGTTTTCGGATGGTGGACATCACAATAATATTGATAAAGCATTACAGCATGCCCAATTGATGTTATCAGCAGGTGCTACGCTGATTGATATTGGTGGCGAGTCCACCCGCCCTGGTGCTGCACAAGTGAGTGAGCAGGAGGAGCTTGATCGGGTAGTGCCAGTTGTCGAGGCATTAGCCAAGCGCTTTGATACTTGGTTATCTGTAGATACCTCTAAAGCGGCGGTTATCACTGAATCTGCTCAAGCTGGTGCCCATCTGATTAATGATATCCGCTCATTACAAGAGCCAGGTGCGCTCGACGCTGCGGCAAAAACCGGTCTGCCGGTGTGCCTGATGCATATGCAGGGGCAACCGCAAAGTATGCAGCAGTCACCGCATTACGATGATTTACTGGCTGATGTAAACCAGTTCTTTGAATACCATATTGCTCGCTGTGTTGCGGCCGGTATCGCAAAAAGTAAATTGTTACTCGACCCAGGCTTCGGTTTCGGCAAAAATTTGGCGCATAATTACCAGTTATTGGCGCGACTGGCTGAACTGCATCATTTTGGGTTGCCATTGTTAGTGGGAATGTCGCGAAAATCGATGGTGGGTCAGCTATTACATGTTCCGCCACAACAGCGGGTCATCGGGAGTGTCGCTTGTGCTGTCATTGCCGCTATGCAAGGCGCACAGATTGTCCGAGTGCATGATGTCAAAGAAACTGTCGAGGCGATGCGTATCGTCGAGGCAACACTTTCAGCGAAGGGATAAATAAAAATTATGAGTAACCGTAAATACTTTGGTACAGATGGCATTCGCGGCAAAGTGGGTGAGAGTCCGATTACGCCTGATTTTGTATTAAAGCTCGGCTGGGCTGCCGGTAAGGTTCTGGCTCGACATGGTTCTCGTAAAATTATCATCGGTAAAGATACGCGTATTTCCGGCTACATGCTGGAATCGGCGCTGGAAGCCGGCTTGGCCGCCGCTGGGCTATCGGCATCATTTACCGGCCCAATGCCGACCCCTGCTGTTGCTTATCTGACCCGAACTTTCCGCGCTGAAGCGGGTATTGTTATTTCAGCGTCCCATAACCCTTTCGAAGATAATGGCATTAAATTCTTCTCAATTGATGGCACCAAACTGCCTGATGATGTGGAGGAGGCTATTGAAGCAGAAATGGAAAAACCATTAACCTGCGTTGAATCTGCCGAATTGGGTAAAGCTAACCGTATCGTGGATGCGGCCGGGCGCTACATTGAGTTCTGTAAAGGCACATTCCCGAGCGAACTTAGCCTGAAAGAGTTAAAAATTGTGGTCGATTGCGCCAATGGTGCCACCTATCACATCGCCCCAAGTGTATTACGTGAACTCGGGGCAAATGTTATCACCATCGGCTGTGAACCTGATGGCATGAATATCAATGAAGAATGTGGTGCCACGGATGTTCGCTTGCTGCAAGCGCGTGTGCTGGCTGAAGATGCACATGTTGGCCTGGCATTTGACGGTGATGGTGACCGCTTGATGATGGTTGACCATCTGGGCAACAAGGTTGATGGCGACCAGATTTTGTATATCATCGCGCGCGAAGGCTTGCGTCAGGGTCAACTGAAAGGCGGTGCGGTTGGTACGCTAATGAGTAACATGGGTTTACAGCTGGCTCTAAAAGAACTGGGTATTCCGTTTGTTCGTGCCAAAGTGGGTGACCGCTACGTACTGGAAGCCATGCAAGAGAAAGGCTGGCGCATTGGTGCTGAAAACTCAGGTCATGTAATTTTACTGGATAAAACTACCACCGGTGACGGCATTGTTGCTGGTTTGCAAGTGCTTACTGCTATGGTACGTAATCACATGAGCCTGCATGATTTATGCAGTGGCATGAAGCTATTGCCACAAATCCTGGTGAACGTACGTTTCTCTGGTGAACACAATCCTCTTAAATCTGAGGCAGTTGAAGAAGTGACTCGCCAGGTTGAAAAAGAATTGGGTGATCGTGGCCGCGTTCTGTTGCGTAAATCAGGTACCGAACCATTAATCCGCGTGATGGTTGAAGGTGATGCTGAAGAATCATTGATTGCTGAAATGGCAAACCGGATCGCAGATGCGGTGAAAGCGGCAGGTTAATGGTGCTTTTATGGGGGAGGGTGTGACTCTTTCCCCCATAAATTGCGCTGAAGTTGAATAACTTGACGCTTTTTTCTGCAAATGAACTCGTGTTGTGAAATTGCCCTTGCGTGTACTATGCGCTTTGGTTAGTATTCACACCCGCTTAAGTGGGTGAATAAGTCCCCGCTGATGGGTGAAAAGCATTTGGCATGCGGTGAATCCGCAAGGATACAGGTACAACTATGTACGAAGCTCTTCTGGTATTTTTCTTGCTGATTTCGATTGGGCTAGTTGCTCTGATCATGTTGCAGCAAGGTAAAGGCGCGGATATGGGAGCCTCATTCGGAGCAGGTGCGTCTGCAACTCTGTTCGGTTCGAATGGTTCCGGTAACTTTATGACTCGCATGACGGCTTTATTGGCGACGCTGTTCTTCGTCATTAGCTTGATTCTGGGCAATATGAGCACCAACCAGGGCCATACAGGCAGCGAGTGGGAAAACTTGGGTACGCCTGCAAAAACTGAGCAGACTACAGCTCCAGTAGCACCAGCTAAGCCAAGTAGCGATATCCCGCAGTAATGTTTTGCCAGCAGTAAGTAGTAACGATAGAAAAAAGTTTTAAAATGGTTGTGACGACTTAAATAGTAAAAACAACCAGTTGAATCAGTGCCGGGGTGGTGGAATTGGTAGACACGCTACCTTGAGGTGGTAGTGCCCGATTGGGCTTACGGGTTCAAGTCCCGTCCTCGGTACCAAATCAGTCAGATAACTTGCTTTTTTGTCGTTATCAACGTAATATTTGCCACGTTTTCGGACGCGGGGTGGAGCAGCCTGGTAGCTCGTCGGGCTCATAACCCGAAGGTCGTCGGTTCAAATCCGGCCCCCGCAACCACTTTCCTAAAGTGTTTTTTTTCAAATGTTGTATTCGGTAGACCTCAGATACTTTCGATTTCAATTTGAAAAAAATACTTGTCAGAAAGTTGTACCGAAGCCGCTTTGCGGCAAACAGGGTCCAGTTGCATAAAGCCCCGAATTTCGGGGTTTTTTGTTATTTGACAGCAGAATCACTGGGCTATTAGGCCCTTTTTTTATGTCTTGGGGGTGGGCTTGTCCACATTAGAACAAAAGTTAACAGAGATAATTTCAGCACCGGTTGAGGCCTTAGGCTATGAATTAGTCGGCATCGAGTTCATCCGGGGGCGCCAATCGACGCTACGAATCTATATTGATAGTGACGACGGAATCACTGTTGATGCTTGTGCTGATGTCAGCCACCAGGTCAGCGCTGTATTGGACGTAGAAGATCCAATTACGGTCGCTTACAACTTAGAAGTTTCCTCTCCGGGCCTTGATCGCCCTATGTTCACCGCTGAACATTATACTCGTTACCTCGGTGAAGAAGTCACTTTGGTTTTGCGTATGGCAATGCAGAACCGCCGTAAATGGCAGGGCATTATTAAAGCCGTTGATGGTGAAATGATCACGGTTACTGTGGATGGAAAAGATGAAGTGTTCGCGCTGAGCAACATCCAGAAAGCGAACCTGGTACCCCACTTTTAAAGTTTGGATGAGGCAACTAGGATGAACAAAGAGATTCTGGCTGTTGTAGAAGCAGTTTCCAATGAGAAATCCCTTCCGCGCGAGAAGATTTTTGAGGCGTTGGAAACCGCTCTAGCGACAGCGACCAAGAAAAAATACGAACAAGAAATTGAAGTTCGCGTCAGCATCGACCGTAAAACCGGTGATTTCGACACTTTCCGCCGTTGGGTCGCAGTTGACGAAGTTACCATGCCAACGCGTGAAATCACGTTGGATGCGGCTCAATATGAAGATCCAACCCTCCAGTTGGGTGATTATGTCGAAGACCAGATTGAATCTGTTACTTTTGACCGTATCACAACCCAAACAGCTAAACAGGTCATCGTACAGAAAGTACGTGAAGCCGAACGTGCTATGGTGGTTGATCAGTTCCGTCAGTATCTGGGCGAAATTGTTACCGGTGTGGTGAAAAAAGTTAACCGTGACAGTATTGCACTGGATCTGGGTAACAATGCTGAAGCCGTTATTGGCCGTGAAGACATGCTACCGCGTGAAAACTTCCGTCCAGGCGACCGTATCCGTGGTGTTCTGTATGACGTGCGTCCAGAAGCTCGCGGTGCTCAGTTGTTTGTCAGCCGTTCACGTCCTGAAATGCTGATCGAACTGTTCCGTATTGAAGTGCCAGAAATTGGCGAAGAATTGATCGAAATTAAAGCTGCCGCCCGTGATCCTGGCTCGCGTGCTAAAATTGCGGTCAAAACCAACGACAAACGTATCGATCCAGTCGGTGCTTGTGTAGGTATGCGTGGTGCCCGAGTTCAGGCTGTTTCCAGCGAGCTTGGCGGTGAGCGCATTGATATTGTATTGTGGGATGATAATCCAGCCCAGTTTGTTATTAATGCCATGGCGCCAGCTGATGTTGCGTCTATTGTGGTTGATGAAGACAGACACACGATGGATGTTGCCGTTGAAGCCAGCAACTTGGCACAGGCAATTGGCCGTAACGGCCAGAACGTACGTTTAGCAGCACAACTGAGTGGCTGGGAACTGAACGTAATGACGGCGGACGATCTTCAGGCGAAGCATCAGGCCGAAGCTCATGCCGCTATTGATACCTTCACCAAATATCTTGATATCGATGAGGACTTTGCCACCATATTGGTAGAGGAAGGTTTCTCTTCTCTGGAAGAATTGGCTTACGTGCCAATGAAAGAACTTCTGGAAATCGACGGTCTTGACGAAGATACGGTTGAAGCGCTGCGTGATCGCGCCAAAGCTGCATTGACCACGCTGGCCCTGGCACAAGAAGAAAGTCTTGGCGACCAAAAACCCGCTGATGATCTGCTGAACCTGGCGGGTCTGGAACGTAGCATGGCATTCAAATTGGCTGCGCGCGGTGTGTGTACGCTGGAAGATCTTGCCGAGCAGGGTATCGACGATCTGGCAGATATTGAAGGGCTTAGCGATGAGCAAGCCGGCGAGCTGATTATGGCCGCACGTAATATCTGTTGGTTTGGCGATAACGCGTAATAAACTGTAGCAGGAAGGAACAGCATGACAGATGTAACCGTAAAATCGCTGGCAGCTGAGATTCAGACCCCAGTTGATCGCCTGGTACAGCAATTTGCTGATGCAGGGATCAAGAAGTCTGAAGTAGACTCAGTTACCCAGCAAGAAAAAGAAACATTACTGGCGCACTTAAACCGTGAACACGGTAGTGCGCCGAATAAACTCACGTTGCAACGCAAAACGCGTAGCACCTTGAATATTCCGAGCACCGGCGGAAAAAGTAAATCGGTGCAAATCGAGGTCCGCAAGAAACGCACTTATGTAAATACGCCGGAAGCTGAACAAGCTAAAGCGGAAGAGCAGGCACAGCGTGAAGCGGAAGAGCAGGCACAACGTGAAGCGGAAGCAGCAGCGCAGAAAATCGCTGAAGAAAAAGCTAAACGTGCGGCCGAAGAACAAGCCAAACGTGAGGCCGCTGAAAAAGCTAAACGCCAAGCAGCGGAAAAAGAAAAAGTGACGAATCAACAAACCGACGAAAAAATCAAGCCAGCTCAGACCGATAAAGCACGCCGTGAAGCTGAAGCTGCCGAGCTGAAACGCTCAGTAGAAGAAGAAACACGCCGTAAGGTCGAGGAAGATGCTAAACGCGTTGCTGAGGAAGCCCGTAAAATGGCAGCCGAAAACGAAGGTAAATGGCCAGCACCTGTGGCTGAGCAGACTGAGTCTGCTGACTACCATGTAACCACTTCACAACATGCGCGCGCCGCGGAAGACGAAAACGACGCCAAAGTTGAAGGTGATCGCCGTAGCCGCACTCGTGGTGGTAAAGCAACTAAGCAGAAAAAAGGCAATAAACTCTCCGAGTCTAAAGCTGATCGTGAAGAAGCACGTGCTGTTGGCCGTAAAGGCAAACGTAAACCAAGCACACTTCAACAGAGCTTCAACAAGCCTGTTGTTGCGGTTAACCGCGATGTTGTGATTGGTGAGACTGTAACAGTTGCTGAACTGGCAAACAAAATGGCTGTTAAAGGCTCTCAGGTCATCAAAGCAATGATGAAACTGGGTGCTATGGCAACCATTAACCAGGTTATCGATCAAGAAACAGCACAGATGGTTGCTGAAGAGATGGGCCACAAAGTGATTCTGCGTCGTGAAAACGAACTGGAAGAAGCTTTGATGAGCGACCGTGATACTGGCGCTGAAGCCGCAGCCGAGCACCGCGCTCCGGTTGTGACCATCATGGGCCACGTTGACCACGGTAAAACCTCTCTGCTGGATTACATCCGCTCCACGAAAGTGGCGTCAGGTGAGGCCGGTGGTATTACACAGCACATCGGTGCTTATCACGTTGAAACTGAAAACGGCATGATCACCTTCCTGGATACCCCAGGACACGCCGCGTTTACTTCAATGCGTGCCCGTGGTGCTCAGGCGACTGATATCGTGGTGTTGGTTGTTGCAGCCGACGATGGCGTGATGCCACAGACTATCGAAGCTATTCAGCATGCCAAAGCGGCGAAAGTGCCGGTTGTGGTTGCAGTGAACAAAATCGATAAGCCAGAAGCTGATCCAGACCGCGTTAAAACCGAGCTGTCTCAGTACGGTGTCCAGCCAGAAGAGTGGGGCGGTGACTCTCAGTTCATCAACGTATCTGCGAAAGCTGGTATCGGTATTGATGAATTGTTGAACGCAATCCTGCTGCAAGCTGAAGTTCTGGAACTGAAAGCAGTTCGTACTGGCATGGCAAACGGTGTGGTTATCGAATCCTTCTTGGATAAAGGCCGTGGCCCTGTTGCTACCGTGCTGGTTCAGAAAGGTACCTTGAACAAAGGTGATATCGTACTGTGTGGCTTTGAGTATGGCCGTGTACGTGCTATGCGTGACGAGTTGGGCCGTGATATCACGTCTGCTGGTCCGTCTATTCCGGTTGAAATCCTGGGTCTGTCCAGTGTTCCTGCTGCCGGTGATGAAGTGACCGTGGTTCGTGATGAGAAGAAAGCTCGTGAAGTTGCACTGTACCGTCAGGGCAAATTCCGCGAAGTCAAACTGGCTCGTCAGCAGAAATCTAAGCTGGAAAACATGTTTGCTAACATGACCGAAGGCGAAGTTTCTGAACTGAACATCGTAATCAAGTCTGACGTACAGGGTTCTTGTGAAGCTATCTGTGATTCACTGGAAAATCTGTCTACCGATGAAGTGAAAGTGCGTATTGTTGGCTCAGGCGTTGGTGGTATCACCGAAACTGACGCAACACTGGCCGCAGCTTCTGGCGCAATCATCCTTGGCTTTAACGTTCGTGCTGATGCTTCAGCCCGTCGTGTCGTTGAAACTGAAGGTCTGGATCTACGTTACTACTCAGTAATTTATAGCCTGATCGACGAAGTCAAACAGGCGATGAGTGGTATGTTGGCACCTGAGTACAAACAACAAATCATTGGTCTGGCTGAAGTTCGTGATGTGTTTAAATCACCGAAATTTGGCGCCATTGCAGGTTGTATGGTTACTGAGGGTGTGATTAAGCGTAACAATCCAATCCGTGTTCTGCGTGACAACGTGGTTATCTATGAAGGCGAGCTGGAATCTCTGCGCCGCTTCAAAGATGACGTTAACGAAGTTCGTAATGGTATGGAGTGTGGTATCGGCGTTAAGAACTATAACGACGTCCGTACTGGTGATGTGATCGAAGTCTTCGAAATTATCGAAATCAAACGTACTATCGATTAATCGCCTCAGATCTGCTTATATCCATTTGGGGGGCCTTGGCCCCCCAATTTGTCTGGAGAATCCAAATGGCAAAAGAATTCAGCCGTTCTCAACGTGTTTCGCAGGAAATGCAAAAAGAGATCGCACTCATCTTACAACGCGAAATCAAAGACCCACGTGTTGGCATGGCTACCGTATCCGGTATCGAGCTGTCCCGTGATTTGGCTTACGCTAAAGTCTTTGTGACCTTCCTGAATGTGTTAACCGATAACGCAGACCCGGATACAGTTAAAAATGGCATTAAAGCACTGCAAGATGCCTCTGGTTATATCCGCACTCTGCTGGGTAAAGCGATGCGCTTGCGTATCGTACCGGAACTGACCTTCGCTTATGATAACTCATTGATTGAAGGCATGCGGATGTCTAACCTGGTGACTAACGTCATCAAAAATGATGTAGAACGTCAGGTTAATCCAGGTAACGACGAGGAGAAGTAATGGGGCGTCCACGTCGTCGCGGCCGTGACATTAACGGCGTTCTGTTATTGGATAAGCCGCTGGGCCTCTCCTCTAATGACGTTTTGCAGAAAGTAAAACGTCTCTTTAGCGCTAACCGCGCAGGCCATACCGGTGCACTCGATCCACTGGCGACCGGTATGTTGCCTATCTGTCTTGGTGAAGCGACCAAATTCTCTCAATTCTTGCTGGATTCTGATAAGCGCTACCTGGTGGTTGCCCGTTTGGGCCAGCGCACAGATACTTCGGATGCCGAAGGTGCGTTAATCAGTGAGCGTGAAGTTAACGTCACTCAGGCGCAGATGGATGCTGCTCTGGATAGTTTCCGCGGCGATAGCCAGCAGATACCTTCCATGTATTCGGCACTGAAGCATCAAGGTAAACCGTTGTATGAATATGCCCGGCAGGGGATTGAAGTAGAGCGCGACGCCCGTAGCATTACCGTGTATGAATTGCTGTTTATTCGCTGGGAAGGCAATGATCTTGAGCTGGAAATTCATTGCTCAAAAGGTACCTACATTCGCACTATTGTTGATGATTTGGGTGAATTATTAGGCTGTGGGGCACATGTTAGCTATCTGCGTCGTTTGCAAGTGGCCGCTTACCCAAGTGATCGCATGGTGACTTTAGAGCAGTTGACTGCCATAGTTGAAGTGGCACAGGCAGAAGAGCGCTCACCAAATCCAGAGCTGGATTTACTGTTGCTACCGATGGACAGTGCAGTATTAAACTTCCCTGAAGTCAATCTGTTACCTGCTGTTGCAGCCTATGTAAAGCAAGGGCAACCGGTGCATGTTGCTGGCGCGCCAAGCGAAGGTATGGTCCGTATCACTGAAGGCGAAGAGCGTAACTTCATTGGTATCGGCACTATCGCAGAGGATGGCCGTGTTGCACCCAAACGCCTGGTAGTAGAGGCGCAGGAAGATGCACTGTAGGCCATACTCTATATAATTCGAGTTGCAGGAAGGCGGCTACCTTGCGATTCCGCAGTGCAAAGAGTAGAATAGTGCGGCTTACATATTGGGTTGCTGAATTAGAGATCGGCGCCTGTTTTAATTTATCTATATATTTGGAGTTGTATCATGTCTCTAAGTGTTGAAGCGAAAGCTAAAATTGTTGCTGACTTCGGTCGCGGTACCAATGACACCGGTTCAAGCGAAGTTCAGGTTGCTCTGTTGACTGCTCAAATTAACCATTTGCAAGGTCACTTCTCCGAGCACAAAAAAGATCACCACAGCCGTCGTGGTCTGCTGCGTATGGTATCCACGCGTCGTAAGCTGCTGGACTACCTGAAGCGTGAAGATGTAGCACGTTATGCTTCCCTGATCGAGCGTCTGGGTCTGCGTCGCTAAGTCTGCGAGTTTCGGGAGAAAGGGGCCAAATTGGCCCCTTTTTTCTAAGAAGCAATGATAAAATACGTTAGTATATTGTTGTTGTTCTATAGGATTTGTCTACCCAATAGATTTCGAGATGTAGGAAGGCGGCAAGCGAAAGAGTCCCGATGAGCTTACATAAGTAAGTGATTCGGCTGATTGAACGCAGCCAACACAGCTACATATCGAAAGATGACGGGTATAAATAGGATCTTCCGGTGCAGAGGTTCGCGCGGCTAATGAGAGACTTTAACTCAATTAGAGTTAAGGATTGTCATTAGTCGCGAGGATGCAGTGTGAAGATATTAGTAACAGGTGGATGAGGTCGTCAATACGATCCGGCACCGCATAGTATAAGGATACTATTTTGCTGACTCCGATTATTCGTAAATTCCAGTACGGTCAACATACCGTTACCATTGAAACCGGTATGATGGCTCGCCAGGCAACGGCTGCTGTAATGGTAAGCATGGACGACACCGCAGTATTTGTGACTGTTGTTGGCCAAAAGAAAGCCAAGCCAGGTCAGAGCTTCTTCCCTCTGACCGTTAATTATCAGGAGCGTACTTACGCTGCTGGCCGTATCCCAGGTAGCTTCTTCCGTCGTGAAGGCCGCCCAAGTGAAGGCGAAACACTGACTTCACGTCTGATTGACCGTCCGATCCGCCCACTGTTCCCAGACAGCTTCTTGAACGAAGTGCAGGTGATTGCGACCGTTGTTTCTGTTAACCCACAAGTTAACCCAGACATCGTGGCACTGATTGGTGCCTCAGCAGTGCTGAGCCTGTCAGGTATTCCATTTAACGGCCCAATTGGTGCTGCTCGTGTTGGTTACATCAACGACCAATATGTGCTGAACCCAACGACCGATGAGCTGAAAGAGAGCCGCTTGGATCTGGTTGTTGCCGGTACTGCTGACGCAGTATTGATGGTTGAATCAGAAGCACAGATTCTGTCTGAAGATCAAATGTTAGGCGCGGTCATCTTCGGCCACGAACAACAACAAGTTGTGATTGAGAATATCAACGCTCTGGTTGCTGAAGTTGGCAAACCTAAGTGGGATTGGCATGCAGAGCCAGTTAACGAAGCGCTGCACGCGCGTGTTGCTGAGCTGGCAGAAGCTCGTCTGGGTGATGCTTATCGTATCACTGAGAAACAAGAGCGCTATACTCAGGTTGATGCTATTAAAGCTGACGTCACTGAAGCGCTGTTGGCACAAGATGAATCTTTAGATGCTAGCGAGATTCATGACATTCTGGGCGATGTTGAGAAAAACGTCGTTCGTAGCCGCGTATTGCGTGGCGAGCCACGTATCGATGGCCGCGAAAAAGACATGATCCGTGGTCTGGATGTGCGTACTGGTGTATTGCCACGTACCCATGGTTCTGCGTTGTTCACCCGTGGTGAAACTCAGGCGCTGGTTACTGCAACACTGGGTACTGCCCGTGATGCGCAAAATATTGATGAGCTGATGGGTGAGCGTACTGACTCATTCCTGCTACACTATAATTTCCCTCCATATTGTGTTGGTGAAACAGGTATGGTTGGTTCACCTAAGCGTCGTGAGATTGGCCATGGCCGTCTGGCGAAACGTGGTGTACTGGCAGTAATGCCAAGCCCGAGCGAGTTCCCTTACACTGTTCGTGTGGTTTCTGAAATCACCGAGTCTAACGGTTCTTCCTCAATGGCTTCTGTTTGTGGTGCTTCTTTGGCCCTGATGGATGCAGGTGTGCCAATTAAAGCCGCTGTTGCGGGTATCGCGATGGGTCTGGTTAAAGAAGGCGAAAACTTTGTTGTTCTGTCTGATATTCTGGGTGACGAAGATCACTTGGGCGACATGGACTTTAAAGTGGCAGGTAGCCGTGACGGTATTACTGCACTGCAAATGGACATTAAAATTGAAGGTATTACCCGCGAAATCATGCAGGTGGCTCTGAACCAGGCCAAGGGTGCGCGTCTGCACATTCTGGGTGTTATGGAACAGGCTATCAGCACACCTCGTGGTGATATCTCTGAGTTTGCTCCACGTATCTACACCATGAAAATCAATCCTGAGAAAATCAAGGATGTGATCGGTAAAGGTGGTTCTGTGATTCGTGCGCTGACTGATGAAACTGGCACTACCATTGAAATCGAAGATGATGGCACCATTAAGATTGCAGCAACCGACGGCGATAAAGCGAAACACGCTATCCGTCGTATCGAAGAAATCACTGCTGAAATCGAAGTGGGCCGTATCTATGCGGGTAAAGTAACTCGTATCGTTGATTTCGGTGCATTTGTGGCAATCGGCGGCGGTAAAGAAGGTTTAGTTCATATTTCTCAAATCGCTGACAAGCGTGTAGAGAAAGTGACTGACTATCTGCAAATGGGCCAAGAAGTGCCAGTTAAAGTAATGGAAGTTGATCGCCAGGGCCGTATCCGCCTGAGCATCAAAGAAGCCACTACTCCTGACGCAGAAGCTCCGGCACCAGAAGCAGCAGAGTAATAAAGTATTCCATAGCTCCTTACCTCTGGTGAGGGGCTGTGTTATCTCGAGGGCAGGATGCTCTTGTGTTAAACAAATGGATGAAAGGATATTTATCCAATGTTTGTCTTCGGGAGTAGGAAATGAAGCCTTTCTTGCGCTGGTGTTACGTTGCGACAGCACTCATGCTGGCAGGATGCAGCAACCATGATTGGCGTAAAGACGAGGTGTTGGCTATCCCGTTGCAACCTACGTTGCAGCAGGAAGTGATTCTGGCTCGCATGGAACAAATCCTTGCAAGTCGGGCACTTACGGATGATGAGCGCGCGCAGCTTTTATATGAGCGCGGAGTGCTGTATGATAGCCTCGGGCTACGGGCACTAGCGCGAAATGATTTTTCGCAAACGTTAGCTATTCGTCCTGATATGCCAGAAGTTTTTAACTATCTGGGCATTTATTTAACGCAGGCAGGCAATTTTGATGCTGCCTATGAAGCGTTTGATTCTGTACTAGAGCTTGATCCAACTTACAATTACGCGCGTTTAAACCGGGGTATCGCTCTGTATTATGGCGGTCGACTCCCGTTGGCGCAGGATGATCTGCAGGCGTTTTATCAAGACGATCCAAATGATCCCTTCCGTTCGTTATGGCTGTATCTGGTGGAAAGAGAAATCGATCCCAAGGCGGCTGCAGTAGCGTTACAACAGCGCTATGAAAAATCGGACAGAGGGCAATGGGGATGGAATATTGTCGAATTCTACTTGGGCACGATCAGCGAAAAAACGCTGATGGAAAGGCTCAAGTCAGATGCAATGGATAACACTTCGCTCGCTGAGCATCTCAGTGAAACTGACTTCTATTTAGGTAAACATTACCTAAGTCTGGGGGACAAGGACACCGCTTCGGCGCTGTTCAAACTGACGGTAGCTAACAACGTTCATAATTTTGTTGAGCACCGCTATGCATTGTTGGAATTGGCGCTTTTGGGCCAAGAACAAGACGACCTATCGGAATCGGACCAGCAATAGCTGACGAACAACTATTAGCCTGACTACCTTGGTTTTTACCAATGTTAATCACCCTAACAGGTGATGGCCTTTTTGTTCGTTTTATAATCTAATTTGAGCCGGTTCACACTTTTCAATGAAAATGACTGAAAATTTTCTCGACGAGTTATGTAGACTGGCTGCCATTATTAATGAGGCACGTGTACATGACTACTGAGCTTGAAACCTCTTTTGCTGATCTGGGGCTATCTGCTCCTATTCTTTCTGCTCTGACTGATCTTGGTTATGAAAAACCATCTCCTATCCAGTTGGAATGTATCCCACACCTGTTAAACGGCCGTGATGTTCTCGGCATGGCGCAAACAGGCAGTGGTAAAACAGCCGCGTTTGGTTTGCCGCTGTTACACAATATTAAAGCTGAGCTGAAAGCTCCACAGGTTCTGGTGCTGGCACCAACCCGTGAGTTGGCTATTCAGGTCGCACAGGCATTGTCTGATTTCTCTAAACACATTAATGGCGTCAACGTTGTAGCCCTTTACGGCGGCCAGCGTTATGACGTTCAATTACGCGCTTTGCGCCAGGGGCCACAAATTGTTGTTGGTACCCCAGGTCGTCTGTTAGACCACCTGAAACGCGGTACTCTTAACCTGTCCAACCTGAGCGGTTTAGTGTTGGATGAAGCAGATGAAATGCTGCGTATGGGCTTTATCGAAGACGTCGAAAACATTCTGGCGCAGATGCCGGCTGAACATCAGACCGCACTGTTCTCTGCGACTATGCCAGATGCGATCCGTCGTATTACCCGTAAATTTATGAAAGATCCACAGGAAGTCCGCATTCAGTCTAGCGTGACTACCCGCCCTGACATCAGCCAGAGCTTCTGGAGAGTGGGTGGCGGCTATCGCAAAAACGAAGCACTGGTACGTTTCCTGGAATCTGAAGATTTCGATGCAGCTATTATCTTCGTGCGTACCAAAAATGGCACACTGGAAGTGGCTGAAGCCTTGGAAAGTAGCGGTTATAACTGCGCTGCCTTGAACGGTGACATGAACCAGTCTTTACGTGAGCAGACACTGAACCGCCTGAAAGATGGCCGTCTGGATATTCTGATTGCAACTGACGTTGCGGCACGTGGTTTGGATGTTGACCGTATCAGCTTGGTCGTAAACTATGATATCCCTATGGATTCAGAGTCTTACGTTCACCGTATCGGCCGTACTGGTCGCGCCGGTCGTGCTGGTCGTGCGTTGCTGTTCGTTGAGAACCGTGAACGCCGTCTGTTGCAAAACATTGAACGCACCATGAAACTGACTATTCCAGAAGTTCAGTTGCCAAACCCCGAATTGTTGGGTGAACGTCGTTTAGCTCAGTTTGCTGCTAAAGTTGGCCAACAGCTGGAAAGCAGTGATTTGGACCTGTACCGTGCATTGCTGGCTAAGCTGCAACCAGAAGAAGAGTTTGATCTCGAAACCCTGGCTGCTGCACTGCTGAAAATGGCACAGGGCGAACGTCCTCTGATTCTGCCACCAGAAGCTCCGCGTCGTCCGCAGCGTGAATTCAATTCCCGTGATGACCGTGGTAGCGATCGTGGCCGTGATCGTGGTGACAGTCGTCGTGAGCCTCGCCCTGACAGCCGCGCTGACAGCCGTGATGGTGGTGAGCGTCCAGCACGTCGCGAACGTCGTGATGTTGGTGAGATGGAACTGTACCGCATTGAAGTGGGCCGTGATGATGGTGTTGAAGTTCGTCATATCGTTGGCGCGATTGCTAACGAAGGCGACATCAGCAGCCGTTACATTGGTAATATCAAGCTGTTTGCTTCGCATTCAACTATCGAGTTGCCAAAAGGCATGCCGGGCGAAATGTTATCTCACTTCACCCGTACCCGTATCCTGAACAAACCGCTGAACATGCAGTTGTTGGGTGATGCGCAGCCACATGAACGCCGTGAGCGTCCTGCTGGTGGTGCTGGTGCCGGTGGTGAGCGTCGTGGTGGTGGCCGTTCATTCGGTGGCGAACGTCGTGATGGCGCAGCAGGTGCTCCTCCTCGTCGTTCATTCGGTAGTGACCGTGCTCCAGCCGGTGGTGGCGAACAACGTCGTGGCAACCGTGATGGTCAGCGCTCAGCAGCTCCGCGTCGTGAAGATGCGCCAGCGCCAGCAGCAGCACCTACTCGCCGTCGTTTTGGTGACGCATAAGTCTTAATCATTTCTGATGATTAAAAATAAAAACCAGCCCTTGGGCTGGTTTTTTTATGTCTATAATTTTGCTTCAGTTGGCGGGTTATAGGTGCTCAACAGCTTGTAACTCTGGCTGTAATCCGGCAACTATTTCAAATGAATATAGTCGTGCCTGATGGTCGAAAATCTGGCCATTCACCATCAATTCGTCAGCCTGGGTCTCCCGCAGTAATGACTGAAGCCCATGCCGCACTTTACTTTTATCACCAATAATAGATAGGCGTAACGCCTGATCGACACCAAATTGTTCGACGGGTGAGCAGATATTATCCATGTTTTCTACTGGTGGCGGTAGTTGACCTGGCGTGCCGCGGCGTAAATTGACAAATTGCTGCTGCATGGAGGTAAACAGGAAATGGGCATCGCGCTCGCTATCTGCGGCCACCACGTTCACACAAACGATAGCATAGGGTTTTGGCCATTGAATGGACGGCTTGAAGTTTTCCCGATAGAGCTTGAGCGCCTGGAATAACATATCTGGTGCGAAATGTGAGGCGAAGGCGAACGGCAGGCCCATGGCCGCAGCCAATTGAGCGCTATACAGGCTGGACCCCAGTAGCCACAATGGAACATGCAAACCCTGCCCAGGCACGGCTTGTACCGCTTGCCCCGGTTGTACTTCAGCAAAGTAGTTTTGCAGTTCGCCAACATCGGCGGGGAAGTTATCCACTTCACCGGACAGATGGCGGCGTAGTGCCATCATGGTGCGTTGGTCACTGCCGGGAGCACGGCCAAGGCCGAGATCGATACGGTCTGGGTAGAGAGAGGCGAGGGTACCAAACTGTTCGGCAATCACCAGTGGTGAGTGGTTAGGTAGCATGACGCCGCCGGAGCCGACACGGATGCTCTTGGTACCTCCGGCAATATAGCCAATCAGTACTGAGGTCGCCGCGCTGGCAATACCTGTCATGTTATGATGCTCAGCGAGCCAATAGCGGTGATATCCCCACTTTTCAGCATGTTGAGCCAGACTCAGCGAAGCATGAAAAGCCTCTCGTGGTGTCTTGCCTTGCGCTATCGGCGATAAATCAAGCACTGAAAGCGGAACTGTCTTTTTGTCAGTCATAGAATCGTCCATCTTAACCTTATGTCGAGTCGCTTGAAGGGCGAACGCACTAATTTATTAATCCAAACAGGGGGCTAGCCGCATTAATACGCACATAAGAAGCCACATACAGTGCGCGACTATCACCTATAAAAGCATAATCTAAATCGTGGTTTGGCAAGGGGGAATAAATGCGGCGGCAAAAGGATGATTGAAGCGATGAAAAAGAGAACGCCATGGACCCTACGATTCGTGGTAGTAGCTATATCGAGTGACTGGGTAAGAATGCCTGCGCATAGAGTGATACGGGCGTAGTGCTACGCCCGATGGGTTCTTATGACACCAATTCCAGCCCCGCGAGACGCCGCCAGTAGCCGTTACAGTCGGCTTTATCGGTCAAGATGAGTGGGCTCAATCCCTGCTCATTAGCCCGGAACTGCTCGATAACTGTCAGCGTATCTAGACCTTGCGGAGAGAGTCGCACGATATCCACTAATCCTTGCATGGAAATCAGTTCATTACCGAGGTTATAGCAGTAGCCACTTTGGGTTTGAATACCGTTTAGGATGAATACCTGTTGGTCTTCTTGTGATAATACCGGCCGCCCTTGTGGGTAGTTGATGCAGCAGGTTTCACACTCATCTTTGGCTCGGTCTTCTGAGCGCGCGGTGAAGCAACGGGCAGAATAAGCCAGCGGCAGGTGGCCGTAGCTCAATACTTCTACCTCAAACTGATTGCGGAACCCCAGCTCTTCGCACTGTTGCAGCACATTAACCAGCCAGTCACGTGATAGCTCAACCGGCATACACCAACGCATCATGCCCTGACGGTGTAAAATTCGCAGAGTATAAGCGTTGTAGCAATTCAGGGCATGGCCGGCAACAAAGGGTAAGCCACGTTCAGCGGCCATATTCACCGCCCCCAGGTCATTGGCTTCCAGCAAAAACTCACCGTTTTCCACATAACGTTTTAATTCATTCAACTCTGACGGTGCTTGCAGCAGCGCCAGTGTGGAAATTACCACCTGTTTGCCACTGGCAGCCACTTCTTTAGCAAGTGCCAACCAGTCACCCACCTTCATTTCACGGCGTTTGGTACAGACATTCTCACCGAGATAAATAATGTCGGCGCTGCTGTTGGCCGCAGCCTGGTAAAAGGTTTCGATATCAGTTTTTGGCCAGTAATAGAGTACTGCGCCTAAGGCGTACTTCATGTTTCCTCCGGCTACTGCCACTTACGATGATAAGCACCCAATGTAGTTTGAGTACCTTCGGACATTGCGCCCAGTTGTTCCATCCATTCCGCTTTGGCGACAAACTGCGAAGGGTTGGCCTGATAGCGGTCAATCGCCTGTCGCCAGACCTTGGCAACCTGGCTGACATAAGCTGGACTGCGTTGGCGGCCTTCAATTTTCACTGACGCAATGTTGGCAGCAAACAGCTCCGGTAATAACTCAAGCGTATTCAAACTGGTTGGCTCTTCCAACGCATGATAGCGCTGACCGTCCACCCGATAACGGCCTTTGCACAGGGTGGGATAACCGGCATTCTCATTATCTTCATAACGGTCGATCAGCACTTCATTAAGGCGAGACTCCATCCCCTGTGGGGTTTGCTGCCAGCGAACAAAGCGCGCTGGAGAGCAGGCTCCGACCGTATTGGGTGATTCACCGGTCAAATAGGAAGAAAGGTAGCAACGCCCTTCAGCCATAATGCATAAGCTGCCAAAGGCAAATACCTCCAGTGGCACCGGGCTGGTACGCGACAGTTGTTTCACCTGATGCATTGACAGTACGCGTGGTAAAACCACTCGCGCCACATCGAAATGACGTTGATAAAAGCGGATAGCTTCATCATTGGTAGCCGACGCCTGTACCGATACATGGCGCTCAACCTCCGGGTAACGTTCGGCGGCATATTCCAGCATGGCCAAATCAGCCAGGATCAGGGCATCCGCCCCAAGCTGTGCCGCCATATCCACCGCCCGCTGCCAGCGGGAATAACCGTCAGGGTGGGCGAAGGTGTTAATGGCGATATGCAGTTTACGTTTGCGGCTATGAACGTAATTGACCGCTTCCTGCAACTTTTTATCGGTGAAATTGAGGCCAGCGAAATGGCGGGCGTTGGTATCATCTTTCAAGCCAATATAAACCGCGTCGGCACCATTATCGATGGCGGCCTTTAATGCGGGTAAGTTGCCGGCAGGACAAAGCAGCTCCATAGAGTTTTCCTGAATGAGTCAACGGCTCGCCTTGCTGAGGTTACCGCTGGCAATTATTGTTCCCCATCCGAAGATGATATTCGTGGCGATGAAAATTTTATCGAGTGGCGATTCTAGTTAACCTGCTCCACCCGGACCTTGATTTAAGGCAGTTTCTTTGGCATTGGTGTCATTCTTCTGATATTTAGCAATACTTTCAGCGATAACTTGGTGCAAAATTTATCGATATAACGCGCTTTCCGGTTTTGCTAATGTGGCAAAATAGAACTTTATTTTATGCAGATTGATACCCAAAGTAATTGGAATTGCAGGTAGCCAACACCCCTGCGGCTTCAAGTACAAAGGGGATATCACCAAAAAGGAGTCTGCCTGTGTTGGGAGAACTACGAGCACGTCTGGTGCGTCAAGGGCCGGCGCTACTGCGGGGTCCGTTAAAATTGACCCCCTTTGCCTTAAAACGTCAGGTAATAGAGCAAGTGCTGGGGTGGCAACTTCGTCAGGCTCTGCTGGACGGAGAACTGGAATTTTTGGACTCCCGCTGGTTAAAGATTGAAGTGCGAGACCTCGCATTGCAATGGTTTATGACAGTAGAACACGGTAGGCTGGTCGTAAGCCAACAGGCTGAAGCTGATGTGAGCTTTAGCGGTGATGCCAACGATCTAATTTTGATCGCTGCCCGTAAAGAAGATCCGGATACGCTGTTTTTCCAGCGCCGGTTACGAATTGAAGGGGATACCGAATTGGGTCTGTATGTCAAAAATCTAATGGATGCCATTGAGTTGGAGTCCATGCCAACACTACTGCGTGTTGGCCTGCAACAACTGGCTGAATTTATCGAGGCAGGTCAGCAAGAGGGTGCGGCGAGTGCTTCCCGTACATTAGCATCGTGCTGATCCGGGTTGAAATTCCGGTGGATGCGCCGGGGATCGACGCCCTGTTGCGTCAAGCCTTCAAGCAAGATGCAGAAGCCGAGCTGGTACAGCAACTGCGTGAAGATGGCTTATTGACGTTGGGTATCGTGGCAACTGACGATGAAGGCGGTGTGGTTGGTTATGCTGCATTCAGCCCGGTTGAGGTGGGGGGTGAAGACCGTCAATGGGTCGCACTGGCACCACTGGCCGTGGAGGAGGGGTTGCGCCGCCAGGGTTTGGCTGAAAAACTGGTCTACGAAGGGCTAGACTCTCTGAATGAGTTTGGCTATGCCGCTGTCGTGGTGCTAGGCTCTCCAGCCTATTATCAGCGTTTCGGTTTTGTACCAGCGGCTCGTCATCAATTGACCTGCCGTTGGCCCAGTACTGAAGAGGCTTTTCAGGTTTATGCGTTGGCGGAAGATGCACTGGCGGGTGCTGATGGTGAAGTGGTGTTCTCTGCCCCGTTTAATCGCTTTTAACGCCAGGTAACGATAGCAACGAAGAAGGCTGGCTAATTACCAGCTTTTCTTTTTGCTGCTTATTGAGTTGCTTCACCCGATATTCTAACTTCAATGCTGTCGATCTATCCCCTGCCTCACACTGAAATACCAAGGTTAACTCACCTTTCCCTCGCAGCGCTTTCGCGCCTTTCCCTACCTGATGTTGGGCCAATCGCCGTGTTACATCTGTGGTGATACCGGTATAGAGCATGCCAGTGGGGGTGCGCAGTAGATAGAGATACCATAGGCTGTCCGACATAATTTTATTCCAGTCCGGGGGTAGCGGTGCGGAACATTATTACCGGAATCAGCTGCGGTATCCTGATTTTTTTATCGACTGGCACCTGATTGGTTAAATATGCGGGGGAAGTGACCTTCCACCCGCAGGGTTATGGCTAGTTATTTGGTTTTTGCTGCAAACTCAAAGCGTGGTGAAACCAAACCGTACAGTGTCCAACCAAGGAAGGTAACAATCGCACCCCATGTCATGGCTTCTTGCCCTGAGCTGTAAAGCGCATAGAAGCTATACATCGCACCAATGAAGGCAATGATATTGGCTTTACGCGCTTTGGCTGGTGGCACATTGGCGGTTTTCTGGATAATGACCAGCGCTGCCATCGACAGAATATAAGGGATAATATTGGTGACTACCGCCAGATTGACCAGCACGTTGAACTGTTTGTTCAGTGACGGGCTAATGGTCATCAGGGACAGCACACTCTGGATGACAACAATGGTCAGCATCCCTTTGATGGGTGCATCGGCTTTACTGACTTTTGAGAAAATTTTCGGGAAGAAGCCTTCATCAGCAGAGGATTTGAATACCTGAGCGATGGTGAACTGCCAACCCAGTAATGAACCCACGCAGGACATGATCATCAATGCCATGATGATTTTACCGACCGCAGGGGTGAACATATAAGCGAACGCCAGGCCAAACGGCGCTGTAGAGTTAGCCAAATCCATATTTGGTACGATACCGGCAATCACGTTGGTTGAGATGATATAGATAACCGCTGCACCTAAAGTCCCACCGAGTACGGCGATCGGAACGTTACGTTCAGGGTTTTCGACAGCATCAGTATTGGCACAAGCAGATTCCAGACCAAGGAAGGCCCACAGCGTCATTGAGATAGAAGAGCCGATGGCTTCAAAAGTGGGAACTGCATGTGGGTTCCAGGCCGCCATATAGGCTGAACCACTAAACCAGAACCAACCAACGATTGAGATACCGACCACTGGGATAATAACCCCCCAGATAGTAACACTACTGATCTGCCCGGTAATGCGCGCGCCACCAAAGTTAGCAACCGTTGCCAGCCACAGTACGCCAATAGTTGCAATACAAATACCCAGTGGTGTTAGTGTCGCTCCCAACAATTCAGTGCCGTAACCTACTGCTGAGATTGCAATGGCGATATTGGCAATCAACAGTGAAGCACCATAGGTGTAGTTCGCCATAAAGTTGCCAGATTTGCCGAACGCATATTCAGCATAGCCGCCCATACCACCGGATTTACGGCTGAACATCCCACATTGGGCGAAGGCATAGGCCAGTGCGCCAATTCCCAAACGAAATGCAACAAAGTGACCCACCGGTCAGGTACGGATAAAATAGCCGTATTGACCCTGTCGGAGACCCTGTTGCATGAAGGGAAAACATTTGACTCAGCATGAGCGCTTTTACATCGAAAAACGAAAAGCTGAAGGCGTTAATCAGTCCTGCATTGCCAGAGAACTGGATGTCTCTCGCTCTACCCTGAGCCGGGAGCTCAGGCGTAATACGGACCCCGCTTTCAACGGACTTTACTCCTCCAGACGCGCTGATGCCTTAGCCAGACAACGGCGGGGCGCCACCTCGGCACACAATGCCTGTTTCCCTCTGGGCCAGCAGACACAAGACTTTCTCCGGCAGGCGCTGGCTGTACATACCTCCCCTGAGGTTATCTGTGGGAGACTGAAAATCCAGTTTGATATCGCCGTCAGCAAAAATACCCTCTACCGCTATATCCGTTCGGACAGACAGGCTGGCGGTAAGCTTTACCTTCAGCTCCCTCACCGGGGTAAACGCTATCGCTATGATACGGGTGAGCCCGGACGCACGCCCATCCCGGACAGGGTTGGCATTGAGCACAGGCCTGCTGAGGCTGAACTCAAACAGGTTCCCGGGCATGTTGAAATCGATACGATTTTTGGCAAAGACCAGAAGTCATTCCTGCTGACGGTCGTGGACAAAGCCACAAAGCAGGTCATTATCCGTAAACTCCCCAATAAGTGCGCTGAGAGCGTCGTGGAAGCGTTCAGGGACATCGTGGCGAATACTTTCTGCGAGTTTAAAACCCTGACGGCAGATAACGGACCCGAGTTTGCGAAACATAAGGACATCACTCAGGTAACGGGCGCAAAGGTTTACTTTGCCCGGCCTTATCATTCCTGGGAGCGGGGGTTGAATGAGCATACCAACGGTCTGATACGGCGGTTTTATCCGAAAGGAACCGATTTTAATGGCGTCAGCGATGAAGATATTGCGAGACTGGAGCACATCCTCAACACTCGGGGGCGCAAATCTCTGGAATACAGCTCACCGAATGAGGTATTTTTAGAGTATCTACTCGCTGCATAACGCATGATGGTTTGTTGCGTTTCGTTCGGGAATGGGGCAGTGCCATTGAACCTATTGCGGTGACTAACCATGAGACGATAGAGATTGTCCCGACTTCGGCGAGTTTGGTTGGCAGCATAATTATTCCTGACCCCATCATATTGACGGCGGTTAGAATTGTTAGCTGTACTACTCCCATCTTATTATTTGTTTTACTCATTTTTATTATCTCTTTTTTAATTTCAGAGACTGCAGGAATAATTTATTCCCGCAGGTTTGAGTTATTGGTGTCGTCAAATCCCTTTTTATTTGAAATTATAGCCTTGTTGGCGATTATCATTACTCGGTCCATCCTACTTGGACCACGCAAATAGAGTTGTCACCCGAATCACTTAATGTTAACCAGTGATTCGGGATTATTTCGTTTGCCGCCAGGCTGTAACGCCAACTAAATTGGGTATAAATTTATTATTGTTAACTTATTGCTTCATCATATAACCGTATGCACGGTTCCAACCATCTTCGTCGACTTGTAAATAAACGCCTTGTAACTCAGGCGCAAACCCTGGAAGTAAATTAATACTTTCTTCTAATGCCAGGAAATAACGCTGTGCAGCCCCCCCCCAAACTTCACCAGGGACTACACACAATACTCCCGGTGGGTAAGGAAGCGCACCTTCAGCAGCAATTCGACCTTCGGCTTTACACAATGGTACTAATTCGGCATGACCACGGACGAATTCAATATTGGCATCCTGTGGATTCATCATAACTTTAGGGAAATACTGTTTGCGGAACATCTCTTTCTGTAGCTGTTTAACATCATAGCTGACATAAAGGTCATGCATTTCCTGACATAATTTGCCAATAGTATAACCTTTGTAACGTGCTTCATTATTACGATACACAGTAGGTAATACATCGCTTAACATTGCATCTTCTTCGATGAAACGTTCAAAACGGGCAATTTGTGCGACCAGGTGCTGCATTTTCGCCAAGTCTTCTGCTGGCGTTAATAAGAATAGGATCGAGTTGAGGTCACATTTTTCTGGCACGATACCATTTTCGCGCAGGAAGTTAGCCAGAATGGTTGCTGGGATCCCTGATGCTGTATATTCA
This sequence comes from Yersinia antarctica, assembly GCF_056636475.1. Classification (NCBI taxonomy): domain Bacteria; kingdom Pseudomonadati; phylum Pseudomonadota; class Gammaproteobacteria; order Enterobacterales; family Yersiniaceae; genus Yersinia; species Yersinia antarctica. Next base: position 543,330 of record NZ_JBSJQF010000001.1, read on the forward strand.
CCAGTATTAGTATCAATACCCGGAGTGGTTAATAATAGTTTGCATGGGTCAACAAAATATTGTGACTCTTCATAACCTTCAAATGCATGCCATTTTTCGCCAGGAATAAAGTTAAAGAAGCGTAAGTCTTGTGCCATGGCATCGGTGTCATATTGCTGCCACAGTTTGCCATCAACTTCTACCGGTACAAAAGGCTTAATCATATTACAGGTATTCAAGATCATTTTACGTGCTTCAATACCGGTCTTAACACAATCAAGCCACATGCGTTGACCACTTTTGCCTTCATGCATTTTTGCGTTAACATCTAAAGCAGCAAACAATGGATAGAATGGGCTGGTGGAGGCGTGTAGCATAAAGGCGTTATTAAAGCGTTTATGATTGCAGTAACGATCCTGACCTTTAATATGTTTATCTTTTTTATGAATCTGCGACGTTTGTGAGAAACCGGCTTGTTGTTTATGTACTGATTGAGTAACGATAATGCCCGGATCATTTTCATTCAGTTCAAGTAATAATGGTGAACAATCTTTCATCATTGGAATGAATTGTTCGTAACCTACCCAAGCAGAGTCGAACAGAATATAGTCACAAAGGTGGCCAATTTTATCCACAACCTGACGAGCGTTATAGATGGTGCCGTCATAAGTACCCAGTTGGATGATAGCCAGACGGAATGGGCGCGCTTCGTTAGCACGATCAGGTGCTACGCTACGGATTTGTTCACGCAGGTATTTTTCTTCAAAACAGTGGGCATCAATACCACCAATAAAGCCAAATGGGTTACGGGCAGTTTCCAGATATACCGGTGTTGCACCGGCCTGAATCAGCGCACCATGATGGTTGGATTTATGGTTATTACGGTCAAACAGCACCAGGTCACCACGCGCTAACAGCGCATTGGTAGCGACTTTATTAGAAGCAGAAGTGCCGTTCAGTACGAAATAAGTTTTATCGGCGTTAAATACTTTTGCTGCATGTTTTTGAGCATCACAAGGTGCGCCTTCATGAATAAGCAAATCACCTAATTTTACGTCGGCATTACACATATCAGAGCGGAAAATAGTTTCGCCGTAGAAGTCAAAAAATTGGCGGCCCGCTGGGTGTTTACGGAAGAATTGACCACCCTGATGACCAGGGCAAGCAAAGGTAGAATTACCCATCTCCACGTATTTCTTTAATGTACTAAAGAACGGTGGCAGCAGCTCTTTTTCATATTTTTCTGCGGCTGATTCCAGTTGTTTACCATAAAAATCAGTATTGTCACCACACAGTTCAAATACCCCATTTAAAGAGGGTAATACATCGGTATTCAACTCTTCTTCACAGCAGACAGCGGCAAAAATTGGAATCTCTAAACCCAACTCATGAATGCTATCAATTACACCATTATTAATGTCCTGAACTGAAAGCACCACGGCTGCAATATCAGTAAAATCGGTATGTAAAACATCTACGACTTCGCGCTGTGATTCAAAGCAAGGTATTGCCGATAAACTTGCCGCGATATTTAATTTTTTCATCATAAATTCTCTTTTATTTTAAGAGGCTATTTTACTTGTCACTTTGAGGTTGAGCAGTGCTCGAAATCCTCACGTAGCCATGATTTATAAGGTCATGGTGTACGCTCCGGTTTCCATGCGCTGGTCGCACTAAAATTGCCTGTGACAATTACGCCTACATTATTTGTTGGTTTATTTAAGTTAATTTCCATTAAATTTTTGGTATAGCAGTCCATATCAATGAAATAATATTCATTAATAGTCTTGGCTGCTTTCTGCGTAACACCGTGACTGAATTTCAGACGCAGTGATCCTCTGGTCATTTAGCATTAATGACAAAGGTGACAGTAAATTTTACAGGATAGCTATGTTTCTGCTGAAAGATGAATAACACAGGCTGAGTATCGATTGGTTAATAAAAACCCACAATCAGATAAACGTATAAATATAACCGAGTGTTAGTCTCTTCGGAGAAAGCAGACAATAGTTAACTCAACGTAAAGGTCGTAAACACTTTTCGCATTTGTTAAATATTGTGCATAGACAATGACTATCCAATAAAAGTGGATGTCATCGCAGGGAGGATGTTATCTATAGTGATAATAAGAAAAGTTAAAATAACTACGATGTGCCGGCATCATTAAATGCGTTGTTCGCCTTATATGCGCCATTTTTTTGTTGTTATTTTCCATTTACGTAAGGTCTCTATTTTTTAATCAAGGTTTACGAGCAATGAACTGATGGTGGCTATTTTAGTCATAACACTTATTCATTCTGTGACTCAAATCATGTTTTCTACCGATTTTAAAAGGTGATATGACTAAAAAATGAATAAATTATCGATTTTATTCATTTTAAACGTTGTTTATTCAAAACTGTACTGTATGTTATGCAAAACAGTAAGGTTATATTTAACACGACGGATACATTGGCAGGCTTATTATTATCCAATATTAGCAATGAGAGCGGGTTCTTAATAGTTTTTGTATTTTATTTGTTAATCCATAATTATTTGTTACATCCAAATTTATACGTAAAATCTGCATATAAATTCATATGTACCTTATGCGGTAAATGTTAGCTAAATCACGTTATTAGGCTGTTTCTCGGCTAAGACTCTATTATTAGGAAGGATATGCTGGCAATGATCCCCTGCTCAGAGATAAGTATGGGGAAGGAGGGGCAATGGCTGCCCCGACACGAATAAGTTTAACTGAATAGCGGTAGGTCGGTGCGGGTAGCGGGGATTTTTATCTGTATAACCTGCTGTTGACGGGTCAATTTGAGCGACAATATCTGCCCATCATTCTCTACCTGGAGGTGCAGTAACGGATCATGGGTGTTCATATCAAAAACACATGTCACCTGAGCCTCCGGTTGACGATTACGCAAAATCAGGTAGCTGATATCACGTACTGACGGATTTGCCGGTGCCAGTCCTTGGAATAGTGTGGCATCGGCCGCCAGCCAAAGTGATAGCGGGTGTGCTGCTGTTTGATAGCAACACTGGATAACACCATTGAGTGGCTGGGCAGTAACCTGATGCAAATAGTGCATGGGGCCACTGTCATTGAAGACTGAATTCTCACCCATCAATTCTGTTGCTACTCCGTCGATATGCAGTGTCCAATCCCATTGTTGTTGATGTGGATTAGCGATATTACTGATATCAATGATGGCATCTTCCAGCCACAAAATACGGCGACGGAATTTTACGTCGCGATAGGATTCGCTGTCCCACTGAATCCGGGTATGGCTATCCAACTCGGGTGCTGTTTCTCCCCAATCAACCTCTGTATCCAGCCAACTAAAGTTAGCCGATTGATGCCAGTGATGGATAACCGGCACTGCTGGCGGTTGATTTGTTTGGTTAATACTGAGCGTATTGTGAGTTGCACTATTTTTGTAGTAGCCATAATGCAGTTGCGCACCGTAACCCGTGGTGCCTAAATCCGGCAGGATCTCGTGCCCTTGCTCAAACAGAATTAAATTTAGCCGATCATAATGATCATGTTCACCACCATATGGGCTGTGTTTTACCAGCAAAGCGCGCCCTGCTTGTGGCTGACGTAAAATTGTTAGCCCGCAATCCGGTGCATGCAGTGTGTCTGTCGGTATGACATCAATCATTTGTGGTGGCAATTCTTCAACACCGTACAGCAGGGCATCCAGATTTAAGCGCGGCTGTTGGCGATAAATATGTTGCAAGGCAGCGGCATACTCATCATTGCCATAAGTTTTAAAAGCAAATTCATATAAATGAGCGTGGTTGAGCTGCTCTTGCCCAGCGGTGCAATCGTTAATTCGTGGAAATGTCCCGTCTGGCATTAACATTTGAAGCGGGAAACTGAGCATATTGCGGTAATAGGGCAGGGCAAGTAGGCTATAGCGGCTACCTGCAGCCAGCTTTTCAAATGACCAGAAGCCTTGCAGTGCATAAAAGTGATAATGCACTGAGCCTTCAAACCACAATCCTTCACTGAACAGCCCATGCTCCAACTGATAACGCAGGCCATAATCTGCGTTGACGGCAAACTCAATATAGTGCTCTTCTGCCAGAATTAGGCCGATCACGGCGATCGCACTGCTGATTTTAACTTCATGGTTATGTAATTGGCGGGTACGGTGTTGCATCAGGAAATCTGCGCCTTCGCGCAATAAACGCCCGGCGATGCAGTCGCGCTGCTCCTGACAGAGGGCATCGGAGATAAAATCATAACCCAAAGCAAAATCGAGCAGGCAATTGGCCTCACACAGGGTTTGTGCATTGGCCTTACCCGGCCCGTTGTACGGAATACCGCCGTGAACTTCATAATCAGGGTAGTGACGGGCATAATTAATCAGAATGTCCCGCACTTTATTGAAGTAACACACCTCCCCAGTTAACTGCCAAAGCAGACCTAGCTGATTACAGGCTTTGGCATTCAGGCCATTAAGCGCCCGCCACCAGGCACCGTCATAGGGTTCGCCACTGAATAACTGAGAGTCAACCGGGCAACGATGCTGAGTGGGTGAGTCGCGATCCCACTCCAGCCGCACACCGTGATCCGGGCAATAATAGTAATGATTCCAGGTGGCGATACCGGTGGCAGGAACCCGTGTTGCCGAGTCCAAAACCACCCGATTATCCGCAATCAGCGTGGCAATAATCTCCGGCTGTTGCACTCTATTTCCCTGTTGTCGTACAACCCGCTGGCGGATTTTAGCCATCTGCCGATCCGTAAACTGCTTCATATCTGGTGTGTCCTCGACGAGAGTTATTTTTGCGCGATCAGGGGTTGTGTGATCGGATAAAGCAGGATTTCGACGGCATCTGGGTATTTTGCTATCAGATATTGTGCTTTCTGCTGGAACTCACCGTCAGCAGGGTAAGCTCGGGCGGCGGTTATCATATTGATCAAGGCTTTCTTATCTTGTAGGCCATCCAAGTCTTTATACGGCCAGGCTTGGTCGCTATTGATAAAACCTGCCACATATTGATAGCCTTTTTTCAGGCTGTGCTCGTCCAGAGAAAAGTTCCAGATATCTTTGTCTGCAACCTCACCCAACCGGCCTAGCTTGTTGTAGGCTTCTAAATGAAAATTACTGTAATGCCAAGGACGAGTACGTTCCAACTCGGCATTTTGTCGGCCCTGCATATCAAAATGCGAGGGGATTCGACGGAGTTGAGTTATCTCCAGGCGCTTTTGAGCGGCGGCTTTTTGGTCGCTAAATAGAGCAAAGGAGGCGGCCTGCATATCAAAATAGGTGCCGTGATTATTATGCCAATTGTCTTCTTCGAAACCGTTCTGGCTGGTAGTCATCCATTGGTAAAAGTCTTTATACCAAAGTTTGATTGCTTGATAGTCGGTATCATTAAGTACATTGGCTGGTCTTATCAATTCGACAGCATCAATCACATCGACCAGTGCCCGACTATCGATCAAACCAATCCCGCGCCCTTCATTGATACCCGGAATGGCTTGGGCATATTGTAGATTCGGGTTCATTCGGGTGTTTGGATTGACAAACCAGTTAGCCAATTGATCCCGTGCTTTCTCGGCGTACTCGGGCTTACCGGTAAAGCTATAAGCCAATGCCAAATAATAGACATCTTCGCTTAGGCTGTTCATGCGTTTTTTATCGGTGGCGTCACTATTGGCGTCTGGATTTGTTTCGCCGTCTTTACGCAAATAAGGCATGCCGTCTTTCTTGCTTGGGTCTGGCCACCAATAAGGCGGGAAGCTGTAATAGTCGTGTTTATCGCCACTGGCGGCCGACAGGCTTTTATCCATAACGGAGTACAGTGGTTTTTTTAGTGCTTTATCTGCCTTATCTATCAGATTCTTATACGATTTTTCATATAACGGATTGTTTTGTTTAACCTGAGCGATGCTGTAGTTTATATCATCCATTTTTAATAGTAATGGGTAGCTTTCCGCAGCATAAATAAAAGGGGAAGACCCCAAAAGCATAGCCAGTAATAGGTTTTTATTACCTGAAATTTTCATCACTACTCTCCTTTTTCTTTATGATTTACATTATTAAAAATAAAGAATTCTGATTGCTTTAATTGCTTTCCTTATTGTTTTAAAATAGAAATTTAACCTTATTAAAATAAAGTAATTAAATGTATTGGCACTCTTTAAATAAAAAATAACACTGTTTAATTTCAGATGGATTTGAATTCTATGGGAAAGTTTTTGGGATTTTGTGATCCAAGTCTATATTATAAATTATCTGTAAATAAATAATTTAAATTGTGATGAATATCAAATTAAATCTTAGTTTTAGACGTTTTTTAGCCAATTTTAATAATTGCATGGTTTTTTTAATTTTTAAAATGAAGGTTTTAATTTATTGTTTTATATGATTTACTTTGTTTATATTCATTTTTTGTTGATTTTTTTAATGTGATCTCAAGCAGAAATATTTAAATGGAATTAAGTTTTGTTTTTTATGGTGTAGTTTTTTGTTTTTCTCTGGGTTCTAATGTTATCGAGTGTTTCGTGATTTTATTCTGTTATTTAATCTTCTGGGTAAATTCATAAAAATTAGATTTCAACGAGGCGATGAGATGAAGACAAAAATGATAATGTCACAAGTAAAAATAAAATCCTTGCTGTTATTAACTTATTTAGCCATGGAGATCCCTTCTCTTCACGCTGCAGAAACATTGCAAGTGTGGATCCGCGCCAGTAATGATTCCAAGAATATTTATAAAAAAGAAGCCGACACTTTTGAGAAGAAAACCGGTATCAAGATTGAATATTTCAATGCGACGACTGATTTTGAACAGCGTCTGGCACGGGCCGCAGCGGGTAATGCGCTGCCGGACCTGATTTTCAACGATGCCGTGGCTATTGGGCAGTTTGTCCAGCTTGGTATTGTCGAACCGATTGAACCGAAAAATATCATTGGCGGAGAAGATATCTTCGATACCGCCTGGAAAAGTGCCCAATATATTGATGGTAAATATTATGGGGTGCCTACTTCAGCTCAGACCTTCGCCCTGTTTGTACGTAAAGACTGGCGAGAGAAACTGGGATTAGAACAGCCTAAAAACTGGCAGGATATCAGTACATTAGCGAAGGCGTTTACTTTTAATGACCCGGACGGCAACGGTAAGAACGATACCTATGGCTTTATTCTACCGGCTTCAACCACCCGTGGTTACGCCAGTTGGTTTATCAGTTCTTATCTTTGGCAGGCCGGCGGTGATTTTATTCGCCCAACCAGTGAAGGTAAATTTAAAGCATCGTTGGAAGAGCCAGCAGCGACTGAAACGCTGAGTTTCATGCGTGGCATGGTATGTGACAAAACGGTACAGCCGGGGGCTATCAATGCCACTACCGCAGATGCCATTCCATCATTCCGTTCCGGTCAAAGCGGCATGTTCTTCTCCGGCCCATATCACATTGCTTTGTTTGATAAAGATCCCGGTAAAGAGGCTTTTGAAGTGATCCCACCGCCGGCCGGAGCAAAAGGGCAGGCAACACTGGCTGAAGGCACCACCGTATTTTTGATGAAAAGCAGTCAGAAAAAAGAAGCCGCTCAGAAATTCATAGAATTCATGATCTCACCTGAAGGGCAACAAATCGGCATGGGAATGGGCAGCAACAATATGCCGGTCGTGCGCTTGTCGATTAATAAGCAAGTTGATACTAAAGCGGTTTATAACGATCCGCGCTGGGCAATGTTTGCTGACTTATATGCCGAACATGGCCGCTATATCCCACAAGTGCCTAACTGGACGCCTATTCGTCAGGTCACTGCTGAAGGTTTCAACCGCATCTTAGCCAACTGTGACAGTGATATCCCTGCTGAATTAAAAGCCGTGAATCAGAAAGTGAACGATGAATTGGCTAAACAGAATGTCTTAGGGCTGTGAGTGAAACATGATAACGCTAACCCCCCGACTAAAACGTAATCTGGTTCCGTGGCTGTTCCTGGCTCCGGCACTGGTCATCTTCACCTGGTTTAAATTCATTCCGATGCTGCAAGGGCTAGTGATGAGTTTTTACAAGGTTAACTTTAACCAGCCAAATGAGTGGGTCGGGTTTGACAACTTCTCCCGCGCGATGGGTGATGAAGCGCTGCACTCTGCGGTGTTCAACACCCTGTTATATGTGGTGGTCACCATGGTGGTGGCCGCTTTTATCGCCTTCTTTTTAGCCATGTTATTGGAAGGCCCGGCACGGCATCTGCGCTTTATCCGCACCGCTATTTTCCTGCCGGCGGTAACCAGTGCGGCTATCGTCGCCGAAATGTGGCGAATTCTGTTTAACCCGACCAGTAATGGTGTGGTGAACCATGTTCTGTCATGGTTCAGCATTGAAGCGCAGGGGTTTTTGGCAGATACCGATCAGGCGCTGTGGACTGTAATGATGCTGCATATCTGGAAAGCAGTGCCTTACAACATGGTTATCTTTATTGCCGGGCTGGTAGGCATTAGCCGTGATTTGTACGACGCCTCGAATGTGGATGGTGCCAACTGGTGGAATCGCCTACGTTACGTCACCTTACCGGGCATGATCCCAGCACTTTCAGTGGTACTGATGCTGTCGTTTATCCGTGGTTTTCGGGTGTTTGCCGAAGTGTATGCCACCACTGGCGGTGGTCCATCGAATGCAACGGAAATGATAATGACCCATATCTACAAGCTGGGCTTTGAGCAGTTTGATTATGGTTATGCCTCTGCGGTGTCCTTCCTGCTATTCGCGTTCACTGTGATATTGACGATTTGTCACCTCACATTGAAAAAGCGCATCGCCCGTTACTAACCCGAGCCGGAGACTGGTCATGAAAACTAAAAGTTGGAACAGTATCGGCCGCTGGATAATTTATGGTCTGTTACTGATTGTATTTGTTGGCCCGTACTGGGGCATTATTGCTACCGCATTCAGCGGTGCGCCAGTTAAACCCGGTGAGCTGTTGGCATGGCCAAATCAGTTCTCGTGGGACAACTTTATTTTTGCCTGGATGGATATCGGCGTCTGGCAATATCTGCTGAACTCGATCATCGTGGTGTTCTTTGGCACGGTTCTACAGGTGTCAGTCAGTGCACTGGCGGCTTATGCGTTGGCGCGTAAAAAGTTTGTCGGAGTCTCTCTGACCAGCTTGATCATCCTGTCGACCATGATGCTGCCGGAAGAGGTGATCGCTATTCCGCTCTATATGATCATTAACTGGCAACTGCCAATTATCGATTCCTCGTTGTACAACAGCTATTTGGGCATGATCCTACCGGTGGTTGGCTGGGCCTTCTCAATCTTTGTTTTGACTGAGTTTATGGCTGCTATCCCAAAAGAGTTGGAAGAGGCGGCACGCATTGATGGTGCCAGCGAATGGCAAATTTTCTTCCATGTGATCCTGCCACTGGTTAAACCGGCTTTGGGCACGGTAGTTACCTTCGGATTTATCATGATTTGGGATCAATATCTGTTGCCGCTGATTGTCGTGAATCAGGACAGTTTGAATACCATTCCGGTGATCCTCGGCACGTTACGTACCGACGAGAGCATCACACCAAATATCTTTATTGCCATCACCCTATTGGCGATGCTGCCGAGCATCATCGTGTATCTGGGTCTGCAAAAACATTTCAATCGCGGGATCATGTCTGGCGCGGTTAAAGGTTAGGGAGAAACAAAATGGGATCGGTTGTACTTAAAAATGTCTGTAAATCTTACGGTGACACCCATGTGATCCGCGATGTATCGCTGGAAATCCCTGACGGTGAGTTCTGCGTATTAGTTGGCCCGAGTGGCTGCGGAAAATCCACCTTACTGCGTATGATTGCCGGGCTGGAAGAGATTTCCGGCGGCACGGTAGGCATTAATGATAAAGATGTCACCGACGTTGAACCTAAGATGCGCGATATCGCTATGGTGTTCCAAAGCTATGCTCTCTATCCACAGATGACGGTGCGCGAGAACATGGGTTTTGCACTGAAAATGGCCAAAATGTCCAAGGCGGAGATCAATAACAAAGTCGAAACCACGGCAGAGTTATTGGGTTTACAGGCCCTTTTGGAGCGGTTGCCGAAAGATTTGTCCGGTGGTCAGCGTCAGCGCGTCGCCATGGGGCGGGCTATCGTGCGTAACCCACAGGTATTCTTGTTTGATGAGCCATTATCGAATCTGGACGCCAAATTGCGTACTCAGGTGCGTGGTGAGATCCGCGAATTGCATCAGCGGCTGAAAACCACCTCTGTTTATGTCACCCATGATCAAATAGAAGCGATGACGATGGGGCAAATGATCGTGGTACTGCGCGAAGGGCGCATCGAGCAGGTCGGATCGCCATTGGACTTGTATGATCGTCCGGCTAACTTGTTCGTCGCGGGGTTTATTGGATCACCTGAAATCAATCAATTGAAAGGCTCCGTGGTGCAACAGGGTGATAAATTCCTGCTACAACTGGAAGATGGCTCATTGCTGACATTGCCTGTTGGCTTGCAGTTGAGCGACGGGCAGCGCGTGGTGTACGCCATTCGGCCAGAGCAGGTCAACGTGGTAGATGCGACACACAGTGCCAGTGCACTGAAAGCGACCATTACTGCGATTGAGAATACCGGCTCGGATATGCAGCTATTTTGTAGCACTGGCGGTGGCCGCTTTACCTCGGTTTTCAAACAGCGTTTGGCGGTGAATGCAGGGGAGACGGTCTATCTGCAACCTAAGCTTGCCGGTATCCACATTTTTGATGCTGCCACCGGTTTACGGGTTGCTTGTCAGGCTACATAAGGAAGCAAATACCCATGACGCCAATGAAAACGTCTATGACGCCAATAAAATTGTATACGCTGGATCTAGATTGCCTGATCAAGGCGAAAGCGGTATTACAGCAACCTTTTTCACCATTACAACCGGCATTACGCCGGTTATTAAGTGAAGCCGATATATTGCGTGATCAGCCACCGGAAAGTGTGACTGATAAAAAGTTATTGCCGGTCAGTGGTGATATTCACGACTATTACAGCTTTGGTACTTATTGGTGGCCAAATCCGCGCAAGCCTAATGGTTTACCCTATGTGCGCCGCGATGGGCATACCAACCCGCAGAGTCAGAATGACGATACTGATACTCAACGTATCGTACGAATGTGTGATCGCTGCCTGACACTGGGGCTGGCCTACTATTTTACCGGGAATAGCCGTTATGCACAGGTGGCCGCCGAGCAGATACGTTGCTGGTTTTTAGATGCTAAAACTCGTATGAATCCGCATCTTAATTACGGGCAGGCCATTCCTGGTATCGTTTCTGGCCGTGGTACCGGCCTGATTGATACCCGCCTGATGTGGATGGTGATTGATACTCTCGGCTTGATATCACCAGCCAAGCTGCTCGATACCGAGGATACTGCGGTGTTACAGCAATGGTTCCGTGATTTTAACCATTGGATGTTCCACAGCGAAGTGGGCCATTCAGAGTATGTCTGGCACAACAACCACGGCACCTGGTATGACGTACAGCGCGCGGCCAATGCGATGTTTTATGGCGATCGCGGGCTGGTTTCCACCATTATCCAGCAAGGTATCACCCAACGGTTGGCGGCGCAGATTGCCCAAGATGGTAAACAGTGGATGGAGCTGGAACGCACCGTGCCGTTCCATTACTCGTTGTTCAATTTGGAAGCCCATCTACTGCTATGTCGCTACGGTGAACATGTTGAAATTGATCGCTGGGAGTGGATACAGGATGGCCGCAATGTTCAGCAGGGGATTGACTATCTGCTACCGTTTATTGCTGAACCGGAGCTGTGGCCCTACCGCGATTTGCGTGGCATCGACTATGACAGTGCATTGCGGTTGTTATTACAGGCCGCCCGGGGTTACCCGATGGACGCCAAACGCTATCATGCGGTGCTTGCCACCTTCCCGGTGGAAACCCTGACATCCCGTGATCGTCTGTTGTGGCAGAATTAATTGGGTCAAAGTTAATAGAGGCAAAGTTGATGTACACTCAGGGCTATTTCTAAGTCAGAGGGCGTTGTGAATAATGAGTGACGTGAATAACCCTGAGGATCTGCTTGGTATTAACCGCTTTCTGCGCCAGCAACATGTACTGACGCTGTGTGCGGGCAGTGGTATCGATATGTGGTGTGCCAACTGTTTTTACGTATTTGATGAAACGCAGATGGCGCTATTTATCATGACAGAAAAGCACACCCGACATGGTGAACTGATGCAGATAAACCCACAGGTTGTCGGCACCATCGCCACCCAGCCGCGCACAGTAGCCTTGATTAAAGGTATTCAATACCGCGCAGAGATAAGCGAATTAACGGGGGATGCGGAACACCGCGCCCGCCAGCGCTACTGCCGCCGCTTTCCGGTGGCTAAAGTGGTATCCGCTCCACTCTGGCAGCTCAATCTGCTGGAAATCAAGATGACTAATAATACCCTTGGTTTTGGCAAAAAACTGTATTGGCAGCAAGACTCTTCACTATAAATTTCCTGTTTTAATGATAACTGCTATTTTTCGATTCTATGTAATAGTGTCTCTGGTATGTATTATTCATAACAATTGATTTCAATAATTGTCTCCGCACTTTTTCGCGGCATTAGCATCAATACCAGAAGGCAGGAGGTCAGATGGCGAAGGTATTATTACTGGGCGCAAGTGGCCTGGTGGGGGGCGAATTACTGCGCCTGTTACGTTTGGATGCCAGAGTGACATCCATCATTGCACCTAGCCGTAAACCCTTGCCAGCCATGAATAAACTGATTAATCCGCAGGGTGAAAATATCGGCGAGTTGCTGAAAACCTTGGATCAACCGGTGGAGTTGGTTTTTTGCTGTTTGGGGACCACCCGTAAGCAAGCTGGCAGCCAGGCGGCATTTCGTTTGGTGGATTATCGGTTGGTATTGGCCGCTGGTGAAACCGGCTTGCGGCTGGGCGCACGGCATTTTCTATTGGTAAGCGCGATGGGTGCTAATGCCAACTCATGGGTGTTTTATAACCGCACCAAAGGTGAGGCCGAGCGTGATTTACAGGCTCAGGGCTGGCCACAACTTACTTTTGCCCGGCCCTCAATGCTGGCAGGTCAGCGCGATAAGCCCCGCTTGATGGAGAGCCTGAGCGCGCCTCTGTTTGCCTTATTGCCAGATAAGTGGCGCTTGATTAAAGGCAAAGATGTCGCACAGGCGATGCTGGATCAGGCTTTTGCGCCGCCGAAAGAGGGCGTGACAATCTTAACCTCCGCTCAGATGCAGCAGCGTTGATCATAATAGGGTAATCGTCTGATTATCATGGGCGATTGCCACCTCTGCCGGTAATGGGTGGTCAAGCAACCATCGATCAAGTTGGTGGCTGGCATGGGTCAGCAACGTCTGTTGTGGCATTAGCAAATCCTTAATGGCTAACGCGATGGTTACATCATTGTGATTGCGTGGCGGCGGCGTCTGCGGCGGGTGGCTGCAATCCAGCACCAGCAGATCGATATTTTTGCTGGTCAGAAATAGCGCACTATCAGCGGGTAGCCCGACGGTATCGGTTAAATAGGCGATGGTCCGGCTGGGGCTTTGCAATAAATAGCCGAAGGTTATTTTGGAATGGGTTAGCGGCACCGGTGTGACCCGTAAGTCACCAAAATGGAGGGTCTGGAATGCGGCCATCGGCGGCTGAAAATGCAGAATTCCAGGATGTTTGAACAGATCGTCACAGCCGTCTGGATCCGGCGGTCCGTAGATCGGGATCGAATTTCCGCATCCCCAACGTAACGGAAATAACCCCTGAACATGATCCATGTGGTAATGTGTAAGCAAAAAACGCTGAATTTCCCCCGCAGTAAACTGCTGATCCAGTGTCGGCAATCCGGCATCAATCAAGGTGGTTTCCCCCTGATATCGCAGCATGGCACTGCAAGGTTTACGGCCCAATGCGGGCTGCACTCTGGCTTTAGCACAAATCACGCAGTCACAACCAAATACCGGCACCTGCTGGGCGCAACCGGTGCCTAACAGTGTCAGTTCCATTTTTTATCCCCCATTTCTTTACTGGTTAGGGGAGCTAGCAGTAATTGTTGTAACTGCCCCAGTGTGTGGTGCAGCTCACCATCATTAGACAGTTGCAAACAGTTAACCGGTAGCTGTTGCTGATAGTGTTGCGCCCGTTGTAATCGTGCATTGATCTGTTCATTGTTCTCTCGGCCACGTTGCTGCAATCGTTGCGCCAAAATAGCCGGAGAAACCGTCAGACAGAGCGGCAAAAGTTGGTCGGAATAGCGCTGTTGTGCCTCTGGCAGATAAGCTCTGGAGCCATTAACCACCACATCTAACCCGTGTTGTAGCCAGATATCAATCTCAATACCTATGCCATAGTGATACTGATGCGCTTGCCAGTACAGCGCGAATAATCCTTGGGCCGCCCGCAGTAAAAACTCCTGTTCACTTAGCGCAACATGGTTTTCCGCCCCGGCATTGGCCTGGCGGGTGATATAACGATGTGCCACGATAATATTTGCCGGATTGGCTGCCCGCAGCGCCGACAGCAGACAATCTTTTCCGGCCCCTGATGCCCCCATCAGATAGATTAAGCGCCCCATCAGAACACCTGTATTCCCTGACGCCAGACGTTTTGCACGTAAACATGTTTACTTTGCGCACTGTCATGAGCGCGTGCCAGTATCAAATCAGCCCGTTTACCTTCGGCAATAACACCACGATCCTGTAGTCCCAAGGCGTTGGCAGGATTACGTGTTACCAAATTAACCGCTTGCGGTAAGGTGAAGCTATTGGTTGCATCGTGTGCGATACGAAAGGCCGCATCCAGCAAGCTGGCTGGGTAATAGTCAGACGATAAAATATCCAGTACTCCAATAGCGGCCAGTTGGTGTGCTGCAACATTGCCTGAATGGGAGCCACCACGGACGATATTTGGCGCGCCCATCAATACTTGTAAACCATGCTGATGTGACGCTCTGGCCGCCACCTCCGTGGTGGGAAATTCAGCAATCACACTGCCCAGTGCTTGTGATTGTGCCACATGTTCCGCCGTGGCATCATCGTGACTGGCGAGGGCAATGCCCCGCTGAGAGCAGTGATCGGCGATCGCTGTTCGATTCGGCGCTGACCAGCGCGCTGACAGGGTGATTTGCTCTTCCTCAAACTCTGCCATTTGTTGATCATTAAGATGGTATTTGCCCTGATAATACTCACGATATTTTGCCCGGGAGGCGAATTGACGCTGGCCTGGTGAGTGATCCATCAGCGATACCAATGACAGTTCAGGCTGCATCATCAGTTCTTCAAACAGCGGTAGAGTACTTTCATGAGGTAATTCACAACGTAAATGAATCCGGTGTTCTGCCCGGTTCAGTCCCGCCCGCTGACTATCCACCACCGCATTAATCATTTTTTGCAGATTATCCAGACGATGCCCGCCATCGCGCACATCGCCAATCGCCACTGCGTCCAACACGGTGGTGATCCCACTGGCAACCATCAGCGCATCATGGCTGCTCATCGCCGAATGAGCTGGCCAATCAACGTTGGGGCGTGGGGTAAAAAACTTGTCCAGATTATCGGTATGCAGCTCGATCAATCCCGGCAACAGCCAGCCATGTTGTCCATCTAAGGCGGCAGAGAGTTGGGTTGGGCGATCACTGTAATTGTGGATAACCCCGTTTTTGATTTCGAGCGATCCGTTGACCACCTGATCTTCAAGAATAAGGTTGATGTTATTGAGGATCATGCGGGTATCTCCGGACTGGCATCGGCGGGAAAGGGCGTCATGACCAGTAAGCGATCACTGACATGGTTACGTACGGCCTCATCGTGGAAAATTCCAATGATGGCGGCCCCTCGCTGTTTAGCTTCATCAATCAGGCTAACGACTGCCGCGCTATTGGTGCTGTCGAGCGATGCCGTTGGCTCATCAAGCAGCAATATGGGGTAATCTTTGATAAAACCACGGGCGATATTGACCCGCTGCTGCTCGCCGCCGGAAAAGGTCGAGGGGGCCAGATCCCATAAGCGTGGTGGAACATTGAGGCGAGTCAGGAGATCCTGCGCGCGCTGTTGGCATATATGGCGTTCAACGCCAAGCTCCAGTAGCGGTTGCATCACCACATTTAATGCACTGATCCGTGGGATCACCCGCAAAAATTGGCTGACCCAACCCACGGTATGACGGCGTACCTCCATAATTTGTCGCGCTGGTGCTGCCACAATGTCGAGCCATTCCCCCTGATGCTTGACCCAGATATGCCCGCTGTCTGGCAGATAGTTGGCATATAAAGAGCGTAGCAGAGTAGATTTACCGCTGCCGGAATGGCCGTGTAATACCACACATTCACCGCTACTCACTTCCAGTGAGGTTTGATGCAATACCGGTAAGCGAATACCATGCTGGTGGTGTAGTACGAAGGTTTTACTGAGATTTTCAACTCTCAGTTGTGGGTGATTGATATGCCGTTGCTGGTGATTCATAGTGAGCTCTCGTTAATCTATTCACGGGTTAACAGACAAAACAGTCAGTTTTGCAGCACCGATGAAACCAATAGTTGGGTGTAGGGATGATGGGGATCGTCTAGTACTCGATCGGTCAGGCCGCTTTCGATAACCTGACCCTCCTTCATCACCAGCAACCGGTGTGCCAATAGCCGGGCCACACCGAGATCATGAGTGACAATCACCACTGCCAGTTGCATTTCCACCACCAGATTGCGCAGTAAATCCAGTAGTCGCGCTTGTACTGATACATCCAGGCCACCCGTCGGTTCGTCCATAAATACCAGCTTGGGGTGGGTCACCAGATTGCGGGCAATTTGCAGACGTTGTTGCATGCCGCCGGAGAAGGTAGTGGGTAAGTCATCCAAGCGTGATAGTGGGATCTCGACATCCTCCAGCCAGCGCCCTGCTTGTTGGCGGATGTCGCCGTAATGGCGCTGGCCAATAGCCATTAGACGCTCGCCGATATTGCCACCGGCGGAAACCTGTGGGCGCAAACCATCCAGTGGATGCTGATGGACCACCCCCCATTCGGTGCGCAGTAAACAGCGGCGCTGACTTTCAGCCATCTGATATAAATCAACTGGTTGCTGGGCACCAGAGTGGTAAATAACCTGCCCATGCTGTGGCGGCAACCGGGCAGAAATCGATTTTAATAAGGTGGTTTTGCCAGAGCCGGATTCACCGACAATTCCCAATACTTCACCGGGATAGAGCTGGAAAGAGACGTTGCTAAACCCCTTACCTGGCGCATACAAGTGTGTGAGATTCTCCACTGATAGCAGTGGGTGAGCGGCTGCGGATGATGAAATAACCTGTTCGGAAATCATTGAATATTTACCTCTTGTGCCGCCAGTTGCTGCTGGCAAAAATCAGTATCAGAACAGACAAACATTCGGCTGCCCTGATCGTCCATCACCACTTCATCAAGATAGCTGTGGCGCGAGCCGCACAAGGCACAGGGTTTATCCCATTGCTGCACGGTAAATGGGTGATCGTCGAAATCCAGACTTTCCACCTTGGTAAAGGGAGGCAGGGCATATAACCGCTTCTCGCGACCGGCCCCGAACAGTTGCAGCGCGGGCATCATGTGCATTTTGGGGTTATCAAATTTTGGGATCGGTGAAGGGTCCATCACGTAGCGATCGTTCACTTTGACCGGATAGGCGTAGGTGGTGGCGATATGGCCGTAGCGGGCGATATCTTCATACAGTTTTACCTGCATCACGCCGTATTCTTCCAGCGCATGCATTTTGCGCGTTTCGGTTTCGCGTGGTTCGATAAAGCGCAGTGGCTCTGGGATCGGCACCTGATAGATAAGGATCTGATCTTCGCTCAGTGGTGTTTCAGGAATGCGATGCCGGGTTTGGATCAAGCTGGCATCGACAGTGCTTTCGGTGGTCGTCACCCCGCTGACGCGCTGAAAAAAACGGCGGATAGAGACAGCATTGGTGGTGTCATCTGCCCCTTGGTCGATCACTTTTAATACATCTTTGCGGCCAATCAGGCTGGCGGTCAATTGAATGCCACCGGTGCCCCAACCATAAGGCATCGGCATTTCCCGCCCGCCGAACGGCACTTGATAACCGGGGATCGCCACTGCTTTTAGCAGCGCGCGGCGTAAAGTCCGTTTGGTTTGCTCATCCAGGTATCCCAGATTATAACCGGTGAGAACCTCAGTCATGGCGTGGTTCCTGTTCTTGAGAGGATGGCTGTTGCGAGGCGAGTAAGTGCTCACGACGCAGGCGTTTTAGCAATTCCAGTTCCGCTTGAAAATCTACGTAATGCGGCAGTTTAAGATGAGAAACAAACCCCGCGGCTTCGACATTATCGGCATGGGAGAGCACGAATTCTTCATCCTGCGCCGGGCTGGTGACCTTTTCGTCATATTCGCGGCTTTGTAAGGCTCTATCCATCAGCGCCATCGACATCGCTTTGCGCTCACCACGGCCAAACACCAGACCATAACCACGTGTAAAGTGCGGTGGTTCTGATTCCGGGCTGACGAAGCCATTTACCATCTCGCATTCGCTCAGCAAAATTTCGCCGATATCAATAGCAAATCCCAGTTCTTCCGGTTGAATTGAAACGCTCAGATGACCGGTGCGGATCTCGGCGGCAAAGGGATGGGTGCGGCCATAACCGCGTTGCGTGGAATAGCTTAGCGCCAACAGAAAACCTTCATCGCCACGGGCCAGTTGTTGCAACCGGGCCGAGCGATTGCAGGGGTAAACAGGAGGATTTCGGGTGATATCTTCCGGCTGAGTACCGTCATCTTGCTCTGTCAGGGCAAGCTGCTCTTGAACTAATAAATCAAACACATGGGCACAGTTATTGCGTAATAAGTCATCGGATAATGTTTCGCCATCGTTGCGCGCTTGCGGTGCATCGCCTGCGGCCAGCAGGGTAAAATCCAGCAGCCGGTGGGTGTAATCATAGGTTGGACCGAGCACTTGCCCGCCAGGCAAGTCTTTGTAAATGGCTGAAATACGACGCTCTAGCCGCATATGCTCGCTTGCTAGCGGTTGACTGACAGCCAAACGGGGTAAGGTTGTGCGGTAAGCGCGTAGTAGGAAAATGGCTTCCACCAAGTCACCACTGGCTTGTTTAATTGCCAGTGCGGCCAGCTCGCGATCATAGATGCCCCCTTCGGTCATCACCCGATCAACCGCCAGACCGAGTTGTTGTTCAATTTGCTCGCAATCGACTGCCGGGATCTGGCTGTCGCCACGCCGTTGCTGTTCCAGCAATTGATGGGCTGCTGCAATCGCTTTTTCGCCCCCTTTGACTGCAACGTACATCAGCACACCTCCACATGGGTGGTTCGTGGGATTGCCATCAGGTTCTCGCCACAGGTAAACAGAAAATCGATGCCAGCCGGAAATGCAGCAGGGCGGTTAAGCAGATAATTCAAGACGGTGGCGGGCAGGTGTGGTGCAACAGTGCGGCTGTGTTCAATACCTGGCCCGCGTAACCGTAATGGCACGCCGTGGTGTAGGCTGTCGGTCTGAATCACCACCGTAGTGGATTGTTCCGGTGAGAGTTCATTACCTGCCGGGCAGGTAGCGAGTTGCTCTGCTGTTATCTCATTATTAAATAATGAAAAAGAGGATTTATCACCGCATGTCGTTAGGGGCGCACCGGTATGAAAACGCACATTGTGTTGCACGCTGTCACTATTAAGTGCTGCGTCGAGATAGAGTGGCGTCTCTTGGTCGGCCAGCGTGAGCAAAACACTGGTGGTTGCTGGGTTCAGTGGTTGCCAGCCGGTAGCATGGGGCAGTGTTACCAGCACGCCCGGTTCACTCAACGCTTTGAGAATACGACGAAAAGTGTGCTGCGCATCATCCACCGGATGCTCAAAATGAGTTAATAAGTTCATCAGTCCTCTCCCCGCACCAAGGTGAAGAAATCAACCTTACTGGCGGTGATAGCATCAGCGCGTAATTGCCGCCGTTCTTGTTGTATTGCGGCCAGTGGGTGAATCACGGTTTTCAGCAATAATTCATTCAACCCGGCGGGTTTACCCTTGACGGTGGAGAGTTGTAACAAGGCATCCAGCACGGCGCACAGCTCGGCATGAGGCTTATTACGCCCGGCAATGTAGCTGTAACCATAAATATCCGTGCTGTCGTTAAGCTTGATAACGGCACGCGTTATGGTCATATCACCAAGGATAAAACGGCGACCAGTAGCCCCCATCCGGGCCTGTAATTGGTTTAAACCTATCTCTGGGGCGCGGATCACCTGATATTCCGGTGATAAATTCAAGGCTTGCCAGTGAGCGAGCAACTCTGCTGGCTGGCAGTGGGCTAACACCGACATCCAGTTTTGCCGAGTGGTATGGCGAGTTTCCATTCAGTGCTCCATCGTCAATTCAATCATGTCGGCCCGCGTCAGGCTGACGGAGTATTCCGCCACCTGCTGGCTATCAACACAGATATTTAAGGTTCGCACACAGAGCAGCGGCGCATGAGTCGCAATCTCGAGTAAGCGGCTCTCTTTTGCCTGCGCACGACGTGCGCTGATGCGGGTTTGGCTACGACTCAGTGGTTGTTGTAAATGCTGGGTGATGAATTGATGCAATGAACCGGAGTTGAATTGTTGTAAAGCAGGCCACCAGCGCAGGTCTGGCAGGTAGTGATCGATAACACAGACTGGTACGCCATTAACCCGCCGCAGAGTACGTAAATGGATCACGGTGGTGCCTTCTGCCAGTGAGAGCGCTTTGGCTACATGCTCTATACACGGGCGCAAGACTGCGAGTAAGCGCTCACTGGTGGGGTCACTACCTTGATCCAGCAAGTTCTGGCTAAAGCGAGCATTAGCATGCAGTGGATAGTCATACGGGCGCATTAATACCAGCGTGCCGATGCCCTGGCGGCGTTGTAGCCAGCCACGTTCAACCAGTTCATCCACTGCCCGACGCAAGGTATGGCGATTAACTTGATAGCGATCAGCCAGTTGTTGTTCAGAAGGCAGGTAATCGCCACAACGATAGGCACCACGCAATTCCTGTTCTAATTGGGCCGCAATTTGTTGATAGCGGGTGGGGTAGCTGGTCGGTGGTCTAGATAAGTGCATGGTAGATATACCCTCTCAGTGCTATCCCCCTCATGGCCGTTTCTAGCCGCAGCGAAGCAACAGAAGTAGCAAAACGGACGAGCAGATGGCGGATAGTCATAGTGATAACCGGTAAGTGATCTCACCGCTATGCTGGCTGTTTTTGATGACAGTAGGGTTAAGCTGAGATGGCGGAACGATGAAGTTTTTGCGTTTATCGGTGCGGGTTTTATTGAGAAAATAGAGATTTTTATAAGAAAAAGTTTTATCGCATTATCAAAATGATACATATCCAGCCGATAAATTTTCATTTAAAACAAAAAATAAACATTACCTTAACTTGAGTGAAACATAAGTGTCTCTTATGGTTATTTCACGCCGCTGTGGCGTTCTCTCTGGGGGGTTATGCTATGAGCCCTAATAATATCAGCCGTCTGAGCACAATCAGTTTGGTAATATTGCTTGCCAGCTCACTTGCGGCATGTAGTGGAAGTGGTGGTGGTTCTCACAATACTGCGAAGAATAATACGGGTCAGGCCGCCGGTGGAACTGGTTCTGGTAGTGATGGCAGTGGCGGCGATGGTAATGGTGGCACTGGCTCTGGCGGCGGAACGGGCGGAGGAACAGATAACGGTGGTGGGACAACCGCGAATAATTCCGCGGTCGGGAATGTGGTTAGTGGTGTCGGTACCGCCGTAGATGGTGTCGGCAATACGGTCAGTGATGTTGTCAGCCAAACACCTGTCGGCAGCTTGCCAATCGTCGGTGGTGGTTTGGTCACCGTGGTTGACAGTGCAGGTAATGCAGTCAGTGAGGTTGGGACCGGATTACAGAATGGCGTCGGCCAATTAGGAAATAATCCTAATGCTTTAGGCACGACAGCCGCCAGTGTACCGAAAGCTGTCGCTGATGTCGGTACTGGTGTTTCAGGATTGGGAGGCACGGTCTCAGGTATCGCTGCTAATACACCATTGGGCGGTGTTACTAGTACGGCAGGTGGGCTGGTGGATAAGACCGGTGGTGCGGTAACGTCCATTGGTAATGGGCTGGCGCAAGACCTGCAAACCGGTACCACCAGTAAGTTGACGACCGCAGCGACCGGCATAGTGACGCCGGTGGTGGGTCAGGTACAAGACATTACGCAAACCGTAGGTGCAACCACGGGGATTGGCGCACCGGTTAATAACTTATTGACCGCGGTCGGCGGCACCGTTGCGGCGACGGGGACACAAGTGGGTACGAGTGTGCCAACCTTAGCGGGAGTGGGCCAGGTATTACAAGGCACCGGGCAGGCAGTTGAGAGGGCCGGTGGTCTGGTCACTCCTCCAGCGTCAACTGGCGGTTCGAATGGCTTATTGGCGGGCGTTACCACGACCTTGACTCCCAGCACCGGTGGCAGTAATAGCGGGTTGCTGGCAGGTGTGACTAACACCGTTGGTGGCATTACCGGTGGGTTGACTGCGGGCGTCTCCGCTAACGCAAATGCCAGTGCGGGGGGAGGCTTGGGCGGAATATTAAAACCAAAAACCAATTAAAAATATAATGAGATTTGCTCTCCCTTACTCTCTGGGGAGAGCCTCGCTGTCTGACGATAATAAAAATAGGCTATTAAAATTATAATTTAATGTGCGCATAAGGAAATATTCTATGAATAATAGAGTGTGGCTGTTATTGTTATTTGGCACTGGTGGTATATGGCAATATAGTGCATGGGCCAATACGGTTCCCATGTTGATTGATCAGAATAATCCGTCCAGAATATCACGTGACATTGCTAAGCCCCAAACCACACGAACAGTACCACCTGCTATTTCAGTGTCTGCTCCCAATGCTAAGTTAACACTTGAAACCTTAATTGATGTGCAGCATATTCAATTTATTGGCGGTACACGTTATGATCTTAAGTTACTTCGTGAACCGTTCAACGGTTATATTGGTAAAAAAGTACCGTTAAAGAGTTTATTGGTGGCAACTCAATCTATTACTACATTATATCAGCAAGACGGTTATATTCTCTCTTATGCTTATTTACCCTCAGATAACTTTATTAATGGCACGGTAAAAATAGGCTTGGTTGAGGGTTACATTGCCAATACGCGGATTCAAAGTGAAAATGTTGCGATAGGCCGCTGGCTAACCAAGCTATCACAGCGCATCATGGCAGAGAAGCCACTGACGCAGGACACCTTTGAACGCTACAATATTTTGATGAGCCGGACCCCAGATACCAAAATCATTGCCACGGCTAAAAACCCGGATAATATTTATGGCGCGACACTACTGGACGTTAAAGCCGAACATCCACGTAACTGGAATGTTAGTACTGCGCTGGATAGTCGCAAAGGAGTATACAGTGGTGTACTTAATGCAACCTTAAGTGGATTTACACCCTATGCCGAACAATTTGGTGTGGCGACGTTATTACCGCTCGACAGTAAAAATCGCGACCAATATCTTGGTTTAAACTATCAACAATATCTAGGGAGCAATGGATTATTACTACAAACCCGTGGCAGCTATTATAAGCAGGTTCCCAAAGACTATACCGATGTACTGACATTGTATCCGCAAGATATTACCTTATCAACGCGTTCCGAGCAGACGCAATATACCGGTGGTGTGGTATTGAGTTATCCATTGCAATTAACGCGCAAGCGGCAATGGACCCTGAGTGGTGGCGTAGATTATCTAGAGAAAAGTTACAATTTAAAAACTCGCGCCCGATTTAATACTGTTAATAATTATTTGCTGGATTTAGAAGAGCAGAATCAGCGAATGCGTTATCCGGCGGCTGAATTAGCACTGGCGGGTTATCAGGAATATACCCAATCTTATTGGAGCACCCGCGCCAGTGTGCGCAAAGGGATCAATGGTGCTCTGGCATCCAGTTCGGTACCGTGGGGCGACTTGGGCTTTACCCGCTGGAAACTCACCGGTGACGGGGCATATCTGATGGACGAGAAATGGCGCTTGAGTGCCTCGGCAGAAGGGGATTGGTCGGACAATGATTTACCCGAGGCCGAGCATGTCACTTTTGGCGGACTGCGCTTCGGCCGTGGTTATCCAGACAGTGACGCAACCGGGGATTATGGTTATGGCGGGCAGGTAGAAATGCGCTATCTGCATAACCGGGAACAGGGCAACTGGTTGAAGACGGTCCAACCTTATGTGGTTTTGGATACAGCCCACACGTGGTACAACTCTGCCATTTTCCCCGCGAAGAAGCTGGCTTCATATGCCGTTGGGGTGACCTTTGGTGACAACAAACACTATTCACTGTCATTGGAAGGGGCGAGGCCGATTGGCGACCTCCCCAGTGATAGCACACGCCGTGATTGGCGGTTTAATGCTACTTTGACCTATAATTTTGCCAATTAACGCAGGTGATGGATAACCTGATTACCGCTGCCACGCCAGATAAGCGAGGGATCTTTTAGATCTTGCACGAATTTGCCGTCAACCAACACGTTGATCAGATCAACCACTTGCTGTTGTTCGTCGGTCAGTTCAGCCAGGGTGTAGCCCGTCCAGACCCAAATATCTTTGCTATCGCACTCATTACGCACTCGCTTAACCAGTTGCAGTATCGCAGACAGGTTTTGCGGGTGCAGTGGATCACCGCCGGAGAGGGATAACCCTTGCCGATGGATGCGGGCGTCATTGAGATCAGCCACTATCTGATCCTCTAGTTCACGAGTAAATGGCTTACCCGAATTCAGTCGCCAGGTACTTTTGTTATAACAACCCACACACTCGTGCATGCAGCCAGAGACGAACAGCGTGCAGCGGGTGCCGGGGCCGTTGATGACATCGACCGGGTAGTATTGATGGTAATTTATAATCAGTGCCTCCCTTTGTACTTGGCGCTGCGGGGGTGTTGGCTGAGTTCGCAAACCCGAATCACTTGACTACTATGTAAGTTCATCGGGATGAGTTCGCTTGCCGGCTACCTGCAACTCCAATTACTTTGGGTAATATCGTATTAAGCGGTTAGCCCAGTTGTCCGTTCGCCAGATGTTTCACGCGCCGCTTCACTTCTTCTTGCTTACCGGCATTGAATGGTCGTGCATCCGGGCTCCCCAGATAGCCACATACTCTGCGGGTTACCGAGACTTTCGATGGCTCATGATTGCCACATTTCGGGCAGGTAAAACCTTTACTGGTACAAGAGAATTCACCGGTGAAGCCACATTCGTAGCACTCATCAATTGGCGTGTTAGTACCGTAATAAGGCACCCGACTGTAGCTGTAGTCCCAGACATCTTCCAACGCTCTGAGGTTGTGCTGCAAGTTAGGGTATTCGCCGTAACAAATGAAGCCACCGTTCGCCAATGGTGGGTAAGGTGCTTCGAAGTCCAGTTTGTCGTATGGGTTAACTTTCTTCTCAACATCCAGATGGAAGCTGTTGGTGTAATAGCCTTTGTCGGTGACGCCGTCCACCACACCAAATTCAGCGGTATCAAGGCGGCAGAAACGGTCACACAGGTTTTCACTTGGTGTGCTGTACAAGCTGAAGGCGTAGCCGGTTTCATCTTTCCAGGTGTCTGTTGCTTGTCTCATCCGTTCGACGATAGCCACGCCCTTTTCACGCAATTTTTCGTCATCAAAGACATGGGTCTGATGGCCAAACAGCGCATTAACCGTTTCATGGATACCGATAAAGCCCAGCGAGATGGATGCACGGCCATTTTTAAAGATCTCAGAAACGTTGTCGTCGGCTTGTAAGCGCACGCCGCAAGCCCCTTCCATATACAGAATCGGAGCCACACGGGCTTTAATCCCTTCCAGACGGGCAATACGGGTCATCAGGGCTTTCTTGGCTAACAGCAGGCGTTCATCCAGTAATTGCCAGAACTGGGCTTCATCGCCTTTGGCTTCCAGCGCAATACGTGGCAGGTTGAGACTGATAACCCCGAGGTTATTACGGCCATCGTGGATCTGTTTACCCTCTTCTTCATACACTCCGAGGAAGCTGCGGCAACCCATTGGTGTTTTAAAGGAACCGGTTACTTTTACTACTTGGTCGTAATTTAGAATGTCCGGGTACATGCGTTTAGTCGCACACTCCAGCGCCAGCTGTTTGATATCGTAATTGGCATCGCCAAACTTGTGATTAAGACCGTCACGGATAGCAAACACCAGTTTCGGGAATACCGCGGTTTTGCGATTTTTGCCCAAACCGGCAATACGGTTACGCAGAATGGCCTGCTGGATCATGCGCGATTGCCAACTGGTGCCTAAGCCAAAACCGAAAGTGACAAAGGGGGTCTGACCATTGGCGGTGTGGAGGGTGTTAACTTCATATTCCAGCGACTGGAAGGCGTCGTAACACTCTTTCTCGGTGCGCGACATGGCATAACCGGCGGCATCAGGAATTTGCCACTCTTGAGCCACAGATTTATGTTTGTTAAAACTTTCAGTGACAAACGGGGCCAGAATTTCATCGATACGGTTAATGGTTGTACCACCATAGATATGGCTGGCAACCTGCGCGATAATCTGTGCGGTCACTGCGGTGGCGGTAGAAATGGATTTCGGTGGTTCAATTTCCGCATTACCCATTTTAAAGCCTTGGGTTAGCATGCCATCGAGATCAATCAACATACAGTTGAACATTGGGAAGAAGGGCGCGTAATCCAAATCGTGATAGTGGATTTCACCACGTTCATGCGCTAACACCACATCCCGTGGCAAGATATGCTGTTTGGCATAGTGTTTCGCCACAATACCGGCCAGCAGATCGCGCTGGGTGGGGATCACTTTACTGTCTTTATTGGCATTTTCGTTAAGCAGCGCTTTGTTACTTTGCTCAACCAATCCACGGATTTCCTGATTCAGGCGACCACGCAGCTCCCGCGAGATATCCCGGTCATGGCGATATTCAATATAGGCGCGGGCTAACTGCTTGTATTGACCGGCCATCAGTTGGTTTTCTACCGCAGTTTGGATGTCGCGGATATCAACTTTAGGCTGGTTTTCCATCGTCTGAGCGACCACACGGGCAACAGTTGCACAATAATCTGCGTCCACAACGTCAACAGCCAAGGCTGCGCGTTCGACGGCTTCCTTGATCCGCACCTCATCAAAAGGTACCTGACAACCGTCCCGTTTAATCACTACTGTTTTCACAATGCCTGCTCCTGTAGCCGGTAATAATTATCCACAAGAAATCTTATCCACAAGGCAAGCCGCAGCGGGTAAGGGCTGCGAGGGAGGTGTGGATGGTTTTGTGGATAACTACTACATATAGATGTTTGAATTCCTACAACCACTATATATGGGTAATGGCAGAAGTGACAGTCAACTAATTTGACTTAGAACAAGGAAATCGACGTTAGGTCTATTCCCTGCTCAGTGCGTCACAAAAACGATATTTTTATGTGACTTATTGTGCGGATAAAGCGTGATGTGGGCCGAAATGTTTTAACAGGAAATCAACCCAAACACGGACTCTGGGTGGTAAATCGGCAGAAGCATAATAAAGCCATACTGGGGTCGGGGCGGGCCAGTAACTCACCAATACCGGCATAAGGCTGCCATCGGCAAAGTGTGGCGCTGCATGCCATTGTGCCACATAGGTGATCCCCATATCCGCTAATGCGGCATGTAGCAGCATATCCGGCTGGGAAGAGATCAAACGACCTGATAACTCTAAGGATTGAACCTCATTATTCTGCTGCAATTGCCATTTTACTCTCCGGCCATTTGATGGATTACGGTGTATTAAACACTGATGTTGATAGAGATCCTGTGGGTTGGCGGGTGAACCATTGTGGGCCAGATAAGCAGGGGATGCCGCCAGCAGCATTTGCATTGGGTAAAACTGACGAGCAATCAAGCGGCTATCGGGATCGATGCGAGTGCCGATGCCGACATCAAATCCTTCTCCGACCAAATTCACCACTCTGGCCTCCAGTGAAAGATCCAAATCAATCTGCGGATAACGCGCCATAAATTTTGGAATAAGTGGCATCAACAGTTGGCGGCCAAAGCCGGGAATGACACTGACCCGCACCGTACCACTGGGTTGTTGCTCATCATTACGTACCGTATCCAGAGTGTTGGAAAGTGCCTGCCACAGTGGTGCCACTCGTGCCAATAATGTTTTACCTTCATCCGTTAGCACCACGCTGTGGGTATTGCGCTGAAACAGACGTAGCGCCAGTTTTTCTTCCAGTACACGAATATTCTTGCTGACCGCAGCAGGTGTGATACCTAGCTGCCTGGCTGCGGTGGAGAAGTTGTCACTCTGAGCTGCGGTGAGAAAAGCGGGCAGTAAACGATGAATATCCAGAGGCAGCGACATAGTGGTTGATACCTTTAGTTGAAATTAATGTGACTGATAGCAGCCTACACCGACCAGCCGGAAAATGAAAAAATAGGTTTATCAAACTGGTTGGAGAAGTGCTATGCCCGCTATTTTAGTCTTAACATCCCATCGTCACCCGGATGAGTCTCGTATTAACCGTCGGTTGATAGAGGCCATCCGCCCATTAGCGAATGTCACGGTGCATGAATTGATGCGTGAATACCCTGATTTTCAGATAGATGTGGCGCGGGAACAGGAGTTGTTGAAGTCACATGATGTGATTGTGATGATGTTTCCGTTTTACTGGTACAGCTCACCGGCTATTTTAAGTGAATGGCAGGATGCGGTATTAACCCATGGTTTTGCCTACGGCAGTGGTGGCAATAAGCTACAGGGTAAGCCGTTGCAGTTGGTGGTTTCCACTGGAGGGAAGGCTCAGGATTATACGCCACAGGGATATAACCGTTATCCGGCGTTAGATCTGTTATTGCCCTTCCATGCCATGGCGAACCTGACCGGAATGGATTATTTACCACCGTTTTTGGTGCAGGGGGCAAATGAGATGGAGGAGGAGACGTTGGATGGCTATGTTCAGGGTGCGGTGGGGTTGATGAAGGGGTTTTAGTCACTAGTCCTGGTGGTAAGTGATCCGGTTCATTATTTTGGTTGATTTGGTGATTTGGTGATTCGGTGCTCGGATTTGGTTGTTAGAGTAGATCGGATCATTATTTCGGTTGATAATCGTTCAGTGCTCAATTCATTTCCGCCACCTCAACCGAGTTAAGGCCCATAAGCGTGGGCCTTAACAATCCGCGCTTGCGCACGTATCGCTGGCCTGCTGCGCAGGTACCCTCAATCATCGTTCCGGCTAACGGACGGCTTTATTCGCGTCCCTGCTCATGACGCCTCAACCCGCCGTCCTTGGCGGGTTGCCTTGCCTACTCTCTTCACTCGGCGGCTCAAATGTGCTTTTAAACATCAAAACCTAAAGAAAAGGTTTTGATTTTGACGTTGGGCGCAAGTCGGCCCCGGTTCGATTAGCCTGCAAGCGGCCGGAGGGCATGGCGAAGCCACAATATTTCGCGCAAGCGCGGGATTCCACAAGGGGGCCCGCCCGCCCCCTTTGGCGGTTGAGGCGACTAGGGTTAGGTTAGCCGTAAAGTTATAACAACCGAATCCGAGCACCGAATCAACCGAAACAGTGATCCGATCTATTCTATAAACCAAAACTTAACCCTCGAGTGAACGGCAAAACGCTATCCCATAAAATGCTCAGCCAGCTCTAAATCCCGCCGGGCAAACTCTCTTACTATCTTCCCGCTCTCCATCAGGGCCGCACGTTCAGACATATGGGCCACCACATCGCTGTCGTGGCTGACCAATAAATACGTCATGCCATGTTCGCGTTTCAAGTGATTGAGCAAATTGAGGATTTCCGCCTGAACCGACATATCTAATGCTGAAGTAGGTTCATCCAACAACAACAGTTTAGGGCGCAGCAGCAAGGCGCGGGCAATAGCAATGCGTTGGCGCTGGCCGCCAGAGAACTGATGAGGGTAACGCTGGGCGGCAGAAGCAGGCAGACCTACTTGCTCTAATGCACTTACAATTCGCTGCTGGATATTCTTTTCACCGTGAATCTGTAATGGCTCACCCAATGTGCGTTGAATATTATGCTGAGGGTGCAGCGAGGCATAGGGGTCTTGAAACACCATCTGCACATCTTTACGCAGTTGGCCGGTGAAACGTTGCCCTGGCCGTAACGGCGTACCCAGCAAGGTTATCTCTCCTTGCCATTCTCGCTGTAGACCGGCCAAAGTACGTAATACTGTAGATTTACCACAACCGGATGCGCCGATCAGGCTGAAGGTTTCACCCGCTTCAACCGCAAAGCTTACTGATTCAACTGCGGTTTTCACCTGATTTCTCTGCGGAAAACTGACCCGGAGATTATTGACTTCAATCAGTGCCATGGGAACCTCCAGAGAAATCAGCGCTGCGATCTAATACTGGCAAGTCAGTGCCATAGGTACCGGCATTCGGACGGCAGGCCCATAACGTATGGGTATAAGGATGAGTTGAATAAGGCAAATCTGCCGCCGCCCCTTGATCGACCAGTTTCCCTTGATACATCACCAGCACGCGATGGCAATGCTCAGCGACCAACGGCAAATCGTGGCTTATTAACAGTAAACTCATATTGCGCTGCTCGGTTTGTTCAACAATCAATTCAAGAATTTGATTACGCAGTTTGGCATCCAAGGCTGATGTTGGTTCGTCGGCAATTAATACTCGTGGGTTATTCACCAACGCTATAGCTAACATTGCCCTCTGGCCCATTCCGCCGGAGAGTTGACCAGGATAGCTGTGGTAAGCACCTTCATTCAGCCCGACGGCGGCCAGTGCATTTAATACTCGTTCATGAGCATCGGCCCCTGAAAGAGCATTATGTAACAGCAGGGATTCTTCAATTTGCTTACCCACGGTTCGCACCGGATTCAGTGCGTAGCGGGGATCTTGCAGCACCATAGCAATTTCACTGCCACGTAACGCCCCCCACTGTTTCGACTTAAGGGATGTCAAATCGTGTTCGACGATCTTACCGGGATTTCCTTGTTCATCGGTATTGTCAGAGTAATAACTCAGCTTTTTGGCGCTGACTTTGCCCGGTGAGCGAACTAACCCCATCAGAGCTCTGGCAGTAATGGATTTACCGGAACCGGATTCACCGACCAGTGCTACGCGCTCATGGCCGAGCTGGAAGGAGATATTATCCACCACCCGCTGTTGTTTAAAGTCGACACTCAAGCCTTCAACGGCGAAAATTTTATCAGTCATGGTGAGGGTCCAAAATATCGCGCAGGCCATCGCCTAACAGATTAAAAGCCATGCTGCTGAGCAAAATGGCGCAGCCCGGAATCGCGGCGATCCACCATTGATCGAAGATAACCTGCATTCCGTCGGCAACCATTGATCCCCATTCGGACATGGGCGGTCTGGCTCCTAGCCCGAGGAAACCTAACCCGGCAGCGGCCAAAATAATGCCAGCTAAATCCAGCGCCAGACGCACCACCGCCGAGGGGAGACACATGGGTAAAATATGGCCCCACAACAGCCGAAGACCTTTAATTCCCATCATTTCAGCGGCGGCCAGATAATCACTTTTGCGCAATAATTGGATCTCGGCTCTGGCCTGACGGGCATAGGCCGGCCAGGTAGTCAGCGCCAATGCCAATGCACCGTTAATCAAACCGGGGCCGAGCATCGCCACGAAGGCAAAGGCCAGAATCAGCCGTGGCATCGACATCACTACATCAGTGATGCGCATCAAAATGCGTTCGAGCCAGCCACCGTAATAGCCGGACAGCACGCCGACCAGTAACCCCAATGGTAGCGTGATCACGGTAACCAGCAGTACCAGCCCTAAGGTTGGGCGGGTGCCGTAAATCAGGCGCGACAGCATATCGCGGCCATAACTATCAGTACCGAGCCAGTGGTGTGCACCTGGCGGTAATAAACGGTCGGCTGCGTTTTGCCAGTTGGGATCTTGTGGCGCTAACCACGGAGCGAAAATCGCAATGATCACCAGCGAGGAGAGAATAAACAGCCCAATGCTGGTGGAGGGGGAACGCTTTAGCGCGTGGCAGAAGGTTATCATCGACATATCAACGCGTTCTCGGATCCAGCAGGCGGACCAGCAGATCCGTCACATTGTTAATCAAAATAAAGCAGATACCTAGCAGCAGTGTCCCGCCCATAATCGCGGTGGTATCGCCAGCAAATAGTGCGCTGGTCAGGTAACGGCCAATACCCGGCCAGGCAAAAACGGTTTCGGTTAACACCGCGCCTTCCAACATACTGGTATAGGCCAGCGCAATCACGGTCAGTAATGTGCCACGGATATTGGGTAGTACATGCATCAGCAGAATTCGCATTTCGCCCGCGCCTTTCGCTCGCGCCAATGTAATGTACTCTTTATTCAACTCGCTCAGACAGGCTGAGCGGGTCAGGCGGGTGATACTGGCTAGGGCATAATAAGAAAGCAGGGAAACCGGCAAAATTAAATGGGCGATGGCATTACTAAAGGCACCAGCATCATCGGAGCGCCAGGTGTCGATCAGCGCAAACCCCGTCTTCGCTTCCACAGTATATTGATAAATATCGTCAAGGCGGCCGGGGCCTGGGCTCCATTGCAGGCGCGCATAAAACAACAGCAACATCAGCAGGCCAAGCCAAAATATAGGTACCGAGTTACCCAGCAGGGTGATAAAGCGAATCGTGGCATCCAGCTTGCTGCCTGCCCAGCGGGCGCACAACAAGCCGAGGATAACCCCCAGTGCTGCGCCAATCACTAATGACAAGGTGGCCAATTCTAACGAGGCAGGGAAAACTGTCAGCAGATCCTGTAACACCGGTTGGCCGCTGGCACTGGCAGTACCCAGATCGCCATGCAGCAGCCGCACCAAATAGTGCCAGAACTGTACGGCTAATGGCTGATCCAGCCCAAGTTGGTGTTTAACTTGCTGATAGGTAGCCTCACTGGCGTGGTCCCCCACGATTTGTAATACCCTATCTACCGGCGACAGCGCCGACAGGAAAAAGGTAATTACCAGCAGACCGAATAAGGTCAGGGCCAGGGTAAATAAACCCTGTAAAAACCCCCAAAGACGACGCCGGGATTGGGTTCCCGGCGTATTATTTAGTGCTACAGACATCGACTAGCAACTCACTATTTCACAAATAAATTTATCAATATATCAACCAGCTATGCCCAAGAACTTGGCGTTACAGGTAGGCGGCAAGTGAACGAGTCCCGATGAGCTTACACTGGTAAGTGATTCGGGTAAGTTCACGCAGCTAACAACCCTGCAACTTCAAGTACGCAGGGAATAGGCTATTTGCTGACACGGTCATAATAGACCATATCCGCATTCAGACCTTGCTGGTAGCCTTTTACGTTATCGCGCAGCACAACTTGTGCTTTGGCTTGATCAATAAAGATATAAGGCGAGTTCTGTTGCAGCTCTTGTTGCAACTGGGTATAGAGCGCAGTGCGTTTCGCCGGATCGGCTTCTGCGACGGCGGCCAGTGTTTGTTTATTCAGCTCAGGAATAACCCAACCGTTTAAACCGGCAACAGTGCTGCTCTTGCCGTCGTTATAGGCAAAGGCGCTGGCATTGGAGTGCGCATCAAAGTAATCTGGGATCCACAAGCGGATAGCCGACTGATGTTGTTTAGCGCGGACTCGACCATATACTTGGCTGCCTGCTGCTGGCAGTAACACCAGTTTCACGCCACCTTGGGCAAAGCTTGCCTGTAACGACTGAGCGATAGTGATAAACGGAGGTTTGTTCTCAACATCCAGTGTCAATGTGGCATCTTTAATGCCTGCTTTGGCCAAAATCTCTTTAGCTTTAGCCGGATCAAAGGTGAATGGATTGCTTTCGAGAGCACCTGGTAAACCGACCGGCAGGAAACTTTGATGCACGAAATATTGGCCTTTCAGCAGATCTTTGGTAATTCCTTCATAATCAACCAAATAGCGTGAAGCGAGCCAAAATTCAGGTTTGCTCAATAGTGGGTTAGCAGGATTGGCGGTGTTGAATACCAAATAGTTTTGTTCCGCTGAAGGGATCTCAACCACCTTAACGCCAGCTTGTGTTTTCAGCGCGGCGGTCTGATCTGGTCCCAATTCACGGGCAATATCGGCATCACCCTGCTGAATAAGCAGGCGGCGGGCACTTGGGTCCGGTACGTTTTTGATAATGATATTTTTAATCAGCGGCTTATCACCCGGAGATGTCGGGTTGGCATCCAGCACGATGGCTTGGTGCGGCTGATATACCCGCATTTTGAACGGACCACTACCGGCGGAATGCATTTTCAGCCAGGCATTACCATAGTCGTTTTCTTTAACATTGGCGGTGACGGCTTTCTTATCAACAATTGAGGCGATTGGGGTTGATAAGATATTCAGAGCAACCGCTGGGCTGACATCAGCGCTCCAGCTCAGTTGAACGGTCTTGTTATCAATCTTTTTCAGATGTTGATCGATGTTGCTAGCATCCCAGCCCAGTACGTTAAGGATGAAAGCCGGTGAACGGTTCATTTTTATCGCACGGGTAAAGGAGTAAATCACGTCATCGGCCTGCACTGGATTACCAGAAGCAAATTCAGCCTGCGGACGTAATTTCACGGTAAGGGTTTTGGCTGCGGCATCACCTTGCCAACTTTCAGCAAGGATCGGCACCACTTTTGCCGGATCATCACGATCAGCCTGTACCAGCCGCTGGTAGAGACTTGGAACCGTTTGAATACTCGACAGTTCATTACTTTCAGCCGGATCAAGGCTGACGATATCATCC
Source organism: Yersinia antarctica (assembly GCF_056636475.1). Lineage (NCBI taxonomy): Bacteria > Pseudomonadati > Pseudomonadota > Gammaproteobacteria > Enterobacterales > Yersiniaceae > Yersinia > Yersinia antarctica. The sequence continues at coordinate 578,004 of NZ_JBSJQF010000001.1, forward strand.
AGGGATTGTACTACGACCAGAGTATCTGGTGGCGTTGCTGCCAATGCACCGCCAGATAGTGCTGTCAAAACCAATAATGACAGAATTTTAGCTTTCATTGTGACTCCCCGAAATGGGCTACAACCACGAATGTTTTTCGCGTTAATAGCAAGTATAGATAGTTAACATCGCTAGGAAATTATTGTTTTTTCGACTATTTCATCGCAGTTTCTCACGATAATGGCTTTACTGTCTGTGGTCAAAGTCTCAACAGTTATTTGTTATAACAATTAGTGATAAAAAAATATTACAAAAACGTAATGATTATTAATTCGCCCAGCAGCAGCACAATCTTTATTCCAGATTAATAAATGTTAAACACTTCCCACTAAATGAACAGTGAACTGGTTATAATGAAACGTTATTTCATTTTATTTACACGAAAGGGAAAGCCATGATTACCGGAAATATTCATCATTTGGAATTGTTGCCTTATCTGCCTGCACAATTAAAAGAAGCTATTGAGTATGTGAAGAGCCATATCACCGCAGAAACCCCATTGGGTAAGCATGATATTGATGGTAATAATCTATTCGTATTGATCTCCAATGACTGCACGGATTATCTGGAAAATCGCCGTGCGGAATATCACGCTAAGTATCTGGATATTCAGATTGTTTTGGCGGGCGTCGAGGGGATGACGTTCAGTAATCAGCCTGCCGGTAAGCCGGACACTGACTGGTTAGCGGACAAAGACATCGCTTTTTTACCGGCGGGTGTTGATGAGAAGCAGTTTGTCATGCAGACCGGTGATTTTGTGGTGTTCTACCCAGGTGAAGTGCATAAACCACTGTGTGCGGTGGGGGAACCGGCTAATGTGCGTAAAGCTGTTGTGAAGATATCTGTAAAATAAGCTATTTCACTTGTCAGCTTGAACTTCGGGCAGTGCTCGCCGCCGTCACATACTCCGTGTATGCTCCGTTGGCTGCGCGCTGTCCGCACTCAATCTGCCTGCGCCAATAACGCTTATTGATTAGATGTGAAAATAATTAAAAGCCGACACATCAGATGATCGGCCCTGTTATGTTTAGTCTTGACCCAATGTCGCGACCATCACTGCTTTGATGGTATGCAGGCGGTTTTCTGCTTGATCAAATACGATGCTGTGAGCAGATTCAAACACCTCTTCGGTAACCTCCATTCCCCCCGGCAAATCATACTGTTCGGCCATTTGTTTGCCCACGGTAGTTTGGTCATCGTGGAACGCAGGCAGGCAGTGCAGGAATTTGACCTGCGGGTTACCAGTGAGTTTTACCACCTCCATATTGACCTGATAAGGTTTCAGTAAGGCAACACGTTCTTGCCACACCTCTTTCGGCTCACCCATTGACACCCAAACATCGGTGTACAGGAAATCAGCGCCTTTTACCCCTTCGGCAATATCTTCTGTCAGTGTTATTTTTCCGCCCGTTTTCTGTGCCTGCGCCCGACAAGCCGCCACCAGACTGGCCTCTGGCCAACATGCTTTTGGTGCAACCAGGCGTAGATCCATCCCGACCAGCGCCGCCGCCTCCAGCATGGTGTTACCCATGTTGTTACGTGCATCTCCAAGATAGGCAAATTTCATTTCACTCAGCGCCTTACCCGGCAAATGTTCTTGCATGGTCAGCAAATCAGCCAGTAGCTGGGTTGGATGGAATTCATTTGTCAGACCATTCCATACCGGGACGCCGGCAAATTCGGCCAACGTTTCAACGATTTGTTGCCCGTGACCGCGATATTGGATACCGTCATACATGCGGCCTAGCACTCTGGCGGTATCTTTAATTGATTCTTTATGCCCAATTTGGCTCCCACCTGGGCCGAGGTAAGTCACGCGAGCACCTTGATCATATGCGGCAACTTCGAAAGAGCATCGGGTACGAGTTGAGTCTTTTTCGAAGATGAGCGCGATATTCTTACCTGCTAATTTTTGCTGCTCACAGCCTGATTTCTTGGCTTGCTTGAGTTCAGCAGCTAGGTCCAGCAGGGCCGTAATCTCGGTGGGGGTAAAATCCAGTAACCTTAGAAAGTGACGTTTATAGAACTGACTCATCTGTTCATCTCCATTTGCCCTTCATATTTGCTGTCTGGCTACAACACCAATTATTGGGGGGATTAATTGAACTTCAATATGAATTTAAATTCAATTTATACGTATAAATATTCAATTACAACCCTAATCAATAAATCTTTCTCGTTTATAGTGGAGGCATTAGCGTGGGTGTGGGAAAATAGCATCATACAAAGCCCATTGACTGAGGATAAAGGCATGGCAAACCGCGAAATGCTGGACGAACAACGTGACGAGACCCGCCTGATCATCGAAGAACTGCTAGACGATGGCAGTGACCCAGATGCGCTATACACCATTGAACATCACCTTTCCGCTGAGAAGTTCGACGTGTTGGAGAAGGCTGCCGTTGAAGCATTCAAGCTGGGTTATGAAGTGACAGATGCTGAAGAGCTGGAAGTGGAAGATGGCTCATTAGTGATGTGTTGTGACGTGATCAGTGAAGTTGCACTAAATGCTGAAATCATTGATGCACAGGTTGAACAACTGATTGCACTGGCCGAAACCTGTGGCGTTAACTACGATGGTTGGGGCACCTACTACGAAGACCCGAACGCCGAAGATGACGAAGACGGTGATTTCGACGGTGAAGAGTTGGTGGACGAAGACGACGACGGTAAGCGCCACTAAATTACCCTTCGTCCTTGACGCTATAGCGGTGTTAGCTGCACTCACTCACCCGAATCACTGACTTGAGTCAGCTCATCGGGATTTGCTCGTTTGCTGCCTTGCTATAGCGCCAATGACTTTGGGTAATTGCCTTGGTGCTTGATGCTATAGCGGTGTTAGTGGCTCTTACTCACCCGAATCACTGACTTGAGTCAGCTCATCGGGATTTGCTCGTTTGCTGTCTTGCTGTAGTGCCAATGACTTTGAGGAATCCCCTTTGCTCTTGGCGCTATAGCCGCGTTAGCGGCATTTTCCAGCTAATACTATCAGGGCGCTTGATGCGCCCTGAATAATCACAGTTTTTTTAGCATCGTCACTTCGCAGTCCACATGGCCGGTATTGCCCATCGAACAGTCAATATGCTCAAAACCCAGTTTCTCATATAAGCCAATGGCGCTGGTCAGGCTGGCAGTGGTTTCCAGATAGCAGCGACCAAAACCCTGCTGACGAGCAAACGCCAACGCTTGTAACGCTAACTGTTTTGCCAAACCTTTACCGCGTAATATGGGCAGGAAATACATTTTCTGCAATTCACACAGATCGGCTTCGCCACCTGACAACGGTGCTACGCCGCCGCCGCCAGCGATATTACCGTCGACCTCGATCACCCAATAAGCGCTACGTGGCTGACTATATAGCTCAAACAAGTGATCCAGATTAGGATCAGATACGGTATAGCCTTTATCTGCGGTCAAGCCGAATTCAGCCGAAACATCACGGATAACATTGGCGATAGCGAGATTGTCTGCGACGGTGATAGGGCGCACCAGCAGACGGATCGGTGTGGCAGTGGTCATGGCGTATTACTCTATAAACCAATGGGTAATAACATAGTAATAATCTGTAATACCATCTATACCCGTCATACTTCAAGCTGTATGTGCGTTGGTTGCACTCAATAACCCGAATCACTTACTACCAGTAAGCTCATCGGGATGAATGAGGCTCATCCTGCGAGCTAGCATAAATGCTGTTCAAATCGGTTCCCGACCGATTTGTCTCTCGCTTGCCGTCTTCCTACAACTCGGATTATTTATGGTATGACACTGAATGAATGTAATGATAAAAAAACAGCGGCTAAATAATTAGCTCGCTGTTCTTATCAGGCTGTCGGGACTCGGGTTAATTACAGAGCAGCGATGACTGCCTGCTGTTCAATTAACTTTTGTTTGGCTTCAGCACAGGCCGCCATTCTTTCACGCTCTTTGGCAACTACCGCTTCAGGCGCGCGCGCCACAAAGCCTTCGTTACCCAGTTTGCTTTCGATACGCTCAATCTCGGCTTCCAGTTTTGCGACTTCCTTAGCCAAACGATCCAGCTCAGTAGCTTTATCGATCAAGCCCGCCATTGGAATCAGCACTTCTGCGCCTTCAACCAGTTTGGTCACCGACACCGGGCCTTTATCACCATCAGCGAGCAGAGTGAGAGAGGACAAGCGTGCCAGCGACTGGATGAAACTCTGGTTTTCCAACACACGGCGCTGAGCTTCAGGACTGGCTCCACGCAGTATGACTTCCAGCGGCTTACCTGGCGCGATGTTCATCTCTGCACGGATATTACGCACCGCAATGATGGTTTGCTTGATCCACTCCAAATCACTCAGGGCTTTCTCATCTACCTGGCTGGCATCATATTCTGGGAAAGGTTGTAGCATAATGGTATCTGCTGTAATGCCTTTCAGGGTTTTAACCCGCTGCCAGATAGTTTCAGTGATGTAAGGAATGATTGGATGCGCCAGGCGCAGCAATGCTTCCAGCACCTCAATCAGGGTATGACGGGTACCGCGCAGTTCAGCATCAGAACCACTGTTCATCACCGGCTTGGTCAGCTCCAGATACCAGTCACAGAACTGGTTCCAGGTAAACTCATACAAAATACCCGCCGCTAGATCGAAGCGGTAAGTATCCATTGCTTCACGGTAGGCTTTGATGGTCTGATTGAATTCCGCCAGAATCCAGCGGTCAGCCAGTGATAGCACCATTTCGCCGCCGTTCTGCCCGCAATCTTGTCCTTCAGTATTCATCAGCACGAAACGGCTAGCATTCCACAGCTTATTACAGAAGTTACGATAGCCTTCCAGGCGTTTCATGTCCCAGTTGATATCACGGCCGGTAGAGGCCAGCGCTGCCAGCGTAAAGCGCAGGGCATCAGTGCCGTGCGGTTCAATACCGTTCGGGAACTGTTTCTCGGTGCGCTTGCGGATTTTTTCCGCCAACTGTGGCTGCATCATGTTACCGGTACGTTTTTCCAGCAACTCTTCCAGTGAAATACCGTCAACCATATCCAGTGGGTCGATGACGTTACCTTTCGACTTGGACATTTTCTGCCCTTCGTCATCGCGAATAAGACCGGTCATATAGACGGTCTTAAACGGCACCTGCGGTTTACCATTTTCATCTTTCATAAAGTGCATGGTCATCATGATCATGCGGGCAATCCAGAAGAAAATAATGTCGAAACCACTGACCACAACACTGGTCGGGTGGAAGGTTTTCAAGGCATCGGTTTGCTCAGGCCAGCCCAATGTGGAGAATGTCCATAGACCGGATGAGAACCAGGTATCCAGCACGTCTTCGTCTTGACGCAATGCCACGTCTGCGCCCAGATTGTTTTCGCGGCGCACTTCAGCTTCATCGCGGCCGACGTACACTTTACCTTGCTCGTCATACCAGGCCGGAATACGGTGGCCCCACCACAGTTGGCGAGAGATACACCAATCCTGAATGTCGCGCATCCATGAGTAATACATGTTTTCGTACTGCTTAGGCACGAACTGAATTTCACCGTTTTCTACCGCTTCAATGGCAACTTTAGCCAGCGGTGCCGTGCGTACATACCATTGGTCGGTCAGCATCGGCTCGATAACCACGCCGCCACGGTCGCCATAAGGCACCGTCAGGTCGTGCGGTTTAACCTCTTCCAGCAGGCCAAGTTTATCAAATTCAGCGACGACAGCTTTACGGGCAGCAAAACGTTCCAGACCCTGGAATTGTTCTGGGATTGCACCGCTGCAAGCATCGGTAGCTTCACCGTTAGTATCAAACACTTCAGCTTCAGCACGGATATCACCGTCGAAAGTCAGAATGTTGATCATCGGCAGGGCGTGACGTTTACCTACTTCATAGTCATTAAAATCGTGCGCTGGGGTGATTTTCACGCAACCAGTGCCTTTTTCCATATCGGCATGTTCGTCACCGAGGATCGGAATACGGCGGCCAACTAACGGCAGGTAAACTTCTTTACCGATCAGATCTTTATAGCGCGGATCTTCCGGATTCACTGCAACACCGGTATCACCCAATACGGTTTCCGGGCGAGTGGTGGCGACCACCAGATAATCTTTACCTTCGGCGGTTTTGGCACCATCGGCTAGCGGATAACGCAGATGCCACATGGAACCTTTGGATTCGCGGTTTTCTACTTCCAGATCAGAAATAGCGGTGCGCAGTTTTGGATCCCAATTCACCAGGCGCTTGCCACGGTAAATCAGATCTTCTTTGTGCAGGCGAACAAACACTTCTTTAACTGCATTAGACAGGCCATCGTCCATGGTGAAACGCTCACGTTCCCAATCCACAGAGTTACCCAGACGGCGCATCTGGCGAGTGATGGTGCCGCCTGACTCGCCTTTCCACTGCCAGATTTTATCGATAAACGCATCGCGGCCATAATCGTGGCGGGTTTTGCCTTCTTCTGCGGCAATCTTACGCTCAACCACCATTTGGGTTGCGATACCGGCATGGTCGGTACCCGCCTGCCAGAGGGTATTTTTCCCCTGCATGCGCTGGTAGCGAATCAAGGTATCCATAATCGTCTGCTGGAAAGCATGGCCCATATGCAGGCTGCCGGTTACGTTTGGCGGCGGGATCATGATGCAATAGCTTTCTTTACTGGTATCGCCGTTCGGTTTGAAATAGCCCTGTTTTTCCCAGTGTTCATACAGCGGCTGTTCGATTTCTTGCGGGCTGTATGTTTTATCGAGGGACGGCTCAGTTTTGTCGATATTAGAAGGTGTGTTTTCCATTTTCTTTTTATTTCAATTAGTTGGCGGCGTTGCCGTAGTCAAGTGGAAGCCGACGCTGCGATAAGACTTATATCGGTCGCGCGCCAACTGTTTCAAATTTTCTTCGTAAGGGACGAAGTCTACCACTTCATGGAAAGCGGTGGCAAAACCTGCGAACTCTGGCAGCAGGCTGATAAGCAGGTCGCGGGGTGAATTACCGCGCCGTTCCGGCCAGGCAAGTTCGACTGGCGCGCCATATTTTGGCCCTTCACCGGCCAGATTGTGTGGCACAAATTGGTCTGGTGCTCGTTGCCACAGGGCTTCATCCAGCCGCTGAGCCTGTTCCTGACTTTCACAGGCGATTAGCACCCGTTTGCCCGCCCGCCAATGGACAGCTGCAACTTCGCAGGCCAACGCCTCATGAGCACGTAGTTCACCGGCGGGCGTGTCGTGTTCGAGCAGGTAGAAGGTGGCGTTTTTCATAGGTTCTCAGCACCCTTCGTCCTTGACGCCGCAGGGGTGTTGGTTGCACTCACTCACCCGAATCACTTACTGATGTAAGCTCATCGGGATGAGTTCGTTTGCCGCCTACCTGCAACCCCAATGAGCTTGGGTGTATATCAAATGGAATACATCAAACGATTAATCGTCGCCGTTTAGTCCTGCACGATTTAGCAGGAACTGAGACAACAACGCGACCGGACGGCCTGTTGCACCTTTGTTCTTGCCTGAACGCCATGCAGTGCCGGCGATATCCAGATGCGCCCAGCTATATTTACGGGTAAAGCGCGACAAGAAGCAGCCTGCGGTAATGGCTCCACCAGCACGGCCGCCAATATTTGCCATATCGGCAAAATTGGAGTCCAGTTGCTCGACGTATTCATCACCCAGCGGCAAGCGCCATGCACGGTCACCGGCTTGTTCGGACGCCCCAATCAGCTCATGAGCTAATGGATTATGATTCGACATTAAACCGGTAATGTGGTGCCCTAATGCCACCACACACGCGCCGGTCAGTGTAGCGATATCAATCACCAGTTCTGGATCAAAACGCTCAACGTAGGTCAGCGCATCGCACAGTACCAAACGGCCTTCAGCATCGGTATTCAACACTTCGACTGTTTGGCCGGACATGGTGGTTAGAATATCACCAGGGCGATAAGCACGGCCACCCGGCATATTCTCACAACCCGCCAATACACCAATTACGTTCAACGGCAATTGCAGCTCAGCCACCACCCGCATCACGCCATAAACGGTTGCTGCACCGCACATGTCGTATTTCATCTCGTCCATGCCTTCGGCCGGTTTGATGGAAATACCACCAGAGTCGAAGGTCAGCCCCTTGCCTACCAGCACAATTGGCTTAGCGTCAGGGTTCGGATTACCCTTATATTCTATCACCGACATTAATGATTCATTCTGCGAACCATGGCCAACAGCCAGATAAGAGTGCATTCCCAGCTCTTTCATCTGCTGCTCACCAATGACGCGAGTAATGATATTGGTGCTAAATGCATCGGCCAGTTGGCGCGCCTGAGACGCCAGATACGCGGCGTTACAGATGTTGGGTGGCATATTGCCCAAGTCTTTAGCGGCTTTGATACCAGATGCCACAGCCAGACCGTGCTGTATTGCGCGCTCACCGCTGGTCAATTCGCGGCGGGTTGGCACATTGAACACCATTTTACGCAACGGGCGGCGAGGCTCGGTTTTATTACTTTTAAGTTGATCGAAGGTGTAAAGCGTTTCTTTGGCTGTTTCTACCGCCTGACGCACCTTCCAATAAGTATTGCGGCCTTTAACATGCAGTTCAGTCAGGAAGCAGACTGCCTCCATTGAACCGGTGTCATTAAGGGTATTGATGGTCTTCTGGATCACTTGCTTGTACTGGCGTTCATCAAGCTCACGCTCTTTACCACAACCAATTAACAAGATGCGCTCGGAGAGAATATTCGGCACATGGTGCAGTAACAGCGTCTGCCCGACTTTGCCTTCAAGTTCACCACGGCGCAATAAAGCGCTGATGTAGCCATCACTAATTTTGTCGAGTTGTTCGGCAATTGGAGATAGACGACGAGGTTCGAAAACGCCGACTACAATACAGGCACTGCGCTGTTTTTCCGGGCTGCCGCTCTTTACACTGAACTCCATGCACTCTCCTGAATCTTAAAGACAAAGGCGGAAGCTACCGCTAGAATGTAGCGCTCCGCAACGATCTCTCTCCGTTGTGTTAACGACGTGTGTTAACCTTAACGGCATAAGTTGTTTTGTTTTGGCGACTATAAGCATGTTCCTATAGGACACCTAAACGCTAGATGCTGTAATACTATTTTAGCTGTGAAGGTTGCCATATGATGATAATAAATGGCGGATTAACGATGAAACTATCGATTTTCCTGCAAAAAGACAAGTTTTCACAGGCGTATTAGCGTGATCATCATTAGATATCTGGTACGGGAAACACTTAAGAGCCAAATTGCGATTCTGTTCATCCTGCTATTAATCTTCTTTAGTCAGAAGTTAGTACGGATATTAGGCGCTGCGGTCGATGGTGAAATACCGACAAACCTGGTTTTATCCCTTTTAGGGCTCGGTGTGCCGGAAATGGCACAACTTATCCTGCCATTGAGCTTATTCCTTGGCCTGCTGATGACGTTGGGCAAATTGTACACGGAGAGTGAAATCACCGTGATGCATGCCTGCGGCATGGGCAAAAAATCCCTCATAATGGCTGCATTGATTCTGGCGCTGGTGACTTCTGCTCTGGCGGCGGTCAATACCATCTGGCTTGGTCCGTGGTCTTCTAAACATCAAGATGAAGTATTGAACGACGCCCGCGCTAACCCAAGTTTGGCCGCTTTGGCCGGTGGGCAGTTTAAGTCTTCAACCGATGGCAATTCAGCCTTATTTATCGGTAATGTGACAGGCAAAGAGTTTAACCGTGTATTTTTGGCACAATTGCGGCCAAACGGTAACCAACGCCCCTCTGTGGTTGTAGCAGATAGCGGCCATATGACCGAACGACCAGATGGCTCACAAGTGGTTATTTTAAACAAAGGTACCCGCTATGAAGGCACCGCGTTGTTGCGCGATTTCCGCATCACTGATTTTGTTGATTACCAAGCAATAATCGGCCATCAGGAAGTGCAACAAAACAACAATGTGGCTGAACAGATGACTATGAAACAGCTATGGCGTGCAAATGAACCCGATGCCCGCGCAGAGTTTCATTGGCGTCTGACACTGATTGTATCGGTGATTATCATGGCGTTGTTGGTGGTGCCACTGAGTGTTGTCAATCCACGTCAGGGGCGAGTGCTGAGCATGTTGCCGGCAATGTTGCTGTATTTGATTTTCTTCCTGTTACAAAGCTCCCTGCGTTCTAATGCAGGTAACGGCAAGCTGGACCCACTTGTCTGGATGTGGACCGTAAACGGTGCATATCTAGCGGTTGCGGTGGTATTGAACCTGTGGGATGGCCTGCCGGCTCGTAAGTTACGTGCGCGATTGAGAGGTGCTGCCTGATGTTTGGTGTATTAGACCGTTATATCGGACGGACTATCCTCAATACCATTTTGATGACGTTATTCATGCTGGTATCGCTCTCTGGCATCATCAAGTTTGTCGATCAGCTACGTAAAGTCGGGCAGGGTGACTACTCAGCAGTTTCCGCTGGCATGTACACTCTACTGAGTATCCCTAAGGATATTGAGATCTTTTTCCCGATGGCGGCGCTATTAGGCGCATTGCTGGGTCTTGGGTCATTAGCGACTCGCAGTGAACTGGTGGTGATGCAGGCATCAGGTTTTACCCGCATGCAAATTGCCGCGTCGGTGATGAAAACCGCGATTCCGCTGGTATTGTTGACAATGGCGATCGGCGAGTGGGTTGCGCCTCAAGGTGAGCAGATGGCGCGTAATTTCCGCGCTCAGCAGATGTATGGTGGTTCACTCTTATCAACGCAATCGGGTCTGTGGGCGAAAGACGGTTCTGACTTTATCTATATCCAGCGGGTATCGGGTGACAATGAACTGACCGGGGTTAACATTTATCATTTTGATAAACAAGATCGCCTGCTTTCAGTGCGTTACGCCGCAACAGCCACTTATGACGACAATATTTGGCGTTTATCGCAGGTTGATGAATCTGATCTTACCAATCCTAAGCAAGTGACTGGCTCTCAGACCTTGACTGGCGAGTGGAAGACCAATCTGACCCCAGAGAAACTGGGGGTGGTTGCGATGAATCCCGACTCGCTCTCCATTCGTGGTTTATACGATTACAGTAAGTACCTGCGGCAAAGTGGGCAGGAATCGAGCCGTTACGAGTTGAACATGTGGGGCAAGATATTCGCACCATTCTCAGTCGCGGTAATGATGCTAATGGCGTTGTCATTTATTTTTGGCCCATTACGTAGTGTACCGATGGGTGTTCGGGTGGTTACCGGTATCTTCTTCGGCTTTGTTTTCTACGTACTGGATCAGATTTTTGGCCCACTTAGTTTGGTTTACAGCATTCCACCGGTCATCGGTGCGCTATTACCGAGTATACTTTTCCTCCTAATCAGTGTTTATTTGCTGCTAAAACGGCGTTGATGGCGTTTTTTTCGACACTTAGACTAAACTTGGTGGGATAACAGTTGCATGCGGATCATTGCTAGGTATAATTCACCTCGTTCTCCGCATACTACTTCAGTGCCGAAGTGGCGAAATCGGTAGACGCAGTTGACTCAAAATCAACCGCCGCGAGGCATGCCGGTTCGATTCCGGCCTTCGGCACCATTAGTATGTAAAGAGACCTCAACTGAGGTCTTTTTTTATGTCCAAAATCCAGTCACAGCAAGGCTTCACGTTATTTTGAGGTCTATTCACGTCTATTGCAATCAACCCCATTCAGGGGGCACAATCGGGGGCATATCACTTCGATTGGAAATTATGCCCCCAAAATGAAACTAAACGCCCGTCAAATCGAGACTGCAAAGCCAAAGGATAAAGCCTACAAGATGGCTGATGGTGGCGGTCTGTATCTGGAAGTCTCCCCGCGTGGCTCTAAATACTGGCGCATGAAGTACCGCCGCCCGTCCGACAAGAAAGAGGATAGGCTAGCTTTTGGCGTATACCCCGCAGTTGGTCTAGCTGATGCCAGGGCGAAACGTGATGATGCCAAAAAGCTACTGGCACAGGGTATTGACCCAAAAGCCGAGCAAAAAGGGGCACGATCTGAATCGGAGGGGGCATTTCTATTTGAAACTATCGCTCGTCAGTGGCATGCGAGCATGCTTACGTGGAGTGAAGACCACAGCAAGCAAGTTTTGCGGGGGCTGGAACAATATATTTTCCCTGCAATTGGCGCATTAGATGCAAGAAAATTGAGAACCAGCCAGTTGTTGGCACCTATCAAGTTGGTTGATGCTGCTGGAAAGCATGATGTGGCGCAGCGATTACAGCAACGTGTAACGGCGATTATGCGTTTTGGGGTACAGAATGATGTTCTGGAATTTAACCCAGCTAGTGATATGGTTGGCGCACTGAGTGTAACTAAAGCGACACATCACCCTGCATTGCCTCCAGCCAGAATAAACGAGTTCCTTGCCAGATTATCCAGCTACAAAGGCCGTAGAATCACTCGTCTAGCCGTAGAACTTACGCTCCTTACTTTTGTGCGTTCCAGTGAGATGCGCTTTGCTCGTTGGGCTGAGGTCGATTTTCAAAAGGAAGTCTGGAATATTCCCGGCAAGCGCGAACCCATAGCGGGTGTGAAGCATTCAAGCCGCGGCATGAAAATGAAAACAGATCATACCGTCCCTCTAAGTAAACAAGCACTGCATGTACTGGTACAACTGCACAACCTCAGCGGCAAAGGTGAGGTTATCTTCCCCAGCGACCACGACCCCAAAAAAGTAATGAGTGAAAATACGGTAAATAATGCCCTCCGTGGTATGGGCTATGACACAAAAACAGAAGTGTGCGGGCATGGTTTCAGGACGATGGCGCGTGGCGCTCTTGGAGAGTCAAAGCTCTGGAGTGATGACGCAATAGAGCGGCAGTTAAGCCATGTGGAGCGCAATAGTGTCAGGGCTGCCTACATACACACTTCTGAGCACATTGAAGAACGTCAGTTAATGCTCCAGTGGTGGGCTGATTATCTGGATGCGAGCAAGGTTGCGCATATCACCCCGTTTGATTTTGCGAAGCTGGTGGGTAAAAATGCGTGATGCTGGATGTAACTACAGTGGTAGACTATAGTAGACGTTAAGAGATAAGGCTATGTCTAGGTTCGCTACTGAAAACCCGTATACCTCTACGGGCTGGCATAGCCCCCAATATTTAGAGGGCGAGAGGTGGCGTGTGAAAGACAATATTCCTATTGACCCATTATTCGAGTTAAAAGAAAAAGCCAGAAAATTTATTTCTGTAGAAGATGCTCTTTACATCATTAGTGAAAAATTGGGATGCCCGCTTGCCACTGCTGCGGAAATTATTCTATCAAAAATTCCAGATGAAAATGATTGGAACGGTAACCCTATAAACCCGACTTTTTTCGGGAAAAATCTAGGAATAGCTACGTTTTCTCATTGTGATGATCGACCTCTATTACGCTCAATGCTACTGAGCATCATTGAAGAGGATTTCTATGCATTTGAAGAAATCACAGCAACAGCCTCCGTTGACCTTGATAGTGACATACCTTTTTGAATAAGCGGGATAATGTTATGGAACAGCGTAGATTAAAAAAAGAATATAAAGAATATGGTTTTATTAAAGTACAGTTAGAGGAGCGCTTAGGATTTACTCTTGGGAGTGAAAGTGATTCCTTACCAGATTATCTTAAACCATACAAAACAAGAGTTGGTATTCAATTAACAGAAGTTGCAAACATTATGGCTGGTTGTAAGCCTAGAGATATAATAAACAGACTCCCTGAAGCTGAAATTATTGGTGGATTCACGGCTTCATTGTGGGATGCCGTGGATCACAATATTTTATCTGGTACAAATGTGGTTGTTGATTACGATTACAACGAAGCTCGTAGGGCTGATATTACCCTTTTAAAAGATGAAGTAACGGAATGGGCAAAAAAGTACGACATAAAATGGCCTTTTAGTTTAGCCCATAAAAAGAATGAAGGTGAAGCGGAATCAGCAGAAAATACCGTTCAAATCATTCAAACATTAATGGCTGAAAAAGAGGCTATTGAAAAGGAATTACTAGAGCTTAAAACTATGTTGCCAATTTCATTGGGGCAATATAGACAAGATGACCCGTTGTCTATTGCCATAAAGTTACGTAACGCTGAGTGGTCAAATTATGATGTGGATAACAGAAGAACGATACCTAACCAAGATGCCCTTATTGCCCAGATTAAAGAGCAATATAGTGAATTTGACATGAAAGATGTGCAAGCCAGAGCAATAGAAAAAGTAGCCTGCCCCATTCAGAGGTAATGCCCTGTCCCCTAAAACACCTAGCCCTGACCCCGTTAGGGCTTTTTTACTCCAACCCTGAGGGTGAGTATTGCCTGTTTACCCTTCCCCCTCAGGGCAAACCTTCTCACATTTGGGGTAAAACACCATTAGCCCTAATGGTTAAAATACCACGGCTTACCATTAGGGCTAATGGTGTGAAAAAAATAGCCATTTCCGTGTAACGATATACCTCGTAAACCCCAATAGACGTTACGAGGCAAATATGTCGCAGTCCTTAATTCGCTTATCAGAAGTCCAACGCCGTACTGGCTATAGCAAGGCGTGGATATACCGGTTACTTAAAGAAGAACGTTTCCCTGCATCCATTAAGATTGGTTCTCGAGCGATTGCTTTTATCGAGAGTGAAATTGACGAGTGGATTAATCAGCGTATCGCTGAATCGCGCGGGGAGGCCGCATAATGCAAAAGAAAACCCGCACAGAGGCGGGCATTATCGAACAGGTTAGCGCCAACGATAATACCGCTGTTCATCATATTAAGCCACCACCGAAGAAACACCGCGCCCGCTGCTATATGATGCGTACCGGCGTTAACGGTTTCACTGAAAATGAAATCCTCTATTATTGCCACCTCGCCTCTGGTCGTAATTATGCAACCGAATTAGAACGTCAGCTTGATATTCAGTTAGAGCGTATTGACGAACCTAACCCCGATGGTATTGGTAGCCACTTCCGTTATCGCTTTATGGGCCGTGGCGATGTACTCCGTGTAATCCAACTCGTTAATAACAATGCCACTGCTGGTGGTTATTCACTGCTATCACAGCGGCAAATTAACGACATTCTTAGCCTTTACCCGGATATATCTACCGCCGCATAACGGAGCCTGAAAATATGACTATTCAAAACATGGCAAATAGCCGTGACGGGTACCCCTACGCCCAAAACACGGTGAGCGATATTAACGGTAATAACTTTGCCGCTATTGTTCCAGTTATTCCCGGTCAGATTGGCGGGCATGATACCAGCATTGTGAGCGCCAAAGCTTTACACAAAGTACTGGGAGTGGGGCGTGTGTTCGCCAGTTGGTTTAATGCGCGAGTAGAAGAATACGGATTTATCAATGCGACTGATTATGTCGAGTCTGATCCCTTCGATTTCAGGAACCAAAGTACATCTATTGACCAATTAACACCGGAACGGGTGTTTAATCCAAAGCGTGGCCGCCCAGAAAAAGACTATCTGATTACCCTCGGCATGGCTAAAGAGCTGGCAATGGTTGAGCGCAATGAGCAAGGCCGTGCCGTTCGCCGCTACTTCATTCAATGCGAAGAAGCATTACAGCTTAATGCGCCAACGATAGCAGCTAAATATCGCCGTCAACTCAAAGCCCGTATTGGTGCCGCCAACATGTTTAAGCCGATGTGTACCGCTCTGGATGTTGCCCGCGCTGAACAGGGCAAGCAGACATTGCCAAGGCACTACACCAACGAGAGCAATATGCTAGCTCGCATTGTCTTGGGTGGGCTAACAGCCAAGCAGTGGGCGCAGGTAAATAATATTGATGGTGAGCCGCGCGACAGCATGAACACCGACCAACTAGATCACCTAGCCTATTTGGAAAGTACCAATATCACACTGATTGATATGGGAATGGACTATCACCCACGAAAGGCTGAACTTGAGCGCCTCTCTCAGCGCTGGTTAGCTAAACGCTTAGGGGTAGGACATGACTAAGCCAACAGGCAAGCCTCAACCAGGGCAGCGCTACAAAGACTCACACGGACACCGGATCACGGTGGTTAGTGTGGAGTTCCTACGGGTGACGTTTTGCCGCGACGGGTACGATCACCCATGCGTACAGCCGTTAGAGCGTTTCAGCAATGATTATCAGCTTATCGCCAGGGGTGAGGATGCTTAACAACAATCAAGGCGCTATGAGTGGCGTACAAGTAAACGGCCTGCCGATTGAACTGGTGTGCCAATGGGTTGAGTTCTGGACTAAGCAAAGTTTCGCTGTGTCGGTGCCAACTGAGCTACGTCGCCAGTATTACCCGGACGATGCGGCATTCAGTAAGGCTATGCGCAAAGCTGGTTATGTGCCGGTTCGTACTCGAAAGCTGACAGGGAAAAAAGAGAGCTTTTGGCTGTATCGGGTAACTGGCAATGATAAGGGGGTATGTCCAGCAGACCCCTTATCTAGCAAGGCTTGCGGCCCATTTGTGCAGGTATCACATAAGCCACGATATGGTTATAACGAGGTCGCCTTAGATGGGAAATTACTTCATGTATACGGCGACCATATCCGTTTACTGACTAAAAAACGGGTTCGTGTGAATGGTAAGCAGGTTCAGGGCTACACAGTTAAAGGGTTACGTGTGGAGGTGGTGGGATGATGCTAACGATTACAGCAGCCGTCCAGAAAGAAGCCTTTCCCCTGGCTGGCCTGATGTATGCAAATGTTAACGTTCAGACCTTAACCAAACTTAACCGAATGATGACAAATGATGACGCTCAGAACCTAACAAAACCTGACATTGAATCAGGGAAACCTTTCTCAGATTACAAGATTGGATGCCGCCAAAACGCGACAAATCACGACGTTTTAAGCCCGTACGCTGGTGGCGAAATCCTAACAAATCCTAACGTTCTGGCGAATTTCGAGACAAGTACGCGAGGCCAGAAAGGTTTTTCGGAAGTCATTACGCGAGAAGAATTGAGTTTCGTGACCAGTACGCGCGCGGAGTTTCTGGAGTCCATAAAAAAGGGCAGCACTGCGAATGCTACCCTTTGGCCCCACGTTGAAAAGGTTCAGTCTTTTGGCTTTTTACGTTGGCGTAGTTTGATTTCACTCTGCGCTACATCAACGATGGCTCTGATATTTTCCCCTGCTTTTGTACCGATATCTTCGATACGAGCCAGAGCCTCTAGTGCGCCACTGAGATTGGATAGCAACTTACCCTCATCGCTCTCTTTGAGCTGGCGGCGGGCTATCTCACCCTGCATAGCTGTAACGATAAAACCGGCATTACTTTCACCGTCCATTTTTACCGCTTCCATACCATCCATTACATCGTGTGGAATGCGAATGGATATTTGTTTTGATTTGTCGTTAACCGTATTTGTTGCCATGTTCAGCACCTTGAATAAAACGTGTGATTCATTATACAGGAAATCAAATCACACAAAACACTTGATGTGTGATTCATTTAATTGTAATTTAAATCACACCTTATCCACAGATAAGGCACAGGCAGTACACAAAATAACGAAGCCCAGCAGTGCGCTAACACTAACCGGGCCTCTTACCACCAACGATAGATTGAGTATCGAGGTAGCTATGTTAAATCATACCCCAACTCGCTTTAAATTTCTCTTTCTCGCCGTGTGCCGTTCTGACCTGAACGCCAAGCCGCACCGCAAATCAGTCACCGCCCATTCTGAACAAGATGCCCGCCGCTCTCTGTCTGGCCAGTTTGTGCTTTCCTTTGCTGGCCGCATCCCCAATCGGGAGGTAATGGCATGAGTAATAAGACAATCACCCTAGATGATGTCATGTGCCGCATCCAGCAAGCGCAAACCGTGCTTCACCTCTGGCTAGGCACCTTAACCACAGATGATGGAAATACCCCCGATATGGTTGATTCAGTTCTGACCATTCTGGATAGCCTGCCTGATGCGATAGCTAATCAAATGGAGCGTAAATAATGGCGCATGAAATCACATTAGAAAAAGCGGCAGAAATGGCACGTCAGGCCGAGTTAGTTTGTCTCTTGCTTGAGAGTCATCCCCATGAATTACAAGACAGTGATGTAGTAGATATTGCAAGCCTAGTAGCCAAGCTGGCTGGTCGTGTTGCTGGGTGGTTAATCGAGGAGCAAGCGCAACGGGTGGCCAATCATGAAAACTAACCAACTGGAAGAGGCTTACTGTCAAGTAAAGCAAGCACAAGCGGTCTTGGCAACGTGGCTTGAACTCATTACTAGCAATAACAATAACTCCAATATGATTGGCGCAATTATTACTCTCTTGGATGGTGTGCCAGAAATAATGCTTACAGCCAACAGTGAGCTATGCGATTACGTTATGCAGGAATATAAGGAAGGCAAAAAATGAACGATATTCCGTCTATTTCGCCAAAAACACCCAGCATTTCAGTCCATGTTTACGTAGAGGCCACCCCTGATGGTATCAACTTCATGACCCGCAATGACGAAGGTCTTTATCAGCATAACAAGCTGGTGGGCTACTCCGCGATTATCCGTCAACTGGATAACGGGCAATTCGATAACACGCTATCTGATGGCTTGCGGGTACTGGCTGAAATCTATCAGGGCAACATTAACGGCTGGTTTAGGCAATCGGATGAGCAAGCGGTAACGTGCTGGCGCTGGATAGTTGCCACGCTGTTTATTAACGAGCAACTGGCGCAGTACGGCACCATTGAAGCGACCAAAGAGGACGGCACAACAGAACGCGCAGCCGTTTACCGTGGTCAGCATGGCGGCATTGTTATTTATCCCGCTACAGAACGTTTCGCACTGGCTAATAACGTGGAGGGACTGGCATTCGAGAAGTTTGGCGCTGACGCTCATAGAAAGGCGGTCATGATTTATCAGTCTATGACTGAGACTGACAGCAACGGCGGCAATCTGAGGCTATCACAGTGGGGGCGGGACTCTATGGCGCTACTACATGATGGTTTTATCGAAATGCTCAACACCGAAGGAATACCCGCCGCACCCGTGGCGCATTAAGGGGAAACCATGAAACTGATAACCAAAAATTTCCGACTCAATGCGCTGGCTAACCAGTATTCGGCAGCAGTGTATGACCATGTGACGCAACAGAACGGCGGCGATTTCTTCATTGTGGACTCTGGCGGGCTTTCCCTCCGCATTGACATTGTAGGCGGCGTGTCCGGCGTCCGTGGGCTGGTAGATGCCTACTATCTGGAAGCCTTAAAGCTGAATTATCCAGCGTGGGAGAGGCTGGCAATCGACGTGCTGACTAACTGCCTGAAAGAAAACAACTCTGTCACAGATGTAGGCATTGAAATCTGGCAAAGCATGGGTTCCGACATCGGTTCGACAGTGGCAGGTAACGGAGGCCCTTTCAATGCGTAACATTGACCTTATACGCGAAGTAACCACCTCAGCCGCTGGGCGCTGGCCTGATGTGTTATCACTGGCAGGCATTACTGTACCGCATTCACCCCGCCAACATTCTGAATGTCCGGCGTGTGGTGGCACTGATCGCTTTCGGTTCGACGATGGCGGGCGCGGTTCCCATTTCTGCAATCAGTGCGGCGCAGGTGATGGGCTGGACTTAGTGGCGAAGGTAAACCACTGCGATACCACCGAGGCCGCCCGTTTAGTGGCTGATGTGTTGGGTATTGATTACCGGACAGCAACGGAAACGGCCCCCCAGTCCACCCGCCAAGATAAGGCGGTAATGGAGACAGAGCGGCAGCACCGCGAACAGCAGGCCACAGCGGAGCAGGAACAGAAGCGCCAGCAGTTCAATCGCCGTTATACCGCATTATACAATAGTGCTACGCTGGGCGAATCGGAATACCTCACCGCCAAGGGACTGACCGGCTTCACATTCCCTATGTTGACAGATGGGCGCTTACTGGTGGCTTTAACCGACGAAACCGGCACCGTGACGGCGGCGCAGACGATTACAACCACTGGAGAGAAACGGCAGGTAACGGATGGCACTAAGCGGGGCGCATTCTATGCCGTAAACGCGCCAGAACAGCCGCAGGTGGTGATTATTAGCGAAGGGCTGGCAACCGCACTAACCGCTCACGTAATGCGCCCTGATGCGCTGACAGTGGCGTCTATTGATGCCGGTAATTTGTTGCCCGTGGCGGAGGTGATGCGCCGCCGATATCCACAGGCGAAAATCATCATTGCCGCAGATAACGACTGGTACGAACCAGAAGAATGTGACGAAAAAGGCAAACCTAAGCAGAATATTGGCACTATCTCCGCTGAAAAAGCCGCCATTTCCATTTCTGGCTGGGTAGCCTTACCACCGACTGACCACAAAGCCGATTGGGACGACTGCCGCCAACAAAACGGTACAGAAGCCACTACACGCGCTTTTACTGAATCACTGTACCAACCAAAGGGGGCGAGTATGTCCGTTCAGCTCAAGGCGATAGAGGGCGGTAAAAAAGACCGCCAACAGACTGACCCGCTCAAGCCTCATATTACCAGCCGGAAAGATGGTGTTTATTGGATCACGCCGAAGGTGGATAAAGAAAGCGGCGAGATTATCAACAATGAAAGTTGGTTATGTTCGCCGCTGGAGGTGATTGGCACTGGCAGGGACGATAAAGACCAATACCTGATTATCCGCTGGCTGCCGATAGGTGAAGATATACCGACTACAGCAGCGATTCCCCTGGCTGATATTGGAGAGCGTGAGGGCTGGCGCACTCTAAAGGCTGGAGGGGTGAACGTGACCACTAAAAGCACACTCAGGGCAATACTGGCCGACTGGCTACAGCGCGGCGGCTCCCTTGAGATATGGCGTGTGGCTCAGGCTACCGGTTGGCAGTGCGGCGCATACATCATGCCGGACGGTGAAATCATCGGAACACCTGAAAAGCCGGTTTTGTTCAATGGTCGCAGTGCTGCCGCTGCCGGGTACACAGTGAAAGGTACACCGGAAAGCTGGCGTGATTCGGTGGCAAGGCTGGCGCGGGGCAATCCGTCCATGATGGCGGGGATAGGTGCCGCACTTGCAGCGCCGCTAATTGGCCTTGCCGGTGCTGATGGGTTCGGTATTCACTTTTATGAACAATCGAGTTCAGGAAAAACCACCACGGCCAATATTGCCAGCAGCCTATACGGTGAACCGGATGCCCTGCGTTTGACATGGTTCGGAACGGCTTTAGGTATTGCCAATGAAGCCGCCGCACACAATGATGGGCTGATGCCGCTGGATGAGGTAGGGCAAGGCGCTGATCCTGATAGCGTGGCTAAGTCCGCCTATACGCTGTTTAACGGTGTTGGCAAGCTCCAGGGGGCCAAAGAAGGCGGCAACCGTGATTTAAAACGCTGGCGAACGGTAGCAATCAGCACCGGGGAAATGGACTTAGAAACGTTTATCGCCAGTTCAGGACGCAAGGTGAAAGCCGGTCAACTGGTTCGCTTGCTAAATATCCCACTGGAGAAGGCGCACCAGCATCATGATACACCCAACGGCAAGGCCCACGCTGACGCTCTGAAAGATGCCTACCAGCACAACTACGGGGCCGCAGGGCGTTACTGGATTAAGCACCTTGCAGACCACCAGCAACAGGCCGTAGCCGCTGTTAGAGAAGCGGAAAGCCGTTGGCGCTCATTGATACCGGCTGATTATGGGGAACAGGTTCACCGTGTAGCGGCTCGTTTTGCAGTGCTTGAAGCAGCATTGCTGTTTGGGCGGGTTATCACGGGTTGGGATGAG
This sequence comes from Yersinia antarctica, assembly GCF_056636475.1. Classification (NCBI taxonomy): domain Bacteria; kingdom Pseudomonadati; phylum Pseudomonadota; class Gammaproteobacteria; order Enterobacterales; family Yersiniaceae; genus Yersinia; species Yersinia antarctica. The sequence goes on from NZ_JBSJQF010000001.1 coordinate 599,660, forward strand.
CAAGAGTGCCGGGATGCGGTACAGCATAATTTCAATGCCTGGATAAAAGAATTCGGTACCGGCAACAAAGAGCACCAGCAGATTATAGAGCAGACAGAGGGATTTCTGAACGCTTACGGCCTGAGTCGATTCGCGCCACTGCCTTATGACCCGCAGAGCCTCCCTATTCGCGATTTGGCGGGGTATCGGGACAAAGGCAAGCATGACCGTGACGCAATGGTGTTCTACACCTTCCCGGCTGCGTTCGAAGATGAGATAGCACGGGGCTTCAATGTAAAACACTTTGCCAAAGCATTAGCGGGCGCAGGGATGTTAACCCCACCAGCAAGCGGGCGAGGTTATCAGCGTAAGTCACCGCGCATTGATGGCCGTCAGATCAATGTCTACGTGATCCAGCACATGCCGGAAAGTAGCCAGCCAGACGAATAATTATTTATCACATGCGAGGTTTTTATGTTGGTTCAGTTAGTTCAGTTGGTTCAATTTGTAAAGATGTTTGTTTTATAAGGAATTTAATTTCCATTTTGAACCAACACTGAACCAACAAATAGGGCTTTTGAACCAACATTTGAGGCCGCGAACTGTGGGAGGCCTTCACTGGCTGGCTAAGAATCATACAGATCACCCACTGAACCAACACGAAAATAGCGTTTGTTGGTTCAAAAAGGGTATTTGTTGGTTCAGAGATTCATGTTTTTTCCTTTAAAAACAGATGTCTTTACAAATTGAACCAACTGAACCGACTGAACCAACACCCTTTTGCTTATATAGAAGCATTGATTCGGTTTTGGACTTAGATAACTGACGAGTAATTGGGCGCGTGCTAGGATTAACCCGTACTTTACTAATGGGAATAGGGATATGAAAAAAGCACTTTTAGCGAGCGTTATTGCCGCCATATTATTGACTGGATGCGGCCCAAAAGAGTTAACTCCTGAGCAAAAACAAGAAGTGGAAAGTCTCAAAAGTGAGCTTTCACAGACAGAAAAAGAAATAACCGAGGCAGTAGAGCGACAGAGTCAGCACATGGGTGGGTTAATCAAAAATCTAACGACTGCCAGGCTTGAAGTGTTGGGAACTAATAAAGCTCTTTTAGAACAGCGTATTAATGCTATTGAGGCTGGAGCTAAGATTGACGTAACAATTAGTGGTATTAAACCAAATCCAGAGGTTGCCGCAGCGTTAAAAGCTGAAATTGATGAGCTTGATATCCAAATCAGTGATGCAAAAAAAGAAGTAAGCCAATATAGCGGCGGTCTAATCCAGGCGTTGAAACTGTCTACTGTTGCGACACAGGAACAGACTAGGGCGATGCTACAGCAACGGTATCTTTCTGCGACGTATGGATTAGCTGAGGTGAAGGTACCTAACGAGCAAGCAAGTACGGCTGTTACAGTAAAACAAACTGAGCAAGCCGCACCAGCAACCACAAGCGCACCATTACTTCCCCCAGGCGAAGGGCCGTTCGGCTTAGAAGCCGGGTTATCTAAAAAGAATATTGAAGATATGACTGGAGAAAACCTCAAGCCAGTGGCAGATCGCGCGAATCTTTACACCTCTGAGTCGCTACCTAAGCAGAACGCTGATTTCGATGCTTACGGACTTCTTATTTCTCCTACGGCTGGCTTATGTCAAATCAGAGCCATTGGTAAAAACGTTGATACTGATCGTTATGGTATTGCTCTGAAATCGAAATATGAAGAACTGAGTGGTTCACTATCCTCCATTTACGGTAAGGCTGAGAAAAATGATTTCTTGCTGTCTGGTTCAATCTGGAAAGAGCCTCAAGACTGGATGATGGCATTGAATAAAAAAGAGCGATTCTTGTCAGCGGAATGGAAAGGGACAAAAGAAGTCCCACTGAAAAACAATTTACATTCCGTATCTGTGGAAGTCAGGTCAAATGATCCTGGTAAGGGATATGTTTTCCTTCAATATGATTTCAATAACAGTGATATTTGCAAAGAAGAGATCGATGGTGTTAAGAAAAGTTCACTGTAAGCAGTAACTTCAATGATAACCAGCCCCGCGATGCGGGGTTTCTACGCTAAATATCTTCCTTGAACGCAACCTAAAGCTTGGTTATTCAGTTGTAGGGGTATCTACATAGTTACGAGTCGTAAATTGCGCACTGCGAACCAACCTCACGCTTAAACGCGCAGTTATAAAAATCCCCCGGAAACGAAACCCGAATCCAATGCGCAAAATAGCCTGTAACCATTGCCAGCTCTGCTATCACGGTACGCAATTCGCAAAATAAATTCACAATTCGCAGTTAAATACGCATATTATTTCGTATTCAGTTTGCGCACGATTCGCAGTTTATGCGCAATGATCCGCAGGGGTAACGCCAGTGAGAGACAGAACGCGCAGCTATACAACGGATTTACCCCGTATCGGTCTGCCATTCCTGGCTAATATGCGGCGCAGCTTGGCAGATACAGCACTGGGTACGCAGATTAGCTGTCAGACAGAGAGCGGAACACTTTATTCATTCAGTCAGGCAGATGGGTATGCTATGACCATCAACGGTGTGACGCGAGCAATCAGAATCACCACTACACGGGCAGGCTTCGGCGTTCGCGAGTGGTATTTATGCCCGCATTGCGTTAGCCGTGTAGCTAAGCTGTATATCGGTTCAAAAGATATCGCTTGCAGGAAGTGTTGGGGGCTACATTACGCCAGCCAGAGCGAGGACAGATTGGGAAGAATGCGCATGATGTTGCGCCGCCAGCGATATGCTATATGGGGGAATACAGAACAAACCCGTAACCTGACTATTTCCCCGTATTTATTTCCAAAACCAAAGGGCATGAGATGGGAAACGTTTGAGCGAAAGCTAGCCCGGTTGATAGCAAGTGAGCAGGCATATTGGCGGGTGTTCAGTCCATTAGTGGATAGGATAACCGGGCATATACGGTAGTAACCCGTCGAACTGACGATATAATGACCGTACATCACAGCCAGCCAGGATAATCATGACCCCACGCGAGATAGAGTTGCTCACCATTGCCAAGTTAGAGCATGAAGGCCACCAGCTCACCCAAGCAGACCATCGAGAGATACACCGTTCAATACAGAATGGCATTGCTTACCGCGCCAGATACCGCAGCATGATGACCAGCCCGGCCTACCAGTGGAAAAAATCAGCGCCGCGCAGGTGATTTTTATCGGTACGCAAAGTGGTACGCGATAATAACACAGCAGTAAAGTGCGTACCGTCGAGACCCGTGCCAGTCCTGATATCAGCGAATATAGTACGCAAAATTAAAGCGAGTTACCGGGTAATACGAAACCGATTCGAGGTTCGCGCACCGCCGCGCCCGAAAAGGAATTGCGATATCACAATCCCACCAGCGAGGCCGCACCATGTTAGACCGCCAAACGTTAGAGCTGACCATACTCAAGATTGCCCGCCAGAAAGGTGAGCCGCTTGACAGGCACACGCTGTGTACCATTCGCAATAGTGTCGCCCAGGCACTTCAAGCGAAAGAACGACACAAGCAAAGGATGACGACGCCAGAGTATCAGTAGAAGAAGCCGGCTCCACGCAGATAGCTGAGTTTTTATAGTTAATAAGGGAGTACGGTATTGTCATCTATGGTCATCAAGCGAATGAGCCTCGGATGAACATAAAGCTTTTCACGCCCTGCCGTTATCTCATGAAGAATGCCGATGTCGCAAAGTTGCTTCAAATAAACAGAGGCTGTTTGACGCTTAACCACTCCTTGATCGGTCAGGTTAGATATGCGGCAATATGGTTGCTCAAAAATAATCTGTACCAACTCATGACTATAGATTTTTGGCAATGACTCTCGAATGTGGTGAGCAGTTACTTCAAGCAATTTCCTAACCGCCGCAATTTTATCTGTTGTCCATTTTGATGTTTCCTGAACGGCCTCTAGCATAAAAATTATCCAGCGTTCCCAGTCACCAGAGGCCGTCACCCCGCGGAGTCGCTCATAGTAATCGGCCTTATGTGCGACTATATATCGGCTGAGATAGAGGACGGGTAGCGTTAGCAGGTTCTTTTCAATTAGGAACAAGATATTAATAATGCGTCCTGTCCTCCCGTTCCCATCTGAAAATGGGTGGATTGCTTCAAACTGGTAATGTGCAATCGCCATTTTCACTAACGGATCGACATCATCATCCGCGTGAATGAATTTTTCCCAGTTGCTAAGAAGGTCACGTATCACAACTTCACCTACTGGCGGTGTGTAAACAACGGTCTTCTCACTACTCACCAGAGCCGTACCGGGAATTTTGCGGATATCCATGTCAGTATTTTTCAATGTGCTACAAATACCGATGGCTGTAGACGTGCACAATGGGCGCTGCTCAAGATGACGAAACCCATCATAAAGCGCAGTGCGATAGCGTAGGGCCTCTTTCGTTGCCGGATCGGCTTGACTGTCCTCTTGAGAAAACTGAAAAAGTTTATCGGATGTTGTCACGATATTTTCAATTTCAGACGAGTCTTTGGCCTCCAGTAAGGGGATTAAATTAATCAACAACCCTTGGTTGGGTAGTAACTCTCCTGCTTGTTTTAGCTCAGCCAGTGCGGCCCGAGCTTTGATGCATGATTTCAGCACAGGGATGGACTCCATCAGCTCACTTTTTGGTGGCAGAGGCGGGAGTTGGTTAAAGGCTTCTTGAGGATCCCAATTCATATGTTTAAAAACCCCGTAGTTATCGACACGTTTTCCTGACATGTCGACACCATAAACATATCTCCAGAATATGTCGATAAAAACGAACTAAATCGACACGTTTTAGTGTTATGTCGATAAGGTGAACATATCTAGTCTTATAGTGATGGCCACACCGGCTTACGAATGGACGAGGCAGACACCTCGGAGGTGATGCGCTATCTGGTTGAACATCAATTTCTAAAAACTTAGGTACAGCCAACTAAACGCCACAGGCCGCTGCTATCTTCGCAGGTGTACCCGCCTGACGTCTCCAGGCGCTGTAAATATCCTTATCCCACGCTTTACCCGCCTTAGTCTGATAACCGGCCTCATTGAGCCGCTCAGAGATGATGCGCCCATTGTCCAAACCCTCGCGGATAGTCTGAGCAACCACAGCCACTACAGCAGCTTGATTGTATGGATGTGGGGGAATGCCTTGCTTACCTCCCCCCAGAGCAGCCGCAGCCGTTTCCAGTCGCTTAACCAGCGCCAACATACGATTATCAACGTTACTGTCTGGCTGGTTAATTTTGTGGCGTACCGCATCAATGAGCCACGCCGTTTTATCTGAACCGGAATCGCTCACGGCAGCAGTAAATGATTCGACCAGTTCAGCGGGAAGGCGAAAGGTTACAGACAGGGATTTACTCATAATAACCACCAGCATCAAGGGAATATAAAACCATTTTACTACTGTAAGACAACGTAAGACAGTATTGATATTCTACATGTGGGATTATCCCGTATGTAGACTTTGCAAGTCAGCAATACTGACACACAAATGTTAAAGTTCAGTCTGGTAAGAGGGTCATATCTACGGCGAAGCTGAATAAAGACCGCAAGAAGTACGGGTGTTGTGATATCGCAATACCTTACCGAGAAGGTGAAGAGCGAGCTGAGGATTTGGTACGCAAGCAGGTACGCAGCAAAATAATGCTTTTGAGTGCGTCACTTAAAGCGGGCAACCGTCATGAATTTAAGACTGTTTAGGACGGATTAGAATCCTAAACTTACGCAAACCTGCACACACCAAGGTTTTGTTGCAAACTGACGATAACTCACGTCTTAAATTTTATGTGGGTTTATGTGGGTTATTGTAGCGGTTCATTGCCGCATGATTAGTTATATTAAGATTGTCATTTCGAAAGCATCAATAACCTGCCGCCTATTGGTGCGCATGGCTTTAATGGGAATCTCCACTAGCATGACAGCAAACTAAAATCGGTATCCATTGGCGAGGTATCCAAACTGGTATCCACCGAAATGCATGGTTTCCACTGGTGGGGTGTCCACGGTGGTTTCCAGCCAAAAGCACCATTAAAACCTGTGACCCCAATTCAGGTTTGGCCACTACGGTTAATCAATCCGCACCACTTCCCCCTCAATGGCTTCATGCTTCCCGCCATCGTCACGCATAACCACACAGGAACCGGGCAAAGCATAGCGCGAGACGTTACACCACACGCCGCGCCCACCACCTGACTGTGTAGTATCCTGCCTTTGCTCATAGCTGGTTATCTTTTCCAGCAGGCCCGCTTTAACCATTGATTCCAGCGTTCGCCGGGTAGACTCAATATAGTGACTGTTTTCGAATGCCCCGGTACCGAAAAGCATGTATGCCACCCCGGACACATCGAGCGGAGGTGCGCCAATCTCACCTGTTACCCATTCGAGGTTGCCCGGTTCGTAATAGCTCAATATTTCTTTTTTACGGTTTGTCATTCTCATGGCGGGGTAATTCCTTAATGTGGGATACATCTATCCTACAATAAAAATAATTTTTAGGTTCCGATTTGGATCCGGAGCACGGAACCAAACCGAATTGATGGGATAAATTTTGAGTAAAAATGAAAGAACGAAAATCAATATGGGGGCACAAAAAGGGGCATTTTATTTTTTAAATTAAATTTAGTTCATATAAAACAATAAATTAAATTATTATTCTATTCCGGCCTTCGCACCATTAGTATGTAAATAGACCTCAACTGAGGTCTTTTTTTATGCCTAAAATCCAGTCGCCGCAAGGCTCCTCTCGCTTTTTCAGTCAACATAAGTCAACCTGATTCAATCTACATCAACTTACTGATGTGGGTACAATTGTGGGTATATCCCGCTTCGATAATGTTTGTACCCACACAGAACCTTTGAAAGGATATTCAACATGGCTCTGAGTGATGTGAAGGTTCGTACAGCCAAGCCTGAAGCTAAAGCTTATAAGCTCACAGATGGCGACGGCATGGTGTTGCTGGTTCATCCTAACGGTTCAAAGTACTGGCGCTTACGTTATCGCTTTGATGGTAAGGAGAAGATGCTGGCATTGGGTATATACCCTGAGGTGACTCTTGCTGATGCCAGGGCGCGACGTGATGAAGCCCGTAAGCAGTTAGCAAATGGCATTGACCCTAGTGATAAAAAGAAAACAGATAAGATCGAGCAAGCTGAAACTCGAACATTCAAAGAAGTTGCAATTGAATGGCATGCTACGAATAAGAAGTGGTCGAAGGATCATAGCAATCGTGTTTTGAAAACCCTCGAGGACAACCTCTTCCCCTCTATCGGTAAATGCAATATTACCGAACTTAAAACCCGCGATTTGCTGGCACCCATCAAAGCGGTAGAGAAGTCAGGGCGTCTTGAGGTGGCTTCGCGCCTACAGCAGCGCACGACTGCAATCATGCGCTATGCCGTTCAAAGCGGTTTGACCGATTATAATCCCGCGCAGGAAATGGCTGGAGCTGTCGCTACAGCAAAACGACAACATCGCCCCGCCTTAGAACTTAGCCGTACTCCTGAATTACTTCAGCGTATCGATACCTACACCGGCAGACCACTCACTCGTTTAGCTATAGAAATAACGTTGCTTACCTTTATCCGTTCCAGCGAACTGCGTTTCGCCCGCTGGTCAGAGATCGACTTCGAGACATCAATGTGGACGATACCGGCAGATCGTGAACCATTGGAAGGCGTTAAGCATTCCCACCGTGGATCTAAGATGCGAACGCCGCACCTGGTGCCCTTATCTCGACAGGCCCTTGCAGTCCTTGAGAAAATAAAACGGCTAAATGGTAATCGCGATTTAATTTTCGTTGGTGATCACGATCCGCGTAAACCGATGAGTGAAAATACGGTTAACAATGCACTCCGGGTTATGGGCTATGACACTAAGGTGGAAGTCTGCGGTCACGGTTTTAGAACCATGGCCTGTAGTTCATTGATTGAGTCAGGGATGTGGTCGAAGGATGCGGTAGAGCGGCAGATGAGCCATCAGGAGCGTAACTCTGTGCGTGCGTCTTACATTCATAAGGCGGAACACCTAGACGAGCGCAGACTCATGCTGCAGTGGTGGGCTAATTATCTGGATGCTAATCGAGAGAAGGGGGTTAGTCCGTTTGATTTTGGGAAATTGGTGTCTCCGATGTATTAACGACTGTCCCAGAATTAGGTACTTTGAACAAAGCCTGCCACCGCAAGGTGGCAGGCAGACAGCCTTAGTTTTTTATATTTTTATGCAACCAAGGTAACGCGTTGGAACTATTTGATAAAATCGTCTTCGGGTAGAATGAAGTCATCATCCTCTGCGGATACTGTAGTTTTTAAGGAATAACAATGGCTGTTAATCAGGCGAAGATTTTTGAACATCTCGAACAACTTGTAGCAACTCCTGAGCAATACGAATTTATCTACGGTTTTTTAACTGCCTTTGAATTCCCTAAAGCGACCCTGAGTCTGATTCGGCAAGGTGGGGCGCGGAATGTTGCGAAAGAGACTGGTCACGTCGCATTAAAAAATAAACTCTACTACCAGCCAGTGGCGGAGACTGATGATATTGAATTTGTTTTTGAGCAACGTATTGCCGATACGGCTATTGCTAAAAATAAGATCCGCTTCGTTCTGATGACAAATTTTGTTCGTTTTTTAGCCTGGGACACGCTGACACAAGAACGTCTCGACATTGAGTTCGAAGAGTTGCCACGTAACTACGGCTTTTTCTTACCGTTGGTCGGGCTGGAGAAGGCTATTCTTAATAGCGAAAACCCGGCTGATGTGAAAGCCGCTGAGAAAATGGGGAAGTTGTTTGATCTTATCAAAGCGCGTAATGATTTAAGCAAAGCAGAAGATATCCATGCACTTAATGTCTTCCTTACTCGCTTGTTGTTTTGCTTCTTTGCTGAAGATACCGGTATCTTTGAAAAAGGCCAATTCACATCGGCAGTAAAAAGCTACACCGCCGAAGATGGCAGTGATTTAGATCAGTTTCTGACAGACTTGTTTGCCGTGATGAACAGCAACCCGGATAGCAAATTACGCCTGTTACTTCCCATTCATTTGACCGCATTCCCCTATGTTAATGGTGGCCTATTTGCCACTGATGAGCCTGTTCCAGAATTGGGACTAAAGGGGCGACGTATTTTACTTGAATGCGGTGCAATGGACTGGAGCGCTATAAATCCTGATATCTTTGGCAGTATGTTCCAGGCAGTAATTGATGTGGATCAGCGTAGCCGTTTAGGCCAGCATTACACCTCCTACAGCAACATTATGAAGGTTATACAACCTCTGTTCCTTGAACCTCTGCGTAGCGAGTTGGAAAAGCAGCGCACAAATACCAATGGTCTTAAACGATTACTGGTTCGTCTGGGCGAAATTAAAATTTTCGATCCAGCATGCGGTTCAGGTAATTTCCTGATTGTTGCCTATAAAGAACTGCGTCTATTGGAAATGGATGTTATCCGGGCTCTATTGCATAGTGATCCACAGTCGTTCCTTATGAGTAGGATTCATCTCGATCAGTTCTATGGTATTGAGATCGATGACTTTGCCTGTGAGATAGCCCGTTTATCCCTCTGGCTTGCGGAGCATCAGCTAAATAAACAATGGGAAGAACATATTGGTTCAGCACCACCAGCACTACCGTTGCGTTCATCAGGTAAAATTTGGAGTGGTAACAGCCTGAAAATTGATTGGCAGACAGTGTGTCCAAAGGGTGCTGATGATGAAGTTTATGTGATTGGCAACCCGCCGTTTTTAGGAACGTTAGGCCGCTCTGATGAACAGCGTGCTGATATGCAGTCGGTATTTAGAGGTTTCAAGTCATTAGGTGGTTTGGATTTTGTTGCCTGTTGGTTCTGGAAGGGAGCGCAATATATCCAAAATAGCCGTGCTGAACTAGCATTGGTGGCTACAAATTCGCTATGCCAAGGAGAGCAGGTAGCAACTCTATGGCCTTCTGTATTCGAGCTGGGTCTATGCATTCATTTTGCTTACCCGACCTTTGCATGGGCAAATAATGCTCGTGATAAAGCTGCGGTGCATGTGGTTATTGTTGGTCTATCAGGACGAAGCAAAACTCGCCAACTTTACCAACAGGTAGAAGGACATTGGCACAGTAAACTGGTGAACAACATTAGCCCTTATCTGATTGAAGGCAGCAACATAGCCGTGCTGGCAAAATCCAAACCAATAAACGATGCATCTTTTATTATGGTCAAAGGTAATCAAGCTACTGATGGCGGTAACTTGCTGATGAATCGTGCGGAACGCGATATTTTGCTTAGACAAGAACCACAAGCCGCCCCTTGGATTAAAAGAGTTATGGGAGCGGATGAGTTTCTCAATGGCAAAGAGCGCTGGTGTTTATGGTTGGCAGATATTACCAATACAGAGCTTCAGTCGATGCCACTTGTCTTAAACCGAGTCCAAAAAGTAGCAGAAGCACGGCGTAAAAGCCCAGACAAAGGCGCTCAGAAAATGGCTGAGCGCCCTCATCAATTCAGAGATTTAAATAATCCAGATGATTATATTTTGATACCTAGTGTTTCGTCAGAGCGACGAACCTATGTTCCTATTGGCTTTTATGATGCCAGTGTAATTTCAACTAATCTTAATTTCATTATTCCCAATGGCACTTTATACGAATTTGCCATCCTGACCTCGCTAATGCACAACGACTGGATGCGACTGGTAGCAGGGCGTCTTGAGAGTCGCTACCGCTATTCAGCAACAGTCGTTTACAACCCCTTCCCTTGGCCTGGTGTGACTGATGAACAGCGTAATTCGCTTATTGCATTGGCAAAAAAAGTATTACTGACGCGGGAAAATTACCCAGAAAATACTCTAGCTGAGTTGTATGACCCGTTAAAGATGCCCGCTGACTTGCTGGAGGCCCATCAGGCACTGGATAAGGCTGTTGACCGCCTCTACCGTGATAAACCATTCAAGGACGCCACTGAGCGTTTAAGCTGCCTTTTAGAACGCTATGAATCACTGACTAAAGCATAAAGTTTCGCTCTTCCAGACAGGGCATACAGAGGATTGCATTGTGGACAATATTTTACAGGTGACTTACGGACAGACCGGGCAAAGTGCGCAGCTTAATGATCTTGGTATGCGGGAAATGCAGGCTCGGGCCTTTGAGCAGCGCAGCAGCTCTTATCTACTTATCAAGGCTCCACCAGCGTCTGGTAAATCAAGAGCATTAATGTTCCTTGCCCTGGATAAACTCGTCAATCAGGAATTACGCAAAGCTATTGTCGCTGTCCCAGAAATGTCTATTGGTGGTTCTTTTAAAAATACCGATCTCAAGAAGCATGGTTTTTTCGCCGATTGGAAAGTGAAACCTGAAAATAATTTGTGCATTGGCGGTGGGGAGGCTGGGAAGGTTGAAGCGTTTAAGCGTTTTATGGCAAGTTCCGACGATATTCTGGTTTGTACTCATGCCACCCTGCGCTTTGCTTTCGATAAGTTGAACATTGAATCATTTAACGATTGTCTGGTGGCTATAGATGAGTTCCATCATGTCTCTGCGGATGAAAACAACCGTTTGGGTAATCTGATTGATGCACTGATGCAAGGTTCTGATGCGCAGATTGTTGCGATGACGGGCTCTTATTTTCGAGGGGATACCGTCCCCATCCTGCAACCCGAAGATGAATCCCAGTTCACGAAAGTGACCTATACCTACTACGAACAGCTCAATGGATATCAGTATTTAAAATCTTTAGGTATTGGCTACCATTTTTATCAGGGGCCATACATCAAAGCACTACCTTCGGTACTGGATGCCAGCAAAAAAACCATTATCCATATTCCCAATGTTAATTCCGGCGAATCAACAAAAGATAAACATGCCGAGGTTGATGCCATCCTGGATGCGCTGGGTGAGGTGCAACAGCAAGAGCCAGATACCGGTATCTATCGAGTGAAACGCAAAAGCGATGGCAAATTGTTGCGTGTAGCGAATCTGGTTGATGATAACCCGGCGGAAAGGCCGAAGGTTCAGGCGTATCTGCGTAACATTCAGTCTGCTGAGGATATGGATATCATCATTGCATTAGGCATGGCGAAAGAGGGATTTGACTGGCCTTTCTGTGAGCATGTGCTGACGATTGGTTATCGCAGCTCTATGACTGAAATCGTGCAGATTATTGGGCGTGCTACACGAGATTGCGAAGGTAAGACCCACGCGCAGTTTACAAACCTTATAGCTCAACCTGATGCGCAAGATGATGACGTTAAAGTATCGGTAAACAACATGCTTAAGGCTATCACCACCTCGTTACTGATGGAGCAAATCATGGCTCCAAACATTCAATTTAAACCGCGATCTCAATGGACTGGTGAGCCATTGCCTGCCAATACGGTTCTGGTTGATGATCATGTATCACCGATATCAGATAAGGTACTGACAATCCTTAACGGCGGAAAAAACGAGATCCTGGCAGCCTTAATGGCGAATGAGCAGGTGGTTAAAGAGGCTATCACCGAATCAACACCGCCTGAAGTAATCACTCAGGTAGTGTTACCATCGGTGATACAAATGCTGCACCCTGACTTGACTGAGTACGAACTAGAACAGGTGCGCAGTGGTATTTTGCAGAGTCTTTTTGTGGGTCAATGCGGGGGTCTTGTGGATGAATCAGATTTACCGCCGGGTGCCATTATCGATAAAACCCCTGGTCAGCGTACCGGTAGTTCGAATGACTCGTTAAATGTTAACCACCAGTTTTTAAAAATGGGTGATAAATTCATCAATATTGAAAATCTGAATATTGACTTGATTGATGCGGTGAATCCTTTTCATGGTGCTTACGAGATTTTGTCAAAATCAGTCACCGCGACGATGCTAAAAACGATTCAGGAAGCAGTCAGAGCAAATCAGGCGCAGGTATCTGAGGAAGAAGCAGTGATGCTCTGGCCTAGAATTAAAGCATTTGCCAGTGAACATCAGCGGGAGCCATCACTTAATGCCAGCGATGCGATAGAGGTTCGTTATGCTGAAGCATTGGCCTATATCCGAAAAATGAAACAACAGCGCGCTGTGCGACAGGAGCTGTAACTTATGCTCAGGCTTTCTCCTGTTCAACCTCGTCAAAAGGCGACCATTGACGATATTTTTTCTGAAGCTGATGATCTAGGTTTACTGGTGGTTGAACCCCTGAAAATGTACTCATCTACCGGTAATCTGTCTGTCAGTCGATTAGAAGAGATTAATGCCTTTTATGTGGTTCACGGCCATCCTCCTCTAACCGATTCGGAGGAGTTTAAAGAAACGCTACTTGCTCAACGTTTGAGAGCACTCAGGGATAACAAACAATGCCATGAGGTGTTGCAGCCGTTTGATATTCACGGCTTACTTGCGGGTGCAAACACCGATAATATCCATGAACCATCGGCATCATTATCAGCCCCCCCTGTCGTGGTTGATAAATCTGAGTTGGTCACCTCGCTGGACGATATCTTTGCAGATGACGATGATGGGCTACTCTCATTTTCTGCACCCGATATTTTCGCCTTAAAACATGTCCCTATTGAAAAGAAAGCTCAGCCGGATGAGATTGCAAAACGGCAACCTTGCCCCGATTTCTATCGCTTTGCCCCACTGTTTGGGACCGTCCAAAATGGCCTAAAAACGGGAGAGTTTTCATTTGTACGTTTCCGCCATGAGTTAAAAATTCATGAAGGTGATTTTTTTATCCTCAATGGAGTGATGGGCTATGTAGATAAAGTCGGTGAGCGGTTAGATGAGTACGGTCCTTGGAATGCCCGATTGCATCTAGTATTCGAAAACGGGACTGAGTTGAATATGCTTTTCCTCTCACTTACACATGGTCTTGTTCGTGATACGGAAGGCCGTAAAGTTGTGCTGAATGGACATGCGATCCGACCTGATGAGACACCGGTTCCGACGGGATTTGTCTATGTACTTGCCACGCATAGCAATCAACCCGCTCTTCAACGTTATAAATCTGATTTGTATAAAATTGGCTTTACCGAAGGAACGGTCGAAGAGCGCATTAAACATGCGGAAAAGGATAAAACCTTTCTTGAGGCACCAGTGCGGATTGTCATGACCACACAATGCTTCAATATCAACACCCAAAAACTGGAAGCGCTTATTCATGGATTTTTAGGAGCACAGCGACTGAGTATCACGCTACGGGGAAAAGATGGCCAGAACTACCATCCACGTGAATGGTTTTATGCGCCTTTAGCAACCGTGCTGACGGTGATTAAGCATATTCTTGATGGCACTATCTCGCAATACAGGATGGATAACACCACTGGAAAAATTGTGGCTAAGCGAGACGTTAACCATCTATAGCGCTTTTTGGTGAGCAAATTCTTTGGAATACCGTAAGGAACGTTAAAAAGAAAGGTGGCAATACGGAAATTGAAATGAAGGAAGATACTTCCTGTTGTATTACTTCGAGTATTTTTCAAGCGAGTACAGGAAATACCATTTAGTTAAGTACAAAGAATCGTTACTCACGTCAAACAACTTCAATTCAGTATTAATATAATAATCAGGTACATATTGAAGTGTATATTGGCTAATTAAAAAAGAAAATTTCGATTTTTGACCGATACATAACTCGTGACTTATGCACATGGAGCTGACTTTGGATACAACAGGAACCACCCCGGAATCTCAACAGTATATCAAATTAGTTGCTGAAGAAGCTTTATCACAACTTGAGCAAATATCCGTTGCTGCTGTACGGAAACTGAGTAACGGCCGAACTAAAGGCGCAGATGCCCTTGCTAGCGTTAATACGATGACGTCAAGCTCTGCGATTTATAATCTTGAGCATATTGGGCAAACAAACCGCGAGAGCTATGAGGTCCTGCTGAATGAACCTGCCATCGCGCGAATCGTGGTAATTGATGAGCAAAACGTTGAGCGAACATATTATATTTGTCGTTCGACCCCTTTATCAGGTTTCTCTAACCTTGCCAGTTATCGTGCTCCAATAGGACGGTTGGCTTCCCTGGAGATTGGTGCCGAATTCACACTTCCCGATGGGTCGATTGTGGAAGTTTTAGAGCGAGCTAAACTGAGGCCGGAGCAACAGCTAGATGGTTGGGATTCTCGCGATACGATCATTGAATCTGCGGAATTTGGACCACTGACGGTTGAATCATTGCGTGTAGAGTTAACCAAAATTTTTGGTGAAGGGGAAACGGAAGATCTACTGGAACAGTTACTC
Source organism: Yersinia antarctica (assembly GCF_056636475.1). Taxonomy (NCBI): domain Bacteria; kingdom Pseudomonadati; phylum Pseudomonadota; class Gammaproteobacteria; order Enterobacterales; family Yersiniaceae; genus Yersinia; species Yersinia antarctica. Next base: position 614,841 of record NZ_JBSJQF010000001.1, read on the forward strand.
GCGGAAGAAACGTCCAGGATGAACATCATTGACGGTGTTCGTCGCGCTGTAATAACCAAGATGGGACTCAGGGATCAGCCTATTTTGGATCAATATCAGGATGAGATTTTCCGACTTCCTCTTGATACTCGTTTACTTATTTTGGGTCCTCCGGGGACAGGTAAAACGACAACGCTGATTAGGCGTTTGGGGCAAAAACTCGATTTGGATTACCTTGATGAAGATGAAAAACGACTTATAAACTCTGTTACCCCTTCACACATTTCGCACACTGCAAGTTGGCTCATGTTCACGCCGACAGAATTGCTTAAACAATACCTTAAAGAAGCATTCGCGCGCGAAGGGATCGTTGCTTCAGACATGCAAATTCAAACTTGGCACGATTATCGACGTGAACTCGCCAGAAGTTCCTTTGGAGTACTTAGAACAGCTTCTGGCAGGGGAAGTTTTATCTTCAAAGATGATTTATCTAGTTTGTCAGAAGATGCTTTGGCGAAACCTATAGATTGGTTCAGCGATTTTGATGGATGGCAGCGAAGGGAGTTTCTACGCGCGTTACGAGAGGCTGCTGATCAATTAGGTAATGCAGAATCGGCCGAGGTACAGCGTTTGGCCTTTCGGCTATCAGGGATTTTGGCTGATGCCAGTGAGCAGGATTTTGATACCACCTTTGGCAGGCTTGCCCCTGAAATTTCGATTGTACAAGGGTTGGTTTCTTCCTTGAAAGAATCTTCTGATGCCAAGATAAAAGGTGCCCTAACCCTTCAGGTGAATCGAAACCGATTCTTCCTTGATGATCTCGCTCGATTTATTGCCAGCTCACCTCAAATTCAAACGACTAATGCAGATGAGCAGGATGATAATGATGACGATGAAGATAACAATACTTCTCGAACAGGACGTATTGCTGCGGTAAATGCGTTTATGTCTGCAGTGCGTGCTCAAGTCCGAGCCGCTGTTTTGAAGCGAACTGTAAGTAAAACAACTCGTAATGGACAAATTCTGGAATGGCTGGACGGACGTGGCCTTCCTGATAAAGATTGCATAAGTGTTGGGACTAGTTTGCTTGTACAAGGCTATGCTCGGCATTTTAGCAATCCCCTCAAACGTTATCTGGATGGTATTCCCAAAAACTATCGTACATTTAGGCGTGAGCGCCAAAAAGAAGGTTTGTGGTATCAAGGGGGCAGCTTTGATGCACGTGAGATTCACCCGCTTGAACTTGATGTTATTTTACTCGCAATTTTGCGTACTGCGAATAGCTTACTTAGTAGTCCTCGTATACAGCGTGATATAGATAACCCTGCCTGGACAGCGCTAAAACCAATTATTGATCTCTATCGCAATCAAATATTAGTTGATGAGACGACCGACTTTTCTCCAATACAGTTAGCTTGCATGGCTGCATTGACAAATCCGCGTTTAAATTCATTTTTTGCTTGTGGTGATTTTAATCAACGACTGACAACCTGGGGTTCGCGTTCGATTAAAGAGCTAGAATGGGTTTATCCCGCCCTGGAGGTTAAGTATGTATCTGTTCCTTACCGTCAGAGCAAACAACTAAGTGATCTTGCCTGTAGTGTCACAGATATAGTCGGTGGAACAGTGAGTGATTTCGCATTTCCTGCGTATATGGATCCGAATGGGGTTCAACCGGTATTACTAGAACAAGCAGACCAAAAAATATGTATTACATGGTTAGCTGATCGTATTCGTGAAATTGAACATTTTGTAGGCCAGTTACCATCAATTGCCATTTTTGTGAATGAAGAAAGTGATGTTGAACCGTTAGCTACAGCTTTAAATACTACTTTGGCTGAGTACAACATTCCAGTTGTGGCATGTCATGAGGGGCAAGCAGTAAGCTTGGAAAGTAACGTCCGCGTGTTTGATATCCGACATATCAAAGGGTTGGAGTTTGAGGCTGTTTTCTTCGTAAGTGTAGATAAGCTTGCTATTCAGCAGCCAACACTATTTGACAAGTACCTCTATGTTGGCACTACACGTGCGGCTACCTATCTGGGCATGACTTGTGAGGGGGCATTGCCCCAGACTATTGAAGTTTTACGTCCCCACTTTGGGCTGCATTGGGGCCAGGATACCTGAATGTAGTTAATCAGACCAACGCCATGGCGTTGGTCTGATTGAGAAATCGAGGGGGGAGGCGAAGTACATCTAGGTTTTTTAGAGGCCATACAGACAGGCCAGAATTAGTGTTTCCGATGAAATAAATCTACAACATTTGATTGTTCATTTTCTTTCACCTCTGGTGTCAAACTATTCTTGAGCTTAATCTTTGAATTAATATCAAGAAGTGGTTTGTCTGCCAGGTAACTACGAGGAAGCGAAAGAATATCTTCAACATCAACACGTGACATACTCAGCGACTCAAGCAATGTTGATTTTGAGAACGTGTTTGTTTCAAACAACAAATTAACACATCGTGGAAGTAACCTCACCGACTCTGGCTTACGTAGATCATCAAGTGGCTCACCTTTTCTCCAGCCACGAGCTGAAACACTTTTATAAAGACGTTGATACTCAAGCGGAGAGATAAGCTCCAGTGATTTAGCCCGATGGATCATCGATTGAGCAGACATTCCCCAGCGAGTTTTCAGTGAAATAAAATTCTCCAGAGTTGGGTAAGGTGGCAATTCTATCGAAAATGCTTCTTCAGGCAGCATTAAGCATGCCGCAAACTTATGAGCCTGCTCTTCAATTGGCTTAAAATTAATAGAATCAAGCCGCTCAACATATCGATGCAATACGATGTGACCAAGCTCGTGCGCAGCATCAAAACGACTTCTATAGTAATTATTTTTGTCGCTTGCAAGAATGATGTAAGGACGAGCTTCTGACTCATTCCATTGAGAATAACCATCCATCATCGCACTCCCCTGCTCAAAACGAGAGCAGACCACACCCGCATTCTCGATAATCAAGAGCAGATCAGTGATTGGCGCAATACCTAGCCCCCATTGCTGGCGGCATTTGGCTGCCATGATTTCAATCATTTCATCATCGATTGCCCGGTAATCTGTGACTTTCAGATATGGAACATCAACGTCTGGATAATCCAGATATTCCTGTAATATTGCCGAAATCTCCTGCAGCCATCCCATATACCGCTCGGAAGCATTACACAGATCTTTAGCTGTGCTTGCCATTGTCCGGAAAAATACGGGGTTATTTTCTTTCACAACAACAGGTTTGGTAAACCAAGTGACAGGACAATTTAGAACCTGTCCCAAGTTAGCAATAACTTCAGCATCAGGAGAATGGCTGCCATTCTCCCATTTCGTAATCGTAGAAGGGGAACGGTCAACCAAACGGCCTAAATTAATTTTAGATAACCCTCGAGCTTCGCGAAGTTGGGTTAGTCTCTCTGGCTGAAAACCTGTAATTCCCACTCTCATAATTTCACCACGTTAGTTTTCCTGTTCCTTCAGGCGTTTCTTTAGTTGAGGAATAACTTTATCAGGTATAACCACAGCCTGCTCATTATGATAAAGCTCAAGCAACTCGGCTACAGAACGGTTAAAGTGATACCCCTTCATGTTCGTAAAGGGTACGACAATCCTTAAATCCAGCATGCTATCTTGCGAGTGGCTGTGGGGGGGATTGATATTTAAAACGAACATTCCAAGTGTGCCTACACCACCTTCAGACTCCGCACGTTCACTAAATAAATCTGGTGTGTATCCCTCAAAATTCTCGTTTAACTCCGCCAGTAATGAACGATGCTTCGCACCTCGAATACTTGCTTCATCATAGTTCAGCCCAATTCGGCTGATCTTGACACCTGCTGAGTTAAGGACGATATAACTCTCACCTTTAGGCGTCGTGTCAACATCACTACAAACAATCCCGGAATTTTCTGCAGCCCGACGAAATGCAGCATTTAGAAGATAATGCCGAGCCTGAGGGCGAAAGCGGGTTTGCTCTGGCTCACCAAGTTTTGCGATGTTTCCCATCGTAAGTGCATTTGTAGCCACATACGCCGTATACAACTCTTCCTGGATGTTAAGCCAGAATTCTCGTTGAAAGGCATTAACGATCACCGCGCTAATATCTTCCTGCACATCGCTCTTACTCATTTAGATACCCCGATTGCGTTAAGCAGATTTAATGATAGTTTTTTTTCGTTTTGACAGCAAGCAGAGTTCTTCAGTCGGGGGAATGAAACTGTCGTTTAGAAAAGATCATTCTTTGGGAAACTGTTATTGACACCAATTCTTCCCAACACAAACAAATTATTGCGATCGTGTTCGCATCGTGGACAATGCAACACCATGTGTTGAACTTATATCAACGAAATCAATAATTTTTATTAAGTCATGGGATGAGCAATGGACACGAATACTCAGGGTTTTGCGTCATATTGGCGCAATTCCTTAGCAGATGCCGAGTCTGGCAAAGGGGCATTTGAGCGCAGGGATACAGAGGCATTCACCCAGTGGATGGATATCACTGCGGGACGATTGAATGAGGAAATTGTTCGCGCGTTTTTTGAGGGGGAAGTCGATACGGTTAAAACCGTTGAAGTGATGCTACGCCCACAAGTGTGGATCCGCCTGATACAGCATGGCAAAGAGCGGACGGCTGGAGTTCCTGGTATCGTCACTCCGTTAGTGACATCTGCTCTCCTGAACCGTGAAGGATTTTTATTCCCCATTGGGGCAACCACCATTCCTCGTGATCTACTCGAACCGCTCCCTAAAGGCACCTTCTCAATTGGCGAGATGGCGCAATATGACAAATACAAAACCACGCATGATTCGATCACCTTCGGTGAGGATGATGAACAGCAACGCCGTGAGGAAAATGACGAACAGCGAGCTGAACGTTATGCAAAGCATCAGCTGCAGTGGCAAAAGTATCTAACTGAGTCAAATCATCTCCTAAAGAACGTGGCCGAAACATGGCTCTCTACCCACGAGCAATACGAACCCGCTGGGTACCCCCCATGTCAGGGTAGTTGTCGCCTCTAACTGAAAACATCCAAGGGGCTGGAGACAACAAGAATGAAAACGTATTCACCTGAGCTTAAAGCCGCTGTGATTGCCAGAATGATGCCACCACACAATCAGCCGGTTGTTCAGATTGCACGCTCTGAGGGGATCCCTGTCAATACGCTTTACACCTGGCGCTCCAAGGCAGGTATTTCGACCGCGAGCACCCACGTTGAGGTAAAAACCCCGCAGCAATGGTCCCGTGAGGCTCGTTTTGCCATCCTGGTTGAAACGGCACCTCTTTCCGCCCATGCTGTTGCTGAGTACTGTCGCCGTAAAGGGCTCTACCCTGAGCAAATTCAGCAGTGGAAGAATGAGATAATGCAGCCAGATCCGCGTGAAGAGAAAGCACTCGTCAAGAAACAGCAAAACGAAATTCATCAGCTTAAGCGTGAAATTGCCCGCAAGGATAAGGCGTTGGCTGAGGCTGCGGCATTGCTGATATTGCAAAAAAAGTTCAAGGCGTTGTTCGTCGAGGAAAACGGGGACGAATGACGCCGACTCCGGACAGGCTGCGATTGATGACAATCGTAAAGGAAGCCGTTGCTGCAGGCGCGAGGCTGAGCGAGGCTTGCCAGTCTATTGGGCTTAGTGAGCGAACATTACAGCGTTGGGGAAAAGGGACGCATGACCGCAGACCCACGGCGTCACGGCCCATCCCGAAGAACAAACTCACTGCCGAAGAGGAACAACAGGTTTTAGCCCTCTGTCATGAACTGCGGTTCGCCAGCCTGCCACCGACGCAAATCGTTCCTTTGTTGGCGGATGAAAAGCGCTATATCGCCAGTGAGTCAACGTTTTATCGGATACTAAGACGTGCTGGCGAAACAACGCACCGTGGTCGGCAGAGGGTAGCGCAAAGCAAGCCGCTATCGACCTGGAGGGCGACGGCACCGAATCAGGTGTGGTCATGGGATATTACCTGGCTGAGGTCGCTGACGGCAGGACACTGGTTCTATCTGTACCTGATAGAAGACGTGTTCAGCCGCAAAATCGTCGGTCACGAGGTTCACTTGGTTGAAAGTGGTGAGCATGCGGCAGAGCTGATGAATCGGACAGTGCTGAGCGAACGCTGTTGGCAGGAGCCGCTGGTACTGCATGCGGATAACGGAGCCCCGATGAAGTCACAGGTGCTGCAGGTAAAGCTTGCGGAACTTAAGATAACCCCGTCGCACAGCCGGCCACGGGTGAGCAACGATAACGCGTATGTTGAATCGCTGTTCAGGACGTTGAAATACGTGCCGAGCTGGCCGGAGAAGGGCTTCGCGACGCTGGAGGATGCGCAGGCGTGGGTAGAAACCTTCGTTGGCTGGTATAACGAAGAACATCGGCACAGTGGTATCCGTTACGTCACACCAGGGCAATGACACAGAGGTGAAGATCGGGCACTACTGGCGCAGCGTAAATCGGTCTATGAAGCGGCGAAAATGCAGAATCCACATCGGTGGTCAGGTTCAACGAGAAACTGGCACCGGCAGGATGAGGTCTGGTTAAATCCGGAACGTGAAACGTTGGCCGCATGAATTAACTGAGGCGACAACTACCTTGACACGCGCCGGGTATGGTTATGTTATCAAAGCGAACCAACCCGGAGGGGCCAGTATCCATATCTTGCCCATGTACGATCATCTGCTGTCGTGCAAAAAAGAGGTTCCATTACTAACGCGCTTTGCTTCGACTGAAATGCCATCTGTAGAATCTCTCCTTGCCGCCAATGCAATGTTCTGTGAGCGTCTGGGGCATTCCGGGGATGAGTTCCCGTTGGCAATGGCGCAGCGAGATGCCCTAAGCCATTATCTCACTCAGCAATCTGGCGATATCCTCGCGGTGAATGGTCCGCCGGGAACCGGAAAAACCACTCTGGTTCTCTCTATCATTGCTACTGAATGGGCAAGAGCGGCCCTCAATAAAACCGAGCCGCCGGTGGTGATTGCCACCTCAACCAATAATCAGGCTGTGACCAATATTATCGAAGCCTTCGGTAAGGATTTTTCCACTGGCACCGGAGCTATATCCGGGCGCTGGCTGCCTGAGCTAAAAAGCTATGGCGCTTACTTCCCGTCTTCTAGCCGTAAGGCTGACGCAGCGAAAAAATACCAGACGGATGATTTTTTTAACCGCGTTGAATCTCTGGAGTACGTTGAAGAGGCACAGATCTTCTATCTAGAGAAGGCAAGGGCGGCGTTTCCATCGTCGGATTGCAGCTCTCCCGAACGCGTCGTGGATCTTCTACACGAATGTTTAATCGAGCACTCCGAGCAGCTTAAGCAAATCAAGCCCGCATGGGATAGTCTGAACCTTATTCGTAAGGAACGGACCGCCATCAGCGAAGATCTCGACCAGTACGTCAGGACAAAAATACGTTACTGCTCGGTAGCACGAATGAAATCGCTTTTTTGAACCAAGGCAAAAAACAGTGGCGGCAATATCGTGCGGGTGAGTCGATAGTGTATGCATTCTTCTCTTGGCTCCCCGCAGTCCGTACAAAGCGTCACTACCAGATTAACCTCTTCCTGGACGAGGCGTTTGGCACAAGAATGGCTGCGTTTCGGGGGACCGCACCTGAAGGTATCGACGCGTATATCGACGACCTTGTTGCCCTGGTGCAAACAGAACGGGATGGATATCAGCAGCAAATCGATCTTGCCCAAGACGTCTCCCGACGCGAAAGTGAGGCTGCCCGATATTGGCATGAACTGACCCACTCACTAGGGCATACGAGCGAAGAGGAGCTGAGCCTGGCTGGAGCTGATGAGCTTGCCGATATGAAGCTCCGCTTCCCGGCATTCCTGTTGGCGACCCACTACTGGGAAGGTCGTTGGCTGATGGATATGGCGACGATTGATAATCTTCAAAAAGAAAAAGGCCGTAGAGGGGCGAAAAGCGTGAAAGCCCGCTGGCAGCGCAGAATGAAGATTACTCCTTGCGTCGTGATGACCTGCTACATGCTGCCTAACCATATGAAGACCTGTGAGTTTGTCGGTGGGGCTAAGAAATTTGATGACAACTATTTATATAATTTTGCCGACTTGCTGATAGTGGATGAAGCGGGGCAGGTGCTCCCCGAAGTGGCTGCAGCCTCCTTCGCACTAGCGAAGAAAGCGCTAGTGATTGGCGATACGGAGCAGATTGCGCCCATCTGGAACAGTTTACCTAGCATTGATATCGGCAATATGGTGGAAGAGAACATTCTCCCCGGCGGTACCCAGGAAGAGCTCACGGATGCCTATGCACTGGTGTGTGATTCAGGGAAAAGTGCAGCATCGGGCAGCGTAATGAAGATTGCCCAGTTTAATTCTCGCTATCACTACGATCCGGATTTAGCCCGTGGGATGTATTTGTACGAGCACCGCCGCTGCTTCGATAATATTATCGGCTACTGCAATACTCTGTGCTACCACGGCAAGTTACAACCAAAGCGGGGAATCGAAAATGAGACGCTTTTTCCTGCGATGGGATATCTGCATATTGATGGTAAAGGCATGCAGGCAAACAGTGGGAGTCGCTATAACGCTTTTGAGGCAGAGACAATAGCGGCCTGGCTAACGGCTCACAAAGAAGAAATCGAGCGTCATTACCACAAACCGCTGCATAAAGTAGTTGGGGTCGTGACGCCATTTTCAACGCAGGTGAACGCTATTAAAGCAGCGTTACGCAAGCTCGACATTAACTGTAGCGGTGATGAGGATTCGCTAACGGTTGGTACAGTGCACTCGTTGCAGGGGGCAGAAAGAGCGATCGTGCTCTTCTCCCCGGTCTATTCGAAACATGAAGATGGTGGGTTTATCGACAGCGACAGTAGCATGCTGAACGTTGCCGTATCCCGCGCTAAAGATAGCTTCCTGGTCTTTGGTGATATGGACCTGTTTGAGATCCAGCCTGGCTATTCGCCACGTGGATTGCTGGCAAAATACCTGTTTGCTTCCACTAGCAATGCATTGCAGTTTGAGTTTCAGGAGCGCAAAGATTTAAGCGCGGAACAAACGCAGATCTCAACTTTGCACGGCGTGGAACAGCATGATGCATTTCTGAACCAGAGCTTTAGCACTATCGTGAAGAGCATTACCATCGTTTCCCCTTGGTTGACCTGGCAAAAGCTGGAACAAACAGGCTTTCTGGCGTCGATGATCCAGGCGAGCTCACGCGGCATTGATATTACTGTAGTAACGGACAGAAATTTTAATACCGAACACTCTAATTATGAAAAGCGCAAAGAAAAGCAGCAGCGTCTTAACGATGCAGTGGATAAGCTAACCGAGATGGGCATCACTACGAAGCTGGTCAATCGAGTTCACAGTAAAATTGTGATTGGGGATGAAGGGCTACTATGTGTGGGATCGTTTAACTGGTTCAGCGCTGCGAGAGAAGGTAAGTATCAACGGTACGATACGTCGATGGTGTACTGTAGTGGTCAACTAAAATTGGCCACGGTAGTAGACTGTTCATAGAACAGCCGTTCGGATTCATTGGGCGTTAAGCCTCCGTTGTACCAGTGCGGGCGAAGTTCGCTGTAGTAACCCGTTATATATCGGGTGATTGCATTTCTGCCCTCCCCGAAGCTCTGGTAACCTGTCGTCGGTACCCATTCGGATTTCAGACTTCTGAAAAATCGCTCCATTGGCGCGTTGTCCCAACAGTTCCCACGCCGGCTTAGGCTCTGTTTTATCCGGTAACGCCACAGCAACTGACGGTATTTTTTACTGGTGTAATGACTGCCCTGATCGCTGTGGAACATCACTCCGCCTGGGCGTCCCCTGAGTTCCCATGCCATCTGTAACGCTTTACCCGTTAGCGCTGAGTCAGGTGAAAACGACATCGCCCAGCCTATGGGCTTGCGGGCAAACAGATCCAACACCACAGCCAGATAAGCCCAGCGCTTACCTGTCCAGATATAGGTCACATCGCCACACCAAACCTCATTCGGTTGGGTTACTGCAAACTGCCGCTCCAATAGATTCGATATATCAACATGCTCCTGCCCACCCCGTTTATATTTGTGTGTGGGACGCTGGCAACTTGTCATGTTCAGCTCTGCCATCAATTTTCCGGCAAGCCAACGCCCCAGTTTTACGCCCTTATTCGTCACCATTATGGCGATATTTCGGGCACCGGCTGACCCGCCGCTAGCATGCCAGACTTCGTTAACCAGGCTGCGTTTAATGGTGCGCTCGACATCTGGGACGCGTTCTCTGTTATGCCAGTACCGATAGCTGCTACGCTGAACATCAAAAGCCTTACACAGTGCTTTTACCGAATAAAGCGCTCTCAATTTATCGACTATCGCGAACTGTTCAACGAGTCCGACATCAAGAGAGCGGTGGCCTTTTTTAGAATTTCGTTCTCCATTTCAAGACGTTGAATCCTTTTCTTCATTTCCCGAAGTTCTATTTGTTCAGGCGTCAGTGGAAGCCCAACGGGGGTTTTACCCTGACGTTCCAATCTGAGCTTACCCACCCATCGGCTAAGGGCGGAAAGACTGACATTCATGGCTTTAGCGGCCTCCGAATGAGAGTATTTCTGGTCAACAACCAGCTTTGCCGCTTCGAGTTTGAATTCAGCCGTGAAATATTTGGTCATGGATCACCTGTAAAGTTATTGAGGCAAGAATAACACCTCTGGTCAGGTGGCCAAATTCACTATGCCACTACACATTCAGGCGAGCAGAAGCATCGATAAAACTCTGACTGTTTCCACTCATCTCCATCGCCGGGTGAACTGAAACGCCACGTATATGCTGTAGCATTTTCAGTGCGGCGCCAGGACCACCTTGCGAAAGTTTGAGCCGGGCGGTTTCGTAGGCAATTGCCTGCCCTTCAGGCATTAAACGAGGATGCAGAAAACGTGTTTTAGAGGGCAGCTCTTTCGCAACGTCTTCTTTTAAACGACGAAACGCTAAAGGCGGTAGCTGATTGCGAGGCTCAAAAACCAGCTGATACAGTTGAAGCATATTCTGTTCATCAGGTTCGCTGTACAGGCTATTGAAATTACGTAACGTATCGAGAGACCCGGGGGCCAGTTGATCCATGACCGCCCATAGGTCACTTGTTGTATTCTCAATAGGTGTGCCTGTAAGGCCAATTCGATAGTCAGCATTGATGGCTCGAGCTGCACGGGCGCGAAGCGAGTCAGGATTTTTTATTGCCTGAATTTCATCAAAGACAACGGCTGAGAAATGAATTTTCGCAAGGGAATGCTGATAATTGGTGAGCGTTGTGTAAGTTGTTAATATCCAGAAGCGATGGCCTTTGCCCTCCTCGATCGCTTCATGTAGCTGCCGAAAATTCAGTAAGTGAGTACCATCTTTTGTCTCGACACCTTTAGCATCGAAATTTTTATACTGACTTAATGATGAACCATATAGGCGGAGCAAATGGCCGAGCCCTTCGCCATCAGTATGCTGTACTACCTCTGCATTCCAATTTTCCAGGAGGGATGTGGGCGCCACAATTAATATCGGTCCGCATTCTTTATTGCTGGCAGTATTGACGCGGTTGTTCTCTTTTAACCAGCGAAGAAATGCAATGGTTTGAAGCGTCTTACCCAATCCTTGTTCATCTGCGTTCAAGATGCCAGGCATTCCTGACTTCCACGAAGAAAGTTGCAGGCTAAAGCTCTCTAGTTGATGCGATCGCAATGCGGTTTTAACGCCTGTAGGCAGTTGCTCGTCGATAAATACAGGACGTTCTGTAAGGTCCGGCCTCCAAGATATTTCTTCAAAATTATCTTTGGTATCAAGGATAACCGTAGCAGCATGTGGGTTATCAACTGTGGGCTTATCTTTCTTTTCTGTTATTTCTGTCGCGGCCTCGATCTGTTTAAGATCAGCCAGTCGCTTTTCAAGTGCGCCTAACGTGTCTTCGGTGGCTTTAATTGGATAAGAAGCGACTTCAACTTCCTGTTGCGATGCATCTATGGCATTACGTATCTGCTCGCAGACATTTGCCAGCGCGTGGCTATCCATCGCATCAATAATTTTGGCTAGAGCGTCGGGAATTACCTCTGGTAACCAGACCGTTTCGCTAGTCATGTGCGCTGAAACAGCACCTTTTCGGTAATGCAAAATACCTTTAACGCGTTCGGAATACTCAACGGTTTCGATAAAAGCGGGACCTGAAATGGCTTCAATTGCTTCTTCCTCGCCGACCTCATCGAGCCCATCCAGCTTACCTGATTGCCTCAGGTATTTTTCAACAGCATCGGTAATTGCAGGTCGTGGGTTTTCGATAAAAGCGCGTCGCTCTTCAGGTGCAGACTTTTGCTTCTGTACCATGATGTCAAGAATAGGGCGTGCGCTTCGGTCAATGACCAGATAATTGCCTTCGCCAACACGATAAGCGGAAAGAGCCCCTTGAGTTCTGACACGTTGCTGGAAACGACGTAAAGTTTGTTCACGTAGCTCACCTGCAGCTTCGCTGACAGCTTTTCCGTTATTTTCTAGCTCTTCTATGTTCCTGCCAGAGAAAGGGACTATTTCGAAATCATCAGAGCCATTTGAGCTGGTGGAAATAGAAAAACGATCCGCAATACAGACTTCTAAACCTTGCATAAAATCGGTCATCGATACCCGAACGGCATTGATCTCATTGCCCATCTGGACGCCGGGATCGAGAGACTGCCTGAAACGAGCCAGCGATTCCCAGTCGGATGCTTCACCGCCGCCTGGTGTAAATTTTTCTGCGACGTCAATGGCCTCCATCATCCATAATGGCAACCGGCGTAAACCCTGAGATGTGGCTAAAATTGCCCCTGTTCGTTGTGGTATTTGGCGAACACCGTTGCGTAGCCATTCATGTTGTAAACGAAAAGTATCGCTACCTAATGAACCTTCAATGTCGGTTTTTAATGTTAAATCGACAAGAGGAGGTAAGCACAGATTCTGTGCTGTTTCTGAGTCAAGTAGGCCAGTCAACCGGTGACTCATTTCTATAGAATCATGACTTATGTGCAAATGTTCTTCAAATTCTTCCGCCAGGGCTTTCAGATCGGCTATAGCGAAAGCTAATGCGCGATCGTTATGCGTGAGACCAGATAATGTTGCGGATTGCTGCCGTTTAAACAGACGGTTGATTAAACTCTGTTTTTCGTCAGCAATATTCAGAGTGATCGTTTCTGCATTATGATCGAAGGTAAATGTCATGACAGATACTCAATTTGTTCACGCACTTTATCCTGCCAGCCGCTGAAATGTGGAATAGCAACAGGATTCGGTAGCATACGGATTTGTTCGCAATTGTATTTTAATTGGTACAGTTCTGGGCTGCGTTTATTATCATTTCTGAAAATATGAACTTTATAACTGTGTGAACCTTCAATTACGATGCATTTCCCAATTTGTAAAATGAGCAATGAGGTTTTATCACGATTACCAAGAGCCGTTTGAATTCCGAAGTTCAGCGTTGAAGAGTCCCTCATAGAACCTTTCATTTCTTTTGCTTTTTGGGAGGCAATGCTGCTAAACGCTACCCACGCTGCAGTGATTTTTCCTTGGTTATAAAGCCCTAACCAAAATTCACGCCGTGGTTCCCACATATGGCTGTCTTCCACTTTCGAGACCACATCCAGGAAGAACAAAATGTTCTCACGCGTAAGCCAGTTAATGATGAGATTACGGCATTTTTCATCCACGCTGCCCCATACGCCCCCGCGACTAAGGCGTGGATCTTCGTAAAAAGCTACAAGTGTTTCAGTCAGAAAACGTGAGAGCCCCTCGTCGGGTTGCTTATACAGCCAATGTGACAACAACGCATTGATGGCCTCAGAAGCACCACTCATTAACGCGTTACTTTTGCCATCGGGTTTCAACCAGGCAAATAGTTTCTTAATGGTTGCTTTTTCATTTAATTCAGGCCTAAGCAACGCGATATACGCCAGATGGGCATGCGACATTAAACCCGGCTCGTGCGGGTGTGTGATGCCAAACTGTTTGAGCTCTTTCCATGGTGAGTCCATCATCACCATTTTTTCGGCCAACGCTTGATGCGCCTGATTCGCGTCAAAGAATTCAGGCAATTGATCGATAACATCTTTCCATTTATCGCTCATGTGCTCGCTGGAGATATCAAGACAGTTTTTAATTTTGGTTGTGTGCTCTGAACCAGGTTCGTAACTGCGAATGTATGCCGAAATCATTGCGGAAATAAAGGATGATGAGTCCGTAACAATGGTTTCCCGCAGATAAAACTCTTGCAGCGCGGCAAAGTCGTCCTGAGTTCTGAATTCTTTATCAAAAACAATCGGTGCCCCAGAGCAGATGAATGACATTTTCACCTCATCCCATTGCCAGCTTTCTACATACCCGAGCAGCTTGCGTAAAACCTTTTCACGATCGCGTTCGGCAATCTCTCTAACTACATCTGGCCAACGCTCATGAATGGCTTGAATCTTGGCCGATAAACCTTTTGATACCGCTATTGCTGGCTTGAAAAGTGCGACTGGCTTCAGAAAGATATCGCTCAATTTCATGGCATGCTCTTCTTCAACGGTTCAATCAGACGCTGGCGAATGTCTTCAATTTCTGCAGCATTGGCTGGTGTATGCATAATAATGCGAAGATCGATGCGGCGATTCATTGCCATATTCTGTTGTGTGTCATTAGGGCGAACAGGACGCATTTTACCGTAGCCCGCAACCGAAAGAACCGGCTGATGCCGCATATTGAAATGTGCGACCAAATCCGGTGCAGCCGCAAGCATGCTGGTAAATGTCGTTATTGCACGGTTAGTCGAAAGATTCAGGTTATAAACATCATCACCTTTCGAGTCAGTATGGCCTTCAATCTGAACAGCCTCAATGATGGCGAATGAAGGATTACAGCTTTTGTTCCAACCCGTATTCTGGTTAAAGGTATAGCAGGGCAGGAGTGAGTCGAGGGTTTTTGCCAGCGCTTCGACAATCTTTCGCTTGTCATCGTTTAAGGCAAAACTATTGCTGATAAATAGCCCTTCGCCTTGGAAACGCAGAGTTCCTTCCTCAGGAATCACATCAACTGGCAACAATGGAAAAGACTGTTTGAGATTATCGCGTAGCTGATAAAGTAGGTTAAGGCGAGCTGTTGCTGCGCGAGACATATACTGTTCCAAAGGATCAACTCGCTTCAATGCTGCTATTTCAGAGCGGAGATCTTCAATCGTTTTATCGCGTGATTGAACAGCTTGTTCATATTCGTCGCGGGGAACAGTATTTTTATCGTTATACCGGCTGGCAAAGAATGCGAGCAGCACCATAACGATAAACAGGAAGCTCACCGTCATGTCCGTCATTGAAACAAAGACGGATTCTTCTTCCTCTTCATTTGAACGCTTGCGATTGGCGTTCCCTCTCATGACATGCGTCCCTGTTTAGGCGCAAAATTTTCGGCCTGGTGGACAATACCCTGCATTGTATCCAGTGCTGGCATTAACGCGGACTGCATAGTTTTAACGTGATCAAACAGTGTTTCTACAGACGTTGCAACTTGCTCCTGATAAGAGTCGAACGCCTTGCCGAGCTTCTCATCAATACTATCCAGCCGTTCACCCTGATCACGTAATGCAGTGATCAGAGACTGAAGGTTAGTCAGAGTGGATTCAACCGCACGCTGCTGTCCACCCAATGTCTCTTGCGCTGCCGACAGTGTCATAGCGGATTGCTCAGCATTCGTTTTCGCTGCGTTGGCAATAGCTGAAAGGCTATTCTCGCTGCTTTCACGTAGTTGACGCGTGCTGATTTCAATACGCTCCATCACCGAGCGGATCGGGTCGGCTGCGTCAGTGAGTGATTGAGCCGACGAGCGGAAGCTACCTGATGCATTTTCAGAGGCAATGGCTCCCTCTTTAATACCATCTGAAGCACGACGTAAAGCGGTACTTGTTTCGTCAAGCATGCCCATGACGCCTTCCAGTTTTTCCGCAATGGTAGAAAGAGGGGAAAGAAGTTGGCTGCTGGCGTTCTGAGTCATCGTTTCTGTCGCTTTGGTGATCTCTCCGGCGGTATTATCAAATGCGCTCAGTATGTTTGTCGCAGCCTGACCGATAGCATCACTCGCTTGTGAGGCAGATTCTGACATGCGAGCTTGTGCGGCTTCTGCGCCCTGTTTTGCTGCGGTTTCCATTTCTGTTCGGATCCCCAGGGCGGCGGCTTTCATATCTGCAGCTGCTTCGCCCATTGCTCTTGCGCCATCACCCGTATTGTCTTTAATGCCTTGTAGCGTTGAATTCATGGTTGCCAGCAGGTTTTCGGAACCTTGATTAAATGCAGACGTTGCCGTTTCAGCTGTTTGTGACATACCTTCCCGCAGTGTTTCAACCGCCAGACCTAAGCGCCCAATAGCGCTTTCCATTTCGTTGCCCATTTTCCCTGAGCTTTGATCCATTCTTTCCGCGAGCAATTTGATTTGATCGCCTGCCAGCGAAATACGCTCACTGGCTTGTGTTAAGGCCCGGCCAACATCTTCAGAAAAACGCGAGGAGAGACTTTGTACCATTTCGCCGACACCATCATTACCTAAGCGGCTAACTTGTTCTATGACTGGGGTAATTGCTGAGCTGATGGATTCCGAAATCGCTCTTGGCAGATCTTCGCGAAGTGGGCGACCAATTTCTGCCACCATCTCAAGTCCCAGCTTTCGGAAATGTTCTCGACTTTCAATCGTAGCCTTTAGCTGACGAATGGATAAATCTTCCAGACTGATAAATGTCAGGCGTTTTTCAATCAAACTATTGAGGCTATGAACTGTTTTTTCCAGCTGTGAGGTGCCACTACGCAAGCCTATGGTAAAAACTATTGAGCAGAAAAGGCCCGTGAGCGACATGATGAACTTCGCTGAGGCGATGGTAAGTAAACCTTCTAATGCCGCGCTACCGCCATCGTCCAGAGAGGTACTCATCGAATTAAGCGCAGAAATCAAGCCGAGGAAGGTCAGAGAAAGACCAATAGTTACAAACAATCCCGGAACGATGCGCCAGAATCCCTGTGTGAAATGCAAATCATCCAAATTAAAAAACTGACTAGGGCGAACAGCATTGCGAACGACAAGCTTACCGTCCTGATCGTCGACAATATGGGTTTCCCGATATTCCTTCCATGCCTCGGCCACATTTTGCTGTTCTTCTGTCATATTTAAGGCAGCGATACTGGCATCGACGTTAGTTACATGCTGGCTAAATTTATCTTCCGGGGTTTTGGCAATAATGGCATGGATGCTGCCAAGTGCAGTAAGACGGCGCTTAACCAGCTTTCGCCAGCGTACTACGATAATACAAAGAGCGGCGACTAATAGAATAGTCACATAGCCGGGAGCCGCATCATTTTTCAATATTGAAGCAATATGCAAAATGCCATTACGCACCAGCACGCCAGGGGCCAGCAAGATGTCCATCTTTTACACCATAAGTAACGAGGAGGGCGGTATTTTTTTATAAGATTACTCTAATTGATTTCTAAGATCTTATCTATCCTTCAGTATCGGTGGCACAGCCAGGCTTGTGTAAGTAATTTAAGCTATAAAAATTATAAGGTTGAGTATTTTTAGATGTTATCCAAGAATATTTGGTCAATACAACTCATTATATTTCTAGATGTTAATGTCATTTTGGCAGTTACTAGTCGTCACCAGTTCACGCAAAGCGGCGGTACGCTACAAACTGGCGTTTGATAACCCGTTTTATACCCTGCGCAGAACAGGAAAAACGGACTGGCAGGGAATGATCGTCGAAACTGGTACTGAGCATCGACGTGCTCTGAGTCTTACGTCGCTCAATGATCTGCTTAATAGTTAACTGAGTTCTGCGGATCCCGATATGAGCGATCGCCTTATGCTGCGTGGTGTTCGGGCGCAGGATGAAGTGCAAAGTGAGGGAGATACTGAAATTGTCAAGTTAGACGCCACTAGTTATTTCCGCCTATTTCAGGCCACATAGCAACGACAAAACTGGCTCGCAGAGGTAGAAGATGGCGCTCAGCTTTATCGTCGCCTGTTCAGTGAAGCTGGCTGTCTGCTGTAACTGGCAGAAATAGCTAGGGAGCGAGCGAAGCAACCCACTCATCCGGTATTTAACTGGTTCCTTGCGCAGGAAATTCACAGTCTGGCCGCTCTGGCAAGAAAGCGTGTTAAAAGCATCCGGCGCAAGCAGGGGGCAGAAACAATATCAGTGGCAGAACACTTGTGGGAGTCTCTACGCCAATTCCCAAACGAAATGCAACAAAGTGACCCACCGGTCAGGTACGGATAAAATAGCCGTATTGACCCTGTCGGAGACCCTGTTGCATGAAGGGAAAACATTTGACTCAGCATGAGCGCTTTTACATCGAAAAACGAAAAGCTGAAGGCGTTAATCAGTCCTGCATTGCCAGAGAGCTCGGCGTCTCTCGCTCTACCCTGAGCCGGGAGCTCAGACGTAATACGGACCCCGCCTTCAACGGACTTTACTCCTCCAGACGCGCTGATGCCTTAGCCAGACAACGGCGGGGCGACACCTCGGCACACAATGCCTGTGTCCCTCTGGGCCAGCAGACACAAGACTTTCTCCGGCAGGCGCTGGCTGTACATACCTCCCCTGAGGTTATCTGTGGGAGACTGAAAATCCAGTTTGATATCGCCGTCAGCAAAAATACCCTCTACCGCTATATCCGTTCGGACAGACAGGCTGGCGGTAAGCTTTACCTTCAGCTCCCTCACCGGGGTAAACGCTATCGCTATGATACGGGTGAGCCCGGACGCACGCCCATCCCGGACAGGGTTGGCATTGAGCACAGGCCTGCTGAGGCTGAACTCAAACAGGTTCCCGGGCATGTTGAAATCGATACGATTTTTGGCAAAGACCAGAAGTCATTCCTGCTGACGGTCGTGGACAAAGCCACAAAGCAGGTCATTATCCGTAAACTCCCCAATAAGTGCGCTGAGAGCGTCGTGGAAGCGTTCAGGGACATCGTGGCGAATACTTTCTGTGAGTTTAAAACCCTGACGGCAGATAACGGACCCGAGTTTGCGAAACATAAGGACATCACTCAGGTAACGGGCGCAAAGGTTTACTTTGCCCGGCCTTATCATTCCTGGGAGCGGGGGTTGAATGAGCATACCAACGGTCTGATACGGCGGTTTTATCCGAAAGGAACCGATTTTAATGGCGTCAGCGATGAAGATATTGCGAGACTGGAGCACATCCTCAACACTCGGGGGCGCAAATCTCTGGAATACAGCTCACCGAATGAGGTATTTTTAGAGTATCTACTCGCTGCATAACGCATGATGGTTTGTTGCGTTTCGTTCGGGAATGGGGCCTACAGGTTGTAAGCCCCATACTGAACGGTGATGTCGCCAGCCAGCGTTATCTCACTGCCATCAGGGAGGATTAACTGTAGCATTATTATTTTAATCCTTGCTTTAACTGTTTAATCCCGGCATTACGCCAACATAAAAGCGTCCAGGTCATCCGAATTTTTAATGATCTTGTCTTTCTCCACGCCGTAGGCTTGGGCTAGTTCAATGCTTGTCTCTAGCAATTGGCGGTTATTTACAAAATTGAATGCCGCTAATGTCAGTTCGCCTAATGCTGCGAATTCAGACAAAATTCGGTTAAGCGCTCGTTGCTCAATGTCATTTAAACGGCGATTAAAATCCTCCATTCTAGCTGTCAGAGCCTGACGAGCTTTACTGTCCAGATTTTTAGCCACAGTAACCATGAATTTCCCTGAGATAGATCCAATTACGGCGCCCAGAATTGGAACAGGAATTAACGCCTGGCCAGCAATAGCCATCGCACCGACGATGGCGGACTCTGCGCAGACGATAAGCCCAAGATCGGTAAACTCATCAAGATCTATCTCGCCACGCTGGTAAGATATCGGGTGTAGTGGCACACTGAATTTGGCCACCTGAATAGAGGTGATATCATCACCTCATAGTCAAAAAAAGGTGACACAATGAACAAAAGTAATAGACGTAATTTTAGCCCTGAGTTCAAACTTGAAGCCGTTCAGTTAGTCCTCGTCAGCATTACACCGTGGCCGCCGCTGTTGCGGCAATGAATGTCGGTAAATCCACCATGGATAAGTGGGTCCGGCAATTGAAAGAAGAACTAGCGGGGAAATCACCCATAGCTTCGCCAATAACACCTGAGCAGATTGAAATACGTGAACTGAAGAAGAGAATTCAACGTATTGAAATGGAAAGGGATATATTAAAAAAGGCTACCGTGCTCTTGATGTCAGACTCCCTGAACAGTTCTCATTAGTTGAGAAGCTCAGGGCGCGGTTTCCTGTTGCGGTTGTGTGCAACGTGTTTGGGGTTCATCGCAGCAGTTATAAATATTGGCGACAGCCAAAGAAGCCTGATGCCACACGCGTGGCATTACTCAGTCTTGTTCGTGAAAGCTATCGCGAAAGTAACGGCTCCGCAGGTGCACGTAATATTGCCGCAATGGTCACCACCAAAGGCGTAAAACTGAGCCGCTGGCGGGCAACAAAACTAATGAAAGAACTTAATCTCATCAGTTGTCAGCAGCCTGGCCATCGATATAAGAAGGTGTCTAAGGAGAACGTAGAGATCCCCAATCATCTGGAACGCCAGTTTGCAGTAACAGAGCCTAATCAGGTCTGGTGCGGTGATGTGACTTATATCTGGACGGGTAAACGCTGGACTTATTTAGCCGTTATGTTTGATCTGTTTTCCCGAAAGCTGGTTGGCTGGGCGATGTCATTTTTCCCGGACTCTACACTGACAGGTAAAGCGCTGTCCATGGCCTGGGAAGCACGAGGAAAGCCCGCTAATTTGCTGTATCACTCGGATCAAGGTAGCCACTATGCCAGCAGGAATTTCAGACAGTTACTGTGGAGATATCAGATAAAGCAAAGCCTGAGTCGCAGGGGAAATTGCTGGGATAACAGTCCAATGGAACGGTTCTTCAGAAGCCTGAAAACAGAGTGGGTGCTGGAATATGGGTATGCAAACTTTAGCGAAGCCAGCACAGCGATAACAAATTACATCACTGGATATTACAGCCAGCTCAGACCTCATCAATATAATGGTGATTTGACGCCGAATGAATCAGAACGATTGTTCTGGAAAAACTCTAAAGCCGTGGCCAGTTTTGCTTGACCACTACAATACCTTTTTCAGGCTTAAACATTGTCCGTGGAACACCATCGATATTCTTAGAAGCGAATGTGTTCGTCGTCGGATTGTAATATAACTAATCACCATTAGGACGGATTTTAGTCAACGTATCGCACCAACGGCGGTAAGCCGCATCCGTTGCCGCAACTGACCATTAAGGGGCGATGGCTGGAAGCGTTGGGCTTCACCCACGGCCAGCGGGTGAGTATTACGGCTGAACAGGGGAAGTTGGTGATCAAGTTGGCGGATAAGGGATAACTGGCTGACCTGTAAAGTAAAATCCCGCCACTGAGGGCAGGATTTCACTATTCACATCTGTAATTTCCAAAAATTCATGCCATTAATAAGCCAGTATTGTTCCTTGTCTGGTACTAGCAAGCCAAAATCACTATTTGCTTGAGCGTTCCAATCAGAAGGCACAGACGCTTCGTGATTTCTATCCCAATCAGTATGGCGATATATTTTTTTGTCAAAATTAATATAAAACTTAGGTAGCCGCATTCTCCAGCTATCCCACTCAACTGATACTGGATCTGTTAATGTACATAAAAATCGCTCAACATAATCATAAAAACTGACAAGCCGCTCATCATCCCTGTCCAATGTGAAGAATGATCTCATCCAATCAACTGTATAAATAGCAACATCATTTCTGGTTATGTAATCTTTAAAGTTATCCTTAGACAATACAGGAACTCCATTTCTGAATGAACTTACTGCCTCGTCATACAGAGACTCCTTCATCCATCCTTTAGCTATATACGCCTTATATTCCGGCCTAACATCTATACAATAATTATCCTTATTATCAATAAGATAATAATGAACACCATCCGCAACAAAGATAGCTATATCTTTATCACCATTAAAAATGGCATCGAGTAAATTCTGATAATCATTTGTTAAATTCATTCAGAAATTCCTCTTTCGTTAATACGCGAGCTTTTGATGAGTTTTGCTCTATCAGCCTATCCCACACCTTAGGCAGTTCAAGTGAAACACTAGGTTGACCTTTTGTAGGATCGACAATCTTAGGAGCATCCGGATCTTTCGGCACTCCAGGAATTGGCCTCTGGGGTACTGCTGCATCTATTATTTGTTTATGGAGAGTCGTATCGATTTCAAATACGACTACGCTACCATCTTGTCTTCTATTAGTCAGGTAATAAGCAGCATGATTTGGTCCATTAGTGCTAACACACAATTGCCCACTACAACCTGAGTTAATAGTCACACTTCCATCAGTGTTTACATTAATTCTATTCTGACTCGTTTGTGTACCATTTCCTCCACCTTCAACCCGAAAATAAGTTTCAGATGAGTTTGGTACATTTTCTATAGGTTTTGCCGTCGAGCTTCCAGGTTTCGCCCCCGGAGCTACATCCTTCCCGAACTGCTTCGCTAGTGCCCCTGATGCCACTACCGCACTGAAGCCACCCGTGATGTACATTGTACCAACATAGGCTCTTGCTCTGGCCTCTTCCTCCGTGTAGCCGAAGGTCATAAACGCCTGCGTATACCCTTCCAGAATGTTAAACACTTCCTTCGCATTCGGGTCTGTAGAGTTCAACAGATTCTGTATCTGTTGATACCCAGCCTGAGCCTCTTTCGGGTTCTGGTAAGTTTGGTTGAAGTAGGTATTTAGCGCTTCTTTGGCTTTATCCTTCTCCGAATCACAAGCTTTACCACTTTGTTGGCAAGCATTCAAAAACGCCAGATCACTTTCCAGATCCTTGCGATTTAACGCCTCCTTATCTTTCTGTTCTTCTGGCGTCAGGTTCTGTTTGTAGTTGAGATATGTCTGGCGGTCCTTGTCGCTACTGCTCAGATAGTTATTCTCAACCGCATTCTTCCCAGCCTGCGCCCCAGCAACGGCACTACCCGTGCTATCGCCTACTAGGCCACCGGATAGTCCCGCCGCCAGGGAGCTGAGGTTAACAATAACCTGCTTCTGCGCTTCGGTCAGGTCTTTGGTCTCGATATTCGGGTAGAGGTTGTTTTTGATGTAGATGGCGGCCAATTCACCACTTAAAGCTCCGGCACCACCTGCGGCAGCGCTGTTGCCTTGCAGGTGAGAGAGCACTGCGCCCAACACCGCATGTGCCCCAATGCGTGCCGTTTCATTATCTTCACCGGCGACATCTTTAATCATCTGCGCCAGATACGGGGCTGATGCACCCGCCAGTGCTTTGGTCATATCACCACCAGCCAATCCTTGCAGAGCAGCGGTGGCTGCTTGCGCGATCTTTTGGTAGGTGCCGCCAATACCATAATCTTTCATGGCATCTTTATAGACTGGCGATGCTTCTATCTCTTTCTGGGTTGGGTTGAGATTACCACCTTTCGCCAATGCATCTTTCGCCGCAGTGGTGGCCTGGATCTGCCCCTGCGTGCTAATAACATCAAACACCTGCCCGCCAATCTCGCCAATCAACTGCGCTTCTTTCAGGCGGTTTTGCTCTTTCTCTTTATCAAAGATAGGGGTGAGGGCGTTATTGGCATGTTCGACGTCACGGCTCAGGTCGTCGACATTTTGCTGCTGTTTGTCTTGATCGCGAATGATGATGCTACAGTCAGACACTGCCGCATGGGTGGTGCCTTGCGCGTTGCCATCATTATTGGCCCCGACCAGCACCAGATTGCCCATGTTGCCGAGGAAGTTATCCGCTACACTACCGCTGGTGCTGATGCTGCCACTCTGATGTTCGGTTTTGAACTCTGCTTTATTTTCAATATTGCTAAAGCCCAGTGTGCCGGTATCAAGTTTATTCTTATCCGCTGTTGCCGTAGAGCCAATCACCGCACCGTTAAGCTGGGTGTGTTCCCCTACGGTAATATCAAAGCCACCTTTGCCTGCAAAGATACCGGTCTGTTCTTGCACCGAATCAAAGTTGCTGTGCATTTTGTCCTGGCTGATACTCAGGTTCGCCGAGCTGTTACCGACACCCCATACCACTACGCTGACGCCGCCGCTGATGCTTTGCTGCTTCGAGTCGTAACGGTCACTGTCTTGCTGGCTTTGTAAGGCCAGATTGCGGCCGACATCGGCTTCCACTTTGTCGCCACTGAGTTGTGCACCCTGCAAGGTAGTATCACGGCCACTGGTGAGAGAGAGAGTATTGCCACTGTCGAGGGTAGTTTCAGACCAATAAGTGCCATCACCACTGTCGTTGCCTTTGGATTTATTGGCATTGGCAAAAACACTCACCCCGATTTTGTCACCAAAACTGATACTGGCACCGATATTACCGCCACTGCTGCTGTTGCTGCCTTCGCTTTTCTGGGTATTAGCTGCCCCGAGTAACAGCAGGTCTCGATCGGCAGCCAACGTAGTGTCGTGGCCCGCTTGGAGCTGGCTCCCGCCGATGATGATATCACCACTGTTGGCAAGTTGACCTTTACCGGTGGCAGTGATATTGAGGTCATTGCCTGCGGTGAGAGTTGAACCACTGACGGCTTGTTGTTCCTGATGTTGTTGCGAGGTCGATTTTTGTGAGCCTAATGACACACTGATACCAATCAGGCTGCCGGTATCGGTATTGCCCTGTGCCTGAGCCAGATCCACGGCCTGTTTAGCCGATATTCCTGTCAGAGCCGCTTTGGTGCCTTTTAATGCTGCCAGACGGCCATTGGTTTCGTCTTTTGCCTCTTGTACGGTTGTCACCGCCGTGTTCAGCGCTGAACCTACCGCGCCGGAAAGCGCGAGTGTTAAGCCACTGCTTTTTTGTTCATAAAGCTGATCGCTGCTGCGTTTGTCCTGACCCGGTTCAATGATGACGCTATCACCGGTGACACTTAGATTTTTATTGGCCAGAATATCTGCGCCACCAATATGGGCGGTGCCGCCCGCCTTGATGGCGACATCGCCGCCCGTGCTACCAATAGTGCTGGCACTTTGGCTTTGTGTCGTCCCTGAATCACGACTTTGTTGGCGTGATGAAGTGCTGCCAATAGTGACCCCGATGCCACCACCACTGAACATGCCGCTTTTTTTCTGTTCAGACAAACGGTAGCTGGATTGTTCTTCGGTGGCCGCCACAATATCCACATTGTTGCCCGCAGTCAGTGCGACATTATTGTCACCGACAACCGCAGAGCCTTTCACCAGTAAGTCATTACCGGCAGATACCGACACATTTTTGCCACTGAGCAGCGAGCCTTGCTCTTGTGTGGCGTAATCTTCAGATACCACGTGGGTAGTGGTCTTCGACAGCCTTTTCTTCTTAACGGTGGTTTCTTCAAAGAAGGAATAATCACTTTCTGTCGCCGTGGCCACATTAATGTCATGGCCGGCTTTCAGGGCAATATCACCACTAGCCTGCGCCTGTGTGGCCTGTAAATTAATGTCATTACCGGCCAGAATGGTGGTGTCCCCACCGCTAACGATTTCAGTCCCTTGCTGACGGATGGATTCATTAATTTGCTGTTTCCGATCACCGTGGCTTTCGCTGTAGGTGCTGCTTTGCTGGGCATTAAGATTGACGTCACGGCCAGCCTTGAGTGTGCTGTCGTTATCTGACACCAGCGCTGCTGCCTGTGAGTTGATATCACGCCCGGCATCCAATGTCAGATTATTGCCACTGGTTATCACTGAGCGGGTGGCATCAGTGGTACGATTTTCACTGTTATTGGTTTTTTGTTGGCTATTTTTCTCCGCTGTTTCCAGCGAAATATCACGCCCTGCAGACAGCCCGACGTTCCCCTTCGCGGCCAGTTCACTGGCCGTCAGTGACACATCGTTGCCTGCATTGAGGGTCCCCCAGCACTAATTTCACTGCCCAGACTGTCGCGCTGCTCACTTTGTTGATAACCGTTGCGGCGATCACGCTGTTGATTATGTTCATTATTGCTGAGCGTGGTATTGGCTTTGATATCAACATCACCACCCGCTTGCATATCCAAATTACCACCAGCAGACACCTTGGCACCCGTGACTAAAATGTCTTTTCCTGCATTCAGACTGAGAGAGTCCCCGGCGCTGATAGTGGCGGTAACCCCCCCAGAGTTTCTGGCTGTGATTAACCCCCAATACGACACTGGATAATTTGCGGCTGCTGCTTTGCAAAAGACTGTCATTGAGATAATTGCGATTAAGGCGATGGGTTAGGCCGAGCGACAGGCCAGTTTTCATATCACTGTCCCGATACACAACACGCGAAATGGCGAAACGGTGCGTCTGGCTGTCGCCACTGGAGAGCCAGTCAAAGCCACGGTTAGTCACGGTGGAGAGGTAATCACTGTATGAATAATTGTAATCTGCCAGCCAGTAACCATAGGGGACACTGACACCAGTCTGCACACTGCGGGCATTATGGCTGCTGGCAAAATCGCTACTACGCGAACCGGAAACAAACCACTGATCAGCTAAACCAAGCAGATTGTTGGCTGTTAGCGAGCCATTAATCTGGCCAGTACCGGTACTTTTTTGCCCACTATTATCAAAACCGACACCAAGATTTAGAGGAAATTCAGGTGTCGCGGTGAGATTGACGATGGAATAACCGGCTTCGGTCCCTGGCAATATTTCAATTTGCACCGGAGTTTGGCGTAAACGGTTAATTTGCTCCACGCCCTGTTCAATATCACGCAGATTAAGAATCTTCCCCTCAAGCCCTGGGAATGCCATTTTTAACTGGCGAGACGTTTTTCCATCTAGCTCGATTTTTTGTAGTTTACCTTCCAGCACAGCCAGTTGTAGGGTGCCTTGTGATAAATCCTGCTCAATCAGAAATACCCGACTGGTAATATAACCACGCGAAATATACCAATCAGACATTTCTTGTATTAAGGTCTGGATCTGACTTAAGCCCAGACATTTATTCAAGTAAGGTTGAAGTAATTTTTGTTTGTCCCGTGCAGGTAAATGGTCTGCGCCTTGTAGATGAACAGTATTAATCAAAAAACAGGCACCAGCCGGTGCTGGGAGCGGTTTTGGTGCGACGAGCTCGGGAGTTAGGCTACGTTGTAATTCCTGACGCTGGCGCTGGTTCTGTTCCAAAATATCGCGCTGTTGCTGCTGAATAGTATTTCTATCAGCAGGGCTCAGCATATTGGCATAAGCAGTAAATGAGAATGACAGGGACAGCAAAGTGGCTGCTATCTGTAAATATTTAGACATGGCATCCATTCCAGTTTTTATTGGATTTATTATTTCGGCGTATTATATCTATTAGCCTAACTACTGCAATTGATGAAATGAAAGGCTAACGGTAGCCTCTTTGTGTAACGATCTGATGTGGAAGAAATAATATTAAACACGGGAAGTTTTTTTTAAAAGTATAATTCAATGGATTATATTAATTTTTAAGTATATTACCCTGACTTATTATAAACAAATAAAGAATTGATCTTAAGGTTTGGCTTTGTTTGAATGTTTATTCTCTGTGCGGGTACTGCGGCACTAGCAGCCAGTTAAACAGGAGTAGGTATGGAATTGCAGGGTTTTGGACTGAACTACATCGAGAAATGGCTACCTGAAGCCTCCGTGAAGTACAAAGACGGTAGCTATGATAAGAGATTAGAACAACACAAGGACAGTGATTGAATCTGGATTATGTCGAGGGACATGGCTTAACCCGGCGTATCTGTCCTGTCAGTACGGGGTGCACTGGCCAGGCTCTGTGCTCAGTAGGGAACGAGTCGGTATAGCGCCACTAGCACCACTATATTCAATATCACACTGATGATGAAGTACGTTTTAAAGGGCTGTTTTTGTGTTTTATGGCGAAAGATTTGCTGACCGAGAATTGCTCCGGGCCATCCACCCACAAATCCAAACACCAGCAAGGTGAACTCAGACACTCTACGCCAGGCTTTGCGGGCCGCCATTTTATCTACACCATAAACCACGAGCGTCAACACGTTAGCGAACAGGAACCACATCACAAGAGGATGAAGCAAAAATGAGCAGCCGATAGCAACTAAGGCCAGAAGCAAATAACAGAAGCGATTGAGGTTCATACGATAGCAACAGCATTAATCAATCAGAATGGAAGGGAACTATATCCGATTCTGGAGGAGGCGGTAATCTTAACGTTTTCCAAACGGCCGTTTACAGGCAAAAGTACTGCTTTAGCGGTTGTTATTACCGTAGAATAACGTCGGGTTTGACGCTCAGGGCAACTTGATGGTCATCGCTCAAACTGCTTTCCGTCGTATACAGGAGTTGTTGGCATTGGGGGCATGTTTTTGTTCCAGTATACTTATGCTGGCATAGCACACAGAAGTAAGCTCTGTGTGGCAGAGAACTCAATGGCACATGTTGGGCCATGATAGTCCTGCGCAGGGTACTTAAGGTATCAGTAGTTTGTGACGATGTTGATGCCATTTTTGCTCGGTATTTACAGTTTATATCGGGGTTAAAATCGGGATGCTCCTGGTCATGAATGAATAGACGCCCTGCGACATGAGTATGTTGTAATTGCAGCGGGTTATGGCAGGAAGGGCAGTAATAGCATTCAGTTGCTGAACCTAGAAAAATACTTGCACTATTCACTCGTGAGCCCTCTGTTGTCAGGGCGGTTCTGATGCGTTGATACATGATGATATCCTTAATTACCCTAAGTTTTACGTTTGGTTAAATCGGCCTACGGTATATATGGTGGTCCATGGAATTGCTTTGGGGTAATGATGTTGTATAGCTATACGGTGAGAAAATTGGGGCTCAGAAGCTTGTTTGGGATGTATTTGATACTGTGAATACCGGTCTGGCAGGGTCTACAGTATTTCTCCCATAGTAGTGACCCGCGCATAATGAGGTATAACCCCTTTCCGCCGAATTGCAGGTATGGTTATGGTTGAAGGAATGCATAGAGAGGTAGATGAGCCATTAAGAACGTAGCTCTGTACGTGCGGCTTATATCCATAAAGCTGAGCGATCCAATGGGGGCTGATTATTTAGATGCCAACCGGGAACGGATGATTAGGCCGTTTGATTTTGCCAAGAAAAATGACCTGTAAAGATCACCGATGGCGGATAATTCTGATTAGTCAGCTGGTTAGTCATCGACAAAAGGGGCGTTAGCCCCAGTAGTTAATTAAGACGGAACTTATTTACGATCTTTATTCGCTTGTGCTAATACAGAGGCTGCTAGCTGCTTTGTCAATGCACAGGAATTTGGGTTATCAAGTGCAACCGATGCTTTATGTTCCATTTCTCCACTTGTCTGATTTGGTGTTCCTCGTTGGGAGAGAGCAGAACCAGCAAGGCTTTTCTGGATTGCAGAAGCGTTAGGGTCATTTAAAGTCTTCGCAGCAACGGAAGCTACATTGCCAGATGTTTGTTTTGTATTTTTACTCATGGCCTGAATCCTTATAAGAGAAGTATTGATGTAGTATATATGGTATCTTGTTTTTATATAGACACAATATATGGTGTTAATCCTAATATTTAGTGGTTAATTTTTCAATAGTAACTCAGACGGTTTACTGGACTAAATTACAGTTAGTAGAATGTTCAGTATTTTATGTTGAAAATATGACTTAAAATGATGTTATTTGGATTTGTTAACTACTTTATTGAGATGAGCGCACAGACTTGAATGTTTGGAGTCATAATTTAAATCTATGAAATGTGATGCTCTAATTGATCCTGGATTATGCAAAATAATTGAGCTATAAATTAAATGTCAGTAAATTATTCATATCTAATACTGACATAGCGTTTAACAGCTTCGACCATCTGGGTTCCCGCTGTAGGTTCTCCAGTCCTTGTCCAATATCGCGTAAATATAACAGCTCTCCAGGCAGGGAGGGAAGGTTATAATACAGAAAATAATACACTAGCTATTAATATAAAATAATATGAGCGTGACGCAAAAATCTTCTTAGTCAATATATTGGATATATGAATATAAAAATAGTGTGCGCATTATGTTTATATAAACGTTACTTATAGTGTATTTTGTAGTGAGAGTACGATAATTAAAGTAGGGGTAATTGAATAATAAATGGTGTTAAAAAGAAATAAAGTAAATTAAATTACATTTAATTCATTATTTAATATGGCTCTGATCTTTATTCTCATGGAAGAGAGATTGTAAATCCGATGGTCGGTCGGCGGTCAACTCTTCCGACTTGCGACAATACAGAAATATTTATGCTGGACTGGTACTGAAACACGGTATTGAGTGCAGACTTACTGTTGGGGATCTCTCGACAAGCTTGAGCTCAAGCTCATAGTGAGTGGTAAATAAAAACGGAACGGCCAGTTTTTGACTAGGTAGACGGTAAATGAGCATATTAAGCAATAAAATTTATGGATTTTGGGGAGGATGAGCGGCCCCCCTTTGGCAAGTTAGCCTTGCTCTACAGGAGGAGCCGTGAGTTATTGATAGGTTTCCCCGATAAAGCCCTGGTGAGGCGAAATCAGTATTTGCAGACAGAGCAGGCCAAACAGATAACATTCACGAGATAAGTTGGTATTTTTTAGCTCTGTCACATTAAATATAAACACTTAACGCCATTGTGGGAACGGGTGAAAACCACTCTTGTAACACTTTAAGAAAAGTGATATTAAAATCAGTTGGAGTTTATTAATTTGATTGCAATTTGAATTATTAATATAGGAAGGTATGTTACGAAAATGAATATTAACGTCACGGATACGCCAAACCCACAAGACGAAGAGTATGTCATTGATAGTCTTTGGGCTCACAATAATAAAACTGAAGCTGTAGACATTCATCCGCTATTCTTAACGGTTACCAACGACAACGGCAAAATTGTAGCAGGATTGGTTGCCAGAACCTGGTGGGGTGGGCTTGAGGTCCAGTATCTTTGGGTCAGTGATGAATATCGTAAAAGTGGCTATGGTCGCCAATTAATGGAAAAAGCAGAAGAAGAAGCCATAAAACGCGGTTGTCATATGGCTTATGTAGATACTTTCGATTTCCAGGCCAGAGGTTTTTATGAAAAGTTAGGCTATCGTGTCTATGGCGATTTAGGTGGATATGCCAAAAAACATACTCGGCACTATCTGGCAAAAGAAATTTAACCGGTTTTAATCGGCGAGGTCGTAATGGATTTGCCCGATAAAAATAATGAAATTTATTTCAAGGGCCTTATTGCCATGATGGAGCACCTCAGTGAGCCATGGGGCATTAAAGATCTCAATTCCCGCCATATCTATATGAACAAGGCAGCCTATCTTTATACCAATACACCATTGAACTTTGAGATAGAGGGGAAGCTGGACGATGAGTTTCCTGCTAACTGGGCTGAATTTTCTCCCGAGTTTATGGAGCATGATAAGAGAACCGAAGAGTCACAAGATCGGGTTACTGTCATAGAAACACATTATTGGTATGGTAAAGATACTCTGACCCCCTTTATCAGTGAAAAGCTGCCTATTTATAATGATAAAAAAGAAGTCATTGGTGTTATGTGGAGTGCCAAACCACTTAATACGTTATCTCCACTCAAATACATAAACCAACAAAAACCAAGCGTCCTGACCACCGAAATTAATAGTAAGACTTTTACCCGCGCTGAGCTTGACGTTATATTTTTAATGTTGCAAAGACTTTCTGTTAAAGAGATCGCTAAGATATATAACATCAGCACTAAAACAATAGAAAACAGAATATATACTATTTATCAAAAATCTGATGTCCACACGTTGCAACAGTTTGAGGAGTTTTGCAAATTTGCACATTTGGATAATTATATTCCGGATCGACTGGTAGCAAAAGGAATCCAGTTTATCTGAACTACAAGGGTGCACTTTATCGTGATCAAAATTGAAGACTATCCATTAAGCCGCGTGCCACAGGATAAAAGGGTTTCATTTTTAAGCGTTGCCATCGTTCACATGGGTATGCTGACCGCGCTGGATCAATTTATGCTGGGGGCGGTGCTGGGTAACTCCATGACACTGACTGATGCATTCACCGCAATCCTTATTGGCAGCATAATATTTGGTGTGGTGACCTACGGTCTTGGGCTGGCCGGTATGCGTGAAGGGATCTCCGGTAGCCTGTTGGCTCGCTGGTGTGGCTTTGGTCGCTTAGGCTCAGTACTGATCGGGATTGTGGTGGCCGTGAGTTTATTGGGTTGGTTTGGTATACAAAACGCTATTTTTGCCAAATCGCTTGATTTCGCGCTGGGTAATAAACTGGGATTCGGATTCGCGGCAGCTTTATCGGGTAGCCTGCTGACTATCTTGGTGGCATTTGGTTTTAAGGCATTGCGCATCGCCGCACGTATTGCGGTTCCGATGTTTATTTTGCTGGTGGCTTATATCTCTATTAGTACGCTGTCCGGGCATAATTTGCATGAAATTATGCAGTTGATACCACCGGGTGATCCTCTGTCTATCAGCGCAGGTATCACTATCGTTGTCGGGGGCGCTATCGTGGCAAGCTTGATGACCCCTGACCTAACGCGTTATTCCAAAAATGGGAAGCATGTGTTGGGTGTGACGATTTTCACTATTGTGGCCGGGGAGTTCGTGGTCAATGGCTTGGCTATCTTGATTGCTAAAACGCTCGGAACGGCTGATGTGGTGACTATTATGTCTCAGGCCGCGGGTGGTGCAGGCTTGCTGGTGGTGGTGTTCTCAACATTAAGAGTTAATGACCTTAATCTGTACTCTTCGTCCCTCGGTATCGTCAATGCGGTCGAGGGGCTGACCGGGAAAAAACTGAAATACACCTTAACCACGTTAGTTATCGGCGTGCTGGGTACGACACTTTCCGTGTTAGGGATTTTGGATCGGTTTGTGGATTTCCTTACGGTGCTAGGCGTGGTATTCCCGCCGATTATCGGCATCATGCTGGTGGACTATTTTGTGTTGCGCTCTCATCGCAATATTCTGGATAAGAGTCGACTGGAAGGGAAACTCCCTGACGAAACCCAAACACCAGTTATCGGTTGGGTTGCCATTATCGCCAGTATTGTCGGCAGTGTTATCGGATTGGTGACTGAGTGGGGGATTCCAACCATTAACTCGCTGGTTGCCGCCAGCTTGATATATTGGCTATTCAAAGTGGCAGTCAGTCGTAATCAAAAAAGTATTGAATCAGAAAAAGCGATTTAACGTTATTCTGAATACTCCTCGCAGTGCGGGGAGTATTTGGAAATCCATTCATTACCTGCTCGCGCTCAAACTACTGATACAGCCTCGGTAAACTTTCAATCTACGCCTGCTATTCCATCTGATTCTTTTTGAGGATACTTTGCCGTTGCTAGCGCTGGCCCATGCTTCTTTCTACTATCGCCATAATCAACTCAAATAGCTCAGATTTTGCCTGTGAGGCGGTGATTTCGCCGCTAGCAGCAGAACACGATAACCCTTCTGCTGCACCTAGCAATGCCCATAGGCTGGCATCTGAAATCAGATTCCCTTTAGCATAGGGCGCGAGTATATTCCGGCATTTGTGGATGTACGCCTTAGAATATTCACGTTTCATCTCATCCAGCTCAGGCGTGCCTTTTAATGCTGCAATGACCCCAGAGATTTCCTGCCCCTGAAGCAGGACACAGTCAATATATGATGAGGCGGTCACAGTGGCGATAGCAGTGAGTGTTGGCTCGCATTGCGCAATGGCCGCATCCATCAATGCGGTTTGGCGGCTATCAAACTCTTTATAAAGTTCGGCAAAAAGTCCAGCTCGGGTGCCGAAATGGTCATAAACCACCGGTTTAGTGACGCCGGAGCGCTCAGCAAGGCGGCCTAGCGTCAGGGCTTCAGTGCCTTCTTCCCGCACCAGTTGCCATGCTGTATTCATTAATTGGTGGTAACGCTCTTCACGCGATAGGCGAAGTCGTGACGATACATTCTTTTTGCTAGTTGACATGCTTATATACCAAAGGTAACTTACCAACAGTAACTTACTAATGGTATATAGATTACGCCAACGGCATTTTAATGGCAATCAGGAGTCAGATTATGCATTCACTTATCGTTACCTCACATCCGCTTCATGAATCACTCACTAACAGTGTTGCACGACAGATTGCAGCGGGGTTGGTTGCATCGGATTCTACACACACTTATGAGATTGCCGATATTGCTACCGAAGGTTTTGACCCAAGGTTTACCGCAGTGGATATTGCTGCTTTTAATCGGCAAGCTTCGCTGGCGGATGATGTGCTGGCGGAGCAACAGAGGATTGAGCGAGCAGATGCGCTGGTATTAGTGTTCCCAATTTACTGGTGGTCGATGCCCGCATTGTTAAAAGGATGGATTGATCGCGTGTTTTCCAATGGCTGGGCCTATGATGACGCGGGGGAGTTGATCAAAAAGCTGACGCATCTGCCAGTACATATCATTGGAATCGGTGCGGCCGCGCATAAGACTTATATCAATCATGGCTTTGCCGAAGCGATGAAAATACAGATTGAGCACGGTATTTTCAATTTCTGCGGTGCACCGGTGATGAGTTCAACCGTGTTACTGCTGCCAGACTTAGGTGGCCCTGGTCCGGTACTTGAAGCCGCATATAATATGGGTACTAATATCTTTGCCTGCGAGACAGCAGCAGGATGATGGCCTGAAAGTTAGTGATTCCACTTCCGTTTATCCTCCATGGAGAAGTGGAATCAACTAGATTTAATTACGCAATTGGCAACGTTTTTCGCGTTTTTTTAGGCTTCAGATAACGTGAAGGCCAGATCTCCGCAGGATGTAATTCCAGCACCTGTGCAATCAAGTTTTCGCCCTTCGGCCAATGGCGCAACAGCGTATTCGCCAGCGTTGAAGAGGCCAGCCCTGACTCTCGGGAAAGTGCCGCCATCGTTGTACCGCGTTTTTTCAAACCCGCGATAATATCTGCCGGATGCCAGTCTTGTTTATCCATAATGTTTAATCCTCCATGTGATGTGTTCGAGTAATTATCCTATCCGCGTAAAAATATCCCAAAACAGGATATTTTTGGGGTATGGATTGTTGTGGTTAATTTAGATTTTGTATGGTTATCCGAGTTAGGGCTGAAGATATATTGGGGAGGATAGGGTACCCATACCCCACAACACCTGGCATAGTTAACGCATTCAATAAAATGACTCACTAATTTTGGGTGACGATGCATGGCGGCGGTAAATCACTGGACGCGGGATCAATTGTTAGTTGCTTTTACACTGTATAGCCAAATTCCCTTTGGCAAATTGCATTCCAGAAATCCCGATATTATTCATTACGCCGCGTTAATTGGCAGAACCCCTTCGGCACTCGCGATGAAGTTGGTCAATTTAGCCAGTCTGGACCCTTTTATTACTGACTCAGGCCGCAGTGGTTTAACGAGTGTCTCTAAGGCCGACCGAGCTTTATGGCTGGAATTGAATGAGAATGCTGAAGTTTTTGAATTGCAATGCCAACAGGCGATGAGTGAGTTAGAAAAGCCGATTACCCAACTATTTGATAGTAATATTAAAGTTGATAATAGTATTAACGCTGACAGTGGTATTAAAGACTTTAGTGGCGGCGAAAGAACTACGATTATTAAAGCTAGGGTCGGTCAGCAATTATTTCGTAAAAATGTACTGCACATCTATGACAATCGTTGCTGTATTACTGAACTAGAAGTACCTGCATTACTCGTTGCCAGCCATATTCGCCCATGGAGTCACGGCGCTGAACATCGGCTTAATCCCAGTAATGGTCTGTGCCTTTCAAGCTTGCACGACCGGGCCTTTGATCAGGGATTAATCACCTTTAATGAGCATCTGGAAATGGTGTTATCCCCTCTGATCAAAAAACTCAAAAGCAGTATCAGTGAAGATAATTTCGCTAAATATGAAGGGCGGAAGCTGCGTTTACCGGTTAAGTTTTCCCCCGATGAAGGGCAGATGGCGTATCACCGCCAGAATATCTTCATAAAATAGAGCATGCTGACAAAGTGAAATGAAGGGGATACTTACTGTTGGGGCAATAGTGGCGTAAGCCACCGTGCACTCTGAGTGCGGTAAACCCTTCATTCACTGCGCCAGGAATCGCGTTGTTATAAACCTCAGTGTGTCAGGTTTATTTCAACAAGAACGACTGACCCTGTTTCAGCACTAAATCACAGGCTTTGGTTTTGATTTTTTCAGTGATTTGCTCACTGCCCAGATCGTTCAAATTCAAACTCTTACCTTCACCGGTTTTCAGTAATCCGCCTAAACCTTCCTGATAGTCCTGGCTCTTGGCATTTTCGGTACTGGTGATACCCAGTTTACTCATCAATTGGTCTTTAATCGCCGAAGTGCCATTGGCCGACAGTACATTATTTTGTACGCAATATTGCAATATACCGGCAGCATTGGTCATGGTGCTGGCACTTAGCCCTTTATCGCCACCATTGAGTAAGCCGGTCAATGACGACAATGAAGATGAGCTATCACCCGATTTACTGTATTGGTCAGCAGCACTTTTTACTGAATCCAATAGGCTATTGGCGTGAACGGTAGCCGTCAGCAGCGTGGTAGAAAAAGCCAAAGCCAGCGCCAGGCGATAAGTGGTGTTCATAGAAACTCCTGTTTTACAGCGGCCTCACTGCCATGAGGCCGTGATACCACCAGAAAGACTGCTAATTATTTTCTTCGGCGCTAAGAATAACGCAAAGGAGACATTTTGCTGATAGGTGTTATCTGATAACGCGGCAACTTGCTGAATTACCACGGGCTTCATATCGCGTTTAAATTCCCCCTCTTAATGCCCATACCTTAGGCGCAAAACCTCCGGGTAAGGGTCAAAATAGCGCTGCTGGGCAAGATAGCTGTCGGGATATTCAGCTAAATAATGTTTGAGCAGGGTAATGGGGGCAAGCAGTGGCTGACTGCCTTGACGATAACGCAAAATCAGTTGTGCCAGCTCGCTGCGTTGCCGGGGGCTGAGTTGGTTGCTGAAATAGCCTTGGACATGCTGCAAGACATTGGTGTGACCACGGCGCGAGGAGTGTTGGCTCATCAGGGCCATCAGCCGGTTACGGTATTCAAAAGCACATTCATTAATTGAAGGCCATTGGTCGATAGCCGCAACGAAACGCCCTAATTCACGGTAGGCAGGTTGCGAATGAGCTAGTAATAACAATTTATAGCGGCTATGGAAAGCGATCAGCCGGGCGCGGCTCATGCCTTGTTGCCATAGCTGATTAAACTCATGTAAGGCATAGATTCGTGCCACAAAATTCTCTTTCAGCTCAGGGTCACACAGGCGGCCATCTTCCTCAATGGGGAGCCACGGTAGTTGGCGCATTAATTCTTGAGTGAAAATACCAGTACCACTTTTGCGGTTATTTTTGCCATCGGTTTCATACACCCGCACTCGCTCCATGCCGCAGCTAGGGGATTTGGCGCAAACCACATAGCCGCTTAAATGCTGCAATCCCGCAATTCTTTTCGCGGAGAAGTCCTGCATGGCGCGGGTCAGGTCGGTTTCTGGTTGGTTACTAAAGCTGAGACGAATATCATCAGCGCCTGCTTTAACCAAGCGCAGCGCTGGGCGGGGCGAAGGCAGCCCGATTGCCATCTCAGGGCAGATCGGCTCAAAATGAACAAAAGGGGCCAACTCGTCCACGGCAAATGTTAGACGTTTATGCCCGCCATCGAAACGTACTTTCTCACCTAACAGGCAAGCGCTGATGCCGACGGCGATTTTGTCTGACATGGTTTTGCCTCATGATTTATCGTGATTACACTTATCTACTTTCATTATAGTTAAGGTCTAAGCATTTCCGGTACTGGTGATGATCAGTTTACTCATTAAGCATTTTGTTGATAGGTGTCATCTTATAACGCGGAATATTTGATTGTGACTAACCCAATAAATCGGGGCCAATAATCCTATAATTATCAGCCCCGGAGTAATACGAGTCAGTTTTTACCCTTCATTAGCGGCTGGCTTTGATTGGCGGAATTTACGTACTACTCGCAGGATTGGCGGCAGCACCAACACCACCACGGCCAGTATTAGCAAGCTTTTTGCAATAGGGCTCGACCACAAAATAGTGTAATTGCCATTGCTAATGGACAGTGCACGGCGCAGGTTTTGCTCCAGCATTTCGCCCAGAACAAAGCCTAAAATCAGCGGGGACATGGGGAAGTTCATTTTTCTCAGCAGATAGCCAAAGATACCCAATCCAACCATGAGCATCAGGTCGAAAGTGGTGCTGTGCACCGCATACACCCCCACCGCAGAGACTGCTGCAATGGCGGGGACCAGGAACCATAACGGAATGGTTAACATGCGGGTGAAGAAGCCAACCAGAGGTAGGTTCATCAGCAGTAATATAACGTTGGCTATCAACAGCGAGGCAATTAACCCCCAGACAATATCCGGTTGCTCGGTGAACATCGCAGGCCCCGGTGTGATGTTATACAGGGTCAATGCTCCCATCATTACCGCCGTAGTGCCTGAGCCTGGAACGCCCAGAGTGAGCATCGGAATAAAAGATCCACAGGCAGAAGCATTATTCGCCGCTTCAGGTGCGGCAACACCACGAATATCCCCTTTACCAAAACTATCGCTGTTACCACTGATGCGCTTTTCGGTCATGTAGGTCAGCGCACTGGCGATGGTTGCCCCTGCGCCCGGCAAAATCCCAACAAAGAAACCGATCACTGAAGATCGCAGTGTTGGCCCAACACATTCTGCCGCCTCTTTGCGGTTGAACATCAGGCGACCGGTTTTACGCACCAATTTCTGGCCGGTACTGGTACTTTCCAGCATCAACAAGATCTCACTGACCGAGAACAAGCCGATCACCACCACGATAAATTGAATTCCATCAGAGAGGTGGACACTATCAAAGGTGAAGCGATAAACGCCGGTGTTTGCATCAACGCCGACTGTCGCCAACCCCAATCCGATTAAGGCGGCGAGCAGTGATTTCAAGGGATTTTGGCTCATCATGCTGCCAAGGCAGGCGATGGCGAAGACCATTAACGCGAAATACTCCGAGGGTCCGAATGCCAGTGACCACTGTGCCAGTAGCGGTGCAAACAGAATGATCCCACCAATAGCCAAGAGTGAACCAACAAATGAGCTAACTGCTGAAATGGATAGCGCTACACCGGCACGGCCCTGCTGCGCCATTGGATAACCATCAAGGGCGGTCATGATAGCCGCGGCATCACCGGGGACATTAAGTAATATGGATGAGATGCGCCCACCATATTCACAACCGATATAAACCGTAGCCAGCAAGATCAGGGCAGACTCGGCGGGCAGTTTTAGGGCAAAAGCGAGTGGCAGCAAAATGGCCACGCCGTTGATCGGCCCCAGTCCTGGGAGTAAGCCAACAATGGTACCGATAAAGCAGCCTATCAGGGCAATCATCAGGTTTTGTGGTGTTAATGCCACCTCAAATCCTTGCGATAAATACATCCAAGTTTCCATCACAGCCTCGTTAGTTCAGCCAAACGCCAAGTGGTAGGGTGACATCAAGTAAATAGTCAAAGGCATAGAATAATGACGCGCCCAGGACCACGCCGGACAGCGCAGCGACCCATATTTTTGCCTCAAATAACAATGCGATGCTAAATGTTAGCAGGGCTGTCGCCAGCGGGAATCCAAGCGACTCAAACCCCCAGGCATAGAGCACCAGCGTAATCACCATCACCAACAGGCGATGCAATACTTTGGCGTGCGGCCATGCGATAACATCTGGTTTACGCAGCAGCAATAGCAACGCGCACAGTGTCATTAACGCCAGAATTGCCATCGGGAAAGGGCGCGGGCCTAGCGGCTCATAACTGTATTCGCTTTGAATTCCCCAGCCGATAAATAAGCCGCTGATACAGAGTAGGATCCAGATACTGGCAAAAATACGATCGCTCATGATCTTTCTCCTTAATTATTTGGCCAGCCCGAATGCTTTAGCTTGTTCACGATATTGTTCAATCTGTTTTTTGACATACACATCCAGCTCTTTGCCGGTCAGGTTGAACTCAAATAAGCCGCGTAATTCGCGCTGTTTTTTGAACTCGTCAGTTTGTACCAAGGTGTTAAAGGTCTCCGTCCACCATTGATATTCGGCATCACTGACCTTCGGCCCGAGATAGAAACCACGAATAATCGGCCACACTAAATTGAAGCCTTGTTCTTTAGCCGTAGGAATATTAGCCAGTTGGCCAGGCAGGCGTTGTTCTGCATAAACAGCCAATATCCGTAGTTTGTCGCCTGCCAGATAGGGCACCATTTCACTTAAGTCCCCGGACACCGCCTGAATATGGTTACCTAACAATGCGGTAACCGGTTCACCGCCACCCTCAAAGGCCACATAGCGCATTTTATGGGGATCGACGCCCACCTCACGGGCCAGTAACGCCGTTTTCATCCAGTCCTGGCTGCCAATCGAGGCACCGGCCCCGAATACCACGCTGTTAGGATCTTGTTTAAAGGCATCCATCAGATCTGTTAGCGTTTTATAGGGAGAGTCAGCCCGCACGGCGATCATGCCGTAATCAGTGCCAACGGCCGCCAACCACTTCACATCGTCAGGGCTATAACGGCCAAATTTATTTTGTGCCAGATTAAGTAAAGAGCCGCCGGAGAACGCGACCACGGTGCCAAACTCTGCTGGCCGTTGCGCCACGATGGCGTTATAGGCAACCGCTCCGACACCTCCTGGCATATAGCTGACCCGCATTGGGCGATCAATTGCTTTAGTCTCTTGCAGGGAAACCTGAATCAATTTACAGGTAAGATCAAAGCCGCCGCCGGGTTTGGCTGGCGCAATACATTCTGTTCTGCCAGGTGCCTCGATAGCCTGTGCCATTTGTGCTGTCAGTATCAGAATCGAGGCGGCTAAAGTGCGGGTAATTATCCTTTTCATCTTATTCCCTCATTATTTTCGTCTAAATTGTGAGCCTTCCCGCGATTGCGAGGTTGCTGAATTGTTAATAGATTAACCTTTCAGTTACCTTTCAATGGGAAGGAAAAAGTACAGGATGTGATATGCGTCTCTTGTTGGTAGAGGATCACCCCGAGTTATCTCACTGGTTACAGAAAGCATTGACTCATGCGGGCTTCGCTGTGGATGTGGCAAATGATGGTGTTGCCGCCGATCATTTGCTGCAAAACGAAAATTACGCGCTGGTGGTATTGGATGTGGCGTTGCCACGTTTGAACGGGTTAGATTTGCTGGCCCGGCTACGTAAGCGTGGGCAAACGCTGCCGGTGCTGTTGTTGACCGCCAGAACGGAAGTGGCAGACCGGGTGAAAGGGCTGAACTTGGGGGCGGATGACTATTTGACGAAACCGTTTGAACTGGATGAACTGGAGGCGCGGATACGTGCTCTATTACGGCGTAGTGTCGGTGGAACCGGGCAGGCGGTGCAATTTGGTGAGTTGACCTATCACGACGAAGGTTACTTTCTGTTAGCGGATAAGCCACTGGCGCTGACACCGCGGGAATCGGCAGTATTAACCTCACTGATGCATCGCCGGGGTAGGCCAGTTGCCAAACAACAACTGTTTGAGCAGGTATTTACCTTATCCGATGATGCCAATCCAGAAAGTATTGAACTGTATGTGCATCGGGTGCGTAAAAAGCTGCATGGCAGTAATGTCTCTATCCAGACTTTACGCGGTTTAGGTTACAGCCTGGAATGCACTAATGGCATGCTCTAACACTACTGTGCCACGATGGTTTAAAGCCCCACATTCGCTGTTTCATCAATTGCTGCTGTTTTTTGGTGTCCCACTACTGATTTTGGGCGGGATCTCTATTTATACCCATTATATCAGTGCGATGAATGCGGCTACGTTAGCTTATGACCGCACGTTATTAGCCTCTGCCCGGACGGTGGCGGAGCGGTTGGTTGTTCGTCATGGGCAGCTAGAGGTTGATGTCCCTTATATTGTCCTCGATAGTTTTGAGCGCAATATGAATGATCAGCTTTACTATCAGGTGATTACGCCAGAGGGGAAAAGTATAGCTGGCTACAATGATTTACCGCCTTTCCCGCTGAATACGCCACGATCCCTTCTCTACCCTGCATTGGTACATTT
The DNA here is from genome assembly GCF_056636475.1 of Yersinia antarctica. Lineage (NCBI taxonomy): Bacteria > Pseudomonadati > Pseudomonadota > Gammaproteobacteria > Enterobacterales > Yersiniaceae > Yersinia > Yersinia antarctica. The sequence goes on from NZ_JBSJQF010000001.1 coordinate 656,875, forward strand.
TTATGATGCCGAGTACCGAGGCAAACCAATACGTGTGGCTGCGCTTTATCAACCGGTTAATGAGTCTGGTGTTATGGGGATGGCGATGGTGCTGGTGGCTGAAACGCTAGCATCCCGCCATGATCTGGCACAGCAGATCATGATATCGGCAGTCTTGACCCAAGGTACGCTGGTGCTCTTGACGCTGGTAATGGCGTATATCTTACTCAAAGGTATTCTCAAGCCATTACGTAAGCTATCAGGCTTGATGCTGCGGCGTGATCCCGGTGAACTGACCCCGCTCCCCAAAGTGTTGCCATGGTCAGAAATGGAACCGTTGTTATTGGCCTTTGATCGCTACATCGAGCGTTTACGGGAAATGGTGGCACGTCAGGGGCGCTTTAGTGCTGATGCCTCTCATCAATTGCGTACACCGTTAACGGTGTTGAAAACGCAGGTGGCGGTGGCGCTGGCCAGTGACTCCCCACAACAATGGCGTGAAAGCCTATTGGCGATGCGCGGGACACTGGATCACACCGTTTCCCTGACGGATCGGTTATTGCAGTTATCACGGATGAAAGTACACGAGCGCAGACTACAACCGGTTAATCTCGGCCCACTATTACGCGACGCGTGTTTTGCACACCTTGCTCAAGCCCGCAGCAAGCAGATTGATCTGGGCTATGAGGGGGGGGCTGAGTGCTGGATCGAGGGGGATGCCTTATTGCTGACGGAACTGTGCGATAACCTGCTGGACAACGCGTTGAAATACACACCAAAGCAGGGCGTGGTGACGGTACGGTTGGTTATAGGCGGTGACACAGGGCGCTGTTGGTTAGAAATAGAAGACAGTGGCCCTGGTATTGCACAAGATGAAGCTGCGCAAGCGCTGATGCCATTCCACCGGTTGGATAATGTGGGTGAGCAGCAAGGGGCGGGGCTGGGGTTAGCATTGGTAAAAGACATTACGACCTACCATAAAACCCGCCCAGAGTTATTGCACAGTGAGTTACTAGGCGGTTTATGGGTGCGGATAAGTTTTAGCGTGTGCGCGTGATGTGGCTCAGTCGCTAAATTTGCCATGCGGCTCCAACATGCGGGCAGCGTAGGAAATCGGCTGCCCGTGTCGGCTAAGGCATCAGGCCGATAAATACTGTTTTCTTGCGTGGGCCGGTCATCAATCCCTCCAGTTGTTCGACACACTTCAGGTAATGGGGGGTTTGCTTATGTGCCGCCACCGCAGCTTCATCGGTATAAGCCTCATAGATATAAAAACGGGTTGGGATCGTCTCGTCCCTTAGCACATCAAAACGCAAGTTCCCCGCCTCGCGGATAGAACCCTGATGATTGGCGCGAAAAACCTCAATAAACTGCTCAACTTTGTCATCTTTCACATTAATTTCGACGAGAGTCACGTGCATATTTGTCTCCTGATTACCAAAGGTCTCCTTATTACCGAAGACCTCCTTGTCACGGCTTAGCAGTCACTGACTGGCAGCGATGCCCACTCAACCTTTTTCATCTAAGAACAGCTTATAGGCTGTTTGTGCATTTTCATTTTTATGTACCACTGCATGAACCGCTTTCAGCATGGCAATTGGGGCTTCTGACTGGAAGATATTGCGCCCCATATCTACACCTGACGCTCCCTGATCAATGGCTTGATAGCACATTTCCAATGCATCGCGTTCTGGTAGTTTTTTACCACCGGCAATGACGATAGGCACTGGACAACCGGCAGCGATACGTTCAAATCCACTGTCGACATAATAGGTTTTGATCACCTGTGCGCCCATCTCAGCGGCAATTCGGGTGGCCAGAGAGAAGTAGCGCTGGTCGCGAGCCATGTCTTTACCGACGCCAGTCACGGCCATGGTAGGCATGCCGTAGCGCATTCCCTGATCAACTAATTGAATGATATTTTTAATCGACTGATGCTCGTGTTCAGTGCCGATATAGACTTGTGCCGCCACGGCGCAGGAGTTGAGCCGCAATGCATCTTCCATTGCCACCGCCACCGCTTCGTTGGATAAATCAGTCAGAATCGAGTTGGCACCAGATGCGCGCAGTACCACCGGGCGATTGGCCGACGCGGGGACGATACTGCGCAAAATGCCACGGGTACACATTAGGACATCGGCATATTCAAACAGCGGGGCGATATTGATATCAATCCGCTCCAGGCCCGTGGTCGGCCCCTGAAAATAACCGTGATCAAATGCCAGCATTACCGTGCGATTGGTTTTCGGATTGAAAATTCGCGCCAGCCGGGATTGCATCCCCCAATCCAGTGAACCCGAGCCTTTCAGTGTAAAGGCAGGATTTATCTGCGGCACGCCAATACCGAAATCTTTACCGTCTTTAATATCGTCTAAATCAGCCATCTGTTATTACTCCCTTAGTCCTGTTCCGGCCCGCCGGTGGACGGGCCGCCGAGATTAAAAATCGTATTTGTCGATGTTTTCTTTAGTGAAAATGACCCGCTATGGCAGTAACACAATGCCGCTGCCTTTAGCCTCATGGTCATAGCCCTGAATGCTATTCGGTGCCACTTCAACCACGCCAATGTTCGGGATATCAATTTTATCGCCGACATTCAGGTCGCCTTTTTTCAGCATTTCATTGGCGACATAAACTGAAATCTTGCCTTGATTAACCACATCCCACAGACCGAATTCCTTGACCGTGCCGCGCTGAACATAAGGGCGCATCACGTTTGGAGTACTGAAGCCGACGATCGCCACATTGTCGCGTTTCAGGTTTTCTGCTGCTTGTGCCGCAGCGGGCAGGGCGTTGGCATCTGGGGCAATAATGGCATCCAGATCGCTATAAGCTTTTAAGATGCCTTCTGCGGTTTGCAGTGATTTTGTGGCATCGTTATAGCCGAACTGGGTGGTGACCACTTCCCAACCGGGGTGATCTTGTTGGATTTTTTTCTTCGCTTCATTGACCCATTGGTTCTGATCGGTAACCGTCGGGCTGGAATAGAAGAAGGCGACCTTGGCTTTATCTTTTTTCACTTGATTCGCGGCCATATCGACCAGCATCGAACCCAATTGATTTGGGGTACCTTGGTTGATGTAAACCGAGCGACATTCTGGTTTGGTATCAGAGTCCCAGGTCAAGATTTTGACGCCCCGTTGCATCGCGCGTTTTAACGCAGGGCACAGTCCATCCGGTGAGACTGCCGAAACCACAATGGCGTTGTAACCCTGATTGACGAAGTTATTGATTAACTGAACCTGGCCGGAAACACTCGGTTCTGTCGGGCCATCGTAGGTCACATCCACACCCAGCTCTTTACCGGCATCAACGGCACCTTTACCGCCGCTGGTGAAGAAGCCGACCCCGACCAGTTTCGGGATAAATGCGATGCGTTCTGCCGCTTGAGCAGTAGTGATACAGGCAAATCCAAGGGCACAAACCAGTGCCAGCTTTTTTAATCTTTGTGTTTTCATTGCTATCTCCGAAGAAGCTAGGGGTAGAGGTGTTGGCAATTTCACTACAAAAGAAAACAGGTATTAACTTAGGGTGTGTCTGCTGCGACGACGTTGCAGCCATTCATGAATCAGATGTCGGTGCAGGCTGATAGAGCGCCCAACCACCGCTAGAATCAGTAATGCACCTGACAACGCACTCGATATCTGGTTTGGTGTGCCAATCATTTGCAAACCTTGCTGTAAGTAACCCACCAGTAATATCGCCAGTGCCGTCCCGAGGATGGAGCCAGAGCCGCCGTAGATGTTAGCGCCCCCCAGTACCACTGCGGTGATGGCTGGCATCAGGAACGAAGCCCCCAAATCAGAGCGTGCCGAACCGAAATAAGAGACCAATAGGACCGCGGCAATCGCAGACGCCACACCCGTCAGGGCATACAGGATGCATAAGGTACGCGCGACGGGCAGGGCGCTGTAACGGGCCACCCGACTGTTTTGCCCGATAAGGAATACGTTGCGGCCGCTATGAGTGCGGTGCATCAGTAGCCAGAACAGCAGCACGCAGACCATAAAGATAACCAGTGGGACGGGCAGGCCGAACAACGTTTGGTTGGCAAAATCGGTAAAGGCTGTTGGGAAACCGCCAATGCCCTCATAGCCGGTCGCGCCGGAAATGCCGGACAACAGCAAGGCGCTGCCGCCGAACAGGTACATGGTGCCTAGAGTTATGACCAACGGGTTGACGCCGGTATACAGAATCAGCCCGGCATTAATCAAACCGCATAACGCGCCAACCACCAGTGTCAGCGGGATCGCGACACTCATGGGGACGCCAGCTTGAAACATCACGCCTAGGAATATGGAGCACAATCCGATAGTTGAACCGAATGAGATGTCAATTCCGCCACTGACAATCACCATGGTCAGCGGCAAAGCTACAATGCCGATGCAGATGAAATCACTGGTACTGAACAGCAATACGTTGATATCCAGCATGCGAGAATTCGATAAACCAAACAGCAGGATTTCCAGCACTAACAGTGCAGCCAAGGCCAGTTCCCATCCATAACGGCGATATATATTCATCGCGCCACCTCTTTTTATACCCTTCATCTTTCAAATTGCAGGTGTGTTACCTACTCTCGTTTAGCCGAATCACTTACCACTGTATGCTCATCGGGATTCTCTCGTTTGCCGCCTTCCTGCATCATGAAATCTATTGGGTATAACGTTTTTCTTCTTATCCGAAGTTGTCGACTTACCAGAAACTGCCGGTCGAGCATTAAAGCGAGCATATTTCTGCTGGCGGATATTGCGCTCAATGGCACAGCGCAGGCGGCCATCGAACACCAGCACACCCAGCAACACCAGTCCGGCAATAAAGTCATTCCACCAAGCAGGCAGGCGCAGTAGCACCAGCACGCTGTCGATTTGTGTTAATAGGTAAGCCCCCAGAATGGCCCCAAGAATGGTGCCGGTACCACCGAGCAGGCTGATCCCACCGAGAACACAAGCGGCGATGGCTTTCATCTCTAACCCACTGCCCGTCTGATTAGGGATAAAGCCAATTTGGGAGGCGAAGACAATCCCTGCCAGCGCGGCCATCACCCCATTCATTGAGAAGGCAAAAATACGAATACTGTCGGTGCGGATCCCCAGTTGGCGTGCACCCTGCAAGTTATCGCCGGTAGCATAGAAACTGCGGCCAAAGGCGGTTTTACCTAGCAACAAGGCCATAGCTACAATCAGCAGCATAATTAGCCAGCCGATAGGAGAGATAGAAAACAGAATGGGGGTGGATAAACTTTTCAAGTCTGCTGGCAGCCCTTCTATCCATTTCCCGCCGGTTATCAATAGCATCAGGCCGCGATACAACCCCAGCGTACCCAGGGTGGCGACAATCGCCGGGATGCGCAGCCAGGTAACCAAAATGCCATTAAAGAAGCCCGTCACCATGCCGACCAGCAGAGCAAACAGGCAGGAGATTGCCAGCCCGAAACCAGCATTGAGCGCCATACCCACAGTGACGGCACATAAGCCGGTAATGGAGCCGACGGACACATCGATATTGCGGGTTAGCATCACCATGGTGGCGCCGATGGCTAACAGGATCAGGATCTGTGCGCTGCTGAAAATCATGGTGAAGGTTTGCAAGGTGAAGTAATTACTGTCGATCACACCAAGCAAGGCAAATAAAGCCAAAATCGCCAGCAGTGCGGTACCTTCACGATTGTTTTGAATAAATTGATAGCTTTGAATAAATTTCAACATGATGCGCCCTCGCTTTCAGCAGATTGGCGGGCATCGGTATTATGTTCACCAAAGGCCAGATGCATAATGGTATCGACATTCATTTCCGCCCCACTGACTGCGCCACTGATTTCACCCTGATGCATGACCAACACCCGGGAAGCCATCTGCACTACTTCTTCCAGATCTGACGAGATAAAAATGATCGCCACATGCTGAGAGGCAATACTGCGGATCAATTGATAAATATCGCTGCGCGCTGATACATCTACGCCACGAGTAGGTTCATCAATAATCAGTAGCAACGGATTGGCTTCAAGGCATTTCGCAATCAACAGCTTTTGTTGATTGCCACCAGACAAGGTGCGCACGGGTTGCTCAAGGTGGCTGAACTTAATGTTTAGTGCCCGCCGATAGCGTTCCAGAATGGCGGCTTCCTGTGCCGGATGTGTCCATAACCCCTGATTACCCTGGGTGAGCGAGCAGACATTCCAACTGAGCGGAGCATCCAGATAGAGGCCGGAGGCTTGGCGGTCTTCCGGCAGATAAACCAACCCAGTTGCCAGACGATTGACGGTTTTCATCAATGTGATATCAATCCCTTCCAGCCTGACGTGACCACCGCTGGCGGGCCGTAAACCATAAAGTGTTTCAGCAAGTTCTGTTCTGCCTGCGCCAACCACCCCCGCTAATCCCAAAATTTCACCGGCATGCACCTCAAAAGAGATATGGGCAAAACCTTCACCACTCAGATCGGCAACTTCTATCACCGGTTGATTGGACTGAGCACGCGCTTGAGAGCGGCGGTTACCGGGCAGTTCCAGCCATAGCTTCTGGGTATCAGATAATTCGCTGTTTTTGGCCTGTGGCTTAATGGCCTGAATAATCGTATCGATGGAGAAATCAGTGGTGGCGCCACTTAGAGCGATGCCACCATCGCGCATGACACTGACCCAATCTGCCAGTTGACGTATTTCAGGTAATTTGTGGGAGATAAATACCACTCCGACACCTTGCTGCAATAACATTTTGATTTGGCTAAATAGACGATTGGTTTCCGCCGGTGTTAGTGACGCTGTTGGCTCATCAAGGATCAAAATACGTGAGTCACGCATCAAGCCGCGCATAATTTCTACTAGCTGTTGATCTGCTACATCCAGTGAACCGGCGCTGACTGACAGATCCAAATGGCAACCCAGGTTTTTGAGTAATTGCGCCATCTTCTTCTTATCTGCCTGATGTTTGGGCAAACGAAACAGAATATTTTCTTGTACCGACAGATTGGCAAATAACATCGGTTCTTGGGGGACCAAATAGATACCGAGTTGATGTGCTTTTGCTGGGGTGAGATTAAGGCAGGGTTGCCCATTGATCTCGATGGTACCGCTGTCTGGTGGCAGCACGCCGGCGATGATCTTCATCAACGTCGATTTCCCCGCGCCATTTCCTCCCAACAGGGCATGTACCTGTCCTGGTTGCAGAGTAAAGTCGATACTCTTCAATACCACTACGCCGGAAAACTGCTTGCTGATACCACGAACCTGGAGCAGCGGTGGCGGATTGGTGTGCGGCATCAGTGGCTCCTGTTTATGAACAAAAATATTTTAAATTTAAAAGTGTTCAAAAAAGATAGCTGCATAATCCCATTTATGGCGTAATCAAGATCACATTTCCGTGAATAAAAAAATTTAAATTAAAATGTGTTCAAATGTATTGCCTAAGCTGTTAGCGTAGTTCTCAACTGAGATTTATACCCGTCATCTTTCAAGTTGTAGGTGTGTTGGCTGTGCTCAATCGCCCGAATTACTTACTTATGTAAGCTCATCGGGATTATGAACCTCATCAGAGGCTCACCCTACGGGCCAGCGCAAGCGCTGTTCAAAATGGTTTACAACCAATTTGTCTTTCGCTTGCCGCCTTCCTGCATCTTGAAATCTCTTGGGTATAGCATTTATCAGACCGTGGATTTTTGATCGATGATGAATCAATGAATCAATGAAGAATGAGAAAGCGGCAATAGGGATCACGGCTAATGATGAGAGAAAAATCAGTAACAAAAGAAAAACCCATGTCGTCTAACGATGAATACAAATATCCGGGTAATAGCATGAGTGAAGAGGAACTGCTCGCTCGCATTGCGTGGTTTTATTATCACGATGGCTTAACACAAGGGGATATTGGCGAACTGTTGGGGTTAACCCGACTGAAGGTCTCCAGATTGCTGGAAAAAGGCCGCCAGTCTGGGGTTATTCGGGTACAGATTAATTCGCGCTATGAGGGTTGTCTGGAGCTGGAAAACACCTTGCAACAGCATTTCGGCCTCAAGCATATCCGCATTCTGCCTTCTCTGGCTGATCTCAGTATCAGTAGCCGGTTGGGGATTGGCGCTGCACATTTATTGATGGCATTGATACAACCACAACAACTACTGGCAGTCGGCTTTGGTGAAACCACCATGTGTGCCTTACAGCATTTAAGCGGTTTTATCGCTTCGCAGCAGGTCAGACTGGTGACGCTTTCCGGTGGGGTTGGCTCTTATATGACCGGTATTGGCCAGTTGGATGCCGCTTGTCAGGTCAGCATTATTCCTGCGCCGTTGCGTGCTTCCAGTGCCACAGTGGCGGAGACATTCCGTCAGGAAAACAGTGTGCGCGATGTGATGCTAGCCGCCCGAGCGGCTGATGTTGCCGTCGTGGGTATCGGTTCGGTCAATCAGCAAAAAGAGGCCACCATTTTACGCTCCGGCTATATCGGTGAAGGTGAACAACTGATGTTCAGTCGCAAGGGGGCGGTCGGCGATATCCTTGGCTACTTTATGCAAGCCGATGGCGCATTGGTGCCGGAGATGCAGATTCACCAGGAGCTGATTGGCGTCTCACTGGCAGATCTGACCAACATCCCGACAGTGATTGGTGTCGCCGGTGGCATTGAAAAATCAGAAGCGATTGTGGCTGCATTGCGCGGAAAATACGTGAATGCATTAGTGACGGATGAGCTAACAGCAAGATCAATCATCAAATTGCTTTGATTGGCTATTTTACTTGCCAGCTTAGGCTTGCGCAGGGGTTCAAGAATTACGCCAATAGTTTTGGTTATTCTTTTGAGAAAAAAGCAGTAGAGGACAGGTTTATTCATAAATTCATATAAAACAGAGGATAGCGTAATGAGTCAATTCTCTACGACCACATCGGCTGAATACCTGATGGCGCTGGATGCCGGCACCGGCAGTGTCCGGGCTGTCATATTTGATCTTAATGGTAATCAGATAGCGGCCGGACAGGCTGAGTGGCTACATTTGCCAGTACCTGATGTCCCAGGGTCGATGGAGTTTGATTTAGCGACTAACTGGAAGTTGGCCTGCCAGTGCATCCGCCAAGCATTGCATCAGGCTAAGCTACCGGCGAGTGCTATTCGCGCCGTGGCTGCCTGCTCAATGCGCGAAGGCATTGTGCTTTATGATCGCAGTGGCAAACCTATTTGGGCGTGTGCCAATGTGGATGCCCGTGCCAGCCGTGAAGTCAGTGAGCTTAAAGAGCTGCATAATGATGGGTTTGAATTCGAGGTTTATCAATGTTCAGGCCAAACTCTGGCACTAAGTGCTATGCCTCGGTTACTGTGGCTGGCGCATTACCGCCCGGATATCTATCGCCAGGCGGGTACATTAACCATGATAAGCGACTGGCTAGCCAATATGCTCAGTGGCGAACTGGCGGTTGATCCTTCGAATGCAGGAACCACCGGCATGCTGGATTTAGTCACCCGTAACTGGCAACCGAGCTTGCTGGAGATGGCTGGACTACGTGCCGATATTTTATCGCCGGTCAAAGAAACTGGAACACTGCTAGGCCATGTCACAGCACAAGCCGCAGAAGAGAGTGGTCTGCTGGCGGGAACGCCAGTGGTGATGGGCGGTGGTGATGTACAATTAGGTTGTTTGGGGTTGGGGGTCGTTCAACCGGGTCAGACCGCAGTATTGGGCGGCACCTTCTGGCAGCAGGTGGTTAATTTGCCTAAGCCGATTACCGATCCGGATATGAATACGCGTATTAACCCTCATGTTATTCCCGGTATGGTACAGGCTGAATCCATCAGTTTCTTTACCGGCCTGACCATGCGCTGGTTCCGTGATGCATTTTGCGCCGAAGAGAAATTACTGGCTCAGCGGCTGGGTATCGATACCTACAGTTTATTGGAGGATATGGCCGCCCGCGTACCGGCAGGGGCATACGGCATCATGCCGATTTTCTCCGATGTAATGCGCTTCAAATCCTGGTATCACGCCGCACCTTCCTTTATTAACCTTTCACTTGATCCAGAAAAATGCAACAAAGCTACCCTGTTCCGTGCTCTGGAAGAGAATGCCGCGATAGTCTCGGCCTGTAACTTAGCGCAAATTGCTGAGTTCTCCGGCGTCAAAGCAGCCTCAGTGGTATTTGCAGGCGGAGGTTCAAAAGGGAAACTGTGGAGCCAGATTTTGGCCGATGTGACCGGGGTTCCTGTACGAGTACCCGTTGTCAAAGAAGCCACGGCTCTCGGTTGTGCTATCGCCGCGGGTGTGGGGGTCGGGCTGTATGACGCGCTAGATAAAACCGGTGAGCGGCTAGTGCGCTGGGAGCGAGAATACACCCCGAACACCGAGCATCAGGCACTGTATCAAGCCGCAAAAGTAAACTGGCAAGCAGTGTATACCGATCAGTTGTCGCTGGTGGACAGTGGGTTGACGACTTCCCTATGGAAAGCCCCTGGCCTCTAAAATTGGCTATCTTACTTGCCAGCTTGAGCTTCGGGGCAGTGCTCGCCGCCGTCACGTACTGCGTGTACGCTCCGTTGGCTGCGCGGCTTTCCGCACTCAATCTGCCTGCGCCGATAACGCCAATTTCCTCTGATAATTATCTTACTTGCCAGCTTGAGTTTCGGGGCAGTGCTCGCCGACGTCACGTACTGCGTGTACGCTCCGTTGGCTGCGCGGCTTTCCGCACTCAATCTGCCTGCGCCGATAACGCCAATTTCCTCTGATAATTATCTTACTTGCCAGCTTGAGTTTCGGGGCAGAATGATCATTACAATCATTCGTGGCTTTATAGAGTTAAGTAAGAAAGATATTGGCATGCTATACCCTAAATAATTCGAGTTGCAGGAAAGCGGCAACTGAGTAAATCCCCAGGAGCTTACTCAAGTAAGTGACTGGGGTGAGCGAGGGCAGCCAAAGCACATGAAGCTTGAAGTATGACGGATATAAAAGAATTGCCATGCAGCAAACACTTGGATAGCATTATTGCCCCCCTTCGTTGCCGATGATGGCGCATCCTATGATGAATACATCAAATAAGACAGAATCACCTGCCGGGCAACCTTCTGCTCCTGTTGCTACCGCCCAACAGCGAGCATTTAACCTGCCAGATACACTGCGGGACAAAAGTAACGTTCAGCGCATTTTAGTGATTAAATTACGCCATTTCGGCGATGTTTTACTCACAACGCCACTACTGAGTACCTTACAAGCCAACTACCCACAAGCAAAAATCGACGTGCTGCTGTATGGCGGAACGCAAGATATGCTGCGGGAGAACAAAACGGTCAATCATGCATTTATTGTTGACCGTGGCCTCAAGCATGCGGGTCTAAAGGCCCAAATCAGTGGCGAAAAAGCGCTGTTTAATGCATTGAAAGAACACCATTATGATCTGATTCTCAATTTATCCGATCAATGGCGAGCCGCAGCGTATTGTCGTTTATTAAAACCTGGCTTCAGTATTGGTTTTCATTATCCCAAACGCGATACCTGGCTATGGCGCTATTGTCATTCTACATTGGTTGATATCCCCAATGCGGCCAAAAGGCATACCGTACTCAATAATCTGGATATTCTCGCGCCACTGCAACTGGCTGATATTATTACTGATGTTACCATGTCTTATGGTGTGCACGATGTTGAACGGGTACAGAAATTGTGCCAACAACGCCATATCAATGACTATATATTGATCCAACCTTCTGCTCGCTGGAAGTTCAAAACATGGGCCAGTGAATCATTTAGCCAACTGGTAAATCATCTCACTGAGCAAGGTGAAACCATTCTACTTACCGGCGGCAAAGATCAGGCTGAATTGGATTATATTGCTGAGATCATTGCCGGATGCACACAACCCGAGAAGGTAGTTAATTTGTCTGGCCTGCTGGCGCTACCGGAACTGGCAGTATTTATCGATAACGCTAAGCTCTTTATTGGCGTAGATTCCGTGGCAATGCATATGGCTGCAGCCTTACAAACACCCGCAGTGGTTCTCTTTGGCCCCAGTAATCTTAACCAATGGCATCCGTGGCAGGCTCCACACACGCTGTTATGGGCCGGGCATTACCGCACGTTGCCACACCCTAATGAGATAGATACTGACACTACCGATCGGTATTTGAACGCCATTCCGGTGAGCGAAGTTATCAGTGCTGTTGATGCGTGGCGCGCCCAAAGCCATTAACGGGGGCGCATCAGTAACCTTATTTTCCGCTAACCAGCTTAAGCTGAGAGAATTATGACAATCCCATCGACTTCTTCACCGGCCGCTTTCACGGTCAACCGCCGTAGTGAAATGCTGGGGGGTATTGCAGCATTGCTGCTAGGTATCTCTTTACCGACATCCAACCCACTGATCAATATCTCGCTGGTTTTAATCCTGACCTGTTTGATAATTAATCGCAACACATTGCAATTCAAACCATTACTGACGAATCCGTTGGTTTACCTGCCTGCTGCGATGTTTGCATTGTTGGCATTGTCACTGCTGTTTCATCACAACAGTTATGGCCCGGATATGGTGGGTAAAGATAAGAAATTTCTTTATGTATTACCGTTAGCCCTGTTTTTTATCAACCAACCACGGTTGATAAAATTGTTTGGAATCGGCTTCTTAGCGGCTAACGCGGTGGCATTAGCCGGAACACTGGCCGTTGGGGTGTTGCACATTCCCATTGGCAATGTAGATCCAACCAATCCGACTATCTTTAAACTGCAAATTACCCAAAACTTCTTTATGGCTTTGGCCGCCATGTTGTGGCTGGCGCTGGCCTTTAAAAATCAGGGCTGGAAACTCTGGGGGTATGGCTTGCTGGTGGCAGCGGCGAGCTACAGTATTCTGTTCTTGGTATTGGGGCGAACCGGTTATGTGGCATTAGTTGTTGGGCTAGGGATATGGCTATTCTTCTCTCTGGGGCGCCGCCAACGCTGGCTATTGGTAGTGTTAGGGGCGATAGCCTTTGCTGCACTACTACTGATACCCAATAAAGCGACCGACCGTATCGTGCAGGGTGTCGATGAGATAAAAGTCTGTATGGCCGCGTCTGCGGATGATGTAAATGATGCTTGTCGTAGTTCTATGGGGCAACGTTCGGCCTTTGCCATTGAAGCGGTGCGGCTAATTAAAGAGTCACCTATTCTGGGGCACGGTGCTGGCGGCTTCTATTATGAGAACCCAGAGATCAATTACAAAATCAATAATCCACACAACCAATATCTGTTGGAAACGATCCAATCAGGCTTTGTTGGCTTAATTATCTTTTTGGCATGGATTGTTTGTTGTTATCGCGTTATTTGGCAACAAATACCGGTTTTACGCAATGTACTACTGGCTGTATTGACCAGTTATATGGCGTGTAATTTCTTTAATTCATTCCTGCTGGACTCATCTGAAGGCCATCTATTTATGATCTTCGTAGCAATTTTGGCGGGCTATTCAGTGACAGAGACGCAGCATGTATCGGATAAGCAATTGACATAACAGTTACACATTTCTGCTAATTTGACGTGCTATAAAACGGCTCCTAATGGGGGCCGTTTTTGTTGATTCCGTCATGATGATGCATGCTTTGAAGCTAAAAAGTGAATTTTAACGGAAAGGCTGACATCTCTATTTGAAATAGGAGGTCTTTAATAAAATGTACATATTACACACTAAATATACGTATTTTATTTACGCTTTCTTATACATTGTAGGAATAATAAGAGGAAAAATTGGCTTTTCCTACGTGATTTCATCATTATAACCCTATAAATGGTAAGATATTTCGACATTAAATATCAATGTTCCTAATGAAATTATGGGAAAGATGAATATATTCGCTATCTAAAGCACTTTTTTACTGGTGATTGATTCTGTGTTTTTTGATTTTTTAAAATTAAAGCACTGGTTTTATGTGATTTATTGGCGTTATCAAGTGACGATTTTCACTTGACCAGATGTAAAAATCGAATATTTAATGTTCACAATAAATCTAAATGAAATCTAAATGAAATCTAAATGAAATCTAAATGAAATCTAAATGAAATCTAAATGAAATCTAAATGAAATCTAAATAATTATTGTAATAATGCGATTTTTATTGATTTTATCTCTAATAGTAACTACGCAATAATGATTTAAAAAACTATTACATCCGTTTTATAAAAATTAAAACGGAGTATATAAATGTGGCTGTCATCTGATTGTCTGCGTCTGATTGATGGCGGATATAGGGGAGTAAATGTGAGCTAATAGAGAATTTTAATAAGACATTGCCTATTTTAACAATGGAATGGATTATTTTTAACTTATTGAAATTTAAGGATATTTAAATTATATTTTTAATGGTTAATCTATAAGCTTAGTTCATAGAACGAGAGTCCGCAAGATGGCAGGGACTCTCGTTCATATGTCTATTATTAAATTAATGCGGGTACTGGAATCATCTTAAATGATCCGTCTAATAAAAACAGATTTCTATGCTAATAGAATAGGTGGATTGCAGTGAATTAAACTGAAATGTCATTTTCTGAATATACAAAATGATGACTTTGAACACTGTTACAAAATTCTGATGTATGTGATAATTTTATCAAGAATTTACATATTGTAAGATTTGGTCTACTTTCCCGGCATTATGCAATAGTTTTAAAGGAAGCTATGATAACTATGTATTTATATTGATAAGTGGGTCTGGGTGAATCTGTTTGTAGGATAAGCAGAATTTACATTTAACTTAATTTATCCAATGTCATTGAGAGCATCATGGCCAATTCAACAACGAATAAATTATCTTTACCGGCCCTTACCTCTTTGGTGGTCGGTTCAATGATCGGGGCCGGTATATTTTCATTGCCGGCAACATTTGGACGAGCAACCGGTGGGTTTGGCGCACTTATCGCCTGGTGTATAGCGGGGGGTGGGATGCTAATGCTGGCTTTTGTTTTTCAAACATTAGCGCAGCGTAAACCTAATCTCGATTCTGGTGTATTCATTTACGCAAAAGAGGGCTTCGGGGATTATCTTGGTTTTGCTTCTGCATTAGGTTTCTGGGCCGGTACCTGTATTGGTAACGTCTCTTATTTTGTTCTTATCAAATCAACGTTAGGGGCATTCTTCCCTATATTTGGTGATGGTAATACTATTCCGGCGGTGTTAATTGCCTCCGTTATCTTGTGGGGATTCCATATCCTGATATTGCGCGGCGTTAAAGAAGCTGCAGCAATTAATACCATCGCCACCTTCGCAAAAATAATTCCAATCTTCATTTTCGTCATCGTACTGATTTTTGCCTTTAAAGGTGATGTTTTTGCGCTGAACTTCTGGGGTACGCCAGATGTGATTAAAGGTGCTGATTTATCCCATCTGAATGACTATGGCTATGTTGGTCATGCGGCGGCGGCAATCACCACGTCAGTTGAACCTGAGTCTCTATTCTCTCAGGTACGTAGCACCATGCTGGTCACAGTATTTGTATTCTTGGGTATCGAAGGTGCGAGTGTTTATTCACGTTATGCCAAAGAACGTAGCCATGTTGGTATCGCGACCGTTCTGGGCTTTATTGGTGTGCTGTGCCTGCTGGTATTGATCACCATGTTGTCTTACGGCGTGTTACTGCGCCCTGATTTGGCGGCATTACGCCAGCCATCAATGGCTGGGGTGTTAGAGGCGATAGTCGGCCGCTGGGGGGCAATATTTATCAGTGTGGGTCTGATTATCTCCGTGTTGGGTGCTTATTTATCATGGTCACTACTGGCAGCGGAAGTGCTGTTTTCGGCGGCTAAGAGTAACAGCATGCCAAAAATCTTCGCGACTGAAAACAGCAATGCTGTGCCTTCAGCAGCGGTTTGGCTGACCAACATCTTTATACAGATATTCTTAATTCTCACCTTGTTTACTGATTATGCTTTTCAACTGGCGCTGGAATTAACCAGTTCATTAACTCTGATCCCTTATCTGTTAGTAGGGGCTTATGGCCTGAAATTGGCATGGACCGGTGAGACTTACGAAACGAATAACCGTGGTCATAGAAAAGATTTGATTTTTGCCATCATTGCGACTTTCTACTCTGCTCTGATGATTTACGCCGGCGGCCTGAAATACGTGCTGTTGTCGGCCATTATTTACGGGCCGGGCACTATTTTGTATCTGATTGCCAAACGTGAACAGCATCAAAAAGCCTTTAATTCCTATGAAAGAATACTGTTTATTGTTCTGATTGTTGCTGCGGTGGCTGCGATTTATAGCATTGCTACCGGGATTATCACCATATAATTTATTGGAGTTCTTATGTCAGATAAAGCTAAGAAAACTCACGCTAAACCTAAGTTTGGTGTTCACTCTGAAGTCGGCAAGTTACATAAAGTAATGGTGTGCGCCCCAGGACGTGCCCATAACCGCCTGACGCCAAGTAATTGTGATGAATTATTATTTGATGATGTCCTGTGGGTAGAGAGAGCCAAGCGCGACCATTTTGATTTTATGACCAAAATGCGTGAACGCGGTGTTGATGTGGTTGAGATGCATAATCTGCTGGCTGAAACGGTCGCCATTCCAGCGGCGAAAAAGTGGATTTTGGATCAGCAAATTGTGCCGAATGAAGTGTCATTGGGCATTTTGCAAGAAACCCGCAGCTATCTGGAAAGCCTGGAGCCGCGCGTGCTGGCTGAAGTGCTGATTGGCGGCTTGTCCACCACCGAACTGCATAAAGACGGTAAATGTGACAAAGAAGAGTTGAAGCTGATCCGCGAAGCGGTTGGTATTACTGAATACTTGTTACCACCGTTGCCCAATACACTGTATACCCGCGATACCACTTGCTGGATCTATGGCGGTGTGACACTAAACCCACTGTATTGGCCGGCGCGTCATGAAGAAACCATCCTCACCACGGCTATCTATAAATTCCACCCGGACTTTGGTGACGCCAATGTGAAAGTGTGGTGGGGTGACCCGACGCAGCACCACGGCACTGCGACGCTGGAAGGCGGTGATGTGATGCCAATCGGTAATAAAACCGTGTTAATCGGCATGAGTGAGCGAACTTCGCATCAGGCAATCACGCAGTTGGCGCAATCGCTGTTTAAAAATAGCGAAGGGCAGGTGGAGCGCGTCATGATCGCGGCCATGCCTAAATTGCGTGCCGCTATGCATCTGGATACCGTGTTCACCTTCTGCGACCGTGATGTAGTGACGTTATATCCGGCGATTGTTAATCAGATCCAAACCTTCTCACTGCGCCCTGATAATGGCCCGACCGGCATTAAGTTAAGTCGTGATAAAGGCACCTTTGTTGAAGCAGTTGCTGGCGCGCTTAACCTGAAAAAACTGCGTGTGGTTGAGACCGAAGGTAATGATTACGATACAGAACGTCAACAATGGGACAGTGGTAATAACATGGTTGCTCTTTCACCAGGTGTGGTGCTGGCCTATGACCGTAATACCAAAACCAATACCCAGTTGCGTAAAGAAGGGGTCGAAGTGATTGAGATAGTCGGCAGTGAATTAGGCCGTGGGCGTGGGGGCGGTCACTGTATGACGTGTCCAATCATCCGGGATGCCGTCGACTACTAATCCCCTTCGGCCTTGAAGCCACAGGGGTGTTAGCTGCGCGCACTTACCCGAATCACTTACTTATGTAAGCTCATCGGGATTCGCTCAATTGCCGCCTTCTTGCAACTCGAATTATATAGGGTATAGCGCAGTTGCTCTTAAAAAATAGCTGATAGTGAGTAGCAGAGTAGTGCTATTTCGCTATTGGCTATCTCTGTTTTAGCAGCCAGAGATTTGTATTTGGCAAGAAAGCACGACATTACGTTTTTAAAGCCGAGAAATGATGAACTAAGATGAAAAGGGTGATCAAGTGAAATACGTGTATTTAGTGTGCTTTTTGCTGATAGTGACCCTGATGACGCTTTTTGTATTTCAAAACAGCGGGCTAGTGAACTTATCTTTACTTTCCATGCAAATAACACTACCCATTTCGGTGCTAATTGTGCTGATCTATTTTCTAGGGATGTTTACCGGGGGATTATTAATCACACTAATAAGAGCGCTGGTGCGCCGTCTGTCACAAAAAAGTGAAGCCCAAAACAGATAAAGAAGTGTGAATAATTAATCTGCAATAATTATTAAAATCTGACTCAACGAGATCTTATAGTGAAGATAAAAACAGTAATCACTCTGCTATTAACGTTTCTTCTCGCTGCTTGCGACAGAACTCCCCCTGAAGTCGCAGAAAGTGTGCGCCCGGTAAAAATATTTACCGTTGAAGACAGTGGGCAAAATGGCACTCGCTATTTTCCAGCGCGATTACAAGCTGGCGATGAAACTCAGCTCTCCTTTAAGCGAAGTGGGCAATTGCAACAGTTGCTGGTGCGTGAAGGTGAGCAGGTGAAAAAAGGCCAAGTCATTGCCAGACTGAATGATACGGATTTGAACCTACGAGTCAGGGATCGTCAGTCTACCTTTAATCTGGCTCGCGATCAGTTTAACCGTTTCAATACCTTGCAAGGGCAAAGGGCGGTATCTCGTGCTGAGTTGGATGTACGTCGTGCTGAGATGGAATCGGCGCGTGCGGCCTTGGAAATTGCACAAAAAGAACTTAGTGATGCAACTATTACCGCACCTTTTGATGGCATTATTGCCAATGTGAATGTGCGTAACCATCAGGTCATGGCCCCAGGTCAGGCGGTTGCCACATTAAGTGCATTGGATACGTTAGATGTGGTGTTCAGTGTGCCGGAGCGCCTGTTTACTACGCTGGATATCAGCAATCGTAACTACAAACCAACGGTATTACTTAATCATATGCCGGGGCGCGAATTTATTGCTGAGTATAAAGAACACACCACCTCAACCACCTCTGCTTCACAGACTTTCCAGGTGACACTGACGATGAAGCGCCCGGCTGATATGCCATTGCTTTCAGGTATCAGTGGCCGGGTAAGAATCAACTCTGGCAATCTGTCTGGCACTGATCATCCGACGATTATCGTACCAGTGGAAGCCGTGTTTAACCCAGACACTGCCCAATTGAATGATGCAAGAGTCTGGGTTATCAAGAATGATGATGGTCAGATGCATGTTGAAGAGCGCAAAGTTCAGGTAGCTCAATTGACCGCCAACGGTATTCAAATCACCTCCGGTCTGGCTGATGGCGAGCAGATTGTCTCCGCAGGTACCGGTGAGCTTCGCCCAAATCAGGTTGTCCGGGCTTGGGTCCGTGAGCGGGGTCTCTGATGAAGCTGACTGACAATTTTATCAATAATAATACCCGTATCTGGCTAACGATTCTGTTGCTGGGTATTGGTGGCATTATTGCCTATCTCAATATAGGCAGGCTGGAAGACCCAGCCTTCACCATCAAAACGGCGGTAGTTGTCACCCGTTATGATGGTGCATCAGCACAGCAGGTAGAAGAGGAAGTCACACTCCCATTGGAGAATGCCATTCAGGAACTCTCTTATGTTGACGACGTCACTTCTATTTCCAGTGCCGGTTTATCACAAATAACTATCAATATTCGCGCACAATATGGCGCGAATGAGTTACCGCAAATCTGGGATGAACTGCGGCGTAAAATCAACGATAACAGTGTGCGTTTGCCACCGGGAGCCAGTGCGCCGATGGTCAATGACGACTTTGGCGATGTTTATGGCTTCTTCTTCTCACTCACGGGAGAGGGGTACAGTAACCAGGATTTACGTAATTTTGCCGAGCAACTGCGACGTGAACTGGTACTGGTACCCGGGGTAGGTAAAGTGGGTATTGTGGGTATTCTGCCTGAAGAAGTTCAGGTGGAGATTTCTCGTGCCCAGATGACCGCCGCAGGTATCACGCCACAGCAGTTATCCGATTTACTGAGCCGCCAGAATGTGGTGTCCGATGCGGGCCAGTTGCAGGTGGGCAGTGAGTCTATTCGTTTGCATCCAACCGGTGAATTCCAAAGTGTACAAGAACTGGGGAATTTACTGGTAAGTCAGCCCGGCAGCCCGAAAAGCGTGTATTTGCGTGATATCGCTACTGTCTCTCAAGGTTTTGGCCATTCACCGACCAATATTTATCGTGCCAACGGTAAACCTGCATTGGCACTGGGGATTTCGTTTGCCCCGAATGTCAACGTGGTAAACGTAGGTAATGCGATTAAAGCCCGGCTGGCGCAGCTTGACGGTGAACGCCCGTTAGGTATGCATATCAACGTGTTCTATGATCAGTCCCATGAAGTTGAAGGGGCGGTTAACGGTTTTATCCTTAACTTCCTGTTGGCACTGTTGATTGTTGTGGTCACTTTGCTGATTTTCATGGGGGTGCGCAGCGGTATAGTGATTGCTATCTCGTTGGCACTTAACGTACTGGGTACGTTGCTCATTATGTGGCTATTTAATATCGAGCTACAGCGAGTGTCGTTAGGGGCGCTGATTATCGCGCTAAGTATGTTGGTGGATAACGCCATTGTGGTGGTGGAAGGTATCGTTGTTGGTCGCCAGCGAGGCGAAAGCATCTTTACCGCTATTAGCAATGTGGTGAAGCGCTCAATGATGCCGTTGTTAGGCGCGACTATCATTGCCATTCTGGCCTTTGCACCTATCGGCCTGTCCAATGATGCAACGGGTGAATACTGTAAATCGTTATTCCAGGTGTTGTTGATCTCGCTGATGTTAAGTTGGTTCACGGCACTGACGCTAACACCGGTCTTTGCTAAGTGGGCATTCCAAAACCAGAAACCGGCGAAAGTGGATGCCGATAAGCCGGCCAGACAACCTTATGATGGGTGGTTATTCCGCTATTATCGGGTGATATTGAATAAATTACTGCAACATCGCAGTATCACTTTGGTGCTGCTGGCGGCCATGTTAGTGGCATCGGTGGTGGGTTTTGGTCATGTTCGCCAGAGCTTCTTCCCGCCCTCTAATACGCCAATCTTCTTCGTTGATATCTGGCTGCCGAATGGTACTGATATCAATTACACCGAAGGGATAGCGAACAAGGTTGAGCAGTATATCAAGCAGCAAAAAGGGGTTGAGGACACCATGGTGACGATTGGTCAGGGCGCAATGCGCTTTATGCTGACCTACAATGCTCAACGTCGTTATCCTAACTATGCGCAGGTGATGGTTCGTACCGAGGACCTCAGCCAAATACCGGGTTTGATTGATGAAATCGAATCCTATATGCATGACGAATACCCGCAGGTTGATGCGCAGATAAAACGCATCATGTTTGGGCCGTCCAACAACAGTTCCATTGAAGCACGCTTTGTTGGCCCGGATCCTGAAGTGTTACGAACCCTGGCAGCGCAAGCGGAAAAAGCGATCATTGCTGATCCGATGGCAGATGGTGCACGGCATGACTGGCAGGATCGTAGCAAAATGATCCGGCCACAATTCTCCGACTATCTGGGGCGCGAACTGGGGGTAGATAAACGCGAAGTTGATGGCACATTGCGCATGAGCTTTGGTGGCCTGCCGGTAGGATTATACCGTGATGGCACTCGCTTAATGCCGATTGTACTGCGCACACCGGATGCAGAACGGCTTAATGCAGAACGGCTGAATGATGTGATGGTATGGAGTCAGGCGCGCCTGGCCTTTATCCCGATCGATAACGTTGTCACCAGTTTTGAAACCGAGTGGGAAGATCCGCTCATTATGCGCCTGGATCGCAAGCGGACGCTGACGGTACAAACGGATCCGACCCAACAAGGCGGTGAGACCTCTGCTGAACTGTTGCGGCGTATCAAACCGGGTGTGGAAGCCATTCAGTTACCGCGCGGATACGAACTGGAGTGGGGCGGTGACTATGAAAGTACCAAGGAAGCACAACGGGGTATTTTCACCAGTTTGCCGATCGCGTTCCTGATTATGTTCATCGTAACGGTATTGATGTTCAGCTCGGTGCGCAATGCTATAGCGATCTGGCTGACGGTGCCACTGGCATTAATTGGTGTCACGGTAGGCTTCCTGTTGACGGGGATTCCATTCGGTTTTATGGCTTTGTTGGGGCTGTTAAGTCTGAGTGGTATGTTGATACGTAACGGCATTGTGTTGGTGGAAGAGATAGGCTTACAGCGACAGGAAAAACCACTGCGCGAAGCTATTATTGATGCCTCTACCGCCCGTTTACGGCCTATTATGTTGACGGCATTTACCACGGTTCTGGGGCTGGCTCCGCTGCTCAGTGATGCTTTCTTCCAGAGTATGGCGGTGGTCATCATGTTTGGTCTGGGCTTTGCAACGGTGCTGACATTGCTGGTGTTACCAGTGATTTACAGTTGTATGAATCCAGAACCTAAAGAGAAAGTGAGTGACGAACCCGTCAGTGAATAACGGTTAGTGTGGCGTTAGCACTACCGAGAATGACTAAAGCTGCCCCTTTTATTGGGGTGGCTTTTTTTATGGCTGGTGCCTATCGCGGGTAAACCTATTTCTATTTTACCTTCTTACACTGTTTGGCGGCTTCTGTGCGCCACTTCTCTTCCTGTCCCTGTGTTACGGCATTATCGTTCCAATATGAAACCATGCTGAGATAACGGAGTTTCATAATGGAACGTTTTAACTGTTGGTTCTCAGCCTGTTTTTTGCGCTTATAGTGGATGCAGTTTCATCAAATTGACCCTAAAAATTATTTATTCTTACATTATCTCTTACGCTACAGGAGCAAGATATGCTGAAAGTCATTCAATCTCCGTCCAAATATATTCAAGGTGCCAATGCATTACAGTCCATTGGTGAATTTGCTAAGTTATTGGCTAATAACTATTTTATCATTGCTGATGATTTCGTCATGAAGCTGACTGCTGATACCGTCGGCTCCAGCCTGCAAGCCAGTGAGCTGGAACATCATTTCAGCCGCTTTAATGGCGAATGTTCCCGTCACGAAATTGAGCGGTTGACGGTTGAGCTGAAAAAGCACGGCTGTAATGGAGTGGTTGGTATCGGTGGCGGGAAAACCCTCGATACGGCTAAAGCGATTGCTCACTATCAGCATATCCCTGTCGTTGTGGTGCCTACTATTGCCTCTACCGATGCCCCGACCAGCGCCTTATCCGTTATTTATACCGAACAGGGCAAGTTCGCTGAATATATGATTTACCCGAAAAACCCTGACATCGTACTGATGGATTCCACCATTATTGCCAAAGCACCAGTACGTTTGCTGGTCGCTGGTATGGGCGATGCGCTGTCTACTTATTTTGAAGCACAAGCCTGTTTTGATGCTAAAGCTATCAGTATGGCTGGTGGTGCATCGACATTAGCGGCAGTTACACTGGCTCGCTTGTGTTACGAAACCCTGCTGGCGGAGGGCTATAAAGCCAAACTGGCGGTAGAGGCGGGTGTTGTGACCGAAGCGGTTGAACGTATTATCGAAGCCAATACCTATCTGAGCGGTATTGGTTTTGAAAGTAGTGGTCTGGCGGCCGCTCACGCCATTCATAACGGTTTCACCGTATTAGATGAGTGCCACCACTTGTATCACGGTGAGAAAGTGGCCTTTGGTACCCTGACGCAGCTCGTATTACAGAACAGCAGCATGGAAGAGATCGAGACAGTGCTCTCATTCTGCCAGCAACTGGGTTTACCAATCACATTGGCTGAGATGGGCGTTTCTCAGGATATTGAACGCAAGATCCATGATGTCGCCAAGGCCAGCTGTGCTGAGGGAGAAACCATCCACAACATGCCGTTCAAGGTCACACCTGACAGTGTCTATGCTGCAATTATGGTAGCTGACCGCTTGGGTCAGGCTTTCCTCAACTAATCTGTGCGGCAAATACGTTCTGAGTTGAAAATCGACCGAGTCTGCCGGTGTTTCTCATCATCGGCAGCTCTGTTCTCCAGCCATTCCCGTTCGCGGAGCATAAAATGAAAAAATTAATTAACAGCGTTGAGAGTGTGTTACAGGAGCAAATTCAGGGGCTGGTTGCGGCGCATCCTGAGCTAACATTACATCAAGAGCCCCTTTTCATCACCCGTGCAGATGCGCCAGTGAGTGGCAAAGTTGCATTGATGTCCGGTGGTGGCAGTGGTCACGAACCGATGCATTGTGGCTTTATTGGCGAAGGCATGTTGGATGGCGCCTGCCCGGGTGAGATTTTTACCTCGCCGACCCCCGATCAAATGTATGAATGCGGCCAAGCCATTGATGGTGGGCCAGGTGTGCTGATGCTAATTAAGAATTACACTGGCGACATTCTAAACTTTGAAACTGCAGCCGAGCTGTTGCATGCCGGTGGCACCGCTGTTGCTACCTTAGTGATAGACGATGATGTGGCGGTCAAAGATAGCCTGTATACCGCCGGGCGGCGTGGGGTGGCGAACACGGTCATTATAGAAAAATTACTCGGTGCTGCTGCGGCACGTGGTGATTCATTAGATGAATGCGCACTACTGGGGCAGAAAATTAATAATCAGGGGCATTCTATTGGCATCGCGCTTGGTGCTTGTACTGTACCCGCTGCCGGTAAGCCGTCATTTATTTTGGCTGAAAATGAGATGGAATTTGGTGTGGGTATCCATGGCGAACCGGGTATTGAGCGTCGGCCATTTACTTCACTGAATAACACGGTAGACGCCATGTTCCAGACCTTGATTGATCACGGCAGCTATCAGCGCACATTACGCCACTGGGATCGACAAGCCGGTGACTGGAACGAGACGCGCCAGAGTAAGCAACCCTTAGCCAAAGGCGATCGGGTCATTGTTCTGGTCAATAACCTTGGCGCGACCCCCTTATCGGAACTTTATGGTGTCTGGCACCGTCTGGCGGAGTGCTGTACACAATTCGGTTTGACCATCGAGCGTAAATTGATTGGTTCTTATTGTACGTCATTGGATATGCAGGGTATGTCCATCACCGTGCTGAAAGTTGATGATGAACTCCTGTCATTGTGGGATGCCCCAGTAAGTACCCCCGCGCTGCGCTGGGGTTGCTGATATCTCCTTGGTACTTGAAGCCGCAGGGATGCGCGACTTTCACCAACCCGAATCACTGAGTTTAATTCAGCACAAGTGCTGAAAATAATCTTACAAAACAATGCGCCAGGAGAAGAACATGGGACTCACCAAACAACAAATTGTCAGTTGGTTACAGTTATGTGCTGAAGTTTTCAGCGAGCAGCGAGATTTTTTGACGCAGTTGGATACTGAAATCGGCGACGGCGACCATGGCCTGAACATGAATCGCGGCTTTAATAAAGTGGTCGAAAAGTTACCGACCTTTGCCGATAAAGACATTGGTTTTATCCTGAAAAATACCGGTATGACACTGCTTTCAAGTGTTGGCGGCGCCAGCGGCCCGCTGTTTGGCACGTTTTTTATTCGCGCAGCACAAAGCACGAATGCTAAGCAGAGCCTCGATCTGACGGCGGTTTGTCAGATGTTTAAAGATGGAGTGGAAGGGGTAGTGATGCGCGGTAAAGCGGAACCGGGCGATAAAACGATGTGTGATGTTTGGTGGGCGGTAGTGGCGCAACTCGAACAGGCAAATCAGCAGGGAGCCACGGTGGTAGATGCATTGCAGCAGGCCGTTGAACGTGCCCAGCAAGCATTGGCCGGCACTATTACTATGCAGGCCCGCAAAGGCCGTGCCAGCTATCTGGGCGAACGGAGTATTGGTCATCAGGACCCAGGGGCAACATCAGCCATGCTGATGATGCAGGCGTTATGGCAGGTTGCCAGTCATTAATCAGGCTGGACTGACACGTTTATCAGGAGGAAAGATGGTCAATCTCGTTGTAGTTTCTCATAGCGCGCTGCTGGCTCAGGGTGTGGCCGAACTGGCACAGCAAATGACACAAGGGAGCTGCCAGTTAGCGGTTGCTGCCGGTGTAGACGACCTGGATCATCCTATTGGCACGGATGCCATTAAAGTGATGGAAGCCATTGAGTCGGTTTACACCCCATCTGGGGTACTGGTTTTGATGGATTTAGGCAGTGCCTTACTCAGCGCAGAAACGGCACTGGAGCTATTAGACCCCGATATGGCGCAACATGTGCAACTCTGTGCCGCACCACTGGTGGAAGGGACTCTCGCTGCTGTCGTCGCTGCATCATCTGGCGCTTCACTTGCCGACGTCCGTGCTGAAGCAATGGGGGCGTTGATAGCGAAAGCCACTCAGCTAGGGGAAGAAGCCGTGGTACCTGCCAGTAATGCGGTGGCTAAGGCGGCAGCGGATGCTCAGAGTGTCAGTTGGGTGGTGCGCAATCCTAACGGGTTACATGTGCGACCGGCGGCTAAATTGGTCGAAGCATTGGCTCCGTTCGCGGCAGATTTACTGCTGGAAAAAAATGGTCAGTGTGTGAATCCACGCAGCCTGAACCAGCTCGCAATATTGCAAGTTCGTAAAGGTGATACCATTCGTTTGCTGGCCAGTGGTGAGCAAGCAGGCGAGGCGCTAGATGCTTTTATGCAATTGGCGCGGCAACATTTTGGCGAATTCGTCACCACCACCAGTGAGGGGGAATTTACTGGCGTCATGGTGCCTCGTGGCGCGATTAGTGCACCATTGTTGCAATGGTTACCCGCCATTCCGGTTTTTTTACCTCAAACAATCAATGCTGAACAGGTAGTTAAAGAGCAGCGGCGTTTACAACAGGCGTTGGCGCAAACTGTGGCTGATTTGCAGCAGTTGGCACAACAGGCAGAACAGCAGATTAGCCCTGAAGCAGCGGCTATTTTTAACGCTCATGTGATGCTGATTGATGATGAGGAACTGCATCAGGCGATGGATGCGCGCGTAGAGCGTCAGTTAGTTTGTGCAGAATCGGCATTGCAGGATGAATTGATGACAATGGTGGAAGATTATCTGGCTCTGGATGATGAGTATCTACGCGTTCGGGAATTAGATATCCGCGATATACTTAACCGCACATTGGGCCATTTGACCGGGCTACCACCAGTTTCTCTTTCAGTTAGTGGTGAAATTATATTATTAGCCGAGGAATTATTGCCTTCACAAATGGTTGGGCTGAACCACCGGCAGGTAAAAGGCATCTGTTTAAGCAAGGGGCATATCATGTCTCATAGCGCTATTCTGGCTAAAGAGTTGAATATTCCAATGTTAGTCGGTGCCATGGGTTGCCTGGAAGCCAGCCGTAATGGGCAAAATGCAATATTAGATACCGCAATCGGGGCACTGAAACTGCAATAAAAAATCACCGCCAAAATGCTTAACTGAACATTGTAGCTCTGCATCAGTCCAGAGCTGCAATTTGCGGAATCAGATATCTCAGTGGAGACAAAATCTGGTTTCGCCAGTTATAGCGCTCTTCTATTAATGTAGCTCCGGCTTGTCTGATTTTATCTATTTCGCCGTCGGTTAATTGGCAAATCTGGCGTATTATTTCCGCTAAACTTGCTGCGTTCCCGGGGATGTGAAGGAACCCATCGATCCCATGTTCAACTTGCTCACTCAAACCGCCGGAGTCGGCAACAATTAACAATGCTCCCTGCTGTCTGGCCAGCCAACGTGATTCCATCGGAATCAATCCATTAGGTTCATTCTCAGCAGAAAGAACGCAAACCCGCGTATTACGCCATTGAATAAGACATGCCATTAGTTCGCG
Organism: Yersinia antarctica; assembly: GCF_056636475.1. Classification (NCBI taxonomy): domain Bacteria; kingdom Pseudomonadati; phylum Pseudomonadota; class Gammaproteobacteria; order Enterobacterales; family Yersiniaceae; genus Yersinia; species Yersinia antarctica. Next base: position 684,379 of record NZ_JBSJQF010000001.1, read on the forward strand.
ATCAAAAGAATTGATCAGAGAGGCAGAGATATCGAGTCGGCTCGCTAAGGCAGATAACTCCGGCAAAATCGGGTCACTCATAATAACGGGATGAATATCATTACCCAGATAACAGGCTGCTCTGAGCAACAGATCATGGCGTTTGTAATGAACCCCTCTGCCTAAAGTGATAGCTAATGAGTGATCCAGCGATATTCCGTGTGATGAGAGTGTGTCACTGATTTCCTGATCACTGCGTATTCGAAACCAGGGGTCATTGATATTTATTCCTGCAGGTGTCGGTATAAATGATTGTGGGTCAGCACCGTATTGTGCCACTAAGTGCATTGCCAGGAAGTTGCTGATATTACCGAGCTTGATATTAGAATCAATCTTGGCCCAGTGAACAGCCAATGATTCAGCCATAATACGTTCAGGATTCGGTAATGGCATTTCATGATTAAATGCCGTGCCATGGGAAATATAGATAATTTTTAGATTACGTTTCTCAATAGCCGCATGCAAACGAGCAATTAGCGGCGTGAACGAAAACGGCAATTCATGACAAAAGGCCAGAGTGATATCGTAATGGCTACTGAGATCAATAATTTTTGCCGCCCCTGCAGCAGAGGAGATTTGCCAGTTCTGTAAGTTACCAAGAAAAGCATCACCGTAGGGCCATGAACAATCAACGCCTTTCCCCAATGTCATGTCTGGTACAGTTGAAAAGGTCCCCCCATATTATGAATTTGGTTAATAAAATAACCATAATTACTGGTGTCAAAAAAATAATTATATTTACTGGAGGCAATTTCAATAAAATGAGGTTCTAAGCTGATATTATTATCAGCCAGTAATTTAATTACCTCCGGTAATGCCATAATTTGCCCTCTGATATAAGAACCTACTCCGCCGACAAAAAGTTGTACGCCTTCGGTTATTAAATGGATAATGCCAATTTTTAGGCTGTTATTATCACCAATAGATGATTTATCTTCATGCATAGAAACCTCATATTTTTAACATACAGATATGATTTACAGTTGTATTAATACAAAGAGATTAATGACGTGTTTTTCTTGTATATCATGTAATTGTTGATGAACAGGAAATCTAGCCCACAGTTTAAGAATAAATTGACGGCATCCTTAGGGGTTTCCACTATTGGCATTCCTTTGGTGTTCAAAGAGGTATTCAGTAATATAGGCACGCCAGTCTCGGCAAAAAAATAATTTATCAAGGTATGGAATTTTTTATTCATCTCCTTTTTGACAGTTTGCACGCGGGCACTACCGTCTACATGGACAATCGAAGGTAGTGCTGCTCGATATTTTTCTTTGACATAGGCAATAAATAGCATGTGATCACTATCATGGTTCAAGTCGAAATAGTCATTCGCTTTTTCATGCAAAACGGCAGGAGCAAAGGGGCGAAAATCCTCGCGATATTTAACGTTAGTATTAATATGATCTTTCATTCGAGGGTTACGGGGGTCCGCTAAGATACTTCTGTTTCCTAAAGCGCGAGGGCCAAATTCAGACTCCCCTTGGAACCAGGCAATAACATTACCTGCCACGATGGATTTTGCGGCAATAGCTTCAATATCATCATAGTAAGTATATTCAATTTTATCGGCATGCTTTTCAAGCTCTGCCATAACACTAATATCATCATATTTTTTGCCAAAGTATGTTGAGCCAGAGTGTTTTACTCGCTCTTTCTTCAGCACTTCCAACCAGCCATAATAGCAACAACCAATTGATAGCCCGTTATCTCCCGCCGCAGGTTGGATATAGAGACGCTCAAACTCACTATTAGTAATGAGCTTTTCATTTGCGGTGGCATTTAATGCAACCCCTCCGGCATAAGCAAAGTTTTTCATAGGATAAAGTTGGTAGTAATGGCTGAACAGATAAAACAGTGCTTCCTCGAGTTTGGTTTGCGCCCAATAGGCTAAATCGGCGTAATATTGGAAGTTGTCACGAAAATGAGTAGGACCAGAGTTTAACAGAGGGTCTATTTTTGCCCACCAGTCACTACGCAACACCACTTTGCCGGAATCGAAGTAGAACGGTATCCAATCGATTACATTCGGCCTTCCGTAAGGGGCTAATCCCATCAACTTACCTGCGCAATCCAGCTCGCCAAAAATATACAGCGCTATCCCTTCATAAAACTCACCAATAGAATTTTCTATTTCCCAGCTCGAAACAGGATAGTCTTTGCGATTCTTTCGATTAACCCACCTGGAGAAGTCTTTGAAGATAGGCTTGATTTTACTATCTTGATAAACGTAGTAGCTGCATGTTTCCCAGTAACGGTAACGATTGTTAACGTGGATACTATTCGCACCTTTGATATCCTCAACAATGTCATTACAACTGTCTAAGCTACCTCCATGGCCATCAATAACCACAATACCCATATCATCAAAAGGTGATGTTCCTATGGCACTGTAGGCATGTGCCAAGTGATGAGAAAGTGTGATGATCGGCACCATGGGGGGTAAAACCCTATTTTTCCGCTGTTCTAATGATTGGCTAAATAATGGATTATAAGAGTTTTGTTCTACTATCAATGAGAGGTCCTTATATTCAATACCCGCAGCATCTAAACAATATTGAATAGTTGAATTATCATTAAATCCATCATGTTTTACTCGGGATATTCTTTCCTTCTCAATCGAGAATATAATTTTGCCATCTTTCATTAGACATGTTGAGCCATCATGCGATAGAGCAGTACCGAGAATATAAATTGGATTACACATAAAAGTAATATCCTTATTAATTTAGCCTTCTGTTAATTAAGAATGTAAGCAAGTCGACGTGATAGTGCGAGTGTTGTTAACGATGGATTAGCCGCACCTGGTCGTGGGAATGTACTTGGGCCAACAGCATATAGATTTTTGATATGATCAAATTCATGATTTTCATTCAATATTTCTCCCAGTGGCAGAGTACTACTTTCATGGTTTTCCGTTCCAAGTGGGCTTATCCATGTGACGGGTTTGTTGGCATGGACTACCCTCGATGGGGAATGAAATTCATGATAGACATCCCCCATGGTTCTGGCATGGACAGTAAAACCGCCTTCAAAAACTAATGGGGAAAAGGGGATTGATATATTTTCACAAATTCCATGCCAGAATATATTTAGTTCATCCCGCTGTTTTTGTATCAATACATTATCATCATTATTTAAACCACTATAAATTGATAAAGGCATGTTCTCATCATTTCTATTTATGAAAATATATCCGTGATCGGAGGGGATCTGTTCGCCCATTGTCCATACTTCTAATTCAATGCCAAAATCTGATTGGGTGATAGTGAAAAATAAATTAAATCTTTCTCCTGCGGAACTATGGCAAAAGAATATAGTGTCAGATTTATATTAAATTAACTCTCTCAGCATATCGGATAGTTTATAATACTCAAATGTCACATTAAACCCCTGAACAATGTGATCGACGAGTCCAGTTATTTTTTCCTCAATTAAATGTCCCGAATCATAAAGTACTTGCGCTGCCAAACGTGTATTCTCAATGGTACCTAAGGCGAGAACACATTTATCAGCGAAGATGGTATGTACCTCATTAGAGCCAATATGTCTCAACTTAGCGCCAATACAGTGACCATTTTTAACGATGAGTGACATAACTTCATACCCAGGAATTATTTTCGGGTTAGATCTTAATTGGTTATCTTCTTTCCAATAGGAAAGTGGTGAATAAGATTCCCAGCCACCTGATGAATTAATATTACGAATAACCTGAGGTGTTATTTTAAACTCAAAACCAGAAAGCTGAAGAGAGTAATCTATATCGTGATTCTTATCTGCCCATGCGAGCATTTCAGACTGCACCTGTGTGTAAAGTGATGGTCCACCTAACCAACTTTCAGTAAGATCATGGGCAATATTTGAAGGCCAGAATTTAAGTGTCTCAGCCTCTATTGGTAAAATAACACCATGCCAATAAAGGGATCTACCGCCGACTCTACGACGTAGACAAGTTCCTTTAGCAAAATGAGGTTCATTTAAAGAATGCCATGAACGGTAGGAGTATTTATCAGATCCTTCATTTTTCCAATATTCATTGGCTCGTTCATATTCACCTCCTGCATTTATATGGTTGTAATCATCTGCTGGACCAGCTTCTATAACGACGATGTCTTTTATTCCTCTACAATTTAAATGCTTAGCTAACTCTAAACCCGACATTCCAGCGCCGAGTATTAAAATTTTTATTTTGGGTGGTATTTCATTTTTATTTTTGCGTATGTTTATATCTATAATATTCATTATATATTCCTTTGAAGTGAGTTTTTCTTGAAAGTAATAATCTCTATTTATAATAACTTATGCATAAATTTACTCCACGGTTCTCTAGGGAATTTTGATTGAACAAATTTTTTATTATTAGCTAATAGCGTTTTAATCTCGTCAGCCCCGGCAGCATGTAACTGCATCCATTCAAATAACTGTTGTGCAGCATCCCTGGGGTGTTCTGGGATTACTTTAATGTGATGGTACTCAGTGCCATAAAACTCAGTGAAGGCCGTATACTGTGTTACTGCGCAGGGAATACCTGCAATAGCAGCAAGTGCTGGACCTAAACCGACACTTTCCACGTTCTCTACATTAGGTGTAAATAAAACTGCGCCGGATAACGTATGGCAAATGATAAGTAAGTCAATTTCATCTAAATGCCATTTGTTGTCTTTATCTTTATATGTTTTTATCGGTACTTCATCTAAAAATATAATACTATTGTCTAGGTTGTATTTTTTTACCTGCTCTTTTAAATCATGAGCATACTCAGAATCTTCATTCATGTTCCCGAATATCAACAGTTTCGGCGTGGGTAGTTTTTTTTCTTTATAAATATCAAGTAGCTTATTAAAAACACTTATTGATATTTCGATACCCTTGACTCTAAATACTCTAACGGGAACTATAACAATAGATGAACCTATAGCTATATTATATTGGTTTAAAAAATCAATGTGAATATTGCTAAAAGCAGACACATCGATTGACGGTAATATATTAGGAATGACATCAGGTACCAATTCTGTTGGATAGTCTCTACTTTCCTTCGCCAAGGCTTCAGACGCAACTATCCATTTAGTATAGGTATTATCTTGTGGTATGGGTGTCAATATATTGGGTTTTTCAGGATATAGTCTTTCTTCATGTTCATAAATGGCATAACTACCAAATAGGTCATGATCCCAAAAAATAATACCGCCGTTATCTTTTTTAGCCCAATACCTTCTCGCTGCGTTGTGCAGTGCCAGGCTAACAGGAACGGCATCCGAAAGGGTAATATTTAAGCAAAACACCCAATCGACCTTATTATCTTCAAACCAACTTAGGAAATAATCCTCATAAATTTTAGCAATAGAATTAATATCTTGATTGATCTGTTTAATTTCTTCTCCTGTTAATGATTTATATCTTGCCACCCTCTTTCTGATATGAGTAAAACAGTGCCCATGATCGCTATCATAAGAGTATTTTTGATGGATAGAACTTATTCTCATCCATGTTGGATATTGTGATTCTGTACTACCATGAGGGAAAAAATTTTTTTTGTCCGGCCGCCAAGAAAATCCTAAATCGGCGGGTATTTCATTTATAATATCATTGTTTTTTATAGCTATTTCTGCAACATTTCTAAAAATAGTGAGTAGACCACTCGTTGGGAGTCCATCCCCTGATATGATAGCCCACTTTGTTTTTTTCATTATCTATCTCCTGAGGTTAACTGTTTAATTAGTGTATTTGATAGTGTATTAATTAATAAGAATGCCAGTACGCAACTAACCAATATCATAATCAATGCAGTTCTTAATGATGTCATGTCGGCTAACATCCCTATTAACGGTGGAAATATAAGTAGGCCAACTCTTGATATCCAAGTTGCGAATGCGATTCCACTCGTCGAGTTTATATTGGGTATTTGGCCAATAAATGAAATTGTTAATGGGAATACCACTGACATCCCTAATCCGATTAGTGAAAAACCTAATATTGAAACAATTGGTGAATGAATGGTTATCACAATTAAGATTCCCAATGCTGCCATTAGAATTCCGTATCTTAATACTGGGATATTACCCAATTTATTGGTCAGGTAATCACCAAATCCTCGCCCTATAACCATTGATACCTGACATGCTAAATAAGGTAAACCTGAAATTACAGATGGAGCTTGATAGTAATCATTCATATAGATAGCACCCCAAACACTTGCTGTTTCCTCTATGCCGCAAGTGAATGTTAGCAAGATTAACGCAATGATATACAGTTGAGTACCTGTGGCGCCCATACTTTTTTTAATATTTTCACGAAGGGAAAGTTCATCAAATGAATCCCCCTTTCGGAAAAATATCATATAATTAATTAATATTATTAGATTCATAAGCAATACGGAAAAACTAAATTGTCCCATAGAAAGTCCGAATCCAATTGCTGATATGGCGATGCCCCCCCCCATTATTGTGCCGATACTTTCTGCACCATGAAATCTATTAATCAAGCTTCGGCCATATAATCTTTGTATGTTAAGTGCCTGCACATTCATACAGGTATCTGCCCAAGCATCGAAAACCCCAAACAGGAAGAGCAGCAGTGTTATTTCATACCATGATGATGCAAATGGTATTATTGATATGATAATTATAAAAAATAAAAATGTTATAATTGTCGCCCAATATAATCCAATGGTGTTAATAAAATTCTTGGACAATAACCCCATAATAATTGCTCCTGCTGGGATTGCAGATATCATTATTCCAACCATCTAATGACTTAGATGAAACTTTTCTTTTATGTCTGGAATCCAGGGTACGATACTCGCGTAGGCTATTCCGTGGATGAAAAACAGTAATGATAGTGTAATATTTTGTTTTGTTTTTATTTGATTAATTTTCATTAAATTAATTTCACATGAGTTTATTGTTGCTGCATATAGTTTAAATCGAATCCTAATATATTTCTGTAACCTGTTTTTATTAATGGGTCTTTTAATTTTATAGGGGTCACTTTGTGCCAAATGGTTGAATTTCTATCGATATGAAACAAACCTTCACCACAGTTCAATGTTTGTGATTTAATAAACTCTTCTCTCTCTGTACAGTAGAGTTTACTCGTTCCTCCGTCAATGTTGTATTTATCAATAATTAATGCTGATACAATATAGTCACATCCATCCTGATGTAAGCCTTCTGGTGAATTGCAGACCGAATTCATTGTATTATCAATAATTAAAGACATCTGATGACAGGTAACTTCAACTGTTTCTATTTTTTGCCCATGCTCACATTCGCACAGCATTTCGACGAAACTCCTTATGAGCTTTTTTAATATAAGTGAATGACTTATTGCCGGGTCCATTGGCGGGAATTGACGTTTTAATTGCCTTAAATCTGAGGGATAGTCAGCATGTTGAGTAAAGTTAGTTAATTCTGGGCAGGCAATATTACTGACTTCCCATTGATTATTAATGTGTTTAACAATAAATCGGCTAATGCTTCTTTTTCTAAAGGGTTTATAGGAGTAAAAAAAATGTCTATCTATATCAGATAAACGCAATATGAGTTTTTGAATGTTTGGTGGTGGACATCTATCATCCAGATAACGTTGAGCCTCCTGAAAGATGATGATTTTATCGTTATAAAATTTTCTGGCCAAGAATTTTAATTGAGATAGTTTTATATCATTAGTATCCCACGCTAATGATTTAAATGACAAGGTATTTTTAACGTGATTTATATCCATCCCAAGCTCATTGATATTAAACTGAATGATTTTATATTTAATCCCCATAATGAAAATATCCTAGTAAGTTAATTTGTTATTGATAAATTACATTGATGAAAATAAGCCATATAAACGCACATGTATTAGTGGGCCTGTTTTTATTGATGACTTGCTATTTTTTATTGTTTCTTTCTTTTTTATATATCAAAGATCCCTTTTCGGCAAGTTTTTATCAATATCTATCATTGTATCTATATTTAGCTAATAATATGTTTTTGATTAAATATTGTTTTTATTGGTGGTTGCTTTATATGAATTAGTAACGCGAGTGAATAAAATGCAGTTGTTACTGATAGGCTTGCTAGATGAGTTGAAAATTATCCATACTTTCAATATAGGGTGGTTTTTTATGATTTAACTATAAATGTCAAAAATGTGATCTGCGTAAATAGAGCATCGTTCCATTTTTAGTATTATGCCGTTTTACCATAGTGTAACTGGCTTTTCTTAATCGATAATAACCTAAAACCATTTTAATCTGGCGAGCATTAATAACTAAGGATCATGTAATGCCAATTAATTTTCTGGGTAAAACGCTATTGTTAGGATTGATGTCAATTGCTGTATTGGGGAAAGTCAGTGCTGCCCAGTATAATGCTGTGGTTTCTACTGCGCCTCAGGATAATGAGTTTCCCTCGATTAATACTGCGTTAAAATCAGCACCAGCGGATAATTCGCTGTTTGTGATTTTCCTGAAAAATGGCATTTATAACGAAAGGCTAGAGGTCAATCGTAATAACGTTACTTTGAAAGGGGAAGACCGTGATGGTACGGTGATCAGTGCCAATACGGCAGCGGGTATGCTTAACCCGCAAGGAGAGAAATGGGGAACATCTGGTAGTAGTACGGTACTGGTTAATGCGGCAAATTTTACGGCTGAAGAACTTACTATTCGTAATGATTTTGATTTCCCAGCCAATAAAAAGAAAGCTGACAGCGATCCGACGAAGTTAAAAGACACTCAAGCTGTGGCATTATTATTAGCTGAAAACAGTGATAAGGCGCGCTTTAAGCAAGTAAAACTCGAAGGTTATCAGGATACGCTGTACAGCAAAACGGGCAGTCGTAGCTATTTTACTGATTGCGAAATCAGTGGTCATGTCGATTTTATTTTTGGCTCAGGTATTACGGTATTTGACCGATGTAATATTATTGCCCGCGATCGTCGTGATATTGAGCCACCCTATGGCTATATTACTGCCCCCAGTACATTAAACACATCACCTTATGGTTTGATTTTTCTCAATAGTCGTTTGACCAAAGAACCCGGTGTTCCAGCCAAAAGTTTCGCTTTAGGGCGTCCGTGGCATCCGACCACTGCCTTTGATGATGGCCGTTATGCTGATCCTGCGGCCATTGGCCAGACGGTATTTATAAATACGACGATGGATGACCACATTTACGGTTGGGATAAAATGTCTGGTAAAGATAAGCAAGGCGAGAAAATCTGGTTCTATCCACAAGATTCACGTTTCTTTGAAGCAAACAGTCAAGGGCCGGGCGCAGAGATTAATGCACAGCGGCGTCAACTCTCTGCTGAGCAGCTAAAAGCATTTACTTTGCCGATGATTTTCCCTGACTGGGCGGTGCATTGAGATTATGACTCGCCACCCTTAAATTGGCTGATATCCAGCCGATGAAGTTTTACTTTTCGCCATAAGGTTGTGCGGCCTATCCCTAATAAGGTCGCCATTTCATTTAGCTGACCTTGGCACACCAGTGCCGCACGAATAATGGCCTGTCTTTCTAATTCTTGTAGTGATAAGACAGGCTGAGGTTGCGGCATCTCCGGTTCTAATAACAGCCTTTCCCCCAGTAGATGCTCTGGCAAATCATTGAGGTTAATGCGGTTATTGCGGCAAGCCATGGCGGCCCGCTCCACCACACTTTTCAGTTCCTGATCATTCCCGGGCCATGGGTATTGGCATAACTGACGGATAACACTCTCATCTGGCTGGTATTGGCAGTGGAAATGTTGCCCAATGCTTGCCAATGTATGCTGTACCAGTGGGGGGATATCCTGTTGACGCTGACGCAGTGGTGGAATATGTAATTCGAAAGATTGTAGGGTATAAAATAGCTGGCGGCGAAAACGCCCTTGTTTAACCAATAAGGGCAAATCTGCCCCGGTGGCGGTAATAATCCGGACATCGACTGGGATCACCCGATTAGAGTTGACCCGCATTACCATGCCAGTTTTGACGATTTGCAGCAGAGCTGACTGCATTTCCGGCGACAGATATTCAACTTGTTCCAGATATAAGGTGCCACCGTTAGCCAGTTCAAATTTGCTGGGTTGGCCAGATTCCCCTTCACTGGCATCACTACCAAGAAATTCTCGCGCCATGAAATTTTGTGGCAATGCCTGACAATTTAAGACGATATAAGGGCCATCGGCGCGATTGCTGGCATTATGGATTGCTTGCCCCAACTGCTGTTTACCGACCCCTTCTTCCCCGTGCAGTAAAATCGGATGCCGACCTTTGGCAGCCTGCTTGCCATAACGCACCAGGCGGCGCATTTCTAGTGAAGCAACCGGCATATCATCAAAAGTACAATTAGCCCCCCCTAATTGGTTGTGCACCATTTGCCGCAGTAATTCTTGTGGATGGAGTAATGCAATAAAGCCGCAGCGGTTACCATCTGGGATGGGTTTGAGGGTTAAGAGAGCCGGAATAAATTGCTGCTGATTCTCAAAGGTCACCTCGACGTGGCTGAGGGGATTACGGTGTAAAATGGCGTGGGTCAGTAAGGAGGGTAAGGTCAGCAAATCTGTGACCGGCTTGCCGAGGCTACTGGTTTCATCTAGTTGTAAAATAGCCGCAGCACGACGATTGAGATACAGCAGGCAACCGCGTTGGTCCCATGCCATGACACCATCGTCCACACCATCGAGTAGGGCATTGAGTTCATTCAGATGACGGTTAGTTTCTGCTAATAAGCTATCTGCGTGGAGATAATTGCCAATTTCGCGGGCGATAGCCAATGTCAGAGGCAAATCACTTGCCGCATGTTCGGTGAGCAGGCTACCTAAAACAATGACCGCCCGTTGGCGGCCACTGTTGTCATACACCGGAGTAGCGCAAAAGCGCCACGGATGCAGCGCCTGTTTAAAATGCTGCTGGCCACTGACTTGTATCGGGTTGCCTTCAGCAATTGCCAGCGCCGGGGCATTGGTACCCATTAGCCCTTCTGCCCAATAACTGCCGCAATCAATCCCTAATGCCTGTAGCTGACTTATCGTTTGTGGATGCCCGCATTTCCATAGAGTACAGCCACTTTCATCCAGAATCAGCAGCACACAAGGGCGTGATTCCATATATTCGTAAGCATCTTCCAATGCCGCCTGACCTAATACCAGCAAGTCATTTTTGCGCTGACAAATTGACTGGAACGTCGCACCCACGGCCCGGTGAGGTACTCGCCATTGGTGGGCTTGCATCAATTTTTGGCAGCGCCGCCAGGAGTCGGCTAATGCAGGGGTGGTCACCGGTTCAGTGTTGCTCATTAAGCGCCTTAGAACCCGGATGGCGCCAATGGATCTGCCCTGGCAGAATCAGTTGATTTTGCGCCAGTGCCGATTCAGCAATCAAGCTGGTGATCATCTCAAAGCTGTGGCGTGCCAGCCCTTGGCAATCTTGTGCGATGGTATCTATTTTCAACGGCAGGCAATCAAACAGATAGTGATCGTCAAAACTGCATAAATGAATCTCACTGTCCATTAATTGATGCTGATTGAGATAGCGCAGTACACCTTCCAACAGCCCGCAGGCGGCAGTAAACACCGCTTTAGGTGGGCGGCCTAATTGTGCACAGAGTTGGGCAATCATTTCATAACCGGAACTGGGCAGGTAATGGCCATTTAGGACCCACTCGGGGCGGCAGGTCACCCCTGCCTGTTGCAGACCCTGCTGAAAGCCAGCCAGCCGATCGCGAGTAGGGGAGATGCGTGGCTGACCACCAAGAAAATAAAACTCATCAGGATGTTGGCGGGCAACGTTTTCAACCAGTATGGCGGTGGAGGCTACCGAGTCAGTGATAACCAGCGGCAAATCTGATTCACCAATTAATCGATCCATCTGCACCACTGGCAGGCGGGCATTGATCTTTTGATATTCGCTGTCATTGAGCTGGCTGGAGGCGACAATCAGGCCATCGACCTGACGTTGAACCAGGCTATTGACCGCCATCATCTCCTGGCCGGGATTCTCATCGGTGCAGGCAATCAGTAGCTGTAATCCAGCTTCGCGACACAGCATCTCCAGCTCACGTGAAATCAGGGCAAAACCGTGATTGGTCATCTCCGGGACCACCAATCCTATGGTGTGGCTGCGGGTTGAGCGTAGAGAACGGGCGTGGAAGCTCGGTTGATAGTTATGTTCGTTGGCCAAGGCAATAATACGATCCCGCGTTTCATCGGAAACACGATACTCCTTGCTACGCCCATTGAGCACCAAACTGGTGGTCGATTTCGACACACCAGCCAGTTTGGCAATATCGTTAATGGTAATTCGTTTATGATTTTTCACAGGTTATTGTTTTTCACTGAGTGAATCTGTCGCCTTGAAAGATAGTTCATTCTAACATGGGCGAAGACAACAACCAGTGTTGCAGACACAGTTCAGCATTTCCGTTAAAGATTGCTATCGGGTCTTCAGTCGGGAAGTAGCATGTAGTCATTACCGCCTCTCCCTGATTGATAAATATCTCTATGCTGCAACTATCGCAGAGCAGTTGTAACTGCTGCAATTGACCGCGCCAATAACGGAACTCTTGCAGCCCGGTACGCAGATTGCGGCGGCTTAGTGTGATACGTTCACCATCCCATATCAGCATCATTTCATCGCCTAATTCGAGGATAAATGGCGCACTAACCTCGACTATCATTTCAGCACTGCGGATGGAGAGTGCCGGCGCCTGTTGAGCACGACCTTGCCACTGACGATGTTCACGGCGCAATGCCTGCAATTCACGCGCGGGTCGTTGAATGACTTTGCCGTCAACCAGACTCAGCTCTCGTGGGCAGGTCATGGTATGGATCCAACCATGGGCTACGGTGGGTTGATACAACTCATCTTCATCCGGGATGCCCATCCAGGCGAATAACAGGCGGCGGCCATCTGCGGCCAGCGTGGTTTGTGGCGCGTAGAATTCGAAGCCGAGATCCAGTTCATGGAAATCCTGATGGTTGAATGCTGCCTTGGTATAATCCAATTGGCCCAGTAAATAGCCAGCCTGGAAGGTATTACGATAACGCTCTGCTTCAGCAGCGATGCCCTGCGGGCAGAAAATCAGCACCTCCTGATCCGCTAACCTGAACATGTCAGGGCATTCCCACATATAGCCAAACGGGCCTAATCCGCCCAGACCAGAACCGGCAATTTCACCCAGATTATGCCATTTACGTAAATCATCGGAGCGTAATAGCAGCACTTTCCCTTGCAGTTGCTTATCTTGCGCGCCTAAAACCATGTACCACTGACCGTCGTGCTGCCAGACTTTCGGGTCGCGAACATGGCCGGTATAGCCCGCAGGTAATGGGAGCACTGGTCCTAATTTGTCGTATTCCCCTCGCTCATTCTCCTGTGCCAGACATTGGAATGCGGTGCGCGAGCCATCAGGATATTTCACATTACCGGTGTAAATCAGCGTGATTCGGTCATCAGCAATAACGGCAGAACCTGAGTAGCAGCCGTGGCTTTCATATTCTTCACTGGGCACCAATGCGACAGGCTGATGTTCCCAATGAACCAGATCGACACTACGCCAATGGCCCCAGTATTTACTGCCGTGGCGGCAATCTAACGGGTTCCATTGATAGAACAAATGATAATAGCCAGCATGATAAATAAACCCGTTGGGATCATTCAGCAGCCCGACACTGGGGGCCAGGTGCCAGCCTGGCCGATGAGGGTCACGCGATGCGCGGATTTGACCACGCATCACTGCCAGCGTAAGTTGTTTTAGCAAACTGACTTCTTGCATTATTCGCTGTCCGTTTTGTACTTAAGCAGTAGAGAGATAATAAATGCAGCGCCAAATGCAATAACCAATCCAATCAGATAATTAACAATTGAATTGCCTTGTACGATAGCGATGCCCGGGATACCGGTTAAGCCCACCGCAGTCATATTGACATGATTCGCGACGACCCAAGCGCCTCCTAATGCACCACCTGCCAGTGCAGCAAGGAAGGGTTTGATAAAGCGCAGATTAATTCCGAAAATTGCCGCTTCGGTAATACCCAGCATGGCAGAAAATGCCGATGGGATGGCGATGGCTTTAATTTTAGCATCGCGGGTTTTAAAGTAGACTGCCAGGCAGGCTCCGCCTTGCGCCACGTTTGCCATTGACCAGATAGGTAACAAGAAATTGACCCCGATATTCGGATTACCCAATAGCCCGGCCTCGATGGCGTGGAAGCTATGATGGATGCCGGTTATCACTATCACGGAATAAAGCCCGCCGAACAGTAACCCGGCCAGCCAGCCAGCATGGGTTATCAGTGTGCTAAGTACCAGCGAGATCCCATCACCCAATACTCGCCCGGCAGGGCCGATAAATAACAGCGCGACAAAACCGGTAATGATTACGGTCAAAAACGGTGTGAGGATCAGGTCCAGCGCATCAGGTATCACTTTGCGCAGGCGTTTTTCCAACATACTCATAAACCACACTGCCAGTAGCACCGGGAATACTGTGCCCTGATAGCCAATCATCGCCACCTCCATACCGAAGAAATTCATAGTATGGAAACCGCCCGCCACCCCCCAGGCATTGGTTAGCGCTGGGTGCGTCAAAATGCCGCCCAGTGTTGCCCCCAGATACGGGTTACCGCCAAACTCTTTGGCCGCGGTGAAACCAATCAAGATAGGCAGAATGATAAAGGCAGCGGAGCTGAACATATCCAGCATGATAAACAGCGCGCTGTCAGCATCGGCCCAGCCATAGGTTTTTACCATGCCGAGCAAGCCCATTAACAGGCCGGACGCCACGATTGCCGGAATGATCGGGACAAAAATATTGGATAGCAGGCGGGCAATGCGCTGGAACGGATTGAGTTTACGCGCCGCCACAGCGGCAGCTTCAGATTTACTGGCTTCGTTTACACCCGCTACCTTGATAAATTCGGCATAAACTTTATTGACCAACCCGGTACCGAAAATCACCTGTAACTGCCCGGCATTGCTGAAGCAGCCCTTAACGCCATCGAGTTTTTCTACCGCTGATTTTTGCACTAAAGAATCATCTGCCAGAACCAAGCGCAGGCGAGTGGCGCAGTGTGCAGCACTGACGATATTCTCTTTACCACCAAGCAATGGGAGCAGAGCCGTTACGGTCTCATTGATATTCATGATATCCCTCGCAAATTTATTTTTATTCCTGCATGCCGAGGATCGTCACGGCAGCAGGCGGTATTCGTCGTGATTACCGCGGTGCGTAATAGTTAGAACCAGGTTTCCATTTGGATACCAAAGTTCCATTGTCCGCCGGCAGCAAAACCATCTTTACCGAAGGAATCATCCTTGGCGTAGTTATCCAGATCTTGGCTCCAATCCATATAGGTGGCGAACACCCGAATTTCTGGCCGGCTGAAGAAGTTGCTGATATCACCGGCTTTAAAGGTTGGGGCGAAGGTCAATTTATAGAAACCGCCACTGACTTTGTGATAATCCTTATAGCCCTGCGGATCCAGATTCATGTACTGATAACTACCTTCATAAGCTAATGCAAAGTTCTCGGTGATTTCCTGAATCAGGCGGGTGTTGAATGTTATCCACTTATAGCTATCGCCCGAGACATAACGATCCTTACTTTGTTGCGCCAATATTGCTGGGGCTAGACTCCAGTTTTTACTTAATGCGGTGGTGCCGTAAGTCGCCAAACGCCAGGTATCTGCGCTGCTGGTTAAGTTGCCATCGGACCCGATAGATTTTACTTCAGCCCCTAAACCATGGCCGTACAGCAGCGCGGTTTTTGACGTACCATCACGTAGCCCATAGAAGCTGTCACCGTGATAGGCCAACATGCTGTGAATACCTTTATCTGTGGCATTAGTATTAACGGCTTCACCGCTATTTTGGCGCGCCTCATTATCTTTGGCGCGCAACCCGCTCACCATCCACTGGAAGGGGCCGCTATAGTTATTGGCAGTGAAAATATAGCTTTGGATATCGCTATTAACATTCTCGATCTCACCATAATTACGGCCATATAACGAGAAGTTACTCTTCAGGTTATCGGTCCATTTGATGTCATAAATACCGCCACCGGTACCGGCAAGGAATACCACGTCGGAATCCAGCCAGTGAATATCGAAGTTATCGCGATCGAAACGTTTACCGGCCCACAATGTACTGTCTTTAAAAATACCGTTAAAGGTTGGCAGGGTGCCAAGTTCGACAAATGCCTGGCGCACATTGAGGTCACTGCTGTCGGCTGTCCAGTCGTTATAGCTGCGCTGACCATCAGCCAGCATCACTTTATAGCGGGTGGTGGCACCGTTATCCAGCTTCTGCTTTTTCTCCAAATTGACTTCAACATAAGTTTCTGTCTCATTACCCAAGCGGCCAACTGCCCCTCCGGTACTGCCGGCTGGCGTAACATACGGGCCACCTTGGGTGCCGGTGCCAGAGTCGTTCATTAGCAGGCCGGAACGGGCATAACCATGAAACTCAAAACCGTTGCCATCCTGTGTTTTGCTTTCCAGTTTATCTGTGCGCTTAGCCACCTGAACGGTCTTTTCTTCTGCCTGACGCGTTCGAGTTTCCAGCTTTTGTGCCTGTTTTTCGGCAATTTCGGCGCGTGTTTCTGCATTTTTTGCCCGCTGTTCCGCTTGTTGTAATCGTTGCTCCAACGCATTGAGGCGGGCTTCAATATCCATGTTTGAGGAAGACGAGGGTGAGGCTGCAGAGGTGGTTGTCGCTGCACAAGAAAGGATAAGTCCTATTGATACAGCAAGATAGCTTGGTTTTATCATCATTTTATATCACTCGGTATGTGATTGATTGTATTTATGCTAAACAGCTAAACCGGTTTTTCATGGCTAACATAAGGGGGATCCTTTGGGATTAGCAAAACATTTTGCTAACCCGATTCAGCTATTGTGATCCAGACAGCAAAGTGCATGACTTTTTGAGACGAATAAGGCGATGAGCAGGAAGAGGGCGCGCGCGATAATGCATGTAGCAGGCGCTAACATGCTGGGTGTTTAGCAAAAAGAGTGACAGGTAGGAGAAGGGACGGATGCCTGCCTGTCAAAGGCGACATCCTAAATGGTTTATGCGGAAGAGGATTTATGCAGTTAGTGGTCGGGTTGAAGAAAATGCCGCAACTGTTGAGCATTAGGTAACGCAGTCATTGCTCCTTTAGCGCTGGTGGCTAAAGCACCACAGGCTTGCGCCTGATCGATGGCGGCGGTGAGATCTGCACCTAAATGCCAATTTGGTAGCCGTGCCAATGCTGTCAGCAACCCAGCGACAAAGGCATCACCCGCGCCAGTCGTGTCTATTGGGGTGATTTTCCTACTCGGGTATTTTTGCAGACGATGGCGGTTATGCACCCAAACGCCATTGGCACCCAGTGTTACCAGTAGCAATTTGCAGCAATAGTCGGCCATCAAC
The DNA here is from genome assembly GCF_056636475.1 of Yersinia antarctica. Lineage (NCBI taxonomy): Bacteria > Pseudomonadati > Pseudomonadota > Gammaproteobacteria > Enterobacterales > Yersiniaceae > Yersinia > Yersinia antarctica. Next base: position 701,811 of record NZ_JBSJQF010000001.1, read on the forward strand.
TGTTCCATTGCGCCAGCAATATCCTGATCTGGGCAGATAAAGTTCAGTTCTTCCAACGACAGTTTCACTACATCGGCCAATAACAGCGCCTGTTGCAGACAGGGGAGCAACGCTTGTGGTTCGCGCCAGATATCGGCACGGATATTGGGATCAAAGCTGACCCAACCACCGTCGGCTTTCATACGGCGCATCGCCTCAAAGGCGGCACTACGGCTCGGCTCTTGGCTTAAGGCAATAGAGCACAAATGCAGCCACTGATTGTTTTTAAATTCAGGTAAATCATCTGGTTGTAAGAATAGATCGGCACTCGGTGTCACCATAAATGTAAAAGTGCGTTCGCCATGCTCATCTAAATCCACCACAACTGTAGAGGTATGGTGCAGCGGATCCTGTGTCATCGCGTGGGTATCGACGTTTTCCTGTTGTAATATCTGCTGCATAAAACGACCAAAACTGTCTTGCCCAACCCGGCCAATAAAGGCACTTTTACCGCCCAATCGGGCGATGCCGACCGCCACATTGGCAGGTGCGCCACCTGGACACTTAAGGTAATTATTTGAATTTTCAGGAACTAAATCAATTACAGCATCACCTAAAACCCAAATGGTATTTTCCATGATAAACCCCTGTTTTCTTCAATCCTATTTGCTGCTAAAAGTAGAAGAATCGGTTTAGCAAAGCAACAAAATAATCCGTTATAGTAAAAAACAGTGATAAGCCCCAGACCCTGATTCGCAATACTCTTCCTGCATGGCTTTTCTTTCTATAAATGATAATCATTATTGTACATGTATTGTGATATACGAATATGGGCCAGATTACCCTGAGACATTGAGCAACATTGCCTGGATGATGGATGGGTATTTGAACTGGGGGTAATAGCGCAATTTACAGTTTTAAACGCTAATTATGTTCAACTGTGCGGAAGGATGATTCGCTTAAATAGATGTTATCTGCCAGCAGATGAGCTAGTGATTTATTTTTTTTAGATGCAATGACAAGGTTTAATAACATAATGAAAGTGAAATATAATATTGCAGTATTAAACTCAACCATTATCGATGAAAATAATAATTGAGTTTGTACCGCGTCATTTAATCAAGGTGACGATTCAACGTTTGATAATTTCTCTCCGGCAAAGGCAACTTTATTCCGGCCATCTTTTTTGGCCCGGTAAAGTGCTTCATCCGCGGCTTTAAGCGAGGAGGCCAGATCATAGGCTTGCAGAGGAGAAATACCTGCGCTCAATGTCACGGTTGTAGAAACTTTATGGTTAAAAACATGTGGAATATCAAGTCCTAAAACCCGTTGGCGCACGCGCTCAGCCAGCTGGCTTGCATACTCTTCACTCACATGAGTCAGTAACACTAAAAACTCTTCGCCGCCGTAGCGCACCACGATATCCCGTGAACGAACAGCATCACGGATAGCCGCCGCAACACGTACCAGTGCTTGATCCCCCATCGTGTGACCATAGTTATCGTTATAAGCTTTAAAATGGTCGATATCGAGCAACAATACGTAATGATTGCCGGGAGACTGAGCCAGTAGTGTTTCAAGTTTATTCTCCAGACCCCGGCGATTATACAAACTGGTTAAGGGATCTATCATGCTTAAATCACTGAATTTTTCCCTTTCATTATAAAGGCGTGCGACAAGTTTTCGGGTAAAGTCATCACTACGACGTAGCATCAAATGATGTAAGGAGAAACCAATCAGTGGCAGCATGATGGTGAATACAATACGGAAAATATTTTGAAAATCGTCGAGTAAAATAACGGTTAATGCTGCTGGTGCACTGTGTAGACAAAAAGCAAGGAAATTATCAGACAGGGCTATGGTGCTGATAAAGAAAATCGTAAACAGGCTGAGTAGTAAGTAGTTATTTTCATTATTACCCAAATATTCGTATTTAAGAATGATTTGCCAGGCCCAAAGCACGCCCATGATTATTGAAAATAAATTCAGTTTATTGGCATAATTCTTCGAAATAAAAATCAGATAAGTTGCTGCGCTCAGGCTGATAACCGTGATCAGTACTATCGGTAATGTCACTGCTGGCGTTTCAGGTGACGGTAATATCATACTAAAAATAGAAGACGACGCATTAAGAAATAAAAAAAGCAGTAAAGAGAGCCGATGCTTACTTTTCAGAAGCTGATCGTAGGAATGGCTATTCATATTCAATTCACTCTGCATAATGTCGTGCTGTCAGTAGACAAATAAACAATATCCTCATGAAGCCCTATTATTTAGGCATCACGATAAATAGTTTTTCTTAGTAATTATTTTTGTTTGAAGCGCTTTAGTATCGTTTTAGGAATTTTCTTAACCAAAATTACCATTTTTGTTTCAGCCTGTCATCATGATGTTTCTTAACTTGATGTTGTCGCTGTCTGTCCGCTGCTAACAACTTCATAGTGCAGACTACGATAGAGTGATATATGATATTAGTTATCATTATCAATTGGGGCCGTTGTTATGATTACAGCCAGATTAGCCGCTTATCGCTGGTGTGGGATCAGTGGGTTATTGAGCCGTGGTATGTCTAGTGGTTGGGGGATATTGCTGCCTTTTGCTTTACTGCCGGTTTTGGGATGGGCTGATATCACCGTCGGTCAGTTACGTATCCTGATTGTGCTCGCCATGCTAGCCACGGTTAGCATGTTGTATCACGCGCGGTTACGGCATTTCTTATTGCTGCCATCATGTCTGGCGCTGTTGGGTGGCCTGATGGCGGTGTTAATGCACAGTGGGATGCATTGAACCCAATAGCATTGGCTGAATTTTCTGTATTACAGGTATTTACGTGTATTTTAGGAAGGGGTCTTGCCAGAAGAGAGGTATTACTGTGCTTTTGAAATCATTGTGGTGCGAAGGGAGGGACTTGAACCCTCACGTCCGTAAGAACACTAACACCTGAAGCTAGCGCGTCTACCAATTCCGCCACCATCGCCCAAATGATTTCTTACTGCTATATCCGTCATACTTCAAACTACATGTGCGTTGGCTGCCTTTGTTCACCCCAGTCACTTACTGGTGTAAGCTCTTGGGAGTTCACTCGTTTGCCGCCTTTCTGCAATTCGAATTATTTTGGGTATATCTTAAAAAAGTAAAGCTTAGGATTTATATCACCAGCTTGGTGCGAAGGGAGGGACTTGAACCCTCACGTCCGTAAGAACACTAACACCTGAAGCTAGCGCGTCTACCAATTCCGCCACCATCGCATGTGCTGTGCAATATAAATCTCCCCTCGTACTTGAAGCCACAGGCTATTAAACCTCAATCACTTACCGGAGTAAGCCTATCTGGGTTTGTTTGCTGCCTGCAATACCAATTACTTTGGGGATATACTACGAATCGCCAAGAAAAGTATGTTTGGTGCGAAGGGAGGGACTTGAACCCTCACGTCCGTAAGAACACTAACACCTGAAGCTAGCGCGTCTACCAATTCCGCCACCATCGCGTACCGGAACATCACTTTTATAAAGCAACTACGGAGGCGAATTCTAGAGATTTTCGCGTTCAGGTCAATACTTATTTCCCCTAAGCGGGACGTTTGCTGTAAAAAGCATCATATGTTGAGCAATTGATTTGATTACAGAAGTATTTTTAGTTTTTAACGCCCGCTTGGTTGTGTTGGTGATAACTGTGGATAATCGGAAAACAGTTCAATCAGCCAGTCAATCAGCACTCTTACTCTAGGGGCAAGAAAACGCCCCGCAGGGAACATAATAAACAGCGGCATGGCCGGTGGTGGACAGTGGGGCAACACCTCAATCAGCTCGCCTTGGGTTAATTGGCTCTGAATACCTGGCGTGGGAGCTTGAATCAATCCTAGGCCTGCCGCCAATTCCCAAACGAAATGCAACAAAGTGACCCACCGGTCAGGTACGGATAAAATAGCCGTATTGACCCTGTCGGAGACCCTGTTGCATGAAGGGAAAACATTTGACTCAGCATGAGCGCTTTTACATCGAAAAACGAAAAGCTGAAGGCGTTAATCAGTCCTGCATTGCCAGAGAACTGGATGTCTCTCGCTCTACCCTGAGCCGGGAGCTCAGGCGTAATACGGACCCCGCTTTCAACGGACTTTACTCCTCCAGACGCGCTGATGCCTTAGCCAGACAACGGCGGGGCGCCACCTCGGCACACAATGCCTGTGTCCCTCTGGGCCAGCAGACACAAGACTTTCTCCGGCAGGCGCTGGCTGTACATACCTCCCCTGAGGTTATCTGTGGGAGACTGAAAATCCAGTTTGATATCGCCGTCAGCAAAAATACCCTCTACCGCTATATCCGTTCGGACAGACAGGCTGGCGGTAAGCTTTACCTTCAGCTCCCTCACCGGGGTAAACGCTATCGCTATGATACGGGTGAGCCCGGACGCACGCCCATCCCGGACAGGGTTGGCATTGAGCACAGGCCTGCTGAGGCTGAACTCAAACAGGTTCCCGGGCATGTTGAAATCGATACGATTTTTGGCAAAGACCAGAAGTCATTCCTGCTGACGGTCGTGGACAAAGCCACAAAGCAGGTCATTATCCGTAAACTCCCCAATAAGTGCGCTGAGAGCGTCGTGGAAGCGTTCAGGGACATCGTGGCGAATACTTTCTGCGAGTTTAAAACCCTGACGGCAGATAACGGACCCGAGTTTGCGAAACATAAGGACATCACTCAGGTAACGGGCGCAAAGGTTTACTTTGCCCGGCCTTATCATTCCTGGGAGCGGGGGTTGAATGAGCATACCAACGGTCTGATACGGCGGTTTTATCCGAAAGGAACCGATTTTAATGGCGTCAGCGATGAAGATATTGCGAGACTGGAGCACATCCTCAACACTCGGGGGCGCAAATCTCTGGAATACAGCTCACCGAATGAGGTATTTTTAGAGTATCTACTCGCTGCATAACGCATGATGGTTTGTTGCGTTTCGTTCGGGAATGGGGCTGCGACACCGGCTGCGGTATAAGCATCGGCACCATTGACACTCAAGATGCCAGGTAATGTGCGGCTTTCAACTTTCCCCTGATAAACAAATTCTAATGGGTAATCACGGCCATTCATCTGTGAGAAATACCCCACCGCTTGATGGCCGGCCAGGTCGTCGAGGGACTGTGGAACACCATATCTGGCGAGATAAGCTGGTGACGCACAGGTTATCTGTGGTTGCTGACCAATATTACGTGCTGCTAATTGCTCATCATGGGGCAGCCATGCACGCAAAACACAATCGACACCTTCACGCATCAGGTCAATGGTACTGTCATTCGCGCCGAGAATCAGCGTGATATGGGGATAACGCTGATAAAAGTCATTTAGTGCGGGGATAACCACATTGCGGGCTAGCGAATGTGGCATATCAATGCGTACTTTCCCTTCCGGTTGCAGCCGCTGATGGCTGAACAGCGAGTCAGCCTCTTCAAACGCCGACAGTAATTGCAAGCAACGCTGGTAATACAGTGTGCCTTCCGCGGTGATATTCACTTGCCGGGTGGTGCGCACCAATAAACGCACGCCTAAGCGCTGCTCTAACCGTTTTAAGGTATGGCTGACCGTTGCACGGGGCAATTGTAGTTTCTCCGCCGCGCGACTGAAGCTACCTAATTCAACAATACGGACAAATATCCGCATAGCTTGTATTTGGTCCATGATTGCACTCGTCCATTGTTGGTGTTTTTTGAACAGTAATGAGCAATCTGCATTATTTATCTTTCCTCGCTAAACAACCACACTTTCTTCCGACATCATTAACGGGGAATATCACAATGCAACAACGTCAATTAGGTTCGAATGGCCCGCTAGTCTCAGCGCTGGGGCTTGGCTGCATGGGGATGAGTGACTTTTACTCCACCAATCAGGACGTGAATGAATCCATTGCGACGTTACATCGCGCGCTGGAGTTGGGGGTGACTTTACTCGATACCGCTGACATGTATGGCCCGTTTACCAATGAGGAGTTGGTTGGACGCGCCATTAAAGGCAAACGTGATCAGGTCTTTCTGGCCACTAAATTTGGTATTGTACGTGATCCGACTGACCCGACAGTGCGGGGCGTCAGTAGCCAGCCTGATTATATTCGTAAATCTGTTGACGGTAGCCTGAAGCGGTTGGGTGTTGATGTTATTGACCTTTATTACCAGCATCGTGGCGACCCGAGTGTACCGGTTGAAGATGTGATTGGCACTCTGGCTGATTTGGTCACTGCCGGTAAAATACGTTATATCGGTTTGAGTGAAGTCTCAGTGGCAACATTAGAGAAGGCCCATCAGATGCATCCAATTACCGCAGTACAGAGTGAATACTCACTTTGGACACGAGATGTGGAATCCTCTGTATTGGCGACCTGCGAACGGTTAGGTGTGGGTTTTGTGGCTTATAGCCCTCTGGGGCGCGGTTTTTTGACCGGAGCGTTACGCCGCCCGGAAGATCTGGCTGCTGATGATTTTCGCCGTCATAACCCGCGTTTTCAGGGGGATAATTTTGCCATGAATCTGGTATTAGCCGATGCGGTGGTGGAAATGGCGCGCGCGAAAGGGGTTAAACCCTCTCAACTGGCGCTGGCCTGGGTATTGGCGCAGGGGAAATATATTGTCCCAATCCCTGGGACCAAACGGCGTGCTTATCTGGAAGAGAATCTGGCGGCACTCGATCTGGCACTTAGCCCGCAAGAGCTGGCAGCACTGGATGCAGTATTCCCGTTCCATGCCGCAGCGGGTGAACGCTACGGCGCGGAAGGGATGGCCCATCTTAACGCCTAGTTTTAACGTTTTTTCTTGGAGTCTCGTGGCGCACGCCCGACAGTTGCCTGATACACCTTAAAACGGCCATTCTGGGCCAGCACTTCATGGCTGCCAAATGCCGCATCCAGCAGTGCAGGGTAAGGCAGGAAGGAGTTCGCCACTATCCGCAATTTACCACCGACATGCAGGTGAGCTGTTGCGCCGCGGATCAACAATTCCGCCGCAGTCAGGCTGGTTTGAATACCATCATGGAACGGTGGATTCGAAATAATCATCTCGAAGCGGCCTTTAATGTCGGAATAGACATTGCTGGCAATCACCTGCGCGTCGATGTTATTCACCGCTAATGTTGCTCGGCTGGCTTCAATAGCAGCCGCAGAGACATCACTCAGGGTCCATTTGATTTTAGGTGATTGCTGCGCCAATACAGAGGCCAGCACACCTGCACCACAGCCGACATCCAGCACATTTCCTTTAAATGGCTCACTGAACGTAGACAGTAACAGATGGCTGCCGGAGTCCAGCGAGTCACGGCTGAATACGCCAGGCAATGTTTTAACTGTCACATCGCCCACCTGGTAACTTTCCCACCAGGCATCGGCATCAAATTCCGGCTGTTTATCCAACCGGCCATGGTACAGACCGCAACGGCGGGCGCTGTCGATTTTAGTCAACTGCGCAAATTCAGATAACATTTCTTCTGCACTGCGCACGCCACTACGGTTCTCACCCACCACAAAAATATCGGTGCCGACAGGCAATAACGAAAGGAGATTAGCCAATTGGAACTGGGCTTCCTGTTTGCTTTTCGGCCAGTAATAAACCAGCGTATCGCAGTTAGCCACTATGTCGGCAGTGGCCAAAAGACCGAATTGCACATTCTCTTCCAGCGTATTGCTCAGTAATTGCCAGTGGTGATATTGATTGGTATGAACCCGTACCCCGGCTGCATCAAACTGCGCTGGCAGCGCATCTTGTAAATCACCGGCAAACAACACATGGCGGGCTATAAATTCATCACTATGGCGCAGTATCACTTCACTGGCTGGGGTTAATGCTGACATCAGTCTTTGGCTCCTTAATAATATGATCGGGGATTATAGAGGTTTGTTGGCGCATGTTCGATGGGTTTGCTAGCATAGCGTCGAAATACGGGTCGCTCTGACAGGAAATGGCATGGCATCAAGACGAGACTTGCTGTTACAACAGCTAGGCATTACGCAGTGGACATTGCGCCGCCCGGCCGTCTTGCAGGGTGAAATCGCAGTTCGTTTACCCGAAGATACCCGACTGCTGATTGTGGCACACCTGCTTCCTGAATATGATGATCCCCTGTTGTGTGATGTGTTGCACAGCTTGGGTCTCACGCCGCGTCAGGCTTATGCGCTGACGCCAGACAGGGTTGCAATGTTGCCGGAAGATACGCAGTGCAACAGTTGGCGATTGGGCATCAGTGAACCGCTTGCGGTCGCTGGCGCGCAGTTACACAGCCCGGCATTGGCCGGACTTTATCAAGACGCGAGCGCTAAGCGCGCACTTTGGCAGCAGATTTGTCACCATGAAGCAGATTTCTATCCTGACGCCAGCCGATCTGGCCACAGCGTACAAAATTGAGCAAGCCAGCCACGCTTTCCCGTGGACGGAAAAAACCCTGGTCAGTAACCAAGGGGAGCGCTATCTCAATTTTAAGTTGAGTGTCAGTCAACAAATGGTCGGTTTCGCCATTACCCAAATGGTGTTGGATGAAGCGACGCTGTTTAATATCGCCATCGATCCGCACTATCAGCGGCAGGGGTATGGCCGTTTACTGCTTGAACATCTGATTGAGCAGTTGGCAACACGTGATATCGTCACTCTCTGGCTTGAGGTGCGGGCTTCAAACGCACGGGCTATCGCCCTCTATGAGAGCTTAGGCTTTAACGAGGTTTCTGTGCGGCGCAACTATTACCCAAGTGCCGATGGGCGTGAAGATGCCATTATGATGGCGCTGCCGATGGGATAGCCCCGTTTTGCCGATTGTCAGTCGTGAATAATGACTGTTTGTCTTGAATAACGACTGTTTGTCTTGAATAAATTGTCTATCTCGCATAAATCAGAGAAAATACCGCGCTATAGCCACTTATACCCGACGTGATAGGAGTTGCCGCTAAGCCTGCTGCAATTTCCAATAAGCAGGGTATAGCGCCACAATCAATGCCTCGCTTTGCCTGACCCGCATATCAATAGGATATGAGGCCCAGAGCAGGGCGGCTTAAAAGTAGAAATCTCAAATTATGTCTCCAAGTGAATACGCACTGGAAGTCGCGAAAAGACGTACTTTCGCGATCATTTCCCACCCCGATGCCGGTAAAACCACCATTACCGAAAAAGTGTTGTTGTTCGGACACGCAATTCAGACCGCCGGTACGGTAAAAGGCCGTGGCTCAAGCCATCATGCCAAATCAGACTGGATGGAAATGGAAAAGCAACGCGGGATCTCCATCACCACCTCGGTGATGCAATTTCCGTATGGCGGTTGTCTGGTTAACTTACTCGATACCCCGGGGCATGAAGACTTCTCCGAGGACACTTACCGTACTCTGACCGCCGTGGACTGCTGTCTGATGGTGATTGACGCGGCAAAAGGGGTTGAAGATCGAACCCGTAAGCTGATGGAAGTAACTCGTCTGCGTGATACACCAATCCTCACTTTTATGAACAAATTGGACCGCGATATTCGTGATCCGATGGAAGTGCTGGATGAAGTGGAACGTGAGCTGAAAATTGCTTGTTCACCAATCACCTGGCCGATTGGTTGCGGTAAGTTGTTTAAAGGGGTTTACCACCTTTATAAAGATGAAACGTATCTCTATCAGACGGGTAAAGGCCACACCATTCAGGAAGTGCGCATCGTCAAAGGGCTGAATAACCCAGACTTGGATGCAGCGGTAGGTGAGGACTTGGCTAAACAGTTCCGTCAGGAACTGGAGCTGGTACAGGGGGCTTCTCATGAATTCGAGCATGATGCTTTCTTGTCTGGTGACTTAACGCCGGTGTTCTTCGGTACCGCTTTGGGTAACTTCGGCGTCGATCATATGTTGGATGGCTTGGTTGAATGGGCTCCGGCCCCGATGCCACGTAAAACCGATACCCGTGAAGTGGTTGCTGCTGAACCCAAATTTACCGGTTTTGTTTTCAAAATTCAGGCAAATATGGATCCGAAACACCGTGACCGTGTTGCCTTTATGCGGGTGGTTTCTGGCCGTTTTGAGAAAGGGATGAAACTGCGTCAGGTGCGAACCAAGAAAGACGTAGTAATTTCAGACGCACTGACCTTTATGGCTGGTGACCGTTCTCATGTAGAAGAAGCTTTTGCTGGCGATATCATTGGCTTGCATAACCACGGTACCATTCAAATTGGCGATACCTTCACCCAGGGTGAAGATATGAAGTTCACCGGCATACCGAACTTTGCCCCTGAATTGTTCCGCCGCATTCGCCTGCGTGATCCATTGAAACAGAAGCAGTTGCTAAAAGGTCTGGTTCAGTTGTCAGAAGAGGGTGCGGTGCAAGTGTTCCGCCCGTTGACCAACAACGATTTGATTGTTGGCGCAGTCGGTGTTCTACAGTTTGAAGTGGTCTCTTCACGACTGAAAAGTGAATACAACGTGGAAGCGGTGTATGAATCAGTTAACGTCTCTACTGCCCGTTGGGTTGAATGTGATGACGTGAAGAAGTTCGAAGAGTTTAAACGTAAGAATGAGGTTAATCTGGCATTAGATGGTGGTGATAACTTGAGCTATATCGCCCCAACGATGGTAAATCTTAATATTACGCAAGAACGTTACCCGGAAGTGAATTTCCGTAAAACTCGCGAACATTAATCACCCGCCAAGCCGCACTCTATCGGGGTACAGGGTACCCCGATTCATTAATTGTCTTCACTATTTCCTCCTTAGGATAACTCCTACTTAATCATAAAAATCCGGCTTTAGGGCGATTCCGACTGTATTTATTCAGAGATGCTCTATCTTTATAGGTACACGCAGGATTGACGTGCATCAATTTTAGGTCAAATAACCTGTAGTAATCGTAAAGTATTCATCAACTGGTCACCTCTCTGGGTGGCGTAAAATCCGTAAGTTTGGGTGTTATAACAAGTTAAGTTTCATAACCCTTTACGGTTTATAACGACAAAGGAAGAAATCGATGACAAATACAAAATTTGCCCGTTCAATGATGGCTATTGTCTTAGGTACTGCACTTATGAGTGGTAGCGTGTTCGCTGAAGACACCATGCTCAATAAGACAAACAACGTAGTAGACAGCACCGGCGCGAAACTCGATAGCTCCATGAAGAAAGTCGATAACTACATGGGTGACAGCGCTGCAACAGCTAAAGTGAAAAGCGCTCTGTTGGAAGAGAAATCTCTTAAAAGCACTGATATCTCTGTTGAAACCAACCATGGTGTGGTCACTCTGACTGGTTTTGTGACTTCTCAGGCTGAAGCTGAAACTGCCGTTGAAATTGCCGGAAACGTTGAAGGCGTTAAATCTGTCAGCGATAAGCTGCATGTGAAAGACCAGAAATCACAATCAGTCAGTGAATATGCTGGCGATGCTGCAACAACCAGTTCAATCAAAGCCAAATTGCTGGCTGATGACATCGTACCCTCACGTAAAGTGAAAGTAGAAACCACCGAAGGTGTGGTGCAGTTATCAGGTAGTGTTGAGAATAAAGCTCAGTCCGAACGTGCTGAAAGTATTGCTAAAGCCGTTGATGGCGTGAAAAGCGTTAAAAATGATCTGAGCATCAAACCTTAATTATTATCGGCTGATGGGTATTTCGTGGGGAAATAAAATAATCCACGGGATACCCGTTAATAAGTTTGTCAGCCAAATAACTCATCCACAAATCCAAATAATACGACTTCTGTCAAATACGCTACTGTTAAAGAGTGATTTTTGAACGCGAGTTTACATACCCTAAATAATTCGAGTTGCAGGAAGGCGGCAAGCGAGTGAGTACCGATGAGCTTACATTGGTAAGTGATTCGGGTGATTGAGTGCAGCTAACACTCCTGCGGCTTGAAGTATAACGGGTAGAAAGCCATTTTTTAAAACGGGAAGGAGAGGCTTATGTTTCGCTGGGGCATTATATTTTTGATTATTGCTTTAATCGCTGCGGCATTAGGTTTTGGTGGGCTAGCCGGTACGGCAGCCTGGGCCGCAAAAGTCGTCTTCGTAGTGGGTATTGTCCTATTCCTCATCAGTCTGTTTACAGGCCGTAAGCGCCTTTAGTCAGGCGAGAGGGTTACAGCAAAGGGTAAGACGGGGTATCCTCGGCACCTGTTGTAACGAATTAAGGATAGATGGTGGGATACAGAATACCTATCACGCTCGGTAATATTGAGCCACTCGCCTATAAACCATACCAACCCGGAAAAATGGCGTTGGTTTGTGAGGGAGGCGGGCAGCGGGGAATTTTTACAGCCGGTGTGCTGGATGAATTTCAACGCGCCCGCTTTAACCCTTTTGATCTGATGATTGGCACCTCTGCCGGTGCACAAAATCTATCTGCCTTTATCTGCGGTCAACCCGGTTACGCTCGCCGCGTCATAACCCGCTACACCACCACCGCTAATTTCTTTAACCCATTACGTTTTGTGCGTGGTGGCCACTTAATTGATCTCGACTGGTTGGTGGATATCACATCCCAGCAGTTGCCTCTGGCCATGGATCATGCTGAAGAGCATTTACGCAATGGCCGTGAATTCTTAATGTGTGCCTGCCGTAGTGATGATTTTGAACCCACCTATATTTCCCCCACTCGAGAAAGCTGGCTGCCGACCATTAAAGCGTCCAGTGCTATCCCTGGTTTATACCGTCAGGGGGTAGATTTGGGGGGGATCAGTTATCAGGATGGTGGCATCAGTGATGCCATCCCGGTGGAGGAAGCCTACCGCCGTGGCGCTGATACTATTGTGGTGATTCGGACTGTACCGTCGCAGGCCTATTACACGCCGCAATGGATGAAGCGGATGGAACATTGGCTGAGTGAAAGCAGTTTGCAACAACTGGTGCGGATTATGCAGCAACATGAGCAGAGCTATCACCGTATTCAGCAATTTATTGAAAAGCCGCCCGGTGACCTGCGTATTTTCGAAATTTTTCCGCCTAAGCCACTTGCCAGTAATGCACTGGGGAGCCGGGTCGCGGCACTAAATCGTGATTATCATTTAGGCCGCCGTTGTGGTCGCTATTTTTTGGCTACCGTCGGGCACTGGCTATTACCGCAAGATCAACGGGATCAGGCTGGAATCAATGGGGAGAAAACCTCGATTTCACTTTCACGTCGTATCATTCAGCCACAAGATATTAATCAACCAGATGATATGGCAGAGCTAATTGATACTGATGACTCTTCATTTGATATTACTCAAACGCCGGATATCATTACACCAGCGGATTCAGTGACCGCCACTCACTATGGCCTACCGGCTCAGATGAGTGTGAGTGACAATGGGTTGATTATTCCGACGAATACCAATAGAAAGCCCTTGCCAGTTGAGATAATTTTGCCTGCCAGTGTGGCAAAAAACAAAGGTGATACCGTCTAATGGTAGAAGTGAGTGAGCAGATAGTGAATCTTAGCGATAAAGCTTATTTTATCGATACCCACTGTCACTTTGATTTCCCTCCATTCAGTGGTGCTGAAGCGGCCAGTTTAGTCACTGCGGCTCAGGCGAATGTCAGGCAATTGATTGTTCCTGCGGTGGGTGCTGCTTATTTTCCCCGTATTTTAGCCTTGGCTGCGAACTATCCACCCCTTTTTGCCGCACTCGGCATGCATCCACTTTATATCGCTCAACATCAAGAGGCCGATTTGGCGACACTGGTATCCTATCTGGCGAACAAAACTCACAAGCTGGTGGCCGTGGGGGAAATTGGCCTGGATCTTTATATGGATGAGCCGCAGTTACCACGCCAGTTGGCGCTATTGCAGGCCCAACTTAAGCTGGCTAAACAGCATGATCTCCCCGTTATTCTGCATTCTCGCCGTTCCCATGACCAATTAGCCTCGGTGCTGCGTAAAACGGCGTTGCCGCGCACCGGTGTTGTACATGGTTTCGCCGGTAGCCTGGCGCAGGCGCAGGCATTTATTCGCTTGGGTTATTATATTGGTGTGGGTGGGACCATTACTTATGTGCGGGCACAGAAAACCCGGAGTGTCATGGCCGCATTGCCTCTTTCCGCATTACTGCTGGAAACCGACGCGCCAGATATGCCGTTAGCCGGTTTTCAGGGGCAGCCAAACCGGCCCGAGCGGGCTGCTGATGTGTTCAGCGTGTTGTGTCAGCTACGCTCTGAAGCGCCACAACAGATTGCCAGCCAGTTGTTAGCGAATAGTCAACGTTTGTTCCGATTACCGCCCGCCGATAGCTGCCCACTTTAAATCACCTCCGGGAATATACAAACCATACTAATAATTTGTGTGATCTCTTTATTTTCGCTTTTTAATGTGACCATCGTCACACTTACGTTGATTCGGTTGCTTTTAGTTGTGTTTATTTGTGACAGAGATTATTTGATAGCGCCTTCATGTCGGTATAATCCCCCGAAAATTATTTCAATTTAATTAATGATTTCACTATTAGGGATAGCGACATGCTAATGAGTCTGGTTGGAATGGCAGTACTGATATTAATAGCCGTACTTCTTTCAAGTAATTATAGGGCGATTAATATCCGCACTGTTGTTGGTGCATTTATTATCCAGATCGCTATTGGTGCGCTGGTATTATATGTGCCCATCGGGCGCCGCATTCTGGGCGGTATGTCAGAAGGAGTCGCTAACGTTATCGCCTACGGTAATGAGGGGATTTCATTTATTTTTGGCGGTTTGGTTTCTGACAAAATGTTTGAAGTTTTTGGTGGTGGCGGCTTTGTATTCGCCCTGCGAGTATTACCAGTAATTGTATTCTTCTCATCATTGATTGCCGTTCTGTATTACCTTGGCATCATGCAAATCGTTATTAAGGTATTGGGCGGCGGTTTACAAAAGTTGCTGGGCACTTCACGTACTGAATCCCTTTCCGCCACAGCTAATATCTTTGTTGGCCAAACTGAAGCGCCGTTAGTGGTGCGCCCTTATATTGCCACCATGACCCAATCTGAACTGTTTGCGGTAATGTGCGGCGGTTTAGCTTCCGTTGCCGGTTCAGTATTGGCCGGTTATGCGCAAATGGGGGTACCATTGGAATATCTGATTGCTGCTTCCTTTATGGCAGCTCCGGGTGGGTTACTGTTTGCTAAACTGATGGTGCCGGAAACTGAAAAAACGCACGATAACGTTGATGCTACAACCTTGATTGCTGAAGATGAACGACCGGCTAACGTTATTGATGCAGCGGCATCTGGCGCGGCTTCCGGCATGCAACTGGCATTGAATGTAGGGGCAATGCTGCTGGCCTTTATCGCCTTGATTGCTCTGCTCAATGGTATTCTGGGTGGGATTGGTGGCTGGTTTGATTATCCACAACTTTCGCTAGAGTTGATTCTGGGTTGGGTATTCTCGCCGATTGCTTACTTGATAGGCATCCCATGGAGTGAAGCGATGGTGGCTGGTTCATTTATCGGCCAGAAGATTATCGTTAACGAATTCGTAGCATTTATGAATTTCGGTCAGTATCTCCAGGCAGAAGAGTTAGTCAAAGCCGCGGGTTTACAGGTTCTTTCCGAGCACACTAAGGCTATTATTTCCTTCGCGCTGTGTGGTTTTGCCAACTTGTCATCTGTTGCCATCTTATTGGGTGGCTTGGGTAGCATGGCCCCAAACCGCCGTCACGATATCGCGCGTTTCGGCCTGAAAGCGGTAGCAGCAGGCACATTGTCGAATCTGATGAGTGCGACGATCGCCGGTTTCTTCCTGGCATTATAATTAGGCTAGCTTGACTTGCCATTTTGGGATTGGGCAGTGCTCGGGACCTGTCACCTACTTCGTGTACGCTCCAGTCCCTGCGCGCTGTCCGCACCCAAACTGTCTGCGCCGCTGACGCTTAATTTTTTATGGTTCAGGCCTACAATACTGCGTATTCCTGCCCATAGGCTATTCTTGAAGCGAGTGAGCGTATCGTGGTCAGAAAGCTATAAATTAGGTTATTTTGTGACTCTAATCACATATAATTCCGTCTCGTTACAAGTTACTATTGATTAGTGTGAAATTGAACACACCTAAGCTGCCGATAACGTGTTCAAATAGTGTTATTGGCTTTCGGAATGAAAGCCTAAAGTGTGTATGGAGTCTCATTGCATCAGTGATGTAAGCAATGACCAAGTAGTTAGTGCGGTGAGATGGATCTCAATTGCCACCCATAGGGGCTATCTTCAAGGAACCAAGTCCGCTCGCCAACGTATTGAGCTTAGAACCTTCTCATTAGGGCTATGTTATTTGCCTGACTGCAACAATTACGCCTACTGAGAGGGACTTTTAATCACCAAAGATGCCGGTACGGTCTCTTTGTCCGCTCATAAATAGATGCTCAGTTCTGGCAAGGTGCTGGGGCTGAAATAGTGTTGGAGAGTTTTATGACCGATTTAACCGCCTGCGCGAATCTTAACGATTATGCCAAACGCGCACTGAGTTTGATGGATTTAACTACCCTGAATGACGACGATACCGATGATAAGGTTATCGCGCTGTGTCATCAGGCAAAAAGCCCTGCCGGTAACACGGCGGCAATCTGTATTTATCCCCGCTTTATTCCTATTGCGCGTAAAACGTTGCGCGAGCAGGGTACCCCTGAAATCCGTATTGCGACAGTGACCAACTTCCCACATGGCAATGATGATATTGCTATTGCACTGGCCGAAACCCGTGCCGCCATTGCCTATGGTGCTGATGAAGTGGATGTGGTTTTCCCTTACCGCGCCTTAATGGCGGGTAATGATAAGGTCGGCTTCGAATTAGTGAAAGAGTGCAAAGAAGCCTGCGCTGCCGCGAATGTATTACTGAAAGTAATCATAGAGACCGGTGAGTTAAAGCAAGAGCACTTGATCCGTCAAGCCGCTGAAATTGCTATTAAAGCTGGCGCGGATTTCATCAAAACCTCCACCGGTAAAGTGCCGGTCAATGCCACATTGGAAAGTGCGGGTATTATGATGAGCACTATCCGTGATTTAGGTGTGGGTAAAACCGTCGGCTTTAAGCCAGCGGGCGGAGTACGTACTGCCGAAGATGCCGCGCAATTCCTGCAACTGGCCGATCAATTGATGGGTGAGGGTTGGGCCGACGCCCGCCACTTCCGCTTTGGCGCATCCAGTCTGTTAGCCAGCTTATTAACCACGCTGGGCCATCAGAGTGATAGCAAAAGTAGCGGTTACTAATCATTATCGCAATCATTGAGTTTAGCCGATGCGCTGCGGGCGACTAGCCTGCCGTGCGGCTTTTATCCTTATTTAGGTCAGGGGGATGCTGTGTTTCTGGCACAAGAAATTATCCGTAAAAAACGCGACGGTCAGCCACTGAGCGAAGAAGAGATTCGTTTCTTTATCAATGGGATCCGCGACAATGTGGTTTCCGAAGGGCAGATTGCTGCTTTGGCGATGACCATCTATTTCCATGACATGAGCATGCCGGAGCGCGTGGCACTTACTATGGCAATGCGTGATTCTGGCACGGTGCTCAACTGGCAGAGCCTTAATCTAAACGGCCCCATCGTGGATAAACACTCTACCGGTGGCGTGGGTGATGTGACATCACTGATGCTCGGCCCGATGGTCGCAGCCTGTGGTGGCTATGTGCCGATGATTTCTGGCCGTGGCTTGGGCCATACCGGCGGAACCTTGGACAAACTGGAAGCTATACCCGGTTTTGATATTTTCCCCGATGATAATGCGTTCCGTAAAATCATTCAGGACGTCGGTGTCGCCATCATTGGTCAAACCAGCTCATTAGCACCGGCAGATAAACGTTTCTACGCTACCCGTGATATCACCGCCACTGTAGATTCCATTCCACTGATTACCGCTTCTATTTTGGCGAAGAAACTGGCTGAGGGGCTGGATGCGTTGGTGATGGATGTGAAGGTGGGTTCTGGTGCTTTTATGCCGACATATCAACTATCTGCCGATTTAGCACAGGCCATTGTCAGTGTGGCTAACGGCGCGGGTTGTAAAACGACGGCACTATTGACTGATATGAATCAGGTGTTGGCTTCCAGCGCCGGTAATGCGGTTGAAGTGCGCGAAGCGGTGCGCTTCCTGACGGGTGAATATCGTAATCCACGCTTGTTAGAAGTGACGATGGCGCTGTGCGTTGAGATGCTGTTATCAGGTGGTTTGGCGCAAGATGATGCTGACGCCAGATCCAAGTTACAGGCGGTGCTGGATAACGGTAAAGCAGCAGAACTCTTTGGTCGCATGGTGGCGGCGCAAAAAGGCCCAAGTGATTTCGTTGAGCGTTATGACAGCTACCTACCGGTTGCCACGCTGAGCAAACCGGTCTTTGCTGAACGAGCCGGCATTGTTACCGCGATGGATACCCGTGCACTGGGTATGGCGGTGGTTTCCCTCGGCGGTGGTCGTCGGCGGGCAACTGATCCTATTGATTACAGTGTTGGTATCACTGAAATGGCACGTCTGGGGACTGGTGTTGATGGCCAGCAGCCATTAGCGGTGATTCATGCCAATAACGAAGACGACTGGCAGCAGGCAGCAGACGCACTACGTGCGGCGATCACCTTGGGTGACAAAGCGCCGGAAGAAACACCGGTTATCTATCGCCGTATTACTGAATAAACGCCATACTTTTGTTATTGACGCTATTTGCTTTCGACGGCAAATGTTAGCAAAAACAGATTAATTACATGGGGGAGCAAATGAACGTAGCTGCCCCAGAGCGTGAACCCACGCAGGAGAAAATAATGAAACGTACATTTATTATGGTATTGGACTCATTTGGTATTGGTGCCAGCGCCGATGCTAACAAATTTGGTGACCAAGGGGCCGATACACTGGGCCACATTGCTGAGGTCTGCGCCCGTGGTGAAGCTAACGTTGGTCGTAGTGGCCCATTGACGCTGCCAAACTTGAGTCGTTTAGGGTTGGGTAAAGCTGCCGAAGAGTCCACCGGTAAATTCCCAGTTGGGCTGGATAAGAATGCAGACATCATTGGTGCCTATGGTTATGCCAGTGAGTTATCCTCCGGTAAAGATACACCGTCAGGCCACTGGGAGATTGCGGGGGTGCCGGTGCTGTTTGACTGGGGTTACTTCAGTGATGTCGAAAACAGTTTCCCACAGGAACTGTTGGATAAACTGGTAAAACGGGCCAACCTGCCGGGTTATCTGGGTAACTGTCACTCAAGTGGGACCGTTATCCTTGACCAATTGGGTGAAGAGCATATGAAAACCGGCAAACCGATTTTCTATACCTCGGCGGACTCGGTGTTCCAGATTGCCTGCCACGAAGAAACTTTTGGCCTGGATCGCTTGTATGAGCTGTGTGAAATTGCCCGCGAAGAACTGACCGAAGGTGGCTACAATATTGGCCGTGTGATTGCGCGTCCGTTTATTGGTGACAAGCCGGGTAACTTCCAACGCACCGGTAACCGCCATGATCTGGCCGTTGAACCGCCAGCACCAACCATGTTGAAAAAACTGGTGGATGAGAAAGGGGGAGAAGTGGTTTCTATCGGTAAAATTGCCGATATCTATGCGCATGTGGGTATCACTCAGAAAGTGAAAGCCACCGGTCTGGATGCGCTATTTGATGCCACGATAGAAGAAATGAAGAAAGCCGGTGATAACACTATCGTGTTCACTAACTTTGTGGATTTTGACTCTTCTTACGGTCACCGTCGCGACGTTGCTGGTTATGCTGCTGCATTGGAACTGTTCGACCGCCGCCTGCCTGAGTTGATGGCGCTGGTAAAAGAGGATGACATCATGATCCTGACGGCTGACCACGGTTGTGACCCAACCTGGCCGGGCACTGACCATACCCGTGAGCACATTCCGGTCTTGGTTTACGGCCCGAAAGTCAAACCAGGATCGCTTGGGCATCGTGAGACCTTTGCTGATATTGGGCAGACGGTAGCGACATATTTCAATCTATCCCCAATGGATTACGGTAAGAATATGCTTTAAGTCATTCAGCTAAGCTGAGCGTGCCATTTTGAACCCGAGCAGTGCTCGCCCTCCTCACGTACTGCGTGTACGCTCCGGGGGCTGTGCGCTGGCCGTGCCCAAACTGTCGGTGCTCATCTACGCTGGCGATGGCTGATTTTCTCTGAACTGTGCAAAGTAGTTCAAACTTAAAAACAGCTCAGTAATATAAATTTTAATTCTCTGATTTTTAAGGAAAGTGATTATGGCAACGCCACATATTAATGCTGAAATGGGTGATTTCGCTGACGTTGTATTAATGCCAGGGGATCCACTGCGTGCGAAATTTATCGCCGAAACCTTCCTGCAAGACGTGCGCGAAGTGAACAATGTGCGTGGCATGTTGGGCTTCACCGGTACTTATAAAGGCCGCAAAATCTCTGTAATGGGTCACGGTATGGGTATCCCGTCCTGCTCCATTTACGCCAAAGAACTGATCACTGATTTTGGCGTGAAAAAAATCATTCGTGTCGGTTCATGTGGTGCGGTTCGCGCCGATGTGAAACTGCGTGATGTGGTGATCGGCATGGGGGCTTGTACCGACTCCAAAGTAAACCGTATGCGCTTTAAAGATCACGACTATGCAGCGATTGCTGACTTTGAAATGACCCGCAATGCAGTGGATGCGGCAAAAGCGAAAGGTATCGACGTCCGTGTAGGTAACCTCTTCTCTGCTGACCTGTTCTACACGCCAGACCCGCAAATGTTTGATGTGATGGAAAAATACGGCATTCTGGGCGTGGAAATGGAAGCGGCCGGTATCTACGGCGTTGCCGCGGAGTTCGGTGCTAAAGCCCTGACCATCTGTACTGTTTCTGACCATATCCGTACCGGTGAGCAAACCACCGCTGCGGAGCGCCAGACGACCTTCAATGACATGATTGAAATTGCATTAGAATCGGTGTTGTTGGGCGATCAGAAGTAATCCCGTCTCTGCTTCCCTCTATTCAGCGGCAGCGATTTCTGCCGCTGAATCTATTCATAAAATCTGCCAGAAAAAATAGGTTTCTTTACACATCAGATAATTAGCGCTATAAATCTATTCATCATTCTATTCATGAATCTATTCATATGCTCTCTCTGGAAACGTTATTACGCCAAAAACCGGCGACCGCGAGCTATCTGGCGCAAGCTATGGCAATCAGTCAACCCACTGTTTCCCGGCAATTAAGCAGGTTAAAAGAGAGGGTGCTGAAAATAGGTAAAGGTAAAGCAACCCAATATGCCTTGCGGCGGTACATTGCTGGAGATAGTGCCAGAGAGCATGCATTTCCGCTATATCGTATCGATGAACAGGGTCATGTAACCCATTTCGCGATGCTCTATCCTATCCATCCGGCTGAAATGTGCTGTGTACATCAACTGGCATCTGATACATGGCAGCTATTTGATAGCTTGCCGTGGTATTTGACTGATATGCGGCCTCAGGGGTTTCTCGGGCGGATTTGGGGGAAGTCAGTTGCAGGTAAGTTACAGCTCACCGATGACGTTCGTTTGTGGAATGAAGACCATATCTTATTAGCACTGTCACGTCAGGCCGATGATATGAATGGCAATATATTGATTGGACAACAAAGTTATCAACATTGGTTAGCAGCACCTGATGCGATACCTATCGATCCGGTAGATAAGTTATCTCGTTATGCAGAACTTTCTCAAAAGGCTCTGGCGGGTGAAATGGTCGGTTCTTCTGCGGGCGGCGAACAACCGAAATTTACTTGTTATGCAGGGTATCTGGATCGGCCTTCGTCTTATGTTATTGTCAAATTTTCTGCCTCTTCGCAAAACGCCAATAGTCGGCGCTGGGGTGACCTACTGATATCTGAGTCGCTTGCACTTAACACCTTGAATAATAGGGGTTATAAAGCGGCCATAAGTCAGGTTTTACAGGGGGTTGGTAGGCAAATATTCCTTGAGGTAGAGCGATTTGATCGCTGCGGGCAGCGTGGCCGTTTAGGGATAGTTTCTTTAGAGGCGGTTAATGCCGAATTTGTTGGCAACCCAGTTGCCAGTTGGCCACAAGTTTGCCAACAATTAGTCGATAAAGGATTACTGGCCGCGCCGGCATTAGAGCAGGTCAACGTTATCTGGGCATTTGGTAAATTAATCGCCAATACCGATATGCACCAAGGTAACCTTTCCTTTCTGCATCCTGAGAACACACCACTATCATTAGCGCCAGTTTACGATATGCTGCCAATGGCATTTGCCCCGACGAGTACGGGGAATATGCGCCACAACGTGCCGGAAATCTCTTTATCTGCTGATATCAGCAAGCTGCACTGGCAACGCGCACAGCAACTGGCAAATATATTCTGGCAACAGGTGATAGATCACTCGAACATCAGTAATGAATTCAAACTTATTGCCCGACAGATGCAGGGAAAACTGCTTTCTCTCACCACGCTAATTGAGCGCATGGCATAATATCTATCCGCAGTATTATTTATCGCCCGTCTTTTTATCTGCATCTGCCTGACTGGCAGGTGTCTCAGGTGTTTCATCCTCATCTTCTTTGACCGGCGTATTGGCGGTGAGCAGATAAGGTGATTGCTGCCAACGGCTGCGGCGACCTTGCAGCAGAGTGCGAGCCAGAATGATCCCCACCGCCAGTGCGACGAGAATCATCAAGCGCAGCAAATTGGTGGTATTATCCACTTGCTTGGATTCCGTCGCCAGCACATGGGTGTCCAGCGTCATACGCAGAAAGCCGCTTGGCCCGCTTTTCCCGGGGATCAGCTCGACAATCTGGTGGTTGAAATAGCTGCCGGGGCGTTTACCATCCAAAGCCAGTCGATCACGTACTTTTACGTTCTCTCCAGCGCTGGCGACCAGCGTTCCGTCAATTTGATATACACTGGCATCCAATACGCGGCTTGATTGCGTCAGTTGCTGGAGAATTTCGTCAACTTTTTGGCTGTCGATATCATCATCCCCACTGTCCATGATGGGGGCGAGGCTGAAAGTGACTTGTTTTGCCAGTGTTTTCGCCAGCTCTTCAACTTGTTCCGAACGAGCGAGTTGATGACTGAGGCTGAAATAGGATGCACCTTGCATCAGCAAGACTAATAATGCCAAGCAAATCAGCACAATAGCCGTACGGTGCAGTCGGAATTTTAGTTTGGCCTTAGCCATGCAGGTTCCTTGCAAGAATCGGTGACTTTATACCCGTCATACTTCAAGCCGCATGTGCGTTGGCTACTCTCAATAACCCGAATCACTTACTGATGTAAGTTTATCGGGATTATTTCGTTTGCCGCCTTCCCGCAACTCGAATTATTTAGGGTATATGTTGCCAGAAGCAAGGGCGATAGGATAGCTTGATGCGTCCTTTTGTCTGGTCTTTACCCCGTTTTCTACAGGAGTCATTCATGTCTAATAGTCTGACCTATTGCGATCTCCCCGCGGAGATCTATCAATGGCCAGGTCTGCCACTTTCGCTCAGTGGTGATGAGGTCATGCCGCTGGATTATCGTGCCGGTCATACAGGTTGGCTACTGTACGGTAGAAAGCTGGATAAACAGCGTATTACGGGTTTTCAGGGCCAATTGGGTGCCGCCATGGTGATTGTCTCCGCCTGGTGTGTGGAGGATTATCAGGTCATCCGTTTGGCCGGCAGTTTAACCCCACGGATTAAAACGTTAGCGGATGAAAACGGTCTTGATGTCGCCCCTCTGGGAGCTATCCCGCATTTGCGTACCCCGGGCCTGCTGGTGATGGATATGGATTCAACTGCCATCCAAATCGAATGTATTGATGAGATTGCCAAACTCGCCGGTGTCGGCGAAGAAGTGGCTGCCGTCACCGAACGCGCCATGCAAGGTGAACTGGACTTCGCCGCCAGCCTGCGCCAGCGGGTTGCCACCCTGAAAGGGGCGGATGCCAATATCTTAAAACAGGTACGTGACCAACTGCCATTGATGCCGGGGCTGACCAGCCTGGTCCGTAAGCTTCAGGCATTAGATTGGCATGTGGCGATCGCCTCCGGTGGTTTTACTTATTACGCTGAATATCTGCGCGACAAACTGCGTCTGGTCGATGTGGCAGCCAATGAACTTGAAATCAAAGACGGCAAGCTGACCGGCAAAGTGTTAGGGCCGATTGTCGATGCACAATATAAAGCCGATACCCTGCTCAAGTTGGCGGAAAAACTCAATATCCCTATTGCTCAAACAGTGGCTATCGGCGATGGCGCCAATGACCTGAAAATGATGCAAGCCGCCGGTTTAGGGCTGGCTTTCCATGCAAAGCCGAAGGTGTATGCCAAAGCGAAAGTGGCGATCCGCCACGGTGATTTGCTGAGTGTTCTTTGCATTTTGACCGGCAGTCTGAAGCACGAAGAACGATGAAATAGGCTGTTTTATTTGCCATTTTTGAGCTTGTGCAGTGCTCACAAAACGCATGCATTTTGAACACACTTAAGGGCGGCCCGTAGGGGGAGCGTAGCGAATAAAATCCTCACGTTGCCATGATTTACAACGTCATGGTGTACGCTCCGATTTCTGCGCGCTGTCTGCACTCAAACTGCCTGCAACAATTACGCTTATTAGGTAATTTGGGGCTCAGGCAGGTGTGAGCTAATTAAATTGAGGTGAACCGTGGCTAAAGCGCCAAAACGAGCATTTGTCTGTAATGAGTGTGGTGCCGATTATCCTCGTTGGCAGGGGCAGTGCAGTGCCTGTAATGCCTGGAATACCATTACCGAAATCAGGCTGGCGGCGGCAACCTCGTCGTCGTCGCGCAATGAGCGTTTTGGTGGCTATGCCGGTGATGCAGGCGTCAGCCGGGTACAGAAGCTGTCAGATATCAGTCTGGACGAACTACCGCGCTTTTCAACGGGCTTTCTTGAGTTTGATCGGGTGCTAGGTGGTGGTGTAGTGCCGGGCAGTGCCATTCTGATTGGTGGTAACCCCGGCGCGGGGAAAAGTACCTTACTGTTGCAAACGCTCTGCAAGCTGTCTGAAAACATGAAAACCCTGTATGTCACTGGCGAAGAGTCGTTGCAGCAGGTGGCGATGCGTGCGCATCGTTTGGGGTTGCCTACAGCGGGCCTCAATATGCTGTCGGAAACCAGTATCGAGCAAATTTGCTTGATTGCTGAGCAAGAGCAGCCGCGCTTGATGGTGATCGACTCCATTCAGGTGATGCATATGGCGGATATTCAGTCGTCGCCGGGCAGCGTGGCCCAAGTGCGCGAAACGGCCGCCTACCTAACCCGTTTTGCCAAAACCCGGGGTGTTGCCATTATCATGGTGGGCCATGTGACGAAAGATGGTTCACTGGCCGGGCCGAAAGTGCTGGAGCACTGTATTGACTGCTCTGTGATGCTTGATGGTGACGGTGATACTCGTTTCCGTACGCTGCGTAGCCACAAAAACCGCTTTGGTGCGGTTAATGAGTTAGGTGTATTTGCTATGACCGAACAGGGCTTGCGTGAAGTTAGCAACCCGTCGGCGATTTTCCTCAGCCGTGGGGATGAAGTCACTGCTGGTAGCTCGGTGATGGTGGTATGGGAAGGGACTCGCCCGCTGCTGGTAGAGATTCAGGCGCTGGTCGATCACTCAATGATGTCCAACCCACGTCGGGTGGCGGTCGGTCTGGAACAGAACCGGCTGGCAATCTTGTTGGCGGTATTGCATCGCCATGGCGGGTTACAGATGTCGGACCAAGATGTGTTCGTCAATGTGGTGGGTGGTGTGAAAGTGACAGAAACCAGTGCTGATCTGGCATTGCTGATGTCGCTAGTATCCAGCTTGCGTGACCGCCCGCTGCCACAGGATTTAGTGGTATTTGGTGAGGTAGGGCTAGCCGGTGAAATTCGCCCAGTACCCAGTGGTCAAGAGCGTATCTCTGAGGCGGCCAAACACGGTTTTAAACGCGCTATCGTGCCGTATGCCAATATGCCGAAGAAGCCCCTGCCCAATATGCAGGTGTTCGGGGTGAAGAAATTGGCTGATGCGTTGGCGGTGTTAGAGGATTTATAACCGCTAATTTAGTCGTGTTCATCTTGCGGCATACTGTGTTATTTTTGTTTAGCGCACTAAACAAGGAGGCGGTATGCTGCAATTCGACTATCTCAAAACAGCAATTAAGCAAAAGGGTTGCACCTTACAGCAAGTGGCCGAATGCAACGGCATGACCAAAGGTTATTTAAGCCAGCTACTCAACGACAAAATCAAAAGCCCCAGTGCGCAAAAGCTTGAAGCTCTGCACCGTTTCCTCGGGCTGGAGTTTCCCCGCCGTGAGAAAAAAGTCGGCGTGGTATTTGGTAAATTTTACCCGCTGCATACCGGCCATATCTATTTAATCCAGCGCGCCTGTAGCCAGGTTGACGAGTTGCACATCATTCTTTGTTTCGATGAGCCACGCGATCGTGAGCTGTTTGAGAACAGTTCGATGTCACAGCAACCGACGGTCAGTGACCGTTTGCGCTGGTTGTTACAAACCTTTAAATATCAGAAAAATATCCATATTCATTCGTTTGATGAGCACGGTATCGAGCCGTACCCCCATGGCTGGGATGTGTGGAGCCATGGCGTAAAGAGCTTTATGAATGAAAAAGGCATTGTTCCGAATTTTATTTATTCCAGCGAAAGCCAGGATGCGCCGCATTACAACGAGCAATTTGGCATCGAAACCATCCTGATTGATCCACAGCGTTCATTTATGAATATCAGTGGTCGCCAGATCCGCCGTGACCCTTTCCGTTACTGGGACTATATCCCGACTGAAGTGAAGCCATTTTTTGTCCGTACCGTGGCGATACTGGGCGGTGAGTCCAGTGGGAAATCCACTTTGGTCAATAAGTTAGCCAATATCTTCAATACTACCAGTGCGTGGGAATATGGCCGGGATTATGTCTTCTCCCATCTTGGTGGCGATGAGATGGCGTTGCAATATTCTGATTACGACAAAATCGCGCTGGGGCAGGCACAGTATGTGGATTTTGCGGTGAAATACGCCAATAAAGTGGCATTTATCGATACTGACTTCGTTACCACGCAGGCCTTCTGCAAAAAGTATGAGGGCAAAGAGCACCCCTTCGTGCAGGCGCTGATTGACGAATACCGTTTTGATCTGGTTATTTTGTTGGAAAACAATACGCCGTGGGTTGCCGATGGTTTGCGCAGCCTGGGTAGCGATCGTGACCGTAAATCCTTCCAGAACTTACTGGAGCAGATGTTGCGCAGTAACAATATCGAATATGTTCACGTCGAATCGGCAGACTATGATGAACGCTTTCTGCGCTGTGTCGAACTGGTGCAACAGTTATTGGCCGCGGACCTGCAACGCCTTGCCCGCCCTTCATTATTGAGTGATGTACCACAATAGGGTTGATGAATATTTGATATCTGAGGGCGTGATTGTTGCAGTCAGTTTGCATGCGGACAGCGTACAGAAACCGGAGCGTACACCATGACGTTGTAAATCATGGCTACGTGAGGATTTCGAGCACTGCCCAAATGTAAAATAGCAAATAAAATAGCCCTGTTAATAATATATTTAGTAAGCAATAACGACTTTACCCTGCATATGTCCGCCTGCAACTTGCGCGTGGGCGGCATGCAGGTTTTCCACTGTCAGGCCGTGCAGGGTTTCGCTTAAGGTGCCTGGCAGTTTGCCCTCATCCACCAACTGGCTTACCTGTTTTAAAATTTGCCCTTGTTGGGCGATATCCGGGGTAGAGAACATACTGCGGGTGAACATAAATTCCCAATGCAGGGCGGCACTTTTTAGTTTTAACTGATTCTGATCCAACGGTTCTTCATTCTCAACGATGGTACAGATTTGCCCCAATGGTGCGATGAGCTCACTGATGGCGGGCCAATGGCCGTCGGTGTCATTCAGGCAAAGAATATAATCAACTTTATCAATACCTTCTTTTGCCAGCTCAGCTTTCAGATGGTGATAATCAACGGTCAAGTCCGCTCCACGTTCACGACACCAGGCGGCTGATGCTGGCCGTGATGCTGTTGCTATCACTTTTAGCGGGCTACGTAATGCCGCCAGGGGAATAGCTAATGAGCCAACCCCGCCCGCTCCCCCGATGATCAATAAACTTTGTCCGGCACTGGCTTGCTGAATTTTTAGATGTTCAAACAGCGCTTCCCACGCAGTTATTGCGGTTAATGGCAATGCAGCGGCCTGCGCCCAGTTGAATGAACGGGGTTTGTGGGCCACGATGCGAGCATCAACCAACTGTTGGTTAGCATTGCTACCGGGGCGGGTGATATCGCCGGCATACCACACTTCATCACCTGCACGGAACTCGGTGACGTTCGCACCGACGCTGATGACCACTCCAGCGGCATCCCAACCCAGAATTCGCGGCTGTTGCAGGCCATTCTTCTTCAGGCCAGCATGTACTTTGGTATCAACCGGATTGATGGACGCGGCTTTAACCTCAACCAGCAAATCAAACGGACCGGGAGTGAGTGGGTCCAGAGCGACTTCAATAAAATCGGTGGGTTGTTGCGGGTTCACCGCAATGGCTTTAACTGACATGGTAATACTCCTGTTTAGCGTATGGATTGAGTCTAGACCTTCTTGGTGGTGGTGATAAGATGGACAATCACTAACGCAGTGTTCGTCTAAGATAAACAATCATGTTTAAACAACTTCAGGATATGGCGCTGTTTGCACGAGTCGCGGAGTGTGGCAGCTTTACCCGCGCCGCTGAAATGGCGGGTTTACCGAAATCCAGTGTCAGCCAGCGCATCAGTCAGTTAGAACAAAACTTAGGTATCCGTTTACTCAATCGAACCACCCGTCAGCTGAACCTGACCTTTGCCGGTGAGCGCTATCTAGTGCATTGTCAGGAGATGCTACAAGCCGCAGAGCGCGCTGATCTGGCGCTGCAACGCCTGAAAGATAACCCCAGTGGCCGCTTGCGCATCTCAACTCCAGCAGGGCTGGGGGCGACTTTACTGGCGCGGTTGGCAACAGATTTCCAGCGGCAATACCCGGATGTGCTGTTGGAGGTGTTAGTCTCGGATACCATGGTAGACTTGGTTGAAGAGGGCTTTGATGTGGCATTGCGCACCGGTAAGCCGCAGGACTCGTCACTGATTGGCCGCCGATTGGGCTATGCGCCACGCTATCTGTTGGCGTCACCCGCCTATCTGGCACAGCATCCGCCACTCACTCATCCAAGGCAACTGGATACTCACCGTTGTATTGCCCACCGTGCCTGGCAGGCGCTGATTTTACGCCGTGAAGATGAGTTTTACCGCTGGCAGGTACCTGCGCTGCATGTCACTGATAATCTGCTGTATGCCCGTGAATGTGGCCTGGCGGGTGGTGGTATCACCCTATTACCGGCATTTTTAAGCCGTGAAGTGGTGGCAAACCGTCAATTAGTGGAAGTGTTACCACAATGGCAGGCTGAAGGTAATGAGCTGTATCTGGTGTATCCGAGTCGTAAGTTGAACTCACCGGCGCTGAGCTGTTTTATTGATGTGGTGATAGGTCATCCGGTGTTTGAAGACTATGTGCAGGGACTGGCAACGTCCTGAAAGATGTGGAGCCAGGCTCCACATCGGGCGAGCTATGCCAAATAGAACACTTCTCGTAGTGCCTGGCTTACCGGGCTGTTATCAGGGTTGGCTGGCATCACATCGGCCATATGTTGCCACCAGCGCTGGCAAATGGCGGTTTGGGCCACGGCATTCCAGCGCTCTTCTGATTCAATTTCGACAAAACCAAATAGCAAATTGCGCGTGTCATCAAGAAAAATTGAATAGTGGTGAGCGCCATGGGCTTTCAGTACCGCTTCCAGTTCAGGCCAGATGGGTGAGTGCCGCCGCTGATATTCTGCATGGGCATCAGGGTTAACCTGCATTACAAAGGCTTTGCGTATCATGATATTACTCCGATCAAAGTGCCTGTAAGTACAGTGCGCGGACTTGATCTCTGTCCGCAGTACGTGGGTTACAAGGAGCACAAGGATCCGCCAGCGCTTTATCTAACCAGCCTTCGATATCACTTTCCTGAATACCTAATGCTGAGAAGCCAACAGGAATGCCAACACGTTGCGACAACTGCCGAATGGCGCTTATCGCTTGATGGCTGGCTTGCTCATCAGTCAACTGCTGAGTATTTACCCCCATGGCTTGTGCTATGCGGGCAAAACGGCTGACTGCCTGTGGGCGGTTATACTCTTCAATAATTGGCAGTAAAATAGCATTGCACACCCCGTGTGGAAGGTTATGGGTCGCACCCGGCTGATGGGCCAGTGCATGCACTAAACCTAGCCCGGCGCTGTTAAATGCCATACCCGCCAGATACTGGCCGCACGCCATCATTTCACGTGCGTGCAGATTCTTACCGTCATCGACTGCCAGAGGTAACCATTGGCTGATCAGGCGGATAGATTCAAGCGCTGAATGGTCGGTTAGGGTGTGTGCGCCCAGCGATACATAGGCTTCGATAGCGTGGGTGAGGGCATCCATTCCGGTTGCAGCAGTCACACTGGCGGGAATATTCAACATGACAGCGGGATCATCGACGGCGATATCAGGAATGATATTTGTGTCGATAATGACTTCTTTTACTTGCCGCTGGCTATCAATAATCACTGCATTACTGGTCAGTTCTGCGGCTGTTCCGGCGGTGGTATTGATGGCGACCAGCGGGACGCCGCTCTGTTTTACTTTGCCGACACCGGAATACGCTGTGGATGGCCCCGGATTGGCGGTCAAAATTTTAACGGCTTTGGCTGTATCGATTGGGCTACCGCCACCAAAAGCTATCAGATAGTCACACTGATGCTGCCTGAAAGCAGTGAATCCTGCCTGTACTAACGCTTCGGTAGGGTTAGGAAATACCTCGCCAAACAAGGCATAAGGCAGCTGATGCTGCTGCATCGCAGCGAACAGACCGTCGAGTAGGCCTAGCTCGACCAACTGCCCATCAGTGACAATCAGGGCTTTGCCCCACTGTTTGTCACCGAGTAATTTAACCATATCCTCGATTGCACCTGTGCCGTGCAAGCTGATTTTTGGTAGTGCCAACATAAAGCTCATGCTGTGCTCCTCAAAGAAAGCAGACCAGATAATGACCAGCCCCGGCCTGAACCGGAGCGTTGGTCGAAGGGGTTAAACGTCCAGTGCAGCGGCTAATGGGGTCACGTCAAAACGAGCCGCGAGTGCTATCAGTTGTTCACGAGAAATGGTTTGCTGCTTGCCACCCATCGACAGGACTTTCACCATGATTTCGGCGGATTTCTCGGCGGTATCAATCAGACCAAAGGCATCATCCAGTGTTGGCCCACTGCCGAAAATACCGTGGAACGGCCACAGCACTAGGCTGTGTTCACGCATCTGCTCGGCGGTTTGGCTACCAATACCGTCGGTTCCCGGCACCATCCACGGCACGATGCCGATACCGTCGGGGAACACCACCAGGCACTCGGTGCTGCCCTCCCATAACAATCGAGTGAAGCTGGCATTTTCCAGTTTTTGTACATAACTCAGAGCAATCAGATTGGTGGCATGGCAATGCATGATCACTCGGTTGCTGCCACCACTGACTTGCATGCGAACAATATGAGATTGGAAGTGCGCGGCAAGCTCTGAGGTTGGCAGCCCCCCTTGCGGCAGGCCCCAGTGAATGTGATAAGCCATGCCATCATTGCTGACTTGCAGTAGTACCAGATTGTCTTCTGGGTTTAACTCAACATTGCGGAAAAATTTGCCAGAACCGGTGACTAAGAACCAACTGTTCGCCAGTTCGGGGGCGGGTTGAGTGAGTTCCACGTTACGTGGTTGCGCTGCGAAATCACCACGATACGGTTCAACCTCTTCAGCCAATAAGCGCAGGCTGATATTGCCACCGTTACGTTCATCCCACCCTTTGCGCCACATATCGCTGGTGGCTTTAATCATTCCCTGAATAAACCAGGAAGATTGAATAGCTTGCATAATCATGAGTCCTTAACGTTGGCTGAGAGTCTGTTGTTCGTAATCACGTACTGCATTGAGCCAGCGGGCATCGACCGGCACATCGTTGCGCTGACAATACCCTTCCCAGATGGCTTGCCATGGCAGGGATTTCTGTTCTTCCAGCAGCGCCAGGCGTGCGGTGTAGTCACCGCGCAGTTCCAATTGACGTAGCATCTCGGTCGGTTCCAATAAGGCGCGCAGCAAGGCTTTCTTCATGTTGCGAGTGCCAATGACCCAGGCGGCGATACGGTTGATGGAGGCATCAAAGAAGTCGAGACCGATATGCACCCTGTCGAACAGGTCGTGGCGGATAATTTCGTTGGCGATAGCCTGTGTTTCATCATCGAGCAAGACCACATGGTCGCTGTCCCAACGCACCGGACGACTGACATGCAGTAGCAGGCGCGGAACATACAACATGGCGCTAGAGATCTTGTCGGAAATCACCTCAGTCGGGTGGAAGTGACCGGCGTCCAGACACAGTGCGGTCTGGCGGCTGGCGGCATATCCCATGTAAAACTCGTTAGAGCCGACGGTGTAGCTTTCAGCCCCAATACCAAACAATTTGCTTTCGACGGCATCAATGTGATGGTTTGGGTTTAACTTTTCACTGATAACCTCATCCAGTGCTGATAGCAGCCGTTGGCGGGGTGCCAAACGGTCGATGGGGGTATCCTTCATGCCATCGGGGATCCAGATATTCATCACCGATGGTGTCCCTAGTTGCTCACCAAAATAGGCAGAGACCCGGCGGCTGGCCTGACAATGTTCAATCCAGAATTGGCGAATTTCAGGGTTGGCATGAGACAGGGTAAAACCATCGGCACTCAGTGGATGAGAGAAGCAGGATGGGTTGAAGTCCAATCCCAGATGATGTTTTTTAGCCCACTCAACCCAGCGGCTAAAGTGGCGTGGCTCAATTTTATTACGCGCCACGGGGGTATCCGATTCGAGATAAATAGCATGTAAATTGAGTCGTTTAGGGCCGGGAATCAATGTTAGGGCCAGTTCGAGGTCAGAACGTAACTCAGTAGCATTACGCGCTTTACCGGGGTAGTTACCGGTGGCCTGAATCCCGCCGGTCAGTACACCATCCGGGTTTTCAAAACCGGTGACGTCATCACCTTGCCAGCAGTGCATGGAGACCGGCAGGGTATCAAGGCGGGCAAGTGCGGCATCAACATCCACGCCGACGGCGGCGAAGCGCTGTTTAGCCAGATCCCAGGCCTGTTCAATAGAGTTCGTCATATGCAAAGTTCCTTAGGTAATTGACTCAGTGACTGGAATTGCGGCCAATGGGCTGCAAAGTCAGTGTTGTCGTGAGGGGATAAAGGGTGGAGTGGGAAGTTATTCGCCACGATGCGGCGGTAGTGAGCAACATCGCTCACCTCTCCCAGTGCAATTAATTGGCTGCCAATATTGCCCAGTGTCGAGGCTTCAACCGGCCCCATAGTGACATTCAGGCCACAGGCATCAGCACAGAGCTGATTAAGGAATTGGTTTTGGCAGCCGCCACCGACGATATGCAAATGGCTGATTGGACGCCCGCGTAACTCTGCCAGTTCTTGGGCAACTTGCCGGTACAACATGGCGAGGCTATCAAAGATACAACGAGCCAGTTGGGCTGCGGTGGTGGGGATTGGCATACCATATTCGCGGCAGGCGTTCTGAATCTCGCCGCACATATTGGCTGGATTAATAAAGCGGCTGTCATTGGGGTTAATCAGCGAGCGGCAAGCTGGTTGGCGTGCCGCCTGTTCGATCAACTGCGGCAGGTCTTTAATCTGCAACTCATCAGTGGCCCGTTGCAGTAACCACAAACCCATAATATTTTTCAGTACCCGGTAGCGGCTTTCAGCGCCACCTTCATTGGTGATATTGCTGGCCAGCGCCTGCCCATGGGTTATGGGGGTGGGGCTTTCAAACCCCATCAATGACCAGGTACCGGAGCTAAGATAGGCAGCATCCGCATCAATCAAGGGTGCGGCAAGTACCGCGCTGGCAGTATCGTGGCTGGCAACGGCAATGACCGGCACCTGCTGGCCGCTGGCGCCTGGCCAATAGCCGATGGTATTGCCAGGTTTAGTGGGCTTGGCAAACCAATGGGCCGGTACCCCGGCATAGGCTAATAGATCGCTATCCCAATCATTGGTTTCAATATTAAGTAACTGGGTGGTAGTGGCATTGGTGTATTCCCAGTTAAGCTGGCCAGTAAGGCGATAGTGCAAATAGTCCGGGATCAGTAACAGATGGGCGACATCGGCCAACAAATACGGTTGCTGTTCGCTTAATGCCCGTAATTGATACAAGGTATTGAACGGTAAAAATTGAATACCGGTACGGCGATAAATGGCACTGCTTCCCAGCGTTTGTTGCGCTTGCTCCATCACACCCTGCGTACGACTGTCGCGGTAGGAGACTGGCTGTCCGACCCGTTTCCCTTGCTTATCAAGCAAAACAAAATCAACACCCCAGCTATCAATTCCAATGCTGTCGAGCTGAATCCCTTCGCTATCGAGCTGATTCAGGCCCTGACGGATTGATTGTTCAATAGCATCGATATCCCAGACATCGGTACCATCAATAGATTTAATCTGATTAGCAAAGCGGCAAACTTCTCGCAGCTCAAGTTGCGGTTGGCTGGGATGATAACTCGCCAGCATCACGCGCCCGCTGGATGCGCCAAGGTCAATGGCGACTATGTGCCGGGGGCTGATAGATGGTGTTACTGCTGATTGTGTGGGCATGATTAGCGGCCTGTCATTTCTCAATGCCCACAGTGTAGAAACTTGCCTTACCTACCACCTTCTCATCACTGCCAGCCGCTATGGCTTGCTGGCAAAATGACGAAAGTGAAAGTGAAACAGCTCACAGTTTCGTATTTAAACAGGGCATCGCTCGCCTGTGACCCTGCGCATACTTTTCAACATTGCTGCACTTATCTAAAAAAAATCACCGCCAAAGTCGCTTTTAACGTCAAAAATTGAAGGTTTCATTACCGCTGCTGCTTTTACTATCGAGAGCTGAAGCAGGGCGATTTCGCCATGCCTGTTGAAAGAGGGCAAAAGATGACTGTCTTGCACAGTATTGATTTTTTCTCTTCAAGTTCTGCATCGGTCGCAATTGAAGCCCGGGAGCCACAACCCGCATTTCCTGAGCATCATCATGATTTTTATGAAATTATTATTGTTGAGCAGGGGGCCGGGGTCCATGTGTTTAATGGCAACCCCTACACCTTAAGCGGAGGGTGTGTTTGTTTTGTCCGTGACCATGATCGTCACCTGTTTGAGTCAACCGACGGTTTGTTCCTCACCAACGTCTTATTCCGTGCGCCCGATGCTTTTCGTTTCTTGTCTGGCGTAGAACATTTTCTGCCACGTGAAACTGAAGGGGTTTACCCCTCTCATTGGCGGATTAATGGACAGGTTTTACAGCAAGTAAAACACTTGATTCGCTGCCTTGAGCACTCGCCTCACAGCGAGCAAGCTGAAGATATCGCACTACATGAAAGTGTGTTTATGCAGTTGTTGGTGCAACTGTGGCAAGGGTGTCGGGCGCAGGTGGGTGAGGATCAGGAAGGGCGGTTATGCCAATTATTAGACTGGCTACAGAACCACTACAGTGAGGTAATTGAGTGGCCGGAACTGGCTGATCGCTTTGCTTTACCATTACGCACCCTCCATCGGCAGTTAAAAAACCAGACCGGCATGACCCCACAACGTTATCTGACGCGTTTGCGTTTGCTACAGGCGCGTCATCAATTGTATTACAGCGATAATAGCGTTACCGAGATTGCCTACCAATGTGGTTTTGGTGACAGCAATCATTTTTCAACGCTGTTTAAGCGGGAGTTTTCTCAGTCTCCCCGTGATTTGCGCAGTCAACTGTAGTGCAACCCGTGGAGGCGTGAATAGCATCACGGTAAAAATCGGTAGTTTCATGATAATGAGCTGCTTATTAATTGACCTGTAAATATAGGGCGATAAACATGCGGATACCACTGCGGTTAGAAAGCCGGGATTATTTGCCATCGGAGCAGATGCCGGTGGCGGTAACCAACCGATACCCGCAGGAAGTCTTCGCAGAGCATACCCATCAATTCTGCGAGATTGTGATTGTCTGGCGGGGTAACGGGTTACATGTCCTAAATGATCATCCTTACCGCATTACCTGTGGCGACGTTTTTTATATTCAAGCCACAGATCATCATAGCTACGAATCCGTGCATGACTTGGTATTAGATAACATTATTTATTGCCCGGAACGGTTACACCTAAATGCACAGTGGCATAAGTTATTACCTCTATTTGGGCATGAGCAGAATCAAGGATGCTGGCGGTTAACCACGCAGGGCATGGCACAGGCTCGGCCGATTATTCATCAGTTGGCACAGGAGTCACGTAAGACAGATTCCTGGTCGATACAACTGACGGAAGCGCTATTATTGCAACTCGCCATCGTACTAAAACGCCATCGCTACCGAGCTGAACAGGCACATCTATTGCCCGATGGTGAACAGCTAGATCTCGTGATGTCTGCCGTACAACAAAGCCTGGCAACGCATTTTGATATGGCGGAGTTCTGCCATAAAAATCAGTTAGTTGAACGTTCACTTAAACAACTGTTTCCGCCAATTCCCAAACGAAATGCAACAAAGTGACCCACCGGTCAGGTACGGATAAAATAGCCGTATTGACCCTGTCGGAGACCCTGTTGCATGAAGGGAAAACATTTGACTCAGCATGAGCGCTTTTACATCGAAAAACGAAAAGCTGAAGGCGTTAATCAGTCCTGCATTGCCAGAGAGCTCGGCGTCTCTCGCTCTACCCTGAGCCGGGAGCTCAGACGTAATACGGACCCCGCCTTCAACGGACTTTACTCCTCCAGACGCGCTGATGCCTTAGCCAGACAACGGCGGGGCGCCACCTCGGCACACAATGCCTGTTTCCCTCTGGGCCAGCAGACACAAGACTTTCTCCGGCAGGCGCTGGCTGTACATACCTCCCCTGAGGTTATCTGTGGGAGACTGAAAATCCAGTTTGATATCGCCGTCAGCAAAAATACCCTCTACCGCTATATCCGTTCGGACAGACAGGCTGGCGGTAAGCTTTACCTTCAGCTCCCTCACCGGGGTAAACGCTATCGCTATGATACGGGTGAGCCCGGACGCACGCCCATCCCGGACAGGGTTGGCATTGAGCACAGGCCTGCTGAGGCTGAACTCAAACAGGTTCCCGGGCATGTTGAAATCGATACGATTTTTGGCAAAGACCAGAAGTCATTCCTGCTGACGGTCGTGGACAAAGCCACAAAGCAGGTCATTATCCGTAAACTCCCCAATAAGTGCGCTGAGAGCGTCGTGGAAGCGTTCAGGGACATCGTGGCGAATACTTTCTGCGAGTTTAAAACCCTGACGGCAGATAACGGACCCGAGTTTGCGAAACATAAGGACATCACTCAGGTAACGGGCGCAAAGGTTTACTTTGCCCGGCCTTATCATTCCTGGGAGCGGGGGTTGAATGAGCATACCAACGGTCTGATACGGCGGTTTTATCCGAAAGGAACCGATTTTAATGGCGTCAGCGATGAAGATATTGCGAGACTGGAGCACATCCTCAACACTCGGGGGCGCAAATCTCTGGAATACAGCTCACCGAATGAGGTATTTTTAGAGTATCTACTCGCTGCATAACGCATGATGGTTTGTTGCGTTTCGTTCGGGAATGGGGCTTCGCCAACAGACTGGAATGAGTATCAACCATTATTTACGCCAAATTCGCCTTTGTCATGCCAAATGTTTGCTGCGGGGAAGTGAGCATCGCATCAGTGATATTGCTGCACGTTGCGGGTTTGAGGACAGTAATTATTTCTCTGCCGTTTTTACGCGTGAAGCTGGCATGACACCACGCGACTATCGCCAGCGTTTTGTTCGAGCACCGTTATTCGCGGGTAAGAATAGGCGTGAAGCAGAACAGCCTCAGGGTACAACCATCATTTAGCGATGCCAATTGGCGAGGACGTTGCTTAACGTCACCCGCCAATACCATTTTATCTTTAGTTTTGCGATTATGCTGCCATACCCAAACCGACTATATTTGCTGCCAGAATGATCACCAGACAACCAATACACAGCACCGTCACTGGTTTCTTGCTTGAGCATTTCCACTCTTTGAGTAACAGACCCACAATACCACCACACAACACATAGAAACTCATGTGCAGCATCCAGCTCATATAGTCATACTGTGGTGGGATTTTGGCGTGACCCCAGGCATAGAAGAAGAATTGCAGATACCACATCAATCCCCCCAAGGCTGAGAACAAAATATTAGTGATCAACAGCGGCTTGGCGATAGAAAAATCGGCTTTGACCGACAAATTCTTGAGGCTGGCTAAACGAATAAAACAGTAACTCAGGTTGATGATGGCCCCACCGCCCATGATGATGACGTAACTTGGTAACGCTACATACAGAGGGTTAATCCCTAATGCGCTGGCGGCTTCATGCATCGGTTTCGCGGCATCCATGGCAAATGACATACCGGCTGAGAAAATACCGCACATCACCGCCAGAATAAGCCCTTTCTTCAGGTTGAACTCTTCCGCCTGAATGCCCATGGCGCGTTCTTTCAGTAATCCAGCGTAACTGACAATAGCTACCCCGATCAGTGCCACGACGACACCCAGCAGGGTCATTCGGCCGCCAGCAGTGCCGAGTAGTACATCAAAGCGCCCTTGCAGTATGGGGGTCATTAATGTGCCGATAATCAGGGTGATACCGATGGCAATTCCAATCCCCATCGACATGCCGAGGTAACGCATGGTCAGGCCGTAGTTGATATTACCAATCCCCCACATGGCACCGAACAGAAATACTGGCAGTAGGGTTGCTATACTGAAGGAGCCGTAATATTGCCAAAAATCAGGCAATAACAAATAGCTGACCGTCCACGGTAGAATAAGCCATGACACCAGGCCACCAATCGACCACATGGTCTCCCATGACCACTTTTTAACTTGCTTAAACGGCGCGTAGAAACACGCCGCACTGGCAGCGCCCACCAGATGCCAAATTATCCCCAATATAATCGCATTGTTCATCTTATTATCCTTCGTTGTGATGGTGCGGGTAGGCGCAGAACCAGAAGGGCGCATAAACCGCTGATGACGAAGGAGTCTAAATAGTGTGCAGTCTTGTCACCTTCGGCTGACTGCCTTAGGACAAGGAATACTGGCAAAATTCAGTGGGTAAGAATGATAACGATCACAGAATGGAATTCTGGTGGTTGGCGGCTTGTTGGGGGGAGAGAATCGCCGGAGTATTCGGCTCATTTGATGAGCCGAATAGCGGCTTTAATCGGCTCACGTGATGAGCCGATGTCATATTACTTGGTCATCTTCTTATACTTGATACGGTGTGGTTCCAGTGCTTCGGCACCCAGAGTGCGTTTCTTCCACTCTTCGTATTCAGTAAAGTTACCTTCGAAGAACGCCACTTTGCCCTCATCCTGATAGTCGATGATATGGGTAGCAATTCGGTCAAGGAACCAACGGTCATGGGAAATAACCATCGCGCAACCCGGGAATTCCAGTAAGGCGTTTTCCAGTGCGCGCAGCGTTTCGATATCCAGATCGTTAGTCGGTTCATCGAGCAGCAACATGTTACCGCCAACCTGTAGCAGTTTGGCCAAATGGATACGGCCGCGCTCACCACCGGACAGCTCACCCACACGCTTGCCCTGATCAATCCCTTTAAAGTTAAAGCGGCCTACATAAGCACGGCTTGGAATTTCAAAGTTACCAATCTTCATGATGTCCTGACCGCCGGAGACTTCTTCCCATACGGTTTTGCTGTCGTCCATGTTGTCACGGAACTGATCAACCGATGCCAATTGCACGGTATCGCCCAGTGAAATCGTGCCAGAATCAGGTTGTTCCTGCCCAGATAACATGCGGAACAGGGTTGATTTACCGGCCCCGTTTGGCCCGATGATCCCCACAATCGCCCCTTTCGGCAGCGCAAAGGTCAGATCATCAATCAGCAGACGGTCACCGTAAGACTTGCTCAGGTGCTCAACTTCCAGCACTTTGTCGCCCAACCGTGGACCCGGCGGAATGAACAATTCACTGGTTTCATTACGTTTTTGATACTCAACGCTGTTAAGTTCTTCAAAGCGGGCCAGACGTGCTTTACCTTTCGCCTGACGGCCTTTTGGATTCTGACGAACCCACTCCAGCTCTTTCTCAATAGACTTGCGACGTGCGGCTTCGGAAGAGGCTTCCAGTGCCAGACGAGCATCTTTTTGCTCCAGCCATGAAGAGTAATTGCCTTCCCACGGAATGCCTTCGCCACGGTCCAGTTCCAGAATCCAACCCGCCACATTATCAAGGAAGTAACGGTCATGGGTAATGGCGACAACAGTGCCCTCATAGTCGTGCAAGAAGCGCTCCAGCCAAGCCACGGATTCGGCATCCAAGTGGTTAGTGGGTTCATCCAGCAACAACATATCGGGTTTTTCCAGCAGCAGGCGGCAAATTGCCACGCGACGACGTTCACCACCGGACAGATTGGCAATTTTGGCCTCCCACGGTGGCAGGCGCAGAGCATCGGCAGCACGCTCTAACTGGTTATCCAGGTTATGGCCATCATGAGACTGGATAATCGCTTCCAGCTCGCCTTGTTCCTTCGCCAGCTTATCAAAATCAGCATCAGGATCGGCGTACAGTGCATAAACCTCATCCAGACGGGTCAGCGCGCGTTTAACGTCACCCACCGCCTCTTCAACCGACTCACGCACGGTTTGCTCAAGATTTAGCTTAGGTTCCTGCGGTAGGTAACCAATTTTGATACCAGGCTGCGGGCGGGCTTCGCCTTCAATATCAGTGTCAATGCCAGCCATGATACGCAGTAGGGTAGATTTACCCGAGCCGTTAAGGCCCAGCACACCAATTTTGGCCCCAGGGAAGAAACTCAAGGAGATGTTTTTCAGAATATGACGTTTCGGCGGAACGACTTTGCCGACACGATGCATAGAATAGACGTATTGAGCCACGTTGCGTCTGCCTCTCTAGATCAGTTTTTATTAGGATATCTGGTGCGGAGTGTAGCCCGTTTTACTATACCCGTCATCTTTCAAGTCGCAGGCGTGTTCGCTGCTGTCGCTAGCCCGAATCACTTAAGTGATTCGGTGAGAGTCGTTTTATATCTCCCTGTCGCACTAGTCGGGAACGCAACAAGGTTAGGGTGCGGTGACTATCATGGCTACTCGGCGGTTTTCTGCTCGTCCTTTAGGGGTACGGTTATCGGCGACCGGCTCTAACTTACCGCGACCTCGTACCTCAATATTGGCTCGTGGAATACCTATGGTTGCCAGTGCATCCGCTACTGCAGAGGCACGTTGCAGCGATAACTGTTGGTTATACTCATCTTTACCGATGGAATCAGTATGCCCATCAACCCGCAGATGAGTAATGCCCACACTCAATAGCGCACGGCCAATGTTTTGTACTGTCTGCCCGCCAGACGGATTCAATTTTTTCACGTCACTATCGAATAACACTTTGTTTGCCAGACCAAATTCCCAGCCATTTTCAGTTAATTTAAATCCTTGTTCCTGTAAGGCTGCAATCTGCTCGGGTGTTAATCCTGGTGGTTTGGTTGCCTGACACCCCGCCAATATCAATAAACTCATGGCGAAAAAACTCATCCAGATATGGCTTATCAGACTGTTGTTTTTCAATACCTGCATGTCACCTATCCTAAGCTTTCAGTAAGAGTAATATCCGATTGGTAGGCAATGACGCTGCCACCGAACTGGAAACGTTTCTTTGCTTGATACATGGCTTCGTCGGCCCGTTGTAATAGCTCTTCGGGGGTCAGCGCATGATCTGGGTAAATCGCAATACCGATGCTGATAGAGGCGGTTATCTCACTACCATCTACCAAATCAATAGGTTGATTCATACTGTCGATAATATTATTAGCGATGGTTACAACATCATCGGTGTCGTGGATCGGTGCCAGTAATACGGCGAATTCATCGCCGCCCAAACGTGCCACCAAATCGGTTTCACGTAACAGTGCGCGGATACGATCGGCAATCGAGGTCAGCACCAGATCTCCCGCTGCATGACCATAGTTATCATTGATTTCTTTGAAGTGATCACCATCAATAAATAACACGGCCAGTTGTTCATCATCGGCGCAATCACTCAACGTGCGGCTTAGCCGGCCCTCAAAGAAAGCACGGTTAGCCAATCCAGTCAGGCTATCATGGGCAGCACGGTGTGCGAGGAAGTCATTTTCTTGCGTTAAATGGT
This sequence comes from Yersinia antarctica, assembly GCF_056636475.1. Taxonomy (NCBI): domain Bacteria; kingdom Pseudomonadati; phylum Pseudomonadota; class Gammaproteobacteria; order Enterobacterales; family Yersiniaceae; genus Yersinia; species Yersinia antarctica. Next base: position 743,959 of record NZ_JBSJQF010000001.1, read on the forward strand.
CTTGCCAAACCTCCAGTTCTTCCAGCAAGCCATTGAAGTCATTGCTTAACTCGTTAAGTTCGGCAATTTTCGCTGACGGCACTCGCTGACCAAAACTGCGGTGGCGGCTAACACTATGAGCAACTTCGGTGATTTTGTTCAATGACTCGATAATGCCAAACAGCATCCGGCGCGACAGGAATAGTGCCACTAACGTGCTGAGAATTAGGCAGACGAATAAGCCCATCAACCCTTGCAACAGAAAACGTAGCAGACTACCACCATGACCAATAATCACGATGCTGCCGACTTCATTACCGGCATGCATCATGGGGAGTACCACCGGCTCAGGCAAAGCCCAACGGGCGACTTTTTGTTCCATATCATACATTGGACTATCGTTTGGTAGCGTCCAGTTAGCTATTTCTCGGCCATTCACATCGAGAATTTTAGCTTGGGCAACTTCTTCATTTGCCGCAATCAAGGACAGCGCCTCGTTAGCGGCCACGCTATCACCAAACACCACGGCAGCTTCAGTGGTGTAACTGATTGAACGGGCAATTAAATGTAGGTTATGGTCGGCATACACCCGCAAGGCAAACAGTGCCGCCAGTGTGAGAAAAATACCTGCCGTTGCGACCGAGACCAATGCCACCGTCAGATGTATGCGACCGAGTACCCGTCCCAGTGTGGGGAGCTTCGCGATGTTTGGCCGATTTTTTGTCTGTTTGACTGACTTATTCTGTGTTGAATTCATAATGCGTCTGTCTTTTTACGCGCAAGTTGCAACACACTGGGATGAACCTTTACCCCACCGCGTGCCAATGCATCCATATTGACTTTGAAAGAAGCCTGCTTACCTTCCAGTAACAAACAAAATGCACTGCCAAATGTACATTCGTCATAATCTTCACTGATGGTAAGAATCGGATATCCCGACAGTCGGGCTGTCAACTCCTGACGCTGTTGTAGCTCGGTACGCCCCAGATAAACGACATCGCAATTGGTTGCAATCGAGCTATCCGAGAGGGAATAGCGCTGAGTTTTAATGGGATGTGTGGTTTCCATAAACGCGGGATTAAACAGCTCTTCTGCATAAATTGTCGGGGCCACCACACACAAGCGAGTTACGACGGGGGCCACGGGCCAGCGTGCATAGCTGATAATACCCAACACCATTTTGGTGGCGGCATTACTGCGTTCATGGATAAGGGCTTCATTGATGTTATCCGCAGCCATTGATGGTAAGGGGGCAAGTAAGCCAGAGAGAAGTAATAAAATAGAAGCACAGGCCCGCCAGACACGCCATAGCGTCATTAGTTTTAGCGGATAGTAGCGTTCATAATTGCTGACGCCGTTAATTGCGCAAGTTGCGGTGTTCATTTTTGCGCTTCCTGTAGGGCGGCATGGTTCACATGTTCATTGCAGCGATCGCATAATAAATCGCCGCCATTCTATTATAAGATTTAATTGATGCAATAATAGTCATGCTATCGGCAATATGCGATTTATCTTAAATCATATTTATGGGCGATAAAAAAACCCGGCTAATTAGCCGGGTTTTATGTATCGCAACGTATTGATATCAGACCGGATTCGATCCGCGCTTAAAGCGACCGATAACCCACTTTTCGATCTCTACTACCAAGAAGATGGCGATAGAAACCAACAGTGTTAAGCCCCAGTAATAGGCCGGCAATGGTTCGGTACCGAAAGCAGTATTCATGAATGGCAGGTAGATGATGGCTAACTGCAATACGATCAATACACCTGACACTAACCACAGCCCTTTGTTAACAAAGACTTCTTTGTTCAGTGGGAAGCGGTCCATCACTCGGCAGTTAAACATATAAATCCACTGCGCGGTAACCAGTGTTTGCATCAATACTGTACGGATAAATTCAGTGCTGTAACCGCGTGGCTCCATGTAGGCTTCCAAGGCAAAAGCACTTAAGGCAATCAAGGTACCAACAAACGCGATACGCCAGATGGCATGGCCATCTAACACATGTTTTGATGGGTCACGTGGATTGCGGCGCATAATGCCTCTTTCTGCCGGTTCAAATGCTAAACCGAAAGAGAGCGTGGTAGAGGTTGCCATGTTTATCCAGAGGATTTGCAATGGCGTTAATGGAATAACAGCCCCCGCGAGGATGGCAAAGATAATGAGCAACCCTTGCGCCAGGTTGGTGGGCAATACAAACAGAATGGTTTTCTTCAGGTTATCGTAGACACGACGGCCTTCTTCAACCGCACTGGCAATGGTCGCGAAGTTATCGTCTGACAGCACCATATCGGCGGCTTCTTTTGTCACCTCGGTGCCTTTGATACCCATGGCGATACCCACATCGGCCTGTTTCAGCGCTGGCGCATCATTCACACCATCACCGGTCATGCCGACAATTTCGCCTTTCTCTTGTAAAGCTTTAACCAAACGCAGTTTATGTTCCGGGCTGGTACGGGCGAAAATATCATAATGAACGGCAGCTTGTGCCAGTTCTTTATCGTCCATATGCTCCAGTTGGCCACCGGTAATGGAGTCTTTACCATTGCCAATTCCCAGCATGGCACCAATCGCCATCGCGGTTTCCTGATGGTCGCCGGTGATCATTTTCACGCGAATACCAGCCTGCTGGCAGGTCGCTATGGCGTCGATGGCTTCAGGACGTGGTGGGTCCATCATGCCAGCGATACCAACAAACACCATGCCCTGCTGGATATCACTGTGGTCCAACTCACTGACAGGTTGTTCTGTTGGGCGGAAGGCTGCTGCTACCATGCGTAGACCTTGCTTGGCATAACGCGCCATCTCGGCTTCCCAGTAATCGCGGCGGAACGGTGCAACACCCTGGTCGGTCAGTTCTTGTTGGCAGAACGTAAACAACACATCAGGTGCGCCGGTCAGGAAGATACTATTTTCTGCTTGAACCTGATGGCTGGTAGCCATGTATTTATAGGCAGAATCAAAAGGAATTTTACCGTGCTGAGTCACTTGACCCAGCTCAATACCGGATTTGGCGGCTAATACTTTCAGTGCGCCTTCTGTCGGGCCGCCAGTAATGGCCCAATGACCTTGGTCGTTCTTCTGAATCTGGCTGTCATTACACAAATTCACCGCAGTGATAAATGTCTTTAACGTGCCGTTGGTATCGAGCGAGGCTTGCTGGTCACTCCCTTCCGGGTAAATGTTGCCAACCGGTTCGTAGCTTTCACCTTCTACGCGATAGCAGTGGTCTGCCAGAATCACTGCTTTAACGGTCATTTCGTTCATCGTCAGTGTGCCGGTTTTATCGGAACAGACGACAGTCATAGCACCTAAGGTTTCTACCGTTGGCAGCTTGCGGATAATCGCGCGGTTGCGCGCCATCGCTTGTACACCAAGGGAGAGGATGATCGAAATAATCGCCGGTAAGCCCTCGGGAACCGAGGCCACTGCCAGACTTATCAACGCCAGTAACAGCTCATCGACCGGTAGGTCGCGCAGGATAAAGGCGAAGACGAACAGGAATGCCATCATGACCAGGATCAGGATGAAAATGGCTTTGCCTAAACGATCCATCTGTTGCAGTAGCGGGGTACGGGTTGATTCAACCGTCGACATCATTTGGTTGATATGGCCCAGTTCGGTATCACCGCCGCTGGCAATCACCAAACCTTTCGCGGTACCGGCACTAATGGTCGTCCCTGAGAATAGTAGGTTTTTGCGATCGCCAATCACCGACTCGTTCTCAATCACGCCGATTTGCTTCTCGACTACCGTTGACTCACCGGTCAGGATAGCTTCTTCAATCTGAAGATTGTGGGCTTCCAGCAACCGCAGGTCTGCGGGGATTTTATCTCCTGGTTTCAAGGTGACGATATCACCAGGGACCAGGTCCTGTGCATCAATAATCTGGGCGCTACCATCACGAATGACCACCGCTTTACTGGAAAGCATATTCTGTATGCTTTTCAGAGATTTCTCGGCTTTATTTTCCTGAACATAACCAATTAAGGCGTTAATAACCGCCACACAAAGGATAATAATAGTGTCAACCGAGTGACCCATCAGTCCCTTGACCAATGCCGCCGCTAATAAAATGTAAATCAGAACATCATTAAAGTGGGCTAAAAACTGTAGCAGGGGATGTTTGCTTTTTTTGGCCGGTAACGCATTGGGACCGTACTGTTTAAGGCGTTCCTCCGCCTCTTGTGGCGTTAACCCTTCTTCGCGGCTATTTAAATGCTGCAAAGACTCTTCCGCAGTAAGTTGATACCAGGCCTTACCCTCTGGGGGCGGGGAGGCGGATTTATGGTCTGATGAGTTTTGCATTGAAAGAACCTTCTTAAAAATTAATAAATCTAAAATCTATCTATTCGTTTCATGGTGGGACGGGGCAGAGAAAGTTTTTATCATTTCTTCCGTGAACAGTGCCAATTCCTTAATGGTTTGATTTTGATTAAAAAGCAAAAAAATATTTTGAAGGATATATTTACAACAACATAGTTATATTAAGCAAGGATAGTCGATTTTTATCAAAGCAGTGCCTTGATCTTAGATAATAAACAAGAAACATTTAGCAACATATGGTTGGTAACCTTGTGAATAGTAAGTAGTTACAGGCTGAACTATTCTGCTGTTGATCTTCTTGCTGGTGTTGAATGTTTCGCGGGTATTAAGTGATAACACAAAGTGATTAATCTTCAGCTCCTATTGCTTTATGTTATTACTGGCTATCAGGTGAAACTCTTCGTTAGTATGTTCTGCTGCCGGAACTAATCGGGCATATGCTAATCAGAGGTTGCGGTAAGCGATATAATGATGTGGCGATAAGTAAAGTGCAGTAGCCAACAACCAGTGAGGAAATAGTAAGTATGGACAAGTGGCGATATCTGGCGATTGGCGTGTGTCTGGTGACGACTTCAGGAGTGGCATTCGCTGACTCCATTGATGCCCAACGGCAACGCTATCAGCAAGTTAAACTGGCCTGGGACAGCAATCAGATGGACACCGTGACACAACTGATGCCCACGTTGCGTGATTATCCCCTGTACCCATATCTGGAGTACCGCCAGTTAACGCAAGACCTGAGCCAGGTGAGCGCGGTGCAAGTGAACGATTTCCTTAGCCGTAATCCAACCTTGCCGCCAGCACGTTCACTGTCATCCCGTTTTGTTAATGAACTGGCTCGCCGGGAAGATTGGCGGGGATTATTGGCATTCAGCCCGACAGCACCGAAGCCGGTTGCAGCCCGTTGTAACTATTACTATGCCAAATGGGCCACTGGCGAACAGCAGGTGGCCTGGGATGGTGCGAGTGAAATTTGGCTGAACGGCCAGACACTCCCGGGCAGTTGCACTAAATTATTCAGTGTCTGGCAACAAGCCGGGCATCAAACCCCACTGGCAACACTGGCGCGGATGAAGTTAGCCTTGAAAGAGGGCAATGCCAGTTTAGTGAGTTATTTACTTAAACAACTGCCAGCGGATTATCAGACCATGGGTACTGCACTGGCGAAACTGCAAAGTGACCCGGCCAGTGTTGAAAGCTTCGCCCGTACGGTCGGACCGACAGATTTTACCCGTTCTGCCACTATCATTGCTTTTACCCGTTTGGCTCGTCAAGACGTGGAGAACGCGCGAGCGATGATCCCGACCTTGGCCCGGCTACAAAAAATGAGTGATAGCGAAAAGCTGGAGCTGGAAGATGCGGTGGCCTGGCGTTTGATGGGGACCGATGCGACTTACGATCAGGCTAAATGGCGAGATCAAGTCACCTTGCGTAGCCATTCAACGTCATTGCTGGAGCGGCGTATTCGCATGTCTCTGGGCAGTGGCGATCGTCAGGGGTTAGCGACCTGGCTGGCACGCTTACCGGCCGATGCGCAAGATAAAGATGAATGGCGCTACTGGCGTGCATCGCTGTTATTGGAACAAGGTAAAAAAACCGAGGGTGAAGCTATCCTGCGCAGCCTGATGCAGGAACGTGGCTTTTACCCGATGGTTGCAGCTCAAAAGTTGGGCGTTCCTTACCCTATTAATGTTGAGGTAGCGACCAAACCGGATGCATCGTTAGCACAGCGGCCGGAAATTATCCGGGTGCGTGAATTGATGTACTGGAATATGGACAATCTGGCCCGTAACGAGTGGAGCTATCTGGTCGCCAGCCGCAGTAAGCCGGAGCAGGAAGCACTGGCGCGCTACGCTTTTAACCAGAAGTGGGCGGACTTAAGCGTACAGGCTACCATCGTTGCCAAATTGTGGGACCATCTGGAAGAGCGCTTCCCGCTGGCATGGCCAAAGGAGTTCCGTCAGGCGACAGAAGGCAAAGGGATAACCCCAAGTTATGCCATGGCTATTGCCCGTCAGGAAAGTGCCTGGAACCCGAAAGCACAGTCACCAGTAGGGGCGACGGGGTTAATGCAGGTGATGCCGCGTACCGCTGAACATACGGTAAAACTCAATAATATCAGTGGTTATGTCAATAGCAGCCAATTACTGGATCCGCTTACAAACATTGAGATCGGTACCAGCTATCTGGAAGAGGTTTACCAGCAGTTCGGGCGCAACCGTATCTTATCCAGTGCCGCCTATAACGCCGGCCCATCGCGGGTGAATACCTGGTTGGGTAACAGTGGCGGGCAAGTGGATGCAGTGGCATTCATCGAGAGTATTCCTTTCTCAGAAACCCGTGGCTATGTGAAAAATGTGTTGGCATACGATGCCTTTTATCGGCACTTTATGAATCGCCCAGCGAAGGTGTTGAGTGATGCCGAGTGGCAGCGGCGTTACTGATCCCCCTTTGTACTTGAAGCCGCAGGGGTGTTAGCTACGCGCACTTACCCGAATCACTTACTGGTGTAAGCTCATCGGGATGCGTTTGCTTGCTGCCTACCTGCGACTCCAATTACTTTGGGGTTACTCTTCGTCCTTGACGCTGCGGCGGTGTTAGCGGCGCTCGCGCACCCGAATCACTTACTTGTGTAAGCTCATCGGGGTTTGCTCGCTTGCTGCCTTGCCGCAACGCCAATGACGTTGAGGATATTCCTTTGTTCTGGGCGCTGCGGCGGTGTTAGCGGCGCTTACGACCTTGGCGTTGCAGGCTGTTTACTGGCAGCCCTACAACGCCAAGTTCTTTGGCTATATCTCACGTTATGGTATGCTCTCGTACTAGTTAAATAGTACCTTGGGTATCTATCATGACAAAACTACGATTGACCGATGATTTGTCGGCTGACGAAATAAACATGGCTAATATCCACAGCCCGGTTAATACTGCTTTTGCGCCAGATCCGGCGTTATCCCCTGCAGATAATCAGCACTGGCTGAGCTTTGTTGCGCTGTTGGAAAACGCGATTGCGCAAGACCTGCATTTGCCCTTGCTGCAATTGATGCTGACACCGGATGAGCGTACGGCTCTGGGCACCCGGGTACGTATCATTGAGGAGTTAATGCGCGGGGAATTAAGTCAGCGTGAATTGAAAACCCAGTTAGGTGCAGGTATCGCGACCATTACCCGTGGCTCTAACAGCTTGAAAACGGCCCCGCCACAGCTCAAAAGCTGGCTTGAGACCCAATTACTGACAAATGATGTAAAGCCTTCCTGAGTTTAGTATCACGGTGCCGGGCGTTGATATATTTCGTTGTGAAATGGTACCAGCGCTAACAGCAGTGCCTGGTGATAAACACTGGTGCGGGTCAATTTACCGTCGGTAAAGATACCGATGGCACCACCCTGATGTTTTACATTCGATATGCCGGTTAAAACTGCCATTTCGTCGCCCAGCTCACGGCCTTGGCGAATCCCATGCAATATAATGTCGGGCAGCATTAAGCTGGCAGAACGGGATTCTCCCCGTAACTGTAAGTGTTCAATTACCATCCAGGCAAAGGTCATATTATCTTCAATACCGGCTTCAACCCCAACCCAAAAATCAGCCTCAGGGCGAATCTTACGTGCGTTACTCACACGCTGTCTGGCGCCACTGTGTGTCTCAAGACTGCCGATGGGTTGCAGGGGAACACCGCTATCGACATTGACACCTTCAATACGATACTGGCCGGGGCCATAAACATCATCGAAGGCGAGGGTGATAGCCTTAATCTTTGCAGGGTTGGTAGTTGCGGCAACAACATGGTACATAATGAGTCTAGTATCCTATTCCCTTGGGACTTGAAGCAGCAGGGCTGTTAGCTGTCTATCTGCCACGCCAACGTCTTTGGGTTTATCTAAAGTAATGGTTTTTGTGCCTATTTTACGCAGTATAACGGAAAAACGACATGTTACAGGTATATCTCGTGCGTCATGGTGAAACCCTCTGGAACGCCTCACGCCGCATTCAGGGCCAATCAGACAGTCCTCTGACCGACATCGGTATCCGTCAGGCCAACTTGGTTGCGCAACGGGTTAGTAGCCAGGGCATCACCCATATTATTACCAGCGACCTTGGCCGCACAAAGCAGACAGCTAAAATTATTGCTGATGCTTGCGGCCTAACCATGGTGACAGACTCACGCCTGCGTGAGCTGAATATGGGCGTGTTGGAGGCGCGCCCCATTGAAAGCTTATCGGTGGAAGAAGAGCAGTGGCGTAAGCAGATGGTTAATGGTACCGAGGGCGGGCGTATTCCTGAAGGTGAGTCGATGACTGAACTGGGTAGCCGTATGCATGCAGCGCTGGATAGCTGTCTGAAGTTACCTGCTGGCAGCAAGCCGCTGTTAGTTAGCCATGGTATGGCGCTGGGATGTTTGTTGAGTACATTACTGGGTCTGCCCGCGCATGCCGAACGGCGTCTACGTTTGCGCAACTGTTCGTTATCTCGGGTTGATTATCAAGAAAGCCCTTGGCTGGCCTCTGGCTGGGTCATTGAAAGTGCTGGCGATACCGCTCACTTGGATATGCCAGCACTTGATGAGCTACAGCGTTAACGACGGATAGGAATGAGATATTCACATTTCAACGAGGTTGGAGGCTGATCTTTCGGCCTCCCCTGCGGGAAGAAGCGCTCTATATCGTACCCTCGCCGGCGGGTTAGCCCTAATTGCGGCAGACTGGTGCCATAGAGTGTCAGAATGAAGTTTTGCAATCCCTCCAGCGGCCCCTCATAGCTGAACTGCACGTACTCGCCACCTTGCAAGATAACCGGTTGCCCTTCCGGCACATTGCCCGGAACATGTTGTGGCTCAATGGCGGTGGTATAGAAAATCTCCTGCTCATCATCTTTCTCCTGATTAGGGCGGGAGTGATGTAAACCATAGAGCACTGGCGGCAAGTGATCGGCATCACCGAGATATTGTTGCCAAAAATGCGAGCGTAGTTCAGTACGATAAGTTGATATCTGTTCAAGCGTACAAGAGTAGCTTTGTGTCAGACCAATCAGGTGCTGTTCAGGCAAAGTGATGAATTCAGGTTGAGGTAGCGTATATTCCCCTAGCCGAATCGGTGGGCAAATCCCAGCCGAGTGCCAATCTTCTGCCCGTCGGTACAGCGCCGGTGTTTGTGCAAACTGCTTTTTAAATGCCCGGGTAAAGGTTTGCTGCGAATCAAAGCGATATTGTAGGGCAATGTCCAGAATAGGACGGCTGGTTAATCGTAACGCTACAGCGGCTTTAGATAACCTTCTGGCACGGATATAGGCACCGATAGCATTCCCGGTGACATCCTTGAACATTCGCTGCAAATGCCATTTAGAATAGCCGGCTTTGGCAGCAACATTGTCCAGTGCTAAAGGCTGGTCTAAATGACTTTCTAGCCAGCTAAGCAAATCACGAATGATACTGGCTTGATCCATAGATCTTCCTCGTAAAGCGGCCTAAATTTAGGGTGTTAGTCATATGAAAAGAATAGCTCTGGCGAATAGTAGCAACTTTTTATGTTCCCGACTGCTTAAGAATTTTGTGGCATAGTGTGTTAAAAAAGAACCTAAGATTTATAAAATGTCTTTTTAACGAATATTTTATTTTTAGTACAAATAGTTAACGCTGAGTAACGTTATTCAGCGGAATGGAGTAAGTGCATGAAAAATAATTGGATATTCCTTGGTTGTCTGCTTTCATTTGGGGCCATAACTGCTCATGCAGAGGAAATTGGCTCCGTCGATACAGTCTTTAAACTGCTCGGGCCAGATCATAAAATAGTGGTTGAGGCCTTCGACGACCCCGATGTTAAAAATGTAACTTGTTATATCAGCCGCGCTAAAACCGGGGGCATCAAAGGTGGATTGGGGTTGGCAGAGGATACGTCTGATGCAGCAATTTCCTGTCAGCAAGTGGGGCCGATTGAGCTGAGTGACAAAATTAAGAATAAAAAATCTGAAGGTACCGTGGTTTTCCAGAAACGGACTTCTTTGGTGTTTAAAAAGTTACAGGTAGTGCGTTTCTATGATCAAAAGCGTAATGCCTTAATCTATCTGACCTATTCCGATCGCGTTGTCGACGGCTCGCCGAAAAATGCGATCAGTGCCGTTCCGATTATGCCGTGGTAAAAATTGGATAGATATAAAAAAGCCAGCATAGAATGCTGGCTTTTTACTGTGGATAGCAGCCAGAGGTTTACTCTTCAAGGTCACCACAGAAACGGTAACCTTCACCATGGATAGTGGCGATGATTTCTGGTGTGTCCGGCGTGGATTCAAAATGTTTACGAATGCGGCGGATAGTCACGTCAACAGTACGGTCATGAGGCTTCAGCTCACGGCCGGTCATTTTCTTCAACAATTCGCCACGAGATTGAATCTTGCCTGGGTTTTCACAGAAGTGCAGCATGGCGCGGAACTCACTACGTGGCAGCTTATAATGCTCGCCAGCAGGGCTTATCAGTGAGCGGCTATTGATATCCAGCTCCCAGCCATTAAATTTGTAACTTTCAACCAAGCGGCGCTCTTCACCCACGCTACCCAAATTCATGGTGCGTGACAGTAAGTTACGTGCCCGAATGGTTAATTCGCGCGGATTGAAAGGTTTGGTGATGTAATCATCAGCGCCAATTTCCAAGCCAAGGATCTTATCTACTTCGTTATCACGACCTGTCAGGAACATTAGGGCAACACTTGCTTGTTCACGAAGTTCTCGTGCTAGCAACAGGCCATTCTTGCCCGGCAGATTGATGTCCATGATAACTAAGTTGATATCATTCTCAGACAGAATGTGGTGCATTTCTGCGCCATCATTGGCCTCATGAACTACATAGCCTTCCGCCTCGAAAATGCTCTTCAGGGTGTTACGAGTAACTATCTCGTCTTCTACGATCAGAATGTGCGGGGTCTGCATGTTTGCTACCTAAAATTGCCAACAAAATAGAAATAGGAAGTACAGAAGTCTTTGTTATATTAGGATTTTTATTGACTTGTTACTCGTCATCCCGTTCATCACATGACTAAAGTACGTAAACGCGTTCTTGATGCACTTTCCATCAAGGTCAACAACATCACTAGCTTGGTCGGGGTGTTACTCCCTACAGCCCCAAAGGTGACAAAAGCGGCGCATATCCTAACCCTATTAACAGCAATATAACAGTGTGAGCCGAATCTACCACCCAACAAAACTACGCTTTGTTGACATATATCAAATTCAATTGTAGCACGTTAACACTTTTGTGAAAAAGACTTACAAGAATACCAGCTTATGCGCGAGTTGGTTAAATTATGTGATCGATTCAGTGTTATTAATATTAAAAATTGAATGTCAAACGTAACAAAAAAATGATTTTTCTAATCTATTGATTTTTATTGTTTAAAATCAATATTCTTTCAGCATTACAGCCATCAAGGGATTTTTCTTGTCAGCGTCCTATTTCGCCTAAAAGCATAAGAAGAATTATCGTCAATGTTAGTTAAATGTAAAGTAATAGAGGAAACTTTTCATATTTGTTGTTTTTTAAGTCACTTATGCAAATCAATGATGATTAATTTGCCATTTTATGGCTTCAATTGGATTTTGCTATCGCGATCCTATCAATTGTTCGTTGGCGTGTTTTCTGTCATTTAGTCGAAAAAAATCTTACAGTGGATAGTAGTGATTAAAATTAATATTACAGATTTATTATCTGGTTTATCGCGGGATTTTTTATTTGTATCTGCTGATTACCCCTATTGAATTAGTTGATTCCCCATTGTGGGTGGGGGCGTTTCTTCAGGAAATTGGATGAAAAAATTTGACTTGAGGGGGCGATTGCTTTAACCAATAGAGGGACAGCTTCATTTATGAGACAGACAGACGACATGCGATATATCAGCCTGAACACAACAATTATTACCACCACCGAAACCACTGGTTACGGGGCGGGCTGACGCGTACAGGAAACAACAGAAAAAAGCCCGCACCTAAACAGTGCGGGCTTTTTTTTTCAATCAAATCTTTGCAAAAAAAGTTTGCGATAAAAAAGCGCGAAAGCGGGAGAGAATCAGAAATGCGAGTGTTGAAATTTGGCGGGACATCAGTAGCAAATGCAGAACGCTTTATGCGTGTTGCCGATATCATCGAAAGTAATGCACGTCAGGGACAAGTGGCTACCGTGTTATCCGCTCCCGCTAAAATTACCAATCATCTGGTTGCGATGATCGACAAAATGGTCGCAGGGCAAGATATCTCGCCGAATATCAGCGATGCGGAGCGGATTTTTTCCGAGCTGTTGCGTGGGTTGGCCGACACTCAACCCGGGTTTGACTATGAACGCTTGAAAGCGCTGGTGGCGCATGAGTTTGCGCAACTCAAACATGTCCTGCATGGTATCTCATTGCTTGGCCAGTGCCCGGATAGCATCAATGCGTCAATCATTTGCCGTGGCGAAAAACTCTCCATTGCCATCATGGAGGCGCTATTTCAGGCCAAAGGTTATCCAGTTACTGTGATTAATCCGGTCGAGAAGTTGCTGGCTCAAGGCCATTACCTCGAATCCACTGTTGATATCACGGAATCTACCCGCCGTATCGGGTCCAGCAGCATTCCGGCCAACCACATCATCTTGATGGCAGGTTTCACGGCCGGTAACGACAAAGGTGAGTTAGTGGTGCTGGGGCGTAATGGCTCCGACTATTCAGCCGCGGTGCTGGCTGCTTGTTTACGCGCTGATTGTTGTGAGATCTGGACGGATGTTGATGGGGTTTATACCTGTGACCCGCGTACTGTACCCGATGCCCGTTTACTGAAATCGATGTCATACCAAGAGGCGATGGAGCTGTCCTATTTTGGCGCTTCAGTTCTTCACCCCCGCACTATCGCCCCCATTGCCCAGTTCCAGATCCCTTGCCTGATTAAAAACACCTCTAATCCACAGGCACCTGGCACCCTAATTGGCGGGGAAAGCAGTGATGATGGCTTCCCAGTCAAAGGTATCACCAACCTGAATAACATGGCGATGATTAACGTCTCAGGTCCGGGGATGAAAGGCATGGTCGGTATGGCTGCCCGTGTCTTTGCTGTGATGTCACGCAGTGGCATTTCAGTGGTACTTATCACCCAGTCTTCTTCTGAATACAGCATTAGCTTCTGTGTGCCGCAGGGGGAGCTAGAGCGTGCCCGTAGAGCATTGGAAGACGAGTTCTATCTGGAATTGAAAGATGGCCTCTTGGAACCTCTGGATGTGATGGAGCATCTGGCGATTATCTCCGTGGTGGGTGATGGTATGCGCACATTGCGTGGCATCTCCGCTCGCTTTTTCTCGGCGTTGGCGCGTGCCAATATTAATATCATTGCGATTGCGCAAGGCTCGTCTGAGCGCTCTATTTCGGTGGTGGTGAGTAATGATGCGGTTACCACCGGTGTGCGTGTCTGCCATCAAATGCTGTTTAACACTGACCAGGTGATTGAAGTGTTTGTAATAGGTGTTGGCGGTGTCGGTGGGGCATTAATCGAACAAATCTATCGCCAGCAGCCGTGGTTGAAACAGCGCCATATCGATCTGCGGGTGTGTGGTATTGCTAATTCCAAAGCCATGCTGACCAATGTCCATGGCATTGCGTTGGATAACTGGCGTCAGGAACTGGCTGAGGTGAAGGAGCCATTTAACTTAAGCCGCTTGATTCGGTTGGTAAAAGAGTATCACTTGCTCAACCCGGTGATTGTCGATTGTACTTCCAGTCAGGCTGTTGCCGATCAATATGCTGATTTCCTGGCCGATGGTTTCCATGTTGTGACGCCAAACAAGAAAGCCAACACCTCGTCGATGAATTACTACCGTCAGATGCGTGCGGCGGCGGCGAAATCTTGTCGCAAATTCCTGTATGACACTAACGTGGGTGCTGGTTTACCGGTAATCGAAAACTTACAGAATCTGCTCAATGCTGGTGACGAACTGATGCGTTTTTCTGGCATTCTGTCAGGGTCGCTGTCGTTTATCTTCGGCAAGCTGGATGAAGGCATGACATTGTCACAGGCAACCTTGCAAGCCAGGGAGATGGGATACACTGAACCTGACCCACGCGATGACCTCTCTGGCATGGATGTTGCGCGTAAATTGTTGATCTTGGCCCGTGAAGCAGGTTACAAACTTGAGTTGACGGATATTGAAGTTGAATCTGTTCTGCCAGCCAGTTTTGATGCTTCTGGTGATGTAGATAGCTTCCTGGCGCGTTTACCGTCACTGGATGCCGAGTTTACCCGTTTGGTGGCAGATGCGGCGGAGCAGGGCAAAGTGCTGCGTTATGTTGGGGTTATCGAAGAAGGGCGTTGTATCGTCAGAATGGATGCTGTTGACGGTAACGACCCGCTGTATAAAGTTAAAAATGGTGAGAATGCGTTGGCTTTCTATACCCACTATTATCAGCCTATTCCGTTGGTGCTGCGCGGATACGGTGCGGGTAATGACGTGACTGCTGCCGGGGTATTCGCCGATCTTTTACGCACATTATCCTGGAAGTTGGGAGTTTAAATATGGTTAAGATCTATGCTCCGGCATCGATTGGCAATGTCAGCGTTGGATTTGATGTGTTGGGTGCGGCGGTTTCGCCGCTAGATGGCACCTTACTCGGCGATTGTGTCAGCGTGACGGCGGCAGACCGTTTCAGTCTGCGCAATGAAGGCCGCTTTGTCAGCAAACTGCCTGATGACCCGAAAGAGAATATTGTTTATCAATGCTGGGAGCGTTTTTGTCAGGAAATGGGCAAACAGATCCCGGTGGCGATGGTGCTGGAAAAGAATATGCCGATTGGTTCTGGGCTAGGTTCCAGTGCTTGTTCGGTGGTTGCCGGGTTAATGGCGATGAACGAGTTCTGTGGCAAGCCATTGGATAAAGTCACGTTACTCGGCCTGATGGGGGAGTTGGAAGGGCGTGTTTCCGGTAGTGTGCATTATGATAATGTTGCACCTTGCTATCTGGGTGGGATGCAGTTGATCCTCGAACAGGAAGGTTACATCAGCCAGAATGTTCCCGGCTTTGATGATTGGCTGTGGGTCATGGCGTATCCGGGTATTAAGGTCTCGACCGCTGAAGCGCGCGCCATTTTACCGGCGCAATATCGCCGTCAGGATTGTATCGCTCATGGTCGTAATTTGGCTGGATTCATTCACGCTTGTCACACTCAGCAACCTGATTTGGCCGCTAAGATGATGAAAGATGTTATCGCCGAACCTTACCGCACCCAACTGTTGCCGGGCTTTGCTGCCGCCCGCCAAGCCGCCCATGATATTGGTGCATTGGCTTGTGGTATTTCCGGCTCTGGCCCGACGCTATTTGCTGTCTGCAATGATCATGAAACCGCACAACGCATGGCGGGATGGCTACAAAATCATTACCTGCAAAACGACGAAGGTTTTGTTCATATTTGCCGTCTGGATACCGCAGGCGCACGACTACTGGGATAACGCATGAAACTGTATAACCTTAAAGATCACAACGAGCAGGTCAGCTTCGCGCAAGCGATCAAACAAGGCCTGGGTAAGCATCAGGGGTTGTTCTTCCCACTGGAATTGCCAGAATTTGAACTGACAGAAATTGATAAACTGCTGGATCTGGATTTTGTTACCCGCAGTAGCCGTATTCTGTCTGCTTTTATTGGCAGTGAGATTGCCCCTGAAACCTTAACCAAACGCGTTCAGGCCGCATTTGAATTCCCAGCACCCGTGGCTCAGGTTGAGAATGATATAGCCGCACTGGAGCTGTTCCACGGCCCGACACTCGCGTTTAAAGATTTTGGCGCGCGTTTTATGGCGCAAATGTTGGCTGAAGTGGCGGGTGACCAGCCGGTGACAATCTTAACGGCGACTTCCGGTGACACTGGGGCGGCGGTAGCACATGCATTCTATGGCCTGAAAAACGTGCGGGTGGTTATTCTCTACCCACGTGGCAAAATCAGCCCATTGCAGGAAAAACTGTTCTGTACATTAGGTGGCAATATCCACACCGTGGCAATTGAGGGCGATTTTGATGCCTGCCAGGCCTTGGTGAAACAGGCCTTTGATGATGAAGAGCTGAAGCAGGAACTGAGCCTTAACTCCGCCAACTCGATCAACATCAGCCGCTTATTGGCACAAATCTGCTATTACTTTGAAGCGGTAGCCCAGTTGCCACAAGAAGCACGTAATCAACTGGTTATCTCGGTACCCAGTGGTAACTTTGGTGATTTGACCGCCGGGCTGTTAGCGAAGTCATTAGGTTTGCCAGTTAAGCGCTTTATTGCTGCCACCAACGCCAACGACACAGTGCCGCGCTTCTTGGTTAACGGCCAGTGGCAGCCAAAACCTACTGTTGCGACACTCTCGAATGCAATGGATGTCAGCCAGCCGAACAACTGGCCACGTGTTGAAGAGTTATATCGCCGTAAAATCTGGCAGTTGAAGGATTTAGGCCACGGTGCGGTGAGTGATGAAGTGACCAAAGAGACCATGCGTGAGCTGGCGGAGCTGGGTTATATCTCTGAACCTCATGCGGCGATTGCGTATCGTGTTTTGCGTGATCAGTTGCAGGACGGCGAGTTTGGGTTGTTCATCGGTACCGCTCATCCGGCGAAATTCAAAGAGAGCGTGGAAGAGATCCTCGGCCAGGAACTTCCGTTGCCGAAACCACTGGCTGTTCGGGCGCAACTGCCTTTGTTATCCCATGATTTACCAGCCGATTTTGCGCAATTGCGGGCTTTCTTGATGGCTTTGCCAAAATAATTACCCGTCTTACTTGGTGTTGCAGCGTTGTTAGCCGCTCTCACTCACCCGAATCACTTACTTGAGTAAGTGATTCGGGATGTGCTCGTTTGCTGCCTAGCTGCAACACCAATTACTTAGGGTAATGCTTTTTCTACTTGACGTTGTTAAAACTGCTCAGCGCGCTTAAACACCAGTTCATTTTTTGCCGACAGCCCGGCATCAAACTCATAGCCTTCCAGATTGAAATCAACCAGTTGTTCTGGTTTGGTTAACTTATTCTGGATGATAAAGCGGCTCATCAGGCCACGGGCTTTCTTGGCATAGAAACTGATGATTTTGTATTTACCGTTTTTCTCATCTAAAAATACCGGTTTAATCAGTGAACTTGCCAGGCTGGCCGGTTTAACAGCTTTAAAATATTCATCAGAAGCCAGATTAATCAGCACATTATCACCTTGCTGCGTCAATGCCTGATTCAGTTTTTCAGT
The DNA here is from genome assembly GCF_056636475.1 of Yersinia antarctica. Lineage (NCBI taxonomy): Bacteria > Pseudomonadati > Pseudomonadota > Gammaproteobacteria > Enterobacterales > Yersiniaceae > Yersinia > Yersinia antarctica. Next base: position 761,478 of record NZ_JBSJQF010000001.1, read on the forward strand.
TATCTGGTCACCCCAGAACGAATAGAGATCTTTGCCGTGGGGATTAGCCAACTTAATCCCCATCTCCAGGCGGTAAGGTTGCATTAAATCCAGCGGGCGTAACAGGCCGTACAAGCCAGAAAGCATACGCAAATGCTTTTGCGCAAAATCAAAATCGGCGGCGCTGAAATTCTGTGCTTGCATGCCGGTATAGACATCACCTTTAAAAGCCAAAATCGCCTGACGTGCATTGTCTGGGGTAAAATCAGGCTGCCAGTCGCTAAAGCGGGCAGCATTTAAACCGGCCAGCTTGTCGCTAATCCCCATCAGACTGCTGATTTGGGCTGGCGTCAGCTCACGACAAATCTCAATAAGCGCTTGTGACTTATCCAACATTTCAGGCTGAGTAAACTTCTTGGTCGCTAATGGACTTTGATAATCAAGGGTTTTAGCCGGAGAGATAATAATAAGCATAACGATATCCTGTTAATCCAGATGAGACACTGTAGCAAAAAGCGCACGTCAGCAAAAAAAAAGATTGGGCGATTGCTAAGATAGGTATCCCCATCGGACATGACGTTGTAGGGTTGTCAGCGATGATAGAGCTTGGCTAAATCGTCTCAGCACGATAAGAATGGACGAAATTGCTATTAACCAACCGGTTTCTGGCTGTTTTGCACGGCGAAAACGGTTGCTAAGCAAAAAGCGTGTCTTTGCGCTTTTTTTAATCAGTTTAACTGCCTTGCACCAAGGCTTACGCATGTTATTATCAAGACAAGGCAGTGCGTCCAGATAGCCACTATTGCGAAATGGCTAACATTTCGAAAGAGCAGAAAGCAGCTTGAGAAAACAGATTCTTGAGAACATGCGTTCTTTAGGAAATGAACAGTTTTGACATGCCAAAAGTTCATGCACAAACGACGAGAAACGACAACATGACCGATAAACTTACTTCCCTACGTCAAATTACCACAGTAGTAGCAGATACCGGGGATATCGCGGCAATGAAGCTGTACCAGCCGCAAGATGCAACCACTAACCCATCACTTATCCTGAATGCGGCTCAAATTCCTGAATATCGCAAACTGATCGATGAAGCCATTGCTTGGGCACGCGAGCAAAGCAGTGACCATGCTCAGCAGATTGTTGATGCCACTGACAAATTGGCTGTGAATATCGGTTTGGAAATTCTGAAACTGATCCCAGGGCGCATTTCTACCGAAGTTGATGCTCGTCTTTCCTATGACACCGTTGCCAGCGTGGCAAAAGCCAAGCGCCTGATTAAACTGTATAACGAAGCTGGCATCAGCAATGATCGTATTCTGATCAAACTGGCCTCGACCTGGCAGGGTATCCGTGCTGCGGAACAACTGGAAAAAGAAGGCATTAACTGTAACCTGACTCTGCTGTTCTCCTTCGCTCAGGCGCGTGCTTGTGCTGAAGCGGGTGTGTTCCTGATTTCACCGTTTGTTGGCCGTATTCTTGACTGGTACAAAGCCAATGGCGACAAAAAAGAGTTCGCGCCACACGAAGATCCAGGTGTCGTTTCAGTAACCGAGATTTATCAGTATTACAAAAAACACGGTTATAGCACTGTGGTGATGGGCGCAAGCTTCCGTAATCTGGGCGAAATCATTGAGCTGGCGGGTTGTGATCGCCTGACTATCGCACCTTCTCTGCTGAAAGAACTGGCAGAAAGCGAAGGCCCGATCGAGCGTAAACTCGCTTATACCGGTGACGTTCAGGCGAAGCCTGCACCACTGACTGAAGCTGAGTTCTACTGGCAGCATAATCAGGATCCAATGGCTATCGATAAACTGGCTGACGGTATCCGTAAGTTTGCTATCGACCAAGGCAAGCTTGAGAAAATGATCTCTGACCTGCTGTAATTCGAGTTGTGTGTCAGATAAAAGGTGGCGTAAGCCGCCTTTTTTATTGCCCGTTAACCAGGCAGGTTTGCGCGCCTACCCCCACGCTAATTACGTTGGATATGCTATTATTCGCCCTGGATAACAGGCATTTCGTCGAGGTAGTCGCATGAATACATTACGTATAGGTTTAGTCTCCGTCTCTGATCGGGCGTCGAGTGGGGTATATCAAGATAAAGGCATTCCGGCGCTGGAAGAGTGGCTGGCAAGTGCGTTAACCACCCCTTTTGAAATAGAAACTCGCCTTATCCCCGATGAGCAAACTCTGATTGAGCAGACATTGTGTGAGTTAGTCGATGAAATGGGCTGCCACTTGGTGCTGACCACTGGCGGTACCGGCCCGGCAAGACGTGATGTTACCCCTGATGCCACGCTGGCAATCGCGGATCGGCAGATGCCTGGTTTTGGCGAACAAATGCGCCAAATTAGCTTACATTTCGTTCCCACTGCTATTTTATCCCGTCAGGTAGGGGTTATCCGTAAGCAAGCATTGATTATCAACTTACCGGGGCAACCTAAATCTATCAAAGAAACCCTTGAAGGGGTTAAAGATGCTGAATCGAAAGTGGTCGTCCCCGGTATCTTTGCCAGTGTGCCTTATTGCATTCAACTACTGGACGGGCCTTATATAGAGACCAATGCTGAAGTGGTAGCGGCTTTTCGCCCGAAGAATGCCATTATCGATATAAAAAACTAAATTAAAATTTTTTACAACATAAGGCACCATTCTAACCGTGTGGGGAATTTTGTACGGTATAGTCCTATTAACTTTACAAAAAGCTGAAAATATTTTTCTTCCCCAACTCTGGTTTATTACGGTGTCATATGTCTCAAGAACACAATTCATCTCAAGTCGACTTATCGCAACCTCATGTTGCTCAAGAGCATAATCCTAACCGTCGATTGAATAAGCAAGATTATAAAACGCTCACTCTGGCTGCATTAGGGGGCGCTTTGGAATTTTATGACTTCATTATTTTCGTCTTCTTTGCTGCGGTTATCGGCGATCTTTTCTTCCCGGTAGATATGCCTGAGTGGCTGCGCCAGGTGCAGACATTCGGTATTTTTGCGGCCGGTTATCTGGCCCGCCCACTGGGCGGTATCATCATGGCGCATTTTGGCGACCTGGTTGGCCGTAAGAAAATGTTTACTCTCAGTATTCTGTTAATGGCTTTACCTACACTGGCGATCGGTATGTTGCCGACTTATGCTTCGATTGGTATCGCGGCCCCATTACTGCTGCTCTTGATGCGTGTGTTACAAGGTGCGGCAATTGGCGGTGAAGTCCCCGGAGCATGGGTTTTCGTGGCTGAACATGTACCGCGTCGGCGCATTGGGATTGCCTGCGGTACGTTAACGGCGGGCCTGACTGCGGGGATCTTGCTGGGGTCGCTGGTGGCTACTGCTATGAATACCGCCTTAAGTCATCAAGCCATCTTAGACGGTGGCTGGCGCGTGCCATTCTTCCTGGGGGGGATTTTTGGTCTGTTCGCGATGTATCTGCGCCGTTGGTTGCAAGAAACACCTATTTTTAAAGAGATGCAGGCACGTAAAACTTTAGCTGATGAGTTGCCACTGAAATCTGTCGTGGTTAACCATAAGAAAGAAGTGTTTGTTTCCATGCTGTTGACCTGGTTGCTCTCTGCCGGGATCGTGGTGGTTATCCTGATGACCCCGACGTATTTACAAAAGCAGTTCGGTGTACTGCCCGCGCTGGCATTGCAGGCCAATAGTTTGGCGATTGTCGCACTGGTGTGTGGCTGCGTGATTGCCGGGCTGGTCATTGACCGCTTTGGTGCCAGTAAAACCTTTATCGTTGGCAGCCTGATGTTGGCGGCATCGACATGGTCGTTCTACCACACTAATTTAACTGATCCAACTCAACTCATTACGCATTATATGATGGCTGGATTTTGTGTCGGCATTGTCGGTGCGGTACCTTATGTGATGGTCCGTGCATTCCCAGCAGAGGTCCGTTTTACCGGGATATCCTTCTCTTACAATGTGGCCTATGCCATTTTTGGTGGTCTGACACCGATTGTGGTGACCCTATTAATGAAAATGACACCGATGGCCCCGGCCTATTACATGCTGTTGTTATCGCTGGTAGGATTGTTGCTGGGGATTTATCTGCGTAATGATATTAATAGCGATGTGAAAGTGCATCTGCCAAAGAAGGTTTTGGTTGAGTAAGAGAGCGGGTAAATAGATCTCATCTTCAAAAATAGCCCATACAATTTATGGGCTATTTTTTGACCCATATAGTTTAAAATTCATTCTTAAAATTAAAGCCGACCTCGCCAATTCCCAAACGAAATGCAACAAAGTGACCCACCGGTCAGGTACGGATAAAATAGCCGTATTGACCCTGTCGGAGACCCTGTTGCATGAAGGGAAAACATTTGACTCAGCATGAGCGCTTTTACATCGAAAAACGAAAAGCTGAAGGCGTTAATCAGTCCTGCATTGCCAGAGAGCTCGGCGTCTCTCGCTCTACCCTGAGCCGGGAGCTCAGACGTAATACGGACCCCGCCTTCAACGGACTTTACTCCTCCAGACGCGCTGATGCCTTAGCCAGACAACGGCGGGGCGCCACCTCGGCACACAATGCCTGTGTCCCTCTGGGCCAGCAGACACAAGACTTTCTCCGGCAGGCGCTGGCTGTACATACCTCCCCTGAGGTTATCTGTGGGAGACTGAAAATCCAGTTTGATATCGCCGTCAGCAAAAATACCCTCTACCGCTATATCCGTTCGGACAGACAGGCTGGCGGTAAGCTTTACCTTCAGCTCCCTCACCGGGGTAAACGCTATCGCTATGATACTGGTGAGCCCGGACGCACGCCCATCCCGGACAGGGTTGGCATTGAGCACAGGCCTGCTGAGGCTGAACTCAAACAGGTTCCCGGGCATGTTGAAATCGATACGATTTTTGGCAAAGACCAGAAGTCATTCCTGCTGACGGTCGTGGACAAAGCCACAAAGCAGGTCATTATCCGTAAACTCCCCAATAAGTGCGCTGAGAGCGTCGTGGAAGCGTTCAGGGACATCGTGGCGAATACTTTCTGTGAGTTTAAAACCCTGACGGCAGATAACCGGCGCGTGTCAAGGTAGTTGTCGCCTCAGTTAATTCATGCGGCCAACGTTTCACGTTCCGGATTTAACCAGACCTCATCCTGCCGGTGCCAGTTTCTCGTTGAACCTGACCACCGATGTGGATTCTGCATTTTCGCCGCTTCATAGACCGATTTACGCTGCGCCAGTAGTGCCCGATCTTCACCTCTGTGTCGTTGCCCTGGTGTGACGTAACGGATACCACTGTGCCGATGTTCTTCGTTATACCAGCCAACGAAGGTTTCTACCCACGCCTGCGCATCCTCCAGCGTCGCGAAGCCCTTCTCCGGCCAGCTCGGCACGTATTTCAACGTCCTGAACAGCGATTCAACATACGCGTTATCGTTGCTCACCCGTGGCCGGCTGTGCGACGGGGTTATCTTAAGTTCCGCAAGCTTTACCTGCAGCACCTGTGACTTCATCGGGGCTCCGTTATCCGCATGCAGTACCAGCGGCTCCTGCCAACAGCGTTCGCTCAGCACTGTCCGATTCATCAGCTCTGCCGCATGCTCACCACTTTCAACCAAGTGAACCTCGTGACCGACGATTTTGCGGCTGAACACGTCTTCTATCAGGTACAGATAGAACCAGTGTCCTGCCGTCAGCGACCTCAGCCAGGTAATATCCCATGACCACACCTGATTCGGTGCCGTCGCCCTCCAGGTCGATAGCGGCTTGCTTTGCGCTACCCTCTGCCGACCACGGTGCGTTGTTTCGCCAGCACGTCTTAGTATCCGATAAAACGTTGACTCACTGGCGATATAGCGCTTTTCATCCGCCAACAAAGGAACGATTTGCGTCGGTGGCAGGCTGGCGAACCGCAGTTCATGACAGAGGGCTAAAACCTGTTGTTCCTCTTCGGCAGTGAGTTTGTTCTTCGGGATGGGCCGTGACGCCGTGGGTCTGCGGTCATGCGTCCCTTTTCCCCAACGCTGTAATGTTCGCTCACTAAGCCCAATAGACTGGCAAGCCTCGCTCAGCCTCGCGCCTGCAGCAACGGCTTCCTTTACGATTGTCATCAATCGCAGCCTGTCCGGAGTCGGCGTCATTCGTCCCCGTTTTCCTCGACGAACAACGCCTTGAACTTTTTTTGCAATATCAGCAATGCCGCAGCCTCAGCCAACGCCTTATCCTTGCGGGCAATTTCACGCTTAAGCTGATGAATTTCGTTTTGCTGTTTCTTGACGAGTGCTTTCTCTTCACGCGGATCTGGCTGCATTATCTCATTCTTCCACTGCTGAATTTGCTCAGGGTAGAGCCCTTTACGGCGACAGTACTCAGCAACAGCATGGGCGGAAAGAGGTGCCGTTTCAACCAGGATGGCAAAACGAGCCTCACGGGACCATTGCTGCGGGGTTTTTACCTCAACGTGGGTGCTCGCGGTCGAAATACCTGCCTTGGAGCGCCAGGTGTAAAGCGTATTGACAGGGATCCCCTCAGAGCGTGCAATCTGAACAACCGGCTGATTGTGTGGTGGCATCATTCTGGCAATCACAGCGGCTTTAAGCTCAGGTGAATACGTTTTCATTCTTGTTGTCTCCAGCCCCTTGGATGTTTTCAGTTAGAGGCGACAACTACCCTGACATGGGGGGTAACGGACCCGAGTTTGCGAAACATAAGGACATCACTCAGGTAACGGGCGCAAAGGTTTACTTTGCCCGGCCTTATCATTCCTGGGAGCGGGGGTTGAATGAGCATACCAACGGTCTGATACGGCGGTTTTATCCGAAAGGAACCGATTTTAATGGCGTCAGCGATGAAGATATTGCGAGACTGGAGCACATCCTCAACACTCGGGGGCGCAAATCTCTGGAATACAGCTCACCGAATGAGGTATTTTTAGAGTATCTACTCGCTGCATAACGCATGATGGTTTGTTGCGTTTCGTTCGGGAATGGGGCCCTTCTGTTTGACGCGAGCAGAAGGTTGAGAAATGACTTCAGAGTACAATGTACGAGCACCCTGTTGTTGTAAATATCGGCTCAGTTCTCTGACTGCCGCTGTACCAGCACCTCTTACGGTTCCTTCTCGGCCGGGAAATAAGACATAGTCTGGCAGGGTTGCAGATGCGACCAGTTCAACTTCATCCAGGTTATTAAAACGGTCAGCAAGTACTATCGCGATAACTCTTCCCTGCAGTTTAACAATTACATATATTTCACTGGGGCGATGAAGAGTGAGCCTTCGATTGATAATACCCGTCACAATATTTCCTGCACGAAGCAGTTTTATGCGGGCATCATTCATTTCATCTGTAGCTGCATCTGCACTAGCAGCGAGGTCGGGGTAACTTCGGTCATACTGCTGCTCCCAGTGAGTAATGGTTTCTTTCAGCTTTTTCCGCATCGCTTGGGCATTACTCACTGTTACACCTGAAAGTTTTTCCTCCTCCTCGGGGGTTGGTGTTGGGAGCACTTCTATTTCGAATTCCAATTCAGTTTGCTCGACGGGTTCACCTTGTGAAATGATTATTGGAGTCGTCGGTCTAAAGACGAAAGTCTCTAATAACAACTCATAAATGCCTAATGGTAAGAGCTCCACCTGTGATGGTGATTCATTAGATGAAGAAACAGAACTGTAAGATATATAACTAAGCTGAGCATAATCAAAAGCGGTTTTAATATCGGCAAAGGCATTATTAGTGGTTCTATCGGTTATTTTTTCTGTTATAGCATGGATGAACCTATTTTCTACTGCTGCATGTTCGACGGTGACGCCGGTACTTCCTGTTCTTATTATTGAATCTACTATTTGGCCAAAAAATGCAGTATTCCAGGTTGCTAAGCTATTACCAAACAACAAGGTAAAGTCAGTCATAATTTCCAATGTCCAATCAATACAATGGGGCCTTATTTGACGTATTGGACGAGAGTTAAGTAACGAGTGGAACGAAACCATGCAGGCTTTGGCCCCCGCTGGGAGACTGAGAGATTGTCTACGTTGGCTGTTATCCATATAAGTTAATGTCATGTAGTTATCGACATCATCAGGCATCTGTAACTCTTCTTCTTTGGCGGACTTTGGTTTTAGTGGGGGACTGTTTCCGGCAATATGTAATGTTTTTCCTTTTGTATTATGGTTAAAAAAATCATCTGCACTGAATACAATGCTATTCAATTGTTGGCATTTACCTCGAACAATATAATTATAAATATTTAAAAAAGGAGTAAAAGCACAGAGTATTTTACTTGTTTGTACTAAATCTCTTTTTTCCCAATCTTTATCTCCTGTATCTGCGGTAAGTATGGTTTTTGCGATAACTAAAGGTTTATCTTTATTGTAGTTGGTTATTACTATCTCTGGAGTTGCACTAATGCCATTATCCCAATCAAATAAAATTATTGGGGATATATTTACTAAATTATTTCGCAATGTTTGAATATATTGTACTTGTACAATATCTTTTTTCATTTGTATAATGAAAGATAGGTTGTCGCTGCGTTTATAATATTCAAAATAAAACTTAGTGTTCATTTTTTTGTTGTAGAATTCAATTCTACTATTATTAATGTTAATGTTAGCGCCGTTAAATAGCGATAGAACATAATTATCACCTTCGCCTAAATTCATAGTATTAAAAACCAATAAAATTTGCTTATTCTTCAAGCGTTCATCATTCCAGTATTTTTTAAATACACTAGCGATTTTTATGGTATAACTATTTATAATGACACATTGTTGATCACAATTAAGGCCTTTTATTTCTGCTACCTTGATGCTAGTAATTGCATTACTCATTTCCAGTGCTTTTAAACTATTATCAGTAATGCTTTCTGTTAACTTAAAAAAAGGAGCATTGAAATTATCATTCTTGTAGATTGTTGCTATCATTCCTTGGGGTATGGTTATGGATTGAATACTATCATTATGAATAGGTAGTACTTCTCTGTCCGACTCAAGGATGTTTTCTGTATCGTGATAAAAATCTATTTGTTGATTGGATGCTAAACAAGTAGTGTCACCCTGAAACTGATCTTCTGTATAAAAACAGATTGCCGGTGCTATTTGATATGATTTTATTCTTTTATAAAACCCTGATGATTTTAGTTGCCGTAGATTAATATCATTCTTTAATGTTATTTTTTTACCAGAAAGATCAATATCATCATAAAGGGTTACAATCATGCCCAGCGGGACCGAAATTGATTCTATTTTATTATTGAATGCATCATTATAAGCAGACATTGATTCATTCTCTGCTGAGCAAAATGATTCCCCACTAAAATCTGCTAGCTCATAAAAACAGACTTTCCCCTCACTTGAATAGACTGATTCTGATATTATTAATATAGCGTTTATCAATAGTTTTGTGACTATTCTCATAGGCTAGCCCTTAAGTCTATTAACTTGAATGTTTCATGTTACTTACCTCATCTTGATGTTATATGATTTGTTTTTTCTTTACTCTATCTATTTTAATTCTTCTATTTAATTATTTTGTAATGCTAATTTTAATCAAGTAATCCATTTTTTTAGACGTAATAAGTAAACATAAAAAAGCCCCTGAAACATGAATGCTCCAGGGGGCTTTAAATCTAAATTTCCTAATTAAACTACATGTTGCGCTTGTAAAGTTGGGCTTGGTTCACCAATAGGCAATACGGTACGGCCATATTGTTCGTTCAATACTTCTGCCATTGCCAGGTAAATTGCACTTGCACCACAAATGATGCCTTCGAAACCGGCGAACACCAGCAGTGAATGGTTGCCGGTGAAGTTACCGACGGCCAGCAGCGCAAACAGCAGCGTCAGGCTACCGAAAACAAACTGCAAAGCACGGTTAGCGGGCAAAGTCCCGAAGAACATAAACAGTGTGAAGATGCCCCATAAACCTAAATAAACGCCGAGGAATTGTGCATCAGTTGCGTCAGCCATACCCATCTTAGGTAACATCAGCAAACCGACCAGGCTCAGCCAAAATGCGCCATAGGAGGTAAATGCAGTGGCCGCGAAAGTATTACCCTTCTTATATTCCAGCATACCCGCCAGAATTTGTGCCAGACCGCCGTAAAAAATCCCCATACTCAAAATAACAGAGGTCAGGGGGAAGAAACCTGCATTGTGTAGGTTGAGCAAGACGGTTGTCATCCCAAAACCCATCAGGCCTAACGGGCCAGGATTTGCCAACTTGGTGGTGTTCATAAGTCCTCTGCAATTAACAGAATGCTAAAAAATGGATAGTTATCCGAATAAGTATCAAACGCCTGAATGACCAAAAAGTCGTCGATTCCCTCAGTGCGCGCCGCATCATAATGATCCACGCGGTTGGAAACAATGATCTCGAGGGTGATAAAAAGTAATTTTTTTTCATCTCCCCCCTTGATGCTGCGTTTCGTGGCCCCATCTTATTCCCAACCGCAGGGACTAATCGTGGATCAGCGGACACATGCATCAGTAAAATATTGGGCATGAAAACATTGATTAACAAAATACGGGCAGTTGAAAACAAACAATCCGCCCACATATAGATTAGTAACTTGACCGAATATGACTTTTTAGTGGAGGCGTTTTAGATGGGTAAAATTATTGGTATCGACTTGGGTACTACCAACTCTTGTGTAGCAATTATGGATGGCACTAAAGCTCGTGTGCTGGAAAACAGCGAAGGCGACCGTACTACGCCTTCTATCATCGCTTATACCCAAGATGGTGAGATTCTGGTTGGTCAACCGGCTAAACGTCAGGCTATTACTAACCCACAAAACACACTGTTTGCCATCAAACGTTTGATTGGCCGTCGTTTCCAGGATGAAGAAGCGCAGCGTGATAAAGATATCATGCCGTACAAAATCGTGGCAGCCGACAATGGTGATGCTTGGGTTGAAGTAAAAGGCCAGAAAGTTGCACCACCACAGATTTCTGCTGAAGTTCTGAAGAAAATGAAGAAAACAGCGGAAGATTTTCTGGGTGAACCAGTAACTGAAGCGGTTATCACTGTACCGGCTTACTTCAACGATGCTCAGCGTCAGGCAACGAAAGATGCTGGCCGTATCGCCGGTCTGGAAGTAAAACGTATCATCAACGAACCAACCGCAGCGGCATTGGCCTACGGTTTGGACAAAGAAGTCGGCAACCGTACTATCGCGGTTTATGACCTCGGTGGTGGTACTTTCGATATCTCTATCATCGAAATCGACGAAGTTGACGGTGAAAAAACCTTCGAAGTTCTGGCAACCAATGGTGATACTCACTTGGGTGGTGAAGACTTTGATAGCCGTCTGATCAACTATCTGGTTGACGAATTCAAGAAAGACCAGGGTATGGATCTGCGTACCGATCCACTGGCAATGCAGCGCCTGAAAGAAGCCGCTGAAAAAGCAAAAATCGAGCTGTCTTCAGCTCAACAGACCGACGTTAACCTGCCGTATATCACGGCTGATGGCAGCGGTCCAAAACACATGAACATCAAAGTGACCCGCGCTAAATTGGAGTCACTGGTAGAAGATTTGGTTAATCGTTCTATTGAACCACTGAAAGTGGCTTTACAAGATGCTGGCCTGTCTGTTTCCGATATCCAGGACGTTATCTTGGTTGGTGGTCAGACTCGTATGCCAATGGTTCAGAAGAAAGTTGCTGATTTCTTCGGTAAAGAACCACGCAAAGACGTTAACCCAGATGAAGCTGTAGCCATTGGTGCGGCAGTGCAGGGTGGTGTTCTGTCTGGTGAAGTGAAAGACGTTCTGTTATTGGACGTTACCCCACTGTCACTGGGTATTGAAACCATGGGTGGTGTGATGACCCCACTTATCACTAAAAACACCACTATCCCAACTAAGCACAGCCAGGTGTTCTCTACTGCAGAAGACAACCAGTCTGCGGTAACCATCCATGTGCTTCAGGGGGAGCGTAAACGTGCTCAGGATAACAAGTCTCTGGGTCAGTTCAATTTGGACGGTATCCAGTCTGCTCCTCGCGGTATGGCGCAAATCGAAGTGACTTTCGATATCGACGCCGATGGTATTCTGCATGTGTCTGCTAAAGACAAGAATACCGGTCGTGAGCAGAAGATAACCATCAAGGCATCTTCTGGTTTGAACGAGGAAGAGATCCAGAAAATGGTACGTGATGCAGAAGCTAACGCAGAAGCAGACCGTAAGTTTGAAGAACTGGTTCAGACTCGCAACCAGGCTGACCATCTGATTCACGGCACCCGTAAACAGTTGGAAGAAACCGGCGACAAACTGCCAGCAGAAGACAAAACTGCGATCGAAGATGCTTTGAAAGCGCTGGAAGCTGCTCTGAAAGGCGAAGACAAAGCTGAAATTGAAGCGAAAACTCAGGCTCTGGTGCAGGTTTCTGGCAAATTGCTAGAAATGGCTCAGCAGCAGCAAGCAGCCGCAGGCGGCGATGCTGGTGACACCAGTGCCAAGAAAGAAGACGACGTGGTAGACGCCGAATTCGAAGAAGTAAAAGACAAAAAATAATCGCCCTTAAGCGGGCACAGCAGTGGTAGGCCTTACTGTTGCTGGAAACCAGCACGGGCGTCGAGGAAACTCTACGCCCGTGCACGCATGTTAAGGGTAGGAAAAAAAGAGAATGGCGAAGAGAGATTATTACGAGGTTTTAGGCGTCAGTAAGGGCGCCGATGAACGTGAAATCAAAAAGGCCTATAAACGCCTGGCAGTAAAGTATCACCCGGACCGTAATCAGGACGAGAACGATACCGGTGAAAATTTTAAAGAAGTTAAAGAAGCTTACGAAATTCTGACTGACCCACAAAAACGTGCAGCATATGATCAATATGGTCATGCAGCCTTTGAACAAGGTGGCATGGGCGGCGGCGGTTTTGGTGGTGGCGGTGGTGCTGATTTTAGCGACATTTTTGGTGATGTTTTCGGTGATATCTTTGGTGGTGGCCGCCGTCAGCGTGCTTCCCGTGGTTCCGATCTACGCTACAACATGGATCTGACACTGGAAGAAGCCGTACGCGGCGTGACTAAAGAAATTCGCATCCCAACGCTGAATGAGTGTGATGTTTGCCACGGTAGTGGCGCTAAGCCGGGGAGTTCACCTGTCACTTGTTCGACTTGCCGTGGTGCAGGTCAGGTACATATGCGCCAAGGGTTCTTTACCGTCCAGCAGGCATGTCCTACTTGTCAGGGTAATGGTCAAATCATTAAAGATCCTTGCAACAAGTGCCATGGGCATGGCCGTGTTGAAAAATCCAAAACACTGTCGGTTAAGATCCCCGCCGGTGTTGATACCGGTGACCGCATTCGCTTAAGTGGCGAAGGTGAAGCGGGTGAACATGGCGCGCCAGCAGGTGATTTATATGTTCAGGTGCAAGTTAAAGCGCACCCAATCTTCGAACGTGAAGGCAATAACCTGTATTGTGAAGTGCCAATTAACTTTGCTATGGCAGCCTTAGGCGGCGAGATTGAAGTCCCAACGCTGGATGGCCGGGTTAAGCTGAAAGTCCCAGCAGAGACCCAAACCGGCAAGCTGTTCCGCATGCGTGGCAAGGGTGTTAAATCTGTGCGTGGCGGAAGTCAGGGTGACCTGTTATGTCGTGTTGTGGTTGAGACACCAGTCCATCTGAGCGAAAAACAGAAACAGCTACTGCGCGAACTGGAAGAGAGTTTCGTCGGTGCTGCGGGTGAGAAAAATAGTCCCCGATCTAAAAGCTTCTTAGATGGCGTTAAGAAATTCTTTGACGATTTGACTCGCTGACCAATGAGTTGTTAATCGGCTAAGAACGTGCAAGAAAACGAAAAATCCTCGATTAACGTCGGGGATTTTTTTCATCGCCAACTAAATATATATGTGAAGTAAATCATTAATAGCTCGGTTTTTTCGATCATTTGATGCCATAAAAACGACTTTTTTCGAGTTGAAGACTATCTTAAAATTGATGCATTGATTCGCCGAGCACAGGCTCACTGTCCGATGTAAGGAGTTATTCATTGTGACAAACATGATCCGTCAATTTTTACGCCAAGAGGCCGCAGGTGGGCTGATTCTAATTTTAGCTGCCACCGTCGCCTTATTTATGGCTAACAGCCCCCTATTTAGCATTTACCAATCATTTCTTGATGTACCGGTATCGGTAAAGATAGCCTCGCTGGATATCAGCAAGCCACTATTACTGTGGATTAATGACGGTTTAATGGCGATATTCTTCCTGATGATTGGGTTGGAGGTTAAGCGCGAACTGATGGAAGGTTCGTTAGCTGGCCGCGATAAAGCGGTTTTTCCGGCCATAGCAGCATTAGGTGGTATGCTGGCACCGGCTTTGATTTATCTATTATTTAACGGTGCTGATGAGGTTACCCGCCAGGGCTGGGCAATTCCTGCGGCTACTGATATCGCCTTTGCGTTAGGGGTGATGGCTCTGTTGGGAAATCGGGTTCCAACCAGTCTTAAAGTCTTTTTACTGGCACTGGCCATTATTGATGACTTGGGTGTCATCATCATTATTGCGTTGTTCTATACCCACGAGGTTTCACTGCAAGCCTTAGGCATAGCTGCTGCGGCTATTGCGCTACTGGCTTACATGAATTGGCGTGGGGTAGGGAAAACCTCTGCCTATCTACTGGTGGGATTGGTATTGTGGGTCTGCATCCTCAAATCAGGTGTGCATGCGACCTTAGCCGGGGTCATTGTCGGCTTTATGATACCGCTGCACACTAAAGATAAGCGTTCACCGTCAGAGTCGCTCGAACATGGTTTGCACCCATGGGTTGCTTATTTGATCTTGCCACTGTTTGCGTTTGCCAATGCGGGGGTTTCACTGCAAGGCGTTTCACTCGCTGGATTGACATCGCTATTGCCTCTGGGGATTGCGAGCGGTCTGTTTATTGGTAAGCCACTGGGGATTTTCCTCTTTAGTTGGCTCGCGGTTAAGTTAGGGGTGGCTAAACTACCTGATGCGATAAACTTTAAGCAGATTTTTGCGGTGTCGGTGCTATGCGGTATCGGTTTTACTATGTCGATATTTATCGCGTCGCTGGCATTTGATGGCGCCGATCTCGCTTTGCTTACCTATTCTAAGTTGGGCATATTATTAGGCTCTACCACCGCAGCCATTGTGGGTTATAGCTTGTTGCGTATGGCCTTGCCAGCAACAAGAAAAATAACTCGCTGATTAATATTTGAATGACCAGTGCCGCTCATAAAGGTACTGGTGTTCTACCTGATGGATTTCTAGGCTTACCGTCAGAACAGGGAACGTTTAGTCGTGCATGAGGTTATATACACCCTAAATAATTCGAGTTGCAGGAAGCCGGCAAGTGAAAGGCAGATTGGTTGTAAACCATTTTGAACGCTGCCAATGCACATGCAACTTGAAGTAGGACGGGTATATCTGGCTCGCCGATATGTTAAGGGGATAACAACATGCGAATGTCACATATCAATTTCAATCATCTTTATTACTTTTGGCAGGTCTGTAAAGAAGGTTCAGTCGTCGGTGCAGCAGAAGCATTATTCCTGACGCCACAAACAATTACCGGGCAAATTAAAGCGTTGGAAGAGCGTCTGGGGGGGAAGTTATTTAAGCGACAAGGGCGAGGCTTGGTGCCATCAGAGTTGGGGCAGTTGGTCTTTCGTTATGCGGATAAAATGTTCATGCTTAGCCATGAAATGCTGGATATCGTTAATTATCGCAAAGAATCTAATCTACTTTTCGATGTTGGTGTTGCCGATGCATTATCCAAGCGTTTGGTGAGCCAGGTTCTGGAAACGGCTGTCGTTGAGAACGAAAAGATTCATCTGCGCTGTTTTGAATCGACCCACGAAATGCTGCTGGAGCAGTTGAGTCAGCACAAACTGGATATGATTCTGTCCGATTGTCCGGTTGACTCCAGCCAACAAGAAGGGTTGTTCTCTGTCAAACTGGGCGAATGCAGTGTGAGTTTTTATTGTCGTCAGCCCATCCCTGATTTACCTTTCCCTGCTTGTTTGCAGCAAAAGCGTTTGTTGATACCGGGCCGTCGTTCCATGCTTGGGCGCAAATTGCTGAACTGGATTAACAGTAAAGGGCTACAGGTAGAGATTTTGGGTGAGTTTGATGACGCGGCCCTGATGAATGCTTTCGCTATTTATAACAATGCTATTTTTGTTGCACCGACAATGTACGCTGCTGATACCTACGCTAAAGATGACCAGATAGTCGAAATTGGCCGCTTAGACAGTGTGCAGGAAGAATATTATGTGATTTTTGCCGAGCGTATGATCCAACATCCGGCAGTGCAGCGGGTATGTAACAAAGATTTTTCCGCGCTCTTTAGTGGCTAAATAGCCACGTTACCTTGCAAACTACAGCTGTGTTGATTGCACTCGTTGATAAATATGTCAGCTTATCGGGATTAATGAGTGCCACCCTAGGGGCTGACATAAATGCTGTTACATCGGGCTTATACCAATTTGTCATTTGATGGCTGACTTTCTGCGTTTTGAAGTCTATAGGCTATAAATGGGTCTTGCCGTGAATAGGCTAAATTATAAGCAATTCAAAAAATAGATATAAAAAAACCGGCCTGGGCCGGTCTTTTTACTAAGCAGTCGACGTAATGCAATTACTGCATTGCGTTGATTTGCGCGACTAAGTTAGACTTATGACGTGCTGCTTTGTTTTTGTGGATCAGACCTTTACAGGACTGACGATCCACGATTGGTTGCATTTCATTAAATGCTTTTTGCGCTGTGTCTTTATCGCCAGCTGCGATTGCCGCATACACCTTCTTAATGAAGGTACGCACCATTGAGCGACGGCTAGCGTTATGCTTGCGGCGTTTCTCAGACTGTACGGCGCGTTTCTTAGCTGATTTGATATTAGCCAAGGTCCAACTCCCAAATATATTCTATTGAGGACAATTCAAAGGCCAAGGAATATGCCCTTTCAGCCTTCGTTTGTCAATGGATTTGTGCAAATAAGCGCCGTTTGTACGGGCGGCACTTGCTACGTTGTGATGGAGCGGGATTTTACCAGCTTCGCGCTGCGGAATACAGTCTTTCGAAAGAAAAATCCACAGTTCACTGCCTTGAAGGGATTCGACGGTGGTTCTTGTAAAAATCTCAGCCTGCTTCTGTATTCAAACTCCGTGCGCATTCTACAGGATAAAGTCAGTAAAAGGGATTTTACCTGCACAATATTGGCAAAATGGTATGACTTTCGGTTAAAGGTGCCAATCGCGGGTTAACCTTAACGGCTGTACAAGGTATAATCCGGCGATTTCCACTGTTTTGAGCCAGCTATGGAGCTAATTCGCGGTATACATAATATCCGGGCACGCCACCATGGTTGCGTGCTAACTATCGGTAACTTTGATGGTGTCCATCGTGGACATCAGGCCTTATTGGAGCAGCTAAAGTGTGAAGGTCAGCGCTTGGGTTTGCCCGTAATGGTTATGATATTTGAACCGCAACCACTGGAATTGTTTGCAGCGGACAAAGCACCAGCAAGGCTAACGCGCCTGCGGGATAAAGCCAGATATCTGGCTGAGGCCGGCGTTGATTATCTGTTGTGCGTAAAATTTGATCCGCGTTTTGCAGCTAATACTGCGCAAGCTTTTGTTGCTCAGTTGCTGGTAGAGAAGTTGGGTGTTAAGTTTTTAACTGTTGGTGATGACTTCCGCTTTGGCGCAGAGCGTCAGGGGGATTTTCAACTGTTACAGCAAGCCGGTGCTGAATTTGGTTTCGATGTTATCAGCACAGATAGCTTTTGTGATGGTGGGTTACGCATTAGCAGCACCGCAATTCGTCAGGCACTTTATAATGACGATTTGGTGTTGGCTGAGGCGTTGCTTGGCCACCCCTATAGCATTTCCGGCCGAGTGGTTCATGGTGATGAACTGGGGCGTACGATTGGTTTCCCCACGGCGAATTTGCCATTAAAACGTTTAGTCGCTCCGGTGAAAGGAGTGTATGCGGTTGATGTGTATGGCTTGGGTCCAAAGCCATTACCCGGAGTTGCCAATATTGGTACCCGGCCTACCGTTGCTGGTGTTCGCCAGCAACTAGAGGTTCATCTGCTGGATGTAACTATGGATCTTTATGGGTGCCATATTGACGTGGTGCTCCGCGCGAAACTGCGCAACGAACAGCGTTTTGCTTCGCTCGATGCCCTGAAGCAGCAAATCGCCCATGATGTGGTGACGGCCCGAACATTTTTCGGGCTAAAGACACCGGTTTAATATTTCTAGCCGAAACGGAACCGAGAATCTAATGAGTGACTACAAGAATACCCTGAACTTGCCTGAAACAGGGTTCCCGATGCGCGGCGATCTGGCTAAGCGTGAACCTGACATGCTGAAACGTTGGTATGAGCAGGATCTGTACGGGATTATTCGTACGGCCAAGAAAGGTAAAAAAACCTTTATTTTGCACGACGGCCCTCCTTATGCGAACGGCAACATTCACATTGGTCACTCTGTTAACAAAATTCTCAAAGACATTATTGTTAAATCGAAAGGAATGGCGGGTTACGACTCCCCTTATATTCCAGGGTGGGACTGCCATGGTTTGCCGATCGAGTTAAAAGTTGAACAGTTAATTGGTAAGCCGGGCGAGAAAGTCAGTGCCGCAGAGTTCCGTGCTGCCTGCCGTAAATATGCTGCTGAACAGGTTGAAGGCCAGAAGAAAGACTTCATCCGCCTGGGAGTATTGGGCGATTGGGACCATCCTTATCTGACGATGGATTTCAAAACTGAAGCCAATATCATTCGTGCATTAAGCAAAATCATTGATAACGGCCACCTGCACAAAGGCGCGAAGCCAGTGCATTGGTGTACCGATTGCGGTTCGTCACTGGCTGAAGCAGAAGTTGAATATTACGATAAAACCTCACCTTCTATCGATGTGCGCTTTAATGCCGTCGATGTAGCGGCTGTTGCCGCCAAATTTAATGTTTCGGCGATTAACGGCCCGATTTCACTGGTTATCTGGACGACAACTCCGTGGACCTTGCCCGCTAACCGTGCGATTTCACTGAATGCTGAATACATTTACCAACTTGTCCAGGTCAATGGCGAATGCCTGATTCTGGCAGAAGAGCTGGTTGAAAGCGTCATGAAGCGCGCAGGGATTGCTGAATGGGCGGTATTGGGGAGCTGCAAAGGCTCTGATTTGGAACTGCTGCGTTTCAATCATCCGTTTATGGGCTTTGATGTGCCGGCAATTTTAGGTGATCACGTTACACTGGATGCCGGTACTGGTGCAGTTCACACAGCACCTGGTCACGGCCCGGATGACTTTGTTATCGGTCAGAAATACGGTTTAGAAGTTGCCAACCCGGTTGGTCCGAATGGCTGTTATTTGGCGGGGACGTATCCTACTCTGGACGGCATGTTCGTCTTTAAAGCCAACGATGTGATTGTTGAGCTGCTACGTGAAAAAGGCGCACTGCTGAAAGTTGAAAAACTGGTTCACAGCTACCCGTGCTGCTGGCGTCATAAAACACCTATTATCTTCCGTGCTACACCACAATGGTTTATCAGCATGGATCAGAAAGGCCTGCGTAAGCAGTCGCTGGAAGAGATTAAAGGCGTGCAATGGATCCCCGATTGGGGTCAGGCGCGTATCGAAACCATGGTGGCAAACCGCCCTGATTGGTGTATCTCGCGTCAGCGTACTTGGGGCGTGCCGATGTCCCTGTTTGTGCACAAAGAGACTGAAGCACTACATCCACGTAGCACTGAGCTGATGGAAGAAGTCGCCAAACGCGTTGAGCAAGACGGTATTCAGGCATGGTGGGATCTGGATCCTGCGGAAATCCTCGGTGCTGATGCCGCCGATTACACCAAAGTGCCAGACACCTTGGACGTATGGTTTGACTCCGGTTCAACTCATTCGTCGGTGGTTGACGTGCGTCCTGAATTTGGTGGTCATAGCCCGGATATGTACCTGGAGGGTTCTGATCAACACCGTGGCTGGTTTATGTCTTCACTGATGATAGCAACCGCGATGAAAGGCAAAGCGCCTTATCGCCAAGTGCTGACCCATGGTTTTACCGTTGATGGGCAAGGGCGCAAAATGTCCAAATCCATCGGTAACACGATCAGCCCGCAAGATGTGATGAACAAACTGGGTGGTGACATTCTGCGTCTGTGGGTGGCATCAACCGATTACACCGGTGAGATCGCGGTTTCTGACGAAATCCTGAAACGCTCTGCTGACTCTTATCGCCGTATCCGTAACACTGCGCGCTTCTTGCTGGCGAATCTAAATGGGTT
The DNA here is from genome assembly GCF_056636475.1 of Yersinia antarctica. Taxonomy (NCBI): domain Bacteria; kingdom Pseudomonadati; phylum Pseudomonadota; class Gammaproteobacteria; order Enterobacterales; family Yersiniaceae; genus Yersinia; species Yersinia antarctica. Next base: position 781,668 of record NZ_JBSJQF010000001.1, read on the forward strand.
TGATCCTGCGCTGCATCAGGTGAAACCGGAAGATATGGTAGTAGTGGACCGCTGGGCAGTCGGCCGTGCCCAGGCAGCTCAAGCTGAGATCATGGCAGCGTACGAAAGTTACGATTTCCACTTGGTGGTGCAGCGCTTGATGCAGTTCTGCTCGGTTGAAATGGGATCCTTCTATTTGGATATCATTAAAGACCGCCAGTACACCGCGAAAGGCGACAGTGTTGCCCGCCGCAGTTGCCAGACTGCGTTGTTCCATATCGCAGAAGCATTGGTGCGCTGGATGGCACCTATTATGTCCTTTACCGCAGATGAGATCTGGAACCAACTGCCAGGCAGTCGTCCACAGTATGTCTTCACCGAAGAGTGGTATGACGGTCTGTTCGGGTTGGCGGGTGATGAAAGTATGAACGATACTTTCTGGGCCGAGCTGTTAAAAGTCCGTGGCGAAGTCAACAAGGTGTTAGAGCAGGCCCGTAGTGATAAGCGTATCGGTGGTTCATTGGAGGCGGCAGTTACCTTGTTCGCCGAACCTGAACTGGCTGCGCGATTGAACAGTTTGCAAGATGAATTGCGTTTTGTGCTGTTGACCTCCGCTGCGAAAGTTGCCCCTTATGCTGATGCGGGTGATGATGCGCTGCAAAGTGAGTTGATTGCCGGGCTGAAAATCACCTTTAATAAGGCTGATGGTGAGAAGTGCCCGCGTTGCTGGCATTACACTCAAGATGTCGGTTTGGTAGCGGAACATGCTGAATTGTGCGGCCGCTGTGTCACTAACGTTGCCGGAGACGGTGAAGAGCGTAAGTTCGCCTAATGAGTAAACCTATTTGTTCGACCGGATTGCGCTGGTTATGGCTGGCGGTATTGGTGGTTATTTTGGATCTCAGCAGCAAACAGTGGGTCATGACCCACTTTGCCCTGTATGAGTCAGTGCCGGTGATCCCGTTTTTTAACCTGACCTACGCACAGAATTTTGGCGCAGCCTTTAGCTTCCTTGCCGATAAAAGTGGCTGGCAGCGTTGGTTCTTTGCGGGCATAGCTATCGGTATTTCAGTGGTATTAATGGTGCTGATGTATCGCTCTACTGCCAAACAACGCCTGCTCAATTGTGCTTATGCTCTGATTATTGGTGGGGCATTAGGTAACTTATTTGATCGCATGGTGCATGGTGCGGTGATCGATTTTATCGATTTCCACGTCAATAACTGGCATTTCCCAACCTTTAACATCGCCGATACCGCTATCTGTATCGGTGCTGCGTTGGTTATCTTTGAGGGTTTTTTAAGCCCTGCTGAAAAAACGGCCATGAATAAAGGTGAATGAGATGTCCGAGCGTGTACCAGCTAATCAAGTACAAGACCATTTTGTACAAGACCATGTTATACAAGACAAAAGCGCCGTATTGGTGCACTTCATTCTGAAACTGGAAGATGGTTCAACGGCGGAATCAACACATATTCACGGTAAACCTGCGCTGTTTCGTTTAGGTGATGACAGCCTTTCTGATGCACTTGAGCAGCAGTTAATTGGTTTGAAAGTAGGTGATAAGCATGCTTTCACTTTACAACCTGAAGATGCGTTTGGTTTGGAAAGCCCTGATTTGATTCAGTACTTCACCCAGCGTGACTTTGCTCAAACTGGCGTGCCAGATGCCGGTACTATTATGCTATTTACCTCCCGTGATGGCAGTGAAATGCCAGGTGTGGTGCGGGAAGTGGCGGAAGAGTCTATTACTGTTGATTTTAATCACCCGTTGGCAGGGCATTCCATTAGCTTTGAAATTGAAGTGTTGGAGATTGACCCGCAACAGGAGGCAATGCATGCAGATATTGCTGGCTAATCCACGCGGCTTTTGTGCCGGAGTTGATCGGGCTATCAGTATTGTTGAACGCGCGATCGAAATGTATGGCGCGCCAATTTATGTGCGCCATGAAGTGGTACACAACCGTTATGTGGTTGATAGCTTGCGTGAACGTGGTGCTATCTTTATCGAGGAGATTTCAGAAGTGCCAGATGGCTCTATTCTGATTTTCTCGGCCCATGGCGTGTCGCAGGCTGTGCGAGCAGAAGCTCGTGAGCGCAAGCTTACTATGCTGTTTGACGCAACCTGCCCATTGGTGACCAAAGTTCATATGGAAGTCGCACGTGCTAGTCGCAAGGGTAAAGAAGCCATCTTGATAGGCCACGCCGGTCACCCGGAAGTGGAGGGTACCATGGGGCAATACAGCAACCCGAAAGGGGGGATGTATCTGGTTGAATCACCTGATGATGTATGGGCTTTGCAGGTTAAATATGAGAACAATCTGTGTTTTATGACACAGACGACCTTGTCGGTTGATGATACCTCTGCAATTATCGATGCCTTACACCAGCGTTTCCCGAAGATTGTCGGTCCACGCAAAGATGATATCTGCTATGCCACGACCAACCGGCAAGAGGCGGTGCGCAATCTGGCTAATGATGCCGATGTGGTCTTAGTGGTTGGCTCGAAAAACTCCTCTAACTCTAATCGGTTGGCTGAGTTGGCACAGCGGATGGGTAAGCCTGCTTATCTCATTGATTCAGCGGCCGATATACAAGAGTTATGGTTACAGGGGGCTGCGTGTATCGGTGTTACCGCTGGCGCATCTGCTCCCGATATTCTGGTGCAGCAAGTTATTGCGCGCTTGCAAGCTCTCGGTGCTGGTGGGTCTATCGAACTTAGTGGCCGTGAAGAGAGTATCGTCTTCGAAGTACCTAAAGAATTACGTGTCGATGTAAAACAGATCGACTGATTGATATCGTGCTTCAGCGTTAAAAAGCAGCCCTCAGTGGCTGCTTTTTTATGGGTGTATTTCACCATAACTGCATGAATATGCGAAATAACCGCACTATGCCAGATGAAGTGTTTCCGAGTATTTTACCCTAAATAATTCGAGTTGCAGGAAGGCGGCTTGCGGCGGCCTTAACGAGGCGAGGCCCAAGGGTGGGCCGAGTAACGAACGCAGTCAACGCACATGCAGCTTGAAGTATGACGGGTATGTAAGGAATTAAGTGGTTTCACTGATAAAAGCATGCGTATATCATTTTTTTCTAATACAGATTAAATAGGCTGGCAGAGTCCATAGCGGGCGGCTAATCTGAACCTTGGTCAGGGTAGATGACACAATATGAGAGGAAGTATGACTGATTCAACAATTCGTATCGCTGTTGTCGGCGCGGGTGGCCGTATGGGCCGACAACTTATCCAGGCAATTACTCACACTGAAGGTGTGGTGCTGGGGGCTGCTGTTGAACGTGTCGGATCCACATTAGTGGGGAGCGATGCCGGCGAACTGGCTGGAGCGGGGTTGTTAAACATCACAGTAAGTGATGATTTATCTGACGTAGTTGATCATTTTGATGTGTTGATCGATTTTACCCGGCCTGAAGGCACGCTGGAGCATTTAGCCATTTGTCGTCAATATGGTAAGGCGATGATAATTGGCACTACTGGCTTTGATGATGCAGGTAAAGAAGCCATCAGGGCTGCGGCAACGGACATTGCTATTGTGTTCGCTGCCAATTTCAGTGTTGGGGTTAATGTGGTGCTAAAGCTGCTAGAGAAGGCAGCGAAAGTGATGGGCGACTATACCGATATCGAAATAATCGAGGCACATCATCGGCATAAAGTTGATGCACCTTCAGGTACTGCGCTGGCGATGGGGGAGGCAATTGCTGACTCACTAGGGCGTTCACTGAAAGATTGCGCGGTTTATATCCGTGAAGGTCATACCGGCGAACGCAAACCCGGCACTATCGGTTTCGCAACCGTGCGTGCTGGCGATATTGTTGGAGAGCATACGGCTATGTTTGCTGATATTGGCGAGCGCGTTGAGATCACACACAAAGCGACCAGCCGTATGACTTTTGCCAATGGTGCGGTTAAATCGGCTATTTGGGTGTCAATGCGGGATAATGGCTTGTTTGATATGCGTGATGTATTGAATTTGAATGAACTTTAAAGGTGTAAAGCACAGCCAGTGATGTGGTTGTTTTTATCATAATCGTTTGATAACAGGGCAATATTTTATTGTCCTTTTTTATTTTTTTTAATAAATAATTATTTCATCAATAATTATTGATATAACCTTTATTTATCTATGTTTTTGTCTATTTTTTTGTCTTTTAATCCCTTCCTTGGTCATTGGTTCTGATTTTTACTGCTCTGGAACGATATTTCTCAGTCACTACACCTCGCAACCGTTTACTATGTTAAGTTAGCATGTGTTTTTACCGCTATAATCCACTCATTTTAATGAGAACGGTAAAAAACAGAGAAAAAATGGCACTTTGGCTAGACAAAAGCGTCACTCATCATTAAAATGCGCCCAATTTGCCAAAAATTAGCTTTGAGGGCGGTTTTTGCATTGATTTAGATCGCTAGATATGAATTAATATGCAAATAATGTGACTGTTTATTCCTTGGAGGATGTTTTGATTAAGTCAGCGCTATTGGTTCTCGAAGACGGAACCCAATTTCACGGTCGGGCCATCGGGGCAGAGGGTACGGCAGTGGGGGAAGTGGTCTTCAATACGTCGATGACCGGTTATCAAGAAATCCTCACTGATCCTTCCTACTCCCGCCAGATCGTTACCCTTACTTATCCTCATATCGGCAATGTCGGCACTAATGCTTCCGACGAAGAATCCTCCGCAGTACACGCCCAAGGTCTTGTTATTCGCGACCTGCCTTTGATTGCCAGCAACTACCGTAATGAAGAAGGCTTAGCTGAGTATCTCAAGCGCCACAACATTGTTGCGATTGCTGATATCGATACGCGTAAGCTGACACGTTTGCTGCGTGAGAAAGGGGCACAAAACGGCTGCATTATTGTGGGTGACTTGTCTGATGCCACTTTAGCACTAGAAAAGGCGAAAGCATTCCCGGGCCTGAAGGGGATGGATCTGGCAAAAGAAGTGAGCACGAAAGAGCGTTATGACTGGTTGCAAGGTAGCTGGACTCTGGAAGGTGACTTACCTGCGGCAACGCCACCAGAAGATTTGCCATTCCATGTGGTGGCATACGACTACGGCGTGAAGCGCAATATTCTGCGCATGCTGGTGGATAGAGGCTGTCGCCTGACGGTAGTTCCGGCACAGACACCGGCAGAAGAGGTGCTGAAGCTGAACCCAGATGGCATTTTCTTATCCAACGGCCCAGGTGACCCAGAGCCATGTGATTATGCTATCGCGGCCATTAAGCGTTTTCTGGAAACCGACATTCCGGTGTTCGGCATCTGTTTAGGCCACCAATTACTGGCGCTGGCCAGTGGTGCAAAAACGGTAAAAATGAAGTTTGGTCACCACGGTGGCAACCATCCGGTGAAAGATTTAGATGCCGATTGCGTGATGATCACCGCACAGAACCACGGTTTTGCGGTAGATGAAACCACATTGCCATCCAACCTGCGGACTACGCATGTTTCTTTATTCGATGGTTCTCTGCAAGGGATTCACCGTACAGATAAAGCCGCATTTAGCTTCCAGGGGCACCCAGAGGCCAGCCCAGGTCCGCATGATGCAGCGCCATTGTTTGATCACTTTATCGAACTGATTGAAGCTTACCGCGCAACAACTGCAAGCCGTAACAGTAGCCATACCAATAAATAATCAGGAGCCTCAAACCATGCCAAAACGTACAGATATAAAAAGCATCCTGATTCTGGGCGCTGGCCCAATCGTTATCGGCCAGGCCTGTGAGTTTGACTACTCTGGGGCTCAGGCTTGTAAGGCACTGCGTGAAGAAGGTTACCGTGTCATTCTGGTGAACTCCAATCCGGCAACCATCATGACTGACCCGGAAATGGCCGACGCCACTTATATCGAGCCAATCCACTGGGAAGTGGTACGCAAAATTATTGAAAAAGAGCGTCCAGATGCCGTTTTGCCCACTATGGGTGGCCAAACCGCACTGAACTGTGCGCTGGAGCTGGAACGCAAGGGCGTTCTGGCTGAGTTTGGTGTCACCATGATTGGTGCCACTGCCGATGCTATCGATAAAGCAGAAGACCGCCGTCGCTTTGATATCGCGATGAAGAAAATTGGTTTGGACACTGCACGTTCTGGTATCGCGCACAATATGGAAGAAGCACTGGCCGTAGCGGCTGATGTGGGCTTCCCTTGTATTATCCGCCCTTCCTTTACTATGGGCGGCACCGGCGGCGGTATCGCGTATAACCGTGAAGAGTTTGAAGAGATTTGTGAACGTGGGCTGGATTTATCGCCAACCAAAGAGCTGTTGATCGATGAGTCGCTGATTGGTTGGAAAGAGTATGAGATGGAAGTTGTGCGTGACAAAAACGACAACTGCATCATCGTCTGCTCCATCGAAAACTTCGATGCGATGGGTATCCACACCGGTGACTCGATCACCGTTGCTCCAGCTCAGACGCTGACTGATAAAGAATACCAAATCATGCGTAATGCCTCGATGGCAGTGCTGCGTGAAATCGGCGTAGAAACCGGTGGCTCCAACGTGCAGTTCTCGGTTAACCCGAAAAATGGCCGTTTGATTGTTATCGAAATGAACCCACGGGTATCCCGTTCTTCCGCTCTGGCCTCTAAAGCAACCGGCTTCCCGATTGCTAAAATTGCCGCCAAGCTGGCAGTAGGTTACACGCTGGATGAGTTGATGAATGATATCACTGGTGGTCGCACGCCGGCCTCCTTTGAGCCATCTATCGACTATGTTGTGACCAAAATCCCACGTTTTAACTTCGAAAAATTTGCCGGTGCGAATGACCGTCTGACCACACAGATGAAATCGGTTGGCGAAGTGATGGCAATTGGCCGCACCTTGCAGGAATCGCTGCAAAAAGCCTTGCGCGGTCTGGAAGTGGGCGCGACCGGTTTTGACCCGAAAGTGAGTTTGGATGACCCAGAAGCACTGACAAAAATTCGCCGCGAATTGAAAGAGGCCGGCTCTGATCGTATCTGGTATATCGCCGATGCTTTCCGTGCAGGCATGTCGGTTGATGGCGTTTTCAATCTGACTAACGTTGACCGCTGGTTCCTGGTGCAGATTGAAGAGTTGGTTCGTCTGGAAGAGAGCGTGGCAGAGTGCGGTATCAATGGCCTGAATGCTGATTTTATGCGCCAGTTGAAGCGCAAAGGCTTTGCCGATGCCCGTTTGGCAAAATTGGTCGGCGCGGCGGAAAGTGAAGTGCGTAAGCTGCGTTACAAGCAGGGTTTGCATCCGGTTTACAAGCGTGTAGATACCTGTGCGGCTGAATTCTCTACCGATACCGCCTACATGTACTCAACCTACGAGGAAGAGTGTGAATCCAACCCAACCAGTGATCGTCCGAAAGTGATGGTACTGGGCGGCGGCCCGAACCGTATCGGCCAGGGTATTGAATTCGACTACTGTTGTGTACATGCGTCACTGGCGCTGCGTGAAGACGGTTACGAGACCATCATGGTGAACTGTAACCCTGAAACGGTTTCGACCGACTACGATACCTCTGATCGCCTCTATTTCGAATCTGTCACCCTGGAAGATGTGTTGGAAATCGTGCGTATTGAGAAGCCGCAAGGCGTTATCGTGCAGTACGGTGGTCAGACTCCATTGAAATTAGCACGTGAACTGGAAGCTGCCGGTGTTCCTGTTATCGGTACCAGCCCGGATGCTATCGACCGTGCAGAAGACCGTGAGCGTTTCCAACAGGCGGTAAATCGTCTGGGCTTGAAACAGCCCGCGAACGCGACGGTTGCTACTATCGAACAAGCCGTAGAGAAAGCCACGGGTCTGGGTTATCCGCTAGTGGTCCGCCCATCGTATGTCTTGGGTGGTCGCGCGATGGAAATCGTTTATGACGAAGTTGACTTGCGCCGCTACTTCCAAAATGCAGTGAGTGTCTCCAACGATGCACCCGTGCTGTTGGATCGTTTCCTCGATGACGCTGTTGAAGTGGATGTTGATGCCATTTGCGACGGTGAGCGCGTGTTGATCGGTGGCATTATGGAGCACATTGAGCAAGCAGGGGTGCACTCCGGTGACTCAGCCTGTTCATTGCCCGCTTACACCCTGAGTAAAGAAATTCAGGATGTGATGCGCCAACAAGTTGAAAAACTGGCGTTTGAACTCTGCGTGCGCGGTTTAATGAATGTGCAGTTTGCCGTAAAGAATAACGAAGTTTATCTGATTGAAGTTAACCCTCGAGCAGCCCGTACCGTACCATTTGTGTCTAAAGCCACCGGTATGCCACTGGCAAAAATCGCCGCACGCGTGATGGTGGGGCAGTCATTGACAGAGCAGGGTATTCTGGAAGAAATTATCCCGCCTTATTACTCGGTAAAAGAAGTGGTATTGCCGTTTAACAAGTTCCCAGGTGTGGATCCGATTTTAGGACCAGAAATGCGTTCTACCGGTGAAGTGATGGGGGTCGGCCGGACCTTCGCTGAAGCTTTCTCTAAAGCCATGTTGGGCAGTCAATCTGGTATGAAAAAGAGTGGCCGCGCACTGTTATCGGTTCGTGAGGGAGATAAACACCGGGTGGTTGACTTGGCTGCCAAGTTGCTCAAACAGGGTTTTGAATTGGATGCAACCCACGGTACTGCGGTGGTTCTAGGCGAGGCAGGGATAAATCCACGCTTAGTCAACAAGGTACATGAAGGCCGTCCACACATTCAGGACCGTATCAAGAATGGCGAATATACTTATATTGTGAATACAACGGCAGGGCGTCAGGCGATTGAAGATTCTAAACTGATCCGCCGTAGTGCTTTGCAATATAAAGTGCATTACGACACTACCTTGAATGGTGGCTTCGCAACCGCGATGGCTTTGAATGCGGACCCTACCGAGCAAGTGATTTCAGTACAAGAAATGCATGCCAAGATTAAGAATATGAAAGCTTAATTTGGGCGCTAAGAAAGGGGGCGATGGAAACATCGCCCTTTTTTATGCTTACTATTTATAAAATCGCGCTTTTTACCCGCATAAACAGTATTTTTTATGCGCAGAAGTATTATTCATAAACGATAGTATTGTTCATAAACAATATTGGTGAAGATCAATGTTCGTGCGGGTTGTGGATAGTAGCTTATAGCCAGGCGTTAACAATCGGCGCAGCTAGCTTAATGCAACTTTGATACCCAGGCCGATCAACAGGCCGCCCAGTAATTTATCGACAACTTTTTGCACTTTCGCCAAACCGCGGCGTACGGGCGCACTTTGAATCAGAATTACCAGTAGGGGCCACCAGATAACGGCCAGTAGCCAGATGATTGAGGCGTACCACAGTTTCTCACCCACGCCGGAGTCTATCTGTAATATTTGTGTGAAAACGGCGAGAAAGAAAAGAGTCGCTTTGGGATTCAATAAATTGCAAAGATATCCCTGCAAGAATGCGGCTTTCAGCGTGACGGGATATTGTGCAGTGTTATCGATACTAAGCTTACTATCTCCTCGTGATAGCAGTGCCTGGATACCAATCCAGATCAAATAACAGGCTCCGGCATATTTCAGCAGGTTGAATAGCCATGGTGTGGTAGTGATAACAACTGCCAGGCCAGCCACGCAATAAGACATATGTGTCGCAACACCCAAAATTACACCAAGGGCTGTCATCATGGCTGCGGGGCGGCGATAGCGGGCAGCATTTTTGATTACCAGAAAGAAATCTGGCCCAGGGGAGAGCATGCCCAAGGTAGCAAGGGTGGCAACAAATATAGAGGTTTCAAGCATAAGGATTACCGAGTGATAGTGGTGCTGTCTGGCGATCATAACGCCACTTGGCTCCCTCTGCATTATTCTTATTTGTTATCTGTGGTGGTTTGGTTATCAGTAGTGATGGGATTGCAACAGATGTCTTTTACTTTTTGACGGATAGCGATGCACGAATATGAGCCTGGAAAATGTAATAAACAGTGATGTTTCGCATCAACAGCAGCGAGAGATTACGCGATTGTGCATCAAATGCGCCCTAATGCTGTTGCAACATGGGGCAGAAAGTATGCTAGTTGAGCAGCTATCTGCACGGCTTGGTATGGCTCTGGGGATGGACAGCGTTGAGAGTTCTATCTCGGCTAACGCAATCGTGTTGACCACTATCAGCGAAGGTAACTGCCTGACATCTACCCGTAAAAATACCGATCGTGGCATCAATATGCAGGTAGTCACTGAAGTGCAGCATATTGTGATTATGGCGGAGCATCGCTTATTGGATGCAAAAGATGTGGAAAAACGCTTCGAGCATATCAAACCTCTGCGTTATCCGCGCTGGCTGGTCGTTGTGATGGTGGCGCTCTCTTGTGGCTGTTTCAGTAAATTAAACGGTGGTGGTTGGGATGCGTTTTCCATTAGCTTTTTAGCCAGTGGGTTGGCGATGTTTGTTCGCCAGAGTCTGACGATTAATCATATGAATCCGCTGATTAATTTCTGCATCACTGCTTTTGTTGCCACATCCGCATCCGGTTTGTTGATGCGTTTACCGTTTTTCCAGGAAGCATCCAGCGTGGCGATGGCGGCCAGCGTACTGCTACTCGTGCCTGGGTTCCCGTTGATTAATGCGGTAGCCGATATGTTTAAGGGCCACGTTAATACCGGTTTGGCCCGTTGGGCGATGGCAAGTTTATTAACGTTATCAACCTGTATTGGGGTGATATTCGCGATGGCGTTATGGGGATTGCGGGGGTGGTAATGAATTTACTCTGGGCATTATTACAAGACATGGTGTTGGCGGCTATCCCGGCACTGGGTTTTGCTATGGTATTTAATGTGCCGGTGCGGGCATTGCGTTACTGCGCATTACTGGGAGCGGTCGGGCACGGTTCGCGTATGTTAATGATCCATTTTGGTATGAATATCGAGCTGGCTTCATTATTGGCTTCAATTATGATTGGCGTCATCGGGATTAACTGGTCACGCTGGTTGCTGGCACATCCAAAAGTTTTCACTGTCGCGGCTGTTATTCCTATGTTTCCGGGTATTTCCGCCTATACCGCAATGATATCGGTCGTTGAGATTTCTCACTTGGGTTATAGCGAAGCGTTAATGTCCACGATGGTGACCAATTTCTTGAAAGCGTCATTTATTGTTGGAGCGTTGTCGATTGGTTTATCTTTGCCAGGATTATGGTTATATCGCAAACGTCCTGGTGTATAAGACTTTTTTCTGCTCTGTTCTTGTATCAGGCTAAGAGCAATCTTATATGTGTGATTAGCCTGCTTATCGCTATCGACGCTTGATTAGGCTTTACGTATAGTGTGAGCAATTTTTCGGTACTGGCTCTTGTAGCCTACAGGGTTTAAAAATGATTATCAGCCTGATCGCTGCGTTGGCGGCGGATCGCGTTATTGGTATGGAAAACGCCATGCCATGGCACCTACCGGCTGATTTAGCGTGGTTCAAACGTAACACGTTAAATAAACCGGTAATTATGGGTCGTAAGACCTTCGAATCAATCGGTCGTCCTTTGCCGGGGCGGTTGAATATTGTTATCAGTAGCCAGCCGGGTACTGAAGAGCGCGTGACCTGGGCTACGTCAATTGAAGAAGCTCTCTCTTTCGCAGGCGACGTAGAAGAAGTTATGGTTATGGGGGGCGGACGGGTCTATAAGCAATTCTTAGCTCGCGCGAATCGTATGTATCTTACCCATATCGATGCGGAAGTAGGGGGGGATACTCATTTCCCTGACTATGAGCCGGATGAGTGGGAAAGCACATTCAGTGAGTTTCATGACGCAGATGAAGCGAACTCGCACAGCTATTGTTTTGAGATCCTTGAGCGCCGCTGATTATTGCTACCATCCCAAATAAGACCTGTCTGCCTCAAACAAGAACGTCACCAAAAATAAAGGCGCATATTATGCGCCTTTATTTTTTAACATCTAATTATCAGTATATTACAGATAACTAAAGGGATCTTTTGCCGCTGCTATTTCATCAGTGTTACTTACTTCTGCTTCCACTTTGAATGCATGCTGTGTGAAATAGCGTTTATCTTCCCAGCGCAGCAGCGTTAAATCGCCGCCCCAGCAACAGCCGGTATCCAAGCCATAAATACCTTCAGGAACACCTTTCCCTTCCAGCGATGCCCAGTGACCAAAAATAATTGAATAGTCAGGGGAGACCAATCTTGGCAACTCGAACCAAGGCTTGAGTGGAGCGGGGGCATTTTCTGGCGTATCTTTACAGATCATATCCAACTGCCCGTTCGGGAAACAAAAACGCATGCGAGTCAGTGCATTAGTACTAAAACGCAAGCGTGCTAGCCCGGATAGCTCTGGTGACCAGTTATTCGGCATATCGCCGTACATGGCATCGAGGAAGAGTGGATAGCTATCACTACTTAATACCGCCTCCACTTCACGTGCACACATTTGGGCGGTTTCAATATCCCATTGAGGTGTTATCCCGGCATGAGCCATGATCAATTTTAATTCATCATCAACTTGTAAGACCGGTTGGCGACGCAGCCAATTAATCAACTCATCAGCATCCGGCGCCTCAAGCAGTGGAGTAATACGATCTTTGGGTTTATTACGGCTGATACCGGCATAAACGGCCAGTAAATGCAGGTCATGGTTACCCAGAACCATACGAACAGCAGGCCCTAATGAGCGGACATAACGTAAAACATCCAGTGATGCTGGGCCACGGGCAACTAAATCACCGGTTAACCACAAAGTATCCTGCTGCGGATCAAAGCTCACCTGTGCTAATAGCGCAAGCAGCTCATCGAGGCAGCCATGAACATCGCCAATAAGATAAGTAGACATAGTTGAAAGGTCAGAGTTAATGGATCAGTGCTGGGATCGCTAAGCGGAACACCGGAATTGCAGTACGGAAGGGCTGACCAAGGTGATCAACCATCTCATAATGCCCTTCCATGGTACCCAGCGGGGTTTCCAGTACAGCACCGCTGGTGTATTGAAACTCATTACCTGGCTGGATCAACGGCTGTTCGCCGATGACACCTTCACCCTGAACTTCAGTCTGCCGGCCATTACTATTAGTGATTAACCAATAACGACCAATCAGTTGCACATTTGAACGACCCAAATTGCGTATCGTCACGGTATAGGCGAAGACGAAACGTTCTTCATCAGGTATCGACTGGGTTTCCACATAGATACTCTGCACCTGTACACAAACGCGGGGCTGTTCAATCATAATGTGCTCCTGCTTATTCTTGCGGTGTCGATTGAGCTGAAAGCCAGTTAGCCAGCTTACAGTATTGCGCTACCGAAATATTCTCTGCCCGTAATATCGGGTCAATACCTAATTCGATTAACTGCTCTGGAGTGAATAGATCACCTAAGCTGTTACGCACGGTTTTTCTGCGCTGATTAAATGCTTGCGTGGTAATGCGGCTAAGCATACGAACGTCACCAACCGGATTCGGCATGTTGACATGCGGAATCAAGCGCACCACGGCCGAATCAACTTTTGGCGCGGGGGTAAACGCCGTTGGCGGTACTTCTAGCACCGGGATAACATTGCAATAGTATTGCGCCATCACCGTCAGTCGGCCATACGCTTTACTATTAGGTCCTGCGACCAGACGATTAACCACTTCTTTTTGCAACATGAAATGCATGTCACGAATAGCATCAGTATAGCTGAAAAGATGGAACATCAGCGGGGTGGAAATGTTGTATGGCAAGTTACCAAACACACGTAATGGCTGCCCTGCAAGCTCTGCTAACTCAGAAAAATTAACTTTCATCGCATCTTGTTGATGGATGGTTAGCTTGTCTTTCAGTTGCGGATGGCTGGCTAAACGAGCCGCTAGATCGCGATCAAGCTCGATCACCGTCATATGATCCATACGCGCAGCAACAGGTTCAGTCAATGCCCCTAAACCGGGACCTATTTCAACTACGGCTTCGCCAGGAACGGGGTGAATTGCAGAAACAATACTGTCGATGACAAACTGATCGTTTAAAAAGTTTTGTCCAAAGCGTTTGCGGGCAAAATGCCCTTGGTGGACTCTATTATTCATTGCTGTTATTTATCATTTTAATGGCTAAGTTTAATGCCGTAATGAAACTGCCAACATCGGCAGAACCAGTTGCGGCGAGTTCTAAAGCGGTACCGTGATCCACAGAAGTGCGGATAAAAGGCAAACCGAGAGTGATATTTACTGCTCGGCCAAACCCTTGATACTTCAGCACTGGCAATCCTTGATCATGATACATCGCCAGAACCGCATCTGCATGTTGTAGATATTTAGGCTGAAATAGGGTGTCTGCTGGTAGAGGGCCGATAAGATTTATACCTTGCTGACGCAGTGCATCTAGTGCAGGAATAATGGTATCGATCTCTTCATGGCCCATATGGCCACCTTCACCTGCGTGAGGATTCAGTCCGCACACGTAAATCTGTGGTTGGCTAATGCCAAATTTGGTTTTCAGGTCACTATCAAGAATGGTGATCACTTCATGCAGGCTAGCTTGAGTGATTGCGCCAGGTACGGCCAGCAGAGGTAAGTGGGTTGTCGCCAATGCCACACGTAACTCTTCAGTTGCCAGCATCATCACTACCCGTGGGCAGAGGCTGCGATCTGCAAAAAACTCGGTGTGTCCGATAAAAGGGATGCCAGCATCATTGATAATACTTTTTTGTACCGGGCCGGTGACCAATGCAGAAAATTCCCCGCTTATCGCGCCATCACAAGCCTTAGCCAATGTTTTCACAACATAGTGGCTGTTTTGGATGTCGAGTTTGCCGGGGATCACTTCTGTGGCCGTTTTTACCGGCAAGATAGTCAGTGACCCCGCTTGTTGCGCTAACGCAGGCTTGCTGGCTTGATATTCACGCAACTGCAAAGGCAGATTAAGCTGACGGGCCCGAGCAAGTAGCAAGGCCGGATCGGCACACACCACTAACTCAACAGGCCAATCCTGTTGAGCCAGGGCGACGACTAAATCGGGCCCGACCCCGGCTGGCTCACCGGGGGTAATAACAATACGATTATTATGGTTGTGCATTACTACCATCAAGAATTTTTACATAAGCAGCAGCACGCTGCTCTTGCATCCAAGTTTGAGCTTCTTCAGCAAATTTACGGCTAAAGAGCATACGGTATGCCTTGTCTTTCTGTGCTGCATCAGTCTTGTCTACCTGACGTGTATCGACAACCTGAATTAAGTGCCAGCCGAAAGAAGAGTGAACCGGTGCACTGATCTCACCTTTTTGCAGTTTCATCAGCGCATCACGGAACGCCGGGTCATAAATATCTGGTGATGCCCAACCTAAATCACCGCCTTGCATTGCAGAACCAGGATCCTGAGAGATCTCTTTGGCAATAGTGGCGAAGCTGGATTTACCACTCTTAATATCTGCCGCCGCTGCCGCTAACTTGGCACGAGCCTGATCGTCGGTCATTACCGGTGAAGGTTTCAGCAAGATGTGGCGGGCGTGAACTTCAGTCACGGAAACGGTCTTATCCGCACCACGGATATCATTTACTTTCAGGATGTGGAAACCGACACCAGAACGGATTGGCCCGACAACATCACCTTTGTTCGCAGTTTGTAATCTTTCAGCAAACAAAGAAGGCAGTTCCTGTAATTTGCCCCAACCCATCTGGCCGCCTTTCAGCGCCTGAGAGTCCGCCGAGTTGGCGATAGCCAATTTACCAAAATCAGCGCCGCCTTTAATGTCAGAGACTAATTTGTTAGCCAGCTCTTCAGCCTGATCAACTTGTTGCTGAGAGGGATTTTCTGGCAATGGGATAAGAATGTGGCTGAGGTTCAGTTCAGCATCACCGCTGGTCTGGTTCCCAACTTGTTTGGCCAGTGACTCAACTTCCTGTGGCAGGATAGTTATTCGGCGGCGTACTTCGTTGTTACGCACTTCAGAAGTCAGCATCTCTTTACGGATCTGCTCGCGGTAAGTGTCATAATTCAGGCCATCAGCAGCCAGACGACTACGCATCTGAGCGGGAGTCATGCGGTTTTGCGCAGCGATATCAGCAATGGCTTTATCCAATGCTTCATCACTGATAGTAATGCCCATCTTCTTCGCCATCTGTAACTGGATATTATCCATGATCAGACGCTCAAGAATCTGATGACGTAACGTCGCATCATCAGGAACTTGTTGCCCAGACTGCTGTGCATTCAGTTTCACGGATTGTAACAGACCGTCAACGTCACTTTGCAAAACGACGCCGTTATCAACCACTGCGGCAACTTTATCAACTTCTTGTGGTGCTGCGAACGCGGTATTGGCACAGACAACCAATCCGAGAATAAGCGTTCTCCAGTTCTTCATACCTTTTCCATTTATGTAATCCGCTTTAGCGGGTTAAAATTCACTGTATTCAGTGTGTTACACAGTATCAGAATGCACTTTGATAAGGCAGAATGCCTGAGCGCAGCATTTGTGCAGTACCCAGGTTGTGGTCGCTGCTCAGACCACGTAATTCAATGTTAAAACCAATCTTGTTATCATACTTACTGGCTTCTGTTTGTGAATTCCAGCCAGTAATTTTACGTTCATAGCCCACGTTTATAGCCCAGCAACACGTGTTGTATTGTAAACCAACTAACTGGCTAGCGGGCTGATTGGCTTTGGTATCGTAGTAATAAGCACCGACTAGTGCCCAACGATCCGCAATCGGCCAACTGGCGGTAGCACCAATCTGAGAAATGCCTTGCTGATAACCAGGACTTTTTACATTCGGTACTGCTGCCTGAATATATTCTGGGCTGGCATAGCGGTAATTCAATTGAATCATACGCTCTGAGTCTTTTCTATACTCCATTACCGCGTTACCCAGGGTCAAACTCCCCAGACGGGTATCATACTGCACGCCACCTTTTAGACCCACTTGATCACTGATACGCCAGAATGTATCACCAGCCCAAACAAGGCTACCAGTATCATCACTGTTATCAATTGTTTCGCTATTACCGGTACGCGAACGGCTGAAGTAATAGATTTGACCCACAGAAGCATTAAAACGTTCAACCAGCGCATCATCATATATGCGTGAAGTTAAACCGGTAGATACCTGATTCGCAGACGCTATGCGGTCCAAGCCACTATAGGTACGGTCACGGAACAGTCCCGAGTAGTCTGACTGCATCAGCGTGGTGTCGTAAATATAGATATCATCCTGATTGCGGTATGGAACATAGAGATACTGCATCCGTGGTTCGAGTGTCTGGGTGAAGCCTTCACTCCAATCCATTGGCCGATCAAATACCACTTTGCCATCAATTTTAAATTGCGGCATCACCCGGTTAATCGAGTCTTTCAGGTCAGGAACCGTCGCATCCTGCCCATTCTGGTTTTTGTAATTATTGGCAAATCCTGTCGGGATATCCTGCTGATAATGGGTTGCCAGTAATTTAGCTTCGGTATTCAGGCTACCCCAACCGTTGGACAGTGGTAGGTTAATCGCCGGTTCAATATGGAAGCGGCTGGCTTCTGGGTTTTCTGGATTGACGCTGGTGAATTTGGCGGCTTGACCGTAAACATGCAGATCAAACAGGCCAATATCATTTTTATAGTAGTTCATATCCAACTGAGGTTGGGCCCGGTAAGCATTATTATTACCGGCGTCAGTAAAGACTTGGAACTGTTTAGAGGCCAAGGTGGCATCCCAGTTTTGATCAGCATAGCCAACGCTGAATATTTGGGTTGCATAGCCGTCAGTGGTCGATCCGTATTGCGACGTTAAATCAGTAAAGTAATCTGGGTCACTAACACGGGTATAGTTGACGTTGAAACGCCAGACTTTATCCATCACACCGGAATGGCCCCAGTAGTACAACCAGCGGGTGGCATCTTTATCGGTACCATCGGTGCCGTGGTATAAGCGATCACTCGGTAGCCAGTCTAATGCCATGGTGCCGCTGCCCGGAGCCAGCAAGTAGCGGAACTCGTTTTGCCACTGTAACCCACGCCGTTCCATGTAGTGAGGCGTAATTGTAGCATCGAAGTTGGGCGCAATATTCCAGTAGTATGGCAGCATAAATTCGATGCCGTTATTACTGGTATATTTAGCATTAGGGATCAGGAAGCCTGAGCGGCGTTTATCACCAACCGGTAATTGCATATAAGGACTGTAGAACACCGGTACTTTGCCAATCTTAAAGCGGGCATTCCAGATTTCTGCTACTTCTTCTTCGCGGTCATGAATAACCTCAGAGCCCACGACACTCCAGCTATTATCACCTGGTAGACAGGAGGTAAACGTCCCATTTTCTAAAATGGTGTAACGGTTCTGACCTCGTAACTTCATTAAATCCGCATCACCACGCCCTTGACGGCCGACCATCTGATATTTGCCTTTATCCATATCAGTGTCTTTGGTATTCAAGTTTGACCAGCCTTTCGGGCCTTTCAGCTTGATTTGCGGATCGTCATAATTAACGTCGCCAGTGGCCGTGACAGTACGAACTGGGATAGCTTCACCGGGTTTTTGTACCTGCGTCAGTTCAACCTGATTCGCGGTCAGGGTGCTATTGCCTTGCTGGACAATGACATTGCCGGTGAACAAGGCATTATCGGGATAATTGGCTTCGGTTTTATCCGCATTAATACGGACCGGTAGCTGATTCGGATCACCGCTGACCAATGGCTGATCATAGGTGGGTACACCAAGCATACATTGCTCAGCGAGGCCGGCCAGCGATTGCTGGCTATATAGTGCCGTCCATATCAATGTGGCCAGCAGTGTTGGGAATCTTTTTTTCATACGCGGTTTTGGTGTTCCGTCATCGGGGGGCATCATGCCGGCAAACGGTCTGAGACTATATTACTCATCACAGTTGCGCTAGCGTTAAATCCGGCCGTTTGCACGTCTCGTTGTTAGGCGCTGAGCTGAATGCCGAGTATGATAATGCAAATTTTGACTGACGGCATGATGAATTGAGGAGTATATGCGGTATTGGGGAAAACTGCTCGGTCTGGTATTGGGCTTAATGTCTGGTGCTGGTTTCTGGGGTGTGGTACTGGGGTTGCTTGTCGGCCATATGGTAGACAGGGTGCGAAGCACGAAGCGCCGCGGCTATTTTGCCGATCAACAAACACGACAATTAATTTTTTTCCGCGCCACTTTTCAGGTCATGGGGCATTTAACCAAGGCCAAAGGGCGGGTTACGGAAGTTGATATTCAACTCGCCAGTCAGTTGATGGATCGGATGCAATTGCACGGTGACGCTCGAACAGCCGCACAGCAAGCGTTTCGCGAAGGGAAAGAAAGCGATTTTCCGTTGCGTGAAAGATTGCAGGAATTACGTGGTGTCTGCTTTGGGCGTTTTGATTTAATTCGGATGTTTCTGGAAATTCAGTTACAGGCTGCATTTGCCGATGGCTCTTTGCATCCCAACGAGCGGCAAGTGTTATATGTCATTGCTGAAGAGTTAGGGATTTCGCGCGGTCAGTTCGATCAGTTCCTGAGCATGATTGAAGGCGGCCGTCAATTTGGTGGTCATGGCGGTTGGCAGGGCCAACAGGACGGATACTCTCATGGGGGCTATCAGCAAGCGTCGAATGGCCCGACATTGGAGGATGCCTGCAAAGTGCTCGGCGTTAATAGTACCGACGACAGCGTGACCATCAAGCGTGCTTATCGCAAGTTAATGGGTGAGCATCATCCAGATAAGTTGGTGGCAAAAGGTCTGCCACCTGAAATGATGGAGATGGCGAAGCAAAAAGCCCAAGAGATTCAAGCTGCGTATGATTTGATTAAGCGCGAAAAGGGATTTAAATAGGTTTTGTTTCAACAGTGGCCACCTCAGATCGGCGTTAATGCGCCGTTCTGGGGGGGATTTCGGGCCAATATTCTTACGACAAAAATTAAAACTCTGCCTCACATGTAAAATGCATCGCCGTTCCAAACTCAGGGTGAGTAATACACAGCTCCTGAGCATGTAACTGCAAGCGGGATGCCATCGCTTTGGCCTCTGGATGGGCGTAGAAGCCATCACCAAGGATTGGGTGACCCATCGCCAGCATATGGACCCGTAATTGGTGTGAGCGCCCTGTGATGGGCGATAACTTCACTCGCGTGCTGCCATCAGTATCGCGTGACAGCACCAGATACTCAGTTTGTGCAGATTTACCGGTTTCATAACAGACTTTCTGCTTTGGCCGGTTTGGCCAGTCACAGATTAACGGCAGATCTATCAGCCCTTCATCTTCGGCCAGATGCCCCCAGACGCGGGCAATATAAGACTTTTTCGGTTCACGTTCGCGAAATTGGCGCTTCAGCTCGCGCTCAGCCGCTTTGGTCAGTGCCACGATAATTACGCCACTGGTGGCCATATCCAGCCGATGAACGGACTCTGCCGCCGGAAAATCAGCCTGAATGCGAGTCATGATACTGTCTTTATTCTCCGGCGCGCGACCGGGTACAGAAAGTAGCCCGCTAGGTTTATTGACCACCATGATGTGCTCATCCTGAAACAGGATGTGCAGCCAAGGGTCGCGTGGGGGATTATAGGGTTCCATTAGTGCTCCATTTATGCCCTGCATTGTTCAAGTCGCAGGTGTGTTGGCTGCTCTCGTTAACCCGAATCATTTGACTGCATAAGCTCATCGGGATTAATGAGCCTCATCCTTGAGGCTAGCATAAATGCTATTCAAATCGGTTCCCAACCGATTTGTCTCTCCTTTGCCGCCTGCCTGCATCTTGAAATCTGTTGGGTATATTGCAGAAACTGATTATTACTCAGGATTACTGATGTGTGACCACCACCAGGCGGATAGCATCTAAACGCCAGCCCGCTTGATTGAGGTTTTCCAGCACCATTTTACGGTTATGCTCCAGTGCTTCTATTTCGTCATCACGAATATTTGGGTTAACCGCTTTCAGGGCTTCCAAACGTGCCAGTTCGGTACTCAGCTTATCATCAGCTTCGTGCTTGGCCGATTCAATCAACAGTTTTGCCTGCTCTTCAACCAGTGCCTCTGCTTGTTGCAACATGGCGTGGACTTCTTGTTGCACTGCATTGACCAGCTTGCTGGAGGTATGACGGTTTACCGCATTCAACTGACGGTTAAAGGTTTCAAATTCAACCTGTGCCGCCAGATTGGTGCCATTTCTGTCCATCAGCATCCGCACTGGGGTGGGTGGCAAGAAGCGGGTTAATTGCAGGTGTTTTGGCGCTTGAGCTTCTACCACATAAACCAATTCAGCCAGCAGTGTTCCTACTGGTAATGCTTTGTTTTTCAATAAAGAAACCGCACAGCTTCCGGTATCGCCGGACAAGATCAAATCCAAACCATTACGGATGATCGGGTGCTCCCAACTCACAAACTGGGCATCTTCCCGCGATAACGCCTGTTCACGATCGAATGTCACAGTACAGCCGTCTTGCGGCAGCCCAGGGAAGTCCGGTACTAGCATATGATCAGAGGGGGTCAGTACGATCAGGTTGTCACTGCGGTCTTCTTGGTTAATCCCGACAATATCGAACAGGTTAAGCGCGAAACTGACCAAATTAACGTCATTATCTTGATCTGCAATGATCTGCGCCAGTTGTTGACCATGCTCGCCGCCGTTGGAATGCATCTCCAGTAGCCGATCACGACCTTGTTCCAGTTGCAGTTTCAGCTCTTCGTGCTGTAGACGGCAGGCGTGAATAAATTCATCTAACCCTTCTTGTTCACTTGGCGTTGCCAGATAGCCGATCAGTTCTTGATAGCCGCTGTCATAAATGGTGCGCCCGGTCGGACAGGTGTGCTCAAAAGCAT
The DNA here is from genome assembly GCF_056636475.1 of Yersinia antarctica. Taxonomy (NCBI): domain Bacteria; kingdom Pseudomonadati; phylum Pseudomonadota; class Gammaproteobacteria; order Enterobacterales; family Yersiniaceae; genus Yersinia; species Yersinia antarctica. The sequence goes on from NZ_JBSJQF010000001.1 coordinate 803,346, forward strand.
CCAAACCTTCATGATACCAACGCACCAATATCGCCTGTGCGGTATGTTCAAGATAAGGCACCATAATCTGGATTTCGCGGTTTTGACCGATACGGTCCAGACGGCCAATACGCTGTTCCAGCAGGTCCGGGTTAAACGGCAGGTCGAACATCACCAACTGGCAGGCAAACTGGAAATTACGGCCTTCTGAACCTATCTCAGAACACAGTAATACCTGAGCGCCATCTTCTTCAGAGGCAAAATAGGCCGCAGCACGGTCACGCTCTATCAGTGATAAACCTTCATAGAACACGGCGGCGCGAATAGCTTCACGTTCACGTAGCACTTGTTCAAGCTGTAAGGCAGTGGCTGCCTGGGCACAGATAACCAACACTTTCTCATTGCGGTTAGCAATCAGATAGTTAAGTAACCACTCTACCCGTGGGTCAAAGTTCCACCAGGTGGCATTTTCGCCTTCAAACTCCTGATAGATTTGTTCCGGGTAAAGCATATCTTTGGCGCGCGCTTCCAACGTTTTTTTGGCACCCATGATGCCTGATACTTTAATCGCCGTCTGATATTGGGTTGGCAATGGCAGTTTGATTTGATGCAGGACGCGGTGCGGGAAGCCTTTCACCCCATTGCGGGTATTACGGAACAAGATCCGGCTGGTACCATGTCTGTCCATCAGCATTGTTACCAACTCTTGGCGAGCGGCTTCGCTGTCTTCACTTTGGCTGTTGGCCGCTTTCAGCAAGGGCTCAATATCCTGCTCATCAATGAGTTCGCCCAACAGATTCAGTTTATCGTCAGTTAAACGCTCACCACCCAGCAGCAGTGTTACTGCATCTGCAATTGGGCGATACTTCTGCTGTTCATTGACGAACTCTTCGTAATCGTGGAAGCGATCGGGATCCAGCAAACGCAGACGGGCAAAGTGGCTCTGCTGGCCCAATTGCTCTGGTGTTGCGGTCAACAGCAGCACACCTGGGATATTCTCAGCCAATTGTTCAATGACTTGATATTCACGACTTGGGGCTTCTTCGCTCCAGGCCAGATGGTGCGCCTCATCCACCACCAACAGATCCCAAGACGCATCTGCCAGTTGTTCCAGCCGTTGTTTATTGCGGCGCACAAAATCCAGTGAACAGATAACCATCTGCTCGGTTTCAAACGGATTGGTGCTGTCAAGCAGGGCTTCGGAGTAGCGGCTGTCATCAAACAGTGAGAAGCGCAAATTGAAGCGGCGCAACATTTCCACCAACCACTGATGTTGCAGGCTTTCCGGCACTACAATCAGGATACGTTCAGCACGGCCTGATAACAGTTGTTGGTGAATGATCATCCCGGCTTCGATGGTTTTACCTAAACCCACTTCATCGGCCAGTAATACCCTTGGTGCATGGCGCTGACCCACTTCATAGGCGATATGTAATTGGTGTGGGATCAGGCTGGCACGGATACCGCGTAAGCCACTCCATGGCAGACGGAACTGCTCACTTTGATATTTACGAGCGCGAAAACGCAGTGCAAAGCGATCCATACGATCGATCTGACCGGCAAATAGCCGATCCTGCGGTTTGCTAAACGTCAGTTTGCTATCGAGCAACACTTCACGCATTGAGACGCCGGTTTCCTCAGTGTCCAAACGGGTGCCGATATAAGTAATCAGCCCATTTTCATGAGTCACTTCTTCCACTTTTAGCTGCCAGCCTTCGTGGTTGGTGATGGTATCGCCCGGATTGAACATGACGCGGGTGATTGGCGAATCATTTCTAGCGTAAAGGCGGTTTTCACCGGTTGCGGGAAACAGTAAGGTAATCATGCGTACGTCGATGGCAACGACAGTACCCAATCCAAGTTCGCTTTCTGTGTCGCTGATCCAGCGTTGACCAAGTGTAAAAGGCATAAATTATCGGCTCGATTTTTTGTTGGACAGTTAAGGAAATGCTTTTTAAATTATCTGGTTATAAATAATTAGTGGCAGCCAAATATCATAAAACCACTGGCAATAGTCTACCCGCCGCACAGGCGATGCGGCCTGAGAGTCTGTCTGAAAATGTGGCATCTACAGGCAGCACCCAATAAGAAGGAGTATTACGGCTAGCGGTTATGTAAATGTGATTAATGCGAATTTTGGCAAGGGCGCTATGGTAATGGAAGCGGAGCGTTTCGTCACCTGTAAAATACCCGTCATACTTCAAGCTGCATGTGCGTTGGCGGCCGCAGTTTACCCCAGTCACTTACTGCTCTTGATCTTAAAATTAATAAGCTCTTGGGGACTCGCTCACTTGCTGCCTTCCTGCAACTCGAATTATCTAGGGTATAAGGTATCAGAATAGCCCCATCTGACCTGTTATTAACGTTGTGAAGTCATCGTGCATAAAAGGAAGTATAGCGTCTGCTACCGGTTGCAACTGTCGTGTCAGGTAGTGATCGTAGTCGATAGGGGATTGCCGAATCTCAAGGGGTTCGGGGCCAGCGGTGGTCATGACATAGCTTATCCAGCCCCCATTTTGATATTGCAGCGGGCGACCGAGTTTGCGGTTAAACTCATCCGCCAAGCGTGCCGCTCTAGCGTGTGGTGGCACATTACGCTGATAGTCATCCAGCCGTCGGCGTAGACGTTTGCGGTAAACTAGCTGTTCATCTAATTCGCCATTCAGGGTTCGCGCTACGTAATCCCGCAGATAATCCTGGTAGGGTTGCCGCTGAAAAATGCGTAGATACAATTCTCGCTGAAATTGCTGGGCCAGTGGTGTCCAATCAGTGCGCACGGTTTCCAGCCCTTTGTACACCATCTGATCACCCTCAGAGGTAGAAATCAACCCGGCATAGCGTTTTTTACTGCCTTGCTCGGCACCCCGGATGGTAGGCATCAGAAAACGCCGATAGTGAGTTTCAAATTCCAGTTCCAGGGCGCAGGGTAGATTAAAGGTTTGTTGTATATGATCTTTCCACCATAGATTGACCTGACGTACTAACTCTTTACCTATCTGTGATGCCTGCTCTTCACTGTGAGCCTTTTTCAGCCAGACGAAGGTTGAATCGGTATCACCATAAATCACCTGATAGCCCTGTGCTTCAATGAGTTCGCGGGTCTGGCGCATGATGTCATGGCCGCGCAAGGTGATCGATGAGGCCAGTCTGGGATCGAAAAAGCGGCAGCCGCTGGAACCCAATACGCCATAAAAGGCGTTCATAATGATCTTCAGTGCTTGTGATAACGGTTTGTTTTGGTGGCGTTTAGCCGCTTCCCGGCCCTGCCAGATTTGGTTAACGATGGCGGGCAAACAGTGTTTCTCGCGCGAGAACCAGGCACCGCGAAACCCCGGTACTGAGTGCTGTTCATCAGGCTGAGCCATACCTGCCACTAAACCGACCGGATCGATTAAAAAGGTGCGAATAATCGACGGATACAGGCTTTTATAGTCAAGTACCAATACCGAGTCATATAAGCCGGGTTGGGAGTCCATCACAAAACCACCGGGGCTGTGCTCTTCTGGTAACTCACCTAAATTGGGGGCGACGTAACCGATGCGGTGCATACGCGGCAGGTAAAGATGGGTAAACGCCGCCACGGAGCCACCGCTACGATCCGCTGCTAACCCCGTCACTGTGGCGCGTTCCAGCAGGAAGCTGAGCAGCTCGGTTTTGGCAAAAATCCGCGTCACTAGCTCGCAATCTTTCAGGTTATAGCGCGCCAGCGCCGGTTTGTCATGGGCGAAACGTTGATTGATTTCATCCATTCGCTGATAAGGGCTGTCACTGGCTTTGCCTTCGCCCAGCAGGGTTTGCGAAACAGATTCCAAACTAAATGACGGGAAATTCCAGGTGGCGGATTTTAGCGCCTCGATGCCGTCGATAATCAGCCGACCGGCTGCCGAGGCAAAAAAGTGCCCCTGTTTAAAGCCGTGTTCACGCCATTCCAGCAGGTTGCCACCACGGCCAAAGCGCAGTGGGATCTGATAGCGGTCAGCGTGTTTTTGTAGAACACGTAAGTCAAACTGCACCAGATTCCAGCCAATAATGGCATCGGGATCATGCACTGCCAGCCACTGGTTTAGTTTTTCCAGCAACTGTGGGCGGCTGGCGACGTATTCCAGATTGAAATCCAGCGCCGCACTTTCAACCGTATCACCGTTAGGTGGCCCCAACATGTAAACCTGACGCTGGCCGCATCCTTCCAGCCCAATACAGTACAGCTCGCCATGTTCACTGGTTTCGATATCCAGCGACAGCAGTTTCAGTGTCGGACGATAATCCTCGGCCGATTTCATTTGGGTATTAAGCAGCGGGCCATGGTTATTGTCATCACCGCTGAACCACACCGGCGCGGTAATAAATCGTTCCATCAGAAACCGTTCTGGTGGGCGAATATCGCCTTCATAGACATTCACACCACTTTCGCGCAGCAGTTTTTCCAAACGAATTAATTGACGATGTTGACTGCAATACAGGCCCAGCACTGGGCGTTGGTGGAAGTCAGTCAGTTCAAGTGGGCGCAACTGCCAGCGGCGTTCATCACGCAGCACGGTTTCAGCCCGTTGCCGTTGTTCGGCCGGGATAAATGCCACTGAGGGTTGCGGCGGCAGCCTGACCTGCTGTGGCCCTTCATCGGTGGCTAACCAGAATTCAACTTCGGTGCCTGCCTGCGTGTCGCGCCAGTGGCGAGTGAGCAGGAAGCCCTGACGGTGTTGCGCCACGGTGCTAACCTTTATAGGTAATGTACAGGCTATTTTATTTGTCATTTTGAACTTGGGCAGTGCTCGATATCCTCACGTACTACGTGTACGCTCCGGTTTCTCCGCGCTGTCCGCATCCAAACTGACTGCAACAATAACGCCTGAGAGTTTATGCTATCTTAGTATGGTTATTTATACAGTGTTTGTCTATTTTAATGATGATTTCCATTCGCTCCATGTATACCCAAAGTCATTGGAGTTGCAGGTAGGCAGCAAGTGGTCTAATCCCGATGAGTCTATTCATTTTAAGGTCAACGGCCAGTAAGTGATTTGGGTGAGTAAGCGCAGCTAACAACCCTGCGGCTTCAAGGACGAAGGGGAAATTTGTTGATTGACTCATTTCGCGGCACGCCGGACAATCCTCCGCCCTGAACCTTGGGTGTTAACCAACGGACAACTCTATGGAAGCCTATTTATTACATTTATTGACGCAATCTCTGGCTTTCACGCTATTTATCGTCATGTTCGTTACTTTTCTCGAATCATTAGCACTGGTGGGGATGTTGCTTCCCGGCACGGTAATGATGACCAGTGTGGGGGCGTTGATTGGCAGTGGCGAAGTCGGTTTTTACTCGGCCTGGGCCGCTGCAACTGTCGGCTGCCTATTGGGGGATTGGATCTCGTATTTTATCGGTCGGCGCTTTAAAGAACCGCTGCACCGCTGGTCCTTCCTGAAAAAGCATAAGTCGATGCTGGATAAAACCGAACACGCATTGCATAACCACAGTATGGCAACCGTCCTACTTGGGCGTTTTATCGGCCCGGCACGGCCGATTGTCCCGATGGTTGCTGGCATGCTCAACCTGCCACCGGCAAAATTTGCCTTGCCCAACGTGATTGGTTGCCTGACCTGGCCACCGCTCTACTTCTTCCCAGGCATACTGGCAGGTGTTGCTATTGATATCCCACCGAGTGCCAATAGCTATATGTTTAAGTGGTTGCTATTTGTGGTGGTGATGCTGATTTGGTTGGCACTGTGGCTATCATGGCGCTGGTGGCGGTTTGGCAAGCGTAGCCCGGACCGCCTGAGCCAATGGTTGCCACTGGCTCGCCTGCGCTGGGTGACGGTACTGGCTATGGTGGCGGCGATTGCCAGCTTTGCCTGGCTGCATATGCAGCCCATTATGCCGATTTATCGTCATTTGTTGTGGAAGGTCCTCGCTGGGTAATCCCCTTGGGTATACAAGTTATTATGGTCGGGTAGTAATGCCCAACACACTGGCTTCGGGGGCGGTGCCGTTAATCAGCGCTTGTGTCGGGCCGTCGTAGTAAATACGGCCATCGACAATGAGCAATGTCCGATCGGCGATGCGGGCAGCATCATCCAAATTGTGTGACACCATCAGTAATGTCAGTTGCCGGTGGGTACAGACATGATCGACCAATTGCAGCATCTCATTGCGCAACGCAGGATCGAGCGCGGAAAATGGCTCATCCAGTAGCAGGATTGGCTGACTGCGCACTAAACAGCGTGCCAATGCTACCCGCTGACGTTGGCCTCCGGAAAGTTGTGCGGGTAGTCTCTCAAGGCAATCCTCCAGTCCAACCTGCTGGGCAATCTGGCGTAACAGTAACTTTTGCTCATGGCTGAGTTTCAACCCCGGATGTAAACCCAACCCGATATTCTGTGTGACGGTCAAATGTGAGAACAGGTTGTTCTCCTGAAACAGCATCGATACTGGCCGCTCGGCGGGGGCTGTTGCCGTATGATCCTGATTATTCAGTAGCATACGGCCACTGGCGGGGGCGAGAAAACCAGCAATCAGGCTTAACAGGGTACTTTTGCCAGCACCACTTGGGCCAAGAATCGCCACCCGCTCACCGGGCTGAATATGCAAATCGAAACGCATCGGTAAGTGGTCGTATAAATAGGTGATTTTCTCAAGCTTTAACATGGCGGCTCGGCAGTCGTTCAATAAGAGTAAACAGCAAGAAACAGAGTAACAACAGCAGTAGGGCGGTAACTGCGCCGTCGTTGCTGCGATAAGAACCTATCTGCTGGTAAAGGTAAAACGGCAGCGTGCGGAAATGTTCATTGCCAAACAGTGCCACCACACCAAAATCACCAATCGATAGCACACAGGCAAAGGCAAGTGCTTGAGCCAGCGGGCGTTTTAGTGCCCTTAACTCAATCAGGCGCACACGGTGCCAGCCACGAATATCCAGTGATAAACACAGCGGCGTGTAGCGTTCAGCCAGATCCCGCATTGGGTTATCCAACACTTTTAGTGCGTAGGGCACAGCCATCAGTGCGTTGGTGAGGATCACCAGCCCGTAAGGGGATTGTGGCAAGCCAAAGGTATCGTTGAGCAATAAAAAGAAGCCGGTCGCCAGGACAATGCCCGGCATCGCCAAAATCACCATACCACTGACTTCCAGTGCCTGCCCACAGGCCATCCGTTGGCGCAGTTTCAGTTCACGGCTGCTCCACAACAACATCATCGTGAGTGTCACGCACAGCAACCCCGCCCCGATAGCGATAGTCAATGAGGTAAAGAAGGCTTGCCATAGCGCAGTTTGTTGTAGCACCGCCAGCATAGTTTGATTACTGCCATCAATCACTACCGCTAGCAATGGCGGCACCATCAATAGCAAAGCAGTACCAATTAACAGGGTGTCGCTGATGCGAGACCAATAGCTATCCTGCTGACTACGCCAGATTTGACCGTGAGTATTACCTACCGCCAATACTGTGTTTAACCGCAGGCTTAGCACCACTAAACCCAGACAGCAACCCAGTTGGATTAGCGCTAATAAGGCCGCACGCCCCAGATCGTAGTCATAACTGAGTGCCTGATAGATGGCCAACTCGATAGTGGTGGCTTGCGGCCCGCCACCCAGTGACAGCACGGTGGCAAAACTGGCAAAACAGAGCATAAAAATCAGCGCCGCGGTTGGCAGAATTTGGCGGCGCAGATAGGGCCATTCAACCCAGCGCAAGTGCTGCCAGCCATTCATCCCCAGTTGTGCGGCTAACTGGCGTTGTTCAACGGCGATGCTTTCCAGTGACTGCAATAGCAAGCGAGTCGCCAGTGGCATATTGAAGAAGATATGCGCCAGCAAAATGCCCTGTAAACCATAAGGTGAGAAGCGGTAATCAACCCCCAGCCAGCTAAACAGGGTCGCCAGCCAACCCTGACGGCCATAAACCGTCAGAATACCAAACAGCGCCACTAACACCGGTAGCACCAGTGTCATAGCGCATAAACGCAACATCAGTTGTCGGCCGGGAAAGCGGCGGCGATACAGGGCTCGCGCTAAGAAAATGGCAGGGATGACTGACAGCAGGGCGGATAAGAATGCCTGCCAAAAGGTAAAGCGGATCACATGCCACAAATAGCGGTCATGCCAGATACTGTGCCAGTCTGCCGCAGGCGCGTGACGCCAGATAGCGGTGAACGCCAGTAAGGCGACACCGACTATCAGTAAGGCAGCCAGTAGCCCTGGCCACAACCATGGAGGGATCAGTGGCTGACGGCGGATTGCCATGCCTGAATCCATTTGCCGCGATTATCTGCCACATCTTTAGCATCAAATTGCAACGCTTTTTGCGGCACGGTAAGGGTTTCAAACCCAGCCGGTAAATCCATTTTAATCACCGGATACATCCAATTACCGGTGGGAATATGGTTCTGGAATGCTGGCGTCACAATAAATTGCATAAAGCGCTGTGCCAGTTGCGGCTGTTTGCTCGAGGCAACCAAGCCTGCGACTTCGACTTGCAGATAGTGGCCTTCGCTAAAATTAGCCGCTGCATAGTTGCTTTTCTTCTCTTCAATCAGATGATAAGCCGGAGAAGTGGTATAGCTCAGCACCAAATCCCCTTCACCTTTCAGGAACAAGCCATAAGCTTCGCTCCAACCCTTGGTAACGGTGACGGTTTTTTTCGCCAGTTGCTGCCACGCCTGCGGCGCTTTATCACCATACACTTTCTGCATCCACAGTATCAGACCAAGACCCGGGGTACTGGTGCGCGGGTCTTGATAAATCACTTTCCACGGCTCTTTGCTATCAACTAATTCTTGCAAGCTCTTCGGCGGATTTTTCAGTTTATCTTTGTTATACACAAAGGCGAAATAGCCATAATCGTACGGGACGAAAGTCTTATTCTGCCACTTCTCCGGGAGAGTAAGGTTCGCGGTATCCACCTGACTTGGTGCGAATAATCCAGTTTGTTCTGCCGCCTGCACCAGATTATTATCCAATCCTAAAATCACGTCAGCCTGACTGTTTTTACCTTCCATCCGCAGGCGATTAAGTAATGAAACACCGTCTTCCAGCGCCACAAATTTAAGCTGGCAATCACACTCGGCTTCAAAGGCTTTTTTAATCGCAGGCCCTGGACCCCAGTCGGCGGCAAAGGAGTCATAGGTGTAAACCGTCAGTGTCGGTTTATCGGCGGCCACCGCAGCGGCAGATAGCAAAAACAAGCAGGGAATAATGCGTTTAAACACTTTGCACTCCTTAACAATAAAGGTGGCAAAGGTATCTGAGGCGGTAAATAACAGCGATATCATGATAATGCAGCGTTATTTTTCTCAAATCCCTCCGCCGGGGTTAGCCGGATCAGGTTCGACGGGTTTGCTCTCAGCGAAAAACTTGCTGCGGTTAGGTTGATCCGGTGTTGGGCAGTACTCGAAATCCTCACGTACTACTTGTACGCTCCGGTTTCTGCGTGCTGTCCGCCTCCGACTGAACCTACCTCGCGACGTTTTTGTTTCATTGTTAATGGAACGAACCAGCATGAATTCTGGACACGACCACAACAGTTTTTCCGCACCCCGTTGAGACGGTGCCATTGTAGAGACTAATCTGGGCGGATGAAAGCAGGTTAGCCCTCTGGTGGGGTAAACCAGGCCGATTTGAAATCAAACCAGCCGAGCGTGTTCATGCGCACCCCGCGCATACTGTGCTGCCCATATAATTCTAACCAATGATGGAACAGCGGGTGGAATTGATTCTGGCTAACCAACCGTTGGCTCCAATCCGCCATCGGCAGGGTATTATTTCGCCATAATTCAACATCCTGATGCAGTTTTTCATCCAAACAATGTTGTAGTAGCGGCAGTTCGTACAGGGTGGCAAACAGGGAGAACTCCAGTGGCAGATAGAAATTCGCGCTGCCAAGCCAGATATCACTCTGTGCATCGCCCTGATACCAACTGACATAATCCAGCACTTGTATCACCAGTGTGACGCCGTGTGCGGCCAACAATGTGGTTAATGTTTGGCTGATGGCGTCAAATTCGGAATGCTCGCTGTAAAATGTCAGCGTCAATTCGGTCAGCCCTGCGGGCTTTGGCTCAAGGGTGGTTAGCCGGTTGTGATGCCAGCGGGGCAGCATGCCGTAGGCCGGTGACCAGTAGCGTTGATAGAAAGGATCTGCATGGCTGAGCAGGGCGACCGGTGTTATCAACTCACACAACCAGCGGCGGATCTCTGGGTTACTGGTCTGAGGCGATCGCTGATCAAACAGTAAAAAATAGCAGCCTTCCTCCAGCCGACTTTCCAGCTCGTTTTTACTGGTATCGTCAGCCTGCAATTGCACACCGGAATAAACCAGCTCCTCAGACAACTCAGGTAGCACCCAGATATTGACCTCATCAATCAGTGCGCGGAAACCAAAATAGTTATCAAAAGCCTGTATCTTCAACTGATTATGGTGATTTCTAATCACCGAGTAGGGGCCGGTACCAATAGGATGGCGGCGGAAGTCGGGTTGATTCTCCCATTCTTGCGGCAAAATCATGGCGTGAACACTACCCAACAACCATGGCAACCAGTGATCCGGGCAACTTAGATGGATATCAATCACATAGGGCGTTGGTGAGCGCACGGCGGTGATATGAGAGAACAGGGGCTGCGGAATCAGCCGGGTCAGGCTGCTGATGACATCATCCATTTCCAGTTCACGCCCATGGTGAAAATGGATGGCAGGGCGCAAATAAAAACGCCAATGCAACGGGCTAATAGCTTGCCAGTGATGGGATAAATCCGGTTCCAGTTCCCCATTTTCCTCATTTATGCGTGTCAGGCCATTAAAAATCTGCCGCACCATATGTGTTTCGGAGCGGCGCAACGCGGTACCGGGCAGCAGGTTTTGTAGCGGGCGATAATAGAGCACCCGCAGGATGTGTTTTCCTTGGCGGAAACTGCGTCCCAACTGGGATAGCAGCATTTGGCGCACTGCTTTTTTATCCCCTACCAACTGCACTAACTGATCGATATGGTCCTGTTCCAGCAGCTCTTCGGCCCGCTGTTGTTGCAGTGCCAACCCGGAGTAGAGGAAGGCCAGTTGTGAGCGTTTACCGCGACCCGCTTCAGCCTGCCAGCTTAGCCAACCCTCTTGTTGCATGCTACCCAGCAAGGATCGTACATGGCGGCGTGAACAACTGAGCACGTCTGCCAGCTCCTGCAAGGTGGTTTCCGTCGGCTGGCCATTAAAACGTTGCCAGAGGCGAATAAACTGCTGTTGTAGACGTGAGGCAGACATAAAAGAGGAACTCCACGGCAAATTTCATCAATTTTTCTTTCCCTATATTACGCAGATACTGATTGCCAATGAAAGCGGGTTATCGTGGCAATGCCGCCAACGGGAGGAATAAATGATTTTTAATTTACAGCGTTATTCCACCCATGACGGCCCCGGTATTCGCAGTGTGGTATTCCTGAAAGGCTGTTCGCTGAGTTGCCGTTGGTGCCAAAACCCGGAAAGTCGATCACGTAAAGCGGAGGTGCTATTTGACTCGCGCCTGTGCTTATCAGGTTGTGAGTTGTGCCAACAGACCTGCCCACAGGCAATAGAGCGCATTGACGATTGCATTGTTATCACGCGCCAACGGCTGGAAGAGGATGACCTTCAGGCACTCACCGTGCGTTGCCCGAGTGGTGCACTGACGGTGTGTGGTAGCCCGATTGATATTGATACCACTATGGCAACACTGTTGCGCGATATGCCGTTTTATCGGCGCAGTGGCGGTGGTGTGACGCTATCCGGTGGTGAGCCATTTATGCAACCCGATGTAGCGGCTGAGTTATTGCAACGCTGTCATCTGCTTGGTATCCACACGGCGGTTGAGTCTTGTCTGCATACGCCGTGGCATTACATCGCGCCCTCTTTGCCGTGGCTGGATCTGATGCTGGCGGATTTAAAGCACACGGATGAAAACCGTTTTCGCCAGTGGACTGGAGGTTCGGCTAAACGGGTGATGGACAACTTTCGTCAGTTAGCGGCAGCGGGCACCAACATCACAGTACGGGTGCCGTTGATCCCAGATTTCAATGCAGATCGCCACTCTATACAAGGGATCGTCGATTTTGCGGCTGATGAGATAGGCGTTAAAGAGATTCACTTTTTGCCTTACCACACGTTGGGTATCAACAAATATTCGCTGCTGGGTGAAGAGTATCGGGCAGCAAGCACACCTTTGGACGCTCCTGAACTGCTTCACTTCGCGGAAAGCTATGCCCGTGATAAAGGCTTGACCGCAATTTTACGAGGATAATGCTATGACCACCCTTGATTTGGTAACGCTAAGCGAACGGACGAAACAGCATAAAAACGCACTGATCCACATTGTGAAGCCGCCGGTTTGTACCGAACGAGCTCAGCATTATACCGAGGCTTATCAGCAGCATCAGGACAAACCTCTCCCCGTCAGGCGCGCGCTGGCGCTGGCGCATCACTTACAGCTTCGCACCGTCTGGATCAAAAATGATGAGCTGATTATCGGTAATCAGGCCAGCCAACTGCGCGCCGCGCCAATTTTCCCTGAATACACCGTGAGTTGGATTGAAAACGAAATTGATGAGCTGGCCGATCGCCCCGGTGCGGGTTTCTCGGTCAGTGCAGCAGATAAAGCGGTATTGCACCGTATCTGCCCGTGGTGGCGCGGCCAAACAGTGCAGGACCGCTGCTACGGCATGTTTACCGATGAGCAAAAAGCGTTATTGGCTACCGGCATTATAAAAGCCGAAGGTAATATGACCTCCGGCGATGCGCATTTGGCGGTTAACTTCCCGTTATTGCTGGAAAAAGGGCTGGATGGTCTGCGCAGCAAAGTGGCAAGTCGCCGCGAACGGTTACAACTGACGGACTGGAGTGACCTGCATAAAGAGCAATTCCTTAAAGCCATTGATATTTCATTGGCGGCGCTGAGCGAACATATCGAACGTTATGCGGCGGTTGCGCGGCAAATGGCAGAAGAAGAGAGCCGTGATTGGCGGCGCATTGAGTTACAAACTATCGCCACAAACTGCGAACTGATTGCTCACCAACCGCCACAGACTTTCTGGCAAGCCTTGCAGTTGTGCTATTTCATCCAATTGATGCTGCAAATTGAATCTAACGGCCACTCGGTTTCCTTTGGCCGCCTCGACCAATACCTCTATCCGTGGTATCGCCGTGACGTGGAGCTGGAAAATACCCTCAGCCGCGAAAAAGCCATTGAGATGTTGCATAGCTGCTGGCTCAAGTTGCTGGAAGTGAACAAGATCCGTTCCGGTTCGCACTCCAAAGCCTCGGCGGGCAGCCCGTTGTATCAGAATGTCACTATTGGTGGGCAGAAGCTGGTGCAGGGTAAAGCGATTGATGCGGTTAACCCGCTCTCTTATGCGGTGTTGGAGTCTTGCGGCCGTTTACGTTCAACTCAGCCGAATCTCAGCGTGCGCTACCATGCCGGTATCAGTGATGATTTCCTCGATGCCTGTGTGCAAGTCATTCGCTGCGGCTTTGGTATGCCTGCGTTTAATAATGACGAAATTGTTATTCCTGAATTTATCAAATTGGGTGTAGAGCCACAGGATGCTTACGATTACGCTGCCATCGGTTGCATTGAAACTGCGGTGGGGGGGAAATGGGGCTATCGCTGTACTGGCATGAGTTTTATTAATTTTGCTCGCGTGATGCTAGCGGCGCTGGAGCAAGGTAAAGATGCGACCTCTGGGCAAGTATTCTTGCCGCAAGAGCAGGGGTTATCGAAGGGTAACTTCACTGATTTCTCACAAGTGATGGCGCAATGGGATCAGCAGATTCGTTACTACACGCGAAAATCCATCGAAATTGAGTGTGTGGTAGATACGGTGTTGGAAGAGAATGCCCACGATATTGTCTGTTCTGCACTGGTGGATGACTGTATTGAGCGCGGTAAAAGTATTAAGCAGGGCGGCGCGCGTTATGACTGGGTTTCCGGCTTGCAGGTGGGCATTGCCAATTTGGGTAATAGTCTGGCAGCGGTACGAAAACTGGTGTTTGAACAACAGCTTATCGGACAGCAGCAACTGGCAACGGCGTTAACAAATGACTTTGCTGGCCTGAACGGTGAGCAATTACGCCAACATCTGATTAATTCAGCACCGAAATACGGTAATGATGTTGATGATGTAGACCAACTGCTGGTGCGCGCTTATCAGACGTATATTGATGAGTTGAAGCAATATCACAATACCCGCTTTGGTCGCGGCCCGATAGGCGGTACCTATTACGCCGGGACGTCCTCTATCTCTGCTAACGTGCCGTTTGGTGCGGCAACGATGGCAACACCGGATGGCCGTAAAGCGCACAGCCCGCTGGCGGAGGGAGCAAGCCCTGCTTCTGGTACTGATCATCTGGGGCCAACTGCGGTGTTTAACTCCCTGTCAAAACTGCCGACAGCCTCTATTCTGGGCGGGGTGCTACTGAATCAAAAACTGAATCCGTCAACTTTGGATAACCCGCGTGATCGCGAAAAGCTGATGATGATGTTGCGTACCTTCTTCGAGGAGTATCTGGGCTGGCATGTGCAATACAACATTGTATCGCGTGAGATATTGCTCGATGCCAAGCAGCACCCAGACCGCTACCGTGATCTGGTGGTGCGGGTTGCCGGTTACTCGGCATTCTTTACCGCGCTATCGCCAGATGCACAAGACGATATCATCGCCCGAACAGAGCACACTTTGTGAGCTGTGGTAGATGATAATTGATGTTGATGTCTGTTAAATGAACCAAGTCTTGCCTTGCTGTGTACCAAAAATTTCTGAGTAATGGTGACTTTCACCAGCCAGTGGGCTTAACAACCTGCTGGCTTTTTTTATCCTGCCTCCTTGAGGCTACAGCGTTGTTAGCTGCGTTCACGCACCCGAATCACTTACTTGAGTAAGCTCATCGGGATTTGTTCGCTTGCTGCCTAGCTATAGCCCCAATGACTTTGGATAATATCCTGTCTCCTTGAGGCTACAGCGTTGTTAGCTGCGTTCACGCACCCGAATCACTTACTTGAGTAAGCTCATCGGGATTTGTTCGCTTGCTGCCTAGCTATAGCCCCAATGACTTTGGATAATATCCTGTCTCCTTGAGGCTACAGTGTTGTTAGCTGCGTTCACGCACCCGAATCACTTACTTGAGTAAGCTCATCGGGATTTGTTCGCTTGCTGCCTAGCTATAGCCCCAATGACTTTGGATAATATCCTGTCTCCTTGAGGCTACAGCGTTGTTAGCTGCGTTCACGCACCCGAATCACTTACTTGAGTAAGCTCATCGGGATTTGCTCGCTTGCTGCCTAGCTATAGCCCCAATGACTTTGGATAATATCCTGCCTCCTTGAGGCTGAAACACGGTCAGCCGTATCCATTATTCGGATGTGAAATTTATGCGGCTGATATACTTTTCTCTATATAAATCTACCCGCTTCTGTAGCATAGCGTTTAATTGTTATTTCTGGCGCTGGAGCCTGGAATGAAATCTGCTTTGATCTTTTCCCGCCGTATTAACCCGGTGTTTCTCGCTTTCTTCGTGGTGGCTTTTCTTTCCGGTATCGCCGGCGCGTTACAGGCACCGACATTAAGCTTGTTCTTAAGCACTGAAGTGAAAGTACGCCCACTGTGGGTGGGATTGTTTTATACCGTCAATGCCATTGCCGGGATTACCGTCAGCTTTGTACTGGCCAAACGATCAGATTTACGTGGTGACCGCCGCAAGCTAATTATGGTCTGCTACTTGATGGCGGTGGGGAACTGCCTGCTATTTGCTTTTAATCGTGACTATCTGACGCTAATCACTGCCGGTGTGCTGCTGGCAGCAGTAGCAAATACCGCCATGCCGCAGATTTTCGCCTTAGCGCGAGAATATGCCGATAGCTCGGCGCGGGAAGTGGTGATGTTTAGTTCGATTATGCGTGCGCAGCTTTCATTGGCTTGGGTTATCGGCCCGCCGCTGTCGTTTATGTTAGCGCTGAATTATGGCTTTACGCTGATGTTCAGTATCGCCGCCGGTATTTTTGTCCTCAGTGCGCTGGTGGTGTGGTTTATTTTGCCCTCGGTGCAGCGAGCAGAGCCAGTAGTAGATGCGCCAGCGGTGGTGCAGGGCAGTTTGTTTGCCGATAAAGACGTTTTGTTGCTGTTTATTGCTTCAATGTTGATGTGGACCTGCAACACCATGTACATCATTGATATGCCTCTGTATATCACAGCAAGCTTGGGATTGCCTGAGCGGTTGGCTGGTCTGTTGATGGGGACTGCTGCCGGGTTGGAAATCCCTATTATGCTGCTGGCGGGTTACTCGGTCAGGCGTTTTGGTAAGCGCAAAATTATGCTGTTTGCGGTGCTGGCGGGTGTGCTGTTTTATACCGGATTGGTGTTATTCAAATTCAAAACTGCACTGATGCTATTGCAGATTTTTAATGCCATTTTTATTGGTATTGTCGCCGGGATTGGCATGCTCTATTTTCAGGATTTAATGCCAGGCAGAGCCGGAGCAGCAACCACGCTGTTTACCAATAGTATTTCCACTGGGGTGATTCTGGCTGGGGTTCTGCAAGGGGTATTGACCGAAACCTGGGGCCATAATTCGGTATATGTGGTGGCGATGGGATTAGCTATTCTGGCGTTAATCATCTGTGCACGGGTGAGAGAGGCATAGCGCCCGGTAGGGCGCTAAGGGTAATGACTAACCTATTTGGCAGCAATATTCCCCCAGCCTGAAGTGAGCAGGGGGAGAGTGGCAGTCGCGCTTTATTCGACCGGTTTTAATCGCGCAACAAAGTGGCGCAGAACCGGGGGTTCGTAGGTAAAGGTTAAGCCTTTGATATCATGAGCGCGTGACTTGAGCGAAATCAGGGCGTCAGCGATGTAATCCATATGGTCGTTGGTGTAGACCCGGCGCGGGATAGTCAGACGCAGCAGTTCCAGCGGTGACGGTTTTTGTTTACCCGTTTCTGGATCTCGTCCCAACAGTAGCGAGCCAATTTCCACACTGCGGATACCCGCCTCCAGATACAGTGCGTTATTTAAGGCTTGGGCTGGGAATTGCTCCGCCGGAATATGTGGCAGCAGAATCTTGGCATCGACAAATACCGCGTGGCCGCCGGTAGGATACTGAATTGGAATCCCGCCCGCCCGCAGGCGTTCACCCAAATATTCGACTTGTCCGATGCGGTACTTCAGGAAGTCCTCGTTCATCCCTTCTTCCAGCCCGATAGCCAGCGCTTCCATATCACGGCCGGCTAAACCGCCATAGGTGACAAACCCTTCCATTGGCACACAACGGATGCGAACATCGTCAAATAGGTGTTCATCGGTACGGAAACAACACAGCCCGCCAATATTCACCATGGGATCTTTTTTGGCAGACATGGTTAACATATCACCATATTGGTACATCTCCAGAATGATCTCTTTGACCGACTTATCTGCGTAACCCGGCTCTCTTTGTTTGATAAACCAGGCATTCTCACAGAAGCGAGCCGAGTCGATCACTACTGGAATATTGTGCTGCTGAGCGATGCGATACACTTCACGCATATTGCTCATGGAAATAGGTTGGCCGCCGGAGCTATTACAGGTCACGGTGGTAATAATAGAAATTACGTTTTCTGCACCATGTTCAGCGATGGTTGCCTTTAACTGATCTAAATCGAAATCCCCTTTCCAGTCATAATACGTAACGGTATCAAAGGCTTTCGGTGTGACTACGTTAATTGCCTTCGCGCCGTTCATCTCAACATGGGCGGCAGTGGTATCAAAGTGGAAGTTGGAAATAAAGACCGGTTTCTTGCCACCACCGGTTTTTTGTTTTTTCGCAATCAGGCAAGGGAATAATATTTGCTCCGCGCCACGCCCCTGATGGGTTGGGATAGTAAATGGATAGCCAATCAGTTTCTTCACTTGGTCACACAAGTGATAGTAGTTACGCGAACCGGCATAGGCCTCATCGCCCATCATTAATCCGGCCCATTGGCGGTCACTCATCGCACCGGTGCCAGAGTCGGTGAGCAAATCAATATAGACATCTTCACTCGGCAGTAAGAATGGGTTATAGCCTGCCTCGATTAATGCTTTCTCACGATCTTCCCGGTTGGTCATCCGAATATTTTCAACCATTTTAATACGGAAGGGCTCTGGGATACGTTTCATGGCTTATGACTCCAAATACCCTTGGAACTTGAAGTCGCAGCTAACGTCTCTGCAACGCCAATTATTTTGGGTATTTTTATTATTAATATTTTAAATGCAGTCATATCTTGGCGAGTGAAAATAGCCATTCGCATTACCAATGACGGCAACAAAATAAAGAGATGAGTTTTTTCAGCCTAAGCTGAATAAGCAATGGGGGAGTTAACGCGGGAAATCGTTGGCGAGGCGGTAATCTATATTAAACCAGGCTCGGCTATCGCCGGAGATGCGTGCTTCGTAACGCAGTATAATGCGTATCATAAGGCGCCCTCTAGGTGTGGATGGTGAATAATAGCATACCTTGGTTGAAAAAATAAAAAGTGACCGCCAGCACAAAATATAATCAAATAAATCAATATCAGAGTAATTAATATCTAGTTAAAATAATGACTTGAGAATATATCATGTAACATATTGATTGATATGGGATTTGTTTTTGTGAATAATGAAAAAAGGAAGGGTGCGTTTTAAAATGGGATTTTTATCTATTTTGAATTGTTGGGTCAGGGCTTACCTGACACCAACAATATACTCACAAAATGAACTTAAAATAAATTAACGTAAAAATGCCGGTTGCTGTTTTTCATATGCAGAAATATTACTTTCATGCTGCAACGTCAGGCCAATACTGTCCAAACCATTAATCATACAATGGCGGCGGAAGTTGTCTATTTCAAAAGAATAACTATTGCCACCGGCATTCACTGTTTGCTGTTCCAAATCAACAATAAACTCGATTCCTTCATTATCGTTAACCAATTGGAATAAGGTATCGATATCTGCTTCGCTTAAGGTCACTGGTAATAATTGGTTATTAAACGAGTTACCGTAAAATATATCAGCGAAACTAGGGGCAATAACCACTTTGAAACCGAAGTCGGTCAATGCCCACGGCGCGTGTTCCCGTGAGGAGCCACAACCGAAATTCTCACGCGCTAACAAAATGGTTGCACCCAGATAGCGGGGTTGGTTCAGCACAAATTCAGGGTTTGGCACTTTGCCTGCGTCGTCGAGAAAACGCCAATCGTTAAACAAGTGTTGGCCAAAGCCAGTGCGCGTCACTTTTTGTAAAAATTGTTTTGGGATAATCGCGTCGGTATCGACGTTTGCCGCATCCAACGGAGCAACCAAACCCGTGTGTTGAGTAAATTTAGCCATAATGGTGTCTCCGGTTAGTGGGTGGCGGCTTCTAAGTCGCGAACATCAGCAAAATGACCACTGACAGCGGCGGCGGCGGCCATTGCCGGGCTAACCAAATGTGTGCGGCCACCACGGCCCTGACGGCCTTCAAAGTTACGGTTGCTGGTGGAGGCACAACGCTCTCCGGGTTCCAGACGGTCGTTGTTCATCGCCAAACACATGGAACAACCAGGCAAACGCCACTCAAAACCGGCCTCGATAAAGATCTTATCCAAACCTTCCGCTTCTGCCTGCGCTTTTACCGGGCCTGAGCCGGGTACCACAATAGCTTGCACGCCAGTCGCGACTTTACGACCTTGCGCCACCGCTGCTGCGGCACGCAAATCTTCAATGCGTGAGTTAGTGCAGGAACCGATAAAGACTTTATCAATGGCTACCTCGGTCAACTTAATGCCGGGGCGCAAATCCATATATGCCAACGCTTTTTCCGCCGAGGCACGTTCAACGGGATCACTGAAGGACTCAGGCGCAGGAATCATGTCATTAACCGCAATAACCTGGCCCGGGTTGGTGCCCCAAGTGACTTGTGGCGCGATGTCGGCGGCATCCAGGGTGACGATAGTGTCAAATTTAGCATCAGCATCAGATTTCAAGCTGCGCCAATAGGCCACGCCTTGTTCCCACTGCTCGCCAGTTGGGGCGAACTGACGACCTTTCAGGTAGTCGAAAGTGGTGTCATCCGGGGCGACTAAACCGGCTTTAGCACCCATCTCGATCGCCATATTACATAATGTCATCCGGCCTTCCATGCTCAGCGCTGCAATCGCGCTGCCACAGAACTCCACAACATGGCCGGTGCCGCCCGCGCTGCCGGTTTTGCCGATAATCGCCAAGACGATGTCTTTGGCGGTAATCCCTGCACCAACAGTACCGTTAACTTCGATTTTCATGGTTTTGGCACGGCCCTGTTTCAGGGTCTGGGTTGCCAGCACATGCTCAACTTCTGAAGTGCCGATACCGAAGGCCAATGAGCCGAATGCACCATGGGTTGCGGTATGTGAGTCACCACAGACGATAGTCATGCCCGGTAAAGTCATACCTTGTTCAGGGCCAATCACATGGACGATGCCTTGGAACGGATGATTCAGGTCATATAAAGAGACACCGAACTCAGCACAGTTCTTAATCAGTTCCTGCATCTGGATCCGCGCCATTTCGCCGCTGGCATTGATATCTTTGGTCTGGGTTGAAACGTTGTGGTCCATCGTGGCAAAGGTTTTACCCGGCTGACGCACCGGACGACCCATGGCGCGCAAACCATCAAAGGCTTGCGGCGAAGTAACTTCATGCACCAGATGGCGGTCGATGTACAACAATGGGGTTTCATTTGGCGCTTCGTAAACGATGTGCGCATCGTACAATTTTTGATATAAGGTCTTGTTTTGATATAACGTTTTGCCCATTTTACACCCCCTCCATCACGAATTTAGCGATAATATCGCCCATTTCGTTGGTACCGATGGCTTTACCTTCGCCTGCCAAATCAGCCGTGCGATAGCCTTGTTCCAATGCCTGATTGATCGCATGCTCAATAGCATCGGCGGCATTGTCTTTACCTAAACTGAAACGCAACAGCAGAGTTAATGACAAAATCTGGGCAATTGGGTTGGCGATATTTTTGCCCGCGATATCGGGTGCGGAGCCACCTGCGGGTTCGTATAAACCGAAACCTTGTTCGTTCAGGCTGGCCGACGGCAACATCCCCATTGAACCCGTTATCATGGCGCACTCATCAGACAAAATATCGCCAAACAAGTTAGAACACAGCAATACATCAAACTGGGCAGGGTCTTTGATCAACTGCATGGTGGCGTTATCGATATACATATGGGACAACGCAACATCTGGGTAATCGGCCGCAATGGCAGTTACCACTTCACGCCACAGAATAGAGCTTTGCAACACATTGGCTTTATCAATAGAAGTAACTTTGCCACGACGTTTACGCGCAGATTCAAAGGCAATACGGGCAATACGTTCAATCTCAAAGCGATGATAAACTTCGGTATCAAAAGCACGCTCGTGCTGGCCTTGGCCTTCACGGCCTTTGGGTTGGCCGAAGTAGATACCGCCGGTTAATTCACGCACACACAGAATATCAAAACCTTTGGCAGCAATATCGCTGCGCAATGGGCAGAAGTCTTCTAACCCTTGATACAACCGCGCCGGGCGCAAGTTGCTGAATAATTTGAAGTGCTTGCGCAAAGGCAACAACGCACCACGCTCGGGTTGTTCAGCCGGTGGCAAATGTTCCCATTTCGGGCCGCCTACCGAGCCAAACAAGATAGCATCAGCCTGCTCACATCCGCTGACTGTCGCTGCCGGTAACGGGCTGCCGTGACGGTCGATGGCTGCACCACCTACATCATAAACGCTAGTTGAAATCTTGATGCCGAAACGTTGACGCACCGCATCCAATACTTTATTTGCCTGAGCCATTACTTCAGGGCCAATACCGTCTCCGGGCAAAACGGCAATATGATAAGTCTTAGTCATGTTCACACCATTTCCTGATTATTTTGTTGCAAGCGCTGCTTCTCAATCTCTACCTGATGAGCGCGCCAGATGTTATTTAATACGTGAACCAACGCTTTAGCGGATGACTCGACAATATCTGTTGCCAGACCCACGCCGTGGAAGCGGCGACCCTTATGATCAACCACGATATCAACCTGACCCAATGCGTCTTTACCCTGACCGTTGGCAGACAGTTGATATTTCACCAGTTCAATTTCATAACCGGTAATGCGATTGATGGCCTGATACACCGCATCAACCGGGCCATTACCTGTGGCCGCTTCTGATTTAATGTCTTCGCCACAGACCAATTTCACGGATGCTGTTGCCATTACGCTGGAACCCGACTGCACGCTGAAATAGTCTAAACGGTAGTGTTCCGGCTCTTCCTGTTGTTTATTAATGAAGGCTAACGCTTCTAAATCGTAATCAAATACCTGGCCCTTTTTATCTGCCAGCTTCAGGAATGCGTCGTACAAAGAGTCCAAATTGTAATCTTTATCCTGATAACCCATCTCTTCCATACGGTGTTTGACCGCCGCGCGACCAGAACGGGAGGTCAGGTTCAACTGCACTTCTTTCAAGCCAATGGATTGTGGTGTCATGATTTCGTAGTTTTCACGATTTTTCAGCACGCCATCCTGATGAATACCGGATGAGTGAGCGAAAGCATTACTGCCGACAATGGCTTTGTTAGCGGGTATTGGCATGTTGCATAACTTACTGACCAACTGGCTGGTGCGGTAAATCTCTTGATGATTGATATTGGTATGCACGCCCAACATCTTTTCACGCACTTTGATAGCCATGATCACTTCTTCCAGTGAACAGTTACCGGCGCGTTCGCCCAAACCATTAATCGTGCCTTCTACCTGACGCGCACCGGCTTGTACTGCGGTGATGGAGTTGGCAACGGACATGCCCAAATCGTCATGGCAATGCACCGAGATAATGGCTTTATCAATATTTGGCACCCGCTCATACAAGTCGGTGATAATTCCGCCGAATTGATAAGGAGTGGTGTAACCGACAGTATCAGGGATATTGATGGTAGTCGCGCCGGCATTAATCGCAGCTTCTACGATGCGGCACAGGTTATCAATAGGGGTACGGCCAGCATCTTCACAAGAGAATTCAACATCATTGGTATAGTTGCGAGCGCGTTTCACCGAGTGCACTGCCATCGCCAACACATCATCAAATGAGCGCTTTAATTTGGATTCGATATGTAAGGTGGATGTCGCCAAGAACACATGAATACGGAAGGCTTCAGCAATACGTAAAGCTTCGGCGGCGACATCAATATCTTTGTCTACACAGCGAGCCAGAGCACACACGCGGCTGTTTTTGACTTGCTGAGCGATGGTGCGCACTGACTCAAAATCGCCAGGGGAGGAAACCGGGAAACCGACTTCCATTACATCGACACCCATTCTTTCCAGTGCAAGCGCGATTTGCAGCTTCTCTTTAACACTCAGGCTGGCTTGCAATGCTTGTTCACCGTCGCGCAATGTTGTATCGAAAATAATGACTTGTTGGCTCATGGGTTGTTCCTTGTCGTGTTTACATTTGCGCTTAGCGGGTAAAAAAAAACCCGCGCATTTGCGCGGGCTTGTTAATCTTGATGACTGAATCAGTTCTGATTTCCGTCCACCAACATACCGCGCAAGTGAGATGCGTTAAGTAGTAGGCTTAGTAGGCGGGTTGAGTAGAACATAATTTTTCAGTTTCTCATGGGTTAAAATAGTGCGTTGCCTAAATTGATACGTGAATTTTGTGGTCATGTCAACTTTTGTTTAAAATGGCCAGTTCAACTGGTTGCACGGGTTATCAATTCCTTATAACGACACAAAAAACCTAAAAATTAAAAATATAGGATTTTTAATCTAAAAATAGATGCTGATGATTTTGTTTTATTTGGCATAGTCTTAATAATATGGATTATTGTGCTTTTTTGATATTTGGATCATAAATTCTCTAGCTAGAGAGGTGAACATCAGTTTTGGGACGTTATATTTAAGTCTCCCAGAGATGGAATGAGGTAAGTAAGAGTAATCCATAATTATAAATTCACAATAAGCCTTATTATCTTCCTATTATATATTTGTTGAATATAAATATTCATCACTCTAATAAATGCTACGCCAATTCCCAAACGAAATGCAACAAAGTGACCCACCGGTCAGGTACGGATAAAATAGCCGTATTGACCCTGTCGGAGACCCTGTTGCATGAAGGGAAAACATTTGACTCAGCATGAGCGCTTTTACATCGAAAAACGAAAAGCTGAAGGCGTTAATCAGTCCTGCATTGCCAGAGAGCTCGGCGTCTCTCGCTCTACGCTGAGCCGGGAGCTCAGGCGTAATACGGACCCCGCTTTCAACGGACTTTACTCCTCCAGACGCGCTGATGCCTTAGCCAGACAACGGCGGGGCGCCACCTCGGCACACAATGCCTGTTTCCCTCTGGGCCAGCAGACACAAGACTTTCTCCGGCAGGCGCTGGCTGTACATACCTCCCCTGAGGTTATCTGTGGGAGACTGAAAATCCAGTTTGATATCGCCGTCAGCAAAAATACCCTCTACCGCTATATCCGTTCGGACAGACAGGCTGGCGGTAAGCTTTACCTTCAGCTCCCTCACCGGGGTAAACGCTATCGCTATGATACGGGTGAGCCCGGACGCACGCCCATCCCGGACAGGGTTGGCATTGAGCACAGGCCTGCTGAGGCTGAACTCAAACAGGTTCCCGGGCATGTTGAAATCGATACGATTTTTGGCAAAGACCAGAAGTCATTCCTGCTGACGGTCGTGGACAAAGCCACAAAGCAGGTCATTATCCGTAAACTCCCCAATAAGTGCGCTGAGAGCGTCGTGGAAGCGTTCAGGGACATCGTGGCGAATACTTTCTGTGAGTTTAAAACCCTGACGGCAGATAACGGACCCGAGTTTGCGAAACATAAGGACATCACTCAGGTAACGGGCGCAAAGGTTTACTTTGCCCGGCCTTATCATTCCTGGGAGCGGGGGTTGAATGAGCATACCAACGGTCTGATACGGCGGTTTTATCCGAAAGGAACCGATTTTAATGGCGTCAGCGATGAAGATATTGCGAGACTGGAGCACATCCTCAACACTCGGGGGCGCAAATCTCTGGAATACAGCTCACCGAATGAGGTATTTTTAGAGTATCTACTCGCTGCATAACGCATGATGGTTTGTTGCGTTTCGTTCGGGAATGGGGCCTATTATTTATTGGCTTTAGATGTTATGAATATGGCGTGAATTCATACTTAAGTGTGGTTAGATCTAATCCACTATTTAATATATTCATACTAATAAATAAGAACTAATAAGTTTCAATTGATGAATTTATTATTTATTAATGGCATAGTTGTCAACTATCCCATTTTGTGATGTGATCATCTTGTTGATTTTATTACTGGTGCTTATAATTTGATGGTTTGATATTCCTGATGTAAATTACTGTATGAGCATATATAAGATACTTTATGTGAATATCTTGTTCACGCACTTATCTATGGGCGTTATTGACTGAAAGGTAGGGAGGGAATTAATACTTTTGCATTTATACAAGGATGAGACTCATTTTACCTGACAAGAGTAATGATGAGAACATTGGCATCGTTAATAGTAAGAGAATAAAGATATTTTGAGGTATGTAAAAGTATCAGCAGGATTCTTCTATTAATCATGTCATCTGCATAAAGATCAGTGGAGTTAAGCATGCTTGAACACAACTTAGTAGCCGACGACCAAGTAACTAAAAAAGAAGGTAGTGATGTTCACTTAAGAAGTGTCGATCTCAATTTATTAACGGTTTTTGATGCGGTGATGCAAATGCATAATGTAACACGTGCAGCCCAGTCACTGGGGATGTCCCAGCCTGCGGTGAGTAACGCAGTCGCTCGCTTGAAAGTGATGTTTAATGATGAGCTGTTTGTTCGTTATGGCCGTGGTATCCAGCCTACCGCCAGGGCTCGTCAGTTGTTTGGCCCGGTTAGACAAGCTCTGCAATTAGTTCAAAATGAGTTACCCGGTGCGGGCTTTGAAGCCAAAAAAAGTGGGCGAATCTTTAATCTATCTATTTGTAGCCCGTTAGATATTAGATTGACGGCACAAATAATAGAAAGTGTTAAGCAATTAGCGCCTAATGTTCAACTCATTATCAAATCCTATTTGAATGATAATATTGAGCATCAGTTACGTTATCAAGAGACCGAGTTTGTGATAGGTTATACCAAGTTTGAGCGCCCAGACTTCCATTACTTATCAATATCTAATGATGAGTCCGTTTTGGCGGTCTCAAAAAATCACCCCCGTATTGATAATTCAATTACGCAAGAACAGCTCCTTTCAGAGTCACACGCGGTAGTGTCATTGGATAAAGTAGGTTCTTTCAGTGAGCATTATTATGAATCAGAGATAAGTGCTCAAACTATTGTATATGAAAGTACCGATATGAATAGTGTGCTTAATATTGTATCCCAAACTTGCTTTGTGGCGATTGCTCCTCGCTGGCTTGTTCAAACATACAGTGAAGCACTTAATCTGAAACTTATCTCTTTACCTTGGAAGGAAACATGCCGCCCATGTTATCTCACGTGGCACGAATCTACTGATAGAGATAAAGGCCATCAGTGGATGAAAGAGTTACTCAGCCAATTGGATACTCCTGAGTAATTACTTTTGTTAACCCCTGCTGCTGGAATCATATTATTTTCAGTGGCAGGTAAAGGTAACAACTAAATTAAAACATGTTTTGTTTCCAGCCATTGGTCAGTTCAATACAACGTTATTGCCGTGTTTACCCCTCACTCTTATGGTTCTAAACGCTCTCTTTTTCATCAAAGTCAATTTCAGCTCACACTTCTACTCTGAATTTTGTTTGCCATAGCCAATAGAGCAGGTAGACTGCGCGAAAAAAAGTGAACACATGTAAGCTGAATGCCAATTAGTGGTAAGTTACAGTACACTTTAATGAATAATCAATACCCAATAGATTTCAAGGTGTAGCAAGGCGGTAAATGAAAGGCTCCCAATGAACGGACTCCGTCATGTGATTTGGATGAGCACCCGCCATCACACAGTAGCAACTTGGAAGACAGCAAGTATATAGCGAGCGGCGATGTTATGACCCACACATTAGAGCAATACCACCTTGTGCGCCGTCTGCGCCAACAAATCAGCCACCGTGCTGACCAGATAGCTTTGCGTGAATGGTCACCCGAGGGTGAAAAACAACTAAGCTGGCAGCAGGTTGACACGCATGTCACCCGGATTTCAGCAGCTTTGTTATCCCTCGGGGTTGCCATTCAGGAGCGTATTGGGATTTTTGCCAACAACAGTATGACTTGGTCGTTGGCGGATTTAGCTATTTTACAGTTGCGTGGCGTCAGCGTCCCACTGTATGCCACCAATACCAGCACTCAGGCTGCTTATGTGCTCAATGATGCCGATGTGCGTATTTTATTTGTCGGTGGACAGACACAATTTGATGTTGCTGCAACACTAAAGCCGCTGTGCCCGCAACTTGCTCAAATTATTGTATTAGACCCCGCAGTCGATTTGCGCGGTTGTGAATATGCCCAACACTTAGCTGATTTTGAGCAACAACCTGATGCGGTCCAACAGCACCTACTCACTACGCGTATAGATAGTTGCGACTTAAATGATTTATTCACACTGATTTATACCTCGGGTACCACGGGTGAACCTAAAGGTGTGATGCTGGATTACCGTAATATGGCAGCCCAGCTTTATTTGCACGATCAGCGCTTAACCCTGACAGCAGAGGATGTCTCTCTTAGTTTCCTGCCGTTATCCCATGTGTTTGAGCGGGCGTGGAGCTTCTATGTAATGCATACCGGCGCGCAAAATGTCTATATCAGCGACACTGATTGGGTGCGCTCGGCAATGCAGGCAGTAAAGCCGACAGTGATGTGTGCCGTCCCTCGTTTTTACGAGAAGGTATTCAGTGCCATCAATGACAAAGTTGCTCTGGCAAAATGGCATCGCCGGCTATTGTTTCGCTGGGCGGTAGGTCGGGGTGAGCGCAAATTCCAAAGCCTGCAACGTGGGGAAACATTATCATTGCTATCCGAACAGATGTACCAGTTGGCGGATCGTCTGGTGTTGAGGAAATTGCGAGGGGTGTTGGGGGGTAGAGTGCGCTTTTTACCGGCCGCCGGTGCTCGGTTAGATGACAATATCATCCTGTTTTTCCAGTCCATCGGTATCAACATTAAGTACGGCTATGGCATGACCGAAACCTGTGCCACCGTCTCTTGTTGGGAAGAGCACGACTTCCGGTTCGGCTCTATCGGTAAGCCATTACCGGGGATTGATGTGCGTTTGGGCGCAGAGAATGAAATTCAGGTACGTGGCCCGATTGTGATGCGTGGTTACTTTAATAAACCGCAACAGACGGCAGAGTCGTTCACCGAAGATGGTTGGCTCAAAACGGGGGATGCCGGGGCGTTGGATGCTCAGGGTAATTTGTTTATCACCGAACGGCTGAAAGATTTGATGAAAACCTCCGGCGGCAAATACATTGCGCCGCAAATGATTGAGGGCACACTCGGTCAGGATCGTTTCATTGAGCAGGTCGCGATTATTGCCGATACGCGCAAATTTGTCTCAGCGCTGATTGTGCCCTGTTTTGAATCACTTGAAGAGTATGCCCGTTCGATAAACCTGAAATACCATGACCGGTTAGAGTTGTTACGCCATAGCCATATTGTCGGTTTGTTTGAACAAAGACTGAAAGATATGCAAAAAGAGTTGGCGATGTTCGAGCAGGTTAAGCGCTTTACGTTGTTACCACAGGCATTCACCATGGAAACCGGTGAACTGACACCGACGATGAAATTGCGTCGCAAAATCATTCTCCAGCGTTATCAGAATGAAATTGATTCGATGTACCGTGATTAATCGATAGTGTTATTACGTTGCTGTCTGTTGTTAACAGGCAGCCGCTGTTTTTCTGAACGTTCAGCACTTTCGCCACCTGGCTCGGTATCGCCCCCTGTTTTTCTTCCTCCGATGCATAAAAATTATCAGCCTAATTAAGTTCTATGATTGGTCATCTTGGCGGTGTTTAAACTAAGGTCACTCCTTAACAGGCAGTGTTTTATGTTTGGAATGTAAGCAAAAACAGAGCACGACCAACAGAATTGTCTTTAGCGCAGCGAATTGCCATTTGCCTGCCAGAAAATCTGACGTTATGTTAATAAGTTGGTTACGTTAAAAATAATAAATATAGGAATCAGGGCGTAGTGCCTTTCCTACAGGATCCCGTGGAAATGACTTCCCGTTATCCAATGAGCAAACAAAGCCTGGAGGCAAAACCCATGGAGATGTTGTCAGGAGCCGAGATGGTTGTCCGGTCGTTAATCGACCAGGGCGTGAAGCATGTATTCGGTTATCCCGGCGGGGCCGTACTTGATATCTACGATGCCCTGCATACGGTCGGCGGCATCGATCACGTGCTGGTACGCCATGAACAAGGCGCGGTTCACATGGCCGATGGTTATGCTCGGGCAACCGGTGAGGTTGGCGTGGTGCTAGTCACTTCCGGCCCTGGGGCGACCAATGCCATTACCGGTATTGCTACCGCGTATATGGATTCTGTACCGATGGTGGTGCTTTCCGGTCAGGTACCTAGCTCATTGATAGGTTACGATGCTTTTCAGGAATGTGACATGGTGGGGATCTCCCGCCCAGTGGTGAAACACAGTTTTCTGGTGAAGCGCACTGAAGATATTCCAATGGTACTGAAAAAAGCCTTCTATCTGGCATCGACTGGCCGCCCAGGTCCGGTCGTTATAGATTTGCCAAAAGATATCGTTGGCCCTGCGGTAAAAATGCCTTACGCCTACCCGGATCAGGTTAGCTTGCGCTCTTATAACCCCACGGTACAAGGCCATCGTGGGCAGATTAAACGCGCGCTGCAAACTATTCTGACGGCTAAAAAACCCATCATGTATGTCGGCGGTGGGGCGATTAATTCTGCCTGCCACGAAGAGCTGCTAGCTCTTGCTGAGCAACTGAATTTGCCGGTGACCAGCTCTTTGATGGGGCTGGGGAGCTTCCCGGGCACTCATCGCCAAAGCGTGGGTATGTTGGGGATGCACGGGACATTCGAAGCCAATATGGCGATGCACAATACGGATCTGATTTTTGCCGTTGGCGTGCGCTTTGATGACCGAACCACCAATAATCTGGCGAAATACTGTCCGAATGCCACTGTGGTACACATTGATATCGACCCGACTTCAATTTCGAAAACCGTAAATGCCGATATTCCGATTGTTGGTGATGCCAAACAAGTCTTGGTACAGATGCTGGAGCTGCTGTCTCAGATTGATTGCACACAAGATTGCGATAGTTTGCGTGATTGGTGGCAATCCATCGAACAATGGCGTGCCCGTAATTGTCTGAGTTACAACAAAGACAGCGGAAAAATCAAGCCGCAGGCAGTGATCGAAACCCTACATCGCCTCACCAGCGGTGATGCTTATGTCACCTCTGATGTCGGTCAACACCAGATGTTCGCCGCACTTTATTATCCGTTTGATAAACCACGCCGTTGGATTAACTCAGGAGGCCTTGGGACGATGGGCTTTGGCCTGCCGGCAGCGCTTGGCGTTAAACTGGCGTTACCAGACGAAACGGTAGTTTGCGTTACCGGTGATGGTAGCATCCAGATGAATATTCAGGAGTTATCTACTGCACTGCAATATAATTTGCCAGTGCTCGTGCTGAACCTGAACAACCGCTATCTCGGCATGGTGAAACAGTGGCAGGATATGATCTACTCTGGCCGCCACTCACAGTCTTATATGGATTCGCTGCCTGACTTCGTCAAATTGGCTGAAGCCTATGGTCATATTGGTGTTTCCATCCGCACGCCGGATGAGTTGGAAAGCAAACTGGCTGATGCCCTGACACAATTATCCGAGACCAAGCGTTTGGTATTTGTAGATGTGACGGTTGATGAAACGGAGCATGTTTACCCGATGCAGATTCGTGGTGGTGGCATGGACGAAATGTGGCTTAGCAAAACGGAGAGGACATAATTATGCGCCGCCGGATTTTATCAGTTCTACTGGAAAACGAATCAGGTGCCCTCTCAAGGGTCGTGGGCCTGTTTTCTCAACGTGGTTATAACATTGAGAGTTTAACGGTTGCGCCGACCGACGATCCTACACTTTCCCGCATGACGATTCAGACCGTAGGTGATGCCAAAGTTCTGGAGCAGATAGAAAAACAGCTACATAAATTGGTGGATGTACTGCGCGTCAGTGAGCTGGTTTCTGGCTCGCATGTTGAACGTGAGATTATGCTGGTAAAGTTGCAGGCCAGTGGTTACGGGCGTGAGGAAGTGAAACGATGTGCGGAAATATTCCGTGGGCAAATTGTGGATGTTACCGCCACGCTCTACACCGTCCAACTGGCGGGCACCAGTGATAAACTGGATGCATTCCTCAATGCGGTGCGGGAAGTGGCAGAAATTGTTGAAGTTGCCCGCTCAGGCATTGTCGGTGTGTCACGTGGTGACAAGATTATGCGTTAATGAAACTTATTAACACTGACTAATCTCCAATAATCAGGCTCGGCAGGTGTGTCGGGCTTTTTTTTTCTTATTTTTTAACCGAGATAGCGTTATAGGGCGGTTAAAGCGGTTGCTCAATAGTGAGTTCTGCGGTTAGATCTACGTTGTGCTATATCCGTAGTTAAACTATGTCTATAAATCGTGTGTTTTAGCCTGTAACACTGCGGTTTATTGGCGTATTGAGAAATGCTGGGATATTTAGCTCTGGCAGACATCATGCCTTTCATCACTTTATTGGGTTTATAAGGGGTTAATGTGAAACTGGATGAAATCGCGCGTCTTGCGGGTGTTTCGCGTACAACGGCCAGTTATGTCATTAATGGCAAAGCGAAACAGTACCGAGTCAGCGATAAAACAGTAGACAAAGTTATGGCGGTTGTCAGGGAACATAACTATCACCCAAATGCTGTTGCGGCAGGATTGCGCGCGGGCAGAACCCGCTCCATCGGTTTGGTGATCCCGGATCTTGAGAATACCAGCTATACCCGCATTGCAAATTATCTGGAACGCCAGGCGCGCCAGCGCGGTTATCAACTGTTGATAGCCTGCTCGGAAGATCAACCAGATAACGAGATGCGTTGTATCGAACACCTGTTACAGCGTCAGGTTGATGCCATTATCGTTTCTACCGCATTGCCCCCTGAGCACCCTTTTTACCAGCGCTGGGCTAATGATCCATTGCCAATAATTGCATTGGATCGGGCGCTAGATCGGGAGCATTTCATTAGCGTCGTCGGCGCGGATCAAGAAGATGCACTGATGTTGGCACAAGAACTGCGTGCCTTCCCGGCGGAATCTGTATTGTATTTAGGCGCGCTGCCGGAACTATCAGTCAGTTTCTTGCGTGAGATGGGATTCCGTGAGGCGTGGAAAGATGATCCACGTAAAGTCGATTACCTGTATGCCAATAGCTACGAGCGCGAAGCTGCCGGTGTGCTGTTTGCGCAGTGGCTTAAGACCCACCCAATGCCACAGGCGTTGTTTACCACCTCATTCCAGCTACTACAGGGCGTTATGGATGTTACCTTAAAGCAAAGTGGGCGTTTACCCAGTAATCTGGCGATTGCTACTTTTGGTGATAACGAGCTGCTGGACTTCCTTGAGTGCCCAGTACTGGCGGTGGCACAGCGTCATCGCGATGTTGCCGAGCGTGTACTGGAGCTGGTATTAGCCAGTCTGGATGAACCGCATAAACCGAAACCGGGTTTAACCCGTATTCGCCGCAATTTGTTCCGCCGTGGCAGTTTGAGCCGCAAGTAACCGAGTAATAAACATTTCGGTTAGGACGCTTAATACCCAATAGATTTTATGGTGCAGGAGGCGGCAGCGGCCTCAACGAGGTGAGGCCCATGGATGGGCCGAGTAGTGAGCACAGCCAACACACCTGCACCATGAAAGATGGCGGGTATTCAAATATAGCCCGCCACGCGGAACAATCGACGGCAATATTCCAGGAAATAGCCGTAAGCCACACCCATCGCCATTGAAACCAACGCGTTACTGGTAACCGCTGTAGTGATTTGCTCTAAATCAGCCCCGACCGACCACAAAATTATGGCATAAACTGGAGACTGGAAGCTGACATAGGCCAGTAAGTCTGCCAGATTCCTTGCCCAAAAATACTTGCCGGCATGATGACGCGCAAAGCGGATAAAAGCATCCCGATACACCCCATAAGGCCAGGCAATAAGGATATTGACCGGTATTGAAACCAGGCGAGAAGAAAGAGACTGCTGGAAGGTCATTCCCGAGATCACGATTTCAATTATCATGCCGATGACAAAACAATACACTACCAGTGCAAAAGTATCGGCTGCGGCACTACGCAGACGGGACCCAGTTGAAAACATTGTCATTAACTCCCTACTTGGGGGAAAAATCTGCCAAAACGCCAATTGATGAGATTATTGGCAGGGTTTATATATTGCTAATCATTTTAATGGCAGGTGATTGTATTGCTTTTTTGCTTTTGATGTAGTTTACAGTGCTATTGTTTGTAATATAACCAGCTCAAAATTTTTATTTTTAACATTTGGCTGATTTTTATACTTTGTACTGTGAGGAATTGAGCTTTTGGCGGTTTTTTAAATGGTAAGGTATCTTGTTTTACTTTAAAAACAGATAGTTGTGTTTCTCCGTTATCAGCAGAGGGGGGCCGGCAAAGGTCAGTCAAATTTAAAATAATGAGTGAGGCAAAAACTAAATCATTCAATTTTGCTAATTTAAGATTTATCTGTCTGAAGGCATTCATATTTCAGTGATGCTCGGAAATAGACACCAATAATTTATTTCAAAATAGATTAATCCCCGTCGGTTAATTGAAGTAAAATGTCGCGCCAGTAACACTTGTTGTTCTCAAGGTTATTATTGTGTTGCTGTGGGTTTTGCCGTCGATTACCGCTGTTTTTCCTTAGGGGACGCCAGCGGCAGCGGGTTTTGTGCTCAGGCTGTTTATTTTTAGACCGTACAATTTTCATACTAAAAATGAGACATTCCTTGCAGAAGGAAATAATGAGACAATTAATCGACAATTAATTATTTATTTAAGTAGCTGGAATTACTGGCGGAAAAATAGCCCGTTTATCATGACGTTAATTTCTATTACAACCACTAAAATAGCCCCTTCTACGAGATATATCTCAAAAACGGCCCATAAATATTGTCAAAGCGCATCGGCTCTGGCTTGACAAGGTTTTCATACCATCCGTAAACTCTTTAATGTGGGGATTTGTGGGGTAAAGTGGCGAATTGGGTCATGAAGGGGTAACTCAGTCATGTTTCGTGGTGCAACGATGGTTAACCTCGACAGTAAAGGGCGGCTTGCCGTACCTACCCGTTATCGGGATTTACTGAATGAGGAATCGCAGGGCCAGATGGTCTGTACCATAGACCTTCACCAACCATGCCTGTTGCTTTATCCACTCCCTGAATGGGAAATCATTGAACAAAAATTATCCCGTCTGTCGAGCATGAATCCGGCTGAACGTCGGGTTCAGCGTTTGCTGTTAGGGCACGCCAGTGAATGTCAGATGGATGGTGCTGGGCGCTTACTGATCGCAGGAACACTGCGACAGCATGCCGGGCTGAATAAAGAAGTGATGCTGGTTGGGCAGTTCAACAAGTTTGAACTGTGGGATGAACAGACCTGGTATCAACAAGTCAAGGATGACATCGACGCAGAACAGTCCACTCAGGAACCATTGTCTGAGCGGCTACAGGACTTATCGCTATAAGCATGGTAGATAACAACAAAATTGTAGATAACAACTACAAGCATACAAGCGTATTGCTGGATGAGGCGGTAAATGGCCTGAACATCCGCGATAACGGCATCTATATTGACGGAACTTTTGGCCGTGGTGGCCATTCGCGTCTGATTCTGTCCCAGCTTGGGCCAGAAGGGCGTCTGATTGCAATTGACCGTGACCCACAAGCTATCGAAGCGGCAAAATCTATTACAGATCCGCGTTTCTCTATCGTACACGGTCCTTTTTCCGAGTTAGCACATTATGTGCGAGAGCTGGACTTAGTGGGCCGGATTGACGGTGTATTGCTGGATCTCGGGGTTTCATCACCACAGTTGGATGACCCTGAGCGTGGTTTCTCTTTCATGCGTGACGGGCCGTTGGATATGCGCATGGACCCCTCCCGTGGATTATCAGCTGCTGAATGGTTGATGAAAGCCAGCGCTGATGATATCGCGTGGGTGCTGAAAACCTTTGGTGAAGAGCGTTTTGCCAAGCGTCTGGCCAAAGCCATTGTTGAGCGCAACCTTACTCAACCGATGACTCGTACCAAAGAGCTGGCGGATTTGATTGCCAACGCCAGCCCATTTCGCGAAAAGCACAAACATCCTGCTACCCGTAGCTTCCAGGCTATTCGTATCTATATCAATAGTGAGTTGGAAGAGATTGAGCGCGCACTTGATGGCGCACTTGAAGTCCTGGCCCCTGCGGGCCGTTTGTCAGTAATTAGCTTCCACTCTCTTGAAGATCGCATTGTTAAAAACTTTATTCGTCATCACAGCCGTGGACCACAGGTGCCGGCGGGGTTGCCATTGACGGAAGCGCAGTTGCGCAGCATGGGTGGGCGCACATTGAAATCGGTTGGCAAGATGATGCCTCCAGATGCTGAAGTGGCTGAAAACCCACGGGCACGAAGCTCGGTATTGCGTTTTGCCGAGAGGATTAAAGAGTGATAGGCAGCGAACGCCACGGTTTAGTTGGGGTCATCGGCGGTGATTTAATCCGCAATGCGAAGATCCCGTTGATTTTACTGATCGCGGTGTTGGTATCTGCTGTTTTCGTGGTAACCACCGCCCACCGTACACGCTTGTTGACCGCAGAGCGTGAGCAGTTGGTGCTGGAGCGGGACGCGCTCGATATCGAGTGGCGTAACCTGATTCTGGAAGAGAATGCGTTGGGTGACCACAGTCGTGTGGAAAGTATCGCGACTGACAAATTGAAAATGCAACATGTTGATCCATCACAAGAAAATATTGTGGTTAAACAATAAATTTCTCCAATAAATAAAGGAATGAGTCGCCACCATGACGCCTAGCAGCCAAGGTAACGGATGAAAGCAACGCGCCCCGGGAAGTTAAAGCGCCAGGAAGAACAAGCCAGCTTTATTAGCTGGCGTTTTGCGTTGCTGTGCGGCTGTATTTTATTGGCATTGGTCGGTTTGATGTTACGTACTGCATACCTGCAAGTGATTAACCCTGACAGACTGGTGCGTGAGGGTGATATGCGCTCGTTACGGGTACAGGAAGTGCCGACAGCCCGTGGCATGATCAGTGACCGTTCAGGTCGCCCGTTGGCGGTTAGCGTGCCGGTTAATGCGGTTTGGGCAGATCCGAAAGAGCTGACCGAGCGCGGGGGTATTACGTTAGATACTCGCTGGAAAGCGCTATCGGATGCACTGGAAATCCCACTGGATCAATTGGCGGCCCGGATTAATGCTAACCCGAAGGGACGTTTCGTGTATCTGGCGCGTCAGGTTAATCCCGCGATTGGCGACTATATCCATAAACTGAAACTCCCCGGTATCTATTTGCGCCAGGAATCACGCCGTTACTATCCGGCAGGCCAAGTGATGGCACACATTATCGGTGTGACCAACATCGATAGCCAAGGTATCGAAGGGGTTGAGAAAAGCTTTGACCGTTGGCTTACCGGGCAACCGGGTGAACGTACGGTACGTAAAGACCGCTATGGCCGTGTCATTGAGGATATCTCTTCTGTCGATAGTCAGGCAGCACATAATCTGGTGTTGAGTGTTGATGAGCGTTTACAGGCGCTGGTGTATCGCGAATTGAACAATGCGGTGGCATTCAACAAAGCAGAATCAGGCACTGCGGTGCTGGTAGATGTGAGTACCGGCGAAGTATTAGCCATGGCGAATAGCCCGTCTTATAACCCGAATAACCTGACCGGAACGCCGAAAGATGCTATGCGTAACCGGGCGATAACCGATATTTTTGAACCCGGCTCCACAGTGAAGCCCATGGTAGTGATGACGGCATTGCAGCATGGCGTTGTGAAAGAAAACAGTGTGCTGAACACCTTGCCGTACTTTGTTAACGGTCACCAGATTAAAGACGTGGCCCGTTATGCAGAACTATCTGTGACCGGGATCTTGCAGAAGTCGAGTAACGTCGGCGTTTCTAAGCTGGCGTTAGCGATGCCATCCTCAGCGTTAGTAGATACTTACTCACGGTTTGGGTTTGGGAAAGCGACCAATTTGGGGTTGGTCGGAGAAAGCAGTGGCTTATATCCTAAAAAACAACGGTGGTCTGACATAGAGAGGGCCACCTTCTCTTTCGGCTACGGGCTAATGGTAACACCGTTACAACTAGCGCGAGTCTATGCAACCATCGGCAGCATGGGGATTTATCGCCCGCTGTCGATCACTAAAGTT
Organism: Yersinia antarctica; assembly: GCF_056636475.1. Classification (NCBI taxonomy): domain Bacteria; kingdom Pseudomonadati; phylum Pseudomonadota; class Gammaproteobacteria; order Enterobacterales; family Yersiniaceae; genus Yersinia; species Yersinia antarctica. Next base: position 840,770 of record NZ_JBSJQF010000001.1, read on the forward strand.
GACCCGCCAGTGGCCGGTGAACGCGTTTTCCCAGAACCGTTGGTTCGTACCGTGGTTCATATGATGGAAAGCGTGGCATTACCTGGCGGCGGGGGCACCAAAGCCGCCATTAAAGGCTACCGTATTGCCATTAAAACCGGTACCGCCAAGAAAGTTGGCCCGGACGGTAAATATATGGATCGATACCTCGCTTACACCGCCGGCGTAGCGCCCGCGAGTAACCCTCGATTTGCTCTGGTTGTGGTCATCAATGACCCGCAGGCAGGGAAATATTACGGTGGTGCGGTTTCTGCACCGGTGTTCGGTGCCATCATGGGCGGCGTCCTGCGTACTATGAACATTGAGCCAGATGCGTTACCCACCGGTGATAAAAGCGAATTAGTGATTAATACAAAAGAGGGTTCAGGTGGCAGATCGTAACTTGCGCGACTTACTCGCTCCTTGGGGGCTAGACGTCCCGGAGCGGGCGCTACGGGAAATGACATTAGACAGCCGTGTTGCCGCTGCCGGGGATTTGTTTGTCGCCATTGTCGGCCATCAGACGGACGGGCGTCGCTATATCCCGCAAGCCATTGCACAAGGTGTTGCGGCAGTGGTCGCTGAAGCCGATGGTGTAGCGCCGGATGCCAGTGTGGTAGAGATGCACGGCATTCCTGTTATTTATTTGCGTAATTTGAATCAACATTTATCCAAGCTGGCGGGGCAATTCTACCATCAGCCGGGTACAGCATTACGTTTGGTCGGTGTGACGGGGACCAACGGCAAAACCACCACCACCCAACTACTGGCACAATGGAGTCAGGCACTGGGGGAAACCAGCGCGGTAATGGGTACAGTTGGCAATGGTCTGTTAGGGCAAGTGATTCCGACGGAAAATACCACCGGTTCAGCGGTTGATATTCAACATTTACTGCGCAATTTGGTTGAGCAAGGGGCTACTTTTGCGGCGATGGAAGTTTCTTCCCACGGTTTGATTCAGAACCGCGTAGCCGCATTGCCGTTTGCAGCAGCAGTGTTTACTAACTTAAGCCGCGATCATCTGGATTATCACGGTAATATGGCGAGTTATGAGGCGGCAAAATGGTTGCTGTTCTCCACCCATCAATCCGAACATAAAATTATCAATGCTGATGACGAAGTCGGTCGCCGCTGGTTAGGGCAGTTGCCGCAAGCAGTCGCTGTCAGCATGGAAGACCAGGTTCCTACGGGCTGGAATGGCCCATGGTTATCGGCGAGTAACGTTGATTATCACGATAACGGTGCCAGCATCACTTTTGACTCAAGCTGGGGCGAAGGCCAATTAGAAAGCCGTCTGATGGGGGCGTTTAACGTCAGTAATCTGCTGGTGGCACTGTCAACCCTCCTTTCTCTGGGGTATCCGTTAGCACAATTATTAGCAACAGCACCAAGCCTGCAACCGGTGTGCGGGCGTATGGAAGTGTTTAACGCGCCCGGTAAGCCGACGGTGGTCGTGGATTATGCCCACACCCCGGATGCCTTGGAAAAGGCCCTGGCTGCGGCCCGCTTACACTGTAAAGGCCAGTTGTGGTGTGTGTTTGGTTGCGGTGGTGATCGTGACAAAGGTAAGCGCCCACTTATGGGCGGTATCGCAGAACAACTGGCGGATCGGGTGGTCATCACCGACGATAACCCGCGCAGTGAAGAGCCGCAGGCTATCGTGGCGGATATTCTCAGTGGCTTGCTGAATGCCGGGCATGCATTGGCAATTCATGGCCGTGCTGAAGCGGTGACCAGTGCCATTATGCAAGCCAAAGAAGAAGATGTCGTGCTGGTGGCGGGTAAAGGACATGAAGATTACCAATTAGTGGGTAATCGCCGCCTGGATTATTCAGACAGAGTTACCGTCGCCCGTTTATTGGGGGTGATGGCATGATTAAGGTCTCACTGCATTTCCTGTCTACGCTGCTTAATGCTGAATATATTGGCAGTGAAAACGTCGACATCACCGAAGTGACCATTGATACCCGTAAGGTCACACCGGGGTGTTTGTTCGTGGCGCTGAAAGGCGAGCGTTTTGATGGGCATGATTTTGCAGAAGATGCTGTTGCCGCAGGTGCAGGCGCTTTGCTGGTAAGTAAACGCTTACTGGTGGGGGCCCCTCAGTTAGTGGTCAAAGACACTCGTCTGGCACTGGGGCAATTTGCTGCGTGGGTGCGTGAGCAAGTGCCTGCTCGGGTGGTGGCTTTAACCGGCTCATCCGGTAAAACCTCGGTAAAAGAAATGGTTGCCGCCATTTTGCGTCAATGCGGAAATGTGCTGTATACCGCCGGTAACTTCAATAACGATATTGGGGTGCCACTGACTTTACTGCGTTTGACGCCTGAACATGATTTTGCCGTGATTGAGTTGGGTGCTAATCATGTGGGCGAAATCGCCTACACCACGGATTTAAGCCGCCCTGAAAGTGCTTTGGTTAATAATTTAGCGGCCGCTCATCTGGAAGGTTTTGGTTCACTGGCAGGGGTGGCGAAGGCCAAAGGTGAAGTTTTTGCCGGGTTGCCTGCTAACGGGACGGCAATTATTAATGCTGACAGCAATGACTGGCCGCATTGGCAGGAAATGCTGCACAACAAGCGCGTTTGGTATTTTTCACCTCGCGGCGCAGAAGATATCGATTTCTATGCCAGTGATGTGCGTATTACACCACAGGCGACACATTTTACCCTGCATTCGCCATTTGGCACTATAGCCATCGAATTACCACTGCCGGGGCGGCACAATATTGCTAACGCCTTGGCTGCAACGGCGTTAGCCATGTCGGTTGGCGCTGATTTAGCTGCCGTCCGCCAAGGGCTGGCACAATTACAAGCTGTACCGGGCCGTTTATTCCCGATTCAATTATCGGCAGGTAAATTGCTGCTCGATGACTCCTACAACGCCAACGTCGGTTCTATGACTGCCGCGGCCCAAGTGTTGGCAGATATGCCCGGCTACCGTGTGTTGGTGGTGGGGGATATGGCCGAATTGGGTGATACCGCTGTGGATTGTCATCGCCAGGTGGGTGAGGCGGCCAGACAGGCGGGAGTCGATAAAGTGCTGAGTGTTGGCACATTGAGTCAAACACTGAGTGATGCGAGCGGCAACGGCGAACATTTTCAGGATAAGAACACATTGGCAGCCCGTGTGAGTGAATTGCTGCTCGAACATCCGGTTATCACCGTCTTAATTAAAGGTTCACGTAGCGCCGCCATGGAAAATGTCGTGCGTGCGTTACAGGAGAATGCATCATGTTAGTTTGGTTGGCTGAATACTTAGTAAAATTTTACTCGGGCTTTAACGTCTTTTCCTATTTGACGTTCCGAGCGATTGTCAGTCTGTTGACGGCACTGCTTATTTCTTTGTGGATGGGGCCGCACCTGATTGCTTATTTGCAGAAATTGCAGATTGGCCAGGTAGTACGTAACGATGGGCCAGAGTCACACTTCAGTAAACGCGGCACGCCGACCATGGGCGGCCTGATGATTCTGTTCTCTATCACCATTTCAGTGCTGATGTGGGCTTACCCCTCCAATCCGTATGTCTGGTGTGTACTATTCATTCTTATCGGTTATGGCATCGTCGGCTTTATCGATGATTATCGCAAAGTAGTGCGTAAAAACACCAAAGGGTTGATCGCCCGCTGGAAGTATTTCTGGCAGTCAGTGATTGCCCTGGCGGCAGCATTCGCCATGTACAGCATCGGTAAAGACACCGCGGCTACCGAGCTGGTGGTGCCATTTTTCAAAGACGTCATGCCGCAACTGGGTTTGATGTATATCTTGCTGGCTTACTTTGTGATTGTCGGTACCAGTAACGCGGTGAACCTGACTGACGGATTAGATGGTTTGGCCATTATGCCGACCGTGTTCGTCGCCGGTGGTTTTGCCTTGGTTGCCTGGGCGACAGGTAACGTGAATTTCGCCGCATACCTGCACATTCCTTATCTACGCCATGCCGGTGAACTGGTTATTGTCTGTACCGCGATTGTGGGGGCTGGGCTGGGCTTCTTATGGTTTAACACCTATCCGGCACAGGTCTTTATGGGGGATGTCGGCTCGTTGGCCTTGGGCGGTGCGTTAGGCACCATCGCGGTGTTAGTGCGCCAAGAGTTCTTATTGGTGATTATGGGCGGGGTATTCGTGGTTGAAACGCTGTCGGTGATCCTACAGGTAGGTTCCTTTAAGTTGCGTGGGCAGCGTATTTTCCGCATGGCCCCGATTCATCACCATTACGAACTTAAAGGCTGGCCAGAACCACGGGTTATCGTGCGTTTCTGGATTATCTCGCTGATGCTGGTGCTGATTGGCCTAGCGACGCTGAAGGTGCGGTAATTATGGCTGATTATCAGGGTAAAAAAGTAGTCATTATCGGGCTGGGGCTAACCGGCCTTTCCTGCGTTGATTTCTTTATGGCGCGCGGGGTTACGCCGCGTGTGATGGATACCCGTATTAATCCGCCAGGCCTGGATAAATTGCCGGAAAGCGTTGAGCGCCATGTCGGTGACCTTCATCAGCAGTGGTTATTAGATGCAGATTTGATTGTGGCCAGCCCAGGCATCGCGCTGGCACATCCTGCCTTGAGTGACGCTGCCGAGGCCGGTGTCGAGATTGTCGGCGATATCGAGCTGTTCTGTCGTGAGAATCAGGCGCCTGTAGTGGCGATTACTGGCTCTAACGGTAAAAGTACCGTGACCACGCTGGTGGGCGAGATGGCTAAAGCGGCGGGCTGGCAGGTTGGCGTCGGTGGCAATATCGGTGTTCCGGCACTGACGTTATTGAAACAAGAAAACCAACTGGTAGTACTAGAGCTGTCGAGCTTCCAGTTGGAAACCACTTCAAGCTTGCATGCCAGTGCGGCCACCATCTTGAACGTAACAGAAGATCATACCGACCGTTATCCGTTCGGTTTGCAGCAATATCGCGCAGCTAAACTGCGAGTCTATGAAAACGCTAAAGTTTGTGTGGTGAATGCCGATGACGCGCTTACCATGCCGGTGCGTGGCGCTGATAGCCGCTGTATCAGCTTTGGTGTGGATGTGGGTGACTACCACCTGAATAAGCAACAGGGGGAAATTTGGCTGCGGGTTCGGGGTGAGAAAGTATTGAATACCCGTGAAATGAAATTGACCGGTCGCCATAACTATACCAATGCGTTGGCAGCACTGGCGCTGGCTGATGCTGTGGGGATTCCCCGCTCGTCAAGTTTGAAAGCATTGACCACCTTTACCGGTTTATCACACCGCTTCCAACTGGTGTTTGAGCACAATGGCGTGCGTTGGATTAATGACTCTAAAGCCACCAATGTTGGCAGTACGGAAGCAGCGTTGGATGGCTTGCAGGTTGACGGTACCTTGCATTTATTGTTGGGCGGCGACGGTAAATCCGCTGATTTCTCTGGGTTGACGCGTTTTCTACAAGGCGACCATATCAAAATTTACTGCTTTGGCCGTGATGGTGAGCAACTGGCTGAACTGCGCCCTGAGGTCTCTCAGCTTACCGAGACGATGGAACAGGCCATGGTACTGCTTGCGCAGAGACTGGCTCCGGGGGATATGGTGTTGCTGTCTCCTGCTTGCGCCAGTTTGGACCAATTCCGCAGTTTTGAACAACGTGGTGATGAGTTTGCTCGCCTGGCAGAGGAGTTGGGCTGATGCGCATGCCGGGGCTGGGGCTGTTTAATACCGTAAAACATTTTGTGATGGGATCGCGCGAAAGCGACACCACCAGCATGGTGCTTTACGACAGAACCTTGCTGTGGCTGACATTCGGTTTGGCGATTATCGGTTTTGTGATGGTGACATCGGCATCAATGCCGATTGGTCAGCGTCTGGCTAGTGATCCCTTCTTATTTGCCAAACGTGATGCTCTCTATCTGGCACTGGCATTGGGTTTGTCGCTAGTGACATTACGTATCCCAATGGAGGTTTGGCAGCGCTATAGCAATATTATGTTGCTGATTTCGATAGTAATGTTGCTGGTAGTGTTGGTGGTGGGTAGCTCGGTAAACGGTGCATCACGCTGGATTTCATTGGGGCCGCTGCGTATTCAGCCAGCGGAATTATCCAAGCTGTCACTGTTTTGTTATCTGGCCAGCTATCTGGTGCGTAAGGTTGAAGAGGTTCGCAGTAATTTCTGGGGCTTCTGTAAACCGATGGGGGTCATGGTTATTCTGGCGGTGTTACTGCTGGCACAGCCTGATCTAGGCACGGTGGTGGTGCTGTTTATTACCACGCTGGCGATGCTGTTTCTGGCTGGCGCGAAAATGTGGCAGTTTTTGGCGATTATCGGCTCTGGTGTGTTTGCGGTTTGTCTGCTGATTGTTGCTGAACCCTACCGTATGCGCCGTGTGACATCCTTCTGGAATCCATGGGCGGATCCGTTCGGTAGTGGTTATCAGTTAACCCAGTCGCTGATGGCTTTTGGCCGTGGTGAATTCTGGGGGCAAGGCTTAGGTAACTCAGTGCAGAAACTGGAGTATTTACCGGAAGCGCATACCGACTTTATTTTCTCGATTTTAGGCGAGGAACTGGGGTATTTCGGTGTGGTTCTGGCACTGTTAATGGTATTCTTCGTCGCTTTTCGTGCTATGTCCATCGGCCGTCGCGCGTTGGAGATAGATCAGCGATTTTCTGGCTTTTTGGCTTGCTCAATCGGCGTCTGGTTCAGTTTTCAGGCACTGGTTAACGTTGGGGCTGCTGCCGGAATGTTGCCGACTAAAGGGTTGACCTTACCACTGATCAGTTACGGTGGTTCGAGCTTGATTATTATGTCAACGGCAATTGTGCTGTTGCTACGCATTGATTTTGAAACACGCCTGGCAAAAGCCCAGGCGTTTGTAAGGAGTGCCCGATGAGTGGCAAGACCAAGCGTTTAATGGTGATGGCTGGTGGCACCGGGGGGCATGTCTTCCCCGGATTGGCCGTGGCACATCATCTGATGGCGCAAGGCTGGCAGGTGCGTTGGCTCGGCACCGCAGACCGAATGGAAGCGTCATTGGTACCCCAAAATGGCATTGAGATTGATTTCATCCAGATTTCTGGTCTACGCGGCAAGGGGCTAATGGCGCAACTGATGGCACCAGTGCGGATTTATCGTGCGGTGCGTCAGGCCAAGAAAATCATGCGTGACTACCAGCCGGACGTGGTGCTAGGCATGGGCGGTTATGTTTCCGGTCCCGGTGGTTTGGCGGCATGGCTGTGCGGTATTCCAGTGGTGTTGCATGAGCAAAATGGCATTGCCGGTTTGACTAATCGCTGGCTAGCCAGAATTGCCAAAAAGGTGTTACAGGCCTTCCCCGGCGCATTCCCAAATGCTGATGTGGTGGGTAATCCGGTTCGTACCGATGTTCTTGCGCTGCCATTGCCGGCGCAACGTTTGGTCGGCCGTGAAGGCCCGGTTCGTGTGTTGGTTATCGGTGGTAGCCAAGGCGCGCGGGTGCTAAATCAGACAATGCCGCAGGTTGCCGCACAGTTGGGTGAGAAAGTCACGCTGTGGCATCAGGTAGGTAAAGGCGCATTGCCAGAGGTATTACAGGCATACCAGCAAGTCGGGCAGGGCGATGATAAGCATAAAATTACTGAGTTTATCGACGATATGGCAGCCGCTTATAGTTGGGCCGATGTGGTGGTGTGCCGTTCAGGTGCGCTGACGGTCAGTGAAATTGCCGCCGCAGGTTTACCGGCGATTTTTGTGCCGTTTCAGCATAAAGACCGGCAGCAATATTGGAATGCACTGCCGCTGGAAAAGGCCGGTGCGGCCAAGATTATCGAGCAGCCGCAATTTAGCGCCGAGGCGGTCAGCAGCTTATTGGAACAGTGGGATCGAGCAACCTTACTGACTATGGCTGAACAGGCAAGGTCCGTGGCTATCCCGGACGCTACTGAGCGCGTAGCTGCTGAAGTGGTCGCGGCCAGTAAGTAATAGTAAAAATAGATAATGAACAGCAGGTAGTTAGGTTAATGCGGGCTGTGAATATGCAACAGACAAAAAAGTGAAGAGAAACGTGAATACACAACAACTGGCGAAACTACGAACTATCGTGCCCGAGATGCGTCGCGTCCGGCACATTCACTTTGTTGGCATCGGTGGTGCCGGCATGGGTGGTATCGCTGAAGTGTTGGCTAACGAAGGTTATCAGATTAGCGGTTCAGATTTGGCACCTAACCCGGTCACTCAGCATTTGGCCTCTTTGGGCGCACAAATCTATTTCCATCACCGTCCTGAAAACGTTCTGGACGCCAGTGTGGTCGTGGTTTCAACTGCAATCTCTGCGGATAATCCAGAGATAGTTGCGGCTCGCGAGGCGCGTATTCCGGTGATCCGCCGCGCAGAAATGCTGGCAGAGTTGATGCGTTTCCGTCATGGCATTGCGGTTGCAGGCACTCACGGCAAAACCACCACCACGGCGATGGTTTCCAGTATCTATGCTGAAGCCGGTCTGGATCCAACCTTTGTTAACGGCGGGTTGGTGAAAGCGGCAGGGACCCATGCTTGTCTTGGGTCCAGCCGTTACCTGATAGCAGAAGCCGATGAAAGTGATGCGTCATTTTTGCATCTGCAACCGATGGTGGCGATTGTCACCAATATCGAAGCCGACCATATGGATACTTATCAGGGCGACTTTGAGAACTTAAAACAGACGTTTATTAACTTTTTGCATAACTTGCCATTCTATGGCCGTGCGGTGATGTGTATTGACGATCCCGTGGTGCGCGAGTTGCTACCGCGAGTAGGCCGCCACATTACCACCTACGGTTTCAGTGATGATGCCGATGTGCAGATCGCCAGCTACCGGCAGGAAGGCCCACAGGGGCACTTCACGCTCAAACGCTTGGATAAGCCATTGATGACGGTGACCTTGAATGCACCGGGTCGTCATAACGCGCTGAATGCAGCGGCGGCGGTGGCTGTGGCGACAGAAGAAGGTATTGAAGACGAAGATATTCTGCGCGCGTTGGCAGGGTTCCAGGGGACTGGTCGCCGCTTTGATTTCCTCGGCAACTTCCCGCTGGCACCGGTCAATGGCAAAGAAGGCAGTGCGATGCTGGTTGATGACTACGGCCATCATCCAACTGAAGTGTATGCCACTATTAAAGCTGCGCGCGCGGGTTGGCCGGATAAGCGCATCGTGATGGTTTTCCAGCCGCACCGTTATACCCGTACCCGTGACCTGTACGACGACTTCGCCAATGTGTTATCGCAGGTTGATGTGCTACTGATGTTGGATGTGTACGCTGCCGGTGAACCGCCGATCCCTGGGGCTGATAGCCGCTCGTTGTGCCGCACCATCCGTAATCGTGGCAAGTTAGACCCAATTTTGGTTTCAGACAGTGAAACCGTGCCTGAAATTTTGGCGCAAGTGCTGAACGGCGATGACCTGATTCTGATTCAGGGCGCGGGTAACATTGGTAAAATTGCCCGTAAATTGGCTGAGCTTAAATTGCAGCCACAGATAAAAGATGAGGAACATCATGGCTGAGAAAGTCGCGGTACTGCTGGGTGGTACCTCCGCTGAACGTGAAGTGTCATTGCTATCAGGTCAGGCGGTATTAGCGGGCTTGAGAGAAGCAGGTATCGATGCCCATGGGATTGATACCCGAGACTTCCCAGTGACTCAGCTTAAAGAACAGGGCTTCGATAAGGTCTTTATCGCTTTACATGGCCGTGGTGGTGAAGATGGCACCTTGCAAGGGGTACTGGAATTCCTGCAACTGCCTTATACCGGCAGTGGCGTGATGGCGTCAGCCCTGACGATGGACAAATTACGCACCAAATTGGTGTGGCAGGCTTCAGGTCTGCCGATTTCGCCTTATGTCGCGTTGAATCATCAACAGTTTGAAACACTTTCGTCAGAGGAATTAGCGGCGGGTGTCGCTAAGCTTGGCCTGCCATTAATTGTTAAGCCAAGCCACGAAGGCTCCAGTGTTGGCATGAGTAAGGTTGATCACGTCGATCAATTGCAGAGTGCCTTGGTTGAAGCTTTCCGTCACGACAGTGATGTGCTGATAGAGCAATGGTTGAGTGGCCCGGAATACACCGTCGCGATCCTCGGTGATGATGTTTTACCATCAATCCGTATTCAGGCCCCCGGCGTGTTCTATGATTATGAAGCCAAGTATCTGTCTGACGAAACACAATATTTTTGCCCAAGCGGTTTGAGCAATGAGTTGGAGCAACAATTGGCGACGCTGGCATTGCAGGCTTATCAGGCGCTGGGTTGCAGCGGTTGGGGCCGGGTAGATGTCATGCAAGACAGTGACGGCAGTTTTTACCTGCTTGAAGTGAACACTTCACCGGGTATGACTAGCCACAGTTTAGTGCCGATGGCAGCCCGCCAGTCAGGGTTGAGTTTCTCCCAACTGGTCGCTCGAATTTTGATGTTGGCTGACTGATATGTCGCAAGCTGCCCTGAATGCGCGTGAACGTGCGGCTGAAAACAGCGTGGCCCGACGCAGTAACGGAGGCCAACTAGCAGGTCTGATTTTCCTGCTAATGGTTCTGGGTACCATGCTCTGGGGTGGGTGGGTCGTAGTGGGGTGGATGAAAGATGCCAGCCGACTGCCACTGTCAAAACTGGTGGTGACCGGTGAGCGCCATTACACCACCAATGATGATATTCGCCAGGCAATTCTGGCATTAGGCGCACCGGGTACCTTTATGACGCAGGATGTGAACATCATCCAGCAGCAGATTGAAAGGTTGCCTTGGATTCAGCAGGCCAGTGTGCGTAAACAGTGGCCGGATGAGCTGAAAATCCATCTGGTGGAGTATGTGCCTTTTGCTCGCTGGAATGATTTGCATATGGTTGATGAGCAAGGGCGGTCATTTAGTGTGCCGTCCGAGCGGGTCGGCACACAGAAATTGCCATTACTGTATGGTCCGGAAGGCAGTGAACAGGATGTCCTGGAAGGCTACCGGGCAATAAATAAGGTGTTAGCGGCCAATAAATATCAGCTAAAGATGGTGGCGATGAGCGCCAGGCATTCTTGGCAGTTGGCCTTAGATAATGATGTTCGGCTGGAGCTGGGACGGGATGACCGGATGGGGCGTTTGCAACGTTTCATCGAGTTATATCCGATGTTGCAACAGCAGCCAGATAAACGAGTCAGTTATGTTGATTTGCGATATGAGACAGGGGCTGCAATAGGTTGGGCTCCGGTATTTATCGGCAGTCAGGGTGGTGAGCCACCAATAAATGGCCAGCAGAACAGTAATCCGCAACAGAATCAGGCACAGGCAAAACAACAATGATCAAGTCGACGGACAGAAAACTGGTAGTAGGTCTTGAGATCGGCACGGCAAAGGTCTCCGCATTGGTAGGGGAAGTTCTGCCCGATGGCATGGTCAATATTATTGGGGTCGGCAGTTGCCCATCCCGTGGCATGGATAAGGGTGGGGTTAATGATCTTGAATCGGTAGTGAAATGCGTGCAGCGCGCTATCGATCAGGCTGAGTTAATGGCGGATTGCCAAATTTCATCTGTTTATTTGGCGTTATCGGGTAAACATATCAGTTGCCAGAATGAAATAGGGATGGTTCCTATTTCAGAAGAAGAAGTAACTCAGGAAGATGTAGAGAACGTAGTGCATACCGCGAAGTCGGTGCGTGTGCGTGATGAGCATCGTATCCTGCACGTTATTCCACAGGAATATGCCATCGATTATCAGGAAGGCATCAAAAATCCTGTTGGTCTGTCTGGCGTGCGGATGCAGGCTAAAGTGCACCTGATTACCTGCCATAACGATATGGCGAAGAATATTGTTAAAGCGGTGGAACGTTGTGGTCTGAAAGTGGACCAACTGATTTTCGCCGGTTTGGCAGCAAGTTATGCAGTATTGACTGAAGATGAGCGTGAGCTGGGGGTCTGTGTCGTTGATATCGGCGGTGGCACCATGGATATGGCGGTTTATACCGGTGGCGCTTTACGGCACACCAAAGTTATCCCTTACGCCGGGAACGTGGTCACCAGCGACATAGCTTATGCTTTTGGTACGCCGCCTACAGATGCGGAAGCGATTAAAGTTCGGCACGGCTGTGCGCTCGGGTCGATAGTCAGCAAGGACGAAAGTGTAGAAGTGCCAAGTGTTGGCGGACGCCCTCCCCGTAGTCTGCAAAGACAGACACTCGCTGAGGTTATAGAACCACGCTACACCGAGTTGCTGAATTTAGTTAATGACGAGATTTTACAATTGCAGGAGCAGTTGCGTCAGCAAGGCGTGAAGCATCATCTGGCAGCCGGTATCGTGCTGACTGGCGGTGCTGCACAAATTGATGGGCTGGCTGAATGCGCACAACGGGTGTTCCATGCCCAGGTTCGTATCGGTCAACCGCTCAATATCACCGGGCTGACGGATTATGCACAGGAACCTTATTACTCCACTGCTGTTGGGTTATTGCATTACGGTAAAGAATCTCATCTCAGTGGTGAGTCAGAAGTAGAAAAACGTGCCTCAGTGGGCAATTGGTTTAAACGTATCAATAGCTGGCTGAGAAAAGAGTTTTAATGTTTCAACAAAGAGATCATGCTGAACATATTTTTTGATCTCGAAGCGACAGGCACAAAACGGAGAGAAACTATGTTTGAACCTATGGAACTAACCAATGACGCGGTGATTAAAGTCATCGGCGTCGGTGGTGGCGGTGGTAATGCCGTCGAACACATGGTGCGCGAGCGCATCGAAGGTGTTGAATTCTTCGCCGTTAATACAGACGCTCAGGCGCTACGTAAGACGGCTGTTGGCCAAACCATCCAAATTGGTAGCGGTATTACCAAAGGGTTGGGTGCTGGCGCGAACCCAGAAGTGGGTCGTAATTCAGCCGAAGAAGACCGTGAAGCTCTGCGTGCAGCTCTTGAAGGCGCGGACATGGTCTTTATCGCCGCAGGTATGGGTGGTGGTACCGGTACTGGTGCTGCTCCTGTTGTTGCCGAAGTGGCAAAAGAACTGGGTATTCTGACAGTCGCCGTGGTTACCAAGCCTTTCAACTTCGAAGGCAAGAAACGCATGGCATTTGCTGAGCAGGGTATTGCTGAGTTGTCCAAGCATGTGGACTCACTGATCACTATCCCGAATGACAAATTATTGAAAGTTCTGGGGCGTGGCATCTCTTTACTGGATGCATTCGGTGCAGCGAACGACGTATTAAAAGGTGCTGTTCAGGGGATCGCCGAATTGATTACCCGCCCAGGCCTGATGAACGTTGACTTTGCCGACGTGCGCACAGTGATGTCCGAAATGGGTTATGCCATGATGGGCTCCGGTGTGGCTTGTGGTGAAGATCGTGCAGAAGAAGCAGCAGAAATGGCTATCTCCAGCCCGTTGTTGGAAGATATCGACCTGTCTGGTGCTCGTGGTGTGTTGGTTAACATCACTGCTGGTTTCGATTTACGTTTGGATGAGTTCGAAACTGTGGGTAATACTATCCGTGCATTCGCGTCCGACAATGCCACCGTTGTTATCGGTACATCGTTAGACCCGGAAATGAACGACGAACTGCGCGTAACTGTTGTTGCGACCGGTATCGGCATGGATAAACGCCCAGAAATTACGCTGGTTACCAACAAGCAGACTCAGCCTGTGATGGACCATCGTTACCAGCAGCATGGCATGTCACCTTTACCTCAGGAAGTTAAACCTGCGGCTAAAGTGGTCAATGACCCGACTGCTCAAACCAATAAAGAGCCCGATTATTTGGATATCCCGGCATTTTTGCGTAAGCAAGCCGATTAATTTTCGAATATTTGGAATCTCCGCTCTTTGTGCTAAACTGTCCCACCGATCTTGTTATAAGCTTGGTCGGTAGGATGGATAACATTGCGAGATAAAACGATGATCAAACAAAGGACTTTAAAACGTATTGTTCAGGCGACTGGCGTCGGTTTGCACACCGGTAAGAAAGTCACGCTGACAATGCGACCCGCGCCGGCTAATACCGGGGTCATCTATCGTCGCACTGACTTGAATCCACCGGTTGATTTTCCGGCAGATGCAAAATCCGTGCGTGATACCATGCTCTGTACTTGCCTGGTCAATGAGCATGACGTGCGTATTTCTACTGTTGAGCATCTCAACGCTGCTTTGGCAGGGTTAGGGATTGATAACATTATTATTGAAGTTAACGCTCCCGAAGTGCCGATTATGGACGGTAGTGCCAGTCCATTCGTGTACTTGCTGCTGGATGCCGGTATCGAAGAGTTAAACTCTGCGAAGAAATTCCTGCGTCTGAAAGAGACTGTGCGGGTTGAAGACGGTGATAAATGGGCTGAATTGTCTCCATTCAATGGATTCCGTTTAGATTTTACCATTGATTTTAATCACCCGGCGATTGACTCAAGTACTCAGCGTTACCGTCTGGATTTCTCGGCCGATTCATTCGTCCGTCAAATCAGTCGTGCGCGTACTTTTGGTTTCATGCGTGATATCGAATATTTACAGTCCCGTGGTTTGTGCCTGGGCGGTAGTTTCGATTGTGCCATTGTGGTAGATGATTACCGCGTGCTTAATGAAGATGGCTTACGCTTTGAAGATGAGTTTGTTCGTCACAAAATGCTGGACGCGATTGGCGACCTGTTTATGTGTGGCCACAATATTATTGGCGCATTTACTGCGTTCAAATCGGGTCACGCCTTAAATAACAAGTTGTTGCAGGCTGTTTTAGCGAAGCAAGAAGCTTGGGAATTTGTGACGTTCCAAGACGAAGCCGAAATGCCACTGGCATTTAAAGCTCCGTCTACAGTATTAGCTTACTAAGTACTTTTGTACCCAAACTCATTGGCATTACAGCCAGCTAACATCGCTGTAAGTTCAAGTGTGAAGGGAAAAGCTACTTATCACTTTTGGTTGCGTTGGCACTCTCTCCGGCCAACGCAGCCAATCGTTCCAATATTATCCTAAGTTTTTCAGGGCTACGGCTCGCTAATCCTCTTAATTCCTTAGCACTTTCCAGACTTAAATGACGTAATGGCGGCGATTTTTCAGGATCTTGCGCCGATTTTGCCACATCTTGCGTAATGTTATGGCCCTTGGCCATTAACGACGGATTAATCCTGATGTCGATTGAAGACAATGATGGTAGAATTTGTGCTCGTAGTGCAGAGAGCAGAGCGGGTTGTTCATAACGTAAGCGCATTAACCAGCTAGCGTTCGCAGTCTCTAGTACTAAAACACTCTGTCGATAGTTAGCGACACGGCACCACGGCTGCATTTGTGAAGGGAGCAATCCTTTTACCGCACGGTTAAGTTTTAACAGTGCAGTAGCGCGTTGTTGTACGTTATGTAGCGGTCCGTTTTCTGCTGCAATGGCATCATCGAACAGAACATCTAATAATTGTGGGCGGTTTTCACGCATTGACAAGGCTCCGGCGGATTTTAAACTTGTGATCGGTATTCTAAATCGTTGGCGACAATTTGGTAGACGTTATTTCTGGCCGCATCTCTTGTTAGGGATGGTAGCGGCGAGTCTTGGCGTGCCATCAAACCTGTCTGGCGTTCCAGATCAAACTGCAATACCGAATACATCATCAAGCCAAAGCCGTCAGAATTACGGTGTGACAAACTTTAACAGTTTGGCATTGTTGCATGATATGCATCGCCGTCCTTCATTCAGCGTAGACTACTGGCAACAGCATGCACTGCGCACGGTTATTCGTCACCTCTCATTTGCGTTGGCACCTCAGGTCGCTTATGCGCGGGTGCAAGAAGTTACAGCAGTCGAGCAAGCTCAGCCATCACAAATTCAGCAGCTTGCACTGTTGGATACCCTCAATGCGCTGTTGACACATGAGTTTAAGCCACCGGCTATCATTCGTTACACCGAGCAAGTTAAGCGGCCTGTTCTTTCGTTACACAAACCTGGACTCTGGCTTGCACAAGTGCAAGGCATCCGTGCCGGGCCTCCTATCCTATACCTTAAATAATTCGAGTTGCAGGAAGGCGGCAAGCGAGAGACAAATAGGTCCGGAACCGATTTGAACAGCATTTATGCTAGCCCGTAGGGTGAACCTCATTAATCTCGATGAGCTTACATAAGTAAGTGATTCGGGTGATTGAATGTAGCCAACGCACATGCAGCTTGAAGTATGACGGGTATAAGCTAATTATTCTCTTGGTTTACCTCAATTTTATACAACCTTTGGCCGCCGGTTTGGTGGTCTTGTAAGAGATATTAAGAATCATGCTAATCAAATTATTAACCAAAGTCTTTGGCAGCCGTAACGATCGTACTCTGCGCCGTATGCGCAAAGTGGTTGATCAAATCAGCCGTATGGAACCAGAAATTGAAAAACTGACCGATGCTGAGTTGCGTGCCAAAACAGATGAATTCCGCGAGCGTCTGGCAAAAGGCGTGGTGCTGGAAACCTTGATCCCTGAAGCTTTTGCGGTTGTTCGTGAATCAAGTAAACGCGTGTTTGGTATGCGTCACTTCGACGTGCAGTTGCTCGGCGGTATGGTATTGAATGAGCGTTGCATCGCAGAAATGCGTACCGGTGAAGGTAAAACGCTGACTGCAACGCTGCCAGCTTACCTGAATGCGTTGAGTGGCCGTGGTGTTCACGTGGTTACCGTCAATGACTATTTGGCTCAACGTGACGCCGAAAATAACCGCCCATTGTTCGAGTTCCTCGGTCTAAGCGTCGGTATCAACTTGCCGAATATGACAGCACCAGCCAAGCGTGCCGCTTATGCTGCTGACATCACTTATGGTACTAACAACGAATACGGTTTTGACTATCTGCGCGATAACATGGCTTTCAGCCCGGAAGAGCGTGTGCAGCGTAAATTGCACTATGCGCTGGTGGATGAGGTTGACTCCATCTTGATCGATGAGGCCCGCACCCCGCTGATTATCTCTGGTCCGGCGGAAGACAGTTCCGAGATGTATATTCGGGTTAACAAACTTATTCCAAAACTGATTCGTCAGGAAAAAGAAGACTCGGACACCTTCCAGGGTGAAGGCCACTTCTCGGTCGATGAAAAATCACGTCAGGTTCACTTAACTGAACGTGGCCTGATTCTGATTGAACAAATGTTAGTGGAAGCGGGCATCATGGAAGAAGGCGAGTCGCTGTACTCTCCAACCAACATTATGCTGATGCATCACGTCACGGCCGCGCTGCGCGCCCATGTGCTGTTTGCCCGTGATGTTGACTACATTGTGAAAGATGGTGAAGTTATCATCGTCGACGAACACACCGGCCGTACCATGCAAGGGCGCCGTTGGTCAGATGGCTTGCATCAGGCTGTTGAAGCAAAAGAAGGTGTGGAAATCCAGAACGAAAACCAAACACTGGCTTCCATTACCTTCCAGAACTATTTCCGTCTTTATGAAAAACTGGCCGGGATGACCGGTACGGCGGATACCGAAGCGTTTGAATTTAGCTCAATCTACAAGCTCGATACCATTGTTGTACCCACTAACCGCCCAATGATTCGTAAGGATTTAGCTGATTTGGTCTATATGACTGAACAGGAAAAAATTGGTGCGATTATCGAAGATATCCGTGAGCGTACTGCGAACGGTCAGCCAGTATTGGTTGGTACTATCTCGATTGAGAAATCTGAAGTGGTATCTGCCGAATTGACCAAAGCGGGCATTGAGCACAAAGTTCTGAACGCCAAGTTCCATGCCATGGAAGCAGAGATAGTCTCTCAGGCGGGTCAACCAGGTGCGGTAACTATCGCTACCAACATGGCTGGTCGTGGTACCGATATCGTGTTGGGGGGGAGCTGGCAGAGTGAGATTGCTTTGCTGGAAGATCCGACCGAAGATCAAATTGCCGCCATTAAGGCCGCCTGGCAGATTCGCCATGATGCCGTGCTGGCATCTGGTGGTTTACACATTATTGGTACCGAGCGTCATGAGTCACGCCGTATTGATAACCAGTTACGTGGTCGTGCGGGCCGTCAGGGTGATGCCGGTTCTTCACGCTTCTACTTATCAATGGAAGATGCCTTGATGCGTATTTTTGCCTCTGACCGTGTGTCTGGCATGATGCGTAAATTGGGTATGAAACCGGGCGAAGCCATTGAACATCCATGGGTGACGAAGGCCATTGCTAACGCACAGCGTAAAGTTGAAAGTCGTAACTTCGATATTCGTAAGCAATTGCTTGAATATGATGATGTCGCCAGTGATCAGCGTCGTGCCATCTATAGCCAGCGTAATGAACTGCTGGACGTATCTGATGTTAGCGAAACCATTAACAGCATTCGTGAAGATGTATTCAAAACAGTTATCGACAGCTACATTCCTACCCAGTCACTGGAAGAAATGTGGGATGTTGAAGGCCTTGAACTGCGCCTGAAAAATGATTTCGACTTGGATATGCCAATTGCACAATGGTTGCAAGATGAGCCACAACTGCATGAAGAAACGTTACGTGAGCGTATTCTTCAACAAGCAATTGAGGTGTATCACCGCAAAGAAGAAGTTGTTGGCATCGATATGATGCGTAACTTCGAAAAAGGCGTGATGCTACAAACGCTCGACTCCTTGTGGAAAGAACACTTGGCTGCAATGGATTATCTGCGTCAGGGGATCCATCTACGTGGTTATGCGCAAAAAGATCCTAAACAGGAATATAAGCGTGAATCTTTCGCCATGTTCGCTGCCATGTTGGAATCACTAAAATATGAAGTGATCAGTGTGCTGAGCAAAGTACAAGTGCGGATGCCAGAAGAGGTAGAAGCGCTGGAAGTACAACGTCGTGAAGAAGCCGAGCGTTTGGCGAAACAGCAGCAACTAAGCCATCAGTCTGACAACAGTGCCTTGATGTCAAAGGATGAAGTCAATGTAGCCGCTAGCCTTGAGCGTAAAGTGGGTCGTAATGATCCGTGCCCATGTGGTTCAGGCAAAAAATACAAACAGTGTCACGGCAGCCTACAGTAATACTTAAGGCCATTGGTAATACTGAAAATAAAGGGCGGCTTAAAAACCGCCCTTTATTTTGTCGTTCTTTTTAGGACAGATACCAAGAGGCCATATAACTTACTGTTTATGCTCTGATCAGGAGAAAGAGAATTGAAACATTTACAGATAGCGGTAGGGATTATCCGCAACGCCCAGCAGGAGATTTTTATTACTCAGCGCGCTGCTGATTCTCATATGGCAGGTTTTTGGGAGTTTCCCGGTGGTAAGGTTGAGCAGGGTGAAACAGCGGAACTTGCTTTAAAACGTGAGCTGTCAGAAGAAGTAGGGATCGTGGTACAAGAGGCTGTGTTACTCAACGTCTTGGAGCATACTTTTACCGACCGTATCGTGACATTAAGTTTCTATATGGTTGAAGCGTGGGATGGTGAGCCCTTTGGCCGCGAAGGGCAACCCATTCGCTGGGTAAGGCAATCCGAATTGGTTGCCGAGGAGTTTCCGCCAGCGAATGCCGCAATCATTGCATTACTCACCCGATAACTCCGTGTTGCGCTTAATAAAATTGTAATTAATATAATGGGAAGGGAGCAAAATAGGATTGCTCCCCAATGATATGCGCATCAATGCGTTGGGGGTTCTTCCTCACTCCATTCATCACTGTCAGATAACTCGCCATGGCTTGAAATACGCTTTTCTTCGTCAGCCCATTCGCCTAGGTCGATCAGTTGACAGCGTTTGCAGCAGAAAGGGCGATATGGGCTTTGCTCTCCCCAGATAACGATTTTCCCACAGGTAGGGCAGTTAACTTCGATTTCTTCTAAGTCCATATTCTCTCCTTAAAAACCAACTGATTGATTGCCACATCAGCAGCAGGCTAATTCAAACGATAAACGGGCCGGAACGGTACCATTTTCACTGTCGAGCGGTAAAAAGCGAATAGCATACCGTGTTTTATGACCAGAAATTTGTGGGTATAGTTGTGGGTCTAATGGCAAGCGCAGCCGGAGTAGGTCAGCACCTTCGGCATTATCTTGAAAGAATCCATTCAAGCTGATTTGTGCCCGTAACGGACCCGACTGGCGAATTAAATCTAAAATGATGGTCAGAGACTGATTGAGTGGCGCTAAGCTTACCAGCAATTTATCAATATGTTGGTCACGCTGCTCCTGTGGTTGATGTAGCCAGGTATGTAACGTGGGTAAATCAAAGCTACAGTAGCCACCGGGAATACTAAGACGTTGGCGAACGACAGCGATTAAGCGGTCTTCTTTTAATGATTGCCCGATACGTGGCGCGGACATTAATACTGTGGCATGGCTTTTTAGTTTACTGCGCAAGGAGTCCACTCGCGACATATCCACACCGGGTATATCGGCCCATTGCTGTAACTTCTGTTGTTGGCGCTCAAGCTCTTTGAGCAAATCAGTGCGGACTTCGCCGCGATCCAAAACTTCAATCAAATCGCATGCGGCGCGAAAAAATGTTAATGCAGTGGCAATATTATCTAACGAACGTTGGCTTTCTAATTGTTGTAATAAAAATTCTATTCTCAGCCAGGTACGCATTTTTTCATTCAGCGGATGTTCAAAAAGTATTGTTGAGGTGAGGTCACTCATTGGTGTAGATCCTGTTGGGCCGCGGCTGCCAATATTAAATACTGTTGGTGTAATGAAGCAACTTGCGAGGCGATAATGGATGGATCGCCGCTATTGTCAATAATATCATCGGCACAGGCTAGCCGTTGTTGCCGCGAAACCTGTGACGCTAAAATATGTTCTGCCTGTTGGCGGGTAATACCATCTCTTGCCATCGTGCGCGTGAGTTGTATTTCAGGTGCTACATCTACCACTAACACACGATTAGCACGGTGCTGTAAACCATTTTCAAGCAACAAAGGAACAATCCAAAGTGCATATGGTTTATCAATATTCGCTAATTGGTGCTCAGTTTCTTGCTGAATAAGTGGATGCAACAGTGAATTTAACCATGCTTTTTCCTGCGGCTCACTGAAAATTTTTGCGCGTAATGCACTTCGGTTTAATGAACCATCTGCTTGCAAAATAGTTTCGCCATAGCGGGATGCGATAGCTGCCAATGCTGGCATACCCAGTTCAACAACCTGGCGAGCGATAATGTCAGCATCAACAAGGGGCACCCCAAAATCGGCGAATGCATCTGCTACGGTACTTTTGCCGCTGCCAATCCCGCCGGTGAGAGCCACAATATAGGTCATTGCCTAGCCTTGTATACTGTCAGTGAGTGGTCGAATTGTATCTGAAAGCAGGTGGGAAGAGATAGTAAGGTATGCATTCTGTTTGAGCTACGTGGAAAAATAAGTGAAGTGAGCGCGCAGATAAAAGAGTGGTTGCTATTCTCCAAGTAATTTGTGGGATTATAGCGTAAATAAAGGTGGATTCGCAGTCTTGCCGTAGAATTATTCATGCGTATGATAGCTTCACTGGGATGGCGTGATTTACGCCCGATCACTTTTTGCGATCTATCGCCACTAACCAGGAAATAATAAGCCATGCGTATTGAAGAAGGTTTGAAATTAGGTTTTAAAGATGTGTTAATCCGCCCTAAACGTTCCACACTGAAAAGCCGCTCTGAAGTAGAGCTCGAGCGCCAGTTTACCTTCAAACATTCAGGTTGGAATTGGTCTGGTGTACCTATCATCGCTGCTAATATGGATACTGTTGGCACCTTCCGCATGGCTGAAGTTTTGGCATCATTTGATGTGCTTACCGCAGTTCATAAGCACTACACGGTTGAACAATGGGCTGAATTTGTAAAACGGGTTCCTGAATCTGTATTGCGTCATGTCATGGTGTCGACAGGGACTTCCTCTGCCGATTTCGACAAAATGAAGCAAATTCTGGCATTATCACCGGCACTGAAATTCATCTGTATCGATGTAGCTAATGGCTACTCTGAGCATTTTGTTTCCTTCCTGCAAAAAGCTCGCGAAGCCTGCCCGGACAAAGTGATTTGTGCTGGCAATGTGGTGACTGGTGAGATGGTAGAAGAGCTTATCCTTTCTGGTGCAGATATTGTTAAAGTGGGTATTGGTCCAGGTTCTGTTTGTACCACGCGAGTTAAGACCGGTGTTGGTTATCCACAGCTATCTGCTGTGATCGAGTGTGCCGATGCTGCCCACGGTTTGGGTGGACAGATTGTCAGTGATGGCGGCTGCTCTGCACCGGGCGATGTGGCTAAAGCTTTCGGTGGTGGTGCTGATTTCGTGATGCTGGGTGGCATGCTAGCAGGGCACGATGAGTGTGAAGGCCGCGTGGTGGAAGAAAATGGCGAGAAATTCATGCTGTTCTACGGTATGAGTTCAGAGTCTGCTATGAAACGCCACGTAGGCGGAGTCGCTGAATATCGCGCCGCAGAAGGTAAAACAGTTAAACTGCCATTACGCGGTTCCGTTGATAACACGGTGCGCGACATTATGGGTGGCTTGCGTTCTGCTTGTACCTACGTGGGTGCTTCGCATTTAAAAGAACTGACCAAGCGCACCACCTTTATCCGAGTTGCAGAGCAAGAAAACCGCGTTTTTGGCAGTAACTGATTACGGATGGAAACAGGGCGTTATTTAACGCCCTGTTTCGACCTCCCTTTCCCCACGATACTTCGCCCTTAATACCCGTATTACCCAATAACATCCCCTAGTTGAAATATCGGTAAATACATTGCGATCACTAGAACCCCGACGATGCTGCCAATAATCAACATCAACAGTGGTTCCAACATTTGTGTGAGATTATCGGCTAAATCCTGTGTTTTTTGCCGATGCCAACCTGCTAGTTTTTCTAATAACACATCCAACGCGCCAGATTCTTCACCCACCCGAACCATTTGTTGGCATAGCGGCGGGAATAGATGATGTTGTGCAAGAGCGATATGCAGAGGCTCACCTTGGCTGATCTGTTGTTGAATATGTTTTAATGCTTGCTGATAGGTACAGTTATTGATGGAAAGGAGTGCGGCATCCAATCCGGCAGTTAGCGGTAATCCGGCATGTTGAGTGATAGCTAATGTTTGAAAAATTTGGCTAAGGCAACTTCCTCGGATTAATGTGGAGATGAGTGGGAGACGTAATAACAGTGTTTGCTCCCATTGTTGCACGTGCGCCTGACGCCGCCGCGCATAAAGGTATCCTATACATATTGATGTTAATAACACCGCAATATATGGCCCGTAAGTAGTAAGAAATACTGACATCAGCAGCAGCGTGGCAGTCAGTGTGGGTAATGGTGTATCAAATGATTGATAGATTTGTGCAAATTCAGGCAGCACCATGACCAGCATAACGAGGCTAACAACCATCGCGATAACGCAGACAAATATTGGATATTTGAGTGCCTTAATCACTTTCTTTTGTAATTTTTGTTGCCGTTCTTGGTGCTGTACCAACTGAATACAGCACTGTTCAAGGTTACCTGTCAGCTCCCCCATTGCAATCACTGGGGGGTATAATCGGGGGAACGTGTGTGGGTAACTCGCCATCGCTTCAGATAGTGATTGGCCCTGTGAAACCAGTTGGCTTATGTCCTGCAATAAGCAGCGCCACGGTAATGCATCTATCTCTTTCGCTAGCAGTTGCAGGCTATTAACCAAAGGCAGTCCGGCTTGCAGTAGTGTCGCCAATTGGCGAGTAACAGCCACCAGGTGCTCACCTTGCCAATAACTCATTGATAATCGCTTACCACCCTTAACGTTTAATGGTTGTAACCCTTGGCGGAACATTTGTTCATAAACAATATTTCGCTCTGTTGCCAATTGTGCTCCAGTCTGTAACTGTCCTGTAGTATCAATGGCTTTCCAGTAAAATAAACGTTGATGACTCACAGGATTACCTCGAATTCTTTCAGAGTTCCCACAACACGATTAATTTCACTAAGCGTAGTAACACCGCTTTCAACTAATGCCAAACCAGCAGAAAGTAATGTTACTTGTTCTTGCTCTTGTGCAATCTGAGTGAGCTTTGCCGGGCTGACATTGTTGAGCAAAGCTTGCTGGATTGGCGGGGTGACACTTAACATTTCGTAAATACCTGTGCGACCATAATAACCTGCGCAACAGTGTTCACAGCCCACGGCGAGATAATGTTGCAATGGACTCGCCCAAACACCTGCCGGAACCTGAAAAAGAGTGGGAGATGCCTGGCGACAGTGCAGGCAGAGCCTGCGAACCAGTCGTTGGGCGATAACTAACGTCAGGCTCGATGCAATTAAGTGACGTTCTATTCCCATTTGTGTCAGGCGTATTAGGGTTTCAGATGTTGAGTTGGTATGCAGTGTTGAAAGTACCAGATGCCCCGTTAATGCGGCCTTAACCGCTATCTCGGCAGTTTCATTATCGCGAATCTCGCCGAGCATAATCACATCAGGATCCTGGCGTAGCATCGCGCGTAATACGCAAGAGAAATCCAATCCAATTCTATTGTTAGTCTGAGTCTGATTTATGCCATCAACCTGGATCTCTATAGGATCTTCAACACTACAGATGTTTCTTTGCGGTTGATTGAGTTGGTCTAAACTGCAATAGAGCGTCACAGTTTTTCCACTTCCGGTAGGCCCAGTCACCAGAACTAAACCTTGCGGAGCAGATAATGCGCGCGTGAGTTGTTGGTGGGCCATGGTTGTCAGACCCAGACTGGCCAGCGTTGGTTGTTGATGAATATTCAGTATACGCAGCACCACTTTTTCACCGAACTGTACGGGGAGGGTGGCTATTCTTATGGAGTAGCGGGTGCCATTTAACACTAAAGCTAGCTGGCCATCCTGCGGTAACCGTTTTTCCGCGATATTCAATTTAGCCATAACTTTTAGGCAACTGCTGATACGGCTGGTTAATTCAGTTGTTGGAGGTGGGGATTCGTGTAAAACACCATCAATTCTTAAACGAATACGATAATGATGCTGATAAGGTTCAAAATGGATATCTGAGGAACGTTTCTGAATCGCCAATCTGAGTGTTTGCGTTATAAATTGAATAACGGGAATATCACTTTCATTATCCAGCAACGTCTCATCTAAATCCTGTTGTGGCAGAGAAGCTGAGCCTCCTCCTTGTCGTTTCCTCTCTTGTCGCGATACGCCTTGGCTATTTTCGGTAGATTCTACTTCTAGGTTTAGGTGCTCTTTTGCTGATGGCTCAAGGTTTAATAACTGTTCAATCTTAGCCTCAGGCCAGTATTCTACGGTAATTTTACGACCACAGGTAAAACGCAGAGCAGTTAATAATTCGTCATTCACTGGTTTGGATGACGCTATAGCGAGGTTTTTGCCATCGAGTTTTAAGGCTATTGCCCTATAACGACGACAGAGTTTGTGTAATTCAGCGCTGATTCGCTCGGGTTGGTGTGCCATGAATTCAGTCATTGGATTAGGCCTTATCATTGAAACGGAACACGGTCTTACAGCTATCAGCAAGGTTGTTATCTACGGTGGTACATGTTCTGGTCCAGACAATATTTCCACTACTACTAAGTGTGGGGGTCATCGAGAGAGTCAGGTCAGCAAGGGTATGTTGACCCGTAAGTGTAATCACACCTTGATCAATGGTTGTTGCACTGACATAACGCGATGGTTGCCCAGCCGGTACGCCGTTATTGCCCGCATTACAGCTATCGAACTTGGCATGCTCCAGAGCACAAAGTTCTACCGCCATTTTGTAGGGCACGATGGCTTGTAACATATCGGTGAGGGCTGCTTTTTGGATATAGCGCTGATAGGAAGGAATACCAATACCGCTAAGTACAGCAATGATGGCGATGGCAACCATTAATTCAATTAAGGTAAAACCCTGTTGCTTATTCATTTGTCACTCTCCTTGTGTGTGAGAAAACAAGGGAAGGGTGCAACTTTTTAATTGATGGCAACAGGGGCATTACATTGATTTGCGAAGCAGGCTGTCGAATATTTAGGTTGTTACAGTGAAGTCACAGATAACTTCGGCGATGCTCGCAAAAACAGAATTAGAGTCTGCTAATGGCTATCATCGGCCGAAGATAATTTGGTAGGCTTATTTAAATCGCATGGACAGGTCTAAAGCTGTCACGTGTTTTGTTAGTGCACCGACTGAGATGAAATCAATACCGGTTTCGGCATAGCTTCGCAGTGTTTCTAGCGTAACGTTGCCAGAAACTTCCAGTTGAGCACTCTCTTGGGTCTTGGCCAACTCATTACGCATGTGCACAGCATCACGCATCATTGGAATGGTAAAATTATCCAACATAATGATATCGGCACCAGCGGTTAATGCTTGTTGCAATTCATCAAGGGATTCAACTTCAACTTCGACGGGAACATCGGAATGAATCCAAAATGCTTTAGCAACCGCTTCTTTGATAGAGCCAGCAGCAATAATGTGATTTTCCTTGATAAGGAAAGCATCAGATAAGCCGAGTCGATGATTATTACCGCCACCGCAGAGGACGGCATATTTTAAGGCGGTACGCAGCCCTGGCAAGGTTTTCCTGGTATCGAGTAATTGTGTATGCAACCCAGAGAGCTCCGCCACATAACGGCTGACCTCGGTAGCGACACCGGATAAGGTTTGCAAGAAATTAAGTGCGGTGCGTTCACCGGTAAGTAGGATACGGGCAGGGCCAGTCAGATGGCAAAGTGTCTGATTAGCTATCAACTTGTCTCCATCGTTGACTAACCATTCAACTGTCACTTGGGCGCCAAGTTGAATAAACACTTCATTTAGCCAGCGCTGACCACAAAAGATACCAGCTTCGCGCGTAATAATCGTGGCATTAGCCTGTTTATCTGCTGGGAGTAATTGTGCGGTGAGGTCGCGATCTGCATTAACCTCACCACCCAGGTCTTCGCTCAAAGCTTGGGCAACAGTGAAAGGGATATCACATTGAATTCGTTCCAATAGCTCGGCACGGCGGCTGTCGGCATTATAGCTGCGGGTCGGCATATAAAACTCCGAAATGGCGGATAGATAATAGTTCAAACATGCTACTCTGTTGCTGGCTGAAGTGCCATAAAAGAGCCAGTTGAAGTGTACTATTAGGGGGCTTAGATAAACAATGCAGTTAGAAAATGGCTGGATTTTAGGGGTTAAACGGGTCGTTTCTCCCCATTTTGATCAACGGCCAGAATGCGAGGTACCTTCGCTGCTGGTAATTCATAATATCAGTTTGCCCCCTGGTGAATTTGGTGGCCCATATATCGATCAGCTTTTCACTGGCACACTAAATGCCGATGAACATCCTTATTTTGCTGATATTGTTCACTTGCGAGTTTCAGCCCACTGTCTGATTCGTCGTAATGGTGAAATTATTCAATATGTTCCGTTTGATCAACGCGCTTGGCATGCTGGAGTCTCAAGCTTTGGCGGGCGTGAGCGGTGTAACGATTTTTCTATTGGGATCGAGCTGGAAGGAACGGATGTGTTACCGTTTACGCCCGCACAATATCGGAGTTTGAATGAGATAAGTGTGCTGTTATTTGCTCATTATCCGATAACTGTTGATCGGGTGACGGGCCATAGTGACATTGCGCCACAACGTAAAACCGACCCTGGCCCCGCTTTTGATTGGGCTTTGTATCAGCAGAGTTTAGTGAAGTTAACATCGCCATCGTGATGCTGGTGATTCAGTCTTCACCGCAGGTTTGTTGTCGAGCAGCTCAGCTGCTTGTTGCCTGGTTTTATAGTGTGGTTTATACATGCCGGGAGGCATATGCCCTGTTTCCAGGGCTGGTTAAGTGCAAAGGGAGAATAAGAGCTAATGACACTGTTTACGCTGTTGCTGGTGCTAGCATGGGAGCGCTTGTTTAAACTCGGCGAACATTGGCAGTTAGACCACCGCCTTGAAGTCGTATTCACGCGTTTACACCGTTTTTCGTTGGCACAAACTATTTTGCTGACTGCCGTGTGGATGGCCTTGGTATGGCTGATTTTGCAGTTAGTGCAGAATATCTTGTTTGGTTTCCCCCTGTTGTTGATTTGGATTCTGATTTGCCTGCTATGCATTGGTGCCGGGGGGATTCGTAAACACTATCGAGCCTACCTTAAAGCTGCCCGCCAAAATGATGCCCATGCCACCGATAAAATGGCAGAAGAGTTAGCATTAATCCATGGTTTACCCATGGATAGCGGAGAGAAAGCTCGCTTACAATCCCTACAAAATGCCTTGTTGTGGATAAACTTCCGTTACTATTTAGCGCCTATCTTCTGGTTTGTTGTATGTGTTAACTATGGCCCCGTAGCGCTAGCAGGCTATGCGATGTTACGCGGATATCAAACCTGGTTAGCCCGACACCATACACCTTTACAGCGTTCTCAATCTGGTATTGATCGTCTGTTACATTGGCTGGACTGGATACCTGTGCGGTTGGTGGGTGTGGCATATGCCTTGTTGGGGCACGGCGAAAGAGCATTACCAGCTTGGTTTGCCTCATTAGGCGATTTCAGAACTCAGCAGTATCA
This sequence comes from Yersinia antarctica, assembly GCF_056636475.1. Classification (NCBI taxonomy): domain Bacteria; kingdom Pseudomonadati; phylum Pseudomonadota; class Gammaproteobacteria; order Enterobacterales; family Yersiniaceae; genus Yersinia; species Yersinia antarctica. The sequence continues at coordinate 869,086 of NZ_JBSJQF010000001.1, forward strand.
GGTTCTGACCCAATTAGCGCAGTACTCTTTGGCTCGTGAGCCTCATTTAGACCCAGTACAGACGCCAAGGTCTGCGGTCTCGTTAGCACGAAAAGTGACACTAACGGTGATTGTAGTCGTGGCTTTACTGACCATTTATGGTGCACTAGTTTAGTTTTCTGATTTATGGCACTGGCCGGAGAGTTTGTGCTCGGCCAGTGCGGTCTTAACGAAATATGATTAATTAGCCCGCATACCTCATCCCCATCTCATATCTGATCTTTTCCTTCACTATTAGTTCTGTATTCATGGATATTCTCTCCGTTTTGGATCAAAAACAGTCATTGAAGATGGATAATTGCTGTTCAATCGGGGAGATATCAGAAGTTAATGGTTATAGAGATGCACAAATGTACCATCGCCATCAAAGTCTGAACCAGACGGCAAAAAAGGAAACGTGATAAATTCAATACATAAGTAATATCAAACTGTTCATTATCTGGTTTGTACTGTTGGGACGCACAGCACTATAGGATCAATGGGTTATGGAAGATGGCGAGTCAGTCGAACACGGTTTTGTTAAACAATAAAATAAACGGGTCAGCGCTGTGGCTGACCCATTAGCTATGATGTCGTCAGATTCCCGAGAGAAATCTGCTATCAGGATTTGGCGCGTTGGTTACGATTTTTCAGGATGTAGCCAATAGCCAGTAGCAATACCCAAGCTGGAATCAATAGCACAGAAATCTGGATACCCGGTGTCAGATACATAATGACCAAAATGCCGGTGAGGAACAGCAAGCACAGGTAGTTGCTGAACGGATACCAGAAGGCTTTGAACTGTGGGATCACACCTTGGCGGTTTTTAGCGGCACGGAATTTAAGGTGCGCAAGGCTAATCATCGCCCAGTTGATCACCAGCGCCGATACTACCAGTGCCATCAGTAATTCGAAGGCTCGGCCTGGGATCAGATAGTTAATCAGTACGCAGAAAGCGGTGGCAAATGCAGAGACGGCGATAGCAATAACAGGTACCCCGCGACCATCGACTTTTAGCAGCATTTTCGGGCCGTTGCCTTGTTTGGCTAAACCAAACAACATGCGGCTGTTACAGTAAACACAACTGTTATAGACCGACAATGCTGCTGTCAGTACCACGATATTCAATACAGTTGCGACCACATTGCTGTTCAGTGCATGGAAGATCAGTACAAATGGACTACCGCCTTCGACCACTTTTCCCCACGGGTAGAGTGATAATAAGATTGCCAGAGAACCAATATAGAACAGCAAGATACGGTAGATAACCTGATTGGTTGCTTTGGGGATGCTTTGGGCTGGGTTTTCGGCTTCTGCGGCGGTAATCCCAACTAACTCAAGGCCACCGAAGGAGAACATGATCACCGCCATTGCCATAACCAAGCCCATGACACCGTTAGGGAAGAAGCCGCCTTGTGCCCACAAGTTAGTCACAGTGGCTTCCGGGCCGCCTTGCCCGCTAAGTAGTAACCATCCACCGAACAGAATCATTGCAATGATAGCGACCACTTTAATGATGGCGAACCAAAACTCCATTTCACCATACACTTTGACATTTGCCAGGTTGATGGCATTGATAGCTAAGAAGAATACTGCCGCTGACACCCATGTTGGGATCTCCGGCCACCAATATTGTACATAGATACCTACGGCGGTCAGTTCGGCCATCGCCACTAACACATATAGTACCCAGTAGTTCCAACCAGAAGCGAAACCGGCAAAGTTCCCCCAATATTTGTAAGCAAAGTGGCTAAAAGAACCCGCGACTGGTTCTTCGACTACCATTTCTCCTAACTGGCGCATAATCAGAAACGCGATAAAGCCGCCGATTGCATACCCCAGTAGCACTGAAGGCCCCGCCATTTGAATGGTTTGCGCGATACCAAGGAATAATCCGGTACCAATTGCGCCACCTAAGGCAATAAGCTGTATGTGGCGGTTTTTAAGCCCCCGCTTTAGCTCTGCACCTTCCTGTTGAACACTCATTGTTGCATCCTCTGTCGTTGTCACTTTTAGCGGGCAAACCCGTCATCTTTCAAACTGCAAATATATTGGCTGTACTCGTTACTCAGCCCATCCTTGGAATAATCTCTTACCGCCTTCCCGCAACTTGAAATCTATTGGGTATAAATAGGTGCCGCTTGCTATGCGTAAGGTTTTGATTACATTATTTGTATTATTTTGTTTACGGTGACTTTTCTGGGAATTTTCTCTTTAGGCTACCGTTTAAAAGAGAATAGTGGTAGGCGAGAATTATTGCATCTGCTTTTTATTTTAATCGGTGAAGTTTTAGCCAAAACAGCAAGAAAAATGTTGATGCGTGATCAAGCTGTTGTTTTGAGGAAAAGCAGGAATGTGCTTTTTTGGGTTGAAAAGCCACCAGTAAGCCATTTTTATAATGGTCATACCAGTTTTAAGGCGAGAGACAGAGGGATACAGACTTTTCTTGTTTTTGTTTGAATATAAATTCAAATTTACAGGATTTATATTCACAAATAAAATCACTTTAACGCTTCAGCTTGCCTAATTACCCGTTTCATAAAAGTTAAAACCCGAGGCTGCCAGGTAATGGTATTACCACTGCTACGTTATCACTTTGCATTGCTTTATCAGTGAAGTTGTTAAAATGTGCTGGGTTTCATGATTTTGGTCAAGGTCCGTATGGACAGCTAGTGAATACTTTGTTACTTTATCGTCACGTTTTTGAAATTGGTATTACCAATTGACTCCGCGCTACTCGCAGAGACGATTCACTCAATACGGCTTACAGCGCGACTTACAACAAATTATGGCCTACAACAAAATACGTCAGCCCAAATTATCAGATGTCATCGAGCAGCAGCTCGAATACCTGATCTTGGAAGGGACGCTGCGTCCGGGGGAGAAATTACTGCCTGAACGCGAGTTGGCGAAGCAATTTGATGTTTCCCGACCTTCTTTGCGAGAAGCAATTCAGCGCTTAGAAGCTAAGGGACTGCTGTTGCGTCGTCAGGGGGGCGGGACTTTCGTGCAAACCAATCTGTGGCAAAGCTTTAGCGATCCGCTGGCAGAGCTACTGGCTGACCATCCAGAATCACAATTCGATCTGTTAGAAACCCGTCATGCTCTCGAAGGTGTTGCTGCCTATTATGCAGCATTGCGCGGCACTGATGAAGATCTGCAACGTATCCGTGAATGCCATACTGTTATTCAGCAAGCGCAGGATAACGGCGATTTAGATGCTGAGGCAGATGCCGTTATGCAGTATCAAGTGGCTGTCACAGAGGCTGCGCATAATGTGGTTTTGCTGCATTTACTGCGTTGCATGGGGCCGATGCTGGAACAAAACGTAAGACAGAACTTTGAATTGCTTTACTCGCGCCGCGAAATGCTGGCAACAGTAAGCAGTCACCGCGCCGGGATTTTTGAGGCGATTGTGGCACGCGAGCCAGAGAAAGCCCGCGAAGCTTCACACCGTCACTTGGCGTTTATCGAGGAAATTCTGTTGGATCTTAGTCGGGAGCACAGTCGCCGTGAGCGATCTTTGCGTCGGCTCCAACAGCGCAAGGACTAGAAACGAATCATTCAGGTTGCGCCTCTGCAAGACCTCAATAACTCGTTTTATACCCCTCGTACTTGAAGCTACAGGGTTGTCAGCTGCGTGAACTCACCCGAATCACTGACTTGGGTCAGCTCATCGAGATTCGTTCTCTGGCAGCGCTGCCGTAACTCCAATTTCGTTGGGTAGTTATTCTCATTTGAGAATTATTAGCGGCAACTATACCCAAAATAATTCGAGTTGTAGGTAGGCGGCAAGGGAATGAATCCTCAGGAGCTTACTTGGGTAAGTGACTGGGGTGAGAGAGTACAGCCAACGCCTCTACAGCTTGAAGTATGACGGGGACAAACTGATGGGCCTATCTTCCGGTGTTTTCACCAGGGCACGTGCTTTAGCCTGGGGTTAAAGCACAGGAAGATAGGCTCCAAATAAACCATTAGAAACAGATAAGGAATACCACCATGTCAGAACGTTTAAATAATGACGTGGATCCGATCGAAACCCGCGACTGGCTACAGGCGATCGAATCGGTCATCCGTGAAGAGGGTGTTGAGCGTGCTCAGTATCTGATTGATCAGGTTTTGGGCGAAGCCCGTAAAGGTGGCGTGAGCGTTGCGGCAGGTTCTGCCAACCGTGATTACATCAACACCATCGCGGTAGAAGACGAACCCGCTTACCCTGGCAACCTGGAGCTTGAGCGTCGTATTCGTAGCGCTATCCGTTGGAATGCTGTGATGACCGTGTTGCGTGCGTCGAAGAAAGATCTGGATTTGGGCGGCCACATGGCATCCTTCCAGTCTTCCGCTACCTTCTACGAGGTTTGCTTCAACCACTTCTTCCGTGCTCGTAACCAAAAAGACGGCGGCGATCTGGTTTACTTCCAGGGCCACATTTCTCCAGGTGTTTACGCGCGTGCTTTCCTTGAAGGCCGCCTGACTCAAGAGCAAATGGATAACTTCCGTCAGGAAGTCGATGGTAAGGGTCTGTCTTCTTACCCGCATCCGAAACTGATGCCTGAATTCTGGCAGTTCCCAACTGTATCGATGGGCCTTGGCCCAATCAGTGCAATCTATCAGGCCAAGTTCCTGAAATACCTCCATCACCGTGGTCTGAAAGACACTGCAGCACAGACCGTGTACGCCTTCTTGGGCGACGGCGAGATGGATGAGCCGGAATCCAAAGGTGCGATCACCATCGCGACCCGTGAAAAACTGGATAACCTGGTCTTCGTTATCAACTGTAACTTGCAGCGCCTGGATGGCCCGGTTACCGGTAACGGCAAGATTATCAATGAGCTGGATGGTATCTTCAATGGTGCTGGCTGGCAGGTTCTGAAAGTGATTTGGGGTAGTCGTTGGGATGAGCTACTGCGTAAAGATACCAGCGGTAAACTGATCCAATTGATGAACGAAACCCTGGATGGCGACTACCAGACCTTTAAATCCAAAGACGGCGCTTATGTCCGCGAACACTTCTTTGGCCGTTTCCCTGAAACTGCTGCATTAGTGAAAGACATGAGCGACGATGAGATCTGGTCTCTGAACCGTGGCGGTCATGATCCGAAGAAAGTCTTTGCCGCACTGAAGAAAGCACAAGAAACCACCGGTAAACCAACTGTTATCCTGGCCCACACCATTAAAGGTTACGGCATGGGCGAAACAGCAGAAGGTAAAAATATTGCTCACCAGGTGAAGAAAATGAACATGGAAGGGGTTCACCACTTCCGCGATCGTTTCAATGTACCAGTTGCCGATGCTGATATCGAAAAACTGCCTTACATTACCTTCGAGAAAGATTCCGAAGAGTACAAATATCTGCATGAACGTCGTCAGGCGCTGGAAGGCTATGTGCCAACCCGCATGCCTAAGTTCACCGAGAAGCTGGAAATCCCTGCGTTGTCAGATTTCAGCTCCTTGCTGGAAGAGCAGAACAAAGAGATCTCTACCACTATCGCCTTCGTGCGTGTGCTGAACGTGATGCTGAAGAACAAATCTATCAAAGACAGAATTGTTCCAATCATTGCTGACGAAGCGCGTACTTTTGGTATGGAAGGTCTGTTCCGTCAGATTGGTATTTACAGCCCGAATGGTCAGCAGTACACCCCGCAAGACCGTGAGCAGGTTGCTTACTACAAAGAAGACGAAAAAGGCCAGATCCTGCAAGAAGGGATCAACGAACTGGGTGCTGCCTCTTCATGGCTGGCTGCTGCGACCTCATACAGCACCAATGATCTGCCAATGATCCCGTTCTACATCTACTACTCCATGTTTGGTTTCCAACGTATCGGTGACCTGTGCTGGGCTGCGGGTGACCAACAGGCGCGTGGCTTCCTGATCGGTGGTACTTCAGGTCGTACTACTCTGAATGGCGAAGGTCTGCAACATGAAGATGGTCATAGCCACATTCAGTCACTGACTATCCCGAACTGTATCTCTTACGATCCGGCCTATGCTTATGAAGTTGCTGTCATCATGCATGACGGTCTGGAGCGTATGTACGGTGAAGCGCAGGAAAACGTCTATTACTACCTGACCACGCTGAACGAAAACTACCACATGCCAGCAATGCCACAGGGCGCAGAAGAAGGTATCCGTAAAGGTATCTACAAACTGGAAACTGTTGCAGGTAGCAAAGGCAAAGTGCAGTTGATGAGTTCAGGTGCAATCCTGCGTCACGTTCGCGAAGCGGCTCAGATTCTGGCTAACGACTACGGTGTTGGTTCTGACGTGTACAGCGTAACTTCATTCACTGAACTGGCTCGTGACGGTCAGGATTGTGAGCGTTGGAACATGCTGCACCCAACAGAAACGCCACGCGTTCCTTATGTGGCTCAAGTCATGAACGACGCACCAGCAGTTGCTTCAACTGACTACATGAAGCTGTTCGCTGAACAAATTCGTAACTTCATTCCTGCCAGCGAGTTCCGCGTTCTGGGTACAGATGGTTTCGGCCGCTCTGACAGCCGTGAGAACCTGCGTCACCACTTCGAAGTTGATGCTTCTTACGTTGTGGTTGCAGCTCTGGGTGAATTGGCTAAACGCGGTGACATCGACGCCAGCGTAGTTGCACAAGCAATTACCAAGTTTGGTATCGACGCCGATAAAGTTAACCCGCGTCTGGCATAAGAGGTAAAGAACAAATGGCTATTGAAATTAACGTACCAGACATCGGTGCAGATGAAGTGGAAGTCACCGAAATTATGGTGAAAGTAGGCGATACCGTTGAAGCGGAACAGTCGCTTATCACCGTTGAAGGTGATAAAGCTTCCATGGAAGTCCCATCACCGCAGGCGGGCGTAGTTAAAGAAATCAAAATTGCAGTTGGCGATACTGTCGCGACCGGCAAACTGATGATGATCTTCGAAGCAACAGGTGCCGCTGCGGCGCCTGCAACAGCCGAAGAAAAGCCAGCAGCCCCGGCTCAGGCAGCGGCTTCTGTGGCCAGCGCGGCGAAAGACGTTGCGGTGCCGGATATCGGTTCTGACGAAGTTGAAGTCACCGAGATTATGGTCAAAGTGGGCGACACTGTTGCGGCTGAACAATCGCTGATCACTGTAGAGGGCGATAAAGCCTCTATGGAAGTGCCAGCGCCATTCGCCGGTACCGTTAAAGAGATCAAAATCAGCACTGGCGATAAAGTCAGCACCGGTTCTCTTATCATGGTATTTGAAGTAGCAGGTGCTGCGGCACCCGCTGCGGCAACTGAGTCAGCACCGGCAGCAGCACCGGCGGCGGCAACAGCCTCTGCGGTTAAAAATGTCGACGTGCCAGACATCGGCGATGATGAAGTTGAAGTGACTGAAGTGATGGTTAAAGTCGGGGATAAAGTTGCCGCTGAACAATCACTGATCACCGTTGAAGGCGATAAGGCTTCAATGGAAGTGCCAGCACCATTTGCCGGTACCGTTAAAGAAATCAAAATCAACACTGGCGACAAAGTTAAAACCGGCTCGCTGATTATGGTGTTCGAAGTGGAAGGCGCAGCCCCTGCTGCCGCGCCTGCCCAGCAAGCGGCTCCTGCTGCTGCACCGGCTAAAGCGGCCAGCGCTCCTGGCGCGAAAGCTGAGAGCAAAGGCGAGTTCGCTGAGAATGACGCTTACGTGCATGCCACGCCGGTTATCCGCCGTTTAGCGCGTGAATTTGGCGTAAACCTGGCGAAAGTGAAAGGTACCGGCCGTAAAGGTCGTATCCTGCGCGAAGACGTTCAGGCCTACGTGAAAGATGCGGTCAAACGTGCTGAAACAGCACCAACTGCTGCCACTGGCGGCGGTCTGCCGGGCATGCTGCCTTGGCCGAAAGTTGATTTCAGCAAGTTCGGTGAGATTGAAGAAGTTGAATTAGGCCGTATCCAGAAAATCTCTGGTGCGAACCTGAGCCGTAACTGGGTCATGATCCCACATGTAACTCACTTCGACAAAACCGATATCACCGATCTGGAAGCGTTCCGTAAGCTGCAGAACGACGAAGCTGCCAAGCGTAAGCTGGACGTGAAGTTCACCCCAGTGGTGTTCATCATGAAAGCTGTTGCTGCTGCTCTCGAGCAGATGCCACGTTTCAACAGCTCACTGTCCGAAGACGGTCAGAAGCTGACACTGAAAAAGTACATCAACATCGGTGTCGCGGTAGATACGCCAAATGGTCTGGTCGTTCCGGTATTCAAGGATGTGAACAAGAAAAGCATCACTGAACTGTCCCGTGAACTGATGGCTATCTCCAAGAAAGCTCGTGATGGTAAGCTGACCGCTGGCGAAATGCAGGGCGGTTGCTTCACCATCTCCAGCCTGGGCGGTATCGGGACAACTCACTTCGCGCCGATTGTTAACGCGCCGGAAGTGGCTATTCTGGGTGTATCCAAGTCTGCGATAGAGCCAGTCTGGAACGGTAAAGAGTTCCAGCCGCGTCTGATGATGCCGATGTCGCTCTCCTTCGACCACCGTGTGATTGACGGTGCTGATGGTGCGCGCTTTATCACCATCATCAACAACATGCTGGCCGACATTCGTCGTCTGGTGATGTAATCGTCAAGGCCGGCTTAGCGCCGGCCTTGTTATACCTTTCGTTCTTGAAGTCGCAGGGGTGTTAACGCGCCTACAGTTTGAAAGATGAAGGGTATTTCGCCGGACAAACAATTAAGAGGTCATGATGAGTACTGAAATTAAAACTCAGGTCGTGGTACTTGGGGCAGGTCCAGCAGGGTACTCTGCTGCTTTTCGTTGCGCGGATTTAGGTTTGGAAACCATTCTGGTTGAGCGTTACTCTACTTTGGGTGGTGTTTGCCTGAATGTGGGTTGTATCCCTTCCAAGGCATTGTTGCACGTTGCCAAAGTTATCGAAGAAGCTAAGGCGCTGGCTGAACACGGTATCGTTTTTGGTGAGCCTAAAACTGACATTGATAAAGTCCGTGTCTGGAAAGAGAAAGTTATCAATCAGTTGACCGGTGGTTTGGCAGGTATGGCTAAAGGCCGTAAAGTCAAAGTGGTTAATGGTTTTGGTAAATTTACTGGCGCGAATACCTTAGTGGTTGAAGGCGAAAATGGCCCAACTACCATTACCTTCGATAACGCGATTATCGCGGCCGGTTCTCGCCCAATCCAACTGCCATTTATTCCTCATGAAGACCCACGTGTTTGGGACTCAACTGATGCACTGGCACTGAAAACCGTACCTGAACGTCTGCTGGTTATGGGCGGTGGCATCATCGGTCTGGAAATGGGTACGGTTTACCATGCGCTGGGCTCGAAAATTGATGTGGTAGAAATGGCTGACCAGGTTATTCCGGCTGCTGATAAAGACGTGGTGAAAGTTTTCACCAAGCGCATCAGCAAGCAGTTCAACCTGATGCTGGAAACCAAAGTGACGGCGGTAGAAGCCAAAGAAGACGGTATCTATGTCACGATGGAAGGCAAAAAAGCGCCAGCAGAACCACAGCGCTATGATGCCGTTCTGGTGGCTATCGGCCGTGTACCTAACGGCAAATTGCTGGATGCCGGTCAGGCTGGTGTAGAAGTTGATGAGCGTGGCTTTATCCACGTTGATAAACAACTGCGTACCAACGTGCCGCATATCTTTGCTATCGGTGACATCGTGGGTCAGCCAATGCTGGCACATAAAGGTGTGCACGAAGGTCATGTTGCTGCTGAAGTTATCTCCGGCCTGAAACATTACTTCGATCCGAAAGTCATTCCATCTATTGCGTACACTGAACCTGAAGTCGCATGGGTGGGTCTGACTGAGAAAGAAGCGAAAGAAAAAGGCATCAGCTTTGAGACCTCCACCTTCCCGTGGGCGGCATCGGGCCGTGCTATCGCTTCAGATTGCGCAGACGGTATGACTAAACTTATCTTCGACAAAGAAACTCACCGTATCATCGGTGGTGCCATTGTTGGGACTAACGGTGGTGAACTGTTAGGTGAAATCGGTCTGGCGATCGAGATGGGTTGTGATGCGGAAGATATCGCGTTGACCATCCATGCTCACCCTACCTTGCATGAATCTGTCGGTCTGGCTGCGGAAATCTACGAAGGTAGCATTACCGACTTGCCTAATCCGAAAGCGAAAAAGAAATAATTTTCGCTAATACAGCAAGATAATGAAGCGGCTCCTTAACAGGGGCCGTTTTTTTGTTTAAAGGTTTTTATCACTCAGGTATTTTTTATCGATCAAAAATCGATCCCGCCCGTAGTTGACTGGGCGAGATATGAAAGGTCCGCCGCAGTGCGGTGGCAAAGTTGGCTGGGCTGGTATAACCAGCAATGGCGGCGGCTTGATCGATACTGACTCCTTCTTTCTGTAATGCCAGCATGGCCCGCTTTAAACGACAATGGCGCAGATATTCAAATACCGTAATGTGGTAACTTTCACGAAAACGTCGCTGCAAGGTACTCTGGCTCATATTCACCAGACCGGCTAATTCACTCATCGATAGGTGGTCAGCCTCACCACTTTCCAGCCAGTCACGTACCTGCTGGACTCGGTTCAATCCACGTAATGAGATTTTATTTTGCTGTTGAGCTTGCTGCTCCAGTGAACTGAACGCTTCAATGATCAGCCCAATACATTGTGTTTCCCATTGCAACCGCTCCAGCGGCGTTGAAAAGGGTGGGGCGCTCGCTATTTTCTGAGCAATGGCTTGCGAGTGAACTGATGGGCGCCATAAATGAATCGCCAGATGCTGTTGGGTAAAGTTATACAACGTATCCCATGCGCCGGCTTGTGGCAGCAAATCGCCATACAGCCATTCACGGTCAAAAGTCAGTGTTAATGTGCGCTCGTGACTGTTGTTTTTACCGTGGCGAGTAAACAGGGTGCTTTCAGTTAATGAGACCAGCGAGGCATCGCCTTTTTCCTGCAAATGCAACTGTTGACCGCCGAATGAGATATGCGCGCTGCCACTAACCACAATAGCCAGTTTCAGTGCTGGATTAAGCCGGTTTTGTGTCTTGATATCACAGAGGTTGGTGACATTCGCGGTATGTAAAATCAGATGTGGGTTCAGACGCAATACTTGAAAGTCGCCAAACAATACCGGGTCAGTGGACAATGATTTCACGCTGCTCAGTTGATAATCACTGGCAACCAGATTCGATTGTTGCACAATTTGTTCACGATAAATCGGTTTGGATGAGGGAGAGACATTGCGTAATTTGTTTTGCTTCACCGCCGACATGACGAACTCTCCACTGACATTATGACAACATTGACGTTCTGACAAACAGATTTGCTGTTTGCACAAACCTTTTCCCTATATGCAAATGTAACAATTAACGCGATGAATTGATAATGGAAATAATTATCAATCTTGTTCGCCTTTATCGCCCAACGAATAGATTGCCAGAGATTTTACTCTGCGGATATTTGCTGTGGGCTTTTTTGCATCAGGGGAAAGTGTAATGAAAGTAAAATGGCAACGGCGTTCTCTGACGACATTGATCGGTATTTGCATATCGACTCCGCTCTGGGCACAAACTCAAGCGACAAATCAAGCTGAGTCCACAGCAGCGACACAGACGACAGCGCAAACAACCGCCACCACATCGCAGCAAGAGCCTGCTGTGGCCGGTGGGTCGGCAACCACCGGAGATACGCTGGTGGTGACCGCTCAACAGCAAGTTCGTCAGGCGCTGGGGGCATCCACTATCACCGCAGAAGATATCCGCAAACGGCCACCCGCGAATGACCTGTCCGAAATTATCCGCACCATGCCGGGTGTTAATCTTTCCGGTAACTCTGCCAGTGGTCAGCGTGGCAATAATCGCCAAATTGATATTCGTGGCATGGGACCTGAAAATACGCTGATTATGATTGATGGCATACCGGTCTCCAGCCGTAATGCGGTGCGTTATGGCTGGCGTGGTGAACGTGATACCCGTGGTGATACCAACTGGGTTCCCGCGAATATGGTTGAGAAAATAGAAGTTTTACGCGGGCCGTCAGCGGCACGCTATGGCAACGGTGCAGCCGGTGGTGTAGTGAATATCATCACCAAACAGCCGGACAAAGAACTACATGGTAGCTGGAACGCCTATATGAACCTGCCGCAGCACAGCGAGGAAGGCGCGACTCGTCGTACCGATTTCAGTCTGTTGGGGCCGCTAAGTGATACCGTCAGTTTCCGCTTGTATGGCGGATACAATAAAACCGATGCTGATGATTGGGATATTAACCAAGGCCATGAATCTGCCCGTACCGGTAACCAGGCCGGTACACTGCCTGCTGGCCGTGAAGGGGTACGAAATAAAGATATCAACGGGTTACTGCGTTGGGAATTTGCCCAAGGCCAATCTCTGGAGTTCGAGGCAGGTTATAGCCGCCAGGGAAATATTTATGCCGGTGATACACAAAACACAAACAGCAATGCCATAGTTCGCAGCTTATACGGTGCGGAAACTAACGTGATGTACCGCGATAATTTCTCGCTAACACACCGTGGCTTTTGGGATAACGGCGTCAGTACAACCTCCTATTTTCAGTATGAAGATACGCGCAACTCACGAATTAATGAGGGGCTGGCGGGCGGTACAGAAGGCATATTCTCAAATAAATATTTCAGTACTATCAAGCTGGACAACTATCTGGCCCACTCCGAGGTTAACCTGCCATTTGAATTGGGCGTTAATCAGGTGCTGACCGTGGGGGCGGAATGGAATGACCAGAAAATGAACGATCCAAGCTCTAATACCCAAACGACGAGTGAGGGTGGCAGTGTCAGCGGCTTGACGGGGACTGGGCGTAATACTCGTAGCTCGGCGCAGATAGCCTCGGTATTTGTTGAGGATAATATCGAGTTGACGGATACCACCATGCTCACCCCAGCACTGCGCTTTGATCATCACAGCACCGCGGGAAGTAACTGGAGTCCGGGCCTGAATCTGTCACAGGAACTGGGTGATTACTTCACCATGAAAATGGGTATTGCCCGTTCTTATAAAGCGCCAAATCTCTATCAAACCAACCCTAACTATCTGTTATATAGCCGTGGTCAAGGTTGCTATGGCGGTGGCGGCAGTTGCTACCTGATGGGTAATGATTCTCTGTCTGCTGAAACCAGCGTAAACAAAGAGATCGGGTTCGAGTTCCACGATGACGGCATTATTGCCGGTATCACTTACTTCCGTAATGATTATCGTAATAAGATCGAGCCGGGTTTGGTCTCCCTCGGGACTGCCAGTGGTGGTACCGGTACTTATGCTAATTCCGATATCTTCAAGTGGAGTAACGTGCCGAAAGCGTTGGTGGAAGGGTTGGAAGGTAATCTGACCGTGCCCTTCACTGAGACAGTACAGTGGAGCAGCAATCTGACCTACATGCTGGAGTCGAAGAACAAAAGCACCGGCGATTACTTATCGATCACGCCGGAGTTTACTTTGAATAGTTCACTGAACTGGCAGGCAACTGATGATTTGTCACTGCTATCCACGGTGACCTGGTATGGGCGTCAGAAGCCGAAAAAATATGACTATCAAGGTCTGCCGGTTACGGGTACGGCACGCAATGAAGTCAGCCCATATGCCATCTTTGGTCTCAGTGCTAGCTATACAGTGACAAAAAATGTCAGTGTCACCACTGGGATTGAAAACCTGTTCGACAAACGCCAGTTCCGTGCCGGGAATGCTCAGAGCGTAGCCGGTATCGCGGGTGCAGGGGCAGCGACTTACAATGAGCCGGGCCGGACCTATTTTGTTAGCTTGAATACCCAATTCTAAATGCCCTTCATACTTGGGGCATAGAGTCTTTTATCAAAGCAGAAACAGTGGTTATCGACTGTTTCTGCTTCATTTATCGCCACAATATCTTCCCTTCGTTATTTATCACCCTAAAAGTCATATCAATAGCACGAGATTCTCATAGAGAGATGGTATCCATTCATTTACTGTGGTTATCATACAGCGGTGTTTTTGCGGATATTGCCCTACGGTGAGAGGCTAACTGAGAGCCATTATCAATACTTCAGGTGATTACACTGCGCTCAACGATTCAGCAAAAATTTAATGTTGCTTTTATGTGAACGAATTAACACTGAGTTCAAATACTGGTATGCTGGCTGGGCAAACTGGGCATCTTACTTACACCTACTGCATCAGTGATGATGGCTGGTGGCTACTGATAGCCTGGAAATATACCCAATAGATTTCAAGGTGCAGGAAGGCGGCCAACGAGAGAGTCCCGATGAGCTTACATAAGTAAGTGATTCGGGTGAGCGAGAGCAGCCAACACATCTGCGGTTTGAAAGATGATGGGTATAAATGACAATAAAAGCGAGGAGAGAGTCGTGCTAGAAGAATACCGTAAGCACGTAGCCGAGCGTGCTGCTGAGGGTATCGTCCCCAAGCCATTAGATGCATCACAAATGGCCGCGCTGGTTGAATCATTAAAAAATCCGCCGGCGGGCGAAGAAGAATTTTTGTTAGATCTGCTGATCAACCGTGTTCCACCCGGTGTTGATGAAGCAGCCTACGTTAAAGCCGGTTTCCTGGCGGCGATTGCCAAGGGTGAAGCCAACTCCCCTCTGATTAACGCTGAAAAAGCGATTGAACTGCTTGGCACTATGCAGGGCGGTTATAACATTCATCCGCTGATTGATGCGTTAGATAACGAAAAGCTGGCACCGATTGCGGGCAAAGCGTTATCTCACACCTTGCTGATGTTTGATAACTTCTACGATGTGGAAGAAAAAGCCAAAGCGGGTAACCCACACGCCAAGAAGGTGATGCAATCCTGGGCTGATGCCGAATGGTATCTCTCCCGACCGCCTTTGGCCGAAAAAATCACGGTCACCGTATTCAAAGTAACCGGTGAAACCAATACCGATGATTTGTCCCCGGCGCAAGATGCCTGGTCGCGCCCTGATATTCCACTACATGCCTTGGCGATGCTGAAAAATGCCCGTGAAGGCATTCACCCAGATCAACCGGGTAGCGTTGGCCCGATCAAACAGATCGAAGAACTGAACAAAATCGGTTTCCCGCTGGCCTACGTCGGTGATGTAGTCGGTACCGGTTCTTCCCGTAAATCCGCCACTAACTCGGTGCTGTGGTTTATGGGCGACGACATCCCTTACGTGCCGAACAAGCGCGGCGGCGGTGTGGTGCTGGGCAGCAAAATTGCCCCGATCTTCTTTAACACGATGGAAGATGCCGGTGCTTTGCCAATCGAAGTGGATGTTGCCAATCTAAACATGGGCGACGTGATTGATATCTTCCCGTATCTCGGCGAAGTACGCCGCCATGATACTGGTGAGATACTCGCGACCTTCGAGCTGAAAACTGACGTGTTGCTGGACGAAGTCCGTGCTGGTGGGCGTATTCCACTGATTGTTGGCCGTGGCTTGACCACTAAAGCTCGTGAGTCGCTGGGTCTGCCAGTCAGCGAAGTATTCCGTGTGGCGAAGCCGGTTGCCAAAAGCAATAAAGGCTTCTCGCTGGCACAGAAAATGGTTGGCCGCGCATGTGGTGTTGAAGGTGTGCGCCCAGGCGAATACTGCGAACCTAAGATGACCTCGGTCGGTTCACAAGACACCACCGGCCCGATGACCCGTGATGAACTGAAAGACCTGGCCTGTCTGGGCTTCTCCGCTGATTTGGTGATGCAGTCATTCTGTCATACTGCCGCTTATCCTAAGCCCGTTGATGTGACCACTCACCATACTTTGCCTGATTTCATTATGAACCGTGGTGGCGTATCGCTGCGTCCTGGTGATGGCATCATCCACTCGTGGTTGAACCGCATGCTGTTGCCAGATACGGTTGGTACCGGTGGTGATTCCCATACTCGTTTCCCGATTGGGATCTCCTTCCCGGCAGGTTCTGGTTTGGTGGCCTTTGCGGCCGCAACAGGTGTAATGCCTTTGGACATGCCTGAATCGGTGCTGGTGCGTTTTAAAGGTAAAATGCAGCCGGGTATCACTCTGCGTGATCTGGTGCATGCAATTCCTTACTACGCGATTCAGGAAGGCCTGCTGACGGTTGAGAAGCAAGGCAAGAAGAACATCTTCTCTGGCCGAATTCTGGAAATTGAAGGCCTGCCAGAGCTGAAAGTCGAACAGGCATTCGAGTTGGCCGATGCTTCCGCTGAACGTTCTGCTGCTGGTTGTACCATTAAATTGGATAAAGCGCCGATCACTGAATACCTGCAATCCAATATCGTCTTGTTGAAGTGGATGATTGCGGAAGGCTACGGCGACCGCCGTACGCTGGAGCGACGGGTTAATGGTATGGAAAGCTGGCTGGCGAATCCAAATCTACTGGAAGGCGATGCCGATGCGGAATATGCAGCGGTAATCGAAATCGATCTGGCTGATATCACACAACCTATTCTGTGTGCGCCAAACGATCCAGATGATGCTCGCTTGTTGTCTGATGTGGCTAACAGCAAGATCGATGAAGTGTTTATCGGTTCTTGCATGACCAACATTGGCCACTTCCGTGCGGCGGGTAAGTTGCTGGATCAACATAAAGGCCAATTGCCAACACGTTTGTGGGTTGCACCGCCGACCAAAATGGATGCCGCACAGTTGACTGAAGAGGGCTACTACAGCGTCTTTGGTAAGAGTGGTGCCCGTATTGAGATTCCGGGCTGTTCACTGTGTATGGGTAACCAGGCTCGTGTGGCTGATGGTGCGACAGTGGTTTCTACGTCAACCCGTAACTTCCCGAATCGCTTGGGGAATGGGGCAAATGTCTATCTGGCGTCGGCTGAACTGGCGGCGATTGCATCACTGCTGGGGCGTCTGCCAACGCCTGAGGAATATCAAACTTATATGGCTCAGGTTGATAAGACCGCAGAGGATACTTATCGCTACCTGAACTTCGATCAGTTGAGCCAATATACGGACAAAGCTGACGGTGTTATCTTCCAAACCGCAGTCTAAACAGCTATACCCTTTGTCTTTGGAGTTACAGGGCTGTTAGCTTGCCGCCTATCTGTAACACCAATTACTTTGGGTATGATGTATAATACGTATCTGACGGGAGGCCTATGGCCTCCCGTTTCTATTTTAAACAAACCGTCTGGTAGTGAAATCTTAGTGGTATTTACCGGCTTTGCGAGCTTGCGCCAAGTGGGTGGGCTAAATACGGTTACAATAATTATAAGAGCATCAGGAGGGCATGCTATGGACTATGAATTCTTGCGTGATTTAACAGGGCAAGTGCTGGTCAGATTCTCCATGGGACATGAAGTGATCGGCCATTGGCTCAATGAAGAGATTAAGGGCGACCTGGCGAAACTCGATCAAATTGAAGCTGCCGCTATGGAAGTGAAAGGCAGTGAGCGCCAGTGGCAGTTGACCGGCCATGAATATACCTTGTGGCTGGATGGGGAAGAAGTGATGGTGCGTGCCAATCAACTGGATCTAGACGGCGATGAGATGGAAGAGGGCATGAATTACTATGATGAAGAAAGCCTCTGTCTGTGCGGGTTAGAGGACTTTCTGCTGGTATTGAAAGGCTATCGTAACTTCATTACTTCTAAATAAAATATTTACTCAAAGAACTTGGAGTTGCTGCCAACCTGCGGCTTCAAGTCCGAAGGGGATTGCGGCTGGCAGACCAGCACAGCAGAGAACCTACCACCACCATCGCCACTCCAGGCCAGAAAGCGGCTGAGGGCAGGGTATTGAGCCACAAGCTGGCAATCAATATCGATAGCAGTGGTGTGAAGTAGGATAGAGCAGCCACTAATGTGGCATTGCCCTTTTTCATGGCAATATCCCAACACAGATAGGCCAGCGCAGTGTTGGCTCCCATAAGTAACAGTTCAAATGTTGCCCGTGTGGTGAAATGCAACTTGCCGGGGGTCAGCATAAAGAACATGACCCACAAACACAGGGCGCAGGCGAGTAAAAACAGCGGCAACGCCCCTGGTCCACGGCTGTACAAACGGACCAGATTGGAATAAGCCGCCCAGGTAAACGCCGCGATGAGTGCCAGGCTGTAGGCCAGAGGGTTACTGCGAACATTGGTGCTCAATACGTTGATATCTAGTCCGTTTCCACCGCTGACTACCCAGATTACACCGAATAGAGCAAGTGCAACTCCCAGCCATAACCACCAACGGGCACGCAGCTTAAGTAATGGAACCGCTAACAGCAAGGTTAAACTCGGCCACAGGTAATTGATCAAGCCAATTTCCAGTGTCTGCTGACGGTCATTAGCCATACCAATAGCCAAAGCGAACGCCACCATATACACCACAAATAGTAAACCACAACCGTACAGATAAGCTGGATGCTGTCCACGTAACGTAGGTTTACCCGCCACCAACCACACCAAAACTCCACTCAGGCTGTAAATTGCCGCTCCGGCCCCAAACGGACCCAAGGTTTCAGATAGTCCGCGCGTTAAAGCGACACTCATGCTCCAAAGCAGGATTGCAATAATGCCATATAGGGTGGGGAGGCGGTTCATTCGCGGGGTCATTCCTTGAGTTGGAGGTATTAACCGGGCAAAAAGAGTTATGCCCGATTAATCGGTTTCTTGTCTGACTTATTACTGATTAATAACATATAAATACAGTGGTATTACCGGCAACGTATCACATTTCTGGCACATTGCGGCCATAGTAGATTTCCTGCATCTCTTTATATAACAGGCGAGTAATACGTTCTCTTTCTGCGGCACTCAGCTCTTCCGGCTTGGCGTTAAACAGGTAATGCTTCAAATCGAAGTCTTTCAACATCATCTTGGTATGAAAGATGTTTTCTTGATAAACATTCACATCCATCATGTGATACAGCGACTTCATATCGTCAGACATGAAATTCTGAATCGAGTTGATCTTATGATCGATAAAATGCTTTATCCCATTGATATCACGGGTAAAACCTCGCACGCGATAATCCATCGTAACAATGTCGGACTCCAACTGATGGATAAGGTAATTCAGGGCTTTCAGCGGTGAAATCACTCCGCAGGTAGAGACTTCGATATCTGCGCGGAAAGTGCATAACCCCGCTTCAGGGTGGCTTTCTGGGTAGGTATGAACGCAGATATGGCTCTTGTCCAAATGGGCAACCACTGCATTTGGCAGCGGGCCGGGGTGCTCAGAGGTATCAACATCGCGCGGATCGACCGGTTCTTCGCTGACCAGAATGGTAACACTCGCCCCCTGAGGGTCGTAATCCTGACGTGCGACATTCAATATATTTGCGCCAATGATCGAGCAGGTTTCGCTCAAGATCTCGGTCAGGCGGTTGGCGTTGTACTGTTCGTCAATGTAGGCGATATAGCCATCGCGGTCGTCTGCGGTCTCGGCATAACAAATATCGTAAATACAAAAACTCAGGCTTTTGGTCAGGTTGTTGAAGCCGTGTAGTTTAAGCTTGGACAATTTAGTTCACCTCCTTATTTGGCTGTTAAGGCATCCAGCAGATACTGCGGCAAGGCAAAGCTGCCGACATGAATGGCTGGGTTATAGTAGCGGCAGTTTAGGCCTGCTTCAGCAAAACGCTGTTGTAGCGTGGCAAGATCCAACTGACGCAGCGAGGGGTTCTGAGTCGCCCACGCGAAGGTCATAATACCGCCATAATAGGTCGGAATTGCGGCCTGATAAAAACTGACATCACTGAAATAGTGGTTAAGCTTATTGTGGCTGCCGACGGCTTCATCCTGTTGTAGGAAGCATACGCCGTTTTGCGCCACAAAAATGCCGCCTTGGTTCAGGCTACGGGCACATCCCTCGTAGAAAACTGAGGTAAACAGGCTTTCTCCTGGGCCGATGGGATCGGTACAGTCGGAGATGATGACATCGAATTTTTCAGTGCTCTGGTTAACGAAGTTAACACCATCATCAATAACTAATGTGAAACGAGGATCGTCATAGGCACCCGCACTGTGATTCGGCAGATATTGGCGGCAGAACTCCACGACACCGGCGTCAATTTCCACCATGGTAATCTGTTCGATATTTTTATGGCGGCTGACTTCACGCAGCATGGCACCATCACCACCACCGATGATAAGTACCTTCTTCACCTGACCGTGGGCCAGTAACGGCACATGAGTCATCATTTCGTGATAGATAAACTCATCGCGCTCGGTCGTCTGAACCACGCCATCCAGTGCCATGACACGGCCCAGCACGGGATTTTCAAAAATCACCAGATCCTGATGCTCGGTTTTCTCGTGGTACAGCACATTTTCTACTGAAAAATACTGACCGAAGTTGGCATGCAATGTTTCATACCATAGTTCTTTCTGTGACATGTTCGGGGCTTCTCCTTCGCAGTAACAGCCATGAAAAATGGGGGCAACATCATAGCCAACTCTGGATGAGGTTGCACGGTGGAATTTCAGACTGAAAGGATAAAGGCGGGATTGTTAGTTCGCGTAAGCCAATAAACTCAACGAGTCACGGGCCAGAGACTTGCATTTGGTAGGAACTGGAATAGCAATACCACGCAGGTCGCGATAACTCTCTTCGCCCAACGCTTTCATATTAAAGCTATTATAGTTACGCAGGTCCCAGCGATTTTGCTGAGCAAAATAGACGATAGCCCGTTTGATTTCGTTATTGGGTAATTCGTTATAACCACAATCATTTTTCAGATAGACAAATACCGCAGTCAGATCCGCAAGATCTTCTGCTTCGGATTCACTTAATGCAGAACTGGCAGATGAAAATCCGCACAGAGTAAGCAGCAGCATAACTAACGTTGTTCTTTTCATAGCGGAAACAGGCTTGTTCATTGTTAACAGACGTTATCACACTGTGATGGTTCAGAGTAAATTTTATTATACCCTTCGTAGTTGAAGCCGCAGGGTTGTTAGCGATGCAGGTGACTCTCCCGCACCATGCGCCTTGCCAGGCGAGGTTACTGCAAGCAGATTTATCACCAGAATCACTTACCTGATTTGGATTGATTCACCAAGTGATTGATTACGTCTTGACCTTCCTGTAAGGGGAGGGTTTAAGCTCACAGACTGCTGTTTTTGTGTCTTGCAGGCACTCACTCATTATCAAGATGGAGACGACCATGCATCGCCGTGATTTTATTAAGTTAACGGCAGCTCTTGGAGCCGCCACTTCACTGCCGTTATGGAGCCGCGCGGCCTTGGCCGCAGATTTCTCACCACTGCCTATTCCACCTCTGCTCCAGCCCGATGCCAATAGCAAAATTAATTTGAATATCCAGACCGGTACTGTGGCCTGGCTACCCTCCGCAGCAACGCAGACCTGGGGTTATAATGGCAATCTACTGGGGCCTGCCATCCGTTTGCAACGAGGCAAACCGGTCACTATTGATATCACTAATTCCCTACCAGAAGCGACCACGGTGCACTGGCACGGACTGGAAATCCCCGGCGAAGTGGACGGTGGTCCACAGGCACTGATTCAACCCGGCACAACCCGGCAGGTTGTTTTTAGTGTCGATCAACCGGCGGCTACCTGCTGGTTCCATCCCCACACTCATGGGAAAACTGGCCAGCAAGTGGCCATGGGCTTAGGCGGATTGGTCCTGATCGATGACAGTGAGAGCGAGAAACTTCCTCTGCCAAAGCTGTGGGGTGTAGATGATATTCCGGTTATTTTGCAGGATAAATTACTGGGTAAAGATGGGCAGATTGATTATCAGTTAGATGTGATAACGGCGGCTGTTGGTTGGTTTGGCGATCGGATGTTTACCAATGGAGCACACTATCCGCAGCAAATCACCCCACGCGGTTGGGTGCGGCTAAGGCTGCTCAATGGCTGTAATGCCCGCTCCCTTAATTTGGCACTCAGCGATGGCCGCCCGATGTATGTGATTGCCAGCGACGGTGGCTTACTGGCCGAACCGGTAGCCGTGCGTGAGTTGCCAATACTGATGGGTGAACGTTTTGAGGTGCTGGTGGATACCGCTGATGGTAAGCCGCTTGATCTGGTTACTTTGCCAGTGAAACAGATGGGTATGACCCTGGCCCCGTTCGATAAGCCATTACCGGTATTGCGCATTCAGCCATCACTGGCCGCCGGTAGCAAGGTGCTCCCGGATTCGCTGGTTGTGGTACCGGCATTAGCCGATGCCACTGGCCTGCAAGAGCGCTGGTTCCAACTGATGATGGATCCGAAATTGGATATGTTAGGGATGCAAGCGCTGATGAGCCGTTATGGTATGCAAGCAATGGCTGGCATGAACATGGGTAACGGTGCCATGAATGGCATGGATCACAGTAATATGGCCGGTATGGAGAGTGGCAATATGAAAGGCATGGCGAGTGGCGCGATGAAAGGTGCGGCAGCTTTTGATTTCAGCCATGCCAATATGATTAACGGCAAACCGTTCTCGATGACTGAACCGGCGTTTGACGCGAAGCTCGGGAAATTCGAGAAGTGGACCGTTTCTGGTGAAGGCGACATGATGTTACATCCTTTCCATGTCCACGGGACACAGTTCCGTATTTTGACAGAAAACGGCAAACCACCGGCAGAGCATCGCCGTGGCTGGAAAGATATTGTACGAGTGGAAGGTGCTCGCAGTGAGATATTAGTGCGTTTTAGTCACCTCGCACCAGCCAGTATGCCTTATATGGCCCACTGCCATCTGTTGGAACATGAAGATACTGGCATGATGTTGGGTTTTACCGTCAGCGCTTAGGGGGTATCAACAGGTTATGTGTGCGGCGGGTGAGTCCGTCGCAACATCGCTTAGGCTATGGTAAACTCAGCGGCTTTCTTGTGGCAAGTAACGTAAAAAAGCGACGTAAATACTTATGAAACACACTGTAGAAGTCATGATTTCCGAGCAGGAAGTCAAAGCCCGAATTGCCGAATTAGGCCGCCAAATCTCCGAACACTACCGCGACAGCGGCAGTGAAATGGTGCTGGTCGGGTTGCTCCGTGGCTCATTTATGTTTATGGCTGACTTATGCCGTGCCATTGATGTTTCCCATGAAGTCGATTTTATGACGGCGTCCAGCTACGGCAATGGCATGAGTACCACGCGAGATGTGAAAATCCTGAAAGATTTAGATGAAGATATCCGTGGTAAGGATGTGCTGATTGTTGAAGATATAATCGACTCCGGTAATACATTAAGTAAAGTGCGTGAAATTCTGCAATTGCGTGGGCCGAAGTCACTGGCTATCTGCACGTTGCTGGATAAACCAGAGCGTCGCGAAGTTCAGGTGCCGGTTGAGTGGGTCGGCTTCGCCATTCCTGATGAATTTGTGGTGGGTTACGGTATCGATTATGCTCAAAGATATAGACATCTTCCTTATGTAGGAAAGGTTGTCATGTTTGACGAGTGATCAGGAACGGCTACTGTGCGTCGCCATTTTGAGATTACGCAGTACTTAGAATCCTCACGTACTACGTGTACGCTCCGGTTGTTGCGTGCTGGGCGCACTCAAACTGACTTAGCTCGCTACGCCTTATTTGCCGCTGGTCACTGCACGTCAATATTTTGAGTTCGAGTGTCTTTAGCAGCATTTAGGGATGGGAGAGGGTGTGCTTGAACACCCTCCCTGGCGACTGTTCAGTCTTTTCTATTAGGTTGCAGTAACTTTGCCATCGCTTCACGGTAAAGGACTTCAAGGCTACTGAGGCTGGTGGCCGAGACTTTCAAATCAGTCAGTTTGCCATCTTCAATACCATAGACCCAGCCGTGAATCATGGCTTTCTGCCCACGCTTCCAGGCGGACCGGACAATAGTCGAATGACCCAGGTTATAGACTTGTTCTACGACATTGATTTTACATAACATATCGCTGCGTTCTTCTTGTGGTAGCTCACCCAGCAGTGAGCTGTGCTTATACCAAAGATCACGAATATGCAGTAACCAGTTATCGATAAGGCCCATCTCTTCACCTTTGATCGCCGCTTCGACACCGCCACAACCAAGGTGACCACAGATAATGATGTGTTCGACCTGCAAAACATCGATGGCGTATTGCACCACGGACAAGCAGTTGAGATCCGTATGGATAACCAGATTGGCTACATTGCGGTGAACGAATAATTCACCCGCTTTTAGACCAGTTAGTTGCTCTGCGGGGACGCGGCTGTCTGAACAGCCAATCCACAGAAAACGGGGTTTCTGGGCTTGCGCCAGGTGTTCAAAAAAATCGGGGTCATCTTTACTGATAGAGTTTGACCACATGTCATTGTTCGCGAGGAGCTTCTCTATTTCTTTCATTAATGTAAATAGCCTGTAATGAACGGATTGCGATAAGATAATATACGGCAAGGATGACGATTTTGAAATCGGAACAGTGACCCTGTTGATCGCGCAATTTTCGTCTGCGTAACATCTTCTCGGTATCGACCCATGATCCCTTCTGCTCCCCGTAACTTGCCCTGACAGGCGAGCTAAGCAAGGCATGGGTATGCTGTTATCGCTGAGAAACTCATAGAATAAGGTTCTTTTTTACTTATGACATATGCACTGGAAATAACGCAACTAACCAAAACCTATGCAGGTGGCGTTCAGGCACTACGTGGCATTGATCTGCGCGTAGAGGCAGGTGATTTTTATGCCCTGCTTGGGCCGAATGGTGCGGGTAAATCGACCACCATTGGTATTATCAGTTCATTAGTGAACAAAACGTCCGGTAAGGTACAAGTTTTTGGTTACGATATTGATAACGATATCGTGAATGCCAAACGCCAACTTGGGTTAGTACCACAGGAGTTTAACTTCAACCCATTCGAGACGGTGTTGCAGATTGTGATTACCCAAGCGGGGTATTACGGCGTCACGCGGCGTGAGGCGTTACAACGTGCCGAGAAATACCTCACTCAGTTGGATTTGTGGAGCAAACGCAATGAGCGCGCTATCCGGCTGTCGGGCGGGATGAAGCGCCGTTTGATGATTGCGCGTGCGCTGATGCATGAGCCGAAGTTGCTAATCCTTGATGAACCTACCGCTGGGGTGGATATCGAGTTACGCCGCTCGATGTGGGGGTTCCTGAAAGAGCTGAATGCGCAGGGGACCACCATTATTCTGACTACTCACTATCTGGAAGAAGCAGAAATGCTGTGCCGTAACATTGGTATTATCCAGAATGGTGAACTGGTGGAAAATACCACCATGAAGCAGTTGCTTGGCAAACTTGAGTCAGAAACCTTTATTTTTGATTTGGGTATTAAAAGCCCGCTACCTAAGCTGGAAGGTTATGGCTATCGTCTGACGGACACCTCAACGCTGGAGGTTGATGTTAAGCGTGAGCAAGGTCTGAATGGTTTATTCAGTCAATTGAACGCTCAGGGAATTCAGGTACAAAGTATGCGCAACAAGGCTAACCGTCTGGAAGAGCTATTTGTCACCTTGGTTAATGGTAACGGGGGAGAGAAAGCATGACCCGCCTATATTGGGTAGCATTACAGAGTATTTGGATCAAAGAAATCACGCGTTTTGCTCGTATCTGGATTCAAACACTGGTACCACCGGTGATTACTATGTCGCTCTATTTCGTTATTTTCGGCAACCTGATTGGTGCCCGAATTGGTGATATGGGCGGTTTTAATTATATGCAATTTATCGTTCCCGGCTTGATTATGATGGCGGTTATCACCAACTCATATGCCAACGTCGCTGCATCGTTCTTTGGTGCTAAATTCCAGCGCAGTATTGAAGAGTTGCTGGTAGCACCGGTACCCACACATATTGTGATTATCGGTTATGTCGGTGGTGGGGTCGCCCGTGGGATCTGTGTCGGTATTCTGGTAACGATTATCTCACTGTTCTTCGTACCGTTGCATGTCCACTCTTGGTCAATGATTGCACTGACATTGATGCTGACGGCCATTCTGTTTTCCCTCGGTGGGTTACTGAATGCGGTATTTGCCAAAACGTTCGATGATATCAGCCTGGTGCCTACTTTTGTGCTGACCCCCTTGACGTATCTGGGCGGGGTCTTTTACTCGCTATCATTACTGCCCCCTTTTTGGCAGGCGGTATCGAAACTAAATCCCATTGTGTACATGATAAGCGGGTTTCGTTATGGCTTCCTTGGGATTTCTGATGTGCCATTGGTATTGACCATTGGTGTTTTGGTGGTATTCATCGCGGTGTTTTATGCGTGGGCTTGGTATTTGATAGAGCGTGGTCGTGGGCTACGCACCTAATACCCTTCGGCCTTGACGTTACAGCGGTGTTGGCTACGTTCACTTACCCGAATCACTTACTACTGTAAGCTCATCGGGATGCGCTGACTTGCCGCCTTGCTGTAACGCCAATGACTTTGGGTATTCTTTTCGGCCTTGACGTTACAGCGGTGTTGGCTACGTTCACTTACCCGAATCACTTACTACTGTAAGCTCATCGGGATGCGCTGACTTGCCGCCTTGCTGTAACGCCAATGACTTTGGGTATTCTTTTCGGCCTTGACGTTACAGCGGTGTTGGCTACGTTCACTTACCCGAATCACTTACTGCTGTAAGCTCATCGGGATGCGCTGACTTGCCGCCTTGCTGTAACGCCAATGATTTTGGCTATTAGCAGAGATTGATCGTGAATTATTAGTTAGTTAATTGTTGTTAATACTGGAATTTAAACGTAATAAATAATGTCCCCATCTAATATCGTCTTTCTCAACTTCTGGCGTCTCGTGCTATGCTGGCGCACCAGATTTTCCCCTTTTCAATTCAGCGCCAAATGCGCATAAGTAGAACGATAATGTGGCATAAAAACAGAATAGCTATTGGGATGCTACTCGGTCTTGTCATGTCGGTAATGATACCGGCAACCCATGCAGATCTCTTACCTGATGAAGCAACACTTACGCCTAAATATATGGTTGCACAGCGTGATAGCGAAATATATTCACTGGTTGGTGAGAAGGTCATTCCTGTCGGTGAGATTAAAGAAGATCAACTTATTCAGGTTTTACCCGCCGCGGCAGAATACTATGAATTTAAATTTGGTAATGGCATCGGCTTTATTGATAAGGACGATTTAGAAGATATCAACAAAGCACGAAAAACCAACGATATCTTGGGTGATTTGAATAAACCCCTGCCCAATCAAAATATATTGATCAAGCGCGAAACTCCTGTCTATCTGGCGGCGGATGTGCGCAGTGAGCAGTTTGCTACGCTGGTAGATAACTTGCGTTATCCTATCGTGGGTAAATTGAAAGGCCGGTTAGGGAATACCTGGTATCAGGTCAATATTGGTGATCGCTTAGGCTATGTCAGTAGTGTCGATGCTGAAATCGATAACGGCATCCCGATCCTGACCTATCACCATATGTTGAAGAATGAGGAGAATAAACGTTTCCTCAATACATCAACCACCACCTCTGATGCGGCATTCAGTAACCAGATGACCTATCTCAAGCAGACAGGTTACGACACGATTTCGCTCTATCAGCTTGAAGGTTATCTCAATAACAAGATTAATCTGCCCGCAAAAGTTGTAGTACTGACCTTTGACGATGGTCTTAAATCGGTCCACCGCTACGCATATCCTATATTGAAAGAAAATGGCTTCCGGGCTACGGCGTTTATTATTTCATCACGAATTAAGCGCCATCCACAAAAATGGAACCCTGATTCATTACAGTTTATGAGTATCTCTGAATTGAAAGAGATTCAGGATGTATTTGATGTTCAGTCTCATACTCATTTTTTACACCGGACTGATAATAAACGTAACCCTATCTTATTGAGCCGTTCTTATCACAATATTGTTTTTGATTTTGAACACTCACGACGAGCGTTATCTCAATTTAATCCGCACGTGATCTTTCTGTCATATCCGTTCGGTGGCTTTAATCAAACTGCGATTGATGCTGCTAAAAATGCCGGTTTCCATTTGGCGGTGACCACCATACAAGGCAAGGTTAAACCCGGTGATAATCCGTATACCCTCAAACGGCTTTATATTCTGCGTACTGATTCAATACCGACTATGGCAGAGCGTATTGCCAATGAACCTGGCCAGCCGGTTGCCCCTGCACCTGCGGTGATGGAGTCGGATTAACAACTCGATGGTATGAAGAGGATATGAAAGATGGTGCTCTGGTAAGGCACCATTTTTTATCTTGAAAGACCAAGAATACAGGTGAGCAAACGTGGCTAACCTGAGCCTTCAGTAAGAAGGATATTACCCAAAGTAATTGGAGTCGCAGGTAGGCCAGCAAGTAAACGCATCCCGAGGAGCTGACTGAAGTCAGTGATTCGGGTAAGTGAACGTAGCTAACACCCCTGCGGCTTCAAGTACAAAGGGTAATTAAGCGACTTGAACCGGTACCGCTTTAGCTTTGCGTTGCAGTTGATTCTGACCTTCAAAATACGCCACTTTAGGGTGGTGCAATCGGGCATCAGCATCAGACATCTGTACGTAGGAACAGATGATCAGCTTATCACCGACACAAGCACAACGCGCCGCGGCACCGTTCACCGAGATAATCCGTGAACCGCGTTCGGCGGAGATAGCATAAGTGGAAAAACGCTGACCATTATCAACGTTATAAATATCAATGGCTTCGTATTCCAGAATGCCAGCGGCTTCCAGAAAATCCTGATCGATAGCGCAGGAACCTTCATAGTGCAAATCAGCTTGAGTGACTTTGACCCGATGCAGTTTGCCTTGCAACATAGTGCGTATCATAACTCTTACCTTTGACCCCGGTTATTACCCAGAATAAGTCTGGCATCCTATCCCATCATCGATTGATTTAGGGAGAAGCATCCAGTTTTGCTGATTTTATACCGCTTGTCTATGGCTCAGCGATTGAGTGATAAAAACAGGAGACTAAAACGGGTCTGCGGCTAGCGGAACAGGGACTTGCTATCAAGCCCCCGATCCCATCGGTCTATCGGTTGCTTGTGCAGACTTTGGTCGCAGATATAGGCATACTGGGTCGCCACTAGGGGTGGAGATTGTGTATTTATTGGTGTTAATGTTCATTCTTATATTTAATATAAATTCGTCATTTTTATCAGTAATAGTGAAATGTTGCTCTTGGTTATTAGACCCCTTAGGCTGAGAAAATCTCTCTTCATATCCTGGTGCTGCTAACTGTTTTAATTGATTAAATGCTTTTGCTATGTTGCCGCGAATTTCCTCCGGGTTCATTGCATCGGTATTATTCAGAGGATGGTACAGTTGATAGAGACAATCCAATGCTTCAGCATGATGGGTACAACAGAAAAAGTCCTTTATTATCTCCCATAAACTCATCGATGGTGGTAGTGTTTTTTCCGCTATATTTGCGATGACTGAGTGACTAATCTCAGTGGAAAACAGATGATTTCCAACCCTAATTCCCATCTTCAACCCCCTTTTATTTATGCGATGTATTACATACAAAAGGCAGAGAAAATGCTTTCGGGTTAACACCTTGTTTGGTGAAGAATAAGAGGAGCAGGGAAGGGGGATGTGCGGTGAAAACCGGGCTCGGCCGCTATTCACCGCAGTCAGGGGTTAACTACGCAAATCAACCTGTTGGTTATCAATCAGGCGTGCTTTACCCAGCCAGGCGGCCAGCAGGATAACGGCTTGTTGACTGTCGATGGTCAATGGTTGCAAAGTGTGGGCATCGCGGATAAACAGTTCATCCGGGGTAAAACCGGCATGGCGTAATTGCTCTGCGGTGTCAGCCAGCAAATCATCAATCTGCCTTTCACCCAAGATCAGTTTCTCGGCCAGAGCTTGCATTATCTTATTGAGCTGCGGGGCGATTTTTCGCTCTTCAGCCGTCAGATAGCCATTGCGGGAACTCAGTGCCAGACCATCTTTCGCCCGCACAATCGGCACCCCGACAACATTGATGTCATAGCCCATATCCGCCACCATTTTACGGATCAGTGCCAGTTGCTGATAATCTTTTTCACCAAAACAGGCAACATCTGGTTGCACCAGATTGAACAGTTTGCTGACGATAGTGGATACACCACGGAAATGACCAGGGCGACTGGTACCTTCTAAAATAGTAGACAGGGCAGGGACGTCGACATAGGTCTGGCTTTCCAGACCGGCTGGATAGACATCGACTGCCGCAGGGGCGAATACCAGATCCACACCGTGACGGGTCAACTTCTCGCAATCTTCCTGCAAAGTGCGTGGGTAGCGAGCTAAATCATCCGGGCGTTCAAATTGCAGCGGATTGACAAAAATACTCACGACCACCACATCGGCACGGGTTTTGGCATCTTCCACTAATGTCATATGCCCTTCATGCAGGTTACCCATGGTTGGTACCAGTGCAACTCGCTTTCCTTCCTGACGCCAACGGCGAATTTGCTGACGCAATAGCGGCAGGGTTTCAATAATCAGCATTCTTCTCTCCGATACCGGTCATCTTTCAAATTGCAGGTGTGTTGGCTGCGGTGATTACTCGACCCATTCATGGGCCTCGCCTCTGCTTGCCGCCTTCCTGCATCTTGAAATCTATTGGGTATAAATAGGATGTAATAGCAGCGTATTATCCGCAAAATTTACTGGAATGTATGTTCTTCCGCCGGATATAGGCCACTTTCAACTTCCTGAATATACAGCTTAATGGCGGCGCGAATATCACCGGCACTTTGTGCCAGGAAATTCTTACTGAATTTAGGGGTATGACCGCCAGTAATGCCCAGCGCATCGTGCATAACCAGTATCTGCCCGTCAGTGACATTACCAGCACCAATACCAATCACCGGAATAGCCAGCTCTTCGCTAACCCGTTTTGCCAGTTCTACTGGCACGCATTCCAGTACCAATAATTGCGCCCCCGCGAGTTCAAGTGCCAGTGCATCTTTCAGTAGCTGATTTGCTGCTACTTCTTCGCGGCCTTGTACTTTGTAGCCACCGAAGATATTAACTGACTGCGGGGTTAATCCCAGATGCCCGCATACCGGAACGGCACGTTCAGCGAGCATGCGCACGGTATCACATAACCAGCTACCGCCTTCCAGTTTGACCATATTGGCCCCGGCGCGCATCAACTCTGCGGCATTAGTAAATGTTTGCTCTGGTGTGGCATAACTCATGAAGGGCATATCTGCCAATAATAGGCAATGAGGCGCACCTCGGCGCACCGCACGGGTGTGATAAGCCACATCCGCGGTGGTTACTGGCAGAGTCGAGTCGAAGCCTTGTAACGTCATACCGAGCGAATCACCCACCAGCAGTACCTCAATACCTTGCTCGACAAACAACTGGGCAAAACTGGCATCATAGGCTGTCAGTGTGGCGAACTTACGCTTTTCTTGTTTCCATTGACGCAAGTGGCTCATGGTGGTGGCTTTCATCACTCTTTTCTCCTGAGACAAGGGGTTAAGATGGTGGGGATATCAGATAGGGATGCTATATGTTGAATTAGGCAAGTATGAGTTACCAAGGCACCAGACCGTTTTTATCCACCCATTTAAGGCGTTCTGATAATGCTTCGCCATCGGGGAAAATCAGGTCAGGTGCGATATCAGCCAGCGGATAGAGCATAAACTCGCGCTCTTTCAAACCATAGTGCGGCACAGTCAGGCGATCGGTTGTTATCACCTGTGAGCCATACAGCATGATATCCAGGTCCAGCGTTCGTGGCCCCCAGCGTTGTTCTTTCCTTACCCGGCCCTGATTGCGTTCAATGGCTTGAGTGTGGTCCAGCAGTTGCTCGGGTGGTAGTGAGGTATCTAACGCTACCACGGCATTAAGAAAATCTGGCTGATCTTGTGGGCCTAACGGTTTGGTGCGATAAAATGGCGAACATGCAACTAACCGGGTGCGTGGCAGATGCTCCAACGCTTCCAGGGCGGTTTTAACCTGTTGCAGTGGCATAGCCTGATTGCTGCCTAACGCGATATAGACCCGGATCATGATGCGAATTATGCCCCTTCTTTACGTGGTGCTGGCTTACGTGGGCGGCGGGGACGAGAGCGTCGTGGTGCCGGATCAGCCCCTAACGTATTCAGCATGGTTTTCTGCTGTAGCGGTGTGGCTTCCTGGAACTCCCCCCACCATTGTGTCAAACGCTGCAACTCATGGTTATTTTCCACTTCAGCCCGCAGCGCTAACAGATCATAAGCAGCACGGAATTTCGGATGTTCCATCAACTTGTGCGCACGTTTACCCTGACGGCGAGACAGGCGCAGTTGCAGCAGCCAGATATCTCGTACCAGTGAGGTAATACGTTTTGGAACGGCCAGCGAACGGCACTCTTCATCCAGCACATCATTCATTGCCAGGGCAAAGGCATCGTAATACGCCAAACCGCTTTCCTGCGTCAGTTTTTGCGCATGTTCAATCAACGGATACCAAAGCATAGCCGCAAATAAGAACGCTGGGTTGACGCGTTGATCATTATGCAAACGATGGTCAGTATTTTTTAGTACCTGAACCAGAATGCGCTCCATCGGAGAGTCATGCTGCTCAGTGAAATTGCGTGCAATCAGTGGAAATAATGGTTGGAACAACTGATATTCACACAGTTTTAAATAGGTTTTATAACCATAACCCGATTGCAACAGTTTGAGTGATTCTTCAAACAGGCGCGCTGGCGGGATCTCGTGCAGTAATGAGGCCAGACGTGGGATCGGCTCAGCGGTTTCCGGGCTGATCGTCATATCCAATTTGGCGGCAAAACGCACTGCACGCAGCATGCGCACGGGATCTTCACGGTAACGAGTTTCAGGATCACCAATCAGCCGGATAATGCCTTCTTTCAGATCACGCAAGCCACCGGTGTAATCACGCAGGGCAAAATCAGAAATACCGTAGTAGAGGCTGTTAATGGTGAAATCACGGCGCTGAGCATCATCTTCGATGGTGCCAAAAATATTGTCACGCAGCAGCATGCCATTTTGCGCTTGCTGGGAAGAGTTCTTGTCGCTATCTTCCGCCGGTTGTTGCTCATGGTGGCCACGGAAAGTGGCAACTTCAATGATCTCAGGGCCAAACATGACATGGGCCAGGCGAAAACGGCGGCCAACCAGACGACAGTTACGGAATAATTTCCGCACTTGTTCTGGTGTCGCGCTGGTGGTGATATCAAAATCTTTCGGTTTTTTGCCCAGTAACAGGTCGCGGACGCCGCCGCCAACCAGATAGGCTTCATAGCCTGATTTATTCAGGCGATAGAGAACCTTCAGCGCATTATCGCTGATTTCTCTACGGGAAATATTGTGCTGATCTCGCGGAATAATCGTCATCGCACTCTGTTGTGAAGCAGGCACCGCATGATTCTTGCGGCCAGTATTTGTTCTGGCAGGCCTTTTCTCTTTGCGGGCCACGCTATCTTCACCGGGCACTTTATCTTTACGGGCACTACCATCACGGACAGCTTTGTTATCGCGTTCTGATTTATCATCGCGAATCAGTACCTTACGGCAGAAATTGGCTACTCGGGTAAAAATGGTACACCTCGATAGTGGCTAATAAATAACAGAACTACAGAAAAACAGCGGCTAATCATAGCTCACCGTGCTTACTTTGAGAATGCCGTTGTGTTTTCAGTGACTGCTATTGTCCCGTGAAGCGGAATTGCTGCCAACGTCCAATTTTCGACTGCAAAACGTAATAATAACGGTAAATCAAGATCTTGCCAGCATTCTGGCAGCGGTTGATGTAAAAACTTCAATGCATCAACCAAAATCGGGCGCGGATCGCCATCCGGTAGCGGTGTTGCATGGTTTTGCTTGGATAACTTATTACCGTCATGATTCAGTGCCAATGGCAAGTGCAAATAGCTCGGAACGGGCTGTTGTAACTGTTGGTAGAGGGCTATTTGGCGCACGGTAGGTTCAATCAAATCAGCCCCACGCACAATTTCTGTCACGCCTTGAAAAGCATCATCAACCACCACAGCTAAATTATAAGCAAACAAGCCATCTCTGCGGCGGATAATAAAATCCTCTTGTGCCAGCGCAGATTCAACATGCAACTCACCCAGTAATTTATCATAAAAGGCATAAATCGGCTGTGTCTGTCGCAAACGAATGGCGGCACTATCAGCAGGTAAATGGCGGTCACGGCAATAACCGTCGTAGAATCCCCCTAGCTGTTGAATGCGGCTGCGTGTACACGTGCAGTAATAACTCAGGCCCTGCTGTTTCAACCAGTCTAATGTGGTGCGATAGGCTTCATGACGCTGGGACTGATAGATAACCTGACTGTCCCAATGGAGGCCATAGTGATCTAATACCGCCAGGATACGGGAAGCAGCTCCGGGAATTTCTCGAGGGGGGTCAATATCTTCAATGCGAACTAGCCAGTTCCCGCGTTGAGCACGGGCTTGCAGGTAACTTCCGAGTGCGGCAATCAGTGAACCAAAATGTAAATCACCAGACGGGGATGGGGCAAAACGGCCCACGTACTTATGTTGCCGAACATCGTGTTGCTGAACATAATGTTGCAGCACACTGGGCTGTTGAGTACTGATATCTTCGGACATAAAAAGGGAAGGGAATTCCGCGTAATAGATACGGTGCCGGAGGTGACTCTGGCACCGTGTTATACCCTTCATATTTGGAGTTGTAGGGTTGTTAGCTACGCCTCTCGCCCGAATTACTTACGTTTGTTAGCGCATCGGGATTCGTTCGCTTGCTGCCTATCTACAACGCCAATTTCATTGGGTATGCAGTTAGCCTGCCATCTGCTTTTCGCGGATTTCGGCCAGGGTTTTACAGTCAATGCACAAATCTGCAGTTGGCCGTGCTTCCAGACGACGGATACCAATTTCTACGCCACAAGACTCGCAGAAACCGAAATCGTCATCCTCGACTTTTTTCAGCGTTTTTTCGATCTTTTTAATCAGTTTACGCTCGCGGTCGCGGTTACGAAGTTCAAGACTAAACTCTTCTTCCTGCGCAGCACGGTCTACCGGATCAGGGAAATTAGCGGCTTCGTCTTGCATGTGCGATACAGTACGATCCACTTCATCCCTGAGCTGGTTGCGCCATGCTTCAAGAATCAGCTTGAAATGCGACAGCTGGGCGGCATTCATATACTCTTCGCCTGGCTTCTCTTGGTACGGTTCTACCCCAGCGATGGCGAGAATGCTCAAGGACGAGGTTTTACGTTTTTGCCCTTCTTGCATGATGCTTCTCCTACATTCATACGCACTATCGAAATCCCCAATACGGGGAAAAATCAGGCCGCTATAAATACCAGAAGGAAGGTAGGTTAGCAATTATTCCTGTCGCCTGCTTGACAATGGTGTGAAGGAAGGCGTATTTGGCGAACAACTTTCTCCAATAATCGCTTCTTTATTCAGCGCTTGTTGGTGAGAGCGTTTCAGCCAGTAATAACGGTATGCGGGCGTCCAGCGCAATACCGTCAGGCGATAGTTGAAAACCGTAGCAAATAACCTCCACTCCTGCTTGCTGAGCCTGGGCCAGCAATTCTGCATAGCGATTGTCAATGTGTCGGGCCGCAGCGACTTGCCTGATGCCCGTATGCAATACGGCAAAAAAAAGTACCGCCCGGTGACCGTCGGCAACCATGCTTTGTAACTCCCTGAGATGCTTCTGACCCCGTAGGGTGACGGCATCCGGGAAATACCCACACTGTTGCTGTAATAAGGTAACCGACTTGACTTCAATATAGCAGTTAGACCTATTTTCTGCCTGCAATAACAAGTCTATACGGCTGTTCTCGTCTCCATATTTAATCTCTCTTTTGACAGAAGTGTAACCAGATAATTCAACAATATGGTTTTTATCTATCGCAGAGCTGACTAACTCATTGGCCCGTAAGGTATTTACGCAAATCCAATCACCACTTTGGGTGTGCGTTAACTCCCAACTGTGGGGATACTTACGTTTCGGGTTATCTGAGGTCGAATACCAAACTGTATCACCGGGCGTCGCGCAACCCGTCATTGCCCCAGTATTAGCGCAATGAATGGTTAATGATTCTCCAGCGGGTGTCACAATATCAGCTAAAAAGCGTTTATACCGCAGGATAAGTGTGGCGGGCTGTAACCGTGGGTTAAAAGATAACAATTGAGGGTTAGACGTCATCAAATTTCCTTTCGCCGCCAGCCAGCGGCCAGCTTTGTATCAGGGTATAGCGGGTGCGACCGCGCACCAATACTGACTCATACAGTGAGAAGTGGTCTACGCACAAGCGTTGATTATTGGTTTTGGCCGGTATAGCTACCGGGCGAGTAGCGCCACGCAACAAGGTCACATGGGGGTGGAATGGCAGTGATGTTTGGGCGCAACCACTGCGCGCAGCCTGAGATCGCAGCAACTGCGCCAACTGCAACAGGCCCCGGGGCGGATTTTTACAGCCAAGCCATATCACGCCCGAACCAGGCCAATGGCCGACATCATCTAAGGTTACGCTGAAGCCAGTCTGGCTGATACGCCCGGCTTGCTGCTGCAATACCTGTGCTTTAGCGGCACTTATATCGCCAAGAAATGCCAGTGTCAGGTGCATATTAGCGACTTCGATAGGGCGACCGGCCTCGGGTGGGAAGCTCGCCGCCCGCCATTGCACAATATCCTGCTGCATGGTTTCAGGCAGTGTCAGGGCAAAGAACATGCGACGGAAACTTGTTTTAGTTTTATCAATGGTATTTATCATCTGGTTGGCATAATCACTCGGCTAAATACGCTCTACGGCCATGATGTTACAATGACTGATGATGAAAGTAGAGCATGGAGACAAATGTGGTGGTGAACCAGAAAGAGCGTGATGCGACAGTGATTGCTTTACCGGTAAGTGAAGTGCTCAGCGAGATACTCTCTGCGTTGCAAACCTCATCGCAAGTCTTACTCCATGCCCCGACCGGCGCGGGAAAATCGACCTGGTTACCGCTGCAAATCCTGCAATACAGTGGGTTGCCAGGGCGGATTATCATGCTGGAACCACGGCGGCTGGCGGCGAAAAATGTGGCTTACCGCCTGGCGCAACAACTGGGGGAACAACCCGGCCAGACGGTAGGCTATCGGATGCGTGCTGAAAGCAAAAGCGGGCCAGATACGCGTTTGGAAGTAGTAACCGAAGGCATTTTGACGCGCATGCTCCAACAGGATGCTGAGCTAACGGGCGTCTCGCTGGTGATCCTCGATGAATTCCATGAACGCAGTTTGCAAGCTGATTTAGCGCTGGCGCTATTGCTGGATGTACAGCAGGGGCTGCGCGATGACCTAAAACTGTTAATCATGTCCGCGACTCTGGACAACCAGCGTCTTTCCTCGCTACTTCCTTGCGCGCCAGCCATTGTCTCGGCTGGGCGCAGCTTTCCCGTCGATCGTTGCTATCAGCCGCTATCAAGCCATGAGCGGCTTGAAGATGGGGTTTCCAGTCGGGTTAAGCGTTTATTAAATGAGCAACCCGGTTCTTTATTGCTATTTTTACCCGGTGTCGGTGAAATCCATCGCGTGATGGAGCGCTTGCACGGTGCCGTAGCCAACGACACAGATCTTTGCCCGCTGTATGGTGCGCTGCCGCTCAGTGAACAGCAGAAAGCGATTCAACCGGCTCTCGCCGGACGGCGCAAAGTGGTGCTGGCGACTAATATTGCCGAAACCAGTTTGACCATTGAAGGTATTCGGCTGGTGGTGGACAGTGGCCTGGAGCGGGTAGCGTGTTTTGATGTGAAAAATGGCCTGACCCGATTAGTCACCCAGCGTATCAGTCAGGCCTCAATGATTCAGCGTGCCGGGCGTGCCGGGCGGCTGGAACCGGGTATCTGCTGGCATTTGTTTGCTAAAGAGCAAGCCGATCGAGCAGCGGAATACAGTGAGCCGGAAATCCTCAACAGCGATCTATGCAGCTTATGGTTGGAACTGCTGAATTGGGGCTGTCAGGATGTGGCACAACTGAGCTGGCTGGATCAACCGCCGCAGGCGGCACTCATTGTCGCGCGCGAATTATTGATGCGACTCGGGGCCATCAACACCCATGGGCACCTTAGTGCTACGGGGCGCAGTATGGCGAGTTTAGGTTGTGAACCGCGTTTGGCGGCCATGTTGTGCTTTGCCGCTGAACAAAGCCCCGATGCGTTGGCAACGGCGGCATTGCTGGCCGCCATTTTGGAAGAACCACCCCGTTCTGGTCAGATTGATTTACACGATTGGCTTAGTCGGCCGCAACCTCACTGGCAGCGCCGGGCACGGCAATTGACGCAAAGAGTCAACCGCCGTTCAGGCAACGTGGACAGTAATCTCGCCGGCCAATTGCTGGCACTGGCTTACCCTGATCGCATCGCGCAGCAGAGAGGGCTGGATGGTCGCTACCTGTTGGCTAACGGTATGGGGGCTGCAATGGCTCAGGATGAGGCGCTGTCACGTACCCCCTGGCTAGTGGCCGCCAACTTATTACAAAGCAACAGCGGGCCGGATGCGCGTATTTTGCTGGCATTGCCGATTGATGTTGAACAACTGGTAAAACAATTACCCCGGTTAGTCGACGAGCGGATGGTGGTGGAATGGGATGAAGAAAAGGGTACGCTGCGGGCCTGGCGACGCTGGCAAATCGGGCGTTTGACCTTACGGGCGCAACCGTTAGCCAAGCCGAGCGATGAGGCATTGCAATCGGCATTACTTAACTGGATACGCGAGCAAGGGTTGCAGGTACTCAATTGGGATGAGCATGCCGAGCAGTTACGCGTTCGATTACAATGTGCTGCCCGCTGGCTACCTGAGGAGCCTTGGCCTGCGATGGATGATGACAGTTTGCTGAGCAAACTTGAGCTGTGGTTACAGCCGTCGCTGTCCGGCGTGCGGGCTTTCCGCGGATTGCGGCAAGTGAACATTAGCGAGGCATTAACCCGCTTGTTGAGCTGGCAGTTACGTCAACGGCTGGATACTGAGCTGCCAACTCATTACACTGTGCCCACGGGGAGCCGCCTGCCAATCCGTTATTATGTCGAGCGGCCACCGGTACTGGCGGTGCGTTTGCAGGAGGTCTTTGGCGAACAACACAGCCCGATGCTGGCCTGCGGGCGGGTGGCGGTGGTGTTAGAACTGCTCTCCCCGGCACATCGGCCATTACAGATTACGGGTGATCTAGCCGCTTTCTGGCAAGGCGCATATCGGGAGGTACAAAAAGAGATGAAAGGGCGTTATCCCAAACATGTCTGGCCGGATGACCCTGCCAATACCCGGCCAACCCGCAGGACCAAGAAGTATCAGAGCCAATAATTTCAGATGTTTCCCCTTTCTATTCGATAAATTGGGGAACACATTAAGCCGCAATAATCGCCAATGCGCGTGGAGATAAATACATGTCTGGGGATGACCGCGAGCCAATAGGGCGCAAGGGCAAGAAAGCCCTACCCAAAGTCGCATCGAAACGGCCACTGCGCCGGCGGCGTGATGAAGATGAGTTCGAAGAAGAAGACTATTTAGATGACGAAGAGCACGACGATGATGACTACGATGACGAGGAAGAGCCGATGCCAAGAAAGGTAGCATCACGTCCGCCCCGTAAAAAACGCCGCTGGCTCGGCTTATTTATCAAACTGTTTTTAGTCGGTGCCGTGGTGCTGGCTATTTATGGGGTTTACCTCGATTCGCAAATTCGCAGCCGCATCGATGGCAAAGTTTGGCAACTGCCAGCCGCTGTGTATGGCCGCATGGTTAACCTTGAACCGGGGATGTCCTACAGCAAAAAAGAGATGGTCGATTTGCTGGAAGGGATGCAATACCGGCAGGTTACCCGTATGACCCGTCCAGGTGAATTCACGGTTCAGGGCGATAGTATTGATATCTTGCGCCGCCCATTTGATTTCCCTGATGCGAAAGAGGGCCAGATCCGCGCGCGTTTGGTGTTTAAAAACGATCGTCTGGCCCAGATCCAAAATCTGGATAATCAGCGTGATTTCGGTTTCCTGCGCCTTGATCCTAAGTTGATTACCATGCTGCAATCACCTAACGGTGAACAGCGTCTGTTTGTGCCGCGTGCCGGTTTCCCTGATTTGTTAGTCGATACTTTGCTGGCAACCGAAGACCGCCATTTCTATGAGCACGATGGCATCAGCCCGTACTCCATTGGCCGCGCAGTAGTCGCTAACCTGACTGCCGGTAAAGCGGTGCAGGGCGGCAGTACCCTGACGCAGCAATTGGTGAAAAACCTGTTCCTGACCAACGAGCGTTCACTGTGGCGCAAACTTAACGAAGCCTATATGGCTCTGTTGGTGGATTACCGTTACAGCAAAGATCGGATTCTGGAACTGTATCTGAACGAAGTGTATCTCGGTCAAAGTGGTAGCGATCAGATTCGTGGTTTCCCGCTGGCAAGCCTGTATTACTTTGGTCGCCCGGTAAATGAACTGAGCCTTGATCAGCAAGCGATGCTGGTGGGTATGGTGAAGGGGGCGTCGCTGTATAACCCATGGCGTAACCCAACGCTGGCACTTGAACGTCGCAATCTGGTGTTGCG
Source organism: Yersinia antarctica (assembly GCF_056636475.1). Classification (NCBI taxonomy): domain Bacteria; kingdom Pseudomonadati; phylum Pseudomonadota; class Gammaproteobacteria; order Enterobacterales; family Yersiniaceae; genus Yersinia; species Yersinia antarctica. Next base: position 909,374 of record NZ_JBSJQF010000001.1, read on the forward strand.
CCTGTTACAGAATCAAGGTGTGATTGACGCAGAGCTTTACACCATGCTTAGTGCCCGCCCGCTGGGGGTACAGCCAAAAGGCGGTGTTATTACTCCCCAGCCAGCCTTTATGCAGATGGTGCGTCAGGAACTGCAACAGAAACTGGGTGACAAGATTAACGATCTATCTGGTGTGAAGATCTTCACCACACTGGATCCAGTTTCACAAGATGCAGCAGAAAAAGCCATTGAAGACGGCATTCCGGCGCTGAAAGCCGCTCGTCATTTGGATGATCTGGAAGCGGCGATGGTGATTGTTGACCGCTTCAGTGGCGAAGTTCGTGCCATGGTGGGCGGCGCACAGCCGCAGTATGCAGGCTTTAACCGTGCAATGCAGGCTCGTCGTTTAGTCGGTTCTCTTGCCAAGCCACCCACTTATCTGACGGCATTGAGTGAGCCAGATAAATACCGCCTTAACACTTGGTTATCTGATCAACCGTTGTCGATCAAATTACCAAACGGTTCATCATGGCAGCCAAAAAACTATGATCGCCAGTTCCGTGGTCAGGTGATGTTGGTTGATGGGCTGGCTAACTCGCTGAACGTGCCGACGGTGAATCTGGGAATGTCGGTTGGGTTGGATCAAATCAGTGCGATGTTGCAGCGATTAGGGATCCCGAAAGCCGCTATTACTCCAGTTCCGGCCATGTTACTGGGGGCGATTGACCTGACTCCGGTTGAAGTGGCACAGGAGTATCAGACTATCGCCAGTGGCGGTAACCGTGCACCGTTATCGGCGGTGCGTTCGGTTATTGCCGAAGATGGCACCGTGCTGTATCAGAGCTTCCCACAGGCGGAACGTATGGTACCTGCTCAGGCGGCCTATTTGACACTTTATGCGATGCAACAAGGGGTGGCCCGTGGTACCTCTCGTTCGCTGTCAGTGAAATTCTCCAAATACACACTGGCGGCCAAAACCGGTACTACCAACGACCTGCGTGATAGCTGGTTTGCCGGTATTGATGGTAAGGAAGTGGCGATTGCCTGGGTTGGTCGTGACAATAACGGCCCGGCAAAACTGACCGGAGCTAATGGTGCGCTAACCTTGTATCGCCGCTATCTGGAGAACCAGACTCCACTGCCGTTGGTGTTGCAACCACCGGAAGGGATTAGCGAGATGAGCATTGATTCGGCGGGTAACTTTGTCTGTGGTGAGGCTGGTGGTATGCGCACCATTCCTGTCTGGACTGAAAACCCACAGGGGTTGTGTAAGGCGGCTCAGCCCGCTTCGCAACCACAAGCCGAAGGCGACGGTGTTGCCGGCTGGATAAAAGATATGTTCGGCCAGTAACAGTTAACCCACTGGCACGGTTATCGCGACCGTGCCAGTCTATTCATGCTCCACAGCTCCACTGTTTTGCCTCCGCACCTTATCCCCTCATTTCTTACTACTCAATCGGCTGGCTTAGCGCTTGCAGTTCGTCGCAGGTTACGCATAAACTACCTGCTTTGATAATTATTTCACTTTGATAATTATTATCGTTTCGATTCACTTTCTCGCTATTTTTCGATAACGTTCGGGTCGCAATAATTGTTAAACCCGTTAACTTTTAATCGCAGGGCACCATCTTGGACCAACAGGCAAGCCAATCCAGCACCTTTATCCTCCGTGAGCTGAGTTTTTCGGTTCCCGGCCGAACCTTATTACAGCCACTGTCACTGACATTCCCACAAGGCAAAGTCTGCGGACTTATCGGCCATAATGGTTCCGGTAAATCAACACTATTAAAAATGCTGGGTCGCCATCAGCCACCATCAAGTGGCGAAGCCTTACTCAATGATGTGCCATTAGCACTGTGGGACAGCAAAGCGTTTGCCCGTGAAGTTGCTTATTTGCCACAACAGTTACCGGCGGCTGAAGGGATGACGGTACGTGAATTGGTGGCGATTGGCCGCTATCCGTGGCATGGCGCGTTAGGCCGTTTTCGTCAGGAAGACCGCCAACAAGTGGAAGAGGCAATTGCACTGGTCGATTTAAAACCCTTGGCTAGCCGGTTGGTTGACAGTTTATCCGGTGGTGAACGGCAGCGTGCCTGGTTGGCCATGCTGGTGGCACAAAATAGCCGCTGCCTATTGCTCGATGAACCGACTTCGGCACTGGATATTGCGCACCAGGTAGAGGTATTAGGGTTAATTCAACATCTCAGTCGTGAACGCGGATTGACGGTCATTGCTGTGTTGCATGATATCAATATGGCCGCCCGTTATTGCGACCACTTAGTGGCATTGCGTGGCGGGGAGATGATTGCACAAGGGCCGGCTGACAGTCTGATGCAGGGAGAGGTATTGGAGCAAATCTACGGTATCCCAATGGGGATATTACCGCATCCGGCCGGTGGTGCGCCGGTAAGCTTCGTGTACTAATGACAACACATTTATCCATGGTTGAATCTCATTGCGCGATGCCAGATCACTCTCGGCGCAGACTGCTTACCGCATTAGCACTATCGCCGTTACTGCTGTCATTGCCCAGTTGGGCGCAGAATAGCGGCAAGATTGATGCTAATCGAGTTGTCACGTTAGAGTGGTTACCCACTGAGTTACTGTTGGCATTGGGGGTTACACCTTATGGTGTGGCTGACACCCATAATTACCGACTATGGGTTGAAGATCCTGAATTGCCTGCCAGTGTTATTGATGTGGGGCAGCGTACTGAACCTAACCTGGAACTGCTACAGCAAATGGCACCGTCGCTAATCCTGATGTCGCAAGGCTTTGGCCCTTCGCCGGAAAAACTCGCTCCTATCGCTCCCTCGATGAGTTTTGCCTTTAATGAAGAGGGCAGTTCACCGCTGGCAGTTGGCCGGAACTCATTGCGCACGCTGGGCCAACGGCTAGGGCTAGAAACGGTTGCGGAGCAGCATATTGCTGACTTTGCCCACTTTATGCAGGTAGCTCGTCAACGTCTTTATCACACCAGCCAGGCACCACTACTGATGTTTACTCTGTTGGACACTCGCCATGCGCTGGTTATCGGCAAAGGCAGCCTATTCCAAGATGTATTGGACCAATTGAAGATTGAAAATGCCTGGCAGGGAGAAACCAATCTCTGGGGTAGCTCGGTTGTGGGTATTGAACGTTTAGCGACCATAAAACAGGGGCGCGCCATCTGCTTCGATCATGGTAATCGTGAAATGTTACAACAGGTTGCTGGCACTCCGTTGTGGCAATCTATGTCATTTGTGCGTCAAAACCAATTACGAATATTGCCGCCGGTGTGGTTCTACGGCTCAACGTTGTCTGCCATGCGTTTTGTGCGTCTTTTGGAGCAGGCATGGGGTAATGCATCATGATGGCAACCCATCCACGCAAGAGCGGGTTACTGCCCATTGGATTACTTGGGCTGTTATTGATAATTGCCGTGGCACTGACTCTATATAATCTGCGCCAATTATTGCCCGTTTCATTATGGGCTGAAGCGTTATGGCGGCCAGACAACAATGATGTGCGCCAGATGTTATTCCATTACAGCCAGTTACCTAGGTTGGTCGTCGCACTGCTCACCGGTGCTGGGTTAGGGTTAGTCGGTGTTTTATTCCAGCAAGTGCTGCGTAACCCATTGGCCGAACCCGCCACACTCGGTGTCGCGGCGGGTGCCCAACTTGGGCTGACAGTCGCTACCCTATGGATGTTACCCGGTGGCGAATTGACCCGCCAACTGGCAGCAATGGCTGGTGGTATGGTCATCGGTGCGTTGGTATTTGGTGTCGCCTGGGGAAAACGACTCTCGCCTGTCACTCTGATTCTGGCTGGCCTGGTTCTTGGTTTGTACTGTGGTGCAGTTAATGGTCTGTTGGCACTATTTAACTATGACCAGTTGCAGGGGCTGTTCTTATGGAGCAGTGGCGCACTGAATCAGCAGGATTGGAGTACGGTGCAATTTATTCTGCCACGCTTAGTGATTACCTGCATATTGGCAGCTTTACTGATACGCCCATTAACCCTATTGGGGCTAGATGATGGCATTGCTCGTAATCTAGGACTGGGGTTATCACTGGCGCGGTTGAGTGCGCTGGGCGTGGCAATTATTTTCAGTGCGATGTTAGTTAATGCAGTCGGAGTCATTGGGTTTATCGGTCTATTTGCGCCACTGTTGGCGAAAATTTTTGGTGCGCGGCGGTTATCTCAGCGCTTGATACTGGCACCGGTAGTCGGGGCGTTACTGCTCTGGGTTACCGATCAGAGCATCATCTGGCTGACGCAAGTCTGGCGGGAGATTCCTACCGGTGCGGCGACCGCCTTGATTGGTGCACCACTACTGTTGTGGCTACTACCACGTTTACACAGTGCGACCGCACCCAATATGGATTTTGGCGATAATGTTCCTGCTGAACGACAGCATTTAGGATTATGGATAAGTGTTGGTTTGCTGTTACTGCTGGCTGGGTTGACGGTAGCGCTTATGCTCGGCCGCGACAATCAGGGCTGGAGTTGGATTACCGGTGATGAACTTCAGGCAGTGTTACATTGGCGCTGGCCACGTGTGCTCGCGGCATTATCGGCCGGTATGATGCTGGCGGTGGCGGGGACCTTAATCCAAAAACTGACGGGTAACCCAATGGCTAGCCCCGAAGTTCTGGGTATCAGCTCTGGTGCTTCTTTCGGGGTGGTGGTCATGATGTTTATCGTGCCAGGTAATGCGTTGCTATGGTTGCTACCCGCCGGGAGCTTAGGGGCTGCGGCCACGTTATTGTTGATTCTGGTGGTTGCTGGTCGTGGCGGGTTCTCTCCAGGCAGAATGCTATTAGCAGGGATTGCACTGAGCACCGCCTTTACCACGGTAATCACTATGTTACTGGCCAGTGGCGACCCACGTATGCGCGGCTTGCTGGCGTGGATTTCTGGCTCTACCTACTCGGTTAATGGAACACAGGCAGTAACAACCGGTTTAGTTGCTTTGGTGCTGATTACATTAGCGCCACTGTGCCGCAGATGGTTAATGATTTTGCCATTGGGCAGTGTCACCGCCAGAGCACTGGGTATGGCGCTTGCACCTAGCCGGTTAGCCATTTTGTTATTGGCTGCCATCTTAACTGCCGCGGCTACCCTGACAGTTGGGCCTTTAAGTTTTGTCGGGCTGATGGCACCACATATGGCGCGTATGATGGGCTTTCGCCGAGCCATTCCACAACTGTTTATCGCGGCTATTTTAGGTGGACTGCTGATGGTATTTGCCGACTGGTGTGGCCGCATGCTGTTGTTCCCGAACCAAATCCCCGCAGGGTTGTTGGCAACATTTATTGGTGCTCCTTACTTTGTTTATTTATTGCGTAAACAAGGGCGGTAAGCGGTTATTATGTCAATAATCTGCTTCGTTTGAATATGGATTCTGAACTGTAGTTAGATTTTTTATCAAATATATCATCGAGCTATTAATTATGAGTCGATGATATAGAGGATATTGGGTTAATTTATAGTAATATTATTTAATGATTATTGTATTTAAAATTATTATAAATAAAAATACTACATGCATTGTTAATTATATTTAAACTCAGTTAAATTTAATAAGTAATAAAGTATTGCTCATGAGTTTTTATATGATAGTGTGAAAGAATCAGGCAGAAAATCCACCGCGTTACTTAGACGCTAATTGTGATTGTCAATTTGATAGTTACCTGTATATTATCAAACTAAATAATGCAATGTAAATTATTTTTAAGTTATTAGTTTGTCTGATTATTCTACTCATTATTTAGTGGTAATTAAATTGGAGAGAAATAAGATGACTGAATTAATTCATGAAAAAAGTAAGTTTTTTCTGCATGGAGTTAATGACAAGGTGTTGATTAATATCTTGTTAATATATGGCCTGATAGTGACAGGCTTTGGTGTGTTACTCATTTCCGATGTATTAACTTTTTCTCTGACGACGCACATTGATACTGTTCAACCAGTAACCCGTAATATAATAGATTATCACCCAGTTGAAGTTAAAATGCCTACACTTCCTATGGGGCCAAGTTGGAATGGTAGTAGTGGTGGTGATATTCCACAGTATGTAGAAATATCAGAATTACTTTATACCGTTAATCGGCATTAAATTAATTAAGCGCATTAAACCTCTGGGCTTTAATTTATAACCACCTCCAGCGTTTTGGCTGTGGTTATAGTATCTATAGATATTAAAGTTTGGCAAAGCACCGGCGGGCAGCATCGACGGTTCTCTGGATATCCTCTTTGCTATGTGCGACGGACATAAAACCGGCTTCAAACGCAGAAGGGGCCAGATAGACGCCTTCTGCCAGCATCAAATGGAAGAAACGTTTAAAGCGTTCAACATCACAATTCATGACATCCTGATAGCAGGTGACCGTTGGTGAATTGCTAAAGAAGATACCAAACATGCCACCAACGTGGTTAACCACCAGCGGGATATTCTCTGCTTGTGCTGCATCGAGCAGGCCAGTTGCCAGTAAATCGGTTAACTCGGTCAGGGTTTCATGAATACCTACCTGTGCCACTTCAGTTAAACAGGCATAACCCGCCGCCATAGCGATAGGGTTCCCGGAGAGAGTTCCCGCCTGATAAACTGGTCCAGTCGGTGCCAGTGCCTCCATGACATCACGGCGACCACCGAAAGCACCCACCGGCATACCACCACCGATAATTTTCCCCAGACAGGTTAAGTCAGGAATGACATGGTAGTAATCCTGCGCCCCGGCTAATGCCACCCGGAAACCCGTCATGACCTCATCAATAATCAGCAATGCACCAAATTCATCACATAGATCACGCAGCCCCGGCAGGAATTCTGGCTGCGGTAGTATGCAGTTCATATTGCCAGCGACAGGTTCAACAATGATACAGGCGATTTCTTGTGGGTATTGCTCAAAGGCTTCACGTACAGAGGCGAGATCGTTATAAATACAGGTCAGAGTGTGCTTAGCGAAATCAGCCGGTACCCCCGGAGAGTTTGGCTGACCGAGGGTCAATGCGCCAGAGCCTGCTTTTACTAATAGGCAGTCGGCGTGGCCGTGATAGCAGCCTTCAAACTTGATGATTTTATCGCGCGCAGTGAAACCTCGGGCTAGACGAATGGCGCTCATGGTGGCTTCGGTACCGGAGTTAACCATCCGTACCATATCCATGGTTGGCACTAATTCTGTCACCAACTCAGCCATTTTGACTTCCATCGCTGTCGGTGCGCCAAAGCTTAGGCCGCGCTCGACTGCTTCAATTACGGCCTGACGAATGGCGGGATGATTGTGACCAAGCACCATCGGACCCCAGGAGCCGACATAATCGATGTAAGCTTTACCATCGACATCAAATAGATAAGCGCCGTCAGCACGTTCAATAAACAATGGAACGCCACCGACACCGGTGAATGCACGCACCGGAGAGTTAACCCCGCCTGGGATCACCTGCTGTGCCTGGGCATACAGACTTTCGGACTTACTCATAAACTGGCTCCTGAATTGGGCTTGATGACATTGGCTGAGATGATATTATATTAAATAACAGTGAGTTATATAAAATGAATGTTGTTAACATCAGCTATGACCATAGACAATGGTACCTATTCTAAAGAACTGGCCGCGGTTATCAAATGATTGGGCATAATTAACTGCTAGCTTGCGCGACGTGCCGCATATTCGAAACTTTCATCGCTAAACTTACATTCTAAGCCAGAGTGTTTCATCGACGTTTAAGCAGGCACATCATGATGATGTAGTCTAAACTCAGACTACTGTTCATTTGTATTACTTATTATTCAATTGATAAATAGACTAATCATGACTGATTCAACGCAACCAATGCCTGCTGAAGGCGTTACTGAACTCAAACGGGGTCGTTTTATCCGAGCATTGGTTAATCGTGATAAAACGCCGTTGGTTATTCTTATTATGGCTGGTGTGGTCGGGGTTGTTACCGGTTTGCTGGCTGTGGCTTTTGATCGCGGCGTCGATTGGATCCAACAACAAAGGTTGGCAACGCTGGCCAAAGTCGCGGATTACGCAATTTTGGTATGGCCGCTGGCTTTCGTTATGTCGGCGTTGCTGGCGATGGTAGGTTATTTTTTGGTGCGTCGTTTTGCTCCTGAGGCTGGTGGTTCAGGTATTCCTGAAATCGAAGGGGCAATGGAGGAAATGCGGCCAGTGCGCTGGTGGCGGGTTATTCCGGTTAAATTTATTGGCGGCCTTGGAACATTAGGGGCGGGCATGGTGTTAGGCCGGGAAGGGCCGATGGTACAGATGGGGGGTAATAGCGGGCGGATGATTGTCGATATCTTTCGTCTGCACAGCCCTGAAGCACGTCACTCATTGCTGGCAACAGGTGCAGCTGCCGGGTTGTCTGCGGCCTTCAATGCCCCGCTGGCGGGGATTTTGTTCGTTATTGAAGAGATGCGCTCTCAGTTCCGCTACAGTCTGGTATCAATCAAAGCCGTATTTGTCGGGGTGATAACATCTACTATCGTCTACCGCTATTTTAACGGTGAACATGCGGTTATTGATGTCGGTAAAATGAGCGAAGTGCCACTGGACACATTATGGCTTTACCTTGTGCTGGGGATTATTTTCGGTGCCATCGGTGTGATGTTCAATGCGTTAATATTCCGCACGCAGGATATGTTCATGCGTTTCCACGGTGGTGATTGGCGCAAGTTAGTTTTGCTTGGCGGCCTGCTGGGAGGAATGTGTGGTTTATTGGCATTGTTTCATGGCGAGGCTGTGGGGGGTGGTTTTGCATTAATTCCTATTGCGACAGCCGGTAACTTCAGTATCGGCATGTTGCTATTCATTTTTATTGCTCGAGTTATTACGACACTATTGTGCTTTGGTTCTGGTGCACCTGGCGGGATATTTGCCCCAATGTTGGCTTTAGGAACTATTTTGGGTACTGCTTTCGGTTTGTCCTGCGCGTATTTTTTCCCCGAATACGGCATTGAGGCCGGGACTTTTGCTATTGCCGGGATGGGGGCGCTGTTTGCTGCATCGGTACGTGCACCACTGACTGGGATAGTTTTGGTGTTGGAGATGACCGATAATTATCAGCTTATTTTACCAATGATAGTGACCTGCTTGGGCGCCACATTAATAGCACAATTTATGGGGGGTAAGCCCTTGTATTCAGCTATTTTAGCCCGCACATTACAAAGACAAGAGCAGGCTGCATCTGCGAGTGAACAACAACAACCGGTGGTTGAAAATGATACTCAAACAGGTAGATAATATATAACATTAGCCAGCAATACTTGAATGAATTACTCAGGTATTAGATAATTGATGATTAGATCAGGCTGCCATTGTAGTAACCTGCAACTCGAACACCGGTTGGGAGTGATGAGTATGAGCGATGAAACAGTACTGCCCCTACAGTTTACTGAGGCAGCAGCTAAGAAAGTTAAACTGCTGATTTCTGATGAGGAAAATCCGAATCTGAAGCTGCGGGTTTATATTACCGGTGGCGGATGCAGCGGGTTCCAGTATGGTTTTACTTTCGATGATCAAATCAACGATGGGGATATGACCATCGAAAAGCAAGGCGTGGAATTGGTTGTTGATCCGATGAGCCTGCAATATCTGGTCGGCGGTGCGGTGGATTATACCGAAGGGTTGGAAGGCTCACGCTTTATTGTGACGAACCCGAATGCGAAAAGTACCTGTGGTTGCGGTTCTTCTTTCAGCATTTAATTTATCCTGTGTCCTTGATGCTACAACGACGTTAGCTGTATTCACTTAACCGAACCACTGAATTGGGCCAGCTCATCGGGATTAGTGAGCCTTATTTTGAAGGCACACTCTACGGGCTAGCATCAATGCTGTTCAAATCGCTTCTGACTGATTTGTCGTTCGTTTACTGCCCTGCTGTAACACCAATGACTTTGGGTATAATTAGTCCACTCAATTTCCGATAAAAAACCGCAACTTTAATAGTTGCGGTTTTTTTCATCTGAATATTACCATTCTACAGTGATCAACTGTGTCATCTGGCTGTTACTGGTTTGGCTGAGTAATGAGCCATCTGTCGCAATAAAAGAATGGCTGATTTTAGGTTCGCTAACCAAGCCACCTCCTCGTTGGCAGTGTATTTGTGGATAATTTACTTTTGCATCATTAGCTATGTGTTCATTTTGATTCGGTGATTGCACCTGACAAGATGGCACGATAGTTAAGCTTAATTCTATTGTGCCGCTTAGCCCCTGAGCCAGCGACGGACTGGCAATAAATGCCAGCCAAAACGTAAACAAAAAATATTTCATGATTTATGACTGCATTTTTATCTGTCGGTGTCCCATTCAGCCAGCTAAATGGGGATATCCTGCTTATTGACGCCGCAGCGTTGTTAGCTATCAGGGCCAATTATTTTGGATAGATATATCGGCTAATTATTTAAAAACTTGAAGATTTAGATCATACAAATTAGACCAATCACTCTATTAGTGCTCTATTTCAAATGTGGGTAGTTTTAAACGCCAGCGGATAGCTGCAAGCCGGATACCGAGCGTAATCACCATGCCCAGCATCATTGCTTGTTGTAAGGGCATACCAAAAGTATAGAACGCGGTAGCATGAACGATACCACCAATAATGCAGGCGGTAGCATAAATTTCAGTGCGCAGGATCATTGGGATCTCGCGGGCTAATACATCGCGGATAATCCCACCGCCGACTCCGGTTATAACACCCATACAGATAGCCACTAACGGGCTGGCACCAGCCGCAAAGGCTTTATTGACGCCGATACCGACGAATACTGCCAGACCAATAGCATCAAGCACCGGCAGGATCCATTTAGGTGTTCGACGAGGTTGACGCACCAACAAAATGGTTGCCAGACAGGTCACCATTGCAACCACTAAGTCAGTAGGATCTTTCACCCAAAAAACCGGGCCATTGGCCAAGGCCATATCGCGGATTGTTCCCCCACCGACAGCCGTCACCACCCCTAAAACCAGCACACCAAACGGGTCCATACGCAACTTCCCCGCTAGCAATACACCAGAGATAGCAAATACCGCAGTACCTAAAATATCCAGCCAATAAACCAGCATTAATGTGACTCCGCCACGGGGGATGGAAAGCTGGCCATTTGTTGGCACAACTGTTCAGCGGCCAGCAGGATACGCGGACCCGAACGATTAAACCAGTCCTCATTCAGCGTTATAACAGGAATTGCAAGCTGAGGTTGCCAGAAGGCTCTGACATTATCAGCCTGTGGCTGGTCACCGCTGACTACGATCACCTGTGGTTGGCGTGTCATGACTTGTTCCCGACTGACTTGAGGCCAAGGAACACGACTGCCAGCAAAAATATTTGCTCCACCACACAAGGAAATAACCTCACTTTGTAACGTATGCCCAGAGCTGGTAAACAGCGGCTGAGTACCAAACTGTAAAAAGGTACGCAAGGGCGTGTTACGGACATTGTGGCGACGTAATTCAGTAACCTTCTGACGGAGTTGAGCTGCGGCTTGGTGGGCCTGTTCAGGATGCTGGCTGTATTGCGCCAATTTATCCAGATCACCAGCAATTTGATCAATATTTACCGGATCAGAATAGAAAATTGGAATACCAAAGGCGGCGAGTTGATCAAGCGGGCGTTGTGGATTACCGCCACGCCACGCGAGGATCAAGTCTGGCTTTAATGCCAAAATACGTTCGACATTCACGCCTTGCCAGGATGCAACTTGCTCAAGCTTTTTAGCCGCTTCCGGGTAATCAGAGTAAGCACTTACTGCAACCAGTTTATCGCCTAATCCCGCGGCATAAGCCAGTTCAGTGGTGCTGGGGGATAAGCTGATAATCCGCTCTACTGCCACTGCGTATGGTGCAAACAGGGCAAACGAAAACAGGCCGAGCAACAACGTTATTGCTGCTCGTGATAGGGAGAAAATACGGGAACGGACCATTAATTGCGATTAGCCAGTGTGGTTAACATGGCTTCGATCATAAGCGTCGACTGCTGAGCGGCGACCACTAAGAACTCTTCAAAGCTCAGATGAGACTCCTGATCAGCCACATCAGAAATCGCACGAACCACAACGAAAGGTGTCTTGAACAGATGACAAACATGGCCGATAGCGGCGGCTTCCATCTCGACTGCTGCCACCGACGGGAAGGCCGCGCGGATACGGGCCAGGGGGGCTGAACCATTAATAAAGGCATCGCCGCTGCAAATCAGGCCGCGTACTGCATGTAAGTTCAATTGATTAATGCAGCTTTCTGCCAGTGCAATCAACTCAGCATCAGCAATGAAAGCGGGAGGGCAACCGGCCATTTGGCCTGCTTCATAGCCGAATGCGGTCACATCAGCATCGTGATAGCGAACTTCGTTAGAAACAACGATATCACCCACTTTCAAACTGGAGGCTAAACCACCCGCAGAGCCGGTATTGATTACCACGTCTGGCTGGCAATGCTCTAACAGCAATGTTGTTCCCATGGCCGCAGAGACTTTACCAATGCCGGATTTTAGTAATGCGACATCAACGCCATTGAGTTTACCGGTGTAAATTTCGCAACCTGCTCGTGTCAAGGTTTGGCGATTTTCAATTTTATCACGCAGCAACGTAACTTCTTGCTCCATCGCACCAATAATGCCTACTTTCATATGGATACCCGCTGATTTTAAAGAGTGGATTAGGTTGTAATTATCAACGCACAGTTTATCAGTTAAGTGAGATATCCGGGTAGCTCAGCAAAGATAATGCGTAATGTGCCGCAGTTCATGCGTAATCAATTGCATCTGTTGGCGGGAGTCGGTATCACTGTTTATATTAAATGATCAGGGGGATAACATGTCCGGGATCGACTTTAAGCAGAAAATCAGTTTTCAGCGGCCGTTTGGTAAATCCAGTTCGGCGGAAGATGAATATGAGATTACCCGAGTATTTGAAAGTGATCGGGGTCGGATTGTGAATTCTGCCGCCATTCGGCGTTTGCAGCAAAAAACACAGGTCTTCCCACTGGAACGTAATGCCGCTGTTCGTAGCCGTTTAACCCACTCGCTGGAAGTGCAACAAGTGGGGCGTTATATTGCCAAAGAGATCCTTAATCGGTTTAAGCAGGATAAAAAAATCACAGCTTATGGGCTGGATAAGCTGCTTGATCCCTTTGAAAGCATAGTGGAAATGGCTTGCCTGATGCATGACATCGGTAATCCTCCCTTTGGCCATTTTGGTGAATCAGCTATCAATAACTGGTTTACAAAACAGATGGACCCTAACGGCGGTGGTGCGGAACCTCGTGGTAAGGATCATTGTCAGGTTAATGCATTAAGGCTGCGGGAAGGGGAAACAGAACTTAATATCCTGCGCAGTAAAATCCGCCATGACCTAAGCCAGTTTGAAGGTAACGCACAAGCCATTCGGTTGGTTTACAGTTTATTAAAACTGAATCTGACTTATGCTCAGGTAGGATGCATTCTTAAATATACCAAACCGGCGTATTGGTCAGGCGATATTCCTGCTTCTCATCACTATTTGATGAAGAAACCAGGGTTTTATCTGGCTGAAGAAGACTATGTTAAAGATTTACGTCGTGAACTCAATATGGGAGAGTTCAATCGTTTCCCTCTGACATATATTATGGAAGCTGCGGATGATATTTCTTATTGTATTGCTGACTTAGAAGATGCAGTAGAAAAAAGTATTTTCAGCGTTGAACAACTTTATGATCATATGATGCAAGAGTGGGGCGAAGTTACCCATGGCGACTTGTTTGATAAAGTTGTTGGTGGCGCATTCCGGCAATTAGGTCGCGGGCAAGGCCGGCGCAGTTCGGAAGATCAATTCTTTATGTATTTACGGGTAAATACTGTCGGGAAGTTAGTTCCCCATGCAGCACAACGGTTTATTGAAAATTTACCCACGGTATTTTCTGGCTCGTTCAATCAGGCATTATTAGAAGACTCCAGCCCTGCGTGTAAATTACTGCAAATTTTTAAAAAGGTGGCAGTAAAACATGTGTTTAATCATCCTGAAGTAGAACAGCTTGAATTACAAGGATATAGAGTTATTAGTGGGCTACTTGATATTTACAGCCCATTATTATCTATGCCGCAAACGGCCTTTACACAGTTAGTGGCAGAAGGCAGCCACCGCCAGTATCCTATTGAGACGCGGTTGTTCCATAAATTGTCTACTAAGCATCGCTTGGCTTATGCGGAATCGACAGAGCGGTTACGTAATTTATCGTCAGAACAACATGAGATCTATGAATATTATTATCGTGCTCGTTTAATTCAGGATTATATCAGTGGGATGACGGATCTTTATGCTTATGATGAATATCGGCGATTGATGGCTGCGGAATAGTATCCAAGCAAAGTGAGTTGTCCGTTTAATTAACTGTAGTTTTGTAAAGACGGACAATATTTTTTACTATTCCGATTATTGGTTCTATGAACTTCATCCCCCATATTTAATCTTACTATGCAAGACGGCTATATCCTTCTCTTGGCGTTGCCGCGTAGTGAGTGGCTTTCGTTACTCGACCCATCCCTATCGTTGAGCTTTAGTTCGCTCATTAGGATTCGCGCGATTGCTCACTGACTGCTACGTCAATTATTTTGGATATAAGTCAGTTATACCCTTTGTCTCTGAAGCTGCTAGGTTGTTAGCCGCAACTTCAATTTCTTTGGGTATATATACCATTTATTGACCCCTTATTAATTGTACAGCGAGAACCAGAATACATGAAAAAAACAACTTTAGTGTTAAGTGCACTGGCATTGAGCATCGGTTTAGCCATGGGGCCGGTTTCTTCTGCTATTTCGGCAGAGACGGCCTCTTCTAGCAGCCAGCAGCTCCCTAGCCTGGCGCCAATGCTAGAGAAAGTGATGCCTTCTGTTGTGAGCATCAACGTGGAGGGTAGCACCCAGGTTAGCAACTCCGGTGCTGGTGGCGTGCCACCACAGTTCCAGCAGTTCTTTGGTGATGACTCGCCGTTCTGTCAAGACGGTTCACCGTTCCAAGGCTCCCCGATGTGTCAGGGCGGGCAGGGTGGCAAAGGGGGATCACCTAGCAAGCAGGATTTCCGAGCGCTCGGTTCAGGTGTCATTATTGACGCTGCCAAAGGTTATGTCGTTACCAATAACCACGTGGTAGATAATGCGACTAAAATCAGCGTTAAACTGAGCGATGGCCGTAGCTATGAAGCAAAAGTGATCGGTAAAGATCCGCGAACTGATATCGCGTTATTGCAGTTAAAAGATTTTAAAAATCTGACTGCAATTAAAATCGCAGATTCTGATCAATTGCGTGTGGGTGATTATACCGTTGCTATCGGTAACCCATATGGTCTGGGTGAAACCGTAACATCCGGTATCGTGTCTGCTTTGGGGCGCAGTGGTCTGAACGTGGAAAACTACGAAAACTTTATCCAGACTGATGCCGCGATTAACCGTGGTAACTCCGGTGGCGCATTGATCAACCTGAACGGTGAGCTGATTGGTATCAACACTGCGATCCTGGCACCAGATGGCGGTAACATCGGTATTGGTTTCGCTATCCCAAGTAACATGGTGAAAAACCTGACATCTCAAATGGTTGAATTTGGTCAGGTGAAACGTGGTGAATTGGGCATTATGGGCACCGAGCTGAACTCTGAGCTGGCCAAAGCCATGAATGTCGATGCACAGAAAGGTGCCTTTATCAGTCAGGTCTTGCCAAAATCTGCGGCGGCCAAAGCCGGGATCAAAGCTGGTGACGTGATTGTCAGCATGAATGGTAAAGCAATCAATAGCTTCGCAGGTTTCCGTGCTGAGATTGGTACTCTGCCAGTGGGCAGTAAAATGACCTTAGGTCTGCTACGTGACGGTAAACCTGTCAATGTGGAAGTGACCTTAGAGCAGAGCAGCCAAACTCAGGTTGATTCCGGTAATCTCTATACTGGAATTGAAGGTGCGGAGCTGAGCAACTCTGATGTTAATGGTAAAAAAGGTGTGAAAGTTGATAGCGTGAAAGCCGGCACTGCCGCTGCACGTATTGGCCTGAAAAAAGGCGATATCATCATGGGGATTAACCAGCAGTCAGTTCAAAATCTGGGTGAGCTGCGGAAGATTCTCGATACCAAACCATCAGTGCTGGCGCTGAATATTCAGCGTGGTGACACTTCACTCTATTTATTAATGCAGTAATCGGCATTAATAACGCCAAAAGGGCGCAGTTCATTATGACTGTGCCCTTTTTTTATGTTGAAGCGGGGGTGTGCTAAGCAGTACCTAAATAGCTTTTGGCAGCATAGCGAACATTCTCTATCTCATCTAATAATTCAAGCCATTCAGGTTGCAAGCCTTGTAAATCTGTTTGCTGGCGCAATTGCTGCTCAATTGTCATGCGCAATTGCTGCTCAATTGTCATGCACAATTGCTTCAGTCGCGGCACACCGCTACATGCACAACTGCCATGGAACTTATGAATTAGGTTCAGAATATCGTTGTCATGACTACCTGCCAATATAGCCTGCACGCGACCTATCACTTGCGGCATAAATTCTAATAACATAGTTAACAGGTCTCTGGCGAGAGCCTCTTTATTGGCTGCTTGCCTGACTGCCAGTGGCCAATCTATCGCCCCGTCACATTCAGATTGAAGTACCGGCAAGTGAGCAGCCTGCACCAGAAGGGGGGCTGAACTATCATGCTGAAAGCGGGAAAGTGCCTGAATTAATCGAGCTTCATCAATCGGTTTTGCCAGATAGTCAGCCATCCCCAGTTTTAACAACTGTTCTTGCTGGCCTCTTACGGCGTGGGCGGTGACTGCAATAATGGGGGTATCCAGATGATGGGACATCTGATGAATGACTTCGCTGGCACGGATACCATCAATTTCAGGCATTTGAATATCCATTAAGATGATATCCAGCGTGTTTTCTCGGGCATAGGCAATGGCTTTCGCGCCACTGTCACACAACACGGTCTCTTCGACCTGTTCTTCAAGCAGGGTGCCAATGAGTTTTAGGTTAGCTGGATTGTCGTCAACTGCCATTACCTTAAACGGTAATTTAGCCAACTTGTCCGCTTGCTCCACTACGGGTAATTCACTGTGAGGTTCTTCAGATAACAGCAATGGAATCAATCTATTCGATGACAAAGGTTTGACCAGACATGCTTTGGCACCGAGCTGTTTAAGTTGCTCAGCCTCCACCTGTGACTGGCTTGGTAGAGCCAGAATTACGCGCTCGGAAATTTTCAGCGCCGCTACCAGTTTATCTTGATGAACCGCCATATCATTACGGAACGGAATGGGTACCCCCACCAGCAGGAAATCATAATGTTGGCGCGGTAATTGCGCTAACGTCGGGCTATGAGTGACCTGCAAGGGCGTGACACTCAGAATATCTAGCGCGGCCCTTGCTGCACAAGTATTGCGCTCAACATAGGCGAGTGTTTTCCCCTCTAAGTACGACATATCAGGATGGCGATAAGAGAGGGTTTCGTTAAGATCCAGTGTGAGATGGAACCTAAAGGTTGAGCCGCGATCTACTTGGCTGTGAAAGCTAATATCGCCCCCCATCTCTTTGACCAATCTTTCGGTAATGACCAATCCAAGGCCGGTCCCTCCGTGTCGACGCGAGATACTGGCATCCGCCTGACGAAAAGCCTGGAATAGCTGAGCCTGTTGGGATTCAGAAATACCAATGCCCGTATCGTGAATCTCTACTACCAGAGTGACTTGTTGTGCTGTCTTCGCCTGCACAGCAACCAGAATATCGATATTGCCCTGTTCGGTGAATTTAATCGCATTACCGAGCAAGTTCGTGACAATTTGCTGCAAACGCATCGCATCCCCGACTACCTGCTCGGGGACATCATTATTAACATGCAGTGTCAGCTCCAGCCCTTTCTCATGTGCGGTGTGTGCCAGTAAGATAATGACTTCATCCAGTGCACCACGTAGTGGGAAGGGAATGTGTTCAAGAATGAGTTTTTCGGCCTCCAGTTTGGAGAAGTCGAGAACATCATTAATGATGCATAACAGGTTGTTGGCTGAACGTTGGATAGTCTGCAAATAGTCAGTTTGTGTGGGGGTTAGCGAAGTTTTCAACGTTTGGCGCGTAAAACCAATGACACCATTTAGCGGAGTTCGTAGCTCGTGAGACATGTTAGCCAGAAACTCCGACTTAATGCGTGCCGCTTCCTGTGCCCGCTTTTTTGCCAGCCCCAGCTCAACATTTTGTATCTCCATCTGTTCCAGTGTTTCGCGTAAATCAGATGTCGCTTGATCGATATTTTGCTGCATATCTTCGTGATAGGCCGCCAACGACATCGCCATCGAATTGATACCATTTTTCAGAATATTCAGCTCGCCGAGCATATGTCCTTCGACCCGGCTATCCAATTGCCCTCGACGAATACGGTCAACAGCATTCACCATGTTACGGATTGGGCCGGTAACATCGCGCATCAAACGATAAGCAAACAAAATCGCTACACACATGCAAAACAGCAACAGCAGGGTTGAAATAAAGATCTCTTTGTATTGCTGCAAACGCACCGATTGTAAATCCAAATCTATGGCGATATAGCCTAGTGGCTGATGGGTTATATCCGAATCCGAGACTCTGTCACTGGATAAGTTGGATTCAGAGACAATAGGCATTCGCATAATCAGCGAGTCGCCGCGATAAGAGAGCATCAGCGACTCAGGGATAGAATCACCTTTAGGTAACCTTAATTGTGAGGAATTGTAATTATAGTTAGATGTGACAAAAAGATTGTTATCTGCGTCGAAAACGGATATTGACCGAACAATATTCGAGTGACGGCGATGAAGCAGGTTAATCAACTGACGGACAGTATCGCGGTTGCGAAAGGTCATGCCATATTCACTGGCAACCGCCAACGGTTCGATAATATTAGTGCCTGCATTAACTATTTGTTTTTGAAGCTCATTATAACGATTTACCATAAAGGAAGTACTGAGTAACAGCCCAAGAAGCAGCGTGGGGGCCAGGATTAAAATCATCATGCGCGCGCGAAGACTGTATTTGGTCATGGTATTCCAATGTGGGAGAATCGGCAGCTTACAAAACCAGTGCTTGATCAATCAATATGGCGCAATTCTACTCTCCAAACCGACGTGTGACGACCCGACAAACGATAACTGTGACAGTAAATTCTCTTGATCCCTTTGGTCAGGGGGTTGCACGCGATAAAGGCAAAGCTATTTTTATCCCCGGGGTTCTACCGGGAGAGCAAGCTGAAATTGAGCTGATCGAGCAAAAACGCCAGTATGGTCGCGGTAAACTTAAACGTTTGTTGAACCAATGTAGCGAAAGAGTGGCTCCTCCTTGCCCTCACTTTGGAATTTGTGGAGGCTGTCAGCAGCAGCACGCTTGTAGCCAATTGCAACAAGATAGCAAAGTAGATTCGCTCAGGCGACTGCTGGTGCAGGCAACGGGGGGCTGCCCTGCATTAGACTCGGTTATCTGTGGGCCAGAGTATGGTTATCGGCGGCGGGCGAGGTTGGGGTTGCTCTATCAGCCAAAACAGCAGCGATTACAAATGGGCTTCCATCAAACTGAATCTCACGACTTGGTTAGCATAAAACATTGTCCCGTCCTGCGGCCTGAATTGGAGCGCCTGCTACATCCGCTCTATCAATGTTTATCTGCCTTACAGGCTGTGCGCCGGTTAGGGCATGTGGAACTGGTACTGGCTGATAATGGGCCGTTGCTGGTTTTACGCCACCTTGATACCCTTAATGAGGTAGATCGTGCAGCGCTTATAGATTTTGCTCTGCGGGAGGGGGTTGCCGTTTATCTGGCTGCCGACAGCGAGAATCTGGAAAAACTCTTTGGTGAGGACCCCTATTACCAGATAGACGGTCTACGCTTAGCATTTCATCCACGGGATTTTATTCAGGTCAATGATACGGTCAACCAACAAATGGTGGCTCAGGCTCTGGCATGGCTTGATGTACAACCTGACGAGCGGGTACTGGATCTCTTCTGCGGTATGGGTAATTTTACATTGCCGCTAGCAAAGCGTGCGCGTGAAGTTGTCGGGGTGGAAGGAGTTGCGGAGCTGGTGGCGAATGGGCAGTATAATGCGCAGAACAATGCATTAGCCAACGTGTCATTTTTTCATGAAAATCTGGAATCCGATATCAGTCGTCAGCCGTGGGCGATACAAGGATTCGATAAAGTATTATTAGACCCCGCTCGCGCAGGTGCTGCCGGGGTGATGTCACATATAGTCAAACTGGCGCCAAAGCGGGTGGTGTATGTTTCGTGTAATCCCACTACGCTGGCACGGGATAGTCAGGTGTTGTTAGCCGCCGGTTACCGTCTTGCTCAGGTGCGAATGTTGGATATGTTTCCCCACACCGGGCATCTTGAATCTATGGCGCTGTTCATGCAGGAGCCAGGGGTCGCAAAGTAGGGAGAAGTTATGGTTGCGGTACGAAGTGCACATTTGAATCCGGCGGGTGAGTTTGCTCTCGACGACTGGATCGCCAGCTTGGGGCTTCCTAATCCGCAGTCAGGTGAGCGATTGGCCGAAACCTGGCGTTACTGTGAGCAACAGACGCAAAACCATCCTGATGCCTCGTTATTGTTGTGGCGCGGTCTTGAAATGGTTGAGATTCTTTCCACTCTGAGCATGGATAACGACAGTATGCGCGCGGCGCTACTGTTCCCGCTGGTGGATGCCAATGTGGTGGATGAAACCACCCTGACTGAGCAATTTGGCAAGGGTATCACCTATTTGGTGCATGGCGTGCGTGACATGGACGCTATCCGCCAATTAAAAGCGACTCACAACGACTCCATGAGCTCTGAGCAAGTGGATAACGTGCGCCGTATGCTGCTGGCGATGGTGGAAGATTTTCGCTGCGTGGTCATCAAACTGGCTGAGCGTATTGCTCATTTGCGTGAAGTGAAAGATGCACCGGAAGACGAACGCGTGCTGGCGGCCAAAGAGTGTTCCAATATTTATGCCCCGCTGGCTAACCGCTTGGGTATTGGCCAGATTAAGTGGGAGTTGGAAGACTTCTGCTTCCGCTATCTGCATCCCGATGAATATAAACAAATTGCTAAATTGCTTCATGAGCGTCGTATTGATCGTGAACAATTCATTGATGATTTTGTCGCTTCATTGCACAAAGCAATGGCGGATGAAGGTATCAAAGCTGATATTTATGGCCGACCAAAGCATATCTACAGTATTTGGCGCAAGATGCAGAAAAAGTCGTTGGCCTTCGATGAGTTATTCGATGTGCGCGCTGTGCGAGTGGTCGTCGAGCGTTTGCAGGACTGCTATGCCGCATTGGGGATTGTGCATACTCATTTCCGTCATTTGCCTGATGAGTTTGATGATTACGTCGCTAACCCTAAACCCAATGGCTATCAGTCAATTCATACTGTAGTCCTCGGGCCGCGTGGGAAAACGCTGGAGATTCAGATTCGTACCCGCCAGATGCATGAAGATGCTGAATTGGGGGTTGCCGCCCACTGGAAGTACAAAGAAGGTGCTGTGGCGGCGGGGCGTTCTGGCTATGAAGGGCGCATTGCCTGGTTACGTAAGCTGATTGCCTGGCAGGAAGAGATGGCAGATTCTGGCGAGATGCTGGATGAAGTGCGCAGTCAGGTATTTGACGACCGGGTCTATGTGTTTACCCCGAAAGGCGATGTTATTGATTTGCCTGCCGGTTCTACCCCACTCGACTTTGCTTATCATATTCACAGTGATGTGGGGCACCGCTGCATAGGTGCTAAAATCAGTGGCCGAATTGTGCCGTTTACCTATCAGTTACAGATGGGTGATCAGATTGAAATTATCACCCAGAAGCAACCCAACCCAAGCCGTGACTGGCTGAATCCTAACCTCGGTTATGTCACTACCAGTCGTGGGCGATCCAAGATCCATAACTGGTTTAGAAAACAAGATAGAGACAAGAATATTCTTGCTGGCCGGCAGATGCTGGACAACGAATTGGAACATATGGATATCAGCCTAAAAGAGGCTGAGAAGCTGCTAGTTCCGCGCTATAACATGAATTCGATGGATGAAGTGTTGGCGGCCATTGGCGGTGGTGATATTCGTCTGAATCAGATGGTCAACTTCCTGCAAGGCAAGCTGAACAAGCCAACAGCGGAAGAGGCTGATTTAGAGGCATTGCGCCATCTGAATAATAAGCATCAGCCACCACCACGCAACGCCAGCAAAGACAGCGGGCGCATTGTGGTCGAAGGTGTTGGCAATCTGATGCACCATATTGCCCGTTGCTGCCAACCGATTCCCGGTGATGAGATTATTGGTTTTATTACCCAGGGGCGGGGGATATCCATTCATCGTGCTGATTGTGAACAACTGGCTGAATTGCAGTCTCATGCACCAGAGCGGATTGTTGATGCGGTTTGGGGTGAAAGCTACTCCAGTGGCTATTCATTAGTAGTGCGGGTGACCGCCAATGATCGCAGTGGCTTGTTACGTGATATCACCACCATACTGGCGAACGAAAAGGTCAATGTATTAGGGGTTGCCAGCCGCAGCGATACTAAAAAGATGCTCGCTACCATCGATATGGATATCGAGATTTACAACTTGCAGGTGCTGGGCAGGGTGTTAGC
The DNA here is from genome assembly GCF_056636475.1 of Yersinia antarctica. Classification (NCBI taxonomy): domain Bacteria; kingdom Pseudomonadati; phylum Pseudomonadota; class Gammaproteobacteria; order Enterobacterales; family Yersiniaceae; genus Yersinia; species Yersinia antarctica. Next base: position 931,935 of record NZ_JBSJQF010000001.1, read on the forward strand.
CAAGCTGAATCAGTTGCCGGATGTGATAGATGCCCGTCGGCTCCACGGCAATTAAGTTTTTGATCTGGACGGCTACTGCGCTTTGGCATATTGATATTGGGCAGTGCTCGCCCTCCTCACGTACTGCGTGTACGCTCCGGGGGCTGTGCGCTGGCCGCAATCAATCTGCCTGCGCTCGCTACGCCTCGAATTTTAAACAGCAAAAAAGTGAATAAATTGAGATGACCCAGCCAGTAACTACCCCTGATATCACCGCCTTAGCTCTGCAACGTTTGTTGGATATTATGCGTACCTTGCGTGACCCGGAGCACGGCTGTCCGTGGGATCGTAAACAGACGTTTGACACCATCGCTCCCTATACATTAGAAGAAACCTATGAGGTGCTTGACGCGATTCAGCGCAAGGATTTTGATGATTTACGTGATGAACTGGGCGATTTGCTGTTTCAGGTGGTGTTTTATGCCCAAATGGGGCAGGAACAGGGGTTGTTTGCGTTTGATGATGTTTGTCATGCCATCAGCGACAAACTGGAGCGTCGTCACCCGCATGTATTCCCTAATGCTGCGCTAAACGCCACTGACGTAGCGATTGGCAGTGAAGCGGCGCTGGCGGGTTGGGAATCGCGTAAAGCCGAGGAAAGAGCGGAGAAAGCCCTGTATTCGGCACTGGATGATATTCCCGATGCACTACCAGCATTGATGAAAGCCCATAAAATCCAAAAGCGCTGCGCAGTGGTTGGTTTTGATTGGGACACACTTGGTCCGGTTTTGGACAAAGTCTATGAAGAGATCGATGAAGTGATGTTCGAAGCTCGCCAAGCGGTGGTGGATGAAGAAAAACTGGGGGAAGAAATTGGCGATTTGCTGTTTGCTACGGTTAACTTATCTCGTCATTTAGGCCATAAAGCTGAAAATGCCTTACAGGCAGCTAACCGCAAGTTTGAACGTCGTTTTCGTCAGGTAGAACAAATAGTTATGGCATCAGGGAAGAGCATGGAGAGCGCGACGCTGGAAGAAATGGAAGCCGCCTGGCAGCAAGTTAAAAAGCAAGAAACTGAAATTTAAGGTGTTTTAATTCATTTGGCGGATGGTTGTTGGATTTTAATTACGTTAATATATTGAATTATAACGGATAGCAAGACGATGTTCCGTGCGGTTTTGGTAGCGAAAATGGCCACTGGCGCGGAGATAGTTTGTAGCGAAACCAAGGTTCGAGTATACTACTTTCCCGTCTTGGTTCTTCCATCGTCTTTAAACCTAAACTCTCAGGTTCAGCATGACAACTAATTATATTTTTGTGACCGGCGGGGTCGTATCCTCTCTGGGTAAAGGCATTGCCGCAGCCTCTCTGGCGGCTATACTTGAAGCCCGTGGCCTCAACGTTACCATCATGAAACTGGACCCGTACATCAACGTGGATCCGGGCACCATGAGCCCGACTCAACACGGGGAAGTTTTCGTCACCGAAGATGGTGCTGAAACCGATCTGGATTTAGGGCATTACGAGCGTTTCATTCGCACCAAAATGACCCGTCGTAACAACTTCACCACTGGCCGTATCTATTCTGAAGTTCTGCGTAAAGAACGCCGTGGCGACTATCTGGGTGCGACTATCCAGGTTATCCCTCATATTACCAATGCTATCAAAGAGCGCATCATCGAAGGCGGCGAAGGCCACGATGTGGTTTTGGTTGAAATTGGTGGCACCGTGGGCGATATCGAATCCTTGCCATTCCTGGAAGCTATTCGCCAGATGGCAGTTGATGTTGGCCGCGAGCACACGCTTTATATGCATCTGACGTTGGTTCCTTACTTGGCAGCTGCCGGTGAAGTGAAAACTAAGCCAACGCAACATTCGGTAAAAGAGCTACTTTCCATAGGTATTCAGCCAGATGTGCTGATATGCCGTTCTGATCGCGCAGTTCCTGCTAATGAACGGGCCAAAATTGCCTTGTTCTGTAATGTGCCAGAAAAAGCGGTTATCTCCCTAAAAGATGTTGATTCCATTTATAAAATCCCAGGGCTATTGAAATCACAGGGCCTTGACGATTATATTTGTAAACGATTCAGCTTAACTTGTCCTGAAGCAAATCTTGCTGAATGGGAACAGGTATTATACGAAGAGTCGAATCCAGGTGGCGAAGTGACCATCGGGATGATCGGTAAATACGTAGAATTGCCGGATGCTTATAAATCTGTGATTGAAGCACTCAAACACGGTGGGCTGAAAAATCGCCTGACTGTGAACATCAAGCTGATTGATTCGCAAGATGTTGAGACACGCGGCGAAGAGATGCTGAAAGGACTGGATGCTATTCTGATCCCAGGTGGCTTTGGTTACCGTGGTGTGGAAGGCAAGGTTCTGGCAGCGCGTTATGCCCGTGAACACAATATTCCTTATCTGGGTATTTGCCTGGGTATGCAAGTTGCACTGATGGAGTTTGCCCGCAACGTAGCGGGGATGGAAAACGCAAACTCCACCGAATTTGTGCCAGACTGTAAGTATCCGGTGGTTGCATTAATCACCGAATGGCGTGATGAAGACGGCAACGTTGAAGTACGCACGGAAGAGAGCGATTTGGGCGGTACCATGCGGGTGGGTGGGCAACAATGTCACCTGACCGAAGGTAGCCTGGTACGTCAGATGTATGGCGAACCTACCATCGTTGAGCGCCATCGTCATCGCTATGAAGTAAACAACATGTTGTTGAAGCAGATTGAATCCGCCGGGTTACGTGTAGCAGGGCGTTCTGCGGATAACAAACTGGTGGAAATTATTGAGTTACCAAACCACCCGTGGTTTGTAGCTTGTCAGTTCCATCCAGAATTTACTTCGACGCCACGTGATGGTCACCCGTTGTTCGCCGGCTTTGTTAAAGCGGCTGGTGATTATCAGAAGCGCCAGGTGAAATAAAATATTTGGTAGAAGGGGCGGCAGTGATGTCGCCCCCTCTGTCTGGAGTTTTAGTTTAACTTGTACTGAGGAAAATCTAATGTCCAAAATCGTTAAAGTCATCGGTCGCGAAATCATCGACTCCCGTGGTAACCCAACTGTAGAAGCTGAAGTTCATCTGGAAGGCGGTTTTGTTGGTTTGGCTGCGGCACCATCAGGTGCTTCTACCGGTTCCCGTGAAGCACTGGAACTGCGTGACGGTGACAAATCCCGTTTCCTGGGCAAAGGCGTTCTGAAAGCCGTTGCAGCAGTAAATGGCCCAATTGCTCAGGCAGTTATGGGTAAAGATGCTAAAGACCAGGCTAACATCGATAAAATCATGATCGATCTGGATGGTACTGAGAACAAATCCCAGTTTGGTGCTAACGCCATCCTGGCTGTTTCTCTGGCAGCAGCGAAAGCAGCAGCAGCGTCTAAAGGCATGCCTTTGTACGAGCACATTGCTGAACTGAACGGCACCCCAGGCAAATTCTCTATGCCACTGCCTATGATGAACATCATCAACGGCGGCGAACATGCTGATAACAACGTTGATATTCAAGAGTTTATGATTCAGCCAGTAGGCGCGAAAACTCTGAAAGAAGCGGTTCGCATCGGTTCAGAAGTGTTCCATACTTTGGCTAAAGTTCTGAAGTCTAAAGGCATGAGCACTGCGGTAGGCGACGAAGGCGGTTATGCACCAAATCTGGGTTCTAACGCCGAAGCACTGGCTGTTATCGCTGAAGCGGTAAAACAAGCAGGCTACGTGTTGGGCAAAGACGTTACTCTGGCTATGGACTGTGCGGCATCTGAGTTCTACAAAGATGGCAAATATGTTCTGGCTGGTGAAGGCAATAAAGCGTTCACTTCTGAAGAGTTCACTCACTTCCTGGAAGACCTGACCAAACAGTACCCAATCGTCTCCATCGAAGATGGCTTGGACGAATCTGACTGGGCTGGCTTCAAATACCAGACCGAAGTTCTGGGCGACAAAATTCAGCTGGTTGGTGACGACCTGTTTGTAACCAACACCAAGATCCTGAAAGAAGGTATCGAGAAAGGTGTTGCTAACTCTATCTTGATCAAATTCAACCAGATCGGTTCTCTGACCGAAACTCTGGCTGCTATCAAGATGGCGAAAGATGCAGGTTACACCGCGGTTATCTCTCACCGTTCAGGCGAAACCGAAGATGCTACCATTGCCGACCTGGCAGTAGGTACCGCAGCAGGCCAAATCAAAACTGGTTCAATGAGCCGTTCTGACCGTGTTGCTAAATACAACCAGCTTATTCGGATTGAGGAAGCGCTGGGTGACCGCGCACCATTCAACGGTCTGAAAGAAGTGAAAGGCCAGTAATTACTGCGCGTTACCTTCAGTAAAACAGTTTGTTGATAAAGCCCGCCTTAATAGGCGGGTTTTTTTATGGGATATGGCGGGGCAAGCTTCGGTAATATGCTGGCCGTGAGCTGTCATTGTTACAAATTAGCCTGTTATTACCACTTACTTACCTCTGCGGGATTAATCTGAATCTCACCCACCCCACACATCGGCTTCACATCTCTTACACCGCTGCCGTGCAGATAATTCATCACCCGTTATCATTAATGTGTACCCGAATGATTCGACAATAATGCATAAAGGAAGATAACGGATGAAACTGAAATACTTAATGTTGCCAGCGATGCTTTTTACCAGCAGTGTGCTGGCTGCAGGCGTTACTGTGACCATGAACGAAGCACTCCCTGAAGGTAATGGTAAAGCTCTGGGCACGGTGACAGTGACTGAAACACCTTATGGTTTATTGTTTACGCCCAATTTGACCGGGCTGGTGGCGGGGATTCATGGATTCCATCTGCATGAAAACCCAAGTTGTGCACCAGGGCAGAAAGACGGCAAACCCGTGCCAGCCCTTGCTGCTGGCGGCCATTTTGATCCACAAAAAACTGCCGTACACCTTGGCCCTTATAATGACAAAGGGCATCTGGGGGATTTGCCGGGACTGGTTGTGAATGCTGATGGCAGCGCGACTTATCAGGTATTGGCTCCACGGCTGAAATCACTCTCTGAACTGAAGCAGCATGCCCTGATGATCCATGCCGGTGGCGACAACTATGCCGATCATCCAATGCCGTTAGGCGGTGGTGGTGCGCGCATGGCTTGTGGCGTGATTGAGTAATACTCTGATACAGACAAACTGGCAGCATAAGCGTTGCCAGTTTGGTCACAGTCAGAGAATCTGCGATAATCGCCGATTGGCTTGAATGAATATAGAGAAACTGATGCTGTACCCGATTAATGAGATGTTCCAAACCTTGCAAGGCGAGGGTTACTTCACCGGTGTACCGGCGATCTTTGTGCGTTTGCAGGGCTGCCCGGTAGGTTGTAGCTGGTGCGATACCAAACACACTTGGGAAAAGGAAGCCGATCGGGAAGTTGATATGCAGCGTATTATGGTGAAAACTGCCGAAAGTGATGCCTGGGGGGAAGCCAGCGCACAGCAGCTATTAGATATTTTCTCTCAGCAGGGATATACCGCACGCCACGTTGTCATCACTGGTGGAGAACCCGCTATTTACGACTTGTTCCCCTTAACCTCATTGTTGGAGCAGGCCGGTTATAGCTGCCAGATTGAAACCAGCGGCACGCATGATGTGCGGTGTTCAGCGACGACCTGGGTGACGGTTTCGCCAAAAGTGAATATGCGCGGTGGCCTGAAAGTATTGCCTCAGGCATTGCAACGCGCCGATGAAATCAAACATCCGGTTGGCCGCATGCGTGATATCAAGGCATTAGAGGCACTGCTTGCCACGCTGGATGACGACAAAAAGCGGATTATTGCGCTACAACCCATCAGCCAGAAAGACGACGCCACTAAGCTCTGTATCGAAATTTGTATTGCCAAGAATTGGCGGTTGTCGATGCAGACGCATAAGTATTTAAATATCGCTTAATCCCCTTCGTCCTTGCCGCCGCAGCCGTGTTGCGGCGCTCATTACTCGGCCCGTCCATGGGCCTCGCCTCTGTGAGGCCGCTGCAAGCAGCGTTCAAATCTGCTCCCGACAGATTTGTCACCCAAATCACTTACTCATGTAAGCTCATTGGGATTATGAGCCTTATAACAGGCTCACCCTGCGGGCCAGCACAAGCGCTGTTCAAAATGGTTTACAACCAATTTGTCATTCACTTGCTGTCTTGCTGCAACATCAATGACTTTGGGTATCGATTTGTTAGTCGCGATTTATTACCCGCGATAAACGCAGCCCGCAGAACAGGTCTCTTTCACCATTACTGCGCTCAGTTCTGGTAGCTGCGGTTTAAGCTGTTGCCAAATCCAACTGGCCAGCACTTCACTGGTCGGGTTTTCCAAACCAGGAATATCATTCAGATAGTAGTGATCCAGTCGTTCCCAAATAGGTTTAAATGCTGCTTTCAGATCAGCAAAATCCATCACCCAGCCGGAGTGAGCATCCACTTCACCGGTAACCTCGATACGGACCAGAAATGAATGACCGTGCAAACGGCCACACTTATGACCTTCCGCAACATGGGGCAGCCGGTGAGCGGCTTCAAATTGAAAATCTTTAAATAGGGTGGTGCTCATAGTCCTGACCTTATTGACTCAAAAAACCGCCGCATAGTACCGGAAAGCACCTCTGCTGGCTATGAAAGCGCACAACGGGGAGCGCTTCTTGGCCCCTGCCAATCCAGTCTTTTACCCGTAGCTTACTGATTTATATGTAGACGTAGTAAATTAATAGCTTGATATGGGTTAGTGAAAATTTTCTTAATAAGTTGAACACTTTAACTCATATCCATTACCTGAAAAACCGCTTAGTCGTTTTGGTTATTTATTATTTCTATCGCTTCTTTAATTGTTATTATCGGGATGGTTAACCTTACAAACATTAAGAAATATGTGCTGAAAATAGATCGACTGACACTGGCTAAAGCTTAAGGGAATGCGTACTGCAATGACGACTCAGGTTCCTCCTACTTCTTTACTTCCGCTATCGCCGGAGCAGTTAGCCCGCTTACAGGCGGCGGTTGGTGAGTTTTCCCCAACCCAAATGGCATGGTTGTCCGGTTATTTCTGGGGCATGGTTAATCAACAGCCAGGTGTGGCTGCAACCCCAGCGGCAGTGGCTCCGCCAGCGCTGACGATTACCCTTATTTCTGCCTCTCAGACAGGTAATGCACGCCGCTTGGCGGAACAGCTACGTGATGACCTTCTGGCGGCTAAACTTAATGTCAATTTGGTCAATGCGGGTGATTATAAGTTTAAGCAAATTGCACAAGAACGCCTATTAATTGTCGTTGCCTCCACTCAGGGCGAAGGTGAACCCGCGGAAGAAGCGGTTGCATTGCACAAATACTTATTCTCTAAAAAAGCGCCTAAGTTGCCGGAAACCGCCTTTGCTGTGTTTGGATTAGGGGACACCTCTTACGAGCACTTTTGCCAAGCAGGTAAAGATTTCGACAGCAAATTGGCGGAACTTGGTGCTCAGCGCTTATTGGATCGTGTCGATGCGGATGTGGAATATCAGGAATCGGCACAGCAGTGGCGTCAGCAGATCGTTGCAGTGTTACAGGCTCGGGTGCCGGCACAATCGGCAACTGCGGCGGCGGTAACTCAAAGTGGTGTCGTGGATGAAATCACATCCAGCCCATACAGCAAAACGGCACCACTGACCGCGCAATTATCGGTACAGCAGAAAGTGACAGGCCGTAACTCCGAAAAAGATGTCCGCCACATTGAAATAGATTTAGCCGATTCAGGTCTGCGTTACCAACCCGGTGATGCACTGGGGGTCTGGTTTGATAATGACCCGGCCCTGGTAGACGAGCTACTCGCTCTGTTGTGGCTTAAAGGCGACGAACAGGTCAGTGTCGACGGGCAGAATCTGCCACTGGCACAGGCATTGCGCAGCCATTTTGAACTGACACAAAATACGACGCTGATCGTTGATAAGTATGCGGCACTTTCCCGTGATGAGAAGCTGATTGCGCTGCTGGCAGATAAACCGGCGCTGCAACAATATGCCAAAAATACCCCGATCGTTGATATGGTTAGACAAGCCCCGTCTGATCTCAATGCTGATCAGTTGATTGCGCTGTTACGGCCACTGACGCCGCGTTTGTACTCCATTGCTTCCTCACAGGCTGAGACTGAAAACGAAGTACATATCACTGTGGGTGTGGTGCGCTATGACATTGATGGGCGACCACGTACTGGAGGGGCGTCAGGGTATTTGGCTGATCGGCTGGAAGTGGAGGGTGATATTCGTGTCTTTATCGAACATAACGATAACTTCCGCCTGCCTGCTAACCCGGAAACGCCAGTTATCATGATTGGCCCCGGTACCGGTATTGCACCTTTCCGCGCCTTTATGCAACAGCGTGAGGCCGATGGTGCGAGTGGCAAGAATTGGTTGTTCTTTGGCAACCCTCATTTCACCGAGGATTTTCTCTATCAGGTTGAATGGCAGCGCTATGTTAAAGACGGCTTGCTGACCCGCATTGATCTGGCTTGGTCGCGCGATCAGGCCCATAAAATATACGTACAAGACAAACTGCGTGCACAGGGCGCAGAACTGTGGAACTGGATACAACAAGGTGCCCACATTTACGTCTGTGGCGATGCTAACCGCATGGCCAAAGACGTTGAGCAGGTTTTACTGGACGTGGTGGCTCTGCACGGTGCAATGGATACCGAGCAGGCTGATGAATATTTAAGTGAGCTGCGCCTGGCGCGCCGTTATCAGCGGGATGTGTACTGATGAATGAAAAACACCCAGGACCATTAGTCGTTACTGGAAAACTGTCTGATGGCGAACGTATGAAGTCGGAAAGCAATTTCCTGCGTGGGACCATTGGCAAAGACTTGAATGACGGTCTAACGGGTGGTTTCAATGGCGACAACTTCCTGTTAATCCGCTTCCACGGTATGTACCAGCAGGATGACCGTGATATCCGCGCCGAACGCGCCGAGCAGAAGCTGGAACCACGTCATGCCATGATGCTACGTTGCCGCTTGCCGGGGGGGATTATTACCCCACAGCAATGGTTGGGAATTGATAAGTTTGCGGCGGATAACACCTTATACGGCAGTATCCGTATCACCAATCGCCAGACATTCCAGTTCCATGGCATTCTGAAAGGTAATGTTAAACCGGCCCATCAGTTGCTTAATCAATTGGGGCTGGATGCGTTGGCGACGGCAAACGATGTAAACCGTAATGTACTGTGTACGTCGAACCCGGTGGAATCGGTGCTACATCAGGAAGCCTACGAATGGGCGAAAAAGATTTCTGAGCATTTGCTGCCGCGTACTCGCGCTTATGCCGAAATTTGGTTGGATGCGGAAAAAGTGGCGACCACCGATGAGGAGCCGATTCTCGGCGCGACCTATTTACCGCGTAAATTTAAAACCACAGTTGTTATTCCGCCGCAAAATGATGTGGATCTACACGCCAACGATCTCAACTTTGTGGCTGTCGCTGATAAAGGCAAACTGATTGGTTTTAACGTGTTAGTAGGCGGTGGGTTATCCATTGCTCATGGTGATAAGAATACCTATCCCCGTAAAGCGAGTGAATTTGGTTACATTCCGCTGCAACACACGCTGGCTATCACTGAAGCGGTTGTTACCACGCAGCGGGATTGGGGCAATCGTACTGATCGCAAAAATGCTAAAACCAAATATACGTTGGAGCGAGTAGGGGTAGAAACGTTCAAAGCGGAAGTTGAAAAGCGCGCAGGCGTCAGTTTCGGGGCTATTAAACCTTATCAATTTACTGGTCGTGGCGATCGTATTGGCTGGGTCAAAGGGATCGATAAAAAATGGCATTTAACCCTGTTTATCGAAAATGGCCGTTTGCTAGATTATCCTGGCCGTAGCCTGAAAACCGGTGTGGCAGAAATTGCTAAAATCCATCAGGGTGATTTCCGCTTAACTGCGAATCAGAACCTGATTGTGGCAGGGGTGCCGGAAAAAGATAAAGCCCGTATTGAGGCGCTGGCCCGTGAGCATGGCTTGATGGATGACAGTGTCAGCCCGCAGCGTGAGAACTCCATGGCGTGTGTTTCATTCCCAACCTGCCCATTGGCTATGGCAGAAGCTGAACGCTTCCTGCCAGAGTTTGTTACCCGTATTGAAGGTATTTTGCAGCAACACGGTTTGCCCAATGAACATATTGTGATGCGGGTTACTGGCTGCCCGAACGGCTGTGGCCGTGCTTTATTGGCAGAAGTAGGGCTGGTGGGTAAAGCCGTTGGTCGTTATAACCTGCATCTGGGTGGCAACCGGGAAGGCACTCGGATACCGCGGATGTATCGTGAAAACATCACCGAAGATGAAATTCTGTCAATTACCGATCAGTTGGTTGGGCGCTGGGCAAAAGAGCGCCATGCTGATGAAGGTTTCGGTGACTTTGTGATTCGCGTTGGTGTGATTGCTCCAGTGATTGATTCAGCCCGTGATTTTTATGACGTACAGGAGGCGGTGTGAGCCAATTTAACTTGAGTGAACTTAATGCCCTGCCGAAAGCAGAACAAGCGGCGGCACTGGCACTGGTTAACGGTCAACTTGAGCATTTAACCGCGCAAGAGCGGGTGAGCTGGGCATTGGAAAATCTACCGGGCGAGTTTGTACTTTCTTCCAGCTTTGGTATTCAGGCCGCCGTTTGTTTGCATCTTGTTACGCGGCAACGTTCTGATATTCCAGTAATTCTTACTGATACCGGTTACCTATTCCCAGAAACTTATCAGTTTATTGATGACTTGACTGAGAAGCTTCAACTTAACTTACAGGTATTTCGTGCCCCTCATAGCTCGGCTTGGCAGGAAGCCCGTTACGGTAAATTGTGGGAGCAAGGAGTCGAGGGTATTGAACGTTACAATGACCTGAACAAAGTGGAACCCATGAATCGGGCGTTGGAAACGCTGGGGGCTCAAACGTGGTTTGCTGGTCTTCGCCGTGAACAATCAGGCAGCCGGGCGCAGCTACCGGTGTTAACCATTCAGCGCGGTGTCTTCAAGTTGCTACCGATTATCGATTGGGACAATCGGCAGATTTACCAATATCTGACTCAAAATGGCCTGAGCTATCACCCTCTTTGGGAACAGGGTTACTTATCGGTTGGGGATACTCATACCACCCGTAAATGGGAACCGGGAATGAGCGAAGAGGAAACTCGCTTCTTTGGTTTGAAACGCGAATGCGGCCTGCATGAAGGCTGAGGCTAATATCAACGCTATTTATAGCCCTGTGAGTGTTACAGCTCAGTGAGTGAAAAGTAGACCGCCCCCGATGGGCGTTCCGGCGACGGATGCGTAACGGCTACACCCAACTGCACGTTCTCCCTTTATTTGAATTTGTCTGTGGTCTGAGGGCGCTGCCTGCGCCCTCATTTTCATTATCTATTAGCTGATGATTCTCTCACGTGCCAATTCAGCCAGAAATTGGCTACGGTTCTTATAACCCCGGTGTGTGGCGATAAACTTATCAATGGCGGTCAGCAGATTTTGCGACATAGTCAGATTGAATTTGACCGCCTTACTTTCATATTTGGCCGGATCAATCTCAACAAACCCCAAAATCCCCCCTTCTTCTTTTAACCGGGGATCCCCAATGTAACGTTGTGGATCTTTCGGGGGCGTGGGTAATGGAAAACCTTCATCCATCAGTGCTTCAATATGAACAGCAAAGGCTTCTTCGGCATTTTTACTGATATCGGCAAAGGTATTGCCAGCAAAGAAACAACCGTCAAGATCGGGAAAATATCCATCGAATCCTTCAGTGGTACTGAAAATAAAAATAGGGTAGATCATGGTTAACTCCCTAAGCGTTTATACCCGCCATCATTCAAACCGTATGTGTGGAGGCGGTTCCCAGTGGGTGATTTCACACCTTCCAGCAACTTGAATGATTTAGGGTATGCGGCTTTGTTTAAATCAATTTAATTCCGGCAATCTGCTGAGCCTGCCGCAGAACACCTTTGGATGTATCCTTGCGCGGATGGGGCAGCGTAATGATCTTGCGTACACCCGGTTTGCACATCGTGACATGGCTACCGCCATTGGTTTTTTTACAACCCCTGATTTGCCAGCCCGTATCCTGCAATCGCTTTATTAATTCGCCACTCTCCATGTGACCTCCTGGTGAGTCGATGGTGGGTATCATACCTACCAGCGAGATTGAGTCAATTAATTATGGGTGCCATACCCACCAAGAGTTATACGTGAAAAGCACGAAAAAGGGCGATCATAATGATCACCCTGACGTTGAATTTATTGGTTTTTATCGGTGTTTTGCGCGAAGTTACGCAAAGCCCATATTATTTTTTATCGGCAGCGAGCGCTTGTATCAGGGGCAACAATATTTTCACACTATCGTGTGAACGTTTACTAATACGACCCGGTAAGTACTTATCCAGATAATTTAAGTTATCTAGCTGGCTTTGATGACGGGTTATACCTTGAGGAAAGTGGCTACTGACGGCCCGTTGCTGACAACCCTCTTTGTTACCCAGGCTGTAGTTGCTTGCTTCGACAGACAACACCGGTAATCCGGCGCTATAGAAGATATTTTTATCCGCCCTACAGGGGGAGCTAATCTGGTTTTTAACTGTGGCGGCAGTAATGCCATACCGACGTGCCAACGCAAGTGCTTGATCCCTTGCAGCAATGGCTGTGGGCTGGTTACTGGCATTAAAATAGAGCCGGTCACCGGTTATCAGACTATCTAAGTTGATCACTAGCAGTGTGTTGGCTTTCTCCGTTTTACTCATTCGTTGCAGATAGTTCTCGGCACCTTGTGCACCTATCTCCTCGGCGCTGAGTGCCACAAAACGCAAATCATAGCGCAATGGTGTGTCTTTCAGATGTTCAGCCAGTTCCAGCATAACGCCGACCCCTGCCGCATTGTCATCGACCCCTTGTAGCGTCAGCCCACCCAGATTCTTATCTAAATCTTTATCACTTTGCGGTGTGTAGGTATCAAAGTGCGCCATGATAATTATCTGTTTCTGGTCATCCGCTTTGCCAGTCACCTGCTTTTTATCGAGAGTTGTCATGTTGCGAGCGGCAATCACCGAGGTGGCAGTCAGTGTGTGCCAGCTTGGTTTACCGTTTTTACTGGTATACAGATAACGGGTATTAAAACCCCGCAGGTTGCTTTGATAACCCATTTGCTGAAAACGGTGGTTGATATACTCAGCAGCCAGTAATTCTGCCGGGCTACCCGCCATACGGCCGGGAAAGTAGGTGCTGATATGGCGGATTTGTTGTTCAGCGATTCGACCAACGGCCTGAGTCGTAGCGGCATGCAACGGTAAGACGGTACTGAAACACAGGGTGAATAGTGCCCACTTTAGGCGACGGCGGGAAAACATACCGAAATATCCTTGTTATAGTCTGGGCCATGCCTCGCAGCATGGACAATACAGCTCTTTCCGGTGCTTAGTATGAAACTGTCTACACCAATAGACAATTTGTATACTTCCTAAAGTGTAGAAATTTTATGTCAGTAAGTAAGAAAATCGCCCTGAGTGCGAATTGGCTAACTTAGCTGCAAGCCATGCTGTTACGCCTATATATCATTATGGAACTTGTAATTACTTTTCGTCATTTCATAAGGCCATGCCTCCCCCCTATAGTCACCCTACGCTTTATCATGTAATTGAAGGACGTTGTGGACTATCTACCTCTATTTGCCGACTTGAAACAGCGCCCAGTATTGGTTGTTGGCGGCGGCGAAGTCGCTGCGCGAAAAATTGAATTACTCCACCGCGCGGGTGCACAGGTGAGGGTAGTGGCACAGACTCTTTCATCTGAACTGGAACAACAGCATCAGGATGGCCGCATTAACTGGCTGGCAAAGGTTTTCTTGCCGGAACAGTTGGATGATGTTTTTTTGGTGATTGCCGCCACGAACGATACCGTGCTGAATGCCGCTGTTTTTACTGCTGCGGATCAGCGACATCTTTTGGCTAACGTGGTTGATGACCAATCCCGCTGCTCGTTTATCTTCCCGTCGATTGTCGATCGCTCCCCTCTGGTGGTGGCTATCTCCTCTGCCGGTCAAGCTCCGGTGCTGGCGCGTTTACTACGTGAGAAGTTAGAGGCCCTGCTACCGGCCAGCCTGAGTGATATGGCCGCCGTTGCCGGGCGCTGGCGTGGTCGGGTTAAACAGCATATCGCCTCGATGGGAGAGCGCCGTCGCTTTTGGGAAAATGCGTTTAGTGGCCGCTTTGCGAGTCTGATTAGCCGTGGTCAGTTAGCCCAAGCCGAAGAGGAATTACAACGAGAGCTGGAGGGGCAGCGCAGCACTCAGGGTGAGGTTGCTTTGGTGGGGGCGGGGCCTGGTTGTGCAGGTTTGCTGACATTACGTGGTCTGCAAGTGATTCAGCAGGCTGATGTGGTGTTATATGACCATTTAGTCAGCCCGGAAGTGTTGGATCTGGTACGGCGTGACGCTGAACGTATCTGTGTCGGCAAACGGGCAGGAGCACACTCGGTAGCACAGGAAGAAACCAATCAATTACTTGTCTCGCTGGCGCAGCAGGGGAAACGGGTAGTGCGGCTGAAAGGCGGTGATCCGTTTATCTTTGGCCGTGGTGGTGAAGAGCTGCAAATGGTGGCGCGTGCGGGCATCGCGTTTCAGGTGGTGCCGGGAGTGACGGCGGCAAGTGGGGCGACAGCCTATGCGGGTATCCCCCTGACGCATCGTGACTATGCTCAGAGCGTAACCTTTATTACCGGGCATTGCCGCGCCGATGGCGATGATTTGGATTGGCAGGCACTGGCTCGAGGCCGCCAAACTTTGGCGATTTATATGGGAACAGTGAAAGCCGCCGAGATTAGCCGTCAGCTCATAGCCCATGGTCGGGCAAGCACCACCCCTGTAGCGGTAATTGGCCGGGGAACCCGTGCTGACCAACAAGTTCTGACGGGCACACTGGCCCAACTGGAATCATTAGCACATCAGGCGCCGACCCCAGCACTGCTGGTTATCGGTGAAGTGGTGGATTTACATCACCAAATCGCCTGGTTTGGGCAACAACCACAGACTGAACAGGCTATCAGCCCGTCAGTCGTGAATTTGGCATAAAGGATCTGTTATGGACGAAAAACGACTCACTCATTTGCGGCAATTGGAGGCGGAGAGTATCCATATCATCCGTGAAGTGGCCGCTGAATTCGGTAATCCGGTGATGCTCTATTCTATCGGTAAGGATTCCTCTGTGATGCTGCATTTGGCGCGCAAGGCATTCTTCCCCGGTAATTTGCCATTCCCGTTATTGCATGTGGATACCGGTTGGAAATTTCGCGAGATGTATGAATTTCGCGACCGTACCGCTAAAGCATTTGGCTGCGAGCTACTGGTCCACCGCAACCCGGAAGGGGTAGCGATGGGCATTAACCCGTTTGTTCACGGCAGCGCCAAACACACTGATATCATGAAAACCGAAGGCTTGAAGCAAGCGCTGAACAAATACGGTTTTGATGCTGCATTTGGTGGCGCCCGGCGTGACGAAGAGAAATCCCGCGCCAAAGAGCGTATTTATTCGTTCCGTGACCGCTTCCATCGCTGGGATCCAAAAAATCAGCGCCCGGAACTGTGGCACAACTACAACGGCCAAATTAACAAAGGCGAAAGTATCCGCGTGTTCCCGCTGTCCAACTGGACTGAGCTGGATATTTGGCAATATATCTTCTTGGAAAAAATCGACATTGTTCCACTGTATCTGGCAAAGCCTCGTCCGGTGGTTGAGCGTGATGGCATGTTACTGATGGTGGATGACGACCGAATTGATTTACAACCGGGTGAAGTCATTACTCAGAAGATGGTGCGTTTTCGCACCTTGGGCTGTTGGCCATTGACTGGCGCGGTAGAGTCCGAGGCTGAAACTTTACCTGCCATCATCGAAGAGATGCTTATCTCTACTACCAGTGAACGCCAGGGTCGAATGATCGACCGTGACCAATCCGGCTCGATGGAGCTTAAAAAGCGTCAGGGATATTTCTGAGGAGCGCCCAATGAGCACGAAATTACAAGATCAGCCCGTTGTTGATGAGCTGCCAGTTTCAGAGAACAAATCGATGATTTTACAAAACACCTCTATCGCCCAGCAGATTGCCAACGAGGGGGGAGTAGAAGCTTACCTGCATGCCCAACAGCATAAAACGATGTTGCGTTTTCTGACCTGCGGCAGTGTGGATGACGGTAAGAGCACCCTGATTGGGCGTTTACTGCATGATACCCGCCAAATCTATGAAGATCAGTTATCAACGCTGCACACTGACAGTAAACGTATTGGCACTCAGGGTGAAAAATTGGATTTGGCGTTATTGGTTGATGGCTTGCAGGCCGAGCGTGAGCAGGGCATCACCATTGATGTGGCTTATCGCTATTTCTCAACCGAGAAACGCAAATTTATCATCGCAGATACGCCTGGGCATGAGCAATACACCCGCAATATGGCGACCGGGGCTTCTACCTGCGATCTGGCGATTTTGTTGATCGATGCCCGCAAAGGGGTGTTGGATCAAACTCGCCGTCACAGCTTTATCGCTACATTGCTGGGGATCCGCCATTTGGTAGTGGCGGTGAATAAGATGGATTTGGTGGAATATCAGGAAAGCGTCTTCGAACAATTTAAAGAAGATTACCTGAGTTTTGCCGAGCAATTACCCACGGATCTCGACATCAAGTTTGTCCCTCTATCTGCGCTGGATGGCGATAATGTGGCATCACCGAGCGAGAAAATGAATTGGTATTCCGGCCCGACACTACTGGAAGTGCTGGAAAGTGTTGATGTGGTCAATGCCAGCCGGCAGCAGCCGCTGCGCTTCCCGGTGCAGTATGTTAACCGGCCAAACCTGGATTTTCGTGGTTATTCTGGCACCTTGTCTGCCGGTGTGGTGCGCGTTGGGCAGAGAGTAAAAGTGCTGCCGTCCGGTGTGGAATCAAGTGTGGCGCGCATTGTTACTTTTGATGGTGACTTGGAGCAAGCCATCCCTGGCGAAGCCATAACCTTGGTGCTGACTGATGAAGTGGATATCAGCCGTGGCGATTTATTGGTTGATGCCAGTGAAACCTTAACAGCGGCGCAAAATGCGCTGGTGGATGTGGTGTGGATGGCGGAACAGCCGTTAGTGGCTGGACAAAGTTATGACATCAAAGTAGCGGGGAAAAAGACCCGTGCGCGGGTGGAAAATATTCAATATCAGGTGGAAATCAACTCATTGACCCAGCGGGTAGTTGACAGCCTGCCGCTTAATGGTATTGGTTTGGTTGAACTGGCATTTGATGAACCGCTGGTGCTCGACAGCTATCAACGCAACCGGGATACCGGTGGCATGATCTTTATTGATCGGCTGACTAATGTCACTGTTGGTGCGGGGTTAATCCGCGAAACGCTGGCGTCGGTTTATCAGGAAAATACTGAATTCAGTACGTTTGAGCTAGAACTGAATGCTTTGGTTCGCCGCCATTTCCCACACTGGGGCGCGCGTGATCTGTTAGGGGGTAAATAACTTGTACGCCGATCCGTTGAAAACGCATGATGTTAATGAATCGGGCGCTCTGCCAACTGATGAGAATATCATCTGGCATCCCCATGCGGTGACCCGAGAGGATCGGGAGCAACAGCATGGGCACCAAGGGGTGGTGCTGTGGTTTACCGGTTTATCTGGCTCAGGGAAATCTACCCTTGCCGGTGCGCTGGAACAGGCACTGTTTGCTCGCGGTGTTAGCACTTACTTACTGGATGGCGACAATGTGCGCCATGGTTTATGCCGTGATTTGGGTTTTTCTGATACTGACCGGCGCGAGAATATTCGTCGCGTCGGGGAGGTGGCCAAACTGATGGTAGATGCCGGGTTGGTGGTGCTGACGGCGTTTATCTCACCTCATCGGGCTGAGCGGGAAATGGTGCGCGATATGTTGGCATCAGGCCAGTTTATTGAGGTATTTGTCGATACACCGTTGGCTATTTGTGAGGCCCGTGACCCTAAAGGTTTGTACAAAAAAGCCCGTGCTGGCGAGCTGAAAAATTTTACTGGCATCGACTCTATTTATGAATCACCCGAACACGCTGATATTCATTTGCCGGGTGAACAATTAGTAACAAATTTGATTGAACAATTGTTAGACGTACTGCGTGGTCGAGCTATTATCAAATCCTAAATGATACCCTTTGTACTTGAAGCTACAGGGCCGTTAGCTGCACGCATTCACCCGAATCACTTGACTGTGTAAGCGCATCGGGATGTATTAGCTTGCTGCCTACCTGTAACGCTAATTACGCTGGGTATCTATACTAATGGCTATCGGCAAAACGCCCTTAGAGCGTGCTGGTAAACTGTGCCCATAGGATTGCTATGCAGAATATCACCCAAATTATTATCGACGAACAGCGGGAAAGGGAGGAGCCGTCATACTCCTTTCTCGGTGGCGTTACAGGCTTTGTTTTCTATTGGCTGGCGTTTGCGATACCTTTCTTTGTCTATGGTCCCAATACCGTCTTCTTCCTGCTGTACACTTGGCCGTTCTTTCTGGCCCTGATGCCGGTTTCAGTGTTGGTAGGTATTGCCTTGAGTGTGTTATCGCGCGGTAATCTCTTATTTACCATTGGTGGGAGTGGTATTGCAGTATTGTGTTTATTCTGGATGCTGTTTTCATTTCTTACTGGTTGGTGAGCAAATCGGCGGGCTATTCGGTTTCACCTGATAATAACCCGCTTCAATTTGTAACATCTTCAATGGGTAACCGTTTACCCTTGCGCTGAAAGCACCTTACTGAGAAATGCCTGAGTTCGCGGATTAGTAGGGGCGGTAAAGATTTTTTCCGGTTGCCCCTCTTCCTGTATCACCCCTTGATCAATAAACAGCACCCGGTCGGCCACATCTCGGGCAAAGCCCATTTCATGAGTCACTACCACCATGGTCATCCCTTCCAGTGCTAATGCTTTCATCACCGCTAGCACTTCACCGACTAACTCCGGGTCCAGCGCTGAAGTCGGTTCGTCAAACAACATGATTTTAGGTTCCATTGCCAAGGCTCGGGCAATGGCAACGCGTTGCTGTTGACCGCCAGAAAGACTGCTGGGATAGGCATCAATCTTATCGAGTAATCCCACCTTGCGTAACAACAATTCAGCCCGTTCTATGGCTTGTGCTCGTGGCAGCTTTTTAACATCCATAGGTGCCATGGTTAGGTTTTCCAACACCGTCATATGAGGGAAGAGATTAAAACGTTGGAACACCATGCCGACACTTTCGCGCATCCGGTTGAGATCGGTTTTCGGCTTATGGATCTCAAAACCATTAACGGTTATTTCTCCCCCGGATAACGTCTCCAACGCATTAATACAGCGCAAAAAGGTGCTTTTACCCGAACCGGATGGGCCAATGATGCAAACCACTTCTTTTGGCTGAATGTCGCAAGAAATGCCACGCAACACATGGGTTTCGCCAAATTGTTTTTGTAGGTTATGTACGTGAATCACTTTTACCGAACCTCTTTTCCATATGCCGCACTAATAGCGAAAGTAAGAATGTGATAACCCAATAAACCAGTGAGATAGTCAGGTAGGGTTCCCAATAAGTCGCATAGGCACCAGAAACGGTGCGAGCAGCATAGGCTAAGTCAGCCAGGCCAATCGCAGAGGCCAGCGATGAATCTTTTACGATAGCGATGGCATTGTTACCCAGTGGCGGTAACATCCGGCGGAAAGCCTGAGGCAGAATAACCTTGCGCATCGTTTTGCCGTAGCTCATTCCCAATGAGCGCGAGGCTTCCATCTGGCCGCGATCAATTGACTGAATACCCGCGCGGAAAATCTCAGAAACATAAGCACCCGCGTTCAGCGTGATAGCCACGACACAGGATAAAAAAGCACCGTAATCTGAGCGCAGCATTCTGGCAAAATCAGAAGACATAATGCCATTGGTGACCAGAATGCCATCCCGTGGGTTAATAAACAGTGGCACCAGCGCG
Source organism: Yersinia antarctica (assembly GCF_056636475.1). Taxonomy (NCBI): domain Bacteria; kingdom Pseudomonadati; phylum Pseudomonadota; class Gammaproteobacteria; order Enterobacterales; family Yersiniaceae; genus Yersinia; species Yersinia antarctica. Next base: position 951,869 of record NZ_JBSJQF010000001.1, read on the forward strand.
AAATGCACCACCATTATCTGCACAAATAAGGGGGTGCCGCGAATAGCACTAATATAGATGCGTACTGGCCATTGAACGAAATAGTAGAATACTGGCTTCCAGATACCGTGAGGCGCTTGCGCCAGACGGCCCAGACCGAGGGTTAACCCCCAGGTTGTGCCCAAAATCACACAGATAATGGTGCACTTAATTGTCATCCAGGCACCGTCCATAAACAGTGGGGCGTATTCCTGAATGATTTCCCAACGAAATCCTGACATAGGGTGATCCGGTCAATCAAGCCACCGCGCATTCACGCAGCGGTGGCGTATATAAGAAAGGGTTATTTTGCTGGCTGGGTTGCGGCTGGCAGTGTTGGTACCTGTGCATCAAACCATTTTTCATAGATTTTGGCGTAAGTGCCGTCAGCAATGATTTTCTGCAAACCACTGTTGATTTTGGTGCGCAATTCTTCATTACCTTTCGCCACCGCAATACCGAAATATTGGCGCTCAAACTTGGTATCGGAAACCAGTTCAAATGCTTTTTCCGGGTGAGTTTTCAGGTAGAACTTAGCGACACCTACATCACCTACGGCGGCAGCGATGCCATCTTCGTAGAGTTCTTGCAGCATCAGTGGCGTGTTATCAAAGCGTTTGATCGCAGTGCTGTTTTTACCCAGAACATCGGATACCACGATGTCGCCGGTGCTTGAGTTCACCACGCCAACATTCAGATCTTTCAGTGCCGCAATGGAATCAACTTTAGAGCCTTTAGCCACGACGATAGTTTGTTCGGCAGGGAAATAAGGATCTGAAAAATCAACCATTTGTTTACGTTTATCGGTAATGGTGATACCCGAAATGATGATATCGCGATCACCGGAGCCTAATGTGGCAAAAATCCCTTCCCAAGGCGTATTCACCAATTTGACCTGAAAACCTTCAGCTTTACCGATAGCTTTGATGATATCTATATCAAAACCTTCCAGTTGTTTTTGGCTATTTTCATACTCAAATGGGCGGTAGGTACCACCGGAACCGACAACATAAGTCGGCTCGGCTGCAACAACGCTACCCGCAGACAATACGGCGGCCAGACAAGTTCCGACCAGCATTAAACGTTTAAACATGTGAATCTCCCGGTAAAAAGTAGCAACGAGTTAAGGTACATTTTTTATTTATGCAGTTTGAGTGCATAAAAATAAACTTTTATACATATAAACTCAACTGTAATGGGGTTTATTTGTTTTTGACGAGATTAAATATGCATTTTTAACTTGAGTGTTGGTATAAGCTAATGCCAAAAACAGTTTTTGCAGTGTTTATCTCTGCATGATTTGCAGTGGGGCAATAAGAGGTAGTGACAGCAGGACTTACCGTGCACTCAAAACCAGCAACTAATGACATTTTGTAGATTTGCATGGTATTTTTGCCGGAAATCATCCTTAATCTGAGCTTTATGACCTATTTCCTTCACAGAGTGGAGTCCGACGAAAAGTTGTGGGATGATTATACCCGTCATACTTCAAGTTGCATGTGTGTTGGCTGTCTTCGTTCACCCCAGTCACTTACTTGTGTAAGCTCCTGAGGACTCGCTCAGTTGCTGCCTTCCTGCAACTCGAATTATTTACGGTATAGGCAGTTTTTCAGGGGGCGGGAATGGGAAAACTTACACTACTATTGCTGATTTTACTTGGCTGGCTACAGTATTCACTGTGGTTGGGCAAGAATGGTGTTCATGATTTTGTTCGGGTTAAGGATGACGTGGCGCTGCAAGAGGCCAATAACGGCAAACTTAAAGCTCGGAACGATCAGCTATTTGCTGAAATTGATGATTTAAATGGTGGTCAAGAGGCTATCGAAGAACGCGCACGTAACGAACTGGGCATGATCAAGCCTGGCGAAAGTTTCTATCGTCTGGTTCCTGACCAATCCAGACGTAATGCGGGTATCCCTTCGTCGTCAAATAACGCGCAATAATAAATAATGAGTAATTTTGCAGTTTCCCTTCCTGATATCATTGCGGTATTACCGGCTGCAGGTATTGGCAGCCGTATGCAGGCTGATTGCCCTAAACAGTATTTAACTGTGGCTGGCAAGACAATCATTGAACATGCTATTTTTTCTTTGCTTCGGCATCCACGTGTCCAGCGGATTATTGTGGCAATACATCCTCAGGATACGCAGTTTTCAACGTTACCTATTGCGCAGGACCCGCGGATCACGCTTGTTCACGGTGGTGAGCAGCGGGCTGATTCGGTGATGGCTGGCTTACAATGTGCAGGGCAGACTGAGTGGGTGCTGGTTCATGATGCGGCTCGTCCTTGTTTGCATCTCGATGACCTTGAAAGGTTGTTGTCGATTATCGACCATAGCCATGTCGGGGGTATTCTGGCAGCACCAGTACGTGACACCATGAAGCGCAGTGAGGCCGTTGTCCAAATTGGCGATCATCCGGCCATTGCCCATACTGTAGATCGTCAAGCGCTGTGGCATGCCCTGACACCTCAACTTTTCCCGCTTGAGTTATTAAAAACATGCTTGGCCCGCGCCTTGCGCGAAGGGACGGTGGTCACTGATGAAGCTTCTGCATTAGAACATTGCGGCTATCATCCGATATTAGTGTCTGGTCGTTCGGATAATATCAAAGTGACGCGCCCTGAAGATCTGGCCTTGGCCGAGTTTTATTTAACCCAACGTCAATAGCCCAATTAATGGGTGTTGCAGCCAGTAAATTCCAGCAGGCTTGGCCCAGTCATTGTGATTCTGGTGAGTAAGAGCGGCTAATGCTGCTGCAACCTCAAGTAATAAAGGCATTATAAGGAGTGCAATTAATGCGAATTGGTCATGGTTTCGATGTTCATAAATTTGGCGGAGCTGGCCCACTTATTATCGGCGGTGTGCGTATCCCATATGAGATGGGCCTATTGGCACATTCCGACGGTGATGTCGCATTACATGCAGCTACCGATGCAATATTGGGGGCGGCTGCGTTAGGTGATATCGGCAAATTATTCCCTGATACCGATCCGGCATTTAAAGGTGCTGATAGCCGTGCTTTGCTGCGTGAAGCTTATCGCCGTATTCTGGCGAAAGGCTACCGGCTGGGTAATCTGGATATTACGATTATTGCCCAGGCACCTAAAATGGCTCCCCATATCCCGCAAATGCGCGTGCATTTGGCGGAAGACCTACAATGTCATATGGATGATATCAACGTAAAAGCCACCACCACGGAACAACTTGGTTTTACTGGCCGTGGTGAAGGTATTGCATGTGAAGCAGTGGCGCTTTTGGTTAAAGCATAACAGGGTTAAGGCATAACGATGGACATGGAAAATCTAACCTGGCTGCACGGTAAACCCAAAGCGAGTGGCATTTTAAAAGCCAATCCCGAAGATTTTGTGGTGGTTGAGGACTTAGGCTTTGAACCTGATGGCGAAGGCGAACATTTGCTGATCCGTATTCGCAAAAATGGCTGTAATACGCAATTTGTTGCTGACTATCTGGCGCGTTTTGCCAAGCTTCATCCGCGTTTAGTGAGCTATGCGGGTTTGAAAGATCGCCACGCTGTCACAGAGCAGTGGTTCTGTTTGCACCTACCGGGCAAAGAAGCACCGGATCTCGCTACGTTCGAGCTGGAAGGGTGTGAAGTGCTGGAAGCTGTGCGGCAGAAACGTAAGCTGCGTATCGGTTCACTGAAAGGCAATGCTTTTACCCTGGTGTTGCGCCATATCACTGATCGTCAGGATGTAGAACAACGGTTGCAGCAAATTGCCGCACAGGGAGTGCCCAACTATTTTGGCAGCCAACGGTTTGGCCGTGGTGGTAATAATCTGGTGCAGGCTCGTCTGTGGGCGAATAATGAGATTCGGGTCAAAGAGCGCAGTAAACGCAGCTTTTACTTGTCCGCTAGCCGTAGTGCAATGTTCAACCTGATTAGCAGTTGCCGTCTGGCGCAACAGCAAGCAACCACGGTGCTGACAGGCGATGCTTTACAGTTAACTGGTCGTGGCAGTTGGTTTGTGGCCAGTGCTGATGAATTGGTGGCGTTACAGCAGCGTGTTGATGCGGGTGAATTGAATGTGACGGCCCCACTGCCAGGCGACGGCGAACTGGGTACGCAGGATGAAGCATTGGCTTTTGAGCAGTCATGTATAGCGGATCAAAGTGAATTACTGGCGTTGATTAAGCGTGAATGTGTTGAGGGTGCTCGCCGGGCTGTACTGCTAAAGCCACAGAATATGGTGTGGAGCTGGTGGGATGATGTAACCCTTGAACTCAGCTTCTGGCTACCCGCGGGCAGTTTTGCCACCAGTGTGGTAAGGGAAATAATGAATCAGGATAATGCCGATGCTGCGGATATTGCTGAGTAACGACGACGGTATTTCTGCGCCAGGGATACAAGCGCTCGCCGCTGCATTGCGCGAGTTTGCGCAGGTACAAATCGTCGCCCCAGATCGTAATCGCAGCGGTTCTTCCAATGCACTGACTTTGGACTGTGCATTACGCATTACCACATTATCCAATGGCGATATTGCCGTGCAGCAAGGTACTCCGACAGATTGTGTCTATCTCGGAGTAAATGCGTTAATGCGCCCCCGGCCCGACATTGTGGTTTCCGGTATCAACGCAGGCCCGAACCTGGGGGATGATGTTATCTATTCCGGCACGGTGGCCGCCGCAATGGAAGGGCGGCATTTAGGCTTTCCTGCTCTGGCCGTGTCACTCAACGGTCATCAGCATTATGCTACGGCAGCAGCAGTCACTTGCCGTTTATTGCGTGCTTTACAACAAAAGCCGTTGCGTACCGGTAAGATACTTAATATTAATGTACCTGACTTACCCTTATCTGAAATTAAAGGTATTCGAGTCACACGTTGTGGTAGTCGCCATCCAGCAGAGCAGGTATTTTGTCAGCAGGACCCACGGGGGCAAGATCTCTATTGGATTGGGCCGCCGGGGGAGAAATTTGATGTAGCACCGGACACTGATTTTGCTGCGATTGAACAAGGTTATGTTTCTATAACACCACTTCAAGTTGATTTAACCGCCTATGCGGCGCAAGACGTGGTTGAAAACTGGTTAGCCAACATTACTGGTTAAAACACCTAGGGTGACGAGGAATGGTAAATAAACGCATGCAGACATTGTTGATGCTGTTACGTCAGCAAGGTATTCACGACGAGCGCTTGTTACAGGCGATCGAAGCGGTGCCGCGCGAGCGTTTTGTTGATGAGGCGTTGTCCCATAAGGCATATGAGAATACAGCTCTACCTATAGGTTCAGGGCAAACTATTTCTCAGCCGTACATGGTGGCACGGATGACCGAATTGTTGCAATTGACACCGACTTCTCGGGTATTAGAGATAGGTACCGGTTCTGGCTATCAGACCGCAATTTTGGCGCATTTAGTCGAACATGTCTGTTCAGTTGAACGAATCAAAGGGTTACAGTGGCAGGCAAAGCGTCGCCTAAAGCAACTGGATCTGCATAATGTCTCCACCCGCCATGGTGATGGCTGGTTAGGTTGGGCATCACGCGGGCCATTTGATGCGATCATTGTCACAGCAGCTCCACCAGAAATTCCAAGTGCCTTACTTGAACAATTGGATGAAGGTGGGATATTAGTTCTTCCCGTTGGGGAGCAGGCTCAAACCTTGAAATGTGTGCAACGCCGTAACAATGAATTCCAAATTGAGACGGTAGAGGCCGTGCGTTTTGTTCCTTTGGTTAAAGGTGAATTGGCCTGAATAAATGCCTTTAGACCCATCATACTTCAAGCTGCATGTGCGTTGGCTGCGCTCAATTGCCGCCTTCCTGCAACTTGAATTATTTAGGGTGTATTTCAGTCTTAATCTTTAACTAAAGTCGAAGTGCAGTTTTTTTGTGCTAAAGATTGGCCGAAAATCAGTAATATAAATTTTATGGTATGGCAGGCGCGGTATTGATAGCATGCGCGCTTCTGTATCTTGTTTCTTCAGTGCGAGTCAGCATGTGTCTTGGCCTGCGCTGTGGAACCTTTTAATACTCGAAAATGAGTGGAATAGTCGTATTCGGCATGGCGTTTTAACAGTCGTTAACTGACCACTTTAACTACAGTGTAAAAGGTATTTTGGATATATCGCTTATTATTGCTGTCATGGGGGAAGCATGAGCACGGGAAGCCCAATGATTACATTACGCCGGGTAGCGGCATGTACGGTTATGAGTTTATGGTTGGTAGGTTGTAGTAATGACTCCTCAACATCTGCGCCAATCAGCAGTGTTGGCGGTGATCGTTCAGGGACCATGCTAAGTGGCTCGGATACGAATAGTTCCGGTAGCCGCATCGTTTATAACCGTAGTTACAACAGTATCCCCAAGGGAAGTTACAACGGTAATACCTATACCGTTAAGCGTGGTGACACGCTGTTTTATATTGCCTGGATAACCGGGAATGACTTCCGTGATCTGGCAGCAAAAAACAATATTGCTGAGCCATATAGCCTGAATGTTGGACAATCTATCCAGTTGGGTAATGGGTCGGGTGGTGGAATGTTAGCCGCGACCGATGCCACATCAGGTGGAATGACAAAACCGCCGGCAAATATTCAGAACACAACTACAACGGTTGATTCTCAATCAACTAGCGCGTATTCTGGAAACTCGGGTAAACAGAATGTTGGTAAAATGTTACCAGCGTCAGGGGCAGTTGTCGCATCGACCGCACCTGTTACCGCGCCAAGCAGTACCATCAGTGATCCAACCAGTAATGGTGGTCCAGTCAGTAGCTGGAAATGGCCAACTGAGGGTAAAACGATCGATAGCTTCTCGGCTTCCGAAGGGGGCAATAAAGGGATAGATATCGCCGGTTCTCGTGGGCAACCCATCTTCGCTACAGCAAACGGGCGAGTTGTGTATGCTGGGAACGCACTGCGTGGTTACGGTAATCTTATTATCATCAAACATAATGATGATTACCTGAGCGCCTACGCTCATAACGATACAATGCTGGTCCGGGAACAAGAAGAAGTGAAGGCGGGTCAAAAAATAGCAACCATGGGTAGCACCGGAACCAGTTCAGTTAGATTGCATTTTGAAATTCGTTACAAGGGGAAATCCGTAAACCCGCTGCGTTACCTTCCGCAGCGATAGATTGGGCAGAATACGCTGTATTCTGCTCGCCGGATTCACGGGTAGGAGCAGCATATGAGCCAAAATACGCTGAAAGTTAACGAGTTGCATGAAGATGCTGATTTTGATGAAAACAGTACGGAAACTGAAATTTTCGACGAAAAAGCATTAGTAGAGGATGAACCTACTGAAAGCGAGTTAGCAGAAGATGAGCTGTTGGCGCAAGGTGTTACCCAGCGAGTGCTGGACGCGACGCAGCTCTATCTTGGTGAGATTGGTTATTCGCCGCTGTTAACCGCAGAAGAAGAGGTTTATTTTGCCCGGCGTGCATTGCGCGGTGATGTGCCTTCACGTCGGCGTATGATTGAAAGTAACTTGCGGTTGGTGGTGAAGATCGCCCGCCGTTACAGTAATCGCGGTTTAGCACTGCTGGATTTGATTGAAGAGGGAAACCTCGGTCTTATTCGGGCGGTGGAAAAATTTGATCCTGAACGCGGTTTCCGTTTCTCCACTTATGCCACTTGGTGGATTCGTCAAACGATTGAACGGGCGATAATGAACCAAACCCGGACCATCCGTTTACCTATCCATATCGTTAAAGAATTAAACGTTTATTTGCGTACTGCACGAGAACTTTCTCATAAATTGGATCATGAACCGAGCGCTGAAGAGATTGCTGAGCAACTCGACAAACCGGTTGATGACGTGAGCCGTATGTTACGTCTGAACGAACGTATCACTTCTGTTGATACACCGTTAGGCGGCGACTCAGAGAAAGCCTTGTTAGATATTCTGTCCGACGAAAATGAAAATGGTCCAGAAGATACAACGCAAGATGACGATATGAAGCAAAGTATCGTTAAATGGCTGTTTGAATTGAATGCTAAACAGCGCGAAGTGCTGGCCCGTCGTTTTGGTCTTTTAGGATATGAAGCAGCAACGCTGGAAGATGTTGGCCGTGAAATTGGTTTGACGCGTGAGCGTGTCCGCCAGATTCAGGTTGAAGGCTTACGTCGTTTGCGGGAAATTTTGCAAACACAAGGCTTGAGCATCGAGGCGTTGTTCCGTGAATAAATTTACCCGCCTTTCTGCAACACGAAATAGTTAGGGTATAGATAGTTATTCTTATAAAACACAAAAACGGTGAACAGATGTTCACCGTTTTTTTATGCCCGTTTACACCATATTCTTCAGGCGATAAATCCATTCCAATGCCTGACGTGGTGATAATGAGTCTGGGTCCAGTGCTTCCAATGCTTCAACCGCAGGTGGTGTCTCTTCATTTAACAATGTCAGTTGTGAGCCATCAATCTTACTGGCTGCGGCATTATTAGACAGGGACTCGAGCTCTTTCAGTTTTTGCCGTGCCCGCTTAATCACATCACGTGGTACACCGGCCAGGGCTGCGACTGCCAGACCATAACTTTTACTGGCTGCCCCATCCTGCACACTGTGCATGAAGGCGATAGTTTCGCCATGTTCCAGAGCATCAAGGTGGACGTTTACCACACCTTCCATTTTTTCCGGTAGGGTGGTTAACTCAAAGTAATGAGTGGCGAACAGCGTCATCGCTTTAATACGGCTCGCCAGATTTTCAGCACAAGCCCAGGCTAATGAAAGGCCATCATAAGTGGATGTACCGCGACCAATCTCATCCATCAGCACCAGACTTTGCTCCGTGGCGTTATGCAGGATATTGGCTGTTTCCGTCATTTCGACCATGAAGGTGGAACGGCCTGAAGCCAGATCGTCAGCGGCACCTACGCGGGTAAATATGCGATCAACCGGGCCAATGATAGCGCTTTCCGCCGGAACATAACTCCCCATGTGTGCCAACAAAACTATTAAGGCTGTTTGGCGCATATAGGTACTTTTACCCCCCATATTCGGGCCGGTAATGATCAGCATCCGCCGCTGAGGTGATAACGTCAGCGGGTTAGAAATAAAGGGCTCACTGAGAACCTGCTCGACGACCGGATGGCGGCCAGCGGTAATTTTAATCCCCGGTTTATCACTCAGGATTGGGCAGTTGTAGTTGAGTGTTTCCGCTCTTTCAGCCAGATTCGCCAGTACATCCAGCTCCGCCAACGCATTAGCACTGATTTGCAATTCAGGCAGATGTGGCAACAGAAGATCGAAAATCTCTTCATATAACCCTTTTTCAATCGCCAGCGCTTTGCCTTTAGAGGTCAGAACCTTGTCTTCATACTCTTTCAGTTCTGGAATGATATAGCGCTCAGCATTCTTCAGGGTTTGTCTACGGACATAATGAATCGGAACCAAGTGGCTCTGACCACGACTTACCTGAATGTAATAGCCGTGGACGCCATTAAAACCGACCTTCAGTGTATCCAGGCCCAGCTTTTCACGCTCACGGATCTCCAGCCGATCCAGATAATCGGTAGCACCATCGGCCAGAGCTCGCCATTCATCGAGTTCAGAATTATAACCCGGCGCAATGACACCACCATCACGTACTAACACTGGCGGTGCTTCTACAATTGCCCGCACCAATAGATCCTGTAATTCATCAAACTGGCCGACTTGTGACAACAAATTTTGCACGTGGGGAACATCCACCGATTGCAGTAGACGGTGAATCTCCGGCAATTGCTGGAAAGCATGGCGCATCCGCGCTAAATCTCTTGGGCGCGCAGTGCGCAGCGCCAAACGAGCCAGAATACGTTCTAAGTCGCCTACCTGACGCAACGGCGTTTGCAGTTCGGCGGTGATATCTTGTAAGCCGCCGATTGCTTGTTGGCGATCGCTTAATACCTTGATATCGCGAACCGGCATATGCAGCCAGCGTTTTAGCATGCGGCTGCCCATTGCGGTCACACTGCAATCGAGAATAGCAGCTAACGTATTTTCAGACCCACCAGACAGGTTCTGGGTCAGTTCAAGGTTACGACGGGTCGCGGCATCCATAACAATGCCATCTTGCTGGCGCTCCATGGTTAAACCGCGGATATGGGGTAGAGAGGTACGTTGGGTATCTTTGACATATTGCAGTAGGCAACCCGCAGCGCGCAGTGCTTGATGGGCTTGCTCTACACCAAACCCGATTAAATCACGGGTGCCGAATTGCAGATTAAGCTGCTGACGGGCGGTTTCTAGCTCAAACTCCCATAATGGACGGCGGCGCAAGCCATGCCGGTGTTCTATCAACGACATCTGCTCAAAGTTTTCTGGGTAAAGTAACTCTGCGGGATGCGTTCGCTGCAACTCGGCAGCCATGGTTTCAAGATCTGCGGGTTGTGCAACCCTAAAACGACCGGAGCTGATATCTAACGTCGCATAGCCAAAACCGCGCGCATCCTGCCAGATAGCCGCCAGCAGATTATCCTGACGTTCTTGTAGCAGAGCTTCATCACTGACAGTACCTGGTGTCACGATACGCACTACTTTACGCTCAACTGGCCCTTTACTGGTGGCGGGATCACCGATTTGCTCGCAAATTGCGGCAGACTCACCTAACTGGACCAGCTTCGCCAGATAGTTTTCTATCGAATGATAAGGTACCCCAGCCATCGGAATAGGCTCACCTGCGGAGGCTCCGCGTTTAGTGAGTGAGATATCCAGTAGCTGTGAAGCTCGCTTGGCATCACTGTAGAACAGTTCGTAAAAATCCCCCATCCGGTAGAACAATAGAATGTCAGGATGCTGGGCCTTGAGCCGAAGATACTGCTGCATCATCGGGGTGTGAGAATCGAGTTTATCGGTATTATTCATGTGGTTATGATTTATAGTCCATTGAATTTAAAGTTAATTGTGATTTTTATTATTATCGTTAGCTATCACATGATTTTACGGTTAACACGGAAATCTCGCTATCAATGCCGGCACAACAGCCGATAAAAATAAGCTATGAGCTTGAAACAGAAGGGCTGTAATTACAACCATTCATCAAGTCCTTTTTCCAGCCAATATACTAGCCCAGCAGCCCCAAAACTGACATAGGTAAAACTCGAGGCTGCCCGCAAACGGTGTAATAAGCCCCTTGATTTAGGGGCCAGGTGATTTGTGATTGCTGATAAGGTCGGCGTTATTGAAAGGCTGGGTTGGCGGGGAATAAAGCGCGAGCAGTTTGGTACAACTGATCGGCGTAAGCTGTTTCCTTCTGATACCGAGCAATCATGATCAGACTTTGATAAACATTCGGATCATTGTGTAATTGAATATACTGCTCGGCCCATACCCTAAATTGGCGTAATAACATGGGGTCAGGATGCTGGTTAAATCGCAATAATAGATTAACATTTCTTATATATTGATACCTTTCCCACTGGATATAGGGATTGGTCAGGCTATCTAAAGGCTGCATGTTAACCAAGCCACTTCTCTCGGCCAGTGTGAGTACCCGGCCAGTTTTAAAGCCTGTCACCATAAACACCAGTGTGCATAGCGCCGATAAAATCACGGCAGTGTGCAGCCAGCGTTGCCAGCAAGTTGGCTTCGATGTGGTGGGTTGCAGCATATCTTCTGTAACCATCAGGCGGCCAAGTAAAATCAGCACCAGCCAGTGGGCTGCTGATTGATAAAGAGGGAACTCCGTCATCAAATGCAACGCGATCGGCAACGTGAGAACCCACAGAGGGAAAACGGTTTTTGGTTGCATTAAGAGTGGCTTCACATAGCCGATAGCCAATAGCAACATCCCGATCAGTGCGGCAATGCCACCCTCAACCCAACCATAAAGCACTTCATTATGAGGGTGGGAAGGATAAGTTAAGTAAGTCGGTACCCGCCAATGCTGCGCCAACTCATGGGCAAAACTTGACTCAAAGCTACCATATCCCCAACCCTGCCATGGGTGCAGCTGTATCATCTGCCAGGTATATTGCAGTATCAGCCAGCGCTCGGTGTTGCTGGCATCTTTGGATACATGCATACCGATATTCATCTGTTCCAACAGATAAACGGCGACCAGTAAACTCAGCAGGCTACTCAGCCACACCCAGGCTATCTGTCGCTGACGCCAGTAATATAGCGACAGTAATAGCAAGGTTGTTATCCCGCCAACCCAACCGATCCTTGATTGCAACAGCACCAATAAGCCTGGGAATAGCAGCAGGGTAAGTGTGCTGATGCCTCGAACGGCCCGCTTGCTTGATAACATAAACAGATAGATTGCAATGCTATAACCGGTTGCCAGGTAACTTGCCAGTACATTGGTTTGCTGGAATATGCCATAAGGCCGCTGTGCACTATCATATTCCATCCAATTATCGGATGTAAAAACAAAAAATTGCAACAGAGTCAGCACAGCTTGCCCCCAGGCCGACAAGAGGATGATCACCAGCCATCTCTGTCGCAGGGCTACATTCAGTTTCAGGCGGAACAACCCCAGTAGCAGTATTATCCCACCCCACAGGCCTAAAATCCGCGGTAACCAGGCAACGACATGCTGTAATGAGGCAGGAAATAGCCCCGGCAGGCTTATCATCAAGGCGCCAAACAGCAGCCACAAACGGCCAGGAGAATTTACAAGCTGAGTGGCTTCAGTATGGGGTAAATAGAGTGTTATCGTCAGCAGTGCCATCATGGCCCAGATGATTATATTGGCAGGAAGATGAAGCCCAGCCCCTCCTCGGTTGATTTCATAGTGCATCATGGTGACAAAGGTAATGGACATCAGCGCCATAACAACAAGGTTGAGCACTGGTACTGAAAGAGTGGGTCTTATAGATGGGGGTAAACAAAGTTTCATTTTTCTATCAACAAGTTACATATATAGCTAACATCCTGTTGTACGGAAACAGGTTAACTAATTGTCCAATATTGGGGTTATAACAGCTCAATGGGATAGTGTCTGGCAGCAATTAAAGCTGAATCTTTATCGCTATTCAAATTTATCTCGTTGAAAAATAATGTTTTTATTCTAAGATGATGGCCGTTTCATTTTTTTTCTGGCTGAGTAACAAACCAGCGTAATGAGTTCATCACTTTGGTTTCTGACATTCTGGCCCTGTCTTCCTCGACTAGCTTCATTAATACCAATCTTGCCGTATAAATATCCAAGTGCGCTTTATCGGCAAGTTCTCTGGTTTTTGGCCAATTGATAACAGGTGGTGGCGACTCAGTAAACTGCTCCATTAACGAATTACAGTGGTCCTCCAGAATACCCATCACTTCTTCTTTTCTCTGATTCTTCGGTTTCATTGTTATTTACCCTATTAAATTTATATGTTGAGAATGTATAACTTTAAATTTCCTATATTCTTTATTTCTAATCAGTGTTTCCTACATATTATGTGGATATTTCCTACGCTATCGGTAATTGTTCTTACATTAACGTGGTTGTGTTCTCATTCCTTTTTATATGTTTTTATATTCTGTATTTTGTCACCCAGTATCTTACGCTCAGGATTTAACTTTTTGTCATTTTTGCCGCATAAGGAAAATAGGGTTATTAATTTGCATGTGAAATAAATGATATTTTAAGTAATTTAATAAAAACCTTTAAAATCAATCTATTGATTTATTTTTTATGGGTTTTGTTGAGATTTAACATATAAAAAAACCAAGCTAACCTAAGAAGGAATCAAAGGGTTCTTGGGTGTTTATACCATTATTACTAAGGTTTTTCTGCTTCTTAGGCTGAAATGTTAAGGATTTAATGTCGATTATAGATTGGGTCATGAAATAAGCAATCATTAATTTTGAAAAATCGCTCTTTAGCGATCAAATGTGTCGGGATGCTTATTTTTGGAGTGTTATATGTCGAGGGTATAATGTTTATCGATCAATCTTATCGATTTTATTTCGTTACTGTAATCAATTAAGTTAAACACTCTGAATTATAGTTATTTGAATTAAATGACTATCAACTAGATGCCTATATTTGTATTATCTGCCTCGAACAAAATAAGGGCTTTAAACGTTATTTGAATTTTTTTCTTAATGTGCAGGCGTTACCAATGCCTACATATTGACTTTATGGCTCTGTGCAGTTCTCAGCTTGTCCTTTGGTATTTTAACGGCAAGAAGCAACATGCATTTGTATTTTAAAACAACTTCTACGCGGTATTTACTTTGATTTTTTCAAAGCAAATCAGTGTATTAAATTTTAATTGTGTATAAAGGAATCACGTAATGAAACTGAATAAAACAATCTTAGCTGCTGCTCTGGTATTAGGTTTTGCTTCTATGGCTAACGCTGCTGATCAAGGCCAGGGTACTGTGACTTTCAATGGTTCAATCATTGATGCACCTTGCTCAATCGCATCAGGTTCTGATTCTCAGACTGTTGAAATGGGTCAGATCTCTAACGTACTTCTGCAGAATGGCGGCAAATCAAACCCTGCCAAAAAGTTCGACATCAAACTGGAAAACTGTGACATCGCTACTCTGAAAACTGTAACCACTACTTTTAGCGGTGCAGAATCAGAAGCAGTACCTGGCCTGCTGGGCATCACTGGTCTGGCTGAAGGCGCTGGTATCGCCATCGTTGATGGTACTGGTTCTGTTGTGAAACTGGGTCAAGCAACTGCTGAACAGACTCTGATCACCGGCAACAACACTTTGGCATTCTCTGCTTACCTGCAGGGCAGCACAGCTTCTGACGCTATCAAACCAGGTAGCTTCTCAAGCGTAGCTAACTTCATGCTGGCTTACCAATAAGCCCCCCTTTTTTAATTGGACATGCGGATTTATCCGCATGTCTTTTCTCTTGAGAAAGATACGTATTGGATGAGTTAGGTGATTTATGTCCAGGTCTTTTTTTTTGATAGTGCCTCCTTCCTTACTGATGGCGTTATTGCTGAGTTTACCGGTAACGGCAGATCCCATGAAAACAGCCTGGGGCCGCGTGAGTATGGAAGGAAGTATTACTGATACTGCTTGTGCGATAGAGCCCGGAAGCTTGGAACAGACCATCGATATGGCGATTTTGCCTATTGGTAAATTGGTTCAGAACGGTGCAGGGGATGAACACCCGTTTGAGATTCGGTTGCTGCATTGCACGATAGCTCACCCTGATCCAGATAAGTCGAACCAGCAGCATTTTGTTGTGACATTTGACGGTGCCGCAGACGGTAATAATTTTGCAGTTAATGGTGAAGCCGAAGGAGTGGCAATGCAAATTATTGATGATAAAGGCAATGTTTCGACGCCAGGGGTGGCATCACCGGAGATCAATATAATTCCTGCTGATATGAAACTCAATTATGCCCTGCGGTTAGTGGGCAATGGTAAGACACTGCGTGCTGGAACTTATCATTCTAGCGTTCGTTTCAAATTGGATTATTACTGATTTCAATGAGTAAGGTGACATATCCCATGGTATCCGCTCGTTCCATCACCTCCGGTTTTGCCCGTCGTGATTTATTGCGAATTTTGATTGCAGTTGCATTAAGTGGCAATGCTTATGGAGCGCAAGCCCGTGATGATATTCAGTTTAATACCGATGTGCTGGATACCAAGGATCGCGCTAATTTTGACCTGAGTCAGTTCTCCCAACGCGGCTACATCATGCCTGGGCACTATAACTTATTGGTTAGTATGAATAAGCAGGAGCTCAGCGAACAGCCGGTTGTGTTCTACGTCTCAGAAAAAGATCCTAATAAAAGTGAGGCCTGTTTAACACCCCAGTTAATTGAGTTGCTGGCATTGAAAGAAGACAGCTTCCAAAAGCTGACCTGGTCGCGTAATGGGGAGTGTCTCGATATCAGCAGCTTACCCGGTCTGACCGTGGAAGGTGATTTGGCGAAGTCAGCACTGTACCTGAGTGTGCCGCAAGCCTGGCTGGAATACAGCGAACCCGATTGGGATCCCCCTTCTCGTTGGGAGGATGGTATTCCCGGAGTGCTGTTCGATTACAACTTGTTAGGGCAATTGAACCGCCAGGAAACGAACAATACCAATAACAATACGTTAAGCGGAAACGGGACCACCGGCGCTAACTTGGGTGCCTGGCGATTCCGTGCTGATTGGCAAACGCGGGTTGACCAATCATCGGGTTCATCGACTGAGCGTCAGTGGGATTGGAGCCGCTATTACGCCTATCGCGCTATCCCGAATTTGGGTGCCAAGTTGACGCTGGGTGAAGATTTTCTGAACTCCGCCATCTTTGATAGCTTTCGCTTTAGCGGCGCTAGTCTGGCGACCGATGACAATATGTTACCGCCTAATTTGCGTGGCTATGCCCCTGAAATTACTGGTGTTGCCCGTACCAACGCGCGAGTTGTTGTGAGTCAGCAAGGGCGTGTGTTGAGTGAAACACTGGTCGCGGCCGGTCCTTTCCGTATTCAGAACTTGAACAGTTTTGTTTCCGGCACGCTGGATGTGCGAGTCGAGGAACTTGACGGACAAGTTCAACAATTCCAAGTGAATACCGCCAGTATTCCTTATCTGACCCGCCCTGGCATGGTGCGCTATCGCATGGCTGCCGGTAAGCCTTCGGATATCGGACGTCGGTCTGAAGGGCCAGTATTTGGTACCGGGGAATTCTCCTGGGGGATCAATAGCGGCTGGTCATTGTTTGGTGGTGGGATCAGTGGTGAAAACGAATATCAAGCGGCATCCATCGGGGTTGGCCGTGATTTGATGGAATTTGGTGCCGTATCGGTTGATATGACCCAATCTTGGGCCAATTTACCCGAGCAAGGTACGTTGAGTGGCGGCTCTTACCGAGTCAACTATTCGAAAAACTTTCAGGAAACAGGCAGTCAGGTGACATTTGCTGGCTATCGCTTCTCTGAACGTAACTTTATGAGCATGACTGAATATCTCGACGCGCGTTATCGCAACAATGACGTGGGTGGCAATAAAGAGATGTACACCATCAGCTTCAACCAGCAATTTCAAGATCTGGGGCTGAGCGCGTATCTGAACTATAGCCATCAGACCTATTGGGATCGCTCGGCGAATGACCGCTATAACCTGTCGCTCTCGCGTTATTTTGATATCGGTAAAGTGAAAAACGTCAGTTTGACCTTCTCGGCTTACCGTAACCGCTATAACGAAAGCAATGACGATGGCGTGTATCTCTCCATGTCGATGCCGTTTGGTAACAGCGCAACAATCAGTTATAGCGCGACGGTGAGTGGCCGTGAACACAGTCAGCGAGTGGGTTATACCGATCGTCTGGATGCTCACAACAACTACCAGATCAATACCGGCGTAGCACGTAGCGGCGCGCTAGTCAGTGGTAACTATAACCACATAGGTAATAGTGCGGATATCAATGCCAACGCCAGCTATCAGGAAGGACAATACTCTTCTGTTGGTTTAGGTATTCAGGGCGGGGCAACTATCACCCCTGAAGGCGGGGCTTTGCATCGGGTTAATACCCTTGGCGGCACTCGCTTGTTACTCGATACCCAAGGGGTATCCGGCGTTCCGGTTCAGGGATATGGCTCATCGATACGGACCAACCAGTTTGGTAAAGCTGTGGTTGGTGATGTGAATAGCTACTACCGCAATCGGGCCAGTATAGATATCGATAACCTGGCAGACGATGTTGAAGCCAGAGGAACCATAGCCCAGGTCACATTGACTGAAGGTGCTATTGGTTATCGCCGCTTTAATGTGATTTCCGGCGAAAAAGCGATGGCCATGATACGTATGGCAGATGGCACATCACCGCCATTTGGGGCCACCGTGTTAAATGAAAATCAGCAAGAGACCGGCATTGTTAATGACGACGGTTCCACCTATCTCAGTGGGATCAAAGCCGGTGAAACCATGTCAGTACACTGGAATGGGAAGGCGCAATGCAGCATCACTCTGCCGCAGGCTCTTTCTCCAGCAATACTGGCGAATCTACTGTTGCCTTGCCAGCCAATAGCGACGGGGGATAAACCTCCGGTGTCGCAGTAGAAAGGTTTGGTAATGAACCTGCGGGTAACCGCCCGTTCAGCTAAGTGAAAACGATCGGCGCCACCAGGTTCTGACAAGATTAATTCGAAGGAAAAGGTAATGAAATTGAATAACAAACTGCGTATCACCGCGATTTTGGTGACGGCACTTATGGCTCAGCAAGCAACAGCAGCGATTGCACTGGATAGAACCCGGGCGATTCTTAATGGCGGCGATAAGTCGATCAGCTTGAACATCAGCAACCAGAATAAGGAGCTACCTTATCTGGCGCAGGGATGGATTGAAGATGAGCAGGGTAACAAAATCAATTCACCGTTGACGGTAGTTCCACCGGTTCAGCGAGTAGAGCCTGGCGCGATGAGTCAGTTAAAAATACAAAGCTTGCCTGCTGTGAGTCAGTTGGCGCAAGACCGGGAAACCTTGTTCTATTTTAACCTGCGTGAAATTCCACCGCGGTCGGACAAACCCAATACTTTGCAGATTGCACTGCAAACGCGCATCAAACTTTTCTACCGCCCAGTTAGCATCGTGCCACAAAAGGCTGATATGTCGACACCTTGGCAAGAGAAGTTACAGCTGACTCGTCAGGGTGATCGTTATCAGGTTAATAACCCAACGCCGTATTACATCACGTTGGTCGATGCCAGTGACGGCAAAGCCGGGAAAACAGCAGCCGACTTCAAGCCGCTGATGATCGCACCAAAAGCGCAAAGCATGTTGGATGTCAGTGCCGCCGCATTGGGCAGCAAACCGGTACTAACTTATGTCAATGATTTTGGCGGTCGTCCCAAGCTGATATTTAGCTGTTCGGGGAGCACGTGTTCTGTGGTTGAAAGCATCAAGTAACGGTGTATTTCAGGGCGCTGCATAAGAAGAATACTGGGCGGGTGTCAGGCTGAACGATGAATAAGGAATATGGGATGACTGTTGTTTGTAAGGGAATAGTTACCCGGCGGGCCATGACGTCCATCTTTGGGATGACAGCCATCGTAGGGACAGCGGCCGCAGTGATGACTATGTTGTTAAGTAGCTCAGCATGGGCATTAAATAAGTCTGCGACAGTCAATGTCTCAGTCACTATTTTTGCCGCACCGCCTTGCGAGATTAACGGTAACAATACTATCAACGTTAATTTTGGCGATACCGTCCTGACATCAAATATTGATGGTAGCAACTACATGCAGCCGGTGAATTATACGTTGAACTGTACTTCGGCCGCCTCTAATGCACTGAAATTAAGCATTAATGGTAATGGGGCAAATTTTGATACCAGTGTCTTGAAAACGAGTAATTCAGGTCTGGGGATCAAGTTGATACGTAATGGGCAGTCATTCCCACTGAATACGGCATCCAACTTTACCTATCCGAATGTTCCTGTATTGCAGGCGGTACCGGTTAAACAAACAAATGCAACGTTGAGCACGGGCTATTTTTCCGGCTCAGCGACCCTGGTTGTGGAGTACCAGTAATGAAAATTAATTCACTGATTTCACGCTGTTCCATTGCGGTGGTACTGACTCTCGGCAGTACGTTGGCCTATGCGGACAACATGCTGTTCTCCGGCACATTAATTAATCCTCCGCCCTGCGTGATTAACAATACCGGCACTATCCTTGTCGGTTTTGGCAATGATGTTCTGACTTCGCGGGTTGATGGCACTCAGTATATGCAGCCGGTGACCTATACATTGAATTGTACTGGGGCTGTATCCAATGCGCTGAAAATGACAATTAAAGGAAATGGTGCGGGTTTTGATTCCAGTGTCTTGAGCACGAATAATTCGGCGCTGGGGATCAAATTACTACGTAATGATCAAGCATTGTCACTGAATAGTGCTTTCACCTTTTCCTATCCGACTATCCCGGTGCTGAAGGCCGTACCGGTCAAACAACCCGGTGCAACGTTGAGCGCGGGAGATTTTTACGGTACAGCGACCATGGTTGTGGAGTATCAGTAATGAAAAACGGATCACTGATATCGCGTTGTTCCATTGCGGTGGTACTGACACTGAGTAGCACGCTGGTGTATGCGGATGACGTATTGTTCACGGGGACATTAATTAACCCCGCCCCTTGTGTGATTAATGGGGGAAATACGATAGATGTGCCTTTCGGGGAAAATCTGGGCGTGAACAAGATCGATGGTATTAATTATACCCGGGATGTGCCTTACAGCATGACCTGCGAAACAACCAGTAGCAGTTTGGAATTAGGTCTAACGATTGTCAGTGCATCGGTTACTACATTTGACTCCGCAGCGATACAAACCGATGTTCAGGATCTGGGTATTCGTTTACTGAAAAACGGTGTTCCTTTTGCACTTAATACCCGTGTTGCTTATGACAAAAATAACCCACCGGTACTTAAGGCCGTACCTGTTAAAGCTGCTGGGGCAACATTAAGTGAAGGAAGTTTTGAGGCTACCGCTACTTTATTAGTGGATTATCAATAGGATCAAATGATGACTAATTTAAATCTGCTGATGCGCCGTGGGCGAGCTATTTTAAGTATTCTAATTCTGAATTTATTTTGGATGATACCGGTATCGGCCGCTGACAATATGCGTTTTCATGGCGCCTTGGTCGCAGAGCCTTGCACTATTCGTCCCGGTGATGAAGCTATTAGTTTGAATTTTGGCACTATCGTCGATAAATATCTGTATTCGAATCAGCGTACATCAGGCAAACAGTTTCAACTACATCTGGTCGATTGCGATATCAGCTTAGGTACGACAGCCAATATTGTATTTACTGGTAATGATAGTGTTAATTTACCTGGGTTATTGGCGGTTGATGGCAGTGATGTTGGAATCGCCATTGGTCTTGAAACAATGGCGGGGACACCTCTGTATCTGAATCAGTCGAGTGACGATATTGCACTTGATACAGGAAATAACGTTATTACCTTGAAAGCTTATGTTCGGGGTGAACCCGAGGCGATATCTCAACGTACTATTAAGCGCGGTGAGTTCAATGCGGTCGCAACATTTAATCTGCAATATTATTAATGGGATCTCCCCTCTAATCTTATTTCAATACGAATATGTTAACGCTGAAAATCATTATCAACAGCTTAAATGCCGATATGCGGATAGAGACAATGGAACTTAAACGAATGACAAAGCCTAATATGCGACTAAGTCATAAATATTGCTGGCTAATTGCTTGCGTACTGTTTTTATTTCCGCTTTATAGTCAGGCCAGTGCCTGGGTTTCGACGCAAACACGAACCGGCGGTCAATATACCGGAACATTCTCCTGGCCGACGGAGGAGTTGAGCAACGTACTTTGTACCTCCTCATCTTGTTCTGTGGCGATATGTCACTACTCCACTCTTGAAGCTGAGCGGTGTGTTAACCCGAGTGGGGCATCAACGCGAGTCATTGTTTATCAAGGAGCAACGGCGCAGACCATGCGAGATGCGTTTGTCAGTCGCAATGGCGCTTCTGGAAGTTGGAGCACCACGACCCCGGTTTTGAGTTCATCAAACACCTGTTTTGGCATTCTCTATTGGCAAGGGGTTGGTGATTTAAACTTTACCGGTAATCAGATCCCAGGCTCTTATTGTGGTGCGGTTCCTCCAACGCCAGAAACCTGTGAGGTTACCAATGATGTCTATATCAACCACGGCTCGCTTAATCAGCAAAATGTCGATGGTGCGATAAAAAGTGAACCGCTCATTATCAACTGTACAGCCAGAACATCGGTGAAATTAACGCTGGTCGGCGGGAAAAATATTAATCTTGGGCAAAATGGCAATCTGACTTCGACCTTAAAAGTGTCAGGGCAAGACTTATCCAATGGCGTGACGGTAACGGCAGCGATAGGCAACACCCCTTTCCAGATCGAATCAACACTTCATGCGCCAGCATTGCCTGACGCAGGTACATTTAGCGGGAGTGGAGTGGTTATTATGTCCTATCTCTAAATGTAGAATTATATGCATTCATTATTTGAGTGCATGATGATTATGAATATGAAATAGTGTTTTAAATTCGCTATTTTCATATTCATAAGTTGGGTGGTTTTACTGTTGTTTATATATTGCAGGGGGCTCCCATGGCATTTATTTATATATTATTTTAAATTAAATAAATGTTATCTTTAAGTTGTAATGTGTTGTACTAATATAGTATAACGCTGTTGCGTTAGATTAGTTAGGTATTAGGCTATAACCTAAATAATTCGAGTTGCAAGAAGGCGGCAAGGGAGATAATCCCGATGAGTTTACATGAGTAAGCGATTCGGGTTATTGAGCGTAGCCAACACACATGCAGCTTGAAGTATGACGGGTATACAACCTAAAAATGAAACGCATACTTCAATGGGCTATTAAATAAATAGGCTATAAATTTTTCTTTTAAGGATTTTCTCATGAAAAAAATGAACATGGCAGTTGCAAATACAATCGTTGGCGGTACTGGTCAAACTTGTAAAGATACTTTCCAGTGGCAGACTAGCGGTACAACTGCAACTTGCATGGCAGTAACTACTTGTACTGACAAACACGGTAAAGTATTAAGCACTACTTCTGCACCTAGCAACATTGCTAACTGCCGTTAATTAAGTATTTGTTAATTTTTATCGATATTTAATAGTATCCCAGGCAAGTGCGGGAGGGATTTCTGTACTTGCCTGACTTATTTATTCAAATGTATCATCGATGCTTAAATTCAAGAATTTTCGCATTAATTGAATGTTAGAAAGATTATTTCGTGGGCATAAATGTTATTTGATTCTGTTTATGTCTTACCTGAACTCTGATTGTGAATAGAACTGAATCTATGTCTACTGAAAAAAATATGTTTAGGAGTAAGGGATTTTTTATAGGCTATACACTGTTAGTTATCCTTATTTCTTCATTGATAACAACGGCCTATTTCCACTATTTCGTTCTTAATCAGGATGAACAGGAAACCCTATTCGCTGTCAGCAACAGTGAAGTTGAAAACAGCCCAATCAAAGACGATAAAACTATTATTGAGATCTTCTCTTATGGCTGCCATTACTGCGCCATCAATGAAGAGAATGTCACCCAATTAGAAAACCGCATGCCAGAAGGGACGCGTTTTGTTCGCCTGCATATCAGCAGTGATAAAACCACCGGCTTGGGGCGTTTTGCACCTATTTTCGCCACTTTATCCGTCATGGGTATTGAACCGCAGCATCGCCAAAGTGCCTACAAAGCGGTACTGGAAGACAACATTGACCTGAGTGATAACAGCCAACTCGAAACCTGGCTAAAAGCCAATGGCATTGATGTTGCCCAATATCAGCAAGTAAGCCAGTCAGCTGAAGTTAAAGAATTGATCGCGTATATGACGGCAGTGACTGCGCATTACAAGATAGACGCCACCCCGAGCTTTATTGTTGGCAAAAAATGGATAGCGTTACAGGACAGGGAATTCCCAGCGTTCTCAGATCATCTCTTGTCATTACTCGAGCACGATAAGGCGCTGGAGAAATAATGAGACTGTTAGCCGTATGGGGTTACTTTGCCTGGAGAAACCAGCTCGACAAGCTGGCTTTGAGTGGGCGGTTACTTGCCCGCGGGCAGGCCAGGCTGGCTTGCTGGCTGTTACGGCACGGTGATTATCGTTTCTTACTGATGCTCGGTGCTTTGCGCCGGGCTTTAGGCTTGATGCCAAAGCGACAGAAGAATCTGGCGCGAGTGGCGGCGGCCAACAGCCAGTGTTTATTGAATGGTGACAATAGTCCATCAGCACAGAATTTTATGCGTACCGCCCAGCGCCGTCAGGTATTGGAGCTGGCAGCGACTTATGGCCAAAACCGGCGGGTTTTAGCTCAGTTAGCAGCATGTACTCAGCAGTTAGATAGCCAGGTTCGTGCACTGCATGAGGCCGGCTCACCGGTTATTTTAGCGCCGCTGCATATGGTTTCTGATGTGCTCGCTGGCATGGTGGGGGCTAATGCTTATCCGGGGCAGGCGACCGTGGTGGTATCAGCCAGTGCCGAGGCGTATGAAGAGCAGGCGCGGCAGATGGGCGGGGTGAATATTTCCTATTGTTCCATCCATGCTGACAGCCGTGCAATCGCCGGTAACCTGATGGAAGCCATCATTGAAGCGGCCGAGCATAAGCGCAATATTATGATTTTCCCAGATATTACGCCGGATTACACCGTCAATAACCAGATGGCTGAAACGGCAAAAATACCCTGCCAATTATTCAACCGCCCAGCCAATTTACACAGTGGCATTATTCGCCTTGCCAGAGCACTTTCAGCGCAGGTGGTTTTTTATTATCTGTACTACGACAAAGAAATAAAAATAAATATTTATCCTGCACTTAGCGCGCGAGAAGTGAAAAGTAAATTACCCGAATTGATTGAAACATCAATGACGCAACATCCGCAAGATTGGCTGTTATGGCACTCACATTCGTTATTTTTTATTAACGAATAATGGCACTCATAAAGAATAGTAGAAAATGGAAAAGATAATCCCGACCCAAGTTTTTCAAAGCGAAACCAATGAATGCGGTTTAGCCTGTATTGCGATGCTGGCACAGACGCAAGGCATCAACGCGCCGTTGGAAAGCTTACGGGAGCGTTATCCTGCCTCGGCGCATGGCACGTCATTGGCTACGCTTTGTACTATTTTATCTGAATTGGCGATACCCGCTTACCCGGTGGTGTTTGAACATCAGGAGCTGTCTGCCTTACCGCTGCCCGCCATTCTGCATTATGGCGCGAACCACTACGTGTTACTTGCTTACCGTAAAGGCAACTATGTCTGTGTGATGAATCCGGCAATCGGTCAGCAATTGTTGCCAATGGATGCTTTGAAAGCGGAAATTAGCGGTTATGCCTTGGTGTTGGATCCAGAAACACCGGCAGACCCAGAGGCGGTGAAGAAAATTGAACACAGTACGCGATTGAGCGCACTGGACTGCATGAGCTTGAAAGAGACCGCCAGTGTTCGTGGCATCTACTGGCTGATGACGCTGGCATTTTTGATCTCGCTGACGCTGTTTATCATGCCGACCATGGTCAGTAGCGCCATTAATGACGTGTTTTCTTCTGCAGGTGATAAAGACTTCCCCTATTTCTATTTCCTATTGGCTTTTGTGGTCTCAACGTCACTTGCTTTTTGCGTGCGATACATCACCGAGCGTTATATCAAACACTTTGTGGTGCTAAATAGTGTCGCCGGCTTCTCCCGTTTGCTCAGTCATTCACTTAACTTTTTTGATAAACGCGCACCGGGTGATATTTTCAGCCGCTTCTCCAACTGGCAAATGGCGGCTACGCAAAAAATAGAACTGGATAACGGCCTGCGTACCGACTGGATAATCGGTGCTATTGCGCTGGCGGTGATGTGCTATATGAGTCCGGTGCTGGCGATGGTTTCTGCCGTCGGCGTGATGCTGATGGGGCTTATCAGTATTTGGGCCATCTACCGTGACCGTTATTACACCCAACAGTTACAAGTAAAAGGTGCTGAGCAAAGTGATTTTATTCTGGAAACCATTCAGGGATTTTCCACTATTAAATCAGCCGGTTTGGCCAGTCAACGCCAAGGGGTGTTTGCCGGTCTGGCACTTTCATTATTCAGTGCGTTACAGAAGAAAAAAATTTACGATCAGGTCAAAAATAGTCTGTATCAACTGATCGGCAGCCTGGAAATGGTGTTCTTTATGCTGCTGGCGTTGCCGTTGTTGAAGCAGGGGACGCTGAGTTTGGGGGAATTCTTTGCCTATAGCTTTGTCCGTGAGATCTTTACCTCGTATATCACCAAGATCTTCTATGCGATTTTGCAGAAAAACCAACTGCATGTCATTGATATCCGTGCCCGTGATCTGTTCCCTGCTGGGGAGGCAACCCCCTCAAGCAGCGATTCACCGATCCCACCGGCGATCCCGGCATTTACCCGCCAATTGGTCTATCAGAATATCCGTTTTGCCTATGACGCCAGTCAGCCGGTATTGCGCAATTTGTCGCTGTCACTGACTCGTGGGCAAAGTGTGGCGATCATCGGGGAATCTGGTGCGGGCAAAAGTACTTTGTTGAAAGTGATGGCGGGGTTGATGCCACCACAGCAAGGGCAGGTATTGGTGGATGGGGAGCCGGTAGATTTTCAGCAGGCCCATGCCTTGTTCTTCCTGCAAAGCCAGGAAGATATCCTGTTTAATGCCTCGGTATTACAAAACATCACTTTGTTTGATGGGCATGTCGATGCTGAAAAACGTCAACGTATTGAACGTTCACTCCAAGGGCTGCAATTAACCCCGGTTATCGATAAGTTGCCCGGTGGCCTCAGCGCTTTGGTACGTGAAAGCCATGCCGCACTCTCTTTAGGCCAGCGTCAGCGGTTATTGCTGGCCAGAGCGATGTACAGCGATTGCCCGGTATTGGTGTTAGATGAACCTACTGCCAATCTGGATGAAGATACCGCCCATCAGGTGATGCAGACCTTATTGGCACATTGCCGGGAATATCAGAAAACACTGATCACCGTGACACACAGTGAAAGTGTCTTACCCATGTTTGACAGTGTTTTCCGCTTAAATGACGGTCAGTTGGCGCGTTTTGCGCAATCTGCGGCATTAAGCCGCCTGACACCGGTTGCAGGTTAATTATGCGTATAAACATAGTGAACAACAGACCACGGTTACTCCTGATCCTGCTTATTACACTGCTGTTAGTTATCGGCGGTGGGGTAGTGCTGTGGTTATCTAATAGCGAGCAGGACGTACCGCAATTAAGCGAAACTATTGGTCGCGGTGATATCGAACGAAACGTCATGGCAACCGGCAGCTTAAAACCCTCATTGCAGGTGAATGTCGGCGCGCAGGTCAACGGGCAGCTAACCAAACTCTATGTTAAACAGGGCGATCGCGTCACTCGTGGCCAATTGTTAGCTGAAATAGACCCGACCTTGCAGCAAAACGAGTTACGTAAATCGGAAGCTGAATTACAGAGCGCGCAGGCACAAAAGCAGGCAAGCCAAGCATTGTTACGCCAATATCTACTTGAATTTCGCCGTCAACAGACTTTGGCAACGGAAGGTTCTGGTGTGAAAAGTGCGCTAGAAAAAGCACAGGCGCAATACGACAGCCAGTTAGCACAATTGCACGTTAACGAAGCGCAAATTGTGCAAAGCCAAATGTCACTGGAAACCGCCAAAGCCAATCTGGGTTTTACCCGCATCATGGCGCCGATTGACGGCGAAGTACTGGGGATTGTCACCAAAGAGGGGCAAACCATTGTTTCCTCGCAAACCGTGCCGACAATTTTGGTGCTGGCGAATGTCGATACCATGACGGTTCACACCCGTATTTCAGAAACCGATATTCTCAAAGTCAGCGTTGGGCAGCCACTATGGTTCTATGTGGTCGCTGACCCCGAGCGCCGCTATGAGAGCCGGATGGATGCTATTCAGGAAGCGTCGGCAGAAAGCTTGCGCGAAGAGAGTTCCGTCACATCTAACAGTCAGCAACCTTCTGCCGTCTATTACAACGGCATATTCAGCATTGCCAACCGTGAGCGACTATTGCGCACATCAATGACGGCGCAGGTATTCATTATCACCGCGCAGGCGAAAAATGTGTTGCGAGTACCGCTATCAGCGCTGGGGAGTCAACAGTCAGATAAACGCTATCAGGTTCAGGTCATCCAAGGCAAACAAACGGTGGTTCGTGAGGTATTGCTCGGTCTGCGTAATGATCAATATGCCGAAGTAAAAGAAGGCTTACAGCCAGGTGATCAGGTGGTGCTAATGGGTGCACCTCCGGGAGTCACTAATGCGCGCTAATACCATTGATTCACCATGTCCGTTGATCGAACTTAATGGAATTTATCGCCATTTTGCGTCGGGTAGCCAATCGGTCGCGGTCCTTAAAGATATCTCGCTGTCTATTGGTTGCGGCGAAATGGTGGCGATCATCGGTGCTTCCGGGTCAGGTAAATCGACGCTAATGAATATCATTGGTTGCCTTGATAAGCCAACTCAGGGGGAGATGTCGATTCATAACATCTCTACCCGGCAGGCCAGCAGTGAGCAACTGGCGCAATTAAGAAGCCAGTACATCGGTTTTATTTTTCAGCGCTACCACCTGATGCCATATCTGACGGCAACGGAGAATGTGGTCATTCCGGCACTTTACACTGCTATGCCATCTGCTGAGCGTCAGGAGCGTGCGACCTATTTATTGCGCCGCTTAGGCCTTGGTCAGCACCTGTTACACAAACCAGCACAGCTCTCGGGCGGGCAACAGCAGCGTGTCAGTATTGCCCGCGCTCTGATGAATGGTGCCGGTATTATTTTGGCCGATGAGCCGACCGGTGCGCTCGACAGAGCCAGTGGGCAAGAGTTGATGGGAGTATTGCATGGCCTGCATCAGTCCGGCCACACCATTATTATCGTGACCCATGATCGTAATATCGCTAATCAGGCCCAGCGCATTATTGAGATAAGCGACGGTGAAATCATTGCTGATCGCCATAATGAGGCGTCTGAGACGGAGGCTGTTCACGCCGCGTTACCCGCCACACTGGCAACGGGTCGGCCACACTGGTGGTTGAGTGTCAGGGAAGCTATCAAAATGGCCTGGCGCTCACTGCTCGGGCATCGTATCCGTGCTTTCTTATCGATGTTGGGCATCATTATCGGCATCTCATCGGTGGTCTCTTCCATGGCGGTGGGCGAAGGTGCGCGTCAAGAAATTCTAAGTGAAATCAGTCAACTGGGTACCAGTAATCTGGATATTCGTCCCGGATTGGGCTGGGATAAACCGCGCCCTGATTTTGAGCGCGCACTCACGCAGGCAGATGTGGCATTACTTAGTCAACAACCCTATGTCGATAGCGTGTCACCGGTGGTGAGCAAGATGGTTGCCGCGGTGCGTGGCGACAAACAAGTGATGATTTCGCTCTCTGGGGTCAGTAACGGTTTCTTTCAAGTAAAAGGGCTGAGTTTTACTGTGGGCGATGGTTTTACCCAGCACCACGTCAATGCGCGTGAGCCGGTGGTTATCTTGCAACCTGAACTCAGTGACACCCTGTTTGCTGTTGGGGAAAATCCGATTGGCGAAATTGTTCAACTCGATGGTATTCCTCTGCGGGTGATCGGGGTCGCCAAGCGTAATGGTTCGTCATTTGGCGGGTTATTGGCCGCCTGGATGCCTTATACCTCACTCACCGAGCGCATTTCAGGTGATATTCCACTCGAATCAATCACCGTGCGGGTACGTGAGGGTTACAACCTGAATGAGGTGCAGCGCGAGGTTGAAACGCTGCTGGATATGGCCCACGGCCAGCGGGACTTTTTCATTCTAAGCAATGACCAGATGAGCAAAGCGATTCAGAAAACCTCTGATTCGATGACATTGTTAATCACTTCCATTGCCGCGATTTCGTTGCTGGTGGGTGGGGTTGGGGTGATGAATATTATGCTGGTGTCAGTGACTGAACGGACCCATGAAATTGGTATTCGCTTGTCAGTTGGTGCTCGCCCCAGTGACATCATGATCCAGTTTCTGATTGAAGCGGTGGTTATCTGTACTCTCGGCGGCTTGATTGGGATTATCGGTTCGGCGCTGGCGGGGGTGATTTTCTCGTGGGTTACCCAAGAATTTACTATGATTTTTACCTGGCCGCCGTTAGTGCTGGCGTGCAGTTTCTCTGCGCTTATCGGGCTAGGGTTTGGTTTTTTCCCGGCGCGCAATGCCGCCCGTTTGCACCCAACCGAGGCACTGGCACGAGAATGAGCAGACTGATTAATGTAGGACTTATCATGCTGCTGTTAACCGGCTGCGGTTCATCACTGAAAAGCGATTATCAGCGCCCCATGCTGTCGGTTCCCGAGGAGTGGCGGGTTAAAGATACTGGCGGGGGTTACCTGCATCACAGTGTGCACTGGTGGGAAAATTTCGATGATCCACAACTGTCTGACAGCATCAGTCGGATGTTGGTCAGTAATAATGACTTAGCTGCTGCTGGCCTGAAGTTACAGCAGGCGCGCCTGACGGCAGGGCTGACCAATACCAATTTGACACCGGATATCACCATGACCGGTGCGGGCAGTAATACCCGTTCGCTGAATGAAAATACCCAGCCGCGAGAAAGCTATAGCACCTCGCTTGGTCTGAGTTACGAGCTGGATTTGTGGGGCAAACTGGCCCGCGCCCGTGAGCAATCCGCCTGGCTGGTCAATGCGACCGAACAGGATCGACAAGAAACTGCACTGTCACTGATTGGGACCACTGCGGATCTCTATTGGCAGATTGCTAAATTTAACCAGCAGTTGGGCTACCAACAGGCGGCGTTAGCTATTTCGCAAGATACGCTCAACATTGTGCGCTCGCGTCTGGCGGCGGGGGATGCAAGTGAAATTGAACTATTGCAGGCACAACAAGCCCTGCTGGATAGACAAAATCAGTATCAAAATCTCGAACAACTGCGGGAAGCTGCACGTAATGCCATGGCACTGCTGTTTAACCGCGCGCCTGATTATCGTCAGGCCGAACGCAAGTCATTGGATTTACAACAGCAAGTTGCGATAGCGGAAAGTTTACCGTTACAGGTGATTGCTCAACGGCCTGATGTGCAGGCTGCCGAATGGCGCTTGCGTGCAGCCTTGGCCGGATCTGATGTTGCCAAGCTGAATTTCTACCCGACCCTTTCGCTAGGAGCGAGTTTAGATGCCGGTAGCGCGGTGTTTTCACAATGGTTTAGCAACCCGAGCCGGACACTCAGTGTCAACAGCGCGCTGCCTTTCCTCCAGTGGAACACTGTGCAGCTCACCATCGAGCAGTCAAAGCTGGAAGTGAAATTGGCGGCTGTTGATTTTCGCAGCAAGGTTTATAGCGCCTTGAAAGATGTCGATGACGCGATGACGGCACGGCTGAGCTATCAGCAACAAAAACAGAATCAGTGGCAAAACCTGCAACTCAGCCAACGTCGGCTAATCCTGACTAACAGCCAATATCAAGCAGGTGCCGTCTCATTTCAGACCTTACTGGATGCGCAGGATGCCCTGCTGACCAGTGAAACCAATTTGCTCGAACTTCAATATAACTACCTAAATGCCACCATGAAACTGTGGTTGGCGCTAGGGGGGGGTGTTGATAACAGCAGGGAAAGTAAAGGAATTAAATCATGACAAATACAAATAAACAGCGCCGCGTGGTGGTAACCGGCTATGGCAGCGTGACCCCGATGGGCATGACGGCACAGCAGAGCTGGGCGGCGATTATGGACTATCAATTGGGTTATCGTTATTACGATAAATCTGAGCAGGGTATCAAGTCGCGCTTTTTTGGTTTGCTTGATGCTGAGCCGAATCTGAAATCAGTGCCTGCGGCTATCCGCCGCCGCCTACCGCGTTATGCCCGTTTGGTACTGGCGGCAGCGAAAGAGGCGATGGGGATGGCCTTCGCCGAGCAATCTCCTGAGGCTTATTATGACTTGTTGGACTGCGGAACCATCATTGGTAGCGGTTGGGCGGGGCAGGATGAAACACATGATAACTATGAAGGTTATCTGGCAACCGGGCTGGGTACGCCTTTTGGCTGCTTCCTCTCAATGCCTAATGCGGGCACTGCGGCGTGCAGCCTGTACTGGGGGTTACGCGGCTATCAGAACTCCCCGATTGCTGCCTGCGCTACCGGGACCATTGCCATCGGTGATGCATTTGAAATTATCCGTAGTGGTCGGGCGTCAATGATGCTGGCAGGGGCGGGTGAATCATTGCGCAGCGATGCCGCAGTATGGAATATCGATATTCTGGGTGCACTGGCGCGCGAGCAAGACGATATCACCAAAGCCAGTTGCCCGTTTAGTTTGGATCGCAACGGCTTTGTGCTGTCTGAAGGTGCGGCGGTACTGTGCTTGGAAGAACGAGAAGGTGCGATTGCACGCGGTGCGACCATCCTCGGTGAGATCAAAGGTTACGGTAACTACTCTGATGCATTTGATTTCACCGCACCGGCGGAAGATCGGGTGGCGCGGGTGAAGACTATCCGTCACGCCTTGCAACAGGCCGGTTTGAGTGCTGATGAGATTGATTATGTGAACTTGCACGGCACCTCGACCCAGCTTAACGATCTCAATGAGACTCAGGCCATTAAACAGGCCTTTGGCGAAGCGGCTTATACCACGCCACTGTCCAGTACCAAATCTTATTCCGGCCATCTGATTGCGGCGGCGGGCAGTTTTGAATCCATTATCTGTCTGCAAGCGCTTGAGCATCAGATAATGCCCGCCACCTGTAATTTGAAAAATGCTGATCCACAGTGCGACCTTGATTACATCAGCGAGGGGCATCGACCTAAAGCACTGCGCAATACCCTAAACCTGAGTTTCGGTTTTGGTGGCGCCAATGCCGCCTTGGTTATCGGGCTGGATTGAGCATGATATTCAACTACACCCTCAGTGATGCACAGCGTTGGGCTGCGTTTTCCGGCGATTACAATCCGATCCATTTTGATCTGCAACATGCACAACGGTTCGGCCAACAGGCACTTACCGTACATGGTATGCGTGCGATGTTAGATATCAAATATCAGCTCAGTGCTGGGTTATTACCCTGCTTGCCTGCAACGGATTTTCTGCGTTTTAACACCCGTTTACGTCAGCCGGTTCTGTGCAATACCCCCTACTACCTGCAACTCGAGCAAGGGGCTAGCCAGGCCAGTGGCAATCTGGTGGATATTGGCAGCGGCGAAAACTGTTTTAACAGCAAATTGCGCAGCGCACCGGCGTTGGTATTGTCAAAAAGCGAGCATTGGTCGGTCCTCTCGGCGGATAACCTTCATCAGTTAAGCCAACAGTATCCAGGAGATGCCACGCAACCTGCTGAATGTTGGGGTTTTTTCGATGCGTTGCTGTTTAAGTTATTAGTCGCAGCCCCACAAACACTGGCCACCGCAAAACAGGTGTTACCGGGCATTCAGGCTGACACCTTGATTGATGTCTTTAAGCATGTGCCAGTCATCCAGACTCACCATGACGTGCATTTCAGTGCTGAATTTATGGGCGTCAATAACCCAAATTTATTTGTCCGTGGCGCATTGCGCTACAGCATCGAGCCAACACTTATCGTCGGTAATGCCGATGATGGTTGGGTATTGCGCGCCGCTATTCAGGCCTGCTTAGATGCTGGGGCATTAATTACCACCGCTGTAACATTAAAAACGTGGCCATTAGCCGCGCACTAAATAAGGATAAGACCATGGAAAAGTATCAACACGTCTATGACACCGTTTGTGAAATGTTATCTGACGCCAAAGATCTGGAAATGTCGGCATTGTCGCCGGATATGCCGCTGCATCAGCTAAAACTCGACAGCCTTGATTATGTCGAGCTGATGGTGCTGGCAAAGCGCGAATTCGGGGCGACGCTGAATGCGGAAATGTTTATGGAAAATCCAGATATGACTTTAGGCGAGCTTTGCCAGAAGTTGGCAGAACAGAAGAAATAATATTATGAGTAGGCAATGGGTATTAATTACCGGTGGCAGTCGTGGTATTGGCCGTGCTTTGGTCGAAGAACTGGCCAAAGAGTGGAATGTGGTCTTTACCTGGCGCAGCGGTGAGCAACAGAGTCACGATGTGATAGAAAGCTGTGCCGGCCTGCCTGGCTGGGTAACCCACTATCGTTGTGATGGTAGCGATGAAGCGGATGTCGACCACCTCGCGCCACAACTGCTGGAGAAGTATGGTGCGCCCGGCGCGGTAATCCATAATGCGGGTATTACTGGTGATGGCCTGCATATTCAGCAAAATGGCGATAACTGGCGCAATGTGATGAACACCAATTTGAACGCTATCTTCTATTGGAATAAGCACCTATTGCCGCCGATGATCATGCAGGGCGAGGGCGCAGTTTTGCTGATGTCGTCGGTAACCGCTATCAAAGGCAATGTCGGGCAGAGCGCATATGGTGCCAGTAAAGCCGCAATGATTGGCCTTGGTCGCTCATTGGCGCTGGAGATGGGGCGTTTTGGTATTCGGGTTAATTGCCTGCTGCCGGGGATAATCGACAGCGATATGACGCGCGCGATGCCTGCCGATGCCTTAAAAGGCTTACGTAAACAGATACCACTACGGCGTTTAGGTGATGCGCAAGAAGTCGCCCGTGTCAGTGCTTTTATGATAGGCAATGACAGCCGCTATATGACCGGGCAAACACTGGTATTGGACGGCGGATTGACCGCCTAATTCAGGTAGCCTGTTCAAATACACTTGGCCTGACCCCATCTTGAATTTCGTATGGATGGCGGGCAAAATCCCACTTTTCGCGGTGTTGTTATCAACGTGTTTGTTGGGTAATCGGGGGGCCAGCCCCCCTTTATATCGTAGGTCGACACAGGATAACGGCGGTTACACCCAACCCTGGGTGCGGAACATTTTTAGCACCGAGACAAAGGCCATCATCTCTTCCGGCGTCCCTAACGTGAGGCGGTTCCAACCCACCGCGGGGGGAAATTCACGCCCGACAAACACGTGATATTGTTTCATGCGGTTTTGATAGGTTTTCACATCCCCGTTCACCTGATGAAAAACAAAGTTTGCCTGCGACGGAACATAGGATAATTTCAGTTCGTCCAGGGTCTGAGTAACAATTCGACGCGCCTGATCGGCTGACTGGCGGCTGTATTGTACAAAGGCTTTGTCTTGCAACGAGGCTAAAGCCGCCGCTGCGCCGGCGGTATTGGTATTATCCAGTGAAACAAAGTTTTCCACCGCGGCTATCAGTTCTGGATGCGCGATACCATAACCTACCCGAAGGCCCGCTAGCGCGTAAATTTTGGAGAATGTCCGGGTAACCAACAGATTTTTGTGGCCGGCTTGAACCAGCCCGATAGCACTGCGAAATGCAGGATCGCTGACAAACTCGGCATAAGCCTCGTCGATGATAAACAAGGTTTCCGGTGAGGCATTTTTAATCCAGCCTTCAATAAGGTTTGCCGGGGTAATGGTCGCGGTAGGGTTATTCGGATTACACAGATAGACGATTGAACGCCCTTTGAAGCTGGCGACTTTCTGCTGCATTACAGGCAGGTCAAATGCCATTTCTTTGGTCAGAACGACTTTCTCAATGGGAATGTCAAAAGGCTTGGCATAGAGTTCGGCGTAGTTAAATGTAGGGTCCGGCACCACGAGCTGGATTGGTGTATTCGCAAGTTCAGCTTGGCGGATAACCGCTTGAATGACGGCCTGAATCGTCTCTGATGAGCCATTCCCCAGCGAGATATTCTCGGTTTTGAGTTGGTATTCTGTGGCGATATTAGCAATCAATTGTTCGCGGGCAGCATCGGGGTAGCGAAATGCAGTCGGCAACGCGGCGATAATAGCCTGATGCGCTTTTGGTGACATTCCTAACGAGTTTTCATTAAAATTCAACAGCAGTGGCTGCTGTTCAGTAGGGATCAGCGGTTGTGCGTTTATCTTAGAACTTTTGGCCTGAGCCGTTGAAATAAAGTTACCCAGTGTTAATCCGCCCAGTAATAGACCGGATGATTTTAACAGTGTACGACGATCCATGCTAACTTCCCCTGTATACCCCTTTACTTGTAGTTATAGGTGTATTAGCGACGTTCACTCACCCGAATGGCTTACTGACGTAAGTTGAACTGGATTAATGAGCCTTTTTGAGATTCACCCTACGGGCATGGCATACATGCTGTTCAAATCAGTTCATAACCGATTCTCCCTTCACCTACCGCTCACCTGCAACTACAACTTCTTTGGGTATAACGCTCTGTTACATTTTGTTATAAGTGGGATGAGCATAGCCTGAGGCCTTATTTTTAAGCAATACCTTTTATCATAAACTCATTTTTTACCAGTAACTTACAAGATTATTCTTATCACTATCGGCGAATTCAATTTAGTTTGGGTTATTGGCTATTCATGGCGAAGATATCCGTTACAAAATGGATAATAGCCCCTCAACATACCAACGGGTATTGCGGGGGTAATACTCGTTATTGACGCGGAATATATCCCCCTATCGGCCTTTTCCGACCCGTCATCGTGATGCTGCTCACAATAATTTGTGCAGTTGCCTAAAAAAACACGCCTTTATTGCCAATTTTGCAGCCAATCTCCTAATGACTAATGCAAGGTTATCTTCAATACTGGTAATGTGAAATGATATTCCATTTAAATAGATCCGATGTTTTATTATTTTAAGTGAGCTAAATCATCATAAAAAATAGGGGTTTACTGCGTTAACTGACCAGAGACTCAATGAATTATAAAGGCAGGTAATCAGGTGAAAATAATATCAGTAGATGTAACCGTTTTTTCTTATCCGACCCGGCGTGTTTCTGATACCGCAGGGCACTCGCATCCAGGCGCAGAGTCCTTAGCCAAAATGGCCATGCTGACGCTGACCACTGACGAAGGTGATTGCGGTTATGCATTTGCACCACCGGAAGTGATTCGCCCGCACATCGTCAATAGCTTCTTTAAAAAAGTTCTGATTGGGCAAAACCCGTTTGACCGCGAACGGTTATGGAATGATCTGGTGCATTGGCAGCGCGGCAGTGCCAATCAGTTAACCGACCGGGCGCTGGCCATTGCCGAGCAAGCTATTTGGGATTTGTTGGGGCGCAAACTGGGCCAGCCAGTCTATAAATTACTGGGCGGATATCGCGACAAAGTATTGGCTTACGGTAGCACCATGTGTGGTGATGAGTTAGCTGATGGATTGTCGACCCCGGATGAGTATGCGCGCTTTGCCGAGCAACTGGTCGCCCGTGGCTATAAGGGTATTAAGCTGCATACCTGGATGCCGCCAGTCTCTTTTGCGCCAAGTCCGCAGATGGATGTTCGTGCTTGTGCGGCGGTGCGTGAAGCCGTCGGCCCAGATATTGCTCTGATGCTGGATGGCTACCATTGGTACAGCCGCAGTGACGCCCTCTATATTGGTCGTGAACTGCAAAAACTTAATTTCAGTTGGTTCGAAGAGCCTATGGAAGAGCAGAGCATGGCCTCTTACTGCTGGCTGCGGGAAAATCTACAAATTGACATTATCGGACCTGAAAGTCTGGCCGGTAAATACTTTAGCCGCGCTGATTGGGTGAAGGCCGGTGCTTGCGATATTTTACGCGCTGGCGTCCAAGGCGTGGGTGGTATCACACCTTGTCTGAAAGTGGCTCATCTGGCGGAATCGTTCGGCATGGATTGTGAAATCCACGGCAATGGTGCGCCGAATCTGGCGGTAGTCGGTGCAATCCGTAACTGCCGTTGGTATGAGCGTGGGTTGTTGCATCCATTCCTGGATTATGACGAGCCTGCCGCTTATCTCAACAGCATCATTGACCCGATGGACAGTGATGGCTATGTCTCTCTGCCAACGAGAGCAGGCTTGGGCGAAGATATTAATTTCGATTATATCGCCGCCAATACCCTTAGTGCTTGAAGCCGCGGCGGTGCGAACTGCCTACCTGCGACTCCAATCACTTTGGGGATAACTCTATTGTATCGACCTATAAAAACAAGCATTCAGATCTAGCCTTTTCTTACCGGAGATGGTCCATGAACGCGATAATAATAGTAAGAACACTCCTCTTTACCCTACTGATCACCCTGACGTCGACCAGCGTCAGTGTCGCTAAAACACCTGATGACCAACTGATTGTTGGCATGAATATGAATAACCTGCTGTCGCTCGATCCGGCAGCCATGACCGGCAATGATGCTGTCGCTATCATTGTTAACCTGTACGACTCTTTGGTGGAACTGGATCCACACACTCCCAGTAAGGTGCTGCCCGGTGCTGCCACCGAGTGGAAAATCAGTGACGACGGCAAGTTGATCACCTTTACGTTGCGTGAGGGTATGAAGTTTCACTCCGGCAATCCCGTGACGGCGGCAGATTTTGCCTGGTCGATGAACCGCTTGATGCATCTGAATCTGGCACAGGCCACCACCTGGAAATCCTACGGTTTTACCGCCGATAACGTGGAGCAATTGATCCGCGCCAAAGATCCACTGACGGTAGAAATTGAGTTACCGAAACCCACCGATCCCAAGCTGGTAATTTATTCATTAGGTACCTTAGGTAGTGGGTCGATTCTTGATCGCGCCACCGTCATGCAGCATGAGAAAAACGGTGACTGGGGTAATGGCTGGCTAACCACCAATGAAGCTGGCTCCGGCCCATTCAAACTGGATGTTTGGCAGGCAAAAGATGTGTTACGTATCAGCCGGGTAGATAATTACTGGCAAGGTGACGCCAAAATGAAGCGGGTGATATTCCGCCACATGACTGAGTCGCAGGCGCTGCGCTTAATGATTGAAAAAGGCGATATCGATATCGCCAGCGGGATGTCGGTACCGGATATCAACGCGCTGAAAAGTAACCCGCAAATCCAGGTTGATGAGGTCCAGCGTGGCACTATTTATTATGTCGCGATGAGCCTGAAAGAGCCGCATTTCGCTAACCCTAAAGTACGAGAGGCTGTGCGCTATCTGGTTGATTATGATGGTATTAATAAAACGATTATGCCGGGTTATGGCATCTTCCATCAGCGGCCAATCCAGAAGGGTATGGATGTCACGCTACCGGATCCCGGCTACAAGTTGGATGTGGCTAAAGCTAAAGCATTGTTAGCGGAAGCCGGCTATCCCGACGGTTTCACCACCACCCTGCGGGTATTGTCTGATCCGCCGTTTATTAATGTCGCCACCTCGGTTCAATCGACACTGGCACAGGCAGGGATTCAGGCCAAAATTCTGACGGGCACCGGTAATCAGGTGTATGGCGCAATGCGTGATCGTCAGTTCGATATGCTGGTGGGTCGTGGTGGTGGTGGTGTCGATCCGCACCCGCACTCCAGTCTGCGTTCCATTGCTTATAACCCCGATAACAGCGATGCCGCCAAACTGACCAACTTCCAGGGTTGGCGCACTTCATTCTATGATCAACAACTCAACTCGCTGATCGACAACGCGTTAATCGAGAAAGATCCGGCTAAACAGAAGCAGATGTACATTGAAGTTCAGCAGCGTTATGACGCGCTATTCCCAGCCATTTTGCCGATTTCCCAAATGGTTGATTCGGTCGTCGTGCGTAAAGACGTGATGGATTATGTACCACATCCGTCGACCACAACCCGCCTGTTACAGGTGTATAAGCAGCGTTAAACCGCTGCATGTTGGGGGAGATAGCATGAATGTTTCAGATTGGATGGCTCCGCACGGGATCGTGCGGCGTTTATCGAAGCGCTTTTTGCAGGTGGCCGTAACCTTATTCGGTTTATTGATTCTTACTTTTATTATTGGTCGGGTGATGCCGATTGATCCGGTACTGGCGATTGTGGGTCAGGATGCGGATCAAAGTACCTATCAGCAGGTCTACCTGCAATTGGGGCTGGATAAACCGCTATGGTCACAGTTCTTTATCTATTTTAACTCACTGATCCACGGTGATTTGGGCAATGCCTTACTCACCGGCCGTCCGGTAGTGGATGACATTATCCGGGTCTTCCCAGCCACCATTGAGCTGGCAACCATGGCGATTCTGGTCGGGGCTGGTCTCGGTATCCCGTTGGGGGTCATGGCGGCAGCACGTCGCGGCAAGTTTGCCGACTATGTGGTGCGGTTTATTAGTCTGGCGGGTTACTCAACTCCGATTTTCTGGGTGGGCATGATGGGCCTGTTGGTGTTCTACGCCTGGCTAAACTGGGTGGGGGGGGCAGGTCGGGTAGATATGGCCTACGACGGTTTAGTTGATCGCCGCACTGGCTTATTGTTGATTGATTCGGCGCTGGCAGGGGAGTGGGAGGTGTTTCGCAGCGCGGTAAACCATCTGGTGCTGCCCGCTACCATTCTCGGTTTCCACTCGCTGGCCTATATCAGCCGTATGACCCGCAGTTTTATGCTGGCGCAGTTGTCACAGGAATACATCATTACCGCCAAAGTGAAAGGATTGTCAGAGTTTCAGGTGCTGTGGGGCCATGCATTCCGCAATATTCTGGTGCAATTGCTGACCGTGGTGGCACTGGCCTACGGCTCATTACTGGAAGGCGCAGTCTTGATCGAAACCGTCTTTTCATGGCCCGGTTTTGGCTCTTATCTGACGGGCAGTCTGTTATTGGGTGACATGAATGCGGTGATGGGCTGTGTATTACTGGTGGGGCTGATCTTTGTTTCACTGAATTTACTGTCTGACATGCTGTATCAGATCTTCGACCCGAGGACGAATCAATGATGCTTTCCTCCGAACCCGATAATGTCGTAGCGCGCCCTGAGATGAAACCTCAGGGATGGAAGCGCGGGCTACGGCGGGTAGTTAATTTCTTCCGTTTGTTAATGGGTAACCCGCTGACGGCTATTGGTGTCGCTATCATCGGTTTGCTGTTAGTGGTGGCATTCTTGGCTCCGTGGCTGGCGACCCATGATCCATTGGCGCAAGATCTCAATAACTCACTACAGGCACCCGGTAGCCAACATTGGTTTGGCACCGATGAGTTTGGCCGTGATCAGTACAGCCGGTTGATTTATGGTGCCCGTACCACGCTGTATATCGTGGCGCTGGTGTCAGTGACTGTGGGACCAATCGGCCTGTTATTGGGGGTGGTAGCGGGTTACTTCGGCGGTAAAGTCGACAGTATCCTGATGCGTATTACCGATATTTTTATCTCATTCCCGAGCCTGGTGTTGGCGCTGGCTTTTGTCGCGGCATTAGGCCCCGGTCTGGAGCATGTGGTTATTGCTATTACCCTGACGGCATGGCCGCCGATTGCCCGTCTGGCAAGGGCGGAAACCCTCTCTTTGCGTAATGCGGACTTTGTTTCTGCGGTGAAATTGCAGGGCGCGTCGCCACTGCGGATCTTGCTGCGTCACATTGTGCCGCTGTGCCTGCCGTCGGTAATCATCCGTATCACCATGAATATGGCCGGTATCATTCTGACTGCTGCTGGTCTGGGCTTCCTTGGTTTGGGGGCTCAGCCACCGGACCCTGAGTGGGGAGCGATGATCTCCAGTGGCCGCCGTTACATGATGGAGTGTTGGTGGCTGGTGACAATTCCTGGTCTGGCGATTCTGCTGAACAGCCTGGCATTCAACTTCCTAGGAGATGGCCTACGTGACATTCTTGACCCCAGAACAGAATAAATCAGTGCCTTTGCTGGAAGTGGATGACCTGCGGGTTAGCTTCGTCAATGGCAAACAGGTGACCGACGCGGTGCG
This sequence comes from Yersinia antarctica, assembly GCF_056636475.1. Taxonomy (NCBI): domain Bacteria; kingdom Pseudomonadati; phylum Pseudomonadota; class Gammaproteobacteria; order Enterobacterales; family Yersiniaceae; genus Yersinia; species Yersinia antarctica. Next base: position 992,950 of record NZ_JBSJQF010000001.1, read on the forward strand.
TGGTGTTTCGTTTTCCCTTGGTAAGGAGAAACTGGCGATTGTCGGTGAGTCCGGCTCGGGTAAATCTACGGTTGGCAGGGCGCTGCTCAAGCTGCATCCGGCCAGCGCGCAGATCCACGCCAATAGGTTGCGCTTTGCCGAAGTAGATTTGCTGAACGCCAGTGAAGCCCACATGCGTGAAGTGCGTGGTAAGCGTATGTCGATGATTATGCAGGATCCAAAATACTCGCTCAATCCGGTGGTGTGCGTGGGTGATCAGGTGGCAGAGGCCTATCTGGCGCACCATAAAGTCTCGCGACAGGAAGCGCGCGAGCGCGTATTGGCGATGTTTGATGTGGTGCGTATCCGTCAGCCACAAAGGGTGTATCACCTCTATCCACACGAGGTATCCGGCGGGCAGGGGCAGCGCATCATGATAGCGATGATGCTGATAACCGGGCCGGAAATGGTGATCGCCGATGAGCCAACCTCGGCACTGGATGTCTCGGTGCGTTTGCAGGTATTGGCGATGCTGGATGATTTGGTGCAAGAGCGTGGCTTGGGGCTGATCTTTATTAGTCATGATATCAATCTGGTGCGCAGTTTCTGCGATCGGGTGCTGGTGATGTATGCCGGTCGGGTCGTGGAGTCGATCGCGGCCTGTGACCTTGATCAGGCGCAACACCCCTATACCCGTGGTTTGCTAAATGCATTACCGGATATCGGTAACCGCCGTGATCGCTTGCCGGTTATGGTGCGTGATCCGGCCTGGATGAATGGTTAAGGAGCCTGTTATGTCTGCAAATGCGATGATTGAAATCAATAACCTTAACCTTATTTTTGGTGAAGGCAGCCAGCAGAATCAGGTGTTGTTTGATGTTAATCTGACGGTGAATAACGGTGAGATTTTTGGCTTGGTTGGGGAGTCCGGTTCGGGTAAAACCACAGTGCTGAAATGCCTGGCGGGGCTGTTTAACCATTGGAGCGGTCAGCTAACCTTGAATCAGATCCCCTTGGCACACCGCATTGAGCGTGAGCGCTGCCGCCATGTTCAGATGGTGTTTCAGGATCCCTATGGTTCGCTGCACCCGCGTCATACCATCGAATACATTTTGTCTGAGCCACTGATTATCCATGGCATTGGTGATCGCGACCAACGGATCGACACTATTTTAGATAAAGTGGGCCTCAACCGGCAGTTTCGCCAGCGCTATCCCCATCAGCTCTCGGGTGGGCAGCGCCAGCGCGTCGCCATTGCGCGGGCATTGATTCTTGAGCCGCGGGTATTGCTGCTGGATGAACCGACCTCGGCTCTGGATGTGTCGGTGCAGGCAGAGATCCTAAATCTGCTGGCTGAGTTGCAACAGCGGGAGAAACTAACCTATCTGATGGTAACTCATGATTTGGGGGTCATTGCTCATCTTTGCCATCGGGTCGCGGTGATGCAACATGGCCGGATTCTGGAAACACTGAACACTGAGGATTTGACCACTGACTGCGAAAAAACCGCTTATACCCATATGCTGGTAGATGCCAGCCGCCACTATAGCCGTGATTTGGCGCAAAAAGCTGCCGAGATGTCGTAATCGCGTCAGGCGCTTCTGCGAGGGAGCGCCTGCGCCTCAGGACTCATCAGCCATCTTCTTAAGCCACTGAATAAACGCATTAATCTTTGGCCATTGCCGGTCGGATAATGTTGAAATGTAATAGCGTTGTTCACATCTGACTTCCATGTCGGGGAACGGCATAATCAACTCTTGGTTTTCCAACCGTTTGTTGACCAGTTTTTTACGGCCCATCGCCACCCCAACATGATTTATGGCTGCGATAATCGCCAAATCGGAGCGATCAAACCCCATGCTGCGCTGGGTGGGATCAAGATCAAAACCGATTTGCTGACTCCAGCTATTCCACTCACTGCGATCGGAGTCATAGCTCCAGGCTTGCCGATCGTGCAGCAAGGTGCATTGCCGCAGATTGATCAGATTGCCGTGTAACTGATGTTTTTCCGCATATTCCGGGCTGCACACGGGGACCATCGATTCATCCATCAAGTGTTGATATGACAGTTTCTCCGGCGTTTTATCATCGAAATAAATCGCTAAATCAATACCGCCGCCCTGAAAGTTAACATTCTCATTGCCGGTCAGAATATTCAGGCTAATGGCAGGATAGCGATGGGCAAAGTCCGCCAATTTCGGTACCAGCCAACATTGGGCGATGGATGGCCGGGAATAGACGGTTAATGTACCGGACAACTCCTGATTTTTTATCTCCAAAATTTCCTGATTCAGGTACTCCAGCGACGATTTAAGTACCCAAAAGACGCGTTCCCCCTCGCTGGTGAGTTCCACTTTACGATGAAAACGCTGGAACAGTTTGAACCCCAACTCCTCTTCCAAACTATTGATCCGGTGGCTAACGGCACTGGGGCTGATGGATAACTCATCAGCCGCCAGCGCAAATGAGCTGTGCCGCGCGGCAATTTCAAAGGTATAGAGTTTGGATAGCTGATAACCATTAAGCAGCTTATTACGGGTGATATAGCTTTTTTCCGGGTACATGGCGGCGGCTCAGATAATCATTTTTGACTCAATAGCATATCGTATTTATTGCTGGAGCAGATATTTAGGGTTATCTAATGTGATGCAAACCTGAATAAATCATAAAACTTTGACTGATATTACCTATTTGGGTCAATCTAGCTCATCTTAAGCTGGATTTTCATCATTTGTCAGCCCCGGCTAATTCTTATTCAATAGTGATAGAACTTATTATTAGATGAGGTTGGCTATGGACTCACAAATATGGGTAGTGGGTACGTTATTATCAAGTATCATTATTATCATCTTCACCATTGTAAAACTGAAAATACATCCTTTTCTGGCGCTATTATTAGCCAGTTTTTATGTCGGGCTATTAATGGGCATGAATCCCATTGAGATGGTTAATTCCATTGAAAGTGGGATTGGCGGGACGCTGGGCTTTTTAGCCGCAGTGATCGGGCTGGGCACCATTTTAGGCAAAATGATGGAGATATCGGGTGCGGCAGAGCGTATCGGTATCACCTTACAACGTTGCCGCTGGCTATCACCTGATGTCACGATGGTGTTAGTTGGGTTGATCTGTGGCATTACGCTATTTGTTGAAGTGGGTGTGGTGTTATTGATTCCACTGGCTTTTTCCATCGCAAGAAAGACCAATACCTCGCTATTAAAACTGGCAATCCCGTTGTGTACGGCGCTAATGGCCGTTCACTGTGTGGTGCCACCGCATCCGGCAGCCATGTATGTCACCAATGCCTTAGGGGCTGACATTGGCACTGTGATTGTCTACGGGCTGGTGGTTGGGCTGTCAGCATCATTAATTGGTGGGCCGTTATTCTTACGGCTAGTGGGTAATCGACTGCCCTTTAAAGCGGTACCGCAAGCGTTCTCTGAAATTAAAGTGCGCAATGAAGATGAATTACCCTCTCTGGGGGCAACTCTATTTACCGTATTACTGCCCATTATTCTGATGTTGGCGAAAACCGCCGCAGAACTGAATATGGAAAAAGGCACTCCGTTATATTCAGTATTATCGTTTATCGGTAACCCCATTACCGCCATGTTTATTGCCGCGTTTGTGGCCTACTACATGCTGGGCATTCGCCAAAATATGGGTATGAGTGCGCTGCTGGCTAAAACCGAAGATGGTTTCTCCTCGATTGCTAATATCCTGTTGATTATCGGTGCCGGTGGGGCTTTTAACGGCATATTAAAAGCCAGTGGTTTGGCAGATACGCTGGCAGTGATTTTATCCAATCTGGATATGCACCCGATTCTACTGGCCTGGTTGGTGGCCTTGATTCTGCATGCGGCGGTTGGCTCGGCTACGGTAGCAATGATGGGGGCGACGGCGATAGTGGCACCGATATTACCAATGTATCCCAATGTCAGCCCAGAAATTATCACCTTAGCGATTGGCTCCGGTGCCATTGGTTTCACCATCGTCACTGACTCGCTATTCTGGTTGGTAAAGCAATACTGCGGTGCCACCCTTAATGAGACCTTTAAATATTACACCACCGCGACGTTCATCGCCTCGGTGATCGCATTAGGTACGACCTTCCTACTTTCTTACATTATATGACCGAAAAGAGACATGCTATGAAACACACTGAAATTGATAAATTGATTACCGACTTTCCTTTGGTCACAAAGCTTATCAATTTAGAGGAGGTCACTTGGTTTAACCCGTTATCGACCATATTGGCAGAGGGATTGCCGTATGTCGGATTAACGCCGTGGGATGTGGCGGATGCCGAGGCACGGCTGCAACGCTTTGCGCCCTATCTGTGTCAGGCATTCCCTGAAACACAAAAGACTCACGGTATTATTGAATCTGATATCGTGGCGATTCCCACCATGAAAGAGACGTTGCAACAGCGATACGGCGTTGAAATTAGCGGTCGACTGCTATTAAAAAAAGATAGCCACCTGCCGATTTCTGGTTCGATTAAAGCGCGTGGCGGCATTTATGAAGTGTTAACCCATGCTGAAAAGTTGGCGCTACAGGCTGGGTTATTGGCCGAAACCGATGATTACAGCAAACTGTTCTCAGATGATTTCCGCCAATTTTTCAGCCAGTACAGTATTGCGGTGGGGTCTACCGGTAATCTGGGGATGTCGATTGGCATCATGAGTGCCAAGCTGGGGTTCAGTGTCAGTGTGCATATGTCTGCCGATGCGCGTGAATGGAAAAAACGCAAACTGCGGGAACACGGTGTAAATGTAGTTGAGTATGCACAGGACTACGGCGTGGCGGTGGCACAAGGGCGCAAAGAGGCAGAATCTGATCCGAATTGCTTCTTTATCGACGATGAGAACTCGCCAACACTCTTTTTGGGCTACTCGGTGGCAGGCAGCCGGCTGAAAAAACAGTTTGCCGAGCAGCAGATTGTGGTTGATGAAAACCATCCGCTGTTCGTTTATCTGCCTTGTGGGGTTGGTGGTGGCCCTGGCGGGGTTGCTTTCGGCCTGAAGCTAGCGTTTGGTGACCATGTGCACTGCATTTTTGCCGAACCGAGTCATTCGCCGTGCATGCTATTAGGTGTCTATACTGGCCGGCATGATGGTATCTCCGTGCAGGATATTGGTATCGACAACATCACCGCCGCAGATGGTTTGGCGGTAGGGCGGGCATCAGGATTTGTTGGCCGCGCTATGGAACATTTACTGGACGGTTTCTATACCTTAAGTGATGCTGAGATGTACGATCTGCTCGGCTTGCTAAATCGCGATGAAGGTATTCAGTTGGAGCCTTCGGCACTGGCTGGAATGCCGGGTGCGGCGCGGGTAAATCAGTGTTCTGACTATTTAAGTAATAACCACTTTAGTGCTGAGAAAATGCAGAATGCGACCCATCTGGTTTGGGCTACCGGCGGTGGGATGGTACCTGCCGAAGAGATGAAAAAGTATCTCGCAACAGCAAAGATTTGATTTCATGAGATGATAACAATATAAAAACGGGGTAAATGATTACCCCGTTTTTATATGGGGGATTATGTTATCGGCTGGGCGTCGCCAGCGATGGGAGATAGGTCAACATCGTTGCCGCCTTCTTACATCATAAAAGCAATTTGATCATGATAGCTCTCAGGGATCTGTTTGGTCGGTTATTGCGTTGCGGTAATGTGTGGTGCGACATCTTTATATCTATATTATTGATAGGGGAATTTAACTAAATCATCGCGCCATGGCGGATGAAAAGGTAAAGGGATGTCGCAATGGAAAGAATGGCGTTAGCTGCCGGTGGTGTCGCTGCTCAAAAATCGCCCGGTAGAATTATGCTCGCGGGCGGCGCGCTTGGCGTGGTTTTCGGCGATATCGGTACCAGCCCTCTCTATACACTGAAAACCGTCCTGTTGCTGTCAGGAAATAACCCGACACCTGCAGTGATAATGGGTTTGTTATCACTGATTATCTGGACACTGATTCTGGTTACCTCGGTAAAGTATGCCGTTTTCGCCATGCGTATTGATAACAATGGTGAAGGGGGCATTATGGCCTTAATGTCGCTGTTGGTACGTAAGGGGAAGGGGAACAAGTGGGTTATTTTTTCTGCTTTACTCGGAGCGGCATTAATTTACGGTGATGGTGCCATTACGCCAGCGATATCTGTACTCTCAGCCCTTGAAGGTCTGAAAATTGTTCTCCCAGACGCTCAACCCTATATTTTACCTGGGACAGTTATTATTTTGGTTGCGTTATTTGCTCTTCAGCCTTTTGGTACCGCAAAAATAGGCAAAGTTTTTGGCCCCATTATGGCACTGTGGTTTTTCGCTATTGCGGGGCTGGGAATATGGGGGATAGTTCAACACCCAGCAGTGTTGCTGGCTATTAATCCATACTATGGCATCAAGTTCTTGTTTTCCCATGGCTTTGCCAGCTTTCTGGTATTAGGCGGTATTTTCCTGTGTGTCACGGGGGCGGAAGCCTTATATGCGGACATGGGGCATTTTGGTAAAAAACCTATCTGGATGGCGTGGTTCGGTTTGGTTTTTCCCAGCCTGTTACTTAATTATGCCGGTCAGTCGGCGCTGATTTTAGCCGGTGCTGATATTTCACATAATATCTTCTTCCGCTTGTGCCCGCCGATAATGCAACTTCCGTTGGTGATTCTGGCGACACTCGCGACCATTATTGCCAGTCAGGCGATTATTACCGGCGCGTTTTCCATGACTCGCCAAGCGATTCAATTAGGGTGGCTACCTCGTTTGCGGATTAAGCAGACAGCCGCTGAGAGCTACGGGCAAATTTATATTGGCACGATCAATTGGCTATTAATGATAGTGACTATATTTCTGGCTGTATTCTTTAAATCCTCTGAAAACCTGGCCGCAGCTTACGGTATTGCAGTGTCGTTAACGATGTTGATGACGTCTGGTTTGTTATTTGTCGCTATGCGCAAGATATGGCGTTGGAATTTACCAACCAGTATGTTAGTGGCGGGGGGATTTCTGATTATCGATACCAGCTTTTTAATCGCTAATCTCATCAAAGTGTTGGACGGCGGTTATATCCCGCTGCTGCTGGCGACCGTGGTCTGTACAGTGATGTTGGTATGGCACCGAGGGGTTAAAGCAACCTCACTCGCTATCAGCGAGAAAGTGGTGGGAAGCGATGAATTCTTTAGTAAAATCCGCGATAAAAATATCCCTCGAGTATCGGGTTCTGCGGTGTTTTTGACCCGCACTCAGAATGAGATTCCCCCAGTCATGCGCTGGCATGTGGCCCGTAATCGCGCCCTACAACAGAAGGTGTTATCACTGACGATCACTATTTTGAATGTTCCACTGGCGGAGGCGGCAGAGCGGCTGGTGATGACCGAGCAAGCGCCAGATTATTGGCGCGGAACGGCACAATACGGTTTTATGGAGCGGCCGCATATACCGGCATTATTACAACGTATTGCCGATATGGATTGTCAGTTTGAGCTGGATGATGTGACCTATTATTTAGGCCATGAAACCATTGTGGGCCGTGAAGATGGCAGGGGATTACCGGCATGGCAACGAAGCAGCTTTGCTTTTATGGTCAGAAATTGCACTCATGTGACTGATTACTATCATTTACCCAGCGATCAGGTGGTAGAGATTAGCCGGCGGGTCGCTATCTAGCCAATTAAAAGCCGCCAGCGTAAAATTTTCCACTGGCGGCTGAGTATGTTACTGCGGTTTAACGTTTAGCCCTTACTGCCCCGGGCGGCAATAATCGTATCGGCGACATTACGTGGTGCTTCAGCATAGTGCTTGAACTCCATGGTATAGGTGGCACGGCCTTGCGACATGGAACGCAGCACGGTGGAGTAACCGAACATTTCGGATAACGGCACTTCTGCGCGGATAATCTTCCCGCCGCCAATCATCTCTTCCATGCCTTGTACCAAGCCACGGCGAGAAGAAAGGTCACCCATCACGTTACCGGCGTACTCTTCCGGTGTTTCTACTTCCACACTCATCACCGGTTCCAGAATCACTGGTGACGCCTGTTTGACCGCTTCTTTAAAACCAAAGATGGCGGCCATTTTAAACGCCAGTTCCGATGAATCCACTTCGTGATAGGAACCGAAAGTCAGTGTTACTTTCACATCCACTACCGGATAACCGGCCAATACACCGGTATTGGTGGCTTCGAGTACACCTTTCTCTACCGCACCGATATATTCACGCGGGACCACACCGCCTTTAGTTGCATCAACAAACGCAAAGCCGCTGCCCGCTTCCTGCGGTTCGAGGGTAAAGACCACATGGCCATATTGCCCCTTACCGCCAGACTGCCGCACAAATTTGCCTTCGACGTCAGTCACGGTTTTACGCACAGTTTCACGGTAGGTCACCTGTGGTTTACCGATATTGGCTTCCACACCGAACTCACGTTTCATCCGATCGACAATTATCTCCAGATGTAGCTCGCCCATACCGGAAATAATAGTCTGGCCTGATTCCTCGTCAGTACGGATACGGAACGACGGATCTTCTGATGCCAACCGTTGCAATGCGATCCCCATTTTCTCCTGATCGACTTTGGTCTTCGGTTCAATCGCTTGCGAAATCACTGGTTCGGGGAACTCCATCCGTACCAAGGTAATCACGGCATCCGGGTCACATAACGTCTCGCCGGTGGTGACATCTTTCAAACCGACACAGGCCGCAATATCACCGGCGCAGATTTCATCGACTTCAATGCGGTTGTTGGCATGCATCTGAACAATACGGCCAATACGCTCTTTCTTGCCGCGAATCGGGTTATAAACGCTATCACCTTTTCGCAACACACCGGAGTAAACCCGCACGAATGTTAACTGGCCGACGTAGGGGTCAGTCATCAGTTTAAATGCAAGTGCCGAGAATTTTTCATTATCATCGGCGCGGCGACTGACTTCATTGCCCTCTTCATCAGTGCCACTGACCGGTGGGATATCGACCGGTGACGGCATTAGTTCAACCACCGCATCCAGCATCCGCTGCACACCCTTGTTTTTAAAGGCACTGCCGCACATCATGGGCTGTATTTCGCCCGCAATGGTACGGATACGCAGACCTTGGGTGACCTCTTCCAGCGTCAGGTCACCGGTCTCCAGATACTCGGTCATTAGCGCCTCAGAGGCTTCAGCCGCTTCAGCGACCATCTTTTCGCGCCACTCATTGGCGGTTGCCAGCAAGTTTTCCGGGATCGGGGCGTAACTGAATGTCATACCCTGAGAGGCTTCATCCCAGATAATGGCCCGCATCAAACGAAGATCTACCACACCGATAAAGTGCTCTTCACTGCCGATCGGAATCACAATCGGCACTGGATTGGCCTTCAGGCGGTCAATCATCATCTGCCTAACGCGGAAGAAATCAGCACCTGGGCGGTCCATCTTATTGACGAAAGCCAATCGTGGCACGCGGTATTTGTTGGCCTGACGCCAGACCGTTTCTGATTGTGGCTGTACGCCACCTACCGCGTCATACACCATGACTGCACCGTCGAGTACCCGCATGGAGCGTTCCACCTCAATGGTGAAATCCACGTGCCCGGGGGTGTCGATAATATTAATACGGTGTTCCGGTAAGGTACGGTCCATACCTTTCCAGAAGCAGGTCACGGCAGCCGATGTAATGGTAATGCCACGTTCCTGCTCCTGAGCCATCCAGTCAGTTGTCGCGCCACCATCATGTACTTCACCCAGCTTATGACTGACGCCAGTGTAGAACAGAATACGCTCAGTGGTGGTTGTTTTACCGGCGTCGATGTGGGCGGAGATACCGATGTTGCGATAGCGCTCGATAGGAGTTTTACGTGCCATATTAAGTCCTTAAAAGATAATGGCAATTTCGGGGCGGGCGGTTTGCTGCTCTGCCGGGAAGTTGTTAAGTTATGATCTTGGTTGATCAATCGGTCGAGAGCAGCATAGTCCAATTGTACGAATATACACGTACAATTTGATTATTTGTTCTTAAAATATGCAATAATGGCGGCGTACAACGGCTGAGGTAGCTTTCAGCATGGCATGAGAATTAATTGTAGGGTCGACATGGCGTATAGGCTATATTGCGGCGCAGCTAAGCTGTGTAGCGGTAGCCAAATCAGGCGTGCTGGCCTGTCACTTATCTATAGGAATACTATGATTGCAAATCACCCTGAGCGTGAGCAGATCCGGCTGGAAAATGTGCTGACGGCTTTAGGTAATCCGCTGCGGTTAGCGGTAGTACGTAGGTTGGCGGCTGGTGGGGAGCATGCATGTGGCACCTTAGTGCAAGGGTTGTCTAAATCCACCCTGACCCATCATTGGCGCGTATTGCGGGAAAGCGGTGTTATCTGGCAGCGGCCTTGCGGGCGCGAGAGTTTGCTATCACTGCGACGCGATGATATTGATGCCCGTTTCCCCGGTTTATTGGATGTGTTGTTGAGCGCGGTGGAGAATGATGCAACCACCGATGAATCAACGGCGAAGCATCTGCCGGAGTGAGCTGAGGGCGACAGTGGCTATTTGCCGCCCTTAGTCAAAAGGTTAAATCTCTTGGGCGTGCGCCAAAACAAAATCTTCCGCTTCTTTCGACCACAAACCGTCGGTTTTACGCAAAATAGCCTGGAGTTGCTGTAATAACGGCAGCTCTTGTGATTGGCTCATCAACTCACTCAATGACGTCAGCGGGATATTTTTACCGGTATAGACCAATTTCTTACCGCCAATAATCTGCGGTAGATTTAAGGTGGTCTCTGCCGCGTCATTTAAACCCAGAATATGGGAGACCACTTTGCCGGCATTCACCTTCTTCGCTTCAATTAATTTTACTGCTTCGCGCATATCATCGGTATTACCGCCAGAGGTACCGACATAATGGGTAAATGAATAATGGATATCGTAGAAATTAACCGACGCCATAAAATTCTTATCCTGCGGGCCGGCAAAGAAATTAAAGCAGCCGTCCGGTGCCAATAAGCTTGAAGCCAAGGTGACTAATTCTGCGGAAGGTACGAAGACAAATATATCGTCGTAGCCTTTTCCGCCAGTCAAAGCCATTAAACGTTCAAACTGATCCTCTGTTTGTTTGGTATTGAGATAATGTACTGCTGTTGATGATTCGCTCGGATACAGGCGGGCGGCATAATCTAGTTTTTGCTGGTGACGGTCAGTTATCACCAGTAATTGTGGATTGACTGGCCCGTGCAGCGCGTAATCAATGGCCAATAATCCCATCGGACCAGTACCGCCGAGAATTAGCACATTCCCACCAGGTTTTATGCCCATCTTATGCTGGTATGTGCCGGGAATAAGATGGTAATTGGCGTTAAATGCGCCGATAACACAAGAAAGCGGTTCTACCAAGGATCCTTCGAAATAGCTTTCACCTTCATAAGGCAGCAGACAGTCTTGTTCCATCACCTCATTAGGGATAACCACATGGGTGGCTTCGCCGCCGACATAAGGGAATGAATAGCCTGGGCAGTCAGGGCGGTCGGGTAATTGCAAGTTGGCTTGAATCACATAACGGCTGCCGGGTTTAAATTTATGCTGCCATTTTTTACCCACTTGTAAAATATCGCCGCAAAATTCATGGCCGATAATAATCGGATTTTCTGCCACATTATCCGGCACCTTTTTATGCTCAGCCCCCAGATTGGCCTCTTTCCACGAAGAAAGACAAATACTGTCGGTCACTACCGTGGCCAGAATTTCATCATCATTTATTTCCGGTAAGGTGAAGCTTTCCAGTCGTAGGTCATTCTTACCATATAAACGCAATGCTTTGGTCTTCATTTGGAACCACCTCAATCATTTTTAAATATAAAAAAACAGCAGATCGAATAAAAAATCTCCCCGGCATAAATCAGGAAAGAATGCCAAGCCATGAGCCTAAAATACCAAGGCCAAACAAGGAGAAGATAAGCCAGATAGGGTTAATTTTACGTTTGAGTAATCGCATCATTAACAGGGTTAGTGCCAGTGCCAACAGGCCGGGACAGAGCTGATCCAGAATGTTTTGCACCGTCATGGTTACCGTGCTGCCGTCCTGTGCCGGTGTTTTCGAAATCACCAGTGGCACATTGATGCTGGTCCATTTGGTGACCAAAACCCCCATGATAAACAGGCCCAGAATGGACGCGCCTTCCGTCAGCTTTTGTAGCAGATTGCCGCCAAGGTCTTTGACGATATTGACCCCCTTGGTAAAGCCGTATTGCAGGCCGAACCATTTCAATGCCAGACGAACAGAGTTGAAGGATAAGAAGAACAGTATCGGGCCTAGTACATTGCCATTTAGCGCCAGCGAGGCCCCCAAGGCTGCGGTGATTGGGCGTAAGGTTCCCCAGATCAATGGGTCACCGACTCCGGCCAATGGCCCCATTAGCCCGACTTTCAGACTATTAATTGCCCCTTCATCAATGTCGGCCCCATTGGCTCGCGCTTCTTCCATCGCCGCCGTCACCCCGATAACCGGGCCACAGACGGCGGGAGTGGTGTTGAAGAACACTAAATGACGTTTTAAGGCAGCAACCTGATCTTCTTTCAGTGGGTACAAACGCTTGATTGCGGGCACCATGTCATAGCAAAAACCTAAGCCGTGGATACGTTCATAGTTAAAAGAGGCCTGTTGTAAGTTACTGCGTAAGAACATTTTAAACAGATCAGAGCGAGTTAATTGTTTGTGAGGTGTGCTCATTTCAGCGTCTCCTAATCTTCTAATTCATCAAGTTTGGCGTGGCTGGCTGACGTCGCAGGAGCCGCCGGTTTCTGATACAGAGGATTTAACTGGATATATAGCAAGGCAATAATCAGGCCGATGCCACCGAAGGCGAGCAGGCTGAAACCAAGGTAGCCACCGACAATAAAACCGAGGAAGAAGAAGGGCATAAGGTATTTCACGCCCATCATGTTGAGTACCATGGCATAACCGACCACCACAATAAATCCGCCCGCGATTTGTAACCCATGGGTGACTACGGTTGGAATCGCGCTGAGCATGTGACTGACGGTATCGGCACTGACAAAGATGGATACGATCAAAACCGGTATCGCCACGCGCAGAGCCTGAACCAGTAGGGCTGAGACATGCATTAAGTCGATCATGGCAAAGTTGGCTTTTTCTGCGGCCCTATCTGCTGCGTGCTGGAAAACCACGGTAATGGTACGGGCGAACACTGTCAGCACCTGACCGGCTGCCGCCACGGGTAGGGCGATAGCAATCCCGGTGGCAATGTTTTGATGGCCGACAATCACCAGAATGGTTGAGATAATACTGGCGAGGGCGGAATCGGGGGATTGCGCCGCACCGACGTTCATCCACCCGAGGGCGATCAATTCCAAGGTACCGCCGAGAATCACGCCGGTGGTCATATCACCGAGGATCAGGCCAGTAATGGTACAGGCGATTAATGGCCGATGAGTTTGAAATTCATCCAGCACACTGCCCATACCGGCGATGCATGAGAAAATAAAGATTAAGATTATCTGTACTAAACTTATTTCCATGGTGGACCCCTTTCGGCAATATACTCCTATTAACCCTGGCCACTATCGCCATGGATTATCATTAAATAGTTTCATTGCCCAGGTTGAGTAATCGGATTTAAATGTTTAATAAAACCTGAGTTATTATTTGTCGGTTGTGTTAAATGTCGTTATTTAGACTCCAGTTCACGTATTTTTTTAATCACATCTACCTGAGGGTCGGAAGTGACTACCCGTAAATCCAAATGTACGCCACGTTCAGCTAATGCATAAAAGGCTTTAATATCCTCCTGATCAACTGATACTGCTTTAGTTAATTGCCTTTTACCTTGTTTAAATGCCATGCCACCAATATTAATAACTTCAATCTTCACGCCTTGATCCACCAGGCGCAAAACATCGGTCGGATTGGTAAATAAATAAAAAACCGTATCATTACTGTAATTAGGATTGTGGTAAACCGCGACGGCTTTTTCTATATTAACCACGTTTACTTTTATTCCCGGAGGTGCTGCCTGTTTTAATAACGTTTTACGAATATCATCGTTATAGACTTCGTCGCTACAGATAATAATCCGCCCAGCTTTGGCCTCTTTCGCCCATACTGTGGTGACCTGACCGTGAATCAGCCGGTCGTCAATTCTTGCCAGATTGATTTTCATATAAAGTCGGCCTCTTCTTCTTCGACATTCTGTAAGTGATGGAATGACTGCACACACTGCGCGCCGATTTCCAGTAAGTAATCAGCCAGTTCTATTACTGCCATCGAGTGCTGGTTATCGGCAATCTCCAGTGCCAGTGGTAGTGATAATCCACTGATAACTTGAATGTTGTGATTGTTGAATGCCAACCGTGCGGCAGCGTTGTATGGGCTGCCACCTTGCAAATCAACCGCAATCAGCCAAGAGCAACTGTCACTATGTGCCATCACATCCTGCATTTTTGTCACTAAATCTTCGGCATTTTCACCACGGTTAAATAACAGCGGGGTAATATTTTGTGTTTCGCCATACACCATATTGACGGAGTTAAGCATTGAAACCGCTAAATCACCATGAGCACAAAAAATGACACTAACCATCATACCTCCTGTTTAGCCTCGGGTTTTACCACCGGCAATGTTGTAGGTAACGCCGGTAATATAGCTGGCACGTTCGGATAATAAGTAAGTCACAAAATCAGCCACTTCTGATAGTTTTCCAGCCCGGCCAATTGGAATGGCATTCTTGGTATAACCGTCACGTAACTGCTCAACCGTTATATTACGGGTGTAGGCCAGTGCTTCTTCATAATCCAGGGTGCGCAAACCGGTTTTCTCCAAAATACCCGGCGCGACGCCCACCACACGAATACCGTATTTTCCCAGTTCTTTGGCCCAGGAGCGGGTAAAACTATATAGTGCGGCTTTAGTTGCGGCATAACAGCTTTGTCCTTCAGAGCCTTCTAATCCACTTTCCGACGTGAGATTAATAATGACACCGCGTTTGTTCTCAACCATATTGCGTGCCACGGCTTGTGACATCAGATACACCCCTTTCTGATTCACATTTACCATTTTTTCAAATTCGTTATCTTTCAGCTCATATTGGCTGTGGCTCTGTTTCGGATCGACCAGCAGACGGGGGAGATTAATCCCGGCATTATTAACTAATGCATCAATATGCCCATGTTGGGTTAGAATATTATCAATTGCAGTCTGTACACTGCTACGGTCTGAAATATCCAATTGAATAAAACTCAGCTGTGGATTATTTTTAATGTCACCGTCAAGTTTATTAACATCGGCTAATTGCACCTTGGCACCTGCCGCCAGTAACTCTTCCACAATAGCGTAGCCAATCCCTGATGCACCACCGGTTACAATGACAACTTTATCTTTTAAATTAAGCCAATCGTTCATAGAATTTCCCTGCTGTTCTGAATTTTGCTAATACTCAGCCATACACCCTAAGGCGCAATTAATTGAGTTTTTTTATATAAAGAGGAAAGGTTAATGATGACTGACAGTAAACTTTTCCTCATTGTATTTCTTTAGCTGCTTTTTATGCCGTTAGTTTGAGTATCTCCTCAGCAGTTTCTTTCGTGGTCACCAGACTATTAATATACTTTCCTTTAATTGCTCCGATGATCCCGCTGATTTTTTCATGGGAATGCGCAATACCGATGGAATAACGGGCTTTTTTAATTTTCTCTAAGTCGATAGTGATCGTCTTATCGCTAATGTAGGTTTCCACCGGGTTGCCCTGCAAATCGTAAAAACGCGAACAAATATCGCCAGCAACCTGTCGGTCATTAAAGTGATCAATAACATCACTGCCATAAAAAGCGCGCCAGGTGGAATTCCCCGAGATATTGGGTGAACCAATACCGAATATAGCGATATCCAGCCGCTGCCAATAGTCAGCGATAGCCTGATAATGCTGAGATTGCACAATGCCATCACGGATAACACTTTTCTCCAGAATTGCCGGGAAATCGATCAACAATGACTCGCCTTTTAATTTCATTGCGGCGCTATAAACCAGGGTATTCACATGATAACGGCTTTCCAGTTTACCTGAGGGGCCACCCACCATCGGGATACAGGTTAACTGACGCGATACCGGTGATATATCCATTTGCTCAATCAGGGTGGCAATCGCACTGCCCCAAGAGAAGCCGAGGATATCGCCATTTTCAATAATTCGGTTTAACAATGCGGCACACTGTTTTGCCATTAATATCAACTGATGTTCTGGCGATTGATCATGTTCTGAAGAGACGACAATCGCCTCACGTAATTTAAAACGCGACTTCAACTGCTGTTCCAGTAACAGATTCTCGTTATAGTTATAATTGATTGAAATAGTAACAATGCCCTGTTCGCGTACTTTTTTTAGCATTCGGCTGATACTGGTGCGATAAATACCGAGCGCGCGTGCTATCTCCGCTTGCGTGAAGTTTTGCTCGTAATACATTTGTGCAATTTTCACCATCAGGCGCAGATCGTCGCTCTTTTCCATTTTCAACCTCTTGCACATTTGTGCAAATGTTATTAAGTTATCTATGGCTTGATATAATCACTTTCCATTTTTGAAGTCAAAAGCACAATATAACGAATAACTCTCAATATCTTCCATAAAAAACCAATTGAAGCGCTATTACCCACTTTAGTTATCGCACAGATGTGCATTTATATTTAATGAATTGATTTATATTAAATAAATTGAAATAGGGTTTTTGTGTGCCGCAACGATCTTGACGACAAAATTTGGATTGTGATCACATTTTTATTTTGCGTGATATGGTTGGTTTTGCACATATGTGCAAAATGGCGCGGTTATAGCACTAACCCCGGTAATACTTATCCGAGGTTAGTCAGGGAAAGGGACTAATTCAGTAACGGTTTGTAGTGATGGGGCTGGCGCATGGTGACCAGATCTTTACGGCGCACGACATTGGTTGGGTAGGGGCTGCCGGCGAGAGACGCGGTATTAATGGTTTGTGTTACGGCTTGCGTTTCTTGCCACAGCAGCCGCTCAAGACGTGGGAAAGTGAAGGTTTCCGGCCCGAATATTCCGCTATATCCTCCTTGCTGATTGAGGTCATCGACAGCATTGGCAAAGGCCAAATAAAGATTATTTTCCCCCGCGCGGGTTCTGAATAAGTGCCAGTGTAGCGGGTCGGCTCCCATTGGAATCGGATAATTTTGCACCACGACACTGCCCGCATGCGCAGCAGTGAACCCCGCAGGAAGTGCGGCGGAACAGGCGATAATATCGCATCCCATCAGGGCCAAAATACGCGCTGATTCGGGCAACAGTGCATCATGGCCCAGCAGCAATCCGACCCTTCCGAGCGCAGTATCAAATACGCGCCAGTGCTCCCCAGCGCTAGCCCACGCTTGATGTGCTCGAGACAGATGTATTTGCCGATAGGTGCCAATGACCCCCTCCGGCCCCAACATAATCTGGGTGTTGTAGCACTTATCTTGCTGTTTTTCGGCCATTCCTACTACCAGATATACCCGTAACTTTATAGCCAGACGAGCCAGCGCCTGCACCGCGGGACTTTCTGATGTTTGGGCCTGAACCGCACCCGCGAGATAACCGGTCAGTGATAACTCCGGGAACACGATAAGCTCACTGCCTTGCTGTAACACCGCCTCTTCTGTCAGGGCGGTAATTGCTGCCAAATTATCCTCCACCCGTTCTGTTGGGGAGAACTGCGCTACCGTGATCCGGCTCTGCTTACCGGGCGGCAACGGCCGTTGCCCGTAAAGCCCAAAGAAATCCTGTGGGTTCCACAAAAAACTGTCACTTAATAGCGCGTGATAATAGTCAGGGCGGCGCTGCTCAAACACTAACTCGCCTAACACTTGACGCTGACGGCTACGGCTGATGTCAATTTCGGCATAAGCAATCCCATCGCCGCCATCCACCACCGCAGCAATGTTGCCATCAGGCTCAATGATGCAACTGCCACCGCTAAATTGCACGCCGCGCTCTAATCCCCAGCGGTTGCTTTCCAACAGATAGCAGCCATTTTCCATGGCCCGGCTGATCCAGTAAGGGGCCGGAGTGCGCTCTGCCAGCCAGTTGCTGATATGGCAAATGACATCAACGCCATCCAGTGCCAGCAGACGGGCCGTTTCGGGAAAATGAATATCCATACACACCAGCATGCCAATACGTCCCAGCGGTGTATCAAACACTTGATGCCCGACGTCACCCGCAGCAGCCCATTTAGGCTCTGAAATATAGGGGTGGCTTTTGCGATGGCAGCCAATCACCCCCTGCGGCCCGATGAGTACCGCACTGTTGTAATACAGCGCTGTTTGCGGATCCACTTCTGGCATCCCTAAGACGATATAGCATTGATAACGCTGCGCCAGTTGCGCAAAGCGGGCGGTGCTCTCACCGGGGACGGTTTCGACCATGGGCGCAATCTCTTGTCGATCAAACCAACAGTAACCGGTGGTCGCCATTTCTGGCGTGGTAATCAGACGAGCACCTTTCTGTGCCGCCTGTTCTACCAATGCCAGTAACTGACGCAAATTCGCTTCTTTGGCAAACATTAAGGGTTCAAATTGAATTGCGGCTGCAAGAAAAGGCGTTATCGACATGATGATCCTCATAAATAATAAATTTTAGGTTCGGCATATAGCGGCAATTAAACTCAATTCTTCCGGTGATTGGCAGCCGCTGGTGTGGTCCAAGAGAAAATATCGTTGGCTTGAATCAATGCGCACGAGATCTCTTCGACGGTAATGCGCTTATCCATGGCCTGATGGCGCAGGATGTCGTAAGCCTGCTCTTCACCAATGCTGTGCATCCGCATCAGGATCGCTTTGGCCTCACTGACCTGGCGAACCCCGAGCACTTTTTTCTCCAGCCGTTCGATTCGATCACTCATCAGCCGCTGCTGTTGGGCATGGTGTAAAGCAAACACCATGGCTGACAATAAGCCTGAGGCGCGAATGGGAGTGGTTATCGAGGTGCCCGCGCCCATATTGAGTGCTTGATCAATAAATGTCGGATTTTCATAGGTAATAACTGCTATCAGGGCATGTTTGTTAGGGTTGAGCCATGACACATCTGGTTCCGGGTTATCTGACTGTAATGCATAGAAAATCAGATCTGTATCGGCGGGGAGTTGCTCAGGGATAGGCCAGAAAGCCTTAACCTTAAACCCCATTCGGCGTAAATGATTGGTGAGGGTGGCACCGTCTTCGTCGTCGGGATGTAACACCACACAACGGATCCCACGACTGAGTAATAGGGCGGTTGCACTGATTCTGCTATCGCTAGGTCGCATGTGGATACCCCACTGTCGTTAACTTCGTGACCCAATCGCCCTGAATCTGATTAGTCATATAGGGGTCGGGTTCGACGATACGGCGAGACTCCTGCACGACGGTAAATTGCCCATGCTCATTCGCCATACCAATGCGTGGATACAGTCCGGTATGTTGATTCAGCGGGTCAATACGAATGCGGCCTTGAGGGGCATCAAATTGGCTCCCACGCAGTGCGGCAGACAGTGGGAAGATATGGTCGCTGCCGCATTCTGCCATGGCTTTGGCAAACAGATGCACCTGGCTGTAAGTGGCTTCCCAATTCATGTCGGTGGTGAGTTCCGGCCCGAATTGTTGATGGAATTGTTTAAGTGCTGATTGATTTGCTTTGGTGCTAATGCTTTGGAAATAGGGAGCTGAACTGAAATGGCCCTGTGCCACTTGTGCCCCCATAATGGCAATCTCGGTTTCTGATGTATTCAAGCTGCCAATTGGCATGCGGCCAGGATCCAGCCCCGCAGCCTGATAAGCCTGATACAAAAAGGGGACTGTTTGACCTACCACGGTACTGAAGATGAAGTCGGGCTGCTTTTTGGTTATCTCCTCAATGATGGGCAGAAACGCCTCATAAGGTGCATTCAGATCTAAATAGCGCTCGCCAATAACCGCGCCATCGTGGCGTTGCAGAATTAACTCCTGCATGTTGCGATTACATTCATAAGGGTAAATATAACGGGAGCCAATCAAATAAACCCGCGCGCCAAACTGCCCGGTGAGATAGTCCGCCAGTTGTACACAGTTTTGATTAGGTGCCGCGCCGCCGTAAAAGATATTCTCCGAAAACTCAAAGCCTTCATACAGTTGTGAGTAGAACAGCAGCCGACGGTACTTTTCGACGATGGGTGACATGGCTTTACGGCTACTGGAGGTGTAGCCGCCAAAAATCACATTAACCTCATGTTCGACGATCAATTGTTCGGCCAAGGCACGGAACTGCGTATCGTCAGATTGTGGGTCAAAATGAATCGCATTCAGTGGCCTGCCGTTGATGCCGCCATTTTGGTTAATTTCGGCAATAGCCTGTGTTGCTCCCCGCCATTGCGACAGCTCTTGTGCCGCCGTCACACCGCTGAAGGAGTACAGTAAGCCAATGTTGACCGGTGTATCTGAACTCATAGGCACCTGCTTATCCAAACTCGATGAATACCCGTCATACTTCAAGCTGCAGGGGTGTTGGCTGCCCTCGTTACTGGGCCTCGCCTCTGCGAGGCCGCTGCAAACAGCGTTCAAATTGGTTCCTGACCGATTTGTCACTCACTTGCCGCCTTCCTGCAACTCGAATTATTTAGGGTCTAGAATTTTTACTGTGCTAGCTGTTTTTACTGCGCTAAAAGTTCTTTGTTAAGCATCGCGCCGACGGTGTATTTCGGGTCGACCATGTTGCCCAGCCGCACTTTGCCGCATTGGCTCAGTAACATGTAGGCATCCCACTGTTCGAAGCCAAAATCGGCCACCAGCCAGTAAATCAGGTCGCGATAAGCAATACGGGTGGCATCCTCTAACGGGCGCGCACTGCCGATACTCATGATGGTTTCGGCGTTCTCCATTCGTGGCCAGGAGAGTTGCCAGTTCTTAATCAAATCCACTTTGATGGTGGTGATTGAGGCGAACTCCACCGCGGTGCCGCAAATCTCCCCATCCCCCTGACAGGCATGAGCATCACCAATAAACAGGCGTCCTCCGGGGGCGCGCACCGGCAGATAAGTAATGCTCCCCGGCCCGATATCCGGGACATCCATATTCCCGCCGTGATTATCCGGCGTGAGTGAATTGATTGAGTCAATTTCTGGCGACACACTTAGGGTGCCAATGTGGGGTTTATAGGGCAGGGTATGGCGTTCGCTCCAGTAGACCTTTTCGCTATCGAGCTTAATCATGCGCACTTTTTCTGGTAGTGGGTCATTGAGCATGGCGGTTAGATCTGTTCCGGTCAGCCCGCCAAAATGGGGGATCATCGCACAGATGCCGTGCGGGTTAACGCCACGCGGCAACATGGATTCGATATAAACTGCGATCACATCCCCTTTCTCGGCACCATTGACCATGATCGGGCCATTTTGTGGGTTGAGAAAGGGCATTTTGAGCAGTTGGCTCGGAATATCTTGCTCTGAGCTAATGGCACCTTCAAAGGCATCGCGGGTATCGACAATCACCCGATCACCGGGTTCAATGGTCAGCACCGGTGTTGAGTAGGGGCCGATAGTATAGTGAAACTCTTTTTGCATCTCTTCGGTCAGATGATGGGCCACCGGTTTACGTCCAGCACCGACACCGCGTTTGACCATGATTGATTCTTCCAGCCATTTCATTAGCAATTCTCCACGTAATATACTCGTCATACTTCAAGCTGCATGTGCGCTGGCTGCCATCACTCACCCAATATATTGATTTATCTAAACTAATTGGGTTGGTTTCGTTGCCACTTTCCTGAAACTCGAACTATTTAGGGTATAGCGGCATCCGGTTACAAAGCCAGATGACGGCGCATTAAAAGATCATCAGAAAGTTGTTGTTGGGTCAGGTTTTCTACTATTTGGCCTTTGTCCATCACTGCGCACCGTTGTGCGGCCCGCTGGATCATTGCGATATCCTGTTCAACCAGAATCACTGCCACATGCAGTTCGCGGGCAATGCGCACCAGAGTATCGGCAATGATATTGACGATAGAGGGCTGAACACCTTCCGAGGGTTCATCCAACAGTAATACTTTGGGTGAGCCGACCAAGGCTCTGGCGATAGCCAATTGTTGTTGCTCGCCGCCACTCATGGTGCCGGCTTTTTGTTTGAGTCTTTGGCGCAAGATGGGGAAGTAATCCAGCACCCGCTCCAGCAAGTCTTTAGCAAACTCACGGTGTTCTCGTACAAACTGCATGCCGACTTGCAGGTTCTCCGCCACCGTCAGACCAGCAAACACTTCACGTCCTTGCGGGACGTAACCAATCCCCAAGCGGGCACGGCGCTGCGGTGAGGCTAGGGTGATGTCAGTCTCGCCCAACAAAATGCTGCCTTGTTTCGTCGGTACCGCACCAATTAAAGTGCGCATCAGTGTGGTTTTCCCCACCCCATTGCGGCCAATCAAACCTAAGACTTCTGCGGCGTGCAGTTGCAGTGTTACGCCATTAAGCACTTGCCCACCGCCATAACCGCCGGTCAGCCCCTCTATTTGCAACACCACGTTATTCATACCGCTTTCCCCAAATAGATATCCGCCACATCCTCACGGGCCAGCACGTCGGCGGCATTGCCGTCAGCAAAAACCTGCCCGCCATGGAGGACCGTGACTTGTGAGGCAATCTGGCGCACGAATGTCATGTCGTGTTCCACGACCATCAGCGTCAGACCATCACTCTGCATCTGCTTAATCAGCTCACCAGTGAGATAGGTTTCATCAATAGATAAGCCTGCCACTGGCTCATCAAGCATTAGCAACGTCGGTTGCAGCGACACGGCCATCGCAATTTCCAGCCACTGTTTTTTGCCGTGAGACAAGTTACCGGCCAACTGATGGTATTCAGAGCTCAGCTTAAAGCGCTCGAGTAGCTCATCGACACTGACCGCTTGTGAGCGAACCTCTGGGCGTAAGTGGCTGAGTGATAATTGCAAATGTTGCTCAACGGTCAATTCAGGGAAAATACCGGGGATCTGAAACTTAATGCTCATGCCCATCCTGATGCGCTGGAAGGGGGCTAAAGTATTCAGCCGACGATTGAAGAAACGGATATCCCCATCACTTGGCGTATGTTCACCAGTCAGTAATTTGAAAAAGGTACTTTTACCGGCGCCATTCGGGCCAATGACACAGCGCACTTCACCGCGACGTATTTGCAAATCGACCTTATTGATAACCTGAATGCCACCGAAGCGCTTACTCAGCCCACGGGTTTCGAGGATCAGATCCTGTGATGCCTGATTCATAGCGATTCCCCTTTCTTCTGACGTGCGGCAGATAAGCGGGTGATTTTTTCTGCCAGCCAAGGTAATAGACCATTAGGGGCGGCCAGCACGACAAACAGCAGAATGGCCCCCAGCAGGATCATGGCGTATTCGCTGCCATAGATAGCCAACCATTGGGATAACCACACCAGCAGGGCTG
Source organism: Yersinia antarctica (assembly GCF_056636475.1). NCBI lineage: Bacteria > Pseudomonadati > Pseudomonadota > Gammaproteobacteria > Enterobacterales > Yersiniaceae > Yersinia > Yersinia antarctica. The sequence goes on from NZ_JBSJQF010000001.1 coordinate 1,016,337, forward strand.
TGATGACCACCGTGCCGAAAATGTTTTTACGCCCAGCGGTCGCTACCCAGATAACCGGCATCGCGGCGGCAGTTAGCCCCATGGAAGAGGGGGTAATGTAAGAACCCCACAGGGTATAAAGTGCGCCGGATAACCCGGAGAGCACGCCACCCAGCACGAACACCAGTAATTGGTAGCGGCGGATATCAATACCGAGCATTTCTGCCCGACGTGGGTTCTCACGAATAGAGGCCAGTGTCAGGCCAAAATCGGAGCGCAATAAGCGCCGAACAGCCCAATAAACCCCCGCGAGCAGCACGATAATCAGGTAGTAGAACGCATTGCCTTCCAGTGTCAGTAATTCGCCGCCAAACCACGGTAGGGAGAGTGGCGGCATACCTGACATACCATTAAACCCATTCAGTCGCGCGCTGCCGATAGCCCATTGCGGGCCTGCGGTCTGGGACATAAAGGTTTCCAATACCAGCGTGAAAGAGAGCGTCACAATGCCGATAAAAATACCGGTCACCCCGCCGTAAAACATCAGATAGCCCAGTGCCGCCGCCACGGTGGCAGCCACTAGCAGTGCCATGACCAGCCCCGACCAGGTGGAGAGTACCCCATCGCCAAAATTCAGCGTCATCACGCCATAGGTGTAACCGGCAAGGCCAAAGAAGGCGGTCTGCCCGAAAGATAAAATGCCGCCATGCCCCCACATTGCGGCCAATCCGATGGCACAGAAGGTCCAGAGTAGGAAGTAGGAGAAGTCGCCTATCATGGCGCTATCGACCACTAACGGCAGCGCGAGTGCGCCGGCCAGAATTAACATTGCCGCCAGCCGAGTGGTGGAGGGCGTGCGTTGCTTCACCGTCGATAAATTAACAGAGGTCATTGTCACATTAGGCTCCTAGCGGTTACGGGTAAACAGGCTGCCAATACCGTTAGGCAGTAAGCGGATAACCAAGACAGCGGTGACCAGTAAGCCAATTTGCCCCGCCAGTTGCCCATACCAGGAGTTCAGCCCGGTTTGTATCGCACCTAAGGCAATCGCTGCAGGAATGGTGCCAACAAGTACATTGGCGCCACCGACCACTACCGAAACAAAGGCTTGAACAATAAAGCTGCTGCCCATGGTGGGTACGGCGGTTAGCGTCGGGGCATAAATGGCCCCTGCGAGCCCCGCCAGCCCTGCGCCCAGCGCGAATGTCAGGGTATAAATACGATCAGTTTCTAACCCCAGGCAGGAGGCCATGCGGGCGTTTTGAATGGTAGCTCTGGCACAGACGCCGTAATTGGTGTGGAAGAACAGCCAATAGAGCACCATTAATATGGCAATGGCGAAAAAGGGTAGTAATGCGCGGTAAGTGGCAAACGAGTATTCGCCAAGGGTGAAAGAGCCGAAAGGCGTAGACAATCCCTCCAGTGATGGACCGGCGATCAGCAACATACTTTGCTGCACAATCAGGCTGATAGCCCACGTCGCCACCACCGAATCATACAAACGGCCATAGAGATGGCGCACCACAAGGCGCTCGACCACCCCGCCGAAGAACGCCGCCGCTAAGGTACCGGCGAGCATGGCAAAAGGCAGTGGCAAGCCTGCTTTGTTCATCAGGATGGTGACATAAGCACCACACATAATGAATTCGCCATGTGCCAGATTTATCACGCCCATCATGCCAAAAATAACCGCCAGCCCTAGTGCTGCCAGCACCAGATAGGCGAAGTTATCGCCAAACTGATAAATCACCGAATAGAGAAAGGATAGCGTTAACATCGTTTGGCAATCCCTGGTGTCCTGATTGACACTATTGAAAATGGATAACACAGGGAAGCCCGCTCAAGCGGCGACTTCCCTATAAAATAGCCCGTTCAAACTGCTGACAAAGTCAAATGAAGGGGAAACGTGCCGCTGGGATCGCTCTTAGTTTCAAATACAAGTGCGTAAGCCATCGGAGCGCCCCGAGGTGTGGTCCCCCCTTCACTCACCAAGCTATCAATAGCTTTGTCATTAGCGTGGTTTAGGCCTTTTTCGGCGGAGATGATGGTGTGTATTGGCTGTTATCCGGTTTCACCGGCAAGTTACAACCGGCCTCACCCAACCAATACGGTTTGATATCGGCCCACACTTTCGGGATCTCGATTGAGTGGTCATCTTTGACATGAGCCAGATAGATGGTGTGGCTCAAATGATGGCTTTTCGGATCGATACAGACTTTTCCTGAAGGGCCATCGGTACAGATATCACCACTTTCCAGTGATTTACGCACCGCGTCCATATCGGTGCTGCCCGCTTTTTCTACCGCCGCTTTGTACAGATAAACTGCGTCGTAGGCATTGGCCGCTTCCTGATTGATGTACGGTTCATTCGGGAATTTGGCGTGAAAACGCTGTTTGAAATCATTACTGGCGGGGCTATCCACCTCTTCAATGTAGTTAGCCGTGATATACATATCTTTCAGTGCCGGGGCTTTAAAGCGTTTGTGCTCATAAGCTTGGCCGACGTTAACTGAACTCCCCATCGGCAAGTTCAATTTTGCTGCGGCTTGTTGCTCGTAATAAGAAGATTGGTTCGCTCCGACCAGCAAAGTCATCACGAAATCAGGTTTGGCTTTCTGGATGTTCTGAATGGTTTGACCAAATTGCGAAACACTCAGCGGAATAAACTCCTCACCCACCATGGTGCCGCCATTCTCTTCCACAATTTTGCGTACCCATTCAGCTGAGATTTGCCCGAAGTTATAGTCGGCAGCAATGGTGTAAACTTTTTTGCCGTACTTCTCCATCATCCATGGGATCAGGGTTGAGAACTGCTGTTCAGGCACGGCGCCGGTGACGAAAACATTGGAGTCACACACGCCGCCTTCATACTGATTGTTATACCAGTAGAGCTGCTTTTCACGGTCCATTATCGGGCGGATAGCTTCGCGTGAGGCACTGGAAAACGCCCCGAATATCACATCTACTTTGTCATTTTTAATTAAGCGGCGAGCCATTTGTTGAAAGCGGGTGTTATCGGATTGCGTATCGTATTTGACCAACTCGATTGGGCGTCCGAGTATGCCGCCTTTGGCATTGATTTCTTCTACTGCCAGTTCTGTAGCATGAATTTTGGGAATAACCGGCAAAGCAAAGTTACCGGAAGCATCTTCCAATAAACCAATTTTCACCGGTTTTTCTGCCGCGATCGTCATACCTGAGTAGGTCACGGCAAATGCAGTTGCCAGCGCGATTGAGAGCGCAGCGTAATGACATTTTATTCTTGACCGTTTTATTCTGGACATAAGTACCCCTGATATTGGTTAAAAAAGTGGGTCTGAAAAAAAGCCAAAAAAAAAGCCCGGCAAAGTCAGATGACATTGCGAGGGCTCTATTGCCATAACCACAAGCCGACAACGTTGGCGTTCTTGCGGAGAAGTCAGGGTCACTATAAAAAGTAATCAGAGTTATTGTCAACGAAGAATTTCCAATAAAAATCAAATAGTAAAATTGAAATTCGTTGCACTAAATCAGGGCTTTACGTTGCACGTAAATGGTTCATTCGTTTGGGGCTGGTGGGGGGCGCTAACTGTGGATGATGAAAAGCAAAATGGCGAGATTATCCATGTAGAGCATAGTGAAGAGAATGGCGGAGGTTAATAAATTGCACCAGTGGGGTGCTTAAAAACTATTCGAAATTTTATCTGCTTTTTATCTGTAAATTTTTTATTTGTAAACTTTTTATTTGTAATAAATCCAACCCCGGCGAAACCACCGAGGTTGGATTTTAATGTTAACCGCAGCGGTTACATCTTGATGCCTGGATCTGTTGGAAGAAATCATTACCTTTATCATCTACCAAGATAAAGGCTGGGAAGTCTTCCACTTCAATTTTCCAGATGGCTTCCATACCCAGTTCAGGATATTCCACACACTCCAGACTCTTAATGCTGTTTTGTGCCAATACTGCGGCTGGGCCGCCAATGCTGCCCAAATAGAAGCCGCCGTGTTTGTGACAGGCATCGGTCACTTGCTGGCTACGGTTGCCTTTTGCCAGCATGATCATGCTGCCGCCGTGGGATTGCAGGAGGTCCACGTAGGAATCCATGCGGCCCGCGGTGGTTGGCCCGAGGGAGCCTGATGCATAACCTTCTGGCGTTTTGGCCGGCCCGGCGTAGTAGATCGGATGATCTTTAATGTATTGCGGCAAACCTTCACCGTTATCCAACCGTTCTTTTAATTTTGCATGGGCAATATCACGGCCAACAATAATCGTCCCACTCAGTGACAGGCGGGTTGATACCGGATACTGAGACAGCTCTTTTAAGATATCGGCCATTGGGCGGTTAAGGTCGATTTTAACCACTTTGCCTTCGGTGCTCTGGCGCAAATGCTCAGGAATATATTTCCCTGGGTTTTGCTCTAGCCTTTCCAGCCAAATCCCTTTGCGGTTAATCTTGCCTTTAATATTACGGTCGGCAGAGCAGGAGACCCCCATCCCGACAGGGCAGGATGCACCATGACGCGGCAAACGCACCACCCGCACATCATGAGCAAAGTATTTGCCGCCGAACTGCGCGCCTAAACCTAAGTCCTGTGCCGCTTCCAGTAGCTCTTGTTCCAGCGCGGTATCACGGAAAGCTTGCCCGTGCTCATTCCCTTCAGTCGGCAGACCATCATAATATTTGGTTGAGGCTAATTTGACGGTCTTGAGGGTACTTTCAGCCGACGTCCCACCAATCACAAAGGCGATATGGTATGGCGGGCAGGCCGCGGTACCCAAGGTGCGCATTTTCTCGACCAGATACTCTTTCAGCTTGCCCGGAGACAGCAGCGCCTTGGTTTCCTGATACAGATAGGTCTTGTTGGCTGAGCCACCACCTTTGGTGACGAACAGGAATTTGTAGTCCTCGCCTTCAGTGCTGTACAGGTCAATTTGTGCTGGCAGGTTGGTGCCGGTGTTCACTTCTTGGTACATATCCAGCGCCGCGTTTTGCGAGTAGCGCAGGTTATCTTCAATAAAGGTGTTATACACGCCGCGTGACAGGGCTTCTGCGTCATTGCCACCGGTCCAAACACGTTGGCCTTTTTTGCCGACGATAATTGCGGTGCCGGTATCCTGACAGGTCGGTAAAATCCCTTTGGCGGAAATTTCCGAATTACGCAGGAATTGCAGAGCAACATATTTGTCATTTTCGCTCGCTTCTGGATCATCCAAAATAGCGGCAACTTGCTTTTGGTGAGCGGGGCGTAGCAGGAATGAGGCGTCGTGGAAAGCGTGTTGGGCGAGGAGGGTCAGGGCTTCTGGCTCGACTTTTAGCATGTCGTGGCCTTCAAACTGGGTAACCGAGACGTGATTATTACTGACAAGGTAATACTCAGTATCATCTTCCTTTAACGGGAAGGGATCCTGATAGTGGAACGGTTTGTTTGACATATTTTTCTCACATTCAACATCAGTTAGCGAAAGCGTTCGATAACAGAAACAATCGTTAGTAATCGATAGAAGAACCAAGCCGATATTTTTTAGTATGACTTTAACAAGAATTTTACTATAGATTGTCAGTGCGAGGCGACGGCTCCACCCTCTTTATAAAGGGTGGATCTCATTTTCCGCACTTATCGGTGGTTCTGGCAGGATGATGGTGGGACACTATTATATCCTTCATACTTGAAACTGCCGGAGTGTTAGCTACGTTCACTCACCCGAATCACTGACTTATGTCAGCTCATCGGGATTCGCTTTCTTGCTGCCTACCTGTAACTCCAATTATTTTGGCTATAACTTGATGATGTTATTGTGTTTTTCACTAAATTCTGCCTGTGATGCAACTACATGACTCTGCTTAACGCCTCGGCAATGCACTTAAACTTGTCAAAACGCGCTCTCAATATCTGGTGTTTTTCAGCATTGGGTAGCAGGCGAGTGATAGGCGGCGGGCTGGCAGTGATGGCGTCCTCAAAACCGCGATAATAGCCGCTTCCCACTGCCGCACACAGGGCCGCAGCCCGGCAACCGGATTGCTGAATATCGACAATTTCTAATGGCAAATTACTGGCATCACAAAACATTTGCATCCAGATGGCCGAGTGAGTGGGGCCGCCGCTGAAACGGATGCAGTCGGTGTTATCGCCCAGCGCCAGAATCTGGTCCTGATGCAACAGATGCGAAAAAACAATCCCCTGATAAATCGCGTAAACAATATCCTGGCGAGTATGGTGCCCGCTCAGCCCTAACAGACCGCCGCTAAGATTGGCACTGTAATTGGAGCCGTATAGCCACGGGAAAAACAGCAAATCTTCCGACTTCGCATAACCCAACTCAGCCCATTGATTGAGTGTTTGATAGCTGTCGGGCAAATCTGGTAGGAATTGCTGTACAAACCACGCCAGATTACTGGCGGAGGTTGGGCTGCCTTCGTGAACAAAGTAGGTACCGGGGATGCAATATTTCCCCCACACATAAGGGTAGTCAGATGGCTGTACGCCTTCGAATACCCGGGTAGCTATTGACCAGGTTCCTGCCACAGCACTGAGCTGGTGGCTATCATGCAAGCCGGAGGTTAACGCCGCACCGACTACATCAAACATACCACCGTATACCGCAATACCGGGTCTTAAGCCACAGGCCTGTGCCGCCTGTTGACTGACATAGCCTGCCAGATCCGCAGAGCCAATAATCGGTGCGGTTTTCTCGGCGACTTCCTCAATGGCGAATATCTTCATCAGTTGCGGATCAAAATTGCCGCTGTATTGGTTATAAAGATTACTGCCAGAGATATTAGTCTCTTCAATGGTGAACTCGCCTGTCAGGCGATAGCGGATATAGTCATGTGCCATTAACACATAACCGCTGCGGTGATAGTTTTCCGGTTCGTTCTCTTTAAGCCAACGCAGTAGGGCTGCCGGATGGGATGGCCACAGTTGTTGTAGGCTGAGTGCATAAGCTTGGTTTGCTTTGCCTTCTTTTTGCCAGCGGCTAACCAAAGTTTGCGCGCGGGAATCGGAAGAAACAATGCCATGGCGCACCGGTTGGCCCTGTTTATCTACCAAATACAATCCTTTACCGTGAGCAGAGAAGCTGATGCCGTGAATTTGCTCGGCCGCCACACCAGCCACCGCCTGCGCATTATTGAGGGTCTGGCGGATAACCTGGCAAGTCGCCGCCCATAGTGCTTCCATATTGCGCTCACAAAACCCTACCTGTGGGCTAAGCACCGGCAAAGCCTGCTCTGTAACCGCAATTTCGCACCCTTCGGCGGTATAAATCCCGGCCTTGGTTACCGTGCCGCCAAGGTCAATGCCGAGAAAATAGTGGCTCATTATGGCTCCTTAGCATGCAGCCGGTAAGGTATCGTTACCCCAACCAGCCAGCCGCATTTTGTCTTCAATCCAGTGGCGGGCATGGATGATGTCTAGCAACGGTTCGGCTGATTTCTCGGTCCACATTTCAATCAGAAAGGTGCCGCGATAGTTCAGACGCCGCAGGGTTTTAAACAGACTAACAAAGTCGACACAGCCTTCACCGAAGGGCACATCACGAAACTGACCAGGGCAATCTGTGGTGACGGCAAAAGTATCTTTCAGATGGATAGCCGCAATTCGGTCAATGCCACTTGCCAGTTCAGTATCCACTTCATTGCCCCACGCGGTGAGGTTGCCAATGTCGGGATACACGGTAAACCACGGCGAGCCAATTTTGCGGTCCAACGCCTTCCACTTGCTGATGGAATTCATAAACTGTGTGTCCATGATCTCTACCGCACACATCACTTGTGCCGCCGCTGCCTGCTGTGCTGCCCATGCCATACCTTGTTCAAAACGGCGGATGGTTTCGCTGTCTTGTGGCTCGTAATAAACGTCATAACCCGCCAGTTGAATGGTGCGAATACCCAGATCTTGCGCCAGCCGGATGGCTTGCAACATGATAGTGTGTGCTTGCTCACGGGTGGCAGCATCACGACTGCCAAAGGGATAGCGGCGATGTGCCGACAGGCACAGTGTTGGAATTCTCACCCCGGTTTGCTGGATAGCGCTAATAACTGCCATGCGCTCCTCGCGGCTCCAATTTAACCGGGCCAGCCGCTCGTCGCTTTCATCAACCGACATCTCGACAAAGTCGAAACCGCAGGACTTTGCTACCGCCAGCTTTTCAACCCAACTGGTGCCCACAGGCAGTGCTTTTTCATAGATTCCTAATGGGTGAATTCGCATTATTCTGTTTTCCCTATGGCCATCTTACTGAAATTTTTCAATCGGTTATTTTTCATGGCACGTTTGGCTTTCCATTTCTCTTTGAAGAACTTAAAGGCCAGCGCGAAGATAAGCGTGATCCCCCAAACCGCCAGATTGAAGTGCAGGCTGACACCCAGTAGGCTCAGGCCGGTGGCGATGACCTGCAATACCAGTAGCGCACAAAACACATGGCTAACTTTCCCTACTCCGCCGAACGGATTGGTCCCACCCAGCACGATAGCCAACACGGTCAGTAACAGATAAGAGTCGCCATATCCCATGCGTGCTGAGTTAAAACGCGACATCATAATCAGGCCGGCTAACACACATAACAGGCTGGAGATGGAGTAGATAGCAATCATCACGCGGTCAGTACGGATACCACTGAACCAGGTGGCGTTGATATTGCTGCCGCACATATAGATGGTTTTACCTAGCCGTGTTTTACCTAATATCAGTGCCAACAGCAGTGAGGCGACGACAAAAATAATCATCGGGATAGGGATGCCCATCACCACCTCTGATCCCATGCTGCGCATAATGGGCGGCATACCACTGAGTGCGGCCCCTTTGGTCAGATAAACACCGATCCCGCTAATAATGGTCATGCTGCCCAATGTCACCAGAATCGGGTGCGCGCCGATGCGAGCGATCATCAGCCCGGTTAGCGTGCCGATAATGACGGCAATCAGCGCCGCCCCCAACAGGGCAATCACCAGCCACATCAATTGTGTCGCGGTGCTGGCATCCGCTGGAACATATTGAATAAGCAACCAGGCCATAAACAGGCCGGTGAGGTTAGCTGTGCCGATGATGGACAGATTTAGCCCGCCGCTGAGCATCGGCACAAACATGGCAAAGGTCAGCAGCCCTAACTCCGGCAATTGGAAAGCGATGCTCAAAAAGGTGTTCGTGGTAAAGAAGTGACCGGGCATAGCCAGACTGAAAGCCAGTGTTGCCAGACAGCAAATACTCAGTAAACCGGAGATGGTGCCGTCGATATGGAAAAACGTGTTCTTTTTCATAAAAAGCCCCTGTCAGACAAAGCCAACATCAGTTTCTTTGCGTTTCTTGTAATGGGTGACGCAAATGGCGGCGACGATCACCACGCCAATCACAATGTTGACGAAGTAACTGGAAACGCCGATCAGGTTGAGGCCATTTTTCAGAATACCAATGAGGAAGACGCCCATCAGTGTGCCAACCACCGAGCCGCGCCCACCGGACAAACTGGCACCCCCTAACACGGCTGCGGCCAGAACATCCAACTCGCCGCCCACCAGTGCACTTGGTACCACCTCACTCATTCGGTAGGTCTGCAACATGCCACCGATTGCTGCCGTTGCCCCTAAATAGCCATAGGCGAACAGATAAAGCAGTGACCCGCGAATACCGATACGGCGCGCAGATTCAGGGCTACCGCCGACGGCATATAATTGACGACCAATATGAGTTTTATTCAGTAGCAGCCAGGTGAGTAGGGCAATAGCGAGCATAATGACCAGCGGCAAGCCAATCTGGTAACTCTCGCCATCAACGCTAAAGGGCAGAATGGATCGCTGGGTTATCCACCAGTCCGGCAAGTCATAAATACTGTGGCCGTTGGTTATCCACATCAGGATGCCAAACAGTACCGATTGCATACTGATGGTGATAATGATGGAAACGATATTTAGATAGTAAATCAGTATCGCATTAACGAAACCGAGCAACACGCCGATGGAGATAGCGATAACCAGGCACAATAGCGGGCTGGCAATCACGTCATTGAGTAGCAGTGATGCCACCACGTATTGCACCACCGAGGCCACGGCAGCAAAGGAAATATCGATACCGCCGGTCACCAGTACTACAAAAAGCCCGAGGGCAAAGACGCCGGTGACGGCATAGCTTTCCGTCAGATCCAGCAGGTTTTGAATGGACAGAAACTCACTGCTAAGCAGGGAGAACAGGGCCAGCATAATGACGATAACCCAGGCTAGCCACCCTTCAACGGATTGCGGTTTGAGTCTGCTGATATTAGGCATTGATGGCCTCCGCAAGCTGTTGCTCAGTCATTTGATTCGGGATCAATTCATTGACGATGCGCCCCTGTTTCATATGCAGGATGCGATCACAGTTGTAATAGGCTTCTGGCACTTCGTCGGAGATAAGCAGTACCGAAATACCGACACCTGATAGGCGGTGAATTAGCTTGTAAATACTGTCTTTCGCACCGATATCGACGCCCACGGTAGGGGAGTCAAGAATCAGTACTTTCGGTTTGGTCAGAATCCATTTGGCCAGCACCACTTTTTGCTGATTACCGCCGGATAAGGTTGACAGTGGGTTATCGGGGTTGGTGACTTTAATGTCTAAATCTTTTACCCATTCCTGCACCAGCGCCGCTTTTTTCGTTTCATCAAGTAGGTAGAGCGGGGTGCGAATACGTTGCAATATTGACAGCATCATGTTGTCGGCGACCGATTGCGGTAGCACGGCGCCGAGTGTCAGGCGGTCTTCAGAGACGTAACCAATCCCCAGCTCGATGGCGCGGGTATTATCTTTGATGTGAACCGGTTTGCCATCAATAGCAATCTCGCCGCTATCAGGGTGGGTGATGCCAAATAGACTCAACGCCAGTTCTGTGCGCCCGGACCCGAGCAAGCCACAAAGCCCTAGCACCTCACCGCGATGCAGACTAAAGGAAATATTCTCAAACTGCCCTTTGCGGCTGAGCTTATCTAACTGCAATACCACTTTGCCCAGTTCGGCATTCGGTAATTTCTGCTCATGGGTAATGGTTAAACCGGTCATCAGCTCGGTAATCCGCCCCACGGAAAGAGTGCTTGCCGGCCAGGTTCCCACTTTCTCGCCATCACGAATGACGGTAATTCGGTCCGAAATCTCTTTCACTTCATCCAACCGGTGGCTGACAAACACCACGGTGATGTTCTTGTCGCGCAGGTAATTCACCGTGCGCAGCAACTGATTCACTTCTGTTCGGGTGAGAGACGCAGTTGGCTCATCCATAATCACCAAACGGGCATCAGCAACCAATGCGCGACAAATAGCAACCTGCTGACGTTGAGCAATAGGTAAGTTTTGTACCAGCGCATCGGGGTCGATGGTAAAGGCCAACTCTTGTAAAACCTGGCAAGCTTTCTGTTTGAGTTTGGTTTTGCTAAACCAACCGAAGTAACCTTTCAGGTTGTATTCGAAAGCAATGTTTTCCGCCACCGTCAGGTTAGGGAACAGCGACAAGTCTTGATAGATAACCTGCACCCCCAAATCGCGAGCGCGATCAGGGGTTAAACGCGGGTACGATTTATCGTCGATAATAATTTCACTACCGTCATCAGGGGCATACACACCACTGATGGTTTTTATCAGCGTACTTTTGCCACAGCCATTGGCCCCAGCTAAACAGTGCACTTCACCTTTATTCAACGTCAGAGTGATATTTTTGAGTGCCTGATGTCCGCCAAAGCTTTTTGATAGCTCTTTTAGCGTGATAAGCGGCACTCCTTTATCAGCATCAGAAATATTAGTCATAGTGCTGTTCCCCGGAAAACGGCCTCAATACTGCGGGCCGAAATAAGCACCGAGCAGTGCCCGGCGCTGTTTTTTAGTTTGGATTGTGTTTACAGACCAAGTTTGACCAGACGCTTGGTGTTTTCTACATCCAGTTTTTCCGGGTTATCACTGAGGATGGTATTCCCCTTGGTTTTGATTTCACCCATATCGCCCAGTTTGACGCCGTCTTTAATTGGCTCGCCGTTCATCATGGCGGTGGCTACCTGCACGAATACCTTACCGGCCACCATTGGATTGGAAATATAACCGCCATCAATCGCACCTTTCTCTAACAGCTTGATACCTTGACCCGGAGTAAAGGTACCGAATACGCAGGTGGTGTCGTTTTTCTTACGTTTATCAATCGCGCGGCCAGCGCCAATCGGACCTTGTGAACCGAAGGACATAATACCTTTTAGATCTTTATGTTTAGAGAGCAAGTCATTGGCGGTACGCATGGAGTCATCCACCGACTCAGCAACGCCGAAACGGTCTTCAACCAGGAGCATTTTTGGATAATGTGCTTTTTGATAAGCAATGGCGGCATCGGCCCACTCATTCACCAGTGGCACAGTCAAACTACCGACAAACATGGCATATTTGCCTTCCTCACCCATGCATTGCGCCATATCTTTCATATGGTTAGCGCCCATGCTTTGGGTGTCTAATAGCTCAAAGTCCCAGTCGGCATTGATTTGGCCTGGTGATTCGTGAGTAATGACTTTAATGCCTGCTTCCTGCGCCCGTTTCAGCACTGGCTCCAGCACTTTGGCATCATTTGGCACCACACCAATCACATCGACTTTTTTGGCAATCAAGTCTTCAATAGCACGAACTTGCTCGGCGGGGTCTGCGGTGGTTGGCCCGACTTGCCAGGCATTGACGCCGAGAGCCTGACCTTCTGCTTTAATGCCCTGTTCCATCACATTGAACCAAGGAATACCCCCCACTTTAACCACTACCCCCATAGTGAATGGTTTATTGGCTTTTTGTGGCACTTTACTGTCATCCGCCCAAGTAGCATGGGAAGTAATTAATGTGGTTATTAAACAGGGTAAGATTAACTTTTTCATTATTAAATCCTCTGAAAGAACAATTTTAGAAAGCATCAAGACGTCCTGCTTTGTATATATAAAGAGAGAAAACAAAGCAGCTTGGCTTATTCTTATTGTGTGACTGTTTCACTGGTGTTGACGCTATTATTCCGATGAATAATTTTGTTATTTATCTGATTCAATAATATTTAATTTTGGATTGTCACTGCGATAGTTTTGCGAACTTAATCTATTAGTAATAAGAATATCGACTTCATCTAACATGCATATTTTACAAAATGCATACTGGTCAAATTTACTAGAGTCGGCCAATAATATTTTTTGGCCCGAGACTTGTAACATAACTTGTTTTAACTTGGCGTTAATGTCGTTGCCATCACGCACCCCACTTTCCTGATTAATACCCTGGCAAGAGAAGAAAAAAGTATTGATCTGGAAATTGCGGATAGCATTCTCCGCCACCGGACCATGGAAGTCATCATGGCGGGCAGAATACTCACCGCCAATACCAATGATGCGCACTTTGTCACGGCAGGCCAGTGCCTGGATAATCTTCACTGAGTTGGTGACGACGGTAATCTCAATGTCTGGGATTTGGCGTGCCAGAAACCAGCAAGAGCTACTGTTATCCAGTAAAATACAGTCGCCCGGATGGATAAATTGTAATGCTGCTTTAGCAATTTTCATTTTAGTATCAGGGTGTTCCTCCGTACGTTTACGGAAGGATTCGGCCCGATCAATAGCATTAAGGCTGTAGTGGGTCTCTTTAATATCAATGACGGAGAGATCAGGGCCATCCAGTGCCACCGCGCCACCAAAGCTACGGATCAGTTTTTGCTTTTTTTCCAGCACCGTCAGGTCACGGCGAATAGTTTCTTGCGAAACCTGGCATAATACCGATAACTCAGTTACCAGCGCCGAGCCTTGCTGCTGCACATGGCTACAGATGATTTTATAGCGTTCGGCTTGTAACATATTTACCTCAAAAATTGTCTTAGCGCTTAATGCTAAAAAGCACCCGTAGCACTCATGCTGCTATACCTGAAGTTGTTGGTATTGCAGGTAGCACGTCTGCGGCTTCAAATACGATGATGATATATTGGTATTTATCTGCTGTTTATACAGTGACTGAATTCAAGTATTGCTTTAAGGGGTGTTTTCCTCTGAGATTGTGTGGTGAGAATCACATATATTAATATGTTATTCATTTAATTATCATAAATAATGTGATTCATGCCTCATGTTAAGGGCTTCTTTGCCTTACGAATGGTCAATACTGGTAATGAAAGCACACATTCGGGCATGACAATAATGCCCGTTTGTGACCGAATTCAACCGATTCTTTTTGTTTGATGATTAACTCGCCTTTCATCCTCTTTAATTTAGCGATAAATAGAGTTAGGTTAGTTTGCAGCTAGATATTATTTTTGGGGATAGATAAAGCCTGGGCTGAAGAATAGATTTTGAATGACGGATTTAAGTTGGTTATTTTTAATTAACAGTTTTCTTATTTATTAAGCTCATTACCAATGATGGCTATTTATAGCGAGTTGCTTGTTTAATCACGGCCATTAAATAATCTAACGACATCATGTGCGTTATTGGTGATTGTTAATTGCCGTACTGAATATTATTTCATGAGGTAGCATCATGTTAGAACAGTTAAAACAACAGGTTTTTGACGCTAATTTAGCATTACCAAAATATAAACTCGTGACTTTTACCTGGGGTAATGTCAGCGGTATTGATCGTGAGCTCGGGTTGGTGGTAATTAAGCCCTCTGGTGTTGAATACGAGGCCATGAGTGTGAATGACATGGTGGTGGTGGATTTGGCAAGCGGTAAGGTGGTGGAGGGAAATAAAAAACCGTCTTCCGATACCGATACCCATCTGGTGCTATACCGGGCCTTTCCCGAAATAGGTGGTATTGTCCACACCCATTCTCGCCATGCCACCATTTGGGCGCAGGCGGGTAAGTCGCTCTCAGCATTAGGCACCACTCATGCTGATTATTTCTATGGCCCCATCCCATGCACCCGCCTTATGACTGATGCCGAAATTGCTGGCGACTATGAGTATGAAACCGGCAATGTCATTGTCGAAACCTTTGCCCATCAGGCGTTAAGTGCGGGGGAAATACCGGCGGTTTTGGTCAATGGTCATGGCCCGTTTGCCTGGGGTAGCAATGCGGCCAGTGCGGTGCATAACGCGGTAGTGCTGGAAGAAATTGCTTATATGAACCTGTTTACTCATCAACTTCGGCCTGCGGTGGCTAATATGCAGCAAACATTGTTGGATAAACACTATCTGCGCAAGCATGGCGCAAAAGCCTATTACGGTCAGTAAGGTGAATGGCAGCTTAGTGGCGTAGAGCAAGTCTGCGCCATCAGTTACTCTGCATCGACATTGGAGATGACCTGTTCTACATCATCCAGCGTCCCGATTTTTACCTCTCCCGTTCGGCACATTTTACTTTTGTCGATCAGTAAGATGGATTGCGTGGCCCGTTTTAACAGCATGGTCTTGAATTCGGCATTAAACGGGTTTGAATCCCATAAGGTGCCGTCGGCATCAATGCCTTCGCACGAGAAAATAAACAGATCAATTTCGATGGTTTTTAGCAGTGAAAAGAGTGCGGGGTTAACGTAGCAGGCATATTTACGCTGTAAGCGACCACCGGCACTGATCAACTCAATATTTTGGTGTTTCACCAATTCCTGGCAAATCCGTACACTATTGGTAAACACCGTTATATCGATATCGGGCAGCTTTTTGGCTAAATACCAGCAGGTGGAACTGGCATCCAATGCGATCACCATTCCACTGTCAATCAGTGACAGGGCATGGTCAGCAATGCTGGCTTTGCTGGATAGGTGACTTTTTAGCCGGGTGGTAAAAGGATCGCCGCTGTCTTTGGTGGCACGCTTAATGCTTTTGGCGCGCCCGTGCTGGCGGATGATCAGCCCTTGCGCCTGTAACTCGTTCAAGTCACGGCGAATGGTCTCTTGGCTGACCTCAAGTAACTGAGCCAGATCTGCGGTTGTCAGCGTTTCATGCTGTTTGATATGTTGCAGGATTTTCTGGTGACGAGATGCTTTCATGATCCTCTCCGTCAGCAAAGCCATGTATACATTGATTGATATTAATATATTGGTTAATACCAACACATCGGTTAATACCAACAAAGAGTACATGGCTAAAGGGATGAGGTTACGTGATCACGGGTTTAAAAAACAGGCGTCACCCCCTTCTTTAATAGAATATTACCGTATTTGGCGGTCTCTCCGGTGATGACGATGGCATAGGCTTGCTGAGCGCGCTGATAAAACGCAAAACGATCAATACGTTCCACTGGCAACGCTTCCTGGCTACCAAACAGGGCATGTAAATAGCGTTTTTCAACCGCGGCATCAAGGGTGTCGCCTGCCACCGCGGCCATCATTACCAATGGTGGTGCGTAGCTGTCCAGTTCAAATAACGGAATAGTGGCCGCTAGCAATGCGCTAACAGATAAACCATCGGCATGAATCACCAACGGGCCACCGTTTTTTCCAATCGCGTGCGCTGGGAAATGGGCATCCGAAAAGATTATTTCATCACCGTGCCCCATCTCTGCCAGCGTTTTTAGCAGTTGTGGTGACAGTAATGGCGAAATGGTTTTAAGCATGAATGGCTCCTTCAGTAATGGGATATGGGCTGTCGCTCAGTGCCTGATAAAGCGGTTGTTGCTCGCCTGGCTGATAGTATTGATAGCGGTAATTGACCTGCTCCCGCGCTTGTTCAGCACTGCGGTAATAGCCAGTGCCACTCCAGACAAACAACGCCGCCCCCAGAACCGTGGTTTCAGCTTCATCAATTACTTTGATGGGCAGATTGAGCACATCGGCTTTGATCTGGTTCCACAAGGTATTACGGCTACCACCACCAACCAGCAGCAGTTCGCGGGTACGGAATTCACCAATCTCTTCGAGTAATGACAGATTGCTTTTTAACTGCCAGGTAAGGCTTTCCAACGCAGAACGGTAAAAATGCCCGCGCCGCGCCGCCAGCGAGACCCCTTGCCAGCCGCCCGATTGATGATGCTGAGCACTGCCCAGTAGGTTGCAATTCATACGTATGCCGTTTGCCCCGGGTACGATAGCCTCAGCTTCACTAATCATTTGCTGGTAGACCTCGGCACTGGCTTCGTTATGCCAATACAACTGCCGCACCCATTCCAGTACCCCTGAAGCTAGCCATTGCAAACCTGGGTTAAACAACCTTGGGCAGCTATCAAGTTCACAAGTGGAACCGGCAAATTGTGGCAATAGTGTCGTATTCACTTTTGGGGTCCGAACCATCAGGATTTCCCAGGTACCGGATGACAGTACCGGTTGATCCAAATCAGCACCCGAACCAAATAGTGCAAACTGAGTATCGTGACCGGCTGATATCACCGGCAAACCCGCGGGTAACCCTAACTCAGCGGCGATATCTGGCAGTAGCTGACCAATGATTTCACCGGCGGCCACCATCGGTGGGAATAAATCAGCGTGAATACCGATCTTTTGTAAAATCGTGCTGCTGAATTGCTCACGTTTGACATCCAACAGTTGGCTGGTGCCAGCCATGGTGCGGTCGGTGGTAAATTCCCCGGTAAGGCGATGGTTGATTAAAGATGAAATAAACAGCCAGGCATGGGCTTGTTCAACTAAATCGGGTCGATTTTCCTGTAACCAAATCAACTTGTATAAGGTGTTAAAACTGAACTGACCGATACCGGATATTTGTTGTAACTTTTCTGCAGACATATAGCGGGAGATACTCTCCATCACCGCCACGGTACGTGGGCATTTCCAACTGATAATGGGGTACAGCATTTTGCCGTTGGCATCCACCAATGCACCGTCTACGCCGAAGGTAGTAACAGTCATGCCATGGATCTTATCCTGATGAATCTGTGGCAGTAATTGGCGGCAACACTGAGCGAAACTGTGCAAGATGCCATCGAGCGGCCACAACTGCCATTGCGGATTAGCCGGATCGGGTTGGCTGTGGTTCGGCATCACAGCTTTCGCCACCACCACACCTTGAGGATCGACTGCGATCGCCCGGATATTAGTTGCGCCGCAATCTAAAACAATGACCACATCGCGCTTCATAAATGCTCCTGTTACTGCTGTTAGGCAGAAAATGTCTTGCCACGGGGGCGGATAACGCGGAACGAAGGGAATATGGGGCGTCGAGGCGGTAACGACGTGAGCCGCTAAATCCTCGGGGCACGATAAACCCTTCGTTCACCTTGCTGACAGCAAGGGTTGTTTTATGACTCAGGTAAGGAGTGCTCCACACCTGAGACCCTGCTCAAACATCACATTATCTTTTGTATAGTGGGCCGTAATTTTGGCAGGCACGGTAATCCTGCCCTTCGATATCCATACCGTGCGCGCCCCACGCAGTTGGCCGGTAAACACTCTCTTCTTCGACGTTATGCATGCATACCGGGATGCGTAACATCGAGGCGAGTGTAATCAGGTCCGCCCCGACATGGCCGATGGTCAGCACGCCATGGTTAGCTCCCCAGTTCGCCATTACCGAATAAACATCGCTGAATGGCCCTTTGCCGGTCAGGCGTGGAGCAAACCAGGTGGTTGGCCAACTTGAATCGGTTCGCTTGTCCAGGGTGTCGTGAACGGATTTCGGTAATTCGACACTCCAGCCCTCGGCAATTTGCAAGACCGGCCCGACGCCTTTAATCAGATTGATACGGCTCATGGTGAAGGGCACCCCACCACGGGTCAGGAAACGCGAAGAGAAGCCACCGCCACGGAAGTATTCATGGATAGCAGGGCACCATTCGGTTGCCGCCAGACAAGCATCGGCTTCTTGCTGGCTCACTTGCCAGTGCGGTTTGATGGTCGGTTTACCTTGCGCATCGTTTTGGCGGCAAGTGCCGTCCAACGCGGCAGAGCCGGAGTTAATCAGATGGATAATGCCGTGTTCGGCAACCCCCTCCAGTTGATGGCCGGTAACCCGCTGTACCGCTTCCGGTGACCAGTAGGTACGGACATCCGCAAAGATCTGCGCGGTGCCGGTCAGGGTATGGCCAAATAGCATCGCCACGCCGTTCAAACTGTCGTTTTCGGTGGCGACAACCATCGGTTCGCGCACGCCGTTCCAGTCGAACGAACTATTCAGCAAGGCTTCAGCGGTATCGCCATTTGGATATTGATCGGTCCAGTGGCGCTGACCCTGGAAACCGGCAGCAATAGCGTTATAGCCTAAGGCTTCTTCACCAAAACCTTTCGTTGCCAGTGTTGGATTACCTTGCATCATGTCGCGGATACATAACGCCATTTGCAGGCTTTCACGCAGTACCGCGCGGCTGCTTTCCGGTGAACGGCGGTATTGTTCTGCGTTTTTATCCGGTCCGTATTTGAAGTTTTTATCTGCCCATGACAACGCCAGTTCTAGCTCTTGCTCGTCATAGATTTTTTGATCAATGCGGCGGCGCAACTCTGTCATATCGACCGCTTGCACTTTCATTCCTAACCAGGATTCAAAGAAGTTATGGTCAACAATGGAGCCGGCAATCCCCATGGATACCCCACCGAGAGAGAGGTAACTTTTGCCCTTTAAGCTGGCAACGGCTAAACCTGCGCGAGTAAAGCGCAGCAGTTTTTCCTGCACATCGGCAGGGATGCGGGTGTCATTAGCATCCTGCACGTCATGGCCGTAAATGGAGAAGGCTGGCAATCCTTTTTGATTGTGCGCCGCCAGTGCTGCTGCCAGATAGACCGCGCCAGGGCGTTCGGTACCATTAAAGCCCCAAATAGCTTTCGGGCGGAACGGGTCCATATCAATGGTTTCGCTGCCGTAGCACCAACAAGGTGTCACCGTGATGGTTAGGCCAATATTCTGTGCGCTGAATTTATCGTCACAGGCGGCGGATTCTGCCATTCCGGCAATGCAGGTATCAGCAATGACACATTCAACGGGCGTGCCGCAAGGATGGTGTACCACCTCTTGCAGAAACTCTGCGGTGGCACGGGCCATTTTCATGGTTTGCTCTTCCAACGATTCACGCACACCCATTCTGCGTCCATCAATGACTGGGCGAATGCCAATTTTAGGTAATTGAATTGTCTTTTTCATTATTAGTCCTTGTGTTCAGTAGCAAAAATTTAATGTTAATTTGTCCGTTACCCGTATTATTAATTAACAGGAATTGTTTTGTACTTGGCGAAAATAAATATAATGGCAAAACATAAAGCAGGAATAATTTCAGCCGTAGGTATATTCCCTGCCGCATCGCTAACTAATCCCATGATCGGGGTGACGATACCACCACCGACAATGGTCATAACAATAATAGATGCGCCATATTTAGTGTCTTGATTTAGGTTCTTAATGCCTAATGAGAATATGGTTGGGTATTGGATTGACATAAACATACTGCACAGGGTAAGTGCTAATAATCCAATGTGTCCGCCGAAGGCCGCAGAGATAATACATAACAACATAGAGATAAATGCATAAGCCGCTAAAACTTTCTCTGGTGCGAAACGAGTAATTAACCAGGTGCCACTGAATCGACCTATAAAGAAACATACCATAGTGGCCGTTAAATAATTAGCCGCATATCCCGGTGTGATATTCGGTAACTCTTCAATGGCATAACGAATTAAATAGCTCCAACATGCGGTTTGTGCGCCGACATAACAGAACTGTGCTAATACCGCCCAGCGCCAATGTGTTATCTTTAATAACCGTGGTAGTGATGCAAAGAAAGAACCGTTATGCGAATCATCCGATTCACTTTTTATTGCCGGGAAACGAGTGATTAAAATTAATAGCGCAACAAAAATAACCACCGCAACAATAATCAGATAGGGTAATTGAACAGCTTTTACTAAACTATGATGATAGCTATTCAAATCCTCAGCAGACAATTTATCCAGTACTTCCTGTGTTTGGTGGGGCACATTGGAGAGTATTAAACTTTGGCCGAACACTACCGCAATAATGGCCCCGAAAGAGTTAAAGGTCTGTGCCAAGTTAATACGGAAGTGACCGGTTTTTTCTGGCCCCAATACAGTGACAAAAGGATTGGCAGCCGTTTCAAGGCAACCTAAACCGGCAGCGATAATAAATAATCCGATTAAAAACAAGGTGCAATTCATCGTTTCGGCCGCAGGCCAGAACAATGCCGCCCCGAAGGCATAGAACAGTAATCCAGTAATAATCCCCGCCTTATAGCTAAACCTTTTCATCAATATCCCGGCAGGTATTGGGATTAAGAAGTAGCCAAAATAGAAGGAGGATTGAATCAGCCCTGCTTGAAAGTTGGTCAGGGTGAAAGCCTGTTGAAATTGAGGTAATAAAATATCATTTAGGTTGTTTGCTACTGCCCAAAGGAAGAACAGTGAACACAGTAATGCGAAAGGAATCAGATACCTTTTTTTATTTTCTGCCTCGTCACTTACCGAGGCGGAAATTTTAGTGCTATCTGTTTGTATTAAAATATTTCCCATGATGCCCTCGTCAGATACTTCACTAGTCCGAAAGTTTGTAATGTTCGACGGAATTATTTTTGTTTAATGAGTGATACTTTCTCTGGCGAGCCACAACTGCCTGAGTGACAAATTTAAATATCCTCATTGCGATAAGTCCCGTTCTTTATAAGGTAAAAATCGCTAAAAAGTATGAGCTGAATCACATTGGTAACTCAATGCTGATATTTTGTGATGATAGTCACTTTAAATAAAAACATTTCATGACTGTTTGAAATGAATTGTGTTTCAAACACACATAGGTAATGACCGATTTTTCTATTTCTGTCACAAACGGTCAGTTATCGAGAAATATCCCGGCATTTAATCATTCAGCGTCACTTGACCGTTTTCCCATATTGTTTTTTCAAACGGACATTTAATGAAAATAAATAATATCTAAATTACGATGAAGTCATGAATAGTCATGACATGGCTCACATTTTGGTGTGCTTTATTTTTCAGTTGAATTAAATGAGCGAAAGATATATCCACAGTTGTTAACGCTTATTCGCCTACATCCATTATTCAATGCATTTTTATATTTAGGTATTTGCATCTTAAGAGAGGAACAAATGAAGAGAGAAGCACTGGCGCGCGATATTATCAATACTTGCCTGGAAATGACCCGTTTAGGGTTGAATCAAGGGACTGCTGGCAATGTTAGTGTGCGTTACCAGGATGGATTTTTGATTACGCCCTCCGGTATTGCCTACGACAAACTGACGGAGTCGCATATTGTTTATATCGATGCCAGCGGCCACCATGAGCCTGGCAAAGTCCCTTCCAGTGAGTGGCGTTTTCATCAGGCGGTTTATCATACTCGGGCAGACGCCAATGCGGTGGTACACAACCACTCAGTCCATTGCACCGCAGTATCGATTCTTAACCGCCCGATCCCGGCGATTCATTACATGATTGCCGCTGCCGGTGGCGATGATATCCCCTGTGCGCCCTACGCCACTTTTGGTACCAAAGCGCTGTCTGAACATGTCGCCGTGGCGATGAAGCACCGCAAGGCCACGCTGTTGCAGCACCATGGCCTGATTGCTTGTGAGGAGAATTTGGCCAAAGCGTTGTGGCTTGCTCATGAAGTTGAGGTGTTGGCAACACTGCTGCTGGCTATCTTGCCGATTGTCGATGAGGTGCCGGTGTTATCCAAAGAAGAGATCAGCGTGGTACTGGAGAAATTCAAAACCTACGGTTTACGGGTTGAAGATTAGCGTGCGGGTTAAAATACCGAGAGGAATCAGTCATGAACAGAATGATTTTAAACGAAATGGCGTGGTTTGGGCGCGGTTCACTGGATGCGCTCACCGATGAAGTGACACGGCGGGGATATAAAAAGGCGTTAGTGGTCACCGACAAAATACTGATGGAGTGCGGTGTTGCGGCTTGCCTAATCAGCCGCTTGCAACAGGCCGGTCTGGATTTTGCTGTCTTTGATGCGGTAACGCCCAACCCGACAATCGCCATCGTACAACAAGGTGTGGCTGTTTTTCGCCAAAGCGAGGCGGATTATCTCATCGCGCTGGGCGGCGGTTCGCCACAAGATACCAGCAAGGCCATCGGCATTATTATCAATAATCCTGAGTTTGCTGATGTGCGCAGTTTGGAAGGGGTGGCTGACACCCGCAACGTTTGTGTACCTATTCTGGCCATTCCAACCACCGCCGGTACTGCGGCAGAAGTGACCATTAACTATGTAATTACTGATGAAGAGCGGCGGCGCAAATTTGTTTGCGTCGATCCTCATGCTATTCCGGCAGTGGCATTTATTGATGCTGACATGATGGACAGTATGCCAGCGGCCCTGAAAGCCGCGACCGGAGTTGATGCGTTGACCCACGCCATCGAAGGTTATCTGACTAAAGGGGCTTGGGAACTGACGGATGCTTTGCATCTTAAAGCCATTGAAGTCATCAGTCGTTCATTGCGGGCTTCCGTGCAAGGTGATGCCGCCGCCACCGAAGATATGGCTCTTGGGCAGTATATCGCTGGAATGGGGTTCTCAAACGTAGGGCTGGGGTTGGTTCATGGTATGGCACACCCTCTGGGGGCGTTTTACAACATGCCACACGGTGTCGCCAACGCCATTTTACTGCCTTATATCATGCGTTATAACGCCGCTTATACCGGTGAACGCTTGCGTCAAATCGCGATGGCGATGGGCCTCGACAATGCCCTGAGTGGGTCATTGGCACAGGTTCGTGAGCAAACCATTCAGGCAGTAATTGAATTGAACCGTGATATTGGCATTCCGTCATCCCTGAGTGCGGTGGGTTTGCTGGCTGATGATATTCCCGCGCTGGCAGCAGCAGCCTTCGCGGATGTATGTACCGGCGGGAACCCGCGTGAAGCGTCGATTGATGAAATTATGGCGCTGTATCATCAGGCTTGTTAAACCGAACGGTTATTTGTCACAGATTCATCATAAAGCAGTGAGGAGAAGGCAATCCCCACTGCTTTATTGATACCAGACAACACCCGCACTCCCCATAAGAGGTAGGCTCATAACTGCGGGGAGAACTGTTTATCATCCTAACTATAATAACTGCTGTAGCTGGGCCACTGCGCTCTCATTCATGACACAACCTCTCCCGCAGAATTACTCATTTTTTTGAATTAATCGGATTTCATCTATCACAGATGTTGTCCATTTTCTGGAATGCAACCAAGTGGGAATCTTATGAAAGAGACCAACGAATCCCGGCTATTAACGGCAGAAGTCACGCGCCGAAAACTGGTCCAAACGACGCTTATCGGCAGTCTTGCCATGGCAACCGGGGCCTTTTCGCTCCCGTTCTCCCGCGCCGCCCGTGCGGTGCAATCGGCAATAAATCCGCTCAATGATGACAAAGTGATCTGGAGTGCTTGTACTGTCAACTGCGGTAGCCGCTGCCCGCTACGTATGCATGTCGTTGATGGCGAAATCAAATATGTCGAAACCGACAACACTGGCAATGATGATTTTGATGGCTTGCATCAGGTGCGTGCCTGTTTGCGTGGCCGCTCCATGCGCCGCCGGGTATACAACCCTGACCGTCTGAAATACCCAATGAAGCGTATTGGCGCGCGTGGGGAAGGCAAATTCAAGCGCATCTCATGGGAAGAGGCATTCGACACCCTTGCGGGCAGCATGCAAAGTATCATTAAGGAATATGGTAACGAAGCTATCTATCTGAATTACGGCACCGGCACCTTAGGTGGCACCATGACCCGCTCATGGCCACCGGGATCGACGCTATTGGCGCGGCTGATGAATTGCTGTGGTGGCTACCTTAATCATTATGGTGACTACAGTACTGCGCAAATCGCTGCTGGCCTGAATTACACTTATGGTGGCTGGGCTGATGGTAACAGCCCGTCCGATATCGAAAACAGCAAGCTGGTGGTGCTGTTTGGTAACAATCCGGCTGAAACGCGCATGAGTGGTGGTGGGGTCACCTACTATCTGGAGCAAGCGCGGGAGAAATCCGATGCCAAGATGATAGTGATTGATCCACGCTATACCGATACCGCAGCAGGTCGGGAAGATGAATGGATCCCGCTGCGGCCCGGTACCGATGCGGCACTGGCATCGGCCTTGGCCTATGTGATGATTAGCGAGAATCTGGTCGATCAGCCGTTCCTCGATAAATATTGTGTCGGTTATGATGAGAAAACCTTGCCGGCAGATGCGCCAAAAAATAGCCACTACAAAGCCTATATTTTAGGGCAGGGTGCAGATGAAACCGCCAAAACACCACAATGGGCGCAAGCCATCACCGGTGTTCCAGCCGCAAGAATCATTAAACTGGGGCGTGAAATAGGGTCGGTGAAACCGGCTTATATTGCGCAAGGGTGGGGGCCGCAGCGCCATTCCAACGGCGAAAATACCAGTCGGGCCATTGCCATGTTGGCTATCCTGACGGGGAACGTTGGCATTAATGGCGGTAATTCAGGTGCCCGCGAAGGCTCTTACGGTTTGCCATTTGTCCGCATGCCAACACTGGAAAACCCAGTTAAAACCAGTATCTCGATGTTCCTGTGGACTGACGCGATTGAGCGCGGGCCAGAAATGACCGCTACCCGTGATGGTGTGCGCGGTAAAGATAAGCTGGATGTACCGATCAAGTTTATCTGGAATTACGCCAGTAACTGTTTGATTAATCAGCATTCAGAAATCAACCGTACCCACGACATTCTGCAAGATGATAAAAAATGTGAAATGGTGGTGGTTATCGATAATCACATGACCTCGTCAGCCAAATACGCCGATATCATCCTGCCTGACTGTACCGCCTCTGAGCAGATGGACTTCTGCCTTGACGCTTCCAGCGGCAATATGGCGTATGTGATTTTTGCCGATCAAGTCATCAAACCGCGTTTTGAATGCAAAAATATCTATGAAATGACCACTGAACTGGCAAAACGCATGGGGGTGGAGCAGCAATTTACCGAAGGGCGCACGCAAGAAGAGTGGTTGCGTCATCTCTACCAACAATCGCAACAGGCCATTCCTGAACTGCCTTCTTTTGAGGCGTTCCGCGAACAGGGTATCTTTAAAAAACGCGATCCGGCGGGGCATCATGTTGCCTATAAAGCGTTCCGCGCAGACCCTATTGCCAATCCGTTAACCACACCATCGGGCAAAATTGAGATTTACTCTGCCGAACTGGCACAGATTGCCGCCACGTGGGAACTGCAACAAGACGATGTTATCGATCCGCTGCCTGTCTATGCCGCAGGTTTTGAAAGCTACGATGACCCGCTCAATCAGCAGTATCCATTACAGTTAACGGGTTTCCACTACAAAGCCAGAACCCACTCCACCTACGGCAACGTCGATGTTTTAAAAGCGTCCTGCCGTCAGGAGATGTGGATTAACCCAATGGATGCCCGCGAGCGTGAGATCAAAAATGGCGATATGGTGCGTATTTTCAATGGCCGAGGCGAAGTTCAGATTAACGCCAAAGTCACGCCGCGCATGATGCCGGGGGTTGTGGCACTGGGTGAGGGGGCATGGTATAGCCCAGATGAGAAACGCATTGATCGCGCGGGCAGTATTAACGTATTGACCACTCAGCGGCCTTCTCCGTTGGCGAAAGGGAATCCATCCCATACCAACCTCGTTCAAGTTACCAAGGCATAAGGAGCTGACTGATGACAACGCAATATGGTTTTTACATCGACTCCAGCCGTTGCACTGGGTGCAAAACTTGCGAGTTGGCTTGCAAGGATTTCAAAAACTTGTCTACCGATGTCAGCTTCCGGCGTATCTACGAATATGCCGGTGGGGATTGGCAGCAAGATAACGGCGCATGGCACCAAAATGTGTTCGCTTACTATCTCTCTATCGCCTGTAATCACTGTAGTGATCCTGCCTGTACCAAAGTATGTCCGAGTGGCGCAATGCATAAGCGTGATGATGGTTTCGTTGTGGTAAACGAAGACATTTGCATCGGTTGCCGCTATTGCCATATGGCATGCCCATACGGTGCGCCGCAATATGACGAAGCAAAAGGGCATATGACCAAGTGTGACGGCTGCTATGAAAGAGTCGCTGCCGGTAAGAAACCGATTTGTGTCGATTCTTGCCCACTGCGGGCACTGGATATGGCCCCTATTGATGAATTACGCGAGAAATACGGTGATTTGGCCGAAGTCGCACCATTGCCAGCAGCCCATTTCACGCTGCCGAATATCGTAGTGAAACCTAATGCCAACAGCCGTCCGGTCAGAGATACCACCGGTCATCTGGCAAATCCGAAGGAGGTATAATATGGGCATGGGATTGCATGAATGGCCACTAATGGTCTTTACGGTACTGGGGCAGTGCGTGGTCGGCGGCTTTATAGTGCTGGGGCTGGCGCTGATATTCGGTGGTTTGAGTCACGGGCAGCAACAGCGAATTCACCGCAGCATGTTGGTACTGTGGGTGCTGATGGCACTGGCTTTTATCGCCTCGACACTGCATTTAGGCTCGCCAATGCGAGCATTCAATTCATTAAGCCGCATTGGCGAGTCGGCGCTCAGTAATGAAATAGCCGCCGGTTCACTGTTCTTTGCGGTGGCAGGTTTTTACTGGTTGTTGGCCGTATTGGGTAAAATGCCAGCGGTACTCGGCAAAGTCTGGCTAGTGGTCGCCATGGTGCTGGGCGTGGTATTTGTCTATGCCATGTGTCGAGTCTATTCCATTGATACTGTTCCTACTTGGGACAACCTCTATACTCCGCTAGGTTTTGTTCTTACCACCTTGATTGGCGGCCCGATGTTGGGTTATTTGTTGTTACAACTGGCCGGGATTAATGGGCGAATGATGCTGCAACTACCGATGATCAGTGTATTGGCACTGATTATCAGTATTGCCAGTGTCATTATGCAGGCGGCCAGTTTGTCGACGATTTACAGCTCGGTACAGCAAGCTTCAGAGCTTATTCCCCACTATGGCACACTGATGGTATGGCGTTTGGTGCTACTGGTTCTGGGGCTGGGTTGCTGGATTTGTCCGTTAATCAGAGGCCGCACACCGACGACGCTCGGCATGGTCTTCGCTATGCTGCTTATTTTTGCGGGTGAGCTAATTGGCCGTGGCGTGTTTTACGGGTTGCATATGACAGTCGGAATGGCAATCGGCGGTTAAATATAGCCTGATGGCGACTGAGCAAAGCCCATGCTGGGTTTACGCCCAACGTGGCTTTGCTCGCAATGCTTCACCCGTTTGATGGCGAATTGATCGCGCTCCTGAGGTAACAAAATGGTTGAAAACAATATGACTTATCAACAAATTGCGCTGACTGGCCACGTATTGGGTGCGCTGTTTTATTGTGAACCGGACAGTCCGGCGTGCAGTGATATTGTGGCGCAACTCAGCAGTGATGAGTGGGTAGCCCAGTGGCCTTATGGCCTGGAAACTCAACTAATGCCCATTGCCGCTTTATTGGCGCAAGACAAGTCAGATGAAACCCTGGAAGAGGCTTGGCAGCGGCTGTTTATTGGCCCATATGCACTGCCCGCTCCCCCGTGGGGATCGGTTTATCTGGATAAAGAAAATGTCCTGTTTGGCGACTCGACGCTCAAACTGCGTGATTGGATGGCGCAGCAGCAAGTGGAGGTGACACTGGAGCAGCAAGAGCCAGAGGATCATTTCGGCTTATTGCTGATGATGGCCGCCTGGCTGGCAGAACATCAACCAGCGGATTTACCGGTTTTACTGGCAGAGCACCTGTTGCCGTGGGGGTATCGTTACCTCGCCTTGCTGCAATCTGATGCCAGACACCCGTTTTATCAGGGGCTAGCTGAGTTAACGACCCTGACATTGACCCACTGGCAACACGAATTACAGGTGACGCCTGCGGTGATTGAGTTATATCGCTGAGTATTAAGAAAATATAGCCTTGTTATTAATATAGATATTATTTTCAGTATATTAACACTGGCTTTCTTTGGTCCAGTCTTCTATTAGGAGGGCTGGAGCCATTGAAAAAGCTTTGTCGTTTGTCACCAAAATGGCTCCAAGGCTGAGTGCATGGGCTGCAATTAATTGATCTAGAGCTCCCATGATATGTCCCTTTTTTTCCATTTTTGCACGTAGTTTGCCATAGCATTCTGCAGCTTCGCTATCCCACGCATGCAGGGTTACCGAGTCCAGAAAGGCTGCTACCATCGTTTTTAGCGCTTTGTTTTGACGTTTTGCTACTCCGTAGAGCAATTCAGCTTCTGTAATACTGGAAATACAGACATCAGAAGGTTTCACGTGCTGTATGCTGAGCAAAACATTAGGATGACGTCGAAATAAATGGCTCACTGTATTGGTATCAAGCATATACATGGCGCTACTTTATCCCGTCGAATGGGTCACGGTTTGCTGTACCTTGCTGACGTTCATTGATACTCAAGAAATCAGCAGGTACGCGTGTTTTATTGATTAACTGAAGCAGTTGGCTCCAGTCATCCGGTTTAGCTGGTTGCTTCGATAAGATTATATTTCCATTTTCGTCACGGCGAATATAGACTTGATCAGTATCAAACTCGAACTCAACGGGTAACCTAACTGCCTGATTTCTACCATTTTTAAATAACTTCGCAACTCTATCCATCATTTACTCCTTGTTTCTTGGCCTATGCCTTAGCATATGCTCGTTTTTGTTCTGTGCCAAGGGCTAAATTGCTTTTCCCTAATATGTAATTTCTCACTTATCTTTTAACTCTCTTTTTGACTAATTTGTGACCGGCTTCTACTTTCCTTGCACTCACATTGGACAAGCTGCGGGGCGTTTGTATTATTACATTGAATATAAATTTAATAGTGAATATATATTCAATGCGGAGAAAAATAATGAAAAATACCCTACTGAAATCCTGTCTTACCGCAGCATTGATCTCAATGGCGGGTGTTGCTGGTGCCGCCAGTAACGGCCTGATCGCCATTATCACCCCATCCCACGATAACCCGTTCTTTAAAGCGGAGGCGGAAGGTGCTAAAGCCAAAGCGACGGAACTGGGATACACCGTACTGGTGGCTTCCCATGATGATGATGTGAACAAACAAAACCAACTGCTGGAAACTGCCATCGCTCGTAAGGCTAAAGCGATCATTCTGGATAACGCCGGATCAGATGCCACTATCGGGCCATTGAAAAAAGCCAAAGCGGCCGGTATTCCGACTTTCCTGATTGACCGTGAAATCAATGAAACCGGAATCGCAGTATCGCAAATTGTGTCGAACAATTATCAGGG
The DNA here is from genome assembly GCF_056636475.1 of Yersinia antarctica. NCBI lineage: Bacteria > Pseudomonadati > Pseudomonadota > Gammaproteobacteria > Enterobacterales > Yersiniaceae > Yersinia > Yersinia antarctica. Next base: position 1,046,392 of record NZ_JBSJQF010000001.1, read on the forward strand.
TGCGCAACTCGGCGCTGAGAAATTCGTTACGTTGATGGGGGGCAAAGGCAAATATGTTGAATTGCTCGGCCGTGAGTCCGATACCAACGCTCATGTTCGTTCACAGGGTTATCACGACGTGATTGACGAACATAGCGACATGAAGATGGTTGCCCAACAGACTGCAAACTGGAGCCAGACTGAAGCGTTCAACCGTATGGAGTCCATTTTGCAGGCTAACCCAGATATCACTGGGGTAATTTCCGGTAACGACACCATGGCACTTGGTGCAGAAGCTGCATTAAAAGCAGCAGGCCGCAATGATGTCATCGTCGTCGGCTTTGACGGCAGTGACTATGTTCGCGACTCCATCATCAACAAAGGCAATATCAAAGCCACTGTATTACAGCCGGGTTGGGCACAAGCTCAGATGGCGGTGGTGCAGGCTGATAAATATCTGAAAACCGGCAAAACCGGGTTGGAAGAAAAGCAACTGATGGATTGCGTATTGATTGATGAAAACAATGCCAAGAATCTGAATGTCTTTGCACTGAAACAATAATCGCGACTGAAACACCCATCTTATAATCACCGGTTATTAAAACCATGGTTTAAGAATGAGGGGCGTAATCGCCCCTCCTGACAGGAGGCAGTATGTGGTTCAGTGCCTTATCGAAAGCAGGCGGTTTGTTGGTTATCAGTACGGTGCTGGTGGCTTGTACCGTGGTTGATTTGGATGAAAACGGTAAACCGATTCTGCCAGTCGATCCTAACGCGGTGGTCAGTGACTATAACCAGCCACCGGACAAAGTCGCCTCCACCATTTGGGTGAGTAAAGTTATGCCGTTTGCCAATAGCAATGCGCTCAGTTGGCAGCAGGTAAAGCAGCAACAAAGTCAGCCAGCAGCAGGGAAAAATAGCCAAAGTCGTTTTGTTCGTTTTAACGGCAAAGTGATGGCGGTAGACACAGAAGGGCGGGAAGGGTTGATTCGTTTGGCCATTGACGGTGATGAACAAGTGCTGCAAGTGGGGCCAATCGTCAAAGGTAATGCCATTCGTGATGCATCAACGTTTATCCGCTTCGAAGATTTTAAAAATCAGGTGCAATACGCCCAGCTCTCTAAAGCATTAAGCAAGCGTGCTTTGCAGGATGTGGCAAAACCCGATGCCAGTTGGGTCGGGCAGCAAGTCGAGGTATTGGCAGCGGTGACACTCACCCCTACCGGTCTGAGCAATGGTGTGCCGCTCAGTTTGAATAAGGAGAGCCACTAATGGATCACAGACCTGACATCGTCATGCGTGCTGAGGACATTTCAATGCGTTTTCCTGGCACATTGGCGCTAGATGCCGTCAGTTATAACGTTTATCGCGGCAAAGTGAATGTGATTATCGGCGAAAATGGCGCCGGAAAATCTACCTTAATGAAGATCTTGGCTGGGGTACAGCAACAAACATCCGGCCAAATCTACCTGAATGGTAATGCGGTGAGTATTGCCAATACTCGTGAGGCTGCGGCGTTGGGTATTGGCATGGTTCATCAGGAGCTGAACCTGTCGGAAAACCTCAATGTTGCGGAAAACATCTTTCTGGGGCGTGAGATTCAGCAAGGCTTGAAACCCATTAATCAGGCAGCGCAGGAGCTGATTGCTGAACAGTTAATGGTGCGTCTTGATCAGGTTATTTCGCCGAAAGAAATGGTATCAAACCTGAAAGTAGGCCAACAGCAATTGATTGAAATCGCCAAAGCACTGGCAGAACAGGCGGATATTCTGATTCTGGATGAGCCGACGTCGGCGTTGAGTAAAACCGAAGTTGATATCCTGTTTCGGGTTATTCGCGAACTGACGCGACAGGGTGTTTCCATCGTCTACATCTCACATCGTTTGGAAGAGTTGATGGCGATTGGTGACTACATCACTATTTTGCGTGATGGCCGTTTTCAGGCTGAAGCTGCGGTAAAAGATATTGATGTACCGTGGATTGTCCGTGAAATGCTGGGCAGTGACCCGGTTTCCAGTTTTCTTCACCCGGACCGTACATTTGGTGCGCCGATGATGGAGGTTGATAACGTCACGTTAATCAATGAATCCGGCAACACGGTAGTGAATCAGGTCTCATTGCAAGTGCGGGCGGGTGAAATTGTCGGCATCTATGGGTTGATGGGGGCAGGTCGTACCGAATTGTTTGAATGTCTGCTGGGCACGCAGCAGAGCTACCTTGGCACTATCCGGCTCAATGGCACGTCGATTAATGCCAAGACCTCAACCGCAGAGCGCATTCGTCTGGGAATGAGTCTGGTACCGGAAGACCGTAAAAAAACCGGTATTTTCCCTGTGTCATCGGTGGCCAATAACCTGACCATTTCCAGCTTATGGCGTCGGTTAAAACACAGCTTCACTATCTGGCAAGAGAGTGAGTCACAAGTGGTGGCATCGGTTATCGGGGATTTGTCGATCAAAGTCTCTTCACCGGAAGTAGAGATTCAGGCTCTCAGTGGCGGTAATCAGCAAAAGGTGGTGATAGGGCGCTCATTACTGACCAGTCCAAACATTTTGCTGTTGGATGAGCCAACGCGAGGCATTGATGTCGGTGCGAAAGCTGATGTGTTTGAAATGATGGTGAAACTCTCTGAGCAGGGGATTGGTATTTTGTTCTCAACCTCTGATCTGAAAGAGATCATGGCGGTATCTGACCGCATACTGGTGATGTCGAATGGCAAGCTGACCGCGAACTTATCCCGTCAGTCGGCCAGTGAATCGGCATTGGTTACGGCAAGTGCACAAGGGTTCGAATGATGAAAGCAACAACTGGCACTGCGTTGGCGAGTCACCGGCCCGGTGGCGCGTCGTGGTCACGGGAAAATATGCTGCTGCTTCTGCTCAAGATGCGCACCTTTATTGCCCTGTTTTTGATTCTTGGTTTCTTCTCCGTGATGGTACCGGGCTTTCTGGCGACAGGCAGCTTGATCATTATGGTGAAGCATATCGCTATCAATGCCTTCCTCGCACTGGGCATCACGTTTGTCATTATCACCGCAGGGATTGACCTCTCTATCGGGGCAACCTTGGGGTTGTGCGGCATGATTGCGGGCTGGATGATCACCCAAGGTATTGTATTACCGATGTTTGGTATTGCCATTTTCCCCAGTGTTTGGGTGGTGGTCCCGGTGGTATTGGTCATCGGAGCACTGATTGGCGCGGTCAATGGTTGGATTATAACCCGCTATAACGTCGCGCCGTTTATCTGCACCCTCGGTACCATGTATGTGGTTCGTGGTGCGGCGATGCTGATTTCTGGCGGTGAAACCTTCCCAGGCTTACAGGGCAATCCACAACTCGGAAATACCGGTTTTGATCTACTGGGGTCCGGCACATTACTGGGTTTGCCGATCGCCATCTGGATCATGTTCATTTTGGCTCTGGTGATTGCCTATGTAGCGCGTCGCCTACCTTTTGGTCGCCATGTCTACGCTATCGGTGATAACGAGAGAGCAGCCGAACTGTCTGGTGTCAAAGTCCGGCAGGTCAAAGTCTGGGTTTACACCATTTCCGGTTTCTGTGCGGCAATTGCCGGGATCATTGTTTCCGCTCAATTGGTGGCCAGCCACCCTGCGAACGGCAGCGGCTTTGAGATGAATGCGATAGCGGCCGTGGTATTGGGGGGAACTTCTCTGGCCGGTGGCCGTGGCACCATCCTCGGCACACTGATCGGCGCATTTGTTATCGGTATTTTAGCTGACGGGCTGGTGATGATGGGGGTCAGTGAATTCTGGCAAATGGTTATTAAAGGTATCGTAATTATTGTGGCTGTGATTATCGACCAGATGCAAAACCGTATGCAGCATAAAGCAGCAATTGTGTCGCAAAAAGCCAACGTAGTTGCGCAAGTGGGCAAAAGCGAGCAGGCATAAAGAACCCATAACGGCTAATGGGCTGATGGGGTAACACCGTGCCCTAAGCCGCAGAACACTGAAGAGGTAACGCCGGAGGAGGCTTTCCGGTCAGGCTTGATGAAAGCTATTTTTTAGCACCATCAGGAATAAATATTCGCCAATGAGTAAAAATTCAATGGCGAAGGAAAATATAAGAGAGGTAATGTCATGAATCCGTATTCACTGTCAATCGATGAGCTGGTGAGAAAGGCGCGGGCTATCCGCCGCCGGATCGTCCTGCTTAATGCGAACAGCCCCGCAGGGGGGCATACCGGTGCTGATCTTTCGCAGGTAGAGATTCTGACCGCACTCTATTTCCGCATCCTTAATTGCGCACCTGACCGGTTAACTGATCCTGAGCGCGATATCTATGTGCAATCTAAGGGCCATGCCGTTGGCGGCTATTACTGTTGTCTGGCGGAAGCGGGTTATTTCCCAGAGGAATGGTTGGCAACTTATCAACACGCTAACTCTCATCTGCCGGGCCATCCGGTAAAACACAAAACGCCGGGGATCGAATTAAATACCGGCGCGCTAGGACATGGTTTGCCGGTCGCAGTCGGGATCGCATTAGCGGCAAAACGCGCCAACAGCAAACGCCGAGTGTTTGTTCTGACTGGCGATGGTGAGTTAGCCGAAGGCAGTAACTGGGAAGCGGCATTAGTGGCTGCTCACTATCAGTTAGACAATCTGATAATCATTAACGATAAAAACAAACTCCAGCTGGCGGGCACCACCAAGTCAATTATGAATACCGACCCGTTGGCGGATAAATGGCGTGCATTTGGTTTAGAAGTAACGGAATGCCAGGGTAATAACATGCAATCGGTGGTGGAAACACTGGAGGCATTACAACCCAAGGGTAAACCCAATGTGGTGATTGCCAACACCGAAAAAGGTGCCGGTATCTCCTTTATTCAAGGGCGCGTGGAGTGGCACCACCGGGTGCCGAAAGGTGCTGAAATTGATCTGGCACTGGAGGAATTGAGCGATGAGTAATGCAGAACATTTGGCCTCAGTGATGGTTGAGCAGTTTATCAAAGCCGTGGATAACGGTGTTGATCTGGTTCCGGTGGTGGCTGATTCCACTTCGACGGCGAAAATCGGGCCGTTTACTGCTCGCTTCCCTGATCGCGTGGTTAACGTAGGTATTGCCGAACAAGCGATGGTCGGCACCGCCGTGGGCTTATCCATGGGCGGGAAAGTTGCAGTAACCTGTAATGCCGCGCCATTCCTGATTTCACGCTCCAATGAGCAGCTAAAAATCGATGTTTGCTACAACAATAGCAATGTTAAGTTGTTCGGTCTCAATTCTGGCGCCAGTTACGGGCCGCTGGCCAGTACTCATCACTGTATCGATGATATTTCTATCTTACGTGGTTTTGGCAATATCGAAATTTATGCTCCCTCTGACCCACAAGAGTGCCGTCAAATAATTGATTATGCTATCGCCCATCAGGGACCGGTCTATATTCGTCTGGACGGCAAATCCTTGCCACAACTCCATGATGAGCACTACCACTTTGTACCGGGGCAGATTGATGTCTTGCAGGATGGTCAGGATATTGCTCTGGTAGCGATGGGTTCTACAGTGCATGAGGCTGTAAGCGCTGCCGCGATACTGGCGGATAACAACGTTTCTGCTGCGGTGGTCAACGTTTCTTCTATTCGTCCGTGTGATACTCAGCAACTGTTAGCCATTCTCCAGAAGAGTCAGCGGGTGATTACCATCGAAGAGCACAACATTAATGGTGGTGTGGGCAGTTTGGTGGCTGAAGTGTTGGCCGAAGCGGGCAGTGGGATCCCATTGGTGAGATTAGGTATTCCTGATGGCGGCTATGCGATTGCTGCCGACAGGGCAGATATGCGTGCCTATCATGGTTTTGATGCGGCAGGCATTGTAGCGCGTGCTCTGCGGTTTTGCCGAGGAGAGTAATCATGTCAACGCCGATTATTCTGGCTATTGATGAAGGCACCACCAATGCCAAAGCCATTGCAGTGGACACTGCCGGACAGATTCTGGCGAAGGCTTCAGTGCCTCTTCTGTTGAATCACCCAAGGCCTGGTTGGGCAGAGCAGGACCCGCTGGCTATCTGGCAGGCGGTCTCTTTGGCAATCGAAGGCTGTCTGAACCAGTTGGCAGGTGCGCGGGTGGCCGGTGTTGCCATCAGTAACCAGCGTGAGTCGGTGCTGATTTGGGAGCGGGAGACCGGCACACCACTGACGCCAGTGGTGAGTTGGCAATGTCGGCGCTCAAAGCTTTTCTGTCAAACGCTGAGCCAGTTACCGGAGGCGGCAATGATTGCCGAACGCACTGGATTGCCGATTGATCCGCTGTTTCCGGCCGCCAAGGTTCACGGCATGCTGGCAGAAATCCCACGTGGTGTGGAACGTGCGGCTCACGGTGAACTGTGCGTCGGAACCATCGACTGTTGGTTAACCTGGCAGCTCAGTGGCGGCCAAAGTTTCTCGACCGATTTCTCCAATGCAGCCCGTACCCAACTGTTTAATATTCATTCCGGCCAATGGGATCCTGACCTGCTGGCGCTATTTGGTATTCCCAGTCTTTGTCTGCCTGCGGTATTACCCTCGGCGGCTATCCACGGACATACCGGTAATACCGGTATTATTGGCTTGCCACAGGGGATACCGATTGTGGCACAAATCGGCGACTCCCACGCTGCACTCTATGGGCAGGGCGGTGACCGTGCGGGCGAAATCAAAGCGACCTATGGTACCGGCTCTTCCCTGATGACTACCGTGAAGCAGGCGGTAACACAGAGCAATGGCCTGAGTACCACCATTGCCTGGCATGACGGTGAACTACGTTACGCCCTCGAAGGCAATATCACGCATACCGGTTCGGGGGTGGCGTGGGTTTCACGCATGCTAGGTATCACGGATTTAGCGCACTTGACCGAGATGGCGCAAAGTCAGTCAGGTAATCAGGGCGTCTATTTTGTTCCAGCCCTCTCGGGATTAGGGGCGCCTTATTGGGATAGCCAGGCTCGTGGTCTGTTCTGCGGCTTGACCGATGCTACCACCCCTGCGGTATTAGCCCGCGCCGGGTTAGAGTCGGTCGCCTACCAAATAGCCGACGTCTTTTTTGCTATGGAGCGGGCTGGCAACCATCGTCTTGAACGGCTGCGGGTAGATGGTGGAGCGACCAGCAACCGCTGGTTGATGCAATTTCAAGCCGACCTGTTGCAGCGCACGTTGATACGCAACCATACCGCCGAAGTATCGGCACTGGGGGCGGCATATTTAGGCGGGAAAACCCTTGGCTGGTGGCAGGATAACCAGCAATTAGCCGCACTTCCCCGTGAAGTGGAATACATCGAACCGCGCGCTCAAAGTGCGGAGATGCAAGATAACTATAGCCTCTGGCAAACGGCCATCGCGCGTGCGCGTTTTCAGCCGAAATAACCCACACTAGGAGTAAGCATATGTCAGCAATACCTCGTAAGTTAACTTTCGCGGTGATTATCGGCAACCGGGGGTTTTTCCCAAGCTATCTGGTGGCTGACGCGCGCCGTGATGCTCAGGCGCTGTTTGATAGACTGGGCATCAACATCATTATGCTCAATGAAGAGCAAACCCCCTTGGGGGGGGTTGAAAACTGGCGTGATGCCAACGTGTGTGCCGAGTTATTCCGTAAGCACAGCGAAGAGATCCATGGTGTAGTGGTGATTCTGCCCAACTTTGGTGATGAAAAAAGTGTCTCAGATGCTATTCGCCTTTCGGGCCTTAAAGTACCGGTATTAGTACAGGCTGAAGAAGATGCGCTGGATAAAATGGGGCTAGCGACGCGTCGCGACAGCTTCTGCGGCAAAATCTCGTTATGTAACAATCTGCGCCAATATGGCATTCCATTCACATTGACCAAGCAGCATGTTTGTAGTCTAAACAGCGAAATATTTAGCCACGACGTCGAACAATTTGTACAACTGTGCCGTGTGGTGCATGCCATGAAACGGGTGCGTGTCGGGGCTATTGGTGCTCGTCCAACTAACTTTAATACTGTGCGCTACAGCGAGAAGTTATTGGAGAATTTGGGCATTACTGTTGAAACGCTCGATTTATCCGAAGTGTTCTTCCGCGTCGCTAATCTCAGTGATAACGATATTCGTGTTGGTGAAAAACTGGCGCTGTTAAAAGCCAACGGTGACACCAGTGCCATCCCACAAGATAAGTTACACAAAATGGCGAAACTGTTTGTGGTTATCAGTGAATGGATCATCGCCAACGATATCGATACCACCGCCATGCAGTGCTGGACCTCGCTGCAACAGAATTTGGGTATCAACGTCTGTTCCATTATGAGCGTGATGTCCGGGCAACTGATGCCAAGTGCCTGTGAAGTGGATGTAATGGGGGCACTATCGATGTATGCACTGGCGAGTTGCTCACTGGCGCCGGCCTCAATTGCTGACTGGAATAATAACTTTGGCGCAGAACGTGATAAATGTGTGTTATTCCACTGTGGCAACTTTGCCAGTGAAAGTCTGGAAAGCTCAACCATGGGCACCGCTGATATTATCGGAACAACTGTAGGTTGCGAGAATACCTGTGGTGCTGTCCATGGTCGCATGAAATCCGGGCCATTGACCTATTTCCGCCTCTCTTCTGATGATTTTACCGGTCGGGTTCGGGCTTATGTCGGTGAAGGCCGTTCTGTCAGTGACGAGTTAGATACCGTGGGTTGCCGTGCGGTAGTGGAAGTGCCACAGCTGGAAAGCTTACTTACGCATATCTGTAATAATGGTTTCGAACACCATGTGGCAATGAACCATTCAGCGACAGCTCAGGTATTGCAAGAAGCATTCAGTAAGTATCTGGGAGTTGATTGTTACTGGCATGGGAAGTCGCCGCTTTAGTTTCAATGACATTATCAAATGCCGCACCAGGGAGGGCGCGGTGAATCATTATGGTGATTATTAACCGAGCACAGTCGCTTTAAAGTAAGGTTTCGGCGGTTAACCTGTCGGTAATCAATACATCAACATAGTTACCCGTCAGTGCACCACGAATGGCAGCACTTTTCCCTACCCCTCCTGCCAGCGCTACCACTCGGGGGCAGGCACGCAGTTGTGGTAGCGACATACCAATCACTGGATCTTCTTCATCGCTAAGTACCGCATCGCCAGCAGCATCAAAATAATGCAGACATAAATCACCCACGGCCCCACGCTCTGCCAGTAACTTGAGCATCTCTTCGTGATAATAGTTACCGGAGTTTCTCAATAGCTGTGATGGCTCCAGATCACCAATTCCCACCAATGCCAGATCAACTTCGGCAAATTTATTCACTACGTCGGCAACTTCACCACTGGATATCAAGCGTGCGCGGTCTTCTGTCGAACGTTCAATACTTTGAGCGGGCAGCAAGTAAGCCGGACAATTTAAAATATTGGCTAATGCTTGAGTTAACAAGGTGGCTTGCACATTACCATTGGGGCCAACCCCTCCCAGTAATTGGATAACCCCGCTGGTTTTGATGTTAAGCGGATGAAGATTATCAACCATCGCCCGGATAGTGCTACTCCACGAAGAGATCCCCACCATATCGTTTGGGCGAATACTGGTTTGCATGTAATGGGCAGCAGCAGAACCAATAGCTTGCTTTATTTGGACTGGGTTGGCGTCATCAGCAATATCCACCACAATGGCCTGATCGATTCCATAGTGTTTTTGAATCCGTGATTCGATACCAATAAACATATTGGTAGGCTGAATCACGCTGATTTTCACCACTCCTTCTTTAACGCAGCGGGTGATCGCTCGGGAGACAAAAGATTGAGATAAATGCAGGCTGTCAGCAATTTCAGATTGCTTCATACCTTCGCTGTAATACAGCGTGGCTATTTTCACCAGCAACCGTTGCTCATCTTGTCTCGACATGGTTCCGTCCCGCTAATTATCTGATGCTGGTATTTTTATTCAAAGCTGAATAAATAACAAGCTGTACCGAATTTTAACGTCAGAGAGGCTGTACAAACAAACTGATACCCCTATGACCCCGAGTTACGGGGCGTTAGGTGTGTCTGTTGCAGACGATTCCTCTGTTTTTTCTACTTCTTCTTGTTGGTCAGGAGGCGGCATAACATCGTGGATCATTTGCTCGTCAAAGCTAGGGTTCAGCGCTGGTGACAGTGGGGAACTGACCAGGCTGTCCGGTATTGCCATGTGTGGAACCGGGGCATCGTTAACGAATTCGTCCTGATCTTGTTTCACCGTTCTGCTCAGTGTTATCAGGCTCACACCACACAGTACGAAGAATGCATATAGAATATTGCCACCCAATGGCTGAATCAGGGCACCTACAGCGAGCGGCCCAATACTGGCGCCAACGCCAAATGACATCAGTAAGCATGCCGCCAGTGAAACTCGCCGCTCTGGTGCAATCAGGTCATTAGCCAGAGCGACCACCAGTGGGTAGAGGGTGAACTGCAACATGCTGACGACAAACCCCAGACCCAGTAAAAAATGGAACGAGATATGGGGCACCAGGGCCAGCGGCAGTGCAGTTAATGCCAGTAATAATGCGTTAATACGGATCAGTAGCGTGCGGTTATAGCGATCGGACAACCAACTGAGAGGAAGTTGGGCCACTAAACCGGCAAAGATAGATAATGCCATAAACAGGCCGGTCTCCTGCGTTGATAGCGATTGCAGGCTGGCATAGACCGGTGCCAGACCATAGAAGGAGCCGACAATCATGCCAATTACCAAAGTTGATGCCAGTATTTTAGGAATTGAACTGATAAAGAATTTCAGCTCCATAGGGGCTGGGGACATTTGTTGGGCATTACTGCGCGTTGTTAGGGCTACAGGCACCAGGCAAAGGGCAAAAAATAGCGCAATAATCATCAGGGTGCTCAGACCCAACTCAGGTTGGAGCATTAATACCACCTGACCTAACGCCATACCGGCATAGGTTGCAGCCATATAAACACCAAACACGATACCGCGTTGATTAGAGGCTGCCTGATCATTGAGCCAACTTTCCAGCACCATAAACTGACACATCATACAGAGGCCAATAATCAAGCGCAGAACTACCCATGCGGGGATGTATTCAGTAAGTCCATGGCTTAACACGGCTGCCGTGATAATACCGGCACAGGCGACATAAGCGCGAATATGGCCTACGCGGGCAATCAGGAAATGGCCAACCTTGCCACCGATCACCAGACCAATATAATTTGCGGCAATAATTGCCCCAATTAATGCACCTGAGACATGGATGGCGGTCAACCTTAGCGAAATATAGGTCGTCAATAAGCCTGAACCCAGCAACATCAAAACGGTTGCACTATAAAGTGGGAAAAAGGCGTTAAGCGTTTTTTTCACTATCTCGTCCTTAGTTCATCATCCCGGATAACTATCCAGTACCCCTGATGCAACTTGCCGCATCCTACGTTGCCGATAAATTCAAACAGCTCTTTTGATACTAACAGCAAAGCCTGTGAGGTAAAGCTTTGTACGGGAAAGCGCTTTTTTTCATTCCTCCTTGCGAGAGGTTTCGCATAACTGACAGTGGTTGTCGTTACGGGCTAAAGAAGTGCTACTATCGGCGGCGGGAGATTTTATTAGAGTAGGGGGCAACAATGAGCGAGAAACAATTACGCCAGCTCAGTATTGCAATCGGGAATAAGCTAAAGGCCCGTGGTGCCTGGGTGACCTGTGCTGAGTCCTGTACAGGGGGTTGGGTGGCCAAAGCATTAACTGATATTGCGGGGAGTTCAGCGTACTTTGACCGTGGTTTCGTGACATACAGTAATGCAGCCAAACACGATTTGCTCGGTGTGGACGAAATCACGTTAGCAAATTATGGTGCTGTGAGTGAAGCCGTAGTACGAGAGATGGCGCTCGGAGCATTGAGAGAAGCGAATGCTGACTTCGCGGTATCTATTAGTGGCATTGCCGGGCCTGATGGTGGCAGTGCGGATAAACCGGTTGGTACGGTATGGTTTGCTTTCGCGGCACGTGAAGGGCAGATTTTGGCATGCAAACAGATTTTCCCCGGTGATCGCGATGCAGTAAGGCTGCAAGCGGCTGTTTTCGCGCTACAAACACTATTAGATGATTTTCTGTAAAAATAGGCTTGATACTGTATGATTGTACAGTATAATTAGCGGTAATTTCCTGCATAAAACAACATTCAGTGGTAATGGTAGGGGTAACCCCTGCATACCAGAGAGGGAGTAAAAATGGCTATTGATGAGAATAAACAAAAGGCGTTAGCAGCAGCACTGGGCCAAATTGAAAAACAATTCGGTAAAGGCTCTATTATGCGCCTTGGCGAAGACCGCTCAATGGATGTTGAAACCATCTCTACCGGTTCCCTTTCTCTTGATATCGCATTGGGAGCCGGTGGCTTGCCAATGGGGCGTATTGTTGAGATTTATGGTCCTGAGTCATCAGGTAAAACAACGCTAACGTTACAGGTTATTGCTTCCGCACAGCGTGAAGGCAAGACTTGTGCATTTATCGATGCTGAGCATGCTCTTGACCCAATTTATGCCAAAAAATTAGGTGTAGATATTGATAACCTGCTTTGTTCTCAGCCAGATACTGGTGAGCAAGCATTGGAAATCTGTGATGCATTGACTCGTTCTGGTGCTGTTGACGTTATCATCGTTGACTCGGTTGCTGCATTGACGCCTAAAGCCGAGATTGAAGGCGAAATCGGTGACTCTCACATGGGCCTTGCGGCACGTATGATGAGCCAGGCTATGCGTAAGCTGGCGGGTAACTTGAAGAATGCGAATACCTTACTGATCTTCATTAACCAGATTCGTATGAAGATCGGCGTTATGTTTGGTAACCCTGAAACTACCACCGGTGGTAACGCACTTAAATTTTACGCGTCTGTGCGTTTGGATATTCGCCGTATTGGCGCAGTAAAAGAAGGCGATGTAGTTGTTGGTAGCGAAACTCGCGTTAAAGTTGTGAAAAACAAAATTGCAGCGCCATTTAAACAAGCTGAATTCCAGATTCTGTACGGTGAAGGCATCAATATTAACGGCGAACTCGTTGATTTGGGTGTTAAACACAAACTGATTGAGAAAGCAGGTGCATGGTATAGCTACAACGGCGACAAAATTGGTCAAGGTAAAGCGAATGCCAGCAACTATTTAAAAGAAAACCCAGCGGTTGCGGCAGAGTTGGATAAAAAACTGCGTGAAATGCTACTTAACGGTGGGAACGGCGAACAACCTGTAGCAACAGCAGCATTTGCCGATGAGACTGATGAAACTAGCGAAGAGTTTTAATTAATAAGGTTAAAACAGCGCGTTAGTATCAGCAGATTAAGTAGTTAACAAGCGGCCCATTAATTGGGCCGCTTGAGTAAGTAAATAGCAATTCGTATTCAGCTCTCCACTCCTGCTCATATCCAAAATAATCAGAGCCCGTACCTACCTGCAACGCCGAGAGAGAAGGCTGTTACCCAAAATAATTTGATTACAGCAAGGTAGCCAACGAATGAGTTCCGATGAACTGACCCTTGTCAGTAATTCGGGCGAGTGAGAGCCGCTAACACAGCAGTAACCTCAAGTAAGAAGGGTATATGAATGACCTGTTAAGCCGTGCCATGAGATTACTCTCTCAGCGTGATCATAGTGAATCGGAGTTGCGCCGTAAGCTTGCAGCCCAGCCTTTTTCGGCAAAAGGGAATTGGGGTAGGCGCACCAGCGGTGAAAATAGCAAACCTGTCGAAGATATTGATCCTCAAGCTATCGAACAAGTTATTGCTTATTGCTATCAACACGATTGGTTAGACGATTCCCGCTTTGCCACCAGTTATATTAATAGCCGTAGTCGGAAAGGATATGGGGCACAGCGCATCCGTTCGGAATTGATGCAAAAAGGGGTCGATAAAGAACTAATTCAAGCTGCTTTTGAAATCAGTGAAATCGACTGGTGTCTGCTCGCAAAAGAAGTCGCACAGCGTAAATTTAGTGAAACTTTACCTCTTGAGTGGAAAGAAAAGGCGAAAGTTCAGCGTTATCTCCTCTATCGTGGCTTCTTCCAAGAAGAAATTCAGTCGATTTACAATGATTTTGTCGAATGAATGCACGCGGGATTTTACTTCCCCTCGAAGAAAATTTATCTTATTCCCACTTTTTGTTCGTGAGCTTACCCACTGCGTTATCAATAATTGATGCGCAATATGCTTGCGGGCCATTCTTTTAGCTTGTTTCCGGGGCAATTATGAGCAAGAGCACCGCTGAGATTCGTCAAGCGTTTCTCGATTTCTTCCATAGCAAGGGACACCAGGTTGTATCAAGCAGCTCTTTGGTTCCCAATAATGACCCGACGCTGTTGTTTACCAATGCGGGGATGAACCAGTTCAAGGACGTTTTCTTAGGTTTGGATAAACGGGCCTATTCTCGTGCAACGACCTCTCAACGTTGTGTGCGTGCAGGTGGTAAGCATAACGATCTGGAAAACGTAGGTTATACCGCGCGTCATCACACATTTTTCGAAATGTTGGGTAACTTCAGCTTTGGTGATTATTTCAAACATGATGCTATCAGTTTCGCTTGGGAATTATTGACCAGCGAACAGTGGTTTAACTTACCAAAAGAAAAACTTTGGGTAACCGTCTACGAAACCGATGATGAAGCCTATGAAATCTGGGCTAACGACGTTGGTGTTCCTCGTGAACGTATCATTCGTATCGGTGATAACAAAGGTGGTGCTTTTGCGTCAGATAACTTCTGGCAAATGGGTGATACCGGTCCATGTGGTCCATGCACAGAGATTTTCTTTGATCATGGTGACCATATCTGGGGCGGACCTCCTGGGTCGGCAGAAGAAGATGGCGATCGCTATATTGAGATCTGGAATCTCGTCTTCATGCAGTTTAACCGCCAGTCAGATGGCACTATGCTGCCATTGCCTAAGCCCTCGGTTGATACCGGTATGGGGCTTGAGCGTATTGCTGCGGTATTACAACACGTTAATTCTAACTATGAGATTGACCTGTTCCGCGATTTGATTAAAGCGGTGGCGCAAGCCACTGGTGCAACCGATCTTTCCAGCAAGTCGCTGCGTGTCATCGCTGACCATATTCGATCTTGTGCCTTCCTGATTTCTGATGGGGTTATCCCGTCAAATGAAAACCGTGGTTATGTTTTGCGTCGTATTATTCGCCGCGCTATTCGCCATGGCAACATGTTGGGGGCTAAAGAGACTTTCTTCTACAAATTAGTTGCTCCGTTGATTGCCGTGATGGGATCTGCTGCTGCTGAATTGAAACAACAGCAGGCGATGGTTGAACAAGTTCTGAAAACTGAAGAAGAGCAGTTTGCGCGCACCTTAGAGCGTGGCTTAGCCCTGCTGGATGAAGAGCTCAGTAAATTGACCGGTGACACCCTCGACGGTGAGACGGCTTTCCGCTTATATGATACTTACGGCTTCCCGGTTGATTTAACTGCTGATGTTTGTCGTGAGCGTAATCTGAAAGTGGATGAAGCTGGTTTTGAACAAGCGATGGAAGCTCAGCGTCGTCGTGCCCGCGAATCCAGTGGTTTTGGTGCAGATTATAATAGTATGATCCGTGTTGATAGCGCGAGCCAGTTCTCGGGTTATGACCATGTTCATCAACAAGCTACCGTTACCGCATTGTTCCGCAACGGGGTAGCCGTTGATGAAATTAATGCCGGTGAAGAGGCAGTTGTTGTCTTGAATCAAACACCATTTTATGGTGAGTCTGGTGGTCAGGTTGGTGACAAAGGCGAACTTAAAAATGCTACCGCCACCTTCGTGGTAGCGGACACTCAGAAATACGGTCAGGCTATCGGTCACTTGGGGCAATTGACTCAAGGTACTCTGCGAGTTAACCACAGTATTGATGCTCAGGTTGACGTCGCACGTCGTAATCGCATTCGGTTGAACCACTCCGCAACCCATTTACTGCATGCGGCATTGCGTAAAACGCTGGGTGAGCACGTTGCTCAGAAAGGCTCGTTAGTTAACGACAAGTATTTGCGTTTTGACTTCTCTCATTTTGAAGCGATGAAGCCAGAACAAATTCGTCAGGTAGAAGATCTGGTCAACGAGCAGATTCGCCGTAACTTGCCAGTCCAGACAGAAGTGATGGAACTGGATGCGGCCAAAGAAAAAGGGGCGATGGCCCTGTTTGGTGAGAAGTATGACGACCAGGTACGAGTATTAACCATGGGCGATTTCTCAACTGAGCTGTGTGGCGGTATTCACGCCAGCCGCACTGGTGATATTGGCTTGTTCCGCATCCTGTCTGAATCAGGTACGGCGGCAGGTATCCGCCGTATCGAGGCAGTCACTGGAGAGGGGGCTATTGCACTGCTACACCAGCAAACTGACCTGCTGGCGGATGTTGCTCATCTGGTGAAGGGTGATACCCATAATTTGGCAGATAAAGTCCGTGCCGTGTTAGATCGCAGTAAACTGCTGGAACGTGAACTCCAGCAACTGAAAGATCAACAAGCCGCTCAAGAAAGTGCGTCATTGTCATCAAGTGCGAAATTGGTTAACGGTGTGAAGTTACTCGTTAGTCAGTTAGACAATGTTGAACCAAAAATGCTGCGTACCATGGTTGATGATCTTAAAAATCAACTGGGGTCGGCCATTATTGTGCTGGCAACAACAGCGGATGATAAGGTCAGCCTGATTGTTGGTGTAACCAAAGATCTTACCGGAAAAGTAAAAGCAGGTGAGTTAATCGCAGATATTGCCCTGCAAGTGGGCGGTAAAGGCGGTGGACGGCCTGATATGGCACAAGCGGGTGGTACTGATGTTCTGGCATTGCCAGCGGCATTGGCAAGCGTAGACGCTTGGGTAGCTTCCCGGTTATAAGCAAGTAATGACCTATTAAATCAATACGCCATATCTCTATGCTGGGTATGGCGTTTTTCAATTTTCATGTCATAGTTCGAAAACAAAGTTAAACGCAAAGTTGTTTGCTTCAGCTAAACTTGTATTAGTTAGAGACTCGACCAAGCTACTTACATTTTATGTGAATGTGATGGCTTACGTTTTCACGGTGTATGATGGATAATGGCGGGGAAACTGAGAGACCCGACTCTTTTAATTTTTCAAGGAGCAAAGAATGCTTATTCTGACTCGTCGAGTTGGTGAAACACTCATGATTGGCGATGAGGTTACGGTTACTGTATTAGGGGTTAAAGGCAACCAAGTTCGAATTGGTGTAAATGCTCCGAAAGAGGTTTCTGTTCACCGTGAAGAGATCTACCAGCGCATCCAAGCAGAAAAGTCTCAACCGACGACTTACTGATTTTGAAGCAGCGTCTCGTGTTATACGAGACGCTACTGCTGTCTATTCTTCTCAGTTCTGCTGTTTTATCTCCTTTTAACCTTCTTCTCCCTGTAATAATTTTCTATTTTCAATCTCTTTAATTGGCCGCTGGTGAGAGTTTTATTTTTTCCTCTATCGAATTACGCCGCAATAAACACTATCTTGCCTGTTGATAAAACACTCTTTTTGACGTCAAACTGGTCATGTTGTGTGTGAATTGTGCAAATGAACGTGAGTTGGGAAAAATTGTTTGACTTATAAGTGCGGGAAAGTAATATGTGCGCCACGCAGTGCCGATGAGCTTCTTCAAAAGCAAGTCAGGCACAATTCGAAAGAAGCGTATGGTGAGGTGGCCGAGAGGCTGAAGGCGCTCCCCTGCTAAGGGAGTATACGGTCAAAAGCTGTATCGAGGGTTCGAATCCCTCCCTCACCGCCATTTACTATGCACCCATAGCTCAGCTGGATAGAGTACTCGGCTACGAACCGAGCGGTCGGAAGTTCGAATCTTCCTGGGTGCACCATATTTTGCAGTATGGTGAAATAGTCAAATGAACATCAGGTAGTGTCAAAGAATTAATTGCACCCATAGCTCAGCTGGATAGAGTACTCGGCTACGAACCGAGCGGTCGGAAGTTCGAATCTTCCTGGGTGCACCATCTTCTAGGTCATACATCTTGTTGTTAAGTTTCACTTGCTGAAACGCCTCCGTAAAATTAGAAATAAAAATCGCACCCATAGCTCAGCTGGATAGAGTACTCGGCTACGAACCGAGCGGTCGGAAGTTCGAATCTTCCTGGGTGCACCATATTAAGAAACCTCGCTACGGCGGGGTTTTCTGCTTTTTAGTTTTTGCTTCATGTTCCCTATAGCCCAGCAAAACGAAATACCTGAATTCTCTTATCTCGTAATCAACGCTTCAACTCATTGGTTTCTTCTATATCAAATAGCAACTTTATTAAGCTGAATTTATTATTTATCAAGTAAATTCATGCAATTATACAGTAAGCGACAATTTAGTTAGTTTGCGATAAAGTAGCTTTTCATTTATTCCTAGGCGCGGGGCCACGATGTACGATCGCTACGAAGGCCTGATTTTTGATATGGATGGCACCATTCTGGACACTGAGTCCACACATCGTCAGGCCTGGCGTCAGGTGCTAACGCCTTATGGTATGCATTTCGATGATCAAGCGATGGTGGCTTTGAATGGCGCACCGACTTGGCGAATTGCCCAGGCAATCATCGCTAATCATCAATCTGATTTGGATCCTCATTTATTGGCCACTGAGAAAACAGCATTAGTGAAGACGATGCTGTTGGATAATGTGAAGCCTCTACCGCTCATAGACGTGGTTAAAGCCTATCATGGGCGTATACCTATGGCTGTAGGGACAGGAAGCGAGCATGCTATGGCAGAGATGCTCTTGTGTCATCTGGGTCTGCGCGGTTATTTCGCGGCCGTTGTCGGTGCTGATGATGTCACCAAACATAAACCAGAGCCTGAGACATTTTTACGCTGTGCGCAGTTACTCGGCGTGCAGCCAGATAAATGTGTCGTCTTCGAAGATGCTGACTTTGGTGTTGAAGCGGCTAAAAGGGCCAATATGGCAATAGTTGATGTGCGCCTGTTGTGAGTAGTACGCTAGCTATTGCTTCTTTATTCGGGAGTAGCTTCCTCAGTGCGACGCTCTTACCCGGAAATTCTGAAATTCTGTTAGTCACTCTATTAACGGCAGGTAGTGCGCCGGCAATGATGCTGGTGTTATCTGCCACTGTCGGAAATACCCTTGGGGGGCTAACAAATGTTGTTATAGGACGTTTATTACCGGAGCTAAAGCCACAGCGGGGGATGAGTACAGCATTAGGCTGGCTCCAACGTTTTGGCCCAGCGGCTTTGTTATTGAGCTGGCTACCGATAGTGGGCGATTTGATGTGTGTGTTGGCAGGCTGGTTGCGAATGCCCTGGGGTCTTGTGGCTTTTTTTCTGTGTTTGGGAAAAGCATTACGTTATATCGTATTAACGGTAATTACGTTGCAAGGAATCGCCTGGTGGCAGTAAAGAATGTGACAAACTTACATAGTCACCTCGATGCAGTTTCAGTATGCTGGCGAGTTATGGTTTTCAAGAGCGGGAGGTCGATTTGATCCCGGATGTATCACACGCGCTAACTTGGCTGGAAGCGCACCCTAAAGCCCTGAAAGGGATCCGTCGCGGTATCGAGCGGGAAACATTGAGAGTGACTGCCGATGGCCAATTAGCCTCGACGGGTCATCCAGAGTCATTGGGTGCAGCCCTGACACATCAATGGATTACCACTGATTTTGCTGAGGCATTGTTGGAATTCATTACTCCAGTCGATGGTGATATTGACCATTTGCTGACTTTTTTACGTGATATCCACCGTTATACGGCACGTAAACTGGGTGATGAACGTATGTGGCCGCTCAGTATGCCTTGCTTTATTGAGGCTGAGCAGGATATTGAATTGGCTAAGTATGGTTCTTCTAATATTGGCCGTTTCAAAACACTTTACCGTGAAGGTTTAAAAAACCGTTACGGTGCGTTGATGCAAACTATCTCTGGAGTGCACTATAACTTCTCTTTGCCGCTGGAGTTTTGGCAGGCATGGGCAGGTATCACCGATGAAAAAAGCGGTAAGGAAGAGATCTCAGCGGGCTATTTCCGACTGATTCGCAACTACTACCGTTTTGGTTGGGTTATTCCATATCTGTTTGGTGCTTCACCGGCGATTTGCTCATCGTTCCTGCAAGGGCGCGAGACGGCATTACCCTTCGAGCGTAATGATAAGGGGATGTGTTATTTGCCCTATGCCACCTCTTTACGTCTGAGTGATTTGGGTTATACCAATAAATCACAAAGCAATTTGGGTATCACGTTTAATGACCTGCACACCTATGTTGCTGGGCTGAAACGTGCGATCCAAACGCCATCAGAAGAGTACGCAGCACTGGGGCTAAAAGACGGTGACCGTCATCTGCAATTGAATACCAATGTATTGCAGATTGAAAATGAATTGTATGCCCCTATTCGGCCAAAACGGGTTACCCGGGCTGGCGAATCACCGTCAGATGCTTTGCTACGTGGCGGCATTGAATATATCGAAGTGCGCTCTCTGGACATTAACCCATTCTCACCGATTGGCGTTGATGCAGTACAGGCACGGTTCCTCGATCTATTCCTGATTTGGTGTGTATTGGCCGATGCGCCTGAAATGAGCAGTGATGAACTACTGTGTACCCGTAAGAACTGGAATCGGGTTATTTTAGAAGGGCGTAAGCCGGGGCAGACGATTGGCAGGGGATGCAACGATACCCGTGAACCGCTGGAAAAGGTCGGAAAAGATCTGTTTGCAGACCTGCGCCGTGTTGCAGAAGTGCTGGATGGCAAAGA
This sequence comes from Yersinia antarctica, assembly GCF_056636475.1. Classification (NCBI taxonomy): domain Bacteria; kingdom Pseudomonadati; phylum Pseudomonadota; class Gammaproteobacteria; order Enterobacterales; family Yersiniaceae; genus Yersinia; species Yersinia antarctica. Next base: position 1,067,020 of record NZ_JBSJQF010000001.1, read on the forward strand.
CAGTACTGAATATCAACAAGTTTGTGATGAGCTTGTGGCGTATTTTGATGATCCAAGCCTGACATTCTCCGCGCGTATTTTGCAAGCGATGAAAGAAGGTGGTATTGGTGGTATTGGCCTTGAACTCGCGGAGCGATACAAGGAGATGCTGCAAAATGAACCATTGGAATTACTGACAGAAGAGCAATTAAGCGCAGAGCGAGATGCTTCATGGCAGCGCCAGCGTGATCTGGAACTCAAAGATCAACTAAGCTTTGAAGAATATTTGCTGCTTCATGGCGGCCAATAAAAAGAAAAGGCCACATTGCTGTGGCCAAATTAACATCTCTGATAACAGGGATGATGATAACAAATGCGCGTCTTTCACATATTAAGACGCACAGGATTCGAAAAAGTTTCACGGATTGCGAAAAAAGATCAGATAAAAAATTATTTTTTTATGAGGAGGTGACTAAATGCCATTATTGGATAGCTTTACCGTAGACCATACCATTATGAAAGCACCGGCTGTGCGTGTTGCTAAGACGATGAAAACCCCTCATGGCGACGAGATAACTGTATTTGATTTGCGCTTCTGTGTGCCAAATAAAGAAGTGATGCCGGAACGCGGGATTCATACACTGGAGCATCTATTTGCCGGTTTTATGCGTAACCACCTCAATGGCAACGGTGTTGAGATTATCGATATCTCGCCAATGGGATGCCGTACCGGTTTCTATATGAGCCTGATTGGTACGCCGGATGAGCAACGCGTTGCTAATGCCTGGAAAGCGGCAATGGCGGATGTGTTGAAGGTAACCGACCAACGGAAAATTCCTGAACTGAATGAGTATCAGTGCGGTACTTATCATATGCACTCACTGGAGGAGGCTCAGGCGATTGCCAAAGGTATCCTTGATCGTGATGTACGTATCAATCACAACGAAGAACTGGCGCTGCCGAAAGAAAAACTATCTGAATTACATATTTAGTTTTCGATAGGCTAATGCAAAAAAGACGCTGATAAGGCGTCTTTTTTATGTTCGCTAGCCGCATTGGTTACGCAGTTAGGCGGAGCTGCCTTGAGACACTATGGGGGCGACTCGCACCTGTTTAATCATGTTCTCTTGTACATCCAGAACATCAATTAGGTAATTGCCGATACGGACCTGAGCACCTACCTGTGGGATCTCTTGTAGCTCTTCCAGCAGCATGCCATTGATGGTACGGGCATCGATCGGAAGTGACCAGTTGAATGCTTTGTTCAGTTCGCGAACGCTGGCGCTACCATCAATGAGTACTGAACCATCGCTTTGCGGATTGACCTCTTCTGCCAGTGTTGGGGACATTGACGTGGTAAAGTCGCCAACGATCTCTTCCAAAATATCTTCAACTGTCACCAACCCTTGAATATCACCATATTCATCGACAATCATGCCGACTTTCTCTTTATTTCTCTGGAATTTCACCAGTTGCACATTCAGTGGTGTGCCTTCTGGAATAAAGTAAATTTCATCAGCTGCGCGCAGCAAATTCTCTTTATTGAACTCTTTTTTCTCCGTCATCAATCGATAGGCTTCCCGCACACGTAACATGCCGATGGCATCGTCCAATGACTGGCGATACAACACGATGCGCCCATGTGGTGAGTGGGTTAACTGGCGCATGATTGACTTCCAGTCATCATTGATGTCAATACCGACCACTTCATTGCGTGGCACCATGATGTCGCTAACTGTAACTTTTTCCAAGTCCAGTACCGATATCAACATATCTTGATTACGGCGGGATATTTGTGAGTGGGATTCATTCACAATACTGCGCAATTCATCTTTGCTGACGGCATCGCTTCTGTGAACATTCCCTCTAATGCCACACAGACGCATCAGCGCGCGCGTAATGGTATTTAACAACCATACCAGTGGCAGCATAATTTTCTGTAGGGGAACCAGTAAGAAACTGCTGGGGAAGGCGACACGTTCAGGATAAAGTGCCGCGATAGTTTTCGGCATCACCTCAGCAAAAATCAACACCACAAAAGTCAGCACTCCGGTTGCTATTGCGACTCCGGCATTCCCGTATAAGCGGATACCAACAATAGTTGCCAAGGCGGATGCCAAAATATTAACCAGGTTGTTGCCGATTAACACCAGACTTATCAGGCGATCGGGACGTCTTAGTAGTTTCTCAACTCGCCGTGCGGCGCGATTACCCTGTTTGGATAAATGGCGCAAACGATAGCGGTTAAGGGTCATCATACCGGTTTCGGAGGCAGAAAAATAAGCCGAGACCACGACCATAATGACCAGAATAATGATCAGCGTGCTAGTTGATACGTGATCCAACACTGTATTCCTTAATGGCGATGGTGGCTCTGTCAGTTCAACTGATCCATACGCTGATGATGGAGAGGATGATTAAGGAACTATAATTTCCTGCACCAAGCGGCTGCCAAAATAGGCCAGCGTAAGTAGAAATGCACCAGCGAAGCTGAACCAAATCACTCTACGCCCACGCCAGCCTTCATGGTAATGGCCCCATAATAGAACAATATAGACAAACCAGGCCATGATCGATAACACCGCTTTATGGACGTTTTCTTTACTAAATATGTTGTCCATATAAAGTAAACCAGTACACAGCGTCAGTGTCAGTAATACCACCCCAATTTGGGTGATATGGAACATTTTACGCTCAATACTCATTAATGGTGGCATGTCTGCATTAAATGTCAGTTTTTTATTCTTTAACTGATAATCGAGCCAAGCCAGTTGTAATGCATATAACGCTGCGATAATAAGTGTCGCGTAAGCAAAAAGCGCCAACCCAATGTGAACGAATATGGTGGGGCTGGTTTCCAGATGAGTAATAAACTCGCCCGGTAGCAAACTGGCAAGGGCCAGGTTGATCATGGCGAAGCTATAGACAATCGGCAGCAAGAACCAACCGCGCCCCCGTGAGGCGACGATAGTCATGATAGTGCAGATCATCAACCCCACGATGGAGCCAATATTCAATAAAGTGAGGTTTTGGCCCCCACCGACATCAAAAATCTGATGCTTCAGAGCAATAGCATGGCACACTAGAGCCACGACGGCAGAAACCAGCGCTAACCGCCGGTAAGCACTATTTTTCTGCACCAAGCTTGGGACAATCAGGCCCAGGCTGAGCAAATAAGCGATCAAAGCCAAAATGGAGAACACGGGCATAGCGGTATATGAGTATCGGCTAAGTGAATTAGATAGCCAGTATAGCGTTGAGCGCGTTCCTCTCCAACCGTTCTCCGACGTGAGAGCAGAGATCGTTTAAGCTTCGTGTTATAATCCCCCCATTGTGTCGCCAGAGCGGCCTGTTTCCACGTTGAGTATGAGACAATGTTTGAGAACTTAACTGATCGATTGTCGCGCACACTGCGCAATATCAGCGGCCGTGGCCGGCTGACAGAAGAAAATATTAAAGAAACGCTGCGTGAAGTGCGCATGGCGTTACTGGAAGCTGACGTAGCCCTGCCGGTGGTTCGTGACTTTATCAACCGGGTAAAAGAGCGTGCTGTCGGGCATGAGGTGAATAAAAGCCTCACACCAGGCCAAGAATTCGTCAAAATAGTTAAAAATGAACTTATCACCGCCATGGGTGAGGTCAATAACGAACTGAATCTGGCCGCTCAACCGCCAGCAGTGGTGTTAATGGCCGGTCTGCAAGGGGCGGGTAAAACCACCAGTGTGGCCAAACTGGGTAAGTTCCTTAAAGAGAAACAGAAGAAAAAAGTGCTGGTTGTGTCTGCCGACGTGTATCGCCCTGCGGCGATCAAACAGTTGGAGACGCTGGCACAGGGTGTTGATATTGATTTCTTCCCGTCTGATGTACAAGAAAAGCCGATTGATATTGTTAATCGTGCCCTGCAACAGGCAAAACTTAAGTTTTATGATGTTCTGATTGTCGATACCGCCGGTCGCTTGCACGTCGATGAAGCGATGATGGACGAGATCAAACAGATTCATGCCGCGATTAATCCGGTTGAAACCTTGTTTGTCGTCGATGCAATGACCGGTCAGGATGCTGCAAACACGGCGAAAGCATTCAACGAAGCGTTGCCGCTCACGGGTGTGGTGCTGACCAAAGTTGATGGTGATGCTCGTGGTGGTGCGGCTCTGTCTATCCGCCATATTACCGGCAAGCCGATTAAATTCTTGGGCGTGGGTGAAAAGTCCGACGCACTGGAACCATTCCACCCGGATCGCGTGGCTTCACGCATTCTGGGGATGGGCGACGTGCTGTCGCTGATTGAAGATATCGAAAGCAAAGTTGACCGTGCACAGGCGGAGAAACTAGCCACCAAGCTGAAAAAAGGTGATGGTTTCGATCTCAACGACTTCCTTGATCAGTTGAAGCAAATGCGCAATATGGGCGGTATGGCCAGCATGTTGAGTAAAATGCCGGGTGCCGGTCAGTTGCCAGAAAACGTGAAATCGCAGATGGACGATAAGGTGACGGTACGTATGGAGGCCATCATCAATTCGATGACGCTGAAAGAACGTGCTAAACCAGAGATCATCAAAGGCTCGCGTAAGCGCCGTATTGCTACTGGTTCTGGCGTGCAGGTACAGGATGTTAACCGCTTACTTAAGCAGTTTGATGAAATGCAGCGCATGATGAAGAAAATGAAGAATGGTGGCTTGGCTAAAATGATGCGTGGCATGAAGGGTATGATGCCACCGGGTTTCCCAGGCCGCTAAACGTCATACCCAAAGTGATTGGGGTTTCAGGTAGGCGGCCAGTAAACTAATCACGATGAACTTACTCAAGTAAATGATTCGGGTTAGTGCGCGCAGCCAACAACCCTGTGGTTTCAAGTACGAAGGGTATATTTCACGCAGTGGTGTTAACCGTGTGAGATGAGTAATGATTTCCCGCTGAAAACGGCGGTAAACGAAGAAAACTGTACTCATTCCAAAACTAGCGCACAGGAATCTACGCTTTAGATTGCTTTTTGCGCCAAAATGAGTAAAATTTTCGGGCTTTTTATATTGCAACTGGACCCCGTTCCCCGATGGGGTCCAGTTGTTTTATTAACTAAAGAGGATGTTATGGTAACAATTCGTTTGGCTCGTGGCGGCGCTAAAAAGCGTCCGTTCTATCAAGTAGTAGTGACCGACAGCCGTAATGCTCGTGACGGTCGTTTTATCGAACGTGTAGGCTTCTTTAACCCGATCGCAGCTGGTCAGGCTGAAGCTCTGCGTTTGGACCTGGACCGTATCGAACATTGGGTTGGCCTGGGTGCAACAGTTTCTGATCGCGTATCTGCGCTGATCAAAGACGCTAAGAAAGCAGCTTAATCTGTCGCGGTGGTGGTTATTATGAGCAAGCAACTCAATCCAGTGGTTCCCGATCAGCCGATTGTACTCGGTAAAATGGGTTCAACTTACGGCATTCGCGGTTGGCTCAGAGTATTTTCATCCACCGAAAACGCCGAAAGCATTTTTGATTACCAGCCGTGGTTTATCCAGCAGGCCGGTAAGTGGCAGCATGTCGAGTTGGAAGACTGGAAGCGCCACAGTCAAGATCTGATCATCAAAGTTAAAGGTGTTGACGATCGGGATGCCGCGAATTTACTGACTAATTGCGAAATTATCGTAGATTCCAAGCAACTACCCGCACTAGAAGAGGATGATTACTACTGGAAAGACCTTATGGGCTGTCAGGTAGTAACAACCACGGGTTACGAACTGGGTAAAATCATCGATATGATGGAAACCGGTTCTAACGATGTGATGGTAGTGAAGGCAAACCTGAAAGATGCATTCGGTATGAAGGAGCGGTTGGTCCCGTTTCTTCATGGGCAGGTTATCAAGAAAGTCGATCTCACTGCTCAACGTGTTGAGGTAGATTGGGATCCTGGTTTTTGACCTCCGAATTAAACGGCAAAAGTGAGTGGAACAAAACGATGTGGATCGGTGTTATTAGCCTGTTTCCCGAGATGTTCCGCGCAATAACCGATTACGGGGTAACTGGCCGGGCAGTAAAAAATGGCCTGCTGAGCGTGCAGTGTTGGAGTCCTCGTGACTTTACCTACGATCGGCATCGTACCGTGGATGACCGCCCATACGGCGGTGGCCCGGGAATGCTGATGATGGTGCAACCGCTAAGGGAAGCCATTCATGCAGCAAAAGCAGCGGCAGGCGAGGGAGCAAAGGTGATTTATCTGTCACCTCAAGGGCGCAAACTGGACCAACAGGGTGTTTGCGAATTGGCTACCAATCAGAAGATGATTCTGGTATGTGGTCGGTACGAAGGTGTTGATGAGCGCGTACTGAAAACCGAAATTGATGAAGAATGGTCAATTGGTGATTACGTTCTCAGCGGTGGAGAGCTGCCGGCAATGGCTCTGATAGATTCAGTATCCCGCTTTATCCCGGGAGTGCTAGGTCATCAGGCTTCAGCAGAGGAAGATTCCTTTGTTGATGGATTGCTGGATTGCCCACACTACACTCGTCCTGAGGTGTTAGAAGGGATGGAAGTTCCGCCAGTATTACTGTCGGGCAACCATGCCGAGATTCGTCGCTGGCGCTTAAAGCAGTCGCTGGGCCGTACCTGGCTTAGAAGACCTGAACTTCTAGAAAGCCTAGCTCTGACTGACGAGCAAATGGTGTTGCTGGCTGAGTTCCAACGGGAACACAAGCCCTGAAGCAACAGAACTATGAAAGGAGTGTTGTGCCGCGTGCCAACTTCCTGATATATCAGTTTACCTAGGGTAAGAGACTTATTATGAGCAATATTATCAAGCAAATCGAACAAGAGCAGATGAAGCAGGACGTACCTGCATTCCGTCCGGGTGATTCCGTGGAAGTGAAGGTATGGGTTGTTGAAGGTTCTAAAAAGCGTCTGCAGGCATTCGAGGGCGTGGTTATCGCTATTCGTAACCGCGGTCTGCATTCTGCGTTCACCGTTCGTAAAATTTCCAACGGCGAAGGTGTTGAGCGTGTATTCCAAACTCACTCCCCAGTAATCGACAGCATTACTGTGAAACGTCGTGGTGCCGTTCGTCAAGCGAAACTGTACTATCTGCGTGAGCGTACTGGTAAGTCTGCTCGTATTAAAGAGCGTCTTAACTAAGATACAGCTAGCGCTGCATCCAAAAGTTAATAGTTATGAAGGGGTTAGCCATCGGCTGACCCCTTTTTTTATTTCAATGATGACAAAAAAACGACAGAGATTTCAGCGCGATAAGTGGGGGAAGGCGAACTGAGATAATTAGCGTGGCATCACACCACGCTAAAGAGACTAATAGATGATTACAGGCCGTAAACCAGAGTTATTGATGTTGTGGTATCAGTATTTTTAGGCGCGCTGGCAGGTGGCTTAGTGTTATAAGTCACAACATAAGCCAGGCGCAGTGCGAAACTTTTATTGATGGCAACATTTAACGCAGTTTCAGAGTTCAGTGTAGTTTCTTCGTTCGCTAATGCGGAAACCCCTTCGCTAAACACCGTATTATCAGTTAGTTGATAGGTATAGTTCGCACCGCCATAAGCCAATGCTTTAGTGGCTCGACCACCACCATAAAATTCATCGTGGCGAACACCGGGACCAAATTCCACCCGTAGGTTGTGCAACGGTGTGGTCATAATCTGGCGGCCATAACCGGTAGTTAATACCGACCGGGAATCAAAACCGTTGTAGCGATCATTCAGCCAACTGGCTTGCCCGAACAGGTAGTTACTGTCAGTCAGATTATAGCGGGTACGCCCGCCTAGCTGGTAACGTTCGGAAGAGCGTTGATTGTTAGCGCTGGTATTACGTGCGGCTCCCCACAAACTATAGGCGGTGTTAGGTTGGAACCAGGTTAACGTTGAGTTAGCGGTCAACGTTGAGTTAGTGGTATTACCTGATTGTGCGGTATAGCCAGCCTCGACAGTACCATCAAAGCTCTTCTTGGCTGTAGCTGGATCATCTAAGGCAGTAAAAACAGTCCCATCAGCAAGAACTGAAGTGCTGATGAGGGATAAAGCGATTGCGCTGAGATAAAACGGCAACGCCCTGGTATGACGCAAAGAAAACATAATAGGCCCATGGTGAAAAAAATGATTTTTGTGCTGCGGCCCGCATTGTAGCAGTTGTGATCCAACTAAATCAGAAGATATTTCGGATTGAATAATTAATTATAATAAGAAGGTTTTTCCGATGAGTTAATTCTTAAAATGTAATAAAAAGAGTGTATCAACTTTTTACTGTGAGTAATAAAATAATAAAAACAGATATTTTGTTCACAGCATGAAATTCTTATGCCACAAAATTAAAGAGGCCAGTTCACAATGGACTGGCCTCTTTGCATATCATCTGTATACCGAGTAATTACATAAAGGTCGTTACCAGTAGGTAACCGGTGATACACGAGCTAATAACACCGATAAGACCTGGGATGATAAAACTATGGTTAATGATAAATTTACCAATCTTGGTGGTACCTGAACGGTCAAAACCGATGCAAGCAAGGTCGCTTGGATAAGTTGGCAGAACAAAGTAGCCATAAGCTGCAGGGAAGAAGGCAATCAACATTTTAGGATCAACACCAAGTTGCAGGCCCATTGGTGCGATGGCGGCTAATGCTGCCGCTTGGCTGTTTACCAGTTTGGAAACCAAGAACAGAACAATGGCATAAGTCCAAGGCTTACTTTTCACGACATCTTCCAATACCAGTTTCAAATCACCCATATGGGCTTGGAAGAAGGTATCACTCATCCAGGCAACACCGAATACCGAGAAGATAGCAACCATGCCAGCTTTAAATACGGCACCGTTAGAGATATCACTGGGTTTAACTTTACAGCCCATCAATATAACCGCACCAGCTATCAGCATCATCATCTGAATAACCAGGTTCATTGACAGTGACTGCAATTTGCCCTTAACTTCAAAGGCTGGTCGCAGATCAGCAAAAGCGCCCAGTAATACCACTATTGCGATAGCTGCGAAGAATATCCAGGTAGACCAGTAGGCTTGTTTCGGGAAAACCTGATTCAATAATGTATCTGTTGAACCATAGATAAAGGAGCGTTGCTCTGGATCTTTAATTCTCTCTTGAAAATCAGGGTCTTTATCCAGGTCTTTACCACGACGCAGACTCCACAAGGCTGCCATTAGTACCCCAACTAAAGAGGCTGGGACTGATACGGCCAGAATCTCCAGAATGCTGTAAGCATGGCCGATACCGTGGTTGGCACCAATAATTGATACTAATGATACGACAGCTACCGATACGGGTGAGGCGGTAATAGCCATTTGTGAAGCAACGGATGCAACAGCCATTGGTCGTTCCGGGCGAATACCTTTCTTAATGGCAATATCAGAAATAATCGGGAACATGGTATAAACAACGTGCCCGGTGCCACATAAAAAGGTTAATGACCAGGTTGTAAATGGAGCTAGTAGCGTAATATGCTGAGGGTGCCGACGTAATAAGCGCTCGGCAAATTGCATCATTACATTTAATCCACCGGCAGTTTGTAATACAGATGCACAACCAATAACAGCTAATATGGTGAGCATGACATCTACTGGTGGTTTCCCTGGTTCAAGCCCAAAGATAAAGGTTAGAATAAATAAGCCGATACCACTTATTAACCCCAGCCCCATACCTCCGTAGCGTGTCCCCAGTAGTAGACATATAATTATAATTATAAATTGTAGTGTTATCATAACGTTCCCTTGCTTCCAACATGAATGAAATTCGGTTAGGTATTTGCTGGTTTTAAGCAATGAGCATGGCTCTTACTCGACTTTCTCTATCAGAGCACAGATTGTATTGATTAAAACCTGGCTAATATCAAGGGAGTATTGTTTAGTTATGTAATTAATTAAATCTGAGATCTGCCTCTATTTTTATATCAGCCCAGACTTTTCTAATTAATTAAAGTGGCGTGAGGAGGGAATTATGGGATATATGGTCTGATTGTGAAAATAATGTATAAATATTGTATTCAATTAATGTGTTAATTTTCTAATAACACTTATTATTTCCCGTTTTAACACATTAATATTATCAATTGGATCATAACTTGAGGGCGGTTTTCCTTTTGCGTTGGCACCGCCATGCTGTTAATGATTGGCATGCATTGATAAAGCGTACAATCGGTCGGGGAATTTTCTGTGATTTTTAACTGCCACATCTCTCAACTAATACCTAATTTCTCCTTCAGTGATTTTAAGTAGCGGCGACTCACCGGGATATGCCTACCGCTACGGGTAATCACTTCGGCTGAGCCGTTATCCATCAGTTGAATTTCTCCCAGTTGTTCAGTATTCACCATATATTGACGGTGGCAGCGGATAAATGGTGTTTTTTCTTCGAGTGTTTTGAGTGACAACTGGGTATAGCCTGATTGCACTGTCCCGACGACATGCACCCCGCTAAGCTCAGAGCTTAGATATTCTACTTCTTCAATTTTCAGCAAAAAAATACGGTTATGACCGGAACAGGGGATATGCCGCAGCATGGGGTCAGTGATTTTATGTAAATTATTATTTACGGTAAGGCCGCGTCTTAAGCGTATTAGCGTTTTTGCCAGCCGTTGATAATCGAGTGGTTTTAACAGATAGTCAAAGGCGTGCTCTTCAAATGCACGGATAGCATATTCATCGTAAGCGGTAACAAACACGATGTGTGGCATGTTTTCTGGATTCAACATTGATGCCAATTCCAGGCCATTAATTCTTGGCATTTGGATGTCGAGAAACACCACGTCGGGCTGTAAGCGCTGGATTGCAGGGATTGCTTCCAGTGCATTACTGCATTCGGCGACGATCTCAATATCGTGTTCTTCACTTAGTCTTTCGCGTAAATCTTCACGCGCAGGTTGCTCATCGTCGACGATGATGACTCTTAACATACAGCCTCCACAAATTTTCCGCATTCTATCATGGCCTCCGAGGGAGGTTGGGACCATCTGCGGAAACTGCGACTTACCGCAAAAGTCGGACAGAAATAGGGTGGTAAAAGTGTGGTAATTATTTATTTACACATATGGATTGAAAACTTTACACGCCATGGTATTGTGTACCCCATCAAACGATAAATACGCTAAACGACATCCGCTAAACAGAGATAGGGTAAAGAATATGATCATGCAAAAAGATGCGCTCAATAATGTCCATATCAGTGCTGAACAAATACTGATAACCCCGGAAGAACTGAAAAACCAGTTTCCTTTGAGCGACAATGATCAGTATGCGATTGAATCCGCTCGCAAAACCATTGCTGACATTGTTCAAGGACGAGATCCACGTTTATTAGTCGTTTGTGGCCCATGTTCGATCCACGATGTGGATGCTGCTCTGGATTATGCGCGTCGTTTGAAAACACTCTCTGCGGAGTTGAGTGATAGCTTATATATCGTTATGCGTGTCTATTTTGAAAAACCAAGAACTACTGTCGGTTGGAAAGGCCTTATCAACGACCCGGCAATGGATGGCTCTTTCGATGTGGAAGCTGGCTTACATATTGCCCGTCGATTACTGCTGGATTTAGTGGGTATGGGGTTGCCGTTGGCAACTGAGGCACTGGATCCGAATAGCCCGCAATACCTGGGTGATTTGTTCAGTTGGTCAGCAATTGGTGCGCGTACCACTGAATCACAAACTCACCGTGAAATGGCATCTGGTTTATCCATGCCAGTTGGATTCAAGAATGGTACTGATGGCAGTTTGGGCACCGCAATCAATGCAATGCGTGCTGCGGCTATGCCACATCGCTTTATGGGAATTAACCAATCCGGTCAGGTTTGTTTGTTGCAAACCCAGGGCAATCCACACGGTCATGTGATTTTACGTGGTGGCAAAACCCCTAACTACAGTGCACAAGATGTCGCTCAGTGTGAAAAACAGATGCAGGATGCGGGACTCACTCCATCCTTAATGATAGATTGCAGTCATGGTAATTCGAATAAAGACTACCGTCGCCAGACTGCCGTCGCTGAATCTGTGGTTGAACAGATCAAGGCGGGTAATCGTTCTATCACCGGTGTGATGTTGGAAAGCCATATCCACGAAGGGAATCAGTCATCTGAACAACCCCGTACTGCTATGCACTACGGGGTTTCAGTGACCGATGCCTGTATTAACTGGGAAAGCACCGAAACCTTGTTACGTGGCATGCATCAAGAATTGCGTTCAGTGCTGGCGGCACGGACTGTAGAGGAAGAGTAAGTATGGTGGCTGAACTGACCGCTTTACGCGATCAAATTGATGAAGTCGATAAAGCCCTGTTGGACTTGCTGGCTAAACGCCTGCATTTAGTGGCAGAAGTAGGTGAAGTTAAAAGCCGTTATGGTTTACCTATTTATGTTCCAGATCGTGAGGCTTTGATGTTGGCCTCACGCCGACAGGAAGCTGAGGCTTTAGGTGTACCGCCGGATTTGATTGAAGACGTATTGCGTCGGATAATGCGAGAGTCTTATACCAGCGAGAATGACAAAGGTTTTAAAACCTTGTGCCCACAATTGCGGCCCGTAGTCATTATCGGTGGGCAAGGGCAGATGGGGCGTTTATTTAGCCGCATGCTGGGCTTGTCTGGTTACCAGGTGAAAACACTGGAGCAAGAGGACTGGCCACAGGCTGAGTCCATTCTGGCGGATGCTGGTATGGTGATTGTTAGTGTACCCATCCATATCACTGAAGAAGTGATTGGGCGATTGCCAAAATTACCGCCAGATTGCATTTTATTGGATCTCGCTTCGGTGAAAAACAAGCCGCTGCAAGCCATGCTGGCTGCTCATGAAGGGCCGGTTGTGGGTCTGCATCCGATGTTTGGCCCTGATGTGGGCAGTCTGGCGAAGCAAGTGGTGGTGTATTGTGATGGTCGCGACCCGCAAGCATACCAGTGGCTGTTGGAGCAGTTACAGGTATGGGGGGCAAGATTACACCGCATCAGCGCTGTCGAACATGATCAGAATATGGCATTTATTCAGGCATTACGGCATTTTGCGACCTTTGCCTATGGGCTACATCTGGCTGAGGAAAACGTGCAGCTAGAGCAATTGTTGGCACTGTCTTCACCGATTTATCGTCTGGAACTGGCGATGGTTGGGCGGTTGTTTGCGCAAGACCCACAGCTTTATGCCGATATTATTATGTCTTCGGAAGATAATCTGGCGCTAATTAAACGTTATTACAAACGCTTTGGTGAAGCGATTACTTTGCTCGAGCAGAGTGATAAACAAGCCTTTGTCCAAAGTTTTCAGAAAGTTGAGCACTGGTTTGGCGATTATGCAGAGCGTTTTCTGGTGGAGAGCCGTTCATTGCTGCGTCAGGCGAACGATAGCCGGCTATAATCATACCCGTCATTGGTTGCACTTGTTACTCGGCCCATCCTTGGGCCTTGTAAATCCTAAGCGTTGTGAATCTCTAAAGCTGCGTTAACTTGGATTGACCGGAATCACGTTCTCGCTTGGGTAGCAACCCAATATTTTCAATGAACGGGTAATAGGTGCTAAGTCTGCCAGCGCTTTTTGCATCGAATCGGACCGTAAATTAGCCTGCACATCAATATAAAACATCTCTTCCCACGGATTGCCATTAATCGGGCGGGATTCCAGTTTCGTCATGATGATACCGTGGTCTCGCAGCACTAATAGTGCTTCAACCAGTGCCCCTGATTGCTGACCCGTCGCCATAATTAAGGTGGTTTTGGCCGGTATCTGCTCTGAAACTTCAATGGACTTACGGGCAAGAACAATGAAGCGAGTGATATTTTGTTGCTGATTCGCCAGATTATGTTCCAGCACCTGCAAATTATACAGTGCACCACCGGCTTCACTACCCAGAGCGGCGGCTGTTGGCGAGTTCATTTGTGCCACTTTTTCCATCGCCGCAGCAGTGCTTTCGCAATACTCAATTTTCCAATGAGGGAAACGATTAATGAACTGGCTGCACTGCTGGAAAGGTTGTGGGTGACTGTATACGGTTTCGATTTTGCTCAGGTCAGTTTCAGTTGCAACCAGAACACAGTGGTCAATAGGGTTGGTTATTTCCCCTACGATGAACAAACTGGTGTGTTGCAGCAAATCATAAACGTCGTTAATAGAGCCGGAACTGGTGTTCTCTATCGGTAAGACGGCGTAATCCGCTTGCCCGGTTTCTACCTGAGTGAAAATATCTTGGAATTTCTGACAACCACATTCAATCAGTTGCTCAAAATGACGAGCGGCATATTGACGTGCAGCCAGATGTGAATAAGAGCCTTTTGGGCCCAGGAAAGCGATACGGGCAGAATGCAGGGCGGTTTGATTAAGCTGATGTTGTAACAGTGCCTGCTGAGTTAAGACCGAGTCTTCGATAATAAGTTGGAACAGACGAGTGACATAGAATCCGTCGAGGTCATAGGGCTTAGCGGCAGTTATCAAGGCATCCAGTAAGTCACGTTCACGCTCTTTATCGCGAATAGGACGATGATGGAGCTGCTTAGCTTTAGCGACATCCACTGCTAATTCACGCCGCTCTGCCAGCAAGGCGAGCAGTTTTAAGTCTAGTGCGCTGATGCGTTCACGTAGCACCAGTAATGGATTATCGGTCATAGGGATTTGCCTTATTTTTCTGAATGATTATACCCTAAATAATTCGAGCAGCAGGAAGGTAGCCAATGCACATGCAGCTTGAAGTATGACGAGGATATACACATAAAAAAAGCCTCCCGCTTGGGAGGCTTTGTTGTTCGTCTTCGCATTCTTTATCACACGACGAAACGCCTCCCAATCAGGGGAAGGTAAAAAAGAATGCGAAGAAAAACACTTTATTGATCATCGTTACTGGTTACCTGTTTTACTCGTAAGTGTGTTGCCACGAAAAAAATAGTAAAGAAAGTCAGTTCTTAAAACTGATCAGACTCTAAATTAACCGCCAGCCTGAATTGCTGTCAATAAAAAACGCGCCCAAAGGCGCGTTAGATCCGAAATGAGATGGATGGCTCCGGCTATTGTTCTTGCTCGGACTCTTCTTCCTCTACATCTACTGATTCCAGATTAGCTTCTTTAACACTACTTGCTGCGCGGCGAGCTTCACCTTTGTGCTGCACTTTATTTAATTGGCGTTCTAGTTTGGTGATAAGCTCATTAATTGCAGCATACATATCATCATGTTTGGCACTGGCAACCAATGGCCCCATTGGTGTACTGATAGTTGCATCGGCAACAAATCCTTGTGGACCTTTAGACAGTACGATGTGCGGGTTTATTAACTGGGCCTGCCATTTATCCAGTTTGGTGAGACGGTCTTCAACATGCTTGCGAATTGCTGGGGTAATATCCATTTGCTTACTGGTAATGTTGACTGTCATATGACTTACCTCTCTGTCTGCTCCGTCTTGGATAACTTCAGCATACCTCTCTTTCTCACAAAATGTATGATCAAGGTCACTTTTTTTTGTCACTTTTTGCAAAGGTCATGGGAACTGTGATTCAACGTCAGGAATAGCGGCTGGGGGCTTGAATCATTGATTATAATGCCGCATTATTGATAAGTTATATTGCCTGCATTCAGTTAAAAACGGCGTTATTTTTCTGTTTTAGATAGGATATTAGCGCGATAGTCTGATGCAGTGAGTTTTCTCGGCCTACACCAGTAAAGTGAACATCTGCCGTAAGGCAAGAATTGAAAACGGCAGCCTAGGCTGCCGTTTGTTATTTTATCGAGCCAGACAATATCAGGCTGGGTTCGCTGCAATTATCTTGGCAACTTTGTCTGCCTCGGCATTGAGTTGCAGTTGTTTATAAGCATTTTCCATCAATGGCAACGCATCACGGGTTGCTTGAGTATCAGGATAATCTCTCAACATTTGTTCTACACGGTTAACTACCGCGACGTAAGCGCCTCGTTTAGTGTAATATTGCGCCACGGCCAGTTCATGCTTGGCCAGACGATTTTTCAAGAACGTCAGGCGTTTTTGCGCATCAGTTGCGTACTGGCTGTTCGGATAGTTTTGAATCAACTGGTTAAAATCGCGGAATGCGGCCTTGGCATGTTGCGGGTCGCGGTCTGAACGATCAATCCCGAAGAAACCTTGCAATGCGCTGTCATCCAGAGCCATGTCAGTCAAACCACGCATATATAATACGTAATCGATGTTAGGATGTGTTGGATTGAGGCGCATAAAGCGATCGATTGAGGCTTGCGCCAACGGCAGATCAGCAGATTTATAATACGCATAAATCAAATCAAGCTGAACTTGTTGGGAGTAAGGCCCGAAAGGATAGCGGTTATCTAACGCTTCTAGTTGCGTAATAGCTCCCTTAAAGTTACCGTCCTGCAGTTTTTGCTGAGCGGTAGCATAGAGCTCAGAAGGCGGGTTATCGGGAACCACGTCCTTGTTACTGGAGCAACCGGTCAGCACCAGGCTCAACGTGGCGGCAGCCACCAGATATTTCATACGCGTCATGACGTTTTGATTATCCTCGAAGTGTTATTCCGGGAGACTGTCCGTTAAGCTCCCGACAAAGATCTAGATACAATAGCACATTATATTAAACGGCATCGCCGTCAAAACCCAACGTTAACGAACAAGAAGCTGCATATGGCACAACAAGTACAACTCAGCGCAACGGTGGCCGAATCTCAACTCGGTCAACGGTTAGATCAGGCTTTGGCCGAATTGTTCCCTGATTATTCAAGATCTCGCATAAAAGAGTGGATTTTGGAAGACAGGGTTAAAGTCGACGGTAAAACAATTAATAAGCCTAAAGAAAAAGTGTTGGGTGGTGAGCTCGTCGCCATTGACGCGCAAATTGAGGAAGATGCCCGCTGGGCGCCTCAAGACATCCCACTGGATATCGTCTATGAAGATAACGATATTTTGGTCATTAATAAACCCCGTGGTTTAGTTGTGCATCCCGGAGCCGGCAACCCAGATGGTACGGTTCTGAATGCGCTGCTCTATTATTATCCTGAAATCATGGATGTCCCGCGCGCGGGTATCGTTCATCGCCTGGATAAAGATACTACTGGTTTGATGGTAGTAGCAAAAACGGTTCCGGCACAAACGCGTTTGGTTGAAGCACTGCAAGCGCGTGAAATTACCCGTGAATATGAAGCCGTAGCCATTGGCAATATGACTGCGGGCGGTCGGGTCGATGAGCCAATTTCTCGTCATTCCACCAAGCGTACTCACATGGCTGTGCACCCAATGGGTAAACCAGCAACTACCCATTACCGGATTATGGAGCATTTCCGCGCCCATACCCGCCTGCGTTTGCGTTTAGAAACGGGCCGTACCCATCAGATCCGCGTGCATATGTCTCATATTAACCATCCACTGGTGGGTGATCAGTTTTATGGTGGCCGTCCGCGCCCACCTAGAGGCGCCTCTGATTCCTTTATTTCCATTCTGCGTGGTTTTGATCGTCAGGCATTGCATGCAACCATGCTGCGTTTGTATCACCCTATCAGTGGTATCCAAATGGAATGGCATGCAGCATTACCAGAAGATATGGTTGAGCTGATAAATGCGCTGAAGGCTGATACTGAAGAATTCAAAGACCAGATGGATTGGTAATGAGTCCCCAACTGATACTTCCAGACTGGCCGATGCCTGCCGGTGTTAAGGCATGTAGCACCACCCGTCACGGTGGTATCAGCGAATCGCCTTATGATTCATTAAACCTTGGTACCCATGTTGGTGATGTTGCAGCCAGTGTGACAGCTAATCGCCAGCGATTAGTTGAACTGGCTGGCTTGCCGCAAATGCCTGTTTGGTTGGAGCAGGTGCATGGTACTCGTGTCCTGCATCTGGATGGTAAGGCGGTAGCTGATGTACAGGCTGACGCGGCTTATAGCCGGGTTGCCGGGCAAGTTTGTGCCGTAATGACCGCAGATTGCCTACCGGTCCTGTTTTGTTCATTAGCAGGCGATGAAGTTGCGGCCGCACATGCTGGTTGGCGTGGTTTATGTGCTGGCGTCCTTGAACAGACGCTGGCGCAGTTCAACGCGGCCCCTGCTTCTATTATTGCCTGGTTAGGCCCAGCCATTGGCCCACAGCAGTTCGAAGTGGGTGAAGAGGTGAAACTGGCCTTTATCAATATCGACCCAGCATCCGCCTCTGCTTTTGTTCCCTCAGGCACTAAATATCTCGCTGACATCTATCTATTGGCTCATTTGCGGCTACAGGCTGCAGGTATTCACGCTATTTATGGCGGTAATTGCTGTACTGTGAGTGAAAAACAGCAATTTTTCTCTTATCGGCGCGATGGAATCACTGGACGTATGGCAAGTTTAGTCTGGCTGATATAACCTACTGAATTAGGACGATCCGCTGACGCATAACGAATTACTTTAAATATAGTGTCGAAATAACCTTGAAAATTTGAGGGATGACCTCATCTAATCTCCAGTAGCAATTTTGACCAATATCGGAGGTGTTATGCGTCTGGATCGTCTTACTAGCAAATTCCAGCTTGCCCTCGCCGATGCCCAGTCTTTAGCGCTTGGGCGCGACAACCAGTTTATTGAACCGTTACATTTGATGAGCGCACTGCTCAATCAGGATGGGGGGACGGTTCGCCCATTGTTGACCTCGGCGGGTATTAATGTTGCCAGTTTGCGCAGCGACATTGAGCAGGCTTTAGGTCTTCTTCCACAAGTTGAAGGTACCGGCGGTGATGTTCAACCATCAAACGAGCTGGTACGTGTATTGAATCTTTGTGACAAGTTAGCGCAAAAGCGTGCAGATAAGTTTATCTCTTCAGAACTGTTCGTGTTGGCAGTGCTTGAAGACCGCGGCACCTTAACTGACATGTTAAAGGCTGCCGGTGCAACAACTGATAAAATAGATAAGGCAATTGAAAATATGCGTGGTGGTGACAAAGTCGATGATCCAGGCGCCGAAGATCAGCGTCAGGCGTTGAAAAAATTCACTATCGACCTGACTGAGCGTGCAGAGCAGGGGAAACTTGATCCGGTGATTGGCCGTGATGAAGAGATTCGCCGTACTATTCAGGTGTTACAACGTCGTACCAAAAACAACCCGGTATTAATTGGTGAACCCGGTGTCGGTAAAACCGCCATCGTGGAAGGGTTGGCACAACGTATCGTCAATGGCGAAGTGCCGGAAGGCCTGAAACATAAACGTGTGCTGTCATTAGATATGGGCTCACTGATTGCCGGTGCTAAGTATCGTGGTGAATTTGAAGAGCGTCTAAAAGGCGTGTTGAACGATTTATCAAAACAAGAAGGTAGTGTGATCTTGTTTATTGATGAATTGCATACCATGGTTGGCGCTGGGAAAGGCGATGGGGCGATGGATGCTGGTAACATGCTGAAACCTGCGTTAGCGCGCGGTGAACTGCATTGCGTCGGTGCGACCACCCTGGACGAATATCGCCAGTATATAGAGAAGGATGCGGCGCTGGAGCGGCGTTTCCAGAAAGTCTATGTTGCGGAACCGACAGTCGAAGACACCATTGCTATTTTGCGCGGGCTGAAAGAGCGATATGAACTGCATCATCATGTGCAGATCACCGACCCGGCAATTGTTGCCGCGGCAACACTGTCGCACCGTTATATTTCGGATCGCCAGTTACCGGATAAAGCCATTGACCTGATCGATGAAGCCGGTTCCAGTATCCGTATGCAAATGGATTCAAAACCAGAATCATTGGATCGGCTGGAGCGCCGAATTATCCAATTGAAACTGGAACAGCAAGCGCTGAACAAAGAATCCGATGACGCCAGTAAAAAACGGCTGGAAATGCTCAATACCGAATTAGAGCAGAAAGAGCGTGAGTATTCTGAGCTGGAAGAAGAGTGGAAAGCTGAAAAAGCCTCACTGACTGGGACTCAGAATATTAAGACTGAGTTGGAACAGGCCAAAATTACCTTAGAACAGGCTCGACGTGTGGGTGACTTGGCTCGGATGTCAGAACTTCAGTACGGTAAAATCCCTGAGTTGGAAAAACAGCTAGCGGCAGCCAATGCGCTGGAAGGGAAAACCATGAAGTTGCTGCGCAATCGTGTCACTGAGGTTGAGATTGCTGATGTCCTGGCGCGCTGGACGGGTATTCCGGTATCACGCATGCTGGAAAGTGAACGCGATAAACTGCTGCGCATGGAACAAGACCTGCATAAACGTGTCATTGGTCAGGATGAAGCAGTCGAAGCAGTATCCAATGCTATCCGCCGTAGTCGTGCTGGGTTATCAGATCCGAACCGGCCAATTGGTTCCTTCTTATTCTTAGGCCCGACGGGGGTAGGTAAAACTGAATTATGTAAAGCATTGGCCACGTTCTTGTTCGACAGCGACGATGCCATGGTGCGTATTGATATGTCAGAGTTTATGGAGAAACACTCCGTATCTCGGCTGGTTGGTGCACCTCCGGGCTACGTTGGCTATGAGGAAGGTGGTTATCTGACGGAAGCGGTGCGCCGTCGTCCTTATTCTGTAATCTTGTTAGATGAAGTGGAAAAAGCACATCCTGATGTGTTCAACATCTTGTTGCAGGTATTGGATGATGGTCGCTTGACTGACGGGCAGGGGAGAACGGTTGATTTCCGTAACACGGTTGTCATCATGACCTCTAACCTCGGTTCAGATTTGATTCAGGAACGTTTCGGTGAAAGAAGTTATACCGAAATGAAGAATATGGTGATGGAGGTTGTTAGCCATCACTTCCGTCCTGAATTTATTAACCGTATAGATGAGGTGGTTGTCTTCCATCCGCTTGGTCGAGCACATCTGGCCTCAATTGCCAGTATTCAACTGGAGCGGCTGTATAAACGTCTGGAAGAGCGTGGCTATCAGGTTACCATTACTCAACCTGCGTTGGAATTCCTGGGGGAAACCGGCTTTGATCCTGTTTATGGTGCACGGCCATTGAAACGCGCGATTCAGCAGGAAATCGAGAACCCGCTGGCGCAGCAGATACTTTCCGGCAAATTAATCCCGGGAGTACCTGTTACTTTAGATGTGGAAAACGGGCATATCATTGCCAGACAGTAATCGTTAATCCTCAAGGGGGCGAGAAATCGCCCCCTTTTTGTTTTCTTTTTCGCCATATTTGCGATTTTTGCCGTATTAATGAGCGGTTGAAAATTTTTTTCAAATTAGGGGTTGCAGGCTGTCAGGAACTCCCTATAATGCGCCTCCACTGACCGGGAACAACGAAACATACTTCGCCGGGTCAGGAAGCGAAAAGAATGATTTTGACTTCGAAAGAAACCAAAGAAACTCTTGACTCTTCAGCGGGAAAGCGTATTATCTGCCTCCCGCGTTACCGTAAGATTCGCCGAAAGGCAAACGGGTAACGAACGCTCTTTAACAATTTATCAGACAATCTGTGTGGGCACTCGCAAGACGATATCGAAGCCTGTTTCGGCAGGCAGAAGAAATATCAAAGTCTTGAAGAGTGACCAAAGCAGTACACATTTGAACTTCGGTTCGAATGCTTATTTGCAGAAAGTAATCTTTGAGCATCGCTGCTTTTATTAGCAGCAAATCAAACAAATCTTAAATTGAAGAGTTTGATCATGGCTCAGATTGAACGCTGGCGGCAGGCCTAACACATGCAAGTCGAGCGGCAGCGGGAAGTAGTTTACTACTTTGCCGGCGAGCGGCGGACGGGTGAGTAATGTCTGGGAAACTGCCTGATGGAGGGGGATAACTACTGGAAACGGTAGCTAATACCGCATGACCTCGCAAGAGCAAAGTGGGGGACCTTAGGGCCTCACGCCATCGGATGTGCCCAGATGGGATTAGCTAGTAGGTGGGGTAATGGCTCACCTAGGCGACGATCCCTAGCTGGTCTGAGAGGATGACCAGCCACACTGGAACTGAGACACGGTCCAGACTCCTACGGGAGGCAGCAGTGGGGAATATTGCACAATGGGCGCAAGCCTGATGCAGCCATGCCGCGTGTGTGAAGAAGGCCTTCGGGTTGTAAAGCACTTTCAGCGAGGAGGAAGGCAATCGTGTTAATAGCACGGTTGATTGACGTTACTCGCAGAAGAAGCACCGGCTAACTCCGTGCCAGCAGCCGCGGTAATACGGAGGGTGCAAGCGTTAATCGGAATTACTGGGCGTAAAGCGCACGCAGGCGGTTTGTTAAGTCAGATGTGAAATCCCCGCGCTTAACGTGGGAACTGCATTTGAAACTGGCAAGCTAGAGTCTTGTAGAGGGGGGTAGAATTCCAGGTGTAGCGGTGAAATGCGTAGAGATCTGGAGGAATACCGGTGGCGAAGGCGGCCCCCTGGACAAAGACTGACGCTCAGGTGCGAAAGCGTGGGGAGCAAACAGGATTAGATACCCTGGTAGTCCACGCTGTAAACGATGTCGACTTGGAGGTTGTGCCCTTGAGGCGTGGCTTCCGGAGCTAACGCGTTAAGTCGACCGCCTGGGGAGTACGGCCGCAAGGTTAAAACTCAAATGAATTGACGGGGGCCCGCACAAGCGGTGGAGCATGTGGTTTAATTCGATGCAACGCGAAGAACCTTACCTACTCTTGACATCCACAGAACTTAGCAGAGATGCTTCGGTGCCTTCGGGAACTGTGAGACAGGTGCTGCATGGCTGTCGTCAGCTCGTGTTGTGAAATGTTGGGTTAAGTCCCGCAACGAGCGCAACCCTTATCCTTTGTTGCCAGCACGTAATGGTGGGAACTCAAGGGAGACTGCCGGTGATAAACCGGAGGAAGGTGGGGATGACGTCAAGTCATCATGGCCCTTACGAGTAGGGCTACACACGTGCTACAATGGCAGATACAAAGTGAAGCGAACTCGCGAGAGCAAGCGGACCACATAAAGTCTGTCGTAGTCCGGATTGGAGTCTGCAACTCGACTCCATGAAGTCGGAATCGCTAGTAATCGTAGATCAGAATGCTACGGTGAATACGTTCCCGGGCCTTGTACACACCGCCCGTCACACCATGGGAGTGGGTTGCAAAAGAAGTAGGTAGCTTAACCTTCGGGAGGGCGCTTACCACTTTGTGATTCATGACTGGGGTGAAGTCGTAACAAGGTAACCGTAGGGGAACCTGCGGTTGGATCACCTCCTTACCTAACGATACGCATTGCGTAGTGTCCACACAGATTGTCTGATAGAAAGTAACGAGCAAATAAGGCCGGACTGAGAGATTAGTCGGGCTTTAGTACCTTGTTGGGTCTGTAGCTCAGGTGGTTAGAGCGCACCCCTGATAAGGGTGAGGTCGGTGGTTCAAGTCCACTCAGACCCACCAACTCATCCTCATAGTGCGTTACAGACACACTCGTTTATACCCATAAACGTCGCGTGACTGCGCCTTGTCTGAGAATGAGTTATGCCGATAAGGTATTTTGCTTTTTATATGGGGCTATAGCTCAGCTGGGAGAGCGCCTGCCTTGCACGCAGGAGGTCAGCGGTTCGATCCCGCTTAGCTCCACCATATAAAAAAACTATTTCAAAACGTACTGCGGTCGTAAGGCACAGTGTGTTGTGAAATATTGCTCTTTAACAATCTGGAACAAGCTGAAAATTGAAACAATACAGCTGAAACTTATCTCTCCGTAGAATGACTGAGGTAAGGATTAACCTGTATTAGAGTCTCTCAAATAATCGCAATGCCAATGTGCATTCTGATGAAGAGAGTCGCGTGAGCTAAGTGAAGGCAAGGCGTACGGCACAGAGGAAGCGGAGTGAACTTCATGTTCATGAGCATTCCGAGTACCGCACAACGCTGTATTCACGACGCGCAACCGACTTGAACATAAGAAACACCTTTGGGTTGTGAGGTTAAGCGACTAAGCGTACACGGTGGATGCCTAGGCAGTCAGAGGCGATGAAGGGCGTGCTAATCTGCGAAAAGCGTCGGTAAGCTGATATGAAGCGTTACAACCGACGATACCCGAATGGGGAAACCCAGTGCAATTCGTTGCACTATTGCATGGTGAATACATAGCCATGCAAGGCGAACCGGGGGAACTGAAACATCTAAGTACCCCGAGGAAAAGAAATCAACCGAGATTCCCCCAGTAGCGGCGAGCGAACGGGGAAGAGCCCAGAGTCTGAATCAGTTTGTGTGTTAGTGGAAGCGTCTGGAAAGTCGCACGGTACAGGGTGATAGTCCCGTACACCAAAACACACTTGCTGTGAACTCGATGAGTAGGGCGGGACACGTGACATCCTGTCTGAATATGGGGGGACCATCCTCCAAGGCTAAATACTCCTGACTGACCGATAGTGAACCAGTACCGTGAGGGAAAGGCGAAAAGAACCCCGGCGAGGGGAGTGAAATAGAACCTGAAACCGTGTACGTACAAGCAGTGGGAGCCTACTTTGTTGGGTGACTGCGTACCTTTTGTATAATGGGTCAGCGACTTATATTTTGTAGCAAGGTTAACCGAATAGGGGAGCCGTAGGGAAACCGAGTCTTAACTGGGCGTCTAGTTGCAAGGTATAGACCCGAAACCCGGTGATCTAGCCATGGGCAGGTTGAAGGTTGGGTAACACTAACTGGAGGACCGAACCGACTAATGTTGAAAAATTAGCGGATGACTTGTGGCTGGGGGTGAAAGGCCAATCAAACCGGGAGATAGCTGGTTCTCCCCGAAAGCTATTTAGGTAGCGCCTCGTGAACTCATCTTCGGGGGTAGAGCACTGTTTCGGCTAGGGGGTCATCCCGACTTACCAAACCGATGCAAACTCCGAATACCGAAGAATGTTATCACGGGAGACACACGGCGGGTGCTAACGTCCGTCGTGAAGAGGGAAACAACCCAGACCGCCAGCTAAGGTCCCAAAGTCATGGTTAAGTGGGAAACGATGTGGGAAGGCATAGACAGCCAGGATGTTGGCTTAGAAGCAGCCATCATTTAAAGAAAGCGTAATAGCTCACTGGTCGAGTCGGCCTGCGCGGAAGATGTAACGGGGCTAAACCATGCACCGAAGCTGCGGCAGCGACACTTAGGTGTTGTTGGGTAGGGGAGCGTTCTGTAAGCCGTTGAAGGTGACCTGTGAGGGTTGCTGGAGGTATCAGAAGTGCGAATGCTGACATAAGTAACGATAATGCGGGTGAAAAACCCGCACGCCGGAAGACCAAGGGTTCCTGTCCAACGTTAATCGGGGCAGGGTGAGTCGACCCCTAAGGCGAGGCTGAAAAGCGTAGTCGATGGGAAACAGGTTAATATTCCTGTACTTGGTGTTACTGCGAAGGGGGGACGGAGAAGGCTAGGCTAGCCGGGCGACGGTTGTCCCGGTTTAAGCATGTAGGCGGAGTGACTTGGTAAATCCGGTTGCTTATCAACGCTGAGGTGTGATGACGAGCCACTACGGTGGTGAAGTAGTTGATGCCAAGCTTCCAGGAAAAGCCTCTAAGCATCAGGTAACATTAAATCGTACCCCAAACCGACACAGGTGGTCAGGTAGAGAATACTCAGGCGCTTGAGAGAACTCGGGTGAAGGAACTAGGCAAAATGGTGCCGTAACTTCGGGAGAAGGCACGCTGGCATTAGGTAAAGAGACTTGCTCTCGGCGCCGAAGCCAGTCGCAGATACCAGCTGGCTGCAACTGTTTAATAAAAACACAGCACTGTGCAAACACGAAAGTGGACGTATACGGTGTGACGCCTGCCCGGTGCTGGAAGGTTAATTGATGGGGTCAGCCGCAAGGCGAAGCTCTTGATCGAAGCCCCAGTAAACGGCGGCCGTAACTATAACGGTCCTAAGGTAGCGAAATTCCTTGTCGGGTAAGTTCCGACCTGCACGAATGGCGTAATGATGGCCAGGCTGTCTCCACCCGAGACTCAGTGAAATTGAACTCGCTGTGAAGATGCAGTGTACCCGCGGCAAGACGGAAAGACCCCGTGAACCTTTACTATAGCTTGACACTGAACATTGAGCCTTGATGTGTAGGATAGGTGGGAGGCATCGAAGTGTGGACGCCAGTCTGCATGGAGCCAACCTTGAAATACCACCCTTTAATGTTTGATGTTCTAACTCGGCCCCGTGATCCGGGGTGAGGACAGTGTCTGGTGGGTAGTTTGACTGGGGCGGTCTCCTCCCAAAGAGTAACGGAGGAGCACGAAGGTTAGCTAATCACGGTCGGACATCGTGAGGTTAGTGCAAAGGCATAAGCTAGCTTGACTGCGAGAGTGACGGCTCGAGCAGGTACGAAAGTAGGTCTTAGTGATCCGGTGGTTCTGAATGGAAGGGCCATCGCTCAACGGATAAAAGGTACTCCGGGGATAACAGGCTGATACCGCCCAAGAGTTCATATCGACGGCGGTGTTTGGCACCTCGATGTCGGCTCATCACATCCTGGGGCTGAAGTAGGTCCCAAGGGTATGGCTGTTCGCCATTTAAAGTGGTACGCGAGCTGGGTTTAGAACGTCGTGAGACAGTTCGGTCCCTATCTGCCGTGGGCGTTGGAAGATTGAGAGGGGCTGCTCCTAGTACGAGAGGACCGGAGTGGACGAATCACTGGTGTTCGGGTTGTCATGCCAATGGCATTGCCCGGTAGCTAAATTCGGAAGAGATAACCGCTGAAAGCATCTAAGCGGGAAACTTGCCTCGAGATGAGTCTTCCCTGGGGCTTTAAGCCCCCTGAAGGAACGTTAAAGACTATGACGTTGATAGGCTGGGTGTGTAAGTGCAGCGATGCATTGAGCTAACCAGTACTAATGATCCGTGAGGCTTAACCTTACAACACCAAAGGTGTTTTAGATTTGAGAGATAGAAATTTTCAGCGAAGTTCCGAGATTGGGCTGACTGGCTGTGTGCAGGATTGCATAGCGGGTTTAGTTTAGACAGAATTTGCCTGGCGGCCATAGCGCGGTGGTCCCACCTGATCCCATGCCGAACTCAGAAGTGAAACGCCGTAGCGCCGATGGTAGTGTGGGGTCTCCCCATGCGAGAGTAGGACACTGCCAGGCATCAAATAAGCAAAAGAGGCTACCCTAACGGGTGGCCTTTTTTGTTTGTCTGTTGTGCAGGTTCGACTTGAGCATGATATGCGACAAACTGCGAATGCAGTTTGAACAGCGCTTGCGCTGGCCCCGGAGGGGGGAGACTCATCCTCAAGATGAGACGAATATTGTAGGAAAAAAGCGTCAGGAGCGATTTTAACGTTGCTGCAACGGCCCGAAGGGCGAATGGTAGGAATGCGCCAATTCCCAAACGAAATGCAACAAAGTGACCCACCGGTCAGGTACGGATAAAATAGCCGTATTGACCCTGTCGGAGACCCTGTTGCATGAAGGGAAAACATTTGACTCAGCATGAGCGCTTTTACATCGAAAAACGAAAAGCTGAAGGCGTTAATCAGTCCTGCATTGCCAGAGAGCTCGGCGTCTCTCGCTCTACCCTGAGCCGGGAGCTCAGACGTAATACGGACCCCGCCTTCAACGGACTTTACTCCTCCAGACGCGCTGATGCCTTAGCCAGACAACGGCGGGGCGCCACCTCGGCACACAATGCCTGTGTCCCTCTGGGCCAGCAGACACAAGACTTTCTCCGGCAGGCGCTGGCTGTACATACCTCCCCTGAGGTTATCTGTGGGAGACTGAAAATCCAGTTTGATATCGCCGTCAGCAAAAATACCCTCTACCGCTATATCCGTTCGGACAGACAGGCTGGCGGTAAGCTTTACCTTCAGCTCCCTCACCGGGGTAAACGCTATCGCTATGATACGGGTGAGCCCGGACGCACGCCCATCCCGGACAGGGTTGGCATTGAGCACAGGCCTGCTGAGGCTGAACTCAAACAGGTTCCCGGGCATGTTGAAATCGATACGATTTTTGGCAAAGACCAGAAGTCATTCCTGCTGACGGTCGTGGACAAAGCCACAAAGCAGGTCATTATCCGTAAACTCCCCAATAAGTGCGCTGAGAGCGTCGTGGAAGCGTTCAGGGACATCGTGGCGAATACTTTCTGTGAGTTTAAAACCCTGACGGCAGATAACGGACCCGAGTTTGCGAAACATAAGGACATCACTCAGGTAACGGGCGCAAAGGTTTACTTTGCCCGGCCTTATCATTCCTGGGAGCGGGGGTTGAATGAGCATACCAACGGTCTGATACGGCGGTTTTATCCGAAAGGAACCGATTTTAATGGCGTCAGCGATGAAGATATTGCGAGACTGGAGCACATCCTCAACACTCGGGGGCGCAAATCTCTGGAATACAGCTCACCGAATGAGGTATTTTTAGAGTATCTACTCGCTGCATAACGCATGATGGTTTGTTGCGTTTCGTTCGGGAATGGGGCATGCCATTCGTATACTGCCAGGCATCAAATAAAGCCGAGACCCCATGCCAAAAGCGTGGGGTTTTTGCTATGGGCAGAATAGTGAAATAGGTATAAATAGTGACCTTAGAGTGGTTGCGTCGCAGGGCTCATAGTCAGACGAGTCAAATATTGCAGGGGCAGGTGAGTCAAATCCGGCCGTCACAGCGATGAATAAAACAAAAGGCTACCTTGATAGGTGGTTTTTTTTGTTTATGGATTTAGCTGTGAGGATTTGAACCAGGTAAGTAAGGTTTTATCGTAGGAATAGCGTGTTTATTGCTGTAGTGGGGTCAGTTTGCCGCTTGATAAAGGCTGTAACCTGTCATTGCACCGGCGACGTCCCAGGCAAAATCCTTCCAGCTCCAGCCAGTCCCACCTTGACGACTATCATATAACTCCTTACCCGCCCCGATCCCGATAGAAAACAGCAGGCCAAAATTACGGCTCTTGGCATCGGACCAATTTTGATGTTCACCATAGGCAGTGCCAGCGGCGGCTAAAACGGCGGAGGCAAAGAAATGTTGTGCCTTATCTTTCCCAGTCCAATTATCATTAGCCATATGCGTGCATGCAGAACTGAGAAAAAACAGTGGGGCGATAAGTAATGGGCGAAGATAAGGTGGGCACCACATGCCGTCTCTCCTCTGGCTAGATACAAAAAACCCGGCATGTAACCGGGCTTTCATATTTATAGAATGCGGCTAATCAGCCGATCGATACGGATCCTGCGCAAACGACGGATCAATTTGCGAACCTTGACTGGATATTGCTGAATATTCTCAAGCTCAAGGTAATGTGAAACAACTTTAGTATGAGTACGGATACACTCCAGCTCTTTAGCGCGCTGCTCGTGCATCTCATGCTTAGGATCGTGGATCAAAATGGCATTTTCCAGATCCAAACGCCATGCGCGTGGATTCAGGTTATTACCGGTAATCAACTGCCAATTATTATCAACCCACATTCCTTTCAGATGATAAGTATTGTCGCCATCTTTCCACAGGCGCACGATTAATTGCCCGCTATCGACAAAACGCTGTAAGCGACTCAGGAAGCGACGCAGGTTGATTTCGTATAAGTAAGGTAACGCGCCAATAATCTTAAACGGTTGATCTTCTGGAATATAAAAGTCATTTGCTGTTTTGTCACCAACAATAATCTCGACCTGTTTGCCTTCACGCAGTAGATAAATGATATTGCGGACTAACAGTGCTGGCAGATTAAAGTAAGGTGTACAAATAGTGAGTCGTTCGTCAGCGGAGGCCATTAAATGATGAATTGTTTTATTCAGTTGACTCTTTTTGCCTAAGCCAACCAATGGGGTGACGGCCAGTTCATCATTACTCGCTTGTGCCGGAAATTGATAGCCGATGTCGCGCAGTGACGAGCGAAACTGTCGGGTCTCATTTTTAATCTCAGGATTGGTCGGCCGATCAGCACGATCCAAGCGTTGCACCGCTCCTGCACTTAGCATCCGTTGTTTCACGTAATCGACCATAATTTCGGCCAATGATGGGTTCGTGATTAATTGGTATCGGTCATAACGATACTTATCGTTTTGATAGAGGTAGACATCATTGATACTGGCACCACTGTAAATCACAGTATCATCAATGATAAAACCTTTCAGATGCAACACGCCGAGTGCTTCGCGAGTATTGACTGGAACACCGTAAATCGGAACGCAAACATTCGGATGATTGGCCGCCATTTCACAGTACCAATCAGCATTGGTATTGACCGCTGCGGCTCCAATACGCCCACGTTGTGCGCGGTGCCAGTCTACCAGCACGCAAATCTCCAGTTCTGGGCGCTGAAGCTTAGCCTGATAGAGGGCATTCATTACGTCCCGGCCTGCATCATCCTGCTCCAGGTAGAGCGCCACCAGATAAATACGTTTGGTCGCCAGGCCTATTAAATCCAGCAGAGTGGAGCGGAAAACCTTGGGGCAATAAAGTGTTTGGACATCATCAACTGACTGAGGGAGTTTGGGCAGTTGTGCAAGGTGTTGTTGATGTTTACTACGTTTGAATTTTGACAACATCACAGTGCGCTTCTTCTCTTGTTATTTGATGGCAGAACCGCCATATCCTAAAAACACTAATCCATTGAGTTGGGCGATAATACCACTACTTTCGCGGATTGTGCGCAAGTTTTGCCTGCCAAAGACCGAATCGTTTGGGGTTGTGGTATATATCACGGTGATTCATGTAACTGAAATCAAAGTGTCAGCTCCAGATTAACGATCCCATCTTCCATCTGTACATCAATACTAAAACCGAGTTTTTTAGCTAAACCGATCATGCCACGGTTGTTGGGCATGGTGACTGCGGTTAACCGTGTTAACCCATGGCTGCGAGTATACTGAATCATCTTTTCTAATAGTTCCCGCCCCAGACCCAGCCCTTTAAGGTCTGAGCGCACCAACACGGCAAACTCGGCGTCAATATTGTCAGGGTCAGACAATGCGCGCGTGACGCCAATAATTTCAGGGCCATTATTTTTTTGGCGCACAGCGACAAATGCCATTTCTCGATCATAGTCAATCTGCGTCATATTCGCCAAATCCTCATGGCTGAATTCATTTATTTCACTGAAGTAGCGATAGTAGAGATCTTCTTTAGTGACTTGATCAATAAACAATTTTAGTAGTGGTTCATCTTCTGGCAAAATTGGGCGGAACAGACAGTGAGAACCATCTTTAAGTTCGACCTTTTGTTCCAACTCGTGTGGATAGGGGCGGATCGCCAACCGTGCCTGCGGATCGCCGCTGACAGGTGCCAGTTGCATCGAAACATCCAACAGCGTGAATTCGCTGCCTGACGCAAGTACCGGGTGAATATCTAACCGGCTGATTTCGGGGCAATCGAGAATTAGATTAGAGACTTGTACCAGTAAACGGCTCAAGCCAGGGATATCCAAGGGTTGTAATGATCCACGGCTGCGAATTTTGCCGCCTTTGACCGCTTGTATAATCAGGTAGCGGGCCAGTGCCATATTGAGTGGCGGCAGCGCGACGGCGGCCTGAGTTTCATGATGCCATTCGATGCCACCTTCACCTAACATGATCAACGGGCCGAAAATCGCATCTTGCTCTACTGCAATTCGCAATTCCTGAGCGCCTGCGCGGTTCGCCATACTTTGCACCAGCAACCCGTGGATACGGGCTTGCGGATAAGTGCGCCTTACCCGGTCAAGAATATCGTCAGCAGCCCGCTGTACTTCAATTGCGGTACGAAGATACAGCATTACGCCCTGGACTTCTGACTTGTGCGGGATATCCGGCGAGCGTAGTTTGATGGCAACCGGATAGCCCAATCGTTCGGCGATATGCACCGCTTCTACGCTGTCACTGGCAATCCAGGTTGGCAGTGTGCTGAGGCCATAAGCTTCAAGTATCGGTTGTACTTCATGGGTATCAAGCTGGGTGGCACCTTCTGCCAGCGCCTGGCGAATCAACTGATGCACGTGGGCGGTGTTGGCGGTGAGGCCGACAGGCAGCGCAGGTGTCTCTTTCAATTGCTTCTGGTTACGGCGATATTCCACCATATGCATAAAGGCAGTAATCGCCCCTTCCGGTGTGCGATAGGTGGGGATCCCGGCTTCGGTGAACAGTCGGCGTGCATCTTGCGATGAATATTCACCACACCAGTTAGTGAGCAGAGTAAGGCGCTTGCCACGTGGGTGCTGACGGATAGCGGAAATCAGTAATTCTGCTGTTTTGCTCCCTGGCGCAGCAGCGCTCGGGGAATGAATCAGCAATAGCGCATCGTAGTCGGTACTGTCGAGTAGCGGTTTAAGCGCCGCCAGATAGCGCTCAGCGCTGGCATCATCGCGCAAGTCTATGGGGTTACGTAAGGAAACAAAAGAGGGTAGCACGGCACTCAGCGCCGATTGGGTGGTATCAGACAGTGTTGCCAACTTGCCATTACGGCTGATCAGCTCATCCAGCGCCATGGCCGCCGGGGCGGAACCATTGCTGACAATCAATAACCGTTCACCCCGTAGTGGGTGCATGTGGCTGAGTGTTTCGACGGCGGAGAATAGCTCGTGAGTATCCTGCACCCGCAGCAGGCCAGCCCGCTGAATCGCCGCATCATAAGCCGCGTCCAGCCCTTGCTGACCATTTAGCAACTGCTGAGCACGCTGTGTGCGGCCACTTTTGACCACCAGAATCGGTTTATTGCGCGAAGCGCTGCGCGAGGCGGATAAAAACCGGCGCGCATCACTGATATGTTCGATATACAGCATAATGGCACTGGTTTTGCCATCTCTGGCCAGGAAATCGAGTAAGTCATCGACATCAATATCCAGGCTGTCACCCAGCGCAATAAAATACGAGAAGCCAACTTCCCGCTGCTGCGCCCAGTCGAGAATGGTGTTGGCTACCGCGGCTGATTGAGAGATAAATGCCAGCCGCCCTTTCTTGATGGGAACGGGTGAGAAACTGGCATTTAACCCTTGCCACGGAGCCAGCAAACCCAGGCTGTTGGGGCCAAGTAAGCGCATATGATGGCGTTGCGCGCAGGCTTTCAGCTCTGGGAACTGTTCGGTTGCGGCAGACAGAATGATGACTGCTTTACAGCCACGGATGCCGAGATCTTCCAACAGGGCCAAATTGCGGCTGTCATGAGTACACAAAATCGCCAGATCGGGCGTAATCGGCAGGCTAGCGATATCTGCGTAAGCCAATACACCACATACTGCTTTATGGGTTGGGGTCACCGGTAGAATAGGGCCATTGAAGCCGCCATCCAGCAAATTACGCATCATCAGGAAACCGGCGCGATCCGGTTTTTCAGAAGCGCCGATAACCGCAATAGACTTCGGGCGTAGTAGTGCTTCTAATCCACGTTGGCTCATCGTTTATCCCCGTTATCTTTCAAGTTGCAGGTGTGTTGGCTGCGCTCACTCAGCCTGCGGGCTCGCATCAATACTGTTCAAACTGGTTCCAGAACGATTCGCCGCCTTTCTGCGCCCTGAAATCTATTGGGTATAAGTTAAAGACAGCTTATCTGATTTTATGTGCTTTCTTCGACAGTTGCTGTGACTCGCCCCACTGGATGGTGAGGTTTTCCCGCTAAATATTGCTGGCGGAAATAGAGGAAATGGGCCGTTAATTGGTCTGCGGCCTGAATATCACCCGCTTGTTGTAGCAGAGCAGCGGCGACTTCGACCGTGCAGTGTTGCTCTGGGCGTGGGGCTTCGCGTAACAGATAATCCGAGCTATTAGTGACATTGAGTGACAGCATCGGCAGGTCAGCCAGATAGGGACTTTTGCGGAACATCTTTTTGGCTTCGTTCCAGGTGCCGTCCAGCAGTATAAATAGCGGAGGCTTATCGCTAATGGGCAAGTGATTAAGTATCTGCCGTGGCGGTTCAGCGTATTTTTCTGGGAATACGACATATGGCTGACGCGCAGGGTCGCCAATGGCCGCCAGCAATGCAGGGTCAACTTCAGTGCGCGCCCAGAGAAAGGCTTGGGTGTCGGGTAGAATATCTGCGATCAAGCGGCCGGTATTGCTGGGTTTTAGGGGTTCGGTATCAAACATAATCAGGCAAAAGCGGCTGGCGGCTGGCTGCGGTTTTATGGTATCGCACAAACAAAAACGCTCTGCCAACAGGCAGCCCTGACAACGTATTGCGCGACAGCCACGGGCACGATAGGCGCGCGTGGATGCGGCTAAACGCTGCCGGCGTAAACGCAGTACGGCATTTTCCGTCGTGAGGATCGTATCTAATAAAGCATGGTCAGTGATCAATATTTCAGTCACGACGGACTCCTGATGAAATAGCGCTATTCTAATCAACCCATACGCTTAGTCATACCATAAAACAAAAAAACAATGCCCCGACAAAAAACTGTCAGGGCATCAATCTCACCGGGCGACTACGTTGCGCCGAGACGCGATAAATGAGTTAAACTAGCTTATCGGGTGGCTGGCTCTACTGATAATTGCTCATCTAGCCAATGATCAAAAGGCGCTTTTGGCAATGCGCCACTGAGCATGTCGACCATTTTACCGTTGCGGTACAGCATAATAGTAGGAATGCTGCGGATACGGAAACGGGTACTAAGCTCGGGTTCGGCTTCGGTGTTAACTTTGACGAAACGGACTTTTCCGGCGCGTTCTGCGGCAACATCTTCAAAGATAGGCGCGAAGCTGCGGCAAGGCCCGCACCACGGAGCCCAGAAGTCGATGACCACCGGCAGGTCATCTTGCAGCAATTTATCCAGCGTTTCAGTGGTGGCGTTAATCACCTCGCCATCAAATAAAAAGTGGCCGCAGCGCCCACATTTAGCGCCGTCATCAATACGTTCTTCCGGTAGGCGGTTAGTCGCCATACAAGCTGTACATACCGTATTCATAAATTAGCCTTTATTTAGTGTCTCAATAGATAGAAGAGAAAACATCGCTGACTTGTTTCCTTGTTGTTATCTATTATGGAGATAAATGGGATAAGTGCCAAAAAGGTTTATTCGATGAATACGATAGTTGCTAGCTTTTAGCGCTTGCTTATGGCTAACCGGGCGGACATCAGGTAATCTTCGCGCCCTGCGCGTTGGTGGAGAAGACAATGAACGATTCATTTAGTGGCAAAAACGGCAAAGTTAAAGTGATGTACGTCCGCAGTGACGAAAGCAGCAGTGACGACCGTAACAACAATAACCGTAGTAAAAACCAGCGTCCGGCAAGCAAAGGTCGTCCAGGTGACAATGCGAGTCGGGGCAGTTCATCGCGTAATAATGATTCACGTCGTAATGATTCCGGCCGTAATGAACGCGTGAGTCCTAGCCGCCCGGCACGTTCTGAAGGCAATGGCCCTTACGATTCACCGTGGAAAACGGTATCCCGTGCGCCATCAGAAGAGCCAGAGTTTGATCATGGTGGCATCAGCGGTAAAAGTCATGTAGATCCGGCGCAATTGCGCCGTCAGCGGGCTGAAGAAACACGTGTTTATGGTGAGAATGCTTGTAAGGCATTGTTTGAAAGCCGCCCAGACGCTATCGTCCGCGCCTGGTTTGTGCAGTCAGTTACCCCTCGTTTTCGCGAAGCGTTGAAATGGATGGCGGCTAACCGCAAGGCTTATCATGTGGTTGAAGAAGAGGAGCTGGCGAAGGCTTCTGGCACTGAACACCATGGTGGTGTGTGCTTCCTTATCAAGAAACGTCAGGGTCTGGATGCAGAAACCTATCTGCAACAGCAGACTCAGGCTAAAGATTGTGTACTGGCGCTGGAAGATGTGGGTAACCCACATAACCTCGGCGGCATTATGCGGACCTGTGCGCATTTCGGTATTAACGGCGTGTTGTTGCAAGATCCGGCGATGCTGGAATCGGGTGCTGCAGTGCGTACGGCTGAAGGTGGTGCGGAGCATATCAAGGCTATCAATGCAGACGATTTCCTCTCGGTATTGGATACCTTCCGTAAAGCCGGTTACACCATCGTGACCACATCGAGTCATAAAGGTGTCAGTCTGTCAAAAGCTGAACTGCCTGCCAAAATGGTGCTGGTATTAGGTCAAGAGAGTGATGGCCTGACCGACAGTGCCTGGCAGCAGGGCGATATGAGTGTGTCTATCGGCGGTACTGGCCGGGTAGAAAGCCTGAATGTGTCAGTGGCAACCGGTATTTTGCTGTCGGAGTGGTGGCGTCAGAATAGCGCCCAATAATACCCTGGTCCTTGCAGCAGCAGGGTTGTTAGCGGCATTGCTTGCTGCCTACCTGCAACTCCAATGACTTTGGGTATATCATTGAGCTAGAAAAATAAAAAAGGGCGCTGATGATAAGTCAGTGCCCTTTTTGTTGCTCAGCGTTAGCCGCTAGTGCGCACCGCCGCCGCCACCGGAGGTAAAGGGTGGCTTGGCAAACCACACCAGCGCCAGCAGCAGCAGGAATACCCCCGCCGAGAGCCAGAAGATCTCATTTGCTGAGATAATCAGCCCCTGATTGGTAATTTCCCGTGCCAGATAAGCCGAGGCTTGTTGCTGATTCATCCCCAGTTTTTCCAACTCCTGATACATCAATGTCGCATTCGGGTTGAACGGGTTAACAAACTCGGTCAGTTGCGAATGGTGCATCGATTCTCTTTGCGTCCAGAGCGTTGTGGTGATGGAGGTACCAATCGATCCCGCCAAGGTTCGCAGGAAGTTAGACAAACTGGATGCTGCGGCCATGCGCTCTGGCGGCAAGCCAGATAACGTAATGGCGGTCAGTGGCATAAAGAAGCAGGCAATAGCAAAGCCTTGCACAAATTGTGGCCACGCCGATGCACCAAAATCCATTCCCGGTTCGAATGTGTAAGCCCGCCAGTAGAAACATACCGCATACATAATGAAGCTGAAGGTGACTAACTGTCGCATATCAATTCGATGAGAGAAGCGGCCAATGATCGGTGATAACAGCACCGGCAATATGCCTACCGGCGCAGATGCCAAGCCAGCCCAGGTGGCGGTGTAGCCATATACCTCCTGTAGTAGTTGTGGCAGCAAGACAATAGCGCCAAAGTACAACATATAGGCCAGGCTGATACACAAGCAACCAATGGTAAAGTTTCTCGATTTGAATAACGAGAGATCAATCACTGGGTGGTCGTCGGTTAGTTCCCAGACTATCAAGAAGGTAATGGCAATCACGGCAATGACCGTCAGGACGATAATCTCGGTCGAGTTAAACCAATCCAGCTCCTTACCTTGGTCAAGCATGATTTGTAACGCGCCGATCCCAACCACCAATAGCACCAGCCCCACCGTATCAATGGGTTTGATTTCAGTTTTGGTCTCACGCCCTTTTAAGGTACTGCCTGCGACCAAAATAACCACCAGCCCGATAGGGATGTTGATAAAGAAGATCCAGCCCCAGTGATAGTTATCGCTGATATAACCGCCGAGGATCGGCCCAAATATCGGGGCCACGACAATTGTCATCGACCACAATGCCAAGGCCATACTTCGCTTGGCTGGCGGATAATTATTCAGTAACAGGCTTTGCGATAGCGGAATCAATGGCCCTGCGACCAATCCCTGAATCACCCGGAAGAAGATAAGCATCCCCAGGCTGTTGGAAATACCACACAACCATGAAGCCAGAGCAAATAGTCCGGTTGCCCACAGGAACAGGCGCACTTCACCAATGCGCTTGGCCAGCCAGCCGGTGATGGGGATCGAAATAGCATTTGCCACCCCGAACGAAGTAATAACCCAAGTGCCTTGCGAATTGGATGAGCCTAAATCACCGGCAATAGTAGGAATAGCCACGTTTGCAATGGTGGAGTCCAACACCTGCATGAAGGTTGCTAATGATAGCGCGACCGTCATCCAGGCGAGTTGGGCACCCTCAAGCGGTTTTTGTGCCACAGAGGCCTCCGGCGCGCTTAACTTGCATTTGCATCAACATTAACCCGCATTCGCATGAACAATGTCGCTAATCATTTGATTAACCGGTGCTAAATCCAGTGACAGCGCGTTAGTTACAAATGCAGGTTCTTTACGCACATTTTGTGCCAGCACTTGGCCGTCGGTATTGGCGGTATCCACTCTAACCGTGGTAGACAGGCCAATACGCAGCGGATGTTCAGCCAGTTGTTTGTTATCCAGTTCGATACGGACTGGCAGGCGCTGAACCACTTTAATCCAGTTACCGGTGGCATTTTGCGCCGGTAACAGTGAGAAGGCACTGCCGGTCCCCATGTCCAGACCAACCACTTTCCCCTGATAAACCACGTCATCACCATAGAAATCAGTTATGACTGTGGCGCTTTGGCCAATGCGCATATTCGCTAACTGTGTCTCTTTAAAGTTAGCGTCAACCCACATCTGGTTTGCCGGGATAACTGCCATTAATGGCGCGCCATTGGCAATTTCAGCACCCACTTGCACACTGCGGCGTGAAACAAAACCGTCTACCGGGCTGACAACTTTGGTCCGTTGCAAGGAGAGCCAGGCATCACGTAACTTGGCCGCAGCCTGCTCGACAGCCGGTTGTTTTTCTAATGGGGTATTTAAAACCAATGCCTGATTGGCATTGTATTGTGCAATCGCAACATCCAGCGAAGCCTGTGCGGCATCGACGGCATCACGGGCGTGTTGCAGCTCTTCACGGCCAATGACATTAGCCGAACCGAGCACCACACGGCGTTGTAGGTCATTTTGTGATTTACTCAGTTCAGTTTTTTTCAGGGCAATATTCGCCTGATACTGCTTACTGTTAATCATGAGCTGGTGGGTTTGACGCACACTGTTAGCCAGTGCGGTTTTTGCCTGCTCAAACGCCTGTTCGGCATCAGTTGGGTCAAGAGCCAGCAGTACATCGCCACTTTTAACAAAATCTGTATTTTCGAAATTGACACTGACTACGCTGCCGGGAACCTGCGACATGATCTGTATCTGGTTGCCTGAAATATAAGCATTATCAGTCTCTTGATGATGACGTAACACCAAGAACCAATAAATAAAATAGGCCACGCCAAGGATGATAAAAATAACCGTCAGGAGAAGAAGTATGCGTTTACGTTGCTTCTTCTTGTTCTGCGGTTGTTGCGGGATTTGAGCTTCCGCGCTTGTACTCATGGTCTTCCCCACATTTTATATTGTTTTATTTTGTGAACCCTCATTGACCGGGGCCTGATGACCACCACCCAATGAACGGATCAAACTAATCTTGGCCTGCAATAAATGGTTGCTGGCGCTAAGTTCCGATTGTTGCTGTTGTAGATATTGTGATTCGGTTACCAACAGCTCATCACTGCCGATAATCCCAGTTTTATAACGGACGTTGGGCTGCAATATCCGGGTATTAGCCGAGTAAATCAATCGTCAGTTCAGCCCTTAAAAAATGGCGAACAAAGGCGTGAGTCTCCAGCTATGTGGGGATCGCATAGTTGTTTACTTGGATCAAGTAATGCGCCTGGATAGATATATTGGAATTACTGCTCCGGTACTTCCATTTGATCTAAACGAGACAGTAATTTGCGCGTCAGCGTTTCAAGCTGTTGCTGTTCGTCAGCGTCTAGGGTTGACCAAAGAAAATGCAGACATTTATGTTGTGGGGGCAGCAGCTGATTCAAAAACTCAACGCCCGCCTCGGTCAGATGCAAATGCAAACAACGGCGGTCATTGTGGCTTTCGCGGCGCTCAATCCAACCTTTCTTTTCCAGTTCGTCAGCAATGCGGGTCGCATTGCTGCGCGAAGAACCCAGTGCCGCACTCAGTTCAGACGGTTGGATACTGCGACTTTCCTGCGCATCCAGCGTAATTAATGCCATAAATAAGGTTTCGTTAATTCCTTGTGCTTTCAGCATCTTGTTGCGATTTTCTAGCAACTTACTGTGCATATGCATACACAAGCGTGTCAGTAGAATTTCCTGATAAGGGAAATCTTTCTGGCGTTTGGCACGAAAATTAAGCATCTGTTCTATAGGACTAAACGAACTTCCCATTATAATGAGCCTCATTAATTTCAAATGGTACAGTAACGATAGTGACTAATAATGTAAACGGTATAATTCGAGAAAAATTTAGCAATTCGTGTTATTCAGTCACTGTTTGTAAGTAATTAGTATCACTAATTGTAAGGTTATTGTGTTTTAGCTCACAATTCAGGCAATCTCTTATCCCAAAATCATGAGCAATTTGAATGTCAGTCCATAGCTGATCGCGCCAAATAACGTGGCGAAGATAATACTGTTGGTTTTATAAAAGCAGCCACAGATAACCAGAAAGCCAATCAGTGTCGGCATGAGTTTCTGCGGGTTATGCATAATTTCTGGTGTACTGGAAACCACCAATAACGCACAGATAGAAGCAATCCCAATGCTGTCCAACAGCAGTGAAACTCTGCCTCGTTGCAGACCCGCTTGTTTACGTGCTGGTCCCAGGCGCAGTGGCAAATAACGAAACAGGTAATTTACCGTTCCCACCACTAACCCAATAATCAGGACATCTGAATTCATGGTGTCGGCTCCTGCTCGTTATTTTCACTGTGTTCGGTCACCACTTCTGGTGTGGGTTGCAGCAGGGCGGCCAGGCACCCTGCGCCAATTCCGGCCAAAATCGCCACCGGAATAGAGAACAACACGGCGCCGAGCAATGCGCCACTCAGCGAGGCGATAACGGTTAGGCTGTATTGGCGTTTAAATGAGGCCAGCAGAAAGCTCAAGAACAACGCCGGTAACATAAAGGAGAGGGAGGCCTCAATAGCGGGATAATTCTCCAACGGGCCATTGCCAAACATGGCACCGATTGCGGTACCTGCCACCCAAGATAGCCAAGAGGTAAACGCGATACCGAGCATCCAGTTTTCGCTCCAGCGTCGCTCTTCTTTCATTAACTTGGTGGTGGCAGCAGCAAACACTTCATCGGTCAAACCAAATGCCCACAGCGCGGTTTTTTTACCGGATAATTTGGTCAGAATACGGTGTTTGAGTGCCGGTCCATACAAGATATGACGGATATCCATTGCCATCACGGTTAAGGCGGAAACCCATAATGACATCCCGGCGCTGAGCAGGGCGGTAATAACGAATTGGCTGGCACCGGCATAAATGATGCAAGAGAAGAAAATACCTTCCAGCGGGGTAAAACCCAGTTTTACCGAACTCAGACCAAAGGCGAAGGCGACGGGTAAATAGCCGATAACGATAGGCAGGCTATCGGTAATGCCCTCCGTAAAGGTGGCGGTTGACCGGGTAGCTGGAGGAGAGTCGGTGATTTGGCTTGGCATAAGATCTTTGGGTTACAGGGCAAAATAACAAGTTAGGTAACATTACCAGAGTGGTAATTTTCTTAATACCCTATAACCCAAATTTATATCTGCATTGATTATTAGTTAGCTAACTAATTAAGGTCACTCAACGGGTTGATTAACGGGAGGATCAAAGCGTTTACCGGCCAGCCACGTCGTAATATTTAGTATGCACAGCACCAAACCGGCCATTGCCACACCATACCAGCCGGCATGTTGGTATGCTGCTGCTGAAATCAGCGAACCTAACGCCCCGCCGATAAAGTAAGTGGTCATATAACCGGCGGTTAAGCGATTTCTGGCTTCCGGCATCATGCGATATATCACGCTCTGATTGGTGACATGCACCCCCTGAACCGCCAGATCCAACACCACAATGCCGATAATCAGCGCGATTATGGAATGTTGCCCCAGGGCGATAGGTATCCAAGACAACAGCAGTAATCCCAAACCAACACTGGTGGTGATGCGGGCTTTACCTTTATCCGCCAATTGGCCCGCTTTGGTCGCCATCAACGCGCCAGCAGCACCGACCAGGCCAAATAGCCCGATAGTAGCTTCTGAATAGCCGAAGGGGGGAGAAGCCAGTAAGAAGGCCATCGACGTCCACAACACACTAAAGTTGGCAAACGAGAGCGCGCCGAGCAAGGCACGGGTGCGCAGCACGGGTGTTCGAATAAACAGCGAGAATATTGAACCAAGCAGCTGGCCGTAATTTAAACCGGTATGTTGTTTATAGCGCGGCAGGTAGCGCCACAATACCAATGCCATGACGAACATCAGCGCGCTGGCGACCCAATAAATGGTGCGCCAACCGCCAATGGAGGCCAGTGCTCCTGCCACGGTTCGTGCCAGCAAAATCCCCAGCAGCAGACCACTCATAATAATACCGACCACCTTGCCGCGTTTTTCCGGCGCAGCCAGAGTGGCC
Source organism: Yersinia antarctica (assembly GCF_056636475.1). Taxonomy (NCBI): domain Bacteria; kingdom Pseudomonadati; phylum Pseudomonadota; class Gammaproteobacteria; order Enterobacterales; family Yersiniaceae; genus Yersinia; species Yersinia antarctica. Next base: position 1,108,900 of record NZ_JBSJQF010000001.1, read on the forward strand.
GCCAGCGGCACCAGTAATTGTGCCACCACTGAGAACAAACCAGTGAGCGCGGTGCCAACAATCATCATAGTGAGGTTTTGTGACATCGCGGTAATCAGCATGCCGCCAGCAGCCAGCAAGGTCATGCCCACAATCAGCCCACGGCGTTCAAACATATCCCCTAGCGGCACCAGGAACATTAATCCCACAGCATAGCCCAACTGGGCCGCAGTAACGATAAATCCAGCTTGATTGACCGAGAGATTAAAGGCTTGTGCGATGGTTTCCAGCAGTGGCTGGGCATAGTAGTTGCTGGCAACAGCCAGTCCGGTTGCGACCGACATCAACACGATCAATGCCGGACTTAACCCGGAGTTTTCAGCTTTTTGTGTCATAAGGAATTATTCTGAATTGATAAGAGCGACAGTATTAGATAATTAGGAATGATAAACCAAGGGATAAATTTTATCTCAGTTCAGATCGGGTTTTAGTTGATACTCGATCGGTGATCACTTTGCTTCAACCAAGCAGGCTAATCGAACCGTGGCCGACTCGCTGGCGAATGACAGATAGCACTCAGCATGAAAATTATCTTATTACTGCGGTGGGCTTGTGTGCTATTTTCCGCAAAAATGCTTATGCTGAAACGATAGTTTCATTGGCCGGAGAAGGGTATGAAACAGATTGATGAACGTTTGCGGGCGCATTATGCACAGTTGACCCCGCAGGAGCAGCGCGTTACTGATTTTATTTTTGATCATTTTGACGACCTGATTAGCTATAACAGTGCTGAATTGGCGCGCTTGAGTGGGGTGTCTAAGGCCACGGTTAGCCGGCTGTTTAAGCGCTTGGGGTACGCCAGTTATCGGGAAATGCGTGAAGAAGTACGCACCTTGCGTCAAAGCGGTATGCCATTGACCGATAGTCGTGATGCGGTACAAGGGAACACCTTGCTGGCGCGCCACTATAAGCAAGAAATGGCGAATTTAACGCATTGGGTGAGTCAGTTGGATAGCCGTCAGTTAGCCGAGGTTATCGATGCGATGATACGTGCGCCGCGTATCTTATTATTGGGGCTACGAAACAGTTACCCGGTTGCTCTGCATTTACGTCAACAGTTGTTGCAGGTGCGCCAGCACGTGCAGTTGGTGCCACAAGCGGGGCAGACGCTGGCAGAGGAGTTGGTGGATGTCACGCCGCGTGATTTAGTTATTGTGGCGGCATTTCGCCGCCGGCCAAAAGTTATCCGCGAGATCCTGCTACAAATGCAGGTACAAGGCGTGCCGACGCTGCTGATTTGTGAGCCGCAAGCTCAGTCAATATTGCCGTTAGCAGGTTGGCGGTTGACTACGCCGCTCGACAGCGTATCGGCTTTTGATAGCTACTCTTCGGCCATGAGTCTGGCAAATTTACTGAGTAATGCTTTGTTGCATGAAATGCTCGCACAGGGCCGTCAGCGAATTCATCAAATCGCTGATTTATATGATGATTTAGGAGAGTTAGAGCAACGGTAGTTTGTTCGCCATATAGGTCAAAAGGCTATCGTTTAGTTCAGTGTCCGAAGGGGTAACACTCTTCTGGCTGTTGCGACAGCTTATGTCACTTTCACCTCCCGGCGGCGCGCTAACGCCTTCTTTTTATCAATTAATGCACTTTTGTGGTGCATTTTGATTGTTGATTTGCACCTTGATTGTGAGTCTCTCTCTTCGATTTATTCCTTGTGATTCGTGTAGTGAGCCTAAATATGGGCCTCTCGTCATAGGTTATCATTGGCATAGTAGTTGCAACGATGGTTTCAGTATTTGCTTTTAAAGAACCCATCGTTTCATTACTGAGTTATCGGAGATATGCTATGAACATGAAAAAGCGGATGTTGGCCTTGCTGGGTGCTGCACTGATATGGGTTCAGGCTCCTTCGGTGTTAGCCGATCAGTTAGAGCAAATTCAGCAGCGTGGTGTGTTGCGGGTCGCCGTTCCACAGGATTTCCCGCCATTTGGCTCGGTTGGTACGGATCTTCAGCCGCAGGGTTATGACATCGACATGGCACATTATTTGGCCGATAAGATGAAACTAAAGTTGCAACTGGTGCCGGTGACCAGTGCCAACCGAGTGCCTTATCTGCAAACGGATAAAGTGGATTTAGTGATTTCCAGCTTGGGTAAAAATCCTGAACGGGAAAAAGCTATCGCATTTAGCCGTGCCTATGCACCGTTTTTCTTGGGTGTATTTGGTGCTAAAGACGATGCACTGAAGCAACCAGAACAATTGGCAGGTAAAACGGTGGGGGTAACCCGTGGTGCAGTGGAAGATATGGTGCTGAGTGAGTTAGCCCCTAAAGATGCTCAGATTAAACGGTATGAAGATAACAACACTACGCTGTCAGCCTACCTGTCTGGTCAGGTGAATTATTTGGCGACGGGCAATTTGGTGGTCAGTGCACTGGTTCGCCAGAATCCAACCCAGGCACCGGTGGCGAAGTTTATGCTGAAAGATTCACCGTGTTATATCGGTTTGCGTCAGGGAGAACCGGCTCTGAAAGCCAAAGTGGATGCTCTGATTGGGGAAGCATTGCAGGATAACACGCTAAATGGTTTGTTCGAGAAATGGTTGAAGGCGCCGTTACCGGCTGATTTGGGTGCATAACAGGAGTTGGCTATGACCTATCAGCTTAATTTCTCTGCTTTGTGGCCTTATCTGCCTGAACTATTGTCGGGCCTGTTGACCACCATTGAGCTGACGGCTATGGCCACCCTCGGCGGTATTGCGCTGGGGATAGCGGGAGCAGCAATTCGCTGTGGTGATAGGGTTATATTGCGCCGGATATGGGGCGGTTATGTAGAAATTGTGCGTAATACCCCATTCGTGGTGCAACTGTTTTTTATTGTGTTTGGTTTACCGGCACTTGGCTTGAAACTTAGTGCCGGTCAGGCAGCCTTATTGGCGATGACTATCAATCTGGGCGCTTATAGCACGGAGATTATTCGTGCCGGGATTCAAGCCAGCGCTAAAGGCCAGTGGGAGGCGGGGCGGGTATTAGGGTTACGCCGTAGTCAGACTTTTTTCCGCGTGATCCTACCGCCGTCGTTACAGCGCATTTATCCGGCGCTGGTAAGCCAGTGCATTATTGTGATGCTCGGTTCTGCGGTGGTATCACAGATGTCATTTGAAGAACTGACATTTGCCGCCAACCTGATTCAGTCGCGCACCTTCCTCAGTTTTGAAGTCTATCTGGTGACCACCTTGCTCTATTTGTTGTTAGCCATCGCAATGCGCCAATTACTGCTGGCGGTTGGCCGTCGATTCTTTGGGAGCCATAACTCATGATGTTTACTGACTGGGATATCATCCGTAACTTGTTATTGGCCGCCCGCTGGACGCTGTTACTGTCACTAACGGCCTTTTTCGGTGGCACATTAGTGACATTACCATTGATGTTGATGCGCTTGAGTCGTTGGTGTTGGGCAGCTCGTTTTGTCCGTCTATATACCGAATTGTTTCAGGGTACGCCGTTGCTGATGCAACTGTTTCTGGCCTTCTTCGGCTTAGCGCTGTTGGGTATTGATGTTAGCCCGTGGGCGGCTGCGGCGATGGCTTTGACACTGTTTACCAGTGCCTTTCTGGTGGATATCTGGTGTGGCAGTATTGCAGCGTTGCCGAAAGGCCAGTGGGAGGCCTCCCGCTGTCTGGGTCTGAGTTTCAGCCAGACGTTATTGCGGGTGATTGTGCCGCAGGCGATGCGTATCGCAATTGCACCGACCGTGGGTTTCTCGGTGCAGGTTATCAAGGGCACAGCACTGGCATCGATCATTGGTTTTGTCGAATTAACCAAAGCGGGCACCATGCTCAATAATGTCACTTATCAGCCGTTTAAAGTTTTTGGCTTAGTGGCGCTGGGCTATTTCCTGATGTGTTATCCGTTGTCGCGTTACAGCCATTATCTGGAGAGGAAATTTCATGCCGCTGATCACCATTAATCAGGTTCAAAAATACTATGGCCAGAATCATGTACTTAAAGGCGTAGATCTGGATATCGAGATGGGCGAAGTGATCTCGATAATTGGCCGCAGTGGTTCAGGTAAAAGTACCTTATTGCGTTGTATCAACGGGCTGGAGGGATATCAGGACGGCAGTATCAAGTTGGGCGGTATGACGGTAACGGATCGTGATTCGCAGGCGCGGGAGATTAGCCGCTCGGTAGGCATGGTGTTCCAGAGTTTTAATCTGTTCCCACATATGACAGCGTTGGAGAATGTGATGCTGGCACCGCGTCGGGTACTGAAAAAGAGCACGACCGCGTGCCGTGAACTGGCGGCGTTGATGCTGGAAAAAGTTGGGCTGGCCGACCGGCTCGATTATTACCCGGCTAATCTTTCCGGTGGGCAGCAGCAGCGTGTGGCGATTGCCCGTGCGCTGGCGATGCAGCCGAAGGTATTGCTGTGCGATGAGATCACCTCGGCTTTGGATCCTGAGTTAGTGGGGGAAGTGTTGAAAGTCCTCGAACAGTTGGCGGCAGAAGGTATGACACTGATTCTGGTGACCCATGAGATGAATTTTGCCCGTGAAGTGGGTGACCGGGTGGTGTTTATGCATCAAGGGCGGGTGTGGGAGCAGGGCGAAAGTCGCGCCTTATTTGCTAATCCACAAACTACTGAATTAAAACAGTTTATATCATCGGTCCGTGGTTTGTAGGCCACATTTCACTGAATTATTTAAGGATGGAGATTTTCTATGTCGGCAATAAACCCTAATCCGCTGTTTTGTCAGATTAACCCACCGGCACGGTTGCTGATGGGGCCGGGGCCGATCAATGCCGATCCCCGGGTATTGCGGGCGATGGCCAGTCAGTTGATCGGGCAATACGATCCGGCGATGACAGAGTATATGAATCAGGTGATGGCGCTATATCGTGGGGTTTTCCGCACTGAGAATCAGTGGACGATGTTGATCGATGGCACCTCTCGTGCGGGTATTGAGGCGGTTCTGCTGTCGGCCATCCGCCCTGGCGATAAAGTTCTGGTGCCGGTTTTTGGCCGTTTTGGTCACTTATTGTGTGAAATTGCCCGCCGTTGCCGGGCCGAAGTCCACACTATCGAGGTGGCGTGGGGCGAGGTATTCAGCCCAGAGATGATTGAAGATGCTATCAAGAAAGTACACCCACGGCTGCTATTGACGGTGCAGGGCGATACTTCAACCACCATGTTGCAGCCGCTAGCTGAGTTGGGCGAGATCTGTCGCCGCCATCAAGTGTTGTTTTATACCGATGCGACTGCATCGCTGGGGGGGAACCTATTGGAAACTGACGCCTGGGGGTTGGACGCAGTATCTGCCGGGTTGCAAAAGTGCCTTGGCGGGCCATCAGGCAGTGCTCCGGTGACCCTCAGCCCACAATTCGCTGAGCAAATTCGGCGGCGCAAATGTATTGAGCAGGGGATCCGTACTCAGGATCATGCTGATGGCGACGAAGAGATGATCTATTCCAATTACTTTGATTTGGGCATGATCATGGATTATTGGGGGCCGGAGCGCCTGAATCATCATACCGAAGCCACCAGTATGCTGTTTGCGGCACGGGAATGCGCACGAGTAATACTGGAAGAGGGATTGGATAACGGTATTGCCCGTCATGCTTTGCATGGTGCAGCGTTGTTGGCGGGCATTCAGGGAATGGGGCTGGCGGTGTTCGGTGATATGAAGCACCGCATGAACAATGTGTTGGGGGTGGTTATTCCGACCGGTGTTCCTGGTGAGCAAGTGCGGCAACTGATGCTAAATGATTTTGGTATCGAGATTGGTACCTCATTCGGGCCGCTAAATGGCAAAATTTGGCGCATCGGCACTATGGGATATAACGCGCGTAAAGATTGTGTGATGCAAACGCTGGTGGTATTGGAGGCGGTATTAAACCGTTTAGGTTTTGCCACGGTTCAGGGCAACGGATTGCAAAGCGCGTGGAATGTCTATCAAGCTGAGAGTGATAAACCGGCTATTGATCCACTAAACGGAGCGAACTGATGGCTGTTACCCTGCCGGATGCCGAGGCAGAGCAGGCTGCATTACGGGTCTTGGCCCGTTGTGATGTGCTGGCGGCAATCAGTGAATCAGCGGATGCGCTGACGCGGGTGTACCTGTCTCCTGAACATTTGCGGGCAAATCAGCAAGTGGGTGAATGGATGCAGGCGGTCGGGATGCGCGTGTGGCAGGATGCAGTTGGTAATATTTGCGGCCGTTATGAAGGGCTGCAACCTGATGCGCCGGCCCTATTGTTAGGCTCTCATCTTGATACGGTGCGCAACGCCGGCCGTTACGATGGCATGCTAGGTGTATTAAGTGCGCTAGAAGTGGTGGGGTATTTGTATCGTCAGCAGCAGCGGCTGCCGGTGGCCATTGAGGTGATTGGTTTTGCCGATGAAGAGGGTACGCGCTTTGGTATCACCCTGCTGGGTAGTAAAGGTATCACTGGGCGCTGGCCGGCCGATTGGTTGAGTAAAACCGATGCTGAGGGTGTCAGTGTGGCGCAGGCCATGGAGAATCTTGATTTTGACCCGGCGGCTATTGTCAGTGCGCGACGTGAGGTGAGTGATTTTTGTGCTTATCTGGAGCTGCATATTGAACAGGGGCCGTGTTTAGAAAAGGCCGATTTGGCATTGGGTGTGGTGACGGCAATCAATGGCGCGCGCCGTCTGAATTGCCGATTTATTGGCTTAGCGGGCCACGCTGGTACGGTGCCGATGGGGCAGCGGCAAGATGCATTGGCCGGTGCGGCGCAATGGATTGGTGCCGTTGAACAGTTGACTGCTTGCTATGGTGAACATTTAGTGGCGACAGTTGGAACACTCAGTTGTTCGCCAGGTGCTGTGAATGTGATTGCCGCAGAGGTGGTTCTGACGCTGGATATTCGTGGCCCGCAAGACTGTCACGTGGACCAGTTACTGGCCAGCTTGTTGGCGCAGGCGCAAGTGATAGCAGCACAGCGCGGCCTGACTTTTTCATCAGAAGAGTTTTACCGTATCAGTGCTACCGAATGTGATATGGCTTTGCGCCAGCGAATCAACGCCAGTATTGATCGGGTACAGGGGCGCTCATTATTGCTGCCCAGCGGTGCGGGGCATGATGCCATTGCTGTTGCTGAGTGCTGGCCAGTAGGGATGTTGTTTGTGCGCTGCAAAGGAGGGGTAAGCCATCATCCTGATGAATCCGTCATGCATAGTGATATTGCGCTAGCCATTCAGGCTTATCTGGAAACGGTGCTATCCTGGCAGCGGGTTTAATACACTTGGGGAGCACTTTTGCGGCACGGCTCCCCCTGGTTTTACCTTTACAACAATAAAAAATCATCAACATCGCGCCATGCCGGAAAGGCTTCGCGATAGCTCTGCAATGTTTCTAAAGACAACTCAGCATCCAGTTGCGCAGCCAGTCCCGGTTCTGCTTGCGCCAACACCTCACCTTGAGCATCCAGAATCACACTGTCGCCCTGGTAGTGATGGCCGTTATCATCATCGCCGACCCGATTACATCCGGCGACGTAAGCCTGATTTTCTATCGCGCGCGCTGTCAGTAAACTTTGCCAGTGTTTGGCGCGAGGAGCTGGCCAGTTAGCGACATAGAGTGCTAAATCATAATCTTGCAAATTGCGTGACCACACCGGAAAACGCAGGTCATAGCAAACTTGCATCAAAATTCGCCAGCCGCGCCATTCCACCACCTTGCGCTCTTTGCCCGCTTGATAGTGGTGGTGCTCACCGGCCATGCGGAATAAGTGGCGTTTGTCATAATGATGAACGCGCCCATTCGGTTCAACCAGCAGGAAGCGGTTCACCGCACCCTTGGTGGTTTTCAGCGCCACACTGCCGCCAATCAGGGCATCAGTAACCGTGGCCCAATGGCGTAACCAGTTGATGACCTCACCTTCTGATAATGCATTTTCAGCCGCATTCATGGCAAAACCGGTGGTAAACATCTCTGGCAACACAATCACATCACGCTGCCGGAGTGGCTCCAACAGCATGTCAAAATGGCGCAGATTTGCCTGTGCATCCAACCATACCAATGGCTGTTGCAGCAGGGTCAGTTTTAAAGTTGACACAATCGCTCCGCCGCAGCATCCAGCGTGGCATCCTGTTTGGCGAAGCACAGTCGGATCAGTTTATGGGGAAACGGGCCTTCACAAAATACCGATAACGGTATCGCGGCCACGCCGACATGTTCGGTTAACCATTGGCAGAATTCAACATCATCAAGATCAGAAACCACGCTGTAATCGGCCAACAGGAAATAGGTGCCTTCACTCGGCAGAATTTTCAGGCGGCTGGTGGACAGCGCATTAACGAAGCGATCACGACGGGCGCGATAAAAATCGGGCAGTTGCTGCCAGTGCTCTGGTTGGGCATTGAGCATATCCGCCAATGCGAGCTGAACCGGCGTGCAAACCGAAAAGGTCAGATATTGATGAATTTTACGTACTTCGGCACTGATAGCGACGGGGGCGATGCAATACCCCCACTTTCCAACCGGTCATATGGAAGGTTTTGCCGAAAGAGGACACTGCAATGGCGCGTTGGCGCAGGTGCGGATGAGCCAGCACACTGGCATGGCCTGTGGCGCTAAAGCAGATGTGTTCGTACACCTCATCGCTCAGCACATAGATATTACGTTCAGCAATCACTTGCCACAGTTGTTCAAAGTCTTCCGCCCGCCAAACAGTCGCTGAAGGGTTATGCGGCGTATTGACGATAACCAGACGAGTACGTTCAGAAACCAGATCAGCAAATTCAGACCAGTCGGTGGCGAATGTCGGGGGTTTCAGTGCTATGCGCTTGAGTATGCCGCCCGCCAGTTTAACTACCGGTGCATAGCTGTCGTAACTGGGGTCAAAGCAGATAACTTCGTCGCCTGGGCGCACCAGGGCGGTAATGGCGGCAAACAGGGCTTCGCTGGCACCGGTAGTGATGGTGATTTCGCTGTCGGCATCGGGCTGCCAGCCGTAGATTTTAGCCGTTTTCTCCGCAATTGCATTGCGCAGCGGCGCCACGCCGGTCATTGGGGCATATTGGTTTGCACCTTGACTGACATGATAGGCCAATTGCTGTTTCAAATAGTCTGGGCCATCAAAATCGGGGAACCCTTGCGATAAGTTAATCGCTTGGTGTTTTTGCGCCAATGCACTCATTTGCGTAAAGATTGTAGTGCCTTGTGCCGGCAATTTACTGTCTGGAATAAAGGATAAAGTGCTCATGGCAGATGAATACTCCTGGCGCTGTATGTTGCCGTCAATATAACACGATGTTAAGATTTGGCAATCAAGACGCTTAGATGTTTAAACGGCTAAATGCCGTAATTCGCTAAGCATAGATAAAAATGTACTAAAGCTGATCGTCGGGCAAATTGCGGTTGCTAAATGTGATGACCCACCTACACCACAACAGGGATATGCAATGACAGAAAATGTACAACTTGGCGCGCTGTTAACCGCCTGCCACTGGATCGGGGAGAAGGGCTGGTGCCCAGCGACTGGTGGTAATATGTCCCTGCGGCTGGACTCGACTCATTGTCTGGTTACCGAATCGGGTAAAGATAAAGGCAGCCTCACCGCTGACGATTTTCTACTGGTAGAAACCGCCAACAACCATGTTCCCAGTGGGCGTACTCCCTCGGCAGAGACCGGGCTACATACCTTGCTTTATCGTCGGTATCCAGAGATCAATGCGGTGTTACATACTCACTCGGTGAATGCCACCGTGCTATCTCGGGTTGAGCGTAGCCATGAATTAGTATTGCAAGGCTATGAAATGCAGAAATCACTATCGGGTCAGCGTAGCCATTTGGATGCGGTTGCCATCCCTATTTTTGATAATGATCAGGATATTCCGGCGCTGGCCCAACGGGTTGCCGCACTGGCAGATAATAACCCGCTACACTACGGATTCTTGGTGCGCGGTCATGGCCTGTATTGCTGGGGAAATAGCGTGGTGGAAGCCCGTCGTCATCTGGAAGGGCTGGAATTCTTGTTCCAGTGTGAACTGCAACGCCGCTTGTTTGATCTCAATCCTAACGTGGGGGCTAAATGATCCAGGCTATTGTTACCGATATTGAAGGCACCACCAGTGACATCCGCTTTGTCCATCAGGTGCTGTTCCCCTATGCCCGCGAGCGACTGACGCCCTATTTGCGTGCACATCAGCAGGATGAAGAGATTGCCGTAGCGCTAACCAGTTTGCGCCATGAACTTGCACAGCCGGATGCTGATATTGAAACATTGATTACCGCGTTACATGGTTTTATGGATGAAGACCGTAAATCCACGGCGTTGAAAGCGATTCAAGGCATTATCTGGCGCACCGGTTATCTGCAAGGGGACTTTCGTGGTCATCTTTACCCAGAAGTGGCCCGGCAATTGGCCGACTGGCAGCAACAGGGTTTGGGGTTATATGTCTACTCTTCCGGCTCGGTTGCTGCGCAGAAACTGTTGTTTGGTTACAGCGATGCAGGGGATTTACGCCCGCTATTCAGTGGCTATTTTGATACCCATGTTGGGGGGAAACGTGAGGTGAGCTCTTATCAGAATATTGCTAGTCAATTAGCTATCGCCCCACAAGCACTGCTGTTCTTATCTGATATACGTCAGGAGTTGGATGCCGCGCAACTGGCGGGTTGGCAAACTTGCCAACTGATTCGCGACTTTCCTGATAACGAAAGCCGCCACCCACAGGTGAGCCGTTTTGATCAAATCGTTTTGGAGGATTTTACAGCATGAGCGGATTAACGATTTTTAGTGATGAGCAGCCGGAGCAACCGCTGTGGCAAAGCCGTGATGCTGAAGAGATCCAGCAGCAACTGACTGCTATTGGTGTGCGCTTTGAGCGCTGGCAGGCAGATCGTGAACTGGGTGAAAATCCACAGCCGGAGGCGGTGATTGCAGCTTATCAACATGAGATTGACCGGCTGGTGGCGGAGAAGGGTTATCAGAGTTGGGATGTGATTAGCATGCGGCCTGATAACGCTCAGCGGGAAGTGTTGCGTGAGAAGTTTTTATCAGAACATACCCACGGTGAAGATGAAGTGCGCTTTTTCGTTGCAGGTGCAGGGTTGTTCTGTTTGCATCTGAAAGGTAAAATTTATCAAATACTTTGTGAAAAGAATGACTTACTTTCTGTCCCTGCCGATACTCGCCACTGGTTTGATATGGGGTCTGCACCGAATTTCACGGCTATTCGGGTATTTGATAATCCTGAGGGGTGGGTGGCACATTTTACTGGCGATAAGATAGCCGATGCTTATCCACGTTTGGATTGATCACCTTCTTACTTGAAGCCGCAGCTAACACCGCTGCGGCTTCAATTGCTTTGGGGATAAAATTACAAACATTGCTAATTCTTAGCTTGGAAGAAGCCTGCCGCCACTTGTTCTGGGCTAATGACGCCGCTGTCTAATACCCAACCACTGATCAATGCTGCCGGTGTGACATCAAATGCCGGGTTATACACAGCGGCATCTTCTGGTGCCCAATGGCAACTGCCAAAGCTGCCTGAGACACCGGTCACTTCACTGGCGGCACGCTGCTCGATTGGGATCGCTGCACCATTCGGGCAGTTTGGATCGTGAGTAGTGTGCGGGGCGGCAACATAGAACGGAATATTGTGATAGTGGGCCAACACCGCCAAACTGTAAGTGCCTATTTTATTTGCCACATCGCCGTTGGCGGCAATGCGATCCGCACCAACCCAGATAGCATCCACTTTGCCCTGAGCCATCAGGCTGGCAGCCATCGAATCACAAATCAATTGATATGGAATACCTAACTCACCTAACTCCCAGGCGGTTAAGCGGCCGCCTTGTAGTAAAGGACGGGTTTCATCGACCCACACCTGCTGAATATTACCTTGCTGATGGGCTTTCAATAATACGCCGATAGCGGTACCAATGCCTGCCGTAGCGAGGCCACCGGTATTGCAGTGGGTTAGCAAGTTACTGCCCGGTTTAACCAGTGCCGCCCCATGCCGGGCAATGCGCTCGCACAATTCTCGGTCTTCATCCACCAAATGTAGCGCTTCGCGGACCAAAGTATCGACCCAGTTGGCTTGTAGCAAAGCCTGCTGCATCCGTGCCAGATTATTCATCAAGTTGACTGCCGTCGGGCGGGATTCACGCAGCGCGATGAGTGCCTGCTCAAGTTGAGCTTGCGGCAAACCACGTTCTGCCAGTAAAGCCAATAATAAACTTGCTGACAGTCCAATGAGCGGTGCACCACGGACTCGCAATGTTTGGATATGACCAATCAGTAACTCTACCGTATCAGCTAATAGCCACTCCTGACGCTGTGGTAATGCCTGCTGATCGAGTATCCAGAGCTGGTTATCGATAATTCTTAAGCTGGTGGTTTGTAAATCGAGCCTGTTAAGCGTCTGCATTGTCAGTTAAATCCATGTTGCGTTATTGCATCTGGTTTCTTATTCTGCCAACATATCTTACGGATGTGTAGACGTCTATATGGTTTTACGCCTAAATACGGATTTTTTAGCTCTAACAGAGAATAATTTCACAGCTAAGCAAGTAGTTGGCGGTGAGTGAACCAGAATCGGGTAAAGAATAAAGAGGTCGAAGATGTCGCGCTACCATACATTTACTGCTGCGGATGCTGTTGAATATGCTCGCCAATTTGGTCAGGTTGCTAATCCACTGACCTTAGTGATGGCCGATGAAATTGGGGATGGCAATCTCAATCTGGTGTTTAAAATCCGTGATGCGGCCGGCGTCAGTCGGGTGATTGTCAAGCAGGCACTGCCTTATGTGCGCTGCGTTGGGGAGTCTTGGCCGTTGACCTTGGATCGCGCCAGAATTGAAGCGCAAACCCTGCTGACACACAGCCAATTTTGCCCTCAACACACGGTCAATGTGCTGCATCACGATGCTGAATTGGCGGTTATGGTGCAAGAGGACTTATCTGATCACCATATCTGGCGCAGTGAACTGCTGGCAGGTAAACACTATCCGCAAGCGGCGGGACAACTGGCTGAATATTTGGCGCAAACCTTATTCCATACCTCAGATTTTTATCAGTCGGCACAAGCCAAAAAAGCGGCAGTGAGCTGCTATACCAATCCAGAGTTGTGCCAGATTACTGAGGATCTATTCTTTACTGACCCTTATATTGATCATGAACGTAATAATTTTGATCCGGCATTACTCCCTGATGTACTGGCTCTGCGCCAGGATAATGCTCTCAAGGTGGCGGTGGCCTCACTTAAACATCGCTTCTTGAGTAAGGCCGAAGCATTGCTGCACGGGGATATTCATAGTGGTTCTATCTTCGTTGCTGAGGGGCGTTTGAAAACTATTGATGCCGAATTTGGTTTCTATGGCCCAATCGGCTTTGATGTGGGTACCGCACTAGGGAATTTACTGCTCAATTACTGTGGACTACCCGGCTTGGCCGGCCCCCGTGATGCCGCAGCTAGCCGCGAGCAACGGCTGAAAGATGTGCATATTATCTGGCAAACATTTTCTAGCCGTTTCGTGGCGTTAAGTCAGGAAAAAACGCAGGATTTAGCCTTAGCGACCGAAGGATATGTACAACAGTTCCTGCAACAGGTTTGGCAAGATGCGATAGGGTTTTGTGGTACTGAATTAATTCGGCGTACCATTGGCCTGGCACATGTTGCTGATCTGGATAGTATCGCTGATGAAGAGATGCGCCGGGAATGTCAGCGTCATGCGTTGAGTTTGGGGCGTAGTTTGATATTGGCCGCATCACACATTGATAACATTGATAATTTGATTGCTCGCATCAGGCAGAATGGATAGCAAAAATTATTCATGGTACTCGGTGATGGTCTGAACCAGAATATAGTGACCCCGTTAAGTAATGCGGGGCTTTTTATTATTTAAATTACTATATCTAATTATAATTATAAAAAGCATTGTTCATATTTAAGTGATTAGCGGGTATTTAGGCTGTTTTAAAATACGATTAATGTTTTTTATTGTTATTATTAGTATTCCATGTGGCTTATTATTTCTTTTACTGTAATTGTAGTTGGTGTTATTTGGCTGGCTGGCTATTATTTTAATGTGTTTTTTCATTTTGTTAAGTTATTACTTCACTCCCTATTTAAATTCTAATTACTTTGATTATTTATTTGTATGTGAATCTATTATTGTTTCATGTCGATAATGAAATATCTACCATAAATAACTATTTGTTATACGTGTGAGATGAATATTAGTCTTAACCAACAGAGGTTACTCTTTGGGATGTTGGTATTTATTAATTTGTCATGCCATTTTACATTCTATTTTATGTTTATTTAATCACTTTATTAACTTGCTAACTAAAATCAACTATGTGGGCCAGTATTAAATGACGGAGGTTCTTATTATTTAAACTGGCGTGATCATCATGCTAAGCAGGCGTATTTTATGCGACATTTTTATTATCCAGAAAAATTACGGTATCAGACTAAACTGAGTTCCACAGTAATCATGTTTGCCCTTTTTTTTTGCTCACAGGTAGTCGCCGCTCCTCAGGTCATAAATGTACCGAATGCGGGTGTGATTAGTAACGAAATACGGCAAACAACGCCGGTGCCATTGCGTGCGCCACAGGAAGCTGAAATCAAACTTCCACCTTTGCTCCTTCCTACATCGTTTGGCGGTTCTACCTCGGCGGGAAGAATCATGTTACGTGAGGTTAGATTCGAGGGTGATACCCAGTTATTACGGCACAGTAACGGAAATAATAAAGCACTACGCGCCGTAATTACGCCTTGGTTGGGGCAACAATTAACCTTTAATGATTTACAAGCCATGACGTTAGCGGTAACTCGCTTTTATCGACAACAAGGATTTGTTGCCACTCAGGCAATATTGCCACCACAAACTATCCGTGAAGGTGTTGTCATAGTTCGTATTATTGCTGGCAGATTAGATAAACCGGAGATTAATAATCAGAGCCGGTTGAATACTGATTTTGCTACTGCGGTGATTGAAAGTAATAGTTGTAGCAAAGAAGTGGGTTTTGTTGGCAATAAAGATTGTGCCGCTTCTCCGGCTGAGTTATCCAGCCTTGAACGCACCACCCTTATTCTTAATGGAATTCCGGGGGTTGATGCTGCTTTGGCATTAAAACCGGGAACTCAATCGGGAATGACGAGAGTTTATGCTGATATATCCCCAGGACAGACTGCGATGGGATATCTCGGTGTGGATAACCAGGGTAATGATTATTCTGGTCATAATCGGTTATTAGTCGGTGGGGTACTCAATAATATGACCGGCTGGGGTGATCAACTACGTACTGATTTGATTTTATCCAGCTCGGTAGATGTATTCAATGGCATGTTGGATTACAACTTCCCCATTAATACTTATGGCACCCGTGCAGCGCTTAATTATAGTTATCTGGATTATACCCTAAAGGGGCCTTTCGAAATATTGGATGCTCATGGCCATTCTAACACTTGGGGCATTAATTTACGCCATCCGTGGATCCGTAATTCGGCAGCTAGAATTGATGTGAATACCGGTTATTATCAGAGCAGAATGCGTGATTCACTGATTATGCTGCCAGAACAAAAGCGCAATCTGGATGCCGGTGAGTTTGGTCTTGGTGGTACGTTTACCGCAGTACCTAGAGGACTCAGTAATTTTACTTTACTGGGTACGGCAGGCCATCTGTCATTGGATGACGAATTCAGTCAAAGCATGAATTCCTTAACTGGTATTGGTGGCACTTTTGCCCGTTTTAATTATCGTGCCGGTCATGATCAGGGTTTTGGCCCTTATTTCACCTTTTTCAACCAATTTACCGGTCAAATAGCCAGTAAGAATCTTGATAGCTCACAAAAACTGTTATTAGGTGGGCCGCTGGCGGTGCGCGCCTATGGCATTGGTGAAGGGGCGGTGGATAAAGGCACTCTTTTCACTACCGAATTACGCACCCATTGGCAACTCTTACTTCCCACATGGGCAGGAACTGGGAATCAAATCACCTTCGCGGCATTTTTTGACCAAGGGTGGGGCTCTTACTATCGCCAGCCTATCGCGGGCCTGACGGGGAATAATATTAACCTGTCTGGCTTTGGTGCCTATATCACACTCTTTCGTCCGGCAGATTACACCTTGAATCTGACTTGGGCACATCGAACCGGCCAGGCTGCAATTGCACAACCGGATAACGACCAACTTTGGCTTAGCGCTTACAAGATGTTTTAGCGCTTATTGGCATATTTGTCAGATTTAATGGACGTGAATAATGAACAGTAAATTATACAAACTTATTTTCTGCCGTCGGTTGGGATGTTTAATTGCTGTCGGAGAGTTTACCCGAGCTTACGGACGGTCCTTTTCGTCTGGCGGCAAAAAAGTCATTAATGACAATAATACAAAAGCTGGAATATTAAGCCACCTGGCCATCATGACGGGATTAGCTCTTGGCATATTACCGCTACGGGTATTCGCCCATCCCTCACTGCCGGTTAACGGCAATATTATTATCGGTCAAGGTGTGTTGAATGTTCACAACACCACCCTTACCGTGACTCAGCAAAGCGATAAGTTGGCAATCAATTGGGGCAGCTTTGATATCGCGCAGGGGAACAGCGTTATTTATAACCAGCCAGGGCAGCAGAGTATTGCGCTGAACCGGGTGCTTGGTCGCGATGCATCGCAGATATATGGCAGCCTAAAAGCGAATGGACAGGTCTTTTTACTTAATCCGAATGGCATTCTGTTTGGAAAAGGTGCGCAAGTTGATGTTGGTGGTTTGGTTGCCAGTACTAAATCCATGTCAAATCAGGATTTTGTTTCTGGGCGCTATACGTTGACCAGCCGAAAACATGAAGGCAAGTTGGTTAATCAGGCTAATTTGCACACCACCACTGGTGGCTATATCGCGCTGATTGGCCAGCAGGTTGATAATCAGGCTTCCGGTGTTATCGCGTCGCCGCAAGGAAAAGTAGCATTAGCGAGCGGGAGTCGTGTCACCCTTAATCTGGATCACGGCAGCTTGCTGAGTGTGCAAGTCCAGGGTGAACAGGTCAGTACTTTGTTGCAAAACGGCGGGCTGATTCAGGCTGATGGCGGGGTTATCCAACTGACAGCGCGCGGCAAAGAGATGTTAATGAATACTGTGATTGATAATACCGGTATTTTGCAGGCGCATAGTTTATCTGAAAAAAATGGCGTTATTTACCTCGATGGCGGCAGTGAAGGGGTGGTGAGCCAGCAAGGTGTTATTGATGTCAGTAGTGCGCAGGGCCGTGGCGGGAATGTTATCTTGCAAGGTGAAAAGATACATTTGGTCGAAACGAGCAAAATTGATGCTCGCGGGGCTGAGGGCGGTGGCAAAGTCCTGGTCGGGGGCGATTGGCAGGGTAAAAATAATGCGATAAAAAATGCCCGAGCAGTCGTCATGGATAAAGGTGCGGATATTGATGTTTCTGCTTCAAACCACGGGTCGGGTGGTACCGCCGTGCTCTGGTCAGAAGATTACACTGGCTTCTATGGCAATATTTATGCTCGTGGTGGGCTACAGTCAGGTAATGGTGGGCAGGTAGAGACATCCAGTAACCGTAATTTACAGGCTTTTGGTCAGGTTGATACTGCGGCTATTCATGGTAGTCAGGGGAGTTGGTTACTTGATCCCGCAGAGGTAAGTATTGTTGGTAGTGGTGCTGAAAGCGGGGTAATGGTTCAGATTGGGGACATTCCTGCTGGATATGTGAAAAATACCCAGGTTTTCGCTCCGACGGTCAAGGTAGCGCAAATATTGAATAGCAGTATCAATACTCAACTCGATCGCGGCACCAATGTGACGGTGACTACCACTAATCACACTTTAACCAATTGCCGCTGGTGCAATATTACGCTAGAGGCTGATATCAATAAAACAGCGGGTGGCGATGCTACGCTGACGTTACATGCTGACGGCAATGTTGTTATTAACAATAATATTACCGCTAATCTTGGCAAGCTGAATCTTAATTTATTAGCGGGTAATTCTACTGCCGACTCTGTTATTACATTAAATAATAGTGATGTGTTGTTAAATAAAGGGGATTTATTGGCAAAACATGCCAATGATAACAGTGCGACTCGTATTATTATTATGGGTGGGAAATATGATGTCGGCAACCTCACTCTTGAAGGAAATACTGGGGTGGCATCGCAAATTGGGGTGAGTATCAGTCATGCTGCTAATATTTCTGTAGCAGGTGAAACGCGTATAGCGGGTGAAAGTAGTAATGCTAATGGGCAAGGGTGGCGGGGTATTGATATATCTGAGGATTCAGTCTTGACTGGTTCGGGTAATATTTTATTTGATCTTAAGTCTAATTCTAAAAGTTCGTGGGTAGGCACATTTACGAATGCAACCATTACCGGTGATAAAGATATCACATTCCTGGTAAATACCAATGGTAGTGCATATGGTGGAATGGATTTTATTAATGGCAGTATTTATTCTAAGTCTGGCAATGTTTTATTTGATATCAATGGTGATATCTTTACCCAGACTAATCTTGGGTTACGGATAAAGGAATCACAAGTTAATGGAAATAGTGTTAAATTAAATATCAATATCACTGGAGTTGATGGTTTATTACTTAGAGATAGTAACCTTACGGCGACTGCCGGTAATATTGATGTTGATGCCACTACTACCAATAAAGGGCTGTGGATCTCAGGTAACACTAATATAAATGCCAGTGGCGATATTAATCTGAAAGGTGTAACCACGAACTCTACAGTTGCGGGTGCTGATGGCATCAGGATAAGTGGTAACTCCAGTAGTGTTCAGGTCAATATGACTGCCGGTGGTAATATATCGCTGGTGGCGGTTAATGAAGGAACGGAAATCGGTACCACAGTTGTTGCGGATTTTGCCAATATAAAAGCACAGGAAGGAGATTTTAATTTAAATATCAGTGGGGTCAAAGGCAGTCCTTTCAATAATGTCACTATCAGTGCCGATAATATTTTGATGAATGGTAATATCATCGGTAATGAAGTTGTATTGATGAAGAATACAGTTCTTACTGCTAAAAATGATATTAGAACCAATTTAACCTCCGCCGCACATAAAGCCTTCGGGTTCAGCGGTAATGGTGCGATGACGGCAGGCCAAGATATACTATTAGTTGCCAATACCTCAGCACTCGCTGTGGAGGCGGTGACAATAAATGGGACCTCATCTAACAAAGTAAATATCACTGCGGGGAAAGATATATCAATAGAAGCGAATAATCATGGCAATACTTCAGGGGCGGGTATTGGTATTGATGGGGCTAATATTGAAACTAAAAACGGAAACTTCACAGTAAATAACAATGGTTCAAAAGGCATAACCTGGGCCAATTTAGATCTCACAGCAAATGAGGTTAACGTTGTCTCTAACTCGACTAGCTCTGCCGGATTGGCAATACGTGAATCTAATATTACTGCTACAACAGGTGATATTAATGCCAATGTAACCTCCGAAAAAGAAGGTATTTTGATTAAGCCAAATACCATTTTTAATGCTAACAAAGATATTAATCTGACGGGAGTTGCCACCGGTGATGGCGGAGGGATTTTTATTCAAGGGGATTCAAATACGTCACATAATAATCTTAATGCACAAGGAGATATCACCTTAAATGGTAAGGCTGATATGGGGGCTGCTACGCGAGCATCTGTCTATCTATTAAATACGACGCTGACATCAACTGAGCACAATATTGATATCAATGGTCTGTCTCAGGGGTCGAGACATGTTTATTTTACTGATGTAGAACTTAATGCTACTGCGGGGAATGTTACTGTTTATTCTGAAACACTGGCCGCTTTACCGACTTCATTAAGCACTGCATTAAGTTTGGGGGGGAATATCAGTATAAAAGCCAAAAATGGTTCGATGATCGGTAAAGCATTTAATACGACGCAGGGCTCAGGCGTTGGTTTTAGAGCCAATAGTACCTTGTCGGTTGAAGGGAATATTGCGTTTCAAGGCGAGACAGAAGGCAATGGTGCTACCCGCAAAGGGATTGATTTTAATGGGGTGAATACACTCAATATTGCTAAAGGTAGCCAATTATCTCTCCTCGGTGAAAATAAAGGGGCACCAGCGACTGCTGGCGGAGGGGGTATTACCCATACAGATGCAGCTCAGTTAACGATAAACAATAATGGTTCTTTCAAAATGGAAGGGCGCTCAACCAGCGGTGTCGGCATTAACTTTCCTGCCAGTAATAATAGCGTGATATTAAGTGGCGAGGGTGACACTCTCATTAGCGGCAGTAGTGTCGAAGGTATTGGGGTTGCTATTTCCGGTGTGGTTAATAACGGTACCGGCCCGGTCACGATTGAAGGAACCAGTATTGATAGCGCCGGTGTTCACCTCTTCAGTGCCGAGCATCAAATTAATCATATTAATGTCACCGGGAGTTCAACGCCCCATTCCCGAACGAAACGCAACAAACCATCATGCGTTATGCAGCGAGTAGATACTCTAAAAATACCTCATTCGGTGAGCTGTATTCCAGAGATTTGCGCCCCCGAGTGTTGAGGATGTGCTCCAGTCTCGCAATATCTTCATCGCTGACGCCATTAAAATCGGTTCCTTTCGGATAAAACCGCCGTATCAGACCGTTGGTATGCTCATTCAACCCCCGCTCCCAGGAATGATAAGGCCGGGCAAAGTAAACCTTTGCGCCCGTTACCTGAGTGATGTCCTTATGTTTCGCAAACTCGGGTCCGTTATCTGCCGTCAGGGTTTTAAACTCACAGAAAGTATTCGCCACGATGTCCCTGAACGCTTCCACGACGCTCTCAGCGCACTTATTGGGGAGTTTACGGATAATGACCTGCTTTGTGGCTTTGTCCACGACCGTCAGCAGGAATGACTTCTGGTCTTTGCCAAAAATCGTATCGATTTCAACATGCCCGGGAACCTGTTTGAGTTCAGCCTCAGCAGGCCTGTGCTCAATGCCAACCCTGTCCGGGATGGGCGTGCGTCCGGGCTCACCAGTATCATAGCGATAGCGTTTACCCCGGTGAGGGAGCTGAAGGTAAAGCTTACCGCCAGCCTGTCTGTCCGAACGGATATAGCGGTAGAGGGTATTTTTGCTGACGGCGATATCAAACTGGATTTTCAGTCTCCCAGAGATAACCTCAGGGGAGGTATGTACAGCCAGCGCCTGCCGGAGAAAGTCTTGTGTCTGCTGGCCCAGAGGGAAACAGGCATTGTGTGCCGAGGTGGCGCCCCGCCGTTGTCTGGCTAAGGCATCAGCGCGTCTGGAGGAGTAAAGTCCGTTGAAGGCGGGGTCCGTATTACGTCTGAGCTCCCGGCTCAGGGTAGAGCGAGAGACGCCGAGCTCTCTGGCAATGCAGGACTGATTAACGCCTTCAGCTTTTCGTTTTTCGATGTAAAAGCGCTCATGCTGAGTCAAATGTTTTCCCTTCATGCAACAGGGTCTCCGACAGGGTCAATACGGCTATTTTATCCGTACCTGACCGGTGGGTCACTTTGTTGCATTTCGTTTGGGAATTGGCGAACCCATGCCGAAGGTCTGCGCATTAGCGGCAATGCCACTATTACTGATACCACTCTGACCGGAGAATCAATTAATGGCAATGGTGTGAAAATTGATCCACTGCCGGGTTCTAATATTGTCACTCATGCCGTGTTAGATAATGCCACGCTCAATGGCAGTAGTACTAATGGCATCGGCGTAGAGATTGCCAATGATATAAAGGGTGTCCATCAGAGTGTTATTAATGGCAGCACCGATGGTGTTGGTTATGGCATGGATATAGCAGAAAATTTATATGTCATCGGCACCAGTGAAACCGATTTGCTGACACTAAATGGGGTGGCAACAACAGATACCGGTACTGGGATAAAACTCAATGGCAATAATGATTTAAGTAATACCAGCTTAAATGGCTCGGCTGTGGATGGTATTGCATTGCATATCATCGGCCCACTGACCAATCAAGGCAATACGGTATTGAACGGCACTGCTTCCGGCAGCGGTATTGGTGTGTGGGTTAATGGCCAACTGAGCGACAGTGTGGTGAATGGGACTGCGGCCAGTGGCATTGGTGTTCAAGTTATGAATGGTGTGCTTGATGACAGCCGCATCAATGGCATCTCCGATTCTGGTTCTGGGGTTGGCGTCAATGGCGACACGGTGCTGAATGATACCGTGCTGGTGGGAAATAGTTCGGATGGTAAAGGGGTGGAGATCGTGGGCCGCCTGTCAGGTAGCCACGGCAGCGCAGTACAGGGTGAAGTGGTTAACGGCACGGGAGTGTATATCGATAGAGATGCCACTCTCACTGGTGGTGGTACGGACGATCTGTTTGCTGTCAACGGTAATGCGATGGGCGATAAAGGCACCGGTGTGCAACTGGAAGGTAATAATACCCTTGATAATACCACGCTAAACGGTAGCGCCACTCAGGGTACCGGTGTTGATATTGCCGGTCCGCTGGTGAATAACGGCAATACTCGCGTGGTGGGTATTGCCACTGGCGGCAACGGGGTGGCGCTGAACGGGGCGATCGCTGGCGGCACGGTTAATGGCAACTCGGACAGGGGGACGGGTGTCAAAGTTGATGGTGATATCCAACTTAATAACACCATCATTAACGGTAACAGCTCTGACGGCAAAGGGGTGGAGATCGCCGGTAACCTCACTGGCCGCAATGGCAGTGCGGTACAGGGCGATACCACTAACGGCACCGGGGTGGACATTGGTAAACAAATCCTCCTGGAGGGCGGTGGCCTGGGTGACCTGCTCAATGTTACCGGCAACGCCACCGGCGAGAATGGCACCGGCGTGCAGTTTGACGGTATCAATCTCCTTGATAACACCACCCTAACGGGGAATGCCACTAACGGCACCGGGGTGGATATTAATGGCTTACTACAAAATGAAGGTAACACCACGATTGGGGGGCAATCGGAGAATGGCAACGGTGTCCAGCTTGGAGGGGCAGTCAGTGGCGGCACAATTAATGGTACATCAGCTAATGGCAGCGGCATCAAGGTGGCAAATGACAGTAATCTGGACCACGCCATCCTCAACGGCAACAGCCCGGACGGTAAGGGGGTGGAGATCGCCGGTAACCTCACTGGCCGCAATGGCAGTGCGGTACAGGGCGATACCACTAACGGCACCGGGGTGGACATTGGTAAACAAATCCTCCTGGAGGGCGGTGGCCTGGGTGACCTGCTCAATGTTACCGGCAACGCCACCGGCGAGAATGGCACCGGCGTGCAGCTTGACGGTATCAATCTCCTTGATAACACCACCCTGACGGGGAATGCCACTAACGGCACCGGGGTGGATATTAATGGCTTACTACAAAATGAAGGTAATACCACGATTGGGGGGCAATCGGAGAATGGCAACGGTGTCCAGCTTGGAGGGGCAGTCAGTGGCGGCACAATTAATGGTACATCAGCTAATGGCAGCGGCATCAAGGTGGCAAATGACAGTAATCTGGACCACGCCATCCTCAACGGTAACAGCCCGGACGGTAAGGGGGTAGAGTTCGCCGCTAATCTGACAGGTGGCAACGGCAGCGTGGTGCAAGGCGATACCACTAATGGCACCGGTGTTGATATTGGTGAAAACGCCTCGCTCAGTGGCCCTGCAGCGGATGATCTGCTGACGGTGATCGGCAATGCTAGCGGTGAGAAAGGCACCGGTGTTCAGTTCGGCGGCAACAATACGCTGAATGACACCACCTTAGGCGGTAATGCCAGCGATGGTCATGGCGTGGAGATCACGGGGCTAGTATTCAACAGCGGCAATACGACGATTAATGGTGATGCCGCAGGTGATGGTCATGGTGTGCATATTGGTGGCCCAATTAGTGGGGGGAGGGTGAACGGCCGTTCCGGTAATACTCATGGTATTTTCCTCAATGATTATGCAGCGATAACTGACATTACGCTTGGCGGGAATACCGGCTCATATAAGCCATCGGTGTTTTTCACCTTGCCGGAGAATATTGGTGACAATGTGATTATCAATGGCAAACCTGTTAATAAAAATAATTTTGGCGGTAAAGTCAGGTCGGCCCCTAACCCCGGTGATAAATCGACTGGAGATAGTACGCAGGTAGCTCAGTCTCAGGAGGGGGGGGAATCAGCCTCGTTACTCATAAGACGAAATCAAATTCTCGGCGCCCTCGAAACACAAACTTTACCGCCCTCTATCCTGACTGAATATGAGCATGATAGTACAGACCATATCAGCCTCACGGTTTGTATTCCTAAGGGTATAACCTCCGAACAGGTTACCAATGAGCACGAGCTATGCGGGACCCATGTTCTCGGTAAGTGGAACCCCCTGACTAAAATATCGGGTCAGGAGTAATGGATTTTTAACTCTCTAAATTTGCTAGAGAAATCGTGATGTCGATGTGACAAGGTGAGCTGACAATGGTGGAGAAAACGGCTGAATTAGCATCAGCGGTAGAGCAGTCGACCGCATTTTCATTACCCTATTTCGAGTTTTTAGTGTGTGTGCGGCGCTATGAGGAGGCGGGGCGATTACTGGTCTTGATGTTGGAGCAACTGGACCGCCAATATGGCCGCTGGGATGTTTTTTCGCTTAAGCATCAATCGGTACAGCAACAGGAGCATTACTGTAATCGCCTGGCTGCGGCTATTGGCAACCTACTTTCTGATCCTGGTTTTGTGGTATCCGATAAAGGTTTTTTACAACTGATTAATTTCCATCGCTGGATAGCGTTGATATTTGCCGCATCACCTTTTGGCCATGCGGATCATGTGATTACCAACCTTAATCAAGCGGGGGAGGGATGCGCCCATCCTTTGCGCTTTGAGCACCATAATTTTCTGAAATTTTGCCTGATGTATTTACCTGAATCGGGTATTCCGCTTCAGCCGGATATATTGTGGCAATTTAATCCCCCTGTGGCCGCGGCACTGTTTCTGGCGTTACTGTCGCCACGTATTTTACCCAGCGCTGCTGGGCATGCGAAACGTGAGCGGCTATTAGAGTGGTTACCTGAAAAACTACTAACGCTAGAGAATCTTGAGGGCTTACCTGAACGCATCCTGCACGATGTTTATATGCATTGCAGTTATGCAGATAGAGCAGCAAAACACGCCATAAAACGCAGTATTAATTTTCACTTACGTAACACGCTGCTGCGCAATGGGCTATCTGATAACCACTCCCTCCCACCTGCGCGGGATAAACCATTTATGCTGGTTATCCTGGAGTGGTTTAACAGCGGCCATTCTATTTACCGTACTCACTCCAGTACGTTGCGCGCCGCGCGTGAGCAGTTTTCCACCCATGGCGTCACCATTGTGGGGGCCACTGATGCCATCAACCGTGACGTTTTTGATGATTTTACCGAGGTCCAGCGGGCGGGGGCGGTTGAGGCTATTGTGGCATTGGCGCAACAATTGCGACCGGATGTTATCTACTTCCCCAGTGTCGGGATGTTTCCACTCACCATTGCACTGACTAATTTACGCTTAGCGCCCTTACAGATAATGGCACTAGGCCATCCGGCAACGACCCATTCCAGCTATATTGATGCGGTATTAGTGGAAGAGGATTATCTGGGGGATCCTCAGTGTTTCTCCGAAAAAGTGGTTGCGTTACCCAAGGACTGTCTGCCCTATGTGCCGCCTGCCAATATTTGCCAGCCGGAACCGATACAACATTTCGATGAGCGCCCAGCGGTACATATCGCGGTTTGTGCCTCGGCGATGAAAATTAACCCTCGCTTTATCGATACCTGTGCTGAGATTGCCCGGCAAACATCAACGCCGGTGATATTTCATTTTTTGGTGGGTTTTTGCTGGGGAATTACCCATCGAGTGATGGAAAAAGCCGTTAATGCTGTTATCCCTCAAGCTAAAATCTATGAGCATTTGGCCTATCAGGACTATTTATTGGTCATTAATCAGTGTGACCTGTTTATTAATCCTTTTCCTTTCGGCAATACCAATGGCATCGTCGATACTGTGCGTCAGGGGTTACCCGGTGTTTGCCTGAGTGGGGCTGAAGTACACGAACATATCGATGAGGGATTGTTCCGTCGGCTGGGATTATCTGAGGAGTTGATTGCACATGATTTGGCTGAGTATATTGCGGTTACCGTGCGGCTGATCACCGATATTGAGTGGCGTAATAGCCTACGTCGCCAGTTGTTAACAATTCAGCCTGATAATGTGCTGTTTAGCGGGAAACCTGAGCAATTCGGGCTAATTATTAGAGGCCTGCTTGATGATTGTGGTGCTGAAAGAGGATAAAAAAAGCCTCCTGAATCGGAGGCTTGAGTAGACACTAACATCAATAAGACTTATTTATTACGCTGCTTCAGTTTGCCGTTGTTTGGTTGGCTGCTTTAGTGCGGGCTTGGCTGCCAAGGCATCGGCTGCAAACTCATCGACATTAATTGAGCGCAGGCGACTCTCTTCTGCTTTAGTCAAAATAGCGGCCTCTTCAACATTGATTTTCCCTTCAGCCAGCGCATTTTTTGCCAGCACATCCAGGCGAGTAAATGGCAGGCTTTTACCCGCTTCTTTACTCAGGCGCTTATGAATTGGCTCTGCTGCAATCACATCTTGCAAAGCGGCTTCCAGCAAACCTACCGGATTAAACTCGCTCGGTGTCAGATACTGACCACGACCAATACGGCTGCGGGTTGCTGACGGTACTTGCAGTAACTGCGCCAGTTGATGGTCCAACTGGTCTGACGGTGCCTGATGTACGCGACCAAACGGGAAGACCACCAACCGCATTAACCCGGCAATAACGCCATTTGGGAAGTTACGCAGTAAATCATCCAGAGCCTGCTCTGCCTGATGCAGGGCATCCTGCACACCCCAATGAACCAGCGGCAGATCTTCTTTTTGGCGGCCTTCGTCTTCATAGCGTTTCAACGTTGCTGATGCCAGATACATTTGGCTGAGAATATCCCCCAGACGGGCAGAGATACGTTCACGACGTTTCAGGCTGCCACCCAACACCCCCATTGAGACATCAGACAGTAAAGCTAAATTGGCGCTCAGGCGGTTCAGATGCTGGTAATAACGGCGAGTGCTGTCTTTGGTTGGTGTGGCACTGGTGCGGCCATTGGTCAGCCCCAACCAGAAACTACGGATTTTGCTGCTACCCACATGGCCCAAATGACCGAACAGCGCTTTATCGAAGGCGGCAACATCATTAGATTGTGCTGCTGCCATTTCATCCAGAACAAACGGATGGCAACGGATTGCCCCCTGGCCGAAGATAATCATGCTACGGGTCAGAATGTTAGCGCCTTCAACGGTGATACCGATAGGGGCACCTTGGTAGCCACGGGCTACGAAGTTGGCCGGACCAAGGCAGATCCCTTTACCGCCGGCAATATCCATGGCATCCATCACAGCGCGTTGACCACGGTGGGTACAGTGATATTTAACGATAGCGGATAACACCGCCGGTTTCTCACCTAGCATAATACCGCTGGTAATTAAGGTTGCCGCCGCGTCCATCACATAAGCATTACCGGCGATTCGCGCCAACGGCTCTTCAATCCCTTCCATTTTACCGATTGAGATTTTGAACTGACGACGAATATAGGCGTAAGCACCGATCCCCATCGCCACACTTTTTAAGCTACCAGTGGCATTGGACGGCAAGGTAATCCCGCGGCCAACAGACAGGCATTCCACCAGCATGCGCCAGCCCTGCCCAGCCATTTTTGGCCCGCCGATGATGTAATCAATCGGCACAAAGATATCGTTGCCACGGGTCGGGCCATTTTGGAATGGCACATTCAGTGGGAAGTGACGACGACCAATTTCCACCCCAGGGGTGTTGGTTGGGATCAGCGCACAGGTGATGCCTAAATCAACGGTATCGCCCAACAGATGTTCAGGGTCAGACAGTTTGAACGCCAGCCCGAGCACTGTGGCGATCGGGGCGAGGGTGATATAGCGTTTATTCCAGGTCAGGCGCATGCCCAGTACCTGCTTACCTTGCCATTCGCCCATACAGACGGTGCCGGTATCTGGGATTGCGCCGGCATCAGAACCCGCTTCTGGGCTGGTTAGGGCGAAACAAGGGATCTCGTCGCCACGAGCCAAACCAGGCAAATAATGATTTTTTTGCTCTTCAGTGCCGTAGTGTTGCAGCAATTCGCCGGGGCCGAGAGAGTTAGGTACACCAACAGTGATGGCCAAAATGCCAGACACGCCAGACAGTTTTTGCAGTACACGTGCCTGAGCATAAGCTGAGAAATCAAGGCCGCCGTACTCTTTCTTAATGATCATCGCAAAGAAGCGGTGTTCTTTCAGATACGCCCACAGTTCTGGCGGCAAGTCAGCCAGTTCGTGGGTAATTTGGAAGTCATTAGCCATACGACAGGCTTCTTCTACCGGCCCATCAATAAAAGCTTGTTCTTCGGCAGTTAACTGCGGTTTTGGGTAGTTATGCAGTTTCTTCCAGTCAGGCTGGCCCTGGAATAAATCACCTTCCCACCAAGTGGTACCTGCATCAATCGCTTCTTTTTCGGTGCGTGACATCGCAGGCATGACTTTACGGAACATGCGCAATGCTGGTGCAGAAAACAGTGACTGGCGCAGTGGGGTCAGCGTCAGGGGTAGCAAAACAATCACCAGAGGCAATAATGCCCAGAATGACCATAACTGCAACGCTCCCATCGCGGCGGTGTAAACGACAAGAATCAAACTACTGAGATAGAGGTTCACCTGGTGATAGAACAGCACACCAATAAGAACCAGTAAGGCAACAATGCTAAGAACCATCATAGTGAAGCTCCTGAGATGTAGGAGGTCTGACCTGTTGAGAGATACATTTGTTGTAGTCCATCTCATTATTTTTATCAATACCATTACATGTTATTTACAACTCATCTCACAAACTGCCCGCATTAATAGTTAAAACTCTTATGTCTTATTCATTACAGTGCTTCTCGCTGTTTATGCTATCCGGTACACTGACGGCTGATGAATATCGATGCCATAGAACTATAAAGAGGCTCCCATGTACCAGGATTTAATCCGCAGTGAATTGAATGAAGCAGCAGACACACTGGCAAACTTTTTGAAAGATGATAGCAATATCAATGCTATTGCGAGCGCAGCCGTATTATTGGCTGATTCTTTTAAGGCTGGCGGTAAAGTCTTGTCATGCGGTAATGGCGGTTCCCATTGTGATGCCATGCATTTTGCCGAAGAGTTGACCGGCCGCTACCGCGAGAATCGTCCAGGTTATCCGGCGATTGCTATTTCAGATGTTAGCCATATCTCTTGTGTTAGTAATGATTTTGGTTATGACTATATCTTCTCTCGTTATGTTGAAGCCGTCGGCCGCGCAGGGGATGTATTACTCGGTATTTCCACTTCCGGTAATTCAGCTAATGTCATTAAGGCGATTGATGCTGCTCGTGCCAAAGGGATGAAGGTGATCACCCTGACGGGTAAAGACGGTGGCAAAATGGCGGGTACGGCAGATATCGAAATTCGGGTTCCCCATTTTGGTTATGCCGATCGCATTCAGGAAATTCATATCAAAGTGATTCATATCTTGATTCAATTGATTGAAAAAGAGATGGTTAAAGCCTGATATGTCGTGGTGATCAACGGTATTATCAATCTCGTTGATCACCTAGACGGTGAGCGAGAGCAGCTACAACGCTGCAACACCAAGAGCTAAGATATACGCGGGAGGTTGGTTATGTGCGAATTGCTCGGGATGAGCGCAAATGTTCCCACGGATATTTGCTTTAGCTTTACCGGCCTAGTGCAAAGGGGCGGGGGGACTGGCCCACATAAAGATGGCTGGGGTATTACCTTTTATGAAGGTAATGGTTGCCGCACGTTTAAAGATCCCCAACCCAGTTTTAATTCACCCATAGCCCGTTTGGTACAAGACTACCCGATAAAATCCTGTGCGGTGGTTTCTCATATCCGTCAGGCAAATCGCGGTGAAGTGGCGTTAGAGAATACCCACCCTTTTACCCGCGAAATGTGGGGACGAAACTGGACGTATGCCCATAACGGCCAACTTAAAGGTTATCGTCAATTAGAGACCGGTACTTTCCGGCCTATCGGTCAGACTGACAGCGAATATGCTTTCTGCTGGCTACTTAATCAATTGGCAAAGCGCTACCCTCGTACTCCCAGTAACTGGCCAGCGGTATTCCGCTATATCGCTACCCTATGTGAGCAGTTGCGGGCCAAAGGGGTCTTTAATATGTTGCTCTCGGATGGGCGTTTTGTGATGGCGTTCTGTTCGACCAATCTGTATTGGATTACGCGCCGGGCACCTTTTGGTAAAGCGACCTTACTGGATCAAGATGTTGAGATAGATTTTCAACGCCAGACCACACCCAAAGATGTGGTCACGGTGATTGCGACTCAACCCCTGACAGGTAATGAAACCTGGCACAAAATTGCACCAGGTGAATTTGCATTATTCTGTTTTGGTGAGCGAATTTGATTTGGTGAGCGCATATTGCGATACCGGTGCATTGGAGACTGGCGGGCGGCTGAGTACATACTGCCCGTTGATCACTGCAACGGATGGGGGCATCCGGTTTTTGGTAAAATAGGCATATCCCGGCTGCAATTGCCGCCAGAAGCTGTAATCCGACGAGTTACGGTGGCGTTGCATATTTTGTTCAGTCATACGGAATGGATAGATACTGATATCCACTTTTTCCTGACCAAAGATAAATGCCGTTTGCACGTAGTTAAATATCTCGTCCATATAGGCATCGGTCATTGCATAACAGCCGATTGATTTGCAAGCGCCGTGGATCATCAGATATTTCCCTGAATAACCCTGCGACTTATCATAATCATTTGGGAAGCCAATATTGATTGCCCGATAAAACTTACTGTCAGGTTTTAAATGGCGCATATCAATACTGTAAAAACCTTCCGGGCTTTTAAAATCCCCTTCACGGCGTTTTGGGCCAAGGCCACCTGAAAATTCACAGATGCGATAGCTTTGCACTAAACGATATTCACCTTGTAGCCTGGCGTATAATTCCAGGGTACGTTCTTCTTTGAAAATCTGAATATAGACCGATGACCCGAGTAATTGTTGTTTTAGCTCTTTGGATACTGCCACAGGCTCACTGGCTGAGCTGGTGAAGGATACCGCAGGCAAACCAATTATCACCACAAACGTAAGCATCGCAAACAACCGTGCGATTTTGCCCATTTATTATTCCTACTTATATTATGTAAATTATGCCACTGCATTTTTCGATTTATAGGCGCAGATTATCAGTCGGAAAAATTTTAGCAATATATGTTTTGTATAAAATAACCACAAAGTCGGTAAACATGAATTAACGATACGGTTTTACCGAGTGGATAGATAAATTAGCCGTAAAATATTCGTGTTTGCTTGACCCAGGTCACTGCATTTGTCAGACAGTGCGGAATGAAAATGCTAAAATCGTCCACTGCTGATGGCTTGCACATGTAATCGTTATAACAGCCATTTTACCCTGAAATCATTCAATGTGGGTATCAGTACTCATTACCGCGATGCTTTCAATTAGCGTTTATGTTTATCTAATTGACTGGGTATTAAACCGTCGTTTAACTGAACCATGAAAGTATCTTATCTTTATGTGGCTGTACGCTCTGGGCTAAGTACAGCATTTGATATAACTAATAAAGTCGCTCAAACCTATGATTAAAATAAAGAAAGGACTCGACCTACCCATCGCCGGAGCACCTGTGCAGGTGATAGAGGATGGTCCTGCTATTCGTCATGTGGCTCTGCTCGGTGAAGAGTATGTGGGCATGCGCCCCTCAATGTTGGTGCAAGAAGGTGATTGGGTTAAGAAAGGCCAGGCGCTCTTTGAAGATAAAAAAAATCCAGGGGTGACCTTTACTGCGATCGCCAGTGGCAGAATTAGCGCTATTAATCGTGGTGAACGCCGGGTGCTACAATCTGTTGTGATAGAGATTGAAGGGGATGAGCAAGTACCTTTCCCACACTATGATGCAGCGGACCTTAATCATCTGAGCAATGAACAGGTGCAAAGCCTATTACTGGCGTCTGGTTTATGGACCGCATTCAGAACCCGCCCGTTTAGTAAAACCCCTGTTCCTAGTAGTCGCCCACGCGCTATTTTTGTCAGTGCAATGGATACCCAACCGCTGGCAGCCAATCCGCAGGTCATTATTGCCACTGAGTCAGACGCCTTTAAGCACGGTTTAACTGTTCTTACGCGTCTAACTGAAGGCAAGGTGCATGTGGGCCATGCCCCGGGGCAGGTGGTTGCCAACCATTCTAATGCCCAGATAACTTATAATGAATTCTCCGGCCCCCATCCTGCGGGTCTGGTTGGTACCCACATCCATTTTCTTGAACCGGTGAGCTTGCGTAAAATGGTGTGGCATGTGGGTTATCAGGATGTGATTGCTATCGGTAAATTATTTACCCGTGGTGAACTCTGTACTGACCGCATCGTTGCGCTGGCGGGTCCACAGGTAAATCAACCGGTATTAGTGCGTACCCGTTTGGGTGCCAGCCTGGCTGAATTAACCGCGGCTAAGTTAAAAGAGGGGGAGAACCGTATTATCTCTGGTTCAGTCCTCAGCGGCACGGCTTTCTCCGCAACTCATGGTTATTTGGGCCGTTTCCACCAGCAAGTATCGGTTATCCGCGAAGGGCGAGAAAAAGAACTATTTGGTTGGGTAATGCCAGGTCGCGATAAATATTCGATCACCCGCACCACGCTGGGCCATTTCTTCAAACGCAAACTGTTTGCTTTCTCAACCGACATGCACGGCGGGGAGCGCGCTATGGTGCCTATTGGCAACTATGAGCGGGTGATGCCACTGGATATCCTGGCAACCCATTTGTTGCGTGATCTGTTATCCGGTGATACCGACAGCGCGCAAGCGCTAGGGTGCCTGGAGTTAGATGAAGAAGATTTGGCTTTATGTACATTTGTCTGCCCCGGTAAGTACGAATACGGTCCGGCACTGCGCGACATATTGACCCAGATTGAGCAGGAAGGATAACTGATGGGCCTGAAAAATTTTCTTGAGAAAATAGAGCACCACTTTGAAGCGGGTGGCAAATTAGAGAAGTACTATCCGCTATATGAAGCCGCAGCCACTATTTTCTATACGCAGGGCAAAGTAACACCGGGTGCTTCCCATGTACGAGATGCAATCGACCTGAAAAGGATGATGATTCTGGTATGGCTGGCGGTATTCCCAGCCATGTTCTGGGGCATGTATAACGTAGGGCTACAGGCTATCCCGGCGCTAAACCAACTCTACAGTGGCGCGGAACTGCAACAGGTTATAGCCAGTGACTGGCATTACTGGTTGGCACAAATGCTAGGGGCGTCATTGGCTCCAGATGCTGGCTGGGCAAGCAAAATGGTGCTGGGGGCGGTTTATTTTCTGCCTATCTATGCCGTTGTGTTTGTGGTCGGTGGTTTTTGGGAAGTGGTATTCTCTATTGTCCGCAAGCATGAAATCAACGAAGGTTTCTTTGTCACCTCGATTCTGTTTGCCCTGATAGTCCCTCCCACATTGCCATTATGGCAAGCAGCACTTGGGATCTCTTTCGGTGTGGTTATTGGTAAAGAGATTTTTGGTGGCACTGGGCGTAACTTCCTCAACCCGGCACTGGCTGGGCGTGCTTTCCTATTCTTTGCTTATCCGGCACAGATATCCGGTGATTTGGTGTGGACTGCCGCTGATGGTTTTTCTGGTGCAACTCCATTGTCACAATGGAGTGTCAACGGTAGCCACAGTTTGGTTAATACCATTACTAATCAGCCTATTACGTGGATGGATGCTTTCCTCGGTAATATTCCCGGATCTATTGGCGAGGTCTCTACGCTGATGATCCTGATTGGCGGTGCCATTATTCTTTTCGGCCGCATCGCCTCGTGGCGTATTGTGGCTGGGGTCATGATTGGCATGATTGCTACGGCCTACCTATTTAACTGGGTTGGTTCCACTACCAATCCGTTATTTGCCATGCCGTGGTATTGGCATCTGGTACTCGGTGGTTTCGCTTTCGGGATGATCTTTATGGCGACCGACCCAGTGTCGGCTTCCTTTACCAATAAAGGGAAATGGTGGTATGGCGGCTTGATTGGTGCGATGTGTGTGTTAATCCGCGTCGCTAATCCAGCTTATCCCGAAGGAATGATGCTGGCGATCCTGTTCGCCAACCTGTTTGCACCGCTGTTTGACTATGTGGTTGTTCAGGCCAACATCAAGCGGAGGAAAGCGCGTGGCGAGTGATAAACCAAGAAATAATGACAGCATCAGCAAAACGTTGCTGGTGGTAATTGTGCTCTGTCTGGTGTGTTCTGTGGTGGTTTCTGGTGCGGCTGTTGGTTTGAAAGCCAAGCAGCAGGAGCAACGGCTATTAGACAAACAGCGCAATATTCTAGCGGTGGCGGGTTTGTTGCAACCAAGAATGCCGGCAGAAGACGTTCAGCGGGAATTTGCGCTGCGCATTGAACCACGGCTGCTGGATTTGCAAAGCGGTGCGTTTATTCAACAAGATCCGGCAACCTTTGATCGTGCTCAGGCACTGCGTAGTGACCAAATGAGCATTGCCCTAACGCCCGCACAGGATATTGCTGGCATCCGCCGGCGCGCGAATGTCGTTGAAATTTATCTGGTACGTGGTGAAAGCGGGCAAATCAACAAGATAGTTCTCCCTGTTTATGGCTCCGGTCTGTGGTCAATGATGTATGCCTTTGTTGCCATCGACACTGACGGCAAAACGGTGCGTGGTATCACCTACTACGATCAGGGTGAGACCCCAGGGCTGGGAGGCGAGGTTGAGAACCCAATTTGGCGTAATCAATGGATTGGTAAGCGGCTATTTGACGAGCAAGGCCAACCGGCTATTCGGATTGTTAAAGGGCGCGCACCGGCTAATGATCCTCATGCGATCGATGGTCTGTCAGGTGCAACCTTGACCTCTAATGGGGTGCAAAACAGCTTTGATTTTTGGCTCGGTGAAAACGGCTTTGGCCCGTTCCTGAAAAAAGTGCGCGAAGGAGCGTTAAAAAATGGCTGATAGCAAAGAGATTAAACGGGTTTTATTTGGGCCGTTATTTGATAACAACCCGATAGCCTTACAGATCCTTGGCGTTTGTTCCGCGCTGGCGGTGACCACCAAGCTGGAAACCGCATTAGTGATGACGCTGGCCGTTACCTTGGTAACGGCGTTCTCCAGTTTCTTTATCTCACTGATTCGCAATCATATTCCAAACAGCGTGCGCATCATTGTTCAGATGGTGATTATTGCCTCGCTGGTGATTGTGGTCGATCAGATCTTACGGGCTTATGCCTATGAGATATCCAAACAGCTATCCGTATTTGTCGGCCTGATTATTACTAACTGTATTGTGATGGGGCGTGCTGAAGCTTATGCGATGAAATCGCCGCCGATTGAAAGCTTTATGGATGGTATTGGTAATGGTTTGGGTTACGGCGTAGTGCTGGTGTTGGTGGGTTTTGTTCGCGAACTGATTGGCTCCGGCAAATTATTTGGAGTAACAGTATTTGAAACCGTCCAGAACGGCGGGTGGTATCAGCCGAACGGATTGTTCCTGTTGGCACCAAGCGCATTCTTTATCATTGGTTTGCTGATTTGGGGTCTACGTACCCTGAAACCTGCGCAGATTGAGAAGGAGTAATTGACGATGGAACATTACATCAGTCTGTTTGTCCGCGCGGTGTTTGTGGAGAATATGGCGTTAGCATTCTTTTTGGGGATGTGTACTTTCCTCGCTGTTTCCAAGAAAGTGTCGACTGCCTTTGGCCTTGGTATCGCGGTAACGGTGGTATTGGGTATCTCAGTACCTGCGAATAATCTGGTTTATAACCTGGTGCTGCGTGATGGCGCATTGGTTGAAGGGGTTGATCTTAGTTTCCTCAACTTCATCACCTTTATTGGTGTTATTGCTGCCATAGTGCAGGTGTTGGAGATGATTCTCGATCGCTATTTCCCGGCACTTTATAACGCATTGGGTATTTTCCTGCCACTGATCACCGTCAACTGCGCCATCTTCGGCGGCGTCTCCTTTATGGCGCAACGAGATTACAACTTCCCTGAGTCCATCGTTTATGGCTTTGGTTCGGGTATCGGTTGGATGCTGGCGATTGTGGCCCTCGCAGGTATTCGCGAAAAAATGAAATATGCCAATGTGCCTGCGGGCTTACAGGGGTTAGGGATCACCTTTATCACAACCGGATTGATGGCCTTAGGGTTTATGTCTTTCTCCGGTGTGAATTTATAAAGGCAGGAATAATTCATGGAAATAATTCTGGGCGTAGTGATGTTCACCCTCATCGTACTGGCATTGACGGTGATGATTCTATTTGCCAAATCAAAATTGGTGAATACCGGTGATATTACCGTTGATGTTAATGATGATGCGGACAAAAGTTTTACCGCTCCGGCAGGGGATAAGCTGCTCAACATGCTTTCCAGCCAAGGTATTTTCGTTTCTT
Organism: Yersinia antarctica; assembly: GCF_056636475.1. Classification (NCBI taxonomy): domain Bacteria; kingdom Pseudomonadati; phylum Pseudomonadota; class Gammaproteobacteria; order Enterobacterales; family Yersiniaceae; genus Yersinia; species Yersinia antarctica. The sequence goes on from NZ_JBSJQF010000001.1 coordinate 1,145,388, forward strand.
CAGCTTGTGGTGGTGGCGGTTCCTGCGGGCAGTGCCGCGTGACAATTAAAGAAGGTGGCGGGGATATCCTGCCGACGGAACTTTCACATATCTCAAAGCGTGAAGCGAAAGAAGGCTGCCGGTTAGCTTGCCAGGTTAGCGTTAAGCAAAATCTGAAAATTGAATTGCCAGAAGAAATCTTTGGGGTGAAAAAGTGGGAGTGTGAAGTTATCTCTAATGATAATAAAGCCACATTTATCAAAGAACTGAAACTGAAGATTCCAGATGGTGAAGTGGTGCCATTCCGTGCCGGTGGTTTTATCCAAATAGAGGCCGAACCGCATACTGTTAAATACGCGGACTTCGATGTGCCTGATGAATATCGCGGTGATTGGGATAAATTCAATCTGTTCCGGTTCGAGTCAGTGGTCGTTGAACCAACGGTGCGTGCCTACTCGATGGCAAACTACCCGGAAGAGCGTGGCATTATCATGCTTAACGTGCGTATTGCCACGCCACCACCGTCAGTTCCTGATGCACCGCCGGGCATTATGTCCTCTTATATCTGGTCACTAAAACCCGGTGATAAGGTGACTATCTCTGGTCCATTTGGTGAGTTTTTTGCCAAAGATACCGATGCCGAGATGGTCTTTATTGGCGGTGGGGCGGGTATGGCACCGATGCGCTCGCATATTTTTGATCAGCTTAAGCGGCTACATTCGAAGCGTAAAATCAGTTTTTGGTATGGTGCGCGTTCACGGCGTGAAATGTTCTATGAAGAAGATTTTGACCAGTTACAGGCTGAGAATGATAATTTCCGTTGGCACGTTGCATTATCAGACCCACAGCCGGAAGATAATTGGACGGGATATACCGGCTTCATTCATAACGTGTTGTTAGAAAATTACCTTAAAAATCATCCGGCACCGGAAGATTGTGAATTCTATATGTGTGGCCCTCCGATGATGAATGCGGCAGTTATCAAGATGCTGAAGGATCTCGGTGTGGAAGACGACAATATTATGCTTGATGATTTTGGTGGCTGATTTGCCATTACACGGCTTTTTACTGCAATTGGGGATATTGTGCAGAAACAGATAACACATTGGTTCATGGCAGTGGTGGGGATTTTGCTGCTCACAGGATGTGGTCCTGAGCAAGTTAATCTCGAAGGTAAAACCATGGGAACTTCATATTCAATTAAGTATATGAGTGACTCATCCACACCCAGCCCAGAGAAGTTACAGCAGGAAATAGACCGCGAGTTGGAACAGGTTAATGACCAGATGTCGACATATCGGCCCGACTCTGAATTGAGTCGCTTCAATCAAAGTCGTGCCGTGAATACACCTTTCGCGGTTTCAGCGGCGACGGCTAAAGTCGTGCGTGAGGCTATTCGCATTAATCGCCTGACCGATGGGGCGCTGGATGTCACCGTCGGACCTTTGGTTAACTTATGGGGCTTTGGTCCTGAAGGGCGGCCAGATGTTGTTCCTACTGAGGCTGAAATTGCCAAACGTCGGGCATGGGTCGGTATTAATAATCTGGCCGTAGAAAATGGTGCCTTGCTCAAACGGATCCCTGAGTTGTATGTTGATCTATCCTCTATTGCCAAGGGATATGGGGTCGATGTTGTAGCCGAATATCTGGAAACGCAAAATATCACCAACTATATGGTTGATATCGGAGGGGAAGTACGGACTCGTGGCAATAATGGGGAAAATAAACCTTGGCGCATTGCGATAGAAAAACCTGTCGCAGGTTCTGCGCAAGGTGCTCAAGAGGTTATCGAACCTGGACGTATGGCAATAGCAACCTCAGGGGATTATCGTAATTACTTTGAACAGAATGGTGTGCGTTACTCACATACGATTGACCCGGATACTGGCCGACCAATTAACCACCGATTAGTCTCAATTACTGTTTTGGACCCAAGCTGTATGACCGCAGATGGACTGTCGACTGGGTTAGATGTCCTTGGGCCAGAAAGAGGGATGGCACTCGCTAATTTACTGGGTATTCCAGTGTTTATGATAGTAAAAACCGATGAAGGTTTTGAGGAACGCTATTCTGATGCGTTCAAACCTTATCTGCAAAAACGGCCTTGATAGGAGAGGATATGTTGACTGTTTTTATCGCATCCTTTGTCTTTTTTCTATTGGCCATCGGCGGGATGTCGTTAGGTTATATCGTAAAACGTAAAACCTTACAGGGCAGTTGCGGAGGAATAACGGGTTTGGGGATGGAGAAAGTATGTGATTGCCCTGAGCCTTGTGATTCTCGTAAGAAGCGCTTGGCTAAGGAAGCCGCTCGCCAGAAAAAATTGGATCAATACCGTATCCTATAAGATGTGTTATAGATTACGATGCTTTAATGCCGAGCATTCTGTATAAAACGTGGTTATATGCACGACAAGCAAATTTAGACATAACCCCCCAGCCAACTCAGTGTTGACCAGGGGGGTATTTACGCTTTAGTGCTATTCGTGGCTGATTAGTCTACGTCGATAATGCTGTTTTTTCATTTTCTGATTTACGTCTATACCATTGTGGTTGTTCTTTACTTATTTATTCTTACTTACTCACTATACTTTTAAAAAGTGCAGGAGAATCAACCATAACTCCATTTGCCTGTAATTCCCTCGCTTTTTTATAATCTTCGGGAGTATTGATGCCGAAGAAAATAATATGTGCGTTGGTATTCCTTCTAAAACAATCCATCGCCTCTTTATCCCAACTTAATACTGCATCAGAACGCCCTTCGCCCAACGTGTATTTTTCTACCACTTGTACTTTGCGATGTAACTCTAAACCATACCAACGTTCTTTATTATCTGCTGGCAATTCACATTTATGATCCATCGTAATATTAGCTAATTGAGTCCGAGTAAAGTTGCGGCTTTCAAATCGATTGATTTTATGTGAGATATCACTGGTTTCATTCACTTTATCCAGTGCTTCCAGATAGTTATCATCCGTAGAGTAAACTCGGGTACGTGCGAAGCGATCTTTTTCTCCTTTGCTGGTTGCGGTAAGCGTCTCTTTTAGGGCTTTGGCAAAGGTTATTGGGTTGGCATCGGGCGATTTAATGTCCAGATAGAATGTCGTGTCAGGATACTTCTTCAGCACTTCATCAAGTGTGGGAATACCTGTGTGTGTGCCAGCCTTCGGTTGAATATGATGTTTCTTATCATAGGCAACGCTCGCATCCACTTTAGCCAGTTGTTGTGCAGTATAACCTGAGATGGTACCGGACTTATCTGTCAACTCTTTGAGGTCTATAGGGCGATACAATACCGGAATATTATCTTTCGATAGTTGTAATGTAATCCATATGGCGTCAGCACCATTAGATAGTGCTTTATCGATAGCCGGTAAGGTATTTTCTGGCGCATCAGCCGTTCCTGCACGGTGGGCAATAATTTGTGGCGCTGCAAGGGTAACAGATTGGGCGTTAACAACAAAGGTAGCGGAAAGGAGTAGGGTAGCCATTATATAATTTCGCATAATATATAGTTTCCATTCATTATCTAATAATGAATTTTATGAGGTGAAGGTTAATCATATAACTAACATTTTTCGACCTTGTCGAATTTAATGGTTTTTTATTAAAAATAAATGACAAAATGCAAAAAAAAACCAATAACAGTATTCAATTCTGTTATATACGTAATTAGTTGGTGTTTTGATTAGGATAATTATGACTCATCGCGATGGTTATCTTGATATGAATAAATAGGGTGGCATTCATCAACGATAGAATTACATACTGATATTGATGATGTTTATTCCCTGTCGCGGAGTGAGAAAACTCTGTATAAATCTTAAAAACCATTAGTTAAGCAGACAAAGATTGTATTAGTGTGAGGTGAGATTTCACTGGGTTGTTGCACCTTTAAGTGCCAGATTTTAAGAAGGAATACTGTGTGTCGAAATTGCGGGTTGGTGTGATTTTTGGTGGTAAATCGGCTGAGCATGAAGTGTCGTTGCAGTCGGCTAAAAACATCGTAGAGGCGATTGATAAGGAAAAGTTTGATGTCACGCTACTGGGTATTGATAAACAGGGGAAATGGCATGTTAACGATGCATCCAGCTATTTGTTAAATGCAGAGAATCCAGCGCTGATCTCCCTGAATCACTCAAACAGAAATGTAGCGTTGATTCCCGGTCAAGAGCGCCAGCAACTGATTGCGGCGGATAATGCCACAGCATTGGCGCAACTGGATGTTATTTTCCCGATAGTACACGGTACATTAGGCGAGGATGGTTCTTTGCAAGGCTTGCTGCGCATGGCCAATATCCCCTTCGTTGGGTCCAGCGTGCTGGGATCTGCGGTCAGCATGGATAAAGATCTCACCAAGCGGTTACTGCGTGATGCCGGGTTGAATATTGCCCCTTTTATTACGCTGACACGGACAAATAAAGATAATTACAGTTTTGAGCAGATAACGGCAAAACTTGGCTTACCTTTATTTATCAAACCGGCAAATCAAGGCTCCTCGGTTGGGGTGAGTAAAGTACGCAATGCGGCTGAATACCAGCAGGCTGTTACGCTTGCGTTTGATTTTGACCATAAGGTATTAGTTGAATCAGCTATTGTTGGGCGCGAGATTGAATGTGCGGTACTGGGTAATGATAACCCTCGAGCTAGCCTGTGTGGTGAAGTGGTCGTCAGTGATGAATTTTACTCCTACGATACCAAGTATATTAATGAAACCGGTGCTCAGGTGGTTATCCCTGCAGTGATAGACAATGCAGCCAGCGACAATATTCGCGCAGTAGCATTAGCCGCGTTTCGTACGCTTGAATGCCGTGGTCTGGCACGGGTAGATGTCTTTTTAACGCCAGAAAATACCGTTATTATAAATGAAATCAATACACTACCTGGTTTCACTAATATCAGTATGTACCCCAAACTCTGGCGCGCCACGGGAGTCGGTTCTACAGAGTTGATCACAACACTGATTGAACTGGCGTTAGAACGGCATCAGCAAGATAAGTCATTGAAGAGTTCTATTTTTAGCGACCACTAAATGAAGATTGTGGTTGAACCCAGCGGTTGCCTGTAGGCAGCCGTTGCGTTTGGTGATCAGTTCGATCTGCGCGGCAAACGGGCTGGTGTGATTCTTTCGAGAGGTAATGTGGATTTAGGCCGTCTAGCCAGCTTTATCGGCGGGACTTGCTGATATTGGAGAGGACTGAGTAAACAGCTAGCAGGCTAGCCTCCGATAAGCAATCTGAGGCGGGTTGAGGATTAGGATAATCTTGAATTTTTCCTATTTAACTGTATCCTTATACAGTGGTTTGGTTGGGGAAAGATAACATGCGTAAGATTATTCATGTCGATATGGATTGCTTCTTCGCGGCAGTGGAAATGCGCGACGATCCCAGTTTGCGTGATATTCCCATCGCGATTGGCGGCAGCCGCGATCGGCGTGGAGTGATCAGTACGGCCAATTACCCTGCCAGACGTTATGGTGTTCGTAGTGCTATGCCAACGGCGATGGCACTTAAACTCTGCCCACAGCTTAAAGTTATTCCTGGCAGAATGGCGGCTTATAAAGAGGCGTCGCTGCATATCCGTGAAATTTTCGCTCGCTATACCCCGCTGATTGAGCCGCTCTCGCTGGATGAAGCCTATCTGGATGTTTCTGATTGCTCTGCATGCAGTGGTTCTGCCACTTTAATTGCTCAGGAAATCCGTCAAGCCATTTCTGATGAACTGAGTCTGACCGCCTCCGCCGGTATTGCCCCGATAAAATTTCTGGCCAAAATTGCGTCAGATCTGAATAAACCGAATGGTCAATATGTCATCACCCCTAATCAGATTCAGCCTTTCCTGCATGATTTGCCGTTGAGTAAGATTCCTGGCGTGGGGAAAGTGACCGCTAAACGTTTACAAGAACTCGGGTTGGTTACTTGCGGCGAGGTACAAAACTATCCGCAGGCTGAACTATTAAAGCGTTTTGGCAAATTCGGTCATGTGTTGTGGGAGCGTAGCCACGGTATTGATGAGCGGGAAATATCCCCGGACAGATTGCGTAAATCGGTCGGTGTTGAAAGAACGCTGGCGGAAGATATTCATGACTGGGAAAGTTGTGAGGCATTGATTGAACAGCTTTATATTGAACTGGAAACTCGATTACGTAAAGTGAGGCCGGATCTGCATATTGCGCGTCAGGGTATTAAATTGAAATTTCATGATTTTCAACAAACTACGCAGGAGCATGTCTGGCCGGAACTGAATAAGACTGATCTGCTACAAGTGGCGCGCACTGCATGGAATGAACGGCGAGCCGGGCGGGGAGTTCGCTTGGTAGGGCTACATGTCACTTTACTGGATCCACAACTTGAGCGGCAATTATTGCTTAGTTGGGAATAGTATATGCAATAAAAAACGGCGGGTCGAAGCACCGCCGTTATCACATAAAGATCAATCAGATTTGTTTATGCCCGTTCTGGAATGGCTTTTAGCAGGGCGGTCAGTAACTGCCAATATTGACCCACGCTTTCGATATGAACTTGTTCATCCGGTGAATGTGGGCCGGTCATGGTTGGCCCAATCGACACCATATCCATATCCGGGTAAGGTTTTTTGAATAAACCACACTCCAGACCCGCGTGGATAACCATGATGTTCGGTGTTTTGTTGAACAGTTTTTGGTATGTTTCCCGCACCAATGCCATGACAGGAGAGGTTGGGTCCGGCTGCCAGCCAGGGTAACCGCCTTTCGGTAGCGTTTGTGCACCAGCTAACTGACCAATTGCCGTCAGCATGCTCACCACGTAATCTTTGCCGCTGTCGATCAGGGAGCGAATCAGACAGATGATTTCTGCTTCGTTCTCATTCATGGTAACCACACCGACATTCAGTGAGGTCTCAACCACGCCTTTAACGGCATCACTCATGCGAATTACACCGTTTGGCGTGGCATTCAGCAGTGCCACTAAACGCTGCTGTGTGTCTTTAGTCAGCGCTTTTGTCTCAGTGGATACCGGTTCGAGCAGGAGTGCCAGATTTTTTTCCACCGCCGCCAGCTCGTTTTTCAACGTTGCCAGATACGCCTGACTAAGGCTTTTCAATTGATCGACTTTATCTGCACTAACTGCCAGGATCACCGAACCCTCACGCGGGATAGCGTTACGCAATGTACCGCCATTGAGATCCAATACGCGCAGATCCAGATCTTTTGCGTGTTCAAACAGGAAGCGGGCCAGCAGCTTGTTGGCATTGCCTAAACCTAAATGGATATCCGCACCGGAGTGACCACCTTTAAGGCCTTTTAAGGTCAGTTTCAGGGTTTGGAACCCAGCAGGAACGGCTTCGCGCTTCAGGGCCAGAGTGGTGATAAAATCAATACCACCAGCGCAACCCATATAGATTTCACCTTCCTGTTCAGAATCGGTATTAATCAGAATATCGGCTTTCAACCAATTAGGTTGCAGGCCGAAGGCACCATCCATACCGGCTTCTTCGGTCATGGTCAGTAACACTTCCAGTGGGCCATGTTCAACGCTGTCATCAGACAATACGGCCAGCGCAGAAGCCATACCAATGCCGTTATCCGCACCCAATGTGGTGCCACGGGCTTTAACCCATTCACCGTCGATATATGGTTGGATAGGATCTTTGGTAAAGTCATGTACCGTATCATTATTCTTCTGCGGAACCATATCCAGATGAGCTTGCAGCGCAACTGGCTTACGGTTCTCCATCCCTTTGGTAGCAGGCTTACGCAGCAAGATATTACCGACCTTGTCACGCTCAGCGTGCAGACCTTTTTCTTTGGCCCACGTCATAATGTGCTGCGCCAGCGCTTCTTCATGGTAAGACGGATGGGGGATTGAGCAGATTTTTGCGAAAATATCCCACAACGGCTGAGGCGAAAGTTGAGACAGTTCAGACACTGTAAGTCTCCTGTAACAGCATGCTCATATCGGCAACCTCAGGATGAAGATGTCAGAGATGCTATCGGGTTGATGACTAAAGATTTTAAGGGTAGTGACAAACCGCCATCGGAATGGCGAGATGGTTTGAGAATATCACTTTCATCGGCATTACGCGCGTTTCGCCGCACAATTACCGCATTAGACCCGATTAATTAACCCGATAATTGCTGGTTTTTATCCGGCTGGCTCACTATAATCTCGCGCAACCTTTTTTCCCCTTCTGATACATGGCAAGCCACTCCTTTACTGGCTGGGATTACACTTTATGAGCGAAAAATACGTCGTTACCTGGGATATGTTGCAAATTCACGCCCGCAAACTGGCACAGCGTTTACTGCCAGCCGATCAATGGAAAGGGATTATTGCGGTAAGCCGTGGTGGTTTGGTGCCTGCGGGTATTCTGGCGCGTGAGCTGGGTATTCGTTATGTCGACACCGTTTGCATCGCCAGTTATAACCATGATAACCAAGGCGAGCTTAAAGTCCTGAAACGTGCTGAAGGTGACGGCGAAGGCTTTATTGTGATTGATGATTTGGTTGATACTGGCGGCACTGCGAAAGCTATCCGTGAGATGTATCCGAAGGCACACTTTGTTACTATTTTCGCCAAACCTGCTGGTCGCCCATTAGTTGATGATTATGTGGTTGATATTCCTCAGGGCACCTGGATTGAGCAGCCGTGGGATATGGCTGTAACCTTTGTTGCTCCTTTAAGCGGTAAGTAATTTAGTTGGCTTTAAACGCCTGGTCAGCTCCGGGCGTTTCATTTTCTCCGCAGTATGAGTACACTTGACCCCATCTGACCAGCCCTTATCGGGCCTGAATCACGGCTTATGGAGGCTATCGTTACCATGGCACAAGCCAACCTCTCTGAAATTCTGTTTAAACCAAAGTTCAAGCATCCTGAAACTTCAACTCTCGTGCGGCATGCTCACTGCAACCATCCTATGACGGTACATTCTGCCTTGGACGGTGATACCACCAGCCATTGGTATCGGATGATCAACCGTTTGATATGGACCTGGCGCGGTGTTGATCCCCTTGAAATAGAAGAAGTGTTGTCACGCATTGCCTGTTCAAAGGCAGAACACAGCGATAACGAACTGCTAGATACCGTGGTGGGCTATCGCAATGGTAACTGGATTTATGAGTGGGCCCATCAGGGGATGCTGTGGCAGCAAAAAGCCATGGAAGAGAGCGACCCGATGAATGCTGGTCAATACTGGTTAAATGCGGCCAATTTATACAGCATTGCGGGTTACCCACATCTGAAAGGTGATGAGCTGGCCGAGCAAGTCGAGGTGTTATCAAACCGCGCCTATGAAGCCGCCGCTGAACACCTGCCGTATAACCTGAAAGAGCTTAATTTCGCGATTTCAGATGGCGGTACGCTGGCGGGGTTCCTGCATATGCCGACTGTTGGCAGTGCGCCATTCCCAACGGTATTGATGTGTGGTGGGTTGGATACATTGCAAAGTGACTATCATCGCCTGTTCCGTGACTATCTGGCCCCGAAAGGGATAGCCATGTTGACGGTGGACATGCCATCGGTGGGGGCTTCGTCGCGTTGGAAGTTAACGCAGGACACCAGTTATCTGCATCAGCAAGTATTGCAGGCATTGCCGGATATCCCTTGGGTTGATCATCAGCGAGTCAGTGTTTTCGGTTTCCGTTTCGGTGCCAACGTAGCGGTGCGCCTGGGGTATTTAGAGCCGCAGCGGGTGCGTGCTGTGGCATGCCTTGGGCCGATTGTGCATTATCTTCTGTGTAACGCTGACAGCCAGCGCCAGGTGCCAGATATGTATATGGATGTTATGGCCAGCCGATTGGGAATGGCTGATGCGGCAGATGAAACGCTTAGAACAGAAATGAACCGCTATTCGCTGAAAACACAGGGGTTGCTGGGGCGGCGTTGCCAAACACCTATGTTGGCGGGCTACTGGGAAAATGATCCATTCAGCCCGAAAGAAGAGGCGAAGTTAATCTGTTCTTCCTCGGCGGATGGCAAGCTATTACCTATATCATCAACGCCGCTGTACGACAATTTCCACCGTGCATTATTGCAAGCCAGTGAGTGGTTAGAAGATAAAATGCGTTAATGAGTTGCTAATTTTTAACAGTTTGCTAAAAAGGATCGTCTATATAAGGAGATTTAAGAATGACGTCGACCAGTGCTCATCCTAAAAGTAAGCTTATGAAACGTTTTGCCGCTTTAGGACCATATCTGCGTGAAGGGCAGTGCCAGAGTGACCATTTTTTCTTTGACTGTTTAGCTGTTTGCGTCAATGTGAAGCTTGCCCCCGAGAAACGTGAGTTTTGGGGCTGGTGGATAGAGTTGGAACCGGCAGAAGACCATTTTACCTACGTTTACCAGTTCGGCCTGTTTAATAAAGAAGGCAGTTGGAAAGCGGAAAAGATTAAAGATCCTGAAATACAAGAGAAACTGGAGACCACGCTGCGTGGTTTCCATAAACGCCTTGCTGAGATGTTGACTTCAATTGAAATGAGATTGGAGCCAGCGCAGCATTTTAGCGATCAGCCGCTGAAGTTGTCCGCTTAGAAGTCTGTTTGTTAATGCCTAATTAAATAGAATATTCCCCCTTTAGCACAATAAAAGGGGGAATTTCTCATTCTGACTGTTGGCATTATGCCTCCCGCCTGCTACAAAGACCCATCCCCTTCGTACATAGAGCCGCAGGGTTGTTAGCTACGTTCATTCACCCGAGTCACATTTGTTCTTACATGAATAAGCTCATCGGGATGAGTTCGCTGGCAGCCATACTGCAACTCCAATTACTTTGGGTATATATTGTTTCTTTAATTCATCCCAATGGCAGAAAAATTATGAGTGGCAGCCAGACATTGGTTGTGAAATTGGGGACGAGTGTTCTGACCGGCGGTTCCCGTCGTCTTAACCGTGCCCATATTGTTGAACTGGTGCGCCAATGTGCCCAGCAACACGCAAAAGGTCATCGTATTGTTATTGTCACCTCCGGGGCGATTGCCGCCGGGCGTGAACACTTGGGTTATCCAGAATTGCCTGCCACTATTGCCTCAAAGCAACTGTTAGCCGCAGTCGGGCAAAGCCGGCTAATCCAGCTCTGGGAACAGCTGTTTTCCATCTATGGCATCCATATCGGTCAGATGTTACTGACCCGTGCTGATTTGGAAGACAGAGAGCGTTTTCTCAATGCCCGTGACACCATGAATGCCTTGCTGGATAACCGCATCGTGCCGGTAATCAATGAGAATGATGCTGTCGCCACCGCTGAAATCAAAGTAGGCGATAACGATAATCTCTCGGCACTGGCAGCCATTCTTGCCGGTGCCGATAAGCTACTGTTACTGACCGATCAGGCGGGGTTATACACGGCTGATCCGCGTAACAATCCTGAAGCTGAGCTTATTCGCGAAGTGCATGGTATCGATGATGCTTTGCGCGGAGTTGCTGGCGATAGTGTCTCAGGCCTTGGCACTGGTGGTATGGCCACTAAACTGCAAGCAGCAGATGTTGCCTGCCGCGCTGGTATTGATGTGATTATTGCCGCGGGCAGTCAGTCCGGTGTTATTGCGAATGTGATTGATGGCACGCCGGTTGGTACTCGCTTCCATGCACTGGAAACCCCGTTGGAAAACCGTAAACGCTGGATTTTTGGTGCACCGCCAGCGGGTGAAATTACGGTCGATGATGGGGCTGTAGCCGCTATTATGGAGCGCGGCAGTTCGCTGCTGCCCAAAGGTATTCGCAGTGTTCAAGGGGATTTCTCCCGTGGTGAAGTGATCCGTATCCGCAATCTTGGCGGGCGGGATTTGGCCCACGGTGTATCACGCTATAACAGCGATGCGCTGCGCATGTTAGCGGGGCATCACTCGCAACAAATCAGTGAAATCCTCGGGTACGAATATGGCCCGGTGGCGGTTCATCGTGACGATATGATTGTTAGCTAAGGAGCGAGCATGAGCATGCTGGAACAGATGGGTAAAGCCGCCAAACAGGCTTCCTGGCAGTTGGCAATGTTGAGCACGGCAAAGAAAAATCAGGCGCTGGCAGTAATAGCTAACCTGTTGGAATCTGAAAGTCAGGCTATTTTGCATGCCAACGAGCAAGATATGCAGGCTGCACGTGATACGGGCATGAGTGAGGCGCTGCTCGATCGGCTGTTATTGACCCCGGCACGCTTAGCGGCTATTGCTAATGATGTGCGTCAGGTATGCCGCCTGAATGACCCTGTGGGCCGCGTTATTGATGGCAGCCTACTTGACAGTGGCTTAAAGCTGGAACGCCGCCGTGTGCCTCTGGGGGTGATTGGTGTCATTTATGAAGCGCGTCCTAACGTTACGATTGATGTCGCCAGCCTCTGCTTGAAAACCGGCAATGCCGTGATTTTGCGGGGTGGCAAAGAGACTCATCACACTAATCAGGCAACCGTGAAGGTTATCCAGCAGGCACTGGAACAGTGCGGCTTACCCGCGGCGGCAGTGCAGGCGATTGAAAGCCCTGATCGGGAATTGGTAAATCAGTTACTGCGTATGGATCGCTATGTCGATATGTTGATTCCACGGGGTGGGGCTGGTTTACATAAACTGTGCCGTGAGCAATCAACCATTCCGGTGATTACCGGTGGTATTGGGGTTTGTCATACCTTTGTGGATGAAAGTGCTGATTTTGAGAAAGCGTTATTAGTGATTGAAAACGCCAAAGTTCAGCGGCCAAGTGCGTGTAACTCATTGGAAACCTTGCTGGTTCATCAAGCTATTGCAGAGCGCTTCCTGCCTGTACTCAGTACCCGAATGCATGCCTTTGGCGTGACACTGCATGCCAGCCCGCAGGCGCTGCCGTATCTGACCGAAGGTAAGGCCAAGGTAGTGGCTGTTGAAGCTGCTGATTATGACGATGAATGGTTATCTCTGGATTTGAATGTGGATATTGTGGCTAATATCAATGCTGCTATTGACCATATTCGCGAGCATGGTACCAGCCATTCTGATGCTATTCTGACCCGCTCACTCAGTAGCGCGGAACATTTTGTCCGGGCGGTGGATTCATCGGCAGTTTATGTCAATGCCAGCACCCGTTTCACCGATGGCGGCCAGTTTGGTTTAGGCGCTGAAGTGGCAGTAAGTACGCAAAAACTTCATGCCCGTGGCCCGATGGGGTTGGATGCATTGACAACCTATAAGTGGATTGGCTATGGCGACGATTTAGTGCGTAGCTAATTACCAGATAGAACATATACAGTAAAACGACATCTGGCTGCTGCTGCTGTCGTTTTATTTTTTTCTCTGGTTAATCTCCCTGTGAAGTATCAGCCTTTAAGTGTGAAATAGATCATTATTCGATGTAACGCGTTTATGGCTATTCATCAATTTACCTACCCAAAAATAGACAACCAAACACTTGTTGGGTTGCTTCTGCGTGTATTGTTATCCTCTTGATTATCTATCTTTATTTTTAGTGGAATATCCTTCCTGTCAGAATATTACTATTTAAAACTTATTTTCCTATCGGAAGAACTTGAGTTACCTCACAGAAAATGTGCTGTAACTGCTTGAAAACACGCTTACGATCGTTCTCTCAACTTTGAAATAGAGTAATAAAATACGCTTTACTCTATTTAGTCAAAATAATAAAACAAGCACATGTTTAAAAACAAACAAGTGTCCATTATGACCAGCCGAGAAAAACAAATATTGCAGCTTCTGAGACGAGATCCATTGATCCCCCAGCAAGAAATTGCCGATATTCTAGGCATTAGTCGCTCGGGGGTGGCGGGTCACATTATGAATCTAATGCAAAAAGGTTATATCAAAGGAAAGGGATATATATTATCTGAGCACAGTTATGTGGTGGTGGTTGGCTCGGTAAATATGGATGTTTGTGGTTATGCAGCCAGTAAGCTCATTTATGAAGATTCCAACCCAGGGAAAATAAAATGCACCCCAGGCGGTGTTGGGCGAAATATTGCTGAAAATATTGCGCTATTAGGCAAAGAGTGCCATCTCATCTCGGTGGTGGGAGATGATTTTTATGGTGCGACCCTGATTGATGAGGCTAAACGCGCCGGTGTCAATGTCAGTAATTGCCACAGTTTGCACGGTGAAAATACCTCTACTTATGTTTCGTTACTCGATGATGGTGGCGAAATGTTGGTGGCGATTAATGATATGCGCATATTAGAAAAACTAACGCCGTCATTATTAGCAACCACCAAAGAGATAATTCAACACGCGGGAATATTAGTCGTCGACTGTAATTTAACCGAAGAAGCCCTCTCATGGATATTTACCAATGCCGGTAATGTTCCTGTATTCGTCGATACGGTTTCAGCATTCAAAGCACCCAGAATTAAAAACTGGTTATCCCATATTCACACGCTGAAACCTAATCGTCTGGAAGCAGAGATACTCAGTGGCATGAAAATTAACAGCCACGATGATATTCCGGTGGTGGCGCACTGGTTTCACCAACAAGGCGTCCAGCGCCTGGCATTAAGTATGGGAAAAGAGGGGGTTTATTTCAGTGAAATTGATGGACAGGTTGGCTGGTCATTGCCACTGAATATCAACATTGTGAATGTTACCGGGGCCGGAGACGCGATGATGTCTGGTTTAGCAAGTTGCTGGCTGGATGACATGGAATTTGCTGAGAGTATCCGTTTTGCTCAAGGGTGCTCAGCATTAACGCTCTCTTCGGAACTGACTAATAACCCCAATCTGTCAAATGGCAGTGTTAAAAAACTATTGGAATTACAACCATGACAAATAACGCAATGGCACAATCTTATTTAGATATATCACCAGAGGTTGCACAGGCTTTGGCGCAAAATAAAGCCGTCGTCGCATTAGAATCTACCATTATTTCTCATGGGATGCCTTACCCACAAAATGTAGAAACAGCGTTACTGGTAGAGCAGAAAATTCGTGAGAATGGCGCTGTGCCTGCCACTATTGCCGTTATAAACGGCCGGATGAAAGCGGGCCTATCCCGTGACGAAATAGAATTGCTGGGCAAGGAAGGCCATAGCATTATGAAAGTCAGCCGTCGTGATTTGCCTTTTGTGATAGCAAATGGACAACATGGTGCTACAACAGTGGCTTCCACCATGATTATTGCACAAATGGCGAAGATTAAGGTTTTTGCGACCGGCGGTATTGGTGGTGTACACCGTGGTGCGGCCACCACATTTGATATTTCCGCCGATTTACAGGAGTTGGCGAAAACTAATGTGACGGTGGTTTGCGCCGGCGCTAAATCTATTTTGGACTTAGGTCTAACCATGGAATATCTGGAAACTAATGGGGTGCCGGTTATTGGTTATCAGACTCGGTCACTGCCCGCTTTTTTCTGTCGGACCAGCCCGTTTGAGGTCAGTATTACCTTAGACAGTGCTGAGCAAATTGCGGCAGCAATGAATGCCAAATGGAGTATCGGCCTGCGTGGAGGAATGGTTGTTGCCAACCCCATCCCACCACAATATGCTTTACCCGAAGAGATGATCAATGCTGCCATTGATCAGGCAGTAAAAGAATCAGAAGAGCAGGGGGTTATTGGTAAAGAAAGTACGCCATTCCTGTTGGCCAGAGTAGCTGAATTAACCGGTGGTGACAGTTTAAACGCTAACATACAGTTGGTATTTAATAATGCGCAGTTAGCTGCCAAAATTGCCTGCTCCTATCAGAGCATTATTTAATAAAGAACGGTAACACGCTTTAAATATTGTCCTTATTACAAAATACTTGCTCATATCTTTGAGGTGCCCTGACACATTTGTTGTCCGAGGGGCACCTTTTCGAGCATGAGCTATCTATATAGGAACTTCGAGGTACTTCGGGGGGGTTATGGATTTATTGCGTAGTTTGGCGGGGATATGCATTTTATTGTTTATCGCCTATGTTTTTTCAGTAAATAAAAGAAAGATAAGATTACGGACCGTCGGGGCTGCATTATTATTGCAAATAACATTGGGTGCAGTCATGCTCTATGTTCCTGCTGGAAAGTGGTTTATCTCTTCGATTGCTAATACAGTGAATAGAGTTATTTCATATAGTGACGCAGGTAGCGCATTTATTTTTGGTGGTTTAGTTAGCCCAAAAATGAATGAGTTATTTGATGGCGCCGGTTTTGTTTTTGCTTTTCATGTCCTGCCGGCCATTATTTTCATCACTTCATTAATTTCTATTCTTTATTATCTCGGCATTATGGGATGGCTAATTAATATTCTCGGTTCTATATTTCAAAAGTTACTCGGTATCAGTAAAGTAGAGTCATTTGCCGCTGTCACCACTATCTTCCTTGGTCAGAATGAGATCCCAGCGGTAGTTAAACCCTTTATTAATAAGATGAACAGCAATGAACTGTTTACCGTTATCTGTAGCGGTATGGCATCCATCGCGGGTTCTATGTTGGTGGGCTATGCCGGGCTTGGGGTTCCGATTGAATATTTGTTGGCTGCTTCGTTAATGGCTATCCCTGGCGGGATATTGTTTGCGCGTATTATCAGCCCGGCGACAGAAGAGTCAAAAGTTGAATTCAATGAGATGACATTCAGTGACAAACGCCCTGCCAGTATTATCGAAGCCGCAGCCAGCGGTGCCATGCTGGGGTTAAAAATTGCCGTTGGGGTTGCCACCGTCGTGATGGCATTTGTTGCATTAATTGCGTTAATTAACGGCATTATTGGCGGAATTGGCGGCATCTTTGGTTTCGAACAGCTCAGTCTGGAAAGTATCCTTGGCTATGTGTTCTCGCCTCTGGCTTATATTATGGGCGTATCTTGGGAACATGCTTCACTGGCGGGTGGTTTTATCGGCCAGAAATTAGCCATTAATGAGTTCGTAGCCTATTTGAGTTTCTCTCCTTATCTGAAAGAAACCATAGCGACATTAGATGTAAAAACGATTGCAGTTATCTCTTTTGCGTTGTGTGGTTTTGCCAACTTTGGCTCAATTGCTGTCGTGGTGGGCGCTTTCAGTGCTGTTGCACCCGAAAGATCATCTGAAATTGCGCGCTTAGGATTCCGTGCACTACTGGCGGCAACATTATCTAATCTGATGAGTGCCACAATCGCCGGGCTATTTATTGGTTTGGGGAGTTTATTACCGGGCTAGGCTTATTGATATTTCTTCTGGTGCATTAATCTACTGATAAAAAGGATTAATGCACTAATCAACCCTTTAATCTAGCGGATGGCGCTTGAGATAGTAACTGACTTTATAATCAACCGGATTAAAGGTTATCACCGAAAAATCTACCACGACTCCGTCAGTTCCATTGGATACGGCGAGTAATTGCAGCAGCAGGGTACGTGGGTCGCAATGGAGTTGCAGGGCAAACTCCTGACTGGCGACAATAGGTAAAAATGTCTGCCGGCAACCTTCAATCTGATAATTAGCATGTTTTTCAATAAAGTCATATTTAGATGATTCAAGATGATGGTAAGTTAAATCCGGCATCAGAGAGACTGGCAGATAACTCTCTTCTATCTGAATAATCTGTTTGTCAGCATAACGTAATCGTTTGATATAATATATTTTATCGTCTTGATTGATGTTTAACTGACTGGCAATGTCTTGCGATGCCCTAATAATTTTGAACTCAGAAACTTCAGTATGTGGTGTCTTGCCGAGCATTTTCATCTGTTCGGTGAAACTGTTCAGATGATTATTATCATGTTTAAGATCTTTCCCGATAATAAATGTCCCTCGCCCTTGTTGCCGTTCCAGTAAACCATCTTGAATTAAGACATCCAGTGCTTTTCTGACTGTCATTCGTGATGCACCAAAACGCTCTGCTAACTGAATTTCTGATGGTAAGCAATCACCCAGCGAAATATCCTGATGATTTATTAATTTTCGAATATTTGTTACCAGATTTTTATATACCATTTTTATACCTATTCAGAGGGCGGCTTGTATCATGAATATTTTTGTAATTCATTGATAATTAATTATTAAAATTTCATTGGTATAAAAAATGACTCAAATGTCTAATTTGAGCGTTAATAATGTACAAGTCAGACTGATGATTTAATGCTGCCTGGATCACAAATTTTTATCAATTGCCACGTTCTCTCTCTAGTGCTCTCCGTTTAAGATTAGTTGTAAAGGATATTGGTCTGGTTCAGTCCAACAGCGTATTCAAAGCCTATGCGGGTTTCTTATATCTTGAAATCCTGGGGTGGAAATTAAACTTTCGGTTTTTTTATAAAAATAATTAAAGTAATTCAAGCATCTGCCGATAACTATACTGATACTTATATGCTCATTAAAATAATCTGGGTAGCCAGAGCAATAAATTAAAGATGGGGAATGGCAGGTGAGCGAAACGTCTAAAGAAAATTTTGTCAAAACGAATAAATTAGCGATCTGTGCAATTCTTCGAGATTTAAAGAAGAACGATACCGCAGTGATGGTTATGCATGCGCGCGGACAATTTATCAGCCGTATTCTGGATGTGGTACCTGAGACGAATCAGTTTATTTTTGATTTTGGTAGTGTAGAACACGAGAACCGTCTGGCCCTTGCTGCTAATCAATTGACTATTATTGCAGAACCTACGGGCGCAAAAATTGAATTTACTTGTAATTCACTGAAAGAAATAAAATATTTATCACTACCTGCCTTTAGCTCGGCTATTCCTGAGCAGCTTTATTTTATCCAACGGCGGGAATATTTTCGTGTAAACATTCCTCAATGGCCCCCTTATTATTGTTCTGGGAAATTTACTGATGGCAGTAATTTCTCGTACACATTAGGGGATATTTCCCTGGGGGGCATGGGTCCGGCGCGTGTCAAGGTAGTTGTCGCCTCAGTTAATTCATGCGGCCAACGTTTCACGTTCCGGATTTAACCAGACCTCATCCTGCCGGTGCCAGTTTCTCGTTGAACCTGACCACCGATGTGGATTCTGCATTTTCGCCGCTTCATAGACCGATTTACGCTGCGCCAGTAGTGCCCGATCTCGGCGCGTGTCAAGGTAGTTGTCGCCTCAGTTAATTCATGCGGCCAACGTTTCACGTTCCGGATTTAACCAGACCTCATCCTGCCGGTGCCAGTTTCTCGTTGAACCTGACCACCGATGTGGATTCTGCATTTTCGCCGCTTCATAGACCGATTTACGCTGCGCCAGTAGTGCCCGATCTTCACCTCTGTGTCGTTGCCCTGGTGTGACGTAACGGATACCACTGTGCCGATGTTCTTCGTTATACCAGCCAACGAAGGTTTCTACCCACGCCTGCGCATCCTCCAGCGTCGCGAAGCCCTTCTCCGGCCAGCTCGGCACGTATTTCAACGTCCTGAACAGCGATTCAACATACGCGTTATCGTTGCTCACCCGTGGCCGGCTGTGCGACGGGGTTATCTTAAGTTCCGCAAGCTTTACCTGCAGCACCTGTGACTTCATCGGGGCTCCGTTATCCGCATGCAGTACCAGCGGCTCCTGCCAACAGCGTTCGCTCAGCACTGTCCGATTCATCAGCTCTGCCGCATGCTCACCACTTTCAACCAAGTGAACCTCGTGACCGACGATTTTGCGGCTGAACACGTCTTCTATCAGGTACAGATAGAACCAGTGTCCTGCCGTCAGCGACCTCAGCCAGGTAATATCCCATGACCACACCTGATTCGGTGCCGTCGCCCTCCAGGT
Source organism: Yersinia antarctica (assembly GCF_056636475.1). NCBI lineage: Bacteria > Pseudomonadati > Pseudomonadota > Gammaproteobacteria > Enterobacterales > Yersiniaceae > Yersinia > Yersinia antarctica. The sequence goes on from NZ_JBSJQF010000001.1 coordinate 1,164,959, forward strand.
CGATAGCGGCTTGCTTTGCGCTACCCTCTGCCGACCACGGTGCGTTGTTTCGCCAGCACGTCTTAGTATCCGATAAAACGTTGACTCACTGGCGATATAGCGCTTTTCATCCGCCAACAAAGGAACGATTTGCGTCGGTGGCAGGCTGGCGAACCGCAGTTCATGACAGAGGGCTAAAACCTGTTGTTCCTCTTCGGCAGTGAGTTTGTTCTTCGGGATGGGCCGTGACGCCGTGGGTCTGCGGTCATGCGTCCCTTTTCCCCAACGCTGTAATGTTCGCTCACTAAGCCCAATAGACTGGCAAGCCTCGCTCAGCCTCGCGCCTGCAGCAACGGCTTCCTTTACGATTGTCATCAATCGCAGCCTGTCCGGAGTCGGCGTCATTCGTCCCCGTTTTCCTCGACGAACAACGCCTTGAACTTTTTTTGCAATATCAGCAATGCCGCAGCCTCAGCCAACGCCTTATCCTTGCGGGCAATTTCACGCTTAAGCTGATGAATTTCGTTTTGCTGTTTCTTGACGAGTGCTTTCTCTTCACGCGGATCTGGCTGCATTATCTCATTCTTCCACTGCTGAATTTGCTCAGGGTAGAGCCCTTTACGGCGACAGTACTCAGCAACAGCATGGGCGGAAAGAGGTGCCGTTTCAACCAGGATGGCAAAACGAGCCTCACGGGACCATTGCTGCGGGGTTTTTACCTCAACGTGGGTGCTCGCGGTCGAAATACCTGCCTTGGAGCGCCAGGTGTAAAGCGTATTGACAGGGATCCCCTCAGAGCGTGCAATCTGAACAACCGGCTGATTGTGTGGTGGCATCATTCTGGCAATCACAGCGGCTTTAAGCTCAGGTGAATACGTTTTCATTCTTGTTGTCTCCAGCCCCTTGGATGTTTTCAGTTAGAGGCGACAACTACCCTGACATGGGGGGGGTCTGTATGCAGTGAAAGGCAGTGAGTTCCCCCTTCAGGAATGCGGTATATTACGAGATGCCTCAGTGGATTTATGTGGTTTTGGTGTTTTTAAGCTGGACCTGCAGTTTATCCGAGCCATTGATAAACAGGTAGTGAATAACAAAGGTGAAACCCTCACAGTACAACGCTTGAGTTTTAAATTTCCTCGTCTGAGTCCAATCCAAGAAAAAGGGCTGCAACGCGCCATTTTTGAGTTAGAGAAACAGCAAACTGCCAAGGCACGAAAATTTCAAGACAGCATCTAGTTTCTGAAAGTATGGGGTGATTACCAACAGTCTGTGTAATAGTGGCAAGGCGGCAGGTATTTAAATTACAGTACCTGCTGTTAATGTAACCTTTTGATTTATTTCTCTCATTTTATGCCCTGATCCTTAATTTCTCCTTTGGGCTATAGTTAGTACTATTCAGCTTTTTTGCTGTCGTACGTTTATTGCGTATCGTCAGCCTTTACTCGCCCCTTTTTTATGACTGGATACTTTGGTGTATCCGTCTTTTGCTTTCCACCTTCACTCGGCATTTTTGACAGCATTCTGCCTGTAAGGCGTTTTCTGCTCAATATCACGCGGCTCGCACGGCTCAGGAAGCTCACCTGAGCAATCCGTTTGGATACGCCTTTTAACGGCTATTCCCGACTTTTCATTATGCAGATTGCCATCAGACTGTATGAGCACCCGACCAGAAAGGTACCTATGAAATTATTTCTAAAGGCTATTCTTGGATCACCCACCGCAGCGACTCCCCCTTGGCATGATACTGCACCTGTAAGGGATGAGCTATTCAGTGTGGAGCGATTGGAACAGCATGCTGAGAGCCTTGCCAAAGCGCAGTCGATAACTACCCACCCACCACGGGTATCTACTCTGCATGCCCGCCTGAATGATAATGCCAATACGCTGCTGGCAGCATATCGGGCCAGTGCCGCAGAACTGGAAAAGGGCCGCGCAGTAGTCCCTGCGGCTGAGTGGCTGTTGGATAATTATCATCTGGTTGAAGAGCAGATCCGCGAGATCCGTGATGATTTGCCGCCGGGTTATTACCGTCAATTGCCGAAGCTGGCCGACGGCCCCTTCGCTGGCTATCCACGGGTATTTGGCATTACCTGGGCTTTTGTGGCGCACACTGACAGCCATCTGGACCCGGATGTATTATGCCGTTTTATTATGGCGTATCAGCGTGTTCAACCGCTGACTATTGGTGAACTCTGGGCGGTGGCGATTACGCTGCGTATTGTGCTGATAGAGAATTTACGCCGTCTGGCTGATCAGATAACTCAAGGTCGTAAAGATCGGGCAGATGCTGAGGCGCTGGCGAATCGCTTATTGGACGCCGGCGATAGCCGATTGGCTCTGGAGTCTGATATTACGGTGCGATCCAGTGAGCCTTTATCTGAGCAATTTGCATCTCAATTGGCAAAGCGGTTACGTGATCAAGACCCACGCACCACGCCAGCATTGGGCTGGCTGGAAGATCGCCTTCAATTACAAGGGCTATCGATTAGTGAAGTTGTACAACGAGCTCAACTACGGCAGGGGTCATCTAACGTTTCGGTCCGAAATGTTATTACCAGTATGCGGTTGATCTCGGATATTGACTGGGCTGATCTGTTTGAGAGTGTAAGCCTGGTCGATGAATGCTTACGCCAGGGCAGCACCTTCGCCAGTATGGATTTTCAAACCCGCAATTTGTACCGCAGTGCCATCGAACAATTATGCCGAGGTTCCACCTTCACTGAACTGGAAATTGCCGCTCTTGCCCTGCAAGTCGCACAGACTTCAGCCGAGGCCGCGGAGCCAGAGAATGTCGAACGCTGCCGTGACCCAGGCTATCACTTGATTGGGGCGGGAAGGCGTGAATTAGAGAATCAACTCAGATTCAGTCCTTCAATACGTTTGTGGTTTAGCCGCTTGAGCGTCAGCTTTGGTGTTGGCGGTTTTATGGCGGCCATTTTCCTGGTCACTGCCGGATTACTGGCATTGGTGCTGTGGGCACTCTCTTTCCCCGGACTGGCGACGGGCTGGCTGGTATTATTTACCTTAATCGCATTTATCCCTGCGACAGATGTGGCAACTGCCCTGGTAAACCGCGTTATCACCTGGAGCTTTGGTGCCACGATTTTACCGGGATTGGAGCTAACCAGTGGCGTACCGGATGGATTGCGTACCTTGGTGGTGGTGCCCACGTTGCTCACCAGTAAAAGCGATTTATTGGAGCAAATCGAGCAGCTAGAAGTCCATCATTTATCGGGGGCTACAGGTTCTCTTACCTTTGCTCTGTTGTTGGATGGGGTTGATGCAGACCAGCAAGTCATACCGAGTGATGGTCCACTACTGCTATTAGCCGATGAGGCTATTGCACGGCTTAATCAACGATATGGCCCCGGTCCTGCCGGGCCGCGCTTTCTGCTGTTGTACCGTCAGCGAAGGTTTAATGAAAGTGAAAACCGTTGGATGGGCTGGGAGCGTAAACGGGGCAAGTTGCATGAACTTAACCGCCTGTTACGGGGGGCGACGGACACCTCATTTATTGCCACCGCCGCCGGTGAACCACAGGTGCCAACCGATGTGCGTTATGTCATTACGCTGGATGCCGATACCCGACTGCCGCGCGATGCTGCCCTGCGCTTGATTGGCAAAATGGCGCATCCGCTGAACCAACCACGCTTTAGTGCAGACCAGCAGCGGGTCATCGATGGTTATGGCATCCTTCAGCCGCGTGTGACGCTGGCATTGCCGATGGGCAAAGGTGGATCGTTATACCAACGGGTATTTTCTGGTCCTGGGGGGATGGACCCTTACGCTGCCGCAGTTTCAGATGTTTATCAGGATATGTTTGGCGAAGGCTCTTATACCGGCAAAGGTATTTATGATGTTGATGCGTTTGAAGCCTCGCTGGCCGGCAGGGTGCCAGAAAATGCCTTACTCAGCCATGATCTGTTTGAGGGGATTTTTGCCCGTGCCGGATTGGCTTCGGATATTGAAGTGGTGGAAGAGTCACCCGCCCGCTATGACGTAATTACCAAGCGTCAGCATCGCTGGACGCGGGGTGACTGGCAATTATTGCGTTGGGTGGTCAGGAACGACAAAGACAGCAAAAATGTTCCATTGCTGGGCCGTTGGAAAATGGTGGATAACTTGCGCCGCTCACTGGTTGCTCCCTTTGCGCTAATGTTGCTGGGTTGCAGTTGGATGCTACCCATGCCTGCTGCGTGGGTTGGGGTGCTGGTAGTCATCTTGCTGATCGCGTTCCCCTCTTTTCTACCCATTTTGTTCTCATTATGGCCGGCTCAGAATACTCGGCTGAGTAACCATTTACGTTCTTTACTCGATGATACTAAACGAGCAGGCAGTCAGACGTTGTTGTCATTGATTTTCCTGGCTGACCACGCCTGGCAGATGGTTGATGCTATTGGCCGCACGCTAATTCGCCTATTTATTACCCATCGTAATTTACTGGAGTGGACCACCGCCGCACAATCTGCCGGTAAACCCCACCCCGGTGTCGCCGGTTTTTATCGCCATATGGCGGGTGGAACGCTATTAGGTTTGCTGATGGCCGCCATTGCATTGATGGTTTCGCCCTTGGCCTGGCCACTGATTTTACCCTTTGCCATTATATGGTTTTTCGCTCCGGCCATCGCGTTGTGGGTCAGTCGCTCCCATCAGGTAGCACAACATAAACCGATAACGGCGGAAGATATCCCCGAGTTGCGTCTGACCGCCCGGCGCACTTGGCGCTTCTTTGAAACCTTTGTTACGCCTGATGAAAACATGCTGCCGCCTGATAACTTTCAGGAAGATCCAAAACCTGTGGTGGCACACCGCACTTCACCGACCAATATGGGATTGTATTTACTCTCGACTGTGGCTGCTCGCGATTTTGGTTGGGCGGGTACCTATCGCACCTTGATGCGGCTGGAAGCAACCTTTGAAACCTTTCATAAACTGGCGCGTTTCCGCGGGCATTTCTTTAACTGGTATGGCACGCAGGATCTACGGGCGCTGGAACCGGCTTATGTTTCTTCGGTCGACAGTGGCAACCTGGCCGGGCATTTGATTGTGCTGGCCAATACCTGTGAAGAGTGGGCGGCAGAACCGCTGGCGACTAACGGCGCTAAGGGGTTGATGGATAACCTGTTGTTGGCCGAGATATCCTTTAACGCGTTACCCGCGGGTGATGCTGATTTTAAACGTAAGCTGTGGGCAGTTTTAGAACAAATCCGTATGGATTTAAAGGGAGTCGGTGACACTGAAATGTTACCGCTGTCGTTAAAACCGTTATTGGTCAAAGCCTCAGCGATGGTGCATGGTGTCGCACGCTCTATTGATGATAATGCATTTATTGATTTGAGTTATTGGATTGAAGTACTGATTTTGGCGGCCGCTGAACATGAATATGACCAGCAACTCACGCAGGAGATGCAGGAGCAAGTTAATGATCGGTTGTTGAAATTGGCTGCTGAATCCCGCCATATGGCGCTGGCGATGGATTTTGCTTTCCTGCTTGATCCCGAGCGTAAATTATTATCCATCGGTTATTCGTTGGTGGATAACAGCCTTGATCCGAGTTGCTACGACTTACTGGCCTCAGAGGCTCGCCTTGCCAGTCTATTTGCTATCGCCAAAGGCGATGTACCGACCCGTCATTGGTTCCGTCTGGGGCGAGCGGCGACCCCGATTGGTAAAGGGGCTGCGCTGATTTCATGGTCTGGCTCGATGTTCGAATACCTGATGCCCTCACTGGTGATGCGCGCGCCGGCGGGCAGCTTGCTGGAACAAACGAATCAACTGGTGGTTGAACGGCAGCAGGTTTATGGCCGCAGCTTGAATATCCCGTGGGGCATTTCTGAGTCGGCGTACAGTGCACGTGATATCGAGTTTACTTATCAATATTCTAACTTTGGTGTCCCTGGGTTGGGGTTAAAACGTGGTTTATCAGAAAATACCGTAATCGCGCCTTATGCTACCGGGCTGGCAGCTATGATTGATCCACACGGTGCGCTGCAAAACTATGAAAAACTGGCGGAGATGGGTGCGTTAGGCCGCTATGGTTACTATGAAGCACTGGATTTCACCCGCTCGCGCTTACCGGAACATCAGCAGGTGGTAATTGTACGCAACTATATGGCGCACCATCAGGGAATGACCATTGTTGCTATTGCCAATACCTTACAGCAAGGACGGATGCGCAACCGTTTTCACCATGAGCCAATGATTCAGGCTTGCGAATTACTGTTGCAGGAGCGGATGCCTCGCAATGTGGCGATTGCTTATCCTCGGACCGAGGAGGTGTTGCTTTCAGCGGTGGCAGACAGTGCATTACCAACCATTCGCCGCTTGTCCTCACCGGTTATTGGAGCACCCGTGACTCACCTGTTATCCAATGGCCGTTATGCTGTGATGCTGACCAGCGCGGGGGCTGGCTACAGCCGATGGCTGGATGTCGCGGTCACTCGCTGGCGGGAAGATACTACTTGTGATGATTACGGCTCCTTTATTTTCCTGCGTGATTTGCGCAGTGGCCGCAGTTGGTCTGCCGGGGCGCAACTGGCCGCCAGTGATAATTCCCATCGTGAGGTGATTTTCAGTGAGGATCATGCCGAATTTATCTGCCGCGACGGTACGCTGACCAGCACCATGGATGTGCTTATCTCCAGTGAAGATGATGGTGAAGTACGGCGGATCTCGTTACTTAACACGGGTCGCCGTGCGCGGGAGATTGAACTGACCTCTTATGCTGAAGTGGTACTCACTGCGGCCGCAGCAGACAGTGCGCATCCGGCATTCGCCAAAATGTTTGTGGTTACTGAATATCTGGCGGAATTGGGTGCATTAATTGCGACGCGGCGGCCCAGAACAGCACAAGAACCGCAAGTCTGGGCGGCGCATTTCTTGGTTGCTGATGGCCTGCCGATGAGTGAGCTGCAATATGAATCGGATCGGGCCAAGTTTATTGGTCGCGGTAACCGGGTTATTAGCTCGGCTGCCATGCAAGTGGGAGTGGCACTGTCAAATACCGTGGGTACAGTGCTGGATCCGATATTCTCACTGCGCCAGAGCTTGCTGGTACCGGCGGGCAAGACGGTTACGGTTTCCTTCTGGACACTGATTGCTTCATCGAAAGAAGCTTTGCTGGATATGGTGGATAAACACCGGGACCGCAGTGCGTATGATCGTGCTAAAACATTGGCTTGGACCCAGGCTCAGGTGCAGTTACGCCATTTGGAGATTAAAGCTGAGGAGGCGGCAGATTTTCAGCAACTGGCCGCGCCTATTTTGTATGCCGATGCCCGCTTCCGTTCGCCATCGACAACTATCATACGTGGTGCAGGGGTCCAATCAGTATTATGGACTCAATCCATATCGGGTGATTTGCCGATAGTTCTGCTGCGTATTGATGATATCGAAGACATTGATCAGGTGCGGCAATTACTGCGCGCACATGAATACTGGCGCATGAAACGTTTGGCGGTTGATCTGGTTATCATCAATGAACGGGCGTCTTCTTATGTACAAGATTTGCAAATCGCTATAGAAACCGCAGTGCGCAGTAGCCAGTCACGGCCACACTTGGGTGATCAGCTACGACAAGGTTCGGCCTATGCCTTGCGTGCTGATCTGATGAGTGCAGAGACTCGATCGCTACTCCGTTCGGTTGCTCGGGTGATGTTATCAGCCCGTTATGGCACATTGGGTAATCAACTCAACCATCTGTTATTCACTCTGGACAAGAAAATTGTTCCTTCAGATAAAAAGCTGTTCGCATCGGATAAAAAGTTATTCACATCAGATAAGCGCCTGTTAGCACAGGATAAAAAGTTATTAACAGCAGATAAGAAAGTCAGTTTCTCACTGGTCAAACCGGTTAACTTGCCGACGGCAACCTTATTACCCTTACCTGAAAATCTGGAGTTCTTTAATGGTCTGGGAGGGTTTGGCTTGCAAGGGCAGGAATATATAACTTGCCTGAATGATGGGGAAAATACCCCCGCGCCCTGGGTGAATGTGATTTCCAATCAGACCTTCGGTTTTCAGGTTTCGGCTACCGGTAGTGGCTATACCTGGGCTGAAAATAGCCGAGAAAACCAGATAACGCCGTGGCTCAATGATCCCGTTATCGATTCGTCTGGCGAATGCCTGTATCTGCGCGATGAAGACTCTGGGCTGCTCTGGAGTCCTACGGCACAGCCGATCCGCGATGGTGGCACCTATATCGCTCGCCACGGTCATGGCTATAGTCGGTTTGAGCATCAGGCTAATGGTATTGGCATGACGCTGCTGCAATTTGTGCCGCTGGCGGATCCTATCAAGATATCCCGTCTGACATTGCGCAATATGTCGGATAAACCACGGCGTATCTCGGTGACCGCCTATGCCGAATGGGTACTGGCGACTTCTCGCGGGGCTACCGGGCCATTTATTATTACCGAAATGGATGAACCAACCGGTGCCATGTTGGCGCGAAATCCCTGGAGCACCGCCTTCCCCGGCAGAGTTTCCTTCGCTGACTTAAATGGACAGCAAACTAGCTGGACCGCCGATCGTAGCGAGTTCCTCGGACATTATCGAGACAGCTCTGCACCGTTAGCCCTATCGGCAATAATACCGCTTTCCGGTACGACCGGTGCCGGGTTTGATCCCTGTAGTGCGCTGCAACAAACGATTGAACTGGCGGTGGGTGAACAGGCCGAGGTGGTGTGGTTTATCGGCCAGTGTGCTTCAGTGAGTGAGGCACAAGCTTTAATTACCCGTTACCGTACGGCAAATCTGGATGCGGTGTTGAGTGACGTCACCGATTACTGGCGTACCTTGCTGAAGGCTATCCAAGTGAAAACGCCGGATCGGCAGATGGATATCATGCTCAACGGCTGGCTGCTTTATCAAACGCTGGCATGCCGTGTTTGGGCAAGGTCGGCATTTTATCAGGCCAGTGGCGCTTATGGTTTCCGCGATCAATTACAAGACGGCATGGCGCTAACCTTTGTTCAACCGGATACGACGCGACATCACCTATTGCGCGCCGCCGGGCGACAATTTATCGAAGGTGATGTACAGCACTGGTGGTTGCCTCACTCCGGGCAGGGGGTGCGAACTCGTATCTCTGATGACCGGGTTTGGCTCTCTTTTGCCACCGCCACGTATATTCTTGCAAGCGGTGATAGCGGTGTGCTGGATGAAACAGTACCGTACCTCGAAGGGCCGATATTGCACCCAGGCGAACACGATGCTTTCTTCCAGCCACTGGTGGCACAGGAAAGCGCCTCACTGTTTGAACATTGTGCCAAAGGGTTGGATCAATGCATTGAATTGACCGGAGAGCTTGGTTTACCGCTGATGGGGACCGGTGACTGGAATGATGGCATGAATCGAGTCGGTGAAGGGGGAAAAGGGGAGAGTGTTTGGTTGGGTTGGTTGCTGGTGGCAACGCTGAAAATGCTCATTCCGTTAGCGAGCGAGCGTGACCCTCGACGGGCCAGGCAGTGGCAGGAACATCTCAGTGGTTTAATCGAGGCATTAGAGCGGGAAGCATGGGATGGCGACTGGTATCGCCGTGCAACCTTTGATAATGGCAGTTGGCTGGGATCTAAAGCGTGCAACGAGTGCCGTATTGACTCTATTGCCCAGTCGTGGGCGGTGCTATCGGGGGCCGCCGACCCACTACGAGCCGTACAAGCAATGGCTTCACTGGAACAACATCTTATTCGTCCCGATGATGGGATGGCACTGCTATTCACTCCGCCTTTTGACAAAACGCCAGATGATCCTGGTTATATCAAAGGCTATCCGCCTGGTTTACGGGAAAACGGGGGGCAATATAGCCATGCTGCCATGTGGGTGATTTTAGCCTTTGCTGAATTAGGTGAGGGGGATAAGGCCCGCAACCTGTTTGCATTGCTCAATCCGATAAATCATGGCAATACCCCTGCGGGGATTGCGCGTTACAAAGTCGAACCCTATGTGGTCGCAGCCGATGTCTATTCAGTCGCACCTCATGTTGGGCGCGGTGGCTGGACGTGGTATACCGGTTCTGCGGGCTGGATGCAGCGCGCGGGTATGGAAGGTATTCTGGGGATCCGGCGTGAAGGCGGGGAACTGGTGATTAATCCTTGCATACCCGCCAGTTGGCCGGGATTTGAGGCGACGGTTAATCTGGCTAACACGCGCTATGTTATTCGTGTTGAAAGTCCGGCCCAGCGCTGTCAGGGGATTAGTTCGGCGACATTGAATGGTTTGGCACTCGCTTATCAATCCGACGGGGTACGAGTTGCTCTGGATGGTGGCGAATACGAACTGATTATTATTTTATAACCAATATCGATTCAGTCGGGGTAGTCAATTAGCACTATCTTGACTGAACAAAATAAAAACTGAAAAATATGTTGAATTATCATGCAACTGCCCCAATATTATACACTTGTCACTAAGGAGGTTGCGCATGGGAATTAGCGAAGAAGAGAGTATCCGCCGTCTGACTGATGAGAAAAGCTCTATTGGTCATTCGGCTAAATGGGTGGCAATCATTTCTGCCATCTATTTCATTATAATGCTGTTTTATCAGCATGAGTTAGGTGTGTTAACACTGGCGGGCGGGATTTTTGTTGTATCGTTTTCCATTTGGATGAAGAAACGCCAAAAAGTGAAATCTTACAAAAACCAACTGCAACAGATGGGCGACGATAAAGCAGTTTAACGCAGGCCACCATCTGATGAACCGTTAGTCCGATGTTCCGGCTTTTATTTTTCGTTTGCAGTGATGCAAGCGCTATCTGCTTATTTTCTTTCGCCTTGTAGTCGCCTGTTTATCCCTATGGTTTTCTTGCCAGTGATTTGGACATATTAAATCCTGTTACTACAAATGCCATTTGCTCATACAATCTTTTCGCTTGTGGATTATCCGCAGCGACCCGCAGTTTTATCTCAAATATGCCCTGAGCGACCAGTATATTTTCTAATTCCTGTAAACACGCAGAACCATAGCCTTTACGCTGATGTTGCGGCAGAACATAGAAATCTTTAATAAAAGCTGCGCTATCATTGTTAGCCTGGCCGTACCATAAATAGCCCACCAGTGCATTATTATCGCTCTCGCCATCCTTATTTTCGATGCAATACAGACGGTCACCGGGAGTATTAACACCCTCTGGTAAGTAACCATCAAAAATTTGCGTTGCATGATCCAATGCTTGCTCGATGCTATAACCACTATTGGATGATAAATCTTGCGCATACTCACTAATAAAGAGATTCCGATAGTCGTTTAGCTCTTCGGTATGCATTGCTCTGAGTGTGACCATAATATTCCCTTGGTATTTGAAGTGCTAAGGGGGTTAGCGGCGCTCTCACCCCTGAATAAGCTTATGGAGATGCGTTTACTTGCGGTCTGCCTACAACTCCAATAGCTTTGTGTATATAGTAGATTTAGTTTGAGATAAACATAGTAACGTTTTGTAGGAAATAGGATACATAAATTAAATCAGAAGGTTAAACCATAAAAGGGGATGTAATGACCATGCAGAATAGCCATAAAGATGCCGTTGAGCGGCAATTTGGCGATCAAGCCAATGCTTATCTGACCAGTGCGGTTCACGCTCAAGGTAAAGATTTACAGCGTCTGGCTACACTATTGCAATCTGATGGCGATGCCCGTTTACTTGACCTTGGATGTGGTGCCGGACATGCCAGTTTTACCGCTGCGGCAGTGGTGAAATCTGTAGTTTCTTATGATCTTTCAGCGCAAATGTTGCAAGTGGTCAGTCAGGCGGCAACAGATAAAGAACTGACTAATATTGAAGTACAGCAAGGATTAGCAGAGTCATTGCCGTTTAATGATCAGAGTTTTGATATTGTTATCAGCCGTTATTCTGCCCATCATTGGCATGATGTCGGCCAAGCGTTACGAGAAGTTAAACGTGTATTACGCCCCGGCGGAAAGATAATCTTTATGGATGTAGTTTCCCCCGGTCATCCGGTGCTGGATATTTATTTACAGACCGTGGAGGTGTTACGTGATACCTCACATGTGCGAAATTACTCTCCCGGCGAATGGCTGGCACTAGTGACCGATGCCGGGTTAGTGATAAATGAAGTCACCTCCGATAGACTCTATTTGGAGTTCAGTAGTTGGATTGCCAGAATGCGTACTCCACAGCATTTTGCTATCGCGATCCGTGAGTTACAAAAATCAGCATCTGATGGTGTAATCAAGCATTATGAGATCCAAACTGATGGTTCATTTACCAGTGATATTATGATGATTGTAGCAAAGCGTGACTGATACCCGTCACCTTTCAAGCCGCCTGCATCTTGCAATATATAGGGTCTACCAGCAGGCGGCGGTGTTAATGCATCGACGATTTCCCATAAATATTTGTGATTTATTTTTCTAATGACACAAATTAATTTCTTTTCTCCTTATTACTCTCACAATGATTGAGCTTCTTTACATTGCATTACGTCACCTTGCGTTAGTCCGCCCATAATTAACCTCAGCAAGACGTTACATATAACCCGTCAGTTGGAGCATATTATGAAACTATTACCTGTTATCATCGCTGCATTTATTACTACCACCTCATTCGCCACTCTGGCCGCGCAAGAAATTAGCTCAGAACAAGCCACTAAATTGCAAAGTATGGGGGTGATTTCTCTTTCTAATGTTAGCGGTTCACCCATGGATGTGGAATCAGCATTGAATACCAAAGCGAGCGCTGATGGTGCCAGCCACTATCGGGTCATTGGTATCAGTAACCCTGGTGATTCCAGCCATTACAACGCCAGTGCCGAGATTTATCGTTAATGTTCTAAGCCTAAGTTAGTGTGAGTGAAATATTTAGATACTATATTGATATGGCAATATTTTTTTAATCAGACTCTAAAAATAGGTTAACAATAATGGGTCATTGTTAACCTAAGACTGTACATTTCATTATTACCCATCGGTACTATCAATTTATCTGCTAAAAATAATTAACTCTTAGAGCAATCTTAATGCGCTCTTAATAAATATAAGGTGTTATTGTGGTCCATTCGGGTTTCCGAGGAGAGGCTATGCTAAACACTGTCCGGCGTAATTTTAAAAGTCAGTTTTCCTATTTACAGCGCTTTATTGCCTCACCACGTACCGTTGGTACGTTAGCTCCTTCTTCGCCTTGGTTATGTCAGGCGATGTTGAATCAGGTAGATTGGACCCAACACCTTAATATTGCTGAATTAGGGGCTGCTGATGGTGTGCTGACAAAGCGTATTTTGTCACATATGTCAGCAAAGTCTCACTTACAGGCCTACGAGATTCAGCCACACTTTGTTCATGCATTACACCAGATTAAAGATTTACGTTTGCAGGTAGCTGATCGTTCAGCCGAACAGTTGGATCAGAATTACGATGTGGTATTTTGTTGTTTGCCATTACTCTCGATCCCAACCAAAATCAGTATTAGAATATTGCAGCAAACTCAGCAGCGCTTACGCGCTAACAGCGGAGTGTTAGTCTTATTTCAATACAGCCACCTTTCCGAGCCACTGTTATCTCGTTATTTCACGTGGAAAAAGATACGCGTGGTACGTAATTTCCCTCCTGCATTGGTGTATATTTGTCAGCCCCGTTAATGGTCTAACCTTGATAGTCACCTCATATTACCTGTGCAATAGCCTCTGGTTTGCCAGAGGATTATCAGGTAAAAAGCCCAATCGTATTGATCAAATACACGCTTGAGTGTGACTTTCAGCGACTTTTCGCTCTCATCCAAATGCCTTCCCAATTCAATTGAGCTGATAGATAAGTAGGTTGTACTGGCAGGTTTACGTTTCGATCAGTTTGATGCTTTCGCCGGTAAAGGGCGGCCTTTCGTCATCAATCCCGATAGCTCTGATAGTCAATTGGTCCCTCGTACCGGTGTGGTCTATAAGCTGACACCGAAAGTTTCTCTTTATGACGCTTACAGTGGATCCTTCAAACCTAATTTGTCTATTGCCAACCAGATTGATTGCCACCGCAGCAGGGGTAATCTTGGGCGGTTGGCAGTAAAGTAGAATGGCTAATGGTGTATCGTTAATTTTACGATGCTGTAAAGTTTGCACTACCTTTAATTATCGGTATGATTCGCATCTACAGTGTAGAGCTGAGTGTTAATACTATTTAGCTGGTCGACAATAGTGGCCAGTTTTTTGATGCCGAGAATTTATCCTCAGAAGTTGATGCGAAAGGACTTTCAAGTAATGACACAGACTATCTTCATGGTAGGCGCGCGCGGTGCGGGTAAGACAACGGTAGGGAAGGCGTTGGCACAGGCGTTGGGATATCGTTTTATAGATACTGATCTGTTTATGCGGCAAACCTCACAGTTGAGTGTTGCTGAAGTGGTTGCTCGCGAAGGCTGGGAGGGTTTCCGCCAGCGGGAAAGTATGGCTCTACAGGCTGTCACTGCGCCTAAAACTGTTGTTGCAACCGGTGGCGGTGCGGTGCTCGCTCTTGAGAATCGTACTTTTATGCGTAAGCATGGGCAGGTTATCTATTTACGCGCATCAGCGAATGTGTTGGCTGAACGATTAGCCGAAGCCCCGGAAGATGCCCAGCGACCAAGTCTTACAGGTAAACCGATCGTAGAGGAAATGCAGGATGTGCTGGCTAGCCGGGAAGCTCTGTATCAAGAGGTTGCCCACTATGTGCTGGATGCGACTCAAGCGCCGCAAGATGTTGTTGAACAAATTTTGCAGCTTCTGACTGATGAAACCGTAAAGTAGCTGGGAAAGTAAGCGTAATTTATCCGATGAATAATTAGCCCACCTGATTGCCTGATAATTATACGAAGCGTACAATTATCACCTACGTAATCATTTCAGCGTAAATCGTTTGCGTTGATAAATGCCCCTTAAGGCAAGGCCGATCAAGGCGGGCCGATGAAAACCTTCAAATCCTTTATTCACCAACACACCAATTTTATGCCAGCGTTCTGGTCAATATTGATTGTGATTTTTGAAACCTCGCTGGCGCTGTACATCTTACGCAACCTCTAATACCACTCTTATTTCGATAAATGAACCTTCACGACAACTGTGAAGGTGTTTGCTATGGCTAATTTTCAACCATATGGCAGCTATTTACCGGCCCCAATAGGGCTATTTGCCGCTAAATTGTACGCTTTATCCACAACTTCGGGAGTGAATCCGGCGATGATCCCATTTCGCCATAATAATCAGTGACAGAGCGTTTATAGAAACCCTAATATGAAAGCTCAATCTTGATTAAGACGCGGGTACAAAACTATGCTGAAATTTAATGAGTATTTTACCGGGAAAGTGAAATCTATTGGTTTTGACAGTGACAGCATTGGGCAAGCTAGCGTTGGGGTGATGGAAAAGGGAGAGTACACCTTCAGTACGGCTAAAGCGGAAGAAATGACGGTGATCACCGGCTGCTTAAAAGTACTGATTCCTGGTTCGGCTGGCTGGGAAGTGTTTAAGCCAGGTGAAACCTTCTACATTCCAGGGGAAAGTGAGTTTAACCTGCAAGTTGCTGAAGCATCTTCGTATCTGTGTAAATATTTGAGCTAAAGAATTCAGATACTCGCCCTCTCATCGCGAAAGGGCGATATCAGCTTAAGCTGTGTTATGCACCTAAGTTAGTGCTGAGCCTCGCCACCCAAGGCTTCAATCAGATTTTTAATTAAGGCGGCCAGTTCACTGGTCATCAGAATAAAATCGGCATCGAAGCGCTGCGCAAAATCATCCCGATCAATATCATCATTCTGTTCACGCAGCGTGTCAGCGAATTTCAGACGCTTAAGTGAGCCATCATCGGACAGAACCAATTGAACGCGTTCCTGCCAATCCAGTGCCAGTTTAGTGACCAGCTTGCCCGCTTCAATATGTACTGCGATTTCATCACTGAATAGATCCTGCTTCTTGCAACGGATCACGCCGCCGTCTTCCAGAATGGCTTTCAACTCAGCTTCATCCATCAGCGCAAATCCGGCGGGCAATTCTTTACTACGCACCCACTCGGTTAACGTCAGCTCGATAGGGTTTTCTAAGGTCAGTGGTACCACCGGCAAGGAACCCAGACTTTTACGCAACAATGCCAAGGTGTCTTCAGCCCGTTTAGCGCTGGCAGCATCAACCATAATCAGATCGTTGACGGTATCAATCCACAAAAAGGTTTGGTTAAAGCGACTGAATGCGCGTGGCAATAAACTGTGCAAAACTTCATCTTTTAATGCGTCTTTTTCAGTTTTTTTCAGTTTACGATGCTGTTCACCTTCCAGGCGCTCAATTTTGGCTTGCAACTCTTGCTTAATCACTGGTGATGGCAAGATTTTCTCTTCTTTGCGGGCACAAATGACAATCTGGCCATTAACCGTATGGGTTAATGCATCGCTATGCGACCCCATCGGTGATACCCAGCCCGTTTTTGCCATATCCTGACTGCCACACGGCGTGAAACTGAGGGCGCTTAACTGTTTCTCCATTTCATCCGCAGATAGTGAAACTTCCCGGCTCAAACGGTAAACCATTAAATTCTTAAACCACAACATAGTGTTATCCCTGGCTCGGGCGCGCCTGGAGCGCGCGAGTTAATCAAACGCAGGGCGGCATGATAACGAATTGACGCCTCGGCCCCTAGTAAAAAGAATAAGAAAAAAACAGAGCCAACCGCTCATCTGCTGAGCACTATTTTAATCCACAGGGATTCAAACACGACAGAATGCAAAATAGCGGGCGACAAAGATTGTGTCACTGGGGTGTATTGTCCAAACTGAAAGAAGAAGATTTTTATTGTCGTCACGTTTTTGGCAAGCAGGGCCTTATTTTTTGATAAAATCGGTTATCACCAACAATGAATTTTCCTGTCAATGAGGTAAAGCGCTATGCGCATTGGTATAGATCTGGGTGGCACCAAAATAGAGGTCATCGCATTGGCCAACGACGGGCAGGAGTTATTTCGTAAACGGGTTGATACACCCCGCCACGATTATCAAAATACCTTGCAGGCGATTGCAACGTTAGTTGCAGATGCGGAGCAGGCGACGGGCCAGCAGGGGAGTGTGGGGGTGGGTATCCCAGGGACTCTCTCTCCGTTTACAGGCAAAGTAAAAAATGCCAATTCAGTGTGGCTGAATGGTCAGATGGTAGATAAGGATTTATCAGAACTACTCTCCCGCCCAGTGCGATTGGCAAATGATGCTAACTGTTTGGCGGTATCAGAGGCTACCGATGGTGCGGGGGCGGGGAAACATCTGGTATTTGCGGCCATTATTGGTACCGGCTGTGGCTCTGGTATTGCTATTGATGGCCGGGTACATGCTGGCGGCAATGGTATTGCGGGTGAATGGGGCCATAACCCTTTACCGTGGCAAAATGATGAAGAGCGGCAATATCAACAGGAAGTAGCCTGCTATTGTGGTAAAAAAGGGTGTATTGAGACTTTTGTCTCCGGCACCGGCTTTACGACAGATTATTTTCGTATGAGTGGCAAGCAGCTTAAAGGCCACGAAATTATCGCCTTAGTAGCACAAGGGGATGCCATCGCAGAGCAAGCAATGAGTCATTATGAACAACGCTTTGCCAAGTCGTTAGCCCATGTCATTAACCTGTTTGACCCAGATGTGGTGGTATTAGGAGGTGGCATGAGCAATGTTGAGCGGCTATATGCAACCTTGCCCGCGCTAATCAGCCCATGGATATTTGGTGGTGAGTGCCAGACCCCGGTGCGTAAAGCACTTCATGGCGATTCTAGTGGTGTGCGTGGGGCCGCTTGGTTGTGGCCTGCTATTACCCAGCATCCTTGACACTACAGCGTTGTTAGCGGCTCTCGCGCACCCGAATCACTTACTTGTGTAAGCTCATCGGGACTTACTCGTTTGCTGCCTAGCTGTAATGCCAATGCTTTTGGGTAATACTCTTTGTCCTTGACACGACAGCATTGTTAGCAGCTCTCGCGCACCCGAATCACTTACTTGTGTAAGCTCATCGGGACTTACTCGTTTGCTGCCTAGCTGTAATGCCAATGCTTTTGGGTAATACTCTTTGTCCTTGACACGACAGCGTTGTTAGCGGCTCTCGCGCACCCGAATCACTTACTTGTGTAAGCTCATCGGGACTTACTCGTTTGCTGCCTAGCTGTAATGCCAATGCTTTTGGGTAATACTTTTTGTCTTTGACACGACAGCGTTGTTAGCGGCTCTCGTGCACCCGAATTACTTACTTGTGTAAGCTCATCGGGATTAATGAGCCTCATCCTTGAGGCTCACCCTGCGGGCTAGCATAAATGCTGTTCAAATCGGTTCCCGACCGATTTGTAGCTCGTTTGCTGCTAATGACGCTGGTTAATATGCGGTTTTGCTATACCTACTTGACCTGGAAGATACTGTCTAAGCGGCTAACGCCCAGTCCGTTGACTTTCTTCACTTTAATCTGCACTGGAATCCGGTCTTTCATTGCTTCAACATGGCTGATGACTCCAATGGTTTTGCCCGACGCATTCAGGCTATCCAGAGCATCCAGTGCAGTATCCAGTGTTTCAGCATCGAGCGTACCAAAGCCTTCATCAAGAAACAGAGAGTCAATGCTGGTTTTATGGCTGACCAGATCCGACAGCGCCAGAGCAAGCGCCAAACTGACTAAAAAGCTTTCGCCCCCAGATAAGGTGCGGGTATCTCGTATTGCATCCGCCTGCCAGGTATCCACAACTTGCAGCTCTAATGCATCGCTGGTTTTGCGTTGTAACAAATAGCGGCCATGTAAGCGGCTGAGCTGGTTGTTTGCCAGATAGACCAGATGATCGAGTGTCAGACCCTGAGCAAATTTGCGGAATTTATCACCCTCTTTGGAACCAATTAAATGATTGAGATAGCTCCAATCTTCATATTGCTGCTGACTGTGCTCAATTTGCTCAAACAGTGCATGCTGGTTACTACGGCGCGCTGTATCGCTTTCTAACTGATTGCGTAACTCGCCTTGCCGTAATGTATTGGCCTTTAGTTGCATCAACAATTGCTCTGATTGCTGTTGCAATACCACCAATTCAGATGCTTTATCGACACCCGCCGGACACTGCTGTAATAGTTGCTCCAGCGCTTCACTGGCATGTTGCTGGCGGATGTTGATTTGTTGTTGTCGCTCGCTCAATTGCTGTTTTAATTGCTGCAAACGTTGCCTTTCCTCTTCATCCAGCAGTGCGGCGTTTAAGGCGGCTTCGTCCTCGAACTCGCTGATCGCCAGTGCTTGCTGTAATTGAGCTTGAGCGGTGGCAGCGCGCTGCTGATTATGCTGATATTGTTGCTCTAAGCCCGCCAGCTCACCCGCTAATCGGTTTAGCTGGGACTGAGTCTGTTGCAGGATTTCTGCCGCATTCTGTTGTATCAACTCAGCTTGCTGTTGTTGTTGGCGCAACACCTGACGAGCCTCAGTAGTACTGATATCACCAAACAGTGCCTGACGTTGCTGACTCTGTTGTTGTAATAGGGTTTCAGCCTGTTGGTGTTGTTGGGTGAGCGCCGATAACTGGTCAACGCACTCTTGTAAATGGCGACGCTCTTCTTCAATCCGCGTTTCCAGTGTTTTTTGCCCCAGAACCAACTGTTGTTGTTCTTGCTGATTCTGCTGCCAACGCTGGTATTCCTCTTCCCGCAGAGTCAGCCAACTCTGCTGCTGGTCTGCTGCTGGTACTGATAATGATAAATCAGCCAAACTATTATTGAAGTCTTGGCGCATCTGAGCTAAATCATCTTGCTGGCGTTGATGCTGTAACTGCAGTTTCTGTTGGGCTTGCTGAGTATCTTGCTGGCGCTGAGTGATTAATGCCAGTTGTTGCAAGTGTTTTTGCTGCTGTTGTTCTGCTTGAGCCAGAGCATCTTTAGCTTGTTGGTATTGCTGGTTTAGCCGCTCATATTCAGCCAATTTCCGCTGGCAGTGTTGCTCTGATTGTTCCTGCTGTTCCAGCCAATCCATTAATGCTGCATGTTCATGTAATGCAAATGTCAACGCCAGAGGTTGCGCCAGCAGCTGCCAGCGCTGTTGATAATCGGCCAATTGCTGGCGGCTGTGCTGTAACTCTTGCTCTAGATGCTGCTGCTGTTGCTGCATACTGTTTTTTTGTGCGCTTAATTCTGAGCCTTCAGTGGCGAGTTGTTCAACCTGACGGCGCAGTTTCTCGAGGCGTTCGGCTGTTTCCGACGGTTTTACCGCCTGATACTCAGTGATAGCGGGGTGATCCAATGCGCCACATAGTGGGCAGGCATCTCCCGGTTGGAGTTTGGCTCTTTCCGCTTCCAGTCTGACTATCTGATTTTCGCGTTCCCACAAGGCTTCCAGATCAGCATGATGTTGTTTTTGATGTTTGTAGCGCTGACGTTTTTCTTCTAACTGCTGTTCAAGCTGTTTTAATTGCTGCTGTTGGCTGGTGAATTGTTGCTGTTGTTTATCGTGCTGTGCCTGAACTTGTTGTGCTAAAGGTGATAATGTGGCGAGTTGTTGCCGGGCCGGTCGCTGTTGCTGCAACTCGTCAAGTTGTTGGCGCAATTGTGTTGTGGGCTGTTGCTGCTCGAATGCTGCTAATTGCTGCTGGATGCTACCTGCTTGCGAGGCCGCGTGTACTAATACGGCCTGTTGCTGTTTATCCTGCTCATTTAATGTGGTCGCTTGCTGTTGCAAGCTGCTCAGTAATAAGGCTTGCTGCTGTAATTGCTGCTCGTTAGCCACTGACTGCTGGTGCTGTATGTGCAATTGGCGGAACTGTTCGCGCCATAACGGTAGGTACTTTACCCAGTGTTGATGGTGGGGATATTGCTGTGCATATTCAGCTAATTGTTGCAGGCGCTGATGCGTCTTTAGCAACTGCTGCTCATTTAACTCAAGTTGCTGTCTACCTTGTTGTTCTTTGCCGCGCAATTGCTGCAATTGAGTGGCAAATTGCGCTAATGAGTGCTGTTGTTGCGCGATAAGGTTATCCAGCGGTACCACTTTTTGCTCAATCAGTGTTTCTTGTTCATGCTGCTTGGCCGCCTGTTGTTGGCGTGCGGTATTGGCTTGTTCCAGAGCTTGAGCCAGGGGGGTTAGTTGGCTCTGAAGCTGTTGCTGCTGTTGGGTCAGCGCGGTGATACGCAGTTGTGTCTGTTGTGCATCCTGTTGGCTGAGTGAGCAGTCACGCAGTAAAGGGCGCAACTTCTCAGCCGGTTCACTACGGGCCAGCCAGTGTAATTCAGGTTGTGCCTGCTGATATTCTTGTTCAATAATTGTTTGCTGCTGCTGATATTCTTGTAGATTCTGTTGCTGTCTTTGCCAGCCGGTTAACCAGTTTATTTGGTTTTGACTCGCTGATTGTGCTGAAACAAGCTGCTTTTCTTGTTGGTGGAGATCATCGATTTGTTGCGTTAATGCCAAGCGCTGTTCTTCATTGAGCAGTTCAATACCACTGGCACGTTGATGTAAAGCATCCAGATTGGCCTTGGCCTGTTTATGTTGCTCAAAGACATATTCAGATAGCCGCCCGTAGATATCAGTCCCCGTTAGCTCTTCCAATAATTCGGCACGGTCATTGGCATCGGCATTGAGAAAAGCAGCAAACTGCCCTTGCGATAACATCATTGATTTAGTGAAACGGCCAAAATCCAGGCCGGTGATCGCTGCAACCATCTCCAACTTATCACGCACTTTATCGGCCAGGATTTTACCGCTGTCGCATAGCGCCAACTCAACTTTAGGGGCTTGCAGATTGCCTTCCGGGCTGTTTTTTGCCCGCCGCTGGCTCCAGAATGCACGATAGCAGATGCCTTTTACTTCAAACTCAACTTCGGCTAGTGACTCCGCTGTGTGGCGTGTCATTAGCTCATTTTGGCTGGGCGTGACAGTCAAACGTGGTGTTTGGTGGTATAGCGCAAGGCATATGGCATCCAGCAGTGTGGTTTTACCTGCGCCTGTCGGGCCAGTGATAGCGAATAAACCGTTGCTGGCAAAAGGTTCGGCGGTGAAATCTATCTTCCACTCCCCTTGCAGAGAATTAATGTTTTTTAGACGTAAGCTTAAAATCCTCATGCAGGCTGCTCCTGTGCGGCATCTTTATCTTGCGTGATGTCATCAACCACCTGATTGAACATTTGACGCATCCGCTGTTGGCGCGGCTCGGCTAAGTCTGGCTCCAGCGCCAGCCTGCGTTCAAACACATCGGTAACACTCAGCTCATTGAGTGTCTCTTTTTCCTGCCGCTCGATACTGTTGTTACGTTGTTCTTTACTGCGACGTAACAATACAATTTCAACCGGTAGCTCTGTGGTCAGAGCCTGAATACGGCGTTGGATATCAGTAAGATAGTCTTGGGTGGCAACTTCTATATCTAGCCATACGGGTAAGCCTTGATGCTCAGAGAATTGAGCCAGTTGCTGCTCTATTTGCGCTAAATCCCCTTTAATTAATTGCATTGGCTGAAATTGTGGGATGAAGAGAGGGGTAACTGATGCCAGTGCCTGTTGGTGGAATTCCACCAGATAGACGCTTTTCTCCTTGCTCAATTCATCAAAACTGAGAGCAATGGGGGAGCCGCTATAACGGATATGTTCAGTTTTAGCCACTTGCTGGGCGCGATGAATATGGCCTAAAGCAATGTAATCTGCTGGTGGAAATGCCTGCGCGGGGAAAGCATCCAATGTACCAATATAGATATCGCGAACCGAGTCTGTCGTGGTGACGCCAACGGTAGTCAGGTGCCCGGTGGCAATAATGGGCAGTAGCAAACCCAGTTCGGTACGCAATTCAACCGCCCGCTGATACAGTGCCTGGTAGTGGCCCGCGATCGCTTCTTGTAAAGCCAGTTGTTTTTGCCCTCCAGATTCACCCGCCTGACTGGTGACTAAGTCCCTTGGCCGTAAAAACGGGATCGCACACAGCAGAGCCGCAGGTTGATGTTGGCGGTCTTTTAGAATAATGATTTGTTGATCGAGATTGCTGTTGGCGCACGAAATAACGGTGGTATTGAGATAAGAGAGCAAACCCCGTGATTCATTCAGTGTTGACACAGAATCGTGATTACCCCCCAATACCACTAACTGACAGCCAGTGGGTTGGAGCTCAACCACGAAACGGTTATATAGCTCACGGGCGTAACTGGGCGGGGAGCCAGTATCAAAGATATCACCTGCTACAATTAGCGCATCTACCTGATTTTCTTCGATCTGATTAATGAGCCAGTGCAGAAATGCCTGATGCTCAGCAGCGCGGCTTTTAGTGAAGAAATGCTGGCCTAAATGCCAATCAGAGGTATGAATAATGCGCATAAATCTCCCGCACGGCAGGTTATCAGTCAAAGATAATGGCGCTGATTATAAACGCTGCCCGCCGGATGTCGCGGCTAAAAAAAGGCTAGGAGGAAAATCTCCGAGACGTCTCGCAAACTTGACTGCTGTGTTTTGCAATTATCATGAAATTTATCACTATGCTTATTGCTAGTAGAAGCGTGATGTTTTTCATAAAAATGTCACAAAACTGACGCATAATGGCTCCCGAAATCAAATAGTGACCACTAACATATTGGCAGGGTTGATGATGGCAAGACGCATACTTGTGGTGGAAGATGAAGCGCCAATCCGTGAGATGGTGTGCTTTGTGTTGGAACAGAATGGTTACCAACCATTAGAAGCCGAAGATTATGACAGCGCAGTAACTCGTCTGTCGGAGCCTTTCCCTGATTTAGTGTTGTTGGACTGGATGTTACCTGGCGGCTCGGGTATTCAGTTCATTAAACATATGAAACGTGAAGCGTTGACCAGAGATATTCCGGTGATGATGCTGACGGCCCGTGGCGAAGAAGAGGATAGGGTGCGCGGTTTGGAAGTGGGCGCAGATGACTATATTACCAAGCCGTTTTCGCCGAAGGAGCTGGTTGCGCGTATTAAAGCAGTGATGCGCCGAATATCGCCGATGGCTGTTGAGGAAGTTATTGAAATGCAAGGGCTAAGCCTTGATCCTTCCTCACATCGGGTTATGGCCAATGAGCAAGCGCTGGATATGGGGCCGACCGAGTTTAAGTTATTGCACTTCTTTATGACCCACCCGGAGCGCGTTTACAGCCGTGAACAGTTGCTTAATTATGTTTGGGGCACTAACGTTTATGTAGAAGATCGTACGGTTGACGTGCATATTCGTCGGCTACGCAAGGCGCTTGAAATTGATGGTCATGACAGAATGGTACAAACTGTCCGGGGAACTGGATACCGTTTCTCAACGCGCTACTGAGTTTTCAGTGCCGGAGAATTCGTTGTGTTAGAACGCTTATCATGGAAAACGCTGGCTCTCGAGCTGGCTCTTTTTTGTCTGCCTGCATTACTCCTGGGTGCCTTCATCGGCTATCTTCCGTGGCTATTGCTGATTTCAGCTGTCGCGGCGCTGGTTTGGAATTTCTATAATCAACTTAAGTTATCTCACTGGTTGTGGTTAGACCGTAGCATGACACCACCTGCTGGTCGCTGGAGCTGGGAGCCTTTATTTTACGGCTTGTACCAAATGCAGTTGCGAAATCGTCGGCGTCGGCGCGAACTGGCTTTGCTTATCAAACGTTTCCGCAGTGGTGCCGAATCATTGCCTGACGCGGTAGTTATTACCACAATTGATGGCAATATCTTCTGGTGTAACGGTTTAGCTCAGCAGTTGTTAGGGTTTCGTTGGCCGGAGGATAACGGCCAACATATCCTTAATTTATTGCGCTACCCGGAATTCAGCCAATATCTGCAACAACAAGAGTTCTCCCGCCCGTTGACTCTGCAACTGAACAATGGTTATTACGTCGAATTTCGTGTGATGCCTTATTCAGAAGGGCAATTATTGATGGTTGCCCGTGATGTTACTCAGATGCGGCAGTTGGAAGGTGCAAGGCGTAATTTCTTTGCCAACGTCAGTCATGAATTGCGTACGCCACTGACGGTGTTGCAAGGTTATCTGGAAATGATGAATGACCAAGAGCTGGTTGGGCCATTACGGGATAAAGCACTGGGGACCATGCAAGAGCAGACTAAGCGAATGGATGGATTGGTAAAACAGCTCTTGACGCTATCACGAATTGAAGCGGCACCTAATGTGGATATGAATGAGCGGGTGGATATTCCGTTGATGCTGAAAGTGTTACAGCATGAAGTTCAGGCTCTCAGTAACGGACGACATGAGATTACCTTCCGGGTTAACGACCAATTAAAAGTGTTTGGTAACGAAGACCAACTGCGCAGTGCGGTATCAAATCTGGTTTATAACGCCGTCAATCACACGCCTGTTGGTACCCAAATTGAGGTGTGTTGGCAGCAAACGCCACAAGGTGCACAATTTCAGGTCAGCGATAATGGGCCGGGAATCGGTCCTGAACATGTTCCACGGCTAACGGAGCGGTTCTATCGGGTGGATAAAGCCCGATCACGGCAAACGGGGGGCAGTGGATTAGGGCTGGCAATTGTGAAACATGCATTGAGTCATCACGATGCACGTTTAGAGGTCATGAGCGAAGTCGGTCTGGGGACTCGATTTATCTTTACCTTGCCGAATCGATTGATTGTTCCCGCAGTTTTAGCCGAGAATGCAGTCAAATCCTAAAAACTGCATGGATACCAAGCTGATGAAATGGGCAAAACTGACGTTGTTGCATGTCATGCTATGGTTTAGCCATGCCGTTTTAGCGCAATCTGAAGCGGTATTTTCCCCTCCGGTTGCTGTTTTGCCGATGGCTTCCGTGCCTGCCACCAATACCTTATCAGGCAACCTCTCCAGTGTGGGTTCTGACACCTTAGCCAATCTGATGTCCTTGTGGGCAGATGATTTTAATCATCACTATCCTGGTGTTAATTTGCAAATTCAGGCGGCAGGTTCCTCTACTGCCCCTGCGGCGTTAGCTGTCGGTGCCGCCCAGCTTGGTCCGATGAGCCGCCCAATGAAAGCGGGTGAGATCAACGCATTTATTCAACGTTATGGCTATCCGCCACTGGCAGTTCCTGTGGCAGTTGATGCATTGGTGGTGTTTGTTCATCAGGATAACCCACTGAACAAACTGACTTTACCTCAGCTTGATGCTATTTTTTCGCAAAATCGCCGATGTGGAGAGCCACACCAGATTCAGCGCTTTGGTGAGTTGGGATTGGAAGGGGCGTGGGCGGCGCGTTCCTTACAACGTTATAGCCGGAACTCAGCTTCGGGGACCTATGGATACTTCAAACATAAGGTACTGTGCGATGGTGATTTTATAAATAATGTCAATGAGTTGCCAGGGTCCGCCTCTGTGGTACAGGCGGTGGCTGGCTCATTGAATGGCATTGGCTATGCCAGTATTGGTTTTCGTAACAGTGGTGTTAAACCGTTGTCACTGGCGGCGGTGGGGCAAGATTTTGTGATGCCAACTCCTGAGAATGTTAAAGATGGCCGCTACCCTTTATCACGTTATCTGTATATTTATATCAATAAAGCTCCGGGCCAGCCACTGGAGCCATTGACTGCGGCGTTCCTTGAGCGGGTTCTATCACCTGAGGGGCAAAAGAGGGTCACCCATGACGGTTATCTCCCCCTGCCTCCCGAGATACTGATTCACACCCGAAAAGCGTTAGGTTTTACTGATTAAGGTGTTTCAGTCGTCGTTTTTTGCCTATGCAATCTTGCATCATTTCTGTGCGTAAAATGATCAACCTCTCCTGAGTATTCGTCACCAGATTGGCGGTAAATTGTTAACGACTGGCTACAAATAATACAAATCATATGGCGTGTATTTCTTAAAACATGGCATGATTAACTGGTTTGATAACATTATCTGGATGATGGCTCTGCTTTTATGATCCCGACTTGCCTTTCTCCGCTATAAACGGTCTACTTAGCGCCGTTGTTGGCCTATTCCACCTGCAAATAACTTCAAAAACACTGCATACTGACGAAATAGATTGCTTATTAACCGCCGGAGTTTGCGTTTATCAGAGCTTTGTATCGTTTCGATCACGTAGGAAAGACCACAACTTAGAACTTTTCCTTTTGGTCATTTAACTAGGCAACGCACATCACTATGAGTCATCGTTTATCGTCTAAAGATATTATGGCATTAGGTTTTATGACCTTCGCCTTATTCGTTGGAGCTGGCAACATCATCTTCCCGCCGATGGTTGGTTTACAATCGGGTGAACATGTATGGTGGGCAGCTCTTGGCTTCCTGATAACCGCGGTTGGCTTACCGGTTATTACCATTATCGCACTGGCCCGGGTGGGCGGGGGGATTGATGCCCTGAGTAGCCCAATTGGCCGTAGTGCTGGTTTGGTACTGGCTACCGTCTGTTATTTGGCTGTCGGCCCACTGTTTGCCACGCCACGAACCGCAACAGTTTCCTTCGAAGTGGGCATCGCCCCTTTGACTGGTGATGGCCCGTTGCCGCTGTTTATTTATAGTGTGGTTTATTTCGCGCTGGTGATTGGCATTTCGCTCTATCCGGGGCGTTTGCTGGACACCGTCGGTCATATTCTGGCCCCACTGAAAATTCTGGCGCTTGCTATCTTGGGTATCGCGGCGTTGATTTGGCCTGCCGGTCCGTTGATTTCAGCCACTGATGCCTATCAGAACGTGCCTTTCTCCTCCGGTTTCGTTAATGGTTATCTGACCATGGATACCTTAGGTGCCTTGGTCTTTGGTATCGTTATCGTCAATGCGGCCCGTTCGCGTGGAGTGGTTTCCGCAGGGCTGCTGACGCGCTATACCATTTGGGCAGGATTGATTGCCGGTATCGGTTTGACGCTCGTTTACTTGAGCTTGTTTAAACTTGGCAGTGGCAGTGGCAGCCTGACGCCTGACGCACAGAATGGCGCAGTCGTGTTGCATGCTTATGTTCAGCACACCTTTGGTGGTTTGGGCAGTGTGTTCCTGGCCGCATTGATTTTCATTGCCTGTATGGTGACCGCTGTGGGCCTAACGTGTGCCTGTGCTGAATTCTTTGCTCAGTACTTGCCGCTGTCTTATCGGGCGCTGGTATTCATTCTCGGTATCTTCTCAATGATGGTATCGAATTTGGGCTTGAGTCACCTAATTCAGATTTCCATTCCGGTGCTGACAGCGATATATCCACCATGCATCGTGCTGGTTTTGATGAGCTTTACTTTGCGCTGGTGGCATCATGCCTCACGTATCGTGGCTCCGGTTATGCTGGTTAGTTTGCTGTTCGGTATTCTTGATGCGGTGAAGGCTTCTACATTCGCGCACTTCCTGCCTGAATGGACTCAGCATCTGCCATTGGCTGAACAAGGTCTGGCGTGGTTATCGCCTTCCCTGCTGGTATTCGTCGTCGTAGGGTTGTACGATCGCCTCTGCTGTCGCCAGGAAGTTGCTGCTAAGCAATAACGGCACAGTTATAGGATTTTTTTAGCCACGGCTCATCCCCGTGGCTTTTTGCTGAAAAAAGACGGGGCAATGTACATGGAATTACCAGTCAAAAATAAGCTGAAACGGGGCCTGACGACCCGTCATATCCGCTTTATGGCATTAGGGTCAGCAATAGGTACCGGCTTATTCTATGGTTCGGCTGATGCGATAAGAATGGCAGGGCCTAGTGTGTTATTGGCATACCTGATCGGTGGCGTGGTGGCATTTATCATTATGCGCGCGTTGGGTGAGATGTCAGTGAATAACCCACAGGCCAGCTCTTTCTCGCGCTATGCACAAGATTACCTTGGGCCAATGGCGGGCTATATCACCGGCTGGACGTATTGCTTTGAGATTTTGATTGTTGCTATTGCTGATGTGACCGCCTTCGGTATCTATATGGGGGTCTGGTTCCCGGACGTGCCTCATTGGGTATGGGTGCTGAGTGTGGTGCTGATTATTGGCGCAGTTAATATGATGAGTGTCAAAGTCTTCGGTGAGCTGGAGTTCTGGTTCTCATTCTTTAAAGTTGCCACCATCATCATCATGATTCTGGCCGGGTTTGGTATCATTATTTGGGGTATTGGTAACGGTGGACAGCCGACCGGTATTCATAATTTATGGACTAACGGCGGCTTCTTCAGTAACGGTTTCGTCGGCATGATCCTATCATTGCAACTGGTGATGTTTGCTTATGGTGGTATTGAGATTATCGGTATTACCGCCGGAGAAGCGGAAAATCCAAAAAGCTCCATTCCGAAAGCAATTAACTCAGTGCCGTGGCGTATCCTGGTGTTCTACGTCGGGACCCTGTTTGTCATCATGTCTATCTACCCTTGGAATCAGGTGGGCACGAACGGTAGCCCATTTGTACTGACCTTCCAGCATATGGGGATTACCGTTGCGGCAGGTATTCTCAATTTTGTGGTGATCACCGCTTCATTATCTGCCATTAACAGTGATGTCTTTGGTGTCGGGCGTATGTTGAACGGAATGGCGGAACAGGGCCACGCACCAAAAGCCTTTGCGGCAATATCCAAGCGTGGTGTGCCTTGGGTGACGGTGTTGGTGATGATGTTTGCCATGCTGATTGCGGTTTATCTGAACTACATCATGCCGGAAAATGTATTCCTGGTTATCGCATCGCTGGCGACTTTTGCCACTGTATGGGTATGGATCATGATTTTGTTTTCCCAGATTGGTTTCCGGCGTTCATTAAGCAAAGAACAGATTAAGGCGCTGGATTTCCCACTGCGTGGCGGCACCTTTACTTCGGTGCTGGCAATCATTTTCCTGGTGTTTATCATCGCTCTGATTGGCTGGTTCCCGACAACCCGCATTTCACTGTATGTAGGGTTAGTGTGGATTGCATTGCTGTTGGTGGGGTATTACTTGAAAGTGCGCCATCAAAAGAAACAGCTAGAGCTTGCCAAAGAAACTGAGTAATACTGAGTCAATACCTACTATCAAGCCGGGAGATTTCTCGGCTTTTTTTTGCTCTATACAATCTGGGGCATTCTGCTATTTACCCACATACTTCTCCTCCCCCAATCTCATCCCTGATATTTATAGTGACAGATGAGGGGGAAGCAGCCACTACATGACATTATTTATATCGGCGAGCTGTATATTCAGATAAATCGCCTATCTCAGGTGAATGTGTCGCGGCGTTAATGTCTGCACCAGATAGCCTTAACAGGAATGGTTTTGGTTAACGCAGGAGAATTTTATGCTTAGTGGTTGGCATCTTCCGGTCCCGCCTTTTGTTCGTCAGCGAGGCGACGCATTACAGATTACTTTATGGTTGCATGGCGACACATTACCAGCACAGGTTTTCTTACGCTGCGAACCGGATAATGAAGAATGGCTACTGACGATGAAAGGCCAACAGCGTGATGGCTTTTGGTGTTATCGCGCGACGCTGCCTTTACATGAAGGGCAACCTACACGGCGCTACTGTTTTAAACTGTTATGGGATGACGACCAACAATGGTTCGGCCCGCTGGGATTCTCGCGGGTTCCTCCGGCGCAACTGGCTCAGTTTGCCATTGATATGCCCGACAGTGGCCCTGACTGGGTGGCCGACCAAGTCTTTTATCAGATATTCCCCGATCGGTTTGCCAGTAGTCAGGGTGAGAACGGCGTGCAAAATGCGAGTTATCATCATCACGCTGCGGGTCATTCGGTGGCTCGTCGTGCATGGCAACAACCATTGGATGACACTAATGCCGCTTCAACATTCTATGGAGGTGACCTGGCGGGTATCAGCCAAAAAATCCCTTATTTGCAACAGCTTGGCGTTACTGCGTTGTATCTAAATCCAATTTTTACCGCACCCAGCGTACATAAATATGATACGCAAGATTATTATCAGATAGATCCCTATCTGGGCGGCGAGGCGGCTTTTCTGCAATTACGTCTGGCTACCCGTGAGGCCGGCATAAAATTGGTACTTGATGGGGTGTTTAATCATACCGGTGATTCCCATCATTGGTTTGATAGGCACCAGCAAGGGGATAATGGGGCTTGTCATCATCAGGACTCACCTTATCGGGGCTGGTTTAATTTCTTCCCCGATGGGCGAGCGTTGGATTGGAAAGGTAATGCCAGCTTGCCAAAACTCAACTTCGCGAGTGAGGACGTGGTAAATCAAATCTATCGGGGCGACGATAGTGTGGTGCGTTATTGGTTACGCCCCCCTTACAGCATTGATGGTTGGCGGTTAGATGTGGTGCATATGTTGGGGGAGGAGGGCGGAGCAAAAGGGAATTTGCGCCATTTAGCCGGTATTTATCAGGCAGCAAAAGAAGAAAATCCGCAGGCCTATATTCTGGGGGAACACTTTGGTGATGCACGTAATTGGTTACATGCCGGTGTAGAAGATTCGGCAATGAATTACATGGGTTTTGCATTACCGGTGCGTGGCTTTTTAGCGGGCCAGGATGTGGCTTATCATCCAATAAAACTCAACGCTGAGGATTGTGCCTACTGGATGGATGAGTACCGAGCCGGATTGCCGCACGGCCATCAGTTGCGTTTATTTAATCAACTGGACAGCCATGATACTGCTCGTTTTATCACGCTACTAAATAATGATAAAGCCCGGATGCAGATGGCGTTGGTGTGGTTATTTAGCTGGATTGGTGTGCCTTGCTTATTTTATGGCGATGAAATTGGTGTTGATGGTGGCAATGATCCGTTCTGCCGCAAACCCTTCCCGTGGGATCAGGCTCAGTGGGATAATGACCTATTGAAGTTATGCCAACGACTGGCGGCTCTACGGCACAAAAGCATGGCGCTGCGGCGTGGTGGTTGTCAGGTGGTTTATGCCAATGGTGACACTTTGGTGTTTATTCGTAGCTACCAACGTGAACGAGTGATGGTCGCGATACAACGTATTAGTGATATCAATGTTTCGTTGCCAGCATCCCCTTTACTCAATGTCGCTAAGTGGCTGCGTCTGGAAGGCTCATCTGAGCTGGATGGCACTGAGTCATGCGTCAATCTGCACTTGGCTGGCGAGAGTGTCACTTTGTGGCGTGGTGTTGGTGAGCGCTAACTTAATCGTTAGCCAGCAGTGATAGCGATTAAAAGCGGCCAAGCGCCGCTTTTCCTTTTGTTGAGATATTATATATATGATAGGTAATTCGTATGGCTGGCCAAACAGTGGGCAGGTAATATTCAGCAAAGGGAAAATGATATGAGCACAATTAAACGAAAGGCATTGATCACCCCCCATGTCAGGGTAGTTGTCGCCTCTAACTGAAAACATCCAAGGGGCTGGAGACAACAAGAATGAAAACGTATTCACCTGAGCTTAAAGCCGCTGTGATTGCCAGAATGATGCCACCACACAATCAGCCGGTTGTTCAGATTGCACGCTCTGAGGGGATCCCTGTCAATACGCTTTACACCTGGCGCTCCAAGGCAGGTATTTCGACCGCGAGCACCCACGTTGAGGTAAAAACCCCGCAGCAATGGTCCCGTGAGGCTCGTTTTGCCATCCTGGTTGAAACGGCACCTCTTTCCGCCCATGCTGTTGCTGAGTACTGTCGCCGTAAAGGGCTCTACCCTGAGCAAATTCAGCAGTGGAAGAATGAGATAATGCAGCCAGATCCGCGTGAAGAGAAAGCACTCGTCAAGAAACAGCAAAACGAAATTCATCAGCTTAAGCGTGAAATTGCCCGCAAGGATAAGGCGTTGGCTGAGGCTGCGGCATTGCTGATATTGCAAAAAAAGTTCAAGGCGTTGTTCGTCGAGGAAAACGGGGACGAATGACGCCGACTCCGGACAGGCTGCGATTGATGACAATCGTAAAGGAAGCCGTTGCTGCAGGCGCGAGGCTGAGCGAGGCTTGCCAGTCTATTGGGCTTAGTGAGCGAACATTACAGCGTTGGGGAAAAGGGACGCATGACCGCAGACCCACGGCGTCACGGCCCATCCCGAAGAACAAACTCACTGCCGAAGAGGAACAACAGGTTTTAGCCCTCTGTCATGAACTGCGGTTCGCCAGCCTGCCACCGACGCAAATCGTTCCTTTGTTGGCGGATGAAAAGCGCTATATCGCCAGTGAGTCAACGTTTTATCGGATACTAAGACGTGCTGGCGAAACAACGCACCGTGGTCGGCAGAGGGTAGCGCAAAGCAAGCCGCTATCGACCTGGAGGGCGACGGCACCGAATCAGGTGTGGTCATGGGATATTACCTGGCTGAGGTCGCTGACGGCAGGACTGTAGTGGCATAGTGAATTTGGCCACCTGACCAGAGGTGTTATTCTTGCCTCAATAACTTTACAGGTGATCCATGACCAAATATTTCACGGCTGAATTCAAACTCGAAGCGGCAAAGCTGGTTGTTGACCAGAAATACTCTCATTCGGAGGCCGCTAAAGCCATGAATGTCAGTCTTTCCGCCCTTAGCCGATGGGTGGGTAAGCTCAGATTGGAACGTCAGGGTAAAACCCCCGTTGGGCTTCCACTGACGCCTGAACAAATAGAACTTCGGGAAATGAAGAAAAGGATTCAACGTCTTGAAATGGAGAACGAAATTCTAAAAAAGGCCACCGCTCTCTTGATGTCGGACTCGTTGAACAGTTCGCGATAGTCGATAAATTGAGAGCGCTTTATTCGGTAAAAGCACTGTGTAAGGCTTTTGATGTTCAGCGTAGCAGCTATCGGTACTGGCATAACAGAGAACGCGTCCCAGATGTCGAGCGCACCATTAAACGCAGCCTGGTTAACGAAGTCTGGCATGCTAGCGGCGGGTCAGCCGGTGCCCGAAATATCGCCATAATGGTGACGAATAAGGGCGTAAAACTGGGGCGTTGGCTTGCCGGAAAATTGATGGCAGAGCTGAACATGACAAGTTGCCAGCGTCCCACACACAAATATAAACGGGGTGGGCAGGAGCATGTTGATATATCGAATCTATTGGAGCGGCAGTTTGCAGTAACCCAACCGAATGAGGTTTGGTGTGGCGATGTGACCTATATCTGGACAGGTAAGCGCTGGGCTTATCTGGCTGTGGTGTTGGATCTGTTTGCCCGCAAGCCCATAGGCTGGGCGATGTCGTTTTCACCTGACTCAGCGCTAACGGGTAAAGCGTTACAGATGGCATGGGAACTCAGGGGACGCCCAGGCGGAGTGATGTTCCACAGCGATCAGGGCAGTCATTACACCAGTAAAAAATACCGTCAGTTGCTGTGGCGTTACCGGATAAAACAGAGCCTAAGCCGGCGTGGGAACTGTTGGGACAACGCGCCAATGGAGCGATTTTTCAGAAGTCTGAAATCCGAATGGGTACCGACGACAGGTTACCAGAGCTTCGGGGAGGGCAGAAATGCAATCACCCGATATATAACGGGTTACTACAGCGAACTTCGCCCGCACTGGTACAACGGAGGCTTAACGCCCAATGAATCCGAACGGCTGTTCTATGAACAGTCTACTACCGTGGCCAATTTTAGTTGACCACTACACACACTGGTTCTATCTGTACCTGATAGAAGACGTGTTCAGCCGCAAAATCGTCGGTCACGAGGTTCACTTGGTTGAAAGTGGTGAGCATGCGGCAGAGCTGATGAATCGGACAGTGCTGAGCGAACGCTGTTGGCAGGAGCCGCTGGTACTGCATGCGGATAACGGAGCCCCGATGAAGTCACAGGTGCTGCAGGTAAAGCTTGCGGAACTTAAGATAACCCCGTCGCACAGCCGGCCACGGGTGAGCAACGATAACGCGTATGTTGAATCGCTGTTCAGGACGTTGAAATACGTGCCGAGCTGGCCGGAGAAGGGCTTCGCGACGCTGGAGGATGCGCAGGCGTGGGTAGAAACCTTCGTTGGCTGGTATAACGAAGAACATCGGCACAGTGGTATCCGTTACGTCACACCAGGGCAACGACACAGAGGTGAAGATCGGGCACTACTGGCGCAGCGTAAATCGGTCTATGAAGCGGCGAAAATGCAGAATCCACATCGGTGGTCAGGTTCAACGAGAAACTGGCACCGGCAGGATGAGGTCTGGTTAAATCCGGAACGTGAAACGTTGGCCGCATGAATTAACTGAGGCGACAACTACCTTGACACGCGCCGATCATTGGCGCCTCAAGAGGTTTGGGACTGGGGCTGGTTGACGAACTTAATCGCCGTGGTTGGTCAGTGACTGCGACGACACGCGGTGCTGCGAAAGATACCGCAGCCCATGCCGCCCATTGGCTAACATTGGATATTAATAAACCTGAAAGTATTAAGCAGTTTTTGCCACAGGTACAGGGGCAGATATTCGACCTCATATTTGTTAATGCGGGTATCTCTGGGCCGCAGCATCAATCAGCTCTTGAGGCGCAACCGGAAGATATTCTGGAATTATTCCAAACTAATGCCGTTTCACCTATCCGTATCGCTCAGCATCTGCTGACACAACGTAATCCAACTCAAAGTGTATTGGCCTTTATGTCTTCTCAGTTGGGGAGTATTGGTC
This sequence comes from Yersinia antarctica, assembly GCF_056636475.1. Lineage (NCBI taxonomy): Bacteria > Pseudomonadati > Pseudomonadota > Gammaproteobacteria > Enterobacterales > Yersiniaceae > Yersinia > Yersinia antarctica. The sequence goes on from NZ_JBSJQF010000001.1 coordinate 1,200,252, forward strand.
ACAATGCCTCCGGCCATAAACCTCTCTATTCAGCCAGTAAAGCCGCACTGAATATGATGACCCGTAGTTTGGTTGCTGAAGTGGCCGATCCGGCTCTGACGGTGCTATCGATTCATCCCGGTTGGGTAAAAACGGATATGGGCGGGGATGCGGCACCCCTGACTATTGCGACCAGTGTGAAGGGTGTGGTCGACCAAATTGAGCACGCTTCGGGTAAAGGGGGGCATGGATTTATCGATTATCAGGGGCAGTCATTACCCTGGTGATATATACCCGTCATACTTCAAGCTGCATGTGCGTTGGCTGCTTTCGTTCACCCGAATCACTTACCTGAGTAAGCTCATCGGGATTTACTCGATTGCCGCCTTCCTGTAACTCGAATTATTTAGGGTATATAATGAAGTGGTAAATTCCTCCATCGATATATTGATGGAGGATGAGTTACATTAGTAAGCCATTACTATCAGTAACCGATGGCGGCACCGGCAGGGCGACGGACATCGTTAGCGCCGTACAGGTAACCTTCACGAACTTTGCCGGAAACTGCCGAGTCATTCCCCGAGTTGGCCGGGCTGACACCCTCCACTCCGGCCAAACCCACCAGAATCAGTTCGGCTGCACCCCATGGGTTCTGTTCGACCATCTTATATCCCATTTTTTTCAGCAGATTAAGGCTATCTGCGGATACGCCACGTTGTTCGTAATATACCTCATCAGGTAGCCATTGGTGATGGATGCGTGGTGCATCTACCGCCTCTTGTGGTGCCATGCCATGGTCAATGACATTGAGGGCTGTTTGCAGGGTGATGGTGATAATTCGGGAGCCACCCGGAGAGCCTAACACCATAAATGTCTTACCGTCTTTGGTCACTAATGTTGGGCTCATAGACGATAGTGGGCGCTTACCGGGGGTGATGGAGTTGGTTGCCCCCTGTACTAAACCATACAGGTTTTGCTCGCCCACTTTGACGGTGAAATCATCCATTTCATCATTCAGGAAGAAGCCAGTACCTGGGGCAATCACCACGGCACCAAAGCGGCCGTTAACCGTGTAGGTGGTGGAGACCGCATTACCTTCATTATCGACGATAGAGTAGTGGGTAGTTTCTGGTTTTTCATGAGGTTGCATCCCCGGTTGTACTTCTACCGAAGGTGTCGCTTTGTTGGCAACGATTTGCTTGCGGATATCGGCGGCGTAGCTTTTGCTCAACAGGCGATCAATCGGATTCTTAACAAACTCGGGGTCACCGAGGAAAGTATTGCGGTCCATATAGGCATGGCGCATGGCTTCTGTCAGGGTATGAATGTAAGCAGCCGAATTAAAACCCATGCTTTTTAAGTCATAGCCTTCAAGCACATTCAAGGTTTCACATAATGTCACTCCACCGGAACTGGGTGGTGGTGAGGAAACAAATTTATAACCGCGATAACTACAAGTAATAGGGGCAGTTTCAGTGATTTTATAGTTGGCGAAATCAGCGGCAGTGAGGATACCTCCGCCTTTTTTGGCCGCGGCTTCTACCGCTTGAGGTATTTTACCTTGATAGAAAGCATCCGGCCCTTGCTCCGAGATTGCGCTCAGGGTTTCAGCCAGATCAGCCTGAACTAAACGATCTCCCGGTTGCAGTGCTTCACCATCTTTGCGCAAGAAAATACGCGCAGATTCAGGGTCTTGACGGAAACGTTTGACGGTAGTGTCCAGAATGTCAGTATCGGCACGCGTCAGTACAAAGCCCTCACGGGCCAGTTTGATTGCTGGAGCCATCACTTGCTGGCGCGTCAATTTACCGTATTTCTTCTGCGCGCTATCCATTCCCAATACCGTGCCAGGGACGCCGGCTGCCAGATAACCATACAAGCTGGCATCTTTAGTGACTTTTCCCTCTTTATCTAAATACATATCGGCGCTGGCAGCCGCTGGTGCAGTTTCACGGAAGTTTATAAATGTGTCAGTTCCATCGGCAAGGTGAATGGTCATAAAACCACCCCCACCGATATTGCCACAGCATGGGTTTACGACAGCCTGTGCATATCCCACCGCCACTGCGGCATCAACGGCATTGCCACCCATTTTTAAAATATCAGTCCCCACTTGTGAAGCGAGATATTGCGAGGTCACCACCATGCCATGTTTTGCTTCCACCGCCGGTGTAGAGGCCGCATGCAGTGTACCACTGACCAGTAAAGCCAATACAGCCAAGGGTTTGTTCCATTTTTTTAACAACATTCTGACTCCTGTTAGTTCCTGCCCGCCAGGGATGACCTGATCATTTTTGTCTGGCAGCTTAAAAGCGCTGCTTATGGTGTGTGCAAAAAACACACCAGTAATAATTAATAGCAGAATTAATGTTTATGGCTGCTAATTAATTGGCGGCGAAAGGATAGTTTGTCAGTTGTTGCCTGGCAGATAGGTTGATTTATGCTTGAAAGGAGCCAAGATAAATAAAAATAACTTATTGAAAATAAATAAGTATTTACGGGTTTGATACGCTGGGAATGGAAAAGATTATTATATAGACTCTGCGGCGGGTGCTTGAAGCTGTCTGCTTTGGGCATCGTTTGAACCAGTGCTGTAAGTGCCTTGGTAAAAACAGTTGTTGTCATAAAGCAGATAGGAAAAAGCCCCGTACTGAGGTTAATCAATACGAGGCTCCCTAATGCCTAGCAACATTACGGTAGCTTCTTACCTGCTGAAAGGCAAGGAGGCTGAATATGCCACAAAAATATCCCCTTCTTACTTGAAGTTACAGCGTTGTTAGCTGCTCTCGTTTACCCGAATCACTTACTTATGTAAGCTCATCGGGATTTACTCGTTTGCCGCCTAGCTGCAACTCCAATTACTTTGGGGATATATCAGTATTGTTGGTATGTCGTCGTTTGGTTTTATATCAGTATAAAAAAAGCCAGTCAGGGTGAACTGACTGGCTTGATACCCCCGAGTAAATCAGGGGCGGCATAAACTGTTATTACAGTTTAGAGGCGTTTTCAGACAGGTATTTAGCTACGCCATCTGGTGATGCGCCCATACCTGCTTTACCTTTCTCCCACTGAGCAGGGCAAACTTCGCCGTGTTCTTCGTGGAATTGCAGTGCATCAACAGTACGGATCATTTCGTCGATGTTACGGCCGATTGGCAGGTCGTTAACGATTTGGCTGCGAACGATACCATTTTTGTCGATCAGGAATGAACCGCGCAGTGCAACGCCAGCTTCTGGGTGTTCAATGCCGTAGGCTTTCTGAATTTCACGTTTGATATCAGCAACCATTGGGTATTTAACTTCACCAATGCCGCCTTTATCAACTGGGGTTTTACGCCATGCGTTGTGCACAAACTCAGAGTCAAAAGAAACACCAACAACTTCAACGCCACGTTTCTGGAATTCTTCGTAACGGTGGTCGAAAGCGATCAACTCTGAAGGACAAACGAAAGTGAAGTCCATTGGCCAGAAGAACAGGACGGCAGGGCGGCCGTTCAGGTGTTTTTTCAGGTTGAAGTTTTCAACGATTTCGCCGCTACCAAGAACAGCAGCTGCTGTAAAATCAGGGGCTTGACGAGTTACCAGAACCATAAATTACTCCTGTTAATAGGGATGGATTAACCAGTTGTCTTAAAAGTATCGGCACAGCATAGGTATTTAAGCGCAATGAATAAAGGGATAAATACCAATCGCTGTGATAGCTTTTACCTATCGTTACGACGTTTTTAGTTTCGTAGTCTTGCTAAGATACCCATTCTGGCAGAAAGCGCAAGTGACTTAGTAGCAATAACCATACAAATAAAGATGTTTTAAGCTAGATTTGTTGGCGTTGTGCCTGCAACATCATGGCAGGATAAAACGCCCAAAACAGTTGTTCTAACGGCTGATAGTGTTGTTCTATATCCTGAAAAGAGCCAGCAAGTGCTGCCAGTTTGGGCCGCCGATTAGCCATACCTTGTAACACATCAGCTATAAAGGGTAGTTCAGCATAGCGTTCCAGCCAACGCTCCTGCCACAGATAGGCATTAAGGTGCTGAAAGCGCGCGGGTGTCTGTGGTAAATGGGGCACAATCTGGTTTTGCGCATGCTGGATAAACCCGGGCAGCGTGTAGTCCGGCACCAGTTTATCCCAATTACGTGCCAGAAAATGATCCCACAGCACATCCAGAGTGATAGGGGCAACTCGGCGGTAATCAGCACTAAAATAGCGACGGGCTTCTTTGACCAGCGGCTGTGCGTCGGTCATGACATCAACGCGGCGATGCATCATAATCCCAGCCACAATCTCAGGGGCATATTCATCTTGTGGATTACCACGGACGAAATCTGCCAGCAGATTGCCCAGTAGGGAACTGTCAGCCAGTGTGGCTAAATGGAGGTGAGCGAGAAAATTCATCTGCAAAGTATATCCCTTCTTACTTGAAGTTGCAGCGGTGTTAGCTGCCGTCATTACGCGGTCAATTTCCTGGCCCACCTCTGCGAAGCTACTGTAAGCCGTGCTCAAATCCGCATCTGGCAGATTTGCCAACTGAATCACTGGTGGGAGTCAGCTTATCGAGATGCGTTCATTTACTGCCTGGCTGCGACGACAATTATTTTGGCTATAGCAAATGACCACCAATTGTCCTTATTTCTTGCAGCCAGCCCTTGAGGGCTCTAGACTAGCGGCCTGTTTTTGTGAACCGGCTCCAATCATACTCGTGAGCTGGGTCTGTTCTGATATCAAGTGGAAAGCTATGCGTGTTGCCGATTTTTCTTTTGAGCTGCCGGAATCTCTGATTGCCCATTACCCCCAGCCCCAGCGTAGCGGTTGCCGCTTACTGTCACTGGATGGCCCGACGGGAACGTTAACGCACGGCATTTTCACCGATTTGCTGGATAAACTGACGCCCGGCGATCTGCTGGTATTTAACAATACCCGCGTTATTCCAGCGCGCTTGTTTGGCCGTAAAGCCAGTGGCGGTAAGCTTGAAGTGTTAGTAGAACGTGTTTTGGACGATCATCGTGTACTGGCCCATGTAAAAGCCTCCAAAGCACCTAAACCGGGCGCTGAACTGCTGTTGGGCGATGACGAAAGTATTCGAGCCACGATGTTGGCACGCCATGACACCTTGTTCGAGTTGCGTTTTGACGATGAGCGGGATGTTTTTACTATCCTAAATGCCGTCGGCCATATGCCTTTGCCTCCTTATATTGACCGCCCTGATGAAGATGCTGACCGTGAATTGTACCAAACAGTCTACAGTGAGCGCCCAGGGGCAGTCGCCGCACCAACGGCCGGTTTACATTTTGATGAGCCAATGCTGGCCGCACTGCGCGAGAAAGGCATTGAGATGGCTTTCGTTACGCTACATGTCGGCGCGGGGACGTTCCAACCCGTGCGTGTAGACACCATTGAAGAGCACATCATGCATTCCGAGTATGCAGAGGTACCTCAAGATGTGGTAGATGCTGTTTTGGCTTGTAAAGCGCGTGGCAATCGTGTCGTGGCGGTTGGGACCACCTCGGTACGCTCATTGGAAAGTGCCGCTAAGGCGGCAGAGAACAGCCTGATTGCTCCGTTCTTTGGTGACACCCGTATCTTTATCTACCCGGGTTATCACTACCAGGTTGTGGATGCTTTAGTGACCAACTTCCATTTACCTGAATCAACATTAATAATGTTGGTGTCTGCTTTCGCTGGGTATAAAAATACCATGAATGCATACCAGCAAGCGGTGGCGGAACAATACCGCTTTTTCAGTTACGGCGATGCGATGTTTATCAGCCGTAATCCACGGGCACCGCAAGAGACGGTTAACCCGTAAATTTTAGGTCACACATATTGTGTGATCCGGCAATAACAACATTAGACTGTTTCTCTAATGCTGTTGCTTATTAGTGATTAATGGTTAACGGAAATTTACTTTAACTTCATTAACTTACAAGAGAAATTCGGTTGGCGTTTTCACTGCTTCCAGCGTCGTGTGCCAGAAATGTGACAATGCCACTGAATTTGCTTAAATGTTCACCGCTCAGGTGGGCGTATTTATTTACCATTTCAAGCTTCTCCCATCCTCCCAATTCTTTCAGTACCATGATCGGCGTTCCGCTTTGAACATGCCAACTCGCCCAAGTATGGCGAAGGTCATGGAACCTGAAATCTTCAATTCCTGATAACAACATGGCCCGGTCAAAATCGGTCCTGTTGATATACCCCTCTCTGGCCCCGTCAGCAGAAAATACAAACTCATTATCAACTGGTATTTTCCTCATGATGGCTACAGCATCATCGTTAAGCGGTAATGGCCTTGCCCTTCCAGACTTGGCATTATCCGCCGTGATGACTGCAACCCTTCGGCCTAAATCAACATCCTTCCACTTCAGCGAAAGGATCTCCCCAAGTCTAGCCCCAGTAAGTAATGCGAATGAACATACATGCTTCATCCAGTCATGGCGCAGATTGTCGATAAGGCACTTGGCCTCACTCTTTTCTATCCAGCGGATCCTCACTTTTGGCTCACGCAGAGACTGAACATATGGTTGCCTGTTCAGCCACCCGCTTTTATCTGCTAGTGAGAATCCTCGCATGATGAATGATCGGTACCGGTTTCTGGTTGCGTTGGCTAAACGCTTTCTGGTCATCAAGTTATGTGTTGGCAGATTATCTGTTATTTCCTCGCCGGATATCGAAGAGATAACGCGGCCGCCAAAAACACTAAGCCAGTACCGGGCGTATATCTGCTTAATGTGGAAACTTGATTGCCCCTCTGCATCACGCAAAGCCAGTATCACCAAATCCTCAAATAACTTTTCAGGCCGCTTATCCAGATTTTCTACCGCCCACAGCTCATGTTTTATCTTGTCGTGGAGTTGCTGAGCCTTTGCTTTTTCCTCGGTGCCAGCAGAGCGTCTAATTCTCGTTCCGTCTGGCGCTGAGACATCGATCCAGTACGTTTTACCTCTTTTGTAGATCGGCATCGCTTCTTCTCCTTACCGCCTACAACAGCCAGCCGGATAACATTGTTGTCATTTGCGGCCTGTTGTTCAAACTTTTTAAGACTGTCGGAGTTAGCTCTCCAACAATCACCAACTTTAAACATGTGAAATTTGAGCGGGTTTCTGTAAATGGTTCCGGCTGAAACCCTTATGATCGCGGCGTATTCTTTAACCTTTAGAAATTCCTCGACCTCTTGCATATGGGCCTCCTGAGAAACTCATCACCTATTCCACTTAAACTGACCATTCAGAACGCCAATAGCGAAAAGAAGCCAAGCCAGCTTGTAGCCAAGCCAGCTTGTAGCCAAGCCAGCTTGTAGCCAAGTGGCTTTAGCTTTTCGTAGTGGCGCAGGATGATAGGGCGGGTGATGGAGTCTTTATTTGTGTTAGCCGGCAGAGCGGCGAGGGTGGTTTTAATTTCGTTGTTACAATTTTTTGCGGCTGATAGGAGGGCGCTCTGTCTCTCTTCAGGAGTCACATGTCACCATCCTTTCACCCAAACGAGATAGAACGTAGCGCACACGCCAATAACTAGCAAAATCCAATCGGCGTATGCCATTACAAAGCTAGTTACACTCATAAAAACATCCCTCTCACCATCTCACTTTCAATAAAGTAAATGCTCATCAGCGCTGCATACACAGCAAACGCGATAGCTACCAATGCGGCTTCTGATAGTCGTTTCATGATGCCTCCGAACTGCCTGGAATTAATTTGATTGATTGATCGCACTCATTGCCCCAGGTATCCCACCCATCTAAATCCTTCCTTGAAAACAACTCGATGCGCTTTACATCCCCGTATAGCAATTCAAGCCGGTGACGCACTTCCCACGGCTTCTCGCTATGTTCGCCAAGCGGTGAGTAAACAACTTGCTCTACGCAAGGCATATGACCAGACGCCAATTCCGGCGAAGAAGTGACACTGGGTAAATCCGGTAAGGTCTTCTGGCTTAACATCAACAATGCTCCGTTCGTCAACATAGCCTGGTGCGATATGACCGGCTTTGATAAGGCTTCTCAGCCATTGGGCCGCGTATGGATCAATCTCGTTGTACCAAGCAAAAGGTTTGCTCATGCCGCCCTCCCTTTCCTTCGCTCATCGATTTCGAAGTCATCACGACATCCTTCGTCACAGAACAGGCCGCGAGTGATTGGCTGGCGACACTCTGAGAAGTGGCACAGGCCGGTGAATGCCATCGCTGGCTTGCGGTTCGCGATACCGATTTCAATGTTGAGTTGTTCAAGTCTTTGGGCTTGGTCTATTTCGTCGAACATTAAGCCACCTCGTCATTTACCGGTTCGGATGTGAAATCTTTCAGCGCCTTTTCACATGCAAGGCTGACGCGAGTAATATGCTGCTGCATGGCTTGCAGGGATTCGATGCCTGATTTCATAACGCCGCGCATAATCAATGCGGTAATAACTTGGCTAAGTTTTGGGTGATAGCCGACAGCCTTTTCATATGTCTGCCCGGCATATTTACTATCTTTGCCAAACACATTTTTCTGACTGAGGGTGAACTGATATTCATCACTCGTAATGACGTAGTTTTCTATTTCTATACGCATAGGGAATCTCCAGATAGCGAAATCCGCTTCCGTTAATCCTGGGTTATTTACTGCCGGTAGACTTCAGAGCAAATCAGCACAGCATCAGGCCGCCGCTCATGTATCAGGGTTGATATTTTTTGGCATTCGGTGTGGGTAGGGTAGATATCTTCGGTTACTGGTAGGGCATTGCAGGTAGAGCATGAGGTGACGAGTAGAACGAAACCTATTAATGCCACTACTCACCCCCTTAAACCGGATAGCCAGCTTTGCTGATTGCGACCTCACAAGCGCTAACGCCGTTATTAAAAGCATAAACCTCGGCTTTAGTGGTGATGTCGTCATAGCTCCACTGAAGTTTTTCTGGCAACTTAACCGGCACAAGTAGCCGCGCCTCTGCTGCCTCTAACTTGGTGCGTAGGTCTGCGACAACACGTTTGGAGCTATCGTAATTTTGCTGAGTTTCCTCCCAGTCAGCGCAAGCGGTTTTGTAGTAGCGTTTAAACTCATCACGCTCTTTCTGTGCCGCTTCCAGCTTGGCTATCAGTGCTTCATTTGAGCGGGACAACCAGCGGATACGATCCTTGGCTGCGGTCAGGTAGACGATGCTGTCAAAGCTAGTGAGATGGTCGCAAAGGAATACCGCGTTTGCTATCTCGTCATCAGTCAGTTGCCCCATTGCGAGATCCGCCCGTTCACACTGGTAGCGAGTGTTGTGTGGATCGGCTTGCCCTTCCTGCCGCCAATTCGCCGCAGGGGTAGGTTTCACTTCTATATGCTTATCCATCATGCCTCCTCAATCTCATCCCAGCAGATGTAAGCCTCTTCTGGACTGTCGATTTCTGCGTGGCCTTGCAACCCACATTTAGGGCAACTGGCTTTGTCGTTGAAGTTAATCATCCCAATCGGGGCCGCGGTTTCCACAATCACTGGCGAATGGTCACGGCGTGCGCACCACAGCCATTTAATTTCGCGTTTTTCTTTGCTCATATCACTCACCTCCCCGCAGACTGGCGGCGAACTCATCAGCAGTGCCACCTGCATCCGTAAAGAAGTTATAAGCCCTGACTGCAGCTCTCTGTTTGCAGAAATCCACAAAAGCATCAACACCCTGCGCCTTTATCTCGTTAATCGCCTGAGTGGTGGCTGGGGTTCCATCTAGTGCCTTATTCAGCTCATCGACATACCAATCCAGATATTTGTATTCCAGTAAATTACCGTGCTCTTCCCACATATCAGGCGCAGTGGCGAATTCAATCGCAGTTTTTAACGCCACATTCTCAGCGACCACGGCCTGATATTTCTTTTCGAGTTCTGCATAATCAGTATTTTCAGACATGACTATTCCTCAGCAGACTGGCTGCCGGTTATATGGGGGGGGGAGGGTGATTAAACGCGGAGACTCTGAATCATTGCTGAAACATATTTGGCTTGATGTATTGCGTCATCTAGCGCGTTGTGGTGAATACCTTCGCGAGTGAAGTCTTTAATGTTCAATGGTGATAAATCGACAACTGTTCTTACATCGCGCACATTCCAGAATTTCCAAGGTACAGCAACGTTAACTGACGCAAACCAGCTTTCAAGAATTGTGATATCGAAGATTGAGCCATTCCCCCAAACTAAGTCATTTTTATCAATTCCGCTCGCCAAGGTATTTGCTACAACTACCGGATCTTCCGTACCACTAAATGCGGCTTCTTTTGCCTCTGGCGATTGCTGTTCCCACCAATCCAGGGTTGATTGAGAAGCATGACCATACTTTTGTGCTTGTTGCCCCATGCTTGCGTAAAGCTTATCGCCAATCTCACCAGTATTTCGGTCAAAGCGAACAGCCCCGATAGATAAGACCGCGCATCCATACGTGGTACCTAATGTCTCGATGTCGATCATGATGTCTTTCATGATATTTCCCTTATTTTATTAATTAGGCTGCCGAAAGCAGTCGCAGGCATTCTTGACGCCGCGCCACTAACTCTTCCTGAGTTGAGCAGTACGGCGTAGGATTGGCTGGCATGAACTCTGGTTTAAGCCGGTATATAATCCCTTTAGCTGAAATCTCTTTAGCCTCCCAGCGCTCTTCCGTGAGCAAGTGGCGCATGTTAAGCACATACGTCAGGGGAATGTGTACCGATACCGTTTCGAATCCCTCACCCAATCCCTTGTAGAATGAGTCCTTATAATTCAACGTGCACCCGATAGTTGCACCACCAGACAAGCGACCACGCCCCACACTGCCAATTGACCGGTGGAATGAGGTTATATAAGCATCTGGATGGGCGCGGAGGCAGGCCAGTATTTGTTCTGGCTGCATGGCGATTACCTGCTGGGAGGTGCGAACTTAGAAGCGTGGGTCTTCGGAAAAGAACTGATCATCACCCTGATAGTTTCCTGAGTGAGTTGGAGCGCTGTTTACTTGCTTACGCTCATCCTTGTCCTTCAGGGTGGTGAGCATCTTCGCTATTGTTTCGGCTGGGGAGCAGTCACTTACATGTTCCTGTAGTGTTCTCTGGCTTTGTGCAAAGTACGGGATGCGAATATCAAAGTTGTAAGTCTCACGGCCATCATCTTTTGTTTTAAGCGTTTTTTGTAGCACCAGGCCCAACTTTCGGCCTACAAACTCAGGGGCGACATCAACTCCAGTCTCATTTTTAATGATGGTAAGCTGCTTAACGCCAGAGCAACCCATCATCGCATTTATCATGTTTACGCCATGCGTATTGGGGCTTCCGTCTTTCTTTACGGTATAAACATTCAGATAGTTGGCCTTACGCCCATCATCAGTTTCCACGGAGAATTCAATTGATTTAGCACCGCCAGAACTGATCACATATTTAGCTTCTGAGATGGTGAAGATATAAGCCCCAGACTCATTGATGAAACCGCTTAATCCTGCTGATAAACCTGAATCCTGGTCATAGACGAAAGTTACATTGCTCATGCTGCGTTTCCTTTAATTTGGTGAACATTATTGATGCCGTAGTAATCGCAAATATCCCGATCTACAGTCAGAAGGTCGTTTTCAATTTCTTCTGTTTCGAACAACCCCATCGGGGATTTAACTGTGTCATTGCCATTATTTTGAGTGGTGAAAAAGTATTGCTTATCGTGGACGGTTGTTTTTAAAACAATGGTAAACATCCCCTCAACCGTTACCTTTTCATCCAGCATCTTGCCGATGGTTTTCATTTTGACGCGCCCAAGGTTTGTTTCCTCGGTATGGGCCATAAAGTAAATTCGCAAGTCATCTGGCGCGTCCTGCGCTGCTTTAATGATGTCCCACATGTGACGCCCCATCTGGGCGAATTTATCAAATCCTTTTTCGTTTACTGAATCCATGAACTCGGTGCACATCACATACTGGAAGTCATCAATGATGACTATTTTCTTCCCATATTTTGTTGCCCCATTAATGACGGCCTTAATCATTGACCAGTCATGCGTCGCAATAACACTCCCTGTTTTTTTCACGCCATCCCATGGCTGCCAGTTAGTTGATTTGAACGGTAGCCGCTTCCTTACCACCTGTATTAATAGGCAATCATCAGGGTTGAGATTGCGCAAGCTGGTAGACTTCCCTGTACCAGATTCACCAAGGATTAATGTTGCGGTACCCACAAATCACCTCCATAAATGATTTACGCTTTTTGGCTGCCGATTCCCTTACTTGCTCAACCAATTCGCCTTTAATCCCCATTGCATCCAGTGCAATGATTGCCAGTTGTTCAGCCGACACGCGCCCGCACTCCAATTCATTTTTAACAAAGGCCAGAGTGTCCATGCTCTTTAACGATTCACGCCTTGTGATAATCAGTTCTTTTAATTGATCTTCTGTCATGCCGCATACTCCATGTCTTGGGAGTCATCCCAGCCAAGCCAAACAATCTGGCACCACCGGTATGCCTCATGAATTCCCTGCGCTGTATCTGGGAAAGACTTCGTATAACGTTTTTTAAATCCGCTGTGCACTTGAGATGCGGTCACTGTGCCGTCACCATTCGGTTTTATTCTCATGGTTCACCCCGCTGGTTTAATATCTCAACAAGCCGCTTGGCTGCGTTATTAGCATTGCGGCATATACGGTCGAGCAAAGTCTCAGAGCAGCCCACGCAAGGCCACCCTGCTATACAAAAGGTATGCATGGGATACTCCGGTTTAATTAGTAGTTCATCTGGATAGGTGGCTGCTGGTTTAAAAACGATTGGGCAACTTGATTTTTGATGATGGCAATAACGCAAGCCTTGGCGCACTCAGCGTCAATTCCGGCTTTATTAATCTGCTTCTTCTTCATCTGGCTCGTTAAGCCATTCTGGGCGCTCACCCTTACCAAGGTAGAAGTCGATAATATCTAACAGGCGAGGGTAGAATTTAAGTGCTGTCTTGCCGTCCATATCTGCAATCTCGCGCTTACTGAATTTGCGCCACTCATCGGCTGTGTGACTCTGACATCCGGCACGAACAGTCTCCCCGTTGCTTATTTGCAGAAAATACTTATCACCCGTGATTATGTATGTGCGATCAGGATAGGCGGCACCGCGCAGGTCGGCACCGCGCAGGTCGGCACCGCGCAGGTCGGCACCGCGCAGGTCGGCACCGCACAGGTTGGCACCGCGCAGGTCGGCATCGCGCAGGTTGGCACCGCGCAGGTTGGCACCGCGCAGGTCGGCACCGCGCAGGTTGGCACCGCGCAGGTCGGCACCGCGCAGGTTGGCATCGCGCAGGTCGGCACCGCGCAGGTTGGCACCGCGCAGGTCGGCACCGCGCAGGTCGGCACCGCGCAGGTTGGCATCGCGCAGGTCGGCACCGCACAGGTTGGCATCGCACAGGTCGGCATCGCGCAGGTTGGCACCGCACAGGTTGGCATCGCACAGGTTGGCATCGCGCAGGTCGGCATCGCGCAGGTCGGCACTGCGCAGGTTGGCATCGCGCAGGTTGGCTCTAGATCCGTTTTGTCTATATGACTCTACCCAGATTTTATGCTCGGCGAGAATTTTGTTTAAATCGGTAAGATTCATTGTTACCTCGATTTTCAGGCATGAAAAAGCCGCATAAGCGACTTGTGTTTGTAGCGAACTTACCGAAGCCCTCACGTATAAGGGCAGCGGTAAATTGACTAGGTTAATTTAGGGAATAAAAAAGGCCGCGTTATGCAGCCTCTATCAGTAAACCTAATTAATCTGCTTCTTCTTCATCTGGCTCGTTAAGCCATTCTGGGCGCTCACCCTTACCAAGGTAGAAGTCGATAATATCTAACAGGCGAGGGTAGAATTTAAGTGCTGTCTTGCCGTCCATATCTGCAATCTCGCGCTTACTGAATTTGCGCCACTCATCGGCTGTGTGACTCTGACATCCGGCACGAACAGTCTCCCCGTTGCTTATTTGCAGAAAATACTTATCACCCGTGATTATGTATGTGCGATCAGGATAGGCGGCACCGCGCAGGTCGGCACCGCACAGGTTGGCACCGCGCAGGTCGGCACCGCACAGGTCGGCACCGCACAGGTCGGCACCGCGCAGGTCGGCATCGCGCAGGTCGGCATGGCGCAGGTTGGCATCGCGCAGGTTGGCATCGCGCAGGTTGGCACCGCACAGGTTGGCACCGCACAGGTTGGCACCGCACAGGTTGGCACCGCACAGGTCGGCACCGCACAGGTTGGCACCGCACAGGTTGGCATCGCGCAGGTTGGCATCGCGCAGGTTGGCATGGCGCAGGTTGGCACCGCACAGGTCGGCACCGCGCAGGTTGGCATCGCGCAGGTTGGCATGGCGCAGGTCGGCACCGCGCAGGTTGGCATCGCGCAGGTTGGCACCGCACAGGTTGGCACCGCGCAGGTCGGCACCGCACAGGTCGGCACCGCACAGGTCGGCACCGCGCAGGTCGGCATCGCGCAGGTCGGCATGGCGCAGGTTGGCATCGCGCAGGTTGGCATCGCGCAGGTTGGCATCGCACAGGTCGGCTCTAGATCCGTTTTGTCTATATGACTCTACCCATATTTTATGCTCGGCGAGAATTTTGTTTAAATCGGTAAGATTCATTGTTACCTCGATTTTCAGGCATGAAAAAGCCGCATAAGCGACTTGTGTTTGTAGCGAACTTACCGAAGCCCTCACGTATAAGGGCAGCGGTAAATTGACTAGGTTAATTTAGGGAATAAAAAAGGCCGCGTTATGCAGCCTCTATCGTTCTGTTGCTTTTTGACATCCTCCCCGCCCTGAAGGGCGAGGTTTGCCGCGCAACCGATCAATTATTCTCTTGAGACGCCGTAACATTTTTTCGTATCTCTCTGGCTCGCTGCTCGGAAAGTGATAGCCGGGATAAGTTATATATCCGTTATCATACTCACACTTTTCTACAGGGTAGCGCTGCATGATTTTGGCCTTGGCTTCCGCATGAATCGCGCCTTTCCTTGTGAGGTATCCATATCGGCAATGTGAGTCTTGATTTTTTGATTTAACTTGTACGCCATCGTCTTACCCTCTATCAGTGAACCTAATTAATCTGCTTCTTCTTCATCTGGCTCGTTAAGCCATTCTGGTCGCTCACCCTTACCAAGGTAGAAGTCGATAATATCTAACAGGCGAGGGTAGAATTTAAGTGCTGTCTTGCCGTCCATATCTGCAATCTCGCGCTTACTGAATTTGCGCCACTCATCGGCTGTGTGACTCTGACATCCGGCACGAACAGTCTCCCCGTTGCTTATTTGCAGAAAATACTTATCACCCGTGATTATGTATGTGCGATCAGGATAGGCGGCACCGCGCAGGTCGGCACCGCACAGGTTGGCACCGCGCAGGTCGGCATCGCGCAGGTCGGCACCGCACAGGTTGGCATCGCACAGGTCGGCACCGCACAGGTCGGCACCGCGCAGGTTGGCATCGCGCAGGTCGGCACCGCGCAGGTCGGCACCGCACAGGTTGGCACCGCGCAGGTCGGCATCGCGCAGGTTGGCACCGCGCAGGTCGGCACCGCGCAGGTCGGCACCGCGCAGGTTGGCACCGCGCAGGTCGGCACCGCGCAGGTTGGCACCGCGCAGGTTGGCATCGCGCAGGTCGGCACCGCACAGGTTGGCATCGCACAGGTCGGCATCGCGCAGGTTGGCACCGCACAGGTTGGCATCGCACAGGTTGGCATCGCGCAGGTCGGCATCGCGCAGGTCGGCACTGCGCAGGTTGGCACTGCGCAGGTTGGCATCGCACAGGTTGGCTCTAGATCCGTTTTGTCTATATGACTCTACCCAGATTTTATGCTCGGCGAGAATTTTGTTTAAATCGGTAAGATTCATTGTTACCTCGATTTTCAGGCATGAAAAAGCCGCATAAGCGACTTGTGTTTGTAGCGAACTTACCGAAGCCCTCACGTATAAGGGCAGCGGTAAATTGACTAGGTTAATTTAGGGAATAAAAAAGGCCGCGTTATGCAGCCTCTATCAGTGAACCTAATTAATCTGCTTCTTCTTCATCTGGCTCGTTAAGCCATTCTGGTCGCTCACCCTTACCAAGGTAGAAGTCGATAATATCTAACAGGCGAGGGTAGAATTTAAGTGCTGTCTTGCCGTCCATATCTGCAATCTCGCGCTTACTGAATTTGCGCCACTCATCGGCTGTGTGACTCTGACATCCGGCACGAACAGTCTCCCCGTTGCTTATTTGCAGAAAATACTTATCACCCGTGATTATGTATGTGCGATCAGGATAGGCGGCACCGCACAGGTCGGCACCGAACAGGTTGGCACCGCGCAGGTCGGCACCGCGCAGGTTGGCACCGCACAGGTTGGCACCGCACAGGTCGGCACCGCACAGGTTGGCACCGCACAGGTTGGCATCGCACAGGTTGGCACCGCACAGGTTGGCACCGCACAGGTCGGCACCGCACAGGTCGGCATCGCGCAGGTTGGCATGGCGCAGGTCGGCATCGCGCAGGTTGGCATCGCGCAGGTCGGCATCGCGCAGGTCGGCACCGCGCAGGTTGGCTCTAGATCCGTTTTGTCTATATGACTCTACCCATATTTTATGCTCGGCGAGAATTTTGTTTAAATCGGTAAGATTCATTGTTACCTCGATTTTCAGGCATGAAAAAGCCGCATAAGCGACTTGTGTTTGTAGCGAACTTACCGAAGCCCTCACGTATAAGGGCAGCGGTAAATTGACTAGGTTAATTTAGGGAATAAAAAAGGCCGCGTTATGCAGCCTCTATCAGTGAACCTAATTAATCTGCTTCTTCTTCATCTGGCTCGTTAAGCCATTCTGGGCGCTCACCCTTACCAAGGTAGAAGTCGATAATATCTAACAGGCGAGGGTAGAATTTAAGTGCTGTCTTGCCGTCCATATCTGCAATCTCGCGCTTACTGAATTTGCGCCACTCATCGGCTGTGTGACTCTGACATCCGGCACGAACAGTCTCCCCGTTGCTTATTTGCAGAAAATACTTATCACCCGTGATTATGTATGTGCGATCAGGATAGGCGGCACCGCGCAGGTCGGCACCGCACAGGTTGGCACCGCGCAGGTCGGCATCGCGCAGGTCGGCACCGCACAGGTTGGCATCGCACAGGTCGGCACCGCACAGGTCGGCACCGCGCAGGTTGGCATCGCGCAGGTCGGCACCGCGCAGGTCGGCACCGCACAGGTTGGCACCGCGCAGGTCGGCATCGCGCAGGTTGGCACCGCACAGGTCGGCACCGCGCAGGTTGGCATCGCGCAGGTCGGCACCGCGCAGGTCGGCACCGCACAGGTTGGCATCGCACAGGTCGGCACCGCGCAGGTTGGCACCGCGCAGGTCGGCACCGCACAGGTTGGCATCGCACAGGTCGGCACCGCGCAGGTTGGCACCGCGCAGGTTGGCACCGCACAGGTCGGCACCGCGCAGGTCGGCACCGCGCAGGTTGGCTCTAGATCCGTTTTGTCTATATGACTCTACCCAGATTTTATGCTCGGCGAGAATTTTGTTTAAATCGGTAAGATTCATTGTTACCTCGATTTTCAGGCATGAAAAAGCCGCATAAGCGACTTGTGTTTGTAGCGAACTTACCGAAGCCCTCACGTATAAGGGCAGCGGTAAATTGACTAGGTTAATTTAGGGAATAAAAAAGGCCGCGTTATGCAGCCTCTATCGTTCTGTTGCTTTATCAATTATTCTCTTGAGACGCCGTAACATTTTTTCGTATCTCTCTGGCTCGCTGCTCGGAAAGTGATAGCCGGGATAAGTTAGATATCCGTTATCATACTCACACTTTTCTACAGGGTAGCGCTGCATGATTTTGGCCTTGGCTTCCGCATGAATCGCGCCTTTCCTTGTGAGGTATCTGCGCCCCTTAGCTGGAGAGCGCCAAACTTTGGTTGTTTCTGCCGTGACCATCCTCTTACCCCTTAACTATGTGGTGGGCCTACTTAATAACGTGATAGCAATCTTCACGAACTTTACGGAAGCCTGCTGCAAACAACGAGGCTGGTATGGCTGAACGTATAACCGCTCCCGTAGCCGCCAATATCTCTCTTTCGTTTTGCCTGCGCTCGTGTCTCCACGCTCGTCTTTTTTGCTTTGAATTCATAGTCACCTCTACTTGTTCAGCACAGGCCGCTATCAAAACGACCTGTAATAAACATTTTTGCGCTTATCACATTCACCCATACAGTGCTGCCCATTCGCGCCCGTTCTCATTCTCATGCGGGGCTAATCTTCCCATCGACCGGATCGCGCTCGGTGGTACGTCGCATTTGTGCGTAGGGGGATGACAGAGATTCTGTGACCTTCCGACTTTCTATATTGTTAAATAAGCAGCCTGTCGTCCTGACTGGCGCGGCGAGTAGTTCCTTCTGCCGCATCGATGTTTCGTTTCGATGGGTTTAATTTATCTCAAAGATAAAGAATGGTAAATAGCAAAATGATAAATAATTGGGTGTTATTGACGTTAAATTTGATAAATATATGAATGGTAAAGATAAAATAATTTATCTTTTTTGCGATGGGCATAAAAAAACCAGCTCTAGGCTGGCTTGTTTATCAATCTTGCGGTGGTCAACCTAATCGAGAGTAGGCCATTTGCCATTTACCAACAATAAACCCCTCTATGTGGAATGTTTCTTCATTGTCTGCATTTATTTCCCAACGATCATATTTTTCGTTATCGCTGATCACGACTATTTTGTCTTTTAACATTTGTAGACGTTTGATGTGCGAACCCTCGCCATAAGTGAATGCATAGATACCATCGCTACGAAATGTTCTCACGGTAATATCTATAACAACCAGCTCACCTGGGTCTATCGTCCCGATCATGCTATCGCCATCAGCGGTGGTTAGCTTAAGTGATGATGCAGGTCTACCCCCAAACATGCGTTTAGCATATTCTGGGTCAACCTCAATAGATTGAATTATGTCGGGGTAATCACCATTCACTCGCCCACCTCCGCAACTATGCTCTGTATCCAACAACTCTAACCTGTATGGATGATCAGTATAGTTTCTAGCTAGGTTTTGCAAGTTAAAAGGGTCGTCTTTATTAGTTTCTTTACTTGAACCGTTATCTAAATCAAAAGAAGCATCAGAATGTGGTACATCTAGCCACCCCCGTAGCAAGCCCATATTAGCCTCTACGCGGCGCGCTATTATGTCCCCTACGTTACGGGTGGCATTTACGCTAATAAGCTGACTAAGTTGAGACGCCGGCAATCCAATGGCATCTGCGAACTGAGCCTTTGTCTTTCCCTCACGGACATATGAATCCATTAAGGCGCGCAAATTATTGCGTCTGAAATCTTTAGTTTCCATCCCTAGATGTTCCCATGTATTAGCAAATTGATAAATATTCAAATTGATAAATTTGCATTGTTATTAATTTATCTTTGAGATAAACTGACTTTATCTTTAATAAAGAAGGTAAATAAAATGAGCAATGATTTACTCCGCTGGCGCAAATCTGCCGACAAGGAAGAGTGGGCTGCTCTTGCTCGACTTGTTGGAACCTCTGTCGGTTACATGAACTTGATTGCCTACGGTGTTCGCCGTGCATCACCTAAGCGTGCTGCAGCAATTGAAAAAGGCACAAAGTTAATTGGGAAGTATGCACCAGTGACTAAAGAAAGCCTTGTATTCATGACCGTACGAGACAACGCAGCTTAAGCACTACCGCTCTTTAACACTACTGACATCTTCATCCTTTTGGCCGGAAAGGCACTGGATGGAAAACAAAAGTGACAAGCTCACAGCTTTGTCACGTACCAACATCAAATCACAAGGGAAGAGTACGCAATGGAGCGCACAACAGCACGCAACAAGGCTCGAATCATTGAGAGCCAATTACTGAACAAGATTGCATTACGAGGCGTCACTGACATTGCTGACGCTGTAGGCGTTGATAAGTCACAGATATCGCGCTGGAAGGAAAGCTTCATTCCGAAGATGAGCATGTTACTAGCTGTTCTGGAATGGGGAGTAGTCGATGACGAGATGGCAAGGCTGGCTAAGTCAGTGGCGTTGTTGCTTACAAAACAAAAAGCCCCACCTGCGGTAACAGGCGAGGATTCTCAAATAACAATCAGCTTCTGAGGTAACTATACATGAGTTTATCAACAGTAGTAAACCAGACGATGTGCAGCGTAGAAATAGCTGAACTTCTGGAGTCGCGCCATGCAGATGTTTGCAGAACCATTGAGCGCTTGATGGAGAAAGGCGTGATTCAGGGGTATGCGCCAATGGCGTACACCCACCCCCAGAACGGCCAGCAATATCAGCAGTACCATGTAAGCAAGCGCGATAGCTACATCATCGTTGCCCAGCTTTCCCCGGAGTTCACAGCTCGCTTGGTTGACCGCTGGCAAGAACTGGAGAATCAGACACGCATTCCTCAGAACCTGCCGGATGCTTTGCGTTTGGCGGCAGACCTTGCAGAGGAAAAGCTTCAACTTGAAAATCAGCTTGCCATTGCGGCCCCCAAAGCTCAGTTCGTTGACAGCTACGTCAATGCAACAGGATCCCTTGGTTTCCGTGAGACCTGCAAACTACTTCACATCAAAGAACCAGCCTTCCGTAAGTTCCTGCTCGACAGCGAGATCATGTACCTACTGGCGGGAAAGTTAACGCCTTACGCTCAGCACATCGACGCCGGGCGCTTCACTGTTAAAACCGGCGAGAACCAGAACAACGGACACGCTTTTACTCAGAATAAATTCACCCCGAAAGGCATCCAGTGGATAGCCGGATTGTGGGCTGCTCAGCAGATTCAGGAGCAGGCCGCATGAGTACAGCAATATTCTATGACCTGAGCGCCGAACGTGAGCGCAGGAGCAACCGGATGGAGAACCAGAAGCTTGGTTACGTCCCGTTGTACCGAAGCATCAAGAAGAAAACATGGGCGAAGGATGTGTATCTCCGAACTCTTTGGGAAGATCTGTTATTTGGGGCGCAGAGAAAGCCCCGCACAGTGAATTTCAAAGGTAACCAATGGAATCTTCAAGCCGGTCAACTGGTCGTGACAGTGGCTGATTTAGGCCTGTCCCTTTGCGACAGAGAGGGGAAGCCAACCAGCCGTGACGCCGTGGGTAGGATGCTTAACTTTTTCGTCAAGGAAGGGATGATTTCCATGGACGGGGAGAAGCGAAAAGGGACGGTGATCACCATCCTAAATTACGCTGAATATGCCGAAAAAATAGACAATTTACCCGCACATAACGCCGCACTTAAACCCGCACATGGTGAGACCAGTCCCGGCGCGGCTTTAGATGGTAGTGCCGCACATAACGCCGCACTTAAAGCCGCACATCATGAACAAGAAGGTAATAACAAGAATATAAAACATAAACACATATCCCCTACCGGGGACGTGAGTGTCAGGACTGTTTTTGAATTCTGGCAGAAATCCATGAATCACCCTGGTGCAAAGCTTGACGCTAAGCGCAAAGGGCGGATCCAATCCCGCCTGAAAGACGGTTTTTCTGCTGAAGAACTCTGCATGGCAATCGAAGGTGCGAAGTCAGATCCGTGGCTGATGGGAGGTAATCCATCGAAAAAGGTTTATGACGGGATAGATACAGTGTTGCGGGATGCAGCGCAGGTGGAGAAGCTGAAAGCCCTTGCTGGGCAGCCAGTAGCTTCCAATCAGCCAGGTGACTGGAACAACCGAGAAGCATGGGAGAGAGAATTCATATGACCAATCTTGCCAGACTTATTCAAAACCGTGATGGCTCAGCTCTATCCAAGGTGATCGGTTCAGCGCCTGAGCCTGCAAAGATGGTAAACCCAGAGGCTGAGAAGCTTGTCGATGCACTGTTCAGAAATTTAAAACAGGTATTCCCCGCTGCGGTATCTACCACGTTCCGAAACCCTGAAGATGAGATTGCAGCCAAGCGACAGTGGATCGCCGCCTTTGCTGAAAACGGAATCCGCAGTCGCGAACAATTATCGGCCGGCATGCAGTTTGCCCGCGCAAATGGTTCACCGTTCTGGCCATCTCCCGGTCAATTCATCGCATGGTGTAAGCAGGGCGCTCTCAAGGCCGCTGGCCTGCCTGACGAAGACGAACTCTACGTGATGACCATGAAGTATGCCCGCCGCCGTGGTGGCTACGTCAGTGCAGAAGCCTACCCGTGGACGAGTTCGGCATCTTACTGGATGGTGACGACGCTTTATGACCACATGCGCCACGAAAACTGGTCAGATGCTCAGCTTCGCAAGGGCTGCGGCACTGAGTTGAAACTAATGGCAAAGCGAATCGAGGCAGGAGAGAAAATTCCCGCGCCGGTCGCCCGCATTCCAGAGATGAGTCTCAAAAGTGCGATGAGCAAAAGGCAGGGGCTGGAAAAGGTGGCGGAACTCCGGGCCAGGCTTGGGTTGAGAAAGGCAACTCCAAATGCTGGGTGAATACATCAAGACGCAAGTCGCACTGGCTGAGAAAGCGCTATCGGGATCATAATTAAGGGGAAGACGGAATGAAAGCACTCCATTTGCTAGTTGGCGAGAAAATAACCATCCGCTTTATTGACCGGTCAAAGTCGCAGAATCATCAATGTGAACTGGGCGCGACGGATGGCAAGAACAGCATAATTTATTGCCAAGAGGGATATCCAGAACTGATTGGTAATTCTTACTTCGAAGTTATCAAAGAAGGCTGGCGGGTATGAATAACGATTTAGAGCAGTTCAGCGAAGAAAGGCTGAAAGAATTAGTGAACGACAAGCGCATATGCGTTACCAGTGAGGTTCGCCAACTCGCCCGCATCGCGTTATCGGTAAAGCAGGTCAAGCCGGTGGCGTGTAAATTCGGAAAGAACAATGGAGATGGGACGTACACCCCGACGTATGACTATTGGCCTCTTCCCTCATTCATTAAGCCCCACAAGGACTGGCCGGTAACTTTGTTCTACGATGCACCACAGCCAGCCCATACAGAGCAGAGCGAAATGCTAAAACAGGCGCATTCCTTACGTGATTCTATTGGCGAGATAAGACAGAGAATAGACGCCAGCGGTGGGTATGACTTTGCGGCTCTGCGTAATGAGCAGGTGAACTCTCCGGCAGTGCCGGATGGTTGGGTTGCTATTCCAAAGGACATGCTTGCTGATTATCGCGATGTGAAAAATGGCGAACTTCAGACCTATAAAGCATCATTCGGAAGTCATTGCGACATCCCCCGCTCCCGATGGCAGAGAGACCTTGCCGATTTAACTGAGGAATTGGCTGAAATCGACAAGTTAATCGCCGCCCCTAAACCGGAGAGTGAATGATGGCGGATATCAATAAAGTTAGCCGGGCTCTTCACGCGCTAAACATGATGTATCAAACGGCATTCTTTTCGCTGGGTGTATCTGAGGGTCTGAGACATCAGAAAAAGCACCGAAACCTGAGCTATCACTTTAATCGAGTGGCGCTTCGCAAAAAGGCTGGCGCACTCATCGAGCACGACAGGGTGCTAAATGAGAGGTGAATGATGCAGAAAATGGAATCATGCTACCGGTGCGGAGAGAGGAAAGATGCAGATAAGTTTCGACCAGGCCAACCATACTGGCATCGATGGTGCATTCGCTGTGAAGCAACCCCCATAGGCTCCATGCCTATCAGGGAAACCTCAGAATATCGGAGGCAATCTTGACCAAACAAACCTACCAGTTACGCAACGAACAAATCCTCAGTAACGCAATAAACCACCTCCGCAACACCCCGATTAATCCAGATAAACCTTACTTCGTGACCATTCAGGAAGCCACGCGCTCTCTATCTCAGAACGCGAAGCTTTGGTGCTGCCTGACAGATATCAGCGATCAGGTCGTTTGGTATGGGCAGAAGCTCACCACTGAAGATTGGAAAAATATTTTGACTGCCGGCCTAAAAGGTCAGCGATCGGCCCCTGGCATCAACGGCGGCTTTGTTGTGCTCGGACAATCTACCAGCCGAATGACGGTCGGTGAGATGAGTGAGCTTATCGAGATGATGAGTGCGTTTGGCATTGATCAGGGCGTCAAGTTCGGTGATGAGTCTCGGCTTGCTATCGAATGGGCTAACCGGTGGGGAAATACACCATGCGACAAAGGCAAAGCAGCATAGTTGCAGTAATGGAAAATTCAATCTTCAAAGTACCCCACCGAAATAAGCCTAAACCCCAAATCCCCGCCAGCCAGATACCGACATATGACCACATATGCGTATTGCTGCGCGCCAAATTCGACAGAGTAAGGAGAACGCGATGAAAGAATTACGAGCGGGTGGAATCGCTCTTGTTATTGCAGGTAGTCGAACACTGCTTGGATTCACCGTAACCACTGAGCGACTCATTCAACCAGGGGAATTATTCCGTGGTTCTGACGGAATACTTTCTAAAAATGACATTGTGCGTCCGAAATGGCTATGCACGAATCCCGCGATAACTGTGAAGTTAGCTGATGGCACTAACACTGACGGATGGGCGCTATTCAACTCTGAATGGCTTATGCCAATCAATGGTAAAGACTTCGACGAAGAGGATGAGAAATCCAAAGACAGGGAGGTCGGCCATGCCTGAACTCCCCCAATCAATATGCGCATTCTGCCTAGCCACGCTAAAGCCAGACGAGGTGTACAGTTGCGACCAATGCGAACGCGAAAACGCTTCAATAGAAATGCTGGAGGAAGCCGATGATAAACAAGCTGCCGAATCATCGTAACTGCAAAGTATGCAAAACTAGGTTCAAGCCTGACCGCGTAGAAACGTGGTGGTGCTGTCCAGAGCATCGAGAAGAGTACGCCATACTTTTATACCGAAAAGACCGTGAGCGAAGGCAGAAGAACAAATCAGTAGCAGATAAGCAGTTAGCCAAGATACAGAAAGACGAATTGAAAGCCAGGAGAGAGAAATTAAAGACCAAACCGCAGCGAATGGCAGAGGCCCAAGCAGCGTTTAACAAGTATGTGAGGCTCAAATATTTAGGCGTCCCCTGCATCAGTTGCGGCAGGTATCCAGAGCAAAAGTACGGCGGCACGATGGAATGTGGTCACTATCGAAGCCGAGGCGCAGCCCCCCACCTCCGATTTAATCTTCACAATACTGGGTCCCAATGCGTTTATTGCAACCGACACCTAAGCGGCAACGTAGCCGGATTCAGGATAGGGCTTATCGAGCGTGACGGCTTAGACAAAGTTCAGGAAGTAGATTCAAGCCACGAAACCCGCAAGTTCGACATTCCATATCTAATCCGCATTAAAACCATCTTCACCAAAAAAGCCAAGATGCTTGAGAAAAGGCGATCCCATTTTCAGGAGGTAGCAGCGTGAACGCATATGTGAAAACCATTCCAGAGTTACTTATCGCCGCTTATGGCAACCAATCAGCTGTGGCAGCCCAGCTAAATACTCAGCGCTCAACGGTAAAGAAATACGCCAATGACGTGAAGGGCGAGCGCCATGCAATTGTTAATGGGCGGCTGATGGTTGGGACAACTGGCAGGAAGAGGATTGAGAAATGAGGCTGGAATCAATAACGAAACACTTCTTCGCTAAATCCACCATGATTAGTGACTCTCCACGGGCAACGGCCTCTGATTCACTTACCGGCACTGATATCATGGCAGCGTTAGGGTTGGCAGACCTTAAAAGCGGCTTCGGGCTGGAATTGTTCTTGGCAAAGCAGGGGATCAGTAATCCGCATCGCGCCGTGGAAAGTCTCACTCAATATGCGCTTAAAGAATCCATTAAGTACAAAGCAATCTCTAAGCTCGATGAGGATATTAAACAAAGCGTCGTGCAAACACTCGCAAGATATGCGTTTGCTGATTATGCGCGTAGTGCTGCCAGTGTTCGTGAATGTGAATGTTGCAAGGGGGAGGGGTTCACTGAGTCTGAGGTGTTCACGACTAAAACATCAATGCCACTGTTCAACAGGGAGATCGTTAAAGGCTCCATTAGTTTTGGCGTTGAGGGATTCCGGCCTTCCGAGCATGAAGTCCATAGGGATCTGCGTGAAAAGGTTAGATTGCTATGCAAACCGTGCGGCGGGAAAGGTGTGGTTTCCAACTCATGTCGCTGTAATGGGAAGGGCACAGTAGTGGACAAAGAGAAATCAGAACAACAGGGAATACCGGTTTATAAAACCTGCGGGAAATGCTCAGGCCGTGGATATTCTCGCTTACCCTCATCTGAGGCTTGTGCGGCCCTTGAGGAGTTTGTCGGAGAGATACCAGAAACCACATGGCGACGTAACTTTAAACCGATGTACGAATCGCTGATAAGCAAATGCCACGCAGAAGAGGGATTCGCTGACGCGCAATTGCATTCGGTAACACGATAGGAACACGTTTGCCACGGATGGCGACATTTTAAAAGCAAAGTGTTGACTATTTGGCGGAAATGGACTAGATTCATCTCTAACGGTGGTAATTGCATCCGTTGAAGTGGTAAGGAAGAATTAGAGGCTCAGTTAATCACTGGGCCTTTTTGCTTTTCTGCATTCGCATGGGTACTGGGTTGGTTAATCCAATCGTTGTGAAACAGTATCCAGCCGAATGTGGTGAATGCGTAGGCTGATACGGTGACTCGCGTGGGCAATGGCAACAACTTATACGGATAGAAGCACACACGCCACGGGGAACCGTAACGCTGGGATACTCAGCCCCGGTCACCACATACCAATTTTAAGGCTCACTTCGGTGGGCCTTTTTTATTTCCACTACACACCCAGCCCGTCCGGGAGGGGGAGATATGAAAATGCATAACAACCCTGACCTAATGGACATCATCACCAAGTGGATAGCCGCACATCGCCTCGAATTAGGCTATGGCGCTATCGCTGGGATTATTGCCTGGTTACGTGGGCGGTATAACGAGAAGCCGTGGCGTAGATGTTTTCTCGATGCGCTGATGTGTGCCGCAATAGCGTTTGCAGTGCGGGACGTTCTTGATTTCTTCGGGTTATCGACAGACCTCGCTTACCTCTCAAGCGTCATCATCGGTTATCTCGGTACAGATTACTTATCCAGCTTATTTAAATGGAAGGTAACAGGCAGGCCGATTGAAGAAGGGAAGGGTAATGACAAGTAATTTCAGATTCAGTCAGCGCAGCGAGAACAACCTCAAAGGCATTAATCCGAACTTATTAAAGGTAGTTCGCCGTGCGTTAGAGATTTCAGCAGTCGATTTCAGCGTGATCGAAGGACTGCGCACAGTAGAACGGCAAAAGGAGCTGGTGGCCACTGGCAAGAGTCAGACCATGAATAGCCGTCATATCTCTGGCAATGCTGTAGATCTTTTCCCTGTTGGCGGTGACTGGAACGACTATAAGTGCTGGCTACCGGTTCTTAATGCTATGCACCAGGCGGGTAAAGAATTGGGCGTTAAGCTGCGTTTTGGTATTACGTGGACTGATAACCCTAATGATAAGCCTGCTAAGTTCTTGGATGCGCCTCATATTGAGATACCAGCATGAAAGAAACCCTATTGAGATTGATAGCCGTCGCACTGACGATTTCAGTTTTAGTCGGCGGTGGGTACTGGTGGGGTAGCGATAGTAAAAATTCGGAATGGTCTCTCAAGTGGACTAAGCGCGATAAATCAGACCTAACGGCAGAAATAGCCGCCAGAAAGAGCGCCACCGATAAAGAGGCTCAACTTCAGGCTGCACAGTCAGCCGGATTAAAGGCATATCAACAAGGGGTAGTAGATGCTGAGAACAAAGCAAAAGGCACTATTGCTGCTTACCGTGCTGGCAATATCAAGCTGCAAAAGCGTTTCGAGTGTCTCGCCGCTTCAGTTGGGGATATGCCCGCTACTCCCGCCAGTGGACAGCTCACTGATGCAGCCAGAGATTGCGGATTTTCAGACTCAGATGTCGGGTTTCTTATTTCAATCTCTGAACGAGCCGATAAGTTAGTCGAAAAAATCACCGCGCTACAAAAGGTTGTCACTGACGACCGGCTAATAATCAACAGCACCACACATCAATAGCGTACAGCTTAAATAACAGAGGAAATTATGAGCGAAGCAAAACCGCAGGATGGCAGCACAGTAAAAGGCTATCGGACGCTAACTGAAAAAGACATATCCAATATGAACCGGCTGAAAGAAATCAGTCGCCAATTCATCGCACAGCTTGATTTTCTTAATAATGGTGAGAGCGATGGGCGTTGGTTAGCGATCGCTAAAACTGACATGCAAACAGCATGTATGGCGGCGTGTCGTGCTGTAGCTCGTCCTGATGCAAACAGCTAGTCATTACAGATGGCATTCATTGAGTGCCATCGATAATGTCTGTAGTAATATGGTTTCGTTATTACTTCATTGACCAGAGGTTGTTATATGCAAGACATAATGCTTTTTGGTGAGGGGTGGAATGGGGAAGTGCGCAGTATTGAGCAGGGATTGCGCAAGCTACATTTAATTCCACAAATAGAAGATCCGCATTTACGTGAAGCTATCTTTGTGGTTGCTGAACACTATTCTGATAATGGTGAAATGTATCTTGTTGGTTATATTGGGAGTGAACCATTAATGGAAGATGTTGAAGAAGCAATTATGAGACAAAAACCAAAACCAATTTAAGCCCAAACATCTTGGTCAATCACTTAGCTAATCCCAAACCATTGGCCCTATAAGCCGGTGGTTTTTCTTTTGGAGCAACGCCATGAAGACCAGCAGCATTTATAGCAGTCCATGGCAAAAAGCCAGACTGACATTTCTTCGTAGTAATCCTCTCTGCGTTATGTGCAATCAGCAGGGTAGAAAGACAGCAGCGGTCGTTGTGGATCACATGAAGCCGCATCGGATGAAAGAGGCTAAGACCCCCGATGAACTAAAGAAAGCACAAAGGCTCTTCTGGGATAAAGGAAACTGGCAGCCATTGTGTAAGCAGCATCATGACTCAACCAAGCAGAGGCAGGAGAAGAGAGGCTATGTGGCGGGCTGTACCGCTGATGGCATACCGATTGACCCCAATTCACATTGGAATAAATGAGAATCACTATCATTTGACTGATGGGTATAAATGGGAATAAATATCATCTGGAGGGCGGGTCGAAAGTTCCCACCTCTTCGCCCTCCATACCGCCAGCCCTCATTTCTGTGCACAACCGCGAATTGAAAACTTTTTTTTGGGAGGTTTTCCATGGCTGGACGCCGACCAAAACCGACCCACTTGAAGGTGGTCACCGGTAATCCGGGCAAGCGCCCACTGAATAAGAATGAACCTCAACCAGCCCGAGAAATTCCAAGCCCTCCCTCTCATTTAACTGACTGGGGCAAGGCGGCTTGGGGACGGCTGACTTTACTGCTGGATCAGATGGGCGTATTGACCGTCGCCGATACCATGGCACTGGAACGCCTTTGTGATCTGTATGCTGAAATACTTCGGTTGCGGCAGCAAGTTCTTGATGAGGGTAATACCTACACAACCAAAACCCAGATGGGGGATTTTCTTATTAAAGGACATCCCGCCGTAGGGCAGCTTGCCGATGCGGATCGCCGCTTCAAAGGTTACTTAATTGAATTCGGCCTCACCCCAGCCGCAAGATCAAAGGTGAATGTTAATGGCGGAGAAAAAGAAGAAGACCCGCTCGCCCAGTTCTTCGGTTGACCCTGCAACGCAATATGCAATGGATGTAACAGCGGGAACCATTCTTGCTGGCCCCGATATTCGTCACTCTTGCGCCCGGCATTTGCGTGATCTGGAGTTTGGCCCCGCAAGAGGCTTGGTGTGGGATGTGGAGTCTGCAAGTCGAGCGATAGACTTTTTCGCCAAAGTATTGAAGTTGAATGGCGGAGAGCATGAGGGTAAACCCTTTATTTTGCTGTCGTGGCAATGCTTTGTTGTCGGTTCGATATTCGGCTGGAAGTCCAGTGATGGCACCCGTCGCTTTCGTATGGTGTATGTGGAGTCAGGAAAGGGTTCAGGCAAATCCCCACTGGCCGGTGGTGTCGGTCTTTATTGCATGATGGCAGATAAAGAGCCTCGGGCAGAAATCTATGCAGCGGCGACCAAAAAAGACCAGGCCATGATCCTGTTTCGTGATGCTGTTTCCATGGTGGACCAGTCCCCTGCTCTTTCTCAGCGGGTTGTTAAATCCGGTACCGGCTTGAATGTGTGGAATCTGGCATTTCTGCAAACGGGTTCATTCTTTAAACCTATCAGTTCAGATGATGGTCAGTCAGGCCCGCGACCCCATTGCGCACTGATTGACGAAGTGCACGAACATAAAACCAATCAAGTTGTTGAGATGATGCGCGCCGGGACGAAAGGGCGGCGTCAGGCTCTAATATTCCTGATCACCAATAGCGGTCACGATAAAACCAGCGTTTGTTATGACTACCACGAATACGGCAAAAAGGTCGCCAGCGGCGATCTGGAAGATGACAGTTTCTTTAGTTTTATCTGTTCATTGGATGAAGGTGACGACCCATTTAAAGACGAATCTTGCTGGGGGAAAGCTAACCCCTCGCTGGGCCAGACCTTTGAACTTAAATATCTGCGCGAGCAGGTGACTGCTGCAAGGGGGATGCCGGGTAAAGAAAGCATTGTGCGTCGCCTTAACTTTTGTGAATGGGTGGAATCAGCTACACCATGGATCGGCGGTGATACATGGATGGATTGTGAAGATGAATTCGATATTGAAGAGCTGTCTGGCGAGGAGTGCTATGGCGGACTCGACTTGTCAGGCTCCCGCGACCTGACCTCGCTGGCGCTCTTTTTCCCCAAGTATAACAAGTTGTTTGTCGAGTTCTGGACACCTAAAGATAGCCTGCTTGAGCGGGCCAAAACTGACCGAGTGCCTTACGACAAATGGCTAAAGGCTGGTTTTATCCACGCGCCACCGGGTAAGGCTGTGAATTATGGTTTTGTTGCCCACCGAATCGGTGAGCTAACAGCCATGTTTGATATCAAATGCATCGCTTTTGACCAATACCGCATCAAATACCTTGAGCCTGAACTGGAAAGTAACTCGGTCAGTGTCGTTTTGGTACCCCATGGGCAGGGCTATTACAAAGCACAGGAATCCGGCTTATGGATGCCGCGCTCAATTGAACTGTTTGAGGAAAAACTCAATAACAAAGAGTTGATTATCAAGCGTAACCCTTGCCTGCGCTGGAATGCAGCCTCGGCGGTACTCGAAGCAGACCAGAAAGATAACCGTATCTTTGCCAAGAAGAAAAGCACCGGCCGCATTGATGGCGTGGTTGCTTCTGCAATGGCAATCGGCGCTGCTGAAGATGCCGATATTGAGGAGGAGGGCGATCTGGATGGTTTCTTTGATAACCCAATAATAGTAGGTATCTAATGGCACGAAATAAACATCCGGGGCGCGTTAAAAGCGCGCTCCTTAACTGGCTTGGTGTGCCAATTAGCCTCACTACTGGCACTTTCTTTCAGGAATGGTTTGGTACCAGCAGCAGCGGCAAGGTGGTCACGGCGGATAAAGTGATTCAGTTGGCCGCAGCCTGGGCATGCGTCCGGCTGATCAGTGAGTCAGTTTCGACTCTTCCTCTGAAATTGTATAAGCGGATGCCGGACGGTTCCCGAGGCACAGCAACCGATCACCCACTTTATCCGGTGCTATGCCGTAGCCCCAACTCAGAAATGACCCCCTCGCGCTTTATGTTGATGCTGGTGGCCAGTATCTGTTTGCGGGGCAATGCGTTCATAGAAAAGAGAATGATCGGTAATCGCGTAGTTTCTCTTATTCCGTTACTGCCACAGAATATGGTAGTTAAGCGCCTTGATAACGGCCAACTCGAGTACACCTATACCGAGAACGGCAAGAAGCGGGTTATTCCGGTTAAAACCATGATGCACATTCGGGGATTTGGCCTAGATGGTATGTGTGGGTTAATGCCGATGAATACCGGTCGAGATGTGTTTGGTTCAGCCATGGCGATCGAAGAGTCAGCGGCTAAAGTTTTTGAAAACGGAATGCAGAACTCGGGTTTTTTGACCAGCAAAACCGCGCTAACAAAAGATCAGAGAGACAAACTGCGTAGCAGCATGACGGCATTCACTGGCTCAAAAAATGCCGGTAAGACCATGGTACTTGAAGCCGATCTCACTTACCAAAGCGTGACCATGAATCCTGAAGATGCTCAGATGTTGGAGAGTCGGGCATTCAGTATCGAAGAGATTTGCCGCTGGTTTAGGGTACCGCCGTTTATGGTTGGACACATGACCAAACAAAGCAGTTGGGCTTCCAGTGTTGAGGGGATGAATCTCCTTTTTCTGAGCAACACCTTGCGCCCGCTGTTGGTCAATATTGAGCAGGAAATTGTCCGTTGCCTGTTGGCCGGTGATGAGGATTACTTTGCTGAATTCTCTGTTGAAGGTTTGTTACGCGCCGACAGCGCAGGCCGTTCTGCCTACTACACCACTGCGTTACAAAATGGCTGGATGAACCGCAACGATGTTCGCCGCCTTGAAAATCTGCCTCCGATCCCGGGCGGCGATATCTATACCGTGCAGCTTAACCTTGTTGCACTTGAAGACCTTAAATCACATAACGCTGTTCTTAAAGCGAAAGCCATCACTGAGCTTCACGGATACCTGTTCCCTGACATCCCGCTCGAACAGTCACCGCTAAAACAAGCCGCTTAGGAGTAGAACCTAATGACAATTAAAAACCTTCCGGCAGCGCCGGTGGGCCGCCCGTGCGCGGGTGTTTCCTGTGAGGTTTCGCCAAGTGCGGTAGAGCGCTGGAACGGTGGGTTAAAAGCCGCTTCCACTGGCGAGAACAGCATTTCAATTTTTGACGTGATCGGGCAGGACTACTGGGGCGAGGGTGTCAGCACAAAGCGCATTGCTGCGGCACTGCGGTCGATGGGCGGCGAGGATGTGACGGTTAACATCAACTCGCCAGGGGGTGACATGTTCGAGGGATTGGCTATCTATAACCTACTGCGGGAGTACAGCGGCAAAGTTACGGTGAAAGTGTTGGGGATTGCCGCTTCTGCCGCCTCCATCATTGCAATGGCCGGTGATGAAATTCAGGTAGGGCGCGGGGCGTTTCTGATGATCCACAACTGTTGGATTGTCATGATGGGCAACCGTCACGATCTGGCAAAAGCGGCTATTGATATTGAACCTTTTGATCGTGCCATGGGTGATATCTATTCAGCTCGTACCGGTCTTCCAGCGGCTGATATTGCCGCCATGATGGACAATGAAACTTACATTGCAGGCAGTGATGCAGTGGAAAAAGGCTTCGCAGACAGTTTGTTATCGGCTGATGAAATTACCAATGATGACCAAAGCCCGTCAGCAGCTATTCGCAAACTCGATGCGCTGCTGGCGAAAGCCAATACCCCACGCTCCGAGCGCCGAAAATTACTTAAAGCCTTAACCGACAGCATGCCGGGCGCTGCTGTTACTCCATCCGGTACGCCAAGCGCTACCACCGAAATCAATACTGAAACTTTAGCTAGCTTCGAGTCTGCATTAAGTGGACTGAAAGCGGCGTGCCAATAATCTGGAGAATATATGTCTGATGTAAACGATGTACTGAAAAAGGTTTCCGCAGCACTGGAAGAGGCCACTGGCAAGTTTAACGCCAAGGCAGAAGAAGCGCTGACAGAGGCTAAAAACGCGGGCCAGCTTTCTGCATCTACTAAAGAAGCTGTAGACAAAATGGCGTTAGAGTTTAACGCGCTGACAGCAGCAGAGAAAACCCTCAAAGTGGCTTTGGGCGATCTGGAGCAGCACGTTGCCCAAATGCCATTGAATAATGCTGTACAGACGGTTGAATCAATTGGTCAGCAGGTTGTATCAGCCGAGGCGTTAAAAGGTTTTGTATCAACGCTTGCAGCAAGTCAGCGGATCAGTATTCCGGTGAAAGCAGCGCTATTGTCTGTCGATGTACCGGGGCAAATTGTGGCACCACACCGCCTACCTGGTATCGATGTTGCGCCTAAACAGCGTTTGTTTATCCGTGATTTACTTGCACCTGGTCGCACTCAATCAAGCACCATTTATTGGGTTCAGCAGACCGGATTCACCAATAATGCGCGAGTCGTTGCTGAAAACACGCAAAAGCCTTATAGCGATATTCAGTTCGGAGAAAAAATCACGCCAGTTCGTACCATTGCCCACCTGTTTAAAGCCGCTAAACAGATCCTTGATGATTTCTCACAGTTACAATCAACGATTGATACTGAAATGCGCTTTGGCCTGAAATATGCCGAAGAGCAAGAGATCCTGTTTGGTGATGGCACGGGTGTTCATCTTGAAGGGATTATGCCGCAGGCGTCAATATTCGATCCGTCATTTGACGTTGCCCAACAGAACGGCATTGATGATTTGCGTCTGGCTATGCTGCAGTCTCAGCTTGCACGTTTCTCCGCCTCTGGTCATGTGTTGCACTTTATTGATTGGGCCAAGATCGAACTGACCAAAGACACATTGGGCCGTTACATCCTGGGTAATCCGTCAGCATTGACTACGCCAACCTTGTGGGGGCTGCCTGTTGTCGCTACAGAAGCGGCGGCATTCAAAGGCAAGTTCCTGACCGGTGCCTTTAACGCGGGCGCTCAGATTTTTGACCGCGAAGACGCCAATGTGGTGATCAGTACCGAAAACTCCGACGACTTTGAGAAAAACATGATCACCATTCGTTGCGAAGAGCGTCTCGCACTGGCGGTGTATCGCCCTGAAGCGTTTATTACCGGTGCGTTTACGGTTCCTGCACCTGTCGGCGGTTAATCAATTCACCTCAATTAGCGGCCTGCGGGCCGCTTTATCAGAGATAACATTATGAAACTGATAGCACTAAAGCAGATTTATTTCGGCTATAGCGTTCTTGATAATGGTCAGGAATTTGAAACGGGTGAGCAGCATGGGCGTGAATTACTGAAAAAGGGTTATGCGAAGCTGCCTGAGGTATTACAACCTGCGGAGCCAACGGAGCCAACGGAGCCAACGGAGCCAACGGAGCCAACGGAGCCAACGGAGCCAACGGAGCCAACCCCTGACTCCAATGCTGGTGGCAAGAAAAGCAAAGCTAAATAAGGTTCTACCATGATCGATATCCTCGTTGTTAAAGAGCATTGTCGGCTGGATTCTGATGCAGATGAAACCTTACTGAAGATATATATGCGGGCCGCCTGGCGATATGTTGAAAACTACACACGGCGGACGATTTTTGAAGATGCCGCAGATCCTGATTTTGGTGAAGACTCTCTTTTTCTTGATGATGATGTGCTGACAGCCATGCTGCTATGTATTGGTCATTGGTATGAAAACAGGGAAGCAACCTCTACTGTTGAATCATCAGAAGTTCCATTTGCAGTAACTTCACTTCTCCAGCCTTACCGCATCTATGGGGTATAGCTATGACTCAACGTAGATTGACTGAAGTTACCGCCACTTACCGTGCACCGTCGATAGGCGAGCTAAACAAACGCGCCCAGTTCCGCACCCGTGAAGATGTTCCCGGACACGATCATATGGGTGTTGATACCGTTTATCACAATAAGTTCGATACTTGGGCAAAGCTGTCAGCCATTGGTGATTCTGTCCGTATCGGTTCAGTGCAGATTGATGCTGCCATTACTCACCGAATTGTTATTCGCTACCGAACGGGTGTCACCACGGATGATGAGGTGGTTATCAATAAAATGGTTTATCGGGTCAAGGGAACCACGAACCTGAATGAAGCCAACCGCTTTCTTGTTATCACTGCTGAAGAGCTGGGAGCCGTGGAAGTTATTGGGGAGGGGCATTAATGGCGATTGAGAATTCAACCAGCGGTCTTTATCTGCACGTCGATTTTGCCAAAGAGCCGGAATTAACCTTTAACAAAGCGCGAGTTCGCCGGGCATTTGTCACAATAGGTCAAAGTGTTTTACGGGAATCGCGTCGATTAGTGGCGCGGCGAGCGATATCAAAAGCAGGAGAGGCTCCGGGCTATCGTACCGGTGCTTTGGCTAAATCCATTGGTTTTCGTGTGCCAACAGCAACCGCCAATCGCCCTGGCTTTTTAGTCCGAATAGCTCCCAACCAGAAGGGGGGTAAAGGTTCTCGCCCCCTCGATGGTGATTTCTATCCTGCTTTTCTTTATTACGGCGTCCGGCGTAAAGCTAAACGCAATAAAAACCATCGTCGTGGTGGTTCGGGTGGCGATGGCTGGAAAATCAAACCCCGTAAAAACTTTATGGAACAGGCTTTGTTAAATCGTCGAGCGTGGATTGAGCGCGTGCTATTTGACGCCTTACAAAGTTCATTGAGGCCAGTTAAAAAATGAAACTTTCACTTGTTATTGCCGCACTTCGATTGCGCTGTCCGTCATTTAATGGCCGTGTATCCGGTGCGGCTGAATACAAACCAATACCCGAAGTGACAAAGATGGAACTGCCATCAGCATGGGTCATTCCGCTGGATGACAATGTTGGTGAGCAAAAGT
The DNA here is from genome assembly GCF_056636475.1 of Yersinia antarctica. NCBI lineage: Bacteria > Pseudomonadati > Pseudomonadota > Gammaproteobacteria > Enterobacterales > Yersiniaceae > Yersinia > Yersinia antarctica. The sequence goes on from NZ_JBSJQF010000001.1 coordinate 1,236,584, forward strand.
CACAAACAGACTATTGGCAGGATCTTACTGACGGTTTCGCTGTGATTGTGGTGCTGGATAACACGCCTGATCAGCGCGGGCAAAAAGCCGCCTTTGATGCCGTGGATGATATCCGGTCCGAGTTGTTTAAAGCGTTGCTGGGTTGGGAGCCTGAATCTTGCTATGACCCGATTCAATATGACGGTGGCAACCTGCTGGATATGAACCGCGCTCATCTTTATTACCAGTATGATTTCTCAGCCACACGGGATATCACAGTCGAAGATACCCATCAGTGGGACGACCTTCAGCAACTTGAAGAACTGGAGAAAATCATGGTTGATGTCGATTTTATGACCCCTGACGGCATCATTGAACACAAGTTAAACATCCCACTTAACGACGAGTAACCCCTTATGCATGTGATCCCCAAAGATGGCCGGTCAGTTCCTGACCCGGTTAGAGGTGACTTTTTGCCCGCAGAGGGTCGAAACGTCGATGAAAATATTTACTGGCACCGCCGGATAGCGTCAGGAGAAGTGACCGTAAAGGCCGCAGAACCTGAAGAAATCGCACCACCGGCACCCATCGTTCAACCTGAGCAGAAGGCCAAAAAACAATGATCAGCTTTAACAACATCCCTGATGATTTACGGGTGCCGTTGTTCTCTGCCGAAATGGATAATAGCGCGGCAAATACGGCACAGGACAGCGGGCCATCACTGATTATCGCCCACGCGCTGGCAACCAGTTCGATTGAAAAGAATACGCTCGTTATTATGCCGTCAGCAGATCGGGCAGGGCAGGTGGCCGGACGGGGTAGCCAGCTCGCACGAATGGTTGCGGCATACCGATCTGTTGATCCCTTTGGTGAGTTGTGGGTGGTTGCCGTCCCTGAAGTAGCGGGTGACCCGGCAACTGGCACACTCACTGTCACCGGCACCGCGCAATCCTCCGGCGCTCTCTCTATTTATCTTGGCTCTACTCGAGTACAGGTGATTGTCACCGCACTGGATACTCCGGCGATTATCGCTACCAGCATTGCCGCTGCGGTAAATGCGCTGGTTGATTTACCGGTTACCGCCACAGCGGCGGCGGGTGTTGTCACCCTTGCGGCCAAAAACAGCGGGCTTACTGGTAACGGTTTGCCAATTAGCCTGAACTATCGCGGTACTGTCGGCGGCGAACAGAACCCATCCGGCGTGAATGTGGCGATTGTTCCAATGGCTGGCGGTGCCGGTGCTCCGGTACTGTCTGCAACCATTGCTACCTTAGGCGATGAATTGTTTGATTTTATCGCTTTCCCGTTCAATGACTCTGCATCACTGGCCACCATCGGTAAAGAGATGAACGACGATACCGGCCGCTGGAGCTGGTCGCGGCAGTTATACGGCCATGTGTATACCGCGAAAGTGGGTGATTTGTCGGATCTGGTGGCTTTTGGGGCCACATTCAATGACCCACACCTGACCATTGCCGGGTATGAAACCGGCGTACAGATGGCAACGGATGAGCTGATTGCAGCACGAACCGCGCGTAATTCGGTGTTTATCCGCAATGATCCGGCACGACCAACGCAAACTGGCTTGCTGAATGGCGCATTACCAGCTCCAGTTGGTACACGTTTCATTCTGTCAGAGCAACAATCACTGTTAACCCATGGCATCGCCACGGCTTACAGCGAGGGCGGGGTGTTGCGTATTCAACGTGATATCACCACGTATCAGAAAAACACCTACGGCAACGCCGATAACAGTTTCCTTGATAGTGAGACGTTACATACCAGCGCCTATGTGTTGCGCCGGTTGAAGTCGGTTATCACCAGTAAGTACCCGCGCCATAAGCTGGCGAACGATGGCACTCGCTTCGGTGCGGGCCAGGCGATTGTCACGCCCAAGGTGATCCGTGGGGAATTGCTTTCCATTTATCGCCAACTGGAACGCGCGGGCATTGTTGAGAACTTTGACCTGTTCAAGCAATACCTGATTGTCGAACGCAATGCTGATAACCCTAACCGGCTTGATGTGCTGTTCCCACCTGATTATGTGAACCAACTGCGAGTGTTCGCGGTGCTTAATCAGTTCCGTCTGCAATATAACGAAGAGGTGGCCTAAATGTCCCGAGTTGGCGGCACGTGCTTTTTTAAAATTGATGGTCAGCAATTATCACTGACTGGCGGTATTGAGGTGCCAATGAACACGGCGGTGAAAGATGACGTGATCGGCATGGATGGCTCGGTGTACTACAAAGAGACTCACCGCGCCCCCTATATCAAAGCGACATTTATAGTTCCTAAAGATTACCCCATCAGCAAGATCATTTCCGCCGATACCATGACCATTACCAGCGAGCTGGCGAATGGTCAGGTGTACGTACTTTCCAGCGCCTGGCTACATGGTGAAGCGAACCATAATGCCGAGGAAGGCACGGTAGATATGGAATTCCACGGGCAAGAGGGCTTTTACCAATGATTGTGATATTAACCAAAGAAATCACCGTTGGTGGTGAGAAGGTCAAAGAGTTAAATATTCGCGCACCTGAATATGATGAAATTGCCAAGTTTGGCATGCCGTTCTCTTACTCGGATAACGGCAGCGCTAAAATTGACATGAGTTGTACGCTGGCATATTTACCGGTACTGGCCGATATTCCCCCTTCATCAGCTAAGCAACTATTGCCGAAAGACCTGATCACCATCTCAATGCAGATAGTCGGTTTTTTTACGGCATCAGAAGTGTCGGCGATCTAACTAGCCGCATTTATAACATTGCCTATTTTTGGCGAATGAATCCCCTTACCGTCATGGCTTGCCCTCTATCCAAAATATTTGAGATGGAGGCGCAGGCTGAACGCATTAATACGGAGCTGAGTAATGTCAGATAGTTTTCAGTTAAAGGCGATTATTACTGGCGTCAATAAGTTATCTCCGGCGTTGACGACTATGCAGAAGGATCTGCGTAAGTTTAAGGGGGAATTTAAAGACGTCATGCAAAGTGTGGCAATGATGGGGGCGGCAATTGGTGGTGCTTTCATTATTCCGATCAACCAGGCAATGGAATTTGAATCCTCCATGGCCGATGTGCGCAAGGTTGTGGATTTTGATACTCCCGCCCAGTTTAAGGAGATGGGCGAGGATATATTGAAGCTTTCTACTGAATTGCCAATGGCAGCGGATGGAATAGCTGCCATCGTTGCTGCAGGTGGTCAAGCAGGTATTGCCCGCGCCGATCTGAAAGCTTTTGCGACTGATGCGGTGAAGATGGGTATTGCTTTCGATCAGACGGCAGAAGAGTCCGGCCAGATGATGGCACAATGGAGAACAGCATTTAAACTGACTCAAAGTGAAGTGGTAACACTGTCAGATAAAGTTAACTACCTGGGTAATACCGGCCCTGCGAATGCGGCAAAAATATCGGAAATTGTTACTCGAATTGGCCCGTTAGGGGGCATTGCTGGCTTGGCTTCAGGGGAAATAGCCGCAATGGGCGCAACTATCGCCGGGATGGGGGTAGAGTCAGAGATAGCCTCAACCGGTATTAAAAACTTTATGCTGTCATTAACTTCAGGGAAGGCCGCGACAGCCTCACAGAAAAAAGCGTTACGAGCGTTAAGAATCAACCCCAAACAACTCGCAGCTGATATGCAGAAAGACTCTAAGGCAGCGATACTCAAGGTGTTGGAGTCACTAAGTAAGCTACCAAAAGCTGATCAGTCAGCGATGCTGACACAATTGTTTGGTAAAGAATCACTCGCTGCTATTGCTCCCTTATTGGCTAATCTCGATTTACTGAAAGATAATTTTAACAAAGTTTCTGATGCTCAAATTTATGCCGGTTCAATGCAAAAAGAATATGAATCCAGAGCGGCAACCACGGCCAACGCAGTTCAATTACTGAAGAACCAATTAGAGATTGCCAGTATTACGCTCGGGGATATGTTCCTGCCCTATATTACCGAGGGTACTAAAGAGCTTAAACCTTTATTAGAGCAGTTTCGGCAATGGGTTAAGGCCAATCCTGAATTAATAAAGACAGTTTTTAAATTGGGGATTTATTTAATTTCTGTTGCCACTGGCGTTACAGCGGTAACGAAAGCGATCGGTATTATGAACTTCGTCACCAAAATGTCACCGCTGGGTAAGTTACTTACGCTGCTGATCGGTGCAGGTGCGTTGATTGTGGCTAACTGGGATACGGTGGGACCGGTATTTAAGGATGTATGGAACCAGATTAAGCCTATCGTCGATATGGTGGGTGGCTGGGAAGGCGTAATGAAAGGGCTTGCTCTGTATATGGCCGGTGATTTTGCTTTCTCATTTTTGAAAGGAATTAACGCTGGTGGTGCAGGCGTCAGAGGGCTTAATGGTGCACTAAAAACGCTCATTTCTTATGGGGGGAAAATGGTCACTATTGGTGTGATCATTAGCTTATTTAAGCAACTGGATGACCTAAGTAAAGAGTCTCAGTCCACCAATAAATCCAAAGGGGACATTCTGGTTGATAGGCTAAATAAAGGGGAGCAGGACAGAGGCTATACAGGGTTTATTCCCCGCATGAAAGAGCTGCTAAATATGGACGGCAGTCAAAATTCTAAGGTGCCATTAGCCTCGGCTCGACATCAGGCAATCAATGGGGAAATTACTGTAAAGTTTGATAATGCGCCTCCAAATATGGCCGTTGTCAGCACTACAACCAATCAGTCAGGTTTTGGTGTGGGCTATGATGTTGGCTATAGCCGTTTCGCTAATAAGTAATTAATTCCCTATAGACCCACTTCGGTGGGTTTTTTTATGCCCGGAGAATGTATGAGCTGGAAAGATAAGCTATTACCGGCCTCGTTTCGTGGTGTGCCATTTAAAACGCAGGATGATGAGGCCACTTTCGGGCGCCGGACACAGACCCACGAATATCCCAACCGCGATAAACCTTATTCCGAGGATTTGGGGCGGGTAACGCGCCGCGATACCATTTCAGCCTATCTAATTGGCGACGATTACCAGGCACAGCGCGATCAACTGATCACAGCCATTAATCAGGCGGGACCAGGGAAACTGATTCACCCGCAGTACGGTGAACTAAATGTCTGTATAGGCGGTGAGATAAGGGTAAGCCACAGCGCGGCTGATGGCCGCATGTGTACCATCAGTTTCAACTTTGTTGAAGCCGGTGAACTCTCTTTTCCGACCTCCGGCGTTGCCACTGGTCAGAAGCTGGTTTCTTCCTGTGATGCGATGATCGATTGTGTTACCGATGCGTTCGGTAAGGATTTCGGGCTGGATGGCATGGCCGACTTTATCCAGAACGGCGTTATCAGCGATGCCAGCGACATGATGAACACGGCGATCAAAGCTTTTGACGGCGTGAATTCTGCTATTGCTGATGCGGGACGATTGTTGGATGGTGATCTGTCTGTGCTGCTGATGCCACCCAGTTCCGGCATGAATTTCGTTAATCGTCTGCAACGTATGTGGCGTTCGGGTAATAGTCTGCTGGGTAACAGTGGCGATATCATTAACAAGATTAAAGGATTGAGTGGTTTTACCCTTGGCCGTGATCTGGCTCCACGCGGGGTATGGAAAACTGACAGCAAGACCATTCAGACCCAGACCACTCAGCGCAATGTTGTGGCTCAGGCTATCCGCACCACCGCACTGACTGAAGCCGCACAGAGCGTAGCTGATTTACCGCAGGCCCGCCCGCCACTGACCGCCACAGTGACACCGCAAGCGCAACTGCCGCTAGTCACTCATCCTGCAGTCACCTCATTGGATGACGGTGTCACAGTTACGCCGCCAGTGACCTACGAGGCATTAACTGAGATCCGCGACACACTCAATGCCGCCATTGATCAGGAACTATTACGGGTGACGGATGATGCTTTGTTCCTGGCTATTAATACCGTTCGCGCTGATGTGAACCGCGATATCAGCATGCGGCTTGAACAGATAGAAAAAACTACTTTCCGAACACCAGATGAAGTGCTGCCCGCACTGGTACTGGCGGCTGACTGGTATGACTCAGCCGCGCGTGAAGCTGACATTATCGGTCGCAACAAAATCACCCATCCCGGCTTTGTGCCAGTGAAAACACTACAGGTACCTATTCGATGAATAATGATGTCACGTTACGGGTGAATGGCCGCGAGTGGGTAGGGTGGACCTCTGTCTCTATCTCAGCAGGTATCGAGCGATTGGCCCGCGACTTTAATGTGGAAATCACCCGACAATGGCCCGGCAGTGAAGAGGCCGGACACCTCCAGCCGCGAGTGAAGAAGGGCGATCCGGTCACTGTGTTGATCGGTACTGACTTAGTGGCCACCGGCTATATCGATGCAACACCGGTACGCTATGACGCCCGCTCGGTATCGGTGGGCATTGTCGGTCGCAGTAAAACAGAAGACTTGATCGACTGCGCCGCACTGATAACCCAATTTACCGGCCGCTCTTTTGTCCAGATAGCGACCCAGCTCGCCGCGCCATTTGGTGTGTCAGTGGTCAATGCCGGTGTGGAAAATACGCCAATGCAGGGGCTGCAGGTAGATTACGGTGAAACTGTGGTGGATGTGCTCGATAAGATGATGGGCATTCAGCAGGTACTAGCCTATGACAATCCAGCGGGCGCACTGGTTATTGGTCCTGTGGGCGCTTCACGTACCGTCACTGCCCTGGTGCTGGGTGAAAATATTATCTCCTGCGACACAGAACAGAGCATTAAAGACCGTTTTTCTGAATATGTGGTTGCCGGACAACGGTCGGGCAATGACGACGACTTCGGTGAGGCGACCACCAATGCGATCCGGGCTAAAACCGTTGACGGTGGCGTGAGTCGCTATCGTCCCATGGTTATCAAACAGAGCGGTAATGCGACTGGCTCCACGGTGATTGAACGCAGCCAGTTTGAAATGCTACGGCGGGCGGCGCGTACCGATGAAGTGACTTATACAGTGCAAGGTTGGCGACAGGGTAACGGCGATTTGTGGTCACCAAATCAACTGGTGACGGTGTTTGATCCAGTGCTTGGCTTTAACAACCGCGAAATGCTGATAGCAGAGGTGACTTACAGCAAAAACGAGCAGGGAACAATCACCCAGTTACGTGTTGGCCCGCCCGATGCTTACCTACCAAAACCACCCAACCCCAACAAGCGCCGGAAGAAAGCCGAAGAGGATGATTTCTGATGAACAGAATGTTCACTGGTTTACAGCGTGGCCTGTCCAATATGTTGGTTCGTGCTGTTGTTCGCCATCTGGATACCGGCAGTAAAAATCAGATGCTGCAAATCCAGATGATAGCCAATGAGCTAAAGGACAATATCGAACACCTTGAACCTTATGGGTTTACCAGCGCGCCGCTGATGGGGGCGGAGGCTTTCGCCGCTTTCCCCGATGGCGATCGTTCGCATGGTGTGGTGTTGGTGGTTGCAGATCGCCGGTACCGAATTAAAGGGCTGAAGTCTGGCGAGGTGGCGATTTACAGCGACGAAGGGGACAGCATTATTCTCAAGCGTGGTAACAAAATAGAGGTGAACACCAAGCAGTACATTGTTAACGCCGAGGAAAAGACGGTGTTCAATACGCCCCTGATTGAAACGAATGGCAAGATTAAAGCGCTGGGCAACATTGAGTCGGCATCTGATATTAAAGATAAAACCGGCACCATGGAGGCTATGCGCGATCAGTTCAACGGGCATACTCACCCGCACGGCGAACCTAACACCGACGTTCCTAACCAGCAGATGGAGTAAACCATGATCCTGATAGTGAACGGCCAGCGGCAGTCAGTATCCACACCAACGGACAATCTGACTCGCGCCGTGATTATTTCTCTGTTCACCTGGCGACGGGCTGATCCGGATGATGGGGCAGAACATCCCATGGGGTGGTGGGGAGACACTTATCCCACGGTACAAAATGACCGTATTGGCTCCCGCCTGTATCTGCTGCAGCGCACCACGCTGACCAATAAAACGGTCGAGCTGGCCAGAGGCTATTTAGAACAGGCATTAGCCTGGCTAAAAGAGGACGGTGTAGTTTCACGAATATCCATCAATGTGCAGCGGCGCGGCACTGACATGCTGACCGCTGAAGTAACGTTATACCGCAACGATGGGAATTCTCAGCTAATCACATTCGATGACTTATGGAGTGCTCTCAATGGCTGACAGCGGATTTTCCCGCCCAACACTACCCCAACTTATCACCCAAATCCGCAGTGACCTGAATTCCCGATTCCAAACTGATGCTGTTCTTCGCCGTACCGACACCGAGGTTTATAGCCGGGTGCATGCGGCGGCCGTGCATACGGTTTACGGCTACATCGATTACCTGGCCCGCAACCTATTACCGGATCAGTGCGATGAGGATTGGTTAGCGCGGCATGGGAATATGAAGCGATGCCCACGCAAGCAACCATCAACGGCGACCGGTTTTGTACGCTGGGAAGGGGTAACTAACGACATTGAAGTTCCCGCCGGCAGAATTATTCAGCGAGATGATTTGCAGGAGTACACCACCACGGCAGCAGCGACATCTGTTGCGGGTGTTCTGCGGGTGCCGGTGATTTGTTCAGTCGCTGGCACTTTGGGGAATACAGATGATGGTATCGGCATGGTGCTGACTCAGCCGATTAACGGCCTGCCATCGTCAGCGGTGGCGGATAGTATAGAGGGTGGCACTGATATTGAGCCGGTAGAGGAGTGGCGGGCGCGGATCATTGAGCGGTGGTATTACACCCCACAGGGCGGTGCGGATGGTGATTATATTATCTGGGCGAAAGAGGTGCCTGGCGTTACCCGCGCGTGGACTTACCGCCACTGGATGGGGACCGGTACTGTCGGTGTGATGGTGGCCAACAGCGATTTAGAAAACCCGATCCCAGATAATGCGGTAGTGACCGCCGTCCGTGATCACCTTTTACCGCTAGCGCCAGTGGCGGGAGCCAGTCTCTACACCTTCCCGCCGGTTGCCAAAGTGGTGCCGTTCCATATTCGGCTCACGCCAGATACCGCCGAAGTGCGTTATGCAGTGGTGGCAGAATTACGCGCCATGTTTATGCGTGATGGCATGCCTGGTGGCACGTTGGATCATTCGCGCATCAATGAGGCCATTAGTATTGCGACTGGCGAATACAAACACGTCCTGGTCAGTCCTACTGACGATATACCGCTGACTGCCACTGAATTGCCCATTGTGGGAGAACTGACGTGGACCTAACAGACGGCTATGCCAAATTATTAAAAAACCTCTTGCCCCGCGGCCCGGCATGGGAGGGAGATGATCCCCTGCTGTTGGGGCTGGCTCCGTCATATTCCCGCGTACATCAGCGCGGTGATGCGTTGATGGTAGAGATAGACCCGCGCACCACCACTGAATTGATTGATCGTTATGAACAGTTAACCGGCTTACCCGATTCCTGTGCGCCAGCAGGCGTGCAGACCTTAGCCCAACGTCAGCAACGACTTGACGCAAAAATCAATATTATCGGTGGGATTAACAAGAGTTTCTATCTGGCACAATTGGCAGCGCTGGGTTACCCAGATGCCACCATTACCCAGTTTGAAAGTGATATTTTTCGCTGCACATCCACCTGTGTTGATTCGCTTTATTCGGAAGAATGGCGCTACTGGTGGCAGGTCAACATGCCGACCGCCACACAGATCACCGATATGACTTGCGTCTCACTGTGTACCGATAGCCTGAGAACGTGGGGCGACACTACCGCCGAATGCGTCATTAACAAACTTTGCCCCTCACACACCTACGTGACTTTCTTATATCTGGAGTAACCCTTTATGCATCGCATTGATACCCCCTCCGCGCAAATTGATAAATTTGGCGTGGGTAAGAACGGCTTTACGCGTGGCAACCCACAAACTGGCGTACCGGCCACGGCATTAGATGATGATTACTTTGATGCTATCCAAGAGGAGATCGCTGGAGTTGTCGAATCGACAGGTGTAGCGCTTGATAAATCCAACAGAACTCAACTACTGACAGCATTGAAAAAACTTTTTCTGCGAACAAGTAATAATTTCTCTGAAATTGCGGCGGCTGGTTCCGCGGCAGTAACTACTGCTCTTGCAAACCTTGGTTTAAGCGACGTGGCCCATCTTCCACAATTAACGGGTGTTATAGGCACATCCCGCAATGCCCGAATGAGTGTTACTGCCGCATCAGCAACAGCCACTTTTACAGCAGATGAATTAATCGTGCAAACGGCGTTAGGTGGGCGTCAGTACAAACTGAGTAATTTTAGTAAAACAATCAACCTTGCCACTACCGGCGCTGGCGGCATGGACACTGGCACCGTTCCGGCAGCGGGCTTTGTGGCTCTGTATGCGATTTATAACCCAACTACTCAAGTTTCTGCATTGCTTGCAGTTAATGCTACGTCAGTGCTGGCCCCTGAAGTGTATGGCGGGGCTAATATGCCAGCAGGTTACACAGCATCGGCCTTGGTTAGCGTATGGCGCACTGCTAGCAGCCAGTTAACTGTGGGGTATCAGGTAGATAGATCTATTTCATTTGCAAGGGTAACTATTGTAAGTTCATCAACCGCAGCACCAACATTAACCACACTAAGCCCGACAGCCTACCTCCCAATTAATGCGAGATTTTGTAGTGTTGATGGAAACACATCTACATCAACTGCCGGGGTTGTTGGCATGGGTTTTGCTGCATCGACTACGAGCATAGCATGGAGAGCCGCAGCAGGGACTACAAGCATGAATTTTAATCATACGTATACAGCACTTGACATTCCTATAATAACACCACAGACAATTTATTACTCCGCTGCTGCCACTTCTGGAACATTCAGTAATTTCGTCTGTAGCTTAGTAGATTACAAATTCTAACCGGAGTGATTAATGGATATTTTATATGTGCAATTTTCTGATGAAACAGAGACAGTAATTACTAGCTGGTTTTGTTGTCAACAATCGTCGGAGTATTATTCATTTTTAGGTGAAGTTTACGGTGATGATCCAAGATATATTGCTTATTTTGAGTCATGCAATGAATGGGTGAAGCCATTTTTACCCCAGCCAATTTATTAACATAAAACCCTTGCATTAACTCTGTTAATAATATACTTAAATCGTGCTCTTTATTTTGTTTCTGATTTTATTTATTACCCTGTCAGCAAATATCATTATTGATGAAATAAAGAGCGATAATATCAATCCCAGTGCGAGAACGTATAAACTCCTTTGATGCAAGTCGAATAACTTAAAAACTATAAATCCAGATGTAATGTGAATAAGGTAGACAGGGTAGGATAAATTACCAGAAATTCTACTTAACTTTCCTGGGGTAATGTTTACTATATTTATAATTAGTATGGCCGACAGTATCATTGTTAAATAAAAAATCACCGTTGGTATTAAGAAGTTAACGATGCATCCAAGGTTGTAAATCATATGCAGTGAAGTTAAAAGGTAGCAAAAAGATAATGAAAATATTGAAAAGAAAAACAAAGACTTATTCTTTATAAATGAAAAGTTATAATACCTTATTGCACACCCTATTGAGAAGCCTAGAGAACCCGCCATTACTGTCCCGTATCTGTCATTCCAATTGGCGTTTAAATTATCAGATGTAATTATAAAATAGGCATGGTAAAGCATTGATGATATAACCCATATAAATATAAATCTCCGACCAAAAATTAAAGCTATAGGGATAAATGCATAAAAGAAAATCTCAACAAACAAAGTCCAACTCTGAGGTATCAATCTAGTATAAACACTAAAGTCCAACCCTATCAGAGTAATGTTCATTAACCATGATTTGATTGTTGATGGCATCTCAATGTTTGGAGAAAATGATGCTATATCAGAAGTATCAAAAACAACAAGAGTAATTACGGTAATAGATAATGATATTAAATATAAAGGATAAATCCTTAAGAGTCTATTTATACTGTATTTAATTAGCCCATCCCTTGACAATCCATACCTTTCTATAATTACAGTTGTCATTAAATACCCGCTTAGAATATAAAAACCAAACACAGCGAATCTACCAACGGCACCAATAATCCATAGGTGATTCATGCAAACCATAATGGATAGTACCAATCTAAAATAACCCATAAACCACCACTAATATTATTGTGATATTTTAAAAACAATAACGCCAAGTTTAAAGTAAACATCAAATTAAACCAAGTAACTCACCTATATATTTTGGTTAAAACCACAAGTAAAGCATCATAGCTTCCTCCGTTCGCCAAAAGTATGCGGAGATAAAATGATAGTCTGTGCATGTGAAGGTGGGCAGGGATTCCTATTTAGGTGGGGGTGTGCCAGATTTGTGCCAGAACAATGACACAAAACGGTAGAAATCAGCAAAGCATGATAAACACCACTTAAGCTGGCTGGCTTGTGTAGCGGGTTAGACAGTTGCTATCATGCGTTCCTTTTAATCACGCATTAGACTGTTTCTCTAATGCTGGAGGTTATGTGAAGTACGAATTACAAACAACTGATGGGCGCGCCCGTCGTGGTCGTCTAATCTTTGAACGTGGCGTGGTAGAAACCCCGGCATTTATGCCTGTTGGCACCTATGGCACAGTTAAAGGGATGACACCGGAAGAAGTAAAAGAGACCGGTGCGCAGATTTTGCTGGGTAACACTTTTCACCTGTGGTTGCGTCCAGGTCAGGAAATCATGAAGTTGCATGGTGACTTACATGATTTCATGCAGTGGCATGGCCCGATTCTGACTGACTCCGGCGGCTTCCAGGTATTCAGCTTGGGTGCGATGCGCAAAATCAAAGAAGAAGGGGTGACATTCCAAAACCCGATCAACGGCGATAAAGTGTTCCTTAGCCCAGAAAAATCAATGGAAATTCAGTACGATCTCGGCTCCGATATCGTGATGATTTTTGATGAATGCACCCCCTATCCCGCGGACTGGGATTATGCCAAGCGTTCGATGGAGATGTCATTGCGCTGGGCGGCCCGTAGTCGCCAACGCTTTGATGAACTGAACAATAAAAATGCATTGTTTGGTATTATTCAGGGTGGCGTTTACGAAGATTTACGTGATGTGTCAGTAAAAGGGCTGGTAGATATCGGTTTTGATGGTTACGCTGTGGGCGGTTTGGCGGTGGGTGAGCCAAAAGAAGATATGCATCGTATTTTGGAGCATGTTTGCCCGCAGATTCCGGCGGATAAACCACGTTATCTGATGGGCGTGGGGAAACCAGAGGATCTGGTAGAAGGTGTGCGCCGTGGTATCGACATGTTTGACTGTGTGATGCCTACGCGTAATGCCCGTAACGGCCATTTGTTCGTGACGGACGGTGTGGTAAAAATCCGTAATGCCAAGCATAAGAATGATGTTGCAACGTTGGATGAACATTGTGATTGCTACACTTGTCGCAATTATAGTCGTGCCTACTTGCATCATCTTGACCGTTGCAACGAAATACTGGGTGCGCGACTGAATACTATTCATAACCTGCGTTACTACCAACGCTTAATGGCGGGTTTACGTCAGGCTATTGAAGAGGGTAAATTAGAGGTCTTCGTTGAAGATTTCTATGGTCGGATTGGGAAACCTGTTCCGCCATTAAATGCCTGATTTTAAAATTATTGCCTTTGTATTTGTAGATCTAACAGTTACGATTTACCGTTTCTGTTTTATCGCACTGATTTCACATTACTGATATTGATAACAATGAGGGAATTTTAATGAGTCTTTTCATTTCCGATGCTGTCGCATCCGCTGGGGCTCCGGCTCAAAGCAGCCCGTACTCCCTGGTGATTATGCTGGTGGTATTTGGTCTTATTTTCTACTTCATGATCCTGCGTCCACAGCAAAAACGTGCCAAAGAACACAAAAAACTGATGGATTCTATTGGTAAAGGTGATGAAGTGCTAACCACGGGTGGTTTACTTGGTCGTGTAACTAAAGTTGCGGAAACGGGTTATATCGTAATCGCACTGAACGACACCACTGAAGTGATGATCAAACGTGACTTCGTTGCTGCCGTTTTACCGAAAGGTACAATGAAGGCTCTGTAATTTTCGATTTTCCCGAAGGGAATTGCCGTGTTAAACCGTTATCCTTTGTGGAAGTATCTGATGCTGATCGTTGTGATCTTCATCGGTCTGCTATACGCACTTCCCAACCTTTATGGTGAGGATCCGGCTGTTCAAATCACTGGTGCGCGAGGAATCGCCGCCAGTGAAACAACGCTGGTCCAAGTCCGTGACGTTTTAGAAAAAGACAACATAGCGAGCAAGTCTATTGCGCTGGAGAACGGTGCAATCCTGGCTCGCTTTAGAGATCCTGACGTCCAGTTGCGTGCCCGTGAGGCATTGATGGCTGCGATGGGTGACAAATACGTTATCGCGCTGAATCTGGCTCCGGCAACACCCTCTTGGCTTGCCAAGTTAGGTGCAGAGCCGATGAAGCTGGGTCTTGACCTGCGCGGCGGTGTGCACTTCCTGATGGAAGTGGATATGGATACTGCGCTGGGCAAACTGCAAGAGCAAACGATGGATACCTTGCGCACAGATCTGCGTGAGAAAAATATCCCGTATGCCACGGTGCGTAAGCTTGATAACTATGGTGTTGAAGTGCGTTTTCGCGACGATAAAACCCGCGATGATGCCGTCAGCTACCTCTCTTCTCGCCACCGTGATCTGGTCATTGGCTCCAATGGTAGCAATACCTTAAAGGCAGTGATGACTGATGACCGTCTGCGGGAAGCGCGTGAATATGCAGTTCAACAAAACATTACTATCCTGCGTAACCGGGTTAACCAGTTAGGTGTAGCCGAGCCGTTGGTTCAGCGCCAGGGATCGGATCGTATTGTGGTTGAATTACCGGGTATTCAGGATACCGCGCGTGCCAAAGAGATTCTTGGTGCGACGGCAACACTTGAATTCCGTCTGGTAAATAGCAATGTTGATGCCTCTGTTGCTGCCTCCGGTCGGGTACCGGGTGATTCAGAAGTCAAAAATACCCGTGAAGGTCGCCCGGTTGTCTTGTACAAGCGCGTTATCCTGACCGGTGACCATATTACTGACTCAACCTCCAGCACCGACGAATATAACCAAGCTCAGGTTAATATCTCGCTCGATAGCGCCGGTGGTTCTCTGATGTCTAATTTTACCAAAGACAACATCGGCAAGCCGATGGCGACTTTGTTCGTAGAATATAAAGACAGCGGCAAAAAAGATGCTAATGGCCGAGCGATTCTGGTTAAGCAGGAAGAAGTTATCAACGTAGCGACTATTCAGTCACGCTTGGGTAACAGCTTCCGTATTACTGGCATTGATAACCCGGCTGAAGCTCGTCAGCTTTCCCTGTTGCTGCGTGCTGGTGCTCTGATTGCACCTATCCAGATTGTGGAAGAGCGTACTATCGGGCCAACTTTGGGGTCACAGAACATCACCCAAGGTCTGGAAGCTTGCTTGTGGGGCCTGGCGGTATCTATCCTGTTTATGGTGATTTACTACCGTAAATTTGGTGTGATTGCCAGTACGGCGCTATTGGCTAACCTGGTGTTGATCGTGGGTGTGATGTCCTTGTTACCGGGGGCGACATTAACCATGCCGGGTATTGCCGGGATCGTATTGACATTGGCGGTAGCAGTTGATGCTAACGTACTAATTAATGAGCGAATAAAAGAAGAGTTCAGGAACGGGCGGACGATCCAGCAAGCGATTCATGAAGGGTACAAAGGCGCCTTCTCAAGTATCGTCGATGCGAACGTAACGACGCTTATCACGGCAATTATTCTTTATGCTGTGGGTACCGGTTCGATTAAAGGCTTTGCCATTACAACGGCAATCGGTGTTATAACGTCAATGTTCACCGCTATAGTCGGTACTCGTGCCATCGTCAACCTGCTTTACGGCGGCAAGCGCATTAACAAGCTGTCTATTTGAGGAGTACGTTGTGGCACAGGATTATACTGTTGAACAACTGAACTATGGCCGTAAAGTCTATGACTTTATGCGCTGGGATTACGTCGCTTTCGGCGTCTCGTTGTTGCTGTTGGTGGCATCGATTGTGGTGATGTCCACTAAAGGGTTCAACTGGGGTCTGGATTTCACCGGTGGTACGGTGATTGAAATTAACCTGGAAAAACCTGCGGATCTGGATCAACTGCGTGACACGTTGGAAAAAGCGGGCTTTGAATCGCCAATTCTGCAAAACTTTGGTAGCACCCGTGATGTGATGGTACGTATGCCACCCGCCACCGGAACTGCCGGGCAGGAATTGGGCAACAAAGTCATCTCTGTTATTAATGAGTCAGTTGATAAGAATGCTTCGGTAAAACGTATCGAATTCGTCGGGCCAAGTGTGGGCAGCGATTTAGCCCAGGCAGGCGGCATGGCGTTGATAGTCGCGTTACTGTGTATTCTAGTTTATGTTGGTTTCCGTTTTGAATGGCGTCTGGCGCTGGGGGCGGTTATCGCTTTGGCCCATGACGTGGTCATTACCATGGGGATCTTGTCGTTATTCCAGATTGAGATCGATCTGACCATCATTGCTTCATTGATGTCGGTTATTGGTTACTCACTAAACGACAGTATCGTGGTATCGGATCGTATTCGTGAGAACTTCCGCAAAATCCGTCGCGGTACGCCTTATGAAATCATGAACGTGTCTCTGACCCAGACCTTAAGTCGTACTATTATGACCTCTGCAACTACGCTGATGGTGGTATTGATGCTGTTCATCTTCGGTGGTGCGATGCTGCAAGGCTTCTCACTGACGATGTTGATCGGTGTTTCCATCGGTACCGTTTCATCCATCTACGTTGCGTCCGCGCTGGCGTTGAAACTGGGTATGAAACGTGAACACATGTTGCAGCAGAAAGTTGAGAAAGAAGGCGCAGACCAACCTTCAATCCTGCCTTAAGTTGTAAGTGGTAGTACGAAAAGAAAGCCCTGATACAATTAGTATCAGGGCTTTTTTATTCGTGTATTAACCTAATGCTTCCGCCCCATTTATTTGCAGTGTAAATATTATCGCGTTATCTTTATTTTATTGAGTAATTTGTTTTCTCTATGAATATTTATTTAATTTTTATCCATGGTTTAATTGAGTAAGAGTAAAAAATCATTAATTTTATTTTTATAAAAACTATATAAGTAATTCGATAGTTAATTATTTTAATATTATTTATTATTCTAACTTGATTTATATGCTTAATGTAGTTGGATGATGTGAGTAAATTATCGGAGAATATATGAGTGATGTGAATTTTAACGGAGTTTACATAGCTAATGATATGATATATAAGTGTTTTGATGATATTCTACAAGGAAGCGATGATTGTGATTTTGTGTGTGGTGTTAAACGTGAGCTTAATGATATTTTTGAATCATTTAAGATTAAATATGATTTTAATCAAAAGTCAAAGTTTAATGAATTTGAGATCAATTTGGGTAAAAGTGATAATGAAATTGATCTTGTAACACTCATTAATAATTATATGGGGAGTGAGAATAAGCTTACGAGTAGAGTAAATGGTATTCATTATAATTTTATTAAAAGTATTAACTTGAATTTTAATCAATCAACACTTAGTAAAAAATATGAACTTACTTTAAATCATAACGGTCGTTATGATTTAATAAAAAGAGAGTCGCCAACCTCCGTGGTTAAAAGTGCCGGTTATAATGATTTTATTTCTTACCTAAATATATCAGTTGGAACTCCAAGTGAGCAGGTAATAAACGTAAAGTCTTTAAAAAATGAAAATGTGGGGTTTGAATATTGTCAGGGTGATGAAATAGTAGATATATGCAGTGCAAATTTCCCTAAGTGGAAGGATGTTATAATTACTCATGGAAGAGGTGGGTTGAGTAATAGTGAATGGAATGAAAATTATAATTCAATCAAATCGGAAAACTCTGGAAAAGGATGTAAATTTTGGAATGAATAGTATACGTTAACAATAACTAATACTACATTACCGCAAGCTTTAGAGAATGATTTAATTTATCTTAAAAATAGAATAATCCCAAGTATATCCGATATGATTAAAGTGGTAATGGATAAAGCATACCCCCCTTCAAAGGGATTATGGGGGCGATTAATTGATTTTATTGTTGCTCATTTATTTCCTTCACTATCTAAGGAAGTAAATGAGAAAATGATTAAGTCTAAAAGTGAACTTGAAGATTTTTATTTGTTACTATTGGGTGCAAAAAAAGAAGTGCAAGATGCAGAGCAAAATATAGACAAAGCCCCCTGTATTTATCACTTGGCCCTTCAGTTATTAAAACAATGCATACCTGCGCAATACCCTTTCGACCCTCTCAATATATTATCCCCAGATCGTAAAGTTTGGTTAGCACTGCAAAAGGAATGGCTAGAGCCGCTAAAGCCACCAAACCAGAACCCGCTCAATAGTTGAATAAAGATAAACTGCCGTTTCCGCACTTTGTTGTCGTGGCAGTTCGCGGTAAACTGGGGCTAAGTTTTGGCTCACTCATCAGGAAGCACTATGCATTGCCCGTTTTGTGCCGCTGTGGATACTAAAGTCATTGACTCCCGTCTGGTGAGCGATGGTTCGCAAGTGCGCCGTCGCCGCCAGTGTTTAGATTGTAATGAACGTTTTACCACTTTTGAAGTGGCAGAACTGGTGCTACCGCGCGTGGTTAAAAGTGATGATGTGCGCGAACCCTTCAACGAAGATAAATTACGGCGTGGCATGCTGAAAGCATTAGAAAAGCGTCCGGTTAGCTCTGATGATGTCGAAACAGCAATAAGTCATATCAAATCCCAATTGCGCGCCACGGGCGAGCGGGAAGTTCCGACGAAAATGGTGGGTAACCTGGTGATGGAAGCCCTCAAACGGCTCGATAAAGTGGCCTATATTCGCTTCGCCTCGGTCTATCGTAGCTTTGAAGATATTCGTGAATTCGGTGAAGAAATTGCCCGTTTGCAGGATTAATTCGCGCCAAATGGTTATTTAGCGAGGGTCGCGCAGCCATAAAGCGGCGCAATAAACGTAAGGAAAGCCATGCAGACTGATGAGTTCTATATGGCCCGCGCTTTTGAACTCGCGCGGTTAGGGCGGTTTACTACCTCGCCAAACCCAAATGTTGGGTGTGTGTTGGTGCGTGATGGTGAAATTGTCGGCGAAGGGTATCATCTGCGTGCCGGAGAGCCACACGCCGAAGTACATGCATTACACATGGCGGGTGAAAAAGCGCGCGGTGCAACGGCTTATGTCACCCTTGAGCCTTGTAGTCACCACGGGCGCACGCCGCCTTGTGCGGATGCACTGGTGGCCGCTGGTGTAACCCGAGTCGTGGCGGCAATGCAGGACCCCAATCCGCAAGTTGCCGGGCGCGGGTTATATAAATTGAAACAGGCCGGGGTTGCAGTCGACCACGGTTTGATGTTGGCGGAAGCTGAAGCCGTGAATCTTGGTTTCCTAAAGCGGATGCGTACCGGTTTTCCTTATTTGCAATTGAAAATGGCGGCATCATTAGATGGACGTACCGCGATGGCCTCGGGTGAAAGCCAGTGGATTACGTCGCCACAGGCACGCCAGGATGTGCAGCGTTTTCGAGCTGAGAGTTCGGCGATTCTCAGTACCAGTGCCACCGTAATAGCGGATGACCCTTCGCTCACGGTGCGCTGGTCGGAGTTAGATGCCCAAACGCAAGCCTTGTATCCCCAAGATTCGCTGCGCCCACCGGTTCGGATTATATTGGATAGCCATAACCGTGTAACGCCTGAACACCAAGTGACACAACAAAATGGCCCATGCTGGCTGGCGCGCGTTGAGGCGGATCAGCAGCCATGGCCAGATAATGTCGAGCAGTTATTGTTACCTCGCCATGGTAATGGTGTGGATTTGGTATTATTGATGATGCAACTTGGCAAGCGGCAAATTAACTCAGTGTGGGTTGAAGCCGGGCCACAACTGGCAGGCGCACTATTACAGGCCGGTGTGGTTGATGAGTTAATTCTGTATATCGCGCCAAAACTGTTGGGTAGCGATGCCCGCGGATTGTGCCAGTTGGCTGGATTAACGCATTTAGCACAAGCCCCTGAATTTGTCTTCAGTGATGTACGTCAGGTGGGGCCAGACTTACGTTTGCGTTTGAAACCGAAGTATTAATTGAATTTTCCGGCAGAGTTTCCCGAAGCTCAATCATCGTCTTGCCAAGCGTTTTGTAAATGCGCAGGGGCGGGGCGTGAAAGAATATGATAGAATCCGCCCCCCTGCGGGGTATGAACCCATATTGAGGAAAGCTATGAACGTTATCGAAGGTGTTGTTGCTACTCCTAATGCCCGCGTGGCGATTGCAATTGCGCGTTTTAACAACTTTATCAACGACAGTCTGCTGGAAGGTGCAATTGATGCCCTGAAGCGCATTGGTCAGGTAGCTGATGACAACATTACTGTTGTTTGGGTACCGGGTGCCTATGAGTTGCCGCTGGTTGCCAATGTATTAGCAAAAACAAATCGTTACGATGCGGTAATTGCGCTGGGTACGGTTATCCGTGGGGGAACTGCGCACTTTGAATATGTTGCTGGTGAAGCGAGTTCTGGCTTGGCAAGTGTCGCCATGAATAGCGATATTCCAGTCGCTTTCGGTGTGCTGACCACAGAAAGTATTGAGCAGGCAATTGAGCGTGCTGGTACTAAAGCGGGTAATAAAGGTGCAGAAGCTGCCCTGACCGCACTTGAAATGATTAATGTAATCAAAGCTATTAAAGGCTGAATTTAGTTAAGGGGAATTCCGTGAAACCTGCTGCTCGTCGCCGCGCTCGTGAGTGCGCTGTTCAAGCGCTTTACTCTTGGCAGTTGTCTAAAAACGACATCGCTGATGTTGAATTACAGTTCCTGTCGGAGCAGGATGTCAAAGATGTAGACATCTCCTATTTTCGCGAATTGCTGTCAGGGGTCGCAGTTAATGCCACATCTTTGGATGCGTTAATGACACCTTTTCTTTCCCGCCAGCTCGAGGAATTAGGTCAGGTTGAAAGAGCTATTCTGCGTATTGCACTGTTTGAACTGAGCAAACGTAATGATGTCCCTTATAAAGTGGCAATCAATGAAGCTATCGAACTGGCCAAAACTTTCGGTGCGGAAGATAGTCACAAGTTCGTAAATGGCGTGCTGGATAAAGTAGCTCCGACAGTACGTAAAAAGAAATAATATACCCAAAGTCATTGGCAGCGCTAACACCGCGTCAAGTGAAGAGGGATATGATTAAGGCCGGGAACCGGCCTTAATCATATATCGGTAAACACTCCTGGAATTGTATTATGGCATGTGGCGAATTTGACCTCATTGCCCGCTACTTTGACCGGTTTAGAAGTAATCGCCGGGATGTAGAGCTGGGTATTGGAGACGACTGCGCACTTCTCACAGTGGCAGAAAAACAGCTGTTGGCCATCAGTACGGATACACTGGTGTCGGGCGTTCATTTCCTACCGGATATCGATCCGGCCGATCTTGGTTACAAATCTTTAGCGGTAAACCTTAGCGATTTAGCTGCAATGGGTGCCGATCCTGCCTGGTTATCTCTTGCTCTAACCCTACCCAATGTAAATGAAGACTGGTTGCAGGCATTCAGTGATAGCTTATTTGATCAGCTTAACTATTACGGTATGCAACTGATTGGTGGTGATACGACTCGTGGGCCATTGAGTCTAACGCTGACCATTCAAGGGTTGGTACCGGAAGGGCGGGCATTGACCCGAGCTGGTGCGCGAATTGGTGACTGGATTTATGTTACCGGTACGTTGGGTGACAGTGCCGCAGGACTGGCGATTTTGCAAAATGCGTTGCGAGTTGATAACGAAGCCGATAGGTCTGCATTAATTCACCGTCATTTGCGGCCACAGCCACGCGTGCTGCAAGGGCAGGCATTGCGCGACCTTGCCAGCTCTGCCATTGATATCTCCGATGGGTTGATTTCTGATCTGCAACATATCCTGAAAGCGAGCAATTGTGGGGCGCGTATTGAGTTGGATGCATTGCCTTACTCTGATGCGCTAACACGGCAGGTTGACGCTGAACAGGCTCTACGCTGGGCGTTGAGTGGTGGTGAAGATTATGAGTTGTGCTTTACCGTACCTGAGATAAACCGTGGTGCACTGGATGTCGCGCTCAGTAATACCGGCGCAGGCTATACTTGTATTGGGCAGGTAGGCCCGCAATCGGAAGGTGTTAAATTCTTCCGTGAAGGTAAGGCAGTACAACTGGATTTTCGTGGTTTTGATCACTTCTCAACAGGTAAATCCCATGGATGAAGCCAAACGCCGTTTGCGGTTAACCAATCCTTGGCATTTGCTGGCCACCGGCTTTGGTAGTGGTTTATCACCATGGGCACCCGGTACCATGGGGTCAATTGCGGCAATCCCATTCTGGCTGCTATTGATCCAGCTCCCATGGCAGCTTTATTCTTTGGCTGTGATGTTCAGCATCTGCATTGGTGTCTACATTTGTCATCGTACCGCCAAAGATATGCAGGTTCATGACCATGGCAGTATCGTTTGGGATGAATTTGTCGGCATGTGGATAACCCTGATGGCATTGCCCGTCAATCATTGGCAATGGGTCGCTGCGGGTTTTGTCGCGTTCCGAGTTTTTGATATCTGGAAGCCTTGGCCGATTCGCTGGTTTGATCGCAATGTCCATGGTGGCATGGGGATCATGATCGATGACATTATTGCCGGGGTGATTGCGGCTGCTATTATTTTTGTCGTGGGGCATTACTGGCCAGCAGATCTGTTCTACTGATACCCGTCATCTTTCAAGTTGCAGGTGTGTTGGCTGCATTCGCTTACCCGAATCACTGACTCATGTCAGCTCATCGGGATGCACTTACTTGCCGCCTTCCTGCACCTTGAAATCTATAGGGTATATGTGTGGTCATCTTTCAAGTTGCAGGTGAAATTCGAACCAAGGGAAACACTCCGTTCGGGTCGTAGTGGCGCGAGCCACCGGAGCGGCTGTAGGAGTGGTCGGCCTTGGCTCAATCTGCGTAAATTAAGTTGTTATCACGCCAGCCACGTTTCAATCTGGCGTTGTATACCCGCAGCATCTAACCCAAACTCAGCGCGCATTTCCTCTTGTTCACCTTGTGGCACAAAGCTGTCCGATAAACCGAGATTCAGTACCGACACTAATTGCCGTTTCGCCATCAGCAATTCATTCACACCACTACCCGCACCACCCATGATGGCGTTCTCTTCCACGGTGACTAATACCTCATGGCTGGCAGCCATTTCCAGTACCAACGCCTCATCCAATGGCTTTACAAAACGCATATCCACCAAGGTGGCATTGAGGTTATCGGCCACGAGCTGTGTCTGAGCCAGTAAAGTACCAAAGCACAATATGGCAATCTTTTCACCTTCACGACGCACAATACCTTTACCTATCGGCATGATCTCTAACGGTTTCAGGTCGGTACCGGTGCCGTTGCCACGTGGGTAACGTACCGCCGCAGGGCCGTTGTGGTGATAACCGGTGTGAAGCATCTGACGGCACTCGTTTTCATCGCTTGGGGTCATGATGATCATATTTGGAATGCAGCGCATGAATGAGAGGTCAAACGCACCCTGATGGGTTTGGCCATCCGCGCCCACCAGGCCACCACGGTCAATAGCAAATAGAACGGGCAGGTTTTGGATGGCAACATCGTGAATCAGTTGGTCATATGCTCGTTGCAGGAAGGTGGAGTAGATAGCCACAATCGGTTTGTAGCCCCCAATGGCTAACCCTGCGGCAAAGGTCACTGCATGTTGCTCAGCGATAGCCACATCGAAATATTGCTGGGGGTATTCACGAGAGAAACGCACCATCCCAGAGCCTTCGCGCATAGCAGGGGTGACGGCCATTAACTGGCTGTCTTTGGCGGCGGTTTCACATAACCACTCACCAAAAATCTTGGAGTAAGTCGGCAGGCTACCCTGGCTTTTCGGCAAAGTACCGGAGGCGGGATCAAACTTCGGCACAGCATGCCAGCCAATCGGATCTTTCTCAGCCGGTGCGTAGCCTTTGCCCTTTTTAGTCATGATGTGCAGCAGCTGCGGGCCTTTCAGGTCACGCATGTTTTTCAACGTTTGTGCCAATGCTTGTACATCGTGCCCATCAACCGGGCCAATATAATTAAAGCCTAACTCTTCGAATAAGGTACTTGGCACCACCATCCCTTTTAGGTGCTCTTCAGTCCGTTTCAACAGGTCTTTAATCGGTGGTAAGCCAGAAAATGCCTTTTTGCCACCTTCACGCAGGCTGGCATAGAGCTTACCCGATAATAACTGAGCCAGATGATTGTTCAAACCACCGACATTTTCTGAGATAGACATTTCGTTATCGTTGAGGATAACCAGCATGTCTGAGTGAATATCACCGGCATGATTCATTGCTTCGAAAGCCATACCCGCCGTAATAGCACCGTCACCGATAACACAAACAGTCCGCCGCCCTTTACCTTCCCGTTCAGCTGCGACAGCCATCCCCAGGCCTGCACTGATTGAAGTTGAGGAATGGCCAACCGAGAGCACATCATATTCACTTTCACCACGCCAAGGGAAAGGATGTAAACCATCTTTCTGGCGAATAGTACCGATCTGTTCGCGACGACCGGTTAATATTTTGTGAGGATAAGCTTGATGGCCTACGTCCCACACCAGATGGTCGAAAGGTGTGTTGTAGACGTAATGCAACGCGACAGTTAGCTCGACTACGCCCAGCCCGGAAGCAAAGTGCCCACTGGAGCGACTGACGGACGCGAGCAAATACTGGCGTAGTTCATCACATAACTTCGGCAGGCTTTCTTTGGGCAACATGCGCAGTTCTTCAGGATTTTCTGCAAGTGCCAATGTCGGGTATTTGGCTATATCAAGGCTCATTCGATGCTCATATCAAAAGTGGGTGCATACCCTTAGAATCTGTTGCAGCAGGAGGGTTCGCTTTACCTGACTGCAACGCTAAGTTCTTGGGGTATAACAGCGTTTATTAACGGTCAGTATATTTCTAATTATCACGCTCAATAATAAAACAGGCTAACGCCTGCAACGGCGCTATGTTATAGGATTGTTCTGACAAGGTATTCAGGGCGCTGAGCGCTTCCTGATACAGATCCATCGCTTTAGCTTTAGCGCAATCTAACCCCAGCAGTGCTGGATAAGTGCTTTTGCCGAGTTGCTGATCTGAACCCTGACGTTTACCAATTGTAGCTGTATCGCCAATAACGTCTAAGATATCGTCCTGAACCTGGAAGGCCAGACCAATGGCCTCACTGTACCTGTCAAGTAACGGTAACGCTTCGCGCCCTGGTGTGCCCGCAGCCAATGCACCGAGGCGAACCGCGGCACGGATCAATGCGCCGGTTTTGTGGCGGTGGATGCGTTCAAGCTCTTCCAGTGAAATCTGGCGCGCTTCGGCTTCCAGATCCAATGCCTGACCCCCACACATCCCCGCGACACCGCTGGCCTTAGCTAATTCGGCAATCATCGATAAGCGATCTTTATCTGCCACATCGGGCATCTGCGCTTCAGCCAGAATAGAGAACGCGAGCGTTTGCAGTGCGTCCCCCGCCAGAATGGCATTGGCCTCACCAAATTTCACATGGCAAGTCGGCTGCCCACGACGTAAATCATCGTCATCCATCGCCGGTAAATCATCATGAATCAATGAATAGGCATGGATACATTCAATTGCCGCCGCAGGAGCATCTAAATTAGTCAGCGACAGACCAAACATTTGGCCGGTGGCGTAAACCAGATAAGGGCGCAGCCGCTTACCGCCGAGCACGGCACCATAACGCATAGCGGCGACTAAGTCGCTGTCGCCAAAGGGTAGCGGAGCAATAAAATCAAGCAGCGCCTGATTGACCCGTTGCTGATGAGCTGCAAGTTGATGATGAAAATCAGCAGATGAGTGGGCGATAGACATAAGGCTATTCAGTATCCGGGGTGAAAGGTGCCAAGGGTGCATCTACATCATCACTGAGAAGAACTTGCACTCGCTGTTCCGCTTGTAACAAGGTTTGCTGCCCCTGGCGGGCCAGTTGCACACCCCGTTCGAATTCGTTTAACGCTTCTTCCAGCGCTAATTCACCGGACTCCAGGCGGGTCACAATCTGTTCCAGTTCACTGAGAGATGTCTCAAAACTGGTCACTTTGGTTTCTGGTGTTGCGGGTTTTTTCGCCATAGCTCTATTCGACTCGATATTTTTATGAAACGTAACATTAATGGTGCGTAACGCATTCCTGCTAATGAGGTTTTTTCTGAGAGTAACTCACCATACCAATTACATTCGGGCCAAAAAATTATTACCGGCTATTCTAGCGGATAATGAAGGGGAAATCGTGACGTTTAAGTCGGGTTTTTAGTACGCAGTGGCACGTCTAATAGTGATATACTCCTCGGCTTGCATGTTTTCGCTAAAGCCTTTGACTGTTGCTATCAATAGCAGCGCCATCACTCCATAACCAGACAACTAAAGACTGCCATGAAGTTTATCATTAAATTGTTCCCAGAAATCACCATCAAGAGTCAATCTGTGCGATTGCGCTTCATTAAGATCCTCACTACGAATATCCGCAATGTACTGAAAAACCTTGAGGACGATACCCTCGCGGTAGTCCGTCATTGGGATCATATTGAAATTCGTACCAAAGATGAAAATCTTGGCCCGGTTATCTGTGATGCGTTGACCCGCGTGCCGGGGATTCACCATATTCTCGAAGTAGAAGATCGCAGCTACACCGATATGCACAATATTTTTGAGCAGACGCTGGAAGCCTATCGCGAGACACTGATCGGGAAAACTTTCTGTGTGCGGGTGAAGCGCCGCGGTAAGCATGAATTTTCGTCAGGTGATGTTGAACGCTATGTTGGCGGCGGTCTGAATCAGCATATTGAAAGTGCAAAAGTTAAACTGACCCATCCTCAGGTTACGGTTCATTTAGAAATTGATCAGGACAAACTGACACTGATCAAGGCGCGTCATGAAGGGTTGAGTGGCTTCCCGATCGGCACACAAGAAGATGTGTTATCGCTGATTTCAGGCGGTTTTGACTCGGGTGTGTCCAGCTATATGCTGATGCGTCGTGGTTGCCGCGTGCATTATTGCTTCTTCAATCTCGGCGGCTCGGCCCATGAAATTGGTGTCAAGCAAGTAGCTCATTATCTGTGGAACCGTTTTGGCAGCTCCCATCGGGTGCGTTTTGTTGCCATTGATTTTGAACCGGTTGTCGGCGAAATCCTCGAAAAAGTCGAAGATGGTCAGATGGGCGTGGTACTCAAGCGCATGATGGTGCGTGCGGCATCGCAGGTTGCAGAACGTTATGGTGTGCAGGCACTGGTTACCGGTGAAGCTCTGGGGCAAGTTTCCAGCCAAACATTAACCAATCTGCGGTTAATTGATAATGCTTCAGACACCCTGATTTTGCGCCCACTGATTTCCCATGATAAAGAGCACATCATTAATCTGGCGCGGCAAATAGGCACTGAAGATTTCGCAAAAACCATGCCGGAATATTGCGGCGTGATTTCGAAAAGCCCGACGGTGAAAGCGGTTAAAGCCAAGATTGAAGAAGAGGAGTCCCACTTTGATTTCTCTATTCTGGACCGGGTCGTCAGCGAAGCCAAAAACGTTGATATTCGTGAAATTGCCGAGCAAAGCCGTGAGCAGGTTGTTGAGGTTGAAACTGTTGCTGAACTGGCCGATACCGATGTGTTGCTGGATATTCGCGCACCGGATGAGCAGGACGAAAAGCCGCTTAACGTGGGCAGTGTAGAAGTTCACGCATTACCGTTCTATAAACTGAGTTCGCAATTCGCCAGTCTGGATCAGAGCAAGACTTATCTGCTGTATTGCGATCGCGGGGTGATGAGTCGTTTGCAGGCGCTTTACTTGCGTGAGCAGGGGTATACAAACGTAAAAGTGTACCGCCCTTAAATTATTATATTTAACGGCTACTGCGCTTTGCCATTCTGGACTTGCGCAGTGCTCGCCGCCGTCACGTACTACGTGTACGCTCCGTTGGCTGTGCGCTGGGTGCATCCAGACTGACTTTGCTCGCTACGCCTCGTTGGGGATAGTTAACGGCTACTGCGTGTGTGGATTTTGAGCTTGCGCAGTGGTTGCTATGTTCATATTCACTATATACCCAAAGTAATTGGAGTTGCAGGTAGGCAGCCAGCAAACTCATCCCGATGAGCGCACGACGGTAAGTGATTCTGAGTAGTGCGCGTAGCTAACAACCCTGCGGCTTCAAGTCCGAAGGGTATAGTTATAAATACCTGGCGGTAGTACCAACTGCCAGGCGATTTCTTCGGCCTTTTCCCTGCCGAGCAGCAAAAATACGATCTTCAGTGCGAAATCGAGGGAAGTACCCGGCCCTTGGCTGGTGACCAAATTCACCCGCCGATCATAAACTACCCGCTGATCCATCCATTTAGTGGCATCGATTTTATCTTTCAGTGCTGGGAAGCCGGTCATATTGCCAACAGGGAACAAATTGTGATGCTCAAGTACCAAGGCGGGAGCAGCGCAAATGGCGGCCACCAGTCGTCCTTCATTATGGGTTTGACGCACAGTAGCAACCAGCAGTGGGCTATCGCGAAAACATTCCGCACCTTTTATGCCACCAGGCAGTACCACCACATCAAATTTCTGATCCGCCACATCCACTAAACGGGTATCTGCCAGCAAGCGGACACCGCGTGAACAGACAATTTCCAATGCTCCATCACTGGCGACACTGGCGGTTGTTACCTCGATACCGGCGCGCACCAGAACATCAATAGTGGTGACCGCCTCGGTCTCTTCGCTACCAGGAGCCAGGCAAACCAGCGCCGATACGCTCATACTCATTTTCCTTACGTTTTATTAAATCATATAAGTGGGCATTTTCCGGCAACGTCATACCGTGGTTGCGCGCACGCCGCAGTAAATAACCAGTAATGTAATCTATCTCGGTATGCCGCTGGCAGCGTAAATCCTGCAATAACGACGAGGTATTATCTGCGGTACTCTGGATAACATCGTTAACATAACTTAACAGGCTGCTGGTTGAGGTGTGGTAGCCCTCCATCTCCATCACACTGGCTACCTCGGCACATAAACTGCTAATCAGCTCCGGGTAGCGCTGCAAGTCACCATTGCGGCAGTTATACAGCCCTGTGAGCGGGTTAATTACACAGTTTACCGCCAGTTTTTGCCAACAAGCTGCTGATATATCGTTATGCCAGGCGACATCCGGCAGTGCCTGATGTAGTACATCGGCCAGATGGCTGATATCTATTGCCGTTGGCGAGGTTGGGCCAATATGTGTAATCCCACTGGCAACATGGACTATCGTGTTGCCGTCATGCCGGGCTGCATGAGTGGTTACACCATGCAGGAAGGTATACTCATGGCGCGGCAGTTCGTCCTCTGTGCCCATACCATTATGCAGCAGTAAAATTTTACACTCAGGGTTAAGCTTGGGTAATAGGGCGATGACAGCGCTGGATACTTGCCACGCCTTTAAGCACACCAGTAATAATTCACTTTTCGACAAGTGCTCTGGATCATTAGTCGGCAGGTTCTGGTTGAACGCCTCATTGCTTAACGTAATAACATTGACTGAACAAAAGGGCTGTGGCACACGGAGCCAGCCTTGTACATCATGGCCTTGCTGATACAGCGCTGATAGCCATAACTGCCCGAGAGCTCCGCAACCAAGCACAGTAATTTTCATTGAAACCCCCTTGGTGTAAGCGGAAAGCACACTGCATCGTTCTAAATGTTATGCCTTGATTATACCCTAAATAATTCGAGTTGCAGGAAGGCGGTAAGCGAGTGAACCCCCAAGAGCTTACATAAGTAAGTGACTGGGGTGATTGAGCGCGGCCAACGTACATGCAGCTTGAAGTATGACGGGGATATAGACTTTTTAGTCATTAAACGCAGGGCTAGCAACAAATCGGGTCCGCTAATAATGGCGGCTTCGTTGAGTAATTGTCTGCGGCATGGCTTTGTCTGCGTAGATAAAGCGGTTATTATGCTTGCCAGTCATCTTATCAGGAGGAGGGAATATGCCATCTTTCGACATCGTATCTGAAATTGATATGCAGGAAGTGCGTAACGCAGTTGAAAACGCCACCCGTGATCTGGCGAACCGTTGGGATTTTCGTAATGTTCCGGCGAGTTTTGAGCTAAATGAAAAGAACGAAAGTATCAAAGTCGTCAGTGAATCTGATTTTCAGGTTGAGCAGTTGTTGGATATCTTACGTGCTCAATTGAGCAAGCGTGGTATTGAAGGTGCTGCATTAGAAATCCCGGAAGAGATGGAGCGCAGTGGGAAAACCTACAGTGTGGACGCCAAGCTGAAACAAGGGATCGAAAGTGTCCAGGCTAAGAAGCTGGTTAAGCTGATTAAAGACAGCAAGCTGAAAGTTCAGGCACAAATTCAGGGCGAACAAGTCCGGGTAACAGGTAAGGCACGTGATGATTTACAGAGTGTCATGGCCTTGATTCGTGGTGCTGATCTGGGGCAGCCGTTCCAGTTCAATAACTTCCGCGACTGATATTGAGTTAACGAGCCAGGTACAAAGGTGTTGATAGCCTTTGTACCTTAGCGCTCTCTTATACCGCGTTAACTAACTGCTCTAACTGGTTGCGATTAGTCTGTTTGGTATCAACTTTGATATATGCACTGCGTTCGGCCATCACTACAACCGCTTCTGTCACCCCTGGTTGAGCCTTGAGCCGCTGTTCCAATGCTGAGTCTTTCACCGCCAATTCAGATAAGGTAATGCGCAGGCTACTGACATAGGGGGGTTCTTGCATAGTTGCACTGACTGCAAACCACACTAGCGCAATCACCGCACCGCCAGCAAACACCATACTTGCCCCTTCCATGCCAAATAGCCATCCCCCCAAGCTGCCGCCAATAGCCACGCCAATAAATTGACTGGTGGAATAGATCCCCATTGCCGTGCCTTTATACCCGGCTGGTGACTCTTTACTGATCAACGAGGGTAAAATAGCCTCCATCACATTGAACGCAATGAAGAATAATTGCACTCCAGCAATAATCACCCAGAGGTTGTGACCGGCAGACCACAGCACTACTTCGGCGGCAAACAGCACCGCAACGCAGCCCATAAAGACCTGTTTCATGCGGCGTTTGACTTCAGCATAAATAATGAACGGCACCACCGCTGCGAATGAAATCAGCATTGTCACCAGATACACTTTCCAGTGTTGAGCCGGGACTAAACCTGCGCTGGCCATAATCTGCGGTAATGCAACAAAGCTCGACATCAGCAAAATATGCAGGCACATAATGCCAAAATTGAGCTTAAGCAACCGGCTGTTACTTAACACCTTACTGACGCTACCTTTAACAATACTGGACTCGCGGTTAAGTACATGGTTATCAGCATCCGGCACCACAGCTAATGTAATGACAATACCTAATAGCGCCAGTATGGCGATAGCCCAGAACAGGGCATGCAGGCCAAAGGCATGGGTGACGATAGGCCCGAGCACCATGGCAATCGCAAAGGTAATACCAAAACTGACACCGATAAATGCCATGGCTTTGGTACGATTTTGTTCACGGGTCAAATCAGATAGCAGCGCCATGACGGCAGCGGCAATGGCACCGGAGCCTTGTAGCGCGCGGCCCAGAATAATGCCCCAAATAGAGTCACTCATGGCAGCAATCACACTACCAAGGGCAAAAATTAACAGGCCGCCCACGATCAGCGGTTTGCGGCCAATACGATCGGAAACTAATCCAAAGGGGATCTGAAAAATAGCTTGAGCCAGTCCGTAGATGCCAATGGCTATGCCGATTAGAGCTTCGCTGGCGCCAGACAGTGCCATACCATAGGTGGTGAGAACCGGCAAAACCATAAACATGCCCAGCATGCGCAGTGAGAAAACGCTGCCCAGCCCCCAGGTTGCCCGAAGCTCAAGCGGAGTCATTTTATTGTCGTTCATTACACCTCAAAAAACATTCTGCACGATATCGTCATCTTTCAAGGTGCCGGTGTGTTGGCCGCACTTTGAAATCTATAGGGTGTATTGTAATGATGTTAATAGGGGCCGGTAAATCTATTGATGTTTAGAATGTATTACAGGCGAGATTTTAGGTGAAAGCAGGGTAGGGCAGAAAGAGAAAGTGGCTGGCAGGAACAGGCCCATCAGCCACTCTATTTGTGTCTATCAATGTGGTAGGTGTTACCCGACGTAAGTCAGTAATCCAACCGAGGAAGGGACATTGAAATCGACTGACATCATGACGCTCAATGACGTAATAGCAATGATTGAGAAGACAAAAAGTTTTCTCGCCCATACGCTGTCATTGGTCGCTTTGTAGCCACGTAATGCCATACCCAGCCACCAGACACTGACCGCCGCTGCGACAACCAGATACTTATAACCGGCATAACCACTTAATGTCAGCATCAGGGTCGCAACCATAAACGCCAGAATATACAGGGTAATATGGTTTTTGGTGACCGATATGCCTTTTATTACCGGCAGAACCGGAATGTTGGCAGCCTGATAATCCTTAAAGCGGAAAATTGCTATGGCATAGGAGTGCGGCATCTGCCACAGACTGAAAATCAGCAGCAAAATCAATGCACCCATATCGAACTGGCCGGTGACCGCACAGTAACCAATTACTGGTGGTGCGGCTCCTGACAAGCTGCCGATCAATGTCCCGTAGACTGACTTGCGTTTCATGTAGAGGCTATAAACCCCGACATAGATAACGAAACCGATAATCGCCAGCATCATTGCTAATAGATTGGCGGCCACGTAGAGCAACAGCATGCCAACAATACCCAGTACGGACGCATAAATCAGGCTCACTTTCGGATCGATAAGCCCTTTGACCAGGACACGATTCTTCGTTCTCTCCATGATGCTATCGATATCACGGTCGATATAGTTGTTAAATACGCACCCGGAGGCAACAACTAACGAGACACCGATCAGGGTGGCGAGAAAAAGGGGGTAATCAATCACGCCTTTGGAAGCGAGGAGAAATCCCCCAACGACAGAAATTAAATTGCCGAAAATAATTCCTGGTTTAGTTACTTGCAGGTATTGCTTAATCATCACATGCAGCTCTTCAGTCAACCATCATATTGATGTTGAGGTTGTACATAATCCAGAGTGAGCCCACTACAACGATTGCGATAATCATAGCGGTGAACAGGAACGCCACCAGATTCCAACGTTCTTCAGACGATCCATTCATATGCAGGAAGTACACCAGATGCACAATAATCTGCACCACAGCTAAACCGACCACTGTGGCCAGAATAGTTGTATGAGAGGCGGTACCGCTCATCACCATAGCGAATGGAATAACTGTCAGAATCACCGATAGAATGAAGCCAATAAGATATGACTTCAAGCTACCGTGGCTGGCTCCACCGTGAGTCGTTGTTGGGTGACTAGATGTTGGATGACTCATTACATGACTCCTAACAGATAGACAACGGTGAATACGCAGATCCACACCACATCCAGGAAGTGCCAGAACAAGCTCAGACACATCAGACGGGTGCGGTTGGTTTCATTCAATCCGCGTTTTGCTACTTGAATCATCATAATGATGATCCAGACCAGACCTGCGGTAACGTGAATACCGTGGGTGGCAACCAGTGCGAAGAAGCTAGACAGGAACGCACTGCGATCCGGGCCATAGCCTTCAGCAATCAGGTGATGGAATTCATAGATTTCCATTGCCACAAAGCCCAGACCGAACAAGAAGGTCAGACCCAACCAGGTGTTGACCTGGTTTTTATGGCCTTTGTTCATGCCCAGCATCGCAATGCCGTAAGTAATACTACTGAACAACAACAGGAAGGTTTCGACCAGAACAAAGTTCAAATCGAAGATATCCCGCCCTGAAGGACCGCCAGCGGTCCCGTTTACCAGCACTGCATAGGTTGCGAACAATGTCGCAAACAAAATACAGTCGCTCATCAGGTAGATCCAGAAGCCGAAGACTTTCGTCGCTCCCGCATCGTGATGCCCATGCTCTGCATGGGCGACGTTGTGGTTAGTCAGAGTTTCAGTTGACATGATTCACGCCTGCTTTGCTGATTTGTTCATGATGAAGATCCTCAATGCGCTCAACTTCTGCAACTGGCACATAGTAATCAACATCCTCGTCGAAGCTCTTCACAATCCAGGTAACAATCATGCCGACGAAGCCAATAATGGCCAGCCACCAGATGTACCAGATCATGGCAAAGCCGAAGATCAAGCTGAAGCCAGCAATAATCACACCTGCACCGGTATTCTTCGGCATGTGGATTTCTTCGTATTTCGCCGGACGTTTGTACGCTTCGCCTTTCTCTTTCATATCCCAGAACTCGTCACGGTCGACGACGTTAGGCACTACGGCGAAGTTATAGAACGGCGGTGGGGAAGAGGTAGACCACTCCAGCGTACGGCCACCCCATGGGTCACCAGTCAAGTCACGATTTTGTTCGCGGTCACGGATACTGACGAAGACCTGAATAACCTGACACAAAATACCGCAGGCAATCAGTACTGCACCACCAGCAGCCACCATCAACATCGCGTGGAATTCTGGATTGATATCTTGGCTCAGACGACGGGTCATACCCATAAAGCCCAGAACATACAGCGGCATAAAGGCTACGAAGAAACCGATTATCCAGAACCAGAAGGCACGGATACCCCATTTCTCATTAAGCGTAAAGCCAAAGGACTTAGGCCACCAGTAAGTCAGGCCAGCAAAGCAACCGAACACCACACCACCGATAATTACGTTATGGAAGTGGGCAATCAGGAACAGGCTGTTGTGCAGTACGAAGTTCGCACCTGGAACCGCCAGCAGAACCCCGGTCATCCCACCGATAGAGAAGGTGATGATGAAGCCAATGGTCCACAGCATTGCAGAGTGAAACTGAATACGGCCCTGATACATGGTGAACAACCAGTTGAAGATTTTCACCCCAGTTGGGATGGAAATGATCATCGTAGCTATACCGAAGAAGGCGTTAACGTTGGCACCGGATCCCATAGTAAAGAAGTGGTGTAGCCAAACGATAAATGACAATACGGTGATA
Organism: Yersinia antarctica; assembly: GCF_056636475.1. Taxonomy (NCBI): domain Bacteria; kingdom Pseudomonadati; phylum Pseudomonadota; class Gammaproteobacteria; order Enterobacterales; family Yersiniaceae; genus Yersinia; species Yersinia antarctica. The sequence goes on from NZ_JBSJQF010000001.1 coordinate 1,271,635, forward strand.
GCGATGGTTGCCCAAACTAAAGAGGTGTAACCAAACAGACGTTTTTTAGAGAAGGTCGCAGTAACCTCGGAGAACACCCCGAACACCGGCAGGACCAAAATGTACACTTCTGGATGGCCCCAGGCCCAAATCAAGTTGATGTACATCATCATGTTGCCACCCATATCATTGGTAAAGAAATGGGTGCCAAGGTAACGGTCCAGAGTCAGTAACGCGACAGTTACGGTCAGGATCGGGAAGGAAACGATAATCAAAATGTTGGTGCAAAGTGCCGCCCATGTGAAGACAGGCATCTTCATCATCGACATGCCAGGTGCACGCATTTTCAAAATAGTGGCGAAGAAGTTAACACCGGTCAACAAAGTCCCCAGACCGGAGATTTGTAGACTCCATATCCAGTAATCTACCCCGACACCTGGGTTGTACTCTTTACCTGATAGTGGCGGATAGGCCAACCAACCGGTTCCCGCGAATTCACCGACCCCCAGAGAGATGTTAATTAACACCACCCCGACCACAAAGAACCAGAAGCTCAATGAGTTCAGGAACGGGAAGGCAACGTCACGAGCACCGATTTGTAGCGGTACGACCACGTTCATCAGACCCACAACAAAAGGCATCGCCATGAAGAAAATCATGATAACGCCGTGAGCGGTGAAGATCTGATCATAGTGATGAGGTGGCAGGAAGCCGGCCTCACCAGCGGAAGCAAGTGCTTGCTGGCTACGCATCATGATAGCGTCGGCAAAACCACGCAACAGCATGACCATGGCGACCAGGATATACATGATACCGATTTTTTTATGGTCAACCGAAGTCAGCCATTCGCTCCATAACCATTTCCATTTGCCGAAATAGGTCAGAGCAGCAACAAGAGCCAGCCCACCTAGGACAATTGCAGCAACGGTAACCATAATGATTGGTTCGTGTAGCGGAACCGCATCAAGTGTTAATTTTCCCAACATCGTTTTATTCCTCGGCTCCGGCGTGAGCGGCGTGTTCGCCCATATCCATGCCCTGGCTCATATCCATACCTGAATGGGTATCATCGCCTTTCTGGTGCATGCTCATATCGCCCATAAACTTGCCAATAATTCCTTTAAACAGCTCCGGTTTAACACTGGAGAAATACTCAACCGGGTTATTTTCGCTCGGTTCAGCCAGTTTATTGAAATCGTCAGTGGTATTCAGGGTGTTCGGCGATTTTTTCACCTGTGCGACCCACTGGTTGAACTCTTCCTGCGTCGGTGTTGCGATTGCAGTGAATTTCATACCAGAGAAGCCTTTGCCACTGAAGCTACTGGAAATACCATTATATTTACCAGGTTCGTTAGCAATCAGATGCAGTTTGGTTTGCATCCCGGCCATCGCATAAATCTGCCCGCCTAACTGAGGGATAAAGAACGAGTTCATTACTGAGTTAGAAGTGATTTTGAAATTCACCGGAACGTCAGTAGGGAAGGCCAGTTCATTAACTGTAGCAATACCTTGTTCTGGATAGATAAACAGCCATTTCCAGTCAAGGGAAACCACTTCAATAGTGATCGGTTCTTTACCAGCCACTACGATAGGTTTGAACGGGTCAAGTTCGTGGGAGGTTTTCCAGGTTATCGTCGCCAAAATAGCGATGATAATGATTGGAACAGCCCAGACAACAAGCTCAATTTTGTTGGAATGGGACCAGTTTGGGGTGTAGGTCGCACTTTTGTTGGACGCGCGGAACTTCCATGCAAAAGCAAACGCCATAAAAATAACCGGAACCACGACGATCAACATTAAACCGATAGCAGTAAGTATCAGTGTTTTTTGTTCGACTCCGATTGCGCCTTTGGGGTTCATCAATGCCATATCGCAACCACTGAGCATTACAGTGGCTGCAAATAAAGACAACATACCCATATTTTTAATGTATTTCTTAAGTCTCATCTAACGACCTCAATTACAAAAGGGCTCTATTGTCGTTTCATGTGTGCGGGCATTTTACGGGAAGGTTGCAAGACTGTAAACATGCTTAAGATTGTGTCAGCGGCTTGTTGACACTTTATGTTAAGGGGGTCACAGATGTTGCCTTGCGCGGTAATTTACTAATAGCAACAATATGTTGGCGGTAGGACATAGCTGCCAGACTGCGGATGTTAAGGAAAAACAACAGTAATTAGCCTTTTACTCATGGGAAATACTGATTTTAAATTCGTAGATAGACTTATTTTATGTAAATAATATGTGGTGTAAAAGTAAATTAAAATATATTCCGAGGTGATCTAAATAGCCACCTCGGAATCATTTAGCTAGAAATTATATTTAATAGAGTAAATGATGGCATCTTGTAAAAAGTCTTCCCCCAACTTGTTATAAGCATAGCGGTACTGAATACCGGTGGTAAATTGCTTAATCGGTGTCCACCAAAGTGAAATGGCACCATTCACACCGTTACGGCCGCCATTGCCTGCTGCATAGCGTTCTGCACGGTTGAATTCAAGCTCGTTCCAGTTGGTAATACTGAATTTTTCATCAAACGCGGTGAAGTCATAACCTGCAACCCAACCCACCACATAACCGTTATTACCTGAATAATAGGTTTGATCAACATAATGTAATGCCACGAAAGGCTTCATCCACACGCCCGCTAGCGTTGCGTTATAGCCAATACCGTACAGGGTGTTCACTTCGTGGAAGTTACTGTAATCATTACCTTCAGCACTCGGTAGCGAGTAAGTACCATAGACGTGACCGTACAGATTGAAACCGGTATCACCTAAATAGTAGCGGCCAGTAGTTTTAAAGGTGTAGCGCTGATTATCGCCGGGTTGTGCTGTTTTTGAATTAAATGGGTTTTCTAGATCAAAGAAACCATAGACCTCCCCCCAGCTATAACCTGCACCCCCTTCTAACTCGATATAAGCGAAGTCATCTTTATGTGATGAACCTCCTGATTTATGCGTAGTGCTTCGGGTCCAGTCAAGATAGTTCATGCTGATATTACCAAAACCCCACTGGTATTCAGCTTGTGCAACTGGAGCCAAAGTGACTGTTGTCAGCGCGAGCGCACCGATAAGAATTTTACGCATAAATGCCTCTGTGTAGTTGAAAGATGTCAGGGGAAACAAAAGGACACAGTCCTTAACAAAAAGTGCGCTCATCATAGTCCCACAGCACGAAAGGATAAATAGTTGAAAGTGATGCGGATCTCATTTTGTGAATAGCAATGTGCAACTGTTACTTAAATATGTGACTCATATCAATAAGTGAGCAAGGAAGGATTCAGGTGGCTTATTTTACTGGCATAAAAAAGGCCGGTATAAGTACCGGCCTTTGTCATCTAATGCAGTTTATTAGGCTAATTTTTCGCGCCTGAGTGCCAGATAATCTAATATTCCACCCAGAAGCATCCCGACTACGCTGAGCTGAATGCCGCGTAACAACAACATATCAGCTACGTGTGGAGCGGCGGTCCAATCCAATGCGTTACTTATCAGTAAAATTAGCCATATAGCTAACAATATGCAGCCAACCGTCAACAAGCGTAGCGCCCAGCGATAAGCGGTTTTAAAAGCAGTTCGAGGCATAAATTCATCAGTTTTCTGGGTGTGTTCCAGCGTTTGGCGACAAATATACAGTAGGAATAGGCCTGGAATGGCTGCCGCAATAGAGAATAGATAGAACAATGGCCAGCCATGTGTTTCAACAAACCATCCAGCAATCGGGCCAACATAAACGCGCCCAACGGCGGACAGCGCCGATAACAGGGCAAATTGTGTCGCGGAGAATGACTTGTTACACAATGTCATCAGCAATGCGACAAAGGCCGCAGTTCCCATGCCACCACACAGATTCTCCAGGAAGATGGCACTGCCCATGGAGAAGATATTCTTGTCAGTGATGGATAACAGCCAATAACCCACATTCGAGATAGCTTGTAAAATACCGAATATCATCAACGCGCGGAACAAGCTCAGGCGTTGCATTAACAGGCCGCCATACAGTGCGCCAATAATTGTGGCAATCAGTCCTAATGATTTATTCACCAACCCGACTTCACCGGCATCAAACCCAACGCCACGGATCAGAAAAGTGGTACTCAAACTCGCGGCAAAGGCATCGCCCATTTTGTACAACACAATTAACAGCAGAATCAGCCATGCATTGTTGCGGCCAAAGAAATCACGCAATGGGGCGACGATCGCCTGTTCCAACGTTTTTGGTGGCGCGATACGGATATCAGGTTCAGGAGCTAATAAGGTAGCAAACACCCCAATTAACATTAACCCGGCCATTAACCAGTAAGTGGATTGCCAGCCAAGATAGCGATCCGCTATCCATAGCGCCAGCCCGCCAGACACCAGCATTGCGAGACGATAACCCAGTACAGAAACTGCGGCACCAGTACCGCGCTCTTCTGCGGTGAGCAAGTCGGTTTTATAGGCATCAAAAACAATATCTTGCGATGCCGAACAGAAGGCGACCAACACGGCGATTGCCGCCAACCACCATAAATGCTTCGCCGGCTCCATAAAGCCCATGGCAATAATCGCGGCGATTAATAACAGTTGGCTTATCACCAACCAACCGCGCCGACGGCCAAGAAACGAGGGAGTGTAGCGGTCCATCAAGGGGGACCAGAGGAACTTGAAGACGTAGGCCTGACCAACCAGAGAGAAGATACCAATGGTTTTCAGATCGACGTTCTCAACCGTCATCCATGCTTGCAGCGTACCACCGGTAAGGGCCAAGGGAAGGCCGGAAGCAAACCCCAACAACAGAAGAATAAGGGAGTTACGTTGGGTAAAAAGGTTTGAATAGCGATTGGGCATGTGAGACCTACATGCTCTGCCCCAAGGTCGGGGCAAAGCATTCTGTTAAGCAGTAATAATGATATTAAGCAAACAACCGATTAGCGGGCATTTTGTTTGATAAAGCCGCTGACGCTAGTATCTTGCGCCATATCTGCAATAACATCGCTCAACACCGTATTAACGGCATTGGTGATTTTTTCGTTAGTTGCAGTAAATGCGCCCTGAACGTTGTAGCTGGCACGGTAGTTTTTAACCTGTTTATTACCATTTTTTGCGGTCGCAGTAATGGAAATATCCGCTTTAGTGGTGATGTTGTAGCGCAGGTTACCTTCCTGTACATCGGCAAACAGTTGGTTTACTACAATCTGCAAATCAACTGGAGCATCGGTACCAATCATATAGCCACGAGCAGTCATCTGTTTTTCCAACACTTCCTGTAACAGGAAGCGCAGGTCACGGGATGGGGTTAATACCACCAGTTGGCCTTCACGATTTACTTTAGCCAGTGCAGCATCTTGACGCTGGTCTGCACCATTAATGCTGATAGTAATCCCCATCAGAGTTGGATCTTGTGGTGGTAATACCACCTTCGGGGTGACATTCAGAGTGTTGTTACTGGCAGCACAACCCGCCAGTATAAAAACAGCCAACAGCGGGAAAAGAATTTTCTTTAGCATGTTCACTTTCTCAATAGTTATGGAATTCTTTAATAATCAGAGCGGGATAGCTGCCATGTTATTTTGCGAATGTGCAGTCGCGCCATCATAGCACTGAGATTGGCTGGTGGAAGATCCTGATGTAGAGAAATTCAGCAAAAAAAGTGATTTTTCGCCCTGTGACCTTTCATTTCGCTTAAAGACCTTACAAGTAACCTTTTCCCCTGACTATCAGATTAGCCTTATACCTTAAATGAGCAGAAGGGAGATATTCGGGATATTTTGTATCTGAAATGTTATAAAACAGCGAAAATCAACTAATATTGCAGTAGGTAGTGGGTTTGCAATAGATAGGTATTGGGTTTGGAATAGATAGGTAGTAGGCAGCTTTCTGCCTCAGCGGTAAGGAGATCATGATGATTTTGATTCGGGAACAAATTGAAGAAAAACTAAAAGTGGCATTTGAACCGGATCATTTGGAGGTGATTAATGAAAGTTATCGCCACAATGTTCCAGCCGGTTCTGAAAGTCATTTTAAAATTGTGATCGTCAGCGATAAATTTCAAGATCAGCGCTTTCTCAGTCGCCATCGTGCGATTTATAGTGTGTTGGCTGATGAGCTGGCCGGCACTGTTCATGCATTGGCTTTACATACCTACACGCTGAAAGAGTGGGCGGGGTTACAAGACACGGTACCAACTTCTCCATCTTGTCGTGGCGCAGGTACATTGGCTTAGCAGGTACATTGGCTTAAGTGACAGTATTAATCCAAAACAGGCTGGATAACAGTAGTAATTCCGGCCTGATTTAGGGTATTAGTAGGTGAGAATTTAGCAAGCGGCCTCAGGGCCGTTTGTGTTTCTGTATAGGCGACACCTTTATTTCCTTAGTGCGCCACAGGAGTTTTAGCTGAGGGAACGATTCACGCGTGAATTTTACCGCGACAACATTCGCTTGCTTTCCTCGACTCATAACCTGTGCGCCGCTATAATGTCGCGTCTTATTTTTCCGGAATGGTTTCGGGACGCTTCTGACATCTGGGATACTCGGTTCTGTATAATGCGGCCGTCCCGGTTCTTAGAGGGTGTTTTCAGAGTTAGCATCATTTAATGGTGTTGCTTTGTTTGCAGCTTCTGGAGTTGACCGAGCACTGTGATTTTTTTGAGGTAACAAGATGCAAGTTTCTGTTGAAACCACTCAAGGCCTTGGCCGCCGTGTAACAATTACTGTTGCTGCTGACAGCATTGAGAAAGCAGTAAAAAGCGAATTAGTGAAAGCCGCTAAAAGTGTTCGTATCGACGGTTTCCGTAAAGGCCATGTGCCGATGAACATCGTTGAACAGCGTTACGGCGCATCTGTTCGCCAGGATGTTCTGGGTGACCTGATGCAACGTAATTTCGTTGATGCGATCATTAAAGAAAAAATCAACCCAGCTGGTGCACCAAACTATGTGCCTGGTGAATTCAAGCAGGGCGAAGATTTTACTTATTCCGTTGAGTTTGAAGTGTACCCAGAAGTTGAGTTGAAAGATCTGGAAAGCATTGAAGTAGAAAAGCCAGTTGTTGAAGTAAACGACGCTGACGTTGATACCATGCTGGAAACTCTGCGTAAGCAACAAGCTACCTGGAAAGAAACTGACGCTGCTGCGACTGCAGAAGATCGCGCAACTCTGGATTTCACCGGCTCTATCGACGGTGAAGAGTTTGAAGGTGGTAAAGCGTCTGATTTCGTACTGGCAATGGGCCAGGGTCGTATGATCCCAGGTTTCGAAGAAGGTGTTATCGGCCATAAAGCCGGTGAAGAATTCACCATCGACGTAAACTTCCCAGAAGATTACCACGCAGAAAACCTGAAAGGTAAATCAGCTAAATTTGACATAGTGTTGAAGAAAGTTGAAGTGCGTGAGCTGCCAGAACTGACTGAAGAATTCATCAAGCGTTTCGGCGTTGCTGATGGTTCAGTAGCAGGTCTGCGTGCTGAAGTGCGCAAAAACATGGAGCGTGAGCTGAAAGGCGCAGTGCGCAACCGTGTTAAAACTCAGGCAATTGACGGTCTGGTCAGCGCTAACGAAATTGACGTTCCCGCGGCACTGGTTGAAGGTGAAATCGACGTTCTGCGCCGTCAGGCTGCACAGCGTTTTGGTGGTAACGAGAAACAAGCTGCTGAACTGCCACGTGAATTGTTCGAAGAACAAGCTAAACGTCGCGTAGTTGTTGGTTTGTTGCTGGGCGAAGTTATCAGCCAGCACGAGCTGAAAGCGGATGAAGATCGCGTTAAAGCACTGATCGAAGAAATGGCATCTGCTTACGAAGATCCACAAGAAGTGATTGAGTTCTACAGCAAAAATAAAGAGCTGATGAACAATATGCGTAACGTTGCTCTGGAAGAACAAGCAGTAGAAACTCTGCTGGCTAAAGCCAAAGTAACTGAAAAACCAACTACCTTCAGTGAACTGATGAATCAGACCACTGCTGCGTAATGTTTTTTAGCGCATCAAGCTGGATGTAATATATCGCCAAAAAATTGGCGTTGCAGGTAGGTTGCAATTGAACAAATACCGATGAGCTAAAGCAGTAAAGTGATTCGGGTGAGTGTCGTAGCTGGCACTCTGCAACTCCTGATACGAAGGGTATATCCGGTTTTTTGATTGATTAAGCCCGTAGCCTTTGGCTACGGGCTTTTCTTTTTGTAACAATAATCACTCAATAGTATGATTAATCTGGCATGTTTCGCCCTAATCTGCGCTATATTTGAAAAGTGAAATGCAATACTTAACAGATGAACAATCAATAGAGCGTCAGGATTACAGCAAAGATAATGAGCGTCCGCTTGGTTAAAAAAAAGTGCTCAGGGGCTTGAAAAAGACGATTAATCCCCCAATTAACCTAACAGACGTTCATATAAGATGTTGATGAAACACTGGCTGATTACCACCGTCGAATGTGTCTGGGTAACCAGACGGCTTGCACGCGACCTTGATGCATGAACATAGTCATCATTACTTATCTCAAGTAGAATCGGTTATGAATGGCGCCAAAGTAAATTCTATTAGGAGACGGTAATGTCATACAGTGGCGAACGAGATCAATTTGCACCTAACATGGCTCTGGTGCCAATGGTGGTTGAGCAGACTTCACGTGGGGAGCGTTCTTACGATATCTTCTCCCGTCTGTTAAAAGAGCGCATTATTTTCCTGACCGGTCAGGTTGAAGACCATATGGCCAACCTGATTACGGCACAGATGCTGTTTCTGGAAGCAGAAAATCCAGAAAAAGACATCTTTTTGTATATCAACTCACCAGGCGGGGTGATCACTGCTGGGATGTCAATTTATGACACCATGCAATTCATTAAACCTGATGTCAGCACTATCTGTATGGGCCAGGCATGTTCAATGGGTGCGTTCCTGTTGACTGCGGGTGCTAAGGGTAAACGTTTCTGCTTGCCGAATTCACGGGTAATGATTCACCAACCGTTGGGCGGTTTCCAGGGGCAGGCGACAGATATTGAAATTCATGCCAGAGAGATTTTAAAAGTGAAATCGCGCATGAATGAACTGATGGCACTTCACACGGGAAAATCTCTTGAAGAAATAGAGAGAGACACTGAACGTGACCGTTTCTTGTCGGCTGAAGAGGCTGTAGGATACGGATTAGTTGATTCCGTGTTCACCCGTCGTGACTAACGACTTATTTCTGTGAGCCGATATACTATAGTGTATGTAAATAGAACAAATCGTGTAATCGAACAGTTGTATTGCACATTGTTCACTAACTACCCGATATATCGGCTGTCCGCTGAAGGTTAGCGTGGCGTCCAGCAATAGCGAGAATAGTCTCCCTGCCACCATAGTTTCGGGTGTGGCAGATACTGAAGAAGAGGTTTACTGATGACAGATAAGCGCAAAGACGGTTCTGGAAAGCTGCTGTATTGCTCTTTCTGCGGCAAAAGCCAGCATGAAGTGCGTAAGCTAATTGCCGGGCCGTCAGTGTATATCTGCGATGAATGTGTCGATTTGTGTAACGACATTATTCGCGAAGAGATCAAAGAAGTTGCCCCGCATCGGGAGCGCAGTTCGCTGCCTACGCCGCACGAAATCCGCCATCACCTGGATGATTATGTCATCGGTCAGGAACCGGCGAAAAAAGTGTTGGCAGTTGCGGTATACAACCACTATAAGCGTTTGCGCAATGGTGATACCAGTAATGGCATCGAACTGGGCAAAAGTAATATTCTACTGATTGGCCCAACCGGTAGTGGTAAAACACTGTTGGCAGAGACATTGGCTCGTTTCCTGGATGTGCCGTTTACCATGGCAGATGCGACCACGCTAACTGAAGCAGGTTACGTGGGCGAAGATGTTGAAAACATCATTCAGAAGTTATTGCAGAAATGTGATTACGACGTGCAGAAAGCGCAACGTGGTATCGTCTATATCGATGAAATTGATAAAATTTCACGTAAGTCTGATAACCCGTCTATCACGCGTGACGTCTCGGGTGAAGGTGTGCAGCAGGCCCTGTTGAAATTGATTGAAGGGACGATTGCTGCCGTACCACCACAAGGTGGCCGTAAGCATCCGCAGCAGGAGTTTTTGCAGGTTGATACCTCTAAAATTCTGTTTATCTGTGGTGGTGCTTTCGCCGGCCTGGACAAAGTTATCGGGCAGCGCATTAACACCGGAACGGGTATCGGTTTCGGGGCTACGGTAAAAGGCAAGTCAGAAAAAGCAACCGAAGGCGAGTTGTTGAGTCAGGCTGAGCCAGAAGATTTAATTAAATTCGGCTTGATCCCTGAATTTATTGGCCGTTTACCGGTAGTTGCAACACTGAGTGAATTGAGTGAAGACGCGCTGATTCAGATCCTGAAAGAACCGAAAAACGCACTGACCAAACAGTATCAGGCGTTGTTCAATCTCGAAGGTGTGGAGCTTGAGTTCCGCGATGAGGCGTTGACTGCAATCGCCAAGAAAGCGATGGCGCGTAAAACAGGTGCTCGTGGCCTGCGTTCTATCGTAGAGGGCGCATTGCTAGATACCATGTACGATTTACCGTCAATGGACAGTGTGGAGAAAGTGGTGGTAGATGAGTCAGTTATTGCTGGCCAATCTGCGCCGATGCTGATTTATGGCCAACCGGAAGCCCAAGCTTCTGGCGAATAATTAGCCAAATAATCCAGATGGTTAGTATGACAATGGGGGATTTTATCCCCCATTTCTTTTTCCTCGCATTGTAATCGTTGAATGTAAGACATTCGTCCCCATATACTCAATTACCTATTTAGTGAAACTCGTGATGACTCGTGTTTCACGAGATTCCCAGTAATCTGGCGGAAGCTAAACTAAGAGAGAGCTCTATGAACCCTGAGCGTTCCGAACGCATAGAAATCCCCGTATTGCCTCTGCGCGATGTGGTGGTTTATCCGCATATGGTGATCCCACTGTTTGTTGGCCGGGAAAAGTCGATTCGGTGCCTGGAAGCGGCAATGGACCATGATAAAAAAATCATGCTGGTTGCGCAGAAAGAAGCTTCGACTGATGAGCCTGGTATCAACGATCTGTTTTCAGTAGGCACTGTAGCCTCGATTTTACAAATGCTGAAGTTACCTGATGGCACGGTCAAAGTGCTGGTTGAAGGGCTACAGCGTGCGCGTATTACCACGCTTTCCGACAGCGGTGAGCATTTTGCTGCTCAGGCAGAATATCTTGAATCGCCAGTGATGGACGATCGTGAACAAGAAGTATTGGTTCGCACGGCGATTAATCAGTTTGAAGGCTATATCAAACTGAATAAAAAGATCCCACCAGAAGTGCTGGCTTCACTGCACAGCATTGATGATGCAGCACGTCTTGCTGATACTATCGCGGCACATATGCCGTTGAAGTTAAATGATAAACAGGCTGTTCTGGAGATGTTCGATGTCACCGAACGTCTGGAGTACCTGATGGCGATGATGGAATCAGAAATCGATCTGTTACAGGTTGAAAAACGGATTCGTAATCGCGTCAAAAAACAGATGGAAAAGAGCCAGCGCGAGTACTATCTGAACGAGCAAATGAAGGCCATTCAGAAAGAACTGGGCGAGATGGACGATACGCCTGATGAGCACGAAGCGCTGAAGCGTAAAATCGAAGCGGCCAAAATGCCGAAAGATGCACGTGAAAAAACCGAAGCTGAGCTGCAAAAACTGAAAATGATGTCACCGATGTCTGCGGAAGCAACCGTAGTACGTGGTTATATTGATTGGATGTTGCAGGTGCCTTGGAACAGCCGCAGTAAAGTTAAAAAAGACTTGGTAAAAGCGCAGGAAGTTCTGGATACCGATCACTATGGTTTGGAACGAGTTAAAGATCGTATTTTAGAATACCTCGCAGTACAGAGCCGTGTTAGCAAGATTAAAGGGCCAATCCTGTGCCTGGTAGGGCCTCCTGGGGTGGGGAAAACCTCTCTGGGGCAATCTATTGCTCGTGCTACTGGCCGCCAGTATGTCCGTATGGCGCTGGGAGGGGTGCGTGATGAAGCGGAAATCCGTGGTCATCGCCGCACCTATATCGGCTCTATGCCGGGTAAATTGATCCAGAAGATGGCGAAAGTTGGGGTGAAGAACCCACTCTTCCTGTTGGATGAGATTGATAAGATGGCGTCCGATATGCGCGGTGATCCTGCGTCAGCACTGCTGGAGGTTTTGGACCCAGAACAAAACGTTGCATTCAACGATCACTATCTGGAAGTGGATTATGATCTGTCGGATGTCATGTTCGTTGCCACCTCCAACTCCATGAATATTCCAGCGCCGTTGCTGGATCGTATGGAAGTTATTCGCCTGTCCGGTTATACCGAAGATGAGAAACTCAATATTGCCAAGCAGCATCTGTTGCCGAAACAGTTTGAGCGCAACGCCATTAAGAAAGGCGAACTGACCATCGATGACAGTGCCATTATGAGCATTATCCGTTATTACACCCGTGAAGCTGGGGTGCGTAGTCTGGAGCGTGAAATCTCCAAACTGTGCCGTAAAGCAGTAAAAAATCTGCTGATGGATAAAACGGTTAAGCACATTGAAATCAACGGTGACAACCTGAAAGACTTCTTAGGTGTGCAGAAGGTCGATTATGGCCGAGCTGATACTGAGAATCGCGTAGGTCAAGTGACTGGGCTGGCATGGACGGAAGTGGGTGGTGACTTACTGACTATTGAGACTGCATGCGTTCCGGGCAAAGGCAAGCTGACTTACACCGGCTCGCTGGGTGAAGTGATGCAAGAATCAATTCAGGCGGCACTGACAGTGGTACGTGCGCGCGCAGATAAATTAGGTATTAACCCTGATTTCTACGAAAAACGCGATATCCATGTGCATGTGCCTGAAGGTGCGACGCCGAAAGATGGCCCGAGTGCAGGTATTGCTATGTGTACCGCGCTGGTTTCTTGTCTGACCGGTAACCCAGTGCGCGCGGATGTGGCGATGACCGGTGAAATCACCTTGCGTGGTTTAGTATTGCCAATCGGCGGTTTGAAAGAGAAATTGCTGGCAGCTCACCGTGGCGGGATCAGAATTGTGCTGATTCCCGAGGATAACAAACGTGATTTGGAAGAGATCCCAGATAATGTTATCGCTGATCTGGAGATTCATCCGGTTAAACTAATTGATGATGTTTTAGCCATCGCGTTGCAAAATCCAGCCTTCGGGGCACAGCCGGTAGCGTCAAAATAGTGACGGATCGCAAGAAGTATTGATAAAACTGATGCTGGTAAGTGAAATGCTACTTGCCAGCTATTTTTTGTGCCGCTAAGTTAGTTCGTCTGTCCGACAAAAGTTTATGCCTTTGGGCTGCTTGCCAAGGTTGGATAGGATTGATATAACAGCTGCGCTGTCGTGTTGTCCGTAGGGATTTTCGGCGCGACGATAGAATTCTAAAGGGGATGAAAGAGTGAATAAGTCACAACTGATCGACAAAATTGCCGCAGGTGCAGATATTTCCAAAGCGGCCGCTGGGCGCGCGTTAGATGCAATTATTGCTTCTGTTACTGAATCTTTGAAAGAAGGGGATGATGTAGCTCTGGTTGGTTTTGGTACTTTTGCAGTACGTGAGCGTTCTGCACGTACTGGCCGCAACCCTCAGACAGGCAAAGAAATCAGTATTCCTGCTGCTAAAGTACCAGGCTTCCGTGCCGGTAAAGGCTTGAAAGACGCAGTAAACTGATTGCCGCGTCAATTCTCATCTGCGCGTATACCCAAAGGAAATGAAGTAGCAGCCAGGTTGTAAGCGAACGAATACCGATGAGTCTGCTCAGGTCAGCGATTCGGGTTAGTAAAAGTAGCGGGCACCTGTGCAACTTCAAGTACCAAGGGTATATATTGTTTGTGTTAAACAATAACCTGACGCAGTTGAGCTGGTAAGGTAAGATACAAGGCGCATCGTTAATGATGCGCTTTTTTTTCGCTTAGGCAGTTGAACTGGCTGAGCGCTAAACGGGGGTAAAATGTTAGTCTGACGAGAGAATATCAGCGACCCGTTTAGAGCAAAAATAGGCAGTAACAAATAGAGTAAGCAGTTTAACGCGCAGCAGCACGAAGGGCTGTCGCAAGGAATGCTGGGTTTATTTAGACCTGCGCAACAGTTTTAATCCATATTACAGCGGAGTATTGTCACATTATGATGGACAATTTACGCGCGGCTGCTAATAACGTCGTGCTCAAAATCATTCTGGCCTTGATCATGTTGTCCTTTATCCTGACCGGGGTTGGCAGCTATCTGATTGGCGGTTCCAACGACTTCGCAGCCAAAGTTAATGGCCAAGAGATTAGTCGTGCTCAGTTAGAACAAGCTGTACAGAGTGAGCGTGGCCGCTTGCAGCAGCAATTAGGTGAACAATTCTCCGCACTGGCCGCCAATGAAGGCTACATGCTGCAATTACGCCAGCAGGTATTGGGGCAGTTGGTCAACAACATGTTGCTTGACCAGTACGCCAAAAAACTGGGCCTGACTGCTAGCGACGAACAAGTTAAAGATGCCATCCGCCAGGCACCTTATTTCCAGACCGATAATAAGTTCGATAACAACAAATATCTTGAACTGGTTAATCGGATGGGCTACACCCCTGATCAATTCGCGCAATTACAGCGTCAGCAGCTCATTAATCAACAATTGCTGCAAGCGTTTGGTGATACTGGCTTTGTTCTGCCTATCGAAGCACAGGCGATGTCAGAGCTGATTTTGCAGCAACGTGAAGTTCGTCTGGCGACAGTTGATCTCAAAGCCCTTCAGGCACAGCAGAAAGTCACTGATGAAGAGCTGCAAGCCTACTACGACCAGAACAAGAATAGCTTCATTGCACCGGAACAGATGAAAGTCAGTTTCATTACGATGGATGCTGCCGCGATGCAGGACAAAATCACGCTCACCGAGGAAGATATCGCGGCGTATTATGAACTGCATAAAAGCAGCTATACCCAGCCGGAACAACGCAACTACAGTGTGATTCAGTTTAAAACTGAAGCTGAAGCCAAAGCGGCGTTAGAGGAGCTGAAAAAAGGTGCTGATTTTGCTGCGATGGCAAAAGAGAAATCTACCGATATCATTTCCCGCAAAAATGGGGGTGAACTGGGGTGGTTGGAACCAGAAACTACGGCTGATGAACTGAAACAAGCGAATTTGACCGAGAAGGGCCAACTGTCTGATGTGGTTAAATCTTCGGTGGGTTATCTGGTTGTTCGCTTAAATGACATCAAACCTGCCCTGGTTAAACCTTTGTCAGAAGTGCATGATGCACTGGCAAAACAAGTTAAGCAGGAAAAAGCTGTTGACGCTTACTACGCGTTACAGCAAAAGGTCAGTGAAGCCGCTACCAGTGATAACGAATCTCTAGCCTCAGCGGAAGAAGCAGCAGGTGCTAAAGCTAAGCAAACTGGCTGGTTTACTCGCGACGCAGTACCTGCTGAGGTTAACTTCAAACCGGTTGTACAGGCAATCTTTGACGGTGGCCTGGTCGGTGAAAATGGTGCGCCAGGTAGTAATTCAGATGTAATCACTGTTGACGGCGACCGTGCTTTTGTTATCCGCATTGATGCTCATAAACCTGAAGGTATTCAACCATTTGATCAAGTACGTGATCAGGTTGCTGAGTTGGTGAAACGTCAGAAAGCAGAACAATTGGCACGTGTTGATGGTGAGAAACTCCTGACTGCTCTGAAACAAGGTAAAGGCGAAGAGGCGATGAAAGCTGCTGGTATCAGCTTTGGCGAGAAGAAAACCTTGTCACGTGCACCAGACGATGATCAATTAGTGCAGACTATTTTTGCCTTGCCTCATCCGCAAAAAGATCAGTCGGTTTATGGCTTATCCCAGGATCGTCAAGACAACATCGTACTGATCGAACTGCTATCAGTAACGCCGGGTAAATTGCCGGAAGGCGAGATGAAGACCTTTAGCGCTAAAATGCTAGAAGGGTCAAGCGGTGTGACTTTTGATGCATTGATGGCAAATCTGCACAAACAGGCAACCATTAAGATGGGGCCAGCGGAGCAACAGCAGCCGCAATAAAACCATAATTGCCATGAGTCTCGCATACATCTGCAACTCGATGTAATAAAGAAAGGTCGCTTTGGCGACCTTTCGCATATCTGAAATCTACCCTTTGTGATGAATCGGAGGTTGCGGCAAGGTAGTCATGCTGTCAAACACAAGGAGGATACAGCATGAAATTCATAGGAAAATTATTTGTTATAACCGCATTGTTCGCAGGTCTGAATATCCAGCAGGTAGTTTTTGCCGCTCCCGTCAGCCCTACGAGTACGACTCAGAATAAAGACCTCAATTCGCAAAGCCATACTCCAATAAATAGCCAGCTAAAAGCAGGCTCTTCGCCTGCCAAAGTGGCGGATAAGACCAATGCAACGGCAACAACCACAGCTGGCAGCTCAACGGACAGTGCATATAGCCAAATCAATATTAATAGTGCTAATGCGGAACAGTTGGCCCAGTTCCTGAGCGGAATTGGCAGGAAGAAGGCAGAGGCTATCGTTAATTATCGCGAGCAGTTCGGCCCTTTTACTGATGTTGAGCAGTTACTCGAAGTTCCAGGTATCGGCCCCTCGTTTTTAGAGAGAAACAATACCAAGCTTAAAATGTAACTTTAGTTGGTGATGGGGATGTGCTGTGGTCAGACAGATATCAGTGACTATTTTCACCACAAATAATCCCCATCTTTTCATAATGTAAGTCGCAGTAGCAGAGGGAAACTGTGATTTCGCTCTAGATTATATCGTAAGCATGCGATGAAGTGATTTCCCTCTGCTAATCTTGCTGTGAGGTCGTACCAGTTGTGCGGGTATTCTCTTGCCAACTCTATTTTACTGCCGAAGGTACATAATTTTTATTCACTGTCTGGAGAAGCTCGCTGTCATGCATACTCATATTAAAGTCCGGGGTTTTCATATTGATGTTTTCCAACATGTTAATAATGCCCGCTACTTAGAGTTTCTCGAAGAAGCGCGTTGGGAATGGCTTGATGGGGAGCCAGCAGCGCAATGGATGGCTGAAAACCAAATCGCTTTTATCGTGGTTAATATCAATATCAACTACCGTCGGCCTGCAGTATTGGGGGATCTGCTACGAATCGATAGCCAGTTATTAAAGCTAAACGGTAAAAGTGGTGTGATGAAACAGACTGTCACGCTAGAGCCTGAATCTATTCCGGTGGCAGATGCAGAACTAACGTTTGTCTGTATCGATCTGCGTAGTCAGAGAGCATTGCCCATTGAGGGAGAACTAAGGGAAAAACTGGACGAGTTTGTCAATCGAGGTATTACAGGATAACTCGGCTTTGTTGCCGGGGAGGGATATTTTCCCTGAATATCTGGTTAAATGTGCAATGGCCGCGATATACCTCGCTCTGATGAGCGAGGTCACGATTAGAACAAGGCAATGGGTCGATTACAGTGGCTATCTGAGTGAACAATAATCAAGCTAGCCCGGTTTTTTGTTTCAAGCTCAATAATACTTTTGGCTTATTAGCAAGATAGAACGCCAGCCCTTTGGCTCGTAAATGGCAGGCAGCACATTGGCCGCAACCATCGCCTTGAATCCCATTGTAGCAAGTAAGTGTCTCGTGGCGGACCAGCTCGAGTTGCTGATAATAATCAGCTAGTGCCCAGGTTTCTGCTTTATCCAGCCACATTAAAGGGGTAATGAAAGCGATATCTCGGCCAATACCCAAATCGATTGCATGGTTGAGAGCCTTCACGAACTCATCCCGGCAATCAGGGTAGCCGGAGAAGTCAGTCTCACAAACCCCGGTGATAACCGTCGGAGCTTGCACTTGATAAGCATAAATTGCGGCTAAGGTCAGGAATAGAATATTGCGACCAGGGACAAACGTACTGGGAACCGTATCGGCATCCTCTTCATCAAAAGAGGGGATAGGGATACTGTCTCGGGTCAGACTGCTCACCGCTAACTCATTGAGCATGCCAACATCTAGCACTTTGTGTGCTTTAGCACCAAGCTGCGTGGCAAGCGCGCGAGCAACATCAATTTCTGCGCGGTGGCGCTGTCCGTAATCGAATGTAATGCAGTGGACTTCATCATATTGCTGTAATGCTTGAATTAAACAGGTAGTGGAATCTTGCCCACCACTAAATACAACGACAGCGCGTTTCATACTGTGACCTCGTACGGCTGTGAGCCTCGAAAGAGCCAACCCACAGCAAAATAAAGAATTGGCGGTATGTTACTCAGTTCACGGACGAAAGGGTAGCAACCTGCATTTGGCAATCAGGTAGTCGCCGGTGGGAGCCATGCCTGATTGAAATCAAACCAACCATATGCGGTTAGGGTAACACCGTTAATCCGTGGTGGAGCATTGACCTGATACTGATAATTGAATAGTGGGAGAATCAGCCCTGCCAGCATCAGACCATTATAATATTCACGCAATTGGCGGAAACGCTCAGCCGCAAGTTCAGTTTGCTGAATCTGTATCAGTGTTTGTTGCTGTAGTTCTAATTGAGCAGGGGAGAGTATACCGCGCCACAGCGGATCAAGTTGGAGCCAGCTTTCCATCGCCGCTTCAGGAGATTCACCAACTAAGTGGTCCGCTAATAATAAGTCTGCCTCTTCAATTTGATGAGTATCTTTCCACTGCTTATCACGACTGGCGCGGATTTCTAATGTGCAACCATGGGTTGCCAATACCGCTTTTAGTTGTTCGGCAACACTCTCAAGTTCCATTGGAGGTTGATAGGTCAGTATCAGATGGGCAGGCAATGGCGGGTTTTCATCGGCGCTAAACCGGGGGATAGGCCAGCCGGGTAGCATTTCATGACTAGGCGTTATCACACCACGCCGAATGGATAACTCTTCTAAGATGCCGGAAGTTTGCACTAGCATCAGCAATTTGGCTATTTGCTGGGGAGTAATATTATTGAGGTGCCGATTGATGGCCAGATAGCAAAATCCAAGGCTCATACTGCGCTGAACAGGGCGGGCTAAAGGGAAATCCTCCTCCTGTCCAATGGTTATACGTACCGGGTGTTGGCAACTCCCATCCGCTGACTGTACGACAAGGCTTGGAGTTATCCAGTATTCAATGAATTCCAGATAAGGATGTTGCAAATGGTAAAATTCGTGCTGCTCCAACCGGACCAGATGTGGGTTAAAGGTCGCTAACTTAAATGGGCCAGCCCCCAGAAGTGAGGCGTCGGGATGAAACAGTTTACACGGTAAATCTGCCAGCCGATGTGCCAGCCAGTAATCAGGATGCAGCAGCGTAAATTTCAGGCATAAAGCATGGGGCAGGGTAATCGTTGCAATATTGGCAAAACTCGGTTGGCTGCGTGGATTTGCCCGCAGCAGTGCCAGCGTTTGCAACAACTGCTCGCTGCGGATATGTTCCCCATTATGCCAACGTAATTGACTGCGTAAGAAGAATTGCCAGGTTAAACCATCATCGCTGACTTGCCAGTGATGGGCCAGATCCGGTTTTGGCAGTGGGTCTCCGGTGTTAAATCGGGTCAGGCCAGCATGTAAAGTATAAATCAGATGCTGCTCTGCCCGGCCACTGACGGTCATTGGATTTAACGGTTCAAGCTCCCGATAATAAGGGATTCGCAGTATTGGGCTATCGGCTTGCCATTGTCCCCCCATGTGAGGGTTTAGTAACGCTTGAAGGCGTTCAGGTTCCAGTTGGGCGAGTGCGAGAGCAGCTTGATGGTCACCTTGCTCAAGGAACAATTGCAGGTAGGTTGCACGCAGTGCATCAGGTTTTTTCAGGCATTGTAGTTGCGCGCGTTTGCCGCGGCCAACTTGTGAATGCCAACTGAGCCAGTCATTCGCTTGTAGTTGTTGAATCAGAGTGCGGGCATGTCGCTCACTGCAAAATAGTAAGCCTGCCAGTTCACTGACGGTGGTCGCCGCAGGTTGATCGCCAAACTTCTGATACAAGCGCTGATATTGGGTTAGTCGGTGAATAATGCGCATAATTAAGATGTTATCCCATTAAGGCTATTTTAGCTCTTGGACGAACTCATCAAATGCCTTTATTTTTAAATGACTTAGGGATCTGCACGGTTCATTCTCATGTGGCGATGAGTTACAACGTGATCTGGCACTCTCAGTGCTGTGCGTGTTCAAACTGATAGTATCCATTACGCCTATTCGGGCTGCTTATAAATCAGGAATAGTTTAATTTAATTGTTCACTATTAGTTCCGTAAATAGTACGTCATAATTTTATTCATACCACCAGTTTTGCTGTTATCGAGGTTTTAAATGTACCGTTTAGCCGCTTTTGATATGGATGGAACCTTACTGATGCGCGACCATAAAATTGGCGGCGCTACATTGAATGCGTTACACCAGTTGGTGGACAACGGGATGATCCTAACCTTTGCTACCGGTCGACATTATATTGATATGAAAGGGATTTTATCTCACTCAGGCATAAATGGTTATTTGATCACTGGCAATGGGACCCGAGTCTGTGATGTAGAGGGTGAAGCATTATACGGTATGGATTTGCCCGCAGAACTGGTGGAGTTTGTGTTACGAACTCCGTGGCAGACCCGTGCCAGTATCCATATTTTCCGTGATGATGGTTGGTTTACTGATTGTAATGACCCTGCGCTGCTGACTGCACATAAAACCAGTGGCTTCCAGTTTCAGCTCACGGCACTGAGCGCATTGCCTCTAACTGGTAATCATAAGATTTGCTTTATTGCCTCACATCAGGAATTGACCGAGCTTAAAACCCAGCTTGAGCAGCAGATGGGCGGCGAAGCCGATTTTTGTTTTTCAGCGGTTGATTGCCTTGAAGTGTTGCCTCGTGGATGCAACAAAGGGGCGGCTTTAGAGCGATTAAGCCATCATCTCAATTTAACACTGGCCGATTGTATGGCCTTTGGTGATGCGATGAATGATAAAGAGATGCTATCGCGGGTAGGTCTTGGCTTAGTGATGGGAAACGCATTACCGCAATTGAAGCAAGAGTTACCTCAGTTACAGGTTATTGGGCGCTGTGAACAACAAGGCGTCGCTCACTATTTGCAACATTGGCTAAGTTCACCACACCTCACCTATTCCCCCGAATTCTGAGGTTTATCTCCTTGGTACTTAGAGTTGTAGCAGTGTTAACGGGCTTACTCACCCGAATCACTGATGGTGTCAGCTCAGCGGATCACTCGCTTGCTGCCTAACTGTACCTTTTGATGACTTGAGGATAGCTATTAGCCAGCCGGATAATCATCCGGTTTTTTTCTGCCAAAATTCGGTTTTCCTCGGTCATCCAAGAGGGGAAAACCGAATTTTATCGGTTAATTACAGGTTATTTAATTCATTACTAAATGGGGTCAGATCACCAATGTTATTACTGACCCATTCGGTATTGTAATAGGTATCCAGATAGCGTTCGCCACTGTCGCAGAGCAACGTCACAATAGCGCCGGTTTTGCCTCGCTCACGCATCTGTTTGGCTAATTGTAATGCGCCCCAGACGTTAGTGCCGGTGGATGCCCCCACTTTGCGTCCCAAAATACCTTCCAACCAATGAATGGTTGCAACACTGGCAGCATCGGGTACGCGCAACATACTGTCGATCACTTCTGGAATAAACGAAGGCTCAGCCCGTGGGCGGCCGATCCCTTCAATACGGCTGCCGCAACTACCGGTAACCGTGCGGTCGCGGTTACAGAAACAGTCATAAAATACTGAATTCTCTGGGTCGACTACCATCAATTGGGTGTCATGCCCTTGGTAGCGGATATAGCGGCCTAAGGTCGCCGATGTGCCGCCAGTGCCAGCACTCATGACGATATAGTCAGGTACCGGGAAAGGTTCACGCGCCATTTGGCGGAAGATGCTATCGGCAATGTTGTTATTGCCACGCCAGTCGGTAGCGCGCTCTGCATAAGTGAACTGATCCATATAGTGGCCATTCAGGTCACGAGCCAGTTGTTCAGATGCTGCATAAATTTGTCCAGCGCTTTCAACAAAATGACAGCGACCACCATAGAAGGTGATCTGCTCGACTTTGCGCCGCGCAGTGCAACTTGGCATAACTGCAATAAAGGGCAGGCCAATCAGCCGGGCAAAGTAGGCTTCAGACACTGCCGTGCTTCCTGAGGAAGCCTCGATTATCGTTGTTCCTTCTGTAATCCAGCCATTACATAAGCCATAAAGAAACAGTGAACGAGCTAAACGGTGCTTTAGGCTACCGGTTGGATGGGTGCTCTCATCTTTTAAATAGAGATAAATACCGGGGAAAGCCGGCAGGTTTAGGCGGATCAGGTGAGTATCAGCGGAGCGTTGGAAGTCAGCTTCTATTTCACTGATAGCATTTTTTACCCAAGTGTTGGTCATTTCATGGCCTGCGATGTAGGTAGTAAACTAATGATGACTAGATTAACGGTTATTAAAGAAAAAAACGTTGCCATTTTTCCTTCTTTATCGCCAAATGGTAGAAATTTATTCTATGGTTACTCGTTATGTTAGATAAAACTGACCGTAAACTCCTCTGTATGTTGCAAGAAGATTGCACTCAATCACTGCAAGTACTGGCCGAAGCCGTCAATCTTACCTCCACACCCTGCTGGAAACGGTTAAAACGCCTTGAGGATGAAGGATTTATCCGTGGGCGCGTGGCACTGCTGGACAGCGAAAAATTGGGGTTGGGGCTTACGGCATTTGTGCTGATTAAAACTCAGCAGCATAATAGTGGCTGGTATCAGGAATTTGTTGAATTTACTAAGCAAATGCCAGAGGTGTTGGCGTTCTATCGTATGGCCGGAGAATATGACTATCTGATGCAGGTCGAAGTTGCCGATATGAAAAGTTACGACAATTTTTACAAACGCATGGTTAATGGTGTTCCGGGGCTGATTGATGTGACATCAAGTTTTGCGATGGAAAAAATCAAATATACAACTATGTTGCCTGTTCCTGAGTGAATATTTGGATTAAAAGCCCTTTTACCGATGCTATGCTACCCCCTTCATCGCGCGTAGCGAGAAAATACCGATGTATTCGGTGTCAGACCAGGAAAAAACTGAGTGAGATTGTTTGCACAACTAGGCTGGTATTTTCGCCGTGAATGGCGCCGCTATGTAGGCGCGGTGTTGTTGTTAATTATTATCGCTATCCTACAACTGTTGCCGCCTAAACTGGTCGGAGTAATTGTGGATGGTATCAGCACAAAACAGATGCCTACCAATATGTTACTGGTATGGATTGGTGTGATGCTGATAACCGCTATTGTGGTCTACCTACTGCGTTATGTCTGGCGTGTTTTATTATTTGGTGCCTCTTATCAATTGGCTGTGGAGTTGCGGTCAAACTTTTATCGCCAACTTAGCCGCCAGGCCCCTGGTTTCTATTTACGTCATCGTACCGGCGATTTAATGGCTCGTGCGACGAATGATGTTGATCGCGTGGTCTTTGCTGCCGGTGAGGGGGTGCTGACGCTGGTGGATTCGTTGGTGATGGGATGCGCGGTGCTGATTGTAATGAGCACCCAAATTAGCTGGCAATTAACACTGTTATCATTGTTACCTATGCCGGTAATGGCGGTGGTGATCAAATATTACGGTGACCAACTGCATCAACGTTTCAAATCGGCCCAAGGGGCATTTTCTACGCTGAATAACCAGGCGCAAGAAAGCCTGACCAGTATTCGCATGATTAAAGCTTTTGGCCTGGAAGATCATCAATCACAGCAGTTTGCTCAGGTAGCGGCAGAAGCCGGTGCCAAGAATATGTATGTCGCACGTATCGATGCCCGTTTTGATCCAACTATCTATATCGCCATCGGGATCGCGAATTTATTGGCGATTGGCGGCGGCAGTTGGATGGTGGTTAATCACAGTATTACTTTGGGTCAACTTACCAGTTTCATCATGTATCTGGGGCTGATGATCTGGCCCATGCTTGCCTTGGCGTGGATGTTCAATATCGTTGAACGAGGCAGTGCCGCCTATAGCCGTATTCGCAGTTTGCTGGAAGAAGCGCCGGTGGTTAAAGATGGTGATATTGAGCTGAGCGATGGGCGTGGCACACTCGCGGTGAATATTCGCCATTTCTATTACCCAGGTAGTGAACAGCCTGCGTTACATGATGTGGCGCTGAAATTAGCACCGGGGCAGATGTTGGGGCTATGCGGGCCTACAGGGTCGGGTAAGAGTACCTTACTGGCATTGATTCAGCGGCAGTTTGATGTGGATGATGGTGCTATTTGTTATCAAGGGCATGCGCTGTCTGATATTAGGTTGCATGACTGGCGTGGCCGTTTATCTGTGGTCAGCCAAACGCCATTCCTCTTTTCTGATACGGTTGCTGGCAACATTACATTGGGTAAACCTGATGCCACGCAGGCTCAAATTGAGCGGGCCGCTCGTTTAGCCAGTGTGCATGAAGATATTTTACGCCTTCCTCAGGGTTATGACACTGAAGTGGGTGAGCGCGGTGTGATGCTATCTGGCGGGCAGAAACAGCGGATTTCCATCGCCCGCGCACTGTTGCTGGATACTGAAATCCTGATTCTCGATGATGCGCTATCCGCAGTTGATGGTCAGACCGAATATGAAATCCTAAAAAATCTGCGTGAATGGGGTGAGCATCGTACCGTGATTATCAGTGCGCACCGTCTTTCAGCGTTGACCGAAGCCAGCGAAATTTTAGTGATGCAACATGGTGGCGTGATGCAGCGCGGGACACATAACGTATTAGTCAGTCAATCCGGCTGGTATCGGGAGATGTACCGTTATCAACAACTGGAGGCAGCATTAGATGATGGTGAGTCGGAGGCCAAAACCGATGAGTAAAGTTCAGCAACTTTGGCCGACACTTAAGCGCCTGCTCTCCTATGGCTCCCCTTATCGTAAACCGTTAGGGTTGGCGGTATTGATGTTATGGATTGCGGCTGCCGCCGAGGTCAGCGGCCCGCTTTTGATAAGTTATTTTATTGACCATGTGGTCGCAAAAGGCACTTTGCCCCTCGGTTTAGTCAGTGGGTTGGCATTGGCTTATCTGTTGCTGCAACTGTTGGCAGCAGCATTGCATTATTTTCAGGCATTGCTTTTTAACCGTGCTGCCGTAGGTGTGGTTCAGCGCCTACGTATTGAAGTGATGGATGCCGCTTTGCGTCAACCTCTCAGTGCGTTTGATACCCAGCCGGTCGGGCAATTGATTTCCCGTGTCACAAATGACACCGAAGTCATTAAAGATTTATATGTGATGGTGGTCTCCACCGTATTAAAAAGCGCGGCATTAATTGGCGCGATGCTGGTGGCGATGTTCAGTCTGGATTGGCGTATGGCGCTAATTTCTATCTGTATCTTTCCAGCAGTGCTGGTAGTGATGGCCATTTATCAACATTACAGCACACCCGTAGTGCGGCGAGTCCGGGCTTATTTGGCTGATATTAACGACGGTTTTAATGAAATTATTAACGGCATGGGCGTGATTCAGCAGTTTCGCCAGCAAGCTCGTTTTGGCGAACGTATGGAGTCTGCCAGCCGTGCGCACTATATGGCACGCATGCAAACTTTACGCTTGGAAGGGTTTTTATTGCGCCCGCTGCTGAGCCTGTTTTCTGCCTTGGTACTGTGTGGTTTGTTACTGTTGTTCGGTTTCAGTCCTGATGGCTCAGTGGGGGTGGGTGTGCTGTATGCTTTCATTAACTATCTGGGCCGCTTAAATGAACCCTTAATTGAACTCACATCACAGCAGTCAGTCATGCAGCAAGCTGTGGTGGCTGGGGAACGTATTTTTGATCTGATGGACCGCGCCCAGCAAGGATACGGTACTGATGATCGCCCACTGACCAGTGGCCGTATCCAGGTGGATAATGTCAGCTTTGCTTATCGTAGCGATAAAATGGTACTGCAAAATATCTCCCTTGATGTACCTTCGCACGGGTTTGTTGCTCTGGTCGGGCATACCGGCAGCGGAAAAAGTACGTTGGCTAACCTGTTGATGGGCTACTACCCGGTGCAACATGGTGAGATTCTGCTGGATGCTCGTCCTTTATCCGCGTTATCCCATCAGACCTTGCGCCAAGGGGTGGCCATGGTGCAACAGGACCCAGTGGTGTTGGCTGATTCCTTTTTCGCCAATGTGACTTTAGGCCGTGATATCTCTGAACAGCAAGTGTGGGAAGCTCTGGAAACGGTGCAACTGGCCCCTTTAGTCCATGCGCTACCCGATGGATTGCACAGTCTGCTTGGTGAGCAGGGGAATACCTTGTCAGTTGGGCAAAAACAGTTGCTGGCGATGGCGCGAGTATTGGTACAGGCTCCGCAAATCCTGATTTTAGATGAGGCGACTGCCAATATTGACTCTGGTACTGAGCAGGCCATTCAGCGGGCATTGCAGCTAATCCGAAAAAATACCACGCTGGTAGTGATTGCTCACCGCCTTTCAACCATTGTTGATGCTGATACCATCTTGGTGTTGCACCGTGGTGTGGCAGTGGAGCAGGGTAAGCATCAAGAGCTGCTGGCCGCCCATGGGCGTTATTATCAAATGTATCAATTGCAATTGGTTAGCGAAGATTTAGCCGCCATTGATCAGGTAGAGACGGCGGTAAGTTAATTAATAAGTTGTGGGGCTAAGCGGCCCCGCACTATTTTCTGTGTTTTCCTAAGTCAAATCGTTAATGCATATCCCCGTTAATGCCCATTTTGCAGCTTTCGTGCACCATAATCTTGCAATGCAATAGGTCGTCGATGCTGTCGTGCACTTCTGTGACGCGCTTCGCACTATTTTGGTGCGCGAAAATTATTCAACACGATGAATTCAGCCGCTACACGGCTGACTCATGTATCTCAACCGCCCTAGCTTCGCCATTTCCGCATTAAATTATATCTATCATTACTTATGGCATAGCCTTTGCTTTACTTCATTTGTGGCAGACATGAATTCGACTTAATTCGAGAAGGGGCAAATATGAAGCTGGTTACCGTGGTTATCAAACCATTTAAGCTGGAGGATGTGCGTGAAGCCTTATCCTCTGTGGGTATTCAGGGGCTGACCGTAACCGAAGTAAAAGGATTTGGTCGCCAGAAGGGACACGCAGAGCTCTATCGGGGAGCTGAATACAGTGTCAATTTCTTACCTAAAGTGAAAATTGATATCGCAATTGCTGATGATCAATTGGATGAAGTGATTGACGTGATCAGTAAGGCGGCCTATACCGGCAAAATTGGTGATGGCAAAATTTTCGTTGCTGAATTGCAACGTGTTATTCGCATCCGTACCGGCGAAACCGACGAAGCAGCACTGTAATTTGCAGGCTCAAATTTAGTGAATAGGGATGGGTTGATGATGAAAAAACTTTTATCCATGTTGGGCCTGAGTTCGGTAGCGATGCTGCCTTCTTTGGCAATGGCCGCAGCACCGGCTGTAGCTGACAAAGCTGATAATGCTTTTATGATGATTTGCACCGCGCTGGTGCTGTTTATGACTGTGCCCGGTATTGCCCTGTTCTACGGCGGTCTGCTGCGTTCCAAGAACGTATTATCGATGATGACTCAGGTCATGGTGAGCTTTGCTCTGATCTGTGTGCTGTGGGTGCTCTATGGCTATAGTCTGGCTTTCGGCACCGGCAATGCATTCTTTGGTAGTTTCGATATGGCGATGCTAAAAGGTATTGGTTTGACCAGCCTGAGTGGCACTTTCTATCAATATATCCATGTGGTGTTCCAGGCTTCATTTGCCTGTATCACGGTCGCACTGGTGGTGGGATCATTCGCCGAACGTATTCGTTTCTCTGCGGTATTAATTTTTGCAGCACTGTGGTTCACCTTCTCATATTTGCCGATGGCACATATGGTATGGGGTGGTGGTTTCCTGGCAATGGATGGCGCACTGGACTTTGCCGGTGGTACTGTTGTGCATATCAACGCCGCGATTGCTGGTTTGGTGGGCGCTTACTTACTGGGTAAACGTGCTGGTTTTGGTAAAGAAGCGTTCAAACCTCATAACTTACCTATGGTGTTTACCGGTACTGCGATTCTGTATATCGGTTGGTTTGGCTTCAATGCCGGTTCAGCCAGTGCCGCGAATGAAATTGCTGCACTTGCCTTCTTGAATACGGTAGTTGCAACAGCGGGTGCTATCTTGTCTTGGGTCTTTGCTGAGTGGATTTTACGCGGCAAACCGTCGCTGCTGGGGGCATGTTCCGGTTGTATCGCAGGTTTGGTTGCGATTACGCCAGCGGCAGGTACAGTCGGGGTTGGCGGTGCATTGATTATCGGTCTGGTCGGGGGTGTTGCCGGTCTGTGGGGTGTGGTTCTGCTGAAAAAATGGCTGCGGGTAGATGATACCTGCGACGTATTCGGTGTCCACGGCGTGTGTGGGATTGTCGGTTGTATCCTGACCGGTGTCTTCACCTCGGCTTCACTGGGCGGTACAGGTTACGCCGCTGGCGTCACTATGGGCCATCAGGTAGGTGTGCAACTGTTCAGCGTCGGTGTGTGTTTGGTCTGGTCTGGTGTTGTTGCCTTCGTTGCCTTTAAAATTGCTGACCTGTTGGTTGGCCTGCGGGTACCAGAAGAACAAGAACGCGAAGGTCTGGATGTTAACAGCCACGGCGAAAATGCATACAACCAATAAGCTAGAAGTAGCAGTAAAATAAATAATAATGATGATAGCAGCAGGGGCGATATGATATCGCCCCTGTTCTATTTTTGGCAAAGGCTATCGAGGTATCATCGATGCAAACGAATGACACCTTCCTGCACGGTAGAAGCCACTAATATCCCTTCCCGGCTGTAAATCTGGCCACGGACAAAGCCCCGCGCGCCGGAAGCAGAAGTGCTTTCTACTGCATACAGCAGCCAATCGTCCAGGCGAAATGGCCGATGGAACCACATAGAATGATCTATCGTGGCAATCTGCACTCCTGGCTCCAGGAAACCAATCCCATGTGGCTGCAAGGCCGTTGGCAGGAAATTAAAATCAGAGGCATAACCCAGTAAATACTGATGAACCCTCAGGTCATCTGGCATGGCACCGTTGGCGCGGAACCAGACATAGCGATTCGGTTCTTCTACCGAGCCTTGCAATGGGTTGTGGAATTTCACCGGGCGCATTTCAATTGGCTGATGGCCGATAAACTTTTCCCGTACTTTTTCGGGGATCATATGTGCGAACTGGCGGGCAATGTCTGTTTCTGACATCAACCCTTCCGGTGGGGGAACGTCCGGCATGGTATTTTGGTGTTCGAACCCCTCTTCTTGACTCTGGAACGATGCCGTCATATAGAAGATGGGTTTACCATTCTGAATCGCACTGACCCGGCGGGCGCTGAAGCTGTTGCCATCACGTAGTGTTTCGACGTCATAGATAATGGGCTTGCTGCTGTCCCCTGGGCGCAGAAAATAGCTGTGGAAAGAATGTACTGCCCGCTCTGCCGGTACGGTTTGTTTTGCTGCATAGATAGCCTGACCCACTACCTGACCACCAAATACCTGGCGCAAGCCCAGATCTTCACTTTGGCCACGAAAGATACCTTCTTCAATTTTCTCAAGGAAGAGCAGATCGAGTAGTTTTTCTAATGCTTGACTCATGTTGTGGCCCCTGATGGTTGAGTTTATACACAGTGTGCTGAATCCGTTGGGCGCTCGTCAATATATTGCTGTGAAAGGCCTGTTCAACTGAGGAATATCGGATAAGGAATAGTCTGATAAATGCCTCAATGGGGTAAGCGTCGGCGGGAAGTAGAATATTGTGCTATAATTGGCTTGCTAGGTGGTTGAAGCCACTTATTAAACGCCGGCTGTTGTGTAGATAGCTTGCATCTTAATAATAAGAAGGAGTGCGACCTATGAAACCTTGGCAATCAATGAAATTCTGGCAGATAGCGGGTGGGGCAGCATTAGTGGTAAGTTTGGCTGGGTGTGCTCATCGAGGGGCTGATGTTCCGGTTCCCGCGCCGGCAGGTGTAACCACTGCTGCCGCACCTATTGCACAGCCTGCTGTACAGGGGACAGTGAACATCCGCGAGCGCATTGCATTACCACCTGATGCCGTAGTTACGGTTACGCTGTCGGATGCCTCACTGGCTGATGCACCATCACGGGTTATCGCCCAGAAAGCAATTCGTACTGAGGGCAAACAGGCTCCGTTTAGTTTTGCTTTGCCGTTTAACCCAGCCGACATCCAGCCAAATGCACGTATTATTGTAAGTGCAGCGATCACTCGCAATGGCCAGTTATTGTTTATCACCGATACCATTCAAGAAGTGATCAACCGTGGCGCGGGTACCCAGGCTAATCTGTTATTGGTCCCTGCAACCTCTGTTGCTATAGAAACAACCCCAGGGGGACCGGCAACAATACAGGGCGCGCCTACCATAACAGGCAGTGCGACCATCCAGTAATGTTTAACCCGCCATGAGCCGGTTTTTCAGAAAAGCCAATTAATTTGGCAATAGCGCCACAGGATAGCCACTATTCTGTGGCGTTTTTATTAGCGGTATTGCCAGCGATAGCGGCGTAAATCAATTCTACCCGAAGTATCGATATCAATACCTTCAGCCAGTAATGCCTTTTTTTGTCTAAGATAATCATCACCAATTAATGATATTTCGCCATGACGATTAATCACCCGATACCAGGGTAAGGCAGAGCCTTCCGGCAAGCGTTTGAGAACTCCACCGACTTGGCGTGCAGCTCTGGGGGAGCCAATCAGCCGCGCGATATCGCCATAAGTAGTCACCTGTCCATAGGGGATAGCGGCCACCACTTGGAAGACCCGCTGGCGGAAACTGTCGACAAACGGTAGGTCACCCGATTCTGTGGGCAAATCTGATATTGCAGATTCCCACTGATTTTGGCTCTCTGTTTTTGATGATGTCACAGCATTCTCTTTTTTATCTGCATGGGCGGATAGTGCGACGTTATAGAAATAAATAGAGCGATATAAATAGAACGAGATAAATAAATAACATCATCAATGCTTTTGGTGCTAGCAGAAAAGAGATTTAACCCAAACCTGAGGGGAAGTGGGCAAGAAACCACCGGTTAGTGCGGGTTGTCTTGCTATTTGGTGGGTCATGGTCGATAATGCCCACCGCTCCAGAGTACAAGGAGCCGTTAACGTCAATGGAGGTCCTGTTGGTTCTCCCGCAACACTAACTTGTGAACTCGGTCAGATCCGGAAGGAAGCAGCCGTAGCAGGCGAGGTGTGTGCCGGGATGTAGCTGGCAGGGCCTCCACCATTTCTGATAAGTGCATGATATCCATCATATTAAACACTTGTTTCGTGCATTGAAACGGCAGTGATACAACTTTTGTGTATCACCTAGGGCGCTAATCAATGTCACATCTTATACTTTCCCGTCATGGAATCTGGTACTACCATAGAGTCTACCTGACACCTAGAAAACGTCGTGAAATTCGAATCAGCTTTATCACAATGATATTATGCCAGTGCATAGTGTTTTTGGTGCTTCCGTATCGATAATCTGAATCCTATTCAAACCTTTCTACTTTGAAACTAGCTTGTTTTTTATTATCTGTCCGTCTTTCATGATGATAGTCAGGTTTTTTTCAGGATCTGCCAGCAGTCCGATATCAGCGAGTGGATCGCCGTTAACCAGCAATAAATCAGCTAAGGCTCCGACTTCGACAACACCAAGTTTTCCTGGATATGGATTGCGTCGATCTGATAGTGCTAACAATTTTGCATTATCAGATGTTGCCATTCTGAGCACTTCGGCGGGCGTATACCACCGTGTCATTGTAGAAAGCTGTGAGCCTTGTCGGGCTGCCAAATTTCCATCAAATAAAACATCTGTTCCGAACGCAACTTTCACCCCGTATTTTTTAGCTAAGCGATAAGCGTTATCAGTCCCGGCAAAAATCTGCGCTGCTCTGGCTTGTCCCGCGGGATCGGGCAGTTGATTTGCATTCTCGTCCGCCAAAAAAGGCTGCAGACTCCACCATGTACCTGTATCTGCCATTAATTTTGCAGTTGCATCATCTGCCAATTGACCATGCTCAATTACTTTTGCTCCAGCTTTGATAGCATTGCTAATGGCTTCAGGGGTATAAGCATGGACTGTCACATAAGTACCCCAATTAGCCGCGGCCTCGACTGCGGCGTGAATTTCATCGACGCTAAGTTGAACTGTATCTAATGGGCCATAGGGAGAAGATACGCCACCGCCTCCTGTCAACTTGATTTGGCTAGCTCCTTGCAACAATTGCTCTCTGGTGCGCTTTCGAATTTCATCGGCTGAATCAGCTATCGCAGACATGCCAATTCGTTCTGGGTAACTTAATTGATCAGGGGTAGCCGGTATTTCTGAAAGCATCCGAAAATCACCATGACCACCCGTTTGTGAAATCATTGCTCCTGATGGCCAGATGCGTGGCCCTTTGATTACGCCATTATCAATTGCGAGTTTTAAGCCAAACGCGGGTCCACCCAAATCTCGAACGCTGGTAAAACCGCGTAGAAGTGTTGACTCTGCTTCAGCACCGGCCAGCAATGTGATAAAACTTAACGGAGCGGTTGAAGCTAATGCCATGGAAGGACGAGCCATAAAAGTATGCCAGTGGGCATCGATAAGGCCCGGCATCAATGTTTGACCATTGCCAGCGATATGCACGGCATCAGTTGCTGGATTAATCGGTTGAGCAGAAATTTGAGTGATTTTATTGCCTTCAACAACCACATTCATTTTGGACGTTAAGGTTGTGCCGTCAAAGACCCGGACATCTTCGAAGATAGTCATTGGTAATTTATTTGGCGATTGAGCATAAGATAGTGAGGGTAGGAGGCTGACCATACAGGCAGCCAAAAATGTTGTTTTGATTGTCTTTGACATCAGTATTTTCCTCTCGTATCTGAGAACAAGATAGCGTTGAATATTATATATATCTTATCATCTCTTTTATTTTGGCACTGTTGCAAATAGCTGCTTAGGGCAAACTGTTGCAAATAGCTGCTTAGGGCAAACTGTTGCAAATAGCTGCTTAGGGCAAACTGTTGATGATAGGAGCTTGGATCCATTTTTTGCCCGACTGCTGCCGTGATTATATCTGGCATGATCTCGCGGCGGGGCTTTATTTCCTTAGCGATTGATACCTATTTCTTCGTCAGCCAGGGAGACGTTGTGCTCCAAAAAATAATATCTGCACCAAGATAATCGTCGGCAAATTGTACAAACTCATCCTTGCTAAATGGCTTACCCGTGTTGGGGTTCTTGTAGGTCAAGGTAGGCTCCTGCACTGCCATGGCAATGAGTGCTAGCCTCCACCATTTCTGATGTTATCTTCCTAGTGTGCTTACCTAAAGTGTCAACCCTTCTTGTTGAACCTCTTCTTTACGTTTTCTTATGCTATTGGTCAGATATTTTCAGCTAGACGTATTAATGAAGGGGAAAATAAGATTTTTCTCATTTATTTATTGGTTTAGGTGTCTATTTACATTTAAGATTTAGCAAAGGATTAATAATATTTTGAAATTATTAGCGCTAAGAGTGAATTTTAATAAATGAAGCGGACAAAGCACTTTGACTTAAATGCCCTTCCACTCTACTGATAACTCACTGGATTTACCTAAATCTGATATGCAATAACGTGGGATTCAAGTTAACCTTCAATACCGTGGGCCTATCAAGACATTTATCTCAAATTAAAACACGAACGAATTGCCTGGTTCATTGAAGCCGATAACGACTATCGGCTCAACGTTGTGTGTCTTAACCAGCGTTAAGCAGACTATTTCACATGTTGCCAAACCGTAGGTGGGATTTTATCATAAAGCTTATTCATTGTGAGTTCAGCCAGGCGATGGTCTGCCGCTGAGTAAAATAATTCCAACTCATCATCGGAAAGCTCATACTTATTCTTTTCAATTACACGTTCCAATGTATCAATAGTCGTACATTTTCTTAAACGCATCAGGTAGTCAGTTTTTGTCATGGTGGTTTTTCTTCTCGATATACAAATTAATATAGGGAAACTATCCCTTAAGTTTTCATCAGGGTACAGATGTATTCTCCTGAGAAAAGTCTGAATAAACGCTCTTTGGTTTTTTGCCAGCGCCGCAATTCAGGATCATTGATTCCGTAACTACTAAACAAAGTATATGTATCGTCTAAATATTCTTCCACTAACTCTGAAAGGTCGCCGTCATCCGGGTATTTTATTTTAAAACTCATCACAAATGAAGCTATATGCTCGATCAAATCATTGAGTTGCAGATTTACGGCAGATGTTGGGTCATTTACCCACCCATGATGGCTGTCGCCAAGGGTAGCAATGCCTTCATCATACAAGTTTTCACATAGAAACTTCAACTGGGCAATGTCATGCCGTTTAGGCGAGTACTCATCCATATCATCCCCTCCGTAAAGTCTTAATTCGGTGTTGATAACACAATGTGAGTAGATAGATAATCATATAAATGTAGAAGCTTATCGTTAACGTAAATAAACTTGTCTTGATATGAATATAAATCATTTCTTCGCTCACCGCGCAACTTTATTACTTAATCTTACAATTCGTCAGCGGTTGAGGGCCTGTCATTGTTAATTATATCAAAAGTGATTCTTTCTGGATGTACAATAAATGTTACAGCACCGGTTAAGGTTTCTTCAGTATTGATATCCAAACAGGGGTTAAAGATATGCCATTGATAACAGTAAGTCATTGAATAGCAGTTATCTTCTACGTGAGAAATATCAAGAATTTCTAATGAACCCGCCGTGTACCTGGCATTTTCCGAATAATACATTAAGCCGGAAACCAAACTTCCTTCAATTTCACGGATATTATTGCTGATAACACTCTTGAGTAATGAAATCGCGTAACACCCTGAGGTGAAGTCCCCGGCTATTTCATTGTTCATTAATTGTACGCTCATGGTGGCAAGATTAATTCATTCCTGTATCGCTATTGTAACAAAAAATGCTTTGGCATTTGTTTTTCAGCAACTACGAGCATGATTTGAATCAAAAAAATCAAATTTAATGAGATTTTTTCAACTAATACTATCAGCTACATGTTGTGATGTTATTTGATGCACTTGCTTTCAATAACACGCTCTTCCTATAAAATAACGCAGTCTAAATAGGGTTCTTCATATTTAGGGTTATTACTCACGATTAATTTAACTACTCTCTATTAACCTAGAATGCTCAGCGGGTTTGGTCAAGAGCAGGGGGGGATATTACCTGTTTTCTATTGTGTAATTTATCGTTTTGCGAGCATTACCGAACAATGTTGAGGTTAGAATACCAAAACCCTGCCTGACCTCACCAGTGGAGTAACAGTAAAAATTGTTTAATTTACTGTTACTAAGCATGTTTGCGCTGTCTAGTTTGCCATTAGCGGCAAGTTTGCTTCCGTTTACTGAGGGCGGTGGGGCTAGCGTGCTAAAACTTGTTACTTTTAAAACTCGTCAATCATGATGTTTTCTTGAATTTAATAATTTTATGTGATGTTATAATATATCACATGAAAACACATGCTCTGTTCTACTATGAATAAACACGCTTTCCTTACCTGGTTAAACCAGCCTTCCTACTGGACATTGTTCTCACTTTCGTCATTACAGCGCATCTCTGGCGTCGCCTTACTTTGCTTGCTGCTGTGGGGAGCTATTTATTGGGCGAATATATTGCCATGATAAAGTTGAGAAATATTGAGATTGGATATGATCGGCATGCACTTACCCCGCCAATTAATGGTGGTTTTGCTGCCGGGTCTCTCACGGCCATTATTGGGGCAAATGGAGCGGGTAAATCAATCCTACTTAAAACATTGGCAGATTTACAACCCGCAGTGATGGGGGAAATAACTTTTACCGGAGAAGATCGCCCTCAAATAGCCTATCTCCCACAGCAAGCTGAGTTAGATAAACAGTTCCCCATTGTCGTTCAGGATGTCGTGGCGATGGGATGCTGGCCCCAAAGTGGGCTACTAGGGGGCATTAATCATCAATCACGGCAACGAATCAAAAAGGCATTAGACACGGTCGGTATGCCGGAAATGGCGCGCCAACCCGTCGCTGAGCTTTCCGGCGGGCAGTTACAGCGGGTGCTGTTTGCCCGTCTTTTAGTGCAACAAGCACAACTGATATTACTGGATGAGCCTTTTACCGGTATTGATAGCCAGACCGTGCGGCTGTTACTCGATGTTATTCATCGGTTACACGATGAGGGGCGGACGATTATTGCTGTCTTACACGATATGTCGATGGTCGCTGAACATTTCCCCCGCGCCTTGTGGTTGACACCTCTTGGTAACTGTTGGGACTCATCTGAGCAGGTTCTGGCGCAATGGCATCACTGCCACAGCTCATCTTGCGCACTCTCTTCTCTGGCTCCTCAACCCGAACAGCAAAGGGTTATCAACTGATGACATTGTTCCATTTATTTGCTGATCCTTTTGTAGATTTTGGCTTTATGCGGCGGGCATTAGTCGCCTGTCTGGCTTTGTCACTCAGTTCAGCTCCTTTAGGGGTTTTCTTGTTATTACGGCGAATGAGCCTGGTGGGGGATGCTCTATCTCACGCGGTATTGCCGGGAGCGGCTATCGGTTACCTCATTTCAGGAATGTCACTGGTGGCAATGGGCGTGGGTGGGTTTATTGCCGGATTAGCGGTTGCTATGTTGTCCGGTTGGGTCAGCCGACGAACACTA
The DNA here is from genome assembly GCF_056636475.1 of Yersinia antarctica. Classification (NCBI taxonomy): domain Bacteria; kingdom Pseudomonadati; phylum Pseudomonadota; class Gammaproteobacteria; order Enterobacterales; family Yersiniaceae; genus Yersinia; species Yersinia antarctica. Next base: position 1,308,228 of record NZ_JBSJQF010000001.1, read on the forward strand.
TTAAGAGAAGATGCCAGCTTTGCCGGTTTCTATCTGGGCTCGCTGGCATTGGGGGTCACGCTGGTCTCTCTACGTGGCTCGAGCATGGATCTGCTCCATGTGTTATTTGGTTCTATTTTGGCTGTTGATGTCAGTGCCATGACCATGGTCGGCGTTATCACGACGGTCTCGATGTTGGCTTTAGCGGCGATTTATCGCGCACTGGTGATTGAGTCATTCGACCCTGTCTTTCTACGGGTCAGTATGGGGCGCTGGCTGATGGTGGTCCACGCTCTGTTTTTATCGCTGGTGGTTATCAATCTGGTCGCCGGGTTTCAGATTCTTGGCACCCTGATGTCGGTAGGATTAATGATGTTGCCTGCTGCCAGTGCCCGTTTTTGGGCCAAAAATCTTCCTCATACATTAGGTATTGCCATGGCCATCGGCATGGTTGCCAGTTTTGTCGGCTTGTTGTGGTCTTATTACGCCTCGTTACCTGCCGGGCCGGCAATAGTCCTTAGCGCCAGCCTGATTTTCTTTGTATCTATTTTATTTGGAACGCGTGGTGGTGTTTTAGCAACCGCGCGCCGTTAAGAAGTACCGGTCGTTAAAGGAGAGTTAAATGAAGCGTTTACCTATTAGTTTGGCGGTAGCTGCCCTACTGTCTAGCCCATTGGCGATGGCAAAAACTGTTGAAGCTGTAGCCAGTTTTTCTATTTTAGGCGATATCGTCCAGCAGGTGGGGGGCGAGCATGTCAATGTGGTGACATTGGTCGGCCCGGATGGGGATCCCCATAGTTTTGAACCGATGCCGAAAAATAGTAAACAGTTATCTAACGCTGATGTAGTGTTTATCAGCGGGCTAGGGCTTGAAGGGTGGTTGGAGCGTTTGATCAGTGCTTCTGGCTATAAAGGGCAGGTCGTTGTCGCCTCAACCGGGATCGATACGCGTAAAATGGATGAAGAGGGAAAGAGGGTGACGGACCCCCACGCATGGAACAGCATGGCGAATGGTATCAAGTATGCCAACAACGTAATGAATGCATTGATTGTCGCCGATCCTGAGGATGCTGATTATTTCCGTAAACGTGGTGGAGAATACATTCAGCAATTGGAAAAACTGGATGCTTATGCGAAAGCTCAGTTTGCCACGATCCCGATAGATAAGCGTAAGGTCCTGACCAGCCATGATGCTTTCGGCTATTTTAGCCAAGAGTATGGGGTTAACTTCTTATCGCCCGTCGGATTCTCCACTGAGGCTGAAGCCAGTGCCAGCGATGTAGCCGCGCTAATTAAACAGATCAAACAAGAGAAAATAAAAACGTATTTTATTGAAAATCAGACTGATCCGCGTTTAGTAAAACAGATTGCCGCAGCCAGTGGTGCTAAAGCTGGTGGTGAGCTTTACCCTGAAGCCTTATCCGCAACCGGTGGCCCGGCAGCAACCTATGCTGAAGCTTTTAAACACAATGTAGATACCATTGTGAACAGTATGAAGTAACTATAAACCAATAAACAAAGTGGCTAGTGCTCAGTCTTTGATTTTGGTCAGAGGCTGAGTACTTGACCTTGGTTGATAACTCTCTTCTTTAACATGAAAAAGCCCCGTTGGGCAGTAACGGGGCTTATCAATACCATCAACTGATGGGCTAAAAACCAAATCAAAATCAACGCTTCTTATGAGTCCCTCCCTGAACTGCTTTAAAACGTGGATTACTTTTACAAATAACGTATACCCGACCACGGCGACGAACGATTTTACAATCGGGATGACGGTTTTTAGCTGAACGTAATGAACTCAATACTTGCATGATTAACTCTCAGGATTAGCTGGTTTTTTTAGTCAAGAAGCGACCAAAACGTTGATTGAAGCGCGCAGTACTGCCTTCTTTGGAGAACTCTTTTTGTTTACCGGTGTAGTACGGATGTGAGGCTGAGGAGATATCCAGCGTGACATAAGGATAGGTCTGCCCATCGCGCTCAATGGTGCGTGCTGTGGCAATGGTGGAACCCACGGTGAAATAGGTATCTGCGCTGGTGTCGTGAAAAACCACTGTCCGGTAGTTAGGGTGGATGCCGGGTTTCATAAAAACTCCAATTGTTATGTTATACTATAACAATAATTATGCGCTATTCACTTTTGAGTTTCAAGTACAGAAAATAAAAAACCCGCAAACCTAAGTCTGCGGGTTTTCTTAATGATGTATTTCATCAATTGTGGTGACGTAAGGTTTACTTGGCCTTATGGTCAACCGCATGCGAGTGTTCTACATCTTCGTTTTTTCGACTAAAGCGACGGCGAACCACCACGAAGAAGACCGGAACAAAGAAGATAGCCAGTACAGTTGCGGTTACCATCCCGCCCATAACACCTGTACCTACCGCATTCTGTGCACCAGAACCTGCGCCACTACTGATAACCAGTGGCAGAACCCCTAGGATAAAGGCTAATGACGTCATCAGAATTGGTCGCAGACGCATACGTACTGCTTCCAAGGTTGATTCCACCAAACCTTTCCCTTCTTTGTCCATTAAGTCTTTAGCAAACTCAACAATCAAGATGGCGTTCTTGGCCGATAGTCCGATAGTGGTCAATAAGCCTACCTGGAAGTAAACGTCGTTATTGAGCCCACGCAGAGAGGCCGCCAGTAACGCGCCCACAACACCCAGCGGTACCACCAACATAACTGAGAATGGAATCGACCAGCTTTCATACAGCGCAGCCAGACATAAGAACACCACAATCAGTGAGATGGCATACAACGCGGGAGCCTGGTTACCTGACAGACGTTCTTGATAAGACATGCCGGTCCAGTCATAACCGATGCCGCTTGGCAATTTAGACGCCAGATCCTGCATCAGGTCCATTGCCTCACCGGTACTTTTACCCGGCGCTGCCTGACCCAGAATTTCCATGGATGGCAGACCGTTATAACGTTCAAGTCGAGGTGAGCCGTATTCCCATTTCGCGGTGGAGAAAGTATTAAACGATACCATCTGACCGGTGTTGTTACGGACATACCACTTATCGATATCACCCGGTAACATACGGAAAGGCGCATCAGCTTGTACATAAACTTTCTTCACACGACCACGGTCGATAAAGTCGTTTACGTAACTGCCGCCCATCGCTGAACCGAGCGTGGTATTGATATCGGAAATCGAAACACCAAGAGCCTGTGCTTTTTCCTGATCAACTTCCACTTTGAACTGAGGTGTATCTTCCAGTCCGTTCGGCCGCATACCGACCAGCATATCTGAGTGTTGCGCCGCCATACCGAGCAGTTGGTTACGCGCTTCAGTTAATTTCTGATGGCCGACGTTACCCTGATCAATTAACTGGAAGTCAAAGCCGGTAGCAGTACCCAACTCCACAATCGCTGGCAAGTTAAAGGCGAAGACCAAACCGTCTTTGATTTGCGAGAAGGCAGCAGATGCGCGGCCGACAATTGCTGGAACTTTGTTCTGTTCTCCCGGACGCTCATCCCAGTTTTTCAGACTGACGAATGCCAGACCCGTGTTCTGACCCTGACCACTGAAACCGAAGCCGTTAACGGTAAATACAGAGTTAACCACGTCTTTTTCTTTGTCGAGATAATAGTCAGTAACCTGATTTAGCACTTTCTGAGTACGTTCTTGCGTCGCACCCGCAGGCATTTGCACCATGGTCAGGAATACACCCTGATCTTCTTCTGGTAAGAATGATGTCGGCAAGCGTAGGAACAACACGCCCATACCAATCACTATCAGCAGATAGATCAGCAGATAACGGCCAGTGCTGCGCAAAATGTTGGCAACGCTGTCAGTGTAGTGATGGGTGCTTTTCTCGAACATGCGGTTAAACCAACCGAAGAAGCCGGTACTCGGCCCATGTTCACCTTTGGTTATAGGTTTCAGCATTGTCGCGCACAGTGCGGGTGTCAGAATCAATGCCACCAGAACCGAGAGCACCATGGCTGAAACAATGGTGATAGAGAACTGACGATAAATCGCCCCGGTTGCGCCGCCAAAGAAGGCCATCGGGATAAATACTGCCGACAGTACCATCGCGATCCCCACCAATGCGCCCTGGATTTGCTCCATAGACTTTTTGGTGGCTTCTTTCGGCGGTAGCCCTTCTTCCTGCATCACACGTTCGACGTTCTCTACCACCACGATGGCGTCATCTACCAATAGACCTATCGCCAACACCATCCCGAACATCGTTAGGGTGTTTATCGAATAGCCAAAGGCGGAGAGAATAGCGAAAGTACCCAGCAATACGACCGGTACTGCAATCGTTGGAATCAATGTTGCCCGGAAGTTCTGCAAGAACAGATACATTACCAGGAACACCAAAATGATAGCTTCAACCAGTGTTTTAACCACTTCGTTAATAGAGATTTTAACGAATGGGGTGGTGTCGTACGGATAAACCACTTTCAACCCATTCGGGAAGAAGGGTTGTAATTTCGCCAGTTCAGCTTTTACTGCAGCAGAGGTGTCCAGGGCGTTAGCACCGGTTGCCAGTTTAATACCGATACCTGCCGCAGGTTTACCATTATAACGGGCGATGATGTTATAGCTTTCAGCACCCAGTTGAACGATAGCCACATCTTTCAGGCGAACCTGCGAACCGTCAGTATTCACTTTCAGCAAGATCTGGCTGAATTCTTCTGCGTTGGTTAAACGGGTCTGCGCAATGATTGATGAGTTCAGCTCTTGACCAGGTACGGGTGGAGTCCCCCCTAACTGGCCTGCTGCGACCTGATTGTTCTGTACTTTAATGGCATTAATAACATCAACCGGTGTCAGTTTGAAATTATTCAGTTTATGCGGATCCATCCAGATACGCATTGCGTATTGGGAACCAAATAACTGAACGTCACCCACACCGGCGGTACGGCTAATTGGATCTTTAACGTTAGAACCCACATAGTCCGCGATATCTTCTTGTTTCATGGTGCCGTCTTCAGAAATAAAGCCGGCAACCATGAGGAAGCTACTACTGGACTTTTCAACGCTCACGCCCTGCTGCTGCACTTCTTGCGGCAGTAATGGCATCGCTAATTGCAGTTTGTTCTGGACCTGAACCTGAGCGATATCTGGGTCAGTGCCTGAGTTAAAGGTCAACGTCAACTGAACGTTACCGGAGGAATCACTGCTGGAAGACATATACAGCAGGTTATCGATACCGTTCATGTTCTGTTCGATAACCTGCGTAACTGTATTCTGAACAGTAGTCGCATCGGCGCCAGGATAGTTGGCGGAGATTGTAATTGCCGGTGGCGCAATGGTTGGATATTGCGCAACGGGTAATTTCATTATCGCAAGTGCACCAGCCAACATCAGAATGATGGCGAGAACCCAAGCGAAAATAGGGCGATCTATAAAGAACTTAGCCATGAATTACCGGCTCCTTTTAAGACTTCTTCGCTGTATCAGCCGGAGCTGCTTTTTGCGCCGGGTCAGTAACTTCCTGCACTTTTACCTGCACGCCCGGTCTGATTTTCTGCAAGCCGGAAACAATAAGACGATCACCTGCTTTCAATCCTTCAGTAACCAACCATTTATTACCAATGGCCTGATTAGCAACCAGCGTGCGCATTTCAACTTTGTCATCTGCGCCGACAACCATAGCAGTAGCTTCGCCACGTGGGTTACGCGTCACACCTTGTTGAGGCACCAACAGTGCATCAGGTCTGACACCTTCATCCAAACGGGCACGAACAAACATGCCAGGCAGCAGCGCCTCGTTCGGGTTAGGGAAGATGGCACGGATAGTAATTGAACCGGTCGTTTCATCGACGGTGACACCAGAGAATTCCAGAGTACCGGTTTCTGCGTATTCAGAGCCGTTTTCCAGTAACAAGCGAACCTTGGCCTTACCGTTTTCTTGCTTGAGCGTGCCATCAGCCAGCTCTTTTTTCAGGCGCAAGAATTCATCGCTTGATTGAGTCACATCGACATACATCGGGTCAAGTTGCTGAACTGTGGTCATTGCCGTTGCCTGACCACTGGTCACCAATGCACCTTCAGTAACTGAAGATTTACCGGTACGCCCACTGATTGGCGACGTAACCTGAGTATATGCCAGGTTAATACGCGCTGTTTCTACCGCCGCTTTTGCTGCCAGAACACTCGCATTAGCTTGCATTGAGTCAGACATAGCCTGGTCATACTCTTGCTTACTGATGTAATTGGTACCCAGTAATGGTTTGTAGCGATTCACTGTCAGGCGGGCAATTTCAGCGGCAGCTTGTGCTTTCGCTAAATCACCTTTGGCGCTGTCATAAGCGGCCTGATATGTGGCTGGATCAATTTGATAAAGTGATGTTCCTGCGGTGACATCACTGCCTTCAACATAGTTACGTTTAAGAATGATCCCGCTAACTTGTGGGCGAACTTCTGCAACACGGAATGCGGACGTGCGGCCCGGTAGTTCGGTTGTGATATTCAGTGGTGCTGCTTTCAATGTCACAATACCAACTTCAGGTGCCTGTTGAGCATGGGCTTGCGCCGCATCTTTATCATTACATCCTATAAGTACTAAGCTGCCTGAAAGTACCAGAATTGCAGCCAGAGGCATTACCCCTCTGTTTTTGCTCATAGATAAACCTCAAGTGTCCGATTTTTAATTTAATTCAATGGATCACAAGCTTTAAAACCCATTGCTGCGTAAATTATATGTGCGTGCTATGGTACATACATTCGTGAATGTATGTAAATCGCACCCCCTCGAAAAAACAACGCTATGGCACGAAAAACCAAACAGCAAGCCGAAGAGACCCGGCAACAAATTCTTGATGCCGCAGTGCGGGAGTTTTCTGCGCATGGCGTTTCCGGCACTTCACTTACTGATATTGCCGCCGCCGCAGGCGTAACCCGAGGCGCAATTTATTGGCACTTCAAGAATAAGGTAGACCTGTTTAACGAAGTTTGGGAGTTATCAGAGTCTAAAATTGATCAGCTCGAATTAGAGTATCAGGCAAAATATCCCGATAATCCACTCCGCATCCTGCGTGAAATACTCATCTATGTTCTTGTTTCTACGCGTGAGGATTGCCGACGCCGTGCACTAATGGAGATTGTATTCCATAAATGTGAGTTTATCGGTGAGATGACCTCAGTCCATGACGCGCGTAAAGTTCTTGATTTAGCTAGTTATGAGCGAATTGAATCGGTTTTGCAAGACTGTATTGATGCAAATCAATTGCCCGTCAACCTTGATACTCGTCGAGCTGCGATTATCATGAAAGCTTATATTACAGGTTTGATGGAAAACTGGCTCTTTATGCCAGAAAGTTTTGATATAAAACAAGAGGCACCGGTATTAATTGATGCCTATCTGGAGATGCTAGGCCATAGTCTTTCGTTGCGAAAAGGGCTAAATAGCAAAGCATCGGATTAACTGGAGGTTTATATGAGTAGTTCACTGGTTGTGATTGCGAATGGGGCTGCCTATGGCCATGAGTCATTATTTAATGCTCTGCGTTTATCTATTGCGTTAAAAGAACAACAAGCCGATCTCGATTTACGCCTTTTTTTAATGTCTGATGCCGTCATTGCTGGCCTTAACGGGCAACAACCACGTGAAGGTTACAATTTACAGCAGATGCTAGAGATTCTTACAGCACAGAATGTTCCGGTTAAATTATGCAAAACTTGCGCCGATGCCCGTGGTGTGACTGGGTTAACGCTGGTTGATGGTGCAGAAATCGGTACTTTGGTTGAGTTGGCTCAATGGACGTTAGCCGCTGATAAAGTTCTCACATTCTAAGTAATAATGGGATTACTGCTCTTCCCCGAATCAACCGATATTGCTGGTTGTTACATCCTATTCAACAACAACTGCGTAACAGCCCGCATTATTACAGCTATTCACGTTCTGAAAGATTTTTCTTATTATTACTCGAGACTGAACGTGATAGGATTTCAGCCTCTCTGTTGAAATGAAGTTCAAATATGAGCAGCAGATCCCATAATCAATATTCTTTACCCTTATCCATGCCAGTCATGACGTCAGTGGGGGCATTTTTATTACGCCTTCAGACAATGCTTACCCTGCTTATAATTGCCTTTATATCTTTGCCATCGACTTTTGCATCTGGAATCAATATTGATGTGCCGACCCGCACTGAGGTATTAAGCCAACTGGATACACTATCAAAACAAAAAATATTGTCGCCAGCGGAAAAGCTATCACAGCAGGATCTAACTAAAACGTTGGAATACCTTGATACCATTGAGCTTACCAAGCAAGAGGCCAGTCAACTTAAACAACAACTGGCACAAGCTCCCGCAAAATTACGGCAGGCGACAGAGGGGCTGGATGCGCTTAAGAATAGTACCGCTGACACGCTGACTCGGGAGTCATTGGCGAATTATTCGCTGCGCCAATTGGAATCACGTCTAAATGAAACGCTGGATGATTTACAATCAGCTCAGGAAGACCTCTCCGCTTATAATAGCCAGTTAATTGCCCTGCAAACTCAGCCCGAACGGGTGCAGAGTGCGATGTATAACGCATCAATGCGTTTAATGCAGATTCGCAATCAACTCAATGGATTAGCGCCAAATCAAGAGGTTCTGCGTCCAACCCAGCAGCAAGAGTTATTGACTGAGCAGGTGATGTTAAATGCGCAGCTGGATTTGCAACGTAAAAATCTGGAAGCTAACACCACCTTACAGGATTTACTGCAAAAACAACGGGATTACACTACTGCTCACATAAACCAACTGGAGCGCTACGTACAGCTACTGCAAGAGGTGGTCAGCGGCAAACGATTAATCCTATCAGAAAAAACAGCCAAAGAAGCGCAAGCACCTAATGATGCAACTGATATTCAAAATGATCCGTTAGTTAGCCGAGAACTGACGATTAACAAAGAATTAAGTCAGCGCCTGATTAATGCCACGAAAGAAGGCAACACCCTGGTACAACAGAATATTAGAGTTAAAAACTGGCTGGACCGCGCGCTGCAATCGGAACGTAACTTAAAAGAACAAATTACCGTATTACGCGGTAGCTTGTTGCTTTCGCGTATCTTGTATCAACAGCAGCTCAATTTACCGGCTGCTGGTTTGATAACCAATATGGGTCCACGTATTGCTGACTTGCGCTTGGAGCAATTTGAAATAAATCAGCAACGTGACCAGCTATTCCAGGGGGATGACTATATCCAAACCCTGATGAATGACAGTAAAGAGAAGATCAGTCCTGATGTAGAAGACGCGCTGGGGCAAATTGTTGATATCCGCCGTGAGCTACTGGATCAGTTGAATAAACAGTTGGGTAACCAACTGACATTGGCTATCAATCTGCAAATTAACCAACAGCAGTTGCTCAGCGTCAATGAATCACTGCAACATACTCTGACACAGCAGATTTTTTGGGTCAGTAGCAATAAACCGATGGACTGGTCTTGGCTAAAAGCCTTACCGGGCGCACTTAAATCTGAACTGAGCAATTTTCACTTTACCCTGTCACCGGGTGATGTGTTAGCGGGGTTGATCAAATCAGTGGTGTTCTTGCTACCCATGTTGATTGTGGTGGGGGTGATCCGATCACGCTATAACATCATTAATAAACATTTGGATAGACTGGCGGCTGACGTCGGGCAACTCAAGCACGACAGCCAAATGCATACGCCAAATGCCATTATGCTCACTTTACTGAAAGTCTTGCCTGGGGCCTTAATTATCCTAGGTTTTGGCTATTGGTGTCTGCGTTCAGACTTTAATCTTAGTGACTTCCTCTGGAGCTTATTCCAACGTTTGGCGCTGTTCTGGCTAATATTTGATCTGACCTATCGTATGCTCTCGCCAGGGGGAATTACCGAGCGACACTTTATGATTGCGGCTGACCGATGCGCGCATTATCGCCGCCAAATGGTGCGATTAGGGGGGGCATTGTTGCCGGTGATATTCTGGTCGGAATTGGGAGAGAAAAGTCCACTTCGATTGGTCGATGATGTCATCGGGCAAATTGTTATTGTTATTGCATTGGCACTGCTGGCCCTGTTTGTCTATCCATTCTGCCGCGATAGTTGGCGTGAAAAAGATTCCCATGCGGTGCGGTTGGTGATTGTGACTGCGGTTGCTGTAACCCCCATCATATTGATTGGCTTAATGATGGCAGGATATTTTTATACGACACTACAACTGGCTGGTCGCTGGATTGATAGTCTGTACTTATTGTTCCTGTGGAATATCGTTTACCTGACGGCAATTCGAGGTTTAGGGGTTGCCGCGCGGCGTTTGGCCTATCGTAGGGCAATTGCCCGGCGGCAAAGTTTGGTGAAAGAGGGGGCTGAAGGTGGTGAGCCGGTTGAAGAGCCGCCATTAGCCTTGGACCAAATTAACCAACAGTCATTACGCCTGACAACGATGGCGCTCTTCCTGATTTTTGCCACTTGTTTCTATTGGATTTGGGCGGACCTGATAACGGTTATTTCCTATCTGGATAGTATCTCTTTGTGGCATTACACCTCAACAGTCGCTGGTGCTAGCGTCGCGCAGGCTGTGACCTTGGGGAATATGCTGGTGGCTTTGATGGCATTGGTGGTTGCCTATGTTCTGACTCGTAACTTGCCGGGCTTACTTGAGGTTGTGGTATTGTCGCGCCTGCAACTGCGCCAAGGCACTTCTTATGCCATCACCACCATTCTGACTTATCTCATCACGGCGGTCGGTGGGATAACCGCGTTAAGTTCGCTCGGTGTTTCGTGGGATAAATTGCAATGGTTAGTGGCGGCACTGTCTGTTGGTTTGGGGTTTGGCTTGCAGGAAATCTTTGCCAACTTTGTATCCGGTTTGATTATTCTGTTTGAGCGGCCCGTTCGTATCGGCGATACCATTACCATTGGTACTTTTTCGGGGAATGTCAGCAAGATACGCATCCGTGCGACGACAATTACCGATTTTGACCGTAAAGAAGTCATTATTCCGAACAAAGCATTTGTTACCGAGCGCCTGATCAACTGGTCACTGTCAGATACCATTACGCGCATCATCATTAAAGTGGGTGTCGCCTATGGTTCTGATCTGGCGAAAGTAAAAGATGTACTGTTACAAGCCGCCCATGAGAATCCACGAGTTATGGTTGATCCTGAACCACAAGTCTTCTTCCTAAACTTCGGTTCCAGCACTCTTGATCATGAGTTACGCCTGTATGTTCGTGAATTGAGAGATCGCAGCTATACGGTGGATGAATTGAACAGGGCTATTGATAAGTTATGTCGTGATAATGACATTAATATCGCCTTTAACCAGTTGGAAGTGTATCTGCACAAACCAGATGGTACCGAGGTTCAGGAAGTCAGTCGCCCGCTTGATAAACAAGGCTTACCGGCTGAGCAATCGGAATTGGGAGATACTAAGCCTGACTTACCGGATATCAATAAGCCGCTTGCTTAAGGCATTAGGCTGTATAGGCAGTAGCGCGCCATTACTGATGGAGTCTCTACAGGTCGGGTCATATACCTGCATCACTAAGGCGACACGTTAGTGTATCGCCTTGGCTAAATAGCAGAAGTGATATCTTCAATCTGAGTTTTGACGGCGGAGCTTACGCTGATAATCAAGTTGCACGATCGCTAACGCCGCCAGTGCTGTCTCGGGCGCTATCTCATTGCATTCCAGCAGATAGATAAGATCTACTGCCAGTTGCAGTTCTGGTGGAGCTTTTTCAACTGACATAATCTGACCAACATTTGATTTGCAGTTAATCGGGAAGTCGGGTGTGAATATCGTACCAGGGTTCCACCTGACCTGATTCAACCTATATACCCACTAGATTTCAACATGCTGGAAAGCGGTAAGCGAGGTAATCCCGATTAACTGACACCAGTCAGTAATTCGGGTGAACGCAAGCCGTCAACATCTGCATTTGAAAGAGGGCGGGCATAAACATTATAGAGAACTATTTGCTGTCGGAATCTCAATGATTCAAAAAATGTGACAAATATTCAAAAACCGTTCTCTTTTTTCTCAATACTGCGTTCTATTCTTATCAACGCCTGCCGGCAGCGCATTAGGCGCCCCTCGAGTGCCGCTAGCTCTTTCTGTATTTTCTGCTGCTCAGATAACAAACTTTGCTTACCAAGTTGGCTCTCTCTATCCTGAATCATGGCCAATATTCGCCGTTCATAATCTTGATGTTCAGCCAGCTTATGGTAAGGGTCCAATTTATTATCCCGAGGTTCAGGATTGGATTTTCTTAATTTTTGTGTAGCCAATTCTCTTTGCAATGCAGAAATCTGGGCAACCAGTTTTTCAGCGAGAAAAGCAACCTGTTGTGTGCGATTATCAGCAACCACCTGCTTTAGTTGGGCCATATTTTTACGTATTTCCTGAAGATAATCGCGGAAACGGTTGCCATGATTACCAAACAGGTTTAGATCAAAACGGGCTTGCTGAGAGGGGGTGTTTGCCTGAGGGCCAACTTGCGCTGACAGCGCTTCAATTTGGCTTTCAAGCACCTGCAATAATTTTTCCGTACTCATGGCGCTTCTCCTTGGCATTTCCCGCCAGCTTGCCTTCGAATGGCGGCAGATACAAGCTTGGAGGAGGGTAAATAAAATAGATACCGATGTCTTGTGCAAATAATGGCAAGAATATCTATTGATGATGTTCAACGCATGGGTTAATGATAACGCTTCATTAAAGTGATGATAAAGGGAGCTTATGTCTCGTTGGTTTTTGATAACCTTGGGTTGGCTGGCGGTGATATTGGCAACGTTAGGTGTCGTGCTTCCTCTGTTACCCACCACACCGTTTTTGCTGTTGGCCGCTTGGTGTTTTGCACGATCCTCCCCGCGATTTCATCACTGGTTGCTCTACCGTTCATGGTTTGGTAGCTATATACGTACCTGGCAACAACATCGAGCATTGCCTGTGGGCACTAAATGGAAGGCAATACTGGTTACCATACTTACATTTGCTGTTTCACTTTGGTTGGTGAAAATCTGGTGGGTGAGAGGCATATTACTTATTATGTTAATCCTACTGTTGACCTTTATGTGGCGAATGCCAGTTATTGACCTATCGCAACAAAAACGGCGCTGAGCAATTCACACTAGTTGCATTTTAGTGCCAGTTTGCATAGATTTGAGCGTTTTCGTGCGCGGGGTGATCCCTCGTTGCATCCTTAATGTTAAGGATGCAGTGACTTTAACTATCGGAGTATTATCGATAGTGAGACTAAGTTACTCAGCCGATGCCATTTAACATCGACTGGCCGCGCTTAAGTATGTACAGCAGTTTTATCAGGCACAAATTATGACCGCTACTGCACCTAATACAGCACAACAGCTTCAATATATTAAAGACAGTATCAAAACCATCCCCGATTATCCAAAAGCGGGAATACTGTTTCGTGATGTGACCAGCTTGCTAGAAGATCCATTAGCCTATGCCGCTAGCATCGAATTGCTGGTAGAGCGCTATCTGGGTAAAGGCGTGACTAAAGTAGTGGGTACTGAAGCTCGCGGCTTTCTGTTTGGTGCTCCGGTCGCCCTGTCGCTGGGTGTCGGTTTTGTTCCGGTGCGTAAACCCGGTAAATTGCCGCGGGAAACTATCAGCGAAAGCTATGAGTTGGAGTATGGCACGGACAAACTTGAGATCCACACCGATAGCATTAAACCGGGCGATAATGTCTTAGTGATTGACGATTTGCTGGCTACCGGCGGCACAATCGAGGCAACGGTTAAGCTCATCCGTCGGCTGGGTGGCGTCGTGACTGACGCTGCATTTGTGATTGATTTGCCTGAATTGGGTGGCGAAGCGCGCCTGACTCAGCAAGGGATCACTTGCTATAGTTTGGTCTCGTTCAGCGGGCATTGATTTTATCCCCAAAGAATGTGGAGTTGCAGGTAGGCTGCAAGTGAATACATCCCGATAAACTTACCCAGATAGATGATTTGGGTGAGTGAAAAAAGCCAACAGCACTCTGGACTGAAACATGGTAGGCATAATAATCTGGTGGTCATCAACGGTGACTGTCAGATTATTCGATGAATGTTGGGAAAATATTATCAATGCAAACTGCCATTCACTTATTAGAGTGGCAGCGAATAAATACGTGAAGACTCGCCCCATGGGTGATAACCCAATCCAGTAAAAGTAAAACCATACTTTTCGTAGAACCCGATATGGTCAGTACATAAATGTAGTGTATCAAAACCTAATTGTTTGGTTTCTTTAGCAATATGCTTGATCAGTAATTCACCATAAGCATACCCTCGGTGTTGCTCTTCAATATAAAGCGCACATAACCAAGGGTACAGATCCATACGGCTAATAAAATCATTGGTGATTAATCCAGCGCAACCAATAATTTCATTATTCATTTCCATCAAATACCATTGAGGTAAAGGATTTTTAGCTGCAATACAAAGACTGATGCAATCCTGATAAAGCATTTTAGTCTCTTCCGTGGCCCACTTATTCTGAAAATAGCGGATAGATTGATCTTTATACTCAGGGTGACTTCTCACCGAGATGATTCTTATCATTATTATTTTCCTAACGCACTAATTATACTCACTATTTTTGGTAAAGATCCCAGCGATTACCGTAAATATCTTCGAATACAACCACCATGCCATATTTCTCTTTGCGAGGTTCTTCGCAGAATGTCACTCCTTTTGATTTCATCAACTCATAATCACGCCAGAAGTTATCTGTCTCAAGAAAAAGGAATACTCGACCACCACATTGATTACCAATAAACGCAGTTTGATGGTCATTGGATGCCCGAGCTAGCAATAAACGACACTCACTGTCTTCTGTCGGCGAAACCGACACCCAACGTTTCCCTGGTTGTGCCTCATCTTCTCGCAGAAAAAAACCTAACTTTTCGGTATAAAATTCAATCGCTTTATCGTAATCATCAACGACGATAGCAATATAGCCCATCCCTCTTTTTTTACTTGTCATAAATCCGTCCATTGTTAATTGACCCAAACTGGGTGCCGCTGATTATTAACTATAACTTCTTGATAGCCTAGGCATCGGCACCGATTGAATACCATGCAAAATCCAGCAGTCAGGGAAGCACCTTACACTCTGCTAATCTCCGTTACCTGTCAGAGCAAATTTCCGATCGTACTAAGGCCGGTATTTCGGAATAGATTGCCAGCATAACATCCAGATTGTGGAATAAAAATGAATAGGCCACCGTTGTAAAATTCATTGCTGGCAATATCGATTCTTTCAACATGGGGGAGAGTCCGAAAGGAAATAAGAACGGGTTTATTACGGCATCGCAGGGTACAAAGAATCGACAACTCTACTTCCACAAAGTAAATTTGTGGGAATGACGATGGGCGTACTGGTACACTAAGATTCAACCTGTAGCTATTCGGGTTAATGTGTTCAAAAACAAACCACTTAATATATGTAGGTTAAATAGTGGTTTTTTTACTGGTGATTAAATTATTCTTTATAAATCAATGATGAAGTATTAATGAGCTATCAGGTCCTTGCCCGTAAGTGGCGCCC
The DNA here is from genome assembly GCF_056636475.1 of Yersinia antarctica. Classification (NCBI taxonomy): domain Bacteria; kingdom Pseudomonadati; phylum Pseudomonadota; class Gammaproteobacteria; order Enterobacterales; family Yersiniaceae; genus Yersinia; species Yersinia antarctica. The sequence goes on from NZ_JBSJQF010000001.1 coordinate 1,323,690, forward strand.
CCAAACGTTCGCAGACGTCGTTGGTCAGGAGCATGTCCTGACGGCGCTGGCTAATGGCCTTTCATTAGGGCGAATTCATCACGCCTATCTATTCTCCGGCACCCGTGGCGTTGGCAAGACGTCGATTGCACGGCTATTAGCCAAAGGTCTTAACTGCGAAACCGGCATTACAGCGACGCCTTGCGGTACCTGTGCTAACTGCCTGGAGATCGAGCAAGGCCGTTTTGTTGACCTGATCGAGATAGATGCCGCCTCGCGCACGAAGGTAGAAGATACCCGAGAACTGCTGGATAACGTTCAATATGCTCCAGCCCGTGGCCGCTTCAAAGTGTACTTAATTGATGAAGTGCATATGCTGTCGCGCCACAGTTTCAATGCGCTACTAAAAACACTTGAAGAGCCGCCAGCCCATGTGAAATTCTTGCTGGCGACTACGGACCCTCAGAAACTGCCGGTGACCATCCTTTCCCGCTGTTTGCAATTCCATCTCAAAGTGATTGATGTTGAGGTTATCCGTGGGCAGCTTGAAAAAATATTACTGGCAGAGCAAATCAGTAGTGATGCGCGTGCATTACAATTATTGGCACGGGCGGCCGATGGCAGTATGCGAGATGCGCTTAGTCTGACAGATCAGGCCGTTGCGATGGGCGATGGGCATGTGACGACAGCTACAGTCAGTCAAATGCTGGGAACGCTGGATGACGAGCAACCCTTGGCGATTATCGAGGCGCTGGTCAGTGCCGATGGTGCGCGGGTGATGGCTCAGGTAGAACAAGCGGCATCACGTGGTGTCGATTGGGAAAACTTATTGGTCGAAACCCTAAGTTTGCTGCACCGCATTGCGATGGTGCAACTGCTGCCATCAATGTTGGATAATCACTATGCGACGGTTGAGCCTCGGTTACGCGAACTGGCCCGCACATTGCCACCTGCTGATATTCAGTTATATTATCAAATTCTGTTAGTGGGCCGCAAAGAGCTGGCTTATGCGCCGGATCGCCGCATGGGGGTTGAAATGACCTTATTGCGAGCGTTAGCTTTTCATCCTAAAGCGATAATTGCCGAACCGCAGAGTGTATCTGTCAGTGCGCCAGCAGCGATTGGGGGTAACAATGCACCGCAGCACTCCCCAAATACGCAACAGCCCGCATCTACTCACTCAGGGCCACCGCTAGGGCTTGCCGCTGAAGTGAGTACTCAGCTCCCAGATTCTACTGCGCAGCTCCTTCAGGCACGGACCCAGTTGTTGCGACAATCCGGGACAACCACACCAAAAAAGAATGAGCCGGCAGCGCCAGGAAAAGCGCGGCCGGCAACCTCGGCACTGGAGCGTCTAGCTTCGGTGACTGAGCGCAGCCAGCAGCGTCTGGCCGCTAAATCAACCGAAGAAAAGAAACCGGCGAAGAAAGAAGCTTATCGTTGGACCGCGCAGAATCAGTCTGAGGTCGTAGCTGAGCCAGTTACCACGCCTAAGGCGTTGCGCTCTGCGTTAGAGCATGAAAAAACACCGGAGCTTTCTGCCAAATTGGCTGAAGACGCCATGGTGCGGGATCCTTGGGCGGCAGAGATAGATAAGCTACATGTTCCGAAATTGGTACAGCAGCTTGCGTTGAATGCATTTAAAGAAGAAATAGAACCGGGTAATATTTGTCTTCACCTGCGTTCTAGCCAGCGGCATTTAAATTCGCCCACGGCACAAAAGGCGCTGGCTGATGCATTGAGTGAATTACACGGTAATGCTGTCACACTTAGCGTTATCGAAGATGACAACCCGGCGGAGCGTACTCCGCTGGAATGGCGGCAGGCCATTTATGAAGAAAAGCTGGCACAAGCACGCCAGTCGATTATTGCGGATAATAATATTCAGACACTGCGTCGTTTCTTCGATGCAGAATTGGATGAAGAGAGTATCCGGCCGGTTTAACCGCTGCGGTAAGTGCATGGTGTACTGACGCGGCCCCTTGCTATGAGAGATGACTATGTTTGGTAAAGGCGGTATTGGCAATTTAATGAAACAAGCCCAGCAGATGCAGGAAAAAATGCAGCAGATGCAGGAAGAAGTCGCCAAATTGGAAGTTACCGGTGAATCTGGCGCGGGCTTGGTAAAAGTAACCATCAATGGGGCGCATAACTGCCGCCGGGTTGAAATTGACCCAAGCCTATTGGTTGAAGAAGATAAAGAAATGCTGGAAGATTTGATTGCTGCGGCATTGAACGATGCAGCGCGTCGTATCGATGAAACGCAAAAAGAGAAAATGGCTTCGGTCTCCAGTGGTATGCAATTACCACCAGGCTTTAAGATGCCGTTCTGATGCAAACCAGTCCACTCCTTGAGTCATTAATGGAGGCGTTGCGCTGCCTGCCGGGCGTTGGCCCGAAATCAGCGCAACGTATGGCATTCCAACTGCTACAGCGTGATCGTAGTGGTGGAATGCGGCTGGCGCAGTCATTGACCCGTGCGATGTCCGAAATCGGTCACTGTGCTGATTGCCGGACATTTACCGAGCAAGACCGTTGCACTATCTGCTCCAACCCACGCCGGCAGCAGAATGGCCAACTCTGTGTGGTCGAAAGCCCGGCAGATATCCATGCTATTGAACAAACCGGCCAGTTTGGTGGGCGTTACTTTGTGTTGATGGGGCATTTATCTCCCATGGATGGCATTGGCCCTGGCGATATTGGTTTGGATTTGCTGGAAAAACGGCTTGAAACTGAAACTATCACTGAAGTCATTTTGGCAACTAATCCGACCGTAGAAGGGGATGCCACTGCCAACTATATCGGCCAGATGTGTGGTCAGTATGGCGTATTAGCCAGCCGTATCGCTCATGGCGTACCAGTAGGCGGCGAACTGGAAATGGTTGATGGTACGACATTATCGCACTCACTGGCTGGGCGTAATCCTATTAAGTATTGATCCCATTATTTATTGTGGGCGATAGTCTTGTTATTGATTATCTTACGAATAAATTCGTTAGGGATAATAAGTCAATCGCCCTCGATTCTCTATTTTTTTCTATCCTCATACTTGAAACTTTCACCTATTGGCCCCATCTGATACTCATTGTTCGATTTTATGTACCTGTCGGTAATTTGGATTGAGGTAATTAATGAGTATGAAAGGTCAAGAAACCCGTGGATTCCAGTCTGAAGTAAAACAACTCCTCCATTTGATGATTCACTCGCTTTATTCCAATAAAGAAATTTTCTTGCGCGAGTTGATCTCTAATGCCTCTGATGCGGCAGACAAACTGCGTTTCCGCGCGCTGTCTAATCCTGAATTATTTGAGGGCGACGGTGAGCTGAGAGTGCGTTTATCTTTTGATAAAGAAAAGCGTACTTTGACTCTAAGTGATAACGGCATCGGTATGAGCCGTGACGAAGTTATTGATAATCTTGGTACCATCGCGAAGTCAGGGACCAAAGCATTCCTTGAGTCTATTGGTTCAGATCAAGCCAAAGATAGCCAATTAATCGGCCAGTTTGGTGTCGGTTTCTACTCCGCATTTATTGTGGCAGATAAAGTCACCGTCCGTACCCGTGCAGCCGGTGCGCCTGCTGATGCTGGCGTATTCTGGGAATCGGCAGGCGAGGGTGACTACACCATCGCGGATATCACCAAAGAAGAGCGTGGTACAGAGATAACCCTGCATCTGCGTGAAGGTGAAGACGAGTATTTGGATGATTGGCGCTTGCGCTCAGTCATCAGTAAATATTCAGACCATATTGCTTTGCCAGTTGAAATTCAAAGCAAAAATGAAGAAGACGGCACGGTCACCTGGGAGAAAATCAATAAAGCTCAGGCATTATGGACGCGCGGCAAAGCAGAGATTACTGACGACGAATATAAAGCATTCTATAAACATATCGCGCATGATTTCACCGACCCGATGAGTTGGAGCCATAACCGCGTCGAAGGTAAGCAGGAGTATACCAGCTTGCTGTATATCCCAGCTCAGGCCCCGTGGGATATGTGGAATCGCGACCATAAGCATGGTTTGAAACTTTACGTGCAGCGCGTGTTCATTATGGATGATGCTGAGCAGTTCATGCCGAATTACCTGCGTTTTGTTCGTGGTTTAATAGATTCTAATGATCTACCGCTGAACGTCTCGCGTGAGATTCTGCAAGACAGCCGCATTACTCAGAATCTACGTAGTGCGCTGACTAAACGTGTGCTGCAAATGCTGGAAAAACTGGCTAAAGATGATGCTGAGAAATATCAGCAGTTCTGGCAGCAGTTCGGTATGGCGCTTAAGGAAGGCCCAGCGGAAGACGGTAGCAATAAAGAAACTATTGCCAAGTTACTACGCTTTGCTTCAACCCATACCGACAGCTCAGCGCAGACAGTGTCTTTGGAAGATTATGTCAGCCGTATGACTGAAGGGCAGGAGAAGATTTATTACATCACTGCTGACAGCTATGCTGCGGCGAAGAACAGCCCTCATCTGGAACTGTTCCGCAAAAAAGGCATTGAAGTCTTGCTGTTATCTGATCGCATCGATGAATGGATGATGAGCTACCTGACCGAGTTTGACGGTAAAGTTTTCCAGTCAGTCAGCAAAGCAGATGACTCACTGAATAAGCTGGCAGATGAAGAGCGTCCAGATCAGCAAGAGGCCGACAAAGCGCTGGAGCCATTCGTTGAGCGGGTTAAAACCCTGCTGGGCGAACGCGTGAAAGATGTCCGCCTGACGCATCGTTTGACGGATACGCCAGCGATAGTGACGACTGATGCCGATGAAATGAGTACGCAGATGGCGAAATTGTTTGCTGCTGCGGGCCAACAGGCACCAGAAGTGAAGTATATCTTTGAATTAAATCCTGAACATAGCTTGGTTAAACGCGCTGCTGATGTGACTGACGATGCTCAGTTTGCTGAATGGGTAGAGTTATTACTGGATCAATCGCTGTTAGCTGAACGGGGAACATTAGATGATCCTAACCAGTTTATCCGCAGAATGAATCAGTTATTAACGGCTTAATTGAGTAATAGAACGCCTCAGATAGATGTGTTATCTGAGGCGTTTTTTTATTTATTTTCAATGGGTTGTTTTTTTATTTCTCCTGGATGTCATTGATTCTCTCCTGCTAACCGGCCTCGCGCGCCTTGAGCCAACCCCCCTGAAAATGGTATGGTTGCTTGTTTTCCGCAATTTCGATTTTTTTAAGAGCTTATCCCCGTTGGCGTCATTGTTGCAGCCAGTTTTAACATGGACAGCGCGGAAGAGCCGGAGCGTACACATCGTACGTGAGGATCCTGAGCACTGCCTTGGTTCAAAATGGCAAATAAAATAGCCCTAATGGGATAGGCTCTAAGTAAAAACACATAGAAAAACTACATAGCAAGGGGATTTACGCAATGCGTATCATTCTGCTGGGCGCTCCGGGCGCTGGTAAGGGTACTCAGGCTCAATTCATCATGGAGAAATACGGTATTCCGCAAATCTCTACTGGTGATATGTTGCGCGCCGCTGTAAAAGCAGGTTCTGAGTTAGGTCTGAAAGCGAAAGAAATAATGGATGCCGGCAAACTGGTTACTGATGAGCTGGTTATCGCATTGGTTAAAGAGCGTATCACCCAGGACGATTGCCGTGATGGTTTCCTGTTAGACGGGTTCCCACGTACTATTCCTCAGGCTGATGCCATGAAAGAAGCCGGTATCAAGGTTGATTATGTGCTGGAGTTTGCTGTACCAGACGAGTTGATTGTTGAACGCATCGTCGGGCGTCGAGTACATGCTGCTTCAGGCCGTGTTTACCACATTAAATTCAACCCACCTAAAGTTGAAGATAAAGATGATGTGACAGGTGATGAACTTACTATTCGTAAAGACGATCAGGAAGCCACTGTTCGCAAACGTCTGATCGAATATCATCAACAAACCGCACCACTCGTTTCTTACTATCGTAAAGAAGCTGATGCAGGCAATACGCAATATTTTAAGCTGGACGGAACCCGTAAAGTAGCAGAAGTCAGTGCAGAACTGGCGACTATTCTCGGTTAATTCTGGATGGTAAGATAGCTAAGGCGGCCTAAGGTCGCCTTTCTCGTTTTACGGATCTCGTTGAAGACTTATTCGTAAGCTCGAATAATAAGCGTAATATCCCCCACAAGGATTTTGCATCATGCAAAGTAAGCTCGGCGTATTAATGGTCAACTTGGGGACACCGGACGCCCCAACACCGCAAGCAGTAAAACGCTATCTGACTGAGTTCCTGAGTGACCGCCGGGTGGTTGATACTTCCCCGTGGCTGTGGTGGCCTCTGTTACGCGGTGTCATTTTGCCTATTCGATCTCCCCGCGTGGCTAAATTATACCAATCAGTCTGGATGGACGAAGGGTCACCGTTATTGGTCTATAGTCGGCGGCAACAGAAAGCATTGGCGGCACGTATGCCAGAGATCCCGGTTGAGTTAGGTATGAGTTATGGCTCACCAAATCTGCCAGATGCTATCGATAAGTTATTAGCCCAAGGTGTGACTAAGCTGGTGGTTTTGCCGCTTTATCCGCAATATTCCTGTTCGACCAGTGCCGCTGTGTGGGACGCTGTTGCCCGTATTCTGAAAGGATATCGTCGGTTACCATCGGTTTCTTTTATCCGTGATTATGCCGAACATCCCACCTATATTTCGGCATTACAGCAAAGTGTTGAACGTGCTTTTGCGCAGCATGGCAAACCTGACAGACTAATACTTTCCTTCCATGGTATTCCTAAGCGCTATGCTCAACTGGGGGATGATTATCCACAACGTTGTGAAGATACTAGCCGCGCGTTACGTGGCAAATTGGTGTTGCCAGCCGAAAATATCATGATGACATATCAGTCTCGCTTTGGTCGTGAACCTTGGTTGACGCCTTATACCGACGAGACATTAAAAAGTCTCCCCGCCCAAGGTATTAAGCATATTCAGCTGATCTGCCCTGGTTTCTCTGCTGATTGTCTTGAAACACTGGAGGAGATCAAGGAGCAGAACCGGGAGATTTTCATGCACGCCGGTGGCGAGAAATTTGAATATATTCCTGCGTTGAACGACGATGAGGGGCATATAGACCTTTTAGAACAGTTGATAAAACAAGAAATTGCTCAACTATCTCTTAATTCGTAATTTTTATGTATCGATTGGTATATTAATGATATGTGATTACATATTTACCTACTCCTTTCTCTTGTAATGCCTGTTTAGATGTATGAGAATTAGGCTTTTATAAACAACAGGTATGTAAGTATGTGACTTAACTGTTTGTTTTTATTTGATTTTTAAGTTAAGCAAAAGACTGAAGTTTTAGAGTAGTGCATTGGTAGCTGTTAAGCCAAGGGCGGTAGCGTGATTTTATTTTTCACGATTTGAATTTATATATTTTTGAGAGATATACTCTGTATTATGAGAGATAAAAATAATTGAGTATCTTTAGCAATCATGAACAATATAGTCTAATCCAATAACTGGAAATGAAAATGTCAGTTTTACGAAGAAATATATTTTCTTTACTTCTATTACAAGGCAGTAACTATATTATTCCACTCCTTACATTGCCATATTTAACTCGAGTTTTGGGCGTGGAAGGTTTCGGTATCTATAGCCTTACTCTTTCTTTAGCACAGTATTTTGTTATTTTAATAGATTTTGGATTTAATTTATCGGCCTCGAAGAAAATTGCTGAACATCAAGATAATCCAGAATATATATCTAAAGTTTTTTTTGAAACACTTTATTCCAAATCAATATTATGCGTCATTTCAATTCTTATAATTATTTTACTTACGATTACAAGTACGCATGCTGTTATCCAAAGTGAGTTGATTTATACTGTATTAATGTTAATTGGTACCACGTTAATGCCTGCGTGGTTTTTCCAAGGCATAGAAAAACTATCTGTTGTGACAAATTTAATGATAGTAGCAAAGCTATCAATGCTACCTTTATTTTTTATTTTTGTTCACAGTGATGCGGATATAAAATATGCAGTAATAATTCAATCGTCAATGAATTTATTGGCTGGTATCATAGCAATAATATATATATATCGGAAAAAACTTGTAAGAGTAGTTAACTTCTCTAGTCTAAAGATAGCGCATACATTAAAAGATTCTTTCCCGATATTTTTTGCAACATTATCTATTAGTCTTTATACCATGAGTACGACAATTATAATTGGTATATTCAGTAATGTTTATGAAGTCAGTATATTTACGGCAGCTGATAGAGTTAAAGGGGCTATTTTAGGTGTATTTTTAGTTCTAGGAAATGCATTTTACCCCAGAATAAATTCGTTATTGGTTAATAAAAAAGAAGAGGCCTACTCTTTAATCAGAAAGATTTTCTATTGGCAGGGTGGCTTGTGCATTGCTATAACAATTTGTGTCATAGTTTTCTCTAAATTGATTACTAAAATAATGTTTGGCTCTGAATATTCGGAGGTATCAACACTTTTAATTTTATTTTCTCCTGTTTATATTCTGGTTATACAATCGACTGTACTAGCTAACTACATTTTATTACCTCATGGGTATAAGAAATCTTATACGATTTTACCAATGATTTCGGCAGTAATTCATATCCCTCTTTGTGCATATCTTGCCTCTAAATATGGAGCTTGGGGCGGTATTATTTCAATTATTACTATTGAGGCTTTATCATTTATATGTTTGATTATTATTCTTAAGAGAAAAAATCTCTTATTTGAAATACTTTCGAGAAACAAACATGGATAATAAAAAAATACTTTCGTTGATTATACCTGTCTATAATGCTGGTAAGTATCTTGAGTCATGCCTAATTTCTGTATTTTCACAATGGGATAACATGCTTGAAGTTATCATTATCAATGATGGTTCAACTGATAACTCTGCTGATATAATCAGTAAATATAGTAAAATATATGACTTTAAATATTTGTCACAAGATAATTCAGGTGTATCCGTAGTGCGAAATAAAGGTGTAGAGATCGCCACAGGAGATTATATAGTCTTTGTCGATGCTGATGATATCTGGTGCGATAAAATATATTCTAGTATCAAAAAAATAATTATAAAAAATGCACCTGATTGTATATTATTTAACTACATTGAATTAACTGAAGGTAAAGAAAATAAATTCGATTTAATAAATAAGAATGAATTCACTAAAAGTAATCTAGAATCAGTTAAGATTGGTATAGCCAATAGTGAAATGTTTTATCTCTGGCGGTGTGTTTTTAATAAAAATATCTTTGACAATATAATTTTTGATGTTGGACGTAGATTTGAAGATCAATTGATTTTTCCTATTTTAATTAGTAAATGTGAATCCATCTATGAAAGTAAGGATTACATTGTTAAATATAGACAAAATCCAGATAGTATTACTAAAAACCTGAATGTTTCAGATCTTGATGATAGCGAGGTCGGGCTGTTAAGATTTAAAGATCAGTATATAAAATATCATAGTAGATATTGGACTGCGATTATCGCAAGTGTATTTGTATCTCATATATCTAAATGTGCCAGAATATACCATATTGATAAAAAAACAGCACTGAGGAGTTATAGGAAATCTTTCGAAATAATATCATTAAGGCCAATTATTTCTTCAGGTAACATAAAGTCTATTTTATATTATATATTTAGCGATATAATGTTTTATCGATTGGTTTCGGCTGTTAAAAATGAGGTGAAAAAATAGTATGGTTACTGTTACTATATTTACTCCTACTTTTAATAGAGCTAAAGTGCTAAAGCGCTGCTATCTTTCCATATTAGAGCAAAATAGAAATGATATTGAGTGGTTAATAATTGATGATGGTTCGATAGATAACACAATTGATGTTGTAAATAATTTTCAAAATGAAAATAGAATAAAAATAAGGTATATCTATCAAGATAATAGTGGGAAGCAAGCTGCTTGGAATAAGGCGGTAGAGAATGCGAGTGGTGAGTATTTTATCGGGTTGGATTCCGATGATGCTCTTATTAGTGGTTCAATAAGCAAATTACTTTCAATAACAAAAGTACTGGATGATAAAGACATTATTGGTATAAGAGCTTTGTCTGTTAGCTCAGAAACAATGAAACCTAATAATTATTACTTATCCAATGAAGATAAGAAAAGCTCATGGTTAGATGAGTTTCGTTCAGGTATCCGTGGTGAGAGAATTGATTTGTTTAAAACAGAGTACTTACAAAAATATTATTATCCAGTTAAGCCAGGAATTAATTTTATTCCTGAAATTTGGTTTTATAGTACGATATCTAAAGAGTATTCATTTTTTTATAGTTCAATTCCAGTTCGCATCTTTTTTGATGATGAGAAAACGAACCGGCTCAGTCAGTCCTCAATAAAAAAGCATGCAATAGGCCATTATATCTCGCGTAAGGCATTACTGGGTAATACTCCAAAGGTTGTATGGTTATATAGGCCATTGGATTTTATAAAAACTATCATACGTATTAATCAGGCTATCGCTATGATGGATGAGAAGTATGTAATTGAAGAAAAAAATTCACTCTTACTTAAAATTGTTACACTGCCTGGTGTAATAATTCGTAAAATTAAGTCACAACAAGGGATTTCATGAAAGTAATTGCTTTCTTTGGTGGCGATATTAGTCTCACCGGTGGTACTGAGAGAGTCAGTTTAGCTCTTGCTAACTATCTGGTTAAAGATGGCTATCGGGTTATTATTATCAGTTTAAGTGGTAATGCTTCGCCTTTTTTTCATGCAGATGAAAGAATAAAAATCGTATCACTTTTTGATAAAAAAAAACGCTTCTCACTTGCTTATTTGTCTGTCGTTTTTAGATTACGCCGTATCTTAATAGATGAATCAATCGATGTTTTGATTGATGTTGATACAATGTTAGCATTATTTAGTACTACAGCTTTATTAGGAACCAAAAAAAAACATATCTCGTGGGAACATTTTAATTATAAAAATGATCTAAATATAAAGTCACGAAAACTAGCCAGGAAAGTAGCAGCCAAATATGCTGACGCAGTAGTCACGTTAACAGAAAAAGATCGCCAGTATTGGCTAGAAGAAAATAAATATCCAGAAAGAATAATATCGATACCTAATCCATTACCCTTTGATGTAAAAGATAAACTAATTAAAAAAAACTCAAAAAATGTTTTGGCTCTAGGACGATTTACTTACCAGAAGGGTTTTGATCTCTTAATCGATATTTGGGCTAAAGTACAAGAGGAAAATCGTGACTGGAAACTTATAATCGCAGGTGATGGTGAGGATAAGCAATTTTTATTAGATAAAATAAAGAGATTAAATCTTAAGAATATAGAGTTACTACCCACCACTCCTTATGTGAGAGAGTTATATAATCAGTCTAATATCTATGTAATGACTTCTCGGTTCGAAGGATTCCCTATGGTTTTGCTTGAAGCTAAAGCAAGTGGACTACCGATAATAGCTTATGATTGCGATACTGGCCCTTCAGAACTCATCACTGACTATGAGGATGGATTTATTATACCCTTTGATGATAGTGATAAATTCGTAAAACAACTTCTTATACTGATTAATAATGAAGAATTAAGAGAAACCATGTCAATTAAATCATTAGAGAATGCAGAACAGTATAGAATAGAGTCTACGATCGGAAATAAATGGAAAAACCTGATCGAAACGTTAATGAGTGAAAATAGAGTTTAGAATTTAACTCCAATTGGATAAGAAGATACCAGTGAATTTATTATACATTATTACAGGGTTAGGTATGGGGGGGGCTGAAAAACAGACGCTCTTGCTCGCGAATAAGATGCTTTCGGCTGGACATAATGTCATGATCATATCGCTGACAGGTGAGACGGTAGTAAGGCCTGAACAGGGTATCCACCTGAGAGAGTTAAATTTAGATAAGAGCATTTTTAATCTATGTAATGGATTCTTCAAAGCTAGACAAATAATAAAGAAATTTAAACCTGATGTCATTCATAGTCATATGTTTCATGCCAACATATTCTCCCGGATACTTCGACTATTCACCAAAATTCCAGTTTTAATATGTACTGCGCATAATACTAATGAAGGTAGTACGCTGAGAATGTTAGCGTATAGATATACTGACCGTCTCGCTTCGCTATCCACTAATGTTAGCCAGGATGCTGTTGATTCTTTTGTTAGCAAACGGGCTTCTACTGCCAATAGAATGATTGTGGTAACAAATGGAATTGATACCTCTCAATTTGATTTTTCGGTAAGTGATAGACAAACGAAAAGAGCTGAGTTAGCTATATCAGATGAGACACCAATGCTATTGAGTGTTGGAAGGTTAATGGAAGCAAAAGATTATCCAAACTTACTGAATGCATACTCTTTACTTCTCAAAAATTATAGCTATAAAATTATTCCACGACTATTCATTGTGGGAACGGGTCATCTTGATAGTTATCTTAAAAACATGGCCAGTGAACTTGCTATTGAGCAGTACGTTACCTTTCTTGGACGCAGGGATGACATCCAGCAACTAATGTGTGCTACCGATATTTTCGTGTTGTCTTCCGAATGGGAAGGGTTTCCGCTGGTTATTACTGAAGCGATGGCATGTAAAAAGTTAATTGTTGCTACAGACTCTGGTGGTATTAAGGAGGCTTTAGGTGAATGTGGCGCTGTTGTCCCAGTTAAAGATCCTGACGCTTTGTCTAATGCTATATATAAAATGATAAATTTATCTGATGACGATAAAGTATCGTTAGGCGAAAAAGTTAGAGCGCGTATCGTAAAAACAAATTCTATTGATAAAATAGTTGACCACTGGATATCTATATATACTTCTTGCAGAAAATAAGAGTTTAATTTATTTTTTTTGTAAGGAAACTAAAAAATATCAGTGTTTATTGTTTTAATTATCACGTCTATGCGGTTTTTCTGGGGGGTATATGCCAACTGTAATGTTATTACTACTTTTTTTTCTGATTGTGTCATTTGTACTAACGTATTTATTACGAATTTACGCCTTTAAAAATAATATTATTGATACTCCTAACTCACGTAGTTCACATGTAATTCCAACGCCAAGAGGTGGTGGTGTTGCTATTGTTATAAGTTTTTTAATCGGCTTAGCGATTTTTTATTTTCAAGGTTATTTAACGACTCTTACGACAGTCGGGTTAATTGCCTCTGGTGGGGTAATTGCTATAGTCGGATTTTGGGATGACCACGGGCATATTGCTGCTCGTTGGCGTCTCATGGCACATTTTTCTTCAGCAGCATTTTTATTGTTTTGTCTAGGCGGTTTCCCGCCATTAACTATTTTTGGGACAATAATCTATTTGGGTATTGTCGGTAACATTTTGGGCCTGCTATTTTTGGTATGGATGCTTAATCTCTATAATTTCATGGATGGTATTGATGGTTTGGCGAGTGCTCAAGCCGTAATGGTCAGTCTCGGTGCGATCGTGATCTATATAATTAGTGGTGATAAAGTTGGCTTAGATAACTATCTGGTTCTTTGGTTGCTGGCGGTGACTGTCTTAGGGTTTTTATTATGGAATTTCCCTCCTGCAAAGATATTTATGGGAGACGCAGGTAGTGGTTTTCTGGGATTAATCATAGGCTCTCTAGCGATAAGTGCCGGTTGGATAGAATCAAAATTTTTCTTCTGTTGGTTGATCCTATTGGGTCTATTTATTGTCGATGCAACATGGACTCTCATTCGTAGAATTTTGGGTGGTTTTAAAGTTTATGAAGCTCATCGAAGTCATGGTTACCAGATTGCATCCAGAAGATTTAAAAGACATTTACCAGTTACATTATCTGCTATCGTTATAAATATTGTTTGGTTATTCCCTATTGCATTGCTCGTCGGACTAAATACCATTAATCCAATGGTTGCTTTGATTATTGCCTATGCTCCAATTATATATTTGGATTATAAGCTTGATGCGGGTGTGAAAAACAATTAAGTCAGTTGCGTTTTATTTTAATTCTGACTAAATTTTCTTAAATAGTCATTAGTTTGAATTGCGTTTTCTGGCTTGGGATTAGGTATTATATGTTTCTCGTATTTCTATTATCTTTACCAAGAACTGTTAAAAGAATTATTATGTTGTTATTAGATGCTACTCTCATCGGGTTAGCATATTGGGGCGCTTTTTGGGTTCGCCTGGATGTTGATAGTCCATTTAGCAGCACTGAACAATGGGCTGCATTGGCCGTAATTATACCGCCAACGCTTTTAGTCTTTATCCGACTCGGGTTGTACCGTACTGTACTTCGCTATGTCAGTGCGAAAATTGTCACTACCGTGTTCGTCGGTGTAATACTTTCTACGGGTTTACTTGTTTTTGGTTCCTACTTCTTAGGTGTCTACTTGCCAAGAACAGTATCAGTCATGTTCTTTGTATTCTCGTTAGTCCTTATTTGTGGTTCTCGGTTGTTCTTCCGCATGTTACTGAACTATGGTGTTAGAGGACAAATTCCTGTTGTTATTTATGGCGCAGGTGCTTCTGGTCGACAATTGTTGCCTGCTTTAATGCAAGCTAGCGAATATTTTCCTATTGCGTTTGTTGATGATAATCCTAAGTTACACAAAGCAGTTATTCATGGATTTACTGTTTATCCTTCAGAGAAACTTGAGTATTTGATAGGTCGTTACGGTATTAAAAAAGTCTTACTTGCAATGCCAAGTGTTAGCCAAAGCCAGCGTAAAGCTGTGGTTGGTAAGCTAGAAAATCTTTCTTGTGAAGTCTTATCTATCCCTGGTATGTCGGACTTAGTTGAAGGCCGAGCACAAATCAGCAGTTTAAAGAAAGTCTCAATTGAGGAATTATTGGGGCGTGATCCAGTTGTACCTGATGAAAAGTTATTAGCCAAAAATATCACTGGCAAGGTCGTTATGGTAACCGGTGCTGGCGGTTCAATTGGCTCTGAATTGTGTCGCCAAATAATTATTGAAAAACCACAATTATTGGTTCTTTTTGATGTCTCTGAATTCTCTCTTTATTCTATTGAAAATGATATAGCGGCAATATGCAGGAGCCATAAAATTGATTCGGAATTTGTCGCATTACTCGGTTCAGTTCAAAATGAAAGTAGACTAGTGCAAGTAATGACTAACTTTCAAGTGAATACTGTCTACCATGCTGCCGCTTATAAGCATGTTCCACTGGTTGAGAATAATGTTATTGAAGGTGTGAGAAATAACATATTTGGCACTCTATTTTGTGCAAAGGCAGCCATTAAGTCGGGAGTCGAAAAGTTTGTTTTGATATCGACTGATAAAGCGGTGCGGCCAACCAATACCATGGGGGCCACCAAGAGAATGGCTGAACTTGTATTGCAGGCATTATCTAATGAGCAATGTCATACAAAATTCTGCATGGTACGTTTTGGCAATGTTCTAGGTTCCTCAGGTTCTGTTGTTCCGCTATTTAAGAAACAAATCGCTGAAGGGGGGCCAATCACGCTCACCCATAAAGATATTATCCGCTACTTTATGACTATCCCCGAAGCGGCACAACTGGTTATTCAAGCTGGGGCAATGGGGCAAGGAGGCGATGTGTTTGTATTAGATATGGGAGATCCTGTTAAGATTATCGACTTGGCTAAGCGCATGGTCAACCTTTCTGGGCTTTCAGTTAAGAGTGATGAAAACCCTGATGGTGATATTGCGATAGAAATTTCAGGTTTGCGCCCAGGTGAAAAATTATACGAAGAGCTATTGATTGGAGAGTCGGTACAAAATACCTATCATCCCCGAATTATGACTGCTACTGAGGTGATGCTTGAATGGGATAAACTAAATGTATTGCTCAGTACAATTGAAAGTGCTTGTAATGACTTTGATTATGAATATATTCGCTCTTTATTATTAGAGGCTCCTGTTGGTTTTCAACCAACAGATGGTATTTGTGATTTGGCTTGGCAAAATAGCCATCACGAAAAAAATATGTCTATTAATATTAATTGATGGGTTAGGGTTTTTTATAAATAGATTGGTATTTTATAGTTTATGGAAACAATATGAAAAACATTGCATTCGTAATCACTAAATCAATAATTGGTGGTGCGCAAGGTTGGGTTTTAGAACAAGTCAAATTGCTTAAGGATGATTGTAATATAATATTGATAACCTCTGAATCAGGCTGGTTAACAGAAACTATAGTTTGCGATAAAATTATTATCATCCCTGAGATTAGAAAAATGGCCAGTATTAAAGCTATTTATTGTTTATATAAGGTGCTCAAGGATAATAAAATTGATGTAGTGGTTTCAAGTTCAGCTAATGCAGGTCTTTACAGTCGTCTGGCTCGTTTATTTTTACGTTTTCGCGGCGTGTATGTTTCACATGGCTGGTCATGTATATACAATGGCAATGTGTTAAAGTTTATATTTTGTTATGTTGAAAAACTGCTTTCAAATATTACTGATGTGATTTGGTGTGTGTCTCAAAGTGATGCTGATAAGGCGGTTAATATTATTGGTATTAAACCTGAAAAGATTACGGTCCAGCTTAATGCTATAACACCATTGATTGAACGTTCTGATCGACCGTGTAAAAATAAAATAATTTATGTATGTCGACTTGCTTATCCTAAACGACCTGACTTGATGTTGAAAGTTGCTGCCGTTAATCCTCATTTTAATCTCGATATGGTTGGAGATGGTGAGTATTATAAAGAACTTGAGAAAGAATATAGCAGTTATAAAAACATTCATTTCTATGGGGAAATTAAAGGATTTAACAGGTTTAATGACTATGATGTGTTTGTGCTAACATCTGAAAGTGAAGGTTTGCCAATGGCTGCGATTGAGGCGGTCAGTGCTAGTCTACCTATCATCATAAGTAATGTGGGGGGTTGTGCTGAAATAGTCGACCAAAATGGTATTCTGATAAATAACACGACAGAAAACCTAGAAAGTGCTCTCAATACCATATTTTCAAATTATGACTTCTTTTACAAATCTGCACAGATGCAAAAGAGTAAATTCGATATAAAGAATGTTAAAGATAAGTGCAGAGAGATAATATTTGGGCCGTAATATGAAACTCTAAATCATTACATTTTAAAGGTAGATTATGACTGTTTTAGTTACTGGTGGTGCAGGTTATATTGGCTCGCATACGGTATTAGTATTATTGGAGCAAGGGGAAGATATTGTTGTATTAGACAATTTATCTAACGCTTCTGCTGAGTCATTATTACGTGTTTCCGAAATTGCTGGCTGCTCGGCTACATTTTACCAAGGTGATGTATTAGACAAAAGTTGCCTAAGAAAAATATTCTTAGAGCACAGTATTGATTCTGTTATTCACTTTGCTGGCCTAAAGTCGGTAGGTGAGTCAGTGATTAAACCTATAGAATATTATCAAAATAACGTTACAGGTTCTATCACCCTACTTGAAGAAATGTTAATTGCAGGTGTAACGAAGCTGATATTCAGCTCATCAGCCACAGTATACGGTGATCCTGAGTTTATCCCACTGACCGAGGATGCGCGTATTGGAGGCACGACCAATCCATATGGTTCATCGAAAGTCATGGTTGAACAGATATTGAAGGATTTCTCTTTTGCTCACCCCGAGTTTGCGATAAGAGCATTGCGTTATTTTAATCCTGTTGGCGCCCATCCTTCAGGTTTGATTGGCGAGGATCCAAATGGAAAGCCAAACAATCTGTTGCCGTTTATTACTCAAGTTGCGGGTGGTAAACTGCCAAAATTAGCCGTATATGGTAATGACTATCCGACTAACGATGGGTCAGGCGTACGTGATTATATTCATGTTATGGATCTTGCTGATGGGCATGTTTGTGCACTTAATCGGCTGACTGCTGGGTACAAAGTTTATAATCTGGGGTCAGGTGTAGGATATTCAGTACTTCAGATGGTGAGTGAATTTGAACGCATTTCGGGCAAAAAAATCCCCTATGAAATAACGGCGCGTCGGGCTGGTGATATCGCGGAGTGCTGGGCAAGTACTGAACTCGCGCTCAAAGAATTAGATTGGAAAGCTAAGAGGAACCTAACGGAAATGATAAAGGATGCATGGAACTGGCAACAATCAAATCCTAATGGTTATGCCCGCTAAATTCATGCTTACATATGCTAAAATTCCTTATCTTCCCATTTCAATTTGTAACTCAAAACAATGAAATTTCCTGGTAAACGCAAATCTAAGCACTACTTTCCGGTGAATGCCCGTGACCCTTTATTGCAACCGGCGCAGACTGAAAATGAAGTGAGTACCTCTTATATCGTTGGCATTGACCAGACGTTGGTTGATATTGAAGCCAAGGTTGATGAGAGCTTTATTGCCCGTTATGGTCTGAGCCAAGGGCACTCTTTAGTGATTGAAGATGATATCGCTGAAAACCTTTATCAGGAACTAACTGCTAATGGGTTGATTACTCATGAGTTTGCTGGCGGTACCATTGGTAATACCTTACACAACTATTCTGTCCTTGCTGATGATCGTTCCATCCTGTTGGGCACCATGTGTAGCAATATTAAGATCGGTAGTTATGCCTATCGCTATCTGTGTAATACCTCAAGTCGCACTGACCTGAATTATTTGCAGGCAGTTGATGGTGCTATTGGCCGCTGCTTTACTTTGATTAGTGATAATGGTGAGCGGACTTTTGCTATCAGTCCCGGGCAAATGAATCAGCTACGTCCTGAAAGTATTCCTGAAGATGTGATTGCAGGAGCTTCTGCTCTGGTGCTGACTGCTTATCTGGTGCGTTGTAAGCCGGATGAGCCGATGCCTGCTGCCACAATGCAAGCCATCAGCTATGCGAAGAAGCATGATGTTCCGGTCGTGATGACCCTGGGGACGAAATATGTTATTGCAGATAATCCGCAGTGGTGGCGTGATTTTCTCAACGAGCATGTTTCTATATTAGCGATGAATGAAGATGAGGCTTATGAACTGACGGGCCTGAATGATCCGTTGATGGCTTCTAACATGGCATTGAATTGGGTGGATTTAGTGCTTTGTACTGCCGGCCCGAATGGGCTTTATATGGCAGGATATACCGAAGAGGCGAATAAGCGCCAAACACAGCATCCATTATTACCTGGCGCTATCGCAGAATTTAACTTGTATGAATTTAGCCGGGCAATGCGCCAAGCGCATTGTGATCATCCATTACGTATCTATTCTCACATTGCCCCTTATATGGGCGGGCCTGAGAAAATAATGAATACCAACGGGGCAGGGGATGGTGCATTATCCGCTGTGCTGCATGATATTGCGGCGAATGGCTATCATCGTAATAATGTTCCGAACTCTAGCAAACATGTGCATAGTTACCTTAGCTACTCCTCCCTGGCACAAGTGTGTAAATACGCCAATCGGGTCAGTTATCAGGTATTAAACCAGCATTCGCCGCGTTTAACACGTGGCTTGCCTGAACGGGAAGATAGTTTAGAAGAGTCTTACTGGGAGCGGTAAGATACCCGTCATACTTTAAGTTGCAGGTGTGTTGGCTGCTCTCATTACTCAGCCCATCCTTGGGCCTCGCAAGGCGAGGCCGCTGCAAGCAGCGTTCAAATCTGCTCCCGGCAGATTTGTCACCCCAGTCACTTACTCGTGTAAGCTTCTGGGGATTTGCTTAGTTGCTGCCTTCCCGCAACTCGAATTATTTAGGGTATAGAACTTCAATTATAAACACAGATATAATTTTAAATTGGGCAAACTGGCATTTTATCTTCTTCAGTCAGCGTTTCTATTTTCAGCATATTAAGCATGCTGTTGGCGATTTCGCGCTCCCCCATAACAACCTGGTTAGCGCCACGGTCTGAGATATAAACCACTTCATCGTCATAATGGGCGCGGGCGATTATCTCAAGGTCTGGCCGCTTAATTCTGGCTGATGCGACTATTTCACCGGCTTCGTAGCCATTTGGTATGGTCAGCAATAACCAACGGGCGCAATCCAGACGCGCCAGTGACATAATATCTGCGCTTGCAGCATTACCTAATACCGCATTAATACCTTGTTCACGGAGTGCTTCCACTCGCGGGCGCGAATTTTCTACGACGACCAGCGGGATGCCTTCCGCATGAAGTTTTGCCCCTAATAAGCTGCCAACCCGGCCATATCCCACCAATAATGCATGATTGCATAAATCTACAGGTATCTGTTTTTCCTCTTCTACCGCCTCTTCCAGAATAAGATCTTCCATCGTCTCATTTTTGGCTAAATAGCGATCTAGCAAGGTGAAAAGTAACGGGTTGAGCATAATAGACAGAATCGCTCCCGCCAGTACCAGATTACGGCCATGTTCAGACATTAAACCAAGAGAAATACCCAGCCCCGCCAGAATAAAGGCGAACTCCCCAATTTGGGCCAGGCTAACGGAAATAGTGAGTGCTGTGCGTTTTGAGTGGCCAAACAGCCGCACCAGAATGAAAGCTGCCACCGATTTACCGAAGATAATGATGGTCAATGACGCTAACACTGCTAATGGTTCTCGTAGCAAAATCATCGGATCGAATAACATGCCGACTGAAACAAAGAACAGCACGGCAAAGGCATCACGCAGCGGCAAGGTATCTTGTGCGGCACGGTGGCTCAGCTCAGATTCGTTTAATACCATTCCTGCGAAGAATGCGCCGAGAGCAAATGATACGTCAAACAACCCTACAGCGCCGTAGGCTATCCCAAGCGCCAAGACTAAGACTGCTAGAGTAAAGAGTTCTCGCGAGCCAGTACTGGCTGTTTTAGCCAGTATCCAGGGCACCAGCCGACGACCGACGACAATCATTAAGGTTATGAAAGCGATCACTTTACCAATAGTAATCGCTAGCTCTGTAAACAGTTGGCTCAGGCTCGTGGTTTCGTTGCCCATGACTCCGGCAAATGCGGGTAATAACACTAATGTCAGTACCATTGCCAAATCTTCAACAATCAACCAGCCGATAGCAATCTGCCCTCGCTGACTATCAATCAGTTGCCGTTCTTCCAGTGCGCGCAGTAATACCACGGTACTGGCGGTTGACAGACATAACCCAAATACCAAGCCGGTGACTAAATCCCAGCCTAATAAATGAGACAAGCCCATACCTAGCAGAGTAGCAACGGCTATTTGTGTCACGGCTCCGGGGATGGCGATTGCTTTTACTGCGAGGAGGTCTTTAAGCGAGAAGTGAAGTCCGACACCAAACATCAACAAAATAACACCGATTTCAGCCAGTTCGGGAGCTAATGAAGTATCAGCAACAAAACCCGGCGTGAATGGCCCGGCAAGCACCCCTGCGGCAAGGTATCCCACCAGTGGTGAGATGCGTAGGCGGTGGGCCAGGGAACCCAAGAGGAAGGCGAGAACAAGGCCTCCGACGATCGTGGTGATTAAGGGTGTTGAGTGGTGCATCCAGACTCCTTCTCGTTATACCCGCCATCTTTCAAATTGCAGGTGTGTTGGCTACGTTTATTACTTGGCCCATCTCTGCGAGGCCGCTGCAAGGAGCGTTTAAATCCACTCCCAACAGATTTATCACGCGCTTGCTGCCTTTTGGATGAGTATTGGGATATGTGGAGCAGCAAGCATTTCACAGCAATAACATCAGTTTATTGTATTTATGCGATCAATGCGCGATAAAAATTCATTTTTTATCGATAAAAGTCTAGTTTGGCATGGAAATTGTTTGAAGTGGTTATTTGTGGGGGACTTGCTGTTTTTGTCACGATTACACAGGGGGCTCTCCCGACTGAAGTGCTAGTCTCAGTCGGGATTATAAGGTTATTACTATTACTTATCTTCTATATTGGGCAATAAGGCAGTAAATATCCCCAGTAATGGCAGGAATGCACATATTTGGTAAACCAGCTCAATACTGGTTAAATCAGCAACATACCCTAGTACAGCCGCACCTAACCCACCCATACCGAAAGCAAAACCGAAGAATAGACCGGATACCATCCCCACTTTCCCTGGGATCAACTCCTGGGCATACACCAGTATTGCAGAGAAGGCTGATGCGAGGATGACGCCAATGATTACGGTTAAAACCCCCATCCAATACAACGAAGCATAGGGTAAAATAAGGGTAAATGGCGCTACACCCAGTATTGACCCCCAAATAACATATTTTCGCCCTATCCGATCACCAAGAGGACCGCCAATTATGGTGCCAGCGGCGACTGCGAATAAGAACACAAATAAATGTATTTGGGCGTTTTGTACTGAAACACCGAACTTATGCATCAAATAAAAGGTGTAATAGCTGCTAATGCTGGTCAAGTAGAAGTATTTAGAGAATATCAGCACCATTAAAATAACTAACGTCTTAATAACCGTCTTTTTAGGCAGTAATTTTGCCGATGAGGTTTTTATCACTTTGCCATGTGTTGCTCTTTGCTGTTGCTGATACCACTTACTGACTTGCAATAGCACCACAATGGCCAGTAAGGCTGCGAGAGAGAACCAGCCGACATTGCCTTTACCATAAGGAGCGATAAGAATTGCAGCTAATAGTGGGCCGAGAGCGCTACCGAAGTTGCCCCCGACTTGAAAAACTGACTGAGCCAGGCCATGGCGACCACCGGATGCCATGCGCGCGACCCGTGATGACTCAGGATGGAATACCGATGAGCCGGTGCCAACCAGCGCTGCTGCCAATAAAACCACAGGGAAAGTGGTTGCCACCGCCAGCAGCAATATGCCTGATAAGGTAAAACCCATACCAATAGGCAAAGAGTAAGGTTGGGGGTGCTTATCGGTATACAGCCCTATCAGGGGTTGCAGTAGTGATGCAGTAAGCTGGTAAGTGAGCGTGATTAGCCCTATCTGAGTAAAACTCAGTGAAAACTCGGCTTGTAATAAAGGATAAATCGCTAGAATCAACGATTGGATCATATCGTTGAGTAGATGAGATACGCTGATAGCCCCCAGAATAGAGAAGGATGTGCGTTTTACAGCGGCATTAACGGAGGGCTGGAATCCAGTCTCAGAACGATCGGTCATAGTGAGTATTCGCCTAATAATTTCACTGTTAATAATATGTTGGTAACGAATACATATTATGCAGATCGAATGATTTTTACTACATCTGACATAATTTGATATATATTCCAAAGTTATGAAATTCATGCATACATCATCACATTACAATGCCTACGGCGTCACGGTATGGTGTTGATTTATCGTGCTATTGATATGCATTACACTCTTTTCACTCATTAAACCGGGATTTATCAGGCCGGTTTTTAACGACTACATGGAGATTTGCCATGCGTTTTTCATTACCGACCACAGCATGTGCCTTGGCTGTGTCGCTGGCGTTTGCACCGGGATGGGCTGCTGCCTGGGAAAAAGATAAAACTTACGATATCACTATATTGCACACTAATGATCACCATGGGCATTTCTGGCAAAACGATCACGGCGAATATGGTTTAGCGGCACAGAAAACTGTCGTTGATAGTATTCGCAAACAAGTTGCAGCCGAGGGCGGAAGTCTACTACTGCTGTCAGGTGGGGACATCAACACCGGCGTGCCTGAGTCTGATTTGCAAGATGCGGAGCCTGATTTTCGTGGTATGAACCTAGTCGGTTACGACGCGATGGCCATCGGCAATCACGAATTTGATAATCCATTGAGTGTGCTGCGACAACAAGAGAAGTGGGCAACTTTCCCGTTGTTATCGGCCAATATCTACCAGAAAAGTACGCAACAACGCTTATTTAAGCCTTATGCCTTGTTTGATAAGCAAGGGGTGAAAATTGCGGTAATTGGTTTAACGACTGATGATACTGCCAAGATCGGGAATCCCGAGTATTTCACCGATATTGAATTCCATGTCCCGGCCGTTGAAGCAAAACAAGTCGTCGATCAACTGCGAAAGACCGATAAGCCTGACATTATCATCGCCGCTACCCATATGGGGCATTACGATGATGGCAAGCATGGTTCGAATGCTCCAGGTGATGTAGAGATGGCTCGCAGCCTCCCCGCAGGCTATTTAGATATGATAGTGGGTGGTCACTCGCAAGATCCGGTTTGTATGGCCAGTGAGAACCATAAGCAGGCTGATTATGTTCCCGGTACACCTTGTGCGCCTGATCGTCAGAACGGAACCTGGATTGTTCAAGCTCATGAGTGGGGTAAATATGTTGGTCGTGCTGATTTTAAATTCCGCAATGGTGAGTTGAAACTGGTGAGTTATCAGTTAATTCCAATCAATTTAAAGAAAAAAGTTGAGAAGGCTGATGGTACCAGTGAGCGGGTCTTTTATACCCAGGAGATTGCGCAAGATCCATCGATGCTGAAGCTACTTACGCCTTTTGAAGAGCAAGGTAAGGCGCAGTTGGATATTAAAGTTGGCAGTGTCAATGGCAAGCTAGAAGGTGATCGTAGCAAGGTTCGTTTCGAACAAACCAACCTGGCGCGGATGTTATTGGCTGCGCAAATGGAACGAGCGGGTGCAGACTTCGCGGTGATGAGTGGTGGTGGGGTGCGTGATTCTATCGATGCCGGTGATATCACGTATAAAGATGTGCTTAAGGTCCAGCCATTTGGTAATACATTGGTTTACGCCGATATGAAAGGCAGCGAGGTCGAGAAGTATCTGGCTGTGGTGGCGAATAAAAAAGTCGATTCAGGTGCTTATGCACAATTTGCCAATGTCAGCTTGATCGCTGATGGTAATGGCGTCAGTAACGTAAAAATACAGGGTAAGCCATTAGACCCGAATAAAATGTATCGTCTGGTCACCCTGAATTTTAATGCATTAGGCGGCGATGGCTACCCGAAAATCGATACCTTACCGGGCTATGTGAACACCGGTTTTATCGATGCTGAAGTGTTAAAACAGTATATTGAAAAGCACTCTCCGCTGGATGCCAGTCAGTATCAGCCGAAAGGTGAGATTGTTTATAAGTAAGGCGTGAAGCCAGAAGCCTCCATTTGGCAGTGGAGGCTTCTGGTGAATTGCATGAGATATAGGCAGCGCGGTGCGGGTTTGTAATGCAATAAATTAATTAATCGCGCTTAGCAATATCGGCAAAGCTGCCTTGTAGCAACTGGCATAAATCTGTTGCAGCCAATTCAATATCTAACCCCCGCTTTCCGCCAGAAACGAATATAGTGGCATACGCCTGTGCCAAGCTATCGATAACCGTCGGTAAGCGCTTTTTCTGCCCTAATGGACTGATACCACCGACTAAATAACCGGTGGTGCGCTGCGCCAATTGTGGGTCAGCCATCTCCGCCTTTTTGGCACCCAAAGCACGCGCAACTTTTTTCAGATCAAGCTGGGTGGCGACAGGGGTAACGGCAACCGCCAAATTTTTGGCATCACCATTCAAGGCGACCAGCAAGGTTTTATAAACCTGATCAGCATTAAGCCCCAACTTTTTAACGGCTTCATCGCCAAAGTTGGTTTCTGCTGCGTCATGGTGATAAGGATGTAATGTGAACGGAACTTTTTGTTTTTCCAGCAAAACGACTGCAGGTGTCATAATAAACGTCCAATTAAAAATGAAAATTTATTCCAGTGGATTATCCTACACCCAATCATTGCGATAGAGTTAAAAATTAACCTAATAAAATCAATGGCATCATGATGGATTGCCGGAGTTATGATGAATGTAAGTTGCTAATCTAATCGTCAGGTTGCTACCCTGTACCTGCAGCTCATATTATCCGCAAGGAGTGTGGGCGCTTAATAACTAAAATAATGAAAATTCCTCTTTGACTGGCCGATAGCGATATCGGCCATTTTTTTACTTTTATTGGTGATTACTGCTCGCTGAGTTGCAACAAATCAGGAAGATTACCCTCGCCATACAGATGCAGTGCACCGACCGCGACCACATAACGCCCGGCTGGCAGATGTTCTAGTTGCTGCTGCCAGCGTTTATTCCGTTGAATCATCAGCACATCGTATAGATTTTGGCTAAAAGTTGGCGCCAGTGTGGTTAGGTCATTGGTGGGGGGATGTTCCAGCCACCAGCCAATCATGGTTTGCAGCAGGCGTGCGTTGGTGTGCCAATGGGTCAGAGTATCAAGCAGTAAAGACATGCCGTTATCAGGTAATGTCTCCAGTAAATCGAGTTGCATTTGTGTTCCTTCCAACTCTATAACACTTTTTTCTTGTGCTGCTGCCGCTTTCAATAATTGATAATCGATGCCGTATTCCCCACGCAATCCCAGACGTTGAGCCTGGCGAGCCTGAAGCATTAAGGCGACCTGCCATGCCGGTAGAAAGGCCATCGAGTGCGGATCAGTGCTCAGCTCTTCGCAGCGCTGTAACAGTTGCTGATATTGCTCCTCAGGTAATCTATCGATTAATGCTTCGCTGAGGGTATCGGTACCAAAAGGTGAGGAGGTGTCGGTGATATCAGCTTCGACAATAAGTGCATCAGCCTGATTCAATTTATTCAGTAATTCGTGGGGGAGGGGGAACATGTTCTCGGTTCCCATATGAATACTGCCGACCATATGGAAGTGGCGTTCACGGGGTAAGGTGATATCCAACGCCGGATAGGGGTAGGTCGCCGGTGTTAGGATACCGAGAAATCGTGCGATGTGGCGTAATAATTGGCCCATATCCATGTGGTTCCCTTTTTAGCATTTCTTAACATGCTAAACGCTAAATGGCGCACATGAAAGTGTTGTGCGCCATTAGGCTATACCCTTTGTACTTGAAGCCGCAGGGGGTTAGCTGCTCTTGTTACTCGGCCCATCCCTGAGCCTACCTGCAACGCCAATGACTTTGGGGATATCAGGAGCGCTTACTGCTTAGGTTTAAAACGCAGTAAACGGTTAGCGTTGCTGACTACGGTAATGGATGACAGCGCCATGGCCGCCCCTGCCACCACCGGGCTAAGTAATGTTCCGGTGAACGGGAACAGAATTCCCGCAGCAATCGGAATACCCAGTGCGTTGTAGAAAAACGCACCCAATAGGTTTTGCTTCATATTGCGCAATGTTGCTTTGGCAAGCTCCACGGCATCCGCAACCCCATGCAGACTGTGGCGCATTAGCGTGATAGCCGCAGTTTCAATCGCGATATCACTACCACCACCCATGGCAATCCCAACATCCGCTTGTGCCAGTGCAGGGGCATCATTGATACCATCACCAATCATCGCCACTTTATGTCCGGCGGCTTGCAGTTGCTTGATAGCCTCAGCTTTACCCTCCGGCAATACACCCGCGATCACCTGATCAATACCGGCTTCTTTGGCAATGGCATTGGCGGTAATTGGGTTATCACCGGTTAACATCACCAGACTGTATCCCAGTTGATGCAACCGTTGCAGAGCGCTGACACTGTCGCTGCGCAGTGGGTCGCGGATCGACAGCAGTGCCGCGGGTTTACCCATCGCGCTGAGGATAACCGGGGTAGCACCACTTTCAGCTTGCTGCTGCATGAGTGATTGCAACTCACGGGTATCAATGCTCTGTTCCTCCAGCAGGCGGTTGTTCCCTAGCAACAAAGGAATGCCGTCAACTTCACCACTGACACCCAAGCCACGTAAGGTGCGGAACTGACTGACGGTAGCCAGCGTCAGCCCTTCGGCACGTTGCAAAATAGCGCGAGCCAATGGGTGATTAGAACCGGTTTCTAGTGCTGCGGCCCATCCCAGCGCTTGTTGTTCGCTGACACCGTTAAAGGTATGAATTGCCACCACTTGCGGGTGACCTTCCGTTAGTGTGCCGGTTTTGTCGAACACCAACGTATCGAGATTACTGGCTTGCTGCAATGCATCGGCATCACGTACCAAAACACCAAACTCGGCCGCCCGCCCGACGCCAGAGATGATAGACATCGGCGTCGCCAGTCCAAGCGCGCAGGGACAAGCGATAATGAGCACTGTGGTAGCAACCACCAGGGTGTACACCAACTGAGGCTGTGGACCGAGGAAATACCAAATCAGCCCGGCGATAACAGCAATTGCCACCACGGTTGGCACAAATACCGCCGAGATTCGGTCCGCCAATTTGCCGATTTCTGGTTTACTGCTTTGCGCCTGACGAACCAGTTTGATGATGCGAGCCAGTGTGGTTTGGCTACCAATGGCATTGGCGCGGAACAGTACTGACCCATCCTGTACTTGGGTACCTGCATGTACCACATCACCTGCTGATTTTTGTTGTGGGATAGGTTCGCCGGTCAGCATGGCTTCGTCCATCCACACTTCACCCTGCACAATTTCACCATCAACCGGTACTCGGTCACCGGTAGTCAGACGCAAGGTCATGCCCAATTGGACCTCAGCCAGAGGGATCACTTGCTCGCCGTCGTCAGATACCCGCCGTGCTGTCGGTGGTGCCAGGTCCAGCAGTCGCTCCAACGCATTAGATGAGCGCTGTCTGGCGCGTTGTTCCATCGCATGACCAAGGTTAATCAAACCGATTATCATGGCGCTGGCTTCATAATAGAGGTGGCGCGCCTCCATCGGGAAAACATCCGGCCAGATATTCACCGTAATGGAATAGAGCCACGCCGCTCCGGTACCTAGTGCCACTAAGGTATCCATGGTGGCACTGCCATTTTTCAGGCTGATCCAGGCGTTGCGATAGAAATGGCCACCCGCAAATATCATCACCAGCAGAGTAATCACCCCGACAATAAGCCACGGCGTCTGGGTTTCTGGCGTTAGCGTCATACTGCCGCCGAATAACCCCCATCCCATCAGTGGGATACCCAACAGCAGGCCCAGCGCTGCTTGCCATTGGAAGCGCTTCATACTGGCTTGGGACATCTGTTGCTGACGTGCGCGGCGCTCGCCTTCGTCTTCAATAATTTCTGCACCATAACCGGCATTTTTGACGGCAGCGATTAAGGCTTCATTGCTTGGGTTACCGGTGACTAACGCGCTACGTTCCGCCAAATTGACGCGCGCAACCTCAACCCCATCAACCCCTTCCAGAGCATGTTGTACTTTGGATACGCAACTGGCACAGCTCATTCCGGTTAGTAATAACTGGACGCTATCGATATCTACCGCTGTGGTTGGGTTAGCGGTCTCTGTTTTATTAATCTCAGGTGTTACTGCCGGAATAGTTGAAGAGGCCGCTGCCTGATATTCCGGCTGAGATGGGGCTGAGTGAGTCAGCGGCTCAGTTTTTGGGGACGGGGCACCTGGCAATGCAGCGTGGTAACCCGCCTGTTCCACGGCATTAATCAGCACCTGAGGATCAGCTTTACCATACACTTTAGCGCTATCCACACTCACCACGGCTGCAATTACACCGGGAATGGCTTCCAGAGCTTGGCGTGTGGCTTCAGTACAATGGCCGCAGCTTAAGCCTGAGAGCTGTAATTGTGTATCGGGTGTTTGGGCTGCTTCTGCCTGATAACCGGCTTGTTTGACAGTATCAATCAGCGTGTTGATATCGGCTTCACCGGTCACTTTGGCATAGTTAACGTCGACTTCAGCATGATGAATATCTTCACGACTTTCTAAGGCGGTTTTCACTCGCTTGGCACAATTCATACAGGAAAGACCATGCAAGGCCAGCACTGTGGTTTGCAACATAATTAACTCCTTATCGAGTAACCACTTATCCGTTCATTTCGTCGGGATAAGTTTAGTCGGTAATCCCAGTCACATCGCTTATTGTCGCTGATAATGGATTTATCCATAACCTTAAGCTGTACAGGTTTTATTCCGCTTGACTGACATCGTTATTTTCACTAATTATGGAGGTTAAACCTTCCAGCAAGGGGAAGGTCAAGGGGGAAGTATGAACATAAGCGATGTGGCAAAAAAAACCGGTTTAACTAGCAAAGCCATACGTTTCTACGAAGAAAAAAAACTGCTGACACCGCCTATCCGCACTGATAACGGCTATCGCAGCTACAGTGCCAAACACATTGAAGAGTTAACACTGCTACGTCAGGCACGGCAGGTTGGCTTTACACTGGATGAATGTCGCGAGTTACTGGCATTATTTCATAACCCGGCCCGCCACAGCGCGGATGTGAAAGCGGCGACGCTACTAAAGGTTGCGGAAATCGAGCAACATATTGATGATCTTAACCAGATGCGCTTGCGCTTGTTAGCGTTGGCAGATGAGTGCCCAGGGGATGATGGCGCTGATTGCCCGATTATCAATAATTTGTCGGGATGTTGTCATTCGGCAGCTAAGCAGGCTGGCGATGATAAGGAGAAAGTTGTTAACAAACAGACGGTTGTGGGGGATAAAACAGTTGTTAGTTAACTGACAGGCCGCTCAACTGACGGCCTGCTGGTCAATATGCTACTGACGATAATATAGGTATTACTGAGGGATGGCGCGGACATGCAAGGTATTGCCTTCCACGAATATCACTTCAACTTCGGTACCAACACCCAGTTCGGTCGCGCAATAAATACGCCAGCTACTGTCACCAACCCGCATGCGACCAAAACCATCAATAGTCGGTTCGGTCAATGTGGCTCGCGTACCCAATAGCTGATGGGTACGTTGATTCAGCATGGCAGGTTGTGGTTTGATGCGTTTACTCAGCCAATACCACCACAGGAATGCAGCAACCACCGTCAGGACGGAAAATAGCACGCCTTGCATCTCCCAGCTAAAGGGAAATAGCCAGACTAACGCGCCCACGACTACGGCGGCAACGCCGCTCCACAGCATATAACCACTGGCACCTAGCATCTCGGCGGCCAGAAGCAGCCCGCCGAGGGATAGCCAAAACCAACTTGGATTCGCGGCAATTTCCTCCAGCATGGTTATTTACCTCGGCTGTTTTTACTCTCGCCAATCAGTTCTGCAATCCCACCGATAGCACCCATCAGGCTGCTGGCTTCTAGCGGCATCATAATGACTTTGCTGTTATTGGCGGATCCGATGTGTTGCAGTGCGTCGGTATATTTCTGTGCCACAAAGTAGTTAATGGCTTGAATGTCACCGGCAGCAATAGCCTCAGAAACCATTCTGGTAGCTTGAGCTTCAGCTTCAGCACCACGCTCACGGGCTTCTGCTTGCAAGAATGCGGATTGACGTTCACCTTCAGCTTTCAGAATCTGTGATTGCTTCTCACCTTCAGCACGCAAAATTGCGGCCTGACGAACCCCTTCGGCTTCCAGAATATCAGCACGTTTAGTACGTTCCGCTTTCATCTGAGCATTCATCGCAGAAATCAATTCAGCCGGTGGGCGCACATCACGGACTTCAATACGAGTCACTTTAATGCCCCACGGGTTGGTGGCTTCATCAACAATATGCAACAGGCGGCCGTTGATGTTGTCACGTTGGGACAACATTTCATCCAGCTCCATAGAACCTAAAACAGTACGGAAGTTGGTCATGGTCAAATTGATGATGGCCGATTCCAAATTGCTGACTTCATAAGCTGCTTTTACTGGGTCAATAACCTGGATAAAGCAGACTGCATCAATTGCTACGTTGGCGTTATCGCGGGAAATGATCTCCTGGGATGGGATATCCAAGACTTGTTCCATCATATTGATTTTGCGACCAACACGATCCATAAATGGCACAACGATGTTCAAGCCTGGCATCAGGGTTTTGGTATAACGACCAAAACGCTCGACAGTCCACTGAAAACCTTGTGGAACAATTTTGATTGAGGAAAACACCACAATCAGGGCTACAACGATAAGAACAGGGATGACCGTAAACATATTTAACTTCCTGTCAGCAATGATATTTGTTTCTTAATATTACGTGACCGGTGGTTAAATGCCTAACTAAAGGCAGGTAAAAGCGTGTAAATGAGAAAAAACTTGGCTGGGGCAGAATAAAACCGCGCGGGATGCCCCCGCGCAGTAGCAAATAAGGGATCGCCAAAAAGGTTATGGCGATTAACTTTCGCTGTCAGTACAGTAATGAGTAAAGTTGACGACGATATTTGGCGGCCAGTGCATCGCCGGTGCCTAGTGCAGCTAAAATATCCATTAATGTCTTACGTGCAGTACCGTTCGCGGCAGCCAGATCTTTCTTCAAATGGCTCAGCAACAGCTCTAAAGCCTCTTCATTGCGGCCAACCTGATGCAGTTGTAGCGCCAATTGCACCGCGAGTTCGACGTTATCAGGCTGCTCAGTCAATTGCTGTTGTAACTGTTGGATCTCTGGCGTGTCGGCAGCTTGTTTGAGCAACTCAATCTGAGCAATCAGCCCTTGATAACGGGTATCACGGTCTTGCAGTGGAATGGTTGCCAGCACCGTTTCAGCATCTTCACTGCGGTTCAACTGAATTTGCACTTCAGCCAGTTGCAGGCCAATTTCACTGTTTTGCCCACTCAGCGCCCAGGCATCTTTCAGCAGTGGCAGTGCTTCTTGCACTTTGCCTTCGCTTAACAATTGTGCGGCTTCGGCAACTTTCAATTCTTCAGGTTTCGGCAATACCCGTTGTAATAGCTCGCGGATAACCTCTTCCGGCTGTGGTCCTTGGAAGCCATCCACCGGTTGACCGTCTTTAAACAGATAAACCGCCGGAATTGAGCGTAAACCAAACTGTGACGCCACCATCTGCTCTGCATCGCAGTCGACACGAGCCAGAATGAATTGACCGGCATACTCTGCGGCCAGTTTATCCAGCACTGGCGTCAGTTGCAGACAATGCTGGCTGCGTTCGGACCAAAAGTAGAACAGTACCGGCACGGCCATGGATTGTTCTAAGGCCTGGTGTAGGTTTGCTTCAGTAATATCAATCGTAGTAGGTGCTAGCATGAATTATTTCTCTCATCCGTTTTAACACTAGATGGGGGCAGATTATGTTGCTTCAACCCCAACTATTTTTGGATAGTCAGTTAGGCATTACCGCGCAGGACTTTATCTAACATTCGCCCCGGTAGGATGCGGCGCAATAGGGTCAATGCATGGGCCACTAATGTGACAGGATAGCGCAATTGTGGGCGCGGGCTTTCCAGTGCATGGCGTAATTTCGGTAATATAGCCTGCGGGGGCAGGGTAAATCGCTTTGCGATACCGGGATTATTGACCGGTTTATCGGCCTCGGCCTGATTGACGTTTTGTGTAAAATGGGTACTGATAGGGCCGGGTTCAATCAGACAAACATGTACACCACTGTCGTGCAGTTCCATACGTAGTGCATCAGACCACGCTTCCAACGCATATTTGCTGGCCGCATAAGCGCCGCGACCCGCGGTAGAAACCAACCCCATCACCGAACTGGTTTGAATTATACGCCCTTCGCCGTGAGGCAACATTGCTGGCAACAGCAATTGCGTGAGCTGGTGGGTGCCGAATAGATTGGTGGAAAACTGCTTTTCCAACTGCTGGCGTGAAATGGTGTGCAATGGGCCATACAGGCCGAAACCACCATTGTTAAACAGGCCGTATAGGCGCCCGCCAGTCAGTTCGATAACCTGCGCAGCAGCACGTTCCACACTGGCACTGTCATCCAAATCCAGTTCAATACCTTCCAGACCCAATTGCGTCATCTTTGCCACATCATCAGGTTTACGGCAGGCGGCCAGTACGCGATAGCCCCTGTTTTTCAAATCCTGTGCCGCAACCAGCCCGATACCGCTGGAACAACCGGTAATTAATACAGTTTTTTGCATAACTTTACCTGGTGAGTGATTCTATTTGTTTGAACAAGTGTTATTACTGCTTATTGGTCACTAATGGTTTAAGTTGTTGCGCCATCCAATCCGCGATGAAGGGTTGGGCCGCGGCGTTAGGGTGTAAGCCATCATCCTGCATCCACTGCGGTTTCACAGCAACAGCTTCCATAAAGAAAGGGACCAATGGAATGTTAAATTGCTGTGCCAGTTGTGGATACATCGCGGTGAAAGCATCAGTATAACGGCGACCATAGTTAGGCGGAATGCGGATTTGCATCAATAAAGGTTGTGCTTTTGCTTCCAATATCTGATTGATAATTTGTGTCAGATCCCGTTGAGTATCTTGTGTTGGAAAACCACGCAGACCGTCATTTGCTCCCAGTTCTATCAGCACCCAGCGCGGCTGGTGTTGTTTGAGTAGGGACGGTAGGCGGGCCAAACCTTGAGCGGCGGTGTCACCACTGATACTGGCATTGACTACCTTCGGCAGTGACGGTGTTCCCTGCCATGTTTTATCCAGCCGTGAAGGCCATGCTTCGGCAATCGGCAGGCGGTAACCGGCGCTTAAGCTATCGCCAAGAATTAACAGTGTATCGGTTGCGGCGGCACGCAAACTGAATAATCCCAACAGTAAAAGGAAGGGAAGATGCCAGCGGAAAACGTTCTTGAAGTTCATCATCTTAATAAATACGTCGGCCAGGGTGAGCAACAGCTCTCCATCCTTACCGGAGTTGAGCTGGTTGTCAAACCCGCCCAGACAATTGCGCTGATTGGTGAGTCGGGTTCCGGTAAGTCAACTTTGCTGGGGATACTGGCAGGGCTTGATGATGGCAGCAGTGGTGAGGTGAGTTTACTCGGCCAGTCTTTGACCGCCATGGATGAAGAAGGGCGCGCGCAATTACGTGCAAAAAACGTCGGCTTCGTGTTTCAGTCATTTATGTTGGTACCCACACTCAATACGTTAGAGAACGTTCAGCTTCCTGCATTGTTGCGTGGAGAGAGCGAACGCAATAGTAAGGCCCATGCGGTGGAGTTATTAGAGCAACTCGGATTGGGCAAACGGCTACATCATCTGCCCGCTCAGCTTTCTGGCGGTGAGCAGCAGCGGGTAGCACTGGCCCGAGCCTTCAGTGGGCGGCCTAAAGTGTTATTTGCCGATGAACCGACCGGTAATCTTGACCGCCATACCGGTGACAGAATTGCTGATCTGCTGTTTTCATTGAATCGGGATTATGACACCACACTGATTCTGGTTACCCATGATGTACAACTGGCGGGGCGTTGTCAGCGCCGCTTGCGGCTGCGGGACGGCAAATTGTGGGAGGAAGCATGATTTGGCGCTGGTTTTGGCGTGAGTGGCGCTCACCCTCACTGTTAATTGTCTGGCTGGCATTAACACTGGCGGTGGCTTGTGTGCTGGCGCTGGGTACCATCAGTGACCGGATGGAAAAAGGGCTGAGTCAGCAAAGCCGCGATTTTTTAGCCGGCGATCGGGTGCTGAGCGCGGCGCATCCGGTTCCTGAAGCGTGGTTGCTGGAAGCTAAACGGCAAGGGTTGACCGTCAGTCGCCAGTTATCGTTTATGACCATGACTTTCGCGGGCGATCGCCCACAACTGGCTGATGTAAAAGCCACAGATTTAGCCTATCCGTTGTATGGCAAATTAGATACGTTGCCTGTTGGCGCGGTGCTGGAACCGGGTACGGTGTTGGTGGCACCAAGGCTGTTGTCGCTGCTTGGGGTTAAGGTCGGCGATATGCTGGATGTCGGTGATACTTCACTGAAAATTGTCGGTGAAGTGATTCAGGAGCCTGATTCTGGCTTTAATCCATTCCAAACCGCGCCGCGTATTTTGATCAATCTGGCTGACGTGGAAAAGACCGGCGCGATTCAGCCGGGTAGCCGTCTGACCTATCGTTATATGTTCGCCGGCCAGCCTGATGGCGTCACCCAATTTAGTGACTGGCTTACGCCACAATTGAAACCAGAGCAGCGGTTGTATGGTTTACAAGAATCAGGTGGCGCGCTGGGGAAATCGCTGCAACGGGCGCAGCAGTTCTTGCTGTTATCGGCGCTATTGACGTTACTACTTTCGATTGCTGCCGTTGCGGTGGCGATGGGCCACTATTGCCGTAGCCGCTATGATTTAGTTGCGGTACTGAAAACATTAGGTGCAGGACACCGTGCACTGCGGCGGTTGATTATCGGTCAGTGGCTGTCGGTGCTGGTGTTGGCAGGCCTGTGTGGCAGCGTGATTGGCCTCTTATTCGAGAAGGTTTTAGTTCGTTTATTGTCACCGGTATTACCGGCCGCATTGCCAGCAGCCGGTTTATGGCCATGGGTATGGTCAATGGGTTCGCTGGTATTGATTTCGCTGCTGGTGGGTGTTCGCCCCTATCGGCAACTGCTCGCGACCCAGCCGCTACGGGTTTTGCGCCGTGATGTTTCCGCGAATGTTTGGCCGCTGCGTTACTTTATTCCTGCAATGCTGGTTATCGTGATTGGCTTATTGGCATTGCTGATGGGGGGGAACGCGTTATTGTGGGCCATTATGGCTGGCATGGTGGTATTGGCGTTATTACTGGGCGTGATTGGCTGGGGCAGTCTGGTACTGTTGCGCCGCCTGACTGTTACCCGTCTATCATTGCGTCTGGCAATCAACCGTTTGCTACGTCAACCGTGGATGACATTAACGCAACTGGCGGCATTTTCATTATCCTTCATGCTGTTAGCATTGTTATTGGTACTGCGTGGGGACCTATTGGATCGTTGGCAGCAACAATTGCCGCCGGACAGCCCGAATTACTTCTTGCTGAATATGACACCGCAACAGGTGCCACAGGTAACTGAGTTTCTGACGCAACATCAGATAACGCCATCAACGTTCTATCCAATCGTGCGGGTACGGCTGTCTGAAATTAACCAGCAACTGGCCACCGAGCGGGTGCGCGAAGATGAACCCGGTGGCGAGGCGGTTAACCGTGAATTGAATCTGACCTGGCAGCAAGATTTACCGGCGCACAATATTTTGACCGCCGGTCAATGGCCACCTAAAGCCGATGAAGTGTCGATGGAACAAGGAATTGCTGACAGACTGGGGATTAAAATTGGCGATAAACTGACATTTAGCGGCGATACGCAGTCATTCGAAGCCAAAGTTAGCAGTATTC
Source organism: Yersinia antarctica (assembly GCF_056636475.1). Lineage (NCBI taxonomy): Bacteria > Pseudomonadati > Pseudomonadota > Gammaproteobacteria > Enterobacterales > Yersiniaceae > Yersinia > Yersinia antarctica. Next base: position 1,360,311 of record NZ_JBSJQF010000001.1, read on the forward strand.
GTCAGGTGGATTGGGAAAGCCTGCGGCCAAACTTCTACTTTATCTTCCCGCCGGGTGCATTGGACAAACAGCCACAAACCTGGCTGACCAGTTTCCGCTATCAAGGAGACGGGGAGGTGCTGACACAACTGAATCGGCAATTCCCAACACTCAGTTTGCTGGATATTGGCGCGATGCTTAAACAGGTCGGGCAGGTGTTGCAGCAGGTGAGTCGTGCACTGGAAGTGATGGTGATACTGGTTATCATCTGCGGCACTTTATTGCTGCTGGCGCAGGTTCAAGTCGGGATGCGTCAGCGCCGTCAGGAGCTGGTGGTTTACCGGACACTTGGCGCAAGTAAACGCTTACTGCGAGGTACCTTGTGGTGGGAGTTTGCCTTACTGGGGTTGGTTGCCGGGCTGGCTGCTGCCATCGGAGCTGAGGCGGCACTGTGGGCATTACAGCGCTTAGTGTTTGATTTCCCGTGGCAGCCTAATTGGGTGATGTGGTGGCTGTTGCCGTTGGCTGGCGCGCTATTGTTGTCATTGTGTGGCGGTTGGTTAGGTGCGCGTTTGTTACAGGGAAGGGCGCTGTTCCGCAATTATGACAGTTAGCCTATTTGGGTAACCTGGCGTTGCAGTGTGGCTGCAACGCCAATGATTTGTGGGGCAGGCCAGATGAGTTACAGCTTATCCTGCGCCCAGATCAGCGCGTTCTGGTATTCCGCTGGTAACAACGGCGCGAGTGCGGCCAGAGCTGCACGTAATTGTGCGCCATCGGGATGGTTCAAATTCATATGACCTACTTTACGGCCTGCGCGCACTTCTTTTTCATACCAGTGCAGATGCACCAACGGCAGAGATAGCCATTCGATGTTCACTGGCGTGCCAATCAGGTTGACCATCGCTGACGGGGTGTTAACCACCGGCGTCGGTAAGGGCAGGTCCAAAATGGCGCGCAGGTGCAGTTCAAACTGGCTTATTGACGCACCATTTTGCGTCCAGTGACCGCTATTATGCACCCGTGGTGCCAGCTCATTGATCAACAGATTGTCGCCAACGATAAAGCACTCCATGGCCATTACGCCAACATAATTCAGCTCATCCATAATGGCTGACAGCATTTTTTCAGCTTGTTGCTGTAATCTGCTATCGGGCTGTGGCAAAGCCACGCTCATACGCAGGATGCCATCTTCATGCAGATTGTGGGTTAACGGGTAAAACACCGATTTGCCTTGGCTGCTGCGTGCGCCGACCAGCGAAACTTCACCGCTGAAGTTAATCCCTTGCTCAACGATGCATTCACCGTAAGCATCAGTTGGCAAGGTATCTTGATCACCTGCCCGCAACCGCCACTGACCACGTCCGTCATAGCCTCCGACCCGACGTTTGACAATGGCTAGCTCACCTAATGTTGCAAAGACCTGCGGCCATTCGCTGCTACTTGCTAATAGCTGCCAGGGTGCGGTTGGCAGATTCAGGCTATCGAGCAATTGCTTTTGTGTCAGGCGATCTGCCAGACGCGGGAAGATATCACGGTTAACAAAAGCCGTGTGTGTGGCGAGTTCGCGGGTTAACGCTGTTTCTGGCCAGCGCTCAATCTCGGCGGTAATCACACTGTGCTGATAAGGCACGGCTTCAGGTTCTGCATCCAAGCCCACCGGATAAACTGCAATACCCAGGGGTTCGCCAGCCTGACGCAGCATGCGTCCTAGCTGACCATTACCTAATACGCAAACTGGTTTCATGCCTTCACCTGTAAGTCTGGCACCCGAGGATCTGGATTATCCAGCACTTCGTCAGTTTGGCTTTTGCGCCAATCAGCCAGACGAGCGGCTAATTCAGCATCGTGCAATGCCAATATTTGTGCGGCCAGCAAGGCGGCATTGGCAGCACCGGCTTTACCGATAGCCAAGGTTCCCACCGGGATACCGCGCGGCATTTGTACAATCGAATACAGGCTGTCGACGCCACTCAGCGCAGCACTTTGTACCGGAACACCTAAAACAGGTACCAGCGTTTTTGCCGCAATCATACCCGGCAGATGTGCAGCACCACCGGCACCGGCAACTATCACCTGTAGGCCATTGGCTTGGGCTGACTCGGCAAAACTGAACAGCTTATCGGGGGTGCGGTGTGCGGAGACAACTTCCACATGAAATGGAACATTGAGCGTGGTGAGCACGTCAGCGGCGAACTGCATGGTGGCCCAGTCACTCTTGGACCCCATTACGATAGCGATTTTAACCCCGGCTGCATAAGCCGAATCGAGGTTAGCTCCCATGAGTGTAAAGCTCCTGTGATTGCGCAAGCGTCGGCCAGAATGATTTTACTTAAATCGTGACTGGCGAAGAGGGCGTAGAGCATATCATGAGCCAAAGGCGAGGAAAACGGTTGCGTCGCGGCTTTTAGTGGGATTTATCGGTTTTTTATACCCACTCGCCAGATAAACCTGAAGGTCAAAATGGGAATTTAATCAACTCAACACTGTCTGCCGTGACTTTGACCATCGAACCCTCAACATGCCAGGCACCGAGAACCACACGATGGGCGGTTGTGGCGGGGAGTGCTACGGGGTGAATCGCTGGGCGATGCGTATGCCCGTGGATCATCCAACTGACGCCATTACGTTGGAAGCTATCAATCACTGCTTGTTGATTTACATCCATGATAAGTTCAGATTTGCCGCTATTGTTCTGCTGACTTTGGTTACGCATATAAGCCGCAATGCGTAAACGAAAACGCAGAGGTAGCCACAGGAACAGTTTTTGAATCAGTGGATTATGTACTCTACGACGAAAATGCTGATATTCGGTGTCATCGGTGCACAGTGTATCACCATGTAAAATAACAATTTTACGGTCATACAGTTCGACGACTATCTCTTCCGGCAGCAGGGTCATACCACTTTCTTGAGCAAAGCGTTTACCGAGCAAAAAGTCACGATTACCGTGGATAAAGTAGCAAGGTATACCCCGTTGTTGGAGTGATTTCAGCGCAGCGGCAACTTGCCGGTACAGTGGTTCGGGGTCATCATCGCCAATCCAGGACTCGAACAGATCACCCAGGATATATAACGCATCAGCATGAATGGCTTCACGCTGTATAAAATGCAGGAAACCGGCAGTGATTGCCGGTTCCTGAACGCTAAGATGCAAATCTGCAATAAAAAGCGTGCTCATTAAGCTGTCATTATTCGCTGATAGTGACGCTTTTGATGATCACATCTTCTTTTGGTACATCCTGATGCATACCGCTACGGCCAGTAGCAACGTTTTTGATTTTATCAACAACGTCCAAACCTTCAGTAACTTCAGCAAATACGCAGTAACCCCAACCATCTGGGCGCTCTGAACGGAAGTTCAGGAAGTCGTTGTCGGCAACGTTAATGAAGAACTGTGCAGTGGCAGAGTGCGGATCGTTGGTACGCGCCATTGCCAGGGTGCCACGGGTGTTTTTCAGGCCGTTGTTAGCTTCGTTTTTGATAGTTGCATCCGTGGTTTTCTGGTTCATGCCCGGCTCAAAACCACCGCCTTGAATCATGAAACCGTCGATAACACGGTGGAAGATAGTGTTATCATAGAAGCCTTTACGGCAGTAGTTCAGGAAGTTTTCAACGGTAACCGGCGCTTTATCCGCGAAGGTATTGACGACGATATCGCCGTGATTAGTATGAAACGTGACCATAATAATGTTCCTGCTAGTGTAATAGTGTATTCACAAATGAGTCGTAACTCTTTAGACGGCTCTTATATCATAACTCTGAGATTGAGTCAGCACTCGAAACGCCAGCAAGAAGTGTGAAAAAGTGCTGAATCAGTGGCTGATTTACCGCATAATCTGGTGATATCCTTTTATCTCCCTCGCCCTTGACGTTGTTTGCGCTCTACCGGCAACGCCAATGAGTTTGGGTATAAACCATGCTTACCGCAAAACAAAAACCACGGAATGTCCCGATGCTAAAGATTTTTAATACACTGAGTCGCCAAAAAGAGGAATTCAAGCCTATTCATGCCGGTAAAATTGGTATGTACGTATGCGGGATCACCATTTATGACCTGTGTCACATTGGGCATGGGCGTACTTTTGTCGCTTTCGACGTCGTGGCGCGTTATTTGCGTTATTTAGGTTACTCTCTGACGTATGTGCGTAATGTTACCGATGTTGACGATAAAATTATCAAGCGCGCATTGGAAAACAATGAAAGCTGTGAGCAACTGACGACACGTATGCTGGCAGAAATGCATAAAGATTTCGATGCACTGAATCTTGAACGCCCTGATTTAGAGCCGCGTGCGACTCACCATATTCCTGAAATTATTGCGCTGACTGAGCGTTTGATTGCCCGTGATCACGCTTATGTCGCGTCAAATGGCGATGTGATGTTTGCTGTGGACAGTGACCCTGATTACGGTTTGCTGTCCCGTCAGGATTTGGATCAATTGCAGGCCGGTGCCCGGGTTGAAGTGGCTGATGTTAAACGCAATCCGATGGATTTTGTCTTGTGGAAAATGTCTAAACCGGGTGAACCAAGTTGGGCATCACCTTGGGGCCCGGGCCGCCCTGGCTGGCATATCGAGTGCTCGGCGATGAATGGCAAACAGTTGGGCGCACATTTTGATATTCACGGCGGTGGTTCTGATTTGATGTTCCCGCACCACGAAAATGAAATTGCGCAATCTACCTGTGCCCATGATGGTCCCTATGTGAACTACTGGATGCACTCCGGTATGGTGATGATTGACAAAGAAAAAATGTCTAAATCACTGAATAACTTCTTCACTATTCGTGATGTGCTGGCCTATTACGATGCTGAAACCGTACGTTACTTCCTGATGTCTGGCCACTATCGCAGTCAGCTTAACTACAGCGAAGAGAACCTGAAACAGGCACGTGCCTCACTAGAACGCCTGTATACCGCTCTGCGTGGTACTGATGCGAGTGCGATGCCTGCGGGTGGTGCAGAGTTTGAAGCGCGTTTCCGTGCCGCAATGGATGATGATTTCAATACTCCAGAAGCCTATTCGGTACTGTTTGATATTGCCCGTGAAGTAAACCGCCTAAAAACTGAAGATATTATGGCGGCGAATGGCTTAGCGGCAGAATTGCGTAAACTGGCCCATGTGCTGGGATTATTAGAGCAGGATCCAGAGCTGTTTTTACAAAGTGGCGCGCAGACTAATGACGACGAAGTAGCAAAAATAGAAGCGTTAATTAAGCAACGTAACGATGCCCGTAGCAGTAAAGATTGGGCGCTGGCCGATTCGGCCCGTGATCAGTTGAATGAGCTGGGTATTGTGCTGGAAGATGGCCCACAAGGGACGATATGGCGCCGTAAATAGCATGGTATTGGGTGGATAGGTGCAATTTAGCTATCTGCATCTAAAAAAATTGCGGTTCTGGTGCTGACCAGTAACCGCATTTTTTAGCCCTTATCTCGCCATGGCAGTCTTTCGCAATAACCAGCTAGAACTCGCCTTTGCTGAGGTGATTAGGCTTTAACCTGCACTTTCATGCCTTGAAACTCAACAATCTGGTCAGCCAGGATTTTACAGCGCTTACGTGTTTCTACATTCCCGTCGACTTTCACCTGTCCATCTGCGATGGCGGCTTTCGCTGAGGCACCGCTGTCGTTCCAGCCCTGTAACTTTAATAAGTCACACAGCTCAACGTGTGGGTGTTTTTCCAAATGAAAAATGTCCATTCCTGTCCTTACAATCAATTTTCGTTGATGTCGTGATATTCCTCGCAGGCTTGCAAGGTATTTTGTATCAGTGTTGCAACGGTCATCGGCCCGACGCCACCGGGAACCGGTGTAATCCAACCCGCACGCTCAACGGCGACATCAAATTCTACATCGCCGACTACTTTACCACTTTCCAGACGGTTAATGCCTACATCAATCACGATAGCACCAGGTTTAATCCATTCACCGGGAATAAAACCGGGTTTACCCACGGCAACCACCAGCAAGTCAGCATTTTCCACATGTTGGCGCAGATTTTTGGTAAAACGATGCGTGACGGTGGTAGTGCAACCTGCTAGCAGCAGTTCAAGGCTCATCGGGCGGCCTACAATATTGGATGCACCGACCACAACTGCATTGAGGCCGTATGTCGAGATATTATAACGCTCCAGCAAAGTAACGATGCCGCGTGGGGTGCAAGGGCGCAATTTCGGTGCGCGTTGACACAGGCGGCCCACGTTATACGGGTGGAAGCCATCTACGTCTTTATCTGGGTGGATACGTTCCAGCACTTTGACATTATCAATGCCTGCAGGCAGTGGCAGTTGCACCAGAATCCCATCAATTTCACCATCGTCATTCAGTGAATCAATCAATGCCAGCAACTCTGCTTCAGTGGTGGTCACTGGCAGATCATAAGAACGCGAAACAAAACCGACCTCTTCGCACGCCTTACGCTTACTGGCGACATAAATTTGTGAGGCTGGGTTGACACCAACTAATACTACAGCAAGGCCGGGAGCACGCTTACCGGCAGCCAAACGTTTCTGTACCAACGCAGCAACTTCATTTCTTACCTGCTGCGCAATCGTTTTACCATCAATAATTTTTGCTGACATCAGTGGAGGGATCCATCAATTAAAAAAAGCGGGAATGTGCCTATTTTGTCAGAAGCGGGGCGTGCTGTCAGGCGTATAATAACGATTAATTAACGATTAAATAGCCAGATGATAAACCGTAAGGCGAAAACCCATTGACTCGAAAGAGACTGCCCGTATAATCCAACCCGCAACTGACTACCGGCAGTGTTCTGTGCTGCGGTAAATATCAAATGCGCCCTTAGCTCAGTTGGATAGAGCAACGGCCTTCTAAGCCGTAGGTCACAGGTTCGAGCCCTGTAGGGCGTACCATAAAAATCAATGAGTTACCCTCTATTTACCCCCTAATTATCAGCAACATTTTTTAAAAGTGCCAGATTAGTGACATTAATCCCCATAATCTCATCGATTTTTCGCGCATGTTCAGTTAAGTGGTTTGGCGACAAGTGAGCATATCGACGCACCATTTCGATGCTTTCCCATCCTCCCATTTCCTGTAATGCCGATAGTGGGACTCCGGCCTGTACTAGCCAACTTGCCCACGTATGCCGCAAATCGTGGAAACGGAAGTCAGTGATCCCTGATCGCTTCAATCCGGTTCGCCATGCTGTATTATCATCAACGCGCATTTTCCTCACTTCTGCCGTTTTTGTTCCATCTGACCTGTGCCAGGCTGACGTGTGAACAAAGACAAATCGAGAGTGACGGCCAATTTGTTCCCGCAATACTTTGCATGACATATCATTCAGAGCGACGCCAATTGCCTTGCCCGCTTTAGCGTTCTCTGGGTGAATCCATGCAACCTTCCTTTGCATATCGATTTGCGACCATTCCAGATCCAGAATGTTTGATCTTCTAAGCCCGGTAGCTAGAGCGAATACCACTACAGGCCGGAAGTTCTCAGGCATACAATTGATTAAGGTTACAGCCTCGTCTTTTGTAAGCCATCGTATCCGTTTACTCTGAGGCTTTCTGGTCTTGATAACTGGTGCTTTAGCTAACCATTTCCATTCGTCCGTTGCTGCTCGTAACAGACTGCGGATAAAAGAAAGGTGTTGGCTTCTGGTTGCCGCTGAAACCTGCTTCTCAATATATTCAGGTATAGGTTTTTTCTTCCTTAATGCCGCATCCCTTTTCGACTCCCATATTTGCCGGTGCTTCCTATTTGGCATCTTAGCAACCGCCTTCATCACTTTATCTTCAGTAATGCTGGATATCGGCATCTTGGAAAAATGGCCGAGGAAAAACTCAATCTTAGTTCGGTCATCATCCAGTGATCGCTTATGTTCCTTTTCAGTCAGCCAGCGGAGGCAAGTTTCATCAAAAGTGTGCTCAGCAATTTCACCTAGCTTATCTACTCTCCACGCCTCCGCTTTTAGCTGATCGAAGAGTTCCTGCGCTTGTTTCTTGTCTGCCGTACCAAGGCAGCGCCTAACTCTTTCCCCGTTCGGGCGAACGAAATCACAGTACCACTTACCGTATCTTTGTTTGAGCGCCATACAGATTCCTTCTCTGCTTGGCCGTTTTCTGCATTCACGGCCTGATTGTGTTGGTTGCTGTGGATATATTCAAGACATGCTGATTTCAGAATTTCAAAACTTCCGCCGCCATTAGCTCCGCTCTTTCCCGCTTTTAGTCGCTTATTTTTTATTAGTAAGCGGACGGTTCGCGGGGATTTTCGCAGGTAGGCGGCGGCCTGTGATAAGTCGAATAACTCATCATCAAGCCGAATATCATTCATAGCTGGCCTCTTATCTCTTTATCAATCCCATCACCGATCCCACTTAAACTGACCATTCAGCACGCCGATGGCGAAAAGAAGCCAAGCCAGCTTGTAGCCAAGTGGCTTTAGCTTTTCGTAGTGGCGCAGGATGATAGGAGGGCGTTTTGCTTCTCTTCTGGAGTCACTTATCACCCCTTCAGTCTTTAGTATCAACGGGAACCAGTCTCCGCTCCGCAACCGTATCGACACACTCATCAAAGTCAGATGTGTACGCATCGAGTAGTTGCTCTTTGTCTTGATATTTCTGCATGCCATCCCACCATAATTTCTGACCGGTGCCGCGAACTACTGCCAGCCGCTTAGCCCAATGTGGAGCACCGATGAAATCACCGACGGAGCCGGATAAAATTGTCCAATGCATCATCATTCACTCCTTGGGTTTCCGGTAACCGGCATCGTAAATAGCAGCAGCAACATCTTCTGGTTGATAGCTATCAGGCAATGCGGATTGAATGCTAACGATGTCAGTTATTGCCTCGTTCTTGCGTGCCAACTCCTCGCCATCCAGAATCTCATTGCACAAGCTGACGCACTCATTGCAGATATTCACCTCAGGTCCGGTAATTATGCGAACCTCGCTTTCGGGCTTCTTGCAGAATGAACAGGTGATTTCTGGCGGCAAGTCCTCTACTTTGAATTTAACGAACTCAAGCGAAGCCATGTAATTTATAGCCATCAGTGAACTCCCCTTCACAGCATCACCCACCACATAGACAACCAGGCAGATAATAAATAGTGCAAGCATATGCCTATCAATATTTCCGTTACTTTTGGTTGGTTCATGCTGCCTCCGAACTGCCAGGTATTAATTTGATTGATTGCCCGCACTCATTGCCCCAGGTATCCCACCCATCTAAATCCTTCCTTGAAAACAACTCGATGCGCTTTACATCCCCGTATAGCAATTCAAGCCGGTGACGCACTTCCCACGGCTTCTCGCTATGTTCGCCAAGCGGTGAGTAAACAACTTGCTTGATGCTGGCATTGAGTCGTTCTAGGCCATTACCGCGCACTGCTATTAACACATCTTCCGTATTTGCCCGCGTGTAGTTGCCGCCGTTCATCCGTGATTGGGTATTGAGTAGGGCAAGAAAGTCATAGAAGTCGTTAACCTCACCAGCCGCCAGCGCTTTATTTATGTGGTCCTCTGCCAACTGGTTTAGCTTCACCCAAGTAAATCCCTTCATTGTGCGCACCTGAAATCCCCACGCTTCAGCAAGCTGCTTTGCTTCATCGTTGAAGTTACCGGTGTACCACATGGCGAGAACTGCATCGGGAGCCGCGAGGGACCAAACAGGGAGGCGTTTTAAATCAGTGAGTGACATTGTGCTGTAGTGATTAATTGCTGCACCGTTACTGGCTTTGTTTCCATACGTCCAGGGTGGGTCACAGTAGATGAGCTGATATCCACTCATGCCACAGCCTCCATGTATGACTCTATGAACGTTTTTGCCGCTTCAGCATTGATAGCGTTTCCGTAGGCGCGCAGTCGTCCCACTCGCGAGGTAGCCCCATGAGCCAGCGGGAATGTGCCGGGTTCAACTGGCCGCCACTTTCCATCCCTGCACAGGAGCCAATCAGCATCTCGCCAGAAGCCATTAGTCGGTGTGGCGATCGAGGCAGTCCCTGCTCTGTCGCATAGTCCAGCCAGTCGAACATCCTGTTCTTGCCGTCCGATCTCATTGTCGTCGGCCCAGACCCTTTGTAATCGCTGGTTGTTGGTGTTGACCAACCCGCCAGCCTCACTGCTCCACCCAAAGTTGTCCCTCTCTGTGAATGATTCGCTGCTGCCGCTACCCCCCTGACCTGGTTGTTGTCGATGGTGGTTACCGTTGGCCACCCCGCTAATTGAGCTGCCGTCTGAAGATTCATCCCCCCATTGCGACCAGACGTTCCCACTCCCGTTGAGCAATTCGCTGTCACTGTTGGCCACCCGCTGTGCTCCGAACCAGAGTCGCTGTCTGATATGCGGTGCGCCGACGCTACAAGCTGGCAATACTGCCGCCCCGCAGGCGTAACTTTGGTTTTCCAGTTCATTGGATAAATCGTCGAGCCAGTGTTTTCCAATTGCAGCCGCAACCTGTTCTCCAAAGAGGTTTGTAGGTTTTCGCTCTCTAATGAGATTGAGCCATACAGGGGCGAGGTGTCGCTCGTCTGCTGTTCCAAGTTGATTGCCGGCAGCACTGAAAGGCTGGCAAGGGCATGAGCCTGTCCATACTGGCTTGTCGTCGGGCCATCCTGCGCTACGCAAGGCATATGACCAGACGCCAATTCCGGCGAAGAAGTGACACTGGGTAAATCCGGTAAGGTCTTCTGGCTTAACATCAACAATGCTCCGTTCGTCAACATAGCCTGGTGCGATATGACCGGCTTTGATAAGGTTTCTCAGCCATTGGGCCGCGTATGGATCAATCTCGTTGTACCAAGCAAAAGGTTTGCTCATGCCGCCCTCCCTTTCCTTCGCTCATCGATTTCGAAGTCATCACGACATCCTTCGTCACAGAACAGGCCGCGAGTGATTGGCTGGCGACACTCTGAGAAGTGGCACAGGCCGGTGAATGCCATCGCTGGCTTGCGGTTCGCGATACCGATTTCAATGTTGAGTTGTTCAAGTCTTTGGGCTTGGTCTATTTCGTCGAACATTAAGCCACCTCGTCATTTACCGGTTCGGATGTGAAATCTTTCAGCGCCTTTTCACATGCAAGGCTGACGCGAGTAATATGCTGCTGCATGGCTTGCAGGGATTCGATGCCTGATTTCATAACGCCGCGCATAATCAATGCGGTAATAACTTGGCTAAGTTTTGGGTAATAGCCGACAGCCTTTTCATATGTCTGCCCGGCATATTTACTATCTTTGCCAAACACATTTTTCTGACTGAGGGTGAACTGATATTCATCACTCGTAATGACGTAGTTTTCTATTTCTATACGCATAGGGAATCTCCAGATAGCGAAATCCGTTTCCGTTAATCCTGGGTTATTTACTGCCGGTAGACTTCAGAGCAAATCAGCACAGCATTAGGCCGCCGCTCATGTATCAGCGTTGATATTTGTTGGCATTCGGATTGGGTAGGGTAGATATCTTCGGTTACTGGTAGGGCATTGCAGGTAGAACATGAGGTGACTAGCATAACGAAACCAATTAGGGTCACTACTCACCCCCTTCAACCGGATAGCCAGCGGCTTTGATATTTTGATCACAGCGCCACACGCCGAAGTTATAACCAGTATCAAAGTCATTTCGCCAATTATTGGGCCACATGTTTATGCAGTCCTCCAAGCCATCATCAGGCAACTTAACAGGTACAAGTATCCGCGCCTCTGCTGCCTGCAACTTCGTGGCGCTGACTCGCATTGCCTTGATGTGAACTCGGCCTCCGATGTAGTGCCAATCAACCGCGACGCCAGAGGCTGCTGATATACCTCTGCAAATAGCCTCAGCCTTTTCTTTAGGTATATCCACAAGACATGCGCTAACCCCATTTGCGTACACGTCCGGTGAGCATTGTTCACTTGTCCCTTCAGTTACTGGCTTACCCTGCCACCCACGGATTTCCGCAATCTCTTTCTCTGCCGCTTCCAGCTTAGCTAGCAGTGAATCAACGTACTCATGTGAATAGACCGGGGTCTCACCAAAACCCGCGTTGGGCGAGATAACCCCAAGGCACCCATCTGCAAGTGAACTAAAAACTTTAAGTCCGACGAAGCCCACCGGCTTGCTCAAGTCTTCTATATGCTTATCCATCATGCCTCCTTAAGAAACGCTATCCAGTGAGTGTTAGACCGCTTTCCGCTCTGGTGGCCAAAGGCCGGTTTATGGTCGGTTAGCTTTAAAATCTCACTTGTCTTAATCTGAATTTCGTTCCATTTAAAAATTAGAGTGCCGCCCGGCTTTAGGACTCGAAACGCCTCGCTAAACCCCGCTGATAAATCTTCACGCCAAGTTTCTTTGTTTAAAGCGCCGTATTTCTTACGAATCCAGCCGTTGATCCCAGCATGCTCCAAGTGGGGGGGATCGAAAACTACGAGATTGAATGTATTGTTATCAAATGGCAGTGCACGGAAATCCAGCAAGACGTCAGGTTTAATTTCAAGAGTGCGACCGTCACATAAAGTGTGGGATTCGTCGCGAATATCACCGTAAATAGCGCGCGGGTCGGCTTTGTTGAACCAGAACATGCGGCCGCCGCAGCACATGTCGAGGATGGTTTTATCCATCACTCACCTCCCCGCAGACTGGCGGCGAACTCTCGAAGATTGCGCTCAGCTATTAATGCTGATCCGGTTGGACATGTGGTATCGATAATGCCCGGCTTCAGGTCGTTTAAAGTCTTATTAGAAAGGTTAAAAATTGCGTATGCGATGCTGTTTGCAGCGTCTATAGCGACTTCTCTTGTATCACTTCTAAGAGTTTTACCCTCAGCAACCAACCGCCGCACTCTTGCAATAGTGTCACCCGCGATAGCGCCCTTGATACCCAACGCCTCAGCAATCAGCGAACATGTATTGAGTGCTGAATCACGCTCAGATTTTAACGTTTCATAATCAGTATTTACAGACATAGAAAGTCCTCAGCAGACTAGCTGCCGGTTAAATGGGGTGAGGGGATTAGGCTGCCGAAAGCAGTCGCAGGAATTCTTGACGTCGCGCCAACAACTCTTCCTGAGTCGAGCAGAACGGAGTGGGGCTGGCCGGCATCAACTCTGGCTTGAGTCGGTATATAATCCCTTTAGCTGAAATCTCTTTAGCCTCCCAGCGCTCTTCCGTGAGCAAGTGGCGCATGTTAAGCACATACGTCAGGGGAATGTGTACCGATACCGTTTCGAATCCCTCACCCAATCCCTTGTAGAATGAGTCCTTATAATTCAACGTGCACCCGCCAGTTGCACCACCAGACAAGCGACCACGCCCCACACTGCCAATTGACCGGTGGAATGAGGTTATATAAGCATCTGGATGGGCGCGGAGGCAGGCCAGTATTTGTTCTGGCTGCATGGCGATTACCTGCTGGGAGGTGTGTAGTGGCATAGTGAATTTGGCCACCTGACCAGAGGTGTTATTCTTGCCTCAATAACTTTACAGGTGATCCATGACCAAATATTTCACGGCTGAATTCAAACTCGAAGCGGCAAAGCTGGTTGTTGACCAGAAATACTCTCATTCGGAGGCCGCTAAAGCCATGAATGTCAGTCTTTCCGCCCTTAGCCGATGGGTGGGTAAGCTCAGATTGGAACGTCAGGGTAAAACCCCCGTTGGGCTTCCACTGACGCCTGAACAAATAGAACTTCGGGAAATGAAGAAAAGGATTCAACGTCTTGAAATGGAGAACGAAATTCTAAAAAAGGCCACCGCTCTCTTGATGTCGGACTCGTTGAACAGTTCGCGATAGTCGATAAATTGAGAGCGCTTTATTCGGTAAAAGCACTGTGTAAGGCTTTTGATGTTCAGCGTAGCAGCTATCGGTACTGGCATAACAGAGAACGCGTCCCAGATGTCGAGCGCACCATTAAACGCAGCCTGGTTAACGAAGTCTGGCATGCTAGCGGCGGGTCAGCCGGTGCCCGAAATATCGCCATAATGGTGACGAATAAGGGCGTAAAACTGGGGCGTTGGCTTGCCGGAAAATTGATGGCAGAGCTGAACATGACAAGTTGCCAGCGTCCCACACACAAATATAAACGGGGTGGGCAGGAGCATGTTGATATATCGAATCTATTGGAGCGGCAGTTTGCAGTAACCCAACCGAATGAGGTTTGGTGTGGCGATGTGACCTATATCTGGACAGGTAAGCGCTGGGCTTATCTGGCTGTGGTGTTGGATCTGTTTGCCCGCAAGCCCATAGGCTGGGCGATGTCGTTTTCACCTGACTCAGCGCTAACGGGTAAAGCGTTACAGATGGCATGGGAACTCAGGGGACGCCCAGGCGGAGTGATGTTCCACAGCGATCAGGGCAGTCATTACACCAGTAAAAAATACCGTCAGTTGCTGTGGCGTTACCGGATAAAACAGAGCCTAAGCCGGCGTGGGAACTGTTGGGACAACGCGCCAATGGAGCGATTTTTCAGAAGTCTGAAATCCGAATGGGTACCGACGACAGGTTACCAGAGCTTCGGGGAGGGCAGAAATGCAATCACCCGATATATAACGGGTTACTACAGCGAACTTCGCCCGCACTGGTACAACGGAGGCTTAACGCCCAATGAATCCGAACGGCTGTTCTATGAACAGTCTACTACCGTGGCCAATTTTAGTTGACCACTACAGGTTTTATAGGCGGAAGTGCTGGTTAGCAGCTTGTCATACATCGCTCGCTCTTCCGGTGTCGCGTCCTGGCCTGGTGCCTTGATGCCTTTCGCTTCCAGCTCCGCTTTACCGGCGTTTGTCGCCAGGATCTTACCTTGCGTTGCCGCAATGTCTATCGCCTGACTACCAATATCACCAATCAACTGCGCTTCCCGCAGCCGGTTTTGCTCTTTCTCTTTATCAAAGATAGGGGAGAGGGCGTTGTTGGCGTGTTCAGCATCGCGGCTCAGGTCATCAACATTTTGCTGTTGCTTATCCGTGTCACGCACCGTGATAGTGCCATCGGAGACTGCGGCATGGGTGGTGCTGTCGGCGTGGCCTTCATTGTTAGCCCCGACCAGCAAGCCGTTGGCCATATTCCCGGCAAACTGACCGCCGATGCTACCGCCGGTACTGATGCCGACACTTTGATGCTCTACCTTGAAGTCCGCTTTATTACCGATATCACTGAACCCCAGCGTGCCGGTATCCAGACTGTTTTTGCTCTTGTCCGCGGTGCTGGCAATCACTGCGCCATCGAGCTGAGTGTGTTCACCCACGGTGATATCAAAGCCGCCAGA
Source organism: Yersinia antarctica (assembly GCF_056636475.1). Lineage (NCBI taxonomy): Bacteria > Pseudomonadati > Pseudomonadota > Gammaproteobacteria > Enterobacterales > Yersiniaceae > Yersinia > Yersinia antarctica. The sequence goes on from NZ_JBSJQF010000001.1 coordinate 1,375,501, forward strand.
GCCTGCAAAAATACCGGTCTGCTCCTGTACCGAGTCATAATTGCTGTGCAGCTTATCTTTACTGATGCTCAGGTTGGCAGAGCCACCGCCGCCGACCACCGCCATGCTGACACCGCCGCTGGTACTGGTCTGCTTCGAATCATAGTTATCGCTGTCTTGCTGGCTTTGCAGCAGCAAGTCGCGGCCGACATCGACCTTGACGGTTTCGCCGCTGGCTTGCGCACCTATCAGCGAAGTGTCACGCCCGCTGCTGAGCGACAGTGTGCCGCCTGTGTCAATCTGGGTTTCAGTCCAGAAGGTGCCGTCACCGTGCTCATTGCCCTGACCCTTGTTGGCATTGGCAAAGATGCTCAGACCACCGCCAGCGCTACCGAACCCCAGACTGACACCCACGCTTCCGCCGCTGCTGCTGTTGCTGCCGTCGGTTTTCTGCGTGTTGGCGGCACCGAGCAACAGCACATCACGCGCCGCATCCAGGGTGGTGTCGCCGCCGGCTTTGAGCTGGCTGCCTTGCACCACAATATCGCCGCTGTTCGCCGGGTTCCCCTCACCGGTGGCCGTCACGCTCAGGTTGTTGCCCGCCGTCAGGGTCGAGCCTGTCACACTGGTCTGTTCCTGATGTTGCTGCGAGGCCGATTTTTGTGAGCCTAATGAGGCGCTGATGCCGAACATGCTGGCAGTATCGCCCCCTTGCGCCTGCACCAACTGACCTGCTTGTACCGCCTGCGCACCACTGAGTGCCGCTTTAACCCCTTGCAGCGCAGACAGTCGGCCATTGCTCTCTTCTCGGGCATCTTTGGCGGTGGTGACCGCGGTATTGAGGGCGCTGCCAACCGCGCCAGACAGTGCCAGTGTCAGGCCGCTACTTTTTTGCTCAACGGTATGGGTCTGGCTGCTTTGATTCTCCGCCGCCAAAATAGCGACGTTTTTGCCGGTCAGATTGATGTCTTTCCCGGCCAACACATCAGAGCCTTGCACCGTCAGGTCTTCACCGGCAGTCATGCTGACATTGCCCAGTACGCTGCCCACCGTGCTGCCGACAGTAGAAATCGATTGACCGGTATCGATCATTTTGGTGCTGTTGCTGCCCACGGTGACACCAATCCCGCCAGTACTCATCAGGCCGGATTTTTTCTGCTCGAACAGGTGAGATTCACTCTTGCTTTTCCCCGCAGTACCGCATGAACATCACCTTTACCCCCGAACCGATCCCTGAACTGACACTGGCAGTCGGCACGTTGGCCGCATTGGGATTTACCACTGGTACCCCGTTGCAACTGACACGCCAGCATCACACGCTCTGGATCACTGTCGTCACTGCCGAAGCCACCTAGGAAGTGCTGTGCGAAGCCAGCCAAGACCGGCAGGATTTAGGGGCGGATTGGGTGTTGGATAACGGCGAGCTGATTATCGGCGGCGACTGGCTGACCGAGTCCGGCATTGCCAGCGCTGAACAGCTGGAAATCACCGCCGCACCCGGAATGATCCAGTTACGACGGCGGGAAGATGGGGGATTTAGGGCTTAGCAGTAATACCTTCGGTCAGTTGAACTGCACCCATAAAGTTGGCCGGGGGTCTGTATTACTCACAAGAAGATAAATTATCTATTTTCTTTATGTCTAACAGTAACTGCTGATCAAGAGTAGTTTTATCTACTTGATTTAAAATATGACTTATCCTTTTTAAAGAAGATAAAACACCTTTTGCTTCCTTGTGACTTAAAGATGCGATTGATGATATTAATTGCCCATCGTAATCATCTCCGGCTAGAGGATCTCCTTGCAAGATCGATTCTGCTCTTGGTAATACATGAACTAAAAACAGATCCTGTCTTATAGCTCGAGCAATATCCCCAACATCCAACTCATCAAGCGGCGCATCTACGATACTGCTAAACCACTCATCAAGAGATGACCTAGTGTTAGGCTCATAATTACCGCCTTCTGCTATTAATAGATCCCTAAACGTTGTCATATGCCGTACCCTTTGATCGCCGATTCTATTTTGTTAATCGCTTCTGTTGCTCTTCCGTAAGCTGCCTGAGCTTCCGGATTATTAATATTTTTTAGCGTGTTTGCATGATTCCTTAAACCATTAAGGGTATCTTGCATCTCTTTCATATGGTTCCAGTTTTCCCCACTTCCATTAGGTTTAGGAATAGGGTTGTTGTCCATATCTTTAAGAGAACCTGTAATATCATGATCTTTCAGAGAGTTTTTAATGAGGTTGTCGATTTTTCTCATGGCACTTTCTTGCTTCTGATTCAGCTTATCGACTTTTTTCTCTTCCGATTTGTTCGGATCGTTTTCTGGCGGTGGTGGTGTTCCCGTTCCAGACCCCGAACCACCCAGCTCTTTCTTCTGCTCATCCGTCAGATCCTTGCCGATATTAGGATTAGAACCAGACTCATCTTGGCCTATCATGCCCTGCATCGCTAATATCACTAGCTGTGCGGCAACTGGACAATCACCACCGGAAAGGCATTTCGTCACAACATCTTTACCAAACTCTTTCACCGCCGCATCCAACTTCTGGGCGATTGCAGCGTTGGCTTCAGTTTGAGGCGTTGTCTGTCCTGCTACTGGCGGAGGAGGTGCAAGCAGGGAAAGCAAGAAGTTATTCTCCACCGCATTCTTCCCAGCCTGCGCTCCGGCAACCGCGTCAGCGGTGCTGTCACCGGTTAAGCCACCGGCCAATCCTGCTGCCAGTGTACCCAATGCGCTGATGGTTTGTCGTTGCTCTTCTGTCAAGTCTTCACGTTTGATACCAGGATACATCTGCTGGGCGATATACTCACCCATCGCTGCACCCGAAGCGCCCGCCAGCGCACTGTTGCCGTTGATCTGCGCCACGACTGCACCCAGCACCGCATGGGCCATCAGGTTAGCCGCCTGATTATCTCCCGTGCTTTTCTTAATCACTTCCGCCAGATACGGGGCTGAGGCGCCTGCCAGCGCTTTCGCCATATCGCCACCCGCCAGGCCCTGTATGGCCGCTGTTGCGGCCTGAAGACCTTGTTGCAGTGCACTGCCGGTGCCGTATTTCTGCATTTCGGCTTTGTATTCTTTTGTCTCACGCAAGGCTTCCGCATCGCCTTTCAACGTCGGATTGGCCTTCAGCGCTGCTTCCAGACCGATGATATCCCCTTGCGTCCGCGCAATATCCATTGCCTGACCGCCAATCTCGCCAATCAGCTGTGCTTCTTTCAGGCGATTCTGCTCTTTCTCTTTATCAAAGATCGGATTGATGCTGCCATTGGCATTGTCGGTGTCGCGGCTCAGGTCATCGACATTCTGCTGTTGTTTATCGGTGTCACGAATAGTGATGGTACCCTCAGATACCGCTGCATGCGTAGCGGCGGGGAGAGGGAGTTTTTAGGGCTTAAAGACAGTGACCCCGGTTACTATTGGTCGGGGTTGTATGTCAGATAAGAGCCAAACTACTACAGACTGCTTTAGCTGTAGACATATAAGTCAATGGAGCTTTCCGCGCCTATATCACCCAGAAATTTATTCGTTTCTGCCGACCAATAAATGGATGGTTTTTCGCCATTTTCTATCTCTATTAAGAGAGAGAAAATGAACGTAACAGCATATTTTTGTTTTATTTTCTCTAGGATTTCAGTTTTATCTTTGAATAAAAAAAGCAACTTTTTGGTCTGTTCATTAACATCATAAGACTCTTCCTTTTCTGTACATACTGACCAACTAGTCTCTGTACTAGGTCTTTTCCTTGTGCCACTGATAACACCTTTGATATAAATTTCAGATGGTTCTATTTGTAGCATGGCTGTTATTTCTTCTGGGTCAAAAACATCTCCACAAATAGAAAACTCAGCTTTAACTGTTGTTTTTTCCATGTAACTATCCTATTTTTTGATAAATTCGCCAGTTGGAATGCCTTCACCTGTACCGCCCTTTCTAAAAATCCATAGCTGCCCACTGTCTTTATCAACGTAAATATCATAAAGCTTGATTTCCGCTTTAGAACCTAGGAAGTCTTTTTTGATTTGATGAGCATCTATTTCATTATTTTTTAGAAATTTATCATCGGCAACTTTTATGTTGGAGGGTTTTTCAGCTCCATTGTCCTGTCCATCACTTACCATATGGTTAGGTAGGTCAGGTACAGCTTCAGTATTCCCCGTGTTGTTTGGTGATGGGTCTACAGTTTGGTTTCCACCTGTATTATTTGGCCCTGTATCAGTCTGACCATTATTGTTACCTGTATGAGTCACACCCTGTTCTGATAATTGGTTTCCACCCGTATTGGCTGGGCCCGAACCGGCGATCTGATCACCACCAGTATTAGAAGGGCCATTTTCTCCTTGCCCCATCATTGCCTGGATAGCCAATATTGCAACTTGCGCAGCCATTGGGCAATCCCCGCCAGAGAGGCATTTTGTCACAACATCTTTGCCAAACTCTTTCACCGCTGTATCCAGCTTTTGCGCTATCGGCGATAAGTTTAGTAATATATTCTCCACGTAGGTGAGTGACAGGTAAAAAAATCCCAGCTGTTAAGAGCTGGGATTCATCATTTAGAAGCCACTTAAAACCACTTCACCATGATCATATTTATTTGTGTCATACCCATTATTTTTAAAGATGCATCGATTAAAGTTTTTAATTAACAGATTGCATCCCTCATCCTCGATCTTTGTGTTTCCAATAAAGTGAAGCATCAGGTTATCCGAAAGGAATATTTTAAAACCATCTGAAGTTTCTTCTATTCTTTCAACCAAATACTGGTTATCAAAAGGTCTTCCATAGGGACCATCTGGCAGAAAGAAGTAAAATGAACTTCTCTTACTTACCCATTGTTCAACTATTTCATACGGCTTCATTTTTTTATGATCCAGTCATTTTGCGGAGTAGGTAAAAATATTTGAGTACCACCGCCATGTAGTGTTGGATTTGTCCCTTGAGTACCCGTTTGGGCTGTTGCTGCACCTTCGTAGTACGTCGTACCTTTAGGTATTTTTATAACGGCTTGATTTTGGAACGTATTTCCCCACTCAGGGAGAACCGCGCTGTCTAGTTGAGATTGTAATGGTCCTTTGGATGGTTCTGGTGTCCAATAACGACCATCAACTTTTGCTGAACCACCATAATCCCGGTATAGATAAATATCTGTTTCTGCAACTTTCTCAGTATATGAACCACTTCTGAATGTCGAAGCTGGCGCACGTTGATCATTTGGGTTTCCTAACGGACCAGATTCATGCGGCCCATAAGACTTTATTATTTGTGCTGATTGAGATGCTTCAGCCGACACAATTTTATTAGTCAAAGAACTTAGTTTATTTGCTGCTGCGGTTCCCAAAATAGGTGTTACTGACGCTGCAACGATCTTCATCCCATCGTAGGTTTCGATGTACGCCGTAGCAGTGGCTTTATCAACCCCAAGTTGCGCCATTGCATAATTCACCATAGCATCTTTCACCTGCTGCTGATTCTGTGCATCAACGCTGGTGATATTCAGCAGGTTTACTATCTGGCCGTAAGCATCCGGGTACATCTGACTGACTTTGTTGTTGTACTGCCCGGTTTCATACTCACCTTTGGCCACAATAACGTCTAATCTTGCACTCGCACAGGCGGCGCTACCCGCGGCACCATTCCCGCAAGCCTCTATTACCTTCTTGTCACGACTGATATCTAACTCAATCAGTTCGTTTATTTTTTGCTGCGCCTGCTCACGCTCTGCGGGGTCTTTGCTGTTCTGGAGTTTTTGTTTCTGTATGTTCAGCTCTGATTTCTCAGATACATTCAGATAGTTATTCTCCAGAGCATTCTTCCCAGCCTGCGCCCCGGCAACGGCGTCAGCGGTGCTGTCACCGGTCAAACCACCGGCCAATCCTGCCGCCAGTGTACCCAAGGCGCTGATGGTCTGTCGCTGCTCTTCAGTCAGGTCTTCACGATTAATCCCCGGATACATCTGCTGGGCGATATACTCACCCATCACTGCACCCGAAGCGCCCGCCAGTGCACTGTTGCCGTTTACCTGCGCCACTACCGCACCCAATACCGCATGAGCCATCAGATTGGCTTCAGTGTTTACCTTACCCGTAACCGGGTCGGTAGTCATATTGTGAATGACTTCAGCCAGATAAGGTGCAGAGGCTCCCGCCAGCGCTTTCGCCATATCTCCACCGGCCAAGCCCTGTACCGCTGCCGTTGCCGCCTGAATACCCTGTTGCAACGCGCTACCGGTGCCATATTGCTTCATGGAGTCTTTATATTCTTTGGTTTCACGCAGTTGATCCACTGGCAAATTGCCATACTTCTCTTTCGCGGCTTTTAGGCCGTTAATATCCCCCTGCGTCCGCACGATATCAGCGGCCTGACTACCAATTTCACCAATCAACTGCGCTTCTCGCAGGCGATTTTGCTCTTTCTCTTTATCGAAAATAGGGGAGAGGGCGTTATTAGCATGTTCAACATCACGGCTCAGGTCAGGTCATCAACATTTTTACTTATTATAAGTAAGAGTAGTCATATTTTTATAAAAATCATTTATATCAATAAAATACCGCCATGAATCATTACTAGTAAACATAGATATTTCATGTTTACTACCTAATTTACCAATGTAAATCTCAGGAAAATCAGTTCCTCGCACCCCAAATCTAAGACAATGGCTTGCTCGATAGTCGAACATTGCATCAACTATAATATCATTTCCTATTTCTTCACTTTCGTAGAAGTGCCAAATTTGATAAGCCAAGGATCCACTATCTGTGATATCTATCGGTAATTCTGATGTTTTGATTTCAGATTCATTATCAAGTAACCATTCAATAAATCTGGATAGATTAATATTTCCACAGAAAATAGATATTGAAATAGCCTTATTTTTTATTGATATATCAACTAATTGATATTCATCCTGTAATGAATTTTTAAGCAAACTGATTTTTAATTTATTCATCATTTTCCCTTTATCAATTTGTTATATTCAGCCTTATTAATATCACCACGAGCAAGAAACTCACGTAATATTTTTGGTGGTGCTTCAGTTCCTGGTATTGGATACCCATGCCAACCGCCAGCATTATCTGGTTGAAATTCATAGACTTTACTATCACTTATACCATATTTCTGTTTGCCACCTAGGATTGAGTTGTTTAGTACCTCTTGCGCTTTTGCATCACTTAAATCCATTGGTGTTCCCCAGCCTCCGGCTGCATGTTTTGGGCTAGGTACATACTTACTGCTGTCAGATGTATATGCCAAATCATCTTTATTCTGTTCAGGGATCGGCGTTACCGTGCTATTCCCACCCACATCAGGCTTACCATCAGTACTCCCAGTATTACTGGCACCATTCTCACCATTTTTATCCGGTGAGACCAACGCCGTTCCCTTGTTTTGATCGGGCGCAGGATTTACCAGCTTACCGCCTGTGGGATCATCAACTGGAGTAGGGAACCCCGTAATTAAACCCTTACCATTTTTTAATTCTTCGTAGGCTGCTCGCTCGGAAGGTGACAGTTTATCTATTTGTTCCTGATCACCTGACATTGCAGCCAGCATAACATTGGTTTTCTGTACGCCAGAAAGTTCTTCAATCGCCGATGTGGCAACACCAACACCGATGAGAGCACCAAACCCAAGATCTATGACCGCTTTGCTACAAACGGCTATCTCTGCACAAGCGGCTGCACCGGTACGCAAGATAGCAAGGTTATTATTCTCCAGAGCATTCTTCCCAGCCTGCGCCCCGGTAACGGCGTCAGCGGAGCTGCCACCTGCCAATCCACCCGCCAGCCCTGCCGCCAGTGTACCCAAGGCGCTGATGGTCTGTCGTTGCTCTTCAGTCAGGTCTTCACGATTAATCCCCGGATACATCTTCTGGGCGATATACTCACCCATCGCTGCACCCGAAGCGCCCGCCAGCGCACTGTTGCCGTTTACCTGCGCCACGACTGCACCCAGTACTGCATGGGCCATCAGGTTAGCTTCAGTATTCACCTTACCCGTAACCGGATCGGTAGTCATATTATGAATGACTTCAGCCAGATACGGTGCACTGCCTCCTGCCAGCGCTTTCGCCATATCTCCACCGGCCAAGCCTTGGATAGCCGCAGTTGCTGCCTGCGCCGCCTGCTGGAATTTGCCACCGGTGCCGTAGCCTGACTCATTGAACGCCTGATCATAGGCCGTTTTATAAACCTGCCCGTTGATATTCTCAGCCGTTGCAACCTGACCCGGATTGGCTTTCTCCCACTGTGCTTTGGCGTCACCCTTATCCTTTTCACTCACATTCAGCATTTTTTCATTCGCCGCTTTAGTGGCGATAATCTGTCCCTGTGTCCGAATAACATCACTGACCTGACTACCAATCTCACCAATAAGTTGCGCTTCCCGCAGGCGATTTTGTTCTTTCTCTTTATCAAAGATTGGCGAAAGCGCATTGTTGGCGTGTTCGACATCACGGCTCAGGTCATCAACATTTTGCTGTTGCTTATCCGTGTCACGCACCGTGATAGTGCCATCGGAGACGGCGGCATGGGTGGTGCTGTCGGCGTGGCCTTCATTGTTAGCGCCAACCAACAAGCCGTTGGCCATATTCCCGGCAAACTGACCGCCGATGCTACCGCCGGTACTGATGCCCACACTTTGATGCTCCACCTTGAAGTCCGCTTTATTCCCGATATCACTGAACCCCAGCGTGCCGGTATCCAGCGTGTTTTTATCGGCGGTAGCCGTTGAGCCAATCACTGCGCCATCGAGCTGAGTATGCTCGCCCACGGTGATATCAAAGCCACCAGAGCCTGCAAAGATACCCGTCTGCTCCTGCACCGAGTCAAAGTTGCTGTGCATTTTATCGCGGCTGGCATTGATGCTGGCACTGCCGGTCATCGAACCAAAATTGAAGCTGCCACCCACACTGGCGTCTTGCTGCTTCGAATCGTAACGGTCACTGTCTTGCTGGCTTTGCAGCAGCAGGTCACGCCCCACATCCACCTTGACGGTTTCCCCACTGACCTGCGCACCTTGCAGCACCGCATCGCGGCCACTGGTGATGTTGAGCTGGTTACCGGCGTTGACTGTGGTTTCCGTGTGAGTCACGCCGTTGCCACTTTCACTGCCTTTGCCCTTGTTCAGGCTGGCGGAGACATTAATCCCCCAGCCGCCCTGACCGGCACCTATTCCTATCCCCAATGAGCCGCCGCTGCTTTTGTTACTGCCGTCCAGCGTTTGGCTCTCTTGTGTTGATTGCAATATCACATCGCGATTGGCCGTCAGACGGGTGTCTTTGCCCGCCTGTAACTGGCTGCCCTGCACCACAATATCACCATCCTGACCCTTCACGCCGTTACCGGTGGCGGTGATATTCAGGTTATTACCCGCCGTCAGGCTGCTGCCTTGGTGGGTGGTCTGGTTGACGGTTTGTTCTGATTTTGACGACTGGCTGCCATAAGACAGGCTCACGCCAATAGCATTTTGGTCACTGGCATTCACGGCGGCCAGTTGCCCACCTTGCACCGCCTGAACACCACTCAATGCCGCTTTAACACCTTGCAGCGCAGCCAACCGGCCATTGCTTTCTTCGCTGGCGGCTTTAGCCGTGGTGACGGCGGTATTGGCAGCACTGCCAATGGTGCCAGACAACGCCAGTGTCAGGCCGCTCTGTTTTTGCTCAACGGTATGAGTCTGGCTAAGCTGATTTTCCGCCGCCACAATAGCGACATTTTTACCGGTCAGACTGATGTCTTTACCGGCTAACACGTCAGAGCCTTGCACCGTCAGGTCTTTACCGGCGGTCATGCTGACATTACCCCCCACACTGCCCACCGTGCTGCCCACGTTGGAGAGAGATTTGCCAGTGTCGGTGGTTTTTTGGCTGTTGCTGCCCACCGTGACACCAATCCCGCCGGTGGTCATCAGACCCGATTTTTTCTGCTCGAACAGGTGAGACTCGCTCTCGCTCTGTTGCGCGGTGCCCACGGTAATGTTTTCTTTTGCCCGCAGGGTAATATCCTTGTCTGCCACCACATTACTGCCGGTGACCGCGATATTGTTGCCGCTGACATCGATAGAACCCGCTGACAGCATGGAGCCCACCGCCAGCGTCTGGCTAATACTGTCTTCGGTACGCGTGGTGGTGCTGGAGGCCAGCCCTTTTTTGGTGCCGGTATGAGTGCGCTGCGCATCATGCTGTTCAGTCTGGGTGGTGAGGGTGACATCACCGCCCGCCGCCAGATTCAGTGCGCCATGGGTTTGTACCGCACTGGCACTGATATTGATGTCTTTTGCCGTCTGCAAATTGATATCGCCGGTGGCGTTCAACTGGCTGCCGCGCAGCGTTTCATCGTAGAGATCCACTGAACTGGTATGGCGCTTGCTCGACGATTCGCCGGTGACGTGCAGGCTGTCGGTCGCTGCACTCAGGTTAATGTTCTGCGCCTGCACATCCACCGTGCCGGCGTTAATGTTAGCCCCCACCGCAGTCAGGTTGTCGACGTTGGCCGTCAGCGCACCGCCGACATTCACCTCGCTGCCCAGATGGCGGATATGCTCACTGGTGGCGCTGCCACTGCCATAATTCGTGCTGATCTGGTCGCTGCTTTGTACCGTATTCAGCAGCCAGTCGCCGCCCGTATTGACTTGAAGATCCTGACCGACATTGAGGCCCGCGCCTTGTTGGATAAAGTCACGCTCGGTATTGATAGTCGCGTTGTTGCTGACATTGATGCTCGCCAATGGCCCCAGAATCGTTTGATTCCGCAGCACCGCACCATTATCACTGCTGAGTTGCTCACTGCCGGTGCGCAGGATCACATCGCGACCGCTATCGAGTTGCAGGTTGGTGGCATTTAACCGCGCGCTGGTCAGGTCAATATCGCTGTTCAGTGTACTGAGCAGCATATTGCCACCGGCCTGAAGTAAGCCGCCGCGGTTATTGAGCGTGATGCCTTGCGCCATGCTAATGCTCAGGTTGTTGCCGGCTTTCATCGCGCCCTGATTAGTGAACCCCTGAACCTCGGTTAAGCTGATATTCTCGGCGGCAATTAATGCGCCGTTGGCCTGTAAATCGCCCGGCTTGACCCCCGCCAGATAGACCACCGGCACCAGCACGGTTTGCCCGGCGACTTCGCGGCTTTCCATCAGCACGATATTACGGGTCAATGCCACCATCTGTTCCGCACTGAGGTGGGTGCCGAGGGCAAGATTAAACGTCCTGCTGTACTCGAGTCCCGCCGCAAAGAGCTGTTCGAACTGCTCCTGAGCGCTGCGGTAATCACTGGCGACCGCCTGACCGGTCAGTGCCAGTACCTGATCCCGCACCAGACGCTGTTCATAGGCGTTATCCCCCAGGCGTTTGAATATCACATCCGGGTTACTATTCAACTGCTGGAGCACGTAGTCTGATCCGCGCCAGTTATTCAGATTGGCAAACGCCGGGTTAGTTTCAATCAGATAACCGCCGCTGACGGTGTAGTCGGTATTGAACTTATACAGTCCACCGTTGGGCTGTGTCAGGGAGATACCGTTAAACTCGATGGCCAGATCTTTTCCGCTATTGTCGCTACTCTGGGGAGGCGCAATGGCACCGGGGTTGGCACCGTTATTGATCGTGGTGCCACTGCCGCTGAGGGTTTGTGCGGTAATACTGGAGGCATATTGGTTAGTCGCGCGCTCACTAACCTCAGGGCCCCAAGAGGTGCCCCATAAATCGCCTTTGTAGGTCCGATAACGCCACTCACCCGTGGATGTTGTTTGTTCAATCAGGCGTTGTGCATTCCCCCAACCATCCTGGTTCAGGGTGACACCCGAAAGATCAATCTCTCCCTGCGCACTGATTTTACTCCAGAAGTTCTCCAGCGTATCCACTTGTGGGGTCAGGTTCCCACCGGCCAGCAGTTGCGCCTCTGGGCTAATGTTATCGATGCTGTTATAGGCGATAGTCGATGTATAATCGGTGCCAATATAGTCGCTATTCATCGAGCCGCCATGAGGCGGTTCAGCATAGCGTCCCCCCGGAATATCAGGGTTTTCTTCTGTCCAGACCGCGGACCCATTCACGGTGTCGGCCACAACAAAGTTGCTATTGGCGGTGAGAATATGACGGCGATTGGTCAGTGTCGTGGCGTAAATCAACATATCTTTGCCGGATTCAATCAAACCCGAAATATTGAGCACCTGAGCCGCCGCCAGATAATTGCCGCTATTGTCCAACGCACCGGCAAAGATAACCTTGCCCATGCCTAAAAGGGTGGTGGTTGGGGCGGAATCAGTGTTGGTGACGGTATCACTGTTTTCAATTACCGGTGCCAACAAGGCTAAGGTGCCGTTTTCATCGGTGGCACCGATCAGGGCACCAGGGCCGGAGTTGGTAATACGCTCCCGTGCTTTAAGCGTGGCTTCGGCACTGATCAGGGTGCCGGTGTTGAACAGGGTATTGGAGTCGGTATCGAGTCGCCCGCGGGTTAATATCTCACCACGGTTAATTAATGCGCCCGCTGCGCTGAGGCTGGCTTGCGTTGCAATAATATGGCCGCTATTAAGCAAGCTGCTTGAATCGGTGCTGAGTTTGCCACCCGCTAATAATTGCCCGTCATTGGTTAACGCGCCGCGGGTGGTTAAGGTTAAATCATGTCCGGCCTGCAGTGTCGAGTCGGCCAGATTGCTGAAATCACGCTGTAAATCAAGGGTCAGATCCTGACTGGCAACTATCTTGCCTGCGTTATTGTCAAGCTGGCCCAGATTCAATGCGATGTTATTCGCCGCCAGTGTGCCACTTTGGTTATTGAGGGTTTGCCCGGCACTTGCCCCCGCATTAATGGTCAGCGTTCCAAGGGCGAGAATATTGGCGCGCTGCGTACTGATATCGCCACTGTTGGCGGTGATGTCTATCTCTCGGGCTTGGGTATGGCTGTCGGTCAAATCAACCCGGCTACCGGTTAGCGTCATTGCACCGGCGGCGAGGGTCTGCCCTTGCGCGATCAGCTCCTGACGGGTGGTTACCCTCAAGTCACCGCTATCCATCAGGCGGCCATCACTGTGTACGCCCGCCGCTAACAGGCTGCCCCCGTTGCTATCCAGGCGCTGTGCATTGACCGCCACATTGCCTTTAGAGAGCAGGGTGCCACCCCGGTTATCGACATCACCCGGCAGATTCAGGTTGAAGTCCGTGGTACCGGTTTGCGCTATCACGCCGCCAACATTGGAGAGCGATTGGGCGTTCAGCGTCACTTGATCCGCAATCAGTCTGGCGCTGTCGGTACGTAACAGCGCGGCGGTCGACGCAGACAGGTTGCCACTGGCTAACAGTTCAGCGCCGGTGAGATCGATAGCGCCACCTTGTGCGGTGAGTGTCAGGTCACGGCTCTGTGTTTGGCTGCCACTCAGATCGATACTGTGCGCGTTAAGCACTTGCGCCGTCCCGCTAATATTTTTGCCTTGGGCGGTTAACATCCCGCTGGCATCAACGCGCAAGGTGCCACTGGTGATCGCGCTGTTGTCGGACTTGACACCGGCACCCAGTAACGAGTTGCGGCTACTATTGACTTCTGCCGCGCGCAGCGAGGTATCACCCGCCGCCGCGACAGTGCCGGTGTTATTCAACTTGCCTGCGGTGGTGAGCTGGGTATTGCCCTGCGCATAGAGCACACCTGCGTTCGCTATACCGGCGGCGGTATTCACCGCCAAATGTTGAGCACTGTTGATCTGACCGCTGTTGACCAGCATGCCATCCGCCGTGATAGTGATATCACCGGCTGACGCCCCTATCTCACCGGCATTGCGCACCCCGACACCGGTTTCAGTCCCGATCAGGCGAATTTTACCGGCGTACATGCCACCCAAATTGGCGACATCCACCGCCACGGTAGGGCGGGCGCTGCCATCGTCGGCTTTGGTGGTAATATTTTGGTGCGCGGCGTCAACCTGATTGCGTCCGGCGGTGACTTTTAGATCATTGGCCCAGATACCGGCATTGACTTTAACCGAACGGGCAATCAGGTCGGTATGGTCCTGACGGCTGCTGTCCAGACCTTTGCCCTGAATAACAATCTCACCGCGATCCACATTGTAGCCAGTGAGTTGGCCGTTATTGAGCTGTGCCTGACCGGTGGTTAAGGTCGCACGGTTGGCGTTGATAAAGCCGCAGCCATCACAGGTAATGCCTGATGGGTTGGCGATAACCACCTGCGCTTTGCGGCCAGCGACCTCGATATAACCGTTAAGTTTACTCGGGTCGCGACTGTTGACTTCGTTGAGGATAATACTGGCTTCACCGCGCGCCAGCGACGGGTTACCGTTGACAAAACCGCCGAGTTGGGTCTGGTTGACACCGTGGCCGTTATTGAGGATCACCCCGCGATTATCAACATCGAACTGGCTGTAAACGTTACGCGAAACCCCACCGCTACTGGGTGTCTGGATATTGACCTGTGGCGTACCGTTGGCACTGCTGATAATGGTCGGCTGTTGGTTACCCGGCGCACTGGCATCGGCGACAATATTGGCTTGCGCGGATAACGAGACGCAGCCCAAGGCCAGTAACAGACTAAAACTCAGCGACGATAAGGCACTGATACGGCGGCGTTGAGTATGCCCAAGACCTGACGAGGGCGACGAGGCGGCCCGACCGGAGGCGGCGATATCGGCTACCACCATTAATAAGCCACGCGCCTTGTTAAATACGATACGGTACAGGTTCTTATTCATGGTGACTCTCAACAGCTAAAGGGTTAATAAGGTGCATCAGTATTGCCAGTTCAGGTTAAAGCCCACCGTCACTGAGTCGGCTTTGAAGCCATCAGGTTTTGACAGCGGCTTGCCAGCAAACAGGTCATAACGGGTATTGAGCACAGTGCCGCGCACACCGACGACACTGCCCGCCAGATGGTGGCCCAGCAGATAAGGGTCGCTGCGACCGCTGACCTCGCCGTAATCCACGCCGACATACAGTTCATGGCCTGGTAGCGGGGTATACCAGCCGAGATCATTGCGCACCGTCCAGCCGCGATCGGCATTCAGCGTGCGTTCGCCATCAAATCCGCGCACCGACCAGCGGCCGCCGATGGAGAATTGATCCTGTGGCGTCAGGGGTGTGTTGGTGCTTTGCCGCTGATATTGCAGGTTGTAATGGACGTTTTGCGCCGCAACCACAAAAGGAATATCCAGTTGCGCATTCAAACGCAGAATTTTGCTCAGGGCAGTGGCTTCGCCGAAATACTCTTCTTGTGCCGGTACTGCACCCAACCAGCGGGTGCCGCGCTGGTAACTGATACCTGCGTCCAGTGTGGCCTGCGAGATAAAGTGGCGATGTTCCAGCCCGACACGCCAGGCTGAGGTACGGCGGCGCTGCACTTCAATTTCGGTATCATTAATATAGTTTTTCGACGAGCGGGTCAGCACATCGTAGGTCAGGGTAGTTTTTTGGCTGGCATTGCGGTGCAGCAGGCGGCTGAGTTGCAGCGTGACGTTCTCCGTCTCCCCCCGGTAATGGATATCGCCATTGAGGCCCGCCACCGTCTGGTGGTAGTCATAGCTGCTGGCGGTGATGCCCGCCGTCCAGTAACCGAACGGCAGCGAGTAATGGCCGGTGAGGTTATTGGTGCCTTTGTCGCCGCGATTTTTTATTGAGCCACCCGCCGAGACATAAAACAGGTCACTCAGTGAAAGCGGGTTATCGAGAAACAAGGTTGCACCACCTTGATAACGGCCGGTACTGCGGGTGCCGGAGTCATCCAGTGAAGCCGCCAGCCGCCACATTTTACTCTGCTTCCAGCTCAGGGCGATATCGGTCTCGCCGGGGGCATCACCCGGGACCAATTCCATGCTGGCTTGCACGGTGGGGACGCGCTGTAGGTTCTCCAGTCCTTGCTCGATATCACGCAAATCCAACAGGTTACCAGGGCGGGCAGGGAAGGCACTGAACAACGTGACATGGCGGTCACTGCCGGGCGTCAGCTCAACATGGCGTATTTTGCCGGGCACCACGTGTAACGCCAGCGTGCCGCGGTTTAAGTCCTGCTGCGGGGCCAGTACCCGGGTGGTGACATAGCCATGGTCGATCAGGCGGTTTTGCATCTGGCTCATCAGCAGGTTAATGCCCTGGCCGCCCAAACACTGGCCTTGCGCCTGATTGGCGATACGTTGCAGTGGCAACCAGCGAGGTAATGGCTCTGCGCCACTGATTTTTATACGATCAATGACAAAGCAGGGGTGCTCAACCGGGAAGACAATACGGCCCAAAGAGGCCGCTGGCGCTGATAAGCGCACATCCGGTGTTGCGGGGGCCAAACGCTCTTCCAGTGCCCGTTGCCGGGCCTGTTGATGAATACTTTGCTCAACGGGGGGGAATTCCGCGCCATAACTGACAGGCGAAATAGCCAGTAACGGGAATAACACACTCGCGATAAAGGAGAAATAACAGGCGCGCAGCACAGGGCATATCCTCTTTGCCCGGCTGGGGCTGAATAAAAGGGCTGAATAAAATTTCGCCGCATTATGCCTAGGTAAACGTTATTTTCAATCTATTTTCAGAATATAAGAAAATATGAGAAATAACTCGTGTAATGCATAGGAAGTATCCTACAAAAAAGGCGTTTTTTTGTGGGAAATATCTTGTGGATTGTCTTTTTTTGAATAAAAAATAAAAGAGAGGGAGTAATAAATATCGCCGTAAATAAGATGCCCCTCAGAGGAGGGGCAGAAAAATTAGAACCGCAGGCGGAATCCGATATTAGCTGTTACCGGTGTTTCAATTTTTGAACCATTGAGATAATTCACTTCAGCAAAAATAGAAGTGTTACTGGCAACGGTGGCATCAATACCCACACCATATTTGCCGACATTACCGGAGAAATTGTTATCGAAGCCAATACCGTTAATGGCGACGGTATTCGTTTTGATAAATTCACGGGCAATAGCCAGTTTAACGTAAGGCTTGACTGCCATTTGATTGACGGTATAAGAAGCCGACAATATCGTGCCTAACTCACCTTGCACACTGTCTGCTTTCGCCACGTCCGCAGCCATTCCGTTACTGAGGGTATAACCTGCACTACCTATACGTGAATAACTCACTTTGCCATAGGGTTCCAGTACCAGGTTGTTATAAACAGGTAACTGATAGCCACTTTCTACCGAGGCGGTAAACGCATTCTGGCTGTATTCCGCCCGCGCGCTTTGCGTACTCAGTTCATTATTAAAACGGTTAGCTTTCAATACCGTATCAATATAAAGTCCGCTTTTATCCAGGTAGGTTAGGTAGAGGCCACCACTGTAACTGCGAATATCACCATTGGCCCCCGCACTGTGAGTGGCTTTGACATCGGATGAACTGTAGCCGGTAAATGCCCCAATTAGCACATTACCCCGGTTCAATCCCAATTGTTTATCTGCCCCGATCTCCATACCGTTCAAGGTATTCTTGAAAGCGACGTTTTTATTGTCGGACAAGCGGCTATCATCGGTGAGATAACGCGCCCAAACGCCGACGGTGCCATCAGCATCGGTTTTCAACTCGCCCTGGCGCTGGCGCAAGGTACTCAATTCCGCATTCAGGATATGCCGTGGTGCTGCCGCCATATTCAACACACCTTGTGCCGCAGAGCTGAGCACGGGAACCGCCGTGTTTGGCCTGTTCGGCGTTATGCCGGGGAGGTCGGCTGCCTTGGTAGCTAAATACCAGTCAGTACTGCCATTGCTTTCCTGACTGTATAGCCCGTATTGGTAAACGCCTAAATCCACCACGCCACCCGCATTAAGCAAACGGAACTGAGCATCGCCACGATTAATATGCACCAAGGCCAGGCTGTTGGCAGATTGCGGTTCTTTACCGCTGTCCTGAACGGTAATACCAAATTGGCCGGTCGCCTGCTGCGAGACCGTAATAAAATCACCGGCATTGCTGGCAAGCTGGGTAGTCATCGCAAAATTACCCTGACCAGACAGATTCTCTATCTCCAGCCGGTTAAATTGCCCGCCGGCAGAATAGGGCAGCAGGTTGATATCCCCCCCTTGCATCGTCACATTATTGATGCGGGTAACCAGCACCGGTCCCAAGACTTCAGGAGGAGAAACCGGCACCACACTTGCTCCTATCCAGGAAGGGCCAATGTCGACTAAGCCAGCCACATTGAGGTTCTCAATGGTGACATTGGCCGGCAGGGCGGGATTGTTGGTGGTCACATCGCTGGTATAGGTATCGTTATTGGTAATAAACAGTTCCGCACCCGCCGCGATATTAAGATAACCTTTCGACTGGCTATTGAGTCCTAGATTCATATGACCACCATTATTTATCTGGCTATCTGTCACGATCCCTGCGGTTTTAACCTCAAGCAACCCGCCCTGATTAACAACAGTACCGGTTGCAAAAGCATCGGTAACCTGTAACCAACCGCCATCACCCACGGTGGTATTATTGGCTGTACCGGCACTGCTCCCGTTGGTGATAGCAATTGCGACTCTCGTCATTATTCCATTATTGGTGGAGCCATAAACCCAGCCATTATTAATGACGCCACCGTTACGTACAATTTGTTCGCCACTATCGACGACTTCATTGTTGACGGTTATTCCCTCTACAATCGGTGTAAAAGCCAATACCTGAGCAGGTAATGTAATCAAAGACAGACTAATTGCTCCGGCCAAAAATGTTTTGTCCATAAAACCTCAAAAAGATTAAACGTAATGTAATGATGTTATGTAACCCGTTGCAAAAAGAGAGGCTCTGTCCTTGGAACAGATTAAATATAATGTTTATCCGTGGTGATATGCCTTGGGAGGAAATACGCTGAGTCTCAAGAGTTATTTACTCCAGATAAAAGAATATTACCTTATATTTTTGCGCGATGAAGGTATCACATTTTCTCTTGGAACTATAATAGGATTAAAGCTGTTTTTTGATAGATGCGGCAAAGAATGAAGTGAGTTCCTATTGTGTGAGACTTTTCTTGATTACGATCAAGAAAAGTCTCAAATAACATCAAAACTATTCTTGTAAATAACACCAGATTTATTGCTGGTAAGGATGGCGGGTATTTAGGCTATTTCTGGATTCACCCATGAAGAACCTGATAACACGCCACCATCAATGGTAATCGCTTGCCCGGTCAAATAGGCCGAGGCAGACGAGCTTAAAAAGAGTACCGCGCCAATCAAATCATCTGGGTTACCTAAACGCCCTTGCGGAATAAAGTTCTGGAACCATTTTGAACGATATTCGTCATCCCACAAGGGGCGCGTAAATTCGGTTTTAATAAAACCAGGTTCAATCGCATTAACTTGAATATTGTCACCCACCCATTCGCGGGCCATCGCCTTGGTTAATTGGCTGACGGCTGCTTTTGATGCGGCATAAACAGAGATCGTATTGAATGCATGTTTCGCGCTAAGTGAGCTGATATTAACGATTTTACCGCCACCCTGTTTCGCCATATAGGGTTGGACGGCTTGTGCCAAAAAGTAGACGCTACGTAAATTAATATCAATGATGGCATCAAAGTCTTCAGCAGTGACATCTTTAATAGGTTTTCTGCGATTGACACCAGCACTGGTGAGCAAAACATCAATCTGCCCCAGTTTGTCATACACGGTATCGACCAACTGTCGGCAAGCCGCGACATCACTCAAATCAGCGGTAATCGATAAGGCGTTGCCTCCTTCAGCTTCAATCGCTTCTTGCACCGGTTTGATACGTGCGATGTCAATATCGTGTAATGCCACGGTCGCACCAGCATTTGCCAGCGCCTTACTCAGCACACTGCCAATCGCTCCGCCAGCCCCAGAAACCAGCACCACTTTGCCCTGTAAAGAAAACAACTTATCAATAATATTACTCATAGATACCTTCAGATAGTGACCTGCTGACGCGACAGCCAGCATTGAGATAAAATGTTAAACGCCGTATCTCCACGAAAAGCTACAATTCAACGGCACGGGTGGGATCAATAATCCATTCACTCCAAGAACCTACATAATGTTTGGCATCCCCCAGACCGGCATGCGCTACAGCCAACAGATTCTGTGCCGCAGTGACCCCAGATCCACAGTAAAATACTGTGCGATCAATCGGCACATCCCCCAATAAGCGGGTGTAATGCTGGCGTAACTCTTGTGGTGAGCGAAATTGCCCATTGCTATCGAGCGTGTTCGCACGGTCAGCCAACCTGGCGCCAAGAATGTGGCCACGAACGGGATCATGATAGACCCCCCCGCCATGGAAACCTTCTTCCGAGCGGGAATCAAACACCGCCCACTCAGGGTTCTGGCGAACGTTATCGACCAGCGTTACGTTCGCGATATAATCAGGGCGCTCTTGCGCAACGAAGGTGGCAAAAGCCGGTGGCGGAATCTCGATGGTGGTTGGGTAACCGGACTTAAGCCATAAAGGCCAGCCGCCATCCAATACCGCCACCGCATCATGTCCCAACCAGCGCAACATCCACCATGTTCGTGATGCAGCCATCAATCCCCCGCTTGCGTCATACACAATAACTTGGGTGTTGGGGCCAATTCCCCACTGAGACAGCGTTTTTGCAAACACATCAATTTGTGGCAGTGGTCGCCGGCCGGTATGCCCTGGAATGACGGTGCCAGATAAATCAGTGGCCAAATTTGCATAGTGAGCGCCGGGGATGTGCCCCACCAAGTACTGACTTTGCCCCCAACTTTCATCATCCAGTGTGAAGCGTGCATCCAAAATGACCCAATCGGTATCATGTAGATGTTCAGCTAATTCTTTGGCAGAAATTATTGTTTTGTATGTCATAAAACCCCCTGGTAAAAATAACGGGTCTGCGTTTATACCGGCAGGCCGGGTAGTGGAATATGTTCCGCAATCAACCCCTGCGTTCTTAAGGTATGCCAAAATGCTGTTGGAATAGGGTGCTGAAAACTCAATGAATTTTGCGTAACTTCAGCGAATCTGGAGGGGCCGTACAGCACACTAGTGACGGCACTGAATCCTAACGGAAATTGCAAGGCGGCCGCCGCGAGTGGCACCGCAAAGTCAGCCGCGACGGCTTGCAGTTTTTTGACTCTATCAGCAACAGAAACCGGTAATTTGCCATAGTCATAACGTGCGCCATCATGGATGCCGGTCGCCAATACACCGGAGTTAAATACGCCGCCAATGACAATGCCGGCCCCTTGTTGTTGCGCCCGCAATAGCTCGTCAGCGTAGATCTCTTGCTCCAGTAAGGTGTAGCGAGACGCTACCAGAAACACATCTAAGGGATAGCGATCCAGAAAGCGGTTAATCATACCCGGCTCATTAATTCCAGCCCCGAACGCGGCAATCTCACCGGCTGCTTTCAACTCTTCCAATGCCCTGAAACCGCCAGACTCCAACTCTTTTAACTTGCCAAGTAACGCTTGCTCATGGGGGAAATAGCCAGTATCTAAGTCATGGATATATAAAATATCGACTTTATTGATCCCCAATCGCTGTAGGCTGTCTTCATACGAGCGCAAGATGCCGTCATAGGTGTAATCATGGACATGGTCAAAGGCCAGGCCACCTTGCCAGGGTGCTGTTTGGAAGGTGTCACGCGAGCGGGGCGCTAACAAGCGTCGGCCTACTTTGGTTGACAGCACATAATCGTCACGATGCTTTCTATACAGAAATCGCCCGGTTCTATGCTCTCCTTGGCCGCGCCCATACCAAGGTGCGGTGTCATATAAGCGGATACCACTATTCCATGCGGTTTCTAGTGTTGCTTGCGCATCCTGTTCAGTAATTTCTTCGAACAATTCGCCGAGTGGGCATGTTCCTACCCCAATGGTCGGTATTTGCAACCCTGATCTTCCCAGCGGCCGTGTATTTTCTAATCCCATCATTTCACCTCGTGATACTTAATCTCTCTCGGGCAGAACTTGCTGCGCAGTGGCCGCTGACAAATAGGCCGCCTCAAGCAAACCATAGGTTAATAAACTGTCCCGCCCCGACGTCTCCGGTTCGCGATTCTGGCGCAAACACTCAATAAAATGGCGTTGCGTATGCACCACGCTGTCCTGAATCTGTTTCCATGGCTCACTCGTCCATGAACGCGCGTCATGTTCGATCTTTTCTTGCCGGGACTCACCCTGGGTATGGAGGGTTAGCACCTGATCGGCGCCAATTAACAAGGTGCCTGCGGTACCTTCAATCTCGACCAATGTTTGTGGGAAGGGGTCTGGATAGCGTTGTGAGGCATAGCTGAAATCGAGCACTGTCGTTGCGCCATTCTCATGTGAGAGCAAGAGGGTGGCAGCATCTTCACCGGCAATACCCACCTTGATTTGCTGCGTGCGGCAAAACACCCCCTGAACCTCGCCAAATAGGAATCTCGCCAGATCCAATAAGTGGATCCCGACGTCCATGATCATGAAACGTTTAACTTTTATCAGATAAGGTTGGTTCGAATAGACATCAATGGCGGTTCGCCAGGAGAGCCGGCCAAAGGTTAATTGGCCCAATTCACCACGGTCGATAATTTTTTTGGCGGCCCTGAATACATTCTGAAAGCGAAAGTCTTCATGGACCATCAGCGGCACATTCGCGGCTTGTGCCATGGCAACCATCCGTCGGCATCCCGCAAGGTCGGGCGCAAACGGTTTTTGCACAATCACCGCGATATGGTGTGACACCGCAGTGCGAACCAAGGCTTCATGAGTTTCCATCGTGGTGGGAAGATCGACAAAATCTAATGTTTGTGCCGCCAACAGCGCATTAGCATCGTCGGTATAATGCGCGATGCCGAATTTCTCTGCCGCTGCTTTGGCTTTCTCAATATCCAGATCACATACCGCGACAATGTCGACATCTTCAATATCTTTCCAACCGGCCAGATGATTTTGGGCAAAAAAGCCACAGCCAATAACGGCCCCTTTCAGTTTTGAAGTCATTTATTTAATGGTCTCTGATAACTGATTCTTGCGACCGCATAGGCATCCAGACTGATGCCCTGACCAATATCCCGTGCCTCACTTGCTTGGCGGAATAGCTGTGGTGATAGTGCGGCCTGCTCACTGTGAGCAACATCCAGGATACGAACCTTTACAAGATCCACATCTGCCACCGTGACATTCACCGGTTCACTGGCAAGATTGGCAATCAACAAGATGTTTTCACGGTTTTCCTGCCAGCCAATAACGGCCAGTTTTTCATTGCTTGATGTCACCTCAAGGCGCGGTTTACCACTGGCGGAAGCCAAATCAGCCACCACATGAAATAACGGATACACGCTACCTTCACTCTGTTCATCCCACCACTGGCGGGCATAGCGCTGTTTAGTTGAAATCACGCCAAACGGCCCGGTCGGTGCCGCCAGAACCAAGCTATCAATGCCATATTTTGCGATTACGGCGGCGTAGCCAACATGCCACGCCGCAGCAAATAGGCCGCGCTGGCGAGGATCATTCGCGGCCAGCCCCACGCGGGCAGAATTCGGATTAACGACCGGACCCTCGCCATATGGGTTTAACCGCGCGCCAATCCCAATAGGGCCAATGCGATATGGCACATTGCCAGCGATGTGCCGAGCGGAGCGAATGATGTGTGGTAATGACTGCAAGGTTTCTATTACTGAGGCATCATCCGCCGCATGAACGGTGGGTGTTGTCGCATGTGTAATAAAATCAAATGCACCAAGAGAAGGGCGCTTGCGGTTGAATTCAGTAAAGAATGCAGGGCTTCCGCCCCCTACCGGAATACCAGGGAAGGCGTTTTTAGCTTCAGCATAGATAGTGGTATCAGTGGGGGATGGTGGGCGAACCTCACCGGGCTGGAATGAGCGTTCATCCGTTTTGGCGAAAATAGCCACTGATACCGGCGAGATGCCAACATCTTGCAACAGTTTTGCTGCCTGTGCTATCTCCGGTGCCGGGTCATGGCTGGCGGTTAACAGTAATTCAACCGCTACCGGAAACGTTGTGCGGGAAGCCAGTTGGCTTGCGGCGGCGAGATGTTCAATATTGTGTGACGAGGAGGGGTCATAGCGCAGCAAAAAATGTACCGGGCCAATATTGGCCAGTTGTGATGTATAAGCGATAGCCTGTGCACTCTCATCAGCAGACAGCCCCAAGCCAATGGCTGGCATGGATTGTTGGGTTAGCGCGCCAACATCCACGCGGGCAATGGGTGCCGCATCAATGACCGGTTTATCTGGTGATCGGTTGGTGTTGTCGCTGATATGAATGATGACTGATTGATGCAACACCTGCTCTGGTAGCAAGCGATAGGGGTAAGGCAAACCAATCGGGCGGTTGTATATCTTAAAAGAGGCATCCGACCAATTGCGATGGTCTTCGGCTTCAAAAATATCACCATCAAATCGAGTGACAACGGAGATATTCTCAATCGGCCGATGGGTAATTGCCCGAATATTGAATATAGGTTGCCCAGGGCTGATGGCATCAGGGATGGTTAAATCGGTACTTTCTCCCGTCGCATGTTCGACATGAACGGTGGTACCGGCAAACCCGACCAAGGGATACAGTACAACAAAACCGGTACGATTGGTTTCAAAAGAGGTGTCGGCAGCAATACGGGCGCTTGCTGACAATGTTCCATCGCTACGGCCTGCAAAGTGGATATTGACCCTGAGTTGTTCGCTGCCATTAACGTAATGTGCCTGATAGTTCACTTCAAAGGCATCATCACTCTGATGAATATCCAACCCACTAATCTGCGGTTCTGGCGTTCCCCATCCCGGAGTGCGAACCAAGAAGGTCACCGCCCGTAAAATTTCTACGCCATGCCAGCGAATCCAACGTAAAGATCCATTGTCAAATTCAGCGGATAAAGAGGTTGCTGACAGAGTTTGTTTGGCCGCCTCGATGACAGAGGTGCCGGTAAGGAAGATAGCTCTGCTCATCTTTTTTGCCTCTTGATGAAAATATCAAATGTCACGGCTGCAACAATAATGATGCCGATCAGCAACTGCTGTATGTATGGGGATATATTTAGAATGACCAGTCCGTTTAACAACACACCAATCAGCAGTGTGCCAATTACCGTTCCCCAAATACTGCCGGTTCCGCCATACAAACTGGTGCCACCAATAACTACCGCCGCTATCACATACAATTCATACTGGTTACCCGCCACGGCTTCTGCCGAATTCAGGCGTGCGGTGAGTAAAAAGCCGCCTAGCCCGGCGAATAATCCGGTTAGCGCATAAACACTGGTCACCACGCCTTTCACATTCAGGCCACATAAACGTGCCGCTTCAGGATTCGATCCAATGGCATAAATGGATCGGCCATAGCGGGTAAAGTGCAACGTGAGTGAGGCAATAATCGCGACCAGCGCAAAGACGATGACTGGCACCGGAACCGGGCCAACCATGCCACGCCCCCACCAACCAAAGGCTTCATCAACCCCACTGACCGGGCTGCCATTACTTATCATCAGCGTTAGCCCGCGAAATACGGTCAGCCCGCCCAAGGTCACGACAAAGGCGGGTACAGTCAGGCGGGCAATAATCAATCCTTGTAATGCGCCCGCTAGTCCGCCGGTGATAATTGCGGCCAATGCTGCCCATTGCCAGGCAATTTCCCGCCCATCAGAGAACAGCATAAACTGGCCTTCAATACCGCCTTTGGCGACTACCGCGGCGACCATTCCCGATAAAGCGGCAATCGCCCCGACGGATAAATCAATGCCACGGGTCAGAATAATAAATGTCATTCCCACCGCGATAATGCCGTAGATAGAAACTTGCCTGACAATATTAAAAAGATTGATTGATGAGAGAAAACGCGGAGCCAATAACGTAAATAGCGCCATCAGCAACACAAGAAAAATAAGTGGGGCATAACGCGCCAGAAGAGCTTTTTTCTTATTGCTGTTTTGATTTTTAATCAGGATTGTCGAGCTCATAGTCATATCTCTAATCCAATAAATTAATTCACACTTGCGCAATAGGGCGCGTCATTAATTGCATAACGTTTTCTTCATTCGCTTCCTGTGCCGACAACTCCCCGGTCAATTGACCGGCGCGCAGAGTGAGAATACGGTCACTGACGGCAAGGACTTCAGGTAAATCCGAGGAAATCAGAATGATAGCGACACCCTTTGCCGTCATATCACGTAGCAACCGGTGGACATCCGCTTTTGCGGCAATATCGACGCCGCGCGTCGGCTCATCGACAATCAGCAACGCTGGGTGCTGAGCCATCCAACGTGCCAGTACTACCTTTTGCTGATTGCCCCCTGATAAGGTGGCAATATTGGCCCCTAAACTGACGGCGCGCAGGTTTAGCTGTTTTTTAAAATCAAGAAAGGAAATCCGTTCACGTTGACGATCAATGACGTGGCGGTTCGTGCGTAAAGGGGAGTAGATAATCGCGAAATTCTCTTCCACCGTGAGCGACATAAACAAGGCTTGCTGCTTACGGTCTTCCGGCACCAGACCAATACCGGCAGCAATTGCATCACGGGGGGAGGCCGGGTGGTAGGCTTTGCCCTTAATACGTAATGTCCCGCTTCCTATTGGGTCTGCGCCAAATAACAGCCGGGCAATCTCAGTTCTTCCGGCCCCTACCAGCCCGGCAAAACCGACAATTTCACCCGCCCTGACCGTAAAGCTGACATTACGTACGGTGACACGTTCAGCTCCCGTCGCTGCACTCGACAGGTTTTCGACTTCCAGAATATTGCTACCTGTAATATGGCTCGCATTGCGGTCGAACTGTGCTAAATCGCGCCCTACCATCAAACGGACCAGACTCTCAATAGAGATATCTTTGACGTCTCCTTCTCCGACCAGTAGACCATCTCTTAACACGCTGTAGGTTTGGCATAAGGCTTTAATTTCTTCAAGGCGGTGACTGACGTAAATAACAGCCACTCCGCTTTTAGCAATGGTACGTACCACCTGTTGTAATTTATCCACTTCCGTTGGACTTAATGCAGCGGTTGGCTCATCCATAATAATTAATCGGGGTTTGGAGGTTAGCGCCCGTGCAATTTCAACTAACTGCTGTTCAGCAATGCTTAATTCAGCAATCTTGCGTAAGGGATTGATAGTCACGCCAAGTAATGCCAATACGTGGTGCGCATCTTTCACTATGGTGTTCCAACGGACAAAACCAAATCGATTCACCGGTAAATGTCCGGTGAAAATAGTTTCGGCCACCGTTAAATCAGGGAACAGGCTAAATTCCTGATGAATAGTTGTAATACCCGCCTTCCAGGCATCAAGTGGTTTATTAAATGAGGCCGTATGACCTTGCAAAATAATAGTGCCGCCATCAGGTTGGTGCACGCCACTTAATATATTAATTAGTGTTGATTTACCGGCCCCATTTTCGCC
The DNA here is from genome assembly GCF_056636475.1 of Yersinia antarctica. Taxonomy (NCBI): domain Bacteria; kingdom Pseudomonadati; phylum Pseudomonadota; class Gammaproteobacteria; order Enterobacterales; family Yersiniaceae; genus Yersinia; species Yersinia antarctica. The sequence continues at coordinate 1,402,769 of NZ_JBSJQF010000001.1, forward strand.
TAATAACGCTCTTATTTCCCCCACCTGCAAAGAAAAAGAGACGTTATCAAGCACCGTCTGACCAAAAAATAATTTGGTCAGATTCCTGACACTAATATATTCATCTATTTCCCGATTGATTTCCGGAGAATCGGGTGGCGATGAGAGTGATAACATAGTGGACGACATTATTTTACGAGCCCGATTCGTTCTGCATCATTAAGATTTTTGCTGGTAATTGCGACAGGGCTAACCAAGACATCTGCTGTTGCCGGGCGAGCACCTGTACGGATGTAATCGGTCAGAATTTTTACTGCCTCTCGGCCTTGTTTCCCTGGGTACTGATCGATTGTCGCGGTGAGTACACCGTCTCGTACCGCTTTCAATGCATCAGTTGAACCATCGTAACCAAAGATAGCAATCTTGCCTTTTAAGCCTCGCGCTTCAACCGCTTGGGCGGCCCCTAATGCGCTGTCATCATTAGCTGCAACAATAACTGTTGGGGTCTCAGCCAGGCCAGTTAACAGATTTTCTGTAACAGATAAGCCCTGGTCACGGTTAAAGCGTGCGGTTTGCTCGGCAACAAATTTGTAAAGTTCAGGCTGCTTATCCAACGTGTCATGCACACCCTTATTACGATCGTTTGCTGTTTTGTCGCCCGGAATGCCCTGTAAGTTAATAATAGTGGCTCCTTGAGGGAATAATTTTGCTACGGCTTCCCCTTGGCTCTGTGCACCAATCAAATTATCTGCGGCTACATTGGCAATAACTTCGGGTACCCCATTTACCGGGCGGTCAATAGTGACCACGGAAATACCTTCTTTAATCGCATTACGTAATACGGGAGCCAGAGCGGTTGCATCGGCTGGGGCAATAATAATGCCATCAACCCCTTGAACAATTGCTGCTTCAATATCGGCAATTTGTTTAGGTGCGCTTAATTGGCCATCAGAGCGAATGATTTTTATATTACCTAATTTTTTAGCTTCATCTTCAAGTTGCTCTTGTAGAAAAACAAAATGAGGAAAACTGTATGTTAATGCTGAAACTAAAATCGTCACCGGAGCGTCTTTGCCTTTCGGCGCAGCATTAGCTGACAATGCAAAGGTGCTCAGTGTGATAGCTAATGTTGTTATTAAATAAGTTATTTTGCGCATAAGATAGTACTTCCCCGTTATATAAAATTATCTAATATATAGTTTTTGTAAAAACAACATGAAAAGAGTGGTTAATTACACTTATTGTGAATCTTATTGGTGAAATAATAGGATTTGACTATATCATGAGGATGATTATTTGAAATGGCAGTTCTACAGAATAATTTCGTCTTTAAATATGCGAAAAATAGAATATTAATTTCAGCAAATAATTAGCTAAAGAATATATTGATAATATGACTGTCGAAGAGCGACTACCTTGCACAGGCAGCTAAGATATTAAAATAAGTCAGACCAGCATGTTAAAATTATACCGGTCGGCAACGGAGAATATTGTTTAAAACCGGTATGGGCGGTGGGCAGCCCTGAGTCAGGGAGGGTAACACTGGCGACTTGAAATCCGGTCTGCTGCGGGGCAGATAATCAGCATGCGACTCAATATGCCGATATCTGGTGCAGAGGACATCGTTTAAGAACACGTGGGTTCAGTCAAATAAACCACTGTTTACTGGCTATTGTCGCAGCGCCGCTGGCACCGTTAAATGCTGACGATGAAGCTTGCACGAAGCGCACTACGTCATGGGAAAGCGGGCGGCGCAAATAAGTTCGTATTTGCCGGATCAATGCTTCTAGTGGGAAACCCGGCATATCCATCACCCCGCCGCCGAGCACTATCGCATGGGGATCAAACAGATTAATGCTGGTGGCAATGGCTTTCGCCGTTCGTTGCATAAACTGCACAATAAACGGCTGCCCGGTGGCATAGAGAAACAGTTCACTTAGCTCAAACTCGCGCGGCGTGCTGTCATACCATCGGCGTAATGCTAAGCCGGAGCAGGTGGTTTCCAAACAGCCGTAATTGCCGCATCCACACTGCTTTTCATCATCTCCCATGGGGATATGCCCCAATTCACCTGCTACGCCGCGTGCTCCAGTCCAGGGGGCGCCATTCATCCAGATAGCAAACCCCATGCCGGTACCAAGATAAGCACCGAGCACCAATTGCCGCTCAAGTTGATGTTCATGTACGTCATAGGAGAGTTGCATATTAACATCACGCTCGAATTGAACCGGGCAGTGTAGCGCCGCACTCAGCTTATCGGCCAGCCCCGCCAGGTCAGTCGAGGTTAACGGTAAATTTGGCGTGGAAATAATGCTCTTTTTGTCGTTCTCTACCAGTGCCGGGAACCCCATGACCAGCCCTTGGTAGCATGCATTATAACGTTCAAGATATTGATGCAGTCGGGCGCTTAATCCAGCAACTAACCCCGAGGCAATGACATCAGCGGTACGTAACATCTCACAATGAAGCATCACACCATCGCGCTTGAGTAAACAAAAGCGGATATGGGTCGCCCCCATATCGACCCCGATCACCACGTCATATTTAGGCATGCTGTAACACCTCACTCTTGGCATGAATGATTTGTTGCGACATCAGCGCCCAGGCTTTATCGATATCAGAGGCATGATTGAACAGCCCAGAAGAGCCAACAATTAGCACATCGGCCCCAGCCTCAATCAGACGTTGGTAAGTTGCCTGATTACAAGAACCATCAATTTCAATTTCATAATTAAGCTGGTTTTTTTCACGCCAGGCTTTCAGTTCAACAATTTTATCTAACATTTCAGGGATAAATGGCTGTCCGGCAAAGCCAGGGTCCACCGTCATGACGGTTATTTTATCTGCTTTATGAATGTAATATTTCATGCTATCGACCGGTGTTTCTGGATTGAGGATCAGGCCGACTTTCATCCCTAAACTGCGGATCTCCTCGATCAAGCGAAATGCTTGCCCGTTGAGGGTTTCTGGGTGCAGCGTGATAAAGTCTGCGCCCGCTTTTGCCAAAGGAGCAATGTAATCCTGTGGGCGCGTCACCATTAAGTGGCAGTCCAGTGGTTTGTTGGCGATACGTTTCACTTGGCTGACGAAAAAGGGGGACAGTGTCAGGTTAGGCACAAAATGGCCATCCATAATGTCGATGTGAAAATAGTCCGCATTTTGGTCAATAAATTCAATTTGCTCTTTAAATTTCAGCAAATCCATACACATCAGGGAGGGAGATATCTTCATTATCGAGTCCTTACTTACTGATAAGTCGGTCGAGGGCGACAGCGGCAATAATCAGGCCGCCCATCACCACCAGTTGGTAATAGGTTTGTACTTGGAGAATATTTAGACCGTTATTGATGGTGCCTATAATCAGGCCACCAATAACCACAGAAAAGATGCGCCCCTTGCCCCCAAAGAAGCTGGTACCACCAATAATGGCACTGGCGATGGCATAGGTTTCAAACCCCATCCCGGCCAGCGGTTCAGCCGCGCCAAGGCGGGCTGTCGAAACCACGCCAGCAAGACCGGCACAAATACCCGAGATGATAAACACGACTAGCATGTGAAATTTCACATCGATGCCGGAATAGAAAGCTGAGTTTTTATTGCCGCCCAAGGCGTAGATATTGCGACCAAGGCGTGTACGGGTGGTCAGAAACCAAAGCACTATGGCGATAAACAGGGCGAATAACACCGGTACCGGAATGCCTAACACACTGGCAGCAAAGAAATTTACAAACTCAAACGAGAAGCCATACACCGAGTTGGCATCAGAAATCACCAAGGTGATACCGCGAAAAATGGCATTGGTGCCAAGAGTGATGATGAAAGGGTGCAGGCCGGTCCAGTTGACCAGACAGCCATTGATGGCCCCCAGCGCGCCACCTACCAGCACACCACCAATCAGTGCTGCGAATATTGGATCGACCCCAGCCAGCATCAATTTTGCGGTAACCATGCCAGACAGCGCCAGAATCGCACCAACAGACAAGTCTATCCCCGCCACTAAAATGGCAAAGAACTCCCCCATCCCAATTAATACGGTGACCGAGCTTTGGACGAATATTTGCGTGATGTTATTGGTAGTAAGGAAATACTCCGACGAAATAGAGCCAAAGATAGCCACAATGATCGCCAGAATGAAAAAAGTGCCGTATTTATCCCAAAAAGCGGCGAAGTTAAACGGCTTTTTCCCAGCCGTATCCGATTTCACTCTTGTGGTAATGCCCATGCCATAATCTCCTCTTCGCTGATGTCATCGCGGTTGGTCAGGATTTGCGTCAATCGTCCTTCACAAAACACCGCAATACGGTCGCAAACGGTAATAATTTCGGGAAGCTCAGAGGAGACCATCAGAATGACTTTCCCCTCATCCGCAAGGGTGCGCATCACTTTATAGATCTCGGCTTTAGCACCCACATCAATGCCTCGGGTGGGTTCATCAAAAATAATCACGTCGGGATGACAGCATAACCATTTAGAAATCAATACTTTTTGCTGATTCCCGCCAGACAGTTCTGTGATGTTTTGCGACACCGAATGGCACTTTAGTGCCAGTAGGCTTCGTTGTTCTTCGGCAATTTCCTGCTCAAGCTGTGGCTTAACCAACCCCATTGCACCTTTGTAACCCCCTTCTTTTAAGCTATGGCTGATAGCCATGTTTTCAGCGATAGAGAAATTGCCGAAAAAACCGTTTTCACGCCGGCTTTCAGTGATATAGCCCATGCCTTTTTTCAGTGCATCCAGCGGGGAGCGGGGGGTGATATTTTTGCCATTCAGCCAGACTTCGCCATGGCTGGTTTTGTCGACACCAAACAGGCAATTCATTAATTCGGTGCGGCCAGAACCCACCAAACCGGCAAACCCGAAGATCTCGCCCCGGTTGACAGCAAATGAAATATCGCGGACTTTTTTCTTATCGCGACTGGTCAGGTTTTTCACCTCAAACACCGTGTCGCGTACTACGTTGCCGGTATTTTCTTTGAAGGCAATAAAGCGGTTTTGTAATTCGCGCCCGACCATCAAGCGCACAATATCGTCGTTAGTGACATCCTGAATCATGCCGCTACACACACTGCTACCATCTTTCATTACTGTATAGCGATCGCAAATACGGCGGATCTCATTCAGTTTATGAGAGATATAAACAATGGCTGTGCCCTCCTTGCGCAACTGATTCATAATTAAGAAGAGATAATCTACCTCTTTATTAGTTAGTGATGAGGTTGGCTCATCCATAATAATAACTTTAGCATCGAGCATTAATGTTTTAGCAATTTCCAACATCTGTTTATGACTGATAGATAAATTAGCCACTTTTTCATCAAGGCTGACTTTTAAACCCACGCGCAATAACATTATTGCTGCCTGGATACGCATTTTTCTCCAGTCTACAATGTTTATACCGCAGACTTTTTTCGTCAGGTGACGGCCAATATAAAGATTTTCTAATACTGTCAATTCATCAATAACACTAAGTTCCTGATAAATGATTCCGATACCTAATTGCGCTGCCTGTTTATGGTCCAGTTTGTCGTAATTAATATCATTAATAGTTATTGAGCCACTCGTTGGAGAGTGAATACCTGACAATACTTTCATTAACGTTGATTTACCTGCGCCATTCTCACCTAATAACGCATGAATTTCATGTGTAAAAACAGTTAAATCAACGGACTTTAAGGCATGAACCGGCCCAAAGGATTTGCCGATCCCCGCCATAGAGATATAAGGCGTGACCATATAATCACCTTAGTTTTTTATTCCTACCGAAATCTACCCTTACCCGACCTAACCCGTAAGAGGAAAACCGAGTGAGTGGCTCTGCTCTTTAATCGGATATTAGCCGGGTGGGTACGGCTATAATGCTATTTGGTGACCAGTACAGAATCCACTAGCGTAAACTGCGGCTGTTTATCCAATGGGATCACTTTCCCCCGTTGAACCGCTTCCACCAGCAGCTTCAACCCGGTAGCACCGATATTCGCTGGGTTTTGTGCAACCGTGGCGGTCATTTGCCCGGCATCTACCATCTTACGTGCTTCGGGTATTCCGTCGGTGCCGACAACCAGAATCTTGCCAACTTTACCTGCATTGGCGACTGCCTGTGCTGCCCCCATCGCCATGGTGTCATTGGCACAATAGATAGCTTTCAGATTGGGGTTGCGCTGCAAAACATTGGTGGCGACATCTAGCGCTTTAATACGATCCCAATCAGCAGGCTGGCTGGCAACTAATTTGATTTGGCTGGCTTGCTTAAATGCTTCGGTTGCTCCCGCACGGCGTGCTTCACCAGAAGCGTTACCCGCTTTACCTTCGATAATAGCGACTTCACCACCGGTAGTGCCTAATTTATCAATAATAAAAGCCGCTCCTTTGGCACCTACCGCATTATTGTCGGTCGTGACAAAGGCCTCGACATTGCCTTTAGCTTTTTTCAGATTATCCATATCAATTTTCTCGTCGAGATTGACCAGATAAATTCCTTTTTGCCAGACACGAGCCACAGGCATAACCAGGTTAACTGAAGACAGTAGCGCAAAGGCTATACCTTTGTAATTCTTATTACTCAGATCTTCGAATAATTGCAGTTGAGACTGAAAGTCACCTTCAGAGGGGGACGCAAATATATCTACACTGACACCTAATACTTTTGCCTCCTCTTCAATTCCTTTTTTCATATCCACCCAAAAAGGATTAGAGAGCGTTTTTAAAATAACCGCATACTCTGCGGCAGCGAACGCACTGGTGGATAACATCATACCTATGGCTGCACCACTAAAGAGTTTTAGAAGTTTATTCATGGCTCATTTCTCATTGTAGGGAGAGAGTTCCGGCATGTCTTAAAATAGAGACATGCCGGTTTTTTATTACTATTATTTATCTCGCCGGAAAAAGTCGACAATAGCGCCGGTTTTTTCCAGATTAATCGTGGCTCGTTCAATATCTTGTTGTGCTACAGAAACAAAAAATGCATCTAATAATGTGAGTTGTAATATACGCGCTGAGGCGTTTCGCCCTAATAAAGGGGTCTCTGGTGCTGGCGAACAAATAATAAAATCAGCCAGTTTGGCAATAGGGGAGTGATAGCTATGAGTAATACATATAATCTTCGCTCCATTCTTCTTTGCCAATTCTACAGCGGCTTTTAAATCACTGGTGCGCCCGGAATGGGACACTACCAGCACCACATCACCTTCTTTCAGTAATGCAGCGGACATCATCATAATGTGTGCGTCTTGGTAAGCCTGGCAACGCACGCCTATACGCAGTAGTTTATGCGCGATATCGGCACAAATCGAATTCGAGCCACCCACGCCGTATAAATCACGCTGTCTGGCACCATAGAAAAAGCGTGCAGCACGGTGGATTTCATCGACGTTAACGATCGATTGCCCTTCCATAATCGTGCGCAGGGTGATGTTAAATACCTTATTAACCACATCCTCTGGCGCTTCATCAAACGATAACTCAGCCGGTAACACCTGTTCAGACTGCGAGAAGTAATCAATCAACGTACTGCGCAGATTGCGAAAGCCACTAAAACCCAGCAGTTTTGAAACTTTAACAATCATTGCTTCCGACACCATGAGGGTCTCGGCAACATCCTTAATCGCCGGTGCGGCACTCAAGTTCCCAGGTGTAAGAAACCATTCAACAATACGGCTTTCATTTTCCGTCATCCCCTCCTGCTTCATTCGTAGGTAGGGGGCGATACCGATCCCGTTAGGAATACCTTGATCAAACTCTGACTGACTCATCTCGGTCCCATGTCCAAAAATTGAAGACGTCACTATATCACCACAATGTGTTGACGAAATATGCAATCAACTTCACAGAATTTGATAATTTATAAAGTAACTATGGTTTGTGTAGTTTCTCATTGGCGGGATTAAATATTATAAATCAATTTATTATAATTAAAATCAATTGGTTGTGTGTATTGCGTAGAGGTTATTTAACGGGATGTTCTTTATGGTTACTACACAAGTTATTTAAATTCGATGATTATTGTGCGTAAAATGGACACATTGCCGCGGCCATTGTCGGGGTTTTTAACTAAAAGTATCGTTTTAGCTCACATAAAAATGAAATTTGTGAAGTTTGGCTTACTGACGAATGAGAGGTTATTCAATGAAAAGTATTGCTCTGGGTTGCGATCATGTTGGATTTATTCTGAAAGCGGATATTGTTGCTCACTTACAAACGCGTGGCATCAAGGTGATTGACAAAGGTTGGTGGTCTACAGAACGTACGGATTATCCACGTTATGCCAATGAAGTTGCTGAGGCGGTGACGGCTGGGGAAGTTGATGGTGGCGTCTTGATTTGTGGTACGGGCGTAGGCATCTCGATTACGGCAAATAAACATCCCGGTATCCGCGCGGTAGTGTGCAGCGAACCTTATTCGGCACAGCTTTCCCGACAACATAATAATACTAATGTACTGGCTTTTGGCTCTAGGGTCGTAGGGTTGGAACTGGCTAAGATGATTGTGGATGCCTGGCTTGATGCAGAATTTGAAGGGGGGCGACATCAAACACGGGTAGACGCCATAACCGAGGTGGAAACACGATTTAACGCATTGTAATAAGACCGACCACTATTCCTGTCGATATGTAGAAAGGGTTCGTTATCCCCCCATCTTGCGAGGGGGGATAGACTTATTTGCTGATGCGCTCGACATAGCCTTGACCAATGACAAGGCGGCCTATGGGGCAGCCACTTTATAATCAGGGCCGTTTGTCTTCTCACTGGTGTTAAAGCATGGCTTATCAACTTAATCTTAATTGGCCCGAATTTTTAGAGAAATACTGGCAAAAACAACCTGTTATATTAAAAAATGCCTTCCCTAACTTCATTGATCCTATTACGCCAGACGAACTGGCGGGTTTGGCGATGGAAGCGGAGGTAGATAGCCGCCTAGTCAGCCATAGTAATGGTCAGTGGCAGGCCAGTAATGGGCCGTTTGAGCATTTTGATAATCTGGGTGAGACCGGATGGTCGTTGTTGGCTCAGGCTGTTAATCACTGGCATGCTCCGTCTGCCGAACTGGTGCGCCCATTTCGCGTGCTGCCGGACTGGCGTTTAGACGATCTGATGATCTCTTTTTCCGTACCGGGTGGGGGTGTTGGACCGCATATCGACCAATACGACGTCTTTATCATTCAGGGGATGGGCAGCCGCCGCTGGCGCGTGGGTGACAAATTACCATTGAAGCAGTTTTGCCCACATCCGGCGCTGCTCCACGTTGAGCCTTTCACACCAATCATTGATGAAGACCTCGAACCGGGTGACATTTTATATATCCCGCCGGGCTTTCCGCACGACGGTTTCACCCATGAGACGGCGCTCAATTACTCTGTCGGATTTCGCGGGCCGAATGGCAGGGATCTGATCAGTAGTTTTGCTGACTATGCGCTGGAGAAAGATCTCGGCGGTGAGCACTACAGTGATCCTGATTTAACCTGCCGGGAACATCCGGGGCGGGTTGAGGAACACGAGCTTGATCGCTTGCGCCAGATGATGGTTGATATGATTAATCAGCCGGAAGATTTTAAGCAGTGGTTCGGCCGCTTTGCTACCACGCCGCGCCATGAGTTGGATATTTCTGCCGCGCAACCACCCTACGAGCAGGATGAAATTGTGGGTGCTTTGATGGATGGTCAGATCTTGACGCGCCTGAGTGGCTTACGTGTTCTGCAAGTTGGCGACAGTTTCTTTATCAACAGTGAACGGCTGGAAACGACCGATGCTAAAGCTGCTGACGCACTGTGTCGTTACACCATGATTGGCAAGAAAGAGCTAGGTGAGGCACTAAATAACCCAGCTTTCATGGCTGAGTTAACCGAATTGATTAATCAGGGTTACTGGTTCTTCGACGAATAAAAATGCAATCAAGAGTGGCTTCCGAATGCGAATATCATGATGAGATTCGGAGGCCGCAGTGATTTTCCCACCTTGTATACAAACCAAACGATTAATCAAGCCGGGGCATTTTTATGGCTATAACCGATCTTTTATTGGCGATTTTTTATAAAGTTAATTTGATTTGAAGGGGAATAAGATAAGAAATAATTTAACGATAATAAAATAAATTATGGATGGCTGAGGGGATGTTTAATACTACAGGGACTAAATGTAAAGGCATTAATAAATAGCCCCACTTAATCTAAGTGGGACTTTATGCTATTATTTTGTCTTAGTTTTTGGCTGTCTGATCAGTGGTGGTAGTATTCTGGCCCTGGCTGATAGAGTAGGTCCCTTTATAGCTATCACTGTCGCCGATATTTGCCATTGAAACAGTTGGTGCCAGGATTGCTGCGATAAGTGCGATTGCTGCGATGGTAGTTTTCATAATAAATTCTCTTCTATTTGTGTATGTGAAAGTGGGTTGCTTTCGATAGGAATAATGTTACTCCGATCACAGAATTTGAATACTAAAGAGAATTGTTCATCTTGTTCAAAAAAAATGAATGAATAAGGGCGATGGACCCTTTGTTATAATGAGCATAATTTATCACTGCACAGAAACAAGAGGCGCGCGGTTGTACAACTCGCTAACTATTGATGAGTTTCATCTGCTTTACCGTTGCTCAACAGGGTACTTACGCAGGCATATCAATGAATGAGGAAAGTGGTCTTCTAAAATCTTCAGGATGTGGGGATAACGCCACTGTTCGTAAATGGCGATTACAGATAAACCATATCTCATCGCGGTCATTAGACAATATATAGTAAGCATCTGAGGTTTCTGATGGATTGAATAGACCTAATGCTCGATAGGCAGATGTTTCATTAAAGCCGCTCTGAAGTGGTAGTGGCCTTGGCCCATTGTCCATTTCACTGACTCTTAGATACAGCCCTTGTTCCAGCCACACCATCAGATAACCTCAAATTAAGTAAATTTGCATTAATTATAGTGCACAAATATTTATGATTTATAAGACTCGTCTGTTAATCAAAAAAAGAGGGGCAAGTGAAGTGAGTCCCCCCATTGATTCCCTATCATCCTAGGGGCAGGACAACTCAGCATAGGTCGCTAAATTTTACGGCGACAAGATATTGATAGCCTCATTAGGCCATTCCACTTATACGTGGCAGAATATAAAAAAATAAATACAACTATTTCACCTGAGATGACAAATAGATAAATATGGATCGTTCACGCTTACTAAAGTTCCTGCTGCCTTATCTGTGGCCTAAATATAACCCTAAGCTTCGCTATTATTTGGTCGCTGCGGTGATATTTATGGTGGTTTCCAAGGTCAGTACCACTCTGGTCCCACTGGCCTATAAGGCAATGGTTGATACATTAAGCAGTGAGAACGCCAAGATGCTGGCTATTCCAATTGGTTTCATTATTGCATACGGCATCGCCAGAATTAGCGCCTCCTTATTTGAGGAACTGCGGAACGTGATGTTTGTACATGTTAGCCAGAATGCGACTCGGTTACTCGGCTTACGTGTATTTAAACAATTGCATGAACTAAGTTTGCGCTTTCATCTGGACCGACAAACCGGTGGTTTGTCACTGTCAATTGAGCGAGGAACTCAAGCCGTTGCTACTGTACTTTCGCGCTTGCTGTTCTCTATCTTCCCAATTTTGTTTGAAATAACACTGGTTTCGTTGATCATGTGGCATCTATTAGATGGCTGGTTTGCTATCGCGATTTTGGTGACGGTTGGGTGCTATATCTTGTTTACGGTTATGGCCGTCAGTTGGCGAACCCGCTTCAGGCGTGAGCTAAATAAAGCCAATGCCGATGCTAACACTAAGTCTATCGACAGCTTGCTCAATTATGAAACAGTGAAATATTTTGGTAATGAAGCGTTTGAAGCGCAGCGTTTCAACACCTCACGGCAACTCTATGAACATGCGGCAATCAAAAATCAATTCAGTTTTACTGCATTGAGCCTTGGGCAGACTGCAATAATCTCAATTGGATTGGTCGTCATGATGGCGATGGCGGCGCAAGGTATCACGCAGGGCAACATGACTATCGGTGATTTCGTATTAGTTAATGCCTATCTGCTTCAGTTATATCAACCACTTAATTTCTTTGGGTTTATCTATTCTGAGATCAGACAAGCCCTGATTGATATGGAAAATATGCTCGATCTGCTGATGGTTAAGAAAGAAGTGACTGATAGACCAGATGCATTACCTTTGAAACTGACACAAGGTGAAGTCCGTTTTGAGTCGGTCAGCTTTGGTTATGACCCTCGCAGACCTATTCTGGATAACGTGAGTTTCAGCATCCCTGCAGGTAAAACAGTCGCTGTAGTGGGGGCCTCCGGTGCGGGGAAATCAACGCTTTCACGTTTATTGTTCCGTTTTTATGATGTGACGGGCGGCGCGATTTATATTGATAATCAGGATATTCGGGCGGTTACCCAGTCAAGTTTGCGCGAAGCGATTGGCATTGTACCGCAGGATACCGTGCTGTTTAATGACACATTGCGTTATAACATCGCTTATGGCAGAACGTCTGCAACTTTTGCAGAGATAGAACGCGCGGCAAAACTGGCACATATCCATAAATTTATTACTAGCCTGCCAGATGGGTATGATACGCGGGTAGGGGAACGGGGGTTGAAGCTTTCCGGTGGCGAAAAACAGCGGGTAGCCATTGCGCGCACTATTCTCAAAAACCCCGCAATATTGGTATTCGATGAAGCGACCAGTGCGTTAGATACGCAAACTGAGCGCGAAATTCAGGCTCATCTGCGAGAAGTTAGTCGCGACCATACTACGTTGGTGATTGCCCATCGCCTATCAACAATCATTGATGCGGATGAAATTATTGTATTGGATGCCGGCGCAATTGTAGAGCGAGGCCGCCACGACGCACTATTACTGACCAATGGGCGTTACGCCGCTATGTGGCAAAATCAATATCATGAGGAGGAGCAACTCGTAGTGTAACTCGCCGCCCGTAAGGGTTATTCAAAAGAGTGCATTAAGATGAAGGTGCCCTCGCTTCTTTGGTATCGGTTGATTTGTGGAACCAATTCTCTGAAATGCGCAGTGGCACAATGTATGTCTAAAGCGGCTTGATCTGGCCATTCCTCAACAAAAATAAAATGGCCAGGGTCTTTATGGTTGATACATAAGTCATAGGATATACAAAGTGGTTCACGCTTTGTACTGGCCACTAATTGTTTATACAGCGGCATAACATCGATAATGTGTTCCGGTTTTATAAAATCTTGGGCAATAACTTTTAGCATTTTTTACTTATGTAACCTCGATTCAATAGAGATAAATAACGCGCGGTGCCAGAAAATGTTATGTAGAGACCGCTCTCTGGCAATTGTTTCATTGTTGGATGATGGCTACGCCCCGGTAAAGTAGGTATAAGCGAATACCGCCAGTGCAATGGCTATCATAATCATGGTTGTCTTTCTCATTCCTGCTCCGATTCTGTGGTCTGTTTTTGTTTTGAGGTTAATCCAACAAGATAACGGAAAATAGCTTAAAAGACACTGATGTGCAGTTCAATATGAGAAATGATCCCTGCGAAAAATTGATCTGTGGATGGCATCGCTGTCACCCCAGCGATGCTATTTAAGTATGGTATTACCTGTGCCGCCAAAATAGTGATAGATAGTTTCAATTGAAGTAAACATGCGCATGTCATTTTTAGTGATCTTTCTCACGGTATTGGCGTGATGATTTGTGTTAATTATATTTGTGTGGTAGCGAAGTAGGGGGTGTGAAATGTCAGCACTAGAGAAACTGGTTTCTGAATATTGCCATACCAGCCTGGACTTTGTGGCATCCACGGTTGCTTTTATGGAAAGCCAAAAGAAGAACATTGATGTTGATGAAGTTGAGGCCAGCCTTTCGTTGGACGAACGAGACTATTTCCACGAAAGATTAGCGCATTACAGGGGCATATACCGGCCTTTGTAACAGTGCCTCAATGCTAAATAAGCCGCCTAAGGGCGGCTTATTCGATCATGATATGCCATTCTCACCAAGCAAATCGGTGATTACGCTTGGTGGCGAGGATCACACTTGATGCTTTAAAAAGAGCAGTTACCTCACTTCTTACAACCAACGCCATTTCCTCAAGACTTTCATTGGTAATCACTGAAATAAGTGCCAGCCTGTTGGCGGTAACGGCTTGAACCACAGAAAATAGAGATATTTACTGCTCAAAAAACATTCAAGTAAGCTAAGGTTAATACAGGCCATACACTGACTGTGGAGCCTGGTATGTACCATAAAATAGACGGCAGCGAATACCAACGTATCTTCGTGGTTGGAGATATTCATGGCTGCTATAAAAAACTGATGGATGCCTTGGAACGTGTTCAGTTTGAGCGTTCGACTGATTTACTGGTCTCTGTCGGAGACTTGGCTGATCGGGGTTTGCAGAATATTGAATGTTACGAACTGCTTAATAGCCGCTGGTTTCATGCGGTGCGTGGTAATCATGAACAGATGGCAATTGATGTGTTAGCGGGTGGAGAGGTTGACACTTGGATAGCAAATGGTGGGCGATGGTTTTTTTACTAGATGTAAGTAATAAACATCTGGTAGAACAACTCATTAGGCGGGCAGAACAATTACCTTTAATTATTGAGGTTAACACTGACCAGGCGAAATATGTTGTTGCTCATGCTGATTATCCTTCAGATGAATATGTCTACGGCAAAGCTGTTAGTGAGCAATTAGTGCTCTGGAACCGTAAGCGTCTTAACGCATCGATGAAAGGGGAAAACCACGAAATTGTAGGGGCAGATAAATTTATCTTCGGTCATACACCGCTGGTGAAACCCTCACTATTTAAAAATCAGCTTTATATCGATACCGGTGCGGTATTTGGCAATACGCTAACCGTGATTCAAATCCAGTAGCCGGTCAACCCCACTGCTGCCTTCTTAACGACCTCAATACGAGATACAACCAGGCATAATCAAAAGCTCTGGCTGGCCTATTATCACGTTTGGTCGGCCAGCCGATAGCAATTAAAATGAGATAAAGCGGGATGTGTACTTATTGAGTAATAGGATACGCGACAATAATACAGAAGCAGCAAACACTGACAGTAGTAACGTAAATCTCAGCGTGACGTCGGATAAGTTATATGCACTGGCAATGAAATAGAAAATTCCATCATGCAGTATATACACCCCGATCATTGAGGGGCTGATATAGGCCAATGTTTTCTTTATCCATTGGTGTTTAGTGTCAAAGTTATCAAATATGACAAATAAACATAAACTTAGTATTAAAACGTGTAAGTTATCAAGGAAATAACCTGCATTCACTGTTTTATATACATGTATCGACATAAAACTTTCGTAAAAATACATTGAGATTGCTGTTGGCAGCAGCAGCACTTTAGCGATGAGACGCACTCTCGGTAACTTGGTTATTTTCTGGCACATCTTTGAGCAGAGGAACCTACCGGTTATATAATAGAAAACCCAAGTCCATAATCTAAAATATTGTGGGAAATCAATTAAATATGGCCTTTCAGTGAAGGCGCTGATCAGATCGATCGTAATCGAGAAAATAACCAGACACGAAAGGGTTATGATGGCCGTTCTGTTGCTTTTCAAAACCTTCGAGATTATCGGGTTAAGCAGATAAATAATGGCAATGCTGAACAAAAGCCAACTTTGTAGGAAATACCCTCGTTTGAAGCCATCCTCATTGATAAAATAGAAAAGGACGTTCCAAAAGATAATAATCGTTATTATAGATTTTAATTTACTGAGGATATCCTTTTGATCTATCTCATCATTAGAGTCGATATAACCGATGATCATGAAAAATAATGGGGTAGCAATAATCGATAAAAAGTATAGAACACTCATTACTTCGCCGCCTAAAAAACACTGGTCAGTACAGGTTTTACTTGCAGAGTAGAAAGTAACGGCAGAAAAGCAGCTTAACGTTTTTAGGGCATGTAAACCGACGTTTCTCATAAAGTAGTTTGACTTAAAATAAGGTTAAATGAGAGATGCAGCTTCATAGGGTGTATGGTTTGCATCAGAACCTTCCTATTCAGACTACTAATATTTTTACATTTTTGCATACAATCTGAATGCTGTCACGTTTGGCAAACTGAAACAAAAATAAAAAATAAGGAAATATTCCACAGAGAAACAGACGTTTCCTACACCCTCCGGTGTTGACATCCTATATCGCTCTCCTTTCCCCTATGTTCTACTAACAAGTAGGAAAGTATATTTTGTTATCTATTTGATTTATAATGATATTTATTTCATTGCAAACAGATATGAGTTAACCATTCATGGGGTGCTGAAGCGCTAACGGGTGTGGCCAATATGATAAGCTGTATGATAGTCGATAACGATAAATATCAAACACTGGGTATGGTAACTGTCGTAAAAAAAATATTTGCATCGTTAGGTTTTAAAAAAGAGATTAAATTCTATCGAAAAGCATTTTATTCAGCAGATGTGATTTTTATTGGTGTTGATGAATTCAGCTTTTTCGAAGCGCTGAAACGTTTGGATAAGGCTCCTTCTGAAGCCGATGTTTTTTTGATTTGTGATGCCAGACTGAATAGCTTTTTACAAGGTATTCCTAGGTTCAGCAATGTAACCATGATCTTCAGAGAAGATTCGGTTGATACAGTAATCAACAAGATTACCTCTGTATTTAAACGAAAACTGCGCGGACTTAAAGAGAATCTGGTCGAACGTAAAGTTACCAAGGTGTTGGGGCTGGCATCATCAGAGCGGCAATATTTGACGCCAAATGAAAATATTGTGTTGAAACTATTTAATGAAGGTTTTTCAGGCGGCGATATCGCCAGAATTTTGAAGAAAAGTGAGAAGACAGTTAGCGGACAAAAACGTTCTGCTATGAAGAAGCTAGGTGCTCGTACTGACGTTGAGTTGATTAAAATGTTTATGTTCAAGTAGTTAATGAAAATAATCTGATTTTTATTATTTCTAGCGTCAACACCAGAGGATATCAAAGGGATGTTCTTGCGTTAGCGGGCAGGGATGCCAGCATCTAACTTTCCGGGTAGACCGGACAGCCCCAAAGGCATTTGGGGCTGCTTGAGGGTGCTGATATCCCCTAGTTTCAAGAAAAATAGAATCAGTATTAAATACTCTTCAATTTAGCAACCGTACTCTCGATATCAACCTCATGTTCAGAAAACGTATAAGTTACATTCTGGAATGTCGTAATTGATAACATTTTCAATGGCACGGTTTTTTCTGAAATATCTTCTTCCTGCGGCCGGATTTTGTTCATCAGTAAATTTACTGAAAGTATAGTATTAGCCTTGTCTACCTCGGCCTGTGCAGGGACTTCTTTAGTAAAAGTATTGAATGACTTGATGCTGGTGAGTTTGATTCTCTCGTTAGCAATGAATATGTATTTACTCTCGATTGCTACTTTTACCGCAAATGCCGACAACCCTTTGGTATTGGTTGTTGGCTCAAAGGTAACCTCGGCCCCTTTTTTGATCATCTCGGGATTAGCAACTTTAATAACGTGAAAATAACGGTTATCTCCGTTCTCATCGGTGATAAAACCAAAGCCTTTATCTTCAAAAAAAGTTGTTATTCTACCGTTCATCATGCGTCTCATATTAGCGTATCCAATGGCTAAGTATAATACAGGTGAATAGCGTTCAGATACAGCCTGTCAGTTCGCTGAGGCGTTTATCAGCGCCATAATGGTGAACTACAAAAGCAAAAAAATGTGGTTTTCTGTGCTAGAAACAGAGCCAAAAAACGGCGTTTTTCACTTTTTCTCTTCTTTTTGTGATCTCGGCTGTGGACAAAAAACGGTTCTATTGCTGTACTGTAGTTGACACACTATTTGTGTCCAACATTCACGTAAAGGTAAGTTTGATGTCTAAGATTAAAGGTAGCGTTAAGTGGTTCAATGAGTCCAAAGGTTTCGGCTTCATTACCCCAGAAGATGGCAGCAAGGACGTTTTCGTTCATTTCTCAGCCATCGCTAGCAATGGTTTCAAAACTCTTGCTGAAGGCCAGCGTGTAGAATTTGAAATCACGAACGGTGCCAAAGGCCCATCTGCTGCTAATGTTATCGCTATCTAAGTAGCCCATATTTGTTAAAACCCGCCTCTATAGGCGGGTTTTTTATGGGTATTACCAATAAGGTAAAAAGAGGGCTTTTGTTGAACGACGCGACACAACTCGTTGTTTTACAATCAACAAAAGTAGAATTGAGAGAAGTAACACATCAAGGTTAGAACAGATAGGCTTTGAGAAATATCACGGTGATGACCAGGCAAAAAATAACTGTTAGCCACTCAGCCCGTTTTTTTGGTAATCCAAACATAGTGTTATCCAGCACATCAGTCACCACCATCGGCTAACTGTTCTCTGGCAAATGATTATCCGGTTCGTAGATTAAGAAAACATTAAGACGATACCACCCGACCCGTGATTTTCTTTATCTTGCACGTTTCCGGGCAATATAATGGACTACCCGGAAAGTTAAACTATTTATAGTTACTCGCTATTATTGCCCCGCGAAGTGATTGACCAATATAAAGGCCAGCATCGTCATCGCAAGTGACCCGGCCAGATTAAGTAAAACAGTCCCCGCCGCCCATGCCAGCTTACCTTCCTGAATGAGATAAACCACTTCCACAGAGAAGGTGGAAAATGTCGTTAGACCACCACAAAAACCTGTCGTAATCAGAAGCTTCCATACGGGATCAATATGTGCAATGCGGGTAAACAGCGCTAATGTCAGACCAATGATAAAAGCACCTATCAGGTTTACCAGCAGTGTTCCCACGGGGACATGGGGTGATAAGCTGTTTAGCTTCATACTGACCAGCCAGCGAGCAACGCTGCCCACGCCACCACCAATAAATACTGCGAGTAATGTATTAAACATAAATACCTTTCATTATGGATACCCATCGTGCGGGGTAGTTGGTCATTATTAATGGGCTTTTCAGAAAGGCTTAGGCGCAATACTACGCACCTTAATGAAAAGGTTACGTAGACATCATCAGCCTTGAAGGGCGGTTATGGAGGAATGTCATCTCCAGAGCTTACGAATCAATAATACACTGACTTTTTACATCATGAAATCTATTGGGAATAGTTTTTAACTGGCCAGCTCAATACGATTACGACCATTATCTTTTGCCTGGTACAGTGCGGAGTCAGCCGCTTTCAACCATTGCTGATAATTAATCATGTCGTGCCTGTAATCAGCAATGCCAGCACTTACTCTAAGTTGCAGCGTGGGGGCTTGCGTAAAGGCTAATTCAGCTAGTTTTTCTTGAATTCGCGTTAATACTTCGCGGGTTTGTTCGGCGGTGGTATTGGGCAAAATAGCACCGAACTCGTCGCCACCATAGCGACCGACAATATCAATGGCCCGCAGCCCTAATAATAACTCCTCAGCAAGAACCGTAATGGCTTCATCGCCGACGGCATGGCCAAAGGTGTCATTTATGGCTTTGAAGTTATCAATATCAAGTAAAATGAGTGTTGCGCCGTGCTGATAGCGCCGGCAACTGTCAAATTGATTATGTAACTGGTGTTCCCAATGTCTGCGGTTATACAAACCAGTTAACCCATCTCTTACACTAATACGTAATAGCTCTTCTTTGTTTTCGGCCAAACGCTTGGCAGTTCGATAGGTTACTAATCCGAGTAGGGAAGGGTAGATAATTATCATCGGCAAACAAGCATAAACCTGAATGGGGGAAGTTTCAGGTTCAAAGGGCAAGTTAAATATCCATGCAGTCAATAAGCTACAGGAGATTTGCAAGGCTAAACCTTTGCAAAAAATGTTCTTACCCCCGGAAGCAATATTATTCATACTCATCATGGATAGAATAACAATGGATGGCAAAGCATTGAACGACATTATTGCCACCCAGACGCCACCCAACGCAGAGTCTATTTTCATGTTGATTATTTCTTGCTCAAACGGTTGTTCAGACCGCAACGCCAGCAAGAATGCAATATGTGGCCATATCAACCCATTAATAGCTAGCATCAGCCATAGCCATAATGGGGAATGCTGTGTGTAGAGCACTGAGCCTACACAAAACATACCTACACCTAAGCCAAATGCTCGAGGTAAATAAGTTCTTTTAGCAAAACTTAACCCTGACCGACGGGTGTTTATTCTACTTGAATAAGGCAATTGGCGGCTCCCTCTTTCTTTTTGCTTTGGGGGGATGTTAACGGCAATGTCTCATCCGGAATGAGTCAAAATAAGTGATAATAGACTCTGAGTAATCATAGTTCACTAACGAAATCTGTTACATATTACTGTTGTTTTAATCGGTAATTTATTCGTAAATAGGCCATTATTTAACAATATCCAACGTCATTGGCGTTGTCGCTCGCGAGTGAATCCCACCATTCTGACTCATGTGAGTGGTTCAGGGCGTGAGATGTGCTCACATTGGCGCAATATCCAGTAAGAAGGATATATTCATTGTTTAATGAACAGAGCTAATCAAGAAGGTGAGTATGGAAGGTATCAGTATTACCAAATTGTTGGTAGTCGGCATATTGATTGTGTTGTTGTTTGGAACCAGCAAATTGCGCACGTTGGGCGCGGATCTGGGGGCTGCCCTGAAAGGCTTTAAAAAGGCTATGGGTAATGATGATGCACCTGCGGCGACGCCTGTTGCTGAAGCTAAAACGGCCGTTGAAACCAAAACAACACCGCCAATTGAGCATAAGGACTGATTGCCCTCGCTCGATATAACCGGTATTCCGGTGAAAGCGGCAGGATGAAAATTCTTTAACTTAGCTATTATCAGCAAACTTATTATGTCTGATAACAGAAAACGGATCTCCAGTGGAAATCCGTTTTTGCTTGTCTGGCATTTAAGGTGTAACTAAATATTTCATAAAATTGGCCTGAAAGTCTCATCAGGCCAATTTATTTATTTTACTTCCAACCCTTTTGCTTGCAGATCGGCATGATAAGAAGAGCGAACAAACGGGCCACAAGCAGCGTGGGTAAAGCCCATTGCCATAGCTTCTGCTTTCATTTCGTCAAACTCAGCCGGGCTGACGTAGCGCTGTACGGGTAAATGGTGGCGGCTTGGTTGCAAATATTGCCCCAGCGTCAGCATGGTTACTCCATGGCGGCGCAGATCATGCATAACCTCAACGATTTCAGCATTGGTTTCCCCCAAGCCAACCATCAAACCTGATTTAGTCGGAATATCAGGATGAGCCTCTTTAAAGCGCTCAAGTAATTTAAGCGACCACTCATAGTTAGCCCCAGGTCGCACCTGGCGATATACCCGTGGTACGTTTTCCAGATTATGGTTAAACACATCCGGTGGGGTGACAGTCAAAATATCTAACGCGCGATCCATACGGCCACGGAAGTCAGGCACCAATGTTTCAATTTTTATGGTCGGATTTTTGGCTCGAATGGCTGCGATACAATCTGCAAAATGTTGAGCGCCACCATCGCGTAAGTCATCACGGTCAACCGAGGTGATAACCACATAGCGCAATCCCATATCTTTGATTGTTTGAGCCAGCTTTTCTGGCTCATTGGCATCAGGTGTAACCGGACGACCATGGGCAACGTCACAGAATGGGCAGCGGCGGGTACAAATTGCGCCGAGGATCATAAAGGTCGCCGTTCCGTGGTTGAAGCACTCTGACAAGTTAGGGCAGGATGCCTCTTCGCAAACCGAGTGCAGACCGTTTTTACGCATTGCTGCCTTGATACCCTGAATGCGGCTGGAGTCAGCGGGTAGCTTGATTTTCATCCATTCGGGTTTACGTAACAGTTCCTGACGTTCGGTAACCACGGTTTTAATCGGGATTAACGCCATTTTATCTGCGTCGCGGTATTTTACGCCACGTTCCATCTGAATCGGTTTACTCATAATCGTGCAGGTTCCAGTTCTGAATCTCTCAATTTGAGATTTTTCATTAAATTCAACGTGATATGGCTTTCGTTAAAAATTTTTTGAAAATTGTTTAAAAATTATATCATCATTACCCTATCCTATTCAGCCCCCAATTACGTGGGCTATCTTAAAAGAGTCAGGGCATTCACGATTTCAATTGGCTAACTTAGGATACGTCAGATGATAAATAGTCTGCCAGTGACCATGGCTGCTGTTCCGCTTGCGGATAGCCCAATTGGCGGGTAAATTCGCGCACCAAGATTGGCTGGATATCAGCAACAGTTGTCCCTGTTTTTAAGGCACTGACTTGGGTCATTTGCATGCCAGCATAACCGCATGGGTTTATGCGTTGGAACGGCTCCAGGTCCATATCGATATTCAAGGCCAGCCCGTGAAACGAGCAACCTCTACGGATGCGTAATCCCAACGAGCATATTTTCTGCTGGCCGACATAGACACCGGGGGCATCTGGGCGGGCTTGTGAGTCAATAGCAAAATGAGCCAATGTCTGAATCACGGTATTCTCAATCGCGGTAACCAATTGCCGCACGCCAATTTTGGCACGCTTGAGGTCAATCATGACATACATGACTTGCTGGCCGGGGCCATGATAGGTGACCTGACCGCCTCTATCACTTTGGATAACCGGAATATCACCGGGCATCAGCACATGTTCGGCTTTTCCCGCCTGACCTTGAGTGAAAACGTGCTGATGCTCAACCAGCCAGATTTCATCTGGAGTGGCGTCAGTACGGAACTCAGTGAAATTATGCATAGCTTGAGATACGGGGGCATAGGGTTGTAGCCCTAGCTGACGTAAAATGATCTTGTGTTGTTGCAAGCGAGGCATCATCTGGTTACAGAAATGGTGGCGTCAGTATACCAGCCCAGCGATGTGGGGCTACTATTTTGACATTTAAAAAAGCAGGTTTGCGGTTCAACCATGGGGTTAAAAGGCAAAATAAGGCCCAGAGCGTGAATAACCGCTCCGGGCCATAATAAGGCGGGCTTGGTACAAATTAGGTATCTTGCTCGTAGGCAATATGGACTTAACTCGATGGTCCTAACTATATGGTCCTAACTATATGGTCTTAACTACAGTACCATTCGCACCAGTTCAAGGTCGGCCAGCTCTTTATACAGGATTTCCACTTGATCAATATGGGTGGCTGTAATGGTGATGGAGACGGAGTGAAAGTTGCCTTTGCTGCTCGGTTTTACCTGCGGGGTATAATCACCCGGAGCATGGCGCTGTACCACTTCTACCACCTGGTTTACCAACTGTGGTTCTGCAATGCCCATTACCTTGTAGGTAAAAGAACAAGGGAACTCAAGCAGTTCGTTCAGTTTAGTTTTCATGTGCGCTCCTGGGGTGTTGACGGACAGATTACTGCCGGATAGGTGCTAGGATAAAGAAAGAATTATCCGACCTTAAAATTATAACTCCCGCCGGGGCGGGAGTTTCAGATTATTTATAATATGGGGATAGTCTGCTGATTTTCAAGCCCGCCAACTAACCGAACCAGCGGTGGAACATCAGTTTGATGTAGTCCACCATGCGACTAAAGAATCCGCCTTCTTTAACTTCATTCATCACCACTAATGGGCGCTGATCGATAGTTTTGCCATCTAACTGGAAGTTAATCATGCCAACAACCTGATTCTTCGCCAGTGGCGCATGAATCTCTGGGGTATTCAGTACATAGCTGGCTTTCAGGTCTTTCATACGGCCACGTGGAATAGTCAGGTAGACGTCTTTATCAACACCCAACTGCACTCGGTCACTGTCGCCGAACCAGACTGGCTCTGACGCAAACTCTTTACCCACTTTCAATGGTGCGACAGTTTCAAAGAAACGGAAGCCCCAGGTTAGTAATTTTTTACTCTCGGTTTCACGGCCTTTATAGGTGTGACCGCCCAGCACGGCTGAGATCAAACGCATTTGACCATCGGTAGCGGAGGCCACCAGATTGTAGCCAGCAGCATCGGTATGACCGGTTTTAATACCATCAACATTCAAACTGGTATCCCACAGTAAACCGTTACGGTTTATCTGACGGATATTGTTGAAGGTGAATTCTTTCTCTTTGTAAATGGCATACTCATCCGGTACATCGCGAATCAGTGCTTGACCAATCAGCGCCATATCGCGCGCAGAGCTGTACTGGCCTTCAGCATCTAAACCGTGAACTGTTTTGAACTGGGTATTTTGCAGGCCCAGTGCTTTAACGTAGTTGTTCATCAGGTTGACGAATGAGTCCTGGCTGCCAGCAACATAATCAGCCATCGCGACACAGGCGTCATTACCGGATTGCAGATTGATACCCCGAGTCAGTTTAGAAACCGGTACACGGTCACCGGGTTTCAAAAACATCAACGAAGAGCCTTTGAATTCTGGATTGCCGGTTGCCCAGGCATCTTTCCCCACGGTAACCATATCTTCTGGCCCGATTTTGCCTGCTTTGATTGCTTGGCCGATAACATAACTGGTCATCATTTTGGTCAAGCTGGCCGGATTACGACGCGCATCAGCATTCATTTCTGCCAATACTTTGCCGGAGTTGTAATCAATCAGCACATACGCTTCTGAGTCGATCTGTGGCACGCCGGGGATCATGGTTTTCAGATTGACGTCATCAGCGTTTGCAGCAGACGCTGTGCTCATAACAATAACAGTGCTGAGCGCCAGGCTCTTGATAATGCGAGAAGTAGTTACATATTTCATGATCAGGACAACAACATCCGTGGGAGTAAGTTAAGAAAGTGCCACACTATACCATACCCTTACTTACTTAACGTTGTAGCGGCGTTAGCGGCACTCACTCATCCGAATCACATGTTCATCGGGATGCATTCATTTGCGGCCTTGCTGCAACGCCAATAAATTTGGCTATACACCTGTGTGGCGTTTATTGGTTTCACCGTAACATCCTGTTTGCACAAGGGGTTACGGTTATTTTTATCTGACAGACCTTAAATTGCTACAAGGTATGTATGTTTTAAGGCGCCGCGACCACAAATGATTGCTGCTGAGCTTCGCTCGATAGGCGCTGTTGCAGTTCTACGGCTTGTTGGCGGCTACTGAATGGCCCAAGTTGGACACGATGCACGCTACCATTGGTGTCTACTTTACCCGGGACCCCAAAACGTTGGCTCAGGCTTTGCTGCCAAGTTTGCGCCCGTTGAGCATCACTCAACGCACCGACCTGAACCACATAACCACCAGAGGTCGCAGCACCTGTTGTTGCTACTGATGAGGTCACGGGACCGGGGTTGGCAACAACCGGTGGTGTCACCGGCCCTGCACCCAGAGTGGATACAGAATCCACGGCAGGTTCTGAGCTTTCCAACACGCCAGCCGGTACCGGGGTCGATGCCCTCAGGAAGCCGCTACTTTGTGGCGCGACCGGTTGAGTGGCATCCGCACCAGACAAATTACTGTTAGCGATAGGGCGCACTGGCGCACTTACTGCGGGCGCATCCTGTTGCACTGGCGTCCCCATCCCGCTGGAGGTCAAGTCCGGGCGGCTTGGTAAGGCATAACTTTGCTTGGCAATGGTGGTACCGACCATACCTGGGCCTGACAGCGAGCCATCAGGTGCGACATTGATAAAATCAATTTTCACTTTGGTATTATTCGAAATATTCAGGCGATCAGCGGCCGCTTTGGATAAATCAATTACTCGCCCAGGGGTATACGGGCCACGGTCATTCACGCGCACCACAATCTGGCGGCCATTACTGACATTGGTGACGCGCACATAACTTGGAATGGGCAAAGTAGGGTGGGCGGCGGTCAATGCATTAGGATCGAACGTTTCGCCAGTGGCGGTTGTATTGCCGTTAGCTTCTTCGCCATACCAAGCGGCAAGACCCACCTGAGTGAAGTTTTGTGGATCTTTAATAATGCTGTAAGACTGGCCATTGGCTTTATAATCCTGATTAAAATTAGGATTAAAGGGTTCATAGCGCGGTTCTGCCCCGCCAATCTCTTCAACCGGGCCGTTGTACGTCTGTTGCACCTGTTGCTGGGGTGCCGGAGGCTGACTGGTACATGCTGATAACAGCACGCCTGCGATGCCTATCCAAAGCCATTCCTTACGCATTGCTCACCTCTATAAATTCTTCGATAACATTTTGCGATGAGTATGTATCGACATCACGATACCAAACCCGGCCATCAGAACTATCAGTGCCGAGCCTCCATAGCTGACCAAAGGCAAAGGTACGCCAACCACAGGTAAAATTCCACTGACCATACCTATGTTAACAAACACATATACAAATAGTATCAGCATTAATCCTCCTACCATCACTCGGCCGAAGGTGGTTTGTGCGTGGGCGGCAATCACCAAACCACGCATAATGAGACAGAGATAAAGCGCTAATAGTACCAGCACGCCAATTAAACCTAGCTCCTCTGCCAGTACGGCAAAGATAAAATCAGTATGGCGTTCCGGTAAAAACTCCAGTTGTGACTGAGTTCCGTGTAGCCAGCCTTTCCCTGATAAGCCACCTGAGCCGATGGCGATTTTTGATTGGATAATATGATAACCGGCGCCGAGCGGATCACTTTCCGGGTCCAGCAGCATCATCACGCGGTCGCGCTGATAGCCGTGCATCAGGAAGAACCACAATATCGGGATAAATGCAGCGACCAATACGGCGGCAATAGCGATTAAACGCCAACTCATACCGGAGAGAAACAGTACGAACAGGCCAGAGGCCGCAATCAGGATAGAGGTACCCAAATCGGGCTGAGCGGCTACTAATAAGGTGGGCATAAAGATTAAAATTAGCGCAATACCGGTGTTTTTCAATGAGGGCGGACAGACGTCACGGTTCATAAAGCGAGCCACCATCAGCGGAACCGCAATTTTAGCAATTTCAGAAGGTTGAAAGCGGATAAAACCCAAGTCCAGCCAGCGCTGTGCACCTTTACTTATTTGGCCAAAGGCATCAACCAATACCAACAAAATTACGCACACGAAATAGAGGTAGGGTGCCCAGTTTTCATAGACGCGCGGCGGTATCTGCGCCATAACCAGCATGACAATCAGGCCCATCGCGATTTGGCCAACTTTGCGTTCCATCATGCCGATATCTTGCCCGCTGGCGCTCCACATCACAAAGGCGCTATAAGCCAACAGCGCCAGGATGCAAATCAAAAACGGCAGATCGATGTGCATTTTGTACCACAAAGAGCCTTTTTGTTGATTATCAGTCATGAGTTACCTTAGTCCACTTCAATTAATCTGCTTCAACACCTGGAGGCAGAGGGGCCGCATCCGGTAATTCAGTATTGTTATCACCCAACAAAATGTGGTCGAGAATTTGGCGAGTAATGGTCCCCACCGCAGGCCCGGCACCCCCATTTTCTAAAATCATGGCGACAGATACCGTTGGATTTTCGTAGGGCGCAAACGCAACCATCAATTTATGGTCGCGTAAGTGTTCTGCCACTTTATGGGCATTATAGGTTTCATAGCTATACACTTGGGCGGTACCGGATTTTGCCGCTGCTTTATAAGGTGTACCTTCAAAAAACTTACGCCCCGTTCCGTTCGGACGGTTGGCTACACCATACATGCCATCTTTAGCAATTTCCCAATAACCGGAATGTATATCACCAATTTGCGTGCGATCTTCTTGTTGATAGGGGACTAACTCTCCATTAATCCGGGTGCTTTGTAGCAGATGTGGCGTTTTAACCGCGCCATCATTAATCAGCGTCATTAACGCTTTTGCCATCTGGATTGGGGTGGCGGTCCAATACCCTTGGCCGATACCCACCGGAATGGTATCCCCTTGGTACCACGGTTTTTTGTGGCGTTTTTGTTTCCACTCACGGGTCGGCATCAGGCCCGCGCGCTCTTCGGATAGATCGATACCAGTATATTCACCGTAGCCGAATTTACTCATCCATGAGGACAAACGATCAATCCCCATGTCATAGGAAACCTGATAGAAGAAGGTATCCGCCGACTCTTCCAGCGCCTTGGTGACATTCAACCGACCATGACCCCATTTTTTCCAGTCGCGAAAGCGTTTTTCTGAGCCAGGTAGTTGCCACCAGCCAGGGTCAAACAAGCTGGTATTTTTGGTGATAACCCCGGCACTCAGGGCGGAAACGGCAATATAAGGTTTTACTGTAGACGCAGGGGGGTAGACACCCTGGGTAGCACGGTTAATCAGCGGGCGGTCAGGATCGTTCAACAACCCCTGATAATCTTTGCTGGAGATCCCATCGACAAATAGGTTCGGGTCATAACTTGGGTTCGATACCAAGGCTAAGATAGCGCCGGTGCGTGGGTCCGTGACCACCACTGCGGCGCGGCTGCCACTCAGCAGTTTTTCAATATAGGTTTGCAGATGTAAATCAAGCGTCAGGTAAATATCTTTACCGGCCTGCGGCGGCTGCTCATGTAGCTGGCGGATCACCCGGCCACGGTTATTGACTTCAACTTCTTCATAACCGGTTTTGCCGTGTAATACGGATTCATAATAGCGCTCAATACCCAGTTTGCCGATATCGTGGGTTGCGGCATAGTTAGCCAGAATGCCTTCTTTATCCAACCGTTCGACATCTTTATCGTTAATTTTCGATACATAACCGATAACGTGAGTCAGGGCCGAACCATAGGGATAGAAGCGGCGTTGATAGCCTTTGACTTCAATACCGGGGAAGCGGAATTGGTTAACGGCGAAACGGGCGACCTGCACCTCGGTAAGGGGGGTCTTAACGGCAATGGAGGTAAAGCGGCGTGAGCGCTTACGCTCTTTTTCAAAATTAGCGATATCCTCATCCGTCAGATCCACTATCGGGCGTAGTGCATTGAGTGTCGCGGGGAGGTCTTCGATTTTTTCCGGCATCAATTCTAATTGATAAATGGTCCGGTTCATCGCCAACGGGGTGCCGTTGCGATCAAATATCATACCGCGGCTAGGAGCGATAGGGACCAGCTTAATGCGGTTTTCATTGGAACGGGTGCGATAGTCTTCGAAACGCACTATCTGCAAATTGTACAAGTTTACAGTCAATATTCCGCTTAGCAGCAGGATACCGAGGAAAGCCACAAGGGCGCGGCGGACAAACAAGGCTGATTCAGCTGAATAGTCGCGAAAAGGGTTAGGTTCTTTTTTCATCCCGCAGCTACTTCATCTTGTCCAAAACCAACACGTTACTCAAAGCCATCACTTTACTCAGGTTCATCGCCGCTTATTCCCGATGATAAGGGTGATTGGTCGTAATACTCCAGGCGCGATAGAGGCTTTCAGCCACTAAAACACGCACTAAAGGATGGGGTAGCGTAAGCACAGAGAGCGACCAGCTCTGCTCTGCGGCAGCTTTACAGGCTGGGGCTAATCCCTCCGGCCCGCCAATCAGCAGACTGACATCACGGCCGTCCTGCTTCCAGCGTTCTAATTGCTGAGCCAATTGTGGAGTTTCCCAGGGAGTGCCTGGGATATCCAGCGTGACAATGCGGTTATTCTTGCCAACCGCCGCCAGCATCAGTTCGCCTTCTTTTTCCAAAATGCGTTTAATATCCGCATTTTTGCCCCGCTTACCGGCCGGTATTTCTACCAGCTCGAAGGGCATATCTTTGGGAAAGCGGCGCAGGTAATCCATGAAACCTGTCTGCACCCAGTCTGGCATTTTGGTGCCGACAGCCACCAGTTGCAGTTTCACCGCTTAGCTCCAGAGTTTTTCCAGTTCATACAGACGGCGGCTTTCTTCTTGCATGACATGCACAATGATTTCGCCTAAATCCACAACAACCCAGTCAGACACACCCTGGCCTTCTACGCCCAGTGGTATCATGCCTGCCACACGGGATTCCTGCACCAGATTGTCTGCCAGCGCCATAACATGGCGGGTAGAAGTCCCGGTACAGATGATCATGTAATCAGTGATGCTGGACTTACCCTGAACATCCAAAGTGATAATGTCCTGGCCTTTCAAGTCATCGAGCTTGTCGATAACAAATTCTTGGAGCGCTTTACCTTGCAAAGGTTCCCCTTAATTTTTTCTAATTTAATCAGTTGGTTACACTGTGCAGGTCGAAATTATTCGAAATTCGTTCACTACACTTCTATCTCGATCCATTCACTTCCGCGAACGTCTCGATATTTATCGGTCGTTTGTGCGGATTTATGTCCGAGGATTTTTTGAGAAAATTCCTTACCCATTTCCTTTTCATAAAGTCGCGAAGCTAAGCTCCGTATCTCATGAAATGGCGGTGGGTTGACGCCTTCCCAAGTTATACTCGCTAAATCTCTAGCCTTGGCAAATCGCTTAGTTAGCGTTTTATCTGCGAAAGCCTCGCCCTTTTCAGATGAAATTATCGTTTCGCCTTTAATTGCGCGATTTTCGCAGCGCGAGATGATATCACGCAAAGAGATCGAGAGTGTATCTAGCTTAACATTAAAGGGTATTACGATCCTCATTCCTGTCTTTTCCTGTTCAACGAAAAGCTTGTCATCCTTGATATCAGACCATTTCATCCTTCGAACATCCCCTACACGCTGCCCCGTAACTATAGCCAGATCCATGCTATCAACAACCCAATCAGGCATGTCGGCAGCGGCTGCTCTAATGGATAGGAAATTATCAAGGGATAGTCTTGCGCGCTTAACCTCTATTTTAGGGTTTTTTGTTGCATCAACAGGATTGCTGTCAATTACTCCCTCTGATATAGCTTCTCTGAAAAAGTCTGTCAAAAATGATCGCATCAACTTAGCAGATGCCGCCTTTCCATTATTGGTGTAATCGTTAAGAAGTGTTGCAATGTCTTTGGTGCTGATACTGTCCATTGACCTTAATGCGAAAACTTCATCGACCACATCCAGGCGGCTATGGTAGCCGGCGATCGTCTTGCTTTTTAATCCGCGCTTACTTAGCACCTCTGTATAGGTCTTAACCCACTCTGAAACAGTGATAACAGCAACGTTATTAATTCTGTCAATGAGCCGTATCGATGTGCCAGCATCCATAAGCTGTATATTTGCCTCTATCGCCTGATTTATTGCTAAGCGCTTATCTCGGCCAAGGCCGAATTCTTTACCCGTCCTTGGGTCTTTATAGCTGTAATAACCACCATTTCTAACATACAAATTGGCTGGTAAATCACGCAGTGCGGCGGATCGCCTTCTTGCTGCCATTTCTAATCCTTGATATCAGATTGTTATTTGTTGGTGCGGTATTGATAGTTGAGGCGGGGTCTATATATGTTGCGGTTGATTCAACTTCATAATCTCTACCAATTTTTTCAGGTGGTGGATATATCTTTCCAGCCTCAACCCACCTGTATATCTGCTTCATAGAGCGCGGTATGTCTCGACGTGCATTCCATTCTTTCAGGCTAATCTTCATGGCTGGCCTCTTATCTCTTTATCAATCTGACGAACGTAATAACTCAACCAGCGCTTCGCCGGGAAAGTTTTTGGTTGTAGTTCAATGGGGAGAGCGGTGATTTTTTTTGCGTGGCGATTAAGAATTTCGGTGAATTGCTTATCATGCTCTTGAATCGGGTACTTCTCTTTGGCTTCTATTATTTCGGTTCGGGCATCTTTGGCTACTGACCTGATGGCGTTTTCTACTGTGGCTTCCATTTCGGCACCGCCTCATCAATTGGAACCAACCGCCGCTCTGCCACTGTATCGACGCACTCATCAAAGTCAGATGTGTACGCATCGAGTAGTTGCTCTTTGTCTTGATATTTCTGCATGCCATCCCACCATAATTTCTGACCGGTGCCGCGAACTACTGCCAGCCGCTTAGCCCAGTGTGGAGCACCGATGAAATCACCGACGGAGCCGGATAAAATTTTCCAATGCATCATCATTCACTCCTTGGGTTTCCGGTAACCGGCATCGTAAATAGCAGCAGCAACATCTTCTGGTTGATAGCTATCAGGCAATGCGGATTGAATGCTAACGATGTCAGTTATTGCCTCGTTCTTGCGTGCCAACTCCTCGCCATCCAGAATCTCATTGCACAAGCTGACGCACTCATTGCAGATATTCACCTCAGGTCCGGTAATTATGCGAACCTCGCTTTCGGGCTTCTTGCAGAATGAACAGGTGATTTCTGGCGGCAAGTCCTCTACTTTGAATTTAACGAACTCAAGCGAAGCCATGTAATTTATAGCCATCAGTGAACTCCCCTTCACAGCATCACCCACCACATAGACAACCAGGCAGATAATAAATAGTGCAAGCATATGCCTATCAATATTTCCGTTACTTTTGGTTGGTTCATGCTGCCTCCGAACTGCCAGGTATTAATTTGATTGATTGCCCGCACTCATTGCCCCAGGTATCCCACCCATCTAAATCCTTCCTTGAAAACAACTCGATGCGCTTTACATCCCCGTATAGCAATTCAAGCCGGTGACGCACTTCCCACGGCTTCTCGCTATGTTCGCCAAGCGGTGAGTAAACAACTTGCTTGATGCTGGCATTGAGTCGTTCTAGGCCATTACCGCGCACTGCTATTAACACATCTTCCGTATTTGCCCGCGTGTAGTTGCCGCCGTTCATCCGTGATTGGGTATTGAGTAGGGCAAGAAAGTCATAGAAGTCGTTAACCTCACCAGCCGCCAGCGCTTTATTTATGTGGTCCTCTGCCAACTGGTTTAGCTTCACCCAAGTAAATCCCTTCATTGTGCGCACCTGAAATCCCCACGCTTCAGCAAGCTGCTTTGCTTCATCGTTGAAGTTACCGGTGTACCACATGGCGAGAACTGCATCGGGAGCCGCGAGGGACCAAACAGGGAGGCGTTTTAAATCAGTGAGTGACATTGTGCTGTAGTGATTAATTGCTGCACCGTTACTGGCTTTGTTTCCATACGTCCAGGGTGGGTCACAGTAGATGAGCTGATATCCACTCATGCCACAGCCTCCATGTATGACTCTATGAACGTTTTTGCCGCTTCAGCATTGATAGCGTTTCCGTAGGCGCGCAGTCGTCCCACTCGCGAGGTAGCCCCATGAGCCAGCGGGAATGTGCCGGGTTCAACTGGCCGCCACTTTCCATCCCTGCACAGGAGCCAATCAGCATCTCGCCAGAAGCCGCTACCCCCCTGACCTGGTTGTTGTCGATGGTGGTTACCGTTGGCCACCCCGCTAATTGAGCTGCCGTCTGAAGATTCATCCCCCCATTGCGACCAGACGTTCCCACTCCCGTTGAGCAATTCGCTGTCACTGCTGGCCACCCGCTGTGCTCCGAACCAGAGTCGCTGTCTGATATGCGGTGCGCCGACGCTACAAGCTGGCAATACTGCCGCCCCGCAGGCGTAACTTTGGTTTTCCAGTTCATTGGATAAATCGTCGAGCCAGTGTTTTCCAATTGCAGCCGCAACCTGTTCTCCAAAGAGGTTTGTAGGTTTTCGCTCTCTAATGAGATTGAGCCATACAGGGGCGAGGTGTCGCTCGTCTGCTGTTCCAAGTTGATTGCCGGCAGCACTGAAAGGCTGGCAAGGGCATGAGCCTGTCCATACTGGCTTGTCGTCGGGCCATCCTGCTCTACGCAAGGCATATGACCAGACGCCAATTCCGGCGAAGAAGTGACACTGGGTAAATCCGGTAAGGTCTTCTGGCTTAACATCAACAATGCTCCGTTCGTCAACATAGCCTGGTGCGATATGACCGGCTTTGATAAGGCTTCTCAGCCATTGGGCCGCGTATGGATCAATCTCGTTGTACCAAGCAAAAGGTTTGCTCATGCCGCCCTCCCTTTCCTTCGCTCATCGATTTCGAAGTCATCACGACATCCTTCGTCACAATCCACGCCGCCAGGTGTTTTATCCGGCCCGTACCGCGCTTCAAACCATTCACTGATCTGCTGTGATAACAGCATATGTTCGTGGGCTAATTCATGTGACCGTTTAAGGTCTGTAATTATTTGAGGTTCTGTCACTACTCACCCCCCCGCAGACTGGCGGCGAACTCATCAGCAGTGCCACCTGCATCCGTAAAGAAGGTATAAGCCCTAATTTCTGCCTTCTGTTTGCAGAACTCAGAGAACATTTCAACACCCTGCGCCTTTATCTCGTTAAGCGCCTGAGTGGTGTTCGGGGTTCCATCTAGTGCCTTATTCAGCTCATCGACATACCAATCCAGATATTTGTATTCCAGTAAATTACCGTGCTCTTCCCACATATCAGGCGCAGTGGCGAATTCAATCGCAGTTTTTAACGCCACATTCTCAGCGACCACGGCCTGATATTTCTTTTCGAGTTCTGCATAATCAGTATTTTCAGACATGACTATTCCTCAGCAGACTGGCTGCCGGTTATATGGGGGGGGAGGGTGATTAAACGCGGAGACTCTGAATCATTGCTGAAACATATTTGGCTTGATGTATTGCGTCATCTAGCGCGTTGTGGTGAATACCTTCGCGAGTGAAGTCTTTAATGTTCAATGGTGATAAATCGACAACTGTTCTTACATCGCGCACATTCCAGAATTTCCAAGGTACAGCAACGTTAACTGACGCAAACCAGCTTTCAAGAATTGTGATATCGAAGATTGAGCCATTCCCCCAAACTAAGTCATTTTTATCAATTCCGCTCGCCAAGGTATTTGCTACAACTACCGGATCTTCCGTACCACTAAATGCGGCTTCTTTTGCCTCTGGCGATTGCTGTTCCCACCAATCCAGGGTTGATTGAGAAGCATGACCATACTTTTGTGCTTGTTGCCCCATGCTTGCGTAAAGCTTATCGCCAATCTCACCAGTATTTCGGTCAAAGCGAACAGCCCCGATAGATAAGACCGCGCATCCATACGTGGTACCTAATGTCTCGATGTCGATCATGATGTCTTTCATGATATTTCCCTTATTTTATTAATTATGCTGCCGAAAGCAGTCGTAGGCATTCTTGACGCCGCGCCACTAACTCTTCCTGAGTTGAGCAGTACGGCGTAGGATTGGCTGGCATGAACTCTGGTTTAAGCCGGTATATAATCCCTTTAGCTGAAATCTCTTTAGCCTCCCAGCGCTCTTCCGTGAGCAAGTGGCGCATGTTAAGCACATACGTCAGGGGAATGTGTACCGATACCGTTTCGAATCCCTCACCCAATCCCTTGTAGAATGAGTCCTTATAATTCAACGTGCACCCGATAGTTGCACCACCAGACAAGCGACCACGCCCCACACTGCCAATTGACCGGTGGAATGAGGTTATATAAGCATCTGGATGGGCGCGGAGGCAGGCCAGTATTTGTTCTGGCTGCATGGCGATTACCTGCTGGGAGGTGCGAACTTAGAAGCGTGGGTCTTCGGAAAAGAACTGATCATCACCCTGATAGTTTCCTGAGTGAGTTGGAGCGCTGTTTACTTGCTTACGCTCATCCTTGTCCTTCAGGGTGGTGAGCATCTTCGCTATTGTTTCGGCTGGGGAGCAGTCACTTACATGTTCCTGTAGTGTTCTCTGGCTTTGTGCAAAGTACGGGATGCGAATATCAAAGTTGTAAGTCTCACGGCCATCATCTTTTGTTTTAAGCGTTTTTTGTAGCACCAGGCCCAACTTTCGGCCTACAAACTCAGGGGCGACATCAACTCCAGTCTCATTTTTAATGATGGTAAGCTGCTTAACGCCAGAGCAACCCATCATCGCATTTATCATGTTTACGCCATGCGTATTGGGGCTTCCGTCTTTCTTTACGGTATAAACATTCAGATAGTTGGCCTTACGCCCATCATCAGTTTCCACGGAGAATTCAATTGATTTAGCGCCGCCAGAACTGATCACATATTTAGCTTCTGAGATGGTGAAGATATAAGCCCCAGACTCATTGATGAAACCGCTTAATCCTGCTGATAAACCTGAATCCTGGTCATAGACGAAAGTTACATTGCTCATGCTGCGTTTCCTTTAATTTGATGAACATTATTGATGCCGTAGTAATCGCAAATATCCCGATCTACAGTCAGAAGGTCGTTTTCAATTTCTTCGGTTTCGAACAACCCCATCGGGGATTTAACTGTGTCATTGCCATTATTTTGAGTGGTGAAAAAGTATTGCTTATCGTGGACGGTTGTTTTTAAAACAATGGTAAACATCCCCTCAACCGTTACCTTTTCATCCAGCATCTTGCCGATGGTTTTCATTTTGACGCGCCCAAGGTTTGTTTCCTCGGTATGGGCCATAAAGTAAATTCGCAAGTCATCTGGCGCGTCCTGCGCTGCTTTAATGATGTCCCACATGTGACGCCCCATCTGGGCGAATTTATCAAATCCTTTTTCGTTTACTGAATCCATGAACTCGGTGCACATCACATACTGGAAGTCATCAATGATGACTATTTTCTTCCCATATTTTGTTGCCCCATTAATGACGGCCTTAATCATTGACCAGTCATGCGTCGCAATAACACTCCCTGTTTTTTTCACGCCATCCCATGGCTGCCAGTTAGTTGATTTGAACGGTAGCCGCTTCCTTACCACCTGTATTAATAGGCAATCATCAGGGTTGAGATTGCGCAAGCTGGTAGACTTCCCTGTACCAGATTCACCAAGGATTAATGTTGCGGTACCCACAAATCACCTCCATAAATGATTTACGCTTTTTGGCTGCCGATTCCCTTACTTGCTCAACCAATTCGCCTTTAATCCCCATTGCATCCAGTGCAATGATTGCCAGTTGTTCAGCCGACACGCGCCCGCACTCCAATTCATTTTTAACAAAGGCCAGAGTGTCCATGCTCTTTAACGATTCACGCCTTGTGATAATCAGTTCTTTTAATTGATCTTCTGTCATGCCGCATACTCCATGTCTTGGGAGTCATCCCAGCCAAGCCAAACAATCTGGCACCACCGGTATGCCTCATGAATTCCCTGCGCTGTATCTGGGAAAGACTTCGTATAACGTTTTTTAAATCCGCTGTGCACTTGAGATGCGGTCACTGTGCCGTCACCATTCGGTTTTATTCTCATGGTTCACCCCGCTGGTTTAATATCTCAACAAGCCGCTTGGCTGCGTTCTTAGCATTGCGGCATATACGGTCGAGCAAAGTCTCAGAGCAGCCCACGCAAGGCCACCCTGCTATACAAAAGGTATGCATGGGATACTCCGGTTTAATTAGTAGTTCATCTGGATAGGTGGCTGATGGTTTAAAAACGATTGGGCAACTTGATTTTTGATGATGGAAATAACGCAAGCCTTGGCGCACTCAGCGTCAATTCCGGCTTTAGTTAGCATGGCAATGGCTGCATTGTTAACTTCGGCTTGGTGGGCCCTATCAGCAGCCTTTTTCGCTGCTTCATCAGTAACGCGCTTCTCTTCAGCTAACCGTGCATCTTCTTTCTGCTTGGCTTCGCGCTTTATGCGGTCAGCGGTTTCCTGTGCTTTCCGCTGTTCGTCTGCGATAGCTTCCTGCTTCTCGCGTTCAGCTTTAGCGGCTGCATCTTTCTTGTCTTGCTCGGCCTTCTGCTCTGCTGCGATGCGATTACGCTCTGCAAGGTCAATCGCTTCCTGCTTATCACGCTCAGCACGTTCTTTCGCTAACAGTGCATCGCGCTCCCTTGCTGCTGATTTATCGATTTCACGCTGTGCCGCTTCTGCCATCTCACGCCTGGCTTTATCCGCCGCCTGTTGAGCAATGAATTCTTCGTGGGCTTTCCGCTGGCGTTCAGTTTCATCAGCTTTCTCTTTAGCGTCGCGGTCGAAAGCGTCATTCATCAGCAGACCCATTTCGTGGTCAGACTCTTTCTTGGCTGCTGCTTTTTCGGCAATTCTAATAGTGATAACAGCATCCATATCGTGGGCTTCCTGCCACATAGCCGAGTAAGCTTCTTCGGCTGCGATACGTTCCGCTTCAAGCTTTAGCCGTTCCTGTTCGGCCTCAAACTCTAATTTTGGCAATAACACCTTTTCTTTCAGCGCATCCAGCCGGTCACGA
The DNA here is from genome assembly GCF_056636475.1 of Yersinia antarctica. NCBI lineage: Bacteria > Pseudomonadati > Pseudomonadota > Gammaproteobacteria > Enterobacterales > Yersiniaceae > Yersinia > Yersinia antarctica. Next base: position 1,440,534 of record NZ_JBSJQF010000001.1, read on the forward strand.
ACCGTCTTGCGACTGGCATCAATTTTCTTTGGCACCTCTTTGTATTCGGTAACCAAATCCTTACCCAGACCATCCAAATAAGTTTTGGTCTTAGCCACTTTCAAGCCGAGAGAAGCAATAGCGTCGCGGCCTTTCTTTGTGCTGACATCTGGAACAAACGAATTAACTTCTTTCTCAACCTGCTGAAGAATTGATTCGATGTGGTCAGGCTGGGTAAATACTGCGAGAGCGTTCTTAGCTTCGATAACAATCGATAATCCGGTTGCTTCACTCATGCTCATTTCCTTGTGCTACTCCCACAGCAAGACACCGACTATGGTCAGTTATTTAGTAGTGGGAGTGGGGAGTTAGTGGGGGAGGGTTAAAGGCTATTGATTTTCTGCTCAATAAACTTGTACGCCATCGTCTTACCCTCTATCAGTGAACCTAATTAATCTGCTTCTTCTTCATCTGGCTCGTTAAGCCATTCTGGGCGCTCACCCTTACCAAGGTAGAAGTCGATAATATCTAACAGGCGAGGGTAGAATTTAAGTGCTGTCTTGCCGTCCATATCTGCAATCTCGCGCTTACTGAATTTGCGCCACTCATCGGCTGTGTGACTCTGACATCCGGCACGAACAGTCTCCCCGTTGCTTATTTGCAGAAAATACTTATCACCCGTGATTATGTATGTGCGATCAGGATAGGCGGCACCGCGCAGGTCGGCACCGCACAGGTCGGCACCGCACAGGTCGGCACCGCGCAGGTCGGCACCGCGCAGGTCGGCACCGCGCAGGTCGGCATCGCACAGGTCGGCACCGCACAGTTCGGCACCGCGCAGGTCGGCATCGCGCAGGTCGGCATGGCGCAGGTTGGCATCGCGCAGGTTGGCATCGCGCAGGTTGGCACCGCGCAGGTCGGCACCGCACAGGTCGGCACCGCGCAGGTCGGCATCGCGCAGGTCGGCACCGCGCAGGTCGGCATCGCGCAGGTCGGCACCGCGCAGGTTGGCATCGCACAGGTCGGCACCGCACAGGTCGGCACCGCGCAGGTTGGCATCGCACAGGTCGGCATCGCGCAGGTCGGCACCGCGCAGGTTGGCACCGCGCAGGTCGGCACCGCGCAGGTCGGCACCGCGCAGGTTGGCACCGCGCAGGTTGGCATCGCGCAGGTCGGCACCGCGCAGGTCGGCACCGCGCAGGTCGGCACCGCGCAGGTCGGCATCGCGCAGGTTGGCACCGCACAGGTTGGCATCGCACAGGTTGGCATCGCACAGGTCGGCACCGCACAGGTCGGCACCGCGCAGGTCGGCATCGCGCAGGTTGGCACCGCACAGGTTGGCATCGCACAGGTTGGCACCGCACAGGTTGGCTCTAGATCCGTTTTGTCTATATGACTCTACCCAGATTTTATGCTCGGCGAGAATTTTGTTTAAATCGGTAAGATTCATTGTTACCTCGATTTTCAGGCATGAAAAAGCCGCATAAGCGACTTGTGTTTGTAGTGAACTGTCTTTAACCACATCAGGCGGCAGTGGTATCTTGGAGTTTCCACACAACCAAGAAGGGAATTCCATGTCAGAAACTTTCCAAGTTAAATTCGTCTGCCCGGATTGCGGCAGTGAGTCGTTCATATTCAGCGCCGAGCCGTACACGATGGATAATGTTGAAGGCTGTGCCAGTTGCGGCAGGGCAATCAGTAAAGACGATATCGTTAGCCACAGCAGAGACTTTGCTAAAAAGCAGGCTGACGAGATGGTTCGGAAGGCTTTCAATGGTCGGCTTAAGTAATTCGATTAGCTCAGATATCTGAGCAGTAATCTCGGTGGTGTCTAAAGTAATGGATGCCACTATTTCACCTGATTTATTCATTCTGTTATCTCGCTGTAATTGTTTCTGTTGGCTTGCGATGACCAGCGGCGAAGCGGGCCACTTCAGGCAAACAGATATTGTCTGCGCTTGGTCGCTCACTGCTGCGTGCTGGAACGCTGATACAAGCCTTGGTTACTCGGCTTGCTGATTGGCTGGATAACACTGGATTAGCCTCTCTCTGTGCTGCTCTGCGAGCTTTACGGCGATTCCGTGAATTATCGGAAGCTGCATAGGTGTATACGACTGTCATGATTACCTCCGGTGGTTGGCTTTGGTGATGTGGTGGCTGGAGTCGAACCAACTCCCATCGGTGCGCTGCCGATTGCAGTACGCGCATCGGTCTGCTACATGACTAGTATTTTCACAGTCGCCTATCTGCTAGCTCTCCGTTGAGCTTCACCACATCCCAAAGCCAACTTCTCTTTGGTTCCCCGCATCTCGGCGGGAACAAACCCCAGTAATGTTAAATAAGCAGCCTGTCGTCCTGACTGGCGCGGCGAGTAGTTCCTTCTGCCGCATCGATGTTTCGTTTCGATGGGTTGATAATAGCCTTAGCGATTATTTAGGTCAATCGTAAAAGCGATAATATCTATCGATAAAGTGATAATTACATAATTGATAAAGGAATTTATTTTAAAAATAATTCAGGCGCACCCATTCGCACCGGCTAACAGGCGTGAAAAGTGTGATATGAGTAGTGTTTAATGCGGGTAGGGTGGTGAGATTGTCAGATTACAGACACAAAAAAGCCGACAGCGACGTCGGCAAGTAGGCTATTGCATATTATAGTTTTGTTCGGTTAACTCGGCAGCGGGGCTGGGTAAGTTAAATATTTTTCAATGCGTTGATTATTGCTGGGATGGCAGGTATTAGTTGTGCGAATACTACAGCGCCAACCACCCACACAATAATACTATTCTTAGCATCGCTGACATTGGTCGTTGTCGCGTAGTTTGATTTCATGACAGCAAGATCGGTTTTGATTACTTGCATGTCATCTTCGAGTTTTTTAATTCTAACAAGCATGTCATCCCCTCCTCCATTGCCGCCGCCATGTTTCAATAATGAGTCATCTTCAATGGTAAGTCCATCGGTTTCATTGAGTGACTCAGGGCTGGTTCCCCACCCATAAGCGACATTACTCATGATTATCATCCTTGAAAGCATTGAAATAAATACTCATCGAATCAATGTATGGCTCAACAAGCCCTTCGTATAACTCACAAGTTAATTTGTATGTACCATATTCTTTTATTTTAGTTGAGATCCTGGCATTTAGGAATGATGTTTTCTTTACTGGATCAATCTGACCGGGTGGCATCCCGCTAAGAACTTGCGACATCAGTTTTGATGGGGTGTCTAAGATATCCAATCCATTTTTATCAAATAATTTCAGCAATACAAAATATGGTTGCTCTGGGGATAATTCAATGAAAGATACGCCAGCCCTCATTCGTAACAGATCATTGGAGATACTGAAGTTTAGAGTCGGCTCACCTGATAGATATGAATCCATAATCATCGGATAAATAAAAGCTATTTTCCCTGCCATTAATAACTACTCTCTCTAGTATAATTACAAGCCTATCCAGTGGGTTAGCCGTGGGTTAGACGAGCATCACTGAATAGTGAATGACACGCCCGATGATTTTCACATCATCCATGTCCGCTTCTTCATCCGGGAATTCGTCTTTGTTGTAGCTGCGAATGCTTAACTTCTTCCCTGGTAACCGGTAAAGCAGCTTAACCCTGAAAAACTCATCCTGGTCTATTGCGTAAATAGCACCGTCAACAATGCGCTTGTTAGCATAGTCAACCGTCACAGTTGTCCCATCGGGTAATACAGGCTCCATGCTATTCCCATGAACAGGGAAGGCCACAACACTCTTTGGGTCTGCTCCAGCCCTGCGTAAGGTGGTCTTTGAAAATCGCAACTTAAAACCATTGTGATCTTCGTTGTTTGAACAACCATTACCAGCAGCTAACTCTATGCTTTTATAGTAAGGAATTTCGACGTCATCATCTCCAAGCGGGGTGGAACTGTCCCACACTTCAACACCAACCCATTCGCTTTCAGGCGGTATTGTTGAACCTAGGTGGTGTGGTTTTGCGCCATCTTCTCGCATTGGCCCTGAGCCACTAGAAAGCCATTCAGGCCTAACCCCGAGCACTCTAGCTAGATCAACTGTTCTTCTAGATCCCTTAGCTCCTCCAGAGGTAAGCTTCCATATACTGGATTGAGCCATACCCACAGCCTTAGCTAAAGACCCTTGTGTAAATCTACCCTCCACCATCGCCAAATTAAGGCGCTCAGAAAAATCCATAAAAACCTCACAAAACAGTTCACTTCATATTATCGCCATAACAATACTTAATCAAAATCGGTAAAGCGATTGCTTTTCACTAAAGCGATAGCTAAAATCATCCAGTAAGCAATAGAAAAGGAGATTTTATGAAACATGAAGCAGTCGAAAAAGCGATTGCCATTGTTGGCAGTCAGGCTGCATTAGCCAAGGCTGTAGGCAAAGCGCAATCAACGGTATCGGATTGGCTTAACGGTAATAAGCAAATCTCAGTAGAAGGTGCGCTGCTTCTAGTTAGAGCAACCAACGGAAAAATTAAAGCCGCTGAGTTCCGACCTGATAAAGCAAACCTATTTGAGCAATTTAATAACGCAGCTTAAGCACTACCGCTCTTTAACACTACCGACCTCACCCCACCGCAATGTGGGTGAACACCAAAGTGACAAGCTCACGGCTTTGTCACGTAACAACATCTAACAAGGGAAGTATTACGCATGGAACGTGCAACAGCTCGCAACAAGGCTCGAATGATTGAGAGCCAATTACTGAACAAGATTGCATTACGAGGCGTCACTGACATTGCTGACGCTGTAGGCGTTGATAAGTCACAGATATCGCGCTGGAAGGAAAGCTTCATTCCGAAGATGAGCATGTTACTAGCTGTTCTGGAATGGGGAGTAGTCGATGACGAGATGGCAAGGCTGGCTAAGTCAGTGGCGTTGTTGCTTACAAAACAAAAAGCCCCACCTGCACGAACAGGAGAGGCTTCTCAAATAACGCTCAATTTCTGAGGTAACTATACATGAGTTTATCTACGGTAGTAAACCCGACTATGACCAGCCAGGAGATAGCTGATCTCGTTGAGTCTAGACATGACAAAGTTAAGCAATCAATCGAAAGGCTGGCGCTTCGTGGAACAATTCAACTCCCCCCATTGGGGGAAGTTAAGAATCACCTTGGTCAATCAGTAGCTGTGTACCAAGTTGGCAAGCGAGATAGCTACATCGTCGTTGCGCAGCTTTCCCCTGAGTTCACAGCTCGTCTAGTAGACCGCTGGCAGGAACTGGAAAGTCAGGCTCGAATTCCTCAAAACTTGCCAGATGCCTTGCGACTGGCGGCAGACCTAGCAGAAGAAAAACAGAAACTGGAAAATCAACTTGCTATTGCAGCTCCGAAAGCTCAGTTCGTTGACAGCTACGTAACTGCAACCGGATCTCTTGGTTTTCGCGAAACTTGCAAACTTCTTCACATCAAAGAGCCAGCCTTCCGTAAGTTCCTGCTCGATAGCGAGATCATGTATCTACTGGCTGGGAAGCTAACGCCTTACGCTCAACACATTGATGCGTGTCGATTCACTGTTAAAACAGGTGAGAACCTAACAAACGGTCACGCTTTCATCCAAAACAAGTCCACCCCTAAAGGCATCCAATGGATCGCCGGATTACTGGCTGCTCATCAAATCAAGGATATTGCCGCATGAGTACAGCCAAAGTATTTGATATCAGCGCCGAACGTGAGCGCAGGAGCAACAGGATGGAGAACCAGAAGCTTGGTTATGTCCCGTTATACCGAAGCATCAAGAAGAAACCTTGGCACAAAGATGTTTTCCTGCGGACTCTCTGGGAGGACCTGTTATTGGGTGCTCAAATAAAGCCCCGTACGGTTAATTTCAAAGGCAACCAATGGAACCTTCAAGCCGGTCAACTGGTCACGACAGCGGCTGATTTAGGGCTATCTCTGTGCGACAGAGAAGGTAAGCCAACAAGCCGTGATGCGGTGGGCAGGATGCTCTCCTTTTTCGTCAAAGAAGGGATGATTGCAACGGGTGGCGAGAAGCGAAAAGGGACGGTAATCACCATCCTAAATTACGCTGAATATGCCGAAAAAATAGACAATTTACCCGCACATAACGCCGCACTTAAACCCGCACATGGTGAGACCAGTCCCGGCGCGGCTTTAGATGGTAGTGCCGCACATAACGCCGCACTTAAACCCGCACATCATGAACAAGAAGGTAATAACAATAATATAAAACCCTTTACGTCAGAGAATTCTAACGAATCCCCTGACACCCCACCTAAAAAGCTTCCTGTAGTTCGTCCTGATGCTGCAATCCAAAGCGGTAAAAATTGGGGAACTGCTGATGACCTTAGAGCAGCTGAGTGGATGTTCAGCGCCGTGCTGATGATTGCCCCTGACGCTAAAAAGCCTTCTTTTGCTGGCTGGGCCAATAGCATTCGGTTGATGCGTGAACGGGATGGCAGGAATCACCGAGATATGTGTGTGCTCTTCAAGTGGGCCATGCAGGATAGTTTTTGGTGCGGCAACGTGCTTTGCCCGTCAACGCTACGCGAGAAATGGGACAGGCTGGACATCAAGCGCAATAAGCAGCAATCAGGCACCGCCACTGGTAAGCCTGTTTTGGACTTCGATAACACTGACTGGATAAACGGGGTATCGGTATGAGAAATGTCGTCACAGCCATCCAGAACCGTGATGGTCAATCACTACAGCAGATTTATGGCACTGAAAAGCAAAAGCAGCAGGTGCCAGAGCAGGCCGCGCAGATATTCAACGAGCTATTCCGCCAGTTGAAAGCCGCATTTCCAGCGCTGATGACCAGCATCAAAGACCAAAACGACTTGAACGAACTACGCCGCCAGTGGGTGTTGGCATTCGTCGAAAACGGTATCACCAGCATCGACCAAGTTAACGCTGGGATGAAGATCGCCCGTCAGCAAGCAACTCCGTTCCTCCCGTCGCCGGGCCAATTCATCGCATGGTGCAAACAGGGTGCTACCCGCGCCGCCGGGCTGCCTGATGCTGATGAGCTTTACAACATGGTCATGGACTATGCCAAGCGCCGCGACATGTTCAGCAGCGCCGAAGCGTTCCCTTGGGACAGCAATGCGGCTTATTGGATGGTCACAAAGCTCTATTCACAACAGCGAGTGCAGGGGTTATCTGAGCAGGACTTACGGAAACGTTGCGGCAAAGAGTTGGCTGACATGTCGAAGCGCATCGAAGCCGGTGAGCCGATCCCCGCGCCGGTAGCGCAAATCCCCAAACTTCACATTCCGGTTAGCAACGAAAAAGCTTTGGATCACATCGCTGAAATTAAAGCAAAACTGAATGCAGTGAGGAAATAATGATGGACATAACTAAATCACCGTATGAATTTCAAGCCTGGTGGAACGCTCCAGAACAAGCTGAATTGAGAAGCATGTTAGCAATGGGCTGGGGATTTAGGATTTGGAAAGCTGCGCGTGAGAGCATCGAGGTGGAGTTGCCTGAGCTATGCGGTGATGGCGAGAATGACACTGATTACACTGAGGGGCTTAACGATGGGATTAATCAGTCCGCTAGAGCCCTCCGCTCTGCTGGATTAACTGTTAAGGGGGAGTGAGATGGTGATTTAATCGCAGTCAGTAGCTTGTGATTGAATTTAAATTGCAAAAACGAATCAATGTATGGATGTGAATTTAAACGTAGTAGTGAGCTTTACAGGCGCTTTAAATTGGATGCAGAAATAACACGAAAGTTTGACGCGGTATTCAACAGTGGGCTATAGTCATTCTGTCTTCCCTCATGGGAGATCGGGATTGGCGTCCCGCCGAAGTGACCGCGACCAGATGACACGCCGCGAGCGTGTTTTTTTATGTCGCAATCTAGTCTCATCTCAATGGTGGGCTGGGTGGGGCTACCGCAAGGTAGGCCGGTTGGTTACTCCGGTTACGCCAACCCCATTCAGTTCACCACCAGAGAAATTGGCGTTTCCAGTGGTGAATAAAATTCTAGTAACCATTGGAGGTCATAATGACCACTCAACTCGCATTTCATGACGTTAACTTCAACGTAATCTCTCGCAATAACCAAATTTGGCTGACCAGCAAAGAAATAGCTAACGCGCTAGGATATGCAAAAACTAACGCAATTACCCATATTTACAACGTAAACTCAGAAGAGTTTTCGGTAGGAATGTCCGAGATAGTCGAATCGAATACCTCGGGGAATCTAAAGGTACGTCAGAGAATTTTCTCCCTGCGCGGCGCTCATCTGATCGCCATGTTTGCCCGCACTGAAGTATCCAAAGAATTCCGCAAGTGGGTGCTCGACATTCTGGATCGGGAGGTTGGCAATGTTCAGCCAGTAGTTACCCCAATAAAACCAGAAGCGAAAACCTACACCATCACCTTGACTGAAAAAGAGTTAAATCACCTGTGCTGGCTATGGAAAGTTGCCGATAATATGCGCAAGGGGGCAGAAGTGATGTATCCCGGACTTAAGGCGCTGGGTTCTGAATACTCCGGCCGGTGCCACGACATGGCATTTGAATCACGTTATACTCTGGACGAAGTGAAGAAAATCCTTTGCAGAGAAACCCAGCAGGTTGACGTACTAACCTATCAGTGGCGTTACATCCTCCCGCAAATCAGACAAATCCACTGATAAATAATCATATCAACGAGCCTCGCCATCGCGGGGCTTTTTCACATCTGGAGGAAAGAAAATGAGTGATTTAGACACTTTCACAGCAGAGAGACTTGAAGATTTTATCTGTCAGCCATTAGAAAACGGATTAACTCGCGGCGAACAGATGGCCCTAGCCCGAATAGCGCTATCAGTGAAGGGGGCTAAAGAAAGTCATTCTCGCCGCGAAGTGTGGGGAGGTGGTAATACTTGGATTCAATGCTCCAGACAGGCATATGACCGACACGAAGCCGCAGGGAATAGAGTGCGAGTGTTGTACGAGCGCCCACAATTGAACTCTCTGGAGATACCGGAAGGTTGGATTAAGTGCAGCGACCAAGACCCGGCAGAAAGTGGCCCGTATTGGTGTTGGTTTGGTAATGAAAAATCAAGCGTGATTCAGCAGAGAGTCTGCATGTTCAGCGTTCAGTTCGGTGAGTGGTGTGATAGTGCAGTAACTCACTGGATGCCACTACCCGCCGCACCGGAGAAGCCACTATGACCTTATTATCTTGGTTAAATATCGGACTCAGCCTGTTGGGTTACATGTTTATCATGGCTAAAACTGGCGAATGGATAGTGAGTATTGCCTTAAAAAAGTGGAGCGCACGCAGGAAAGAAGAGCGTAAGCAAAAAGCCATTAACGAGCTGTACGATGCCTTCAATCTGGGTGAGTTAACTGAAAGTGACACGCTGAAGGCAGTAACCAAAAACGGCTTAACCATCATGATGTTTCGGAAGTGACTATGGATAAAAAAGTTTTTGTTTTATGCGGTGATCAATACAAGCGAAATGCCCTCCAGTTTATAAATCAACTCCCTGTTAATCCTGACAAACCACTCCTGATAACCATCCAAGAGCGAACCCGCACATTAGACCAGAATGCCAAGCTCTGGGCTACGTTGGGCGATATCGCTACGCAGGTTGTATGGCATGGTCAGAAGCTTAGCAGTGAGGACTGGAAGCACATATTCACCGCATCGCTGAAAGGGCAGAGGTCGGCACCCGGTCTGGAGGGTGGATTTGTGGTGCTGGGGCAATCAACTAGCCGTATGACTGTTGGAGAACTACGCGACTTGATAGAGCTGATTAATGCTTTCGGCGCTACGCATGGCGTTAAGTTCAGCGATGAATCACGGCTTGCCATCGAGTGGGCTAACCGGTGGGGAAATACACCATGCGACAAAGGCAAAGCAGCATAGTTGCAGTAATGGAAAATTCAATCCTCAAAGTATCCCACCGAACCAAGCCTAAACCCCCAATCCCCGCCAGCCAGATAAAAACGTATGACCATGTTTATGTATTGCTGCGCGCAAAATTCGACAGAGTAAGGAGAACGCGATGAGTGAGTTACCTCAATCAGTATGCGTTTACTGTTTGGGACTTCTAAAGCCCGATGAAATTTATTCCTGCGATCAATGTGAACGTGAAAACGCTTCAATAGAAACACTGGAGGCAGGGAATGATAGCCAAACTCCCAAAGCACCGGAATTGTAAAGTATGCAACGAGAGGTTCAAACCTGACCGCATAGAAACGTGGTGGTGCTGTCCAGAGCATCGAGAAGAGTACGCCATACTTTTATACCGAAAAGACCGTGAGCGAAGGCAGAAGAACAAATCAGTAGCAGATAAGCAGTTAGCCAAGATACAGAAAGAGGAATTGAAAGCCAGGAGAGAGAAATTAAAGACCAAACCGCAGCGAATGGCAGAGGCCCAAGCAGCGTTTAACAAGTATGTGAGGCTCAAATATTTAGGCGTCCCCTGCATCAGTTGCGGCAGGTATCCAGAGCAAAAGTACGGCGGCACGATGGAATGTGGTCACTATCGAAGCCGAGGCGCAGCACCCCACCTCCGATTTAATCTTCACAATACTGGTTCCCAATGCGTTTATTGCAACCGACACCTAAGCGGCAACGTAGCCGGTTTTAGGATAGGGCTTATCGAGCGTGACGGCTTGGATAAGGTTCAGGAAATAGATTCAAACCACGAAACCCGCAAGTTCGACATTCCATATCTAATCCGCATTAAAACCATCTTCACCAAAAAAGCCAAGATGCTTGAGAAAAGGCGATCCCATTTTCAGGAGGTAGCAGCGTGAAAGCAACTGCATGGCAGGAACTGGCAAAGGCACCAAGAAAGAGCTATCTGGGTAAATACAAAAAACTCACACCAATGCAGGAACGATGGATTAAAGCGATCCTTTGCGTATGGGCCGAAGAGTTTGGAGGTAGTGGTAGTTGCGGCGGAGCATCTGGAGTTGGTATTTGGAGGTTTATATCAGGATGGAGCGCCGAGGAGACAGATAGATTTACCCGAACGCTTGAGGACTTGCGAAAGCTTGGGTATCAGGGGGTTGAGTTGCTTACTAAAGCTCAGTCGATTTTATGGCCTAAACGAACCATCAGCGACATGTTACAGCGCGCCAACGATGAGGATGAAGCTGATTTCGTCGAGAAGGCCATTCTTAAAGCTTTTAGAACTGACAATCCAATATATGTGATCGCCTGTAAGTACTATGTTGACAGGAACCCAGTGCAAGATCTCGCAAATTATATGCAATACCAAGTTTCGCCATGGCTAACAAATAAGCAGTGCGCGGATCGGGTTAGATGGTGCATTAGTTTATTTGATTCGAAAGTGCATATGGTTTTGCAAGATGATTTAAGGGCGGAGTTAGAGGCTATAAAGGCTGTAGCATAAATATATTTTCATTTTTACTTGAAAATAAGTAATGAAAGTGTATATTTCATGTAGGCTCGGGAGCTAAAAGCGAAAGAGCGGTGGTGGTAGAGGTGTAGTAAGTAAACGGCGCTTGTGAATACTGTCTTGAGCTGACTCACCACCACAAATCAAAGAAGGCTCAGTTAATCACTGGGCCTTTTTGCTTTCTACATTCGCATGGGTACTGGGTTGGTTAATCCAATCGTTGTGAAACAGTATCCAGCCGAATGTGGTGAATGCGTAGGCTGATACGCTAACTCGCGTGGGCAATGGCAACAACTTATACGGATAGAAGCACACACGCCACGGAGAACCGTAACGCTGGGATGTTCAGCCCCAGCCACCACATACCAATTTCAAGGCTGCGCTATTGCGTGGCCTTTTTGCATATAACATCGCGGCAATTAAATTTCATAGGTGGTAAGCATGTATATTCCGAACCGTTCCTACTTGGAGAGTGGAATGCAGATCACTTATGAAGATATACAGCGTCAGAGGGCAAAGTTAGATCAGCAATACGAAGACCGTAGAACTAAGCTTCAACAAGACGCTTATAAGTTAGCGGAAGAATATAAAGAATCACTTGCTTTGCCCAAAGAAACTTGGGTTGATTCAAGCGGCACAGATAGACCGTATGTGATGCTGGGCACGATGAATGATAAAGGGCTATTCCAGAGGGCATCCTTGTCATCTATCAGGCTTGATGAGAATTACGCGCTTAATTTTAAGATTGCGACAATAGTTGATGACTCAAAGATTAGTGGTGGATCTCAATATCTGATATCGATATCCATGCAATACAATGATGGGCGACTTTCCGTCGTAGTGGGGAAAGGTGACACGGTAATTATTGTTTCAAGTCCAGATCAGACATCTGCATTTCACGAGGTTTGCGCGGCAATTAAGCAGCTAATAATGATTGGCTTCACTGATAGCCGACTAGATTAATAGCTCAATAAAATTTTTAAGGCTCACTTCGGTGGGCCTTTTTTATTTCCACTACACACCCAGCCCGTCCGGGAGGGGGAGATATGAAAATGCATAACAACCCTGACCTAATGGACATCATCACCAAGTGGATAGCCGCACATCGCCTCGAATTAGGCTATGGCGCTATCGCTGGGATTATTGCCTGGTTACGTGGACGGTATAACGAGAAGCCGTGGCGTAGATGTTTTCTCGATGCGCTGATGTGTGCCGCAATAGCGTTTGCAGTGCGGGACGTTCTTGATTTCTTCGGGTTATCGACAGACCTCGCTTACCTCTCAAGCGTCATCATCGGTTATCTCGGTACAGATTACTTATCCAGCTTATTTAAATGGAAGGTAACAGGCAGGCCGATTGAAGAAGGGAAGGGTAATGACAAGTAATTTCAGATTCAGTCAGCGCAGCGAGAACAACCTCAAAGGCATTAATCCGAACTTATTAAAGGTAGTTCGCCGTGCGTTAGAGATTTCAGCAGTCGATTTCAGCGTGATCGAAGGACTGCGCACAGTAGAACGGCAAAAGGAGCTGGTGGCCACTGGCAAGAGTCAGACCATGAATAGCCGTCATATCTCTGGCAATGCTGTAGATCTTTTCCCTGTTGGCGGTGACTGGAACGACTATAAGTGCTGGCTACCGGTTCTTAATGCTATGCACCAGGCGGGTAAAGAATTGGGCGTTAAGCTGCGTTTTGGTATTACGTGGACTGATAACCCTAATGATAAGCCTGCTAAGTTCTTGGATGCGCCTCATATTGAGATACCAGCATGAAAGAAACCCTATTGAGATTGATAGCCGTCGCACTGACGATTTCAGTTTTAGTCGGCGGTGGGTACTGGTGGGGTAGCGATAGTAAAAATTCGGAATGGTCTCTCAAGTGGACTAAGCGCGATAAATCAGACCTAACGGCAGAAATAGCCGCCAGAAAGAGCGCCACCGATAAAGAGGCTCAACTTCAGGCTGCACAGTCAGCCGGATTAAAGGCATATCAACAAGGGGTAGTAGATGCTGAGAACAAAGCAAAAGGCACTATTGCTGCTTACCGTGCTGGCAATATCAAGCTGCAAAAGCGTTTCGAGTGTCTCGCCGCTTCAGTTGGGGATATGCCCGCTACTCCCGCCAGTGGACAGCTCACTGATGCAGCCAGAGACTGCGGATTTTCAGACGCAGATGTCGGAATTCTTATTTCAATCGCTGAGCGAGCCGACAAGTTAGTCGAGAAGGTCACCGCACTACAAAAGGTTGTCACTGACGACCGGCGAATCATTAATGACGTGTGAATGGAGGCAGGGACTCTCGAATATTGATAGATACCACCTCCTAGAAAAGCAATTTCCAAAGTGGAACTTGCACTATCGTAACCAACTGAATGAAGGTTTGAAGATGAAACAGGTTCACGAATCAATTGATAAATCTCCTTTAAGTGGCAAAAGCGCCAAAGAGATAATTGAACACTTCAAGAGCTATAACTTTGTCGATGATCATGGTCACCGATTGGATATGTGCTTGGACTTCACAGATTTGGTTGAAATGGCGGCTAACGTCAGCGAATAGAATTGTTTAACCCCACTGGAGGTTGATCATTATCTTGGCGTCTCGGAAAGACGAGAAGTGGTGTAGCAACACCGAGAGGAGTGGCAAAGCCGCGCTTGTCGCAATTTGAGTACAACAAACACATCACCTGACGTTTTATAGCGGCAGGTCGAATAAGAAGGCTCGACTTAGGTCGGGCTTTTTTTATGGGTCACGTAAAAGTTTTCCGCGACCAAAGCGCCATGCCCGGCGTAACCAACCATAGATCCTGTTTGGAAATGAGTCTCAGAGGAATGCCGGTATAGCTGGTGAGCTTCTATGGGCTGTCATTTCTGGGCACTGAGGGTCATTTCCAAAAGGAATACACTATGAATTATCCAGTAATCGAAGAAGTAGAATTCAATGGTGATCATCTGACAACCGTCCGAGAAAACGGCATTGATTATGTGGCGATGAAACCAATTGTGGAAAGTATTGGACTCGACTGGGCTTCACAGACGGTAAAGCTGAATAAAGACCGCGAGAAGTACGGGTGTTGTGATATCGCAATACCTTCTAAAGGCGGTATTCAAAACATGCTTTGCCTTCCACTACGCAAGCTCAACGGCTGGCTGTTCAGTATCAACCCTGCAAGGGTTAAGGCATCAATTCGGGGTAAGTTGGTCGAATATCAAGAGGAATGCTTTGCTGCTCTGCATGACTACTGGACTAAAGGCGTAGCAATCAATCCGCGCAAACAAAGCATCATGGAAGAGCTTAATCAGGCTTGTGCGGATATGAAGCATGATAAGCGCATTGCTAGCATGTTCGGCACCGGACTTAATGAGTGGAAGAGTGTGAAAGCTGGACATGTATCAAAGATCAAATCACTGGTTCAGGAAGCCAATGAGCTGATTTGTTACGTGCTGGCTGAAACAGGGAAAGGGAAGGTAACTCGAACATGACCAACGGCGAGAAACAGCAACTGGAAACTATCTGCCGTTACTTGAAGGATGGTTTCCAATATTTGAATTGTGGCCGAATATCTATTGGCGTTTCGAATATCGAGAAGGCGGAGGTCCTTCTCGATGTTTTACTGGCGACAGAAGACCAGAAGCGGTCAAAGCGATAAATAGGAGGTTCTGGTTTCGGAGCCTCATCAAATCGAGAGCCACTTTCACAACGGCTCTCAATCATTACCTACTGGAGTCAGTATGAAATCATTCTTTTATCACGTCATCTCATTGACGTTACTGGTTGCGCTTATTTTCTCAGTGCTAACCGAGCGAGAAAGTATTACATCGGTGGTGGTTAGCGCTTACTGGATTGCCATTTTCCTTGCCGCCTTTGCTTCTGTAGCTGTAATGCTGGTTACGGCCCTAGTAGCCATAGAAATAAATGCAGAGAAGAAAGCAAAGCTGATTGATCTGCTAAATAAGGCGGCAGTGAAGCGGGGAACGATTAGACGTGCATGGAATTGGCTATGCCTTGTCTTAATTGCCGGCGAACTTGCTTATGGTGGGTGGGCATTTACTGCCGTTGTTTATGTGATTACCTCATTGATTTGTCGCCTGTGCGTATCAATAGCTCGTGACAAGGTTGATGAGTTTGAATTAAACACGGTAGCAGCTAATTTATAAAACTCTGCAAAAGGCGCTCATGAAGTGCCTTTGACAGAATCTTATATAGCTTTGCAATCATACTGGTCTCGCTATTGCCGAGCGAGAGACTTTACCAACCAGCGGAATATTCTGTTATGGATAATTCAGACACACAAATGAAACGGCCATACCCGCCATTATCATTCGTCAATGAGTTCAGACCGCACATTGAATTGGTTCCCGCCACTGAAGTGCTTGAGTGGGTTAACAGCCAAATACTCAGTGACGAAGGCGAGCTACACAATCCCGACCACGGACACTTAATTGACGCTGACATAAAAATCATGTGGGCATCATCTGCGTTTGAAAAGCAGGGTCGCACTGTTCTTGGTCAAGCTGAGCAGGTAGCAATGAGAGCTGGCGGCTGGCAAAAAGCCCGAATGGAACAGCAGATGTACGAATGGTTCGGTGATGTGCCGACATTCATCATCACCCTGGCTGCGGATTACTGTGCTCAATGTTCTGACCTTGAGTTCTGCGCACTGATAGAACATGAGCTTTATCACATCAGCCACGCTACCGACGAATACGGCGCACCCAAGTTCAACAAAGAAGGGCAGCCGGTATTGAAGCTGCGTGGACATGACGTTGAAGAGTTTGTCGGTGTAGTTCGCAGATATGGTGCGAGCGTTGAAGTACAGGAAATGATTGATGCGGCAAACAAACCTGCGGAGGTAGCCCATCTTAACGTTGCCAGGGCGTGTGGAACATGCCTCTTAAAGCTGGCTTAACTTTGGATTGCTTTGGACGAATGGTGATTTATGGCTGCATTAAAACCGGAAGTAAAAGCCTTCATCATTCAAGCGCTGGCGTGCTTCGATACCTTGTCGATGGTGGCTGAAGCTGTCCAAAAAGAATTTGGGATTAAAGTTACCCATCAGCACGTTGAATCGCATGACCCGACAAAGGTCAGCGGAAAGGGCTTAGCTAAAAAATGGGTTGAGCTATTTACCGTCACACGAGAACGATTCCAGACAGAAATAGCAAATATTCCGATAGCAAATAAGGCCTATCGCCTACGAGCTTTGGATCGAATGGCTGCCGCTACTGAAAAACAAAAGAACTTCGGAATGACCGCCCAACTAATGGAGCAGGCAGCGAAAGAGGTTGGCGATGCTTACAGCAATAAGCACAAGTTTGAGCACACAGGGAAAGATGGTGGGCCAATTGAGTCGGCAGCATTAACCAAGGATGAATACAAATTAGCTCGGCGGGAGATGTTGGAGGATGACGACTGTTGAGCAGCGGAATTATGCCCGCAAAATAGAGTGTGAAGAAGATGGATTGTATTTCTCCAGATACTTCTTCAAGCAACGTACTGGCGGCAAGATGATTGTTGCACCACATCATAAAGTTATTAACGATACGTTAGAGCGAGTGGTAAGCGGCGAGATACAGCGCCTGATCATCAACGTCCCGCCCGGCTACACAAAAACAGAATTGGCGACGATAAACATGATCGCCCATGGTATTGCTTTAAATGCCCGCGCTCGCTTCATGCATCTGTCTTATTCACACAACCTTGCATTGCTAAATTCATCCACGGCCCGCGCTATCGTTAAATCGAAAGCGTATCAAGACATGTGGCCCATGGCGCTGCGCGATGACTCAGACAGTAAGGCCATGTGGTGGACGGAGCAGGGCGGTGGCGTTTATGCCTCATCTTCCGCTGGGCAGGTTACCGGCTTTCGTGCCGGACATATGGAGGGCGGTTTTCAGGGGGCATTGATTATTGATGACCCAGTTAAGCCCGATGATGCCTACTCAGAAATGGTGAGGGATGGAGTTAACAACCGGTTTAACGAAACAATCAAGTCTCGCCTAGCTGTTGAAACAACCCCGATGATTGTCATTATGCAGCGCATCCATTACCACGACCTTAGTGGTTACCTGCTGCGTGGTGGTTCTGGTGAAATGTGGCACCACCTGAACTTGCCGGTGATTATCGACAACAGCCAGAGCTACACGGAGCAATACCCGGATAACACTCATGCAATCCCAATTGAAAACGGATTGCCTGATGGTTGGCTATGGCCGTTTAAGCATAACGAATCACACCGAGTAGCATTGTTCTCCCATCGACGCACCGCTGAAGCGCAATACATGCAGAAGCCACGTCGGTTTAATGCCGAGGGGGCATTATGGACAGAGGTGATGATCAATGCCGCGCATGACCTTCAGATTCGTTTTGACAAAGTTCGTACAGTTGTAGCCATTGACCCGCAAGCCACGAATAGCGATGAAAGCGACGAGACGGGCATTATTGTTGCGAGCTCATACGGTGCTGACGACAAAAATCAATTCTCTGTAGATGCTGATTACAGCGGCAAGTTTTCCCCGGCTGGATGGGCCAAGAAAGCGATGTTCGCATATGACGAACATGATGCTGACGCCATAGTCATTGAAACCAACCAAGGCGGAGATATGGCGGAGGACACGCTAAAAAATGCCGGATTCAAAGGTCGCATTATTCGTGTTCATGCCAGTAAAGGTAAATATGCCCGAGCGGAACCTATTTCAGCTCTCTATGAGCAGGGGCGAGTCGCTAACTTGGGAAATCTCTATGTGCTGGAAAATCAGCTAATGGAATATGTCCCCGCTACTGCCAAGAAATCACCCGATCGCCTGGATGCAATGGTTTATGCATTGACTGAATTAGGCGGCTCTCAGCCAGTGGGCATGATGATTCCGACACGACTAATGGGTAATAAATCATGAAAAAAGAATCAACCCAGCCACCATATAAGCCAGGGGATCGCGTTGTTCGTCCCGCTCCGCCACCGCCACCGCCACGACCGAATAAACGAGAATTCTTAGGTTGCTGCTGTCAGCTTTCAGCGGGGTATCAACCCCATAACTGTACCGCCATCGGCGATCCGTTTCCTCCCCCACGAAAACCATAAGGATAGAAACATGGGAAATATTCAATTCGAATCAAAGCGTGTTGGTGGCGTCAGCCCATCCAAAGTGAAAATAGATGGCGTTGAGGCGGTTATGAAGCAAGTTGGCGGCATAAGTAAAATTAGCATCATTGGCCGTGGCAATGTAAGGCAGGCGAAGTCTATTTGCAGGGAATTACACCAAATAATCAACACTGGCGCAGGTTAATCATGACAGACAAATTACAGCTTGCTGTTAACCATGCATTGCAGATTAACAGCGCAATCAGTGATTCAGCCATGGCTCGCGCTCGCATGGGCCTACTCAATACCGGTATGGGACTTGACGCTAAACGTGCCAATGCATGGTGTGAGTATGGATTCAAACAAGAGCTAACCTTTGACGACCTGTACAGACTCTATCGTCGCGGCGGTATTGCGCATGGCGCAGTAAACAAGCTCGTTGGTACATGCTGGCTGACAAATCCAGAAATTATAGAGGGTGAGAAAAAGGACGAATCAGGCGCTGTAACTCCGTGGGAAAAAAGCCTTAAAGCTGTATTCAATAATCGCCTGTGGCAACAATTCGCTGATGCTGATATGCGTCGCTTAGTTGGGCGTTATTCTGGAATATTGCTTCATGTCCGCGATAGTGGTGCCTGGAATACGCCAGTAGTTAAAGGACGCATGTTAGAGAAGCTAACGCCTGCGTGGGCTGGCACATTGGTTCCGGCTGAGTGGGATACTGATCTGAATTCCATCTCATACGGTAATCCGAAGATGTGGCAATACACCGAAATGCTACCTAACGGGGCAAGTAGGCGTGTGAGAATTCACCCTGACCGCGTTTTCATCTTGGGTGATTACAGTCGTGACGCTATCGGCTTCCTTGAACCTGCATATAACGCCTTTGTTAGCTTAGAAAAGGTTGAGGGCGGATCAGGTGAGTCATTCCTAAAAAATGCCGCCAGACAGCTTAATCTCAATTTCGAAAAGGAAATAAACTTTAGCAATCTCGCCTCCCTGTACGGGGTAAGTGTTGATGAGCTTCAGGATAAGTTTAACGAAGCAGCTACAGAGATTAATCGGGGGAATGATGTTCTTTTGACAACGCAGGGTGCGAGTGTAACACCACTTGTTACCGCAGTAGCCGACCCTGAGCCTACTTATAACGTTAACCTGCAAACCGTCTCATCTGCTGTTGATATCCCTGCGCGAATCTTGGCTATGTCTCAAACTGGTGAGCGGGCCAGTACAGAAGATAATCACTACTTCAACACGCGATGCCAGTCCCGCCGTAATCGCGCTCTGTCATTTGATATTGAGGATTTCTGCAACAAGCTAATCGACCTCGGTATCATTGATTCGGTATCAATGAAAACGGTTATCTGGGATGAGTTGAACGAGCAAACAGCATCCGAGAAGTTGGATAGTGCTGTGAAGATGTCACAAATAAATAACTCATCGATGGCAACTGGCGAGGCAGTATTTAGTGGTGAAGAGATTCGCGTTGCGGCAGGTTATGAACCGGATGGTGTAGAGCCATTAGGAGAGACGAGCGATGGCGATGAAACCAAAGCCAGCGATAATCCCGAAGAACAAGAGTGATCCGACAGGACTTAATGCGTTAGAACGAAAGGCGATGGCAGATTTCGCCAGGCGCTTAAGAAAAGCTCAGAAAGCTTACACCGACGCACTCGACAGATTGCCCTCATCACCAGTAGTCAACCGCAGATATGAATACCAACTCGATCCGCTAATACTGAACATCATCCTGAATGATGCGAGTGTGCTCGTCGATGCCGTTCTCTTAGAGGGCGGGCAAAACTATCTGTGGTTCAGTGAGGATTATGTCGAACCGGCAGCAATACGCGGCACCAATCAGGCATACGTTAACCTTAGCCAGCAATCAGCAACCTATGCAGCCAGTCGCGAATCTCTGCAAGCCATCCTCTTGAGCACTCCGTATCAGCGCCGCATGGCTCTAACTTATGCGCGAGTATTTGAAGAGATGAAAGGGTTCACGGCTAAAACTAAACAGGAAATGGCCCGCGTGCTCACTGATGGAGTAGGGCGAGGACTTAATCCGAAAGAGGTAGCGCGTAATCTGCGTGACCAAATCGGGGTTGAAACGCGACGAGCTAATCGTATAGCGCAAACAGAAATACCTGGTGCATTGAGGCGGGCGAGATGGGAAGAGGCGGAAGATGCGCAAAGTATCGGACTCAAAACGATGCTCGTTCATATATCTGCATTATTGCCTACCACGCGCAGGACACATGCGGCTCGTCACTCACATCTGTATACCGTCGAAGAGGTTCGCGACTGGTACTCCATTAACGGCAACTCAATCAACTGCCATTGCAGCCAGGTTGAAACGCTGGTTGACGACAAAGGTAAGCCGTTAGCCCCTTCAATTATTGAAAAGCTCAAAGAGGAACGCAAAAAAATGGCTGAACGAGGCTATCCGTGGGCTGAGGAATAAATCATGTCAATTCAGGTAAACATCACCACAAGGGTGAATAACAAATCAATTCGTCGTGAGAAATACAACGGCAAAGAGCACTGGGTTTTGCCGAGTTACACACTTCCAGCAAATGTGGTCATGAATGGCGGTCTGTACACATCAGAACAGATTGATGCTCATTATTCTGGGCTTGAGGGGACATTAGCGCCGCTCGGACATCCAGAGGTTAATGGTGCTTTCGTCTCAGCATTCAGTGCTGAAGGTATTAACCAGGGCCACATTGGTGCATGGAACCGCAACGTTAAGAAATCAGGCAACCGCATCTATGTAGAGAAATGGGTTGATGTTGAGGTCGCCAGCCGATCTGACGGTGGTCGCGAATTACTGGCGCGGGTAGAAGCTATCGAACGAGGTGAGGATGTCCCGCCAATTCACAGCAGCGTTGCCGCGTTCCTTAATGAACTTGAGCCGAATGAGCAGCAGCGTGCGTTGGGGGCTAACTGGGTGGCGGATATTGTTCGCATGGATCACGACGCAATCCTGCTTCATGAGATCGGGGCCGCAACTCCAGAGCAAGGTGTTGGCCTCATGGTTAACGCTGACCTAGCAACGCCATTACAGGCTAATTCTGGTGCGCTGATTGGTGAGTCGTTTCGTGAACGTGAGCGCCGGTTAGAGAAAGCAGCAAAAGACCGATTCGCGCCAGGTGACAACGACTATGCATGGATTGCCGACTTCACGGATTCTCAGGCAGTCATCATCAAGAACGGCGGTGACGCGCAAGTCTACGGCTACAAATCTGAAGGTGGGAAAATTACCTTTTCCGACACAGGAACAGCGGTAACCCGTCAAGAGTCATGGGTTTCCATTATCGCAAACAAAGTTAAATCCCTTTTTACTCCGCAGGATTCACCTGCAACCAATAGCAATAATACGGAGGGCGACATGCCTTTAACCAAAGAAGAAATGGAACAAATCGGCAGCATGATTGGTGAGGCTGTGGCTACCAATACAGAAAAGGCGTTGAAGCCACTTTCTGACAAGGTTGATGCGCTACAAGCTAACCACAAAACGCTATCAGACGCACTGACCGCTAACTCCCGCGCAGAAGAAGTAACAAAGCGTGCTGAAGTAGCAAAAGTTCACGGTGAAATCGTGGCTAACGCGCTGTCTGGCGAAGCGCTGGATGCAATGTTTAAGTCGCTTGGTAAAGCAGCCCCGCTGGGTACTAACTCAGCACAAACTCAGGCGGAAACCGGAGCGCCAGATCCAGCAACCCATTTCGGAGGTGCTAAATAATGGCTCGTTATCGTCGCGTTAATATTGACGGTGATTCCCTGTTCAAAACGGAAACACGTAAAACCGCCGCCGCACTTTACCCCGGCACTTTTGTTGTGATCAACGGTAGCAAACTATTTGCACAGGCAACAACTCCAGTTGGACGTATGTACGTGCTGGATAATGCATACCATGAAGGTCTGGGCATCACTGATCAGATCCCTTCCGGCCACTCTGCAATTGGTAACTACCTGGAAGAAGGTCGCGAGTTTGCTGTGCGTGTTGCGGCCGGCACCTACACCAAAGACCAACCGATTACCGTTGTTGCAGGCTTGGCGGCTGCTGTTCCCGCCTCTGCTGGGACTTACAAAATTATTGGCTATTGCCAAGATGCCGTAGTTACTGCGGCAGTTGATTTTATCCGCATCCGCGTTCGCGCTGACAGCGTAACTGTATCCTAAGGAGAATCAGATGTATTTTGATGCTAATACGCTGGCTACGAATAGCCGACTGCGCGGTCACTGGAATGAATTGTGGGCGAACCGCAATATGTTCGATGCGCAACACCGAGGCATGGTTGCCGCTAACCAGAGCTTAATGACGCCAGAAATGCTGGCTGCAAACGCACTCCTTGTCGATGGCTTGGGCCGTGACTTTTGGGCTGAAATCGACCGTCAAATTATTCAGTTACGTGACCAAGAAACTGGTATGGAAATCGTCACTGATCTGATGGGTATCCAGACCGTCCTCCCTATCGGGAAAACCGCGAAACTGTACAACATGGTTGGTGATATCGCTGATGATGTGTCTATCAGTCTGGACGGGCAACCGCCATATTCATTCGACCACACCGAATATTCCAGTGATGGTGACCCGATCCCGGTGTTCACTGCTGGTTATGGTGTTAACTGGCGCTTAGCTGCCGGGCTAAATACCGTTGGTATCGATTTGGTGCTCGACTCTCAAGCGGCAAAACTGCGCAAGTTTAACAAGCGTATCGTCTCCTATGTTCTGGACGGTGATAGCACTATTCAGGTGCAGAACTATCCGGCGCAGGGTATGCGCAACCACCGCAACACCATTAAGCTGAACCTTGGCGCAGGATCTGGCGGTGCAAACATTGACCTTACCACTGCCGCACAAGCTGATATTGCTGCGTTCTTCACGTCTGGCGCATTCGGTCAAACCGCGCGCAATAACTTCGTTGAAGCCTACGACGTCCTGTGGGTATCTCCGCAGATTTGGGCCAACTTGATGAAGCCTGCAACGGTAACCATCGGCGGCAACACTCTGCTGTCAGGCGGTACTGTTCTAAGCGTTATCACTGGTTTCATTCCGGCGCGTGCAGTTCGTCAAACCTTCGCATTGTCAGGCAATGAGTTTATTGCTTACCAGCGCCGTCAGGATGTCATTTCGCCGCTGGTTGGTATGGCTACTGGCGTTGTTCCTCTGCCGCGTCCTATGCCGCAGTCAAACTGGAACTTCCAGATCATGGCAGCGATGGGCTTGCAGATTAAGCGAGATAGTGAGGGCAAGTCAGGCGTGCTTTACGGCGCTAATCTGGCTTAAGAGGTGACTCATGCCAAAGTACGAAGTAGTTAGAGCGTGGAATGGGGTCGTTGTTGGTGATGTAATTGATTTGGATAGCTTGCACCCTGCATTGCAGAGTCACGTTAGAAAGGTTGGTGGTGAAGGTGAGTTATCACCAGCAACGCCAGGGGCCAAATCACCAAAGCCAGGTAAGCAGAAAAAAGAAGACGAATAGGCCGCCATATTTGAGCGGCTTTTTTAATGCCCTCTTCGGAGGGTTTCACTTTAGGGGATCGGTATGCTGACCGCAGAACAGGCAAAAGAGTATCTGGCCACAGTCGGGATATCGCTCCCTTCATTCGTGCTTGATGCTTTGGTCGAGCAGGCAAACAGCATTCAAGAGTGCCTAGATGCCAACTACACGCCAGCAACCGCGCTGCTTATCCAGCTTTATCTGGTTGGGTTGATGGGGTTGGGACAGGGTGATAAGTACATATCCAGTCAGTCTGCACCGTCTGGTGCCTCTCAATCTTTCCGTTATCAGTCATTTGCCGACCGCTGGAAAGGCTCACTAAGTTTGCTGCGCGGTCTGGATAAGAAAGGCTGCGCTACAGCATTAATCCCGCCAGACCCAACTAATCAGTCGTTCGCCGGGGTTTGGATTGGCAAGGGTGGATGCATGTGCGGGAGTAAGTAATGGGCTGGATATCAATCACTGACCGATTACCGAAGCCACTTACTCGCGTTTGGGTGCTAACCGATACTGGTAAACAGACTACGGCTTACATCAAAAAAAGCGGCGAGTGGTTCCTATTTTGCCGGAAGATTTCCGCTGATAATCCAGTCATTACCAAGTGGAGAGAGTGACATGTCATCACTAGACTCATGGTCATACACAGCTAAAGCCACTGTTTGGCCCATGACTGGGACAGATAAGTGGAACAAGCCTACTTATGGCTCACCGGTTGTTATTGATTGTGACTATGGCAGCCGCAGTAAGCGCAAGTCGAACATGATAGGCAATGAAATCGCCGTCAAGTTGTACTTCTGGACTGAATATGCAGATGCGAAAGAGGGCGACATGATAGCCATCGGTGCTTATGCAGATTTAGCCCCTATCGCTGATGCTGACTCAATTATTGCCGTTGGCAGAGATGCTGACACTTTCGAACGCCTGATTGACGATTACGAATTGGCTACTGGGGTGTGACATGGCAAGGGTCAAGGTAACTGGCATTCGTGAGTCACAAAGACAGCTTGCTGTGTTGGTTGGTGAGATTAAGGGACGCAAAGCAACTAGGGCTATCCAGTCAGCGATGATAATCGGCGGATCCCTGGCTGCGCTTTATACCCCAATTGACACCTCAACGCTCATCAATAGCCAATTTCGAGAATTAATTGTGAAAGGCACTCGGTTAACTGGACGGGTTGGGTACTCGGCAAATTATGCCATGTATGTGCATGACCCTACTGTAAAGCAAGTTTTCCGTCGCTCTACTGCAAAAAAGGAATTCTTGAAAGATGGATTTCGTGAGTCCAAAGAGCAAATTGACGCCGCAGTCAAAAAGGAAATGTCCCTATGACGATATTTGAAAAGGTATCTGATTGGCTGGAGTCAGCCGGGTTGGCTGATGGTTATAAGGTGCAGCTTGCATACTGGGAAGAGCAGAAAACTGACACTGGAGCAATGAAATACATAGTTGTGCAACCGGATGGAGGCACAGCGCGGCATCGGTGCTTAGGTGCTTACGATTATGTGCTGGTTAACATTATCAGCGCTAAGAATGACCCGGCACCGGCGATCACCAAGGCGCAGACAATTATGGAGTTCGTCACTAATAACTCCGATGACGATGCGCTCAACTTTATTGCCAACACTGGCGGATTACCAACCCCAATTCCCACCGAAGAGGGCCGAACTATTATCCGGCTTCGCTTCGAAATCATATCCTGATTTTCCCCTGGCGGCCTCTGGGCCGTTTTTTATTTCAATTCCATAAGAGGCTATACAATGGAAGGATGTAACGATTCCGGCTTACTGGTCGGTAAAAACGTCGTTCTCGAAGTTGCGCTAGGGTGTGCTGACACCGTACCGACCGAACAGGACTGGAAAGCGCTTGCGGCCGGCACGTCTAAGACTGCTGACTTATCGCCGAACACGGTAACCTCGGACGCAGATGATAAGGGCGCTTGGGTTGAAAGCGCGGTGACCAACGCTGATATCACTATCTCTTTTGAGGGGGAAGTAAGAAAGAAAGACTCTCTCGATCAATTCGGCTTTGGCAAATTCTTTAAATATTTTGTCGATGAAGTTAATGCAAAGCGCCAGCCTACTTTATGGGTACGCATTGTTATTGGGCCGATTGAATTTGTTGGTTATATGGTTACTACCGCCCTGAGCACCGATGGCGGCACTAACGATATTGTAGCGTTCTCAACTGAGTTCAAAGTTTCCGATGGTGATACTGTAGAAGTTACGCTTATTGACACCGTGCCAGTTACTGGCGTGACGTTAACCCCAACTACAAGCACTGGTGCGGCAGGTGGTTCTAGCACCTTTACTGTCACAGTGCTGCCTTCTGGCGCGACTAACAAAGCATTCGATGTGGCAACAACTGATGCAACCAAGGCAACTGCGGCAGCAGTCGGTAATGTCGTTACAGTTACCCGCGTTGCTACCGGATCCGCCCAAATCGTCATTTCTACCGAAGACGGCAACTTTGTCGCAACCCATACGGCTACTGTTACCGCGTAGTTATTCCAAATGGGTGGCGAGCGTCACCCATTGATAATGATTACGGAGAATCCTATGAACCCAATGGTAGAGATAGGAGAGATGTTAATCTCCGACAGATATACCGATTACTTTTTTCGTCCATCTTTCACGGCTATGTCTCGCATTGGAAGCCCCGCAGATATTGTTGAGGCCTATGCCAATCTAAACGGCTATGAGGTCGCTCAAGTGATAGCCATGGCGCAGGATAGCTATGGGAAAACACCCGAATGGCTCATTAAAACACTGCGCAAGCCAGCCTATGGAAGAAAGATTTTATCCACTGCTATGCATGTGATGCAGTCATGTTGTGATGAAGATGTCACCCCATTAATCGGTGAGTGGAGAACGGGTAAAAAAGGGGTGATATATCGTCTCGGCGGTATGTCGACCGGTGAAGTAATCCTGATAGCCCACACGCTAATTGAGCATGGCGTGATGGGTAAGGCAAAAATAAGAAAGCCTCAACGAGCTGAAACTAATAGTTACGTTAACGAGTTCCGGGCTATTGAATACATCAACTCAGCAAGGATTCATTTTGGAATAAGTCGAGCAGAGGCAGAGCTGTTAACAATGACTGAGTTTCAGTTAATGCTTAACGCCAAATACCCAGATCAGAAAGGATTTACACGGGAAGAATACGACACTGTTCGCGATGACTACTTTAAGCGGCGAGAAGAAAGAATAGCCGCCGAAAAAGCCAAGAAAGCAGCATAACCTAGCCCTGTCACTCGACGGGGTTTTTATTGCCCGGAGAATAGAATGGCTAGCGACAATCAGGTCGGCAATATCGTTTATCAGGTTGAGATGGAAGTCGGCAAGCTGATCACTTCCCAGCAGCAGGTTAATAGCCGACTTGACCAGATGGAGGATAAATTTAATAGCAACGCCAAAAGCGCATCAAATCTTGAAAGCGGCATGACCAAGTTAGCATCAGCCATTAAGTTAGTAATGGCTGCGGCCGCTTTACGTGGCTTGGCAGATATGGTTCAGCGCTATCAAGAAATGTCAGAACGTGTGCAGATGGCCACTACTAGTCAATCAGAGTTTGAGAATGTGCAGAAACGTTTGCTGAAAACAGCTAACGGCACATACCGGTCATTATCTGAGGCACAGGAATTATATATCACTACTGCTGCCAGCCTGCGCAGCATGAATTACACCACTGACCAGGCTATAGATGTTCAGGACTCAATGTCCTATGCGTTTGTTAAAAATGCCACTAGTGCTGACCGTGCCAACGGAGCAATTAGCGCATTTTCAAAGTCCATGAACAAAGGCAAAGTTGAATCCGATTCATGGGAAACCATCATTGCTGCCATTCCATCCGTGATTGATGATATTGCCACTGCAAGCGGGAAAACTTCAGCGCAGATCCGTGCACTAGGCTCATCTGGGAAAATCACGGCCAATCAATTATCAGAAGGGTTGCGTCAGTCGCTAGAGGCTAACGCTGATGCTGCTGCTGGAATGTCTAATAATCTCACCGATGCTGGAGTGAGGATGAAGACGGCGATAACTTCAATTTTGGTTGCCATGGAAGGACAAACAGGGGCATTGCAGGCATTCACTAACGGTATTATCTCTGCGGCCGATGCTGTTCTTGGCTTTAGTCAAGATACCGAGAAAATGCCTAAAGCTATTGATGCGTTGAGCGTGGCGGCTGGTATTGTAGCGGCGGTAATGGCGAGTCGCTACGTTGGTGCTATGTATGCAGCTACTGCTGCAAATATAAAACATGCAGCGTCTTCCTATAGAGTTGCTGCCGCTCAGGGCGCAATGGCTGTAGCGTCACGCGCGGGCGGTCTTGCGCTCTCTTTGGTTGGTGGTCCAGCTGGGTTTGCCACCCTCGCGGCTACGGCTATTTTTTATTTCTACCAAAAAGCACAGCAAGCAAAAGCAGAAGCTAATGATTTAGCAGACAGTGTTTCTGGTCTTGTTGATAAATTCAAAACAATGGATAACGTCAAATTATCTTCTGAGTTATCAAAATTAAATATGTCATTGCCAGCACTGAGTGATTCCCTTAGTGATGCTAAAAGTGAATTTAATAGCGCTAAAAATAACCTAAATTTTCTTACTAAATCAGTCGAAAAATTTGGTGAAACAAGTGATCGCGGTAAGTTTTATGCCGAACAGCTAGGCGCGGCCCAAGATAGAGTTAATATAGCTTCCAACAATTTAGCTGAAGCAAACCGCAGAGTGGAACAGACGCAAAGCGCTATAAACACAGGGAGAATTACACTTACTAATAATATGCTCACATCAATGGGTGTCCATGATGGACTCATTGAAAAAGGAACCACACTTGAGCGCGTGCAAAATGCAGTTGCTAGGTCATTTGGCAACACTGCTAATGAGATTAATCGCGCTAATCAGGCCGGTAATAATTTTAATCCTCAATCACTGCAAGTGTCAGCGCCAACGGCTGATGGTGATAAATATATTCAAAGCCTTGAAGACCAAAATAAGCTCCTTGCCATCAAGGATGAGCGGCTTCGTGCAGTTACCCAGGCAGAGATGGACCAAGCCAAGGTAACGGATAACCCTAACCAAATTAAACGAGCTGGTGAGTTAGCGGGAACGCTTTATGACCGGAAGAAAGCCCAAGAAAGCGTGAAAAAGGAAACTACTGCTGCAACCAAGGAAGAAACCGCCGCCGAAGCAGCAGAGAAACGCCGGGTTAAATCATTGCAAGATTTAAGCAATGAAATGGCCGTTGCTGAATTAAAGACAAAAGGACTCAATCGCGAAGCCGCGCAGCTTGCTGCTGTTCAAGATTTAGGTGCCGGAGCGTCTCAGCAGCAGATCCAGCAGGCAACGCAACAAGCCGGCCAGATATTTGATATTCAACAGCGCATGGCTGATAAAAAGGCTGCAATTGATGCTGATAGTGTCGTCAAGGCCGAGCAGCAACGTAAGTTAGATTTATCACAGTTAGACCGCCAGCTTGAGGCAGGTAACATATCTTTCGAACAGGCACAGCAACGCCGAGTGCAGATCGCCGCCGACTATTCAAAATCGATAGCTGAAGCATCAGCGAACAAAGCTGTAACACCACAGCAAGATTTAGCTGCGCAAGCTGATCCAGTTCAGGCTCTTGCAAATGAAAACGCTCGTAAGCTGGCCCTCATTCAGCAATTCACCCAGCAAAAGGTGATAAGTGAACAGCAAGGACTGGCGTTAATGAACGCCGCTAATACTCAGTATGAGCAGGCAAGGGTGGCAGCTCAGTGGGAGATCTTCCGCAATCAAAGCGTAGGGAATGAGTCTCTGGCAGCAGCATTTGATTCGCTGGCTGGTAATGCGTCAAATGCGTTTACTGGAATCATTACCCAAAGCATGACGGCAGAGGAGGCAATGCGCTCTCTTGCTAGCAATGCCATTAATAGCCTGATTAATGGTTTTGTTCAGATGGGCGTTGAGTGGGTTAAGTCTGCAATTACGGGCTCTACCGCTCAAGTTGCAGCCACGGCCACGACAACCGCAGCAGCCGTAGCGGGAACCGCGACAACCACGGCAGCCAGTGTATCTTCAGCAGCAGCAACAACCACAGCATGGACTCCAGCAGCTATCGTTGCTTCCATAGGATCGTTTGGTGGGGCCGCCGCTATCGGTATCGGTGCCGTTGTAGCAGCAATGGCGTTAAGTGGAAGTTTATCCGGTAAACGGAAGAATGGTGGACCCGTCAGCGCTGGCAGCATGTACCAAGTCGGTGAGGGAGGTATGCCTGAGATTTACCAAGCGGGTACCGGTAAGCAGTACATGATCCCAGGCGACAATGGCAAAGTAATCAGCAACAAGGATATGCAAGGTAGCGGTTCTGCTCCTAACGTTTCTATTCAGTTTATCGACCAATCCACAGGTAGAAAATCATTCGATGCCCAGTCATCAATGAGCGGGAGCAATCTCACTGTAACTGCTTTCATTTCTGACCTTGAAGAAGGTGGACCAATGTCCCAATCAATCACCAGAAACACCACGGCGTCAAGGAGAGCTAACGGATGATTATCGAATATCCTGACTGGCTTCCCCTTGCGCAAAAATCTGGTAAGAACATAACCAAAGATACAGGGTTCAGGACAGACCAGCCCACGGTTGGTGCGCCAATCTTCCAGAAATTGACCGATGATTTAAAAGCATCGTTTTCGGTTACGTTTATCTGCACTACTGCTCAGCATAGGGCTTTTTACCAGTGGCTAAGAAGCCCTAATTATCTTGATAACTGTAATCGCTGGTTTCGGATAAAAGTTTCCACCGGTACTGGTGAGTCAGGGGTTGAAGAGCAAGTATTGCACTTCACTAGCTACCCACAATTTAACCAGAGCGGAAGTATTTTTACGTGGACCGGAAATGTAGTAGCCAAGCAGATAATCAGTGCTGATGATGACCTTGACGACATAATTATCGAGCTTCCGGCGCCGTGGGGAAGCTGGTTGGATGTCATCGTTACAGAAACATTACCCCGGAGCGAATGATGCCAGGACTAAGAGAGTACCTTTCTCATCGACCTAACAGGGTGATGTATATAACGCTTAAGTTTACACATCCGGTATTCGAACAGGTTCGCCTCGTCGCTGATCAGGTGTTTCAAAAGACGCTCGGTGGGGAAGTCTATTCACCCTGCCGGATGGAAGTATCTGAAAGCGAACAAAGCGACATTCCTATCATCCAGTGTGCAGTGAAGCTGAGCCGTGTGGCTCAAGACATAAAGCAAGGGCTTAAGGGCTGGACGGGTGCGCAACGGATGATACCCATTACGGCTGTATATCAAAAATGGGATTCTATCGACATGACAGTGGCGGTTAGTACCTGGTCACTGTTTGTTAAAGATATATCCATGGATGAGAATGACGTAACGGCTACCATCGCGCTTAAAAATCCGATGGTTAATAATGTCGGTAAGCTTTACAACACAACTGACTTCCCCGGACTAATTAACATCTAATCACTCGACCTTTCTTATTGGATAACGAGAGTAACGTGAATAAATCAGACTTTATTAAACGGATGATTGGCGTTCCGTGGGTTAACCGTGCCTACACGTTTGAGGAATGTGATTGCTGGGGATTAGTTGTCCTTTATTACAAGCACGTTATGAATATAGATATCCCTATTATTGATGACTATCTAAATAATTCTGAATTTGGTCAGTGCTTCTCAATTGTCATTAAGCGATGGGGGCTTACAAATTCAGCGGTAGATAATGGGATGGTTGTTGCCTATTACGGTAACCAGCCGGTTCACGTTGGCATTCTTATCGGTAATAGGGTGCTTCATAGTCGCGGTGAGTCAAGTGCTACACGACTTGACCGGCTGACTGTCTTTGAACGGGTTTATACTAAATTGGAGTTTTATCAATATGCCGAAAGTTAAAATTACGGCAATACCCGGCGTGCCTAACAAAACTATATCTGCGAATACTGGTGATAGCATTCAGTCAGTGATTGATAAAGTAAACCTATTCCATGATGCCTATTTTTTGCTGAACGGCGTGATCCTCGATGATGACTTTGATGTTTCATATCCGCTTGGTGAGCATGACGTATTAACCATCATTGACCAACCGAAAGGAGGACTTTTCAAGACGCTGTTAAACCCCTTGGAGCACTTCAACCCGATAAAGTTTACCAAGAAAATTCTTGGATTCTTAATTAAGACCCCATCAGCTTCATTTGCTGCTGATGTAAACTCAAAAACGTCAACTAACAACAGCATTAAGGCCCAAACGAATACCGCAAGAAATGGAGAGGCAAGGCCGGATAGTTTTGGATTAATAAGGTCATTCCCTGACCTTATTCAGTCCGGGCTTACTGAATATATCAGTAATGACCAGTACGTTACTCAATGGATGAACTTCGGATTAGGGAAATACACAATTTCATCTATCAGGTATTCAGAATCAAATATTGGTTCAATGCCTGGTTCGTCTTACCAAATTTACCAACCAGGTGAAACAATCCCACAAATCATTGAGCCGATACTTT
Organism: Yersinia antarctica; assembly: GCF_056636475.1. NCBI lineage: Bacteria > Pseudomonadati > Pseudomonadota > Gammaproteobacteria > Enterobacterales > Yersiniaceae > Yersinia > Yersinia antarctica. The sequence goes on from NZ_JBSJQF010000001.1 coordinate 1,472,949, forward strand.
TTGATGATGTTGATGGGCAGGAAATACCCGGTGCTAACGAATCATCAGATTTCCCAGCAGAAACAGCAACCACCAATACAATTGTTTCAGGCAGTATTGCAGGAAATGAAGCTGTAGTTAAGATCGTCAAGAATAGTGATTTTGATTACTTTTATGATTTAGAAAAGCCGCATGCTGTAACTGTGATTTTGAACGTAACTTATCCCACAGCATCAGGAAGTACAACAAGAAACGTGACATTAAGCGCTAACCTTACCGGGGCGCAGACAACCGATAATGGGGCTGTAATCTCTCCAATTTATTACTATGTTTTCACATTTTCAGGGTTAGGTGGTTCTGATTATGAACAGTTACCTGCGGCAACAGTAGTTAATACAACACTTTTCACAATAAATGATAATGAAGCGCTGATTGTTGGTCCGATGTATTCGGCAATAGCCTCATCACAGCTTTGGGTTAACTTAAAAGCTGACCTTGGTAATGATTCCTCTGCCAACGTAAATATCAATTGGGTTAAGTTAGATGATGATAATGTGCAAATCCCCGGCACTGAAGGTGCCATGCAATCAACACTATCAAATTCAACAGGCAAGAGCGATAGCATATACAAGACGGTTAAAATCACTCCTGCTGCCGGAATTGGTCGGTACGCAATTAAGTTTCAGCGACCAGATAACAGCTCAGATTCAAATAGATTAATAGTTGAATCAATCCAAGGGATAAACATCAGAAATAACGTTGTCTATCCAGAAGATACGATCATAACAATCAAAATACGGGGTACAAAAAACGCCACCCAATCCAGGCAGCTAAAATTCAATGCGATGATCTATCGCCACGTTATCTCTTATAACCGAACAACAAAAACTATTAATTATGTAGAGTCTGCGAGTCGCAGCTTTGCTGACATAGTTCTTCATAACTGGATAGTCGTAAGCGGTCAGGATCCATCATCAATTGATATAGATGGACTGTATGAGATATCTGATTCTCTATCGGATCCAAGGCTGGGCTATTTTGACTTCACATTTGATGATGAGGATGCATCGCTTGGTGAGCGCATAAAAATAATCTGCGATGCGGCTACGGTGACGGCCTATGGAAATAGTGGCGTCCTATCATTTACACGTGATGAGAAAAAGATTTACCCGGCGACAGTGTTCACCACATCGAACATGAAGCCAGATAACTATTCGCTTAGTTACGATATATCACTACCAGGGACTTATGACGGTGTTGTTGTTAAGTATCGGAACCCGACAACGAATAAACAAGACTTTGTTCGCATGAAGATAGTGGATGGTGTTGTCACGGAAGGTACCCCAGTCAAAGGGAAGCAGATTGATATATTGTATGTAAGGAATCGGTTTCAGGCTTTAGACAGGGCCAATAAGGAGGCGAGGCGGTTAATCTACTCAAGGATGTCGATGACAGCAACTGTGATGTCTGACGGCGAGTGGGTAAATCTTGGGGATATGGTTCAGGTTCCTGATATGTACGATGAGCTTCACCAGCAAGGTTATATCGTACAGCGCGAAGGTAATGATTTTGACACCAATGAAAGAATAGAATTTTCTTCAAGTCCATTATTCGTCGTAATAACAGATAGCATGGGATACCCAACAGGAAAGTATCTTGTGCATAAAAGAGAGGATACCGACTTTGGGTTTACTGCGGAAATTCCAGAAATAAGTTTGAATATATGGGATGGATATAAAACTCAATCATCTTCGAGATTTTTTATTGCTGCCGAGTCAGAAATTGAATTAACAAAATGGACAATAACAGATAAGACACCAAACACCGACGGGACGACATCCTTAACGCTAGCAGAGTATAGCGACAAGATACATGACTATGTAATCTCATAATTAATATCATTAACCAATAAGACCCAGCCAATGTGCTGGGTTTTTTTATGGAAAAAATATGACTACTACACCTACGCAAAATCCTGTGCCGAGCGAAGCTGCTGTTGATTTAAAGTTTAACGCCGGGAAGATAGACGAATTCGTTACCTCATTTGTACTTACATACACAGATAGACTTGGAAGAGATCATCTAACTATTGAGGGGATGAGGGACATTATTGAAAAGGCCATTAAAGCATTTGGCTTTATTACTATGGATTCGTTTGAAGACGGGGCCACGCTAGATAATTCAAGTCAAGTACTGCGCTGGGAAAGTAATGGTGAGTATTACCGTTGGGATGGGTCATTTCCTAAGGTTGTTCCTGCTGGGTCAACTCCTGCGACAACTGGCGGCATTGGGACTGGTGCTTGGGTCAGTGTCGGTGATGCAGCATTGCGAACTCAATTGATAAATACAGCAAGCGGCTATGGCGACGCTCTTATAGGTGTAAAGTCGACGTTACCCTTATCAGTTGGTAGAACGCAGCATGACAAAAATGAGGAGACGGTAAGCGTAAAGGACTTCGGGGCGGTAGGGGATGGCGTAACAAACGATACAACTTCTTTTATTAATGCTTTCGCGTCTGGCCGTAACGTATTAGTTCCTCAAGGTGGTAATTACCTTATTTCTCCAGGGGTATCTTTAAATGGCTATATGCTTCTTGATGGTAATTTAATAATCAATTCAACATGTAGTCTCAATACTGTCACTGTAGTTAGAAGTGGTAGGATTACTGTTAATTCTGGGTTTACATTAACATTGACCAATGAGTTACATTCACCGCGCTGGAAAATATTCTACGGTTCCGGGGCTGTCGTCGGACTTCGTTATGTAATGCCTGAGTGGTGGGGTGCACTTGGTGACAACACATTTGACTGCTCACCTGCATTAAACGCCGCCAGCGCGTGTGTTGCTGCAAGCGCAAGTGTCAAAGGGGTAAGGCCAAAAATAGAGCTTGGATCTGGTAAGTTTTTAATCTCCAGCACATGGACAATCCCTGCATCTGCAAATATCGGCATTGAGCTTGCTGGGCAGGGGATAATCTTCTCTGGAACAAGGATAGTAGCGGGAGCAACATTTACCGGGACCAGCGCTATCTCCCTGGTCGGTAGCACCGATTCCACGCAAGCAATTGTAGATATTTACTTGCATGACTTTGGACTGGAACCACAAACAAAGGGATCTGGCCCTACCTCTGGTCTAGCCATAGGCACAGCTACTGGTAAGCTAATCGGACTAAAAGAATCTGTGGTGTCCGATGTATTTATTTCAAACTTCACTCAAAGTCTGCATTTAACAAATATACGACAAATTAAATTTTCAAGGTTGGGTATTTGGAATGATGGAATGACAACGGCCAGTAACTGCATTCGAATTCAGGCTAATGGTGGATTCTGTGGTGATTTAAGTTTTGAAAACTGCCAACTTGTAAATAATCACTTAATTACCGATTCTCATTGTATTAGCTTCTACGTTGTTGCTACCTACAACCCAGCTACCGCCGCGAACCAGATTGCAGGGGTTAGGTTTACTGAGTGCGTCATATATCCAGCATATCAACAGGTGCATGGCTATGCCCTTAATGGTGGCTGGCTACAGGATTTGTTCTTCACTAACTGCCAGTGGGATGGCGATTCTAGTACCATCATGAGCTTTACATCTGGGGGGACTGGTACATCATTGATCAGTGATATTCAGGTTGTTAATAATTATATGTATGGTGGGAACATTAGCACTTCGATGTCACAAATAGAGTTCATCACCAGCGGGACGTGCAAGATGTATAACATCAGAGTCGATGAAAATACACTCGGGGCGGGTAAGGGGCGGGTTATAAATATAGCGGGTCCTAATATTACAGGAGTTCATATTAATGAAAACTACCTTATAAACTTTCAGAGCGCCAGCAATCCTGCAATTCAAATCGGTAACGGAGCATCAAGACTGCACATTTGTGGTAACTTAGCTGATACGAATGCGGGGCTATCATTCCCTTATCTTATTCAGTTAGACGCGGGAGTTAACCGTTTCGTCGTTACTGATAACTTAGCTTCCGGTGTGGCAGCCATGGCGACCATTAACGATCTTACATCTGGTGCAACTAAAGTCGTAGCTAATAACCTTTAACTCTCAAGGTAAAACAGTAGGCAAGGACGCCTTTTAGTGATTTTCTTATGTGTTTACTTCTCCGCGCGTCTCACAACTGGTACACTTTTGTTATCTTAAATCAATGATTCCGGTGAAATTGGTGAGCATAAGTAATTGGATAAATAGAAATAAAGTAAATATTACAGTGGCAATGTTATTCTCGCTGTCTTTCTTTTTGTTGATAAGGAATAGTGGATTATACCCTATAGTATTTGCTGATGAGTATTCATACAGCCATGCATCAAGAAATCTTCCTTTTGGACTATCTGCATTACCTAATCATTTGTTTTTCCTTGTCTATAGCTTCACTAGTGTGTGTGGTGATGGCTTCCTAGGTTGCGCAAGAATATTAAATGTTTTGTTCTTTATTGCAGCAAGTCCATTTATTTACCTATCAGGGAGGATTTATATAGGGAAAGGATTATCATTGCTGTTTATGCTGATAGTAATGTTTGGTCAATTCAATACATATACGGCGTATTTTATGCCGGAGTCTATGTACTTTCTTGGATTCTGGTTGTCAGTGTATATTACATTATTATCGATAAATAGTTTCGACAAAAAAGGTTTGTTTATAACTGCTTTTGCATGGGGGATATTATCATTAATAAAGCCTCACGCGCTATTTGTTATACCTGCGGTTGTAGTGTGTTATTTTTTTTGCGGTAATGCTATTAAAAATTATGGGGTGATAAAAAAAGGGTTTATAATTTTATCTATCCCAGCAATAGCTCTGTTAGTTAAGTTTTTTATTGGGTATCTAATATCGGGAATCAATGGCGTATCATTATTTGGAACATTTTATTCGCCTTATGCTGATTCTGCTGTAGTAGGCGGGCTATCTCATTACATCGAAATGGCTAAATTTACCATTAACAGCCTGAAAGGCAACCTTCTTCCAATTGCTGTACTTTACTCTATCCCTGTTTTAAATATACTTTATTTCTTAATTAACTTAGTAAGTAAAAATAAATATTACACCGAAGATAATAAAAATAAAGAACTATATATTTTTTCTATTTTTGTCGTGTTTTCTCTTGTTGTTGTAACGGCATTGTTTACTGCATCAATATCAAAGATAGAACCGCCAAATCATTTACATGTTAGATATTATGCATTCGCACTTCCATTGCTAATGCTTATAGCATTTAAATCATCAATTAATAGTTATTCTTCTGGCTTTTCTAAGCTAAGGCTTGTATTTTCCATCTTGTTATCAATTGCAATTATTTACAGTTTAAGGAATGGGTTTAATCCTTATGAGTTTCATAACTCAACTGCACCAGAGTTATTTGGCATAGTTAACTCTGGGGTTATGTTTAAATTTATCCTATACATTCTTTTATTTAATGTATTTGTGTGGCCTTTTTCTGTAAGGAATGCTTCAAGATTATATGCATTCTTAATACTTCCTCTTATTGCATGTGTTGTAATTTATGAAACAAATAAAGAAATAATTAGTCACGTAGAATCTGATGTGTATGACAGATCGGCTTTGTTTGTAAATTCATATCTTGATAAAAAAGAGAAAGAGGACCTATCAATAGTTGGTACTGATAGCCATATGGGCGGTCTGTATAGAACTTTGTTCCATATTGACATGCGAGCATCAGGAAATGGTATCTATGGAATTACTGAGTCTCAGTCATTTTCAGTTAAAGATCTGACCAAAAATGAAAAGTGGGTTCTTCTAATAGGGGATCACAAGATGGAGGGTAACGTGTTATCAACCATAAAAGCTGATGGTTTTGAATTGGTGAAAGTGAGGGAGTAAATTGAATCGGGCATAGATGCCCATGAGGTGTGGTATTTATAGGTCAAAACGGAGTGGTAAGTTATTGATTAATATGTCGCGTAATGTCTAATAATGTCCTGAAATGTCGCATATATATTAAGCAATAAATCACGTTACCAATTGATTATTATGATTTTTATTGGTTTAAGGGGCGCTTTACCTTGCAAAGGTTCCCCCTCGGGTGATTTCTGTCCATACCCTTCGTCCTTGAAGTTGCTGGGGTGTTAGCTGCACTTTCTCACCCGAATCACTTACCTGTAGTTGACCCTACATAAATAAGCTTATCGGGATTCGTGCGCTGGCTGGCTACCTGCAACGTCAAGTTCTTTGGGTATTAACGTTCTTCCGTATTGTTTGCAGGAGTTCCCACGAACAGTTACCGGTATGAACAGTTAGAATGTAACGGTTTTTCAGCGAATACCTGAAATTTAGCGGCGGAGTATAACATGGGTGAATGCGTCGCGATATAAACCCTCAGTTCCTCAACCGCGATATAAACCTTGTAACTCAATATATCGCTGGACAGCACGCGGCAGTAGGTCATCGCAGCTCTCACCATTATGACGCCGATGACGAATATCGGTAGCTGAAATATTCAATAAAGGTGTATCAGCCAGATAGATTAACCCTTGTGGTTGCAGGTTTAATGCTTGCGGATCCAAGACCCGTCGCTCATCAAGCCATTGTTGTAACTCAGGTGTTTCCAGCGTTTGTGAGTAACCAGGGCGGGCGCAAACCAGCAAATGGCACACATCCAATATCGATTGCCAGCGATGCCATTTATGCAGCGATAATAATGAATCCTGCCCAATGATAAACGCTAACGGCAGTTCAGCACCACGTTCTTTACGCAGTGATTCCAGGGTATCAATGGTGAATGAGGGGGTATCGCGCAATAACTCCCGCGAGTCGACGCTGAACAGCGGGTTACCGGCTACCGCCAGTTCCACCATTTTCAGCCGTTGCTGTGCATTGGCCTCGGGTTGTGGGCGGTGAGGTGGGACATTATTGGGTAATAAAATAATATGTTGCAGACCCACTTGTTGAGCCAATGCTTCAACCGGCGTCAAGTGGCCGTAATGAATGGGGTCAAAGGTACCGCCGAACAGGGCATGTAGGGCGCGAGTCGGGGATTTATTGGGCATCAAAAAAGCTCTCAGGTAATATTTTGCCACACATCAGCATAGATAGCGTTTCTAATTCAGGCCAGATTGACTGACCATAATCCTGTTTCAAGCGAACTTCTATCTGTGCCAGCAAATGAACGGCTTGTTGCAATTGTGGCAGCGAAAGGCGTTGCAGAGCCTGCGTCATCATGGGCCGGCGATTTTGCCACACTTTTAACTGATCAAATAGCGTACGCAGTGGCACCTGATCCATGCGGCGCTTCAACGTTAGCAGCAAGAGCAGTTCTCGCTGTAAGGTGCGCAGCAAAATAACCGGTTCACTCTCTTCCTGCTGCAATTGTTGCAGGATATGCCAGGCGCGTTTGCTCTTCCCAGCTATTAGGGCATCGAGCCAGTGGTAAGGGGTGAAATGCGCGGCATCGTTGACCGCTTGCTCAACTTTAGGCAGCGTCAGTTTACCGTCAGGGTAGAGCAACGATAACCGTTCCAAAGCTTGTGATAGCGCCAGCAGATTGCCTTCGTAGCAGTAACAAAGCAGTTGAATGGCGGGGTCATCGACCTCCAGATTCAGGCTTTTAGCCCGTGTACTGACCCAACGTGGCAGTTGTGCCTGCTCCGGCGTTTGGCAACTGACAAATACGCCATTGCTACCGAGTGCTTTAAACCAGGCACTGTTTTCTTGTGCTTTGGTTAGTTTATTTGCGCGCAAAATCAATAAAATATCTGAATGTAACAGGCCCGATAACTTAACCAATTGTTCGTTCATTGGTGCCGTTAAACCACTGTCAGGGAAGCTCAGCGTCAATGTCTGGCGGCTGGCAAATAGACTGAGTGCCTGACAAAGACTAAAGATATTGTCCCACTCGGTATGAGTATCCAGCGCAAAACTGAAATGTTCGGTGAAATCATGCTCTATTGCTACCCGACGAATGTGGTCCTGACTTTCTTGTAACAGCAATGGCTCATTGCCGCATAACAGATAGCAAGCGCGCAGCCCCTCATGGAGCTGCGCGACAAGTTGTTCAGGATAGACTCGGATCATTGGGCCGGGGTACTGACTGCGGGTTTGCCAATATTGATTTCTTTAGTTTCTGCCATCTTGGCGGCGCCTGTTGCTGTATTATTGCCAACCGGCTTGTCACCATTTTCTTGCGCATTTTTGACTTCTGCAGCATGTACGGTCAGAAGCTGACGTACTAACTGCTGAGCGGCTTGTTCACGCATTTCCTGACGGAGAACCTGAGCTTCAGCATCTTTGGCGAGCGCTGTTAACGGGTTATCGAAGAATGTGCGGAAGATATTAACCCGTAATGGGTAAATATCATGGCCCGGTATCAATACCTGCGCCTGCACATGCAACACTAACTGATACTCCGCCGTTACCCCGTTGCGGAAGATTGACACGGTATCCTGATTTTCTGATGAACCAAGGATCCGCAAGGCGGGTAAGTCTTTACGCATCGGGTCATCAACAATGGTGACATTGCTTAAACGCAACTGTTGACGTACAGCTCGGGTTAACGGGCCATAAGGGTCACTACTTTCCAGCAACAGTTTTTGCAGTTCAGGTGGCACCTGAGTGGTGCCTCGCAGATTAAAGCCACAGCCAGCGGTGACCAGCACCGCTAACCCCAGCAACAATGTCAGAATACGATGTCGCACAACTCCTCCTTGTCTTAACCTACAACCAGGTTAAGCAGTTTGCCAGGGACGTAGATTACTTTACGCACAGTAACCCCATCCAGGTATTTAGCCACCAGGTGCTCTTGACCAGCGCGTTCGCGAACTTGCTGTTCAGTGGCATCGGCAGGCACAGTAATTCTGCCACGCACTTTACCATTAACCTGTACGACTACTAATTTAGAGTCTTCGACCATCGCCTGTTCATCAGCAATTGGCCATGGTGCGGTATCGATATCACCTTCACCACCCAGAGCTTGCCACAAACTGAAGCAAACGTGCGGGGTGAATGGATAAAGCATACGTACCACTGCCAGTAATGCTTCTTGCAGCAGAGCACGATCTTGCTCAGTTTCCTGAGGTGCACGGCCCAGCTTGTTCATCAACTCCATCACCGCAGCGATGGCGGTGTTGAAGGTTTGACGGCGGCCCACGTCATCAGTGACTTTGGCAATCGTTTTGTGCAGATCACGACGCAGTGATTTTTGCTCTTCCGTCAGGCTGGCAATATCCAGCGGCGCAGTTGCACCTTTGGCAGTGCTTTCAAACACCAGACGCCAGACACGTTTTAAGAAGCGGTTAGCCCCTTCAACGCCAGACTCCTGCCATTCCAACGTCATTTCTGCCGGCGATGCAAACATCATAAACAGGCGCACAGTATCGGCACCGTATTTTTCTACCATAACTTGCGGGTCGATACCGTTGTTTTTCGATTTCGACATTTTGCTCATACCGGCATACACCAGTTCATGGCCTTGCGCGTCGGTCGCTTTAACAATCCGCCCTTTCTCATCACGCTCGACAATAGCATCAGCCGGTGAAACCCAGATACGTTCACCGCTGGTACCGGTGTAGTAGAAGGCGTCAGCCAATACCATGCCTTGGCACAACAGACGTTTGGCTGGTTCGTCGGAGTTCACCAGACCGGCATCACGCAGTAGTTTGTGGAAGAAACGGAAGTACATCAGGTGCATGATGGCGTGTTCAATACCGCCTACATACTGATCAACGGGCAGCCAGTAGTTGGCGGCGGCAGGGTCCAGCATGCCCTCGTCAAATTGTGGGCAGGTGTAGCGTGCGTAATACCAAGATGATTCCATAAAGGTATCGAAAGTATCAGTTTCACGCAGGCCCGGCATCCCGTTAACGGTGGTTTTCGCCCACTCAGGATTAGCCTTGATCGGGCTGGTAATACCGTCCATTACAACATCTTCTGGCAGGATAACCGGCAGTTGGTCTTCTGGTGTTGGCACGACGGTGCCATCTTCCAATGTCACCATTGGGATAGGCGCACCCCAATAACGCTGACGTGATACACCCCAATCGCGCAGGCGATAATTCACTTTACGCTGGCCAACACCGAGAGCCACCAGTTTGTCAGCAATGGCATTAAAGCCCGCTTCATAATCCAGACCGTCGAACTCGCCGGAGTTGAACAGGGTGCCTTTTTCGGTCATGGCTTCCTGACTCAAATCAGGCTCGCTACCGTCAGCGGCTAAAATAACTGGCTTGATTGGCAGGTGGTATTTGGTGGCAAATTCCCAGTCACGGGCATCGTGGCCTGGAACCGCCATTACCGCGCCGGTACCGTAATCCATCAAGACAAAGTTAGCGGCCCAGATAGCCAGCTTCTCACCTGTCAGTGGATGGATGGCGTATAGGCCGGTCGCCATGCCTTTTTTCTCCATCGTTGCCATTTCAGCTTCGGCAACTTTGGTATTGCGACATTCAGCCACAAAATCAGCTAGCGCCGGGTTGGTGGCAGCCGCTTGCAGTGACAATGGGTGACCGGCAGCAACCGCCACATAGGTCACACCCATAAAGGTGTCTGGGCGGGTGGTATAAACTGACAGTTTTTCTTCGCTATCTTGCACGTCGAAAACGATATCAACCCCTTCGGAGCGGCCAATCCAGTTGCGTTGCATGGTTTTCACCTGCTCTGGCCAGCTTTCCAGCGTGTCCAGATCATTAAGCAACTGATCAGCGTAATCGGTGATTTTAATAAACCACTGCGGGATCTCTTTGCGTTCAACCTTGGTATCACAACGCCAACAGCAGCCGTCGATTACCTGTTCGTTGGCTAACACGGTCATATCTTGTGGACACCAGTTAACCGCAGAGGTCTTTTTGTAGACCATGCCTTTTTCATACAACTTGGTGAAGAACCACTGTTCCCAACGGTAATAGTCAGGTTTACAGGTGGCAATCTCGCGATCCCAGTCGTAACCGAAGCCCAGTAGTTTCAACTGGTTCTTCATATATTCGATGTTGTCGTAAGTCCATGGGGCCGGTGCGGTGTTATTTTTAACTGCTGCACCTTCTGCCGGCAGGCCAAACGCATCCCAGCCAATCGGCTGTAGGACGTTCTTGCCCAGCATACGTTGGTAGCGTGAGATAACATCACCAATGGTGTAGTTACGAACGTGCCCCATATGTAGGCGTCCTGAAGGGTATGGCAGCATAGATAGGCAGTAATATTTTTCTTTGCTGGTATCTTCAGTGACTTTAAATGTTTGCTTCTCTTGCCAGTGAAGCTGTACTTGCGTTTCGATATCTTCTGGGCGGTATTGCTCTTGCATGGCGGCCAGTGGTCCTATAGTGAAAAACAGCTACGCCTGTAGCATCATCTGTTTCATATCATAAAGAGAGATCCGCATAGCATAGCTGATAAGCGGCAGGCGCAACAACACTCAGCATCCCGCAGAACGGTTTTTCTGCGCGGTGAATGGCAGAAATCATCAAAGTGGGGGAGTAACAACCTTATGATGACGTGACTTCAGTCATTTACGGCTAAAATAATAAACGTTAGCTTTAATATCAGAGTAAGTACCAGCAGACAGCAGCAGCGGGGCAACCATAAGCAGGCGAGAGATTGGCTCTATCACTATTTTCTTTGTAACAACCTTTGCTGTATCACAATCGCGGATCGAGGAGACAGTATGAACAAGGTAGCTCAATATTATCGTGAGTTGGTGGCATCACTGACAGAACGCTTGAAAAATGGTGAACGTGATATCGATAAGCTGGTGGAAAGCGCCGAGCAGCGGTTAGACGCAGTAGAAGAGTTGAGCCGGAGTGAGGTTGAGCAAATCATTCAGGCGGTGCGCCGCGATCTGGAGGAGTTTGCCCGTAGTTATGAAGAGAGTAAGGACGAATTCACTGATAGTGTATTTATGCGGGTGATTAAAGAGAGCCTGTGGCAGGAGCTGGCGGATATCACTGATAAAACACAGCTAGAGTGGCGTGAAGTGTTTAAAGATGTCAGCCACCATGGGGTGTATCACAGTGGTGAGGTGGTTGGATTAGGGAATCTGGTGTGTGAAAAGTGCCACCATCGCCTGGCTTTCTATACCCCTGAAGTGTTGCCGCTCTGCCCTAAGTGTGGGCATGACCAATTTAACCGCCGGCCATTCCAGCCCTAACATTAATTTGGGCTAAAAAGAGACACTCCGCAGTGGCGGAGTGTCATTCGATTATTCGCTGTAGCGGGCAACCCGTTCAACCAGCAAATCAATAAATCCTTTCCTGTCGATACCCATCAACACTTCTGCATTAGGCACATTATCTGTGAGCTGGTAATAATCGACCACCGTCATGCCTTGGGTGTATTCACCACGCGTTTCGATGCCGACCCAGCGTTCAATGCTAGTGAATAACTCGGGGGCCAATAACCAGGCAATGGTGCAAGGGTCATGTAGCGGGGCACCTTGAAAACCCCAGCGTTCCTGGCGGTGATACAGCATGAAGAAGTCCAGTAAGCCTGCTACCACGTCGGCGACCGGATTATTCAACTGACGAATGCGATCGATATCTTCATCCATTACTTGTGCCTGATGGGTCACATCCAACCCGGCCATAGTAAGCGGAATACCTGATTTAAATACCCGATCAGCGGCCTCAGGGTCGACAAAAATATTAAATTCAGCAGCGGCGGTCCAGTTTCCTAGCATCACGGCCCCCCCCATGATGACTATACGCTCTATTTTGGCCGTCAGAGCGCCATGACCGGCCAGCAGCAAGGCAATGTTAGTCAATGGGCCTGTAGCCACAAGGGTCACCGGATGAGGGCTGGCACGAAATATTCTCGCCATTAGCTCCACCGCATTGTCAGTTTGCGGGGCAAAATCTGGATCCGGTAATGAGGGGCCATCTAACCCGCTTTCACCGTGAACATTGTCGGCAATAATCAATTCGCGCAGTAATGGTTTGAGTGCGCCGCCTGCCACCGGGATATCCTGACGCTTGAGCAGTGTCAGAATGCGCAGGGCATTACGCAAAGTTTTGTCGGGAGTTTGGTTACCGGCACAAGTGGTAACCGCTGCTACGTTGAGTTCGGGGGAGGCCAACGCCAGAATCAATGCAATAGCATCGTCATGGCCGGGATCGCAATCAATGATAATAGAGCGGGGCATCACTTTTCCTCTTGTTAGTCACAGTGTTAATCAGAGGATGCGCACAAAAAAACGGATAAGCAATCACGCAGGGCGTAAAAAGAGAACAGACGCAAATTTCCTCCCCTACGGGCGCAGGGGAGGTGGTGTGATTAATGCAGGATTTTTGCCAGGAAATCTTTGGCGCGATCTGATTTAGGATTATTAAAGAAATCATCTTTGTTGCTGTCTTCGACGATTTTCCCTTCATCCATAAAAATAACGCGGTTAGCCACTTTGCGGGCGAAGCCCATTTCGTGGGTAACTACCATCATGGTCATCCCTTCCAATGCCAGTTTGACCATCACATCCAACACTTCGTTGATCATTTCCGGGTCAAGTGCGGAGGTGGGTTCATCAAACAGCATGGCAATGGGGTCCATGCAGAGTGCGCGGGCAATTGCCACGCGCTGCTGCTGGCCACCCGATAACTGAGAAGGAAATTTATCTGCATGGGTAGAAAGGCCCACGCGATCTAACAGTTTCAACCCCTTTTCACGTGCTTCTGCTTTATCACGTTTGAGTACTTTGATTTGCGCCAGCGTCAGATTTTCAATGATAGACAGGTGTGGGAACAGCTCGAAATGTTGGAACACCATGCCCACTTTGGAACGCAGTTGGGCCAGATTAGTGCCTTTATCATTCACACCAATACCATTAACTGTAATGCTGCCTTTTTGAATAGGTTCCAGCCCATTAACAGTTTTGATTAAGGTTGATTTGCCTGAGCCTGAAGGACCACAGACCACCACAACCTCACCTTTTTTAACTTCGGTGGTGCAGTCAGCCAGCACCTGAAAGTGGCCGTACCACTTAGAAACATTTTTCAGGGAAATCATCAAACAGTCCTTTTCTTCAAATAGTTAACCAGCATCGACGCGGCAATACTGATAACGAAATAAACCAAACCGGCAAACAGCACCATTTCGACCTGAGTACCGTCCCGTTCGCCAATGGTGGTGGCGGTGCGGAAGAAATCGGCCAGGCTAAGGACATACACCAGTGAAGTATCCTGAAATAACACTATCCCCTGAGTTAACAGCAGCGGCACCATTGCGCGGAAAGCCTGGGGCAGGATAACCAGCCGCATTGACTGCCCATGGGTCATGCCCAATGCCAACGCAGCAGAGGATTGCCCACGGGAAATACTCATGATCCCGGCGCGGATAATTTCTGAGTAATAGGCCGCTTCAAACAGCGAAAAGGCTACCATGGCTGAGATTAACCGAATATCAGTTTTTGGTGATAAGCCCAGCACATTTTGTAATAAGCTCGGGACAACCAAATAAAACCACAGCAGCACCATCACCAACGGAATAGAGCGGAACACGTTGACATAGGCAGTTGCAAACCAACTGATGGCTTTAATCGGCGACAAGCGCATGACTGCCAGAACCGTCCCCCAGATAATGCCAAATACGATAGCGGTAATGGTTATCTTGGCGGTGACCACTAACCCTTGCAGCAGATAGGGCATGCTGGGGGCGATAGAACTCCAATCAAATTCGTACATTATTTACTCCCCAGATTGCCGGGTAACTGCACTTTCTTTTCAACTAATCGCATCAACAGCATGATCACGGCGTTGATCAGTACATAACCAAGAGTGATGGCGGTGAAGGACTCATAGGCGTGAGCTGAATAATCCAGCAATTTACCGGCTTGAGCGGCCATATCGACTAATCCGATTGTTGAAGCAATGGCGGAGTTTTTTACCAGGTTGAGCATTTCTGAGGTCATCGGGGGAATGATCACCCGATAAGCATTGGGCAGTAACACATAGCGATAGGTTTGTGGCAGGGTCAACCCCATAGCCAAACCCGCTGCTTTCTGGCCTCGAGGCAGTGACTGAATCCCGGCACGGACTTGTTCACAAACACGTGCTGCGGTAAATAAGCCAAGGCAAAGCATCGATGAAAGAAAGAACTGTATGTTCGGGTCAAGTTCACTTTTAAACCACATGCCAATATCAACTGGCAACAGTTCAGGTACCACCAGATACCAGGTAAAGAATTGCACAATCAAGGGTACGTTACGAAACAGCTCAACGTAGCAGGTCCCAATCCCTGACAGGATTCGATTGGGCACGGTTCTTAAAATACCAAACAGTGAACCGACAAAGAACGCGATCACCCAGGCGCACAGTGACAAAGCGACGGTGACTTGAAAGCCGGACCAGATCCAGCCGAGGTAGGTGGTATTGCCGAAGGGGGCAGGTTGCAAGAAGATGCCCCAGTTCCAGTCTATTGACATAACAAACTCCCTTAAAAGGATGGATAAGCCACCCTGATGACTGATGATTTAATGCGTAGCGACCTTGAGGACTCACAAAAAAATGCGGAGTGGGGAACGGCCACCCCGCATCCTGTCTTTACCCTGCATCTTTCAAATTGCAGATGTGTTGGCTGCCCTCGTTCACCTGAATCACTTATTTGTATAAGCTCATCAGGATTATGAACCTCATCAGAGGCTCACCCTACGGGCCAGCGCAAGCGCTGTTCAAAATGGTTTACAACCAATTTGTCTCTTGCTTGCCGTCTTCCTGCACTCTGAAATCTATTGGGTATCTCCTATCGGCCCATCATCAATCGAATCGGGCAGGTAACCACCCGCCCTGATTTATTATTGTTAGTTCAATGCTTTATCGTTAGGTGCTTTGAACAGCGCCTTCATTTCATCAGACAGTGAGAAATTCAGGTTAAGATTTTTAGGTGGAATTGGGTTTTTGAACCAGCGATCGAATGATTTTTCAGCTACACCAGAAGTTTGTGCACTGGCAATGGTTTCATCCAATAAGGCTTTAAAGGCCGGATCATTTTTGCGCAACATACAGCCGTAAGCTTCCTGAGACTGCGGAGTACCGACGATATCCCATTGGTCTGGTTTCTTGGCTTTGGCTCGCTCACCGGCTAGCAGAGCATCATCCATCATAAAGGCCACTGCGCGGCCACTTTCCAAGGTGCGGAAAGAGTCACCGTGGTCTTTGGCGCTGATGATGCGCATATCCATTTTGTCTTTTTCATTTAGCTTATTCAGCAGGACTTCAGATGTCGTACCTGAAGTTACAACCACTGCTTTACCGGCCAAATCTTTGAAATCTTTAACTTCAGACCCTTTTTTGGTCAGTAAACGGGTACCGACGACAAAAATGGTATTACTGAACGCCGCTTGTTGCTGACGCTCCAGATTATTGGTGGTGGAACCACACTCAAAGTCAAAGGTGCCGTTTTGCAGTAGTGGAATACGATTCTGTGAGGTGATTGGGATCAGTTTGACCTGTAAGTCTGGAGCATTAAGTTTTTTCTTAACTGCATCAATGATCAGATTAGAATAATCTTGTGCGTAACCAACAACTTTCTGCTGATTATCGTAATAAGAGAAGGGAACGGAAGATTCACGGTGACCCACTACGATAACGCCGCTGTCTTTAATCTTTTTCAGAGTATCAGCCTGGGCTTCAGCTTTCGCTGCGGGTTGTGCTGCCGCTTCTTCTGCTTGGGCTACGCCACTTGCCATCCCAGCTAACAGTAGCGCTAACGCCAATTTACGCATATGCATGGTCCAACTCCTTTGCTGTTGTTTTATTACTTGATGTTGTGATGCTAAAAATACGTTGTTGCTAAATCTCGTCAGGCGAGAAATCGTTTTGTTTCGTTTCAGCGGTACAACCACCGATGTTTTGTTGGCCAGTACGTGGTTTTCGCTGTTACTTGTATCAGATTATCTTTAAAAAATAGCCAAATGTTATGCGAATGATGAATAAATGTTTGTTTTTTGGGATGCAAATCGCACCAAATAGAGGCAATAAAACAGCAATGCACTTCTATGGTGCGGGATATGCCCTATAAACGAGCGTGTAAATAATCCTGATCCCGCATTTGAAACGCTGTGTTCCCTACTTGTTGCGGTAATCCCCGACAACGGCTAAAAGATTGGCGGGCATTGGCAGAGAGTTAACACATAATGGTTAGAAACAATGCAAGGTCTGTGCCAGTCGCGGCGAAGAGATGAGGATAATAGCTCTACAATTGAGAGCTATAGAATACCCACGGGGAGTTGTGGGTATTAATCAGCCGCCAAACAGCGGCTTTACTGCCAGTTAGCCTAATTGCTGGTTGTTGATAGCCACGTGGGCCTTAAACACATCCAATGCTGTCGGAATGGTCTCTTTTGCAGCGTGTTTTTCTGGGCTCCACAGCTTGGCAAAGGTAATCGCGCGGCCACAATGAATAAACACTTCATCAACCTCGATCACTAACACACTGCGGGCGGGGTGGCCATTTTGGCTAAAGCGCTCACACAGTTCAGGATCGACCGAAATCTTAGCCCGGCCATTCACCCGAAAACCTTCGTCCCAGTTGGGGATCAGGAACAAGATACCGATAGCGGGGTTATGCAGCAGGTTGCGGATACCATCCAGGCGGTTGTTCCCCGGGCGGTCTGGTAGCATCAGGGTTTTACTGTCCTGTACATGGATAAAACCCGGTTCCCCACCTTTGGGTGAGCAGTCGATACCATTGGCGCCGAGGGTACCCAGTACGGCGAAGGGGGCTGCCGCGATGAGTTTTTTAGCATAATCATCAATGTGATCTATCTGTTTCTTCAACACGGTTTCAAAGGGGGCGGCGTAGTGCTCGCTGAGTTGTGCTTCGCTGGTGAGGATAAATTCAGGCTTCAGTGACATAAGGCTCTCAAGATTAACGGGCATGCAGATAACATGCCCACATATTATGTTATTTGTTATCAGAACGACTACGGATCGCGCGGTACAGCGTGAGGGCGCCAAGCACCAGCGTGATAATCCACATCGGCCATGAACCCAAACGGGCATAGGGGGTGACGCCCGTTGTTGGTGTAACTTTGGCCTCTAACACCTGTTGGGTAAATTGCGGGATCTGGGCGAGCACTTCACCGCTCGGGCCAACCACCGCAGTGATACCGTTATTGGTACTGCGCAGCAGAGGGCGACCCAATTCAAGCGCGCGCATCCGTGCCATCTGGAAATGTTGCCATGGTCCAATTGAGTGGCCGAACCAGGCATCATTCGAGACGGTCAGCAGGAAATTGGTATCAGGATTGAAATTATCCCGTACCTGCTGGCCTAACACGATTTCATAACAAATAGCCGCAGTCAGGTTATATCCTGCCACCTTGAGCGATGGTTGCACATAACTGCCACGGCTGAACGTTGACATCGGTAGGTCAAACAGCGGTGCCAGCGGACGCAGTAAGGATTCTAGCGGCACAAATTCACCAAATGGGACCAGATGGTGTTTGCTGTAACGGTTTCGGCTCGGATATTGATACGGTTCTTTATCGCCTAAGACGATGACGCTATTAAAGAAATGATACCCCTGACCTTCAGGCCGACGCTGGGCATCGACAATCCCCGTGATCAAGCTGCTATGATTGGCTCGCATCAGATCATCAACCATTGTCAGGAAGCCGGTTTGATCGGTTTCAATATCAGGAATGGCAGATTCCGGCCAGATGATGATCGGCGCTTTGCCCATAAACGGGCGAGTTTCATCCAGATAGACTTGCAGGGTCGAAAGCAGGACTTTAGGGTCCCACTTCATGGACTGAGCAATGTTACCTTGCACCATGGCGATATTGACAGCGCGCTCCGGCTCTGGCGTGAACCAATGCACTTGGCGCAGTGGCCATGGTAACAATAACAGTGCCATCGCCACTATTGCCGCAGTCACCCGGCGCTGATAGCAGGCGTAGACCAGTAATCCACTGATTGCCATCAGTACAAAGGTGATGCCATCAACCCCGAGTATTGGGGCAATCCCACGCAGCGGGCCATTAATCTGGCTGTAGCCAAATTGCAGCCACGGGAAGCCGGTCAACACCCAGCCGCGCAAGAATTCCGTCAGTTGCCATACAACCGGGGCGGCAATCGCTAGCCGCCACCATGTCGCTTTTGGGCTGAGACGCGCTAACACACCGGCAAATAGCAGGGTGTAGAGCGATAGGTAGGCCGCCAGTAGTACCACCAGGAAAATATTGATTGCCGTTGGCATTCCGCCGAACTCGGAAATACTGACATAGACCCAGTTAATACCGCTACCGAATAGCCCCATTCCCCAACAAAAGCCAATAAAGGCGGACTGCCGGGTATTACGGTTCAGGGTTAGACTGAGTAAGCCAAACAGTGAAACAATGGCTGCGGGCCAGTAATCAAACGGTGAATAGGCCAGCGTACCGCAGGCACCAAAAAATAGCGCCAGTAGGGCGCGAACCCACTGGCGTTGAAGATATGAAGCAATAGGCATCAAGGATTTATTCTTCCAGTTTGGGTTGCGGAGCATCATCCGGGATTTTTACATGAACCTGAATGATACGTCGGCTATCCGCCATGGCAACTTTAAATAAGTAACCTTCAATTTCAATGGTTTCACCCCGGGCAGGTAAATGGCCAAATGCCTGCATTACCAAGCCACCAATGGTGTCAACCTCATCGTCGCTGAAATGGGTATTGAACACTTCATTGAAATCTTCAATTTGCGTCAGCGCACGAATAGTATAGGTATGCTTGCTGAGTTGACGCACATCTCTGTCTTCTTCATCGTCATACTCATCTTCTATTTCGCCAACGATCAGCTCAAGAATATCTTCAATGGTCACCAGCCCTGACACGCCACCAAACTCATCAATGACAATAGCCATATGGTAGCGCTGGGAACGGAACTCCTTCAGCATCCGATCGACACGCTTACTTTCTGGCACTACAACCGCCGTCCGTAACACTTTATCAATACTGAATGGCTCGGAGTCGGTGCGCATAAACGGCAACAAATCCTTGGCCATCAGGATACCTTCGATGTGATCTTTATCTTCGCTAATCACCGGAAAGCGGGAGTGAGCAGATTCAATAATCACATCCAAACACTCATCCAGCGTTTGGTTACGCTTTAATGTGACCATTTGAGAACGGGGGATCATGATGTCCCGCACGCGCTGCTCGGCAATATCCATCACGCCTTCCAGCATGTCACGGGTATCGGGATCGATCAGATCGTTTTGTTCAGAATCACGGATAAGCTCTACCAAATCACCACGGTTTTTAGGTTCACCGTGAAATAACTGGTTAAGGATAAGAGTAAAGAACCCTTTCTTGGGACTGGGGCTATCGTTGTTTTGTGAGTGGTCGTCGCTCATGGCGTTTTAGTTAAGTTTACTCATGTTATACCCTTGTATCTGATGCCGTAGGGGCTAGCGAGGTTTGCTTGCCGCCTACCTGCAATTCCAATGACGTTGGGTAAAGATTATATTTTATCGGTAGCAGTAGACTCACACCGCCGACAGTTTTCCCCGACTAACAGGGCATTATAACACCCGATATGATGGGTTTATTCGGGGTCTTTCTCCGAAATATACGGATCTGGATAACCCAGACTTTGCATAATTTCAGTTTCGATTGACTCCATTTCTTCTGCTTCATCGTCCACGATGTGGTCATACCCTAGCAGATGGAGACTGCCGTGAACAACCATATGCGCCCAATGAGCTAATAGTGCTTTTTCTTGCTCGATAGCTTCTTGTTCAACCACCTGACGGCAAATGATTAAATCACCCAATAGTGGCAGTTCAATTTCAGGTGGGGCCTCAAAAGGAAAAGACAAGACATTGGTCGGTTTATCTTTACCGCGATAGGTTAGATTCAGCTCATGGCTTTCAGCTTCATCAACCAACCGAATGGTCACTTCTGCTACGTCTTGAAACTGCGGTAATACTGCCTCCAACCAACGCTGAAAGTCAGCTTCGGCAGGTAAACCCTGGCTATCGGCGCAGGCAATTTGTAAATCGAGTATAACTTGGCTCACGGAGCCTCCTGCTCAGACGGGGTATGGTTTTCCCGCTTACGTTGTTCGGCAATAGTCTCTTTGCGTTTTTGTTCCGCCGCTTCCCAGGCCTCATAGGCAATAACCACACGGGCCACCACGGGGTGACGCACCACATCTTCGCTATGGAAGAAGTTAAAGCTCAGCTCTTCTACCTCAGACAGCACTTCAATGGCATGACTTAAGCCAGATTTTTGGTGGCGCGGTAAGTCGGTTTGCGTCACATCACCGGTAATAACTGCCTTGGAGTTAAAGCCCATACGGGTGAGAAACATCTTCATCTGTTCGATGGTGGTGTTCTGGCTCTCATCCAGAATGATAAAGGCATCATTGAGTGTCCGGCCCCGCATATATGCCAGCGGAGCCACTTCAATCACGTTACGTTCGATCAATTTTTCAACGCGCTCAAAGCCAAGCATTTCAAACAGTGCATCATAAAGTGGGCGCAGGTATGGATCGACTTTCTGACTCAGGTCCCCGGGCAGGAAACCCAATTTTTCGCCCGCTTCAACGGCCGGGCGGGTCAGTAAGATACGGCGCACATTCTGGCGCTCCAGAGCATCAACTGCCGCGGCTACCGCCAGATAGGTTTTACCGGTCCCGGCAGGACCAATCCCAAAGGTAATATCGTGATCAAGAATATTGGCGATGTATTGCGCCTGATTGGGGGTACGCGGTTTAACCATGCCGCGCTTGGTACGGATATTCACGGCTTTTCCGTAATCGGGTACGCTCTGTGCCGTTTGCTCCAATACATGACTCTCTTTCACCGCAAGGTGGATATCTTCTGGGGATATCTCTGGGGTAACACCCCGAATGGGGGCGGTGTCAACATACAGATGGCGCAGGATATCTGCCGCTGCAACAACGCAGATATTCTTACCGACTAACTTGAAACGGTTGTCTCGGCGATTAATTTCAATACCTAACCGGCGCTCCAACTGCTTGATGTTGTCATCAAAAGGGCCGCACAGACTCAACAAACGCTGATTGTCGGTGGGCTCTAGCAAGATTTCTTGTGTCACTACGTGCAAACTATTTCTCTGAGTCACTGTGTTCCTCTGGATATATCATTCACGGATATTATTTGTCTGATACCCGATTATACCTTTCGTATTGGAAATGGCCTTGGGCATATAACGTCAATCATACATGTCATTTAAGAATTATTCATGGTGCATGGTGCTGACGCAAGTTTACTTATCAATCCGTGCTTTCACGCTCTATTCAAGTAGCGACCCTCTGGAGGTGCAACTTAAACAGTCCGAATCTGCGCAGCAGCCCACTAAAATAAAACAGGCACTGACAATGCAGCGCCTGCTAATGCGAGTCAACTCGAACAACTATGGTCAGGGTTGATACTGCCCCACGCCAATTTCATTTTCTTTTCGGGTCCGCGCAATGACCGATTGTGGCGATTCATGAACCCGTAGCGCCATCTGGTCTTCGGTGCGCTGCAAAATACCGCGCAGTGAACTGGCATAAACGTCTACAATTTCGACATCAACGAATTTGCCAATCATCTCTGGTGTACCTTCAAAATTCACCACCCGGTTATTTTCGGTACGCCCGGCCAGCTCCATCGCACTTTTGCGGGAGGGGCCTTCTACCAGAATACGTTGCACACTACCAACCATCTCGCGGCTGATTTCCATGGCCTGCTGAGTGATACGCTGTTGCAAAATATGCAGTCGCTGTTTTTTCTCCTCTTCACTGACATCGTCTGGTAGCTCTGCCGCGGGTGTGCCAGGGCGTGGAGAGTAAATAAAGCTGTAACTGGTATCGAAATGAATCTCCGCGACCAGCTTGATGGTTTGTGCAAAATCCTGCTGAGTTTCACCAGGGAAACCGATAATAAAATCGGAACTTATCTGGATATCTGGCCGCGCCTGCCGCAGTTTGCGGATGATAGCTTTGTACTCCAGTGCGGTGTGGGCGCGTTTCATCATGGTTAAAATTCGGTCGGAACCACTTTGCACTGGCAGATGCAGAAAACTCACCAGTTCTGGCGTATCGCGATAAACATCGATGATATCGTCGGTAAACTCAATCGGATGGCTGGTGGTAAAGCGAATGCGATCGATACCGTCAATGGCGGCAACCAGCCGCAATAACTCGGCAAAACTACAGATATCGCCGTCATAGGTGGCACCGCGATAGGCATTGACATTCTGGCCGAGCAGATTCACTTCCCGCACCCCTTGGGACGCTAACTGTGCAATTTCAAACAGAATATCGTCACTTGGGCGGCTGATCTCTTCGCCACGAGTGTAAGGCACCACGCAGAAGGTACAATATTTATTGCATCCTTCCATGATAGAAACGAACGCGGTCGGGCCTTCAGCACGCGGCTCTGGCAGCCGATCAAACTTTTCAATCTCAGGGAAGCTGATATCTACCACCGGACTGTGCGTGCCTTGGACGTGGTTAATCATTTCTGGCAGGCGATGCAGGGTTTGCGGCCCGAAAATGACATCAACACAGGGCGCGCGTTGGCGCAGATGTTCGCCTTCCTGTGATGCTACACATCCACCGACACCAATAATCAGATTGGGATTCTTTTCTTTCAGGAGCTTCCAATGGCCCAGCAGGCTGAATACTTTTTCTTGTGCTTTTTCGCGAATTGAACAGGTATTCAGTAGCAGTAAATCGGCTTCTTCCGGGATCTCAGTCAACTGGTAGCCATGGGTGCTGGCCAGCAAATCTGCCATTTTAGATGAATCATATTCATTCATCTGGCAGCCCCAGGTTTTAATATGCAGTTTTTTCGTCATGGCTTATCTACCATCAAAAATTCATCATAAATGTCACATCGCGCGGTGCGGTGATCCATGTGTTCGCCAGGCGCAAAGGCTCACTAGTTGCGGGGTATTGTAGTCATTTGCAGTTGCGATGACCACCGCAGTTCGGCTTAGTTATTCTGTGGGGTGATGAAAAATCCGGTACACTGAGGGCAGATAAAGTATGGATGTTATTTTAACTTTTAAAAAATGGCCAAAATGAATAAATCGCAACCAAATTATGATGTTGTGGTGGTGGGGGGCGGTATGGTCGGTGCTGCTGCCGCGCTTGGACTGGCACAAACAGGCTGGTCAGTCGCGTTACTTGAGCATGAAGCCCCAGCCCCATTTGAGGCTGACAGCGTGCCCGATTTACGGGTTTCCGCTATCGGCTGCACTTCGGTGTCGTTGCTGAAACAGCTCGGTGTCTGGCCGCAGGTACAGCAGATGCGTTATGCACCTTATCGTCGGTTGGAGACCTGGGAGCAGCCCGGTTCACAGGTGGTGTTTGATGCCGCCTCGCTCTCTTTACCTGAGCTGGGGTTTATGGTTGAGAACCGGATTTTGCAGTTGGCATTATGGCAACAGATAGCGGAATGCCCCAATTTAACGTTGCTGTGCCCGTCACGGCTGCAAACTATGGTTAGAGTAGATGAGTGCTGGCAAATCACGTTAGACGCTCAGCAACAGATACAGGGCCGTTTAGTGATAGGTGCTGATGGTGCCAACTCTCTGGTACGACGGTTAGCTGGTATCGGCACCAATGGCTGGCAGTATCGCCAGTCTTGCATGTTAATTACGGTAGAGACGGATACAGCTCAGCAAGACACCACCTGGCAGCAGTTTTTCCCAACGGGGCCGCGTGCTTTCTTACCGCTATTTGGCCAGTGGGCATCATTGGTCTGGTACGACAGCCCGCAGCGTATTCGTCAGCTTCAGGCGCTGCCGATGGCACAGTTGAATCAGGAAATTGCCAAGGCTTTCCCATCACGTTTGGGGGCTGTTAAAGCGATTGCTGCTGGCTCTTTCCCGCTAGTGCGGCGCCATGCACAACGTTATGTACAGCCGGGATTGGTCTTACTCGGGGATGCAGCCCATACCATTAATCCACTGGCCGGGCAGGGGGTGAATCTGGGATATCGCGATGTCGATGCGCTGTTGGAGGTGCTAAATCAAGCGCGTGAACGGGCAGAACCGTGGCACAGCGAGCGGGTATTACTGCGTTATCAACGCCGCCGCCGCACTGATAATCTGATTATGCAAAGTGGTATGGATGTGTTTTACACCACATTCAGCAATGATCTGCCACCGGTGAAATTCGTACGGAATCTGGCGTTGATAGCCGCTCAGCGCGCGGGCAAATTGAAAGAACATGCGTTGAGGTATGCATTGGGGTTGTAGGGGATGTCTGTTTTTTTGAGTTCAATACTTAATATTTGGGACAGTTCGGAGCTGGTTTCGGTTGATATTCGATCTGTTCTTTTGGCGGGCGTTGTCGCCTCAAGCAACCATCAATCGAAACCTAATCCAACCTGGACTTGAGACATCGGACTCAAGTAAGAGGGAATATAGTGAAATCCCAGAATGCAAAAAGCCCGCCGAAGCGAGCTTTTCTAAATTTGGCTGGGGTACGAGGATTCGAACCTCGGAATGCTGGAATCAGAATCCAGTGCCTTACCGCTTGGCGATACCCCAAAAGATGGTGGCTACGACGGGAATCGAACCTGTGACCCCAGCATTATGAGTGCTGTGCTCTAACCAGCTGAGCTACGTAGCCGTCTTTAAATCTTTAATCTTGAGAAGTTGTATGGCTGGGATACCAGGATTCGAACCTGGGAATGCCAGGATCAAAACCTGGTGCCTTACCGCTTGGCGATATCCCAACTGAAATACAATTCTTTTTTATATGACAACTCTCTTGCCTTACAGCTATCCATCCAAAAAAAAGATGGCTGGGATACCAGGATTCGAACCTGGGAATGCCAGGATCAAAACCTGGTGCCTTACCGCTTGGCGATATCCCATCCGCTGTGACAAACCGATGAACGAATAATGGTGCGGGAGGCGAGACTTGAACTCGCACACCTTGCGGCGCTAGAACCTAAATCTAGTGCGTCTACCAATTTCGCCACTCCCGCAAAAAGATGGTGGCTACGACGGGAATCGAACCTGTGACCCCAGCATTATGAGTGCTGTGCTCTAACCAGCTGAGCTACGTAGCCATCTTTTTCCGCATTACCTTCATCGGCGTTGCGGGGCGCATTATGCGTATATGGCCGAATTGCGTCAACTAATTTTTTCCCAAAAAAGCGCTGAAAGGGTTCGTTTGTGTGGCTTGTGAACAGTCTGGTGATTAAAGCAGCACTTATGGTGATTAATTGTTGAATTTGCCAGCAAAAAACAAGGCTACCCTAGGGCAGCCTTGAGATTGGACAGTCAATATAGGCAGACCATCACATTCAATTATTTATAAGCGTCCTGATGCACGCCAACCGCACGGCCGGAAGGGTCATCCATACTTTTGAATGATTCATCCCACTCGATGGCTTTTGCTGATGAACAGGCGACTGATGGGCCACCAGGGACACATTCAGCGACACTTGGCAGCGGGAACAGCTCTTCAAAAATTTCGCGATACAAGTAGCCTTCTTTTGACGATGGCGTGTTGTATGGGAAACGGAAGTGGGCAGTTTCCATCTGTTGATCAGTGACTTGCTCTGCGGCTTTCTCTTTTAGTGTGTCAATCCAGCTATAGCCGACACCATCAGAGAATTGTTCTTTCTGACGCCAGGCGACGCTGTGTGGTAAGTAAGATTCAAAACATTCACGCAGGACATGTTTTTCCATTTTGCCATTACCACACATTTTGTCCTGCGGATTGATACGCATCGCAACATCGAGGAAGTTCTTATCTAGGAAGGGGACGCGGGCCTCAACACCCCAGGCAGACATCGCTTTGTTGGCACGCGCACAGTCATACATGTGCAGGGCTAGCAATTTACGCACAGTCTCTTCATGCAATTCTTTCGCATTTGGTGCTTTGTGGAAGTAGAGGTAGCCGCCGAACACTTCATCAGACCCTTCGCCAGACAGCACCATCTTGATCCCCATCGCTTTGATTTTACGCGACATCAGATACATTGGTGTTGAGGCACGGATGGTGGTGACATCATAGGTTTCAATGTGATAAATCACATCACGGATAGCATCCAAACCTTCTTGCACGGTGAAATGAATTTCATGGTGCACGGTACCTAAATGGTTGGCGACTTCTTTCGCAGCACGTAAATCCGGTGAGCCAATCAGACCCACTGCAAAGGAGTGCAGTTGTGGCCACCAGGCTTCACTGCGCTCATCGTCTTCGACACGACGGGCGGCAAATTTTTTGGTGATAGCAGAGATAACGGAAGAGTCCAGACCACCGGACAGCAATACACCGTAAGGCACGTCAGACATCAAGTGGCTTTTTACCGCGTCTTCTAACGCGTTAGCCAACTGAACTTTGTCAGTTACATTGTCTTTGACGTTGTCGAAATCAAACCAATCGCGATGATAGTATTCGCGAATCTCACCCTCTTTACTCCACAGATAGCTGCCCGCTGGGAACTCTTTAATGGTGCGGCACACCGGTACCAATGCTTTCATCTCTGAAGCAACAAACATGTTGCCGTTTTCATCATGGCCCATATATAGCGGGATAATCCCCAAATGGTCACGGCCAATCAGATAGGCATCTTTTTCTGTATCGTACAGGACGAAAGCGAACATACCTTGCAGGTCATCAAGGAAGTCTGGGCCTTTTTCCTGATACAACGCCAGAATCACTTCACAATCTGAGCCGGTTTGAAACGCGTAACGGTCACCATATTGCTGACGTAATGCCTGATGATTATAGATTTCACCGTTAACGGCCAAAATATGCGTGTGGGCCGCATTAAACAGGGGCTGGGCACCGGTATTGACGTCAACGATAGACAAACGTTCGTGGGCGAGAATGGCTTTATCATTTGCCCACACACCAGACCAATCCGGGCCACGATGGCGCATTAAACGTGACATTTCCAGCGCTTTTTTACGTAACTCAATGGGGTCGGTTTTAAGGTCGAGGACCCCGAAAATAGAACACATAATAATCTCCCTAACTTCTCTGCTTTGGCGGTGATGATGTTGAATTTGAGTCGTTCATCGCTGGATCTGTTTTTTCACACTTGCTTATGAGTGATGCAAGTTATGCCCCATGACGATGCAGTCATCCAAATTATTTCTAAACTAGATGTGAGAAATACATGCAATTTATACGCCAATTCACAGCGCTATTATTTTGGTGCAATGGTTGGTACGGCAATGGGTACCTATACCCAAAGCACTTGACGTTGCAGGCAGGCAGCCAGCGAGTCAGTCCCGATGAGCTTAACTCAGTCAAGTGATTCGGGTGAGTGAACCCAGCTAACACCCCAGCAGCTTCAAGGACGAAGGCTATAAAAGAAAATGCGCCAAAATAGGGCGTAATGGCAAGAAACTTTGGTGCACTGCACTAAAAAAAGGCATAGCGCTAAAGGGGGTGGGGGCAAAAAAGAGAGTGGCGGCCATGACATGACCGCCAACAGAGATTAGATAATATTGATATCAACCACGGAAGAGAAAACGTAGTTCGGGCGAAATGGCATGGCTTCAATATCTGTTAGCGTTGAAACACCGGACAGGACCAAAATCGTTTTCAACCCAGCCTGGAAACCGGCCAGAATATCGGTACGTAGGTTATCACCGACAATTACCGTGCTTTCTGAATGGGCATGCATTTTATTCAGCGCCGCGCGAATGATCCACGGGCTGGGCTTGCCCACATAAAACGGCTTGCGACCGGAGATTTTCTCAATAGGTGCGCACAATGCGCCACACGCCGGAGCAAACCCGTGCCCGTGGCTATCGGGGTTGGTGGCAATAAAACGCGCACCATTGGCGACAAAATAGGCGGCTTTATGCATCATGTCCCAGTTATAGGAACGGGTTTCACCAACAATAACAAAATCAGGATTGATATCGGTGATGGTAAAGCCAGCTTTATAGAGTTCGTGCACTAATGCACCTTCACCCACAACATAGGCCTTTTTACCTTCCTGATTGCGCAGGAAGTCGGCAGTCGCCATCGCCGAGGTATAAAAGGCGCTTTCGGGTACGTCCAACCCAGCAGAACTGAAGCGGTTAGCCAGATCCTGCGCGGTTTGTGACGGATAGTTGGTCAGAATAACCAGCGGCATTCCAGCATTTTGAATCCGGGCCAGAAAGTCGTTAGCGCCCGGTATCGCTTTATTATCATGTAACAACACACCATCGATATCACAAATAACGCTTTTAATTGTCATGGTTAAACCCAAATTAATTGGAGTTACAGTTAGGCAGCAAATGAGTGCATCCCGATGTGCTGACGCTGGTCAGTATTCGGGTCAGTGAGAGCAGCAGCCTCAAGTCAGAAGGGTATTATATTACTCATTTTTGCACGGCAATGGTCCACTATAACATGACCGATAAGGCGTTTACCCCTGCCGTTGCCTTATTTGCATCTACGCGTTAGCTTTCCAGCAGGCGTTGCAATAATACACCGTTCAACATGGCGCGCTTAGCCAGAGCAAAAGCACCAATTGCAGACTGATGATCAAGCTGCGACGTCACGATAGGCAGATTCAGGCGGAAGTTTTTCAATACTTGTGTATTGATGCAACTCTGAATGGCTGGCAGTAGGATTTTATCGGCTTCAATGATTTCACCCGCAATAACGACTTTTTGCGGATTAAATAAGTTGATGGCGATAGAAATGGCTTTGCCCAGATAGCGGCCCACGTGCTCAATCACTTCGCTTGCCAGCAAGTCACCCCGGTTAGCCGCTTTGCAGATAGCGCCGATATGACAATCATCCAACGTTAATTTGCTTGGGTAGCCCTGAGCGAGCAGGTGGCGCACTCGATTTTCAATGGCTGCATTGGAGGCAACTGTTTCCAGGCAGCCAAAATTGCCGCAATAACAGCGCTCACCCAATGGATCAATCTGGATATGACCGATTTCACCCACGTTACCGTTACTGCCCAAGAATATCTGGCTGTTAACGATAATACCCGCATCGGTACCACGATGCAGACGAACCAAGATGGAGTCTTCACAGTCACGAGTTGCACCAAAGTAGTGCTCCGCCAGTGCCAAACTACGAATATCGTGGCCAACAAAACTGGTGACATTAAAACGATTTTGCAGATTTTCGACTAATGGCCAGTTGCTGACACTGATATGGGGCATATAGCGCACGATACCTTTGTGCGGTTCAACCAGGCCTGGGAGGATAACCGCAATGGCAATCAGCTCACGCAATTTGCGCTGATAGGCTTCGATAAACTGACTGATAATAGTAAACAGCGCGTGTTCCAGCGTTTCTTGCGTGCGTTCAGGTAGCGAATAATGTTCTTCACCCAGTGATTTACCGCTCATATCAAACAGGGTAATAGTCGCATCATGGCGGCCCAGGCGCACCGCAATGGTATGGAACTGGCGGTTTTCTGTCACTATAGATATAGCACGGCGACCGCCGGTAGAGGCTTGCTGATCAACTTCCTTGATAAGCCCCCGTTCCAGCAGCTGACGCGTAATTTTGGTGACACTGGCGGGGGCGAGTTGGCTGAGATCGGCAATCTGAATGCGCGAGATCGGGCCTTGCTGATCAATAAGCCGGTAAACAACGGCACCATTGAGTTGTTTCACAAGATCCACATTACCAATTTGTGACTGTCCGCCGGTGCTCATCAATAAAATTACTCGCTTATTTTAAAACCTCGTTACCGTTAACGATGGTTTTAGTGATTTTATAATCGCGGGTAAAGGCAGTCAGGTTGGCCACTTTGCCGACTTCAATACTCCCTAACTGCTTATCCACGCCAATAGCGCGGGCCGCATACAGTGTCGCCATACGCAATGTTTCGTCCAGTGCGATGCCAACGTGTTCCACACTATTTTGTACCGCTTCGATCATCGTCAGTGCTGAGCCGCTTAATGTGCCATTCTCATCCACACATAAACCATTGCGATAGTATATTGTTTTGCCAGCAAAAATAAATTGATCAATTTCAGCACCCGCCGGAGCGGTAGCATCAGTTACCAGTACCAGCTTGTCACCTTTCAGACGTTTTGCGTTGCGAATATTGGCCCAGTCGACATGCAGGCCATCTGCTATCACCCCGGTGTAGATTTCCGGCGTATCAAAAATCGCTCCGATCAGGCCGGGTTCACGCCCGGTGATGTATGGCATGGCATTATACAGATGTGTCGCAAAGCGGATACCGGCCGCAAAGCCTTGGCGGGCTTGCTGATAAGTGGCATTCGAGTGACCGGCTGAAACCAAAATACCGGCTTCAGTCAACTGGCGAATGTATTTGTCATCAACCATCTCTGGTGCCAGAGTGAATTGGGTAATCACATCCGCATTTGCACACAGATAATCAATCATCTCTGCGGTTGGTTTGCGAATAAACGCTGGGTTATGTGTGCCTTTCTTGAGTGGGCTAAGATATGGCCCCTCCAGATGCAGACCCAACGCTTTATGTTGGTTTTTTTGCAGGTATGAACGCATGACATTAATGCCGTGCTTCATAAACTCATCACTACATGTGATGAGTGTTGGCAGGAAGCTGGTGCAACCAGACTTTTCATTCGCGCGCTGCATGATATCCAATGTCTCTTCGGAGATAGCTTCGAGAGAATCATTGAATTGCACGCCGCCGCAGCCATTTAACTGCACATCAATAAAACCGGGGGCCAGAATGGCGCCACCCAAATCGCGCACCTCAATATCAGCCGGAAGTTCAGCGGCAGGACAGATACGTTCGATCAATCCATCAGCCACGACAACAGCATGATTATCCAGTACTTCGTGGCTGGTATAAATACGGCCGTGAGTTAAAGCGTACATCTTAGCCCCCTGATGACTGTTACAGACCTTTGATATTTTCAGCTTCCAATTCGTGGAAGTATTTTACAGTTTTAACCTTCAATTCCATAGTGGAAGGTTCATCACACACCATGATGGCTTTGGCATGCAGTTGCAGGCAACTGATGGTCCACATGTGGTTGATGCTACCTTCGACCGCAGCTTGCAAGGCTTGTGCTTTACCGTGGCCAGTGACCAGAATCATCACTTCTTCCGCATCCAGCAAGGTACCTACACCTACTGTAAGCGCATATTTCGGCACGAGGTTTGCATCACCACCAAAGAAGCGGGAGTTAGCGATGCGGGTTTCTTGCGTTAGCGTTTTGATACGAGTACGGGATGCCAAAGACGATGCCGGTTCATTAAATGCGATGTGACCGTCAACGCCCACGCCACCCATAAACAGGTTAATTTTACCGTAAGACTTAATTTTTTCTTCGTAACGACGACATTCTTCATCGATATCTGGCGCGTTGCCATTTAACAGGTTGATGTTCTCGGCTGGGATATCAACATGATCGAAGAAATTGGAGTGCATGAAGGTGTAGTAACTTTCGGGGTGTTCTTGTGGCAAACCGACATATTCGTCCATGTTGAACGTAACCACGTTTTGAAAACTGACGTCACCGGCTTTGTGCATCGCGACCAGATGTTTGTATGCTTCCATCGGTGTGCCACCGGTTGGCAGACCCAGTACAAACGGGCGCTCAGCGGTTGGTTTAAACGAATTGATACGGCTAACGATATGACGTGCTGCCCATTTACCAACTTCGGTGGTGTTTTTCAGTGGGATAAGTCTCATCTTGCACCTCTTGGATTGCTAATAGTGGCTATACTCTACGCGATTTGAATCATCAGCTAAGCGTAACCCAGATTTTGACTCATGCGTTGGTACAATGCTTTGTTCATTTTTCGAATGATAAAATAAGTTTTGTATCGTGGCTAGTGCATTGGTGCTTTTTCACTAGTTTTTGGTGACATTTATCACAGAATAGGGGGTTTTAATTTGCGTTACGAAATAATTTTTTTACACTCCGCAATGAGTAATACGTGCCGTGAATAAATAAAAAGTGTGCCATGCGTTTTTCTAAAAGGTAGTGAGTCAATTAAATAAACTACTTAAAGGATCCGATAGCGGACGAATAGGGGGAAAGGTGAATATTCTTAGTTACTTACAAAAAGTGGGCCGGGCCTTGATGGTCCCAGTGGCCACACTACCAGCCGCCGCGATACTGATGGGCGTAGGCTATTGGATCGATCCGGTAAGCTGGGGTGGTGATAATGCACTGGCGGCATTATTTATCAAATCCGGTGCGGCGATTATCGACAACATGTCCGTGCTGTTCGCAATTGGTGTTGCTTACGGTATGTCAAAAGACAAAGACGGTGCGGCTGCACTGACCGGCTTTGTAGGTTTCCTGGTATTAACCACGCTGTGCTCGCCTGCTGCGGTGTCGATGATTCAAAAGATCCCGGTTGATCAGGTTCCGGCCGCTTTTGGTAAAATCAACAACCAGTTCGTGGGTATTCTGGTGGGTATTATCTCTGCTGAGTTGTACAACCGCTTTAGCAGCGTTGAATTGCCAAAAGCACTCTCCTTCTTCAGCGGCCGCCGTCTGGTTCCAATTCTGACGTCCTTCCTGATGATCGTGGTTGCCTTCATTCTGATGTACGTTTGGCCACTGATTTATAACGCGCTGGTGACCTTCGGCGAATACATCAAAGATATGGGTTCAGTGGGGGCGGGTATCTATGCCTTCTTCAACCGCTTGCTTATCCCAGTCGGCCTGCACCATGCCCTGAACTCAGTGTTCTGGTTTGACGTTGCTGGTATTAACGATATTCCTAACTTCCTCGGTGGCCAACAATCTATCGATTCTGGTAAAGCTGTTGTGGGTATCACTGGCCGTTATCAGGCTGGCTTCTTCCCAATCATGATGTTTGGTTTACCGGGTGCGGCGTTGGCGATTTATCACTGCGCGCGTCCTGAAAATAGAGCGAAAGTGGCTGGTATCATGTTGGCGGGTGCATTTGCAGCTTTCTTCACTGGTATCACCGAACCACTTGAATTCTCCTTCATGTTTGTCGCACCGGTACTGTACTTCTTGCACGCCGTGCTGACCGGTATTTCGGTGTTCATTGCTGCCAGCATGCATTGGATTGCCGGCTTTGGTTTCAGCGCCGGTTTAGTGGATATGGTGCTCTCTTCTCGCAACCCGCTAGCCACACAGTGGTATATGCTGATCCCACAAGGTTTGGTGTTCTTCGCCATTTACTACGTGGTGTTCCGTTTCACCATCCAGAAATTCAACTTGCTGACACCTGGGCGTGAATTGGCAGTTGAAGGCAGTGAAGAAGATGGTTATGACGTCAATGTTGATAACACCCCAGCAG
This sequence comes from Yersinia antarctica, assembly GCF_056636475.1. Lineage (NCBI taxonomy): Bacteria > Pseudomonadati > Pseudomonadota > Gammaproteobacteria > Enterobacterales > Yersiniaceae > Yersinia > Yersinia antarctica. The sequence goes on from NZ_JBSJQF010000001.1 coordinate 1,507,033, forward strand.
TAAACGAAAGTGAAATCAACGGTTTGGCGCGTCGCTATATTGGTGCTATCGGTGGTTCAGATAACCTGACTGCCATTGATGCCTGCATCACCCGCCTACGTCTGAACGTAAAAGATTCTGCCCAGGTTAATGACAGTGTTGCCAAGCGCTTAGGTGCGTCAGGTGTCATTCGTCTGAATAAACAAAGTGTGCAAATCATTGTGGGTACCCGCGCAGAATTGATTGCTTCGGCCATGCGTACTGTGTTGGCAGGTGGTTCGGTTCCTGCCGCCACCAGCAGTTCTGTGGCACCCGCAGACGTTAAGCCTCAGGCAGTTATTAACACCACTAAAACAGCCTCTCTGGTACTGGTTTCGCCTATTACAGGTGATGTTGTCGCACTGGATCAGGTTCCTGATGAAGCTTTTGCCAGCAAAGCAGTCGGTGAGGGTGTTGCCATCCGTCCTACTGATAAAATGGTGGTTTCTCCGGCGAACGGGACTATCGTAAAAATCTTCAATACTGACCATGCATTCTGTCTGGAAACTGAAACCGGCGCAGAAATTGTGGTTCATATCGGGATTGATACGGTAAAACTGAACGGTCAGGGCTTTGCTCGTCTGGTTGACGAGGGAGCCACTGTCGTTGCCGGTCAACCGATATTGGAACTGGACCTGGCTTATCTGAACGCCAATGCGCGCTCAATGATTAGCCCGGTTGTGGTAAGCAATATTGATGATTATGCCGGTATCTCGGTATTGGCAGGCAGCTCTGTTGTTGCCGGTCAAAGCCCGTTGTTTGAGATTCAGAGCAAATAATTGGCTTATACTCGTCATACTTCAAGCTGCATGTACGTTGGCTGCGTTCAATCACCCGAATCACTTACTACAGTAAGCTCATCGGGATTCATTCGCTTGCCGCCTTCCTGCAACTCGTATTATTTAGAGTATAGAATTCGCGGTAGTAGAGTACTTATGTATTGAATGACCGGACTGAGTTTTAATCAAATCAGCGGGAAGAGAGCAATCTCTTCCCGTTTTTTTGTTTTATTTCCTGTAACAAACGGTTGTTTCCAAGTCGGGCTTGTTGGATTATATGCGGTTATATTTGTTGCGTTTGCATTGAGGAATAGAACAATGAGTGAGGCAGAAGCCCGCCCGAGTAATTTTATCCGTCAGATAATTGACGAAGATTTAGCCAGCGGTAAACACACGTCGGTTCATACCCGCTTTCCGCCAGAGCCAAATGGCTACCTGCATATTGGTCATGCCAAATCTATCTGCCTGAACTTTGGCATCGCACAAGATTATCAGGGTCAGTGTAATTTGCGTTTCGACGACACCAACCCGGTGAAAGAAGACGTCGAGTTCGTCGAGTCGATTAAACACGATGTAGAGTGGCTAGGCTTCACCTGGAGCGGTGATGTGCGTTACTCCTCAGACTATTTCGACCAACTGTACCAGTACGCTGTCGAGCTGATTAATAAGGGCCTGGCGTATGTCGATGAGTTAACCGCTGAGCAGATGCGCGAATATCGCGGCACACTGACTGCGCCGGGGAAAAATAGCCCGTACCGTGATCGCAGTGTGGAAGAGAATCTGGCGCTGTTTGAAAAGATGCGTGCTGGTGGTTTTGCTGAGGGAACTGCGTGTCTGCGTGCCAAAATCGATATGGCGTCACCGTTTATCGTGATGCGTGACCCGGTGCTGTATCGTATTAAGTTTGCCGAACACCATCAGTCTGGTAACAAGTGGTGCATCTACCCGATGTATGACTTTACCCATTGTATTTCTGATGCGATTGAAGGGATCACCCATTCACTCTGTACGCTGGAATTCCAGGATAACCGCCGCTTATATGATTGGGTGCTGGATAATATCTCTATCGAATGTCATCCGCGTCAGTATGAATTCTCTCGCCTGAATCTAGAATACGCCATTATGTCTAAGCGTAAGCTGAATCAATTGGTGACCGAGAAAGTCGTGGAAGGCTGGGATGATCCACGTATGCCAACGATTTCTGGTTTGCGTCGCCGTGGCTACACCGCGGCTTCCATCCGGGAGTTCTGCCGCCGTATTGGGGTGACCAAGCAGGATAACAACGTTGAAATGATGTCACTGGAGTCTTGTATCCGTGATGATCTCAACGAAAATGCCCCACGGGCCATGGCGGTTCTTGACCCAATCAAGGTGATTATTGAAAATCGTGTGGCCGGGGAAGAGTGGCTGACTATGCCAAATCACCCGAATAACCCGGAGATGGGCACGCGTCAGGTTCCTTTCGATAGCGAGCTTTATATCGATCGCGCCGACTTCCGTGAAGAAGCCAATAAACAGTACAAGCGTTTGGTGCTAGGCAAAGAAGTGCGCTTACGTAATGCCTATGTTATCAAAGCTGAACGTGTCGAAAAGGACACAGAAGGCAATGTGACTACGCTTTATTGCAGTTATGACGCAGAAACCTTAAACAAAGATCCAGCCGATGGCCGCAAAGTTAAAGGCGTTATTCATTGGGTTTCTGTTAAGCATGCATTGCCGGCAGAAATTCGCCTGTATGACCGTCTGTTTAGCGTACCAAACCCTGCGGCGGCGGAAGACTTCTTGTCTACCATCAATCCTGAGTCGTTGATTATCCGTCAGGGTTTTGTTGAACCAGGTTTGGTTGATGCGGTTCCAGAGCTAACCTATCAATTTGAACGTGAAGGTTATTTCTGTGCCGATAGCCGCTATTCACGCCCTGATGCCTTGGTATTTAACCGTACTGTCGGTTTGCGTGATACTTGGGCGGCAAAAGCGACCAGTTAAGTTTTAGTTCTCACTCAGAACAGTAGAATTGGCGTGGCTTAGTCCACGCTTTTTTTATGCCCTGATTTCCTGCAAATTTGATGTTAACAACGGGTATTCACCCAAATCACATGACTGCGTAAGTTCATCCAGATAGCTGTGCGTTGTCTGGTTGCACACTCGGTTTATTAGAAATAAAACTGAAATTGTTTATTGTACTAAACACTAATAACTCCCTTTCTCTTTTCCACTTCTGCGTTTTATCCCCTGGTCAATGTCGACATATTGCTCCTTTTTTTAGCAACAAAGCGGCTGTCTGTAAGTCTTTCTTAAATATTCGCTTTACGAATTAACTGAGGAGAAATCCCTATTTCATGGAGAGAAAACGCAGGCTTTATTGCATCGGCTGAAACCATTCAATATGTCAATGAGAGAAGATTTATAATTAAGAATATGACGTTATGCATTGTTTTTAAAGCTTTTGTGGGCTCTGTAATATTTTTTCACAGTTATGTGCTCGTTGTCATACTTTGAATAATTAGCGTTATTTTTAATTGATAATTCGCGTCGCGAAAAATAGTCTGTGTGGCAGCAGCAATCTACAGAGCGGTTGTTTTTCGCAACAGAAGTTTTTTAGCAGTAATGGCTGGTGGTTATTTCTCCCCAGCAAAAATTTTACCCACTAGGGTTTTTTTGAGGCTAAACCTGTGAGCTGTGGTGGACACAGGCAACGCACTTTAAATGTGATGTCAAAGAGGAATTTTTTCATATGGTTACGCACGGTGCTAAACGTAAAACGCTGGCGCTCGCAGTCGCGGGTGCATTGTTAGGAACGGGGTACATGGTAGCCCCAGAGGCCAAGGCTAAAGGCTTTATTGATGATTCGTCACTGACCGGTGGGATTTATTATTGGCAGCGTCAGCGTGACCGTAAAGATTTAACGCCAGGGAGTGCGGAGTACGGCAAATATGTCGCCAACTTGCACCATTCTACCTTTAACGCCAATCTGGATTTCTCTTCCGGTTATGCGGCTGACATGTTTGGTATTGACTTGGCTGCTTTCGGCGCAGTTGAAATGACCAACAGTGGCCCGGCAGCGCCAAACGAAATTGGTTTCAGTGACGCTAAAACCCGTTGGGATGAGAAATGGACCGGTGATAAGAGTGGCGTCAGTGTTTATAAAGCCGCGGCCAAATTTAAGTTAGGTGATTTCTGGGCGCGGGGTGGTTATATCCAGCCAACGGGTCAGACACTGCTCGCACCACACTGGAGCTTTATGCCAGGGACCTACCGTGGGGCTGAAGGTGGCGCCAAATTCGATTTTGATACTGCCGGTGCCTTGTCCATGTCTTACATGTGGACTGATGAATATAAAGCACCTTGGTATCAGAATATGTACAACTTCCGCCAGGCTGATGGCAAGACCGGAGTAAGTTACCTGCACTCAATCGGTGCTAAATACGATTTCAAAAACAAACTGGTGATGGAAGCGGCATTTGGCCAGGCAAAAGATTACATGGACCAGTATTTCGCCAAGGCTTCTTACGCCTTCCCGGTGGCTGGCAATGATCTTCGTACCTCTTATCAGTTCTACGGCGCAAAAGATAAAGTTGATGGCGGTGCCAGCAATGTAAACGACGTCTATGACGGATTAGCCTGGCTACAAGCGCTGACATTGGGCTACACCACCGGGCCATTTGACTTGCGTCTTGAAGGTACCTGGGCCAAAGCTGACGGTAACCAAGGTTACTTCCTGCAACGTATGACGCCAGGCTATGCGACCTCTAATGGCCGTTTGGATGTTTGGTGGGATTCCCGCTCTGATTTCAACGCCAACGGCGAAAAAGCGCTGTTTGGTGGCGTGATGTATGACCTGAAAAACTGGAATCTTGCGGGTTGGTCAGTGGGAACCTCCTATGCGTATGGCTGGGATGCAAAACCAAGTACTAACCCAATTTATGACCAGAATACGCGTCTGAAAGAATCTGCTTGGAACTTTGATGTTCTCTACACTCTGCAAGAAGGCCGGGCGAAAGGCACGCTCTTCAAACTGCATTACACCATGTATGACAACCACACCAATATTCCAAGCTTTGGCGGCGGTTTTGGCAACGTATTCCAGGATGAAAAAGACGTTAAATTCATCGTGATTGCACCCTTTACCATCTTCTGATGTTGACCACTTTTTGATTGCCATCCCCGGTAACCAACCCGGGGACATAATGGAGCACCCGCCATGAAGAAAATGCTTTTTATTATTACCACAGTATTGGGATTAAGTGCCTGCGCACCACAAACCCCAGTTCAACCGGAAGATAGCAAACTCAAACAAGCCTACAGCGCGTGCATCAATGCCAGCGAAGGTTCGCCAGAAAGATTGATCCCCTGCAAGGCGGTGCTAGATGTGCTGAAACAAGAGAAAGCGCATCAGGCTTTTACTGAGAAAGAGACCGTTCGAGTATTGGATTACCAGCGTTGCATTGATGCTGCACATACCGGTAATGGTCAGGCCTATGACGCGCAATGCGGGAAGCTGTGGCAAGAAATACGCAGTAATAATAACCCAGATAAATAATAGTCCTGATAAAAGTGACCAGGATAACGGCAATTGAGCTAACAATAACGCTGCCAGCAGCAATACTGTCAATAGCCGTTTTGGCAGCAGTTATTAATTACGGATGAGGTTAGTGATGAATAAATTCAAATTAAATGCTTTAGCGGCGATAACCGCAACCTTTGGCTTGATGGGATATGCCAATGCTGATACCCGTAATCAACAACTTGTTGATCAACTCAGCACATTGAAAGTTAATTATAAATTGTTGGATAACCGTGCTGCTGAAAATGGCGTTGATTGCGCCAAACTGGGTGCCGACTGGGCATCATGTAATAAAATCATGATTACTCTGACCAACACCGGGGATGAGATAGTCGGCCAAGACTGGGCTATTTATTTCCATAGTATCCGCCAGATTCTGACCGTCGATAATAGCCAGTTTAAAATTACGCATCTGACGGGCGATTTGCATAAAATTGAACCTACCGCCAAATTCACCGGATTCCCCGCCAATCAAGCGGTTGAAATCCCTATTACTGGCGAATACTGGCAGTTGTTTGCCACTGACTTTATGCCGCGCTGGTATGCCACTGCTGGCGATGCTAAACCCAAAGTACTAAAAAATACCGATACCGAAGATATCAATGAGTATCTGACACAGTTTACTGGCGATCAGTGGAAACGCACCAAAGATGACAATAATGTGCTGATGACGCCGGAATCACGCTTTGTTAAAAACGAAGCGGTAAAAACGTTGTCTGTGGCTAACTTGCGTGGGCAAATAATCCCTACGCCTATGGAGATTAAGCTCTATAAACAGGATGTGGATCTGAGTCACGGGGTTGCGCTGGATCTGAGTGTATTGCCTAAAGCTGCCGCAGAGGCAGCTCAGCAGCGCTTCGAATTACTGGGTCTGAAGGCCAATTCAGCCGGTTTCCCGATAAAAACTGTGATTCAACCTGCCGCGTTTAAAGGTGACTTAGCGGTTTCCGGTGCTTACGAGCTGAAAATTGGCGAGAAAGGGGCACAGGTTATTGGTTTTGATCCGAGCGGCGTGTTCTATGGCCTGCAATCCATTCTATCGTTGGTTCCGACTGACGGCACTAAGACTATTGCCACTCTTGAGGCGAAAGATGCGCCACGTTTTGAATACCGGGGTGTGTTCCTCGATGTTGGCCGTAATTTTAAAACCAAAGATGCAGTGCTGCGCTTACTTGATCAGATGTCAGCTTATAAGCTGAACAAATTCCACTTCCATCTAAGTGATGATGAAGGCTGGCGTATTGAAATCCCAGGCTTGCCCGAATTGACCGATGTTGGTAGCAAACGTTGTCACGATTTGACGGAGAATACCTGCTTGCTGCCGCAATTGGGTTCTGGCCCAGACAGCAATAATATGGGTAGCGGCCATTTCACTCGTGATGATTATATTGAGATTCTGAAATATGCCAAAGCACGCCAGATTGATGTGATCCCTGAAATCGATGTGCCAGCACACGCCCGTGCAGCCGTAGTGTCGATGGAAGCCCGTTATAACAATCTAATGAAACAGGGCAAAGAAAAAGAAGCTAACGAATTCCGTCTGCTTGACCCGACTGATGATTCCAATACCACGTCAGTTCAGTTCTATGAGCGTAAAAGCTATCTCAACCCATGCCTCGACTCTTCTAAGCGGTTTGTCGATAAAGTGATTGGCGAAATGGCGCAGATGCATAAAGAAGCCGGTATGCCACTGACTACCTGGCACTTTGGTGGCGATGAAGCGAAAAATATCCGTTTGGGTGCGGGTTATCAGGACAAAAACGGGCCGATTGAAGCGGGTAAAGGCATTATTGATAAGAGTGTTGAAGATAAACCTTGGGCCAAATCACAAGTTTGTCAGGATATGGTCAAACAAGGCAAGGTGCAGGATGTTGAACATCTTTCCAGCTATTTTGCCATTGAAGTCAGTAAGTTGGTTAATGCTCACGGCATCGAGAAGATGCAGGCTTGGCAGGATGGGTTGAAAGACGCCAAAGACGCTAAAGCGTTTGCCACTAAACGCGTTGGTGTCAACTTCTGGGATACCCTCTATTGGGGTGGTGCTGACTCAATCAATGATTGGGCCAATAAAGGTTATGAAGTGGTCGCGTCAAATCCAGATTATGTCTACTTCGATATGCCATATGAAGTTAATCCGAATGAACGCGGTTACTACTGGGCAACCCGCTTTAATGACGAAGCGAAAGTATTCAGCTTCGCACCAGATAACATGCCGCAGAATGCCGAGACCTCAGTGGACCGCGATGGTAATCACTTTAGCGCGAAAAGCGATAAACCTTGGCCGGGTGTACATGGCATCTCGGGTCAGTCATGGAATGAAACCGTCCGCACTGATGAGCAGATGGAATACATGATCTTCCCGCGGATGTTGCCATTGGCCGAGCGTGCCTGGCATCGCGCTTCGTGGGAGCAAGATTACAAAGCGGGCCGCGAATATCAAGGTGGCCAGACGCATAGCGTCGATACCAAGGCGTTGGACATCGATTGGCAACGTTTTGCCAACATCATGGGCCAACGTGAACTGGCAAAACTGGATAAAGCCGGTGTGTCATATCGCCTGCCTGTCCCCGGTGCTCGGGTTGTGGCGGGGCAGTTGGAAGCCAATATCTCACTGCCGGGCCTGATTATCGAGTATTCAACTGATGGCGGTAAGCAGTGGCAGAAGTATGATGCGAAGGCAAAACCTACCGTGAGTGGCGAGGTGATGATCCGCTCCACCAGCCCAGACGGTAAGCGTAGTAGCCGTGCTGAGTCGGTTAAAGTCTGAAAATTGGTAATATCGAGCTGTGTCTAATGTTATCTCCTGTTTGCTTTATTTTTTGGCTAAACAAATTTAAGTGAAGTTGAGTTGATGGTTTTTCCCCCGGCAGGTCCGGGGTTTTTTTTGCTGTAAAATTGATGCAGCTCGCTAAAAGGGGGAGAGTCAATAAATGGGGGCGATAAACAGTGAATTTGTCACTCAGGAAAGATCAATAACGGGATAGATACCCAATGTTATTGGTGTTGCAGATAGCTAGCAGGCGAACGAACCCAGAACATCGCTAATACTCTAGTGGCTTTCAGTACCAAGGGGATAAATATCAAGGACATAAATAAGAACGACCACCTGACTCCCAACCGAGAGATACTCAGGTATAGAACGGGAAAGGTGGCCATCTTGCTGATAGCTTATGTTAACCAAACAGTAGAACCTATCAATCTGGATTAAACATAAGCCGTAGTGTATTCAGTGCTTAAAATCTTTATAAGATAATGCTTTCAAAGCACATTATCTTTTATCGTGTGCCGACTCGTTTTCACGGCAATCACCGGTCTCACAATGGCCGTACAGATACAGACTGTGATTGGTCAGCTTGATACCATGCTGTTTAGAAATTTCACGTTGAAGCGATTCAATGGATTCATTGCTAAACTCAATCACTTTGCCGCAATCCAGGCAAATCAAGTGATCATGATGATGCTGCTGCGTCAGCTCAAAGACTGATTTACCGCCTTCGAAATTGTGGCGGGTAACAATACCGGCATCATCAAACTGGTTCAGTACGCGGTAAACCGTGGCTAAACCAATCTCTTCACCAATATCGATCAGCTTTTTATAAAGATCTTCCGCGCTGACGTGGTGGCACGCCGGATCTTGCAACACTTCCAGAATTTTAAGCCGGGGCAGTGTTACTTTAAGGCCTGCGTTTTTTAAGGCTTTGTTGTTGTCAGTCATGCGGATTCAGTCCTGTTACTATCGTTTCAAATTAAGGCTGTTCAGCCTATGACATCCGTGGCGCAATAATTACAATTGCGTCTCATTATAGAACTGCTAGCCCCAAATGAAAACCGTGGTTGTTAACAAAGATATAATTGCACACTTTGTAAGATTAATCATGCAGTGTATTGATGAATGGGGATAACACATCATTTAAGTGTACAGTGACGAGGGATAAAGTTACAAATTTGTAGCAGTTTATTTTCATTTTGCGCGCAGGAAGATGTGGATATGTGGGCCGCTTAACAAAGCACAATCGGATAGCCGGACGCGCTGTTCACCATGGATGGGAGCTAAAGAGAGAGAGAACAACGTTATGACAAAAAGCACAGCTCAAAAGGATAAAAGGCAACGGAAACGCCCGGCAGTGTTGAACACGACCATAGCGTTTCCGACAGGCTTGATTAACCCACTATCTCAGACAGGCTCAGTTCTTCAGTAATCTGTTTTACCCATGCCTCAACCCGCTCATTGGTAAGTTCTGGCTGACGGTCTTCATCAATTGCCAGACCAATAAAGTGGTCGTCATCCGCCAGACCTTTGGACGCTTCAAAATGGTAGCCCGCGGTTGGCCAATGGCCCACGATTGCGGCACCACGTGGCTCAATGATGTCGCGCACGGTACCCATCGCATCACAGAAATATTCTGCGTAGTCTTCCTGGTCACCACAACCAAACAGCGCCACCAACTTGCCATTGAAATCGATCTCTTCCAGTGTTGGGAAGAAATCATCCCAATCACACTGCGCTTCGCCGTAATACCAGGTTGGGATCCCAATCAGCAAAATATCGAAGCCTTCTAAATCTTCTTTACTGCTTTTGGCAATGTCGTGAACCTCAGCAACATCTTTGCCCAGTTGCTTTTGGATCATCTTGGCAATGTTTTCAGTATTGCCAGTATCGCTGCCAAAGAAAATGCCTACAGTTGCCATATAGCTAAATACCTTTTAAATTCAAATAGTTATGCAAATTACTGAGCGTTCTGCCCAATATTATAACACATGTATAGGGCGACATAATGCCAGAGAACCCCATCAGGCTTTTATCAAGTTTATGCGATATTAAATTTTTGTGAGTCGCTCAACCTTATAACACCATTGCCGATAACCGTTGTGTAACTGAATAGTTGCAATTTGCGGTGCCAGGGGGAAACCCGTCAGATGAAGGTCTGCCGGCAAAGGAGTTGTCGTTAGCTGTATGAACGTCCTTTATTGCTTTTCGGTCATCAAATAACACCAGAGTCTCTAACGATAACTATCCGATATATAAGGGGAACGAACATGCAGTTTTTAAAAAATATTACTATCAGGGCGGCATTGCTTTGGGTACTTGGCGCATTTTGTCTGCTCTGGGGCGGTGTATCGGCCTATACCTTGTTATCACTCAACCAACTGACACAATCCTCCAACGCGAATACTGTGTTGGTTGAAAATATGAATTTGGTTAATCAGGGGACGGATCAATATTTCCGTATGGTGACACGTCTGTCTCGTTCAGTAGATTACCGCCAGAGCGGTAATATCGTGGATGCTGACAAAGAATTGAAATCATCCCATGTTGCATTGGAAAACCTGAAACAAAAGTTGGCAGAATTTAAAACTATTGACCATGCACAGTTAGACTCCGCTTTGGTTAGCGGCGTGATTGATGGATGGAGTGGGTTAATTGAACAAGGGGTTACGCCGCTGTATCAAGCTGCAATGGACAATAACAGCGCCGCTTATCAGGATTTAGCGAAAAAAACGGTACCTGCATTGAGTCGCCAGTATGGTTCAGTGGCTGAAAAGTTTAATCAGGCGGCATCAAAAGCTATCGGGGTGGCTAAAGATCAATTCTCTCATTTGACCAAAGTGAGCAGCATTACCCTTATCTCAGCGCTGATCGCCGGTCTGGTGATTTTACTGGCAACAGATCGCTATCTGGTTGCCAACCTGGTGCGCCCACTGGACGATATTCGCGAGCATTTTCGCGTGATTGCTTCTGGTCAGCTTGGTCTGCCTATTGCTGATTTTGGTCGCAACTGTGTTGGGCGGTTATTCCCGCTGCTGCGTGATGTACAAACCAGTTTGGTGAATACTGTTCAGGCAATTCGTAGTAACACCGATGGGATCTATCATGGTGCAGCCGAGATTTCAGCCGGTAACACCGATTTGTCATCCCGCACTGAGCAGCAAGCTGCGGCGCTTGAAGAAACAGCGGCTAGCATGGAGCAGTTAACCGCAACCGTAAAACACAATGCTGATAATGCACACCATGCCAGTCAACTGGCGGCGAATGCCTCCGCCACCGCGAAAAAGGGCGGAATATTGGTAGCAGATGTGGTTAACACCATGAATGAGATTTCAGCCAGTTCGCGGAAAATAGCCGATATCACGACGGTAATTAACAGCATTGCTTTTCAGACTAACATTTTGGCACTGAATGCAGCCGTTGAAGCCGCCCGTGCCGGTGAACAAGGTCGTGGCTTTGCTGTGGTTGCCAGCGAGGTGCGTAATCTTGCACAACGCAGTGCACAGGCCGCGAAGGAGATTGATGGCTTGATTAATGAGTCGGTTAGCCGTGTCAGTAGTGGTTCGGCCTTGGTGGAAAGTGCTGGTATTACTATGGATGAAATTGTTCGTTCCATCACCAATGTGACCGATTTAATGGGTGAGATAGCTTCTGCATCTGATGAACAGAGCAAAGGTATTAGCCAGGTCGGACAAGCGGTGGCAGAAATGGACAGTGTGACACAGCAAAATGCCGCGTTAGTACAGCAAGCTTCCCGTGCTGCGGCCTCGCTAGAAGAGCAGGCCACTCAGTTAAACCGGGCGGTGGCCGTGTTTAAACTAAAGGCAGATGACGAACGAGTAAAACCGGCAGTGAAAACACGGGCAAATCCGTTAACCGCAGCACCTGCCAGCGCGAGAGTGGATAACAACGCAAACTGGGAAACATTCTAAAAACCGCTAACAGCCCGGTGACTTCAGTATGAGCGGGGTAAAGTAAAAACGGCGTAGCGTAAGTGATTACGCCACGCCGTCGTGGTAACCGATAGGGTTAAAACCCTTCTTGTGAATGGGCTAATTGAGCCAGCAACATTTGTTCAATCAGCTCACTACGGCTGATGTTACGCTGCTCTGCAAGGCTGTTGAGAGCATCGACGGCATCGGCATTAATCTTCAGTTCCACGCGTCGTAAGCCACGCACTTTATCGCGCCGTAGTTGATTTCGCTTATTAATTCTAAGCTGCTCATCACGGGATAATGGATTTGTTTTCGGACGCCCCGGACGGCGTTCATCTGCGAACAGATCCAGCGTCGTGCGATCCGTTTGTTCTTTTGCCATAGGTAGCAGTACTACAAGGGATTTACATCAGAAAGCGTAACGAAGCCTTGTCTGACGATTCGGTTTACATGTTTCAGGTTGAGAACATAGCTTGAGCGCATTGAATAACCTATATACCAGCAGCCTGAATTTGCATTTGCACCGGTTACGATCTGTGAACAGCGACCGAAGTCCGCAGCAAAATTAGAGCGCGCCATAATACCCCAGCCAACTGAGCAACGACAATGCTTTACTGTGATTAGATTGTGCTAATTCGTTCTTTTTTGCACAATTTTTCCACAGGAAATACATTTTTTTTCCCCAGGGGATGATTTTTAATCAATCCCCATCGTGCGCTGTACTTTTTTTATTCAGCCTCTTTTTCATCGATGCTGTTTTCATCAATAAAGCGGTGGATAGCCCGCAAGACAGAATCCGGCTTTTCCGCATGTACCCAGTGGCCAGTCCCTGCGACCACATAGGCTCGGGCTTGCGGGAATTGGCGGGCAATATCATCACGATGGCTATCTTGAATATATGGCGACAGCTCACCGCGAATAAAGAGGATTGGGTGCGGCCACGGTGGAATAGGCTGCCAGCCGACAATATTTTCGTATTGATCCCAGAGTGTGGGCACATTAAACCGCCATTCGCCGTTGTGGAATGATTTCAATAAGAACTGAATGACCCCTTCTTCTTTTATCGACTCACGCATCAATTGAGCGGCTTCTTGTCGCTGGGTTATACCCGCAGTACTCACAGCATTGAGGGCAGTAAAGATAGTGTCGTGGCGGCGTACTTGATAGTTAACCGGGGCGACATCAATCGCGACCAGCTTTGCAATACGATGAGGAGCAATTGCTGTCAGTGCCATTGCCACTTTACCTCCCATCGAATGGCCGATGATAATGGCTTTCTCTATTGCGAGGTGGTCGAGCAGCTCCAGCACATCCTGCGCCATTGCAGGGTAATCCACTTGCGGTGAGCGGGGTGATAAACCATGGTCACGCATATCAACCTGAACCACGGTATGATCTCTTTGCAAGTCACGGGCCAAAACACCCAGGTTATCCAGATTACCAAATAGCCCATGAATCAGCATGATTGGCAGGGAAGGTGTGGCAGAAAGCGCGTTTTGTAAGCGGAAGTTTAATTTCATAGCGACGTTCATACTGAGAGATAATGTGGTTAGGATATCATGGCTGAACAAAGGTGTGCTGTTACACAATTATTTGCCTTATCATCAGTCATATGTAGATTATTGAGTTGCTGTGGGTGGGGTGGGCCATTTATCCCGATAAAGCCATTATAAAGGTACTCGTCAGCGCACTTTGACTTTATAATCCTAAGATATGTATAAGAAAGTAGAAACCCGTACTGGATAAAGATGAAAACTATTGAACTCGACGAAGAACTTTATCGCTATATTGCCAGCCATACGCAGCACATTGGCGAGAGCGCGTCTGATATTTTACGACGTATGCTGAAGTTTACGGCCGGTCAGCCGGTACCCAGTATCCCTGCCAGCACTGATGCGGTGAAAGCGGCTACAGCTCCAGCACCACGAGATCGGGTTCGTGCAGTGCGTGAATTGCTGTTGTCCGATGAGTATGCAGAGCAAAATAGGGCGGTTAACCGCTTTATGTTGGTGTTATCCACACTTTACACGCTGGATGCACAGGCGTTTACCGAGGCGACTGAATCATTACATGGTCGCACCCGGGTTTATTTTGCCGGTGACCAACAGACATTGTTGCAAAACGGGACGCACACCAAACCCAAACATGTCCCAGGTACGCCATACTGGGTTATTACCAATACCAATACCGAGCGTAAACGCAGTATGGTGCAACATCTCATGCTGGCAATGCAGTTCCCGCCGGATTTGACCGAAAAAGTGTGCGGGACTATTTAATTTCGTTGAACCGATACCCAAAGAAATTGGAGTTGCAGGTAGGCAGCAAGCGAACGACAAATGGGTTGTAAACCATGTTGAACAGCACTTGCACTGGCCCGCAGGGTGAGCCTCATCAGAGGCTCATAATCCCGATGAACTTACGCAAATATGCGATTCGGGTGAGTGAACGCAGCTTGCGGCTCCAAGTGCGAAGGGGATATATAGGGAGTAGTGACTGTGGCCAATCACCCTCGTGCCGGGCAACCCGCTCAGCAAAGCGATTTGATAAATGTTGCGCAGTTAACGTCGCAATATTATGTATTGCAGCCAGATGCTGAAAATCCGGCCCATGCGGTCAAATTTGGCACCTCCGGCCATCGTGGCAGTTCATTACGCCACAGTTTTAATGAAGCACACATCTTAGCAATCGCTCAGGCGATCGCCGAAGTTCGTCATCAACATGGCATTAGTGGCCCGTGTTATGTGGGTAAAGATACCCATGCACTCTCTGAACCGGCATTTATCTCGGTATTAGAAGTGCTGACGGCGAATGGTGTGGATGTCGTGGTACAGCAAGATAATGGTTTTACACCAACCCCGGCGATTTCACATGCTATTCTCTGCCATAATGTGCAGGGGAAAGCCTTGGCTGACGGCATTGTTATCACACCGTCACACAATCCGCCTGAAGATGGTGGCATCAAGTACAACCCACCGAATGGCGGCCCGGCCGATACCAATCTGACCTCGGTAATTGAAAAAAGAGCTAATCAGTTACTCAGCCTGAAATTAGAGGGCATCAAACGCCAAACGCTGGATAAAGCCTGGCGTGGTAATCATCTGCGTGAGCAAGATTTGATTCAGCCGTATGTTGCAGGCTTGGTGGATGTGGTCGATATTCCGGCTATTCAACGTGCTGGTTTGAAATTAGGTGTTGATCCTCTCGGTGGCTCCGGTATTGCTTATTGGCAACGTATTGGTGAGCACTATAAGCTGGATCTAACACTGGTTAATGATTCTATCGATCAGACCTTCCGCTTTATGCATCTGGACCATGATGGCGTGATCCGGATGGATTGCTCGTCAGAGTCCGCCATGGCTGGCTTATTGGCGTTACGCGATAAATTTGATTTAGCTTTTGCTAACGATCCCGATTATGACCGCCATGGTATTGTGACTCCGGCAGGGTTGATGAATCCGAATCATTATCTTGCAGTATCGATCAATTACCTGTTCCAGCACCGTCCACAATGGGGAGCTGAGGTGGCCGTGGGTAAAACCCTGGTCTCCAGTGCGATGATTGATCGCGTGGTGGCTGATTTAGGCCGTAAGTTGGTAGAAGTTCCGGTCGGCTTTAAATGGTTTGTTGACGGTTTGCACGACGGTAGCTTTGGTTTTGGCGGTGAAGAGAGTGCTGGGGCTTCCTTCCTGCGCTTCGATGGCACGCCGTGGTCTACTGATAAAGACGGTATTATCATGTGTTTGCTGGCAGCAGAAATCACAGCAGTTACCGGTAAAAATCCACAGCATCACTATGATGATTTAGCTAAACGCTTTGGCGCACCGAGCTATAACCGTATTCAGGCTCCGGCGACTCAGGCGCAGAAAAACGCGTTGTCTAAACTGTCACCTGAGATGGTGACAGCCAACATGTTGGCGGGTGATCCTATTACTGCTCGTTTAACCACAGCACCTGGCAATGGTGCATCCATTGGCGGCCTGAAAGTGATGACGGATAACGGCTGGTTTGCGGCCCGTCCATCCGGTACTGAAGACGCTTACAAAATTTACTGTGAAAGTTTTATCAGCCCAGAGCATCGTGAAAAGATAGAGCAGGAAGCCGTAGATATTGTCAGTGAAGTGCTAGCGGGTAAATAGTCATAACCGGTAAGAAATAGCGCCTATTGGTGCTATTTCTTCGCCAGAAGTTACATCAGCCGATAAGCTGACACCTAATATTATATTTCTTCTTTTAGCCCTGTTTTCCATTGCCAGGAGCCGATTACCCCAATGCTACTAGCAATGCTCCGGCGGTAATCAGTGCGACGCCCAAACTCGCCACCAGCGAGATTTTTTCACCAAACAGGATAACCGCCAGGATCACCGCAAAAACTACACTGAGTTTATCAATCGGGGCCACTTGAGAGACATTGCCATGCTTGATAGCCATAAAGTAAAACAGCCAGGATAACGCACCCGCAACGCCACTGAGAATAATGAATAACAGGGCTTTTTTATCGGCCAATACACCACTGATCAGATTGAATTTCCCTTGAGCTAACACCACACCGACCAGGAACAGCGCCATCACGACAGCACGAACGGCAGTCGCAGTATTGGCATCCAACTGCTGCAAGCCGATTTTACCGAAGATAGCGACCAGAGAGGCGGTGAAGGCAGATAGCAGGGCGTAAATCAACCATGTACTCATGAATAATAAGACCTATTAGCATTTAAAAGTTTGATGCTACGCCGCTGACAGCTATTTTCCTAGTATCAATGTAAATTTTTATATCACACAAGGTGTTACGGGATAAAGCGATAGCCGACGCCGGTTTCAGTTAGCAGATGCTTAGGGCGGGTCGGGTCTGTTTCTAATTTCTGCCGTAAATGGCCCATATAAATACGCAGATAGTGGCTGTGTTCGACATAATTTGGCCCCCAGACTTGGCTTAATAACTGGCGCTGGGTAATGACTTTACCGGCATTCGCCAATAATGCAGAGAGCAGGCGAAACTCAATCGGTGTCAGGTGCAGATTTTCGCCGGCACGGGTAACCTGACGATTAATCAGATCAACGCTGATATCCGCAAAGCCCACCAGCGGGCTTTCCTGACTACCACCGCTATGGCGGCGCAAAGCAACCCGCACTCTAGCTAATAACTCACTGATTCCAAATGGTTTGCTTAGGTAGTCATCGGCTCCGGCATCCAACGCGGCCACTTTATCTTCTTCATTGTTACGAGCCGATAAGACGATAATAGGAATGGCACTCCACTGGCGCAGGTCTTGAATATAAGTCAGTCCATCGCCGTCTGGTAACCCCAAATCCAAAATAATCAGGTCTGGTTTGCGGGTACCGGCTTCAATTAGCCCCCGTTGCAAGGTATCACTCTCGAATACTCGCCAGCCCTCACTCTCCAGCGCAATACGAACAAAGCGCCGGATCTCTTTTTCATCTTCTACGATTAGAATGTTAGTCGGGGATATAGTCACTTCTCCTTCATTAGGCTATTTTATTTGCCATTTTGAACCTGGGCAGTGCTCAGAATCCTCACGTACTCGGTGTACACTCCGGTTCTTCCGCTCTGTCCGTGTTCAAACTGCCTGCAACAATGACGCCTACTGAGATAGGTTCTATACCCGTCATACTTCAAGCTGCTTGTGTGTTGGCTGCTTTCGTTACTCGGCCCGTCCATGGGCCTCGCCTCTGTGAGGCCGCTGCAAGCAGCGTTCAAATCTGCTCCTGGCAGGTTTGTCACCCCGGTCACTTACTTAAGTAAGTGACCGGGGACTTACTCAGTTGCCGCCTTCCTGCAACTCGAATTATTTAGGGTATATCATTTTTCAGCATCAAGGTGTTCACTATCAATGTTTTCACCATCAATATCTGGCGCTCTCTCGAGTGGTAGCGTGAAGCGGAAGCTAGCACCGCCATCTTTATTGTTCTCAACCCAGATACGCCCGCCGTGTACATCAATAATGGCACGACAAATGGCTAAACCCAAGCCGACACCGGGAATGGCTGACTCTTTGTTACCTCGGGAGAATTTATCAAAGATTAGCTGTTCTTGCCCAAGGGTCACTCCTGGGCCATTATCCCATACTTCTACATTTAGCCACTCACCTTGTACCGCGGCCCGAATCCCCAGCAATGCCCCCTGACCGGCATATTTATGTGCATTTTCCAACAAATTGATAAACACCCGTTCCAGTAAGCTGCCGTCACAGTTGATCAACACCATTTCATCCGGTAACTCGACGTTGATGTGATGATGATTGAGGGCGGTTTCTAGCATATGCAGGGCGCTACCCACGATCTCTTCCAGTGATTGCCACTCTTTACGTAGATTAAACCCACCCGATTGAATACGCGCCATATCCAATAAGTTATTCACCAGTCGGGTGGTACTCAGCACTTGTTGGCGGATTTGATTGGCTTGCGGCGCATGGCGTGAACCTTCCGCTGCCAGATCCAGCGTCAAAATTTCGGCCTGACCGAATAGCACCGTCAATGGGGTACGTAAATCATGAGATAGTGCCGCCAGCAGTGAGTTACGCAGTTGCTCGCGTTCGGCATCCAGTTTTGCCAATTCGGCACTGCGTGCCAGATGTAGCCTTTCCAGAGCATTGGCGATCAGACTGGTAAAGGTTTGCAGCAAGCGCTGCTGCTCCGGCACCATTAATTGGCGCAGGTTGGCAGGTTCGATTGCCAGCACGCCAAAAGTTTGCTTGGAGGCGGTCAACGGTAATAACTGATAGGGGACACCGGGCAGGGTGTCGGTACCGGCACCTGCCGGTGCGCCTTTGTCAAAACTCCAGCGGGCAATAGCCACATCAACAGAAAGTGCGCCGCCTTCGTCAGTGGCGACTTGCTGCAAGCGTCCATCTTCCTGTGGCAGTAACAGGTCAGTTTTCGCTTGAAAACTGCTGGAGAGAAAATGACGACTGGTTTTGACAATATCCGCAGGCGTTAGGGCACGGCTTAATCCGCGCGACATCTCATACAAATGCCTGGCGCGTTGCTCGCGATAACGGGCAATTCTGGCTTGATAGCGCACCCCAGCGGTAAGATTACCCACCACGATACCGACAATCAGCATCACGCCAAACGTCACCAGATACTGCACATCAGTGACCGCCAGTGACCCATGCGGTTGAACAAAAAACAGATCGAAACTGGCGACATTAATCACTGCCGCCAAGACTGACGGCCAGCGGCCATAGAACAGTGCAATAATCACCACACCCAGTAAGTAGACCATCACCAGGTTGGCTTGATCGAAACCGGGGATGAGCCACTGCGATAACACCGTAATCAGGGCACACAAGCCGATGGCTGCCGCACAGCCACGCAGTTGCATCCGCCACTTTTCAGTAAAGGTACGAGAATCACTCTCTTTCACCACATTGGGGGGGGTATCGCCCTCCAGTGCAATAATCACCAAATCCAGATCTGGCCCCAGCTTGCCCAGGCGATCTGCAAAGCTACCACGCAGTTTCCACTGTTTTTCCGTGCGGCGACCAATGATGATTTTCCCCAGATTATGTTCTCGGGCGTAACGCAGGATGGCCTGTTCTTCACGGGGTTCTGACAGCGTAGCGGTTTCTGCTCCTAACTCTTGCGCCAATTTTAGTGTGCGTAAAATGGCCCGGCGCTTCGCTTCCGGCAGGCCATGCAGACGGGGTGTTTCCACATAGACTGCATGCCAGATACACCCCAGTCGGGCTGCCAGCCGGGCAGCAGTTCGGACCAGTTTTTCGTTACCGCTGTTATGGCCAATACACAATAAAATGGCATCACGGGTATGCCAGACACGTTCGCGCCCCTGAGTGTCACGGAAAGCACGCATCTGATCATCAACCCGATCCGCGGTACGGCGCAGTGCCAGTTCGCGCAGGGCGATTAAATTGCCCTTACGGAAGAAGTGCTCAATGGCTCGCTCCGCCTGACCCGAAATATAGACCTTGCCTTCATTCAGCCGCTGGCGCAGGTCATCGGGGGGGAGGTCGACCAAAACCACTTCAGTGGCTTCATCAAACATATGGTCGGGCACGGTTTCCCGCACCCGGATACCGGTCACGCCGCCGACCACATCATTCAGGCTTTCTAGATGCTGTACATTGACGGTGGTCAGCACATCAATGCCAGCATCCAGCAGTTCTTCAACATCCTGCCAGCGTTTCGGATGGCGCGAGCCATAGGCATTACTGTGCGCCAGCTCATCCATCAGGATCAGTGCCGGGTGGCGTGCCAGGGCCGCATCCAAATCAAATTCACGTACCTGACGATTGCGGTGATGAATTCGCTTTTGCGGTAGGATGGTCAGCCCTTCGAGCAGCGCTGCGGTTTCGCTACGCCCGTGTGTTTCCACCACACCAACCAATACATCCAGCCCTTGAGTCCGCAGGCGCTGAGCCTCTTGCAGCATGGCGTAAGTTTTGCCTACCCCCGCACAGGCCCCGAAAAACACTTTTAGCCGGCCACGGGTTTTCTCATTGGCTGCTGCGAGCAGGCTGTCGGGGTCGGGGCGGGTTGGTTCTGCATCCACCATGTTATGTCCTTAAGATTTTGCCGGGTTGATCGGTACTTTTACCGGGCTTTGGGCATCCAACGCCATATTCAGATTCAGCACATTCACCACAGATTCACCGAAGAAGTTCGGTGTCGCTTTTTGCACACTACTATCAATCAACTGCTTCACTTCAGACAATGGCATCTGGCGCACGCTGGCGATGCGGGGAGCCTGATAATAGGCCGCTTCCAGTGAAATACTGGGATCCAGACCACTGCCTGATGCTGTCACCAAATCAACCGGGACTGGGCCAGTTTGTGTCGGGTTAGCCTGACGCAGTAATGTTACTCGCTCACTGATAACCTGATCCAGTGCGGGATTGCTGATGGACAGATTACTCCCACCAGAGGCCATTGGATTATAAGGCATATCTGCTGTTACCGATGGGCGGCCAGCAAAATAGCCTGGCTGAGTAAAGTTTTGGCCTAGCAAGGTAGAGCCGACAACTTCATCACCCAGCATCGCCAGTGAACCACGCGCTTGCTCGGCAAACATCAATTTTGCCAATCCGGTAGTCAGCAGAGGATAAGCTATCCCGGTGATAAGTGTCAGTAATATCAGTAGAACCAATGAAGGTCGCAGGTATGACATGGATATTGCCTCTCTATTCGGTCTTAATAGCGGCCACGAGCAAAACACGCCGTGGCCATTGCAAACATTAATTACTGAGTTTTCAGCTCATCATTAGGGCGGTCAGTACCAGATCGATCAGCTTGATACCGACAAACGGCACCAATAGGCCACCCAGCCCATAAATCCACAAGTTACGGCGCAGCAGCGCCGCTGCACTCATCGCCTTGTAACTCACCCCTTTCAGTGCCAGCGGGATCAGGAACATAATCACCAGTGCGTTAAAAATAACCGCCGACAGTATGGCCGACGCCGGGGAGTGCAACTGCATGACGTTCAGGGCATTAAGCTGCGGATAGGTAGCTGCAAATGCAGCCGGGATAATGGCGAAATATTTAGCAACGTCGTTGGCGATACTGAAGGTGGTCAGCGAGCCACGGGTCATCAGCATCTGTTTACCGATATGCACCACTTCAATCAACTTGGTCGGGTTAGAATCCAAATCCACCATGTTGCCAGCTTCTTTCGCCGCTTGTGTCCCCGAGTTCATCGCCACGGCGACGTCAGCCTGCGCCAGTGCCGGGGCGTCGTTGGTACCGTCACCGGTCATTGCCACCAATCGACCTTCGGCCTGATACTGGCGAATCAATGCCAGTTTGGCCTCTGGCGTGGCTTCCGCCAGAAAATCATCCACACCCGCTTCGGCGGCAATGGCGGCTGCTGTCAGGCGGTTATCACCGGTGATCATCACTGTTTTGATGCCCATTTTGCGCAACTCGGCAAAACGTTCTTTGATGCCACCTTTGACGATATCTTTCAGCGCCACTACACCCAGCACCCGTGGCCCATCGGCCACCACCAGTGGCGTACCACCGGTGCGGGCGACGCTTTCCACCGCGTCTTCCACTGCCCGCGGGAAATGGCCCTGATTGGACTCGACATGGCGGCGAATAGCATCCACAGCACCTTTACGGATCATTCTGTCCTGCACGTTCACACCACTCATCCGTGTTTGTGCCGAGAAAGGCACAAAGGTGGCATTTAGACTGTGCAAGTCACGTTCGCGCAGGTTAAAGCGCTGTTTCGCTAACACCACGATACTGCGGCCTTCTGGCGTTTCATCCGCCAAAGAAGAGAGTTGCGCGGCATCGGCCAGTTGTTGCTCGGTGACACCCGGTGCAGGTAAAAACTCAGACGCCTGGCGGTTACCCAGTGTGATAGTGCCGGTTTTATCCAACAACAGCACATCAACGTCACCGGCCGCTTCCACCGCGCGCCCGCTGGTGGCAATCACGTTAGCGCCCAGCATCCGGCTCATCCCGGCAACCCCGATGGCTGATAGCAGGCCACCGATAGTGGTTGGGATCAGACAAACCAGCAGCGCCACCAGTACCGTAATTGTCACCGGTGAACCGGCATGGTTGGCCTCAACACTGAACACCGAGAACGGATAGAGTGTCGCCGTCGCCAGTAAGAAGACAATAGTCAGAGCCACCAGCAAAATGGTCAACGCCACTTCGTTAGGGGTTTTACGCCGTTTCGCGCCTTCAACCATGGCGATCATCCGGTCGAGGAAGGTTTCGCCGGGGTTAACGCTGCACTCAACTACCAACCAGTCGGACAGCACGCGGGTACCGCCGGTCACGGAAGAGAAGTCACCACCGGATTCACGGATAACCGGAGCAGATTCGCCGGTAATGGCGCTTTCATCAACGGATGCACCACCTTCCAGCACTTCGCCGTCACAGGGCACGGTATCGCCAGCTTCAATCAACACCACATCGCCTTTGCGCAAGCTATCGGCGGAGACTTTCTCCTGTGGCGCATCAAAGCGGGCTTCTGACAATTTTTTGGCCCAACTGGTTTTTTTCACCCCACGCAGACTTTCTGCTTGCGCTTTACTGCGCCCCTCGGCCAAAGCTTCGGCGAAGTTGGCAAACAGCACGGTAAACCACAGCCACAGAGCCACATTGCCGGTAAACATGGCACTACCGGTGGTTTGGCCGCTTAATATCGCCAGCCAAATCAGAGTGGTCAGCCAACTCCCCAGATAGACCACGAACATCACTGGGTTACGCCATTGGACGCGTGGGTCCAGTTTCTTCACGGCATCAATAAGCGCAGTACGAACCAGTGCTGGCTCAAAAATCGCGCGTTGTTTGCGTGTCATAGTAGTTCTCTCATCAATGTGCTAACCAAACTTGCAGATGCTCAGCAACCGGACCTAAGGCCAGCGCTGGGATAAAGGTCAATGCGCCGACCAACAGCACCGTACCTACCAGCAAACCGATAAATAGTGGTCCAGCGGTTGGCAGCGTGCCATTACCCGCGGGTTGCCGCTTCTTCGCCACCAATGAGTTGGCAATGGCTAATACCGGCAGAATCACGCCAAAGCGGCCGAAGAACATGGCGGCAGCCAGCAGCAGGTTATAAAACGGCGTATTGACACTCAGACCAGCAAAGGCGCTGCCGTTATTGTTGGCCGCAGAGGAGAGGGCGTAGAGAACTTCGCTAAAACCATGCGCACCGGGGTTAAGAATCCCCGCCCGCCCGGCATCAGTGCAGAGTGCTAGTGCGGTACCCAGCAGCACGATAGCCGGGGTGACCAGAATGGCCAGCGCGGTCATTTTCATATCAAATACGTCAATTTTCTTGCCAAGATATTCAGGGGTACGACCAATCATCAACCCGGCAATAAAGACGGTCAGCAGCACGAATAGCAGCATGCCGTATAACCCAGAACCGACCCCACCAAACACCACCTCGCCAATCTGCATTAACCACATCGGTACCATGCCACCTAAGGCGGTAAAGGAGTCATGCATGGCGTTAACGGCCCCACAAGAGGCTGCGGTAGTGACCACGGCATACATACTGGTTGCCAGAATGCCGAAGCGGGATTCTTTACCTTCCATATTGATATTGCTGTCGGCACCTAACTGAGTTAAGTGCGGGTTACCGGCCAGTTCTGCATACATCACCACGACTACGGCCACCACAAAAATCAGTGACATAGCCCAGATCAGCGCATGGCCCTGACGGCTATCACCCACCACCTGACCGAAGGCAAAACAGAGTGCACAGGGTATGAGGAAAATCGCCAGCATCTGCACAAAGTTACTAAAAGCAGTTGGGTTTTCAAATGGATGTGCGGAGTTAGCGCCAAAAAAACCGCCGCCGTTGGTCCCCAACATTTTTATGGCTTCCTGCGAGGCTACCGGTCCCATTGGTAGGGTCTGTTTTACCCCTTCAAGGGTGGTGATATGCAGGTAGCCATCCAGGTTTTGTAATACCCCCTGACTGACGAAAATTAGCGCGATAATCAGCGCAATCGGCAGCAACACATATAAGGTGATGCGCACCAGATCGACCCAGGCATTTCCCAGTGTGTGGGCAGAATGGCGGGCAAAGGCACGGATCAGAGCAAAAGCGACGGCAATGCCGGTTGCAGCAGAGAGGAAGTTTTGTACCGTCAGACCGGCCATTTGACTCAGATAGCTGAGGGTGTTTTCGCCGCTATAGGCTTGCCAGTTGGTGTTAGTGACAAAGCTGACCGCGGTATTTAAGGCCAGATGCCATGACATACCCGGCATGTGTTCAGGATTTAGCGGTAACGAACCTTGCGCCATCAACAGCGTGAACAGCAAGGCAATACCCAGTAAGTTAAAGCAGAGAATGGCGAGCGCATATTGCCAGCCGTTCATCTCTTCATTTTTTACACCGCTACAACGCCATAAACCGGCCTCGACTTGGCGCAATGGCGCAAAGGGTTCGCCTTCGATTATGCGAGCCAAAAAGCTCCCCAACGGACGGGACAGCACCAACAACACCAGCATGAAGCTGGCGATAAGCAGAAATCCTGACGCTGCCATTTAAAAATCCTCCGCATTAAACAAGGCATAAACCAGATAGCCAAGAAGCAGTAGGACCAACAGCGCACCACTAATGATGCTGAAACTCACGATACACCTCCATAACGCTTATTTTTAATAACAACAGCTTATGAAGTCGAGCGAAAAGTTCCTGATAAAAAATGGCCGAGAGGTGTAAAAAAAGTATAAAAACGGTCAAAAAATAGACATAAAATGGGTGTAAATTAACCAGTGGCGGCGCAGTATCGCCAATTCTGGCCCTTGAAGGGTTAGGCACTGAGTCAATACATATAATGTGCCAATTACTAAAGAGTACATAACTGTAATGTAACTAATGATTGGTTTTAAATTAACCTTTCTGTAACAAAATTACAGAATTGACAATTTATTTCGGATTTTGACGTAATTGAGTGGTCGGATGAGTGGTAAAATTTCAACCGATACGGTAAAATTTTGTCCAGTTTCCAATTTTGTTTATTTTATTTTTAACGCCAAGTTGTAAATCGACTCTCTGTTTAACCGAGTTGGCTGTTACACCAAGGCGTTTTAAAGGAGGATCGTTATGACCATGTACAACGCATACCCATTGCATCAGGTTCTCTTGCGCCGGAGCGCAGTGATTCTGGTCGGTTTACTGGCACTGCCGGTGATGCTTTTCCGCAAAGATCGCGCCCGTTTTTACAGCTATCTGCACCGGGTTTGGGCTAAAACCAGTGATAAGCCGGTGTGGTTGGCACAGTCTGAATCGGCAATACAGGATTTTTACTGAGATAAATCAGTAAGCTGCTCGTAGATAAAAACGGCGTAAAATTAATGGCCCGTGGGTTAACACTCGCGGGCTTTTTACTGCCTTTATATCTGCCCCAGATATAAAGGTATCAAGCAAGAGCGTGGTTCTCGGGCAACAACTGTTATGCTGTGATGAGAAAAGCTGCCAAGGCCAAGGGAGAATAGAATGCTGGAGAGTAATCAGGTAACCCACAGTATCGAGTACTGCCATGCGCGAGACGAGCTTGATGCGTTATATGCAGCAGGCATAACACGTGGCCAATTGATGGATTTTCATAGCCGCTATAAGTTAGTGCTGTTGGCGCATTCGCAGCCTGAATACCGCGAAATCGGTCCTTTTATTGCCTCAATGGATAGATGGTCATCATTAATTGAGTTTACTGATGAGTATCGTCAGCGTTTACTGCATTTGTTGTCTCATCAGCCAACGTCCGCCAATCACACCAACGTATTAATGCATGTACAGGGTTATTTTCGGCCTTACCTTACGTCAACACAACGTCAGGCATTGGCACAGCTTATCGAGCAGTATCGGGTAGGTGAGTTGCCTTTGAGTGTCCCCATCGGCCAAATAAATGCTTACTTGGTTGAATTCCCGAATGAGTATCTGGCCGGACAACGCTATTTTACATTTTACTCGGCACAAGGATAAGGCATGGCGACGCATCTGGTCTGGTTTCGTAATGATTTACGCGTAACGGATAATCTGGCGCTGCATGCCGCTTGTCAGGACCCACAAGCCACTGTGATTGCGCTATTTATCGCGACCCCTGCACAATGGGCGGCACATGATATGGCCCCTCGGCAGGCCACCTTCCTGCTGCAAAACCTACAACAGTTACAGCACGCACTGGCTATCCGGGCGATACCGCTACACTATCATCAGTGTGATGATTTTCAGGACTCCATTATCTGGCTGGATGATTTTTGTCAGCAGCAGCAAGTTGATGCGCTATTTTTTAACCAACAGTATGAGTTAAATGAACAACTGCGAGATGGGGCGCTAGTGACGCGGCTCAATCATCGGCAAGAAGCCGGTCACACCATTACCTGCCACCGTTTCGATGACAGTGTGTTATTGCCGCCGGGCAGTGTCCTGACCGGTAATAATGAGATGTACAAAGTATTTACCCCGTTTCGTCGTGCTTTTATTCAGCGTTTAATGATGAGTGAATGCCGTTGTGTCCCTGCGCCAAAAACGCGCGATAACGTGGTAGCTGCCATGCCATTACCACTGCTCCCGTTTGACTATCCGCAACAACCGGTAGATAGCCAATTATTTCAGGCAGGCGAAGAGGCGGCATTACATCGCCTGCGCAGTTTTTGTCGCGAGCAGGTTCAGGACTACCAGCAACAACGTGATCTGCCTGCTGTGGCAGGAACCAGTTGTTTGTCACCTTATCTGGCGTTGGGGATACTTTCGCCCCGTCAATGCTTTAACCGCTTGTTGGCAGAATGTCCCGCGTTGCTGGAAAACTCCGACGGCGGTGCTTTTACTTGGCTCAATGAGTTGGTCTGGCGTGAATTTTATCGTCATTTGTTAGTGGCTTATCCGCGTTTATGCCAGCATCGTCCCTTTATTGACTGGACTGATGGCGTAATATGGCATCACTCAGAACAGCAACTACTTGCCTGGCAGCAGGGACAAACAGGTTACCCTATTGTTGATGCAGCTATGCGGCAGTTGAATGAAACCGGCTGGATGCATAACCGCCTGCGAATGATCAGCGCCAGTTTTCTGGTTAAAGACCTGTTGATCGATTGGCGACACGGCGAACGCTATTTTATGTCCCAACTATTGGATGGGGATTTGGCCGCCAATAATGGAGGCTGGCAGTGGGCTGCCTCCACGGGTACTGATGCTGCACCCTATTTTCGTATTTTTAATCCCACCACCCAGGGCGAGCGTTTTGACCCGAGCGGCGTTTTTATCCGCCGTTGGTTACCTGAGCTGGCTAGGGTGCCAGACAGTGATATCCATCAGCCATGGCGCTGGGCGCAGCGGCAACAGCAACATCTGGATTACCCACTACCGCTGGTGGATCATAAGCTGGCCAGATTGGCTACACTCGCGGCATTTGAAGCCGCTAAGCGGGATGGCCGCAAGGATCCCTAATCACCAGGAGCTTGCATGTTTTTGACATATATTTCGACTAAATTCTGTGTTTCAACTAAAACCCATGTTTTAACGAAACCCACGTTATGTACCAATAAGATAACCCACATGGTGCTTAACGCCGGGCTGATTTTATCGTTTAGCCTATATAGCTCGCTGGCAGCGGCCGGTTTTGAGGTGGTGGCACTGGGGGTGGATGGTGGTGTCAGCGATGGCAATCTGACATCTTATCTGATTCGTGATGATAGCCAGCCGGTCTATTTAGCTCTGGATGCCGGTTCGGTGCTACCGGGTATTGCCAAAGCTCTGGAGAAGGGCGCTTTCCCCGATATTACCGATGAAACCGCCGCCCCGCTGACACGTCAGGGTTATATCTTTCGCCAGCGCATCAACAGCTATTTTCTTAGTCATGCCCATCTTGACCATGTTTCCGGCCTGATTATCGGTTCGCCGCAAGACAGCAACAAGCCCCTTTATGCCTCGGCAGACACGATTGATGTATTGCGAAACTACTATTTTAACTGGCGTGTCTGGCCTAACTTTACTGACAGCGGCAGCGGTACCCGGCTGGGAACCTATCGCATGCAAATGGTGCGGCTAAACCAGCCTCTAAGCCTGGGCTTAACCCGTTTGACGGGGGAATTGTATCCACTGAGCCATGATAAGTCCCCCTCTGCTATGTTATTGATCAGTAGTAATAATCAGTCATTTGCCTATTTTGGTGATACTGGCCCGGATGAGATGGAAAAGTCGAAAAATCTGGATACGGTGTGGCGTAACTTGGCCGAAAAGGTTAAACAGCAGCAATTGAAAGGGATGATAATCGAAGTTTCTTTCCCCAATGACGTTGCTGATAACAAGTTGTACGGCCATATGACGCCTAAGTGGTTGCTGAAGGAATTGAAAAATCTGGAGAAATACAGCGGTGAAGGCCAACCATTAAAGGGGCTGCCGGTGGTTATCAGTCATATAAAACCTTCATTTAAACAGGGACAAGATGTGCGTAAAACCATTGCCACTGAGTTGCAACAAGGTAATGATATGGGGGTTAATTTTATCCTGATGGAGCAAGGCGATAGCCAGCGTTTTTAACTACCCATTTATATTTTTTGAGGCTGATGAAATGCGCAATACCGAACTGGAAACTCTACTCAATAGCCAACTGAATATCTCGGCTTTTCAAGACTATGCACCCAATGGTTTGCAAGTTGAGGGGCGCGAAGAGATCAAGCGCATTGTCACCGGCGTGACCGCCAGCCAGGCACTATTGGATGCTGCGGTTGGGCAACAGGCCGATGCTATTTTGGTTCATCACGGTTATTTTTGGAAAAATGAACCGGTCGTGGTGCGTGGAATGAAACGTAACCGGCTGAAAACATTGCTTACCAACGATATCAATTTGTATGGCTACCATTTGCCACTGGATGCTCATCCTGAATTAGGCAATAACGCGCAATTGGCTAAATTACTGGGTATTCGGGTGTCGGGTGAAATTGAATCTTTCTTACCTTATGGTGAGTTTGATGCACCGTTAAATGCGGTAATTTTACGTGAACGGCTGGAAAAATTGTTGGGCCGTGAGGTATTACATTGTGGTGATCGAGCGCCAGTAGATGTGCGTCGTCTTGCCTGGTGTACCGGCGGCGGGCAGGGTTTTATCCAACAAGCGGCTGATTTTGGTGTTGATGCATTTATCACTGGTGAAGTTTCAGAGCAAACAATTCATATTGCCCGGGAGATGGGCGTGAATTTTTATGCTGCGGGGCATCACGCCACTGAGCGCTACGGTATCAAGGCGTTAGGCGAATGGTTGGCTAGCAAGCATCAATTTGAAGTTATCTTTATCGATATCCCCAATCCCGCCTGACCATTATGCAACATTATGCACTGGTAATAAGTATCGGTGCATAATCTACTGTAGGTATCTCCTTGTTTATGTGCAATTAAACCATACTTTAAACAAGGTTTTATCCTCTCTCTGGCTATTTAAAATCATCATCTGGCCATAGTTGGATGATAAAGCGACAGTTTTTAAGAATGTTTGCTCTCTATAGCCTGATTCTAAATAAGAAAAGAATCGATTATTTACCACTTTCCTTCGTAAAAAACTTCAAAATACGCTGTTTTTAGCGGTTAATTTCAGGATTTACATTGAATCTAGTGATTGCTGATATCTATTGGTTGATTCAGTTCTATTGACAGCAGTTAGGTGCTAACGCATAAATATGTCCTTATAAAAGCTATTTATCTAATGAAAATAAAAACTATACATGTCTTAGGGGGACGGGAGTGCAAAGAGCACGATGCTATTTATTGGGAGAGAGTGCGGTGGTTCTGGAATTGGAACCGCCGGTAACATTAGCAAGCCAGCAACGGATCTGGGGCTTAGCTGATCGTCTGATTCATCATCCTGATGTCCTTGAAGCGATTCCGGGTATGAATAATCTGACTCTATTATTGTCAGATCCACAAAATACGGCGCTGGACGCCATTGAACGCCTCCAACGCTGGTGGGAGGAGAGCGAATCATTAGTGCCTGAATCACGTGATATCACCATTCCAGTGATTTATGGCGGTGAGGCAGGCCCAGACCTGGCTGAAGTGGCTCGTCACACTGGCATGACAGAGCGTCAGGTGGTGGAGTGCCACGCTGGCGCGAGCTATATCGTCTATTTTTTGGGGTTCCAGCCGGGCTTCTCATATCTGGGGGGGATGCCGGAAAAACTCGCCACGCCACGGCGTGCTGAACCACGTTTAGTGGTCGCGCCCGGTTCTGTCGGTATTGGCGGTAGCCAAACCGGTATCTATCCACTGGCAACGCCCGGCGGCTGGCAACTTATTGGCCGCACATCATTGGCACTGTTTAACCCGCTGGAGATGCCGCCAACCTTGTTACGGCCCGGCGATAATGTGCGCTTCCTGCCCTTAAAGGAGGGCGTATGCTGAATATTATTCGTTCAGGTATTTATACCACAGTACAAGACAGTGGCCGTGGCGGTTTTCGCCGTTTGGGAATCAGCCAGGGTGGGGCACTCGATTTACCGGCGCTCAGCATGGCAAATATGCTGGTAGGTAATGAGCCTGATGCTGCCGGGCTGGAAATTACCCTTGGTCAGTTTACGGCACAATTTACGCAACCAGGCTGGATAGCGGTGACAGGAGCCGGTTGCGATGCCCGGCTTGATAACCAATTGCTGTGGACCGGCTGGCGTTATCCGGTCAAGCCGGGGCAGCAGCTAAAACTCAGTGTGCCACATCGGGGAATGCGCAGCTATTTAGCCATCTCTGGAGGGATTGCAGTACCGGAGATGTTGGGTTCACGCAGCACCGACCTGAAAGCCGGTTTTGGCGGTTATCAGGGGCGACTGATCAAAGATGGCGACACCCTGCCATTAGGCCAAGCCACACGTTTACCACGTGAATCAGTCGGTATCAAACAACTGTTATTTGGTAACCGTGTCCGGGCTGTTCCTGGCCCGGAATATCATGAGTTCGACGATATCGCACAGGGTGCTTTTTGGCGTGAAGCCTGGCAACTCAGCCCACAGAGCAACCGTATGGGATATCGCCTGACCGGGCGCGAATTAGCGCGCACCACGGACCGCGAGATGCTATCCCACGGATTATTACCTGGCGTGGTGCAAGTGCCGCACAACGGCCAGCCGATTGTGCTGATGGCTGATGCGCAGACAACCGGCGGTTATCCGCGCATTGCCTGCGTTATCGAAGCAGATCTTTATCATTTAGCTCAGCTTAGGCTCGGCGAACCAGTGCATTTTGTGCCATGCACAGTTGAGGAGGCGCTGCGGGCCAAAGCGGAGCAACAGCATTTCTTAAAACAGATCGAATGGGGTTTACAGCAAGGATTCGATGCGACGGAGGCCAAATGAAGATTGATTTAAACGCCGACTTAGGTGAAGGCTGCGCTAATGATCAAGCACTGCTGCAATTGGTCAGTTCAGCCAATATTGCCTGTGGCTTTCATGCCGGTGATGCGCAGACCATGCGCCAGTCGGTGCGCTGGGCTATGGAATATGGCGTTGCTATCGGTGCGCATCCGAGTTTCCCTGATCGCGAGAATTTTGGTCGAACCGCGATGCAGTTACCCCCTGAGACGGTGTATGCCCAAGTGGTTTATCAATTAGGTGCCTTGGCAGCTATCGTGAAGGCGGAGGGCGGCGTGATGCAACATGTGAAGCCTCATGGCATGTTGTATAACCAGGCGGCGGTTGATCCTCTGCTGGCGGATGCCATAGCGAAAGCGGTGAAAGCCGTGGACACGTCGTTACGGCTGGTTGGATTGGCGGGAAGCGAATTGATCCGTGCCGGTGAACGCGCAGGTTTGGTGACCCGACAAGAGGTATTCGCTGATCGTCGCTATCAGCCTGATGGCACTCTAGTGCCGCGCAGCCAGCCAGATGCCTTAATTGAAAGTGACGAGTTGGCGTTGTCACAAACGTTGGCAATGGTGCAGCGTCAGCAGGTTCAGGCTCGTGATAGCAGTTGGGTAGCGGTACAGGCGGATACAGTATGCGTCCACGGTGATGGAGCCCATGCCTTGGATTTTGCCCGCCGTTTACGCCACAGTTTTCAGCAGCAAAATATCACGGTAACCGCGCAGTAAGATGGACGTTGGGCAGTAAAAATTATAACCGCCTGGCCCGGGTGGAATGGCTTCATCAATTAGCTACATATCACACTTTATAACAACACTTTAGGACAGGAGAGTCACCTTGGAACAAACGGTAAACCTTTGGCCGCTAATTGGTATTGCGGCGATCGTAATCGGATTTTTACTGCGTATCAACGCAGTACTGGTGGTGATTACCGCCGGTATCATCACTGGTCTGGCGGCGCTAATGCCAATGGCCACTATTTTGGAAAAACTGGGTGAAGGTTTTCTCAATACCCGCAACCTGCCTCTGATTCTGTTACTGCCACTGGCTGTTATCGGCTTGCTGGAGCGCCACGGCTTGAAAGAGCGAGCGCAGGCGTGGATTTCACAAATTAAAAGTGCCACCTCTGGCCGTTTATTGATTGTGTATCTGTTTGTGCGTGAAGCGACAGCCGCGCTGGGTTTAACCAGTCTGGGTGGTCATCCGCAAATGGTACGGCCATTACTGGCACCGATGGCAGAAGGGGCGGCTGAAACCCGTTATGGTGAGTTACCGGAGAAAGTGCGTTATCGCCTGCGTGCAATGTCTGCCGCGACCGATAACGTTGGGTTGTTCTTCGGTGAAGATATTTTTGTCGCTTTCGGTGCGATTATTTTTATGCACAACTTTATGCTGGAATCCGGTGGCATTCAGACCGAGCCGTTACACATTGCGTTGTGGGGTATCCCGACGGCGATTTGTGCTTTCCTGATCCACGCCTACCGTTTGCAACGTTTGGATAAACACCTCGCCGCTGAGTTAACCGCGCTGAGTCAGTCTGCTTTGGCTACCAAGGGAGACGCAAAATGATTTTCCAACAACAATATCTTTATTGGCTGGCTGGCGTAGTGCTGTTGATTGTCGCGTTAATGTCATTTCGTGATAAGGCCAACCCGCGCCGTATCACCACCGGTTTATTTTGGGGATTATACGGGCTGATTTTCCTGGTGGGTGATTGGACCTATCGTCTGGCCAATACTTTGGCGGGCGAGGGACCGGATGAGAAGCGCATTCTGAATATTACTGTCGGTGTGGTGGTGGTGATTATGGCGCTGATTGCCGGTTTTGGTGGGGTAAAACTGGGTAGCTATCATCAACGCACTCCAGAACAGCGCGAAGTGAGTGCCAAGCGTTTGGGGAACCGGCTGTTCATCCCGGCATTGGCTATCCCAGTGGTGACGGTTATTGGCGTGCTGCTGTTTAACAATATCCCCGCGCTGGATCAATGGCTGTTTGGCACCGGCAACCACGCCACCTTAGTCACCTTATTCTCGATGACTGTTGGTTGTGTTCTCGGTTTGATTATTGCGGTCGTCATGACCCACGAAACCGCGGCACAACCGGTGCAGGAAGCTCGGCGTTTGCTCGATTCCATCGGCTGGGCATTTATCTTGCCACAGATATTGGCCACCCTTGGCCTGCTGTTTACCACCGCCGGGGTCGGAACTGCTATTGCCCATCTGACACAGGAATATCTGGCAGTCGATCATCGCTTTGTCGCCGTAGCGGTCTATGCTATTGGCATGGCACTGTTAACCATGATCATGGGTAATGCCTTTGCTGCTTTCCCCATCGTCACTGCCGGTATCGGTATTCCAATTTTAGTATTGCAACACGGCGGTAATCCCGCAGTGATGGCAGCTATTGGTATGTTCTCAGGGTACTGCGGTACCTTAATGACGCCGATGGCAGCCAACTTTAATATCGTTCCTGCTGCGTTACTGGAGTTGCCGGATAAGAATGCGGTGATTAAAGTCCAGATTCCAACCGGGGTGACTCTATTGATTGTTAACGTATTCTTGCTGTATTTCCTGATGTTCCTCTAGGAGTGGTGATGAGAAGTGTATTAATTACCGGGTTTGAGCCATTTGGTGGGGAGCGAGTAAATCCTTCTTGGGAAGTGGTCAAACAATTGAATGATTTAATGCTGGGTGGGGTCAGAGTGGTGGCTCGCCAGTTGCCTTGCGCCTTTGGTGAAGCATTAATTGCGTTGAATGCCGCGATAGATGAAATTCAGCCAGTATTGGTGTTGGCTGTCGGTCAGGCCGGGGGACGCGCCGATATTACTATCGAACGGGTAGCTATTAACGTTGATGATGCCCGTATTCCTGACAATTTGGGGAATCAACCGGTAGATCAGCCGATAGTTGAGGATGGCCCGGCGGCATACTTTACCCGTTTGCCCATCAAGGCGATGGTGCAGGGTATCCGTGAGGCGGGCATTCCGGCCTCGGTCTCCCAGACGGCCGGAACCTATGTCTGTAACCATGTGATGTACGGGTTATTGCATCGGTTAAACCAGCTCAATAGTGAGGTGAAGGGTGGTTTCATTCATATCCCTTATCTGCCGGAACAGGCGGTAGCTCACCCCGGATCACCCAGTATGTCAACACATTCAGTGCTGGTAGCCTTAGAACTGGCTATCTCTATTGCCATGCAAATTGAACACGATCTGCATATATCAGGCGGCGCGATCCACTGATTTCTCTATAAAAAAACGCCACCTTCACCGGTGGCGCTCTCATCATAAACAGTCTAATTACTCTGCTTATTTCTTCAGTTGACTATTGAAGTCACGTTCGGCATAACCGGTATAAAGCTGACGCGGACGGGCAATTTTAAGGCCCTCATCGTGCATTTCATTCCAGTGAGCAATCCAGCCAATGGTACGGGCTATCGCGAACATCACGGTAAACATTGAAGACGGGATCCCCATGGCTTTCAGGATGATACCTGAATAGAAGTCCACGTTTGGATATAGCTTTTTCTCAACGAAGTAGGGGTCTTCCAGTGCGATACGTTCCAGCTCTTTCGCGACAGCAAATAGGCTGTCATTTTCCAGTTTGAGTTCTTTCAATACCTCATCACAGGTTTCTTTCATCACCGTAGCGCGCGGATCGTAATTCTTATACACGCGGTGACCGAAGCCCATCAGGCGGAATGAGTCGTTTTTATCCTTCGCGCGTTTGATAAATTCTGGAATATGCTCGACAGATTTAATCTCTTCCAGCATTTTCAGGCAGGCTTCGTTCGCGCCGCCGTGAGCTGGCCCCCACAGGGATGCTATCCCCGCGGCGATACAGGCAAACGGGTTAGCGCCCGAAGAACCTGCGGTGCGCACAGTAGAGGTAGAGGCGTTCTGTTCGTGGTCGGCATGTAGGATAAAAATACGATCCATCGCGCGTTCCAGCACCGGGTTGACTTCATACTCTTCGCACGGTGTGGAGAACATCATACGCAGGAAGTTACCGGCATAGGACAGGTCGTTACGTGGATAAACAAACGGCTGGCCGATGGAATATTTATAACACATGGCAGCCACTGTTGGCATTTTAGACAGCAGACGGAAGGCGGTAATTTCACGATGGCGCTCGTTGTTTACATCCAGTGCGTCATGGTAGAACGCGGCCAGTGCACCGGTCACTCCGCATAATACAGCCATCGGATGTGAGTCGCGACGGAACCCACGGAACAAGCTGGTGATTTGCTCGTGGATCATGGTGTGGCGGGTTACTGTCGCTTTGAAGGTTTCATACTCTTCTGCTGTGGGGGTTTCGCCGTACAGCAAAATGTAGCAAACTTCCAGATAAGTAGAGTTTTTTGCCAATTGATCAATAGGGTATCCACGATGCAGTAGGATCCCTTTATCACCATCGATAAACGTGATTTTTGATTCGCAGGACGCGGTAGAGGTAAACCCAGGGTCATAGGTAAAATACCCTTTAGAACCTAAAGTGCTGACGTCGATCACGTCAGTGCCGAGGGTTGGGGATAGAACCTTCAGTTCAATCGCAGCTTCGCCTGCCAGATTCAGCGTCGCTTTTTTATCAGCCATTTACAGTCTCCTTCGCGCTTATTTTAAAAACCGCTAACAACTGGAATGTCTTAGATGCCTGTAGGGCATTATCTTATCGGCACTGCTCTGTTTGATTCACGATTAAACGTTTTATTCACGATTAAAACATGATTTAGGGTACAGAGTGTCTTACCAATGCGGCCAGCGATCCGAGAGGCTGGATCGATAGCGACGTTACAAAGTTGTTAACGATTTGTCGGATGCTTATCGTTTATAGTTCATTGCCTACGATATCTATGGGGATATTCACTTAATACACTGTTGCATAACTTAGGCTTATGGGGAAGTGTATCCGCAGACCTTTAGTGCATCATAGGGCTTATTTCTACCCTAGTTGTAATGGAAATGTTTATTCTTTGTCAAATCAGATAATTAATTTTATATAAATTGTGTAAATCGTGATCCTAATCACTGTTCAGGGGAAATGTTACCAATCGGTTTGTGTGGGAATTGTAATAAGAATGTGAACCCCCTATACTGCCGCCAGGTCTCCGGATTACCCTGAAGTAGGAGCACCCAGCGTTATATAGAACACGTCATTTAGGCATGCAGGATGTTATGTTTAAATGTGCGATGTGAAGGGTTTCGGCTCTTAACGCTGTCTGATCCCAACAAGGCCCGGAGGAAGGAAAATAATAAGAGCTGTGTGGGCAAAACCGTGAAAAAACAAAGACCTGTCAACTTGGATCTGCAAACGATTCGATTTCCCGTTACTGCGATAGCGTCCATTTTACACCGAGTCTCTGGCGTAATTACTTTCGTTGCCGTTGGTATCCTCCTTTGGCTGTTAGGTTTGTCTGTTTCCTCGCAAGAGGGATTCATGCAAGCAGCGGCTGTCATGAATAGTTTTATTGTTAAATTCATCTTCTGGGGAATACTTACTGCGCTGGCCTATCACGTTTGCGGTGGCATCCGTCACTTGCTTATGGATTTTGGCTACATCGAAGAGAGCTTGGCTGCGGGGACCCGCTCCGCACAAGTAACAATGGTGTTAACCTTGGTGCTGTCAGTTTTAGCTGGAGTCCTCGTATGGTAAGCAATGCTTCTGCGTTAGGGCGTAATGGAGTACACGACTGGCTGTTACTGCGTGCTTCTGCAATCGTCATCACTCTTTATATTCTTTATATCCTGGGCTTCGTCGTTATTGTCCCGGACATCACCTATGAAATCTGGCGCGGCTTTTTTGCCTCGCACATCACAAAAGTATTTACCCTGCTGACCTTGCTGTCGATTCTGGCTCACGCTTGGATTGGTCTGTGGCAGGTATTAACGGACTATATAAAGCCGCTAGCGGTACGACTGGTGTTACAACTGGCCGTTGTGGTTACGCTGCTGGTCTATCTATTGTATGGAACAATTGTGGTGTGGGGTGCTTAAATGAAACTGCCGGTCAGAGAGTTTGACGCTGTCGTCGTCGGTGCAGGTGGTGCAGGTATGCGCGCCGCACTGCAAATTTCACAAATGGGGCTGTCTTGTGCCCTGATATCTAAAGTTTTCCCTACCCGTTCCCATACGGTATCTGCGCAGGGCGGTATTACCGTGGCGCTGGGTAATACCCATGAAGATAACTGGGAATGGCATATGTATGACACGGTAAAAGGTTCCGATTATATCGGTGACCAGGATGCCATTGAATATATGTGTAAAACCGGTCCAGAAGCGGTACTCGAACTGGAACATATGGGGTTACCTTTCTCCCGTTTAGAAGATGGCAGCATTTATCAGCGGCCATTTGGTGGGCAATCGCGCAACTTTGGTGGTGAGCAGGCGGCGCGAACTGCGGCAGCCGCAGACCGTACCGGCCATGCGCTATTACACACCCTTTATCAGCAAAACCTGAAAAACCACACCACTATCTTCTCTGAGTGGTATGCACTGGATCTGGTGAAAAATCAGGATGGCGCCTTCGTTGGCTGTACTGCTATCTGTATTGAAACCGGTGAAGTGGTCTATTTCAAAGCGCGGGCCACGGTGCTGGCCACCGGTGGTGCGGGTCGTATCTATCAATCAACCACCAATGCGCACATTAATACCGGTGACGGCGTGGGGATGGCACTGCGTGCCGGTGTACCGGTGCAGGATATGGAAATGTGGCAGTTCCACCCGACGGGTATCGCTGGGGCGGGGGTGCTGGTTACCGAGGGTTG
The DNA here is from genome assembly GCF_056636475.1 of Yersinia antarctica. NCBI lineage: Bacteria > Pseudomonadati > Pseudomonadota > Gammaproteobacteria > Enterobacterales > Yersiniaceae > Yersinia > Yersinia antarctica. The sequence continues at coordinate 1,545,655 of NZ_JBSJQF010000001.1, forward strand.
CCGTGGTGAAGGTGGCTATCTGCTGAATAAGCACGGTGAACGCTTTATGGAACGTTATGCCCCGAACGCCAAAGATTTGGCGGGTCGTGACGTGGTTGCACGTTCCATTATGATTGAAATCCGTGAAGGTCGTGGCTGTGATGGTCCTTGGGGCCCACATGCCAAACTGAAATTAGATCACTTGGGTAAAGATGTGCTGGAATCCCGCCTGCCGGGCATCCTTGAGTTATCTCGCACCTTTGCTCATGTTGACCCAATCAAAGAGCCTATTCCGGTTATTCCAACCTGTCATTACATGATGGGCGGTATTCCGACCAAAGTGACCGGCCAGGCAATTACAGTAAATGAAAAGGGTGAAGATGTTGTCATCCCTGGTTTGTTTGCGGTCGGTGAAATCGCCTGTGTTTCCGTCCACGGTGCCAACCGCCTGGGGGGCAACTCATTGCTGGACCTGGTGGTGTTTGGTCGTGCTGCCGGTATGCATCTGCAAGAGTCATTACTGGAGCAGGGTGCTAGCCGCGATGCCAGCGAATCAGATATTGAAGCCTCACTGGAACGAATGAACCGTTGGAACAACACCCGTTCAGGTGAAGATCCCGTTGAGATCCGCAAAGCACTGCAATCTTGCATGCAGCATAACTTCTCGGTATTCCGCGAAGGTGATGCGATGGCGAAAGGATTGGAAGAGTTAAGAACTATCCGCGAACGTCTGCAAAATGCCCGTCTGGATGACACTTCCAGCGAGTTCAATACCCAGCGTATTGAATGTCTGGAATTGGATAACCTGATGGAAACTGCGTTTTCCACCGCCGTATCAGCAAACTTCCGTACCGAAAGTCGTGGTGCTCATAGCCGCTTCGACTTCCCGGACCGTGATGATGCTAACTGGCTGTGCCATTCGCTCTATTTGCCAGACACTGAGAGCATGACCCGCCGTGAGGTAAACATGCAGCCTAAGCTACGCGCGGCATTCCCGCCGAAAGTGCGTTCTTATTAATGCATGTGTTGTGTTGATAGGGTTAAACCTAACCCGTTGCGGAGGAAAAGGTCATGAAACTTGAGTTCTCAATTTATCGTTATAACCCGGACATCGATAACGCGCCGCACATGCAGGATTATGAGCTGGAAGCGGAAGAAGGCCGGGATATGATGTTGCTGGATGCGCTCATCCAGTTGAAAGAAAAAGATCCTACCCTGTCGTTTCGCCGTTCATGCCGTGAAGGTGTGTGTGGTTCAGACGGTTTGAATATGAATGGCAAAAACGGTCTGGCTTGTATTACGCCAGTCTCGGCATTGCAAAAGGGTAATAAAAAGATTGTGATTCGCCCATTGCCGGGGTTACCGGTGGTGCGGGATTTAGTGGTCGATATGGGGCAGTTTTATACTCAGTACGAGAAAATTAAACCTTACCTGTTGAATGATGGCAAAAATCCGCCGGCACGTGAGCATTTGCAATCCCCGGAACAGCGCGAAAAACTGGATGGTTTGTATGAATGCATCCTGTGCGCCTGTTGCTCGACATCTTGTCCGTCATTCTGGTGGAATCCAGATAAGTTTGTCGGCCCGGCAGGGTTACTGGCTGCTTATCGCTTCCTGATTGACAGCCGTGATACCGAAACAGCAGCACGGTTGGATGACCTGGACGACGCTTTTAGTGTTTTCCGCTGCCATAGCATCATGAATTGTGTCAGTGTTTGTCCTAAAGGCCTTAACCCGACCAAAGCAATTGGTCACATTAAGTCTATGTTGTTACAGCGTAGCGCATGATAGTTACAGCGTAGCGCATGTATAGCTACAGGGTAGCGAATGATAGTTGCAACGTAGTGCATGATGTGAGTTTATTAACCCGGGGAATGTATTTCCCGGGTTGCTTCAAGGTAGGGAATCTCTAAAAGCCGGCATGCAGTCAGTTTTTAGAGGTTCCTTGAACGGGACCGTTAAGGTCCATAACAGAACGTGCATTGAGCATGTCGAGTGAACCGTTTTTACGGCAAACCGTTGATACTACGGTGTATATGTTAACCACGGCGAAAACTGAAGCTTCAAAGCTTAAGGGATCATGATGCAGAACGGCGCAATGAAGGCCTGGCTGGATTCCTCCTATCTGGCGGGCGCGAACCAGTCCTACATAGAGCAGCTCTATGAAGACTTTTTAACCGATCCTGGTTCCGTTGATGATAGTTGGCGTTCAATTTTTCAACAGCTACCAACAACGGGTGTAAAACCTGATCAGTTCCACTCTCAAACACGTGAGTATTTCCGTCGCTTGGCGAAGGATTCCTCTCGTTATAACTCATCCATCAGCGATCCTGAAAATGATGCCAAGCAAGTTAAGGTGTTGCAGTTAATCAACGCCTTCCGCTTCCGTGGTCATCAACATGCCAACCTTGATCCACTCGGTTTGTGGAAGCAGGAGTCTGTTCCAGACCTTGAACCTTCCTACCACCACCTGACCGAAGCCGATTTCCAAAACACCTTCAATGTGGGTTCTTTTGCTATTGGCAAAGAAACCATGAAGTTGTCTGACCTGTATGCAGCACTGAAACAGACCTATTGCGGCTCTATCGGCGCTGAATACATGCACATTACCAACACCGAAGAAAAACGCTGGCTTCAGCAGCGTATTGAGTCGGTGGTTGGGAAACCGACATTCAGTGATGAAGAAAAACGTCGCTTCCTGAGCGAATTGACTGCCGCTGAAGGTCTGGAACGTTATTTAGGGGCTAAATTCCCGGGCGCGAAGCGTTTCTCGCTGGAGGGCGGCGATTCGCTGGTCACCATGCTGAAAGAGATGATTCGCCATGCGGGGAAAAATGGTACCCGTGAAGTGGTTCTGGGGATGGCTCACCGTGGCCGCCTCAACGTATTGATCAACGTTTTGGGTAAGAAGCCGGAAGATTTGTTTGACGAATTTGCCGGTAAGCATAAAGAGCATCTGGGGACCGGTGACGTTAAATATCACCAAGGCTTCTCATCCGATGTGGAAACTGAAGGTGGCCTGGTTCACCTGGCACTGGCCTTTAACCCATCCCATCTGGAAATTGTCAGCCCGGTGGTTATCGGTTCGGTACGTGCACGCCGTGATCGTCTGGATGAAGCACGCAGCAATATGGTTCTGCCAATCACTATTCATGGTGATGCGGCGATTACTGGCCAGGGCGTGGTGCAAGAAACACTGAATATGTCACAGGCACGTGGCTATGAAGTGGGCGGGACGGTGCGCATTGTTATCAACAACCAGATTGGTTTCACTACCTCGAACCCACTGGATGCGCGTTCTACCCAGTACTGTACCGATATCGCCAAAATGGTACAGGCTCCGATTTTCCACGTGAATGCTGATGATCCTGAAGCTGTGGCGTTTGTTACCCGTCTGGCGTTGGATTTCCGTAACACCTTTAAACGTGACGTGATGATCGATCTGGTTTGCTATCGCCGCCATGGGCATAACGAAGCCGATGAGCCAAGTGCAACGCAGCCCGTGATGTATCAGAAGATCAAAAAACACCCGACGCCGCGCAAGATTTATGCTGACAAGCTGACCGAGCAAAATATCGCCAGCCTGGAAGATGCCACGGAAATGGTCAACCTGTATCGTGATGCGCTGGATGGTGGTGACTGTGTGGTGGAAGAGTGGCGTCCGATGAATCTGCAATCCTTCACCTGGTCGCCGTATCTGAACCATGAGTGGGACGAAGAATATCCAAGCAAAGTTGAGATGAAACGCCTGCAAGATCTGGCGCGTCGCATCAGCCATGCGCCGGAAGCCATTGAAATGCAATCCCGTGTTGCCAAGATTTATGGCGATCGTGCTTTGATGGCAAGTGGTGAGAAGCCGTTTGACTGGGGTGGGGCTGAAACACTGGCTTACGCAACGCTGGTAGATGAAGGGATTCCGATTCGTTTGTCCGGTGAAGACGCGGGTCGCGGTACCTTCTTCCATCGTCATGCGGTGATCCATAACCAGAAAAATGGCTCGGTTTATGTGCCGCTGGCGAACGTACACAGTGGGCAGGGTGACTTCCAGGTTTGGGACTCCGTGCTGTCAGAAGAAGCGGTGTTAGCATTTGAATATGGCTATGCCACCGCAGAACCACGCACCCTGACTATCTGGGAAGCGCAGTTTGGTGACTTTGCCAACGGTGCGCAAGTGGTTATCGACCAGTTCATCAGCTCCGGTGAGCAGAAATGGGGCCGGATGTGTGGCCTGGTGATGTTGCTGCCACATGGTTATGAAGGGCAGGGTCCAGAGCACTCCTCCGCACGACTGGAGCGTTATCTGCAACTTTGTGCCGAACAAAATATGCAGGTGTGTATCCCCTCTACGCCGGCGCAGGTTTACCACATGATCCGTCGTCAGGCATTACGTGGTATGCGTCGCCCGCTGGTGGTAATGTCACCTAAGTCATTGTTGCGTCATCCGTTGGCCATATCATCGCTTGATGAATTGGCAAATGGCAGCTTCTTACCAGCGATTGGTGAAGTTGACGAGCTGGATGCGAAAGGCGTCAAACGTGTCGTTATGTGTTCAGGCAAAGTGTATTACGACCTGCTGGAACAACGCCGTAAGAATGGGCAAACCGATGTTGCTATCGTGCGTATTGAGCAGCTTTATCCGTTCCCGCATCATGCTGTACAAGCGGTGTTGGAACAGTTCGCTCATGTGCATGATTTCGTCTGGTGCCAGGAAGAGCCGCTGAACCAGGGTGCCTGGTATTGTAGCCAGCACAACTTCCGCGAAGTGATTCCATTTGGTGCTTCCTTGCGTTATGCCGGTCGCCCGGCATCAGCTTCACCGGCAGTTGGATACATTTCCGTACACCAGAAACAACAACAAGCTCTGGTTAATGACGCGCTTACCGTCGAGTAGCGAGCCGGTTAACATATAAAGGATAGAGAATGAGTAGCGTAGATATTAATGTTCCTGACCTCCCTGAGTCTGTCGCTGATGGCTCTGTAGCAACTTGGCACAAGAAACCGGGCGACAGCGTTAAACGCGATGAAGTGCTGGTTGAGATTGAAACGGACAAAGTGATTCTGGAAGTTCCGGCCAGTCAGGACGGTATTTTAGACGCCATTTTGGAAGACGAAGGCGCGACTGTGACCTCACGTCAGGTACTGGGCCGTATTCGTCCAAGTGACAGTTCAGGTAAGCCGACGGAAGAAAAAAGTCAAAGCACTGAGTCCACTCCGGCGCAGCGCCAGACCGCTAGCCTGGAAGAAGAGAGTAACGATACTCTCAGCCCGGCAATTCGCCGTCTGATTGCAGAACATGACCTTGATGCTACTGCCATTAAAGGCAGCGGCGTGGGTGGCCGTATTACCCGTGAAGATGTCGATAGTCATTTGGCAAACCGTAAAACGGCACCGGCAGTGGCTGAGACCAAAGTAGCCGCCGCCGCACCTGCGGCACTGGCTAGCCGTAGCGAAAAACGCGTACCTATGACCCGCTTGCGTAAACGTGTTGCTGAGCGTTTGTTGGAAGCGAAAAACAGTACAGCAATGCTGACCACGTTTAACGAAATCAATATGAAGCCGATCATGGACCTGCGTAAGCAGTACGGTGAAGCTTTCGAGAAGCGCCACGGTGTTCGTCTTGGCTTTATGTCCTTCTATATCAAAGCGGTAGTTGAAGCTTTGAAACGTTATCCTGAAGTGAATGCTTCTATTGATGGCGAAGATGTGGTCTATCACAACTACTTTGATGTCAGTATTGCGGTTTCTACCCCGCGCGGTCTGGTGACGCCAGTGTTGCGTGATGTAGATACCCTGGGTATGGCTGATATCGAGAAGAAAATCAAAGAACTGGCTGTAAAAGGCCGTGACGGCAAACTGAAAGTAGAAGAGCTGACTGGCGGTAATTTCACTATTACCAATGGCGGCGTATTCGGCTCCCTGATGTCGACTCCGATCATTAACCCACCACAAAGCGCGATCCTTGGTATGCATGCTATCAAAGACCGGCCAATGGCGGTAAATGGTCAGGTAGTGATTCTGCCAATGATGTATTTGGCACTGTCCTACGATCACCGTTTGATTGATGGCCGCGAGTCCGTGGGTTATCTGGTGACGGTGAAAGAGATGCTGGAAGATCCAGCTCGCTTACTGCTCGACGTATAAAAAAGATAAATGACAAGGTCAGTCTGATTGCAAGGTGTTGATTAACCTGCCTCCGTGCAATCAGGCTACCTAGTAGGCTTCGGCCCATCTCAGACCTTATATGGATAGAACATCATGAATTTACACGAATATCAGGCAAAACAACTGTTTGCTCGGTATGGCATGCCAGCGCCAACTGGCTACGCTTGTACTACACCGCGTGAAGCAGAAGAAGCCGCATCTAAAATCGGTGCTGGCCCGTGGGTGGTTAAATGTCAGGTGCATGCGGGTGGTCGCGGTAAAGCGGGCGGCGTGAAACTGGTTAACAGCAAAGAAGATATTCGTGCTTTCGCTGAACAGTGGTTGGGTAAAAACTTGGTGACCTACCAGACAGATGCCCACGGTCAGCCGGTTCACCAAATTCTGGTTGAAGCTGCGACTGATATCGATAAAGAGCTGTATCTGGGCGCGGTTATTGACCGTAGCTCCCGTCGCGTGGTGTTTATGGCATCCACTGAAGGCGGTGTTGAAATTGAGAAAGTTGCCGAAGAAACGCCTGAACTGATCCACAAAATCGCATTGGATCCGTTGACGGGGCCGCAGCCTTATCAGGGCCGCGAGTTAGCCTTTAAACTGGGCCTGACCGGTAAGCAAGTCACTCAGTTCACCAAGATCTTTATGGGCCTGGCAACATTGTTCTTGGAACGTGACTTGGCGATGGTTGAGATCAACCCGCTGGTGATTACCAAACAGGGCGATCTGATCTGTCTGGATGGCAAGCTGGGTGCTGATGGTAACGCCTTGTTCCGTCAACCAGAACTGCGTGAAATGCGTGATAAGTCGCAGGAAGATAAACGTGAAGCTGATGCGGCGCAGTGGGAACTGAACTACGTGGCGTTGGATGGCAACATTGGTTGCATGGTTAACGGTGCCGGTTTGGCAATGGGAACCATGGACATCGTGAAACTTCACGGTGGTGAACCGGCTAACTTCCTCGATGTTGGCGGTGGTGCAACCAAAGAGCGTGTGACTGAAGCATTCAAAATCATTCTGTCTGATGACAAAGTGAAAGCGGTTCTGGTTAACATTTTCGGCGGCATTGTGCGCTGTGACCTGATCGCTGACGGCATCATTGGTGCGGTTGAAGAAGTGGGCGTAAACGTGCCAGTGGTGGTTCGTCTGGAAGGAAATAACGCTGAACTGGGTGCCAAAAAATTGGCAGACAGCGGTTTGAATATCATTGCTGCGACCAGCCTGACAGATGCGGCTCAGCAAGTTGTAGCGGCAGTGGGGGCTAAATAATGTCTATTTTAATTGATAAAAACACCAAAGTTATTTGCCAGGGTTTTACCGGTAGCCAAGGGACTTTCCACTCCGAACAAGCTATTGCCTATGGTACAAAAATGGTTGGCGGCGTAACGCCAGGTAAAGGCGGCACCCAGCATCTGGGCCTGCCAGTATTCAATACCGTACGTGAAGCAGTAGAAACTACCGGTGCTACGGCATCTGTTATCTACGTGCCAGCGCCGTTCTGTAAAGACTCCATTCTGGAAGCTATTGATGCCGGTATCAAACTGATCATCTGTATTACTGAAGGCATCCCAACACTGGATATGCTGGTAGTAAAAGTCAGATTAGAACAGTCTGATGCACGGATGATCGGTCCGAACTGCCCAGGTGTTATCACCCCAGGTGAATGTAAGATTGGCATCATGCCGGGCCACATTCATTTACCGGGCAAAGTGGGTATTGTTTCTCGTTCCGGTACTTTGACCTATGAAGCGGTAAAACAAACCACGGATATCGGTTTCGGTCAGTCCACTTGTGTTGGCATCGGTGGCGACCCGATCCCAGGTTCTAACTTCATTGATATTCTGAAGTTGTTCCAGGAAGACCCGCAGACTGAAGTTATTGTGATGATCGGTGAAATTGGTGGTAACGCTGAAGAAGAAGCCGCTGCTTATATTAAAGATCACGTGACCAAACCTGTTGTGGGTTACATCGCCGGTGTAACTGCACCAAAAGGTAAGCGTATGGGCCACGCAGGCGCCATCATTGCGGGTGGTAAAGGAACTGCGGATGATAAGTTCGCGGCGCTGGAAGCTGCCGGTGTGAAAACAGTCCGTAGCCTGGCTGAAATCGGCAATGCCGTTAAAGCTGTGTTACCGCAGTAAGCCATTAGACACGATGTTAGTTTGATAACTAACTCAAGATAGAGGCCACCTTGCGGTGGCCTTTTTTGTGGCTAATCAGAACGTATTCAGGGCGGTGATTAAGATAATATCTGTTTGCGCTTGTTGCTTAGCCTGCTCAGTGCTGGCACTGGTAGTTTGTTGCTGCAACGTAGCCAATGCAGCATCATAACTGGCTCTATCCTTAAACAACTTATCTTTGACGTTAATTGACGCAATATTGGTGTAGCGACCATCTGCTGTTGCTGGTACTGCAATTTTGCCACTATTAATCAACTGTTTGACAATCTTCTGCTGTTTGTCAAAACCTTCCAACCCGATTAAATGCCAGCGCTGCTGAACTTTACCCTCATACTTCCCGGCCTTAATATCAGTCAAATAGCGAATGGTCAGATTACGTATTGTGCCGTCTTCCTCACCGTATTGTGCTTTACTGTCTGATAACACTTGGAATTTCTGTCCTTCCAATGCGCCACCTTTTTGCGTCAAATGCCCCATCCGGTAACTGTTCATTCCCAGATGAATAGGAGTGCTATCGGTAACAGGCGTGCCGTCATTGAGGCGTAGGTCGGTGATGCGCGAACCTGCTGGTTTACGCAAATCGATGGTGTAGGTCACACCATCGAAGAAGTCATTGGTCGAATATTTTGAAGCGCGACGTTGTGGATTAAAACTGTAGGTGACATCACCCGCTTTAACCTGATTAAAGTAATCAGCCGACCACTCCATGTACTGTTTTAACGCTTTACCGGTCAGAGCATAAACGGTGATTTCACCGCCGGCATATTGATAGTTAAATGCAATGTCTTTAGCGGTGATATCACCGACATCCAGTTTAGGATGGTCGTTATCAATCTGTAAGGCAATAACCTGCGCCTGAGGAGCATAATAATGTGCCGCCTCCTGATACAACGCGCTGATACCGGTATCCTGAATATGAACCTGAGGAATACCTTTAATCTCATCGGCCGGTACCAGATTACTGCCGCTCAAGGTTGCAATCACCCGATTAGCATTGGCGCGCAAAATATCATGATAAGGCTGGTAAATCGCTTCCAGCTTTTTATCAGACTCGACTCCCTTGATCGGGTAGGTATAGCTGTCTTTATCCACCAGATGATATTTACCCTCACGCTGCTCAAATTTCAGATCAATGCGGGAGAGCGCGCGGCCATACTTATCCGGTTCAGTGATAATGACACCGTTAACCACTGCTTTATCAATCTTCACATGCATATGACCTGCGACAATGGCTGCCAGCTCTGGATTGGCCTTGGCGATATCGCCAACCCCGGTGCCAGGGCGCTGATTCTCATTATCGACTCCCATATGGGCAACCAGCACGATGGCATCTACTTGTGGCTGGATTTGCTGAATAACCTTTTTCACTTCTTGTACTGGATCGGTGAAATGAATGCCATTGATACGGTCGGTGCCTTGTGCAAACTCCGCAGTCATTGGGGTATCCATGCCAATAATGCCGATTTTCACCCCCTGACGTTCGATGATTTTATAAGAGGGGAGGTAAGGTTTACCTGAATCCCAGAAGATATTCCCCGCCAGTGCCGTGCCATCAAATTGTTTTAGTGAAGTGGAAAGGGCTTTCAGGCCAAAATCAAATTCGTGGTTGCCCATCACCCAGGCATCATATTTTAAGGCATTGAAGCCGAGAATCATCGGGCTGATCGGCTCATTTTTAAAGGTTTCAACAAAGTTGCCCTGAAGGGTATCACCGGCATCGACCAGAATCACATTCGGCTGTTCAGCCCGTATTTTTTGCACTTTCGTGGCTATCTGGCTCAGGCTACCGGCTAAGTTTTCACTGTCACTGGCATAGTCCCACGGCACAAAAGTACCATGTAAATCAGAGGTGCCTAAAATAGTGATATCAACTTGTTGCGCGGCGATGGAAGTGGTACTGACACAGAGTAATGTGGTGAGCGCTATTTTTTTCATTGTAGAGGATTCAATATTTTATCAAGAAATAGCATTTCATCATGCAACAAAATGGCAACACTTGCGAACGCTTCCCTCAAGTTAGACTAATATATTTATATAAAACTCGGAATTGTGATTTAACTCTCTCTGAGTGTAATAAATTTAAACGTTAATCTGGATCGCATAATAACGCAGTAATAAAGCATTAGAGAAACCATAAAATTACATTTCATTAACAGATTGGGGTTATATAAAAACAATCAAACTTTTAATTAACATGAAAAAGAATTAATTGTTCTAAATCAAGTTTTGAATATAGCAATAATGTTCATATGAGCTTAAATTGTTCTAGATCAAACTACGGCGGGATGGGCAAATGGCCTGTTTGTTGACCTGTATCCAGAACTCAACGCTGGGTCACGTAAAATCCTATTTATTGTGTGGGATTAGAAGCGTACTATTACCGCGGTGTAATACTGGGTAGTTGATATTGTTATTTTTGTTGTGTTTTTTTGGGCATTCACTGCGGGGTAATTTCAGGGCTTCCAATTTAGTTAGCGGAGGCTCGGTTGCCGCAAGTCGGAGTCTTCCTGCGAGGAGCAAGGAGTCAAGATGTTTGATATTGTCGAACTGTCACGGTTACAGTTTGCCTTAACGGCAATGTACCATTTCTTATTTGTCCCACTAACGCTGGGTATGGCGTTTATGTTGGCAATTATGGAATCGGTTTATGTGCTGTCTGGTAAACAAATCTATAAAGATATGACCAAATTCTGGGGCAAGTTATTTGCTATTAACTTTGCTCTGGGGGTTGCTACTGGTTTGACTATGGAGTTCCAGTTCGGGACTAACTGGTCATATTTCTCACATTACGTCGGTGATATCTTCGGTGCCCCTCTGGCAATTGAAGGTTTGATGGCGTTCTTCCTGGAGTCTACTTTCGTCGGTCTGTTCTTCTTCGGATGGGATCGCCTGAGTAAACATCAGCATTTGGCTGTAACCTGGCTGGTTGCATTAGGCTCTAACTTCTCTGCGTTGTGGATCTTGGTTGCCAACGGTTGGATGCAAAACCCGATTGCATCTGATTTCAACTTTGAAACTATGCGTATGGAAATGCTGAGCTTCTCTGAACTGGTTCTCAACCCGGTTGCACAGGTGAAATTCGTTCACACTGTAGCGGCAGGGTATGTGACTGGCGCGATGTTTGTGCTGGGTATCAGTTCTTACTATCTGTTGAAAGGCCGTGATATTCCGTTTGCCAAGCGTTCCTTTGCCATTGCGGCGAGCTTTGGCTTGGCTGCCGTATTGTCGGTTATCGTGCTGGGTGATGAATCTGGTTACGAAATGGGCGATGTGCAGAAAACCAAATTGGCTGCAATTGAAGCTGAATGGGAAACCCAACCGCCTCCGGCAGCCTTTACGCTGTTTGCTATCCCGAATCAAGAAACCATGGAAAACCGATTTGCGGTTCAGATTCCATTTGCCTTGGGGATAATAGCGACCCGTTCATTGGATACACCGGTTATCGGCTTGCGTGATTTGATGTCTCAGCATGAAGTCCGTATCCGTAATGGTATTCATGCTTACAGTCTGCTAGAAAAATTACGTTCGGGTAACACTGACCCTGAGGTGCGTGAAGCCTTTAGTAAGGCGAAACAAGATCTGGGCTACGGTCTGTTACTGAAGCGTTATACCCAAAACGTTACCGATGCGACTGAAGAACAAATTCAGTTGGCGGCTAAAGACTCAATCCCACGTGTTCTGCCACTGTATTTCGCTTTCCGCATCATGGTTGCCTGTGGCTTCCTGATGTTGCTGATTATCGGTCTGTCCTTCTATAACGTAGTTCGTGGCCGGATTGGTGAGAAAAAATGGTTACTGCGCGCAGCATTGTTTGGTATTCCGTTGCCGTGGATTGCAGTAGAAGCAGGTTGGTTTGTGGCGGAATATGGTCGTCAGCCATGGGCTATCGGTGAAGTGCTGCCGACAGCAATTGCAAACTCGTCAGTCACCGCTGGGGATATTCTATTCTCCATGGGGTTGATCTGTGGTCTGTACACGCTGTTCCTGGTGGCAGAAATGTACCTGATGTTCAAATTCGCGCGCCTTGGGCCAAGTAGCCTGAAAACGGGCCGCTATCATTTTGAACAGCCGACTGCCCCAGTGCAGGAAGCACGGTAAACAGGAGTCCACTTATGTTTGATTATGAAGTATTACGATTTATCTGGTGGCTGCTGATCGGTGTGCTGCTGATTGGGTTCGCAGTAACCGATGGTTTCGATATGGGTGTCGGTATCCTGCTGCGTATCATCGGTAAGAATGATACAGAACGTCGTATTATGATTAACTCGATTGCCCCTCACTGGGATGGTAATCAGGTTTGGTTGATCACTGCGGGTGGGGCGCTGTTTGCTGCCTGGCCAATGGTGTATGCAGCCGCATTCTCCGGCTTCTATATTGCGATGATTCTGGTATTGGCTGCGTTATTCTTCCGTCCGGTCGGTTTTGATTACCGTTCTAAGGTGGAAGATAACCGTTGGCGCAATATGTGGGACTGGGGCATTTTTGCTGGTAGCTTCGTGCCAGCGGTAGTCTTCGGTGTGGCATTCGGTAACTTGCTGCAAGGGGTACCGTTCCACATGGATAGCTACATGCGCCTGTTCTACACCGGTAACTTCTTCCAGTTGCTGAATCCGTTTGGGCTACTGGCGGGTGTTGTCAGCTTGACCATGCTGGTAACGCAAGGTGCTACTTACCTGCAAATGCGTACCCGTGGTGAGTTGCATCTGCGCTCCCGTACTGCGGCTCAGATCTCTGCGTTGGTGATGAGTGTGGCCTTCCTGTTGGCCGGTATCTGGTTAGTTAAAGGTATTGATGGCTTCGTTATAACCTCAGCTTTGGATACGGCGGCTGAATCTAACCCGATGCGCAAAGAAGTTGCACATCAGGCGGGTGCATGGTTGATTAACTTCAATAAGTACCCAAGCCTGTGGGCGCTACCTGCTCTTGGGGTTATTCTGCCACTGTTCACCATTTTGCTGTCGCGCTTTGAAAAAGGGGCTTGGGCCTTCCTGTTCTCATCACTGACTATTGCCTGTGTGATTCTGACTACCGGGGTAACTATGTTCCCGTTCGTTATGCCATCAAGCACGGTACCAAATGTCAGTCTGACAATGTGGGATGCCACCTCTAGCCTGTTGACGCTGAAAGTGATGACCGTTGTTGCGATAATCTTTGTTCCTATCATCCTGCTGTACACCAGTTGGTGTTACTACAAGATGTTCGGGCGCATTGATAAAGACTTTATCGAAAACAATAAGCACTCACTGTACTAAGGAGCATAAAGCATGTGGTATTTTGCCTGGATTCTAGGGACACTTCTGGCCTGCTCCTTTGGTATCATTACTGCTCTGGCGCTGGAGCAGAGTGAAGCCAATGCAGCAGCGAAAGCCGCTAATAATGGCAATGATGATGTTGTCTGATAAGTTATACGATTTACTGGATAAGGGCCCGTTCAGGGCCCTTTCACTGGTGCTCGCGTTTGCTGTGGCATTCTGTGTGTTTTGGGACCCTTCGCGTTTTGCGGCGGCAACCAGTTCACTTGAGGTCTGGCAAGAGGTGTTTATCGTGTGGGCGGTTTGTACCGGTGTGATTCATGGGGTAGGTTTTCGCCCTAAGCGGATATGGTTGCGTGCTTTTTTCTCACCACTTCCCGCAATTGTGATCTTGGGCGCGGGATTATTCTACTTTTTTGTCTAATCTGTACACGTTTCGTCTAATCTGAACACAATCTATCCTTATGGGCCATTCGGCCCATAATTATTTTCGTTCTATTCCCTCAAGTGATTCCAAAGCTTAGCGCTCTTCAGTATAGTGTGTCCGTTAACTGCATTACTGGGAAGTAGAGTGAGTAATACGTTGTTTCGATGGCCGGTACGTGTCTATTTTGAAGACACCGATGCTGGCGGCGTGGTATACCACGCACGCTACGTTGCCTTTTATGAAAGGGCGCGCACTGAAATGTTGCGCCAACGCAATTTTCACCAGCAGCAATTGCTCAGTGAGCATGTCGCTTTCGCTGTCCGCCGCATGACGGTAGAATACCTGGCACCGGCACGTCTTGATGATATGCTGGAAGTACAGAGTGAAATTACCGCAATGCGTGGGGCTTCTCTCACGTTTGCTCAACGAATTCTCGACACACATGGCAATCTTCTGAGTAGTGCAGAAGTATTGATCGCATGTATCGATCCACACCAAATGAAGCCAAGAGCGCTTCCTAAGTCTATTGTCGCGGAGTTTAAGTAGTGGCTGACATGAACATTCTGGATTTATTCCTGCAGGCAAGCCTATTCGTTAAGCTTATCATGCTGGTATTAATGGGCTTTTCTATTGCTTCATGGGCGATCATCATTCAACGAACGCGTATTCTGAATGCTGCCACCCGCGATGCAGAAGCCTTTGAAGATAAGTTTTGGTCCGGTATTGAGCTGTCTCGCTTGTATCAGGAAAGCCAGGCTCGTCGCGAGACTCTCGGGGGCTCCGAGCAGATCTTCCATTCTGGATTTAAAGAGTTTGCCCGTTTACATCGCGCAAACAGCCATGCACCAGAGGCGGTGATTGACGGTGCCTCCCGTGCGATGCGCATCTCAATGAACCGTGAATTAGAAGCTCTGGAAACTCATATTCCATTCCTCGGTACTGTTGGTTCCATCAGCCCGTATATTGGCCTGTTTGGTACAGTATGGGGGATTATGCATGCCTTTATTTCTCTGGGTGCAGTAAAGCAGGCGACGTTACAAATGGTCGCACCAGGTATTGCCGAAGCACTGATTGCTACCGCGATCGGTCTGTTCGCTGCGATCCCTGCTGTTATGGCCTATAACCGCCTGAACCAGCGCGTGAATAAACTTGAACAAAACTATGACAACTTCATGGAAGAGTTCATTGCTATTCTGCATCGTCAGGCTTTTGCCAGCGCCGAGAGCAAATAAGTAGGGGGTTGTATGGCGCGAGTACGTGGTCGTAAACGTCGCGAGCTTAAGTCTGAAATTAACATTGTTCCCTTACTGGACGTGTTGCTGGTGCTATTGCTGATCTTTATGGCGACCGCGCCGATCATTACACAAAGCGTTGAGGTGGACTTGCCCGACGCGACGGACTCAAAAACCGTCTCAAGTGATGATAATCCACCAGTGATTGTGGAAGTGTCAGGGGTGGGGCAATACTCGTTGGTGGTAGATCACCAGCGGATGGAGCAACTGCCTTCAGAACAAGTTGTGGCAGAGGCTCAGGCCAGATTGAAATCGAATCCGAAAACTGTGTTCCTGATAGGTGGTGCTAAAGAGGTGCCTTATGATGAAATTATCAAGGCTCTGAATATGCTGCATCAGGCGGGTGTGACGTCGGTGGGCTTAATGACTCAACCGATATAAATTTGCGTTGATATTGGTTGGATTGAGAGTCACTCCAGCCAGTAGATACCTTGTTTTTAGCAGTTCCGTTTTTTAGCAATAGATGCGGACATCGAGTGTGGAAATCGAGCGTGGGTAAGGCAACCGAGCAAAATGATAAGCTGAATCGCGCCGTTATCGTGTCGGTGGTTCTGCACATCATATTGATTGCCCTGTTGATTTGGGGCTCTCTGACGCAGAAGACTGAAATGGGCGGCGGCGGTGCTGGCGGCGAAGTTATTGACGCCGTCATGGTCGATCCGGGCGCAGTAACAGAACAGTATAACCGTCAGCAGCAACAGCAGACTGACGCTAAACGCGCAGAACAACAGCGCCAGAAAAAAGCCGATAAGCAAGCAGAAGAATTGCAGCAAAAGCAGGCTGCTGAGCAACAACGGCTGAAAGAATTGGAAAAAGAGCGTCTGCAAGCGCAAGAAGATGCCAAGCAGGCGGCTGAAGAACAGAAAAAACAAGCCGCTGAGCAGCAAAAAGAGGCCGCTGAGCAACAGAAAGTTGCTGCTGCCGCTGCTGCAAAAGCGAAAGAAGAGCAGAAACAGGCAGAGGCCGCAGCCGCACAAGCAAAAGCAGAAGCTGATAAAATCGTGAAAGCACAAGCTGACGCGCAGAAAAAAGCAGAAGCCGAAGCCAAAAAAGAGGCGGCTGTAGCAGCAGCAGCGAAGAAACAAGCTGATGCTGAGAAAAAAGCGGCCGCAGAGGCTAAAAAAACCGCTGCTGCTGATGCCAAAAAAAAAGCGGCTGCAGAAGCGGCGGCAACAACCGATGTTGATGATTTATTTGGTGGTTTAGCTAACTCCAAAAATGCACCGAAAAGTGGGGCCGGCGCGGGCGCTGCTGCTGCGGGTAAAGGTGGTGGCAAGAAGAGCGGGGCATCAGCGGGTGATGTTAGTGGCTATTTGGGCCAGATAACCGCCGCGATCCAGAGTAAATTTTATGATGCAGATCTTTACAAAGGCCGTACCTGTGATCTGCGAATTAAATTAGCACCAGATGGTCTATTAATTGATGTTAAAGCAGAAGGGGGTGACCCGGCACTGTGCCAGGCTGCTATCGCTGCTGCAAAACAAGCGAAGATTCCTAAGCCTCCAAGCTCGGACGTTTATGAAGTGTTTAAGAATGCTCCGCTTGTATTTAAACCTCAATAAAGGTTGATTAACAGGGGTATAACTTTGTTGATCAACCGTGGATTATGTAGTTTTGTTTGCGTTGGTTTGTTAAAATTCTGCTAATTATCGCGGGCATCCCGCTCGGATAAGGGAGATAAGATGAAGCAGGCATTTCGAGTTGCGCTAGGCTTTTTAGTTTTGTGGGCTTCTGTGTTACATGCAGAAGTTCGAATTGAGATTACCCAAGGGGTAGACTCTGCTCGTCCAATTGGTGTTGTTCCGTTTAAATGGATGGGGCCGGGTACACCACCTGAAGAGATCGGTGCTATTGTTGGCGCAGATTTACGTAACAGCGGCAAATTTAACCCAATTGATGCGGCTCGCATGCCACAACAGCCTTCAACTGCGGCAGAAGTAACGCCAGCAGCCTGGACTGCGTTGGGTATTGATGCTGTTGTTGTTGGTCAGGTTCAACCGAGTGCTGATGGTAGCTATGTGGTTTCTTACCAGTTAGTCGATACTTCTGGTGCAGCCGGTAGCGTTTTAGCGCAAAATCAGTATAAAGTAACTAAACAATGGTTACGTTATTCAGCGCATACTGCCAGTGATGAAGTATTTGAGAAGCTGACTGGGATTAAAGGTGCTTTCCGTACCCGTATTGCTTATGTTGTGCAAACCAACGGCGGCAAATTCCCACACGAATTGCGAGTTTCTGATTACGACGGCTACAACCAGTTTGTCGTTCACCGTTCGCCAGAACCTTTGATGTCACCAGCCTGGTCTTCAGATGGTAGCAAAATTGCTTATGTCACTTTCGAGAGTGGTAAGTCAGCACTGGTTATTCAGACGCTGGCTAATGGTGCAATCAGACAAGTGGCTTCATTCCCTCGTCATAACGGTGCGCCTTCTTTCTCACCGGACGGGACTAAACTGGCTTTCGCGTTATCTAAAAGCGGTAGTTTGAACTTGTATGTTATGGACTTAGGATCTGGTCAAATCAGCCAGGTTACTGATGGTCGTAGCAATAACACTGAACCAAGCTGGTTCCCGGATAGCCAGAATCTGGCCTATACCTCGGATCAGGGTGGTCGTCCACAAGTGTATAAAGTGAATATTAATGGTGGTGCACCACAGCGAATCACGTGGGAAGGTTCTCAGAACCAGAACGCAGATGTGAGTCCTGATGGTAAGTTCCTGGCATTGGTTAGTTCTAATGGTGGGGCACAACACATCGCCAAACAGGATCTAGAAACGGGAGCCGTTCAAGTATTAACGGACACGTTCCTGGATGAAACGCCTAGTATCGCGCCTAACGGCACCATGGTTATCTATAGCTCGACACAAGGGCTGGGAGCTGTGTTACAGCTGGTCTCGACTGATGGGCGTTTCAAAGCGCGTCTTCCGGCAACTGATGGACAGGTCAAATTTCCTGCCTGGTCGCCGTATCTGTGATGCATGTGTAAATACGTATGTATGGCAAACTATAAAAGGATCAAAGAGATGCAACTGAACAAAGTGCTAAAAGGGCTAATGTTGGCTTTGCCAGTTCTGGCAATCGCTGCGTGTAGTTCTAACAAAAGCGCAAATAATGACCAATCTGGCATGGGCGCTGGCACTGGTACAGAAAATGGCAGCAACTTGTCTTCAGAAGAGCAAGCTCGTCTTCAGATGCAAGAACTGCAAAAGAACAATATCGTTTACTTCGGTTTCGATAAATACGATATCGGTTCTGACTTCGCTCAAATGCTGGATGCACATGCTGCATTCCTGCGTAGCAACCCATCTTACAAAGTTGTTGTTGAAGGCCACGCGGATGAACGCGGTACGCCAGAATACAACATCGCGTTGGGCGAGCGTCGTGCAAATGCTGTGAAAATGTATCTGCAAGGTAAAGGCGTTTCGGCTGACCAGATCTCTATCGTTTCTTACGGTAAAGAGAAACCAGCAGTACTGGGCCATGACGAAGCAGCGTTTGCTAAAAACCGTCGTGCAGTTCTGGTTTACTAAGAGAATCGCATGAACAGTAACTTCAGACGTCACTTAGTGGGTCTGTCGTTACTGGTTGGCGTAGCGGTCCCATGGGCCGCTACTGCCCAAGCGCCAATCAGTAATGTCGGCTCCGGCTCGGTAGAAGATCGGGTCACTCAACTTGAGCGTATTTCCAACGCTCACAGCCAACTATTAACTCAACTTCAGCAACAGCTATCCGATTCGCAACGCGATGTAGATAGTTTACGCGGTCAGATCCAAGAAAATCAGTACCAGCTCAATCAAATTGTTGAGCGGCAAAAACAGATCTACCAGCAGATGGAGAGTCTGAGCGGTGGTCAGGGGGCGCAGGGTTCAGCTTCTGCGGCTACTGGTGCTGCGACAGATAATTCTGCGGCTGGAAGTTCCGCTACTGCTGCCGCAGGCGCAGCGGCTGCTACAGCGGCACCTGCAGCAAGTACTGGTGATGAAAACAGCGATTATAATGCAGCCGTTTCTTTGGCTCTTGAGAAAAAGCAATTCGATCAAGCGATCACTGCTTTCCAAGGTTTTGTGAAACAGTATCCAAAGTCGACTTACCAGCCTAATGCCAACTATTGGTTAGGGCAGTTGTATTACAACAAAGGTAAGAAAGACGACGCTGCATATTATTATGCTGTTGTAGTAAAAAATTATCCAAAGTCTCCAAAAAGTTCAGAAGCGATGTTTAAAGTTGGGGTGATCATGCAGGATAAAGGCCAAAGCGATAAAGCGAAGGCGGTTTATCAACAAGTGATCAAGCAATATCCTAATACTGATGCTGCTAAACAGGCACAGAAACGTTTATCTGCTCTTTAGCCATTTTCGAGTCCAGGAATTGGTCATATTGACTAATTTCTGGACTTTGGCGAGCGAAGAACAAGCAGTTAAACGCTTCAACAGAAATTTAAGTTGCACTGTGAAGAGAAATTAGTAATATATGCCGCCGTTGCCAAGACAACTTGTAAAACGTTAAAGCAGCAGGAAATTATAGTAAGCAATGCACATAATGGGTCGTTAGCTCAGTTGGTAGAGCAGTTGACTTTTAATCAATTGGTCGCAGGTTCGAATCCCGCACGACCCACCATTATGCAGAGTTATTAGGGTATCAAATCGTAGGGATGAGAGCCGTAAAGATTCGAGCCGAGCGAAGCGAGACAGCAACGCGTAGCGTTGACCCGAAGGGCGAGTCCGCAGGACGAGTAATCCCGCACGACCACCACTATGTTAAGCAGTACCGCATTACAGCGGGTCGTTAGCTCAGTTGGTAGAGCAGTTGACTTTTAATCAATTGGTCGCAGGTTCGAATCCCGCACGACCCACCATTCTCCCCGCACGCCGGTTTGAATGTAAGAAGTTGAAATCAGCGCAAAGATTTTTCTTCCTGTTTTGTACTAAAAAGTACCCGAAGTGCGAGTAATCCCGCACGACAGGCACTAAATTGTCATTAGTAGCATACATAATGGGTCGTTAGCTCAGTTGGTAGAGCAGTTGACTTTTAATCAATTGGTCGCAGGTTCGAATCCCGCACGACCCACCATTATGTCAAGTAATCCCGCACGACAGGCACTGAATTGTCATTAGTAGTACACATAATGGGTCGTTAGCTCAGTTGGTAGAGCAGTTGACTTTTAATCAATTGGTCGCAGGTTCGAATCCCGCACGACCCACCATTATGCAGAGTTATTAGGGTATCAAATCGTAGGGATGAGAGCCGTAAAGGTTCGAGCCGAGCGAAGCGAGACAGCAACGCGTAGCGTTGACCCGAAGGGCGAGTCCGCAGGACGAGTAATCCCGCACGACCCACCATTATGTCAAGTAATCCCGCACAACCTACCATTATACCCCCCAGTGATACCTTTTCCCTGCAATGTTACATATACTGCTAATCTCAGTGTCCCAAAGTTCCCCCTATAATTCTCTGACATTCCATCTGCATCTCACTTTTCCATCTCATTTTTAACTCCATTAAACATTTTCACCATTATCAGACAATTTTTGGCGACTTTTAGCTGGATATTGGGTATTTTGTTTAGGATAAAAAACAAATGAAGTCTTACTGGCAGCCAGCAACGTTTGCTGACTCTGGAATAACTGGCAACAGAGATGTGAGCGATGAGTGAAACTTTTGATGTAAATGCGGCTATTTATCCATTTCCTCCACGGCCTGTCCTTTTGGATGAAGAGGAAAAAGCCTTTTACCGTGAGAAGATCAAAACACTGCTGAAGCAGCGCGATGCAGTGTTAGTCGCTCACTATTATACTGATCCCGAAATCCAAGCTTTAGCCGAAGAAACCGGCGGTTGCGTCGCCGATTCCCTTGAAATGGCACGATTTGGTAATAACCATCCGGCATCGACATTACTGGTCGCCGGCGTGCGTTTCATGGGAGAGACGGCCAAAATCTTGAACCCTGAGAAGCAAGTATTGATGCCAACCCTGAATGCCGAGTGTTCACTGGATTTAGGCTGCCCGGCGGATGAATTTGCCGCATTTTGTGATAGTCATCCAGACCGCACCGTAGTGGTGTATGCCAATACCTCTGCGGCGGTTAAGGCCCGAGCTGATTGGGTAGTGACCTCCAGTATTGCGGTTGAGCTTATTGAGCATCTCGATAGCTTGGGTGAGAAAATTATCTGGGCGCCGGATCGCCACTTGGGCAATTATGTGCAGAAGAAGAGTGGGGCCGATGTATTGTGCTGGCAGGGGGCCTGTATCGTCCATGACGAGTTTAAAACTCAGGCACTGGCTCGCATGAAAGTACTGCATCCTGATGCTGCGGTGTTAGTTCACCCGGAATCACCCCAGGCCGTGGTTGATATGGCTGATGCTGTCGGCTCGACTAGCCAACTGATTCAGGCTGCAAAAACGTTGCCACAGCAAAAACTTATTGTGGCGACTGACCGTGGCATTTTTTACAAAATGCAGCAGGCGTGCCCAGATAAAGAATTATTCGAAGCCCCGACGGCGGGTGAAGGTGCGACGTGCAGAACATGCGCTCACTGTCCGTGGATGGCAATGAATGGTCTCAGAGCGATTGCTGAGGGGCTGGAGCAGGGAGGTGTAATGCATGAGATACATGTCGATGAAGAATTGCGTCAGCAGGCGCTGATACCGCTGAATCGGATGTTGGATTTTGCCAACCAGTTGAAGTTACAGGTCAAAGGCAATGCCTAAGTCGTAAATGACACCGATTGACCTCAATACTTATTATTTCTCCCCAATAAAAGGATTGCCAGATGGATTTCCTCAGTACAAGCAATATATTGGTGCATATTCCGCTGGGTGCGGGGGGGTATGACCTTTCATGGATAGAGGCGATTGGTACCCTGTTTGGATTACTCTGTATTTGGTTTGCCAGCAAAGAGAAGATAATTAACTATTTGTTTGGCCTGATTAACCCCCCATGTCAGGGTAGTTGTCGCCTCTAACTGAAAACATCCAAGGGGCTGGAGACAACAAGAATGAAAACGTATTCACCTGAGCTTAAAGCCGCTGTGATTGCCAGAATGATGCCACCACACAATCAGCCGGTTGTTCAGATTGCACGCTCTGAGGGGATCCCTGTCAATACGCTTTACACCTGGCGCTCCAAGGCAGGTATTTCGACCGCGAGCACCCACGTTGAGGTAAAAACCCCGCAGCAATGGTCCCGTGAGGCTCGTTTTGCCATCCTGGTTGAAACGGCACCTCTTTCCGCCCATGCTGTTGCTGAGTACTGTCGCCGTAAAGGGCTCTACCCTGAGCAAATTCAGCAGTGGAAGAATGAGATAATGCAGCCAGATCCGCGTGAAGAGAAAGCACTCGTCAAGAAACAGCAAAACGAAATTCATCAGCTTAAGCGTGAAATTGCCCGCAAGGATAAGGCGTTGGCTGAGGCTGCGGCATTGCTGATATTGCAAAAAAAGTTCAAGGCGTTGTTCGTCGAGGAAAACGGGGACGAATGACGCCGACTCCGGACAGGCTGCGATTGATGACAATCGTAAAGGAAGCCGTTGCTGCAGGCGCGAGGCTGAGCGAGGCTTGCCAGTCTATTGGGCTTAGTGAGCGAACATTACAGCGTTGGGGAAAAGGGACGCATGACCGCAGACCCACGGCGTCACGGCCCATCCCGAAGAACAAACTCACTGCCGAAGAGGAACAACAGGTTTTAGCCCTCTGTCATGAACTGCGGTTCGCCAGCCTGCCACCGACGCAAATCGTTCCTTTGTTGGCGGATGAAAAGCGCTATATCGCCAGTGAGTCAACGTTTTATCGGATACTAAGACGTGCTGGCGAAACAACGCACCGTGGTCGGCAGAGGGTAGCGCAAAGCAAGCCGCTATCGACCTGGAGGGCGACGGCACCGAATCAGGTGTGGTCATGGGATATTACCTGGCTGAGGTCGCTGACGGCAGGACACTGGTTCTATCTGTACCTGATAGAAGACGTGTTCAGCCGCAAAATCGTCGGTCACGAGGTTCACTTGGTTGAAAGTGGTGAGCATGCGGCAGAGCTGATGAATCGGACAGTGCTGAGCGAACGCTGTTGGCAGGAGCCGCTGGTACTGCATGCGGATAACGGAGCCCCGATGAAGTCACAGGTGCTGCAGGTAAAGCTTGCGGAACTTAAGATAACCCCGTCGCACAGCCGGCCACGGGTGAGCAACGATAACGCGTATGTTGAATCGCTGTTCAGGACGTTGAAATACGTGCCGAGCTGGCCGGAGAAGGGCTTCGCGACGCTGGAGGATGCGCAGGCGTGGGTAGAAACCTTCGTTGGCTGGTATAACGAAGAACATCGGCACAGTGGTATCCGTTACGTCACACCAGGGCAACGACACAGAGGTGAAGATCGGGCACTACTGGCGCAGCGTAAATCGGTCTATGAAGCGGCGAAAATGCAGAATCCACATCGGTGGTCAGGTTCAACGAGAAACTGGCACCGGCAGGATGAGGTCTGGTTAAATCCGGAACGTGAAACGTTGGCCGCATGAATTAACTGAGGCGACAACTACCTTGACACGCGCCGTTAACGTGACGTTATTTGCGGTAATCTTTTTCCAGATTCAGCTCTATGCCAGCCTGCTATTACAGTTGTTCTTCTTCGTCGCTAATATCTATGGCTGGTATGCCTGGAGTAAGCAAACGTCTGATAATCAAGCTGAATTGAAAATTCGCTGGTTATCATTGCCGAAAGCATTGATTTGGGGCGCAGTGTGCGTGGCTGGTATCGCTTTAATGACCTTGCATATTGATACTGTTTTTGCCGGGTTGACCCGTGCCGCAGTGGTGGTGATGCAGCGTTTGGGCGCTAATGTGCAAATGCCTGAACTGCAACCTGATGCATTCCCATTCTGGGATTCCACCATGATGGTGTTATCAATTGTGGCGATGATCCTGATGACACGCAAATATGTTGAGAACTGGCTGATTTGGGTGGTGATTGATGTCATCAGTGTAGCGATTTTCGCCTATCAGGGGGTTTATGCGATGGCTCTGGAATACGTGATACTGACACTGATTGCCCTGAATGGCTCTTGGTTGTGGATGAAGAGCGCGGCAAAAAATCATTCACGTCCGTTATCAACTCAGAGTCACTAGCGGCTAAGTCAGGCCACTGTTTTATCGGGCTTATCTCCGTTGAAACAGTGGCCTGTTTGCCCTCAGTGAGGGTGGTAATGGTGCGCGTCGTTACTGGCGGTCTGATTGATACCACAATCGGGTGCGGCGCAATGCTGATATTCCATTTGAATGGTGGCATGCCCAATATTGTAGTGATGCAGTAAATGGTGCTGGATACGATGCAATAATTCATCGTTATCCCTCGGAGGGATCACTTGCACATGCAGCGTCATTAGCCGTTTTTCGCCAACTTGCCATAAGTGAACATGATGAACGTCCCTCACTTCATATATGCTGGCACATAAGTCTTTGCGCAATTTGGTGATATCAATCTCTTGCGGCGCGCCCTCTAACAGTTCGTGAAAACTCACTTTCAGCAGCCGCCAGGCGCTGCGGAGCACCAACACTGAGACCAATACCGACAATATCGGATCAATAGGTGTCCAGCCGGTAGTCAGAATGACCACGGCAGCCACTATCGCCCCAACGGAACCTAATAGATCTCCCAGCACATGTAAGGCTGCGGCGCGCACATTGATATTCTTTTCTTCCTCGCCACGATGCAGTATCCAGAAGCAGAAAATATTCGCACATAATCCGGCGATGGCGATGAATAACATCGGCATCCCCATCACTTCATGGGGAGAAAAGAAACGCCGTACCGCTTCCCAGACTATCAATACCACAATCAACAATAATGCCGCCGCGTTGACGAACGCCGCCAGTGTGGTCAGGCGCAAATAACCAAAGGTATGGCGAGAGTCAGGTTTTCGCTGCGAGAAATGAACTGCCATCAATGCGATGAATAATGCGGCCGAGTCTGTCAGCATATGTCCGGCATCCGCCAATAATGCCAGCGAACCCGATAGCCAGCCACCAATGGCTTCCACCACCATAAACAGAGTGGTAACCACAAAAGCTATCAGTAGGCGTTTGCTGTTGCTGTCTTGGGGGAAAAATGAAGATACAGCCATAGTTATCCTTGGACCATAAGATGTGTGCACCGAACTGTCGGTTTATGTTAGCTCTGACAGGGTTTGATTCAAACCTTTAATCAACTGTGCTAATAGATTCTGCAGTTGAGTATAGGCCGCAGGAGCGATTTTTCCTTGCTGGCATTGGCTAATTAACTGCTGACATAATGCGGCACCTGCGGCATTTTGCAATATCAGAAAACTGCCCTTAATGCGGTGTAATACCTGTGCACGGGCCGCTAGCGGCTGTGGTACCAGTGCAAGTTGTTGGCGGTCATGCACCATGGAATCAAGCAGCGTCACCACTAATTTGCGCACCATAATTGGGTCTTGATTACCCAATCGTAATAGTATTTCCCGCAGGTTATCGTAAACCGGTTGCTCTGTGGTCATAACGGTTTGTATGCGTAATACCCGCTCAATATCACTGAGTGTCACCGGTTTGGTCAGCCAATGGTCGATAACGATATTCCCAGGCCGGATACGGGTAAATTCTTGTACATCGGCCGAGCAAAGGATGATTTTTACCGCCTTAGACTGAGATGGGCGCTCTTGTCGGCGAATGATTCGCGCCAGGGTAAAACCATCCAGAGTGGGCATATTGTAATCGACAAACAGCACATCGAACGGTTGCTGAAAATGAGCGTGTAATAGCTGGCGGCCATTATCAAACAGCTCGGATTCAATACCAAAATGCCTGAGCTGTTGTTGCATCAATAGGAGGTTACTCGGGTGGTCATCAACCATCGCGACACGAAGAGGAGACCGGCATAACGTGTCTGTAATTTCTGTTGCGGGCCTCAGGATTGGCGGCGATACCGTCTCCATGGCAAGCAATAATTTGATGGTGACCACGGTGCCTTTATTCAGCTCTGAGGCTAGGCTGATAGTGCCATTCATTCGGTCAATAAGCTCTTTGCAGATCGATAAACCCAAACCACTGCCTGGGATCATCAGATTGTTGCTGCTCTCAACCCGATAAAAGGGCTGGAACAGGTGGGGTATTTCCGCAGCGGCTATTCCGCAACCACTGTCCTCCACCTGCAATATCAACTCTCCTTGCCCTTCGTGCTGCGGTTGCCACGCCATCCGAACATTAATTTCGCCTTGGCGGGTAAACTTAATGGCATTGTTAATTAGATTGTTCATGACCTGAAGTAAGCGACCGCCATCAAGCAGAACTGTTTCAGGTAAGTTATCACTGTAACTGACATTTAAGGTTATCGGCCGCATACCCAACAGCGGTTGATAAACCGCGCGAATATGATTAATCCAAGGAATCAACGCAGTAGGTTGTGGTAAAAGCTGTAACGAGCCAATTTCCAACTTGGCATAATCTTGTAGGTCATTGAGTAGACTTAATAACGATGATGCTGAGCTGTAAATAACGGGCAAATTACCCTGCGCGATAGTGTTTTTTTTAAGCTCCAGTTCCAACAAACCAAGGATGGCATTCATTGGTGTTCGTAGCTCATGGCTGATAGTTGCCAGAAATTTACTTTTCATCTGATTAGCGGTTTCGGCTTGCAGGCGCGCCTGTTCCAAGACTTCTCGCTCACGTCGCTCTTTGCGCCGCTGAATAAAACGGCGGACCATCACCACCAAGAGCAGTATCAATAGCCCGCCAAGGGCGCTAAACAACCAGGTGGCAGGGGGCATCATGCGATTTTCATTTACCGCATCAATAATATTGCGAGGATCGGATACCCATTCATCACGCAGTGATTGTAGGGTGGCGGGGGGGATTTGTAGCAAGTTTTTATTGAGAATCGACAGCAGTAACGGTGAATGTTGGGCGACGCCAAAGGCCAGTGGATAAGCAATGTTATCTGCCGCAAATGCCAGTTTGATGACCCCGGAATAGCGGGAAAGAACCATAAAATTGGCGGAGATGACATTATCAATCAACCCGTCCAACTGCCCATTAGCCAGTGCATCATACATTGCCTTACGGTTAGCAAAGACAGTGGCCAAGGTCTGGGGGGGGATCAGTTGCTGACCTAAATCCCCTTCCACCACACCGAGACGCTTGCCAGATAGATCTCCCCACGTTGAGACGTTATGGGTGAACGCGTTGGTATACACCCCCCACAAGGCACGGTGAATGGGCATCGAGCTGTCATATTGCGCTTTGAAACCACCGGCTAGCGGCAGTAAAGCCCGCATCATGGCCCTATTTTGTTGCACCAGTTGATCGGCCAACCGTGGGTTACTGCTCCAGACAGGCGAAAATTGCAGGCCAGTATTTTGCGCAATGGTATTGAGAATATCGACAATATAGCCGCGTGGTTGTTTATCGCTGCCACGATAAGTAAAGGGATAGTCATCATCGATGGCGGCGTAATACACCACGGGATGGGCCTTAACCCATTCTTGCTCCATGCGGGTAAGATCAGCATTACCGGTATCGAGATAGCTGGGAATTTTTTTACTCCAGCGGCCCTGAATGGTATTAAGAACGTCCATAGGGACGTTGCTGATAACGTGATCAAGCGTCTCTATCAATGCCGGATTGGTTGCCGCAAACACCAAAGAGATACTGCCGGGCTTTATATCATTCTCAACCTGATAAATTTGCCCCAGTTGCAGTTGATCAATAATAAAGCTGGCACTGGTTTCATCGGCAATAAAGTAGTCATTAAGGCCGTTTAATAAGGAGTAAATGGCTTGCAGATTATTATCAAACAGCTGGTTATGCGGGGTTTTATTCTGAATTTCATCGACCAACTGCATACCGGCCATTTTACTAATAGCAATGCGCGCATCAGCCGAGTTTAACATTACATGACGGCTATTTTGGCGGCTACGTAACACCAGTAACTTACTGACATAGTAAGGTTTTGATATATATAAGTTGGGATTTAATGCGCTGCGAGGTAAACCAAACAGTAGGTCGATATCACCTTGTTTTAATGCCTGATTCAGGGTTGTGGCGTCGGAGAAGCCTATTACCTCCACATTGGCCCCGGTTGCTTGCTTAATATAGTTAAGGTAATCGGCATTCAGACCGTACAGGTCACCATCGACAATAATATTATACGGGCTCACATTGTCGTTGAGGATGCCAACCCGCAAAGTGGCATTACGCCATGGATTATTAGGTGTGATAAACGGTGTGCTGGCCGGTATGTTCAAGCTGCTAACTAAATTGTAGTGCAAAGTAGATGTCGCTTGTGCGGGTAGCAGCAGGCAGAATTGGACAATGAATAGCAATACTAACCCGCATTTTCTCATGGTTGTAGCTCGTTAAATACGGCAATTAATGCCAGTAAATTTGCTGCACCGGTTTTATTGAGAATATTTTTCTTATGTGTGCTGACAGTTTTATTGCTGATATTCAGTAACTCAGCAATATGTAAATTAGAATGGCCTTTACTGAGTAATCCCAATATTTGCAGCTCTTTCTGGGTTAAATGGTATTTTTCATCGTTAGGTGTGGAGCTGCTATCCAGCGTACTGGCGGGGAATACTCGTTGGCCGGCAATAACGGCATCAATGGCTTGCAATAGGTTATCCATCGGCTGCCCTTTATGCATAAAACCCTGTGCCCCAGCGGAATAAGCCATTTTGGCATAAACCTCTTCTTCCTGGGCGGTGTAAATCATGATGGACTGCTGTGGATAGTGGCGGCGGATTTTGCGTAAAAACTGCAAACCGTCAAGCTGTGGCAAACTGATATCCAAAATTAACAGATCAAAGTGATATTCCGCCAATAAGACCAATGCCTGCTGGTCATCAGCAGCGCAATGCAGATGATAACGTGGTGTCGCGCGCATCAGTGCGGCTTCAAGGGCAACATGCACCACGGGGTGATCATCAACTAACAGTAACCTAGGCATAAACCGTATTAACCTTTAGGGATAAGAGGGGGGTGATAACCGAGTATGACTCTTATTAATGATTTTATAACAAATAACAATCCAGATAAAAATTGATGGCTTCATTCAATAAGTTGATACCTAATCGAGTAAACCGCATTATTGCTGTTTATCTGCACAGAACACCAAATGTAATAAAGTAGATTTACAGCGTTCAATTCACCAGCTAGATTGGTTCAACTAGATTGGTACCGATAGACGTTGTGCGATGACCGTCACAAGACTTAATGGAAGAACTATGAATTACCTGAATGATGACCTACGGATTAATGAAATTAAGGAACTCCTGCCCCCTGTTGCTTTGTTAGAGAAGTTTCCAGCCAGTGAGAACGCAGCAGAGACGGTATCCAAGAGCCGCACAGCTATTCATAACATCCTGCGTGCCCAAGACGACCGTTTGTTGGTTGTCATCGGTCCATGCTCTATTCATGATACCCAAGCGGCCAAAGAGTATGCGGCCCGTTTGCTAACCCTGCGTGAAGAACTGCAAGGCGAGCTTGAAGTGGTGATGCGGGTTTATTTTGAAAAACCGCGTACCACGGTGGGTTGGAAAGGTCTGATTAACGATCCGCATATGGATGCTAGCTATGACATCAATGACGGTCTGCGTATCGCGCGTAAGTTATTGTTAGATATCAACGAGAGCGGGCTGCCAGCAGCGGGTGAGTTTTTGGATATGATAACCCCGCAGTATTTGGCTGACCTGATGAGCTGGGGGGCCATCGGCGCCCGTACCACTGAATCTCAGGTTCACCGTGAGCTGGCTTCAGGTCTGTCTTGCCCGGTTGGGTTTAAAAATGGCACCGATGGCACTATCAAGGTCGCTATCGATGCCATTAATGCGGCTAGTGCACCGCACTGCTTCCTGTCAGTGACCAAATGGGGTCATTCAGCGATTGTAAATACCGCCGGTAACGACGATTGTCATATTATTCTGCGTGGTGGCAAAGAGCCAAACTACAGCAGTGCTCATGTTGCTGCGGTTAAAGAAGGGCTGAGTAAAGCGGGCCTGGAACCACAGATCATGATCGATTTCAGCCATGCTAATAGTAGCAAGCAATTTAAAAAGCAGATGGACGTCAGTAAAGATGTCTGCAACCAGATTGCTCATGGTGAAAAATCGATTATGGGCGTGATGATTGAAAGTCATTTGGTGGAAGGCAATCAGAATCTGGAAAGTGGCGAACCACTGACTTACGGCAAAAGTGTCACCGATGCGTGTATCGGCTGGGAAGACACCGAAACGGTATTACGTGAGTTAGCAGATGCCGTCAAAGCGCGCCGCCAATAATAGCGAGCAGGCAAATAAAAACCCCCGGCATTGATCATGTTCGGGGGTTTTTTAATGGTGCTAATCAGGGATGATTACTTCGCTTTGCCTTGGTTAGCAACAGCGGCGGCTTTAGCCGCGATTTCATCAGCGTTACCCAGATAGTAGCGTTTGATTGGTTTGAAGTTTTCATCAAACTCATACACCAAAGGTACGGCAGTTGGGATGTTCAGCTCAAGAATTTCATCTTCGCTCAGGTCATCCAGATATTTTACCAATGCTCGCAGAGAGTTACCGTGGGCGGCGATAATGACTCGCTCACCACTGACAATGCGGGGTTTGATCACTTCATTCCAGTAAGGAATAACGCGTTCGATGGTCAGCGCCAGGCTTTCTGTGGTTGGCAGTTCTGCATCGGTAAGTTTTGCGTAACGTGGGTCATTACCAGGGAAGCGCTCATCGCTTTTTTCCAGCGCAGGTGGGGTGATAGCAAAACCACGACGCCACAATTTAACTTGCTCGTCGCCATACTTGGCCGCAGTTTCTGATTTATCCAGACCTTGCAGTGCGCCGTAATGACGCTCATTCAGTTTCCAGGTTTTTTCCGTTGGCAGCCAGGCCTGATCCAGTTCATCCAGCACACTCCACAAGGTGTGGATAGCACGTTTCAGTACTGAGGTATAAGCAAAATCAAACGCGAAACCTTCGTCTTTTAACAGCTTGCCCGCCGCTTGTGCTTCTCCACGGCCTTTCTCAGATAAATCAACATCATACCAACCGGTGAAGCGGTTTTCATTGTTCCACTGACTTTCGCCGTGTCGTACCAGAACCAGCTTAGTTACTGCCATAGCGTTAACTCCTTTAATGTGAAACTCAATCTCTATACCCCTCGGACTTGAAGACGCTGTCTAACCACGCAATTACCTGAGGGTATAGATTAATATTCAATGATAACTATTATCATTATATTGCGGGATTGCCGCCAACAGCAATGGTTTGTGTTTAACCATAGCCAATTTTTTAGCGGAAGTTAAGCTCATTGGGGTTCCCTCGCTTACCGCCTTCCTGGATCTTGATATTTATTAGGTATCGGTTTATATCCAATTAAAAGAGGGGTACTAAATACCCCTCCGGCTGCGGGGATTAGGCGGCTTTCTTCAGGCAGGTACTCATAAAGGTTTTTCGCTCATCACCTTTTAACGCTTTGGTCGCTGCGTCGGCATTGCAGCTTTTCATTTTCTGCTGTTGTGGCGTCAGGGCTTTTTCATCGGGATGAATCTGCGCTTTCAGGCACTGACTCATAAACTTCTTCCGATCATCGCCTTTCAGTGATTGGGTCGTTGCCTGCTGATTACAGTCAGTCATCTTCTTCTGTTGTGCGGCCTGAGCGGGTGACGGTGTTTTCGCCGTATCTGCTGCCATCACATTGACACTAATCAGTAATCCCGCACAGAGTAACCATAGGGTAGTTAGGCGCATAAACATTCCTTAAATAATATTGAGGGTCGGAAAGGGCGGGAAACAGGTCAGTATCACCGCAGATAGATGCTGTTAAGCGTAGTCGGCAGTGCTCAATATGGGTAGTTATCCCCGTCATCTTTCAAACAGCGTTCAAATCGGTTCCCGACCGATTTGTCACCCGAATCACTGACCTATGTCAGCTCATCGGGATCTCGTCTTCCTGCATCTTGAAATCTGTTGGGTATATAGCTTTATAGCGCGATAAAGTGATAAACCGTGGTGGCGCGGTAGGTTTTCCCCGGTTTTAGCCAGCAATCAGGTTGTGGCCATTCGGGGTGGTTAGGGCTATCAGGTAGGAATTCACTTTCCAGCGCTACGCCGGTGTAGCTGGCGTAAGTGCCCCCTTTGCGGGCCGGTGTTCCGCCAAGGAAGTTGCCACTATACAACTGCAACGCAGGTGCGGTGGTATAAACACTCATTTGTACCCGGTTATCAGATGACCACAGATGAGCCGCCGGGCTTTCCGTTGCACCGCAAGTACGATGGAGCAGGTAAGCATGATCATAGCCTTTAACCCGCTGCTGACAACGGTCTTGCAGGAAGTCGCGTGCCAATGTTTTTGGTTGTCGGAAATCCATACCGGTTTTCTCAACATTAGCCAATCCGCCGCTTGGGATCCCCTCACTATCAACCGGTAAGTAACGATCCGCAAATAGCTGCAACCGATGCGCCCGTACGTCCAGCCCTTCACCATCAAGATTAAAGTAAGCATGATTGGTCAGATTCACCGGACAGGTTTTATCGACCTGAGCCTGATAGTGGATCTCCAATCGGTTATCTTCCGTCAACAGATATTGCACTTCGGCGGTCAGATTACCGGGGAAGCCCTGATCACCATCAGGTGAGTGCAGTTGATAAGTCACCTGCCTCTCATCCTGCTTAACCTTTTGCCAGCGGCGAGCATGGAAACCTTCATGACCACCATGCAGTTGGTTAGGTCCCTGATTAGGTAACAGATTGAGGGTTTGACCCTCCACCGTGATTTGGCTGTTAGCAATACGGTTGGCATAGCGGCCAACGGTGGCACCAAGATAAGCGGCTTGACGTAGGTAGTCTGCGGGAGTCTGGCAGCCCAGCAATAGCTCGCGCTTTTCGCCATCGGTCAGCGGCAGGACCGCAGATAGCCAGGTTGCGCCCCAGTCCATCAGCGTTACACTCATACCGGCTTTATTATGCAATTCGGTCAATTCAAAGGGGTGACCATCTGGTGCTAACTGGTCAACACTGCTTGATGATGCAGCGTCGTTTTTCAGCATAAACCCGCTCCTTGTGAAGCCTGACATACGTAGAAGGTCTCTTTCCTACCGCCGCTATGAGCCGGATACTCCTGGGCTACGGCTGCACGAACCTGCTCAACCAGCGACGTTGGCATCAGTGCGACAATGCAGCCACCGAACCCCCCGCCAGTCATACGAACACCACCTTGCTCCCCAATAACGGATTTCACAATATCCACCAAGCTATCGATCGGCGGAACTGTGATCTCGAAGTCATCACGCATCGAAATATGAGACTCCTGCATCAATTGCCCCATCAATTTCAAATCACCGGAGGCCAGGGCATCAGCTGCCGCTAGCGTGCGTTCGTTTTCGGTAATTACATGGCGTGCACGCTTAGCGACGACGGGATCCAGCTCATCCTGAATAGAGAAGAACAGGGTTGGATCCACATCACGCAAGGCTTTAACACCAAAGAAACGGGCGGCAGTTTCACATTGCTGGCGGCGGGTGTTGTATTCGCTATCAACCAGACCCCGTTTCACATTGGAGTTAATGATGACGACCGCAACGTTTTCCGGCATTGCCACGGCACGGGTTTCAAGGGTACGGCAATCGATCAGTAGTGCATGATCTTGTTTACCCAGCGCTGAAATGAGCTGATCCATAATGCCGCAGTTACAGCCAACAAACTGGTTCTCTGCCTCTTGCCCATTTAGCGCCAGATCGACACCGCTAAGGGGCAATTGATAAAGAGACTGCAACGCTTGCCCGACCGCGACCTCAAGTGATGCTGAAGAGCTGAGACCGGCACCTTGTGGCACATTGCCACTGATCACCAGATCTGCACCACCAAAATCGGCATGGCGCAGTTGCAAGTGTTTCACGACGCCGCGCACGTAATCCGCCCAGCGGTATTCGGCATGTGGGACGATTGGCGCATCCAGTGAGAATATATCCTGCTGATTTTCATAATCAGCAGCAATAACACGAATCTGGCGGTCATCACGTTTGCCACAACTGATGACGGTTTCATAATCAATAGCACAGGGCAGCACGAAACCGTCGTTATAATCGGTGTGTTCGCCAATAAGATTGACGCGACCCGGCGCTTTGATAGTGATGTCAGGTTCTTGATTAAACTGTTGGCGAAAAATAGCCTGGGTATGCTGTTTTAAACTCATTATTTGACTCCGGCTTCTCGATAATGAACATCACTTACTGCCCGCAGGTGTTCAGCCGCCTGTTCTGCTGTAAGGTCGCGCTGGGTTTCAGCCAACATCTCATAACCCACCATAAATTTACGTACCGACGCCGAACGCAGCAACGGCGGATAAAAATGAGCATGCAATTGCCAGTGTGTGTTGTCGCTTGCGTTATACGGTGCGCCATGCCACCCCATCGAATAGGGAAAAGAGCACGAGAACAAGTTGTCGTAGCGGCTGGTCAGCTTTTTCAGGGCAATGGCGAGACAACTGCGTTGTTCCACAGAAAGGTCTTCTAACCGCAGCACATGGGTCTTGGGCAGTAATAATATTTCAAACGGCCATGCTGCCCAATAGGGCACTACCGCCAGCCAGTGCTCGGTTTCAACTACCGTCCTGCTGCCGTCACGACGCTCACGTTCAGCATAATCGACCAGCATGGGGGACTGATTTTGCTGAAAATAGTGCTGTTGCAGGCTGTCTTCCCGTGCCGCTTCATTTGGCAAAAAACTATTGGCCCAAATTTGGCCATGGGGATGCGGATTTGAGCACCCCATCGCCGCGCCTTTATTTTCAAATACCTGCACCCATGGGTAGGTTTGGCCTAATTCGGCACTCTGTTGCTGCCAGGTCTGAATAACATCTTCCAACGCAGGCAAAGAGAGTTGCGGCAGCGTCTTACTGTGGTCAGGTGAGAAGCAAATAACCCTGCTGGTGCCGCGCGCACTTTGGCTCCGCATCAAGGGATCATCACTTTGCGGCGCATCAGGTGTATCTGGCATCAGCGCGGCAAAGTCATTGGTAAACACATAGGTTGATGGATAGTCAGGATTGACATCGCCGGTCACCCGAGTATTACCAGGGCACAAGAAGCAATCAGGGTCGTGCGCCGGTAAATTCTCCGTCGCCGGGGCCTCTTGCTGGCCTTGCCATGGGCGCTTGGCCCGATGAGGTGAGACCAGCACCCATTGATCACTTAATGGATTGTATCTACGGTGTGGATGCTCCACAGGGTTAAAATCAGTCATAACAACACCTTAATCGGGATAGCCCTGAGGATTATTGGATTGCCAACGCCAGGTATCTGCCGCCATTTCATCAAGCGAGCGGTGTACCCGCCAACCCAATTGTGCGGCAGCTTTGCTCGGATCTGCCCAGTAAGCCGGTAAGTCACCTTCGCGGCGCGGGGCAAAATGGTAGGCCAGCGGCTTGCCACACGCCTTGCTGAATGCCTCGACCACTTGTAAAACACTGCTACCCACGCCGGCACCCAGATTGAAAATATGCACGCCAGGCTGATTGTGTAGTTTTTTCATCGCCGCCACATGGCCATCTGCTAAATCGACCACGTGAATATAATCGCGTACCCCGGTGCCATCAGGTGTCGGGTAGTCATTACCGAATATGGCCAGCGATTCACGACGACCAACGGCAACTTGTGCAATAAATGGCATCAGGTTATTCGGGATACCTTGTGGGTCTTCACCCATGGAGCCTGACGGATGTGCGCCAACGGGATTGAAATAGCGCAGAATGGTCATATTCCATTGTGGGTCAGCCAGTTGCACATCTTGCAAAATTTGCTCAACCATCAACTTGCTACGGCCATACGGGCTGGATGGCAAGCCGGTCGGGAAGCTTTCGACATACGGAATTTGTGGCTGATCACCGTAGACCGTGGCAGAGGAACTGAAGATAAAGTTTTTGATCTGTGCAGCACGCATGGCCTCCAGCAATACTAAGGTGCCGAAGACATTATTATTGTAATATTCCAGTGGCTTACTGACCGACTCACCCACGGCTTTCAGGCCAGCAAAGTGAATGACTGCATGGATAGACTGCTCAGCAAATATTCGGTCGAGTAAAGCGCGGTCACGGATGTCACCTTGATAAAGCTTCGGTGTATAGCCGCTAAGGGCATGTATCCGGGCTAATACGCTGGATTTGCTGTTGCAAAGGTTATCGAGGATGACCGGTTGGTAGCCAGCTTCAATCAATTGCACACAGGTATGGCTACCGATGTAACCGCTACCACCTGTTACCAGAACGTACATAAAAGACTCCTCGAATGACTTTAGTCTAAGAAAGATAGCACGCCATTATGTGAGAAAAGGTGATCTGCGCTCAATAATGGAATCGTTTACATTTAAATTTCTCCCAGTTTAATCCCAGTAAAAGCATAAAGACAGGGGAATAAGCAAGGATAGGCAAAAACAAGAGATAAATAACAGTCACCACATAGATAACTGGATTGGTAGCGTTCTCATCCATTAATTCAGCAGAAATGTCCTGCCTGTTATGCACCGCCCGATTCCAGTTAAGAATGCTAGCCTCGGGTCGGTAGATAACAGGGTAGATAAAGATTAGTGCGATGAATAAAGAGGATAAGTGAAGAACAATAAATGCATCAAATTCAGGGCGAAGTGAAAGGCAACCGCCACCCATAAACGACCACTCCACAGCCATGCCAGGCCGTAAATTAACCCTGCCAATGCGGCGAACACCATCAATAGCGGGCCGCCTGCAATATGTGCTGCGCCAAATAATAGGGCGGTGAGCAGTAGGGCCGGATAGTTACCCAACCACTGACTTAACCTTTGTTGCAAATAGCCACGAAACAGTGCTTCTTCTGCCAGACAAACAAAAAACACATTAGCGACCACAAAGGAACCTATCCATGCTGGGGTTTGCATCTCAATTTTCAGGCCGCCTAAGGCAACAGCCAGCAACAGCAATGCAGGGATACTGACAATCAATACCAGCCAGCTTGCACGGCTCACTGATGGATGCTTTTTCGCGACAAATAAGGTTGGCAGGCAAACCAGTAAAATAAAAGGTATTAATGCTTTATCAAGATTGTAATACAGGCTGAAGGGTGCGCTGAGTGGCCCTGTCTTCACGTCTTTCAATACATTTAGATTATTAAAACCGGGTACCAGATGCAGAAACAGTGCGATTGCTGCCATCACCAGCAGCAATTCCAGTGCGACGGCCGGCCATTTCCGGTGACGATATTTTTTCAGTAGTAGTGCCACAATCAATGTTAGAAGCAAGAATGCGGCCGATGGTAGAGTCAAAACACCGTGATACAAGGCAATTGACAGTGACGACAGCAAGAGAAACAGGGAAAGTACCCGGTTAATTGATAAGAAAAGTAACGAAGCAGCAAGTATGCCCCACATAAATATCCCTTTAATGTTATGCCCGTCATCTTTCAAATCGCAGGTGCGGTGGCCGCTTGATTCGCTCGGCTTATAGGGCTATACCCCTTTTGAGACTTAGCCTGCGGACTCACGTACATGCAGTTCAAATCGGCTTATGAGCGCTTTGTTTCTTGCGGCTGGCCTGCACCTGAAATTTATAGGGTATAAATCCTGATGGTGGCTGAATATGTTAAGTTTATCGCCGGCTCTGATAGGGGCTGGCAGTAAGAATGATAGCATAAGCCCCCGCCAATAAACGCCGCTTCCGTTGAGGATAGCTCTCATTATCCTCAACGAAATGCCTGAAGAGTTTTAACCTGCTAACTTTTCCTGTTGGTAGTGATAAATATCGCCATCAGGAACAAAGGTCAGACGGTGGGTAATGCACTGTGGTGCATCTTCAGCATGGTGAGAAACGAATAACAGTTGCGTGTCACCCTCACTGATCATTACATCAATAAAACGCCGTACCAATAGGCGATTAAGCGGGTCCAAACCCTGCAAGGGTTCATCAAGAATCAACAGTGCAGGATGCTTAACCAGTGCTCGGGCGATCAGTGCCAACCGCTGTTGTCCCCAAGAGAGACTGTGGAAGGGCTGATTAGCGGTCACGGCGGAAAAACCGAGTAAGTCTAACCATTGATTGGCTAATTGTTGTTGGCGATCAGACACTGCCTGATAAATACCGATTGAATCGAAAAAACCGGAGAGAATCACGGTACGTAGATTGGTGCTGACGCGGTAATCCAGATGCAAACTACTGCTGACATAACCAATATGGCGTTTAATATCCCAGATAGTTTCCCCACTGCCACGGCGGCGGCCAAACAGTGTCAAATCATTACTGTATCCTTGCGGATGGTCGCCAGTAATCAGGCTGAGTAAGGTTGACTTCCCAGCACCGTTTTGGCCAATAATTTGCCAGTGTTCACCGGGATTAACCTGCCAACTCAGGTTATGAAGAATAGGGCGGTCATTGTATTCAACCACGCCATTACGCAAGATAATTAGTGGCTTATCTGGTGCGAAAGGGGCCTGCTGTTGCGGGTGTTCTGTTTCTGGCAACAACATACCATCAAGGTTTTCACTGTGCGCCAGTTGGGCAATCAATGCCTCGGAAAGTATCTGCTGGCGGGGGCCAGTATGGGTTAATTGGCAATCTGCCAGCACACCGACGTATTGCACAAAATCAGGGATATCATCAAAACGATTTAGTACCAGCACCAGCGTGACACCTTGTGCTGAAAGGGTGGATAGCATACCAGCCAACTGCGTGCGGGCTGTCACATCCAGACCATCAAAGGGTTCATCCAGAATCAACAGATCCGGTTGTGGCATCAGCGCTCGGCACAGCAATGTTTTGCGGGTCTCACCAGTAGAAAGATATTTAAAGCGACGCGAGAGTAACTGGCTGATACCAAACTGCTCTGCCAACTGCTGACAACGTTGCGGATCAACGTATTCTTCCTGAATGATCTCTGCGGTAGTACGCCCGGTATCGTCTTCATCTGCGCTGAGTAAATCAGTGTTATTGCGCTGCCACTCTTCGCTGACTAACTGCTGAAGTTGCTCGAACGACAAATGCACGCTGTGGCGAAAATGGTTGTGGCGGCTGCCGCTCAACAGGATTAATTCCCCTGCTAATGCCTTTGCCAACGCGGATTTCCCGCTACCATTGGCACCGACAAATGCCCAGCTATCACCCGATTGAACATGCAATGCTGGCAGGATGAGTGTCCGGGTGTCACTCAGGCGAAAACAACCTTGCGATATTTGCAACTCCGACATCATTCTTTCCATATTTTGCAACACAATAAGGGGGTTAGGGATAATCGGAAAGGGGCAAAATGTCAACAGTAAATACTAAGGTTATTTTGCATAACTAAGCTGAATTATTTAGCAAAGTGTAGCGATAATGACCCGATCTGCATTGAATTGGGCAATAACGTGACTACCAACATGCAAATTCAGCTTATGTAATTCGCTATTGTTTTGTGTCGAACACAAGCTGGCTCCCCCAGTTAAGGTCACGATAACTTCACTGTGATCGCTGCCGGGTTCAATACTGGCCACGGTGCCGGGCAGAGAGTTATCAGCAGCCCCCGCCAGTGCCTGATTAGTAACCAGTTTTACCCAAGGGGCTTTGATCAGTGCCAATACTTCTTTGCCCGCCGAAAGTTGCAAGCGATCAGCACTCTGTTGAGTGAGTGCCGCAGATAACCGGGTTTTGCCGTCTGATAATAGGATATTGACGTGTTGTTGAACCTGCTGATGATCCCGCTCAATCAGGGTGCCGAAAAATTGATTACGGGCGCTGGTTTGTAAAGAGAAGCGCGAAATAGCTGCCAATAAACTATCGAGTGGCAGCGAATCATCTTTCAGCGTGTCAAATGCCTTTTGCTGGATCTTGGCGAGCAAATCATAAAGTTGAATTAAACGCTCGCCGTAACGAGTCAGGTGCGCGCCGCCACCGCCTTTACCACCTGTTGCCCGCTCAACCAATATTTCCTCGGCTAAGGTATTCATTTCGTTAATCGCGTCCCAGGCACTTTTATAGCTAATCCCAGCCAGTTTTGCGCCCTGGCTGATGGAACCGGTATGCTGTATTTGTTTCAGTAATGCGATACGCCGGGGATCAGCAAACAGCCGTTGCTGAAGTTTTAGGGTAAGAAGAATTTCAGCCTGCATGATTTTTTACTCCGGCGGGAAAGGATTATTGCTATCTAAGTGCTTGTATACACCTGAATCGCACGTTTGGCAGGTTACATTCTTTTGCTGTTAGTTAAAATAACAGGGTTCATTCATCGCTGATATAATTTACAGTAAATGATAGATCCTAGTTATTGTGATAACGTAAGTTATCGCTCAATGAGCAGTAATGAGAGGCTGATATGTTGGATTTATTGAAAAGTCTGGTCTTTGCCGTGGTCATGGTACCGGTGGTGATGGCCGTGATTCTGGGGCTTATCTATGGACTGGGCGAGGTGTTCAACGTCATCTCTAAGACCGGTCACACCAAAGAACGCT
The DNA here is from genome assembly GCF_056636475.1 of Yersinia antarctica. Taxonomy (NCBI): domain Bacteria; kingdom Pseudomonadati; phylum Pseudomonadota; class Gammaproteobacteria; order Enterobacterales; family Yersiniaceae; genus Yersinia; species Yersinia antarctica. The sequence continues at coordinate 1,586,366 of NZ_JBSJQF010000001.1, forward strand.
CTTAATCTGATTTCTGAATGCCCGGCACATAGACGCTGGGCATTTTCGTTTTTCTCCCTCATTTCCTCCACTCCCCCACTTGTTACCACAGCTCAAGATACCTCACATCTTGCCGATAAACTGCATGACCTGCTTATAATGTTGCGTTATATTCCCATGTATATAGCGATTTCATTAATGCGGAGAACAACATGAAGAATCAATACGGTAACGCCAAGGTTTGGGTAGCGAGTGCAACACTGCTGGCAGCATTTTCCGGCACCACGTTAGCGGCGGACAACATTACAGTGTTTGCTGCGGCTTCATTGACCAATGCATTACAAGATATTGCCGTACAGTATAAAAAAGAGAAGCAGGTTGATGTTGTTGCGTCGTATGCTTCATCTTCAACGTTGGCACGCCAGATTGAGCAGGGCGCACCGGCTGATATGTTTATTTCTGCCGATCAGCAATGGATGGATTATGCTATTGATAAACAGCAAATTGTTGCCAATACTCGCTACACCTTATTAGGTAATGAACTGGTATTAATTGCTCCGCAAGACAGTAAAATAGATAAAGTCGTAATCGATAAAAAAACCGACTGGAAGAAATTATTGGATGGTGGCCGTTTGGCGGTGGGCGATCCTGATCATGTTCCTGCTGGGATTTATGCCAAAGAGTCACTGGAGAATTTAGGTGCCTGGTCAACTTTAGCCCCTGAAATGGCGCGGGCCAATAACGTGCGCAGTGCAATGGCACTGGTCGAACGGGCAGAAGCGCCGCTGGGTATTGTCTATGGTTCAGATGCGATAGCCAGTAACAAAGTTAAGGTTGTGGGGATATTCCCGGAAGCAAGTCATAAGCCGGTTGAATACCCGATGGCAATTGTTAAAGGTCATGAAAACCCGACCGTGAGTGCTTTTTATGATTACCTGAAAAGCCCAGCAGCGGCGGTTATTTTCAAAAATTATGGATTTACCCCACGCTAATGATATTGAGTGAGTATGAGTGGCAGGCAATTATTCTTAGTCTGAAGGTTTCAGCGGTTGCGGTGGCGTGCAGTTTGCCGTTAGGCATTTTAATGGCGTGGATTTTAGTGCGCTGCCGTTTTCCCGGTAAATCGTTGTTAGACAGTATTATTCACTTACCACTGGTGCTGCCACCCGTGGTGATTGGCTATTTATTGTTGATAAGCATGGGGCGGCGCGGTTTTATTGGCGAGTGGCTCTATAGCTGGTTTGGCATTAATTTCAGTTTTAGTTGGCGTGGTGCGGCGTTAGCCTCGGCGGTGGTGGCCTTTCCGCTGATGGTGAGGGCTATCCGGCTGGCGTTGGAAGCAGTTGATACGCGTCTGGAACTGGCGGCCCGCACGCTAGGAGCCAATCCGTGGCGGGTGTTTTTCACCATTACGTTACCGCTCTCTTTACCGGGGGTGATTGCTGGCACCGTGCTTTCTTTTGCCCGTTCACTGGGGGAGTTTGGGGCGACCATCACTTTCGTCTCCAATATTCCCGGTGAAACCCGCACTATTCCACTGGCAATGTACACACTGATTGAAACCCCTGGGGCGGAAGCTGCTGCTGCGCGTTTGTGTGTCATTGCCATTATTCTGTCGTTGGTGGCGTTGCTATTATCCGAATGGCTGGCCCGCTGGGGTAAAAAACGCATGGGGGCACCATGTTAGAGCTGGATTTCAGTCAGCAACTGGGCGATTTGGATTTACGTGTTTCCACCAATCTGCCCGCCCAAGGTATCACCGCTATTTTCGGGTTGTCGGGGGCCGGTAAAACCTCATTAATTAATGTTATTGGTGGCCTGACCCGTCCGCAGCAAGGCAAAGTGGTGTTAAATGGCCGGGTGCTGGTGGATGCCGAGCAGCAAATCTATCTGCCACCGGAAAAACGCAAAGTCGGTTACGTATTTCAGGATGCGCGCTTATTTCCCCATTATCGGGTGCGGGGCAATTTACAATACGGCATGGCCCCGTCAATGCGTGGGCAATTTGACACAATTGTCGGTTTGCTGGGTATCGAGCCACTATTAAGTCGTTTCCCACTGACCCTCTCTGGCGGCGAGAAACAGCGTGTTGCTATTGGGCGCGCATTATTGACCGCCCCCGAACTGTTGTTGATGGATGAGCCACTGGCCTCTCTGGATTTGCCCCGCAAACGTGAGCTGCTGCCTTATCTGGAGCGGTTGGCGCAAGATGTTAACACCCCTATTTTGTATGTTAGCCACAGCATGGATGAGATCCTGCGGCTGGCAGATCAAGTGGTGGTTATGGATGGTGGCAAAGTCCGCGCGGTCGGCGGGCTGGAGGAAGTGTGGGCCAGTAGTGCATTGCGCCCGTGGCTGCAACGGGAAGAACCGAGCAGCATACTGCGGGTCAGTGTCATTGGTCACCACGACCGCTATGCCATGACCGCGCTGGCGTTAGGTGATCAGCGCTTGTGTGTGGGTAAGCTTGATGCGCAAGAGGGTAGCTCAATGCGTATTCGGATTAATGCAGCCGATGTTTCGTTGGTATTACAGCCACCGCAAAGCAGCAGTATCCGTAATATCTTGCCGGTAAAAATTGCCGAATGCCTTGAGGTGGATGGGCAGGTCGATGTCAAACTCGCGGTTGGTGATCAATGGTTGTGGGCGCGGATCACGCCGTGGGCACGGGATGAATTGGCGCTTAAACCCGGTCAGTGGGTGTATGCACAGATAAAAAGTGTCTCATTTAACCGCAAGAATTGAGGGCGATAACCGCTGGGTTCACCCGACGATAAAACGCCCGTCAGCCGGGCGTTTTTTACTATCAAGCCAGGACATGCTGGCGGATGACGCCAGCAATACCGGGTTGTTCGTTATCGGCAATCACCAGGTCAGCCCGCTGTTTGATAGCATCGGCGCTATTCCCCATCGCCACTCCCAAACCAGCGCTTTCCAGCATGCTCAGGTCATTAAAGTTATCACCAAAGGCAACCACATCTTTCATGCTCAAACCCTGAGATTCAACCCATTGCTGTAGCCGCTTACCTTTGCTGTTACCCGCCTGTGCGATATCAACTTGATCATGCCATGACCATTCGCAAGCCAACCCCATGTCATTCTCAATCTGGGTTGCGAGCGCTCTCAGTTGCTCAATATCCGAGTGTGAAGTGGCGAATTTCCAGATAGAACTGGCAGTGTGAGCAGCATCAAGCAAGCTATCAACGTGGAGTAGCGTTGGGCGCTGAGCGGGTGGTAATGACTCAGCCCAACTGAGTGAGCGAATCACATGCCCGCTGGTTTGCTGATAGAGCATGGCATCGTCCACATACATTAGCCCGTGGATACCGGTTTGCTCCAGCAACTGCAACACCTGAACCGCTTGTTGAGGCTGCAAGGGGTTTGAATCTAATACCTTTTTGGCATGGTAATCATAAATATAGGTACCGTTACAGCAAATTGCAGGTGTATCAAGTTCTAGTGCCTGATAAAACGGGTGAATAGCAACATGATGGCGGCCGGTCACCACTACCACTTTGATGCCTTCAGCACGGGCTTGCGCCAGTGCGGACAAGGATTCTGGCAGAATACGTTTTTTGTGATCCAGTAGCGTTCCGTCTAGATCCAGTGCAATTATGCGATAGGTCATGGCAGCAATAGTCTCGTTAATAAGGGCATTAATAGTATGGTTACATAGTATTACCCGATGGTACACCGGATGGCGGGTTGATTAAACCAAGCCTGGGAGTGGGTAGCATAATCAGCTAAAAATAAGCAGGATAAGTTTTAAACAGCGCGACAGCAGACTGTTGTTATGTCCGCCGAGTCAGGTAAGCTAGGCTAAACAGTGTTGCCTAATAGGTTCGACTAAGGAGTAGAGATGAAGCAAGTGGTTTACGTGGCAAGCCCAGACAGTCAGCAGATCCATGTTTGGCAATTAGATTCCGCCGGTGCATTAACCTTATTACAAACGGTGGAGGTGCCGGGGCAAGTGCAGCCGATGACAATCAATCCAAACCAGCGCCAGTTATATGTAGGGGTGCGCCCCGATTTTGCCATTGTCAGCTACAACATCAGCGACGATGGCACATTGACCGCCGCTGGCATGGCACCACTGCCAGGCAGCCCAACGCACATTGGCACTGATTTACAAGGCCGCTTCCTGTTCTCTGCTTCATATAGCTTTAACTGTGTCAGCATTAGCCCTATTGATGAGCAGGGTGTGGTACAGGCACCTATTCAGCAATTGGATGATTTGCCTGCTCCACATTCGGCGAATATTGATCCGACCAATCAAATATTACTGGTACCTTGCCTGAAAGAAGATAAGGTGCGGTTATTTGATCTGAGCCTTGAGGGTAAACTGACCCCACACGTTCAGGCGGCGATACCGGTTGCTGCCGGTGCGGGCCCACGTCATATGGCCTTCCACCCCAATAAACACGTCGCCTATTGTGTTAACGAGCTGAATAGCTCGGTAGATGTGTATCAAATCAACAAAAACGGCCAAGAATACCAGCTAATACAGACGCTGGATGCGATGCCAACAGACTTTACCGGCACTCGTTGGGCGGCTGATATCCATATTACGCCAAATGGCCGTCATCTCTATATCAGTGACCGTACTGCCAGTCTGCTGGGTATTTTCAGTGTTTCTGACGATGGGCGTGAGATTACGTTGGTCGGGCACCAACAGACTGAAGCACAGCCACGCGGTTTTAATATCGATAACAGTGGTAACTTCCTGATCTCTTCCGGCCAGAAGTCGGATCATATTGCCGTGTATCGTATTGATCAACACAGCGGTGAGCTAACCCCCCTGAAGCGCTATGCAGTAGGGAAAGGGCCAATGTGGGTCACTATTTTGGCACCAAGAGCTTAAAAAATAATATTGCAGGGCGGGGAAATGTGTCGAAGGGGTCGTAACGGCGTAAGCCGTCGCAGCGCCCATCGGTGCAGTTGCCCCGCCAATTTGCGAACGATATTGTCCACCACTGCTTTAGTGGATATTTACTATCGCAGCTTTCACCGCATCCGTTAACCGCGTCAGTGATTGTGGCGAGATAATATAAGGCGGCATCAGGTAAATCAGTTTACCAAACGGGCGGATCCACACGCCGTGCTCGACAAATTGCCGTTGCAGGCGCGCGACGTTAACCGGCTCTTTCATTTCCACTACCCCAATTGCCCCTAATACCCGCACATCGGCTACTGCTTCATGTTCTGCAAGTAGCATTAACGCGTGTTTCAATTGGTTTTCTATGGCGGCAACCTGCTGTTGCCAGTGATTCTCAGCCAACAGACTCAAGTTTGCCGAGGCGACAGCGCAAGCCAATGGATTAGCCATAAATGTCGGGCCGTGCATAAAGCAACCCGCATCACCGTTACTGATGGTTTCTGCCACCTTACGGGTAGTTAAGGTAGCCGATAAAGTCAGGTAGCCGCCGGTCAACGCCTTACCCAAACACAGAATGTCCGGCACGATTTGCGCATGTTCGCAGGCGAAAAATTTGCCGGTGCGGCCAAAACCGGTAGCAATTTCATCGGCAATCAACAAAATCTGGTGCTGATCGCACAATGCTCTGACCTCACGCAAATAGGCGGGGTGATAGATACGCATTCCACCGGCACCTTGCACTATCGGTTCCAGAATAACTGCGGCTATCTCGCTGGAATGTGTGGCTATCATTGCAGCAAAATCAGTGATGTCTTCCGGGTTCCACGGCTCGTCGAAGCGGCATTGTGGCGCGCGGGCAAACAGATTTTCAGCTAAATACCCCTGATACAAACTGTGCATTGAATTCTGGGGATCACAAACTGACATCGCACCAAAAGTATCACCATGGTAGCCGTGGCGCAGGGTTAAAATCCGTTGCCGCCGTTCACCTTTGGCCTGCCAGTATTGCAATGCCATTTTCAATGCCACTTCAACGGCCACCGAACCCGAATCAGCGAGAAAAACACACTCTAGTGCCGAAGGGGTTAGAGCAACCAACTGTTGGCAGAGTTCCACGGCGGGCGGGTGGGTGATACCTCCAAACATCACATGGGACATTTTATCCAACTGCTGATGTGCCGCGTGGTTCAGTACCGGATGATTATAGCCGTGAATGGCCGCCCACCATGATGACATGCCATCGATCAGACGTCGGCCATCAGCCAGTTGCAGCTCAACGCCATCAGCTGCGACCACCGGATAGCAGGGAAGCGGGTCAGTCATTGAGGTGTAGGGGTGCCAGATATGACGTTGATCAAAAGCCAGGTCAGAAGGTGTCATGAGGATTGTTGTAAACCAATTCATTGCAAGAATGGTTGACAGTATATCGAGTTTATTTACACTGGCGAAACTTTTTTCTCTTCCTTGGAGAAGCCGTAATGGCAAATTATATTCGCTGGACAGTCGGGCAAGCCCAGGCCTTGTTTGAAAAACCACTGCTGGATTTATTGTTTGAAGCGCAGCAGATTCATCGTCAGCATTTTGACTCGCGTCAGGTGCAAGTCAGTACTTTGCTGTCGATTAAGACCGGTGCTTGCCCGGAAGATTGCAAATATTGCCCGCAAAGCTCGCGTTACAAAACTGGCTTGGAAAGTGAGCGCTTAATGCAGGTTGAACAAGTGCTGGCGTCAGCGAAAAAGGCCAAAGCCGCCGGCTCAACCCGTTTCTGTATGGGCGCGGCCTGGAAGAATCCCCATGAGCGTGACATGCCTTATTTGGAGAAAATGGTTGAAGGTGTCAAGGCCATGGGGATGGAAACCTGTATGACGCTTGGCTCGCTGGATAAACAGCAAGCTCACCGGTTGGCAGAGGCTGGGCTGGATTATTACAACCACAATCTTGATACCTCGCCGGAATTCTACGGCAGCATCATTACCACCCGCAGTTATCAGGAACGGCTCGATACCCTCAGTGAAGTTCGTGACGCCGGTATCAAAGTCTGTTCGGGAGGCATTGTCGGGTTAGGCGAAACTGTTCGTGACCGCGCAGGGCTACTGGTACAACTGGCGAATTTGCCCAAACCGCCTGAAAGTGTGCCGATCAATATGCTGGTAAAAGTGAAAGGCACGCCGATGGAAAATAACGACGACGTCGATGCTTTCGAGTTTATCCGCACCATCGCTATCGCACGTATCATGATGCCAACCTCTTACGTGCGTTTATCTGCCGGTCGCGAACAAATGAACGAGCAAACGCAGGCGATGTGCTTTATGGCAGGGGCTAACTCTATTTTCTACGGCTGTAAATTGCTTACCACGGCGAATCCTGAAGAAGATAAAGATCTGCAACTGTTTCGTAAATTGGGGCTGAATCCACAGCAAACCGCCACCGAGCAAGGGGATCGCGAACAGCAGCAAGTATTGACTGAGCAACTCTTGCAGCGTGACTCATTGCCTGGTGAGAGCACACAATTTTATAACGCGGCAATCTGATGAACTGGCAAAGCAAGATAGAGCAGGGGCTGCAACAGCGACGCGACGCCGCGGCCTACCGTAGCCGTCAGGTTAATGAGGGGGCGAGTGGGCGCTGGTTGCAATCAGCAGAACGGCGTTATCTCAACTTCTCCAGCAATGATTATCTGGGGTTAAGTCAGGATCCCGACGTGATTGCGGCGTGGCAGCAGGGGGCGCAACGCTATGGTGTTGGCAGTGGTGGCTCTGGCCATGTTACCGGCTATAGCCGGCCTCATGCCCAACTGGAACACCAATTGGCGGACTGGCTGGGTTATCCGCGTGCATTGTTGTTTATCTCAGGCTACGCGGCAAATCAGGCGGTGTTGGCGGCGTTAACTGCCGCCGACGACAGGATACTGGCCGATAAACTCAGCCACGCCTCTTTGCTGGAGGCGGCTGCACACTCTCCGGCTCAATTGCGGCGCTTTGTGCATAATCAGCCCGATGCGCTACAAAACCTACTCGATAAACCCTGTGCGGGCCAAACATTGGTGGTCACCGAAGGCGTTTTTAGTATGGACGGTGATAGCGCTCCACTGGCTGCTTTGCAGCAAAAAACTGTGGCGGCGGGTGGCTGGTTACTGGTGGATGATGCGCACGGAATTGGGGTGTGTGGCGAAGGTGGCCGTGGTAGTTGCTGGCAGCAAGGGGTAAAACCTGAACTGTTAGTGGTCACTTTTGGCAAGGCATTCGGCCTAAGTGGGGCGGCAGTGTTGTGTCAGGAACCGGTTGCCGAGTATCTGCTGCAATATGCCCGCCACCTGATATACAGCACCGCGATGCCGCCAGCACAGGCTTGTGCGCTGCAAGTGGCACTATTACGTATTCAGCAAGGTGACGACTTGCGACAGCAGCTTCAGCAACGTATTGCGCAATTTCGGCGTGGAGCGGCAGACTTACCGTTGCAATTAGGGGCATCTGAAACCGCTATTCAGCCACTGCTGGTGGGTGACAATCAGCAAACACTGACACTGGCGGAGCAACTACGCGCCGAGGGGTTATGGGTAACGGCGATTCGCCCTCCAACAGTCCCGCCGGGGGGCGCCAGATTGCGTATTACCCTGAGTGCTGCGCATCAATATGATGATATCGACAGATTGCTGGAGGTGCTGTATGGCGTTTGTCGCTGATAATCCACGATTACCCTTGGTTGATAAACCGGCGATTGCGGCTGCATTTAGCCGGGCTGCTGGCAGCTACGACTCAGCGGCAAGTTTGCAACGGGAAACGGGGAATACCTTATTGGCGCTGGGTTATCAGCACCCTGGTGCGTCGGTGCTGGATGCCGGGTGCGGTACTGGCTATTTCAGCCGCCGTTGGCGTGAACGAGACAGATATGTTACTGCGCTAGATTTGGCCGCCGGAATGTTGGATCACGCCCGGCGACAGCAGGCTGCGGACAGCTATTTATTGGCTGATATTGAGAATATACCGCTGCCAGATCAAAGCGTTGATATTTGTTTTAGTAATCTGGCGCTACAGTGGTGTGCTGATTTACCGCAGGCGCTAGCTGAGTTATATCGCGTCACGCGAGTTGGCGGCATCATTCTGTTTTCTACCTTGGCAAAGGGGTCTCTTGACGAGCTGGGGCAGGCGTGGCAACAGGTAGATGGCCAGCGCCATGTGAATGATTTTCTCCCCTTTCAGCATATCAGTAACGCTTGTCAGGGGTATCGCCATCACCTGACAACCGAGTTATATCAGCAACAGTTTCCTGATGTAATTGCGCTTATGCGCTCTCTGCAAGGCATTGGTGCTACGCATTTACATCAGGGGCGTCAGTCTGGGTTAAGTGGTCGCCAGCGGCTGGTGGCCCTGCAACGCGCTTATAGCACCCAATCTGGCACCTACCCGCTGAGTTACCATTTAGTTTTTGGGGTTATATATCGTGATTAAACGTTGGTTTATCACTGGCACGGATACCGATGTCGGTAAGACAGTTGCCAGTTGTGCCCTACTGCAAGCCGCAGCCCAGCAGGGCTATCGCACCGCCGGTTATAAACCGGTGGCATCCGGCAGCCAGATGACGCCTGACGGATTGCGCAACAGTGATGCTTTGGCGCTACAAGCAAACAGCAGTACGGCACTTAGTTATTCACAGGTGAATCCGCTCACATTTCTGGAGGCAACCTCGCCCCATATTGCCAGTGCCAGCGAAGGGCGTGAGATTGATTTGTCAGTTTTATCGCAAGGACTACAGCAGCTTGAGCACTCAGCAGAATGGATATTGGTCGAAGGGGCTGGCGGCTGGTTTACCCCACTGTCGCCACAGGCAACTTTTGCCGATTGGGTTTTACGAGAGCAACTGCCAGTAATTATGGTTGTTGGCATCAAATTGGGATGTATCAATCATGCTTTGTTGACCGCTTTGGCTATCCGACAAGCTGGGCTGAAACTGGTAGGGTGGATCGCTAATGAGGTGATACCTGCGGGGGGGCGACAAGTTGAGTATATGGCAACATTGACACAGATGATCAGTGCCCCGCGATTAGGTGTCGTCCCCTATCTGACGGACCTTGACGTGTATCCCATCACCCAGCGGCGTGATCTTGGTGGCTATTTGGATTTAGGACTTTTGGCTGAGGTGCCACTGAGCTGAATTTTTGACGGCGATATGACCCTAAAGGGCTAATAGACATTATTAGCCCTGAGTTTTTTGCGGAGTATGGCCGCTATCATCGGCTTTAGTTTGCATGAGGGAGAAACCACTCTGCGCCATATTAACTGGCCAAATGCGTAATAATCATCTCTTCATCCAATTGCGCCAATGTTCCTTGTGCCACATTTCGGCCATCGGCCATCAAACAGAATCGATCTGCCACATGCTGAATAAAGGGTAAACGGTGTTCAACCAAAAGTACCGTCAAACCCAGGCTACGACTGAGCTGATGTAGGATATTGCCAATATCCTCAGTCAACGGCGGTAAAATACCACTCCCCGGTTCATCAAGAATCAACAGTTCTGGCTCTGTCACCAGTGCTCTGGCAATGGCCAACTGCTGTTGTTGATTACGGGTTAGCTCCCCACCACGTTGGGTGCGTTTGTCATACAGTTGCGGGAATATATCAAAAATCCAGCCCGGAATTTGGCGCGACTTATGGCGGCCCGCCAGCACGGCTATCAGCATATTCTCCTCTACACTCAGTTGAGAGAAGATCTGCTGCCCTTGTGGTACATAGCCAATACCCAGAGCAGTACGCCCCTCAACCGGCTGCTGTAGCAAATTCTGCGGCGGTTCATGATTAGGTTGCCAGGTCATGGTGCCACTCTTAATTGGCAGATGCCCCATGATGCAATTAATTAACGTCGTTTTTCCTACGCCATTACGGCCAATCAGGCAGGTACACTGCCCACGGGGGATCTCGAGATTAATATCCCAAAGGATATGATTCTGTCCATAGTATTGATTCACAGCGGTTAAACTCAGCATCAGTGCTTCTCCTCAGTCGATCTCAGTAGTTCACAGGTGGCCCGGTGTTCTGTAACGGCTAGTGAAGGATTAACCAGCAAATCTGCATACTTGGTAGCGGCAGTACAGCATAAAACACCACACTTCTAACGGGTGGTTGTCGGTGTAAATTGAGGTGAAATGGGCGAATTGCGGCATTAAATGGCATCAACAGGCTATTTTTATCCTTAATCACCCTGCGATAGGATGATTTTTAGTCTATTAATGCGTTGCACCGCTTTAGACCATTTCCCCTTTAATCTCTCCGTTTCACAGAGATATAAAGCAACTCTTGGGCCAAGTTGCTATACAGAGAGTAAAATCTGTTTGTTAACAGGCTGTAAATGGTTTTAACGCGCAGCGTGGGGTAAAAATAGCTCAGCCTGGCGGGGGGCGAGCGTAGAGTGATGGCTAGCTTGCACTTAAGCGGTGCTTTGGTGGAGAAAATGGTGCAGTAGAAAAAGAGAGAGGTCAGAGGTCATTAGATACAGGTGTTAACTAGTGAAAATTATAGAATTAGCAAGCTACATAGTTAGCACTAATTGAAATATGCGGTGAAATAAAAATGTAAAAAAAACACTAAAAAAGCCAGTTAGTCCCCATTTATCCCCCAAGCTTTGCTTTTCGCCAACTCCCAGCCGCTGTGGGGTTGAATGAGTTATCCACCATTCCTGTGGATAACCTTGTGCATTAGCCATAGAAAACTGATGGCAAGCGAGAGCGGGCGCGGGCGCGGGCGCGGCTTGCGCTCCTGTTGTCCGCATTCTCTACTTTTTAATAATTTACTTTACTTTCAATTGGTTATTTAAAATCAAGCGCTGAAAAATCATAACTGGCGATGATGAGTGATCTTTAATCGATTAGTTATCACTAATGTGTTTATGTTAACAGTTGGGGATAAAAACGCTTTTACAGTGCAGCTGTCGTTTAGATGTCACTGTAACGAGGCAAACAATCTCCTGGTGAAAGACATTCCTACATTTTGGTGCTTGAAGCTGGTTTTATATCCAGTATCATAGAGGTGGCAAAATTCTATGGGGCTTTCATAATTAGCCTCCTGATAGTGTGTGTTTCTCCAGTGGGTAGCAAATTCATGAGTAAATTATTCAAACTACATTCTGAGTTTAAGCCAGCAGGCGACCAGCCTGAGGCCATCCGTAAACTGGAAGAAGGGCTAGAGAATGGTCTGGCTCATCAGACACTGTTGGGGGTAACGGGGTCAGGTAAAACCTTTACGATAGCCAATGTTATTGCTGATTTGAATCGCCCAACCATGGTGCTGGCACCCAATAAGACATTGGCAGCACAGCTTTATGGTGAGATGAAAGAGTTCTTTCCCGATAACGCGGTAGAGTATTTCGTCTCCTACTATGACTACTACCAGCCTGAAGCCTATGTCCCAAGCTCTGATACGTTTATTGAAAAAGATGCCTCGGTAAATGAGCATATCGAGCAAATGCGGCTATCTGCGACCAAAGCACTGCTGGAAAGGCGTGATGTTATCGTGGTGGCGTCGGTTTCTGCGATTTATGGTCTGGGTGATCCTGATTTATACCTGAAAATGATGCTGCATCTGACTAAGGGTATGATCATCGATCAGCGCTCTATTTTGCGTCGCTTATCCGAATTGCAGTACAGCCGTAATGATCAGGTATTCCAGCGCGGTACCTTCCGGGTGCGTGGTGAAGTTATCGACATCTTCCCCGCAGAATCTGATGAATGGGCGTTGCGGGTAGAGTTGTTCGATGAAGAGGTCGAACGGTTGTCCATCTTTGATCCATTGACAGGCCAGTTACAGCATGAAGTACCGCGCTTTACGGTCTATCCTAAAACGCACTACGTTACCCCGCGCGAGCGTATTTTGCAGGCCATGGAAGAGATCAAAGTCGAATTGGCCGACCGCCGTCAGGTGCTATTAGCCAATAATAAGTTGTTGGAAGAGCAACGTATTAGCCAGCGGACCCAGTTTGACCTTGAAATGATGAATGAGCTGGGCTATTGCTCCGGTATTGAAAACTATTCCCGCTACCTTTCGGGCCGTGGTCCAGGCGAAGCACCACCGACGCTATTTGACTATCTACCGGCTGACGGTCTGTTGGTGGTTGATGAATCCCACGTCACTATTCCGCAAATCGGCGGGATGTACAAAGGTGACCGCTCACGCAAAGAAACATTGGTGGAATATGGTTTCCGGCTGCCATCGGCACTGGATAACCGGCCAATGCGGTTTGAAGAGTTTGAAGCACTGGCACCACAAACTATTTATGTTTCAGCAACTCCAGGTAAATATGAGCTGGAGAAATCCGGTGGCGATATCATCGATCAGGTCGTGCGGCCGACGGGCCTGCTCGACCCATTAATTGAAGTACGGCCGGTAGCCACACAGGTTGATGACTTGCTGTCAGAGATCCGTATTCGTGCAGCGATTAACGAGCGGGTGCTGGTGACCACGCTGACCAAACGTATGGCTGAAGACCTGACCGAGTATCTTGGAGAGCATGGCGCCCGTGTTCGTTACCTGCATTCGGATATTGATACCGTTGAACGGGTAGAGATCATTCGTGATCTGCGTTTGGGTGAGTTTGATGTATTGGTGGGAATCAACTTACTGCGCGAAGGTTTGGATATGCCAGAGGTTTCTCTGGTCGCAATTCTTGATGCTGATAAAGAAGGTTTCCTGCGTTCTGAACGCTCTTTAATCCAGACCATTGGCCGTGCGGCGCGTAACCTTAATGGTAAAGCAATACTGTATGGCGACAGAATTACCGCCTCAATGGAAAAGGCTATTGGTGAAACGGAACGGCGCCGTGTCAAACAGCAAGCTTACAACGAAGAACGTGGCATCATTCCGCAAGGGTTGAACAAGAAGATTGGCGATATTCTGCAATTGGGCCAACCCTCTTCCCGTGGTAAAGGGAAAGGGCGGGGCGGCAAAGTGGCCGATCCCAATAATTATCACGCCTTGCCACCAAAAGCGCTTGATCAGAAAATCCGTGAGTTGGAGTCTAAAATGTACACCCACGCGCAAAATCTGGAGTTTGAGCAGGCAGCAGAACTGCGTGATCAAGTCCATCAGTTGCGCCAGCAATTTATCGCGATATCTTGATGCTCATCAGCCCTGCATTATGTGGGCGGTAAGCAATGGTGCGACAAATCGGGAATTTATGCTTGTCGCATCAACCTATCCTGATTAAGGTGTGCGACTAATAAAATCATCACCTAGATAGACTCAAATAACCTGGCGTTGCAGGTTGGTGGCAAACCCACAATTCAGCAGCCCCAAGTCGGAGAGTAAAAGTGCGAGATAAATAATGAGTGATCACTTGTCGAAAGATCCATTACACGGTATTACCCTTGAACAACTGCTGACCAAACTGGTTGAGCATTATGGCTGGGAGGAGTTGGCATACCGTATCAATATCAACTGTTTCATCAGCGATCCCAGCATTAAATCCAGCCTGAAGTTTTTACGCCGTACACCATGGGCTAGAACTAAAGTGGAGGCGCTGTATATCCATATGAATGACAGCGCAAGGTTGCAAGCTCAAACTCAAGCTAAGCCTCTTAGCTAGTTTGCCCCACCGAGCTGTTGCAGGGTGTTTTCCAGTGCCTGGCGCAGTAGCTCACGGTCATGGCGGTAAGGGATATCTTTTGCTTCCAGTGGCTGCTGGATAATAATCCTGTCTGTTACACCACTGATATCAATTTGTGGACTGACAATTGCCGCATCAATAATTTTGCGGCCAATCTTGCTTTCCATTATCGCCAGTTTTTCTTGCAACGATAGCGCGGCCGCCGCCACACTGAGTTCACGCCCCAGATTACCGATATAAATCATACTGGCAGAGCTGCGTCGTAAGGCCTGAGTTAAGTCATCTAGCAGTAACAAGGGCATCAGACTGGTTAAGAAACTACCTGGCCCAATCAAAATAACATCGGCCTGGCTAATTGCTTCCACGGCTTCCCGCGTGGCGTGAACGTGCGGTGACAACAACATCTCTTGTGGCATTTTTGCCAGTTGGTCGATATTCACCTCACCATAAACGGGGTGCCCTTCATGATCGATGGCCAGCAGATCGACCGGCTGCTCAGACATTGGGATGAGCCATGCCTCAACCTTCAGCAAGCTACGTACCAGATTGATTGCCTCGATAGGTCTGATGCTGAGATGGTCTAACGCTTTGAGCATTAAATTGCCCAGATTATGGCCCGAGAGTTCGCCATTACCGCTAAAACGGTATTCAAACATTGCCGAAGCCACACTCGGCTCAGTGATCAACTGATTAAGGCAATTGCGGGTATCACCCCAGGCAATCCCTCCTTCTGAACGGCGAATGCGGCCAGTCGAGCCGCCATTATCGGTGGTGGTAACAATACCTGTCAGGCGTGAACCCAGTGGCGAAAGGGCTGACATCACGCGCCCCAGGCCATGGCCTCCCCCTAAAGCAACCACTCGATCGAGATCCGCTAATGTGCGATTTCGCATATTTTTCCTGTCTAAATATTGTTGCCTGGCTCTAATAGCGTAGCTAAGGGTGAAATTGCTGCATAAGTTAACGGATTTGCCGCGAAAACGCGATAAAAGCCATTGTTTTAGTGATTTTAAACAAAGTATTAGCAACGGATTACAATAGACTGAATAACAATGAGTTTTGTTAGATAAGTCGTTGTATATAAAAATATATAACGAAAAACAGCCATTGGCTATCCTGCCGTTTTAGCGTTAGAATCTCTAGGAAAAATAGGGTTTTTAGTGACTCATCTGCCACTAAGCGCTTTACTTTTTAAACCATGGTTCGGTGGGCAGTAGGTAAACTGTCACTGAACATAAACTCCTAGCCTTGGCGTCTACGTTGTCTCGTCCGCGAACAATATGATGCTCTGGCCGTGGCTTTAAGCCGCCAGGGTGCGAGGTAGAAATGCCTGCATCTCCCGTATTTGGAAAGGTGTTATGGTACAACTCACTGACGCATTTGCGCGCAAGTTCTATTATTTGCGCCTATCAATCACCGATGTGTGCAATTTCCGTTGCACCTATTGCTTGCCGGATGGCTATCGCCCCGACGGATTAAAAAGCTTTCTGAGTCTGGACGAGATAAGCCGCGTCAGCCGCGCCTTTGCTCTGTTGGGAACAGAAAAAATTCGTCTGACGGGCGGCGAACCTTCTATGCGGCGCGACTTCACCGATATCATCGCGACTATCAAACAAAATCCGGCGATCCGCACACTGGCAGTCACCACCAATGGCTACCGTTTAGCCCGTGACGCCGCCCAATGGCGGGAGGCTGGATTGACAGCCATTAACGTCAGTGTCGATAGCCTTGACCCGCGACAATTTCATGCCATAACCGGGCAGGATAAATTTCATCAGGTCATGCAAGGCATTGATGCTGCCTTCGATGCTGGTTTTGAGAAAGTCAAAATCAATGCCGTACTGATGCGTGATGTCAATGATCGCAATCTGAATGCCTTCCTCAGTTGGATAAAATCGCGACCGATTCAACTGCGGTTTATCGAATTAATGGAAACCGGCGAGGGGGGGAAGCTGTTTCGTCAGCATCATGTCTCCGGTGGTGTCATCCGCCAGCAATTACTCCAACAAGGTTGGCAACAGCAAGCGCGGGCGCGCAGTGATGGCCCGGCGCAGGTGTTTTATCATCCGGATTATCTGGGAGAGGTCGGGCTGATTATGCCGTATGAGAAAGACTTCTGCGCCAGTTGTAACCGCTTGCGTGTTTCAGCGCTGGGAAATCTGCATTTATGCTTATTTGGCGAGCAAGGTATTACGCTACGTGACTTACTGGGCAGCGATGACCAGCAAGATGAGTTAATGGCACGCATCCAGAGTGCATTGCAAACCAAGAAACAGACCCATTTTCTGCATCAGGGCAACAGCGGTATTACCCAGAATTTATCGTTTATTGGCGGTTGATAGCGGGCAACGTTAAGAACAGAAGAGAATATATGACCCAACTAACTCACATTAACGCCGCAGGCGAAGCCCATATGGTGGATGTTTCCACTAAAGCAGAAACTGTGCGCGAAGCACGGGCAGAGGCTTTTGTTGAAATGCAGGCCGCGACGTTGGCGATGATTATCGAGGGCAGCCACCACAAAGGTGATGTCTTTGCCACTGCGCGTATTGCCGGGATTCAGGCGGCTAAAAAAACCTGGGAATTGATCCCACTGTGCCACCCACTGTTGCTGACCAAAGTTGAAGTTCAACTGGAAGCACAACCAGAACACAACCGTGTGCGTATCGAAACTTGCTGTCGCTTGACCGGTAAAACCGGCGTGGAAATGGAAGCGCTGACGGCAGCTTCCGTTGCCGCCCTGACAATTTACGATATGTGCAAAGCGGTACAAAAAGACATGATAATTGGCCCGGTGCGCCTGTTAGCAAAAAGTGGCGGGAAATCCGGTGATTTTAAGGTGAACCCATGATTCAGATTCTCTTTTTTGCTCAGGTGCGTGAACTGGTCGGAACCGACAGCCTGCAATTGGCGGCGGAATTTCCCACTGTCGAGGCACTGCGCCAATCCCTGTGCCAACGGGGCGAACGCTGGCAATTAGCCCTTGAAGAAGGCAAATTACTGACTGCAGTGAATCAATCACTGGTCAATGTTCACCATCCGCTGGTGGCGGGTGATGAAGTGGCGTTCTTCCCGCCGGTGACCGGAGGTTGATAATGGAGCATACCCGTATTCGTGTGGGCACTGAGACCTTCAGTGTGGGTGATGAGTATCACTGGTTGTCACAGTGTGATGAAGATGGCGCGGTGGTGACCTTTACCGGCAAAGTCCGTAATCACAACCTGGGTGATAGCGTCAGTGCACTGACGCTGGAACATTACCCAGGCATGACAGAAAAGGCGTTAGCTGAGATTATTGATGACGCCCGCAGCCGTTGGCCTTTACAGCGTGTTAGCGTTATTCATCGGGTAGGGCCACTGTTCCCCGGCGATGAAATCGTCTTTGTCGGGGTGACCAGTACCCATCGCAGTATGGCGTTTGATGCGGCTGAATTTATAATGGATTACCTGAAAACAAAGGCACCATTTTGGAAACGGGAAGCCACAACGGATGGCGAACGTTGGGTTGAATCACGCGACAGTGATCATCAGGCGGCCAGGCGTTGGTAAATTGAGCGTAAACCAGTGTAAAGATCACTGCTAAATGTCTATTTTTACTCCCTTGTTGACTGTACTTCTGTGGTACCCTTAAAAAGTCGGTGGGCTGTCAATTTAGATGGCCTGTATCATTATTTATATGCATAAGGTAACTACCATGGATCGCTATCCACGCTCTAATGGTTCGATTGTCGAACGTGCCAACACAGGCATTCAGGCATACATGGCGCAGGTATACGGCTGGATGACCTGTGGTCTGTTATTAACGGCGGTTGTCGCTTGGTACGCAGCGAATACCCCTGCGATACTCAACTTTATATTTTCCAGTCAGATCACCTTTTTCGGGCTGATTATTGTTCAGTTAGGTCTGGTATTTGTTATTTCTGGCATGGTTAACCGCCTGAGTGGCTCGATGGCTACCTCGCTGTTTATGCTCTATTCCGCATTAACCGGCTTGACGATATCCAGCATTTTCATCATGTACACCAGCTCTTCTATCGCCAGCACATTCTTGATTGCTGCCGGTATGTTTGGTGCCATGAGTTTCTACGGCTATACCACCAAGCGTGATTTGAGTGGTATGGGCAGCATGCTGTTTATGGGCCTGATCGGTATCGTGTTGGCATCGATTGTTAACATCTGGCTGAAAAGCACGGCGCTAATGTGGGCAGTGACCTACATCGGGGTGTTAGTGTTTGTTGGTTTGACTGCTTATGATACCCAGAAGTTGAAAAACATGGGCTCACAGTTGGATGCCAATGATAAAGATAACTTCCGCAAGTATTCCATCGTGGGTGCTTTGACGCTGTATCTTGATTTCATTAACTTGTTCTTGATGTTACTGCGGATTTTCGGCAACCGCCGTTAAGCTGGCTGATTCAGGGCTGCGACGCGGCAAACTTGCTCGCCGTACGCTGCTCGAAATGCTCATTGACCGATGTCAACTGCGCTTTCTGCGCTACGGGCGTCGGTCAATTTTTTGGTCTCGCAACTTGCTCGTTGTATAGGTTGATCAAAATTTTAAAGGACACCCCTGTGGTGTCCTTTTTGCTTTTTGGTGAATGCAGGTAAGTCTTGCTACCGTTTAATGTCGCTATGCAATTTTCCGCCTAAACATCCCATAGGCGGCACTCCCCGTGGTGGCGGTTATCACGAGTAACGGCCACAAACTGTGCCAGATAATATCGAAACTGGCATCCTTGAGGTAAATCTGTTTGGTGATATCTGTAAAGTGGCGGATAGGGTTGATCCACGTAATATTTTGCAGCCAGATAGGCATATTCTCGACCGGCGAGACATAACCGGACAGCAAGATAGCGGGCATCATAAAAACAAACACGCCAATAAAAGCCTGCTGCTGAGTGGAACATAACGAGGAAATCAGCAAACCGAAGCCAACGAGCGACAAGCCGTAGAGCAGCATGGTGCCATAAAACAGTGCCAACGAACCAGCAAACGGAATTTGGTAAAAAAAGATACCGATAAACAAGACGATACTTGCCTGGAAAGTCGCGACAATCAGTGCCGGGACAGCTTTACCAATAAAAATCTGCCAGGTGGTTAGCGGTGAAACTAACAACTGCTCGAGTGTCCCTTGCTCCCGCTCACGAGCCACCGACAGTGATGTCACAATAAGCACCCCGATAGTCGTAATCATCGCAATCAATGATGGCACCACGAACCATTTGTAGTTCAGATTCGGGTTATACCAATTGCGGATGACCAACTCGCTGTTGTTGGGCTTTATCTGGCCTTGGGTTAATTCTAATTGATAATTTTGTACGATTTGCTGAATGTAATTGGCGGCAATTTGCGCGCTGTTGGAGTTACGCCCATCCAGCAATAATTGCAACTGAGTGGTTTTGCCATTAGCCAGGTCAGCACTGAATTGCTCTGGGAAACGTATCAAAAGCAGTGCTCGCTGGTTATCAATCACTGGCTGAATTTCTTGCGGGCTGTGGAGCAGTAAGACATGAGAAAAAGCCTCTGCTTTGGCAAAGCGTTGGGTCAGCTCTACAGATGCTTTCCCGCTGTCTTCGCTATAAATAGCAATGGTGGCATTGGTCACTTCCAATGTAGCGGCGAATGGGAACAAAATGACTTGTAATATGACCGGCATAATTAATATTGCACGTGTCTGTGGTTCCCGCAGCAGTGACTGCAACTCTTTGATAATCAATGTGTAGAGGCGGTGAAACATATCTTGCTTCCTTCCTTTAATCTAATCGGCGCCTAATCTAATCGACGATTAGTTTTCCATGCCGTCAGGCCGATAAATACGGCTGCTGAGGCGACCAGGAACAACAGGTTAATCACCAGCACGGTGCCGATATTCCCCGCCAGAAACAGGGTTTGCAGACTGCTGACAAAATAACGGGCCGGAATGATATAGGTTACGGCGCGCACGATAGCGGGCATGCTGTCAATTTCGAAAATGAAGCCAGACAGCATCACAGCCGGCAGGAATGCGGCATTCAAGGCCACCATTGCGGCGTTAAATTGATTGCGGGTAATGGTCGAAATTAGCAATCCCATACCCAGAGTGCTGGCCAAAAATAGGCTGGTCATAACAAATAGTATCCACAATGAGCCACGGAAAGGCACATCAAGGATAAATACCGACACCGCCATGCAGAGTGTCATGGCTATCATGCCCAGGACGTAATAGGGGATCAGTTTCGACAACAGCAACTCGCTGCGCGTGACCTGGGTCGACAGCAGCGCTTCCATGGTTCCGCGCTCCCATTCACGGGCGATCACCAGCGAGGTTAGAATCGCGCCGATAACCGTCATAATAATGGTAATGGCTCCGGGAATAATAAAATGTCGGCTGATGGCGGCAGGGTTAAACCAATAACGGACCTGAATCTCAATCAGAGGATCGTTTTTTTGCCCTAGGTTTTGCGCCTGTTGTTGTTGCCAGATTTGCCACACCCCTTGTGCGTAGCCTTGCACAAAGTTGGCGGTATTGGGTTCACTGCCATCAGTAATCACCTGAATGGGGGCTTTACTTTCGGGGCGCGCAAGCTGCTGCGCAAAATCATTGGGGATCACAATTAGCCCACGAATCTTTCCGGCTTGCATCGCCTGAATTAGCGCCTGGCGATTATCACTGATTTGCGGTGAAATATAAGGTGAACTGGCGAAGGCGTTAGCCAGATCCTGAGCCGGTTTGCTCTGTTGCTCCATTAAAATGCCGACGTGCAGTTTGCTGGAGTCCAGATTGATGCCATAGCCAAAGATAAACAGCAGCAACAGCGGGATGACGAATGCGATCAATCCACTGCTCGGGTCACGCAGTATTTGCCGGGTCTCTTTACGGCATAAAGCCCGTAGGCGACGCCAGGAAAACCCCGTGTCCTGATAAGTTTCGCTCTCATTTACCGACGATTTATCCACTGGCAATAGATGTGGCTCGGTCATGACTGTTGCTCCTTATCATTTTGCTGATCATAGCGCTGCACCAGCCCAATAAAGGCCTCTTCCATGGAGGGATTAAGATTATTATCACTGGCAACCTGTTGTTTTAACTCATCCGGTGTGCCGGCTGCGATAATTTTGCCACGGTAAACCAGCCCGATACGATCACAGTATTCCGCTTCATCCATAAAGTGGGTGGTAACCATGACGGTGACACCTTTATCTACCATCCCATTGATATGCAACCAAAACTCACGGCGGGTGAGGGGGTCGACACCGGACGTTGGTTCATCCAGGAACAGAATGTCTGGTTCATGCATTAACGCGCAGGCCAATGCTAAACGCTGTTTAAACCCCAGAGGCAGTGAGTCCGGGGTTTGTTTGAGGATTGGGGTAAAGTTAAAGGCTGAGGTCATGTCAGCTATTTTATCGCGTTGTGTTTTGCCTTGCAGACCATAAACGCCGGAGAAAAACTTCAGGTTTTGTTCAACGGTCAGATTGCCATACAACGAGAATTTCTGCGCCATATAGCCCAAATGTTGTCGTGCTTTACCTGAACTGGTTTTCAGATCCATTCCCAGTACCAATGCTTTGCCTGAGCTGGGGACTAACAAACCGCACATCATTTTAAAGGTAGTGGATTTACCCGCCCCATTCGGACCGAGTAGACCAAATATCTCACCGCGTTTGACCTGAAAATTTACATGATCGGTAGCAGCAAAATCGCCAAATTTTTTGGTTAACTCTTGGGCTTCAATCACGGTCTCCTGATGGCTACCTGCGACTTTGGGCATGATCTTCGCCAACGCGGACTCACTGGCGGGGCCGCCCCCCAACAGGTCGATAAAGGCATCCTCAAAGCGCGGTTCTGCTTCAGTTATCTCGGCATTCGGTTGATTGAGTAGTGGCAATAGTTGGCTGTGATCCACGTCGGGTTTGAGGATTAACCGCACATACTTCCCCTGGATAACCCCATCACTCACTTGGGGCAATGCCAGCGCATGTTGTAACAGTTTACGGTTGGTCCCGGTTTGCGCTGCCAGCAAAATTGTGCGCCCACTCATCCGTTGTGTCAGGCTTTGAGGTGCACCGCTGTACAGCAACTTCCCTTCATTTAGCAACAACACTTCGCGGCATTGCTCTGCTTCATCCAGATATGATGTGCTCCACAGGATAAGCATGCCATCGCTCGCTAACTCATGCACCATGCGCCATAGCTCGCGGCGTGAAATCGGGTCAACGCCGACACCCGGCTCATCGAGCAACAGTACTTTGGGCTGACCGACCAGAGTACAGGCCAAGCCCAGTTTTTGCTTCATCCCGCCGGACAGTTTTCCCGCCAGCCGGTCAGTAAAGCGGGTTAAATCGGTAAACGTCAGCAGGCGCTCAAATATTTGGCGGCGAAGCTCACCGGTAACCCCGCGTAGATCGGCATACAGCGTCAGGTTCTCCATCACCGTGAGATCTTCATATAAACCAAACTTTTGTGGCATATATCCGAGAATAGAATGTAACTGGCGATCGTTTTCTAACGGGTCCAGCCCGACCACCGTCATCTTGCCTTGACTGGGTTTGAGTAATCCGGCGAGCATACGGAGTAGGGTGGTTTTACCGGCCCCGTCCGGCCCAACCAAACCAGTGACTGCACCACTGCGGATCTCTGTCGTCAGGCTGGCGACGGCGGGGTTATCCAGTCCGGGGAAGCGTTTTTCAACACCCTCCAAAGTAATAAGATGCTGGATTCCATTCATAGCTCATGCCGCCTTAAGGTTGTGCGAAACGAACGGTGACGGGCATACCTTGTCGTAACGATTCATCGGGATCAGTGATAATGATACGTAAGCGATAAACCAGATCGGTACGCAGCTCAGGCGTTTCGACACTTTTAGGGGTAAATTCCGCCGTGGGTGATACGAAACCTATTTTGCCGTGATATGGCTTGTCCGGGCGGCCATCGGTAAATACGTCGACTTCGGTACCGGGAATGGCCTGATTCAAGTGGGGCTCACTGACGTAGGCCCGTACCCATACCGGATCGGTCAGTGACAGGGTAAATACGGTGTTACTGGCGGATAAAATGGTCCCCGGCTCAACCGCGCGAGTGAGTACGGTACCCGCTGATGGCGCGAGCAGGGTAGTGTCTTGCAGGTTGAGTTGAGCTTGAGCCAGTTCAGCTTCACTTTGGGCCAGATTTGCTTCGGCTTGCGCAATTTCCTGTGGCCGGTTACCACTCAAATATTGTGCGAGCTTATCTTTGGAGGCTTGCAGATTAGCCTGTGCTTGATTACGAGCAGTTCGAGCATTCTCTAGCTCGTTGGCCGAGGTGGCTTTACTTGCCCACAACCCTTGTTGACGTTTTAGGAAGCTATCGGCATAGCCAAATGCCGCTTCTCGCTGAGCAACTTCAGATTTTACCTGTGCTATCTCCTCGTCACGGTATCCTGCCTTCAATAAAGCCAACTGTGCTTGCGCGCTTTGAACATTGGCTTGCGCTTGTTTGAGTGCATTGAGATAAGGGCCGTCATCCAGTTTCCCCAGAACTTCCCCTGGCTGGATTTTATCCCCTTCATCGACAGCCAGAGACGCCAGCCGACCACCGACTCGAAAGCCTAAATTCACTGTGCGAATATCCACATTGCCGTACAGCGTCAATGATGCGTCGTGTTGTTGACGGTAGTAGTTCCAGCCATAACCTATCGCCGCCAGTAGGGCAACAATAACGACGGCCACTATAATCTTCTTGCGATTCATAATGCTCCCTATCGACCATGTCTATAGCTACAATTTTATAACGACCCCTTCAATACGCTCACCGTACTGATTTGTCCCGCAATCCGTAAAGCAGCAGGTCAATGTGTTCGATAAGTACCTGATTGATCATTTCACTTTCAGCCTCACCAATATCCAACCAACCGGCCTGGCGGCGGATAGTCTCGCGCCCCATGCGAAAGGCCAACACTTCACCAATCAAGGCATGGGTATGAAGAATCGTTTTGGTTGCACTGGCATCAGCACCAATAAATGCGGCCAGCAGCAGATTGAGTTTTTGGTGTAATGGCGCAATAGCCTGCACATGAATCAGTGGGTAAGCATCGCTCGGGGAGAGTTGCTCACGCGCCATGATTTTGCTCATATTCAACGTTTCTGGCTGGGTCATTAGATGGCTGAATTCCAGTAACCCACGGCGAATAAAATGCAACTGTTGCTCGGCGATTTGTGCGTGAATCGGTTGTTGGAGAAACTGGTCAATCTCTTGTGCCAGCGGTGAGAAGGTCTGCTGAATGAAATCCGCTATTTGTTGCGCGACCGCCAGATACAACCCTTCTTTAGAGTTGAAATAGTAGGTGATGGCCGCAATGTTCTGTCCTGCCCGTTGGGCGATATCCCGAGTTGTTGCCCCTTTCAGGCCTAACTCACCAAATAATTCGGTAGCCGCCTGAATCAATTGTTGGCGGGCTTGCTCACCACGACTGGTAACGGGCGTGGATAATATTAAGGAATGAGGTGTGGAATGAGACATCGTCACCATACTTAATAAATTGAAATTAGTTAAATGCTAAGAGGTAGTCGAACAATTAATCAATCATATGATTAACTTTAGGTCGTCCCAAAGAATATGTAAAGTTAGCGCGGATAAAAGCCTGGTTTTTGCGATCGGGGATGGATAAATGACAAGTAATAAATCAATTCTCTTGATGTTTGCGCTAATAAAAATCTTAAGAAATGTGTAAATATCCCTTTTCTTGCTAAAGATCTGCTACAATCAGCCGCAATGGTGCACTGCAGTTTGTGCCAATCCTCGTGGTAATGCCTCAATTCATGCCTCGTCTGATAATCTTCCCTTGAAACTGCACCTGACGATATCGTTGGGATTGGGAAGATCTGGAGCTTCTTGTAATATGTCATTTGATTCTCTCGGCCTAAACGCCGACATCCTGCG
Source organism: Yersinia antarctica (assembly GCF_056636475.1). NCBI lineage: Bacteria > Pseudomonadati > Pseudomonadota > Gammaproteobacteria > Enterobacterales > Yersiniaceae > Yersinia > Yersinia antarctica. The sequence goes on from NZ_JBSJQF010000001.1 coordinate 1,611,711, forward strand.
TGCTGTTGAAGAGCAGGGCTACCTTGTGCCGACACCGATTCAACGTCAGGCAATCCCTGTGGTACTGGAAGGCCGTGATTTAATGGCCAGTGCGCAAACGGGTACCGGTAAAACCGCTGGTTTCACCTTGCCATTGCTGCAACTGCTTAGTCAGGATCAACAGCCAATTAAAGGCCGTCGCCCGGTACGTGCGTTGATCTTAACGCCTACCCGTGAGCTGGCTGCGCAGATTGACGAAAACGTACAGAGTTACAGTAAATATCTGAAGCTACGTTCGCTGGTGGTATTTGGCGGCGTTAGCATTAACCCCCAGATGATGAAACTGCGTGGTGGTGTTGATATTTTAGTCGCGACGCCTGGCCGTTTACTGGATCTGGAACATCAGAACGCAGTAGATTTGTCCAAGATCGAAATTTTGGTATTGGACGAAGCTGACCGCATGCTGGATATGGGCTTTATTCACGATATCCGTCGCGTATTAGCCAAACTGCCCTCTAAGCGCCAGAACTTGCTGTTCTCCGCCACCTTCTCAGATGAAATTAAAGGTCTGGCGAGCAAGCTGTTGAACAACCCGGCTTCCGTTGAAGTAGCGCGCCGCAATACAGCTTCTGAACAAATTGCGCAAAGTGTTCATTTTGTGGATAAAAACCGTAAACGTGAATTATTGTCTCAGATGATTGGTGAGGGCAACTGGCAGCAAGTGTTGGTGTTTAACCGCACTAAGCATGGTGCTAACCATTTGGCTGAACAACTGAATAAAGACGGCATTACCTCCGCGGCAATTCACGGTAATAAGAGTCAGGGCGCGCGTACTCGTGCATTGGCTGATTTTAAAGACGGTAAAATCCGGGTTCTGGTAGCCACTGATATTGCTGCCCGTGGTCTGGACATTGATCAGTTACCCCATGTGGTTAACTATGAATTACCTAACGTACCAGAAGATTACGTGCACCGTATTGGTCGTACGGGCCGCGCGGAACGCACAGGTGAAGCGATTTCACTGGTTTGCGTTGATGAGCATAAACTGTTGCGTGATATTGAGCGTTTACTGAAGCGTGAAATTCCGCGCATCGCGCTGGATGGCTATGAGCCGGACCCAAGCATCAAAGCTGATCCGATTCAAAATGGTCGCCAGGGCCGTGGCGCACAACGTCCAGGAATGGGGCGTGGTAGCAGCGCAGGCCGTCCACAGAATGGTGGTGGTGCAGCCGGTCGCGGCGATAGCCGTAACAGTCGCCCACGTAGCCAGGCTGATGGTCAACGTCGCCCTGCTGGCCCTTCTTCACGTGGCCGTAGCAGTAAACCAGGCGAATAAGCGGTAATCCCTTTCGCTGATCAAACCGCTTCTTTGAGGCGGTTTTTTTTCATCTGAATTGGCGTTCCTGCTGGGTTATTCCTTGTTTTACACCTCAATTCCCCCGTATCATTGCCGGTCTTTTTTACGTTTATACTGGGCGAGTGCGGATAATGGATCAGGGTAATTAGCATGCGGGTATTATTGGCGCCGATGGAAGGGGTATTAGATTCACTGGTGCGCGAACTCCTCAGCGAAGTGAACGATTATGACCTTTGTATCACTGAGTTTTTACGGGTGGTCGATCAACTTTTGCCAGCAAAATCCTTCTATCGTCTCTGCCCTGAATTACATCATCAAAGCCGTACTCCCTCCGGCACCTTAGTTCGTATTCAATTATTGGGTCAATATCCCGAGTGGCTGGCGGAAAACGCGGCTCGCGCGGTAGAACTTGGCTCATACGGTGTCGATCTCAATTGTGGGTGTCCTTCAAAGTTGGTGAATGGCAGTGGCGGTGGTGCCACATTGCTGAAAGATCCTGAATTGATTTATCAGGGAGCCAAAGCGATGCGTGAAGCCGTGCCTGCGCATTTGCCAGTCACAGTCAAAATTCGTTTGGGCTGGGATTCTGGCGCTCGTCAGTTTGAAATCGCAGACGCAGTGCAACAAGCGGGCGCGACTGAACTGGCAGTACATGGCCGCACCAAAGAAGATGGTTATCAAGCCGAACGAATTAATTGGCAAGCGATTGGCGAAATACGCCAGCGGCTGACTATCCCCGTGATTGCCAATGGTGAGATCTGGGATTACCAGAGCGCGCAGGAGTGCATGAAGGTGACGGGCTGTGATGCCGTGATGCTAGGGCGCGGGGCATTAAATGTACCGAATCTGAGCCGGGTGGTGAAGTATAACGAACCGCATATGGCTTGGTCTGAAGTGGTAAAACTGCTGCAAAAATATGTGCAGTTGGAAAAGCAGGGCGATACCGGCCTGTATCATGTTGCCCGCATCAAACAGTGGTTGGGTTATTTACGTAAAGAATATGCTGAAGCAACAGATTTATTCAGTGAAATCCGTGCGTTAAAAAACTCAAAAGATATTGCGTTGGCTATTCTGCGGGTATGAATTTTCTATTACTTATATATTAGCCATATAAATCCTAACCCTAAATATAGCTTAAACAAGAATAGTTATTCTTTTGATTTGTTTTAAGTATCGCGTTTATAGTGTGCCTGCATTTTAAATGCAGTATCTCGTTAGGCGAGGCTCCTATACAAACACAGGTTACTGATCTGACGACGTCCAGAGACGCCCAAGGTTAGGACAGGTTATATCGGATTAAGGTATAACCCAAAGTAACTTCTGAGAAATCAGATACGTTGTATAGTGCTAAAACTTAGACACGGAGATAGCCATTGAGCACTCTCTAATCTGGTTACGCCCCTATGTGAGGACTGTTTAGTTAATTTATAACAGTAATAGGGTCATTTATGAGTTCACATTTCGATTTAGCAATACCAAAGCAATCCAATCAAGGCGAGGATAAAGAGTCCACCTTAGGTGCCTATATGAGCGATACTTATATTACGGTATCGGCTGATATGTCAGTCACTGAGGCTAAAGCCTATTTCTTGCAGAATATCTCAGATAGTGAAATACCAACGCAATTGTTGGTAACAAATGGCAATCGGCATTTGGTCGGCTTACTCTCGGTTAAAAATCTACTGACGGAAGAACAGCCTGATATAAAAGTATTTCAAATTATCAATCAGAGTTATTTCTCGGTATCTCCAGAGCAGGATCGTCATGAGGCGGCAAGTTTACTGGCAAAAAGCGGCCTGGATATTGTTCCGGTATTAAGCCACGGAAAATTAGTGGGGGTATTACGGGCGAAAGATATTGCCGAATTGATCGAAGATGAAAATACTGAGGATGCCCAACGGCAAGGAGCCAGTTTGCCTCTCGACGAGCCTTACTTGCAAACTAGTCCGATAACATTATGGCGTAAACGCGTTATATGGTTATTACTGTTATTTGTGGCAGAAGCTTATACCGGAACAGTATTGAAAGCGTTTGAAGAGCAATTGGAAGCCGCTATCGCGCTGGCTTTCTTTATTCCATTACTGATTGGAACCGGTGGTAACAGTGGTACGCAAATTACCTCGACTCTGGTACGGGCCATGGCTTTGGGGGAGGTGAGTCTGCGCAATGTGGGGGCGGTATTGCGTAAAGAGGTCTCTACTTCTCTGATGGTGGCAACGACGATTGGGCTGGCGGCCTGGATCCGCGCTTGGTTCCTGGGCGTAGGGATGGAAGTCACCATTGTGGTGAGCTTAACTGTTGTTGCTATCACCGTGTGGAGTGCCATTGTCTCTTCTATTATTCCGATGGTATTAAAACGGATGTCAATTGATCCTGCGGTGGTCTCCGCACCTTTTATTGCTACCTTTATTGATGGTACCGGCCTGATTATTTACTTTGAAATCGCACAATTAGTGATGAGTGATTTGGTATAACGCCCCATTCCCGAACGAAACGCAACAAACCATCATGCGTTATGCAGCGAGTAGATACTCTAAAAATACCTCATTCGGTGAGCTGTATTCCAGAGATTTGCGCCCCCGAGTGTTGAGGATGTGCTCCAGTCTCGCAATATCTTCATCGCTGACGCCATTAAAATCGGTTCCTTTCGGATAAAACCGCCGTATCAGACCGTTGGTATGCTCATTCAACCCCCGCTCCCAGGAATGATAAGGCCGGGCAAAGTAAACCTTTGCGCCCGTTACCTGAGTGATGTCCTTATGTTTCGCAAACTCGGGTCCGTTATCTGCCGTCAGGGTTTTAAACTCGCAGAAAGTATTCGCCACGATGTCCCTGAACGCTTCCACGACGCTCTCAGCGCACTTATTGGGGAGTTTACGGATAATGACCTGCTTTGTGGCTTTGTCCACGACCGTCAGCAGGAATGACTTCTGGTCTTTGCCAAAAATCGTATCGATTTCAACATGCCCGGGAACCTGTTTGAGTTCAGCCTCAGCAGGCCTGTGCTCAATGCCAACCCTGTCCGGGATGGGCGTGCGTCCGGGCTCACCCGTATCATAGCGATAGCGTTTACCCCGGTGAGGGAGCTGAAGGTAAAGCTTACCGCCAGCCTGTCTGTCCGAACGGATATAGCGGTAGAGGGTATTTTTGCTGACGGCGATATCAAACTGGATTTTCAGTCTCCCAGAGATAACCTCAGGGGAGGTATGTACAGCCAGCGCCTGCCGGAGAAAGTCTTGTGTCTGCTGGCCCAGAGGGACACAGGCATTGTGTGCCGAGGTGTCGCCCCGCCGTTGTCTGGCTAAGGCATCAGCGCGTCTGGAGGAGTAAAGTCCGTTGAAAGCGGGGTCCGTATTACGCCTGAGCTCCCGGCTCAGGGTAGAGCGAGAGACATCCAGTTCTCTGGCAATGCAGGACTGATTAACGCCTTCAGCTTTTCGTTTTTCGATGTAAAAGCGCTCATGCTGAGTCAAATGTTTTCCCTTCATGCAACAGGGTCTCCGACAGGGTCAATACGGCTATTTTATCCGTACCTGACCGGTGGGTCACTTTGTTGCATTTCGTTTGGGAATTGGCGAACAGGCTGACAATGAAAAGGCCGTGCGCGGCCTTTTCTGATAAATATCACTGCTATTTCTTCTTACGCCCGATAAACTTTGCAATACCCAATAGGAATACTGCACCAACAAGAATCAGCAATGCGTCAACCCAGAAGGTTAGTGATGCTAGATTTTCATCATGAATATCCGCTAAACCTGCCGCTATTAGAAATACACCAAAGAGAATACCAAAGATTGTTGTTCCCATATAAATACCTATGAATCAGTTTTATATCCGTCATACTTCAAGCTGCATTGGCTACGTTCAATCACCCGAATCACTTACTCATGTAAGCTCATCGGGGTTAATGAGCCTCACCCTGCGGGCGGCATAAATGCTGTTCAAATCGGTTTCCGACCGATTTGTCTCTCGCTTGCCGACTTCCTGCAACTCGAATTATTTAGGGTATATCTAAAAATTATGTTGGCAATTATAGGGTAATAATTAGTCTAGCAAGCGTTTTTTTTGTCATTATTGATAATCTGTTTAGATTTATAGCGCTAATCTTTCCGCCAATTAACGTCACATCCCGCGTAATTTAGCAAAATTGAATTATCCTGACCTAAATTGAGCCACGATGGCTGCTTGCTTATTTTATAAACAATCACTATCTTTCAAAATAATGCTCACAATAAGTCTTTGTTCCTTTCTTTGAAAAGTGTTTACCGGTGAGTAGCAATTAGGCAGCTTTAATCTTTGTAACAATCATTTGAAGAATGTGTGGTGCGCCGTGCATTACTGTAATTTATAATGCGCCAAACCAACCACAATCACTCCCGACAACCTATCTAAGCTGACGAACATGCATGTGAAAATCCGTTTTGCACTATTAAGTTTTTTGCTTTTATCTACCGGTATCAGTGTTGTTCCTTTAGCCTCTGCCAGTGGTGGGACGGCTGAAATTAAAGGGAAAACGCCCTTGGAACTGGCATCCGGCAGCGCGATGGTGGTTGATTTACAAACAAATAAAGTGATTTACGCTAACAATGCTGATGAAGTGGTACCCATTGCGTCAATCACCAAACTGATGACCGCAATGGTGGTGTTGGATGCCAAATTGCCACTGGATGAGATTATCTCAGTAGATATTCATCAAACTAAAGAAATGAAAGGGGTATTTTCTCGGGTTAGGGTAAACAGTGAAATCAGTCGCAAAGATATGCTGCTATTAGCATTAATGTCATCGGAAAACCGCGCTGCGGCGAGTCTGGCGCATCACTATCCCGGAGGCTATAACGCATTTATTAACGCAATGAATGCGAAAGCGAAATCTTTGGGAATGACCAAAACACGTTATGTTGAGCCAACAGGTCTGTCGATTGATAATGTCTCGACCGCGCATGATTTGACCAAGTTGCTGGTGGCGACCAAACAATACCCGCTGATTGGGCAACTAAGCACTACCACTGAGAAAATGGCAACTTTCCGTGACCCTGATTATACGCTGCCATTTCGTAACACTAACCATTTAGTTTATAACGATAAATGGAATATTCAGCTCACTAAAACCGGCTTTACGAATCAAGCTGGGCACTGTTTGGCAATGCGGACCGTCATTGGCAATCGTCCTGTAGCTCTTGTGGTGTTAGATGCCTTTGGTAAATATACGCATTTTGCCGATGCAAACCGCCTACGCAGTTGGATGGAAACCGGTAAAGCCGCGCCGATCCCTGGGGCTGCCAAAAGCTATCGTCAGCAAAAAGATGGGCAAGGGCGTTTAGCTCAGGTGTCGGAATAGGTAGAGAACACAGTCAGTAGATAGCAGAATTTGCAGACGGGCTGCAAATTCTGCTTAAAGCAATTGGCGGATATTTACATCTCTCTGATAATCATTAGAAAATCAATTTAAACACACCAGTAATCGTCAACAACCCGACAATAAAAATAATGGCGATAATCCACAGTATTATTTTCATTCTGTCTCCCAGACTTAGCATTAATACCGACTAACATTTGTTAGCCGCACCAACCTCGTTGGCTCTAGACTATGACTATAGTTTGTTTGGCAGAATTCAGGAGATAGAGGACTTGAATTCAGATAATGCCTAATTCGACTTGATATGGAGCCCAGTATCGGGGTGATATTATTCTTTCTGCCAGGATTTACGTTTTGAGGTTTTACCAATCCCAGGATTAAAGCTGTTGGTTGGGTCTATCTGTTGGTAAAAATCCTTTAAGGCAGGTTTGGCTATATAGAGATGCCCCACATTGTGCTCAGCCGGATATTCCGCCCCTTTGTCATTCAGCAGCGCCAGCATTTTTTGTTTTAATGCCTGAGTATCAACACCTTTTTTCACAATATAGTCCTGATGGAAGACATGGCACAAGAAATGGCCGTAATAGAGTTTGGCGACCAGGCATTGGTCTATTTCTGCCGGGAGGGTCTCAAACCATTGTTCTTCATTGCGCGGTAGCGCAATATCCAGAGCCAGAATATCCTCCACTTTATCAGCGTGAACAGCGTGATAGCGCACAGCAGCACCTGCTGCGGCAAAGCGGTGTAAAAAGGCTTTCTTGCCTTCATCAGCGGTACAGGTAATGAAGTTACCTTCCGCCGTCGCAAAAAAGTCCTTCAAAAACTGCTGTGCTTCAGGAATACCTGCACCTGACATTTTAAGCATCAAATGATGCTCATATTTACTCCGATATGTTTTGAGGCGTTTAGGTAAATGGTTGGGCAGTACCTGGCTGAAGCCTTGCATTATTCGATCAGTTAAATGGTCGATTAAAAAAGGAACTTTGCTAAGCCGCGCATCAATTTTGCCCTTTAGGGTAAAGAAACGAGGCATATTATTGGTACCCATGCTATTTATCATGACAAAGGTATCTTTGCCGTACACTTCAGCAATATCAAAAATATCGCGATGCATATATTCACCAGCGACGGGCAAATGTTTAAAGTCACGTAAAATTGCACGGCGTAATTCAGTCAATACCTGAGTCTGATTGGTGCCGATATAAAAGACTTGCTGTTGTTTTTCACTGGGAAAAGTGTCAAGCCGTACTGCAAATACGGCCAATTTACCGGCACATCCCGAGGCTTCAAATAATCGTCTTGGATCGGCATTGAAACGTGAAGGGGTTGGCGCATCAATATCTCTTACTCGCGTAGCATATTCGTGGTCGGAGGTTTGTTGTGTACCTTGTGCAATATCGCTGGCACGATATTTACCCCGTTCCAGCCGTTGCAAAATCTCTTCTGGCGTATTGCCTAAATTAATCCCTAAATGATTGATTAACTGTAACTCACCCTGAGCATCAATCTGTGCGTACAGTGCCATTTCGGTGTAGGCAGGGCCTCTTTGAACCAATGACCCCCCTGAGTTATTACAAATGCCCCCCACCACCGAGGCACCGATGCAAGAGGACCCAATGACCGAATGGGGTTCACGATCATAAGGTTTCAGACGTTTTTCCAATTGATTCAGCGTACTGCCAGGAAAACCAATAACCTGCTTTCCATCATTTAATAGCTGGATTTGATTGAGGCGCAAAGTATTTAATATAACAATGGGTCGATCATAATCATTACCACTGGGGGTTGAGCCTTCTGTCAGCCCGGTGTTCGCTGCCTGCATGATAACAATGGTATCGGCGGCCACACAGGCTTGTAGCAACTGCCATTGCTGTAATAACGTTGAAGGAAACACTACCGCAAGAGCAGATCCTGTTCCTGAGCGGAAACCCGTACGATAACGCTCTGTCTGCCGTTCGCCGGTTAGCAAGTAGCGCGCACCCACAATCTGCTGCAACTGGTTCAGCAAGGTTTGCCTTTTTTCATCATTGGATTGATTCATTGGTGCCGCTCCCTGTAATGGCATTGACTTTTGTTAGCATTCATCCACGTATCGGCTGATAGCAAACCGCTCTTCGGATGCCATGAAGTAAACATGAGGGAGGAAAGGGTTTCCTGATGAATCGTTTGCTTTGTGAGCTAGCTCTCGTTATTAGTGCTAAAATTGTCTTCAACCTTCATCATTCCCGCCGTTTAAACATTACTAACATTAATGATTTATCAGAAAATTATTCAGCGTATCAAGGCTAGGTTGAGTCATTGGGATATTGATAAGTATTTTGATCATTACGTGATGAGGTATAGGATCGAGTTTAATGATTACACTGATTAGTAAGGCATTTATGAGTGAGCATTTTGTTGGTAAATATGAAGTTGAGTTAAAGTTCCATGTATCGAACATCAGCCAATTACATGAACAACTAGCATTACATCAAGCATTGCCATTTACCCTCAATAATAATGAAAAAGATATCTATCTGGAAGCCAACGGCGGTGATTTAGCGGCTAAACAGGTCAGTATGGTTTTACGTGAGATGAACCCGTCAGGTATTCGTTTATGGATAGTAAAAGGGCCGGGAACTGAAAGCTGTGAGGCCAGCAATATTGAGGATATAACCAAGGTTCAAAGCATGCTGGCGACGTTAGGCTATCAGCCAGCATTTATGCTGGAAAAAATACGGAGTATCTACTTTATTGGGAAGTTTCATGTCACGGTTGATAGCTTGGCGGGTCTTGGCGATTTTGCCGAAATAGCCATCATGACTGATGATGCTACGGCCCTGGATAGCCTTAAAGTCGAATGCCAACAGTTAGCCGATAAATTAGGGCTATTGCCACAACAACAAGAAACTCAATCTTACCGGCAGCTATTAGGTTTTTAGTCCGATGGTGATGTCATGTCGGCCGTGTTGCATACCACGGCCAGACAGCGTTATTTCTTCATCAAAGACTTTAGGTTGGCGAATGGATTATGGGTAGCAACACCCTGATCATTCTGGGCATCATCCCCGGCAATCACAGTCGACCCATATTGGTCTGCTTCGGTGTATTTAGAGTGTTCATGATCATGACAAAAAAGGCATAACATCTCCCAATTGCTGCCATCTTCTGGGTTATTGCTATGATCATGGTCAATATGGTGAACCGTCAGCTCTCGCAGATTGGAATAAACAAACTCTCGTGAACATTTACCGCAAACCCACGGAAAAATTTTCAGTGCTTTCTCCCGATAGCCACTTTCCAGCCGGGTGTAATTCTTCGGTATATATGCCATGTGAACCCTCAATTCTGCGAGAAATAATGGTTTTATTTTAGCGTGAATTCAGGCTGTAGACTATCAACTATTGGTTATAGGTATTGAGGTGACAGTCTATAATTACGATCGGTCACTATAGGATCATATTGAATCGATTATAAAAAATAAGATTCAAATAATAATCGCATTCGGCGTATTTTTGAGACTTTTGCTGATGATTTAAAGGGATAAGACGTTTTACACTATGCCATGCTTTACACTATCAGTATTAAAGTTATTAGCATGAGATTATCTGTGTTCCGCTAATAGGCTTATTTTACAGCAGGCAATACAGTATGTTTCGCCTGAAACCCTTTGTCGATACAGTTGAGGCGATATGAAAGAATCTGAGGTACTGGCCGAAGTCAGTAATGAAAACCAGACATTGGTTGCTGTGGTGCAACAGGATAATCGGGTAGTTTACTTCTATATTTATCCGCAGGAGGCATTTGAAGAGCGTTTTCCCGTGCGTGCCTGCTGGGTGAGAAATCTGGTTGCTGCGCCACCATCGGCTGATAATACCGCCCTTGAACAAGGGTTGGCCCCACGATTAGCCGCAGAGTTCTGCCGTAATGTGGCGGGCGAGGCGGAGCTGGATGCGCAGTATATTACGATAGTCTGGTCTGAAAGTGACGACGGTGCGGCATTGTGGTATCAGGGACAACTGTTGGCAATTATTCCTGGCTGGAGCCTCTATATTGATCACTCAATTTGCTATTCCGCCAGTTGTATTAAAGATAATCCACTGACATTACCTCTGGGGTCAGCTTCAACCAATACACAATATGCCAATGCGCAACATACTCGTCAATTTTGGCGGGCCTGGCAACAGGAAGAGGGAAATCCGTGGCCTGCATTACAAGCTGAATATATTCAATATTATGAGCAGCACTTCGGTCCATCGGTAAAATATTATGCCATCGATCAGGGGACGTGGCCGCCAATGGCCATCTCCCAACATGAGAAAGAGGGAATATATTACTTTCTGACCGTGGGGGTCAGTATTCGTCCTCAGCCATGGGTTGAAATATTATTTAATGATGATGCAGCTAAATACCGGCGCTTGGAGATGGCGATTGCAATTGATAGCCAATATGTCAACGAAGACAACGCTATTCACATGGCCAGTGCGCTGGCAGGATTTGCCCACGTTCCCTGGAGTAAAATAACCTGGCTTGGCGAAGGGCATACACTGGAGTCGGCTGTCGCCCCTAAGGGTTATGAAGGCTATATTTTATCATCAGCGTTATATGCTGATGCAGACAATCTTACTCTACCTCTTCAACAAGGTGATCCGGTTAATATGTATTGGGTCAGCCCTGTGTTTACAAGCGAACGAGAGTTTGCGCATAGTGTGCCAAATGGTGGATATGATTTATTGAAAAAGCTACAACAGCAGGGAATTAATCATGTTTTCACCCCGCGACAGCCGGTTATTTGATTTGTATTTAACTTGGCTGGTCTGATTTGCAGATTTTGTTAATCGGGTCTTAACTTAATGATGTTAGCTGTTTTAAGACTGTCAGGTTAAGCCCGTTATGTTTACCTGAGACCTATGTTTAAGATTGAACGCAAAGCTGAAAGGCGGATCAACAACAGTGGGTAGTCAAATCAGTTATCAGCAAATATTAATTTTATGGAGGTGTTTATGGGCATACTATCTTGGATTATTTTTGGTCTTATCGCCGGTGTTTTGGCTAAATGGATTATGCCCGGAGAGGATGGCGGTGGCTTTATTATGACCGTAATCCTTGGCGTGGTCGGTGCCCTGGTGGGGGGCTATATTAGTGTCTTCTTTGGTATGGGCAAAGTTGATGGGTTTAATTTTGGCAGCTTTGTCGTGGCGGTTATCGGTTCACTGGTTGTGCTGTTTGTCTACCGTAAATTAAGAAGTTAGATACTCATCAATATCCTGTAATTGAGTAAAGTATAAGAAAGGTGGCTATTTTTTGTCACCTTTCTCTCATAAAACTTTCATCAAGATGCAATAGAATTATCCGTTAATAGCTCATGACGACAGGCAATCTGAGAGACATGTTATGGGCCAGGCATTACGTAAATTCACTGTGGCTGACTATCCGGCTGCGGTGCAAGAACCGCGTAAGAAGGTACTTGCCGTTAAGGGATTAGTTAAAGCGTACCAATCACAACACCGTGTGCTGGATGATATTAATTTTGAACTCCATGCAGGTGAGTTTGTTGCAATTATTGGCCGCTCCGGTGCCGGAAAATCAACATTGTTACATGTTTTAAATGGCACTATTCCCAGCAGTGCGGGTGAAATTATTAATTACCATGACAATGGCGATACGCAAAATATTGCAGCACTAACAACCAAGCAGATGCGTAAATGGCGCGCAAAATGCGGCATGATCTTCCAAGATTTCTGTTTGGTCCCCCGTCTTGATGTTATTACTAATGTTTTGTTAGGCCGCCTGAGTTACACCTCCACGTTTAAATCATTTTTCAAAATATTTGCTGATGAAGATCGGGCTAGAGCAATTGAGTTATTACAATGGCTTAATATGTTACCCCATGCGTTGCAGCGTGCAGAGAATCTCTCTGGCGGCCAAATGCAACGGGTGGCCATTTGCCGCGCCATGATGCAAAACCCCAAAATATTATTGGCTGATGAACCTGTCGCTTCTTTAGATCCAAAAAACACAACCCGCATTATGAATACATTACAGAAAATAAGTGAAAACGATATTGCTGTAATTGTGAACTTACACTCTGTTGATTTGGTGAAAGACTATTGCACCCGAGTGATTGGTATTGCCCACGGGCGGATTGTCTTTGATGGGCATCCTTCACTGTTAAATGATTCTATTATTCAAGATATTTACAGCGATGAATCCACTGAACTTTTGCATTAATCCCCACTTATCCCTTTATCAGAATAGGTTATTTTAATGAAAAAAGTACTTTGTCTTACCTCATTAGTGGCAAGTTTTATGGTATTTAATGCTACAGCAGCGGATGCACCAAAAGAAATTAATCTGGGTATTCTTGGTGGGCAGAATGCGACACAACAAATTGGCGATAATATGTGTGTCAAAGAGTTTTTAGATAAAGAGTTAAATGTAAAAACAAACTTGCATAATGCATCAGACTATTCTGGCGTAATACAAGGCCTATTAGGTGGGAAGATTGACTTGGTATTAAGTATGTCTCCTTCCTCTTTTGCCTCTGTTTATATTAAAGATCCTAAAGCCGTTGATATTGTAGGTATTGCTATCGATGATACTGACAAATCACGCGGTTATCACTCTGTGGTTGTGGTGAAAGCGGATAGCCCTTATCAGAAAATTGAAGATTTGAAAGGTAAAGCGTTCGGTTTTGCTGACCCAGATTCAACCTCTGGTTTTTTAATCCCTAATCAAAGTTTTAAACAGAAATTTGGTGGAACACCGGATAATAAATATAACGACTTCTTCTCTAGCGTGACATTCTCTGGTGGTCATGAACAAGATATTCTGGGTGTCATTAACGGGCAATTCGCCGGTGCTGTCACCTGGGCTTCCATGATCGGTGACTATAACACCGGTTATACCAGTGGTGCATTTACGCGCATGATTCGTATGGATCACCCGGATTTAATGAAACAGATCCGTATCATCTGGCAGTCGCCACTGATCCCCAACGGCCCGATTCTTGTCCGCAGTGCATTACCGTCTGAATTTAAAGCGCAATTAGTCGCTGCGGTTAAAAAACTGGATAAAGAGGATCACGGTTGTTTCATTAAAGCGATGGGTGGCAAACAGCATATTGGTGAAACATCCCTCAGCGAGTATCAAACTATCATTGATATGAAGCGTGAATTAACCAAAGGTGATCGTTAATTCGGTCCGGCGGATAAAACGAAATAGCTCTGGCTTGCCGGAGCTATTGCTTTTAGGTGGTAGCTTATTTTGAATACTGATTTTAACCACTACTACCAGCAGATTCGCGGTAAACAAAAACGTGAAACGTTGATTTGGTCATTAACGCTGGCAATTATTTATCTGGGTGCTGGAAGTATTGCTGAGTTTAATTTACATACTGTTCTTATTTCCATCCCACATTTTTTTGATTATCTAGCCGAAACGATACCGGTACTCTATTGGCACAATTTATTTGCCGATGGTCACACGGAGGGGTCTCTGGCTTATTGGGGTTATCGGTTACCTATACAGTTACCGCTGATTTGGGAAACGCTGCAATTGGCGGTGGCAGCCACTATTTTATCCGTGGTGGTTGCGGTTATCCTGGCCTTCCTGGCTGCGAATAATACTCAAAGCCCGCCTTGGTTACGGTTATCTATTCGAACTTTTGTGGCATTTTTACGCACCATGCCGGAATTGGCATGGGCAGTGATGTTTGTTATGGCTTTTGGTATCGGGGCAATTCCCGGTTTTCTGGCACTGGCATTACATACGATTGGCAGTTTGACTAAGTTGTTTTATGAATCGCTTGAAACGGTATCTGATAAACCGGTGCGTGGGCTGGCGGCCTGTGGTGCGGGTAAATTACAACGAATGCGTTTTGCGCTGTGGCCACAGGTAAAACCGATATTTCTCTCTTATAGCTTTATGCGTCTGGAGATTAATTTCCGCCAATCGACCATTCTAGGACTGGTTGGTGCTGGTGGGATTGGGCAGGAACTGATGACGTCAATAAAATTGGACCGTTATGATCAGGTGAGCATGACATTGCTGCTGATTATTATTGTGGTATCGCTGTTGGATTATACCTCGGGTAAATTACGTCAGCACGTTGTGGAAGGAGCTTCATAATGTTGGCTCATCATTTAACACCGTCACAGATATTGACTTTAAAACAGCAATATCCGCAATTTTTCTTACAGCAAAAACGGTATATCAGGTTAGTTACCGCCATTACTGTCGGTATTTTTTTATATTATCTATTTTTCTTTAAAGTCTTTGGTATCCCTTGGCAGACATTTGCTAATGGAAGCCAGCAAATAAGCCGCTATTTTTTGCGTATGTTTGTTTGGCATGATTTCATTAATTGGCCATTTAAATACTATTTCAGTCAGATATTTATTACCTTGGCAATTGTATTCGCAGGGACTTTAACCGCGACGGTGCTGGCTTTGCCGCTATCATTTTTAGCCGCACGCAACGTAATGTCGACACCGGGATTACGTATTATTTCCTTTATAATTCGGCGCTTTTTGGATGTTTTTCGTGGCATTGATATGGCAATTTGGGGACTGATTTTTGTTCGTGCCGTTGGTATGGGGCCGCTTGCCGGGGTGTTAGCTATTATTATGCAAGATATAGGGTTGTTGGGTAAACTCTATGCTGAAGGGCATGAAGCTGTTGATAAATCGCCTAATCGCGGCTTGACCGCCATGGGGGCTAATGCTTTGCAAAAACACCGTTTTGGTATTTTTACTCAGTCCTTCCCAACACTGTTAGCGCTAAGCCTTTATCAAATTGAGTCAAATACGCGTTCTGCCGCAGTATTAGGTTTTGTGGGGGCGGGAGGTATTGGCTTGGTTTATGCCGAGAATATGCGTCTATGGAACTGGGATGTTGTGATGTTTATTACCTTAATAATGGTTGTGGTAGTTATGATTATGGATAAAATATCTGCCACATTACGTAGAAAATACATTTCCGGTGAGGATATCGCCCTTTATCAATCCAGCTATAACAGTAAGATGAATAGCTGATCTTTAATAAAGTAGAAAGATGAAGGGAATATTAATTTATCTTAGCCCTTCAAATTTCATTATTATTGAGTTTTATGTATTCTACCGGAATGCATACTTTTCTCATTAATCAGATTTGCATTGAGAAAATCAACGTAAATCTATACAATACTGCCCGCTAGACGTGAAAGAAGCCTTTTGTTTTTCTTGCGATATTCGCCCACGTCTACTCTAAATAATAGGAATAGGGCAGTAATATGATGAACAACGATGTGCTCCGTAGTGTTCGCTACATGCTTAACGTAAACGATATCAAGATAGCAGAAATCATTAAGCTGGCTGATTTTGAAGTGAACAATGCGGATGTCGTTAATTTTCTTAAAAAAGAAGATGAGGCCGGTTATCAAGATTGCCCTGATCTGGTAATGGCACATTTCCTTAATGGTTTGATCTTCTTTAGACGTGGTAAAGATGACAAGTTCCCGGCCCCAGCGGTAGAGCCAGTCATTACCAACAATATTGTATTGAAAAAACTACGTGTGGCATTTGAGTTGAAAGATACCGATATGCACGATGTTTTTAATGCGGTTGAATTCCCAGTATCTAAACCTGAGCTAAATGCACTGTTCCGCAAAGAGGGCAGCAAAAACTTCCGCCCATGTGGTGATCAGGCTTTGCGTTATTTTCTGAAAGGTTTGACGCTACGTATACGTGGCCCTAAAAAGTAAGATTGATCATATCGATATAACTATCTGATATAGATTATTAATAACAAAACAGGAGTGGCAATTTGGCACTCCTGTTTTTCGTTAAAATTAAGCTACACTCTTCTCACCAATCTCTGAATTAACACCATTCTGTTTTTTAATTACCTGCCCACATACTTCCTCTCATTGTTGCACTATCTGTGCCCGTGCGTTGTGCATTATTGGTGCAGACAATTAGGCCGTTTATCCGGTTATTTGGTAACGTTATCTATAATCTTCAATTAAATTATTAAGATATAAAACTGGCATGGCGATTGCGCAGAGTAATCCGATCTTGTGTGTTTTACTCAACGACCAGAGGTTAACGCTATGCAACATCGTAACTTGATTAAGGTTTTTGCTCTTTCAGCTTCAGTTATCAGTATGGGTGTGGCTTTTGGCACGCTGGCTGCCGACACCATCAAAGTGGGTATCTTGCACTCGTTGTCCGGCACGATGGCTATCTCTGAAACACCATTGAAAGATATGGCTTTGATGAGTATTGATGATATCAATGCTCATGGTGGTGTATTGGGTAAACAACTGGAGCCGGTTATTGTCGATCCGGCCTCTAACTGGCCACTCTTTGCCGAGAAAGCGCGGCAATTATTAACACAAGATAAAGTCGCCGTCGTATTTGGTGCCTGGACGTCGGTTTCACGTAAGTCTGTCTTACCGGTATTTGAAGAGTTAAATGGTCTACTGTTCTATCCGGTACAGTATGAGGGGGAAGAGATGTCGCCCAACGTCTTCTATACCGGTGCGGCACCAAACCAACAGGCTATCCCTGCTGTGGAATACTTATTAAGTGAAGATGGGGGTGGTGCAAAACGCTTTATTTTGTTAGGGACGGATTATGTCTACCCGCGCACTACCAACAAAATCCTACGTGCCTTCCTGCATACCAAAGGTATTCAGGATAAAGATATCGAAGAGATTTATACCCCGTTTGGTTACAGCGATTACCAAACTATTGTGGGTAATATTAAGAAATTCTCTGCCGATGGCAAAACCGCCGTTATTTCCACCATCAACGGCGATTCAAATGTTCCCTTCTACAAAGAATTAGCCAACCAAGGTATCAAAGCGACTGATGTGCCTGTCATTGCGTTCTCTGTGGGTGAAGAGGAACTACGTGGCATTGATACCAAACCACTGGTGGGGAATCTGGCGGCCTGGAACTACTTCCAATCGGTGGATAATCCGACGAACAAGACGTTTGTTGAACAATGGAAAGCCTATGCCAAAGCGCATAAGTTGCCGAATGCAGATACTGCTGTCACCAATGATCCGATGGAAGCTACTTGGGTAGGTATGCATATGTGGGCCCAGGCAGTAGAAAAAGCTAAATCAACCGATGTGGATAAGGTTCGTGCTGCGATGGCCGGACAAACCTATCCAGCACCATCAGGATTTACGCTGACAATGGATAAAACTAATCACCATCTGCACAAACCGGTGATGATTGGCGAAATTGAGGCTAACGGACAATTCAACGTGGTATGGCAAACCGATGCGCCAATTCGTGCTCAGCCATGGAGCCCGTTCATCGCCGGAAATGACAAGAAGCCGGATCATCCAGTGAAAAGCACTCAGTAGCGATGACTCTCCAGGGCCAGATTTTGCTGGCTCTGGATCTTTTTTGCCATATATCAGTGATGAGCGGGCCTATGAAATTGTTAATTCCTGTTTGGAGTAGAGCAGTCAATTTTTTGCTCAGGCCGCTGATAGGCCTGTTACTGAGCTTTTCAGCCTTGGCAACAGCAGGGCCAGCCCATGATTTTGCTGTGGCTAATCGTTCACAGCAAGCCGCTATGTTGCAGCAATGGGCGACCGAACCGGATGCTAGCCGATTACCCTTATTGCAGGCACTGAAACAAGAAACGTTGGTGGTCGATAGCACAGGGCAGGCATTCATCCAGCATAATCAGAGTTTCACCCCGCTGGAAGGGCAGTTACAACCTGTCGGTACACCAAAGAAAATCTGGCTCAATAACCGCTTACGTATTCTGATTGCTAATGCACTGACGGCTCAACGGCTGGCAAGTGAAGACGAGTCAGTGCGCTTGCAAGCGGCACTAGAGTTACAGCAGCAAGCGCAAAGTGATCAATTACCGTTACTTAATCAGCGTCTTAAATTGGAAACAGACAGTAAAGTCAAAGAGGCGCTAAGTATTGCTTTGGCTAATTTACAACTGACCGATAGTAACCCTTTGGTGCGCCTGAATGCTGTGCAATTGCTCGGACAATCAGGTTCGCCACAAACCCAATCTCGTTTGCAAAGCTTAACCGATGCTAAAACCGAGCCTGATGCACAAGTGCGTGCCGCGGCAGCCAGTAGTTTGAAACAGGTACAAAATCGGTTGATGGTCGGGGATATTATTGGGCAAGTATTCAGCGGGTTATCACTAGGCTCTATCTTGTTGCTAGCAGCTCTTGGGTTAGCCATCACTTACGGCCTATTGGGTGTTATCAATATGGCCCATGGTGAAATGCTGATGTTGGGAGCCTATTCAGCTTACTTGGTGCAATCACTGTTTCAGCAATTAGCTCCGCATTGGCTAGCCCTCTATCCGTTGGTCGCCTTGCCGGTCGCGTTCTTTATTACGGCTGGAATCGGCATGGCTTTGGAACGAACGGTAATTCGGCATCTTTATGGCCGCCCGCTGGAAACGCTGTTGGCAACCTGGGGAATTAGTCTAATGCTGATTCAGAGCGTGCGTATGATTTTTGGCGCGCAAAACTTGGAAGTCGCTAACCCTGCGTGGCTGTCTGGCGGGGTACAGATTTTGCCAAATCTGGTTTTGCCATGGAATCGTATCGCCGTTATCGCCTTTGTGATCATTGTTCTGTTACTCACTTGGCTGTTGCTAAATAAAACCCGCCTCGGTCTACAGGTACGGGCAGTGACGCAAAATCGCGCCATGGCTGCTTGCTGTGGGGTGGCAACCGGCAGGGTTGATATGCTGGCTTTTGGTCTGGGTTCGGGTATTGCCGGATTAGGAGGGGTTGCCCTGTCACAACTGGGAAATGTTGGTCCGGAATTAGGGCAGGGCTACATCATCGATTCCTTCCTGGTTGTTGTGCTTGGTGGTGTCGGACAACTGGCTGGCAGTGTTGTTGCAGCACTGGGGTTAGGCATGCTGAATAAAATTTTGGAACCGCAGATTGGCGCAGTATTAGGTAAGATTTTGATTTTAGTGCTAATCATATTATTTATTCAAAAACGGCCGCAGGGTCTGTTTGCCCTCAAGGGCAGGGTGAGTGATTAATGAATCAACCTTTAGCTATAACCTTGACGCAAAAAGCACCTGTTATCAGCTTATCATTGGGGGCTGTAGTTGTTACTGCACTGATTATTTTGCCTTTTTTAGCACTGCTGCCGGCTGATAATCCCCTCGCAATATCAACCTATACCTTAACGCTTATCGGTAAGATTCTATGCTATGCAGTAGTGGCTATCGCACTTGATCTGGTATGTGGATATGCCGGTTTACTGTCTCTTGGCCATGGCCTATTTTTCGCACTTGGTGGTTATGCCATGGGCATGTATCTGATGCGTCAGGCGGCTGGTGATGGCCTGCCTGCATTCATGTCTTTTCTATCCTGGTCTGAGTTGCCGTGGTTTTGGAGTGGTAGCCAATATTTTATTTGGGCATTGTGCCTGATCGTCTTGGTTCCCGGTTTACTGGCTTTTATTTTTGGATATTTCGCCTTTCGTTCCAAAATAAAGGGCGTCTATTTCTCTATCATGACGCAGGCGCTGACTTACGCGGGGATGTTACTGTTTTTCCGTAACGAAACGGGCTTTGGCGGTAACAACGGTTTCACCGGATTTACCACTATGCTGGGCTTCCCGGTATCGGCAACCTCTACCCGTATTGCCCTGTTTCTGGCCTCACTCGCTTTGTTAATCGCCAGTTTGGTATTGGGCTTTGCATTGGCCCGCACCAAGTTTGGGCGAGTGTTGACCGCCGTGCGTGATGCTGAAAATCGCCTGACATTTTGTGGCTATGATCCGAAAGGTTTCAAGCTGTTTGTCTGGACATTATCAGCCGTACTCTGTGCTCTGGCGGGAGCGTTGTATGTACCTCAGGTTGGTATCATCAATCCAAGTGAAATGTCGCCAACCAACTCTATTGAAGCTGCTATCTGGGTAGCACTTGGGGGGCGCGGGACATTAATTGGCCCGGTATTAGGGGCTGGCATTGTCAATGGCGCAAAAAGCTGGTTCACCATGGCAATGCCAGAATATTGGCAGTTCTTCCTCGGATTGATATTTATTTTGGTTACGTTGTTCTTACCTAAGGGTGTTATCGGGTTACTGCGGCGGGGGAAAGACAAATGAGCCGGTTTCAAATTACGGAACAACTGATTTATCCCGAGATAATTGCTCAGGAACCCGGTGCGTTAGAGCATGCGGCCGACAAGCATCGCCAGCAACGGGATCCGGTGTTAACCCTCGAAAATATTAATGTTAGTTTTGATGGCTTTCATGCTTTGCGTGATCTCTCATTGCAAATAGGTGTTGGCGAGCTGCGTTGCATTATTGGCCCGAATGGTGCGGGTAAAACCACGCTGATGGATGTGATAACCGGTAAAACACGTCCCCAGGCCGGTAAGATGACCTATGACCAACACCATGATCTCTCAATGATGAATACGATAGAGATTGCTCAAGCAGGGATTGGCCGGAAATTCCAGAAACCGACGGTATTTGAAGCGCTAAGTGTGTTTGAAAATCTTGAGTTGGCACAAAAAAGCACCAAAACGGTCTGGGCCAGTCTGCGCGCCAAGTTGAACAGTGAGCAGCGGGATCAAATTGATGAAACCCTTACTATGTTGCGCCTTAGTGAGATGCGACAGCGGCAGGCAGGCTTGTTATCTCATGGTCAAAAGCAGTTTCTTGAAATTGGGATGTTATTGGTGCAAGACCCGCATTTGCTACTGTTGGATGAGCCCGCCGCAGGGATGACCGATGCCGAGACCGCCTATACCGCCGAGTTGTTTAATCAATTAGCCGGGAAGCATTCACTGATGGTCGTGGAGCACGATATGGGGTTCGTCGAGTCTATTGCTGATCATGTCACGGTGTTGCATCAGGGCCAGGTGTTGGCCGAGGGGTCATTGGCAGAGGTGCAGGCCAACGAGCAAGTGATCGAGGTATATTTGGGGCGCTGAGCCGTTCTGACTCGGTGTTGCTTCCCCCCTCATTTGGGTTGACCAAACTTCGGGGATTGCGCCTTGATTCATAGCGGCTGATCGGCGTTGTTTCTCCTGCCATATCATGTGATCGGGTTTTGGTGACTAACAGTTAACTGGATATTTAAGGTCAATATATGCTGCAAGTGAATGAACTTGATCAATATTACGGTGGCAGCCATATCTTGCGTGGTTTGTCATTCGAGGCTGCGATAGGTGAGGTTACTTGCTTATTGGGCCGTAATGGCGTTGGTAAAACGACATTACTCAAATGCTTGATGGGACTGGTGCCGGTCAAAAACGGTAGCATTACATGGGAAGGTAAAAATATTAGCCATCAGTCACCACACCAACGGGTGAAAGGAGGCATTGCTTATGTGCCACAAGGTAGAGAAATTTTCCCCAGATTAACGGTTGAGGAGAACATTCTATTGGGGCTTTCTCGTTTTCCCGGCGCCCAGAGCAAGTTAGTACCTGAAAGTATTTATCAGTTATTCCCAGTGTTACAAGAAATGAAACATCGCCGTGGTGGGGATCTATCTGGTGGGCAGCAGCAGCAGTTGGCGATTGGGCGCGCATTGGCTTGCCAGCCTCGTTTGCTCATTTTGGATGAGCCAACTGAGGGAATTCAACCTTCGGTTATCAAAGAGATAGGTATAGTTATCAAAAAACTGGCTGTTCAAGGGGATATGGCTATCTTGTTGGTTGAGCAGTTTTATGATTTTGCCGCAGAGCTGGCGGATAACTATTTAGTGATGTCCCGTGGCAAAATTATCCAGCGTGGCCACGGCACTGATATGGAGTTAGACGGTGTCCGTGGCCTGGTTGCTATCTGATAGGCTCTTATGGGAGGCGGGTATCCTCGATGGGCAGTGAATCGAATGCCCCCCATTGCGCCCAAGAACCATCATAGAGTGATACTGATGGTGCGTTTAATGCCGCCAGCCCCAAAGCTACCACTGCGGCTGTTACGCCAGAACCACAGCTGGTAATAATGGGCTTGGTTAAATCCACGCCTTGAGCGGCAAAAATACGTGCCAGTGCTTGTGGCGATTTCAAATTACCATTTTCTACCATGCTCCCCCACGGGACATTAATACTGCCGGGGATACGGCCAAGGCGCAGACCAGGGCGAGGCTCAGGCTCTTGGGCTTTAAATCTGTTGGCTGGCCGAGCATCTATAATTTGTACTTCACTATTTCCCAGTACGGCGACAACCTCATCAACGTTTTTGACCGCAGCACTATTGAAAGCCACATTGAACACTTGCGGGGTTGATTTTGCCTGGCCGCTTTCTAATGCATAGCCCGCTTGCCGCCATCCGTTGATACCACCGGCCAATATACGCACATTTTTGGCACCAAAAGTACGGAACGTCCACCAAACGCGTGGTGCGGAAAACAGGTTACCGTCGTCATAAATCACTAAAGTATGTTGCTCACTTACCCCTAATTGACCAACCCTCTCACTGAATTCCTGTGGCGATGGCAGCATATGTGGCAATTCAGTACTGTGGTCTGCAATTTCATCAATATCAAAGTAAACGGCTCCCGGGATATGCCCTTGCTCGAACTCAGCCTGAATGTCTCTTTTAGGTATCAATCCCGGCGGTGACATTCTGGCATCCAGAATAACGATATCGGCATCATTAGCATGTTCTGCCAGCCATTGTGCTGTAACCAGAAAAGGTGAGTTCATAGCAAGTTACCTGTCAACATTATAAAGGAGCGATGGGATTTATCGCTTCATCTTGATGCCCACTATATAACGAAATTACGCTATTGAAACCCCGACTTGCTCATGATGCGTGACGCTTCGCATTTATTGAAATTTATTATTCAATAAATTACATAATGAAAATATATAATTAATTAATTGAATTTGGAATTCAATCTGTGAACTACATTCTGATAGAAATATCCTGCTTGTGTAAGCTTTCATTAGCTTGACCCTTTTCTTCGTAGCGCCTCGCAAAAATAACTTTTAATTTCATATTGACTTGATAGTGAAATTTTAATTTCGTATAACCAGTGGCAAGTAAAGCTACCTTATCGGGGCTTTAATTTATAAACAGGTAAGGGGAATAAAATGAAAAAAGTTCGAATTGGCCTTATTGGTACTGGTTATATCGGCCGTTGCCACGCCATTGCTTACGCGCAGGTTGCGACTGTTTTTCCACTCAAGGGTCAGCCAGTATTAGAGATGTTGGCAGAAGTGACTCCTGAATTGGCTCAAAAACGTGCTGCAGAATTTGGTTTTTCCCGATCTACCTCCCATTGGCGCGAACTGGTTGCCGATCCTGATATTGATGTGGTGGATATTTGTGCACCAAATTTCTTGCATAAGGAGATGGCTCTAGCAGCAATTAGCCACGGCAAACATGTTTATTCAGAAAAGCCACTGGCGCTGAGTGCTGCCGATGCTAAAGAAATGGTCGATGCTGCACGTGCAAAAGGGGTAAAAACGTTGGTGGGTTTCAATTATATGAAAAATCCAACGAGTCAGTTAGCGCGAGAAATTATTGCAAACGGTGAGATTGGTGAGGTCGTGCATTTTTATGGTACTCATAATGAAGATTATCTGGCTGATCCACTCACACCTTTGGACTGGCATTGTACCAAGGCGCAGGCAGGTCTGGGGGCCTTGGGGGATTTAGCCGCACACATTGTTAATATGGCTCATTATCTGGTCGGCGATATCACCCGTGTCTGTGGCGATATGCAAACTATCATCAGACGGCGCCCTGACCCGAAAGATCCCTCATCGCTTCTTGCGGTGGAGAATGAAGATCAAGCCAGTGCATTGGTGCATTTTAGCAATGGTGCTATGGGGACCATAGAAACTTCACGGATTGCTTGTGGCCGTAAAATGGGGCTGACATATGTAATCACCGGCACTAAAGGTGCGATCAGTTATTCTCAAGAACGCATGGCGGAATTACAGCTCTATCGCCATGATGATCCACAGGCCAGACAAGGGTTTAAAACATTACTTATAGGGCCACAGCATCCAGACTATGCGGCTTTTTGTGTCAGTGCAGGACATGGTATTGGATTTAACGATCAAAAAACGGTTGAGATCCGCGATTTGATTAACGGCATTGCTGCCGATGACCGTATGTGGCCGGATTTTGAAGAAGGTTGGAAAGTATCGAAAGTATTGGATGCTATTGCCGTTTCTGCCGAGGAACGATGCTGGGTAAATGTCTTAACAGATTGACCATTCTGCTACAGCTAACATTTTTAATTTCTACAATGTCAATGCGAAGAGAGGTTATCTAATTCTCAGATTTACATAGCACCTTAAGTTAGTTAGTGGTGAGCATCATTTAGCTGATACTGGCCCGAATTAGGCCATGTATGAGTTTTAAATATGCCCACTGCTGACACTAAACGTAATAATCACGCGACAACTACTGCTCATTATCTTAGTGAGCAGCAACGGGCAAAGGTAAAGCAGTTGTCCCGTTCTTGGCTATGGCGTCTGGAGATCCCTACTTGGATATTGATCGGTGTCATTTACACTGGGTGGTTTGTTGGTGTTATTCATTGGCAGCAATTAGGGCCAGTGATGGGAAGTGTTCTGCTGATCTTGTTGAGTGCGTGGTATATGTCTTTGCAACATGAGTTGATTCACGGCCATCCAACCCGTTGGCGGAGGGTAAATCAGCTATTTGGAACTTTGCCACTGGCGGTATGGTACCCCTATGGCCTTTATCGTGATTCTCATATTCAACATCACCGCGATGAGGATTTGACTCACCCAGAAAAAGATCCAGAGTGCTATTACTACACGGCAACACAATGGCAATACTTCCACATATTACTCAAAGGTATTATACGTGCGAGTAACACCTTTGTGGGGCGGCTAGCCCTCGGGCCATCACTAGACATCATTAATACTCTTCGCAGCGCAGCCCGGGCTTTTATTTCCGGCGATCGCTCGGCCATATTCATGTGGCTGATTCATTTAGGGCTACTTTACGGGTTACTTCACTGGATGGCAGGCTATGGTATTTCTGCCGTTTTCTACCTACTGGCGATTAGCTATCCGGCACTTAGTCTGACTAAAGTAAGATCTTTTTTTGAACATCGTGCAGCGCCAGAGAGTTCGGCGCGCTCAGCCTTGAATGAAGCTGCATGGCCATGGCGTCTGTTATTTCTAAACCTCAATTACCACTTGGTGCATCATGATTTGCCAGCCTTACCTTGGTACGGGTTACGCCAGATTTATCTGGAAAACCGCGTTCAATATCAGCAGCGCAGCGGGCAATTTGTCGTGAACGGCTATACTCAATGGTTTGACGCATTTGCTTTTACTGCGTTGGAAATAGAAGTACACCCATTTTACGATTGCGAGAATAAAACTGTTGCGGCAGAAGAGCGGTATGGTGTGATTAAAAGTAGTAGCCAGCATTCTGAATCAACCTAAATCAGCCCGCTGAGGTTAAAACGGCTATGGATTCAGGTGAAAAAATTCTTAGCGATCTCTTCTGTTATTTGAAAATTGCTGTTGTTATATACAGTATTTAATGTAATCTTAACTGAAAATTTTGCTGTTACAACACAGCTTAAATACTTAGCTATCAAACTGTTACGTATTATAGATACAAACCTACAAGCCTAATGTAACGCTAATAATATATTTAATATCAATTGGTTATTTGGTTTGTTTTGGACTAAATCTAATATGGTTACTCATCTGTTAAAGATGTCTTGGCCGCACACCCTGTAAACATTCAGCTACTACAAGTATGCAAGAATGAACGTTAACTCACCCTTGAGCACATGAGAGGTAAGCATGGCAATGACCCTAACCCGTGGCCGGATTTTTGCATTGGCGGCAATGGTGCTAACGGCATCAACCGGTATATCACAGGCCGCAGATACTGTCCGAGTTGGCTCAAAAATTGATACTGAAGGTTCATTGCTGGGCAATATTATTGTGCAGGTACTGGATGCTAACGGGATAAAAACCACCAATAAATCACAGTTGGGCACCACCAAAGTAGTGCGTGGTGCTATCACTGCGGGTGAGATTGATATTTACCCTGAATATACCGGTAATGGGGCTTTTTTCTTCTCGGATGAAAAAGATCCCGCTTGGAAAAATGCGAAAGCAGGCTATGAAAAAGTCAAAGCGTTAGATTACGAGAAGAACAAACTGGTGTGGCTCTCACCTGCTCCAGCGAACAATACATGGACCATTGCAGTACGCCAGGATTTAGCCCAAGCGAATAACTTGAAAACGCTGGAGGATTTGGGGAAATGGATTAATGCTGGTGGTAAATTCAAATTAGCGGCCTCCGCCGAGTTTATTGAACGGCCAGATGCCTTGCCTGCTTTCCAGCAAGCTTACGGCTTTAAATTGAATCAAGACCAATTGTTATCATTAGCCGGTGGTGACACTGCGGTGACGATTAAAGCTGCGGCAGAACAGACCTCTGGTGTTAATGCTGCCATGGCGTATGGCACTGATGGCCCGGTTGCTGCTTTAGGCTTACAAACACTCGAAGACACTAAGGGTGTGCAACCTATTTATGCGCCGACGCCGATCATTCGTGAGGCCACACTGAAAGCGCATCCAACGATACCTGCTTTACTCAATCCTGTATTTGCTACCCTTGATGGGCCGACGCTACAAAAACTGAATGCCCGCATTGCGGTTGAAGGTCAGGATGCGAAAAAAGTGGCAGCTAATTATCTGAAAGAGAAAGGGTTTGTTAAAGGATAGTGGTGGGTGTCAGAGATGGCGCTGTAGGCATCTGATTTATAGCGCTATCAAAGAAACAGGTCACTCGTTATTACAACAAAGGTTACCTGTCATGGAGATGGATTTTTATGGCTGTCAAAAACCGGGTCCTGCTAGTACTGGCTATTTTATTGGTTTTATCAGGTGCTGGGCTGTCTTTTGTGAGCCATGCACCTAACCGATTGATTTCCGGGCAAGGGATCTCGTTGTTATCGCTGATAAGTGGATCAAATGGGGCAGTGCTAATTCCTATTCTGATCCTGCTTATTTTTGCGTTCTTAAAACAAAATATCGTGCTGTATTGGCTAACAGTATTATTTGCCGAGTTGCTGCTTTTGGGTTTGTTGTTATTGGCTGGCACGACCGCCATACAGCTTGCCGGAGGTGGCGAGAGTCTGGCACGTACCTCATTAGGTGGAGGGTTCTGGCTGATGAGTGGGATGAGTCTATTGATTGCCGTCGATAGCTTATCTCGTGCCATTGTTAACCCTGTGTGGCGCAGTGTGGCTAATGTCTTACTGCTTCTGCCGGTAGTGATATTGCTCATGATGGGGCAGTTGGATCAACTATCGTTAATGAAAGAGTACGTTAACCGGCAAGACGTATTTAATGATGCGCTATGGCAACATCTTCAGATTTTACTCGCAACATTGATACCCGCCACCCTTTTGGGGGTCCCACTCGGCTTACTCTGTTTTCGTTCTCGTCATTTTCAAAGCACCATTTTTTCGACATTGAATATTATTCAAACCATTCCATCTATTGCCTTATTTGGCCTGCTAATTGCACCTTTAGCGGGGCTGGCTGCGGCTCTTCCCTGGTTGGCAGAGCATGGTGTCAGCGGTATCGGCCTGGCCCCGGCTATTGTCGCGTTGGTGCTTTATGCATTGTTGCCATTAGTCCGTAATGTGGTCGCAGGGCTAGAGTCGGTGCCTGACAGTGTTGTCGAGTCGGCCCGAGGTATGGGGATGACTCGCAGCCAGTTGTTCTTTCAGGTGCAAATACCTATTGCGATGCCACTTATTTTATCCGGTATCCGCATTGTCGCGGTACAAACAGTAGGGCTGGCTGTCGTGGCTGCATTGATTGGTGCGGGTGGGTTAGGAGCGATTGTGTTCCAAGGTTTGCTTAGCAGCGCATTGGATCTCGTGCTGCTTGGCGTTATCCCCGTGATTGTGATGGCGGTTGTGGTTGATTCGCTGTTTAAATTTATGGTTATTTTTATGGATACTTCACGTCGATGATTCATTTCCATCAGGTAAGTAAATATTTTGCCGGTAAACGAGCGGTCGATAATCTGACGTTGCAGATAGCCAAGGGTGAGTTTACTGTACTCATCGGTACCTCTGGCTCCGGTAAATCGACCACATTAAAAATGATTAACCGCCTTATTGAACATGATGAGGGGGAGATTCATTTTGCTGGTGAAGAAATTCGTAACTATAAACCTGAAGATATTCGGCGGCGGATGGGATATGCCATCCAATCGATAGGTTTATTTCCACACTGGACGGTGGAGCGCAATATTGCCACTGTGCCACAGTTGTTGAAATGGCCCCAGGACCGTATTTGCCAACGCGTCATTGAATTACTTGAGCTACTGCATCTGGAACCAGAACAATTTCTCCACCGCTATCCTCATCAATTGTCTGGTGGGCAGCAACAGCGTGTCGGTGTCGCTCGTGCCTTGGCAGCAGATCCTGAAGTCTTATTGATGGATGAGCCCTTTGGCGCGTTAGACCCGGTGACGCGCTCGGCACTCCAGTTTGAAATTACCCGTATTCATCAATTATCGGGTCGGACTATCGTGCTGGTGACTCATGATATTGATGAGGCGTTGAGTCTGGCTGATCGCATAGTTCTGATGGATGAAGGCCGAGTCATTCAGCAGGGAACGCCTCTTGAAATGCTAGCTCAACCCGCCAATGATTTTGTTCGTGATTTCTTTGGTCGTAGTGATCTCGGAATTAAGCTGTTATCACTGGGGTGGGCTGAACAACGGGTCAGGCGCGGTGAAACGTTGATAGGGCCGCCGATTCTCGGTACTACCAGCCTGCGCGAGGCGCTTTCCCTGTTTGTGTCTCGTCAGACCGATAAACTGCCGGTGGCTGATGAATATGGGCAATCACTAGGTGTGCTTTATTTTGCTGATTTGGTGGCAGATAAGGGGAGCGTGTGAAACCTGATACCGCTCATACCCGTGATACGGCCCATACTTATAAGCCAACAAAGAAAGCGTTTAAATGGGTAGTGTCCGATGTACTGCGCTGGCTAAAAGACCCTCTGTGCTGGGCGCTGCTGCTGTTGACCGGTTTGGTTTTTGGTATGACCTCTCTACACGGTTTCTTTGCCGCGTTATTTCCTGATCTCGATCGGCCTGTCTACCTGCAAGATACATTCTGGTCACTGGTGGTTGCTCATGTCTTATTGGTGCTGGTTTCCAGTGTTATCGCTGTTTTGATAGGAGTGATTGCGGGTATTGCTGTGACACGTCCCATGGGGAAAGAGTTTCGCTCAGTGGTGGAAACCGTTGTTGCTATGGGGCAGACTTTTCCACCGGTGGCGGTGCTGGCTATTGCCGTACCGGTGATGGGATTTAGTGAAAAACCCGCCATTATCGCTTTGGTGCTTTATGGTTTATTGCCGATTTTACAAGGAACCATCACCGGTATCGAGTCTGTCTCCCGCGGCATTCATGAGGTGGCAGAAGGGGTGGGAATGAGTGCCAGGCAGATTTTGTGGCAGGTTGAATTGCCACTGGCAGCACCTATTATCGTTGCAGGTATCCGAACCTCGGTCATTATCAATATAGGTACTGCCGCAATAGCATCAACTGTTGGGACGAAAACCTTGGGTTCTCCGATCATTATCGGACTTAGCGGTTTTAATACGGCTTACGTTATCCAGGGGGCGGTTGTGGTCGCACTATTGGCTATTATTACGGATATGATTTTTGCTCGTTGGGCCAGGCGGCTGTCACGTTGGCGGGAATTACAATCTCTTCCGATAGACCGGCACGATTAATGTTTTGGCTGTTTTGCGCTCTGATTAGTAACAGGTGCCTATGCTAATTTCACTTCCTATGTATGGTGTCGAGCCGCAGGATGTTTTGCCTTTTTGGCGGTTATTATCGCAACAACTGCACCGTCATGGGGTTATAGGGGTATATGGTGCTCCAGGGATAAGTGATCAACTCATCTGGCCTACTGATTTACTGCAACATTGGCGTGATCCTAATTTGCTGTTGAGCCAAACCTGCGGTTTTCCTCTAGTGACGTTATTGCAACAGCAGGTGCAATTGATTGGGGTATTTAGCTATCAATCACCTTACTGTTCGGGGGAATATTACCGTAGTTTGGTTGTGGTCCGTGCTGATGAAAAAGGCCAACAACTGGCAGATTTTCGCCATAGAATAGTTGCCTATAACAGTATGGATTCTCAGTCTGGATACAATGCACTACGTGCTTTAATTGCACCATTGGCGATCAATGGGCATTTTTTTTCTCACAGTTTGGCCTCTGGCGGGCATTATCATTCGATCTCGATGATCCAACAGCGACAGGCCGATATTGCCGCAATAGATTGTGTCAGTTTTGCACTATTACAGCGGGCCAATCCCTCAGCCGTTGCCGGATTAAAAATAATAGCGCAAACCGACGCGGCTCCTGGTCTGCCACTTATCACTTCATTGTCAACTTCAGCACAACAGCTTACCCAGATCCGCCAGGCTATTACGGCTACCGTTAATTCTCCTGAAGCCACGTCTGCCAAAGATAGGTTATTAATAAAATCATTTAGTGTTTTACCAATTTCGGCTTATGACGTAATTAGAAAGATGCAAGAAAAAGCGTTCTCTGCAGGAGTAATAACACTTTGATAAGACGTGTTATTAGTGTGAGTAAACAAGCCAAGCTCCTGCTGAAGCAATCGCTGAGATAAGCACTTTACTGTTCAGTACACGAGGCAGTCATTGCCCCGTGTATGGCTCAATAGAAAAACTAAGTGATATCAATTACAACAAGCCGCCACCTTCAACATCAATCACGCTACCGGTCATAAAACTGTTTTCCAGCAATAACACAAAGGCACCCGCAATATCAACCGGTTGGCCGACTCGACCGACAGGTAG
Organism: Yersinia antarctica; assembly: GCF_056636475.1. Taxonomy (NCBI): domain Bacteria; kingdom Pseudomonadati; phylum Pseudomonadota; class Gammaproteobacteria; order Enterobacterales; family Yersiniaceae; genus Yersinia; species Yersinia antarctica. The sequence continues at coordinate 1,643,224 of NZ_JBSJQF010000001.1, forward strand.
TGAGGCTGCCATTTTTGTAAACATAGCCTGTCGCTGCTCATTACTCATACTATTATAAGCTTCAGTGGCGGTTACGCCTGGGCTGACTACATTGACCCGTCGTGGGGCCAGTTCTTTGGCTAACTGCTTACCGACTGCTTCCAATGCAGCATTAATAGCTGTTTTGATGAACTGGCCGCTGACAAACTTACGTGACAACAAACCTGACGTCAGGGTTATCGAACCCTGTTGGTGCAGATAAGGTAAAGCTGATTGTATCGCCCGCAGTGCTCCCCACAGTTTTACATCAAAATTTTCCTGAGCTTCGCTTAAAGAGGTGTCCGCCAAAGCGTGTGCTTGCACCGCAGGCCCGGCGGTAATAACCAAGTGATCAAAGGCTCCGATCTGTGCAAACAGACGCTTGAGTGATTCTGCATCAGTCATATCAGCAGATAAGCGGCACATAGCACTATCGTGATCGATAGATTGTGAGCCTGCCGAACGGCGCGAAACCAAGACGACTTTGGCACCTCGACTGATGGCGGCATAAGCCACGGCTGCGCCAATACCCCTGTTGCCCCCAAGAATAACCAGTTTTTGTTGATTGAGTGGAGAACTGAATTGATGCTGAGATAACGTTGTGATGTCCATAATGAGTCCTGTATTTAAATAAGGGTTTCACTCTTCATCTATAGTCATCTATTGAAAGTTGTCTAACAATCGACTAAAAAGACAATCACCTGTAAAGGAAATTTACTAATGATCTCATTTAGTGATCTGGATGTTTTTGTTCGAACGGTTGACTGCGGTAGTTTGTCTGAAGCTGCTCGTCGGCTCGATATCACACCCGCAGCAGCCAGTATTGCGGTAAAACGCCTGGAGTCTCAACTGGGTGTGCGTTTGTTGGTCCGCTCAACTCGCAGTTTGCGCCTAACAGAAGCAGGGGCCAGCTATCTTGATAGTGCACGTATTGCGTTAGGGGCATTAGTTGAGGGAGAACAGGCAATTCAGAAAAAAATGACGGGCTTATCTGGAGTATTACAACTTTCAGCCCCTTCAGACTTTGGCCGTAATTTATTAGTCGATTGGTTGAATGATTTCAAACAACAACATCCGCATATTCAATTGCATTTGTTACTCAACGACCGCCACGCTGATCTTTTCCGCGAACCGGTAGATATTGCTTTGCGTTTCGGGGTGCCTACCGATTCCAGCTTGGTGGCATTGCCCGTTCTAACTCAACATCGGCGTATGTTATGTGCCAGCCCTGCCTATCTTGCCCGTTACGGCGTGCCGCAGACACCAGCTCAATTGGCCGACCATCATTCGGCGTTATATCAGCGCAATGGTCGACTTTATAACCAATGGCGGTTAATGCGACAGGGGGAAGAACAAGAGGTAACGATGTCCGGTGAATACGTCAGTGATGATGGTGAGATAGCGCGACGTTGGGCACTGGCGGGGTTGGGTATTGCCAATAAGGCTGCTATTGATGTAGTCGATGATATCCGGTCAGGGCGTTTGGTTCAGGTATTGCCAAGCTGGCAGGGCGAAGTCTTACCCTTAAATCTATTGTGCCCCCACCGCTCGCAGGTGTCAGAGCGGGTCAGGGGTTTACAGACTTTTTTGCAACAACGATGCCGCGATTGGATGGGCGCTTACGGTGATTCCTGACCATTGTTGGATAAGCCCGCAGGGCCAATATCAGACAGTGCGCCAATTCCCAAACGAAATGCAACAAAGTGACCCACCGGTCAGGTACGGATAAAATAGCCGTATTGACCCTGTCGGAGACCCTGTTGCATGAAGGGAAAACATTTGACTCAGCATGAGCGCTTTTACATCGAAAAACGAAAAGCTGAAGGCGTTAATCAGTCCTGCATTGCCAGAGAACTGGATGTCTCTCGCTCTACCCTGAGCCGGGAGCTCAGGCGTAATACGGACCCCGCTTTCAACGGACTTTACTCCTCCAGACGCGCTGATGCCTTAGCCAGACAACGGCGGGGCGCCACCTCGGCACACAATGCCTGTTTCCCTCTGGGCCAGCAGACACAAGACTTTCTCCGGCAGGCGCTGGCTGTACATACCTCCCCTGAGGTTATCTGTGGGAGACTGAAAATCCAGTTTGATATCGCCGTCAGCAAAAATACCCTCTACCGCTATATCCGTTCGGACAGACAGGCTGGCGGTAAGCTTTACCTTCAGTTCCCTCACCGGGGTAAACGCTATCGCTATGATACGGGTGAGCCCGGACGCACGCCCATCCCGGACAGGGTTGGCATTGAGCACAGGCCTGCTGAGGCTGAACTCAAACAGGTTCCCGGGCATGTTGAAATCGATACGATTTTTGGCAAAGACCAGAAGTCATTCCTGCTGACGGTCGTGGACAAAGCCACAAAGCAGGTCATTATCCGTAAACTCCCCAATAAGTGCGCTGAGAGCGTCGTGGAAGCGTTCAGGGACATCGTGGCGAATACTTTCTGCGAGTTTAAAACCCTGACGGCAGATAACGGACCCGAGTTTGCGAAACATAAGGACATCACTCAGGTAACGGGCGCAAAGGTTTACTTTGCCCGGCCTTATCATTCCTGGGAGCGGGGGTTGAATGAGCATACCAACGGTCTGATACGGCGGTTTTACCCGAAAGGAACCGATTTTAATGGCGTCAGCGATGAAGATATTGCGAGACTGGAGCACATCCTCAACACTCGGGGGCGCAAATCTCTGGAATACAGCTCACCGAATGAGGTATTTTTAGAGTATCTACTCGCTGCATAACGCATGATGGTTTGTTGCGTTTCGTTCGGGAATGGGGCGTGGGGAGGATTCGGTCGTTTCAGTTTCATGTGGGGTGGTTGAACGAGTATAGATGTTCAACCCGGCGAGAAAAACGCCACCTAATGAACTCAGTGCCATTATCGCAATCAGGATAATGAGTGCTTTTCTTAGCATAATTTTTTCACTTTTTATCGAAACAGAGGGAATTATAATCTGTTCACTGAATGAAACAACCATGTTACATGGTTGATGCATCTATATTCTGGATAAAATAAACACGTCGGCCGTTGCAGCTTAACGAGGCTTAAACAGAAATTTCCCCAATGTGACCAATATTACCGCAGAAACAATCACCGCTAATGCACACCATTCAGTAGTTGATAAACTTTCACCGGCAAAGCCAATACCGAGCAACACCGCAACAACCGGGTTCACATAGGCATAACTGGTGGCGACCGCCGGGCGCACATTTTTTAGCAAGAACATATAAGCGCTAATGGCGAGCATTGAGCCGAAAACAATCAGGTAAAGTAACGAGAGAATGCCACCCATGGTCGGCATTTGTTCCAGTTGTTCACCACTTAGCGTACTGGCAAGTAACAACACCACACCTGCAACCAGCATCTGTGCGGCACCGGACATGGCACCACTGGGGAGCGCCAGCCGTGAAGCCCAGACCGAGCCAAATGCCCAACTGGCTGAGGCCAATAATATCAACATTGCCCCCACCGGATTACCTAATAAGTTGCTACCAGTATTGAGCAAGATGATACCTACCAACCCGAGAGCAATCCCAGACCATTCCAGTTTTGTGTTACGCATCCCCCATAACATACTGAAACACAAAGTGAATAGTGGAACAGTCGCCACCATGACGGCGGCAATCCCTGAGGGAACATGTTGATGTTCGGCGATGGTAACCAGCCCATTACCGATAGCCAATAATAAGATACCTATCGCACTGGCGCCCAGCCATTGGCGGAATGTGGGCAGGGCGTGACCACGAATGGCTAAAAAGCTGAACAGCAATACACCCGCAATCAGGTAACGTAAGCCAGCCATCATCAATGGGGGCCAGCTCTCTACCCCGATACGTATGACCAGGTAAGTCGAACCCCAAACGAAGTATAAAGTGAAAAGTGAACCAACCAGCAACCACAGATTACGGCTATTTTGCTTAAGCATAATTATTCAATAAAAAAGGGAGCGGTGAAACATCGAGGTATCAGTAAACATGAGAATAGCTGCCATTAGCAAAGGTTTTTATCATTTTTTTACGTTTTAATTTTTCGTCTGAAATTTACGCAAAAACAGTGAGTTATTCTTGAATATAATAACTGATGAGTTAATAAACAACTGATAGTTTCAGTGCTTCCCATGCAAGCTAAGGTTGCTTCAGGCATGATGCATAAAATCCGATACTTATATTGTTAATTATTAGATAAGGTGAATTACTTATGACATCAACAGCTTTGCCAATCACTCGCCGGTTTGATTTTCGAACACTAAATCCGGTGCGGAGATACGCCGGGTTGATGGTGCTATTTATTTTGCTCGCAATCCCGTTTGCCGATGCAGCGCAGAGTAATTCGCTAAACAGTGACTATGCTTTTTTGTCTGCCAGTGAATTGCAGCATAACCAGCAGAGTATTGCGCAAAATCAGGCGCCAAAGGAGACCATACGGGCTTACCAGCAGTTATTACAGCAGGCGGATAAAGCGCTGCAACGGCCCGATCAAAGTGTCACAGACAAGAGTATTGTGCCGCCCAGTGGTTCGAAACATGATTATCTCAGTCTTAGTGCCTACTGGTGGCCTGATAGCCAAAAAAGTGATGGGTTACCTTGGATGCGCAAAGATGGGCAGATAAATCCGGCCAGTAAAAATGCGGATAGCGACGGGGTGCGTCTGGCTGATTTTACCGCTCAGGTACAGGCGTTGACGCTGGCCTGGTATTTTTCTGGCCAGCAGAAATATGCTGATAAAGCGATTAGCATGATTCGAACCTGGTTTATCAACCCGCAAACGCGCATGAACCCGAACCTCGATTATGCTCAGGGCGTGCCGGGTATTGCTGCGGGACGTAGCACTGGTATTTTGGATGGGCGCTACTTTGCCACTCGTATTGTCGATTCACTGATTATGTTGCGGCAGAATAAACGTTGGACGGCGCAAGATGAAAAGCAGATGCAACAGTGGATGACGGAATACTTACACTGGCTACAGCACAGCCCGGCAGGTAAAAAAGAGGCGGCGGCGCAGAATAATCACGGTAACTGGTACACAGTCCAGGTGGCTGGAATTGCCTGGTATTTGCAACAACCACAACGGGTTACCGAGATGGCTGAATTATTGAAAACCAAACTGGATACTCAACTCGCTGCGGAAGGCTCGCAACCCCTGGAATTGGCGCGGACCCGTTCTTTTCATTACAGTTATTTCAGTTTGCAGGCGGCGACGCTGATGGCGCAGTTGGCGGATAAAGTGCAAATCGACTTGTGGCGTTATCAAACACCGAATGGCAGTAGTTTGATTAAAGCGCTTGATTTTATGGCTCCCTATTCTGATGAACAGACAAAGTGGCCCTATCGCAGTCTTGATCACATGGGAGTGCGGTTGGTACCACTGATGGTTCAGGCAGATAAAGCGCTAGGCGAGAATCGCTATCAGCGGTGGATCAAACAAGCCGACTTTACTGTTATGCCGAGCAAGGAAGGGGCGAAGCGCAAAGGGGCGGTAACTGAAGCGCGGCGAGATATCTGGTTATTGGCCGTGACTACTCAGCAAAGTGAATAGTTAATTAGAGTATAAATAACAAAAAAAGCCGGGAGTTATCCCGGCGTAATAACAGGTAATAAATTCACAATGAAGCATTCAAACAGTAAATTAATGAGGGTCATACTAAGGCGAAAAATTTAGAACTGATAAACCAAACCAACCGCAACAACGTTGTCAGTATTAAGTTTCAGTTTATTATCATCACTCAACTGGTTAATTTTATAATCAACATAGGTGGACATGTTTTTATTGAAGTAATAAGACGCACCGATATCAACATATTTAACCAGATCAGTATCACCGATCCCTTCGATATCTTTCCCTTTAGATTGAACATACGCCAGCGATGGTTTCAAACCGAAATCAAATAAATATTGTGCCACTAATTCTACGTTTTGAGTTTTATTAGCAAAACCACTTACACCAGTTGACACATTATTAATGGTTGCCGTACCTGAGATAGGGGTCATATTACGGGTTTCAGCATAGGTTGCGGCCAAATAAACACCGTTGTCATCATATTTCAGACCCGTTGTCCAAGCATCAGCTTTATCGCCTTTACCAAAGTTGCCGTTCTTCTGCGCCGTAGTTCGGTTAGAAGAAGCATATGCAGCAGCCACGCTCACGCCAGCACCAATTTCATAACTGGAAGACAAACCGAAACCGTCGCCATTTTGTTTGGTGGCATCTGCGCGGCCGTTATTGCTATCGGCTTCGCTGCCATTTTTGCCTTGGTATTGTAGCGAGAATTTCAGCCCATCAACCAGACCGAAGAAATCAGTGTTGCGATAAGTAGCCACACCGGTAGTACGACCGGTCATGAAGTTATCGGTTCTGGTGTAGCTGTCGTTACCGAACTCAGGCAACATATCGGTCCAGGCTGCCACGTCATATAACACACCGTAGTTACGGCCATAATCGATTGAACCTAATTTGCCGTAACGTAAACCAGCAAAAGCTAAACGTGTCTTATTGTCTTTTGTTTCCTGGCTTTCTGCGTAGTTAGCGGCAATGTTATATTCCCACTGGCCATAACCGGACAGTTGGTCAGTAATTTGGGTGGCACCTTTAAAACCAAAACGCACGTAAGATTTATCGCCGTCACTTTTATTATTATCAGAAAAGTAATGCAGTGCTTTGACTTTTCCGTATAAATCAAGTTTATTACCGTCTTTGTTATAAATTTCTGCTGCATGTGACGTAGTGGCAACTAATAAAGCCGGTACCAGGATTGCCAGAAGATTACGTTTCATATTTTTGCCCTGTTTCTCTTATTTAAAAAGACGCGAGTAGAAGATTTTTTTGCTGTATTCAATATCTATCTGAATTCGGCCAGCGCAGAATTTTTACCGCATCTGTGTGATATATTTATGACAAATCATAAATAACTGCGACATTGCGTAAATTTCATCACGCGGTGATTTGCCAGGTCAGAGGATTTCAGCTACTACGGCGGTGCTTTCGGGCTGACGCCAGCGTTGTGGTGTGGGACAATAGGGCAACACTCAGTTTAGATAAGATATGCATGGCGTTGTCCCCGGCAGTAAAAGAACAAATCAGTCAGTGGTATAAGGCTCTCCAGCAGCAGATCCCGGATTTTATCTCCCGGGCACCGCAGCGCCAGATGATCGCCGAAGTGGCGAAAACGCTGGCCGGTGGTGCTGGCCGTCATTTGGCTATTGAGGCGCCGACCGGTGTTGGCAAAACGCTGTCTTATCTGATCCCTGGCATTGCAGTCAGCCGAGCAGAAAGCAAACCATTGGTGGTGAGCACCGCTAATGTGGCTTTACAGGATCAGATTTACAGTAAAGACTTGCCGCTATTGAAGAAAATTATTCCCGACCTTAAATTTACCGGTGCTTTCGGGCGTGGGCGATATGTGTGTCCACGTAATCTGGCGGCTATGTGTACGGATGTTTCTGGCCAAGGGGATTTATCGCTGTTTCTCGGCGATGAATTGGCCCCCGCCAATGGTGAGGAACAAGCAACTTGTCTGACGCTGTCTAAGCTACTGAGCAGCCATGTCTGGGACGGGCTGCGTGACCATCATCAGTTGGCGCTTAGTGATAGCCTGTGGACTAAATTGAGTACCGATAAGGCGAATTGCCTTGGGCGTAACTGCCATTATTATCGTGAGTGTCCGTTCTTTATTGCGCGCAAAGAAATCGAAAGTGCCGATGTTGTGGTTGCCAACCATGCATTAGTGATGGCTGCATTGGAAACTGAATCGGTGCTACCCAATCCGAAAGAATTACTGTTGGTATTGGATGAAGGCCACCATTTGCCTGATGTAGCGCGCGATGCGCTAGAAATTGAAGGTGAGATCACCGCGTTCTTTGCCAATATGCAGTTGGATATGATTGTGCGGCTGGTGGATCAATGCATGGTGCAATATCGGCCTAAAAATCCGCCTGGTTTAGCGAATCCAGAGCGCTTGAAAGACCATTGCGAGCAGTTGCGCGAGCTGATGTTGAGTGTGGAACAACAAGTCAGTCAACTGCTTCCTGCCGATGCCAATCCGGCGGTGTACCGTTTTGAAATGGGTGAGTTACCGGGGAGTTTGACAGAAGATTGCGCCAAATTATTCAAACTGACCGATGCTTTGCGCGGTTTGGTCGAATTTGTACTGAACGATTTGAGTGAGCAAACCGGTAAGCACGATATTGTGCGTCTGCATCGCGCCATCCTGCAAATGAGCCGTACACTGGGTTATCTGGAGGCCATGAGCAAACTTTGGCGGCTTGCGGCAATGGAAAAAGCCTCGAATGCGCCGATATCCAAATGGGTAACCCGTGATTATCGCGAGAATCAAACGCACCTCTATTTCCACTGTGTTGGCATCCGTGTCAGTGACCAGCTAGATAAAATGTTATGGCGCAAAGTCCCCCATGTGATTGTGACTTCAGCGACATTACGTTCACTCAACAGCTTTGCCCGCTTGCAGGAGCTCAGTGGCCTGAGTGAGAAGGCCGGCGACCGGTTTGAAACACTGTCATCCCCGTTTAACCATATTGAACAGGGGAAGTTGATTATTCCCAAAATGCGCTTCGAGCCAACTATGGCCCATGAAGCTGAACATCTGGCTGAAATGGCGCAATTTTTCCGTGCGCAGCAGGCCAGTGGGCGGCATAAAGGAATGTTGATTTTGTTCAGTAGTCATCGGGCGATGCAAACCTTTCTCAGCCATGTGACCGATCTGCGTTTGATGCTGTTGGTGCAGGGGGACCAACCCCGTTACCGACTGGTGGAAGAGCACCGTAAGCGGGTCAATAACGGTACTGCCAGTGTATTGATTGGTCTGCAATCATTTGCTGAAGGGTTGGATTTGAAAGGTGAATTGTTGACCCAGGTTCATATTCACAAAATTTCGTTCCCACCGATTGATAGCCCGGTGATTCTCACTGAAGGGGAGTGGCTGAAGTCGTTAAAACGTTATCCGTTTGAAGTGCAAAGTTTGCCAAGTGCCTCGTTTAATCTGATCCAACAGGTTGGTCGTTTGATTCGTAGTAATCAATGCCACGGTGAGATCGTTATTTACGATCGGCGTTTATTGACTAAGGGTTATGGTTCACGATTGTTGGCGGCACTACCGGTCTTCCCAATTGAACAACCGGAGATGCCGGCGGAGGTGATTATGCCGGCTGCGGTAATAAAAGCCCCGGCGAAGGCGGCGGTAAAAAGAGGGCGGCGGAAACGGACTGTTTTATAAGTATGTTTTCTTTATTCATTAAAACGATATGTTTTCGCGAAGACCAAAACACTCGGTATTCTGTTGAGATAAAAGGCCGGCATCACCGGCCTTAACCTTTAGTTAAACAGTCGGAGTACGTGATCTAGAATTAACGAAGACAATGTAAAGTCTGGATCGGCGAAAGTAACCCCCTGAGCGCCCAAATGAGAGAACAAAGGCAATGTTAGTGCTGGTAGCACGCATAAAAGCAGCCCGTTAATACCACTGGCGATAAGTGCTCCACGGAACCCCCCCGTCGCATTGCCAAAAATAGCGGCTGCACCGCCGGTAATAAAACTGGCCATAATGCCTGGTACGATAATGGGCAATCCAATAAATGGGAAGATAAGGATACAAACCAGCTCGACGGAAAAACTCATCAAAAATCCGATTAGTGTCGCATTAGGTGCTTTGGTAAATAGCACCATAACATCAACGGCAGGTACAGAGCCTGGTGCAAATACTCGCGCGAAGCCTTTAAAGGCAGGGACGATTTCAGCGGTAAATAAATTAACTCCAGCCTTAGCTAAATAGAGTCCGCATGTAAAAATAGCCGACTGCTCCAAGATGAAGATAATCACATTTTTATCAGCAGCACCGGCCCCATAAACCAATTTCATTGCATCTGTAATCTGCGGTTGTGTCGCAAAAATACAAGATATCAATAACAAAATTAACATGGTTAATAGTGTGGCAATATTGGGTTCGCGCAGGAAATCAAACTTATTACTGATTTTAATGTTTTCAGTATCAGAGTTTTTATTACCGAACCATTTCCCCATGTAAGATCCTATTACGTAAGAGGAAATTGCGGCATGGGAAATAGCATACTCATTTGAACCAATGATTTCACGACTGAATCGGCTAAGAATATAGGGTGATACGGCCATATAAAAACCAATAATAATTGTGGCGATAATAACTATTGGATAATGGCTGTAGCCCAGTTGCATAAGCACGGCAGTCAATGCAAAAGCCATAAATAAAACAAGGTGTAATGATAAATAGATAAATTTGAACCGGGTAAATCTTGCCAACAGAATGTTGAGTATCATAGAAAATAGCAGAATAAGTGCTGCTGTTGCACCAATTTTATCAATTGTTGCCGCCATGATAGCTTCATTACTGGGTACGACACCGACAATATTAAATGCACTGGAAAATAGTGTGCTGAATGCCGTAAGTACCTTCATTAAAATACTGCCACCGACTTTTATCATCGTAAACCCGATAAAAGAGAGGAAAGTACCGGTAATTAAACGAGAAACAGATGCTTTTTGAAAGAGTAAACCTAAAAATGCCACAATGGCAATTATTACTGCTGGCGTTTTTACTAAACTAAGCAATATATCCAACTTACCACCTCACCCCGAAGATATGCATATCGTAAAATATGTTTTTATTAACATTTTTATGACAAATGATGTTGTCACAAATAAAGTATCCCTTTAATGCTAAAAGTTATTCGAGCTGCGCATCACATATTTAAAACATAATTCCATTTTATATGGAATGCTATTTTAATTTTGTTTTTATTGTGTTCTGAATTTGTTGTGAAAATGCATATAAATACAGTGAAAACTGTTTTCATCTGAAATCTTTTTCTATGCGTATAAATCCAATGACTAAGATTATATAAGCCGCTGGTGAGCTGACTCTAACAAGTCATGCCTGGCAGTACCTCCGGTGTAAATTGCTGGTTATTGGTTAGCGGCAACGTTTACTGTTATCGACATGTTTAGCAGGCAGGGGTAAAGCAGAATGAAACAGCTAATGGCAGAGTTTATTGGCACTTTCTGGCTGGTGTTAGGCGGGTGTGGTAGCGCAGTATTGGCTGCAATGTTCCCGGTGGCGGGTATTGGATTTTTGGGGGTGGCATTGGCGTTCGGGCTGACTGTCGTCACGATGGCGTATGCACTGGCGGCATGTCTCAGGTGCGCATTTTAACCCGGCAGTGTCACTCGGTTTATGGGTGGGTGGGCGTTTCTCTGGCGCACAATTAGTGCCTTATATTGTAGCGCAAGTGCTGGGGGGGCTGGCCGGGGCCGCCATTTTGTATTTAATCGCCAGTGGCAAAGCCGGGTTTGATGTTAGTGCCGGGTTCGCCAGTAATGGTTTTGGTGTTCGCTCGCCGGGGGGATATAACTTACAAGCGGTACTGGTGGCTGAAGTGGTTCTTACCATGGGGTTTGTGATGGTTATCATGGGGGCGACCGATAAACCTTCTCATGCAATTGCAGCGCCGTTGGCTATTGGGCTATGTCTTACACTGATCCATTTAATCAGTATTCCAGTGGATAATACTTCGGTAAATCCTGCACGTAGTACCGCTGTGGCTATTTTTGCCGGTGGAATAGCATTGCAGCAGTTATGGGTATTCTGGCTGGCCCCGTTGGTAGGAGGAGCCTTAGGTGGCGCTATTTATCGGGTATTGTTTAGCCCACCGGAAGAGTTAAACAAACCACTGTAGTTTGCCTGTCACTGCCGCAAGTTGTTCTGGCAGTGGCGGGTTTCACCCGCTAGCCTACCATCAGTACGACTCATCTCTATTAGCCGCACAGTTCTAATTATTTTGGGTATCGATATCACTATTAGTGATAAAGTTTCAGCAATAAGTTACCTGATTTATGTTTAACCGCGACGGACAGGGGAAATGCCGCACCATGGATTACAGTAAAATTATTAAAGAGATTGGGCGCGGTAAGAATCATGCGCGTGATCTGGAAAAGTTTACCGCTTATGAACTGTATAAAGTCATGTTGGCAGGGCAGGTCCCCGAGTTGGAGCTAGGGGAGATCCTGATAGCCTTTCGTATTAAAGGTGAATCCGAACAGGAGATTCTGGGCTTTTATCAGGCGATGCAAGAACAGGTGATGCCACTACGCGCGCCAATGGATTATCCACTCCCCGTGGTGATCCCAAGTTATAATGGTGCACGCAAACAGGCTAATCTGACCCCGTTATTGGCATTATTACTTTCACGCCTAGGGTTACCGGTGGTGGTACACGGCGTGACTGAGGACAGCAGCCGGGTAACCAGTGCCGAGATTTTCCAGCAACTGAATATTCCGTGGTCACTTGATGCCGCTGAAGCCCAACAACGGCTTGATAGCGGGTTGCCGGTATTTATCCCTGTATCAGCATTATCGACTCAATTAGACCAACAATTACAGTTACGCTGGCGGATGGGGGTTAGAAATAGCAGTCACACATTGGCGAAACTGGCAACACCGTTTATTCACGATAATGCATTGCGTCTTGCCAGTGTTTCGCACCCAGAATATATGCAAAAAGTCGGCGGCTTCTTTCAGGCGATCGGCGCACCGGCACTGCTACAGCAAGGGACCGAAGGGGAGGTTTATGCTAACCCATCGCGTTGCCCACCAATTCATTACATCAATGGGGGGGAACAGCAAATTTTACTGGATCGCCAGTTAGAGCAGGGCGAACTGGTGTTACCCTCGTCGAAAGATGCCGCCATAACGGCCCGCTGGATTGAAGGTTGTTTGGCTGGTGAATGGCCTATTCCTGATGCTATCCAAAAACAGTTAGCATGTTGTCTGGTGGCAGTCGGGCGGGCTGATACCCTCGAGCATGCGCTGCAACAGATTGAGACTATGTGAGTTTTTGCGCGAGCAACGGGGTAAAGTGGTATCAGAGAGTGGCACTGAACTAAGCCCATTTATTCTGAGTAAATCGTGGTGATGACATCAAATGAAGTCGCCTACCGATAGGATTCGCTTTTATTTTGATGGCAATACCCACCACCCGTTCTGCGGCAATTTATGCTATCTTACGCGCCAGAAAATGCCGATCAGAGAGCCAGACGATGGAAAACAAAAAAATATTCCCCAAAGAAAAAAGCGGATTGCATCCCCGAAATCGTCATCGCTCACGCTATGATTTTGATGCTCTTTCAGTAAGTTGCCCGGAGTTAGTTCCTTTTCTGGCAGCTACCGCCTATGGTGATATTTCTATCGATTTTGCCGATCCTCTGGCGGTCAAAATGCTCAACCGGGCATTGCTGAAGCATTTCTACGGTATTGAATATTGGGATATTCCAGCTGACTTTTTATGCCCACCGATCCCAGGTCGTGCTGACTATGTGCACCATCTGGCCGATTTATTGGCCAGTTGTAATGACGGGGTTATCCCGCAGGGTAGAAATATTGCGCTGCTGGATATTGGCGTCGGTGCCAACTGTATTTATCCGATTATTGGTCAGCGGGAATACGGCTGGCGTTTTACCGGGACTGACATTGATCCGCAAGCACTCAGTGCGGCAAAAATGGTGGTGTCAATGAACCCGACGCTGAAAAACACCTTGCGACTTAAACAGCAAAAAGACTCACAAGCTATTTTCGACGGTATTCTGGCGGTGAATGAACGTTACGATGCCACACTATGTAATCCGCCGTTCCATGCCTCCGCAGAAGAGGCCGCAGCAACCACGCGTCGCAAGTTGCACAAACTGGGTAAAAGTGAAGTTGCCGCTAAACCGGTACAAAACTTTGGCGGGAAAAATAGCGAATTGTGGTGTGAAGGTGGAGAAGAAGGGTTCGTTAGTCGCATGGTGGCAGAGAGCGCAACTAAGGCGCAAAACTGTTTTTGGTTCACTTCATTGATCTCGAAGAAGACCACCTTACCGGCAATCTATCATGCCCTGCGCTATGCCAACGCCGTTGAGGTCCGCACCATTGATATGGCACAAGGGCAAAAAGTCAGCCGGTTTGTGGCATGGACGTTCCTGACGCCGGAGCAGCAGGCGGCGTGGAAAGTTGAACGTTGGTAATACCCTTCGTCCTTGACGCCGCAGGGGTGTTGGCTGCGCGCACTTACCCGAATCACTGACTTGAGTCAGCTCATCGGGGTGCGTTTACTGGCCGCCTACCTGCAACGTCAATGACTTTGGGTATGTCCTTCTTCGTCCTTGACGCCGCAGGGGTGTTGGCTGCGCGCACTTACCCGAATCACTGACTTGAGTCAGCTCATCGGGGTGCGTTTACTGGCCGCCTACCTGCAACGTCAATGACTTTGGGTATGTCCTTCTTCGTCCTTGACGCCGCAGGGGTGTTGGCTGCGCGCACTTACCCCAATCACTGACTTGAGTCTGTAATATCTATGGGCAATATTCAATTATAGGGATATTGCTCTATTTCCCACGGTTTTATTTCCCTCTCATTGCACTAACAGCAAACCCCCATATTTTCGTCTATGCTAATTAAGATAAATCTTAGTCAGGCGCTATAGCTGACAAATCTTGCTTATATTGTGATGATTTTTTCTTTTTGATTTTATTAACTCAGCTACCTCATCGTCCAGGGTGAAGAATAAAACTTACACCTGCCCTCTTTCACGGGGCAGGGGTTTTATTGTGCAAATAGGTTGATAGCCACATGACTTATTTGCTGCTTAATCATTCGCCATAAGGACTCAATTTATGTTGTTCAATTTCAGCTCATCTCAGGCATCCCCTCGTGCCGAACTGACATCGATTGATAGTGCTGTCCCGATGATTATTTTCAAGCCAGATGGTACGGTAAAACACGCTAATACATTATTTTTACAAGTAATGGGATACCAACAGGATGAGGTGGTCGGCAAACATCATAAACTGTTCTGTGACCCACAATATGTACTCACTGATGCCTACCGCCGCCACTGGCAACTGCTCAATGAAGGGCGACCGATTACCGATAATATTAAGCGTATCCGCAAGGATGGCAGCATTGTTTGGTTGCAGGGAACCTATACACCGGTACTCGATAGTAGTGGAAATGTGATTGAAATTATTAAGCTCGCCAGTGATGTGACCGAGCGTATTTTGCAATCTCAGGAACACCAGAGTTTGCTAAAAGCACTTAACCGTTCAATGGGGATGATCACTTTCACACCACAAGGCATTATTTTGGATGCCAACGAGAATCTGCTGAAGGTTATTGGTTATTCACTGGCAGATATTCAACATAAATCTCATCAGATACTCTGCACACCAGAATTTGCACATAGCGATGAATACTACCAGCACTGGCAGCGGTTAGCCCATGGTGAGTTTATTATTGGCCGTTTTGAGCGTCTTAATAGACATGGCAAACGGGTATGGCTGGAGGCCAGTTATAACCCGATTATGGATAACGAGGGACAAGTGATTAAAGTGGTGAAGATTGCTCAGGATATTACACAATTGATGTTGCAGCAGGAGCATGAGGAGAACCTGATCCGCGATGTGCACTATTTATCATTAACCACCGACCGTTCAGCGTCACAAGGGGCTGAGATTGTTCAACAGGCTGTTCGTGGTATGCAAGAGGTTGAGTCTATTGCACGCGAAACCTCTGATGTGGTCAGTGATTTGGGCCGCTGCTCACAAGAGATTGGTACCATGGTGGAAGCGATTCGTAAAATATCGTCTCAAACCAATCTATTAGCGATCAATGCCTCGATTGAAGCGGCTCATGCCGGTGAGCATGGCAAGGGTTTCTCGGTGGTGGCAAGTGAGGTCCGTTTATTGGCGGACCAGTCACGCAAGGCAGCGACTGAAATCGAGCAGATGACAAAGAGCATACAAAATGGGGTGATGGCGGCTATCAAGGGTATGGGGACTTGTGTCGAACAAGCGGGGGGCGGGGTGACGCTGACCCAAGATGCCGGTGAGGTTATTAATCAGGTCAATATTGGGATGCAGGATGTAGTGAAACTCATGACCGCATTTGCTCAGGTCAAGAATCAACAAGCGCCGGTATGATTGGCCTATCAGCATAAAAAAATCTGGCGGGGATCATCAAGATGCCCGCCAGAGGTATTTTAGGGTAATGTCAGCCTGCGCCTCAGGAAACGTGTTGGAGGAATTCCCGTAAACGTTCACTTGGCGGATTTGAGATAAGGCTATCCGGGTTGCCATCCTCAGCGACCCGACCTTTATCAATGAAGATAAGACGCGATGCCACTTTCTGGGCAAAACCCACTTCATGGGTGACGATGACCATGGTCATGCCTTCTTCGGCCAAGTCCTTCATTACCGTCAATACTTCGTGACGTAATTCTGGATCCAGTGCCGAGGTCGGCTCATCAAACAACATCAACTTGGGTTTTACCGCCAGCGCACGAGCGATAGCGACACGCTGCTGTTGGCCACCCGATAGCTCTGCGGGAAAATGATGTGCGCGTTCTGCCAATCCAACTTTGGTTAACAACTCCATAGCGAGTTTGTTGGCTGCTTCTTTAGAAGCACCACGAACGCGAATCGGACCAAAGGCGACGTTTTCCAAGGCCGTCAGGTGGGGGAACAGATAAAACTGTTGGAACACCATGCCAGCTTCCTGACGGATCAGGCGCTCATCGACTTTGGGGTCATTGACATTCAGACCATCGACAATCAACTCACCACTGGTGATAACTTCCAGCTTATTGATACAACGCAGCAGGGTGGACTTACCCGAGCCGGAAGGGCCAATAATAACCACCACTTCACCCTTGGTGATATTCAAATTGATGTCGTGAAGCACTTGGGTTTTACCAAAGTGTTTAGAGACGTTTTTGAATTCAATCATATTATTTTCAGCTTTCTTTCTAACCGGCGCAGAACGAAGCTCAGAGCCAAGGTGATAATCAGGTAGATCACCGCCACCGCACTCCATATCTCCATGGCGCGGAAGTTGCCGGCAATAATTTCCTGACCCTGACGAGTCAGTTCTGCTACGCCAATCACGATAAACAGTGAGGTGTCTTTAATACTGACGATCCACTGGTTACCGAGTGGTGGCAGCATACGGCGCAGAGCCAAAGGGGCTATTACGTAACGCAAGGTATCGCGTTTGGATAAGCCGAGAGCCAGACCGGCCTCGCGAAATCCATTGTGGATTGACAGCACCGCACCACGGGTAATTTCTGCGATGTAAGCCCCTGAGTTAATAATAATGGTCACAACGGCTGCTGAGAAAGGATCGATGCGCACCGGCATCATCATCGGCAACGCAAAGTAGATAAACATCACCTGCACCACAATCGGCGTGCCACGGATCAGTTCAATAAAGACTAATGCGATATTTCTGCTCAGCCAACCGCCATAAGCGCGGGCAAACCCTGCTATAACCCCAATAATCAGGCCGCCAAGCAACCCCAGGACCGAGATCCATAGGGTTAACTTGGCGCCTTCAAGCAGGATTGGGATGGCGGGCCAAATAGCGCTCCATTCAAACTGCATGGATATTCTCCTGGTCTAAAAACGGCAAAAATGAATTACTTAGGTTCTACGCCGAACCATTTTTTATAGATTGCAGCGTAAGTGCCGTCTTCTTTCAGAGATTTCAGAGCAACGTTAACTTTGTCACGCAGGTCACTGCCTTGTGGGAATGCAACACCATATTGCTGAGCTTTGATAGATTCACCCACCGCTTTGAACTGGCCATTGCCGGCAGTTTTGATGAAGTAAAGGATGTTTGGCGTGTCATGCAAAACGGCATCAGCGCGGCCAGTACCTAACTCCAAATAGGCGTTATCGATATTCGGGAATTGGCGCAGGTCTTTGGTTTTGATGTTGGCTTTAGCATAATCGACAGAACCGGTGCCGCTTTTTACTGCCAACACTTTACCTTTCAGATCAGCTTCGCCTTTGATGTCATTGTTGTCAGCTTTTACCATCACCAGCAGGCCGCTGTTGTAGTAGCCATCAGAGAAATCAACGGCTTTTTTACGTTCGTCGGTAATAGTGATACCGGCTAGTGCCAGATCCACGTTCTTGGTTTGCAGTGCTGGAATGATACCGCTGAAATCCATTGGTTTCAGGGTGTATTTCAAATCCAGTTTCTTCGCGATGGCATCCCACAAGTCGATATCAAAACCGACATATTTATCCCCTTGTTTGAATTCAAAAGGGACGAACGCGGTGTCGGTAGCAACGATCAATTCTTTTTCTGCGGCGTGAGAACTAACAGCAAAGGCCAGCGTAAGTGCGACCAATGAAACTTTGACAAGTGACTTCATAAGTGGGAGTTCCTTTGTACTTTTGTGGATGGAGATCCGTTTTTTATATTTCAGATAGCAATATGAAAAGATCGTGCCAGAAATGCAAGTTATTTAAAAATAACGAAATTATTCTAAGTGATTAGCATGCAATTACTTAGCTGACATTGTTTGCACCATCATGACTCACCAAAATAGTGCGTTAATATCATTTTGGTGCAACTAATCCATTATTTACTTATTATTAACTAGTTCGTTAATAATGTACAATCGATAATCAACATCAATGTAACAATATTGTTAACTATCTCCGATTTTTGTTCGATAATGGTGCAATAAGGGGGATGAAGGGGAGGGATTGCTATCTGAGTTGGCTATCTTTACTGCCACGGCGGTTATATCCGGCATGGCTGGCCTGATGCTTGTCTAATTGATTCTGGCAGTTCAGGCAATATTTTACCCCCGCCAGAACTTTACGCCGTGCTTCTGGAATGGCTTGACCACATTCAAGGCAATATAGCTCACTTTCACCACTGCCAAGCGCCTGTCTTGCGCGTTGTACCGCATCTTCAACGGTGGAGTCAATTTGATCTTGTACTGCGCCGTCGCCGGCCCATCCACTTGCCATATGACCTCCGTGCGTAGGGCCGGATAACCGGCCCTGTACCCATCTTCGTTAAAATTGCAGGTGTATTGGCTATTCTCATTACCCGGTCTATCTTTCTGCCATTTTACGATCTATTGGGTATCATACTGAGGATTACTCAATATTTGACTCGATAAACCACAGGAATTTATCCAGATCACGTGATGCGGCAGTAAACATATCAGCACTGTCTTCATCTTCTACTTCTGAAATTGCCTTACGAATATCATTAGCAACCACGGCGTAGCGGTCTGCCAGCGCTTTAAGATGTTCTTGCACGCTATGGATATTGGTTGGGTAACTTTTCAGCGGTGTTTTATCATTAATGACTTGTGTGGTTCCGAGCGCGACACCACCGAGTTGTACCGCTCGTTCTGCGAAGGTATCTAGGTGATCAGTGAGGGCTGTGCGGAAGCCATCCAGCATTTCATGCACCGCGATAAAGTTGGCACCGCGCATATTCCAGTGAGCCTGTTTGGTCATCAGCGACAGATCAATAAACTGAATAACCATACGGTTTAATACTTTCACTGTGTCAACTTTGACATGTTCTTCAACATCGTTGCGAGTGTAGAGCAGTTCGGAAGATTTTGTTTTTACCAGTTTTGCTGTACTCATAATAGGTATCCCTTTATTGAGTTGATTACCAATTTCTTCACCGCAATAAGTATAACAAAGATATTTAAGTTTGTAGGGTAGATTCGGCCTATCAATTAAATAGTTGATAGTGGTGTTTATTTGTAAATGTAATTTATTGTTTCTTTTTAAGAATATTATCATCGCGGTGTTTATGGCTAATTGAAAATAACTATTGCTGTGATTTGTATGGTTTTTATGAGGCCAATATCCATTTGGATGCTTTCAATAATATTTAATGCCACGGATGAGGCGAAGGTGTTATTAATTAATAGCTTGGCGAACATGAGTAATATATATAATGCGATGAATAGTTCCATACCGGAACGAATCAGCAGGTATGCCAGTCAATAAATTCAACCAGCATACCCGGTATGACTACTGAGCGTGGGCAACAATAAACAAGCGGGGGAATGCCAACAAACGGCGACCATCGGCCTGTTGCGGATAGGCCACATCAATGATTGCCAGATAGTCTTGCAAAAAATCCAATCGCATTGCTTCAGAGAGCGGTTCAAGAAAAGGCCGTAAACCTGTGGCTCGCAGCCAATCGACGATGGCTTGCGCTGAAGGCATCGGGTGGTAATAGGTAGTGCGCCAAATATCTATCCGCTCTGCATTGGGGGCCAGTAAGTCATAATA
Source organism: Yersinia antarctica (assembly GCF_056636475.1). Classification (NCBI taxonomy): domain Bacteria; kingdom Pseudomonadati; phylum Pseudomonadota; class Gammaproteobacteria; order Enterobacterales; family Yersiniaceae; genus Yersinia; species Yersinia antarctica. The sequence goes on from NZ_JBSJQF010000001.1 coordinate 1,663,373, forward strand.
CTGATTGGCTGACAGAACCTTCGCCCGTATTGCCCCCGCCTCTTGTAGTGTTTGCTGCCATGGACCGTTTTCTGCAACTTCACGCATAGCTCGATGGCTGGGCTCCTCCAAATTATCTGGCATCTGGACCGCAAGTATGCCGTGGGTAGCCAACTTGGAGAACAAATAGGGAAAGAGTTGCTGATGATCGGTTAGCCATTGTAACGATGCGTTAGCATAAATAAGATCTTGTGGCTCAGCGGGTTGCCACTGGCGAATATCCGCTTCAAGAAATGCACATGCCGGCAGGCGCTGTTGCGCACTGGCCAACATCGCCACCGAGTTATCAATCCCAACCAGCTGCGCCTGCGGAAAACGCTGGTGCAGCAATTGGGTAGAGTTGCCTGGCCCACAACCTAAATCGCTGATGCGCTGTGGCTGGGTAGTGCTGATATGTGCGAGCAAATCACCGGCAGGGCGGGTACGTTCTGCTTCAAATTGGCGGTATAAATCAGGATCCCAGTCTTGCATGCATAACCTCCGGTAGAAAAAGATCAGTAATGCGGATAAGTGATAGCCGCTGACGCGTGCATATTTATCTATTATAGATTCTGCAATGGCCCGCTAAACAGCACCGCACCGGTTGGCTGGCCAGTGGGCGAGCCGCCGTGAGGCTCCAGACTGATTGCTAATAACGAATTCGCCATTAACTGGTTTTCAGTCAGAGTCAGTTGTGTTGGCCCATGGGTATTGAGTAACCCCAGTGAGTGTGGTTTTTCACCCGCCGGAATACTCCATAATTCAAGGCTATTACGCTCACTGACTACCACGGGGTTAAGGGGAGTTAATGTCAGGCTACGAGTCGATTTCTCCAGACTGACCACCCATTGACCACTTTGCTGACTATTGGAGAGCACGGCCACCGGGACGGATGTTGGTGGCTCTACCAATAAACGTGGGATCACCAGGACTGCGGCCAGTGCGGCGGCGACAGCCCACCCCAAATAAGACCAACGATTACGTTTGATATGGCGCAGGTTGATTGGTGGTAACTCTAACTCCAGCCGCTTCCATACGCGTTCAGGAGGCTCCAGCGGGGCCAATTGATTATCCAGTTGGGTAAACAGACGCTGCCAACTGGCAACATCTGCCGCCAACTGTGGGTCACGACGGAATCGGCGTTCAAAATGCAGCCGGGCAAGTCCGCGCAGGGTTCCCAGCGCATATTCAGCGGCCAATGCTGAGTCATATTCGCGTCTGTTTTTCATAAGCCTACGCAGCCCTTCAAGTGATCGAGTGCACGACGTATCCAGCTTTTTATCGTACCAAGTGGTTGTTGTAGATGAGTAGAGATCTCCCCATGAGAAAGCCCCTGATAATAAGCCAACATAATACTTTGTCGTTGCTCAACCGGCAGATGTGCCAAACAGTCTGCCAATTGTTTAGCTTCACTGTCTTGCTGCAATTGAGCCAGAGGCGTCAGTGTGTCATCGGTCAAATAATCGGTTTGGTCATCGTTCAACGTTTGCAGACGATTATCACTGCCGCGCATCAAATCGATGGCCCGATTACGCACAATATGGGTCAACCAGGTTAATGGGGCACTGAGTTGCGCATTGTAATTATCGGCCCGATGCCAGACGGTGAGGAAACAGTCGTGCAAAACCTCCTCTGCCCGAGCAGGGTTGCGCAGCATTCTTAAGGCGACCGCGAATAGTCTGGGGGAAGTGAGCCGGTATAGTTTTTCAAACGCGGACTGATCACCTTGAGCAATGGCATCGATCAGCCCGATTTGTTGTTCCAGTGAGTATTCATTCATGCGCCAATCCCTAAAAAAGCCGTCAGGTGCAGTGAGACACTGCACCCAGTATAGACGGGTTTTATTTAGGCATCAGAACAGTATCAATCACATCGATCACGCCATTTTTCTGTTGTACATCATAGGTGCTGATATTGGCGATGTTCCCTTTTCCATCTTTAAGCTGAATGTTATGTGGCCCGTTGTTCATAATCCATAGTGATTGGCCATTGACAGTTTTCAGCTCGGCAGTACCCCCTCCGGCTTTAATTTTACTTTCTAACTGTTTCATATCGTAGTTCCCGGCCACCACGTGATAGGTCAAGATTTGGGTGAGCATGGCTTTATTTTCTGGTTTGACCAGACTTTCAACTGTACCGGCGGGCAATTTTGCAAACGCGGCATTGGTGGGCGCGAACAGGGTAAATGGCCCAGGGCCTTGCAGGGTATCAACCAACCCTGCAGCTTTAACCGCAGCGACTAAGGTCGTGTGATCTTTTGAGTTAACCGCATTCTCGATAATATTTTTACTCGGCAACATCGAAGCACCACCTACCATAACAGTTTCGGACATCATGGCGGCCATAGAGACAGTACTGAACAGTAAGGAAGCACAGATAGCAGAACGAAGAAGAGTTTTCATAATGTATTCCTTTTAGGACGGTTGAGGTGAAGTCTTGCCTCACATCTACCTATACGAATCAGCCTGGTGTTTTGGATGCAAAAAAAAGGAAAATAATTAATAAAAAACGCCAACCCGTGCAGTGCTGGGCTGGCGTTTGATAAATAACAATAGGATAGAAGGTGAGAGGGCTGAACTAGCCCTGATGCGCGCAGCACCCTTCAGGCAATTTGATCCAGTTGTGGCTTGGGTTTGATAGTCAGTGTGGCCCCGATAGAGGCACTGATAATTGATGCCAGAGCCAACCATTGAACCCATGTCAGATGTTCATTTAAGAATACCAACCCTGAAATGGCCGCCAGTGCTGGCTCCAGACTCATTAACGTGCCAAATGTGCGCGTAGGGAGCCGGGTCAGTGCGACCATTTCTAGTGAGTAGGGTAATGCCGTCGACAAAATAGCGACAGCCAGAGCAACGGGGAGAATGGCGGGATCGAACAGGGCAAGGCCGTTATATGCTACGCCAATTGGGCAAAATACCAGTGCTGCGATCAGAGAACCTACCGCGACAGTCCCAGGACCGTGATCACCGCCGGCTTTCTGCCCTGAAATAATATACAGCGCCCAACAGGCTCCAGCACCCAAGGCACAAGCCGCGCCAAATAAATCAATGGTACCAATGTTATGTCCCAGCGGTAATAAGAACCATAGCCCCAGAACGGCCAACCCTACCCAGATAAAGTCCACCGGGCGGCGAGAAGAGAACATGGCAACCGCCAACGGGCCGGTGAACTCCAATGCGACGGCAATACCCAATGGCACCGTTTTTAGTGACAGGTAAAACAAAAAGTTCATTCCACCTAATGTCACACCATAAATAAGCAGGGGTAAGCGGCTGCCTGAGGTGAATCGCATTCGCCAAGGTTTAAAGATGACAAACAAAATAAGTGTGCCGATACCGAGCCGCAGCGAGGTTATTCCTTGCGCGCCAACCAGTGGGAACAAACTTTTCGCCAACGATGCACCACTCTGGATGGAGATCATGGCAATCACCAGTAACAGAATAGGGACTAAGGGAAGTGAATGTTTGGATGAAGGAGACAAAGACATCCTGTTAAGCCTCAAAGAAAATTATTAGGTAGCTATTTTTGCCAGTGTAAATGAAATGTCAGCCAAGTGTTTGAAAATCACCAAAGGAGCGAAAAAAGAAACGGAAAGCAGTGAAAGAAATAATAAATTTTCAGCATTGCGGTTTTTTAACGCTATTTCTGCTGGTTATTTAAGCGCTAAAACTAAGAATAGTCTGGAATGGCTTTTGGTGATGGGAGTCACAAAAAGGTGTAGAATGGCGGAAATTCGTAAGCGTATTAGTAAGATGGAAGATTCTTGAAACCCTTTGTTACACCAAATAAATGATTAGACAATCATATGTAGGCAGAGTTTCCTACTATTTATTGTTATAATTTCATGGTGTTTTTGTTTCATCTAAAAATTTGCGTCTTTCGAGGTGGTTATGAATAAAATTGCATGTCTTTCAGCAGTAGCAGCTTGTGTATTAGCAGTGACCGCAGGTTCAGCCTTTGCCGGTCAAAGCACCGTTTCTGGTGGTTATGCCCAGAGCGATTATCAAGGTGTTGCTAACAAATCTTCAGGTTTCAACCTGAAATACCGTTACGAGTGGAGTGATTCTCAACTGGGTTACATCACCTCTTTCACTCACACTGAAAAAAGCAGCTTCGGTGACAGCTCGTCGGTATACAACAAAGCACAATACAATGCTATCACCGGTGGTCCAGCTTACCGTATCAACGATTGGGCTAGCGTTTATGGCCTGGTAGGTGTGGGTTACGGTCGTTTCAGCCAGAACTACCCAACTTCTGCTAGCGATAAAAGCAGCACCAGCGATTACGGCTTTACTTACGGCGCAGGTATGCAGTTCAACCCAATGCAAAATGTTGCCCTGGACGTTTCTTACGAACAGAGCCGCATCCGCAACGTTGATGTCGGTACTTGGGTTGCTGGCGTAGGTTACACTTTCTAAGCGACTGCTTAGAATAGTTAGCACTCATCTTTCACGGTGTTATGCTGTGTCTGATAAAAATCCGCTTTCGGGCGGATTTTTTTCGCCTGTCATATGATGCAGATGTGAGGCTGGCGTGTGATAACTATTTAACCGCATTTACGGCATCGACAATCAGCGCGATTATCTGCTGTGGATGAGAGAGTATCGAGGCGTGGCTGGAGGGTAACTCAATCACCTTTTGGGCCTGAATTCGAGCAGCAAAACCGCGTTGTGTTTCGACCGGCAGCATTCTGTCTTCCGTTGAAACCTGATACCAGCAAGGTTTGACCCGCCAGGCAGGCTGAGCAGACTTATCAGTAAAAGCGCGAGTTGCTAAGGGTTTTTGCACCATAGACATCACCAGTGCTTCATTCTCATCAATGTCCTGACACATATTTTCGTGGAACTGGTCAGTGTCAATCCATAGAAATCCATTATCATCCGGGCGAATATAAGCGGCGCCAATAGGCGGTTCACGCAGTGCAAAAGTACTGGATAAGCTCTCTCCCGCATCGGGGGCAAAAGCGGCGAGATAGACCATACCGACCACATTTTGCAGATGCCCGACTTGTGTAATGACCATGCCACCATAAGAGTGGCCCACTAATAGGGTAGGGCCATATAAGGCGGTAGTTAGCTTAATGGTCCGCTCCACGTCATCTGCTAATGATGTCAGCGGATTTTGTATTGCAATGACCCGGTGCCCCATGGTGTGCAGGGCTGGGATAATATAGCGCCACTGTGAGCCATCAGCCCATGCGCCATGGACCAATACAATATTAAGTTTTGTCGCCATATTTCCTCCTGAACGGGTATTAGTCCAAGCGGTGCATAATATCGTTATGCAGAAATAGCATTCTTGACGAATAACAACTTCTACTCATTTACCTGCATTAATGAAAAATCTTGTTTATAGCCAGATGTTATTAAAATTAAACAAATCTGTTATTAGGTTTAAAGTATAAAGCGCTGAGCGCTGATGGCTTTAGGATAAGGATGAAAATGAAGTACCGAATAATCCATTTGGATATCAATTGGCGATATAAAATTCCTGCGAATAGGATTCGCTATATTTTAAATTAATAAAAACAAGAGATTAACAAGGTTCTCTGTTTGGGTGTTACTGCGTAATTTACTGGTAAAAATGAGATAATATGACACACTACTATTAGTGCGGATTAACCTTCAGGCTCTTATCGTGATTCACGCATTAAGCTAAATAAAAAAATTGATGGTCATAAAACAGTTGGTTGTAATAAACGATAGGTTGTAATAAAACAATAGGTTGTAATAAAAAATGGGTTTAAATCATGACGACACTCAGTGAACAGGCTCCACCTCTGTTACATGACACCAAGCTTGAACAGCAGATTTTAAGACGTTCAATTTTTTGCACTTTGTTTATCGCCATTATGGGGATTGTTTTTGGTATCGTATGCGGTTCGATGTCGATTATTTTCGATGGTATGTTCTCTGCTTTAGATGCTGGAATGTGCAGTTTATCGCTATTGGTTTCCCGATTACTTGGTCAGCCGCACAGTCGGCGTTTTCAATACGGTTTCTGGCATGTTGAACCACTGGTTCTGGCTTTCAATGGCAGCTTGCTGGCCTTTCTTTGTCTTTACGCATTCGTCAATGCCATTAAGGGGATTTTCGACGGCGGCAGGGAATTGGAGTTGGGGTGGGCGATTGTTTATGCATTAGTGGTCAGTATTTTCTGTTTCACCCTCTTTTTAAAACAACGTCGTTTAAATAAACGAGTCAAATCCGAGCTAATTGCATTGGATACCAAAAGCTGGTTAATGTCGGCCTGCATCAGTTCTGCGTTATTAGTAGCCTTCTTGCTTTCATGGTGTATGGAAGGTACCCGCTATGCGCATTTGATTGTTTATACCGACCCCGCTGTATTGGCCTTGTTAACCTTGGTCTTAATACCTGTGCCAATAAAAACAGTCATTTCGGCAGTTCGTGAAGTATTACAAATGACGCCAGACAATCTGGATAATGCCATTGAGAGCTTAATGGATAAGTTAATGGCAAAATATAAATTTATTGATTACTCCCACTATGCCACCCGCATGGGGCGGGGGTTGTTTATCGAGATTCATGTGGTTATTCCACCAGAGATGGAGACGAATGGTGTCAGTTATTTTGACAAATTACGCGATGAAATAGCCAAAGAAATTGGCGAGTCCGGCCCTCATCGGTGGCTAACGATCTCCTTTACCCGCGATGCAAAGTGGTTATAGCATCAACATCAATAGCGGGTATGGCGGCGTGTAAATAAATTAACCAAGGTAATGATTCTTATGAACAAGATGATTATTAAGCGTCAGATAAAACTTAACGCTATTGATACGCCGCCAAGGTTTGATGCTGTTACTAAGGTAGCCATTAATGATGAAACCATCGAATATCGCAAAGCTAAAGTTATTAGTAATATGCGCCGTGCCGCTATCGATTATTTATTGGTGTATGCGGACAAAGAGCATGGGGGTAACTTTGAATATCTGGCGGGGTTTATTCCCCGTTTTGAAGAAGCGGCTCTGGTGTTACATGTCTCGGGCGAGGTCTATTTATTATTAGGTAACGAGAATTTAAAGTTATCTGACTATGCCAGAGTCAGAAATACCGTGATTCATGTCCCCTATTTTTCATTGCCAAATCAACCAATGGACAACAGTAAAACGCTTACTGAATTATTGGCAGCAACCGGGATTCAGCAGGCTAAAAAGATTGGGGTTGCAGGATGGAAACTGTTTACCAGTAAGCTGGACGATAACAGTCAGCTATTTGATATTCCGCATTTTATTTTGGATGCAATTAAAAAGTCTGCTTCACCGGTAGCAACGATTATTAACGCTACCAGTCTATTTATTGGCAGTGATATTGCAGCTAGAGTGACCAATAATGCTAATGAATTGGCGCACTATGAATATGGCGCTAATTTGGCGTCGAATCGTATTCTTAATGCATTGGCGGCGGTTGATATCGGCATAACAGAAAAGCAACTGGGCAGTTATCTGGCAGATGAAGGCCAACCGAACACTGTTGTGATAATTGCTGCGACTGGCGCCAGATTTGAACAGGCAAATTTATATCCCAGTGATAAAGCGGTACAACTCGGCGATAAAATATCATTGACCACTGGGTTTAAAGGCGGTTTGAGCAGTAGAACCGGCTATGCGGTTCATCATGTAGATGAACTACCACGCGCGGAAAGAGATTATCTTGATAAGGTTGCGCTACCTTATTACACAACAGTCGTCGCTTGGCTGGAAAATATTCGTATTGGTATGCCAGGAAAAGAGATGTACGCATTAGTGGAAACGGTTTTCCCTAAATCACAATACCATTGGTCGCTAAATCCCGGCCATTTAGTTGCTGATGAAGAGTGGTTGTGCTCTCCCATTTATAGCGATTCTGAAGAGATAATTCGCAGTGGGATGATATTCCAAATCGATATCATTCCTTCGGTAAAAGGTTATGCCGGAGTGAGTGCTGAGGAGTGTATTGCACTGGCTGATCAGCATTTACGTAATGCGCTCGCTACACAGTACCCTGATGTTTGGCAAAGAATACAAAAACGGCGTAGTTATCTCAGCGATATCCTGAATATCCATCTCAGCGAAGAGGTGCTACCGATGTCTAACACAGTTGGCTATCTGCGGCCATTCCTGCTGGATAAATACAGCGCATTGCAATGTATTGATGAGTAACAGCACGAATAACCTAGGGTTTAGGGTATTTATTTAAGGGGCTAATAGTCCCTTTTAGTGGCATCAAGCTTTTATTGCCGCAGCCACTTACCGTCAGATTTAAGCGCTTGCTGAGATTTCGTGCAAAACTGGAGGCGATACTCTTGCCATCTTGTGGCATAATGCGCGCCGAATCACATTTTCTATAATTCTTGAATATCCCTATTCAGTAATCCAATCGAGAGCGAGCTCTGTGCTAAGTACTAACAATATCACCATGCAATTCGGCAGCAAGCCGCTGTTTGAAAACATTTCAGTAAAATTCGGTGGCGGTAATCGCTATGGTCTGATCGGCGCTAATGGCTGTGGTAAATCCACCTTCATGAAAATCCTTGGCGGTGATTTAGTTCCTAGCGGCGGTAACGTATTCCTTGACCCGAATGAGCGTCTGGGTAAGTTACGTCAGGACCAATTCGCCTTTGAAAACAACACAGTGCTGGACACCGTTATTATGGGTCACGGCGAGCTGTGGGAAGTAAAAGAAGAGCGCGACCGCATCTACGCTATGGCTGAAATGAGCGAAGCAGACGGCTATAAAGTGGCTGATCTGGAAGTTGCCTATGGTGAAATGGATGGTTACAGCGCAGAAGCCCGTGCCGGTGAATTATTGCTTGGTGTAGGTATTCCGGTTGAACAACATTATGGGTTGATGAGCGAAATCGCTCCTGGCTTTAAATTGCGTGTATTGCTGGCGCAAGCCCTGTTCTCAGACCCGGAAATTTTGCTCCTCGACGAACCGACCAACAACCTGGATATTGATACTATCCGCTGGTTGGAACAAGTGCTGAACGAACGTAGCAGCACCATGATTATTATTTCCCATGACCGTCACTTCCTGAACATGGTGTGTACCCACATGGCGGATCTGGATTATGGCGAACTGCGTGTTTATCCGGGTAACTATGACGAATACATGACGGCGGCGACGCAAGCTCGTGATCGTCTGTTGTCAGATAACGCCAAGAAAAAGGCCCAGATCTCTGAGCTGCAATCTTTCGTTAGCCGCTTTAGTGCCAACGCCTCTAAATCCAAACAGGCGACGTCTCGCGCCCGCCAGATTGATAAAATTCAGCTTGATGAAGTGAAAGCATCTAGCCGCCAGAACCCGTTTATCCGCTTTGATCAGGATAAAAAACTGTTCCGTAATGCGCTGGAAGTTGAACTGTTGACCAAAGGTTTTGATGACGGCCCGCTGTTTAAAAAACTGGATTTGCGCCTGGAAGTGGGTGAAAAAGTGGCTATCCTCGGGCCAAACGGTATCGGTAAATCGACTTTGCTGAAAACCTTGGTAGGGGATTATGAGCCGGATTCTGGCACCGTAAAATGGTCTGAAAACAGTAAGATTGGTTACTATGCACAGGATCATGCCAGCGATTTTGAAATCGATCTGACGGTATTTGACTGGATGAGTCAGTGGAAACAGGAAAAAGACGACGAGCAGGCTGTGCGCAGTGTGCTGGGCCGTTTACTGTTTAGCCAGGACGATATTAAGAAGAAAGTACAGGTCTTGTCTGGTGGTGAGAAAGGGCGGATGTTGTTTGGTAAGCTGATGATGCAGCGCCCTAACATCATGGTAATGGATGAGCCAACCAACCATTTGGATATGGAATCGATTGAAGCGCTGAACATGGCATTAGAAATGTACGAAGGCACGCTAATCTTCGTTTCCCATGACCGTGAGTTCGTTAGTTCTTTGGCGACCCGAGTGATTGAAATGACACCAGGCAAGCTGATCGACTTTACCGGTAACTACGAAGACTATCTGCGTAGCCAGGGTATTCAGTCCTGATTAGTTGATGGTGTGTTGATAAGAGAGCTGATGCATTGCATCAGCTTTTTTTTTGCGCTAAATAGGCGGCTAATCTTTGCCACAGACTTCACAGTGGGCATCTTTGGCTAGCTTCATGGTCCGAAACTCTGCCGTTGCGGCGTCATACATCAATATGCGCCCAGATATCACCTGACCATAATCAGCTAACAGCTTTATGGTTTCCATCGCTTGTAAATTACCAATAATCCCCACCAAGGGCGACATTACCCCGGCTTCAACACAGGTCAGTGCATTGTCACCGAATAACCGACTGAGGCAGCGATAGCAGGGTTGGTTTGGCTGATAAGTGAAAACACTAATTTGCCCCTCCATGCGAATTGCTGCACCTGAAACCAGTGGTTTACGTTGTGCATGACACAGTCGATTGAGTTGCTCGCGGCTGGTGACATTATCGGTACAATCCAACACCAACTGATGTTCAGCAATGGTTGCCGCGAGTTGTTGGTCATCTAACTGACCATCAATGGATTTCAGTGCCAAATGAGGGTTCATTTCAGACAGCGTCAGTGCCGCAGAGGCCACTTTTGACATTCCGATACGATTATCGCGATGCAAAACCTGCCGCTGCAGGTTGGAAAGCGAAACCGTATCAAAATCCAGCAGGGTAAGGTGGCCCACGCCTGCTGCTGCCAGATATTGTGCGGCTGCGCATCCTAGCCCCCCTAATCCAACGATTAACACCTTGGCAGCATTCAGTTTTTCCTGACCGTCAAAATCAAAACCGCGCAGCACGATTTGCCGGTTATAACGCAGGGCTTGGGCATCGGTCAGTTCTGGCAGCATCTCAGCCTCTCCACCATGTACAATTTATTGCCCCAATAGCCCGTTAAACAGTTCGATTTCAACTGTTTCACCGACCGAGACAGAACCGCGTTCTCGTTCCAGCACAATAAAGCAGTTACCTTGGCTGAATGAACTGAATACGTGAGACCCCTGATGACCTGTGGTGCGTACTTCCAATTCACCGTTAGCATTGGTGGAGAAAATACCGCGTTGAAAATCTAAACGGCCGGGGGATTTCTTCAATTTTGTCGCCGCGACCGCGTTGAGGCGCAGTGGTGGACGCCACCCCGCATGGCCGGAGAGTTTAGCAATAAGGGGTTGTACCAACTGATAGAATGTTAGCGCCGCCGAGACCGGATTACCCGGTAAGCCGCAGAACCAGGCGTTATCCAATTTGCCGAAAGCAAACGGTTTGCCGGGTTTTATCGCCAACTTCCAGAAACCGATATCGCCTAACTCTTCCAGCATCTGTTTGGTGTAATCCGCTTCACCCACCGAGACACCACCACTGCTGATAACAAGGTCAGCGGCGGCATCGGCTTGTTCAAATGCTTTGCGCAATGCGAGTTGATCGTCACGGATCACGCCAAGGTCAACTATTTGGCAGCCTAACTGTTGCAGCATCAACCGTACCGCGAAGCGGTTAGTATCGTAAATCTGTCCTTCGCCTAAGGGCTGCCCGACTGGTTGCAATTCATCGCCGGTAGAGAAAATAGCCACTTTCAGTGTGCGAAACACGGCAATCTCTGCAATGCCTAATGAGGCGAGTAGCGGTAATTGCGCCGCGCCTAATTTTACCCCCGCGGGGAAAACGGCAGCACCCTGTTGGATATCTTCACCCGGCAAGCGGATATTTTGCCCAACCTGCACCTGGCTATTGAATATGACACCTTGTTCGCCAGCCACGGCCTGTTCTTGCATGATGACGGCATCGGCTCCTTCAGGAATAGGGGCACCGGTCATGATTCGCACGCAAGTATTGGCTGGCCACTCACCTTTAAACGGTGCACCGGCAAAAGCCTTGCCGGCTACCGGCAGCGGTAATGTGCTGCTAAGCTCATTACAACGCACGGCATATCCGTCCATGGCTGAATTGGCGAAGGGGGGCACAGCAATCGGTGATGTAATTGCACTGGCGGTGATACGTCCCGCCGCTTCGGTCAATGCGATGATTTCTGTTGCCTGCAATGGCGTAACCTGCGACAGCATTTTAGTCAGAGCTTGTTCGAGAGAGAGTAAATCCGAGGTATTACTGTGATCCATGCTGGACTCCGTGGTCAGTGTGCACCGTTAGCTAGAGGTAATTATGGGTGCTGAGCTACCATCAAATAATGAAACCATTATGGCAGAGATTGTCAGGTGGGTGAATGGATGGCGGCGCAAAGAGACGATAGATTGATACTGCCTTGATCAGTGCTATTATTTTCATGGGTATAAACCTTCGGCAGGCAACACAGGGGTGTGACATGGAGTATCAATCGATTCTGGACTTTTGGTTTAACGAGATGGACCCGGCGTTGTGGTTCAAAAAGGATGAGGATTTTGATGCTCTGCTACGCAAGCGGTTTGGCCCGGTTTGGCAAGCGGCATCAAAGGGGGAATTGGCCCACTGGCGGTTTAAAATTGAAGGGCGTTTGGCGGAAATATTGATACTGGATCAATTCAGCAGAAACCTGTTCCGTGATTTACCTGCATCATTTTCTTGTGACGGGATGGCGCTGGTGCTAGCGCAGGAAGCAATCAGCAGTGGTCAGACGAAACAATTATCTGATATTCAACGCGGCTTTCTTTATCTTCCTTTTATGCATTCCGAATCGGCGCTTATTCATAAACAGGCATTAGAACTCTTTACCGAATTGGGTAATGACAATCAGCTTGATTATGAGTTACGCCATAAAGCGATTATTGATCGCTTTGGCCGTTACCCACACCGCAATCATATCCTTGGGCGAGTCTCAAGTGCAGAGGAACAGGCTTTTCTTCTCCAGCCTGATTCTGCTTTCTAGACAGAAAATGGCAGACGAATACAGGGTCAGCAAAATCGCTGTGCTGGCCACTTATCGTCACTTTGACTACGTACTGTTCCCGTTTTTTTCTGTCGTGCCGCTCACAAAAAAACCTTCACCAAACAGTCGACTTAACATATTTATGTAATTGACATCACAAAGGAAATTGAGGTTTTTCCTAAACTACTCTCTGCGCTATAACTCTCATTGAAACGATAATGTTACCAATATATAACAATCTAACAATATAAAAATGAGAGTTCAGTGTCTGTGATTTCTCGGTTCTGAGCTTATATGGCATGGACGTTTAACAATGTGGCAGACGCATCATTATGGTTGAAACAACTTCATTAGACACTACTGTGGTAGAAGGTCAGGGAACATCAGCACGTCTGACAGATAAAGCAGATACCCGGCAACGGATACGAGCCATTGTTGGGGCCTCTTCTGGGAATTTGGTTGAATGGTTTGATTTCTATATTTACTCTTTTTGCGCGCTCTATTTTGCCCCGCTTTTTTTCCCCAGTGATAATCCAACCACCCAATTAGTGCAGACTGCCGGTGTTTTTGCTGCTGGTTTTTTGATGCGGCCGATTGGCGGCTGGTTATTTGGTTATATTGCTGACAAACATGGCCGCAAGTTATCCATGTTGATTTCGGTCTATATGATGTGTGCCGGCTCGTTGATGATTGCCTGCCTGCCAACCTATGCGTCAATTGGTAGCCTGGCACCGGTCTTACTGTTAGTCGCCCGTTTATTCCAGGGGTTATCTGTTGGGGGCGAATATGGTACCAGTGCCACCTATATGAGTGAAGTCGCAGTGAAAGGGCACAAAGGGTTTTATGCTTCGTTCCAATATGTCACATTAATTGGCGGCCAATTGCTGGCATTATTGGTGCTGGTTCTATTACAGCAAACACTTTCATCAGAGGTATTGCACAGTTGGGGCTGGCGTATTCCTTTTGTTCTGGGCGCACTGTTGGCAGTGGTTGCTCTTTACTTACGCCGTTCACTGAATGAAACCTCGGATGAGAAGAACCGTAATAAGAAAGATGCGGGTAGTTTGAAAGGGCTATGGAAGAACCGTCGCGCATTTATTATGGTACTAGGCTTCACCGCGGGTGGCTCTCTTTCTTTTTATACCTACACCACTTATATGCAAAAGTATTTAGTCAATACCGCCGGGATGGATGTGAAAACCGCCAGCCTGGTCATGACGGCGGCATTATTTATTTTTATGTTGGTACAACCTTTATTTGGTGCATTATCCGATCGCATTAGCCGGCGTACATTTATGCTAACGTTTGGCCTATTATCAATGCTATTAACGGTACCTATTCTGCACGCCCTAAAAGGGGTAACCAGTCCATATATTGCGTTTATGCTGATTATTACCGCCCTGATTATTCTCAGTTTTTATACTTCTATTGGTGGGTTACTAAAAGCAGAGATGTTCCCGCCAGAAGTCAGAGCCTTAGGTGTTGGCCTGTCTTATGTAGTTGCAAATGCCATGTTTGGTGGTAGTGCTGAATATGTGGCGCTGTCTCTTAAGTCTTTTGATATGGAAAACAGCTTCTTTTGGTACGTTTCGGCAATGTGCTTCGTTACCTTCCTGGTTTCATTGCGCCTGCACCGCAAAGGGCAAGAGGTTGAGTTATAGTGCGAAACCTACATTAATTGCTTTTACCTCCATATGATGAGTTAACTCTTTATTAAATAGAGTTAACTCATCACCATCCAATAATTGGCTAGCAGGGGTCTTCCCGATGAGATAGGCCGATAATGCTTTATATTCATGCGAGGTTAATTCCTCCAGTTTTCTAATATTTACGTCTCTAATATTAACGCTATCTATGTTTACGATGGGTATTATATCACGCATGTTACGCTCCTGTTTTTAAGTTAATTTTCCATCTCTCATGGTTATTATTCTATTACCATATTTGGCGGCTTCATCTGAGTGTGTAACCATTATTATGGTTGTTCCGGTCTGATTTATTCTGCTTAATTGTTCAAGTACATTTCGGGTGTTTTTACTGTCCAAATTACCGGTTGGCTCATCAGCTAACAATAATGCTGGATTGGATACCATGGCACGGGCAATGGCGACTCGTTGTTGCTGACCACCTGATAATTGCATTGGTTTATGATCTCTACGATTCTCGATAGCAAAAAGGTTTAAAATCCGATTAACGCGTTCAATACGTTCTTTTTTTGCAACATGGCGATACTTCAGTGGTAACTCAATATTATCGAATATTGATAAATGTGGAATAAGATTAAATGATTGAACAATATAGCCTATCAACTCACGCCTTAATATAATTCGTTGTGAGTAACTTAGGGATACGACATCCTTTCCTGTTAAGGTAAGTGAGCCACTATCAAGTGAGTCAAACATGCCTATAATGTTGAGCAGAGTCGATTTCCCCGATCCTGATGGACCCATAATTGATACGAATTCACCTTGTTCCACAGCGAGGTTCAGGTGATGAAATACCCGGGTTTTAATCGTTTTTGTTATGAAACACTTTTCTGCATTTTGTATGTTTAGCATATTATTTAAACTCAATTATATTATATTGGTTACTGTTTGAATATGAAGGGATGATAATACGTTGACCTGAATTTAGTCCTGCTGTTATTTCTGTTTTTTCTGCGTTGCGGCGCTTAATTTCTACTTTAGTTTTAATCGCATGATCATGTTTTTGTTGGTAGATATAGAGGTAGTTACCCCCATGTTTATCTGAAGTAATACTTTCATTGGGTACTAATAATATCTTCTCTTTCTCATCTTGCAATGAGATTTCTATTTCAATAGATTGGCCTCTTTTTAGCGGGACTTTGTTTAATTGAGTCGGTGTCAGCTTTGCCTTAAACTTGCCATTATCAATAACTGTGGAGACCGATTCAATAAGCAGTACAATATCCTGGCCATTTATTTTTGCAATAACACGAGTTTGTGGTTTTATCTTATCCAAGTAATATTCACTCAAAAAAACATTGAAATAATATGAATTGAAATTATCTACGACTGCTATTTTTTCACCAGGCTTTATTTGCTGGCCTAACTCAATGTCCAAAACAGATAAAGAGCCGTCAATAGGTGCAGTTATTACTAATTGATCGATGCCCGTTTCAATCATTCCCATCATTCGTTCAAGTAATAAAATAGAGTCATTAATATTATTTAATTGCTTAGGAAGTGATTTTTGGTTTTTGTTATTATGTTCTAGTAATATCTCACTCTTAGTTTTCCAATTTTTCAGTATATCTTTTTGGTTTTCTAACTCTGATTTTGCAATCATCGATTTTGTATCGAGGACTTGATGCCTGACAAGGTTTTTGCTAACAACCTCGATCTGGTGTTGAGCTTCTTGTAGGCTGAGTTTGGTATCTCGATTATCTTGTTCCAATCGCATTTTCATATTACGCAGATTATTTATTTGTTCGGCGATATCTGCTATTCTGGAGGTTGTTTCTAACATGAAATCATAATTGGATAAACGAACGATAACATCACCTTTGTTAACCGCTTCAAAAGCTTTTTTGGCAATTTCAATGACTTTCCCCCCACGTTCACTTGATATAATCGTGCTTTCCTTCGGTACCGTAATGGCACGTGTAATTAATACGTCCTGAAATTCCTCAGGCTTAACCGTAATGAAAATAGTGTTTTCCCGCGCAACTAATAACGTATTTTGGCTTGTGAATAAAGAGTAAATGTAAAAAAACAGGCAATCAGTATAAGTGATACACCTATAATAATTAACGTTATGCGTAAGTTTGTATGTGCATTTTTTTCAATTTTTATATCCATATGTTTATTATTTCTTTTTGGTATTTATGTTGTCATTATTAAAGATCAGCGTAATAGTCATAATGACAACTATGCTAATTATGAAAATAAAAAGTGTAGCAGTGGCATTG
The DNA here is from genome assembly GCF_056636475.1 of Yersinia antarctica. Classification (NCBI taxonomy): domain Bacteria; kingdom Pseudomonadati; phylum Pseudomonadota; class Gammaproteobacteria; order Enterobacterales; family Yersiniaceae; genus Yersinia; species Yersinia antarctica. Next base: position 1,680,142 of record NZ_JBSJQF010000001.1, read on the forward strand.
ACGTATGAAAGATTATCCACAGCATGGTATTGAACCAACCATCGATGCAATAAAAAGAAACCCATCGAGAATGCTATTATAGCAGCAAAAATAATGGGGGCGATATTTTGCTGTATAAAGAAAACGATATGGGTATAAATAGAACCACCAATAGACTCCATTATTCTTAATGTCTTACCGATTCGTTTGGTTTCGGATATACTGATGATTACTGTGCTTATTAATATTAATAAAATTGAAAGTATGGCAACAAAATTAGCTGTTTTTTGCATAAGTCTATTCGTATTGAAATATGCTTGATGTAAATGTTCCACTGTTTGTATTTGCGTGGGGTTAACCCGATATCGCTCAAGTGTTTTTTTAACTTCCCAAAGATCCTGTATATATTGCAATTTTAATGCGCCATATCGTTGGGACTTGTTTTCAATAAATATCAATAGTGGTGTGGTGTTTTTATTGACATCTGCAAGATAAAAATCATTTATTATTCTAAGGATTCTTATTTTATGTTCAGAGTCATTATCATTAATGTAAAATATGCTATTCAATGTTTCATCATAGGAATGTTGCCCCATTAAAGTCATAAAGGATTGAGTCGCTATCGCATGGACAATATTATTATCATCACTCGGCATTAGCACATTATCATACCCTGCTAATACCTTAACTCCCCAGGTATCAAGGAAGTATTTATTAGCATTAAGTGTATTTACTGTTACTAACTTATCTTTCTCTTGCTGATTAAGATGAAATATTGACGTGTTTGTCCTCGACATGTCAAAGGGTTGCCAGCTACTAAGTGCGATAGACTCTATATTTACAGTATTCTTCAATTCATTTTGTAAACTATTTATTGCTGCTTGATCAATTAACTCATCACTTAAAGTAAATGTCACTATATTGTCTTTTTCATAACCAAAATTATGATGCTGCATAAAGTCATTCTGTGTCAATATTCCTGCCCATAAGTAAACTATTATGCCTGCGATTGTTATTTGTATGCACAGTGCTCCTTGATGGACGTAGCGTGATATTGGCTGTTGATTATAAATATTATAATGGCCAGATTGATTGGGAAAAACGGTAACATATAGATATGTTATATGAGAAATGAGAATTGCTGTATAAATTGAAATCAATGTAAAAAAGAAGGAGGCTAGTAATGTTTTAGTTTCTTGAATGAGAATTAACTCTTTAACGCCTGTAGATAGCTGTATTAAAACAATCAGAAAGAGGATTGCTAACAGGAGTACAAAAAAGGTTTGAAGCAGTGCGATGGAAAGTGCTTCAGTCAATAGTTGATAACGAGAGGCTCCGAGCGATTTCTTTATCTGGAAACTGTTTTTTTTATTGGTATTTATTACATTGTTAACATTAAAAAAGTTCATGGTGGTTGTTAGAAATATAAAAATACCGGCTGCATATAAGCTGTATAAATAGGATTTTGCAATAACTGTGCTGATCTCATCAGGTAACCCATTATCGTAATGGATATCGGTAATATTACGTGCAGATAATTGAATGAACTCTTCGGGGCTAAATGGTGCTCCAGGGAGTTGGGGGGCGTAACGGGTAACGAGTGTACCCAATTGTTCAGAATCGGGTTTTTCTCCTGCGTCCATTGTAATAAAGGCATAAGCGTGCATATCGTACCAATCATGCCTTTTATCATGATAGCCATCTATGAGTTCGGGAGAAAATGCAATCACGGCGTTGGTTTTAAAACGGCTATCCTTATGCAAACTAACCATATCTTTAATGACGAATTGGCCTTTGTTCCCTAAGGTGATAACGTGCCCGACCGGATTATCCAGATGAAGATATTGACGATTAAATTCTGGCGTAATAATAATTTCATTCTGGGTCAGATGAGGGCGGTATTGAGAAATATTTGGTTCATATAGATTAGGTTGATCATTACTCAGTTTATAGGGATTAATGACATTGAAGAAATTCGGACTAACGGTATAAATCTCTACTTTGCTGTGAGTTTGGTCATTCACTTGTAAGTCTGTAAATAGACGTAGTGCATAGATAACCTCTTTAATGTTCTTTGCATTCTGCAATGCTGGAATCAATGGAAAAGGTACTTGTGCTGATTTTACATCGTCACCGTTTGGCAAGTTAAACTGAGTTTCTATGCGATATATTTTTGCGTGGTCATTGTGGTAATTTTCAATACTTCTATCCGTTAAATAAAGCAGTAATACTAAAAATGATGAGAGCATACCTAAAGCCGTTATTATTATCGCTAATATACTTGCCATCGGGCTAAGCTTTACATCATTAATGAATTCACTTGTAAACATACAAGAATATCTCAATTTATTTATCCCCATGATTTCAAAACGTAAATGTGTTGGATGCGTTTATTTCTGCCTTCCTTCCTACATATTGAAACCTATAAGGTGTATTGAATTGCTTTCATTGTTACTGCTATGTGGAGCAAGGTTAGGCCATTAATGATTTATGGCCTAACCAATAATTTCTGAATGGTTCATGTTTTTCTATTCTTCAGCAAAGCTTCTTGACCAGTTCCATGCTGTTATTTTGCTTCGCAGGGTATTGTTTTTTATTTTTTCTATTTCATTGTCATTTATATAAAATGCATTACTCTTAAATGATTCTTCTAATGATTGCAACTTACCTTTTAGTGCTATTAAGTGGCTGTATTTTATTTCTTTATCATCTGATTGCTTTGAAATATTCATATAACACTCCATTTAAATAATTATCTTTGAATGTAATTAAGTACCAAAAAGATTCTTACTGTTTATTTGTAATTCTATTTTTGGAATTTATCAATATTTTTATTTATAGATATGTTTGTATGGAATGTGATTAGCTATCATGTTTTTTAATTTTTCGATTGTTAATTAGCTATAACTGTAACGGGAATAACTATGCATTTCTACGTTAAAATAAAAAAGCCCCGTAGGGCTTAAAATAGTTATGATTGATAATCACGTTAATTACATCGATTACGGATGTAAGAATTCCGCATGGAAGCGTAAGTGATCTTCAATAAATGTGGCTATGGTGAAATAGCTATGGTCATAACCAGGCTGAATACGAAGTGTCAGTGGCCAATCGCGCTGCCGCGCCAATTCAGCTAATTTTGCCGGTTGTAACTGGTCAGCCAGAAACTGATCACTATCACCTTGATCTACCAGCATCGGCAGTTGGGTGTGCGCATGTGTAAGTAAGTGGCAACTATCATATTGCAACCACTGACTCTCATCGGTACCCAAATACGCAGTCAAGGCTTTGCGCCCCCAAGGCACCTGACACGGATTGACTATCGGCGCAAAGGCCGAAGCTGATTGGTATTGCTGCGGGTTACGCAGTGCTAGCATCAATGCCCCGTGCCCCCCCATTGAATGGCCACAGATAGACTGACGGTCACTCACTCTGAAATGTTGGGCGATCAAAGCCGGTAACTCTTGGCTGATATAATCATACATCTGAAAATGTTTAGACCAAGGGGCTTGTGTTGCGTTGAGGTAGAACCCCGCGCCTTGTCCTAAATCATAACCTTCGTCATTCGGCACATCATCGCCACGTGGGCTGGTATCCGGCATAACCAGTACCAGACCCAACTCAGCGGCCACCCGCTGAGCACCGGCTTTCAATGTAAAGTTTTCATCATTACAGGTCAGACCCGACAGCCAGTAAAGCACTGGTGGCGGGTTGTCATCCCGTAAGGGGGGCAGATAGATGCTGAAGGTCATATTGCAATTCAGGCTGCTGGCGGTGTGGCGATAGCGTTGCTGCCACCCGCCAAACATCCGGTGCTCTTCGAGAAGTTCAAGTGACGTATTCATGCGTTGCCTGCCTCCTTGGCTTATTTGTTTTGTGAAGAATGATTAAAATGGATCACGGTACGGATAGATTTACCTTCATGCATCAAATCGAAGGCTTCGTTGATTTGATCTAACCCCATGGTATGGGTAATAAAATCATTCAGAGCGAATTTACCGTCCAGATATTGCTGCACGATGCCCGGTAACTCGGAGCGTCCTTTAACGCCACCAAATGCTGAGCCACGCCATACGCGGCCTGTGACCAATTGGAATGGACGAGTCGAAATCTCTTCACCGGCACCAGCAACACCAATGATGACTGATTCGCCCCAGCCTTTATGGCAGCACTCAAGCGCTGAGCGCATAACATTGACGTTACCAATACATTCAAAGGAGAAATCTACGCCGCCATCGGTCAGCTCGACGATCACATCCTGAATAGGTTTATCATAATCTTTCGGGTTAATCAGGTCTGTTGCGCCCAGTTTGCGGGCCAGCTCGAATTTACTGGTATTGAGATCAATACCAATGATGCGGCTAGCGCCAGCCATTTTCGCCCCAATCACTGCCGATAAACCAATGCCACCCAAGCCGAAGATGGCGACAGTGTCGCCCGGTTTGACTTTTGCTGTGTTCATCACAGCCCCCATGCCGGTGGTGACGCCACAACCGAGCAGACAAACTTCTTCTAATGGCGCTTCTTTATTGATTTTTGCCAGTGATATTTCCGGTACCACTGTCAGTTCAGAGAAGGTTGAAGTCCCCATGTAATGGAAGATCGGTTGGCCATTTTTAGAGAAACGAGTGGTGCCATCAGGCATCAAACCCTTGCCCTGAGTGCTGCGGATCGCCTGACACAAATTGGTTTTACCGGAGCGGCAGAATTTACATTCACCGCATTCTGGAGTGTACAGCGGAATGACGTGATCACCCACTGCAACGCTGGTAACACCTTCGCCGATTGCTTCTACAATCCCACCACCTTCATGGCCGAGGATCACTGGGAATATCCCTTCGGGATCTTTGCCTGACAAGGTGTAGGCATCGGTGTGGCATACGCCACTGGCGACAATCCGTACCAGCACTTCGCCTTTCTGCGGTGGCATCAAATCAACTTCTTCAACCGATAGCGGCTGGTTTGGCCCCCATGCGACTGCGGCGCGAGTTTTAATCATCTGCATGGTGTTGCTCCTATAGCTTCTGTGTGGTGACTGTTATATAAATTAATTGTTTATGTGTCTAATATGTTGCATCTGGCTGTCTGGACGTAAGTCAACATGGTTTGTATAAATTATGGCCGATAAGCGGCAAGCCGTCAGATAAGTCACTGAATTTCAATCTGCTCGATAATCAGTTCTTTTAAGGTGCGGACATTGGGGCTAAAGGCATCTTTACGCCAGATAAGCCAAGTTGCGGTATCGGCAATATCAGCCGGTAAGGCATGAACTTGTACCCGTTCATGGCCCGGCAGTAGCGCCAATACGGAATGGGGTATCAATGCCAGCCCGGCACCACTGGCAACACAGGCCAGCATGGCATGGTAAGACTGGATTTCCATAATATGGCCCGGTAAGACACCGGCCTGACGGAACCAACTCTCCTGGCGCAAGCGGTAAGAGCAGCTGGGGCGAAAGGCAAACAGTGTCTCATCCACCGCATCGCGGGCTTGCATAATCGGAGGGTGGTCCAAACAAGAAATGATCACCAGTTGTTCGTCGAAAGAGCGACAACCGTGCAGTTCATCATGTTGAACTGGCCCATCAACGAGTGCTGCCGCCAGTGTTCCGGCCCGTACCTGTTCAATGATTTCACCCGATGTCCCGGTGATAAGCGATAAGGAGACCTGTGGGTAGCGCTGATGATAGGCCGCCAGCAAATTAGGCAGACGGGTGGCAGCAGTGCTTTCCATCGAGCCTAACGGGAAATTACCCGCCGGTTCGCCAGCATGCGTAATGCGCATTGCCTCTTCGCTTAGCGCCAGGATCCGGTTGGCATAGCAGAGGAAGTTATGTCCCATCGGGGAGAGCCGCAGGCGCTGTTTTTCACGGATAAACAGGTCGGCACCCAGCTCAACTTCAAGTTGGCGCAGGCGGGTCGTCAAATTTGACGGGACGCGGTGCATCTGCTCCGCTGCCCGGGCAACGGAACCGGTTTCTGCTACACAGCAAAACATGCGTAGCTGGGTCAGGTCCATAGGTGTTCTCTTTTTGTGATGAACTTAGTTAGTATTATTCATTTTTTGTGATTCTAATGCTCAGGCATGATATTGGCAACTTTCTTTTAACCGTCTGGCAGGAATTATCTGTCAGCAAACAATGGGCAGGGCAGATGGCATTAAGAATTGCATTAAGTGGTTTTCTCGCGTTAGTGGTGGCGATGGGAATTGGCCGTTTTGCTTTTACGCCGCAAGTACCGCTAATGATCGCAGAGCATCAGTTCACCCTAACCGGTGCCGGGCTGGTGGCAGCCTTTAATTATCTGGGATACCTGTTTGGCGCTTTTGATGCTATGCGTGCCAGCCGCCATGTGGAGCGCCGTTTATGGCTCGGATTGTGGGGAGCGGTAACGCTTACGCTGCTATCCGCAGTAGTTGATGGGCCGTGGTGGCATGGCGTGGTACGTTTTGCCATTGGCTGGGCCAGTGGTTGGTCGATGGTACTTATCGCCGCCTGGACCAATGAACGTCTGGCCCACTTTGGCCGTCCGGCACTCAGTGCCGCAGTATTTGCCGGACCAGGCGCGGGCATATTCATCAGCGGTATGTTGGCAGTGGTTATTCATAGCTATGGCTTATCGGCCGCAGAAGCCTGGCTGGTCTATGGTGTATTGGCGTTAGTTATTATTGCCATGATCAGTATTAATCTGCCGCGAAGTGGGGAACTACATCGCCCGCATATCGCTGCGATTCCACTGACCTTAACGCCAGCACTCAAGCGCCTGGTGTGGAGCTACAGTCTGGCGGGATTCGGTTATATTCTGCCCGCAACATTTTTATCGCAAATGGCAGCAGCGCGCTTCCCAGATAGCCTGTTTGCCCAGTTTGTCTGGCCGGTGTTTGGTGGCGCGGCGGTGATAGGGATCACTATCGGTATTTTGACCCGCCATTGCCTGAGTTCGCAAACCCGCTTGGCATTAACACTCTGGGTACAGGCATTGGGGGTATTGTGCGCGGAGCTAGTGCCGGGAGTTAGTGGGTTGGCATTAGGGGCATTACTGACCGGTGGCGGTTTCCTGAGTGTGGTGCAACTTTCATTGCAGCATGGCCGGGAGCTGGCACCGCAACACACCCGCTATATGGCTGGTTTACTGACCACCGGTTATGCTATCGGACAACTGGTTGGCCCAATATTATCCGCTATCTCAACAACCTTGACTCACCGGTTAGAGCCTGCGCTGTACGTGGCAGTGCTGGCACTGTTCATTGCTGGAGGGTTGGTTATCAAAACGCCACGTCGCGCTCAGGAAACAGTTACCGGTTGATTTACGCTACAGTGGATGCACCAAATGCAACTATTTCATCATGATGTAAATAACGATTCGATATGAATAACAATCACTGGATAATCATTTTGCTCTCAACTAAAGTGGGGAGCAAAATCCGAACGTGATCTACATCATGTTTATACTGTTCGGATGTGTACGCCTGCTGGAGAAAAGAATGTCATCGCTAAGTAAAGAAGCTGAGTTGGTTCATGAGGCATTGCTGGCCCGTGGTCTTGAAACCCCGCTGCGCAAACAAGAGTTAGATGCCCAAACGCGTAAAACCAAGATTCAAGCGCATATGACTGAAGTCATGCAATTGCTGAATCTTGATTTGTCTGACGATAGTCTGGCGGATACGCCAAGACGTATTGCCAAAATGTATGTTGATGAGATTTTCTCTGGACTGGATTACGAAAATTTCCCCAAAATCACCCTGATTCAGAATAAAATGAAGGTCGATGAAATGGTCACGGTACGAGATATCACCCTGACCAGTACCTGCGAACATCATTTTGTCACTATTGATGGTAAAGCCACTGTCGCTTATATTCCCAAAGACAGTGTGATTGGTTTATCTAAAATCAACCGTATCGTGCAGTTCTTTGCTCAGCGCCCGCAAGTGCAAGAGCGGCTGACACAGCAAATCCTGTTGGCACTACAGACACTGTTAGGCACTAATAATGTCGCAGTTTCTATCGATGCGGTGCATTATTGCGTTAAAGCGCGCGGTATTCGTGATGCTACCAGTGCGACCACCACGACATCATTAGGCGGGTTATTCAAATCTAGCCAGAATACGCGCCAGGAATTCCTGCGTGCTGTTCGTCATAATAGCTAACGTCACAACGGCTAATTAGCCTTTTCCAGAGAGGGTACCAGTGGGTGCCCGTACACAGGATGTCAGGTATGCGTCAACGCATCGCAACGTTAGACAGTGCGCGAGGGCTGGCCATCCTTGGCATTCTGCTGCTTAATATCAGCGCCTTCGGTCTGTCAAAGGCTGCTTATCTTAATCCGGCCTATCTGGGCCTTCCTTCGCTATCCGATGCCTGGACTTGGGCCATTCTCGATATTGTGGCACAGGCCAAGTTCTTATCTATTTTCGCCATTCTGTTTGGTGCGGGCCTTGAGCTATTACTTAAACGCGGCAAGAGCTGGATTCGGGCGCGACTTTCCTTATTGCTATTACTGGGATTAATTCACGGTATCTTTTTCTGGGATGGAGACATTCTATTTGCTTATGGTTTGATCGGTCTGGTGTGTTGGCGAATGATTCGTGATGCCAAAGATGCCGCCAGTTTGTTGCGTACCGGTGCGGTGCTTTATTTAGTGGGTGTCGCGGTATTGCTGTTACTGGGGTTTATCACTAATGGCGAACCGGGGCGATTTTGGCAGCCGGGGCCTGCGGATCTGCAATATGAGCAATTTTGGAAGTTGCAGGGGGGCATGGAAGCCTGGAAGAATCGGTTAGATCTGTTGTCATCCAATTTGATTGCTATCGGCGCCCAATATGGCTGGGAGCTGGCTGGCTCGATGTTATTTGGTGCTGGGTTAATGCGTTCTGGCTGGCTACGCGGTGATTTTAGCTTGCGCCACTACCGTTTGCTTGCGGCATGTTTGATACCGCTTTCATTAGTTATCCAAATACCTGGGGTGGCACTGCAATGGGCAGTGGGCTGGGATTACCGTTGGAGCGGTTTTTTGTTGCAAGTTCCCCGTGAGTTAGGGGCTCCATTACAGGCTGTGGGCTATCTGGCTCTGCTGTATGGCTTCGGTCCCACAATATCCGGTTGGCGTGTCAATCATTGGTTGGCACAGGTAGGGCGCATGGCTCTGAGTAATTATTTACTGCAAACATTGATATGTACGTTGATTTTCTATCACTTCGGCTTATATCAACAGCTTGACCGCCTACAACTCCTCGCGATTGTTCCACTGGTCTGGCTGTGTAATATCCTATTCTCCCTGCTATGGCTGCATTACTTTGCCCAAGGGCCACTCGAGTGGTTATGGCGAAAATTGACCGCCTATGCTTGCGGTCAATCGTTACAACCACGCAACACTAAGCCCTGAATGAGTCTGTAAAGTAAAAATGATCGAGCGGGTTGCAAATTTGTATGTAAACGTTTTCTTTCTTGTGACGCATTTCACGTGGCAAATTCAACAAACTGGGTAGGATAAGCCACCTGCCATGCCCAGTTCACATCAACACGCGCATGGTTACTTATTCACAGGATAAGGTCATGGCTGCTCTGCATTCATCTGGAAATAGTATCACCATTCGTGATGTGGCCTCGCGGGCTGGCGTTTCGCTGGCTACGGTATCCCGTGTCCTCAATAACAGCGCTGCTATTCGGCCAGAAACGCGCGCCGCAGTGCTGAAAGCGGTGTCAGAGCTGGGCTACCGCCCAAATGCTAATGCACAAAAACTGGCAACACAAAGTAGCGATACTGTCGGTGTGGTGGTGATGGATGTCTCTGATCCCTTTTTTGGTGCCTTGGTGAAAGCGGTAGACACCGTAGCCCAACGACATCAAAAATATCTGTTGATTGGTAATAGCTACCACCAGGCCGATAAAGAGCGTCATGCCATTGAAGTGCTACTGCGTCAACGCTGTAATTCATTGGTTGTTCACGCTAAGGCATTGAGTGACGGTGAGTTAATCGCTTTTTTAGACCAGGTTCCAGGTATGGTTCTTATTAATAGGATTATTCCTGGGTTTGAGCACCGTTGTGTAGGATTAGACAATGTTAGCGGTGCGCAAATGGCATGCCGTTTACTGCTTAAACAAGGGCACCAACGTATCGGTTTTCTCGGTTCCAACCACCCCATTGATGATGTTATCCAGCGTCAAACGGGTTACCTAAATGCGCTTGAGACCGCCGGAGTCACTGCTCCTGACAGTTGGCGAGCATTTGGTACTCCTGATCTGGCTGGGGGGGAGCGTGCCATGATTGACTTGCTGGGGCGCAATTTACAGCTCAGTGCGGTGTTTGCCTATAACGACTCAATGGCTGCTGGTGCGCTGGCGGTGTTGAAAGAAAACGGTATCAGTGTCCCTGAGCAGTTTTCGCTGGTGGGCTTTGATGATATCCCTATTGCCCGCTATACCAGCCCCAAATTGACCACAGTGCGTTATCCTATTGTTTCTATGGCAACTTTAGCCACCGAGCTGGCACTTGAAGGGGCCAGTCATCCGCCAGACCCGCACGCGGCTTATTGTTTTAAACCCACATTGGTACCGCGTCATTCTGTCGCAATTTGTGGGGTCGCTCACTAGTTACGTATTTATTCTTGTGTAACCGTTTTCAATCTGTGAGAAAATTCACAGATTCTTAACAACGGCCCGTCTATGCTCTAGTTGTTTTCTACCTGAATGTATCAATATGTCATCGGTTACCGGATAAAAAAACACACGGTAGCGGGTTTTAGAATAGTAATTTACAAACACGCGTTCCGCAGATGTTGAGTTTGTAAGTGGCATGGTTTTTGACGACTCAGGCGGCTTTCTCGGAGTGGAGTGCGCTCAAGGACGATAGATATTCAGTGTCAGCAGCTTTGAACGATGGGTCTTTCTCACGTTAAGGCGACGGTGTTATCACCCTGTACTACCCTACATAAACCCGGAGATACAAATGAATAAGAAGGTTTTCACATTAGCGACCCTGGTTGCCAGCATGATGTTTGGCGCGGCTGCTCAAGCTGATACCCGTATTGGTGTCACTATTTATAAATATGATGACAACTTTATGTCCGTGGTCCGTAAAGCTATCGAGAAAGATGCTAAAGCATCTCCTGACGTTACCTTACTGATGAATGACTCCCAAAATGACCAGTCCAAGCAAAACGATCAGATTGACGTATTGCTGGCTAAAGGTGTGAAAGGGCTAGCCATTAACCTGGTCGACCCAGCAGCAGCACCGGTTGTTATTGATAAAGCACGCGGCAACGATGTGCCGATCGTGTTCTATAACAAAGAACCTTCACGTAAGGCATTGGATAGTTACGATAAAGCTTACTATGTAGGGACTGACTCTAAAGAGTCTGGTGTTATTCAGGGTGAGCTGATTGCGAAACACTGGAAAGCCAACCCAGCATGGGATCTGAATAAAGATGGCAAAATCCAATTTGTGCTGTTGAAAGGCGAGCCGGGTCACCCAGACGCTGAAGCACGTACAACTTATGTCATTAAAACGTTGAATGAAAAAGGTCTGCCGACTCAACAATTGCAGTTAGATACTGCAATGTGGGATACCGCGCAAGCTAAAGATAAAATGGATGCCTGGTTATCTGGCCCTAACGCCAACAAGATCGAAGTGGTTATTGCTAACAACGATGCGATGGCGATGGGTGCAGTAGAAGCCTTGAAAGCCCATAACAAAACCAGTATTCCAGTATTTGGTGTTGATGCCTTGCCAGAAGCGTTAGCGCTGGTGAAATCAGGCCAAATGGCCGGTACCGTATTGAACGATGCCAACAATCAAGCTAAAGCAACTTTCGATTTAGTTAAAAATCTGGCTGCCGGTAAACCTGCTGCTGAAGGGACTAACTGGAAAATCGAAAACAAAATCGTACGTATTCCGTATGTAGGTGTTGATAAAGATAACCTGGCTGAATTTACTAAATAACAGCCTGTCGTGATAGGTGGTGCCCAAAGCCGTGTCAGTGCTAAGGGTAAAGCAGTAATTATTAACCTTCTGGCCCCGATATTGGGTAACCAGCACCGGGGCCGAAGGTTTTTTTGCATTGATCCTTATTTTGAATATGCACTTATCGGCGAATAAGGTATTTATTTCGCAGGTGAGTGGCAATTCTTAGCCAGGTATAACTATGGCCGATATTAATACAGCACAACCCCGTGAGTGGTTGCTGGAAATGAGTAATATCAATAAATCATTTCCGGGTGTAAAGGCGTTAGATAACGTAAATCTTAAAGTGCGGCCAAGTTCGATCCATGCATTAATGGGAGAAAATGGTGCAGGTAAGTCAACGCTATTAAAATGTCTGTTTGGTATCTATAAAAAAGACTCCGGGAGTATTCTCTTTCAGGGGCAAGAAATAGAATTTAAAAGCTCTAAAGAAGCATTAGAGCACGGTGTCTCTATGGTTCATCAGGAATTAAACCTGGTGTTACAACGTACAGTGATGGACAACATGTGGCTGGGTCGTTACCCAACCAAAGGTTTTTTTGTCGATCAAGATAAAATGTACAAAGATACCAAAGCTATCTTTGATGAATTGGATATTGATATTGATCCCCGCGATAAAGTCGCAACATTATCAGTATCTCAAATGCAAATGATCGAGATTGCCAAAGCATTCTCTTATAACGCCAAAATCGTCATTATGGATGAACCGACCTCTTCATTAACTGAGAAAGAGGTTAATCATCTATTTACGATTATTCGTAAATTGAAAGAGCGTGGCTGCGGCATTGTTTATATCTCTCACAAGATGGAAGAAATATTCCAACTGTGTGATGAAATCACTATTTTGCGTGATGGTCAGTGGATTACTACCCAGCCGCTGGAAGGGCTGACCATGGATCAGATAATCTCAATGATGGTGGGGCGCTCACTGAGTCAGCGTTTCCCTGATCGCCTGAACACGCCGGGTGAAGTCATTCTGGAAGTGAAAAATCTGACCTCGCTGCGCCAACCCTCGATCCGTGATGTCTCCTTTGATTTGCATAAAGGCGAGATTTTGGGGATTGCTGGCTTGGTTGGGGCCAAGCGCACCGATATTGTTGAAACCTTATTTGGTATCCGCGAAAAAGTGGCCGGGACCATTAAGTTACATGGCAAAAGTATTAATAACCATAGTGCCAATGAAGCCATTAATCATGGGTTTGCACTGGTAACTGAAGAGCGCCGCTCAACCGGGATTTACGCTTATCTCGATGTGGGTTTTAATTCCCTGATCTCTAATATCCGTAACTATAAAAATAAATTTGGGCTGCTGGATAATACGCGCATGAAGAGCGATACCCAATGGGTTATCGATGCGATGCGTGTAAAAACGCCCGGTCACCGTACCAGTATTGGCTCTTTATCCGGTGGTAACCAGCAGAAAGTAATTATTGGCCGTTGGCTACTGACTCAACCAGAAATATTAATGTTGGATGAGCCGACTCGAGGTATTGATGTCGGTGCTAAGTTTGAAATCTATCAGTTAATGACTGAATTAGCGAAGAAAGACAAAGGGATTATTATTATCTCCTCTGAAATGCCTGAGCTACTAGGGATCACTGACAGAATTTTAGTAATGAGTAATGGTCAGGTTGCGGGAATTGTTGATACTAAGCAAACCACGCAAAATGAAATATTACGTCTTGCATCCTTGCATCTCTAATCTAGTCGAAGGTTCTTATTATGAATGCGTTAAATAAGAAAAGTATGCTCACTTACCTTAAAGAGAGCGGGATTTATGTGGTGTTGTTCGTATTACTGGCAATTATTATTGTTAAGGATCCGACGTTTTTAAGTCTGATGAACTTAAGTAACATTCTAACCCAATCATCGGTGCGTATTATTATCGCACTGGGTGTGGCAGGGCTGATTGTTACCCAAGGGACCGACCTGTCAGCCGGGCGTCAGGTAGGTTTGGCGGCGGTAGTTGCGGCGACCATGTTGCAAGCAATGGATAACGTTAATAAAGTTTTCCCTGATTTACACACAGTGCCGATTCCGATTGTTATTTTAACCGTCTGTCTGATTGGTGCGATTATTGGTTTGGTCAACGGTATTATCATTGCTTACCTGAATGTGACTCCATTTATTACCACATTAGGTACGATGATTATCGTCTACGGGATTAACTCCCTGTATTACGATTTCGTTGGCGCATCACCGATTGCAGGTTTTGATCCGGCATTCTCAACCTTTGCTCAAGGGTTCTTACGATTTGGTGATTTCAAACTGTCTTATATTACCTTCTATGCTTTGATTGCTATCGGCTTTGTCTGGGTGCTGTGGAATAAAACTCGTTTTGGTAAGAATATTTTTGCCATCGGCGGTAACCCGGAAGCGGCAAAAGTTTCTGGTGTGAATGTGCCACTAAACTTGATCATGATCTATGCCTTGTCCGGTGTGTTCTATGCTTTCGGCGGTATGTTGGAAGCAGGCCGTATCGGTAGTGCGACTAACAACCTTGGCTTTATGTACGAGTTGGATGCGATTGCCGCCTGTGTGGTGGGCGGTGTGTCCTTTAGTGGTGGTGTTGGTACCGTTATCGGCGTAGTGACTGGGGTAATTATCTTTACCGTTATTAACTACGGATTAACTTATATCGGTGTGAACCCTTATTGGCAGTATATTATTAAAGGTGCGATCATTATCTTTGCCGTCGCATTAGACTCACTGAAATACGCTAAGAAGAAATAATCGGTTATTGTGAATTAACGTAACAGCCAGTCAGGGGTAAACCCGACTGGCTGTTACGTTATGGGTGTCACTTTTATTCACGTCATTTCGTCAAATTTGTCGATATCAATGGCGCTATTGACTCAATGAGCTGGATTGCGCAGATAAATAATCCAATAGGTCAGGCCAACCAATAACCCACCACCAATAATATTGCCGATAGTCACCGGGATTAGATTATCGATAATAAAGTTATTTAGGGTCAGCGCAGAAAATTGATCCGGGGTAGCATTAATTGATAGCCAGAACCTCGGTGATGCATAATCGCGGATGACAATAGCTAATGGGATCAAAAACATATTGGCAATGCTGTGTTCAAAACCGCTGGCGACAAACATGCCGATAGGCAGTAACATCACCACAATTTTATCCGTCAAAGTATGGCCGGAATAGCTCATCCATACTGCCAGGCAGACCATTAGATTAGCCAGAATCCCCAAACACACCGCTTCTACAAACGTATGATGCAATTTGTGTTCGGCTGTTTGTAACACATTCAAGCCCCATAAACCATTTGCCGCCGTATGCTGACCGGCAAACCAAATCAATGCCACAAAGAACAGTGCACCAATAAGATTACCGAAATAGACATTCACCCAATTACAGATTAATTGCCGCCAACTGATTTTGCCACTGGCTTTAGCCACCACAATGAGTACTGTGGATGTGAATAAATCAGCCCCACAGATAATCACTAAAATCAGGCCAAGAGAGAAACACAGGCCGCCTACCAACTTTGCTAACCCAAATGCCACCACGCCAGCAGTGCCGGTTGTTGCTGTAATGTAGAAGACAAAAGCGATAGAGATGAATACACCGGCAGTCATGGCTAAATAAAAGGTGGTGGCCGGATTCTTAGTGGCTTTATATATACCGACTTGCTCTGCCAGTTTTGCCATATCAACCGGAAGTCGCAGATCAAAGGGATTTTCAATGCTCATTGATAACTCCTTACTTATTATTTTATCGGTGTAGGGGAATGAAAACTAATATTAATAAATTATTTTTCTGACCTAAATGTAATGCATTTTTCATACCAGAGATTCATTGAGCGATTTTACTGTTGCATTTTGTATCTTCCCTAAAATTGGTTTTTTCTGGGTCAGATATTAATACTTATTTTTGTTTTCGATATATATTTATTTATATAGTGCTAGTTGTAATTTGATGTTCCATGTAGGGTGAGTATTACATGTAACCTAATGTTTTTATTTATCTTACGATGTAAATGAGACGTGATTTCAACTGATTGGTAAGACGGAAAAATTACGGAGAAATAGTTTGTTAACCCAGATCAAGCTTATCGTCTGTTGATATATATTTGTTCAGTTTAATACCTTAAAGTAGTGATCATTTTTCTGGGCTTAATAACGACGTTTATGGATAGAGCAAAAAAACTACCCCGTCCCACATTGGCTCAAGTTTGGCAAGATACACTGTTCACGGTATCAAAAAAGTTATTATTGCTGCGGGATATAACCGATTTAGTTAATGAACTCAGAAAGCTCTCTTTTTCTGTGGTGCGTTTTCAGCGGGTCAATTTATTACTGCTTAACCCTCTTTATAACCAAAATACCCTTTATACCCATGACGATGCGACCAACAAGGTGCAGGGATCGCAAAATATCTTGTTTGCCGAAGGCCCCGGTGGCTTAGCCTGGCAGCAGCAGACGCCTTTGCAGACTGACCATCGCCGTATGCAAAGGGAGTTTTCTGCTGTTTGTGATTTGATTCCCTATCAGGCATTGCACTCTGGCTGCCATTTCCCCTTGGGTCATGACAATCACTGGTCTGGCTGTATCGAATTTATTAAAACTGATGACAGTGAGTTTGATGAACAAGCAGTTACTTTTCTGGGATTACTGGCAGATGTAGTGGCAATCGCCGTTGATAATATTGCTGAAATCAATCGGGCATTTTCCGAGCGTGAAAAACTGCGCTTTGAGCGCGACCACTATCGGATTTTAGTGGATGTGACCAATACGGTTATTTCTAAGCTGGAGTTGGATGTATTAGCGGCAGAAGTATCAAAAGAGATACATCGATTTTTTAATATTGATTACATTAGCTTAGCGCTCTGTGGTACCCATAAGGATAAAAATAAGTTAAATGTATTTTCTACCCGCTACCAGAGTGGCAAGGCCGTACAGTATCAGCAGGCATGGGTGGATATTACCGGCACTTTGGCTGGGCAGGTTTTACAGAGTAAAACGTTATTGCTGGTTAATTTGGCTGATATCTCTCTTTTGGCACCGGACGATAAGCAACTGGCAAATATGCTGGATGAAGGGTTACAAGTTGTTTGCCTGTTGCCGCTTTTTTTCGGTCACAAAATGTTAGGTGTTTTGAAACTGGCACAATGTCAGAGTGATATTTTCACTGATAGCAATCTAAAACTGTTGCGCCAAATTGCAGCTCGTATTGCCATTGCGGTTGATAATGCTCTGGCCTACAACGAAATTACCCGCCTAAAAGATTCGTTGGTAAATGAAAATCTCTATCTAACGGACCAGATTATTCATAATGAAGAGTTTGGCGAGATAATCGGTAATAGTGCAGGGATTAAAGCAGTACTGGAACAAGTTGAGATGGTGGCTTCCAGTGATTGTACCGTATTGATCCTGGGGGAAACCGGCACCGGCAAAGAGCTGATTGCCCGGGCTATTCATAATTTGAGTACCCGCAAGAATAAACGCATGGTGAAAATGAACTGTGCAGCCATTCCATCGGGTTTGATGGAAAGTGATCTGTTCGGTCATGAGAAGGGGGCTTATACCGGTGCATCATCACAGCGTATTGGCCGGTTTGAAATGGCTGACGGCGGTACACTATTTCTTGATGAAGTGGGCGATATTCCTCTGGAACTACAGCCTAAATTATTACGTGTATTGCAAGAGCGGGAAATAGAACGCCTTGGCGGCAGTAAAATTATTCCGGTGGATGTTCGCCTAATTGCTGCGACCAATCGTGATTTAAAATTGATGATGGTGAATCGCGAATATCGCAGTGACCTCTATTATCGGCTTAATGTTTTTCCGATTGTGATCCCTCCGCTGCGTGAGCGGCCGGAAGATATTCCGTTGCTGGTAAAATTCTTTACTCAAAAAATAGCCAAACGGATGAATCGCACTATCGACACAATTCCTGGTGAAACATTACGTTTGCTCAGCCGTTTACCGTGGCCGGGCAATATTCGTGAATTGGAAAATGTTATTGAGCGGGCGGTCATCCTTAGCCGTGGCACTACGCTGAATTTGCAGTTACAAGAGCTGGAATATCATTTGTCGCCGCTAGAGGTTACTAAACCCGTGGCAGAGAGGGTTGTGCATAAAACCTTATTACCCGAAAGTGAAGAGCCTGAATCTTCAGAGTCTGAGCGCGCGCGAATTGTTCGGGTATTACGTGAAACCAATGGCGTGGTTGCAGGCCCCAAAGGGGCCGCCATTAAGTTAGGGCTAAAACGCACCACCTTGTTATCACGGATGCAGCGGTTAGGAATATCAGTAAAAAGTATCGAAGATGAAGATGGGATGGATTAACTCATTTATTTGCTTCGAATAAAACTAATATCTATTTACCGAATACCGTGTTGAACCAAGCAGTGCCAAACCCTTCTACCTGAACGCGGCGTCGCGAGCAAAGCCAGTCTGGGCGCGCTCAGCGCACAGCCACCGGAGTGTACATATAAGTACATGACGGTGGCGAGCACTGCGTAAACCCAGAATGGCAAAGCGCAGTAGCCGTTAACCGATCACCCCACTTCGGCTTCTCTACGTAACCGCGCCTTCAACTGACTGTATTCCTGTTGCACATAGTTTTCTGCCCACGTTTGATCTGGGATGGCTTCCAGCTTCACCGCGCAATATTTATATTCCGGTGTTTTGGAAATCGGATCCAGATGGTCCAGCGTCAGCTCATTACAGGCACCAATCCACCACTGGTAGGTCATATATACCGCACCGATATTAATGCGTTCACTGACTGAGACCCGCGTGATAACTTTACCGCGACGCGATTCTACCCACACCAGTTGTTGATCCTGCAAGCGCATTTTATCCGCATCCTGCGGGCTGATTTGCACATAACCTGGTTCATCGGCCAGTGTTTGCAGTGCGGAACAGTTGCCAGTCATCGAACGGCAGGAGTAGTGGCCGACCTCACGCACGGTACACAACACCAGCGGATATTGCTCATCCACCAGTTCCATTGGCGCACGCCATTCACTGGCAAATAACAATCCTTTGCCGCCAGGGCGGTCAAACTTATTACCGGCATACAACCAGGGGGTTCCGGGACTGTCTTCAGTGGTACATGGCCATGGGATATAGCCCAAACCTGCCATTTTCTCGTAGGTTGCGCCATAGTACAGCGGGCACAACTCACGCAGTTCATCCCAAATCTCTTTGGTATTGTTATATTTCATCGGATAGCCGAGTGCGGTCGCCATCAGACTAATAATTTCCCAATCTGGTTTTACATCACCTTGTGGCTCAACCGCTTTTTCAAACCGCTGGAAACCACGGTCTGCTGCAGAATAGACCCCTTCATGTTCGCCCCACGAGGTGGCGGGGAAGATAACATCCGCCTCGGCTGCGGTTTTAGTCATAAAGATATCTTGCACAATCAGCAGTTCTAATTCGCTGAAGGCTTCACGCATCATGGACAAATCCGGTTCGGTCTGGAGTGGATCTTCGCCCATCACGTAGTTGGCTTTAATTTTCCCCTCTTTCACTTTATGTGGAACATCGGTCAGCGAGTAACCGACTTTATCGGACAGGGATGGTACCCCCCAGGCTTTGGCAAATTTTTCCAGTGTGGCGGGATCGGTCACAGATTGATAACCCGGATACATATTTGGCAATGCGCCCATATCGCAGGCACCCTGCACGTTGTTTTGCCCGCGTACCGGACCAACACCGACATTCGGGCGCCCCAGATTACCGGTTAACAGTGCCAGTCCTGACAACCCTTTCACGACATCTACGCCCTGGCCCCACTGAGTGACACCCATCCCCCACAAGATGGTGGCTGAAGGGGCGGCGGCATAGATACGCATGGCTTCACGAATTGATTTCGCCGGCAGGCCAGTAATGCTTTCGACATATTCCGGGGTGTATTTGGCGACGATTTCACGGTACTCGTCGAAGCCCTCGGTATAGCGGGAGACATAATCTTTATCGTACAGCTCTTCAGTGATCAACACATTGGCAAAGGCATTTACCAGTGCCATATTGGAGCCGTTTTTCAGGGGTAACCAGAGATCTGCAATACGCGCCGTTTCGATATGGCGTGGATCGCAGACAATCACTTTCGCGCCTTTTTCTTTGGCTTTCAGAATACGGCGGGCCACGATCGGATGGGAGTCAGCGGCGTTGTAGCCAAACACTAAAATACATTTGGTATCTTCAATCTCACAGATTGAATTACTCATCGCGCCATTACCCAATGTCACTTGCAGCCCGGCGACCGACGGGCCGTGGCAAACACGGGCGCAGCAGTCAATATTGTTGCTGCCGGTAACCGCACGGGCAAATTTCTGCATCACATAGTTGGTTTCATTGCCTGGGCCACGGGATGAACCGGTATGCATAATGGCTTCCGGGCCATATTTTTCTTTGATTGCCCGCAGTTTACTGCTAGCAAACTCAATCGCTTCATCCCAGGATACCGCCTCCAGCTTGCCGCCTTTTTGGCGACGGATCATCGGCTGTTTAAGGCGCGGAGTTAGCAATTTGGTGTCATTGAGAAAGTCCCAACCATAGTAGCCTTTCAGACACAACTCACCCTGATTGGTGACGCCATTTGCGCCTTCAGCGCCAACCACTTTGCCATTCTCAACCAGCAAATTGATTTTGCAGCCGGAGCCACAGTACGGGCAGACCGTTAATGCTTTTTTCATAATAATTACCCTTCGTTCTTGGAGCCGCAGCCTTATTGACTAAAAGCTCATTTCGTTGGCTTCATCTAAAGCAGCACGCATCTGTTTTTTGCGCAGCATGGCCTGCATGGTGTCGCGGCCAATCATGTGCAGCGCCTGCGTTGGGCAAACGGAGATACACGCCGGGCCGGCGGCTTGCCCTTCGCACAAGTCACATTTCTGTGCTTCGGCTTTCAGGCAGAATCCTTGTGAGAGGCCGTTAAACATCACTTCGACCTGTTTGGTCACGACGCTCATCGCACCATACGGGCAGGCAACGACACAGGTTTTGCAGCCAATGCATTTTTCCTGCAACACTTGAATACTGTCCGCTGCCCGAACAATTGCGCCGTTCGGGCAAACATTGGCACAAGGGGCATCTTCACAGTGCCGACACATAATGGCGGTACTGACATTTAGCCCTTTAACCACCTTCAGCCGAGGCGCGAAATTGGCTTTAGTTAGCGTGTCCAGCTTGCCACCGTTGTGTGCCAGCACGCAGGCCACCTCACAGGTGCGGCAGCCAATACACTTTTTGGGGTCTGCGATTATGAACCGGTTCATTGTGTTCTCTCCTTCCCCTTCATCTTTCAAGTTGCAGATGTGTTGGCTGCACTTGCTTACCCGAATCACTTACTTGAGTAAGCTCATCGGGACTCACTCGCTTGCCGCCTTCCTGCACCTTGAAATCTATTGGGGATAAATATCTTCATCTTTCAAGTTGCAGGTGTGTTGGCTGCACTTGCTTACCCGAATCACTTACTTGAGTAAGCTCATCGGGACTCACTCGCTTGCCGCCTTCCTGCACCTTGAAATCTATTGGGGATAAATATCTTCATCTTTCAAGTTGCAGATGTGTTGGCTGCACTCGTTCGCCCGAATCACTTACTTGAGTAAGCTCATCGGGACTCACTCGCTTGCCGCCTTCCTGCACCTTGAAATCTATTGGGTATAAATTGATAGATCTGGCAGATTCACGTTTAGAACAGCTAATCTGGCTCATTACCTTACATACTGCATGGTTTATGCCAACTTGAAGTGGTCAGGTAAAAGTGAATAAATGTGATTGTTTTATAAAGGATTAGTGGATGCTGATGTGGGCGGGGAGGTTAACAGGAAACTGTCGGCTGGCATGACGTCGGCAAATTTGACGACGCCATGCCGTCATTTCGCTATAAATGCGCGAAACCACCGTCACCTTGCCAGTGTGGCAGTTGTTGATACACCGTTTCTACCGCCTGTTTTACTGGCTCGGTCATTGGGAAGTAAAACGCTACTAAGGTGGGTTGAATCCCTACAAAAATGACTTCACTAATATCTTCCTTTAACTGATCAATTAGAAAGTCGAGCGGTAAATTATGGGTGCTCATGATAAACATTTCGGCAATTCGCTCAGGGTCAATGATGCGAATCTCACCCGGCGGCAGCTCCATATCGGCAGCATCGACAATAACTAATCGCGTCGGTTGCAATGCGCGAATACGATGCACCACATTTTCCGGTGCCGAACCACCGTCAATCACCTGCCAGTCAATCAGTGGTTGTTGTGTCATGCGTTCAGCCAGTAGTGGGCCTGCGCCGTCATCGCCCATCATGCTGTTGCCAACGGTTAACACTAGATTGAGGGCGGTGGTGTGAGTGGCGGGGAGATGTGGCATGTTCATGGGCGGCGTTTCACCATTAAATAGATGGCAGGTTCCTGCTCGATATCGTACAGGGTTTGCAGCAGTTGTTGGCTCCATGGCTGGTGGAGTGAGGCGGAGTTTTCAGCCAGTGGTGCGAAGGCTTTTGCCAATAACTGGGTATGGGTACTGTCGATGGTGATTTCACCAAACTTCAGTAAACCGGCCATCTTGCGGTGAGCCTCGCCGGCGGGCAACTGACCAAACCATTGTTCATATTCTGCCAGCGGGCATTCCATGATGGCTTTTAAGCAATCAATCACCCCCACATGGTGGCCGATAGCCAGTGAGTAATACATCACTTGTTGTGCTTGCTCGGGCATATCGTCATCACTGTCGAGGAATTTCTGATTCAGTGCATAGAAAATAACCTTAGCGGACATCAGCTTTGCCTCCCGCCAATTGTATCAGGGCAATGTGTTGCAGGTTAGCGAATATCTCGCTCAGACGCGGATCATCTTGTTGGCGCAGGTAGTTCTGGCAGCGCTGTTCAAATTCCGGTAATGGCTGATTGACCAGCAGCGACAAGAAACTGTCGGTGATTTCCCGCCCCTGGCGATAGCCGGCCATACGGCGCGCTTCACGCTCCAACAGCACTCGCAGATTGAGCGGTGCATCGGGGTGAATCAGCGCGACGCGTTCATCGGCACTCTCCTGATGCTCTTCGCCTTTCAGTTTTTGCTCCAGCAGACCCAATGCCACGGCAAAACCATAGATGGTTGCGGCTGGGGTCGGCGGGCAACCGGGAATGTACACATCAATCGGTACGATGGTATCGCTGCCACCCCAGACACAGTACAGGTCATGGAAGATGCCACCACCACAACCACACGCGCCGTAAGAGACGCAGATTTTTGGGTCCGGTGCCGATTCATAAGCGCGCAGTGCCGGTGTGCGCATGGCGCGAGTAACCGCACCGGTAAACAGCAAAATATCCGCGTGGCGGGGGGAGGCGACTACTTTGATACCAAAGCGCTCGGTGTCGAACAGTGGGGTGATTGAGGAGAAAATCTCAATCTCACAGCCGTTGCAGCCACCACAATCCACCCGATAGACATAGGCGGAGCGCTTGATATCTTTCAATAATTTACTTTTTAACTGGGCAACCGAGGGATCAAGTGCGATCGGCTGGCTAACATGGTGCCCCCAGCCCGGTTTTAATGAATGTGGTTGGCTCATAGCTTGCCCCTCCCTTCGCTATGCTGATCCAGCATGACGTTGTTATTAATAACGATATTCTGTTTGCGCTTACACTCAGGGCAAGTTTCAAAATGTGGCCGCTGCTGCTCGACATCCTCGGCCGCCATCCCGGAATGAATCAGCAGTGCCATGACATAATCCACTTCTTTTTTCGGTGCAAAGGGTTGCTGGCATTGCTGGCAATGGGCAAGGGTAAAACTGGCGCGCTGATACAAATCCGCTTTGTTGAAGACGGCCAGTTCAAACTCTTGTGATAACACAATGGCGCGGGTCGGGCAGACCTCCTCACAGCGGCCACAAAAAATGCAACGCCCGAGAAATAACTGCCACTGACGAGTGCCGCTAGCAAGATCGGTTTCCATGGTTAGCGCATTGGCAGGGCAGGCCATGGTACAAGCACCACAGGCGATGCATTGCTCGGCATCATATTGCGGTTTGCCGCGAAAACCGTGGCTGACCTCAAGCGGCTTAAACGGGTATTTCACCGTGGTGTCGCCCACTTTCAGGATGGTTTTAAACAGTTTGAACATTCTTCATCCCTCTATTTGAGCGGCGAATGGGTGCGCTCAATGCCATAACGCTCGATCTCTTTGTACGGCACAGTGACGGATTTTTGCTTGCGCACATCCACCAGAGTGACCCGGTCAGTACAGGAGTAGCAGGGATCGAGGCTGCCGATAATCAGGGGCGCATCGGAGACGGTATTGCCGCGCAACATATAACGCAGCACCGGCCAATTGGCGTAAGTTGCCGCACGGCAACGCCAGCGGAATAGCTTCTGGTTGTCGCCGGTCATGCTCCAATGCACATCTTCGCCACGTGGTGCTTCCGAGAACCCGAGGGCGAACTTGTAAGGTTGGTAATTGACTTTTTCTTCCAGCAGCGGCCCGCCAGGCATATGGTTCAGGCCATATTCAATCATCACCAGCGAGTCAAAGAACTCGCGCACCCGCACCAGCAGGCGGGAGTGGACATCGCAGCCATCAAGGGTAAACAACTCTTTGGGCACATTGGCATAGTTGGCGTAGCTGTGGTCATGGCGCATATCACGCGCATAGCCACTGGCGCGGATCATTGGGCCGACCGGACTGAAATCGCGGGCGATTTTGCGATCCAGCAGGCCCACCCCCACGGTACGTTGTTCGATATTGGCGGTGCTCATCAACATATCCACTAACTGGCCGATATCGGCACGCATCTCCGAGACCAATTGCAGCGTTTTGATGCGATCCGCTTTCAGGATATCGCGGCGTACGCCACCAATCAGATTCAGACCGTAGGTTTTACGTGCGCCAGTGAGCATCTCAGCAATCGTCATCGCTTTTTCACGCACGCGGAAGAACTGCATAAAACCGGTATCGAAACCAACAAAGTGACAAGACAAACCGATATTGAGCAGATGGCTGTGCAGCCGCTCTACTTCAAGCAAAATGGTGCGGATCATCTGTGCCCGTGGCGGCACGATAATGCCCAAAGCATTTTCAATGGAAGAGGTGTAGGCCACGCTGTGGGTGAAGCCACAGATGCCGCAGATGCGATCTGACAGGAAGGTGACGTCGTTGTAACCCATGCGAGTTTCGGCCAGTTTCTCCATGCCACGATGGACATAAAATAGGCGGTAATCGGCATCAATAATATCTTCGCCGTCGACAAACAGCCGGAAGTGACCCGGTTCGTCAGAGGTAATATGCATTGGGCCAATAGGCACCACCCGGCTACTGCTGCCTGCTTCGTTTTCAAACTGATAGGTTTCTGTATCGCTGGTGGGCGTGGGGCGCTGGCGATAGTCCATGGTGTCTTTACGCAACGGATAGAGGTCATCTGGCCAATCATCGGGCAGCACTAAACGGCGCTCATCAGGCAGACCAACCGGTTGCAGACCATACATATCGCGTACTTCTCGCTCGCCCCAGACGGCGGCAGGTACCCGAGGTGTGACTGACGGGAACTCCGGTCGTTCAGGGCTGATAAGTGCTTTGACAATCACCCAGCACTTATCGCCATACTGCTTACCGGTCTCTTCGCCATATTGTTCACGGCCTTCCATCGACAGCACATAGTAAATGGCAAAATAGCCATTCAGGCTGCGTTCATCATTACCAAACAGCACCGACAACCAGCCACCTTGTTGATAATAAAGGTGCTCTACCACATCGGGCAGGCTATTTAGTTTGATGGTAATGGTCAGTTGATCAGGGGTTTGCCACTCTTCATCTAAAATCGCCGCAGGAAATTGTTCACGCAGGCGGGCTACATAGGCTGCACCCAGCTTTTCACCGCTGTGTGGATGGCTTGACACCGGCTGACCTGAACCCGGAATAGCTGAAATAGGGGTTTCGCGAGTCACGTTACATCTCCTGACGATTCGGGGTTAGTTGCACCGCACTATGGCTCTGTGCAACGGATGGAATGGGCTGAGTTACGGGTTGCGGTGGAGAGAGGTGCTGCCACGGCAGCATAAATTGTTGCTGGGTTGGCTCACTGCCATCGTTATTGAGAACAATCTGGGCCGCATCGGTCAATAAACGGGTCACTGGAGCCGGAATATGCACGCCAAGCAACAGCATCAACAACAACAGTATCGCCATCGGCGCGGTGGTCAGAATACCCAGTTCGCCTTTGCTGACCGCTGCCGGTGGTGTTCCCAACACGGTGTTGGCTATCATGCGTACCAATCCGGCCAGTACCAGTGTTAGTAGCAAGAGCAGGGCGATAACCAGCCAAATATGGCCGGCGTCAATCGCGGCAGCCACCACCATAAACTCACTGATAAATACGTTAAACGGCGGCATCCCGGCCAGCGCTAATGCGCCACCAGCCAGTAACACCGCAGTCAGCGGTGCGACGCGGATAATGCCTTTAATCGCGCCCATATCCCGCGTGCCGTATTTCAATAACACATTGCCGGAACCACAGAACAGCAAGGTCTTAGCCAGGCTGTGATTCAAGGTGTGGAACAGTGCTGCCAGCACACCTAGCGGGCCGCCAATGCCCAGCGCAACCGCAATTAACCCCATATTCTCGACGCTGGAATAGGCCAGTAAACGCTTCATATCGCGCTGAGCCAGAATAAAGAAGGCGGATACCGCAACCGACATCATGCCGAACACCAACAGCAGCATTTGTGGGAAATGTGGCCCGATGGCGGCGCTGATAATGATGTAGTAACGGATGATAACCAGCAGGGCGCAGTTAAGCAGTACGGCGGATAACAGGGCGCTGGTGGGGCTAGGAGCTTCACTGTGGGCATCCGGTAGCCACGAATGCATTGGGAACAGCCCGGTTTTGGTACCGAAGCCAATCAGGATAAAGACAAACGCCAGATGCATCAGGCTGGGGTCCAACTCTTTAGCGTGTTCAGAAACCACGGTCCAGAAGATAGCACTGCCCGGATCTGCCAGCACATTCGCGGCATTGGCATATACCAGCACTGTGCCGTACAACCCGAATGCCACACCGACGGTACAGATAATAATGTACTTCCACGCCGCCTCCAGTGAGGAGCGCTGCCCGTATAATCCCACCAAAAAGGCTGAGCTGAGGGTAGTGGCTTCAATACCAACCCACATCAGGATCAGGTTATTACTGGTGACCACCAACAGCATGGTGAACAGGAACAGATGGAAGAAACCGTAGTAGTTGCACAGCGTGCCAACTGTGATTTCGCCATTATTCACTTCATGACGCATATAGCCAAGGGAATAGAGACCGGTGATAAAGCCGATAATGCCCAGAATAGCGAGGAACAGCGCGCTGAGACTATCGATATGCAGCCAATTATGCGCCGCCAGAATCTCCCCGCCCAGCGCAACCCGACACACTACCGTCAGCGCCACCACTAGCAACACAGTGATGCCGGTAAAATGCACCCAAGTGGTTGCCATCCGTGCGGCACTGCCTAACGCCCGGCAAGCGAACGCGAGCAATGAGGCTATTAGAGGTATCGCCAGCAGCAACAACAGCAGGTCAGTATTACTCATTTCATTACCCCTTTAGCGCCGTCAGTTGTTTAACATCCAGCGTGTGCAGCGTGCGGTAAATCTTGCGCGCCATGAGCGTCATCACAATCACCGCGAAGATGGCATCGGTGGCAACGCCAATCTCGACCAATTCCGGTGCGCGGAAGGCCAGCAGCGCCAGCATCAGATGAGCCCCGTTCTCCATCAGGCAATAGCCAAAGATATTTTTCAGAATATTGCGTTGGGTGACGATACACAGCAGGCCAATCAGGAAATGCCCCAATGAGACGGCCAGCGCCGGTTTCAGTGCGCTGACCATGGGCAGTTGCACCGGTTCAACCACGAAGTAGCTCAGCAAGATAATGATGGCGGCGATAAAAATCAGGCTGGCGGTACCAATGATGCCGCCATTGGCTTTGGGATCGTCCATTTGGCGAAAAGCGCGATACATAATCCACGGCACCAGCACCACTTTGGTGACAAAGGCACTCAGCGACCACAGGTACAGCTCGTGGGCACCCAAGGTTTCAGCCAGTACCAGAAAAATCAGCACCAGTACCAGTGACTGCAAGGCATAAAGCAGCGCCGAAGTGGCGGGTTTCTTGGCGATGATTACCAGTAGTGAGGTAATGATCAGCAGCCCTGCGAGGTTATTTACGACCAAATTATTGACAAGAAGTGTTCCGGTCATTTTCTACTCCCTTATCCGAGCCAGGCGACAGCAATAAAGCTTGAGCACACCGACATAATCACCAGAATCACCAATACCCCCTGCATCGCCAGTGGCAGCGGTTTGGCGCAGGCGACCTCTGGTGATGGTTTACCGGGTACGGTTTGCCCGAACCAGTAGAGGAACCAGCCAAAGCTCGCTACCGATTCAAGTAGTGCCAGCACCAGCAGAGGTATCAGTAGCCAATGTTCGTGAGAGAGCGAGAAGCCAGCGGCAAAAATAGGGAATTTGCTGAAGAAGCCATTAAAAGGTGGCACCCCAGTGATTGCCAGTGCAGCGACACAGAACCCCACGCCCAGTAGTGGCATTTTGCCCATGATGCCTTTGAGTTTGGGTAACATACGAGTACCGCAGCTATAGCTCAGCGCACCTGCCACTAAGAAGAACAGACTCTTGGCAAACGCATGGTTAAAGATGTAGGCAATGCCGCCATCAAAGGCCATTTTTGAGCCATAGATAGCCAACGACAGAGCGAAGAAGATGTAAGACAACTGGGTAATGGTGGAGTAGGCCAGCAGCCGCTTCATATCTTTTTGTGGCAGATACATAAAGAAGCCATAGATCAGCGTAATCACTGCCATCACCATGCCCACGGTGCCAATTATTTGGGGTACATCGCCAGCGGAATAAATAGCGCGGGCAAAGATATAAACCCCCACTTTGACCATCGAGGCGGCGTGCAGGTATGAACTGACCGGCGTCGGGGCTTCCATCGCATCCGGTAACCAGATATGCAGTGGCAACTGGGCGGATTTCCCCCAAGCGGCAAACAGGATGCCGCCGAACACTATGATTTTGGTGCTGTTGTCTAATTGCGCCAGTGCCGTTAGGGCAAAGGTGCCGGTATTAACCAGTAACACCGCGGCCGCCAGATACAGGCCGATAGCCGCAACATGGGTTACCAGCAGCGCTTTGAGTGCCGAGCGCAGTGACTTCTGACTCTGGTAGTAACCAATTAATCCCCACGAACAACCGCCGGTGATTTCAAAGAAGAACAACTGACCCAGCAGAGTGGATGACAATACCAACCCGGCCATTGCACCGATAAATACCAGCAACAGGGCGTAGTAGCGGTTAGTGCCTTCGTGCGGGTGCTCGCGATTACCCAGGGTCAGATAACTGGTAGAATAGATACTGACCAGCAGCCCAAGAAAGACGACGGCGAAAGCAATCAAGGTACTGATGCGGTCGATAGTCAGGCCAAACAGCGCCATATCGCCGTAGTGAATTAGATCAACCGTGACATCAATCTTCCCGCCACTTAAGTAGATATAGGCCAGCAACAGGGTTCCGAGAGTTGCCAGTAGTGAAAAGAAAGTACAGGACCATTTTGCCCATTGCTGTGGCAAGCAGGCCGTGAGGATGGCACCGGCAAATGGGACCAGAATGGTCGCAAGGGCGATGTTCATTAGGGCGATATTCATAAGAGCCATGTTCTCCATGATGGGTTTATTAGCTCCTTAAAGACCTGTGAGATAGAAAACCAGGGACAAGGCAGCAACACCAAACCCCAGCCAGGTAACACGGGAGGTCAACAGGAAGCGCCCACGGGCGATACTGTTTTCCACGATGGAGGCCAGTACAAACACCACCACCAGCTTGATAATGCAGGCCAGTAGCGCCCACAACAGGCCAAATCCAGTGAGTACTGCCAGCTTGCCGAACGGAATAAACACGGCGAGGAACAGTTGTGCCACCACCACTTGTTTCAGGCTGATGCCCCATTTGACCAGACCCAGCGCGGCACCTGAGTATTCGGTTAGCGGCCCTTCTTGTAACTCTTGCTCAGCTTCGGCGACATCAAACGGGATTTTGCCCATCTCGATAAACACGGCGAAACCACAGGCCAGTAACGCCAGCGCGGTTGCGGTCGGCGATTGCCAGTGGCCGGTCGAGAGTGCAGTACTGATGGTGCCGATATTGGTCGAACCGGCGATTAACCCCACTACCAGTAGCGACAGAATCAGTGTCGGTTCCACCAGCACACCAAGGGTTAACTCACGGCTGGCACCGATACCGGCAAAGATGCTGCCGCTATCCAGACCGGCCAGTGAGAAGAAGAAGCGGAACAGCGCGAACAGATAAAGCAGGGCTATCAGGTCTCCTGCCACGCCAAATGGCGATGCTAGCGTGAAAATGGGCAGCGCCATCGCAATCAGCAACATGCTGCCTAATAACACATAAGGCATCAGACGGAAGATGATGCCTGCATTCGCCGGTGCTACATCCTGACGTTTTAACAGTTTGGCTAAATCACGATAGTCTTGTAGCACGCCCGGCCCGCGGCGTGAGTGCATGCGGGCTTTTACCATGCGCGAAATACCCGACATCAATGGTGCCAGCGCCAGCATGAAAAGCGCCTGCCCAATGGCGAAGGCAATCATAGAGACCGCAGGCATATCAGTAGTTGGCATTGCTCGTCTCCTTAAATAGCCGCGATTATCAGCAGGGTAACCAGTGCGGCGACCACATACAGACAGTAGAGGCGGAAATCACCCTGTTGTAGCCATTGAATACGCTGGCTGAGCCATTGGATCAGGCGAATAAGCGGGGCCACAATTTTGTCGTCCCATAGCGGCTCTACCCGCCCGGCACCACTGATCGAGTGCTCAAGAGCACGTTGCATCATCGGTGCGGGGGAGAGGGTTTTACGCATTCGATAGAGTGGGGCAAACATCATCCGCAAGGGTTGAGTAAAACCACCGGCGGAGACGGTCATTGCTTGTTCGTAGGCATAACCACAGGCCCATGGGTCACCGCCATGGCGAAATGCCAGACGGCTGCCTTTGTAGAGACTGGCTATCAGTAAAATCACCAGTGGCAGGATTAATAAGCCGAAGAAGATGTAGAGGGTAGACAGCATCGCTTGAGAACTGTGTTGTGGGAACAACAGCGGCCCTTGTGCAACCTGTAAAGTCTGTGCCGCAGGGGCCGCTATCAGGCTACTGGCAATGCGGGCAATCACCGGTGCTACCTCGGTGGCACCAATCCCCAATGCCAGGCACAGTAGGGCCAGCAACAGCATGGCTGCCGTCATTGGCCACGGCACTTCCCGCGCCTGTGCGGCTTTTTCCGTGCGCGGTAGGCCGCAGAAGCTAATGCCGTAGACTTTAACGAAGCACATGGCCGCCAGCGCGCCGGTAATTGCCAGCATGACGATGGCAATCGGTCCGGCCAGACGAATAATAAATCCACCATCTTTGGTCATAGTAAATAACGATTGATAGGTGAACCATTCACTGACAAAACCATTGAAGGGCGGCAGCGCTGAAATTGCCATACATCCCACCAGAAACGCCAGTGCGGTATACGGCATCATCCTTGCCAGCCCACCCATCTTTTCCATATCTTTGGTGTGCACCCGGTAGATAACGGCGCCAGCGCCAAGGAACAATAACCCTTTGAATACTGCATGGTTAAGCAGATGGTAGAGTGCACCCAGTAGGCCAAGGGCGGCCAATATAGGCTGGTGGCCCGCGATACCTATCATGCCAACCCCAACGCCCATCAGAATAATGCCGATGTTTTCAACTGTGTGATAAGCCAGCAGCCGTTTGATATCGTGTTCGGCTAATGCATACAGCACTCCCAGTACCGACGACACTGCACCAAAGGCCAGCACCACCACTCCCCACCATATTTGGCTGGCACCGAGTAAATCGATACCAACCTTGATGATGCCGAAGATACCAATTTTTACCATCACGCCGGACATCAAGGCCGAGGCATGAGATGGGGCTGCGGGATGGGCGCGTGGGAGCCAGCCATGTAATGGCAGCATCCCAGCTTTGGCACCAAAACCGAAGAAAGCCAGCAGGAAGATAACGGAAGCCATCACCGGCTCTGGATGCACCTGCCGGAAGGAGGAAAATTCCAGGCTGCCGCTCTGGCGGTACAATAAGAAGAAGGCAATCATGATTAACACGGAACCGGCGTGGGCAATCAGAAAGTAGAGTAGGCCGGCGCTGATAGCATCGTCGTCTTGATCGGAAATTACCAAGAAGTAGGAAGCCAATGACATCATTTCAAAGAAAATAATAAAGTAGAAGGCGTTATCCACCACCACCAGTGCCACCATCGAGGCGATGAACAGGTTCATAAATACCCCCATTCCCCATGCCCCACGCCCTTTGTATTCCTGCACATAAGCCAGTGAATACAGCGAAGTGACCACCACTAGCAGTGAGATGACCATCAGCATAAAGGCCGCCAATGGATCAAGGCGCAGACTGAAGGCCGCGAAGGGGAATGGCCCGGCGGTGATAAAGGTAATGATATCGCCCCCCAGTAAGGTTGGCGCGGCGGCAAACAAGCCAGCAACCCCACCCAGCAATGAAGCCAGCCCAGCGGCATAAATCGCCAGCGTTTCCCGGCGAGCCAAAAGTAGCGAAAGTAGCGCACCAGCCAGATAGAGCAGTAAGGAGAGCCACAGTAGCTCCAGAGAGTTCATCATCTTTTCTGCTCCTCGTGAGAGAGGGTGGGCGAGCTGTCCCCGGTGATAAAGGGCAGGTCGTTGGCAAACCCACGGGCCGCAGCGAGCCGTTTAGCCTGATTGGCTTGCTCGATGCTGTGTTCATCCACCAACATCAGTGCGTTAGTGGGGCAGACCCGTACACATTCCGGTCCCTGTGGTTGGAAGCTGCATAGGTCACATTTCACAGCAATGGCACGAACACCGGCCGTCCAGGCCAGGAACGGGTTCATGTTGGCCGGGCTGAATGGCACATCAGACAGCTCGGTCATCGGAATATATTCAGGAAAGCTCTCCGGCACGGCTAATGGCTTACTGCCAGCGGGCGTAATTGCGCCAAACGGGCAGGCGATACCACAGAGCTTGCAGCCGATGCAGGTGGTTTCATCCAACTCAACGGCGTTATTGGTCAACGTGATGGCATTGACCGGACAAACTCGCGCGCACCATGCATCCTCGCAGTGGCGACAGAGAATCGGTGCTGTGACCGTGGCATTTCGCATCACGGTCAATCTGGGGTGCTCTTGTAAACCCTTGGCTTTATGCACCTGGCTGCAAGCAGCCATGCAGGTATTGCATCCAATACAAAGCCTCGACTCCGCAATGACAAAGCGGTTCATAGCCATACCCTCCGGGACAAAAATCTGGTGACAGTCAGGCTGATAGCAATCATTTCTAAGCTGCAAAGCATATTCTGTGCCAGCACGCCTGCTGCTGCTGTAAAAGAGCGGTGAAGGCACGCCTGCTGTGCATTGGGGCGGGGGGAGTAAATAGCGGAGATTTAA
This sequence comes from Yersinia antarctica, assembly GCF_056636475.1. Taxonomy (NCBI): domain Bacteria; kingdom Pseudomonadati; phylum Pseudomonadota; class Gammaproteobacteria; order Enterobacterales; family Yersiniaceae; genus Yersinia; species Yersinia antarctica. Next base: position 1,713,594 of record NZ_JBSJQF010000001.1, read on the forward strand.
ACGGCAGTGAAAATGGCGTAATTACGGTGGTTAAGTGTCGACATTAGTGACGAAACCGCCGCTCATCAATGACACTTCGACAGTGATTGCTCACCTTAATCATCTGGTTGCGGCCACATCTAAATAATAGTGTTATTTATTAGTTGTTTAGATGATTTTTCGAACAAGTGAAAATCAGCGCGTGGCTGGCATCTTCTTTGCATCGCTATTGTCAGGGATACGCCACAGGAGCAGCACGGTCATGCATGAAATAACCTTGTGCCAACATGCTATTGCCATGATGGAACAGCAGGCTCGCTTACATGGCGCGCAGCGAATTACGGGGGTGTGGTTAGAAACCGGCGCATTTTCCTGCGTCGAACCGCAGGCGTTAGAGTTCTGTTTTGAGTTGGTATGCCGAGGCACGCTGGCGGAAGGTTGTGTGCTGCATCTTAGCCAGCAGCCGTCACAGGTGTGGTGCTTTGATTGCCAGCAGCAGGTTAATTTGCTGAGTAGCAAAGTGATACGTTGCCCATTGTGTGCCGGGAGCCATTTACGCATCGGCGCATCTGATGATGGCGTCATACTTAAGCGACTGGAGGTGGAATGAGTTTACTTTTTTTAACTGAAATTGGGCGATTGAATAACGCAGAGGCTAGGCTATGTGTATAGGCATCCCCGGTCAAATTGTCGCACTGGATGAAACTCAGCCCGGTACTGCCTGGGTGGATGTGTGCGGTGTGCGGCGTTCGGCGAATATTATGCTGGTGGCTGCCGACTCGCAGGCCAGTCTGGCATTAATCGGCCATTGGGTGTTGGTGCATGTCGGGTTTGCCATGAGCAGGCTGGATGAAGAGGAAGCACTGGAAACCTTGCAGTTGTTACAGCAGATGGGGGAGGTTGAGAGTGATGTAGGGGCATTCTTGGGGCAAAGGGGTTAACCGGACGGGTGTATTATTAAAAACAGGATCGGATTAGATTTCGGTTGTTAGTGCCTCATAGCTCACTTGACCTTTGATAAACCCAATCCAATAGCAAAAGCTAATTCAAAATCATGGTGCTGGTGCAGGATTTTTCTGCTTTTCTTCTGCCAGCCGGTGTTCCAGTTCAACCAATTGTTCCGGTGAGACGGCCGGATAACCTTGTGCGTCATCGGGGATCACATGTATCGCAGGGATAGGGATTAATGGCCCAAGAAAACGTGGTTCGCGTTTCAGAATATAGAGATCCGACAATGCGCCGAGACGGGCAAAAATCTCACGCACTCGCACATTGAGCATATCTTTGGGGGACGGGACGGCAAAACACTGCGCCTGAATCCCCATATGGAGGGCGATAAACAGTGCCCGTTCGCAGTGGAAGCGCTGGGTAATGATAATAAAATCGTTGGTGTCGAATACCTTACGGGTGCGCACGATGGAGTCCAATGTACGGAAGCCCGCGTAATCCAGCACGATATCAGCGGGGGCGACACCGGCGGCGATCAGGTCGCGGCGCATGGTCATCGGCTCATTATAACTTTGCAGCGCATTATCGCCGCTAAGCAGTAAATAACTGACTTTGCCACTGTTATAGGCGTTTATCGCCCCTTGGATCCGATATTGATAAAACTGATTAATACCACCAGTGCGATAATATTTAGCTGTACCCAAGACCACACCGACCTGCCGGTGGGGCAAGTCTTGTAGCTCATCATAGATAAAGGGGGCTGTTTTCCAGCTAATCCAGCGATCGAGCGCAATAGCAGTCACCATCAGCAACCCTACGATGGTAATCAAGCTAATAATCAGGCGTTTCCACATTCTCAGGCCTTTGATGCATCCAATCTACTGGTCATATTTGCAAGGCTACTTTACCTGCGCATGCGGCGCAAGCCTTATACCCTTCGTCCTTGAAGCTACAGCGTTGTTGGCTTGTCGGCTGGCTGTAACTCCAATGCCTTTGGGTATTATCTTCGTCCTTGAAGCTACAGGGGGATTCGTTATTCGGCCCATACCGAAGTACAGGCCGAATAATAACTAGAACGATGTGCGCTTATAAGTGCGGTACTGCGGCTGCCAATAGTTATGCTCAATGGCTTTTGCCAGCGCTTCTTCTGAGGTAACAATGGCGACACCTTGCAACTGCGCCGCTTTGCCCACCTGCATTGCAATGCTCTTTGACACAGCCTGAATATCGTCGATACGCGGCAGCAATGCCCCTTCACCGTTCGATGCTAGTGGTGAACAGTCAGCCAATGCACGACTGGCTGCCATCAACATACCGTCGGTCACCCGCCGGGCGCCCGATGCCAGCACACCCAAACCAATCCCTGGGAAGATATAAGAGTTATTGCATTGTGCAATCGGATACAGCTTCTCCTTATAACTAACCGGTGAGAATGGGCTGCCCGTGGCAACCAGTGCGGCACCATCGGTCCAGTTAATAATGTCCTCTGGCCGTGCTTCAACCCGTGATGTCGGGTTAGACAATGGCATTACAATCGGCCGTGGACAGTGCTGGTGCATCTCGCGGATCAGCTCTTCAGTAAACAACCCCGGCTGGCCTGAGACACCAATCAGCACGGTCGGTTTAGCATTGCGCACCACATCCAGCAGTGAAATTGAGTCACTGGCCAGATTCCAGCTTTGTAGCGAATCACTCTTTTGCACCAGTTTACTTTGGAAATCCAATAAGTTAGGTAGTTTGTCAGTCAACAGACCAAAACGGTCAACCATAAAGACTCTCGCCCGAGCTTGATCTTCACTCAAACCTTCTGAAATCATCTGTGCAATGATCTGTTCAGCAATACCGCAACCTGCTGATCCGGCGCCGAGGAAGGTGACGGTTTGGTCGCGTAACTGGCTGCCTGCGGCATGGCTGGCAGCAATCAGGCTACCCAGCGTGACCGCCGCGGTGCCCTGAATATCATCATTGAAACAACATAGCTCGTCACGGTAGCGGTTCAGCAGCGGGGTGGCATTGTTCTGCGCAAAATCTTCAAACTGCAACAACACATTTGGCCAGCGGCGTTTGACCGCCTGAATGAATTCGTCAACAAAAGCATAATATTCATCACCGGAAATACGCGGATGACGCCATCCCATATACAGCGGGTCATTCAGGCGTTGCGGGTTGTTGGTCCCGACATCTAACACTACCGGCAATGTATAGGCTGGACTGATACCACCGCACGCGGTATACAGCGACAATTTACCAATGGGGATCCCCATGCCGCCAATACCCTGATCGCCAAGGCCGAGAATTCGCTCACCGTCGGTTACCACGATAACTTTCACGTTCTGTTTAGTGGCGTTTTGTAACATATCGTCAATGTGTTCACGGTTTGGGTAAGAGATAAATAACCCACGCGCACGACGATAGATATCAGAGAAGTGTTCACAAGCCTCGCCAACGGTAGGCGTGTAGATAATTGGCATCATCTCGCTGAGATGGGCGTCCAGCAGGCGGTAAAACAGAGTCTCATTGGTGTCTTGAATGTTGCGCAGATAGATATGCTTGTCGTCGTCATTTTTAAAATCTTGATACTGGCGGTAAGCGCGCTCAGCTTGTTCTTCAATAGTTTCAACCGCTTCAGGCAACAATCCGTGTAAGTTAAAGTGGTTGCGCTCATCATTAGTAAAGGCGCTGCCTTTGTTAAGGAGAGGGAATTCTAACAGGATCGGACCAGCGTAGGGGATATAGAGGGTGCGCTTACTTTCGTATTCAAGTTCCATGAGTTTTACTCTTATATGACTATGGGTATTGATAGCAATTGTTGCCCTGATCCTAAAAGATAAGAAGAATATGTACAGCTTTTGTTAGTTAAATATGTCTGTAATCGGTAAAAGTGCGAGTTAACTTGCAGATTTAGCTGAGCAGTTTATTGGAACCAGGCGTCATTCGTTGCGAGGTCTCGGTGCTATGATCGGCATCGCTCAGGCCAGCTTATGGCTTGGAATACCAGATGACTTATCAGGTCGTACACGCGGGAATGAGTTTCACTGCTATTTAGGGGAATCGGTAGGATTAGCGTGATAACTGGGGGTTAGCCATGTAACCCCCAATTAGTTGGGTGTTATTTAGGCAAAAATGTCACGTGTTTTACATCATCGCAACCTAAGGCTGCCAGTGTTGCCAGTGTGGCATCCCACTGAGTCAGTGTCGGATTACTGCCCTCAATCAGCACCGCACGGCGAATGGCCGCGCAATCCCCACCGGTAATGTTGGTCAGGATCAATGCAGCTTGCAGCGGTGGTAGGCTGGGGTTGAAGGCGGCATTTTCTGCATAACGGCCCACATAGATAGCACCATCAGCCGCTTCCAATGCAACACCGCTATGAGCATTGCTATAAGGAGCATGACTGTGGTTCGCACCTTCGAGGGCTGCCTGAGTCAGTGCATCGGTTTCAGCTACGGTGTAGCCATGAAACACCGGATCCATCAGCAGCGTGGTGATATCCAAATCTTTCGGGCCGAAAGAGTCAGGCAAATAGTGACCCAGGGTTGCGGCAGGGCGGCCCGGCAAATGGATATGCAGGTCGGTTCCGCTATTCAGCTCATTCATAAACTGGCGGCAATGACCACAGGGAGTGTAATTAACAGTAATTGCGACCAGGCTGGCTTCGCCGCGTAACCAGGCATGAGTAACCGCACACTGCTCGGCATGAATGGTTTGTTGTAGCGGTACACCGCTAAACTCCATATTGGCGCCAAAATAGAGGTTGCCGCTGCTCCCCTGAGCGATAGCACCAACCATAAAATGAGAGATTGGCGCCAGCGCACACGCGGCAGCCAGCGGCAACAACGCGAATGCCAGCGCATTGTCATCCAACCCACTGATGCTTTTTACCGTTTCCACTTGCTTCGCTGTCAACATGGCAGGGAAATCGTTTGCGCTCAGAATAGGTTCAAGTGCTGATTGCAGTGAAGCGGGTAGCTTAGCCCAAGGGGCATGAAAACGTGCTTGCATAGGGAGTCTCTCCAAGAGTAACGGGAAACTATTTTAGGCAGCTTAGGGGCTTCTTGATGTGATTAAGATCTCATTACCAATGAAATCGATGCAAGTAAAATCTCAAATGAGAGATGTATCTCAAATTTAAACCTGAAAACAGGCGCTATTTCACCTTGTTACTGTAGACCCTGATATACGTTTGCGCGTCAGGGTCTCACGCCATTAGCCGAACAAATGGAGTAACACCGGGAATAGGAAAGGAGCCAACAGTGAAGTGATAATCCCGCAGATTACCAGTGCCAGTGAGCTAAATGCACCTTCCTGAAAGTCCATTTCAGCACAACGGGCGGTGCCCAGTGCATGGGAGGCGGTACCCATGGCTAAACCTCGCGAGGCCTTAGTGGTTATCTTTAATAAATTTAGCAAGCTATGGCCAAATACCGCACCCAAAATACCGACAAAAATGACGCATACTGCGCTGATGGCGGGTAAGCCATGGATAGACTCAGCGACGGCCATGGCAATAGGTGTGGTGACAGATTTAGGCAATACCGAAGCCGCAATCTCCGGGGTTGCTCCCATCCACAGGGCAACCGCCGTACCACTAACCATGGCGGTAATACTGCCAATAAAACAGATACTGATAATGGATTTCCAGCGGGCGCGAATTTGATGCAATTGTTCATATAGCGGGAAAGCTAGCGCCACCACGGCGGGTTGCAGTAAATCATTCAATACTTTGCTGCCAGCAAAATAGTTGGCATAGGGCATATGCGTGACCAGCAGCAATGGAATGATAACAACCATCGATATCAATAATGGGTTAAGCAGTGGCATTTTCAGCCAGCGGGCTAAGCGACGCGCACCAAAGAATACGATTAAGGTGAGTGGCAGTGACCACCATAAATTGCTGATCATTTGTCGTCCTCGGTATGGGTAGGAGAACCAATGACTTTGCGTTCGCGGTGAACATAATGAGAACTGTAAGCCACCACCAACATGACAATTAGGGTGCTGACAAAGCAGGAAACTACGATGGGACCAAACTGTTTAGTCAGTTGGTCGTAGTACTGCATCACACCGACACCAATCGGCACAAACAACAGCGCCATATAACGGATCAGTAGGTGGCAACCGGGTTTCACCCAGATTGAAGGCAATATCTGGGATGCCAGCAGAGCAAATAGAATCAGCATCCCAATGATACTGCCAGGGATGGTGATAGGCAGCAGCAAAGCCAGTGCTTTACCCGCCCATAAGCACAGATAAATAATGGCGAAAGCCCGCAGGTACTGCCAGCAAAGTGAAGTCACATTGCGCATAGAAAAGGTCCTGAGTTACGGAGTGCATTCATCATACAATTAAGTTTGATTATGTGCTAGCTGTCACACTATGAATAATAGACTCATCATGTATCAAACTGTGAGCGTGTTGATTTGCTACTACACATAACTTATTCGCAGCCCGCCTTGCTGCATCTGGGCGCCTATTGGGTATGTTCTGATACCTGATGGGGTTGAGCCGACTGCGTCTTAGCCAATCGATAGCCACGATACAAAAATGCCAGCCCCAAAATAGCCGCGATAATCAGCATATAGAACATCATCTGCGGTGCGGCCCAGGCTAGCAAGAAGCCACAAAGTACCGGATTAATCGCTCCGCCTAACTGACCGAGATTTTGTACCCCATAGTAACTGCCTTTGAGATTCGCTGGAGCAATAAAATCGATAAACAAGTATTCGACTGGGATAACAATAATTTCGCCCAATGAGAAAATCGCCATTGCCAGCATCCATAGTGGAATTGAATCTTGAGCCGCCATAAATCCGAGTAGGCCAATGATAAAGAACAGGGTGCCAAACATCAGCCAGCGCATTAAGTTCTGCTGATTCATACGGCGACTTAATAAGTATTGCAGGGTAATCACAATAGTTGCATTAACGGTCATTACTGCACCGATCACCTGATAGGCAAATTTAGCATCTGACACCGTAATCAGATATTGAGATAAATAACCCGAGAATTGGCCAAAGACAATGGCACTGAGCATACTGCCCAGGGTGAAGTAAATCAGCCGTTTATCACAACGTAAGATAGTAAATGTTTGGCGGAAATCCGGTACTGATTCGCTGGCTGAATGTTCTGTTGCTAACATATCGGTACTGCTTATTCTGAATTTCAACGCCACCGCGACCAGCAACGCCAATACACCCGAAATGATAAAAGGCAATTGTGAGCCAAAACCAACCACCAAAACCCCCATCGCCGGCCCCACCGCCCAGCCGACATTGACCAGTGTGTAGTTAGCTGAAAAGGCTTTAATACGTTCATTTACTGGCAGCCAATCAGCAAAACAGGCTTTGAGCGCGATACTGTAAACCGAGTAGGCCGAATGCAGCAGCGCCAAAATCAGAATGATCCAGGCCGGATGCTCAATCCATGGCAAAGTAAAAAATGTGGCAGAAAACAGACTTATTGCGAGCAAAATCAATAGCTTTTTATTGAATTTGTCCACCAGATAGCCACCATATAGGCTAGTGAAAATACCTAACGTCAAACTTGCCCCTAACACCAGCCCGACTTTATCGGGAGCCAACTGAAAATGCTCAGCCAAATAGATAGTTATAAAGGGCAGGGTGATAGCTCGCCCAATAGTCAGGACCAGCGAAGCAATCAATAAATTGGTGACACGTGATGGAAATCCTTTCATGGCATTTTCTTTTTTAATTATTTGGATAATAAGATATATCTATGCGGATTATTTCTAATAAAAAGAATGACTCGCACAGCGCTACGACAGTGGCTCAACCAACTACATTAGACTATTGCGGCGATAAAGAGAGGGGGGAGGGAGGAAAAATTTTTGTAAGCAGCAGATCGGCCTGAATCGATCTGCCAGTAATTGATATCGCCAAGGTCATGGGCGTTACCGCTAACATAGCAGTAACGTCAAGGACGAAGAGGATAATTAACCTAAATATTCGATGATTGACAGCCCAGCGTTATAATCGGTGCTGTAGATAATCCCTTGTGCATCAACAAACACATCACATGACTGAATAACTTGTGGCCGACCAGGGCGTTTATCCACCATTTTTTCCGGGGCTGCAGGCACTAATGCACCGGTTTCCTTCGGTTGGTATGGGTTACTGATGTCGTAAGCGCGCACTCCGGCATTTTGATAGGTAGCAAAAATCAGTGACGAACTGATAAAGCTGCCTGGGCGGTTCTCATGCAGGTTGTGCGGGCCGAAATGCGCCCCTTTTGTGACGTAATCCCGCTCATCAGGTACCGGAAAAGTTGAGATACTCACCGGATTGCTTGGCTCACGAATATCGAACAGCCAAATATGCTTTTCACCATCTTCCTGATTATCCAGCACCGCCTCATCCAGCACCACTAATAGGTCGCGGTCTGGCAATGGAAGTGCAGTATGGGTACCGCCACCAAAGGGGGGGCTCCAGTTGCGATGGCTGATCAGTTTCGGCTCATGCCGGTCAGAGACATCCAGCAGGGTCAGTCCACCATCGCGCCAACTGCCATAGGCTGTATCACCGCTGATAATGGCATGATGCAATGCGTAACGTTTGCCTTCTGGCCAGCTTGGTTGCTCACCCGCCGCAGTATGCATGCCGGGTAAAGCATAACGCCCCGCCACCTGTGGTTTTTGCGGGTCAGCCAGATCAATGGCCAGGAAAATATAATCACTGTAGCCATCCAGCAATGCAGAAACATAAGCCCAGCGGCCGCCAACATACCAGATGCGATGAATACCAATACCATCAAGCGGCAGGAAGCTAATTTCACGCGGTCTATCCGGTATCGAAATATCAAAAATACGTAAACCGGCACTCCAACTGCGACCTTCCTGCCGGGTACTGACGGTTTGTGCCACGGAGCGGGTGTAATAGACTTTCTCTTGCGCAAAACTGGCGTCGGCAAACAGGTCGCGTGCGTTAATCACCAGCAGCAGGTCATCATGGACTTGTAAGTGTACGTTCCAAGTATTGGGGGGAGCGGCGATAAAACCTGCCGGGCGCGGATTTTTCGCATCCCGCACATCAATAATTGATACCCCTTGCGATACCATATGGCCGACATAGGCATAGCCACGGTGCACCATTACCTGTACACCGTCGGGTTTTCCGCCCTGATTGCTATGGCCAATCAGCCGCATATTGCGGCTGTATTCGGGTTGTGGCAAGGAAGCTTGCGTTGCCATCTATTTCACTCCCAGTCGGTTAGATTTACTGGCCGTTTTTGGCGGCAAGGGTGGCGAACCAGGGTGAGTTGAAATCATCGGATTGGCCCCAGCCCGGAATGATTTTACTCAAGCCTGCCACGTTAACCGCGCCGGGTTGACTGGCCAGCAAGGCTTGTGGAATGGATGCAGCACGGAACTCATAACTGGCAGGCGTCTCTTCCCCAGCAATCTTCTTGGCGACCAAACGTAAGTTAACGGCTCCAATCAGTTTAGGATCGACGGCAACACTGACTTTCCATGGGCTATTGGCTTCACGCATCAGTTGTAAATCCTGATTCGATATATCAATGCTGTAGAGTTTGATCTCGGTACGGCCATTTTCCTGTAAGGCTTTATAAGCGCCTTGAGTAAAGGCATCCCAAGTTCCCCAGATTGCGTCGATTTTGCCTTTCGGATATTTTGCCAATACGGCACCGACTTTATTGGCGGTATCACCCTGCACATCAGAAGACACGGCTCCGATAGACTCCAGTTCATGAATACCCGGATTCTGTTTTAGCAGTGCCTGATAAGCGGCCTGGCGACGTTCCATCGGTGGGAAACCGGCAACCCAAAGCTTGATGATATTGGCTGTACCGTTGAAGTCTTTGACCAATTGGCCAAAGGATTCATTGGTCAGGGATGCATCATCCTGCTGAGTGACGGTCAGGCCGGGAATCTCGCCCTGAATAGCGGTATCGAACACCGATACCGCAATGCCGCTGGCTGCAATCCGTTTAACCAGTTCGGTTGAGTACGGGTCACGCCCCTGAGAGAGAATGATGCCGTCATATTTTTGGCTGATGGCCTGATTCACAAAGTCTTGAAAACGGGCGTCGTCACCGTTGCTCAAGAAGGTATCGACTTTGAAACCGAGCTTTTTACCTTCTTTTAATACACCGGACAAAAATTGAGTGGTGTTGTCATCAGATCCCAGGTTACGGATCACGGCAATTTTAATCTGCCCTGGATGTTTGGCGATAGCATCTGGGATCGGGGCTACCGTGGCGGTGTCCGCTGCGAATACCGGCAGTGCTGTCAGTAGGCTCAGGGCCAGTAAAGGGGAAGCAATTTTTTTCATCCAAAACTCCGTCATGGTGTCGATAAGTTATGCAAAGTGAGTGGTGTTGTCGTTGTTATGGCTATCTTTGTGTCTAGACGTCTATTCGCCGCTGTACAGCATCATAACCATAACTATTTTGATTAGGAATTAACTTTGTTATGAATTTTTGGATTGGGTTATATCTTTTAGTTTGGATGGCTTAAATAAGCAGCAAAATAGGGCTAATGGATTATTATGCTGCGAGGAAATAGGCTTAATAACCTTTCTATTACAATGGTTTATTCTTGCGTTGAGTATTCCCTTATTTTTATTAGGATTAATTTTTTATTTCGTTGTTTGCTCAGTACTGATACCCTAATGAAAATGTGTAGTAATCAATAATAGAGGTTCAATTCCATAATATAGATAGGTTTTGCAATTTTAAAGTTAATGATATTTAAAGGATTAAAGTCACTATGGAAAAAGTTAGCAGTCTATATAAATTCAGGCAGGAGAGTGCTGATAGAACACAATTGAGTTTGTGCTGTTTTACCTATAAGAATATCTATTTTTATCTGTCACGCAGTGAGTTTTTATTTCTATTTATTCGCTATTTATTAGCATTGACGGTACTCATTTTTTTAATAATAATACTATTTCCTGATTTAGCAGATGAAGTCTTGTCTTTATCGATTCAGGTTTTCCCCGCAGTCTACTCATTAGTCTTATTGCTGCCTTGCTTCAATCGGTTAACCTACCAAAATCTGACGCCTTATTGGTTGGTTTTTCATCTTTTCCCCATTATTGAAATGGTTATACACAATACAGTTACCTCATTCTTATCAGATTTATTTTTACTGTATCTGATATTTATAAATATTTATGATGTGAAGCTGCCAGATTGTGAGCGAAAAAAACAATTTGCTGCTGTTATAACGGAAGAGTATCCGTTTGGTCTCGCTATTGCTTGCTTTAGTGCATTATATATAAGTTTCTTTCTATTATTTGAACTGGATGATGCCATTATTTCCCTGATGTTACTGTCGTGGATTTTCTTTTTACTGGCAAGGTGGCATTGGCCGGTTGTGATGTTAAATTTATTAGGCGCCATCGGCGTATTTTGGTTTTTCGCATCAGGTTTTGTCGAGATGAAACATCATAAGAATATTATTATTAATGCGCTAATTAAGGTTTCTTTGCTGGACAGTATTCTGTTTCTTATTTTCTCATTAAGCTTATTTATTAATATGCTGTTTTGGTTGGAGGCATGGCAACGGGAGCGGTTGTCCACCATTACCAACATTGTGCGATAAAAAATGCCGGTTAGGTTTCCCCTGACCGGCATTTTTGCTATTTCCTGACAATTTAGTTATTCCCTGACAACCACTTTCGTCAGAGAACACTGTCATACATCAAATCATTTCACTTGCATGCCGGGTTGGGCACCACTGTCTGGGCTAAGCAGGAAGATATCTTTACCGCCAGGGCCTGCCGCCATCACCATACCTTCTGAAAGACCGAAGCGCATTTTGCGAGGTGCCAGGTTAGCCACCATCATGGTCAATCGGCCTTCCAATACTTTCGGGTCAGGATATGCAGAACGGATGCCAGAGAAGACCTGGCGAGTTTGGCCGCCGATATCCAAAGTCAGTTTCAATAACTTATCAGAGCCTTCAACAAATTCTGCCTGCTGAATCAGCGCAATACGCATATCCACTTTAGCAAAATCATCAAAACTGATGGTTTCCTGAATCGGAGAGTCAGCTAATGGCCCGGTGGCTACCACTGTTGGTGCCATATCCGCTTTAGACGAAGTAACCATTTCGTTAACTTTATCTAACTCGATACGATTGAACAGGGCTTTAAAGGTATTGATCTGATGGCCTAACAGCGGTTGTTGAATGCTATCCCACGTTAGTTCGGTATTGAGGAAAGCCTCAGTACGTTCAGTCAGCGATGGCAATACCGGTTTCAGGTAAGTCATCAGTACGCGGAACAGATTGATACCCAAGGAGCAAACCGCTTGTAGGTCGGCATCGCGACCTTCCTCTTTCGCTATCACCCACGGGGCTTGTTCATCAACATAACGATTGGCAATATCAGCCAGTGCCATAATTTCACGGATAGCTTTGCCTGATTCGCGGCTATTATAGGCATCTGCAATGCTGATAGCCGCATCAGTGAAGGTTTTATACAGCACTGGATCTGCCAACTGGTCGGCTAATTTACCGCCAAAGCGTTTATTGATAAAACCTGCATTACGCGAAGCCAGATTCACAACTTTATTGACGATATCGGTATTAACACGCTGGACAAAATCTTCCAGATTTAAATCAATATCATCAATGCGCGAAGAGAGTTTCGCGGCGTAGTAATAACGCAAGCAATCGGCATCAAAGTGTTGCAGGTAGGTGCTGGCTTTAATGAATGTGCCGCGTGATTTCGACATTTTCGCGCCGTTTACCGTGACATAACCATGAACAAAGATATTGGTCGGTTTGCGGAAATTGCTGCCTTCCAACATGGCAGGCCAAAACAGGCTATGGAAGTAAACAATGTCTTTACCAATAAAGTGATAAAGATCGGTTTCAGAACCCTCACGCCAGAACTCATCAAAGTCCAGGTCGCCGCGCTTGTCGCACAGATTCTTAAACGACCCCATATAGCCGATTGGGGCATCCAGCCAGACATAGAAATATTTACCTGGCGCATCCGGTACTTCAAAACCGAAGTAGGGCGCATCACGGGTGATATCCCACTGTTGTAGGCCAGACTCAAACCATTCCTGCATTTTGTTCGCAACTTGCTCTTGCAGCGCGCCAGAACGCGTCCAGGCTTGCAACATATCGCTGAAGGCCGGCAGGTCGAAGAAGAAATGTTCAGATTCGCGCATCACCGGAGTCGCACCAGAAACTGCCGACTTTGGATCGATAAGTTCAGTCGGGCTGTAGGTTGCGCCACACACTTCACAGTTATCGCCATATTGATCTGGCGCTTTACACTTCGGACAGGTGCCTTTGACAAAACGATCGGGCAGGAACATGCCTTTCTCAGGGTCATAGAGCTGAGAAATGGTGCGATTCTTGATATAACCGTTTGCTTTCAGACGGCTGTATATCAGGCTCGACAGTTCACGGTTTTCATCACTGTGAGTGGAGTGATAGTTATCATAACTGATAGCGAAACCGGCGAAATCCTGTTGGTGTTCCTGGCTCATTTCGGCAATCATCTGCTCTGGTTCGATACCCAGTTGCTGAGCTTTCAGCATGATCGGGGTGCCGTGGGCATCATCTGCACAGATAAAATGAACCTGGTTGCCGCGCATTCGCTGGAAACGGACCCAGATATCTGCCTGGATGTGCTCGAGCATGTGGCCGAGATGTATAGAACCGTTAGCGTATGGTAGCGCGGACGTCACCAATATTTTTTTCGCGACTTGAGCCATAGTGGGAAATTGCTTTCTTTATGTCGATTAAAGGGTCTTTGATGTTAACCGATATGCTGGCTTGCCGCTAGGGTAAGGCAACCTGCACTTTGCCTTAAGTCATAATCGGTTTACTTTGGTGACACAGGGGCAACTGAGTTCTGGTACACTATCATTGGTTAATAACGATAAATTCAAGGAGCCGGGATGAGCCCAAAATCCCCCGAGCAGACCACCCCTGACCTGCTGCAATCACAAATTTCAAAGGTTCTTACGGCCTTTACTCACCCAACCTTGCAAAAGGATCTCCATACCCTGCGTGCTATTCACCATTGCGCCTTATTGGACAATGTGTTGCATATCGAGCTGGTGATGCCGTTTGCCTGGCAATATGGTTTTGATGCATTGAAAGAGTCGGTCAGCGGGGAATTGCTGGCAGTGACTGGTGCTAAAGCTATTGATTGGAAACTGTCACATAATATCACCACGCTCAAACGTGCCAATGATCAGCCGGGTATCAAAGGCGTGCGTAATATTGTGGCTGTCAGCTCGGGTAAAGGTGGTGTGGGGAAATCCAGTACCGCCGTTAATCTGGCACTGGCATTGGCGGAAGAGGGGGCCAAAGTCGGCATTCTGGATGCCGATATTTATGGCCCTTCCATTCCCAATATGCTTGGAACCATGAATCAGCGGCCAACGTCCCCTGACGGCAAGCATATGGCACCGATCATGGCTCACGGTCTGGCGACTAACTCGATTGGTTATCTGGTCACTGATGAGAACGCTATGGTGTGGCGCGGCCCAATGGCCAGTAAGGCATTGATGCAGATGCTGCAAGACACCTTATGGCCGGATTTGGATTATTTGGTGATTGATATGCCACCGGGTACCGGTGATATCCAGTTGACGCTGTCGCAAAATATTCCGGTGACGGGAGCATTGGTGGTGACAACGCCACAAGACATTGCCTTAATCGATGCCATGAAAGGCATTGTGATGTTTGAGAAAGTGCATGTGCCAGTGTTGGGTATTATTGAAAATATGAGCATGCATATTTGCAGCAATTGCGGCCATTTGGAGCCTATTTTCGGCACCGGCGGGGCGGAGAAACTGGCGCAGAAGTACCATTGCAAACTGTTGGGCCAAATTCCATTGCATATTTCTTTGCGCGAAGATCTTGATCGCGGCGAACCAACGGTTATTAGCCACCCTGACAGTGAATTTGCTGATATCTATCGCCAACTGGCATCAAATGTGGCGGCAGAGATGTACTGGCAAGGGGAAGCTATCCCAACGGAAATCTCATTCCGCGCGGTGTAACAGCCGCTAACCCCCCTGCGGCGTCAAAGACGCAAAATTATGCCCAAAGTCATTGGCGTTGCAGGTAGGCAGCAAACGAATAAATCCCGATGAGCTGACATAAGTCAGTGATTCGGGTGCGTGAGAGCCGCTAACACCCCTGCGGCGTCAAAGACGCAGGGTATAGTGCTGGCATCAAACCCGCTAACTCCTTATAATTGCCGCGCTCGAAGCACCTAGCGTGCTTTGTCTCCCCTCACACTTCGTAATCAGGTCTTTAATTTTATGACTGACAAAGCACACCAGTGCGTCATTATCGGGATAGCGGGTGCCTCAGCCTCCGGAAAAAGTCTTATCGCCAGCACGCTGTATCGCGAATTACGCGAGCAGGTAGGTGACCAACATATCGGCGTTATCCCTGAGGATGGCTATTACAAAGACCAGAGTCATCTGTCAATGGAAGAGCGGGTCAAAACCAACTATGACCATCCCAGTGCCATGGATCACAACTTATTGCTGGAGCATTTGCAATCGTTGAAAGCAGGCCGGTCGATTGAGCTGCCGCTTTACAGTTACACTGAGCACACCCGCAAAAAAGAGACCGTCCATTTAGAACCCAAAAAAGTGATTATTTTGGAAGGGATCTTGTTGTTGACCGATATCCGTCTGCGTCAGGAGATGAATTTCTCGATCTTTGTTGATACCCCGCTGGATATCTGCCTGATGCGCCGTATGAAGCGTGATGTTAATGAGCGTGGTCGTTCGATGGATTCTGTGATGGCGCAATATCAGAAGACTGTGCGTCCAATGTTTCTGCAATTTATAGAACCGTCCAAACAATATGCTGACATTATCGTTCCTCGCGGTGGTAAGAACCGAATTGCGATCGATATTCTAAAAGCGAAAATCAGTCAGTTCTTTGAGTAATGTTCGTCTGGACCTTTGCTTCTTAATATGGCAGCTTGCGTAGTAGATAAGCTGTAACATGCGAATTTTGATGGAGATTTTAGCAATGAGACTGTGCGATCGTGACATAGAAGCCTGGCTGGACAGCGGTAAATTAGGTATTGATCCTCGCCCACCGGTAGAACGTATCAATGGTGCCACAGTCGATGTTCGCTTAGGCAACCAATTCCGTGTATTCAATGGTCACACGGCGGCATTTATTGACTTAAGCGGCCCGAAGGATGAAGTCAGCGAAGCGCTGGAACGCGTCATGAGCGATGAAATCAATCTGCCGGAAGGGGAGGCATTCTTCCTGCATCCAGGGGAGTTGGCGCTGGCAGTGACACTGGAGTCGGTGACAATCCCTGATGACTTGGTCGGCTGGCTTGATGGTCGTTCCTCATTAGCTCGCCTTGGATTAATGGTGCATGTTACCGCACACCGTATAGATCCGGGTTGGCAAGGCAGGATTGTGCTGGAGTTCTATAATTCAGGTAAGCTGCCATTAGCGCTACGCCCAGGGATGTTAATTGGCGCGCTGAGTTTTGAACCACTCTCCGGCCCGGCAGCGCGCCCTTATAATAGCCGTCAGGACGCAAAATATCGCGGTCAACAAGGCGCTGTAGCCAGTCGTATCGATAAAGATTAGCCATTTCTTGCGGAAAGTTTAGCCTGTTTGGACTTTTTAGCCTGATTAGACAAGAGGATGTCATGAGACGATTACTGACGACGTTAATTATCCTGCTGGTTGTGTTAGTTGCAGGGATGAGCGCATTAGTATTGCTGGTTAATCCTAATGACTTTCGCGCCTACATGGTCAAACAGGTAGAGAGAAAAAGTGGTTATCAGTTGCAACTGGAAGGGGATTTGCGCTGGCATGTCTGGCCCCAGCTTAGCATTATTGCTGGCCGGACCGCGCTGACTGCCCCCGGTGCGGCGGCACCGGTTGTCAGTGCTGAAAATATGCGCCTGGATGTCAAACTTTGGCCTCTATTATCACATCAACTTGAAGTAAAACAGGTGATGTTGAAAGGGGCGGTTATCCGCTTGACGCCCGACAGTGAAGCCCAACAACAGCCTGACGCTCCTGTTGCACCATCCGGTAATGTGCCTGTTAATGAGCACCGTGCCTGGAAGCTCGACATTAATAAAGTACAAATCGCTGATAGCCTGTTGATTTGGCAGCGGGCAGACAATGATCAAGTCAATGTACGTGATATCAATCTTGAACTTCAACAAGATGCCCAACGCCAAGTACATATCTCTCTCTCCAGCCGTGTTAACCGTAACCAACGTGATGTGACTTTCTCAATGGTCGCGGATGCAGACATGCGCCATTATCCACAGCAGTACAGCGCCAATATCAGCCAATTCAGTTATAAATTGGAAGGTGCGGATATTCCTGTTGGCGGCGTGAGCGGCGAAGGGACACTACAAGCCAGTTATCAACACGATATTCAACAATTATTGCTGAACCAACTGAGCTTCTCAGCTAATAACAACCAGTTGACGGGGACCGCCAAGGCCACCTTGGGGAAGGTACCTGATTATGTTATCAATTTGGCTGCCGACAATCTTAATCTGGACTCTATTTTTGGTTGGGAGTCTAAAAGTACGGTTGTCAGCAAAGAAACGGCCAAACAGCTTGCCGTGACAGCGCCGGTGATTGCGATTCAGGCTGAGGATGATGTCGGGCAGGACTTGCAAGCATTACGCGACTTTACCGCCCAAATATCGCTAACGGCGAATAACCTGGTCTATCGGGCGATTAAAATCAGTCAACTCAATCTTCAAGCCTCTAATCAGCGCGGGAATGTAGAGATTAGCCGCTTAACCGGTAGTGCGGTTGAGGGCGATTTTTCGTTGCCAGGCTCACTGGATGTGACGGGCAAGAGGGTTCTGGCTACCGTTAACCCAGTGATAAACCATATGGAATTGGGGCCGGTTCTATTGGCCGCCGGTTTGCCGCCGATGATGACGGGCAAATTTTCCATGAAAGCGCAGTTGTCTGGTGATGGTCTTAATGTTGAGGCATTCAACCACCGTTGGCAGGGGGATGCGCAGTTCGGCATGACTAATGCGCGGCTGGAAGGGCTGAATATTCAACAGCTTATTCAACAGGCGGTGACTCGCAGTTCCAGTGATGTGAAAGGTCAGGATCGTTATGAGCGTTATACTGAGGTTACACAGCTACAAGCGAGCCTGGCTTTGCACCGAGGATCAATGAAAGTCAGTAATCTTAGTGCCGATTCGGCGTTGATTTCCATTAAAGGTAACGGGTCACTTAATTTACCCGAACAGCAATGTGATATGAATCTGGCGGTACGGGTTATGCAAGGCTGGAGCGGGCAAGATAGCCTGGTAAAAATGTTGCAAGGTACTGATATCCCTCTGCGCATTTATGGTCCGTGGACTCAGCTTAGCTATCAATTGAATGTCGAACAGTTGTTGCGTAATGAATTGCAGCAACGAGCTAAAAAAGCACTCAATGACTGGGCTGAGCGTAATCAACAAAACCGTGCTAGCAAAGATCTTAAAAAGCTTATCGATAAGCTTTAATTACCCATTATCTCCGATAGGCATGGCTGTTTATCGGAGATAATGACGGCATACTGTTATCTATTTGTTGTGTAATTGTTCGCCAATCTCGCCATTCAAAACATAAAATCCTCTCTCTTGCTCACAAACTACTATTTGTTTCTAAAATCTCTGCGAATCATTGATAGATGTCATAAACTCGCCGATGGACTTTGGGCAGAGTGCAGAGCCATTTAAGTATTTTAACGATAATAATGCTGAAGCAATATTTAGCAACACACAGCAACAGGCAAGATTCAGAGAGGGTATATGTTAGATCTTTTGATTGGGATAGTCGTGGCCGTAGGTGTAGGCCGTTATATTATTAAAGGCTATTCAGCAACAGGTGTGCTGATGGTCGGTGGCTTACTGCTATTAATTATCAGTGCCTTAATGGGCAAGAATGTATTACCTGCCAGTGCGACCTCAACCGGCTGGCGGGCGACGGACATTGTTGAATATGTCAAAATCTTGCTGATGAGCCGTGGTGGCGATCTTGGCATGATGATCATGATGCTATGTGGCTTTGCGGCTTATATGACCCATATCGGTGCCAATGATGTCGTGGTTAAGATTGCCTCTAAACCACTGCAAATGATCAATTCCCCATACTTACTGATGGTTGCGGCTTATCTTGTGGCCTGCTTGATGTCGTTGGCGGTATCATCGGCAACCGGGTTGGGCGTGTTACTGATGGCGACACTGTTCCCAGTGATGGTTAACGTCGGTATCAGTCGGGGTGCCGCAGCTGCAATCTGTGCATCACCGGCGGCAATTATTCTCGCGCCAACCTCAGGCGATGTGGTACTGGCAGCGAAAGCCTCTGAGATGCCATTAGTCGATTTTGCTTTTAAAACCACCTTACCTATCTCTATTGCCGCGATTGTCTGCATGGCTATCGCTCACTTCTTCTGGCAGCGCTATCTGGATAATAAAAGTCAGGAAAAGCATGAGATGATGGATGTTAATGACATCACCACCAATGCGCCGGGTTTCTACGCCATTTTACCCTTTACCCCGATTATCGGCGTGTTGATATTTGACGGTAAATGGGGGCCGGAACTGCATATTATTACGGTGTTGGTGATTTGTATGCTGATTGCCGCCGTCATTGAATTCTTACGCAGCTTCAGTGCTAAAACGGTATTTACCGGCCTTGAGGTGGCTTATCGTGGCATGGCCGATGCGTTTGCTACTGTAGTAATGCTTTTGGTTGCCGCCGGGGTATTTGCACAAGGATTGAGTACCGTTGGTTTTATCAGTGGTCTGATTGGGCTAGCTCAATCTTTTGGTACCGGTGGCATTATTATGATGCTGGTACTGGTGGTGATTACGATGCTGGCGGCCATGACCACCGGGTCAGGCAATGCGCCGTTCTATGCGTTTGTTGAATTGATTCCAAAACTGGCAGCTCAGATGGGGATAAATCCAGCCTATCTGGTTATTCCGATGCTACAGGCTTCAAATTTGGGGCGTACTTTATCCCCGGTTTCAGGCGTGGTGGTTGCTGTTGCTGGTATGGCAAAAATTTCACCATTTGAAGTGGTGAAACGCACCTCGGTACCGGTTTTAGTCGGGTTGGTGGTGGTGATTGTTGCCACTGAGATTCTGGTGCCTGTGCACTTGTAATCACAATCTATCACGATAAAAAAGCCGGGCGAGTTTACCCGGCTTTTACGCCAAATCACGATGGTTTATTACACTTCATAATCTGGGTCAGGCACTTTCAGCGGTGTTATTTTTACCTTCAAGATACGATGGCTGCTGACTTCCAACGGCTCAAATAGGTAGTCACCAATTTTCATCTGTTCACCGACCTGTGGGATGCGCTGGGTATACTCCATGATTAACCCGGCCAAGGTGTGATATTCACGTTTATCATCGATAGGTAGCGGCAGATAGAGCACCAAATCTTCCAGCGGCATATAGCCATTCGCAATCCAGCAACCATCCTCGGTTTGCTGAATATCATGACGGGCATCCAACTCTTCACCGGCCACGGGCAGATTACCAGCAATGGTTTCCATCACATCGGTCAGGGTAACCACCCCTTCGATGGAACCGAATTCATCCACGACAAAGGCAAAATGCGTCTGTGCCTGACGGAACTGCTCTAATGCCATCAACAGCGAAACCTGCTCGGGGAAAATCAACGGTTGGCGAATCAATGCGCGTAAGTCGAGCTTTTCATCTGCTAACTGTTGCCTTAATAAATCAATGACGTGAATAACGCCCAAGGGTTCATCTGTCGAACTATCTTCAGTAACCACAATTCGGGTATGCAAATTTTTTGTCAGCAACTGAGTCAGTTTCTCTGGCGGATCGTTAAGATCCAGATACTCAACATCATGCCGTGATGTCATGATGCTGCTCACGGTACGTTGCGCCAGCCCCAACACCCGTTCAATCATGCGGCGTTCCTGCTCATTGAACACCTCTTGGCCGACACTGGTATTATCAGCGATCAGGTTAGCAGTATGGTTATCCAGCTCGGCCTCTTCGTGTTTGCCACTTAGCATACGTAACACTGCTTCTGCGGTTCTTTCACGTAACGGTCTAACCGTTGACAAAAAGCGACGGCGATTGAATTGTGCGAATTGATTGAGCGATTCAATAATGACGGAGAAACCAATCGCAGCGTACAGATATCCTTTTGGAATATGGTAACCAAAGCCTTCAGCCACTAAGCTGAAACCGATCATCAGTAAGAAGCTCAGACAGAGTATGACAATGGTTGGATGCGCGTTGACAAAACGGGTTAATGGCTTACTGGCCAACAGCATCAAACCTATGGCAATACAGACCGCAGCCATCATGACCGCGAGGTGGTCTACCATACCGACGGCAGTAATAACCGAATCGAGCGAGAATATGGCATCCAGCACCACAATTTGTGCGACGACCGGCCAAAATCGTGCACCTTTGCGCTGCTGACCTTGATGCTGGTCCTTGCCTTCAAGCCGCTCGTTTAACTCCATGGTGGCTTTAAAGAGCAGGAATACCCCACCGACCAGCATGATTAAGTCACGGGCGCTGAACGGGTGGCCAGATAAGGTGACCAAGGGAGCCGTTAATGTGGCCAGCCATGAAATACTGGCTAACAGCACCAAACGCATCAACAGTGCGCACAGTAAACCGGTAACTCTGGCTTTATCTCGTTGATGACGTGGAAGCTTTTCTGCCAAAATGGCGATAAATATCAGGTTGTCAATGCCTAATACAATTTCGAGCACTACCAGCGTTGCCAGTCCTGCCCAAATAGTAGGATCTGCGATCCATTCCATATATCCAATTTCACCTTTGATTTCTACGGCTTATGCCGCCAAAGTGAATAATGGGCTTATACTTGGGAATTTTCAAATCTAAATATAAAAATTGGATGAGATTGAAAATAAAAAGTATGCTAGAGAACTGCCGTAAACTTACATCTAAATGGTTGAAGTGGATATATTATTATGGTATTCGCATTCTGGTGAACATATAAAAATCACAGATGTTTCCTAGTTAAAGTCAAAGTTAATGCTATATAATAGCCATAAAATAAAATGATTAATTGGGTGTGTTTTCCTTGCTAAAATCATGCATTCTGCAATGCAAGATATGCGTAAACTATGCTGTAAATGTGACCCAATAGCTATTGGTAGCTGAAAAGCCAAGGGCGGTAGCATTGTAAAAACTAATTATTTAATAGCATATTATTTAAAGTGAAATGGTTTTCATTCTCACTTGTTGTGGCGGTACCTCTTTAGTTCAAACTTTATGGTGATTAAGGATATATGATGTTACTTCCCGTGATTATGGCTGGCGGTACGGGCAGCCGCCTGTGGCCGATGTCAAGAGAACTCTATCCAAAGCAATTTTTACGCTTGCACGGGGTGAATTCGATGTTGCAGGAAACTGTAAATCGTTTAGAAGGGATTTCTGTCAGAGAACCGGTTGTCATTTGTAACGAAGAACACCGTTTCCTGGTCGCAGAGCAGTTGCGACAAATTAATAAACTTTCACATAATATAATATTAGAACCCGTTGGCCGCAACACTGCCCCTGCAATTGCTTTAGCCGCATTAAATGCTATCTCTCAAGGCGACGACCCGATAATGTTGGTGTTGGCTGCTGACCATATCATCAATAACTGTAATGCATACCACCAGGCTATTATCGGTGCGATTCCTTTTGCTAAAAAGGATTGCCTGGTAACATTCGGGATTGTTCCGACCGGCCCAGAAACGGGTTATGGTTATATTCAGCGTGGAGAATCGACAGTCAAAGAGGCTTTGGAAGCTTTTAGCGTCAAGCGGTTTGTTGAGAAACCTAATTTAGAAACTGCTGAACAATATATCAATTCTGGTGAATATTATTGGAATAGTGGCATGTTTATGTTTCGGGCCAAACGTTATATTCAAGAGTTAGAGAAATTTAGACCAGACATTCTTGATGCTTGTAAAGCTGCGATGAAGGATTCTGATTCAGACAAAGATTTCATCACTATAGATAAAGATCAGTTCAGTGCCTGCCCTGATGAGTCAATCGATTATGCGGTAATGGAGAAAACAAATAACGCCGTAGTGGTGCCGCTGGATGCGGGGTGGAGTGACGTTGGTTCTTGGTCCGCACTTTGGGATGTGAGTAACAAAGATAAATCAGGTAATGCCACTACAGGTGATACATTCCTGCATGATACACAGAATTGCTATATCAATACTGATGAGAAATTAGTTGCTGCAGTTGGTGTGGATAATTTAGTCATTGTCAGCACTAAAGATGCGGTGCTAGTGGTAGATAAATCTAAAGTACAAGACGTTAAAAAGATCGTTGAATATCTCAAGCAGACGAAACGTAGCGAGTATCGCCGTCACCGAGAAACTTATCGTCCTTGGGGGCGCTGCGATATTGTGGTTAATGAACAGCGTTTTAATGTTAACCGGATTACAGTTAAACCTGGTGGCGCGTTTTCCATGCAGATGCATCATCATCGGGCAGAGCACTGGATTGTGTTATCAGGAACAGCAAAAGTGACGATTGGCGACAAAACATTTTTAATTACTGAAAATCAATCGACATTCATCCCTATTGGTTCACTTCATATGTTGGAAAACCCCGGTAAGATCCCACTTGAGCTTATTGAAGTCCAGTCAGGTTCTTATCTAGGCGATGACGATATTATTCGAGTTAAAGACCATTATGGCCGTTGCTGATTTAGAGGAAACAATGAATACCTTAACTTGTTTTAAAGCTTATGATATCCGTGGTCAATTAGGTCCAGAGTTGAATGAAGATATTGCTTACCGTATTGGTCGAGCTTTTGGTGAATATCTAAAACCAAAAACTATCGTTGTCGGTGGCGATGTTCGTTTAACTAGTGAATCATTGAAAATGGCATTGGCAGAAGGTTTGATGGATGCTGGTAGCGATGTATTAGATATTGGTTTAAGTGGAACAGAAGAAATCTATTTCGCCACATTTTATTTAGGTGTTGATGGTGGAGTCGAAGTAACAGCTAGCCATAATCCGATGAATTATAACGGTATGAAGTTAGTTAGAGAAAATGCTAAACCCATTAGCGGTGATACAGGGTTATGCGATATCCAAAAACTTGCTGAAGAAAATAACTTTACTGTACCAGTTCAAAGTAAAAGAGGGAGTTATAAGAAGGTATCGGTCCTTAATGAATATATTGATCATTTGATGGGCTATATTGACTTTAAAAATTTTACCAAGCCTTTGAAGTTAGTAGTAAATTCCGGTAATGGTGCGGCCGGACATGTTATTGATGATATTGAAAAACGTTTTACTGCAGCTCATCTCCCTATAGAATTTGTAACAGTTCACCATCAGCCTGATGGTAATTTCCCCAATGGAATCCCTAATCCGCTGTTACCTGAATGTCGAGCGGACACTGCAAGAGCTGTTACCGAATCTGGTGCAGATATGGGCATAGCATTTGATGGCGATTTCGACCGCTGTTTCTTCTTCGATGAGAGTGGGCAATTTATTGAAGGTTATTATATTGTTGGTTTATTAGCTGAAGCTTTTTTGAAAAAAGAACCTGGTGCCAAGATTATTCATGATCCGCGTTTGACTTGGAATACTATAGATATAGTAGAAAAAGCTGGTGGCATTCCAATTATGTCAAAAACGGGACATGCCTTTATCAAAGAAAGAATGCGTAAAGAAGATGCAATATATGGTGGAGAAATGAGTGCCCACCACTATTTCCGAAATTTTGCATACTGTGATAGTGGTATGATTCCATGGTTGTTAGTTTCTGAATTGCTTTGCGTCAAAAATATGTCTTTGAGCCAATTTGTGGGTGAGCGAATGAAAGCATTCCCGGCCTCTGGTGAGATTAACCGTAAACTCACTGATGCTCACAAACGTATTGCTCAAATTAGAGCTATTTACGAACCTGGTGCGACCAATATTGATTTAACCGATGGTGTCAATATTGAATACAGCGACTGGCGCTTTAATTTAAGAACGTCGAATACAGAGCCGGTTGTGCGCTTGAATGTTGAGTCTTTAGCTAATATTGAACTAATGAATGATAAGACTCAGGAAATTTTAGAATTACTAGGTAGGGAATAACAGTGAAAGAGATGTTATTGGCAATATATCGCTATCGAGGGTTTATTTTTGGCAGCGTAAAGCGTGATTTTCAATCGCGCTATCAGATGAGTATGCTGGGTATTTCTTGGTTAGTATTACAACCGTTATCCATGATTATCGTCTACACTGTCATTTTTTCTCAATTAATGCAAGCTAGGTTACCACAAACATCTGGATCCTTTTCATACAGTATATATTTGTGTTCAGGCATCTTAACCTGGGGGCTTTTTGCGGAGATTATATCTAGAAGTCAAAATGTATTTACCGATAATGCAAATTTATTAAAAAAATTAAACTTCCCTAGAATATGCTTACCAATTATTATTAGCATTTCATCACTACTTAATTTCATTATAATATTCACTATCTTTATTATATTTTTAATACTAAGTGGGAATTTTCCTGGAGTCGTTATTCTAGCAATGGTCCCTCTTCTTATACTACAGATAGTCTTTTCCATAGGTCTAGGAATGACCGTAGGTGTGATCAATGTTTTCTTCCGAGATGTTGGGCAATTTATTAGTATCTTACTCCAATTTTGGTTTTGGTTTACTCCAATAGTATATATGGTTGGAACACTACCCGAATGGGCGCAAAAATTAATTAGATGGAATCCAATGGCTGGACTGATTAATTCTTATCAGAACATTTTTGTTCATGGTCAATGGCCACAAGTGGGACCACTAAAATTAGTCATTGTATTATCTATTGTCTTTTGTTATCTAGGATTTAAGCTATTTAAAAAACACTCGGCAGACATGGTGGATGAACTATAATGAGTAGTATCATAGTAAATAATGTCGGAAAAGCTTATAAGCAATATCCGAATAAATTTAGTAGGTTTATCGAGTGGATCTCTATTCCGGCTAAAAAAAGACATACTGAAAAATGGATATTAAGAGATATAACCTTTACTATTAATCCTGGGGATTCTATAGGTATTATTGGCGTAAATGGTGCAGGGAAAAGTACGTTACTAAAGATGATCACTGGGACGACGACACCTACAACTGGCTCAATACACACTGAGGGAAGAGTTGCTGCGTTGCTCGAGCTAGGTATGGGCTTTCATCCCGATTTCACAGGACGGCAGAATGCGTATATGGCAGGGCAACTTTTAGGCTTCAGTCAAGAAGAGATCAGTGGCATTATGCCGGAGATTGAAAGCTTTGCCGCCGTGGGAGATTATTTTGATAAGCCAGTAAGAACTTATTCAAGTGGGATGCAGGCAAGAGTAGCATTCTCTGTTGCTACAGCCGTAAAACCTGATATTTTAATTGTCGATGAGGCATTAAGTGTCGGGGATTTGGCATTTCAAGCTAAATGTATGCAGCGAATGAATTCTTTATTAGCGGATAAAGTGACTATTCTTTTCGTAAGTCATTCATTAGCGCAAGTCAGACAATTTTGTAATAGAGCAATCTATATTGCTGATGGAAAGATTAAATCTATTGGTGATGCTGCGACTGTTTGTGATTTTTACCAAAATGATCTTGTTGAAAACAAATCTAGCAATAAAAATTCTAAAAATGTTGAGGTTAATTATACTGAGGTTGCAGCGAACGAGATTAAAGTCGATCCTAATCTACGGGCTAATTCATTACTTATAGACACAGGAACCAAGAGCCTAGAATTTATTAGTTTTGATATTCTAAACTCAGATGAGATTGAAAGTAATACTTTCTATGCCCAGGATGAGGTAGTATTTAAAGCTGTCATTCGTTGCAATGACGCTACCCCAGAAGGAGCCGTTATCGGATTATTAATCGGAGATAAGGCAGGTTTCCCTTTACTCAGCATGAATTCCAATTACTATAATAAGAGACTTCCATTAATGAATAAGGGTATGGTGTCTATTATAACTTGGCGATTTAAAATACCATTTTTTATGGGAGATTACAGAGTAGATATAGGTATAAAAGAGGACCCGTATTCCCCTAACTTTTATGATAGAGTTTTTTGTGCAAAGGTATTTACCGTGAATACCCCTAGTAATCTTTTAAAAAATAATTTTGGAGGGATACTTTATGTTCCAGCAGATGTTGAAATTTTTCAAAAATAATAAAGATACTACTAACGTAGATTATTCTCAGAATACTAGTGAAGTTAGCAATGTATCTGTTGAAGAATACTTAGATGAAACTAAAGATTATTCCCTTTATAGCGGTGAACGGCAGACCTCTAATACAATTGATGGTATTCGGCGTGATCATACGTCAAGATATGAGTTGGCTATAGAGATCATAAGACAGAAAAAACACATCATCATAAATGCGGCAGATATTTTTTGCGGGAATGGATATGGTATTTTTATGTTATCTTCTGAATTCGAACAGGCCAATTTTATTGGCCTTGATGGTTCTTCTGAAGCGATCTTAGAAGCTAATAAAAATTACGTTAAAGAAAATAATATTTTCGCGAATAAACTTTTTCCATTCACATTGCCCGTCAATGTATTTGATGTAATAACCTGCTTTGAGTCACTTGAGCACGTAGATAAAGATGAACAACTTTTTGACGAAATCAAAAAATCATGTAAAAAAGATGGATTGATTATAGTTTCTGTACCCAATCAGGAGAAACACAGTTTAGATCTGAATCCACATAAATTTCATTTTAGACATTACACTCATTTAGATTTTTTATCTAAATTCAGCGATGGTTTAGAATTGCTAACATGGTATGGCCAAGATGTTTATCAATTTGATGAGCATGGAATCAATACACATCAATTGTTGAATGAAAATGCAATGTTGCCTGTTGAAAAGGTTCAAGGCCAGGTAAATATATATGTATTCCAAAAAAGATAATAAATATATATTCTTTTGGTTACCTTATGATGTGAAATATACGCATAAAACTTTTTTAACTAGCTTATATTTAGCACTAGATAGGTTTCCAATCAAAAATGCTATTCATATAGGCCAAAAAAAAATTTTCGAACCTCCATCTGCTGATATACCTGATAATTGGTTAGCATCTTATGATGCTAACATCCCCACAGAAGATTTATTAACATCGATTGATAAAGTTTTAATCAATCCTGAAATATTTGATGAATTGGAGAAAAAATACAAATCAAAAAATATTGTTTGGGGAAAGTTATTAACTGAGCGGTATTTACCTCTTGAGATTTTACTAAATGACATTTTTAATGATTTAGTATCAAAGTATGAAATTTCTGCCATTGTGCTGTGGTGTAATATTCCTAGTGTTGCTTATATTGCTGAGCAGATGAAAATAAAAGTTATACACAATGAGATGGGGCCTCTGCGAGCACCTAATTATGTAGGAACTTGCTATTTTGATTTCAGCGGCGTGAATGGCAATACAGAAGCTAGTAAAAGGTTTACTTCTTTTAGCAAAGAAAAAGATTTTATTGAGATTACTCAGTTTGATAGAAATTACTTATTAAATTTACTTAAAATAGAAGGGCAAGAAAAAGAAAGATTGATTGAAGAAGTATATGATATTGGTGTTCCATTACAAGTAGAAGATGATTCAAATATTATTGCATTTTCAAATGGATTCTCTAATTTTGAGTTGATAAATTATTGTCGCTCTTTATCAAATGATATTTTGATTCGTAAACATCCTTCTGGATATATAAATTACTCTGAGATAACTGCAAATAGTGAGGTGTTAACTCCCCAAGATTTTATAGATAAATGTCGGAATATAGTGACTATAAATTCTAGTGTTGGTCTCGAAGCTATTTTATATGGAAAAAAGACAATAATCTTAGGTGATTCCCCATTCAAGTTATTAAGTGAATGTACGGATAGAGAATATGCTGGTAAATTTCTTGATTTTACTGTTCTAAATTATTTAATTCCATTAGAGTTTCTATATGATAAAAATTATTATGACTGGAGACTCTCAAATCTTAGTGAAAAGGAAATCCGCAATTTTCATCTTAACTATTATTTAGAAAAACTTATGGAGAGGAAAATGCTTTTTAATGAACTTAGAAAGGAAATTAGTGAGTTCACTAGTAAGCTTAATGAACTTAACCAAGAAGTTTGTGAGCTAAATAATAAAGTCAATGAAATTAAGGATGAATTAGATTGCTATAAAAGGGATAGCTCGCGAGAGGAAATTAATATAATAAAATTTTGTAAGAATATGATATCACTGATAGTCAAGCCTATAAAATATTTTATTAATTCAGTCAGAAGTAAAAAAACAAAGGAATGAAGTCATATATCTATAACAAAATGGTTCTTTTTTTTTGAAATGAGTATCCTCATTAAAATAAGTTATTATTTGAAGGTAAATATGAAAAGTAAGGTGCTTTTGTTAAGTACATATCCGTTAGTCAAACCACGGCATGGGGGGCAAATAAGATTAGCTAATATTAAAAAGGTATATGAAAGTAATGGTTTTGACATAATAAATTTTGCTTTATACGAGCCTGAAAACTATCCTAAAAGTGATGTTGATTCTCATGATCTACCTTTTGATTTTAATTCACCTTATAGGAAATTTGATGGAAAATTAGTTCCACTTATTACTGACCTTCAATGTGGCGAATATGTATCTAAAGATAGGGATTTTTTTGATAAACTGATAAAAATAATACCTAAAGATATTGATGTTATACATGTTGAGCAGCCTTGGTTATGGCCTTTGACTGAGCGATTAATTAGTGAATTTTTTGTTAGAAGGCCTATATTAATATATGGTTCACAAAATATTGAATGGATACTTAAAAAAGATATTTTAGAAAGTTATTCAATCATCGAAGCTGAATCTATTATCCAAAAAATAAAAGAATTAGAAATTAGTGCAGCTCAACAAGCTGATATTGTATGTGCTGTAACAGAAAGTGATTCAGATGTATTATCTACTTATGGTGCACAGAATGTAATTCTTGCCAGAAATGGAATTTCAAAATGGACAGCGGCAAAGGATCGACTAGATTATTGGCGAAGTCAATTACCAATGGTCCCTTGGATTTTGTATGTGGCTAGCGGACACCCCCCTAACTTTACGGGTTTTAAAGCCTGTATCGGTGATTCTTTAGCTTGTATACCTCCAGACTCCAAACTTGTCGTTGTTGGCAGTGTGTGCGAAAGTCTTTACGGTCAATTAGTTGATACTGATTACAATAGTATAAATAAAAGTAGGCTTCAGTTACTTTATATGCTCTCAGATGAAGATTTGGCTGCAGTAAAGGAACTTGCAACGGCTTTTCTTTTGCCAATTCCACATGGTGGTGGATCTAATATCAAAACTGCAGAAGCAATTTTTTCGAAAAAATATGTTATTGCCACTGAAACAGCATTAAGAGGCTATGAACGTTATAAAGATCTTGATAAAATAAAAATTTGTCATAATAGTCAGGATTTTACTTCATCTATCAGGTCTATCTTAAACGATAAATCGCAATGCACTACAACTGAAGAGCCGAATAACCTAGATGATTTACTTTGGGAACATTGCCTTCAGATTATTCCACAAACTGTAAAAAAAGTAATTGAGGGAAAATAAATGTCATCTATCTGGATGGACGTTACTACTATTAGTAAATGGAATCGTCCTGCTGTTGGAATAATTAGAGTCGAAGCTGAATGTGCAAAATATGCTATTGGACAAACTGATGATGATATAAAATTCTGTGTATATGATCCTCTCGTCGGGTATTATGAAGTTAGTCGGGATACTGTAAACTCCTATTTTGCTAATTTTTCTAAATATCAAAAAAAATCAATATTAATTGACGATGCATCTAAAATAGGATTTGAACAGAGGCTAAAGACTTTGTTTTTGAAGTATAACTCCAAACTACCTCGTTCTATTTCATCTTCTTTACATTCGTTTCTTGTCAGAAAAAAAAGTGCTTTTGGATATTTTCTTGGTAGTGCAAGGCACCTGAAGGCTGGTCTAAAAGAACTCTTCGCTAAACATGAAAAAAATTCTTCTCATGTAAAAGCTAAAGCCAATAAATTAGAAAGGGATTCTCCTTTTGCAGCGAATGATATTTATTTATCCTTAGGACTGGATTGGGATCAGAAAGACTTAACCTATTTATATTCTCTTAAAAAAGAGTTTTCTTTAAACGTTATATTATTTTGCTATGACGTAATTCCAGTGAAACTGCCTCACCTTTGTGTCGGTAATGTTTCAGCTGCCTTTAGGCATTATTTTTCAAATGTGGCGTGGTGTGCTGATAAAATATTATGTATCTCAGACTGTTCCAGAAAAGATCTCCGTGAACTTTTAGTTGAAATGGGTACACCAATTCCTGAATTAAATGTTATACAATTGGGATGTGATTTCCCTAATTTGAAAAATAATGAAGTAGTGGAATTACCAGCTGATCTTAAACATAGTGAATATATTCTTTTTGTGTCAACAGTTGAAAGAAGAAAAAATCATGAAGTTTTATATAAGGCATATATCAATCTAATAGAGGAAAAGTGTGAGAATTTACCTATACTCGTATTTGTAGGTATGCCCGGTTGGGGAGTTCATGATTTTCTTCAAGATATTGCTCTTGACCCTAGAGTAAAAGATAAAATTAAAATTTTCAATAATATTGAAGATAGCATGCTCTCACTTTTGTATAGAAACAGCCTCTTCAGTGTATATCCGTCGTTGTATGAAGGCTGGGGACTACCTGTATCTGAAAGTCTAGCATATGGAAAATTTTGCTTAGCTTCAAATGCAGCCTCTATACCAGAAGCTGGAGGAGACTTTATTGAGTATATATCTCCTTGGGATGTTGTTGGTTGGACTGAAGCGCTTAAGAAGTATATTTATAACAAAGAATTACTTGTGGATAAAGAGTACAGTATAAGGAATTATTATAAAGTTAACTCTTGGAGTTTATCTGCCGAGACTATTTTTGAACAAGTAAAAGCTATTAATAAATAAAACAGAGGTTAGAATGAAAACTGCAGTAATTACCGGTATTACAGGTCAAGATGGTGCATATCTGGCTGAATTGTTACTTGAAAAAGGCTATAAAGTTTATGGCACTTATCGCCGTACCAGTTCTGTAAACTTCTGGCGTATTGAAGAATTAGGTATCGACAAACATCCTAATCTCCATTTAGTCGAATATGACCTCACTGATCTTTCTGCTAGCATCCGTTTGTTGCAATCAACACAAGCAACGGAAGTTTATAACCTTGCTGCTCAAAGTTTTGTTGGTGTTTCTTTCGATCAACCTGTAACAACGGCGGAAATTACAGGTATTGGTCCACTGAACTTATTAGAAGCCATTCGTATTGTTAATACTAAAATTCGTTTTTATCAGGCATCTACTTCTGAAATGTTCGGAAAAGTTCAAGCTATACCACAAATCGAAGAGACTCCATTCTATCCGCGTAGTCCTTATGGTGTAGCTAAGTTATACGCGCACTGGATGACAATCAACTATCGCGAGAGTTACGGTATTTTTGGTTGTAGTGGTATTCTCTTTAATCATGAGTCTCCTCTGCGTGGACGTGAGTTTGTTACCCGTAAAATTACAGATTCAGTCGCAAAAATTAAATTAGGTAAACTGGATATTCTTGAATTAGGGAATATGGATGCCAAACGTGACTGGGGTTTTGCAAAAGAATATGTAGAAGGCATGTGGCGTATGCTGCAAGCAGATGTTCCTGATACTTTTGTTCTGGCGACCAACCGTACCGAGACTGTACGTGATTTCGTATCTATGGCATTTAAAGCTGCAGGTTTCAATTTGCGATTTGAGGGTAAAGATGACAATGAAGTTGGGATCGACATTGAAACAGGAAATACTTTAGTTAAAGTTAATCCGAAGTTCTACCGCCCTGCTGAAGTTGAATTGTTAATTGGTAACCCTCAAAAAGCCAAGGATATATTTGGTTGGGAGCCTAAAACTACATTAGAAGAACTTTGCCAGATGATGGTGGAAGAAGATCTCCGTCGTAATCAACAAGGTTTCTCATTCTGATGGTAATGAATGGCAAACGTGCCCTGATCACCGGTATTCAGGGATTTACGGGCCATTATATGGCAGCGGAGTTATCCGCTGCCGGCTACCGGGTATTTGGTTTAGGTTCACAGCCTTCAAATGAGCCTGATTATTTTCAAGTGGATTTACTTGATGCTAACGGGCTTACTTCTATTATTGAGCAGGTGAGACCGGATCTTGTTATTCACCTTGCTGCAATTGCATTTGTCGGGCACGGAGATCCTGGCGCTTTTTATGATGTCAATGTTGTTGGTACCAGGAATTTATTGGCCGCATTGAGTAGTGTTGCCGATACTATAGACGCAGTTTTGCTTGCCAGCAGTGCTAATGTTTATGGTAACACCCAAGCTGGTATGTTGAGTGAAACAGCTGTGGTGAATCCTGCTAATGATTATGCCGTCAGCAAGTTAGCCATGGAATATATGGCTAAATTATGGTCTGAAAAATTACCGATTATCATTGTTCGTCCCTTTAACTATACCGGTGTTGGGCAATCAAATAATTTCTTATTGCCTAAAATAGTTTCTCACTTCAAACGTAAAGCCGACGAAATAGAGTTAGGCAATTTAGACGTATGGCGTGACTTTACGGATGTTAGAGCATTAGTAAAAGCATATTTAGGCCTACTAACAGCCAAACCTATTGGCGAGATTGTTAACGTCTGCTCTGGTAGAACCTATTCATTACGTGAAGTAATTAGCATATGCGAAGAAATAACCTCACACAGTCTATCAATTCGCGTTAATCCAGCTTTTATTCGTGCTAATGAAGTAAAAACGTTATGCGGTGATGCGAGCAAATTACAAAGTATTGTTGATGGATGGAATACGCCGCCATTAGAGCAAACACTACGTTGGATGCTGGAAAGAAAATAATGAGAGTGGTTTTTTCTATTGACTCTATTAAATACCCACTGACGGGTATTGGCCGCTACACATATGAGTTAGCCCGAGAGCTGCAAAACAATGACGATATCTCAGATCTGTTGTTTTTACAGGGTAGAAAAATATCTCGGGATTTGCCTGCTGTTAAGGCTGAGTCGAGTGCTACTTCAGGGTTAAAAACTGCGGTAAAAAATAGTGCAATTGCGAGTGAGTTGTATCGGCTTTCTGCTCCGTGGCTAAAAAGTTTGGCATTAAAACCTTACCAGGGTTTTATTTACCATAGCACCAATTTTTATTTACCCCCGCGAGTTGATAATGCTGTCTCAACTTTCCATGATCTTTCGATTTTTAAATGGCCACAGTGCCATCCAGAAAATCGTGTACGATATATGCAAAAAGAATTATTACTCACGATAAAAAGGGCGAAAGTCTTAATTACTGACTCTGAATTTACTCGTAAAGAGTTAGCCGAGTATTTTGATTACCCTATTGAAAAAATAGTTTCAGCGCCGTTAGCCAGTAGTGGTGAATTTTATCCACGAGAGTATGTGTCTCTGCAAAATTTAATGACCCGATTGAACTTGGTTGCAGGACAATACACATTATTTACCGGTACTATCGAACCAAGAAAAAATATTGCAACCTTACTTGATGTTTATGAACGCATGCCTTTGGATCTTCGCTCTCGGTATCCCTTGGTAATATGTGGCTTCTCTGGATGGAACAGTGAGTCATTACATCGCCGTTTTGAATTAGCCACACAACAAGGCTGGTTACTATACCTTGGTTATTTAAGTTCGGATGATCTTCCTTTGCTTTTTTCTGGTGCAAGGACATTTCTATTTCCTTCATTATATGAGGGGTTTGGCTTACCCGTTCTTGAGGCTATGGCATCAGGTATCCCTGTCGTTTGTTCAAATGCGGCATCATTGCCTGAGGTCATAGGTGAGTCGGGTCTAATGTGCGATGCCTTGGATGTTGAGGGGCTGACTACCGCTATCGTTAAAAGTCTGCAGGATGAAGGATGGCGAAATAAGGCGATAGCAGCAGGGCTCGCCAGAGCTAGTACATTCTCCTGGAAACGGTGCACTCAGGAAACAATTAAAGCCTATAAGCAGGTATAATAATATAATGCTAAAAGTACTGCATTTTTATAAAACATATTACCCAGATTCTTTCGGCGGTATTGAACAGGTTATTTTTCAATTATGTGAAGGTGGAGCGAGTAAAGGTATTGATTCTACAGTGCTTTCTTTAAGTAAACGAGGTGGTATTATAAATAAAAAAATAGGAACACATACCGTATATTGTTCACCTGTAAATTTTGAAGCGGCCTCAACTCCTTTTTCTTTTCAAGCGATTAAAGATTTCAAAAAATTGGCGCAGCAGGCTGACATTATTCATTATCATTTTCCGTTTCCTTTTATGGATATGGTTCACTTTATATCTGGTATTAATAAACCAACGGTTGTTAGTTATCATTCTGATATTGTTAAGCAAAAAAATATTTTAAAGATATATACACCATTGATGAATCTATTTCTTGGTAGTGTTTCCCGGATTGTTGCTGCATCGCCAAATTATGTTGCCACAAGTGTAACTTTAAAGAAATTCTCTCGAAAAGTAAGTGTGATACCTTACGGTTTAGATGAGGATTCATATCCAACGCCACTCTCTGAACGCATTGATTTCTGGAAAAATAAATTCGGAACACGTTTTTTTCTGTTTATTGGTGCCTTTCGTTATTATAAAGGTCTTCACATTCTAATCGAAGCAGCTAAAAATTCATCTTATCCGATTGTGATTGTCGGAGCTGGCCCAATTGAATCAGAGTTAAAAAAACAGGCGGAAAAATTAGATATACATAATATCTATTTTCTTGGTGCCGTATCTGACGAAGATAAAGCTTCATTACTATCACTTTGTTATGCCGTAGTCTTTCCATCACATTTGCGTTCTGAGGCTTTTGGCATCACCTTATTAGAGGGCGCGATGTATGGTAAGCCTCTAATTTCGAGTGAGATTGGTACAGGTACGACATTTATAAATATTGATCAACAGACTGGATTAGTTGTTCCCCCATCGGATCCTGTCGCGTTGAGAACTGCGATGGATCAGTTATGGGATGATATTGAGTTATCAGAAAAGTTTGGCCGAAATGCCCGAAATCGCTATTTAGAAAATTTTACCTCCGAGAAAATGGTTTCGAGTTATATAGACTTATATAATGAAATTATCGATAAGTAAGCATTATTGCTAGAAAGTCTAAGACATTATTACTATTTTGATTTGGCTAAGATATTAATCTATAACTTGTTGAAATTATTATTGCTACATTTAAGAATGTAATCAAAGACGTTCTGATGTAAGCTTGTACAAAGTTAAAGGAATAATGAGTAATCATAGATTATTTGACTAATTATTATAGAGTTAATCCTGTAAGTTTTGCTGTCCAAAGTTGAAGAGGTCATAGTAATGAAGTGTTTAAAAGCGGTCATTCCTGTTGCCGGGCTTGGTACCCGAATGCTGCCAGCGACTAAAGCGATCCCAAAGGAAATGCTGCCGGTGGTGGATAAGCCTCTGATCCAATATATCGTTAATGAATGTGTGGCCGCCGGAGTAAAAGAGATAGTGCTGGTCAGCCATTCCTCTAAAAATGCGATAGAAAACCATTTTGATACATCATTTGAGCTGGAAGCTGCACTGGAATCACGTGTTAAGCGGCAGCTATTGCAAGAGATTAAAAATATCTGCCCGCCGGATGTCACTATCATGCAAGTGCGCCAAGGCCATGCCAAGGGCTTGGGGCATGCGGTATTGTGTGCCCAACCGATGGTGGGTGATAACCCATTTATTGTGCTGCTACCAGACGTTTTACTTGATGATTCAACAGCAGATTTATCTAAAGAAAATCTTGCTAGTATGATTAAGCGCTTTGAAGAGACCGGGCGTAGCCAGATCATGGTGGAGCCGGTGCCTAAAGCTGATGTTTCCAAGTACGGTATTGCTGATTGTGATCATGTAGCTTTGTCTCCGGGTGAAAGTACCCTAATGACGGCAGTGGTAGAGAAGCCCTCACTTGCTGATGCGCCTTCTAATCTTGCCGTGGTTGGGCGTTATGTATTGTCAAAAGACATTTGGCCGCTGTTGAAGAAAACGCCACGCGGGGCGGGTGATGAAATTCAGCTTACTGATGCCATTGCGATGTTAATGGAGCAAGAGGATGTAGAGGCTTTTCATATGACCGGTAAATCGCACGACTGCGGGGACAAATTGGGTTATATGAAAGCCTTCGTCACTTATGGCGTGCGCCATAACACCGAGGGCGAGAGCTTTACCGCCTGGCTGAAACAGCAAATTGACTAACTTCAGCTTAGCGGCTGAGTAGGAATAGATTTTAAATTCGCTTCAAGAAATCAGTAGGTTAATTATGACCAAATTGAAAGCAGTGATCCCAGTTGCCGGTTTAGGTATGCGAATGCTTCCCGCGACTAAAGCCATTCCAAAAGAAATGCTGCCTATTGTCGATAAACCATTGATCCAATATGTGGTGAACGAATGTGTTGCTGCTGGTATTAAAGAAATCATTCTGATAACCCATTCTTCGAAAAATGCGGTAGAAAACCATTTCGATACGTCTTATGAGCTGGAAGCCATGCTGGAAGCGCGTGTGAAACGTCAGCTATTGGATGAGGTACAATCTATCTGTCCACCGGGTGTGACTATCATGCATATCCGTCAAGGGCATCCTGAAGGTTTGGGGCATGCGGTGTTATGTGCCAAACCGCTAGTGGGTGACTCACCCTTTGCAGTATTGTTGCCGGATGTCTTGATTGATGACGCCAAGTCGGATTTAACCCGTGATAATTTGGCTCAGTTAGTTAAACGATTTGAAGAATCTGGTACCAGCCAGGTATTGGTGCATGCCGTAGAACCTGAAGCATTATCCAACTACTCGGTTATCTCCTGTGAAGTGTCAGATTTAGCACCTGGTGAAAGTAGCCGGATTAACGCGATGGTTGAGAAACCGCAAAGCCCGGCTGACCTCAAATCCAATCTGTCGGCTGTAGGGCGTTATGTTTTGTCTGCTGATATTTGGCCAATGCTGGAAAAAACCAAGCCTGGTGCTTGGGGTCGTATCCAACTGACTGATGCTATTGATGCATTAGCCGCTGAGAAACAGGTAGATGCCGTCGCTTTAACCGGTCAATCCTATAACTGTGGTGAGAAGCTCGGATATATGCAGGCTTATGTCGCCTACGGTCTGCGCCATCCAAAGCAAGGTGCAGAATTTAAAGCCTGGTTGAAAGAGTTTATGGGTAGCTAGGTTCGGTATCATTGAATGATAATCGAGTAGTCATTGGAAACTGTCTAGTTTAAACATCTTTGAGTATGCTACCTTCTGCAGTCAAAATATTTTTTATCGACACTAATCAATATTTATATTTGGTTGGTGTTTATGACATTATTTATAGCCTTTGAGTTACTTTGAGAAGTTGAAAATATAGAAATAAATCAGTTAAAATATCTATTTAGTTATATTCTGCAAAAGAAGTATTTTGGCTATTGAAGTCGTATTGTTAAATTTATCTAAGTAGTGATGGATGATTAAAATTTTTATTTATGGCAATATTTTAATTAAAATATTAAATTTACACATAAGAAAATTACGATATGATTTTTACCAAGCAATTTTTTATCTATATATCAATTGGTGTCATTTCGGCCTTGGTTGATATAGTAATGCTAAAAATTTCTATGTATTATTACAGCGGTATAATGGAATCAACGCTGATTGGTTATATATCAGGCTTGATAGTTAACTATATACTGCATAGCATTTTTACTTTTAAGACATCAATGGCTATTTCAAAGATTTTGAAATACCTTGTAGTTGTTTTCGTTAACTATTGGATAACAGTGTTTATTATATTTATTTCAGTTTTTTATTTTAGTGATGTTATATATGGAAAAATAATCTCCTTACCTATAATCGCTTTCATTGGTTATATCACAAGTAAGAGATGGATATATGTGTAGTGATCCGAAATTGCATCTGAATTTGAAAGGAAAGGTTGATTTATGATACATGGAAAAAATAAAAACTCAATTATTTTTTTTATTAGTTGTTGTGTGGCAACTATGTTGGTTATTTATCGGGGGCAGATACTTAATGGTTTTACATTTATTTCTGGAGATTCATATGATTATGTGATTTCTTCATCTATACTTGAACATTGGTATAATGTATTTAAAGGGCTATCTCATTGGGCAGAGACTAATTACTATTATCCTTATAAAAATACTATAGCGCAAACTGATGCTTATTTTATCGTGGCCATCTTTTATTCAGTATTTAGGTTCATTGGGATAGAGCCATTCCTTGCTTCAGAGTTATCGAGTGTTACTTTGAGGTTTGTTGGTTTTATATCAATATTTTTCTTTCTTAGAAAAATATTTCATATTCCTGTTGGCTGGGCTTTGCTTGGATCCATTTTATTTACTATAAATAATGCTATGGTAAGTCATAATTCACGGCTTCAATTAGCTACTGTAGCTTTAGCTCCACTGCTCTCGTACCTTATTTATAAAACAATAAATAACTTATTGATAAATAATAATAAGTTATTTAGATGGTATGGTATCTCTTTTGGGATTATGTATGGAGCATGGTGTTTAACCTGTTTTTATATGGCTTGGTTTTGGACATATTTTGTTTTGGTTTTTTTATCTCTCTTTGTAATTTTTAATTACAAAGATGTAATTTATGGTTTATCAAAAATAAAAATTGATAGGAATAAACTCATATCAATTTTTGTTGTTTTTGTTACGTTTATTTTATCAATTATACCTTTTTTATATGTTTTTTATCCTAAATCTCAAGAAGTAAAATTACGAACATATGATATGGTTCTAAACAATACTATACCAGTTTATGATGCTCTGCAGCTTGGGATAAATAATTATTTGTTTGGGAGTGTTTATAATAAAATATTGTTGTTTATTAATCCACAATATACTATATCTAGTGAGTATTATAATACTGGTGTTAGCCCGATACTATTCCTATTATTTTTATTTTCGTCAGCCTATATATTTAAAAATAGAAAAACATCTGTTGTTGGAAAAGTAATTTTTATTCTTTTTTTAACAACAAGTATTACATGGTTATCCGTAATGAATTTTTTCGGTCACAGTCTTTGGTTCTTTGTATATACCATAGTCCCTGGGGCTAAAGCTTTTAATGCTGTATCAACTTATCAGATTTTTTTAGCTTTCCCAATAGTAGTAATTGCCGTGAATTTCTTATCGGTTTTAAAAATTAAAAACATTTATTTATTTTTAATTGCAATGCTAGCTATAGCCTCAGAATTAAGTGCTCAGCATCTTGTATTTAATCGTCAAGAGGAAATTGAAAAAGTTACTGTTGCAACAGCACCTCCTTCTGACTGCCAAGCTTTTTATATCCTTGGCTGGAGTCCTGATAAGATCAGCAAGACATTTCCTGACTGGGTAAATAACATGTATTCACATAATGTTACTGCAATGATGATTGCTGAATTAGTTAATTTGCCTACTGTAAATGGTATCGCATCATTTAATATGCCTGATTGGAATTTTGCTAGTCCTGAGTTTTCTAACTATCCTGAAAGGATTCATGAATATGCTAAGAATCATAACGTAAAAAATCTATGCTCATATAATCCTAATACAAAACAGTGGAAATTAGATTAAATTTAATTAGGTAATTTTATTTTTCTATTTATTCAAATTGGAGTGAACATGATATACACTTCTAAAGTGGCGGTGGTACTTCCTTGTTATAAAGTAAAACAGCATATCCTTTCTGTACTTGATAAAATTGATAATTTAGTTGATAAAATCTATGTTATTGATGATTGTTGCCCAGAAAAATCTGGACAATATGTTGAAGAAAATTCACAAGATATTCGGGTGTCAGTTATTTATAATTCTGCGAATATGGGAGTTGGAGGGGCTGTACTTTCTGGTTATGCTGCCGCGATAAAAGACGGCATAGATATTGTTGTAAAGGTAGATGGTGATGGTCAAATGGACCCGCATCTTATTAAATACTTTATAGCTCCAATATCTAGAGGAGACGCAGATTACACAAAAGGAAATCGTTTTTATGATATTGATACTTTGAAGTCAATGCCGAAAGTTAGAGTTTTTGGGAACGCAGTTCTTTCATTTCTTACTAAATTCTCATCCGGATATTATAATTTATTTGATCCCACTAATGGATATACAGCTATTTCGATAACTGCACTAAAACGTTTGCCATTAGATAAAATTAGTAAGAGATATTTTTTCGAGTCAGATATTCTTTTCAGACTAAATGTAATAAGAGCAAAGGTTGTTGACATACCTATGGATGCAGTTTATGGGAATGAAGTGTCTAATTTAAATATAAAAAAAATAATGTTTCCTTTCCTTAAAGGTAACATAAATAACTTTCTTAAAAGAATTTTCTATAATTATTTTTTAAGAGGTTTTTCTATTGCATCATTAGAGCTGTTTTTTGGTGTGATGTTTTTTTCTTTTGGTGCAATTAATGGTCTTGTTTCTTGGTATAGTTCTTTGGCTACAGGTCAACCAGCCACTAGTGGTACAGTAATGTTAGCAGCATTACCAGTAATGTTAGGTGTTCAATTATTACTGTCTTTTATCCAAGCCGATGTTGAAAATCAACCCCAAATAGCACTGACACGTTTATTAAAAGATGAGCATCTACACTAAATATTCCTTATTACATACATAAAATATAGTATGTATTCTCACTTTACTCTC
Organism: Yersinia antarctica; assembly: GCF_056636475.1. NCBI lineage: Bacteria > Pseudomonadati > Pseudomonadota > Gammaproteobacteria > Enterobacterales > Yersiniaceae > Yersinia > Yersinia antarctica. The sequence goes on from NZ_JBSJQF010000001.1 coordinate 1,755,286, forward strand.
AGACTAAATATATTCTCTATTTAGTCTGAATTAATAAAAGCTCTCATGTTTTAAATAGAGTCCTAATGTATTTGAGGTTAAAGTAAAACTAATTTTAGATGTTCTAATAGGTGTAGATCTAGAAAAATTGATAACTCGATGTACAATCCTAGAACGGTTTTATTCCAGTTTTTCCTGCTGCGGTAACTAATTTTGAATACACCTATCCATTCTGATTATCTGATAGTTTCACCTGATTAACCATTGCGAACAGCAACTGGTCAGTTGTGCTATCTATCGCACCAATCACTACCCAGCTGACATAATCCTGAGTTAACATGTTTCCCACATCAAAAACCTGTTGGCCTCAAGGCCGGTAACAGGTGTCATCCTTCAGACAGGAGTTTTTTAATGTCCAAACAACAGATTGGCGTTGTCGGTATGGCGGTGATGGGCCGTAACCTGGCGCTCAACATCGAAAGTCGTGGCTATTCCGTTTCTATCTTTAACCGTTCATCAGACAAAACCGACGAAGTGGTTGCCGAGAATCCAGGTAAAAATCTGGTGCCGAGTTATACCGTGGAAGAGTTTGTTGATTCATTGGAAAAACCGCGTCGCATCCTGCTGATGGTGAAAGCGGGTGAAGCCACTGATAAGACTATCGCTTCACTGACTCCACATCTGGATAAAGGTGACATTCTGATTGATGGTGGTAATACTTATTACAAAGACACCATCCGCCGTAACCGCGAACTTTCTGCACAAGGCTTCAACTTTATCGGTACTGGTGTTTCCGGTGGCGAAGAGGGCGCATTGAAAGGCCCATCTATCATGCCAGGTGGCCAGAAAGAAGCCTACGAACTGGTTGCGCCTATCCTTGAGAAGATTGCTGCCCGTGCTGATGACGGTGATGCTTGTGTGGCGTATATCGGTGCCGATGGTGCCGGCCATTACGTTAAAATGGTTCACAACGGCATTGAATACGGTGACATGCAATTGATCGCAGAAGCTTATTCCCTGTTGAAACAGTCTTTAGGTTTAAGCAATGAAGAGCTGGCTAGCACCTTTGCTGAGTGGAACAAGGGAGAGCTGAACAGCTACCTGATTGATATCACCAAAGATATCTTCACCAAAAAAGACGAAGCCGGTAAATATCTGGTCGATGTGATTCTGGATGAAGCGGCGAACAAAGGCACCGGTAAATGGACCAGCCAAAGTTCTCTGGATTTGGGTGAGCCATTAACACTGATCACTGAGTCTGTGTTTGCCCGCTATTTGTCTTCTCTGAAAGATCAGCGCGTAGCTGCCTCTAAAGTACTGACTGGCCCTAAAGTGCAGCCTTTTGCCGGTGATAAAGCTGAATTTATCGAGAAAATCCGTCGTGCGTTGTATCTGGGTAAAATCGTCTCTTATGCTCAGGGCTTCTCTCAACTGAAAGCCGCTTCTGACGAAAATAACTGGGATTTGCATTACGGTGAGATCGCCAAGATTTTCCGTGCGGGTTGTATTATCCGTGCACAGTTCCTGCAAAAAATCACTGATGCATATGCAGAAAATGCAGATATTGCTAATTTGCTGTTGGCACCTTACTTCAAGCAGATCGCTGATGATTACCAGCAAGCACTGCGTGATGTAGTGTCTTATGCAGTTCAAAACGGTATCCCAACACCAACATTCTCTGCGGCGATTAATTATTACGATAGCTACCGTTCAGCCGTACTGCCAGCCAACTTGATTCAGGCGCAGCGCGACTATTTCGGTGCGCATACCTATAAGCGTATTGATAAAGAAGGTGTGTTCCACACTGAGTGGCTTTAAGTTAACGGCTACTGCGCGTTCGTATTTTGATATTGGGCAGTGCTCGTCATCCTCACGTACTGAGTGTACGCTCCGGTGACTGTGCGCTGTCTGCAATCAAACTCCTTTCGCTCGCGACGCCTCAGGTGGATAAGTTATTAAATTAAGTGAGTCGCCGAGGTGACTTTAGGTAGGGTAGGTTGGAGTAACCCGCTCGCTGATTTAAAAAGTTTGTCCTAATAAAAACGCCCTCGATGCTAAGTCGAGGGCGTTTTTATGCCAATAAGAAAGCTAACTCGAAAATTACTTCTCGTGGCGTTCGCGCAGGCGTCCAATCACTTTACTCAGATTCAAATCTTGGTCTTGCAGCAACACCAGTAGGTGATAGATCAAATCCGATGCTTCGTTGGTCAACTCTTCACGGTCATTCACTGTTGCGGCGAGGGCGGTTTCTACCCCTTCTTCCCCCACTTTTTGTGCGATACGCTTAGTGCCGCTGGCATATAGCTTGGCGGTGTAAGAACTCGCTGGATCGGCTGATTTACGTGAGGCCAATAACTGTTCTAACTGGTACAAGAAGCCCCAATCGCTGGCCGCCGGGGAGAAGCAACTGTTATTGCCTAAATGACAGGTTGGGCCAATAGGATTAGCCAGAATGAGCAGGGTATCATTGTCGCAGTCGGGATAGATATTAACTACATTCAGCACGTTACCGGAGCTTTCGCCCTTGGTCCACAAACGTTGTTTGGTGCGAGAGAAAAAGGTTACCTTGCCGGTTTGCTGTGTCACCGTCAGTGCTGCCTGATTCATATACCCCATCATCAGAACTTCACCGGAAATGGCATGCTGAACGATGGCTGGCATCAGATTGTCGACTTTATCCCAATCCAGTTGGGCAATTTGTTGTTCGCTTAACACACTCTTATCTCCACGCCTTGTTCAGACAAATACTTTTTCAATTCGCCGATATTAATGATTTGTTTATGGAACACCGAGGCTGCCAGCGCACCATCGACATCTGTGTCACGGAAAGCCTCAAGGAAGTGTTCTGGGGTACCTGCACCGCCAGAGGCTATCAACGGAACATGGCAGATGGCCCGCATCTGTTTCAACTGACGTAAATCGTAGCCGTTGCGCACACCATCTTGGTTCATCATATTCAGCACAATCTCACCGGCTCCACGTAACTGGACCTCTTTGATCCAATCCTCGGTCTGCCAGGTGGTGGCTTTGGTCCGTTTTTCATCGCCAGTAAATTGATAAACCTGATAACTGTCACTTTCCGCGTCATACCAAGTATCAATACCGACGACAATGCATTGTACGCCATAGCGGTCGGCCAAACGGGTAATTAAGGTCGGATCTGCCAGCGCCGGTGAGTTGATAGAGATTTTATCGGCACCGAAGGTCAGGATCTGACCTGCATCTTCAACGCTTTTAATCCCACCCGCCACGCAGAAAGGAATATCAATCACTTCTGCGACCCGCGATACCCAGCTTTTATCGACCACACGGCCGTCAGATGACGCAGTAATATCGTAAAACACCAGCTCGTCGGCACCTTCTTGTGCATAACGCTGCGCCAGTGGCACGATGTCGCCGATGATTTCGTGATTACGGAACTGGACGCCTTTGACCACTTGGCCGTCTTTCACATCCAGACAAGGGATTATACGTTTTGCCAGCATGCGATCGCCTCCTTCACGTTAAACTTGCCGTCCAATAGCGCGCGGCCCACAATCACACCTTGCACACCACTGCCACGCAGGCGGGCAATATCATCCAGACAACCGATACCACCGGAAGCCTGGAATGCCACTTGTGGGTAGCGCTGGCACACTTCCTGATACAGTTCTACATTGGAACCACTCAGGGTGCCATCGCGGGAAATATCAGTACACAACACATGTTTTAGGCCAAACGGCAGGTATTGCTCGACGATTTGTTCCAGCGTAGCATCTGAGTTTTCCTGCCAACCGCTGATAGCCACCTGTTTGCGGCCCGCCTCATTAATTCGGACATCCAGCGCTAATACGATGGCTTCAGCGCCATAGCGCTCAAACCACTGTTGCACCATTTCTGGCTGCTTAACGGCTGTTGAACCCACGACAACCCGTGTTGCACCGGCTTCCAGCAGTGCGACCACATCTTGTTCGTTACGGATGCCGCCGCCCACCTGCACCGGGACATCTACACCGGCCAGTAACTCGCGCAGCAAGGGGATCTGACGGGCTGCCGGATCTTTGGCCCCGGTAAGATCGACCAGATGTAACACCTGAGCGCCTTGCTGCTGATAATCCTGTAAGCGGGGCAGTGGGTGATTACCGTAATCACGCTGCTGGCCGTAATCGCCTTGATGCAAACGCACTACCTTGCCTTCGATCAAATCCAAAGCGGGAATAATCATGGTGCTCACATCTCCAGAAAGTTTTTCAGCAATTGGGCCCCAGCCGCACCGGAACGCTCCGGATGAAACTGCACGCCAAAGAAGTTGTCTTTTTCTACTGCGGCGGTAAATGGCTCGCCGTAATTGGCCTGGGCGATGGTATCTGGGCATATTGGCATTGCATATCCGTGCACAAAGTAGAAATAGGTCCCATCCGGGATCCCACGAAACAGATGATTACCCGCCTGTGGGGTAATCTGATTCCAGCCCATGTGTGGCAGCGGTAAACCAAAATCCATCATCTGTTTTACCGGCGTATCAATAATACCGAGAGTTTCAATACCGCCACTCTCCTCGCTGCTGGTCGCCAGCAACTGCATTCCCAGGCAGATACCCAATACCGGTTGAGTACAGCTCTTAATCAGTTCGATAAGTTCGCGTTCTTTTAACTGATCCATTGCCGCATGGGCAGTACCGACACCTGGCAGGAAAAGCTTATCTGCACGCAGTACAATCTCAGGGTCACGGCTGATAACTGGCGCGTACCCCAAACGCTGCACCGCATAGGTGACAGAGGAGAGGTTGGCGCACCCCGTATCCAGAATCACCACATTCATTACAGTACTCCTTTGGAACTTGGCAGGGTATTGCCCTCAACACGGATCGCCTGACGTAAAGTACGACCAAACACTTTAAACAGGCTCTCGACCCGGTGGTGATCGTTACGGCCTTTGGTTTTCAAGTGCAGAGTACAGGCCATGGCATAGGAGAGGGAGCGGAAGAAGTGCTCGACCATCTCAGTGCTCAGGTCACCCACGCGCTGGTAGTTAAATTCCGCTTTGTATTCCAGATGCGGGCGGCCAGAAATATCCAGCGCGCAGCGCGCCAGGCACTCGTCCATTGGTAAGACAAAACCAAAACGGCCAATACCGCGTTTGTCACCGAGCGCGTTGTTAATCGCTTCGCCCAGTGCCAGTGCCGTATCTTCTACGGTGTGGTGGTCATCAATGTAGAGATCACCGCTGACCTGAATATCCATACGGAAACCGCCGTGAGTGGCGATTTGATCCAGCATATGGTCGAAGAAGCCCACGCCGGTTTTGATCTTGCTGCCCCCTTCACGATCGAGCCACACATTTACGTCAATGGCCGTCTCTTTGGTGACACGGTTAACATAGGCATGACGGTCTCGCTGGGTTAGCTGCTTGGCAATCTGCGACCAGTTCAAACCATCACGCTGATAACGTAAGCCGCTGATGCCCATATTGTGAGCCAATTGCAGGTCAGTTTCGCGATCGCCGATAACATAGCTATTGGCACTGTTCATCACGCCTTCAGCCAGATAACTTTCTACCAACGCGGTTTTCGGCTTACGGCAAGTACAATTATCCGCAGGCAGATGTGGGCAAATTAGCACTTGCTCGAAATTGACGCCCTGCGAGCTAAATATTTGCATCATCAGGTTATGGGGAGGATCAAACGTTTCCTGTGGGAAACTGTGGGTACCTAAGCCATCTTGATTGGTGATCATCACCAAACGATAATCCGCTTTTTGCAGTGCCAGCAAGGCCGGGATCACTTCTGGCTCCAGCGCCAGTTTGTCCAGCCGGTCAACCTGAAAGTCTTCCGGTGGCTCGGCAATCAAGGTGCCGTCTCTGTCAATAAAAAGAAATTTCTGGCTCATATCGTTTCCTTACGGAGGCTGGAGGTATTAGTGCTATTGGGGCTATCAATACCGGGCAGGGGAGCAAGGGCGGCAATCACTCGCTCACATTCCTGACGGGTGCCTACCGTAATGCGCAGGCAGTTGGATAACCCCGGTTGCTTATTTTGGTCACGCAGAATGATGCCTTGATCCCACAGTGTTTTGAACACGCTGCTGGAGGCGGTAAACCGGGCCAGTAAATAGTTACTTTCACTGGTAAATACCTGCTCAACACAGGCACAGTCTTGCAGCGCGCTTTGTAACCATGCACGGTTAGTTCGTACTTCGTTTACCCGCTGGCGCATTTGCTCAAGACCTTGTGGGCTGAGCGCTTGTGCAGCAATATCGGCCACCGGTGTAGATAACGGATAGGGCGCGATCACTTTAAGCAACAATTGGATAATATCGCTGTTGGCCAAGGTAAAGCCACAACGTAAACCGGCCAATGCAAAAGCTTTCGATAAGGTGCGCAAAATGACTAAATTCGGATAATCTTTTAGCCAACCGCTGACCGAGGCCTGTGGGCAGAACTCGATATAGGCTTCATCGATAGCCACGATAGCGCGACCTTGCGCCAGTTCCAGCACTTCACGCAGAGAGGCTGGGTTGATTAAATTGCCAGTTGGGTTATTTGGGCTGCAAACATAGATCAATTTCACTCGATCCAGGTTTTCTTTAATTGCTGGTAGATCTAACTGCCAGTCCGTGGTGGTTTGCACGGTACGCAGTTCCACACCAAAGGTTTCGGCGCTAACGGCGTACATACCATAGGTTGGCGGGCAGAAGAGTATCGCATCCTTACCTGGTTCACAGAATGCACGGATCAGCAGCTCAATACCTTCATCGGCACCACGGCTGACTAACACTTGATCAGTTTCTAAACCGGCATAGGCGGCATAACGCTCAATCACCTGTTTCGGCTGACATTCTGGATAGCGATTGAAGTTTTGTGTCGTAAGTTGGTATTCGGTTGCTAGCGGGTATTCGTTGGCATTAAGCCATACATCGCCATTACCGCCCAAACGGCGGGCAGACATATAAGGGGTCAGGGCACGGACGTTGGCACGGGCCAAATCGGTGACGTTGGTAGATTGGCTCATGCTTGCTCCTCTTGGGCGGCTGTCAAGGCCGCAACACGTAGGGTAACGGCGTTTTTGTGGGCGGTGAGTTGTTCGGCTTGCGCTAAAATTTCGATAGTCGAAGCCAGACCCAGCAAGCCCTGTGGTGTTAATTGCTGTACTGTCATTCGCTTAACAAAATCGGCCAGACCCAAACTGGAATAAGTTGAGGTATAACCATAAGTCGGTAACACGTGGTTGGTGCCGGAGGCATAATCACCCGCAGATTCCGGCGACCAGTCACCCATAAAGACTGAACCGGCATTATCAATCTGATCGATAATGTCTTCCGGCTGACGGATTTGCAAAATTAAGTGTTCTGGGCCGTATTGGTTACTGATATCAATACATTGTTGCAAATCTTTGGTGACGATCAAGCGGCTGCTTTCCAGGGCCTGACGAGCGATATCAGCGCGCGATAACAATTTAAGTTGCTGCTCTACCTCAACAGCGACTGCTTGGGCAATGGCGGCATCCGGGGTCAGTAATACTACTTGTGAATCCGGCCCGTGCTCCGCTTGAGACAGCAAATCAGAGGCAATAAACGCCGGTGTAGCACCACTGTCGGCAATAACCAACACTTCTGACGGGCCAGCCGGCATGTCAATTGCAGCACCATCCAAACGTTGGCTTACCTGACGCTTCGCTTCAGTGACATACGCGTTGCCGGGGCCAAAAATCTTGTTCACTTTCGGTATTGATTCGCTACCGAATGCCATGGCCGCAATCGCTTGTGCTCCACCAATCTGGAACACTTCTTTAATCCCACACAGTTGCGTGGCATACAGTATTTCATCGGCAATCGGCGGCGGGGAACATAAAATGACCCGCTGGCAACCGGCAATGCGTGCTGGGGTACCGAGCATGAGTACGGTAGACAGCAGCGGGGCGGAACCACCGGGAATATACAAGCCGACGGAGGCAATCGGGCGGGTGATTTGCTGGCAGCGCACGCCCGGCTGAGTTTCAACATCTACCACTGGCATTTTCTGCGCGTTGTGGAAGGTTTCAATATTACGTACCGCTTGCGCCATGGCTTGTTTAATGTCGTCATTCAAGCGCCCGGCAGCGGCAGCTATCTCATCGCTACTGATGCGGATATCGGCAACCTGCGCCGTATCAAAGCGTTGGCTGAAATCACGCAAGGCACTATCACCCTCGGCTTTCACCCGATCAAGGATTTCGCTGACGGTTGCGGTGATTCTGTCAGAGGCATTAATTGCCGGGCGGCTAAGCAGCGCCTTTTGCTGCTCTTCACTGCATTGCTGCCAGTCGATTAGGGTATTGAAATTCGTCGGCTGCATCAGTTACTCCATCATTTTTTCAATCGGTAATACCAGAATGGAGCTGGCACCTAACGCTTTCAGCTTTTCCATTGTTTCCCAGAACAGCGTCTCGCTACTGACCATGTGCATGGCGACACGGCTCTTATCACCGGCCAATGGCAGAATAGTAGGGCGCTCGGCACCGGGTAGCAGCGTAATGATTTCGTCCAAACGTTCACTAGGTGCATGCATCATGATGTATTTGGATTCACGTGCTTGAATCACACCTTGAATACGGGTCATCAGGCGATCAATCAGTTGTTGCTTATCGGCTGGCATTTCGCCATCACGCTGAATCAGGCACGCTTTGGAGCGGTAAATGACTTCAACTTCGCGCAGGCCGTTGGCTTCCAGCGTGGCACCGGTTGACACCAAATCACAGATAACATCCGCCAAACCGGCACGTGGTGCTACTTCAACAGAACCGTTCAATAAACAGGATTTAAAGGTAACCCCTTGTTTGTCTAGGTATTGCTTTAAAATGTGCGGGTAAGAGGTGGCGATGCGCTTATTTTGCAGACATTGCGGGCCGGTATACTCGGTATCCAGTGATGCTGCCAGTGAGAGGCGACAGCCACCGAAATCCAGGCGGCGTAATGTGAAGTAACGGGGATCTTCGCCTTGAGCACGGCGGCTCAGTAACTCTTCTTCCAGCACGTTTTCGCCAATAATCCCTAGATCAACCACCCCATCCATCACCAGTCCTGGGATATCGTCATCACGTACTCGCAGGATATCGATTGGCATATTTTCTGCAAAAGCGATCAGGCGCTGTTGTTGCAAATTGATTTTAATCCCGCAGCGCGATAACAATTCATGGCAATCATCACTCAGGCGGCCTGATTTCTGCATCGCAATGCGTAAACGTGTTTTATCCAGCATGGTAAATCCTCAATCTATTAATTAATCATATAAAATGATGAGCAACAAAAAAGCCCTCGGAAGATAATCTTCCGAGGGCTTTCTCTATTGCGTTCTACCGCCACCTGGAAGATTCGTTAACCGTCTTCCAGCACACATCGGCCTGCAAGACTAGTCAGGATGATGGAGATGATGGTGATTAAATTGAACGCAGTTCATAATAATTTCTCTGTTTGGGCTGTTTTGAGCAAATCAAAATAGCCTTGATGTATACATATAGCCATACGTGGCATAACTTCTGTCAATCAACCTAAACCATCTGCTCGGTAGCGCGCAACCTTTTTTTCGCCTGATGCATTTATTTCACCCTGGAAGGGTGCGGCTTATCAACCAGTAATGGTTTTCTACTTAGTCATTATCACTTTGTTTTATGTCAGTATAAGCATGAAATATTTACCCAGCGTCATTACACCGATTTATAGAAAGAGGCCCATAATAGAGAGTAATTGTTAGGTAACAGTAGTTGGCGTAACTTATGCGTATTACGTGTGTTATCGGTATACACCCGTCATACTTCAAGCTGCATGTGTATTAGCCGCCTTCCTGCAACTCGAATTATTTAGGGTATAGGTTATCGGTATGAATCCGTGGAGAGCAATTGAAATGAAGAAAGTAGCCATTATTGGGTTGGGCTGGCTGGGGATGCCATTGGCGCAATCATTAATCCGTCGTGGAATACAAGTGGTTGGCAGTAAGACTACGTCAGATGGTGTCGATGCCGCCAGAATGAGCGGAGTTGATTGTTTTCAATTGCAACTGACACCAGAACTGATTTGCTCTCCAGACGATCTGGAGCAACTGATGACCGCTGATGCTTTGGTCATTACCTTACCTGCCAGCCGCACCGCCGAACGTGGGGAACAATATCTTCAGGCGGTACAGATGGTGGTCGATAGCGCATTGGCTTTCGGTATGCCGCGCATTATTTTTACCAGTTCTACCTCGGTGTATGGCGAAACCCGTGGCCGAATCAAAGAGAGTTCACCGCTACAACCGGTGACCACTGCCGGTAAAACGCTGATGGAGCTAGAGCTTTGGTTGCATAAGTTACCCAATACCTCGGTGGATATCTTGCGCCTTGCCGGGCTAGTGGGCACCGATCGCCATCCTGGCCGTTTTCTGGCAGGGAAATGCGGTGTGAAAGGCGGCTCATTGGGGGTTAATCTGGTGCATCAGGAAGATGTTATTTCAGCCATCGAGTTGTTGCTTAAGCTGCCAAGGGGCGGCCATATTTATAATTTGTGTGCACCACACCATCCCGCCAAGCGTGATTTCTATCCTGAGTGCGCGCGAGCATTACAATTGACGCCACCGGAGTTTGCTGCCGAGGATATTGAGGAAGCACCACGTGAGATTGATGGCAGCAAAATTTGTAGCGAGCTGGGGTTTGAGTATCAATATCCAGACCCAAATCGAATGCCTTTGAATTAATTATCTTATCGGCTACTGCGCGTTGTCATACTGAGATTGTGCAGTGCTCGTACTCCCCACATACTGCGTGTATGCTCCGGGTACTGCGCGCTGTACGCACTCAGTCTGACTTAGTTCGCTACGCCTTGAATGTATGAGTCGATAAAACATTCGAAATAAACATCAAATATAAGAGGGCCCCTAGGCGCGGCTCACCCTTTCACTCGCCCTATCACCGCTTTTGATGGATATAGGTCAGCGCCAGCGCCATTGCCAATACCAGCCCTTTGATGATATCCATGGCATAATAAGGTACTGACAGCATCACCAGGCCGTTTTGTAATACACCCAGGATCACCGCGCCAATTAAGGTGCCAAAAGCATTAGGCTTGCTAGAACCGGCCAAAGAGAAACCGATATACGCTGCTGCCACGGCATCCATTAGGTAGCCCCCCCCGGCGTTCACCTGCGACGAGCCGATACGTGATGCCAGCAGAATGCCACCCAGTGCCGCTAACAGGGAAGAGAGCACATAGGCCAGCACCCGATAACGCACGGTACGGATACCCGCTAATCGAGCCGCTTCTGGATTGCCCCCAATTGCATACATGCGCCGGCCATGCTTGGTTAGCGACAGATACAACTGCACTACAATTGTCACCGCCAGCATAATCAGCACAATTACCGGCACTTGGCCCAGCGCTGAAAACATCTCAGGAATGACGCCTTCCGCCATATCGCCGCTGGGTAGCAACATATTTTGCGTGATAGACCCGCCATAACTGTAAGTCATCGCCACGCCCTGAATCACAAATAGACTGGCAAGGGTGGCCAGCATGTCAGGGATCTTCAGTACCACGATCAGAAACGCGTTAAACAGGCCGACTAAGGTACAAATCAGTAGCGTTAAAATAATGGCGCCAGTGGTACCAAAACCGTACCAGACAAATAGCGATACCACGATGGCATTGGCCAACGAAGCGGTGGAACCCACCGACAGATCAAAACCACCAATCGACAGCGAAATCGACACTCCAATGGCAATCACCGTCACGATGGCGATAGAGCGCAAAATATTGATAATATTGTTTGGATCGAGGAAGTTATCCGATGCCAAGCCAAATAACGCGATTAGCGCCACAACGGTGAGTAACATCCCCCATTTGTAGAGAAAATCAAAGAGCTGATGACGCCATGGTTGTGCGTCGGCTAGGGGGATTTCTTTGTTCACTGAGGGGTTCCTCCAGTAGAGAATAGTAATAATGTCTCTTCATCAACATCGGCGGCGTTCAGTTCGGCGACAATACGCCCATCCCACAACACACAGATGCGAGAGCATAAACCGACCAATTCTGAGAATTCACCGGATGCATAAATAATGCCTTTCCCACTCTGGGCTAAAGCGTCAATCAGAGTGAACAGGTCTTGCTTGGCTTTGATGTCGACACCTTTAGTCGGTTCATCAAAAATCAGTACCTGCGCATCACCGCGCAACCACTTGCCGATCGCCACTTTCTGCTGATTGCCTCCCGATAGGCGCGCGAGTTTCTGTTGCGGTGAAGAGGTACGTATCCCAAGACGCTGAATTAACTCTTTGGCCCAATTTAGCTCCTGACGGCGGCTAAAAATACTCCAGCGGGAAAAACTGTCATCGGCCGCCACACTGAGATTCATCGCAATCCCTTCGTGGATAAAAATACCTTCTTTGCGCCGCTCTTCCGGTACCAATGCCAATCCTTGTGCGACAGATTGGTCGGGCGAGCGTGGTTTCCAGGCTTTCCCTTGTAATTCGCCACTGTCGACACGGCTGGGTGTTGCGCCAAACAACGCTTTGCACAGTTCGGTTTTCCCCGCACCGGCTAACCCAGCAATACCCAGAATTTCGCCTTCGTGCAGTGTCAGGGAAATATCGCGCAATTTGTGTTGATCATGTAAACCACGTACTGCCAGTAGTGTTTTACGGCTGACCGCCGCTCGTCGAGGGGGGAAAATATCATCCAGCGTATGGCCAAGCATTTTTTCCACAATCTGCTCGCCGCTTAGCTCACCCATGGCATCATGGCTGACACGCCGCCCATCACGTAACACCGTTAATTGATCGCAAATTTCGCGTAATTCATGGATGCGATGTGAAATGAAAACGATTGCCATGCCTTCCGATTGCAAACGGCGGACTACGCGGAACAAACGCGCGCTCTCTTCTTGATCCAGTGGTGCGGTGGGTTCATCTAAAATCAGGAAACGGCATTGGTGGGAAAGGGCGCGGGCTAATAACACCTGTTGTTTCTCTGCCAGCGTGCAGGATTCCAGACGTTGACGCACATTTAATTTAACATCAAGTTGCCCGAGTAGCGCTTCTGCCTGACGGTAAAGCTGCGGCCAGTTAAACAGATGTCCCTGCTCCGCCAGCGTATCCAGCATAATATTTTCCGCCACAGACAGGGTGGGGATCAGCGCGACATCAACCTCTTGCTGAACCACATGGATACCCTGTTGCTTAGCTTGTCGGGGGGAATGAATATCTACCTGTTGGCCATCAATATAGATCTCACCACGATAGTGACTGTGAGCGCCGGAAAGAATAGCCATCAAGGTTGATTTTCCTGCACCATTAGCACCGACCAGTGCATGGGTGGAACCACCTTCTAGTGTAAAATCAACTTGTTGTAGTGCATGGAATCCAGAAAACGAAATAGAGATATTGCGCATCTCAAGGAGGGAGGAACTGATGCTGGACATAAATTTCTGTGACTGCCCTATAAAGTATTTTGGCGACCTACCCCTTTTTGCTATTCAGAAATAGGCTTACGATTTTTCTCAGGTCAATCAACCGGAGAAACAGGCAGTCAATAATGCTGCTGATAGCTTTCTTTTTTAACACAGTTTCTATTATTCGCAACAAACTAAAGTAGTTAAGGTATATCAAAAAATTATTAAACATTGCTAGCTTACCCCTTAAGATGAGAAAAACAGCGATAAGAACGTAATTTAAAAGGAACGCGCGATGAGCACGAATGCAATCCGGGTACAGGTAGGTCCGGCCAACTATTTTTCTTTTCCGGGTGCTATCGACAAACTGAGTGAGTTCTACCCTCCGGCGGCTCTGGATAAGGCACTGTGGATCTTTGGTGAGCGTGCTTTGGCGGCAGCCAGTGATTACTTGCCCGCTGCGTTCCACGGGCCGCAAGCGGTGCGTGCTGCGTTTTCAACCCATTGCAGTGAGTCTACTGTTGCGGATTTGGTGAAAACAGCGGGCAGTGATCGCCAGGTGGTGATCGGTATCGGCGGTGGGGCAGTATTGGATACCGCGAAAGTGGTGGCACGTAAGCTGGGGTTGCCACTGGTCGCTATCCCGACTATCGCCGCAACCTGCGCCGCCTGGACGCCACTCTCCGTCTGGTATAGCGACGCCGGGCAGGCACTGAATTTTGAAATTTTCAAAGATGCTAATCACTTAGTCTTAGTTGAACCGCGCATCATTTTGCAAGCACCGGTGGAATATCTGCTGGCAGGTATTGGCGATACCTTGGCAAAATGGTACGAAGCCGTGGTACTTAGCCCACAGCCGGAAACTTTATCTCTCACCGTTCGCCTCGGATTACAGGCTGCGTTGGATATTCGTAATGTGCTGCTAAAGCAAAGTGAAGCCGCGTTACGAGCGGTTAAGCAAGCTGAACTGACACAGGACTTTCTGGATGTGGTGGATGCGATTATTGCCGGGGGCGGCATGGTCGGTGGGTTGGGGGAGCGTTATACCCGGGTGGCGGCGGCACATGCAGTGCACAATGGCCTGACTCTGTTGCCCCAAACCGAACATTTTCTGCATGGCACCAAAGTGGCCTATGGGATTTTGGTTCAGACAGCCCTGCTGGAGCAGGATGAGGCATTACAGTCATTGATTGTGGCGTTTAAAAAGTTGGGTTTGCCAACCCATTTAGCGGCGCTGGATGTTGATATTAATGATCGTGATGCTATTGAGCGGGTGATTGGTCGAATTATGAAGCCGAGTGAATCAATTCATTATCTGCCTATTGCATTGAATTCAGACAAACTGTGGGCGGCAATTGAGCGAGTAGAAATGGCCGCTCAGCGCTGATAGCACGCGGGAATAGCCGTTTAGATCAAACTGTCATAAGAATATTGTTTCAAGTGCTTTAACATCTTGTTTTTTGCTCTCAACTTAGGGCAGAATACGCGCCATGCAATAACCGACGTTTAAACGCGTCGGTTATTTTTTTGCATTCATGTTTTCACAAATCAAGAGGCCGGACAACGATCCGGATAGATAAACAGGTCCGCGAGCGATTATTCACATACTGAAATCGCCGTTATGAGGAAAGAAAGATGGGGCAATTATTCACACTGGCACCGGTGCCCACCGGTATGCGCTGCACATGCAGCGATTATGGCGCAGCAGGTATGGCAAATACCCGTTACTCCGCTCTTATTTCCCCACTTACGTATCCCAGGCAGATACGAAGTTTCCCCGTCACCTCTAACCTGTGCGCTACACTTGCGAATCGGGTTAAAGGTATGGGGAGGCTGAATCATGACGCATAACGCTACTGTTGCAGTCGGTACTAACCAAACGGGTACCAACAACCGCGTCCAACTCAGAAAAACACTGACACTGGTCCAAGTGGTGATGATGGGTCTGGCTTATTTACAGCCGATGACCATTTTCGATACTTTTGGCATTGTTTCCGGTTTGACCGATGGTCATGTCGCGACCTCTTACGCCATTGCGTTGATTGCGGTGCTGTTCACGGCAATCAGCTATGGCAAACTGGTTAAACGCTTCCCGTCTGCGGGGTCGGCGTATACTTACGCCCAGAAATCCATTAGTCCGAATGTTGGCTTTATGGTGGGTTGGTCATCACTGCTGGACTATCTGTTCATGCCGATGATTAATATTCTGTTGGCAAAAATTTACCTCGAAGCGATTTTCCCTGGTGTGCCATCGTGGATTTTTGTTGGCGCGCTGGTCAGCCTGATGACGCTGTTTAACCTGCGTGGCATCAACGTGGTGGCAAACTTGAACTCGGTTATTGTTGTGGTTCAGGTAGCTATCATGGTGGTCTTTATGGGGCTATTGATTCATGGTGTTTATCAGGGTGAAGGTGCGGGCACATTGGTAAGCCCACGCCCGTTCTATTCTGAAAATGCCCATTTGGTGCCGATGATAACTGGGGCCACGATACTGTGCTTCTCATTCCTGGGTTTCGACGGCATCAGTTCATTGTCTGAAGAAACTCCCAATGCCGGTAAAGTGATCCCGAAAGCGATTTTCTTGACGGCATTGATTGGCGGCGTGATCTTTATTGTGGTGTCTTATTTCTTACAGCTCTATTTCCCGGATATTTCGCGCTTCACTGATCCTGATGCGTCACAGCCGGAAATTATGCTG
The DNA here is from genome assembly GCF_056636475.1 of Yersinia antarctica. Lineage (NCBI taxonomy): Bacteria > Pseudomonadati > Pseudomonadota > Gammaproteobacteria > Enterobacterales > Yersiniaceae > Yersinia > Yersinia antarctica. The sequence continues at coordinate 1,771,334 of NZ_JBSJQF010000001.1, forward strand.
TTTGTTGCTGGCAAATTCTTCCAGTCAGTTATCTTGTGCTTCTCCTGTGTCACGGTATTGGCATCAGGGATGGCGGCACATGCTGGCGTTTCGCGTCTGCTGTATGTGATGGGCCGCGATGGGGTATTCCCAGAAAAAATATTTGGTTACGTACACCCGAAATGGCGGACTCCGGCAATCAACGTACTGTTGGTTGGTGGCGTGGCATTGTCTGCTATTTCCTTTGATCTGGTGACGGCGACCGCATTGATTAACTTCGGTGCGCTGGTGGCCTTTACCTTCGTGAACCTGTCAGTGATTTCACAGTTCTATATCCGTGAACGCCGTAACAAAACGTTTAAGGATCATTTCAGCTACCTGATTCTGCCAATGATTGGTGCAGGAACGGTGGGGGTGCTGTGGATGAATCTGGAAAGCAGTTCAATGACACTGGGACTAGTGTGGGGCGCGATTGGCCTGGCTTATATGGTCTGGAAAACCCGTGCTTTCCGTCAGGCTCTGCCTCAGTTTAATGGCGAACTGGCACAGTAATCGCATTTAATATTGCGCAATTGCTGACTAAAACGGAGCCTGATGGCTCCGTTTTTTATTGGATAATTTGCTGCCACAGCCCTAGCTCACTAAGCCTCTGGCATACTCAAACAGTGCTTTCAGCAGTGCCAGCTTCTCTTTATCATCTTCATACTGGTTATAGAATTGTTCCAGTTGCAGCACGTAGTCCTGCACTCTTTCAGGATTGAGGGCTTCGCGGCGATGTTCCAGCCAACGCTGTTGCTCACTGTCAGTCAGCGTATTGGGGTAATTACGGGCGCGAAAGCGGAAAAATAGCGCTTCCAGCCGTGGATCTTGAAAGGTCAAATCCAGTGCGGGCAGGTTTTGCGGTTCAGTTTGTAAAATGATCTTCATGGTGGCGCGGTCGGCATCGCTGAAGAAGCCATTATACAGTTGTGCATCGACATCATCGGATACCGCAAAAGGTTCGGCTTCGGCGAACAGTGCCACCACTTTTTCACGTACTTGCGGATTTTGCCGCAATAATTGCAAATTTTGCAGGCAACGTTGGCGATCAATGCCCAAACGATCAGCATTTTCCGGTAATAAAGTTTTAGCGGGAGCCAGTACCGGGCATTTATTGATGTGCACCAGTTTCAGTGGCACCGCTGCATCTTGTGCATTGAGTTTGTCGCGGCGGGTATATAGACGCTCGCGCAGTGTATCGCTATCCAACGCCAGCAATGGCGACATATCACCGGCCAGGTCACACATAATCACCGCATTTTTATTCTCAGGATGCCATGCCAGCGGCGCAACCCAACTGGTATTGCCTCGTGCCGCGCCAAACATGCCGGAGACATGAACCAACGGCGTCATCTCCGCGATATCAATCAGTGCGTTTATTTTATGCTTACTGCGGTGTTGATATAAATAGTCGAATAGGCGGGGTTGCGCCTGTTTGACCAATTTCGCCATCGCAATGGTGGCATGCACATCTGACATCGCATCATGGGCATGCAAATGCTCAACACCATTGGCTTTGGTCAGATGCTCAAGCTTGAAACTCGGCAGGCCATCTTCATTTTCCGGCCAGACAATACCTTCTGGGCGCAGGGCGTAACACGCCCGCATCACATCTAACAGATCCCAGCGGGAATTCCCTCCTTGCCAGCTATAGGCATAGGGATCGTAAAAATTGCGGTAGAAAATATTGCGACTAACTTCATCATCAAAACGAATATTGTTGTAACCGAGGATACAAGTGCCCGGCACATTGAAAGCCTGATGGATTTGGCGGGCAAATTCTGCCTCATTCACGCCATTGGCTAAGGCATGCTGTGGCGTGATACCGGTTATCATCACAGCCTCTGGCTGTGGCAGATAGTCATCGGCGGGAGCACAGTAAATGACCAATGGCTCTTCGATAATGTTGAAATCCAAATCGGTGCGCACCCCGGCAAACTGGGCCGGCCGGTCCAATGCCGGACGCTGACCAAAAGTCTCGTAATCGTGAATGTAGAAAGTAGGTTGCTTATTTTTATCTGACATTATTCGGTTTAACCCTTTTTACTATGGTCATTCTTTAGTGATGGGCCACCGTTTTGGTGGTAAGCCGCAGTGACCAATAACGTTAGTGTTAGAATATCATTTCAGGTGCGCCGAGACGTCAGGATTTATTTCGACATACTTATGTTTTGCCAGAAACATGTCGATCTAATTAGTATTTACCTACCGTTTACTCAGCTATTCATACAATTCGCCTACTAAATGACACGGTAGGACTCATGGTGAAAAAACTTCTGCTAACCGGCGCAACAGGGTTTCTGGGCGGGGCAGTGCTTGAAAAGTTATTGTTGGCAGACGCCGATTTTAATTATTTATTATTAGTACGGGCGACTACGCCGGAACAGGGGCTAAACCGTATCCGTGAAAATCTGGCGAAATTTTATCTCCCCAGTCAGCGGCTGAATAAAATAAATATCAACCATATTTTATTAGGCGATTTGGCAGAGCCGGATAGCTTTATTAATGACCCACGTATTGATGATGTGACCCATGTTATTAACTGTGCTGCTGTCGCGTCATTTGGTAATAATCCCTTAATCTGGAAAGTAAATGTAGACGGCACTCTGGCATTTGGCAAAAGAATGGCAAATGTAGTGGGTTTACAGCGCTTTATCCACGTGGGTACCGCCATGTCGTGCACACCAGATGCCGGAACGGTGGTTAGCGAGCAAGTATTATCAGCGCAAGATGATGCGCATTTAGTGGAATATACCAAGTCCAAATCAGCTATTGAGCGATTGTTGGCAGAGCAATGCCCGAATTTACCGCTGGTATTAGCCCGGCCATCGATTGTCGTTGGGCATACCCGTTTGGGGTGTCAGCCCTCTAGCAGTATTTTCTGGGTATTTCGCATGGCATTAATGCTGCGTAAGTTTATGTGCTCATTGGATGACTATATCGACGTTATCCCGGTCGATTATTGTGCGGATGCTCTGTTGTGTATTTTGTTCCATCCCCACTTGACCGAAAATATTTATCATATTTCTGCCGGAGAAAAAGACAGCGTCAGTTTTGCCGAAATTGATCAAGCCATGTCCTCGGCGGCACGGCAAAAACCGATGGGTACAGATTATTGCCAGGTAGACTACGGTGCTTTGGTGCAGATGCGTAACCAACTAAAAAGCATTTTCGGCCCCTGCAATGAGCGCTTAATGTTGAAAGCCATGCGTTTATATGGCTCTTTTGCCGTGTTAAATGTGCGGTTCAGTAATGAACGCCTGCTCAGTTTGGGTATGCCAAGATCACCACGCTTCACCGATTATATTGCCTGTTGTGTGGAGTCCAGCTATGGAATAACTATCCAGCAACAAATGGCGGTTGATTTTAAGTAAGCATCTCTCCCCGCGTGACGACAGACTGCGGGGAATAACTTTTCCCGTTTATGTCTCGTCACTGATTATTCGCTACTTTTGCTAACTTTTAACTCCGTGCCAGCCGGTTATAACTCAGCTAAACTTAGATTTTAGTGTTTTATTGGACGTAGGTATATTGTGCGCTTGAATAAAAAAATCTCGCCACTGGATAACTTGATTTATAGTCACTATCGCCTTACGCATGCTTTGCGAATTACGCTGGCATTTATCTTAACTTTCCTGATTATTCGCTTATTGGCCATCCCAGAAGGCACCTGGCCGTTGATCACGCTGGTCGTGGTTATGGGGCCGATATCTTACTGGGGAAATGTGTTATCCCGAGCGATGCAACGTATTGGCGGCACGGTGTTTGGCGCGATATCTGGCCTGATTGCCCTCTATCTTGAATCCTATTCGCTGACGTTCATGCTGGTCTGGTGCGGGGTTATCATGTTTCTGTGCGGCTATTTGACGTTGGGTAAACGGCCCTATATGGCACTCTTGATTGGTATCACGCTGGCGGTAGTTTGTGGATCTGCGCCGGGTGATATGAATACCGCACTGTGGCGTAGTGGCGATGTTATTTTTGGTTCCCTGCTGGCGTTAGTCTTTACCAGTGTTTACCCACAACGCGCCTTTACGCATTGGCGCATGCAGATGAGCGATAATCTGCGTGCTATCAGCCAGGTCTATGCCGCTTACCTGTCACCGAATGTGGTCGAACGCCCACGATTAGAACCTAAATTGAAAACCGTCCTGAGTCAGTCGGTTAAAATGCGCACTTTTATTGCTCCTGCCAGTAAAGAATCCCATATTAATAAAGATGTTTTTGAAGCCATCCAAACATTGAGCCGGAATTTAATATGCACACTGGAATTGCTGGTGGATGCTTACTGGTCGTCACGTGAAAGCCATTTTATTATGCTTAATGCTAAAGGGTTACGCAGCACCCAACTGATGACTATTCGCACTCTGAATACGTTGAGTGACAGTTTGCGTGATGGCTCACCAGCACGTGAGCGAGAGGTTGCCGCCGAGTTAAGTGAAATTGCGGCCGAACTGAAATCATTGATGCTGGCGGTAACGCAGGGGCAGCAGGTAGAAACGCCCATTTATGGCTATGTTTGGCTGAGTATGGAGCTAACCAAACAGCTTGAGGAACTCGACGATCTGATTAATATGACGTTGCGCAGGTGATCTCTCGCCGCTAAAGGCAGATGAAATTTCTGTCTGGCGGGTAAAGCAGGTAAGATAAGCCAATGAATCTTGTCACCAGGTACGACAAAGCGGTATGGTGCAGGTAGCCTGGTCACCAGCAATTGAATTTGTGTAAAACTTAAGTGAAGGTGTAAAAATGGATAATGCAATTAAGCCGACTTTCCAGGACGTTTTGGAGTTTGTGCGTATGTTTCGTCGCAAAAACAAGTTGCAACGTGAAATCGTTGATAACGAAAAGAAAATCCGTGATAACCAAAAACGCGTTCTGTTGCTTGATAACCTGAGTGATTACATCAAGCCAGGGATGAGTATTGAAGAAATTCAGGCCATTATCGCGGACATGCGTACTGCTTATGAAGATCGTGTTGATGATTACACCATCAAAAATGCTGATCTGTCTAAAGAACGTCGTGAATTGTCGAAAAAACTGAAAGCGATGGGCGAAGTTAAGTAACTTCACCACGGTTTAATAGCTTATTTTAACGCTATTAAGAGAAAGGCTGGCATCAATTGCCAGCCTTTTCTTTTGGCTAAAACGGCCTTAGCTTGACGGTTTGTTCTGCCGCAAGAAACTAAATGCCGGGATTTTCGCACCTTTGACAAAGATAAACGCCAGCAGTAACGAGCCCCACAGCGCCATAGTGATATAACTACTGACACCCATGATATTCAGCCCGCTTTCCAGCATTTGCAGCAGGAACAGCGCCAGTACAATGCCGAAAACTTTGCCAAATCCACCATCGGGGTTTACCCCACCCAGTACGGTTGCCAAAATTGTGATCAGCAACAGCGACTCACCGTAGGATGCTTTGGCTGAGTTCAGTTTTGACATCATTAGTAAGGCCGCTACCGCACACAGTAAAGATGAAATTACATACACCCAAACCAGTGTGCGGCGCGTGTTAATCCCAGAGAAGAAGGTGGCTTTCTCATTAGAACCGGACAAATAGATTTGGCGGCCCAATGGTGTTTTAGCCAGAATCAGCCAGATGGTCAGTGCTACCGCGACGAACAGATAAAGTGGCACTGGCACACCGAGAAAGTTGCTGCGATCCAGTGCCAGTACATAGTTCGGGAAGTTTGAGATAGCCGAACCTTTGGAGATAAGTACATTCACGCCTTTGAGCAACGTCATGATGCCCAGAGTGGCCAGAATAGGGGATACTCGTACCACCGAGATAAGTATCCCGTTGATAAGCCCCACAACCAATGCTACCGAGGCACCCGCCAGTAACATCAACATCATTGAACTAAAGGTTGGCGCAAGATGGGTACAAACCCATGCCATCACCAGGGCACTGGCATTCGCGGTAGCAATAATCGATAAGTTAATCCCACCGGTCAGCATAGTAATCGCCATTGCCAGAGTTAATACCCCCGCGACAGGGATTTGCGAAGCGATGGATTGGAAGTTAGCCGCCGACCAAAATACCTGTGGAATAAATAGGCTGAATCCTACGCCGACCAGCACCAGCAGGGCAACCAGCCAGCGTTCGGTATGATCACGTTGCGTTGTTTTCGACATAGTTATATCCCTACCTTATGGCGTTGGCCCCAGGCCGTCACACTGATACTGATGACAATTACCAGCCCGATAACCACGGTATGCCAGTACGACGAAATGCTCAGTAAATTCAAACCATTTTGTAATATTGCCAGCAAAATCACCCCCAGCAAGGTACCGGTAAGTGTTCCACGGCCACCCACAATACTGGTACCGCCGAGCACCACGGCTGCCAGCACTGTAAGCTCATAGCCCAGTAATGAATCAGGCGCTACGGTTAATACGGTATAAGACTGTACTACGCCGGCGATGCCGGACAAAAAGCCCATATAGCCATACACGAACAGTTGCAGTTTGAGAATACTGAACCCCATGCGTGACGCCGCTTCCTGATTGCCCCCTAAGGCATAGATTTGCCTGCCAATACTGGTGCGGGTCATCAGTAGAGCGGTAACAATAATGGTAATTAGCAGCGTTAGAATAGGGAGCGACAGGCCGTAGTCATAACCATCGGCAGCGGTAAAGGCGAACAGCATTGGCCCGTGTTCAAACCATTCAGGGTAGCTATACAGCCAAACACCACGGCTGAGATACAACAGTAAGCCATAGAAAATATTCAGTGTGGAAATGGTGATAATGATCGACGGTACGCGTAAGCGGTTAACCAGCAGGGCATTAACCAAGCCCAAAAGTAGGCCGATACCACCAGCCAGCGCAAAAGCTACCGGGAAGTTGCCACCAAACTTCACAATTAATGTCACCATGACATATTGCGAAATAATGGTCATCGCCGGGAATGAAATATCAATACCGCCAGAAATCAATACGATAAATAAGCCACAGGCCAAAATGGTTAACATGGCATAGTTATTTATCAGATCATAAATATTGGCAAGGGTCAGAAAATCCGGGCTGGTGAACGCAAGATAAGTCGAAATAAGCAAAATAGTGAATGCCAGCATCACTTCATGGCGTTTTAGTTGTTCTTTATTGAATAAACCTGTTTTACCTACCGCAGATTTATTAACTGCATGGGGGTTAGCCATTTACTACCTCCGCAATGGCTGCTTCGCTACTGTTACCCGGTAAAAACTCTTGTACCAGTCGCCCGGCCCGCATCACTAAAATACGGTGGCTATTGAAATAAGCTTCATCAATTTCATCGCAGACCATTAACACTGCGATACCGCGAGCTGCCAATGCATTGATAATATTATAGATACCGGCTTTGTTAGCGATATCCACACCTACGGTGGGGGAGTCAAGGATCAAAATTTGCGGATCGGTTGCCAGCCATTTAGCGATAGCAATGCGCTGCGCATTGCCGCCAGACAGCGTATTGACTGGAAGGTCGCTGTTGCCGATTTTGATCGACAGGTGTTTCACCATATCCTCGACCAGCGTATCGACCCGCTCACTACGCATCAGATGGAACACGTTTTTCAGGCGATGCAGAACAGTGGCACTGATATTGTCACGAATGGATTGTTCCATAATCAGCCCGGTGCTCATTCGGTCTTCTGACACATAACCGACCCCCGCCGCAATAGCATCACGGTTACTGCTGAAATACATCGGTTTATCGTTAATTCGGATGGTGCCTGACTCCGGCGAGGTCAAACCGAATAAACTAAGACACAGTTCAGTGCGGCCAGAACCGAGCAGGCCCACCAACGAGACAATTTCCCCCGGATGCAGCGTCAATGAGATGTTGTGATATTCATTACTACGGCAAAGCTCCTCCACGGCCAGCACCGGCGGGTGGGCGGCACTGTAGGGCGGTAGCACCTGAAAATCAAATTTCATGCCGGTCATCAGCCACGCCAGTCGCTGGTTGTCCACTTCGGTGGCCGGGTAAGTGCCAACCCAATCACCATCCTTTAGCACCGTGATGCGGTCTGAAATCTCCAACACTTCACTTAATCGGTGGCTGACAAAGACTACGCAGATATTGCGTGATTTCAGTTCATGTACCACCCGCAGCAAGCCATTAACTTCTTGTCGGGTGAGGGAGGCGGTAGGCTCATCCATCACAATCAACCGGGCATCCTGTGCCAAGGCACGGCAAATAGCCACCAGTTGCTTCTGGGCGATGGGCAAATTCTCAACCAGTTCATCCAGATTGAGATGCGCATCAATGCTGCTGATCACCTGCTCAGCCGTGGCGCGCATCTGGCGTTTGTCCACCCACAGGTGATGGTGATAATGGTTCATGGCGATATTCTCAGCCACAGTCAGGTTCGGGAATAACGACAAATCCTGATAAATTACCTGAATCCCTAAGCGAACGGATTCAATCGGGGTCAGGCTTGAGTAAGTTTTGCCATCAATGGTAATCGTGGCATCAGCATCGGGCTGATAGACACCGGAAATAATCTTGATGAGGGTCGATTTGCCACACCCGTTTTGCCCTGCAAGACAATGTACTTCACCGGGTAACAGGGTCATAGCCACTTTATTTAGCGCTTTGACGCCATAAAAGGTCTTACTAACATTTTCCAGGGTAATAAATGGCTGCATATATCCTGTGTCCTTTTGATTCTTAATTAATTAATTGCGGAACCAGACAGGGCGTCCGGCTCCGCAATAACTTAGTGAATCAATACAGCGAATCCACGTTGTCTTTGGTTACCCGTAATACATTGTGGAACTGGATCAGATGCTTATCTTGGTCAACTTCAGCTTTACCCACGCCAGGAATTTCCATACCTGACTCAATTTTTTCACCTTTCAGCACTTTATCCGCCACTGCGGTCAGTGCATAACCGGCAGAACCTGGGTCATAGGTCACGCCCATTGCGATATCACCGCTTTTAATCAAGGATGCAGCCTGTGAAGGGATCATCATACCGAACACATGGACGTTGTTTTTCGCACGTTTCTCTTTCACGGCACGGCCAGCACCGATCGGACCTTGCGAACCGAAGGCGACAATACCTTTCAGGTCACTGTGCGCTTTCATTAAATCGAGCGTGGTACGGCGTGAATCATCAATACTCTCGGCAACAGGCATGCGGCTGGTCACCTCAAACATATCGGGGTAGTGCTCTTTCTGATATTTAACAAACAGATCGGCCCACAGGTTATGCTGTGGTACCGTCAGGCTGCCGACATAAATCACATAGCCACCTTTACCACCCATGGCTTTTGCCATCTCTTCTACGTTATCTGCGGCAAATTTGGCGTTATCGATGATTTCGATATCCCAGTTGGCGCTGGGTTGCCCTGGAGATTCGTTGGTTAACACCACAATACCGGCCTCACGGGCTTTCTTGAATACCGGTTCCAGTACATCGGCATCGTTGGGCACAATACTGATAGCACTAACTTTTTTCGCGATTAAGTCTTCGATAATTTTAACCTGTTGCGGGGCATCGGTACTGGAAGGGCCGATTTGATAGGCTTTGATAGCCAGATCTTTACCGGCGCGATCCACACCTTCGCCCATGCGGTTAAACCACGGCATACCGGCGATTTTTGAGATATTAACCACTTCGACTTCCTGCGCCAGTGCACTGCCCGAGCACACCATCATGCTGAACAGACTGGCTGCCAACAGGGTTTTCACACTCAATTTTTTCATTTAAGGCTCCCGGAACTCATGTAGGTTGAGGTAATTGTTATTTAAGGTATTGGTGCAATAATCAGCATGCTGTATTACATGAATTTTATTTATGTTTTTAAAAAAATGAAGATTTAACAGGAAACAGATTTTACATCTTCACTACATTTCCTGCTGGTGGGATCTAATACCTTGATAGCAGTTTCCCCCATATACATGAATGCTATTTACATGGACAAAATAGCTGCATTCCCTGTTTGTGACTGAAGTCATGATTTTGAGGGGCAAGACAAACAGAATTACATAAAAATGGTAAGCGGCAGGTTAATAACAGTGAGGTTTACATGGATATTCTGGTTCAGATGATTCTTAATTTTTCGCTATCATGGCCTGATGCTGAATGACGGGCTAACGCACGCCCCCAGGCACCATGGTTAACAGGTGTTGGCGGGGGTAGTGGCGATTGATATTGCGCTGCTGCAATTGCCAGAACACCTGCTCCACGTCATGCCGTTGACGGTCAAGCAATAATCCAACCACACTGCCACTGTGGGCTACGTTCAACCCGTATAAATCCAACTCATCCACTAGCCTCAGCAGGGCGCTAAAGTCAGGTTTTACCAGTAAACGCTGGCTGGCTTGCGCACTCAATGTGGTGGCCTGACCCAGCAGTGAACAATCGTGGCGCTCGGCGGCTTGGATAAACAGTTGCCATGCCCGTTCCAGTGAGGTGGCACTGGCTAACAGCGCCGGTTGACGATCACGGCGGTGGTAATCCTCGGTTTTGAGAATCTGTGGGCTTTCCAGTAACAAAATATCTACCACTGGCTGCCAGTTATAAGAGATTTGTGTTGCGGCAGTTTGGTGGTCAAACAGTGTCAGTTGTTGAAATAGGGAGCTGTCAGTGGGTTCCAGCCTGACGCACAGTGCTGCCAGTGCGGCTTCATTGAGTGTTTCACCGAGATGGCGGGCGGTTGCCAGTGCGGTGGCGGCGATATCGGCGGTACTGCTGGCAAGTCCTTTTGCTACCGGAATGGTGGAATCAAAACTGATGTGCAGGCCATTAGCCATCTGTGCAGGTTGGCCAAAATAGGCCAGTACCGCCGCCAACATCTGGCGCATGCGTGGGCGTTCATTCTTGCCCGGTACGCCATCGGTCACCGAAACCGTACTAAACCAGTTGACCGGGCAGGAGATAAGCTTCTCCCCCCCCAGTATCCAACCCTGAATCAGTTCACCACAAGAGGCCGGGCAACGGGCTTCAGCCATGACCAAAGACCTGCTGTAAGGCACTGATCAGCCGTTGGTTATCTGCCGCGCTTTTAATGGCTACACGATAGTGGTCGCGGGTTAGACCGGGGTAATTAGCACAATGGCGGATCAGAATATGGTGCTTTAATAGCGCGTGTTGCAGATTAAGTTCAGGTTTAAGGCAGCGCAGGAAAATGTAATTGGCGCACCCTTGCCACACCTGCAACGCTGGCAGGGCGGCTAAATGCTGATATAACCAAGGTCGCTGCTGCGCCAGCCATTGATGTGTGGCTTGAATATAAGGTTGGTCGTCGAGAATAATCTCACCCGCCAGTGCGGCAAAAGCATTGATAGTCCAAGGCTCGCGTTGCTGTTTCATTTGCGCCAGCGCCGCCAGATCGCCACTGAGCAGATAACCGAGGCGCAACCCTGGAATGGCAAAGAACTTGGTCAGTGAGCGTAACAAGTATAAGTGTGGGAAATCCGCTAATTGAGGGGTAAGCCCCGGCGCATCTGGCAAGAAATCGATAAAAGCTTCATCGATAATTAAAGCAATATGGTACTGATGGCAACATTGCACAATGGCTTGCAGCAATTTGGCATCAGGCATCAGGCCGGTCGGGTTATTGGGTGTCGCCAGAAATAGGCAGTCTGGGCGCTGTTGGGCTAATAGCGCCAGTAGACGTTCATCGGGCTGATAGCCGTCTGACTCACTCATCTGATAATCATGAATCTGGCAGCCGACCCGTTGCAGGGCGCGGCGGTATTCAGCAAAGCCCGGAGTCAACAGTACCGCAGTGCGGGGTTGCAGATGCTGCACCACTGCGTAAATCAGCTCAGTGGCACCATTGCCTGCCATAATATTCTCTGGCAGGCAGTGGTGAGCACGGGCCAGCGCTGCATGTAATTGGCGATACTCAACATCAGGATAGTGTTCGGCACGGGCCAATTGTTCGATAATCGCCGTTTTCAAGGATTCCGGCATGCCCAGCGGATTAATATTGGCACTGAAGTCAACGATATTGGCTGCATCTGTGCCGATTTTCAGTGCCATTTCCAGCACATTCCCACCATGCTCACTCATTGCTACTCTATTCCCCTATATAGCTTGTGTGTTTAGAGTACCATACCCTTCGTCCTTGATGCTGTAGGGTTGTTCGCTACACTCACGCACCCGAATCACTTACTTGTCGTTGACCCTATATGAATAAGCTCATCGGGATGCGTTTACTTGCTGCCTACCTACAACGCCAATGACTTTGGGTATATCAGCGAGGGAATGGCGTTTAGCGACAATAGCTCCGGCGTGAAGGCGAGCACATCTCGTAGGCGAACCACGTCGCCAATAACAATCAGCGCCGGTGCCGATAAACCCTGCGCGGCAACCTGATCGGCTAATGTAAGCAGTGTGCCGCTGGCAACTTGTTGCTGCTGGTGGCTGGCGTACATCACCACGGCGGCAGGGGTGGTGGGGGCTTTCCCCCCGGCGACCAATTGCTGGCAAATGGTCGTCAGTTGTGTCATTCCCATCAGGATAATCAGCGTACCTTCCAGCTTGGCTAATGTTGCCCAGTCCTGTGGCTCATTGCCTTGGCGCAAATGGCCGGTTATCACATGAAAGCCTGAGGCATAATCACGATGTGTTACCGGAATACCGGCATAAGCCAACCCGCCAATGGCGGAGCTTATCCCTGGAACTACCTCAAACGGAATACCAGCCAACGCCAGTGTTTCAGCCTCTTCACCGCCACGGCCAAAGACATAAGGATCACCACCTTTGAGTCGCACCACATTTAGCCCACGTTGGGCGCAATCAACCAGAATTTGATTGATTTCTGTTTGTGGCACCAAATGGTGGTTGGGGTTTTTGCCCACGTTGATCATTTCACAACCATCAGGGGCTTCTGCCAGTAACTCAGCACACACCAAACGGTCATAGACCAACGCGTCAGCGCGACGAATAACATGTAATCCCTTCACCGTAATCAGCGCGGCATCCCCTGGCCCAGCGCCTACCAACCAAACTTTCCCACTTTCCATATTGCCTCTTATTGTGCGGCGAGGGCCGGTTGTACCGGCAGATTCAGGGCCACGCGAATGACATCACGGGCAATCATTAATTCTTCATTGGTATTGACGATAGCAATCTGTACCGGCGCAGAGTCATGTTGGATAAACGGCTGATTGTTGATATTTTTCTCTTCGTCCAACTCGATACCGAGAAAGGCTAAACCACGGCAGATTTGCTGGCGGGCTGTGCGGGCATTTTCACCGATACCGCCGGTAAATATCAGTGCATCAATTCCGCCCAGTTGCACGATATAGCTGCCAATCACCGCGCGGATACGTTCGGCAAAGAGGTCGAGCGCTACTTTGGCGCGCGGGTTGCCGTTGGCGGCGGCTTGTTCGACATCGCGATAGTCATGTGAGATGCCGGATACGCCCAGTAAACCGGATTGATTGTTAATTAAATGGTTAATTTCACTGGCATTTTTTCCTTCTACTTGCTGAATAAATGGCAGGATGGAGGGGTCAATATCACCGCTCCGGGTGCCCATCATGATACCGGCCTGTGGGGTGAAGCCCATCGAGGTATTCACCGACTGGCCGTTGCCGATAGCACAAATGCTGGAGCCGTTGCCAAGATGGCAGGAGACAATGCGCAGTTCTTCCAAGGGGCGCCCCATTCGTTCGGCGCAAACGGCACTGACATATTTATGACTGGTGCCATGGAAACCATAACGGCGAATACCCAGCTCTTCATAGTAGCGCCACGGTAATGGATACAAATAGGCCGTCTGGCTCAGTGTTTGGTGGAATGCAGTATCAAATACCGCCACCGCGCTGGCATGGGGTAGGGCATGTTGGAACACCCGGATACCGAGCGTATTAACCGGATTATGCAGGGGGGCCAGTGCGCCAAGCTGTTCTATCTTATCCAGCACCTCGGGGGTTATCACGACCGAATCGGCGAATGCTTCACCGCCGTGCGCGACACGATGGCCGACACCGGTAATTTCATCCAGTGAATCAATAATATTGTGTTCAATCAGCGCGTGAAGTAGGTGTTCAGCACCTTGGCGGCAATCGGCGATAGGCAGAATCTCGCGCCATTTCACATCTGTGGCGCGGAGGTTAAATATCGCATCATCCATACCGATACGTTCAATTAATCCCTGACAGATCACTTTTTCATCAGGTAAAGAAAACAACTGAAACTTCAACGAAGAACTGCCGGCGTTAATCGCCATAATCTTACCGGGCATGCGACTCTCCAGAATGATTCAAATAAGTAATAAGGTCGGTTAATCCCTCACCGCTCAGCGCTGAGGTCACAAATAGGTGTTGCGCCCCCGCCTGCGTGAGGCTGTCAGCAGCCCAACGCAATTGGTCTGGCTGGTTAACGGTGTCGGCTTTACTGATAATGCCAATTACCGGCTGGTTGAAAACCTGCGCCAACATCGGGGCAAACCAGCTTTGGGTCGCATCCGCATTTTGTACCAGCCCCACCACATCCGCTTCACAGGCGCTTGCCAGTAACGCACTGTATAAACAGCGGTTTTCCAGGTATTCACCGGGAGTATCAATGGCATTGTCCTGCCAGATAATGGCTTGGGTTTTCTGGTAATTAAGCGCCTCACCCTGCAAACGCTGGATAAGCGAGGTTTTGCCGCACTGGCTAGGGCCAATCAACATGATGCGTTGCATGGCATCAGGTCCGGGTCATCGGGCAGGCGGTAAATTTCATCATGTCGCCGAGGGTGTGGATCACCTGTTTCAGCGCATATTCCACCGCTGACACATCACCGGTAAACACCACCGCACCGGTGAAACGGTCGATAAAACCAATCTCAACCGCACCGGATTTGGTGGCGATATCACTGGCAATAATCGAGGCTTCGCTAGGGGTAATGGTCAGGATGCCAATGGCGCTACTGACATCATTCAGCCCCAGTTTTTTGTAAAGTGCCTTATTAGGATTGGCTATCAGATGTGCCAGGGTTATCTGTTTACCGGGAACATATTCCTGAATTACGCGCTCGGGGGTGCTGCTCTTTTCCATCATGCCTCCTGAACTAACTGACGCCATAGCGCCTCATGGGGCCGTGGGATCACTGAGCTGTAAACCAATAATCCCTTCTCACCGGCACACTGGCTGGCAACGTCCACGGCAGTTTGTACATCAGCAATATCGCCGCTGAGCACTTGATAACATTTGCCGCCGATGCCAAACGCCATATGGATGCGCACCAGCGTGACATTGGCCGCTTTAACCGCACGGTCGGCGGCAGTAATACAGGCCGGCACACTCCAGGTTTCCACCACACCCGCCGCTTGACGATTTTCCACCGTATTCAGGCCGCTGATCGCCGGCAATACGGATGGATGAAGGTTGGGCAGGACGATGCTATCGACCAGCAGATGCCCGCTGTGCCGCTCTCCGTTTTGTACCGACTGGGTGACGGCACCGATATCGCCACCGACCATCAACAGATATTTACCGGGGCACAGAGTTTTGCTCACCAATAGGCTGACGTTAGCGCTTTTCAGCATCAAGTCGCAGACCTCCATGCCCTTGGCGATACTGCTTAATTCAACAATTCCAATGGCTTGTGACATAGCCCTTCCTTTTAATAAACATCAGCCCGTTTAATGGTGATGGCATTTGCGCTGATGGCCGTGACCGTGCCGCTGATACTGGCATGCACCGGTGCGCCTAACGCGTTATTCGGAATTTGGCCAATAAGTTGACCGTGATCGACCCGTTCGCCGACCGTGACCACGGGTTCGGCGGCAGCCCCGATATGCTGGCGCAATGGCAATACCACCTGTTGTGGTCGGTAGCCTTGTTCGCTGAATGGCGCGGCCTGATACCAGTCGGTGAGATCCAGACGGGCAATCAGCCGTGATATCGGTACCATGCGGTAATTAGCCATCGGATCGGCCTCACGTAGCGCCCCTTGATAGCGGGCACCTTGCGCCCGCAACTGCGTTTTCAGCAGGCGGTTTATGCGCATCGGTGAGATATCTACCGGGCAGGCGTAGCTTTCACACAGCCCGCATTCCGAGCAGGTCAGAGCGCTGAGTAAAATGTCTGGTGTGGCAACTTGTTGATAGGTTATCGCGCGCACCAGCAGATGCGGGGGGAGCTCATGGCCAATCAAATGACGCGGGCATAACTCAGTACACATGCGGCACTGCTCACATACGGCACGAGCAATGGCTAACACATCCTGGTCGCTGCGGGCGCGGCGGGTAATCAGTAAGTGATCAGCGGGCAGTACCAACAGGCCGCCGGTAGTTTTGGTTACCGGTTGGTCAAGGTCATGCAGGGCATGGCCCATCATCGGCCCGCCATTGATATAGGCCGGATTGTTGATGGTAGCCCCTCCTGCCAGCGCCAGAACCTCGCGCAGCGGGGTACCCAGCGGTACCGTCAGGGTTAAGGGGTTCGCCACCGCACCATTTACGGTCAGGGTGCGGCGAGTCACCGGCCATTGCTGTTCCACCGCCCGCGCCACATTGAGTAGCGTTTGCACGTTGTTCACCACCACACCGATGCTGACCGGCAGCGCGGCAGGTGGCACCCGGCGACCGGTTGCCAGCCAGATAGTGATAACCTCATCACCGGCGGGATAGACATCGGGCAGAATGTGCAGCCGGATTTGTGATGGTAGCAAGGGGGTTAGTGCGGCAATCGCCTCACTATATTTGGCTTTCAAGGCGATGATGCCTTCGCGTGCGCCGGTGGCTTTCATGCCATACAGCACACCGCGCACCAGTCGGGCTGCCTGGCGCGGCATCAACTGCTGATCCACTTTCAGCATTGGCTCGCACTCAGCCGCATTGACCAGAAAAATCTCGGCCTGCGCTTGTAGCTTCACCGCCGTTGGGAAACCCGCACCTCCGGCACCGACCACACCCGCGTGCTGAACCCGTTGCTGAATAGTCACGGCATCACAATCAGCCAGTTCACCGTAGGCGGGTAGCAAGCAGGTATCCGCACTGTGTAGGTCACTCATAAAGCGCCTCGATAATCCCACGGATATCATTGCCGTCAGCCGCACGCGGGTTAGTGCGCAGTGTCACATCGGCAAGTGCGGCGGTAATTATGTCGGGAATACGTTGCTCTAACTGGCCCTCATTGATTTTCATCGCGGCCAGCGGCTGAGGTAATCCGCATTGGCGTTTGAGTTGTTCAATCTGATGGACCAATTGGTTAACTGCACTGCGCTCATCGCTATTTTCTGCACTGAAATGGCACAGTTTTGCCAATCGCGCATAGCGTTTACATGCCCGCGCATCAAGCGCGTTAAAGCGAATCACCGGCACCAATAGCAAGGCATTCGCCAAACCGTGCGCGATATGAAATTGCCCCCCCCAACTGGTGTGCGATAGCATGATTGATGCCCAGACCAGCCTGGCTGAATGCCATGCCAGCCAGCGTGGAAGCATTGTGCATCTTGCCTCGGGTAATTCGGCAATCGCCTTTGCGGCAAGCGGTGGGCAGATGGCGGAACACCAACTGCACCGCTTTTTCTGCCAGCGCATCAGTAAAGTCACTGGCACGTGGTGAAACATAGGCTTCCAACGCGTGAGTCAACACATCCAACCCGGTATTGGCGGTGATAACTGGCGGTACGGTAACCACCAGAGCCGGGTCCAGAATGGCGATGTCCGGGTAAATCTCATCGTCAAACAGGGGGTATTTAATACTCTTTTCCGGGTCGCTGATTACACAGGCACTGGTCACTTCTGAACCCGTGCCGCTGGTGGTTGGGATAGCAATACAGGTCTCGATCTCTATCCCCTGTTTACGACTAAACCAGACAATGGCTTTCGCCGCATCTAGCGCGGAGCCACCACCAAAACCAATCACCACATCGGGGCGCAAGGCATGCATCTGCTCAATGCCCTTAACCACGGTGTTAATGTTCGGGTCCGGCGTAATGTCGCTGAACAGACTGATTTGGTTATCCTCTGCCAGCACTTGTTTCAAGCGATCCAGCAACGGCGAGGTGGCCAGAAAACCATCGCAGACAATCCAGATTTTGCGCTGATGGAAGCGTTGCAGCACCTTAAGGCTGCCTTCCCCGCTGTAGATACGTGTTTGCAGGAAAAAAGTCTTCATACGTCCTCGCTCAGCGAATGGAAAAACCGTTAGTCAGCACACAGCGACGCTGGCGCGCAAAGGTGCGAGCCGAAGTGGTGCCTTCGCCGGTCGGGGTGGCGATGGTAAAGGTGGTAAAGCCTTCACCGCCGACGCCTATCCCGGCATAGGACGGGCCGTTTTTAACAAAAATAGAGGTTTGTAACAGTCGGGCGGCCAGATTCAGGCGTGAGACATTTTGTGAGTGCATGGTGGCGGTATGGTGCAGGCCACCTTCCACT
This sequence comes from Yersinia antarctica, assembly GCF_056636475.1. Lineage (NCBI taxonomy): Bacteria > Pseudomonadati > Pseudomonadota > Gammaproteobacteria > Enterobacterales > Yersiniaceae > Yersinia > Yersinia antarctica. The sequence continues at coordinate 1,789,674 of NZ_JBSJQF010000001.1, forward strand.
TGCAGTGCCAGCGTCAGGCCGGCATCAAAATCCTTTACCCGGACCACCGGTAACAGCGGCATCAGTTGTTCGGTAGTGACCAGCGGATCGTCACCAGCCACTTCAACCAGCAGCAAGCGCGGTGCTTTGGCCGGACAAGCGATGCCCGCCGCTTTCAGCAGTTCAAGCGGGCTTTTACCCACCAGATTCTTATTGGCGTGGCCTTGAGGGGTCAGGCAGGCTTTGCGCAGGCTGTCGACCTCTTGCGGATTACTGATAAGTAACGCATCGAAGGCTTGCATCTGTTGCAACAACCGATCGGCAACACTTTCCACCACGATCAGGCTCTTTTCAGCGATACAGGGCAGGTTATTATCGAATGAGGCTCCTGCCACGATATCCTGCGCCGCTTTTACCAATTCAGCCGTTTCATCCACCAGACAAGGTGGGTTACCGGCCCCCGCCCCAATCACTTTTTTGCCGCTCTTCATGCCCATTGCCACAATGGCAGGCCCGCCAGTGATAGCCAGCAAGGCGATTTTGTCGTGCGCCATCATCTGCTGAGTGGCTTCAAAGCTTGGCTCTTTCACGGTCACCACCAGATTGCGAATGCCGCAACTGTTGAAGATGATTTCTTCAATTTGGGCGATTAAATCCAGTGATACCGATTTAGCGCCTGGGTGTGGGCTAAAATAGATGGCATTACCGGCAGCTAACATACTGATGCTGTTATTAATAATGGTTTCGGTTGGGTTGGTGCTAGGGGCAACGGAACCTATCACGCCAAAAGGCGAGTATTCGAATAACACCATGCCGCCATCGCCGGTCAGCGCCGTGGTAGACAAATCTTCAATACCTGGGGTGTTTTCTAACGCAGCTTTGTTTTTCAGCAATTTATCTTCTTTATTCCCCATGCCGGTTTCACTGGCACCGCGTTCTGACAGTGAAGGCAACTGTGCTTTTAGCTGTTCACGCAGGGCGCGGATAATCGCGCTGCGGGTTTTCATCGGGCTTTGTTGATAACGCAAAAATGCGTTATGAGCGGCATTGACAGCTTCATCCACGCTGGCAAAAATGGCGCTGGAGGCAGACGCGGGTGTGGGCGTCAGTTGCTCAATGAGGATAGTGCGAATGAGAGATTCAAGGTCATTGGTATTCATTATTCATTCCTCAGATGTAAAGCCGATATGGCCGCTTCTGCTATGTGCATATCTTGTTCGACGCTACCGCCGCTGATGCCTAACCCCCCCACCAATTGGCCGTTACGCCATAGCGGGTAGCCACCACCAAAGCTCACTACTTTGCCACCAGTACTGGCCTCAAGCTGGAACAGGTCGGCCCCCGGTTGTACGGCATCGCTAAGTTGGTGAGTTGCCGTTTTCATCGCCACAGCGGTCCAGGCTTTTTTCGGTGCCAGTTCGCTGCTGACCAGCAAGGTGTCGGGCATGCGGTAGGTCATAATCATGTTGCCGTGGCGGTCAGCCAGTGCTACGACCACGGCAATTTGTAATTTCATAGCGGCATCGACCGCCAATTTAACTAACTGATGAACATCAGAAAATCCCAGAGAAGCTGCTGTTTGTGGCTGACTTGTGGCTGGGGGGAGTGCTGTTGCCGCCAGATAACGGGCCACCACGGTTTGCGTGGTGTGTTGTAACTGTTGGCGCTGGTCTTCATCACGAGCCAGTGCATACAGGCAATCCGATAAACGGTTTAGGTATTGCAATAACACCGGGCGTACCGGGACTTGTTCAGCCAGTTCAATCAGCCGCCGTTCACAGCGCCGTGCCAGAGTGCGGGCAAAATGCAATCGGCTACCGGCTTCACTGCTACCCGGCAGAATAAAACCCTGTACCGGTGGCAGCCCCGCCATACAGCGGTCTACGGCTTGCTCCAGCGCTTGGATCTCGGGTTCATTAATACTTTTGCGCCCGGCAGGCGGTGTGGCGATACCTTCGCTTGCCAATTCAGCGCTGAAATAAAACAACTGATGTTGTATGGCATCGAGTAATTGACGGTTTTCCTCGCCCTGCGTCACGCGGGCACACAAGCTCAGTGCTGCATTGAGTTCATCCAGCGTGCCGTAAGTTTCCACCCGGGGATGGCTCTTTTTCACACGTTGTCCGGTGAACAGGGCAGTGGTGCCGGCATCGCCGGTTTTGGTATAAATGCTCATAAGGTCCCCGCTCAATCAGTAAGAACATTAATCATCAGTAAGAACATTCATCGACGATGGCGACAATCGCCAAATCGATGGCATCATTCGGCTCGGAAAATACCCGTCTGGCACTGGAACCACCTGACAGCAAGACCAAATCGCCCTGACCGGCACCGACGGAATCGACGGCCACTTCGTCCGGCGTTTTGCTGTCGGGTGGCAGTGAGCCATCACCGGCAACACGGCGTACCAGCAGCAGCTTCCTACCGATCAACGTGGGTGATTTTTGCGTTGAGACCACGGAACCTACCACTCTGGCCAGTTGCATGATTTACTCCTGCCTTAACAGTTGAATGTGACGGGCTGACACGGTGTCCTGCGCCAGCGGTGTAACTAGCGTGTGGCTTGCAATGAGTAGCCAGCCGGGGTCGAGAGCGGCGATATCGCGATAACTTAGAACCTTGCCCGCGTGCACCCGTATAGCAACGCCCTGACTGTCGCTGAAACTGAGCGGCAATGAGTGCAGTGCGGCACAAGGCAACGCAGCCAGCAGTTGGCGATGTAAGCTGATATGCACTTTCATGCCCCACGACCATGCCTCGTTTAGCGCCGCCACCGCAGGGCAGGTGGTATCGAACTGCGCCAGCCGGTGGATAAATGCCAGGTCTGGCAACATCAGATGCAGCGTGGCATGGTGCACGAATACCGATGGATCAAGCCCGGCGCGCAATTGAGGCAGTAGCAGGGCGTGAACCCGGCGTTCGCGCTCAACTAACCGCGTGACAATCTGGCTGACCAGTTGTTCGGTTTGCGCCTGAGTCAGATTCATGGCCGCGTTGTCCCTGATGACGTTAATATCGTGGCAAACGCCGCAGGGTCGTCGGCACCCGCCGCATTGGCCTCGTCGGTATCGATATGCATTTCCAGTTTCATTTGGGGTGAAACGCGGATCGCCACATCATCCAGTATCAGGCGACGGCCACTGCCCTGAATGGCAACTTGTACCCGGTCACCGTGTTTTACCCGATAGATAAGGGCATCCAGCGGCGACATATGAATATGGCGCAGTGCCACAATCACCCCGCGGGGTAACGTCAGCTCAGCGAACGGGCTGACTAACGTGATGGCTGGGGTATCGTCCAGATTGCCAGACATCCGCAGGGGGGCATTGATACCCAGCGTGCGTGCATCGGTACGGGAGATCTCCACCTGGCTGTGGCTACGCAACGGGCCAAGAATACGCACATTTTTCAGGTTGCCTTTCGGCCCGACCAGCGTTACCGTCTGTTCGGCGGCGTACTGGCCGGGCTGGAGCAGCGCTTTCTTTTCAGTAATCGGCTGCTGCGGGAACAGCCGTTGGTAGTCCTGCACCGAAAGATGCAGGTGTCGGTTAGAAACCCCAAGTGGGATCGGACGAAGACGCATTTCGTCGAGGATCTTATTGACAACGGGTTCCAGTAACGCTTTTTCCATCAGACTTTTCCTCGTTTACCCAAGTGGATACAGCGAAAGCGAGGCTCGCCTTTATGGCGTCGGCAAGCCGGATCGAGGCAGAGATTACAGCTCACCCGGGGAGCGATTAGAGCCTCACTTTCCACACTACTTTCTTCGGTGCTGATTTTTTCAGCACTAAAGACAGGTTCAGGTACATCATCTGTGGCGGTCGCCGCAGCGGGCTGAGGCTCTGCGGCTTCCGTCTCCTCGTTAATGGGGGCTGTAGCGACAACTGGCTCTATCGCCACGGCGATTTCGGGGGCCGCGACCTCGACAGTCTCTGTCAGCCAATAGGCCAACAGAGCTTTTGTTGGGCGAGCCAGTACCGCGCGCGACACCAATCCGTGATGCAGTTCGGCAAAGGCGGCACCAGTACTGATTGCCGCCTGCACCGAGGCCACATCACCGGTCAGACGAATTAACATCCAGCCAGAACCATTGGTTTTTTCTATACCTATCAGGTTGATAGATGCTGATTTTGCCATCGCATCCGCCGCACTGATCGCCAGCGCTAGACCGCTAACTTCAAGTAAACCCAGTGACGTTTTCACGCTGTGCTCCTCTTCTTACCCTTAGGCAGAGGTCGGTAAAATGGCTTCTACATCGCTGTGTGGGCGTGGGATCACATGGCAGGATTTCACTTCACCCACCGCGCTGGCAGCCGCAGAACCGGCATCAACAGCGGCTTTTACTGCGCCGACATCGCCACGTACCATCACGGTGACCAGACCGGAGCCGATTTTTTCGTAGCCCACCAGTTGTACGTTGGCGGATTTGACCATGGCATCAGCCGCTTCGATAGCAGCGACCAGACCTTTGGTTTCGACTAAACCTAATGCGTTATTCATGTTTCATTTATCCTTGTTATCAAGTAAGGGCTATCTTGTTTGCCATTTTGAACCAGGGCAGTGCTCGCCATCCTCACAAACCTTGGCTTTTACAACACCAGGTGTACGCTCCGGTGGCTGTGCGCTGGCCAAGTCCAAACTGCCTGCACCGACAACGCCCTGAGATTTGTATGGGGTTACTTAAATGGTAAGCCTTTGACTAACCGGGCCGCGTTATTGCCAAGCTGCCGTAGTTGGTCCTCGTTCTGCCCGCGCCGCTGCCGAAATAGCGGGTTGGCGGGCGGTAAGTTACGAAAATGTACGACTACTTCGTCGCCGGAACAGGCCAGCCCGACCAATAACGGGGAGCGGGTGGCGGCCTGCCAGGCGCGTTGTGCTACATCGCCGTCGTCGTCTTGTTGCCAGCGCCAGGGAATACCTTCCTCCTCAATACCCAGCAGCACCTGATGCCAGACGGCTTCGGGTGTCGGTGTCGTCAGACTGATTACTATTGCGGGGGCGTCATGGGTGAAATTCATCCGTGATTCTCCCGTTGATAGGCCAGAATCAGCCCGGTGGCTACCGCATTACGCGGCCCCTCGCTGGCGCGAATGTTGCCGCGCCCCGCCACCAATTTGTAGTGAGAGAGCGCATCGGTGACCAATTGCGGGATTTCAAAGTCCAGCGACGAGCCGCCAACTAACACCACGAAGGGGATATCGCGGATATTGCCGGTCGGGCTGACTTGACGCAGGGCGCGAAGCGCATTGGTAACAAACACCCGCTCTTTGGCTGAGCGGCGGATATTGCGCACTTTTTCCAGCGCGTAATCCCCCGGCAGTGGCACTAAACCTTCCGGCTTGACTACCACCAGTCGGGCAAAAACCTCTGGTGGCAGCGGTTGTGGGAAGAACTGAACGCTGCCATCTTCATGGCGCAGGTGGAACAAGCTTTCCACTTTTGCCAACGGATACTTTTTGATGTCCTCTGCCAGATAGCGGTCTTGTAAATCTAATTCAGAGGCGATGATCATCGTGACCATATCGCCGGCTCCCGCCAGATGGGTGGCGACGATTTGGCCCTGAGCATTGATGATGGAGGCGTCGGTAGATCCCGCCCCCAAATCGAGGATGGCGAGTGGCCGTTGCGTCCCTGGTGTGGTCAGCGCGCCGAGTATCGCCGCTTCGGCTTCCGCCCCCCCAACCTGAACATCAATATTCAGTGTCTTTTCGATTTCTCTGGCGATATGCGCCATTTGCAGGCGATCAGACTTCACCATGGAGGCGATGCCTACCGCTTGTTCAAGCGAGAATTCGCCCGCCAGACCGCCGGTGACATTGACCGGCACGGCAGTGTCTACTGCCAGCAAGTCTTGAATGAAGATCTCATTGGTTGGTTTATTGGTCAGTTCTGCCATGGTTTGGCGAACGTGTTCGAGCATGCCGCCGATATTGGTTCCTGCTTCACCACTGACATTGTCCAAATGACGGAAGCTGTTGACCGCCGTCATAATGGCTTCACTTCCGGTCGCCACATCCACCCGTACCGTGCGACCGTCGGCAAATAACTCCAGATGACCGGCCGGTATCGAGCGAGCTTTAACATCCCCTTCAGGGGTTTTCACTACCACCGCCGAGCGGGTACCAATCAACGCTCGTGCCACCGGCACAATGTTTTTGGTTTCTTCGGCACTCAGTTCAAATACGGTGGCAATGCCATAGGGGTTAGAGAGGGTTTCAATCACCTGACCCGGCATCGCAACTTCTACCGCCGCCAGCATGCCCATCGGGATGCGGTCGATATGTAGCACCTCATCAACGATCGGTAGCGGGTGCGCCAGCCGATTACTGACCAGCACGCCATCGTCCCGTTGCAAGATAACCGCAGTGATGCGGTAGCCAGCGCCGTTGGCGGCATTTACCACCGCCGCGACATCGGCGAAATCCACCGCTGATGGCACCACCAGAATGTAAGGTTGGGCAGGGTCACGGGTGACCAACTCGTCAATAGTAATGGTCAGTCCAACCCCCAACCCCAGTCCACCGGGGGTTTTCGCGCCAATTCCCAAACGAAATGCAACAAAGTGACCCACCGGTCAGGTACGGATAAAATAGCCGTATTGACCCTGTCGGAGACCCTGTTGCATGAAGGGAAAACATTTGACTCAGCATGAGCGCTTTTACATCGAAAAACGAAAAGCTGAAGGCGTTAATCAGTCCTGCATTGCCAGAGAGCTCGGCGTCTCTCGCTCTACCCTGAGCCGGGAGCTCAGACGTAATACGGACCCCGCCTTCAACGGACTTTACTCCTCCAGACGCGCTGATGCCTTAGCCAGACAACGGCGGGGCGCCACCTCGGCACACAATGCCTGTGTCCCTCTGGGCCAGCAGACACAAGACTTTCTCCGGCAGGCGCTGGCTGTACATACCTCCCCTGAGGTTATCTGTGGGAGACTGAAAATCCAGTTTGATATCGCCGTCAGCAAAAATACCCTCTACCGCTATATCCGTTCGGACAGACAGGCTGGCGGTAAGCTTTACCTTCAGCTCCCTCACCGGGGTAAACGCTATCGCTATGATACGGGTGAGCCCGGACGCACGCCCATCCCGGACAGGGTTGGCATTGAGCACAGGCCTGCTGAGGCTGAACTCAAACAGGTTCCCGGGCATGTTGAAATCGATACGATTTTTGGCAAAGACCAGAAGTCATTCCTGCTGACGGTCGTGGACAAAGCCACAAAGCAGGTCATTATCCGTAAACTCCCCAATAAGTGCGCTGAGAGCGTCGTGGAAGCGTTCAGGGACATCGTGGCGAATACTTTCTGCGAGTTTAAAACCCTGACGGCAGATAACGGACCCGAGTTTGCGAAACATAAGGACATCACTCAGGTAACGGGCGCAAAGGTTTACTTTGCCCGGCCTTATCATTCCTGGGAGCGGGGGTTGAATGAGCATACCAACGGTCTGATACGGCGGTTTTATCCGAAAGGAACCGATTTTAATGGCGTCAGCGATGAAGATATTGCGAGACTGGAGCACATCCTCAACACTCGGGGGCGCAAATCTCTGGAATACAGCTCACCGAATGAGGTATTTTTAGAGTATCTACTCGCTGCATAACGCATGATGGTTTGTTGCGTTTCGTTCGGGAATGGGGCTCGGGTTATGACCGATCATGGTGGATTCGGTGATGATGGTTTCGGTAATTGTCTCCATCGCCACATCACCGATCACCGGTGTGGCCTCGTTAATGCGGATCAGGCTGATATCGCTTAGTGCAATACCGGCCTTTTCCACCAACATATTCAGCGCCTTATTGATGCCGAAAATATTGCGTTGAGTCCCTTTGATACCCGTCGTCTCAGTCAGGGTACTGGTAATAAAGTGCAACTGACCACCAGCCGTGCATTGTGCTAATGCCACTTCTGTTGACGAGTTACCAATATCCACACCGACGATGTAATCCATATCCGATCCTTAAATGACTAATAACTGGATGTCGTGATCAACGGGGCTATCGTACCTAGGGGCGCTCCGGCGGCTTACGCCGCTACGACCCCCACGGCACGCTTCCCCTTGATTGATATCACTGCGTTAATCGTCGCCTTTTAGCTTCTTACGCTGGACATACAAAACGGCAGCTTCACGGACGAATGCCGCACAGATGGTCGCTTTGTAGGTCTGTTCCAGGTCGTCGGCGATAGCGTTCAGCTCCTCTTTGCTGGAGCGGAATGGACGTAGGGCGTTATAGATATCCAACACCTTGTCATCCGGTACTGCCGTCAGCTCGGCTGCACGCTCGAAGTTAATTGCCAACAGTGGACGACCTGCATCACGGGCAATAGATGCCTGAATACGCAGGATTTCCGGTGTAATCCGCAAATCTTGCGAAGTGACACTGCCGTTCAAAACGTTAGCCAGCGTGAGGTCATCCAGCGTTTTGTTAGTGGCCGTTTTGACCCAATCAGGGTGTTTATTTGCCAGCGGATAATCAGAGACTTTGGCATCATTGCGCGAACTGGCTGCTGGTGCCGCACAAGCAGCCGCAGGTGTCTGGCCTTGCAAGCTGTTCATCTTGCTCAGCACATCGCGAACCATGGATTCAATAGCTTCGGAATTCATTGTGTTTTCCTTTGTTAAAGCGCCACCCGGAGTTCCTGAGGATTCTTGCCGGTCACCACATATTTGGTTTCTTTAATATGCAGAATCGCTGATTTGGCCTGATATTTTGGCCGTGCCATTTGGTCGTTCAGGGTAGGAACCGGTTGTGGTGATTCCCGTTTGGCATAACGCGCGGCGTTTTTACCAATTTGGCGATAAGTTTCCAGCGTCAACAGCGGGGCCTGCGGGAACAACTCCAGATTGGAGAGCGGCGGTAAGCCTTGCTGATGAATCACCGTAGTGCCTTTGGATTGAATGCCGATGGAGATACCGGAACCACTCAGGCGGTTACCCTCGACGGCAACAAACGCCACGTCGGAGGATTTAAAGCAGCGGATAACCCGTGCTTTAATGCCTTCTTCTTCAATACCGGCGATCAGTTCGCGCAGAATATTTTTGTGCGGGATACCGACGATGTTAGCCGTTTGCGATAGGCCAAATGCCGGGCCGACGGCAATGATCACTTCATCCTGATTGCTGCCAGGGCGGGCTTCACCCACTTCGGTCAGGAAATTTCCTTCAGCAACAGTAGCCGTAGCCGCTGCGGGTTGGGAATCCTGCTTAAAGGAGACGGTATTTTTGTCTCCCTGCATTTCCTGCAATACGCCTTCGATAATTTGACGTAACAGTTTTTCGTTAATATCCACCATCTCGTGAACCCCTTAACCAAGCTCATTCGGATCAAGCGCGTTTGGAATGTTTTTGATCTCTTCCCAACGTGCACCTTCCAGCCGGTAACCGGTAGCTGGACCCGCGTAGTCATTGACGTCATTCACCGCTGACAGCACTTGGTTGTCACCTTTAATGATCGCCGAGGTATGCAGGTAGTCACCGGCAATTTTGGCTTTCTGGATGTTGAGCATGTCTTGCGCTACATCTTCGAAACCACCTTGTGCCAATGCTTTTACCACTTCCAAACCGGTGCGGTTTTTGCTGATGATTTCCTGAGCGAACTTGATGTCTTCAACGATGTTACGTTCCGGCATATCTTTCGAGCCGTGTGCATATGTCGCCGCAATCACTTCTTCGTCAGTAATGGGTGGCAGGCCCATACCGGCAAATACTGCTTGCAGCGCACGGGCAGCTTTATTACGAATCGCCACCACGTCAGCTTCCAGCACCGGACGCAAGCCACCATCAACTTTCAAGTCGCGCTGCAATACGTTGTAATCGTCAAAGTCTTCGGCATCTTCGTTGGAACCGGCGAACATGTTGTCGTAGTTAGGTACCGCAGAAAAACCAGAGGAGATAAAGTCAGTACCCGGCAGGAACTGCATCAGCAGACGGGCGGTACGGCGCATATCGGAGTGGGTAAAGGTCTGGTCGTTACTGGAGGCGCATTCCAAATCCAGTGCAGAGCAAATCAGGTTTTCTGCCAGGATGGCCCGGATGCCCGATGGCACAGCGGATGGCACACCGACACAACTGACTGAACCATTTTGCAGCCCCTGAACCCCGGCAGCTTTGGTGATATAGATACAGCGAGCTTCCAGATACAGCATGGATTTGCCTTCGGCATAACCCATTTGCACCTCGGAGCCTGAACCAGAGGTAAAACGCATTTTCAAACCGCGTGATGCATAGGACGAGGCGAGGAAGCCTTTGGACCACGGCGTGTCATCACCGTCGGTAAATACCGGCTCAGTACCGTAAACCGAAATGGTTTCGGCATAACAGGTATGGCCCAGCATCCCCAGCTTCAACTCGGTGGCTTCTTCCAGCGAACATTGCGTCAGCACACCAGGGCGACCCACTTGCGAACCGACTAACAGCGCGATGGCATTGAATGGCGCATAACGGGCCACGGCCACAGTAGTTTCCTGCTCATCGAAGCCACGGTATGCGCCTTCGGCGGCATCGGCGGCAATCTGCACTGGGTTATCTTTAACGTTAGTGACGTGAGCCTGTTGTGATGGGGTACGACGTGCGCGCATTTTCTGCATCGACATCATCATTTCCACCACGTTCATATGAGAAACCACCTCGACAATTTTGGCCGGGGTCATCGCTGTAGTGAGTGGCACAATGGTGCGGCGCGATACGTTAGGATCACACAGCATATTGGCCAACTTGATGGAGTCCATCTTCATCACTTCTTCCGCATGCGCCAGATTGATACCGTAGCGGGCGATAAAGTGGTCTATCAGGTCGAAACTGCTTTGTGGCTTACCGTCTAATTCGGTCACCACACCGTTAACAATCTTGATGGAAGGTTTTGGATCATTCGGGCTTTCCATGGCAATAAAGCCTTCCTCGATCCACTCTTTGACAAAGCCGTCCTGATTAACCGGGCGTTTCGCCAATGCTTCAAATCTTTTCGATTTCATGAAACAGCCTCACTGTGGCGTCAGATATAAGAAGGGCGGTCGTTTTTCGGTTCAGAACCCAAGGTCGCTAATACCGTTTTGCCAATCTCACGGGCAGAAATCACTGCCTGACGAACTGCGCCAGAATCACCGGAGATAACCAGAATCACTTCGTTACTGAAGCTGGTGCCATGTGCAGGGGAGCTGTAAGCCACCACGTCAACGTTGGCAGATTTCACGGCGGTATCCGCCATCAAAACACCAATCGACGCCGGTGCACCGACTATCACTCCGCAAGAACGGCCCAATGGCGCGCCAAATGCTTTTTCCAATGCGTGGCTGGCACGTGCGCTGTACTGCAATTCAATGTGACCGGCTTCATTGGCGTAAACATCGCCGAAGGTCCGATCCAGCTCTTTCAGCGCCACTTCGACGGCACGTTTCACATCAGAAACATCATCACCACCGAAGATGATCAGCGAGCCATGACCGGCACCGCCCTTGGTATCGCGGGGTAACTCAATACTGACCACTTCAGTATTAGTGGCTTTGACAGCTTCATCGGCCGCCATGATGTGCGGGCCAGCGCCGGTACGTGCGCCCAAAATACCGATGGAGCGATAGCGTTTTTCCAGCTTCATTGCGTCCAGTAGGGCGCTGTCGACGTTGGCGATCACCAGTCCGACCGTGTCACCGATCGCGGTACCAACAAATTCCGTTAAACTGCAAGTCTTCTCAGCCATAGCCGTATCTCGTTGTTTATAGGAGGGTTGTTTAGAAGACGCCGGAGCGTGTTCGCTGACTTTTGCTATCACCTGCGCCATGATTTGGTCGACCAGGTCATTGCTTTTCATTAGCTATTTCCCTTTGGCAAGAACTTCTCGACATCGGTGTGTGGACGTGGGATGACATGGGTCGATTTCACTTCACCCACTTTCGCAGCCGCACTTGCACCGGCATCAGTGGCTGCTTTAACTGCGCCCACATCACCACGTACGATGACGGTGACCAGACCAGAGCCAATTTTTTCATAGCCGACTAATGTCACATTGGCCGATTTCACCATGGTGTCCGCAGCCTCAATGGCTGCAGTCAACCCTTTGGTTTCCACCATTCCTAGTGCTTCTTGTTGCATAAATACCTCGACGGGGATGTCAGGAACCTGATGTTTGTGCGTTGGAAATGCAGCTATTACGGTTTCAAACGCGCTTCAGGTTCTAAAATAAAAACTGTCGTGTTGGTGCCATTCAGTAAATTTAAAAAAATAAATTCGGTAAGTTTAAAAATAAAGTTGTCAGGTTCGTGCTGAGAACGAATATACAAACAAGCAATGAAAAAGAATGGCTGTATTGAATTTACTGACGGGAATGGTTAGTGAGGAAATAACAAATTATTGTCATGGCTATAACTTAATATTATGTTTTAAAACGTTATTTCGTTGATATTGGGTGGTAATAACTGGCTATTGCATATTCAGAATTACAATTTATTAGGTGACAGTAGGTATTAAATCTGCTAATTGCGCACCCGCCCGATTAATAGTTCGCGTGATCGCGCGCATAAATATAATGATACACCTGAGGGGGGAGTAGCCACAAAAGTGCGAGCTTGATAACAATAACGGAAAGAATAAATGGCAAGAAAGTCATATAGCTGAATAAAGCATAAAAGTGCCTGTTAACACGGTGTTGGCGCTAACTTTTCTGCGCAAATGACAATAATTTGTTATTGAAGGTCTATTTTTTGTTTAATTAATGGCACATCACGACAACACTTTCATTTTTGCTCTCTTTATAGTGGCTGGGTCATGGGCCGTGCATTACTTCATCTATTTTGGATAGATTGATCATAATAATCACAAGCAGGGTAAATCTATGAACGACTCACTAAAAGCGCAGTGTATTGCGGAATTCCTCGGTACCGGGCTGTTTTTGTTTTTTGGTATTAGTTGTTTAGCTGCATTGAAAGTAGCAGGTGCCAGTTTTGGTTTGTGGGAAATCTGTATCGTGTGGGGGCTGGGTATTTCACTGGCGGTCTACCTGACGGCAGGAATTTCCGGTGCTCACCTCAACCCGGCCATTACTATCGCGTTATGGCTATTTGCCTGTTTCCCCGCACGGAAAGTCATCCCGTACAGCATTGCTCAAGTTGCCGGTGCTTTTGGTGGCGCGGCACTGGCCTATATGCTCTATCATAATTTATTTACTGATTTTGAAGCCGCACACCAGATGGTGCGTGGCAGCATGGAAAGTCTGCAATTAGCCAGTATCTTCAGCACCTTCCCATCACCGGCAATCAGCGTATGGCAGGCTGCATTTGTTGAAATTATTATCACCTCGATTCTTATGGGGCTGATTATGGCACTAACTGATGATGGTAACGGTGTGCCACGCGGTGCATTAGGTCCACTATTGATCGGTATTCTGGTGGCGGTTATTGGTGCTTCTACCGCTCCATTAACTGGTTTTGCCATGAATCCAGCACGTGATTTTGGTCCTAAATTATTTACCTTCTTTGCTGGTTGGGGAAAAATCTCAATGACCGGCGGCCGTGATATCCCTTATTTCATTATTCCGATTGTGGCGCCGATTATTGGTGCTTGCCTCGGGGCCGCAGTTTATCGCTTCCTCATTGGCAAAAATCTACCTTGTAATACCTGTAAGTTAGAGGATGAGAAAGTTAATTTATAAAGCAACGTGGATTTCCTCATCTGACACTGGGTGAGGAAATTTCGTGATCCATTCTGGTTAATGGCTCATTAATGGTCCCCTGACGTTTATGACTCTGGTAGAGTAAATTGTTACTTTACCTTTTCAGGGAAATAGATTTTAACCTGGTGAATAGGAATGACTAAATAACAATGTTCTAACATATTACTTATTACAGGGATGCTTTATAACAATAAAATAAAATTTAATAACAATAAATTAACTGAGAGGTTTTATCATGATTTCTGCCAGTTCTCTTAACTCAGAGCTCATAAATAAAATCGCCCAGGATTTTGCCCAAGCCACCGGATTGGCGGTGGTGGTGGTGAATATTCACGGTGAGGAAATCTCTGACCTGTTTAATTTCACCCCATTTTGTCAATTAATGCGTCAAGATCCGGTTAACCATCTGCGCTGTCGGATGAGTGATCGTTGTGGTGGCCTTGAAGCGTCCAAATCCAATGAGCCCTGCATCTACCGCTGCCATGCCGGATTAACTGATTTTTCTATTCCTTTGGTGATTGCCGGCCATCTGGTGGGCTTTGTGTTATGTGGTCAGGTCCGGCTGCATGCAGATGTTTACCTTATTGATATTCTGAATGTCGATAATAACTGGCAGCAGAATCCGGCGCTAATGGATGAGTTCCATAATGTACCGATAATGGATTTTTCTCGAGTAATAGCCTCGGCTGATTTGCTGAAGCTGATTGTTGAGAACTGCCTGAAAAAACACCTCAATTTTGTTGTAATCAATGACAATATGGGGAGTAAAGAGCCGGGCAGAATACGGCCGGTCCACCCGCATGACAGCAAAATGAAGAAAGCACTACGCTATATAGACACGCATTTGTCAGAAGAGCTCCGGTTGGAAGAAGTGGCTGGCAAGGTGTATCTCAGTCCTTACTATTTCAGTAAATTATTTAAAAAATATCAGGGGATCGGCTTCAATGCCTGGGTCAACCAACAACGCATGGCCAATGCCAGAGAGATGTTGCAGCACAGTGATTGGAGCATTGCCAGTATTGCCAAAAATCTTGGATTTTCCCAAACCAACTATTTTTGCAAGGTGTTCCGCCAGACCTATAATGTGACACCGCAGGTATTTCGTTCACTTTCTTCTGAACGCAGTGAAATGGAATGACAGTTATTGATCTAATAACAATTAGTCATGCTCTATGCTCACGTTTATATATTTAAGAACGGTGATGGGTATTAATATATTAAATAAATAATGACAATTTTTTGTTATGCTCTTAAATGCCATTGTCTTTCTAACTGATTGTTTTTAAATTATTTTTAATGATTTGGTGGCAATTATTTGCTGTGTTGACACCAAAAAATAATCCCCAAAAAATGAAATTAACCATTTTTTATTTGTGGAAAAGAGTATATTAACGTCAACCGGATTTAATAAATCAGTTGACGTTACAACTGTGTAAATAAAGAGATAAATTCTATAACGAAATAGAAATAAAATAATCTACTGTATTAGATAAATACATACCCCAACGTAGTTGGCGTTGCAGCAAGGTAGCAAACGAACAAACCCGTGGAGCTGACTAAGGTCAGTGATGCAGGTGCGTGAGAGTTGCTAACAACACTGTAGCTATCAATACGAGGGGAAGTTACTGAAATGGTTATGTCGTGTACGCATTGGCACTTAATACACGACAGGGAAGGGGGTGACAATCCCCCGCAGCCCCCGCTGCTGTGATGCCGACGAACCCGCTGAAACCACTGATCCACCGGATTGGGAAGGTGCGGGAGAGGATGACGCTAAGCCAGAAGACCAGCCAAATCGGTAAAATATATTCAACTCCTTCGGTGGGAAGTGGGTTGTCATTAGATGCGCGCTGCGGTGACGTTGCGCAGACGCACCTTTTTGACACTGCATATCCCGCTCGAAATGGCGGGATTTTTTATGCAACGGTCTGGCAAACAAGCATTTATTATCGCAGGTACCGGCAGTGGATGCGGTAAAACAACCGTGACGT
This sequence comes from Yersinia antarctica, assembly GCF_056636475.1. NCBI lineage: Bacteria > Pseudomonadati > Pseudomonadota > Gammaproteobacteria > Enterobacterales > Yersiniaceae > Yersinia > Yersinia antarctica. The sequence goes on from NZ_JBSJQF010000001.1 coordinate 1,805,300, forward strand.
TGGGTATTCTGCGGGCGCTGATGGCACGCGGATTATCTGTGCAGCCGTTTAAGGTCGGGCCAGATTACCTGGATACCGGCTGGCATAGCGCCGTCAGTGGTGTTACCTCGCGTAACCTCGATGCTTTTATGCTACCGGCTGCGACCTTGAATGGGTTATATAACCAGCACATGCGCCATGCTGATGTGGCGGTGATCGAAGGTGTGATGGGCTTGTATGACGGCTACGGCACTGATCCCGATTATTGCAGTAGTGCGGCGATGGCCAAACAACTGGGCTGCCCGGTTATCTTACTGGTGGATGGCAAGGCGGTATCCACCTCGGTTGCGGCTACCGTGCTGGGGTTCTGCCAGTTTGACCCAAATCTCACCATCGCAGGCGTGATTGTTAACCGTGTTAATTCAGAAAACCATTATCAGCTAATCCGCCACGCCATCGAGCATTACTGCGGTATTCCCGTGCTGGGGCGCTTGCCGGTGATGGATGATATCGCGCTGCCATCACGCCATTTAGGGTTGATACCGGTGCAAGAGCAGCGTGAGGGCGTGGCGGGTAGAACCCATCAGCCCGACAGCTCGCCCCGCTGGCAACGGCTGGCACAGCAGGTTGAAGCCTTTATCGATCTCGACCGATTACTGGCACTGACGCATTGTGCGGCACAGCCTGCCGGCACCCCGCCTTCCTTACCTCTGTCTACACTGGCTAACGGCCTGACACTGGCCTTGGCCGAAGATGAAGCATTCAATTTCTATTACCCCGATAACCTTGACCTGCTAGAGCAGGCAGGCGTGCGCATCCAACGTTTCAGCCCACTTCATGACCGCCGGTTACCCGATTGCCAGATGATTTATCTCGGGGGAGGTTATCCCGAAATTCACGTTGCCCGCTTAGCCGCAAATACAGCGATGCATGCAGCGTTACAGCAAGCGCATCGCCAACAGATCCCGCTGTATGCCGAATGCGGTGGCCTGATGTATCTCGGTGATGGCTTAACGGATGAGAGTGGTCAGCGCCACCCGATGGTTGGCATTTTGGCCGGTGAGAGCCGGATGGGGAAACGGCTGACTCGCTTTGGTTACTGTCAGGCACAGGCCCGCAGTGACACCTTATTGGCTGCACAAGGTGAAATTCTGCGTGGTCATGAATTCCATTATTCCGATTTTACTAGCCCATTGACGCCGGTATTTGATAGCAGCAAATGGCGTGATGGTGTCGCTATTCAGCGCTGGCACAGTGGCTATCAACTTCAGCGCACTCAGGCCAGCTATCTGCATATCCATTTTGCCCAGCGCCCCGGTTTGCTTGATGGCTGGCTGACCGCTGCCCGGAGCGTGCTATGACCCTGAGCGCATGGTTTGTTGCTTTCTTGCTTGATAGCTGGCTCGGCGACCCGCCGCACTGGCCGCACCCGGTGCGCTGGATAGGCAACCTGATCTCTGTCATGCAACGTGCTATCCGTGCGGTTTGTCACAGCGAACGGGCACTGAAGTGGGGGGGAGCAGCGCTGTGGTTGGTGGTGGTCGGCGTGACATGGCTGCTGAGTTGGGGGTTCTTATCACTGATGACACACATCAATCCGTGGCTCGGCTGGTTGGCGCAAGTGTGGATGATTTACACCCTCTTAGCCGGACGTTGCCTGAGTGATGCGGCGCTACTGGTATTTGATGCCCTGAAGCACGGTTCGCTGGCACAAAGCCGCGAGAAGCTGTCATGGATTGTCGGGCGTGACACCTCACAACTAGAGAAGCCACAAATCACCCGTGCGGTGGTAGAGACAGTGGCCGAAAACAGCGTTGATGGCGTGATTGCACCGCTGTTCTTTTTGATGTTAGGCGGCGCCCCGCTGGCAATGGCTTACAAAGCAGTCAATACCCTTGATTCGATGGTGGGCTACAAAACGCCAAAATACCGTGCGATTGGTTATGTGTCGGCACGGATGGATGATGTGGCGAATTGGCTCCCAGCCCGCCTGAGCTGGCTATTACTGAGCGCAGCCGCGTGGTTACTACGAGCCGATTACCGTCAGGCATTGCGCATCGGCTGGCGTGATCGTTATCAGCACGCCAGTCCTAACTGTGCCTGGTCTGAAGCCACGGTTGCCGGTGCGCTGGGCGTGCGGCTGGGGGGGCCGAATGATTACTTTGGCGTGCGGGTTGAAAAACCCTGGATCGGTGATGAACGGCGCGAGGTGGCGCTGGATGATATCCCGCGCACTATCCATTTGATGCTGATGGCGTCGTTATTAGCACTATTACTGTTTGCCCTGATTCGTCTGCTGCTGGTCGGCATTTAACAAGGATAACCTGATGAACTATATAAAGAACCCGCAGGAAATAGAGCAAAACAGTTTTGCCATCATCGGTGACATTATTGCCGATGAGCACCCGGACTTTCGCTTTGTCAGTGAGATGCAAGAAGCGGTGATCAAGCGGGTTATCCATACCACGGCGGATTTTGATTGGCTGGATATTCTGCATTTCTCACCGCAGGTACTAACCCATATTGCCGAGGGTATCCGCCGGGGTTGCACCCTTTATACCGATACTACGATGGCGATGTCCGGTATCAACAAAGTGCTGTTAAAGCAGATGGGATGCGAATGCCGTTGCTACATCAGTGACCCACGGGTGGTGGAGAGTGCGCCGCTACAGGGTATTACTCGCTCGATGGCCGCAGTGGATGTTGCTCTGGCAGAGTCAGGAGAAAAGCTGTTTGTCTTTGGTAATGCCCCGACTGCGTTATTCCGCTTGTTGGAACGCCACGCCACACCGATCGCGGTCATTGGTGTACCGGTGGGGTTTGTCGGGGCGGCTGAATCCAAAGATGCCTTGGTTGCCAGTGACCTGCCATGCATTGCAGCACTTGGGCGCAAAGGGGGCAGCAATGTGGCAGCAGCCATCATCAATGCCATCCTCTATCAGTTGCGGGGGGCGCTATGAGTGAGGCTACTGTCAATGACAGTCAGATGCTGCAAAACCAGCAATTAGACAGCATTTGGCATAACGGCAAACAATATCGCAAAGGTTACACCACCGGTTCTTGTGCGACGGCGGCGGCTAAAGTGGCGGCGCTAATGGTGTTGCGCCAGCAAGTGATTGACCAGATTTCAATTGTGACGCCTTCCGGTGTCACGTTATGCCTGAATGTAGAACAACCCCTCATTGAGGGCCAGCAAGCTACGGCGGCCATCCGCAAAGATGGTGGTGATGATGTTGATGCTACCCACGGCATGCTGATTTTTGCTCGCGTCACGCTGCGTGAACAGACGGAAATTACTCTGCGTGGTGGCGAAGGGGTCGGGACAGTGAGCCGTAAAGGTATTGGCCTCCCCGTCGGCAGCTCAGCCATTAATCGTACGCCACGCCAGACCATCGAGGCAGCAGTGCGCGAGGTCATCGGCCCGTTACGCGGTGCTGAAATAGAGATCTTTGCTCCCGAAGGGCAAGAGCGGGCGAAAAAAACCTACAACGGGCGGTTGGGGATCCTCGGTGGCATTTCCATCATCGGCACTACCGGCATTGTGACACCGATGTCGGAAGAGAGCTGGAAACGCTCGCTGGCATTGGAATTGGAGATGAAGCGCGCGGCGGGTGAAGATCGCGTCATTCTGGTACCGGGCAATCATGGCGAGCGCTTTGTTCGCGACCATCTGGGCCTCGACAGCCAGCGGGTGGTGACCATGAGTAATTTCGTCGGTTATATGTTGCAGGAAACCGTGCGACTGGGCTTTCGTCAGGTGCTGCTGGTAGGGCATCCCGGCAAATTAGTGAAAGTGGCCGCCGGTATCTTCCATACCCACAGCCATATCGCGGATGGGCGTATGGAAACATTGGTTGCCCATCTGGCGCTGATGGGGGCGCCGCATGCGCTACTGCTTGAAGTGAACCAGTGCAATACCACTGAAGCGGCGATGGAATTGATTGCTGAGCAGGGGTGGCAGGCGGTCTACAGCCGTATTGCCGAACGTATCTGTGAGCGAATTGCTGAAATGATGCGTTTCTCCGTTAATCCGCCGCAGTGCGATGCGATTTTATTCTCTTTCGATAATCAGGTGTTAGGCAGCAGTCGGCCTCTGGATGAAATTGTGGAGGCATTGCGATGATTACGGTTGTTGGCATCGGCCCAGGTGATATCGACTATCTGACCCCTGAAGCCCAGTGGGCTATCAGCCAGGCTGAGGTATTGGTGGGCGGGAAGCGCCATCTGGCAACATTTAGCAGCAATGTTCGTGAGTCCCGCTTGTTAGATGCGGATCTGCTGGGGTTACTGGAGTGGCTGGATAGCAACAAAACTCGCGCCATTGTGGTACTGGCTTCCGGTGATCCTCTGCTGTATGGCATTGGCAAACTGCTGGCGGCGAACTTCGGCACTGACGAGCTACATATCGTGCCCGGCATCAGCGCTATTCAATATCTGTGTGCCAAAGTGGCGCTGGATATGAATGACCTTTTTCTTACCAGCAGCCACGGGCGGGTACCCGATTTTGACTGGATTTTCCAGCATGACAAGGTGGCGATGGTGACTGACAGTATTATCGGCCCGCGTGCCATCGCCGATGCATTACATCAGCGTGGTCTGTCCCGCACCTTGATTATCGGTGAAAACCTGTCACAACCCAATGAACGTATTCACCGTCTGTCGCAACAACAGGTAGCGGCGCGTTATGACATGAATGTGGTGGTGATCCTCAATGAGAGATGATCTGTTCTTACGTGGGCAAAAAGTCCCGATGACCAAAGAAGCGGTGCGCGCATTGGCACTGGAACGGCTGGAGTTGCCTTGTTATGGCCACCTGATTGATGTGGGCGCCGGGACGGGCAGTGTGGCGTTGGAGGCGGCACTGCGCTTCCCCGATTTGCAGGTCACCGCGATTGAGCGCAACCCAGCGGCACTGGAACTGATTAGCGAAAACCGCCAGCGGCTGGGTTGCCACAACGTGGCGATCATCGCAGGCGTTGCCCCCTTGCCTAATACGGCCGCAGCCGATGCCATTTTTATTGGTGGCAGCGGCGGCCATTTAACCGATCTGATTGATTGGGCGCTGATGACACTTAAGCCCGATGGCCGTTTGGTACTGACCTTTATTTTGCTCAATAACCTTAATGACGCGTTGGCTCACTTACAGCACTGCGCTGTCAGTCAGTTAGATTGCGTGCAATTGCAACTCTCCACCCTGACCCCTTTGGGCAGCGGGCACTATTTTAAACCTAATAATCCTACTTATCTTATTTCCTGCCACAAGGAGGCGCGCAATGTCTGAGCATCCTGATGCTGCATCAACAGCGGTACTACAACCCTGGGATACACAAAAAATCTGGTTTGTCGGTGCAGGGCCGGGCGACAAAGAGTTGATCACCCTGAAAGGCTACCGGTTGTTACAGCAAGCAGAGGTGGTTATCTACGCCGGCTCGCTGATCAATACCGAACTGCTGGAATATTGCTCGCCAGAGGCGCAATGCCACGATAGCGCGGGTTTGAATTTGGAACAGATCATCACACTGATGGTTGATGGTGTGCGGGCTGGCAAGTTGGTGGTGCGATTACAAACCGGTGACCTCTCTTTATATGGTTCGATCCGTGAGCAGGGGGAGGTGTTGAGTGAGCACGGTATTGGTTTTGTGTCGGTACCGGGTGTCAGTGCTTTTCTTGGCGCAGCAGCGCAACTGGGGGTGGAATACACCGTACCGGAAGTGGCGCAGAGCTTGATTATTACCCGAATCGAAGGGCGAACCCCGATGCCGCCGCTGGAGCAACTGGAGGCGTTTGCCGCGCACCAAACGTCGATGGCGATTTTCTTGTCAGTGCAAGAGATGGACCGCGTAGCTGAACGTTTGATTGCTGGCGGATACCCAGCGACGACTCCTGTTGCGGTGGTGTACAAAGCGACATGGGCTGAAAGCCGCACTGTGCGCGGTACGCTGGCTGATATCGCCGAATTGGTTCGCGCCGCTGCTATTCATAAAACTGCACTGATTTTGGTGGGGGCGTTCCTCGGCGATGAATACCACTATTCCAAACTCTATGATGCGGGGTTTAGCCATGAATATCGTCAAGCCTGAATCCATAGCGGTATTTTGCCTGACTCCGGGCGGGGTGCGGTTGGCGCGGCGTTTGCAGACCCACTTGCCGCTGACCTGCTTTACCAGTGAAAAACTGTTGGAACCGGGTTTTCTGCCGTTCAATGGCAGTTTTGGCGACACCCTCCGTGAGGCATTTAAACAGTATTCGGCACTGGTGGTGGTCGGGGCTATCGGCCTGACAGTGCGGGTTATCGCCCCGTTGGTGAATGACAAAATGAGTGATCCGGCGGTGGTGGTGATTGATGAGCGTGGGCAACATGTCATTAGTCTATTGTCTGGTCACGTGGGGGGCGGCAATACCTTAACCCGTTATTTGGCGGGCATTCTCGGGGCCGATCCGGTGATAACCACTGCAACCGACGTTAACCAGATGGCGGCATTGGATACGCTGGCGACCCAACTGGATGGCGAAATGCAGGATTTTCGTCACGCCGTCAAAGTGGTCAATCAAATGTTGGTCAGCGAACAAAAAGTGGGTTTGTGGTGGGATACGCCTCTGCTGGCTGAGCGTGAACGCTGTGACACTCGTGGTTTTGTAGCGGTTGATTCGCTGGATCAATTGCCAAAACTGGATGCGCTAGTTTGTGTCACGTTGCGCGACAGCCTGCCTCCATTACCGTTACCGGTGTACAAACTGGTGCCACGCCGGGTGGTCGCGGGTATCGGTTGCCGCCGGGCCACCTCGCTGCAAACCTTGGTTGAATTGTTACAACAGCAAATGGCCGAGAATCACTTTGACCTCATGGCGCTGCGGGCTATTGGCAGTGTCACTATCAAAAAAGATGAACCCGCGCTACATCAATTGGCTCAGTGCTGGCGAGTACCGTTCGAACTGTTCAGTGTCGGCGAACTGAGCCGCCATGAGCAACGTTTCCCTGCTTCTGATTTTGTCCGCCAAACGGTGGGTGTCGGCAGCGTTTCACAACCGGTCGCCTGGCTGATGAGCGACGGTAAATTGGTTGGCAATACTCTGCGTCAGCAGGGCGTCACCATCACTCTGGGAGTATCGCATTAATGTTAACCGTAATTGGCATCGGGCCGGGCAGTGAATCGATGATGACGCAGGAAGCTATCGCCGCAATCCGCGAGGCGGAAATTATCGTCGGTTATAAAACCTATACCCATCTGGTGAAACCCTTGACCGGGGATAAGCAGGTGATCAAAACCGGCATGTGTAAAGAGATAGAGCGCTGCCAAACCGCCATTGATCTGGCGCTGGCGGGCCATAACGTGGCGCTTATCAGCAGTGGTGATGCCGGGATCTATGGTATGGCGGGCTTGGTGCTGGAGCTGGTAACGCAACAAAAATTGGAGTTGGAGGTGCGGTTGGTGGCGGGGATCACCGCCAGTATTGCTGCTGCCTCGTTACTCGGCGCGCCACTAATGCATGATTTTTGTCATATCAGCCTGAGTGATTTGATGACGCCGTGGGCGGTGATCGAAAAACGCATTGTCGCGGCAGCGCAGGCTGATTTTGTTATCTGTTTCTATAACCCACGTAGCCGTGGCCGTGAAGGGCATCTGGCCCGCGCGTTTGAGTTAATGCAGCCGTGGAAGCGGCCGGAAACGCCAGTCGGGGTAGTGAAAGCCGCCGGGCGTAAAAAACAGGAGAAATGGATCACTACGCTGGGTGAGATGGATTTCGAACCGGTGGATATGACCAGTCTGGTGATCGTCGGTAATCAGGCGACCTATTGCCGTGATGGGCTGATGATCACGCCACGGGGCTATTCATTGTGATGGGCCATCACCCTTATCCACCGATTCATGTCTTTGGCGGTACTAGTGATGCGCGGCTGATTTGCCAATTGCTGGATGCCGCAGAGCAACGCTATAGCCTGTCGGTTGCCACTGATGCCGGTAAACAACTGGCGGGAGATATTGGCGGTGAGGTCATGGTTGGGCGGATGGATGCAGGGCAGATGGCTGATTTTTTGGCGACCAGACAGGTCCAGTGGGTGGTTGATGCCTCGCATCCTTATGCCTGCATGCTCAGTGACAATGTGGTGGCGGCCTGCGAACAGTCAAATGTCACGCTGACCCGTTACCAACGGCCAAGTGAAATTGATGTTCTGAGCCACCCTCTGCTGCACAAGGTCGATAGCGTTGCTGCGGCCTGTGAGGTGGCCAAACGGCTGGGGCCGCGGGTGTTACTCACGACTGGCAGCAAGCAGTTGGCTGAATATCAACGTGGGCTGGTGGGTAAAACCTTACTGGTTCGGGTGCTGCCCACGGCGCAAGTGCTGAACCAATGTGAGGCGCTGGGGCTGGGGGTTGACCACATTATTGCGCTGCGCGGGCCATTCAGCGCGTCTTTCAATCAGGCACTGTATGAGTTTTGCCAGCCGGATGTGGTTATCACTAAAGAGTCCGGTGCCCAGGGGGGATATCAGGAAAAAGTTGCCCCCTGTCTGGCACTGAATATCCCCTGCATTGTGGTGTGTCGCCCCGCCAGCGTGGTATTGGGCGGTATCGGTCAGCAAGTGACGTCATTAGATGAATTTAGCCAACATCTGATCCACTGGCAGCAACAACGAGGACAATAAAATGAAAAAGGCACTGTTGGTGATCAGTTTTGGCACCAGTTATGAACAAACCCGCCAAAAGAATATTGATGCTTGCGAGCAGCAACTGGCGGCAGCTTACAGCGATCGTGATGTTTTTCGCGCGTTTACCTCGGAGATGATCATCCGCAAATTGCGCAAACGCGATGGTTTGCTGATCAACAACCCACGGGAGGCGCTAAAACACCTGGCTGAACAGGGCTATCAGGATGTCGCCATCCAATCGCTGCATGTGATAAACGGCGTTGAATACGAAAAAATTGCCAATGAAGTGCGCACCTTTAGCGACTGTTTCCATCGTCTGGTATTGGGTACGCCGTTGTTAAGCAGTTTTTCCGATTACCAACAACTGCTGGTGGCGTTACAGGCTCAAATGCCGGTGTTGGCCGCTGATGAGCGGGTGGTCTTTATGGGCCACGGTGCCAGCCATTATGCCTTTTCAGCCTATGCCTGTCTGGATCATCTGATGACCTCGCTGCATTTCCCGGCATTGGTGGGCGCGGTAGAAAGTTATCCAGAAATCAGCCATATCATTACCCGATTGCAACAGCAGGGGGTGCGTAAAGTGCACTTAATGCCGCTGATGTTGGTGGCCGGTGATCATGCCATCAACGATATGGCCTCTGATGAGCCGGACTCATGGCAATCGCAACTGGAGGCCGCCGGTATCTGTGCTCACTCCTGGTTACAAGGATTGGGTGAGAACCCATTGATACGTCAAATGTTTGTCGAACATCTGGACCAAGCCTTACAACAAAAACAGCAGGAGGCAGCGTAATGAGCGGCAGACTTTATGCATTGGGTGTTGGCCCAGGTGCTAGTGATTTAATTACTGTACGCGCAGCACGGCTGATAGCCAAACTCGATGTGCTGTATGCGCCTGCCGGGCGCAAAGGTGGCGACAGTCTGGCGCTCTCTATCGTGCGCGAATACCTTTCACCACATACCGAAATCCGCACCTGTCATTTCCCTATGAGCGCTGATGATAGTGAGAAGCAAGCGGTATGGGATGAGGTGGCACAACAGTTGCAATCTGAAGTGGCCAATGGCCGTCAGGTGGGATTTATCACCCTCGGCGATGCCATGTTATTCAGCACGTGGGTGTTTTTATTGGAACGCATCGGGCGGCCTGATTGGTTGGAAATCGTACCGGGCGTAACCTCATTTGCCGCCATTGCCTCGCGTGCGGCGCTACCGCTGGCGATGGAGCAGCAGTCACTGGCCATCATGTCCTGTACCGCGCCGGAGGCCGAATTGGAGCGCGCACTGCGGGATCACGACTGTGTGGTGCTAATGAAAGTCTATGGCCGTTTTGCTCGGATCCAAGCGCTGCTGGCACGGTTGGAGCTGTTCCCACATGCGCTGTTGATGTCGGAAGCCTCATTGCCTGGCGAAGTGTGCTGGCGTCAGCTTGATAGCATCGCCGCTGACCAGACATTGCCCTATTTCTCGACCATTTTAGTGAATAAGCAGCAACGAGTTAATGGATAACAGGTTAGTTAAATAGAGGGTTAATTAATTTTAAATTACTCCCCAAAGTGATTGGAGCAACTAATGGAAATGGAAAAAGAGTTAAAGAAACTGTCTTATAGCGGAGTGGCAATGGCAATCTTGCTCACGCTGGCACCGAATGACGTTTTTGCCATGCACATTATGGAAGGTTTTCTGCCGCCGATGTGGGCGCTGGCTTGGTGGGTATTGTTTCTGCCATGTCTGTTTATGGGGTTGGTGCGCTTAAAGCAGATTGTGGCTGAAGACAGCAATCAGAAAGTGTTATTGGCGCTGTGTGGCGCGTTTATTTTCGTGCTCTCAGCACTGAAAATTCCGTCGGTGACCGGCAGTTGCTCACACCCTACAGGGGTAGGGCTGGCTGTCATCTTGTTTGGGCCGGTGGTGGTGGCGGTGCTGGGGGCGATTGTACTGCTGTTCCAGGCGCTATTGCTGGCACACGGCGGGCTGACAACGCTCGGTGCTAACGGTATGTCGATGGCGGTGATCGGGCCGGTAGTGGGTTATTTGGTGTGGAAATTGGCCTGTAAAGCGGGATTACGCCGCGATGTTGGGGTTTTCCTCTGTGCCATGTTAGCGGATTTAACCACTTATTTTGTCACCTCAGTACAACTTGGCTTGGCGTTCCCCGATCCACAATTTGGTATCAGCGGTTCAGTTATCAAGTTTATGGGGGTGTTCTGTATTACCCAGATCCCGATTGCGATTGCTGAAGGGTTATTGACGGTCATGATTTACGACCAATTGACCAAACGGCGCTTAATTCACGCGGAGAGCCACTAACATGAAAAAGACCCTGATCCTGCTGGCAATGGTGATTGCACTGGTTATTATGCCGTTTTTTATTAATCACGGCGGCGAATACGGTGGCTCGGATGGAGAGGCTGAAGCGCTGATCCAGCAAACGGCACCGCACTATGAGCCCTGGTTCCAGCCATTATATGAACCTGCCAGTGGTGAAATTGAGAGTCTGTTGTTCACGCTGCAAGGTTCCATTGGCGCAGCGGTGATTTTCTATATCTTGGGTTACTACCGGGGGAAACGCGGTGAGCATGCTGGGGATTGATAAACTAAGTTATCAAAGCCGCTGGCGGCAGGTTGACCCAATAGGGAAACTGGTGCTGTATGGCGTTTTCCTGTTGCTGGCGATGCTCAGCCCGCCGCTCTATCAGGCGTTATTGCTGATATTTATCGCCGCGCTGACCTGCTACTTGTTACGCGTTGGCCCGCGCCGTTATCTGCGCTGGCTGGCTATTCCGCTGTCATTCCTGTTGGTGGGGCTGGTGACCATTGTGTTATCCCTTTCTCGTCAACCGGAGAGTATGTGGTGGAGTATACAAATCGGTAATTGGTGGTTCGGTATCGATAAAGTCGGTCTAACCACTGCCAATCAGACCTTGTGGCGTAGCCTGGCTGCATTGGCCGCGACTTTCTGGTTTGTGCTGAATACGCCATTCCCACAGCTTATTCAGATACTTAAACGCTGCCATGCCCCCCGTTTGCTGACTGAGCAAATTTTGCTGACCTGGCGCTTTATTTTTATTTTGGCTGAAGAGGCTGCTGCTATCCATCATGCGCAGTCCCTACGGTTTGGTTATATCTCATTGCGTACTGGCTACCATTCGCTGGCTATGTTGGTGAGTATGCTATTTACCCGCGTGATGATTCGCTATCAACAGATGGTTATCTCGCTGGATATGAAACTTTATCAGGGTGATTTCCACCTGTAAGGCAGGATTTGATGTTAGCCACCAGACAGTTAGGTTTCAGCTATCAGGATGAGCAGGTATTGCACGATCTGACGCTGGATTTCAGTCAGCACGCGGTCACTGGTGTCTTGGGCGCCAATGGCTGTGGCAAATCCACCTTATTTATGAATCTGACCGGTATTTTGCAACCCCAACACGGGACTGTGCTGTGGCAAGGAGAGCCGCTGAGTTATAAAAAGGCCAGCCTGCGAGAGCTACGCCAACGGGTGACAACGGTATTCCAAGACCCGGAACAGCAGATTTTTTATACCGATATCGACAGTGATATCGCGTTCAGCCTGCGTAATCTCGGCGTGGAGGAAACGGTGATCGCCGCGCGAGTGGATCGGGCGTTGACACTGGTTGATGCGCAGGGTTTTCGCCATAAATCTATTCAGCACCTTAGTCACGGTCAGAAAAAGCGGGTGGCAATTGCCGGTGCACTGGTGATGGAAGCAGAGTATCTGTTACTCGATGAGCCGACCGCAGGGCTGGATCCGGCCGGGCGTCAACACATGATTACCATCATTGAACGCATTGTGGCAGAAGGGAAACGGGTTATTCTCTCCAGCCATGATATCGATTTGGTCTACAAGGTTTGTGACTATCTGTATGTCTTATCTCATGGTCGCTTAATGATGGCCGGTGAAACGACCGAGGTGTTTCTGCAACAGGATAAACTGCGCGCTGCCGGGCTTATCCAGCCATGGTTGGTCAAAATGCACTGCGAGCTAGGGTTACCGTTATGCAAAACGGAAGAACAACTTTTCGCGTTGATGCGTCAGCGTGAAACCGAGGAGGCGCAATGAGTTTATCGGTGATGGTGCAAGGTACCGCATCTGATGTAGGTAAGAGCGTATTGGTGGCTGGGCTATGCCGTATTTTTATGCAGGATGGCTATCGTTGTGCTCCGTTTAAATCGCAGAATATGGCGCTCAACTCAGGTATTAGGCCACAGGGTGAGGAGATGGGGCGGGCACAGATTTTTCAGGCAGAAGCCGCAGGCATCACCCCTGATGTGCGCATGAATCCGGTACTACTCAAACCCACCAGTGACCGTAAGGCGCAGGTGGTACTGATGGGTAAAGTTGCCTGCAATATGGATGCGGTGGAATATCATCAATATAAGCCGCAATTGCAGCAACAAATCAGCGAGGTCTACCAAAGTTTAGCCCGTGAATATGACGTCATGGTGCTGGAAGGGGCGGGTAGCCCGGCAGAAATTAACCTGCGTGACCGCGATATCGTCAATATGGGGATGGCGGCAATGGCCGATGCACCGGTGATATTGGTGGCTGATATCGATCGCGGTGGGGTGTTTGCGGCTATTTATGGCACCTTGGCCCTGTTGCATCCGCATGAAAAAGCGCGGGTCAAAGGGGTGATAATCAATAAGTTTCGGGGTGACATTGCGCTGCTTAAACCTGGGTTGGAACAGATTGAAGCGCTGACGGATGTGCCGGTATTAGGGGTAATGCCGTGGCTAGATATTGATTTGGAAGATGAAGATGGTGTGGCATTACAAAATGGCAAATATCAGGATGCGGTGGAAAAAGCGCTGGATATTGCCGTCATTCACTTGCCACACATTGCTAACTTTACCGATTTTAATGCGTTGGCGGCTCAGCCAGATGTGCGCCTGCGCTATGTTTCGCAGCCTTCAGCCTTGGGGCAACCGGATCTGATTATTCTGCCTGGCAGCAAAAATACCTTGGGCGATTTACAGTGGTTGCATCACAGTGGGCTGGCCGCCGCGTTATTGGCACAACATCAACATCAGGTACCGGTGCTGGGTATCTGTGGCGGTTATCAGATGTTGGGAAAACGTATTATTGATGGTGTGGAGTATGGCCTGGAACAGATGGCGGGCCTTGGTTTGCTGGATGTGGAAACGCAGTTTGCACAGGACAAAGTGACCACGCGGGTCAGTGGCTATTGTCTGATGGGCCTGCCGGGGATGCTGGAAAGCTGCGGCGAGCAGCAACTGGAAGGCTATGAAATTCATATGGGTGCATCCCTGCTTGGAACGGCCGCCAAGCCTTTCGCACAATTGACATTGCGTAACGGGCAAGTGGAGCAATGGTTGGAAGGGGCGGTGAACGCCGATGGCAGTGTGCTGGGCAGCTATATTCATGGCCTGTTTGACAGCCACAACTTCACTCGCCCACTGCTGGACAATTTGCGCCAACGTAAAGGGCTGGCGGCGTTTGACGGTGTGACGGTGAATTACGCCGAACATAAGCAGCAACAGTTTGATATTCTGGCAGCACATATGCGACAAAATATTGATATTGAAAGTATTTATAAAATAATGAAAACACATCGACAGGAGAGCGCGCAGTGATTTTGATTACCGGAGGTGCGCGCAGCGGCAAAAGTTCGCTGGCTGAACGGTTGGCGGCACAGGCGGCTGAGCGGGTGTTTTACATTGCCACCTCAGTGGTAACAGATGTGGAAATGGCCGCGCGGGTTGAGTTACATCGCGCCAGTCGCCCGGCACACTGGCGTACCTGGGAAGGTTATCGGGATCTGGGAGCAGTGTTGGATCAGCAAGTGGAACCCGGCGAAGCGGTGATGTTGGAGTGTATTACCACCCTTATCACTAATCTGCTGTTTGAACAGGCCGGTGATACGCCGCCGGAGCAGATGGATTTCACGTTACTTGAAGTGGGGGTTCAGCAACAAATTACCGATCTGCTGGCCGCCTGTGCCCGAAGTTCAGCACCGATTTATTTGGTGACGAATGAACTGGGGATGGGCATTGTGCCTGAAAATCGTTTAGCGCGACATTTTCGCGATATCGCCGGTCGGGTCAATCAGCGCCTGGCTGCTGCCGCTGACCAAGTGTTTCTGGTGGTTTCCGGGATTGAGGTAAAAATTAAATGAGCCTGCGTCTATTTCTCGCCACCTTGCAGTTTATGACCCGGATTCCGGTGCCAGAGCGCTGGACGCAAGGGTTGGCGATGGATCAGTACGAACGCGGCATTATCGGTTTCCCGCTGATCGGGCTGATTGTCGGTATCATCGGCGCGCTGGTCTTTACCCTACTGGTACCTTGGTGTGGCATTCCGTTAGCGGCACTGGGTTATGTGCTGGCACTGGCGCTGGTCACTGGCGCTTTCCACCTTGATGGTTTGGCAGATACCTGCGATGGAGTGTTTTCCGCTCGTAAACGCGAGCAGATGTTGGAGATCATGCGTGATAGCCGCCTTGGGACTAACGGCGGTTTAGCCTTGATTTTTATCGTGGTGGCGAAAGTGCTGGTGGTGAGTGAGCTGGCACTGCGCGATGTACCGATGCTGGCAATACTAATGGCAGCTTCAGTGGCGGGGCGTACGGTGATTGTGTTGTTGATGTACCGCCAGCGTTATGCCCGCGCAGGCAATGGCTTGGGCAATATTTACATCGGTAAAGTTACCGGCCGGCAAACTGCCGTCACATTAGTGGGTGGCGCAATACTTACCCTGTTACTGGGGAAAGGGACTGCGCTGTTGGCACTGGTGATTACCATGGCGGTAGTGCTGCTGTTGGCAACCTATCTGCGTAGCCGTTTAGGCGGTCAAACCGGTGATACGTTGGGCGCGGCTGCCGAAATAGGTGAGTTGGTGTTTTTGCTGGCGCTGTTGTAGCTGTTTTGCAATAACAGCGTTATTTCCTGAATAATCTCAATATTGAGTCATTCTATGCGACTTTTTCTGGTACGCCACGGGCAAACCGAGGCCAATTTGCGTGGCGTTTTTTGCGGCCTGACTGATTTGGCGCTAACGCCACAGGGCGTGGAGCAGGCCGGATGGGTGGCCGATTGGTTAGCGGATGTGGATTTTAGTCAGGGCGTCAGCAGCCAGTTGCTGCGCGCCCGCCATACCGCTGACATCATACTCGCCGGGCACCGGGTGAGTGCCGATAGCGACGGGCAACTAAATGAAATGAATTTTGGTGACTGGGAAATGCGCCATCATCATGATTTACAGCGGGAAGACCCGGATGCATGGGCACAATGGGTGGCCGATTGGCAACAGGCAAGTCCCACCGGAGGAGAGTCATTCCCTCAGTTCTCTGCCCGGGTTGAAAAAGTTATCCAGCCACTGCTGTTAGCGTCGGGTACTTCACCACAAAGTAGTGATAACAATCGGCTACTGGTTGCTCATCAGGGGGTATTAAGCCTGATGTTGGCTCGTTTGCTGGCCATGCCAGCGGCGGCTATGTGGCATTTTCATTTTGATCAGGGGGCATACAGCGTATTAGAGATCCACGATGGATTTGTCACGCTGCGTGCGTTTAACAGTCGGGCTGTTTGGCAGCCTGCAATACGAGGTTAAGTACATGCAAACACTTTCATCGATTCTGCGCACGATTGCGCCGCTGGATAGCAAGGCGATGGCCCGAGCACAGGTGCGGTTGGATGGTTTACTGAAACCACCAGGTAGCTTAGGTCGCCTGGAACAACTGGCGGTTCAACTGGCTGGAATGCGGGGGTTATACGGGCATCAGGTTGAGCGCAAACAAATTATTGTGATGGCAGCAGATCATGGCGTCTACGATGAAGGCGTGGCTATTTCACCTCGAGTGGTCACGCTGGTTCAGGCGTTGAACATGGTGAAGGGGGTAACAGGTGTTTGCGTGCTAGCGGCTAATGCCGGTGTTGAAGTAAAAATTGTCGATGTGGGTATTGATAGCGAGACGCTACCCGGTGTGGTGGATATGAAAGTGGCGCGTGGCAGTGGCAATATCGCCCGTGAAGCGGCAATGACTCGCCAGCAGGCAGAGGATTTACTTTGTGCCAGTGCACTGCTGACATTACGGCAGGCGGCTGAAGGCGTGAAAGTGTTTGGCGTTGGTGAGTTGGGTATGGCGAATACTACGCCAGCAGCGGCGATGGTCAGCGTGTTTACTGACAGCGATCCTGAATTGGTGGTAGGGATTGGGGCGAATTTTCCTAGCGCGCAGTTACATCATAAAGTGGCGGTAGTGCGCCGTGCTATCGAAACCAATCATCCAGATGCCAATGATGGTATTGATGTGTTGGCGAAAGTGGGTGGTTTTGATTTGGTAGGTATGACCGGCGTGATGCTTGGTGCGGCGGCGGCGGGGTTACCAGTGGTGTTGGATGGTTTCCTCTCATATGCTTCTGCGTTAGCGGCTTGCCGTATCGCACCGGGAGTCCGTGATTATTTGATCCCCTCTCATCTATCAGCAGAAAAAGGTGCAGTCATTGCGCTAAGCCATCTGCAACTCGAGCCATACTTGCAAATGGGCATGCGGCTAGGTGAGGGCAGTGGCGCCGCAATTGCCATGCATTTAGTGGATGCAGCCTGTGCCATGTATAATAATATGGGGTTGTTGGCTGAAAGTAATATTGAATTACCCACCCCCCTTCGTCCTTGAAATTACAGGGGTGTTAGCTACGTTCATTCACCCGAATCACTTACATGAGTAAGCTCATCGGGGTTCATTCTCTTGCTGCCTACCTGTAATCACAATGACTTTGGGGGCCTTAGTCCTTGAAATTACAGGGGGTGTTAGCTACGTTCATTACTCGGCCCATCCTTGGGCCTCGTCTCGTTGAGGCCGCCGCAAGCGGCGTTCAAATCGGTTCCTGACCGATTTGTCACCCGAATCACTTACATGAGTAAGCTCATCGGGGTTCATTCTCTTGCTGCCTACCTGTAATCACAATGACTTTGGGGGGCCTTAGTCCTTGAAATTACAGGGGGTGTTCCCTTTATCCTTGACGTTGCAGGGGATTGGCTACATCTACCTGCAACTCGAATGGTTTTGAATTGTTCGGGTGGTTTTTAGTCGTTGAATAATCAGATAGTGTTATTATCAAAAGATAAGTTAGGTTACGCATTAACATAATTGGATAGTGGCATGCAGAAGCTTCTTTTTTCCGGTCGTATCAATTTGAAAATGATCCGCTATTTCTTAGCCGTATCAGAAGAACTGCACTTTGGAAAAGCCGCTGAACGCCTTCATATCTCGCAACCACCGTTAAGCCTGCAAATTAAAGAGTTGGAAGATGCTTTGGGTTTCCCTTTATTTATCCGGGACAGCCGTAATGTGGTATTAACTCTGGCGGGTGAGATGATGCAGGCTGAGATGAAAGAAGTCTTTGAGAATATAGAAAACTCATTAAGCCGTGTGTCTTATATTGCCCGCCATGAGCAAAGCCACCTCAATATAGGCATTATTGGTTCGGCGCTTTGGCACCAATTATTAGAGAAATTCAAACTTTTTAAAACGCTTAACCCTAACACCACGTGGTCTTTGCATGAGTTTCCGCCCAGCAAACAGTATGAAGCGCTATTAAGTAAGAAGCTTGATATCGGCTTCTGGCGTTGTGCTTCCCTAGAGCAAAGCCCGGCGCTGGTCTATCAGTGCGTTGAGAAGCAGCGGGTTGCGGTTGCGGTGTCTAATGAGAGCGTGCTGGCAGATAAAAAAATGCTCACTTTGAAAGAACTCTCCGGCCAGAACCTGATATTCCTCACTTTTGCTAACTCTGGCTACTCCAAAAATTTATATAATAGTTGCCTCGCCGCAGGTTGTAAGCCGCTGACTATTTATCAATTTGATGAACCACAGACCCAACTGGCTTTTGTAAACAGCAATCTTGGCATCGCTCTGGTTCCTGAAAGCATGCAGGAAATCCCATGGCCTAATATTAAATTCATCCCGCTGATAGACAATCTCTCCGCTGATCTGTTTGCCGTTTATCATCCCGGTAGCATGACGCGGCCGCTGGAACGGTTGCTTGCGTTATTTTAATGCCGCTGTCACTTAGCTTTAACCAACATGACCATCGCAATAACCACTAAAGTGACCCCAGCGGCGATCTCCTGCCAATTTATTGCCTGCCCTAGCACCACATTGGTCGCAATAACCGACAGCGGTATCAGATATACATAACCTGATACTTTGGCCGGAGAGAGCACAATGCAAGCTTTTTGAAACAGGAAGAAACTTAACGCGGTGGCAAAGGTTGCAAGATAGAAAACCCCACTCCAGGTTATAACGCTAATATTTCGCCATTCGATTTCTGGCAGTTGATAGGCGACGACTGCGGTTAACAATAGCGTGGCACAGATCAAACTCCAGCCAGTGAGAACCAACGCCAGTTCGCCACGATGTAACTTCTTTACTACGATGGGATTAAGTGCCATTCCTAAGCAGCCGAACAGGAATAAATAATCAGACGGCATAAGCGACAGATGTAAAAGCTGAGATAAATCGCCCTTAAAAATAATAAGCAACGCGCCTAAAATCCCCATTAATAAGGCCACCAGCACTGACCATGTCGATTTCGATTTGAGTAACAGCATGCTCATTATCAGGCTCATTAATGGCACGGTGGTATATAACGCACTCGAATTTAATGCGCTGGTGGTCTGTAGTGAAAATATCATGCAAGCAAAATAGAGTAATGGCGGCAAACTAATTAACGTGTAGCGGCCTAAATCGCGCAATTTAGGTAATTTAAATAACCTCTGACTCACCAGTAACACCATAAAAAGCAAGCTGGCGATAGCATATCTTAACCAAGTGATAACCATGGGGGGCAAGGCATTGCTGATGGTGGTGCTGGCAATAAAAGAACCTCCTAGCAGGGCGGTAAACCCCAGCATTTGCAGATGTGCTTTAACTATTTCTGTTGTCATGTGCATACTTATTACCCTCTTGTGATCGACGATAATTGCGTGGAAATGCACCATGAACCATTACCTTTTCAGTATGGATAAGCGGGATTTTAGTATTGGTTGTGTCATAACCCCCTGCATATGATGGAGAGGAATATCTATCTCGCTACCTATTTATTATTTAGCCGGTTTATTGGATGACCCGTTTATTTGATAAATAAAAAATAATTAAGGGGTTTTATTATGACGACAGTAAATTCAAACAGTAATGCTGATTTCAGTGAATTACCCTTTCAGGCTGCCGCGTATATTCAGAAAATAAAGCCCGGATTTAAGCCTCAGGCGGCGTTTATTTTAGGTTCAGGCTTAGGCGATTTGGTGGCACAAATTACCAATGAAACCACCCTCAGTTATGCCGATATTCCCGGCTTCCCGGTCAGCTCGGTGCACGGGCATGCGGGTGAATTGGTTCTCGGTGAGCTGTTTGGTGTCGCTGTGATGTGTATGAAAGGCCGTGGTCACTTCTATGAAGGGCAAGGCATGAGCATTATGACCAATCCGGTACGCACCTTTAAACTGATGGGATGCGAGTTCTTATTCTGTACTAACGCCGCCGGCTCATTACGGCCAGAAGTATTACCGGGTTCAGTGGTGATGCTTAAAGATCACATCAACACCATGCCAGGAACACCGCTGGTTGGGCCTAATGATGATCGTTTTGGCCCACGTTTCTTTAGCCTGGCGAATGCCTATGATAAAGGCTTGCGTGCCGAGATGGCCAAGATTGCCCAACAGCTTGATATCCCTCTGACCGAAGGGGTGTTTGTCTCCTATCCCGGTCCTTGCTTTGAGACGCCAGCCGAAATCCGCATGATGCAAATTATGGGGGGAGATGTGGTGGGGATGTCGGTGGTGCCAGAGGTCTTGTCTGCGGCCCATTGCGGCTTAAAAGTGATTGCGTTAACGGCAATTACCAATCTGGCAGAAGGCTTGTCTGATGTGGTTCTGTCTCACGAACAAACCTTAAAATGCGCCAAATTGGCCTCGGTTAATTTCACCAAACTAATTGAAGCTTTTTTGAAAAGCAAAGCATCAGCCGTTCGATAAATACACTATCAACCTTTTGGTTAGTCCCCTATTGGCGTCATTGCGGCTCGCAGGCAGTAGGGGATACCGCTGAAGAGGGAAGTACCCTACAGACTCAATAAGCAAATCATATTCCCTCGACACCTTTGTATCACGGAGAATAAAAATGATAATAAAAAAACGGCTTAAAGTTATGTTCTTCCTCCAGTTCTTTATCTGGGGTGCCTGGCTGGTGACCTTGGGTGCCTATATGATGAATACCCTCCATTTTACCGGTGCGCAGGTGGGGCTAGTCTATGGTGCGAAGGGAATTGCCTGTATTTTAATGCCAAGCATTATCGGTATTATTGCCGACCGCTGGATTAAAGCCAATATTCTCTATGCCTGCTGCCACCTATTGGGTGCTGTCGCGCTGCTAATTGCGGCCAATGTTTCCGATCCTAAGATCATGTTCTTAGTGATGCTGTTTAATGCGATGGTTTATATGCCGACAATTGCATTAGCGAATACGATTTCTTATATCTGTCTGGAAAAGGCCGGGCTGGATACGATTAAAGATTTCCCGCCGGTACGTGTTTTTGGCACGGTGGGTTTTATTTTTGCCATGTGGGCTATCAGTTTATCCGGTTTTGAATTGAGCAATATTCAACTCTATATTGCTTCAGGTGCGGCGCTGGTATTGGCTATGTATGCACTCTCATTACCCAGTTGCCCCACCTCTAATGCTAAGAAAGATCGCTCATGGGTTAACCTTTTAGGGCTTGATGCTTTTGTTTTGTTTAAACAAAAGAAGATGGCTATTTTCTTCTTATTCGCCATGTTACTGGGTGCTTCATTACAGATTAGCCATACGTTTAGCAGCCCATTCCTGCACGATTTTGCCAAGAATCCACTTTATCAGGATAGCCTCGTGGTGCAGTACCCGTCGCTCTTGTTATCGATGGCGCAAATTGCCGAAGTCTTTTTCATTCTGACCATTCCCTTCTTTTTATCTCGCTTTGGTATTAAGCGTGTGATGATGATCAGTATGATTGCCTGGACTCTGCGTTTCACCTTGTTTGCCTATGGTGACCCGTCCGCCAGCGGCATTGTTCTATTACTGTTATCCATGGTGGTCTATGGCTGCGCCTTTGACTTCTTTAATATTTCAGGGGCGATTTATGTCGAAAAAGAAGTCGACCACAATATCAGAGGTAGCGCACAAGGCTTGTTTATGACGATGGTAAACGGCGTTGGGGCGTATGTTGGCGCGATAAGCAGCGGGCATGTGGTTGATTACTTTACGGTCGATGGCGTAAAAGATTGGAATAGTATTTGGTTATCTTTTGCTGCTTATACTGTCGTACTGGCGGTTGTTTTTGTCTTTGCTTTTCACTATAAGCATGAACCGACTGAGTTGAATGAACGCCAGCTATCTCATTGATTATATATTATATTTTTACTATTTCTGGCTCTAATTGAGGGGCGTGGCATAGAAACAAAAAAAACCGCCAGGTAGGCGGTTTTTTTGTGCGGGTCAGGTAAGCGGCCTTTCCAGCAGGGCTTTGTTAGCAACGTAACGCAAGCGCGATCTAGTACCGATATTTGGTCTGATTGCTACTCACTGTCAATTTTAGTTCAAGAGAATAATTACTTACTCTTGTTCTGAATACCGCGTGCACCTAAGTTGTTATTATCAACTTGTGGCAGCCCAGTGGTTGCTGAAGAGGATAATAAACCGGTTTCAACATAGTTAAACAGCTTCTCACGGGTGTCGGTGATATCCAGATTACGCATAGTCAACTGACCGATACGATCATCAGGTGAGAATACGGAATCCCCTTTCTCCATGGTCAGGCGCTCTGGTTTGTAGGTCAGATTGTCAGATACAGTATTGAGAATCGAATAGTCATTGCCACGACGCAGTTCCAGTGTCACTTCTCCGGTAATCTCGCTCGCAACCCAACGTTGTGCAGAATCGCGCAGCATCAATGCTTGTGGATCAAACCAACGGCCTTGATACAGCAGACGGCCCAACACCCGGCCATTGGCATGATATTGCTCGATAGTATCTTCGTTATGAATACCGGTCAGCAGGCGCTCATATGCGATATGCAACAACGCCATCCCTGGGGCTTCATAAATGCCACGGCTCTTGGCTTCGATAATACGGTTCTCAATTTGGTCGCTCATCCCCAAACCATGACGGCCACCAATACGGTTGGCTTCCATCATCAGCTCAACACTGTCGTCAAACACTACGCCATTTAGAGCAACCGGATACCCACGTTCAAAACGGATAGAGACTTCTTCCGCTTTCACTACCACGTTTTCATCCCAGAACTTCACGCCCATAATCGGGTTAACGATTTTGACGCTGGAATTAAGGAATTCCAAGTCTTTGGCTTCGTGAGTGGCTCCAAGCATATTGGAGTCAGTGGAATAGGCTTTCTCCGTCGACATTTTATAGTCGAAACCGGACTGAATCATAAACTCGGACATTTCATGACGGCCGCCCAATTCATCAATGAAATCAGTATCCAGCCACGGTTTGTAAATTTTCAACTCAGCATTGGTCAACAAACCATAACGATAGAAACGCTCGATATCGTTACCTTTATAGGTACTACCATCACCCCAGATATTGACACCATCTTCTTTCATCGCGGCAACCAGCATGGTACCGGTGACAGCACGGCCCAGCGGGGTGGTGTTAAAGTAGGTTACACCGGCGGTGGTGTTATGGAATGCACCACATTGAATGGCTGCGATACCCTCAGCAACCAGTTGTTTGCGGCAATCAACCAGACGGGCTTTCTCTGCGCCATACTCCATTGCCTTACGCGGAATTGCATCGTAATCTTCTTCGTCAGGCTGACCCAAATTGGCGGTATATGCATAAGGAATTGCACCCTTTTTCTGCATCCATAACAGTGCTGCGCTGGTGTCCAGGCCACCAGAAAAAGCAATACCAACACGCTGATTAATAGGAAGGTGTTTGAGAATAGTTGTCATCAATTAAATCCTGTATGAATTAGGTCTGTCTGGCAAAGGTTTCAATGCCTACATTGATATCGCAAAACCCCTATTCTAGTCAAAGACATTTTGCATATTTATGTATGTTTCATTGCATAAGTATTTCATCACCACTTTGGTGAAATGATGTTTCACTAAAATTTATTGCATGTTCTATTATGAGATCTGCAAGGGTTTTTTACCGCGGACAAAACGTTAAAATTTAACGCGGGTAATCACCATTGTAAATCAGCGCATCGGGATGTTTCACCATAGTGGTGGAAAGCGTTGATGTATGCAAATGGACGTGATTCCAGGGACTGTTAAGTTGAAAATCTTTCACGCAAGCGCGTGGTATAAAAAGCGAAAATCCTATCGGGTACTGTTTTGGCGTGAGATAACGCCACTGGCTATCCCACTGTTTATTGAAGGGCTTTGTGTGCTGCTGATGGGGGTGTTTAGCACACTGCTGGTGAGTTGGTTGGGTAAAGAGGCCATGGCGGCGGTGGGGCTGGCGGATAGCTTCAATATGTTGATTGTGGCTTTTTTTGCCTCTGTTGCGCTGGGAACATCGGTTGTGGTGTCATTTAGTCTTGGTCAGCGTAAACGCAAACAAGCACAAACGGCAGCGCGTCAATCGATCTCTCTACTGGTGCTCATCTCATTATTTTTGGTGTTACTGGTGCATTTTACCGGTGAGACGATTATTAATCTGATGGCCAGTCAAGCCGATCCCTCCGTTAAGGCGATGGCGCTGACCTATCTGCATCTGACCGTCTGGAATTATCCCGCAATGGCCATCACCTTGGTGGGTTGTGGTGCACTGCGCGGAGCCGGTAATACCCGATTACCCATGGTCATCAATATTATGATGAACATTCTCAATATTGCTATCAGTAGCATATTGATTTACGGCCTATTTAGCTGGCAGGGCTTAGGCTTTATTGGTGCCGGTATCGGTATCACGCTTTCTCGCTATATCGGCGCGTTGGTGGTGGTGCTAATGCTAATTTTTGGTGCCAATCACACTCTGCGCATCCCGTTCAAAGCATATTTTATGCCGTTTACCTCGGCGATTATGTTTGAGGTGTTGAGTATTGGTATTCCCGCGAGTGTTGAATCAGTGATGTTTAGCATTGGTAAGCTGATTACTCAGCGTTTTGTGGCGGGGATGGGGACCGAAGTGATCGCCGGTAATTTCATCGCATTCTCAATTGTTGGGCTGATTAACTTGCCGGGCAACGCGTTGGGCTATACCTCGACGATTATTATCGGCACGCGGTTAGGGAAAGGGCAGATCTTGCAACCGATCCGCCAACTCAAGCATATCTTCTGGTTATCGACGGTTGGGGTGTGTTTTATCGCGCTATTATCGATCCCCAGCGCAGGTTTTTTGGCTTCGTTGTATACCAACGAGCCGGGCGTCATTACTGTCGTTAAACACCTCATCTGGATAAATGCACTGTTTATGCCGATTTGGGCCGCCTCTTGGGTGTTACCATCCGGCCTAAAAGGGGCGAAGGATGCCAGTTACACGATGTGGGTGGCACTGGCCGGGATGTGGGGTTGCCGGATTATCGCCGGTTACATTCTGGGTGTGACGCTAGGATTTGGCGTCATTGGCGTGTGGATGGGCATGTTCCTCGACTGGATAGTGCGTGGTGTGCTGTTTTATCGGCGAATGTCCTCTGGCCGTTGGCTATGGCGCTATCGGCCCACAGCCTGACCACTAAAGTTCATTTGCGCCCGTTTGCGGGCCAGCGCATGGCGACTTTTATCGCATTTCCCAGTGGACGCAGATGGTCGTTAAGTGATGTGCAGCGGCGACGTCAGGCAGTGTTCGGTGCCGCGTTTTTCTCTTAAGTCGAATTATTAAGCATTTTCTCCCACGTGCCGATAACACTATAAGTTCCACCATGGTGAGAATGAGAAAAGGCAATGGACAGACGTGGGACGAGAGGGCACCGTGCGTGCTGTATTTTCATGTTCCCGAATGAAAGGGTGAAGCATTAGTTGCCGCTGAGCAGAATGTTATTCCTTATTTTCCGAATGGCTGATATCGCCTTGTTATTGCACATCAACAATTATTTGCATTGGGGAAAGTATGGATAATTTTCAAAAAGAGATTGAAGAGAGAACAAATCTCACCTCATCAAACCGATTTGAACTTTTGTTGTTCCGACTGGGGGTATCTCAAGAAGAAGAGAGATCCGAGTTATTCGGTATCAACGTGTTCAAACTGCGCGAAATTGTACCCATGCCTACGCTGACCAAAGCCGCGGGTATGGCATCTCCGATGATGGGTATTGCGAATATTCGCGGAGAAATCATTCCGGTGATTGACCTCCCGTCTATCGTCGGTTGCGTGCCAAAAACTGGACTAAATATTCTGCTGGTGACTGAGTACGCCCGGAGTACACAGGCTTTTGCCGTGGAATCCGTTGACGATATCGTGCGCCTTGAATGGAGCCAGGTACTGGCTGCCGACGCGGGTGTTAAGAGCCGCAATATTACCAGTATCGCGCGCTTGGATAACGATCCTACGAGCAACCGATTGGCACTGGTGCTGGATGTTGAACAGATTCTATATGACATTATTCCTGCTAATCGCAATGTTCAAATCGACAGTGAGAAGACCAAGGCATTTGAACTTAAGCCAGGCTCAGTCGCGATTGTGGCTGAAGATTCTAAGGTGGCGCGTTCGATGCTTGAACAGGGTCTGAAGATGATGAATATCCCTGCCGTGATGCATATCACTGGTCTGGAAGCGTGGAATAAGATCAAGAAGATGGCCGATGAAGCGCGGGCCGAAGGGGTACCTATCTCGGATAAAATCGCCTTTGTGTTAACCGATTTAGAAATGCCGGAGATGGATGGTTTTACCTTGACGCTGAATATAAAACGCGATGAGTTCTTAAAAAATATTCCGGTGATAATCCATTCGTCATTATCGGGTAGTGCCAATGAAGACCATGTCCGCAAAGTGGGGGCAGATGCTTATGTGGCAAAATTCGAAGTCAACGAATTGGAAGCCGCCATCCATAGCGCTCTGGATTCAAAGAAAGCGATAAACGCTTAACCACCATGATACCTACGGCCTTTTCCTGCCTGCTCATATGAGCAGGAACGGGCCGACTGATCACTCTTGCCTAAAACCGTTATGGCACTGTGCTATTTAACGACCCGCGATACTTCCCTCTACTCACAATTTTAACTCTCGCACATCTTCTATCATTTTCTCCACATTTCTTTCTTCGCCAGAAATAGCCAATGGCAATAATTTGACCTTCATCACGAAAACAACAAAACAAAATAAAACAACAAAATGCCAATTTGTGATTTTTAATTTCTAATTATCTTAATTTAATGGAATATTGGTTTGATTATATGATTTTTTAATTAAATTATTGGTATTAATCACTGTTGTGTTAGTGGGGTTAATGGATGGTTTTATGTTGTTTAATGTTGCTTTGAATTATTATTTCTGTGATGGTGAATTGCAGTTAAAAACATAATAACACTTTCTAATATTTCTTATCTTTTGAGGCCCGACATGAAAAATGTAGCAATACTCGGAAGCAGCGGGGGAAATCTGTTCAATCTCGGTGGTGCCTACCCCGAAAGACTTCTACAAGAAATCTATACCCAACTCCACTCTGCTGGGTTAGGTGTCAGTGCGGTGCAATTTATTGCAGCGGAAGAGTCGATGGATGTGGCAAAGCCGACCACCGCCGCCGCCGTTTATTCAATAATCGCGGAAGAAGGGGATAAACCACGGATTAGCTTCCAGGGGAAACTCTCCGAGGTGAATGACGCGGTAAAATCATCGGATGCGGCCATTGCGGCACAAATTCGAGCCGGTGATATTGATGGCATCATTATCATGAGTGCCGACCCTGATCGCAGTAATAAAGACGCTATTTTGGCGGCGATAGAAAAGAAAATCCCTATTGTGGGCACTGGCGGCACCTCGATGGCAATTATCACCTCCAAAGGTGCCAATGTGATTGCCACCTCTGGCACAACTGGAACCAATAGCCGCACACGGGCTATCTCTTTTACCGCCTCGCTATGCAAACACTGGCAGATAAAATATACCCCAGTGCTGGGCAGTAGCGAGGCCAACATGCCGGGCAGTGACAAGAGCCTGCTAAAAAGAATCAATATCCGTAGCATCATGACCCCAGCTCTGCCTGGTTTTATCGCCATGGCTATTGTATTGGCGCTAAGCCATATCCCAGGGTTGCAATCACTCAATGCCATTTTTGAACTGTTGTTGAAGGGGTTGCCGGTTATTGTCGCGGTTATTGCGGCTAAACAGGTTTCTGAGCTAGATGAAGTGTCGATTGTGGCGGGGGTTGTCGCCGGGGTGCTGTCGGTAGAAGGTGGCTTAATCGGCGGTATTTTGGGAGGGATCGGCGCCGGTATTATGGTGCGTTACCTGTTCGGGCTCTGTCTGAGATGGCAATTCCCAATGACCACCATCAATATCGTAGCGGGTGGTTTGTCCGGTTTATTCTCCGGTTTAGTGATGTATTACCTGCTTAGCCCATTGGCATTAGCCGCTGGTGACTATATCAAATTGGCTATCGAAGCCACTCTGGCTTTTAGCCCGATTTTAGCCGGATTACTGGCCGGTCTGGTTATTTGGCCAGCTATTCTGGGTGGAGTTTATCACGCAGTTATATTGCCACTGGTATTACTGGAAATGGAAAAGTCCGGTGTCAGCTTCCTCGGCGCGGTCGATATGGTCGGGCTGGTGATGGTGGCAGCCGGTATTAATCTGGCAAACGTGATTGCTCCGCGCGAGAAAAGTGAAGCCGCAGTAGCTGCCCCAGGGTTGTTAATTAACCTCGGTTTTGGGACGTTCGTCGAATCTGCTTACCCGTTCATGTTTTCTAATAAAGTCGTCTTTGCTGGTGCAATATTCTCCGCCGGCGTTGGCGGCATGTTGCTGGGATTATTAAATATTAAAGGCGTGGCATATGTACCTGCATTCGCCTCCCCATTCTTGTCGAATAACGCTTTTTATATGGCGATAGTCATGGCGGTAACACTGGTGTTGACCTGTGTAATCACCCTATTAGCCAACAAGTTTGTCGCAATTAAAAAAGCAGTACCCGAATCACCAACACCAGGGATCTCGGGCTAAGAGTTAACAATTAAAAAAGCCGTTTTATATAAATCAAGTAGAGGTAAATATGTTCAACGCTGATATGAGTAAGAAACGTTCCGTCGCTATGGATAAAGTACGAAATGCAATTTCATTACATGGCGGTCAAACTATTCTCAGTACTGGAATAACCGGAGATGATGCTCGCTTAGCGAAAGCAGTATGCGATTCAGGTGTTAAATTATTGGAACCTAATCACCCGGCGTTGGCACTGGCTCGCGGCCATAATGGCGTGACGAATATGCATGCTGCGGAGCGTATTCGTCATGAGATAACCATCGGCCAAATGGCACAAGCCGTGCGGGGGGTGCGTAATGTGGTGGCTGACGATATTTTTATTACCGTCGGCATCGCCGGGGGCTTTACTGAAACTGTACCTACACCCGTGACAGAACAAGATATTTTATTGATAGCTCAATCAGGGGCTGATGGTTTACATACCCATAAGTCCAGTTTTGAAGATTTAAAGGAACTGGTGGATTTAGCCCATAAATATGGTCTGACGGTGGATGCTTATATTGGTCACCCGAATGACTTGCATACCTTCGGTATTGCCGCTGAAACCCCCGCTGATGTTGCGCAAGTGGCTAAAACGATGGAAGCACTGGGTGTTGATATGATTGGTTTAATGACTGGCATGAGCTACGAAGGTGTCAGTGCGGGTGATATTCCTGATGCTATCAAACAGCGGCTTCTGGCGTTGGTCGGTGCGGTTTCGGTACCAACATTAGCAGAAGGGGGGATCAATCTGGAAAATGCCAAAGCATTTAAAGATACCGGTGTAAATATTCTGGTGGTGGGCACCGCCATTGATAATGTTGTCTGCAACGCGGCAAAGGATGTGGTATCGCGCTTTATTACCCACTGATAGTATAATGTGAGCAAGGAGGGAGAGTATATTAGCAATAATATATTCTCCCTTTTTTATTGGAGTCAACGTATGTATAAGTTATTAGCACTTGATCTTGATGGCACGTTACTCACTCAGTAAAACCAGCAATCATTATTATGAAATAATGAAACATGGCATCAGTAAGGGGTAAGGATTGCATTATTTATCTCAGCACTTAAATATCAGTGCTCAAGCCATGGTCAGTATTGGCGATCAGCAGAATGATATCAGTATGTTTCAGTTTTCTGCTGTGGGTGTGGCAATGGGGGAATGCCAGTGATTTTGTCAAATCTTGTGTGGATAGGGTAAGTCAGGATAATAACCAACACAGGGTCGCTTTTATCATTAATCAACTCTGGCTGGTGTGATTGAATCGCCTTTTGTTTCATAAGATTATTCAGTAGAATGACACTATGTATCGCACAGTTTCGGGCCGCTATTCTTATGAATCAGATCAAACGTAAACAGTTTATTTTAGAAAAGCTGGATAGTCTTGGTGAGGTTTCGGTTATTGGTCTTTCCGAAGAGTTGGGTGTGACGTCTGAAACCATCCGCCGGGATCTTTCCTATTTGGAAAAGAGCGGTGAGGTCACTAAAGTCCATGGCGGTGCGATAAAAGTTCAGAATATACAAGAGGGCAGTTTTGCCCAACGAATGGATTTAAATCGCCAGGAAAAAATGCTAATTGGTCAATATGCTGCATCGTTGGTGACTGAAAACGATACTTTATTTATTGATTCTTGTACCACCACACTTATTTTTGCTTCATTCTTACCATTAGTGAAGTTTACTGTTTTTACTAATTCATCATTAATTGCTGATCAAATTAAAAGTAAAAATAATATGGCTGTCGTGCATGTATTAGGTGGTGAATATAATCATACCTACAAGGCTAACTTAGGCATTCAGACCATTGAACAAATGAACGATATTCATACTGATTTCACTTTCGTCGGAGTTGGCGGAATAGACAGTGATTTTGGCGTGATGGTAAAAAATTTAGATGAAGGGCGTATTGCCAAGAAAATGTTGGCGATGGGCAGACAGAAAGTTATTTTATGTGACACCAGTAAATTTGGCCAAAGTGGGTTAATGAAAATAAGTGACATCAATGATATTGATATTATTGTCACCGATAAAAAGAAGAATATTCATAAACAAGCAATTGAAGCTATCTATTCAGATAAAATCATCTACGCCAATTAATATTATTTTACAACACCCACCGCAATAGCGGGTGTCTTTATATGTATTACCTCAGCATTTTTCAACGTGCATTGCACTACGAATACCCGGTTTGAACCCGTATTGTTGAGCCTGCCAGACAATAATCAACCCAAGGAGTAATAACCCCAACACTGTCCACGGGAAACTTACTGCTCCGGCGCTTTGTAACAACAGGCCACCGATGATCCCGCCCCCTGCAATGGCTAAATTCCAAGCCACCACAATCATTGACTGCGCCACATCGGCATTTTGTCCTGCGGCATCCGCCGACGCGGTTTGCAATAGTGTGGATGCGCCACCAAAACTGAGGCCCCAGAGCAACATGCTGCCATAAATCGCGGAGGGGGATCCCCCGGCGATTGCCAATATCAATGCAGCCAGAATAAAGGTACCAAGACTCAGTAATACCGCGCCACGTAACCATCGATCCACGACTAATCCGGTGAAGCAAGTTCCCGCTAGCGCACTGACACCAAATACCAACAGCACTTTATCGAGCTGTTTTTCCAACCCGACTGGGGTGATAAAAGGGGCAATATAGGTATAAAGAATATTATGTGCCAGCATCCAAAGGACAATAACCGACAAAATGGGGCGTACGCCAGGGGTGGTGAACACTTTGCGCACCGGTTGTTGCTGTTTGGCCGATTGCCCTGGATAATCAGGTATTTTCACGATAACCCAGACAATCAGCAGCAAAGTTAATCCCGACATAATGGCAAATGCATTGCGCCAACTGAGCACCATACCCAGCCATGCCCCCAATGGTACCCCTAGTGCCAGGGCGATAGGGGTGCCGGTCATGGCGATCGCCATTGCGCGCCCTTGTTGATGAGGTTGTACCATACGTCGTGCGTAACCTGCGATAAGCCCCCATGCCAGTCCAGCGGCAGCACCGGCCATAAAACGGGCCAGTAAGGTTAAACTGAACCAAGGCGAAATAGTGGTTAAAGTATTGAATATGAAAAAACCGACAATGGCGCTGAGTAAGGCTTTACGCCGCCCCCAACTGCGGGTCAAAGTAATTAAGGGGATCGCAGCCAGTAACGAACCCAGAGCATAGAGTGTCACCAATTGGCCAGCCAATGCTTGTGAAACCCCCAATCCTTGGCCGATCTGCGGCAACAATCCAGCTGGTAATGTCTCGGTCATGATGGCAATAAAGCCCGTCATCGCGAGAGCCAATAATGCCGAGAGAGGAAAGGGCGCTGCTTTCATTATTGTTTCCCGACGCCATAGATGGCGTCCCGCAGATCGTTGACAAATTGCCCGGACATACCTTCGTATAGGGTATTAGTTAATGCGACTGCGGATATCCCTTGAATCCTATCAACAAACCATGAGTGACCATATGCACCTCCCCAACGCCATGTACCAACGGACTCAGGTGAATCAGCCTCGTGTGGATCGCGCAAGACCGAAAAGCCTAACCCGAAGCCCAAACCGGGAGAGTCAGGTAAGATAAGACCCTGAATTTGGTCTCGGCCCATCTCATCGACTAAAGCCGCTGGAAGCAGTGGTGAGCCACCCCGACGTAGCGTTTCCAGCAAGCTCAACAGGTCGTTGGCACTGCCTATCATCCCCGCACCGCCAGAAGGGAAAGCATGGCGATTGAGTGCACGGGCAGGGGAAAATCGAATACCGATGGTATCGGGGAACGCGGCGACAAGTTCATCTTCCTGCAAGGGGTGTGGCGCAGGTGTATCACTGACATAAGGCGTAGCTAGCCGACTGACATCATGGGTGAAAAAATCCGTGTCCTGCATATGTAGTGGCTCGGTGACCAATGCCCTTACTGCTTGATCTAATGGCCGACCACAAACTTGCTCGATAACTGCACCTAATACATCAATTGCCAATGAATAAGCCCATGCAGTTCCTGGGGCATAATATAGCGGCACATCGGCTAATCGACGTAAGTTCTCGTTGAGTGTGATTGCTGATCGATCCATGCCATCGGAGATCCCCGCGCGAGCATAGGGCCCATCCTCATCAGCTTCACAAAAGCGATAGCTCAAACCGGCGGTATGGCTGAGTAATTGGCGTATCGTAATGGTTGGTAATTCCTCATTTGCCAGCCGGGGTTGAAAGTCAGGTAACCAGCGCCGGATATCGCCATCAAGGTCGAGCTTACCCTGTGCGACTAATACCATTGCTGCTGTAGAAACGATCGGCTTACTGATGGATGCCAAACGAAACAGGGTATTGGAGGTCATCGGTTGTCCGGTTTCGCGATCCGCCCATCCTGCTGCCCGGCTGAAATGTGTCTCGCCGTTAAGCGCCACCATGACCACGGTACCCACCAAGCGCTGTTCGGTGAGCGCCTGATCAATCACTGTATTAATTCTGGCTGCCAGATGCACTGGCTGTATTGGCACTAACGAACTCGCAGACATAGTAATTCCTTAATCTGAATGAAGACTTAACCATAGATGGCCATCTAACAATAGAGAACTACGCAATCAGGAAAAAGTGGGGTAGATTTCCAGTATTAGAGGATATAAATGTCCGCAATCGGAGCCGTGATGGATAGCCTAAGCAGTCTGAGTGTTTTTGTTCAAGTGGCCGAGACCCGTAGTTTTGTGATGGCAGGGCGTATATTGGGTGTTTCCGCTTCGGCGGTTGGTAAGAATATCGCACGGCTCGAGGGGCGGTTAGGCGTGAGATTATTTCACCGCAGCACTCGCAGCATAGCACTGACTTCCGAAGGTGCGCTTTTTCTTGAACGTAGTCGGCGGATTCTTGCTGAGGTAGAGGCCGCAGAGCTTGAGCTGTTACAACTTACCGATAAGCCGCGCGGCAGGTTGCGGGTCAGTTTGCCACTGGTGAGCACATTGTTGTTACCCGTATTGGCCGATTTTATGCTCGCATACCCCGACATTGAGCTAGATCTGGATTTCAGTGATCGGATTGTTGATGTGGTCGAAGAGGGATTTGATGCCGTCGTCCGCACCGGTGAACTGACTGATTCCCGTTTGTCAGCACGTAAGTTGGGGCAGTCCACCATGCTACTGGTGGCATCGCCCGCCTATCTGGAGCAGCATGGTGAGCCTATGCACCCTGTTGAACTGGCGAATCATATCTGCCTGCATTATCGTTTCCCTAACAGCGGAAAATTGGAAACCTGGCCCTTGCCTAATGAGTCTGATTTGCGGATCCCAATCTCGATGGTATGCAACAACATTGAAACCAGAATGTGTTTTGCTTTAAGAGGATTGGGCATCGCCTGCTTACCGGATTTTTCGATGGGA
This sequence comes from Yersinia antarctica, assembly GCF_056636475.1. NCBI lineage: Bacteria > Pseudomonadati > Pseudomonadota > Gammaproteobacteria > Enterobacterales > Yersiniaceae > Yersinia > Yersinia antarctica. Next base: position 1,839,458 of record NZ_JBSJQF010000001.1, read on the forward strand.
AAGGCAGTAGCGGAAGGCAAATTACGAAGCTTGCTGGATAGTTATGTAAAGCGCACAGTGAGCTTGCATGTGGTGTGGCCTTCCGGGCGTTATATCACGCCTAAATTACGGGTATTTATCGATTTCCTTAGTGACAGGATGTTTGCGGGCAAATAGCCACTTAAGCTATAGGCGAAAAGTTTTTAGCACAGGATGATTGGCACCTTGATAATCCTGCCGTGGGGACATTACTTTTCTTCAGTCAATAAGACTTTTTTGGCTGCTTCAAGAAATTCATCCGACAACTTATCCCCGGCGGTGGCGCGCGCCAGTGTTAATGCACCGGACAACATAGCAAGCTGTGCCAGCGCGTGTTGCCTGCGTTGTTCTTCATTTTCTATATCAGAAACAGACATTAATCTGTCTAGCAGGGATCTCACGCCACTGAGATAAACCTCTCGCACCGGATTCTCATCATTCTCACGTGCCACATCGCTGGCTAGCGCAGTAATTGCACAGCCATCTTCTGCATGGTCACGGTGGGTGGTTGAGAGATAAAGTTCGACTAACGTGCGCAGATTATGATGCTCGGGCTGGCTGCTGATTTGCTGCCAACGGGTGCTGGAATCGTCGAGCGCTTTGCGACTGGCGATAGCCGCCAATTCATCTTTAGAGGTAAAGTGTCCATAGAACCCGCCATGAGTCAATCCGACCGCAGCCATTAAATCGTTGACGCTGACACCATTCAAACCCCGGGCACGGAAGAGTTGTGAAGAGGTCTGTACGATTGACTCGCGATTGAGTGCCATCTGTTGCTTTGATACTCGGGCCATACATTTCTCCTGATTGAACAGGCAGCATCATAAAGTATGCCATGCTAGCACATCAATAGATGTTGCCTCTCATCAATACAGATCTTGATTCATGCCCGCGGTGGTCGGGGGGCGATGATACGCGTACTATCGCCGCCCTGCGCCCGTGCCAGAGTGTTGGCGATTTGTTCGTGTGGCGTTCCCAGAGTAATGGCGCTGACCTTATCAAGACGTGCCACTTGTTCATCACTCAATATCACATCTAATGCTGCCAGTGTGTCATCCAGTTGGGCTTGGGTACGGGAGCCTAAAATAGGGATTAGGCTGGTAGGGGAGTTTGCGGCTTTATGGCGCAACCAGGCAACAGCAATATGTAATGGTTGCACGTGGTGTTCCTGTGCTATTGCGATAACTTCATCGAGTAGCGCAGTATCTTGCTCGGTATGCACCAATCGGCCCGCAAAACCAAGTAGACGACCTTCATCGCTTTGACGATATTTTCCTGTCAGCAATCCTCCCCCCAGAGGTGACCACAGTGTGGCTGCTAAGCCGAGTGCTTCGGCCATCGGCAGTAGTTCACGTTCAGCCGTTCGCTGTACCAAACTGTACTCTACCTGAATACCGGCAATACGTGACCAGCCGCGTAATTCTGCCAAGGTATCTGCCCGTGCAATGCGCCATGCCGGGAAATTGGAAAGCCCTGCATACTGTATTTTGCCTGCACGAGTCAGGTCGTCAAAAGCGCGCACAATTTCTTCAAGAGGCGTTAACTGGTCATCAAAATGGGCCCACAATAAATCAATGCGGTCGGTGTTAAGCCGTTTAAGGCTGCTTTCCACGGAAGCAATCATATTGCGGCGGCTGTTTCCGGTTTGAGCAATCCCCGCATCCGGTTGTGCTCCCAGCGTATATTTTGTTGCGACCACAAAACGATCACGTTCCGCAGCAATGAACTCTCCTACGATCTGTTCAGATTGACCGAATTGGTAAGTATCTGCGGTGTCGATGAAATTACCCCCGGCCTCGGCATAGCGGTCAAATACCTGTTTTGCTTCCTCTTTTTCCGAGCCATATCCCCAGGCAGTACCAAAGTTACCGGTACCCAGTGCCAGTTCGGAAACCCGTAGGCCGCTATTACGACCAAAAGTGGTGTATTTCATATTGATTCCCCATCCCAACAATTATTTATGATGACCAACATCTATTATATATGACATGCATAATCTATTTGTGCAAGTGAATCCTCTTTGACGCTTAGATGATGATTTTGGGGGGCTATTGTTATTATTGTTAGGCGACACATTTTATTAGAATAAACCCATCAATAAATTGTGGATTAATGACAGCGTAATCTTGCGTTACCGACAAGTTAGCCTATTATTTGAACAATTTAGCGTTGTAAGTGCTGCTTTGTCTGGTTTTCCCTCCATCCGACATTTTTTCCATCGATTATCAAAGTTTCCTTCAGAGGACGTCACGCACAACTTCGTATTCAAGCGTGGGGTGGATTTACCGTGGGCATTTGGATACCGAAGGCCAATGTTGAACTTGAATGCGACCTTAGCCAGCTTGAACGAGCTCCAAGCATCATAAAATCAAGATGACCTCCAGTATGAATAATGGGTCCGATCGTCGGTCTGGCACCGGAATTCGGTATATCAATTTATGGCGCGACGAAGACTTTTGTGTTGTTCCTCTCTCAGGGACTGAACCTGGAGTTATAAATAGCGCTAAGAGAATCACATATTTTAATCGGATAAAAGTGTCTGAATCGCCATGGAGCGAATACACTCTTCTACGATGCCGTTTTTTATTTGCATTACGTTCATCATCTAATTGTTGAGTGATATCACTGCCGTCCGAATGACGTTTCCTCTCTCGGGAACGCTCTGGTTTTAGTCGGTGACGATCCTGAGTCGGACTTTCTTTTATAGGCTGTTCGTTCGCGAACGGTCCCTGCATGCAACCAAGGAACGAAAGATGGCCTACGCAACAACCAATCCCTACACCGGCGAAACGATCAAGACGTTTTCTGACGCCACTACTGCCGATGTTGCTCTTGCTCTGGATCAAGGCGATGAGGCATTCAAGCAATGGAAAAATACTACAATCGCCGATCGTGTTGCCGTGCTGCAAAAGGCGGCCGACTTGCTCCGAGCCAAGCATACCGAATACGCCAAGTTGTTGACACTGGAGATGGGTAAGCTACTGGGAGAGGCCGAAGCGGAGGTTGAACTGTCGGCGGCTATCTTTGAGTACTACGTCGAGAATGCGCAGCAGCAACTGGCGCCGGAGAAGCTGCATTCTAAAGACCCTGCGGTAACCGAAGCGTGGCTGGTGCATGAGCCTCTAGGCATCATCCTGGCTATCGAACCGTGGAATTTTCCTTACTACCAGATAGCTCGAATCATCGCGCCGCAGTTAGCGGCCGGGAATGTCGTGATACTCAAGCATGCGTCTAACGTACCGCAATCCGCCGATGTGTTTGAGAAGCTAATGCTTGAAGCCGGCCTGCCGGTAGGCGGATTCAAAAACCTCTACGCTAGCCGTGAGCAACTCGAAACCATCATTAACGATCCGCGTGTACATGGTGTTGCGCTAACGGGTTCGGAGGACGCTGGCGCTGTGGTTGCAGCACAGGCCGGTAAGGCATTGAAGAAGTCAACGATGGAGCTGGGTGGTGCTGACGCCTTTGTGGTGTTGGAAGATGCTGATCTGGACAAGGCCGCTAAGTGGGCGGTGTTTGGCCGCCACTGGAATGCCGGCCAGGTGTGCTGCTCGTCCAAGCGTATTATCGTGGTCGAGGCTATCTACGACGCTTTCCTTGATAAGTACACAGCTGGCGTTGCCCAACTCAAGGCCGGCGATCCGCTGGACCCTGCCACGACTCTGGCGCCGCTGTCCTCACAGGGTGCGGCCGACGATGTGCGTAAACAGGTGAAGGAAGCTGTCGGCCACGGCGCGACCCTGACTGTGATTGGCGCTGAGGTGCCGTCGCAGGGCGCCTTCGTGCAGCCGGTGTTGCTCACCGGCCTGACTAAGGATAACCCGGCGTATTACTGGGAATTCTTTGGCCCGGTATCGCTGGTCTTTAAAGCCAAAGATGAAGCGGAAGCTATCGAGATTGCGAATGACTCGCCTTTCGGCCTTGGCGGTTCGGTGTTCACTCAAGACATCGAACGGGGCCGCAAGGTTGCAGCTCAAATGTCTACCGGCATGGTCTACATCAACCATCCGACTGCGGTGAAGGCTGACCTGCCATTTGGCGGTGTGCGCCGCTCAGGCTATGGCCGCGAGCTGATTGGTCTCGGACTGAAGGAGTTTGTCAATCATAAGCTGATTAGTGTGACGGATATCGATGGCGGCTTCTGATCTGCTCTGCAATTTTTAGTTATTCAGAATAAGATTTTATTAAATTGTTCGGAGATCAATAACGGTGCCGAAGCACCGTTATTGATGAGAGCTAATAACGATTAGAAGTTGTATTTCACCCCTAACATCACTGCAGTATCGCTGTAACCTTTGTCGCCCAATTGCTGGCCGACGTTACCCCAGACATTCAGTTGCTTGTTCAATTGCCCCTCAACACCCACTTTCAGTTCACCGATATTCTTCGCGCCAGCTTGTTTCACTTCAACCGCGTTCATATTGGTGCCAAAATCTTTGGTGTTGTGGATCCAGTTGGCTTCCACAAACGGTTGGAACTCGCGATCCTTGCCATTATCACTTTCGTGGTGGCCTTTCATATAAGAACGCAGCCCCAGACGGGTCTGGATATTACCGTCGCCTTGACCACTCACCTGAGTACCGTTTGCTTCACGGTGCTCGTCAGCCTTCACACCCATCCAGGTGATTTGGGCTTTCGGCTGGATAAAGTACGTTTCGTTCTTAGACTTATTCTCGCCGATTTTAAAGGTGTAGCCGCTCTCGACCGACGCGGTGATCCCTTTCGATTTATACTCTTCCGTCGCCAGACCGTCGCCCTGCACGCTATTGTTAAACCAGCTGTACTGCGCCCAACCGTCAACATACAAGCCCGACTTGTCTTCGTCGTTGGCATACCAGGTGCTGTACACCCCGGCGGTGTAACCATCAACCGAACCACTCGACTTATAGCCCGATTTCGCGTGGGTGTCGCTTTTGCTATTACCGTAACCGGCCATCACACCCAGGTGTAAACGGTCCAGACCATCGTTGCTCCACTGGGCGATATCGCCACCCAATTGCATCACATAGCGGTTGCTTTGGGTTTTCAACTGACCACTGGTGTCACGTGAACGGTTATGTCCGCCTTCGTTACGCAGCCACATGCTGGTCACTTTCTGCTCGCCAGTCAGGGCGTCGATATACTGTGTTTCACCCAAACGATCGTGCAGACGCGTCACAAACATAGTGTTGGCTGCGGCCAGGTTCGCGGTGTAGCTGCCGGCTTCAGGACGTTTAGTTTCCTCGCCTGGACCCACTGGATTTTCTGGATCAACCGGGTTCTCTGGATCAATCGGCAAATTACTCAGGCTGGTCAAATACCAGTTACTGGCGTTTGAACCCACCCCACGTACGAGTGAGTAATCATATGCACCCGCTACGATACGGCCAGGGTTCACAAACTCACCGTCGGATTGACCATTCACCTGAATGAGCTCAATACCGTTTAAGGTTTTAGCGCCCGTACCGCCCGCATTATCCACACTAACATTGGTGGTGCCGCTGGTGTTGCCGTTCACAATCATGCTGTCGGTGGCCGAGTTATCGTCACCCAGCGCGGTGTTGAAGTGCAGCAGACCGTTGTTGCCAATATAGTTACCGTTGACCACTAACTGGTTACCGGTGGTGCCGGAGCCGTCACTGGTCTTGTTACCGATAAATACCGTGCCGCTGTTGGTTAAGTCAGTGCCAACGGTAAAGATATTACTGGCCGGCGCCAGGCGAGCCAGACGGCCCATCGCCGGTACCATCGGTGCCGCTGGGTTGCCCACAAACAGCACGCCCTGGTTATCAACCGCGCCCGCTACGCCACCAAAACCGCCCATAAAGGCACCGCTGGCTATATTCAGCGTCATGGGGTCAGCACTGCTGCCTAACATCAGGCCACCCGCATTGATATCTGTCTGGCCGGTATAGGCCGCCGTTTGAGTCAATGACAGCGTACCGTTGCCGTTTTTAGTCAGGCTGCCACTGCCGCTAATGCTGTTGGCCAGCAACCAGTCACTCGCACTATTGAGCACCAATGCGCCGTCGTTGGTGACCGCCGCCGTCCCCAGATGTTCTGCCTGAGAAGCGGTTAACTGGCTGCCGTTCGTGATAGCAAACAGGCCGCTGAACAGGCTGTTATCACCGCTCAATGTGATGTCGCTGCTATCTTCCAGCACCACACTGCCGGCATCACTGATAGCATTTGCTAACTGGCCCGCAGCCCCTTTCAGTGTCAGCAGACCGGCGTTAACGATATTGCCATCGCCCAGACCCGCTGCATTGTTCAGTAACGCTTGTGCGCCACTGGCAATATTAGTCACCGCGCTCAGGCCAGTATTGGCACCCTTAACGCTCAGCACATTGGCGGCAATTGTCAGCGCGCCACTGCCGGTCAGTTCACCCTCAGACACACCGCCCTGACTCAAGGTTAAGCTGCCACCATTGAGATCAACCGTTGAGCCCGCAGTACTGTTCAGTTCGCCCACGGTTTGGCTGTGACCCTTCATGTCAAAGGCGGTATCTGCTGCCAGTGATAACAGCGAGGTATTCCCCAACACATTATCATTCAGCATCTGCAAGGTGCCGCTGCGTACATCGGTAGAACCGGTGTAATCATTGTCCAGATTGGACAGTGTTACCGTATTTCCTGCACTGGTATCAATCGCCAACTCACCACTGCCCGTCACTTTGGCACTCAAATCCGCCGCAGGACCGGTTTTATTGGTGGCATACAGCGCCAGTGCATCTGCACCGCTGCCCAGCAGTTCAACTTCGGTCAGGCCGTAACCGATATACAAACCGTCGTTACCCGTACCGCTGCTCAGGCGATAATCGTAAGTGCCTTTGGCGACCGTGGTGCCATTCTGTGCAATATCGGCCGTGGTGGCATCGGTAATGACATTACCATTCTGGTCTTTCAGCACCAGATTGCCGCCATTGCCTTGCACGGCCACATCACTCACCGCCAGTTGCAGCAGGGTATTGGCGTCATCCTGCTCCATGATGGGCAGCACAGGATTGACCGGCGTCTGGCTGTTGTCGACGCTGTCGATGTCCACCACCACCGTCCCGGTGCCCAGTAGGTTCATCTCTTTGGTGGTATGGATAGTGCTTTTCGCCACCGTCTCACCCGGAGTGCCGGTGTTAAATTTCACCGTACCGCCGTCAAAGGCCAACCCACCGATAGTTTGCACACCGTCACCGACGGTGGTGATACTGTCCGCGCCCAGTTTCAGGGTGGCATTCACTAATGCTGCCGTGTTATCCGCCGCCAGTTCAAAGGTGGCGTGACCTAATGCCAGTACCCCGTTAAAGGCGTTCTGTGCCGCATTGGCCGTAAAATCAAAGGCATTACCGGCGGTATTAACGGCCATCGTGCCGAGGCCGTTCAACTTGCTGTTAAAGCTCACGGCATTCAGGTTATTAACCTGCAGCAGACTGCCGTCACCCAGATTAAAACCGGTGTTGGCATTGTCATCCTGACTGTCACCCAGCGCCAGCAGCACATTGTCCAGTGTCAGCGTCGAGTTATTGATCAGGTTGATGTATTCCATATTCTGGATAGCATCAGCATCACTCAGGGTATACAGCGAACTGTCCAGCGTCAGCGTATCGCTGCCGGTACCGCCGTTCAGTGAGCTAAACACGCCGGTATCGGCTAATGTCAGCCCTTTCAGAATGAAGGCATCATCGCCGCTGCCGGTGGTGAAGTCAGTGCCGTTACTGCCTTGCATCAGGGTCACAGTGTTGTTGCCGGTTAACAGATTAACCTGACCGACAATGGTGCCGCCCGTCTGGTTGGTAAAGGCCAGACCCGTCCCAGTATTGGTTACGACAGCCTGCTGGGTGGCGCTGTTGGCTTGAATGGTACCGCTGTTGACGAAGCTGGTGACATAACCGTTATTGATGTCCACCACCGGGCTGGTGAGTGATGTTGATATCAGGTTACCGGACTGCTCGACACGGCCGGTAGTGCCTTTGACAATCAGGGCTGCACCGCCTGCGGCATCATTGACGTTTACGCTGGCACCGGTTTTCAGATCCTGACGGGAGTTGGTGACAATCCCTTTGCCCGCGGCTGAATTGACGTTAATCACCAGACCGGCCGAGTCGGACATGTCCAGCGTATTATCGGTGATGGTGTCGCCGGTGTTGGCAAACAGAATACCGGTACCGCTGCCGTTGACATTGATCGTGCCAGAGTTGGTTGCCGCCAGGGAGGCACCGGTACGAATACCAGCACCATTACCCACCGTCAGCGAGGTGTCTTTTAACTGAATACCGGTAATTTCCGCTTTGTTTTCAATCGCATTACCTGTACCGCCCGCCGTCATGGTGATGGTTGCGCCATCCACGGTCAGTGCTGTGGCACCGGTATCAAGCAGTACGCCATGGGCAGTGCCGCCCGCTTTGGTTTCACCGTTACCGGATAAGGTCAGGCTCGCCCCCGCACCCAGCAGATAAGCGGCGGTGCCGTCGGTTGCGTTGACGGTACCGCTGTTATTCACGGTAGAGTTAGCACCCTGAATATTGACCGCAGTCCCATTGACTGTGATGAGGTTTTGGTTGGTCAGAATCCCGCCGTCTACCAGCACGCCAGTACTGCCTGCTTGTGTAAAATCAATGGAGCCATTGTGGATAAGCTCACCGCCATTACGGGCGATATAGCCATAGGCACCAGACGCGGTGTTACCGGTGGTCAATACCGCCGAACTGGTTAAGACAGATTTTCCGGTAGCACCGGTGGCAATACCATCCAGGCCGTAGTAATTGCCATCGACGATCCCGGCAGTAGCCCCATCACCGCTCAATTCCAGGCTGGCATCTGCTGTGATGGTGCCGCTGGCGCCCCCCTCGACTTTTACCCCAGTAGAGCCCTCGCCAGACAGGACCATATCTAACTCGCCGGAGTTAAATGTACTGCCAACACCGGTGACTTGAATAAGAGAAGAATCTTTACCGGTGCGCCAATTCCCAAACGAAATGCAACAAAGTGACCCACCGGTCAGGTACGGATAAAATAGCCGTATTGACCCTGTCGGAGACCCTGTTGCATGAAGGGAAAACATTTGACTCAGCATGAGCGCTTTTACATCGAAAAACGAAAAGCTGAAGGCGTTAATCAGTCCTGCATTGCCAGAGAGCTCGGCGTCTCTCGCTCTACCCTGAGCCGGGAGCTCAGACGTAATACGGACCCCGCCTTCAACGGACTTTACTCCTCCAGACGCGCTGATGCCTTAGCCAGACAACGGCGGGGCGCCACCTCGGCACACAATGCCTGTGTCCCTCTGTGCCAGCAGACACAAGACTTTCTCCGGCAGGCGCTGGCTGTACATACCTCCCCTGAGGTTATCTGTGGGAGACTGAAAATCCAGTTTGATATCGCCGTCAGCAAAAATACCCTCTACCGCTATATCCGTTCGGACAGACAGGCTGGCGGTAAGCTTTACCTTCAGCTCCCTCACCGGGGTAAACGCTATCCCCCCATGTCAGGGTAGTTGTCGCCTCTAACTGAAAACATCCAAGGGGCTGGAGACAACAAGAATGAAAACGTATTCACCTGAGCTTAAAGCCGCTGTGATTGCCAGAATGATGCCACCACACAATCAGCCGGTTGTTCAGATTGCACGCTCTGAGGGGATCCCTGTCAATACGCTTTACACCTGGCGCTCCAAGGCAGGTATTTCGACCGCGAGCACCCACGTTGAGGTAAAAACCCCGCAGCAATGGTCCCGTGAGGCTCGTTTTGCCATCCTGGTTGAAACGGCACCTCTTTCCGCCCATGCTGTTGCTGAGTACTGTCGCCGTAAAGGGCTCTACCCTGAGCAAATTCAGCAGTGGAAGAATGAGATAATGCAGCCAGATCCGCGTGAAGAGAAAGCACTCGTCAAGAAACAGCAAAACGAAATTCATCAGCTTAAGCGTGAAATTGCCCGCAAGGATAAGGCGTTGGCTGAGGCTGCGGCATTGCTGATATTGCAAAAAAAGTTCAAGGCGTTGTTCGTCGAGGAAAACGGGGACGAATGACGCCGACTCCGGACAGGCTGCGATTGATGACAATCGTAAAGGAAGCCGTTGCTGCAGGCGCGAGGCTGAGCGAGGCTTGCCAGTCTATTGGGCTTAGTGAGCGAACATTACAGCGTTGGGGAAAAGGGACGCATGACCGCAGACCCACGGCGTCACGGCCCATCCCGAAGAACAAACTCACTGCCGAAGAGGAACAACAGGTTTTAGCCCTCTGTCATGAACTGCGGTTCGCCAGCCTGCCACCGACGCAAATCGTTCCTTTGTTGGCGGATGAAAAGCGCTATATCGCCAGTGAGTCAACGTTTTATCGGATACTAAGACGTGCTGGCGAAACAACGCACCGTGGTCGGCAGAGGGTAGCGCAAAGCAAGCCGCTATCGACCTGGAGGGCGACGGCACCGAATCAGGTGTGGTCATGGGATATTACCTGGCTGAGGTCGCTGACGGCAGGACACTGGTTCTATCTGTACCTGATAGAAGACGTGTTCAGCCGCAAAATCGTCGGTCACGAGGTTCACTTGGTTGAAAGTGGTGAGCATGCGGCAGAGCTGATGAATCGGACAGTGCTGAGCGAACGCTGTTGGCAGGAGCCGCTGGTACTGCATGCGGATAACGGAGCCCCGATGAAGTCACAGGTGCTGCAGGTAAAGCTTGCGGAACTTAAGATAACCCCGTCGCACAGCCGGCCACGGGTGAGCAACGATAACGCGTATGTTGAATCGCTGTTCAGGACGTTGAAATACGTGCCGAGCTGGCCGGAGAAGGGCTTCGCGACGCTGGAGGATGCGCAGGCGTGGGTAGAAACCTTCGTTGGCTGGTATAACGAAGAACATCGGCACAGTGGTATCCGTTACGTCACACCAGGGCAACGACACAGAGGTGAAGATCGGGCACTACTGGCGCAGCGTAAATCGGTCTATGAAGCGGCGAAAATGCAGAATCCACATCGGTGGTCAGGTTCAACGAGAAACTGGCACCGGCAGGATGAGGTCTGGTTAAATCCGGAACGTGAAACGTTGGCCGCATGAATTAACTGAGGCGACAACTACCTTGACACGCGCCGCTATCGCTATGATACGGGTGAGCCCGGACGCACGCCCATCCCGGACAGGGTTGGCATTGAGCACAGGCCTGCTGAGGCTGAACTCAAACAGGTTCCCGGGCATGTTGAAATCGATACGATTTTTGGCAAAGACCAGAAGTCATTCCTGCTGACGGTCGTGGACAAAGCCACAAAGCAGGTCATTATCCGTAAACTCCCCAATAAGTGCGCTGAGAGCGTCGTGGAAGCGTTCAGGGACATCGTGGCGAATACTTTCTGTGAGTTTAAAACCCTGACGGCAGATAACGGACCCGAGTTTGCGAAACATAAGGACATCACTCAGGTAACGGGCGCAAAGGTTTACTTTGCCCGGCCTTATCATTCCTGGGAGCGGGGGTTGAATGAGCATACCAACGGTCTGATACGGCGGTTTTATCCGAAAGGAACCGATTTTAATGGCGTCAGCGATGAAGATATTGCGAGACTGGAGCACATCCTCAACACTCGGGGGCGCAAATCTCTGGAATACAGCTCACCGAATGAGGTATTTTTAGAGTATCTACTCGCTGCATAACGCATGATGGTTTGTTGCGTTTCGTTCGGGAATGGGGCATCGATTTTGATATCAGAGATGCTCGAACAACCTATGTACCCTCTATTGTCGTCAGCTTGCCTTATTTACTTACTGCAATGGAATTAAAAAGCACCCCAATATTTAAACAGCAAAAAAAACGGATAGATAATATCTATCGGGTACAAGAAATACGGTGGCAAAAAGAACATATATTGACGGCACGTAGTGATTATTTCACCTCAGTTGCGCCATATCACGTTTACGATACGGTGTTCGCTAACGGTTATCATTGGAATACGATTAGCGAAGACGGGCAATTTCATCCTGACCTGGCGTTGGTATCAACCCGTGTAGTTTTTGGCTTATGGGTTTTGTGGAATAGCCCTTATACCGATGCATTAATGCAGTTGACTCAGATGCAGTATGATGAACAACGCGGATGGTATGAGGGGCGTTATGAAAATAATGGTGCCTATAACAAAACAATTAGTCTGACGACAAACGCTATGGTATTGGAAACGCTGCTCTATAAAGCGGCGGGGAGTTTAATTAATAGCGACTCTACCGCGGGATATCTGGATGTGCGCATGAGTGATATTTTTTCACGACCACAATTATGCCTGCCGCAAGAAAGAGTCATCCGTCGACAGGCGGCATCGAAATGAACATTAATTGCTGGTGCAGGGCTTCTATTTTAAGTTTGGGATTTCTTTTACAACTTATCTCGTCGGTTGTTGTTGCTCAGTTGCCATCCACTTTAGATTTGTCCGGTCAGTGGCGAATACGGGATGGCAATCCGCCAGCTTCTGACGCCTGGAGTGACACCCTGGATGACAGCCAGTGGCAACAGTTGAAAGTGCCCGCTAATTGGTACAGTGAGGGCGTCGATCATCAAGGCGTATTATGGTATCGCACCCGGTTTACATTACCGGTTTTAGATACCGATGATATGGCGACCTTGGTATTCGATGGCGTCGATTATCAAACGGATATTTGGCTCAACAGTCAACGAGCGGGGCAACATAAGGGGTATTTTCAGCGGTTCAGTATCGATATCACCGATATAGCCCGAATAGATAATGTGCTGGCTATGCGTGTAGATAGCCCTTACGAGACTCCGGGCAAAATTTGGTCATTTCGTAAGCAACTGATTAAGGGCGTGTTCAACCATCATGATACTCGGCCCGGTGGCGCGTGGTCGGATCACGGACAAGATGCTAATTCAGGCGGTATCTGGGCTCCGGTAACGTCACATATCAGCCGTGGCGCTGTTATAGACAATGTACTGGCCGTGCCTGACTGGTCACGGGGGCTTGCACATCCGATTCTGAAGGTGAGTTTGGATTATCGTGCTAACCACAACCGCCCCGTTGTTATGTTGCTACGCCTGATACCCGATAATTTTATCGGCCAATCTTATCAACTGGAGAAAAGTGTTTCATTGGTTGCCAGTCAGCATAATGCACAAACTCTCACCGCTAATTTTCTGCTTGATAACCCCGCATTGTGGTGGCCGTCTGGTCATGGGAAACAAAATCTTTATCGGCTGGAGGTCAGTTTCTCAGACCGTTTAGGCATGATGGATGTGACTCATGTTCGCACTGGCTTACGGCGAATTGCGATAGACCCCCAACAGCAAAGTTGGTCAATCAATGGCAAGCGACTATTCATAAGGGGGACGAACTATATTGGTAGCCCGTGGCTGGGAAGCCTGACACCGACAGATTATCGCCATGACTTACTCATGATGCAGCTGGCGAACATCAACGCCATAAGAGTACATGCCCATGTGGCTGGGCGGGCGTTGTACGACCTGGCTGATGAGATGGGGATACTGCTCTGGCAAGATTTTCCACTGCAATGGGGATATGACGATTCAGCCTCTTTTGCCAGAGAGGCTGCCAGGCAGGCCGCGGATATGACACAGCAGTTTGGCAGCCATCCAGCGATTGTATTGTGGTCTGGGCACAATGAACCGCCCTGGGATGCCACATGGATGCAATATCGTTATTCAGACTGGCGGCCTGACATCAACCGGGCGTTAACCGCGAGCGTCGCGCAGGTGCTCAGTCAGGACCATAGCCGGATCACTCATGCTTACTCGTCCACTGCTGAACACTACTGGCAAGGGTGGTACTCAGGGCAGAAAAGTGATCATCTTAAACCGGCAACTACCTCAATCATCAGCGAGTTTGGCGCACAAGCCTTACCTGACCTGGCAACGTTAAAAACGATAATTCCGCACGCTGAGCTGTGGCCCAAAACGGCGGATAAACAAGATGAAGGCTGGCGTATCTGGGCATACCATAACTTTCAACCTCATGAGACATTTGAATTAGCTAAAGTGACTCGCGGGCCAAATATCAATACGTTTATCAAGAACAGCCAACAGTATCAGGCAAGTTTAATCCAACTCGCCGCAGAGAGTTATCGACGCCAACGTTATCAACCCGTTGCTGCATTATTTCACTTTATGTTTACTGAAAACTGGCCGTCAATTAACTGGGGCGTGGTGGACTATCTCCGCCATCCTAAGCCGGGTTATTTTGCTTTGCAGCGAGCTTATCAGCCCGTTTTACCCTCTATAGATCCGAAAACAGAAAATTGGGTGCAGGGGCAGAGAGGGCGTATTGATTTATGGGCCATCAACGACCGTTGGTTCAACTATCAAAAGGCATCATTACATTGGAAAATATTGCAAAGTGGTATGATTTTATCTAAAGGATCGCGGAACATAAAATTAATGGCGGATAGCGGTCAAAAGGTGATTGAATTGCAAGTTATACCTCGTAGCGTTCAACCAATGAATGTAATGAGTGACATTATTAACGAACAGGGTGAGATATTAGGCCACAATGAACTACAAATTTACATTCAACCCTAACTAATACTGTTTATTATTAGCAGAGAACACTTAAGCTAGATTTGATTGTGGCCAATACTATCTTAAATTACAGAGTGATCCTATGCTTTAGCCAATAGTGATTATAAGGGTATAGATATTATATGAATCCTTCTCCATTCAATGCCCATACGCAGCAATTGTCCTCATCTTGGCTTTCATTTAAGTTACAACAAAATATTTTACTGCCACTGGTTATTTTCATTATTGGACTGGTTATTTCAGGTGCGGGAGCATGGTGGCTTTATAACGAAATTGAAGCCAATGCAAAAATCGATTTTCAACGTAATGTTGATAGGGTTTCTGGAGAAGTTGAGCGACGTTTCTCTCAGCCAATATATGGGTTGAATGGGATAAGAGGTGTTTATGCTACCAACAGTCATTTAACCCGCGAGCAATTTAATGCTTATGTCGCTTCGCGTAATTTGCCGGTGGAGTTCCCTGGCGTGAGGGGATTTGGTTTTATTCAACGGGTGTCGCGCAGCCAGTTAAATGCGTTTATTACTGATACCCGAGCTGACGGTGCGCCGACGTTTTCTTTGCGGCAACTTCAGGATAAACAGCATGATGATTTGTATATTATTAAATACATTGCACCAGCAGAAAAAAACCAAGGCGCAGAGGGGCTTGATATTGGCTCTGAGTCGGTCAGACGAGAAGCCGCATTGTTGGCAATAAACAGCGGAAAACCCACTCTTTCTGGCACTATTCATCTGGTTCAGTCTAATGTTAAAACTCCCGGCACATTACTTTTTGTCCCGGTTTATAAGTCGGGTACCTATCCTACGACACTTGCTGAACGGCAGGCGTCATTGGTCGGTCTACTCTATTCACCCATTGTGATTGCTGATCTATTACGTGATATTCCCGAGTTTATGAATGGGCGAGTGGATGTTGAATTGTTTGATAGTCTCAATGATTTATCTAATAGAACGATGATCTTCGATGCAGATGGCAGTAAATACGCCAATTTCATACCGGACGAAGAGCATGATGATGAAGCCATAGCTGCCAGAATATTTCACAATACCAGCGTCTTGCCACTACCTGGTCGAAAAATGACACTGCGAATCAGCAGCACACCAGTGTTTGAAGCGCTAACCGAACGTTATGCACCTTGGTTGGTGTTTGCTTTTGGTCTTTTGCTAAGTTCGGCATTGGCTTTACTTATTCGCCAGCAAATCAGTGGACGTAATCGGGCAGAGATGCTGGCGCGGAATATGACCGCAGATCTTGAACGTCTGGCTTTAGTGGCCAAGAACACCTCTAACGCCGTCGTTATTACCGATGTAAAACGTAATATCGTCTGGGTTAACGAGGGCTTTGAACGTATTACCGGATACAGTCAAGCCGAGGCTTTCGGCAAGTCGCCGGGGAAATTACTGCAATGTAGTAATACAGACCAAGGCGTAGCAAGTGAGATGAAAATTGCGTTAGATGCCGGAGAGCCATTTAAAGGTGAAATAGTCAATCGCGCTAAATCGGGGCAAGAATATTGGATTGAGCTGGAGATTCAACCGCGTTATAACGATAAGAGTGAACTTATCGGCTTTATGGCGATTGAGTCGGATATCAGTGAACGTAAAGCGACTTATCAACGTCTTGAAGCGGCCTTACGTGAAAATAATGCCTTACTCAGCACCCTTAATTTACACGGTATTATCTCTACTGCAGACCGGGATGGGATAATCACCGATGTTAATGACGCATTTTGTACTATCAGTGGTTACAGTCGCGAAGAACTTATAGGGCAGACTTACCGCTTAGTTGATTCTCATACACATTCGACTGATTTTTGGCAATCGATGTGGCATAACATTGCTAATGGGATCTCGTGGCGTGGAGAAATCTGTAATAAAGCTAAAGATGGCTCTTTATATTGGGTCGATACCACGATTGCTCCGTTTAACAATAGTACTGGCCAGATTGAGCGATATATTTCCATTCAAGTTGATATTACAACCAATAAAAATCAGCAAGCCAATCTGATTATTGCTCGAAATCAATTAGTCAGAGCGGCGGATGTTGCTGAGTTAGGTATTTGGACCTGGAACATTCCAGAAGGTACGCTTTCTTTCGATGAGCGGATGAATAATATCTATGGGATCCCTGAGGAGTTACACAATGCCGATATCCCGTTGGCGTATTGGTATAGCCTTTTGTATCCAGAGGATATTCCCGACGTTAAAAGTGCAATAAAAGCAGCGTTAGAAAATGAAAGTGTCTATCGTCAGGTTTTGCGTATTGTGGTGAGAAATGAAGTTCACTTTATTCAATCAACTGGAACGGTTGAACGGGATGAAAGTGGCAAAGCAATGTTGATGATGGGGATTAATCGGGATATTACTCAACAACGCGAGGCCGAGAATATCCTGAAAACAGCAAGAGAAGCTGCTGAAGAAGCCAATAAGGCCAAATCTGCATTTTTGGCCAATATGAGTCATGAGCTACGGACCCCGATGAATGCCATCCTTGGCATGCTGACATTGCTACGTAGGACGGGTCTTGATAGGAAACAAGCTGATTATGCGGTTAAAAGTGAAGCCGCCACGCGCACCTTGCTGCGCTTGCTGAACGATATCCTGGACTTCTCCAAAATCGAATCCGGTAAAATGGAACTGGAATGTATCCCGTTTGATATTCATGTGATGTTGCGTGATTTGGCGGTTATCTTATCGAGCAATCTGAAGGTTAAAAAGGTTGAGGTCTTATTTGATATTGACCCTTCACTACCCCAGTTTGTTGAAGGCGATAGCATGCGACTCCAGCAAATATTAACCAATCTGGGGGGCAATGCGCTGAAGTTCACCGAACTTGGTGAGGTGGTGCTTTTCATCAAAGTTATCACACAGGATAGCCATCACGTTACGTTGCATTTTGGGGTGCGCGATACCGGAATTGGCATTGCACCAGAGAATCAAGAAAGTATTTTTAGTGGTTTTACACAAGCAGAAGCCTCGACAACGCGCCGGTTTGGTGGCACGGGCTTAGGGCTAGTGATAAGTCAGCGCTTTGTTGCACTGATGGGCGGGACGCTCACCTTAGAAAGTGAACCGGGTAAAGGGAGCCTATTTCATTTCACCATAACGCTGTCGCTACCTTCTTATACCAATCTGGTTATTAATAATGAAACACCAAACACTTTGGTAAACAGAGCACAGGCATTGAATAATTTACGAGTCTTGGTTGTTGATGATAATCCGACAGCCTGTGACCTGATCAAACAGATGGGGGAATCACTAAAATGGACCGTTGATGTCGCAACCAGTGGCAATGATGCATTGCAATTGATGAGACAGCAGCATGATAGTGGTATTACCTACGGGGCGCTCTTTATTGACTGGCAAATGCCGGGGTTAGATGGTTGGCAGACCAGTAAATGTGTGCGTGAACTGATGCCAGTAGATAACGGCCCTATGATTGTCATGATAACCGCCCATGATCGCGAAATGTTATTACAGCGCAGCGAAGAAGAGCAGGCATTACTGGATGGTTATTTGGTTAAGCCGATCACAGCATCAATGTTGTTGGATTCAGTGATTGATGCATTAAGCGAACGCAAACAACCTGATGTTGCGAAACCGGCAATAACCGAATCTTTACACCGACTGTCTGGTGTAAGGCTATTAATTGTTGAAGATAACTTGAATAACCAGCAAATAGCACGTGAGTTACTTGAGGATGAGGGAGCAGAGGTCAGTATTGCCAATCATGGCAAAGAGGCAATTGAGATATTAGAACATCATCCGTCTTCATTTGATCTGATATTGATGGATTTACAAATGCCGGTCATGGATGGCTACAATGCGACGAAATATATTCGAAAAAGTCTTGGGTTAAAAAACTTACCGATTATAGCCATGACAGCTAATGCGATGGCCTCTGATCGTGATGCCTGCCTTGCTGCTGGAATGAATGACCATATTGGTAAACCCTTTGACTTGAATAATCTAATACACATCATACGGAAATACAGTGGGCAAACTGATGTTGTCGCTACGATTAGCCATATAACTCCTGTTTTGTTATCTGCTGAATTAAAAAATGTCGCGGCAACGGCAGGAATTGACGTTGATACCGCCCTTAATCGATTAGGTGGCGATATTACGCTGTACCAAAAAATGTTATCGCTGCTTAGTGAGGATTTGGCTAATTTCCCTACCCAGTTGGAGACATTATTGACTGAAGGTGACCATCTGTCGGCATCTCGTCTGCTACATACCATCAAAGGACTTGCCGCACAGCTGGGGGCCACTGGCCTTTCTTTGAGTGCGGGGCAGGGGGAGAAGTTATTTAGCCAGGGCGCTATACCTACGGCAGATACGATTAATCAATTACTGAGTGAGATGCGAAATAAAGTATCCGTTATACAATCTGGGATAATGATACTAATCCCAATGCTATCGAAAGATAACACTAGTAATGTTGTGGCAGAGGCAGTTGATATAAAACCTATCGAGTTGGAACTGAATCGTTTGATGCTGTTATTACAAAACTCAGATATGGCTGCGTTAGAGCTGATGAATAAATTGATGATGACTTTTGCTAAGCAACTTAATGGACAATTATCTCCTCTTAATGATGCAGTAAACCAACTAGATTTTGCCAACGCTATCAAGTTATGCCAAGCCTTGATGGTTAATCTTCCTACTCAGAGAGATAAGAAGATATGACTATAATCCATTCTTTTTCGCAAGATTTGACCTTAGATCTACCCGGCACGGGGAAGCCCAAGATCCTTATTGTTGATGATCATCCGATAAATATTCAGATGCTCTATCAAGCATTCTCTTCCGATTATCATGTGTGTATGGCCACCAGTGGTAAACAGGCACTCGACGTCTGTATTAGTCAACATCCAGACTTGATTCTACTGGATATTGAAATGCCCGGTATGAATGGTTTTGAGGTTTGTGCCAGACTCAAGGCATCGCCAGACACTCAGGATATTCCTGTTATCTTTGTCACTGCGCATATTGATGAAGAGACCGAAACTCGCTGCTTTAGCGAAGGTGCCGTAGATTTTATCAGTAAACCTATTAATAGGAACACCGTTCGGGCTAGAGTGAAAACACACTTATTGCTTAAAGCTCAATCCGACTTATTACGCCAACTAGTTTATTTAGATGGATTAACCGAAGTACATAACCGGCGTTACTTTGATAAACAGTTAGAATTGGAGTGGAAACTCTCAAATCGTAACCAGACTCCACTTAGCATGATCATGATTGATGTTGATTTTTTCAAAAAATATAATGATTTATATGGGCATCAGGCAGGGGACGATTGTTTACGGAGTATTGCAAAAGTTATCCGAGAAACTCTCCGACGCCCTGCGGATTTGGTGGCCCGCTATGGTGGTGAAGAATTTGTTTGTCTGCTCCCCGACACCGAGTTAGCCGGAGCAATGGATATGGCAGAAACTATCAGGCTGCAAATTCTTGAACAAAAAATTCCACATTCTGGTTCCACAGTTTACCCCTTTGTCAGCATTAGCCTTGGGGTTTGCTGCAAAGAAAATCAAAGCGTCGGTATGTCAACGGCACTTCTGCGTCAAACTGACCTGCAATTGTATCAGGCAAAGAAAAATGGCCGAAATCAAACTAGTGGTATGCTCTATCAACTGAACGAGGGGTAAATTAAATATATTCTCGGCATTGGATCAGGCACTTAGTGATTCGGCCTGATTATTTATCCATCTGTATTATTAATCAGAATATCGAAAGCAGTAAGGCAACTGGCAGGCTCAAGGGCCACGTTAATCCGATAAGAGATGATGATAAGCACCTTACTGCTAAGCTCTGATCACGTGTTAGTGGAAAGATGATGAGGGTAGAGGCAATAGCCCCAATTCCGTAAATGCAGAGCAGGATAAATCCGGTATTCATGGGGCAATTTTCCTTTTGACCATGTCATTTACTCATTATCGCTGAAAATACGTGTATTTTTGCAAGATAATTCAAATTATAGGGCTGCACTATTGTGGGTCTTCTCCAATATTTTAAAAGGGTATAGGATAATGACTTCTCTGAATTGGGGGATTGATGCTCAAGAAAATTCTAAACAGTAAGCTAGCAGGCTATATCGTGGGCGTTTTTATTGCGATTGGTTTTGGCGAAAGCTTCATCACTACTCACGAAGAAGCTGAGAAATTCGCTAAATAATTCAGGGGGACTGGAACTACAGGGTCTGCTGTTATCAAAGAGTTATCGGTCAGGCTGTTCCAGCCGTCTTATGTTGCGCATGAACGTATGATGCAACATATCCTTCTCGGTTTATATCCAGATAATCCGACCACTACTGCATCATCGCTTTACGGACATCGAGATATTCTGCTTTATGGGTGTAAGCCGCCCGCAGGCTGTTGGGTTCCTGATGACTCATCTGGCGTTCAACTGCATTCTATGACCACAGACCAGATTCTATCAGGGCACTACAGGCCATGGCATGGAATCCGTGGTCAATGGTCCTGATTCGGTTTGATATTTAAGATACCAGAAACGTGAACCGCTTGGATTGACTAAAAGGTATAGACCGTGGGAATCGGAAACTTTGAAAGGTTTTTCAGAAGGCTTGAGACTGCGGATTTTAGTGTCGTTCAGAGACATAGTGTGGTCACTCCATAATCGAACTGAAATGACCCCAAATCAGACCACCAGTCTTGCCCGATGCGGAGGGGGAAATGAAAATGCATCGGGAAGACTTTTCACACTAACTCGTTGAATCTAAATCTTATAAAGATTCGTAAAGATGCATGAAAACACAAATTTGGCTCCTCTGACTGGACTCGAACCAGTGACATACGGATTAACAGTCCGCCGTTCTACCGACTGAACTACAGAGGAATCGTGTGAACGAGGCGAATAATAGCGAGGGTGGTGACGTTTGTCAAAGTAGAAAAACACTAAAAATGTGCGTTTGCTGAGAGAATGAGCTTATTGGCTTGTTTTTCAGCAAACTTGTTTATTTTCCCGTGAGTTATCCCGCCAAATGAGGTTATTTTTAATAAGGCGGAGAGGCGAGTTTGTATTGGGGAAGGTGATTGGCTCGGTAGTGACCGAAAAGCGCACATTACACGCCGAGGTTATGTATTTAACCCCGCTAATCAGTAGGAAAGACACTTTTAGCAGTGTGTTTTAGTGACATAAGCAACATAAGTGGGACATGTGTAAAATATCCCCTAAATTCAATAGGGTAATAATTTCGCGGCGGGTAGCCAGCATTGTCAGAGGAATTACATGAGCGCTGCAATTCCTCTGCGATTACCCGTGAAAATAGCAATTCGTTACAACGTCACTTTTATTAACTGGCTGTTTTTTAGCTGATTACCAGCATCATCAAAATAAACATAGTTCAAGGTTACTTCACCATTGAGTGAGGTAGGCTGCTGTTCAAAATGATATTGGCGCTCAGCAAAGGGTGTGACCATCATGTCCATCTCTTGTGCTATCAGAAAGCGTTGTTGTTGGTTTTCTAGCTGAACCTGACCAAAAGATACATGGTATGGTGTGGGGTTATGGGCAGTGAGAATGTATTCTTTGTTTTTCTTCTTAAGGGTAAAACTGACTTTTTTCATTGCCTCAGCCGGTTTCGGCGTTAGCCCATCAGGCCGGTAGAATATTTTCATTTGGGTATTCATCGCCATAGCAACCTGGGCTTGAGCATCGATGTTGCGCCGGGATTTAGGCGGAATTTCATACAGATTGAGCCAATAAACAGACTCTCGATCTGTCGGCAGATTGTCACCTTTATTGATAATGCGCAGCCCTTGAGCCGCTCCTGCCTGCATTTTAAAAACAGCAGGCAAGACAATGAAAGGCGCTTTGCTCTGATCGGGAGTGCTGTCCACATCGCCATCATCAATCCAGGTCTGCACCACGACCGGATAATCATTGGTATTAGCCAACATCAGGGTGCGCTCACGCGATTCAGGCTGATAAATCATGCGGGTTGAACCTGCCACTAAACCGGCCATGGTGTGTTGGCTGATGCTCAACATCAGTAAAAATAGGCAGAGGAGTCTCATTGTATCTTCACCAAAACGTAAGCGGTCGCATCGACTTTGCCAGCAGTAGGCGTGCCGTTAGGTAATTTTTTCAAGGTGGCGACAAAGTGATGTGAATAGTTATCATAACCAGCACCATTGCTGCCATTAGCGCTGGCACCCGTGAGTACCGGGTACCAACCCGCGTTGGTATTGGCATTGCAATTACTGACACATCCTCCCCAACCAACAAAATTCATTGCCGCACCGCTGCTGTCACTCAGGCTGATTCCCACGCCGGTGGCTATATTTTTGTCAGTACCATAGTGGTCTGATAAAAGATAACTCACGCCGCCGGCTGCGTTTACTAACCCGAGTCCTTGTGCTTTCAGATAACCGGGTAATGAAGTTTGGATGCCCAGCCCCATTCCCGAACGAAACGCAACAAACCATCATGCGTTATGCAGCGAGTAGATACTCTAAAAATACCTCATTCGGTGAGCTGTATTCCAGAGATTTGCGCCCCCGAGTGTTGAGGATGTGCTCCAGTCTCGCAATATCTTCATCGCTGACGCCATTAAAATCGGTTCCTTTCGGATAAAACCGCCGTATCAGACCGTTGGTATGCTCATTCAACCCCCGCTCCCAGGAATGATAAGGCCGGGCAAAGTAAACCTTTGCGCCCGTTACCTGAGTGATGTCCTTATGTTTCGCAAACTCGGGTCCGTTATCTGCCGTCAGGGTTTTAAACTCACAGAAAGTATTCGCCACGATGTCCCTGAACGCTTCCACGACGCTCTCAGCGCACTTATTGGGGAGTTTACGGATAATGACCTGCTTTGTGGCTTTGTCCACGACCGTCAGCAGGAATGACTTCTGGTCTTTGCCAAAAATCGTATCGATTTCAACATGCCCGGGAACCTGTTTGAGTTCAGCCTCAGCAGGCCTGTGCTCAATGCCAACCCTGTCCGGGATGGGCGTGCGTCCGGGCTCACCCGTATCATAGCGATAGCGTTTACCCCGGTGAGGGAGCTGAAGGTAAAGCTTACCGCCAGCCTGTCTGTCCGAACGGATATAGCGGTAGAGGGTATTTTTGCTGACGGCGATATCAAACTGGATTTTCAGTCTCCCAGAGATAACCTCAGGGGAGGTATGTACAGCCAGCGCCTGCCGGAGAAAGTCTTGTGTCTGCTGGCCCAGAGGGACACAGGCATTGTGTGCCGAGGTGGCGCCCCGCCGTTGTCTGGCTAAGGCATCAGCGCGTCTGGAGGAGTAAAGTCCGTTGAAAGCGGGGTCCGTATTACGCCTGAGCTCCCGGCTCAGGGTAGAGCGAGAGACATCCAGTTCTCTGGCAATGCAGGACTGATTAACGCCTTCAGCTTTTCGTTTTTCGATGTAAAAGCGCTCATGCTGAGTCAAATGTTTTCCCTTCATGCAACAGGGTCTCCGACAGGGTCAATACGGCTATTTTATCCGTACCTGACCGGTGGGTCACTTTGTTGCATTTCGTTTGGGAATTGGCGCCAGCGCAGTTTGCCCACTATTAATGCCAGATTCCGTACCCGACTGGCATTCAATATCGACAGTGATATCCGCGCTGCGTGATTGATTATCATTAAGTTCGTTCACGGTGATAATAGGGAAAACCACATAAGGTGTGACGTTACGTACTACGCAGGTATTTTTGCGTGTCAGGACAGAGACCGGAGAGGTATTCATACCAAATGCCATATAGCGGCCACTTCCCCATGTTTGGTAATTGGTTGCTGAGTCATAGCCGGTTTCCGGTACTGGCATGCCAGGCCCTTTGAATACCACGTAACCGTTGGGTTGATTGCAGGAATAGCTACCCGAATAGTTATCAGCCGCAGGACCAGAACATCCCCAACTGGAAGGGCCGGGCGTGCGGTCTACAGAACCTACTTTTTTTAGCTCAGCACGAATTTGGCTGAAATGTTTACCCTTAATTTGAATTTTATTCCCGACTACGTCGTACTTTCTCAACGGGACCTGCTGCCAGATGCGGGTGAATTCGACGCCAGTATCAACATGAGTCAGTTTCAATGCGGTATAGGGGAAGAAAGTCTGAAAATAGTTATCACCCATATTGCTGTAGCCGCCGACATTACTGTCGCCATTAGTCGCAAAAACTTCAAATAAACTGTCTTTATCGGCCACATCACATTCATAGATAACCGCTTCTGGGTCTGACCAGAAACGGGCGGGTACCAAGCTGATAATGCTGGAGGCCAGGATTGAATCGACAGGCTGAATGTAATTACTGGTTATATTGATATTACCTAATTGCAAGGACGCACCGTAGTTATCACCACCGATATTGGCGCCTTTCCAAACACATTGTGCATAACTGGGTAAGCTGGTGCTCAGTAATGCGAGTGAAAAGAATAACCCCATATAGTGTGAGAATAGGGGCTTGTATCGGTATAACCTGGCGTAGTGAGTCGTTATAGGATTCATACTGTTTCTCTGATTCAATGCTGGGTAACGACACACAAGGCATCGAGTTTATATAACTGTTTATCGTTATTGGGCGTGCCTAAGTCATAATTTAACTGGCAGCGTTCATCGGTAGCATCGCCCCATACTAAAATGAGTGTGCCTCGGGTTCCTTCAGCCCGAACATAAGCCTGGCTGGCCTGACCAACCATACCAACCTCGTTCTTTTGCTGCTGAGCACTGTTGTCGCTGTCGGCAGTCGTGCTGTATACCACGGTGCCCATAGGTAACTGACTACCATCAGCCAGCCGGACGGTAATGAGTACCGGGTAACCGCTGAGAGTGCGGAAAGTGACTTTCACTGCTGAGCCGGCAAAGGGGGCAACTTGCCGCTCACCATCCTGAAGCTCTGTATTGAAATCCATGCCATCAGGATTGAGCGTAATGGTGTTGTAGCGATACGGGGTGAGTGTTGGCACCAGTGCATAGCCAAATCTGTCAATACTTGAACCTTGGCCATACATCACTTTGGCACCACTGGCGCCTTTGGCCTCGATCAGGGCAAAAGTATCACTCAGATAAGGTCCCAGTGTGACACCGCCACTATGGAAGGCCACTGCCCCACGGGCGCTGGCTGAACCTTGCCAATAACCAGGGCTGCTGGACGCACTGCCGCTCAGACTAGTGACAGGAAGCCGTTTTTGTAAACTGCCACTAAAGGTGTTTTCTTTCGTTTGTTCACTGCGGGCAAAATCCATACTGTAACTGGAGGATTGGTCCTCGCCCATCACACCGGATAATGAGGTCTGATAGCTGGCGCCACTGAGCTTACTGTTGACAGCACCGGCGGAGATATACGGCGCATGCGCACTACCACCTAATGGGAATGAGACCGACATTTGCACCACAGTCTCGCTGATGCCAAGAATATTTGCACCATTAGCCGCTGGCATGCCGCTACCGGGGTCGACAAAGGAGGTTTCGTTGCTGCCGCCCCCGGTTTTTTGTCGTGAGACCGCAATATTGAAACTGGTATCGCGCCACAGAGTATTGGCATAGCCTAATTGCAACTGTGTATCCCGCTTGCGGTCATTGCGATAATCCTGTGAAGACGCGGTCAAATACAGAGAACCGTAGCTGTTAAAACTCTGATTCATCGATATTTCTGCCCGGCTGCGTTGCCGGTAAGTATCTGAATTCCAGACTTTGCCATTACGGGCTGCACGTACCCCCAAAACATCACTTAAATCGCGATAACCCTCGGTAGAATAGCGGTAACCCGCCACGGATAATGTGGTATTGGTAGCTTCGAACGTGCGGCTGAAGGAGGCTCGCGCCATCCAGCCCTGCTGCCGTTCATCACCATCACTGTTGTCATCCGCTAGCCTGGCATTCGAATAGGTAGCATCCAGCCCTAAGGCACCAATATAGTGGGTAAAGACTCCCCCCAGCATGATGGCCTGATAACCTGATGCCACGCGTAGCCCGGTATTGGCGGTAATGGCGTTACTGACCCCTCGTTGATAAGTCAGTTCACTGAACACTTCATTACTGCTCAGATCCCGCACTTGCCCAGCGGCGAAGCTATAGCGGGAATAACCGGGGCGCAACGACTCCGGCACGGAAGAGAATGGCACCTGAAAGGTGCTTACGCTGCCATCCGCTTCCTGAATTTCTACCGTCAGGTCACCGCCGAAATTGGTGGCTGATAAATCATTAAATTCAAACGGTCCTGGTGACACAGTGGTTTGGTAAATAGACCGATTGTTTTGATAAACCGTGACTTTGGCATTGGTTCTGGCAATCCCTCGCACAATAGGGGCATAGCCGCGTTGCGATTCAGGCAACATGCGGTCATCAGTGGCCAATGCGATGCCGTTAAAACCCAAGCTGGAGAAAAACTGACCAGCGCTGAACGTTTGGCCCAAGGTCACTTCACTGCCTATGGCGGGCAGCGCGCGTTGGCTGTATAGCCGGTTAGAGGTCCAGTCGGCTCCTCGGGTAGGGTCATAGCGCAATGAACCCTGTTGACGCAAGCGCCACATGCCAGCATTGATACCATTAGTTAGGCTGAGATAAGTTGAGTTGGTTGAACGCTTAATTCCATCTTTGTTATAGCCCACGTGATATTGGTTCAAGTTGTAATTGCTGAAACCAATGGTATCCCCCGAGGTTAAATTATGGGGGTCAACATAGCCACGCGGCACTTTTTTAACGAACAGCTGTGGTACCGACAAGTCGAAGCGCAACTTGGCGTAATCAAAGCGATAGTCACTGGCCGGCAAGGTGGTTTTAAAATCCAGACAGTCATCTTTTGGGTCGCTGTTCTTCAGCGCCTCCTCAGTGACGCCGGCTTGTTGCAGTAGTGCGACTGACAAACAGGGAATAACCGCATCATTTTTTGCAATAAATATCATTTCTATACGATCAACAAAATTGTTGTTCATATAGAGATCAACCTGATATTTGCCTTCTTGATAAGAGTCTTTTTTATTAAAGCGGGAGATAGAGCCTAAGCCGAGCGCTGAGCCGCGGACTAACGCATCCTCAAATACATATTCGTCTTGATTACTCTGCTCTGCTGCTGACACGAAATGGCTCGCCAGTAAACCGTGCGTTAGCAAATAGGATAACCAGGGAGCAAACCTCACTGGTTATCTCTATAACTGGGCACCGTCTGGATTATCATCACGGCTGGACTACAAATGATAATTCGTGGAGATGTTGGTGCCATAATCATTAACCACGTTCAGCGTCAGCACTTCGCCCTTTTTGGCCTTAACCCCAGCGGGTAAGGCTAAATCAGTGGTCGAATTGGGCGAGAACATCTCACTGGTGGCGAACGAAATCGTTTTCCCATCACTGACCAATTTGGCATCACGCAGGCTGATATAATAACCCGTCGGGTTACTTATCTTGATTTTATCACCGCTAGTGCCATCCAGAGTAACGCGTATCTTTTCACCTAATGTATCGACATTTTCTTTTAATGCCGCAGGGCGGTAAAAAACTTTCATTCGGTTATTAACGATCAAAACCAGTTTGTTTTCGGTCTGCTTATCTGCTTTTAACGCGGGGATCTGCAAGAAGTTAAGATAGAAAACTGATTCACGATCTTTGGGTAAATGGCGCTCAATATATGACAACCGTACCACTTGCCCACTTTGGGCTTCCATACGGAATATCTGTGGTGTCAGTGTGAAAGGGACATCACTTTTTGATGGTGAAGACTGGTTATTACCGTCGTCCATCCATAATTGGACTAAATTCGGATGGTCATCTTTGTTACTGAGCTGTATTACTTTTTCCCGCGTACCTTCGGGATAAATAATACGAGTACCGGTCATGACAACACTGGCTTGCGTCCATAAGGGTACGCCGCTGAGCAGCAGCAACGAGCAGGCGATCATTCTGTGGGCAATCAGTGTCATAGCAATTACTTATCCTTGATACTTCTGGTTTGTTTCGGCTTCGTTACCGATTGGCAACGTATTCATGATATGGCTTGGATCTCATGAATAGTCAGGGATAGGTGATCGCGTATTGTGCGGAAGCAATAACGCTCCCGGCGGTCGCACGACCTTCTTCCGTAATATATTGAGCCGCCAGATCCTGTGATGCTGAGGTTGCACCGGCGACCAAGGTGATCCCCGGTACTTCAACACTGCCACCAGACATGCGAATTGGGGCACCATTGGTATCAAGTAACTGAATAGCAACATTTTGAGCTGTACCCACATTGCCCAAATTACCCGCCGAAGTGACGTTCATCCCCTGAAAAACCGAACTGATCTTGGTGTCTTGAATGGCGATATTGCAGCCGGTTAGGTTAATCGTAAAATTGGTTTTACCTGCAACTGAATTAACTTGATTCAGGTTGCTGGTCGAAACTGTTGGTAACAAAACTACCGGGGTGTTAGCTGTGCCATTGATATCCACCATGCAAGTCTGTTCGGCTACCTCTCCCTGAAACTTGATAGTGTTATTTGAGGTTGCAGCTAACGCCATACCCGGCAGGGTAAGTAGCACCAACGTCATTAGAGTCTTTCCCATTTAATTCCTACTTAATTTTATAATTTATATTTCGTTGTACGGAGACCTCTAGCATTCATCACAATGAGCGATCATTAAGTTGAATAAAGTCAGCCGCGATTGAGCTGTGCTATTTGGTATCCGGGCCGAGGCTAGTGTAGGGGGAAATAGAGACAGATAAAATGAGAGGCGTCCTTGTTTTATATGTGAAATTTCCCACAAAAGGTGTAGGAACTTAGTCGATTAAAAAAAGTAAAAACTATAAATTATTTTAATTTCAATATCTTATGTTGTTTATTTTAATTAAATATGAAATTGTGTTTTTGCTATCACGCAGGAATGATTACTTGATAAATAAAAAAGCCCACCAAGTATGTACTGGCGGGCTTTAGATGAAAGCACTCTTTAAATATTTATTTAATCGGGGGTATCGCTATCTATTTCGGCATATGAGGCAACCAGCTTAACTAATAACTGATTAGTCTCCGTTAACTGTTTCAGATAGTCTGCTCCAAGTGAAATGACTGCTGGCCTATCATGAGCGAGTAACAGGGATTCGAATTTGATACAACAATCTACCAGATCTTGCGCATCAATCAGTTGTACCGCGCCTTTGATCCGGTGCACCAACGTTGCCATTTCGTTATAAATATCGCTAGCATTCGTACTGCTATCATCCGTTATCAGATGGTCAAACAGTTTCGTTAGCGCGGCAGTATCCTGCACATTGCTTTCCAGCAACGATTGTAATAACTGCAACTCTACCTCAGCTCTGCCACCCGAGAGCGATTTCAATTTATCTTGTGCTGCGACAATAGGGGGCTGTTGCATTTTTGGGGTCTCACTGTTGTCCGCGGCTGAGTTCCTATTTTCCTGATGGCTCATCTCCATCGCATTGGGACCATCGTCGCCGGTAGTGTGATGATAATTCGCCTCGACATCGTTACCGACAATCTGTTGATGGAGCAAAACAGTGCGTAAGGTGTCAATAGTCACCGGTTTAACCATGCAATCATTCATACCAGCATCAGAACAGCGAGTTACGCTCTCTTCCCGCGCATCTGCGGTACAGCCAATGATTATCATCTCCTTCATTGCCGGACTATTGCGGATATGGGCGGCAAGTTCATAGCCATTCATCAGCGGCATGTTGTAATCGGTGATGACGATATCAAAACTGTAATGTTGCAATATTTTCCAGGCTTCTGCGCCATTTTCTGCGCTCATCACCTGTTCGATGCCGATAAAGGCCAATTGCTGCTGAAGTAACTGGCGGTTGGCCGGAAGGTCATCCACCACCAGAACACGTAGATTTTTCAACTGGTCCAACTGCTTTTCATCGGCATGCAGAATAGTCGCATCTGGCGGTAAATCCTCAGCAGTGGCAATCTCCAGTGGTAAAGTAATAAACAAACTGGTGCCTTTGCCGAGCTGGCTTTCCAAGCTGATTTGCCCGCCCATTTTATGAATCAATTGATGGCAGATCCAAAGCCCTAGCCCTGAGCCGCCAAAACGGGGTGATTTACCTTCATTCGCCTGGCTAAAGGGTTGGAACAGCGTGGCCTGTGCCGCTGGAGAAATACCAATACCGGTATCGGTAATATCGATATTCATTACGCCATGCTTATCATCCGTCGGCTCCCAAGTCACATCCACCGAAACACTACCTTGTTCGGTAAATTTCAACGCGTTACCTAACAGATTACCCATCACTTGTCGCACTCTGAGCATATCTGCCATCAGCAGGTGAGGGATTTGGTCATCCAGCCAACCCGAGAATTGAAGCCCACGCTCATCGGCGATGGGTTGATAGATAGTCAGCATCCGTTCCATTTCCTGGCGGAAATCTACCACCGCAGTGTGAACACTCAGTTGGCCGGCTTCAATTTTGGCAGAGTCGATGATGTCATCAAGCAGTAACATCAACGATTGAGCTGATTTGGACACGGTAATCAGTGTATCTTTATCAACCGGCTGGGAGCTGCGGATCTCCAGCTCCAATAAGCCCATAATGGCGTACATTGGCGTTCGCAGTTCATGACTGATTGTGGCAAGGAACGTACTCTTGGTCCGGTTGGCGCTTTCGGCTTCGACACGGGCCGCTTCTAACTCACGCTCAACGGTTTTACGTTGGCTAATGTCCAGCCAGCCGCCCAGTAAACTGCGTTCGGCATTGTCCAGTGGAATAATCCATAGGAAGATATCCCGTAGCTCACCATTGATTTCAAGAGATAAATCCACCATTTGTGGTTTTCTGTCCTGTAATACATAACGACAGTATTTATCTATCTCGCGATCAAGCGGACTGGTCATCGGCCAGTTGGCTTGTTCAATATCCTGATTGAGCAAATCGTGAAGCTTATCTTGGTGAGCCGCAGCAAAGTGGCTGTTATAAACGGCTAACTCGGCATTGGTTGTACGAATAAAGACCGCAAAGGGCAATGCATTGATAATCGATTCTTGCTGTAGCAAACGGGCATGTAGCAACTTGGCCTGGCGGCGCTTATTGAACACCAGATAGCACAGGTATAGACCGAAGACCAACAATAGCCCTGAACTTATTTTCAACGCCATCATCAGCCATTCATTATCTGATGAGTCTTCATCAAAACTTATTGGCTTAGGCTTGAAGGTACTCCATTCACTAATTAAGTTGTCTAACTCTTCTGGTGGAATAGATTCAATTACTTTATCAATAATGGCTTTTAATTCGGGCAGGTCTGGGCGGATGGCAAATGCCATCATCAGCGGTTCTTCACCTGCAACCGCGACCGTTTTTATATTCGGGCTAAAATTCTGAGCTGACAGGTAGTTGGCGGTCATCATATTCTTAACGACAGCATCCACTTTACCTTGCTGCAACCAACGCACCAGTGTCATGGTATCCGGGGCTTGGACAAAGGTAATCTTTTGAGCTAACAGGGGGTTACCAATAATCCCGCCAGAAGCACTACCCGCTTGTATCCCCACGCGCTTTCCTGCTAGATCTGCCACATTGTTGATATCCAGGCGATCTTCGCGCGTCAATATTCCCCATAAGGATTGAGCTACTGGTGAGGAGTAAAGGTTGTTACCATACATACCGTTGCGAACGGCTACAATCGGCAGTAAATCGGTTTTACCGGCGATAAAATCACGCACCCCTTCACCGGTATCTTTGGTATAAACCGGTTCAAATTTAATCCCGGTTCGGCGCGCGATAATATCGATAAGATCGACTGAGAAACCGGCCATTTGTCCGGTTTGACGATCGCGGAATATCAGTGGTGCCAGATCAAGTGGGGCGACATAAGTCACCACCGGATGGTGCTGAATCCAGCTCACCTCTTGTTCGGTCAACAGTAACTTGGCATCAATATTGTAATGATGTTTGCTACCAAACCAGCGTTGCTGAATATCACCGGTCGCGCGGGTCGGTAATAATTCTAAAATCTGATTAATGTAGTCAATCAGCTTTTGATTACTTTCCCTCGCCAGGAATGTGTAAGGGGCAGGGTGATAAGGCGCAAAGTTACGAATTTGCAACGTCAGCAATTGTAACTGATCAATCAGATAGTTAGCTGTTGTGGCATTCGCGACAAAGACATCGGCATTACCATAGGCGACAGCCAACAACCCCTGCAATTGGTTGGGGTAGGCAACAATTTTATCGGCATGATAATTAAATAAAAACTCAGGGGAGAGTGGCTCGTTATTAACGATAGCCACCGTTTCTGGGTGGGTACGTTTGGTCGGGTCCCAATTTTTGCTGCGAACTTCGACATGCCGGTTGGTAAAGAAGGCATGGGAAGCTATCAGCCCCGGCTGAGGGGGCATAGGTGTCCCGGCCATTAAGTCAATCTGGCCATTTTCCAATGCATTCAAAACTAACCCGTAATCGCAATAACCGATCATCTGGAAAGATAATTGGCTGGCATCACTGATTATTTTCAGGTAATCCGCAACAATACCTTCAATGGCATTATCATCACGGTTAACGACAAAAGGAGTATTGGCATCCATGACCACCCCCACTTTCACCGTGCGCCGGCTTGATTGGCGAGTGTCAGTGGAAGGTGTCAGTAATAGGTCTTCACTGTAGCTATTAGCGATACTGTGTATCGTCAATGGCTGCCCAGTATCGCACCCCTGACGACCGGTCATCATTGCGGCATTAAGCTGCCCGCTAAGCAACAGCAAACAGTAAAGAAGAATTCGCAAAGATAACCTACTCGGTAAAGATAAGATTGCCCGTGGTAAACCTGAGCCGCCTGAATTATACCAAATTATGGGTATGCGCATAATCTGCCAGTTCAATTACGGAACTTAGCCCTAATTTGGTCAAGATGCGGGTTTTATAGGTACTGACAGTTTTGTTACTGATAAACATTTCGTCGGCAATCTGTTTATTTGACAAACCATTCACCAGATAACGTAAAACATTAATTTCTCGTTCTGACAACAACCGCGCCCGATTGACAGGATCATGGCTGGAAGGT
Source organism: Yersinia antarctica (assembly GCF_056636475.1). NCBI lineage: Bacteria > Pseudomonadati > Pseudomonadota > Gammaproteobacteria > Enterobacterales > Yersiniaceae > Yersinia > Yersinia antarctica. The sequence continues at coordinate 1,872,937 of NZ_JBSJQF010000001.1, forward strand.
TGCCCGGCTAATTGGGTCAACGTTTCAGAGGGGAAGAAAGAATACCCACGTAATACGTTCTGTGCAGCAAAAAGAATTTCGCTAATATCTTTATTTTTACTGATGAAACCGTTGGCACCGGCCTGTAATGCCCGTACCGCAAAAACTTGCTCATTCTTGGCGGACAAGAATAATGATTTGCCTGTAAATCCACGTTGCTGTAGTTTTTTCAACAATGAGAAACCATCGAAGTTAGGTAACTCAATATCGATAATAACCAGATCAACAGGGTTGTTTTTTAAAATCTCTAAGGCTTCACTGCCATCAACCGATTCGTAAATGGTTGAAAATTCGTTACTTTGTGATAGTAATGCACGAATGGCGACACGAATAGCCGGGTGGTCATCAACTATCATCACTGATTTTGTCATGTTCTCTCCGTAAATCGTTATATCTTGGGATTCGCAGAGTTAATTCACTGCTCCTCACTCGCACCGATCGACTCCAAATGATTACCCAAGACGAGATAAACAAGAACCACGCTGCCGATGCCCAAAGTACTATTTCGGTGATTCTAATCTCTAATTATAGATTATCAAGAAAAGATTCTTACTCATGTATAGCCCGCTGAAGTCAACTCATCACCGCAACCTTATTCTGCCTAGTGAATTGATTATAAACGAATTAGGAATTTTTTTATTAAATTTAAAATAGATTATTCAGAAAAACAGAGAAGAAATAGTTAATTTATAATTCCAAATGTAAATATATACGACTTTTCAGAGTAGGGTGTAGGAAACTTCTATAATCTATTGTGTGGGTTATTCTAGTATGAATATCAGGGAGATAGGTCCTATCTGATAATGGTTTGCGGATGGTAACCTAATGCAATTAATGATAATACATTAACTATCGCAAAACTGCGGCGGAGCGTGAATCTACAGGATTAAAATAAAAAGCCCGCTTAGTTGCCTAAGCGGGCTTCTTTAATTTGGCTCCTCTGACTGGACTCGAACCAGTGACATACGGATTAACAGTCCGCCGTTCTACCGACTGAACTACAGAGGAATCGTGTGAACGGGGCGAATAATAGCGGGGTATGAGGAACATGTCAAAGGGGAAACAGTAAATTTGGATTGTTTGCTTACAGTTTGCGCAACTTATTGAGAATTTTGGCTTTTAGCTCAATCCTTGCGCAAAAAACGGCCGATTGTTTAACGAAAGAGCGAGCAACGTATTGTTACGCTGCTCGCCAACAAGTCTACTGGGGCGTATCAGCCAGAACAAACATGCCATAGGGATGGATTTGCAAATAATAACTGTCACCGGGGGCGGGTTGCAGTTGTGTGGCATTTACTTGCAATAGCAAAGATTGACCTTGCCAATCCACCAGTACCTCATATTGCGGCCCCATATAAGCCACTTTATTAATAGTACACCGCTGGCTTGGCTCACCTTGCTGACTTAGCGTGATAGCCTCTGGTCGTACACCTACGGTGGACTGTTGCCGTTGGGCGGCAAATCCCTGTGGTTTAGGAATGTGATAACCGAAGATTTCAACGCTACTGCTGTGAATAGTGGCTGGAAAGACGTTAGCGTCACCCATGAAACTGGCCATAAAATGCGAGGCGGGATGGCGATACAGTTCTTGTGGCGCACCAATTTGCATTATTTTACCTTTATTCATCACCAGCACGGTATCAGACACGGCAAAGGCTTCACTTTGGTCGTGGGTAACATACAGCGAGGTAATATTAAACTGCTGCTGCAATTCTCGAATTTTATCACGCATGCTGCGGCGCAAATTAGCATCCAGATTACTGAGCGGTTCATCAAAAAGCAGCACTTTAGGTTTGAGGATTAGTGCCCTTGCCAGCGCAACACGTTGCTGCTGCCCACCGGATATTTGATCCACGAAGCGATCGGCAAAGCCGTCTAAATCTACTAACGCTAAGGCTTCTTGTACACGATCTCGAATCTCATCTTTCGGCAGGCCCAGCATTTTCAGACCATAGCCAATGTTTTCGCCCAGTGACATGTGCGGGAACAAGGCATAGGACTGGAATACCATGCAGATATCCCGTTGCTGGATAGATCGGTCAGTCACATCTTCACCATCGATAAAGATTTGTCCACCGGACGGTTTTTCTAGCCCGGCAACCAGCCGTAATACCGTGGTTTTACCACAACCCGATGGCCCCAGCAGGGTGACCATTTCCCCTTTAGGGATAGCCAGATTGAGACTGTCAATCACGATATTGCTACCAAAACGCTTGGTGACGTGTTTTAGCTCGACGAAATGTTTCTTATCGCCAGTGGCTGTCTTTTGCTCTGACAGATTATTTTGAGTAGATACTGTATTTATAGTAGACATAGCATTCAGCCTTATCAGTACGTCATTATTCAGCATTACTGGCTTTCGAGCGGGCAGTACGCGCTTCGCCAACCAGATAATCAAACAGGAAGATGATGGCGAGCATGACCACAATCAGAATCGAACCATAAGCGATGGCAATACCGTATTCGCCATCTTCCACCCGGTTAAGGATGTAAGAGGTGGCGACCCGTGTATCAGGTGTTACCAGGAAGACGATGGCACTGACGGTAGTCATGGCGCGCACAAAACTGTAAATCAGCGCCGATAGAATCGCCGGGCGTAGCAACGGCAGTAGAATATAAATCACCGTACGCAGCGAACCCGCCCGCAGACTAAGTGATGCCTCATCCAATGATTTATCCAGTTGTCCCAGCCCGGCAATCCCCGCGCGTATCCCTACCGGCACATTACGCATCACCATAGAGATAATAACGATGGCGGCAGTACCGGTCAGGTACACCGGGGCACTGTTAAAGGCCAGAATATAGGACACCCCCGCGACCGTACCCGGTACCGCGAAGCACAACATGGTGCTGAATTCGATGGTTTTTTTACCACGGAACTGTTGGCGCACCACGATATAGGCAATCAGCAGACCAAAGGCGGCGGTGATAGGGGCAGCAATACCCGCATAGAGCAGCGTATCGAGCAGAGAAGGCCATGCGCCGTCACTGAAACCTTGACCAAATAGCTGATTAAAGTTATTCAGCGTCAGGGTGTAATCGACCCCCCAGTTGACGGTGAAACTGCCGTAGAAAATGCTGCCATACAGTAAGACGTTAAAGGCAATCCACACATACAGCATGGCGGTGGTGCCCCACACCAGTGATACCGGTAATGGCTGGACATCGCCCCGAGAAGACTTACCAGAAATGGTGACGTAAGAGCGTTTACCTATCCACATATACTGAATGCAGAAGATAAACAGTGAAAACATCAGCAAGATAACCCCCAGCGTGGAGGCTGCTGGATAGTCAAGTTGTGCACCAGTGATATAGAAGTAGATTTGGGTAGCCAGCACGTCAAAGTTACCACCCAACACTAATGGGTTACTGAAATCAGCCAGTGATTGCACAATGACGATTAGGAATGAGTTGGCCAATGCCGGTTTTAGCAAGGGTAAAAACACCTGCATAAAGGTCTGCCAACGGCTGGCCCGCAAGGTATAAGAGGCTTCCTCCAGCGACGGGTGGATAGTTTTGATTGCGCCATCGAGGATCATAAATGACATCGGCGTAAAGGCTAAAACTTGTGCCAGCCAGATGCCGGTGAAGCCATATAACCAGTTGGTATTGGTCAGTCCGAACCAAGTGACCATCAACTCTGTCACATAGCCGGAGCGGCCCATCATCAAGGTTACACCCAGCCCGACGACAAAGGGTGGGGTAACAATAGGCAGAATTGAGAAGATGCGCCCCAGCAAAGCGGAGCGTTTGGCAATACGCGTGGTATAGATAGCCAGCACCATACCGAAAAAGGTACAACCTATGCCAACCGCCACCGACAGCAGGAACGAATTCCAGATAACTTGCAGGATATGCGCTTGACCGAGGATTGCCATAAACTGCCACGGTGCAAAAGCGCCACTCTCATCGGTAAAGATCGGGATAAAAATGGCAATACTGGGGAACAGAATAAAAACGGTGATCAGGGCAATGATAGTCACCAGTGATCCGAGTACAAAACGGTCACCACCCAGCCATTCAAGGCGCGCCAGCGCCAGAGTAATGATTGCCCCCAGAGCGATAAACAGCCCGATAGTGGCAAATCCTAACCCGCGCCCGAGCCAGGCTGAGCTTACCACCACCAGCAGTGCGCAGAATAAGGCATAGCCTGCATCAAACAGATGGCGGTAGCGATGTTCGCGACCAACGGGTGACAATGGCCTGAAAAGCAGCAGTAACGGCAGGCCAAACCACAGCGTACTGATATTAAGGCCAGACCAACCATAAGAGGCCAGTAGCTCCGAACGACTGGCCTCAAGCAGGCCGTAATCCAGGCTAAACGCGGGCAATAGGGCAAAAGCAGCCACGGCGAAAGCCAGCCAATAGAAAATAGCATCCCGTGTCTGCGGGAGCCGCAGAGCATGTGCATGTGTCATGGTGTTCCCCAGATACCCTTTGTCCCTGGCGTTACAGCAATGTTCGCTTACCTTGCGAACCGGCATAAATGCTATGCAAACCGGTCCCCGACCGATCTGTTATTCATTTGCTGCCTTGCTGCAACGCCAATGACTCGGTTATAGAAATAAATTATTTATATGAGTCGGAGTCCTTTGTGGGCTTTTATTGGCCCATCTTGACGTCGTTGACCCACTTGGTGATCAGCTTCTTACGCATTTCTGTGGCACCATAAGTGTCCATGTCGTAGTTAATCAGCTTCAGATCATCCAACTTGAGCGAGTTAGGTGAGGTTGCCGCCGTGGTATTGGTCAGAATCTGGTAGGACTGGCCCTTCTGCCATGCCAGTTCTTGTGCCTCTTTTGACAACACCCAATCAACAAATAACTTGGCATTATCCAGATTACGAGCGCCCTTTAGGATACTGACTCCGCCGATTTCATAGCCGGAACCCTCACATGGCGAGATCAATTTCAACGGTGCACCTTTCTCTTTTTCCAGCGAGTAGTCGTGCAGGAAGCCAATACCAATTGTGGTTTCGCCACGGGCAGCATTCCGGGCCGGGGCAATACCGGATTTGGTGTATTGCGACACGTTGGCATTCAGTTTTTTCAGGTAATCGAAGGCGGCATCTTCACCCCATAATTGTGAAAAAGTTGCCAACGCGGTGTAGGCGGTACCGGAGCTTTGTGGATCAGCAATCTGAATTTCACCTTTGTAAACTGGGTTGGTCAGGTCTTTCCAACATTTTGGCTCTGGCAGACCTTTTTCTTTCAAGCGGTCGGTATTCACGCCCATGCCTAAAATGCCGATGTAAACCGCTGAAGAGTAGTTACCTTTGCGTTTGGCCGGATCACGGAACTGCGGCATTATTTGCGCCAGATTAGGTGACTGGTAAGGATAGAGCAGGTCCATTTCACCCGCTTGAGATTGTGGATCCAGAGTGCCGCCATACCAAACATCGGCCTGCGGGTTCTTTTTCTCAGCATCCACTTTGGCCAGCGTGCTGCCGGAACCATTACGAATAAAGCTGGTTTTTACATCGTATTTTGCCCCAAAGGCTTTGGCTTCTTCTTCACACATCGCATTGGTGGCACTGCAATAAATCACCAGACGGCCTTCGGCTTTGGCGACAGTAGTCAAGGCGCTCAGGGCGAGGCCGGCGGCAATCAGAACTGAGAGTGGTGCGAGTTTCATAACATTATCCTTTTATCCCTTTTTGTCGCCGATACGGGGTGACAGGTCGGGCTGATGTTGTAGGGTAGAGGTCGTGCTGACTTCACGTAACGTACTGTTTTATTTTCTTTTTTAGGTGCTACTCACCTGCGTTCCATTGCGGGCTAAAGATTATCTTTATCTTGTGGGGCGAATCTCTTTTGCGCGGGTTCCAACCCCGACAAATTCATACCGGTCATTAATAGCGGCATTAATAGCAACCCAACCCCGGCTGATGCCAACGTCAGTAAGGCAAAAAAGCCTTGCCAGCCATAATGTTGCAATACTTGCGCCAGTGGCCATCCCGCGAGTGCTGCACCGAGGTAGGCAAATAATCCGAGAAATCCAGTGACCGTACCGGCGGCGTCTTTATGGGTATATTCCGTTGCCGCCAATCCAATGAGCATTTGCGGCCCGAAAACAAAAAAACCGATACTGAAAAATGTCACTGACAGCAGCGGATAGTTATGTACCGGTGCCAACCACAGCGCGGTCATAGTCAGAAATAACCCCAGCGCGAATAACAAAATCATCGGTGCCCGCTGACCACGAAATAACAGATCTGATCCCCAGCCAGCAAACAGCGCGCCAAATAATCCACCTAACTCAAATAACGACAACGTGGCATTGGCACTGAGCAAATTGACCCCATGGCTCTCCGCCAGCCAGATATTGCCCCAGTCGTTGAGAGCAATGCGGATCAAATAGACCAGCACATAAGAGACCCCCAGCAACCAGATGGTGCGATTACCTAAAATGGCATCACGTAAAATACGCCCCATCGGCATCGGCGGGCTTTGTTGCTCCTGCCATTGATCCTGTGGATCGCGCCGCCATTGGCCGATAGTCGGCAAACCTTGCTGTTGCGGCTTATCGCACAACTGCCAGCACAGCCAAATCCCTAATACGATGCCTATCGCACCCGGTACCAGTAGTGCGGCTTGCCAGCCATAGTGCGAAGCCAGAAAGGCAGACAGCAGAGGCACTGCCGCCCCCCCGATGCTGATAGAGGTATTCCAGCATCCCCACCAGCTACCGCGCTCACTGCGTGAATACCATGTGCTGAGCAATTTGGCGCATGGCGGCCAGCCCCATCCCTGAAAGAAGCCATTCAAGGTCCACACAATTAACAGTGCGGGTAGGGTGTGGCATAGGGTGAACACCACATTCAGCACCCCGGTCATCATCAGGCCGATGCCCATAATCCAGCGGGCTTGAGTCCGGTCGCTGACGATACCGGAGACAAATTTAGAACCGCCGTAAGCCAGGTAAAACAGGGTGCCGAGTAAGCCGATATCCCCTTTGTCCAACCCCAGTTCCAGTTGCATCACTGGCATCGCGTAATTGACACTTTTACGCGTTAAATAAAAGGCGGCGTAACCCATCACCATGGCGGCCATCAGGCGCGGCCGCCAATAGCGATAACGCGCATTCACCTGTTCCGGCGTCAAAGGCTCGGGGGGTAAAGTCTTCGACGACGTGTGCGATGCAGGCATGGATTCCTCCAGTAAGTGAGTTGAGTGTAGGGAAGGTGAAAGTGAAAGAGATGAGACAAGGTTTTAGGCGGCTAGGAATAATGCTTATTTATGAAGACTTTTGATTCAATTTTGTGGGCAGGTTCACAGTGTCATTACTGCGGACGTGAGTGGGTAGATTGACCACCACCCGGGTACCTAGCCGGCGTTGCAGTAACCAGTCTCCCCCCAGTGCGCGCACCCGTTCTTCAATGCCACGCAGGCCAAAACCACCTCCAGGCGGTTGTACCGGAATACCCATGCCATCATCGCGCACGTCCAGCGTGATGATATTGTTACCGATGCGCAGGCTGACGTGAATATTGTGTGCCTTGGCATGCTTATTAATATTGTTCAATAACTCCTGCACCAATCGATACAGGGTGAATATCACTGCATCTTCACCAGGGTTGGGTGGCAGCGCATAATCCAGTTGGAAGTTGATACCTTGCTCGGCAAAAGCAAATTCTTCAGCCAGATGGTGCAGTGCTTGATCCAGCGGCATTTCATCCAGAACTGGCGGACGTAACTGGCGTAACAGTTGGCGCGTGGTTTGATGAATACGTTGCGACAGGGTGCTTATCTGATTTGCTGCGGATTGCGCTGCCGCGGAGGGGGCGCTGCGGTTGACTAACATCGCCTGGATTTGAATTGCAGTGATATTCTGACCAATCTCATCATGCAACTCGCGTGCAATCTCTTTGCGCACATCCTCCTCGGTATGCACCAACCGCTCCATTAGTTTGCGGCGAGTTTGTAATTCTTGTTCTAACTGATTGCGGTAACGGTGCAGATGTTGTGTCAGTTGCTGCTGACGGCTGATAGCTATACCCAGCGTCATCCCCAGCAGGGCTTGGGTCGAGAGGAACAGCTCCAGTTCCGCCAGGTCATGAAACGCGCCACTGGCCTGACGGGTGACTGTTATCATCAGGCTGCCTAATACCGCAGCCAATACCCCCCCTTGCCAACCGAATTTGTAAGCCATAAACACATTGGGCAGAAAAACAAAAATCAGCAACAGGCGCTCCATATTCGGCGTAATAGCAACCTGTATACACACGCCAATGGCAAAAATAAGCGAGCACCAAATCAGTAGCGAGGTACGCAGCGGCGGATCGGGCATCTGTTGGGAAAACAGGTTACGGATGTGCTGCTGCTTTAAATATTCATAGATAAGATAGGTAAAGGGGACTAGCAAAATACCGCCGGTAAAGGTGGCAAGCAGGGTCTGCGTTAACGATAAAGGTAGCCAAAAACCCAGTACGAAGCCGTGCAGTAAGCTGTTGCCCGTCACCGCAGTGAGTAAAAGTAACAGCCGTTGCCAATAAAGGGTGTAGTGATGCCAGAAACGTTGACTCAGCCAGGCGGGCAATAAACTCAGCGCCGATGAAAGCACAATTAAGGCCGTAACTTGTAACTTTTCGCTATACAACCACCACAACATCCCAGATTCGGCCAGCAGCAGTACCGGCCAATAACGGCGAGGTAGCAGAATCATTAAGGCCAGCCGTAGCCCTTGCGGCAGCAGTAAAACGGCGTGTAAACCGTCATTACTGAGATAAAAACTGATGGTCCACAGGGCGAGCCAACTCAGAGAATAGAAGATGGTCAGAAACAGCGATAGCCCCACCGACCGTAGCTGCAACATACTTAGTTACCTGCCAACAACTGATGCTGTAGGGCAAAATGCACTAGTTCGACAGTGGTTTCACAGTTGAGTTTGCCCAGAATATTGGCTCGATGGACGTGGACGGTTTTGTGGCTGAGTGACAATTGCTCGGCAATGGATTTAACACTGATTCCATTGATTAACAATTGGAAAACCTCTTTCTCGCGTGGCGTTAATATTGCCAGTTGTGGCGGATGTTGTGGTATATAACGCAGTGCTCGCAGTGCGTCGGCACACAGATAGAGGCCGCCGCCATTGACCGTCCTCAGCGCCTGAACCAATTCATCCGGCCCACAGCGTTTAGTCAGATAGCCGCTGGCACCCGCATCCATCGCACTTTGCACAAAGGCGGTGGTGTCATAAATACTCAGAATAATTGCGCGAAAATGAGGCATGGTTTGACGCAGACGTTTGAGCAGACTTAGCCCGCTTTCGTCCGGCATCGAAATATCCATAACGGTAACATGCACATCGATATTCGGTAGTTCGGCCCACGCCTGCGCTGCCGAACCATATTCACCAATAATGCGAATATCTTTTTCCAGCGAGAGCAGTTGGGCAAACCCAGAGCGGACGACAATATGGTCATCTATCAATGCAACATTAATCATGATTTTTCTGTATTACGGAACCTAGCCTGCATGATGCTCATCAATCTTTGTTGTAGCAATAATTGTTATCAAAAATGTTAGAGGCTTAACAGATGCAGGAAAAATCTGATTATTAACTAGGCAATTATTATCTGAGAAATGAAGCGCTCCACGTGATTGACGGTGGAACGCCTTTGCTGTCGAGTGGAGAGCCGTGCCAACTACGCTGATTTTTTACTGCGATAAATCCGCTGTGGCCGACCCACCTTGCCATAAATAATTTCTGCCTGTAGGGCCTGATTAGTGGCACAGAACTCCAGATAACGGCGTGCCGTAGTACGGCTTAATCCCAGAACCTGGGCGACAGTTTCTGCGGTGTACTCCGGCGTGTTATCACTGAATAGGGTTTGGATTTTGTCCAATGTCATCTGGTCTATGCCTAATGGTAGCGTCACTTTCTGTTCACCACGGGCATAGGTATTATACATTTCATCGATCTGGCGCTGATTAACCTTGGTACCATCTTGTAATACCTGATGGCGGTGGCTGTAACGGGCTAATGACTGCTCCAACCGCTCATAGGCTACCGGTTTAATCAGGTAATCAAAAACCCCATAACGGATTGCTTCAGATACCGTCTCACTATCGCTGGCAGCAGTGACGAAAATAATGCCACCAGAGAAACCCTGTAAGGTCATCTCACGCAGTAATTCCAGGCCACTACCATCGGGCAGATAGTTATCCAGCAAAATCAAATCAGGCTTGAAACGCGTCACCATGCTGCGGGCTTGTTGCAAGTTACCCGCGAGCCAAACTTCGTGGCAATAGCTGCTTTGTTTGATAAATTCTGCATGCATCTCTGCCAGCGGTGTTTCGTCTTCTACCACTAAAATATTAAGCCATTCCATGGGATCTCCTCATCTTTGAGATCAACGCGTCTTCGGAATAAAGACCGTAAATAAGGTGCCGCGCGGCGGATTTTCTTCTATCGTAATGGTGCCGCCACTTTGCTGAACATAGGTGGCTACCAGGTACAGGCCGATCCCGTGTTCGTCTGAATTTTTAGAGCTGATACCGCGTTCGAATAAGCTATCTTGCAGTTGTGGATCGATACCGCAACCGTGGTCGGCAACCTCCAAAATCAAGTTATCCCCTTCATCAGAGAGGTAAATCTCAACCTGTTTATCGCATTCCGGGTTCTTCAAGCTAGCCTCAAAAGCGTTATCCAGTAAATTCCCCATGATGGCAGCCAATTCGTTCTCCCCGATGGTGGGCGGCAGTATGCCCAACTGGCAACCGGGAATAAAGTTCAAGCTCAGCCCTAACTCCTTGGCCCGGTGGTATTTACCGAAGAGTAAAGCGGCAATTTGCCGGTTACTGAACGCGGTACGTAACATATCAATCAGAGCCTGATGGGATGAAGACTCGGTTTTTACCATCTCAAGCGCCCGATCAAACTCTTTCATCTGCAATAACCCACTGATGGTTGACATCCAGTTCAAGTGTTCATGGCGTACCGTGCGCAGATTCTCGACATATTGCTTAATCTGGCTCAGTTGGACGCTAAGAGTATGAATATCATCCTGGCTACGAAAGCTCACCACCCAGCCTTGAAACACCCCCTCTTCAGACCAAATACCCGCCCGATTGGCGATAGTATTCAAGCCATTAAAGGTACATAGCTCATCCTGACGGTTATCGCCGGTTTGATCGAGGAAGAAATGGTCAGGTGAGACCACTTCACTGACGTTGCAACCTATTAACTGTTGTGGTGTGGCGGAGATGTGCAGCATTTTACGCGCATTTTGATTGATTGCAGTGATCCTTCCCTCAGGATCAACCGCCAGCAGCCCTTCAAATACGGCACCAAACAAGGCTTCTTGTTGGCGCAATACCCGCGCTATCTCTTTCGGCTCCATTCCCATCATTTGTCGGCGGATGTGGTGTGCAAACAGCCATGACAGCAATAGCAATACAATCAGCACCATGATAAACGAGTGAGTGAGTGGCAGCAGATAAATGAGTCGCCAGTGGTCAATCTTGCTGATGAGGTAGCCCAGAGAAACGACCCCGATGATTTGTCCGTGTTCGTCACGGATCGGGGTTTTGGCCCGCATCGCTTCCCCCATCGAGCCTTTACCGAAAATGATATAACTTTCACCTCGTTCCAGCGCACCGGGTTTCGTCCATTGCATCGGATAACCAATCATTTGCGGATTAGGGTGATACAGACGAATCGACTGAGTATCGCCAATCACCAGATAATCAAGATCTGAGGTATCACCTAACCGCCCCACAATTTGTGCTAACTGAGCTTTATCGCGGCGTTTTACTGCATCCACCACCGAATCCATCGCGGCGATAATCTTGGCCTGATTCATCGCGGTTTTACTGACCTGATCCAGTAAATATTGTTCAAAACTGTGGCTCAGAAAACGATCAAGTGTACCAACCAAAATGATCGAGACGGTTAATAGCAGCAAAAATATACGCAGCGGGAAGGCAATATTCTTCAAGCGACTCCATTTCAGGCCGTGCCATTTTAATTTGCGTAATGGGGAAGAACCTGAAGAGGAACTGGGCATGCTACTCACCTTAATTAACATATGGACCATTAGCACAGGCATTAACATAAGTGAATTTAAGCAATAATTAAATAGCTAAGAGAAATAAAAAATAATATTAATAATTAAAGAAATTAAAACCATTAAATAACTTATATTTACTCTCTTATATGTGAAATAGGTCAATTAACCACGCTATTTTTATGTTTAGCATGTGGTCGTAAATTAATTGGAATTAAAAATCAGTTTTTAAATGGTTATTTTATATTGTTGTTTTTATGTGAATTTTTAATTTAAATCGCACGCTTTGACTTGCCTGATTATCGGGAGTTTAACTTGTGTTTTATTTGTTATATAAACGTTATGCTAGAGAGTGAATTATGGATACGGTATTTAGTCAAATTAATCGTTCAGAGCATCAGCAAATTGCAGAAATAACACGTTTCTTGCGTGCAAACGATCTGAATATAGATACCACTGTTGACGTATTTATTACCGTAAGCCGTAATGAACAACTCGTGGCCTGTGGCGGGATTGCCGGCAATATTATCAAATGCGTGGCAATCAGTGAGCAGGTTAGGGGGGAAGGATTGGCGCTGACCCTGGCGACCGAACTGGTCAATTTGGCCTATGAACGTCACCATAGCCATCTGTTTATTTATACCAAGACCAAGAATGAAGACTTATTTAAAACCTGTGGCTTTTATCCGATAGCCAGTGTCCCCGGTATTGTGGTGTTGATGGAAAATAGCGCCTGCCGCTTGCAGCGTTATGCCAAACAACTAAGCCAGTTACGCCAACCGGGACAAAAAATTGGCAGCATTGTAATGAATGCCAATCCGTTTACCCGTGGGCATCAATATTTAGTCCGCCAGGCCGCGGCACAGTGTGATTGGTTGCACCTGTTTTTGGTGAAAGAAGATAACTCGCGTTTCCCTTATGAAGATCGCCTGCAATTAGTGCTCAGTGGCACCGAGGATATTGCCAATCTTACCGTGCATCCTGGCTCGGAATATATGATCTCTCGTGCCACTTTCCCGTGTTATTTCATTAAAGATCAAGGTGTGGCCGATGACTGTTATACCGAAATCGATCTGAAGATATTCCGTCAATATTTGGCCCCGGCATTGGGTGTCACTCACCGCTTTGTTGGTACCGAACCGTTTTGTACCGTGACCGCCAAATATAACCATGACATGAGCTACTGGCTGGAAACCCCGTTATTAGTCTATCCCCCCATCTCACTGGTAGAAATTGAGCGCCTTAAATATCACAACACCGCTATTTCTGCCTCTTGGGTACGCAAATTACTGGCTCAGGGGGATGGCGAAACCATTCGTAAATTGGTCCCCCCCGCCACCTGCCACTATCTACAACGCCTGCTGGCGCAGCGGGCAAAAAAGGTAGCTTCAGCAAAGGATCCAGCCCTGTTTTAGTCGAATAAAGCAGGGCACAAAGATAGGTGCAGATACGTAGATCAGCAATCTCGAATTTGAAGACAAGTTAATCAGGTGAAAAATGAAAATTATCAGAGAGGCCGTCGCCGGAACACTGGAGTCGAGCGACGTGATGGTGCGCATTGCGCCATTAAATCCACCCGAAATAGATCTGCAAATACATAGCAGTGTGGATAAGCAGTTTGGTGAAGCTATTCGTTACAGCGTTTTGGCACTGTTGGAACAGTATCGGCTAAGCGGAGTGCAACTGATTATTGACGATAAAGGCGCACTGGATTGCGTGTTGCAGGCACGGTTGGAAACCGCGCTACTCAGGGCAAGTGACGAAAAAATTCTGCCATGGAGAGTATCGTGATGAAACCTGAAATGAAAAACAGAATGCGTCGCAGCATGTTATTTGTTCCTGGCGCTAATGCTGCAATGGTAAGCAATGCCTTTATTTATCAGGCTGATGCATTGATGTTCGATCTGGAAGACTCGGTTATTCTGCGCGAAAAAGATGCCGCCCGACGTTTGGTCTATCACGCCTTGCAACACCCGCTTTATCAAGATGTGGAAACCATTGTGCGAGTCAATGCGTTGGACTCAGCCTACGGACTGGCCGATTTGGAAGCGGTGGTCCGAGGGGGGGCCGATATTGTACGTCTGCCCAAAACTGACTGTGCGCAAGATGTGACCGATATGGCGCGCGAGATCAGCCGTATCGAGTCGGAATGCGGCCGTGACGTTGGCAGTACAGGTCTGCTGGCCGCGATTGAGTCAGCACAAGGGATTACTCAGGCACTGGCTATTGCACAGGCATCTCCGCGCCTGATGGGGATTGCATTAGGTGCAGAGGACTATGTGCGTAACTTGCGTACCGAGCGCTCACCAGAAGGTATTGAGCTGCTGTTTGCGCGCTGTTCAATTTTGCAGGCGGCCCGCGCTGTTGGAATTCAGGCTTTCGATACCGTCTATTCCGATGCCAACAACGAAGCCGGTTTTTTGCAGGAAGCCGCATTGATCAAACAACTGGGCTTTGATGGCAAATCGCTGATTAACCCACGGCAAATCGAACTGCTACATAACCTCTACGCCCCGACCGAGAAGGAAGTCCACCACGCACAACGCGTGGTCGATGCGGCGGCGGCGGCTGAAGCCGAAGGACGTGGGGTGGTCTCCCTGAACGGCAAGATGGTAGATAGCCCGGTGATTGAACGGGCACGGTTGGTTTTGCAACGTGCGGTCAGTGGCCTGCGTGAGGAATAAAAGATGAATAGGCAACAACGAGTAGAAAGCTTAAGTCGCACTCAGGATAACGGCCCGGCGTACCACCTGTATCAAAACACCTCGAAAGCGAATTTACAGGCGCAGAAACCCCGTGATATCAAAATATGTGACTCACTGGAGACAGTTATCCGCCGTTGCGGGTTGCAAGATGGCATGACTATCTCCTTTCACCATGCTTTTCGTGCTGGTGATTTAACCCTGAATCTGGTGATGGATACCATTGCCGCCATGGGATTCAAAAATCTGCGTCTGGCCTCCAGCTCGCTGAGCGACTGCCATTCACCGCTGGTGGATCATATCCGCAATGGGGTGGTCAGTGAGATCTATACCTCTGGTCTGCGCGGGCCGTTGGCAGAGGAGATCTCTCGTGGGTTACTGGCTAACCCCGTACAGATTCACTCCCACGGTGGCCGGGTTAATCTGATTGAATCCGGCGAACTGACTATCGATATTGCCTTTATCGGCGTACCGGCCTGTGATGAATTTGGTAACGCCAATGGCTTTAGCGGTAATGCCTGTTGTGGCTCGTTGGGCTATGCCAGAGTCGATGCAGAATATGCACACTGTGTGGTATTGCTGACAGAAGCGGTGGTGACCTATCCCCATCATCCAGCCAGTATTACCCAAGATCAAGTTGACCTGATTGTACAGGTTGAAAAGGTCGGTGATGCCGACAAGATCGGTGCTGATACCACCCGAATGACCTCGAATCCTCGTGAGTTACTGATCGCCCGCCGAGCTGCCGAGGTGATTGCCGGTTCTGGCTATTTTATCGATGGATTTTCTTTGCAGACCGGGACCGGCGGGGCATCGCTGGCAGTGACGCGCTTCCTTGAGGATAAAATGCTGCGGCGCAACATTACTGCCGCTTTTGCCCTCGGTGGCATTACTTCAACAATGGTAGAACTGCACGAAAAAGGGCTGATTACCAAGTTGTTGGATGTGCAAAGCTTTGACCGGCAGGCTGCCTCCTCACTGGCCCGTAATCCACGTCACATCGAAATCAGTGCCAATCAATACGCCAATTTTAGTTCGAAAGGTGCGTCAGTCGACCGACTGGATGTGGTGGTGCTCAGTGCTCTGGAGATTGATACCCGTTTTAACGTCAATGTACTGACCGGCTCGGATGGCGTGTTACGCGGTGCCTCTGGCGGCCATTGCGATACGGCGGTCGCCGCCCGACTCTCTATCATCGTCGCTCCCTTGGTTCGTGGCCGGATCCCGACGCTGGTCAATGACGTCACCACCTGTGTGACGCCCGGCTCCAGCGTCGATATTTTAGTGACCGATCATGGTATTGCGGTTAATCCAGCCCGGCCCGAATTGGCAGAACGCTTACAGCAAGCCGGTTTAGCCGTAGTCACCATCGAATGGCTGCATCAGCGCGCGTTACTGCTGACTGGCGTGCCACAACCTATTGCATTTACTGATCGCGTCGTAGCGGTGGTGCGCTATCGCGACGGCTCAGTAATTGACGTTGTGCATCAAATACAGGAGTAGGCGATGAACACTCTCTCTCCTGCGTTAGCGGCCAACCGGCCCATCAGCTTACCGGAGTTACTTACCAGCCGTGAGTCCCGTCAGAGCAGACAACAGGCGTGGCTGGCTCGCCATCAGGTGACGTTGATTTCACTGACGTTGGTGGCACCCGGTGCGGTGAAAGATAACCCATTGACGCGCAAATTATTTGCATTGGCATGGCAGGCGATCACCTCGCTAAGTCAACAGCAGTGTTGGCCAGTGTTGCAACAAGAGATTTTTCCACTGCCGACCGGCTGTGAAGGTTTGATTGCGGTGGATTTACCTGCGGAACAGGTGAAGGACGCCGCGTTGTTACTTGAGCTAAAGCACCCGCAGGGCCGGTTATGGGATATCGATGTGCTTGATGCATCGGGGCAAATCTTATCGCGCCGTGATGTGGGGTTAGCGCCGCGCCGCTGTCTGCTTTGTCACCGTCCAGCCAATGTCTGTGCCCGCGCGCAAACTCACAGTATTGACCAACTATTGGTTCAGATGGAGTTGATGCTCAATGCCACAACTGCAACGCACTGACAACAGGGCGGCTCAATCACCTGTCGCCTCCTCTGACTTTGCCAAAAAATATGGCGCACTGGCGTATCGCGCCATGCTGGCAGAGGTGAATCTGACACCGAAACCGGGCCTGGTGGATCGCTTCAATTGTGGTGCACATAAGGATATGGCGCTGATCGATTTTTATCACAGTGCCGATGCTATTGCGCCGTGGCTCCCGCGCTTTATAGAACAGGGCATCAACCACGCTCAGCTTGGTGGGCAGGCAGCACTGAACAGCCTGCGACCGCTGGGACTGGCGTGTGAAAATAGTATGTTCCACGCCACTGGGGGGGTGAATACCCATAAAGGTAGCGTTTTTTCGCTGGGATTAATTTGCTGTGCGTTGGGGCGGCTGAAAGCGCGAGGTGAATGGATTAGCGCTGATGCTATTTGCCAGGAGGCGGCACGTCTGTGCTCTGGGCTGACAGAGCGTGAGTTGTGTCAATCCAATCCACAACAAACGGCGGGCCAACGGCTGTTCAATCACTATGGCCTGACCGGCGCACGCGGCGAGGCCGAATCTGGCTTCGCTACCGTGTTGAATTATGCCTTGCCGGCTTACCAACGCTTATTAGTTAACGGGGCGGAATCCGACCATGCCTTATTGCACACTTTGCTGATTTTGATGTCCGTCAACAGCGATACCAATGTGGTATCCCGTGGCGGTATGGCCGGGCTGCAATGGCTGCAACAGCAGGCGACAGAGATTCTGGCCTCACTCGCATCGGCAGGGATGGGTTCTCCTCTCAGCCTGAGGCGGGTGCGAATGTTTGATACCCAATGTATCGCCCGCAACCTTAGTCCCGGCGGCAGTGCTGACCTGCTGATCCTAACCTGGTTTCTGGCGCAGTTCCCTCATCATCTCCCTCACAAAAATAATAGCGTTGTTATTGAACCAGTAACAGCTATAGGAGTATCTCTATGTTGAAGTCGCAAGAGAAATTATGGAAAGCGCTCGCGCCTTTTGTGGTGCTGGCTGTTCTGCTGTTGATTCCCACCCCGGAAGGAATGCCACCTCAAGCCTGGCGCTATTTTGCGATTTTTGTCGCCATGATTGTTGGGATGATTTTAGAACCGATTCCAGCCACCGCGATAAGCTTTATCGCCGTGACGATATGTGTACTGAGTTCAGATTGGGTGCTATTTAGTGCGGCTGAAGTGGCTGATGCCAGCTTTAACGGCGGTAAAGAGTCTTTAAAATGGGGGCTGGCCGGGTTCTCCAGTACCACCGTCTGGCTGGTGTTTGGGGCATTTATCTTTGCGCTGGGTTATGAAGCCACCGGACTTGGCCGCCGTATCGCCCTGTTCATGGTGAAATTCATGGGCAAACGTACCCTGACGTTGGGTTATGCCATTGTTATTATAGATATTCTGTTGGCACCCTTTACACCATCAAATACTGCCCGTACCGGGGGAACAGTGTTCCCGGTAGTAAAAAATCTGCCACCCCTGTTTGATTCATTCCCCAATGATCCGTCGTCACGGCGTATCGGGGGGTACCTAATGTGGATGATGGTGATCGGGACCAGTATCAGCTCCTCCATGTTTGTCACTGGCGCGGCACCTAACGTGCTGGGTATCGAGTTTGTCAATAAAATTGCCGGTGTCCATATTGGCTGGATGCAGTGGTTTTTGGCGTTCCTGCCCGTTGGGTTAATTTTACTGATAGTGGCACCCTGGCTCTCTTATGTGTTGTATAAACCCGGCGTGACCAAAAGCGATGAGGTAGCGGCTTGGGCGCAAACAGCACTGACTGAGATGGGGGCGTTAACGCGCAAGGAAGCAATCCTAATTGGTTTGGTGCTGCTGAGCCTGTGCTTATGGGTGTTTGGCGGTAAATTCATTGATGCGACGGCGGTAGGGTTGCTGGCAGTATCCCTGATGTTGGCACTGCATGTGGTGTCGTGGAAAGACATTACTAAATACTCAAGTGCCTGGAACACGCTGGTCAATCTGGCCACACTAGTGGTGATGGCCAATGGCTTAACGCGGTCGGGCTTCATTGATTGGTTCGCCAATACCATGAGTACCCATTTGGATGGTTTCTCGCCGAATATGACGGTGGTCGCGCTAGTATTGGTGTTCTATTTCTCTCATTATCTGTTTGCCAGCTTGTCTGCCCACACGGCAACCATGCTGCCGGTTATTTTGGCGGTCGGTAAAGGTTTAAGTGGTGTGCCGATGGAACATTTATCTATGCTGCTGGTGTTATCCATTGGGATCATGGGTGTCCTGACGCCGTATGCGACTGGCCCTGGTGTGATTATCTATGGCTGTGGTTATGTGAAATCGAAAGATTATTGGCGGCTGGGTGGCATCATGGGGGTGTTCTACATCTCAATGTTGCTGCTGGTGGGCTGGCCAATCATGAGCCTGTGGTATTGATGACAAAGTAACCGTGAGAAGGGCCGGTCAGCGGCCCGACTCATGATTATCGGTTTATCAGCCGGTGTACACGCCAAATACCCTTGGCAGCCACAGTGATATCTCAGGAATATAAGTGACCAACATCAGCACCAGGAACAGTGCGCCGTAGAACGGCAACATCGCTTTCACCACTTGTTCAATCTTCTGTTTACTCACCGCACTGGCGACAAACAGCACCGACCCCACCGGGGGAGTGATCAGACCAATTCCCAAATTGATCAACATAATCATACCGAAATGGACCGGATCAATACCTAATGAATTGGTCACTGGCATCAGTACCGGTGTTAGGATCAAAATCAGCGGTGCCATATCCATCAAGGTGCCAATCAGCAGCAGCATGATATTGATACACATCAGAATCACGTATTTGTTATCAGAAACCGAGGTAAAGAATTCAGTGATACGTTCTGGCAACTGCATGTAGGTCATGATAGCGCCGAAACTGGCGGCAAAACCTATTAAAATCATCACGATAGTGACAGTTTTTACTGTGCGATACATCAGTTTAGGCAATTCGGACCATTTATAGTCGCGATAGATAAACATAGTGACAAAGAATGACCACAAACAGGCAATCGCGGCAGATTCTGTGGCGGTAAATACCCCGGAAAGAATTCCTCCCATGATGATGACCACCGTCATCAACCCCCATAATGTATCGACAAAGATTTTGAGCGCCTGACGGAACGGCACTCGTTCGCCTTTAGGGTAACCTCGCTTATAGGCAAAGCCGACACACATTAGCATCAGGGTAAAACTGAGCAGCAAGCCCGGTAAAATCCCGGCAATAAACAGTGCCGCGATGGATACGGTGCCGCCGGTTGCCAGTGAGTAAATCACCGAATTATGGCTGGGTGGGGTCAATATCGCCTGCACTGAACCACTGGCGGTGACTGCGGCGGCAAAATCACGCGGATAGCCTTTTTTATCCATTTCCGGGATCATTACCGAGCCAATGGAGGCGGTATCTGCCACTGATGATCCTGAAATGGCACCGAAAAATGTTGAAGCCACAATGTTAACTAGCGACAAACCACCACGGATGAAACCAACGAAAATATAGGCGAAACTCACCAGCCGCCGTGCGATGCCACCTTCGGCCATAATGGCCCCCGCCAGAATAAAGAACGGAATGGCCAGTAATGAGAATTTATTGACGCCACTGGTGATTTGAATCATCACCGCTTCCAACGGTAAATCAATCCAAAATGCACCGGCGATGGCACTTAAACCGACGGCATAAGCCACCGGGACACCAATAGCCAGCAAGATTGCCAGCGTAAAAACTAAAATAAATGCGTCCATAAGGCAAAGTTCCCCAAATTATGAATTGCCGATCATCACTACCGGGCGGTGGGTCTGCGGGCCAAAAAATAGCCGCTCGATGATAAACATCAGCGTAATCGCGGAGCCGATTGGCAGAGGAATATAGCTTTGTCCTGCTGTCAGTAATGGGAACTCAGCCACTGGTTGTGACCAAAGCTCGCTACACAGAATGTAGCTATAGACCAAAATAAACAGGCTTATCAGCACCATCAGCAAATCAACCAATAACAGGCATACTTTTTTACCGGTCTCAGAGAGCCGATCAGTGACCATACTGACGGCAATATGTGAACCAGAACGATAACTGCAGGCAGCACCAATAAAAGTAAATGTCACCATACATAATATGGCGACGGGTTCTGGCCAGGATAAGCCATCGTTTTGGACATAACGGGCAAATATCCCCATAGGGATAACCACAACCATAATGATTAAGGCAATACCAGCGACCCAGATTGACAGGCGATATAACGCATCCATCGTTGATAGATAATAGCGAGCCATAGCGGAGACCTCAGTGTACCCAGGGTCATTGGCTACAACCCCCATGACCTTGGGTAAATATCAGTAGTATTAAAATATTTAATACTGTCGGAAAGATGTTATTGCACGGCTGCAATCTGCTTGATCAGTTCTTGATGATCCTTACCGAATTCATCACGAACGGGTTGAGTGGCTTTATAATAATAGTCATGGTCCATTTCATGATATTGCACGCCACCGGCTTTCATTTTGTCATGGGATTGCTGCACATAGGCTTGCCATAATACGCGCTGCTCAGCCTGTGCTTCTTTGGCCAATTTCAGAATAGTTTGTTGATCTTCAGCAGATAATTTATCCCATTTGGTTTTGGAATAAAGGAACAGCTCAGGAATAATAAAATGGCCGCTCAGGGTATAGTTTTTGACAACCGGCAGATAATTGTGGGCGATAAAGGTCGGTTCGTTATTTTCGGTACCATCAATCACCCCGGTTTGCATCCCGCTGAATACCTCGCTTACACCCATACTGAGTGAGTTGGCACCCATGGCCTTAAGGGTAGCCAGTGCAATCGGGCTGCCCTGAACGCGGATTTTCATACCTTTGAGATCTTCTGGTTTAACCACCGGTTCTTTGGTAATCAGATTACGGGTACCCGCATCCATCCAGCCGAGAAATACCAATTTTGAGTTCTTATTTTTAGTGATTTTATCACCGATTTCTTGGCCGATTTGACCATCAATAACTTTATGTAAATGGTCTTCGTCGCGGAACATATAGGGCAGGGTAAAGACACTGATCTCCGGCAGAATAGAGGCAACAGGGGTCATAGAAACACGAATAATATCAATTGCTCCCATTTGAGCCTGTTCTATCATTTGCTTTTCATCACCTAAGACACCACCTGGGAATGTTTTAATTTCCAGGCGACCATCCGTTGCGGTCTTTAGTTTGTCACCCATATTTTTAACAGCAACAACATTAGGATAATCTTTGGGGTGAACATCGGCAGCTTTAATTTGTTGAGCAGAGGCCATTTGACTAAATAATATGGCAGAAATAGCCAGGCACAGTGTGGGCAAAGGCTTTGGGAATTTCATTCAGTGTTCTCCAGAAGTCGCTATACAAAAGATAAAATGGATTATTTTTAATAATGGGATAGGTATATACCCAATAGAATTCAAGCAGCAGGTGCGTATCTGTAACCTGTAACCTGACGGATATATCAATATATAAAAAAAGGTTATTCCTTTATCCCTCTGGTAATTAACCTAGCTGTTTACTTTTTCTTTTAAATTGACCATTGTCACAGAAAAAGAAACGTCAGGAACTGCGTTTCAATAATTGTGAAGTGACATTTCATAATGAATTAAGTCGTATTGGGTTATTTGTTGATGGGATTGGTGTTTTGGCTTTTGGTAGCAACTTGCTTTCACTGATGTGTTTTAGCCATCGGGATAGGTTCGGATATTGTGGTGCTGTGGGTTAACTACTATTATAAAGGCCTATGAATCCAGATGATTAGGATAACGCGTGACGTCGGTATTTATTCGTAACTTTACCTTTGCCGCACTGCCAGCCAGCGGTTTAAATGGCCAACCATTGTTTCACGGCCTGTTGGCAAAATGTGATTTTGATGTCAATGAATACCGGGATGAGCTGTTTGCTGCTTATGGCATTGCGTTTCCCGGCAGTTTACAAAAAGCAGTGGCAAAACGGCGTGCCGAATACCTGGCGGGCCGTTTTGTCGCCCGACAAGTGCTGAATATGCTTGAAGTACGCAATTATCCGTTAGCGAATGGGCTAGATCGCGCGCCACTATGGCCCGCCGGTTTGATTGGTAGCATCAGTCATAACAACCAACGTGCTCTGTGCACTGCGCAAATTATAACGCCGGCTACAGAGTATTCTGATCAAAGTGCCCATGTCCACGGTGTTGGGCTAGATATTGAAAGCCTGATTGCAGTTGAAAGGGCGAATGATCTATGGCCCGGGATCCTTAGTGAGCAGGAGTACCGCGATCTTCAGGAAGGCCCATTAGTATTCAACCATTTACTGACATTGGCTTTTTCAGCCAAAGAGAGTCTATTTAAAGCGGTGTATCCACAGCTAGGGCGTTATTTTGACTTCCTGGAGGCCCGTTTCCTGAGTTATTCCATGGCATCAGGGCGTTTTGAGTTGCAGCTATTACGCGATCTCAGCAGTGACTTCCCAGCAGGCCGCATTTTTACGGGATGTTTCACTGTTAATGACAGTGATATTCAAACATTTATTGCTTACTAAGTTGGGGCTAGTCACTTGTTGTAATAACTTTTTATTTTTTTAAGTTGGAAATTTCAATCGATATAGACTAAATATTTGACTATCAACCATATTTATTTGATAGGACATCATGAAATATATAGTGCTATTCGCTTTTATCTTATGTGTAGTCTATGTGCATTTTCGTGGCAAAGTTCGCTACAAGTTCTGGCGTCAGCTCTCAGATCATTCGACATTTGTTTCACCAATCAATGTGTTTATGTATCTGTTTTCACGGGTACCCACCACGCCCTATTTAAAGCAGGATCTCTTCCCTGAATTGACCGTGCTGCGTGAAAACTGGCAGCAAATCAGGGATGAAGGTAAGGCGCTGATGGAAATCCAGCAAATCAAAGCATCGGATAAATATAATGATGCGGGTTTTAATTCGTTTTTTAAAACTGGCTGGAAACGTTTTTATCTGAAATGGTATGAAGATAGCCATCCCTCGGCGATGACACTTTGCCCCTATACCACCTCGTTATTACGCGGATTACCTTCGGTAAAGGCAGCGATGTTTGCTGAATTACCGCACGGTAGCCGCCTGCCTCGGCATCGTGATCCTTATGCCGGTTCTTTACGTTATCACCTTGGTTTAATCACCCCGAATGATGACCGCTGTTTTATTGATGTTGATGGCACCACTTACAGTTGGCGTGACGGTGAAGGCATTTTATTTGATGAAACTTATATTCATTATGCCGAGAATCAGAGTGGGCAGAATAGGCTGATCCTGTTTTGTGATATTGAGCGGCCAATGCGTTACCGCTGGGCGCAATGGATTAACCACTGGTTGGGGCGCAATTTAATGAGTGCAGCCACAGCCCCCAACGAAGAGGGGGATCGTACCGGTGGTGTCAATCGTATGTTTAAATACATCTATGCAGTGCGCAAGGTGGGGAAACGGTTGAAAGCCTGGAATCGTAGGATCTATTATTTGATTAAATGGATATTATTCGGTGGTATTGCCGTATTGATTTTTTATGCACTGTAAAAGAAAACAGCTCACAGAACAGACTATCAAATAGCGAAAGCCCCGCCCAACCTTAGCTATACGGGGCTTTCTCATCAATTATCTTGATCACTTTTCTTTTTTGACGCCCGCAACCCCGCCACAAATCCAGACTCAGACCAACATCACACCCAAAATTGATACTTAGAGTCGTCAAAAATAAATGAAATATTTTATTCTATTGATGGCTACTTTTGAAATAATATAGTTATCTAAGTCACAAAATTGTAAATTTTTTTGTAATTATAGCGTGAATAACGCATCAGTGCCGTCATCTATTCTAAGTATAATATTACTTATATATCAGTTAGGTAATTGTGTGTTTGATGATGAGGTACCTGTATTACCTGAAATTCCCCTCACCAAAAATGAAATTATAATGCCATGTTGTGATCGATATGGAATTTTAATTTCAATCAAAATGATATGTTGTGTCACAGTGAGTTAACATACTTATCAGTGATAACGCCAGTTGAGGATCGCCAGAAACCGCTAGCGAGCATTCATTGATAGTCTATTTTTGTCTCGTCAGGAGGATATAGATGAAAGAAGTCAGTGTTGGATTGATTGGTGGTGGTTATTGCAGCCAAGCCGTCGGTTGGTTTCAGGCCGCAACCTTTGTTTGTGCTGTCAGCAGAATGAGGGGCTGGGACGTCGGTTGAGGCGGGGTAGCAAAATATAACGTATTACCAGTACCACCATGGTAATCGGTACATTTTAAAAATTGGGAGCGCAAAAGGATCATGCAAAATAAAAACCGTAGCAAGAATCATATAATATCGCACTCTGGAATAAAACTTATTTGTCTTCAATAACTGCATTTATCTTATTAATAAATCAGAGTGTCAAAAAGTTCTTCATCACCTCCATGTTTTAAGGTGGAGAAGGAGTTACTTTTGTTTTTTGAAACCCTTTTTGACATTAAATGGATAATCAAATAAAAAGGTAATGATATGTCGTTAATGATGAATCTCAATGCACAACAGAGAAAACGATTACATCAAATAACATTAGTCGCTACATTTGGTGGCTTGCTCTTTGGTTATGATACCGGTGTTATTAATGGTGCATTTTCTTCATTGAAAGAAAATATGGCCCTGACGCCGACGACAGTGGGCCTGGTAATGAGTGTACTATTGGTCGGTGCCGCCATTGGTAGTGTTTTTGGCGGAAAATTGGCTGACTTTTTTGGTCGAAGAAAATACCTGCTCTATCTCTCCTTCGTTTTTTTCTTTGGTGCGTTATTGTGTGCATTATCACCTAATATCACCACTCTTTTAATTGCCAGATTTTTGCTTGGTTACGCGGTAGGCGGGGCATCGGTTACTGCACCTACATTTATATCCGAGGTTGCACCGACAGAAATGCGGGGCAAACTTACCGGGTTGAATGAAGTTGCCATTGTTATTGGACAATTAGCAGCATTTGCAGTAAATGCGGTAATTGGTATTGCCTGGGGCCATCTACCTGAGGTCTGGCGTTATATGCTATTGGTTCAAACTATCCCTGCTATTTGCTTGTTAGTAGGAATGTGGCGTTCGCCAGAAAGCCCCCGTTGGTTGATCAGTAAAAATAGGCGGGAAGAGGCATTAGTAATTTTAAAACAAATTCGCCCTGAGCCACGGGCTATTAAAGAATTTAATGATATCGTAACGTTGATTGATATCGAAAAAGAAAAGAAATTGTATGCTAAAAATGATTTGGCTATTATTTTTCAAACACCGTGGATCTTAAAATTAATTTTGGTAGGTATTGCCTGGGCAGCTTTACAGCAAACTACCGGTGTTAACGTCATTATGTATTATGGTACGGAAATATTAAAAACTGCCGGATTCTCGGAAAGAATGTCGCTAATCTGCAACGTGTTAAATGGCGTTTTTTCTGTCGGGGGGATGGTTATTGGGGTTATGTTCCTGGTTGATCGTTTTAAACGGAAAACACTGATTGTGTATGGTTTTGCCCTGATGGCAACGCTGCACTTGATTATTGCTGGTGCGGATTATTATCTGGTTGGTGAAATAAAGGCAACTGTTATTTGGTTGCTGGGTGCACTGTTTGTCGGGGTCATGCAGGGTACGATGGGCTTTCTGACTTGGGTCGTATTAGCAGAACTGTTCCCATTAAAGATTCGTGGCCTATCTATGGGGATCTCAGTATTTTTCATGTGGATCATGAATGCCATTGTGAGTTACTTGTTCCCCGTGCTTCAGGCGAAACTTGGCTTGGGTCCGGTCTTCTTGATTTTTGCTCTTATCAACTATCTGGCGATTATCTTTGTGATTACCGCCTTACCAGAAACATCCAATAAATCATTAGAACAACTTGAAGAAGAACTGTCTGCCGGTAATTAATAACATAATTTTTATATGAGATAAAAAAGATCATATCGCAAAGGGGACAGATAATGATAGATAATATTACCGTTGATAACCTACACTTAGGATGTCATGCAAAAAATAAAGCTGAAGTTTTAGCAATGATAGGAAAAGAGTTTAAATTAAAAGGTTATATTAACCAAGACTGTATCTCTTTTCTTAATGAAAGAGAACAACAAGTCTCTACATTCTTAGGGAATGGTATTACCTTACCTCATCTGCCTAAATCAGCCACAAATATCATTGTTAAAACCGGTGTTGAGATTTTTCAATTCCCTGATGGTGTCATCTGGGATAGAAGTAATGTTATGTTTATTGCCATTGGGGTTATTGCTAAAGAAAAGGAGCATATTGATGTGTTAAAAGATGTAGCCTCGATTTTTAGTGATGAAATTATTGCCAATGCGCTCTCATTAATCTCAAATAAACAGGATTTTCTCCGTATCCTTAATCGTAAATAGGGGGAGGGTCGTGTAAGCCTGGAGTTGTAGGGCTTATTAGCAGATTAAATAGTAAAAAGCTCACTTGAGGTTGCTTAAGTGGGCTTTTTTAATTTGGTAGTTGTAAAACCATCTCAATGTGCTGGCTGACGCTTAACAGTAGTGATTTTTATTAACCATTTCGGCATAAAGTTATTAAGGCGATTTGATGCCATTCGCGCATGTTCTCATCCTGAAAGAGAACCTAGGTACTCAGAAAAAGGTTACCAACGACAATAAAGGTATTGGTCCTTTTATTTTGGCAAGCAGTGAAATGAACAGAAGACAATAAAGAATTATTTTCAGTAACACTTTAGGTATTTGAACGCAAAACCAATGCCTAAAGTGGCTTCATTATAATAATCAGCCTTTTATTTATAGTTTTATGAAGTTCATTTTATAGAGTGTTAGACGACGCGGGCATGCCGAATAAACCGGAGTGGCAGGGTATCAACCCACCGGACAGTAACTCTGGAAGATAGCCGCGCACGTCTGGATCAGTTCGGGGAATTGCCGGTAAAGGCTATTCCCCGCAACCGCGGTTAATCTATGAGGGAGATGTATGATGAACGGCAATAACATCAGTAATGTCGATCTCGCCCCTATTAACTTGTGCGACCTTGCGTTCTGTCGCTGAGTTTGATTCTGCCGAGTTGTGTTGAATGGGGTACCAGTTATTCAGCCTATCAACGTAGGCGATGACATTTGTGTGTATTCTGTTGTGACTGAATGACATCTCAGGATGACTTATATCGTTGCCCTGTGTTGCTATCAGGTGTACCACCAAATACATGCATAGGGCTTGCGATACGTTACTGCGATAGTTGTTGTAGCCTTGAGCGTTGGAAAAGGACTGCTGAGCAGGCCCAGACATGTTGTAGTAGTACTCGTCGTTCTCATAATAGATGAAATACGGGGCTAAGCCTGGGCGGCTTATCATGACCTCCATGACCTTCCCACCAAACCAATTGCGTGGTCGGTCTTGCAAGCTGTCTGCCGTCATAACGACTTTCCCTGATTGCGTTATGAGGAGGACCGATGCCCCCATCTGCTCAAGATTAACTGCGATTTGTCTCTGAGTTTGCTCGACCTGAGACTCCCGCTTCCTGGCAGATAAGTCCATTTCGTTGGCATGACTCTCGCGTGATTCAGCTAATAATCCTGCATCCTCGATAAAGAACGTATCTATACCGCGAAGCGGCTGAGAATGCTCTCCGTAGGGTGATTTTGCAATGATATGTCCCACGATAGAGCAACGGGCCATGGCAGCGAGCTTTTCACTTACACCTGACGATCTCATCGCAGCATGTAACTGATTTAGGCCATCAACGATTTGATCCGCGGCTGAATCGGGTTTTAACCGGTTCAAACCCCCTTCGTAGAAGTCCTTGTTTATGCCAGTTCGCTTGACGAATGAATGAACGAAATCAAAATTGCTCATTGTGGCTGTATCCAATTCATAAGCGATAACGTCCACCGTAGCGCCGTATTTTCGGCAAATCACATCATAAAAGCGGGCGGCACAAACCATTATCGAATATATCAGGCTATCCCCAGAATTCGCGTCTTTGGCAAATTTAGCGAGATTATTTGCTCCAAATCCACCTCGATCCGCTGCCTCCAACTGCCAGAGAATAGCTTTGGCTCGAGGATGACCGGCTTCCGCTGCTTTATACCAACAGTCTGCCGCCAGATCGAAATCATAGGGTGTCACACTGCCTGACCCCCAAAGAAGAGAAAGATTGAATAATGCCGAAACGTGACCTCCCCGAGCAGCATTGCCTAAGTGTCTACTTGCAGCGTTGCAATCGCCTGCCCGTAAGGCCTCAACACCACAAACGTATTCGGCTTCCACGTCTTCTGATGTGCTGGTGAAAAACGGATCCTGAAACTCAGCCATATTCATATTCCTTCGCGTCGACTAATATTCATCTCGCACTTTTGTACGGATGTCTCCGTTGCACACAACGTTGTAATTTCCAGGATATCTAACAATTAACATATCAAAATGTCGGCCTGGTACGATAATAGCCGCACAGGATCAATCCAAATATAGGCTGGTGGATAACGGCAAACGAAGCAAAATAACGTATTCCAAACCGCCATTAGCAGTGGTGTAATCTGCTTTTTTTACGGCTAAAAAGCCAGTTTAGTACACTACACTTCTTGTTATTTGTTGAGCAAGGTGAGTTGCAGAAAATTCTGATTACAGGAAGGTTTAGTGGCCCCATTCCCGAACGAAACGCAACAAACCATCATGCGTTATGCAGCGAGTAGATACTCTAAAAATACCTCATTCGGTGAGCTGTATTCCAGAGATTTGCGCCCCCGAGTGTTGAGGATGTGCTCCAGTCTCGCAATATCTTCATCGCTGACGCCATTAAAATCGGTTCCTTTCGGATAAAACCGCCGTATCAGACCGTTGGTATGCTCATTCAACCCCCGCTCCCAGGAATGATAAGGCCGGGCAAAGTAAACCTTTGCGCCCGTTACCTGAGTGATGTCCTTATGTTTCGCAAACTCGGGTCCGTTATCTGCCGTCAGGGTTTTAAACTCGCAGAAAGTATTCGCCACGATGTCCCTGAACGCTTCCACGACGCTCTCAGCGCACTTATTGGGGAGTTTACGGATAATGACCTGCTTTGTGGCTTTGTCCACGACCGTCAGCAGGAATGACTTCTGGTCTTTGCCAAAAATCGTATCGATTTCAACATGCCCGGGAACCTGTTTGAGTTCAGCCTCAGCAGGCCTGTGCTCAATGCCAACCCTGTCCGGGATGGGCGTGCGTCCGGGCTCACCCGTATCATAGCGATAGCGTTTACCCCGGTGAGGGAGCTGAAGGTAAAGCTTACCGCCAGCCTGTCTGTCCGAACGGATATAGCGGTAGAGGGTATTTTTGCTGACGGCGATATCAAACTGGATTTTCAGTCTCCCACAGATAACCTCAGGGGAGGTATGTACAGCCAGCGCCTGCCGGAGAAAGTCTTGTGTCTGCTGGCCCAGAGGGAAACAGGCATTGTGTGCCGAGGTGGCGCCCCGCCGTTGTCTGGCTAAGGCATCAGCGCGTCTGGAGGAGTAAAGTCCGTTGAAAGCGGGGTCCGTATTACGCCTGAGCTCCCGGCTCAGGGTAGAGCGAGAGACGCCGAGCTCTCTGGCAATGCAGGACTGATTAACGCCTTCAGCTTTTCGTTTTTCGATGTAAAAGCGCTCATGCTGAGTCAAATGTTTTCCCTTCATGCAACAGGGTCTCCGACAGGGTCAATACGGCTATTTTATCCGTACCTGACCGGTGGGTCACTTTGTTGCATTTCGTTTGGGAATTGGCGGTGTTTATGGTTGCAGCATCATCGCCACCATTCTCTATTTTTAACCCTCTTTTTTCGGCCAACACTAACGTATTGATTTTATACAGGATTGGTCGAGAGTATTAAAAAAGCCTTTTTTACCCTCGCAGTCTATTTTTCTTTTACCATCAGCAAGTTATGTGTATTTTATAACTGTTCACTGCCGTATCGGCAGGCTTAGAGAAGAGGCTTCGGCCAGTAACACACAAAAACGATCAAAAAAACAAAAGCAAAAAGCCCGCTTAGTTTCCTAAGCGAGCTTTTCTAATTTGGCTCCTCTGACTGGACTCGAACCAGTGACATACGGATTAACAGTCCGCCGTTCTACCGACTGAACTACAGAGGAATCGTGTGAACGGGGCGCATGATATCTAGCATGCCCGATACTGTCAACGCTAAATTAGTACATTGCGATTGACTGCTCAGCATCTGAGCAAAGAGGGTGGATATAGCGGCTAAATAAGGCCAGTCCGCGATTTATTATTAACTATCGACTCTTTACTGCTTCAACGAAGGTATAGGTAATTAACTTAGTGGCTGCATATTATCGGTATTTTGATTATCCGCTAACCCATTTTCCCAACGTTTTAATCTGGCGAGTGGGTCCTGACGATAGAATGCGCAGAAATGCTGATAAACAACAGGAAAACGACTTTCTAATAGTTCAGGCGCACTGAAGAAATACTCTGATAATACCGCAAAACATTCCGCCGGATCACTGGCGGCATACGCATCCATACTGGCAGCCTCGACACCTACCATATCTATCTCATCTTGAATACTGTCCATCGCCTGATGCAGGTCATATTCCCATGCAGCTACATCACGCATAGCAATAGGAGGCACCCCGTTAGAATTGCCACCATTACGCATATCCAGCTTGTGCGCGGCCTCATGAATAACCAGATTAAAGCCTGATAAATCAAAGGAATCTTGAATATCTTGCCAGTTCAAGACAATCGGCCCTTGTTCCCAACTTTGACCCGATTGTACCGTTTGACCAGAGTGCACCAAGCCGAGATCATCTTGCCAGTCGTCGTCAACCACAAAAGGTGAAGGATAAATAAGGACTTCATGAAAGCCATCTAACCATTTGGCGCCGAGTTCCATCACTGGCAGTGCGAATAGCAGACAAAGGCGGGCTTGCATCAGCGGTGTTAGTTCTAACCCCTGCAATGGCACCAGCCGCTTTTGTTGCAGCAAATTACTGGCAACAGAAACCAGCCGCTGCTGCTCCTGCTCATTCAGCGGAGCCAACAGTGGGATGTTCAGTGCTTCCTGCCACTGCGCAAGCATCTCCGCTTGCGGTTGATTTGCTTTCCACAGCCACTTAATCATCAGGTTGCCCACAAAGTGATAATTCGAATATCTAAAGCAGGGAGGTGTTACCATAAACATGCCGTAAAAAGGTGCATGATCGCAACCGTTTCATGGAGAGATACCGGAGCGGCTGAAGAGGTTGCCCCGAAAACGACTGAGAAGATAACCTTTCTAAGGGGAAAACCCCGCTTGCTCCGCCATTATTCAAGCACTTATAGAAAAAAATTCAGCGATCCTTATCACACTAAGTTGGCGTGGCAAGATGATAAATAATAGATCAGGGTTGTTGATTGTTTGCTGCTATTTAGGCCTATATTTAATTATGACATCAGAGAGTTCTGACTGATGAATCCCAAATGCAGGAGAAGGCTATTCGCGGCTTAACCGGTTTCATTGTAATACTGACGGCACTACTGCTGCCGGGCAGTGTTGCCTATGCAGCGATGGCGGGTGATGCCAGCCCGATGTTCATGCCAATATCGAGTCTCCTTACCTCTGACCCGATTCGGGTCGCTCAACACCATTTTGAGCAGATTGAATCCTATCAGGTCATAATTCATTCTCTGTCAGCACAAGGCGAGGCTACGGTGATTCGTTATAGCTATCGTAAGCCGGGATATGTGCGTATGGATTTTACTGAACCCCACAATGGCGCCGCGCTGGTCTATAGCCCTGAGAGTGGCAAAGTTCGATTATGGCCCTTCGGTGTAAACACGCTACCTGTGCTGAGCCTTTTGCCCACCAATACCTTAATACGCGATAAAAATGGCCACCGGGTGGATCAATCAGACATTGGAAGGTTGTTAGACAACATCCAGCGCCTGCAACAAGGTGGAAAGACCGCAATTCTTGGTGAGGAGGTTTTCGCGCAACAACTGGTATTGCACCTCTCAATAACTGGCCCGGCCGGTTTCACTGTGGATAAGGTGCATCGCTGTGACATCTGGCTAGATAATCGATCCCATTTGCCTGTCAAAGTGATCAGTTATGGGGTGGATGAAAGGCAACTGGAAACGGTCATTATGGAGGCAATGATTATCAATTTGCATTTTCCTGAGCGTTTTTTCACCCCTTGATGCGGAGTTCGCTGGTATGGCTGAGTATCGGTTTTCCACCATTTGGCAGGTCAAGGCACCGCTTCAGGCAGTATGGGATATTTTATGCCACCCGGATATGTGGCCGTATTGGTGGAAAAGCCTGGAGCAAATCATTGAGATAGAAAAAGGCGATCTACAGGGTATCGGCGCATTACATCGTTATACCTGGAAAGGTGTACTTCCTTATCGGATAACCTTTGATATTCATGTAGTAACCATTATGCCTTTACATTTGTTAGAGGGGCAGGCGAGTGGTGAAGTTGAAGGGATTGGGCAGTGGTCATTATTTTACAATGGCAGCGACACCATTGTTCGTTACGATTGGCATATTCGAACCAATACGCGCTGGATGAACTGTCTGGCACCAATAGCTGCCCCATTATTTCGCTGGAATCATGATAGCGTTATGCGAGAAGGTGCCAAAGGGTTAGCGCGTAAATTAGGCACACAGGTGGAGATGAGGTGATGCTATCGCTCCATAAGATGGCATTACGTACTGGCTTACAATGATTGGCAGAGTCAAAAAAGATAACAGTAAGTGATAATTATTTCTGTTTATAAGATAATAAAAGTGGCTATTTTTGTTTCTTTTTGTCATGAGATTTGTTGATATTAATTTAATTTTTCGATAAATAGATATTTTTTCACTTAAATATTATAAATAATTTGTAAAGATCATTTTTGGCTAAATTTATGTTTGGCATTTTTTGATGTGTTATATCTAAGAATGGTATTTTTTTAAGATGTCCTCATCTATCAGCGAAAGAAAAGTCCCACAAGCCTGTTTTATATTGTTTTTTTATTTATGAGTCATTCACGTGTTTAATATCGAATATAACTTATTTTTATATGTTATCTATCGATTGTAGGTAATTTCCCACACGGAATGAGATATGTCCTGCCGTGAATTTCCACTCTTCTTTTGTTTGTATTCTGTGATTCTTATTATTTGGTAATGCATTTATAACATCACGTTTTGGACTGGATTGACAATATTTAAAATGCTGAAATAATAGCCGTACGAAATCGGATTTCACTGATTCAGGATATTAATCCTAATTAATATTATTGGCCTAAAACCTTATTTTAAAGCACAGGGAAATAAACATGAAAATTAAAACTAGCAATGCATTAATCGCTGCTATTGCAAGCGTATTTATTGCACAATCAGCATTTGCTGCTGATGGAACTATTACCATTAACGGTCAAATTACAGATACGACTTGTGGTGTCTCTGTCAACAACGGCACTAAAGATGGGACCGTTAACTTACCGACTATTTCTGCAAGCGCACTGAGTTCAGTCAACTCCGTTGCGGGTACCACTCCTTTCAATATCTCGTTGTCTGGTTGTACTGGGGCGACACTGAATAACGCTTATGCTTACGTCGAACCAGGTGCTTTTGTTGAGACCAGCACTGGCCGGTTGAACAACAATAGCGGTACAGCAACTGGTGTTCAGGTTCGTTTGTTAGACAAAAGCAGCACAGCAATCATGGTAGGCGGCGCTAGCCAGGGCGGCGTGGTGGAAGATATTTCCACTGGTGATGCAACATTGGGCTACTACGCACAATATTATGCGAATAGTGGCACTGTTGGTGCTGGTACCGTTGTAACACAAGTCGACTATACTATTGTTTACGATTAATCAAAGCGTGTGATATAGCGTAGCTGGTGGCAAGTGATTGTTATAGCTAATGTTATCTGTTGCCAAATGGGAGCTTAATGCTCCCTGTTTCATTCGCTCTATAATTGGAAACTCTTATGCGCAAAACATACTTTATAGCCTTTGCTTTTGTCACATTACTGGTTGCAGCAACGGTTACCCGTGCTGAAGTCATGATCACGGGTACGCGTGTTATTTATGACGAGAAGCAGCGTGAAGGTGTGGTTAAGGTTTCCAATACCGGTAATATGCCGGTTCTTCTTCAAGCCTGGATTGATAACGGTGATGCGAATGCGCGTCCTGATACCATCAAGGTGCCTTTTAGTGTTACGCCACCAGTAGTGCGTCTGGATCCTAAACGGGATCAGACTATTCGCCTGTTCCGTACTGGCAGCGGCTTAGCAACCGATCGTGAAACGCTTTTTTGGTTTAATTTGCTAGAGATTCCGCCTAAACCCACTAAAGGTGCCACGGGGGAAGATAATAAATTGCAATTGGCTTTTCGTACCCGAATAAAAATGTTCTATCGCCCAGCAGAATTAACGATGCCGATAGAACAGGCTATTACGAATCTGACCTTTTCTAAAAAGGGCAATCAACTGGTTATAAAAAATGCATCACCGTATTATATAACCTTTAGAAAATTGGAGTTACGGGCATCAAAAGAGAGCCCGGCGGTGGCGAACTTGAGTAAAATAAATAATAAGATGATTGCACCTTTTGCTGAGCTTAGCTTACCGGTTAGCGCTAACGGACCAATAAATAATACTACACAAGTTTTTTATTCTGTTATCAATGATCAGGGTGGCGAGACGCAGGGTGTTAAAAAGTTGGCGCAATAAAAACATAAATATAATTAATTAGTCTTTCTCTGCATCCACCGGGTGCATATTTATTAAATGGCCTCGATATAATGTTTAATTATTACATGTATTATCAAAAAAACGAGCGCCCGAAATATTTGTCGGCATTCTCCCTTGTTATTTTTAGCTTGGGCGGCATGCTATTTAATTTACCCGCCTGTGCTGAAGACCCTGAACATGTTGAGTTCAGTGATTCTTTCCTCCGTTTTTCTGTTGATGCCAGCCGCTATAGTGAGGGCAATCCCGTTGCTCCAGGTGAGCGTAGTATTGATATCTATTTGAATGAGCAATGGATCGGGCGTCAGGCGATACGCTTTGAGTTGCCGTCGCCAGAATCTAAAGTGGCTCTTCCGTGTTTTGACTTAAAGTTGTTTGATGAACTCGGAATTGATACCACTAAGCTCACGCCTGATGTACTGAAACAACTGGAAACTGCCAGTGTTTGCTCGTCATCGAGTACTCTGCTGGACGGTGGGAATGCCATTTTTGATGAGAATACCCAGCGGTTGGATATTCAGATCCCACAGGCTTCCTTAATCCGTCAGGCGCGTGGCTATGTTAATCCCAAATATTGGGATGACGGTGTGACGGCGGCAAC
The DNA here is from genome assembly GCF_056636475.1 of Yersinia antarctica. Lineage (NCBI taxonomy): Bacteria > Pseudomonadati > Pseudomonadota > Gammaproteobacteria > Enterobacterales > Yersiniaceae > Yersinia > Yersinia antarctica. The sequence continues at coordinate 1,909,054 of NZ_JBSJQF010000001.1, forward strand.
GCTGAAATATGATTACACCGGTTATCGCAGTAATCAGAGTGATGCCAGTAGCCAGACTTATCAATATCTCGGGCTGCTAGGCGGATTCAACTGGCAAAGTTGGCGTTTATACTATCGTAGCGCATTAAATCGAAGTGACAGTCAGGGATTTGATTATCAAAATCTGGCCACCTACGCGGAGCGTGCGGTGCCATCGTTATATAGCAAAATGACGATTGGTGACTCCAATACTGATGGTCAGGTATTCGACAGTCTCAGCTATCGTGGCATTGAATTAAGCTCGGATGATCGTATGTTCGCTGACTCTCAGCGTGGTTATGCACCCGTAGTGCGCGGCATCGCCCGTACTAACGCCCGTGTCGTGGTGCGTCAACAAGGCCAATCTATTTATGAAACCACGGTGCCACCGGGGCCTTTTACCATCGACGATCTCTACCCTACAGGTCAGGGCGGCAATCTGATTGTCACTATTACTGAAGCTGATGGTAGCGAGCAGTCGTTTACCGTGCCATTTGCATCAATTGCCGAGCTATTGCGGCCGGGAACCACGCGCTATTCTTTAATGGCCGGTGAGTATCGTGATAATTCAATGGCGGAAAAACCGGCTCTCTTGATGGGAACCTTGCGCCATGGCTTATCCAATTTAATCACCGGTAACGGTGGAGTGGTTGCAGCCGAAGGGTATCTATCGGCCTCTGCCGGGCTGGCGTTTAATACCCCCGTAGGCGCGGTGGCATTTAGTTTGACACAAGCACAAACCAGGTTACCCGGTGAGAGTGATCAGAACGGTCAGAGTATGGGCATTACCTATGCGAACTCATTACCGGAAACCAATACCAGCCTGACCATCGCCAGTTACCACTATTCCAGTGACGGTTTTTATACGCCGTCAGAAGCGATGCGCATGCGTGACTATTTGCAACATGGCGAAGTTAATAACACTATTTTCAATTCAAGCCTGCCAGATGGTAATACTCGCTACGATGACAGTTTTAAGTATCGTCGCCGCAATCAGGCGCAAATCAGTATTACTCAAGGTTTGCCAGAGGGTTATGGTTCGTTTTATGCCAATGCGAATGCGCAGGATTATTGGGGCGGGCAGCGTCGCGATATGAATTTCCAACTCGGTTATAATAATAGTTATAAGTCACTGAGTTATAACCTAGTTCTTAATCGGCTGCGCAATATGTCCAGTGGGGATTGGGATAATCAACTGAGCGTCTCTTTCTCCATTCCGTTGGGCAGCAAACGGGGTTCACCGCGGTTGAGCACCAGTTACACCAACACTCGTGACAGCAGTTCAGTTCAAACCGGGGTTTCAGGTTCTGCTGGCGACGATAATCAATTTAACTATGGTGTTTCAGCGGCGAATAACCGTACTGACGTGAACGGTAACTACAACACTGTAGGCGTGACGGGCAGTTGGCTGGCGCCTAAAACGACTATTGGTGGCAGTTATTCGAAAAGTAATGATTACGAGCAGGCCAGTGTCAATATGTCTGGTGGCATCGTCGCCTACGGTGGTGGTGTGGTTTTTGCCTCCTATCTGGGCGATACGGTAGGGATTGTTGAGGCCCCGGATGCTGCCGGAGCCCGTGTGGCCAACTATTCGGGGATGCGTCTCGATAGCAGTGGCCGGGCGGTGGTGCCTTACTTAAGCCCTTACCGACAAAATGATGTAGAACTGGATCCAAAAGGCTTATCGTCGGATGTGGAATTTAAAACTACCAGTCAACGGGTTGCCCCTACTGCCGGTGCGGTGGCACTGGTGAAGTTTGAGACCTCCAGTGGCTATTCGATGTTATTGACCGGACATCGGGCGGATAACACACCACTGCCGTTTGGTGCCGAGGTGAAAGATGCCACTGGTGCCAGTGTGGGCTATATCGCTCAGGGCGGGCAAGCCATGGTGCGGGTGAACCAGCAAGATGGACATCTGCGCGTGATATGGGGTGAGGGCGTTGGTGATAGTTGCGGCTTTGATTATAAATTACCCAGCGGCGCATTGGTTAAGGGTGAATTCCGGCAGTTAGAGGTGATATGCAAATGAGTTCTTATCGGAATATAGCGCAATATTACATGGACAGGTTCTGTGGTGCAGCCAGTGATTCGATAGCGCGCGGCTGCCGTCAACTAAAACAACTTTTACTGTGGTTACTGGTGATGAGTAGTTTAGCGATCAGCCATAATGCTAATGCATTGGGCTCTGCCATGGATTGTGACTATAGCGGTACTTACTATATTTATGGCCCGACAACCACACTGCGAGTTCCGCCCAACACCGCGGTTGGTTCGCCGATTGGTTCATGGATAAGCTTCCCCGCAGGGGGCTGGGTGTGCAAGATATTATCCACCTCAATGAATGACAGTATTAAGGCTGGGGCAGGGCTGTTCTCGCCGTACAGCATCGACCGGACAATCAACATTGATGGCAATAGTCACAGTGTATTTTCTTATACCGGTAAAGCTGGCTTAGGCTATGCACTGCGTTTTCGCGTGACCGGCGCAGGTTTCAGCAGCGACTGGAAGCCGATGAATGGCTTTAGCGCGGCAAATATAGTTTATTCCTCACCGCTGTTAGGCCCTATTCCTTACAACAATGGGGCTAATTTTAACTTGAACGTAGAACTACAAATCAAGTTTGTTAAGATTGCCACGACATTAACCAGTGGATGGGTTGCCGCTTTTGACCCTGCTTATGCCTATAACTATCGCACCTATAACAATGGCGCCAGTAGTTATCTTGAATCAACCCGCTACCGATTATTTGATTTTGCGCCAAATTCCCTGAATATCCAGTTAATGACACAGACCTGCACCACACCGGATGTGATTGTCAATTTACCGGATGTCGCCAGCAATAAATTTACTGGGATTGGCAATATTGAAGGGTTAAGATCATTTAATCTCAATTTTAATAACTGCCCTGGTGGATTGGCGGGTATTAATTATACGTTTGGCGCGGCAACTAATGTGCTGAATGCGGCAAATGGTGTGGTAGCGTTGAATAGCGGATCTACTGCCAGAGGCGTGGGGGTATTATTGCGTAGCCAGACAAATACACCTATCGTGTTGAATACCGAATACACCTTGAGCGGCTATAATTCAGCGAGCACGCAGAGCTACACCGTGCCGATGAACGCCGGGCTTTATCAAACTGAAAGCACCGTGCAAAGTGGTTCCGTCAACGGCGCATTTACTTTTACGTTGATCTATAAATGAAAACGCTATCGTACTGGCTCATGCTGTATATCCGCAGGTTCACGCATCGGTATCACGTGTTTGCGGCGGTGACCCTTGCCTCCTTCTTGCTCAGTACCACAGCGCAGGCGGGTATTGCTATTGGTCTGACCCGAGTGGTGGTTACTGGAGATGATAAATCAGGCAGCGTACAGATCCTCAATAAGGGCAATCGCCCAGCTTTACTGCAACTGTGGGTTGATAACAATATTGCTGAAATGGATAAATCAATTGAGCAGATAAAGGTACCGTTTGTTGTTGATACTCCAGTGTTCCGCCTTGATCCCCAAACCAATAAATCTGTTCGCATTTACTATACCGGTACTGCCGGTCAACTGCCGTCTGATCGCGAATCGATGTTTTGGCTGAATGTATTAGAAGTGCCTCCGAAAAGCGCCTCGTCGCAGACCACCAACAATGAAGTACAAATTGCCTTCCGCTCACGCATCAAACTGTTTTATCGCCCGGCGGGTATTCCAGCCAGTTCAGAGGGGGTGCTTAACCAACTCTCTTTCAGATGGGTTCCAGAGGGCAGTGGCGGGGTTTTTCGTGTCACCAATCCGACGCCATTTAATGTGACATTCCAGACTGTGGAGATTGCGCAAAGTAAAAGTGCCGCGAGAACCCCGGTTAAGTTGGGGAATGACGATATGGTCGCGCCGAAAAGTAGCATCGATGGTGGGCTAGTCGGTAATCAAATTCCGGCTAAGAATATGACGGTATTCTTCTCAATTATTGATGATTTTGGCTCGACAGTGGAAGGTCAACAGCCACTACAATAACCCGTGTTGTTACTCCTTACTGCTGCGGCGAGACTAACGATAGCCCGCAAACAGGCAAACAACGTGGTCATAAGAAAAATCCTACAAATCAAACGGATACAATTCATTCCTGCTTTGCTTTTCCTATTGGTCTCTCCGGCCACAAGTGATACCTTTCTATTATCACGATGATAAACAGGCGTTTCGCACAGAATTTCAGCAGCGATTTATCATTTTGCAACAACTTGCCACAAGGAAAATGCCGTGACTCAAGGAAACCGTATCGCGCAGGAACTGGCGTTTAGCACCAGTGATAATGTTCCGTTATTCTACCGTTGTTGGGTTGGCCTGTTCGGTACAAGATGCTGATGAGTTTGTCCGTTTCGCCGCCATTAACTGACCTGTTCTTAGCGCGTTAAATCCTGAAAAAGCAGGCGGTGTCGCCTGCTTTTTTTTGCGTAAAATTTAGATAGTGGGTTCCTGATTACCTAACTGTGTGACCACCAGTTCTACCTGTTGTTGCTGCAACAGTGCGGCCAGTTGTGACGGGGGGGAAACATTGGTAAACAGCGCTGTAGCTTTGGCAACATTACCAATTTCGACGGCGGCGGAGGCGTGGAACTTGGTATGATCGGCTGCCAATAAGATGTGGCGGGAGTGTGCCATCATCGCTTTCACCACTGTCGCCTCATTAACATCAAACTCCAGCAGGCTGCCGTCGCTATCAATTGCCCCCATGCTGGTAATCAGATAGTCGGCGCGGAAACCTTCAACGAAAGAGACCGCACTGGGGCCAATAATGCCACCATTGTTTGGTCGTAGCGTACCGCCTGGCACCATCACTTCAAAATCGGTATTTTTATATAAAATGTGTGCCACCCTCAGGCTATTAGTAATAATCCGCAGGTGGCTGTGATTTATCAATGCGCGGGCGATATGTTCAACAGTGGTACCAATAGTGATAAACACCGTTGAACGATCGGGAATGTAATCAGCAATCGCCTCAGCAATGGCCATTTTCTCTTTAGTATATGAAAGCTCTCGCTGTTCAAACGCGGTATTCACGACGCTAGACGCTCGCCCGGCCCCACCGTGATGACGGGTAATCAGCCCTTGTTCGCTAAGCTTACGGATATCGCGACGCACGGTTTGAGTCGAAACATCCAGCAATTGTGCCAATTCATCAATATTCATATAGCCACGACTGGCGATCAGTTGAATCAGTTGATCGTGGCGCGGGTTACCGGTTAGTTCGGTCAGACTCATGCTTTGCTCTCTCTCATTCATCATACTATTGTTTATTTTATACAAAATGCGTCAGGAAAGAGTCAGTTTGATCACAATCAGGTATTCCGGCCCGCCCACCGGGGCGGGTACATTTTAATGCCGCCACGGCATTAGCATAGCGCACTGCCGCAGTAATTGTGTGTTGTCGGCCCAGCGTTACCGCTAATGCACCATGAAAAACATCCCCCGCACCGGTAGTATCGACCACGGCTACCTCAAATCCCGCTTGATGTTGCTGTTCGCCGTTCTCCAGCCAATAACAACCTTTTTTACCTCGGGTGACATACACCTGTCCGTTTGTGTCACTGGCGGCTAATAAGAGCGCAGCGTCAGTGTCATTTTTGCCCGTCATTCGCTGTAAACCCGGCTCGGAGAAGACCGCGTGGTCCGCAAGAGCGACCAACGGGCGGATATCTTGCGGCGTGACATCGGCATCAAGTAGGGTGGTGATACCGGTTTGGCGGGCCAGTGTAAATGCGGTTAGCGCCCCCTGATGCCAACGGACATCCGCCAACACGACATCATAGTGGCTGAAATCTATCCCCGTCAGCCATTGGGCATCTTCTGGCAGGTCAGGACTGGGATGGTTAATGATGATGCGCTCCCCATGACGGTCGACTAAGATCGCCGACTGCGATGAACGGGCATTGGCGTAGCGGCGGCTAAGGGCGGTATTTACCCCATAGTGTTCCAGCTCATCGAGCAGAGTATTGCCCGTGGCATCATCACCTACCCGGCCAATAAAATCGACTTGCGCGCCCAGTCGAGCCGCCGCTACCGCTGCTGTTGCCGCCGGGCCTCCACCAATCTCACGATAATCATCCGCCACATATTTACCGCCGCTATCGGGCAGTTTTGTCAGGTAATAGAGGCGGTCCTGCACCGCAATTCCTACACATGCAATCCGGGTCATGGTTTCAGTTCCTTGGTTAGCCAAAAAAGGGCTGTTGATCACGATGTGACCATTTTAATTCGTTCAAATGTTAAAAGAGTGACGGATGTCAATTTTTTGACCATAAATTACAAATACGATCAAAAGAAGACAAAATATTCCAATCAAGTGACGAAAAATGACATCAGGTGACAGGAGAGAATAATGGCACAGGTAGCATTCATCGGGTTAGGGCAAATGGGATCGCCCATGGCGCGTAACCTCATTAAACACGGGCATCAATTGCATGTTTTCGATACCAACCCCGGCGCGGTAGCGGCGTTGGCTGCGCTGGGTGCCACGCCATGTGGTAACGCAGGGCAGGCCGCCGAAGGAGCAGAGTTTGTTATCACCATGCTCCCTAACGGAGAACTGGTGCATGACGTGCTGTTCGGCAACGACGGCGTTTGTAGCCGCTTGTCACCAGATGCACTGGTGATTGATATGTCCACTATCCATCCGTTACAGACTGACCGTTTGGCGCAACAGATGCAGGCCAAAGGGTATGGCTTTATGGATGCGCCGGTGGGGCGTACCTCTGACCATGCACAGGTCGGCACCTTATTGATACTGGCGGGGGGAACGCAAGCGCAGGTTGAGCGGGCAACGCCATTACTGATGGCAATGGGATCTGAACTTATCAATGCGGGCGGGCCGGGGATGGGGATCCGCGTGAAGCTTATCAACAACTACATGAGTATTGCGCTCAATGCGTTGTCGGCGGAGGCCGCCGTACTATGCGAAGCACTGGGACTGTCTTTCGATGTCGCACTGCAAGTGATGAGTGGCACTCCGGCGGGTAAAGGGCATTTCACTACCACGTGGCCAAATAAGGTGCTGAAGGGAGATTTAACGCCAGCGTTCATGATTGATTTAGCACATAAAGATTTAGGTATCGCTCTTGATGTGGCTAACCAATTGCACGTCACCATGCCGATGGGGGCTGCTTCCCGCGAGGTTTACAGTCAGGCCAGAGCCTGCGGGCGCGGGCGCCAGGATTGGAGTGCCATTTTACAACAGGTTCGCAGTCAGTCTGGTCTGCCAACAACCGAATGATTTCCGATTAATTGATGGTTTTTAAAGCGGCTGTTATCAGCACGCAGAGGGAGAGAAAATGTCTTATGTATCCGGTAATACCTTAATTCAACACGCATGGCAGCATGGCTATGCCATCGGCGCTTTTAGTGCCCACAATGCTGAAACAATCCGCGCGATCTTGCTGGCTGCCGAAGAGGAGCAGGCGCCCATCATGCTGCAAATTGGGCAGAAAGTGATTAGCGTCATGGGGTTAAAACCCATGAAAGAAATGGTTGATGCCTTTATGCATGACATTACGGTACCGGTCTGTATCCATCTGGATCACAGCCGTAGTTTTGAGCAGACCATGGCGGCAGTTCAGGCCGGTTTCCAGTCGGTGATGTTCGATGGCTCTCACCTGCCATTCGATGAAAATGTGCGTATTACCCGCGCGGTGGCAGATGTCGCTCATGCCTTGAATATCGGCGTTGAGGGTGAAATTGGTAAAATCGGTGGTACTGAAGATGATATCTCAGTTGACGAAAAAGATGCCCTGATCACCGGTTGCGATGAAGCGCTACAGTTCGCCGAACTGACCACCGTTGATTATCTGGCGGTATCGATTGGTACCGCTCACGGGATGTATAAGCAAGAGCCGAAACTGGCATTTAAGCGCCTGCAAGAAATCCGCGAAATCGTCAAGAAACCTATCGTATTGCATGGCGGCTCTGGGGTGCCGGATGAGCAAATTCGCCGCGCGATTACCTTGGGGGTTGCCAAGGTCAATGTCGATACCGAACTGCGTCAGGCCTTTACCCAAGGGGTTAGCGAAGTATTGAATCAATCACCAGAGGAGTATGTCTTGGCGGTTTCGCTGGGCCACGGGCGTGATGTGATGAAACAAAAAGTGATTGAAAAAATCCGCTTGTTTGGCAGCCAGGGGAAAGCCGCTGCTTTTGCTGGCTAATCCTTTCTATCTATCGTACGGCATGGTGTTTTGCACTTGAACGGGCAGGCGACCAAAGCCGTACGAAATACGAGGTTGAGTGTATGACGACAATTCAACGCCAGCAATTTGGCGAGCATCAGGGGCAGGAAGTTTCGCTGTTTACACTAACTAACCGCAATGGTATGCGGCTCTGCGTGACCGACTACGGTTGTATCATCACCCAACTTTGGGCGCCAGACCGCCACGGGCAACTGGAGGATGTGGTGATGGGGTTTGATGATTTGACCTCCTATCAGGCCGGTCATCCGTTCTTTGGTGCCATTGCCGGTCGCTGTGCCAATCGCATTGCGGGTGGGCGCTTTAACATTGACGGGCAAGAGTATCTGCTGGCAACCAATGAACTGCCGACCGGGCAGCATTTGCACGGAGGCCAGCGTGGCTTTGATAAGTATGTCTGGCAGGCGCAGGAAGAGGGCGATGGTATTATTTTTAGCCGCACGTCGCCCGATGGTGAAGAGGGATATCCGGGGAATTTACAGGTGCGCCACCGTATCGGCCTGACGGATGACAATGTCATGACCTTCAGTTTCGAGGCGCAAACCGATAAGGCAACCATCGTCAATCTGGTGAATCACAGCCATTACAATCTGCGCGGTCACACTCATTTAATTCACGACCAGCAACTGAAAATTGACGCTGACTTTATCACGCCAGTGGATGAAAGCAGCATGCTACCGACCGGCGAGATTGTCCGTGTTGCAGGCACTGCATTTGACTTTCGTAATGCCCGCCGCTTGGGTGATGCGATGCAACAGCGGCCAGCGCAGGATTTTGACATCAACTATGTGCTGAAAAAAAACGATTTATCGCAGAAAAATAGCACCACTCTGCAACCGGCGGCCACGCTGATTTGCCCACATTCAGGTCGGGTGATGGCGGTTCATACCACCCTGCCAGGTATTCAGTTTTATAACGCATTCAAGCTTTCTAACAAGGTATGGAATGGCAAAGCGGGGCATCGCTATCAGGCATTTTCAGGAATATGTCTCGAGACACAGGCCTTCCCTGACAGCATTCATCAGGGGCACTTCCCCGATGTCATTCTGCGACCAAATCAAAATTATTCTAGCTACACCGAACACCGTTTCAGTGTTGTCGCTTGAGCTGCGCCAACCGATAAGTCATTAAATTCACTGGAAGCAATATGATGAATAAAAAAGCAAAAGTGGGCGTGTTGGCCTTGGGCCGTAGTACTTTTGATGTGCCGTATGCGCAGGAAATGCTGGCGCAGGCGTGGAATACCCTGAGAGCAATGGATATCGAGTTGATTGGGGAACCGGCATTACAGTTTGATGCCGAGTCTGCGTTACAAGCGTTGCCCGCGCTGAAGCAGGCCAATCTTGATTTACTGCTAATTTTACAGGTGACGTTTACCGATGCTTCGCTGACCTGTGAAGTGGTGCGTGACTTCCCGGTCCCAACAGCTATGTGGTCCTTCCCGGAGGCTCGTACCGGTGGTCGTTTACGGCTCAACTCCTTCTGCGGGGTTAATTTGGCCTGCCATGCATTGAGCCGCGAAAATATCAAGGTCCAGACTGTTCATGGACTGCCGGATGATGCCCATGTGGTCAGCGAGCTACAACAATTGGCGCAGGCTGCCGCGATCGTCAATCGCTTTAAGTGCGCCAAAGTGATGGTAATAGGCGAACATCCACTGGGGTTCGATGCTTGTAACTACAACCAACAACAACTGACACAACACTTTGGTGTCAGCGTTGATCGCCAACCCGTGTTGGAATTTATCGATGAAGTAAAAGCGCTACCGGACAGTGCCGCCGATGCACCCTATCAGCGCCGCGCTAAAGATTTCCCGAATTTGGCGGAAATGGACCAAAGTGCGACCTGTAAAACGCTGAAAGTCTACTCAGCGTTGCGTGAGAAAGCACAACAGCAGGGTTACTCCGGTATTGCGGTGCGCTGCTGGCCAGACTTTTTTACCGATTATGGGTGCGCTGCCTGTGGCGCATTGGCGCTGATGAATGAAGACCTCGTTCCATGTGGCTGCGAGGCTGACATGTTCGGTGTGCTCTCGTCATTAATGGCGCAGTGGGCCTCTGGTAGTGCCGCGTTCAATACCGACTTGGTCGATATCGACCCGGTGAGCAACAGTGTGGTGTTCTGGCATTGTGGTCAGGCACCGATTGAAATGGCTGATCGCGACGGGCCGGTGCAAGCCACCATCCACTCCAACCGCAAGTTACCCCTGCTATCCGAGTTTGCCCTTAAACCAGGCCGCATCACCCTATGCCGTATTACGCAGGGTGAAGGCAAGTTGCGTCTGATGCTGGCAGGCGGCGAGATGATCAAAGCTCCGCTGGCATTCTCTGGCACTGCCGGGACGGCAAAACTGGATATCGATGCTGATAGCTATCGTCAACGGCTACTGGATGCCGGAATGGAACATCATACCTCGCTGGTCTATGGCGAGCATCGCCCGCTGCTGCGCAAGGTGGCTCGTTTACTCAACCTTGAGGTGATTGAGCTGACCTGATAGGGCAACCATTCTGATAATAGGGGTTCTGATGAATGTTAAGAACCCTAACTAAATCAACAGTATTTATACTTTTTGGGGATTTTTATTATGACTTATCAAGCGGGCAACCTGCCGGGAGTGGTATTGGTTGAGCACGATGGCGGTTTCACTCTTTCATTCCAACAACGTTTGTTACTGCAACACAGCGCACAAACGCCGTGCCTGTGGATTGGCCGGGGTAAAGCGGACATCGATATGTTCCGTGGCAATTTCAGTATCAAAGATTGCTTGAGTGAAAAACTGGCATTGACCGATGCGGTTATCATCCCACAACAGCAGGGGTGGGAGATTCATTTTAGCCGGGGAGAGGTAGCCCAAGCCACATTACATATTACCTACGACGCGGCCGGACGGTTGGAGATGTCCCTGCGCAATGGTGATAAAGAGAATAACCGAATGTGGCTACGGCTCGCCGCGCAATCGGAGGACCATATCTACGGCTGTGGTGAACAGTTCTCCTATTTCGATCTCCGTGGCAAGCCATTCCCACTGTGGACCAGCGAGCAGGGGGTGGGGCGCAACAAGCAAAGTTATGTTACCTGGCAGGCCGACTGTAAAGAGAACGCGGGCGGTGACTATTACTGGACCTTCTTCCCGCAGCCCACTTTTGTTAGCAGCCAAAAATACTACTGTCACGTTGATAACAGTTGCTATATGAATTTCGATTTTTCAGCCCCTGACTATCACGAACTGGCGATTTGGCAAGACGTAGCGGTGCTACGGTTTGACTGTGCTGACAGTTATATCGGTCTGTTGGAGCAATTGACCGCATTATTAGGCCGCCAGCCTGAGTTACCGGATTGGGTATATGACGGCGTGATTCTGGGGATTCAGGGCGGGACCGAGGTGTGCCAGCAAAAGCTGGAGGTGATGCGTGAGCATGGGGTGAAAGTCAGCGGTATTTGGGCGCAGGACTGGGAGGGCCGTCGCATAACATCTTTTGGTAAACGCCTGATGTGGAACTGGCGCTGGGACAGCGACCTCTATCCTGAGCTGGATAAACGGATTGTGCAATGGAAGAAAGAAGGTGTGCGCTTCCTCGGCTATATCAATCCCTATGTGGCGATTGAAAAAGAGCTGTATGCCGAAGCGGCAGAGAAGGGCTATCTGACCAAAGACTACAGCGGCAATGACTACCAGGTGGAGTTTGGTGAGTTCTATGCCGGGGTGGTTGATCTGACCAAACCGGCGGCCTACGACTGGTATAAGGAAGTGATTAAAAAGAATCTGATCGCGTTTGGCCTTGATGGCTGGATGGCCGACTTTGGCGAATACTTGCCGACCGACACCGTGATGGACAATGGTGTCGATGCTGAAATCATGCATAACGCCTGGCCCGCGCTGTGGGCCAAATGTAACTACGACGCCCTGGCCGAAACCGGCAAATTAGGCGAAATATTGTTCTTTATGCGGGCCGGTTATACCGGTAGCCAAAAATACTCGGTGATGATGTGGGCTGGTGACCAGAACGTGGATTGGAGTCTGGATGATGGGTTGGCATCTGTTATACCTGCGGCGTTATCACTGGCAATGACCGGTCATGGTTTGCATCACAGCGATATTGGTGGTTACACCACGTTATTTGAGATGAAACGCAGTAAAGAGTTGTTGATGCGCTGGTGTGAATTCTGCGCCTTTACCCCACTGATGCGTACTCATGAAGGTAACCGCCCGGATGATAACTGGCAGTTTGATAGCGATGTCGAGACTATCCGTCAGTTTGCCCGGATGACCCAAGTCTTTACCACGCTGAAGCCGTATATCAAACAAGCCGTGGCGCTTAACTCACAATCTGGCTTGCCGGTAATGCGCCCACTGTTCCTGCATTACGAGAATGATGCTCACACCTATGGCCTGAAATACCAGTATCTGTTTGGCCGTGATCTGTTAGTTGCACCGGTATATGAAGAGGGGCGCACCGATTGGTCACTCTATTTGCCATCAGACAACTGGATCAATCTGTGGACCGGTGAATCACACTGTGGCGGGGCTGATGTAACTGTCGCGGCACCAATGGGACAACCGCCGGTGTTCTACCGGGCGGGCAGTGAATGGGCTGAATTGTTTGCATCATTACGGGCGTTATAACACAGGCAGAGGCCCGCGGGTGGCGGGCCTCTCAGGAGAGTGACATGAGTGAAATACATCAAGATCCAGTAAAATTGACACTGCCGCTGCGCGAGAAATTCTCCTACGGGATTGGCGATGTGGGTTCAAACCTACTGTTGTGTGTGGGTACATTGTACTTGCTTAAGTTTTATACGGATGTGTTGGAAATCCCCGCCGCTTGGGGAGGATTAATCTTTCTAATCTCGCGTTTCTTTACTGCATTCACCGATATTGGTACCGGTGTCATGCTGGATAACCGCCGCAATATCGGGCCAAAGGGTAAGTTCCGCCCCTTTATCCTCTATGCATCGATGCCGGTGGCCTTGCTGGTGGTGGCTAACTTTATTGGTACCTCATTTAGTATTACCGGTAAAACCATCACGGCCACGTTGATCTTTATGAGCTTTGGCCTGTTCTTTAGCATGATGAACTGCTCATACGGTGCAATGGTTCCCGCCATGACCAAAAACCCACAAGAGCGAGCTCAGCTTGCCGCATGGCGTCAGGGGGGGGCAACCGTCGGACTACTATTGTGTACCGTCGGTTTTGTGCCCATCTTGTCGCTATTTGAAGGGCAGGCGCAGACCGGTTATCTGGTGGCTGCATCCATCTTCGCTTTTGTCGGCATGCTGTGCATGTGGTGGTGTTATTCCGGCGTTAAAGAACGTTATGTCGAACTGCCAAAGCCGGGAGCAGCCAAACCTGGTCTGTTGCAATCATTCAAAGCCATTACTGGCAATAAGCCGTTGTTTGTCCTCTGTATTGCTAATCTGTGCACCTTGGCTGGTTTCAATATAAAACTAGCGATTCAGATCTATTACACCCAATACGTACTCAACGATGTCACGTTACTGTCATATATGGGGTTCTTCAGTATGGGGTGCATCTTACTGGGGGTGCTGCTGGTACCGACGGTGGTGAAACGCTTTGGTAAGAAAAACGTCTATTTGGGTGGGCTGAGCTTGTGGATCTTGGGGGATGCCATGAACTACATGTGGGGCAGCACCTCGACTTTATTTGTCCTGTTCTCTTGTCTGGCTTTCTTCGGCACTGCTTTTGTGAACAGCCTGAACTGGGCGCTGGTTTCTGACACGGTGGAATATGGTGAGTGGAAAACCGGCGTGCGCTCAGAGGGGACGGTATACACCGGTTTCACCTTCTTCCGTAAGATTTCCCAAGGGTTAGCAGGCTTCTTCCCCGGTGTCATGCTGGCGTATATCGGCTATGTGCCTAACGTGGCACAGGGAGAAAGAACGCTGGAGGGGCTAACGCAGCTTATCTTCTTGTACCCATGCGGGTTGGCGATACTTACCGCACTGACTATGGGGTTGTTCTACCATCTGACCGAGAAAAATTACATCAAGATTGTCACCGAGCTGGAAGAGCGCAAACGCGATGTCAGTCCGGCAATCTAGCCTTGATCTGTTTAATCAGATGAATTAACACCACCAAAACCCTACAACCCGCTTATGGCAGGATCCGGTGCGAGTGAGATTTAACCGGAGGTAAGCGGGTTAAAAAATAAAAAGGACCTGTCAGATGCCGAATTCAACTTACCAGGATCCCGTAACACTTCGATTACCGCTGCGGGAAAAAATAGCTTATGGAATGGGCGATTTTGGTTCTAACCTGATGCTGTGCATCGGGACACTTTATTTACTGAAGTTTTATACCGATATTCTGGGGCTCCCGGCTATTTACGGTGGCGTGATTTTTTTGATTGCCAAGTTCTTTACCGCCTTTACCGATATGTTTACCGGCGTACTATTAGATTCTCGCCGTCACATTGGTGTGAAAGGGAAGTTCCGGCCATTTATTCTGTATGCCTCATTACCTGTGGCATTGCTGGCTGTCGCGAACTTTCTCAATACCGGTTTTAGTCTAAATATCAAAACGGTATTGGCAACAGTGCTGTTTATGTTATTCGGTTTATTCTACAGTTTGATGAATTGCTCTTATGGTGCGATGGTCCCGGCAATGACCAAAAACCCAAATGAGCGCGCGCACCTGGCAGCCTGGCGACAGGGTGGGGCGACGGTAGGGCTATTACTGTGCACGGTAGCTTTTATGCCAATTCAACTGCTGTTTACGTCCTCACCTGAGATAGGCTATCTGGTTGCAGCGCTAATATTTGTCACGTTCGGCCTGGTCTGCATGTGGTGGTGTTATTCCGGTGTCAAAGAACGCTATGTGGAACCGGTATCGGTACACCATAAACCGGGTATTTTTAAATCATTTTGCGCCATCTTTAAGAACCCGCCGCTATTAGTGTTATGTATTGCCAATTTGTGCACGTTGGCAGCATTCAATATCAAACTGGCGATTCAGGTTTATTACACTCAGTACGTATTGCAGGATATTCATTTACTGTCCTATATGGGCTTTTTCAGTATGGGCTGTATTTTGATTGGTGTATTGCTGGTCCCCACGGCGGTGAAGTATTTCGGCAAGAAAACCGTCTACCTTAGTGGCTTAATGTTATGGGGCATGGGGGATGTACTGAATTATATCTGGGGCACCAGTTCGGTCAGCTTTGTTGCATTCTCCTGTATGGCCTTTTTCGGTACTGCATTTGTCAACAGCCTGAACTGGGCATTAGTCTCCGATACGGTGGATTATGGTGAATGGAAAACAGGGATTCGCGCAGAAGGGTCGGTGTATACCGGCTATACCTTCTCACGAAAAATTTCTGCCGCACTGGCTGGATTTCTGCCCGGTATCATGCTCACTCAGATTGGTTATATTCCCAATGTTGCCCAATCGACATCAGTATTGGAGGGGTTGCGCCAATTGATTTTTATTTACCCTTGCACTCTGGCAATGATTGCAGCCATAACCATGGGGCTATTTTATAAGCTCAATGAGCAGCGCTTTGTTAAAATTATTGCTGAATTGAATTTACGTAAAATGGCTACTTCGGGGTGATTTCTATTTTTAGTGGTAATAAGAAATGCTATTAAATATAGAGTGATGTGACGTTAAAAACTGGCATGTTGTTATTTTGATTGTGTTATTCCTCTACCGGTTATTTATGGCAGAGGAATAGCCATGATAACTATTCGTCATTTTTCATGATGTAAGAAAAATAATAAACCTTCATTTATTGTTATCAATAGGGATTTGTCATGAATAAATATAATTCAATTATCTTGATTACCTCGTTGGTTTGCTCTGCCAGTGCCTTTGCCGGTCGAGCTTATGTTGAAACCCGTGAAGCATATAATACGGCCTCTGAGCTGCATGAAGTTATCCTGCGCGGTGGGTATAACTTTGATAATGGTTCCGGCCTGATGTTAACGAATGCTTATAACACAGGGAAAATGGATCAATTCAAACATAGCTATAACGAACTGGAGGGTTGGTATCCATTATTTCGCCCGACAGATAAATTCACTATTTCCCCTGGCGGCTTAGTGAACTCCAATAGCTCAGGTTCGGGTGGTTCCGTCTATATGGATTTTAACTACAAATTCTTACCGGTATTTAATTTGACTGCGCGCTATCGTTATAATCACAATAACTATGAATCAAAAGATCTCAATGGTCATTATGCTCACAATGACAGCCATGAGTTTGCTACTTATTGGAATTTCAAACTGACTGATGCGTTGTCATATACTTTTGAACCTCATTACTTTGTGCGCGTCAATGATTTTCACGGTAAAAATGGCAAAAGTTCTCACTGGGAAATAACCAATAAATTCAGTTATAAAATTGACACTCACTGGATGCCCTATTTTGAATTGCAATGGTTGGATCGTTGGAATGAATACAACAGCGAGCAATATCGTTTCCGCTTAGGGTTACGTTACACCTTCTGATCGATAATGAGATTGTTATCACAAAAAAAGACGGCACAGTGATGCGCCGTCTTATTCTATCAATACCCGTCATACTTCAAGCTGCATGTGTGCTGGCTGCGCTCGTTACTCGGTCCATCCTTGGGCCTCGCCTCTGCGAGGCCGCTGCAAGCAGCGTTCAAATCTGCTCCCGACCGATTTGTATCTCGCTTGTCGCCTTCCTGCAACTTGAATTATTTAGGGTATATTCTGACAACTGAAAAGGTTAGCGGTCTTTCTTCTTACCAAAAATCCTCAGTAACGCGCCAACGGCACAACCAATAACCACACCCAATATGACCCATTCAGTAAATGACATAATCAGACCTTTTGATTTGTTTGGTCTGATTATATAAATTATTCCTCACTTGTCCATGTCAGGCCACCTCTGTCCTTACAGCTTTGCCAGCATCTCGCGGGTGACTAATACAATGCCACTCTCTGAACGATAGAAACGACGGGCATCTTCATCTGCATTTTCGCCAATCACCATCCCCTCGGGGATAGTACTGGCACGATCGATTACACAACGGTGTAGACGACAAGAGCGGCCCACATTGACGTCGGGTAGCAATACGCAAGAATCAATATTGCAGAAGGAGTTGACCCGCACTCGGGAAAATAGCACTGAGTTGACCACCACTGAACCGGAGATAAAGCAACCGCCGGAAACTAAGGTATTCATGGTCATCCCGTGACTGCCAGAACGATCCTGAACAAATTTCGCCGGTGGTAAGGGCTCGGCATAGGTACGTATTGGCCAATGAGGGTCATACATATCCAGCTCGGGTGTGATAGCTGCTTGATCGAGGTTAGCCTGCCAGTAGGCATCCAATGTTCCTACATCACGCCAATAATCAGGGGCATCGGGTGACGTTGAGACACAAGACAGTGAGAATGGATGCGCCCAGACATGACCTTGTTCAGTAATTTTCGGCAAAATATCTTTGCCAAAATCATGGCTACTGCCTTTATCTGCGTGATCGCTTTCCAGTAAATTGAACAGGAACTCAGCATTAAAGACATAAATTCCCATACTGGCCAGGCTGCGCTCAGGTTTGCCGGGTAACGTTGGCGGATCCTCCGGTTTTTCCCAAAACATTTTTACTTGTAGATCTTCAGACACTTCCATTACACCGAAGGCACTCGCTTCCTCTTTGGGTACTTCAATACAGGCTACGGTGCAGGCAGCGCCGCTTTCCACGTGATCCAACAGCATGCGGGAGTAGTCCATTTTATATATATGGTCCCCGGCGAGGATCACGACATATTCAGAACGATAACGGCGGATAATATCCAGGTTCTGGAAGACGGCATCAGCGGTGCCGGTATACCAGTGCTCTTGTCCTTGGCGCTGTTGTGCAGGTAACAAATCAACAAACTCGTTCATCTCTTCACTGAGAAACGACCAACCATGCTGAATATGTTGCACCAAGGTATGAGACTGATACTGCGTTATCACGCCGATTCGGCGAATACCTGAATTGAGGCAGTTAGAGAGTGCGAAGTCGATAATGCGGTATTTTCCGCCAAAGTGAACTGCGGGTTTCGCGCGAACGGACGTAAGATCTTTAAGGCGTGAGCCACGGCCTCCTGCAAGAATCAGTGCTACGGCTTTGTTTGGAAGTTGTCTGGCCGACATGACTCTGTCGATATCGCCTGTTTTCCGCATGTCAGACTCCTTATGATGTGTATGTATAGCTGCCGGATTACGGGCTATATTCTCCAATCCTAATGTGCCAAATGCTTTTATGCGCTTAATGCTTTTCGGACAATAGCCGGAATGATAAAGCGGATTTGTACCCTCCCTCCTTTCAATATAAATATTGTTAATGACATAATCGGCTAATTATCGTTCTAACACTGAGAAGCGAATCAAGTTTAGCGCCAATTGACATAATTTTTTGCGCTATAGCACTTATTAGCACTCCTACTGCTTATTGCTTTCGCACATTGTGGGGGCGTCGATCGTCGACCATACTCGTTGAGGCAAAAGTATTCGTAGTTTTAATAAGGATATAAAATTATGACAGTAACAGTAGATAGTCTGCGATTATCCGCACTGGTCTTGATGCTAAGTAGCAGCGCGATTAGTGCCGCACCGGTTGCTATCCCGCCTACCGGTTACACATTGGAGCGCGTGGTTATTTTGAGCCGCCATGGTGTCCGCTCGCCGACCAAACAAACACAGTTAATGAATGATGTAACCCCCGACAAGTGGCCGCAATGGCCGGTCGCCGCAGGATACTTAACCCCCCGAGGTGCACAATTAGTAACATTGATGGGCGGATTCTATGGCGATTACTTCCGTAGCAAAGGGTTACTCGCGCCAGGGTGCCCAACTGATACGGCTATCTATGCGCAGGCCGATATTGATCAACGAACGCGTTTAACCGGGCAGGCATTTCTTGATGGAATAGCACCGGGGTGCGGCCTGAAAGTACATTATCAGGCTGATCTGAAAAAAGTGGATCCGCTATTTCACCCGGTCGATGCGGGGGTGTGTAAGTTAGATTCGACACAGACCCATCAGGCTGTTGAGGAGCGACTGGGTGCGCCATTAAGTGAACTGAGCCAGCGCTATGCTAAACCCTTTGCCCAGATGGGCGAGGTATTGAACTTTGCAGCATCGCCTTACTGTAAATCACTACAACAGCAAGGAAAAACCTGTGATTTTGCCCAATTTGCAGCGAATGAAATCACGGTGAATAATACCGGGACAAAAGTCTCGCTCAGTGGACCATTGGCGCTATCATCAACCTTGGGTGAGATCTTCCTGCTACAGAATTCACAAGCGATGCCCGATGTTGCCTGGCATCGGTTAACGGGAGAAGAAAATTGGATCTCGTTATTATCGTTGCATAATGCGCAATTTGATTTAATGGCCAAAACACCTTATATCGCTCGTCATAAGGGCACTCCATTATTGCAACAGATCGAGACCGCACTCGTCCTTCAGCGCGATGCTCAGGGACAAACACTGCCGTTATCACCACAAACCAAAGTTCTTTTCCTTGGTGGGCATGATACGAATATTGCCAATATTGGCGGAATGTTGGGTGCCAATTGGCAACTACCACAGCAACCCGATAATACACCGCCCGGTGGAGGGTTAGTCTTTGAGCTATGGCAGAACCCAGATAATCATCAACGCTATGTCGCGGTGAAAATGTTCTATCAAACCATGGAGCAATTACGAAATGCTGAGAAACTAGATTTGAAAAACAATCCGGCAGGTAGGATTCCTGTTGCGATTGAAGGTTGTGAAAACAGCGGAGAGGACAAACTTTGTCAGCTTGAGACCTTCCAAAAGAAAGTGGCTCAGGCGATTGAACCGGCTTGTCATATTTAAATAACGCTGATCCGACGGGCGGCCATTAACACCCGCCGGATATATTATTGGGAGTTGATGATAATAAGTATTGGCTAGGATTCCACTCTCTATTGTTATAGTTTATGGCTATCATGGTTGTGTTGTTAAATGCCATAATTATATAAATAGCAAGGTTATATAAAAATGATGGGGCGACCTTTTAATACAGGTGCCCCAGCATATTAGTGCCACTGCTAATAAATTAGCTTTTCAATTTTTGCCAAGAAAGTCGCATGTCTAAATCTATTCATTATATGCACTCACGACTATTAGCCTAGTCTGACTAAATCGAAAGGCACATAACGTTCACCTGTTTGCTGCAATTCAACCACTCTTTCCCGTTCGGCCTGTACTGGGGCCAGCCCGTCGGCATGGATAGCTTTTGCCACGTCAATCTCACCGGTTTGTGCGACCATTACACGTTTTCCCGGGATAATTTGGTTTCTGTTTCTGTCATAGACCTTAACCATATTAACCTCCAATCGCTATCTGATCAGATTCCATGATTATAAGCTATATAATAAAACTGCTATCTAAAATCACAAACAGAGCAATAATATACCCTATATGGATTGTGCTCGATGAGGCTAATCTATTTACCTCAAGTAAAACCATTGCGGAGTTGGCTTACATAACGTGAGAAATTATATTTATTTTTTATCGAGGATCAAGCTTAACAATGATTTTTTTTGCTAATTTACTCGCGATATAACCGGTGCGGTTTGGCAATGATATTTTTAATCACTAATCCGCCGAGTTGGCGGATTAGTGGAATCTCTGTATGGATTATATTAGTGCTTTCTGTGTCAATGATTCCAGTATCTTTAACGGGGATTGCTCAGGGTGTTTCATGCCGGTAACCGGCAATAGGAAAGTTTGTTCTAACATATATTGCCCACCCATTGCGGCATGGGGGGTTTGATCAGAAAAACAGATCCAACTGCTGCCCGATGGGAAATCAATCGCTTGTTGTGAGCCATTCTTCTGATAATCCAAATCGGACTTCATTTTGTCGTGTAACTGAAGCATCAAATGGTCGTAATGGCTGCGACGGCGTTTAGTGATACCCACTTTATTTTGTAGCCAACTACTGATAGGGGAGTAGTCATCCAGTTGCGGTAAATAACGGCTGGCCAACTGGGTGAAATTTTCGCCAACACGCCATGACCGGGGTTCACCCTGAGGGTTGATATTGGTGAAGATACGGATGATACGTTCGCCATAATTGGGGCGTGAAGGGAATGCATCAACATGTAGGCGGCTATCGTCTTTACGCCATGATGTGTTATCACGCCAGGCCGCAACCGGGTGTAAACGTAAACTATTGGTTGGGCTGTGCAGGGCAGATTTATACTCTGGCAATAGTTGATTAATTAAATTTAAGCAACGTTGGTAATAGCGTTCAAGTAACTGACGGGTTAAGGTAATTTTGCTTTCATCAATAACACCCGTTAACGTGCCTTCCACTGGCTTGAAGCTGATATTTTTACGCTTAACATCAACCAATGCAGGGTTGAGCAGTTGTTTCTCCTGTTCACTTAGTGCAAAGGCCAGATGAGGTAAAAATAGCACTTTACCTTGTTCTAGAGCCTCAATAGCGCGGGCATTTTCTGTTTCACTCTGATCCCAACTGCTGTTGGGGAGTGTTAGAATCAATGACTCCGGCACCTGGCTTAGGGTTTCACTGCTCATCAACTATCCATTTTTTGATATCTATCTAATGGTAGGAAGCATAACTCTTTATTATAAATAAAGTGAGCCTGGAGGCACATATTTTAGATTTTTGTGCCCCTGATTGGCTGCATTAATGGGGGTAATCGCCGCATAATAGGGGATGATTTTACGATTGAGGTATGAATTTCGGCGTGTTCAGACCAATGGTCAGTGATGGCATCTAATTGCTCCAATGACTGAAGGTATAGACGGCTAATAAAGCAATCGCCACCGGTTACTTTGTCACACTCAACACATTCTGGTGTCTCCTGGATCATCTTTGCAACGCTATGCAGCATTCCCGTCAAGGGTTTGACCCGGACAATGGCTTGCAAGTTATAACCGAAAGCTCGCGGGTCTAAGTCTAGAGTGTAACTGCGGATGATATTACGTTCTTCAAGACGCCGCAGACGTTCGGATGTACTCGGAGAGGAGAGGTCCACTTGTTGTGACAGATCTTTTAGAGATATCCGAGAATTTTCCGCTAAAATAGCAATCAGTTGTTCATCAATTTTATCCATACCTATTAGCCTCTTTTTATTAGGAGCATTAACCTTATTATAGGCAACATTTTAGCGTATTAACGATATCTGCCTAACAAAACTAATGAGTATGCTGGATAAAAAGGCTACTTTGATATAACGATTAAAGCCCCATACGGGGCATAAGTGTTATGAATACGGGTATTTACTGCCCAATAACTGACGAACTGGCTAACGAGGAGGTGACGTTTGGTTCATTAAACCGTGAGGGCTTTTTTTGTAAATAAGCCAAATCATAGACATCATAAAAATCTATTTCGCCTTTATTATTAATAATATGCTTAAAGCGAAGTTTAAAGTCATCACTGATATTCTTGTTATTTAATATTTCATCAATTGCTTGTGTTGATAACGCACGACTAAAGAACCACTCTCCGTTGTAGCAAACGCGTAAGTCAAGAATGCCAATATCCTCAAACTTAAATACAGGTTTGATTTCCATCATAAGGATGGCTGACATCAGGACAAAGAAAGCGGTAAATGCAATCATGTAGCCTGTGCCAAAGTATGGCGTTAAGTACATCAAAACTAAGACGAAAAAATATGACACTAGCATTGCCAGGCAAAGGTAGGGATGTTTGTAGACAAAATCGCTGTTAAATTTTAACCGGCCATCTCTTTTTTCTTTTTGATTTATTCTTGCGATGTCGTCAATTAATATTTTTTTAATTATGTCCATAATTATGACCTTGTGATTAATGACTCATAAAAATTAAACCATAATGGTTTGTTATAGATTAACATAGAAGATCAAATCTAAAGTATATCAGTTCAATAAATTAGTTAGCTAAACTGTTATAGGCTGACAAGGGATAATAGTGATGTATATTATTTACTCATCCGCAGAAATCAACCCTTGAGTGTCGATTTCTGCGGATGAGTATAAATAATAGCGGTTTTTATCGTTTTGCATTGCTTTAAACGGTCAAAACAATTTTCCCGATATGTGTACTGCCTTCCATCAACTCATGCGCTTTCGATGCTTCTTCCAGTGGGAATGTCTGGCAGATTTGCGGCTTCATATTGCCCTTACCCAGTAAAGGCCAGACTTGCTTTTCCAGTTCTTGGGCGATCAGTGCCTTTTCTGCAACGCTACGAGAGTGCAATGTGGATCCGGTGTGTGTCAGGCGTTTTAGCAACATTAACATCAGGTTAAGATCTTTAGCATTACCATTTTGTGTACCAATTTGAACAATACACCCATTCATGGCCGCAGCTTCATAATTGCGCCCGACATACTCTCCAGCAATTAAATCAACAATAACATCAGCCCCTTTACCGGCAGTAGCGCGTTTAGTTTCAGTGACAAAATCTTGGGTGTGGTAGTTAATAGCAACATCTGCCCCTAACTTCAGGCACGCTTGACGTTTTTCCTCTGAACCCACAGTGACAATCACTGTCTGTGCGCCAAATGCTTTGCTCAGTAATATTGCGGTGGTCCCAATACCCGAAGATCCGCCGTGAATTAAGACTGTTTCGCCGGCGCTAAAATGGCCTCGTTGGAATAGGTTGGTCCATACGGTAAAGAATGTTTCAGGTAATGCCGCTGCTTCAATATCAGTAAGGGGGGAGGGAATAGGTAAGGCATTGGTTTCATGTATGACACAGTATTGCGCATAGCCCCCACCAGCTATCAGCCCACAGACTCTGTCTCCGATCTTAAAACGGCTCACATCAGCCGCAATGGCGACCACTTCGCCGGCAACTTCTAATCCAGGAATATCTGAGGCCCCCGGCGGCGGCGCATACTGACCACGACGTTGCATCACATCAGGGCGGTTAACACCTGCGGCTGAAACTTTAACTAATATTTCGCCCGCAGCAGGCATCGGTGTTGGACGCTGTACGGCTGCTAAGACTTCAGGTCCACCAGACTGAGTGATTTCAATTGCGACCATATTCGCCGGGAGGTGCGTTAACGCTGTCATAATATTCCTCTTGTCGCCTAAAAGTGGTAAGTCCGATGCTATGCCGGTGACTACGAGACTATCTTAGTCTGGTAATGGAAATAATTCATGACGAGAATGTGCTTAAGTGATGACAAAAATAAGCGTCAGAAAACATCAGTGAAGTAGAAAACAAAAAAAGCGCCCAACAGAGTGGGCGCACAAATTTGCAAAGGAGTCGTGCATGTATGGCTTACTTGCAGGGCTACAATCAAGACTAAGAGATGTTTGGAACGCTTTGATTGTATGAACATTACTTTTCTTACGCTATAGGTATAAATCTGAAATTGTGGACCAGGATAACCCGCGGCATACGGTGACGAGATAGCCACCGTACGCCGCGCTAAGCTTAAGCCTAACCCTTATAGTGCCAGCAGACCTGATAGTGATAGCTTTCATCCGTCAGCAAGTGATCAGCGTGAACACTAGGGCTCCATGAGTCGTCACCACCGACCCCCATATGAAAACCATCGATATTCAACCAGGTACCTTGATCGGGTTTTAGTAAGTGCTGGTGGCTGGTTATCATCAGTTGCTGCGTGCTGTAACGGCTGATACCAAAATGGAACCGACCGGTTAATTGCCAGTTTCCGTAACGCAGAGAGTGGGTATTACAGCGTAAGCCATTTTCACTCGGGAAAATGTAGGGTGTGTGCATCTGCTCAAGCGGCTGTGACCACTGACCATATTGTGCTGAAAGCTGCCGGTCAGGATAGTTTTCATGTGGCCCTAACCCTTGCCAGTCAACATATGGAGCGAGATCTGATAGTTGGCAGCACATACCGATTCTGGCCGGAGGGGGAAGTGATGTTGCCACTTCAACCTGAACATCAATGGTCATACGGCCTTGCTGATCAAAACGGTATAACCAATGTGAATGCAATAGCACTTCATTGGCAAACTCATAGCTGTAGTCGGCACAGATTTGTATTGAGTGGGAGAGGCTATCAGCGTGTAATGATAGACAACGTTGTTCCAACTGATACATTCCCGCCTTTTTCCAGCGTTCGACCCAGGCGTTGGGGTCGATACGGGTTGCTTCGCTAATACCGATATCGTTATCCAGTGGCGCCCGAACAAATTGATCACGCAGCGGGCTAAGTAACACCGGTAATTCACCCACCCACCATTGTTCCAGCAAGCCAGTCTGACGATTGAACTGCCAACGCTGTTGCTGGTGAGTCACCATAATCGAGTGCGCATCTTGGATGAGCTGAAGCTCGCTTGGCTCGGTACTATTTAGCTCAGTGCTATTTGGCACAGAGCGGCGGGGTATAGATAGCGCCCGAGGTAAACGCCATTGATGCCAGGCGCTGCGATGGTTGCTGGCTGCCCAAGGTGTTTCTGTTCTCAGCCTGACGTCAACGTTTAACCATAAATGGCCGGGTTTATCTGTCAGGGGTAATTGCTCTGCCAGCCTGTAGTGCTGCGTAGTCTCAGGAGATAAATCAAGAGAAAAGTCACCTTCCTGTATCAATTTGCCGTCTAATTCAATTCGCCAATAGAGCTGTTCATTATCACTGTGTCTGAACAGATATTCACTGGTGACACTTATCACCAGTGGCGTGGTACTCAGTAATGAAAATTGGAAAAACTGCTGCGCGCATTGTGCTTCGTACAAGCTGGGATGAGGGCTGCGGTCAGGGAAAACTAACCCGTTCATACAAAATTGGCGGTCATTGGGGCTATCACCAAAATCACCGCCATAAGCCCAGTAAGGTTCACCATTCTCATCATCGCGGATAAGGCTTTGATCTACCCAATCCCAAATAAAACCACCCTGTAACCGAGGATATTGGCGGAATGCCTGCCAGTAACGGGCAAACCCACCGAAGCTATTACCCATTGCATGAGCGTATTCACACAGAATCAATGGGCGAGATTCATCAGGCAAACCAATCCATTTCTTGATTGCCCACTTGGGCACCGCTGGGAAAGGTTGGTCCTCATCCACGCGAGCATACATTGGGCATACAATATCGGTCGCGAGCGTATTTGCGCCGCCGCCTTCGTATTGTACCGGACGTGTCGGGTCATTGGTTTTAATCCAGCGATAGAGGGCATCATGGGTTGCGCCATGGCCAGATTCGTTGCCCAAAGACCAAATAATGATACAGGCGTGATTACGGTCACGCTGAACCATGCGCGTAACCCGTTCGCTGAAAGCAGAGAACCACTGAGGATCGTCCGCGAGACGCCCCATCGGTTGCATACCGTGTGTTTCAATATTGGCTTCGTCCACAACATACAGACCATAGCGATCACACAGGCGGTACCACAATGGATGGTTTGGATAGTGTGAGCAGCGCACGGCATTAAAGTTATGCTGTTTCATCAGAATGATGTCTTGCCGCATGCTCTCTTCATCGATGGTCTGACCGGTTTGCGGATGATGTTCATGACGGTTCACCCCCCGAATCAATACCGCTTTACCATTAACTTTAAGCAGACCCTGGTGGATGGTAACTTGTCGAAAACCGACATCATAGGCTTCTGAGTCAATCAATTCTTGCTGCTGAGTGAGCAGCGAAATCACGGCGCGATACAGCGTGGGTTGTTCTGCACTCCATAAAGAGGGAGATTCCACCCGCAGCTTAAGATGGGTGCGATCAGTGTATTGCCCGCGTTCATCAATGGCTTGGGTACCTAGCGGTTGCTGCAAACTGCTAATTAACTTATCTGCCAGCCACAATTGTACGCGGACTTGATAAGCCCCAGTTATCTGTGGATCGTTGATGCTGAGTGGAGGAATATTTATCGCTGCCATTACCTCTAAATTGGCAAAGCTGAACTCCGGGGACAAATGTGTGGCGATATGGATATCCCGCAAATGGATCGCTGGTTTGTGAAGCAAACTGACATCACGGAAAATACCGCTCATGCGCCACATATCCTGATCTTCCAGATAACTGCCATCACTCCAACGTAAAACCAGAACGGCGATACGGTTATCACCCGCCTGTAAGTAAGGAGTGAGATCGAACTCAGCAGGCAGGCGACTGTCTTGGGAATAACCCACCCATTTCCCGTTACACCACAGATAAAATGCGGAACTGACACCATCAAAAATAATGCGTGTTTGGCCTGATGAGAGCCAATCTGGCTCTAAAACGAAATTACGCGAATAACAACCGGTCGGGTTCTGTTGTGGTACTCGCGGCGGGTCGACCGGAATAGGGTATTGGACGTTAGTGTAAATCGGGGTGTCGTAACCATGGCGTTGCCAGTTGGCGGGGACTGGCAGTAATCTCGCTCCCGATAAATCGTGCTCAACCCACTCATCTGGTACTCTTTCTGGCTGGTCGAAATAGTTGAATGACCATTGTCCGTTGAGTAAACACCATTGTGGCGAAGGGGTATCATTTTTTGCGCTGTCGCTATCACGCCAACTGTAAAAGGGAGGATGTGCTTCAAGGCGGTGATACTGCGTCACCTGCGGGTTCTCCCAATCTCTGCGTGACAAAATCTGCGATAGGGGCGGTTGAACCTGCTGTTGAACCTTCTGCTGTGACGTCATGATATCAGCCTCATTTCTGCGATGTGCGTGGATACTTTTTGTGCTGGTAAGTGATCAAAGGGTAAAAATGTTATGCGCTCACAATTGTGTTGGGGTAAAGATGAATTCAACGACAGATAAAGTAAATAGTGGTTGGATAAATAGTCGAGAGTGATCGCATTTATTCGTTTTTAAGGATAGAGCGCTTAAAGCGTGCTGTTGTTTGGCGTATTGTCAGTTCAGTGGCTAACAAGAGAGACTCAGAAGGTAGCTCAATTGAGTGGTGCAGCCTGACAATCAGGCGGGAAACGCTCTCTTCTCCTAATTGCTTGAAGTCCTGCCTGACAGTCGTCAGTGGCGGTTGGAAATAGGCGCTGTCTGCGGTGTCATCGTAACCAATGACCGAGACGTGCTCAGGGACATTGATATTATGCTCATGCAGAGCGCGTAATACACCAAGAGCCATTTGATCGTTAGCGACCAAAATGGCGCTAAAAGGGATGTTGCTGGTAATGAGTTGCAGTGTGGTCTGATAGCCGCTTTTGGCATTCCACTCACCGTGATAGACCGCCTGCGGTATTAACGAGGCATCATTGAGTACCTGTAACCAGCCCTGATAACGTAACTGGGCTGAAATGGCATTTTTGGGCCCACAGATAAGGGCAATCTGCTGATGGCCTAAGCTAATTAGGTGTTCAGCCCCCTGAACTGCCCCGACCTTGGCGTCAAACAGAACACTGAAGGCGGTAGATTGTGGATCAACATCCAAGAACAGCACTGGAGTATCAGCACACTGTTGGACAATTTTCTCGCAGCCTTTGGGCTTCAGCGGAATATTCACTAAGATCCCGTCCACCCGTTGAGCTAATAGCTCATTTATGGCTTGCTGGCAGGCTGGGCCAGTTTGATCATCAACCATGGCAATCACTATTGCGTATCCCAACTCGCGGGCTTTGCTTTTTATCGCTGCGGCTATTTGAGAGGGGGCATGCAACGCGAGATCTGCCGTTGCCAGCCCAAGCGTAAGGCTATGTTTCCCCGCTAATTGCTGTGCTACGCGGTTCGGAACATAGTTTAAGTCAGCCATGGCCTGTTCGACCTTGCTGCGGGTTTTTGGCGAGACATGAAGGGCCTGGTTTAAAACACGTGATACGGTTTGATATGACACTCCCGCCTGACGTGCAACATCATCTAAGGTGACAGACTTCGGCCTCATGTGTTCCTCTCAGGGGTAGGTGGCTGCATATTATAGCAAACTCATGAGATAAACTTTCAGTACCCATCGGAAAACATGACGTGAAACAGCCTATTTAATATATTTTGCTCTTTTTATTATCGCCAGCGTTTGGGCAGCAGTAGTTTAGTAACAATAAATTTTATGATTATTCTGCGTAAAAGTGGGCATCAAGAGTATAATTAATAGCTTTTTTGGTTTTATTTTAGCCATGCAAACAAGAATCTGTAGTTTGCCCGCTAAAAAGAGTTGCTATTAAAAGCCGGTCATGAGTTAATGCGTCTCGGCCTGTGGTACAGACCTATTTATGCACGACATCTTGAGTAAAGTGGTTCATATTTAAAGCGTTATCGTTGATAGCTCTTCACTGACGAATTTCCTTCATAGTGCCTCCATAAGTAACGACTGATAACCGGCTATAACACGCCCATGGTGGCAAATTTTTTTAATAAAGGAAATACACATGTCTAACATGATGAAAGGTCAAGTAAAGTGGTTCAACGAGTCTAAAGGCTTCGGTTTCATCACTCCAGCTGATGGCAGCAAAGACGTGTTCGTTCACTTCTCTGCAATCCAAGATCAAGGCTTCAAGACCCTGGCTGAAGGCCAGAATGTACAGTTCTCTATCGAGAACGGTGCTAAAGGTCCGTCTGCAGCAAACGTAACTGCAATCTAATTGGCCTTTGGCTGATTATAAAAAAACCCGCTAAGGCGGGTTTTTTACTTTCAGGCATCCAGCAAGATCCTCTGTTTTATCCCCTCGATTCTGATTAACTCAGCTTCTCTTACTCAGTAAGCCAATACTGTTCTGCCCTCGAATATATTCGCCAAAAGCATACCGTTGTTTATACGTAAACCTTATCATTCTCACCTTATTCTGTACTACACTAGCAGCATTGATTTAATTGAAGGTAATATCATGAAAGTGAATGATCGGGTGACAGTAAAAACCGATGGCGGCCCACGGCGTGAGGGGGTTGTGTTAGAGGTTGAGCAGTTTAGTGAGGGTATTATGTATCTGGTTTCGTTGGAAGATTACCCCGCAGGTGTCTGGTTCTTTAACGAGATTGATAGCCATGATGGCACCTTTGTCGAGCCGCTTCACCCCTAACATTGGTGTTCTGTCTGTTGTGCTGCGAGCGACGCAATAAAAAACCGGAGGAAGGTGAGTACACCTTGCCTCCGGTTTTGCTATCTAAATATCGTCACTATAGTTTGGTTGAACGGTTTCTGGTGTTAACTCAGAACGTTTCCCAGTTTAGTGAGTCGTCACCGGACTTCTTATTCCCGACCGCGCTCTTCTGTTTGGTGGACATAGGTGCCGGAGTTTTCAGTGACGGGGCAGGGTTGCCGCCTTTTAAATGGAATACTGCAACGGCTTGAGTCAAGATTTCAGCTTGTTGTTCCAAAGAGGCCGCCGCCGCTGACGCTTCCTGAACTAAAGAGGCATTCTGTTGCGTGACATTGTCCATTTCTGAAACTGCCTGGGCAACCTGACTAATACCACGACTCTGCTCATCAGAAGCAGAGGCAATTTCACCCATAATATCAGTTACATGACTAACGGCTGTCACGATCTCATTCATCGCTTTACCGGCATCGGACACCAGAATGGATCCATCACCAATCAGGTCAACCGAGGCCTCAATCAACGATTCTATCTCTTTGGCAGCATCGGCACTGCGCTGTGCCAGATTACGGACTTCACTGGCCACTACAGCAAAACCACGGCCTTGTTCACCCGCCCGGGCAGCTTCAACCGCAGCATTCAGAGCCAGAATATTCGTTTGGAACGCGATACTATTAATTACATTGGTAATTTCAGCAATTTTCATTGAACTGAGGGATATCTTATCCATCGTGCTAACAACATCATTAACGATATCGCCACCCTGGGCAGCTTTACCTGATGCGTTGGCTGCGAGCTGGCTCGCATGATGGGCATTCTCCGCATTTTGTTTTACGGTTGCGGTCAGTTGCTCCATGCTGGCGGCGGTCTGTTCAAGTGATGCGGCTTGTTGCTCGGTACGTGCCGAAAGGTCGGTATTACCCAGTGCAATTTCACTCGATCCTTGGTAAATAGATTCAGCACTGCTGCGCACAGCTTCCACAGTTAGGGATAACGAATCCTGCATTTGTTGAATATTGTTACCCAGCACACCAATTTCATTGCGGCCAAATGAGACCGAACTTTGTGTCAAATCCCCCTGAGCAATACGCTGAATACGTGCTACCAGCCAATTAATCGGCTTGATGATGACTTTGCTGATCACTAAAAAAGCAATTAATGTCAGTAAGATGGCCAGAATAAAAGCGCCTCCCATCAGCATATAACCAAGACGGGCTTGTTGTTGGGCGGTCTGATTAATCTGGTTAGCCCGTTCGGTACGATACTTAACTGCTTTCAGCAGTGGTTCATTATAAGCATCATCCAACTGATTAAGTTTTTCAGCTTCAAGGGAAATAACTTCTTCAAAATGACCTTCTTTCGTCGCGTCGAGCATGAGTTTCATTCCCTCGTCGCGATACTGTTCATAGGCTTTTTTCAATGGTGCATCTAATGCGCTATCCGTTTCGGATTTAACCGGACGGATATAGTAGAGATTAAACATTTGCTGCGATTGAGCGATACGGCTCTCAGCGTTTTTTAGCCCCTGCTGATAACCCTCGGTATCACCGATACGTGCCGCTGATGCTGCTTGAATCAGAATAAGGCGTGCAGTACGCAGGTGGTTCGAACTGTTAGACAGACCCAGGCGGATATCTAGTTCTTGCGTTGCCTCTTGCAGTGATTGGTTACTCTGTTTTAAGAAGTAACCTGACGTCCCAATCGCCGCTGCAAATAAAAGCAGTATTCCCGCCAAGATGGCGATAAACAACGTGACCAGACGCATATTATTAATAAACAATACTTTCGTATTTTTATTCTGTTCTGGCGCTATTTTTATATCCAATGGCTGATGCGTACTTCCACGTTTCATTGTTAGTTCCGTTTCTATAGTCGCTCGAGGAAAGGTCCTTGCCTGATGTACCCGGTATGGTTGAAGCTATAGCCTGGTTCGCTGTAACGCCGATTTACGGTGGGTACAGGCATCGCTACTTAAAGTTAATCCACCCCTATATCTAAAAAAATTTCAACAGTCCTTTAAGAACCTATCGGCAACGGAGCTAAAATAGTTAGGGTTATAAATGGGATCACGATCGCAATTTGGATTAAAGATTGATGGGATTTCTGTAATTGCGTCAATGACTTGATGGTAAGGACAGGGGGATGCTCTCAGTTGGTTGAGTTAGGGGGTATAGGTGTCATTGTGCGCGAGTCTTAGCGAAGGTGATTGAGTATGGGCGCCGACGCGGGGAATGGCAGGTAAGAGTGTTTGAGTTGATTCTCTTATCTCTGTTTTATTCTTATATGCCCCTGACGCATGCTCAATGGCTTGAGTAGAGTATGATGTAATTAATCGATATATTATAAATATTAAGTTTATTGTTTAATTCATTGGGGCTGGTTTAGGTTTTGTTTAGAAATATAGACTTTACATAATTATCACACGCAACTATACTCTTGAAAAATTTCGGTGGAGAAAATAATGGATACGCAAAGTAGTAGTCAAATAAGCAAGGCAAGCTAACCTATCTCTCTACAGATTTGTTGCTTGCCGAAAATGGCGGGCAGCACCCTCTCTTATTTCCTGAGTTGTGCATACCCAAGTAGACCCTTATTACTTGACGTTATCGTGGCGCTGGTGGTGTTTATTCACTTGAAGCCCATGTTTTAGTCAGCGCAACGAGATTCATTCAATCGTTGTCTGGTTATAACGCCAATGAATGTGGGTGTAATATTTAACTCGATGTTTAATCATCGAGGGTAATAATTCGGGTTTTTATTATGGTATTTAACAACCACGCACTTTTTCCTCCTGGCAGAAACACAGGCTATTGCTGATTTATACCCTCGGGTTATATATCTCAGCACAATTACCTGTGTGCTAAATAGCACATGATTATTCTACCAATGATTAATTCATGGAGAGAATCATGGCATTAACTCCTTTTGTCGTAAATTTATTACTGGCGATGTGTTTGGGCGCATTAATTGGCGCTGAAAGACAATGGCGCCAGCGTATGGCGGGCTTACGTACTAATGCATTAGTCGCGACCGGTGCTGCAGTATTTATTCTCAGCTCTTATGCCACATCCCCTGATAGCCCTGGTCGTATCGCCGCTCAAGTTGTTTCAGGCATCGGTTTTTTGGGTGCAGGCGTCATTATGCGTGAAGGCATGAATATTCGTGGCCTGAACACCGCAGCTACACTCTGGTGCTCGGCGGGTATTGGTGTGCTTTGTGGCTTGGGACTGTATTGGAATGCAGTAGCCGCCACTGCCGTTATTCTGTGTGCCAATATATTGTTACGGGAGGCGGCGCAACGGATTAATATGCAGCCTCAACAACAAGCCATAGACCTGGAAGTTCGTTACCGGATTCAGGTCACTTGTGGTGCGGAAGATGAGATATTGGTTCGCACCCTTATTTTACAGGCGTTAAATGGTGTGGCATTACGATTACAGTCACTTTGCAGTGCAGATATTGCCAAACCCGGTCAATTGGAAGTGTGTGCAGAAATAATGGCGACACCCGCAGCGCAAAGAGAAATTGAAAGTATTGTTTGCCGTGTCAGTCTGGAGCGGAGCGTCAGTGCTGTCCATTGGCGTATCGCATCTGAATTACCTGCTTAATAATAAAGTAATTTACTCATTAATAAATTGTTCAATTTTTTGCAATAAATAATTAAATACTGACCCATGTGGTAGTAAGGAGTTGTTATGGACGATCACCCCGGAGTTAACCAAATTAGTCGCTGCTAATTAAATATAAATACAAAGTTGGCAGCGCAATAATAGTTCAGCACATTTATCTCTCAATAATTGAGCGGATAAACCCTGTGCGTTTAGAATTAAAAGAGAAGCGTTATGACCCAATTCAAAAAAACAGTTACCAGCCGTAGCAGTAATAAAAAAACTTTTGCTATCGCGCAAGAAGCCAAGAATAGTTTGGATCAAACATTATCCAAGTTGAATGCTAATTTAAATGGGCTGACAGAAGAGGATGCCAGGGAGCGACTGGAATTATACGGCATTAATCAGGTAGCACATGAGAAAGCGCCCCCAGCGTTGCTTCAGTTATTGGCAGCATTTAATAACCCTTTTATTTTTGTTTTGATGGTATTGGCGGCAATCAGTTTCTTTACTGATTATTGGCTGCCATTACAACAGGGTGAGGAGACTGATCTGATTGGTGTCACAATTATTGTGACGATGGTATTGATCAGTGGTTTATTGCGTTTCTGGCAGGAGTACCGCACCAATAAAGCGGCTGAAGCCCTGAAATCGATGGTGCGAACCACCGCCACAGTATTACGCCGTAGTAGCCATAGTGCCCAACCGGCAAAACAAGAAATTGCGATTAAGCAATTAGTGCCGGGGGATATCATTCTGTTATCCGCCGGAGATATGATTCCGGCAGATTTACGGCTCATTAAATCCAGAGATTTGTTTATCAGCCAGGCGATCCTGACCGGAGAAGCTATCCCTATTGAAAAGTACGACGCAATGGGGGCCATCAGCTCAAAATCAGTAGATGCGGATGCCAATAGCGAGAGTGAATTACTTGAATTATCTAATATTTGTCTGATGGGAACTAACGTTGCCAGTGGAACGGCAATGGCTGTGGTTGTGGCTACCGGCGGGCATACTTATTTCGGGTCGCTTGCTAAGTCGATTGTTGGCACTCGCGCACAGACGGCATTTGATCGTGGCGTCAACAGTGTCAGTTGGTTATTGATTCGTTTTATGTTGGTAATGGTACCGATTGTATTGCTAATTAATGGTTTTACAAAAGGTGATTGGACTGAAGCGGCACTATTTGCATTGGCAGTTGCGGTTGGGTTAACCCCTGAAATGTTGCCAATGATTGTCAGTTCTAACCTGGCGAAAGGCGCAATTGCTATGTCACGGCGAAAAGTTGTGGTTAAGCGATTGAATGCAATACAGAACTTTGGTGCTATGGATGTGTTGTGCACAGATAAAACCGGCACATTAACCCAGGACCGCATCATTCTTGAACACCACCTGGATGCCAGTGGCAGCAATGACAATAAAGTGCTGCAATTAGCATGGCTTAATAGTTTCCATCAAAGTGGTATGCGAAATCTGATGGATCAGGCGGTCATAAAATTTAGCCGCGGTAAACCTGAAATAGATGCTTTGCGCGGCTTTAACAAGGTCGATGAATTACCGTTTGATTTTATCCGTCGTCGTCTGTCAATTGTGGTAAAAGATGAGCAGCAGCACCAGCGCTTAATTTGCAAAGGTGCGGTGGAAGAGATGCTGAGTATCTGCACCCAAGTTCGCGAGGGAGATAAGATATACCCACTGGATGAAGCCCGCAGAGCCAAATTACTGGCGTTAGCCACACAATATAATGAAGACGGTTTTCGTGTTTTGTTACTGGCAACCCGTGAATTAGGGACTCAGCTCAGTGAATTACCGTTAAATATTAATGATGAACGTGATTTAGTTGTTCAAGGGCTACTGACTTTCCTCGATCCGCCAAAAGAGAGCGCGGAGGCTGCTATCACCGCACTGCGAGAAAATGGTGTTGCAGTAAAAGTGTTAACGGGCGATAACCCGATTATTACGGCAAAAATCTGCCGCGATGTCGGGTTGGAGCCGGGGGAGCCGCTGAGTGGTCGTGATATTGAAGGTATGGATGATGAAACGTTAGCGCGTGAAGTCGAGTTGCGCACAGTGTTTACCAAACTTACCCCTTTGCAAAAATCACGGGTGCTAAAAATGCTGCAAAGCAATGGGCATACCGTTGGTTTTCTTGGCGATGGCATCAATGATGCACCGGCATTACGCGATGCTGACGTGGGGATATCGGTTGATACTGGCACTGATATCGCTAAAGAGTCGGCAGATATTATTCTGTTAGAAAAGAATCTGATGGTGCTGGAGGAGGGGGTTATTATAGGGCGTGAAACCTTCGGTAATATCATCAAATATCTGAATATGACGGCTAGCTCGAATTTCGGCAATGTGTTCTCAGTGCTGGTTGCCAGTGCATTTATTCCCTTCTTACCCATGCTTGCCATCCACCTGCTGTTACAAAACCTGATGTATGACATTTCCCAGCTCTCCCTGCCGTGGGATAAAATGGACAAAGAATTTTTACGCAAGCCGCGTAAGTGGGATGCTAAGAATATTGGCCGCTTTATGCTATGGATTGGGCCAACTTCCTCAATTTTTGATATTACGACTTATGCACTGATGTGGTTTGTTTTTGCGGCTAACAGTGTTGAGCATCAGGCTTTGTTCCAGTCCGGTTGGTTTATTGAAGGTCTGTTGTCGCAGACGTTGGTTGTCCATATGTTGCGCACACAAAAAATACCGTTTATTCAAAGTACCGCCGCCTTACCAGTGCTATTGACGACCGGATTGATCATGGCAATAGGTATCTATATTCCGTTCTCACCTTTGGGAGCATTAGTCGGATTGCAACCATTACCGTGGCAATATTTCCCTTGGTTGGCAGGTACCTTAGTCAGCTACTGTATTGTTGCGCAAATGATGAAGCAATTTTATATTCGCCGCTTCGGTGAGTGGTTGTAATTGCTTCGATTAATGTCTAGGTTTTATATCCGGCAAGACTATTTGTTGCTATCAGGGCATTGATATAACAGTTTCCGGGGCGAGTTGGCCCCGGAATTATTTCGACTATTCATTACTGACGCGAATCACCAACTTGCCAAAATTCTTGCCTTCCAATAGGCCGATAAAGGCTTGCGGCGCATTTTCTAGTCCGTCGACCAAGTCTTCACGGAACTTGATTTTGCCCTGATCAACCCATTGGGTCATTTGCTGTAGGAAATCACCAAAATGATGGCCATAGTCATCAAAAATGATAAATCCTTGCATCCTAATCCGTTTGCGCAAAATGATGCTTTGTAACAGTGGCAAACGATCCGGGCCGTCCGGTAATTCTGTATCGTTATAGCGTGCTATCAACCCGCATACTGGAATACGGGCGCGTGGGTTCAGCAATGGCAATACCGCGTCAAATACCGCACCACCTACATTTTCATAATAAATATCAATGCCGTCAGAACAGGCTTTTTCCAATTGTTGCGCAAAATCTGTTGCCCGGTGGTCAATACAGGCGTCGAAGCCCAATTCTTCCACCACATAGCGGCATTTCTCCGATCCTCCGGCTATCCCGATAACTTTGCATCCTTTTAGTTTACCGACTTGCCCGACAACTGAACCAACCGCGCCACTGGCAGCGGCAACGACCAGGGTTTCGCCCGCTTTGGGCTGACCAATATCCAATAGTCCCATATAAGCCGTGAAACCAGGCATGCCCAAAACGCCCAGAGAGCGTGAAGGATGGGAGAGTTGTGGCCCCAAATTGCGGATACCAGCACCATCCGATAACGTATAGTCTTGCCAGCCACTGTTGGCCAAAACCCAATCACCCACTTGAAACTCCGGATGATTAGAGGCTTCAACGCGTGAGACGGCCCCGCCTACCATGACGTCACCAATTTCAACCGGCGCGGCATAGGAGGGGGCGTCGCTCATACGGCCACGCATATAGGGGTCAAGCGACAAATAGCGAGTGCGAAGTAGCACCTGACCTGCTGCGGGTTGCGCAATAGGTTGAATATCTAAGGTGAAATTTTCGCTGGTTGGTGTGCCATGTGGGCGTGAAGCCAGCAGAATACGGCGGTTACTGGTTTTATCTTGAGGCATCAAATTCCCTTACTTGGACGGAGTAAAAAGGCCGGTAGTGAACATAGCGAATATTAAAAATAACGCGTGTTGAGAATAATAGTAGAACTCGGCGGGATGATTTCAGCTAATAGTGCGGCAACACAGCGAAAGGCATTACGGTGCTGACAGAACGGTTGTCGCAACGCACAGCTACGGGTTAATTAAAGTGGGACGATCAATACGTCGACACTACTGGTATTAATCAGCTTGGCAGCAGAACAGGAGAGTTTATTCATCAGGCTTGTACTGTGGTTACCGCAGATAACTAAATCAATATGCTGCTGTTGGCAAACGTAAGCCATGCTATCAGCGAATTGCCCGTGCACAATGGATCTATCCTCTATGGGATAATCAGCATTAATCGCTAACTCCTCCATAAATAGTTGCGCTTCTTCTTGCAACACAGAACGCAAGTCTCCCAGCATGGGGGCAGCATAACTGCTGTACATTTCTGGCTCAGTTGTCAGGGTGATTAACGAAACCCTGCCATTATAGGGCCGCACGATAGAAACGGCTTTATTAACCAATTGTTGGCTATCGGGTGAAAGGGCAACTGCGACCAGTACATTTCTGTATCCCATCATTAAGCTCCCATAAGCGCGGCTATAGATTAAAGGTTAGGGGAATACACCTTTGATAAATGGGATGTCAGTCACATTTGGTTACGACCAGCCAATAATGCGAGCCGTGATAGGGCGTTAATTAAAATAGTCGCTAATAAGCAATATTTGAAACTTATGTTTCAAACATTATTAATTATTTTTAATTACATTTTATTCACAAATTCCTTGTGGAAACGCGGATATGAACCGCAGTTGAAACTGCGGCAGAATGAAATGTGTGCAATAGCGTTGAATTGAAACATGCAGTTACCTCTGTTGCCTTTTTTAATAC
Source organism: Yersinia antarctica (assembly GCF_056636475.1). Lineage (NCBI taxonomy): Bacteria > Pseudomonadati > Pseudomonadota > Gammaproteobacteria > Enterobacterales > Yersiniaceae > Yersinia > Yersinia antarctica. The sequence continues at coordinate 1,947,810 of NZ_JBSJQF010000001.1, forward strand.
ATGTTGTTGGGTTTTTTAACGTTAAAAGGTAAATAGGTTAATAAATGGTCGGTAGGCGGTGTTTTGTGAAATCGCATAAATATTCGTTAAAACAAAATAGTTTCGGAAGGGTACTTATAGGATAACCGAACTATAATCCTCTGCTTTAGTCCTTACTGCTGATAATTTTGGGTTATAACAGATTTATGTTCTGCTATTTTGCTTTAGGAATGCTTTTGTTCGAACTGATCTAAAAACACTAAGAATTGGGCCTATATATCTAGTTTTTTAGCTCTTTTCTGACTTGTGAGTGTTTTTTAACCATGAGTGTGAGTGAAAAGTGAACAATTATGAGTGTAAGAAACAGCTTTATATTTTATTTTTGTGATCTATATCACATTACATTTAAAATGAATCACTAGTCACATTGTATGTGCTAACGATTCGGGAGTAGAGTTGGGCCTCTTTAGGAATAATCCTAATATTTTGTAAGAAAAGTTGCATAGCAAGATGCACTATCAGAGCAGCACAAAATCGAGCTGCCAAGTTTACGACATGTTATTTCATACCAAAATGGTATTTTTGTAATGTAACACCAGTAGGTTTTAATTACTTTTAGTTCTATGGGTTTTAATTAACTGTATAGCGGGAAGGATCCCAGGTCTTGGGTGAAGAATTCTATCATCCAACTTATGTTTTAAAACATAATCAGTCGGGATGTATAAAATGAGTACGTCTGAATTACTCAAACATATTTATGATATTAATTTGTCTTACTTGCTTTTAGCACAACGGTTAATTAACGATGAAAAAGCCTCAGCGATGTTTCGTCTGGGTATTACAGATACTATGGCCGACGCATTAGCGCAGTTAACTTTACCGCAAATGGTTAAATTAGCTGAGACTAACCAATTAGTCTGTCATTTCCGTTTCAGTGACCACAACACTATTCATCATCTGACGAAAGAATCGCGTGTCGATGACTTGCAGCAAATCCACACAGGGATCCTATTGTCGAGTCACTTACTCCACGAGCTATCGTTACAAGACGGTAGTGCGCCTAAAAAAAGAGCATGACTGATGGTTGTGAAAAGTATTGTTCAGGAAGCTAAAGACATTCATTTGGCAATGGAGTTGATCACTTTAGGTGCGCGTTTGCAGATGCTTGAAAGCGAAACGCAACTCAGCCGGGGGCGATTAATTAAGCTCTACAAAGAGCTGAGAGGGAGTCCGCCACCTAAAGGAATGCTGCCGTTTTCGACTGATTGGTTTATGACCTGGGAACAAAACATTCATTCATCGATGTTTTATAACGCTTATAGCTTCCTGCTAAAAAGCGGGCAATGCACCGGTGTTGAGGCCGTTATTAAGGCCTATCGTCTTTATCTGGAACAGTGTCCTGATCAGTCTGGAGTACCGCCATTACTGGCGTTAACTCGTGCCTGGACCCTGGTTCGATTCGTTGACAGTGGTATGTTGCAACTCTCAGGTTGCAGTTGCTGTGGTGGGACTTTTATCACCCATGCGCATCAACCACGAAATAGCTTTGTTTGCAGTCTCTGCCAGCCACCTTCCCGCGCAGTAAAAAAACGTAAACTTTCTCCGCCATCTGCCGATATTACTTCACAACTGCTGGATGAGCAGGTTAGACGCGCAGTTTGAGTCTCTTTGAGTTGTCAGAATTTTTTGGTTACAGCTGCGGTATGGATACCGTTCCTGTAGCCAGTTAATGACAATTCATTGCACTCAAAGGGTGCTAACGCCTCACCTTCCACCCACACACTTTGCTAAGGATGTCGCGTGTTAGTTATTTTGGGTTATATCGTGGTCTTAGGTGCGGTCTTCGGTGGCTACATGATTGTTGGTGGCAACCTTGGCGCACTGTATCAGCCAGCCGAATTTTTAATTATCGGCGGTGCAGGTATCGGTGCATTTATCGTGGGTAACAACGGCAAAGCGATAAAAGCGACAATAAAGGTCATGCCAAAATTGATGCGCCGTTCTAAATATAACAAAGTCCTGTATATGGACTTAATGGCGTTACTTTACCGTTTATTAGCTAAATCCCGTCAACAGGGAATGCTGTCACTGGAACGGGATATAGAAAGTCCGCGGGAAAGTGAAATTTTCTCTAATTATCCTCGGATCTTGGCCGATAAGTTATTAGTGGAATTTATTACTGATTATTTACGGTTAATTGTTAGCGGAAATATGAATGCTTTTGAAATCGAAGCACTGATGGATGAAGAGATAGAAACTCACGAACAAGAATGTGAAGTTCCCGCAGGTAGCTTGGCGATGGTGGGGGATTCGTTACCTGCATTCGGTATTGTTGCTGCGGTTATGGGGGTGGTACATGCCCTGGCTTCCGCCGACCGACCAGCCGCAGAACTTGGGGCACTAATTGCCCATGCGATGGTGGGGACGTTTCTGGGTATTTTGCTGGCATATGGTTTTATTTCACCTTTGGCCACCTTGTTGCGTCAACAGAGTGCAGAAACCACCAAAATGATGCAGTGCATCAAGGTGACACTGCTTTCCAGCCTGAACGGATATGCGCCACAAATTGCCGTGGAGTTTGGTCGTAAAACGCTCTACACCACTGAGCGTCCATCGTTCATTGAGCTGGAAGAGCATGTACGCAGAGTGAAAGCGCCGGCACCGCAAGCGACAGAAGAGGACGCATGAAGCATCAGAACCACCCCGTTATTGTGATTAGAAAGCGAAAAGCTAAGCATGGTGGCGGTCATCATGGCGGGTCATGGAAAATTGCTTACGCTGACTTTATGACAGCGATGATGGCCTTCTTTCTGGTGATGTGGTTGCTATCGGTTTCCAGCCCGCAGCAACTGACGCAAATTGCGGAGTATTTTCGGACACCGTTGAAAATAGTGTTGACCAGCGGTGATAAGAGCAGTGCCAGTACCAGTCCGATTCCAGGGGGCGGTGATGATCCCACCCAGCAAGTGGGCGAGGTACGCAAGCACATCGATTCAGAAGAGAGTCGCAAAGAAGAGTATCGACTGAACAAGTTGCGGGAAAAACTGGATCAATTAATCGAATCTGACCCGAGATTGAGAGCATTACGGCCACATCTGTTGATTAACATGATGGAAGAAGGGTTAAGAATTCAGATTATTGATAGCCAGAATCGGCCGATGTTTAAGATGGGCAGTGCGCAGGTAGAGCCGTATATGCGTGATATTTTACGTGCTATAGCCCCTATCTTGAATGACATACCAAACAAAATCAGTCTGTCGGGGCATACCGATGATCTGCCGTATGCCAATGGCGAACGAGGTTACAGCAACTGGGAGTTGTCGGCTGATCGTGCTAATGCTTCACGGCGTGAATTGCTCGCCGGTGGTTTGGATGAGGGGAAAGTGCTGCGGGTGGTGGGTATGGCCTCGACGATGCGCTTGAAAGAGCAAGCAGCGGATGATCCGGTTAACCGTCGAATCAGTATTTTAGTGCTGAACAAACAGACGCAACATGATATTGAGCATGAGAATTTAGATAACAAAGCGCTGGATATAGAAAAAGCCGCGAGCTTAAAGCAGCTTGAGACCAGTGGGACTGTGCCAACCGCGACGCCTGCTGCTGCGACAGCGCCAACGGGTACGGCAACCTCCACCGGGCAACCCGCGACTGGGGCGGTAACAGTATCGGCGGCGGCAGTACCGGTAACGGCAGCACCTGTGAAAACGATAACGCAGCCTGCAACAGCACCACAAACACAACAATCGAGCACGGGGAGCATCACTCCAGCAACCACTGGGCCAACGACATCGTTGCCAGCGGCACCTGCAAGTAATGCACCGGTCTCTCCGACAAGCCGCGACGCACAGTAGAGGTGACACCGTGAGCATGGATATTACCGCGTTTTATCAGACTTTCTTTGATGAAGCAGATGAACTGTTGGCAGATATGGAACAGCACTTGTTATTGCTGGACCCACTGGCACCAGATAAAGAACAACTCAATGCCATTTTCCGTGCTGCTCATTCGATCAAAGGTGGTGCAGCGACGTTTGGCTTTACGGTATTACAAGAGACAACCCATCTGTTGGAAAACCTGTTGGATGGTGCTCGTCGCGATGAAATGCGGTTGAGCACTGATATCATCAACCTGTTTTTGGAAACGAAAGATATTATGCAGGAACAGTTGGACGCCTATAAAACCTCTCAGGAACCTAATGCGGAAAGCTTTGAGTATATCTGCCACGCATTGCGCCAACTGGCATTAGAGGCTTTAGAACAACAAAGCACAGGTACCAACACATCAGTAGCACAAGGGAATGGCGTTGTGATGACTGACACCAAAGTGGGTGGTAAGTCACCGGCATTGGTTCAGGGGGGAATGCGCATTCGCTTGTCTGGCCTGAAAGAGCAAGAAATCCCACTGATGTTGGAAGAGCTAGGCAATTTGGGTGAAGTGAAAGATCCGCATCAAAGTGCTGATAGCCTGGAAGCCACCCTGATTACGTCTGTCAGTGAAGATGATATCAGCGCCGTGCTCTGTTTTGTGTTGGAACCGGAACAGATCAGTTTTATACCCGCTGAATTGCAACCAGAAGCTACAGCTGAAGTGGCTGTAGTGGCGCCGGTTATCGCAGAATTACCGCCAACGGCGGTGGCCCCAGTGGCTGAAACCAACAGTTCCTCTAAAACGGGTGTTATTGCCGCACCGACCAGCCCGGAACATGTAAAACCAAAAGCGAAAGCCAGTGAGTCAACCAGTATTCGCGTCGCGGTTGAGAAAGTTGACCAGTTGATTAATCTGGTGGGCGAGTTGGTGATTACTCAATCAATGTTGGCACAGCGCTCCAGTACGCTGGATCCCGTCATCAACGGTGATTTGCTCAATAGTATGGGGCAGTTGGAACGCAATGCGCGTGACTTGCAAGAGTCGGTGATGTCGATCCGTATGATGCCGATGGAGTATGTGTTCAGCCGCTTCCCTCGTTTGGTGCGCGATTTAGCCAGTAAACTCAATAAGCAAGTCGAACTGACGCTGCTTGGCAGTTCTACAGAACTGGATAAAAGCCTGATTGAACGCATTATCGATCCCCTGACCCATCTGGTTCGTAACAGTTTGGACCACGGTATTGAAGATGCTGAAACCCGTATTGCTGCCGGTAAATCGCCGGTGGGGAATCTGACGCTGTCCGCAGAGCATCAGGGCGGTAATATCTGTATTGAAGTCTTGGATGATGGCGCAGGGTTAAACCGGCAGAAGATTCTGGCAAAAGCGCAGTCTCAAGGAATGGCCATTAATGAGCATATGAGCGATGAAGATGTTGGGATGCTGATTTTTGCTCCCGGATTCTCCACCGCAGAGCAAGTCACTGATGTTTCCGGCCGCGGTGTCGGTATGGATGTGGTTAAGCGAAATATTCAGGAGATGGGCGGCCATGTGCAAGTCAGTTTCCAGGCCGGTCTTGGCACTTCAATCCGTATTTTATTGCCATTGACGCTAGCTATTCTTGATGGAATGTCAGTAAAAGTCAGTGATGAAGTCTTCATCTTGCCATTGAATGCAGTAATGGAATCACTGCAACCTTTGGCTGAAGATTTACACCCGCTAGCCGGCGGTGAACGGGTATTACAAGTGCGCGGCGAGTATTTACCTTTGGTTGAATTGTACCGGGTATTTGATGTTGAAAACGCCAAAACTGAAGCCACTCAGGGCATCGTTGTGATTCTGCAAAGTGCCGGGCGTCGTTATGCACTCTTGGTAGACCAGTTGATTGGTCAGCATCAGGTGGTGGTGAAAAACCTCGAGAGTAACTATCGCAAAGTGCCAGGTATTTCAGCCGCAACCATATTGGGTGATGGCAGCGTGGCATTAATTGTTGATGTGTCGGCTTTGCAGGCATTAAACCGGGAAAAGCGTGTAACGGCTGATGATGTGGTCGCTGCCTAGCAGGTGGACCAATTGAAGCCTGTATGGAACCCGTATGAAAACAGGTATAGGGCACGGAGTGTTCCGGTCCTGAAAACAAACATAAATTCAACCTATTGATTGAAGGGTAAAAACATGGCAGGACTAGCAACCGTCACGAAGCTGGCTGGCGAAACGGTAGGACAAGAGTTCCTGATTTTTACGCTGGGCGATGAAGAGTACGGGATTGATATTCTGAAAGTACAAGAGATCCGTGGCTACGATCAGGTGACCCGTATCGCTAACACCCCGACGTTCATTAAAGGTGTCACTAACTTACGCGGCGTCATTGTCCCTATTATTGATTTACGGGTTAAGTTTGCACAAAAAGGTGTGAGCTATAACGAAAATACCGTAGTGATCGTACTGAATTTTGATCAGCGCGTGGTGGGTATTGTCGTTGATGGTGTGTCAGATGTGCTGTCATTAACCAATGAGCAAATACGTCCTGCACCAGAGTTTGCCGTCACTCTGGCAACTGAGTATCTAACAGGTTTAGGTTCACTCGGGGAAAGAATGCTGATTTTGGTGGATATCGAAAAGCTGTTGAGCAGTGAAGAGATGTCGTTGATTGACTCTGTCATTAAAGGGTAAGTTTCGGTTAATTTGCCTATCGGGTTTCGGTTGATATTCGTTCAGTGATCAGGTGATCTCCTGTCTCATGTCAACCGAACCAATCACCACGCCGCTCTCCATCGAAACCGTGGTCCGTTCTTGTCCGGCCAAAACCTGATGAGGCCGGTTTTCACCTCGATAATAACAAACTGCTAACACTCATCCTCATCTCGTTAAAATAATGTCTCTCTCCGGTAAAGTTCCCCCTCCCAGTGCCGATAACACAGTTAATTAGACGTCCTATGTTTTGGCGTACCTGTGTTTTGACGTACTTATGAAGGGATAACATGTTTAAGCGTATGAAAGTGGTCACCAGCCTCCTGTTGGTGTTAGTGCTATTTGGTGCCTTACAGTTCGTTTCCGGCGGGCTTTTCTTCAATTCCCTGAAAAATGACAAAGAGAACTTTGCGGTTTTACAGGTTATTCGTCAGCAACAGTCGGTGTTGAATGAAAGTTGGGTAAATCTGCTGCAAACCCGTAATACGCTGAACCGCGCAGGCATCCGCTACATGATGGATGTGAATCATACCGGTAGTGGCCCTACGGTGAATGACCTGTTGGCATCAGCCAAAGGGACATTAGGTGTGGCGGCGGAGCGTTTTAAAAGCTACGAACAGATCCCGTTGGATAGCCAGCAAGACGCCGAATCAGCTAAAAAATTAAAACAGACTTATGACCAATATTTTGGTGCGTTAACCGAACTGATCCAATTGATGGAAGCTGGCAAGATCAATGAGTTCTTCGACCAACCCACCTCTAGCTTCCAAAATGCTTTTGAACAGGATTACAACACTTACCTGACACAAAATGATCGCTTGTATGCCTCCGCAGTGGAAGACAGCAACCAGTCATTTAGCTTCGCGATGGGGGTGATTGTTACCGTACTGATTGTGGTATTCGCGGTAATTATTGTTGTTTGGCTTGGCATGCAACACATCTTGATTAATCCGCTTAAACACTTGATAGAACATATTAAACATATCGCTAACGGTGATTTAACGCAGACTATCGAAGTGCATAGCCGCAACGAAATGGGCACATTGGCCGCCAGCCTGAAACACATGCAATCTGAATTGATTACCACCGTCAGTGATGTGCGTTTAGGTGCCGATGCTATCTATAGCGGTGCCTCAGAAATTTCCGCCGGTAACAACGATCTGTCAGCGCGTACAGAACAACAAGCCGCCTCACTGGAAGAAACCGCCGCCAGTATGGAGCAGTTAACCGCCACAGTGAAACAGAATGCTGAGAATGCTCGTCAAGCTAGCCAACTGGCCTTAAGTGCATCGGAAACGGCACAGAAAGGTGGCAAAGTGGTGGCGAATGTGGTGCAAACCATGCATGAGATTGCCGGTAGTTCACAGAAAATTGCAGATATTACCAGTGTTATCGATGGTATCGCTTTCCAGACCAATATCCTGGCGCTGAACGCCGCCGTTGAAGCAGCCCGTGCCGGTGAGCAGGGTCGTGGTTTTGCCGTTGTTGCCGGTGAAGTACGTAACCTGGCACAACGTAGTGCGCAAGCTGCAAAAGAGATTAAAGGCCTTATCGAAGACTCGGTTAGCCGTGTCGATATGGGGTCAGTACTGGTTGAAAGTGCGGGTGAAACCATGGGAGATATCGTTAATGCGGTAACCCGCGTCACCGACATCATGGGTGAAATCGCTTCTGCTTCCGATGAGCAAAGTCGCGGTATCGATCAAGTGGGTCAGGCGGTCACTGAAATGGACCGGGTAACCCAGCAAAACGCCTCTTTGGTGGAAGAATCAGCCTCTGCCGCCGCCGCACTGGAAGAACAAGCCAGTATGTTAACCCAATTCATGTCTGTATTCGTTCTGCGTATGGATAACGGTAGTACTACAAGAGATGTTAGAAAAATAAAGCAGCCGACACAGGATTTGAGCGGAACTGCTAAAAAAACACTGGGAAGTGACCTGCAAGACAATTGGGAAACTTTCTAGTCCCCTACAACCCTTGATACTTGAAATTGCAGGGGTGTTAGCTGCGCTCACGAACCCGAATCACTTACTTGAGTAAGCTCATCGGGGTTCGTTTGCTGGCTGCCTACCTGCAACTCCAATTATTTTGGGTGAACAAAAATAGATAAAGCTGGCCAATGAGCCGGCTGAGAAGAGGTTACGATGTTTGGCCGAATTCGGATTTCTACCAGCTTTTTCCTGTTACTGATATTAATTTGCTCGATACAGTTAATTTCAAGTGGTCTGTCATTTACTGCTTTTCGCTCAGACTACCAAAATTTGAACCGGGTGGATCTCAGTAGCCAGCAACGGGATGCATTAAGCCTCAGTTGGGTATCCTTGCTTCAGGCGCGTAATACCTTAAACCGGGCGGGGACGCGCTCGGCTCTCAAAGTACCTCAGGAGCAAGTCAACGCATTAATGGGCAATGCGCGCAGCTCATTACAGAAAGCGGACCTCTACTTCAATCAGTTTATTGCGGTGCCACGCCTTGATGAGAGTGATAACGGTGGCGAATTGTTGGATGCCACTAAAAACAGTTATCAGAACTTACGGACGTCGTTACGACAACTAATCGATTTTCTGGAAGCCGGTAATTTACAAGGCTTTATGGACCAACCCACCCAGAAAACACAGGATTTGTTCGAAGCCGATTTTTTACAGTATTTGCAGTATGCCAATGAAGTGATTGCTGAGGCCGGTACCCAAAACCAGCAGGCGTACCATCTCTCCATGTGGATATTTGGTGCGGCGATTGTAATGGTAATAGCCATGGCGATTTCGTCGCTTGTTTGGCTGCGCACCATGTTTGTCAGGCCGCTGAAAATTATGCGCGCGCATTTTGACCGCATCGCACGGGGGGATTTATCAGCGCAGATTCATGTCTCCGGGCGTAATGAAATCAGCGAGATGTTTGCCAGTTTACGCATCATGCAGCAGTCGCTTATCACCACTGTTAGTCATGTCCGAGATGGCACTGAAGCAATGCTAACGGGGATTCAGGAAATTTCTGCGGGTAACAATGATTTGTCAGCAAGAACCGAACAGCAAGCGGCGTCTCTGGAACAAACTGCGGCCAGCATGGAGCAACTGACCGCGACGGTCAAACAGAATGCGGATAATGCTCGTCAGGCAACATTGCTGGCGAAAGACGCATCAGCAACCGCTGCCAAAGGGGGTGAGTTGACGGGCAGTGTGGTGACAACTATGCATGATATCGCCACCAGTTCACAGAAGATTGGTGCCATTACCAGTGTTATTGATGGTATTGCCTTCCAGACCAATATTCTGGCGTTAAATGCTGCTGTTGAGGCTGCTCGCGCTGGTGAGCAGGGGCGCGGTTTTGCTGTCGTCGCCGGTGAAGTTCGTAATCTGGCCCAGCGCAGTGCACAAGCAGCAAAAGAGATTAAAGGGTTGATCGATGAATCGGTCAGCCGTGTTCGCCAGGGCTCCACTCTGGTTGAAAATGCGGGTACTACCATGGAAGAGATTGTTCGCTCAGTGACTCGGGTTACCGACATTATGGGTGAAATCGCTTCCGCCTCGGATGAGCAAAGCCGAGGTATTGAGCAGGTTTCACTGGCAGTAACACAGATGGATCAGGTCACTCAGCAAAACGCCGCATTAGTGGAAGAGGCTGCGGCTGCGGCTAACGCACTCGAAGAGCAGGCAAGTATGCTCTCCGATGCAGTGTCTGTTTTTCGTTTGGAGCAGGATAGCGACAGCGGGGAGGGGCAGGCAGCAGACGGCAGTGGTAAACAACCGGCTGTTAAGGAAATTCCAGATTGTCAAACGGCGTAACGAAGACTTTGTTGTGGGGTGAGGCCGGATGAAACCATCATCGATGAAACAGCCATCGCCCCAAGAGTCTGGGTCGATCCTGACTCAGATGATTCAACGGCTCCCGTTGCCGGATGTTCACTTCCGGCGCATATGCCAACTTATTTATCAACGAGCCGGGATAGTACTGGCCGATCACAAACGGGAAATGGTCTATAACCGCCTGGTCAGGCGGCTGAGATTGCTAGGGATTAACGATTTTGGTCAATACCTTGCTTTGCTAGAGACCGACCCGAACAGTGCAGAGTGGCAGGCATTTGTTAATGCCTTGACCACTAATCTGACGGCATTTTTCCGTGAGGCACACCATTTCCCGATTCTGGCTGAACATGCCCGCCAGCGGCCGGGAAGCTATTCGGTGTGGAGTACGGCGGCATCGACCGGTGAAGAGCCGTACTCTATCGCGATGACACTGTGTGATGTGTTGGGAAATAGAGCGGGTTCGTGTCAGGTGTTAGCCAGCGATATCGATACGCAAGTACTGGAAAAAGCGACCAGTGGTGTATACCGGCAAGATGAATTGCGTTCATTGTCGGCACAACAGATGCAACGCTATTTCTTGCGTGGCACCGGCCCACATCAAGGCATGGTGCGAGTGCGCCCGGAATTGGCCAATATGATCCATTTCCAGCAACTCAATCTGTTGGCACCAGAGTGGGCATTACCCGGGCAGTTTGATGCTATTTTTTGTCGTAATGTGATGATTTATTTTGATAAAGAAACGCAGGAGCGCATTCTGCGTCGCTTTGTCCCTTTGCTAAAACCAGGTGGTCTGATGTTTGCAGGCCACTCGGAGAATTTCAGTCAAATTAGTCGGGAATTCTATTTGCGCGGGCAGACCGTTTATGGGCTGACCAAGGAGAGGTGATGAGTAAAATCAGAGTATTGTGCGTTGATGATTCTGCATTGATGCGCCAACTAATGACCGAGATTATTAATAGTCACCCGGACATGGAAATGGTTGCAACGGCTCCCGATCCGTTGGTTGCCCGTGATTTGATCAAAAAATTCAATCCGCAGGTTTTGACGCTCGATGTCGAAATGCCGCGGATGGATGGTTTGGATTTTCTTGAAAAGCTGATGCGGTTGCGGCCGATGCCGGTGGTGATGGTCTCATCATTAACCGGTAAGAACTCTGAGATAACCATGCGTGCGTTGGAGTTGGGAGCGATTGATTTTGTTACCAAACCTCAGCTTGGGATCAGAGAGGGAATGCTGGCTTACAGTGAGTTGATTGCGGAGAAAATCCGTACGGCTGCTAAAGCTCGCCTGCCGCAGCGCGGCCCAGAAAACGCGCCGGTTATGCTTACGCATACACCACTGCTCAGTAGTGAAAAGTTAATTGCAATTGGTGCCTCTACCGGGGGGACAGAAGCTATCCGTATGGTATTACAGCCGTTGCCACCGACCAGCCCGGCACTGTTAATTACTCAGCATATGCCACCGGGTTTTACCCGTTCATTTGCTGAGCGACTTAATAAGCTGTGTCAAATCACTGTGAAAGAAGCAGAAGACGGTGAGCGGGTCTTACCGGGGCATGCCTATATTGCTCCCGGCGATCGGCATATGGAACTGGCGCGTAGTGGGGCGAACTATCAGGTTCGCATTCATGACGGGCCGGCGGTTAATCGCCATCGTCCCTCGGTTGATGTCCTATTTCGCTCAGTGGCGCAGTATGCCGGGCGTAACGCCGTGGGGGTTATCCTGACGGGGATGGGCAATGATGGTGCGGCCGGGTTGTTGGAGATGTATCGCGCCGGTGCTTATACCATCGCGCAAAACGAGGCCAGTTGTGTGGTTTTCGGCATGCCGCGTGAAGCGATTGGTATGGGGGGCGTTAATGAAGTTCTGGATTTGAACCAGATAAGCCAGCGTATGTTGGCGCAGATTAGCAGTGGTCAAGCCCTGCGAATTTAGTAGACATTTTCCGGTGGAAATCGGGCGTTGATAGTTAATCGCTCAGCGGTGAGCAACAAACCTTAGGAGTTGGTATGGCGGATAAGAATCTCAGATTTTTGGTGGTAGACGATTTTTCGACCATGCGTCGTATTGTCAGAAACCTGCTGAAAGAGCTGGGTTTTAACAATGTGGAAGAGGCCGAAGATGGCGTCGACGCATTGAATAAATTACGTGCGGGTGGCTTTGATTTTGTGGTTTCTGATTGGAATATGCCGAATATGGATGGCCTGGACCTGTTGAAAACTATCCGTGCCGATGGTGCTCTTGGTACTTTGCCGGTTCTGATGGTAACCGCCGAAGCGAAAAAAGAGAATATCATCGCAGCAGCGCAAGCAGGTGCCAGTGGTTATGTAGTGAAACCTTTCACTGCCGCTACCTTGGAAGAGAAGCTCAATAAGATTTTTGAAAAGTTGGGTATGTAAGGAGGCGAGATGAGTAACCATCAAATGCCCGCAACAGATGCGGCATCGGCCAGTGATATAATAAGCCGCATTGGCCAATTGACGCGGATGTTACGCGACAGCCTGCGCGAATTAGGTCTTGATCAGGCGATTGCACAGGCTGCGGAAGCCATTCCAGATGCGCGTGATCGACTGGATTATGTCGTTCATATGACGGCTCAGGCCGCAGAAAGAGCACTGAACTGTGTTGAGGCAGCACAGCCGCGCCAAAATGAGCTGGAGTCATCGGCGAAGGCGCTTAAAGTTCGTTGGGACGAATGGTTTGCTAATCCTGTCGAGCTGTCAGATGCCCGCTCTCTGGTCACTGATACCCGTGAATATCTGGAAGTCGTACCGCAACATACCTCATTTACCAATGCACAATTGTTGGAAATCATGATGGCGCAAGATTTCCAGGACCTTACCGGTCAGGTTATCAAACGCATGATGGATGTGGTGCAAGAGATTGAGAAGCAGCTATTAATGGTACTGATGGAAAATATCCCAGATATGCCATCTAAACCGCAAAAATCTGCTGACAGTCTACTCAATGGGCCACAACTGGATAAGAATGGTGCTGGTGTTATTGCCAACCAGGATCAAGTTGATGATCTGCTAGACAGTTTAGGCTTCTAAGCCGACTGATCGACCATAATAGGCAGGTGAGGGGATATCTCATCTGCCATTATTTCTCGCTGGATTTATCGTCGTGATAATCTCATTTAAAACCGGCTATTCCTGGCGTTGCGGCTGATCGTGTTCTTCATCCCTTTTCCTTCATCTATCACTGGCTGTAGACGTTCCTGGCTATCAAATTTGACGACAGCCAATCCCCCAACAGGCTACTGAGCCTGACATGATGTATTCATCCGAGAAATAACCCCCTAATTGCTGCTTTGTTCCATCCATAACCTTGCTGAATATTTGTCATGCTAGACAGCAATTTTTTATTTCCTAATTATCTGATATGGGAACGCTTACGCTGAACAGGAAAACCTGCTGTGGCTGAAGATAGCGACGCGGAAAAGAGCGAGGAACCCACAGCCCACAAGCTGGAGAAGGCTCGCGAAAAAGGCCAAATACCGCGTTCGCGCGAACTGACCTCGATGCTGATGCTCGGGGCCGGTTTGGCGATCCTGTGGGTATCTGGGGAGTCGATGGCTCGCCAACTGGCGGCGATGATTGCCCAAGGACTGCATTTTGACCATGGCATTATCAGCGATGATAAGCAAATGTTGCGCCAAATAGGGACGCTGCTGAGTCAAACGATGATGGCATTACTGCCCATCTTTGCCGGATTGGTGATCGTGGCGCTAGCAGTACCGATGCTGTTAGGTGGGGTGCTGTTCAGCGGAGAATCCATCAAGTTCGATTTTCAGCGGATGAGTCTGATTGCGGGCTTAAAGCGCATGTTTTCTTCTCAGGCACTGGCCGAATTGCTGAAAGCCATCCTCAAGGCCACGCTGGTCGGTTGGGTCACGGGAATATTCCTCTGGCATAACTGGCCAGATATGATGCGGTTGATGGCAGCCCCGCCAGTGGCGGCTTTAAGTGATGCTGTCCACTTGATTATTTTCTGCGGACTGGTGGTGGTATTAGGCCTGACCCCGATGGTCGGATTCGACGTGTTTTTCCAAATAACCAGCCACATTAAAAAATTACGTATGACCAAACAAGAGATACGTGATGAATTCAAAGATCAAGAAGGTGATCCACATGTGAAAGGGCGCATTCGTCAGCAGCAACGGGCTATGGCTCGTCGCCGAATGATGGCTGATGTCCCTAAAGCTGATGTAATAGTGACCAACCCAACCCACTATGCTGTTGCCTTGCAATACAACGAAGCAAAAATGAGTGCACCCAAGGTGCTGGCGAAAGGTGCTGGCGCAGTGGCACTGCGTATCCGCGAGTTAGGTGCAGAGCATCGTATTCCGTTATTAGAAGCGCCGCCGCTGGCCAGGGCACTGTTTCGGCACAGCGAGGTAGGCCAACATATTCCAGCCACCCTTTATGCCGCGGTGGCAGAAGTTCTTGCCTGGGTATACCAGTTGAAGCGTTGGAAACGGGAAGGCGGGCTAATCCCGAAAAAACCTGAACATCTGCCAGTGCCGGAAGCACTGGATTTTGCAACAGAGAGTGAGACTGACTAATGGCTAATTTGGCCGCCCTGCTACGTTTACCGGGCAATTTTAAAGATACGCAGTGGCAAATCCTTGCCGGGCCAATTCTTATCCTGATGATCTTGTCGATGATGGTGCTGCCGCTGCCGCCCTTCATCCTTGATTTGCTGTTTACCTTTAATATCGCGCTGTCCATTATGGTGCTGTTGGTTGCCATGTTTACCCAACGCACGCTGGATTTTGCCGCCTTCCCAACCATTCTGTTGTTCTCAACGCTGTTGCGTTTATCGCTAAACGTCGCCTCCACCCGTATCATTCTGATGGATGGGCATACCGGTGCGGCGGCTGCGGGCCGTGTGGTGGAAGCGTTTGGTCACTTTCTGGTTGGTGGCAACTTTGCCATCGGCATCGTGGTCTTTATTATTTTGGTCATAATCAACTTTATGGTTATCACCAAAGGGGCGGGGCGTATTGCCGAAGTGGGGGCGCGCTTTGTTCTGGATGGTATGCCCGGTAAGCAGATGGCGATCGATGCCGACTTAAATGCCGGCTTGATTGGTGAAGACGAAGCCAAAAAACGCCGTTCCGATGTTACGCAAGAAGCTGACTTCTACGGTTCAATGGATGGGGCCAGTAAATTTGTTCGTGGTGATGCGGTTGCCGGGTTACTGATCATGGTGATTAACGTGGTCGGCGGCTTACTGGTCGGGGTGCTTCAGCACGACATGGCGGTGGGCCATGCAGCAGAAACCTATACCTTGCTGACGATTGGTGACGGCTTGGTAGCACAAATCCCGGCATTGGTTATCTCGACGGCGGCGGGCGTTATCGTGACCCGCGTCAGTACCGACCAGGATGTTGGCCAGCAAATGGTCACCCAGCTATTTAATAACCCACGCGTGATGGTGCTGAGTGCCAGTGTCCTCGGGTTACTGGGGATGGTGCCTGGCATGCCTAACTTTGTCTTCCTGCTATTCACCAGCGCACTGTTGGCATTAGCCTGGCGCTTACGTGGTAAGCAAATGAAGCAACCGATGGTGGCAGAATCACCGGTGGTGCAAGACCAGCAACAAGCCACTGAAGCGACCTGGTCAGATGTTCAACTGGAAGATCCGCTGGGTATGGAGGTGGGGTATCGCCTGATTCCGATGGTGGATTTCCAGCAAAATGGTGAGCTGTTGGGGCGGATTCGCAGTATTCGTAAAAAGTTTGCTCAAGAGATGGGATACCTGCCACCGGTGGTGCATATCAGAGATAATCTGGAACTGCCGCCAGCAAACTATCGGATATTAATGAAAGGGGTCGAGATTGGCAGTGGCGAAGCTCATCCCGGCCGTTGGTTAGCCATTAACCCCGGCAATGCGGTTGGCTCGTTACCCGGTGAGGCCACCCATGATCCCGCCTTCGGATTGGCGGCGGTTTGGATTGAAAGTGCATTACGTGAGCAGGCGCAGATTCAAGGTTTTACCGTGGTTGAGGCCAGCACCGTCGTGGCGACCCATCTAAACCATCTGATTAGCCAATTTGCTAGCGAACTGTTTGGCCGCCAGGAAACCCAGCAATTGCTGGACAGAGTTGCGCAAGAGATGCCGAAGCTGACGGAAGACTTCATTCCCGGCGTCGTCACCTTAACCACGCTGCATAAAGTACTGCAAAATCTACTAATGGAGCGGGTATCCATTCGCGATATGCGCACCATTATCGAGACACTGGCTGAACATGCGCCAAACCAGACCGACCCTTACGAATTAACAGCGGTAGTTCGAGTGGCGTTAGGGCGCTCCATTGCGCAACAATGGTTCCCAGGAACCGGCGAGATTCAGGTCATCGGGCTGGATGCGGCATTAGAGCGTTTGTTACTACAGGCGCTGCAAGGTGGGGGTGGTCTGGAGCCAGGTCTGGCTGACCGTTTGTTGGATCAATCTAAACAAGCGCTGCAACGTCAGGAGATGCTGGGTGCACCGCCGGTGTTGCTGGTTAACCATGCACTGCGGGCACTTTTAGCCCGTTTCTTGCGCCGCAGTTTGCCGCAGATGGTGGTGCTGTCTAATCTGGAAATTGGCGATAATCGCCAGATCCGTATGACATCAACGATAGGAGCTGCTTGATGCTAACTCGTCTCTCCCTAATGTTGGCTACACTACTTCCGGTATGTGTATTGCCGTTGAATGCTGTCGCTTCAGGCACTTGGGTGGCGGACGATATTGGGGTTACGCAGGGTTTGCGCGGGGTAGCTACCTCGTCGGCGGTACTGCAACCACCGGTAGCGCTGGCGCAGGAAAATGCGCGCATCGTGTCGGTTGGCTGGCGCTACCAATTAATGTCGACAGCGCCAGAGGGGTTACAGGTTAAATTATGCACCCCGACCCGTTGTATGCCACTTGAGGGTGGCAGCGGACAGAGCCGGGGACTGGCGGGAGAGGCGGCAGCAACTCAACTGAGGTTTGTTTACTTTATTGCCGGTAAAGGCCGAGTCAACCCGCCGTTGCAAGTGATCAGCAATCAGGTGCTGGTCAATTATCGCTAAAACCAGACGAAGGGGTAATAGCAAGTCATACAGAAATAGACCGGATGTTCGAGCTGATTGTTGGTCTCAACGGCCTGCACTGCCTGACTCATTGACAGTGCTGCCGCCCCGCAAAAAAAACACCCCAGTAGCAGACTTACATACCTTTTTTTCATATCTCCTCCTTGAAACTAAGCACATTTGCTCAGTTTCAGCAGACTAAAACATCGGAGAAAAACAGGAAAACTCATTTTTTAAGTAGGTAGAAAGCATTGAGGGCACGAGTCAATTAACGCGGAGGAACGGTACGGATATAAGCCTCGACTGAGCGGCGGTTTATATCCGTAGGGATGAGGTTTTAAATACCGATCTTGCGGCCCAGTAGACTGGCACCTTTAGAATGACCATCTGGCCCGTATAGTGACTGGCCGTGGCGGGTATTCAATACTGCCAGCGCCTGAGTATTATGCTCAATATGCTGTTGTAGCAATAATCCATTGTGCAAATTACTGTACTGAAGGTTCTCAGCCAACTGCAAGATACGTTGCCAACGTATTGCCAACTCTTGAATCTCGCTATAAGGCGCCTGTATATTGGCCGCAATTTCGGTGGTGAGCCGGGTTTGATCCAGATAAGCCAAGGTGGCCAGTATTGAACTTTTTTGTTCCGTCACACCTTGCAGCACGACACCTTGAATCCGACCGGAGCAGAGTAATTGCTGCTCTTGTGCTACCACAGTCGTCAGTGACTCGAGAAGTTCCAGTTGCTGGTCCAAATTGGTCTGTAGTCTTTCCACCACCACGTATCCTTTTACGGTTAACGACTGTTTTGCGGTTAACGATTGTTCTAGGGTTAATGACTTTTGTTATGTTTAGCTATTTCTCAGATCATCCGCGACATTCTTTAACAGAGCATCGGCAATTTTACCGGTGTCCATCGTTAGTTGACCTGAACGGATAGCCTGTTTTAAGGTTTCTACACGTTCTACGTTGATGTCCTGGCTGCCCGGTTGCATCAGTTTTGCCTGCGCATCACTTAATTTAACCTCAGTACCACTCACCTGTGCTTTTGTTTGGGCAGAAGGCTTACGCATCTGCTGCGCAATGTCACTGGTTTCCCGTGGCTGCACTTGCGATACCTGTAATAACGGTTGAGTGCGATCAATACTCATGTTGTGTTGCTCCCTCTATAGCGGGATTGACGTTTATCGACCCGCGAGACTTTTATCTTTTAACAAAAAGAAAGGCGGGATTGTCACTGTGCTACCCGCAAATAACTGCATACCAGAGTTATCGGCAAAGGTTAAAAAAACTTTAATCACTATAACATAATCCGAATTGTGCCATCTTCGGCCACGGTGCCACTGACGATTTGGCCAGATGCCATGCGCACCCGAACGTTATCCTGTATGGCGGCGTTGTTCATCGCTTTACCATTGCTGTTAACATTAAATCCTTCTCCCTGTGCCAAAACTTGCACCTCTTGCCCTGCTTTAATGACCCATAATCGACGCAGCATATTGCGCGTCAGCGGCTGGCCGGCACTGATTTGCCGCAAGCTGACGGCACCTTGAGCAAAATGTGAATCCAGCAAGGCGCCGGGGGGGAGGGTATCCAACCGGCCTTGTTTCATCTGAATATCAGACACGGCAATTTTCTCACCAGCTGCCAGTTGGCGGCCAGCCACAGCATATTGTCCACTAACCTGCACTTGTGTCTGAATAAAACGGCGAACCCCCTCACAGCGTACGGACAAACTGATATTGCCCCACGGGCGCGCATTGGCAGGCAGCGTAATTTCTGGCACTTCGCATTGTGGCCATTGGTTCTGTGGCGTTTTGATAACCACCTTAACCTGACTCTCTTTATCCGGGTATTGCTGTTGGAAGAATTGATTTACCTGCGTTGATAAATCTGCCGCCATCGCTGAATGAGTGACGGTCTGACTCAGCAATAGCACCCCCCAAGCCAACTTTATGACGCCATTTTTATTCATTGTCATCAATCTCCTTTCTGCCGGTGTAACCAGGTAATACCAGGGCACACCTCTTTTGCACACTAGTGTACCTGTAGCGCGATGAGGTTAAGGGGACAAATAGCGACGCATTTTGCTCTTATTCTGGCGATAGGCTTTCCTATACGGCGTTTATGCTGTCGACTCCAAATTCTAACCTTGCGGGGGGACTATGCTCGACAAACTGGACGGTGCTCTGCGTTTTCAACAAGAGGCGCTTAACTTGCGTGCGCAACGACAGGAGATCCTGTCGTCCAATATTGCAAATGCGGATACACCCGGCTTTCAGGCACGTGATATTGATTTCTCCAGCCAACTGAAAAAAGTGATGGAGCAAGGCCGTGCCACAGGTACAGGGGTGTCGCTCAGTTTAACGTCAGCCCGTCATATCCCGGCAAGCACCGTTGCGCCACCTGACCTTGACCTTTTATTCCGGGTTCCAGACCAGCCGGCGATGGACGGTAACACGGTTGATATGGATCGTGAACGTACTAATTTTGCCGATAACAGCCTGAAATATCAGACCGATTTGACCGTTCTTGGCGGCCAGATCAAAGGGATGATGTCAGTGTTACAACAAGGATAAGACGTATGTCTTTACTGAATATTTTTGATATTGCCGGTTCGGCATTATCAGCCCAATCGCAACGGTTGAACGTCAGCGCCAGTAACATGGCCAACGCCGATAGCGTTACCGGCCCGGATGGTCAGCCTTATCGTGCCAAGCAAGTGGTGTTTCAGGTAGCGGCTCAACCAGGGCAGGAAACCGGCGGGGTACGTGTATCACAAATCGTTGACGATCCCGCACCGGATCGTTTGGTGTATCAGCCGGGTAATCCGCTGGCTGATGCCAAGGGTTATGTCCGCATGCCCAACGTTGATGTAACAGGGGAAATGATTAACACCATTTCGGCCTCGCGTAGCTATCAAGCCAACGTTGAAGTGCTTAATACCACTAAATCTCTGATGCTCAAGACGCTAACACTGGGTCAATAACAGGAGCTTGTATACATGGCCATTACCAATTCCCTGACCGATAGCGATTACGGTATTACCAGCACTAGCGGGACCAATTCCACCACCGGTAGCGGTAGCACCAGTCAGGATTTGCAGAACAGTTTCCTGACGTTGCTGGTTGCCCAGTTAAAGAATCAGGACCCGACTAACCCAATGCAAAACAACGAGTTGACAACGCAATTGGCGCAAATCAACACCGTAAGCGGCATTGAAAAGTTGAATACTACGCTGGGTTCCATCTCCGGGCAGATTGATAGCAGCCAGTCGCTGCAAGCCAGTAGCCTGATTGGCCACGGCGTGATGATCCCTGGCACCACGGTGTTGGCAGGCAGTAAAGATGGCACCGTCACCACTACGCCATTTGGTGTTGAGTTAGAACGTTCAGCAGACAAAGTGACGGCAACCATCAGCGACAGCAATGGTCTGGCAGTACGCACCATTGAAATCGGTGGCCTGTCAGCAGGTGTCCACTCCTTTACCTGGGATGGTTCACTGGAAGCGGGCGGTAATGCGCCAGATGGTGCTTACACCGTGACGATCGCCGCCAGCAGTGGTAGCGAGTCACTGGTTGCTACTCCGCTGAGCTATGCGGTTGTTAATGGTGTGACCCGTGGCAGTGACGGTTCCAAGCTGGATCTGGGCCTGGCGGGGACTATCACCATGGATAAAGTCCGTCAGATTTTGTAGGTCAGAGATCAGTCTTAAGCAGTAACCAAACAAACACCACGGTGAGTTAACTAATTGAAAAAACTTACCTTAATTTTTAAATAGCGTTTGATATGTCATCAATGCTCAAGGTCTTTAACGGACCCCGAATCTAACGGAGAAGAAAATGGGCTTTTCTCAAGCAGTCAGCGGTTTGAACGCAGCATCCAGCAATCTGGATGTGATCGGTAACAATATTGCCAACTCGGCGACATCAGGTTTTAAAGCCGGCTCAGTTTCTTTTGCCGATATGTTCGCAGGTTCACAGACCGGTATGGGGGTTAAAGTCGCCGGGATTACTCAAGACTTTAACGACGGTACGCCAACCACCACCAACCGCCGTTTGGATTTAGCCATCAGCCAGAGTGGTTTCTTCCGCATGCAAGATAGCAGCGGCGGTGTGTACTTTGCCCGTAACGGCCAGTTCAAACTTGATGAAAACCGTAACATCGTTAACATGCAAGGGCTGAGTCTGACCGGTTATCCGGCAACAGGAACTCCTCCTACCATACAGCAAGGGGCAAACCCGGTACCCCTGTCGATTCCTCAGGATATGATTGCCGCGAAAGCCACCACCTCGGGCAATATGGTCGCTAACCTGACCTCAACCCATGATGTTATTAGCGCAACCTTTGATCCGCAAAAGCCAGATACTTACAGCTTTGTGAATAACATGACCACCTACGATAGCCTGGGTAACCGCCACGTTATCAATGTGTATTATGTGAAAACCGCTGAAGATGCCGTCAATGGTAATAGCTGGAATGTCTATACCAAGGACAGCAGCGGGACATTGGCCGATGCGACTAAACCTTTTGACCCTGCTGACCCTGCTGACCCTGCCGCTGCCTCTCTGCGCGGAACGATGGTATTTGATACCAATGGCGCACTGAAAAGCGTGAAAAATGGCGCGGGTGCTGCCAGTACCACTGACTTCAATCTGACTGTCCCTATGGCGGTGGTGAATGGTGCCCCGGCGCAAACCTTCGCGCTGAATGTTGGGGGTAGCAAACAGCAAAATACCGGTACTGACGGTATTGTGACTCAAAACCAAACCGGCTATGCCGCAGGTGAGTTCACCGGCTTCCAGATCAACAACGATGGCTCGGTTGTCGGCACTTATTCAAACCAGCAGACCCAACTGCTTGGCCAAATTGTGCTGGTTAACTTCTCTAACCCTGAAGGTTTGTCTCCTGAAGGCGATAACGTTTGGAAAGAAACCAAATCTTCCGGTAACCAGATCCTCGGTACCGCCGGTGGTGGTGGTTTCGGCACCTTGACCAGTGGCGCGTTGGAGTCTTCTAACGTGGATTTGAGTAAAGAACTGGTGAATATGATTGTGGCGCAACGTAACTATCAGTCCAATGCGCAGACCATCAAAACTCAGGATCAGATCTTACAAACTCTGGTTAACCTGCGTTAATCGAACTGACGGGATAAGCTCATGGATCACGCAATATATACCGCGATGGGGGCTGCCAGGCAGTCGCTGGAGCAGCAAGCGGTTACGGCTAACAATCTGGCTAACGCCTCGACGCCGGGTTTCCGCGCGCAGTTGTCAGCGATGCGTGCCGTACCTATCGACGGGCCGAGCATGGCAACCCGTACCATGGTGACGGCATCGACCCCCGGTGTGGATATCAGTCAGGGGACGATGAATTATAGCGGCCGCCCATTGGATGTTGCCTTACAGCAAGATGGTTATCTGGCGGTACAACTGCCTGATGGTACCGAGGCTTATACTCGCAATGGGAATATTCAGGTTGCGGCTAACGGTCAAATGACCGTGCAGGGCTACCCGCTGATGGGCGATAACGGCCCGATTGAAGTGCCACCGCAGGCCGCAGTGACTATTGCGGCTGATGGCACCATTTCGGCGCTGAACGCCGGTGACTCAGCGAATACGATTGCTCAGCTCGGCCAAATCAAACGGGTTAGGGCCAATGCGGGTGAAGTGATGCACGGTGATGACGGTTTGTTCCATTTGACTCCCGCGACGCAACAGGCGCGTGGTGCTCAGTTGGCCAATGACCCGCTGATTAAAATTATGCCGGGTGTACTGGAGGGCAGCAACGTGAAAGCGGTTGAAGCCATGACAGACATGATTGCCAATGCCCGCAGTTTCGAAATGCAGATGAAAGTCATTCACAGTGTGGATGAAAATGAACAGCGCGCTAATCAGCTGTTAGCAATGGGCTAAGCGCGCAGGCGCAGAGGAATAAACTGATGATCCGATCATTATGGATTGCCAAAACTGGTTTGGATGCACAGCAGACCAATATGGATGTCATCGCCAACAACCTGGCGAACGTCAGCACCAATGGCTTTAAGCGCCAGCGGGCGGTATTTGAAGATTTGCTCTACCAGACGATGCGCCAGCCGGGTGCGCAATCCTCCGAGCAGACAACCTTGCCATCGGGTTTACAGATTGGTACCGGTGTTCGCCCGGTAGCGACAGAGCGTTTACACAGTCAAGGCAACCTGTCCAAGACCGACAATACCAAAGATATCGCCATTAAAGGTGAAGGGTTCTTTCAGGTGCAAATGCCTGATGGTACCAACGCTTATACTCGCGATGGGTCTTTTCAGGTGGACCAAAACGGCCAGTTAGTAACATCCGGCGGTTTTCAGGTACAACCGGCAATTACCATTCCGGCCAATGCTCTGAGCATGACGGTGGGGCGCGACGGGATAGTCAGTGTCACCTTGCAGGGGCAAACTGCCACGCAGCAAGTCGGGCAACTGACATTGACCACATTTATCAATAACAGTGGCTTGGAAAGTATTGGCGAAAACCTGTATCAGGAGACCGCCAGTTCCGGTGCACCAAACGAAACCACGCCAGGTCTGAACGGCGGGGGCTTGCTGTATCAGGGCTATGTTGAAACCTCTAACGTCAATGTGGCGGAAGAGTTGGTCAATATGATCCAGACGCAACGAGCCTATGAAATCAACAGTAAAGCGGTTTCAACTTCAGACCAGATGTTGCAAAAACTGACCCAATTGTAAATCCGCTTTCAGGGGGTAATTTAGCCCCCTGACTGCAACAGAATAATGAGTAGATGAGGCCGACCGCGTGGCCTCTTACCGGTTACAGGACTGATAATCAGAGATGGACAGAAAGCCGCTGCGCAAATCAGGTGGATTGAAATGGGTCTGTATGCCGTTGACGGCGATGCTGCTCAATGGCTGCGCGTATATTCCGCATAAACCACTGGTGGATGGTACCACCTCGGCACAACCGGCACCGGCCAGTGCGCCGTTGCCGAATGGCTCTATTTTCCAGGCTGCTCAGCCAATGAACTATGGTTATCAACCTTTGTTCGAAGACCGTCGCCCACGTAATGTCGGTGACACGCTGACCATTACCTTGCAGGAAAATGTCAGTGCCAGCAAAAGCTCCTCTGCCAACGCTAGCCGTAATGGTTCAAGCAAATTTGGTGTCGCCACCGCGCCGCGTTATCTGGAAGGATTATTGGGCAATGCGCGGGCTGATATGGATATCTCAGGTGACAATACCTTTGGCGGTAAGGGCGGGGCGAATGCCAACAACACCTTCAGCGGCACGATCACCGTTACCGTCGATCGCGTGCTCGCTAACGGCAACTTGCATGTGGTCGGTGAGAAACAGATTGCAATCAACCAGGGGACTGAATTTATCCGCTTCTCTGGGGTAGTAAACCCACGCACCATCAGCGGCAGCAACACCGTGACCTCAACGCAGGTTGCAGATGCGCGCATCGAGTATGTGGGTAATGGTTATATCAATGAAGCGCAGACCATGGGCTGGTTGCAGCGGTTCTTCCTTAATATCTCACCGTACTAAGAGGCCGTCGATGCGTAAACAGTCACTTGTCACTCTATTTGTTATACAGCTTATTGCGCTGCTCACACTGGTGTCATTACCTGCCACCGCAGAGCGTATCCGTGATTTGGTGACCGTTCAGGGAGTACGTGATAACGCGTTAATCGGTTATGGCCTGGTGGTCGGCCTGGATGGTTCCGGTGACCAGACCATGCAAACGCCGTTTACCACGCAAAGCCTGAGTAACATGCTGTCGCAGTTGGGGATTACCGTACCGCCAGGTACCAATATGCAGCTCAAAAACGTAGCAGCAGTGATGGTCACGGCCAAGTTACCGGCATTCTCCCGTGCCGGGCAAACCATTGATATTGTGGTTTCTTCAATGGGTAATGCCAAAAGTATTCGCGGCGGCACCCTGCTGATGACCCCATTGAAAGGGGTGGATAATCAGGTTTATGCCCTGGCACAAGGTAACGTGCTGGTCGGCGGTGCGGGTGCGGCATCGGGTGGCAGTAGTGTACAGGTCAACCAACTGACTGGTGGGCGAATCAGCAATGGTGCCACTATCGAACGTGAGCTGCCGACGACCTTTGGTACCGATGGTGTGATTAATCTTCAATTGAATACCGAGGATTTCACCATGGCACAACAGGTGAGTGATGCCATTAACCGCCAGCGCGGTTTTGGTTCTGCCACAGCGATTGATGCTCGCACCATTCAGGTTTTGGTCCCGCGCGGCAGCAGCTCGCAAGTGCGTTTCCTGGCAGATATTCAAAATATCCCAGTGAATGTCGATGCGGGTGATGCCAAGGTGATTATCAACTCTCGTACCGGCTCGGTGGTGATGAACCGCAATGTAATGCTGGATTCTTGTGCTGTGGCACAAGGGAATCTATCGGTGGTGATTGATAAGCAAAATACCGTCAGCCAGCCTGATACCCCATTTGGTGGTGGGCAGACCGTAGTTACCCCGAATACTCAGATTTCCGTTCAGCAACAAGGTGGGGTATTGCAACGCGTCAATGCCAGCCCGAATCTGAATAATGTGGTCCGCGCCCTGAACTCGCTGGGGGCAACCCCGATCGATTTGATGTCTATCTTGCAGGCAATGCAAAGTGCTGGCTGCTTGCGGGCTAAATTGGAAATTATCTGATGAGTGATTTGATGGCGATGTCTGGGGCGGCGTATGACGCCCAATCACTGAATACCTTAAAACGTGATGCGGCAAGAGATCCACAGGGTAACTTGAGGCAGGTTGCCCAGCAGGTAGAGGGGATGTTTGTGCAGATGATGCTGAAAAGTATGCGTTCTGCCTTGCCGCAAGATGGCGTGATGAACAGTGATCAGACCCGGCTTTATACCTCGATGTATGACCAACAAGTCGCGCAGCAAATGTCGGTCAAGGGGTTGGGTCTGGCCGATATGATGGTGGAGCAGCTTTCAGGCTCTACCTCGCCAAGTGAAACGGCAGGAACGGTGCCGATGCTGCTGGATAATGAAGTGCTGCAAACATTGCCAGCACAGGCATTGGCACAAATGGTACGTCGCGCCATGCCAACACCGCCAGCCAACAACTCAGCGTCATTGCCACAGGGCACCGGTAATTTCGTGGCGCGGATGTCTATTCCGGCACAAATTGCCAGTCAGCAAAGTGGCATTCCTCATCAGCTGATTGTGGCTCAGGCGGCACTGGAGTCGGGCTGGGGTCAGCGCGAAATTCCGACGGCCGACGGCAAAACCAGTTACAACGTATTTGGCATCAAAGCGGGTAGCAACTGGGATGGTCCAGTCAGTGAAATTACGACTACCGAATATGAGCAAGGTGTGGCGAAGAAAACCAAAGCTCGCTTTCGGGTATATGGCTCATATGTCGAGGCCGTCAGTGATTATGTCAAATTACTGACACAAAACCCGCGCTACGCCAATGTTGCCGCAGCACAAAGCCCTGAGCAGGGGGCACATGCGCTGCAACAAGCCGGTTATGCCACCGACCCGCAATATGCGCAAAAATTAGTCAGCGTGATCCAGCAAATGAAAAATAGCGGCGAACAAGCAGTAAAGGCATACAGCAGCGACCTAAGTCAGTTGTTCTAAATAGGCTATTTTATTTTCCATTTTGGGATTGGACAGTGCTCGGTACCGTTACGTAGCCATAATTTACAAAGTCATGGTGTGCGCTGGCTGCACCCAAACTGTCTGCGACAATAACGCCTATTGGATTGGTGAGGATCGAGATTTACACCCATATTTTGACTCAAGTTTTCCAAAGTCGAGCCGATAATAATCACAGGCTGTGCGGAGGCTTAGGTCTCCTCAGGCAGTATCCCAATATTAATTAATGCAGGCGCTGCGATGCTCGTCGTCTGTGGTAAAAGGATTTCTTCATGTCCAATAGTTTAATGAATACTGCGATGAGTGGTCTGAGCGCAGCGCAATATGCCCTGAGCACCGTCAGTAATAACATCACTAATTTTCAGGTGGCGGGCTATAACCGTCAGAATACTATTTTTGCCCAAAATGGTGGAACCTTAAGTCCCGCCGGCTTTATTGGTAATGGCGTTGCAGTAACCGGTGTTAACCGCGAATATAACTCGTTTATTACCAACCAATTACGTTCTTCACAAACGCAAAGCAGTGGCTTAACTACCTACTATCAGCAAATTTCGCAAATTGATAATTTGCTCTCTAATTCGTCCAATAACCTCTCCAGCACCATGCAGGACTTTTTCAGTAACCTGCAAAATTTGGTGAGTAATGCCGGTGATGATGCGGCCCGTAAAACGGTATTGGGCAAGGCTGAAGGGTTGGTTAACCAGTTCCAGAATGCGGATAAATATCTGCGTGATATGGATACCGGCGTAAACCAGAAGATCACCGAAAGCGTTACGCAAATCAATAACTATGCTGACCAAATTGCCAAGTTAAACGATCAAATTACCCGTTTGCGCGGCAGCAGTGGCAGCGAGCCAAATGCGTTACTCGATCAGCGCGACCAATTGGTCACCGAATTGAACCAGATTGTTGGCGTGACCGTGACCCAGCAAGACGGCGATGCTTACAACGTTTCTTTTGCCAGCGGTCTGCCATTGGTGCAAGGACCGGATTCTTATAAAGTCGAAGCCATACCTTCCAGCAGTGATGCTACCCGATTAACCATTGGCTACAAATATGGTAGTGGCGATGTGCTTGAAGTGGACGAAAGCCGCCTGACCACCGGTAGCCTGGGGGGTACGCTGAAATTCCGCAGTGAGGCACTCGACAGTGCACGTAACCAACTGGGGCAATTGGCCCTGGTCATGGCAGACAGCTTCAATACTCAGCATAAAGCCGGATTTGATACCAGCGGTGATCCGGGCGTTGATTTCTTCAGCTTTGCACAACCAAATGTGTTGAAAAATGCAAGAAATCAGGGTGATGCCAGCTTGACGGTGTCCTACACCGATACTTCAAAAGTCAAAGCCAGTGATTATAGTGTGGAGTTTGATGGAACTGACTGGCAGGTGACACGGCTGTCTGATAACACCAAAGTGCCGGCTAACCCGGTAAAAGACGGCAGTGGTAACACCACTGGGCTGAGCTTTGATGGTGTCGCCGTCAGTGTTGATAACGGCACTGCCGGCGCGCAAGCCAGAGATAAATTCATCGTCAAAACCGTCTCTAACGTGGCTGCTAATTTACAGGTCGATATCACCGACTCAAGTAAGATTGCTGCTGCCGGTACCGCTGATGGTGGCGCGAGTGACAACGTTAACGCCCAGGCATTGTTAGATCTGCAAACCAAAAAACTGGTTGATGGCAAAGCCACGCTGTCTGGTGCTTATGCCGGTTTGGTCAGTAACGTCGGTAACCAAACCAGCACCGCGAAAACCAACAGCACGGCGCAAGCCAATATCGTCAAACAGTTGACCGCCGAGCAGCAGTCTATTTCCGGCGTGAACCTGGATGAAGAGTACGGCGATTTACAGCGTTTCCAGCAATATTATCTGGCGAATGCCCAGGTCATTCAGACGGCTTCGACGCTGTTTAATGCGTTGCTGAGTCTGCGCGGTTGATTTTTTGTCAGCGGCAGAGAGTCCCTGTCGCTACTTATCTTATTTAGCGGTTAGTCAGTATCCCTGTTAAGACAGATTGATTGTTGAAACGGGGTTGGCGGGCTGAACGATTACTAAAAGGAACTGGCATCATGCGCTTAAGTACCAGCATGCTGTATCAGCAAAATATGCAGGGCGTGACTAACGCCCAATCACTGTGGATGCAGTCGGGCCAACAACTCTCCACCGGCAAGCGGGTGGTTAACCCTTCCGATGACCCGATGGCCGCATCTCAAGCGGTGATGGTGTCGCAAGCCCAATCGGAAAATAGCCAATATACTTTAGCGCGCAGTTTCGCTCGCCAAAGTTCTTCGCTGGAAACCACGGTTTTGGCGCAGGCGACCAGTACCATTCAATCAATTCAGACCTTAGTCATTAGCGCGAAGAGCGATATGTTGAGTGATGATGACCGTGCCTCTTACGCCACTCAGTTACAGGGTTTGAAAGACCAACTGGTCAATCAGGCTAACACCACTGATGGCAACGGTCGTTACATCTTTGCTGGCTTCAAAAGTGATAAAGCGCCGTTTGCGGTTAGTGCTACCGGTGATGTGACTTATCAGGGCGGCGATGTCGCTATTGAGCAGAAAGTCGATGCTAACCGTTCGATTACAGTTGGACATACCGGTTCCAGTGTCTTTATGGCATTGACCAGTAATGCGAAACCTGAACCTGATGATGCCGGTGGTAATCCGGTTGCGTCAGAAAGCAATATTTTCAATACCATCGATACCGTGCTGAACTCACTGAAAGTCCCGTTACAAGGGGCGACTGATGCGGTTAAAGATCAAGCTAATGCCGATATGGATAAAGGTATCCGTGGGATGTCCAACTCATTGAATAATGTGTTGTCGGTTCAAGCCGAAATCGGTACCCAACTGCAAGAGCTAGACAACCTGGATAGTTTGGGCAGTGACCGTAATTTGATTAATAAACAGCGTTTGAGTGATTTGCAGGATGTGGATTGGACCGCGGCTATCTCGTCATATGTGATGCAGCAGGCTGCGCTACAGGCTTCATATACCACATTTACCAATATGCAGGGTTTGTCCCTGTTCCAGCTTAATAAGTAATCCGTCTTCTGCCTGTGGGTCTACCCCACAGGTTCCCTCTTAAGTGTACTTAAACCGGGTGCACTTTTTGGTGTGTCATCTTTTCCCACTAAGGTTTGGGGTGACATACCATTTTTTTGCAGCGACTCAGTTTGCCAATCCGCTCAATACACCTGCTAATCGGTCAAAAACTTCCCCGAACAGATGCTCAGCAAAGGGGGGCAATAATGGCATTATCAATCCGATTGAGATGATCCCGACGGTCAAGGTCAGTGGAAAACCGATAACGAACACCGAAAGCTGTGGGGTCATTCGGTTTAGCATGCCTAATGCCATATTCAGAGTTAACAACAGCGTGATCAGCGGCAATGCCAACATCAGCCCATTCATAAAGATTAATGAGCCAGCCTGCGTCAATGCCAGAAAGCCATTACCATTGAGCGGTTCGAACTGAATGGGTAAGGTATGAAAACTGTCGGCCAACAATGAAATCAGCCATAAATGACCATCAAAAGTGAGGAATAACAGCAGGGCCAGCAAGTTAAGTAACCGGGCTAAAACCGGCATATTCGGCCCCCCCGAGGGGTCAAAGAAGGTCGCGAACGATAATCCCATCTGTAAACCAATCACTTCACCGGCCAGCCGGATGGCAGCAAAAGCAAATTGCATGGTCAAGCCGATGGCTACCCCAATCAACACTTGTTGGGCGGCGACCCAGACTGCACCGGTTGAGACTAAGGGAATATTGACCGGGGGCAGCGAAGGGGCAATCAGAAAAGTAATTAACAGCGCCAAACCGACTTTAACTTTGCGGTTTATCTGTTTCTCACTTAACACCGGCGCGGTGGTGATCAGCGCCAGCACCCGAATTAACGGCCAGAAATACTGGCTGACCCAGAGGCTAAGTTGAGTGGTATCGAGGGAAAGCACCGTTAGCCAATCAACGTGGGCAGGCTGGTGAACAGATTACGCATATAGTCCAGTATCAGGTTCAGCATCCATGGGCCTGCGATCACCATCGTGGCGAACACGGCCAGTATTTTTGGGATGAATGACAATGTCATTTCGTTAATTTGCGTTGCTGCCTGCAACAGGCTCACGATCAGGCCGCTTATCAGGGCGGCTAATAACAAGGGAGCAGCCAGAGCAAGTGCAATCTTCATTGCCTCAACGCCGAGGGCCATTACCGATTCAGGTGTCATGATGAGTCTACCTTAGCTATAAAAACTCTGTGCCAGGGAACCCAGTAGTAGCTGCCAACCATCAACCAAGACAAATAGCATCAGCTTGAAGGGCAGTGAGATACTGGCTGGGGGAACCATCATCATCCCCAATGCCATCAGCACACTGGCTACCACCAGATCGATAATCAGGAAGGGAATAAACACGGTAAAACCGATTTGGAAGGCGGTTTTCAGCTCGCTGGTGACATAGGCAGGTAGCAGAATGCGCATCGGTACCACTTCGGGACCTTCCAATGGCGGCAGATTGGCCAGCCGGGCATACAGTGCCAGATCTGATTCTCGGGTTTGGCGCAGCATAAATTCACGTAAAGGTTGTGAGCCTTTATCCATTGCCACTTCCATGCTTATCTTGTCCTGACTGAAAGGCAGATAAGCGTCCTGATACACCTTGTCAAATACCGGCGACATAATAAAAAATGTCAGAAACAGCGCCAGACCCAACATCACCTGATTGGGTGGTGCAGAGGGGGTACCCAATGCGTTGCGCAGCAACCCGAGCACAATAATAATACGGGTAAAACTGGTCATCATCAGTAAGGCGGCAGGCAGGAAACTCAGGGTGGTGATGAAAACCAAGGTCTGAACCGGTAAAGACCAGCTCTGCCCACCATTAGCCAATGGCTGGCTGATGATACCGGGCAGTTGAGCCAGTACCGCCGGAGAGCAGAGTAAGCCTAATAGCAGTAGGGTGGTTTTATTGATGAGTGCAGCCAGAAGACGGCGCAGCAGCAACCGATAAGTGAAATCAGTGTTGGCCGCTGCGGTTGTTACGCTATTTGCTGCGGTAAGCACGGGGCGAAGAGACATCATGCCGATTTTTCCGGGTGTTTCGATTTCTTGTTAAATAGATGGTTGTTCAGTAGCTGGCGAAAATCGGCCGGTTTCGCACGGTCGGGCGACGAAGCCGCTGTGGCTTCATCAATCGCAGGACGTGTCAGAGTGTGGAGTTGTGTCACCTGCTGTGCAGTTACGCCTAACACCAGCCAGGTATTGTCTACTTCAACAATGACCACCCGTTCGCGCTGACCAACCTGACAACTGGCCTTCACATTCAATAATTTGTTGTTACGTGCCTGCGGGGCAAAACCTAAACGGCGTACCAGCCAGGCACCACATAAAATCAGCAGTAAAATACCGCCTAACACGCTGCCAACCTGCGTTAACACCGAGCCGGCAGGTATCGCTGGTGCCGTCTGTTGCACCGCAGTACCAGGGTGGCTGGCCGCAAAGCCAGTAACCGGTGTCGTAACTGTGGATGCGGCAGTATCAACCTGTGCTGCGGTCATTAGCGGCTCAGACGGCGCATACGTTCTGACGGAGTAATGATGTCAGTGATACGTACGCCATATTTATCAGCGACTACCACCACTTCACCCTGCGCAATCAGATAACCGTTAATCAAAATATCCAATGGCTCACCGGCCAGTCCATCAAGGGAGACGACCGAGCCTTGAGACAAGCGCAGTAACTCTTTGATGGTCATTTTGGTGCGACCCAGTTCAACGGTCAGCTTTACCGGGATATCCAGAATTAAATCGATATCCTGTAGGTTACCCAAGGCATCCGGCGCTTCCAGTGATTTAAATACCCCCTCGGTGGTGGCCGCTGGTTTATCCGCTGCCTGCTGCTCATTAAACGCATCAGCCCACAGATCGTCCACGGATTCCTTTCCATCATCAGACGGAAGCTTAGGGTCACTCATTGGGCTGTTCCTCATTCAGAGCATTCAAAATAGGGTTAATCAAATGTTCAACACGTAGGGCATATTGCCCGTTTAATGTCCCGTACTGACTGGTCAGTACCGGTACGCCGTCGACATGCGCAATCAGTCGATCCGGTTTATCTATGGGTAATACATCCCCTGGTTGCAGCTTGAGTATCTGCGATAGTCTCAGCGGGATATCGACAAAATTAGCCACCAGCTCCAGCTCGGAGTGCTGCACTTGCTTCACCAGTGTTTCGCGCCAGTGGCTATCTTCCTGTCGGGAATTTTCCAACGGTGGGTTGGTTAGCAGCTCACGCAATGGCTCGATCATGGCGAAGGGAATACAGATGTTGAACTCACCGCTCAACGCACCGATCTCCACATGGAAAGGGGTGGTGACCACGATATCGTTGGGGGAGGTGGTGATATTGGTGAATTTTACCTGTATTTCAGAACGGACATATTCCACATCAATTTTATAGATAGGTGCCCAGGCATCACGGTAGGCATCCAGTGCCAGCCGTAACATGCGGTTAATCACACGTTGTTCGGTGTGGGTAAACTCGCGACCTTCTACTTTGGTGGGGAAGCGACCATCACCACCGAACAGATTATCAACCGCAATAAAGACCAGGCTCGGGGCGAAAACGAATAGCGCGGTGCCGCGTAGCGGTTTGAGATGAATCAGGTTGAGATTGGTCGGTACCGGCAGATTACGGGCAAAGTCGTGGTATGGCTGAATTTTTATCGGGCCGACGGTGATATCCGGGCTGCGACGTAACAGGTTAAACAGCCCCATACGGAACTGACGAGCAAAACGTTCATTGATGATCTCCAACGCTTGCAGGCGTTCACGCACCACACGTCGCTGGGTCGTCGGATCGTAAGGTTTAACGTCTGTTTCATTACCGACGACAGCAACTGGCTCATCGCCACCGCTGTCACCGTTTAACAGTGCGTCAATCTCTGCTTGTGAAAGAATGCTATCGCCCATAATGATTATCGCAATATAAATGCGGTAAACAGCACATCGCTGACTACCTGATTAGGTTGGCCTTTAACCATTGGCGGGCTAAGTACGTTTTTAATTTCACCGACTAAACGCTGTTTGCCTTCTTCATTTGACAGGCTATCGGCGGACTGCCGAGAAAGTAGCAACAGCAAGCGGCTGCGAACTTCCGGCAGATAGTCATTGAGTTTAGCGCGAGTCGTATCGTCGGGCAGCCTTAACGTTAATCCGATATAAAGCACGCGATCCAGATTGTTATCTGGCGTGATCAGATTGACCGTAAAGGTCTCCAGCGGCATAAACACCGGAATAACAGGAACGGCTTTCGCAGCGGTAGGTTTACTCTTATGGAGTATCCACCAGCTATAACCGCCACCTGCAGATGCTGCCACAGCAATCAGCACTAGCAGGATCACCCAGATCGAACTCTTACGCTTGGCCGGGAAGGTATTATCAGACATGGAGAAGACAAATTCCTGTTTCGGTATCAAACCGGTGAATCACGACAATAACCTGGGGTATCTCATTGCTGGATGGCACAAACCGCTGACCACCGACAAATAACCCCATGCTATCCGAATTATTACTGATGATTATCCCGCGTATCTTTAATGCCAATAGGCAGAATAGGTGGCGAAAAACGGCCTAACTTGTCCGTTTGTCACCTTTTGCTGAAATTAACACCCGTTTTAGGCGAAAATATCAACACCACCATTACCATTAGCCAGTGATTGCAACGCCGCAGGTGTCACTAGCGGTGTGCTGTTCGGTACATCACCCGATGCGCTGCTACCGTAAGCGGGTTGGCCGTGTGATGCGAAACTCTGCTGATTTTGTTGGCTCTGTTGTTGTGCCTGTTGCCACTGTCCTTCACTGCCGACACTGCTTTGGCCCAACTGGATACCACTTTCAGCCAATGCCGAGCGTAAACTTGGCATCGCCGCTTCAATAGCTGCCCGAACCTGGCTGTGAGCTGAAGCAAAGTGCAACTGAGCTTGGTTATCTTCCATTTTCAGGCTGATTTGCAATGCCCCCAACTCTTGCGGATGTAGCCGCAGTTCAGCATTTTGTTGGCCGTTACGGCTGAACATCACCACTTGCTGACCCAGCGATTGTTGCCATTCCTGGCTACCTAACTGAGCACTTAAATGGCCACTGACTGGCACGCTAACCGCACCACTGGCCGTCGCTGGCAGGACCGGGCTGGAAACCGGAGGGAGTGATGGTGTTACCGTGGCTGAACTCACGGCTATTTTATCCACGGCGGCTGTGGCAATAGTTTTGTCAGCCTGTACTGCTACAGGAACTGCTTTCGCGCTGAGACTGCTATCTGCATCCTGTGCTGCTGTTAGGCGCACCAATTTATCTTGAGCTGTGGTGGTTTTTGTCTTACCGGGGGGGGCCGCTGGCAGTGCGTTGTTGCTGGCATTGTCACTTTTCGCAGTGCCGATTGTGCCGCCGATCAATGCCGCCAAACCTTTATCTTGTGAGGTCAGACTGGTCAGAGTGGCTAAGTCCTGCTTAGCGTTGGTTTTGTCGCTGGTCAGGCCATTGCCGTCAGTCAACTGCGTTTTCTGCCCATTGTTGGCGCTGCCCAGCGTGGTAGCAACCTGGTGGGGTAACATGGCTAATAACGACTGCAACGCACTGGATTCGGCCAGCGCGGTGGTTTTATCCAGCGTGCTGTCATCATCTAAGGTGGTTTTCTTCACATTAGCCGCGTCTCCAGTCTGCCCTGCGTGGGTCAGGCCTGCAGGCAACGTGGCACTGATATCACCTAAGGCGGCCAATAACTGATTCAATTTACTGTTACCACTGATTGACTTTCCTCCATCCACATCGGCAGTGATATCAGTGGTTGCAGCCAGCGATGATTTCAGGGTCGAGGCATCCATAACCGTCAGCTCTTTACCCAGTTGGTCACCCAATAATTTGGCAAAATCAGCCGGCAGCCCAGCATCAGTAAATAACGCAGCAATCGATGAAGAGGATGATGCGCCCTCAGTTTCACTGGCAGTTGCAGTGGCAGGCAATAGGGACAGATTCATGAATTAAGACTCCTTTGTGAGGCGCGCTGTGCGAACTCATCCATCAATTTTTGATCCAAACGGCTTTCTTGCAGACGCAGGGTGGTTTCAGCCCGCTCATTCAAGGTTTCAAATGCATTTAACCGCTGCTGCTTTTCTTGCCAATGCTTAACTGCCTGTTCAACTTTGACATTCCACTGAGCCAACTGATTACGATGTTGGTCAATAGCTTGCTCCAGCGTCTGAATAAATTGCTGATAGTTTTGCCAACTGGAGGAGGCCATCCCGTTACTCAGTGTGTCATTCAACCGCACCCGGTATTCATCCTGATAAGTCAGCAACATCGTGAGTTGCTGCTCAGCATTCTGATAGGACAGGCGAACCTGACCCAGTTGCGTGCTTGCCTGTTCGACGGCTTTCTGGGCCAGATCGCGCAGGGTGATGAGAGGTGACTGACTTTTCATCGTATTCCTTATACCCTCCGTACTTGAAGCCGTAGGGTTGTTGGCTACGTTCACTTACCCAAATTACTTGACTGTGTAAGCTCATTGGGGTTAATGAGGCTCATCCTACGGGCTAGCATAAATGCTGTTCAAATCGGTTCCCGACCGATTTGTCATTCACTTGCTGCCTACCTGCCACGCCAATTTCTTTGGGTATACGACAGGGGCGGTGGCTTGAGTCACTGGCTATCAACCCGGAAACAGACTCTTCAGATGCTGGCATGCATCGTCGTAACTGCTGCGTTCGAACATGCCTTGCTGTAAGAAGATTTCCATTTGCGGGTAAAGAGCAATGGCCTTATCCAATAGCGGATCACTACCGGCGGCATAGGCACCCACACTGACCAAGTCTCGGTTACGCTGATAACTGGCAAGTAGTTGTTTAAACTGGCGAACTTGACTGTAATGGTTCTCATCGATCAGTGATGTCATGGCACGACTGATCGATGCTTCAATATCGATGGCCGGATAGTGGCCAGATTCAGCCAGACGGCGTGATAACACCACATGGCCGTCGAGAATGGCGCGTGCCGAGTCTGCAATCGGGTCTTGCTGGTCATCGCCTTCGGTTAATACGGTATAAAATGCAGTAATCGAGCCACCGCCGGTGACACCGTTACCCGCACGCTCCACCAGCGCCGGTAATTTAGCGAATACGGAGGGTGGATAACCCTTGGTTGCCGGTGGTTCGCCGATGGCCAACGCAATTTCACGTTGCGCCATGGCATAGCGAGTCAGCGAGTCCATAATCAGCAATACGTGCTGACCACGGTCACGGAAATCTTCTGCAATGCGAGTTGCATAAGCGGCACCTTGCATACGCAGTAATGGCGATACGTCGGCAGGAGCGGCTATCACTACCGAACGAGCACGGCCTTCCGGCCCTAAAATATTCTCGATAAAGTCTTTTACTTCACGGCCACGTTCGCCAATCAGACCCACCACAATGACATCTGCTTGGGTATAACGCGCCATCATGCCGAGCAGCACACTTTTACCTACCCCAGAGCCGGCGAACAGACCCATACGTTGCCCACGGCCAACGGTCAGTAGGGCATTAATCGTCCGCACACCGACATCGAGTACCTGCACAATCGCGGTACGTTGCAATGGATTGATTGGCGGGGTGATCAGTGGGGCGCGATAACTGGTTTCTGGTGCAGGTAGACCATCAAGCGGTTTGGCACTGCCATCCAATACTCGCCCCAGGAGTTCCGGGCCGAGCGGCAGTTGTTTACTGGCTGAAGCACCACCGGTGGTCACCCGGGCATAGACTCTGGCTCCTGGCACAATGCCTTCGACTTCTTCCAACGGCATCAGAAACAGGCGATGGCCGTTAAAACCGACCACTTCACTTTCAACTTCCTGCACTTCGCCGTTATCGTGGCGCTCAATCAGACAAGTTGCGCCCAATGGCAGTTGTAACCCTGTGGCTTCCAAGACTAAACCGGTGGCGCGAGTCAACCGTCCGTAGCGGCGGATAGTGGTTGACTGGCTGATGCGCTCTTCGAATTTATCTAAAGAGGCGAGCCAACGACCAAGGCGCGCGGTCATCATAATTCTCCCGGCGCGGCGAGGCGGCACAACTCATGCCAGCGGGTCGCCAAACTGGCATCCAGATCACCTTCTTCGGCGCTGACTTTGCAGCCACCCGGATGAATTTGACTATCACCCAGCAAGCGCCAGCCATGCAGACTTAAGGTGCTGCCTAAGCGTTGCTCGACGACAGCCAGATCATCGGGATTAACCCGCAGTTGTGGCTTACCGGTGAACATCGGTTCCTGCTGAATCAGTTGTTGGATTTGGGCCAATAATGCCGTGCCATCGCAGATTGCAGGTTGCCCGAGAATTTGTTTCGCGGCGGCCAGGGCCATTTGCATTAACCGCGAGGCTATCACGCTGTCGAGTGCATCAAGGGTACTTTGGAAGTCGTTCACCATCAGTTGCCAGTGGGCAGTCATCGGGGCCAATTGCTTTTGAGCATCGGCCAGTGCCTGTTGATGACCTTCCTCCAGACCGGTCTGGTAACCTTTATCCAACCCTTCTTGTAACCCTTTAGCGAACCCTTGTTGGCGGCCCTGCTTCTCGGCTTCGAGTTGCAGATTTACCAGCGCTTGCTGCTCACTGACCCCGGTTGATTCACTATCGCTACCCGTATCCGGTTCATCAGTAAACAGCATACTGATATCCGGCGCAGCCACTGGCGGAGTAGTATCCGATGTAGTGGCAAAGTCGTTGAGTGACCAAGGTTGCCAGGGCAGGGCATTTATCCTGTCAGACATAGATATCCTCGCCACCACCAATGACTATCTCGCCGCTTTCCGCCAGACGACGGACGATAAGCAAGATGGCTTTCTGTTCGTTTTCGACCAGTGACATACGTACCGGTCCACGGGTTGCCAGATCGTCGCGCAAGATTTCTGCTGCACGCAATGACATGTTGCTGAGGAAACGCTCGCGCAATGCTTGATCGGCACCTTTCAGGGCGATCAACAGTGATTCGTTGTCTATCTCTTGCAGTAAACGCTGAATGCTGCGGTCGTCGACACTGACCAAATTCTCGAACAGGAACATTTCGTCGATAATTTTTTGAGCCAATTCGCCGTCGTATTCGCGCACTGCATCCATGACCGTCTCTTCCTGTTGTGTTTTCATCAGGTTGATAATCTCGGCCGCTGTGCGGATACCGCCCATTTTGCTGCGTTTGAGGTTCTGGCCATCGAGCAGGTTGTTCAATACTTCGGTCAACTCAGCCAATGCGGCGGGCTGGACACCACCAAAGGTGGCGATACGCAACATCACATCGTTGCGCAGGCGCTCGTCGAACAGCGCCAGTATATCGGCGGCCTGAGCGCGTTTCAGATGGACCAGGATGGTGGCGATAATCTGCGGATGTTCGTCGCGGATCAGGTCGGCCGCCATCTGCGGCTCCATAAAGTTGAGCGTTTCCATGCCACTGGTGGTTTCGCGCGATTCCAGAATATCTTCCAACAAGCTGGATGCGCGCTCTTCCCCCAGGGCTTTTATCAGCACACTGCGCAGGTAATCACTGGCGTTCACGCTCAGTGCGGCATATTGCTCGGCATCGTCTTCAAATTCAGCCAATACATCAATCAGTTGCTGGTGAGAAACCTGACGCATACTGGCCATGGTGGTACTGAGTTGCTGCACTTCGCGCGAGGAGAGGTGTTTAAACACCTCGGCGGCATGGTCTTCACCCAGAGTCATCAGCATGATGGCGCTTTTTTCAGTTCCGGTCAGGCTCATTGGTCATTACTCATCCATTGACGGATAACCAGCGCGACAACACGTGGGTCTTTATCCGCAAGTTCGCGTATACGCTGGGCCTGAACTTCAGCACTCACTCGCTGCTGATTTTTCTTACGTAAGGCCAGCTCTTCTTTACTCTGTTTGGCATTTTCAGACGCTACCGCAGTCTGGACAATGTTATTGACCGATGCCGCAGCCTTATCAGCAACTTGTTTCTTAGCGACCATAGGGCGCACTAATTTGCGCCATAAGATCCATGCCACCAGCAAGATAAGCAGATAACGACCAGCATTTAACATCTGATCAAAGAACGATTGTTGTTGCCAGAAGGGCAGTGTGTTACCGCTGGCATCATCGGTGGCGTTAAATGGTGTATTCACCACATTTAATGTGTCGCCACGATCAGTAGAGAAGCCCATCGCCTCGCGTGTCAGGGATTCCACTTGTGCCAATTGATCTTTGGTCAGCGCAACTGGCTTGCCCGCCTTATCACTGCCGTAATTAACAACAACGGCAACCGAGAGGCGCTGAACCATGCCAGCTTGTTGCTGGGTATGACGGATTGTGCGGTCAACTTCAAAGTTAGTGGTTTGGTCGTGGCGGCTGTTGCTTGATGTCGCTGTCGATTTAGCGGCAGTGGCCGGACGATTAGCCGCGTTGGCATTGTTGGCCGTGGCACCAGCAGCACCAGCAGCACCGGCAGCAGGCGTCGCTGCTGGGGTTTCAATCGGTGCGACCGGTGTGGCAGATGGCTGATTGGATAATGCCCCCGGAACACCACCGACATTGGTTCCCCCTAGTTGTTCACTGGTGCTAACTTGCTGTGAGCGGACCGCGCCTTTGTCGGCGGCCTGATTAGGCTTATACTCTTCATCGGTCTGTTCACGGCTGGCAAAATCAACTTGAGCCGTGACCTGCGCATGCACATTACCGCTACCGACCATCGGGGCGAGTATGGTTTCAATGCGACGTTGGAAGCGATTTTCAACTTCGTTAGTAAATTTGAGTTGTGCGGCGTTTAAATCACGGCCCGCACTGTCGGATTGCGTCAACAAACGGCCGGTTTGGTCAACGACAGTCACGTTACCCGGCGGTAAACCGGCCACGCTACTGGAGACCATATAT
Organism: Yersinia antarctica; assembly: GCF_056636475.1. Taxonomy (NCBI): domain Bacteria; kingdom Pseudomonadati; phylum Pseudomonadota; class Gammaproteobacteria; order Enterobacterales; family Yersiniaceae; genus Yersinia; species Yersinia antarctica. Next base: position 1,988,756 of record NZ_JBSJQF010000001.1, read on the forward strand.
ACGATGGCGTTAATCTGACCATCATCAAGGGCACGACCTGGTTGCAATGCGAGTGTTACAGAGGCGGTGGGAGACTTTTGTTCCCGAACAAAGAGAGAAGGTTTTGGCATTGCCAAGTGAACACGCACATTCATCACTGGCCCGAGGGTGCCAATAGTGCGCGCCAGTTCACCTTCCAATGCCCGTTGATAGTTAACTTGTTCACTGAACTGGCTGATGCCAAATTTTTCCTGGTCCAGCAGTTCAAAACCTACCGCACCGCCTTTAGGCAAGCCTTGTTGGGCCAGACGCAGACGGGTTTCATGCACCTTATCTGCCGGGACCAACAACGCGCCACCATTATCCGCGAAGCGATAAGGGATATTCAGTTGTGTCAGTTGCGTAACGATATCACCACCGTCACGATCATTCAGGTTGCTATAAAGGACGCGATAATCCGGGCTTTTAGCCCATAACATCAGCGCGACAATAATAGCGACGGCCGCAGCCGCAGCAATCAGCAGTGGGATTTTTGGATTCGCGCGTAGGCGTGCCAGTGTTGTCGTAAAAACATTTTCACGATTTTCACCGCCAGTTATCGAGGCATTCATACACGTCCTTGGCCAAGCTGAACAACGTTTGAGTTAGTATTTTTTATGTAACTAATGTGTCGAAACAAAACAGACTCCCAAGTGCTGTGAGCGATAAAGCATCAATAGCTGATCTCCCCTTTTATGGGCATGCCATTATTTGCTGTAAGTGATGAATTCGATGGCTCAATAAGCCGGTATTTTTGTGTCTAATTAGCGGCTTTAGTCCAAAAATGATGTGTTAGGGTGTCATCCTGAAAATAGTGACACGTGGCGAATGGTGAATAACTGCATTTACGGACTCACTTTCCATGTTGTTATTTGACCCATTACATCGTTTGAGGATGAGCATGTCTGTTCAAGGTATTGAAGGGGTTTTACAGCAGTTGCAGGTCACTGCATTGCAGGCATCCGGTTCGGCAAAGATGTTGCCAGCAGAGGCCGGTTTCGCCAGTGAGTTGAAAGCGGCCATCGGCAAAATCAGTGAAAACCAACAGCATGCCCGCACTCAGGCACAGAATTTTGAATTGGGTGTGCCCGGTGTTGGCCTGAATGATGTGATGGTAGATATGCAAAAATCATCAGTATCTTTACAACTGGGCATTCAAGTTCGTAATAAGTTAGTTGCGGCTTATCAAGATGTAATGAATATGGGGGTGTGAGGCTACTTATACCGTCTCATGTGACAGTGCCCATAGATAGAGGGATGCCGTTGTTCCATAGGGTGTGTAACGGCGGCGGTAACGCTCAAAGCGTTCTCGTGGCAGCGTTTTATGGCCATATAGATTCATCATGCCGCGCCGGATCGCTAAATCTCCCCAACTGACGACATCGGGTCGTGCAAGTGAGGAGATCAATAACATTTCTGCGGTCCAGATGCCAACACCGTTGAGGTTTGATAGCTGTGTAATAACGTCGTTATCGGGCAGCAGAGAAATAGCAGATAAATCCAGCGTGCCATTAAGTGCAGCATCTGCAGCACCTTTAATGTATCCCGCTTTCCTCATCGTCATACCACACCCTTGAATAGCCTCTACCGTTGCAGTTGCGACAGTTATTGGCGTCACGACCCCGAGCAATGCGACCAACCGTGAGTTGACCGTTAGTGCCGCCTTGACCGAAATTTGTTGGTCAACGATATTTCTGCTCAATGCAGCAAATAAATCAGGGGATAGCGGGCGAGTTATCATCCCCAGCCGTTCGATGGCTGCGGCCATCTTTTGATCACGCCGTTTGAGATGGTTAATTTCTGTTTCACCGTAATGATAGAACATGCCCGACAGCCCCCTGTTATCTAAGTAATAAAATATATAAGTAGAAAGTTAAAAATCATAGCGCTAATTCTAGCTGCTGCACACTCTGTTTGTTGCTGATGTTTTTTACAATTGAGAATTATCTGACCACTATCACTGCTATATTTATTATTCATCTATTTAAAAAAGAATGCTTCATTTAGGTACATATCACCTATTAGCATAATGAGGATTAGATAATGAGTGAAGAAAATAGAAAGACAAACAGTGATCCCTCATCGAAAACGGGTGAGAAAGCTTTTCCGACAAAGGTAGGTTATATAATCGGGATTGTTATTTTATTTATTGCTGTAAGTTATATGTTTATGTATTGGTAATTAGCTGAAAAAAGAATGGGTTATGCCTTATAAATCTAATGAATTACTACCAGACTCAGTGAGGAGTGTTCTCCCCGCCCATGCGCAAGATATATATCGTGCGGCATTTAACAGTGCATGGGATCAATATCAGGACAGTGATGAACGACGCGGACATGACTCGCATGAAGAGACTGCCCATAAAGTCGCCTGGAGTGCGGTAAAACAAAGCTATCGTAAAAATGAGAGCGGTGAATGGATTAAAAATAACACTCACCACTCAGGAAAATAACACGCCTTGTCGTTATCCTGTCTTTGCCAATGAGATATTCTGGTGGCCAATTTTTTGCAATAATACAGGAATATCAATTGGATCAATTTTATCTGCTTGTAGATAAGCAACGGCATATTCGTGCCAGATACCCGATTGCAGGAACAAAATAAACAGTTCCCGGTCCAGATGATTCTCATTCACCATGTTGACCATGATATTGAGGGCTTCAGACAACAACTTCCCTGGTTTATAAGGTCGATCGGCAGCCGTCAGAGCCTCAAATACGTCAGCTATGGCCATCATCCTCACCGGAATACTCATCTGTTTATAGGTGAGCTGATAAGGATACCCTTTACCGTCCATACGTTCATGATGCCCACCCGCAATCACTGGGACATTTGCCATGGTTCGTGGGAAGGGGAGTTTATTTAACATCACGATGGTCTGCATGATGTGTTCGTTTATTTTATAACGATCCTCGTCTGTCAGGGTGCCACGGCGAATACTGAGGTTATAAATTTCGCCACGGTTATAGAGGAACCTCGGTTCTTGTACTTTGAAATCAAAATATTCCGGGCGTTTATTTTTATTATCACGGAAAATAATATGTTCATCTTTATCCGCCAGCATCGGCTCCTGTACCGGCAGTGGAGCGGCGGGTTGTCTGGCTTTACGCACTCGCTCTTCTTGGGCGATACCTGCATTATCATCTAATGTGCGAGTCCAATGGTAAGCGGCAATTTGCTGGATACGCGCGATAGCTTCGTCAGACATATACTCGCCACCCACATTGCAGTTGGCAATAAAGTAAAAATCTTCATCTAATTGGCGTAATTCCTCAGCTAACAACTGTTGCTCAGCTTCACTGGCGCTCATCGCACCATATTGGCGTAAGAAGGCGATTTCTTTCTCACGTTTTAAGACTTCAAACCGCATGCGTATTTCATGGATGCGATCATAAATTAGCTCCAGTTTTGTTGATTTATCGACTACAAATTCCGGCGTGGTAATCTTGCCACAGTCATGTAACCAGCAGGCTGTATGTAACTCTTCCCACTCATTCTCTGATAACGTAAAGTTGGCGAAAGGCCCCTCTTTAATATTGACTGCGGCACGGGCGAGCATTTTAGTTATTTCAGGTACACGCTGACAATGCCCACCGGTATAGGCACTTTTGGCATCGATAGCTCCGGCAATAAGCTCAATAAATGCGTTGAGCAGGTTTTTTTGTTCTTGCAATAATCGCTGTGTTTCTACTGAAACTGATAAACTGCCCACCAGGGCATTAACTAATTGAATTTTTGAGCGTTCACGCTCAGCATTTAGCTCATAAGGGTTAAATAACAGTAGGAATCCGAGCAATTGGTTATCATGGGTCTTCATCGGTACGGCAACAAAGCGGAGGGGCAAATAAGGTTGTAGGAAGTCATGTAATTGGCTAAAGATATTATCTTTATTGAGCGTTCCTACAATGGTTTTCCCTTCGAGTACCGGCAGGAAAGTCGTGAGATTGTCTTCTTTAATTTGTAATGAGGACATTTCTGCTACCGGGATATTTTCACCATTCCAGCGAAATGCCGTTGGTGTGAAGGTTCCCTCATCTTTATCTGACAGAAAAATAATCCCTCCGGTCATGGCAGCAATTTCTGTGGTTTCACTTAATAGCCCTTGCATCTGCCGGAAGAAATTACTTTCTGCTGTCAGCATATTTCCCATTGAAATAAACTGCTTCAGTGTTGATTTCATTTTTGACATTGATTTGTGGAGTTCGTCAACTTCCTCAATCACAGAGCGTTCTAATTCGCGCTCTTCGAAATGGAGATTGCTGATGGAATCCGCGTCCTGGCGTAGACGAATAAGGGGTTTGGATATTTTTCTGGAGAAATACCAAACTAACGGCAAGCTGAGCATTAACAGAATAAATGCAATAAAGGTTGAGTGATTACGAATAGAATTTGCATCGGCTGTCAGATAGCTGGCGGGTGTCGCAATAATCAACTGATAGGCATTGCCGTTGCTATTAATCTCAACAACTGAGCCGAACCAGCGCTGATTTTGTGCTTCAAACATGATACTACGATTAGCATTGTTTACCGGTGAGTTGCTAGCTGTCTGACTATTCTTTTGACTATTGAGCAAAACTTGCAATACAGGGATTTGCCGGTCTGCATTGGTGTTATCTGCCGCCTTATCTTTAGGTTTTGGCAGGCTAGCGATAACTTCACCATGGGAATTAATAATAATGGCCTGGCTACCTGGCGGTAGATTTTGTTTTATTAAAAATTGCGAAAGTGAAGCTAGGGAAACGTCCAATCCAATGATTGTCTGTTTATTCTCAGCTTGACGGCTATAAGTAAAACCGACTTCTCCGGTGCCTTTAAAAATATAAATAGGAGAGGTGATCAGCATAGGACTTGCGGCGGCCAGAATAAACCAATCCCGCCGCCGTGGATCGTAGTTATCATTTTCACGCGGCATAACAGCAATCACTCGCTGCTGCTTATTAAGATAAATAAAACGTTTCTCCGGTAAACTATCAAGAAAACGATTACTTTGAACCATCCATTCGGCATCTTCAGGGGCATGGAATAATGTACGGTTAGCTTCCGTTAAACGCCGCAGCATAAAAAAATCACCATTAGCATAGGCGCTATACACGGCACTGGCATAACTATTCTGCTTCAGAATTTCAATAAATTTATCGACAAAGGCCATTCGTTGTTCAAGGGTCGATAGTTCTGTGATTTGCATACTGGCAAGAATATTAACCGACATTATCATTGGTCGTGTTACGGCATCCAATTCAGCGGCAATCGCCTCTCCGGTTTTTTGATACTGCCGATTGGTGCTGATTTCAGTCAATTTAGTCAGTTGGCTATGACCAAAAATAATAATGACGGTACCTATTGAGACGATCAACAAGGTGAAGAGAGCGGCAATCTGGATATGCAAAGGATAGCGGTTTTTTAGCCCGAATAGATTACTTAGCATCATAGCCATCCCGGAAGTTTATTATTTAATTACTTATAATCATAGAATGTACTGACATAATCAGCATATTCCCCTATCTTTCAGTAGGTTGTATGTAATTGCATGATTGTAAAAGCTTTGTTTTATATTGCATCGGAATTGTTGGATGAAAAAACCAATCACAGTCAGAAAAAAAATGTTTTAACGTGCAGAATATCTAAAAGCAGTATTTAGCAGCCCGATTTTTAGGCGGTTAAAAGGACTTGATGAGTCGAATGGGATGCAGCGAATTTACTGACCGGCATTAAACAGGCCATATCGGAAATTATTAAAAGTATCACCTCAATAGGCTCATATTGGCCCTAAATCAGACGCATGCAGACCTAAATAGCGATGATAGCTGTCAGGGGGTGGATCATTATCTGTCGGATGTAAGCGATGGTGCCCACGGATGGCGGTAGGGGCAAAGCCAAAACGTTTGCGAAAACGTTCAGCAAAACGTGATGCACTCTCGTAACCCACTTGGCTGGCTATTAATGATATTGGCCAATCAGTACCTTGCAATAAACGCAATGCACTGGTCATGCGGACATCAATCATTAAGTCACGTAATAGTATTTTTTCGGCAGCTAATTTTCGGCGTAATACAACTTCGCTCATCGCCATATGGTCTGCAACTTCTGATGCCGACCATATTTTGTATGGATCTGTCGCCAAACAACGGCGCACTCTCTCACTTAACGAATCACTTTCATTTAATATAAATTTAACGCCACGCTGAGCCAACCAAAGTAACAATTCAAGCATGCGGTGTCTGACGATAGTTGGCGGAATATCACCAATGTCAGATATTGCTTTAAACGTATTGCCGAATGTATTGATGAATTCAGGTGCTAAATTACGTACCGGCATAACGCCTGGAACATACCCAAGACCAGCGGATGCTGGATGATTGGCAAAGGTAGCAATCAAACGGGGATCACAGCGAAGTTGGTGGCTAAAAAATAGTCCGTCGTCAGATAAGCCATTAATTACATCAACTGTTTGACCACTACTCACTGCGACTATTTCACCGGCTTGTATAATACATTCCTGATTATCCCAGCGAATGATTTTGTACCCACGGTTAACCATAATGAGCAATGGATGCTCAATATAGACGGAGGTGAGTAGTAGCTCTGTGTGTTGAATAACATGTGCCGAGCTACCCACACCGGGGCAAAAATTAATTGTACGTTCCATCGATATTCATTTCACAATTTTAGCCTGAGAATATCTTTACGCTTTGAGTGGCAGAGTAGCAACTCATTTTAATAGAAAATTTACAGCAACTGGCTATTTTAGCGAAAAATATTAAGGGTGAGAATAATAGCCAGCTCGATATGAGTGATTGTTACTGTCAATATAATCCCATGTTAAAAACAATGACAATAAAAATTAATTGGCATGTTAATAATTGCAGTGACATGTAATTTCTTTACAACAAAAGGTGTAATCGTTTTCGGCAACTGACCGCTACTGTGTTTCACCCAGCAGCAATGCATGATCAGGGAATTGACCATAAGTATTATTAACAGCTTGCTGTCGGGTTGATTGCCCGACTAATTCACTGAGTGCATCCAGGCGTAACTGTAATAGACGTTTAATTTCTATTTCATTTTCCAAAATAGCTCTCAATTTCTCACGTAACAGCTCTTGCAACACCTGAGATGAGCATGAGGATATAGTGACATTTGCCGTGCTTTCTACCGCTTTAAGGTAAGTCATTTCGAGATCAACCAGCGCATCCCAATTCCCCTCAGTGGCTAATGCAAGCATTTGCTCACTGAGTGTCAGGATTTGTTGATATTCGGACAAAAGGTGCTGGTGACGTTCCATTAAATGGGGTCCTAATCAGGTTGATAATTGGGGCCGATCTGCCGCCAGGCGTCTGCAATATTTTCGAGCAAAGCAGACACTTCATTAATTGCCTGTTCGTCATTATGCAAATTGGCATGCAGCAAGCGCCGCGACATATAGTCATATAAAGCTGACAAATTCTGTGCCAGCTCACCGCCTTTTTCCATATCCAGTCCTGCACTCAGCCCATTATCAATAATATTAATGGCTTTTGACAGTGCAGCACCTTTGGCCGGAATATCTCCCTGACTCATCAAGATGCGAGCACGAACCAGGGCGCTTTGCGCCCCGTCGAAGAGCATCACGATCAATTGATGAGGGCTGGCACTCATTACACCACTTTCGACTCCTACGTTTGCGTAAGCTTGAACCCCTGATCGGCTGTACATGCTCTATCCTTTATGAAGAGAATTGTTGAGTTAAGAAATTACCGGTATTGGTTAATGAACTCACCAATTTGTCCAACTGGGTAAATTGTGCCTTATAGCGTTCAATGGTGGCATTAATGCTATCAGTGGTTGAAGTAACCTGTTTCTCTAATGATTTTAATGTCTTGTTAATACCATCAGTGGCTGTCTTTAATGAGCCTTTGGTGGAATCCAGTGCGGTATTTAGCAGGTTATCCATCTGAGTGGCGAAACCGGTGGTTTTGCCATCGCCGACAAAAAATGCTGTTACGTTATTCGGCTGGTCAGTCAGTGCTTTATCAAGTTTCTTCGAATCAATGACTAATTTTCCATCAAGATCTTGAGTAATACCCATCGCTGCCAGGGTTTTCACATCACCGGCCTGGGCAGAGGCTAATTGGCTCTTCAATTGCGTTTGGATGCTGCGCAATGTGCCATCGCCAACTAATGCGCCATTACTGGTTGATTGATCCTTACCCGCTTCAACCGCAGTATATTTGGTTAAAGAAGCAAACGTGGTTTGTAATGAATTATACGCATCGACAAATGTTTGAATCGCAGCTTTGGTCGCGGTGGAGTCACGTGTAATTGTCAGTTGCTCAGGTTCATCTTTTTTTGTTAAGGCTTTCAGGCTGAGTGTAACGCCTTGTGGTGCATCCGTAATGGTATTGCTTTGACGGGTAATGGATACGCCATTTACTGTCAGTGTTGCATCTTCAGCTTTTACTTTTTGCGTTAAAGCGCCACTACCACCGGTGGTACTTGGGGTGTAGTTCAAAAAGTTGTTTAAAGTATCATCACCAGAAACACTGACTGTCATTTCTGACTTCGTCCCTGTTTCCTTGGAAGTTAATGCGAGGTAGTAAGTATCATCATCCGCTTTCATGATACTGGCGCTGACACTACCTTCTTGTTTATTAATCGCATCGCGAATACCGGTCAACGAGGTCTGCTCACTGGTCAGTTTTACTTCCAGTGGTTTTGCTTGACCGGGTTGAGTGATAGTAATTGTCCGGCTGTCGTTACTATTACCCAGTTTATCTGTGGCGTTCGGCACATCAGAAGAGAGTAATGATTGCGCTTTAGCCAAATTAGTCACTTCAATCGTGTAATTACCTGCTGTCGCACCACTGCTGGTAGTGGCGGCAAAAGCGGTATTGGTGCTGTTAACAGAGGTCGTGGCTAGGGTATCGGCTTTTTTTAGTGCTGCAGATGCCGTTTCGACTTTAGCCAGGGCGCTTTGTAACACACCATAGGCAGTAAGCTTGCCTTTATAACTGGTCTGCTGGTTGGTTAGCGGAGTTAAGCGGGTTTGTTCCCCGGCACTTAACTTATCCAGTAAAGTGCCTAGCTCCAAATTTGAACCGATACCCAGAGAACTGATACTTGCCATGTCTAATCCTTAATATTCAAGTGTCGTTACAGGGGTTATCGGCCAGAGAATTGAAAAGTTTACACATAAAATGGAATTTATGATGGCTGGAATAACGGGGGATAACAGGGCGCTATTTGCCCTATTGAATCGAGTGATAATTAAAGAAGAGAGAAAAAATAATTTTACCTAAATTTAAAATTATTTCACAGAATGGCTAAAGGTTCCTTAAAGAGCGCCGATACAAGTTGTGACGGTGATGAAGCCGTGGGCAGTAAGCCCAAACCATAACCCAACAGCATTTAAGGAATAACATTATGGCGGTAATTAACACTAACATTCTGTCTCTGACGACTCAGAACAACATGAACAAATCCCAGTCAGCTTTAGGTTCCGCCATTGAGCGTTTGTCCTCTGGTCAACGTATCAACAGTGCGAAAGACGATGCTGCGGGTCAGGCAATCGCTAACCGTTTCACTTCTAACATCAAAGGCCTGACTCAGGCTTCCCGTAACGCAAACGACGGTATCTCTCTGGCGCAAACCACTGAAGGTGCGTTGGGCGAAATCAACAACAACTTGCAACGTGTGCGTGAGTTGAGTGTTCAGGCTGCTACCGGTTCTAACTCATCTTCTGACCTGAAATCAATCCAGGACGAAATTAAACAACGTCTGGATGAAATCGACCGTGTATCTGACCAAACTCAGTTCAACGGCGTGAAAGTTCTGGCTGGCAACAGTAGCATGAAAGTTCAGGTTGGCGCTAACGATGGCGAAACTATCAGCATCAATCTGGAAAAAATCGACTCAAAAAGTTTGGGTCTGCAAGGCTTCAACGTTGATGGCGCAAAACAAGCCTCTGTTGATGATTTGACTTCTCAGTTCAAAGCTACTGGGACTAACAACTTTGATGTCGGCGGTGTTGCATATAAAACTGATATCAACAGCGGTGCAGTGACTAAAGCTGGTGTAGCACAATATATTGATGCGGGTACCGGTGCATTCTCCGGCACTGCGACTGCTGCTAACACAGCATCAACTGTTTACACAACTACAGCAGTCGCTGGCGCAGAAGCTACTTCTATCGCTGCCGCGTCTGTTGGTAAAGCAACAGGTGATAAATTCACTGCTCAAGGCATGGAATTTACCGTTAAGACTGCGGCTGACGCGAATGGTAACGGTGTTTTCAGTGCTACAGTTGACGGTAAAAGTGTTGATTTCACAACTTCAGCCAGTACTGCACCTGCCGGTACCGCTGCTGAAGTGAAAACTTCTAGCGCTTTATTCGCCTCTGTTGTTGGTGGTGGTTTAACCACAAAAGCTGCTGAAACCAACCGTGCTGCAACCTTAGCTGATCTGGATTTACAAGGTGCTACCAAAACTGGCAGTACTTTGACTGTTAACGGCACTGCATACACCGCTAACGCCAAAGGTGATGAAATCACCGATGCGGGTGGCAAAGTAATGTACATGTCACGTACTGCTAACGGCAACACCACCCTGATCAATGAAGATGCTGCTGCATCTCAGAAATCAACTGATAACCAACTGGCGACTGTTGATAAAGCGCTGGCACAAGTTGATGCGCTGCGTAGTGGCCTGGGTGCGGTACAAAACCGTTTTGACTCAGCTATCACCAACTTGGGTAACACCATCAATAACCTGACTTCAGCTCGTAGCCGTATCCAGGATGCTGATTACTCTACTGAAGTTTCTAACATGAGCCGTGCTCAAATCCTGCAACAAGCAGGGACTTCAGTATTGGCACAAGCAAACCAAGTACCACAAACTGTGCTGTCTCTGCTGCGTTAATTCGCCAGAAAGACCACATTATGTCAACCCCGCTGCGGCGGGGTTTTTATATTACTCACTGGAAAGAGAAAAGAGCACTTTTTCCAGTGGGAATAAGTTTAAACCAGACGCTAATGGCTTATTTTTAGCGGTTTTCATCTCTATTTATCGCTCTGTTTTTTCAATGACTGCAATAGGTTAACAGTAAAATTAACGGGCATAAGCCAAATAGCCGCCCTTTTATAGGCCTATTCCAGCGATTGTCTGGCTGACCTGACAGGATAATGGTACGACTCTCTTACCCTTAGGTGCCTGTCTAGTGAGTGATCTGTATACCGCCGAAGGCGTGATGGACAAAAATTCCCTCTGGCAACGCTATGTTCCTTTGGTTCGCCATGAGGCACTGCGTTTGCAGGTTCGCCTGCCGGCCAGCGTGGAGTTGGATGATTTGTTGCAGGCTGGAGGTATTGGTCTGCTGAATGCTGTCGAACGTTATGACGCTTTGCAAGGGACTGCGTTTACCACTTATGCGGTACAGCGTATACGGGGTGCCATGCTAGATGAACTGCGTAGCCGAGATTGGGCTCCACGCAGTGTGCGGCGTAATGCACGTGAAGTTGCCAGTGCCATGCAAAAGGTTGAACAACGGGTGGGGCGCCCTGCAACTGAGCAGGAAGTAGCGCAAATTCTTGATATTGATTTGGCGGAATACCGCCAGATTTTGTTGGATACCAACAATAGCCAGCTTTTCTCCTATGACGAATGGCGGGAAGAGCATGGTGAAAGTGTCGAACCCCTGCTGGAAGGGCATGAGGATGCCAATCCATTGCAACATTTGTTGGAAGGAAATCTGCGTCAACGCGTGATTGAAGCGATCGAGGCATTGCCGGAACGCGAAAAGATAGTGCTGACGTTGTATTACCAGGAAGAGCTGAACCTGAAAGAAATCGGAGCGGTGCTTGAGGTCGGGGAGTCCCGCGTCAGCCAGCTTCATAGCCAGGCGATAAAACGCTTACGCGCCCGCCTGAATAACGACTCTTAATTCACTTCCGCTCAGTGATATCACAGTTTCTATTTTATTAATGCAGGTCTTCTTATGCCAGGACTTCAGTTAAAAAAACGGCCACTGAGCCGTTATTTAAAAGATTATAAACACGGCCAAACCCATTGTTCACATTGTCATAAAGAACTTGATCGTATGGCGTTGGTTTTCCGTGGACAAATCATTAATAAAGAAGCTATCTCCGGTATGGATCAGCCCATTGACGATCAAGTATGGTCAAAGCTTCAGCATGAGTTGACTGCATTATGTCGTTTTTGCAGCGAAATATATTGTAATAGCACGCCCGGTTATTTCGATATTATGGCGTTCAAGCAATATTTATTTGAACAAACTGAGATGAGCCATAGTACTGTTCGCGAATATGTTGTGCGCCTACGTCGTCTGGATGAAATGTTGGTTGCCACTAATTATCCGGCCGAAAAGTTTGCCAGTGAGACCATGCATCAGCGCATTATTGATGAGTTGCCTAATGCGGCGCATAACAATTATCGTATTGCCTTGCGTAAATATGATCAGTATCTGGAATGGCAAAAAAATTACTGAGACTGGTACGTGCATTCAGGCAGTTGAGAAAACTCTGTATTTTCGCTAACAGCGTCGCGAGTGTAACGCGAAACCCTTCAGTCATTATTTTACGCCCGGCAAGGTTCCCCGTGCCGGGTTAATACCCTTCATTCTGTACCCTGTAGAGGTGTTAGCTACCCTCGTTCCCTCGAATGACTGACTTGATTAAGCTGAGTAGTGCCGCCCTCTATAGCTTGAAATCGCTGAGTATCGTCTATTTATTCCGCATATTACGTTATTCCCCTGCGCTATCGTCAACGACATCTATAATAAAAATAAGTGATTATTGGTGTTACATCTGATAAATCTATATTTCCTCTTGGTACTTGCAGCCGCAGGGGTTAGTTACATTGACTTATCCGTACCTACCTACACGCCAAGTTCGTTGGGCAACAGTTGACTTATTAATTCCCTGGGGGATCCGTGACGTTTCAACACAAACTGGCGCAATTTCCGCGTCTAGATCTGGTCGGCAATCCGACGCCATTGGAAAAACTATCTCGACTCTCCGATTATCTGGGGCGTGAAATTTATATCAAACGTGATGATGTAACACCTCTGGCATTAGGGGGGAACAAATTGCGTAAGTTAGAGTTTTTGGCAGCAGATGCGTTAAGTCAGGGCGCGGATACGCTGGTTACCGCGGGCGCTATTCAGTCTAATCATGTCCGCCAAACAGCAGCAGTTGCGGCGAAATTGGGGCTGCGTTGTGTCGCATTGCTTGAAAACCCGATTGGCACGGCACAGGAAAATTATCTGACCAACGGTAATCGGTTGCTATTGGATCTATTTAACGTAGAAGTAGTGATGTGCGACGGGTTACATGACCCGAACCAACAATTGGCTGAGCTGGCAACCCGTCTGGAGGCTCAGGGCTTTCGGCCGTATGTGGTGCCGGTTGGTGGTTCTAATGCCTTAGGCGCTTTAGGTTATGTGCAATGTGCATTAGAGATTGCGGCTCAGTCGGCTGGGAATGTCACTTTTAGCTCGGTGGTGGTGGCATCGGGTAGTGCGGGCACCCACGCAGGTCTGGCAGTAGGGTTGCAACAATTATTGCCTGATGCCGAGTTGATTGGGGTGACCGTATCGCGTAAAGCCGATGAGCAACGCCCTAAAGTGGCGCATATTCAGCAAGAGTTAGCTGCGTCCCTGGGGATTACTGGGGAGCAGGCAGAAATTATCTTGTGGGATGATTATTTCGCCCCGCAATATGGCATGCCGAACGATGAAGGGTTGGCAGCTATTGGGCTGTTGGCAAGGCTTGAAGGTGTACTGCTCGATCCGGTGTATACCGGCAAGGCGATGGCGGGTTTACTGGATGGTCTTGCGCAGAAAAAGTTTCGCGATGAGGGTCCAATTCTGTTTATCCACACCGGTGGTGCACCCGCATTGTTTGCTTATCATCCACGGGTGTAACCTTTAGTTATTGCTTATTCCGTTTATAGCTATCGTTATTAGTTTATATTCCTTTATTCCATTAACAGCACTGATAAAGTGCTGAATATCAAAAAATAAACATGACAGTCGGGGTATTTATGGGTTTTTCAATTGTTCGTCGCCGGTTAGTTCTGGGCATGGTGGCAGTCGCACTGGCAACAGGCTTGAATGTGAAGTCTTATGCTGCAGGTGATTTGCTGAGTCAGGTCAAAGATCGAGGAACTCTGATTGTTGGGCTAGAGGGCACTTATCCGCCGTTCAGTTTCCAAGGTGAAGATGGGAAACTCACTGGGTTTGAAGTGGATTTTGCTAATGCATTAGCAGAACACATGGGCGTTAAGGCCAAAATCACCCCGACTAAATGGGATGGCATGTTGGCTTCATTGGAGTCCAAGCGTATTGATGTGGCGATTAACCAAGTCACCATTTCTGAAGAGCGTAAGAAAAAATATGATTTCTCAACGCCTTATACCATTTCTGGTATTCAGGTGCTGACTAAGAAAGGTAACGAAGGTAACTTCACTAAACCTGAAGATTTGCAAGGCAAGAAAGTCGGTGTTGGCTTGGGTAGTAACTACGAACAATGGTTACGTGACAACCTGAAAGGTGTTGATATTCGTACCTATGATGATGACCCAACTAAATATCAGGATCTGCGTGTAGGCCGTACGGACGCCATTTTGGTTGACCGTTTAGCTGCATTGGATCTGGTAAAGAAAACCAATGGTACTCTTGCTGTTGCAGGCCCGGCGTTTGCTCGTCAGGAGTCTGGCGTAGCATTGCGTAAGAACAACCCAGAGTTGTTAGCGGCAATCAATCAGGCGATCACTGAGATGCAAAAAGATGGCACGTTGGCCAAAATCTCTGAGAAATATTTTGGTGCGGACGTAACTAAATAATGCAAGAAAGTATTCAATTGGTGCTGGATTCAGCACCATTTTTATTGAAAGGTGCCTGGTTTACCCTCCAGCTCAGTCTGGGGGGGATGTTTTTTGGTCTGGCATTAGGTTTTATGTTGGCCATGATGCGGTTATCTCGTTTCTTGCCGTTATCACTCCTTTCTCGTTTCTATGTCTCCATTTTCCGTGGTACTCCATTAATAGCTCAGCTATTTATGATCTATTATGGTCTGCCACAGTTCGGCATTGAACTGGATCCGATGCCTGCTGCATTGATCGGTCTATCACTTAATACCGCCGCTTATACATCTGAGACATTGCGTGCTGCTATTTCGTCAATTGAGAAAGGGCAGTGGGAAGCTGCGGCCAGTATCGGTATGACACGTTGGCAGACACTTTATCGGGTGATATTGCCGCAAGCCGGGCGCACCGCATTACCTCCGCTAGGGAACAGTTTTATCGGTCTGGTAAAAGATACCTCTTTGGCGGCGACTATCCAGGTTCCTGAACTTTTCCGTCAGGCGCAATTGGTCACTTCTCGTACATTGGAAGTTTTCACTATGTATCTGGCGGCCTCGTTGATTTATTGGGTCATGGCGACATTGTTGTCAGCATTACAAAATCGGCTGGAAGCCCATGTTAATCGTCAGGATCAGGAGTAGCCATGAGTGCCATAGACATTAAACAACTGACCAAACAGTTTAAAGGTCAGCAGGTGCTGCACGGTATCTCACTTGAAGTAAATAGCGGTGAAGTGGTGGCGATCATCGGGCCGAGTGGATCAGGTAAAACGACTTTATTGCGCAGTATTAATCTACTGGAGGTCCCTGATTCAGGGATTATTCGTGTCGGTGACATTGAGATTGATGGCAGCATCCCTATCAGCAAGCAGCAACGTCAGGTGCGTGCACTGCGCCAACAGGTCGGGTTTGTGTTTCAGAGCTTCAATTTGTTTCCACACCGTTCGGTGCTGGAGAATATTATTGAAGGGCCGGTTATTGTTAAAGGCGAAAAGCGAGCCTCTGCGGAGAAACGTGCTCGTGAACTGCTGGCAAAAGTAGGGCTAAGTGGGAAAGAAGATGCTTACCCACGCCGTTTATCCGGTGGTCAGCAGCAGCGGGTTGCCATAGCACGAGCATTAGCGATGCAACCACAGGTTATTCTGTTTGATGAACCGACGTCAGCGTTAGATCCTGAACTGGTGGGGGAGGTTCTCAACACTATCCGCGCACTGGCTGAGGAAAAACGCACCATGGTGATTGTGACGCATGAAATGAGCTTTGCCCGCGATGTGGCTGACAGGGCTATTTTTATGGATCACGGACGGATTGTTGAGCAAGGTCCAGCAAAAGAGTTATTTGCTCATCCGCAGCATGAGCGTACTCGGTTATTCCTTGATAAGTTCCTGAACAATCACTGAGTCATTTACTGCGAAGCTGATAGCCAAATTCAGCGAAATAGGGGGCACTTTTGGGCCCCCAGTTTTATCAAATCATCTTACAAAAAGGCTTCCAGCTTAAGGCGAAGCGCGGTAGCTTTAACTTCCTTCATCTGCCCATGGCCCGGTAATATTTTTTGTTCGACGGTGACCAACCCTGCTTTTTTCAAAATAGCCACATCGCGGGTGACGGCACTGCGATCCCTTTTTAAACGGGTTGAAAGGGAGGTGATAGAGCCAGAGTGCATTTTTACCGCCCGCAGCAGAACAATGCGCGCAGCACTTAATATCCGCACCATCGCTAATGGGTTTTCAAAGGTAATAGTGTGTTCTTCAGGTAAGGCTTTCCCTGCATCTGCCAGAACCGCGAGTTGTTTGCCTCGTTTGAAAAAATCATCTTCCGTTGCTGTTTTGATGACCAGTTTGTCCATTAACTTCTCCTTAATGAAGTCCAATCCTTCTGAAAGCAATCCTCTATCTGTTCAAAGCTGACAAAATCAACTGCTTCAATGCCACCTAAGTAATGGCGATGGTGAAAACCATGCGCATTGTCGTAACCTATTACGCAACCATTATCACCCAGTGATAAATGGTGATTGATATAGGCTAAATTATAACGGGTGATAGTACCGGCCCGATCAGCCCATATTTCACGGCGTAATTGACCATTACCCCGCCGGTTAGCAATTTGATGAGTCTCATCGACAATCTTTTTATCAGACATGAATATTATTATCACTCCTGAGAAGGGTTGTACATAAGATCTTCACTAAGAAGAAAGCTAGGGGCGTATACAGTTCCGTCATTTGTCTGAATTTATAATGAGTTAATTACCAGGGAAGGCTCAACAGAGTGATGTGAAATATGCGAGAGGCTACCAGAGGAAAATAGTTTCATACCCGTTTTACATCGGGGAATGCGGCACATATCGAATAATAACCCGTCAGTTGCGACCGGAGTCTACGTAAAGAATAAGGTCCCGAAGGACCTTATTGGTGCAGGCACTCTAAGTGCGAAAAAGAGTGAGCTTAGTTAGCTAGCCGATGGTCATCAGGCTGGCATTTCCTCCCGCGGCGGCGGTATTCACACTCAGTGAGTGCTCAATCAGCAGACGTTCCAGCAGTATATTTGTTTCACCACGGGCGAAGCCCTGTACCGAGACAATTGGCCCCTCAATTTGCGCTATCTGCTCACACAAGGTGCGCAATTGATCAGCATCACCGTGATAGATAACGGCATCAAACGGTACGTTGGCGGTTTGCCAGTCATGGGTAAGGGTAATTTGGGATTGCACTACCGCCGGTAGCTGGCGTAACAGATCCTTTTGTATCCCCTGTTCTGGCCATAAGATCTCGCAGCCGATTGCCAGAACGGCTGCCAGTTGTATTAGAGCATCAGTGTCATTATCCGCCAGACAAAGAACACGTTCACGTGGTAGTAGGGTATAACTGTTGCGCTCACCGGTTGGCCCAGGCAATAACTGTATGGTGCCACCTTGCGCCAGTTCGCCATAGCGCTGCGCTAAAGGTACTAATTCAGCATATTGTTGTTTGTCAGCCCATTGTATTAGGGCGCGATGGGCTATTTGTAATGCTTCGCGACCAGCCATATTCTGTGGTTGCTCAATATTTTGATGTGCCAGTGTCTTAAGAACTGCATCTTCTGGGCGGCTGCACAACAGGCGATACAGATACAGTGGACCACCCGCTTTAGGGCCGGTTCCTGACAACCCTTCACCACCAAAAGGTTGTACGCCAACCACTGCCCCAACCATATTGCGGTTAACGTAGAGGTTGCCTACCTTAGCTTTTTCAGTGACTTGGGCGATAGTTTCATCAATACGAGTGTGAATGCCCAAGGTTAAACCATAGCCGGATGCGTTGATTTGATCGACTAAGGCGCCAAGGTTCTGACGCTGGAAACGTACCACATGCAGTACCGGCCCGAAGATCTCTTTTTTCAACTCATCAAAGCTATCCAGCTCTATTAATGTTGGCTTAATAAAGGTACCACGTTGCCACTCAGTTTCGTCCTGACTGTTGGTGCGGGCAGCCTGGTAAACTTTACGCCCTTTGGCGCGCATGGCCTGAATATGGCGCTCAATCCCAGCTTTGGCCTCGGCATCAATCACCGGCCCAATATCTGTAGACAGGCGTTCTGGATTACCCATCCGGCACTCGGCCATCGCGCCACGCAACATTTGCAACGTGTGCTCAGCAACATCATCCTGAATGCAAAGAATACGCAAGGCCGAACAACGTTGGCCCGCGCTGTCAAAGGCTGATGCGACGACATCGGTCACCACCTGTTCCGTCAATGCAGAGGAATCAACAATCATGGCATTGAGGCCACCGGTTTCGGCAATCAGCGGCGTTGGGCGGCCCTGAGGATCAAGGCGGCCTGCGATGCTGCGTTGCAAAATAGCAGCGACTTCGGTTGAGCCGGTAAACATCACGCCGCGCACACGGTTGTCATTGACCAATGTCGCCCCAACGTTGTCGCCTCGTCCTGGTAATAGTTGCAGTACGCCGTGAGGAATACCGGCCTCTAGCAAGATACGTACAGCTTGCGCAGCAATCAGTGGCGTTTGTTCTGCCGGTTTTGCCAAGACACTGTTACCGGCAGCTAATGCTGCGGCAATCTGGCCGGTAAATATTGCCAACGGGAAGTTCCACGGGCTGATACAAACCACAGGGCCAAGAGGGCGGTGGCTATCATTGGAGAAATCGTTTCGTACCATTCCAGCATAATAGTGCAGGAAATCAACAGCTTCACGCACTTCGGCAATGGCATTACTGAAGGTTTTACCCGCCTCTCGTACCAGTATCCCCATCAATGCTTGCATCTGACTTTCCATCAGTTCGGCGGCGCGCACTAAAATAGCCGCACGCTCAGCCGGTGGCGTTGCAAACCAGATAGCCCCCGCGCTGCCAGCCGCATCTAGCGCACGACTGATTTCAGCATCCGTTGTTTCGCGAACGTAACCGACGATATCAGCGGGTTCTGCCGGGTTGATAACGGCTTGCGCTATTAGGTTATCAAGTCCTATACCGTTATCTCTTTCTGCGTCAATCATCGGTTCTGCCCGCCATATCTGGCTGGCACTGGTGAGGAGAGCACTGGAGAGCGAGGCCAAACGGTGTTCGTTGGCCAAATCTAATCCGCTGGAATTGGCTCTATCTTTACCGTAGAGGTCGCGTGGTAACGGGATTCGTGGATGAGGCAAACCAAGTTGCCCTTCACTGGCGGCAATTGCTTCTACAGCACTAACAGGATCAGCGACCAGTTCATCCAATGGCAGAGTGGCATCGGCAATGCGATTGACAAACGATGTGTTGGCCCCGTTTTCCAGCAGGCGGCGCACTAGATACGCCAGTAAGGTTTCGTGGGTACCGACCGGAGCGTAAATACGACATGGGCGATTAAGCTTACCCTCGGCAACTTTCCCGACGACTTGTTCATATAGCGGTTCCCCCATGCCATGCAGGCATTGGAACTCATACTGGCCGGGGTAATAATTTTGCCCTGCAAGATGATAGATAGCGGACAAGGTATGCGCGTTATGAGTGGCAAATTGGGGATAAATCAGATTAGGTACGGCCAGTAATTTACGCGCGCAAGCCAGATAAGAGACATCGGTATACACCTTGCGGGTATAAACCGGATAACCTTCTAACCCATCAACTTGAGCGCGTTTAATCTCGCTGTCCCAGTATGCGCCTTTGACTAAGCGAATCATCAGCCGGCGGCGGCTGCGCTGGGCCATATCTATCACGGCATCAATAGTGGCGGGGCAACGTTTTTGGTATGCCTGAATGACGAAACCGATACCATTCCAGCCTGCCAATTTTGGCTCGAAACAGAGTTTTTCCAGCAGATCGAGGGAGATTTCCAGACGATCAGCCTCTTCTGCATCAATGTTAATGCCAATATCATACTGCCGTGCTTGCAAGGTCAACGATAATAGCCGTGGATACAGCTCATCCATTACTCGTTCATATTGAGCACGGCTATAGCGAGGGTGCAGGGCGGACAGCTTAATTGAGATACCTGGCCCTTCATAAATTCCCCTGCCATTTGAGGCTTTGCCGATAGCATGGATTGCTTGTTGATAGGAGAGCAGATAAGCCTGAGCATCTACCTCTGTCAGTGCTGCCTCACCCAACATATCGTAAGAGTAACGGAATCCTTTATCTTCCAGTTTACGGGCGTTCGCCAATGCCTCGGCAATGGTCTCGCCGGTCACAAATTGCTCGCCCATCAGGCGCATCGCCATATCCACACCTTTGCGGATCAATGGCTCACCACCTTTACCGATAATACGATTTAAGGAGCCGGAGAGCTTAGCCTCATTATGAGTAGAGACCAGATGGCCGGTAAAGAGCAGCCCCCAGGTCGCCGCATTGACAAACATCGACGGGCTGCGCCCCAAATGAGAGTGCCAGTTGCCGTTACTGATTTTATCGCGGATCAGTGCATCACGAGTGGGCTTATCAGGAATACGCAGTAGTGCTTCCGCGAGACACATCAATGCCACACCCTCTTGTGAAGAGAGGGAGAACTCTTGCAGTAAGCTTTGCACGATACCCGCGCGACCATTAGCACTCTTCTGGTTACGCAATTTTTCAGCAATGGAGTAGGCCAGCTTATGGGTTTCTTGCGCTAAATCGGCCGGTAAACGTGCTTGCTCCAATAACATCGGTATGGCTTCAGTTTCGGGACGACGATAGGCCGCAGTGATGGCCGCACGAGTTACTGATTGTGGTAGCACTTGCTCGGCAAAATCTAAAAATGGTTGATGTGCGCTTTCAGTGACTTGCGGCATAATATCGTCCGTTTCCGCGATAGGGGTCACATGGGGTGTTGGCAATTCGGGTAGCTCACTGCCACTTTCCAGTCGTTCCAAATAGTTAAAAATGGCCTGCTTGATCAGCCAGTGTGGCGTGCGGTCAATACGCTGTGCCGCGCCCTTGATACGGTCGCGTGTTGCTTCATCGAGTTTCACGCCCATTGTGGTGCTACCCATGCTGTCCGGCTCCTTTAATAAGGGGGATTATGATTTGATTCCTGATAATATCAGGCATGTTGCAACTTTGTGCAACCGTGTTAAATCACGGCGTGAATGAAGTGTGAATTCAGTCTTGTTTTTAACAATCGAGCGGGGCGTAGGAGGGATCGAATATTATGTTTAACTAAGGCTAATGCTAACAATGGTAGGCTTTGTGAGGGATTAACCTTAGGTATGACTCATTTTGCAATGGAAGGTGTAACCTCTAACATGGCGTAATGTGATGCAGGGTGAATTTTTTGTAAAAAATTTGTTTAATTTGTTGTGAGTAAGGAAACTCCTCCACTAGGATAGCCACCGCGAGATGGCCGTTCGCCAGCGAATAGTTGTGCTGGTAGTTTATTTGAGTTCGAGATTCATCTCTGGTGCTACTGAGTGTCACGTTCCGGCTCTCCAGAGTGAAAACATGACACCGCACTGAGCGGAAAGAACTCAAAATAGCGGGATATATTAAAACGATAATACGCACTATGGAGACGTTGCATGACCATGAATACGCCAATGTTGGTGACTTTTTTAGTTTACATTTTTGGGATGATATTAATTGGCCTCATGGCCTACCGGGCAACCAATAACTTTGATGATTATATTCTGGGTGGGCGAAGTTTAGGCAGTGTGGTCACTGCATTATCTGCCGGTGCTTCCGATATGAGTGGCTGGTTATTAATGGGATTACCGGGGGCAATATTCCTGTCGGGTATTTCCGAGAGCTGGATAGCCATTGGTTTAACGATTGGTGCTTATCTTAACTGGAAGTTGGTCGCAGGCCGTTTGCGGGTTCATACCGAAGCCAATAACAATGCACTGACATTGCCTGATTATTTTACCAGCCGTTTTGAAGATAAGAGTAAATTGCTGCGGGTGATATCAGCGGTAGTTATCTTGGTTTTCTTCACTATTTATTGCGCTTCAGGAATCGTTGCCGGTGCGCGTTTATTCGAAAGTACGTTTGATATGAGCTATGGCACCGCATTATGGGCTGGTGCTGCGGCCACCATCGCCTATACCTTTATTGGCGGTTTCCTCGCAGTAAGCTGGACGGATACAGTACAAGCAACGCTGATGATTTTTGCTCTGATCCTGACCCCGATTATTGTTATTCTGGCGGTGGGAGGTATCGACACTTCCATGATGGTCATTGCTGCGAAAAATCCCGCGAATATCGACATGTTTAAAGGGCTGAATCTGGTTGCCATCCTCTCTCTACTCGGTTGGGGATTGGGTTATTTTGGTCAGCCACATATTCTGGCGCGTTTTATGGCGGCAGACTCTCACCGTACTATTCGTAGTGCACGCCGCATCAGTATGACTTGGATGATCCTCTGTCTGGCAGGGACCATCGCGGTGGGCTTCTTTGGTATTGCTTACTTTGAAAACCATCCTGAACAAGCCGGGAATGTGAGCCAAAATGGCGAACGTGTTTTCATTGAGTTAGCTAAATTACTCTTCAATCCATGGATTGCCGGTATTTTACTGTCCGCTATTCTGGCAGCCGTCATGAGTACCTTAAGCTGCCAATTACTGGTGTGTTCTAGTGCGTTGACGGAAGACCTGTACAAAGCATTCCTGCGTAAAAAGGCCAGCCAGAAAGAGTTAGTGTGGGTCGGCCGTGCCATGGTGTTGCTGGTGGCATTGATAGCTATCGCACTGGCAGCGGACCCGGATAATCGGGTTCTTGGTCTGGTTAGCTATGCATGGGCTGGTTTTGGCGCCGCATTTGGTCCTGTGGTTCTTATCTCGGTGATTTGGCCACGAATGACTCGCAATGGCGCACTGGCAGGGATGTTGCTCGGTGCTATTACGGTTATCGTCTGGAAGCAATATGCCTGGTTGGGCTTGTATGAAATTATACCAGGCTTCCTATTTGCCAGTATCGCCATTGTGGTGGTGAGCTTGTTGGGCAATACGCCAAGTAATACCATTACTGAACGTTTCCGTAATGCTGAAGCGGAGTTTAAAACCATTTAATAGCGCACACATGCAGTTATTAATAGCATTTACTGTTGCTTAACATCGCCTCCTGTACAACAGGAGGCTTTTTTTTGCTGAAAATTGCGCCAGATATCGATAAATAGGCTGAGAGGGCGGTGCGACCTAAAAAAACGTATCTTAATGAATTTATTTGTTATTTAACCTAGCAGAAACAACTTGCCACAGTTTGTTTAACAATATTCTTATTTAGCCTCTTGAATTTCTTTTTGCCAGAATGATAATCACTATCGTTCTTAGTTTTACTTTTCTTTACGAAAATTGACGTTACTCATAATTACATATTTATACCCATATCCAGCGCAGGGGTGCTTAGCATGTTTGTCCCATTTCTAATTATGTTTCGTGAAGGGCTGGAAGCCGCGCTGATTGTTAGCTTGATAGCCAGTTACCTTAAGCGTACTCAACGCGGTCAATGGATGGGGGCAGTGTGGATTGGAGTGGTAACGGCAGCCGCGCTATGCCTTGCTATCGGCATCTTTATTAATGAAACCACGGGTGAGTTTCCGCAAAAACAGCAAGAGCTGTTTGAAGGTATTATTGCGGTGGTCGCAGTTTGCATTTTAACCTATATGGTTTTCTGGATGCGCAAGGTATCCAAGTCAGTCAAAGTCCATCTGGAAGGGGCAATTGATAATGCACTCAACTCAGGCCGCAGTCAGGGCTGGGCATTGGTGGCGATGGTCTTTTTTGCCGTGGCCCGCGAAGGGCTTGAATCGGTATTCTTCTTACTGGCGGCTTTCCAGCAGGATGTCGGGATTGGCGCGCCAATTGGCGCAATACTTGGCCTGACCTGCGCCATTTTGGTGGGGATGGCTATCTACTGGGGCGGCGTTAAGTTGCATCTGGCTAAATTTTTCAAATGGACCAGCCTGTTTATCTTGTTTGTCGCCGCAGGCCTGGCCGCCGGAGCCATCAGAGCTTTCCATGAAGCCGGTCTGTGGAATCATTTTCAGGATATCGCGTTCGATTTGACGAATGTGCTCTCCACTCATTCACTGCTCGGCACCTTCCTTGAAGGGATGTTTGGCTATCAGGAAGCACCAACAATCAGCGAAGTTGCGGTCTACTTTATCTATCTGATTCCGGCACTGATCCTCTTTTTCCTTCCACCACGCACTACGGCGGCCACAATTGCCCCTGCTGCGCGGAAAACTAACCAATAATTCAGGAATTTTCACATGTCTAACCGGTTCTTCCGTCGCACTGCATTGCACGCCGCGTTACTGGCACTACCTGCTGTGGCTATCAACGTACAAGCAGCTGATATTCCACAAATTAAAATTACCGTTAACGATAAGCAGTGTGAGCCGATGGCGCTGTCTATTCCGGCCGGTAAAACTCAATTTATTGTTCATAATGCCAGTCAGAAAGGGTTGGAGTGGGAGATCCTCAAAGGCGTGATGGTGGTTGAGGAACGCGAAAATATTGCCCCGGGCTTTACCCAGAAGATGACGGCTGATCTGGAGCCGGGTGAATACGATATGACCTGTGGCTTACTCAGCAACCCGAAAGGTAAATTGACAGTCACGGCGGCTGGTGATAACGCGGCGGTAAAACCGGACGCGATGGCATTGGTCGGGCCAATTGCTGAATATAAAGTCTATGTAACACAAGAAGTTGCCCAATTAGTCACGCAAACTAAAGCCTTTACTGATGCAATCAAGAAAGGCGATTTGGCTCTGGCGCGCAAGTTGTATGCGCCAACCCGCCAGCATTATGAGCGTATCGAGCCGATTGCTGAACTGTTCTCAGATTTGGATGGCAGTATCGATGCCCGTGAGGACGATTTTGAGCAGAAGGCCGCTGATCCGAAATTTACCGGTTTTCATCGGTTAGAAAAAATCCTGTTTGGTGACAACACCACTAAAGGCGCGGATAAATTCGCCGACCAACTGTACAAGGACACCCTGGAACTGCAACAACGCATCACCGGCCTGACATTTGCGCCAAATAAAGTGGTTGGTGGTGCTGCGGGCTTAATCGAAGAGGTTGCGGCCAGCAAAATCAGTGGTGAAGAAGACCGTTATAGTCGTACTGATCTGTGGGATTTCCAGGCCAACGTTGATGGAGCACAGAAAATTGTTAATCTGCTGCGGCCATTGCTGGAAAAAGCCGACCAGCCGCTGCTGCAAAAAATCGATGCTAACTTCAAAACCGTCGATAGCGTATTGGCGAAATATCGCACGAAAGAGGGTTATGAGTCTTACGAGAAGTTAACTGACGCCGATCGTAATGCTATGAAAGGGCCGATTACGGCACTGGCGGAAGACCTTGCTCAGCTTCGTGGCGTATTGGGTTTGGATTGAGGCATTAAGATGAGTAAGAAAACCGACCCGCAACACGGGTCGTATCAACATGGTAGCGGGGCGGCGTTGCCCTCCCGTCGGCGTTTACTGCTGGGTATGGGCATGATGAGTGGTGCCTTGGCTCTTGGCGGGGCAAAGATAGCCCGAGCGGCAGATTGCCCTGCACCCGAGGCTGCACTTGCGCAAGATGAACGCTGGCAGAAGCAGCCCTTTTATGGTCAGCATCAGTCAGGGGTATTAACCCCACAGCAAGCGGCCATGATGCTGGTAGCATTTGATGTACTGGCCACCGATAAGGCGGCCTTGACCCGATTATTCAAACTGCTGACGGAGCGGCTGGCCTTCCTGACCCGCGGCGGGCATGCACCTTCGGTTAATGCCAAATTGCCACCGCTGGATTCTGGAATTATGGGGCCGGAAATTTACCCGGATAACCTGACCATTACGGTTTCTGTGGGGGATTCCTTGTTTGATGAGCGGTTTGGTTTTCAGGGGCAGAAACCACTGCGGCTACAAAGAATGACGCGCTTCCCCAATGATTCACTGGATGCGGGTTTGTGTCATGGTGATATCTTGCTGCAAATCTGTGCTAATACCAATGAAACGGTGATTCACGCTCTGCGCGATATTATCAAGCACACGCCAGATTTACTCAGTGTGCGGTGGAAGCGTGAAGGTTTTATTTCTGCTCATGCGGCCCGTAGCAAAGGTAAAGAAACGCCGATCAATTTGTTGGGTTTTAAAGATGGGACTGCGAATCCCAAAACCAGTGATAAGCCGCTGATTAATCAAGTGGTATGGGTTCAGGGCAATATCGGCGAGCCCGCATGGGCAGTCGGGGGTAGCTATCAGGCGGCGCGGATTATTCGCTTTAAAGTGGAATTTTGGGATCGCACACCGTTACAAGAACAGCAGACTATCTTTGGCCGTGATAAACATAGCGGTGCCCCCTTGGGGAGCCTACATGAACATGATGAGCCGGATTACACCAAAGATCCCGATGGCAACGTGATTAAGTTAGATGCACATATCCGGCTGGCAAATCCACGTACCGCAGAAACTCAGAATAACCTGATGTTACGCCGTGGCTACAGTTACTCGCTGGGAGTGTCAAATTCAGGGCAACTGGACATGGGCTTGCTGTTTGTCTGCTACCAATCTGATTTGGAAAAGGCGTTCCTGACGGTACAAAAACGGTTGAACGGTGAGGCGTTAGAAGAGTATGTCAAACCGATCGGTGGGGGATATTTCTTCGTGTTACCTGGGGTGGTTGATGCTAACCACTATCTGGCACAAGGGTTGCTTGAAGCCTAACTCCGTTTAATGAGTAAGAAAAAGCACCGCTTTCATGCGGTGCTTTTTTATTGCCAGACAGCAGGGTTGATGCTCAAAGCAGATTTGAACGCTACTTGCCAAGCCCTGATATGGGCTGAATATTGAGCGAAACTAACCCCGCTGCGGTATTAGGTCTGAAGGGCGTTAGCTTACCAGTTTGGCGGTAATTTTTGCCACATGCTCGCCCTGGAAACGGGCGATAGCAAGCTCTTCAGCAGTTGGCTGACGGGAGCCATCACCACCGGCAATGGTTGTTGCACCATATGGGGTACCGCCACGGGTCTGTGAAACATCAAATAACTCTTTGGCCCCATAGCCGATTGGCACGATGATAAAACCGTGGTGGGCTAATGTGGTCCATGTGGAGGTGATGGTGTGCTCTTGTCCGCCGCCAGTACCGGTTGAGGAGAATACACTGGCAACTTTGCCGTACAGTGCACCAGAAGCCCATAGCCCGCCGGTTTGATCGAGGAAGGTACGCATTTGCCCTGCCATATTACCGAAACGGGTTGGGGTACCAAAAATGATGCCATCGTAATCGGCCAGTTCTTGCGGCGTTGCGACCGGGGCTTGCTGGTTGTTTTTGCCGCCGGCATTGGCGAAGGCGTCTGGTGGCATGGTTTCAGGGACCCGTTTGATGGTCACTTCAACACCGTTGACTTTTTGGGCACCTTCGGCAATCGCACCGGCAAGTGTTTCAATATGCCCATACATGGAATAGTAAAGCACTAAAATTTTCGCCATCTCGCTATGCTCCAATCAAATTTATTGAATAATGCTGATGATGTAATCATAGTCGCTGCTAATGACACCTATTAACCATACGCCAATACAATCAGGCTGCAACTTATTAGTCGTGCGCAAAATGAATGGGATATTAGGTAACCTTCTCTTTCTGCTGGTTTTATTAGCGCAATATTGTTACAGATTACGTAACTTCTTTTGCAGGCGTTTTTGCTGCCAGCGCTCGACCCAATTACCCAGCAATAACAGATTTATTGCGCGCAGACACAGCGGGATACTTAGCCCTAGCACTACCCACCAGGCCCACATATAGCCAGGTGAAGTAAACCAATTGATAGCAAACAGCACTGCACACAGAATAACCGCCCGCAGTAACTGACGCAGTAAGGACATTTCATCCTCAACCGCTTTGCGGGCATCAATGACGCGTTGGTCAACAGCTTGCGACGGGGTGCTCTGTTCCTGAGAGACATTTGGGCAATACAGCTCACTGACTTTCAGATCCATGACGGCCGCAATAGCACTCAGTGTTTCCAAGCTGGCTTGTTCACCATTCTCTATGCGTTGAATCGTGCGTACACTCAGACTGCAAAGTTCAGCCAACTGTTCTTGTGACCAGGCCCGGGCCAACCGCAATTCACGAATACGATACATGTTCATACTGATTTTCCTATGAGGTTTGAAGCGATATCAACAAACCTATGCTTAAGCCCTCGTCACTGCCACGACAGCAGCATGACATGTTCCCGACAGCTTTCTGACACGCTTATCACGACTTATTTAACCGCTGTTGCGAGCATTTTACCGCGACGACCCTGCACATGGCGTGACGTCTTGGTTATAAAACGCCTTAACGCTCTTGATTGAGCTTTTTGGCACACTAACAGAGCGTTATGGCACAATGTAAACAAGCCTGTTTGCGTAAGCTACTAACTTACCTCACAGGAGAACCATCATGAAAAAGATAGCACTGTCTCTGGCGATTATCGCAGTGTCATTATCTGCTCAGGCACAAACCTTCAGCGTCAAAAGTAGCGATATGCCTGAAGGTAGACCCTTACAAACCCAGCAGGTTTTTAACGGATTTGGCTGTGATGGCGGGAATCAATCGCCACAGCTTTCATGGCAGGGTGCGCCCGCAGGAACCAAAAGCTTCGCCATTACCGCTTATGATCCTGATGCCCCGACGGGGAGTGGCTGGTGGCATTGGACGGTGGTGAATATCCCCGCCGATGTTCATTCATTGGCAACAAATGCTGGGCAGAGCAAAAATGGCACTTTACCTGTTGGTGCCGTTCAGGGGCGCAATGACTTCGGCTATGCGGGATTCGGAGGGGCTTGCCCACCAGCAGGAGATAAACCTCATCGCTATCAGTTCACTGTGTGGGCATTGAAAACAGATAAATTACCCCTCAATAGTGATGCCAGTGGTGCATTGGTGGGTTTTATGCTCAACAGTAATGTGATTGCGAAAACGCAACTGGTTGCCACTTATGGCCGCTAATTATTAATCCAAGAGCAGGAAGTATGCAGCAGATAAATCATAGCCAGATGACTATCTCCAGCGCTGAAATTGTTGCCCGCCGAGCACATACGTTGCATCGGGTCACGGTGTTTTCACCGGCACTGTGCCATGTCCGTCAGGGCAGTAAATTGGTGCAATGGGGGGCACAGGCTGCCAGTGCGGGGCAATCGTCGCTTATTTTGTTTCCTGCCGGTATCGAAGTCAGTATCGCGAATACCCCGGATCGGGGGCATTATTGTTCTGATATGGTCTATCTGCCGCAAAGTTTATTACGCCAGTTTCGCCACTGGTACGGTGCCTCGGCGGTGACGCCAGTGGCAACTGCATCGCTATGTGTTCCTCTGGATAGCCATACCCGCCTTGCATGGGATAGCTTATTGCTCAACGTGAAGTGTCATGCGCCAGATGCGCTCTTACAGCATGCGGCGATGGGGGTTTTATTGGCGCTGCACTTGGCTGGGCAGGCAGGGACGTTATTAATCGACCGACGAGATAAATGGGCGGAACAGGTACAACAAATTTTACTGCTCGATCCGGCGCGCAACTGGAGCGTGAGTGACGTCGCCCACTCTTTGCATATTGGGGATTCAACTTTGCGGCGCAAACTGATGCAAGAAGATCGTAGTTTTCGCGTGATTCTGGAAGAGGTTCGTATGGGGTGTGCATTAAATGCATTACAAACCACATCACTTTCGATTGGCGAGATCGCTGCACAGCACGGTTATATTTCACCGTCCCGCTTTACTTCACGTTTTCAGCGGCATTTTGGCTTAACGCCACGCCGATTACGCGAAGCAATCACGGCAGCCTAAGTATAACCTTACTCCCGTGCAGGGAGTAAGGTGATGATAATAAAACAACCGCTATAGGTGATGATGATGTCTTACTGATTACGGTTATCGTACAAGTAGCTTCTGCGCTTCTTCAAGATGAGATAGCCAATGGTCAGAATGACAAACCACAGCGGCGTCACTATCAGCGCTTGGCGGGTATCACTTTCCAAGGTTAACAGCACCAGGACAAAGGCAAAGAACGCCATACATACCCACGACATGAAAATACCAGCGGGCATTTTATAGATGGATTTCTTATGTAATGCCGGGCGTCTTTTGCGATACACCAGGTAAGAGCAAAGGATGATGGTCCAGACGAACATAAACAGAATCGCTGAAACTGTGGTGACCAGTGTAAACACCGTCATTACGTTCGGGATTAGGTAAATGAGAACCACACCACCTAGCAAACAGATACAAGAAAATGTCAGGCCGGATGCGGGGACGGAACGGCGCGACAGCTTACCAAATTGCTTTGGTGCATCACCTTCTTTTGCCAAACCGAACAACATACGGCTGGTGGAAAACACGCCACTGTTAGCTGACGAAGCCGCCGAGGTTAGGACCACAAAGTTGATCACACTCGCAGCGGCGGGTAACCCGACCAGAACGAATAACTCAACAAACGGGCTTTTATCGGCAACTACTGAACTCCATGGTGTCACTGACATAATCATAATCAATGAGAAAACATAGAACATGATGATGCGGATAGGGATGGAGTTAATAGCACGCGGTAATACCACTTCAGGATCTTTGGTTTCAGCGGCGGTGGTCCCAACTAACTCAATACCGACAAAAGCAAAAACGGCTATCTGGAAGCCCGCAAAGAATCCACTGATTCCTTTCGGGAACATCCCGCCATCATTCCATAAATGGGTAAATGACGCGGTGGTACCCGAAGGGGACTGATAGCTCATTAACACCATGGTTAAGCCGGCAAAGATCAGTGCCACAATTGCCACAATTTTAATCATGGCAAACCAGAACTCCATTTCACCGAACATTTTCACCGTGGCCAAATTCAGTGATAGCAACAGTAAAACCACTAGCAGTGAGGCAACCCACTGGGAGAAACCGGGGAACCAAAATTGGGCGTAAGCCGTGATGGCAACCACATCAGCGATACCGGTGATGACCCAACAAAACCAGTAGGTCCAGCCGGTGAAAAAACCAGCCCAAGGACCGAGTAAGTCGGCAGCGAAATCACTAAATGATTTATATTTCAGATTCGATAGCAGCAGCTCACCCATGGCCCGCATCACGAAAAACAGCATAAAACCGATTATCATATAAACGAAAATAATCGACGGCCCGGCAAGGCTGATGGTTTTACCCGATCCCATAAACAATCCGGTACCTATAGCCCCGCCAATAGCAATTAGCTGGATATGGCGGTTGGAGAGACTTCGTTGAAGGTGCTCTTCAGGTTCCGGCAACTGTTCTGCCACTATCTTGGATTGGTCTACCATCTTTCCCATTCCCTCTTCCTGTATTTGTGAAGTTGTTGAGCTCTATGTTGGCTCTTTGGTCTTAACCTGTCTGTCTGTCTGTCTGTCTGTCTGTCTGTCTGTCTGTCTGTCTGTCTGTCTGTTAGTTTTTTGCTATGTTTTAAGTACAATTTGCGAATTATTTAATATCTTCGCAACAATAATTGCACAATACGCCTCGTTTTCCAGTGTTTATATTTCACACACTGAATTTTGTTAAGTTCATCACAGCATCTGGAATTACAACATGAAGTCACATAACTAACAATAATCGTAAAGAACAGATGAATAATTAATCTCCAGAGAGGGATATAAACAGTATAAACAGAAAAATCCGATGAAATGTTTGACAGCCAAGGCTAACAGGAGAATAATTATCGCCGTTGGGTCGTTAGCTCAGTTGGTAGAGCAGTTGACTCTTAATCAATTGGTCGCAGGTTCGAACCCTGCACGACCCACCAACAAAATCAATAAGTTACACTAAATTTCATATGTTTTATTTATATTTTCGTGCCATATTTGTATCGGTAATATTTAATATTCCATCTGTTTATTTTATATGCTGGATTAAATTGATAGGTTAACCACGAACAAGCCTTATTAGTATCTCAATATCTTCTCTCAGCCTATTTCTTATGATATATAAATAGTAAATCTCGATTTAAATAATTGACTTTTTTATGTATATCTTAACCAGGAATATGGGTAAAACACGTTAAAACCCGAATGTTAATTGAGTAAATAAAGTTGAATAAACATCAATTATGATTATAGGCTTGCGCTGAATAGTTTTATTTTCTCCGTAGTTGTGATAATCGTAATGCTTTATTCACTAACATTGCACAATAAAAATCTCAATTTTCCATAATATCCAGGGGCCGTGATATGAGAGGTCTGTAAACAGTAAATACCTATGGTGGTCGAAAGCGGAAATCGCTCAAACGTTTGATACTACCTTTCCTGAGAATATTCTTTCGACTTTAGGCTAAACGTCGAGGCGTAATGGCTGTATGACTGCCATGTAGGGTGAGGATCAATGAGTCAAACAATTATTTTTTTGCGTATTAATACGACAATTTATTGTACTTTTTACCCGAGATAAAACAAAAGAGCCGCGCATTAGCGAGACTCTTTTAGTGGTTACTGAAAAATAAAATTGATGGTTCCAGCAACCAGTAGCAGAAATACAGTATATTGTAAGTAGTACGCAGACATTGCTCTCATTTCTTCCTCCTTGCTGTTATGGTCTTTAATCAAGAAATATTTGCGCCATATCTAACTAATTGAAAAATAGTTTATTTTTATTATGGATAACTAAATTAGTGCCCCTATTTAGGGAGTCGGCACCATTTAGGAGCATATCGGGTATATCTCTCCTGGCAGATTTATTGTTTAGGCATTTAGTTTTGATTTGATTAATTATTAACACGACGACTTACTGGTGCTTTGAGAAGTGTAATAACACATGACATTAACTCTTAGAAAAAGGGTTTTTTTTAGTGCGTAGCTCTAATTTATGCATGTACATGGATGAATCGGCGGCGGCGAGTAGTTCATTAATCGGTGTATCTTTCTCTAAATTGCAATTAGCGTACCCCACGCTAAAATCAATATTATAACCACGCAATTCTTGGCTATTGCGTAATTCTAACGCATTCTTAAAGCGGCTTAATATTGCTGGCATATCACTACAACCTGATGCCGTGAGTAATGTGACAAATTCGTCGCCACCCAATCGGGCGACAACATCTGTGTCACGGAAGAAAAACTGTAACTCCTCAGCGAAAGTCACTAATGCCTTATCACCTTCAGCATGACCATAACTGTCATTTATTTCTTTAAAATCATTTAGATCAAAGAAAATCAAAGTGGCAGGAATATTATTATGTGAGCAAAATGTTAATGCATGCTGAGCCAGAATTTCAAAGCCTCGACGGTTGGTTAACTGTGTTAGTTCGTCAATAGTTGCTAATTGAACGGCAGCAATTTCTTGCTCAGCCATTTTCGCTAAGTCACATAAAAGTTGTTGGTCGTATTCATCTAAAGAGCGCGGTTTAAGATCGATAATACAGAGTGTGCCAAGTTTACTGCCATTGGGAACAACCAGCGGACAACCCGCATAAAAACGAATGCCAGGATCGTCGGTAACGAGTGGGTTGTCACTAAAACGAAGGTCGTTAAGGGCATTGGGTACCAAAAGGATATCGTCACCTAAAATCGCATGACCACAAAAAGATATATCCCTGGGGGTTTCGCTGGTTTCCAGTCCGGGATGTGATTTAAACCATTGCCGGTTTACGTCGACGATAGATATAAGCGCTATTGGCACATTAAATAAACGTTTAGCTAAGCGGGTGATACGATCAAAGCGTTCTTCGGGAGAGGTATCGAGAATATTATAAGAGCGTAATGTAGCAATTCTCTTAGCCTCATCTTGAGGTATCGGGGGAGCTTGCATATTCATCGTCTCCTGTTACTTGTCTTATCCACTTAGCGCGAAGTGTCGCTAACAAAGATTAGCAGTAGTGACCAAAGACTACTGCCCCATTCCCGAACGAAACGCAACAAACCATCATGCGTTATGCAGCGAGTAGATACTCTAAAAATACCTCATTCGGTGAGCTGTATTCCAGAGATTTGCGCCCCCGAGTGTTGAGGATGTGCTCCAGTCTCGCAATATCTTCATCGCTGACGCCATTAAAATCGGTTCCTTTCGGATAAAACCGCCGTATCAGACCGTTGGTATGCTCATTCAACCCCCGCTCCCAGGAATGATAAGGCCGGGCAAAGTAAACCTTTGCGCCCGTTACCTGAGTGATGTCCTTATGTTTCGCAAACTCGGGTCCGTTATCTGCCGTCAGGGTTTTAAACTCACAGAAAGTATTCGCCACGATGTCCCTGAACGCTTCCACGACGCTCTCAGCGCACTTATTGGGGAGTTTACGGATAATGACCTGCTTTGTGGCTTTGTCCACGACCGTCAGCAGGAATGACTTCTGGTCTTTGCCAAAAATCGTATCGATTTCAACATGCCCGGGAACCTGTTTGAGTTCAGCCTCAGCAGGCCTGTGCTCAATGCCAACCCTGTCCGGGATGGGCGTGCGTCCGGGCTCACCCGTATCATAGCGATAGCGTTTACCCCGGTGAGGGAGCTGAAGGTAAAGCTTACCGCCAGCCTGTCTGTCCGAACGGATATAGCGGTAGAGGGTATTTTTGCTGACGGCGATATCAAACTGGATTTTCAGTCTCCCACAGATAACCTCAGGGGAGGTATGTACAGCCAGCGCCTGCCGGAGAAAGTCTTGTGTCTGCTGGCCCAGAGGGAAACAGGCATTGTGTGCCGAGGTGGCGCCCCGCCGTTGTCTGGCTAAGGCATCAGCGCGTCTGGAGGAGTAAAGTCCGTTGAAGGCGGGGTCCGTATTACGTCTGAGCTCCCGGCTCAGGGTAGAGCGAGAGACGCCGAGCTCTCTGGCAATGCAGGACTGATTAACGCCTTCAGCTTTTCGTTTTTCGATGTAAAAGCGCTCATGCTGAGTCAAATGTTTTCCCTTCATGCAACAGGGTCTCCGACAGGGTCAATACGGCTATTTTATCCGTACCTGACCGGTGGGTCACTTTGTTGCATTTCGTTTGGGAATTGGCGACTGGGTGTGGCTACAAAACAACATCAAAAATAAATTTAACGCATTGAAAAATAGTTATTTTCTCATCAGTGAGATGACATTTTACAGACGTAAAACTCAATCCAAGAAGCTATTTATCCGTATCACAAATTACCAACTGTGGATCGGGTAGCTTTTATTACCATCAGTCTCAATCCCCAGGCCAAATGATCGCTTGTGCTGCAATTATCGTCTTTTTCTCTGGGTCATAAGCGATTGATTGTGAGCCGTATAATACATAGCCAAGCTTCAATTGATCAGACACTCGGTGACAAAATGATGAATCATCTGGTCCGGTAATCAGCCGGTATATTGGTAATCCATCTGGCGGCACAGTGTTCATATACATCCCCCATTTTGTTGATTAGTCGTGTGTATGCTTTTGTACATTCTCTCTGGCTGCGGCTTTGGCTTCTTCAGCCAACTGTTCAATTTGCTCTTCGGTAAGTTGTTCTGAAGCTTCATGAATTTTAGCCAAACCTTCATTAACTGTTGTTTCTTCGTGATTTTTATTAGACATAATGGATCCCATACAGCGTTGCATTTAATTTATACTATAGGTCATTTAACCCTATTAAGGGGTTTTATAATGAGTTAGTGGTTTTTAGGCTCGCCGAGTCAATATCAAACAGGCGCTGGGGGAGTAAACCTCCCCAAGAGTCACGAGTTGATGCAGGAATTTTTAATAAAAACCATCCCGATTTCTATTCAGGTTTCTTCGCAGAAAGTAAAAATAGCATAGGGCGTTCTTTCTCTTCATCCAATTCAGGATAATCTATAATTTGCTGTGTTGTTGGTCCCCATTCTTCGACATGCGTAATTATAAAACCTTGTTTTATCAAAAAATTAATATAAGTCCCTAATGTCCGATGCTGCTTGATAACGCCTTCTGCCAACCAGTTTGTTATACGTTCCCCTTCCGCCTGATAACTGTTCACCGGCCAGGATTTTTGCCCATTATCGGCAATTAACCAACCAGGTTGCTTTGCTGCGGTAAAGATAGGGTGTTCGGCGGAAAAAACAAAACTGCCCCCAGGAGTTAGTGCTTGATAAATCGTGGCAAACAGTGCTGGCAGTGCTTTTATATAATGCAATGTGAGTGAGCTATAGGCTAATTGGAACAGCTGTGGTGGTAGATGCAAATGTTCCAGGTCTTCCTGACGGTAAATAATGTTTTCGTCAGTGGTCATCTCTTTAGCGTGGTTTAACATTCGCGTTGAAACATCCAGACCTAAAACTTCGCTGGCACCTTGCGAGCGTGCGTAGCGACAAAACCAGCCATAGCCACAACCCAGATCTAC
Organism: Yersinia antarctica; assembly: GCF_056636475.1. Classification (NCBI taxonomy): domain Bacteria; kingdom Pseudomonadati; phylum Pseudomonadota; class Gammaproteobacteria; order Enterobacterales; family Yersiniaceae; genus Yersinia; species Yersinia antarctica. The sequence continues at coordinate 2,025,303 of NZ_JBSJQF010000001.1, forward strand.
AACTTTGCTTCCTGACAGCGACGGCAGCATCTGGCGAATGGCTTCCCATTCTGGCGCGCCAGCCAATCCATCAACTGAACGGGGAAGTTGTGCATACCCTGAAAAAAATGCCTGATTATCATAAATATTCTGAGTCATTTCTCTTCTCCTTTAAATTAACTTTTTACTCCTGAATAAAAAACATCGACAGTTTAGCACTAATGAAAAGATATTGAATATATCAGAGCAGCCGCCAAATGTTATTCCTTTGTTATAAATACAAATGACTGAGATTAGCTAAAGCGATATTGAGATGTAATAACGGATAGTTAAAACTATTTAATATGGAGTGCGGAGTAAATTAATATTATGCGGATTCTGTTATTTATTGAGAAATAGCCTAAACTTTATACAGTACGTGTTGACGGACTTCGTTAACCGTTCGGGAAGGGTCACCTTCTGTTTGGTGTTGCCAAAGACTGATAAAGCGTGAATATACTGCGAGAGCAGGTAGCCACTATGCCAGATTAAGGCACTTTATCCCTGATTAGATGCTTCTCTTGAAGGAGATAGCGATGACTCCCGTACAAATACTGATTATTCTGGTGCTAACACTTTTTGCATTGTACCGCCAGTCGGTCAGCCACGAGGTGTCTTTAGGCCCCGCCCGTTTTAAATGGGCCTGGGTTTACGGGATGGTCGGCCTGGTAGTCGGTGGAACATATATGCCCGCTACGATGACTTCCTGGGTAGTTTTAGGTAGCGGAGTTTTATTTAGTATTGTTGTCGGTGTTTTGCAAGGTCGCCTTATAGAGATTTGGCGTGAACCTGATGGACGTATTTTTTGCAAGGGAACACCACTGACGATAACTTTATTTCTGCTATTGGTTGGTTCTAAATGGATTATAGGGACACTGCAATATCTTTATAATCAACCAACGGAACAAGGCGGGTTTGGTGAAATCCTGATCATGATTGCAGTCATGGCAGCATTTCAGGTCGAGATTGTCAGACGACGTATTCGGGTTTTATACCCGGATAACCCCGTTGATTCATTACCTGAAGGGCAGTAACAACGTTTATTTCAGCTAACAGCCGAGGACTGGCTGCTAGCTGAATATAAAGGACTCATAGACATCTTCGAAAAACGTGATCAGTCGACAATAAAAAGTCTGGCCCCTGAGATTGTAGATGAACGATGTGCTTCGGCGCCATCGGCAACCTGATAACTCATACCTGCCTTCAATATAAAGCTTCGCCCATCGTCCAATTCAGTGCTTAGTTCGCCTTCAAGGCACAGCAATATATGCCCTTTAGAACACCAATGGTCAGCTTTGTATCCAGCGCTGTACTCAACCATACGGACTCTAACACGACCAAAAAGTTGTGTTCGCCAGTAGGCAACCCCTTGCTCCCCCTTATGCTCAGTTGTTTCTATTTCTGACCAATCGGTGATACCGAAGGGGATATCCACTATTTTCATTTAAATTACCTCTTTTTAATGCTGGCCGACCTTACATTAACTCACTATTAAAACGAATACACAGTCTATTACCTTATTGCCAATCCAACTTTTATAAAGTGGGCCATACTGTGAGATATACGGTTAAATGGAGTTATCAAGCCTATGAATAATCCCACAATCTTCCAGTTTTTCCATTGGTACTATCCTGATGGCGGTAAATTATGGCAGGAGGTCTCAGATCAAGCCGCACATATTAGCCAACTTGGAATTAATATCGTTTGGCTTCCCCCCGCATATAAAGGTGCCTCAGGAGGATATTCTGTAGGATATGACACCTATGATTTGTTTGATCTGGGGGAGTTTGATCAGAAGGGGACTCAGTCGACTAAATATGGCGACAAAGAAGGATTACAGAATGCGATTAACCGATTGAAGGAGAATGGCATAAAAGTTCTTTTTGACGTCGTATTCAATCACAAGATGGGGGCGGATGAAAAAGAACAGGTCAGTGTCCGTAAAGTTAATCCTGATAACCGGACTGAAATGGACGATGATATTATCGACGCCCTTGCCTATACCCGTTTTACGTTTTCTGGCCGCAATGAAACTTATTCATCCTTTGTTTGGGATAAACAGTGTTTTACCGGTGTTGATTATATTGAAGAACCCTCAGATGAGGGGGTTTTTAAGATAGTAAACGATTATAGCGATGAGGGATGGAATACAGAGGTTGATGATGAGTTAGGTAATTTTGATTATCTGATGGGGGCGGATATTGATTTCCGTAATCCTGCCGTTATGGATGAGTTAAAATATTGGGGGAAATGGTTACTGGAGTCACTGCCAATTGATGGTTTTAGATTGGATGCAGTAAAACATATCCCGGCATGGTTTTTTAAAGCATGGATAGAATATATACAAAATGAAACAGAACATGATTTACTGATTATTGCGGAGTATTGGTCCCCTGATATCGAAAAATTACAACAATATCTGGCACGGGTAGAAGGCAATGTAATGTTGTTCGACGTTGCTTTACATCACAAGTTTCACGAAGCGTCGAAACAGGGCGAAGATTTTGATTTAACGCAAATATTCAATGGCTCATTAATTGAAGTTGACCCGTCACATACCATTACGTTGGTGGCCAATCACGATACTCAGCCACTTCAGGCCCTGGAAGCACCTGTAGAACCTTGGTTTAAACCTTTGGCTTACGCGTTGATCTTAATACGAGAACAAGGTATTCCCTGTGTTTTTTACCCCGATCTTTTTGGTGCCAATTATGAAGATAACGGTGAAGATGGGGGGACTTATCAGATAGAGATGCCGGTTGTTGCTGAATTGGAGAGGCTAATTCAAGCCAGACAACGCTTCGCTCATGGCGCACAAACCGATTATTTTGATGATAAAAACTGTATTGCTTTTGTTCGTGCTGGTACGGCGGAGGCACCCGGTTGTGTGGTGATTCTTTCGAATGGCGCAGAAAGTGAAAAAACAATCGTCCTTGGTGAAGGTTTTGAAAATAAAGAGTTTGCTGATTACTTAGGTAATCGTCAGGATATTATTACTACAGATGAAGATGGTGGGGCGACATTTCCTGTTAATGGCGGGAGTATTAGCCTTTGGGTACAGAAAGAACTTCTGTAATCCGTATAATGAATATGTTCTTCAGAGAAGATGCCATATCATCTTGAGCTAGGCACTAAGTTGCTATGATTCACACAACTTAGCGCTTAGTCATTATTTCCTTAGCTTAATGATGGCTGATTAATTTGAAAGAAACGGATAATCTGGCGCAACTCCGCGCCTTGCTCCGTTAATGATTGTGCGGCGGCGGCGGCTTGTTCAACCAATGCGGCATTTTGTTGCGTAACTTGATCCATCTGTTCTACAGCGATACCGATCTCTTGAATACCAATGTGTTGCTCGTGTGATGCCGTCGATATCTCGCCAACGATATGAGCAACTTTCCCCACCGAGTCGACTATCTCGCCCATCGCTTGACTGGCATGGTCAGCGCGTTCTGAACCCGCATTAATTTTCTCAACCGTACCAACAATTAATTGCTTTATCTCTTTGGCTGCATTTGCACTTTTCTGTGCCAAAGTGCGTACTTCGCTTGCGACAACGGCAAATCCCTTACCTTCGGTGCCCGCTCGGGCGGCCTCAACTGCAGCATTTAACGCTAATATATTGGTTTGGAAGGCAATGCCTTCAATAACAGCAATAATATCGACGATCTTCCTTGAGCTTTTGGTGATTTCTTGCATACGAAGTAGCATTTCATCAACAATAATTCCGCCTTCTGTGGCGGTTGCTGCTGTATTAACCGCTAACTCACTTGCTTGCCGTGCATTCTCCGCATTCTGACGTACGGTTTGGGTGAGTTCCTGCATATTTGCTGAGGTTTGAATCAGAGAGGATGCTTGTTCCTCGGTACGTTGTGATAAGTCAGCATTACCCTGAGCAATCTGATTCGACGCCACAGAAATTGATTCGCTCCCATGCATGATCTCATTAATCGTTTTCTTCAACTGCCGGTTCATGATATTCAGGGAAGCCAGTAAGCTATTATTATCACCTGGGCGAAGTTTTATTTCAGTGGATAAGTTTCCGGCGGCGATATGGCCCATAATAGCCACAGCATAGGCCGGTTCCCCTCCCAATAAACGAGAAAAGTTGCGGGCAATCATGACAGCAAGCAGTGCAGAAATGAAAACAGCAAAGAGCAATAAAGCGATAAGTACGTTTTTGGCAGTATTAAAGCTTTGTTGACCATCCGTTGCAGCTTGTTCCCCACCTTGAACTTCCAGCACGACTAATTCAGCGAGGTCTTTCATCAACTGTGTGCGATATTTTCTTGATGTATCACCACTAACTTTAGTGGCTTCAGCTAATTGATTATTATTAACCGCATCAATAACGAGACTGTTTGCCTGAGAAAAGTGGTCAAAATCTGACATTATTATCTTGAATAGTTCGGAGTGATTGTAACCTTCGGGTAATTTCAGAAATCTATCTTGCGCGGCACGAAAGTTGTCTACGGCTTGTAATATCTCCAGACGGTGTCCTTCGCGCTCTTTTTCTGTCGATGAGGCGATATACTGAACCTGCTGCAGGCGCAATTCGGCTAAAACGCCTCGCATCTCTAATGCATAGCGAACACCCGGTAACCAACTGTCGCGATAGGCTTCCAGCCTGGCGTTATTACTGCTTAACTGTGATAGTGCCACAGCACCTAGCAATAACATCATAACAATAACAACCGAAAAGCCTGAGAGTAACTTTGTCAAAATGGATAGGTCGGAGAACTTTTTCATGAACATTACGTATATTAAATAAGAGGTGCAATGTATAACGGCAAATAAAATGAATTCTTGATGTAATAAAACTACTTAATTTGATTTTTTAAGCATTTTATTTGAATGTACAAAACACAGGATAATGTTGATTTTTGGAGGGTGTAAATAATTCTGTGTAACTGCCAAGGTTAAATATAATTTTTTAAGCGGTCTTCAAACTCAATCATAAATCGATTCAATGCCGGTTTCCAATCTCTGATCGGCATGGTCCACTTCTTGGACGCATTCTGGATCGCCAAATAGATAACTTTCTTAGCCGAGTCATCGGTTGGGAACAGTTTACGTTTTTTGATCGCTTTGCGGATCACGCTGTTCAGCGATTCAATGGCGTTGGTCGTGTAAATCACTTTCCTGATATCCGTAGGATAGTTGAATAATGTGTTGAGGTTATGCCAGTGCGCCCGCCATGATTTGCTGATCTGTGGGTACTTATCGTCCCAGTGCTCAGCAAATTGGCTCAGGGCTAGCAAGGCTTCTTCTTCGGTGACTGATTGGTATATTTGTTTTAACTCGGCGGTGACGGCCTTGTAGTCCTTCCAGGGCACATATTTGACCGAGTTGCGCACCATGTGAACGATGCAAAGCTGAATTCGAGTCTCAGGGAAGACTGCATTTATGGCATCCGGGAAGCCTTTTAGCCCGTCAACACAAGCAATTAATATATCTTTTACGCCCCGGTTTTGAAGCTCAGTGAGCACGCTAAGCCAGAATTTAGCCCCTTCGTTTTCAGACAGCCATAAGCCTAATAGCTCTTTATGGCCCTCCATATTTACGCCCAGAGCAAGATAAACGGCTTTATTGATCACGTGTTTATCTTGGCGGATTTTAACCACGATGCAGTCCAGATAAACGATCGGGTAAACCGCATCCAGTGGCCGTGACTGCCACTCAACGACTTGTTCAATCACCGCATCAGTGACTTTGGATATGAGGCTTGCAGAAACATCTGCACCGTACATTTCTTTGAAGGTCTCGACAATTTCTCGTGTTGTCATGCCTTGGGCATAGAGAAAAAGGATTTTATCATCCATCGAGGTAAAGCGGGTTTGGTGCTTCTTCACCAGCTGTGGTTCAAAATCCCCTTGTCGGTCACGTGGCGTATCCAGCTCAAACTGGCCCTCTTCAGTGCGCACGGTTTTGCGCGTGACACCATTGCGACTGTTGTCTGAGTTGGACTGCTCATGCTTGCGATAGCCCAAGTGATTATCAAGTTCAGCACTAAGAGCTGCTTCAACCATCACTTTAGTCAGCATAGCTCGCATGTCTGTCAGGTCTTTTTCAGTCTTGATACCTTTTGCCGCTTCGCGTGCAAAGGCTTCTAGGTCTTTTTTATCCATCGTCTGTTCATCCTTCCCGTTAGGGGGCAATGATAAACAGTTACACAGATTTAATTACAGTCTCGATTTTTGAGCTGAATTTATCATGTTTTAGATAAAGTCATAGATGATTTGTCTTATAATTTAGTTATCGCTTTATCTTATGCTATTTAATTGTGGATGTTCAATACGGTTCTTTTTTTAAATTAACTATTTATTAACTTCATTTCTGCTGTTTATGATGTTTTTAGACTGACATTTTATGTTTTCTGCATTCCTTTTTTTCTTGTAAGTGGGTCTTAATGGTTTTTAAGGAGTGTGCTAAGCTCGGACTATCAAAACTTTAGGTGGTTAATCATGGTCTTTGTCATTCTTTGGTTTGCTATTGCAGGATTAAGTGAGTACTTAGTCTGGGGATCTCCACTCTTGGCGGTGTCTCTGGCCTTGCTTTTTGTGGTGCTCGGCGGGTACTGGGTTTACAGAGTCAGAAAAATTCAAGTAAGTGATATACCTTCTGATGAAGTCAGATCAAAATCTATCAGTAATTTGAATCTCACCTTCTCTGTGGCGCTGTTGGCTATTCATGCGCTTGTTTTATTACTATTGCGCTGATAATGGTATGGTTTTCGTTAACTATGCCATTGGTTCCAGGCAGCTATAAGTATCCAGGCGGCGATGGCCCAACATAACACAGCCGCGGTCAATGCGAGTGGTAGGCGTAAATAGTCAATTAAAAAATAAAGCGATATCAAATAGATAAAGTAGGGAATGATAGCCCATAAACCGAATATAATTGTTATGCGCAGTGCTTCGATATTGCGCTCATGGCCAACAATATAGTGTGCGATGAGGGCGAAAGTAGGGAATAACGGGATTAAACCAGCAATATAGTAATTGCGCGTCTTCGATAATAGCCCAATCAATACCACAACTATGGCGCCGATCAGTGCTTTAAGTAACAGTCCCATCGCAATCCCGAAAAATTTAAAAAAGCTGCCAATAGAATATATTTCAATGAAAAACAAAGAAATTCCTATATATGGCAGCGGAGCAAAATAAGACTCTATATCTTGATAAGCTATTGACGATAGCCGTTCTTGATTTGTGCCAGGGTATTGGTGAAAACTTCAGCTTGAGCAGTGTCTTCGATACCGGCAATGGAACGTTCGATATTTAAGATTACTTTCCCAGCATCGGCTTGGCCGATCGCTTTTAGCAATAGAGTCAATGTTGCTTTCAAACATGCAACTTCATTTGCTAAAGTTTCTGGGTCAGCAGAAGTGGTAAAGTCTGGATTACTCATTTTTTTTCCTGAAGTGATAGCTTACCTGTGAACAAAGTGATGTGGGCTAACCCAGTATCGCAGTGAACATTCGCGGCATTATTAAACAGTTATAGCATTATATCATAAACTGATGGTCAGCTTTGATAACATGTGCTTAATCTTTAGTTTGTGGCGCAAAATGTGGTCGAAGGCGAGCAGGGGATAGGTATGTCTGGAAGATGCTTCCTCTGACTATGTAAGTATTATCTTAATTAAGTGAGTTTTGTTCATAAAAATCATACCATTTCTGAATGAGTAATTTTGTGTCAAAAATCACTCATTTTGAGCGTGAATAAGAGATAAACAATAAATAAACAAAACTAAGAATAATTCCTATGCCGCAAAATTAGAACGGAAATAGCCGATCCTGTGTGGTATCAATATGTTGTGCTTTTTCATGTAAAAATAAGTTTCGGGATGTCAGCAATTACTGTTTGCATGAATAGCAGTGTAATGCCAAGAAAACTCTTAAAAAAACTTTTCTTTTTTATCATGTCGTTAATTGATATGTCAGCGATTTTATGTACATAGTCGAAATGATGATAAAAATAATATCTGTCAAACAATATAGATATGAATTTGCAATTATTCTGTATTCATTCTTTGGTCGAAAACAAGTAATATCATTGTCGTAAACAAAGCGTGATTAGGTTACTCCCTTATTTTTGGAGAATTTTCTTTGATTAGCGTTCTTCTTGTTGATGACCACGAACTGGTGCGCGCAGGGATTCGACGCATTCTTGAAGATATCAAGGGTATCAAAGTAGCGGGCGAGATGCAGTGTGGTGAAGATGCGGTAAAATGGTGCCGTAGCCATGTTGTTGATATCGTTTTGATGGATATGAATATGCCCGGTATCGGCGGGTTGGAAGCAACTCGTAAGATTTTGCGTTTTTCTCCAGATACTAAAGTTATCATGCTAACCATCCATACTGAAAATCCGCTGCCCGCAAAAGTCATGCAGGCTGGTGCCGGTGGGTATTTAAGTAAGGGGGCAGCACCTCAGGATGTTGTTACGGCTATCCGTGCGGTTCATTCGGGGCAACGCTACATTGCTTCTGATATTGCGCAGCAGATGGCCTTGGGTCAGTTAGAGCCTCCAGCCGAAACGCCTTTTAGTTGTTTGTCAGAGCGTGAGTTACAAATTATGCTCATGATAACGAAAGGCCAAAAGGTGAACGACATTTCGGAACAACTTCATCTGAGTCCGAAAACGGTGAACAGCTATCGCTACCGGATGTTTAGCAAGCTTAATATAAGTGGTGACGTTGAATTGACCCATCTGGCCATTCGCCACGGTCTGTTTAACGCGGAGACGTTGTCTAATAGTGACTGATTGTTTCGATTCTAAAGAGTTTTTGAAAACTGTCACCAGCCAACCTGGTGTTTACCGTATGTATGATAAGACGGGGACAGTTATTTATGTCGGCAAAGCAAAAGACCTCAAGAAACGTCTGACGAGTTATTTCCGTGCTCAGGTTGCCAGTCGAAAAACAGAGACCTTGGTTAAGAATATTGCTCAAATTGATGTGACCGTGACACATACAGAAACGGAAGCACTGCTGCTTGAGCATAACTATATCAAGCTTTATCAGCCTCGTTACAACGTACTGTTGCGTGATGATAAGTCATATCCTCTTATTTTCTTGAGTGCGGATACTCACCCGCGCTTAGCTATTCATCGCGGTGCTAAGCATGAGAAGGGTGAGTATTTTGGCCCGTTCCCGAACTCTTATGCTGTCCGCGAAACCTTGGCATTATTGCAAAAACTTTTTCCAGTAAGGCAGTGTGAAAACAGTGTCTACCGCAATCGTTCACGGCCTTGTCTGCAATATCAGATTGGCCGTTGTTCAGGCCCTTGTGTTGCAGGTCTTGTGAGCGATGATGAGTACCAACGCCAGGTTGATTATGTGCGTTTGTTCCTCTCGGGCAAAGACCAACAGGTACTGACACAACTGATTTCCCGGATGGAGGAAGCCAGTCAATCGTTGCATTTCGAAGATGCGGCACGTATTCGAGATCAAATACAAGCAGTAAGGCGAGTTACTGAACAGCAGTTCGTTTCGGGCGACAGTGCAGATCTTGATGTTATCGGTGTGGCGTTTGATGCCGGGTTAGCTTGTGTCCATGTGCTATTTATTCGACAAGGGAAAGTGCTGGGAAGCCGGAGTTACTTCCCGAAAGTTCCTGCTGGGACTGAGCTCAGTGAAGTCGTTCAGACCTTTGTTGGGCAGTTTTATTTGCAAGGAAGCCAGGGGCGAACGCTCCCAGGTGAGATCTTGCTGGACTTTACCCTAGAGGAAAAGGATCTGCTGGCTTCCTCTCTTTCTGAGTTGGCCGGAAGAAAAATTCAGATCCAAAGCCGTCCTCGGGGGGATCGAGCGCGTTACCTTAAACTTGCGCGCACAAATGCCTCTACTGCGTTGATTACTCGTTTATCGCAGCAATCAACAATACATCAGCGAATGAAAGAGTTAGCCAAGATTCTTAATCTTGATGAGATCAATCGTATGGAATGTTTTGATATCAGCCATACGATGGGAGAGCAGACTGTCGCGTCTTGTGTCGTATTTGATGCAAATGGTCCTGTACGTTCGGAATATAGACGCTACAATATTAGTGGCATAACGCCCGGTGATGATTATGCGGCGATGTCTCAAGTGCTTAAACGTCGATATGGTAAGTCATTAGATGACAAAAAAATTCCTGATGTTATTTTCATTGACGGAGGGAAAGGCCAACTGTCTCAGGCTTTTGACGTGTTTGCTTCTCTCACCGTTGAGTGGGATAAGCAAAAACCATTATTGGTCGGCGTTGCTAAGGGAAGTGATCGAAAAGCGGGGCTGGAAACATTGTTCCTGGAGGCGCAAGGGGAGGGGTTCTCGTTGCCACCAGATTCACCAGCATTGCATTTGATTCAACATATCCGAGATGACTCGCATAACCATGCTATCACCGGACATAGGCAGCGTCGTGCTAAAGTAAAAAATACCAGTGCATTAGAAACGATAGAGGGAGTTGGCCCTAAACGGCGGCAAATTTTGCTGAAGTATATGGGGGGACTGCAACCTTTACTGAATGCTAGCGTCGAGGAAATTGCAAAAGTGCCGAGTATTTCACAAGCATTGGCAGAAAAAATCTACAATGCATTGAAACACTGAGGCTAATGTTGCACCATACTCATAATATCCACCCCAGCCAGATAGTTATCGTAGCATTATGCAATTGAATATACCGACTTGGCTTACCCTGTTTCGTGTTGTACTCATCCCATTCTTCGTTCTGGCGTTTTATCTGCCATTCGTTTGGGCTCCGATGGTTTGTGCCATCATATTTGTGTTTGCAGCAGCAACCGATTGGTTTGATGGCTTTTTAGCGCGCCGCTGGAAACAAACTACCCGTTTTGGGGCTTTTCTTGACCCTGTGGCGGATAAAGTTATGGTTGCCATCGCATTAGTGTTGGTCGCTGAGCATTATCATGTCTGGTGGATCACTCTACCGGCGGCAACTATGATTGCCCGTGAAATCATCATTTCTTCCCTGCGTGAGTGGATGGCTGAAATCGGTAAGCGCAGCAGTGTTGCGGTGTCATGGATTGGTAAAGTGAAAACCACGGCTCAAATGGGTTCGCTGGTTGGCTTACTTTGGCGCCCAGACCATAATGTTGAGCTCGCCAGCTTTGTTCTTCTCTACATTGCTGCGGTACTGACATTCTGGTCAATGTTTCAATATTTAAACGCCGCCTGGAATGATTTGCTCGAACCTTGATCGAAGCGCCGCAAAAAGCAGCAAACGAACACATTAGTCAGATAATTTTATTGACTCATTGCGTCAGGTAAGTAGAATGCATCGCATCAGACGGCAGCAACGAAATGTCGAAAGATAGCAAAAGAATCAGTAAGTTCTGATGTTGCGGGAATAGCTCAGTTGGTAGAGCACGACCTTGCCAAGGTCGGGGTCGCGAGTTCGAGTCTCGTTTCCCGCTCCAAATTAGTAGGTTGGCTTAAGGCGAACCTCAGCTGTAAAGGCAAAGAAGAATAAGGCGCGTTGGCAGAGTGGCCATGCTACGGATTGCAAATCCGTCTACCTCGGTTCGACTCCGGGACGCGCCTCCAGTTTTCCAGAGCCCGGGTGGTGAAATCGGTAGACACAAGGGATTTAAAATCCCTCGGCTTATGGCTGTGCGGGTTCAAGTCCCGCCCCGGGCACCATGGAAAATATACTAAGTAAAACAAAGTAGTATGAGTATGTCGTTAACCGCCGAGAGGCGGTTTTTTTGTGCCTAAAATCACCTTTCATAATATCTCTTCATAATATTATTTCTGCTTTACTGGTCTCCTACCGCTGGCACTATCGCAATTTTACGATCATATCGTGCTGTTTGAGCTGCATTCTTGTGTCCTGATATCGCCTGTTTGTCACTGAGTGAACCCTCAAGATCAGAAACCCCTTTAGCTTTCAGGTCATGGAAGGTGAAATTAAAATCCAGCTCAGGGTGCGCTTCTTTTGCTGCTTCTTTGGCTTTGCTCCATCGACTATTAAAACCGTCGCGTGTATACCGCAGTCCCGTTCGTTGGCGAATGATGTAGATACTGCTGATACCCGGCTGTAAGGACAGGGACTCAGCCAGCGCGATAGCGTCACGTAATCGCTCCGACCATTCCTTGATTTGTTTTGCCCCTGTCTTACCCTGCCTGATGTATATACCTGACTCTCTGAATTGATCCTTGCGTAATGAAAGCACATCAGCCTGTCTTGCGAGGCACAAGTACGCTACCTGAATTCGTTGGTACCACTTGGGGCGATAGTGGGTTGTATGCCCTAGCTCTTAAGCGTGAGTTGGGGGCGGCTCGATGAGGTTATTAGCTGGCGGCAGAACGCCACCCGGAAGCAATGAAAAAGGATCGGACATTAACGTTATATAAATGGAGTTAATAACTTGTAAATAAAGGCTTGATAGCGTCAGCTTTTAACTGTATAAAAAAACAGGTCATTAATTTATTGTTAAGTACAATACGTTAATAATTAGAAAGATAATTAATTCACAAGGAGTGATTATATGGTAGTTCGCTTATCTGCATTAATTGTTGCTTTGACTGTATCGTTCTCTTCGGTTGCAGCAACTTCACAAGAAGATATCCAAGGAGCTAAGGTAGTGACTATGGCTACCGAAACAATATCCGGCCATCTTAATATTGCAAATGGCCGTAACTGTTTGGATGAGAATACCCAAGGTAAGCCCACCTTGTTAGCCTGTGATAGCGTGGCAAAGGCCAGTTCAGAAAAAAACACCGTCCATTACATCGTGTTGAAAAGTGGGCAGTGTTTGTCAGATGAAGGTGGCTCAACTCCGGTCATGGCAACCTGTGATTATCAGAACACAAAACAACAGTGGAAAGCTCTTCAAGGTGTTGGTTCGGATGTGCGAAATGTGGCGTCAAATAAGTGCCTGACAACTGCAGGGTTGGACAAGTCGGTGACGATGGCTACATGTGCTGGCCTGCCAGCTCAGAATTGGAAATTACCTCAGTAAAGTAGCATTACAGGTGGCATTCCTTGAGTGCCATCGATAATGGTGCGGATATATAAGATTTTCCTTAATTTAATGCCATTACCAATGGAAATAAGAATTATTATTAACAGCGGTTAAACAAACCAACTTATTTGATTGATTAGTGGACTTGATGAATTAATGATTAGGGTGGCTATTGCAGGTTATTAAAAGCAATCGTCGCATCGTCCGTCACTTTAGGCGGCTAATCATGGAGGAAGTTACGATGAAAGATATGTTAAAAGGCTTACTGTTAGTTAGTGTTATGTTGCTATCTGCGGGTGCTATGGCTGAAGAATGTAATCCATCCAGCAAGTGGTGGCCGTATTGTAATGATCCTGCAACGGGGCCTGATGTTGGCACTCCTGAACATGGACACTGTCAAGCTAACGGCGGATGCACTAATAATTAAATAGTTGAAGATTCCCTATATTGGGAGTCACATTTTATGTGTTAAATATTATTATCAAACCGCCTACGGCGGTTTTTTATTGGAGTAAACAAATGACCAAACCAGATTGGGAGGCCATCGAATCGGCGTACCGAGCTGGCTTGATGTCATTGCGTGAAATAGCCTCACAACACAAATGTCTTTGCCAGCGAGGGCGTGAGCGGCTTATCGTTGGCCCACATATGGGCCTCAGCCATGGTGTCAGCCAACATTTGCGTGGTACGGATGTAGTTTTCAAAGGCAAATAGCGGATAATCAGAGCAGGAGCGGGAACCCAAGAGGCGATAGCTATTTTTACGGATCAGGGTGGTAACATTCGTAATGGTGCCGGATTGCTACGCGCGGGGCAGGTGATGGGGGCTGTGTGAGGGATAGCACAAAATAAGGTGGCACTATTACTGATTAAGTAATAGTGCCACTATTTATAGAAACAAATAAGGATGATTACATACTCGGCGCTGCACTTTTGTATTTTGCGTCAGGCGTCGGTTTTGCACCTAATGAACGACGGAACTCGGCAAGAGACATACAGGCACATATATCCCCATTTTTATTGACGCAAGCCACTTGCGCATAATCCGTTACCCCCAGACCACCCGAACTACCAGGATTACCACCTTTTTTAAATGCGATAAATGCTTCGACATAAATAATAAAAGCTCTTATGCCTTTACCATTTTTGATGACCTCATCTAGGGAGACTCCGGTTCTACCAGAGAAATAGGTTTGTGCCCATAGTGAAAATTCACCTGTGTAGAGCATGCCGCCATAAATCAGGAAATGATGACCATCAATTGCGGATAGAGCGCTTTGAGCCTGTTGATAATTAATAAACTTTGTTTTTTCGGATTCTAAGTCGGCCTTACTTCTTTTAAATTCAATTAATACCCATTTATTGCCCTGAGTAAATATATTGTCACCGGCTTTCTCGTGATTGCCATCTAATGGGGCTATAGCAGCTGTGTTACTCAAATATTTAGCCACGAAATAGTATTCAACGGTTTTTTCCCACCATATCATGGTGCCAGCGGTTTTATCTTGCCCGAACATTACAGCTCCTATTGCTGTTATCTGGATGATAAATATAACTATACATCTATTTTGGCAGCGTGTATTAACGGTATTTCTTGTGAGCTATTCTATGACAAGTGGCCAAGTGGAAACGATATAACCTTGATTCACCGCTTCAATCAAAAGCCACTGCGGTAGTTCGGGTAATTCAATCAGCGGCCAGTTTTCCGCTGTCGGCCATGCGCCGAGGCCGACGGCGGCGGGAAGTCATCAGAGAAAATGCCACGCAGCACAAAGGCTGTATCCAGTTCGTCACCGAGGGACAATATCAACACCTACTCACCCTCGGACGGTGCTCACCATGATCGCGATTGACCGGCGCGCAGCGTCAGCCAGTTTAACTAGCCGGTGGTATTGTCTCCTGTCGCCACGCGGCGTAGGACTTGGTCGAGATCGACCGCGGCCACTGTACCAATACGGATCAGGTTGTGCAGCAGGCGCAGAATTTCAGTGATTTGGATTTGAGTTTGCATGGGGGAAGCATGCTATCGGAGATGGTCTTCTTCAATCTGATAGGGTTGTAAGAGCTATAGCACAACAAATTTTGAAATAACTTGCTAATCACTAAATTGATAGTAATTTATTATCGATAAATTTTCAGTATCACATTTTTTATAGCTATCTTTATTTCTGGGACAATATAATAGAAGAAAATGAATTCTTTAGTCATGGGGATGTATGGGTTACAAATGCTTGTTTACGGTAAGCGGTGCCACTTATGCAATGAATGGCGTTACATCAGTTAAAAAATTATAGACAAAGTACTCAAAGGTAGGCTCGGTTATTTTAGCTATTATTGGCGCTCTAGTTACATTTAACACTGGTGGTGAGGTTAGGATTATTGGAATATTAATTTTATTAACTGATGTTTTTTGGTTTAGAAAAATAAAACTAAAATATGTTGTCGTAAGAAAATACGATATTTTGCCATGACAACTCTGCAATAGTATTCACACTTGTTCAGTGGTGGCAATATATTAAAAAACATTTCACTAATGATGTAATAAAGCCTCAAATATTGTTATTGTCAATAAGATAGTGATTAATTTGACTAAATCGGATATTCCCATTGCCTTTAAATCATGAAACGTGAAATCAAAATCCAATTCAGGAAATGTCTTTGCGGCCAGTAATTTTGCATTGCGCCACCGACTATTGAAACCATCTCTTGTGTAGCCATGCCCTGACTTTTGCTGCAGTACATAAATACTGCTCACTCTTAGCGCTATTTCTATTTCATCGGCAATCTTGATGGCCTGCTGTAATCTTTCTGTCCATGCCTTGATCTGTTTCTTGCCTAGAAATGGATCCGGCAATAATGAAGTCAGAAATTTATGATAAAAGTGTCGGTGAGGCCGCAAAAAGTGCATTAGTGTGATAAGAATTGTTTGTGCAGTAGTGCCTAGCCAGCCAAATAAACCTCGCTTCGGTGGGGTTTTGTCGTTTTTGAACTTGGATTGGTGGGCTGAATAATCTGAAAAGTAACCTTGTTGATGGCGTGCTTATAAATTGATGCGTAGAATTCGCTCTGTAACCGCCACTAGCTCAGCTGGATAGAGCCGATAACCATAGTTGTTGTAGGTGCGAGGTTCGAGACCTCGGTGGCGGGCCAAATTTCAGCCCTTAGCTTAACGGTAGGGGCTTTGCCATTTTGTGAGTCATGCCCACTATAAAGTTGGTCATGTTTACTGTTTGTTTATAATTACAATGTAAATTATACGGTGCTGTGATAGTTACCTTGGTGCAAGGATTGCATTATCATTGGTACGGTTACAGGGTCAGCTATCACAGCACCAAATTTAAAGCCTCAGCTAATCGCTGGGGCTTTGTCATTTCTGGAGCTTGATAATGGATAAAAATAACCCCTCGATGTTCTGATATTTCGTCAATGAAGTAGTTTCAGATAACTTGATTAATAATGTTGTATAAAAAAACACCATTTATAAGAATGAGTGTTAGGACGTTATCTGAAAAAACCTACTAGAGAATATGATGAAAGCAAATATCGGTGGCTAGTTTGAGATTTGTGTTGCAGGCATGTATCGGGCACAAAAATTCTATGAAGCGGTCTTTAACACTAAACTAGAGAAACTGGGCGATGGTGAGACGGAGTATTTAATGTTTCCTTATAAAGAGGGGACTGAAGGGATTAGTGGGGCATTGGTAAAATGAAGGGTGTTACACCAGGGCCAGTGGCACGGTAATTTACCTGATATGTGATGATTGCTCGGTGGAAGAAGGTAGAGGAAGTGATTGTCCGGTTTTCAATACAAAAGGCCGCCACTAGCATCTAATTACTTGTAGACATGATGTTTCGTGGCGGAAGCAAGACCTAATCCATAACCTTTTACAGGGTCTCATAGCTTGCTTACAGGTTGACAGACATGAAAGCGCTGTGGATTTGGCACTAAAATGATTGATCAAAAAGTGATCAGTTACAATTGATTTGAAATGACATGCATCACATAACGACAAGTTTGCTCGCTAACCCGCTTATTGATATAACGAGGCCCACACAAGGTATGAGGAAGCAAGTAATATATGCAGAATACTTATTTTAACGTTGGTTTTTCAATGGCTGTTTGGGTGCATAGAAGGATTTCAACCTTCTCTTTAGCACTGCAAGCTGGGGGAGGTTAAATCAGAGCCCCATTCCCGAACGAAACGCAACAAACCATCATGCGTTATGCAGCGAGTAGATACTCTAAAAATACCTCATTCGGTGAGCTGTATTCCAGAGATTTGCGCCCCCGAGTGTTGAGGATGTGCTCCAGTCTCGCAATATCTTCATCGCTGACGCCATTAAAATCGGTTCCTTTCGGATAAAACCGCCGTATCAGACCGTTGGTATGCTCATTCAACCCCCGCTCCCAGGAATGATAAGGCCGGGCAAAGTAAACCTTTGCGCCCGTTACCTGAGTGATGTCCTTATGTTTCGCAAACTCGGGTCCGTTATCTGCCGTCAGGGTTTTAAACTCGCAGAAAGTATTCGCCACGATGTCCCTGAACGCTTCCACGACGCTCTCAGCGCACTTATTGGGGAGTTTACGGATAATGACCTGCTTTGTGGCTTTGTCCACGACCGTCAGCAGGAATGACTTCTGGTCTTTGCCAAAAATCGTATCGATTTCAACATGCCCGGGAACCTGTTTGAGTTCAGCCTCAGCAGGCCTGTGCTCAATGCCAACCCTGTCCGGGATGGGCGTGCGTCCGGGCTCACCCGTATCATAGCGATAGCGTTTACCCCGGTGAGGGAGCTGAAGGTAAAGCTTACCGCCAGCCTGTCTGTCCGAACGGATATAGCGGTAGAGGGTATTTTTGCTGACGGCGATATCAAACTGGATTTTCAGTCTCCCAGAGATAACCTCAGGGGAGGTATGTACAGCCAGCGCCTGCCGGAGAAAGTCTTGTGTCTGCTGGCCCAGAGGGACACAGGCATTGTGTGCCGAGGTGGCGCCCCGCCGTTGTCTGGCTAAGGCATCAGCGCGTCTGGAGGAGTAAAGTCCGTTGAAAGCGGGGTCCGTATTACGCCTGAGCTCCCGGCTCAGGGTAGAGCGAGAGACATCCAGTTCTCTGGCAATGCAGGACTGATTAACGCCTTCAGCTTTTCGTTTTTCGATGTAAAAGCGCTCATGCTGAGTCAAATGTTTTCCCTTCATGCAACAGGGTCTCCGACAGGGTCAATACGGCTATTTTATCCGTACCTGACCGGTGGGTCACTTTGTTGCATTTCGTTTGGGAATTGGCGAGAGGATCATCATTTAATAATCATCCTCAACGTCTTTAGCTGCCGAGCGAAAAATGAGCCAGACTATCACCGCGATGATCACAACAATACCGGCTATTATCAACGTTATCTTCAATTCCAAAATTGCCTTATTCAAAGTGTTATTAATACTCATCGCGGTTGAGTAACTAATAAAATAGCGTATAACGCTCGACATTGCTGGATTGAGCGCTTTCTCCGATCAATTAAGTTATGTGATAGCGCTGGCAGGGATGCTAGCAGATATTAAAAGCATAATCGATATGCAACATAGTAATTAGGAGTATTGTTTAGTGGCGATGGTGAGTGTCAAATTTAATGCACGAAAACAGTGCATATCATCAGTAGATAGCCATTCTGATTAAATAGAAACCTTTATTTTATAAATTATTTGCCATGATAGACAGCTTCAATATTGTAACCATCTGGATCAAGAACAAATGCAGCATAATAGTTTTCATGATAATGAGGACGGTAGCCAGGCTCTCCATTCGATATTGCACCAGCTTCCATGGCAGCATTATAGAATTGATTGACCTCATTTTTGCTTGCAGCACGGAAAGCGATATGGCTTCTTGGGGTATAAGGTTTACCTTCCATTACCCAAAAGTCACCGCCGGGATCATCCCCATTGGCTGAAATTTTTACACCAAAACCACAGGCATCACCAAGGTTTAGACGTATCTCGTAATTGAGAGGTGCAAGCGCTGCACTGTAAAAATCTTTACTTATTAATATATTAGTAGCGTTAATCCCCGTATGGTCTATCACTATTTATCCCTTCTATTAAATGTCAGCCATTAATCTCATTCGAGTATAGCTCACACAGAACATCTTATAATTTGATGCTAATCTCAATCCTTATTAAGACATTGCATTACTTGCAGCCACGCTGTTTCTGTTTCTTTTCCCAGTTGTTGGAATACCTGTCGTAGCAGTTGCATTTGTGTCTCTGTTAATTGAGATTCAAGCTTTTTACCGGCGGGGGAGAGAGATAACTGCCGCACTCTTTGATCATATTCGGCGGTGGTAACCGTGATTAGCTCCATTTTAACTAATTGTTTTAATGGTGCATTAAGCGCTTGTTTGCTGATTTTCAGAATTCCCAGCAAGGCATTGATGGCGATATCAGGATTGTGTCCGACAAAGTACAGGATGCGGTGGTGAACCCGACCTAATCCTCGCTGAGCCAGTAATTTATCCGGTAGTTCAGTAAATGTCCGATAACCAAAATAGAACTGTTCGATGGCTTGATGCAGTCGTTGGTCTTCCTGTTGCGGGACGTTTTTGGAGGTTGCCATCGGATTTTTATCACAAATTAAAAAATAATTAGGTCAATACTATTGACGTAATCAGCCGTCCATTTTACTGTCCATAAAGGTCAAATATGTTGACCTTTATGGAAGGACTGCCATGAATAAGACTGTAGTGGATCAGAATAATCGATTTTCCTCACGGCTGCACGATCTTCACCCCTCGCCTATACGGGAAATACTCTCTGTTATTGAACGGCCTGGGATGATCTCATTTGCTGGCGGCTTGCCTGCGGTTGAAAGTTTCCCGCACTTGCACCTGGAAGGAATGCCGCAATCGATGTTGCAATACGGGGCCAGTGAAGGGGAAACAGAATTGCGCAGGCATATTGCGCAGAATTTATGTAGGCGCGGTTTATCTTGCACTGAGGAGCAGGTCCTGATTATTTCAGGCTCGCAACAAGGAATTGATCTGGTCGCTAAATTATTTATTGATGCAGGAACACCTGTCGCTGTTGAGTCGCCCACTTATTTGGCGGCATTGCAGGTATTTCGGTTCTTCGGGGCACAATTTGTGGCTTATGATTCGGCACAACCTGATATTGATAAACTCAAAACAGAAAAGCCTGCTTTTGCCTACAGCATCCCAACTTTTCAGAATCCAAGTGGTCACTGTCTTGATAGTACGCAGCGGGCCACATTAGCAAAGGCGTGTGATGACCTTATGTTGCCGCTGTTTGAAGATGATCCCTATCATGACCTGGTCTATGATCCGTGTGAGCGAAAGCCGGTATGTGCCTTATTACAGCACGCACCGTGGATTTATCAGGGGTCCTTTTCTAAAAGTTTATCCCCGGCATTGCGGTTAGGCTATCTGGTTGCTTCGTCAGAGTTAATTCCTTATCTGACACGGCTAAAGCAGGCGGCTGATCTACACAGTAGCCGAATCAGCCAATGGCTGGTATTGCAACAGCTAGGTGCCGCCAACCATGCTGAACATATGGACCAACTGGCCACATATTATAAGAGTCGTCGTGATGCATTTGAGATCTCTTTACAACGCCATTTTGGTTCTCTTGCCACTTGGGAGAAACCTGCCGGTGGGTTATTCTTCTGGCTCACACTTAATCATTGTATTGATACTCGTAAACTATTGCCTAAAGCACTCGAAAAAAATATTGCATTTATGCCGGGCGAATCGTTCCTGCCATATCCGTCAGAGGGCTGTGGCCAGTTACGACTTAACTTCAGTCATGCAACAGAAGAACAAGCTGATATTGGTTTACAGACGTTAGCTGCTTTGGTGAGAGAAGATTGTTAATATTCTAAAATAGCTTACAAATAGAATGGCGAGAGCCGCAATAATAGAGAAAATTAATTAATAGGCGGGAGTCTTTCCCGCCAATATATTTTTGTTATTAAATATGTCTATGTGAAAGGATGTTCTTTCTTTAGAATTTTATCAATTATATTTAATACGCCAGAGTCGTTATTTGATTCGGCCTGATACTTTGCTACATTCTTAATGTTGTCTGGAGCATTTGCCATGGCATAACCAAAGCCGGCGTACTGTAACATTTCAATATCATTGCCACCATCGCCAAAAGTTACGACTTGTTGATCAGTTACATCCCACATTTTTTGGAGTAGTTTAATACCATTGGCTTTATGAATGCCGGGTATTATAAGGTCTACAGAACCATGTCCACTTGATACCGGGGTCACTATATCTGCGAGTTCTTGCTCGATAAATTTCATAAAGTCTACCAGTTTCTCATTGGGTAAACTTATCGCAAATTTGAATGCAGACTCTGTTACTTGATCGAAATTATCGATAATTTTAAGGCGATGGTAGTATTTACTCATTGTAGTGTAGAAATAATTATCTGAAGAGCTCAGCATGTAAGCGCCATTTTTGCCACAAACAATGACATCAAGATAGGGTATTGGTAGTAATGTTTTTAGCACTTTATTACAATCTTCATCAGAGATTGAACCGCAGAAAATTTCAGTATTCTTGTTACTGACATAAGCCC
Organism: Yersinia antarctica; assembly: GCF_056636475.1. NCBI lineage: Bacteria > Pseudomonadati > Pseudomonadota > Gammaproteobacteria > Enterobacterales > Yersiniaceae > Yersinia > Yersinia antarctica. The sequence goes on from NZ_JBSJQF010000001.1 coordinate 2,046,880, forward strand.
CATTTTCAGCAACAAAAGCGATTTCATTGGCAATCTCAGGGAAGAATGAAATTAGCTGATAATATTGATTACCACTGGCAACAACAAATTTTATTCCATTTTCTTTTAGTTGTGAATATTGTGTAATAAACCGTTCCCTATCAAAACTCATCTGATCATTGAGAAAGGTTCCATCCATATCAACAGCAATGATTTTAATGCTCATACAATTTCCCTCTTTAACATCTTGGTTTGATAGAGAATATCTCGGCATAGTATACCTAAAAAAAAGCTAGCATAATTTTGCTAGCAGGTAAAATTACCATACTCAGTCACACTTTTATCTTCAAAAAACAGATTGACCCACTATCCACCGGCTTTATTTATCGGTAGATAAATGTTTAGTCACTGGAATATTTCAGTTTGAATGCCCCAACTGCTATGACAATAAATGTCAGGGCAACCACTGTGAATGCAGCGTAGAGGTCAGTTATATGTGCAATAAAACCGATCAGTGCCGGCCCCCCTAAAATACCGAAATAACCCAGCGTTGCGACCATGGCTACCGACATGTTCACGGGCATTACACTTTCCTGGCCAGCCAGCGTGATAAGTACTGGAACAATATTAGCTGCACCTATTCCTACCAGTGCAAAGCCAAATAACGTAAATTTCCAGTCAGGTATTATGACGGCAATGGCATAGCCGGTCATGGCGATGATACTGCTAAAAATCAGTACATGCTTGCGTCCCAAAATACTGACAACTTTATCACCAGTGAAACGCATTACAGACATGGTGCCACCGAAAATAGCAAACCCCCAACCGGCATGTGCTATGTCAAGGCCACGGTCATTGGTTAGAAATACGCCACTCCAATCTAATACTGCACCTTCCGCCATAAAACAAATCATGCACATAAGTGCCATTAATATGAGCCTGAAGTTTGGGCGTGGTTTTATTTTTGGCTGTTGATTAGGTTCTTTATGATCGCCAAAAGGGATTAATTCCTTGAAAACGACGGAGGTAATTATAGCCATTATCACGACGGCAATCAGCGTTACGGGGAGGGGCATTAAGCCAAGAGTAAATAATATTGCACCGCCGCCAGCACCCGCAATTGAACCAATGCTGAATAAACAGTGGAAACCTGACATCAGTGGTTTATCCGAGGATTGTTCAACCAGAGAGCCTTGGACATTAACCGCAACGTCGACTAAACCAATGCCTGCACCAAAAAAGAACAGACATAGTGCCATCAAAGGGAACTGATCAATAATTGCCAATGTGGGCAGGAAAACAGCGCTAACAACGATACCTAATAGTATTATTCTTCTACAGCCGAAGCGGCCAATCAGTTTGCCAGAGAATAGCATTGCCAGTAGGGAGCCTGTTCCCAAGCAAAGTAATAACATCCCCAAAGAGCCTGCATCAAAATGAAGTCTATTCTGTGCATAGGGCACCAACGATGCCCAAAGGCCCATAGCAAATCCAGCGACAAAGAAGATAGAGCGCGTAGATGTGCGTGTAGCCGGTGTATCCAGAGGGTAGTCGACGACATGGCTAGACATTTAAGCACCTTTCTCTGGTAAGTGGCAGCGAGCAAGTAATAAGTATAAGTCACTTCATAAAAGACTTATATTAAGTTGTGAAATATACAGTGGGTACCTGGCTTGTCAAGAACATTTTTGCCTATCAAGGTGGTTTGCCGACTAGAGAAAAGGGCATACGACGGTTAGGATAGCCTGAAGGTGGGAGAGGGGGCTCTAGAAAAAGTTTCTCATCATAGATACCGCTGAATACTAGATCTCAAATACTCGAAAATTATTATAGGCATCAAGAGTGTATTCTGATATTCCATTGTGATAATCGTACTTAATGTTGTCGCGATAGACAAAATGGGGTATGTGTTTGCAATCAAATTTTTTGAGTAATTGAGCAGATAATTCTGCAATGCAATTTTGACTGATATGTTCTCCTGAGATGGCTATGGTTGCAGGGTTAATCATGGCGATCAACGATGAAGTAATATAAATAAGTCGTTGTTGCACCAGTTCATGGTGAGAATTTATATTAGTCCCTAGATTGTCATAAAATGGCAGTTGCGACACTTCACCTGCAAATTGACTTGCACCACGTAGCATTTTACCTGAAATAACAATGCCACAGCCGGCACAATGTCTTGGTGGCATAAAAATATAGGCGATAGGTTCATTTATATTACGGCAGTGATTACGATAAAAACCAAATGCGGTATAATTCATGTCATTCCCCGCCTGAACAAAAATACCGAATCGGTTACTTAATAATTCAGTGATTGGCAATCCCTCCAGGCGGGTAATATCGCAAGTAAGTATTTTTCCATCCACAATGACACCGGGCAATCCTAGCCCTATTGCTTTGATATTATTGTATTTATCTGAAAATTCTTGAATTTGCGCGAGCAACATATCTTCAGTTAAATCAGAATATATTTTATCGTACTCAACAATGATTTTGCCATCTGCAGACCTTAGGGATGACGATATAACGCCGGAGGTATCGCTCCCTTCAATATAAATACTTAATATGCTAAAGTAATTTGAGTTGTATATATAGCGCTTTGCTGGCCGGCCACCACGTGATTCATCAATAGATTCTTCAATGATTTCGCCCTTTGAACATAATTCATTCAAAATGGTGCCACATGTTGCCAAGCTTAATCCAGTTTGAGCAGATATATCGCCTTTGGTTGCGGATGACAGCGATTTTAATGTGCTTGCAACCAACATAATATTTTTTTGTTTCATCTGCCGGGTGGTATTAAGCGGTACAGTAGTCATTTTCTTCACCAAATATTTAATTGAAATGAATATAACATGTTCGTATTTATGAAGAAATAATTATCATGGCATTTATCCGTATGGTTGTGGTGATTAAACTTTGCTATAAATGAGTACAGTTGTCGAGCTATAACCACCAGTGGTATTTTCTGTTTTCGTGACTCTCGCGTTTCACGATATTGATGCTTTAGAGGCTGCCTTGTAAAGGGACTATTTGATGGAACCATTACTGACGGATCGTTTGCTATTAATACCTTTAACCCTACAGGATGCTGACCAGATACAGCTAAAATTTCCGGTATGGGAAGTGGTGAAGTATTTAGATGCTTCTGCCGTACCTTGGCCTTACCCAGCCGATGGTGCCCTGACCTTTGTCCGTGATATTGCATTACCTAAGATGCAATGTGGTAGCCGTTTTTTCTGGTCAATCAGGCCGAAGGTTTCACCAGAGACCTTGATTGGTGTTATTAATTTGGCCTGTGATACAGACGATCACCGTGGCTTTTGGTTAAGCCCTGTGTGGCAAGGGCAGGGGTTAATAACGGAAGCCAGTGATGCAGTCACTCACTTCTGGTTTACACAATTGGACCAGCCTTATTTACGAGTGACAAAGGCCGCACCGAATAAGGCGTCAGCCGCCATATCACGTAAAAATGGTATGCGTTTGGTTGCAACGCAGGAGCGAGACTACGTTAGTGGGCATTTCCAGACGGAAATATGGGAAATCAGTCGCGAAGAGTGGTTGAGAAATAAGCGCTGAACCATGGCATGCCAGCTTTGAGGTTATTAATGAGACTAACCGAATGAATAAAATCTGTGGTTGGGCGACAGACTCTTGTTGATAGGGTTGCTAACATGGTGCATATACCGCACAAAGGAGGAGTACAACAATGGGAAATCGCATCACTTTAGCGCGTGTTTACGATGTTCAGCCGCCATATCAAGCCAATACCTTTCTGACTGATCGGCTGTGGCCGCGAGGCATTAGCAAAACCCGGCTGTTAGGGGTGGTATGGTTAAAAGAAGTGGCGCCGGAAAATGCATTACGAAAATGGTTTCATCAATGTTTAGATTGGCCAGAGTTTGTGGTGCGTTATCAGGCTCAGCTTGATAGCTCAACGGCCTGGCAACCTTTACTAGACGTACTGAAACAACAGCCAATTACGTTGCTGTATGGCAGTCGCGACACGCAACAGAATCAGGCGGTAGTGTTACGTGATTTTCTGCTTAGCAAGCTATAGTATTTTCTCTTGTAATACCCATACTGCGGCTTCAACCCGCGATTTCAGCTTCATTTTTTTCAACAGATGTTTGACATGAACTTTAACGGTGCTCTCTGCAATCAGCAATTTCCGGGCAATGGTTTTATTCGGTAACCCTTTAGCGATCAGCTTCAATATGTCGCGTTCACGTGGGGTGAGGGTGTTAATATCGCGCTCATTATCAGACCGATTCTCGCGGAGGTTGATTGCCAGTATCGACATCAATGCGTCGCTGAGAACCATTTGTCCTGCTGCTGCATCATACAATGAGACCAGCAAATCTTCAGGGTCCATATCTTTTAGCAGATAACCATCGGCCCCGCGTTTTAAGGCACTGATGACATCATCCTGATGGTCAGAAACGGTAAACACTACAATTCGCCCGGATAGTGGCTGCTGACGCAATCTATCCAGTGTTTCCAACCCATTCATGCCCGGCATGTTTAAATCCAGCATGATCAAATCAGGATCAAGATTGGTGGCGAGAATAATACCTTGAGCACCGTTGCTGGCCTCACCTGCGATGGATAACCCAGGTGCCATGCTGATTAATTGCTTAATACCGTGCCTTAGCATCGGGTGGTCATCAATCAACAGGATGGTCGCGGCGTCTTGTTCACTCATGAATAGTTCCTGTAGCTGAGAGGGTAAATACCTCGAACGGAAGGGTTGATCGATATTCTTCCTCATCCTTGACTATTACCCCATAACCAATAGGGAGTACCCCCTAATAGTCAACGGGTGTATTACTCGGTTTCAAGAAAACATTCACATCGGCAACTAAATGAAAAGAGGCTCTTTTTTGCCAGTAAACCTACTACCCACAAATGATGTATGGGTATTGTTAGCTAAAAGTTAACTTCACATCCTCTTGATGTAAATCAACTTTGAAATAGCCTCTGGTGCCTAGGGTGACGCATTACTTCCCGTTTGTGGTCACCCTGACTGAGGTTTTTATGTCGCACTCTCCGACACCATTAACTAACTCATCATCTTCCGCTATCCCGGCAAAGTTAGCCGGTGGTCAATCAATACCGCAGTGGTACCCGGAAGATCCACAGTTCTGGCAACAGGTAGGGCATAGTGTTGCCCGGCGAAATTTGTGGATTTCAGTACCAGCATTGTTACTGAGTTTCTGTGTCTGGATGCTGTTTAGTGCGGTCGCAGTGAATCTGAATAAAGTGGGCTTTAACTTCACCACCGATCAACTGTTCATGCTGACAGCATTACCCTCAGTATCGGGGGCACTGTTACGTGTTCCATACTCGTTTGTCATACCGGTCTTTGGTGGTCGTCGCTGGACGGCTATTAGCACATTGTTTCTGGTTATCCCCTGCCTCTGGTTAGGTATCGCGGTACAGGACAGCACCACCCAGTATGGAACATTTGTATTGATTTCATTGTTGTGTGGTTTTGCCGGTGCGAACTTTGCCTCTAGCATGGCTAATATCAGTTTTTTCTTCCCGAAAGCCAAGCAGGGGGGGGCGCTGGGCCTCAATGGGGGATTGGGGAATCTTGGCGTCAGTGTGATGCAACTTATCGCCCCTATGGCTATTTCGGTTGGGGTGTTCAGTGCCTTTATGGGCAGTGGCTATCCACAAGCGGATGGTAGCCAGCTCTGGTTGCAAAACGCAGCCTATATCTGGATCCCCTTTTTGCTGATATTCAGTGTGGCGGCCTGGTTTGGTATGAATGACTTGTCTGCTGCAAAAGCGTCGATTATCCAGCAATTACCGGTCCTGAAACGTGGCCATTTGTGGATTTTGGCGGTGTTATATCTGGCAACTTTTGGTTCATTTATCGGTTTCTCAGCCGGATTTGCCATGTTGGCAAAAACACAATTTCCTGATGTTGTCATCCTGCATTACGCTTTCTTCGGCCCGCTATTGGGCGCACTGGCTCGTCCAATGGGCGGTGCGCTCTCTGATCGCTTTGGCGGCATTCGCGTCACCTTCGTCAATTTTATCCTGATGGCAATATTTGCGGCATTACTCTTCCTCACCTTACCGGGAACCAATGTTAATGGCTCCTTCTTTGCCTTTTTTGGCGTATTCATGCTGCTGTTTCTGACGGCGGGACTGGGCAGTGGTTCAACGTTTCAGATGATTGCGGTGATCTTTCGCAAGTTAACGGTCGATCGAGTGACCCTCGCGGGTGGTAGTGATGAACAAGCGCAGCATGATGCCGTCAGAGAGTCAGCGGCGGCACTGGGTTTCATCTCAGCCATTGGCGCTATCGGCGGTTTCTTTATTCCTAAATCCTTTGGTACCTCGCTGGCCCTAACCGGTTCACCGGCCGGCGCGATGAAGCTATTCGTGGTTTTTTATGTGGTTTGCGTATTGATCACCTGGTTTGTCTACGGGCGCAAGCTTAACGCGGGTATGGCGACCAAAAAACCACGTTGACCGGTACGGTCCAATAAATAAGCAACATTGAGCAATGTTAATCCACTTATAAAAATAAATAGGGCCGTTATGTCCCCAATCAGGAGGTCTCCCGATGAGCAAATTTCTTGACCGATTTCGTTATTTTAAACAACTTGCCGAGCCTTTTGCACAAGGCCATGGCCAGACACTGGACACCAATCGTGATTGGGAAGATGGCTATCGTAGCCGCTGGCAGCATGACAAAGTGGTACGTTCAACTCATGGTGTGAATTGTACGGGTTCATGTAGCTGGAAGATTTATGTCAAAAATGGGTTGGTCACTTGGGAAACCCAGCAAACTGACTACCCGCGTACCCGCCCGGATTTACCTAATCATGAACCCCGTGGTTGCCCTCGTGGGGCCAGCTATTCCTGGTATTTGTACAGTGCTAATCGGCTGAAGTACCCGATGATGCGCAAGCATCTGTTGCAATTGTGGCGTGCTGCCAAAGTGCTGCACAGTGATCCGGTGGAGGCATGGGCTTCAATTGTTGGCGATAGCGTACAATCAAAGGATTATAAACAGGCTCGTGGCCGGGGGGGCTTTGTCCGTTCGACCTGGCAGGAAGTGAATGAACTGATTGCCGCCGCTAACGTCTATACCGCCAAACAGTATGGGCCGGATCGGATTATCGGTTTTTCACCGATTCCAGCGATGTCGATGGTTTCCTACGCGGCGGGCGCGCGCTATCTATCACTGATAGGCGGCGTTTGCCTCAGTTTCTATGACTGGTATTGCGATTTGCCTCCGGCATCACCGATGACCTGGGGTGAGCAAACTGACGTGCCAGAATCCGCTGACTGGTACAACTCATCCTATATTATTGCCTGGGGTTCCAATGTTCCGCAGACCCGCACACCCGATGCCCACTTCTTTACCGAAGTCCGTTACAAAGGGACCAAAACTGTAGCGGTGACGCCGGATTATGCAGAGGTCGCTAAACTGTGTGACCAATGGCTGAATCCGAAACAAGGAACAGACAGTGCCATGGCTATGGCAATGGGGCATGTGATCCTCAATGAATTCCATCTACAACGACAAAGCAGCTACTTTGTTGAATACATGCGTCAGTACACCGACATGCCGATGCTGGTATTACTTGAACCTCGTCATAGCGGCGATTATGCCGCCGGGCGGTTACTGCGCGCCGCCGATCTGGTGGATAATCTGGGAGAGGAGAATAACCCAGAATGGAAGACCATTGCCATTGACGCTAACAGCGGGCAGTTGGTAGCGCCGCAAGGGTCTATCGGTTATCGCTGGGGTGAAAAGGGTAAATGGAACCTTGAGCAGCGCGAGGGCAAAACGCAGCAGGAAGTCTCATTACAACTCAGTTTATTAGGTCAACATGATGCTATTGTTAATGTCGGATTTCCCTACTTTGGTGGCGAAATTAGTGAGAATTTTCAAAGTGTTGCGCTAGAGGAAATACTGCAACACAAGTTGCCAGTAAAACGGTTGCCATTAGCCGATGGCAGTGAAGCACTGGTGACCAGTGTTTATGACCTGATGATGGTAAACTATGGCCTGGATCGTGGTTTGGCTGATGACAACTGCGCCAGCAGTTATGACGATATAAAAGCTTACACTCCTGCCTGGGCTGAAAAAATTACTGGCGTTGCACGTCAGGATATTATCCGCATTGCGCGTGAATTTGCAGATAACGCCGAGAAAACCCATGGCCGTTCGATGATTATCGTCGGGGCCGGTATTAATCACTGGTATCACATGGATATGACCTACCGTGCACTGATTAATATGCTGATTTTCTGCGGCTGTGTCGGGCAAAGTGGCGGCGGTTGGGCGCACTATGTGGGGCAGGAAAAACTGCGACCACAAACCGGCTGGTTACCTTTGGCATTTGGCCTCGATTGGCAACGTCCACCGCGCCATATGAACAGTACGTCATTTTTCTATAATCACTCCAGTCAGTGGCGTTATGAGACCGTCAGCACCACCCAATTACTCTCTCCCTTGGCCGACAGTTCGCGCTTTAGCCCAAGTCTGATTGATCTTAATGTGCGCGCTGAACGTATGGGGTGGCTGCCTTCGGCCCCGCAACTGAATTGCAATCCATTGACCCTTGCCGCCAGCGCACAACAAGCCGGTCAAACACCGGTAGAATATACCGTCGATAGCCTTAAAAACGGGTCACTGAGATTTGCCGCTGAACAGCCAGATGACCCACAAAACTTCCCGCGAAACTTGTTTGTCTGGCGTTCCAACCTACTGGGTTCTTCCGGCAAAGGGCATGAATATATGCTCAAGTATTTGTTGGGTACGGAAAATGGTATTCAGGGTAAAGATTTGGGCCAGCAAGGTGGGGTGATGCCGGAAGAGGTTGAATGGCAGGAACAGGGAGGCGAAGGCAAGCTGGATTTAGTCGTGACATTGGATTTCCGCATGTCTAGTACGTGTCTCTATTCAGACATCATTTTACCCACCGCAACCTGGTACGAAAAAGACGACATGAATACCTCGGATATGCATCCGTTTATTCACCCGCTGTCTGCGGCGGTAGATCCTGCCTGGGAGTCTAAAAGCGACTGGGATATCTACAAAGATATTGCCGAAACCTTCTCTCGAGTTTGCGTCGGCCATTTAGGTCAGGAAACCGATGTAGTGACCTTACCCATCCAACATGATTCGCCAGCCGAACTGGCACAGCCATATGGTGTAAAGGACTGGAAAAAAGGTGAATGTGAACTGATACCGGGCCAAACCGCGCCGCACATTGTGGTGGTCGAGCGCGATTACCCAGCAACCTATGCTCGCTTTACTGCCTTGGGTCCCCTATTGGATAAATTAGGTAATGGCGGCAAAGGGATTAACTGGAATACCCAGACTGAAATTGATTTCCTCAAAAAACTTAACCATACCCAGCCTGACGGCCCTGCCGCCGGACGACCAAGAATTGATACTGCTATTGATGCCGCAGAGGTGATTTTATCCTTGGCCCCTGAAACCAACGGTCAGGTGGCGGTAAAAGCCTGGCAGGCTTTGGAACAACTTACCGGTCGCCAACATGCTCACTTAGCTCTGAATAAAGAAGATGAAAAAATTCGTTTTCGCGATATTCAGGCGCAACCACGCAAAATCATTTCCAGTCCAATCTGGTCCGGCTTGGAAGATGAGCATGTTTCCTATAATGCTTGTTACACCAACGTTCATGAGTTGATCCCGTGGCGCACCCTTTCAGGCCGGCAACAACTTTATCAGGATCATGAATGGATGCGTGCTTTTGGTGAGAGTTTGTTGTGCTATCGCCCGCCAATAGATACTCGTGCCGCCCAACCTTTGCTTAATAAGAAGCCGAACGGTAACCCAGAGAAAGCACTTAACTTCCTGACACCCCATCAGAAGTGGGGCATTCACTCAACCTACAGTGACAACCTGTTGATGCTGACACTGTCGAGAGGGGGGCCTATCGTTTGGTTGAGTGAAGATGATGCCAAAGATCTGCTGATAGAAGATAACGACTGGATTGAGGCGTTTAACAGTAATGGCGCATTAACTGCTCGTGCCGTCGTCAGCCAGCGAATTCCGTCAGGCATGACCATGATGTACCACGCACAGGAGCGCATTATTAATATCCCCGGTTCTGAAATTACCGGCCAACGTGGCGGTATTCATAACTCAGTCACCCGTATCAGTCCAAAACCAACCCATATGATTGGCGGATATGCGCAATTAGCCTACGGCTTTAACTACTACGGCACGGTAGGGTCCAATCGCGATGAGTTCGTGGTGGTGCGCAAGATGAATAAGATTGATTGGCTGGATGACGAACAGCAAAACCAGAGCAAAACCGGGGGCAAACTATGAAAATCCGTTCACAAGTCGGCATGGTTCTGAATCTGGACAAATGTATTGGCTGTCATACCTGCTCAGTAACCTGCAAAAATGTTTGGACCAGCCGCGAGGGTATGGAATATGCCTGGTTTAACAACGTGGAAAGCAAACCGGGGCTGGGTTATCCGCACGATTGGGAGAATCAGGATAAATGGAAGGGGGGCTGGATCCGCAAGATTAATGGCAAATTGACCCCCCGTATGGGGAGCCGAGTCGGGGTCCTCGCCAAGATATTTGCTAACCCTGATGTACCAGCATTAGATGATTATTACGAACCCTTCGATTTTGATTACCAGCACTTGCACAACTCACCGGCTGGAAAACATCAGCCGGTAGCTCGCCCACGTTCGCTGATTACCGGTCAACGAATGGAGAAAATCGAGAACGGCCCTAACTGGGAAGAGATTCTGGGCGGTGAGTTTTCTAAGCGATCTAAAGACCAGAACTTCGCCCATATTCAGAAAGAGATGTATGGGCAATTTGAACATACCTTCATGATGTACTTGCCACGTTTATGTGAACACTGCCTTAACCCCGCCTGTGTCGCAACTTGCCCCAGTGGGGCAATTTATAAACGGGCTGAAGACGGTATTGTGCTGATTGATCAGGATAAATGCCGGGGCTGGCGTATGTGTCTGACCGGTTGCCCGTATAAAAAAATCTATTTCAACTGGAAAAGCGGCAAGTCGGAGAAGTGTATTTTCTGCTATCCACGCATTGAGTCCGGTGAACCGACCGTTTGTTCAGAAACCTGTGTGGGGCGCATTCGTTATCTGGGGGTACTACTGTATGACGCGGATGGCATTGAACAAGCCGCGGCTACTACTGATGAGAAAAACCTCTACCAACGGCAAATGGATATTTTCCTCGATCCCCATGATCCGCTGGTGATTGCCGAAGCGCAGAAACAGGGGATTCCCTTAAGTGTCATTGAGGCCGCCCAACGCTCCCCGGTTTACAAAATGGCAGTGGAATGGAAATTGGCACTGCCGTTGCACCCCGAATACCGGACCTTGCCGATGGTATGGTATGTCCCGCCGTTGTCACCGATTCAGTCTGCGGCAGACTCTGGCGCGCTGCCCCACAGCGGGGTGCTACCGGATGTGGAAAGCCTGCGTATCCCGGTTCAGTATTTAGCCAACTTACTGACTGCTGGTGATACTCAACCGGTATTAATGGCACTGAAACGGATGCTGGCAATGCGCCACTATAAACGGGCTGAAACCGTTGAGGGTAAAACTGATCTCAGTGCACTGGAGGCCGTGGGGCTAACAGAGGCGCAAGCGCAAGAGATGTACCGCTATCTGGCGATTGCTAATTATGAAGATCGCTTTGTCATTCCATCCAGCCACCGTGAAATAGCCCGTGACGCTTTCCCGGAAAGTAAGGGGTGCGGCTTCAGTTTCGGCGATGGTTGCCATGGCAGTGACAGTCGTTTCAATTTGTTCAATAGCCGCCGCATTGATGCTGTTGATGTCACACGTAAGACTGACCAGGGGGCCACTCATGATTAGTTTGAGAATCATTTCACGTTTGCTGGAATACCCAGATATTGATCTGTGGCAAAACCGGCAAGAAGTTGTTGAGGCGCTCGACAGCGCCGATGAACTCACGACGGAACAGGTTCATCGGCTCAGGCAATTTATCAATACATTATGTCAGAGCGAATTGCTTGAGTGTCAGGCTAGCTATTGTGGCTTATTTGACCGGGGGCGAGCCACCTCACTGTTGCTATTTGAACATGTGCATGGTGAGTCGCGCGATCGTGGTCAGGCCATGGTGGACCTCATGGCACAGTATCAACGTGCGGGGTTAGTGCTTGACTGTAAAGAGTTGCCTGATTTCCTGCCACTTTATCTTGAGTATCTGGCTAACCAGCCAGTGCAGGATATCACCTTGGGTTTGCAGGATATTGCACCCATTTTGGCGCTGCTGGGGGCACGTTTACATCAGCGGGATAGCGACTATGCCCAGTTGTTTGATCTGCTGTTAGTGCTGTCTGGCAGTGCTATTCGCAGTGAAAATCTTGGCGATAAAGTGGCGGGTGAAAGCCGGGATGACACCGCCAAAGCACTGGATGCGGTATGGGAAGAGGAGCAAGTGAAATTCCTCGGCACGCAGGGGTGTGCATCAGCTCAGCAGGGGATGCCCCCCAAACACCTTGCCGATGCCGTACTACCACAATATCTCAGTATTCAGTCTGCCTCAGAGGGCAAAAAAGTCGTTCAGTCCCATGTGGTGACGGACCGTAAAGGAGCCATCTTATGAGCTTTTTGAATAAATTCTTTTTTGATATTTATCCTTACATGGCAATGGTGATTTTCTTTGTGGGCAGTTGGTTGCGTTACGACTATGGGCAATATAGCTGGCGAGCAGGTTCCAGTCAGATGTTAGATAAGAAAGGTGTATGGCTGGCATCTAATTTATTCCACATCGGTATTCTGGGGATATTCTTCGGCCATGTGCTGGGTATGCTGACGCCACATTGGATGTATGAATCGTTCTTACCGATAGAGATAAAACAAAAAATGGCGATGATTGCTGGCGGTGCCTGCGGTCTGATGATGTTAGTCGGTGGAGTCATGCTGCTACACCGCCGCTTGACTAATTCGAGGATCAGAGCAACCAGTACCCGGGTAGATATCCTGATTCTGATATTGCTGGTGGTACAAGTTAGCTTGGGGCTACTGAGTATTCCGTTTTCTGCTCAACATATGGATGGTAGCGAGATGATGAAATTGGTCGGTTGGGCGCAGTCAATTGCGACTTTCCGCACCGGAGCATCGGCCTATCTGATAGATGTAGCCTTGATTTTCAAGTTGCATATTGTCTTGGGATTGACCCTTTTTGTTTTATTCCCGTTCTCACGCTTGGTACATATCTGGAGCGTACCCATCGAATATTTAACGCGCCGTTATCAACTGGTGCGTAACCGCCACTAAGCGTGTCGATTCAGCCCGTAGGTCTCTCTATCAACCTACGGGCTAACGATGGGCTTTAACCGGTGGAGTTTTGTTCGCGTAACTTAGCCAGAGCCACTTCTGAAGCGTTTATATCTTCCCGCGGGCGCTGTTTGGGCATTGTATCTACCAGTGCGGCAGCTACCTCAGTGGCGCGCTTACGTAAACTAAACCAACCGGCAACCAATAACACGGCCACCACCGGCAATGTGGCGATAGTCCAGGTTCCATTCGGATAGTCGAAAGCCATCATCACTAAAACACCTGCCAGGAAAAACAGTGTCAGCCAGGATGTGACCGGCGCACCGGGCATTTTAAAGGATACGGGTTTTGCTGTTCCCTGCTTTATTGCCTGACGTAATTTCATCTGACAGATAATGATGAATGCCCATGAGCTGATAATACCTAAAGAGGCAATATTAAGAACGATTTCAAATACCTGTGATGGTACCAGATAGTTAAGTAGCACGCCGAAGACATAAATACCCACGGTAACCAATATGCCGGCGTAGGGAACAGATTGTGGGCTCATTTTGGACATGAATTTAGGTGCTGAGCCACCCATGGATAATGAGCGCAGAATACGACCTGTCGAGTAAAGGCCAGAGTTCAAACTGGAAAGTGCGGCAGAAAGTACCACGATATTCATGATGGTCCCGATATAGGGGACGCCTAAGTTACTAAAGAAGGTGACAAAAGGGCTTTGGCCGGCCTGATAGGCATTCCATGGCAGCAGACACACCAGTAGCACCACAGAACCGACGTAGAATAGGCCAATCCGCCAAATCACACTATTAATTGCCTTTGGCAGCATCTTTTCCGGGTCTTTACATTCACCGGCCGCCGTACCAATTAATTCAATACCGGCAAAGGCGAATATCACCCCTTGAACCAATATCAACGCGGGTAACAACCCGTGGGGGAACAATCCGCCATTATCGGTTATCAGGTGTATACCGGTGGGATGCCCGGCAACACTTTGCCCTGTGCCGAGAAAGATCACACCCACGACCAGAAAGATAGCAATGGCTGCGACTTTGATCAGTGCAAACCAAAATTCCATTTCAGCAAACCATTTAACGCCAATCATATTCATGGTGGCAACAATTGAGAGCGCACCCAGTGCAAATAACCACTGCGGAACATCAGAGAACGTCCCCCAATAGTGCATATAAAGGGCCACCGCAGTGATATCGACAATCCCGGTCATGGCCCAATTAAGGAAATACATCCATCCGGCAACATAGGATGCTTTCTCACCGAGGAATTCGCGGGCATAAGAAACAAAGCTGCCACTGGTTGGGCGGTGCATAACTAATTCACCGAGCGCTCTAAGAATAAAAAACGAGAAAATCCCACACACCAGATACACCAAGGCCAGTGCGGGGCCAGCCATTTGCAAGCGGGCGCCGGTGCCTAAAAATAACCCCGTACCAATAGAGCCACCGATAGCGATCATCTGGATATGACGTCGGCCCATACTTTTGTGGTAGCCAGTATCATGAGAGTCTAGCCAGCGTTTTTTGGCGGCGTGATGGGTCTTTGCAGTGTGTTTTCCTGACATCATAGCTTTCCCTATTTTCCTGTCTGTCGTGCAATCATCGTGAATGTATTACAGCAACTGATTGCTAAAGGTTAATGCATAAATAGCGTCTTAGCGCCTTCGATTATTATGGTTTCTATTGCTGCCACTGGATTCTGGGAGGGCATGCTATCGTTTCTATCGTGATGAGGCAAAAAAAATATTCACTTATAAATTATTTTTTTTGTTCTATTACCGGAATCAGTAATTGCAAATGAAAGGTTAAATTATATACAGGAAAAATGTTTTTATGGTAATGTATTACTTATGCTTATAGGGCGAAATATCAGTATTTCTTAACTCATTGTTACATTTATGAAAGTAGAATTTTTTTGGATCGGAGTTATAGATTGGCTGTATATTATTCAACGATAAACCCTTCTTAGATTGAGTGTATTTATTAAGATTATTGCTTCACATAAAATTGCAATTTATCTTATTATAGATAAAAATAATATATTGTTTTTCTAAGTGTTAATTTTAAAATTTATAATTTATTTTTGTGTAGCGCAGTTAATATTTACGATGATATTTATCAAGCAATTAGATTGTTGTATTAACGTGACTTAATCTAATAGGTAAGTTGCAGAAACTCTTATTCGAATAGCCTCGACTTAGTGCTGTGCATAAAGCGTACTGCGTAAGATGCAATATGAGATCTAACACACAGTTTTCCGAGAATGATATTGCATTTTCTCACCTTCAATGATGATACTAATAACGCAATAGTTATATTTATTGCCATAATTTTATTGAGGCGTGTTACTGGTAAAGCAGGCAAGACCAAAATAAAAGTGTCCCCCGTCCGCGGGTGCATTTTTGTTTTGGTCTTTTTTTTTGTTTTTTTTAAGTGATAAATTCAGGGGAATAGCGATGGATTACCAGCAGTTAGGATTGAAGATCTTAGCGTTGATCGGGGGGAAGCGTAATGTCAGTAAGTTAACACATTGCGCCACCCGCTTGCGTTTTGAGTTTAACGATGACACTAAAGTTGATGCTAAACAGATTGAAAAACTGGAGGGTGTGATCAGTGTGGTCGAGCGAGGAGGCCAGTTTCAAATAGTTGTCGGCAACAACGTGCAGCAAACCTATCGGACGATATTGAAAGAGATTGGCAGTGTGCCAACAGCAGAGAAGCAGGGCAATAAAAATAAAACCAAAAATGGTATTTTCAGCCAGATAATCAGTGTGATTTCTACCACCTTTACTCCTGTCATTCCGGCTATTACCGGAGCCGGGATGATTAAGGCGTTGCTGGCAATTTTGAAACTCACCGGTGTGATTACAGCTAGCAGTACCACTTATCAGTTGCTCGATACCATTGCGGATGCGGCATTCTTTTTCCTGCCGGTTCTGCTGGCATATGGTGCCGCGATTAAGTTTGAATGTAATCCTATTTTGGCAATGACGATTGCCGGGGCACTGTTACACCCTAATTTGGCACAAATGTTGGTAAAAGGTGACGCGGTTAGTTTTATCGGTATTCAGGTTAGATTGGCTGATTATGCCGGTTCGGTATTACCGATTATCTTTACCGTTTGGTTGATGTCTTATGTCGAGCGCTTTGCCGAGCGAATTTCGCCCTCGATGATTAAATTTTTTACCAAGCCAATGATTATATTATTGATTACTGCTCCTTTGGCATTAGTCGTGATCGGGCCATTTGGTATCTTTCTTAATGATATGGTGGGCAGTGGTGCTGCCATTATAAACACGAAAGCCAGTTGGCTTATTCCCATGTTAATGGGGGCGCTGCAACCCTTCTTGGTTATTACGGGCACGGCGTGGGCCATGACCCCGATTGCAACCATGCAATTGACTAAGCAAGGCTATGAGATGATCAATGGCCCCGGTATGTTGGCATCCAATATTGCTCAGGGGGCGGCGACACTCTGTGTCGCCTTCAAAACAAAGAATAAGAACTTGAAACAACTGGCATCTTCAGCAGGCTTCACTGCACTTTTGGGGATAACCGAGCCGTCATTATATGGTGTGACCCTGAAGCTGAAACGCCCGCTGGTGGCGGCAATGATCGGCGGGGGCTGCGCTGGTGTTTATGCGGGGTTAAGTGGTGTGGTGCGTTACGCCTTTGTATCACCAGGGCTTGCTGCATTACCGGCGTTTATTGGCGAAAACCCAATGAACATTGTGCACGCATTAATAACCTGCGTTATTGCTATTGTGGTCACTTTCGCCCTGACCTGGGTATTGGGCTTTGAAGACCCGGTAGATGAACAATCGCAAGTTGATGAAAGTGATAACGTTCCCTTGTCTGCCTCTGTGGCGAGAACTACGGGGACAGCGGCTCAGGCAGCAGTCATAAGTAGTCCATTAAGCGGAAAATTAATCCCATTAGGCCAGGTTAACGATGATGTGTTTTCTCTGGGATTGTTGGGGCAGGGGGTGGCTATTATCCCTGATGTGGGTGAAATGCGCGCCCCAGTAACAGGTGAAATTATGACGTTCTTACCCAGTAAACATGCCGTCGGAATTAAATCAGACGACGGGGCTGAGGTTTTGATTCATATCGGTATTGATACCGTCAACTTAAATGGTCAGCACTTCAGTTCGACGCTGCAAGTGGGGGATCGTGTCATGGTGGGCGACCTACTGGTGAGTTTTGATATCACCGCCATTACTCAGGCAGGCTACGATATCGTCACACCGGTATTGATTGTAAACAGTGATGCGTATTCGCAGGTTAGCAGTGTAGCTTGCGGGCCAACTCAGTTTGGTGAGCCGATTATTACTCTGGGTGCACGTGGTTAGGGGGCGGTTATGATTTATCAACAATTACAGAACTTCCCAGCAGGATTTCTCTGGGGCGGTTCCACCTCTGCCTATCAGGTTGAAGGTGCTTGGGATGAAGACGGTAAAAGTCCATCGATCATTGATATGTGCCAGCATCCAGCAGGGACGGCAGATTTTAAAATCGCCAGTGACCACTACCATCACTATAAAGAAGACGTTAAGTTATTTGCCGAATTAGGCTTAAAGGCATACCGATTTTCTGTCGCCTGGACCCGCATTATCCCTGATGGTTCGGGGGCGGTTAATCCTGCGGGGATCGCGTTTTATCAGAATTTGATTGATGAACTTAATCATTACGGCATAGAGCCAGTTGTCACACTTTACCATTTTGATTTGCCCTATTGTCTGGAGCAGCAGGGTGGTTGGGGGCATCGCGCCACGATTGATGCCTTTGTTGAATACGCCAAAGTGCTCTTTAGCCATTTTGGTAGCAAAGTAAAATATTGGCTGACGATTAATGAGCAGAACACCATGATCCTCCATCCTGGGGCAATTGGTACTCCGCCCAATGGTCAATTACCGGATAAAAAATCCTTATATCAGCAGAGTCACCATATGATGTTGGCACAGGCGCAGGTGATGGCGTTGTGTCATCAAATGTGCCCGGAAGGTAAAATTGGTCCGGCGATAAATACCACATCGATGTATCAGGAAACCTGTGCACCACAAGATGCTATCGCAGCCCATAACTGGGAAACATTACGCTGTTGGAGTTTTCTCGATGTGGCGGTGTATGGTCGTTACAATGCGTTGGCGTGGCGTTATTTGCAGGATCGTGGATTAGCGCCCACGGTGGAAAGTGGCGACAGTGAAATCCTGTCACAAGGGCGGCCGGATTTTGTCGCGATTAACTATTATTCGACGGCGACTATTGCTGCCAGCCGGGGAGATGCCTCAGATATCACGGCCCGTGCCGGAGATCAGCAGATCATGTTGGGTGAACCGGGAGTGTATCGCGCAGCAGAAAATCCGTTTGTGGATAAAACCCGCTATGGCTGGGTGGTCGACCCCATTGGTTTACGTCTCACGTTACGTAAGACGTATGAGCGCTACCATCTGCCCATCCTGATTAGCGAAAATGGTATTGGCGCACCGGATTCGCTGCAAAGCGACGATCAGGTTAACGATGACTATCGTATTGATTTTCTGCGTAAACATATAGAGCAAATGCAGTTGGCTATCAGTGATGGCGTAGAGCTAATGGGATACTGCCCGTGGTCTGTTATTGATGTTGTCAGCACGCATCAGGGCTATGGTAAGCGCTATGGCTTTATTTATGTCAATCGGACTGAACATGATTTACTCGACCTAAGGCGTATAAAAAAAGCCAGTTTTACCTGGTATCAACAAGTCATTGCCTCAAATGGTCAGTATCTTTGACCGTTGTTTGATATTCTGGGCGGTAGAGAACCGCCCATGGCACATGAACAGTTGGCATACTAGACAGCCCGGTAGACCGGGCTAATCATGATATAAAGTCATTGCGGCGCAAAGACAGGGGTGGCTAGAAAAATGGATGTCATTAAAGTATTGAATAACAGCCTGGTCTTATCTGTCGATGCCAACAATAATGAAGTTATTGTTATGGGGAAAGGTATTGGATTTAATAGCAAAATTGGTGATGCGATTGATGCTGGGAAAATAGAAAAAGTCTATGTGATACAAAACACTCAAACCAGTAGAGAATATGTTAGGTTGATCGAAAATACGCCAGAAGAGTATATATCTTTGGTGCAGAATATTATGAGTGACGCCAATGCCAGCCTGAAGGGAAAGCTTAGTGAACAGCTATTTTTTACTCTAACGGACCATATTACCTTTGCCATCGAACGTTTTCACAAAGGGATTTCAATCCAAAATAGATTGTTATACGAAGTAAAAAGATTTTATCCGCATGAATTTTCCATTGCGCAACAAGCAGTTAAATACTTAAATGAGAAACTCAATATTCAGTTACCTGAAGAGGAAGCGGGAAATATAGCTTTCCACTTGGTTAATGGTCAAACTGATATTCAGAGTATGGAAAGTACACTGCTCTCAGTTAAGATGTTGAAAGACATATTTAATATTATAAAATACCATTTTAATGTCGTAATTGATCAAGACTCGCTAAATTACCAACGCTTTTTGACGCATATGCAATTTTTTATCCAGCGAATGATTGAACGTAACCAGATAGAAACCAAAGATGACTTTATTTTTGAACAAATGATCCGCGAGTACCCTGGTGAGTACCGTTGCAGTATGTTAATCGGTGAATACATCAAAAACCTGCTCAGTATTACTCTCTCAAATGACGAAATGTTGTACTTAATCATTCATTTAGTTCGTATTGCAGGCTCGTCAATAGATGAAGAGTAGCACCAAATAACAACAGGTGGTATTTCAGTATAGGTTTGTCTGTCAGCGACAAAAAAGTATAACAGACAAATCTCACATCCTTCAGATTATTTAATTACAAAACACCAAGTTAAGTTAATTAAAATAAACTTGACGATAGCCTCGCAATTACAATACATCGTTGCACCTTAACTGTTCTTTTATTTTAAATAGAGTGGTAGTTTGCCATTCTATATTCACATTTGAATTTTTTTGTGTTGTTTTTAACATCAATAATAATTTTTAAGTGCCAGGTTGGTCGATGCCTCATTGAGATACATCAGTCAAAAAATATCAAATCACTATAACCGGCTAAAGCATTAGATCCGTTACCTCCCGTTCCTTAGGTGCTACCCAATAGTAGGTCTAAAATGAAAAAAATAAATCAGGATGTCGTGCTTACCCCCGTCGAACAGATTGACATGTCGGGGAAATCTGCAATCAAGAGAGTTATTACACACTTAAATCAGATGAACATAAATACTATGCCAATGGCATTATTTATGACTATTTCAGCTATTGTATTCATTTCGGCTTATGCCAGTTATTTACCCAAAAATATGATTGGCGGGCTGGCTGTAATCATGACGATGGGTTTTGTTTTATCACATATCGGCCGCCACATACCGGTGTTGAAAGATATCGGTGGGCCAGCAATTTTGTGTTTAATGGTACCCTCGGTTTTGGTTTATTTTGGTATTTTCCAAACCAACACCTTGGATACTGTCCACTTGCTGATGAAAGAGGCGAACTTACTCTATTTTGTTATCGCCAGTCTGGTGGTCGGCAGTATTCTTGGGATGAACCGCGTGGTGCTTATTCAGGGAATGACCCGGATGTTTGTCCCGCTAGTGGTGGGAACCATTACGGCGGTGGTTACGGGGTTGCTGGTGGGTAAATTATTTGGTTTTACTCTTTATCACACCTTCTTCTTTATTATTGTACCTATCATCGGTGGCGGTATTGGTGAGGGCATCTTGCCATTGTCGTTGGCTTACTCGGCTATCCTTGGTCAGGCTCCTGATGTGTATGTGGCCCAACTGGCACCGGCTGCGGTGGTGGGGAATATTTTCGCTATTATTTGTGCCGGGGTGCTGGCTCGTATTGGTCTGCGTCGCAAGGATCTCAATGGCGAGGGGATGTTAATTCGCTCGGCACAAGATAATGCGGTATTTACCGCCCAGGAAGGGCCAAAGCAAGCCGATTTCCAACTGATGGGCGGTGGGTTATTAATGACCTGTGCTTTCTTTATTGTCGGGGGCTTATTTGAAAAGATTGTCCACATTCCCGGCCCGGTGCTAATGATTTTGATTGCGGTGATGTGTAAATATGCGCAGGTTATTCCGTCGAAAATGGAACAAGGTGCGCACAGTTGGTATAAATTCGTCTCCACCACACTGGTATGGCCGCTGATGATTGGATTGGGGATGCTGTATGTTCCACTGGAAAGTGTCGTCGCCGTATTCTCTGTCGGTTATGTGGTGGTGTGTGGTGCGGTGGTGTTGTCGATGGCCGCAGTCAGTTTTATTATCGCACCCTATCTGAATATGTATCCGGTTGAAGCGTCGATCGTCACCAGTTGCCACAGCGGGCTAGGTGGCACCGGTGATGTTGCTATTCTCTCTGCCTCGAACCGAATGTCACTGATGCCATTTGCCCAGATAGCAACCCGTATCGGCGGTGCGTCCACCGTCATTGGGGCTACGTTACTGTTGGGTTGGATTATGTAAATAACTGCCCGATAAGACTGAGGTCATCAGCGGCATCCCTGAGCGGATGCCGCTGGTTTTTTATCAGGACAGTTTCTGTGCGTGCTGGTTGATAAAAACAGCTTCGAGGCAGTGCGGCTCATTACTGGCAATACTGCTTTAAGACTTCTTGCTGGCTGGGTAGCAACTTGTAGAGATAAACTGGCCGACCGGTCGCACCGTAAAGTACCTTAGTGCTTAAAACTTCGGTATCAGAAAGGTAAATCAAATATTTGCGACAAGAAACCCGTGAAATACCAATGGCGTTCGCCATTTGTTCGGTTGAAAATTCCCCATCCTGCATTTCCTGAATCCATTCACACACCGTGCGCAGTGTTTGTGCTGTCAGCCCCTTGGGTAGCTTCTTGCGCTCAGTTGGCGTCGTATTGCTACGCCGCAGTAATGAGTCGACATCTTCCTGAGCACAATATTCACGTTGCCCCAGCAAACTCTGTTTTTCCCGGTAAGTGGAGAGTGCCTCTTCGAAACGCGAAAACTGGAAGGGTTTAATTAAATAGTCCACTACACCGTATTGCAGCGCTTTCTTAATGGTATTCACATCGGTGGCAGATGAAATAACAATCACGTCAGTATGTTCGCTGAATTCACGCAACACTGGCAGCAAATCCAAGCCATTGTCTTGGCGCATAAAAACATCTAATAACACCAGGTCAATGGGGTGTTCTGTTGTCATCAAATGCTCTCTGGCTTGCTGTAAACTGGACACTGTACCGCAGCAGTTAAAGCCTGCCACTTGGCTCAGATAGCACTTGTTCAGCTCAGCTACCATTGCATCATCATCTACTATCAATACATTAATCATGATTTACCGCGCTGATGTTGTTTGAAGGAATGTCATTCGGTGTGATGTCGTAAGGAAGGCTGATAAAGAACTGGGTAAAAACGCCCGCTTCAGAATCAAATTCTATATTGCCACCAATACTCTCTAAACTCTGACGCACCAGGCTCAAACCGATACCGTGCTCATTTCCTTTAGTGGAAAAACCATTATCAAAAATACGGCTTTGCAATTCTGATGCGATACCCGGCCCATCATCGCTGACAACACAATGTAGCCGGCCATTTTGATAGTGGAAGCTGACATTGATCTCCCGTTGACTCAGGCTACCAATGGCGTCCATGGCATTCTCGATTAGATTACCCAACACCGTAATCAAAGTGGTGGTCACTTGCTCATTATCGGTATCGGGGAGCAGGCTTTCGTCACTGATGGATAGGGTTATCCCCAAATCGCGCGCACAGTTAATTTTCCCCAACAGGAAACCGGCTATCACCGGCGATTTTACTTTACGCAACAGCGATCCAATTTCTGCCTGATAATTATTGGAGGTTTTAACGATGTAATCTTCAAGTTGCTGATAATACTTCATATGCAACAGACCCAAAATGACATGAAGTTTATTCATAAATTCATGTGACTGCGCCCGTAACGCGTCGGCATAGTGCACCATACCGGTTAAGCGTTGCATCAGTTGGCTCACTTCAGTTTTATCGCGGAAGGTGGCAATAGCACCGATAATATCGCCTTTTACTATTACCGGCACGGTGTTGGTCAGTAATATGCTGCCATTAAAGTTTATCTCTTCATCACGGCGAGCGATGCCCGTTTCCAATACTTGCTGTAAGTACAAGCGCACCGGCCAATATTTGCTGGCATTACTTAATAATAAGTTCTCCATCGGCCCACTTTGTTTAAATAAGCGCTTTGCTTCATGGTTAACGACGGTAATGCGTGAGTTGGCATCAACCGCAATGACGCCTTCCTTAATGGATTGCAACATGGCGTTACGCTGTTCGAATAAATTAGATATTTCATACGGCTCGAAACCTAGCATAATTCGTTTAAGCGCTTTGACTAAAAACCAGGTGCCCAAGGAGCCAATCAAAGCTCCGAATAATATGGTCCAGGGAATGGTCCAGCGAGTTTCGCTCACTACCGAATCGATACTGGTCAGTGAGATACCAATGGCGACCACCCCTAACTGTTTGCCGTGCGGCTCATAGACCGGAATAAAAATACGTAATGCTTGCTCAAGGACGCCACGGTTTATCGCACTGTTCTCTTTCCCCTCAAGCGCAGGTTGCAGATCATTACCGATAAAGTGTTGACCGATCATTTCAGGATTAGGGTGTGAATAACGGATGCCTTTCATATCGGTAACCACGATGAACAACAGACCATTGGCTTTCTGAACTTCACTGGCATAAGCCTGAATCTGCCGTCCGGCAGCCGGGTCACTCAATCCGTTAATAATCGTGGGCGAGAACGATAATGTACGTGCTACGGCAACGGCCTTGTCTTGCAAACTATCCTGTGCCATTTGACTGAGCTGAATAAAGAACAGAGTGTGAACCACCAACAGCACCGAGACAATGACCCCAGAAACCATCAAGGTAATCGTGGTGCTGAGCCGTAACGGCACTTTTTGCTTTGCTGCCGTTGTTGCGTTGTTCATGTCATGCTCCAGAGACACTGACCAGTGTGATGCATCGACCGCTAGATTGAGGTAATAGGGGTGGGTGAATCAGCGGTAAGCTAAATAAACGGGTAAACTCAATTACCCTATAGTTTACGCCGTTTATTTATTAGGATGCTAAGACTTAGAATTACTTTAACTACATAACGATTTATATAATTATTCAAACTGAATGCTGTCAGGCGGTTGTCCCATTTGCCGCGCAAGGAACCGCTACAAGCGGTTTTATCATCAATTTGCCAAGCGCGGGACGGAGGCGATGATCAATTCAATCTCTTTATCGGCCAACTCGTCATGGGCCGCTGCCGATAAACTGCTATCAGTGATAACCACATCAAAATCAGTTAATGGTAATGCCAGATAGGTGGCTATTTTGCCGTATTTTGACGCATCAGCCAGTAGCACGCGCTTACTGCTGACTTCACAGACTGCCCGTTTGACCACCACCTTATCTTCGTCTGGCGTAGAGATACCCCGCAATCCCCAGCAGGACGCGGAAATAAAAGCGATATCAATGGACAAGTTTCGTAGGGCGCGGGCTGCTGCCTCACCGACACATGAGCGGTTTTCACGACACAGTGTGCCGCCGGAGTGAATCATTCTGCATTGGCAGGATTCAATCAGAAAGTTGGCGATCACAAAGTCATTAGTCACCACCAATAAATCATCTCTGGCTTCCAATTGGCGCGCCAATGCCAGTGTCGTTGTTCCCGCATCAAGATAAATACAGCTATTACGTGGAATATGCAGTGCGGCTGACATGCCAATGGCATTTTTCTGGCTGCTATACATCAGTGTCTTATCCAGATGCGAGGGTTCTGCGGCCAGCCGCTCGGTGGAACG
This sequence comes from Yersinia antarctica, assembly GCF_056636475.1. NCBI lineage: Bacteria > Pseudomonadati > Pseudomonadota > Gammaproteobacteria > Enterobacterales > Yersiniaceae > Yersinia > Yersinia antarctica. The sequence continues at coordinate 2,072,043 of NZ_JBSJQF010000001.1, forward strand.
CACCCCACCTGACACTGATAGCACTGCGCCTTGCTCTTCCAGCTTCTGCACGTCACGGCGAATAGTCATGTGTGATACGCCTAAACGATCAGTCAGTTCAGCAATGCTAACCACTCCACGTTCGGCAACCAGTGCCAGTATCTGTTGGTGACGTTCAACCGGTATCACGTTAACTCCTCGCCAAATTCACCCACTTGCGGGCTATAGGATGGTAATTAATGTGATTATACGTCAAGAGTGAAAATTTCTTTCTCATTTTTTAACGTAAATGTTACGCACCGCGGTGAAATGGGTGATGTTACGGGTAAAAAAAGGCGGTAAAAATAGCTAATCGATTAATTTTGCTGCTGAATGCAGGGGTGAGCTACTGAATGGGTAAATGTGAAATGATGTGATTTAATGATTTTTGGTGTTAATTATTGTGATTTCACTCACGATAACAGCCCTTACCTCCGGCTATGCTTAACATAAGAAATCAAATTATCACCAAAATTAACACGGAGAGAATATGACTCACGCAGAAACACTATCAGTATGCGTTATCGGGCTAGGCTCTATGGGAATGGGGGCCGCACAGTCTTGTATTAAAGCCGGGCTACAGACCTACGGCGTTGATCTTAATCCGCTGGCACTGGAAACCTTACGAAAAAATGGCGCGATAAGTGCCCAAGTCAGCGCGGATGATTTTGCCAAAAAATTGGATGCCGTTGTGGTGCTGGTGGTGAATGCTGCCCAAGTAAAACAGATTCTATTGGGCGAGCAGGGGTTGGCGGCCAAATTAAGGCCCGGCACTGCCGTTATGGTGTCGTCAACTATCTCAGCCCAGGATGCCAAATTGATCGAGCAAGGGCTGTTGGCACATAACCTCATTATGTTGGATGCGCCAGTATCGGGCGGCGCAGTTAAAGCTGCTGCGGGTGAAATGACGGTAATGGCCTCCGGTAGTCGTGCTGCTTTCGAAAAGTTACAGCCAGTATTAGACGCGGTAGCCGGGCAGGTTTATCGCATCGGTGATGAAATTGGCCTGGGCGCAACCGTGAAAATTATCCACCAGTTGTTAGCCGGGGTCCATATTGCTGCCGGTGCCGAAGCGATGGCTCTGGCCGCGCGCGCGGGGATCCCGTTGGATACGATGTATGAAGTTGTCACCCATGCTGCGGGTAACTCGTGGATGTTTGAAAACCGTATGCGCCATGTCGTAGATGGTGATTATTCGCCCAAATCGGCGGTAGATATTTTTGTAAAAGATTTAGGGCTGGTGACCGATACCGCCAAAGCGCTGCACTTTCCTCTGCCATTGGCATCAACTGCCTTCAACATGTTTACTTCAGCCAGTAACGCCGGTTTTGGTCAGCAGGATGACAGCGCGGTAATCAAGATTTTCAGTGGTATTACCTTGCCGGAAAAACAGGAGAATATCTGATGCGACTCGGTGTAATTGCGGATGATTTTACTGGTGCGACCGATATCGCCAGTTTTCTGGTGGAAAATGGCATGTCGACGGTGCAAATCAATGGTGTGCCTGATGCCGATTATCATGTGAATGCCGATGCGGCAGTGGTCAGCCTGAAATCACGATCTTGCCCAACGGCAACTGCGGTGGCGGACTCACTGGCGGCCCTGGCATGGTTACAAGCGCAGGGCTGCCAACAATTCTACTTCAAATACTGCTCAACCTTCGACAGCACCGCGCAAGGCAATATTGGCCCGGTCACTGATGCATTACTGGATGCACTGGGTCAGCAACAAACCATCATCTCTCCGGCGCTACCGGTGAATGGAAGGACGGTATATCAGGGCTACCTGTTTGTGATGGGGCAACTGCTGGCGGAGTCGGGAATGCGTAATCACCCAGTGACGCCGATGACAGACAGCAATCTCTTGCGGCTGATGGACGCACAAGCGCGCGGTCGCAGTGGATTAATCAACAGTACAGTGATGGACCAAGGGGTTCAGGCGGTGAGATCACAGCTCGCTCACCTAAAGGAAGAGGGCATACGTTATGTGGTGCTGGATAGTTTAAACGAGAGTCACTTGCTCACGCAGGGTGAAGCAGTACGCGACATGGTACTGGTGACCGGGGGATCCGGCTTGGCCATCGGTCTGGCACGGCAATGGGCTGGTGATGAGTCCCATCAGCCGCAAGCCACATCTGCTGGTGCACCACAAGGCAAACTGTGTGTGGTGCTGTCGGGGTCATGCTCGGCGATGACCAACCGTCAAGTGGCTCGTTATGCACAACAAGCGCCTAGTCAATCGGTAGATATCGCCCGTTGCCTAAATGAACCTGAATCTTATGCTGAAGAGTTATGCGCGTGGGTAATGGAAAATGCGGGCGGTCCGTTGGCACCGTTACTGTATGCCACCGCTGAACCCGAGGTGTTACAAAAAATTCAGCAGCAGTGGGGGGCGGCTGCCAGTAGTGAGGCGGTAGAGCGGCTGTTCGGTACCATTGCACACCGTTTACAACAACTTGGCTTCCAGCGTTTTATCGTGGCTGGTGGCGAAACCTCAGGGATTGTTGCGCAGTCACTGGGTATTCAAGCTTTCCATATCGGCCCGGCAATCTCACCGGGAGTACCTTGGGTAAAATCCACAGATCATCCGGTTTCACTGGCGTTGAAGTCAGGTAATTTTGGTGACGAAAACTTTTTTGCCAGAGCACAAACGGAGTTCGCAGTATGAATGAGCAGCAAGCGCGGGAAGAGATGGTTAAGTTAGGCGCGTCCTTTTTCCAACGGGGCTACGCCACTGGCTCTGCGGGAAATCTGTCAATGAAACTGGCTGATGGCACATTATTGGCCACACCAACAGGTTCCTGTCTGGGTGAACTGCATGCGGAACGGTTATCAAAAGTCAGTTTGGAAGGTGAATGGATCTCAGGTGATAAACCGTCAAAAGAGGTCAGTTTTCATCGCGCAATCTATCTTAATAACCCTGCGTGTGAAGCGGTTGTTCACCTCCATTGCCTCTATCTGACAGCGCTTTCCTGCTTACAAGGGCTGGATAGCCGTAATGCCATCAAGCCCTTTACACCTTATGTGGTGATGCGGGTCGGCGATGTCCCGGTGGTGCCATATTATCGTCCAGGTGACACACGGTTGGGTGAAGAGTTGGCAAAGCTGGCACCCCATTATCGTGCTTTCCTGCTGGCAAATCATGGCCCGGTTGTGGTGGGTAAAAGCCTACGGGAAGCCGCTGATAATATGGAGGAGCTAGAGGAAACCGCTCGTCTGATATTTACGCTGGGTGACCGACCTATTCGCTATTTGACTGATGACGAAATTGCAGAGTTAAGGAGTTAAAGATGCCTAAGTTTGCGGCTAATTTATCAATGATGTTTACCGAGGTTCCTTTCCTGGATCGCTTTAAGGCGGCCAAAGATGCCGGTTTCAGTGCGGTGGAATTTCTATTCCCTTACGACTATCCGGCGGCACTTCTTGCACAGACACTGGCAGAAAACAGTTTGCAGCAAGTGCTGTTTAATACCGCACCTGGAAATACCAGTAGCGGTGAATGGGGGCTGACGGCACTACCTGGCCGGGAGCAAGAGGCGCGCCGCGATATAGATTTGGCGTTGGAATATGCATTAGTGCTGGGGTGCCCGTCAGTCCATGTGATGGCCGGTGTGGTGCCGGTGGGGGCTGATCGTGCAGTTTATCAGCAGACATTTGTTGAAAATATTCGCTATGCGGCTGACCGCTTTGCCGAACATAATATTAAGGTAATGATTGAGGCGTTAAACCCGAAAATAAAACCTAATTATCTTTTTTCCAGTCAGTATCAAACCTTGGAACTGGCTAATGTTATTGACCGCCCTAATGTATTTACCCAATTGGATCTCTTCCATGCGCAAATAGTGGATGGCAACCTCAGTCAGTTAATTACCTCTTTAGCTGGGCGCTATGGCCATATTCAAATTGCCTCGGTACCGAATCGTCATGAGCCAGATGAAGGGGAGATTAACTACCCGTACTTATTCGATCTACTCGATAGTATTAACTATAGCGGCTGGATTGGTTGCGAGTATCAACCACGGGCTAATACGATGGCAGGCTTAGGCTGGATAAAACCTTACCAATCATAGCTGCTGTCATCGAACACTTCACCGGGTTGTTTGAATCACAGAAATAATAATTACAGAGTCGAGAAAACATCGTGATGTCGTTTGGCGGCCGCGCGCTATTTCTTCGTTACTCGCATTAGGCGGGTGTGGCTCAGAATAAGATTAATAGAAAAGTGCCAATAAGCACATAACAAACAACCTATGTAATATTTTTTGTTATCGAGGTTTAAATAATGTCTACCTCCCTACTGCTGACTATTGCTGTTGCCAGCGTTTTACTTTTATTAATATTAGTCATTAAAGCCAAGGTCCATCCCTTTGTTGCGTTATTGGTTGTCAGTCTGTTGGTTGCAATAGCAACAGGTATTCCGGTCAGTAATATCATGAAAGTGATTATGTCCGGTATGGGCGGATTGCTTGGTTCGATAACCATAATTATTGTGCTTGGGTCAATGCTGGGAGGGCTGATTGAAGCCTCCGGTGGTGCGGAATCTCTGGCTCAACGATTTACTGGCTCATTGGGGATCAAGCGCACGGTCATGGCATTAACCCTGACTGCCTTTATTTTGGGGATCCCGGTATTTTTTGAAGTTGGCTTTATCATTGTTATCCCGCTTATTTATGGTTTCGCTAAAGTTGCTAAAGTATCACCCATTAAATTTGGCCTACCTATGGCCGGGGTCATGCTAACAGTACATGTGGCCTTGCCAACTCATCCGGGAGCAGCGGCGGCGGCTGGGCTATTGGGTGCGGATATGGGGCGGCTAATGATGATTGGCATCCTTATCTCTATTCCAGTCGGGCTGATAGGGTATTGGGTCGCGAAGAGTATGAATCGGCGTAACTATGCGCTTTCAATTGACGTTTTGGAGCAGTTGCAGTTGGCAAAACCTGAAACCGGGATTGCTGCTGAACCGGCGAAGGATATTCGTGACCGAATCCCGGGGGCGGGTTTAATTGCTTCACTTATCATTATTCCCATCGCCTTGATCATGCTAGGTTCGTTGGCTGCTACCGAGTTGCCTGAAGAGAGCTTGCTGCGGGAGGTTATTGTGCTTATCGGTACGCCCGCCATTGCATTGTTAATTGCTCTGGGGTTAGCAACCTATCTGTTGGGTATTCGCCGTGGCTGGGGCAAGGACAAAATAGAACAGATTATGGGGGATGCTATTCCAACGTCGGCGGCGGTCATTATGGTTGCTGGCGCTGGTGGCGCTTTTGGTAAGGTTCTGGTTGAGTCTGGTGTTGGCAAAGCATTGGCGGTTTCACTGGAAGCTATCCACTTGCCTTTAATTCCCGCGGCTTTTCTGCTCTCGCTGGCATTACGTGCTTCTCAAGGCTCGGCTACCGTGGCAATCCTGACTACCAGTGGTTTGCTGACCCAAGCGGTTACCGGGCTTGATAGCATGCAGTTAGTATTGGTGACCCTTTCGGCGTGTTTTGGTGGCTTGGGGTTATCCCATGTTAATGATGCTGGATTTTGGGTGGTAACACGTTATCTGGGGCTTTCCGTCGCTGATGGATTAAAAACCTGGACAGTATTGACGACGCTGATGGGGCTAACCGGATTTGCTTTGGTATGGTTGGCATGGGTCTTGGTATAAAGAACAGCAGTCGATAGGAATAAACTAATAATAAGAGTCCGCAGGCCAGGCGGATTCTTATTACATTCACTTTCCCTGTGGCGATTATTCCCCAACACTTTGCCAGTAATCACTCACTATTATGCTAATTTAATGTCAGCTTACCTACTAATCTACTACCGCTAATTAAATCATTCCTACGTCGTTATGCCTATCACATATCGCTAATGTCATGATACTGCAATAGTATCGTTGTTCTCTCGTCTGACCAAAAATAATCAATCTTATTGAAAACAACTGATATACAGCTTTCTAAACCTAAGCTATCTTAGCTTAAGAATTTCATGATTAATTGATAAAACCAAAGGTGAAAGAAGCCAGGATTCATTATTACCATTTTATATAAATTAAAATGTGAAAGTATTACTGTCGCCTAAAATAAGTGGTAGAGGCAAAAAAAAAGACAGAAAAATAAACAAAAGGTAAACGGGAGATAGCGAATATGCCTACAGATGATAGCAAGAATGGAATTATCGACTACGTATCCACCGGGCATCTACCTGACCCAGACACTGTGGTTAAATTGGTGCAAGAAGCTCATAAACGTTTTGGTGCAGATACCGAAGGTGTAGTTTCTAGCGTTTATCCTGCATTGGAACGCGTTTCGCCGAATCTGTTTGGCGTCTGCATGGTTGGCACCAACGGTAAAGTGCATTCTGCCGGTGATGTAGATGTTGAGTTTACCATCATGAGTGTCTCCAAACCCTTTGTGTTTGCGCTGGTTTGTCAGGCTATCGGAGCCAAAGTTGCACGTGAAAAACTGGGCGTGAACAGCACCGGTATGGCATTTAACTCCGTTACTGCGATTGAACGCACGCCAGATGGCCGCACTAACCCGATGGTGAACTCCGGTGCGATTGCCACCACCAGTCTGGTACCTGGATCAACCAGTGATGAGCAGTGGAAATTTATCTATGACGGATTGTGCCGTTTTGCCGGACGCAAGCTGACACTAAACGAAGAAGTGTATCAATCTGCTTGTGAAACCAACTTCCGCAACCGTGGTATCGCTAATGTGCTGCATGGTTATGGCCGTCTGGGGTGCGATCCTCTTATTGCTACCGACTTATATACCCGCCAATGTTCGCTGAATGTCAGCGCCAAAGATCTTGCGGTGATGGGCGCGACACTGGCTGATGGTGGGGTTAACCCACTGACTCGCGAGCGGGTGGTGGACAACGATGTATGCCATTACGCATTAGCGGTAATGGTAACAGCAGGGTTGTACGAAACGTCTGGTGACTGGCTTTATGACATTGGTCTGCCGGGCAAAAGCGGTATTGGTGGTGGAATTGTGACGGTGTCACCTGGAAAGGGGGGGTTAGGGACGTTTGCACCGCTACTCGACAGTGCGGGTAACAGCGTTAAAGGGCAACTGGCTGCCCGGTTCTTATCACGTAGTCTTGGGATGGACATGTTTGTTTCTGAGCCTTACACCGAAAAGAGTTGAGTTACACGATCTGAGCATTGCGCAGACAGTCATATTGTTTCGTGTGCAAGGTTGATTTAAGAACGAGAGCACTTGGTAGACGAAATTATCTCGCAAACCAAAGGGCTCGAAAACAAGAATACATGTCAAAAGGACAGAGAATTTATGGCGAATCAATCAACTCACCGCGCTGGCGCGGAAGTTAAAGAATCCTGGGTGCCGATGATAACCATCGCATTAGCCCAGATTCTGATGTCATTCAACGTTGCTTCCCTACCGGTCGCATTGGGTGGGATGGTAAAAAGTTTTAATGTGCCACCCACCACGATCGCCACCGCGATTGTTATGTACTCATTATCTGTTGCGGGCTTCGTGATGTTGGGCGCCAAACTCAACCAACGTTTTGGGCCGCTGGTGGTATTTCGCAGCACAGTACTGCTGTTTGGTATCGCGCAGGTCATGATGACATTCAGCCCGAATGTTACTGTAATGATCAGTGCGCAAGCATTAAGTGGCTTGGCGGGGGCGGCTTTGGTGCCAGCTCTGGTTGCTTTGATTGCTGAAAACTATCGTGGTACACAACAGGCGACGGCGCTCGGTGCTTTAGGCTCAGCTCGAGCCGGTGCGGGTGTCGCGGCGTTTCTGATTGGTGGTGTCCTGGGTACCTATATCGGCTGGCGTCCAGCGTTCGGTATTTTGATTGTGTTATCGGCCGTGATCTTTGTGCTGAGTTTCCGATTGAAATCTGATAACGGTCGTCCTGAAGTGGGCATCGATGTGTTTGGGGTGGTACTGGCGGCATCGGCGATTATTCTGCTGTCGTTTGGTTTTAATAACCTGAACCGCTGGGGCTTCGGTCTGGTGCGTGATGGTGCGCCCTTTGATTTGTTAGGCTTCTCACCCGCGCCCTTCATGATTGTATTGGGTATTGTGCTGGGTCAGGCGTTTGTGGTTTGGACCCGTCGCCGTCAGGAACAAGGTAAAACACCGTTACTGGCACTGGAAGTGATTACCTCATCTACGGAAAAAGCGGCAGTATTCGCTATGTTTGCTGTGGTCGCACTGGAAGCGATGTTGAACTTCTCAGTGCCGTTGTATATCCAGATAGTGCAGGGCAGTACCCCGATGGCCACAGCGATTGCCATGATGCCATTTAACTTGTCAGTGTTCTTCTCCGCGATGCTGATAGTCCGTTTCTACAAGAAATTGACACCACGCAAAATTGGCCGTTATGGTTTTATCACCTGTACTATCGCCCTGTTGTGGTTGGCATTCGTGGTGCGCAATAACTGGAGTGAGTTCGCGGTACTGTTCGGTCTGGTGGTATTCGGTCTGGCACAGGGCGCATTGGTGACCTTACTGTTTAACGTATTAGTCAGTGCATCACCGAAAGAGTTGGCAGGCGATGTTGGTTCGTTGCGTGGTACGACTAACAACCTGGCAAATGCCATCGGTACTGCGGTTGCCGGTGCTTTGTTGGTCGGTTTGCTCAGTGCTAACGTGCTGCGTGGTGTGGCTGAAACGCCAATTCTGACGCCAGAAATTCAGGCTCAGATCAATATGGACAGCATCAACTTCGTCAGCAATGACCGCCTGCAAGGTGTGTTAGCTCAGACGACGGCGACACCGGAACAAGTTGCCGAAGCGGTGCGAGTCAATGAAGAGGCGCGTTTACGAGCGCTGAAATTTGGCTTACTGATTATGGCGTTGCTATCACTGCTGGCTATCTTCCCAGCAGGCCGCTTGCCTGATTACTTACCGGGTGAATTGCCTGCGGATAATCTGGATCCTAAAGCCCGCAAATAACATGCTGTATTGATAGAAGAAAACGCTAAAAAGAACCTGGCAGTGTGCTGCGAAAACAGCCACTGTCAGTGTTCAACCCGCTTTAAATCCCATCAGCTATAATCTCATCGACAGTGCGCCTTGTGGCGGCGCTGATGACTGATGCTCGTTTTACAACTTCAATATCGTAATCGCCGCGAACTGCAAGTGATGCATAAACTCACGCAGGATAAGCAGGCGTGCGGCAAACACATTATCTGCCGGTATCCCTTCAGAGGCTGCGGGTCTACCCATCATTACCGCCGCCAGCCTGTCAAACACCCGCTCTACCGCCTCAAGTGATAAGTGCATTTCGCTCTGTAAAGGCAAACCCGCGAGCAGAGCTATCTCGGCTATCTCGCTATCGGTGGTGACTAATTGCGAGGTTTTATTCAGCGCAGGGCTAATACGGATAACTTCATCTTCAACCACCATAATGGCGGTTTCCATCTCATCAGCCGTTGGCGGATTATGGCGGAAGTAGCGCTGAGCTGTATGGGTATCACCCACGGTAAGTGGCCATTGAGCACCAGTCGGGTCAATAATTACCGTGCTTGCATCACGACCAATATGCAGCAGGGTGATGACCTGCGCGCTATTACTGAGAGATGCGCGGATAGTTTCATATTCGGTCTGAATGCTATGCATTATCTACCACCTAAAGGGCTAGCGTTACTCAATTAATCCATGTGGAACAACCAAATTACCCCGGAAAACCTGCGGATTTACATGTTTACCCGCGCGGGCATCAATTAAGTCGACCACCTTTCTCGCCAATGTTTCTAATGAATACTCGATTGCTGGCACTGCTGGGATACCGGGTAATTGCACTGAACCATCCAGGCTGAAAACCATCACTTTATCAGGAACGGTATGCTTGAAGACATGCAATAGCGAGATGGCCTTTTGCGCTTCGATTTCATCCATTACCAACAGCGCATTAAATTGTGCGCCGTTATTCAATAGTGTCTGCAACGCCTCTGAAGAGGAGTGAACGTTACCCATCACTAAACTGCGGTTATAGGGAATCAGGTAATTCTCCAACGCCCGTTGATAACCCAGTAGCGTCTGTTCCGCCACCGTGCCAGAGGCATGATTTAACAGCGCAATATGTCGGCGGCCCTGACTGACCAAATAGTGACAGGCAGTTTCTGCTGCGAATGAGTGGTCGAATAAAATACTGTTGGGGGTAGAGGACTCAAGACAATCAATCATGATGATATTTTCATCATGAGATGGCAGCGCAAAGCGTGCGCCGATGATGATAATGGCATCACACAAACCATTGGCGAGCTCAGCGACAGCATTTACTACCCCGATGCTATTGTCGGCAAAACGCAGTAATAAATGCTTTTGATGCTGGCTAAACTGTTTTTCCAAGGCAAACAGATAACTGGTTGTTTGCTGAATGTGTTCAGTAGCGCAAATCACACCGACACACCCGGTTGACTGTGCAGTCAGAAACTGGGCGATGACATTCGGTTTATAATTCAGAGTCTCAACGGCCTTCATCACCGCCAGACGGCTCTCTTCCTTGACGCCGCGTGTACCGCTTAACACCCGGGACACTGTAGCTTTAGATACGTTGGCTAACCGCGATACATCATTAATAGTCGACATAACTTCACTCCACTTTATCTGATCAATGGCCAGAGGGCCTGGTCAGTTCCCTATTTCCTTGGTTCCAGTCTTACTGCATCTATTCTATACCGCGATCATCATAACGGAAACCGTTGTTACCAAGGAGTATCCAATAAAACAGCTCCCAGTGCTTAGCTTTTTGTGACGTCTTTCACAACTGCATATCTTTCAGTGGTTAAATATTTGAGCGCGCTCTCATATCTATTCTGTTTGCATGGAAACCGGTTTCCATTTTGTTTCCAATGAGGCTCAATATGACAAATTACTCTGAGGCGATACGTAATGAAAAAGATAATGTTGTGCTGCTCCGCCGGGATGTCTACCAGCATGTTAGTGAAAAAAATGTTGGCTGAGGCAGCAACGCGCGGACTTGAGGTTCAGATTGATGCTTTCGGTGCCAGTGAATTCAATGAACAGTTCAGCCGCTATCAGGTTGTGCTATTGGGACCACAGGTGAAATATATGCAACGTGATTTGGCGGCAATCGCTGAGCCTTTAGGGATCCCGGTGATGACTATCGACATGATGGATTACGGTATGCAACGCGGTGATAAGGTGCTCGACTTCGCCTTATCTCTTATTAATGCAGTGAAATAAAAGGTATCTGCCATGAGTTCTCTTTACCAAGCAATGGTTGGAATGATAGAGCAAACCATTACGCCACTGGCTGGGCGGCTGGGGCAACAAAAGTACATAATCGCCATTCGTGACGGGTTTACCTCGGCACTGCCGTTTATGATTATTGGTTCATTTATGCTGGTGTTCATTTTTCCGCCGTTTTCTGCGGACACCACATGGGGTTTTGCCCGTGGTTGGTTAAACTTCTCAAGTACCTATCGCGAGCAATTGATGCTGCCTTTCAATCTCAGCATGGGGGTGATGACCTTCTTTATCTCGGTGGGGATTGGTGCCAGCCTTGGGCGGCAATATAAGTTGGACCCAATCATGACCGGTCTGCTGGCATTGATGTCCTTTTTGCTGGTAGCAGCACCTTATGCTGATGGGCACATTTCAACCCAATATTTCTCAGGACAAGGGATTTTCACCGCCATCGTGACCGCGGTGTATTCCACGGAGTTGTATGCATTCCTCAAACGCCACAATATTACTATCCGCCTGCCGAAAGAAGTGCCGACCGGGGTTGCACGATCTTTTGAAATTCTGATCCCCGTAGTGGCAGTGGTTGCGACATTGCATCCACTGAATTTATTTATCGAATCCTCCACAGGAATGATTATTCCAGAAGCGATTATGCACCTGTTGGCACCTTTAGTTTCTGCCTCAGATTCGCTACCTGCCATTTTGTTGTCGGTTCTGTTATGCCAAATTTTGTGGTTTGCCGGTATCCATGGCGCATTGATTGTGACCGGTATCATGAACCCGTTCTGGATGACCAATTTGGCGCTAAATCAAGCGGCTTTAGCTGCCGGAGCGCCGTTACCTCATATCTATTTGCAAGGTTTCTGGGATCACTACCTATTGATCGGTGGTGTGGGTTCGACTTTACCGCTGGCCTTCCTGCTATTACGCAGCAAAGCCATTCATCTGCGTACTATTGGCAAAATGGGGATAGTCCCAAGCTTCTTTAATATTAATGAACCGATTCTGTTTGGTGCCCCCATCATCATGAACCCGGTGTTCTTCCTGCCTTTTATCTTCGTTCCGATGATCAACGCTACATTGGCCTATATCGCGACCAAATTGGGGTGGATAGCGCAAGTTGTGTCATTAACCCCGTGGACGACGCCTGCGCCAATTGGTGCTTCCTGGGCTGCCAATTGGGCGTTTAGTCCAGTAGTTATGTGTCTGTTATGTATGGTATTTTCGGCGGTGATGTACTACCCATTCCTCAAAGCTTATGAGCGCAGCCTGCTGAAAGCCGACCAGGAAAAAGAGCAACAACTGAGTTTTGCTGAGTCAGCTGAAACCCGCTAAGTCGTGATTAGATTAATCTTTACGGAGAGTATGATGAAGTATCAATTTCCACATGATTTTTGGTGGGGCAGTGCCAGTTCAGCCCCGCAAACCGAAGGTGAAAGCTTGAGTGGTGGTAAAAGTGCCACTGTCTGGGACACTTGGTTTGACAAGCAACCGGGGCGTTTTCATCAGCAGATTGGGCCGCAACAGACATCAACGTTTTATCAACATTGGCAGCAAGATATTGCTTTGTTGAAACAGTTAAATCACAACAGTTTCCGTACCTCCATCTCATGGGCGCGACTGATCCCCAACGGACGAGGTGAAGTGAATCCGCAGGCAGTGGATTTTTACAATGGTGTCATTGACGAACTGCTGGCACAGGGGATAACCCCATTTATCAATCTGTTTCATTTTGATATGCCAACAGTCATGCAGGAGTTGGGGGGGTGGGAAAGCCGCTATGTAGTGGACGCCTATGCTGAATATGCCGATACCTGTTTTCGTTTATTTGGTGACCGGGTACAACATTGGTTTACCTTCAACGAACCAATCGTGCCAGTCGAAGGTGGCTATCTCTACGATTTCCATTATCCGAATGTAGTGGATTTCAAACGGGCGGCCACGGTGGCTTATCACACCGTGCTGGCTCATGCTTTGGCGGTGAAAAAATATCGCCAACGTGAGTTAGGTGGTGAGATTGGCATTATTTTAAATCTCACGCCGTCGTATCCGCGTTCTGAAAATCCTGCGGATGTAAAAGCGGCTAATATCGCCGACTTACTTTTTAATCGCAGTTTCCTCGATCCAGTATTACGCGGCGAGTATCCGGCTGAGCTGACGGCATTACTGAAAGATTATGATCAGCTGCCTGCCTGCCAACCTGGAGACAGTGAATTAATTGTTGAGGGTAAAGTAGATTTACTCGGTATCAATTATTATCAGCCACGTAGAATTAAATGCCGCGATAGCCGGGTTAATCCAGAAGCCCCCTTCATGCCAGAATGGCTGTTCGATTATTATCAGATGCCAGGCTGCAAAATGAACCCGCACCGGGGTTGGGAAATTTATGAACCCGGTATTTACGATATCCTAACCAACTTACGAAAAAACTACGGCAATCCGCGCTGTTTTATTTCAGAAAATGGTATGGGTGTCGAAAATGAACAGCGATTCAGCCACAACGGTCAGATAGATGATAGTTATCGTATTGAGTTTGTTTCCGAGCATTTAAAATGGGTTCACCGTGCTTTGGCGCAAGGGAGCCATTGCCTTGGTTATCATATGTGGACGTTTATTGATAACTGGTCATGGTGTAATGCCTATAAGAATCGTTATGGCTTTGTTCAGTTAGATTTGAAAACGCAGCAACGTATCGTGAAAAAAAGTGGCGAATGGTTTGCGGCAACGGCAAATAATCAAGGTTTTGATGAGGTAGAGCGAAATGATTGATTTGGAAGAGGCCGTAATGGAGATTATGGTCAATGCCGGTCAGGCCAGAAGTCTTTGTTTTGAGGCATTGCGAGCCGCCCGTGAAGGTGATTTTGTTCAAGCGCATGCACTGTTATCAGAATCGGATGGCTTTACCAAGGCCGCACATCGGATGCAAACCAAGCTTATCGAACAAGATGCCGGGGAAGCCAAAACACCGATGACACTGATTATGGTCCATGCTCAAGATCATTTAATGACATCGTTATTAGCCCGTGAATTAACCAATGAATTAGTATTATTATATCAGCGAGGATAAATCGCCTTGGGTAAATGAAATTCATTGTGTAAGTCAAAGAGATATTTAAATTAACTATTGCACTGAGGTCAAATATGAATATTTAACCATGGCTGGTTATTTGCCAAAAAGATACTTCTGGGTATAAAAATAAATAAATCATTAACTCTTTAAAAATGGGTGAGCTGAGTATCGCCTTTATTTTGAGAGCCTAATACTTTACTTCACATTATCCTAAATAGAGATGGTTATTATGAATAAGTTTATACTGGTTGGACTTACCAGTCTTTTATCATTGCCTGTATTCGCTGAAGTGTCCTGGGAGACCCCACAAGGGAATCTGAAATTATACGGTGATGTTGAGATTAATATGGATGCTGCCAGTAAAAGTGGGTAGCTCACTTCTCTACGCACCAGTGCAAATAAAGACTGGAAAGCGGGGAGTAGAGAGCAATGGGATATTAATGGCAGAATACTGATCGGTCTGGATGGTTATCGGCGTATGAATAATGGCAATTTCGCAGGTTTCACTGTACAGCCACTGGCTGATATTGGTGGTCATATGAACCTCGATGATGCAGCCTTCTTCTTTGGTCATGAGAAAGATTGGAAGGTGAAAGTCGGTCGCTTTGAAGCCTATGATATGTTCCCACTGAATCAGGATACGTTTGTCCAACACTCAGGTAATACTGCGAATGATCTTTACAGTGATGGCTATGGTTACATCTATATGATGAAAGAAGGCCGTGGGCGCAGCAACAATGGGGGTAACTTCCTGGTCAGTAAAACTCTGGGTAACTGGTATTTTGAAGTTAACACCATTCTAAAAGACGGAACCACGTTATTTGCCAATAATACTTATCATGGTAATACGCTGGAAAATGAAAAAAATGTGGCGTATGTTCGTCCGGTGATTTCGTGGAAACAAGATAGCCTTTCTGCGGCTATAGCAATGGAAAGTAACGTTATCAGTAATGCCTATGGTTATCGTGATGATCAGGGCCAGTTTCAGGACCAATCGAAACGTAATGGCTATGGGGCAACATTCACTTGGAATAATCAGGATAAAGATCCTGACAATGGTATTGTCGCTAATCTGAGCTCAGCTTATATGGATGCAACAAATGAGAAGAACTTCAGTGCCGGGGCTAATATCTTATGGCGAAACTTTGAAATTGGTTATATTTACGCGCACAATGATATCGAATATTTCAACAGTGCAAATGCAGGGATAGTTACCTCGGGGATATTAACCTCGCCTGATAAATATGATGTTCACACGATCCACACCTCCTATAAAATTGCCAATATCATGGATATGAATAACTTTAATTTATATCTTGGTGCTTACTGGTCTAAATTGGAAGTGTCACCTGACAATAAAGTGGTTAATGCTGAAAACGATGACCGCTACGGTGTACGTGCCAGATTTAAATATTTCTTCTAATAGATTACTGGCGACCACATGAATTAAATTAGTTATTTAATATTTTACTCAGATTAAATTTCACTTAAATAAATGCCTGTCTGCGGAATTAGGTTATGCACGCCTGTGGTATTTCCGCAGCAGGCCAGGTTGTTTTCTACTCTTGTCCCCCTCAGAACCAGCGAATAAAAAACCTTCTATTTGAATTATTTTTGCACTTTCCTAAGAGGAAATTGCGTAGTGCGCCGCATTTTTAAACAAAAATTCAAGAAACTAAATATTTTTTGATGCGGATCAAGACACATTTCCTTTGTTTAGTGTTAATGTTAATAAATCTCATTATCAACTTCATGTGCGTTACTCATATTATGCGAACTTGGCACAAACTCTTTCTGCTTTGCTGCTGTTGGTGGCTATCAGCCTCATTAGCCTGGGCTGCGACGGATTACCCGCAGTTGGTTAATGATATCCAATCCCGTCTCGATAAAACGTCTCAGTTGTACCAACAACAGAACAATGATGAAGCCCGTACTACGGTGCAGATGGCGTACTTTGAAGTTTTCGAAAACCTCGAAGGCCCGATTCGTATCAATATCTCTGCCCAGAAGAGTTATCAGATGGAAGCCGCTTTTGGTGAAATCCGGCGCATGATTGGGGAGGGCAAGCCGCAAGCGGAAGTTGATAATAAAATTAATTGGCTTAAAAGTGAACTCACTGCGGTACTGCCTATACTGACCGATGGGCATAAACTTAATGCAGAACAGCAACATGCAGCTTATGAAAACAGTGAAATTGCACTGTACTGGCAGCAGAGTTTCAAGATCATTGATGACTTACTGGCACAAGCCATAAGCGAATATCAAGAAGGGAAGTTCGCCGCGGCCAGCGAAAGCGTGCAACAGGCTCATTATCAGGGTTTTAAAAACTCTGAAATGGAAATGTCAGTGCGGGGCAATCGTTCCGCACAAGCAGCAGCGGCAATTAACCAACAATTTACCGCATTAATCGATCTCACTCGCAAGCCAGACCAAATAACGGAAGTTGCCTATCGTGTCACCGGTTTACTACAAACTATCGAAGACACCCTTCCAGGCTTACCCACAATGCGTGAACAGCAACCCGTCACCGCAGATCAAGCCAACGTTGGGCAATCTTCGGCATCGGCTGCTAGTTCTGACGGACAAGCTAATGCCGATTGGGCGGCTGTTTCCAGTAAGATAAATCAGGCCATCAGCGATGCTATTAGTCAGTACCAAAAGGGGCAGACTACACCGGCAATGATGGCTGTGCAGGATACCTACTTTGATTTGTTCGAAGCCAGTGGCATTGAGAATAAAGTTGGTTCGCGTGATGCTGCATTTAAATCGACGTTAGAGGGGCATTTCACTCGTTTAGTCAGCCTGATGAAAGCCGGTCAGCCAGTCGAACAGTTACAAGCCGAAGCCGTCGCGTTGCAAAAGGATTTGGCCAGTGCTGTAGAGATGCTCGGTGGGGGGGATGAAACCAACTGGAGTCTGTTCATCTATAGCCTGCTGATTATTGTGCGTGAAGGGCTGGAAGCTTTACTGATTGTTGCCGCGATAGTGGCTTATCTGGTGAAAAACAACCATCAGGATAAATTACCGCTCATTCGTCAATCCGTTGTAGTGGCCTTAATCGCCAGCGTGCTAACCGCTTTCGTCTTCCAGTGGTTATTTGCTAATTCAGGGCAAAGTCGTGAGTTATTAGAAGGTTTCACCATGATGATTGCCGTGGTGATGCTGTTCTCAATGAGTTACTGGTTATTGTCGAAGACTGAAGCACGGCAATGGAAAGCTTATCTCGAAGGGAAATTTTCTAAATCACTCAGTAGTGGATCGATGGTCGGGTTATGGCTGACAAGCTTCCTGGCGGTGTATCGCGAAGGTGCTGAAACTGTACTGTTCTATCTGGCCCTGATGGGCGATGCCAGTACCACTAGCGGCCACTTGTCGATTCTGGCAGGTTTTGGCGTTGGCTGTGTATTCTTGCTGGCAGCTTATCTGGTCATGCGCTTTACCGTAGTCAAATTGCCACTCAAACCCTTCTTTATGTTTACCGGTGGCTTTATGTACCTAATGGCGTTTGTATTTGCCGGTAAGAGTGTTCTTGAACTAATTGAAGGTAAATTGTTTGAGCCGACATTGCTACCGGGCGTACCTGAAATCAGTTGGTTGGGGATCTATCCATATCTGGAAACATTGATTCCTCAAGGGATATTACTGATTGCTGCGCTGGTTGCTCTTTGGGTAATGCAACGGCGTGGTCGTACTGTCTCAGCGTAATGGTCCGGCATGATGCCGGTGTGAATAACGACAATGTAATTATCATTTGATACCAGAGGGTGTGCTACATGACCATGAAGAAAACGATTATTGCCAGCAGCATTATCGCCAGCATTTTTGCAGCGCCTGCTGCTTTCGCCTTTAAAGAGTATCCGGCTGGCGAGCCTATCAAGATCAACGATATGGAAATTGCTGCAGTTTACTTGCAGCCAATCGATATGGAACCGCGTGGCATGGGTTTGCCTGCCGCGAAAGCTGACATTCATCTGGAGGCAGATATCCATGCCACCGAAGGCAATAAGAATGGATTTGGTGCCGGTGAGTGGATGCCGTACCTGACTATCGCTTATACCTTGGTGAATACGGATACTGGTACCAAACAAGAAGGCACATTCATGCCGATGGTTGCCAGTGACGGTCCACACTACGGTGCCAATATTAAAATGATGGGTGTAGGTAACTATAAAGTTACTTACCATATCAGTGAGCCATCTAAAGCCGGATTACATCGCCATACTGATAGCGAAACGGGTGTTGGCCGCTGGTGGAAACCGTTTGATGTGAGCTATGACTTTAAATATACCGGTTTGAATTGATAACAATGGCCGCGATGACTAAAACAGTTATCGCGGCTTTTTCTTAATGCTGGATGGTCAGCGCGTTTTTATCCGCGCGATGTAAAAGCTGATCAGTGATAACTGGCAGGTGTTGTGATTATCTTGCCCAAGGTGTGTGCTAATGAGTTATTTTTTTGTTTCCGTGCTACAAGCCTTTTTACCGGTAGCGTTGTTATTGGGGTTAAGTTGGGCATTCAGGCCAGCTCCTGCATTGAACCGGGTGGTATGGATAACGATACTCATGGCTATCTTGGGTATTTGGGCCGGTACCCATTACCCAAAATCGCAGCAATTGCAGTTAGTTCTGGCGGGGGGGCAACTTCTCGCACTGCTGTTATTCTTGTTAAGTCAATTTACGCTCCGCCGATCGTTAGGTTATGTCTGGCAAGCCCTGTTGGTATTGGGCGCGGCATTCAATTGGGGTAATAACCCGAATCTCGGTGCCTTTACCAATACCCATGTCATCAACACCGATTTACTGCTTAATTTGGCGGCTATTGTCGTGGCATTTGGCTGGGTGATTTTCAGTGCCGTATTATTGCTGATGATGGTCAGGCAATTGCCTCGTTGCCGTTGGCCACTATTGATACTGATAACGGTATTACTGATTTTGCCACTCAGTGGCGACGGCATTCTGTTATTAATGAAGTTACAGGTTGTGCCACTGACCAAATCACTACTCAGTTATGTCGCTTTAGTTACCAATGGGCATGCCTGGTTGAGTTACATTTGTGCGCTGCTTCTGGCATTTACGACGCTGTGTTACTTGATACCGTTACGGAATTCCCGCCGGATCGTCGGTGAAAATTCAGACCCGATTGCTCACCGTAAAGCATTAGCTGATTACCGTAATGTACGCCGAATCTTTGTTTTTTCCTTGCTGGCATGGGTAATAGCCGCAGGTGCTCAACTCTACTGGGATAAAGTCGCTTCTCAACCGCCCCAGTTGTCCGAGGCTTTACCCGTGACACTCTCGGCTGATGGTTTAGTCCGTATTCCAGTAGAGCAGGTACGTGATGGTAAGTTGCATCGTTTTGTCTGGGTCGCCGATGATGGTAAAGCAGTACGTTTCTTTATTATTAACCGTTATCCCGATCGTCTGCGCCTGAGTGTGGTTTTCGATGCCTGCTTGTTGTGTGGTGATCAAGGGTATGTCATGGAAGGCAATCAGGTCATTTGCGTTGCCTGC
Source organism: Yersinia antarctica (assembly GCF_056636475.1). Lineage (NCBI taxonomy): Bacteria > Pseudomonadati > Pseudomonadota > Gammaproteobacteria > Enterobacterales > Yersiniaceae > Yersinia > Yersinia antarctica. Next base: position 2,091,827 of record NZ_JBSJQF010000001.1, read on the forward strand.
GCCGTGCATATTTTCATTCCGTCGATCGGTAAAGCAGGGGGCTGTAACCCGATACCGTTGGAGGGGTGGAAAAGTGACGATAAAGAGTTAGTCATTCCCAAAGCCTCTTTGGAGGCGGGTGTCAATTACTTCACCACGGTAGTAACGCTTGATGTAATTGATCCGGTTGATAAAACTCTCCTCACCAATCAAAAGGCCGAATATAAGTACAGTTATGGCGAGAAGACCTATTTCTTCTCATCTGAGGCGAATTACAACCGTTTCCGTGAACACCCGGAGCAGTTTGTGACGCCGGTTGCCAGTAGTGAAGACAGTGACACGCAGGAGAATCCATAATTATGTTATGGCGCATGCTCAAGCAGTCTTGGTTCAGGAATGTCCGGCGTAAATCCCTGGCGGTATTTACGGTCTTCCTTGCTGCCGGACTCATCTCGTCATTGTTGGCGGTATCGATAGATATTGGCGATAAAATGTCACGTGAGTTGAAGTCTTATGGTGCCAATATTTTGATTGAACCTGCTGGGCAGGTGGCACTGCCGTCATTATTCGGCGAGCAGAGTAACCCACTTACCGGGCAGGATTTCCTCGATCAAGCTGAGTTACCCAATATCAAAGATATTTTTTGGCGTAACAATATTGTCGGTTTTGCGCCATTACTGAGCGGCGAAACTGATGTTAAGGGGCAAATTATTCCGCTGCTGGGGACCTATTTTAATCAGCCGGTTGATGTACCCGATGAAGAGGACTATCACACTGGTCAGCAAATTATCAGCCCGTATTGGCAGGTTAGTGGTAACTGGCCGCAGGAGCCAGTTAAAGCCGATGCGACAACGGCTGAGGCATTGTTAGGTAAACAACTGGCACAGCAAACTGGTTGGAAAGTCGGTGATGAGTTGCACCTCAACGGTGCCTCTGGCCCACTAACGGTGAAGATAAGTGGGGTGCTGAGTAGTGGTGGTGAAGAAGAGAGCCGCCTGGTATTACCCCTAAGCGCAGTGCAATCACTCCTCGGCTTGCCAGGAAAAATCCAGGCAGTGCGGGTTTCAGCATTGACTGTGCCAGAAAATGAGTTGTCGCGTAAAGCGCGCGAAAACCTTGAAGCCCTTAATGCCGAAGAATATGACCTGTGGTATTGCACTGCTTATGTTTCTTCAATTGCACACCAATTGGAAGAGGCTATTTCTGGCTCCGTAGTGCGGCCAATTTGGCAAGTTGCTGCATCTGAAGGGGTGGTGATTGAAAAGATACAACTGCTGTTGGCGGTGGTTACGCTGGCGGCGTTGATTGCTGCGGCAATGGGGATTGCATCGCTTATGACCAGCACGATTATGGAACGCGCGAAAGAGATTGGTTTGATGAAAGCATTGGGGGCGCGTCAGTGGCAAATTTTGATGCTGTTTTATCTTGAAGCAGCAATCAGTGGCTTGATTGGTGGTCTGGCAGGCTGTTTGGCTGGCTGGGGCTTGGCAAAAACCATTGGCCTGATGTTGTTTGGCGCTCCACTCAGTTTTGCCTGGATGGTGGTGCCCTGTGTGCTGGTGATATCCGTGTTGATTGCCGTCATAGGTACCTGGTTCCCTGCCCGGCGTATTGCCAGTCTCTATCCGGTGGAGGTGCTTTATGGCCGTTAATCATCGGGCAATTCAGCATAAAGGCAGTAATAGTATGTTCTGGCGATTAGTATTACGTGCACTGCGCCTGCGGATGCAACGGGTCAGTGTGGTATTTGCCGCACTCACTGTTGGTGCAGCGATTGTCACCGCAATGTCAGCAGTTTATTTCGATATTAATGCCAAAATGAGTCAGGAGTTACGAACCTTTGGTGCCAATTTCTATATCGGCCCAGGGCATGGTAACTCTTTTGAACAACAGCGATTTCAGCCAATTATAGATGCGGCACCCAAAGGGCTTATCAATGCTTCCAGCCCCTATATTTATGGTATGGCCCGCACCGAATTGGGAAAAGTGGTGCTGATGGGGGTATGGTTTGAATCCCTACAACAGCTCGTTCCCTACTGGCAAGTCACCGGCAACTGGATCGGCGTCAGTTTTGATGATCGCAATGCCATGATTGGTGTCAAACTTGCCGAACGCTTGCACGTCAAAGTAGGCGATACCATTACATTGGTGAATGGAGCGACTCGCCAGCGTCTTCAGGTCAAAGGTATTATTGAAGCGGGTGACGCCACGGATAACATGTTAATCGTCAATCTTGAACTGGCACAAAAATGGCTCAATCAACCGGGGCATATCAGCAATGCGCTCCTTAGTGTCAGTAATGATGTGGGGCAGGTTGAAACATTTGCCAGCCGCCTGCGTGAGCAATATCCCGATCTTGAAATTCGGCCAATCCGTAAGGTTTCGGCTTCTGAAGGACAAGTGCTTGATAAAATAAAAGGGCTGATGGGGCTGGTCTCGGTGGTGATCCTCATTTTGTCATCACTGTGCGTTAACACCACCTTAATGGCGATAGTGGGTGAGCGTTCAAAAGAGTTCGCCTTGCAAAAAGCATTGGGTGCCAGTGGTGCCGATATTATTCGTCAGATGCTGACTGAAACACTGATTATATCGCTGGCTGCCGCAGTCTGTGGTGCTTTGCTTGGGTATGTGTTGGCGCAAGTATTGGGCCAGACGGTGTTCAGTGCGGCAATCGCTTTGCGAGCACCAGTACTGCCATTGACCCTGATATTGTCATTGTTAGTCGCCGCCGTGGCGGCCATTGTTCCCACCCGTCGGGCTATTCATATCGAACCCGCTAAAGTCCTGAAAGGAGAGTAGCAAATGACATCGCCATTAACACGGGTGAAACCTGAATACACCGCGGATGCCGTCATTGAAACCCGACATTTATATAAGCGTTTTGGTCAAGTTACAGCGCTGGAAGACATTAATATTCGCATTAATCGTGGTGAGTTTGTCGCGATTATGGGGGCGTCCGGCTCAGGTAAAACAACATTAATGAATATCCTGACCTGTCTGGATACCGTTAGCGAAGGGCAGGTGTTACTTGACGGTATTGATGCCGCAGGCTTAGACGAAGAAGGCCGCAGGCAGTTTCGGGCTGACAAGATAGGGCTGGTTTTTCAACAATTTCACCTGATTCCTTACCTGACTGCGTTAGAGAACATTATGTTAGCGCAGCATTATCACAGTGTGGTTGATGAAGACGCCGCGCGGCAGGTTTTAGAACAGGTCGGGATGACACCACGTATGGGGCATCTGCCTAGCCAACTCTCTGGTGGTGAGCAACAGCGAGTGTGTATTGCACGTGCGCTTGTTAATCAGCCCCCTATCATTTTTGCTGATGAACCGACCGGCAACCTTGATGAAGAGAATGAACAGCGGGTGCTGGATCTGCTAAACCATATTCATCGTCAGGGTAGAACCATTGTCATGGTTACCCACAATCCAGATTTAGGGTGTGTTGCTGATCGGATAATCCGGCTCCAGCACGGTAAATATCTTAATGAAGAGAGCCGTCATCATGTGGCGTAATCGGTTAAAAGTTATCGGCATGTGTGGTGTGTTATTGCTACTTAGCGCGTGCAAACAAGAAGAGTTGGTGGTGGGTGAAGCGGCCCCGCAATTGGCAGCTTATGACCTAAAAGGCAAGCCGGTGGCACTTGATCAATGGAAAGGTAAGCAGGTGTACCTCAATTTCTGGTCAGCTAGCTGTGGCGGTTGTCTGGCTGAAATGGCGGCACTGGATAAACTGAGTCAGGAATATCGGGATGATATCGTGGTTGTGGCGATTAACACCGATCCTGAACAGGTGGATATCAATCCGGTGTTGGCACAGCGGAATATTAGTTATCCGGTTATTCGTGATCAATTAGGTATCACACAAGAACGCTACCAGGTTATTGGCACCCCGACTTCTTTTCTGATTGACCGCAGTGGTAAAGTGACGCAATTGCATCAGGGCGCGCGTAATGAGCAGGCGCTGGTTACGTTGTTCCAACAATGGGCGGCGGGTGCATAATGAAAGCAGTGCTGTTGTTAAGCGTGGGTGTCCTGCTGCTCAGTGTCACGGCTCAGGCAGCCACTGACGGTGAGCATATTTATAAACAAACCTGTTCAAGTTGCCATGGGCGTTCGGCTGATCGCAAAGGCTTGGATAAGGCACCGCCACTGATATCGTTATCGCGTGATGAAATTGTTGATGGTCTAACTGCTCGCCGCGATGGCAAGATTGTTGGCCGGGGTAATAAGGCCAAAGCACATCTGACGGATGACGATATTCAAAAACTGGCCGACCATATCGAAAACTTAAAAACGATTAAACACACAATGCCTTGATGCAATATTATCTTTTATTTCAATTTGTTGATTGATTTAAATAAACCAAATCTCGTGCCGAATTTGTTTGTTCCGACGGCTTCATTTGATAATGTTAATGCTGTATTATATGTTGCATATTAAATACATCTTTAAGTTATCTGAGGAATATCAGTATGGGAAATGCATCAGCACTGCTGTGTTATAAAGAGTTACCTGTCTGGAATAGTACCGCTGTACCGGCGATGTTCCGGGAAAAACACAATACCAAGGCAGGTACTTGGGCCAAACTGACCATTCTAAACGGGGAGATGGATTTTCTGATCCTCGATGAAGCGGGGAATACTTTGGCGAGGCATAGCTTCTCTTGTGAGCAGCAGCCACCCTTTATAGAACCCCAAGTCTGGCACCGTATTGCCGCATGTTCAGATGACATGCAATGCCAACTCAGTTTCTATTGCACGGCAGAAGATTTTTATCATAAAAAATACAATTTAACCCCGACGCACTCTGAAGTCATTGAAGCCGTGGAAATGGTTAAACCGAGTAAAGCATTAGATTTAGGTTGTGGTTCTGGTCGTAATTCTTTGTATTTGAATTTATTGGGTTTTGATGTCACGGCGGTAGACAAAAATAGCGATAGTATCCATAATTTACAGCAGATTATAGTACAGGAAAATCTGCAAAATATTACCGCCAGCACTTACAATATTAATGAAGCCAGTGTGGACAACCGCTATGATTTTATTTTATCGACTGTGGTCCTGATGTTCCTACAACCGGAAAGAATTCCCTCTATTATTAATAATATGCAGGAGTGTACCTTGTCCGGTGGTTATAATTTGATTATCTCTGCCATGTCTACGGATGACTTCCCTTGTACTGTGCCGTTCTCCTTTACATTAAAGTCGGGTGAGTTAAGCCATTACTATAAAGATTGGGATATTATTAAGTACAACGAAGATGTTGGGCAATTACATAAGACCGACGCCGAAGGTAATCGGATAAAACTGCGCTTTGCGACACTATTGGCGAAAAAACGGTAATTGCACCGTAGGTACCTAACCTGCGACTTAGTTGGGTTTAATACAGCATATTAAATCGCGGGTAATTTAACCGCCGCGGGGGGTAAGTTGGGTTCTTTACGCAAACAACTGACAATATAATCAATAAATACGCGCAGCTTGGGGGGTAAATAGCGGGTTGGCGGGTAGAGTAACCATAAGCCACCGCTGTACGAACTGATAAAGCGCCATTCTGGTAATACCGGTACTATCAGTCCCTGTTGCAATGCTGTTCTGGCCGTAAAATAAGGTAGGCTGCCGATACCTATATGCTGCAAGACAGCATCTAGCCTGACACCGGTATGGTTAGCTGCGTAGCGGCCCCGTACCGCGACAGTTACCGCTTTGCTACCTTGACGGAATTTCCAGCGGGCGTCTCCCGGCGTCTCTCCGAGATAAATACAGCTATGGTGCGCTAAATCATGAGGATGCAGGGGAACCTCATGGGCGGCGAGATATTCGGGTGTGGCGCACAACAAATGTTCGATAGTCATCAATTGCCGGCCAATCATTCCAGCAGGGGGTTGGTCAGTAATACGAATTGCCAAATCGATATTTTCATCAATTAAATCAACGTAGCGGTCATCTAAGATCAGTTGTACATCTATTTTACTGTGGCGGCGCAAGAATTCAGGGATATGCGGGTGAACGACAAAACGGCCAACCGCTTTTGGTACACTGATACGAATAAGCCCTTCCGGTTCCAGATTGTACTGGCCACTGACTTCCATCACTGAATTGGCTGCACTAAGCATCGCATGACAGCGTTTAAAAACCTCTTCGCCACTTTCGCTCAATCGCAATTTACGCGTAGTTCGTTGCAATAAGCGCGTAGCCAGCGCTTTTTCGAGTCGGCTGACGCTACGGCTGATTGCTGAAGGTGAAACGCCTAACTGGCGTGCAACTGCCGAGAAACTGCCGGTTTCTACCACTTTAACGAAAATAGCCATTTCGCTTAGCAGAGTCAGAGGCGTATTTATGCTCACAGCGCAACAGTCCTTTGAGGTTATGACGGATTATCACGATAGACTGACATTAATATAATCATAATGGAAATGATAAAAGGATAATGATTGTGACTACTCGTCTATTTTTTGATAACGATACGCTGGCTACGGATGTAAATGTCCTGAGTTGTACTCCTGATGGTGAGCGATTTGCTTTAATATTGCAGGCTACTATTTTCCATCCACAAGGCGGTGGGCAACCTTGCGATACCGGTATGATTGGCGGCAGCCCGGTATTACATGTGGTGCAGCAGCAACATCAATTAGTTCATTATGTGGCGCTGCCCGTTGCATTAGGGATACAACCTGCGTGTATCGACAGTGACCGGCGTTTTCTGAATGCACGCATGCATTCCGCTGGGCATATCATTGGCAATATTGGCGAAAGTTATGGCTGGTTGCCAATAAAGGCACATCACTGGCCGGGTGAGGGCCGAGTCTCATTTAAACGAACTGAAAATCCGCATCCAATTGATATTAATACTGTTCAGATAGCTTTAGAGCAGTTTATTCATCAGGATTTAGCCCGACAGACGTTGATCCAGGGTGATTTTCGCGAAATCGGATTTGGTGAATTGCCCGCGTATGCCTGTGGCGGAACACATGTTAGTTCGCTGCGCGATGTGGGAAAGGTTGTTGTTCAGTCCATTTCGGAGAAAAAAGGAGTGATGTCGGTGAATTACACGATTGATTAGTCGGTAATAAATTGTCCTGGCTCTGCACCTGCAACTTCAATGACTTTAGGTATATTATTCAGATCACAGATAAAATAAGCCTTGAAGGAAAGTTTGGTGAATAAAGAAAAGATTGCGCATTTAGACGCGGTAAGCCGCAAAGCCCGTACGGCAATGGAGCGAGAAGGGCTTGATGCTCTGGTGGTCACCGTCTGTGATAATTTCTACTATCTCACTGGGTTCGCCAGCTTCTTTATGTATACCTTCCGCCACACTGGTGCGGCGGTGGCGATTATGTTCCGTGATGCAGCAATTCCTTCGCAAATCATCATGAATGAGTTTGAGGCAGCCAGTGCCCACTTTGATATGCCGAATATGGTGCTAAAAACCTTTCCGGTGTGGGTCGATGTCGACTCTCCACGCAATCCCCTTAATCATCAGACCAAGCGTGAGCGGCCGATTGGCCCGCCAGTTGAAGCTGTTTTTAGTTTAGTCAAAGCAGCGCTTGAGGACGCCGGGGTGCTGGGTAAGACCATTGCCATTGAATTACATGCCATGTCTAACGGGGGAAAAGGTGTTCTGGACAAAGTAGCGCCAGGGCTGAAATTGGTTGATTCAACGCCGTTATTTAATGAAATCAGGATGATCAAAAGCCCGTGGGAGATTGAACATCTGCGCAAAAGTGCTGAGATAACCGAGTTTGGTATTGCCCGTGCAGCGAAAGAAATTCGCGTCGGTTGTACTGCGGCACAATTGACGGCGGCATACAAAGCCGCAGTAATGACGTTCCCGGAAACGAACTTCTCCCGTTTCAATCTTATTTCGGTTGGCGATAACTTCTCGCCTAAAATGCTGGCGGATGACACCCCAGCTAAGCCGGGAGACTTAATTAAGTTTGACTGCGGTGTGGATGTTGCAGGTTATGGTGCCGATCTGGCGCGAACTTTTGTTCTGGGGGAGCCGGACCCACTAGCAAAGCAGATATATGACACCATTAGAATCGGTCATGAACATATGCTCTCAAGGGTGGCACCGGGGGTTAAATTAAAAGATGTTTTTGATTCCACCATGGACGTCATTAAAAAATCGGGCTTGCCACATTATAATCGTGGTCATCTAGGGCACGGTGATGGTGTATTTTTGGGATTAGAAGAAGCACCTTTCATCAGTACATTAGCGACTGAAACGTTCCAGCCTGGGATGGTGTTAAGCCTTGAAACACCCTATTACGGTATTGGGATCGGTTCGATTATGTTAGAGGATATGATTCTCATTACTGATAATGGTTATGAGTTTTTAACTAAACTCGATCGCGGCTTACAACGTTGTGACTAATCTGCGCTGAACATCTCACTTTATGTGAATTAAATTCATCTTGGAAAATAGACTCTAGCTATTTTAGCTGAGCCTATTTTTCTTAGGTCAAAATCGTATATGACAAACATTCAAATAGTTATAAAAATTATTCATATAAAATAATGAGTTAAATTGTAGAAGTGTTTTAATAGTTTGGTTACGGGCATTTTGGCAGTAAGACCTGATTTTCAATCAGTTCATTCTTAATGATAACGGTAGTGATAATCTACTATTGCTAATAATAGCGGACTTATTTTCTAGTTATAAGATAAATAATATTTTAGATATTAAAATTAAAAGTAGTAAAAAAAAACAGGCTAAAACAGCCCGAAAATCAAATCGTGCTACCCTTTTGCAGACGACTGTATCGCAGGATTCCCTTAGTGAAAATATTTCGTCGCTAAATTTTGCCTTTTTAAAGAATTTTCTTCTAAGATTAATCTTAATTTCATTAAAACTAACCGCTATAACACATTTTCACCTCTATTAATCGCTGGAATAACAATATTCTATAATAATTCGACAACAGTATTTTCTTTCAACTATCCTATGTAACATGCTGTAATACATTCTAAGGACTTCATTTCATCATAATTCCATAATGAAAAATGGATGTTCGTGAAGTAGCTTTCCTTGATCATCAAACAAGTTGCTGGCTTAAGGGTTATATAATGTATAACGCATTTACAACACTACTGCGCCCGTTGCACCGGCACAGAATAACTTTATTAGCGCTATTAATTTCCGGCCTTTCAGTTAATCCAGTTTTGGCAGATACACAGTATGATTCGTTAATCATCCAAGCCAGATCAGGAGATACCGCGCCGGTCCTTGACTACTTACAAAAAGAATCCAAATCTGGCCCTCTCAATAGTGGGCAGGTAGACGACTGGCTACAAATAGCCGGTTGGGCAGGGCGTGATCAAGAGGTCATTGACGTTTACGAAAGATACCACTCTTCAATGAATCTCTCTTCGCGGGGCTTAGCGTCAGCAGCGCGTGCATATCGCAATGAAAAACGTTGGGATCAGGCGTTGGCATTGTGGCAAAGCAGTTTAAAGAAAGACCCAACCAACCCAGATCTTATCACTGGCATGATAATGACTCAGGCGGATTCCGGGCGCGGTGGTGAAGCTTTACAGCAAGCGAAAGACCTGGCTGCGCGTGACCCTTCTGCAAAAAACTATATGACCCTCTCTTATCTTAATCGGGCAACCAACCGCAATTACGATGCTTTATAGGCCTCGAGTGAGGCGGTACGACTGGCACCGGAATCTGAGGAAGTATTAAAAAATCACCTCGAGATTCTGCAAAGAAACCGTATTGCCGATCCTGCGTTGCAGCTTGCCAAAGAGAATCCAAAATTAGTGACCGCAGAGCAATATCGGCAACTTGAGCGAGATGCTGCAGCGGAACAAGTCCGTATGGCGGTACTACCAACACGCAGCGAGACGGAGCGATTTTATATTGCTGATCAAGCGTTGGCTGATTATCAGGATTTGTTAGCCCGCTGGAGCAAAGATCCCGAAGCGCAGGCCGATTATCAACGTGCTCGTATCGATAGATTAGGCGCGTTATTGGTTCGCCGTAATACCGAACAACTCATTAAAGAATATGAAGGCATGGAAGCCGAAGGCTACAAGATGCCGGATTATGCACGTCGCTGGGCGGCATCTGCTTATATCGATCGCCGGATGCCAGAAAAAGCAGCGCCCATCTTGACCAGTTTGTATTACGCCGATGGCAAAACATTCCGTAATAGCGATGATTTACTTGATGCAGATGATCTCTATTATTCGTTGAATGAAAGTGAACAATTGGATAAAGCACATCAATTCGCTAAAAACTATAGCGAGCAAACGCCGTATCAGGTTGGCGTTTATGGTCTGCCAGGTAAAGAGCCGAATGATGACTGGATGGAAGGGCAGACTCTGCTGGTTCAATCCCTGGTAGCACTCAATGATCTGCCTGCGGCGCAGAAAAAACTGGAAACGCTATCCAGTACTGCTCCTGCTAACCAGAATTTACGTATTGCTCTGGCCGGTATCTATTTGGCAAAAGATTTACCACGTAAATCTGAACAAGAATTGAAAGCAGTAGAGTCATTGGCGCCACGCAGTCTTATTCTGGAACGTGCACAAGCTGAAACTGCGATGGATTTGCAGGAATGGCATCAGATGGAGTTACTCACTGATGATGTGATTACCCGTTCTCCTGAAGATGTTCCCTCTCAGGAGCTCGATCGTCAGCGCAAAGTGCATAACATGTATGAATTGCGTGTAACCGGGAATCGAACTATTTCTTCCAACAGCCCAATCAGTGGTAACAAGGATTTTGGCGTTGAAACCTTGCTGTATAGCCCCCCGATAGCTGAAAACTGGCGGGTATTCGGTGGTGGCAGCTACGACAATGCGCAATTTGAAGAAGGAAAAGGCATTAATCGTGCGACACGGCTAGGGGGCGAGTGGACATCCCGTGACCATTGGGTTGAGGCTGAAGTGAATAATCAGAATTACGGTTTTGGTAACAAAACCGGTGCTCGGTTATCGACTTGGTACGATTTTAATGATCACTGGCGCGTTGGCGGGCAGGTTGAGAGACTGGCCAAAGATACCCCATTGCGGGCATTAAAAAATAATATATCCGCTAACAGTGCGTCAGCATATGTGTTCTGGAAAGCAGATGATCGGCGTGATGCTGAAATTAGCGTGACACCGTCACGTTTCTCTGACGGCAACAACCGTTTGGAATACGAGTTCAACGGACGCCAGCGTGTCTGGACGGGCCCTTACCTGACGGCAGATCTTAGCTTAGGGTTAGCGTCGAGCCATAACACCAAAGAGGATGTGATTTACTATAACCCGAAAAGTGATTTCACTTACGTCCCTGCCATTACCCTAAACCACATTATATATCGCCACTATAAAACCGTCTGGAGCCAACAAATTCAGCTCGGTGTTGGCGGTTATTGGGAGAAAAACTTCGGTAATGGTCTGGTAACCACGGCAGGTTATGGGCAACGCATTCAATGGAATGATGTCGTGGATACTGGGATAGCAGTGACCTACGATAAGCGCCCCTATGATGGTGTCCGTGAGCACGATCTCTCGCTCGCTTTCGATTTGAATTACCGTTTCTAAGGGATCAGCGCCATGGCGAAGATACTATTTTTTATACGAATACTTGTAGTAGGAATGATAACGGTGCTGGCCTCGGTGTGTTATGCAGAGAAACCGGTATTCGTTCCACCCGCTGAGCGGGCATTGCCGCTAAGTGAAAGGCCGTGGCAAAAAAATACCTTTGTGGTTATTGCTTATCACGACGTTGAAGATGAATCCGCAGACCAACGCTATCTGTCAGTAAGAAGCAGCGCATTAAGTGAACAATTGGCCTGGCTAAAGGATAATCGTTACAACGTGGTGTCTGTTGATCAGATTTTAGCGGCCCGTAATGGTGGCGCACCGCTGCCTAATAAAGCCATTTTACTGACCTTTGACGATGGGTACAGTAGTTTTTATAACCGTGTTTACCCATTGTTAGAAGCCAATAATTTGAGTGCAGTACTGGCTCCAGTGGGGACTTGGATCGATACGCCACCGAATAAGAAGGTGGATTTCGGTGGTTTAAGTACTGATCGCGATCGTTTTCTTACCTGGAAACAGATCAGCGAAATGGCTAAATCAAAACTGATTGAAATCGGTGCACATACTTACGCTTCCCATTACGGCGTGATAGCAAACCCGCAGGGGAATACCGAACCGGCAGCAGCCAACTTGATTTATGACCCTAAAACGAAAAAATATGAAACTGAAGCGGCTTTCAAGCAGCGGATGGAAAAAGACGTTACCTTGATAACTCAGCGTCTTATTCAGGCAACGGGCAAGCAACCGAGAGTCTGGGTTTGGCCATACGGTGCAGCCAATGGAACCGTGTTAAATATCTTACGCCAACACGGTTACCAGATGGCTATGACACTGGAGCCCGGTATTGGTAACGTCAATGATCTGATGAATATACCGCGTATCTTGATCAGTAATAATCCGTCGTTGAAAGACTTTGCCCAGTTGGTTGCCCCATTCCCGAACGAAACGCAACAAACCATCATGCGGGTGGCGCATGTTGACTTGGATTATCTCTACGATCCAGACCCGGTACAGGAAAAGGAAAATCTCGACAAACTGGTACAACGGATTTCTGATTTACGCGTCACCACGGTGTTCCTGCAAGCATTTTCTGATCCGAAAGGGGATGGCAATATTCGTCAGGTATACTTCCCTAACCGTTGGATACCAATGCGCCAGGACTTGTTTAACCGCGTTGCCTGGCAACTAGCATCACGCCCTGATGTGGATGTTTATGCCTGGATGCCGGTGTTGGCATTTGAGATGGACCCGTCGTTACCACGGATTAAGCGTATTGACCCAAAAACAGGGAAAACCAGTATCGATCCGGATCAATATCGTCGCCTATCGCCATTTAACCCGGAAGTCAGACAGCGCATCATCGATATTTATCGCGATATGGCCTATAGCGCACCGATTGACGGGATTCTCTATCATGACGACGCGGTAATGTCTGATTTTGAAGATGCATCGCCGGATGCTATCCGTGCATATGAGAAAGCCGGTTTCCCAGGTTCGATTGCTACCATACGCCAAGACCCGGAAACCATGGCCCGCTGGACGCGATATAAGAGTAAATATCTGGTTGATTTTACTAATGAGTTAACACGTCAGGTGCGTGATATCCGTGGTCCACAAGTAAAATCTGCCCGTAATATATTTGCTATGCCGATCTTAGAACCGGAAAGTGAAGCATGGTTTGCGCAGAATCTTGATGATTTCCTGGCTAACTATGATTGGGTTGCCCCGATGGCAATGCCGCTAATGGAGAAGGTGCCGTTATCAGAGTCTAATGAGTGGCTATCGCAATTAGTTAATAAAGTTGCAGAGCGCCCTGGGGCCCTGAATAAAACCGTATTTGAACTGCAATCGAAGGACTGGACCAAGCCTGAGGGCAGCAATGCCATCAGCGGCCCGATACTGGCGGGATGGATGCGCCAGTTGCAGTTAAATGGCGCGCAAAATTTTGGTTACTATCCGGATAACTTTATCACTGGCGAACCACCGCTAAAAGATGTCCGCCCTGTGCTATCTTCTGCCTGGTACCCTTTATATGATCGATAGAATTATTGCGTTACTCATCCTATGCCTAGTACTGAGTATACCTGCGGGTATGATCCTGCTCTTTACTGGTGATGTGTTGCTGAATTTTGTTTTCTTCTATCCGCTCTTTATGTCCGGTATTTGGATAACCGGTGGTGTCTATTTTTGGCTACGCCGAGAAAGACACTGGCCGTGGGGCGATGATGTGCCCGCACCGGAGCTAAAAGGTAATCCGTTAGTGTCTATTTTAATCCCTTGTTTTAATGAGGGAGAGAATGCGCGGGAAACCATTCACGCGGCATTGGCACAGACTTACACCAATATTGAAGTGATCGCCATTAACGATGGCTCCAGTGATGATACTGCACAAGTGCTGGATGGCCTGTTGGCTGAGGACTCGCGGTTGCGTGTTATTCATCTGGCTCATAATCAGGGTAAAGCTATTGCTCTGCGTATGGGAGCAGCAGCGGCACGTAGTGAATATCTGGTATGTATTGATGGTGATGCCCTACTGGACAGCAAAGCGGTGCCTTATTTGGTCGCGCCGCTGATTGCGAATCCACGCACGGGTGCGGTTACCGGTAACCCGCGAATCCGTACGCGCTCAACGTTGGTTGGCCGTGTGCAGGTTGGTGAGTTCTCTTCTATCATCGGGCTGATTAAACGGACACAACGTGTCTATGGTCAAGTTTTCACCGTCTCTGGTGTGGTTGCTGCGTTCCGTCGCCGAGCACTGGCGGATGTGGGCTACTGGAGCCCGGACATGATCACGGAAGACATCGATATCAGTTGGAAATTACAAATCAGGCACTGGTCAGTATTCTTTGAGCCTCGTGGTTTGTGCTGGATTTTGATGCCGGAAACCTTACGTGGTTTATGGAAGCAACGTTTGCGTTGGGCGAAGGGCGGGGCTGAAGTTTTCCTGAAAAATATGTTTAAGCTGTGGCGCTGGCGTAATCGCCGTATGTGGTTACTGTTTCTTGAATATTCACTGTCGATAACCTGGGCGTTCACTTACCTGTTCAGTATTATCCTGTTCCTACTGGGATTGGTTATTACTTTACCGCCAGGTATCCATGTACAAACAGTCTTCCCACCGGCCTTTACCGGGATGGTACTGGCGTTGACTTGCTTGATGCAGTTTGCGATAAGCTTGGTCATTGAACGGCGCTATGAGCCTAAACTGGGTAGTTCACTGTTTTGGATTATCTGGTATCCCATGGTCTACTGGATGCTGAGCTTGTTCACCACAGTGGTTTCGTTCCCCAAAGTCATGCTCAATACCAAGCGTAAACGTGCGCGTTGGGTTAGCCCTGACCGTGGGATCGGGAGGGTTAAACCATGAGTGCACCTCTTATTCACACTGAACAGCGGCTGATACCGCGCTGGATCGACATTATTATCACGGCATTGGCCTGGATAGGTTTTATCTTTCTGTTCGTGAAAGGTTTTCTCGACATGATTGGTAGAGCGCCGAATATGGGGCCGATTCCGTTCAGAATGTATATTATTAGCGGCCTGACAACCTTGGCATTGTATGCGGCGATTGCGGCATTCAATGCCGTGGTAATCATCGTCTGGGCTAAATACAATCAGGTGCGTTTTCAGGTAGAACGTCGTGGGCATCGACCACATCTGAATGATGATGAGTTGGCTAGCAGTATGGAACTTTCAGCGGAGGTGGTGGCTCAGCTTCAAGCGGGTTCCTGTCTCACGTTATATAATGATGAACATGGGCAATTACTGGACGTCAAAGAAGGACTACAGCTTCCCACCGTTGCACCGGTAGTTAATCTACGCCGGGGGTGATGGGCCATCATCTCTGAATACCTGATAGTAAGTTATTCTGTACTTATATCGGGTATTCAGACCCTGCTTGCTATTATTTCAGCTATTTCCCGCCAAAAAACGTCACTTTGTTTTGCCATTCTTGCCTTATATATTGCTATGATTTGGCAGGAATTACCGCGCGTGAAATCATTGAGTATCGTAATAATTGATATTCCTCTGCCAGTTGTGTTTAAAAGGAGCATACAGTGAAGCAAAACCATTTTGGGCAAACTATCGGCACTGAATTACCGCATTGGCAATCAGCGCAGCAACCTCAGCGTGAGATTTTACCCGGCCATTTTTGCTATCTCGCGCCAGTGAATGCAGACAAGCATGAAGCGTCGTTATATCAGGCGTATCACATGGCGAAAGAGGCCGATGACTGGACTTATTTTTATTGTGAACGACCTGAAAATGAAGCTGATTTTCATCTCTATCTGCAAACCCTGATCAAGGCACCGGGGGCTGTCCACTATACGGTTATTGATGCACAGACGGGCCTTGCATTGGGGACGGTAGGCTTACAGCGAATTGATGAGAATAATGGTGTTATCGAGATAGGTTCAGTGAATTGGTCGCCACGTTTAAAACGTAACTCGGCAGGGACGGAGGCAATATATTTACTATTACATTATGTCTTCGATAAATTAGGCTATCGGCGCTGTGAGTGGAAATGCGATTCATTGAATGAACCCTCAAACTCTGCTGCGTCTCGTTTTGGTTTTCAGTATGAGGGCCAATTTCGTCAGGCGATTGTGACTAAAGGGCGCAATAGAGACACCAATTGGTATTCCATAACTGATCGTGAATGGCCATTAATTAAGCAGGCATTTAATGATTGGCTGGCTCTGGAGAACTTTGATAGTGAAGGCCGACAAATAGCACGTTTGCAGGATTTAAGAATCAGCCGTTAGAGAGGATCTGGTTAATTACATTTGAGTTTATTCTATTGTATTAATGATGTTTTTTTATTTTCGTCTTTACTTATAACCCAAATAAAAAAGGTAAAGGCGAAATTACGAAGCTCGTTTGATGCACGGAGTAAAACAGGGCTTAATAGTATAGCGCGATGCAAAAAATAATCAGAGCAAAAAATGAGCAAATAAAAAAATTATATTTTTTTACATTTTGAGATCGCGAAACTTAAGAGTGTCATTATACTGTAATCATCTGGCGGTATTTTTCACACGGTGCATAGCTTAGGCTGTTGTTTATCACTGCGGGGATCGCTAATGCTAGAGTCCATGATTGGGCTGTTAAGACAAGACCACTGTTTTACCCAAGCATCTCGTTGTTACGAGGGCTCCCCCTCCGACTCTCATTTTCCAGCAGTACTGTCATTATCTATCCCTGATATATTTTTGTCTCCAGCGTTATTGTTTCAAGTATTCATGTCACGTAATAACTCCCTTGCGATATCGTTCTCACCCCAGACCTGTTTTTACCCAAGTCATTTTGGGGCCTGGGTGTTGACGCTACTCGCATTTTTCATTGGCTATTATTGGCTGCGAAGGAAGCCAAAAACCTCATCCGTATGTGAAACATATACCCAAAGTAATTCGAGTTGCAGGAAGTCAACACACATGCAGCTTGAAGTATGACGGATATAATCGCGCAGGCAACCGCTGCTGCGGTAGGTGAAACAAACTGTAAGGTGCCACTATGGGAAGACAGAAAGCAGTGATCAAAGCTCGTCGTGAAGCGAAACGCGTAATTAGACGTGATTCACGTAGCCATCGTCAACGTGAGGAAGAAAACGTGACATCGTTAGTGCAAATGGGCGGTGTTGAATCAATAGGTATGGCACGGGATAGCCGTGATACCTCCGTTATTCAGGCGCGTACGGAAGCTCAAGGTCATTACTTATCAGCCATAGACAATAAACTGCTCATCTTTGCGACCGGCGAAGCTGGGTGTGGTAAAACCTTTATCAGCGCGGCTAAGGCCGCAGAAGCACTGATTCACAAAGAAGTTGATCGGATAATTGTGACGCGACCTGTACTACAGGCTGATGAGGATCTGGGGTTCTTACCTGGTGATATCTCTGAGAAGTTCGCGCCTTACTTCCGCCCGGTGTATGACATTCTGCTGCGCCGGCTCGGCTCGTCTTTCATGCAATACTGCCTGCGCCCAGAAATCGGCAAAGTGGAAATTGCGCCTTTCGCCTATATGCGCGGGCGTACCTTTGAGAATGCGGTAGTGATCCTCGATGAGGCACAAAATGTAACCGCCAGCCAAATGAAGATGTTCCTAACCCGTCTCGGTGAAAATGTTACGGTCATCGTTAATGGCGATATCACCCAATGCGACCTTCCGCGTGGTGTGAAATCAGGTCTCAGTGACGCGCTGGAGCGTTTTGCTGAGGATGAAATGATTGGTATCATCCGCTTTGATAAACAGGACTGTGTCCGCTCTGCACTCTGCCAACACACTCTAAATGCCTATTCATAACTCAGTGTTATGAATGGATGACCCGATAAAAAAGGGCAAGCGCGATAAACGCTTGCCCTTTGCTTATCCCTTGGCGGGCATGAAGTTACAGCATGATAGTCATCATATAAGCGGCAAATAGCGCCAGATGGGCGGTACCATTAAGTACGTTGGTTCTGCCGGTGGAAAATGATATTTGCGACAAAATCAACACGCTGACCATCACCACGATATGTGGCGCTTCCAGACCAAAGTTCAACTCTTGCCCGGTGATTACCGCAATCAAGGTAACCGCAGGAACGGTCAGTGAAATGGTTGCCAGCACTGAGCCGAAGAACAGGTTCATCGCACGCTGTACCTGATTAGCCAGCACCGCTTTTAACGCCCCTAATCCTTCAGGGGAGAGGATTAGCAGAGCAATCAGGAAACCGGTAAATTTAGCCGGTGCATTTAACTCAGTAAGCAGTGCTTCTAATGGGTTGGCATCAAATTTGGTAACGGCTATTACTGCTATTAAATGAATTAACAACCAAAATGTGTGCCACAAGCTACTGTGTGAGGATGGCTTACCATGGTGAGGGTCACTCGGGTCGTCACCTTCATCCTCATGTTCATACACAAATAGACTTTGGTGCGTTTTGGTTTGAATCAGCAGAAAAACACCGTACATCGCGGCTGAAATTGCTGCGACAACCAGTGATTGAGCCACGCTAAAGTTGCCGCCGGGCAGGGTACTCGGTAGCACCAACACAATGATAGCCAGCGGGAATATAGCCATCAGATACTGTTTAATGCCTACCAGATTGACATGCTGGGTAGCAAATTTTCGACCGCCGAGCAGCAAGGAAACACCGACCAATCCACCAATCACAATCATGATGATTGAATAGAGCGTATCGCGCATCAGGGCGGGTGCGGCATCACCTGTTGCCATCATGGCTGAGATCAAACTGACCTCAAGCACAACAACCGACAGACTGAGGATTAAAGAGCCATAGGGTTCTCCCAGGCGGTGTGCTAATACGTCGGCATGGCGCACTACGCTAAAAGCACTGCTCAGGATACCCACAAGTGCGATCAGGTTGATAACAATAACAGCAGCAAAATTGCTGGTATCACCCCAGCTATTAAGAATGACCAATGCAATGATCGGCAGGATGAGGGAGTATTCGTGATGGCGAGATTTAGATCGGCCAGGATCATTTTGCGACTTCATTTCGAGAGCGCTCCTAATAACTTTACTGCATTAAACGGGCATTAGAGCCATTTAATGATAATTAAGTGCCATATTGTAGGCTAAGTAGCTTTAAGACTAACAAATAACAGGGAATTGTCGCAGAAAATTTACAAGGTTTTAACTGGAAAGGGTAAAAAAAATAGCTATGAAAACGGACACTACAGGGTAATGTCCATTGATTTTACAGATATTAATTAATCTTACTCGTCAATATTGTCCATAACTTCATGGCGCTTATGGTGATAATCTTCTTCATTCAGCCCTTCGCGCCAGTAGGGTACAGCATAAAGTTGCTGCCGCTCACACCCTTTTTCTCGGCGCAGATAACGGCGCAATTGCACCACCATGCTATCTTCTCCAGCCAGCCAGAATGTTGACTCTTCCATCAGCAGATTCAGCGCACAGAATTGGGTTATCACATCACCTGTTTTTTCCGTACCCCCAATGACCCAACTCAGTTCCAACCCGGCAGGTTTAATCAGATTCAATACATCTTGCGGGCTATCTACACGGATGATGGCATGGCCTTCGGCATTTGCAGGCAGGGTTTCCAGTAAGGCGGCAATAGCGGGCAGTGAGGCGGGGTCACCCACTAGATAGCTGTATGCCGCTGCTGGCAACATAGTTTCCGGTCCACCAGGATTGGTAATCCCTAACCAATCACCGACTTTGGCATTGCGGGCAAAATCGACCGCCGGACCACGGTGATCATGAATAGCAAACTCAATATCCAGCTCACTCAGTTCTGGGCGAGAAGCACGAACAGAATAGGTTCGAACAATCGGACGGACCTCGGCGGCAGGCCAGATTGGACCTTTTTCACCAAGTACTGGCAGTTCCGGCTGAGTTTGGCTCGCCAAAGGTAGGAAGATTTTCAAATGAGCGCCCGCGCAATCAGACGGGTAATTCTGCAATGTCGGGCTATGGAAGGTGATTCGACGTAAATGCGGTGAGGTATCCACTATCTTTTTCACCTGAACCAGACGCGGTGGAACTGGGCGATGCGTGGGTTTTGCTGCGGTTGATCCTGTGGTCACAGTTTATCCTTCTTATCCTATGATGTTTTATTCTTGGTCATCAGCCAGCAGAGGTTGTGGCTTATAAAGGGATAAACTATAACATCAACCAATGTTAATGATAATTATTTGCATAAAAAGAGAGCGATAGGCTGCAACGGCGCATTTGCCCCACAGATATGTAGGGCAAGATGAATTGATTGCTTAATTGATGGGTTTTACAATTGCCGTTCGACGGAAATGCAATCTTAAACGCAACATAGTGACCAGTGCGATAACCATCACGACCATTGCAGCCAGCGGAAGTTGCTGTAATTGCAGAC
Organism: Yersinia antarctica; assembly: GCF_056636475.1. Lineage (NCBI taxonomy): Bacteria > Pseudomonadati > Pseudomonadota > Gammaproteobacteria > Enterobacterales > Yersiniaceae > Yersinia > Yersinia antarctica. The sequence continues at coordinate 2,112,207 of NZ_JBSJQF010000001.1, forward strand.
CAAAAGCCAGCAAGGTGCCACCGAACCAGGCGCCCAATGCATTACCTAAATTGAACGCGCTTTGGTTAAAGGTTGATGCCAGATTAGGGGCGTCACGGGCCTGATCCACTACTAATAGTTGTAACATTGGGCACAAGGCAAAAGCCACAATACTCCAGATAAACAATGTCAGTAGTGCCGGTAAATAGAAACCAATGGTGTAATGCAGCGCCAGCAGGATAGCTATCAGTATGGCGATTAGTCGGGTCATGGATCCCACCAGGTTTTTGTCGCCTAAACGACCTCCCATCACGCTGCCGATGGACAACCCAACCCCAAGAATCAATAACACCACAGTAACGCCATGTTCAGAAACTCGCGTCACCTCACGCAATAATGGTGCAATATAAGTGAAAACAGTAAACAGGCTGGCATTGGTTAATACTGATAGCAGTAAGGCGGTTTGCACTTTTTTCTGCATCAGGGTTTTGAATTCCAGCTTAGGACTGATTCTCTTCATCGGAATATTATTCGGTAACCAGGCGATTACCGCGATGATAGCTACAATACCAATAGCACTGACACCCCAGAAAGCGGCTCGCCAACCAAAAGCTTGTCCAACTGCTGTACCTAATGGCACACCAAGTACATTTGCCAGTGTGACACCCATAAAGACTAATGCTATTGCCCGCGCCCGGCGGTTAGGTTGGACCAAATCAGTGGCGACCACCGATGCCAAACCAAAGAAAGTGCCATGGCAGAGCGCTGCAATAATACGGGCAGCCATCAATAAGTTATAGGTTTGTGCCAATGCACACAGGACATTGCCAATAATAAACAGGACAATTAAACCCAAAAGTGTGGATTTACGCGGGATTCGCGCCGTTGCAATAGCCAATAAAGGTGCGCCGATTACCACACCCATGGCATAAACAGAAACCAACATCCCGGTTTTAGGGATACTGACCCCCAAGTCATGGGCAACTTCCGGCAATAACCCCATAATTACAAACTCGCTGGTACCAATGCCAAAGGTAGCAATGGTGAGTGCGATAATAGCCAATGGCATGAGTAACTCCTGAACAGCCTTACATACATAAAAGGCTGAATAACATCAATGTCAACTCACTCCCTGGCATGAATATGAAGGAGATAAAGTCTTGGCAGATGAATTTTATTAAGCGATTTTAGCACCGAGCCAAAAGGGCGTCTAACGGCAAAGTACGATCCTCTGGGTAACTGACGCATCAGTAGGGGAGTCGGCGCTCTACCGGCAATACCAATAGCTCTGGGTATATTAAAAAGTAATTAAATATAGCTGATTTTAATTTCTTCCCCAAAATTAGAAGCCCCTCTATTTCCCCTATCTTTTTGATAATTTGGGTTATTTCAATTTTTACCACCATAGTATAGTGATTTACGTATGCCATAAGCTTTACTTAGCACAAAAAAACATAAGCAACGGTTTTTTTGTATTTGTTGGTGGCCATTTTCCCCCGTAAATCTATCTACCAAATAGAGTGAAATCAAAAGGGGCTAAATGTGAATTTCCAGCAGCTTAAAATTATTCGGGAATCAGCCCGTTGCAACTATAACCTGACCGAAGTGGCTAATACTTTATTTACCTCACAATCGGGTGTTAGCCGGCATATTCGCGAACTAGAAGAAGAATTGGGTATTGAGATCTTCGTTCGACGAGGAAAACGGTTGCTCGGGATGACTGAACCGGGCAAGGAGTTGCTGACAGTAGCCGAACGCATGCTGAATGATGCTAATCAAATCCGCCGTCTGGCTGATGTATTCAGCAATAATGATAGTGGACAGTTGCATATTGCTACCACACACACTCAAGCTCGCTACAGTTTGCCTCGGGTGATTAAAGAATTCCGCCTGTTATACCCGCAAGTTAAGTTAGTTATTAGCCAGGGGAACCCGCAAGAGATTGCAGCCATGCTGCATTCCGGTGAAGCGGATATTGGTATTGCTACTGAACTATTAATGAGTGACGAGTCTGTCGCCACGTTTCCTTATTATCGCTGGCACCACGCTATTGTCGTGCCGGATAATCACCCGCTAACACAAGACCCTAATATCACCCTTGAAACGCTGAGTACGTTGCCATTGATTACCTATCGTCAGGGGATTACTGGCCGCTCACGTTTGGACAATGCCTTCAAAAATGCTGGACTGACACCCGATATTGCACTCAGTGCACAAGATTCTGATGTAATTAAGACCTATGTTGAACTCGGCATGGGGGTCGGCATTCTGGCGGATATGTCCTACGAGGCACATCGTGATAAAGGGTTAGTACGACTAAATGCCGAACACTTGTTTGATGCTAATACTGTTTGGCTAGGGCTAAAACGAGGTCAGTTACAACGTAACTTCATTTGGTTCTTTATACAGCTCTGTAATCCAACACTTTCTTTGCATGATATTAAAGAGAAAGTGTTGGCAGAGGCAGCAGATGAGGTGGTGATTGATTACCAGATCTAGCCACGAAGCGGTAGAGATAGGCCATCTGGACAGAAAGCATCAGTCAAGAGAGTCATTATCTGGAGCAAATCGCACCTGAACTTCTGTTCCGCCATCGTCCCGTTGGCGGATGTTACAGTCACCATTCAGGCTATTTGCCCGATCCTGCATAATGATCAAACCGTAATGATTAGGCCGCTCGCTGGCCTGTCCAATCCCACAGCCGTTATCGCGGATGGACATGATGACATCACCTTGCTCAACAGTAACCCTGACTGTGGCGATACTGGCGTGAGCATGCTTATAAATGTTGTTCAGTGCTTCACGGGCAATGTTAACCATATGAATGGCTTGATGGTCGGGGACACAGTCTGACGGCAAGTTAAACTCGAGGGTAATGGGTAAACTGGCTCGCTCGCTGAATTCATTTACCAAAGTCTGAAGTGCCGCTTGTAATGTTGCCTCATTTAGCTTCAGGCGGAAGGTCGTCAGTAATTCACGTAGCTGGCGGTAGGCGATGTTAAGTTCATCGCGCATTTGCTGTACTAAAAGTTTACTGGGTTCCGGCATGTCGGGCGCTTGCATCTGCAAACAACTGATTTGAATTTTGAGGCAGGAAAGCGACTGGGCGATGGAGTCATGCAGTTCCCGGGCAATGGCTGAACGCTCTTCCATCAATAATAATTGCTGCTGATGCCGGGCTTGGCTTTCCAGTGCCAATGTACTGCTCAGTTGCTCCACCAGCATATTGATCAGTTGCTGCTGATCTGAATTGAGTGATTTATCAGTGGGTAGTTTTGCCAGTAGCAACCCATATTGACCAAGCTTATCACTCAGACTCCAACTCAAAGATTCCCGCAAAACAGCACTACTCACTCCGCCAGATGAGCTGCTAATAGTGAGTTGTGCCGGGCTGTTTTGGGGCGGCAGATATTCGCCATCGGCGTTATCAGCGAGATGATCGCGATAAAGATGATTTTCATATAAACAGATCTGCACATTTTCCAATGGTGTCAGTGTTTGTAGCTGCTCGATAATTGGAACTAAGCGCTCGCTTAATGGTTGGTGGGTATGTAATTGACGGCTACTATGATATAGAAAGGCTAATACTTGATTTTTTTGTTGTAAATCAGCGGTTTTTTGAGTAACTCGTTGCTCCAAGTCACTGTATATCAAAGAAAGTTCCTGCGACATTCGATTCAATGCGGTACCCAGCATTCCCATTTCATCTCGTTGATAAGACAGCGTATAGCGTTTGCTGAAATCACCGCGACCAATCGCATTCGCCATGGAGATTAATTGCAGCCATGGACGCAGTATGCGGCGGCGCAAATAATAGATAGTGGCCAATAGTAAACTCATTGTCAGAACAATGAACACCAGTTGAATCATGGTAACCAATAACAAGCGTTGTTCAGTTTTATGGTCAATGGCTAATACCAGAGCATCTAGCTGGTGGACAAAGTCTGCCACGTTGACGGCAACGTCATCGGGATGTTTAGCTTGTAGCAACTGTGGTTTTAGCGTGGTTTGCCAGTAACGCTCTATTTGTTGATATTGGCTGGTTAACCCTTCTCGCTGTAACGCATGTTGTAAGTCGCTACTGGTTTTATCCTGCTCGAGTGCAACCAGGTAGGGCAAATCACCATTATTTAACGGTACCATTGAAAGCAGCCGGTAGCTTTGCATGCGTAGCGAGCCTGCTTTGTTGATGGCATGCGCGTTACCCTGAATACTTTGCGCCATCCATGACGAGATAGTCATACCGGCAAGGCCCAGTAAACCCAGTAGCATCATCAGTAAAGCTATCTGATTAACCAAGGGGATGAGGTAACGTTTCATAACATAATATTCCTTTGACCAATAAACGTGGCAACCTTACCGTATGTTCATCGTGTCATGTAAGCGTTAATGGGACTTCATGCCGGCCGCAGTCATCATCATACGAAACAACATAGAAACTGCGAATAAAGTCAGTACGCTACCGCACCAAATAAGTAACATCCAGCCGATCTTCTTCCACCAAGGCGATTTTAGCTGTTCAGTTGGCTGAAGGGCTGTTTGTGATTTTATCGTTTTATTTTCAGACATATAAGTCTCATGCATACAAATTCTAATATTCACTATAAGAACATATCAGGGCCAGCGAACTAGCCCATGATTGTCATTATCCACTTGGTACTTAGTGGTAACCTTGATCGTGATGGATTTTCCCTCGGAATACGTAGTAGCTCCAGAAGGTGTAAACCAAAATAATAGGAATAATAAAGAGTGCGCCGACCAGCATAAAACCCAGACTTTGCGGCGGAGCTGCCGCTTGCCACAAAGTAATGGATGGCGGAATAAGATAAGGCCAAATGCTAATACCCAAACCGCTATAGCCAAGGAACACCAGCAATAACGTCAATAGGAAGGGGGCATAATGCCCACCCCGTTTAACTGAGCGCAGTAATACCCAACTAGCCAGGACTACCAATAATGGCACCGGTAAGAACAAAAAAAGATTGGGTAGCGTAAACCAGCGTGCCGCAATTTGTGGATGTGCAAGCGGTGTCCACAGGCTAATGATGGCAATAACGAGCAGCATTACACATGTCAGTGGTGTGGCTAGCTTATGCATGACCTGTTGCACATGTCCTTCGGTTTTCATAATGAGCCAGGTACAGCCGAGTAGTGCATAGGCTATAACCAGACCGAAGCCACAAAACAGAGCAAAAGGTGTCAACCAGTCAAATGGGCCGCCACTATAACTCCGCCCCGTTACCGGGAAGCCGTGAATAAAAGCACCGACCACTATGCCCTGAGTAAAGGTGGCAATCAATGACCCACCGATAAAGGCTTTATCCCAGATATGCTGTTTTTCAGCGCTGGCTTTAAAGCGAAATTCGAAGGCTACGCCACGGAAGATCAAACCCAATAACATTAGGGTAAGAGGAATTGCCAGTGCATCCAGAATAACTGCATATGCCAACGGGAAAGCACCTAATAAGGCTGCCCCTCCAAGAACCAGCCAGGTTTCGTTACCATCCCACACGGGGGCGACGCTGTTCATCATCAAGTCCCGATCACGGCTGTGTTTTACCAGTGGAAACAGGATCCCGATACCCAAATCAAAACCATCCATCACTACATACATCATGGTACTGAAAACGATAATGACAAACCAAATCAGTGGAAGATCGATACCCATAATTAGCTCCTGCTTTGGTGGTTGTCAGAACTAAATGACTCACTTACTGCCGACAGTGGCCGTGATGGCGTATTCGGCTGACCGGGTCCGCCGGGTTGTTGCTGGGTACCTTCATGCGCTTTTGGCCCTTTACGGATAAGCCGCATCATGTAAGCGTAACCAACCCCAAATACCGAACCATAAACCACAATAAAGACCAGCAGGCTGATACTCATATGCATTTCGCCATGAGATGAAACCGCATCACTGGTGCGTTGCAAACCATAGACTATCCACGGTTGGCGGCCGACTTCGGTGGTGAACCAACCGGCCAGAATAGCAATTAAGCCCGAGGGTCCCATCCACAGCACAAAATAGAGGAAAGGGCGCGATTGGTATAAGCTGCCACGCCAGCGTAGCCATAAACTCCAGATACCGGCCAAGATCATCAACATGCCTAATCCGACCATAATACGGAAGGACCAGAAGACAATGGTTGAGTTCGGACGATCTTCCACTGGGAAAGATTTCAATGCTGGGATCTGTTTTTCTAAGCTGTGAGTGAGGATCAAGCTGCCTAAATAAGGAATTTCCAGCGCAAAATGGGTTTTCTCCTGCTTCATGTCTGGCCAACCAAACAGAATGAGTGGCGTGGGTTCTCCGGGCTTGTTTTCCCAGTGCCCTTCAATCGCCGCAATCTTAGCCGGTTGATATTCCAGTGTATTCAAGCCATGGGCATCGCCAATAACCGCCTGTAGTGGGGCAACGATCAACGCCATCCACATTGCCATTGACAGCATTTTCCGCATCGCGGGTGTATCCCGTTTACGCAGTAAATGCCAGGCGGCAGAGGCGCCGACAAAGAATGCCGATGCAAGGAAAGCAGCCGTGGACATATGCAGTAACCGATAGGGGAAGGATGGATTGAATATCACTTTCAACCAATCGACAGGCACCACTTGCCCATTAATAACTTCAAAGCCTTGGGGGGTTTGCATCCAGCTATTGGAGGCGAGTATCCAGAAGGTAGACATCAACGTGCCTAATGCCACCATGCAGGTTGCAAAGAAATGCAAACCCGGCCCAACGCGGTTCCAACCAAAAAGCATCACCCCAAGGAAACCGGCTTCAAGGAAGAACGCGGTCAGTACTTCATATGTCAGCAACGGGCCGGTGATACTGCCGGCAAATTCTGAAAAAAAGCTCCAGTTAGTGCCGAATTGATAGGCCATGACCAAACCAGATACCACACCCATACCAAAGTTAACGGCAAATATTTTTGACCAGAAATGATAGAGGTCGCGGTAATCCTCATTTTTGGTTTTTAACCATAAACCTTCTAACACCGCAAGAAAACTGGCCAACCCAATAGTGATGGCTGGAAAGATGATATGGAATGAGATGGTAAAAGCGAATTGGATTCTGGCCAACTCTAGAGCGGTTAAGCCAAACATAGTGACCTCGCTGCAAACATGGTGCTGCCTCATTAATCTATAAAATGAATCACGCCGGTATTAGTTATCCCGATAACAGGTAGTGACAACAGGCGATTATTTGGCGGAGTAAACTTGGCAGTTAGTTAACCATAAGTTAAAGTGGCTATAATAGTGACAATTAATTCAATCTTACCTATAACAGTTGGCTTATGACTCGATATGAACAGTTAGCTCAGCAAATCCGGGCACAAATACAATCCAAGGTCTGGCAGGCGGGTGACAAGCTGCCTTCGTTGCGGGAAAGTTGTAAACAATCAGGATTAAGTCTGATGACCGTAGTGCAGTCCTATCAGCTATTAGAAAGCCAAGGTTGGATCGTGGCCCGGCCGCAGTCGGGATATTATGTTGCTTCACGGCCGACACAATTACCCCAGCCACAGCGAGGGAAAAAACTGCATCTGGATGAACAGGTAGACATTAATGCCTTTATTTTTGATGTACTACAGGCAGGGAAAGACCCAGCAATAATGCCATTTGGCTCGGCATTTCCCGATCCGAGTTTATTGTTACAACTCCGATTATCACGGGCGCTGGCCAGCGTCGCACGTAAGATATCACCACAAAGCTCAGTGACTAACTTACCACCGGGTAACGAAAGTTTGCGGCGCAATATAGCTCAGCGTTATGCCGCCAGTGGAATGAATGTCTCCCCTGAAGAAATTGTTATCACTGCGGGTGCGATGGAATCACTAAGTCTGAGCTTGCAAGCGGTTACGCAGCCCGGAGATTGGGTAGTGATTGAGTCACCCGCATTTTATGGTGCATTACAGGCGATCGAGCGTTTGCGGCTAAAAGCGATTGCCATTACAACCCACCCACAACAGGGTATGGACCTCGATGCGCTCGAACAGGTGATTAACCAATACCCGATCAAAGCTTGTTGGCTGATGACACATTTTCAAAATCCATTGGGTTGCACGATGTCCTGGCCGCAGAAAGAACGGCTCGTAGCCCTGCTACAGCAGAATAATATCTCGTTGATTGAAGATGATGTTTATGGTGAGTTGTACTTTGGTGCGGAGCGGCCGTTGCCAGCCAAAGCACTCGATCAGCATCGGCAAATTCTGCATTGCTCATCGTTTTCTAAATGCCTGGCGCCGGGATTCCGTGTCGGTTGGGTCGCAGCAGGGGAACATGCGCAGCGAATTCAGCACTTACAACTGATGAGTACGGTTTCGGCCAGTGTGCCGACTCAGTTAGCGATTGCAGATTATCTCAGTCAGGGGGGATATGACATTCATCTGCGCCGCCTGCGCCGCTTAATGGAACAGCGGCTCAATACGCTGCATCAGGCGGTTATTGAGCATTTTCCTAAAAATGTCAAAATCAGCCATCCTGCCGGGGGATATTTCCTTTGGCTGGAGTTGGAACCGCCGTTTAATGCCAGTGAGTTATATCGGCGGGCGTTGGCGCAGGGGGTTAGCATCGCGCCGGGGAGAATGTTTACCACGGGCAGTCAGTTTGATCACTGTTTTCGCCTGAATGCTTCGTTTGCCTGGTCGGAACAGAGCGAACAAGCCATCCGCATACTGGCGCAACTGATTAATCAACTCACCAGCGTCATAGATAATAGCCGCTCGCGTCGATAACCATCTAATTTCCGCTATGAGTATATTTACCTGGCTCCAGAAAATGGAGCTATAACAGCATTATCTTCTGCCGCTATTTCTGCAATATCCCTCATTCCATTATGCATAAACGGAGTAAATCCTTTCGTATCACCGGCCTTGTTAGCAGGAGAAATGCACTTAATTGATGCATTCACTGCCCATTTATAGGGCGTTGGAAAGCTTAATTGTTATTTTTGTGTTGCTGTAATGTGATCTGACAGAGCAAAAATCAAAATTGATGTCAAATGCATATAATTTCTACTCAAACCCACGAAAATGGCTTTTCTCTTCGCTAAAGTTCAGTATGAATGCGAGTGTTTTGCATAACTATGCAATTTAAATTATTGTTTTAATGGAATTTGTACATTTTATTCACATTGTGACTGGTGTGGCATGAAAGCTGCTGTACACTTTATATCAGGTGAATATATTTCATTCTTTATTGTTAACAGAATAAGAGATTTTTGTTGGGGTATGGTGACCTCAAACGATGAGTCTCTCAACCCCATATTTACGCTGATCAAAGAGGCCACTATGGAACACCCAATCCCCGTTACCCGACAGTCTTTTGATGAATGGATCGTGCCAACCTATGCACCAGCAGATTTTATTATCGTGCGAGGGGAAGGCGCGACACTGTGGGATCAGCAGGGCAAATCTTATATCGATTTTGCTGGTGGTATCGCCGTAAATGCCTTGGGACATGGGCATCCGGCAGTAAAAGCAGCACTGATTGAGCAGGCAGAAAAAGTATGGCACTTGGGTAACGGCTATACCAATGAACCGGTACTGCGCCTGGCAAAACAATTGATTGATGCCACTTTCGCCGAGAAAGTTTTCTTTTGTAACTCTGGGGCTGAAGCCAATGAAGCGGCACTGAAACTGGCCCGTAAATATGCGTTGAATAATTTCGGTAATAAGCCAGGGCTTGCCGGCGAAAAGAACCAGATTGTGGCATTCAGGAATGCATTTCATGGCCGGACGCTGTTTACCGTTTCTGCGGGCGGGCAGCCGAAATATTCGCAAGACTTTGCTCCGCTACCGGGGGGGATCAGCCACGGTATTTTCAATGATATCGCCTCAGCGGAGGAACTGATTAATGACCGAACCTGTGCTGTCATTGTGGAACCGATTCAGGGGGAAGGTGGTGTGCTACCCGCTGATAGCGAGTTCTTACATGGCTTGCGAGCTTTGTGTGATCGTCATAACGCATTACTTATTTTTGATGAAGTACAAACCGGGGTTGGCCGTACCGGAGAACTTTATGCCTACATGCATTACGGTGTAACGCCTGATGTGCTGACCAGTGCCAAAGCACTTGGGGGCGGCTTCCCGATTGCGGCAATGTTAACGACGACCAAATATGCCAGCGCACTTAATGTCGGCAGTCATGGTACTACCTACGGCGGTAATCCACTGGCTTGTGCCGTGGCGGGTACTGTTTTGTCTCTTATCAACACACCAGAACTCCTCGCAGGCGTAAAAGAGAGGCATCAGTGGTTCTTGGCTGGATTGGCTGAAATAAACGCCCGCCACAAAGTCTTTTCTGAAATCCGTGGGCGCGGGTTGCTGATTGGCTGTGTGCTTCACAAGGATTATGACGAGAAGGCCAAAGAGATTGTTCAGGCTGCCGCACAGTACGGGCTTATTGCTTTGATTGCGGGTCCGAATGTGGTGCGTTTTGCTCCGTCCCTGATTATTTCTCAACAGGATATTAAAGAGGGCTTAGCCCGGCTTGCCATGGGTATTGAACAGGTTTGTCGACAGGTTAAGTCATAACATTGATGCAGTAAGCAAGGGACCTTGACTATGATGATAGTTCGCCCGGTAGAACGCCGTGATCTGGCCGATATCCTTGAATTGGCAGGTAAAACTGGCGTTGGCATGACTTCACTGCCACAAAATGAAGAACACCTCGCCGCTCGAATTGAGCGCGCGTTAAATACCTGGCAAGGTTCTTTGGCTGCGGGTGAACAGGGCTATTTGTTTGTTCTGGAAGACAGTGAGCGAGAAAAAGTGGTGGGCGTTAGTGCTATTGAGGTGGCTGTTGGTTTGCATGACCCTTGGTATAACTTCCGTGTCGGCACGTTGGTTCATGCATCCAAAACACTCAATGTGTACAAATCGGTACCGACCCTGTTTTTAAGCAATGATCACACTGGGTATAGCGAACTCTGTACCTTGTTTCTCGATCCTGAATACCGTAAAGATAAAAATGGCCCCTTCTTATCAAAAGTACGTTTTCTCTTCATTGCCGCATTCCGCCAGTATTTCTCCCGCAAAGTGATTGCGGAAATGCGTGGCTATACCGATGAACAGGGGCGTTCGCCATTTTGGGAAAATGTGGGGCGGCATTTCTTTGCCATTGAATTTGCTAAAGCTGATTATCTCAGTGGTACTGGGCAGAAAGCGTTTATTGCTGAATTAATGCCAAAACACCCGTTATATGTGGATTTTCTGGCAGAAGAGGCGCGGGCCGTCATTGGGCAGGTCCATCCACATACGGCTCCCGCACGTGCAGTGCTGGAAACCGAAGGCCTGCAATATCAGGGATATGTGGATATCTTTGATGGCGGTCCAACACTGGAGGCCAACACAGATGACGTGCGGGCGGTGCGCGACAGCAGTAAGCGAATCGTGGTTATTGATGACATCGATATTGACCCGAGTGGCACTGCCTATTTAGTGGCTAATGACAGCTATCAATATTTTCGCTCAATATTGATTACTACTCATCTTTCAGACGAGCTACTGCATTTAACGACTAAAAATGCGGCAGCGCTGGGTGTCGTAGCCGGTGATACGGTTCGGATAGTCAGCCTTTTTGCCCCGGAGATTAAAAAATGACTCACCCAGCACTGTTTATTCAAGGGGAATGGCGCACCGGTAACGGCGCGCATTTCGACAAACTTGACCCCATAGATAGGCAATTATTGTGGCAGGCGCGCGCCGCAGACAGCCATGATGTCGCAATGGCTTGTCGTGCGGCACGGCAGGCTTTCCCTGCTTGGGCGCGTACATCGCTGGAACAGCGGGTCGTGGTGATACAGCGTTTTGCTGCATTACTTGAGCAGTATAAACAGCAACTGGCCTGCACTATCAGTTTGGAAACCAGTAAGCCACTCTGGGAAACACTGACAGAGGTGCAAGCAATGATTGGCAAAGTGGCTATCTCGTTGCAAGCCTATCAAAGCCGAACCGGGAGTAGCCAAACACCGATGGCTGATGGTATGTCCGTGTTACGACACCGTCCTCATGGTGTATTAGCAGTATTTGGCCCTTACAACTTCCCAGGGCATCTCCCTAATGGGCATATCGTTCCTGCATTGCTGGCCGGTAACACGGTGGTATTTAAACCCAGTGAGCTAACACCAAAGACGGCAGAAGAAACCGTCAAATTGTGGCAGCAGGCAGGTATGCCTGACGGGGTATTAAACTTAGTACAAGGTGGGCGTGAAACAGGCGAAGCCCTTGCTGCGCAACATGATATTGATGGTTTGTTGTTTACCGGCAGCGCCCATACCGGTTATCACTTGCATCGCCAACTGGCCGGCCAACCGGAAAAAATCCTGGCACTGGAAATGGGTGGCAATAATGCATTGATTGTTGAGCAGATAGCAGACTGTGATGCGGCAGTAAATCTTGCTATTCAGTCGGCTTTTATCTCAGCCGGTCAACGCTGCACTTGTTCGCGCCGTCTACTGGTTAAATCTGGCGCTGAAGGCGATGCATTTTTACAGCGTTTTGTCGCTATTGCCAAAGCCCTGCGTATCGGGCGCTGGGATATGCAGCCAGCACCCTTTATGGGAGCGGTGATTTCATCACAAGCAGCAGAAAAAATGCTGGCAGCGCAACAACATTTGCTGGATTTAGGTGGCAAGCCATTATTAGCCATGACCCGCCCAGATAGCCAAAGTGCAGTGCTGACGCCGGGGATCATTGATATTACTGGTATCAATGTCCCTGACGAAGAGTATTTCGGCCCACTGGTCAGCGTTATTCGCTATGGCGATTTTACGCAAGCATTACACATTGCTAATCAAACCAGGTTCGGTTTGGCGATAGGTCTGGTTTCTGAGGACCGGCAACAATTTGAACAACTGTTATTGGAAGCCCGAGCCGGTATTGTTAACTGGAACAAACCGTTGACCGGCGCATCAAGTGCTGCACCCTTTAGCGGGGTTGGGGCATCAGGTAATCATCGACCAAGTGCCTTCTATGCTGCCGACTATTGTGCCTGGCCAATGGCATCACTCGAAAGCGAAAGTTTGACGCTACCAGCAACATTGTCACCGGGTATCTCTTTCGATTTGCCCGATAGCCATTGAGCCATGAATGGAGAATACGATGGCAGGATATGAGGTTAATTTTGATGGATTGGTTGGGCTGACACATCACTATGCTGGATTGTCATTTGGTAATGAAGCCTCTACTGCGCATCAAAACAGTATTTCCAACCCTCGCCTGGCTGCGCGGCAGGGGTTGCTGAAAATGAAAGCATTAGCCGATTTAGGTTATAAACAAGGTATTTTGCCACCACAGGAGCGACCAGCCATAGGCGTTTTGCGTCAGTTGGGCTTTAGTGGTTCAGATGAACAAGTATTGAGTGAAGTGGCACGTAAATCTCCACGTCTATTATCTGCGGTAAGTTCCGCATCATCAATGTGGACGGCGAATTCGGCGACGGTCTCACCTTCTGCGGATAGCGCGGATGGGCGAGTGCATTTTACTGTGGCCAATTTAAATAACAAATTTCACCGTGCAATTGAGGCCGAAACCACGTCGGCTTTACTCAAAGGCGTTTTTAATAACCATCGTCACTTTGTTCATCACGATGCACTACCTGCTGTGGAATTGTTTGGTGATGAAGGTGCGGCTAATCATAATCGTCTGGGGGGAGAATATGGCTTGCCAGCGGTTCAGGTCTTTGTTTATGGCCGCAACGCACTGGAAAACGGAGTAAATCCTAGCCGATACCCTGCTCGCCAAACGCGAGAGGCCAGCGAAGCAGTGGCTCGACTGCATCAACTGGCACCAGACCGAACTGTTTTTGTGCAACAGAACCCCGCAGTGATCGACCAAGGGGTTTTTCACAATGATGTCATCGCTGTCAGCAATCAGAATGTGTTATTCCATCATCAGCATGCATTCATTCCTGGCATTCAAGCTATGGATGAGATTCGCCGTAAAATGGGTAGCATTGAACAACAGTTGATCAGTATAGAGGTCCCTGACGCGCAGGTGTCGGTTGCTGATGCAGTATCAAGCTATCTGTTTAACAGCCAGTTATTGAGTAAACCGGATGGTAAAATGTTGTTGGTTATTCCGCAGGAGGCACAAGAAAACCCGTTCGTGTGGCGATATCTGTCGGAATTAATCAATAGCGGTGGTCCGATTGACAGTGTCAAAGTATTCGATTTACGCGAGAGCATGCGTAATGGGGGGGGGCCTGCTTGCTTACGCTTGCGTGTTGCCTTGACCGATACAGAGTTACAAGCTGTTAATAGTCGAGTAATGATGACACCGGCGCTGTTTGTGACGCTGAATAATTGGGTCGACCAACATTATCGTGATCATTTGCAATTTAAAGACTTGGCTGATCCGCAGTTATTACAAGAAGGGCGGCAGGCATTGGATGAATTGACACGGATACTTAATATTGGCTCGGTATATCCGTTCCAGCAGAATTAGAAGGAACGATGATGCTAGATTTCCTGGCGATAACACTCTCGGGCCATCCGCCAGAACAGACCCGTGGCGCGACGCTGAGTATCGAGTGGCAATGGCTCGATGACGGGATACTGATGTTGACACCTTCTGGCAATTACACCCAGTCAGTGGTGTTATCTGCCGGTATCCACGGAAATGAAACGGCCCCGATTGAGATTTTGAATCAATTGGTGTCAGATTTGTTAGTGGGTGAATTAACGCTGGCCGTCCGTTTGTTAGTCATATTTGGCAATCCAGCGGCGATAAGCGCCGGCAAACGTTTCCTCTCAGCAGATATCAACCGTATGTTTGGCGGGCGGCACCGGCGTTATCCTCCCAGTAATGAAACCCGACGGGTTGAAATTATTGAGCAAGCTGTGTCGGCGTTTTTCCGAGCAGAGAGTCAACTGACGCGCCAGCATTACGATTTACACACGGCAATTCGTGAATCTCATCATACTCGATTTGGATTGTTGCCTTATCAAACAACACCCTATAGCGCAGTAATGCTACGGTGGTTACAAGATATTCAACTGGATGCATTAGTGATGCATACCTCGGCAGGGGGGACCTTTGCTCATTTTAGTAGTGAGCACTGCCAGGCCGCAAGTTGTACGCTTGAGTTGGGAAAAGCGCTACCATTTGGCGAAAATCAGCTAGCTGAATTTACGCATATAGTCGGGGGATTACGTTCATTAGTTAGTGGGGAACCATTGCCTGTACAACCCTCAGGAGGAATGGTGTTTTATCGCGTGGTGAAATCACTGCTAAAACAACATCCTGATTTTAAACTGTGGGTTGACAATGATACGGTTAATTTTACTCGTTTTAAGCAAGGTACACTGCTGGCGGAGCAATCCGGTGAGTATTACCGTGTTAAACATGAAGATGAGTGGATCTTGTTTCCAAACCCTCAGGTAGCCCTTGGATTACGTGCAGGGATTATGTTGGTACGAATGGATAAGAGTGAGATACCAACGGTATAAATAAGGCCGTGTTACCAATACCGCCATAGATAGTTACTTGAGGTAATATCACCACCAGAACTACAACTTAAGCCAAATTTTAAGTGGTATATTGTTTCTAACCTATAGGAAATGAGCTTTTAGCTATGGAAGTTCATTTTTTATGCATTAAATTAAAGTTTTTCTTATTGCGATTTTTATAAAAAATACACTTCTAATGAAAATACCGATAATTAATAACCAAACAAATTCATACTTTCTATAACCCTATTAACGTCCCTAATGTTTAATTTTTATGTTATTGCACCAAAGGTGACATGACATTACTCTCTATTTGTACTTTAAATAGTCATCTAATTACTTTAGATATATAAAAAATCGCATTGGAACTGTGATATTCGATCCATTTCACAAATATGATATCCGAATAGAAAAAAAAGAAACAAACTGAAATGTTTTCGCACCATTTTGGTGCTTATGCACTATTTTGGTTATATATAATTACCTAAAAATAAATATAATCAATCAGTTACGGAAGGTTCCATTAAACATATTTTGTTACAATTGATTACCTGTTTATACCTATGTTTCTACAAGTTTACCGTTTTAACTTTTTGTGCTTAATGCTAATGTCTCTTCGCTTTACAAGACAGGTAACTATAAAAAATTAAAAACTAACTTTTATGAGGCTGAAAATTTAATTCAGCCCGATGGGTTTGTTTTATTAAAATTTAAAGGAAAATTAATGATGAAGCGCAGTTTACTGGCCTTGGCGGCCACCTTGAGTATCGTTCCTACTCTTTCAAATGCAGCAGAGATTTATAATAAAGACGGCAATAAGCTGGATCTTTATGGCCGCGTAGCCGCTAAATATCTTTTCTCAAACCATAATAACGCTGACGATACCTATGTGCGTTTCGGTTTTAAGGGTGAGACACAGATTAATAGCCAATTGACCGGTTTCGGCCAGTGGGAATATAACGTAGCCGCTAAAAATGCAGAATCACAGGGCGACAAAGGCAATAAAACCCGCTTGGGTTTTGCTGGTCTAAAATTTGCTGAGTTTGGCTCTTTCGATTACGGCCGTAACTATGGTGTAGTTTATGATGCGCTGGCCTATACCGATATGCTGCCAGAGTTCGGTGGCGACTCAATCGCTTATACCGACAACTACATGACAGGTCGTTCTACTGGTTTGGCAACTTACCGTAACTCTGACTTCTTCGGCCTGGTTAAAGGTTTGAATGTTGCAGCTCAGTATCAAGGTCGTAATGACGATGGAGATACCACTAAGAATGAGCGCGCAATCCAGAAGGCTAATGGCGACGGTTTTGGTTTGTCTGTTGATTACCAAGACATCGAAGGCAGCGGTATCGGCTTTGCGGGTGCATACTCTTCTTCCAATCGGACCTTAGGCCAAAAAACATTGGCTGACAGTGCAACAGGGGATAAAGCTCAGGCTTGGGCTACTGCACTGAAATATGATGCAAACCAAGTTTACATCGCAGCAATGTACGGCGAAACGCTGAACATGACGCCATATAAAGCACTGATTGCGAATAAAACCCAGAACGTTGAATTGGTCGCTCAATACCAGTTCGAAAATGGCATTCGCCCGTCCATCGCTTATGTCCAGTCTAAAGGTAAAGAACTGGCAGTTGTTGGCGATGCAGATTTGCTGAAATATGCTGAAATCGGTGTGACTTACTATATTAACAAAAACATGTTTGCCTATGTTGACTACCAGATTAACTTACTGGATGAAGACAACAATCCACTGGGCCTGGGCACTGATGATACTGTTGCAGTTAACTTGACTTACCGTTTCTAAGTTAACTTAGCAGTAATTATTACCCTTTTCTGTGTCGGAAATAGGTGAATTAAAAAGGCGGGATTAACCCCGCCTTTTTTGCATTTATTACCGACTGAAAACTCAGTGAGTGGAATGTTACGTTTCAGCGTTGATAGTGCTGTTCACCCCATGACAACATGATATGAATTAACTGTTCGAGTAACTGCTGCAAATGCGTGGCTCGCTCAGGTCGGTAGTGATAAGGCTCAGTTTCAGACATATAGTTTAACTGGGATAATTCCAGTTGCACGGCGTGTTGCTGATTCTGGGGCAGACCATATGCCCGAGTTATATGACCACCTTTAAAGCGCCCATTCAATATATGGCTGAAGGTGGATTGATGTTGACAACATTCAATTAATTGCTTGCTTAATGATGGGTCACAACTGACACCACTATTGGTACCAAAATTCAAATCGGGTAATTGTCCTTCAAATAATCTCGGAATAACTGATGCAATTGAATGTGCATCTAACAGCAATGCATAGCCAAACTGTGCTTTAAGCCGGTCCAATTCGGATTGAAGTTGCTGATGATAAGGACGCCAGATATGTAACAGGTAAGATTGACGCTCCTGCGGCGACGGTGTTTTGTCTGAGATAAAACAAGGTCGCCCATCGAACAACGTTTCGGGGAATAAGCCAGTTGTTGCTGTGGTATACAGTGGTTGATCGTCCTCTGGGCGATTAAGGTCAACGACTAAGCGAGAGTAATTACCTATTAGTAAGCTGGCCCCCATATTTCGGGCAAAATCATAGAGACGAGGAATATGCCAATCAGTATCTGATAAAGGGCGTGCGGCAGCTGTTAGGCCAGCCTCCACCACGGGGGTTAGTCGGGTGCCAGCATGAGGAATGCTGATTAATAAAGGCAGTTTACCGGAGTGAAAACTTAACGGGTCAGTTAGATTCATGGGCGAACCTCTCCTTGGAAAACGACAGTCGCAGATAATTGGCCACCTAGCCAGTAAGCTAATTCGGCCGGGCGGGATAGTGGCCAATGGACCCAATTTGCCAGTTTGCCAATTTCCAATGTGCCTTGAGTCTCTTGCAGACCAAGTGCCTGAGCGGCATAGCATGTGACACCCGCCAACGCTTCTTCCGGTGTCATACGGAATAAGGTGCAAGCCATATTGAGCATCAGACGCAAAGAGAGTGCAGGGGAGGTTCCTGGGTTGGCATCGCTGGCCAAGGCCATTGGCACACCATACTGGCGAAACAGTTCAATGGGGGGGCATTGTGTTTCACGTAGCAAGTAATAAGCACCTGGTAGCAATACCGCCACAGTACCCGCATGGCACATGGCTTGAACATCTGACTTCGTGGCATATTCAAGATGATCGGCCGACAATGCATTAAATTTTGCTGCAAGAGTACTGCCACCAAGTGCCGACAGTTGCTCGGCATGCAGTTTGACCGGCAAACCGACTTTCTGGGCGGCCAAGAATATGCGCTCGACCTGTGCCGGTGAAAATGCCAGGTGTTCACAAAATGCGTCAACGGCATCGGCCAACCCCTCTTCAGCTACCCGAGGAATGACGGTATTACAAACGAAATCAATGTAGTCGTCTGCTCTGCCGGCAAACTCAGGTGGTAAAGCATGTGCTGCCAAACAGGTTGTTTTAACTGTAATGGGGAGTAATTCACCCAAACGGCGGGCAACCCGCAGCATTTTTATTTCACTTTCAAGACTAAGGCCATAACCGGATTTTATCTCTATGCAAGTCACGCCCTCGGCAAGAAGAGGTTTCAGCCGAAATAAAGCTTGTTCGAGCAATTGTTCTTCACTGGTATTCCGTGTTGCCCTAACCGTCGAGATAATCCCACCACCATTAGCGGCAATCTCTGCATAGCTGACCCCATTAAGGCGTTGCTCAAATTCAGCACTGCGATCACCGCCAAAGACGAGATGTGTATGGCAATCAATTAAACCAGGGGTAATCAGGCCACCTTGAAAGACGATCTCACGTGAGGCATGGAGTGCTGGTAACTCTTTATGTGGCCCAATCCAGACTATTTTACCGCCTGTGACCGCTATTGCTCCTTGCGGTATCAGATGATATTCCCCTCCACACATGGTCACGATATCGGCACCGTACCACAAACTGTCACAGTGAATTACTGACACCATCTCACTCCTTCAAGCTATACCCTTTATACCCGACGCCACAGCGCTATTCACTGATTGAATCACTGGCGTAAGTCAGTGCTCCGAAATTGATTTGTTGCTATAGCGTTAATGATGGCGAGTACACAGAGAAATTAAGTTGTATATACAATCATGGACAACCTAGCGCATAAAGTCACTATCAGCAAGATAGAGATTTAAACAATTGCGTAACACTTCGCAGTTCTCACAGAGAAATAAAATTGATCAGGACGTCACGGTGCCTTGTGGGGTAAAACGACCATAGAGTTGATAGCGTGAGCCTGGATACAGTAATTGCGCCGCAGTGACGACGACTTTTCCATACCAGGTTCTTCGGCGAATCAACAGACAAGGCTCATGCTCATCCAATTGCAGCAGTTGTCGCTCAGTCTGGCTCGGGATCACGGCTTCAACAATATGTTCACCTTCAGTCAGAGGCGCGGCTTGTGTGAGATAGCTGTAAGGAGTTATGTGATTGAAATCCTGCTTCATATAGTCGGGGGCCGTGCTTGGGTTAACACAGCGATTTTCGACTTGAACAGGGAAGTCATTCTCATAATGCACAATTTGCGAGTAGAACAACTGTTGACCGGGCAGGATCCCCAACGCTACCGCTTCTTCAGGGGTTGCCGGGCGAGCTTCTAGTTGCAGAATTTTACTGCTGTGGCGATGACCTCGAGCGGTTATCTCGTCAGCAATGTTATGAACTTCAAGTAAGGCACTGTGCGCTTTTGCTTCAGCAACAAAAGTTCCCACGCCTTGCATACGAATAAGGAAACCTTCATTGGTTAATTCACGTAACGCACGATTGATGGTCATACGGCTGACCCCCAGCTCAGCAACGAGCTCGCTTTCTGAGGGAACGCGTTGATGGGGCTGCCAGACCTCGCTTCTGATCTGGTGGATAATGGCCAACTTAACCCGTTGATAAATTGGCGCAGGAGTATCATCCATTGCGGCACTTAATTGTAAGACTTTTTGTTGTTCCGCCACGGCGTTAACCTCGTCAAATAAAAAGTTTATATGCTAAGTCTACGGTTGAATTTAGCGTATGTATATGTATATACAAGTGAGTGGTTTAATTAATTGACGCCGCTGCTGCTTAGCGCGTTTGACTCTGAACAAAATATTGGGATATCGCTATGCCAGTTTATTTTACCGAGCGTGCTTTCTTACCGAGTGGATGGGCAGATAACGTACAAATTACTGTTGACGAACTGGGGTATATTCAGCGCATTGTGACCGGCAGCAGTGGTACTGGTTGTCAGGTTTTATCCGGCCCAATACTACCAGGCATGCCGAATCTTCACTCCCATGCCTTTCAGCGCATGATGTCTGGATTAGCCGAAATCGCCGGTAACCCACAGGATAGCTTCTGGACTTGGCGAGATCTGATGTATCGACTGGTACAGCAATTAACACCGGAAGATGTTGGTGTGATTGCCCGTCAACTGTATATCGAGATGCTGAAAGGTGGCTATACGCAAGTCGCAGAGTTTCATTATTTACACCACGATCCCGACGGTAATCCATACAATTGCCCAGGTGAAATGACCGCTCAACTGAGTCAGGCCGCGCAAGAGGCGGGTATCGGGATGACATTGTTACCCGTATTGTACAGCTACGCGGGGTTTGGTGCTCAGCCTGCTCAGCAGGGGCAGCGCCGTTTTATTCAGAGCACCGATAGCTATCTCAAACAGCAGCAGGTTATTAGTAAACAATTGGTTAATCAGCCATTACAAAACCAAGGTTTATGTTTTCATTCTTTGCGCGCCGTAGAACTCAGCCAAATGCAGGAGATCCTACAAGCTTCGGATAATCAATTACCGGTACATATTCATATTGCTGAGCAGCAAAAGGAGGTCAACGACTGTCTGGATTGGAGTGGGCAGCGCCCCGTTGCATGGTTGTATAACCATTTGTCAGTCGACAGCCGCTGGTGTCTGATTCATGCGACACATCTTGATAAATCCGAGCTTGTTCGTTTGGCAGAAAGTCAGGCTGTGGCAGGATTATGCCCGACTACCGAGGCTAACCTTGGTGATGGTATTTTCCCTGGGGTCGATTATCTGCATTATCAGGGGCGGTGGGGTATCGGCTCAGATAGCCATGTTTCATTGGATGTGGTGGAAGAATTACGTTGGTTAGAATATGGTCAGCGCCTGCGTGATCAACGCCGCAATCGTCTGACGAGTGAGCAATATCCTGCCGTGGCTGATTTGCTTTATAGCCAAGCTTTAGCGGGAGGACGACAGGCTTGTGCCAGCAAAATTAGTCAGTTAACCGAAGGCTACCGCGCTGACTGGTTAGTATTGGATGGCGATGATCCTTATATTGCTGGTACAAAATCGGCATCTTTGTTGAATCGGTGGTTATTTGCGGGGGGCAAATCGCAAATTCGCGATGTTTATGTGGCAGGCAAAGCGGTAATAGTGGATAGATATCATCCAATGCAACAGCAATCTGCACAGGATTTTCTGACGGTATTGAAAGCCTGTCAACAGGAGGTCTGATGAGCTTTACCCTTTTTGATTTTGCCAGCTTACCCGTTAGCCGTTGGCGAAATGGCGGCGGCGAAACCCGTGAAATAGCATGTTGGCCCGTTGGTGGAGATGATTTTGCCTGGCGTGCCAGCATTGCTACAATCGAACAGGATGGCCCGTTTTCAATGTTTTCGGATATCGATCGGTCAATTACGCTGCTATCAGGTGAAGGGGTTGAACTATCCAGCCCAGGCTGGGAGGCACATACTCTTTCCAAGCCGTTGCAGCCGTTTGCTTTCCCCGGTGATATCCCTATTCATGCGCGTTTATTAGGAGGGAGTAGTCAAGACTTTAATATTATGACGCGGCGCGGTTGCTGGCAGGCATCGGTATCGTCGGTGAGTTCGGCACAAAAACTCCCTGTTTCCCATAGTGGATTGATCTACGTTGTGAAGGGAAACTGGCTTGTTTGCCATACCGAAACACACCAACTTACTGCTTCGCAAGGCTGTTGGTGGTTGCCTGCAATTAAGGGAGGGCAATTACAGCCTCTTACTGCGGATAGCCATTTGCTATGGGTTGATTTATTTCCTTGGCGGTAAAAGGGAATGTTTTTTGTAATTTTCATTACAAACCAAAGTGATGCAATTCTTTGGGGTTACTTTTTCACATGCAAGACTGCTATAACTGATGCTCACATAGATACTGTGGGCATCACCGCTATACCTGTTACAATTTCCCTCTGCCACACAAACTGCAACTAAGAAGATTTCCTCATTGCCAAGGCATGTGCTTGGTTACTCGATAGTGTTCAAATTACCAGCATTTGTTAGATCCATGTCATAGTTTTGTTATTTGCTCTGCGCAAAACACAAATTTCGGTTGTTTGGTGTTAAAAATTTCAATAATCTTAATTATGAAATAAATATTTAAAAAAAGAGGTGATAGATGGAAGAATAGATAATAAAAAACTAACCAATTGTTTTATATTGATTATTTGTGAATTTCAAGCCGGGAATGGGGCGTTTGCATTCACGGAAGTGCATTGAAGTGCCTAAAATAACTATTTTTATCTTCTGCGAGTCATGCAGTTATAAAAAAATATTTTCAATAAGCAGGCGCTGAGATGTTAATGCATTCCACTTTTGAAGGGTATAGTTCATGAAGCTGAAAAAAATCATTATCGCCTCACTCGCTATTTGTCTGTTGCCATTGGGTGCTTATGCTAAAGATCTTAAAATTGGCGTTTCCATGGCTTACTTCGATGATAACTTCCTGACAATATTACGTCAGGCTATGCAAAACAAAATGAAAGAAGAAGGGAATGTCACTGGGCAATTCGAGGATGCAAAAGGGGATATTGCCCAACAAATTCAGCAGGTAGAGAATTTTGTCAGTCAAGGGGTCGATGCCATTATTCTGAATCCGGTAGATACTCAAGGTGTAAAGCCAATGATCAAATTAGCTGAACAGGCGAAGATACCATTGGTTTTTGTGAATCGCCGTCCTGAAATAACGTTACCAGCTGGTATGGCCTATGTGGGATCAGATTCTGAGCTTGCAGGTCGTCTACAGATGGAGGAATTAGCGAAGCTGATGGGGGGGAAAGGTAACGTAATGATCCTGATGGGGGAACTCTCGAGTGAGGCTACTCGTGATAGAACTCGGGGAGTAGAGAAAGTTGCAGCTCAGTATCCAGATATTCATATCATTGATAAGCAAACTGCAAAATTTTTCCGCAAAGAAGCGGTAGACGTTACCACTGATTGGGTTTTGTCTGGGCAACAAATAGATGCCATTGCATCAAATAATGATGAAATGGCCATTGGGGCTATTTTAGCCTTAAAACAAGCGAAGAAAAATGGCGTAGTAATTGGTGGCATTGATGGCACACCCGATGCGCTTGAGTTTATTAAGAAAGGCGATTTGAATGTCAGTATTTTCCAAGATGCTAAAGGTCAAGGAGAAGGCGCTGTAGAAACTGCGATTAAATTAGCCTCCGGCCAGAAAGTTGAAAGCAGTGTTATGATTCCTTATCAACTCATCACTAAAGATAATTACCAAGACTTTGCTAATAAAAATAAAAAGTGAAAACAACCTTTTCCCCTGGCTAATAGTTAATTATAAAAACACAGAAATAAGTTAACTTTTCAAGTCAAATTTTTATACATGAAAAATCAAATATTCATTAAATATATTTTAATGGATAGGTGGTGCCGTATTTATTGTTATCACTTTTTTGATAAGTACGGCGCTTACCCACTGAGCGTATTATGATGACCAAGGAGATGATGATATGTATCCTTACATTCTCGAGGCTGAAGGCATCAGTAAGCAATTCCCTGGTGTCAAGGCATTGAATAAAGTGGGCATTAAAATAAAAGCAGGAAGTGTCCATGCATTAATGGGAGAGAATGGCGCAGGAAAATCGACCCTGATGAAATGTTTGATAGGAATATATCATCCTGATGAAGGCTCAATAAAAGTAAAGGGCGAAACGGTTAGCTTCAGTGATACATTAGATGCACTCCATGCTGGTATTGCAATGATTCATCAAGAGCTAAATTTAGTCCCGCATATGACGGTGGCAGAAAATATTTGGTTGGGGCGAGAGCCCGTTCATTATGGTTTTGTTAACCACGATTTGCTCAACAGCAAAACCAAGGATTTATTAAAGCATTTAAATATAAAATTGAAACCAGATATGCTGGTTGGTGAATTGAATATTGCTAGCCAACAAATGGTAGAGATTGCTAAGGCTGTTTCTTATGATGCAGATGTTTTAATAATGGATGAACCGACATCAGCGCTGACCGAAGGTGAGGTTTTTCATCTGTTTGCGATTATTACTGAGTTAAAAGAGCAAGGGAAAGGCATTATCTATATCAGCCATAAAATGGATGAAATATTCGAAATTACTGATGAGGTAAGTGTTTTCCGCGATGGCATGTTTGTTGCCACAGATAAAACGGAAAACCTGACAAAACAATCATTAATCACCATGATGGTCGGTCGTGAACTTACTCATATGTTCCCAAAATTTAATAATAATATTGGTGAAGAAGTTTTGCGAGTTAATGAGTTACGGCGAGATGGGTTATTTCGCAATATCTCATTTTCCGTAAAACGAGGCGAGATATTGGGTGTTGCTGGTTTGGTTGGCGCAGGTCGTAGTGAGGTTATGGAAAGCTTATTTGGTATGCATCCTGCGGACAGTGGTGAAATTTTTATCGATGGTCTGCCAGTCAATATCGACTCCCCATCAAAGGCTATTGAACAAAGATTGGCTTTTCTTACCGAAGACCGAAAGAAGTCAGGGTTATTCTTAGTCTTGTCTGTGGTTGAGAATATGAGCATCGTAAATCTTTCTGAGTACATTAATACAAAAGGTTTTGTCAGTCATGGACAAATGGCTCAAGACTGCATGGAGCAGATTAAAAAATTAAACATCAAAACACCTACGATGGATCAAATAATTAATAATTTAAGTGGCGGTAATCAACAAAAGGTGCTCATAGCACGCTGGTTATTAGCTCAACCCAAAATACTTATTCTGGATGAACCCACTCGAGGTATTGATGTTGGGGCAAAATCAGAAATTTATCGTTTAATTAGTGAACTGGCGAACCGTGGTGTAGCCATTATTTTAGTTTCCTCTGAGCTACCTGAAATTCTTGGTATGAGTGATAGAGTTATGGTCATGCACAGCGGACACATCACTGGAATATTAGACAAACAAGATGCTAGTCAAGAAAAGATAATGGCCCTGGCCTCAGAATAATTACTGGAAGGTAACGATAATGAGTAATGTTAAATTTGCTAAATCATTAACGGTTGAGTCAACAAAAACACATTCATTCATGTCTGGATTTAAAGGGAAATTACCTAAAGATACCGGTATTTTTATTGTCATGATCGGTATTGCATTGATTTTTGAGTTCCTTGGCTGGTTTATTCGCGACCAATCATTTTTATTGAATCCTAATCGGCTATTATTGATCGTTCTGCAAGTGGCTATTATAGGTATCATTGCCGTCGGAGTGACACAAGTTATTATCACTACCGGCATTGATCTCTCATCCGGCTCTTTAATTGCATTAACGGCTGTTGTCGCGGCGAGTCTGGCACAGACATCAGAAAGTATTTCACCTATGTATCCGCACTTATTGGATTTACCCGCGGCTATCCCTATTATTGCAGGCATAGGGGTCGGGATACTGTGTGGATTTATTAATGGTTTCTTGATAACCCGTACAGGTATTCCTCCCTTTATCGCTACATTAGGAATGATGGTTTCTGCCAGAGGACTTGCCCAATATTACACTAAAGGCAATCCGGTAAGTTTTCTCTCCGATGATTTTACCGCGGTTGGGCAAGGTGCTATGCCCGTTATCATTTTTTTGGTTATTGCGGTGATATTCCATATTGCACTGAAACACACCCGTTATGGTAAATACGTCTATGCCATCGGCGGGAATATGATTTCAGCAAAAGTATCAGGCATTAACGTTAATAAATATCTGGTAACGGTTTATACCATTGCCGGGGGATTAGCTGGCTTGGCGGGCGTGGTTTTGGCCGCCCGGGTGAGTAGCGGGCAATCAAGCATGGGCCAATCTTATGAATTGGATGCGATTGCGGCTGCCGTTATTGGTGGTAGCAGCTTGATGGGTGGGGTCGGTCGTATCACCGGTACAGTAATTGGCGCCGTAATCTTAGGACTGATTAAGAGTGGTTTTACTTTTATTGGTGTGGACTCCTACATTCAGGACATTATCAAAGGCATCATTATTGTCAGTGCCGTCGCCATAGATATGCATCGTAACCGCAAGAAGCGCTAACCGCAGTCGGCGCGATTAAACCAGTAGCACTAACAGCCTATCATTCTGCTGTTGAGTGCTACTGGGGTTTGAGGCCAAATCACGCAGAAAACACACTAATATCGGAGCTAGTTTTTATTTCAGATAATTTTTTATAGGATGATGTATCAGTTTTTACTAATGCATTGGCTTACAGATAGTCACCGTTTAGCGAAAATAATCCAATAAATCAATTAACTCTGTTCTAGAGTATTACAATTCCATTTGTCACTCACGGTGTTGCTTTACTGTAATAAATACGCCTCCACACCCAGCTTAGCATCTTGGCGGTATCACCCGACTCAGGCAATTGGGTAATTTCTGGTGCTGCTGCCCAGTGGCCACTTTCATCTATGCCAGCAATGTCATAGCGGAAAAAATAATCGGGCTCTAACCCCATTCGCAGATCTGCAAGGGTCAGCCGAAGCTCGCCATCCTCACGTCGCTGAGCGTGAGCGGCGATAAACCCATGTGTGAACCACAATAGACGTTTCAACTGCGGTACGGATGTGAACTGCGCCAACGCCTGGTTGTCGCTTTCGTGAAAAGTAAATTGCATCGCTCCCCGATCCGCGACAAGGGATCGGTCACCGAGCCAGTAGCCATCCGGTACCATCACAATCACCCGCCAAGCCAGCGTGTTGAACGGAAACGGTGTAGAAAAACGCGGGGCATTCTGCAAGTTCAGAACAGCCAGGCTTTGCGAGGCTACCCGGTCAACCAAAGATTTGGCGGCAACACTCCAAACCAGGTAGGCCGAGCTCACGAGCAAGCCTGCTACCAACCAATTGTGTGCCGCCCTGTCTCGGCCTGAGCCACTCGTTTGCTGCGCAGTTTTATGTGGTGAAAGCTGCCAGGCAGCCATAACCCCTATCAACAACGGCACTGTATACAACGGATCAATGACGAAGATTGTCGCCCACATGACGGGTGGGGTCTTCATGGGCCATAGCACCTGCGTACCGTAGACGGTAAAGGCATCCAGCAACGGATGTGTTATCAGGGCCAGCCAGATCGCCAACAGCCACCGCAATGGGGCACCTCGAACCAGCGAACTGCGAGACTTGAGCAAGAGCCAAAGCAGCAATCCCAACAACGTTAGCATCAAGAGTGAATGCGATGGACCACGGTGCCAGGTCACTTCTGTAACCACATCACTGCTGAATACTTTGAACCAGAGCACGTCCAGATCGGGCAAAGTACCGAGTACTCCACCCGCCAGTATTGCCTGGCGTCGATGATGTGGGGGGACGACAAGTGCGGCGACACTGCTGCCAAGAACAATCTGAGTTAATGAGTCCATGGCAGATTCCAACGGCTTGGTTTACTGATCTGTTGGGCATCTTGTGCTTTTATCCATCGGTCATGCAGCCATTGTTCCGTTTTGCGGCGAGCGAGCAGGGTTGCCCATTCCAGATCGCGCTCGAACAGCATCGGTTTCTCATCGCTACCGATGATGACCCAGAACCAACGCCTATCAGCCAGATTGCGTGCCTTGAATTTTAAACCGGTGAGTTGGACAGTCTCGTTACGGCCTGGGTGTGATAAGCGAATAGGTTCATCATGGAGAGTAACAGACGCTCTCCCTAGGCTGGTCAGCAAGTCGGGCGCAGCCTTACGCAAGAACTCTGCCGCAATCTGCTCAGCGCGCTCACGAGACGGTAACGGTTTCCCCACCAGGTCGAGCGAGATGTTGGCAAAACCCTTGAGTGTGCCATCGGCGGCGATCACCGTACTAAAGTGTTCTCCCTCCAGGAAGGCATTGCGCTCATCGCGCCTCTCGTAACGGCTGAGTGCGGCGGGTTGACCATCCAGAGTGACCGAACGCTGACTGGTTTGATGATGAGTATCTGGGATGCTGATCGGGTTATCTCCAACCGCACCGGAGGCTGTTTGCAACGCGAAAGCAGACAGAGCAGCGGTAAGCCCTAGACTGATGCGGAACACCAGGATCCAACGGCAGGAAGTCAGAATTGAAGAGAGCGAAGAACGGATAGAATTCATGATTTCCTCGTGGATGAAGCAAGCGATGCACTGCCCGCAACGCAGACAGTGGCCAGTAAAAGTGCCACCGCAAGCCCCACCAATAGCGGGACGAAACCGGGCACCCAGGACACGATAAATGGACCGATGCTGGCTCCGATAAACAGGACAAAACCATTGAGGGCCATGCCCGCTGCGCGGTTAGGTACCGCCAGATCACCAAACTGGGTGATCATTGCCGGAATAGCGAGAGCGACGCCGACCACGAAGACCAGACTCCCAATGGCAATACCGGTCAGCGATTGCGCTAACACAGCCTCTAGGGCCAAGCCCACGGCCGCAACCAGATAACCTGCACCCGCAACGCCCGGCATCCCGATCCGAGCAGCAAGCGGCCCGACCAGCAAGGCGATGAACATCCCTGGCAATCCAACCAAGCGCAGTGCAATGACTGTGGCAGGAGAAAGGTTCAAGCCCGCCAGATGCGGCCCCAACGCCGTATACATCGCAACGAAAGACAGGAGAAGTGTGATGTGTGCAAATGACAGCAGCAGAATGGCAGGCCGCACGGCAATTTTGCCCAATGCTACGAAACGATGGCCCAGATGACCCTCAACGATAGTGCGTGCCGGTTCCTTTATCATCAACGCAATTAATGGAAGCATGACCACAAGACCGCCTCCCGTGGTCAGAAATACCCAGAACCAATCCCATCGTAACGCCACCCAGGCCGCGAATACTTGCCCAAGGATGCCGGCCACGAGGAAAGACGTAGACATGGCCCCGATGGCGGTTGCTCGGTGACGTATCCGCACCGCTTCAGCAAGATAGGCCAGTGCTACCGGGGCAAAACTGGACGCTGCCAGCCCCTGTAACATCCGAAGTCCCGCCAACCATGGCAACGAAGGCACGAAGGCGCAGGCAAGTGTGGCAATCGACAGGGCGCTCAGCCCCATCAGCATCACTGGCCGACGACCATACTGATCCGATAACGGCCCCCAGAGCAGGAACCCGCCAGCATAGGCCAGGCTGAAACAAGTGGCCAGCGCGAACGAGACGGCCCCCGGTGTTGCCGGGCTGAAAGAGTGACCGACGTACGTCAGCAAAGGGATTGCCAGGTAAAGCTGGGTCAGCACCAACAGGGCGACCGCGACCAGTAGAGTGACACCTGGCCCACTCGCGTAATGAGCTGGTCTGAGGTGAGGGGGCTTGCTGGAGGTCTCATCAGCCAAGCCTGAGAATTGCGTATTTTCAGCCATGGAACTCTGCTTCCGATATCGGTACAGCACCCCCAACGATGACGGAATGTACCTGACGTGCAGTATGCAGCTCCCAGAATTGGTCAGCGATGTCCATTGGTGCGACGGTATCACTTTTACCCACACCGCCCGGTGTTCCCTCAACGAAGCCGTTGACGATCACCTCACCGACATGAATGTCATGTGACGCGAGGGTATGCGCCAGAATATGGGTAGTTTTACGTTGAGCTGCAACGCTGATGGCAATCGCAGCATAATCGATGGCGAACGCATTGATTTGTGGGTCATCGAGCGCCATGACGCCGCTGGTAACCAGTACGGTACCTTTTGATGCCGCAAGGTCGTTCCTGCTCTCTTGTACGGCGGTGATGTAGCCAACAACGCGAAGATCGAAACTCTTGCTCAGATCTGCGGGCTGAGTGGACAGCAGGTCACCTTCGATATCGAGAAAAACGTTCCAGTGCAGGATACCTATAGGCCCCATTATCTCATGTACGTCCGTGACGGCATGTCGAATCGCTTTAACATCGCTAAGGTCGGCTGGGAAAGCGCGAGCCTGGATGCCTTCGGCGGTCAATTCCGTTACCGCATCAGCGAGATGCTGAGCATTGCGCGCAATCAAGGCTACGGGATGACCCGCCTTACCAAAACGGCGAGCGACTGCATGGGAAATACCCGGGCCATATCCACAGATGAGGATGGTGTTTTTCATAGTTCAGACTCCGATTATAAAGTAAAATTACAACTCCAACGTTTTAGTTGGAAATAACTATAGTATGATTACGTGACAGCAACAACCTATAAATGAGAGAGAAGAAAAATGGCTTGGGATACTGAAGGGACGAAACGCAAAATTCTGGATGCGGCGATGACCGAATTCGCCCGACTCGGACCCGATGGCACTACCCTTGAGCGGGTTGCCAAGTTGGCCGGGGTAAACAAGGAGCGTGTTTATAATTACTTTGGCGATAAGCGAGCGCTGTTCTCAGCCGTATTACGTAGTGAGTTGGCCAAGGTGGCATCGGCGTTGCCCATTACATCCTTTGCGGTTGAAGATATTGGCGATTACGCTGGCCGTGCCTACGATTATCACCTCGACAATCCTGAACTGAGTCGGCTCATGCGCTGGGAAGGGTTGATATTCAGTGATGAGGTGCCGGACGAAGAACAGCGACGCGAATACTATGGATACAAGATTCAGGCCGTGAGCGATGGGCAGCGCGAGGGAATTGTTACCCAAGCCATTGGAGCAGATCATCTGGCTTTTTTGGTGTTAGCTTTGGCCGGATGGTGGTCTGCCGTTCCACAGGTCGCGCGCATGTTAACGGGACCAGATAGCGCAGAAGAACATGCCAGACGGAGATCCTCTGTCATAGAAGCTGCCCGACGTCTGGCGTCTGCCCCATAAAGTTATTCGAACGCTAGCTTTTGCGTACTGTGGACGAACTCAGAAAGAACTAGAGGCAATGTAAGCCTAAATAGCGGCCTTAACTTTCCTCTCTAAACGGAAATCAGGGGTTCTCGACATCCCGGTTTTGCCATAACCCGCTTTTTTGTTAATAAGAATACTAGCCATGTCTGATTTCATTCGTGGTTTTCGCCCTGACTTAATTTTGGTAGCCATTGCGGCGGCACAACGGCCATTTTCCCTCTCCAGGATACGTCGATGCTCGGCCTCAGCGACGGCAGCTAATATCTGGTGGCCTACTGTACAAGCGCCTATTGATTAGCGTATGTGTAATAGTATAACATTACATTCGTGCTATCCAATAAGGAGCTATAGATGTCTAAAAAATATAACTGCCTATCCATAATTGCATTGAGTGTTTGTGTTTCATTGATCAGTTTTAAATCATTTGCGCATGGTAAACATAGCCACTCACATGAGCACCATCAATCGGATGCTGCACGCACAGCAAGTGAAGGCATCTTTGTAGACAAAGATGTTAAGGATAGGGGGCTGAGTGATTGGGATGGGGTCTGGCAATCGGTTAATCCCTATCTGTTAAAAGGGGATCTGGATTCGGTACTCGTTAATAAAGCGAAAAAAAATAAAGATAAAACGGTTACAGAATACCGAGAGTATTACCGCCGGGGCTATCATTATGATTGGCATAGAGAATAACACTATTGATTTTCACACCTCAGATGCCGTTAATTCATGTAAGTATAGCTACTCTGGCTTTAAAATAATGCACTATGACTCAGGGAAGAAGGGAGTACGCTATTTATTCGAATGTAAAGATGCTAACTCAAAAGCACCAAAATTTGTCCAATTCAGTGACCATATAATAGAACCACAAAAATCCCATCATTTTCATATTTACACGAGCAATGAGTCGCATGAAGCATTGTTTAAAGAAATGGATAACTGGCCAACGTTTTATCCAATCACATTAGGCAAAGATGAAATAGTTCACGAGATGTTGCATCACTAAAGTTAGTGTTGTCGATTATTTCCAGTAAGAGAAGACCATGCATCCGCATGGTCTTTTTGTATGTTATTCAAGCGAGCATTTGGGTCTATAGGCCAAACATTGACCGATTTGATTTTGTATTCGTCGCAGATGAGTGACGCACACAGCTACATACACCCGCTATTCTCATGGTTATCCGGTAGGATGCATGGCGACTAAATCTCAAAATGTGATATTTATAAAACATCTTTTCATTAAAATTGAAATTTTGTTTTTAGAGTGCTATGTTCTGCACAGTCAAGTCTAACTATCACACCCAATGGGCCACAGCTCATTGGCGCAAAGGAGAGAACATAATGAAAATTGCACTGATGATGGAAAACAGTCAGGCAACTAAAAACGCCATCATTCTGAAAGAGCTGAATGCTGTAGCCTCGGAAAAAGCGTACCCGGTATACAACGTGGGCATGAGTGATGAAAACGACCATCACCTGACTTATATTCATCTGGGGATCATGGCCAGCATTCTGCTCAATTCTAAAGCAGTGGATTTTGTGGTTACTGGCTGTGGTACAGGCCAAGGCGCAATGATGTCGTTAAACATCCATCCAGGTGTTGTATGTGGATATTGCATCGATCCTGCTGACGCTTTCCTGTTTGCTCAGATCAATAACGGTAATGCATTGTCACTGCCATTCGCCAAAGGTTTTGGCTGGGGTGCTGAATTAAATGTGCGTTATATCTTTGAAAAAGCGTTTACTGGCGTGAAGGGGGAAGGTTACCCGCTGGATCGTAAAGAGCCGCAGGTACGTAATGCGGGTATTTTGAACCAAGTGAAAGCTGCGGTAGTGAAAGAAAACTATCTCGATACACTGCGCTCTATTGACCGTGAATTAGTGAAAACCGCAGTAAGCGGTGCACGTTTCCAGCAGTGCTTCTTTGATAACTGCCAAGTTGAAGAGATTAAAGCTTTCGTGAAAGAAGTACTGGCGTAACGATAGCCTCGAGTGCTGAAGAATAAAACAAGGCTCCTGAACAGGAGCCTTTTGCTTATTTGATTCCGCTAAAACACTTAACGACTACTTACACCGCGGTCTGCTAACACTTAGGCGCTGCCCCTTGTGGTGGCAGATAGCGTAGTGGATCAAGTGCGGTTGCTCGGTAACGGATTTGGAAATGCAACATTATCGTGTCTGTTCCGGTGCTGCCCATCGTGGCTATTTTTTGTCCCGCTTTCACATCTTGAGCATTGTTCACTAGCATGGTGTCGTTATGGGCATAAGCGGTGATGAAATCCTCACCGTGTTTAATCATTATCAGGTTGCCATAACCACGTAACTGATTCCCGACATACACGACCCGCCCTTTGGCCGACGCGTAGATTGGCTGCCCACGTTTAGCCGTAATATCAATGCCTTTATTACCACCGTCGGCGTTGGAGTAGCGCGATATTATTTGGCCACTGGTCGGCCAGCGCCAGCATCGATTAGCACCCGGTGGTGGTGTCGATGCAGCGAGTACAGTATTTGAGGATTTACGCTTTGTTGATGCCAGTCGCCCGGACGCCGCAGAACTGCTGAGCTGAAGTTTTTGCCCAACCTCAAGTCTATAGGGGGGGCGGAGCCTGTTGATGCGGGCAAGGTCACTCACTTCGCTATCACTGATCCATGCAATAAAATAAAGTGTGTCACCTGACTTAACGGTATACGATTTATCGTTATAACTGCCTTTTGGCAGTTTGGTGTAGTCACGATTGGATTTGTTTGAGCACCCAGCCAATAGCAAGACAACCATTGCGTATACCGCCAACCATGGCCACAACTGCATTCTACTTTTAGTGTTCAAAACTTTTCCTTTATCGCCGTGATATCAAACTCCCTCAGCCAACTATATTAACATTCGAACTATAAGGTTCAAAAGCCTGTGTAAGATTATCGTTTAGGATTGGTGGTAATTGGCAGGCTAAAATGGCTCACAATTTCTTGTGAGACGGGGGAAACCCATAGAATTGCGTAGATTAGTGGTTTCTTACGTATTACTGCTTTCCAATGGAGTGCAGCACTCTGGCAGAGAGTCGCCTTTGCTGCTTACGGTTTACTAGCCATGATAATGATGGGCTGAAAGGCATGTAATATTTATAACTATTAATATACCTAAGCCTACTTATGTCTTTGCTATGAATTATCTGTTTGTTATTAAATTAACTTCATTCAATAAGTATTAATATATCTATAAATCAAAGTGTTTTTTAATTGGCTTTTATTAAACTACATTTTTTAAATGTTGACGATCAATGCGAGAAATATACTGACTTTCTGTGTTGCTTGTCTGGCATGTTTATTCTAGATTTAAACTGAAAACAATATAAGACATGGTGGTTGATTTATATTTAATTATTAGCTGACTTGTTTTTATTCTTTGTGAAAACTACGGTGCTAAATTTAAACTAAATAAATAGGGTGTTTATTATGTCAGATAATATGGATTGTTTGTTTTTAGATTCTCGTTTTGGAACATTACAAGTGAGTTACTCAATTGATAAAAAACAAATTCCGCTTCAATCACATCTAATAGATTGTTTTTAATTATCTTTTAATAATCTAATTATGAGGTGAGTTTATGCAGAACAATAACGTATCAACCAAACGCAGCCCGTCAATAAAAAAACTGGGCATTATGACACTAGTGGTAATGAATATTGTGGCAGTGGTCAGTCTAAGAGGGTTACCTACCGAAGCGGAGTATGGATTAAGTTCTATTTTTTACTATCTGTTTGCTGCTGTATTCTTCTTGATCCCGGTCTGTTTGGTGGCGGCTGAATTGGCAACCGGTTGGCCGGAAAAAGGCGGAGTATTTCGCTGGGTAGGCGAGGCTTTTGGCCCGCGCTGGGCATTTTTAGCCATGTTTATGCTGTGGACTGAGGTGACGGTATGGTTCCCTACTGTCCTGACGTTTGGTGCGGTTTCATTAGCTTTTATTGGCCCCGACCAGACATGGGATCAAGCACTCTCGGCCAATAAATTCTTTGTGCTCGGGATTGTGTTGTGTATTTATTGGTTTGCGACCTTTATTGCCTTTAAGGGGGTGGAAACCTTTGCCAAGGTCTCTAAATGGGGGGGATTGATAGGCACCATCATTCCGGTAATTATCCTGATCATATTAGGTTTTTCATATTTGATTGGTGGAGGTACCTCGCAAATAGAGTTGTCATGGGATAACGTTGTTCCTGACTTTTCTAATTTCGATAATGTGGTTTTAGCCGCCAGTATCTTCCTGTTTTATGCTGGGATGGAGATGAATGCCATCCATGTCAAAGATGTAGAGAACCCGCAGAGAAACTATCCCATCTCTATTATGTTGGCTGCTTTAGGGACTGTACTTATTTTTGTCTTGGGCACGTTAGCCATAGCTTTTGTGATCCCCGAGTCTGATATCAATCTGACGCAAAGTTTGTTAGTGACTTATTACGACCTGTTTAAGTGGGCCGGTATCGAATGGCTAGGGCCGATAGTGGCATGCTGTCTGGCTGTGGGGGTATTAGCAGGTGTAGTGACATGGGTTGCCGGGCCTTCATCCGGGTTATTGGAAGTGGCTAAGGCCGGATACTTACCGCGCTGGTGGCAGAGTATCAATAAAAATGGTATGGCGACGCATATCCTATGTGTTCAAGCACTTATTGTTACCTTGCTATCTATCTTGTTCGTGGTACTTCCCTCAGTTCAATCGGCCTACCAGATATTGAGCCAATTGACCGTCATCCTGTATCTCATTATGTACATGTTGATGTTCAGTGCGGCTATCTACCTGCGCTTTAGTCAACCAAACCGACCACGGCCTTATTGTATATCTGGCGGTAATGCAGGGATGTGGATTATTGGTGGTACAGGGCTACTGAGTTCGTGTATTGCTTTCATCTTTAGCTTCATTCCACCTAGCCAAATTGTGGTGGGTAGCCCCAAGGAGTATGTCGCTATTTTGATCGCATTAGCCTTGTTCTTCTGCATGGTACCTTTGGTGATTTATGCACTGCGCAAACCTCATTGGCGTGATGAAAACTGTGATTTTGCCCCTTTTACCTGGGAGCGAGACCGTGGGCATCCCGGAATCCCGACCACCAGTGCAATTCATACCAGCGATGCAGTAGCAAACAGGTAATACCCATAAATTGGTTATCGGCATTATCAATCAAAATCATAGATCCGTCATATGTCAGTGAGCTTTTCAAAAAAAACATTATGACTGCAATGCCTAACAGGCTAACGTCTTCTATTTATATCAACACCCGCTTTTGGCTGTGAATTCACTCGATGGATGCAACACATTGGTTAAATCGCTTTGCGTTTTCCATGAATTGGCTGAGCATAAAATCTTAATGAAAAGCCCTGAGGGGCTTTTCATACATAAGCATCTGCAAACTGTTAATTACCACATCAAATCATCGGGCACTTTGAAATCGGCATACGGATCTTCTCCATCTTGCTCTTCCTGACTAAGCGCACTATTTAATACAATACTGTTCGCATCTCGCTGCGCAATTTTATCGGCTACGCTCGCGGGGATAATAGCGTATTCACTCTCGCCACTGTTCTCAACAACCAGACGAGCAATGGCGAGACGACCACTAATCAGCTGAGCTTGAGTGAGCTTATCCACAACTATTTTTTTAATTAAATTATTATCTGTGAAGTTAAAACCAATATTGCCTTTTGAAATATCGATTCTGTTCATTTCAATGAGCTGTTTCACCTGAGCTTTATACTCTTTAGATAAAGCCGCTTGTTTTTGTTGTTCGCTTAGTTGTTTATCACGCTCAAGTTGTTCTTTTTTATTTTCATCCACAGCCTCTCTTGCCTCACGAGCCTGAGCTCGTGATTTCTTAGCTGTTCTTTGGACTTTGGCCATTTTTTTGCTGGTCACTAATCCAGCTTTTAGCATCTGCTCTTGTAAGGTGAGTTTTGTCATCTTCGTTCCTAAACCAGTTGAATAATTTGTGGGATTATACCTGTAATTTTTGAGTCTGTTCCAGATTGCAGGACCTGATCACGGTATTACTTGAGTTTGGAGGGGGTTATCAGAGGCTGGTGGGACCTGCTCTCAGGATTCGCCAGTCGGTTTAAAATTCGGTATCATCCGCTCCCACTCTTCATCCGGGTAGCCTGATGTCTAAGATAATCGATACCTTTATTGCCCCGCCGTGTCATGACAAGATAGAGACTCTCTATCAGGACGATCACCTGGTTCTTATCAATAAACCTGCTGGGCTGCTTAGCCTCTCGGGGAAAAATCCGCAAAATCTGGATTCGGTGCATCATCGGTTAGTACAGATACTCCCCGGCTGTACCCTGGTTCATCGCTTGGATTTTGGCACTTCCGGGCTGATGGTGATTGCCCGCAATAAGGCTATAAATGCCGCCCTCTGTCGACAGTTCAGCCAGCGCACCGTGACCAAAGTGTACAGCGCACTGCTCTGCGGACATCTGGATGACAACGAAGGGATGATAGACGCAGCGATTGCCAAAGATCCGGCGCTGTTCCCGCTGATGTCGATTTGCCCAATCCACGGCAAGCCGGCTCGCTCCTACTATCGGGTCGTGGAGTGCTTTTATCATGAGTTGGAAGATGGGACGTTACTGCCATTAACGCGGGTACAGCTAACCCCAGAAACCGGGCGTACTCATCAACTCCGCATCCACTGTCAGCAGTTGGGCCATCCCATTTTGGGTTGTGACCTGTATGGCGGTCGCCTGCTGCCAGGTACCGAACGGACTCCACGGCTGATGCTGCACGCCAGTGAGTTGCATTTTGTTCATCCCATCAGTGAAGAGTGGGTCAAAGCCCATAATTCCAGCCCGTTCTGAAAGCGAAAGTTTCTATTACGATGCCACCCGGAGTATCTCCCCCATCTTATTTAAACGGGTATTACCTGTTGTTCTGGTCACATGTGTGCTGAAAGTACCGCTCCAGCCGAGGCTTTTGCGTCGTTGACGCAACGAGTGCAATGTCATTGGGCCGCATGGATTATCACGACCCGGAAATAGGTGCAGCCGATATCCTGTCAAACTATGGCGCGTTCTGAGCATTTTGACGGTTTGAAAGGGAAGGGGAATAGCATGTTATCTGCGGATTGTTATCCACATACTTATTTTAAACTGCGCTTTCACGAGACAAGATGAGACATTATGAAATGAAAAATCCACGCAAATGCGTGGATTTAATGGTATTTGTTATTTTTCATGAGACTCAGTGAATCCTCATGAAACAACAAAAATGATTTAGACGTTGAACAAGAAGTTCATCACGTCGCCATCTTTTACGATGTAATCTTTACCTTCTGAACGCATTTTGCCGGCTTCTTTCGCGCCTTGCTCACCCTTGTAGGTGATAAAGTCCTCGAAAGCGATAGTTTGTGCGCGGATAAAGCCTTTCTCGAAGTCGGTGTGAATTTTACCGGCAGCTTGTGGTGCAGTTGCACCTATCGGGATGGTCCAGGCACGCACTTCTTTTACACCGGCAGTAAAATAGGTTTGCAGGTTCAGCAATTCATAACCGGCACGGATCACACGGTTCAGACCGGGTTCTTCAATACCTAACTCAGCCATAAATTCAGCGCGGTCTGCATCTTCCAACTCAGCAATATCAGACTCAACTGCGGCACAAACGGCAACTACCACAGAACCTTCCGCCGCAGCGATGGCACGCACCTGATCCAAATATGGATTGTTTTCAAACCCATCTTCATTGACGTTAGCAATGTACATGGTTGGCTTCAGGGTGAGGAAGCTCAGATAACGGATGGCGGCTTTATCTTCAGCACTCAGGTTCAACGCACGCAGCATGCCAGCATTTTCTAAATGTGGCAGACATTTTTCCAGCGCTTCCAGTTCCGCTTTAGCGTCTTTATCACCGCCTTTAGCTTTCTTCTGAACACGATGCATTGCGCGTTCACAGGTTTCCAGATCGGAAAGTGCCAGTTCAGTGTTGATGGTATCAATGTCATCAACGGGATCAACTTTACCGGCAACATGGATGATGTTGTCATTTTCAAAACAACGTACCACATGACCAATTGCTTCAGTTTCACGGATATTGGTCAGGAACTGGTTACCCAGGCCTTCGCCTTTGGATGCACCCTTAACCAGGCCCGCGATATCGACGAATTCCATCGTCGTTGGCAAAATACGCTGAGGTTTAACAATCTCGGCCAGTTGGTCCAGACGCGGGTCCGGCATTGGCACCACACCCGTGTTGGGTTCAATGGTGCAGAACGGGAAATTAGCTGCTTCGATACCCGCTTGTGTCAACGCGTTGAACAGGGTGGATTTACCAACGTTAGGCAGGCCCACAATACCGCATTTGAATCCCATGTTTTATATCACCTTAAATAACTTAAAAATCAACTCGTTAGGGTTAACGTGCTGATGTAATCAAAATTTATGTCGCCATTATACACATTCTGACGATTTATCTCGATCATGCTGTTTCGTCGCCGCAATGGAACATGCTGTGAGAGCGAGTAGGTGATTGATTTTTCTAACTCTGTGTCCGAGATCACGCTTATACCATCTTAAGTTTCCTGATAAATGTCCGATAACTAGTTATTACAGTCCGCATACTGAATTTGGGTAATTCCAATGGAAATGAGTATCTATAAATGGCTGATCGTCATCTTGTTCGGGGGGATGGCGGGTATTGTGGGAATGCGTTTTCTTACCGCAGATGTTGAGCCTGCCGCCCCCTCCTTTGCCGAGTTGGTTGATCAATATGGGGTGGAAATTGAAAGTCACTCGGGCAAGAGCGTTAGATATGTGGGGTACAAAAAAAATACCCTTTATGAAGATTTCGACAGCATCCAGTTGAAATTTACCGCAGTAACCGACAAGTTTGAACGCAGCCACGACTTATCGCGCAACAAAGGAAAGGCATCAGATTGGGATTCGCTTTTTTGTAGCGATAAATTGAGTGATATTGCGGGCGAATATGATGGTAAAAGCAACAATTTTCTCGGGCGGGTGAGGGTGATATTTTCAGGTGTGGTATTGACCGGTGAGGGACAACAGGGGATTAATGCGCTGTGCAACAAAAATGAATAACAACTAATACAGGCACCCCGGCTTATGTTCGTTAGCCGGGGAACCGGGCCAGTATTATACGCCGGCCTTAAAGGAATGCAGGCGATTCATTGCCTTAGTGATGTCTTCTTTTAGCAGTATTTCAGTACAGCGGATAGATTCATCAATGGCCTCGTCAATTAAGGTTTGTTCACTGATTGGTGGCTTACCCAAAACAAAACCGGTGACTTTACTTTTATCACCCGGATGGCCGATGCCGATGCGCAAACGATAGAAGTTAGGGTTATTCCCCAACCTGCTCTGAATATCTTTCAGGCCGTTATGGCCACCGTTACCGCCACCTAGCTTTAATTTAGCCACGCCCGGCGGGATATCCAACTCATCGTGTGCGACTAAAATCTCTTCCGGCAGAATACGGTAAAATCCAGCCATTGCGGCTACGGCCTTGCCACTGAGATTCATAAAGGTAGAGGGTACCAACAAGCGAACGTCTTGGCCTGCCAGATTTAGCCTTGCAGTGTAGCCGAAGAATTTACCCTCTTCTTTCAGTGGTTGATTATGGCGCTGCGCCAATAAATCCACATACCAAGCACCTGCATTGTGGCGAGTTTGGGCATATTCAGCGCCCGGATTTGCCAGCCCAACGATTAATTTAATACTGCTCACGTCGCCATTCGCTATAACTAAAGGAATTAAAGTGCCATAGTTTACCTGTCATAGCGCATAATAACAAAACTGCTAGCATGAATTTATTTAGAGTGAATAGTTCAAGATGTGAATAGTTGCCTGTATGTATAATTCAAATTCAGTGCCAAATGTCTGGATTATGTAAAGATTTGTTGGAATATATTTGCCAGTTGTGATCACAAGCGCAATACCTTCCTCGCAAGCCTGACTATACTTAGTTATTAAGTGGACATGAATAATCGTATTAAGCAAGCAGTTTTAGCGCTCGGCTCAGTGGTTATTTATTGGCAACCTAGGTGGAGGTGGCATATGAAACGTAAAAGCGCAGCAAGGGTCGGTAATGTGCTGATGGGATTAGGTTTGGTTACCATGGTCGTAGGGGTAGGTTACTCAATCCTGACAGAGGTATCCCAACTGGGTCTACCGCAATTCTTTGCCCATGGTGCCGTGATGAGTATTTTTGTCGGCGCACTGTTGTGGTTAGTTGGCGCGCGTATTGGTGGGCGTGAGGAAGTTGCGGATCGTTATTGGTGGATTAAGCACTTTGACAAGCGTTGTAATCGCAACCAGCGTCACTCCTAGCGAGCAAGGCATCATTAGCGACTAATTACAGCGAAGCGGCAAACATAGACCTGTTTTCTTGGCTTTTTAATTGAGCTGATGTGCAGGAGGGGTAAATGACGGCTCAACGAGCGATAAAACAAACACCTATTGATCAAGAACTCAGCGATCGAGAGTAGAAAACCCGTTGTCGCATCTGCTTCAACGGGTTTTTCTTTATCTGCTTCAATTTATGCATTGCATAGTATCAATTCGTTATGAACCCCATTCGTGATGCCCACCAAGTGACCTATCGCGAAAATAGCTTAATGGCTAACTGCGGCCAGATAGCACCGCAGGGATATCCACAACCTAATACTGATTAATGCTCAAACATCGCAGAGATGGACTCTTCATTGCTGATACGGCGGATGGCTTCAGCCAACATGCCTGACAGGGTCAGAGTACGCACATTTTTTAATGCCTTGATTTCAGCTGACAACGGAATCGTGTCACAAACAATCACTTCATCGATAACAGAATGTTTGATGTTTTCAACCGCATTACCAGAGAAGATCGGATGAGTCGCGTAAGCAAATACACGCTTGGCACCACGTTCTTTCAGGGCTTCCGCTGCTTTACACAATGTGCCACCGGTATCGATCATATCGTCAACTAACACGCAGTCACGGCCAGCAACGTCACCGATGATGTGCATCACCTGAGAAACGTTAGCACGTGGGCGGCGTTTGTCGATAATCGCCATATCAGTATCGTTCAGCAGTTTTGCAATGGCTCTGGCGCGAACAACGCCGCCGATGTCTGGAGAGACAACAATTGGGTTTTCCAGATTCTGCTGCAACATATCTTCCAGCAGGATTGGGCTACCAAATACGTTATCAACCGGAACATCAAAAAAGCCTTGGATCTGTTCAGCATGTAGATCCACTGTCAATACGCGGTCAACCCCAACACTTGAGAGAAAATCGGCAACAACTTTGGCAGTGATCGGTACACGGGCAGAACGCACACGGCGATCCTGACGAGCGTAACCGAAGTAAGGAATAACAGCAGTAATACGTCCTGCGGAGGCGCGACGCAGGGCATCAACCATGACAACCAGTTCCATCAGGTTATCGTTCGTGGGTGCGCAGGTGGACTGGATGATGAAAATATCACCACCGCGTACATTTTCGTTGATTTGCACGCTCACTTCGCCGTCGCTAAAACGACCTACAGCGGCGTCACCAAGACTGGTGTACAAACGGTTGGCAATACGTTGTGCTAGTTCCGGGGTGGCGTTACCAGCAAAAAGCTTCATATCAGGCACGAGAAGAACCTCAGGCATGCGTCCAGAGAAGATATTGTCATATCAGTAATCAGGGGCGATTATTCATACTGATTGCAATATACATACGGGTATTTAAAGCCAAAACACGGTGAATAACCGTCATCATTCAAATTACAGGTGTGTCGACTGTTCTCGTTCACCCGCATCACTTACTCATGTAAGGTTATCGGGATTCG
Source organism: Yersinia antarctica (assembly GCF_056636475.1). Taxonomy (NCBI): domain Bacteria; kingdom Pseudomonadati; phylum Pseudomonadota; class Gammaproteobacteria; order Enterobacterales; family Yersiniaceae; genus Yersinia; species Yersinia antarctica. Next base: position 2,155,437 of record NZ_JBSJQF010000001.1, read on the forward strand.
CTCGTTTGCCGCTTTCCTGCATCTTGAAATCTATTGGGTACAAAACAGCATTATGAACCGGCTTTCAATCAAATGAGACAGGTATTTTCAGAACCCAAGGTTAGTAGAGCCATTACATCGACCTTACATAACGCTGTAAATCGTTATCTGCACTCACAACTTTCAATTTTCCCAGAGCGCGCACGATGCAGTGGCGAAACATTTACACCACGAGCAACAAAACCATGCAACCACTCCGGGGCAATACTTAACACCTGTCGGGCCGATGCCTCAGTGTCGAATTCTGCAAACACACAAGCACCGGTTCCGGTAAGGCGTGACGGAGCGTATTCTAACAGCCATGAAAGAGCCTGTTCAACCTCGCGAAAACGTTTTCTTGCGATCGGTTCGCAATCATTTGCGTACGGAGTGCTTAAAAGCGCCGCCAGTGGGCGAACTGGCGTATTTCTTTTTAATTCAGGATCAGAAAAAATAATTGGTGTTGGGATGCTTACACCGGGGTGTACCACCAAATACCACTTCTCTGAAGGCTCCGCAGGTTGCAATTTTTCGCCAATTCCCTCAGCAAAGGCAGCATGTCCACGAACGAACACCGGCACATCGGCACCTAATGTTAGGCCAAGAGTGGCCAATTTCTCATCAGAGAAACCACATTGCCACAGTAAATTGAGTGCAACCAGTACCGTGGCGGCATTAGATGAACCACCACCCAGTCCTCCCCCCATTGGTAGGCGTTTATCAATACTGATATCTGCCCCACGAGGTACTTTTACCGTGCCGGGCTGTTGTTGTGGCAATTGTTGTTGTAGAAATTGTTGTTGTAGCAATCGCGCCGCGCGAATTATCAAGTTCTGTTCGTTTTCTACGCCTGCAACTGGCGTTAATAAGCGAATCTGATTGTCATCTCGCGGCACAATAGTTAGCTGGTCGCCATAATCGAGAAACTGAAACAGGGTTTGTAAGTCATGATAACCATCGGCCCGTTGCCCGGTGATATAAAGAAACAGGTTTAATTTGGCCGGTGAGGGCCAGACATGTTGCTGCGTGCTAACCATGTTATTTGACAGTCCAATTATCCATTTTTAGCTTAATTCGCTGCCCGCCCTGGCTCAGTTCCATGCGGCTCGGCAATGCTGGCGTCACTTGAGTGTTGTATTCCTGATAATCAACCACCCACGTCATACCATTTTGTTTATAAGTCACTTGCTTCAAACGGTACTTATCATCAAGGATGAAATCAGTGGTATCACCGGGTAACCCTAAAATCCACTGACGTAAGCTTTCCAATGGAATGGACATCCCCGTCAACTTTTGAATCATTTCCTGTGGGTCATCACTGACATAGCGTTTGCCTTGATTATCGGTCAACTGGGTAACGCCTGGTTGTACCACCAATTCCAGTTCTGTGCTGCCCAATGGGTTGGTCAGCAGTAGGCGATAGCGCTCAGGTGTAGTTTGTTGCCAGAAAAAGCGCGCATAGACTTTTTGTTTTTCAGAAATATACGCAAAGGCACCCCGGGTCTGGAATTGGCTCAATTGCTGTAATTGTTGCTCATGTTGACGCCACTGTGGCGATGTCGGACTGGTCGCCGGACCGGTCGGTGGCGTGGTGCTACAGGCTGATAGCAACAGCGTTGCTAAAGGGAGCAGGCGATAAAAACTGATTTTATACATCGACATATGGCTATAAATCCTATCGGTCGCACGGATATCATTGGCGACGCGTCTTTGATGAGGTCATGTTACCGATAAATAATAATTTTTGATAAAACAAATTATTTGATACCTAGCTAATTGGTATCTGAGGTGCTCACGCTAACGGGCTGAAGGCTGAGCGTCAATATCTTGTTCTATTTTGTACAGGGTTTACGCAATATTGTTGTACAGCAGATAACCAATTTCTGATCATAATTTATGATAATACTTAGGATATTGCACTGTGACTTTTATTGAACCCGCGCATCAAGTAGAATGCGGTTCAGACGAGAATCCATACTAACATCAGTATTACTCGAAGCCGTTCTCATGACTCTGCTTGCATTAGGCATTAATCACAAAACTGCGCCTGTATCTTTACGTGAACGAGTGAACTTTTCACCGGAATCTATCGACCAGGCGCTTGTCAGCTTGCTCCAACAGCCGTTGGTGCAGGGCGGTGTCGTATTGTCTACGTGTAACCGAACTGAGTTGTATCTCAGCGTAGAGCAGCAAGATAATCTGCATGAACAACTTATTGCCTGGCTTTGTACCTATCACAAACTCAGCCCGGACGAAGTGAAAAAAAGCCTGTATTGGCATCATGGTAATGATGCCGTCAGTCATTTGATGCGTGTTGCCAGCGGGTTAGACTCACTGGTATTAGGCGAACCCCAAATTTTGGGGCAGGTGAAAAAGGCCTTTGCTGAATCTCAGCGTGGTCAATCGCTGTCTGGCGAGTTGGAGCGGTTGTTCCAGAAATCTTTCTCGGTTGCCAAACGGGTTCGGACAGAAACAGATATTGGAGCCAGTGCCGTTTCGGTTGCTTTTGCTGCCTGTACTCTGGCACGTCAGATATTTGAGTCGCTTTCTGAACTGAATGTGCTGTTGGTGGGGGCTGGGGAAACCATTGAGCTGGTGGCTCGTCATCTGCGTGAGCATCAAGTCAAGCATATGATTATCGCTAACCGTACCCGTGAGCGAGCTCAAGTGCTGGCGACAGAAGTGGGGGCCGAAGTGATTACTTTGCCGGAAATTGATGCTCGATTGGCCGATGCCGATATTATTATCAGTTCAACGGCCAGCCCATTGCCTATTATTGGTAAGGGAATGGTCGAACGTGCTCTGAAAAGCCGCCGCAATCAGCCAATGCTGTTTGTCGATATCGCCGTACCACGGGATATTGAGCCAGAAGTGGGTAAACTGTCTAATGCCTATTTATACAGTGTTGATGATCTGCACGCGATTATTCAGCACAATATGGCACAGCGTCAGGCCGCTGCGGTGCAGGCCGAATCAATAGTACAGCAGGAAAGCATGAATTTTATGGCCTGGCTACGTGCGCAGGGGGCGGTTGAAACCATTCGTGATTATCGTTCTCAGGCCGAACAGGTTCGTAGTGAGATGACCGCTAAAGCATTGGCCGCCATTGAGCAGGGTGCCAATGTAGAACAAGTGTTGAATGAGTTGGCCCATAAGCTCACTAACCGCCTGATTCATGCTCCTACCAAATCCCTCCAGCAAGCCGCCAGCGATGGCGATATGGAGCGGTTGCAATTATTACGCGACAGCCTTGGGCTGGATCAGCATTAGTTTCCTCTAATTACAGGGTTTAAAACCACGGATGAAGTCTTCTATTGTTGCCAAACTGGAAGCGTTACAAGAGCGTCACGAAGAAGTGCTGGCGTATCTTGGCGATGCCAGCGTTATTGCCGATCAAGACCGTTTCCGCGCGTTGTCACGTGAATATGCGCAATTAACGGATGTCACCCGCTGTTTTAAAGAATGGCGCAGCGTGCAAGATGATCTCGAAGCCGCAGAAATGATGCTGGAAGATCTTGAAATGCGCGAAATGGCTCAGGAAGAACTGAAAGAAGCAAAAGCGCGCAGTGAAGAGCTGGAACAGCAGTTGCAAGTGTTGTTGCTCCCTAAAGACCCTGATGATGAGCGTGATTGTTTTCTCGAGATTCGTGCCGGGACCGGTGGTGATGAAGCGGCTATTTTTGCTGGTGACATGTTCCGTATGTACAGCCGTTATGCCGAAGCACGCCGCTGGAAAGTTGAAATCATGAGCGCCAGTGAGGGCGAGCATGGTGGCTATAAAGAAGTGATTGCCAAGGTCTCTGGTGATGGGGTGTTTGGTCAGTTAAAATTCGAGTCAGGTGGTCACCGTGTGCAACGTGTACCCGAAACCGAATCACAAGGCCGTATTCATACCTCTGCCTGTACCGTCGCGGTAATGCCTGCCATTCCTGAAGCTGAGATGCCGGAAATCAATGCCGGTGATTTGCGTATTGATACTTTCCGCTCGTCTGGTGCCGGTGGTCAGCACGTTAACACCACCGATTCGGCAATCCGTATCACCCATATTCCAACGGGCTTGGTGGTGGAGTGTCAGGATGAGCGCTCACAACATAAGAACAAAGCCAAGGCGATGTCGGTGTTGGGTGCACGTATCCGTGCCGCAGAAATGCAAAAGCGCCAATTGGCAGAAGCTTCCGAGCGCCGTAATCTGCTTGGTTCAGGTGATCGCTCTGATCGTAATCGTACCTATAACTTCCCACAGGGCCGAGTGACCGATCATCGCATTAACCTGACCCTCTATCGCCTAGATGAAGTGATGGAAGGCAAACTGGATATGCTGATTCAGCCGATTGTGCAGGAATATCAAGCCGACCAGCTCTCTGCGTTGTCAGAGCAAGATTAATGGACTATCAGCAGTGGCTGTCGTTAACGGCAGCCCGTTTCAGTCAGAGTGACAGTCCAAAGCGCGATGCCGAGATTCTATTGAGTTTTGTCACTGCAAAGGCGCGTACCTATGTGTTGGCTTTCGGTGAAACTAAGCTGACAGCCGATCAGTTACAGCGATTGGAACAACTGGCAACCCGGCGTGAGCAGGGGGAACCTATTGCTTATCTGGTTGGGGAGCGCGAATTCTGGTCATTGCCGCTCAGTGTTTCCTCCGCCACTCTTATTCCACGCCCTGACACCGAATGTTTGGTTGAACAGGCGTTGGCACATCTGCCAGCCACTCCTTGCCATATTTTGGATTTGGGTACCGGTACCGGTGCTATTGCTTTGGCGTTAGCCAGTGAGCGGCCAGATTGTGCTGTGGTGGGTGTGGACATCCAAGCCGACGCTGTTGCACTGGCTCGCCATAATGCAGAAAAGCTGGCCATAGATAATGTACATTTCCTGCAAAGTAGCTGGTTTGACGCGGTCGACGGACAATTTACGCTGATTGTTAGCAATCCTCCTTATATTGATGCCGATGACCCGCATCTGAACGAAGGTGATGTCCGCTTTGAGCCTCACAGTGCGCTTGTCGCACCTGCCGAAGGGATGGCTTCACTGGACGAGATTATCCGTCGTGCGCCGGCTTATTTAGAGGCGGGAGGCTGGTTAATGTTGGAGCATGGCTGGCAGCAAGCCGATGCAGTACAGAAATTACTTAAAAACGCCGGATTTAGTGCTGTAATGACGTATAAAGATTATGGTAATAATGATCGTGTTACTTTGGGGCAATGGATCGGCTAATCAAGAAAAATCTGATTTTGTGCGGCATTTATTCGGCAACAAATAAAAAAAACGATAAATATTTAACATAGATAAGGAAGCGAGAGTCATGTGGGTTGATTATATCGCCATGAAGTATTTACATTTACTCACAGTAGTTATCAGTATTACGCTGTTTGTATTACGTTTCTTTTGGAAATGTCGCGGTTCGGCTATGATGGATAAGCGCTGGGTAAAAATAACGCCACATATCAATGATACGTTGCTATTTGTCAGCGGTATTGTACTGATTTTTATCACCGGATTTTACCCTTTCAGTCCGCAAGGAACATGGCTGACTGAAAAGCTGTTTGGCGTTATTATCTATATCCTGCTTGGCTATGTCGCATTAGGTAAGCGAACCCGCAGCCAGAATCGTCGCTGGCTTGCTTTCATACTCGCATTGGGTTGCCTGTATTTGATTGTCAAACTGGCAACAACTAAATTACCACTGCTGATGGGATATCTATGAGTAGCATTGCTGATTTCGAATTTAACAACGCGTCCCTGTGTGATGGGGTGTTATTGGTTACCCAGGAGATTCGACAGAATTTTCCACTGGTTGATGTACGCAACCAATTACAACAGCTCGTTGATGATGCCCGGGCTGCGATGCCCGCCAATCTCAATCAGGATCAGCAATTAGAAGTGCTTATTGATCTGTTTTACCGTAAATGGAAATTTGGCGGTGCTGGTGGCGTTTATCGCCTGTCAGACGCTATCTGGCTTGATAAAGTGTTGGATAAACGTCAAGGGACGCCAGTATCGCTGGGCGTCATTTTCCTGCACATCGCCCATCAACTGGATCTACCTTTGATGCCAGTTATCTTTCCAACTCAATTAATTCTTCGGGCTGATTGGTTAGATGAAGAAATGTGGCTGATTAATCCGTTAAACGGTGAAACGCTTAATGAACATATGCTAGAAGTGTGGATTAAGGGCAACCTGGGTTTGAGCGCCGAACTGGAAGATGAAGATCTGGAAGAAGCGGAAAACACCCTGATTGTTCGTAAAATGCTTGATACATTGAAAGCGGCATTAATGGAAGAGAAGCAGATGGAGTTGGCATTGCGCGCCAGTGAAGCGGTATTGGCTTTTGACCCCGATGACCCCTATGAAATCCGCGACCGTGGCTTGATTTATGCCCAACTGGATTGCAACCATATTGCTATCTCTGATTTAAGCTATTTTGTTGAACAGTGCCCGGAAGACCCGATTGCTGAAATGATAAAAATGCAGATCCACTCCATTGAGCAACAGCGGGTGACATTGCACTGATCTCTTTTATACCGCGGTTGTATGGTAGCCATGTCTTGCGGCATAACCGTGGTAATTAATCTCGATTTACCCTTTATAAAGGTATTAGTATGAAACAGAAAGTGGTTAGCATTGGCGATATCAACGTAGCGAACGACCTACCTTTCGTGCTGTTCGGCGGCATGAATGTGCTTGAGTCGCGCGACCTGGCAATGCGCATTTGTGAACATTATGTCACGGTGACCCAAAAGTTGGGCATTCCTTATGTGTTTAAAGCCTCGTTCGACAAAGCCAACCGTTCTTCAATTCATTCTTACCGTGGTCCCGGTTTGGAAGAGGGGATGAAAATCTTCCAAGAGCTGAAACAGCAGTTTGGTGTCAAAATCATCACCGATGTGCATGAAGCCAGCCAGGCAAAACCGGTGTCCGAAGTGGTTGATGTTATTCAATTACCGGCATTTTTGGCGCGTCAAACTGATTTGGTTGAAGCTATGGCCCGCACTGGCGCGGTTATCAACGTGAAAAAACCGCAGTTTGTCAGTCCTGGGCAGATGGGCAATATTGTCGATAAATTTAAAGAAGCCGGTAATGATCAAGTGATCTTGTGTGATCGCGGCAGTAACTTCGGTTATGACAATCTGGTGGTTGATATGTTAGGTATCAACGTTATGGTCCAGGCGACTGGCGGTCATCCAGTTATTTTCGATGTGACTCACGCATTACAATGCCGTGACCCGTTTGGCGCAGCCTCCGGTGGCCGTCGTGCTCAAGTAGCTGAACTGGCGCGTGCTGGCATGGCCGTTGGTTTGGCAGGGTTGTTTATCGAAGCGCACCCAGAGCCGAACAGCGCCAAGTGTGATGGTCCGTCAGCTTTGCCATTAGACAAACTAGAACCGTTCCTGGTGCAGATGAAAGCTATCGATGATTTAGTGAAGAGTTTCCCGGTGCTGGATACCAGCAAGTAAAAAGTGTTCGCCGGTAATATTTGAATAAAGAAAAGGCAGTGTAGGTAACTACACTGCCTTTTTTGAAAACCGTAATACTCATTCAAAGGGACTAACCTCTTACGCGTAAAGCCTCCAGCGCTTCTGGCAGTGACCCATAAAAACTCAACTTGCCTTCAATGGGCTGCACTCTGGCTCTTGCCAGCGTCTTCAGCGGCTGGAAAGGAATATCCGTGATAACGAGCTGTTGTTGCTCGCCCAGCGCCTCTGTGAAGCGTAGGAACGCATTTAGGCCACCGGCATCCAGAACCGGTACTGCATCCCACTGCAAAATAATGGTTTGATAATTCTCACAACGGCTGAGTAACTCATTAAATATCCGCTCTGCGGCAGCGAAAAACAGTGGCCCGTTCACTCGCAATACCAGCGTATGCTCATCAACAGCCGCGGGTATCTCACTCAGGCGCGTCATGCGCGCAATACGCCGCATAAATAGCAGTGAGGCCAACACAATACCCACTGTGATTGCAATCACCATGTCAAATAATACCGTCAGGCTCATGCACAACAACATCACAATAATGTCATCTTTAGGCGCTCGGCGCAGGAGGTCAACGACTTTATGTGCCTCACTCATGTTCCAGGCCACAATCAGTAGCAGAGACGCCATCGCAGCTAAAGGCAGATAAGACAACATCGGTGCCAGTACCAGTAACGCCAGTAAGACCAACAGTGCGTGGATGATGGCTGACACTGGTGAGGTTGCACCTGCGCGAACATTAGCCGCAGAACGAGCAATGGCGGCAGTCGCAGTGATCCCGCCAAAGAATGGCGCAATGATATTCCCCAGTCCCTGACCGACTAACTCACTGTTGGAGTGATGCTTTTGTCCTGTCATACCATCAAGTACGACGGCGCAGAGCAATGACTCAATTGCGCCCAGCATTGCCATAGAAAAGGCTGCGGGCAGTAATGCAGAGAAGGTTGCCCAGTTCAATACAAATGGCTGACTATTGGCGGCAGGTAAATTCCACGGCAAGACAAATTGCGGCAGGATGGGGGGAATACCGTGGCCTTGGGTGCCATCGGCCAGTAAATAGCCAAAGCGCGAGCCGATAGTCGCCACTTGATGATCAAATAGCGATAACACCGCCATGACGGCAGTACCCGCAACCAATGCCGGTAAGTGACCCGGTAACTTTAATTTTAACCGTGGCCAGAGTATTAATACCAGCAGAGTGACGGTTGCAATTAGCGTATCACTGAGGTTGATGGTTGGCATTGCTTGAGCCAACGCGGCAACTTTACCAGCATAATTTTCCGGCACTTCTGTCAGGTGCAGGCCAAAGAAATCTTTCACCTGCATGGTGGCAATGGTGATACCAATACCTGAGGTAAAACCGAGGGTGACGGACAGCGGGATATATTCAATCAATCGGCCAAGTCGCCCTAGGCCCATAAATAATAAAAATATACCGGAGATCAGTGTAGCCAGCAGCAAACCCGCTAAACCAAACTGCTGTGATACCGGATAGAGAATAACCACAAAAGCGGCAGTGGGGCCGGATACGCTATAGCGGGAGCCGCCGGTGACCGCAATAACAATACCGGCAATAGCGGAGGTATATAAGCCGTATTGTGGTGGGACACCACTGGCAATAGCCAGTGCCATCGCCAGTGGGATAGCAATGATACCGACAGTGACACCGGCAATTATATCTTTGAGAAGTCTTTGAAGTGTATAGGTTTCTCGCCAGCAAGCGTCAATAAGCGCGCTGAACGGCCTAATGCCGTTAATTCCGTGCGTTTTCATCTAAGGTGCAAACCAAATAAAGAAAAGACAAAATAAATGGCGGGCCAGTAAGGGTCCGTCTCGAGTAGCAGAACACAACGATACGCCAATTAGGTGACTAAGATCTAGATGTATATCAATCTCAGTCGGAAAATTAGATAACTGTCGGTTTTATAAAGAGGGTTAAATGAACGGATTCATGGTGGACCAGTGCATTCCTCCCCTGAATAAATGAAAAGTGGTTATTATCCCCACTAGCGCCTTCTTTTAGACCCAAGTATCGGAAATTGAAAAATAAGCATCCAAACTAGGGCTGCATCCTGTGTGCGAAATCGAAAGGGGGGTGATTAGGCGACATCTTGTTACATGAATTGAGGGATTGGTCCCATAGTGAAATTATTCAGGAATAAAACCTGTCTCACAGCTAAGATTTGAGTTAGAAACTATGGCTATTAACCATGCTTAATGTTTAGGATTTCCAATGAATATATTCGACGTAAAACGTTACTTAATGTTAGTTGGCAATAAGACAAACCAATGTCAGCCAAAATCCTCGCTGAGAATTCAAAGGATTAATGCTACGCCATGAGCGAATTAGAATCTCTATCGACACTATACCGAGATGCTTGTGTCACCTATGCGACGCTCTCAATCAGTTATTTTGCCTTAAGTAAGAACAGTGCTTTTTCTTACAATGGGGACGTCTGGAAACGTATTCTATTTGGTGTCGCATCGGGACTGGTTTCACTTTATCTGAATCAGGACCAGTGGGTGATTTCAGGTGCGTTTTTCTATAGTTTCGAGTTGATTCCGATTATTTTGGTCACTTTCTATGGTGGTTGGTTAAGTAGCTTGACGGCATTGCTGATTAATTTTGCTTTCACAGGCTGGTTTACCCTCGACAATATTCTTATAACAATAATATTTATTCCGCTCATACTGTCACGAGTCTGGGAGCGAAAAAACAATCGTATTTTTTATACCGCAATCCTCGCTATTGCGATTTATCGTATGGTCGTTGCTGTATTAGTTGCCCCGCATATTTTGACCTGGGCCCAGGTGATAGTATATCAACTGATTTCCGCGCTCTGTTTGGCTATTTGCTACCATGCACTGAATTTTAAAGAGCGTCATATCTCCGCCTATTTTTCGATGAAAAACCGGGCGAATATTGACAAATTAACCCAGCTAAATAACCGGGCAAGTATTGATTATCGATTAACGGCAATTCACAACAGCCGTCAGGCGTGTGGTTTAATGATTCTGGATCTGGACCATTTTAAGTCGGTAAATGACAGCTATGGTCATGACGGTGGTGATTTACTTCTAACAGAAGTGGGGAAGCTGCTGACGTCAATCATTCGCGATGAGGATTTTGTTGGCCGTTATGGCGGTGAAGAGTTTATTGTTATAACCCGCCGCCACGAACCACAAACGATTAAAGCGGTTGCCGAGCGAATTCTCCAACAAGTTGAGAATCTCGCGGTGGTTTTACCTGACGGACGTAAAATAAAGGCCACCATCTCGATTGGTGCGTCTCTTTATTTGCCTGGAATGTCGATGCTAAAAGCATTAAAAATGACGGATGAAGCACTTTATCAGGCGAAGAAACAAGGGCGCAATCAAGTGGTTTACAGCCGATTAATGCCATTTTCCCCATTGGGAGACCGCATAGATAAAGAGGGGCGCCGCCGTAAGTTGTAGAAACACCTTGGCGGGAATCACGAAAAAGGCTCTGACTTTCGTCAGAGCCTTTTGCTCGAATATGGCGGTGAGAGAGGGGTTCGAACCCTCGATACACTTACGCGTATACACACTTTCCAGGCGTGCTCCTTCAGCCACTCAGACACCTCACCGTTTGTTACCGCGCTAAGCACGGCAACGGGGCGGTACTATAGGGACCAGCAGGCAGATGGTCAAGCAGTATTTACCCGTTGCCATTCATCTGGTTATTCTGCATGCATATAGCGTAAATCACCGGCAAATTATAAGCAATCAACGCCAATTTTTCGCCTGCAGTGGTGAATCAACCATCACATAATCGGCACCGAGATCTTTAGCTAGCTGATAATCTTTTGCAGAGTTTATGCCAATCAGCAAAATTTTTGCATCTTCGCTCTGCTTGAAACAGTCCATTGCCTGTTGATTCCAAACCAATTGGGTCCGGGTTGTTCCTTTACCCAGGGTGAATTTCTCGACGACCTTTACCTCGCGTCTTAATTCAAAGGCATAATGTCTATTCTGGTTGCTAATGAATGAATTACCCTTGTTTTTGGCTATTATACATTCATCTGCCATCACCGCAGTAGCTAAAATTTTACGGGTTTTATTACGTGTCTCGAATTTACTTATATAATCAGGTAGCGCATCAAGATATTTTTTCTCAGTAGAATAGAAAACAATGCGGTCAGGTGAGAGAATGCTTTCTCTCATTTCTATTATGGCATTCGCTATTATTTTTGGATCTACATCAGGAGACTTAATATCTATAGTGAATCTTGCTTTTGGGAACGATAATAAAATATGATGTAATGAGGGGATCTTTACCCCCCATCCGCGGAATGTATACTGATCGTCACTTTTAAAGTGATAGGCCGCATCTAATAACTGTAATTCTTGCCAAGAGTGGTCAGAGACCAGGCCGCTGCCGTTAGTCAATTCGCTCAAATCTTTGGGCCGATATAGTACTAAAACACCATCTTTACTAAGTTGAACCGAGACCCAAATAATATCAGCATTATTTGATAACGCTTTACTGATGGCATGTCGAGTGTTCTCTGGGAAATCGGCTGTTCCTGCACGATGAGCAACGATTAACGGCGAGGCTGATAGGGGGTTAACACACAGGGTGAATAATAAAGAAATAAAATAAAATCGCTTATTTTTCATTTGATACCTCGATATGGGTTATTTCGGATTTATAATATTCCTTATCTTGTAACATGTAATATTGAACTGGAAATAAACCAATTAGTAATAGAGGCATTTAATAAAGTGATTATGTTTATACCCGTCATACTTCAAGCTGCATGTGCGTTGGCTACGCTCAATAATCTGAATCACTTACAAATGTAAGCCCGTAGGGTGAGCCTCATCCTTGAGGCTCACCCTACGGGCTAGCATAAATACTGTTCAAATCGGTTTCCGACCGATTTGTATTTCGTTTGCCGTCTTCCTGCAACTCGAATTATTTTGGGTATATATGTCTGAAACGATATTTGGCAGGAAATAAAACTATCTAAAGGCGAAAAAAAACGGCAATCGGGTTAACAGGTTCAGGTATGAAACCAGACATGTTATCGATTGCCGCTTCGTTTGTCGTAGAAACCAAGGTTCATCTACAGACTAAATATGGCGGTGAGGGAGGGGTTCGAACCCTCGATACGCTTACACGTATACACACTTTCCAGGCGTGCTCCTTCAGCCACTCAGACACCTCACCGTGTTACAGCTATCAACTACGCTAAACGCTGTCGACCGGCGTAATGTAGGCAAAAGTGTGCCCAGCGTCAACCCTCTTATATTGGCTTTGTTACTGTTTAGCTAAAGTTACAGCAGTTTGCTGATTTCATCGTCATTTCTTGCGGGTAACACTTGCATCTGACCGTTAATCGCGGAAATCTATCAGGTACTTTCGCAAGGAGTTGGCAAATAATGAATATTATTTTTTATCACCCGTTTTTTGAAGCAAAACAGTGGTTGTCAGGCATACAATCTCGCTTGCCCACGGCGAAAATCAGGCAGTGGCGACGTGGTGATACACAACCAGCGGATTATGCTCTCGTCTGGCAGCCACCACAGGAAATGCTCGCCAGACGTGTTGAACTGAAAGGCATTTTTGCTTTAGGGGCGGGGGTCGATGCTATTTTGGATCAAGAGCGCCGCTCTCCGGGCACATTGCCAACCGGAGTGCCGCTGGTACGATTAGAAGACTCTGGTATGTCATTGCAAATGCAGGAGTATGTGGTAGCCGGTGTATTGCGATATTTCCGCCGAATGGATGAGTATCAACTGCAACAACAGCAGAAAGTGTGGCAACCGCTGGAGCCGCATCAGCATGATAAATTTACCATAGGTATTCTCGGGGCGGGGGTATTAGGTAAAAGCGTGGCCCACAAATTGGCTGAGTTTGGTTTTACCGTGCGTTGTTGGAGCCGTACACCAAAACAGATTGAGGGTATAACCAGTTTTGCCGGCAAAGAGAAACTATCGATTTTCCTGCAAGGGACACAATTATTAATTAATTTGCTGCCCAATACGCCCGAAACTGTCGGTATCTTGAACCAATCGCTGTTTTCACAATTGAATGCTAACGCTTATGTGATCAATATTGCGCGTGGTGCACATTTATTGGAGCGTGATCTATTAACTGCAATGAATGTTGGGAGCGTTGCAGCGGCGACATTGGATGTATTTGCTGAGGAACCCTTACCGTCAATGCATCCTTTCTGGAGTCACCCACGCATCACTATTACACCGCATATTGCAGCGATAACCCTGCCGGAGATAGCGATGGATCAGGTAGTTGCCAATATTCAAGCCATCGAAGCGGGGAGAGTGCCAGCGGGCCTGGTCGATGTGGTACGAGGTTACTGATTTACATACTGACTCGGTTCGATGAGATATAGCGATAGCCCTGCAAGTAAGGGCTTTTAGCGCTGTTGATGAGAAGAATTCCTGCTATCATTAGCAGTCTATGCTTTACCTGCAAAAAAGCCATCCTGCCTTAAAAGACTTTGTGGAGTAGTCATGTATCCTGTTGATTTACATATGCATACCATCGCCAGCACCCATGCTTACAGCACCCTGCACGATTACATTGCCGAAGCTAAGTTAAAAAATATTAAGCTGTTTGCCATTACTGACCATGGCCCGGATATGGCTGATGCCCCGCATTACTGGCACTTTATGAACATGCGTGTCTGGCCACGGTTGGTAGATGGTGTGGGTATTTTGCGCGGTATTGAGGCCAATATTAAGAATTTGGACGGTGATATCGATTGTACCGGCCCGATGCTTGATGCCATCGACCTGCTAATTGCCGGCTTCCATGAGCCTGTATTCCCGCCTCAAGACAAAGCTGCCAATACTCAGGCAATGATTGCGGCCATGGCGCAGGGGAATGTGCACATCATCAGTCATCCCGGTAATCCTAAATATCCTGTTGATATTCCAGCTATTGCTGAGGCAGCGGCAAAATACAATGTGGCGTTGGAGTTGAATAACTCGTCCTTTACGCATTCACGCAAGGGCAGCGAAGCGAACTGCCGGGCGATTGCTGAAGCGGTCCGTGATGCCGGTGGCTGGTTGGCATTAGGTTCTGACTCCCATATTGCCTATTCATTGGGGATTTTCGAACATTGTGAGCGGATTATTGCTGAGGTGAATTTCCCGCCAGACCGTATTTTGAATGTTAGCCCGCGCCGGTTACTGAATTACCTTGAGCAGCGTGGCCGCCCGGTAATCCCTGAGTTGGCTGATTTATAATATAAAGTATGTGACATTGTCACTTGTGGTTTAAATATTCATAAGAAACAGGAAGATGTAAATGAATGATTTCTCTCTGGTGTGCCGGGTTCTTGGGTCACTATTTTATCGCCAACCACAAGATCCGCTACTGGCCCCCCTTTTTGCGCTGATAAGTCAGGGCAAATTAGAGCAGCACTGGCCACTGGAACAAGGTGAGCTGCTGGCGCGTTTGCAACAAGAGTATCAGCCACCGGCGGTGGTCGCTGATTATAACGCGTTGTTCGTCGGCGATGATCGTAGCGTGTCACCTTATGGCAGCGATTATGAGGATGCTTGCCCAGAAGCTGAGGTCAGAGCGTTTTTGCAACAACGAGGGATGCCGCTGGGCGATGGCCCAACTGATCATTTTGGTGGGTTATTATTGGCAGCCTCTTGGTTGGAAGACCAAGCCGCAGAGGATGAGATTGCGGCTCAAACCGCACTGTTTAACGACTATTTACTGCCCTGGTGTGGTCGCTTTCTCGGCAAAGTAGAGGCCCACGCTAACACCGGCTTTTATCGGACGTTGGCTCAGTTGAGCCGCGAAGCGTTACAGGCGATGTGGGATGAGTTGTCTGAAGATACTTTGCCGAATTAAGTAACCCTCTTTGGATTAATGAGCCTCATTCTTTGAGGCTCACCCTGCGAGCCAGCATAAATACGGTTCAAACCGGTTCCCGACCGATTTGTCATTCGTTTACTGCAACGGCAATGACATTTGGTATCAGTGACGATGCAGCAAACGATAGCCTGTAAACCTCGCAGTGCAGCTAGTCAGTCAGTCAGTGGGATGACTAACTGGCCTGGTTTCACTTCTAAACCTTTTGCCAGCTTTTTCGCCATCCCTTCAGCTTTACTCTTTTCACTGTCCAACACATAGACCGGTTGCTGATTAAAGTAGGATTTCAACGACTGATTCAGATAAGGGGTCAGTGCTTTCATCACTGAATCCATTTTTTCTGGCTTAACGGTATAATCAGTCAATTCCATATCTTTTAGGAAGATAGCGCCTTTCTCACGATCGAATGTCGGTTGCGCTTTTAGTGTCAGCGTCATATCCGCACTTTGTGGGCCAAGGATCGAGGTAATGTCTACTTTGGCATTACCGGTTAAGGTCACTTTACCAGGCTCAGTACGGCCAATCTGGCTCTGCAATTGCGTCAAGATAATGTGGGCGTCAACCAGACCGGGTATGCCAATCTGCTTTTCATAGTTATTGTGTTTTTGCAGATATTCATTGATTTCCTGTTCGCTCAATGTGTATTGAGTTAATTGGTTACAGCCGACCAGTGTCGTGGTCACAATCAGCGCAGCAGCGCCCCACATTAATGTCTTCATCAAAACCTCATAGCAATATTTACTAAACAAACAAGATGGCGCATCACATCAAACCAGACAAACAGGCCAATAGTAACCGGTTAATCCACTGTTTTGTATTATTAACCATATTTGTTCAACCAAGGTTCAGTATTGCGGACAATAATGCGGCGGTGGGGGGCATCTGCCAATCGGATAACCCCGAATCAACGTTGGTTTGAAAAGAGAATAAAAAGATGCCAGAGAGGCTTGGCGACTCTGGCGCTAGTGCTAACGACAGAATAGTGCTAACTGCCGCTTAGCATGGCAGACTCGATACGGCGCTGATTAAACTGCCAGTAAAGCCCGGCCAGCGTAATTACCCCAATAACGCCCAGCAGGAACCAGGGTAACTCCGGCATTTCCAGCGTTCGGCCAGTATCGTACATCCAGCCGCCACCGGTATAGCCTAATGCTCCTCCCAACGCCAGCCCCAGACGGCTAAAGCCCATATAGCTGCCACGTGCGCGCGAGTCGGCCAGCGAAGCCCCCAGGGTTTCACGTGCGGGTTCAGCGATAATTGAACCTGTATAGAAGAAGCAAATGAACATAAACAGTGTTTGCAGGTGGGAAATCAAGCCGATCGGAAACAGGCTTAATGTCATGATTAATAGCCCAAACATGAGGCGCTGTTCGAGGCGAAAATGTTTCTCGCTCCAGCGAGCAAGTGGGTAAAGCAATGTCAAAGAAAGCGCGGCCTCAATGGCGTACATCCATTTAACGGCAGCAGGAGACCCCGCAATCTCATTTACCACGATCGGCAGCATGAGCATCACCTGTACCGACAGCATGTAATAGCCTGTTAGCGTCAGGACATAAGTCACAAAGCGGCGATCACGTAGCACCCGCATTAAACCTTCTTTCATTGGCGCACGCACGGTGGAAATGCGATACGCGGGCAGTAACCAAAGGTTCCAGCCTGCCGCCAAAATGAAGATTACCGCGCCAGTCCAACAGACAAAATGGAAGTCGTATTGCAGTAACCAACTGCCGATTAATGCGCCGATCACCGCACCTGCACTGTCTTGCATCATCAGCAGGGAGTAAAAACGGCCACGTTCATGGGGGCGGGTTAATTTGATAACCAAAGCGGTACGCGGCGGATCAAATAGGGTGCCACCTAAGCCAGATAGCGCACAAGCCAGCAGGAGTATCCAAGGTTCATCGGCCATTGCCATAAATGCAAAGCCAGCAGCCCGCATTAGCATGCCGGTAACAATCATTGGCTTGGCACCAAAACGGTCGGCAATGGCACCACCAAAGATGCCTAACCCTTGTTGGACAAGTTGCCTTAGCCCCAAGGCCAGGCCAACGAGCACCGCAGCCCAACCCAGTTGATCGACAAATCGGATAGAGATGAGTGGGAAGACAACGAAAAAACCCAACACAACTAATAAGTTATCAAGCAATAAAAAATACTTACCCAAGCTCCGAGCTTGCGATACCAAGGCCATGCTTCACCGTCAGAAATTAAATAAGGAGGGAATAAAAAACACGCTTATAGTTTGTACCCAAATTGCTAGAAACGATAGAGGGTAGATTGATAATATTTTTTTATCGTCAATACGTTACCTCATCGATTATTCATAATAAAATGCTTATTCACCGCTTTAACTACGTGATTTCATTGTGTCCTCGTGTGCAAAGTTTGCAAGGGCGGTTTTACGCAGGGTATGGGCAACAGGTATATTGAAGTAAAAGATTGTCGCTAAATTAAGTACAGAGTGCAGCCCAAGGGGAGCAGATGTTCGGCTATCATTCAGCAACACCTAAAATACGCCTGACGACGGACCGCATGTCATTGCGGTTGGTTCATGAACGTGATGCCTACCGCATGGCTGAGTATTATGCTGAAAATCAGGTATTTCTCAAACCATGGGAACCCGTGCGCGATCAAAGTCATTGCATGCCTTCCGGTTGGCAGGCGCGGCTGGGTATGATCATGGAGCTACAAAAGCAGGGGAGCGCCTACTACTTTATTCTGCTGGACCCCGAAGAGAAAGAAGTGCGCGGAGTGGCTAACTTTAGCAATGTACTGCGAGGTTCGTTCCATGCCTGTTTTCTGGGTTATTCATTAGGTGAGCGCTGGCAGGGTCAGGGTTTAATGTTTGAAGCGTTGCAGCCGCTGATTCGCTATATGCAGCGGCAGGAACGGATGCACCGTATCATGGCTAATTATATGCCGCACAATCATCGCAGTGGCAACTTACTGGCACGCCTTGGATTTGAGCGTGAAGGTTACGCCAAGGATTATTTACTGATTGATGGTCAGTGGCGCGACCATGTGCTGACTGCTTTGACTAATAAAGAATGGACGCCAACTCGCTGAGGTCAGGATGAAACACAGTTTAAATGCACAGGAAGCCAGAGTTATTGGCTGTTTGCTAGAAAAACAAGTGACAACACCGGAGCAATATCCGATGTCGCTCAATGGCGTGACCGTCGCCTGTAACCAGAAAACCAACCGTGAACCGGTGATGGAGTTATCCGATTCGGAAGTCCAGCAGACACTGGATTTCTTGCTGAAAAAACACCTTATTCGCACCCAGAGCGGTAACCGAGTAATGAAGTACGAGCACCGTTTTTGCAACTCGGAATTTGGCAACCTAAAGTTCTCACCTGCTGAGTTGGCGGTGATTACCACGCTATTATTGCGTGGTGCACAAACACCAGGAGAGCTGCGTACTCGCACTAACCGGATGTATGAGTTTGCCGATGTTACTGAAACAGAAGAGGTATTGAACCAACTGGCAATCCGCGAAGATGGGCCATTTGTGGTGCGTTTAGCCCGTGAACCGGGTAAACGTGAAAGCCGCTTTATGCATCTTTTTAGTGGTGAGGTGGCCCCGGCCTTGGCAATAGCAGAGAGTGCTGAAGGAGAAAGCAGCGCCCTTGAGGAGAGAGTTGCCCAACTTGAACGGCAAGTGGTCGCACTGACACGTCGGTTGGATGAAGTATTGATTCAGTTGGATGATTAATAAGGATCCTATGAAAAAGCTACGTATTGGTATTGTCGGTTTGGGCGGTATTGCACAAAAGGCCTATTTACCTATTTTGACTCAAGCACGGGACTGGCAACTGGTTGGTGCGTTCTCCCCCAATCAAATCAAAGCACAACCTGTGTGTGACAGCTATCGGATGCGCTATTTTTCTCGATTAGATACGTTAGCTGCTGAATGCGATGCTATTTTTGTTCACAGCAGTACTGCCAGCCATTTTAAGGTGGTCAGTGAACTGTTGCAGGCAGGGATTCATGTTTATGTCGATAAGCCGCTGGCCGAAACACTGGAGCAATCCGAACAATTGATAGCACTGGCCGCGAAACGGCACTTGGCACTGATGGTCGGGTTTAACCGACGTTTTGCTCCGCTATACCAACAACTGAAACAACAAGTCATTCACCCGGCATCGCTGCGGATGGAGAAACATCGCCAGAACAGTGTGGGGCCGAATGATCTGCGCTTTACCTTGCTTGATGATTATCTGCATGTGGTGGATACCGCTCTGTGGCTTGGTGGCGAAGCGGCAAAGCTGCTGAGTGGAACGCTTCAGACAAATGCGTTGGGACAGATGCTGTATGCAGAACACCATTTTCAAGCGGGCAATGGTCTGATAACTACCAGTATGCACCGCCACGCAGGGACCCAGCGGGAAAGCGTGCAAGCCGTCAGTACGGCTGCCTGTTATCAGGTTAGTAATATGAGCCACTGGCAGCAGGAGTCGGATGGGCAGGTGATAAGTTTGCCAGTAGCCAGTTGGCAAACCACCTTAGACCTGCGAGGCTTTACCGGTGCAGTGCATCATTTTATTGATGCAGTAAGCAACCAAACGGCACCACAAGTTTCGGGTGATGAAGCTATTTATGCGCAGCGAATGATAGAGCAAATTTTACAGCAGGATACTGTTCAATAAGTCGATAATGCAAAGCAAAATGGCGCAAAAAGCGGGCTAAGTCAGTAATTTGTTACACCTTACGATGGATATTCATCGCCGGATACGTAGACTGGCGGCTGTGTTCACACCGTTTCAGGGGCACCTTAATTTCGGTACCTCAACAATTGGGTAGAAGCGACGCCTGCTAATTGCAGGCGTTGATATTTACGGCGAATTAAAAACAGATCGGAAAACAGATCAGAACCCCATATCAGACAACCTATGAATCTACTGAAATCACTGGCAGCCGTCAGTTCCATGACCATGTTTTCCCGCGTATTAGGCTTTGCCCGTGATGCGATAGTGGCGCGGGTTTTTGGTGCCGGGATGGCAACGGATGCCTTCTTTGTGGCATTTAAATTGCCTAATCTATTGCGGCGAATATTCGCGGAAGGGGCATTCTCACAGGCTTTTGTCCCCATACTGGCCGAATATAAAAGTCAACAGGGCGAGGAGGCAACCCGCACTTTCATTGCTTACGTCTCTGGTCTGTTAACCCTGATACTGGCAGTAGTGACCGTTTTGGGGATGTTGGCCGCGCCTTGGGTGATTTTTATTACGGCTCCCGGCTTTACTGATACACCTGATAAGTTTGCGTTAACCTCCGCGCTGCTGCGAGTGACTTTCCCTTATATTCTGCTAATTTCGCTGGCCTCCTTAGTGGGGGCGATCCTTAATACCTGGAATCGTTTTTCTATTCCTGCTTTTGCGCCCACTTTCCTTAATATCAGCATGATAGGTTTTGCGCTGTTTGCCGCACCCTATTTCAATCCACCAGTCATGGCGCTGGCCTGGGCGGTGGTGGTTGGCGGGGTACTGCAATTAGGCTATCAGCTCCCTCATCTGAAGAAGATTGGCATGTTGGTGCTGCCACGGTTATCACTGCGTGATGCTGGGGTCTGGCGGGTTATGCGCCAAATGGGGCCGGCGATCCTTGGTGTGTCAGTCAGCCAAATATCTTTGATTATTAATACCATTTTTGCTTCATTTTTAGTGTCAGGCTCCGTTTCCTGGATGTATTACGCTGACCGTTTGATGGAGTTTCCGTCGGGGGTGCTGGGTGTGGCGCTTGGCACGATTTTATTGCCCTCACTGGCAAAAAGTTTCTCCAGTGGCAATCATGATGAATATTCCCGACTAATGGATTGGGGACTAAGGTTATGTTTCCTATTGGCGTTGCCAAGTGCTGTTGCATTAGGGATTTTAGCTAAACCGTTGGTGGTGTCATTATTCCAATACGGTAAATTCAGTGCTTTTGATGCGGCAATGACGCAACGGGCGTTAGTGGCCTATTCCATTGGTTTAATGGGGCTGATTGTAGTGAAAGTGTTGGCACCCGGTTTTTACTCGCGTCAGAATATTAAAACGCCGGTGAAAATTGCCATTATCACACTGATATTGACCCAAGTAATGAACCTGATATTCATCGGGCCGCTCAAGCATGCTGGGTTATCACTCTCTATTGGGTTGGGGGCCTGCCTTAATGCCAGCTTGCTATATTGGCAACTGCGTAAACAGAAAATATTCCAGCCACAACCGGGTTGGGCCGTATTTCTAACCAAGCTGGTTATCGGTGTTGTGGTGATGTCGGCCGTGTTACTGGGGCTGCTCTGGGTGATGCCTGCGTGGGATGTGGGGGGGATGGCCTATCGCTTGTTACGGTTGTCTGCTGTCGTTGCCGCAGGGGTGATTGCCTATTTTGCCGCGCTGGCATTACTCGGATTTAAAATTCGGGATTTTGCCCGCAGAACATCCTGAGTCAATCAATCCAAATATAATTATAGATTAAATAAATAATCTAACCAAAGCCCCGATATTTCTCGGGGCTTTTTTTATCTTTTAACGACGCTGTTTTATTGGTTTACATAATAAAAATTTTATTTCTATTAAATAAATGCATCTAAATCGACTAATTATATTGCTAATCATTAAAAAGCATCTCATTAGCTTATCATGTACTTTATTGGGCTTGGGTATTATGTATTTTGAATGGGTGTTGATATGCACATCAATTTAAATAAATTCGTTCATATTGACCTTTCACAGTATGTGATTCAATTCGTCTTTATGTTTATGAAATATTTAAAATGTACACTCAAGGTATTTGATAAATGCTTATTATACGGCTATCTATTTTAATCGCTTTTTTCATTTGTAATATTGCCCAGGCAGATAAGACTGACTTGATCGAAAATGATAAAAGAAAACAGTGCCTGGCAATGTCAGGAATTTTTGTTCAAGGGAATACACTTATTTCATTAAAGGATATAGAACGACTCATTAATATCGAAAATGACTGTATTACAAATAATGATATTAACACTCTGGCTAAAGACATTACCAAAGAGTATATAAAAAAAGGCTATATTGCTGCTCGCGTCAAATTTATACCTATAAATGCGCAGGGACAGCTTGGGCTGCGTGTGACTGAAGGTATTGTTGAAAGAATTGCCGGTGGGGATAAACGAACAGATCACAAAATGCTATTTCCTAGCGTGGTGGGTAAACCACTCCAGGTAGCACAGCTTGATCAAGCCATCGATCAGGCCAATAAATTGCAATCTAACCAAGTCACTCTGGATATATTACCGGGCAGTAACGAAAATGGCTCAATTATTCTGATAAAAAACAAACCGTCTACGTCATGGCACTTATCAGGTTCAGTCGATAATTATGGTTATAAAAATATTGACGAGTGGAAGAAAAAAATATCTTTTACCCTGGATAGCCCACTCGGACTGTCAGATATGATCAGCATTAGCCTGAATAGAACATTAGACAGCCAAAGAGTACGTTATAAAAATGAAACTACACTATTTTATTTAATCCCTTATGGTGCTTTTACATTTAGTGCTTTTATCAACCAAATGCAGTATAGGCGCTATGAAACACTGACTTACAATAGGGTTAAACTTCATGGGGATGTAAGAGACATTAATTTTCGCTCTGAATATACATTTGATCGCAGTAAAAACAAGATAAACACACTCAGTGTGCAGTTAAAAAACAAGAAAATAAATACCCGTTTTAATGATAAGAAAATCGAGGTAAGTAGTTACCAATTGACTACGCTGCAACTTGGTTTAAATCAATTATTCATTATGCCCACAAGTGCAATTAATATTAATTCTTATATGGAAAGAGGTGTGCCATGGTTCACTAATGATAAAGTTCGTGGTCATAAAAAGGTGTTTAAAATAGATAATAGATTCACAAAATGAGGTGTCAATTTTAATTTAAATTACGGCTTTCTGGTCCTTAATTCACGGTATCAACTAAACAGTATTTTATCTGGACAATATAGTCATGGTCAATTGCCTGGCTCGGAGGAATTCAACATAACAGAACGTAATGCTATTCGCGGATTTAGCCGGGGAGCGAGTAAAGGGCAATTAGGTTGGTATACAAAAAATACACTTTCACGACATGTATCGAGGGCCAATTTAACCTTTATACCTCGCGTGGGTATAGATGTTGGGCGGGTATTGCAACGTGATAATAAACAAGGCTGGCAAAGCAACGCCGGTTTGAGTGCCGGAGTCACGCTTTACTACAAGAAGGTAAATCTTGATGTCGAGGTAAGTCGTGGTTGGCTGTTATCAGATAGTTCCGGCCGTAAAGAACCTGTCCAGATATTAGGTCGGCTAAGCTACGCATTTTAATATTAATACAATATTGATTAAAAAATTAATAAGGGTAATAACTCATGAGAAAAAAAGAATTTAAACTTTCACCAGCAGGAAAATTAACCGTTCTATTGGCGATGATGCTAACGCCAATATCTGTTATTCACGCAGCGGAGTCGAGTCTGGCAGCGACAGCAGGGGCGCATGGCCCTGATATCCATGTTGCTACCAATGGGGTGCCAGTGATTAATATCGCCCCACCTTCGGCATCGGGAATGTCTCACAATCAGTATGAGGCGTTCAATGTAGGCCGTGAAGGAGCGGTATTTAATAACTCCTTGGAAAGTGTTAATTCAAATGCGGGGCAACTCGGTGCCAACCCCAATCTGCAAGGCAACGCAGCCAGTTTGATTCTAAATGAAGTGGTTGGTCGTAATGCCTCGCTGTTATTGGGGCGGCAGCAAGTTGTTGGTATGGCCGCTGACTACGTTCTGGCAAATCCGAATGGTATTAGCTGTGATGGGTGTAGCTTTGATCCTAATTTCAATCAGGTAACCCTGGTGGTGGGTCAGTCGGTGGTAAATAACGGGGCATTACAGCAATTTGATACTGCAAACAACACACAAAGAATGACAATAAAGAACACCGCTGCCACCGATCTGGCTAATGTATTGACGTTAATTACCCCGACTATCGATGCTGACAGTGCTATTCGGGCGGCTAAGGATGTTAATGTTATTGTTGGGCAAAACAGGGTTTCTAGCCAAAATGAAGTACTCCAGTCTGATACTACAGAAGCCCACGAGACTATGATTGACGGATATTTCCTTGGCAGCATTGCGGCAAATCGTATTCAACTCATCGATACCCGTAAAGAGAGTGGTTTGACATTGGTGGGGGATATCACTGCCCAAGAGGAACTAAATATCAATGCAGCGGGCACCATCTGGCTACAAAGCGATGTTGTAAAGGGAGAATCTATTGATCTACAAGCCAAGAATATAATCATGGCTAAAGACCCTGTATCCACAAAAGGATCGAATAAAACAGACGAACTTATTTTTGTGGACAGCAGTAATATTAACATTACCGCAAGCGAAAATAACCAATTAACCGGTGTTACATTTAGGGCACATGATGTATTAGTCAAAGGCTCTACCGTAATCATTGAGGGTTTGGCGCGTGAAAAGAAAACCATTATAGATTCAGATAAACAGGGTGATGGCATTGGTGATAAAATTACCGAATATACTCAAAGTGTGAAGAAATTCGACGAGAGTTTAATACTCGGTATCGATAGTTTAAATATTGAGGCTACTGATGGAGATTTGGTTATAAAAGGCACGAATCTAAAAAGTGGCGGTGACACAAAATTGGATGCAAGTCGTGATTTGCTTCTCAGCGGGCATATTGGCAAGGAAACGACTGATAAATTAGTTGTAATGAACGATCTGGGGGGGGATCTAAAAAATGGCAATACAAGAGAATTAATTACATTTGAGACGTTAGGTAAAACAAATATATATGCTAATGGAAATGCTGAGTTGAAGGCTGGGCGGAACATCAATATTGCTGGCGTGAAAGTTAATGTAGATGGCTATCTTAAATTAAATAGTGGTAATAATATTAGCGTAAATCCACAAAAAATTGAAAATTCCAAAGTGAGTTATACGGGCTTTACTCAATGGGACGCGTTAGGAGGCAGTGAAAGAGATTCAGATAAAAAATATACTTATATCAATGAACTGTCAGAGTTATCTAGCAGCAAGGTTTATATCAACGCCAATGAAAATATTTCTATTATTGCTAGTAAAGTTAATGCGTTAAATGATACATCGATTAAAGCGTCAGGCGATCTGATTTTGGCAGGGGTACTTAATAAAACAAGCGAACGCTCTAGCAAAGAAACAGGTGTTGCATTTAATATTATCATAGATTCTAACAACAAGAAGAACAGCAATGAGCGTTTTATTGATACTGAGATAACATCAGGGAACGGCGTTGCTTTAGATTCAAATAATGTCTTTATTGATGGTGCATTGGTTAATACTCGCGGTAAATTAGACATCGATGCCAAGGGTAACTTCGTTGTCACGGCAGCTCGCCAACAACAACAAAGTGATGAACAAGACAGTCGTCTTAGTTGGGAATGGTTTGCTAAGAAACAGAAAGATAAGCAATACCGGGCAGGGTTTGAAATTAAACATGTTAATAACAAAGAAAAAAACAGTAAAACAAAGAGTCATTTTGCCACATTAATGGGAAAGACAATCAATATTAATGCGGATAAAGACATTAGGTTTTACGGTACTGCGATAAAAACAAATCAGGGGGACTTGGCGTTATCGGCTAAAGAAGGGGTCCAATTCCTGGCTGCAATTGATTCCAATATGACGGATAAAGAGCGTACCATTTACTCCGGTGGTGCACATTATGATGGCGGAATAGATAAATTTGGTAGTGGTGTTGAAGGTAAATATAGTAATAATAAGAGCCATGAGCTAACTAATACCAGTATTGGCGCAAAGACTGATATCAATGGAAATATGACGATTACTGCTGGAGAGGATATCACTCATCAGGGCGCTCAGCATCAGGTTAGTGGGAAATATTATGAAAGTGCGAAAAATATCTATCATATGGCCAGCAATGATAAAACTATCAGTAACAGCACTGAAAAAGAAATTAAAGCAGGGCTAGGTTTTAACATTAATTACAGTAAATATACCCGGCAAATAGAAAAAGTCATAAAGGACCCTGCGAATGTACTTCATCATTTAGGCGGCACAGGGAGTATCAAAGGAATTTCAGATCCTAACGTTGGTGTGGATATCTATGCCAGTGGTGGTAAGACGACTAAATCAGGTCTCAGCTCATTGGCTTCAGTAACAGAAATAGCCGCCGCAGATATTACTTTGCTTGCCAGAGAAAATATCATTGATGATGGTACACAGTATCACGCCAAGGGTATTAATAAGCAAGGCGGACTGTTTAGTTTGGATGCAGGCCATCATTTCAGTCATGCAGCAATAAACTCCAGTCAAAATAATATTGAAAATGAGAAGGGGGAAGGCACGATTCGGGTCTCAACCATGACAGGTAAAGACATAAAAGTAGCATTATCAGCCGCAGGCGAGACGTCTGAAAAAGATAGCGCGAGCAGCGTGTTGTTACCCTCATCTATTAAGGCGGGTAGTAATGTGCTGATTAACACAATTGGCAATGCCTATTATCAAGCGACGGAAATCTCTTCTGAGCAAGGGGGGATTCATATTAAATCTGGTGGGGATATACATTTTGATCAGGTCATTGATAACCGCAGTAATAACGCCACAGGCACTCATGGGAAAGGTAAATTAGCCGTAGGCGGTGGTGTGGGGTCTAAAGAGTTGCGCCTTGAATTGGGAGGAGGTTACCAAAAGAGTCATGGACATGAGTCAAATGCTAAAGTGGGTCAAATAAAGGCACGGCATGATGTCACTTTAGATGCGAGTAACATTACTCTCATTGGGACTAAAATAGGTAATGAAAAAGCCAAGGTTGGCAATGTTCAGATGATGGCAGGTCAAAAATTAATATTAGGAGCCTCGCTGTCAGACAGCGCTAATAATGGTCTTAAAGCCGGTGGGAATATCAGAGTCGGAGGTAAGGTCGCCGCTTCTGAGACTGATAGCAGCAAAATGGGTTTCATTGGCGGTGATGGCAATGCAGATAAAGTCAATGAATCCAAAGTGGTCCGTAAAGGAATGAATATATACAGTGCCGGGGTGGTTTCATTGCAGGCGCACAGTGATGATAATCAGGCGATTTATACTCAAGGGCTACAGGTTGATGCAAAAAAAATGGATATCAATACCAATCAAGGGGGCATATTGATGGAGTCTGCGCTAACTGTGTTGCCAAAAGATAATTGGAACTTTGATATTAATGCCGACTTGGTGCTAACCGGTAAGTTTAATAAAGACAGCAATGGCCCCATTCCCGAACGAAACGCAACAAACCATCATGCGTTATGCAGCGAGTAGATACTCTAAAAATACCTCATTCGGTGAGCTGTATTCCAGAGATTTGCGCCCCCGAGTGTTGAGGATGTGCTCCAGTCTCGCAATATCTTCATCGCTGACGCCATTAAAATCGGTTCCTTTCGGATAAAACCGCCGTATCAGACCGTTGGTATGCTCATTCAACCCCCGCTCCCAGGAATGATAAGGCCGGGCAAAGTAAACCTTTGCGCCCGTTACCTGAGTGATGTCCTTATGTTTCGCAAACTCGGGGCCCCATTCCCGAACGAAACGCAACAAACCATCATGCGTTATGCAGCGAGTAGATACTCTAAAAATACCTCATTCGGTGAGCTGTATTCCAGAGATTTGCGCCCCCGAGTGTTGAGGATGTGCTCCAGTCTCGCAATATCTTCATCGCTGACGCCATTAAAATCGGTTCCTTTCGGATAAAACCGCCGTATCAGACCGTTGGTATGCTCATTCAACCCCCGCTCCCAGGAATGATAAGGCCGGGCAAAGTAAACCTTTGCGCCCGTTACCTGAGTGATGTCCTTATGTTTCGCAAACTCGGGGCCCCATTCCCGAACGAAACGCAACAAACCATCATGCGTTATGCAGCGAGTAGATACTCTAAAAATACCTCATTCGGTGAGCTGTATTCCAGAGATTTGCGCCCCCGAGTGTTGAGGATGTGCTCCAGTCTCGCAATATCTTCATCGCTGACGCCATTAAAATCGGTTCCTTTCGGATAAAACCGCCGTATCAGACCGTTGGTATGCTCATTCAACCCCCGCTCCCAGGAATGATAAGGCCGGGCAAAGTAAACCTTTGCGCCCGTTACCTGAGTGATGTCCTTATGTTTCGCAAACTCGGGTCCGTTATCTGCCGTCAGCGGCGCGTGTCAAGGTAGTTGTCGCCTCAGTTAATTCATGCGGCCAACGTTTCACGTTCCGGATTTAACCAGACCTCATCCTGCCGGTGCCAGTTTCTCGTTGAACCTGACCACCGATGTGGATTCTGCATTTTCGCCGCTTCATAGACCGATTTACGCTGCGCCAGTAGTGCCCGATCTTCACCTCTGTGTCGTTGCCCTGGTGTGACGTAACGGATACCACTGTGCCGATGTTCTTCGTTATACCAGCCAACGAAGGTTTCTACCCACGCCTGCGCATCCTCCAGCGTCGCGAAGCCCTTCTCCGGCCAGCTCGGCACGTATTTCAACGTCCTGAACAGCGATTCAACATACGCGTTATCGTTGCTCACCCGTGGCCGGCTGTGCGACGGGGTTATCTTAAGTTCCGCAAGCTTTACCTGCAGCACCTGTGACTTCATCGGGGCTCCGTTATCCGCATGCAGTACCAGCGGCTCCTGCCAACAGCGTTCGCTCAGCACTGTCCGATTCATCAGCTCTGCCGCATGCTCACCACTTTCAACCAAGTGAACCTCGTGACCGACGATTTTGCGGCTGAACACGTCTTCTATCAGGTACAGATAGAACCAGTGTCCTGCCGTCAGCGACCTCAGCCAGGTAATATCCCATGACCACACCTGATTCGGTGCCGTCGCCCTCCAGGTCGATAGCGGCTTGCTTTGCGCTACCCTCTGCCGACCACGGTGCGTTGTTTCGCCAGCACGTCTTAGTATCCGATAAAACGTTGACTCACTGGCGATATAGCGCTTTTCATCCGCCAACAAAGGAACGATTTGCGTCGGTGGCAGGCTGGCGAACCGCAGTTCATGACAGAGGGCTAAAACCTGTTGTTCCTCTTCGGCAGTGAGTTTGTTCTTCGGGATGGGCCGTGACGCCGTGGGTCTGCGGTCATGCGTCCCTTTTCCCCAACGCTGTAATGTTCGCTCACTAAGCCCAATAGACTGGCAAGCCTCGCTCAGCCTCGCGCCTGCAGCAACGGCTTCCTTTACGATTGTCATCAATCGCAGCCTGTCCGGAGTCGGCGTCATTCGTCCCCGTTTTCCTCGACGAACAACGCCTTGAACTTTTTTTGCAATATCAGCAATGCCGCAGCCTCAGCCAACGCCTTATCCTTGCGGGCAATTTCACGCTTAAGCTGATGAATTTCGTTTTGCTGTTTCTTGACGAGTGCTTTCTCTTCACGCGGATCTGGCTGCATTATCTCATTCTTCCACTGCTGAATTTGCTCAGGGTAGAGCCCTTTACGGCGACAGTACTCAGCAACAGCATGGGCGGAAAGAGGTGCCGTTTCAACCAGGATGGCAAAACGAGCCTCACGGGACCATTGCTGCGGGGTTTTTACCTCAACGTGGGTGCTCGCGGTCGAAATACCTGCCTTGGAGCGCCAGGTGTAAAGCGTATTGACAGGGATCCCCTCAGAGCGTGCAATCTGAACAACCGGCTGATTGTGTGGTGGCATCATTCTGGCAATCACAGCGGCTTTAAGCTCAGGTGAATACGTTTTCATTCTTGTTGTCTCCAGCCCCTTGGATGTTTTCAGTTAGAGGCGACAACTACCCTGACATGGGGGGAGGCTGATAATCTTCATACTCCCAAGCAAAGACGCGGGAGAGTTTTTGGGCAATTTCCATCCAGTCCTTACCTTCGCACTGGTCGATATAATCAGTGATAGTTTTGGTAATCTCATCAAGATCATACTTACGAACTAATAGGGTATGACGCATCAACTCAGGCACCCAATGGTAT
Organism: Yersinia antarctica; assembly: GCF_056636475.1. Taxonomy (NCBI): domain Bacteria; kingdom Pseudomonadati; phylum Pseudomonadota; class Gammaproteobacteria; order Enterobacterales; family Yersiniaceae; genus Yersinia; species Yersinia antarctica. The sequence goes on from NZ_JBSJQF010000001.1 coordinate 2,185,784, forward strand.
TTGCAGAGCCACTCTGGAGTGCAAATAAACACATCAAAGTTATCTCCTCCTACTGAATCAGCAGAACCGATAGTTAATGTTAATGTTATTGCTGTTTCATCATTCTCGGGCGTATAAGAGTGAAAATCATGGTGAACACAATCAATACTTTTTAATATTGCTTTCATTTTTAATCCGAAATATTTGGCCCAGTGGGAGCGAAGCTGCGATTTGACGACATTTAGCCTCCATCACTGAAATTTCTCAGATGTGATTATAAAATCGCCAACGAAGGTACCCCATGATGAGACCTGCAATGGAGTGATTTTATGGAAAATTGGCAAGATGAGACCGAACAGAGAGATCTTTGGTTATTAAATGCTGAACAATTAGCTCTGTTGCCAGGAATGACTGATAAAGGTCGTATGGGTTTTGCTATGCAACTGAAGTTCATAGAGTTATATGGCCGATTTCCTGAAGATAACATACAAATCAATACCGATATTGCTCAGGCATTAGCCAAACAATTATCTGTTCCCATCGACGCTATTGCTTCATACGATCCCTGTTCCCGCCAGGGACAAAGGCATCGACGGACAATTCGGGATTTTTTAGGATATCGACCATCTACCGGTGCAGATCTGAAACAACTTTTCCATTGGTTATGCCAAGAGGCGTTACCGTTAGATCCCCTGGCCCGCCACGGTCGCGACGTTGCTTTCGACTGGTATCGTACACAGCGCATAGAACCGCCAGCCAGCGATGAACTCGATAAGACTATACGCTCTGCCGTTCGTCATTATGAGGCACTACTACAAACTGATATTTACAACCGGCTGAATATTGACAGTAAAGTTGCTATTAACCACTTGCTCTCTACTGATGATACGGATGAGACCAAAAAAACGTCAGGCAGCAATCTCAGTAAACTCAAAATGGATCCCGGTAAACCCAGTCTGGAAAATGTGCTTGCCGTCATTTATCAGCTAAAGCTTCTTGATAAGGTCGCGTTAAATCCGGATACATTTGAGGGGATCCCTGCTAAATTTATTGAAATATTTCAACAACGTTGCGCGACTGAATCTGTTCGGGAAATACGCCGTCACCCCTCAATAGTACGTTACACGATGGTCGCTATGTTTTGCTGGCGTCGCCGACAACAACTGACTGATGCATTAATCGAAATGCTAATGCTGCTGATCCATAATCTCGGTACGCGGGCAGAAAAAAAGGTCGATAAAAAACAATTCGCGGCGTTTAAAAAAGTAAGAGGCAAGGCCCGCCTGTTGTTTCGCATGGCAGAAGTCACGGTTGACCAGCCTGAAGGTGTCATAAAAGACGTCGTTTACCCTGTTGTTTCTCAGAAAATGCTGCAAAATCTGGTTGATGAATTCAAAATCCTTGGGGTTAATACCGAGCAGGAAGTGCACGAATCTATGCGCTCTTCTTATGGCTCTCACTACCGACGAATGCTGATGCCAGTCTTGGATCGGCTGGAGTTTAAGTCAGGAAATACGCGGCATCGGCCGGTTATTGATGCCATTAAGGTTATTCAGGCCCATCGAGACAGCAATCAGCATTTCTATGATGTTGGTAACGTGCCCGTTGACGGCATTATCCAGAAAAAATGGCGGAATATTGTCGTTGTGAGGAGCAAGCTCGGGGAAGAGCGAATAAACCGTATCAACTATGAAATATGTGTTTTACGTGCTCTACGTAAAAGTCTGCGCAACAAAGAGATTTGGGTTGATGGTGCCGATCGTTACCGTGATCCGGCAGAGGATCTTCCTGTCGATTTTGCCACCAATCGGGAAAAGTACTATTCCATGCTGCAAGTGCCTGCTGATGCAACGATGTTTATCGACCATATCAAGGATACGATGCGTCAGTGGCTAAGCACCCTCAATAATGGCCTGACGAAAAATGCCAAACTTCGTCTCAGGGAGCAGGGCAAGAACAGGATCCATCTGACGCCACTGGACAGACAGATTGAACCTCCCAATACAGCGGCATTGAAGCGCGAGATTGCCCAACGGTGGGACGATCTGGAGTTAATCGATATTATTAAAGAAGTCGATTTACGTGAAAACTTCTCAGCGGTATTTCGAACTTCCGCCAGTCGGGAGGTTCTTGAACCGGAAATATTACAACGTCGCCTGCTGTTATGCCTTTTCGGCCTCGGTACCAATGTCGGGTTGAAGCGGGTAGCCAGCCAGCAACCCAGTGTCAATTATGACGAACTGCGTTACGTCAAACGGCGTTTCATTAAAAAAGACGCTCTACGTAGTGCGATTTCACACATTGTTAATGGAATTCTCCATATCCGCCAACCCGCTATCTGGGGGAATGCCACCACATCCTGTGCCTCGGATTCCCGGAAATTCGGCGCCTATGACCAAAATCTGATGACTGAATGGCATGCACGTTACGGCGGGCGAGGCGTGATGATTTACTGGCATGTGGATACGCACTCAACATGTATTTATTCACAACTGCGGCGCTGCTCCTCATCCGAAGTGGCCGCTATGATGGAAGATGTCTTGCGGCACTGTACTGACATGGAAATCAACCACCAGTATGTTGACAGCCATGGGCAAAGTGAGGTGGCCTTTGCGTTCAGCTATGTGCTGGGATTTGACCTGCTACCACGCCTGAAAGGTATTGCCCGGCAAAAACTGAATTTGTGCGAAAAAGAAGATGCTGTTTTGTATCCTCATTTGACGCCGATTTTAACCCGGGGGATCGACTGGGAACTCATTTCGCAGCAGTACGACGAGATAATCAAATATATGGCAGCACTCAGGGTCGGCACAGCCGAACCTGAGGCTATATTGCGGCGCTTCACCCGTAACAATGCGCAACATCCAACCTATAAAGCACTGGCTGAATTGGGTAAGGCGATTAAAACTATTTTCCTTTGCCGTTATTTGCATGATGAGTCTCTCCGCTGCGAAATTAATGCAGGTCTGAACGTTGTGGAAAACTGGAACAGTGCCAATGATTTTATTTTTTATGGCGAGCATGGTGAATTTACCAGCAATCGGACAGCAGAGCAGGAATTGTCGATGCTGTCATTGCATCTGTTGCAAATCAGTCTGGTGTATATCAATACGTTGTTGATTCAGAATATTTTGTCTGAGCCGGCTTGGCGCCAACGAATGACCGAAGAAGACTGGCGTGGACTAACGCCGTTGATATACCAACATGTTAATCCGTATGGCCGAATAGAGCTGGATATGGACCAGCGACTTGCACTGGCAGCCTGATATTGTTTAACGGGCCTGAAACTTTGAGTTGCATCGATGAGTAAAGAAAACGGTGGTTTGTGAGAATCGAATATGTCGTTTTTTGCATGACGTAGTTTCAGGGCTTAGCGATTCTCAAAATCCATTCTTGAAACTCGATTCTTAATTCCCTATGCTCCCAACGGGTTTCGGTAAAAAATCAGCAGGCAGGTGGGGGAAAAATGGAAAATAAATTGCGGTTTGAAGTACAGGAAGATTTCGGCTGTTTCGTTTACCCGGAAGAACGGTTTGCTCCTTTGCTGGATGAGTTCGATGATCTGCTTGATGCCCGTCAGTCTGGCGAGATGAATGATAAACGCTATATTGCCGAACTGAACCGTCTCATTAGGCAGGAGTCTGACCTTATTGATCTTCATGCACACCTGTCATTTGCTTTCCTGGAGCAGGATAAGCCAAAAAAAGCCCTGGATGCTGCCCTGGCCGGGCTGGCGGCAGGTAACCGGCTTATCCCAGAAAGTTTTTCAGGCGCTATTGAGTGGGGATACGTGGATAATCGCCCGTATCTTCGCGCCCTGCAGGGGGCCATGCTGGCGTATGTGCGCTTACGACGCCATAAAGATGCTGCCACGCTTATTGATAAAATGCTGGCTTATAACCCTAATGACAATCAGGGAAGTCGCTATCTGCTGGGCTCGGAAGTATTGCGCGCTGGCAACAAAGAGCGGGCGACGAATATTTTTGATGAGTACGCAGATAATTACCCTCCTTACTACTATGAGCTGGCCCTGCTTCATATTCTCAGTAAAGACTGGGTTAAAGCAGCAACAGCACTTCGACACGGATTCAGTGCGAACAGTTACATCGCCGAAATGCTTTGCGGTAATTTCCACCCACAGCCGTTAGCAATATGGCACGGGAGTAATTTCGCAGAACCAGAGATGGCGACTGACTATATCGAAATGTATGGTGAGCTGTGGTTTCGCCACCCTGAAGCGTTGGCATTTGTACGCTGGTTATTTAACCACTCCAGCATTATGACCGAACGGGCCGCGCTGATGAAATGCACTGAAGACCTTTTCAGTGAACGGGATTTTGGTGCCCGTGGGCGCATTATTGACCATCAGCAGCGGTTACTGAATGGAATTGATCATCGTCTTTCAACGGAGATCGTTAAAAAGGTTAAAAACAGGCAAGGGCAGGAAATCTGGCCGTGGATGCACGCATTCGAATGGCCTGTCGTATGATGATTGGCTACGCGCGAGTTTCCACACAGGATCAGAACCTTGATTTACAAACTGAAGCTCTGACCAGGGCCGGGTGCGAAAAAATTTATGAAGATAAAATCAGCGGTGTACGAACTGAGCGTCCGGGATTAATTCGGACGCTGGAAATGCTTCGTGAAGGCGATACGCTGGTTGTCTGGAAACTCGATCGGCTGGGACGCAGCGTAAAACAGCTTGTTGATATGGTTGGTGAGCTGCACAAACAAGGCATTCAGTTCAAAAGCCTCACGGATGCTATTGATACCGGAACACCTGCTGGGCGTTTTTTCTTCCACGTGATGGCCAGCCTTGCTGAAATGGAACGAGAGTTGATCATCGAACGTACCCGCGCCGGGCTTGATGCGGCAAAGCGACTCGGCCGTAAAGGCGGGCGAAAACCCAAAATGACCAGCAGTAAAATTGAATCGGCTAAAAAATTATTAGCCAGCGGTATCCCTCCCAGGGACGTAGCTAAAGATCTCGGCGTTTCTATTCCAACTCTGTATCGCTGGTTGCCGGCATCAAAGCATTCTTAGGTTGCATGCAGGAAATATCTGGCACTTTCACGAGGAAAAGAATGATCGACTTAACCGCAGAGCAGCACCAGTTGGCGAAGATAGTTCATGACTACGCCAGCCAATTTCCCCCGACAGAGAATGGTGACGCTCAGCTATTGCAGGGCTGTTACGACTATATGGAAGCCTTTAAACGGGTGATGGACAGCGCTTCAAAAGTCCAGATGGACTATATCTGCTTGCAATACCCTGGATATTTGCGCTTTGCAAAGTGGATGGAACGACTGGCTCAGGGGGTTGCTGATGGAGTTATTGAGGTACCGAAAGATCACTAACAACATCATATGTCATGAATTTTTTGGGTTCTGATACTCCACTTGGTTAATAAACATACACATCGTGCGATTTGGCTTCGCGGGTCGAAGTCAAATGTCGTCAAATCGCAGCTTCGCTCCCACTGGGCCATATTGGTGCGCTCTAATACGTTAAAGCGGCCAGTTTGTTGTAAGTGCGTCACCAGAATGGTTTTTGACTGGTTCCCCAAACGATCAACACCATCGGAGAATATCCCGCTCATATAGCTTGAACGGTTGTCAAATTTACCCACAGAAATAGGGTCGCGTGGGCCGTTATATTGCGTGCCGTAAGAGGCGACTTTCGCCACTTCTAACGACCGCGAGGACTCAGAGGCACACCCACTTAATAAAAATACGGTTATTAAGGTGGAGGCTAAAAATATTCTTTTCATCATAAAAGCACTATTCTCGATAAAAGATTGAACAATTATATCTGATACCCTTGGCAGACCTGTTATGGAGCACTTGGGCAGCCAAAAGACTCAGATGGTTAGTTATCCAGGCTGTTCTTTGCAGCTTGTCCTGAATCATGCCCTTCTGCAAAAGAGAGCTCAGTTTATTACCACGGGCTATTTGCAACAGTGCCGCATCAGCCCACTTATTGTGGAGCTAACCTTTACATCGACTGAGCGCTAATCGTAAACCTGCACCAATTTCAGACGGAGAACTGTCCACAGGAAGAACAACGTCCTCAATACCATCACCTTTTGTCCTTCCCCAGCCTTCCAGCTTTTCATGGCGAGTTGGCGAAATAGTGATGAATCCATTAACACAATGGATACCACAGTTTTTCATACCCTTGAACAATGCTCGTTTGGTTTTGTAGCCATATTTTTCCATCAGCATTGCTATCCAGGCAGCGTATTGCTCTTTACCTTTTTCACGATCAAAAAAGGTTCCGCATTCCTTAACTGTCAAAGTTCGGCTGTCTGACAGTGCTTGCAGGATTGTTTCACCGATACTTTGCTCATCTGCATCAGGAGGTAATAAGTGGGATGGGAAAAGGGGATCAGATGAAACCATGCCCAACCCTGATTTAGTTTCTATAAGTAAAAATTCATTAGTACTGTAGCAACCTACCCAATAATCCTGAGCTTTATTAAATTTCATTATTTCACCTGTGTCACAGTAACCTTTACACCCTGACTTTTACCGTATTCAATGGCTCTGTTGATTTCCGTCCATTGCGTTGAAGTAGTATTTGCAGGAACTGCCAACTGAATTTCTCTATTAGTAATCATTGAGGAATTAATTTCTGTCTTTGAAAGAGTGTATGTATCAAACTTCGCCGCTGCATCAATATTCCCTTTGATAGAGCTATATACTTGATTCGGGTTAGCCAGCTTCGCCATTGTCTGCGTATCCATTGATTTGGCACTCACCGCTGTTTTTGTTGATACATCGTAATAGTCAAACGTTTTGAAGTTCTGCGGCAACCGTGAACTTGCAGGAAGCACAGTACCTACATAATCCTCCCATGGCATCCCCTGTTTGATATTACCTTGCCCCCATTGTATCCCTGTTTCGGCCGCCGAGACTGTCACAGTCGCTGTATTACGCCCCATAAACGAGAGCGCCGCTTGTGTCAGATCCTTGAGTAACAGCCCACCGGAGGCCAGCAGCACCTGATTTTCTGGATCAGATACAAATGCCGAGAATTCCGCCCAGCCAGGACTGTTTGCATTAATATTCGCTAGGTCTTGCGAGTTCCAGTACTGAACATAGGCTTTTGCTTGTTCATCCCTCATGACATCAAAACCAAAAACATCGCCTACCCATTCTGGACGTTCTGTGGCTTGCAGGCCTCCGTAGGCAAGCTCTTTATCCCAACCCAGACACGTTGCTGGCTCCGTTACACATTTCGACGATTCAAGTCCGGCACCTTGTTCATCACTAATCTTCTGATATTTTGCAATGATTATTGAGCAATCTCCGCCAGAGGCTTTACACGCCAGCATTTCTTTATCGAACGTAAGAGCTTGTGTTACATTCAGATAGTTATTCTCAACCGCATTCTTCCCGGCCTGCGCTCCGGCAACCGCATCTGCGGTACTGTTGCCCGCTAATCCTCCGGCTAATCCTGCTGCCAGTGTACCCAGCGCGCTGATGGTTTGTCGCTGATCTTCGGTCAGATCATCACGTTTGATACCCGGATAAATCTGCTGGGCAATATACTCGCCCATTACGGCTCCAGACGCGCCCGCCAGCGCACTGTTGCCGTTTATCTGCGCCACGACCGCACCCAGTACCGCGTGCGCCATCAGATTGGCTTCGGTGTTGATCTTGCCGTTAGCATCGGTAGTCATATTGTGAATCACTTCCGCCAGATACGGGGCTGAGGCGCCTGCCAACGCTTTCGCCATATCGCCACCGGCCAGGCCCTGTATGGCCGCCGTTGCGGCCTGAAGACCTTGTTGCAGTGCACTGCCGGTGCCGTATTTTTGCATTTCGGCTTTGTATTCTTTTGTCTCACGCAGAGCTTTAGCATCACCTTTCAACGTCGGATTGGCCTTCAGCGCGGCTTCCAAACCAATGATATCCCCTTGCGTCCTCGCAATATCCATCGCCTGACCACCAATCTCACCAATCAACTGGGCTTCACGCAGGCGGTTTTGTTCTTTCTCTTTGTCAAATATCGGCCCGATACTGCCGTTGGCGTTGTCAGTATCCCGGCTCAGGTCATCGACGTTCTGCTGCTGTTTATCGCTGTCCCGAATGGTGATAGTGCCCTCAGATACCGCCGCCTGCGTGGTGCCCTCGGCATGTCCGTCATTGCCCAGCCCCGACAGCACCACGCCACCCAGATTACTCAACAGGTCAGACCCCACCGGGCCACCGGTGCTCAGGCTGCCGCCCTGATGTTCCGCTTTGAAATCGGCTTTATTTTCGATGTTACTGAAGCCCAACGTACCGGTATCCAGGTTGTTCTTGCTCTTGTCTGCGGTGCTGGCAATCACTGCGCCATTCAGTTGGGTGTGTTCACCGACGGTGATATCAAAGCCACCTTTGCCTGCGAAAATACCGGTCTGCTCCTGTACCGAGTCATAATTGCTGTGTAGCTTATCTTGACTCATGCTCAGGTTGGCAGAGCCACCGCCGCCGACCACCGCCATGCTGACACCGCCACTGGTACTGGTTTGCTTCGCATCATAGTTATCGCTGTCCTGCTGGCTTTGCAGCAGCAAGTCACGGCCGACATCGACCTTGACGGTTTCACCGCTGGCTTGCGCGCCTATCAGCGAAGTATCACGCCCGCTGCTGAGCGACAGCGTGCCGCCACTGTCGACCTGGGTTTCCGTCCAGGTCGTGCCGTTACCGTGTTCATTGCCCTGACCTTTGTTGGCATTGGCAAAGATGCTCAGGCCACCGCCAGCACTACCGAACCCCAGACTGACACCCACACTGCCGCCACTGCTGCTGTTGCTGCCGTCAGTTTTTTTTGTGTTAGCGGCACCCAGCAGCAATATGTCACGTGCCGCATCCAGGGTCGTATCGCCACCGGCTTTGAGCTGGCTGCCTTGCACCACGATATCGCCGCTGTTTGCTGAGTTCCCCTCACCGGTCGCGTTGATGGTCAGGTTGTTGCCCGCCGTCAGGGTTGAACCGGTCACGCTGGTCTGTGCCTGATGTTGCTGCGAGGCCGACTTTTGTGCGCCCAATGAAGCGCTGACGCCGACCATGCTGGCGGTATCGCCTCCTTGCGCCTGCACCAGTTGGCCTGCCTGCACCGCCTGCGCACCACTGAGCGCCGCTTTCACCCCTTGCAGCGCAGACAGTCGGCCATTGCTTTCTTCTCGGGCCTCTTTGGCGGTGGTGACGGCGGTATTGAGGGCGCTGCCAACCGCGCCAGACAGGGCCAGTGTCAGGCCACTCGATTTTTGCTCGACGCTGTGGGTCTGGCTGCTTTGGTTCTCAGCCGCCAAAATCGCGACATTTTTCCCGGTCAGACTGATGTCTTTACCGGCTAACACGTCAGAGCCTTGCACCGTCAGGTCTTCACCGGCGGTCATATTGACATTGCCCAGCACGCTGCCAACGGTGCTGCCCACGTTGGAAATCGATTGACCGGTATCGGTCATTTTGGTGCTGTTGCTGCCGACCGTGACCCCAATCCCGCCGGTGCTCATCAGGCCAGATTTTTTCTGCTCATACAGGTGAGACTCGCTTTCGCTCTGTTGCGCGGTGCCGACGGTAATATTCTCTTTTGCGCGCAGGTTAATATCGTTATCGGCCACCACGTTACTGCCGATGACCGCAATATTTTTGCCACTGACATCCATCGAACCCGCCGACAGCATCGAACCCACCGCCAGTGTCTGGCTAATACTGTCTTCGGTGCGGGTGGTGGTGCTGGACGCCAGATTTTTGCTGATGCCGGTATGGTTGCGCTGTTCGTCATGCTGCTCAGTCTGGGTGGTGAGGGTGATATCGCCGCCCGCCGCCAGTTTTAGCGCGCCATCGGTTTGTACGCCACTGGCGCTGATGTTGATGTCTTTTACCGCATTAAGATTGATATCGCCGGTGGCGTTTAACTGGCTGCCGCGCAGCGTTTCATCATAGAGATTGACCGAACTGGTATGGCGCTTGCTGGAAGATTCGCCGGTGACATTAAGGCTGTCGGTGGCCGCACTGAGGTTAATATTCTGCGCCTGTATATCAATGGTATTGGCATGAATATTAGCGCCGATGGCGGTCAGATTGTTGACGTTAGCGGTCAGCGCACCGCCAACATTCACCTCGCTGCCCAGATGGCGAATATGTTCGCTGGTCGCACTGCCACCGTTATAACTCGAACTTATCTGGTCACGGGCTTGGGTCGTACTGAGCAGCCAGTCGCCGCCAGTATTGACCTGCAAATCCTGACCGACAGTGAGGCCAGCACCTTGCATGATAAAGTCACGCTCAGTATTGATAACCGCGTTATTGCTGACATTGATACTCGCCAGCGGCCCCAGCACGGTTTGGGTCCGCTGGACGGCCCCATTATCACTGCTGAGTTGCTCATTGCCGGTACGCAGTATCACATCGCGGCCGCTATCCAGTTGCAGGTTAGTGGCATTTAACCGCGCGCTGGTCAGGTCAATATCGCTGTTCAACGTACTGAGCAGCATAGTATTGCCAGCCTCAAGTAAGCCGCCACGGTTATTGAGCGTAATGCCCTGCGCCATGCTGATTTGCAGGTCATTGCTGGCTTTTATCGCCCCTGAGTTATTGAAACCTTGAACATCGGTTAAGGCGATATTATTCGCGGCAATCAATGCACCGTTGGCATGCAATTCACCCGGCTTGACGCCCGCCAGATAAACCACCGGCACCAGCACGGTTTGCCCCGCCACTTCGCGGCTTTCCATCAGCACGATATTGTTGGTTAATGCCGCCATTTGTTCCGCACTGAGGTGAGTGCCAAGGGCAATATTGAACGCTTTACTGTACTCGAGGCCCGCCGCAAACAGTTGCTCGAATTGCGCCTGGGCGCTGCGGTAATCACTGGCCACCGCCTGACCGGTCAAGGCCAGAACCTGGTCCCGCACCAAACGCTGTTCATAAGCATTATCCCCCAGACGTTTGTGTATCACGTTAGGGTCACTATTTAACTGCTGGAGCACGTAGTCTGACCCGAGCCAGTTGTTTAGATTGGCAAAGGCTGGATTCGTTTCAATCAGGTACTGGCTGTTGACGGTGTAGTCAGTGCTGAACTGATACAGCCCGCCATTGGGCGGTGTCAGGGAAATGCCGTTAAACTCGATGGCAAGGTCTTTCCCGGAATTGTTGTTACCATTAGGTGGCGCAATGGTACCGGGATTAGCCCCATTGTTGATTGTGGTGCCACTTCCGCTAAGGGTTTGTGCCGTGAGGCTTGACGCATATTGGTGAGTTGTACGCTCACTGACCTCTGGCCCCCAACTTCTGCTCCACAAGCCGCCTTTATAGTTACGGTAATTCCACTGACCGCTGGAGGTGGTGCGTTCGATCAGGCGTTGTGCGCTGCCCCAGCCATCTTGTTGCACAGTGACGCCAGAGAGTGAAATCTCGCCCTGTGCGCTCACTTTACTCCAGAAGTTTTCCAGCGTGCTGACCTGTGGCGTCAGGTTCCCGCCGGCCAGCAGTTGTGCCTCTGGGCTGATTTGATCAATGCGGTTATAGGCAATAGTCGACGTATAATCGGTGCCAATATAATCGCTGTTATCTGCTCCACCATGAGGGGGTTCACTGTAGCGTCCGCCTGGAATATCAGGTTTTTCTTCTGTCCAGACCGCTGACCCATTCACGGTGTCGGCCACAACAAAGTTGCTATTGGCGGTGAGAATATGACGGCGATTGGTCAGTGTCGTGGCGTAAATCAACATATCTTTGCCGGATTCAATCAAACCGGAGATATTGAGCACCTGAGCGGCTTGTTGGTAGAGGCCATTATTGTCTAAAACACCGGCCAGAATGACGTTGCCCATGCCTAAAAGGGTGGTCGTTGGGGCCGTGTCGGTGTCAGTGATGGTATCGCTGTTTTCAATCACCGGAGCCAGTAAGGCCAGGGTGCCATTTTCATCCGTGGCACCGATCAGGGCGTTCGGGCCTGAGTTGGTGATGCGCTCACGTGCCTTGAGTGTGGCTTCGGCACCAATCAGGGTGCCGGTGTTGAACAGGGTGTTGGAGTCAGTATTAAGGCTGCCGGTGGTAAGTATTTCGCGGCTATTAATCACGGCACCCGCAGCTTTGAGGCTGGCTTGCGTCGCAATAATCGTGCCGCTATTCAGTAAGTTGCTCGAATCGGTACTGAGTTTGCCGCCCGCCAACAATTGCCCGTTATTGGTCAAATCGCCCGCTGTAGTCAAGGTGAAATCACGCCCGGCCTGAAGTGTTGAGACCGCCAGATGGCTGAAATCGCTCTGTAACTGAATGCTCAGATCCTCGCTGGCCGTTATCTTGCCCGCGTGATTGTCCAACTGACCCAGATTCAACGACACCGTGTTCGCCGCCAGTGTGCCACTCTGGTTATTGAGGGTTTGGCCTGCATGCGCGTTGGCATTGAGGGTCAGTGCGCCAAGGGATGTGATGTTGGCGCGTTGCGTGCTGATATCACCGCTGTTGGCGGTGATATTCATTTCTCTGGCTTGGGTGTAGCTGTCGGTGAGATCAACCCGGCTGCCGCTTAATGTCATGGCACCTGCGGCGAGGGTTTGCCCTTGCGCTATCAACGCCTGACGGGTGGTCACCACCAAGTCACCGGCCTCCGTCAGGCGGCCATCACTTTGTACGCCAGCGGCCAATAGACTGCTGCTGTTGCTATCCAGGCGCTGTGCATTAACTGCCACATTGCCTTTAGAGAGCAGAGTACCACCTCGGTTATCCAGATCACCGGCCAGATTCAGGTTAAAATCTGTCGTCCCCGTTTGCGCTATCACGCCGCCCACATTGGTGAGTGATTGAGCGTTCAGCGTGACTTTATCTGCAATCAGGCTGGCATTATCGTTACGTAATAGAGCGGCGGTCGAGGCTGACAGGCTCTGACTGGCGAACAGAGTTGCACCAGCAAGATCGATATCCCCACCTTGGGCGGTCAGCGTCAAATCACGGCTTTGCGTTTGGCTGCCGCTAAGATCGAGACTCTGCGCAGTGAAGTGCTGCGCCGTCCCGCTGATATTTTTTCCTTGCGCGAGTAATTTTCCGCTGGCCTCAACACGCAGTGTGCCATCGGTAATACTGCTGTTGTTAGACTTGACGCCTGCACCCAAGACCGAGTTGCGGCTGCTGTTGACTTCAGCAGCACGCAGTGAGGTATCACCCGCCGCTGCGACAGTGCCGGTGTTATTCAACTTGCCCGCGGTGGTGAGCTGGGTATTGCCCTGTGCATAGAGTACACCTGCGTTCTCTATACCGGCGGCGGTATTCACCGCCAGATGTTGAGCACTGTTGATCTGGCCGCTGTTGACCAACATGCCATCTGCCGTGATGGTGATATCACCCGCTGATGCGCCTATCTCACCGGCGTTGCGTACACCAACGCCGCTTTCCGTGCCGATCAGGCGAATTTTACCGGCGTACATGCCACCCAAATTGGCGACATCCACGGCCACAGTGGGGCGCGGGCTGCCATCGGCGGCTTTGGCATTAATGGCCTGGTGCGCGGCATCCACTTGATTGCGGCCGGTGGTGACATTCAGGTCATTGGCCCAGAGGCCCGCATTCACTTTGACGGAACGGGCAATCAGGTCAGTATGATCCTGACGACTGCTGTCCAGACCATTGCCCTGAATGATAATCTCGCCGCGCTCAACGTCGTAGCCAGTGAGTTGGCCGTTATTGAGTTGCGCCTGACCGGTGGTTAATGTCGCGCGGTTGGCGTTGATAAAGCCGCAGCCCTCACAGGTAATGCCGGCCGGGTTGGCAATCACCACCTGCGCTTTACGGCCCGCCACCTCGATATAGCCATTGAGCTTGCTTGGGTCGCGGCTGTTCACTTCGTTGAGGATAATACTGGCCTCGCCCCGCGCCAGCCACGGGTTGCCATCCACCACGCCAGCAATCTGGGTTTGGTTGGGACCGTGGCCGTTATTGAGGATCACCCCGCGATTATCGACATCAAACTGGCTGTAAACGTTACGGGAAACCCCGCCACTGCTCGGCGTTTGGATATTCACCTGTGGCGTACCGTTGGCACTGCTGATAATGGTCGGTTGCTGATTACCCGGCGCACTGCCATCGGCGACAATATTGGCCTGCACGGATAATGAGACGCAGCCCAGTGCCAATAACAGGCTGAAGCTCAATGTTGATAAGGCACTGAGACGGCGGCTCTGAGTATGACCCACACCTGACGAGGGCGACGAAGCCGCCCGACCGGAGGCGGCGATATCGGCGACCACCATCAACAAGCCACGCGCCTTGTTAAATACGATTCGGTACAGGTTCTTATTCATGGTGGCTCTCCCCCCATGTCAGGGTAGTTGTCTCCAGCCCCTTGGATGTTTTCAGTTAGAGGCGACAACTACCCTGACATGGGGGGTCAGGGTTTTAAACTCACAGAAAGTATTCGCCACGATGTCCCTGAACGCTTCCACGACGCTCTCAGCGCACTTATTGGGGAGTTTACGGATAATGACCTGCTTTGTGGCTTTGTCCACGACCGTCAGCAGGAATGACTTCTGGTCTTTGCCAAAAATCGTATCGATTTCAACATGCCCGGGAACCTGTTTGAGTTCAGCCTCAGCAGGCCTGTGCTCAATGCCAACCCTGTCCGGGATGGGCGTGCGTCCGGGCTCACCCGTATCATAGCGATAGCGTTTACCCCGGTGAGGGAGCTGAAGGTAAAGCTTACCGCCAGCCTGTCTGTCCGAACGGATATAGCGGTAGAGGGTATTTTTGCTGACGGCGATATCAAACTGGATTTTCAGTCTCCCACAGATAACCTCAGGGGAGGTATGTACAGCCAGCGCCTGCCGGAGAAAGTCTTGTGTCTGCTGGCCCAGAGGGAAACAGGCATTGTGTGCCGAGGTGGCGCCCCGCCGTTGTCTGGCTAAGGCATCAGCGCGTCTGGAGGAGTAAAGTCCGTTGAAAGCGGGGTCCGTATTACGCCTGAGCTCCCGGCTCAGCGTAGAGCGAGAGACATCCAGTTCTCTGGCAATGCAGGACTGATTAACGCCTTCAGCTTTTCGTTTTTCGATGTAAAAGCGCTCATGCTGAGTCAAATGTTTTCCCTTCATGCAACAGGGTCTCCGACAGGGTCAATACGGCTATTTTATCCGTACCTGACCGGTGGGTCACTTTGTTGCATTTCGTTTGGGAATTGGCGATGGTCTTGTTGATAAAAATAGTAGCAGTAAAAGTCATTATACTGGTGCAGGAATAAAAGTGGCTGTCGATAAGCAAGATGTCGTTGAGCACCAAAACACCCATATAAAGACGGGCACTTTCACACTCAAAAGTCATAAAGATACCCGCATGTTGGGTGCTGATGTCTCGGCAGATATCGCACTCGTTGATGTCGGTGGTGATCTCAATATAGAAAGCCGGAAAGATAAACAAGATATCACGGAGGTATTGGTCAATTTTGCCCTGAGTCATACAAATGATAAAAATAGCAGTGTGATCAGTAATCTATCGAAAATTGGCACCAAGCGCTTTGAGGGGGAAATTAAGAATGTGTTAACCAAGGGTATTAATAAAATGGGTACCGCATACAATAAAAAATTTCCGGCCAAAGATACCATGGGAGGTGTTAGTTTTAGCAAAGATAAGCAAACTGTAGCATTGCCGCCACTATCAAACAAAACTCACTCACGAAACCTCGCAGATAAGACGGCCCGTTTTCTTGGCGATAAATTTAAAACAGGATTAACCGGCCCTGCTGGATTCGCAGGCCATGCTAATTTAGATGTCAATATAGTTAAAAATGATGCCGTCGATCATCTGTCAGGTATTTTTGCGCAAAAAATCGCTGATATTAAGGTGTTAGGAAAAACGACATTGATCGCCGCTCAAATAAATAACGCGGAGAGTAAAGTTATTGCTAATATCAAAGAACTGCACGTGGGGAATATAAGTAATAGCTATCATCAGGGTGGTGGTGGTTTTAATCTTGCATCTACTATCCTGGGTGTCGCCCGTGGCACCCTCGCTGATGCAGATTCAGGGAAAAAGTTACTGATACGCGCACCCTATAATACTAACAAGAATAACAATATTCAGGGCGGAATTTTTAATTATTCAAGCGGAGAGTTTATTATGCCTGACGTCCCTGAGAGTAATTAGCGGTCGGTGATTTAATCTGCTGGCTCGTATTATAACAAAGGCACCTAAAGGTGCCTTTTCACTGATATACCCGCCGCCCTGTATTTTGCCGGGCGACGAGAATCGAGAATATAGATGTAGCTACCAATTACATCCGTTCTACCGTCTGAATACCTAAAGTATCCAGACCTTGCTTCAGTGTTTTTGCTGTCAGCATCGCCAGTTTTAGGCGGCTTTGGCGGATCTCTTCACTTTCTGCATTCAGGATCTGGCAGTGTTCGTAGAAGCTGGAGAACAAGCCTGCTAAATCATACAGGTATGAACACATCACATGTGGTGTGCCTTCACGGGCCACCGTGGTGATGACCTCTTCAAACTGCAACAGGCGGGTAGCCAGTGCTGCTTCACGGTCTTCAGTGATAACCAATGGCAATGTCAGGTTGCTTTCATCAATACCGGCACGCTTAAATACTGAAACCACGCGGGTATAAGCATATTGCATATAAGGCGCCGTGTTACCGTCCAGTGCCAGCATGTTATCCCAGTCGAAGATATAGTCAGTGGTGCGGCTCTTAGACAAGTCGGCATATTTCACCGCACCAATACCAACGGCGTCCACCACCTGCTTCAGTTCATCTGCGGGCATATCAGGATTTTTCTCGGCAATCAATTTGCCGGCACGCTCGATAGCTTCATCCAATAAATCGGCAAGCTTCACTGTACCGCCGGAGCGCGTCTTAAACGGTTTACCGTCTTTACCCAGCATCATGCCAAACATATGGTGCTCAAGGGGTACTGACTCAGGAACATAACCGGCTTTACGAACGATAGTCCAGGCCTGCATCAGATGCTGGTGCTGACGGGTATCGATGTAATACAGCACGCGGTCTGCGCCCAAGGTTTCATAGCGATATTTGGCACAAGCGATATCTGTGGTGGTGTAGAGGTAACCGCCATCCTTTTTCTGAATGATGACGCCCATTGGCTCACCATCTTTATTTTTATACTCATCCAGATACACCACGGTTGCGCCTTCGCTTTCCACCGCCAGCCCTTTGGCTTTCAGATCAGCAACAATACCCGGCAACATGGCGTTATACAGGCTTTCACCCATTACATCATCTTTGGTCAGTGTGACATTTAACCGATCGTAGGCAATCTGGTTTTGCGCCATGGTGATATCCACCAACTTGCGCCACATCTGACGGCAATACTCGTCACCGCCTTGCAGTTTCACTACATAAGCGCGGGCGCGTTGGGCAAACGCTTCATCTTCGTCATAGGTTTTCTTGGCTTGCTGATAGAAAAGCTCCAGATCCGATAAGCCCATATCACTGGCATTTTCGTTCTGCATCTTTTCCAAATAGGCAATCAACATGCCGAACTGGGTTCCCCAGTCACCCACGTGGTTAGCGCGAATAACATTGTGGCCCAGAAACTCTAAAGTGCGCACCGCTGCATCGCCGATGATGGTTGAACGCAGGTGGCCGACATGCATCTGTTTAGCCACGTTGGGTGCCGAGTAGTCAACCACGATAGTTTGCGGTTCTACCGGTGCAACACCGAGTTTCGGTGCCGTCAGCGCATGTTCTACTTTTTCTGCAACCCATTGGCGGTCCAGAAAAATATTGATAAAACCGGGGCCGGCAATCTCAACTTTGCTGGCAATGCCTGAAAGATCAAGCAGCTCGATGACTTTTTCTGCCAGTTGCCTTGGTTGCATGCCAAGTTTTTTGGCAACGGCCATTACACCATTAGCTTGATAATCGCCAAATTGAGCTTTAGCAGATTGGCGAACCTGAGCTTCGCTATCTGCTGGAGCACCTGCTGCAATCAGCGCCTGGCTGACTTTATCTGAGAGAAGAGCCTGAATATTCACCGGGTTACCTTAATTACGCACAAAAGACAGATTAATGACGCACAAGAAAATCTCTGTGCCAGTTAATTCAAACAATGCCAAAGCCTTTCACCACAAAAATGATGGGCGGCAGAGCCGTCTGGCAGAGGGTTAGTCACAAGATGGCAGGATTTATACCATATTTGACCCTCGGCGTCAGCATCAGGCCAGTGGTTGTCGCTAATCTCATGGCTAAATAGATTAACCGGTTATTTTATTAGCAATGGCGAATGCGAAAGAACAAAACGGTTAGATTAAATATGGCTGATTAGCGGTAATAACGGTAGATTATGGCCGCGTTACTGCCCGCAATAACAATTCAAAAGGAGAGCCGGATGCGTAGCCTGAAAGATATTGCCGAATTACAGGACTTATTTACTGACTTACCATGCTTTGAGCAAAAACTGGCTCGCTTCGCCACGCGATTGAATTTGGATTTAATGCAATTTAGCGCTGATCATATTTCGTTACGTTGCCACCAAGTCGAAACCGCGCAACGTTGGCGCAGTGGGTTAGCGCAGTGCGGTGATTTGATGTCCGAGACACTGATTAATGGTCGGGTGATTTACCTGTTCGACTTGGCTCAACCTCTGGTGGTCGGGCCATGGCTGATCGATTGCGTGGAATTACCCTATCCGGGGAAAACGCATTACCCCCATCAGGGATGGGAGCATATCGAGCTAGTCTTGCCAGGGGACCCACATACCTTGAGGTCACGTGCTCGTGCTTTATTGCCAGCCACATTACCGGAGGGTATCAGCGAGAAATTCAGTTCTCCACAAGGGGAACATGAGCGCTTAGCCAACCCGACACTGGCGGTGAGTGATGGTGAGATAACCATTAAGTTCCATCCCTATACTTTGCGGCAAATTATAGCCAGTGAGCGCAATATTTAACGTTAATGGGTTATTTATTTTGATAGCGACTTTCACTTATGGTTATCACTGTGACTGACATCTACTCATAGATTTAAAATGAGTGCCATAGTAAACGCTTAAGTATGTTTTATTAGTTTCTGTTTTTACTTGAGAGCGATCTTCGCTATTTATTCAACAGGTAAATTATTTAGTTCTTATTTATATGCCCGTAAGTAAGCGGGTATAAATACTGTCGCAGTGGCGTTCGTCAAACGGGAGAGAGAATGACTATATTGGAAATTTGTTGCTATAGCGTTGATTGCGCGCAGATAGCAGAAAAGGCAGGAGCCGACCGGATTGAATTGTGCTGCGGTCAGTCCGAAGGGGGCTTAACACCCAGCGTTGGTACATTAATGCAAGCCAATGAAACTGTTACTATTCCGGTGCATCCTATCGTAAGGCCTCGAGGTGGCGATTTTTGTTATAGCAATAATGATTTTGCAATCATCAAAAATGATATCGCGCGAATCCGTGATATGGGATTTGCGGGCGTAGTGGTTGGTGTACTGGATACCGACGGCCACATTGATATGCCACGGATGCGGGAGATAATGTCCATCAGTGGCCCATTGGCGGTCACTTTCCACCGGGCATTTGATATGTGCCAGAACCCAATGATTGCCTTACAGCAATTAACTGACCTGAATGTGGCGCGGATTTTAACCTCGGGCCAGCAGCCAAATGCTGAGCTGGGGTTGGCGTTATTAAAAGATTTGCTTGCTGCAACTCAGGATAAAGGGCCGGTTATCATGGCGGGCGCTGGGGTTCGTTTGACGAATATGCAAAAGTTTATTGATGCCGGTATCCGTGAGCTGCACAGCTCTGCCGGGCGGGCGGTCCCATCGACGATGAAATATCGCAAAGCGGGCGTCACTATGTGTGCTGACAGTGATGTTGATGAGTTTGCCCATTATTGTGTTGATGGTGATGTCGTTGAGGCAATGAAGAGTTTATTAGTGATGGGCCGCCCTCTTTCACAAAGTGCCTAGCTCTTTCAAGCGTGCTGCCAACCGTTGTACACTGCCCCGGCCAATTACGCCGGGGCTGCCTTATTATGGCTTACGCGCGATTAATACCGCTCGGAGGGGAGCAGGGTAGCCTTCTACCGTTTTACTCGGGTCATGTGGGTCAAGAAACTCGGCTAACGATTCGCTGGTCATCCAGTCAGTACGGCGTTGTTCATCGGTGGTGGTCAGCGCCATATCAGCGATCCTGACATCGACAAACCCACACTTTTCCAACCAGGCTTTCAATGCCGGTGCCGATGGAATGAAATATACGTTGCGCATCTGAGCGTAACGGTCACCCGGGACTAACACCTGTTGGCTATCGCCTGCAACGACTAAGGTTTCAAGTACCAGTTCACCGTCGCTGACCAACTGATTTTTGAGCTGATAAAGGTGGTCCAAAGGTGAGCGACGATGATACAGCACCCCCATCGAGAATACGGTATCAAAGGCTGCAAGTTCCGGCAGCTGTTCGATACCCAGTGGCAACACATGCGCTCGCTGATCCCCCCCTAGCAGTTTACGAATAGCTTCAAATTGGCATAAAAACAGCTGCATTGGGTCGATACCGACGGCCAGATGGGCACCTTCGCCAATCATGCGCCACAAATGATATCCACTACCACAACCGACATCCAAAATGCTACGGCCAGCCAGTGGGCTAATATGCGGTAACACCCGTTGCCATTTCCAGTCAGAACGCCATTCAGTATCAATATCCAGCCCATATAGCGAGAATGGGCCTTTGCGCCACGGCATCAGCGCACGCAACATATTCTCCATCCCTTCCCGCTGACCGGCAGAGATCGGGGGGGACATTTCGGCCCGTACACCGTCACGCAAATCCAAGGTGGTCGGTGTAAGTAACGGCAAATGCTCTACCGCATTAAACCAGGTTTTAAACTTGCCGTGTAACGACTCACGCTGCCAGGCACTGAGCTGAGCGGGCAGGGTATCTAACCATGGGCTTAACGGGCCTTTGGCAATCAGCCGGTAAAAATCGCCAAATTCAATCATTGCGCCTCTCCTGCTTTCAGGGCGATCAGAGAACCAAAGTTAAAGCATTGAAACCAGACTTCTGCGTGTTCAAAACCCGCCTGATGCAAGCGTTGTTTATGGGTTTCAACCGAGTCGGTTAACATGACGTTCTCCAGCATGCTGCGTTTCTGACTGATTTCCAGTTCGCTATAGCCATTAGCGCGCTTAAAATCGAGGTGCATATTGAACAGTAATTCGCCAATATCGTTATCTTCAAAATTGAATTTTTCGGATAACACCAGAGCACCTCCCGGGCGTAACCCTTGGTACACTTGGTTAAGTAGCCGCTGGCGATCTGCCGGTTCAAGGAATTGTAGGGTGAAGTTAAGCACCACCATGGAGGCATTTTCCAGCCGAATATCCAGAATATCGGACTCGACAACCTCCACCGGCGTTTCCGCCCGAAAAGCATCAAGATGGCGGCGACAACGTTCGACCATTGCCGGCGAGTTATCCACGGCAATAATTTTGCAACCTTCAGCCTTAATATTACGGCGCATTGACAGGGTGGCCGCACCCAGCGAGCAGCCGAGATCATAAATCTGGCTGTGAGGCTGCACAAAACGTTCCGCCAACATGCCTATCATCGAAATAATATTGGAATAACCAGGGACCGATCGCTGGATCATATCGGGGAACACTTCAGCAACTTTTTCGTCGAAGGTCCAGTCACCTAACTTGGCAATAGGGGCAGCAAATAGGCTGTCACGCAGTGGCTCGATAGCCCCAGCCGGATGGCGTTGTGCGTCGTTTTGAGATTGAGTGTCGCGATTTGGCATGACTGTCATTGGCATTAACAAGAAATTTAAGGTGCATATTATAACAGAAAACCAAACGCATTAGCGTGATAATGCGTGAGAAGAGGTCTGATAGACACAGATGAGCGTGAAGGCGGTAGTCAGCCGCCCAAACTAATAGAACTCCGGCGATGGGGACCTCGCAACGGAACAAGCGATAAGCCTATCAGGTCAGACTGAAAATCTGATCCCAAGGCAAGTAGTAAATATTAGCTATAACCATTAATACCAAAGAAACATAGGTGGCACTCATCCCGGAGCGACGCCAGCGAATTTCGCGATGGCGTAAACCATAATAATGTAGCAGGCGGCCAACTATCAGCATTAATCCACAGATATGGATCATCCACGTTTCAGCACCGTTCATCTCCATCATAATGAGCAAAATGACAGCAATAGGGATATATTCTACGGCGTTCCCATGTACCCGGATAGCGGTTTGTAATTCATAAAAACCGCCGTCGCCATAAGCTACCCGGTACTGGTTTCTCAATTTAACCACATCAAATGAAAGCTTTATCAATAACAGTGCGCCCAACACGACATAAAGCGAGCTAACCATTTTCAACTCCATTGCCCAACCATAGACTGGCGGAATAATGATAACCGCCTGTTGGGTCACTGTCGCTAGAAAAATCGATGGATTGTCATTTCTTGAGGTTCAGTTTAGTGTTTGGAAAGATGAGCTTAAAACAACGTCACTTGTTCAGGCCAGTCAGGTGCGGTTGCTAGCGTCGGTATGCGTGCTGCCAACTGTTGCCATAGCTTTTGTGCTTGCTGCGGCGAGTCACTGTTATCTGGTGTGTGAATGAATAAATAAGGCTGATATTGCTGTTCCCACTGTGGCAGCCTTTGTAACCATGGCGAAAATAGAGCCAAATTATCATCTATTTGGTCGCCACCAATAAATCGCACCAAGGGGTGACTGCCAGTGACGACGGCATGAACAGGGAGGCGGGGTTTCTTGCTTTGTGCATCCCGTACGGCCGCAGTTGCCGGTTTGGCGGCATGAATAGCGCGGCTATCTAATATTACCCGATTGATTGACCGTTGGTGCAAACCTTGATTGAGCGCCAACTCAGCAGCACCTTTGGCAAAAAACTCAGGATGACGCACTTCGACCCCATAATTGAAGCCTGCGGGCAATTTATCGAGAAATTGCCACAAATGGTTCAACGCATTAGGCCCAAATGCTGCGGGCAACTGTAACCACAACTGGCCAATGCGTTCATGCAGTGGAGCCAAACAGTGATAAAAAGCCTGTAGATCTTGCTCACATTCGCGCAAAGCCGCCTGATGGCTAATCGTCGAGGGGAATTTAAAGCAAAAGCGGAAACTGTCCGGCGTCATATCACGCCAGCGCTGTACTATTTCCAGCCGTGGCAATGCATAAAACGTGGTATTCCCTTCAACACAATTAAAGTAGCGGCTATAGTCAGCTAAATCCTTGATACCCAGCCGGTTCCAGGTTGGGTGTTGCCATTGCGGCAGTCCGATATACATATTTTACCCTTCTTACTTGGCGCTACAGCGTTGTTAGCTGCACTCATTCACCCGAATCACTGACTAATGTCAGCTCATCGGGATTCATTCATTTGCTGCCTAGCTGTAACACCAATTAATTTGGGTAAACTTTTCTTACTTGGCGCTACAGCGTTGTTAGCTGCACTCACTCACCCGAATCACTGACTAATGTCAGCTCATCGGGATTAATGAGCCTCATACTGAGGCTCACCCTGCGGGCTAGCATAAATGCTGTTCAAATCGATTCCCGACCGATTTGTCATTCATTTGCTGCCTAGCTGTAACACCAATTAATTTGGGTAAACTTTTATCACTTGGCGCTACAGCGTTGTTAGCTGCGCTGACGTTATAGCGTTACGCGTTAAGGGCCGCAAGAATTTCGCTACTGCTGCGCACGCGGGATATCCGCGGGAAAATATGGGTAAATGCGAACTGCTGCATCTCGCTGCTCGCCGTACTGCAACCATCTTCGGCAATCACCAACTCATAACCGTGCTCCCAAGCGGCACGAGCTGTTGATTCCACACCGATATTGGTGGCAATCCCCGCCAATACGATGGTCTTTATGCCGCGTCGGCGTAATTGTAAATCCAAATCTGTGCCGTAAAATGCGCCCCACTGGTGTTTAGTAATTTTGATATCTTGATCAGCCACCGCGAGTTGTTCTGGGAACGTCCACCATGAGTCTGGCAACCCACCCTCGGGGGCAGGGCTTGGCTGATCTACGGGCTGTTTTAGTGCCTCGGCGAAGGAGTCAGACCAACCCACTCGCACTAAAACCACCGGAGCACCCAGCAGGCGAAACTGCTTTGCCAATTGTGCGTTGGTGGCGATGACCTGTTCAGCCGTATAGGGGCCTTTGGCAAAAGGTAAGATCCCTTGTTGTAGGTCAATCAGTACCAGTGCGGTGGTTTTTGCATCAAGTTTCATTCTGTTACGCCTCAATATCATTATGCGAAAGTCTGGATGAGCGGTTCCACCTGCTGACCCGTTGTTGCTAGCATATGTTATCGGGCGGTCCTTGTGAGGGGATAAATTTGTTAAATGATGTGTTAAAACATCGCTGAAAGGGATTTTGTCATGCCTGAGCTGTGCGTTCGCTCTTATCTATACCATGAAATTCCTTTATAATGGCCCCCATTTTTCAAGACTCTTTAATCCAAAACACCTAAGAAAACAGTCGCACGGACAGTGCATAACGCGTGTGGCATCGGCTGAGTAAAAGGATATTGTATGCGTACTGAGTATTGCGGGCAGTTGAATCTGTCCCATGTGGGCCAAAGCGTTACACTTTGTGGTTGGGTTAACCGTCGTCGTGACCTCGGTGGTCTGATTTTTATTGATATGCGTGATCGCGAAGGCATCGTTCAGGTATTTTTCGATCCAGACCATAAAGCCGCTTTTGAACAGGCTTCAGAGTTGCGTAATGAGTTCTGTATCCAGATTACCGGCACCGTGCGTGCGCGCCCAGATAGCCAAATCAATAAAGATATGTCGACGGGGGAAGTGGAAATCTTTGCCAATGCGCTGAATATCATCAACCGTTCTGAGCCGTTGCCACTGGACTCTAATCAGACCAACACTGAAGAACAGCGTCTGAAGTATCGCTATTTGGATTTGCGTCGCCCGGAAATGGCCGACCGCCTGAAAACCCGTGCAAAAATCACCAGCTTTGTCCGTCGCTTTATGGACAGCCATGGTTTCCTCGATATTGAAACCCCAATGCTGACCAAGGCAACGCCAGAAGGTGCGCGTGACTATCTGGTGCCAAGCCGGGTACACAAAGGCAAGTTCTATGCATTGCCACAATCACCACAACTGTTTAAACAGTTGCTGATGATGTCTGGCTTTGACCGTTATTATCAGATCGTAAAATGCTTCCGTGATGAAGATTTGCGTGCTGACCGCCAGCCTGAATTCACCCAAATCGATGTTGAAACCTCTTTCATGACCGCCGATCAAGTGCGCGAAGTGATGGAGAGACTGGTGCGTGAATTGTGGCAGGAAACCAACGGTGTCGAGCTGGGTGATTTCCCGGTGATGACTTTTGCTGAAGCTATGCGTCGTTTCGGTTCTGATAAACCAGACCTGCGTAACCCAATGGAATTGGTGGATGTTGCGGATCTGGTTAAAGAGGTTGAGTTTAAAGTCTTCTCTGGCCCGGCAAATGATGTCAAAGGTCGTGTCGCTGCACTGCGTGTTCCCGGTGGCGCACAGGTTACCCGTAAGCAAATTGATGAGTACGGCCAGTTTGTCAACATCTATGGCGCGAAAGGCTTGGCATGGTTGAAAGTCAATGACCGTGCAGCCGGCGTTGAGGGTGTACAAAGCCCCATTGCGAAATTCCTCACTGCAGAGGTGCTGGAAGCCATTCTGGCTCGCACTCAGGCTGAAAGCGGCGATATCCTGTTCTTTGGTGCCGATAGCAACAAAATCGTCACTGACGCGATGGGTGCATTGCGTCTGAAAGTAGGTCGTGATCTGGAACTGACCAAACTGGGAACATGGGCGCCGCTGTGGGTGGTTGACTTCCCGATGTTTGAAGATGATAGCGAAGGCGGCCTAACGGCGATGCATCATCCGTTTACTGCACCAAAAGAGATGAGCCCAGAGCAATTGGCTGCGGCACCGACTACGGCTATCGCCAATGCGTACGATATGGTGATTAACGGTTATGAAGTAGGTGGCGGTTCCGTGCGTATTCACCGTACCGAAATGCAGCAACAGGTGTTTGGTATTCTGGGTATCAATGAACACGAGCAGCGTGAGAAATTTGGCTTCCTGCTGGACGCATTGAAATATGGCACACCACCACACGCAGGTCTGGCTTTCGGTCTGGATCGTCTGGTGATGCTGCTGACCGGTACTGATAACATTCGTGATGTCATTGCTTTCCCGAAAACCACTGCGGCGGCTTGTCTGATGACCGATGCGCCAAGCTTTGCTAATCCTGCTTCTCTGCAAGAGCTGTCAATCAGCGTAGTGGCGAAGAAAGGGGCAACAGACGTAGCGGAAGAAGAGAATAAGTAATGAATTATATATACCCAATAGATTTCAAGATGCAGGAAGGCGGCAAGCAAGAGAATCCCGGTGAGCTTACACCGGTAAGTGATTCGGATGATTGAGCGAAGCCAACACACTTGCAGTTTGAAAGATGACGGGTATAAGCGCCCAGAATCAATACTGGCGGTGATCTACGCCAGATCCAGTGGTCGGGTGTTGATGTTGCAACGGCGTGATGATCCTGATTTTTGGCAGTCGGTGACCGGCAGTCTGGAAGAGGGGGAAGCGCCGCGGCAAACCGCACAGCGCGAAGTAAAGGAAGAAGTCGGCATTGATATACTGGGTGAAAACCTTGATCTACTCGACTGCCTGCGTTGTGTGGAATTTGAACTCTTTGTGCATTTGCGCCGTCGCTATGCGCCGGGTGTTACGCGGAATAAAGAACATTGGTTCTGTCTGGCGTTACCCGAAGAGCGGGATGTGGTTATCACCGAACATCTTGCCTACCAGTGGTTAGATGCTGCAGATGCCGCAGCATTAACTAAATCCTGGAGTAATCAGCAAGCGATTGAAGAGTATGTTCTTTATTCAAGCTAGTATTTTTGGAGATACTTATTTATGGCAGGTCATAGTAAATGGGCCAACACAAAACACCGCAAAGCGGCACAGGATGCTAAGCGCGGTAAGATTTTCACTAAAATTATCCGTGAGCTGGTGACTGCGGCACGTCTGGGTGGTGGTGATCCCGGCGCAAACCCACGTTTACGTGCGGCCATCGATAAAGCGTTATCGAATAATATGACGCGTGACACCCTGAACCGCGCAATTGCCCGTGGTGTTGGTGGTGACGAAGATAACAATATGGAAACCATTATTTACGAAGGCTACGGACCTGGCGGCACTGCCGTGATGGTTGAATGTCTGAGTGATAACCGTAACCGTACCGTATCTGAAGTCCGCCATGCATTCACTAAGACCGGAGGTAATTTGGGAACCGATGGTTCTGTTTCCTATCTGTTTACCAAAAAAGGCGTCATTTCTTACGCACCAGGTCTGGCTGAAGATACCGTGATGGATGCGGCATTGGAAGCGGGTGCCGATGATATCGTGGTATATGATGACGGTGCTATTGATGTGTTCACTGCTTGGGAGTCATTGGGCGCGGTGAAAGATGCTTTGGATGCAGCGGGTCTGGTGGCTGAAGGTGCTGAAGTTGCGTTGATTCCATCAACCAAAGCGGATTTGGATGCAGAAACCGCACCAAAACTGCTGCGTTTGATCGATATGCTGGAAGATTCTGATGATGTGCAAGAGGTTTACCATAACGGTGAAATCTCTGATGAAGTGGCGGCAACATTGTAAAACAGCGTCATCTCATCCGGTTGTTCAATGAGTTATGTCATTCTCACTGGCCGCATTCTGTGGCCAGTGTTTTTAGAGGCACCCCCGGTATTGCACAGGTACGGTGCCTTTGCTCATTAATGTTACTCAACATAATATTAATGAGAAGCAATGCAGCGAATAAGGTAAAAAACTGGTATGGCGATCGTATTAGGCATCGATCCCGGTTCTCGTGTCACCGGTTATGGCGTTATTCGCCAGCAAGGCCGTCAGCTCACTTATCTGGGCAGCGGTTGTATCCGCACTGTTGTTGACGATATGCCTACTCGTCTGAAGCTAATTTATGCTGGTGTGACTGAAATTATCACTCAGTTCCAACCTGATTTTTTTGCTATTGAACAAGTGTTTATGGCGAAAAACCCGGATTCGGCGTTAAAGCTGGGGCAAGCACGCGGCGCTGCAATTGTTGCTGCGGTAAACCTGAATTTACCGGTTTCTGAATATGCAGCCCGCCAGGTAAAGCAAACTGTGGTGGGAACCGGGGCGGCAGAAAAAAGTCAGGTTCAACATATGGTGCGTTCACTGTTAAAACTGCCAGCGAATCCCCAGGCCGATGCGGCTGATGCATTAGCTATTGCGATAACCCATTGCCATCTTAGTCAAAATACCTTGCGATTGGGGAATGACCAAATGACATTGGCGCGTGGCAGAATTCGCTAACCCATTACCAGACGCGAACAGGTTAACAGTTATTGTTGGCTGGATATCCATCCAGCCTTTTTTATGCTATAAACAGCCATTATGTTTATACCCGACCGCGGGTAAACGAGGAGAGAGTCAACGTGATAGGGCGCCTCAGAGGTATCATTCTGGAAAAACAGCCACCGTTGGTGCTGTTGGAAACAAACGGTGTTGGCTATGAAGTCCAATTACCAATGACCTGCTTTTATGAGCTGCCGGACTTGGGGCAGGAAGCCATTATCTTTACCCAATTTATCGTGCGTGAAGATGCTCAGCTTTTGTATGGCTTTAATGATAAGCAGGAGCGGGCGCTGTTTCGCGAACTGATTAAAGTTAACGGTGTTGGTCCTAAACTGGCGCTGGCCATTCTCTCCGGCATGTCTGCGCAGCAATTTGTGGCCGCGGTTGAACGGGAAGACATTACCACTTTGGTTAAATTACCCGGTGTCGGCAAGAAGACGGCCGAACGGCTGGTGGTGGAAATGAAAGACCGCTTTAAAGGTCTGAATGGCGATCTGTTCAATAATACCGGCGATATTCAGTTGCCCGCCAGTTCATCGCAAACATCGGATGCCGATATTGAGGCGGAAGCTGCTTCGGCACTGGTTGCTTTGGGCTATAAACCACAGGAAGCCAGCCGTTTGGTGAGCAAAATTGCTAAACCGGGTGCTGACTGTGAAACCCTGATCCGCGACGCTCTGCGTTCCGCATTATAGAGTGAGTCATACAGGATGATTGAAGCAGACCGCCTGATATCGGCAGGTATTATCAGTGATGAAGAGAGCATTGATCGGGCTATCCGACCAAAGCTATTGGCAGAATATGTCGGGCAGCCCCACGTCCGCGAGCAAATGGAAATCTTCATTCAGGCGGCAAAACAGCGTGGCGACGCGCTTGATCATGTCCTGATTTTCGGCCCGCCAGGGCTGGGTAAAACCACATTGGCAAATATTGTTGCTAATGAGATGGGGGTGAACCTGCGAACTACCTCCGGCCCGGTCTTGGAAAAGGCCGGTGACTTAGCGGCGATGCTGACCAATCTTGAACCACACGATGTCCTGTTTATTGATGAAATCCATCGATTATCGCCGGTTGTAGAGGAGATCCTCTATCCGGCAATGGAAGATTATCAATTGGATATCATGATTGGTGAAGGCCCCGCCGCCCGTTCAATCAAACTTGATCTGCCGCCATTTACCCTGATTGGTGCCACCACTCGCGCCGGTTCATTGACCTCTCCACTGCGTGACAGGTTTGGTATTGTGCAACGCCTGGAATTTTATCAGGTGGCAGATTTAGAACATATTGTCGCGCGCAGTGCCAAGTGTATGGGGTTGGAACTGACGCCAGAAGGGGCTCATCAACTGGCGCGTCGTTCAAGAGGGACGCCACGTATCACTAACCGTCTGCTGCGCCGGGTGCGAGATTTTGCTGAGGTCAGAGCCGATGGCGCGATTAACGGCGATGTGGCGATGAAAGCGCTAGATATGCTTAATGTCGATGCCGAAGGGTTTGACTTTATGGACCGTAAGCTGTTGCTCGCCGTGATTGACAAGTTTATGGGCGGTCCGGTAGGGCTGGATAACTTGGCCGCCGCGATTGGCGAAGAGCGGGAAACGATTGAAGACGTACTGGAACCTTATTTGATCCAACAAGGTTTTATTCAACGCACACCACGTGGGCGAATTGCCACCAATCATGCTTACAAACATTTTGGGATTACCCGCGAAGAGTAAATTTTTTGATGCAGGGCTGAGCCAATGCCAGCCCTGATGGAGTGATAGTCAGGCGGTTGCTTGTTCGCCGACAGGTATGTTAATCATTCGATTAAGCCATGGAATGAGTAGCGCCATAACCAGTGCAATGGCCAGTGTGGCGATGCCAATTTTGCCAAAAACATCGGTATAGATAGGCAGTGTTTCGAGTGGGTCTGTTATCCCTTCTGGTGTCGCGGTAAAGGTGGCAACATAACCGCCAATCAGGAACGATGCGGCTTGCGTCAGGAACCACATCCCCAGAATAAAGCCCATCAGATATTGCGGTACCAGTGCCGCCACCATCGCTAAACCTAAAGCACTGATCATCAATTCCCCCAGGCTCTGGAATAAGTAAACCAGAACGATAAACCAAGGTGATGTCAGACCTTGTGCATCAGCAAACCACATCCCCGCGGCGGCCGCTGTCAGAAAACCCAGTGAACATAAAAACATACCTAAAGTAAATTTGGCCGGCATCGATAAGTCACGGTTTTTACTGCCCAGGCGGGTATAAATTGAGGCTAAAATCGGGCTGGCCACCACTACCCAGAATGGATTTAGTGCCTGGAAACTCACCGGATTGATAGTGAAACCAAGAATTTCATGATGAACATTATTGATGGCGAAGAAGTTGAGTGACGTCGGCATCTGTGCATACAGCACGTAGAAGACGATAGCTTCAATCATCAGAATAAAAGCGACATACATTTTATTGCGGCCTAATTTATCCTGCTTAAATGCTTCTTTGAAAAAGATAAATACCACAATCAACGATAAGACGATCAGCACCAGATTGGCAATCACCACATGGTTCATTAACCAAGCACAGAGACATATCATCACCGCACTACCAGCCAGTACCAGTAGCAAGTTTCGCCAATTTAACGGTTTAGCATCAGGCTCGGAACCGATATGACTCACCATATGGCGGCAGCAGAAATAGACCAACAAAGCAAAAATCAAACCAATACCGCACAAATAATAGGTCACGGTATAACCGAAGCGTTCGGCAATAACCGGAGCCAATGACAGTGAAATTAGGGAGCCGATATTGATCGACATGTAAAACAAGGTGAAGGCCCCATCAAGGCGTGGATCTTTGGGGAGATAGCATTTTGACAATAGGCTAGCCGGATTAGCTTTAAACAAACCATTACCGACAGCAATGGTCCCCAAAGCAAAGAAGATTAGATTTGGGTTATATAGTGATAAACCGGTAGCAAAGTATCCGAGAGCCAGCACGATAGCGCCTAATACCATGGTGCGTTTAGTGCCTAATAAATGGTCGC
This sequence comes from Yersinia antarctica, assembly GCF_056636475.1. NCBI lineage: Bacteria > Pseudomonadati > Pseudomonadota > Gammaproteobacteria > Enterobacterales > Yersiniaceae > Yersinia > Yersinia antarctica. Next base: position 2,217,177 of record NZ_JBSJQF010000001.1, read on the forward strand.
CGACATATCCACCAATCGAAATCAGGCCATAAACCAAAGCGGCAAAAGCCCCAAAAGTGACAAACGCTTGTTCCTGTGAAAACCCTAACTGCTTTACGAAGAAAACAGCAAGAATACCTTGAACACCGTAATAACCGAACCTCTCCCATAGTTCGACAAAGAAAATCATGAAGAATGGTTTGGGTTGCTGAAGTAAACCAGTGGGTGTGGATCTATCCATGAGAACCGCCTCTGCGGAATAATCATTCTGCGTAAATTGGGAGCATACAAGCCCATGCAGAAATGAAAGAGGTATCTGCATAACCATTATATTGCTCATTGATTTGAGTGATAGGCAGGGTATTACACTGCAATTTTATTGTATTTGTGGTTGATCACACTAATTAAAATATAAAATACAGAATTGATGATTGTTGGAATATTTAGCAATAGACGCTAATCGTGAACGAGGTTATTGCTATTAGTGGCGGGAGTTAATGGTTTGAGAACATTAATGGTAAGGGTGGATAGGGGGTTTATTACTCTAACCCCCCTTTAATCGAGCAATTATCCACGCGCCTTTTGTGACAGGCTGAGTACAAACATGACCGCCGCACAAAGTACCACTGAAGGCCCAGCGGGGGTGTCATAGAAAGCAGAGAATGTCAGACCACCGGTCACGGCAACAATACCGATACCGATGGCAATTCCAGCCATCTGTTCGGGGGTTCGGGCAAAACGACGAGCTGCCGCAGCAGGAATGATTAGCAGTGAGGTGATAATCAGCGCGCCAACAAACTTCATCGACAGCCCGATAGTCAGTGCGGTGACCAGCATTAGCAACATCCGTACCCGTTCTAGGTTGACCCCATCAACATGAGCCAGCTCCGGGCTAACCGTCATTGACAGCAGTGCCCGCCATTGCCAACACAGCACCGCTAACACCACAATAACACCTACGGCAATCAACCAGATATCACTCAGTGTTACGGAAAGCAGATCACCAAACAGATAGGCCATTAAATCGACCCGGACATTATGCATCAGACTCACGACCACCAGGCCCAGTGATAATGCGCTGTGAGCCATGATCCCCAGTAGCGTATCGACTGCTAACTGTGGGCGGCGTTCTAACCACACCAAAATCACGGCTAATACCATGGTCATTACAATCACGGCATAAAACGGATTCACATTTAGCAGTAAACCAAAAGCAACACCCAGTAAGGAGGCATGGGCCAGAGTATCACCAAAATAGGACATTCGACGCCAAACGACGAACGACCCCAGCGGGCCGGCCGCTGTTGCCAATAATACTCCTGCTAACCAGCCAGGTAGCAATAATTCAATCATGCCTCACGACTCCCGCTGTTCTTCAAAATAATCTTTCCGTGCAAATCGTGTCGATGATTATGGTGGTGGCGATAAACCGCTAGCTGCTCAGCGCCACGATTGCCAAACATGGCAATAAATTCAGGATGAGTGGAAACAACCTCTGGTGCACCAGAACAGCAGATATGTTGGTTAAGGCATAATACTTCATCAGTTTTGGCCATCACTAAATGCAAGTCATGGGAAACCATCATAACAGCACAGCCTAACTCTTTACGCAGTTGCTCGATTAAGTCGTATAGCGCTAATTGCCCATTAACATCAACACCTTGCGTTGGCTCATCCAGTACCAGTAACTGCGGTTTGTTCAGTAATGCACGGGCTAACAGCACGCGTTGGTTCTCACCGCCAGACAGTCTTTGCATGGGTTGGTCTAATAAATGTGCTGCATGCACACGCTTGAGTGCCGGCAGGATATCCGCCTTTTTGACACCCGGTTTCAAACGCATAAAACGGCTTACAGTGAGCGGTAATGTGGCATCCAAATGAAGTTTTTGCGGAACATAACCGATGCGTAAGCCCGGCTGACGGACAAGCGTGCCGCTGGTGGGAGGAATCAGCCCCAGTACCACGCGAACCAGCGTCGATTTACCGGCACCATTTGGCCCAAGCAGGGTGAGAATTCTTCCCGGTCGCAGTGAAAGGGAGATATCGTTCAGTACCCGCCGGCTACCAAAAGTGACGGATATATTATGTAGAGTTACCAATGTGGACATTATGATTACGTTTGCAGAACCGAGTGAATGTTATAATATTACGCTTTACCCAACAAAACGTCGAGAATTCGTATTATGTTACATAAAAAAAAATGGCTAAAGCGGGCAATGCTAGCCAGCGCAATTTTAATTGCCAACCCATTTAATATTGCCTCAGCGGCGGTCGTTACATCAGTACGGCCATTAGGTTTTATTGCCTCTGCCATTGCCGATGGGGTGTTACCAACGGAAGTATTATTGCCCGATGGTGCATCGCCACACGATTATGCGCTTCGTCCGTCGGATGTCCAGCGGTTACGCAGTGCCGAGCTGGTTATTTGGGTCGGACCAGAAATGGAAGCATTTTTAATAAAACCATTGACACAAGTTGCTGATAATAAAAAGATTGCACTGGCTGAGTTACCTTCAGTTACACCTTTATTGATCAAAGGTGACGAACATGATGAACATGAAGGTGAAACCGCAGGGCATGACCATGATCATGCTGAAGATAATCACAGTGACGAGCACCATCATGGCGAGAACAACATGCATATTTGGTTGTCGCCAACGATTGCGAAACAATCTGCAATCGCTATTCACGACAGATTATTGGAACTTATGCCACAAAATAAGGACAAATTAGATGCAAACCTGCGCCGATTCGAGGATCAACTAGCGCAAAACGAAAAAAATATTGCTACTATGTTGAAGCCTGCCCAAGGTAAGGGATATTTCGTCTTTCATGATGCCTATGGCTACTTTGAAAAACACTTTGGCTTGAGCCCGTTAGGGTATTTTACAGTCAATCCCGAAATACAGCCTGGTGCGCAGCGTTTACATCAAATTCGAACACAGTTGGTTGAGCATAAAGCGGTATGCGTTTTTGCTGAGCCACAATTCAGGCCGGCCGTCATTAATGCCGTTGCTAAAGGAACAAATGTGCGTTCAGGCACCTTGGATCCCTTGGGCAGCGGTATCGTATTAGGCAAGGACAGCTATGTGAACTTTTTGTCTCAGTTGTCGAACCAATACGTGAGCTGCCTGAAGTAAGATTAAAAGGATACTCATAAGTGCAGCAGATAGTCCGAACTATCACCTTGGCGTATAACAATCTCCCTCGACCCCACCGTATTATGCTGGGGTCGTTGACTGTAATGACACTGGCCGTAGCTGTTTGGCGGCCTTTTGTTTATCACCCCGAGCATGAACCTGTCGCTAAGAGCGTGGTATTAGATACCAGCCAAACCCGCATTTTATTACCTGAAGCCAGCGAACCCATCGATCAGCCCACGCCTGATGATGAAATTCCACAAGATGAGCTAGATGCCAAAGATGTTAGTGAAACCGGTGTTCATGAGTATGTGGTTTCAACTGGGGATACCCTGAGCAGCATTCTTACCCAGTACGGCATTGATATCTCTGATGTGTCGCTGTTGGCGACGCAAAACCGTGATCTGCGTAATCTGAAGATCGGGCAGCAAATCTCTTGGACCGTCAATGATACCGGTGATTTACAGAGCTTGACTTGGGAAGTTTCTCGTCGTGAAACGCGGACTTATGACCGTGTTGGCAATAATTTCAAAGAGACCAAAGAGCTACAAAAAGGTGAGTGGAGCAACAAGGTTCTGACGGGTCGCCTTGATGGCAGCTTTGTCACCAGCGCCAGGAAGGCAGGCTTGACGGCTTCCGAGATTCGCGCGGTCACTAAAGCATTACAGTGGCAGCTTGACTTCGCCAAACTGCGTAAAGGTGATCAATTCTCGGTTTTGATGTCACGTGAAATTCTTGATGGCCGCAGTGAGCAAAGCCAGCTGGTCGGGGTGCGTATGCGTTCCGGTGGTAAGGATTACTACGCTATCCGTGCCGATGACGGTAAATTTTATGACCGGCTTGGTTCTGGCCTGGCCCGTGGTTTCATGCGTTTCCCTACCATGAAGCAATTCCGGGTGTCGTCAAACTTTAACCCACGCCGCCTAAACCCGGTAACCGGGCGTATTGCCCCGCATAAAGGTGTGGATTTCTCTATGCCTGTCGGGACGCCAGTGCTCGCCGTCGGTGATGGTGAAGTCGTGATCGCAAAACGCAGTGGGGCTGCGGGTAACTATGTTGCTATCCGCCATGGTCGCCAATACACCACCCGTTATATGCATCTGAAAAAGTTGTTGGTCAAGCCAGGTCAAAAAGTAAAACGTGGTGATCGTATCGCATTGTCAGGTAATACTGGCCGCTCTACTGGTCCTCATTTGCACTATGAATTCTGGATGAATCAGCAAGCCGTTAATCCATTAACCGCTAAATTACCGCGCTCAGAAGGCTTGAGTGGTAAAGACCGCAGTGAATATCTGGCTATCGCCAAGCAGGTCATTCCGCAGTTACAACTGGATTAACCGCTATCCAGTAACCACTATCTACCGGAGTGTTATACCCAGACAGTGGAGTTGCAGGGGGCAGCAAACCTACGAATCCCAATGAACTTAGGTTAAGTGATTCGGGTGAGTGGGAGTAGCTAGCAACCCTGCGGCTTCAAGGATGAAGGGTATACTATTATTAGCCCACAGAATTCCAAGAGTTCCCCCATGCATAAAGATAAACATGACGCCGCTGGCTTTATTCCGGTATTTAAGAAATCTTTCCTCCACCCACGGTTTTGGGGGGTATGGTTGGGGGCCGGTTCTATGGCCGCGATGGCTTATGTGCCACCGAAATTCCGCGATCCTTTGTTAGCAGGGATTGGCCGTCTGGCGGGCAAGTTTGCCAAGAGCGCCCGTCGTCGCGCGCGGATTAATCTTCTTTATTGTATGCCAGAGCTGCCGGAAGCTGAGCGCGAACATATCATTGACCAGATGTTTGCCACTGCGGCGCAACCGTTGATGATGATGGCAGAACTGTGCTTTCGTGAACCGAAGAAAGTACTCTCTCGGGTTCATTGGCACGGTTTGGAGATTCTTGACGAGTTGCAGCAGCAGCAGCGTAATGTCATTTTGTTGGTGCCACATGCCTGGTCGATCGATATACCGGCAATGCTGCTCGCAGAACAGGGCAAACCAGTTGCCGGTATGTTCCACCATCAGCGCAATCCGCTAGTTGATTATTTATGGAATAGTGCCCGTTTGCGATTTGGTGGGCGAATTCATGCGCGTGAAAGTGGCATCAAGCCATTTATCAGTTCAGTGCGCCAGGGGTTCTGGGGCTACTATTTGCCGGATGAAGATTATGGCCCTGAGCAAAGTGAATTTGTTGATTTCTTTGCCACCTATAAGGCGACCTTGCCAGCAGTGGGGCGTTTGATGAAAGTATGTCGTGCGGCAATCGTACCGATGTTCCCAGTCTATAATTATCGCGAACACCGCCTTGATATCTATATTCGTCCACCGATGGATGATTTGGCTGATGCTGATGACGCCTATATTGCCCGCCGTATGAATGAAGAAGTTGAGTTGTTGGTCAAACCCAACCCGGAGCAATATACCTGGATTCTTAAGTTGTTGAAAACCCGTAAAGAGGGTGAGATAGAGCCTTATGTTCGTAAGGATATTTAACAGTCGCTATCGTGATTAAACATAAAAAAGCCCGCACATTTTAGTCGCGGGCTTTTGCATTTATTGGCTACAGCAAACTACTCAACACGTAGGATGCGGCTGGTATTGGTCGTACCAATAGTCCCCATCACATCGCCCTGCGTTACAATAACCAGATCACCTGAGACCAGGAAACCTTTATCTTTCAGTCGGCTGACAGCTTCACTGGCCGCCAGAACACCATCAGTATGGGTATCACAATAAACTGGCGTGACACCACGGTAGATTGCCGTCAGATTTAAAGTATGGTCATGACGCGACATCGCAAAGATAGGCAAACCGGAGCTGATACGGGACATCATCAGTGCCGTACGGCCAGATTCGGTCATGGCGATAATGGCCGTGATACCTTTCAGGTGGTTTGCTGCATACATGGTCGACATCGCGATAGCTTCTTCGACATTGTCGAATTGCACATCAAGGCGGTGTTTAGACACATTGATACTTGGGATCTTCTCCGCACCCAGACAAACTCGTGCCATAGCAGCAACAGTTTCTGCTGGATACTGACCGGCAGCGGTTTCTGCTGACAACATAACAGCGTCAGTACCATCTAGCACGGCGTTAGCAACGTCCATCACTTCCGCACGGGTTGGCATCGGGTTGGTTATCATTGACTCCATCATTTGAGTCGCGGTGATAACCGCACGGTTAAGCTGACGAGCACGGCGGATCAGTTTCTTCTGAATTCCCACCAGCTCTGGGTCACCAATTTCTACCCCCAAATCACCACGGGCAACCATCACTACATCAGAGGCCAGGATGATATCATCCATAGCTTCATCGGTTGCAACCGCTTCAGCACGCTCAACTTTTGCCACGATTTGTGCATTACAGCCAGCATCACGCGCCAAACGGCGGGCATAATGCAAATCTTCGCCAGTCCGTGGGAACGAAACAGCCAGGAAGTCCACCCCGATTTTAGCGGCGGTAATAATATCGGCTTTGTCTTTTTCTGTCAGCGCTTCTGCCGACAGACCGCCACCGAGCTTATTAATGCCCTTATTATTGGAGAGAGGGCCACCGACAGTAACTTCGGTGAACACTTTCATGCCCTGGACTTCAATGACTTTTAATTGTACCCGGCCATCATCCAGCAGCAAAATATCACCAGGAACCACATCAGCGGGTAGGCCTTTGTAATCGATACCGACTTTGTCTTTATCACCTTCGCCTTTTGCCATATTGGCATCGAGCAAGAATTTATCATGTACGTTAAGGAATACTTTGCCTTCCTTAAAAGTAGATACCCGGATTTTAGGACCTTGCAAATCGCCAAGAATAGCAACATGGCGCCCTAATCTTGCAGCGATCTCACGGACTTTATTGGCCCGCAACTCATGATCTTCGGCGCTACCATGGGAAAAATTCAGGCGGACTACGTTAGCACCAGCAGCAATAATCTTTTCCAGATTATTGTCGCGGTCGGTAGCCGGCCCCAGTGTAGTAACAATCTTGGTCCTTCTGAGCCGTCTGGACATCTCTTACTCCGTTGACTGATGAAGCATGGTGTTGTTAAAACAGCGGATAATGAATCCGATAGTAAAATGTAATTAAGATCAAATTTTACGACGACATGCGATACGATAACCCTGTTTTACCACACAGCGCCATGCATGTTATCCGCTTGCGGATGTAAAACGATTGATGCATAAATGGCCCCATCCGAGCACCACCAATACATCAATGACAACATTACAAAAGCGAGCTATTTACCCCTTATCGGTTTTGGTAACGTTTACCGCCGCCATACAAGGACTATTTTCCAATAATACGTCAAATTATTACTCCAGAAGATGCGCTAACACAAAACAAAGCGACTTCTGCCCTTGACGTTATTCACCGCTGTTGACGCGCGGCGAACCTTTATCAAAGCGCGATTCTTTCAAGGCGTCTTTCACACGTTTCAGGTTATCCCTGAATTTTGCTCCACGCCGTAGGGTAAACCCGGTTGCCAGCACATCAATTAATGTCAATTGAGCAATACGGGAGACCATCGGCATGTACATATCAGTATCTTCCGGCACATCCAGCAGCAGTGATAGTGTTGCTTCATTTGCCAGCGGTGTATCACGCGAGGTGATAGCAATCACTGTGGCATCGTTTTCACGGGCTAAGTGGGCCAACTCGACCAGGTTTTTCGTCCGGCCAGTGTGAGAGATCAATACCACTACATCACCCTCACTGGAATTCATACAACTCATACGTTGCATAACGATGTCATCGAAATAAATTACCGGAATATTGAAACGGAAAAATTTATTCATCGCATCGTGAGCAACCGCGGCAGAGGCGCCAAGGCCAAAGAACGAAATTTTCTTCGCCTGAGTCAGTAAATCTACTGCCCGATTAATGGCCGCAATATCTAAATTGTTTTTCGCCATATCCAAGCTGGCCATGGTCGATTCGAAAATTTTTGTCGTGTAAGCAGCTACACTATCATCTTCTTCGACATTGCGGTTCACATAAGGTGTGCCATTTGCCAGACTTTGCGCCAAATGCAGTTTAAAATCAGGGAAACCTTTGGTGTCCAGTCGGCGGCAAAAACGGTTAACCGTCGGTTCGCTAACGTTCGCCATTTTGGCTAGTGTCGCGATACTTGAATGGATGGCAGTTTGTGGGGAGGCGAGGATCACCTCGGCGACTTTCCTTTCTGATTTGCTCAGGAGGTCCAGACTATTTTGGATATTTTCCAGCGTATTCATATATCGAGAGTCACCCATGGGTTTTACCGATTTCATTTAAAGGAGAAATCTATGCCAGTTTAATGAAAATATACTACGAGCTGGGACCCGTTGGCAGTGGCATAGGGTGGGAAGTAAGGTTTTTTCACCAGAATATGACCTGTGTCTAATTTTCATAATGGTAAATAGTTGTCAAAAACGTCATAAAATTACATTTTAAAGTTGCACGGCCTGATTTGGCGCGGCTTGGCACCCTGATGGATGTTTTTTAACCTTTTTTGCTCTGCTTTTATCTGGGTTTACTGGCTATAGTCAAAGAGAGTACATTAGTAATGTAAGAAAATTACAAATATCCTGCAACGAGGAGAATAACATGGCGGTAACTAATACAGCCCAGGCAGCCCAGGCGTGTGATCTGGTGATTTTCGGCGCTAAGGGAGACTTGGCTCGCCGGAAACTGCTGCCTTCCCTTTACCAATTAGAGAAAGCGGGTCACATCCACCCAGATACTCGCATCATCGGCGTAGGCCGTGCCGAGTGGGACAAAGACGCGTACACAGCCGTGGTAAAGGAAGCCCTCGATACCTTTATGAAAGAGAAGATGGATGATGAATTGTGGCAAAAGCTCAGTTCTCGTCTCGACTTCTGTAATTTGGATGTCAATGACAGCAAACACTTTGCCAAATTGGGCAAGATGCTGGATCAAAAAAGTCGTACCACCATTAACTACTTTGCCATGCCGCCCGATACGTTTGGTGCAATTTGTAAAGGATTGGGCGAAGCAGGGCTGAATAAAGAGCCTGCTCGTGTGGTAATGGAAAAACCGTTAGGGAAGGATTTGGTCTCTTCTCGGGTAATTAACGATCAAGTGGCAGAATATTTCAACGAGTGTCAGGTTTACCGTATCGACCACTATTTAGGTAAAGAGACAGTACTGAACCTGTTGGCTCTGCGTTTTGCTAACTCACTGTTTGCTTCTAACTGGGATAATCGCACTATTGACCATGTGCAGATCACGGTTGCCGAAGAGGTCGGGATTGAAGGGCGCTGGGGCTATTTTGATGAAGCCGGCCAGATGCGTGACATGATCCAGAACCATCTACTGCAAATCCTGACCATGATTGCCATGTCACCGCCAGCAGATCTCAGTACTGACCGAATTCGTGATGAAAAAGTGAAAGTACTGCGATCATTGCGCCGTATCGACCACACCAATGTGCGGGAAACCACAGTACGTGGTCAGTATACCGCCGGTTTTGTCCAGGGTAATAAAGTACCCGGCTATCTGGAAGAGGAAGGGGCGAATAAGAACAGCAACACTGAAACGTTTGTTTCTATCCGTGTCGATATTGATGACTGGCGTTGGGCTGGGGTGCCGTTCTATTTGAGAACCGGCAAACGCCTGCCAACAAAATGTTCTGAAGTGGTGGTTTACTTTAAAAATCCGGCACTGAATCTGTTCCGCGAGTCTTATCAGCAATTGCCTCAAAACAAGCTGACGATCCGCTTGCAACCGGATGAAGGTATCGAGATTGAAGTGCTGAATAAAGTGCCAGGTCTGGAGCATAAACACCGTCTGCAAACCACCAAGCTGGACCTCAGCTTCTCCAAAACCTTTAACGAGCAGCATATTGCTGATGCCTACGAGCGTCTGTTGCTGGAGACCATGCGTGGTATTCAGGCACTGTTTGTGCGCCGTGATGAGGTTGAGGAAGCGTGGAAATGGGTCGATTCCATTATGGATGCATGGGCGGCTGATAATGACGCACCTAAGCCATATCAATCTGGAACCTGGGGGCCGGTGGCATCCGTTGCCATGATTACCCGCGACGGTCGTTCATGGAATGAGTTCGAATAAATATTTAGGTTATGACTATACCCTAAATAATTCGAGTTGCAGGAAGGCGGCAAGCGAGAGACAAATCGGTCGGGAAGCGATTTGAACAGTATTTATGCTAGCCCGTAGGATGAGGCTCATTAACCCCGATGAGCTTACATCAGTAAGTGATTCGGGTTATTGAGCGTAGCCAACGTACATGCAGCTTGAAGTATGACGGGTATATTCCCGATAACAGCGCCTCACCTAGGCGCAATAATAAAGAGTCGTTAGCTGGCTCGCATTGTGATTCTTTATGGCAGACAGAAGCAGGAATACATGTTCTGCCTGCCATATTTCAACTGGCACCCTCGGGTGAGTACATGCCAATCGGCATAAGTGGAGATAACAACTGATGAAAAGCTGGAAAACGAGCGCAGAACAGATCATGACCGCAGGCCCCGTGGTCCCGGTGATTGTGATTAATAAGCTCGAGCAGGCGGTACCGTTGGCAAAAGCCCTGGTGGCTGGCGGTGTTCGGGTGCTGGAAGTGACGTTGCGCACCCCTTGTGCTGTTGAGGCTATCCGTGCTATCGCAAAAGAAGTTCCTGAGGCGATTGTCGGCGCAGGTACTGTGCTCAATCCACAGCAGTTGGCTGATGTGGTTGAGGCTGGCGCGCAATTTGCTATCAGCCCAGGGCTGACTGATGAATTACTTAAGGCAGCCACTGCAGGCTCAATCCCATTAATTCCTGGGATCAGCACCGTTTCAGAACTGATGCTGGGTATGAGTTATGGCCTGCGTGAGTTTAAATTCTTCCCGGCAGAAGCTAACGGTGGTGTTAAAGCATTGCAAGCCATCGGCGGCCCATTCTCGCAAGTGCGTTTCTGCCCAACCGGCGGCATTACCCCGAATAACTACCGTGATTACCTGGCGCTGAAAAGCGTATTGTGTATTGGCGGTTCATGGTTGGTTCCGGCAGATGCGCTGGAAAAAGGGGACTACGCTCGTATTACTGAATTAGCCAAACAAGCCGTGGCGGGTGCAACAGCATAAGCTGTTCTAACCTCCTGAACTGACGAGATAATTCGCATAATCTCGTCAAACTATAAACCTCTGCCATGCAGGGGTTTTGTTTTTTTAGAACCACTAACTTATTATTTTATAATCTATTTTTTTAAACTATTTATAAAATTGATGGTTTGCTTTATAAAATTGGCTGTGGTAAAAATACAGCAGTGAATTATTCCATTTTGATGAGGGTTTTAGGCGTATCACACTAGGTTTGGCAAACAAGTATGTAGCTAAAGCATGTGTGGCTAAAAAAAGAGATATATTATGATTAAAACTAATGGAATTACTTTCAAACCTTCTACCTGTCAACTTTTCCTGTCAGCCATTCTGGCCAGTGAGCATCACTGGTGTAGCGAGCTGTAGCGTCTTTATTCTTCCATCTTAAATACCCGTCATACTTCATGCTGCATGTGCGTTGGCTGCGTTCAATCACCCGAATCACTTACTGATGTAAGCTCATCGGGGGTCTCTTGCTTAGCGCCTTCCGGCAATTCGAATTATTTAGGGTATAAAAAAGTTTATACGCCAAGTGAGTTTCTATTTCTTACGGCCTGCGCATGTCTATTCCTTGTGAATAGGGCATCAAATTAGGATAACCGTAACAAATAGACCTTAGCGTGCGTTTTACCCGTCACTTTTCAAATAGTAGGGATGTTGGCCACTTATTACTCGGCCGTCCATGGGCCTCGCCTCTTTGAGGTCGCTGCTTGCACTTTGAAATCGATAGGGTAGCTGTGTTAGGAGAAGAATGATGATTTATTGGATATTTTTAGGTTTAGCGATTGTCGCAGAAATTATCGGCACGTTATCAATGAAATATGCCAGTGTCAGTGGTGAAATGACCGGGCATATCGTGATGTATTTTATGATAACCGGTTCATACATTTTACTGGCTCTGGCAGTGAAGAAAGTCGCGCTAGGCGTGGCCTATGCCCTGTGGGAAGGGATTGGCATCCTGATTATTACTGTGTTTAGCGTGCTGTGGTTTGATGAAAGCTTATCACCACTGAAAATTGCCGGTTTAGTGACCTTGATCGGCGGCATAATGTTAGTGAAGTCAGGGACGCGTAAGCCGAAGAAACCAAGCAGACCGCACAACAATTCAGGTGAGCAGCATGCAACAGCTTGAGTTTTACCATATTGCGTTTCTGATTTTGGCTGTCATCCTGGAAATCATTGCCAATATCTTGCTGAAAATGTCAGATGGTTTTCGCCGGGTATGGTTAGGCATATTATCACTGCTGTCAGTGTTAGGGGCATTCAGTGCTTTGGCACAAGCAGTGAAAGGCATTGAATTATCAGTGGCTTATGCCTTGTGGGGCGGGTTCGGTATTGCCGCCACCGTGGCCGCAGGTTGGATTTTGTTTAATCAGCGACTGAACTATAAAGGCTGGATCGGCCTGATTTTGCTACTGGCTGGCATGGTGATGATTAAGCTGTCCTGATATCCCCTTTGTACTTGAAGCTGCAGGGGTGTTGGCTGCGCGCGCAAACCCGAATCACTTACCGGTGTAAGCTCATCGGGAATTGTTTGCTGGCAGCCTACCTGCAACTCCAATTACTTTGGGTATATCGAGTGACAGTTTTTAATCGAAGCTGATAAGCGGGGAAATGTACTGAATGGGTCCTTATTTGTTTAAAATACAAGGGGCGCGAGCCGTCAGAGTGCCCATCAGTGCAGTCGCCCCGCAGATCGCAAAATCAAATAGCCGCAATAATTTTGATTTCAACTTTGTACTTCGGATTCATCAATTTGGCTTCGACGGTACAACGCACTGGCGCATTGCCATCAACCACCCAGGCATCCCACGCCGCATTCATCGCCGCGAAGTCCGCACTGTCTGCCAGAAAAATGGTGGCATCCAAAATACGGCTTTTATCTGAACCGAGCTGATTCAACATCATATCTATTGCAGCCAGTGTGTTGGCAGTTTGCGCCGTGGCGTCTGCATCCAGATTTTCCGGTACGCTGGTGTAATAGATAGTGTTGTTAAATACCACAGCATCTGACCAACGTTTTTCTGGATTAATTCGTTCAATACTCATTTTCACTCCCTTGTGTGAATGTCAATGTCAGTTATCAGTAGTAGGGTAGCATAGCTTATGATGAGAATGTGTGGTCGCGGGGCGATAGGCTTGGCATAATCACCGCTGATTTCGCCCGGAAGAGAACGCGTGACAGACGATTTTGCAACAGATGGCGCATTAGCGCAGGCCATTACAGGTTTTAACCCCCGAGAGTCTCAGCGCCGAATGGCGGCGGCCATCAGTGAATCTATTGATGCCAAACAACAATTGGTGGTAGAGGCAGGTACCGGTACCGGTAAAACATTTGCCTATTTGGCGCCCGCACTGCGTGCTGATTGCAAAGTGATTATCTCCACAGGTTCGAAAGCGTTACAAGATCAGCTCTATTCGCGTGACTTACCCACGGTAGCGACTGCTCTCAAATACAAAGGGAAGCTGGCCTTATTAAAGGGGCGCTCAAACTATCTTTGTCTGGAACGACTTGAACAGCAATCATTGGCCGGGGGTGAATTAGCCAGTGAGACATTGGTTGATTTGGTTCGTTTGCGTGGCTGGTCAGCCGAAACCATCGATGGTGATATCAGTACCTGTGGCCAGGTGGCTGAGGATAGCTTTGTCTGGCCGTTGGTCACCAGTACCAATGATAACTGTCTGGGTAGTGATTGCCCGCTGTATAAAGATTGTTTTGTGGTCAAAGCCCGCCGTAAGGCGATGGATGCAGATATAGTGGTGGTGAACCACCATCTGTTCTTGGCGGATATGGTGGTGAAAGAGAGCGGTTTTGCCGAACTGATCCCCACCGCAGATGTGATGATTTTCGATGAAGCCCACCAGATCCCCGATATTGCCAGCCAATACTTTGGTCAGCAACTGACCAGTAGACAACTAATGGATTTGGCAAAAGATATTATTATTGCCTATCGCACCGAAGTGCGTGACTCCGCTCAATTGCAAAAAAGCGCCGACCGTCTGACGCAAAGCACGCAAGATTTCCGTCTGGTGCTCGGCGACCCGGGATATCGCGGCAATTTACGTGATGTACTGGAACAACCGGCGATTCAGCGGGCGTTGCTGTTGCTCGATGATGCGCTGGAGTTGTGTTATGACGTGATGAAGCTTTCCCTTGGCCGTTCAGCCATGCTGGATGCTGCTTTTGAACGTGCAACGGTGTATCGCAACCGCCTTAAGCGTTTAAAAGATGTCACTACACCCGGCTACAGCTATTGGTATGAGTGTAATTCACGCCATTTCGTACTGGCGTTGACACCGTTGTCGGTTTCTGATCGTTTTCGTGAGCTGATAGAAGAAAAACCGGGAAGCTGGATTTTTACCTCTGCCACACTGTCGGTTAATGATCAGTTATCACATTTCACCTCAAGGTTGGGGCTAACGAACGCCAAAACGCTACTCCTGCCCAGTCCGTTTGATTACGCCAATCAGGCATTACTCTGTGTGCCACGCAATTTGCCTTCGGCAAATGAACCTGGGGCTGCCCGTAAACTGGCGGTGATGCTAAAGCCACTGATTGATGCCAATAAAGGGCGTTGCTTCTTTTTGTGTACCTCACACCAGATGATGCGTGGTTTAGCCAAAGAGTTCCGCGCTAGCATGACGCTACCTGTTTTGGTGCAAGGCGAAACCAGCAAGGGGCAGTTGCTGGCACAGTTTGTAGCAGCAGGCAATGCACTGCTGGTGGCGACCAGCAGTTTCTGGGAAGGGGTGGATGTGCGGGGCGACGCGTTATCTTGTGTCATCATCGACAAATTGCCGTTTACCTCACCGGATGACCCTTTGTTGAAAGCCCGCATCGAAGATTGCCGTCTACGTGGTGGTGACCCGTTCAATGATGTGCAATTGCCTGATGCCGTTATTACCTTGAAACAAGGTGTGGGGCGTTTGATTCGTGACATCGACGATCGCGGCGTGCTGGTTATCTGTGATAATCGCCTGGTGATGCGCCCTTATGGCGCGATGTTCCTTAATAGTCTCCCGCCAGCACCCCGCACCCGTGATTTGGCGAAAGCCATCGCTTTTCTCAAGCAACGCGATTAAGGGAAAAGCGAGGAGGGGTGTGCTATCATGCGCGCCCTGTATTGAATTCATACTCTTTTCCTGCCGAGGTTGGCATGTCCACGCGAATTTTAGCGATCGATACCGCAACAGAAGCATGTTCTGTTGCATTGTGGAATAACGGCCAAGTTCAGGCGTTGTTTGAGCTTTGTCCACGGGAACACACCCAACGAATCTTACCGATGGTGCAGCAAGTACTGGCTGAATCAGGTTTATCACTGACGCAACTCGATGCATTGGCCTTTGGCCGTGGCCCTGGTAGCTTTACCGGTGTCCGTATTGGTATCGGTATTGGTCAGGGATTGGCTCTGGGCGCAGACTTACCAATGATAGGTATTTCCACCTTACAGACCATGGCTCAGGGGGCATTCCGTCTGACAGGCGCGTCTCGCGTATTGGCTGCGATTGATGCCCGCATGGGGGAAGTCTATTGGGGTGAGTTTGAGCGTGACGCACAAGGCGATTGGCTTGGTGAACAGACTGAGGCAGTAATGACGCCGGCACAAGTCTTGGCACACGCGCCATCACTGAGCGGCCATTGGGCCACAGTAGGCACTGGCTGGCAGACGTATCCTGATCTGGTTAGCAGCGATAACGTGGTGCTGGCTGACGGGCAGATGCTACTGCCGCAGGCAGAGGATATGTTGCCACTGGCATTATCATCATGGGCGAACGGGCGGATAGTGAGTGTGGAAAATGCCGAGCCAGTGTATCTGAGAAATGAAGTGACCTGGAAAAAACTGCCAGGCCGTTAGAACTGCACTGCGCCACGGAAATGTGAAAAATTAACGATATAGCAACTTGTCATCCTGTTTAGAGTCTAAAATATTCAGATAGCTATAGATATGATAAGGAGCAGCACACTATGGCGATAAATACGTCAACAACTCAATCTATAAAGAATAGAAGCCGTAAATGGACGTGTGGCTGGCTAGGATTGGGCGTTTTGCTTCTGTCCGGCTGTGTTACTGTCCCGCCTGCTATTCAGGGTACCACTGCGACGCCGCAGCAAAATCTTAATTTGGTTCGAACCGATCCGAAGGTCTTTATAGGCCAGGAGGCGCGTTTTGGTGGGACCGTCATCAATGTGGCCAACGAAGCGCATCGCACCCGGCTTGAAATTGCCAGCGTACCCTTAGACTCGGGTGCCAGACCTATTTTGGGGGAGCCGTCACAAGGGCGAGTGATAGCCTATGTTAATGGTTTCCTTGAGCCAGTTGATTTTCGTGGTCACCTGGTGACCGTGGTTGGGCCGATTACCGGTGTTGAAGCCGGTAAAATTGGGATGACGCCGTATGACTTTGTGGTGATAAATGCCACAGGTTACAAACGTTGGAATCTTGCACAACAAGTGATGATGCCACCGGCAATGGGCCCGTGGGGTTACCACAACCCTGGGATGTGGGGGCCGGGATGGGGTGGTTGGTACAACCCGGGACCAGCACAGATTCAAACTATTGTTACGGAGTAGGTAGTCTGACCGGTTTCAATTGCTGCCAGATGTTAGGGTGTAATGGCATGAAGGGCGCTGAATTCAGCGCCTTTTTTACGTCGATAAAACATAAAAGATTATATAATCAAAGGGTTATGGCTTTAAATGCTAAAAATCGCCTGTAATATTTTGATTTTATTGAATTTTAATGGGCGGCATTGGCTGCCTTAGTTATTTTTGAGATCTCGGCGCCAGAAAATAGTGACGTATATCCCAACCTCAAAATTGTTTGAAAGCAAACTGGTAAGCTGAGTTAAAATATTGTTAAAGTTCTGGTGTGAATTTGCGTCTTACTCTGGCGATCAATAATAATTTCAGGAGTGCTACCTTGGAAAAAGTATGGCTAAAGCGTTATCCGGCAGATGTCCCCGCAGAGATTGACCCGGATCGCTATTCTTCTTTGGTGGAAATGTTTGAGAACGCCGCACTGCGTTATGCGGACCAACCTGCGTTCATCAATATGGGGGAGGTGATGACCTTCCGTAAGTTGGAAGAGCGTAGCCGTGCTTTCGCCGCCTATCTACAGCAAGGTTTAGGGTTACAAAAAGGTGACCGTGTCGCCTTGATGATGCCCAACTTGCTGCAATATCCCATAGCTTTGTTTGGTATTTTGCGTGCGGGTATGGTGGTGGTGAATGTTAACCCGCTGTATACCCCGCGCGAGTTAGAGCATCAACTGAATGACAGCGGAGCTGTGGCAATCGTTATTGTCTCCAACTTCGCTCACACGCTGGAAAAGATCGTTTTTAAAACCCAAGTCAAACATGTCATCTTAACTCGCATGGGTGATCAGTTGTCGACGGCCAAAGGGACGCTGGTTAATTTCGTGGTGAAATACATCAAGCGACTGGTACCGAAATATTATCTACCCGATGCTATTTCGTTTCGCACTGCGCTGCAAAAAGGTCGCCGTCTGCAATATGTTAAACCGGATATTATCAATACTGACCTGGCATTTTTGCAATATACCGGAGGTACGACGGGGGTGGCGAAAGGCGCAATGCTGACACACCGCAATATGCAGTCGAACCTGGAGCAGGCGAAAGCGGCTTATGCACCTTTGCTGCAACCCGGCCACGAGCTGGTGGTCACGGCACTCCCCCTCTATCACATATTTGCTTTAACCATGAACTGCCTGCTGTTTATTGAGTTAGGTGGTCGCAGTTTATTGATAACCAATCCGCGTGATATTTCGGGAATGGTAAAAGAGCTAAGTCGCTATCCATTCACCGCCATGACGGGTGTAAATACGTTATTTAATGCTTTGTTGAATAATGAAGAGTTCACCAAGTTAGATTTCTCCACACTGCGCCTTTCTGTGGGTGGCGGCATGCCAGTGCAGAAAGCGGTTGCTGAACGATGGGAAAAACTGACTGGGAAACATCTGCTGGAAGGTTATGGTTTGACCGAGTGCTCGCCGTTAGTGACGGGTAATCCTTATGATTTGAAACACTACAGTGGCAGTATTGGTCTGCCTGTCCCTTCTACCGATGTTCGGCTGGTGGATGATGAGGGTAACGAAGTTGGATTGGGCGAACCGGGTGAACTATGGGTGCGTGGTCCGCAAGTTATGTTAGGCTATTGGCAGCGGCCAGAAGCGACGGATGAAGTGCTGAAAGACGGTTGGCTGGCAACTGGCGATATCGCAACCCTTGATGAACAAGGTTTTTTACGTATCGTTGATCGTAAAAAAGATATGATTCTGGTCTCTGGTTTCAACGTCTACCCCAATGAGATTGAAGATGTGGTAGCGTTACATCCGAAAGTGCTGGAATCTGCTGCGGTTGGCGTGCCTAATGAGGTCTCTGGCGAGACGGTAAAACTGTTTGTCGTGAAAAAAGATGCCTCACTGACACCTGAAGAGCTGCTAACCCATTGCCGCCGCTACCTTACAGGGTATAAAGTACCGAAAATAGTAGAGTTCCGCGACGAGTTGCCGAAATCGAATGTCGGCAAAATTTTACGTAGGGAACTGCGTGACGAACAAGTTAAGGCTAAAGGTAGCAACCAAGACGCAGCCTAACTTAACAGCGTCACTCAATCATCATCAACAACGCCGGTCATCGCCGGCGTTGTTGTGTTTGTCATAGACTAACGACCAAGAGAATCACGTTTTGAATTATCAGTTGATCACGACCAATAGTGCGTTGCAGCAGGTCTGCGAACAAGCCCGGACACATGCTCATGTCGCGCTGGATACGGAATTTGTCAGAACGCGCACCTACTATCCTCAGTTGGGCCTGATTCAACTGTATGACGGTGAACAACTTTCACTCATAGACCCCTTGCCCATCACTGAATGGCAACCTTTCAGTGAGCTACTGCAAGATTTGAATGTGGTGAAATATCTGCATGCTGGTAGCGAAGATCTCGAGGTGTTCTTAAATGCCTTTAGCCGGATGCCAACGCCGATGATTGATACTCAGGTATTGGCGGCATTTTCTGGCCGAACCCTGTCTTGCGGTTTTGCCATGCTGGTAAATGAGTTTGAAGGTGTTGAGCTAGATAAAAGTGAATCACGTACCGACTGGATTGCCCGTCCACTCAGTGAAAAACAGTGTGATTATGCCGCCGCTGATGTTTTCTATCTGTTACCTTTGGCAGCTAAATTAGTGGAAGCCACCGAAGCTGCTGGGCGAATGGATGCAGCGATAGATGAATGCCAACTACTGTGTCGCCGTCGCAGTGAAACACTTGACCCTGAGCTGGCCTACCGTGAGATAACCAATGCCTGGCAGTTACGTGGCCATCAGTTGGCATGTTTGCAGAAGCTGGCGGCATGGCGCTTGCGTCAGGCGCGTGAGCGTGATCTGGCGGTTAACTTTGTCGTGCGTGAAGAGAATCTGTGGCAAGTCGCCCGTTATCAGCCAACCTCGCTGGGTGAGTTAGATTCCCTTGGCCTGAGTGGGCAGGAGATTCGCTATCATGGGCGTACCTTGTTGGCGCTGGTGGCTGAGGGGAATGCTGTAACGGAAGAGCAGCTGCCGCAACCGGTAGCTAACCTGATCGACCAACCCGGCTACAAGAAAGTCTTTAAAGATATTAAAGCGTTGATCCAGTCAGTCAGTGAACGTAGTGGACTGAGTAGTGAGTTACTGGCGTCACGTCGTCAAATAAACCAATTACTCAGTTGGCATTGGAAACTAAAATCAACTGACACTCAGCCTGAATTATTAAGTGGCTGGCGGGGCGATTTGTTGTCTACGGAATTGGCTGAGATTTTGAAACAGTATTAATCGATATTCAGAGTGGGGTGGGCTTCACTCTGGGTGTTTCAATTTTAATTCATAAGTACTTTATGACTAATTGAAATAGAGATTAAGATTTTTCTTGTTTCAGTGACAGATATATTGAATAGCACAATGGGCTGGATATATATACAGTTAACTAAATGAAAGTACCCCCTGTAAATAAATACAGGGGGTAGTTATTGCGAAGAAATCATTTAGGCGTTTCTTCCGTTTCCGGTAATGTCACGTTAAGTTCAAGTACCGAAATATCATCCCCTTTCTGCTCGAATTGCACATGCAGCATCTCAGGATCGATCTGTATATATTTACAAATAACCGCCAAAATATCGCGTTTCAAGTCAGGCAAATAATGGGGCTCACTGTCCCCACGACGACGCTCAGCGACGATAATTTGCAGCCGTTCCTTGGCTATATTGGCTGTCGGTTTTTTGCGGGACAGAAAAAAGTCTAACAAAGCCATGGTTTATCCCCCAAAAAGGCGTTTCAGGAAGCCCTTCTTCTCTTCTTCGATGAAGCGGAAGGGGCGTTCTTCTCCTAGCAAACGGTCAACGGTATCGTCATAAGCTTTACCGGCATCTGACTCTTTGTCCAGAATCACTGGCTCGCCTTGGTTCGAGGCGCGCAATACAGATTGATCTTCTGGAATAACGCCAACCAGTGGGATCCTCAGAATATCGAGGACATCTTCCATGCTAAGCATATCGCCGCGATTAACACGCCCAGGATTGTAGCGGGTCAACAGCAGATGTTCTTTAATTGGATCCTGGCCATTCTCTGCGCGGCGCGACTTGGAGGACAGTATCCCGAGGATGCGGTCAGAGTCACGAACCGAGGAGACTTCAGGGTTAGTGGTAATAACGGCTTCGTCAGCAAAATAGAGCGCCATCAAAGCGCCGCTTTCGATACCCGCAGGGGAGTCGCATACCACAAACTCGAAATTCATATCGCCAAGATCGTTTAAAATCTTTTCAACACCCTCTTTGGTCAGGGCGTCTTTATCGCGCGTCTGAGAAGCCGGTAAAATGTACAGATTATCTGTACGCTTATCTTTTATTAATGCTTGGTTCAAAGTGGCATCACCTTGAATCACATTAACAAAATCATAAACTACCCGGCGTTCACATCCCATGATCAAGTCTAGATTCCGTAGGCCGATATCGAAATCGATAACGACGGTTTTTTTACCTTTTTGGGCCAAGCCGGTTGCGATAGCCGCGCTTGATGTGGTCTTGCCAACGCCCCCTTTACCCGATGTAACAACAATAATGCGTGCCATGAAATGGATTCCTTGTCAAAAGGGCTTAATTTAAAGGTTGTATAGTTAATGCGTTATCCAGCAGATGCAGACGTGCGGCCTGACCAAAATACTCACGCGGGATCTGGTCACTTAACCAGTACTGCCCCGCGATAGAGACGAGCTCAGCGCCTAAATGTGTGCAAAAAATCTGGCATTGGGCATCCCCGGATGCACCTGCTAGCGCACGGCCTCGCATCATTCCATAGATATGAATATTGCCGTCGGCAATTAATTCAGCACCGGCACTGACACTGCTGATAACAATCAAATCGCAATTACGGGCATAAATCTGTTGGCCGGAACGGACAGGTGTGTTGATGATACGTGTCTTGGTCGGCGCGTTTTCCGGCGGGCTGATAACGGGCTCGGGTGCCATTTTCTGGCCTTTACCCTCACTCAATAACGGCAAACCTGCACGTGCTATCGCCCGTTTTTGACGCTCATCCTGACAACCACTGATGCCAACAATACGCAGACCTGCTGAAGTGACAGCCTGTTGGAGATCTTTCCAGTTAGCACCGTTTGGTAACGTTGCAACGTTAATCACAACAGGGGCGTTTTTCAGGAAAGCGGGGGCTTGATCCACCTTTTCCTGCAATGCCTGACGGATTACCTCCGGTCGTGAATCGTGTAAATGAACGACCGATAGGGTAAAACTACTGCCTTTTAACTCAATTGGCGATTGTGACATCTATCCTGACTCAGTTTCAGCTACGTTTAATCCCCAAAATACCACTCGGGGTACAATATTCTGATGTTCCCAAGCATGTTATAGGTAATATAAAGATAAATCTATCCGTATCAATATATTGAAATCTTAAGGTCATAATGACTTCAATCTGACAAGAAATTACAGCATAACTTCCGCTTATTCGCTAGCCCTGACCTGCCTATATTTGGCGGTTATCACTCCCACCGTTAAATTGTGTATTTTTTCAACAAGCAAACATGCTGATGGCGGGTTTGACGTCGCCCATAAAAGTGACCATTTTTAATCAGAGATGAGTCATTTTTTTATCAGATGAAGTTGTTTTTTATAAAATAGAGTAATGACTCACCATTATTATCACTTTCAAGATGATGAAATAGAGATATTGAGTGTGGTTATTATCGACTTAGTGAAATACCTCACACTATTATTTCAGAGAAATCTCACCCAGTAATCTGTGTATCACCACATTGCCGCTGGCATGGGTAATTAAAGCTGAGTGATAAATGGCACTAATCAGTGCTATTTTTAATGATTCTATATTGAGAATGATAATCATTTTGTGATATTTTGCGGTTTCTGCATCAATCTATCTGAGGAACATCAACGATGAAAAGGAATTTCATCCCACTATCATTTATCTGTGTTATGGCTTTACCTGTTGCATTTACTGCATGGGCTGACTTTGGCTATCACGCCGAAATCCCAAAAGACAGTAAGGTTCCCACCGATTATCTTGAAAAACGTAAGGCGCTTGGATCGGTGGCGACAAGTGCTGAGTCATGGCAAAAGCAATTGGATGAGGAGAAAGCGCGGATAGATGCCGAAGCGGCAAAACGGGAAAACGAAAAGCAGGCTAAATGCCAACAGCAAGAACATTACCCAGCTCGGCGCGCCGAAAATGATAAACGTCAATATGCTGTATCTGATCCCTGTGCTAGCAGTATAGGCATCAATATCTATTGATATCCCAAGCATCTGAGCCAGGCTAGCGTGTTATAATACTATGCTAACTATACCCGTAATACTTCAAGCTGCATGTGCGTTGGCCGCCTTCTTGTAACTCGAATGATTTAGGGTATATACAGTCTCATTATTGAATTTATCAAATAGAGTCCAAACATGCTGTGTGCTATCTATAGAAGCCCGAAACGGGATCAAACCTACCTATATATTGAAAAGAAAGATGATTTTTCCAGAGTGCCGGCTGAATTACTTACCAGTTTTGGCAAGCCGCAATTTGCGATGCTGCTTTCATTAAATGAACGCAAAACGTTGGCGACAGCGGATGTCGAGAAGGTAAAAAGTGCACTCATTGAGCAGGGTTTTTATCTGCAAGTCCCACCGCCACTCGAAAGTTTGTTGAAAATGCACTTGGGCGATACTACCGTATAACGTTGATTTTCATCAAAACTGCCTACCGTGATGGCATCCATCACAACCCTAAGGTGGATGTCCATGTATCAGCCCCGGTTGATTTTATATTTCCAGCTTCCTCTCTGGTTGTTGTTTTACACAGGAATGCGTCGATGAAATTGTCAATGATTGCAGTTGCTCTGGTGACGCTCATCTCAGTGGGATGTGCCAATAAAAATGCTGCGGCCCCGATTGCGGCACCAACACCAGCAACCGCGCCACCAACCATGCTGGATTCACCACCGGCTGCGGCCAAGAACAGTACTAAAATGACATTATCCCAGCAAGGGCGTGATCCGGCGCAGTTTCCTGCTTATGTCGAACAATTAAAGGCCCAAGCTCGTGCAAAGGGGATCAGCGAGGCTACGCTTGATAAAGCGTTTGCCAATATTCATTTTGTTGACCGAGTCATTCAGTCAGACCGCAATCAGTTAGAAAAGAAAGTCACACTGGATGATTACCTGACCAGAGTTCTGACTGAGGCGAAAGTCGCGCAAGGTAAAGAGATTTATCAGCGCTATCAGCCTCAGTTATCACAAGTTACTGCGCGCTATGGTGTGCCTGAGCGTTACATCGTGGCGCTGTGGGGCATGGAAAGTGGGTTTGGCAAGTTTCAAGGTAAAGAGGATGTCATCTCTGCCTTATCAACCATGGCATTTGAAGGGCGGCGTGAGGCATTCTTCACTAAAGAGCTGATAGCTGCATTGCAAATCATTCAGCAAGGCAAAGTTGATGACCCCGAGTTGAAAGGATCATGGGCTGGTGCGATGGGGCAGAGTCAATTTATGCCTAGCTCTTTCCTGACCTATGGCGCTGACGGGGATGGCGATGGGAAAATTGATATTTGGAATAATATCGATGATGTCTTTGCTTCGACAGCTAACTATCTGTCTACTGAAGGTTGGAAACCGGGTGTTGATTGGGGCCAGGAAGCGACGCTGCCCGAAGGATTTGATATTAAGCTGGCGGGCTTAAAAGACAGCCAAGCCAAAAGCGTCGCCCAATGGCAGCAACTCGGGGTAATGGCGATACCCGGCGGTAACTTTGCCAACTCAGATCTCCGGGCTTGGGTCATCGTACCTGATGATGTGCAAGGGCGGGCGTTTCTGGTTTATGATAATTTTCGTACCATTATGCACTGGAACCGTTCTTACTATTTCGCTATTAGTATTGGTATGATGGCAGATAGCGTAAGTCAATAATGTCTGCGAACACCTAATCGTGGTATGACTTGGTTGTGTCGCTGCGGCAAGAGCCAATCAAGATGTAAATTCAGACAGGATGTTAATTCAGGAGAGGCAGTATGTATCAACATAGAGACTGGCAAGGGGCTTTGCTGGATTTTCCAGTGAGTAAAGTGGTTTGCGTTGGCAGTAACTATGCCGAACATATTAAAGAGATGGGGAGTACTGTGTCAGTTGAACCGGTGCTGTTTATTAAACCTGAAACAGCGCTATGTGATATTCGCCAGCCGGTATCGATCCCGAAAGAGTTCGGTGAGGTTCATCATGAAGTAGAATTAGCCGTTTTGATCGGTACTCCGTTAAAACAAGCCAGTGAAGACCGAGTGGCACGCGCAATCGCCGGTTACGGTGTCGCATTGGATTTGACACTGCGTGAGCTGCAATCTGGCTTGAAAAAGGCTGGTCAGCCGTGGGAGAAATCGAAAGCATTTGACGGTTCTTGCCCGATTTCCGGTTTTATACCGGTGGCGGAGTTTGGTGATGCGCAACAGGCTGACTTATCGCTTATCATTAACGATGAGGTCCGTCAGCAAGGCAACACGCGTGATATGATCACCCCCATCATTCCGCTAATCAGTTACATCAGCCGTTTCTTTACTTTGCGTGCTGGCGATATCATTCTGACGGGCACTCCACAGGGCGTCGGGCCGATGAAATCAGGCGATATGCTGAAAGTTATGCTAAATGGTAAAACGTTGAGTACCCGCATAATCTAAGAGCATCGCTGCCGCTTATGCCATCAGGCTGGGCGGCAACACTTGCATCTGACCGCCAAAGCGTCTATAACGACCCGCTCATTTATTCACACCGGATACCGATATGTCACAACTTCCTTTTTGGCAACAAAAAACACTCGCTGAAATGTCAGATAGTGAATGGGAATCACTGTGCGACGGATGCGGCCAATGTTGCTTGAATAAACTGATTGATGAGGACACGGATGAAATCTATTTCACCAATGTGGCCTGTGATCAGCTCAATCTCAAAACCTGCCAGTGCCGTAATTATGAGCGCCGCTTTGAATTAGAAGAAGACTGCATCAAGTTAACCCGAGAGAATTTGGTAACGTTTGAGTGGTTGCCACCCACCTGTGCTTATCGGATGGTGGGCGAGGGGCGTGGCCTGGCGAGTTGGCATCCACTGTTAGCCGGTTCAAAATCTGCGATGCACGGTGAGCGGATCTCGGTACGCCATATTGCCGTACGTGAGAGCGAGGTTATCGACTGGCAAGACCACATTTTGAATAAACCGCAGTGGGCCAGATAACCATTGATATATATGTAATTTATATTGAAGCCTCTCAGACAACAGATGCCTATTCAGACGCCAGATATGGCATACTAACGCCGAAATTTAACCAAGAAACTTAATAAAATGAAATATTCAACGTTGGCCGCTGTTATCATCGGCATATCTGCTACTTTAGGTAGCATTTCGCACCAGGTTCAGGCCGCTGGGGCCTCATTGATAAATCTTGATTGTAAATTGAAAGAGGGAGGCAGCCTGAACGCAGTGTTAGACGGCCCGAATCAGCAATTGACCATTGATAAATCAGTGTTCCAGTTTGTAAAAGTTAATCCAGAAGGTCAGGGCGAGGCGTTAATATTCCAAAATGCCAACAGCCAGGAGCAAGTTATTGCTTCTCTCAATATTTCCGCGCTGCCAATCCGTTTGGCGGTGGTTGATGGTGAGCAGGCTAATCAGTACATTTGTACCCATACCACAGCTTAACTAGTTTATAATCGAATTAAAATGAGGCTGCCTTATGGTGGCCTTTTTTCGTTGTATGACCATTTATGGCTGTAAATTTGATTAAACCACTGGATGGATTAGTCCTTAGTCGACGCTGAAGTTACCCACAAAGTAGTAATGTGAGTCCTCCATCTGGAGAGTTAAATAGCTTGATTGATAACACCGCGATAGTTTCTGCTTCTGCAATTATTGAGAAGGGTGCGGTGATTGGTGCGAATGTACAGATTGGTCACTTTTGTTACATTGGTTCTCAAGTCACTATTGGTTCCGGCACGGTGCTTAAATCGCATATTGTAATTAATGGTATTACCGAGCTTGGATGTGACAATAATATTGGACAATTTTCCTCTATTGGAGAGGTTAATCAGGATCTTAAGTACCAGGGGGAGCCTACCCAGGTTATCATTGGCGACCGCAATTTGATTCAGCAAAATGTCACGATACACCGTGGCACGGCTCAAGGACACGGTATAACACGTATCGGTAATGACAATAGTCTGATGAATCATGTGCATATTGGCCATGACTGCATTATCGGTAACCACTGCTTATTGGCGTCGAATGTAGGATTAGCCGGACATGTAGAGGTCGATAATTTCGCCATTATCTGCGCGGCCAGTGCTGTGCACCAGTTTTGTGTTATTGGCACCCATGCCTTGGTCAATGAAAGCGCCTGCGTGGTGCAGGATATCCCCCCTTATGTGATTGCGGGGGGTAATCGTGCCGTGCCGGTGGGTATCCGAGCAGCAGGAATGGGGGACGACTGGTTGAACAGTGATGATTGCCAAGCGGTTCAAAACGCCTATCAGCTTATTTACCATACCGGTAAGTTGGTGGCGGATGTCAGTCAGGACATTGAGGTTTTGGCCAGAGAATGGCAAATACTTCAGTCTTATAAATCTTTTTTCTCTCGCTCAGCGCGCGGGATCATCCGTTAATGCACTGTCATCCAAAAGAAATGGCACCCTGAGGTGCCATTGTCAGATAAAGATATGTTTGAAATTATCGACTAAACAGGTCACGTCTTTTCGGTTTAACGAATTGGCTGATCAGCACCAATACGCCAATCAATAAGTATGCAGCAAAGATACCGACCAACCATTGCGGCATTTCTAATGACATAAATGCCCATTGTTTTACCGAGCAATCACCACTGGCAACAAAAATAGCGGGCAGCCATTTGTCTAGTGGCAGCCATGACGGGAAGCTGACAAAGAAATCACAGGTCGTGAACGGTGAAGGATGGAGTTGCAGCATAGTGTGTACCCAGGCTAGCTGAACACCGCGCCATGCGCTGTAGATCCAGATAAAGATTGCCAGGTAGCGCAAGGGCGATTTAGGTGCAATGGCACCCAACAACGACGCACCGAGAATACCGAATAACGCAGCACGTTCGTAAATACACATTACACAAGGCTGTAACAACATCACGTGTTGAAAATAGAGTGCGACCAATTCTAGTGCAAGTGCAGTCAGGGCCATTAAAAGCCAAGCACCGCGCCCTTTAGAGCAGCGGTTAAGGAATTGCAACATATCTTTATTTTCCATGCAGTAAGCAATTGTACCGGCAGTGTAAACCAATTCATCTTTGCTGCCAGCCACCCAAAGGTAAAATTAGGCAAAAATCAGCTCTTTCTCGCGCGTGACAAGTTATCACAAGCCTGAATTTTACTTTGGGTGAGATATTTGGTTTGTTTTGCCAGCCCATAATCCCTCGAAGCTAATAACAGCCCCCGCGGCGACCAAAAGTGTAGGGCTGGCAGATACTATAATGCAAGCGATCAATGTGTGATGCTAGCTCCGGCTGCCAGATGAGGCAAACTTATCCAGCCACTTTGCATCATCCATTCGGTTATTGGCACTAATAAGTACTCCACGCCTAACAGACCGACGAGGGTCATCACAATAGTATAGGGGAGTGCCATATACACCATGCGCCCATAAGAAAGACGAATTAAAGGGGCCAGCGCGGAGGTTAGCAGGAACAGAAAAGCGGCTTGGCCGTTCGGTGTGGCAACTGAGGGGAGGTTGGTCCCGGTATTGATGGCAACAGCCAATAACTCAAATTGCTGAAGCGAAATAATACCGTGCTCAAATGCAGTGCGCGCCTCATTGATATAAACCGTACCGACAAATACATTGTCGGATACCGAAGAGAGTAAGCCATTAAACAGATAAAACAGTGATAACTGTGCTGATGGTGAAGATTGTAAAACAAACTGAATAATCGGTGAGAAGAGGCTCTGCTCAATAATGACGGCAACCACGGCAAAAAACACCGTGAGTAGGGCAGTAAAAGGCAATGCCTCCTGAAATGCCTTACCCAGTGCATGTTCATTGGTAATTCCGCAGAGGGAGGTGGCGAGTATAATCACCGATAATCCGACCAAGCCTACCTCGGCTAAATGCAGGGCCAATGCGAGCACCAACCAAACACCGATCAAGGCCTGAATCAGAAGCTTCACTTTCTCTTGCTTGCTCCGTTTCGTACTGGCTTGTTGATCATAGTCAGTCAAAACCTGACGAACGCGCTCGGGAAGCTGTGCACCATAACCAAACAGTTTAAAACGTTCTACCAGCAGACAAACCAATAATCCGCAACACAGGACGGGTAACGTCACGGGCAGCATGCGAATAAAGAAGTCGGTAAAGTTCCAACCGGCACTCTTAGCGATAATCAGGTTCTGCGGCTCGCCAACCATGGTCATTACGCCACCCAGCGCAGTACCCACACCCGCATGCATCATCAGGCTACGCAAGAAAGCGCGGAATTGCTCCAACGTTTTACGGTTTTCCTGATTATCGATCCAACTGTCGTCGGTGATATCTTTATCGGTATGGTTTGATGCAACATGATGATAGATAGTATAAAAACCAACAGAAACACTGATAACCACGGCGATTACAGTTAAGGCATCAAGGAATGCCGAAAGGAAGGCAGAGGCGACACAGAAGGCTAATGAAAGAACGATTTTTGAGCGAATGTTCAGCAGCAGTTTGGTAAATACAAACAGTAATAACTGCTTCATGAAATAGATACCTGCCACCATAAACACCAACAACAGCAGCACTTCCAGATTATTAGCAATTTCTTCTGCCACCTGATGTGGGCTGGTCATACCGATGGCAACGGCTTGAATGGCCAATAAACCCCCCGGTTGCAGTGGGTAACATTTTAGCGCCATAGCCAGTGTAAAGATAAATTCGACCACCAACATCCAGCCAGCAATAAATGGGCTGACAAAAAAGAATACCAGTGGGTTAATAATGAGAAACCCGATAATTGCCAGCTTGTACCAATCAGGTGAATTCCCCAGAAAATTCTTGAGTACAGCTTGTCTAATGGTCATATCCATTGTGAGTTACAGTCTCCTTATTAAAATTATTATGGTGCAATTACTGCCTAAAGTTACATTTTACCTTACGTCATTGCTCTAAAAGCAATACGTATAATCTGTACATCATTCCATCTGCGCAATTTTTGCAACTTTATGACTACTTTCACCATTTGTTCGGTCCTGATGCTATGTCACGATAGCGTCGTCTGGTATGATGAGCGCACTAAATTGCTGATATGTATCGCTACGGAACGTCAAAAATATGGTTATAAAGGCGCAAAGTCCTGCCGGTTTCGCGGAAGAGTATATTATTGAAAGTATTTGGAATAATCGCTTCCCTCCAGGCACTATTTTGCCCGCGGAGCGTGAACTTTCAGAGCTGATTGGAGTGACTCGCACTACATTGCGTGAAGTGTTACAACGCTTAGCCCGCGATGGCTGGCTCACTATTCAGCATGGTAAACCGACGAAAGTAAACAATTTTTGGGAAACGTCTGGTCTTAATATTCTGGAAACACTGGCGCGACTTGACCACGACAGCGTGCCACAATTGATAGACAACTTACTGGCAGTCAGAACAAATATCGCTACCATCTTCGTTCGCACGGCAATCCGTAATCATCCAGAGAAAGCACAGGAAATCCTGGCACAAGCTCAAACAGTTGATGATCACGCCGAGGCTTTCACCGCACTGGATTACGGTATTTTCCGTGGTTTGGCTTTTGCTTCGGGTAACCCTATTTATGGGTTGATCCTAAATGGCATGAAAGGGCTTTATACCCGGGTTGGGCGTTACTATTTCTCGAATCCTGAAGCCCGTAAGCTGGCACTGACTTTCTACAGCAAACTGTCAACGCTGTGTGATGAAAAAGCCCATGATCAGGTGTCAGAGTGCCTGAGAGCATACGGTAAAGAGAGTGGTGCTATTTGGCACAGCATGCAGGGCACGATGCCAAGTGATTTGGCCGAAGCACGCCGTTAGGCGAATATCGCGTAAAATTGCAACGCAAAAGGGGCATTAAATGCCCCTTTTTCATGGCAAGATGTAGCGCAATAGCTCGCGCGGTTATCCACCTCGTCTGCCCTGTGCTAGAGCTTATTGGCTCTTGGCGGCACGCTGTCGAGTAGCTCAATCGAGCCATCGTCATTCAGTTGTTCCATATGAATATCAAACCCCCATAGCCGGTGAATATGTTTCATCACTTGCTGACGGCTCTTATCCAGTGGTGCCCGATCATGAGGAATATAGCGCAGGGTCAGGGAGCGGTCTCCGCGCAGATCAACGTTCCATACCTGAATGTTTGGTTCGTGATTACTCAAGTTATATTGAGCAGACAATTCATTACGTATAGCCCGATAACCTTCTTCATTATGAATGGCTGAAATCTCCAGATAGTTATGCTTATCATCATCCAGCACGGTGAATAGCCGGAAGTCACGCATTACTTTCGGTGATAAGAACTGGCTGATGAAGCTTTCATCCTTAAAGTCGCGCATGGCAAAATGCAACGTATCCAACCAATCTTTACCGGCGATATCCGGGAACCAATAATAGTCCTCCTCCGTCGGTGATTGGCAAATACGCTTGATATCTTGGAACATGGCAAAGCCAAGGGCATACGGGTTAATACCGTTGTAATAAGGGCTGTTATACGGCGGTTGATACACAACGTTGGTGTGGCTGTGCAAGAACTCCATCATAAAGCGGTCAGTGACCTTACCCTCATCGTACAGATGGTTAAGAATGGTGTAATGCCAGAAGGTGGCCCAACCTTCATTCATCACTTGTGTCTGTTTTTGTGGATAAAAATATTGGCTGACTTTGCGGACT
Source organism: Yersinia antarctica (assembly GCF_056636475.1). Lineage (NCBI taxonomy): Bacteria > Pseudomonadati > Pseudomonadota > Gammaproteobacteria > Enterobacterales > Yersiniaceae > Yersinia > Yersinia antarctica. The sequence goes on from NZ_JBSJQF010000001.1 coordinate 2,248,827, forward strand.
ATTCGCAGCACTTCGCGTTGCCATGACTCCAGCAGCGGAGCATTTTTCTCCATGAAATAGAGCAGGTTCTCCTGCGGTTCACTGGGATAGCGTTGAGCCTGGGCTTGGACTTCCCCTCGAGCCTTGCGCGGTAGGGTTTTCCACAACGAGTTGACCTGACTTTGCAGATACTCCTCGCGGCTTTTCTGCCGGGCGGTTTCCTCCACTAAAGAGATCTTTTGCGGACGTTTATAGCGGTCCACCCCATAATTCATCAGGGCATGACAGGAGTCGAGTAGCCGCTCTACTTCTTCCACCCCATAACGTTCCTCGCATTCACTGATGTAATGACGAGCAAACAACAAATAATCCACTATCGAACTGGCATCGGTCCAAGCTCGAAATAAGTAATTATTCTTAAAGAAAGAGTTATGTCCATAGCAGGCGTGAGCCATGACTAAGGCTTGCATGGTAATGGTATTTTCTTCCATTAAATAAGCGATGCAAGGATTGGAGTTAATCACAATCTCGTACGCTAATCCTTGCTGACCGTGCTTATATTTTTGCTCTGTTTCGATAAATTTCTTACCAAAAGACCAATGGGTATAGTTGATAGGCATACCGATACTTGAATAGGCATCCATCATCTGTTCGGAGGTAATAACCTCTATCTGGTGGGGGTAAGTATCTAGCCGGTAATGTTTTGCCACCCGGTCTATTTGGTCCAGATAGACCTGCAACAATTCAAATGTCCAGTCTGGGCCGTCAGTCAGGCGCTTATCTTGCGCGGTTTGTTTCGGTGTTGAAGTTGTCATAGCGCATCCTCACGGTTTTATAACCCTGCAAAATACTGGTCACTTCAATAATCCTAGCTCAAGATTAACAAGTTGAGGCATGGCAAGACCTTATGTCAATGAATATCCGCCATCTTTCAAACAACAGGTAGGTTGACTGCCGGTTCGTGCCAGAATCATTGCTGTCGTATCAGTCTGTACGATTAATTGGATTTTATAGATTATTATTCTGATTTATTGACTTATTCATGGAATATAAAACTAGTAAAAGAGTCTTGTGCAACATGCCAATTATTCATGCTGCTAATTGTGGGTATTATGGCGCTTTCTCTCCTTTTAGACGTTTAATTGGGCAAAAATAGCATCTTATCGCTATTTTCCTAACGCTATTGAACTGAAAAGTAATTGCATTGTAAATTAATTGTGAATTAAGTCACGACCTGGCATTAATATGTTGGCTAGATTTTTCTGCTGAGTTAATTTTCTGTCAACAGAATATTATGCTTTAGGTGTTGTTTGGGGGGAGGAAGGTATGCGCATTGTCATTTTAGGAAGCGGTGTGGTGGGGGTAGCCAGTGCCTGGTACTTAGCCAAAGACGGGCATGATGTTACGGTGATTGACCGTCAGCAGGGGCCCGCGCAGGAAACCAGTGCCGGTAACGCAGGTCAGATATCGCCGGGATATGCGGCACCTTGGGCTGCGCCTGGGGTTCCTCTGAAAGCCATTAAATGGATGTTCCAACGCCATGCGCCGTTGGCAATCCACCTTGACGGCAGCAGCTTCCAGCTACGCTGGATGTGGCAGATGCTGAGAAACTGCGACACTTCCCACTACATGCTCAACAAAAGCCGTATGGTGCGTCTGGCAGAATACAGTCGCGACTGTTTAAAAGAGCTGCGTGAAGACACCGGTATTCAGTATGAAGGCCGTCAGGGGGGAACACTGCAACTGTTCCGTACCGAACAGCAATTTGATAACGCCGCCAAGGATATTGCGGTGTTAGATGATGCGGGGGTGCCATATTCACTGCTAACGGCTGATCAACTGGCAACAGTGGAACCGGCATTGGCGAAAGTAGCACATAAACTGACCGGTGGTTTACGTTTACCTAATGATGAAACCGGCGACTGCAAACTGTTTACTGAACGCTTAGCCCAAATGGCCGAGCGGGCTGGGGTTAAGTTTGTGTTCAATCGCTCGGTGGATAAATTGCTGGTGGACGGTGACCAAATCGCCGGTGTGCTGTGTGGCGACGATATTATTAACGCTGATGCCTATGTAGTGGCCTTCGGCGCTTACTCTACGGAGCTGTTAGCCGGGCTGGTCTCGATTCCTGTTTATCCACTAAAAGGTTATTCACTCACTATTCCTATTACAGATCCGGCCTCGGCACCTTTCTCCACCGTGCTGGATGAGACCTACAAGATTGCCATTACGCGCTTTGATGACAGGATTCGGGTTGGGGGGATGGCGGAAATCGTTGGATTTAATACTCAATTGGCACCAGCACGTCGTGAGACGCTGGAAATGGTGGTGGGTGATTTGTACCCTCATGGGGGCAATATCAGTCAGGCCACGTTCTGGACCGGGCTGCGCCCGATGACACCTGATGGTACGCCCATTGTCGGGCGAACCTCGCTTAAGAATCTCTATCTGAATACCGGCCATGGCACCTTGGGCTGGACCATGGCCTGTGGGTCGGGTCAATTATTGGCTGATATTATGTATGGACGTCGCCCAGCGATTCTGGCGGATGATTTATCTGTCGCGCGTTATAGCGCGGGCTTTCGGCCACTGAATATCACGCCTTTACACGACATTCACCCTGTGCGCTAAAAGGCGCCGATTGATCATTACAGCCCACTGGCGGGCTGTAAATAATTGAATACCGCCCAAGAAGGAAAAAGCATGCCTCGCCCGATATCCGCTACGCTTCATTTATCTGCCTTACGCCATAACCTCAGTATTGTTCGCCGTCTTGCCGGGGCCGCTAAAATTTGGTCAGTGGTAAAAGCCAATGCCTACGGCCATGGTCTGGCCCGCATTTGGCAAGGGCTGGATGCAACCGATGGTTTTGCGTTATTGGATTTAAATGAAGCGATAATGTTGCGTGAACAGGGCTGGCAAGGGCCAATTTTGCTGCTTGAGGGGTTCTTTCGTGCGCAAGATATAGTCCTGATCGACCACTACCGGTTAACCACCGTGGTACACAGTGACTGGCAGCTTGACGCCATCAAAGCGGCGCGGCTGAGCACACCACTCGATATTTATTTAAAACTTAATAGCGGCATGAATCGCTTAGGTTTTCCCATCGGGCAGGCAGAGGCCATCTGGCAATGGGCTAACAGTATAAATAACATCGGCAAGGTGACGCTAATGAGCCACTTTGCCAATGCAGATAACCATATTGGTGCCAGCGAGCAATTCACGCAGATTCAGCAGGCCAGTGGGCATCTGGTGGCTGCGCGCAGCTTTGCCAACTCGGCGGCAATATTGCGCAATCCTGAAACCCACTTTGATTGGGTGCGGCCAGGTATTATCCTCTATGGCGCGTCACCCAGTGGTGATGTAAGCGATATCGCTGGCATTGGATTGCGCCCGGTAATGGAGCTGCACAGCGAAATTATCGCCATACAGACGCTCTCAGCAGGGCACAGTGTTGGCTATGGCAGCCGCTACAGTGCCACAGGCACACAGCGCATCGGTGTCGTCGCCTGCGGTTATGCTGATGGTTATCCACGGCTGGCTCCCAGCGGCACGCCCATCAGGGTGGATGGCATACTGACTCATACGGTGGGGTCGATTTCAATGGATATGCTAACCGTAGATTTGACACCCTGTCCGCAGGCGCAAATGGGGAGTAAAGTTGAGATCTGGGGGGATAATCTTCCTATCGATGATGTGGCGGCGGCGGCAGGCACCGTGGGGTATGAGTTGATGTGTGCACTGGCGAGTCGCGTTAGCGTCATCACCGAGCGCACTTAGGTTGTTTTTAGTTTATTTTCTGCAAGTTACCACGGACATGCTTACTGGCACGGCGTGCCTGCCAAGCCAGTAGACACCCTGCCAGCATTACGATGGCGAGTGATAATTTAGGCTCAATTGGTAAGGACATTGCCAGCAAGCCTAATCCAGCTCCCCCGGCCATTTGCACAAAACCCACCAGCGCGGAGGCGACACCGGCTTCATTGGCATAGGGCTCCAATGCATAACTGGTGGCTGGCCCCATCATAAAGGCTAAACCGGCACAGGCACTGGCAACGGGTAACATATACACCAGCCAGTGTTGCTGTATTTCTGCCGACAGTTGCGTCAGACCAAATAATAACCCTAGACACCCCAGCGCCATCAACAGGCTGCCGGTCATCAGGCAGGTAGGGCGGCCGATTTTTTGGATAATACGGTTAGCAATAAAACTGACCGCCATGATCCAAAAGCCATTGGCACCGAACACCAGTGAGAACTGTAATGGACTGAGTCCTGCGCCCACCATCAATACGTTGGGTGCCAGCGAGACATAAGTTAAGGCCATGCCCATAGCGCCCGCGTTCACCAGTGCGAAAATCAGAAAACGGTCATCACGTAAGATGCGCAGATAGTTCTTTATCGGCAAGCCCTTAACGGCTTGGGTACCCGCTGGCCGTGTTTCTGGCAGGAAGATAATTATCAGAATTAATACCAGCAAGCCATATAACGCCAGGAACCAGAATGGGGCGCGCCAGCCAAAGGCTTCCGCCAATAAACCACCGAGCAAGGGGGCCAATGCGGGTACGATATTTAACGTCCCATTAAGGAAACCAAAAGCGCGCGCGGCCTCATTACCGTTGAGGCGGTCACGCACCCCACTGAATGCCACCACCGCAGTACAGCAAACAGCGACACCTTGTAACAGGCGAGAACTGACAAACATCAGCGGGCTGACTGCCAGTGCAGCCATCGCGGCCCCCAGCATGTAGAGAATAATACCGATGATGGCTATGGGTTTACGCCCATACTTATCGACTAATGGCCCAGCAATCAGCTGACCAATACCCAGTACCAGAATAAACAAGGCAATAGTGGATTGAATCAGCGACTCGCTACTGTTTAGCCCCTTGGCTATCGCGGGAATCGTGGGTAAGTAGAGGTCGATGCCCAATGGGCCGAGCAGAATCAGGCTTAACAGCAGAAAAAGAAATTTTTGCATAACAAAAAAACAACATCCAGATTGCAAAGGCGACAAGAATAAAGAATTTATCGACGAATGAAAAGGTTAGCCATAGCCAACCAAACGATAGTGACAATGTCACCTATTGGTGTTCTAAATCGACTAATAGGGTACTACAACTAATAATTAATCTCTTGTTATTGATTAGCTACTGCTACTAGTCGTGCGATGCTCTAACCACTGTTCTAGTTTCACGGCAGGTAATGCCTCGGAAAAAAGAAAACCTTGGCCTATTTGATAACCTTGGCGGCTCAATAATGTACGTTGCGCCTCGTTTTCTACCCCTTCGACAATCACTGATAGTTGCAAACTTTCACCAATACGGATCACCGCCTCACTTAACGTTCGGCTGGTTTCGTCATGCTCAAGATCATGGACAAAACTTTTATCCAGTTTGATTTCATCAAGATCCAAATGGCGCAGATAACTCAGACTGGAATAGCCGGTACCAAAGTCATCCATTGATAAACGCACGCCCAGTCGATGAATTTTTTCTATAGTGGCAAAAATCGCCGGATTATTTGCAATTAATATGTCTTCGGTGATTTCCAGCGTGAGATCCTGCGGCGGCAAGTGGTAATGCTGCAAGATATGTAAAATCATGTCCGGCAAGCCTGGATTATGGAAATTGGTCGGCGATAAGTTCACTGAAACCGAGGGCACATCAATACTCCGTAAACGCCAGTCCGCCAACTGTTGACAAGCCGTCTCAATCGCCCACAGAGCCAGTTCGTTGATCAGCCCGCACTCTTCAGCAATAGGAATAAAACGCTGTGGAGGAATGTTCCCCAGTATGGGGTGAACCCAGCGACTAAGGGCTTCCACACCATATAGGTGCCCATCTTTTAACATCACTTGTGGTTGATAAAATAACTCAAGAGACCCGATATGAAATGCATGACGCAGAGCATCTTCCATATCCTGGCGCTGTTGATTGAGATTATTCATCTCTGCACTGAAGAAATTGAAATGACCATGTCCCATATTCTTGGCTTTATGCATGGCAATGTCGGCGTGATTCATCAGCGCATCCATTTCTAAACCATTCTCAGGATACAAACTGATCCCGACACTGGCCGAAGGAATAATATTGACGTTGGCTATCTGACAGGGCTGAGACAGCAGACTGAGCATTTTCTCAACTTTCACGGTAGCCTGCTGCATGGTGCAGGGGGCTAAAATGATAATAAACTCGTCGCCCGATAAGCGGCCGATAATGTCACTTTTTGGCATGTCGTTGCGCAACCGTTGGGCAATCAAGGCAAGTAATTCATCACCGGCGGCCAGGCCGAGTGAATCATTAACTTGTTTAAAACGGTCCAGATTAATGATTAATACTGCCAGCGTGTAATCCATTTCAGCGGCAAGGGCGGATGTCTCTCGCTCTACCCTGAGCCGGGAGCTCAGGCGTAATACGGACCCCGCTTTCAACGGACTTTACTCCTCCAGACGCGCTGATGCCTTAGCCAGACAACGGCGGGGCGCCACCTCGGCACACAATGCCTGTTTCCCTCTGGGCCAGCAGACACAAGACTTTCTCCGGCAGGCGCTGGCTGTACATACCTCCCCTGAGGTTATCTGTGGGAGACTGAAAATCCAGTTTGATATCGCCGTCAGCAAAAATACCCTCTACCGCTATATCCGTTCGGACAGACAGGCTGGCGGTAAGCTTTACCTTCAGCTCCCTCACCGGGGTAAACGCTATCGCTATGATACGGGTGAGCCCGGACGCACGCCCATCCCGGACAGGGTTGGCATTGAGCACAGGCCTGCTGAGGCTGAACTCAAACAGGTTCCCGGGCATGTTGAAATCGATACGATTTTTGGCAAAGACCAGAAGTCATTCCTGCTGACGGTCGTGGACAAAGCCACAAAGCAGGTCATTATCCGTAAACTCCCCAATAAGTGCGCTGAGAGCGTCGTGGAAGCGTTCAGGGACATCGTGGCGAATACTTTCTGTGAGTTTAAAACCCTGACGGCAGATAACGGACCCGAGTTTGCGAAACATAAGGACATCACTCAGGTAACGGGCGCAAAGGTTTACTTTGCCCGGCCTTATCATTCCTGGGAGCGGGGGTTGAATGAGCATACCAACGGTCTGATACGGCGGTTTTATCCGAAAGGAACCGATTTTAATGGCGTCAGCGATGAAGATATTGCGAGACTGGAGCACATCCTCAACACTCGGGGGCGCAAATCTCTGGAATACAGCTCACCGAATGAGGTATTTTTAGAGTATCTACTCGCTGCATAACGCATGATGGTTTGTTGCGTTTCGTTCGGGAATGGGGCCTTTGCATAGCTGAGCCGCGGGTAACGCGGCAAGTTATACCGACTCAATGCTTGTGGCGGTGATGTGAATCCGGGTAATGCGGGTGAGAGTGTGCCAGTGGCTGATGTTGATGGCGATGCTTATGCGCCACACCGACTGTCACAGGGAAATCATGTGCATGTTGATGATGTGCGTCATGGTGATGTTCATGTTCATGCAGCAATTCATCATGGATATGCTGATGGGCATGCTGTTCAGTGAGATGCAATGCGATCCCTACAGCCATCAAGAGACCCGCCACGACGAGTGGTATAGTGACAGTGTCACCCATAATAACGGCCAATACAGCCCCTAAAAATGGGGCAATAGAGAAATAAGCACCAGTACGAGCAGTGCCAAGATGGCGCAGGCCGATAACAAAGAGTGCCAAACTCACGCCATAGGCAAAAAATCCTACCAGAAGGGCACCGGCCAGATTTGTCAGTGGTGGCAATGTTGCGCCGAGGACAAAAGCCAGCCCGAGATTGACGATACCGGCAACCAGTCCTTTGACTGACGCAATCCAGGTGGCATCCGTCAATGAAACCTTACGGGTCAGATTGTTATCAATCCCCCAGGCAAAGCAAGCACCCAGAATTGCCAGTGTTGGCCACCATCCGGCAAAACGCGCTTCACCCGGCCAACTTAAAATAGCTGCACCGGCCACAATCACTATCATGCCAAGAGCGATGCGACGGTCAAAATTCTCTTTAAACGCGAACCAGGCCAGTAGGGTGGTAAATACCCCTTCGGCATTAAGCAATAATGATGCGCCAGATGCAGGCATACCCGTTAGCCCTATCATCAGCAGAACCGGGGCAACAATCCCTCCAGCCGTAATGGCACCAATAAACCACCGCCGTTCGTTGCGAGGTAGGCTCACGGCTGTTGCTTGGGTGAGCAGACGATAGAGCGCCAGACCGGCACCTGAGCCAAAATAGAGCAGGCCCGCCAGTAGCCATGGACTGACCGTATTGAGTAACTGTTTTGCCAGCGGGGTTCCAGCACCAAACAGCACCGCAGCACTTAATGCGGCTAATACACCGGGCTGTCGTAATCCATCATGCCATTTCATCGATTCAACTCTGAAAATAAGGTCGTAGTGGCAATTTTAGCCCATGAAAAAGCCGGGAAACCATTCCTGTCATGGAAAAAGTTGACCGGCTAATTTTAGTATTAATTATCAACGGTTTGTTTGTGGAACAACTCACGGAATACCGGGTAGATATCTTCAGGTTCTCGGATATGTTGCATGGCAAAGTTGTCAAATTTTGCCTGTAAGTCTTCATATTCCCGCCACAGAGTCTGGTGTGCGCGCCGGGTTATCTCGATGTAGCTATAGTAACGCACCATTGGCAGGAGCTTTTGGGCCAGTAACTCATGACACAGTGGTGAATCATCGGCCCAGTTATCGCCGTCTGAGGCTTGGGCTGCATAGATATTCCACTGCGTTGGGTCGTAACGTTCCTGAACCACTTCTTCCATCAATTTCAGGGCACTGGAGACAATTGTTCCGCCGGTTTCCTGCGAATAGAAGAATTCTTGCTCATCAACTTCTTTCGCTTGAGTATGGTGACGGATATACACGACATCAACGTTTTTATAGGTACGGCTCAGGAACAGATAAAGCAGGATGTAGAAGCGCTTTGCCATGTCCTTGGTGGCCTGATCCATCGAACCTGACACATCCATCAGGCAGAACATCACCGCCTGGCTGGATGGCTCAGGACGCCGTTCATAGTTCTTATAACGTAAATCGAAGGTATCGATAAACGGAACCCGCGCGATTTTTTGCTTTAATTCAGCAATGGCTTTACGTACACGTTCTTCTTCCAGCAATTGTGCTGGTTCCGTGTTTTCCAGTACGTTCAGCGTTTCTTCCAATTCGCGTAACTCACGGCGCTTACTGGCTGTCATGGCGGTACGACGCGCCAGTGAGTTTTGCAGTGAGCGCACCACGCTGATATTGGCGGGCACGCCATTCGAGGTATAACCCGCACGATGGGTTTTGAATTCGGTCAACTGCTTATACTGATTTTTCTTCAGATTGGGCAGCGCAAGGTCTTCAAACAGTAAGTCGAGGTATTCATCTTTGGAAATCTGAAAGACAAACTCATCCTCGCCTTCACCGTCCTGACCGGCATTACCCTGACCACTGCCGCCGCCTCCACCGCCACCTTGAGGGCGCTCCACTCGGTCATTGGTGACAAAATGGTCATTGCCAGGATGTACCCGGTGGCGTAACCCACCACGGCCCTGATGGAACATCGGCTCATTGATATCATCAATAGGTATCGAAACTGACTCGCCGCTCTCAATATCAGTAACTGATCTTTTATTGATGGCATCGGCAATCGACTGTTTAATTTGCGACTTATAGCGGCGCAAAAAGCGCTGGCGATTGACCATGCTCTTATTCTTGCCGTTAAGTCGTCTGTCAATAAAGTAGCCCATATATCCCCCAAACGACTTTGTCACTGTCCCTGCATCTTTCACGCGGTAGCTGTGTTGGCTGCCATCACTCACCCCAGTCACTTAGTAGACTAAGCTCCTGGGGCTTCGTTCAGTTGCCGCCTTACTACAACGTGAAATCTATTGGGTCTATACCTACGATTCCGTAGTGAATCGGTAAATGGGTTATGACGATTTTCTCACCCGCAGATACCATTCACACAGCAAACGAACTTGCTTACGGGTATAGCCTTTCTCCATCATCCGATCGACAAAATCATCATGTTTTTTCTGCTCATCCGTTGAGGTCTTGGCATTAAAGGAGATAACCGGCAGTAACTCTTCGGTGTTAGAGAACATTTTCTTCTCGATAACCGTGCGCAGCTTCTCGTAACTGGTCCAGTTTGGATTACGGCCATTGTTATTGGCTCTGGCACGCAACACAAAATTGACGATTTCATTACGGAAATCTTTCGGGTTGCTGATACCCGCTGGCTTTTCAATTTTCTCCAGTTCAGCATTCAGTGATTCACGGTCAAACAGTTGCCCGGTGTCAGGATCACGGTACTCTTGATCCTGAATCCAGAAATCGGCGTAGATAACATAACGGTCAAAAATATTCTGACCATACTCAGAGTAAGACTCCAGATAGGCGGTTTGAATCTCTTTACCAATAAATTCAGCATATTTCGGGATTAAATAGCCTTTCAGGTGTTCGAGATATTTCTCCGCAACATCTTGTTGGAATTGTTCGCGTTCGATCTGCTGTTCCAGTACGTAGAACAGGTGCACCGGGTTAGCAGCCACCTCAGCGTGGTCGAAGTTAAATACTCTGGAGAGGATTTTAAAGGCAAAACGAGTAGAAAGGCCGTTCATACCTTCATCAACCCCAGCGTAGTCGCGATATTCCTGATAAGACTTGGCTTTGGGATCGGTATCTTTCAGGCTCTCACCGTCATACACCCGCATCTTAGAGTAAATACTGGAGTTTTCTGGCTCTTTCATCCTTGAGAGAATCGAGAAGCGTGCCAGCGTTTCCAGCGTGCCAGGTGCACAAGGCGCATGGGTCAACTCACTGTGATTTAACAGTTTGTCGTAAATCTTGATCTCTTCTGATACCCGCAGGCAATAAGGCACTTTGACAATATAAACACGGTCAAGGAATGCCTCATTATTCTTGTTATTACGGAATGTTACCCACTCGGATTCGTTAGAGTGCGCGAGAATTATACCGCTGAATGGCAGGGCGGATATCCCCTCGGTTCCGTTATAGTTCCCTTCTTGTGTCGCGGTCAGTAGTGGGTGCAGCACCTTAATTGGGGCTTTGAACATCTCGACGAATTCCATGATCCCCTGGTTAGCACGGCATAAAGCACCGGAATAACCATAAGCATCGGGATCGTTTTGGGCGTGATTTTCAAGTTTACGGATATCAACTTTACCGACCAGTGCCGAGATATCCTGGTTGTTTTCATCACCGGGTTCGGTTTTCGCTATCGCAATTTGTTCAAGGATAGAAGGCCAGACCTTGATAACTTTGAACTTGGTAATATCACCGCCAAAATCGTGCAGGCGTTTTGCCGCCCATGGCGACATAATCGTACCGAGATAGCGGCTTGGGATACTGTATTCTTTGGCCAGAATCGCCGCATCTTCCTGCGGATTGAACAGACATAACGGGTGGTCATTGACCGGGCTACGTTCACCGTTAGCACTTAAAATATAGATAGGCACCCGTTGCATCAGGGCTTTCAGTCGTTCAGCCAATGATGACTTACCACCACCCACGGGACCCAGCAAATACAGGATCTGTTTCTTCTCTTCCAGCCCTTGGGCGGCGTGTTTGAGATAGGAAACGATCTGCTCTATGGCTTCCTCCATGCCATAAAACTCTTCAAAAGCAGGGTAGCGAGCGATAACCCGATTAGAGAACAGTCGAGACATGCGGGACTCAAGCGCGGTATCGACCATGACTGGCTCACCAATAGCCATCAGCAGACGCTCAGCCGCATTAGCATACGCGCTGCGATCTTGCTGGCAGATTGTGAGGAACTCCTGGAGTGTGAACTCTTCGTCCTTGGCCGCCTCATAGCGCTGGCGATAGTGATCAAATATGTTCATAGCGATGCCCGTCCTGTTTGAATGGTTGGGAACATAAAATAGTAGTAGCGCTTTATTGGGTTAAAATTTTGAAACTACTACCTTATTGTTATGGCCGTGTCTCCTCCAAAGGTCAAGTTAAGCCAGACCACAGATTTGCCACCCCTCAAACAATAAATAACCATTATTTGGTAATTAAATCTATTTATTATTAGATTGGTAGTGTTTTGTATATGATTGCTTGAACTTATCTATTTGAATATCTCGATATTTTATTGTAATCAAATCTACGTAAACTTTTAGGTTGTCAGCCTCTTGGTTATCGGCGATAAGTTATACAAGCAATATCGATATCTGGCTGACATGTGTAAAGATTTCGCCACGGGCAACCAATTGATTTACACTAAGTTAACTAATTATTTTGTTACCAATGGGATTTAATCCGTGAAAAAACATTCTTTAAAAGCCAAGCAAATAAAAACACTGGCTGCTTTAGCAGTCGCTACGGCCGTTTGCATGCCGACGGCAATGGCAGGGACCTGGTCTTTGGGGGCTTCTGCGTTAGTCAGCCCAGACCCTTATCGGGGTAAGAATGACCGTGTCTATCCGGTACCTATCATTTCTTATGAAAGCGATAATTTCTACTTCCGTACCTTAGCTGCGGGTTATTACCTGTGGAAAGATGACAATAATCGCTTATCAATCGATGCTTATTACTTACCGCTGCACTTTACGCCAGGTGACAGTGATGATCAGCAGATGAAGCAGTTGGATAAACGCCGCAGTACCATGATGGCGGGGATGTCATATTCTCATATTGAGGATTGGGGGACGTTGCGCGCTATGTTCTCTGGCGATGTGCTGGATAATAGTGGTGGTTTTATCGGCGATTTGGCTTACCTTTACCGCTTTAACGTCGATAGCTGGACGCTGACGCCGGGGGTAGGTTTTAACTGGAACAGTGGTGATCAAAACAGTTATTACTATGGCGTGAGCGGTGCTGAATCTGCCCGTAGTGGCTTGGCGCAATACAACCCAAGTGATAGCTGGTCGCCATATCTTGAGTTGTCGGTGAACTACAACATCAATCCGAATTGGAATGCGTTCTTTACCGGCCGCTATGTGCGCCTGGCTAGTGAAGTGAAAAATAGCCCAATGGTTGATGCATCTTACAGCGGCGTGTTGTGGACTGGCGTGACCTATACTTTCCGCTAATTAATGACGCGGTAATGTTGAGCCATAAAAAATGGGGCATAGCGCCCCATTTTTGTGCCTAACGACATCTGGAACGTTAGCTATTTTTACGGCTACGGATGGTCATGGCAAGACGCGCCGGGGCGTCAAGTGTTGCCACCAACGGCTTATTCACTCGCGCTGTTTCCACGCAAACCATGGTTTTAAAACCCTCGTTTGGCATATCAACCATGCTACTAGACAACTCTGCACCTGGATTCCATGCCACTACATCACTTTGGTGATGATGATGTACTTCAATGGTGCGTTTGAGCGCCGCATCTTTTATCAAGCTATAGGCTTCGGGTTGTGTGTAGATACGGTCAGTCTGGCCGTTGAACACTAAATCGCCTTGTTGTGTGGCATCGGCAATTTTTAGCACTTTATCGAAGTATTTCTCACCCAGGCCACTGACTTTAATCTGGTCGATGTCGCCAATCTGGAAGTAAGTATGTAGCGCGGCTACTGCCTGATAATCACCGTGTGATTCCAGCTCCATTTCGCACTCATCACCTAGCTTGAAGCGGGCAATCAATGTGAAGGCATGCGGCCAGTATTTACGGGATTCATCACTGTCTTCCAGTGTGAAGGTCAGGATAACTCCATTCTCGTTTTCATCATGGGCACTGAGAGTCCATGGCAGTAGACGGGCAAAACCATGAGAAGGTTGTGCTGATGGACCAAACCAAGGCCAACAGATTGGCACGCCACCACGAATAGCGACGCCATCTTTAAACGGCGTGTTATTGCTCAGCCAAATGATAGGTTGCTCACCGCTAGGTTGATAGGCCAGCAAATGAGCGCCTTGTAGGCTTACTGCGGCACGCACCTTCGGATGAGAAACCACCACTACCGGCAATTCATCCAGTTGGCGTTGGCTGATGTAAGGCGAAATTTGTTCAACAACAGGTAGGGTGAATACTTTCTCGTTCATTCGTTTGGCCTTATGGGAAAGGGAGCAGGGATCCTTTGAATTTCAGACTCTCGATAATATCACAGGCTGTAAATCTTGTAGCAAATGGACGACACCGTAGTGGTGAATCATTGATATTGCGCAATTTATTATAGCTACAAATAAAAAAGCCACCCGAAGGTGGCTTTTGGCAGAAATCTACATCAATCCATTATTACTTGGAGATGTGAGAGATCAGGTCCAGAACTTTGTTTGAGTAGCCAGTTTCGTTATCGTACCAAGAAACCAGTTTCACAAAGTTGTCGTTCAGCGCGATACCGGCTTTAGCATCGAATACTGAAGTCAGTTTTTCGCCGTTGAAATCGGTAGAAACAACGTCGTCTTCGGTGTAGCCCAGAACGCCTTTCAGCTCGCCTTCTGAAGCCGCTTTGATAGCAGCACAGATTTCTTTGTAAGAAGCTGGTTTTTCCAGACGTGCAGTCAGGTCAACAACTGAAACGTTAGGAGTAGGAACGCGGAACGCCATACCTGTCAGTTTGCCGTTCAGTGCTGGGATAACTTTACCAACTGCTTTAGCGGCACCAGTAGAAGAAGGGATGATGTTCTGGGATGCGCCACGACCGCCGCGCCAGTCTTTATGAGACGGGCCATCAACAGTTTTCTGCGTTGCAGTAGTTGCATGCACAGTGGTCATCAACGCTTCAACGATACCGAACTTGTCGTTGATAACTTTAGCCAGTGGAGCCAGGCAGTTAGTGGTGCAAGAAGCGTTAGAAACGATTTCCTGACCCGCGTATTCTTTGTGGTTGACGCCCATAACAAACATAGGGGTGTCATCTTTAGAAGGACCAGTCAGAACCACTTTCTTAGCACCGGCAGCGATGTGCTTACGTGCTGTTTCGTCGGTCAGGAACAGGCCAGTTGCTTCAGCAACAACGTCAACGTTAACTTCGTTCCACTTCAGGTTAGCCGGATCTCTCTCTGCGGTAACACGGATGGTTTTACCGTTAACAACCAAGTGGCCGTCTTTTACTTCTACAGTACCGTCGAAACGACCGTGGGTAGAGTCGTATTTCAGCATGTACGCCATGTATTCAGCGTCCAACAGGTCGTTGATTGCAACGATTTCGATGTCAGAACGTTCCTGAGCAGCACGGAAAACAATGCGACCGATACGGCCAAAACCGTTGATACCTACTTTGATAGTCATATATTCCACCAGCTATTTGTTAGTGAATAAAAGGTTGGTTGTAAAATTACAAAAACCTTGCCGAGCGTCAAGCGGAATCGTGTCAATTATTGCTACAAATCAAACCAACGACGTTAGATCGAACATTAATCACGCGTTTCCAGATACGATTAGCCTCATTTTTATATTGGGGCGAATTATTCAGTTTAAAGTGAGAATCGGTAATATTTGCGATTTTTATCGCATTTATACCCAAAATGATTGGCGTTGCAGGTAGGCAGCTAGCGAACGAATCCCGATGAGCTTACATTAGTAAGTGATTCGGGTGAATGAGCGTAGCTAACAACCCTGCCGCGTCAAGTATAAAGGGTATATGCGGTTGTCACTTTGATGGCATACAGTTTAGGACAATTTTAACTGCTTTGTTGTTAATTTTTTGTTATTATTAAACGTTGTTTTCGTTGACTTTATTCCCTGCCAGAGAACCGCACAAATGGCTAAAGAACTGAACTCTACACCCGATATTGAGAAACTGTCCGATATTCAGCGTCATGTCACCCAGCAGCGCGGGACAGAAGCCCCGTTTAGTGGCAAATTGCTGCATAACAAACGCGATGGCATCTATGAGTGTCTGTGTTGTCATCAACCTTTGTTTATCTCAGAGTCGAAATTTGACTCTGGCTGTGGTTGGCCGAGTTTTTACCAACCTATCAAAGATGACTCTATCCGCTATATTGATGATAATTCACACAATATGATTCGAGTTGAAATTCGTTGTGGTAATTGTGATGCTCACTTAGGCCATGTTTTCCCCGATGGGCCGCAGCCTACGGGCGAGCGCTATTGCGTGAACTCGGCGTCATTGAATTTTGTTGATGACCAGAATGGCGAGCAGATTGCCGGTTGATACTCAACGATTATGCATGTTGAAAAATCGATTCAGCTTATTATTCGTTTTGCTAAGGATACTTTGATGGAGCTTGAAGACCTGATTTCAGTGATGACACCTGAAATTTATCAACGTTTGATGCAAGCGGTTGAGTTGGGTAAATGGCCGGATGGTGTGGCACTGACACCTGAGCAGAAAGAGAATAGCCTGCAAATGGTAATGCTATGGCAAGCCCGTCACAATGAGGATGCTCAGCATATGAGTATTGGCACTGATGGCCAAATTGTGATGAAAACCAAGCAAGAATTGAAACAGCAATTCAGCCAGCCAACATTGGTAAAACTGAAGCCAGAATAGGGCTGTTACCCACAAGATTTATCAAAATCAGCGGAGCCGAGTGAGGCTCCGTTGGTGCTATTTTTATTGCCAGTTATTTGCTTGCTGAATCCATTTCAGCTAGCCACTGTGCCAGTGTTTGTAAGCTTGCCCCTGCTTTATGCATCGTATTTAGGGCGTGTTGACTGTCATGCGGTTGTAGGTTGACCCCGCGACAACCGTCACTGATGACCGTTGTTTGATAACCCAGAGCTAATGCATCCAAGACGCTATATTTCACACAATAATCAGTTGCCAGCCCCACGCCAATTCCCAAACGAAATGCAACAAAGTGACCCACCGGTCAGGTACGGATAAAATAGCCGTATTGACCCTGTCGGAGACCCTGTTGCATGAAGGGAAAACATTTGACTCAGCATGAGCGCTTTTACATCGAAAAACGAAAAGCTGAAGGCGTTAATCAGTCCTGCATTGCCAGAGAACTGGATGTCTCTCGCTCTACCCTGAGCCGGGAGCTCAGGCGTAATACGGACCCCGCTTTCAACGGACTTTACTCCTCCAGACGCGCTGATGCCTTAGCCAGACAACGGCGGGGCGCCACCTCGGCACACAATGCCTGTTTCCCTCTGGGCCAGCAGACACAAGACTTTCTCCGGCAGGCGCTGGCTGTACATACCTCCCCTGAGGTTATCTCTGGGAGACTGAAAATCCAGTTTGATATCGCCGTCAGCAAAAATACCCTCTACCGCTATATCCGTTCGGACAGACAGGCTGGCGGTAAGCTTTACCTTCAGCTCCCTCACCGGGGTAAACGCTATCGCTATGATACGGGTGAGCCCGGACGCACGCCCATCCCGGACAGGGTTGGCATTGAGCACAGGCCTGCTGAGGCTGAACTCAAACAGGTTCCCGGGCATGTTGAAATCGATACGATTTTTGGCAAAGACCAGAAGTCATTCCTGCTGACGGTCGTGGACAAAGCCACAAAGCAGGTCATTATCCGTAAACTCCCCAATAAGTGCGCTGAGAGCGTCGTGGAAGCGTTCAGGGACATCGTGGCGAATACTTTCTGCGAGTTTAAAACCCTGACGGCAGATAACGGACCCGAGTTTGCGAAACATAAGGACATCACTCAGGTAACGGGCGCAAAGGTTTACTTTGCCCGGCCTTATCATTCCTGGGAGCGGGGGTTGAATGAGCATACCAACGGTCTGATACGGCGGTTTTATCCGAAAGGAACCGATTTTAATGGCGTCAGCGATGAAGATATTGCGAGACTGGAGCACATCCTCAACACTCGGGGGCGCAAATCTCTGGAATACAGCTCACCGAATGAGGTATTTTTAGAGTATCTACTCGCTGCATAACGCATGATGGTTTGTTGCGTTTCGTTCGGGAATGGGGCCCATAATGAACAAACGATCTATCCCTTGCTGCCGTAACCACTCATCCAAAGGGGTTTTTGCTCGCCGACCATTGTCAAAAAAAGCGCTGTAGCTATCAATATCAGGATCTTGGCCTTTGCGGAACGTGGCATCAATTGCGTGTTGTTTCAATTGCAGATGTAAGGCGGCCCCTGGCTCATTTTGCACACAATGCACTGGCCACCAAACTTGTGGTAACCCATCCAGCTCACCTACGGTACCCGATTCCGCATTTGAATTGACGGCAAAGCTGCGGTGCCCGGCAGGGTGCCAATCCTGGCTGGCAATAATAGGTATCTTTTTGCTAAGGCAGGCATCAATAGCTTGATTGGCAATGGCAATAACCTGATCACCCTCAGTAACAGCCAGCGCCCCTCCCGGACAAAAGTCATTTTGTAAATCAATTAAAAGCAGTGCCGCATTCATTGATATTCCACCGGATCAGTTAGTGTCAGTGAGTTCACCACGCAGGTTTTGTTGCATTAACCGGCGAATGTCTTCAGGGGTTAAAGATTGACTCAATAAATAATGTAGTTTTGTCAGTGCGGCCTCGACCGTCATATCAAAGCCACTGATAACACCGGCGTGGGCCAATGCATTACCGGTTGCATAGCCTTCCATATTGACTCTACCGGAAATACATTGTGTCAAATTCACTACCACAATACCTCGCTCGCTGGCATTTTTTAACTCATCCAGTAACTCGGCTTTTTGTGGTGCGTTTCCCACACCATAAGAACGTAAAATCAGGGCTTTAACGGGCTGCAACAGGAAGTTGCGCACCACCGCGCCGGATATCCCAGGATAAATAGTCACCACACCGATCGGTTGAGGGGTGATGTTATGGACAATCAATGGCCCATTATTGGCTGGTGACTCGACCGACACCATACGCCGAATATGAATACCAGCCTCAAGCAGTACTGACAGATTCGGGGAGGCAAAAGCATCAAAACCATCAGCATGGGCTTTAGTGGTGCGATTGCCACGGAATAATTTGTTGTTAAAGAACAGACTGACTTCATTCACTGGGTGGTTCGCGGCCAGATAGAGGGCGTTAAGCAAGTTGGTTTGCCCATCAGAGCGTAACTCTGCCAACGGGATCTGAGAGCCGGTAACAATCACTGGCTTGGCCAGATTTTCTAACATGAATGACAGGGCCGAGGCTGTAAATGCCATGGTGTCTGTGCCATGTAAAATAACAAAGCCGTCGTATAAGTCGTAGTTTTGCTCAATATCGTTGGCAATATGCTGCCAGTCCTCGGGTGTCATATCTGAGGAGTCAATTAATGGCGCATATTCATGGATAGTGAAATCAGGCATTTCGGGACGATGGAACTCAGGCATCAGCGCAAGTTGGCGTTGCAGATGGCCGGATACGGGGATGTATCCATGTTCCGAGCGCTGCATACCGATGGTACCGCCAGTATAGGCAACATAAATAGATTTCTTCTGCATAAGCATGAGGGCCTGAAAAGTAGTACTGAATAAGATGAGTGAATTATAGGGAGACTGACGAGGAAAAAAAGCCCGGCGGGTGCCGGGCGGAGTATTTTGATTAATTTTCTAGCGGACATCACCACAGGTTAGGCATAACGCATAGCGATTCTGCGGGTCATTCAATGTACTGAGTAAACTTGGCTGCTCTTTCACGGCTTGCGCCATAGCAGATAGCGGGGCAGGTATCCAAGCCTGAATGGCGGCGGGTAACATGGCCTGTACCGATGCGCTCATTTGGCCGAAAATCAAGTCACTAAGACTCGGCTCATCAACAAACCAATTCAACTGCCAGGTTTTCAGTTGTGCCAGCTCCGCGACCTTCTTCACCGCGTCATCAAAGTCACCTAACTGATCCACCAGACCGTTACTTTTAGCATCAATCCCAAGCCACACATGGCCCTGTGCGATTTGATCCACTTGTTCAGGGGTTTTATGACGTGAAGTTGCGACCAGGTCAATAAAGGTCTTGTAGCCATTTTCGATATTAATTTGCATCATCTGCGAAAACTCAGGCGGCAAGTTTTTAGTAATCGAAATATCGGCTAATGGCGACGTGGCTACGCCGTCAGTATGAACACCAATACTTTCCAATGAATTTTGGAAGGTATTAATCACGCCGAAAATACCAATCGAGCCGGTAAGGGTGCTCGGGCTGGCAACGATATAGTTAGCGGGTGTGGAGATCCAATACCCACCCGATGCCGCCATTCCCCCCATCGATACCACCAAGGGTTTATTGGCTGCGCGTAACGCCGCTAATTCTGAACGAATCAACTCAGAGGCGCTGACACTGCCCCCAGGGCTATTTACTCGCAGAATTACGGCTTTAATTTTTGGATCTAAACGCGCCTGGCGAATCTGTGCTGCCAGCGAGTCGCCACCCACGTTGCCCGGAGTTTGCGGACCATCAATGATGGCGCCGTTAGCAAAAATAACCGCTATCTGCTCGCCCTGCTGTGGTGTAGGTACCGGTTGATAGTCATAAATACTGACGTAATTAAAGTCGTTATTCTTTTTATCCCAACCAAAGGTTTTAACCAACTCGGTTTCTACCTCAGGGCGTGACGCTAATGTATCCACCAGTTTATTGTCCAGCGCATATTTTGCCGGAGAACCGCCAGCGGCTTGCAACCCACTGATAACACCCGCGGCACCTGGGAACAGTTGCTCTGGCGTTAACTGCCGGTTGGCAGCAACAGCAGTAAGATAATTTTGCCATAACCCACCAATCCAGCGGCTGTCTGCTTCACGTGCAGCCGGTGACATATCATCACGAATCATCGGTTCAACCGCGGACTTGTAGGTGCCAACCCGGAAGATATTAGTGGTGACTTTAAGTTTTTCCAGCAACGATTTGTAATAGAGGTTATTACTGGCGAAACCATGCAGATCGACCGCCCCTTGTGGCGATAGATAGATTTTATTAGCAAAGCTGGCTAAATAGTATTGGGTTTGATTATAGCTATCGCCAATTGCATAGATTGGCTTACCGCTGTCACGGAATTCCCGCAGCGCTTTACCTATATATTGCAATGAAGGTTGGTCGGCACCGGTAAAATCACTCAGTGACAGCACCAAACCGGTAATATTTTTATCGGTTTTTGCCAGACGAATAGTTTCGACAATATCAAACAGCGAGTTTTCCTGTAGGCGATTACTGGATGCCCCTAAGAACTCACGCCCCAATTGACGTAATTTATTGTTTACCGCGGGCTGATCAACCACCACGCCACTTAAATTTACCAGCAGCGCGCCTTTAACCGGTTCTGCTGGTTTACTTTGGAACTGAAGGTAAATACCCACACCGACTAAAATTAACAGTATTAAGAACAGATTAAGAATAAATTCCCTGACGAAATTAAGCAGACGCCAGGTCCACTTGAAAAAGCCAGCAATAATTCGCCACAAAGTGCGCATGTTATCTCCAACAAAACCGGGCAAGTACGGTTATCCTAATGACCTGACGAACAAATGTCAGCTTTAAATCACTGTTAAGCCTAGCCGAAAGGTCAACACTGGCAACAAAACGACAACTTATGCTACCGTGCTGAAAATGAAAATCGTTATCAGGAGAGAATGATGGATGCGTTAGAACTGTTACTTAACCGCCGTTCGGCGTCCCGTTTGACCACCCCAGCCCCAACGGGTGAGGCATTGGATCATATTATCCATGCGGGCATGCGGGCACCTGACCATGGCACATTGCAGCCATGGCGCTTTATTTTGATTGAAAATGAGGGGCTAGAACGTTTTAGTCAATTGTTACAACAAGCAGTGCAACATGATGGTGCTGATGACGCCGTATTGGAAAAAGCAAAACAAGCGCCGTTTCGTGCGCCGCTGATTATTACCGTTATTGCTCATGTCACTGAAAACCCCAAAGTGCCCAATTGGGAACAAGTGGTTTCCGCCGGTTGTGCGGTACAAGCGATGCAAATGGCCGCACTGGCTCAAGGCTTTAATGGTATCTGGCGTACCGGCTCCTGGACCCATCATCACGTGGTTCGTCAGGGGTTTGCCTGCCGTGAACAAGATGAAATAGTCGGCTTCCTTTATCTCGGCACACCACAACTGAAATCAGCGACGAAAGTGACCCCACTGGATTACACCACTTTTGTGAGCTATTTCTGATAGTTATATGGTCTATAATCAATAGGTTTCAAGGCGCCAGCGAAGCAGCAAATCGCTTGGGGCCGTCTTGAACATCACAGCTTATGCACTTTTATAGGAACTAAGCTGTGTTTTCGTCTGCTTTGTGACCAACCTATCTGCCCGACAGCGGCCTCTACTTACCAAGCCACGCCATAGGCGCTACCATAGGCAGTCTGGATACTAGGCCTACGAGCATAATTCCTCAATAAACTGCTTATTACTGACCATCACACGGGAGAGTGTTATGACACCGCCAGCGATACGTCTTACCCAATACAGCCACGGAGCGGGGTGCGGTTGCAAAATTTCGCCCAAAGTTTTGGATAAGATATTGCATACCGATCAGCAGAAGCTTCTTGACCCCCGGCTGTTGGTGGGGAATGAAACGCGTGATGATGCAGCAGTTTATGATATTGGCGGCGGTGTTGGCATCATCAGCACTACCGACTTTTTTATGCCGATCGTTGACGATCCCTTTGATTTTGGCCGAATTGCAGCCACCAATGCTATCAGTGATATCTATGCGATGGGGGGTAAACCCATTATGGCGATTGCCATCCTGGGCTGGCCGATAGATAAACTGGCACCTGAAGTTGCCCAACAGGTTATCGAGGGCGGGCGCTATGTTTGCCAGCAGGCCGGTATTTCTCTGGCAGGGGGGCATTCCATTGATGCGCCTGAGCCGATTTTCGGTCTGGCGGTCACCGGAATCGTCAGCACTGAGCAGGTTAAGAAAAACAGTGCCGCACAGGCTGGTTGTAAGCTATTTCTGACCAAACCGCTGGGTATTGGTATTCTGACGACGGCAGAAAAGAAAAGTAAGTTGCGACCTGAACATCAAGGGGTAGCAACAGAAACCATGTGTCAGTTGAATAAATCAGGGGCGGACTTTGCCAGTATTGCCGGTGTCACTGCCATGACCGATGTTACCGGGTTCGGCCTGTTAGGGCATTTAAGCGAGATTTGTCAAGGGTCTGGTGTTCAGGCCAAATTACATTTCTCGGCTATACCGCGATTACCTGCGGTTGAAGAGTATATTGCTGCGGGTTGTGTGCCGGGGGGAACTGGGCGTAATTTTGACAGTTATGGCCATCTGATCGGCGAGATGACCGAGTTACAGAAAACGTTATTGTGTGACCCACAGACTTCCGGTGGTTTGTTGTTAGCCGTATTGCCTGAAGCGGAGGCTCAGGTGCAGGCTATTGCGGCTCAGCACGGTATGACGCTCAGTTCTATTGGCGAGTTGAGCTCTGTGGATAACCGCCGGGCGTTGATTGAGATTACAGAATGACCTTTTCTTTGATGCATTTTTGCGGTGAATGATGCGACTTTTTATTGCTGAAAAACCCAGTTTGGCGCGAGCGATTGCCGATATTTTGCCAAAGCCGCATCGTCGAGGCGATGGATTTATTGCCTGTGGCAGTGATCAAATGGTGACTTGGTGTGTGGGTCACTTGCTGGAACAGGCCCAACCTGATGCTTATGACAGCCGCTATGCACGTTGGTCGTTAGCTGATTTACCTATTATTCCTGAAAAATGGCAACTACAGCCTCGGCCCTCGGTCAGTAAGCAATTGAATGTTATCAAACAACTTTTGCAACAGGCCGACGAAGTGGTGCATGCCGGTGACCCGGACCGCGAAGGGCAACTGTTGGTTGATGAAGTATTGGATTACCTCGATTTGGTGGCAGAGAAGCGGCAAAATGTCCGCCGTTGCCTGATTAACGATCTCAACCCGCAGGCAGTGGAGCGTGCGGTGGAGCGTTTGCGTTATAACCGCGAGTTTATCCCGTTATGTGTTTCGGCATTGGCCCGCGCCAGAGCCGATTGGCTATATGGCATCAATATGACCCGTGCCTATACTATTCTTGGGCGTAATGCAGGTTATGATGGTGTTTTGTCAGTAGGGCGGGTACAAACGCCGGTATTAGGCTTGGTTGTCCGCCGTGACGAAGAAATTGAAGATTTTATTCCCAAAGACTTTTTCGAAGTTAAAGCCCATATTGTCACGCCTGCGGATGAGCGTTTTATTGCCCTATGGCAGCCGAGTGATTCTTGCGAGTCATATCAGGATGAAGAAGGGCGCTTGTTGCATCGGCCACTGGCTGAACATGTGGTTAATCGCATCACGGGTCAGCCTGCATTTGTAACTTCCTATAATGATAAACGGGAATCAGAAACCGCACCGTTACCCTTTTCCCTTTCGACATTGCAGATTGAAGCTGCTAAACGCTTCGGTTTGAGCGCTCAGCAAGTTCTGGATATTTGTCAGCGTTTATATGAAACGCACAAATTGATTACGTATCCGCGTTCAGATTGCCGATACCTACCAGAAGAGCATTTCGCTGGGCGTCATTCGGTATTGAATGCCATCAGCATTCATCAGGCTGACTTATTGCCGTTGGAGGTAATGGACAGTGATCGGCGTAATCGCTGCTGGGATGACAAAAAAGTCGATGCCCACCACGCCATTATCCCAACAGCACGGGCCAGTAAGGTGAATCTAACCACTGATGAAGGCAAAGTTTACCGATTGGTAGCACAGCAGTATCTGATGCAATTTTGTCCAGATGCACAATTTCGTAAATGTGTCATTGAGCTCGATATTGCTGGCGGCAAGTTTGTCGCTAAGGCCCGTTTTCTGGCGGAGGCGGGGTGGCGTACCTTGCTTGGTAGCAAAGAGCGCGATGAAGAAAATGAAGGCTCGCCGTTGCCGGTGGTGGAGAAAGGTGCTGAATTATTGTGTGAGCGGGGTGAGGTTGTTGAACGGCAAACTCAGCCGCCACGACCATTTACCGATGCCAGTTTATTATCAGCGATGACCGGAATCGCGCGGTTTGTGCAGGATAAAGAGCTGAAAAAAGTGTTACGTGCAACAGATGGGTTGGGGACTGAGGCAACACGAGCTGGGATTATTGAGCTACTTTTCAAACGTACTTTTTTATTCAAAAAAGGGCGTTATATTCATGCAAGCCCTGCGGGAAGAGCATTGATTCACGCGCTGCCTGATATTGCTGCACGGCCCGATATGACGGCCCATTGGGAATCGACACTGACACAAATCAGTGAGAAAAATTGTCGTTATCAGGATTTCATGCAGCCACTGGTGGCAACATTGCAAGATTTAATCAGTCAGGCAAAACAAAATCGTTCACCTCAGGTTTTTCGCGGGTTGCCAGCAGCACCGTCTGGGGCGATAAAGAAACGTAAAAAAGCACCGTCCAAAACCAAGGATAATAAGTCATGAGAATATTGTTATTGCTAGGTTGTATTGGTTTTGCCTCGCTTATTTCTGCTGCGGCGATGGCCAATCGTAACAATGTCGATGTTGTTGTTCCTTTGCCACCTGAAATATGGAATAACTCATCAAATCGCAACACGAATAATAATCCGTGCACTCGCTGTTGTGTCTATCAAAATCAGAATTATTCTGAAGGTGCTGTATTGCGAGTTGAAGGTGAAGTGTTGCAGTGTGTGCGTGATAGCAGTGTGATCGGTACCAATCCATTGATTTGGAAGCGGTTGACCAGGTAACAGGCTAACGTTTCTGGGCAATAAACGCATCTAAAAGCGGAACATCGGCGGGTGCCAGAGGGTAACGGTAAGCCTCCTCTGGTGCCAACCAGACCACTGCGGAGTGACAATGCAATGCTAGCTTGCCGCTGAAACTCTCAACGAGCCAGGCATGCAATCTGATGGTCTGTTTATCTGAATCCCATTGATTGGTGGCGATATATCGGGTCACTGATGCCTCAATATTTAACTCTTCGGCCAGTTCACGTATCAGAGCCTGAGGTTGGTTCTCTCCCGCCTCAACTTTCCCTCCAGGAAACTCCCACAAACCGGCCTGATCACGGCATGAGTCCCGCTGAGCCAGCAGAATCTTACCATTTTGTTCAATAATGGCGGCGACAACATCAATCATTTTTTGTTTACCCAGCTTTGGTCGCGTATTGGTAAGTGGTAGGCCCATTTTGATAGGGCCTCCACTTATGTCATCAGAGCGCGAATTCAGACCATACTGGCGCGTGGTCTGAGGGTTTTTCCATGCCGCGAATTGCATAATCAATTCCTGTCGCAACGCAGCGGGTAGCCAGTGGCTGACTTGCCAACAATAAATCTATACGCAGGCCTCTATTCTCATCAAAACCACGGGAGCGATAATCAAACCACGAAAATTGATTGTTACACTCAGGATTAGCTGCACGGAATGTATCAACCAGCCCCCAGTTTTGTAAACGCTCCAGCCAGGCACGCTCTTCAGGCAGAAATGAACACTTACCTGTGCGCAGCCAACGTTTACGGCTCTCTTCGCCAATACCAATATCCAGGTCAGTTGGACTAATATTTAAATCCCCCATAATCAGTACCTGAGCATCTGCTGAAAGTTGTTGTTCCAGATATTGTTGTAAGTCAGCATAAAAACGCTCTTTTGCTGGGAATTTTATGGGGTGATCACGGCTTTCTCCTTGGGGGAAATAGCCATTAATAACAGTGAGAGGACCATTTGGCGTTGCAATATCAGCCATTATAATACGACGTTGAGCATCTTCTTCATCAGTAGGGAAGCCACGACGAACAGCCAATGGTTCATTTTTGGTTAACAGCGCCACACCATAATGACCTTTTTGCCCATGATAAAAAACGTGGTAACCATGCTGACTGACATCCTCAAGGGGAAACATATCATCATGTACTTTCGTTTCCTGAAGGCCGATAACCTCTGGTTGATGTTGCTCGATTATCGCCGCTAGTTGATGTGGTCGAGCACGTAGGCCATTGATATTAAAAGAGACAAACTTCATGGTTAGCACCGTTTATTCGATAAAAATGATTTCAGATATTAGCAGATACTGAATAAAAATGTAACGCACAGGTAAAGAATAAAGAAATTGGATAATACCGATTGATAACGAAAGTGAAATAAAATAATACCAATGAATTTAGTTGGTAATTCTATTTGCCATTTATAGCTATTAAAATTTAAGTCGCCATTCAGATATCTATTTATGCTTTAAATTAATTATCTGGAAGTGACCACTATTAAAATAAAACGTGAACGGTGGTTTTGTATTTGTAAATATCAATTATAAATTAAAATTATATATTTTTTGTGAATGTAGTGCAGGGTTATTAGCGGTGTAACCACCTTGAAAGTTAAAGGGTGAAAATATCGTTTTTTTATTCTTTGCAATGGAGTTATTCATTTTAACTACCAGAGCTATCCGATTCCAGCTACGTATGTTAACTGATTTTGTAACGGGGTGGATAAAAAATAGTTATTAAATATCATAGAACTACGAATGGTTGTCTGTTAGAAATATGTGTAATGTTGAGATGCTAATAGACAGAGTCTTACAGTTTTTTCGTAAAAAACGACATCAAAGTATTAATTTCTACGCAGTAATAAATTTTTATAATTTACCTTTCAATTATTTTAAATGCAATTTATATAATAAACTTATTTAATGTTGAATGTTATCTACAGCTAGCCTTGTGCATGTTGACATGCCTGTCATTTTTTCTGATAAATTTTTACGCAAAGGATTAGTGAATTATGTTTCTATCTCGAAAGCTAGAGGCTTTTATGGCCGTAGTCGAAAATGGCTCGCTGAGTAAGGCCGCAAGGGTGATGAACAGGACTACACCTCCGGTAGCAAAGTCGATCAAAGACTTTGAAAATATAATAGGGAAAAAACTTTTTAAAAGAGAGAAATTTGGTATGAGTTTAACAAGGGATGGTGAGATTTTATATAATGATCTAAAAGATTTATATCAGCAAGAAAAAGAAATCACAAAAAAACACCTTACTGGGCACGTATCGAATGTCATCAATATTTACTACGATTGGGGTAAAAGTGAGAACTTGACAAAACTCTATCGGGAGGCAGAAAAGAATAACATTCAAGCTAATATAATTAAATTTTACTATGAAAATATTGATGAAATTGGAGACTATGATGGAAATTCACTTATCCTGTCATCAGAAAAAATCTCTAGCGAAAGATTTACGTTGTTAAACGAAGTGCCAGACAGTGGTTTCGGTATCTATGGACGCAAAGATATAATAAATGAAAGTCAAGATATTATAAATATTCTCCACAAGAATGTTTGGTTGTGCAACCCGACACTATATAGAAGTGACTTTGTTAGGAATCTTGAAGAATCAGTTAAAAAACAACATGATAAAGTTAGTGTTAGGCAGGTGGATAACCTGGCTTGCTGCCTAAACTTTATTTACTCTGGTCGCTATATATGTATTACAGATTCAATAATGGATGATTTTAATGGTGATTCTAAACTGGATTTTATAAATTTAGCCAGTTTTGAAAGTGAGAATAAGTTATATTTTTATAAATCACGCTCACATTCAAGTGTATTAAATAGACTTATTGAGTACATTCATACGATGGTATAAAACTATCTAGACTATTAGCCGGTTGTATCGCTACCCTCGGCGACCTTCCCTGATGGCAATATCTTTGATTTTTATTGTTTTTATTGGATTGGAATAACTCTAGCGCCAATTCCCAAACGAAATGCAACAAAGTGACCCACCGGTCAGGTACGGATAAAATAGCCGTATTGACCCTGTCGGAGACCCTGTTGCATGAAGGGAAAACATTTGACTCAGCATGAGCGCTTTTACATCGAAAAACGAAAAGCTGAAGGCGTTAATCAGTCCTGCATTGCCAGAGAGCTCGGCGTCTCTCGCTCTACCCTGAGCCGGGAGCTCAGACGTAATACGGACCCCGCCTTCAACGGACTTTACTCCTCCAGACGCGCTGATGCCTTAGCCAGACAACGGCGGGGCGCCACCGCCAATTCCCAAACGAAATGCAACAAAGTGACCCACCGGTCAGGTACGGATAAAATAGCCGTATTGACCCTGTCGGAGACCCTGTTGCATGAAGGGAAAACATTTGACTCAGCATGAGCGCTTTTACATCGAAAAACGAAAAGCTGAAGGCGTTAATCAGTCCTGCATTGCCAGAGAACTGGATGTCTCTCGCTCTACCCTGAGCCGGGAGCTCAGGCGTAATACGGACCCCGCTTTCAACGGACTTTACTCCTCCAGACGCGCTGATGCCTTAGCCAGACAACGGCGGGGCGCCACCTCGGCACACAATGCCTGTTTCCCTCTGGGCCAGCAGACACAAGACTTTCTCCGGCAGGCGCTGGCTGTACATACCTCCCCTGAGGTTATCTCTGGGAGACTGAAAATCCAGTTTGATATCGCCGTCAGCAAAAATACCCTCTACCGCTATATCCGTTCGGACAGACAGGCTGGCGGTAAGCTTTACCTTCAGCTCCCTCACCGGGGTAAACGCTATCGCTATGATACGGGTGAGCCCGGACGCACGCCCATCCCGGACAGGGTTGGCATTGAGCACAGGCCTGCTGAGGCTGAACTCAAACAGGTTCCCGGGCATGTTGAAATCGATACGATTTTTGGCAAAGACCAGAAGTCATTCCTGCTGACGGTCGTGGACAAAGCCACAAAGCAGGTCATTATCCGTAAACTCCCCAATAAGTGCGCTGAGAGCGTCGTGGAAGCGTTCAGGGACATCGTGGCGAATACTTTCTGTGAGTTTAAAACCCTGACGGCAGATAACGGACCCGAGTTTGCGAAACATAAGGACATCACTCAGGTAACGGGCGCAAAGGTTTACTTTGCCCGGCCTTATCATTCCTGGGAGCGGGGGTTGAATGAGCATACCAACGGTCTGATACGGCGGTTTTATCCGAAAGGAACCGATTTTAATGGCGTCAGCGATGAAGATATTGCGAGACTGGAGCACATCCTCAACACTCGGGGGCGCAAATCTCTGGAATACAGCTCACCGAATGAGGTATTTTTAGAGTATCTACTCGCTGCATAACGCATGATGGTTTGTTGCGTTTCGTTCGGGAATGGGGCTATAGCATTTATGGCGACTGGAGTAAGGGTATCGCGGATGTGGTACCTTATTGATTTTGTATGAAAAGTTTAGTTTACTTATCGGATTTTAACTCATTATCTATATCCAACGTTATTGGAGTTGCTGGTAGGCAGCAAGCGAGTAAATCCCGATGAGCTTACATAGGTAAGTGATTCGGGTGAGTGAGCGTAGCTAACAACCCAGCAGCTTCAAGAACAAAGGATATAACTACAAGCGGGCCATACTGGCCAGAGGAAGAGAGAACAATGCCACATCTCGCAGAGCTGGTTGCCAAAGCTAAAGCAGCCGTAGAAGATGCCCAAGATGTTGCCGCGTTGGATTTGGTACGCGTCGAATATCTAGGTAAAAAAGGCCATTTGACCCTTCAAATGACATCACTGCGCGAGCTGCCAGCTGAAGAGCGCCCGGCAGCGGGGGCCGTTATTAATCAGGCCAAGCAGGAAGTACAAGAAGCGCTTAATGCACGTAAGGACAAGCTGGAATCAGCGGTCATGAATGCCCGATTGGCAGCCGAAACCATTGATGTCTCTCTACCGGGGCGCCGTATGGAAAATGGTGGGTTGCATCCGGTTACCCGCACTATCGATCGTATCGAAACGTTCTTTGGTGAGTTGGGCTTTTCCGTTGAGTCTGGCCCGGAAATTGAAGATGACTATCATAACTTTGATGCATTGAATATTCCGGCTCATCACCCAGCGCGTGCTGACCACGACACCTTCTGGTTTGATGCTACCCGATTGCTGCGCACCCAAACCTCGGGCGTGCAAATTCGCACCATGAAAACCCAGCAGCCACCTATTCGAATTATTGTGCCGGGCCGTGTGTATCGTAATGATTACGACCAAACGCACACTCCAATGTTCCATCAAATGGAAGGGCTGATTGTTGACCGTGATATCAGTTTCACCAATTTGAAAGGCACCTTGCATGACTTCTTGCGTAATTTCTTCGAAGAAGATTTGCAAATTCGTTTCCGCCCTTCCTATTTTCCGTTTACCGAACCGTCCGCTGAAGTGGATGTGATGGGTAAAAATGGTAAATGGCTTGAAGTGCTTGGTTGCGGCATGGTGCATCCAAATGTATTGCGAAACGTCGGTATTGATCCTGATATTTATTCAGGTTTTGCATTCGGTATGGGGATGGAACGCTTAACTATGTTGCGTTACGGCGTCACCGATTTGCGGGCATTCTTCGAAAATGATCTGCGTTTCCTCAAACAGTTTAAGTAAGGCGGGAATATCTCATGAAATTCAGTGAACTTTGGTTACGCGAATGGGTAAACCCAGCCATTAGTAGTGATGACCTGGCCCATCAAATCACTATGGCCGGTTTAGAAGTTGATGGTGTAGATGCGGTTGCGGGCGAATTCAATGGTGTCGTTGTCGGTCATGTTGTCGAATGTGGCCAACATCCCAACGCCGATAAACTGCGGGTGACCAAAATTGATGTAGGCGGTGACCGCTTATTGGATATCGTGTGTGGTGCACCGAACTGTCGTCAGGGCTTGAAAGTCGCTGTTGCGACTGTTGGTGCTGTGCTGCCGGGCGATTTCAAAATCAAAGCGGCCAAACTGCGTGGTGAACCATCAGAAGGCATGCTGTGTTCTTTCTCTGAGCTGGCTATTTCAGAAGATAGTGACGGTATTATTGAACTGCCTGCTGATGCGCCTATTGGTGTCGATCTGCGTGAATATCTGTATCTGGACGATAAAACCATTGAAATCAGTGTGACACCAAACCGTGCCGATTGCTTGGGCATTATTGGTGTCGCGCGCGATGTGGCGGTTGTGAATCAATTGCCATTAATCGAACCGGATATGAGTCCTGTTGCGGCTTCCATTACGGATACATTCCCAATCCATGTAGAAGCTCCGCAGGCTTGTCCGCGCTATCTGGGCCGAGTAGTTAAAGGGATTAACGTTAAGGCTGCGACACCATTGTGGATGCGAGAGAAACTGCGCCGCTGTGGTATTCGTTCGATTGATCCGGTGGTAGACGTTACTAACTTTGTGTTGCTGGAGTTAGGCCAGCCAATGCATGCGTTTGACCTGGACCGTATTGAAGGCGGGATTATTGTTCGCCTGGCGGCTGAAGGTGAAGAATTAACACTGCTGGATGGCACAAAAGCCAAATTGAATGCAGATACGCTGGTCATTGCTGATCAGCATAAGCCGTTGGCGATGGCCGGTATCTTTGGTGGTGAACATTCAGGTGTTAACGAAGAAACCCGCAATGTCTTGCTGGAATCCGCTTTCTTCAATCCATTAGCAATTACTGGTCGTGCGCGTCGCCACGGTTTGCATACCGATGCATCTCATCGCTATGAGCGTGGTGTCGACCCTGCGTTACAGCATAAAGCGATTGAGCGTGCGACACGTCTGCTCATTGATATCTGTGGTGGTGAAGCGGGGCCGGTAATAGACGTGACCGCGACCGCAGAATTACCAAAATGCGCCACCATCACGCTACACCGTGAGAAATTGGATCGGTTGATTGGTCATCATGTCCCTTCACAGCAGGTGAGTGACATTCTGCGCCGGCTCGGTTGTCAGGTGACTGAACTCGGTTCTGATTGGCGGGCAGTGGCGCCAAGCTGGCGTTTCGATATGGAAATCGAAGAAGATCTGGTGGAGGAAGTTGCCCGCATCTACGGTTATAACAATATCCCGGATGTGCCTATCAAAGCTGATTTGGTGATGACCAAACACCGCGAAGCTGATTTATCATTGAAGCGTGTAAAAACCGCTTTAGTCGATCGCGGCTATCAGGAAGCAATTACTTACAGTTTTGTTGACCCGAAAGTACAAGCACTTCTGCACCCACAGCAAGACGCATTAATTTTGCCAAGCCCTATCTCGATTGAGATGTCTGCGATGCGCTTATCATTGTTGACAGGTTTACTGTCAGCAGTGGTTTATAACCAGAATCGCCAGCAATCTCGCTTGCGTTTATTTGAAAGTGGGTTACGCTTTGTACCTGATAATACAGCAGATCTCGGGGTTAGACAGGATGTAATGCTAGCCGGTGTCATTGCTGGCCACCGTTTTGAAGAGCATTGGGATCTGGCGCGTCAGCCAATCGACTTCTATGATTTGAAAGGTGATCTGGAAGCAATTCTGGAACTTACCGGCAAATTATCTGATGTTCAGTTCCGTGCACAAGCACATCCTGCACTGCATCCAGGGCAGAGTGCTGCAATTTATTTAGCAGGGGAACACATTGGTTTCATTGGTGTAGTTCACCCTGAGTTGGAGCGTAAGCTGAGTCTAAATGGTCGGACTGTGGTGTTCGAAGTGCAGTGGAACAAGCTCGCAGACCGCGCTGTGCCTCAGGCCAGCGAGATTTCACGCTTCCCAGCAAACCGTCGTGACATCGCCGTTGTGGTGGCCGAAAACGTCCCCGCAGAAGATATTTTGGCGGAGTGTAAGAAAGTTGGCGCAAATCAGGTAGTTGGCGTAAACTTGTTTGATGTGTACCGTGGCAAGGGCGTAGCAGAGGGCTATAAGAGTCTGGCTATTAGTCTGGTGTTGCAGGATACCGCACGTACACTGGAAGAAGAGGAGATCGCCGCTACCGTTGCAAGATGTGTAGAGGCGTTAAAACAGCGATTCCAAGCATCCTTGAGGGATTGAACCTATGGCGCTTACTAAAGCTGAAATGTCAGAACATCTGTTTGAAAAGCTAGGGCTTAGCAAACGTGATGCCAAAGATCTGGTTGAGTTATTCTTTGAGGAAGTACGTCGTGCTCTCGAGAATGGCGAACAGGTCAAACTGTCTGGCTTTGGCAATTTTGATCTGCGAGACAAGAACCAACGTCCGGGCCGTAATCCGAAGACGGGTGAGGACATTCCTATTACGGCGCGCCGTGTGGTGACTTTCCGTCCAGGGCAAAAGCTAAAAAGCCGGGTAGAGAGTGCTACTCCAAAAGAGTAAGTATTTCCCCAAACAAAAGGCCGCGCAAGCGGCCTTTTTCTTGCCTGCACCTCATTGAGAAACATCGATTTTATTTTATAAGTGCCCACATCATGACCGCAGGTTGGGGCCATTTCCCTTTATTTGTATTTCTAGCTTAGCCTTAAGGTGGGGTCACAGAAACCAGTGGGGGTTGATTAGAAATGGAATTTTCAGCATTTAGTTTGTCTAGTCTACAACCGTTGCAAAAGCATTAATCTAGAGTAGGATTTGTCATGTTTCTGCTAATGTTCGGTGGAGTGGCACCATTCATTCTATAACATTTTTTATTAATTAAATTGTAAAGACTATATTAATCATTACGTGATAATTAATTTTTGCATCCAAATTAGATTGGCTGAGATTATATTTTCATGAAGTACTTAAGTTAGCACTCAATATTTTATTCTAAATAAATTAGACTATACTTATTGAATGCCAGTTTTATACTTATTTTTTAGGATGTAATCTAACGCAACTGATGGTTATCATAATGCATCCTTGGGCCGCCACCGCCACCGCCACCGCCATGCGGTGGGAATATACAGCAAGCTGATAATGTAGTGCTTAATAAGAGTACTATTGTCATTAACGTTATACGTTGCATTTTATTTGTCTCATCTTTTATTATCCGGCAATGCTTGGATTATAATTCAATACAATAAATGTCACTGTCAGATAAACGTTAAGATATGTTAGGAGTGGTAGTAAATGAAAATGTCCGACTTGTAAGAACTGTATGTATTGCGTAAGCAAGATGAAATGAAAATGAAAAGAGCGGATTGTCTGATAGATGGTTTTTATTTTCGCTGATATAAATTTAATAACTGTTAAATAATACATTCGGATGTATATGAAAAAATATCTGCTATTACTTGGGGTGTTGGCATTAATGCCATCGTTTGCACAGGCAGACGTATCACTTGACATCAATATACCCGGAGTCAGCTTACATCTAGGTGATCAGGACAACCGTGGCTATTACTGGGATGGTTATGATTGGCGTCCGCCACAGTGGTGGCATGAACATCGTGGTGGCCATATTGGTGACCGCAATGACCGTGGCTATTATTGGGACGGGGGGCGTTGGCAACATCCACAACCGCAGGATGGCCATAACCCGTTCCGTGGGCAGCAAGGTAGTCAACGCCATAATGAACGCAGCGATTACGGTAATTCGCCACAGCACAATAATGGCAGTGATAATAATGGACGCGGCCAGCCAGTGAATAATAGCCGACAGGGTAGTGGTGCTAAGCAAGGCGGGCCAAATAATAACGATAATCATAATGGTCAGCCACTCTATCCATCGCAAAATAAGGGCCATCGTTGACAGTAAGTAACCGATGAATGCAGGCTTTGTCGCTAAAATCATCGACAGAGTTTGCGTTCTCTTACCATAAAAAAGTCTTATTCTTCATGCAAAACTTCCCCTTATCGCGTTAACCCCCTACTATCTGTAGCCTAGCTATGGGTATCAGCCCCTAATATTTATGAGACATCTTCAGGTTAATCCTGAGGCAGCGACCGAGGATGTAATGCAGACCAGTCAGTTATTTACTGCGCTTCAACAGCGGCAACAACAACGTGATCACCGTTACCTCAAGGGATTGGTGGTGATACTTTTTTTTGCGCTGGTAGTCAGCTTGTGTGCTGGAGATGCGTGGATTTGGCCCACTCAGTGGTTTGGTGAAAGCGGGCAATTATTCGTCTGGCAGTTGCGTTTGCCCCGAGCCTTAGCCGTAATGATGGTTGGTGCAAGTCTTGCGGTTGCGGGTGCTGTAATGCAGGCATTGTTTGAAAATCCATTAGCCGAACCCGGTCTGCTGGGGGTGGCGAATGGTGCAGGTGTTGCATTAGTTATGGCGGTCTTGCTAGGGCACGGGTTATTACCGATCTGGTTTTTAAGTGGCTGTGCTATTGCTGGAGCCTTACTTATGACGGTTCTGCTGTTAGGTTTCGCTCGCCGGCGTTTGTTGACTAACGCTCGTCTGTTACTGGTTGGTGTTGCATTGGGGATCGTTTGCAGCGCGGTGATGACATGGGCTGTTTATTTCAGTACCAGCTTGGATTTACGCCAGTTGATGTATTGGATGATGGGGGGATTCAGCGGTATAGATTGGCGACAGCAGGGATTGGTCGTAGCATTGGTGCCGATCGTGGTATGGCTTTGTTGCCAGGGGCGAGTGCTCAACTTTATGTCATTGGGTGAGCAGCAAGCCAGGCAGTTGGGGATCCCACTCCATTTATGGCGGAATTTATTAGTACTGGCTATAGGATTGCTGGTAGGTATTAGTGTTGCTCTGGCTGGTGTTATCAGCTTTATTGGCCTGGTTATTCCCCATATCTTGCGATTGACCGGTTTAACTGACCAACGCCATCTACTAAGCGGATGTGCACTAGCTGGCGCTGGAATACTGTTGTTTGCGGATGTTATCGCACGTATCGCTCTATTTTCGGCTGAGCTGCCCATTGGTGTGGTAACCGCAACGTTGGGTTCGCCATTATTTATCTGGTTGCTGACACGAGTGAAAAGTGTAAAGTGATCTGCCTTACACCTATTGATACTCTTGTAAGTTCATCTGTATATCATCGCTGAATAAGGAGCCTTCCTGATGAGTAATCCAATTTATTCCATTCCTGTTAAAACCATTGAAAGTGAATCTATTCTGCTGGAAAAGTATAAAGGCTCAGTGCTGTTGGTGGTTAATGTGGCTTCTCAGTGTGGTCTGACTAAGCAGTATGAAGGGCTTGAAAACCTCTATAAAACATATCATCAGCAAGGTTTTGAAGTCTTAGGTTTTCCGAGTAATGAGTTTGCGGGGCAGGAGCCTGGCAGTGATGAAGAGATCCAAGCTTTCTGCCGTGGCACATTTGGGGTTGAATTTCCGATGTTTAGTAAAATTGAGGTCAATGGCCCGCAACGGCACCCTTTGTACCAGCAATTGATTGCGGCTAAGTCTGTTGCAATAAAACCGGAAGGGAGCGAATTTTATCAACGGTTAGCCAGTAAGGGGCGTGAGCCAAAGCAACCGGGTGATATTCTGTGGAATTTTGAGAAATTCCTGGTTAGTCGTGATGGCGAAGTTCTTGAGCGTTTTGCTCCCGATATGGCACCAGAAGATTCGATTCTAATCAGTGCAATTACTCAAGCGTTAGCCACCAAATAATTTACCGACAACAGGTTTATTTTGATGCTTTTGCAACTCAGCAATGTCCATGTCGAAACCCGCCTTGCGCCTTTTTCTGCCCAGGTGGCTGCTGGGTTGCAAATTCATTTGATAGGTCCCAATGGTGCAGGGAAAAGTACCCTGTTGGCCGCTCTGGCAGGCTTGTTGCCTGCTCGTGGTGATATTTTACTGGCCGGGCAACCACTGCCTATCTATGCAGGGCACGACTTGGCTCGTTCACGAGCCTATCTAAGTCAACAGCAATCGGCTCTGACTCTAATGCCGGTTTTCCAATATCTGGCTCTCTATCAGCCAGCCGGTGCCGCTTTGGATGCTGTAGCGACAACGATTGGTTATCTCTGTAAAAAATTACGATTAACCGATAAATTGCCAAGAATGTTATCGCAACTTTCAGGCGGCGAGTGGCAGCGTGTTCGGCTCGCGGCAGTATTCTTGCAAGTTTGGCCGGATATCAACGCTGACAGCAAGCTGTTATTGCTTGATGAACCCTATACCGGGCTTGATGTGGCGCAAAAAGTGGCACTTGATAGTCTGCTTGCTGAGTTTTGTGCGGCTGGGCGCAGTGCTATCATTAGTGCTCATGACCTTAACCACACCTTGCAACAGGCTGATCAGGTTTGGTTAATGTCTAAAGGGGACGTGCTTGCACAGGGTGGGGCTAAACAGGTAATGGAGGCAGATATTTTATCTGATGTGTTCGAAGTGGAATTTCAAATACATAGTTTTGATGGCCAGAATTGGATTATTACAAAAAGCATATGATACTTACATTTAGCTACTAAGTTTTATTGGGAGTATAAAATTAATAACCTGCATCTATAATTTGCATTAATATTTGTTATGGTGCTTATTTTTCTTTTTCTCCACAGAAGAAATCAATTAAATCATTGCGATGAAATATCCCACAGTGTTTTATGTTAATTGATTGATTTTACTATGAAAAACAATTCCTTTCTTCGTGAAATACCCTTTCTGAATATATCAGCAAAAAAACGCTATCTTAAGGTTTATTTAAGGTTAATGGACTAGAGTTGACCCTAGCAGACCACAGGTTTATCTGATGGGCGTTTAGTTTTCGTTAACTTAAGTGAGCATATAGTTGCCGACAGCTCTGGTGTCCTAAGGGATTATTCAATGCAGAATTTTTTGCCATTTTCACGTCCGTCAATCGGTACGGACGAAATTAATGCGGTCATAAATGTATTAGGCTCAGGTTGGATAACTACTGGCCCACAGAATCAACAGTTAGAAACTGATTTTTGTAAGGCATTGGGTTGCAAGCATGCTATTGCTGTCAGTTCGGCCACTGCGGGAATGCATATCACCTTGATGGCCTTGGGTATTGGCCCAGGGGATGAAGTTATTACCCCGTCTCAAACGTGGGTTTCTACTCTTAATATGATTGTGTTGCTGGGCGCTGAGCCGGTAATGATTGATGTTGATCGCGACACTTTAATGGTAAATGCTGCGGATGTTGCAGCAGCTATCACCGCAAAAACCAAAGCCATTATCCCGGTGCATTATGCCGGCGCTCCCTGTGATCTTGATGCTTTGCGTTTAATTGCTCAGCATCAAGGTATCCCATTGATTGAAGATGCGGCCCATGCTGCTGGCACCCGCTATGGTAATCAATGGATTGGCGAGAAGGGCACCGCTATTTTCTCTTTCCATGCCATTAAAAACATGACTTGTGCTGAAGGCGGCTTAATTGCCACTGATGATGATGAGCTAGCCGACAAAGTACGGCAACTTAAGTTTCATGGCTTGGGTGTGGATGCCTTTGATCGACAGCTACAAGGGCGTAGCCCACAGGCCGAAGTTATAGTGCCTGGTTATAAATATAACTTATCTGATATTCACGCAGCGATTGCGGTAGTGCAACTCAGGCGTTTACCTGAAATCAATGCTCGTCGCCAAGAATTAGTTGCCCGCTACTATAAAGCATTGAACGATTCCCCCTTGCAACCCCTGGCGGTTCCCGACTATGCCCATCTCCATGCATGGCATCTGTTTATGGTGCGTGTTGATGAAGGTCGCTGCGGAATTAGTCGCGACTCACTGATGGAGCGGTTGAAAGAGTCAGGAATTGGTACTGGTCTGCATTTTCGTGCCGCCCATACTCAAAAGTATTATCGCGAACGCTATCCACAGTTGCACTTACCCAATACCGAATGGAATTCCGCCAGATTATGCACATTGCCCCTTTTCCCCGACATGCTAGACAGTGATGTTGACCGGGTAGTTGATGCATTGGCAACTATTATAGGGCCGCACCGTGTTACAAAATGAGCAAATCAAAAAAGTATCAATAGTTATCCCTGTTTATAACGAGCAAGAGAGCTTGCCGGCATTAATAGAGAGGACGTCGGCTGCCTGTAAGTTACTCACCCAACCTTATGAAATTATTCTGGTTGATGACGGGAGTAGTGATAGTTCTGCTGAAATTTTGACAACAGCGGCGAACCTACCTGAAAACCACATAATCGCAGTTTTGCTAAATCGTAATTATGGCCAACATTCAGCCATTATGGCTGGATTCAATCAGGTTAGTGGTGATTTGATCATTACACTTGATGCTGATCTGCAAAACCCGCCGGAGGAAATCCCACGGCTGGTCGGTGTGGCAGAAGAGGGCTACGACGTCGTCGGGACTGTGCGCGCTAATCGGCAAGATTCGCTGTTTCGTAAAACAGCCTCCCGTTTGATTAATCTGATGATTCAACGTGCTACAGGTAAATCTATGGGTGACTATGGCTGCATGTTACGAGCCTACCGCCGTCATATCGTAGAAGCAATGTTACACTGTCACGAACGCAGTACCTTTATTCCCATTCTGGCAAACAGCTTTGCCCGCCGTACCACTGAAATTACAGTTCATCATGCTGAGCGCGAATTCGGTGACTCAAAATACAGCCTGATGAAGCTCATTAATCTTATGTATGACTTGATAACTTGCCTGACAACGACCCCATTACGTCTGTTAAGCCTGGTGGGCAGTGTCATTGCACTTTCTGGTTTTACTCTTGCTGTGCTGTTAGTGGTTTTGCGTTTGGTATTTGGCCCGGAATGGGCGGGCGGCGGTGTCTTTACGCTCTTTGCCGTGTTGTTCATGTTCATCGGTGCCCAATTCGTTGGTATGGGGCTACTCGGTGAATACATCGGTCGAATTTATAACGATGTGCGCGCGCGCCCACGTTATTTCATACAGAAAGTGGTCGGGGCAGAGCATACCGACAATAATCAGGAAGTAGAAAAATGAAAGCGATTGTATTTGCCTATCATGATATTGGCTGTGTAGGTCTAAAAGCACTAGTAGAAGCTGGTTACGATATTCAGGCAGTATTTACCCATACTGACGATCCTAATGAGAATCGTTTTTTCTCTTCAGTGGCCCGGGTTGCTGCTGATTTAGAACTTCCTGTATTTGCACCGGATGATGCCAATCATCCGTTATGGGTTGAGCGCATTAAGCAATTACAGCCGGATATTATTTTCTCTTTCTATTATCGCAATATGCTGTGTGATGAAATTTTGTCGTTAGCACCGCAAGGAGGATTCAATTTACACGGCTCCTTGTTGCCGAAATACCGAGGGCGTGCTCCGATTAACTGGGCGCTGGTTAATGGGGAGACCGAAACAGGTGTAACCTTGCACCAAATGGTAAAAAAAGCTGATGCAGGCCCAATTGTGGGTCAGCACAAAGTTACCATCAGCGATACAGATACTGCATTGACATTACATGCAAAAATGCGTGAAGCGTCGCAAGAGTTGTTACGTGATTTATTGCCAAAAATGAAGCGTTCTTCACTGCATCTGACACCACAAAAAGAAGCTGATGCCAGCTATTTTGGCCGTCGAACTGCTGCTGATGGAGAGGTCAATTGGCAAAAGTCAGCATCAGATATCAATAATTTAGTTCGTGCCGTGACGGAGCCTTATCCCGGTGCATTCAGCTATCTTGGACAGCGTAAACTCATCATCTGGCGTGCGCGACCGCTGAAGATGGCACACGGAAAGTTACCCGGCACCATACTCTCAATTTCACCTTTAGTTGTCGCCTGCGGTGAAGGTGCGCTGGAGATTGTTACTGGTCAGGGAGACGCTGGTTTGTATGTTCAGGGCAGTCGATTAGCCCAAGAAATGGGCATTGTCACGGATGTGCGTTTAGCTAATAGACCAAGCAATGCTTTGAAAAGACGTACCCGTGTACTGATCCTTGGTGTGAACGGCTTCATTGGTAATCACTTAACCGAACGCTTGTTGCGTGATGACCGTTACGAAGTCTATGGTCTGGATATTGGTTCTGATGCTATTAGTCGTTTCTTGGATAACCCTTTCTTCCATTTCGTGGAAGGCGACATCAGTATTCATTCCGAATGGATCGAATATCATATTAAAAAATGTGATGTCATTTTGCCGCTGGTGGCTATTGCGACGCCAATTGAATATACCCGCAATCCACTGCGTGTTTTCGAATTAGATTTTGAAGAAAATTTAAAGATTGTTCGCGATTGCGTTAAATACAATAAACGTATTGTCTTCCCATCCACTTCTGAAGTTTATGGTATGTGTGATGACAAAGAGTTTGACGAGGACAGTTCGCGACTGATTGTTGGGCCAATTAACAAACAGCGCTGGATATATTCGGTATCCAAACAATTATTGGATCGCGTTATCTGGGCTTATGGTGCGAAAGAAAATCTCAGATTCACATTGTTCCGCCCATTTAACTGGATGGGGCCACGTCTGGATAACCTTGACGCTGCTCGTATTGGCAGTTCCCGCGCCATTACACAATTGATATTAAATCTGGTTGAAGGCTCTCCTATTCAACTGGTTGATGGCGGCGCGCAAAAACGCTGTTTTACTGATATTCATGATGGCATTGAAGCGCTATTTCGCATTATTGAGAACAATGATGGCTGCTGTGATGGTCAGATAATCAATATTGGTAACCCGACGAATGAGGCTAGTATTCGCGAATTAGCGCAAATGCTGCTGAGTAGTTTTGAAAAACATCAATTACGTGGTCACTTCCCACCATTTGCTGGCTTTAAAGATATCGAAAGCAGTGCCTATTATGGTAAAGGCTACCAAGATGTCGAATATCGCACCCCCAGCATCACGAATGCGCGACGTATTTTACATTGGCAGCCAGAAATCGCTTTGCAGCAAACTGTCAGCGAAACCTTGGATTTCTTCCTTCGTGGTGCTGTACTCGAACTGGGTGAGACCCAAAAGGATGAGCATTATCTATGAAGCAAGTTGGACTAAGAATTGATGTGGATACCTACCGTGGAACAAAAGAAGGTGTGCCATCATTACTTGCTGTATTGGAACAGTATGATATCAGCGCCAGCTTTTTCTTCAGTGTTGGTCCAGATAATATGGGGCGTCACTTGTGGCGCCTTTTCCGACCTCGTTTCTTGTGGAAGATGTTGCGTTCTAATGCCGCTTCGCTTTATGGCTGGGATATCTTACTGGCCGGAACCGCCTGGCCGGGTAAAAAAATCGGTAAAGACCTTGGCTCATTAATGAAAGCCACGCTACAAGCAGGGCATGAGGTTGGTTTGCATGCATGGGATCATCAAGGCTGGCAAGCTAAGGTTGCATCGTGGTCAACACAACAGCTAACTGAGCAGGTTCAATGGGGTGTGGATGAATTACAGAACAGCATTGGGCAGCCAGTA
Organism: Yersinia antarctica; assembly: GCF_056636475.1. Lineage (NCBI taxonomy): Bacteria > Pseudomonadati > Pseudomonadota > Gammaproteobacteria > Enterobacterales > Yersiniaceae > Yersinia > Yersinia antarctica. Next base: position 2,291,581 of record NZ_JBSJQF010000001.1, read on the forward strand.
ACTTGTTCCGCCGCTGCTGGCTGGCGTGCAGACTCGCGGGTGTTAGCCATCAAGCAACCGTTCGCTTTTCGTTATAACAGTGATTGTCGTGGTACTCACCCTTTCCGCCCCCTATTACCTGATGGCAGTCTTGGCAGTGTACAAATTCCTGTTACGTTGCCAACGTACGATGAAGTCGTAGGGAGTGAAGTGCGGGCTGAGGATTTTAATAATTTCATCATTGAAGCTATTTTGCGTGATAGAGGTGTCTCGGTTTATACCATTCATGCTGAAGTTGAAGGGATGTCTCAGGCAGTAATGTTTGAGCAATTATTAGTCCAGGCCAAAAAACAAGGTATCCAGTTTTGCCCGCTTCGAGAGTTATTACCCGATGATTTAGATTTATTGCCGATAGGGACAGTCGAGCGTACCACCTTTCCTGGCCGAGAGGGTTGGTTAGGGTGTCAGACAAAAATTAAGGATGTCGGATGAAACTGTTAAAAGGAGGCGGGGCAGCACTGTTGGCGTTGTTTTTTGCTTTGCTATACCTATTGCCAATCAATAGTCGTTTACTGTGGCAACCTGACGAAACTCGCTACGCTGAGATTAGTCGGGAAATGTTGCAACGTGGTGATTGGGTTGTGCCGCATTTTCTGGGGATCCGCTATTTCGAAAAGCCTATCGCTGGATATTGGTTTAATAATATTAGCCAGTGGATATTTGGTGACACTAATTTTGCCGTCCGATTTGGTTCCATTTTTAGTACCGCGCTGAGTGCAATATTAGTCTATTGGTTAGCGACTTTATTGTGGCGTAACCGCTCTACATCGGTACTGGCGACACTAATTTATCTCTCCATGTTGTTGGTATTTAGTATCGGCTCCTATGCGGTATTGGACCCGATGATTTCATTATGGCTAACCGCTTCAATGGTCTGTTTTTATCTCACATTGCGGGCCGAAACTTTGGCGCAGAAGGTTGGGGCTTACCTTTTGCTCGGCCTTGCCTGTGGCATGGGCTTTATGACTAAAGGTTTTCTGGCGTTGGCCGTGCCGGTTATTTCGGTATTGCCTATTGTCATACAGCAAAAGCGAATAAAAGAACTCATCATTTTTGGCCCGATAGCGATATTGGGTGCGGTAATCTTGAGCTTGCCGTGGGCATTGGCCATCGCGCAACGTGAACCCGATTTCTGGCATTACTTCTTTTGGGTTGAACATATTCAGAGATTCGCTGAAAAAGATGCTCAACATAAAGCCCCCATTTGGTATTACCTGCCTATTCTTTGCATCGGTGTATTGCCGTGGTTGGGGTTATTACCGGGAGCGTTACTTAAAGGGTGGCGTGAACGGGTGGCAAAACCAGAGCTGTTCTTTTTGCTCAGTTGGGTCGTCATGCCGTTGTTATTCTTCAGTGTGGCTAAAGGAAAACTCCCAACGTATATCTTGCCATGTATGGCTCCACTATCTTTACTGATGGCGGCATATGCAACAGATTGCGCCAGTAACATGCGTATGCGCGCGCTGAAAATAAATGGTGCAATAAATCTTATTTTTGGATTAGTTTGCGCGCTGGCGGTGTTAGTTATTGGTTTGAATTTGGTAGGGCACTTGGTCGCCTATGGGCCACAAGAGCAGCAGAAAGTAGTGTTGGGGATAGTCGCCTTTACTGGATGGGGGTTGGTGGGGCTGATTACATTGTATAATAACGCCCGTTATTGGCGTTGGGCTGCCGCCTGTCCATTATTGTTGGTTTTGCTGGTGGGTTACCTGATTCCTCAACAGGTTATTGATTCCAAACAGCCGCAAAATTTTATTCAGAATAATTTTGATGCGTTGAGCAGCAGCCGCTATGTGCTTACCGACAGTGTGGGTGTAGCGGCAGGGTTAGCCTGGCAACTGAAACGTAGCGATATACTGATGTTCAGCGAAAAGGGCGAGCTGTCTTATGGGCTGAACTATGCTGACAGTAAAGATAAATACATTAGCAATAAAGATTTTAGTGAATGGTTGGCTCATGCAAGGCAGCAAGGTGACGTGTCGTTAGTTGTGCAATTATCTCGCGGTGAGGACATCTCTACCCATTATCCGGTAGCCGACAAGGTTAATTTAATGAATCGTTTGGCACTTTTGTGGTACCAAAAGACACCATGACAAATTATTTGCTATTGATAGTTGTCAGTTTATTGACCTGTGCGGGGCAACTGTGTCAGAAGCAAGCTGCACAATGTTGGGGGCAATCTGGTGAAAAACGGCTTGCGCCCACACTGCGTTGGCTTGCTATCGCAGTGATATTGCTGGGCTTAGGAATGGTGCTGTGGTTGCGTTTATTGCAACATCTGCCTTTGAGTGTGGCTTATCCGCTATTAAGCTTTAACTTTGTGTTGGTGACCTTGGCCGCGCAGTTGTTTTATGGAGAAAAGACAACTTCTCGCCATTGGTTGGGTGTTGCTGCCATTATGTTTGGCATCCTTTTGATTAGTTGGCATTTATGAAAGGTTACCTGTGGGGAATAGGCAGTGTGGTGTTAGTGACCATGGCCCAACTCATGTTGAAGTGGGGGATGATGCATACTCCATTAATATCGTTGGCAGATATTGATGGTCAGTTTTTAGCACATCATCTGACACAATTAATGGCGGTAACTTTCGGGCTAGCCGGCTATGCAGTATCCATGTTGTGCTGGTTTTTTGCCTTAAGGTATTTGCCACTCAATCGAGCCTATCCATTACTGAGTCTTAGTTATGCGCTGGTCTATTTAGCCGCTGTATTGCTACCCTGGTTCAATGAGTCGGCGACGTTACTAAAAACGTTAGGGGCGGGGTTTATCCTACTGGGGATATGGCTGATTCATACCAAACCCATAAAAAGTGATTAAATCTATTATCTCATTCATATAACTTGTTTTTTCCAGACTCGATAGCTAAATTAGCTCTACTGGTACCTCTCGCTGGCCAGATATAGCGCCGAATAGCTTGCTGTGCGGTGGATTGGCTAAGCCTTACTCTGGTGATATCTCGATGCGGATGCGTTTCTGGATCTTTTTGGTCAGTATGATTCTTGCTGGTTGTAGCAGCCATGCTCCAACACCGAGTGGTCACTTATCAGATTCTATTGTGGTAGTCGCTAAACTGAATGAACAACTGCGTCAATGGGAAGGAACGCCATACCGTAATGGTGGGCTGGATCAAAGTGGTGTTGATTGTTCAGGGTTTGTTTACCGCACATTCCGTGATCGTTTTGATATGCAATTACCCCGAACAACAGCAGCGCAGACCACCTTAGGCACTAAAGTCTCTCGTGATGAACTCATGCCTGGCGACTTGGTGTTTTTCAAAACTGGCAGTGGACAAAATGGGCTGCATGTCGGTATTTACGATACTAATGATGAATTTATTCATGCCTCAACGAGTAAAGGTGTGATCCGTTCATCGTTGGAAAATGTTTACTGGAAACGTGTGTACTGGCAAGCGCGTCGCATTTGATGCATTTTCGATATAGTTCTTAATCAATACAGAATGAATCCTCGAACCTAAAGATATCGGCGTTGGTTATGTTATCTTAATAGCTGCTTATTTTGGTTCGGAGCCGCGTTTATGTCATCCCTTCGCTTACTCATTTCTGATTCTTATGACCCCTGGTTTAATCTGGCGGTAGAAGAGTGCATTTTCCGTCAGATGTCCCCGGATCAGCGAGTGCTATTTTTGTGGCGTAATGCTGACACCGTGGTGATAGGCCGTGCTCAGAATCCATGGAAAGAGTGTAATACGCGCCAAATGGAGCAAGATGGCGTGAAGCTGGCTCGGCGCAGCAGTGGCGGCGGGGCGGTATTTCATGATTTGGGCAATACCTGTTTCACCTTTATGGCGGGTAAACCTGAATATGATAAAACGGTCTCCACTCAAATTATTCTTACTGCGTTAGCCTCGCTCGGAATTCAGGCCACCGCTTCAGGTCGTAATGATTTGGTGGTTAAGAACGGTGATGATGAGCGCAAAGTTTCGGGCTCGGCGTATAAAGAGACCAAAGATCGTGGTTTTCATCATGGCACATTGTTATTGAGTGCGGATCTGAGTCGTTTGGCCGATTACCTTAATCCTGATCCGAAAAAATTGCAGGCCAAAGGGATTACATCAGTGCGCTCCCGAGTCACCAATCTGGTGGAGCTATTACCGGGAATTGAGCATCAACAGATTTGTGTCGCCATTGAGCAGGCTTTTTTCGATTATTATAATGAAAAGGTGCTGGCGGAAAGAATCTCCCCACAAGCATTGCCCGACCTACCTGGTTTTACCGAACAATTTGCGAAACAGAGTAGCTGGGAATGGAATTTCGGTCAGGCCCCCGCCTTTAGCCACTTAGTCGATACCCGTTTTATTTGGGGCGGAATTGAACTGCATTTTGATGTATTACAGGGTGCCATCGCTCGCTGCCAAATCTTTACGGATAGTTTGAATCCTGCTCCGCTGGAAGCTTTGGCTGAGCGGCTACAAGGGACGGTGTATCGTCCCGAGGCTATTAACGTTGTTTGTCAGCAATTAAGCGATGATTTTCCTGAGTCACATGCTGAGCTGTTGCAAGTTAGTCACTGGCTGGCTGAGGTATTACGCTGATGACCCCTTTTAACTTCATTCAATCAGATAGCGCTTCAAAATCTGAGAATACGCCTCAATTTAATAATAGCTACGGGCAGCAATTGAGCGGTTTTTATACTCACTTGCAACCAACGCCGTTAAAGGGGGCACGCTTGCTGTACCACAGTTCCCCGTTAGCGCTGGAGCTTGGGCTGGATGAGAGTTGGTTTAGTTTGCCGAAAGCCAGCGTATGGGCAGGAGAGGCTTTGCTACCAGGTATGGAGCCGCTGGCACAAGTATATAGTGGCCACCAGTTCGGCGTATGGGCAGGGCAACTCGGGGATGGCCGTGGGATTTTGCTCGGGGAACAACAACTCAGTGACGGCCGCAGTATGGATTGGCATTTGAAAGGCGCAGGGTTAACCCCTTATTCCCGCATGGGAGATGGGCGGGCCGTTTTGCGCTCAGTCGTCCGGGAGTTTTTAGCCTCCGAAGCATTGCACCATCTAGGAATACCTACCAGCCGTGCACTGACCATTGTTACCAGCGAACATCCTGTTTATCGTGAGCAACCAGAGCGTGGGGCGATGTTATTACGCGTGGCTGAAAGTCATGTTCGTTTTGGCCATTTCGAACACTTCTATTATCGACAGCAGCCTGCACAGGTCAGACAGTTGGCTGATTATGTTATTGCTCGTCACTGGCCGCAATGGGCCGGTCAACCGGAAAGTTACCTGTTGTGGTTTACTGATGTGGTAAAACGCACGGCACGTTTAATCGCTCATTGGCAAACGGTCGGTTTTGCTCATGGTGTGATGAATACCGATAATATGTCGATTCTTGGTATTACCATGGACTATGGTCCATTTGGTTTTCTTGATGACTATGTACCGGGATATATTTGCAATCACTCTGATCATCAGGGGCGTTATGCTTTCGATAATCAGCCAGCGGTCGCACTATGGAATCTGCATCGGTTGGGGCAGGCGTTGTCCGGCTTAATGTCGGTGGAGCAGCTACAGTTGGCACTAGAGGCTTATGAGCCAGAGTTAATGGCAGCTTATGGCCAACAGATGCGCGCTAAACTAGGTTTTGTCGAAAACAGCAGCCAGGATAACGAGTTACTGACAGGATTATTGAGTTTGATGATTCAAGAGGGGCGAGATTATACCCGTACATTCCGCTTGTTGAGCCTGGTTGAAATGCATTCGGCGCAATCGCCACTACGTGATGATTTTATCGATAGAGCCGGTTTTGACGGTTGGTACCACCGTTATCGTACACGTTTGCAACAAGAGCCGATTGACGATGTTCAGCGTCAGCAATTGATGAAAGCGGTTAACCCGAAATATATATTGCGTAACTACTTGGCACAGCAAGTGATTGATCACGCTGAAAAGGATGATATTCAACCTCTACAGCGGTTGCATCAGGCATTACAACATCCTTTCGCAGAGCAACCTGAATTTGATGACTTGGCGGCATTACCTCCTGACTGGGGGAAACATCTGGAAATCTCCTGTTCCAGTTAGTTGGTTGCATATCCAACGTATTCAGTGACTCGGGTGAGTAACAACCGCTAACTTAGCTGTGGCTTCAAGGATGAAAGGTATTTCAATCACTCCTACTCGTCGCTAACAGAAGACATTTTTACCGGCTGGACTCCCCGGCACTCCGCAACTGTTGTAGAACTTGGGGTGTTTGCAGGCCAAAACTCAGTAATGCCCTATCATCAATGACCAGTAATCGTTGCTTTTTACCCGCAGGAGTCAGAGCTACTCCCGGTAAGCGCCATATATTATCAATGCCACCCAGTGATTTAACGCTATATGACGTAACAATCAGCAGGTCAGGAGCACTGGCGATAATCCCTTCTTGTGATAAAGGGCGATAGCCGCTGAATTTTTGCATGGTGTTGTTCAGGCCTGAAAGGCGAAATAAGCTATCCGCAGCAGTATTTTTACCCGCAGCCAGCGGCGGTAACCCCGCGTGGCTTAGGATAAATAGAACCTTTACCGGCAATGGTGTGGAATCTATCATTGCTAGCTGTTGCTGGTAGTGATTGATCAGTTGTCGGCCTTTCTGTTGCTGATTAACTGAGGTGGCAATCAACTGAATTTTAGTTACCACTGTTTGTGGCGAGCTGTCCGCGGGAATAAGTATGACCTTTACCCCATAGTCAGTGATTTGCTTCAGCGCTCGTGACGCTGAAGCCTGCTTACGACATAACACCAACGTAGGTTGTAACGCGAGAATGCCTTCGGCATTGAGTTGTCGCAAGTAACCCACGTCGGGTAAGGTTTTCAATTCACTGGGGTGCTGGCTGGCACTATCCCTGGCCACCATGTTGGCACCTACGCCTAATGCGTAGGTGATTTCAGAGATATCACTACCGAGTGTGATAATGCGTTGGCTGGCAATGCCACTGATTGGAATTATAAGGGCAATAAATATTAGCCATTTATTCATCAGCGGAGCCTATGGCAGTCAATTCGGCCAGTTGCTGATGCCAGTGGTGCTGCTCTGGTTGGCCTTCGCTACGTTGCCCAAATAATTGCAGAATATGATTACCTTGAGTATCCAGCAGCTCCAGACTTGAGATGTAACCCTCTTTGGTCGGTTTGCGTGTTACCCAACTTTCTGCAATGGCATTCTCATGCAGGTGCAAAGCAAAACGGCGGTTAAGCACACTGATCCAATGAGGCGGCGGTGTTTGCTTCCCCTGACAGGCAATAAATTGTTCTATCACGCCAGTGAAGATCTGCATACACCCGGTGTTACCGACAAAGATCATCACTTCATTCTGGCAAGCCTGTGCCGCATATAAAATTTGCCTTAATGCTTTATTATCAACCGGATAAGCCAGATCATCACCGACAGACCGGAAGGCTTGCCGGCGGGTGATTTTATTGCGTTTGAGTAGCATAAAGAACTGATGGATATCGTTCATCTTGCGCCATTCATTATCTATCGCAGCGTTATCAATGGCTGTCTCTTGAGTTAACGCCTTTTCTGCGGGGGAGAACACCAACCGCGCATTGGTTTCACAGCGATACTTTTCTACCAACTGCTGCCATGCGTTAAGGTCTGTTTCTTCGGTACAGTAGATTTGATGGATTGCCTTGCCTTGCAGATTACAGCAGTGAATGCTCAGTTGCTTACCCTGTGGTGTCTCCTCACTCAGGCTAAAAATGCTGTCCCATTGGCGGAAAAACAGCCTTAAATCCAGCGCGCGTGGATTAAGAACCAAGCCCAGGTGACCGTGCAAGCGTAAATTCTGGTACTCACCCCAATGCTCATGTATTGCATAATCGTTACGGGTGATCGATTTAGTGACACCGACACTGGCTAACTCAGTCAGCAGTCTATCGGCACTGATATCCAGGCGTTCTGCATCCTGTCCTACCCGCGCATAAAATAGCTCGGCTTCACTGATATTCATCATGAGGGCAATATCGTGTAGAGGCTTGCTGGGGTGTTGCTGCCGAATGTTGAGATAGTGTTGGTAATGTGACATTTCCATGAGTCGCTTCCTTGTGATTACCACTGATAGCTGATTAACAGTTTGGCATTACGCCCATCCCGCGGGATTGCTTGCGGTGAGTAGTACTCCTTATTAAACGCATTACCCAATACTGCGGTGGTGGTGAGGCCATTCAAGCTGCCAGCCCCACGGTAGCTTAGGTAAAAGTCATGGACCGCATAACCAGCTTGCGGCGCATAGGAACGGCGTGACGACGTTTTGGCATCGTTATTTTTCATAAACTTGGTGTTTTCTGCCATTGTCAGGATCCAGCCAGTGCTAAAACCACTGTTGGCAATAGGGATATTAAGCCTGCTGGTGACGGTATCTGGATTGATACTGTTAATAAATTGGCGGGTGTCGAGATTAATAGCACGAGTGCGGTTATAGGCCAGCGCCCAGTCAATCCATTGATTCTGGTAATCCAATGACACATCCCAACCCCAGCTTTTACTGCGCGGGATATTGATGTAGCCGGAGTAATTTTTACCAAAAAATTCGGTGTGGACTTCACTGGTGATGCGGTTTTTGGCATCAATATTAAAGTAGCTGGCTTTGAATTCAATCAAATCATCATTGGACAATAATTGTTCAAAGTTCAAACCAAAACCAGCCTCACGAGTGACGTTGCTTTCGGGTTTTAGGTTTGGATTGGGTCGCCAGCGATTGGTAAAAGGCCCCATAGAGAAATGAATCGAATCATTATAAAGCTCAGTCAGCGTTGGGGTACGGAACGCTTGGCTGTAGGCACTAAACAACATCAGCCAATCGGTGGGCTTGAGGGTAACGGCACCTCGAGTTGACCCGTTTTTAGCTTCTCTATCAGCAAAACCGGCGCGGCTGTTGTGATAACGATCAAAACGGCTGCCTAGCAGCAAGGTAACGGGTAAATCACGCAGCGTAACTTCATCTTGCAACCAACCGGAGGAAAATTTGATTTCAGACGGGGGGAAACTACGAATAACACCGACTGGAACTTGCTCTTGATGGTAGGTTTCAATGCCATAAGTGAATAAATTTGCAGCCGGGCTGTGAGTAAATAGCAGGCTGCTATTTTCCAGCTTTAAACCACGGGTGATCTGTTTTCGGCGGCCTGAGCCTTCGCGATTGACGTCATCGCTAATATTGATCTCGGAATAGTAGAGTTGGCTGGTGGCATCCAATCAAGGTGTTGTGGTTGCAGGCGGTAGGTTAACTCGGCATCACGTTGAAGGGTGGAACGATTCATCATTGGATTTTTATTAAATTTTAAGTCAGGCGTACTAAGATTAGCCATGCGCGGTTCTAGTGCTTGGTTATTGTAATAACGCAGGGCGGTGGTTAACGATTGGCTGTCAGAAAGATAGGCGGTGCCCTTAAACATCAAGCTGTTAATCGTTTCATCATTCGGCGCTTCATTACCGTTGCCGTGGTAAATATTGCCGACCTTACGTTTACTTAGCGCGATAATGCCATCAAGACTCTCTGTACGGCCAAACATGGACACCCCAGAGCCGATACTGTGATAACCCGTGGCGCCAAAGCCACTGACTCGGAAACCAAGATTTTGGCCCTCAGCCAGCAAGTCGGCCGCATCAACGGTCTGGTAAGCAATCACCCCGCCCATGGCACCACTGCCAAACCTTGATGTTGATGGGCTACGAATGATGCTGACCTGCTTTATCAGGGCCGGATCAAGGAAAGTACCACTGATATTGGCCCCCGTGATGCCCTGACGAATACCATCAATGAGCACCAGCACACCATACTGATCATAGCCTCTGATATTAACGTTCTGTCCATTGGTGCGCCCAACACCGCTAACACTCACACCGGGTACTTTTTGCAGCATTTCTGCGGCGGTGGTAGCAGTTTGTTTGTCTGGTAATGCAGCATCAATGACGGTGATTGTGCCGGGGGTGTTGAAACTGTCAGTCGCCGGTTGAGTTCCGGTAACAATAAGGGTGTGATTCTTACTGGCAGGTGCCGAATGAGCTGTTGCCAGCGGGGATAACGCCACGGTTATTGCCAGACTGCATAAAGACAAACGAAAAAAACGAAGCATAAGCAACTCTCCCTATGTTATTAAACATAATCAATAAGTTGCTGGCTGCCTGAGTATTCAATATAAGGTGGCTGGCGTAGTGGATATTTTTTGCAAATAGGATCGAGTGACTAAAAATTATTTAGTCAGTATTAGTTTTCCTGCTTTGGTTTGGCGCAAATAATAGAACTGCCCTTGGTGATTGATCACCACGACATCATGTTGACCAAGCAGTTGTCCGCTATTAATACAGGATAATTGCAACACCGCAGGAGATGGGGTTGGTGTGCAATTTACGGCTTGATTAGGATAGGTGCCCTTGCGCATAAGAAGTATTCTTTAGAGTATCCAGTTAAGTGATAATCATTATCATCTTCATCTGTGGATGGTTTCAATAACAATCTCTATTACTTTTTATGTTAATTCCTTTATTTTGCTTAGTAATTAATATTTTGGATAGATAGTTTAGAATTGATTTGTAAAAAGGGAGCTTGAGCGGAATGAGGGGGCGTGGACCATTTAATCCAGTGATAGAACAGAGTCAATGTGGCGTGTTAACCCATTCTATCACTGTGTGTTAATTAAAACCGGCTGCTGACAGCAATGGCCAATAAGTTCAATAACTGTTCAGTATCGGCCCAATTCAGGCAAGGGTCGGTAATGGACTGTCCATAGATCAAGGGCTGACCCGCAACAATTTTCTGCGAGCCCTCAATCAGGAAGCTTTCAGCCATCACACCGACAATAGCGCTAGAACCGTTACGGATTTGCTGCCCGATATCAGCGGCAACTTCCAACTGGCGGCGGTGCATTTTCTGACAATTACCATGGCTAAAATCGACCACCAGATGTTCCGGTAAATCGAATTCACGCAGGCTGTCACAGGCTGTGGCAATATCAGATGCACCATAATTAGGCTGCCGACCGCCACGCATAATAATGTGCCCATGCGGGTTGCCGCTGGTTTGGTAAATCGTCATCTGGCCGTTTTTATCCGGGGATAAAAACATATGGCTGGCTTGCGCGGCACGGATAGCATCAATTGCAATGCGGGTATTGCCGTCAGTGCCATTTTTGAAACCCACCGGGCAGGAGAGGGCCGATGCCATTTCTCGATGAATCTGGCTTTCCGTGGTACGTGCGCCAATGGCCCCCCAACTGATCAGGTCGGCAATGTACTGACCTGTCACCATATCAAGGAATTCGGTGGCAGTAGGTAGACCTAACTCATTAACTGCCAATAGCAGTTTGCGCGCCATCTCAATCCCTCGATTGACCTGACATGAGCCATCCAACGCCGGGTCAGAAATTAACCCCTTCCAACCCACGACGGTGCGCGGTTTCTCGAAATAGGTGCGCATGACGACTTCCAGGCGATCCTGATAGCGCTCGCGTAATACATTCAGTCGGGTGGCGTAATCAATGGCGGCATCAAGGTCGTGAATCGAGCAGGGACCGACAACCACTAGCAAGCGGGAGTCTTCGCCGGTGAGGATCTTTTCAATTCGTTTACGTGACGCTGTCACGTTATCGGCAATGCTGGCAGAAATCGGTAATTTTTCCGCCAGTTGTTGTGGCGTGATTAAGCTATCGATGCGCGCAGTCCGCAGTTCATCTGTTTTGTGCATGGAAATTCTCTAAATCTGTTCTTCTCTGCGGCAGGAATACCGGGAAGTGATGGCGATCACAATAAACCAAAACTAAATGAATTCAACCGCCACGGCCTTGATTCATACAATTTGTGATGAAATAAACTGTAAATAATATCTCAGGCAAATATTCCATTAAAACATGCGGCGACTCATGCCTAAAATATCCAGGATTTTGGTGGAGATTTCCTCAACGGAGTAGTTAGTGGAGTTCAGATAGCGAATCTGATTCTTGCGAAATAGCGCTTCTACTTCACCCACCTCTATTCGGCATTGGTGCAGCGAGGCATAACGGCTATTTTCACGTCGTTCTTCACGGATTGCCGCCAGCCGTTCAGGGTTAATTGTCAAACCAAACAGTTTTTGCTGAAAAGGTTTCAGCGCGGCGGGAAGTTGCAAATTGTCCATATCATCGGCGATAAATGGGTAGTTTGCAGCACGAATCCCAAATTGCATGGCTAAATAGAGGCTGGTTGGGGTTTTACCGCAACGGGAAACCCCCAATAGAATCACCTGTGCTTGATCCAGATTACGCAGAGAAATACCGTCATCATGGGCCAGGGCGTAGTCGATAGCCGCAATCCGCGCATCGTATTTGCCCAAATTGCTTTCAGTAAGACCGTGGGTTCGGTTGAGCACCGGTTGTGGGGCAACCCCCAGTTCGCCCTGTAGTGGGGCAACCAGTGCTTGCACAATATCCTGACAAAATCCCTCACTGTGCTGAATGAGTTCACGCACTTCCGCACTGATTATCGAATAGAAAACCAGCGGTCTAACGCCAGTGTCTTGATATATCTGATTAATCTTCTGGCAAACCTCTTGCGCACGCGCAGCACTTTCGACAAACGGCAGCGTAAAGGTAGTGGCTTTAACAGGGAACTGCGACAAAACAGCATGACCGAGTACTTCTGCAGTGATGGCGGTACCATCCGAAATATAAAACACACTTCTCTCCACGCTGACTCCTGAGTATTTTTCTGGTCGGATTGACCACACTGATAAATGAGCATCTGGTGACAAGTTTAGCCTAATCAGTGTGCCTGATTCGGCCTATCGGTAAAGCGTTTGCTGTCAGAATCGCCTGAAAATAACTTTTCTTGTTGGGTTGATCGATTCACCTGTCCATGGACTATGGATCATTGTGCTAGTCTGAAATAGCTGATTCGTCAGCCGTGATACCTCCGTCTGTACCCTACTGACCGTCCATAATTAATAGACAATGTAAAAAGGATTGTTTCGATGTCCAACAATGGCCTAAATCTGTGCAATGTGCTTTGGTACAATCAGCTTGGCATGAACGATGTTGAGCGGGTAGGCGGCAAGAATGCCTCCCTGGGTGAAATGATAACCAATCTTTCAGACCTGGGTGTTTCGGTACCTAATGGTTTTGCTACCACAGCTCAAGCATTTAACGAATTTCTGGAGCAAAGCGGTGTTAACCAACGCATTTATCAATTGTTGGATCAGACCAATGTTGATGATATTGCGGCATTAGCCAAAGCGGGCGCGCAGATTCGTCAATGGGTGGTTGAGACGCCGTTCCATCCCGAGTTTGAACAGGCTATTCATGAAGCCTACCAACAATTAGCTGACGGTGAGCCTGAGGCTTCTTTTGCTGTGCGCTCATCGGCTACTGCCGAAGATATGCCAGATGCCTCCTTTGCCGGCCAGCAGGAAACCTTCTTGAATGTGCAGGGGATTGATGCGGTGATGGTTGCTATCAAGCACGTATTTGCCTCACTGTTCAATGATCGCGCTATTTCCTATCGTGTGCATCAAGGCTACGACCACCGTGGGGTGGCGCTATCTGCTGGTGTACAACGGATGGTGCGCTCTGATCTCGCCTCGGCGGGCGTGATGTTTACTATTGATACTGAATCAGGCTTCGATCAGGTGGTTTTTATCACCGCAGCTTATGGTTTAGGCGAAATGGTGGTGCAAGGGGCGGTGAACCCGGATGAGTTTTATGTCCATAAGCCAACATTGCGTAATGGCAAACCCGCGATAGTACGCCGCACTATGGGTTCGAAAAAAATTCGCATGATCTATGCCGAAAGCCAGGAACATGGCAAACAGGTACAGATTGAAGATGTGCCAGAAGTACAACGCAATCGTTTCGCTCTCAGTGATGAAGAGGTACAAGCGCTGGCGCATCAGGCACTATCAATCGAAAAGCATTATGGCCGCCCGATGGACATTGAGTGGGCCAAAGATGGCCATACCGGTAAGCTGTTTATCGTGCAAGCTCGCCCAGAAACAGTACGTTCCAACGAGCAAGTTATGGAGCGTTATCTGTTGAATGCCCAAAGTGAGGTGCTGGTGGAGGGGCGCGCCATTGGTCATCGTATTGGTGCGGGGCCGGTTAAGGTGATTAATGATATCAGCGAGATGGACCGTATTCAGGCGGGTGATGTACTGGTAACAGACATGACGGACCCTGACTGGGAACCGATCATGAAAAAAGCATCAGCGATTGTGACCAACCGTGGCGGGCGTACCTGCCATGCGGCAATCATCGCTCGTGAGCTGGGGATCCCAGCCGTTGTGGGTTGTGGTAATGCCACTGATATTCTGAGAGAAGGGCAGAAGGTTACGGTTTCTTGCGCCGAAGGGGATGCGGGCTATGTTTATCAAGAGTTGCTCGATTTCTCGATTCAGAGCTCACAAGTTACTGAACTGCCTGATTTGCCGTTGAAAATAATGATGAATGTTGGCAATCCAGACCGAGCCTTCGACTTTGCCCGTCTCCCAAATGACGGCGTTGGCTTGGCGCGTCTGGAATTTATCATCAACCGCATGATTGGTGTGCATCCTAAAGCATTGCTGGAATTCGATAGCCAGGAGCCTGCAATTCAGGCAGAAATCAAAGCCTTGATGAAGGGTTATGACGATCCGGTCGAGTTTTACGTTGGTCGCTTGACCGAAGGGATCTCTACCTTGGGTGCCGCTTTCTGGCCGAAACGTGTGATTGTGCGCTTGTCGGATTTTAAATCTAACGAATACGCCAATCTGGTTGGCGGAGAAGCTTATGAGCCACATGAAGAGAATCCGATGTTAGGTTTCCGTGGGGCGGGGCGTTATGTCGCAGACAGCTTCCGTGATTGTTTCGCACTGGAGTGTGAGGCGGTTAAGCGGGTGCGGAATGTGATGGGGTTGACTAACGTCGAAGTCATGGTGCCTTTCGTACGTACAGTGGCTCAGGCAGAGGCGGTGGTGGCAGAACTGGCAAGACAAGGACTGAAACGTGGTGAGAATGGCCTGAAGCTTATTATGATGTGCGAAATCCCGTCCAATGCATTGCTGGCGGATCAATTCCTTGAGCATTTTGATGGCTTCTCTATCGGCTCCAATGATATGACTCAGTTAACATTGGGGCTGGATCGCGACTCCGGTGTGGTTTCTGAACTGTTTGATGAGCGCAATGAAGCCGTTAAGGCGTTGCTGTCGATGGCCATTCAGGCGGCGAAACGTCAAGGCAAGTATGTGGGGATTTGTGGTCAGGGTCCGTCAGACCATGAGGATTTTGCTTTATGGCTGATGGATCAGGGGATTGACAGTTTGTCCCTTAACCCAGACACCGTAGTACAAACGTGGGTCAGTTTGGCGCAACATACTAAGCATTGATTGGACTCGGGTTATACCGATAGAGAGACATTTAATTATCCGCAGCTTAGGTTGCGGATTTTTTGCAATAATAAGTAAAAAAAAAGCCCGTCTAAGATGACAGGCAAAGACTACACACAGCAATACGTGTATTCGATTACAGATATTTAAATAAGTCATTTGAAGATGAATTATTTAAATGCCTTGGGGAAAGCACTTTCTAATAATAATATTAAGTAAATTCCGTGGCTTAGTCATTAAGAATCTTCTGAATATAATAGGTTAAATAAATGTTTTTATAGGATTAATTTCATATGGTTATTAATAATCATTCTATTTAATAACTAATGAAATACAGGTTGAGAATAGAAATAGAGGAATTAAAACGGTTGTTCTTAATTGTTAATAGCGAATGTCGCTGGATAATAGGGGTTCGGCAGCATAACTACCAAACCCCCGGTAAGAGCTAAAGCTCTTCTAAATGCTTGGCAACTTCCTTCATACTCTCTTCAGGTTCCGGCGCTTCATTGACCCAGGCAGAAGTCAGGCGGTAGGAGATGGCTAACACCACCGGCCCAATAAACAAGCCAATCATGCCGAATGACAACAAGCCACCAATCACCCCGGACAGGATGAGAATCATCGGCATATCAGCTTCCATACGGATAAGGTAGGGGCGTAAAACGTTATCCATGGTACCAACGATACAGCTCCAAACCAGCAGTGCCGTGCCCCAGGTGGTATCACCGGTCCAATACAACCAGATAATTGCCGGGACCAGTATCAACAGTGGCCCAAGCTGAGCTACGCAGCAGATAAACATTAATACGGTAAACAGTGTGGCGTATTGAATGCCCGCAATCGCCAGCCCAATCCCGCCCAGCACTGCTTGTACCAGTGCGGTGACCACGACCCCCAATGCGACGGCCCGGATAGCTTTAGCGGCCAGCACCACGACGGCATCACCACGTTTATCGGCAGCGCGCACCGCAAAATGGCGGATACCCAGCCCGACTTGCTCACCATGGAAATAGAGTAAAACACTGAACAGCACCATCAGCGCCAGATGAATCAAAAAATAACCTACATGGGCGGCTTGAGCTACCAGCCAGGTCGCGGCCGCACCAATATAGGGTTGAACTTTGGCGATCATCGCATTGCCACCACCGGCAACCAATGTATGCCAACTACTATAGAGTTTGTTCCCCACCATTGGGATCGATTGCAACCAGGTCATATCCGGCATGCGCACATTAGACGGGCTGGATGCCCACTGGATAAGCGGGCCGCTGTTTTCCACCAGGCTGCTGACCAGTAGGGCTATCGGGATGACAAACAACAACACCAGCAGCAGAGTCATGACAATAGCAGCCAGCCAGCGCTTACCCCAAAGTAGCCTTTGCAGCCTAATCAACAGTGGCCAGGTCGCAATGACTACCATGCCCGCCCAGGCAAAACCCATAATAAAAGGCTGTACCACCCAGAAACTGGCGATAATCATTATCATAATGAATATCACCCCAAACATCAGTTTAGGTAAATCGAAACGGCGCTGCTGCGGGTAATTCATCAATGGGTTCTCACATCGAAAGTCATGGCAAGGTGGCCATCGCACTGTTTTTTAGGCACTCATTAGATTTTGAACTAATTAAGCATCTGTACTAATCATGGTGTATTTTTTAATGTTTTAACAGACAACGCCGGATTTTACTGCTGTGATTTGTTAAAAAATAGCATTAGCTTGGACATAACAAAAACACCGACCGCAACCAAGGTGCTGAAACAATGTTCTTTCGGCGTGGTGCGACTATTATTTATACAATATATAATTTTGATACTTAATGATTTATTGCCGCATTTATCCTCGGCAGATACGCATCACTTTCTCATCATTCTGAATTGACATAAATTATTCGACAAAGAGGATTGCTAGCAGATAATCTCTTGGCGGAACCACAAACATACCTATTAGATAGGGTCACACTAATGATCCCACAGATTTCTCAGGCACCGGGTGTCATCCAGTTGGTGCTAGATTTTTTGGATGCTTTGAAGCAAAACGGATTCACCGGCGATACCGCCACTAATTATGCCGATCGCCTGACTATGGCGACGGACAACAGTATTTACCAACTGCTACCCGACGCCGTGGTTTTTCCTCGTTCGACTGCAGATGTTGCCTTGATTGGCCGTCTGGCTGGCCTGGAGAGTTTTAAATCCCTGGTATTTACGCCTCGCGGCGGCGGGACCGGCACCAATGGCCAGGCACTGAACAGTGGCATTGTGGTGGATATGTCGCGCCATATGAACCGTATTCTGGAGATTAATCCCGAACAGGGTTGGGTGCGGGTTGAAGCGGGGGTGATTAAAGATCAG
This sequence comes from Yersinia antarctica, assembly GCF_056636475.1. Taxonomy (NCBI): domain Bacteria; kingdom Pseudomonadati; phylum Pseudomonadota; class Gammaproteobacteria; order Enterobacterales; family Yersiniaceae; genus Yersinia; species Yersinia antarctica. The sequence goes on from NZ_JBSJQF010000001.1 coordinate 2,309,307, forward strand.
CTCAATCAATATCTGCGGCCATTCGGCTACTTCTTTTCGCCCGAGTTATCGACCAGTAACCGCGCCACATTGGGTGGAATGATCAATACCGATGCCTCTGGGCAGGGGTCGCTAGTGTATGGCAAAACGTCCGACCATGTGTTGGGGCTACGTGCCATATTGCTGGGTGGAACCCTGCTCGATACCCGCGCCATGCCGACGGCATTGGCACAAACGATTGCGCAGGAGGACTCTGTAACCGGCCGTATTTATCATACGGTGCTGCATCACTGCCGTGAGCAGCGCGCGCTGATTCTGGAGAAATTCCCCCAATTAAACCGTTTCCTGACCGGATATGATTTACGCCACGTGTTTAGTGATGACCTGCAAACCTTTGACCTGACCCGAATTTTAACCGGTGCAGAGGGCACGCTGGCCTTCATTACTGAAGCGACACTGGATATAACACCGCTGCCTAAAGTTCGCCGTCTGGTGAATGTAAAGTATGACTCCTTCGATTCCGCTCTGCGTAATGCCCCGTTTATGGTGGAAGCCAAAGCACTGTCAGTGGAAACTGTGGACTCTAAAGTTCTTAATCTGGCCAAAGAAGATATTGTCTGGCACTCAGTAAAAGAGCTGATTACCGATATCCCTGATAAAGAGATGCTGGGGTTGAATATCGTTGAGTTTGCCGGTGATGATAAGGCACTGATCGATAGTCAAATGGAGGCACTTTGTCAGCGCTTGGATGACCTGATGTCTGCTCAGCAAGGCGGCGTTATTGGTTACCAGATTTGCAGTGAGTTAGCGGGTATTGAGCGCATCTATGGTATGCGCAAAAAAGCGGTTGGTTTGTTAGGCAACAGTAAAGGCCAGGCTAAGCCCATTCCGTTTGCGGAAGATACCTGTGTGCCACCACAACATTTGGCCGATTATATTGTCGAGTTCCGCCAACTGCTTGATAGCCACAATTTGAGCTACGGCATGTTTGGTCACGTGGATGCGGGGGTATTACATGTACGCCCAGCGCTGGATATGTGCGATCCACAGCAAGAAATGCTGATGAAACAGATATCTGACCAAGTGGTGCAACTGACGGCGCGCTATGGCGGCTTGCTATGGGGCGAGCACGGTAAGGGTTTCCGTGCAGAATACAGCCCTGACTTCTTTGGTGAAGTGCTTTACCACGAGGTGCGGCGCATTAAATCCGTTTTCGACCCGGATAATCGCTTAAATCCGGGGAAAATATGCTCACCGTTGGGCAGTGATGCGCCAATGATGAAAGTGGATACCTCAGCTAAACGCGGTACCTTGGACCGGCGTATTCCGTTAGCAGTAAGAACCTCATTCCGTGGTGCGATGGAATGTAATGGTAACGGTCTGTGCTTTAACTTTGATACACGTAGCCCGATGTGCCCGTCGATGAAGATTACCGGTGACCGTATTTATTCACCAAAAGGCCGGGCAACGCTGGTGCGAGAATGGTTACGGCTGCTATCTGAGCAAGGGGTTGACCCCATTGCACTAGAGAAAGGGCTGGCGACCAAACGCCCCAGCCTGCGTGGTTTGATTGAGAAAACCCGTAATACCTGGGCTGCCAGTCAGGGGGATTATGATTTCTCTCATGAAGTCAAAGAGGCGATGTCAGGTTGTCTGGCATGCAAAGCTTGCTCGACGCAGTGCCCGATAAAAATTGATGTACCGGGCTTCCGTTCCCGCTTCCTACAGTTGTATCACACCCGTTATCACCGTCCACTGCGTGACTATGTGGTGGCTGGAGTAGAGAGTTATGCGCCGTTAATGGCCAAAACCCCAAAAGTGTTTAACTTTTTCCTCAAACAGCCGTGGGTCAGGGAGCTAAGCCGGAAAAGTATTGGTATGGTGGACTTACCGATGCTTTCTAGCCCAACGTTGAAGCAATCATTATCCGGCCATTATGCCAGTACTATGACCCTTGAGCAGTTGGAGAAACTGTCTGAGTCAGAACGCCACCAGCATGTGCTGATCGTGCAGGATCCCTTCACCAGTTACTACGACGCTCAGGTGGTGGCGGATTTTGTTCACTTGGTCGAAAAACTGGGCTTCAATCCCGTGCTGTTGCCATTCTCACCCAACGGTAAAGCGCAGCACATTAAAGGTTTCCTGCAACGTTTTGCTAAAACGGCCCGTAAGACGGCAGATTTTCTTAATCGCATTTCGTTACTGGGGATACCAATGGTTGGGGTTGATCCGGCGCTGGTTCTTTGTTATCGCGATGAATATAAAGAGATTCTTGGTGATGCGCGCGGTGACTTTACGGTGCAATTGGTGCACGAGTGGCTACAGATGGCCCTGGCTGACCTGCCAGAGCAGCAGATGAGTGGCGAATCCTGGTACCTGTTTGGGCATTGCACCGAAACCACGGCACTACCTGCCAGCAGCCAGCACTGGGCAGCAATATTCTCCCGTTATGGTGCCAAACTGGAAAACGTCAGTGTCGGGTGTTGTGGCATGGCCGGAACTTATGGTCATGAAGCGAGGAACATCGATAACTCGTTGGGTATTTACGCGTTATCCTGGCAACAGGCGTTACAAAAGTTACCGGGTAAACGCTGTTTAGCCACAGGTTACTCTTGCCGGAGTCAGGTTAAACGTATTGAAGGCAATGGACTGAGACATCCGTTACAAGCTTTGCTTGAGCTGGTTTAACCTACGAGCTGACTATGCTATTTACTTCGTGCTACTTGCCGCCGCCTCGCAGAGGCAAAGCCCAAGGATGGGCTGAGTAATCAGAACAGCTATTGCTGCTGTAATTTCAACAACCAAGGGGAAAAGATGCTGTGGAAACGCACCGCAACGCTGGAACAGTTAAACCAGCAATGCCAGGGCTGTATGGTTGGGCATTTGGGCATTGAGTTTACCCGCCTCTCTGATAACGAAATAGAAGCCACGATGCCAGTAGACCAGCGGACGACTCAACCTTTCGGTTTACTTCATGGTGGTGCGTCGGTGGTGCTGGCGGAGTCGCTCGGTTCGATGGCCGGATATCTGTGTACCACCGAAGGCCAGCAAGTCGTGGGGTTGGAGATTAATGCTAACCACCTGAAAGCAGTACGTTCCGGGAAAGTTCGGGGTTGCTGTCGGGCCATTCATATCGGCCGCAGCCATCAGGTGTGGCAGATTGAGGTGTTTGATGAAGAAGACCATCTGTGTTGTACCTCGCGTTTAACCGTAGCCGTGTTGTCCCGATAAGGTCATTCCCCCACCAAATTACACGTGATTACCTGACTCAGGGCCACCAATGGCCCTGAGTGACGTCAGCAGCTCATGGCACTTGCTGCGGCTCCCTTCAGACAGTTTCATTTAGCCGATAAATGCGGCGAATCTCTATGATAGGTTTCCCCTGTGAGGGTTTTCAGCTAAAGTTAAAATAGAAATAGGTATTTTTTATGAATGTTTTAAATACTCAGCGGCTGACTGCGATTAGCCCTTAATATAGTAAGGGATTCGAGCGTCACCGAGGAATTTATTCATTTATTTCAGGGTGATAAAAGTGCACTTTTTCCTCCAGACCTCTTCGGCCATCGCAGCATGCTTACTCGTTGCCGCCTCATTCGAGGTTCAAACGGCACTTTTCTTAATATCCCTGCAAAACAAACGGTTGAAGTGATAATTATTATCACTACCATTGTAAATAATCTGTGTTGATTCTCCAATAATCAGCCAGCAAATTGTTAACCTGAAAAGATCAACCTAATGGGTGATTGCGAAATATAAGGTAGGGCATATGCAACAGGAATCAGTCGGGACATTTTCACTCGACGAGAATGTCTGGCAGGGCGTGACGATAACAGAGAGCGCTGCCGCACAAATTACACGACTCATGCAGCAAGATCCGCAAATTAAAGGATTGCAGCTTGGCGTGAAACAATCCGGTTGTGCGGGGTTTGCTTATGTAATGGATATGGCTAAAGAGCCCGCCAGCGACGCTCTGGTTTTCGAACAGGGCAGTGCCAAACTCTACGTACCGTTAAAAGCGATGCCGTTTATCGATGGCACCGAGGTGGATTATGTCCGCGAAGGGCTAAACCAGATTTTTAAATTTAATAATCCTAAAGCTCAGCATTCCTGCGGGTGTGGCGAGAGTTTTGGCGTTTGAGCGATGTAAACGAAATGACACGAAGCAATGTAGAGGTTCCAGATGATGTGCAGGCTTGGGTCAGCGATGGTCGTTACAAAGAAGGCTTTTTTACCCAGCTTGCGACTGATCAGTTAGCGAAAGGCCTTAGTGAAGATGTCATTCGCGCCATTTCAGCGAAACGTAATGAGCCTGAATGGATGCTGGAGTTTCGTCTTGGTGCTTATCGCAGTTGGCTCGAAATGGAAGAGCCTCACTGGCTGAAAGCCAATTATAAAAGTCTGGATTATCAGGACTACAGTTATTACTCCGCGCCGTCCTGTGGCAGTTGTGATGACAGTTGTGATTCGCAACCCGGTGCAGTGCAGCAATCGTCTGCGGACAGTGCGGCACCACGTGATCTGTCTGAACAGGCGATGAATGAGTACCTCACCGCAGAGGTTGAATCTGCCTTTGCTCAGCTAGGGGTTCCGGTGCGCGAAGGGGCCGAAGTAGCAGTAGACGCTATTTTTGACTCAGTTTCGGTTGCGACCACCTACCGTGGGAAATTAGCCGAACAAGGGATTATTTTCTGCTCATTTAGCGAAGCTATTCAGGAATACCCGGATTTGGTACGTAAATATCTGGGGTCGGTGGTACCGGCTAAAGATAACTTTTTTGCCGCGCTAAATGCGGCGGTGGCTTCTGATGGCACTTTTGTTTATGTGCCAAAAGGTGTGCGCTGTCCGATGGAGTTATCCACCTATTTCCGTATTAATGCGGCTAAAACAGGGCAGTTTGAACGCACCATTCTGATTGCTGACGAAGACAGTTATGTCAGCTATATCGAAGGGTGCTCAGCGCCAGTGCGAGACAGCTACCAGCTACACGCTGCGGTCGTTGAAGTCATTTTGCACAAAAATGCTGAAGTGAAATATTCAACGGTGCAGAACTGGTTCGCCGGTGCTGATAGCACTGGCGGTATTCTTAACTTCGTGACCAAACGTGCGTTGTGTGAAGGTGCGGGTTCAAAAATGTCATGGACTCAATCTGAGACTGGCTCCGCTATTACTTGGAAATATCCAAGCGTTATTTTACAGGGTGATAACTCAATCGGTGAGTTCTTCTCGGTGGCACTAACGAATGGCCACCAGCAAGCCGATACCGGTACCAAGATGATTCATATTGGCAAAAACACCAAATCAACAATTATTGCCAAAGGGATCTCTGCTGGGCATAGCCAGAACACCTACCGTGGTTTGGTGAAAATCCTGCCCGGTGCGGATAACGCACGTAACTTCACGCAATGTGATTCGATGTTGATTGGGCCGGACTCCGGTGCGCATACCTTCCCGTATGTGGAAGTGCGCAATAACTCAGCCCAATTGGAACACGAAGCGACAACATCAAAAATTGGCGATGACCAACTGTTTTATTGCTTGCAGCGTGGTATCAGTGAAGATGATGCCATCTCAATGATTGTTAACGGATTCTGTAAAGATGTGTTCTCCGAACTGCCGCTGGAGTTTGCCGTCGAAGCACAGAAACTGTTAGCCATCAGTCTGGAACACAGTGTCGGTTAAGTGTGAGTTGAAACACGCATTCGCAGAGTTTTGCGCTCTGGCGCACCAAGGAACCCTATGTTAAGCATTAAGAATTTAAAAGTCAGTGTTGAAGGTAATGAAATCCTCAAAGGTTTGGATCTGGAGATCAAACCCGGTGAAGTGCACGCCATCATGGGGCCAAACGGCTCAGGGAAAAGTACATTATCTGCCGCGTTGGCGGGGCGTGAAGAGTATGAGGTGACCGAGGGGCATATAACCTTTAAAGGGAAAGACCTGCTGGAGTTGGACCCAGAGGATCGCGCGGGTGAAGGCGTATTTTTGGCTTTTCAGTACCCAGTGGAAATTCCGGGTGTCAGTAACCATTTCTTCTTGCAAACTGCCGTCAATGCGGTGCGTAAATATCGCCAGCAAGAGCCATTGGACCGTTTTGATTTCGCTGATTTCATTGAAGAAAAAATTGAGTTACTGAAAATGCCGGCTGACTTGCTGACCCGTTCGGTTAATGTGGGCTTCTCCGGCGGCGAAAAGAAACGTAACGATATTCTGCAAATGGCGGCACTGGAACCCTCGTTATGTATTCTGGATGAAACCGACTCTGGGCTGGATATTGATGCGCTGAAAATTGTCGCTAACGGGGTTAACTCGCTACGTAACGAAAACCGTGCATTTATTATTGTGACTCACTATCAGCGTATCCTTGATTATGTAAAACCCGACTTTGTGCATGTGCTGTATCAGGGGCGGATCATTAAGTCAGGTGATTTCACATTGGTAAAACAGTTGGAGGAGCAAGGCTATGGCTGGCTTACCGACCAACAGTAAAATGCTGGAACAGCAGCATCTGCAACAAAAACAGCGCAGTGATGCACTGAAACAATTCGGTCAACTGTTTAATCTGCGCCAGCATGGCCATTCAACACAGGCCAGTGCGCACTGGCAACAGGTGTTACAGTTGGGTTTCCCGAGCTTTAAACATGAAGACTGGAAATACACGCCACTGGAACGTTTGCTGGTCAATAATTTCAGTTTCGCCAGCCCTGCGCAGGTGACGGCTAGCCAACGCGATGAACTGTCGTTGGTGCAAGATGCTCATCGTTTAGTCTTTATTGATGGCCGATATGCACCTGAACTCAGTGATATTGAGTGTGGCCCTTATCAACTGACCAACCTGAGTGGAAATACGCAGTTTCCTCCGGCGATCCAGTCTGAGGTGTTTTTGCATCTGACGGAAAGTCTGGCGCAGGAAAGTCTGCATATCCGATTGCCGGTGGGGAAACACAGTGAGAAGCCGCTCTATCTGCTGCATATCAGCTCAGGCAATGATTCTGACGTTGTGAATACCAGTCACTACCGACACCATCTGGTGATTGAAGCTAATGCACAGGCTGAAGTGATTGAACATTTCGTCAGTCTGAGTGAGCAGCCTCACTTTACCGGCGCACGGCTTACCATTGAGGTAGGTGATAATGCTGAACTACGCCATTGTAAGTTGGCATTTGAAACCCCTCACAGCTATCACTTTGCCCATAATGATCTGGTATTAAGTCGTGATGCGCGGGCGCGTAGTTATAGTTTCCTGCTGGGTGCCGGGTTGACCCGTCATAATACCAGCGCCCAGCTGAACGGCGAAGGTGCTACGTTATCCATTAATAGCTTGCTGCTCCCGATAGGGCGCGAAATCTGCGATACCCGCAGCTATCTGGAGCACAACAAAGGTTATTGTGAAAGCCGCCAGTTACACAAAACCATTGTGCGTGAACGGGGTAAAGCTATCTTTAACGGCATGATTAAAGTGGCTCAACATGCATTAAAAACTGACGGCCAGATGACCAACAATAATTTACTGTTGAGTAAATTGGCTGAAGTTGATACCAAGCCACAGTTAGAGATTTATGCTGATGATGTGAAATGCAGTCATGGTGCGACGGTTGGGCGCATTGATGCGGAACAGCTTTTTTATCTGCAATCGCGCGGGATTAATCAGGCTGATGCGCAACAGATGATTATTTTTGCCTTTGCAGCCGAATTGACGGAAGCCATTCACAGCGATGCCATTCGCAAAGTGGTGCTGGCGCGGATTGCTGAGCGCTTAGCCGGAGAATCGCTATGAGTTTCCCTATCGAACAGGTCAGAGCTGACTTTCCACTGCTGAGCCGTCAGGTTAACGGCCAGCCGCTGGCCTATCTGGACAGCGCCGCCAGCGCACAGAAGCCACAAGTGGTCATCGACAGGGAGCTTAACTTTTATCGTGAGGGTTATGCCGCAGTCCATCGTGGTATCCATACCCTAAGTAGCGAAGCGACCCAACAGATGGAAGCGGTGCGCAGCCAGGTTGCGGGTTTTATTAATGCCGCCTCGGCTGAAGAGATTGTTTTCGTTAAAGGGACTACCGAGGCCATCAACCTGGTGGCTAACAGTTATGGCCGTCATTTCCTGAGCGCCGGTGACAGCATCATCATCACTGAGATGGAGCATCACGCCAATATTGTGCCGTGGCAGATGTTAGCAACTGACTTGGGTGTTGAAATTCGTATCTGGCCGCTGACGGCGACCGGGGAACTTGAGTTGGCGGCATTGGCGGGCTTGATTGATGATACCACCCGGTTGTTGGCGATTACTCAGGTTTCCAATGTATTGGGGACCGTGAATCCCATACAGCAGATTGTTGCTCAGGCTAAAGCTGCTGGTCTGGTGGTGCTGGTGGATGGTGCGCAGGCTATCATGCATCAATCGATAGATGTGCAGGCATTGGATTGTGATTTTTATGTCTTCTCCGGCCATAAACTTTATGGGCCGTCAGGCATTGGTATTTTATACGGCAAGAGTGAACTGCTACAACACATGCCGCCATGGGAAGGGGGCGGTTCGATGATCAAAACCGTTAGCCTGACGCAAGGTACCACTTTTGCTGATGCGCCATGGCGTTTCGAGGCTGGTTCACCCAATACCGCAGGCATTATGGGGCTGGGTGCGGCAATCAGTTATGTTACTGATGTTGGACTTGCGCAGATCCAGCACTATGAGCAGTCGCTGATGCAGTATGCCTTGGAGCAACTGGGTCAGGTAAACAGCCTGACACTTTATGGCCCGCAAGCCCGTGCCGGGGTTATCGCGTTTAATTTAGGGGTGCACCACGCGTATGATGTTGGCAGTTTCCTTGACCAATACGGTATCGCGATTCGTACTGGTCATCATTGTGCCATGCCTCTGATGGCGTTCTACCAGGTTCCGAGTATGTGTCGTGCCTCATTAGCACTTTATAATACCCGTGAGGAAGTAGATCGCTTGGTGGCAGGGCTACAGCGCATTGAAAAATTGCTAGGTTGAGTGCTATTAATAAGCGCCGTACCTAAAATCAACTACTACCACATTATTGATGCCGCAGGATGAAGCTCATTAATGCCAATGAGCTTACGCGTTCGTGTAATTTGGCGGGGCAGTGGGGCCTTAATCTCCTGCGGCATCAAGTACAAAGGGTATCAGGAAGCACGCTATGGCTGTTTTGCCAGATAAAGATAAATTGATTCGTAACTTTTCCCGTTGTTTGAATTGGGAAGAAAAGTATCTGTATGTGATCGAGTTGGGTGGGCAGTTGGCAGCGTTAACGGAACAGCAGCGCCAGCCGGAGAATCTTATTTCCGGTTGCCAAAGCCAAGTGTGGATTGCCATGACAACCTCTGATGAGGGCCAGGTGGTTTTTGCCGGTGACAGTGATGCGGCTATCGTTAAAGGGTTGGTCGCGGTGGTGTTTATCCTTTATCAAGGTTTAACGCCACAACAGATAATCGAATTGGATGTTCGGCCATTTTTTGCCGACTTAGCCCTGAGTCAGCACCTGACACCATCGCGTTCGCAAGGTCTGGAAGCGATGATCCGTGCTATTCGTATTAAAGCGGCAAGTTTAAAAACTCACTAATTCATGCCAACATTTTGTGCTTTATTCCTCGGCGGTTGACCATTTTTGCGTCATGGGTCACAGTCTTAAAATGGTGGAATTTCAGCAGGTTAAATCGGCTTTCTTGCTGGATAAAGCATAATAAATTACTTTGTAACACCTTGATTTCTAGAGATATAAATTGCCTTTATAATAATGGCTGTTACTATATGTTGGCCTTATAATTGGCTGCTAGAATTAACGTAGATATACCCGTCATCTTTCAAACTGCTGGTGTGTTGGCTGCTCTCATCCCCCCGAATCACTTACTTGCGTAAGCTCAGCGGGATTCATTTGTTTGCCGCCTTCCTGCAACTTGAAATCTATCGGGTATAGCCGTGTAAACCGAATTTGAAGAAGTGATGTAGGAACTAAGCATGAAACGTGCATTAACTTTGATTGGTATGTTATTCGCAACTTGTATGGCGGGAAGTATCACCGCTGCCAATGCGACCGAGTATCCTCTGCCGCCAGCCAATAGCCGTCTGATTGGTGAAAATACTACCTATACCGTTCCAAACGATGGCCGTCCGCTTGAGGCTATTGCTGCCGATTATAAAATCGGTTTGCTGGGGATGCTCGAAGCCAACCCAGGTGCTGACCCGTATTTGCCGTTACCGGGTTCAGTATTAACTATCCCGACCCAGATGTTGCTGCCTGATACCCCACGTGAAGGTATCGTCATCAACCTGGCTGAGCTGCGTCTTTATTACTACCCTAAAGGCCAGAACAAGGTCATCGTATATCCTATCGGTATCGGCCAGTTAGGGCGTAATACTCCGACGATGACGACGTCTGTTAGCCAGAAGATCCCGAATCCGACTTGGACACCGACTGCGAACATCCGTAAGCACTACCTGGCACAAGGCGTTACCTTGCCATCAGTTGTTCCAGCAGGGCCGGAAAACCCAATGGGCCTGTTTGCTATGCGTCTGTCAGCCGGCGGCGGTGAGTACTTGATCCACGGTACTAATGCCAACTTTGGTATCGGTATGCGTGTCAGCTCCGGGTGTATCCGTTTACGTCCTGATGATATCAAGGCACTGTTCAGCTCAGTACCTAAAGGTACTCGCGTACAGATAGTCAACGAACCGGTTAAATATTCCGTAGAACCTGATGGTAAACGTTATGTGGAAGTTCATCAGCCGTTGTCCCGTGTAGACAGTGATGACCCACAAACGATGCCAATTGCGATTAGCAGCAGCCTACTGAAGTTTATGAGTGACAGCCAGACTGATGCTCAAGTGGTCCAGGATGCGATTGTACGCCGCGCTGGCATGCCCGTCATCGTAACAGTAGGTGAGACTGCCCCTGTAGAGGCTCCGGCCGCTGTAGCGCCTCAGGGCGAGCAACAGGCACAACCGCAGACAGAAGAGCAGCAACCGGCTGATGAAGCCGCACCTAAGCTGGTTCAGCCAGGTCCGGTCTACTCCGCCGCTAATTAAGTTTTAGATGCACCTTTGCCATGGCAACTTATCCGTCGTGGCAAAGCGTGTAGCAGTAACCGCAGGATGACATGGTGAGTCAGTAGCAAAGGAAGGTCGATATCAAGGAAGGTAACGTCAGGGATTCATTTTAGCGGGGTAAAAAAATGGCGCACAATGTGCGCCATTTTTCATTTTCAGGAAGTAATATTACTTCTTGTAAGCGTGAGCTTGGTTGTCCAGACGTTGGTTAGCACGTGCTGCATCGTCTTTAGCTGCTTGAACGTCAGAACGGATTGCGTTCACGTCGTTGCTCAGTTGGTCAACTTTAGCGTTCAGAGTTTGAACGTCAGAAGACAGTTGGTCGATTTTAGCATTGCTTGAACAACCAGCCAGCATAGTTGAAGCCAGGATTACCGCGCCCAGTACAAGTTTAGTACGATTCATTATTAACACCCTCTAGATTAAGTTAATCTCCATGTAGCGTTACAAGTATTACACAAAGTTTTTTCGAAAGAGAATAAATTTTTAGTGTTAGAGGGGTTTATTTTGATCGTTCGCTCAAAGAAGCACCTTGTTTTAAAAAAAAGTTAAAAAAACGAGGCAAAACAGCCGGATTCTATGGGATAAGTCTTATTTGAAAAAATGGCTTTAACGCAGTTGGGATAAAGCAGATTTTTCAGAAAGTTTATTTGGATGGTTTAAAAAAGGAAACGCCGCTATTGAAAGCGGCGTTTTTAATTATCATCCGAGAGGACGTGTTGGGATTATAACACGTGCACCGAAGCAGTATTGGTGGTGCCACTTGCTACCAGAGCACCAGAAACCATAACCACAACTTCGCCTTTCTGTGCCAGACCGCTGGCCAAAGCAGCTTCCTTACCGATGCGGTAGAAATCATCAGTTGAAGCAATCTTATCGACCAGTTGAGTCACCACGCCTTTAGTCAGAATAAGCTGACGTGCGGTGGTTTCATTGGTGGTCAATGCCAGAATGGTGGCGGTAGGGAAGTATTTACGCACTGATTTTGCTGATTTACCGCCACCAGTGGCAACGATAATCAGTTTTGCTTCCAGCTTTTCTGCTGTTTCTACCGCGCCACGGCAAACGGCTTCGGTGATTCGCATTTTACGATTATCATTCAGCGTATCAATGCGGCTAGGCATAATTCGGTCTGTACGCTCACAGATGGTCGCCATGATGGTGACAGACTCTAATGGGTACTTACCCTTGGCGCTTTCACCCGACAGCATCACGGCGTCTGTACCATCCAGAATGGCGTTAGCAACGTCGCCAGCTTCTGCACGGGTAGGGCGTGGGTTTTTGATCATTGAATCGAGCATTTGCGTTGCAGTGATAACAACTTTGCGAGCGCGGTTACATTTCTCAATCATCATCTTCTGCGCGAAGATAACTTCTTCAACCGGGATCTCAACACCCAGGTCACCACGGGCAACCATGATACCGTCAGATGCTTCCAGGATTTCGTCGAAGTTATTCAGACCTTCCTGGTTTTCGATTTTAGAGATGATTTGGATATGCTCGCCACCGTGCGCTTTCAGGTGTTCGCGAATTTCCAGCACGTCTGAACGTTTACGGATAAACGAGGCTGCAACGAAGTCCACACCTTGCTCACAACCAAAGATCAGGTCAGCTTTATCTTTTTCAGCCAATGCAGGTAGCTGGATAGAAACGCCTGGCAGGTTAACGCCTTTGTTTTCACCCAGGTCACCGTTGTTCAGTACTTTACATACCACGGTACTTTCAGTGACTTCAGTCACTTCCATGCCGATCAGACCATCGTCAACCAGCACGGTATTACCAATTTTCAGGTCAGCAGCAAAACCGGGATAAGTCACAGCAACGATGTTGTCGTTACCGATAACACTTTGATCCGTGGTAAAGGTGAAAGTTTGACCGGCAACCAGGGCTGCATCTTTGCCGCCTTCCAGTTTCATGGTACGGATTTCAGGGCCTTTGGTGTCCAGCAGGATGCCAGCTTTGTGGCCGGTTTTTGCCATGACAGCACGAATATTCTTGATACGTTGACCATGTTCTTCATAGTCACCATGAGAAAAGTTCAAACGCATAACGTTCATGCCGGCATCAAGCAGTTTTGTCAGCATTTCTTCAGATTCGGTTTTGGGACCGATAGTACAAACAATTTTAGTCTTTTTGTCGTTCATGTTCATGAGGATTTTTCTACAAGTTGTGATGGATTAAAAACGAAAGTTCCGTTAATGAGATCAACGGAGTGGGATCTGATTAGTGTCTGGTGTAGCGAAACGTTACAAAGAAGCAAAACATTACTAAGGATAGATGACAGTTGCGGAAGTTGAGCGGAAAACTTTAGCACGAGGCTAACCGCATGATCGGTATACGATGGCGTAAATGTGAGTTGTATTTTTTTAGCGTATCGGCAGATCAAGATGCTGAAACCATTCAACTGAAACGACGGTTCGTATTATAAGCGGTAACTAACGGGAAATGAAATAGAAAACAGAAACTCATTGCCGTTTTTTATAAAAAGGGGGAATTAGTCGCGCAAGTATTGCGAATATTTCTTATTTTGTTGCGCAACTGGTGTGATGTTTAACATTTTTAGCCAATCCAGGGTTGAAAAACAAGCAGGAGGTGGCAGGGCGATTGGTTGATATTTATTGCTTTATCTCGGTTATATATTGCAGGGAATAGGGGGTAAAAGAGTATTGGGAAGATTAAGAAAACAGAGAGTAAACTGCAAATGCAGAGTGGTGCGTTCTAATGGACTCGAACCATCGACCCCCACCATGTCAAGGTGGTGCTCTAACCAACTGAGCTAAGAACGCATCTAAAGATGATAAACCTGTTGCCAGAGTGGTGCGTCCGAATGGACTCGAACCATCGACCCCCACCATGTCAAGGTGGTGCTCTAACCAACTGAGCTACGGACGCACGTTACCCTACTGACTTGACGCTACAGTGTTACCAACTGCAACGACTACTACCTTAGCGACTGAACTAACAAAATATTTAACGCTATCTACCTGCAATAAATTTGGTGCGTCCGAATGGACTCGAACCATCGACCCCCACCATGTCAAGGTGGTGCTCTAACCAACTGAGCTACGGACGCATCCTCTTTTATTACTCACCATCAATGCTGACAGCGGGGACGAATATTAACGAGCTGCCCGTCTGCTGGCAAGGGGAAAAACACAATATTCACCGCAAACTCACGTAATTGCTGCGCTTTTGCCCATTGCGCTGTTTTTTTCTCCACCTCGGTGTTTTACGCAGTCGCGACTTGCCAATATGAATTCTGGCTGTCACGCCAGAGACTATCGGTACTAATGCGCCGCCTTTTGCAGGATAAATGCTGCTGGCTGTTTTTGTAACCAGCGGATGCGCAGTGCCATTAAAATCGCCGCAGAAGTTAAGCCAATAACGAACCCAATCCAGAAACCACTTGGCCCCATGGCGGGCACGATATAATCGGTCAGCCCCAGCACGTAACCACTCGGTAACCCCAGTAACCAATAGGCAGTAAAGGTAATAAAGAAGATCGAACGTGTATCCTTATAACCACGTAGCACACCGCTACCGATTACTTGAATCGCATCCGATAGCTGGTAAATAGCGGCCAGCAACATCAAGTGCGAGGCCATCATTACCACTGCCGGTGTTTTGTTGTACAGCAAGGCAATGTGCTCGCGGAAAATAACGGTAAATACCGCAGTGACACAGGCCAGCATTAAACCCACGGCAATACTGGTATAAGCGGCCACTCTCGCTTGTTCTACCGAGCCTTGACCGAGGCGGAAACCAACACGAATGGTGGCTGCTACGCTCAGCGACATCGGTAACATAAACATTAATGAACTAAAGTTGAGCGCAATTTGGTGCCCGGCAACAGCGACAATGCCCAGGGGTGAAACCAGTAAGGCGACAACCGCGAACAGCGTCACTTCAAAGAAGAGTGCCAGAGCAACCGGCAGGCCTAGGCCACCCAAGCGTTTCATTACTTGCCAGTCCGGTGCGGCGAACCCTTTCTCCAGTTTGATATCTTGCTGTGAACGAGCGCGGGTGACATACCAGCGCATCATCAGGAACATCACCCAGTAGACTGTGCCTGTTGCCACCCCGCACCCGACGCCACCCAATGCCGGAGCACCGAATTTCCCGTAGATGAAAATATAGTTAACCGGAATATTCACGAGCAAACCAATAAAGCCGATAACCATCCCCGGCTTGGTTTTGGATAATCCTTCACATTGATTACGTAGCACCTGGAAGAAGAGATAGCCCGGCGCACCCCACATAATGGCATGCAGGAAGCCCACGGCTTTATCTGCTAGCACGGGGTCAATATTATGCATTTGCATAATAACGTGGTCGCTATTATATAGAACAAACATAATTAGCAGTGAAACGCAAAACGCCAGCCAAAACCCTTGCCTGACTTGATGGGCAATTTGATTGCGACGCCCGGAACCGTTGAGCTGTGCAACTGTCGGGGTTAGTGCCAACAACAAACCATGGCCAAATAAAATAGCCGGTAACCAGATAGAAGTACCTACCGCCACGGCAGCCATATCAGTAGCACTGACAGAACCGGCCATAATGGTGTCAACCACGCCCATGGCGGTTTGAGATAATTGCGCGATGACAACGGGAATAGCGAGAGCCAATAAGCTACGCGCTTCGACGATATACTTCTGCACGTATGCACCTTTCTCTACCCGTCGCCCTTCAATATACAGGGGTGTTGGCTGCCCTTGCTCACTCCAGACACTTAGTTATCTAAGCTCCTGGAGGTTCACGCGGTTGCCGCCTACCTGTATCTCGAAGTAACTTGGGTATAACCTAGTTATGATTTCAATAACGACTATTTATCGCGCCATGGGCGATAAATAAAATAGCGGAAAAACAATGAAGGATTGTACCTGCTCATCGCGCTTAAGCAATCTTTGTTGCTAATTATCAGCTAAATACCTCTTATCTGTTTTTTTAGTGTAAGTGGTTTGGTTTTCCTTATCTTCTGAGGCAAAATCAAGGCAAAGAAACTTTCTTTCTATAGATAAGAGGCATGGCGTATGTTTACCGGTATTGTTCAAGGCACCGCGCCGGTGGTTGCCATCGAAGAAAAATCAAATTTCCGCACCCATGTAGTAGACATGCCAGCGGAGATGTTGCCTGAATTAGCGTTAGGCGCTTCTGTTGCCCACAATGGTTGCTGTCTGACAGTCACCGCCGTTGAGGGTAATCGGGTTAGCTTTGATTTAATGAAGGAGACACTGCGTATTACCAATTTGGGCGATATTAAGGTTGGTGATACCGTTAATTTGGAACGTGCGGCTAAATTCAGCGATGAAATCGGTGGGCATCTCATGTCCGGCCATATTATTTGTACTGCTGAGATTGCCAAGATATACACATCAGAAAATAATCGTCAGATCTGGTTTCGTATGCCCAGCTTTGATTTAATGAAGTATGTGTTACACAAAGGTTTTATCGGTATTGATGGTATCAGCCTAACTATTGGTGAGGTTGTGGGGAACCGCTTCTGTGTACATCTGATACCAGAAACATTGTCGCGGACCACATTAGGTAAAAAGCGTTTGGGACATCGGGTAAATATCGAGATCGATCCACAAACCCAGGCGGTGGTGGACACGGTTGAGCGGGTATTGGCTCAGCGGGAAACTGTACTCGCTACGCCGGTAGTTGATAAGGCCACTCGCGGATAAATGTGGGCTTAACGTAAATAGGATAGGACAGGCAGTCCACCTGTCCTCTTTTAAGTATTAACGCGGCACGCGAATCCCACCCTCGACCCCGTTAGGGCTGAATAATACTTGCCACAGTTGGATGTCTCTGGCGCGGAAAGCACCCGCACAGGCATTGAGATAATAGCTAAACATCCGCTCAAATCGCGACGAGTAATTCGCAGCCAGGCTCGGCCACGCGGCTTGAAAACGTTCATACCACGCCATCAGGGTGCGATCATAATCAGCGCCAAAATTGTGCCAATCTTCCATAATAAAATAAGGCTCACTGGCGTTAGCAATATGTTTTACTGACGGCAGGCAGCCATTAGGGAAGATATATTTATTAATCCACGGATCGATACTCAGATCAGTACGATTAGCACCGATAGTGTGCAGTAAGAACAAGCCATCTGGCTTCAAATTGCGGTTTACCACATCAAAATAGGTGTGATAGTTCTTTGGCCCGACATGCTCGAACATACCGACAGAAACGATACGATCGAACTGTTCGTTCAGATCACGATAGTCTTGCAATAAAATAGTGACGTCTAAACCTTCACAGCGTTTTTGTGCCAGTTTTTGTTGTTCAGCCGAAATGGTCACACCGGAAACGGCGACGCCGTAATGCCGGGCAGCATAGGCTGCGAGGCCTCCCCAGCCACAACCGATATCGAGCAATGTCATGCCCGGAGCCAATTGAAGTTTTTCGCAGATCATCCGCAGTTTATTTTCCTGCGCTTGCTCAAGGGTCGTGGCATCTTTCCAGTAAGCGCATGAGTATTGCATATTCGAATCGAGCATTAGGCTAAACAGATCATTACCCAGATCGTAATGTTCTTTGCCAACAATCCAGGCTCTTTTCTTTGATTGCAAATTAATAATACGCGCAGCAGCAATGCGTAAAGTATCTTTGAGATGGTGTGGAAGTTGATTTTCCAGGCCAGCCCTGAGAACCCGTTGGAAAAAGATATCCAAGCGGTCACATTCCCACCAGCCGTCCATATAACTCTCACCTAATGCCAAAGATCCTTCTTGAAGTATTCGTTTGAAAAAGTCTGGGTTATTGATTCGAATGTCGAAAGGGCGTGAGCCATTGATTTCAATATCAGCCCGATTCAGCATTTCTTGTACAATGCGAAACCAAGGGGTTTCTTGAATACTCTGGTCTTCTATACAGGATGAACTCATAGCTTCTCCATCACTTTCTTCTGACTTATGACCCGCGATATATGCAGATTCATACCAATAAGGTTGTCGTGACCTTGGTGTCTAATATCCATAACGGACAGAGGAAGATTAAGAAGAAACCCTAATAAAGATTGATTTAGGGTAACTCATCCATAAGCGTAAATGTGACGCAATCCACGCGCACAGAAAGTACTTAAGATAATGCTTTTTTTTAATGATATCGTAATTGGTTAAATCGAGTATAGGCTTGCCGGGAGGCTTTCTCAATAATAAATCACACCCGGCTCACGTGTTCCTTAGTGACTATTTCTATTGGAAATTAATTCACTTCGTCCTTGACGCTACCGCGGTGTTAGCGGCTCTCGTTACTTAGCCCATCCTTGGGTCTCGCCTCTATCAGGCTGCCGCTTGCAGCGTTCAAATCGATTTCCGACCCGAATCATTCCTTATCCAGGCTCACCGTGGTTCATTCGTTTGTTGCTTTGCTGTAACACCGATGACGTTGGGCATCGGATTAGTATCATTTTTTTCTTTTCGCAATGCGTAGCAATGAATGCCATATCCTAAAAACGCCAGCACCACGGTCGACAGCATCACGGTCACTGTTGCCAGCAATGGCTGGCTGATATAGGCCGATACCAACATACTGGCAACAAAACATAACCCGAGCTGAAGCGTATTTTGCAGCGCGGCTGCTTTACCGGTGTTAGCTGGAAAAGGCATTAATGCATTCGCTACGATAATAGGGTAGCAGGCACCATTCACCAGCGCCATTATGCAGAATGGAATAAGTAAGGTCAGCAGCGTCGGCGTGGTTAACGTTGCTATCAGATAAAGTGCAATCATGCTGATTGCATATCCCGCCAACAGCCACGGCAGCAAGGTATTACCCTTGATTCGGGAAAGAGCACTGCGACAACCAAATCCACCTAACAGGAAGGCCAGGGTCTGGGGGACATAACTTAATCCGATGACATTCGGGCTATAACCCATATCACCCAGAATAAAAGGTGAACCGGTTAACCAGGCAAAGAAACCGGCACTACAGGCAGCAAACATCATCACGTTGCCACTAAATGTTGCCGACTTAAGCAACTGCCAGAAACTGATGTTGGTGCTAATGCGTGCAGCATTATCTTGTGCGGTTTTTTTGCGTTCGTTCAACCGCGCCGTTGGGATCAATAGCAGCAACGTAACGGCCAGTAGCACTACAAAAATTGAACGCCAACTGAAGTGGTTTAATAACCAGGCACCCAGTAGCGGAGCTAACGCGGGAGAGAGTGCTACGAGCGGCATAATGGTGGCAAACACGCGATTGGCCTTGCCATCGCGATAACGGTCTACCACTAACGCCTGCCAACTTACAGCAGCAGAACACACCCCTACCGCTTGAATAAAGCGGAGTACCAATAATTGTGTCGCATTTTCAACCCATAAAATCCCCAGACAACCGATGGCAAATAACGCCAAACCGGCTAACAGTACCGGTTTACGGCCTAACTTATCCGATACGGGTCCCCAGATAAGCTGAGCGATAGCAAAACCGGCGAGGAAGATACTTAAGCTGGCACTGATGGCGCCGGCAGACGTTTGAAGCTCTTGTTGCATTGCGCCAAAAGCGGGTAGATACATGTCAGTGGCCAAATAGCCCAACATACTCAGACCGGCCAGATAGAACATAAAACCAGACGACGTTTTCATTCTTTATTTCTCTTTATATCCTTGGTCCTTGAAACCGCAGAGGTGTTAGCAGCGGCTCCAATGACGTTGGCTAAATTATAATTTTTGCAGGCAAAACTTCTGTTATAGAAAATTAATTGCGGAGGGCATTCTATCCGCTGCGATATTCTGTTGTGAAACGGTAATATTTGCACCATGCTATTAAAAAATTTGATAGCAAATTGGTGATGTAAAAAGGTGAAAAACTATGTGGTCTGAATATTCACTGGATGTGGTGGACGCAGTAGCCCGTACTGGGAGTTTCAGTGCTGCTGCTCAAGAATTGCACCGCGTACCGTCTGCGATTAGTTATACGGTGCGCCAGTTGGAAGAGTGGTTGGCCGTTCCGTTGTTTGAACGACGTCATCGCGATGTGGAATTAACCGAAGCTGGCGTGGTTTTTATTAAAGATGCGCGAGATGTTATCAAAAAAATGAATGACACACGCCGTCAGTGTCAACAGGTGGCGAATGGTTGGCGTGGGCAGTTAAATATAGTAATAGATAAAATTGTTAAACCACAGCGTAGTCGCCGTTTAGTGTTGGATTTTTACCGACATTTTCCTGATATTGAACTGCGGGTACGCTATGAAGTATTCAACGGTGTGTGGGATGCGCTGGTGGATGGGCAGGCGGAAATGGCCATTGGTGCGACCCGCGCGATCCCGGTCGGTGGGCGGTTCATCTTTCGCGATATGGGCTTTTTAAGCTGGCATTGTGTGGTGAGTGTCGATCATCCTTTAGCCCAATTAACCGAGCCACTTAGCGATAATCAGTTACGGCCTTATCCCTCACTTTGCCTGGAAGATACCGCCCGTAATTTACCTAAACGTGACACCTGGACTTTAGCAAACCAGCAGCGATTGGTCGCCCCGGACTGGGCAACGGGAATCGATTGCCTGTGTGCAGGATTGTGCATCGGGATGGTGCCGGCACACATGGTATCGCCGTTGATTGAGCAAGGGAAGCTAGCGGCACTGACGCTGGCTGAACCGTTGCCCGATAGTCCATGTTGCTTGACCTGGGAGCAGAACAACCATTCACCAGCATTGGCCTGGCTGCTGGAATATCTAGGTGACAGTGTCACACTTAATACCGAATGGTTGAAAGATGACAGTGAGTTATCAATCAATGACTGAGGATTAATGAGGCAAGATTAGCCGCCGATAGAGCTAAACACTACCGGCAGGAGAGGATTAACGGCGATAATCGAGGAACGGGCCATCAGCGACAGAACGGCGCTCAATCAGTTTAGGGTGTACCTCAATGGTCTGCGAATCTTCACGTTTGCTGACAATACGGTCAAGTAACATGGCAAAGGCCGTTTCGCCCAAGCGCTCTTTGGGCTGGTGAATAGTGGTAAGCGCCGGCGAGAAATAGCGCGCATTACGCACATTATCATACCCGATCACCGAAATATCTTGTGGTATCCGTAGGCCCAACTCATCAGCAGCACATATCGCGCCCATGGCCATAATATCGCCGCCACAGAACACCGCCGTTGGGCGATGTTTTTGTGTCAGGATTTGATGCATCGCTTTATAACCGGATTCCGGTTCAAAATCCCCTTGGACCACCCACTCATCACGCAGGGTAATATTTGCTTCTTCCAGTGCTTTCAGGAAGCCCTGGTGGCGGCCACCACCGGTATTACGGGCTAACTGGCCGGGGATAGCCCCAATGTCACGATGACCGCGCTCAATCAGGTAACGGCCCGCCAAATAGCCGCCTTCAAAAGCGTTATCAATAATCGAGTCAGTAAAATCACCCCGTGCGGTTCCCCAATCCATGACGACCATTGGGATATTGCGATATTCTTCCAACATCCCGAGTAGCTGCTCAGGATATTCTGAACACATCACCAGCAACCCATCGACACGTTTTTGTGCCAACATCGCCAGATAAGCTTTTTGCTTGTCCAGATTATTATGAGAATTACATAAAATCAGGGTATAACCTTTGCTATAACAACTATTTTCGACCGCTTCGATCACTTCGGCAAAATAGGGCGCTTCGCTGGATGTTGCCAGTAAACCAATTGATTTAGTGTGATTAACTTTCAAACTGCGGGCTACAGCGCTGGGTGAATAATGCAGTTCTTTAATGGCAGCCCACACCGCAGCCTTGGTATTCTCGGCGACGAAACGAGTTTTGTTGATAACGTGCGAAACGGTGGTGGTGGACACACCCGCGTGTTTGGCCACATCTTTAATCGTTGCCATAAAAAGAATGACTCCTAAGCTTACCGGTTACAGTAGGGTAAGTATTATGTTAATCGTTTGCCTGCATAACCCGAAAACCGCTCAGACAAAAACACGATATTAGGCTGGGAAGTTAAATCAGCTGATTGTCTGAGAGTATTTATTGGACGTTATTAGTCGGTATGCAGTTATGAACTGCGAATTTTGGCTGATCTGGAGGAAAAGTGAAAGGGGTAATCAAAGTTATAAAGTGCGTAATGAGCACAAGATTTTTTTTCTGAACTGTGGGAAAATAATTTAACACACTAACTATGTGCCTTTTCCCTACTACAAACTAACCGGCTAAGGAGTTTTTATGGATACCAATCTGAAAATGTCGCTGATTACGACTGTTGGTGCGCTGGCGATGATTATTGTCTTTAGCTTCGTGGCGGTAATGAATTAATTAAACCGCTTGCCGGTGTGAAGTGATAAGTAGGGCGGGTTAATCCCGCCCTTAATTATTTTTACGCGTAATGCGACGATGGGTTGTCACTCTTCTTGCCGTATCAGGCTAAATTTTTCTCAACGAAAGACCAGTTAACCAGTGCCCAGAAGTTTTCCAGGTATTTTGGCCGCGCATTGCGGTAATCAATATAGTAAGCATGTTCCCACACATCTACGGTTAACACTGGTTTATCGTTGGTGGTCAGTGGAGTTGCTGCATTAGACGTACTGACAATCGCCAGTGTGCCATCTGCTTTTTTAACCAGCCAGGTCCAGCCCGCACCAAAGTTTTTTACTGCCGCATCAGTAAATTGTGCTTTAAATTCAGCAAAAGAACCAAATGATTGATTAATGGCATCGGCAACTTTGCCCGTAGGTTCGCCGCCGCCGTTAGGTGACAGGCAGTGCCAGTAGAAGGTGTGGTTCCAGACTTGGGCCGCATTATTAAAGATCCCGCCATTAGCGGTTTTTACAATCTCTTCCAGCGTCTTACCCGCAAACTCAGTGTCTTTAATCAAGTTATTGAGATTAACCACATAGGTGTTGTGATGCTTGCCGTAGTGGTATTCCAGCGTTTCAGCTGAGATGTGGGGCTCTAGCGCATTTTGCGCATAGGGTAATGCCGGTAATTCAAAAGACATCGCTCTCTCCTTTCGGGGTTGCTCAGGGTGTTTGCTCCTCAAATCACATCAATTGCCACGGGCAGTGAGGTGGCGAAGAGCGGTTAAAGCTTAATTGTTGTATTTTTGTTGTGGGTATTAATCTTAACAACTTTCAACAGGAATGACAGATATAACCATACTGTTTGATGGGTGATTGTATCACCGTTATGCCATGGGGATAACAAGTGCAGGGGCGTTATTGTGCCATCAGCACCCGGTAGGACAACCGGGCGCAAACTGAAGTCTTAGCGGATGGTTTTCGGTGTGACCACACGGCGTGCGCCAACGTAATGATCCTGCCAGTAGTCATTGTCCAGCATACTGATACGAATTTCTTCACCAGTGCGTGGGGACTGAATGAACTTACCGTTACCCAGATAGACGCCTACATGGTCGGCGACGCCACGGTTGGCAATATTGAAGAACACTAAATCCCCGCTCTCCAGCTCAGCACGTTTGACGGGGGCGGCGTCACGCAAGTGATACATCTCGTTCGCGGTACGCGGCATTTTTATTCTGATCACGTCTTTATAGGCGTAATAGATAAGCCCGCTGCAATCAAATCCGGTATTAGGAGAGGTGCCACCCCAACGATAAGGTTTACCGACTTGCTTCATCAGTTTGCTCATCGCGGTCTGTTTGGCGTGTTGATAGCGTTTTTTATGCGCTGGACTGAGCTTGATTTTACTATTGGCGACTAATTCGGTAGCCGCTTTGCCTTGGGTTTTATTTCTGTGTCGGCCATAAGCGACTCTTTCTGTTTTTTTACCTGCAGTCACTTTTTTATTGGCTGCAGTTTTAATATTGGTTTTTTTCGTATTGCTGGTTTTTTTTGTAGCGATTTTACTGACTTCCTGCGTTTTCTTTTTAATGGTTTTAGTCGTGCCGGCGGCAATTTTCTTTTTATCGCTGCTGGTTGCTGTTTTATTGGTAGTCACTTTGCTGGTAGGGGTTTTATTGCTGGCTACTTTTACTTTTTTGGTACTTTTATCTGCTTTACGTTTTTTACGATCATCAGGGCTGGCCTGGCTGACCTGTCCTTTCTTCTGCTCAGCAGACACATGAGCCTGCGGCGACGCATGCGCCAGATTTAAAAATAGCTGGGTAAACAGCAGCACAAACAGCGTAAATATTAAACGCATAATAACGCTACCAACCTTGCCCTGAGATGAATATGAAGAGTCACAGTATTGCCGAAACTCACGATATAAAAAAGCAGAGAGCGACAGGATCTTAATCGATATTGTGAGAAAACATTAATGGCTTAGATATTGTCGCTTTTTCACACGTCTAATGGACTTAAATCAACCATACGTCAACGAGTTATCTCTTTCCTACTTGAAGCCGCAGGGGGAATCCCATAAAGAAGATAATAGTGAAGTGATGGGATCAAAAATGTTATTCTAAATGCACATATTTGTAGCTGACAATATAACCATTCGTCCACGGAGTAAAGCCCCTGCAAAAGATGGCGTTTTATTCCAGTGGTAACAGTCGCTACAATAGGCCGGACGCAATAATAAAACAGCCCTAATGGATAGGTTCTAAGTATTGTAGCCACTATATGGCTTGAGGAAGCAAGAAATGACGACGATTGATAAAATCCAGCGCCAGATAGCAGAAAACCCAATCCTGCTTTATATGAAGGGTTCACCTAAGCTGCCAAACTGCGGTTTCTCGGCTCAGGCTGTGCAGGCGCTGTCTGCCTGTGGCGAACGCTTTGCTTATGTTGATATCCTGCAAAACCCGGATATTCGTGCGGAACTGCCAAAATATGCTAACTGGCCAACCTTCCCACAATTGTGGGTTGATGGTGAATTGGTCGGCGGTTGCGACATTTTGATGGAAATGTATCAGCGTGGCGAACTACAACAGTTGTTGAAAGAAACCGCTGACAAATACCGAGCACAAGAAGAAAAGCCTGCCGCAGAATAGGGCATGTGTGTTTTCTGTGACAAAAATAAAAAGGTGGCCTTTGGGCCACCTTTTTTGAACGTAAAATTGTTGCGTCTTCTCTCATGAACAATCTTATTTCGTGAACACTGCGCTATTCGGATTCCCCCGCCGGTATAGGCCAGCCACCCAGTTTTTTCCAGCGGTTGACCAGTTCACAGAATAATTTTGCCGTTTGCATGGTGTCATACAATGCGGAGTGCGCCTGACTACTATCAAACGGAATACCTGCCGTCAGGCAGGCTTTCGCCAGCACAGTTTGCCCCAGCACCAGCCCACTGAGCGCCGCAGTATCAAAGGTTGCAAATGGGTGGAACGGGTTACGTTTCAAACTGGCGCGTTCAGCAGCAGCCATCACGAAGCTGTGATCAAAATTGGCGTTGTGTGCCACGATAATAGCTCGGTTACAACCTTGATCTTTCAGCCCTTTACGCACGGCTTTAAAGATGGCGTGCAAAGCATCGTATTCACTCACAGCACCACGCAAAGGGTTGGTTGGGTCAATGCCATTAAATGCCAGTGCTTCTGGTTGCAGATTGGCACCCTCAAATGGTTCTACATGGAAATGCAGCGTTTCATCGGGTAATAACCAACCATCCTTGTTCATCTGCAAGGTTACGGCAGCAATTTCTAATAATGCATCGGTTTGCGCATTAAAACCGGCGGTTTCCACATCAATTACAACGGGGTAATACCCACGAAAACGGCCACTTAGGGCGTTAAGATCACTTTTATCTGCCATCAGTTTCTTATCTTCATCGAATTCAGCGCGCATTATGTCAAATTTTAGCGCGGGATGCAGGGGGATATCGCGATGAGAAAAAAGGCACCTTAGGTGCCTTTGCGCTAATCAGTTGCCAAGGCCGTGTCCGGCGCTCTTATTCTCGATTAACTCGATTTTGTAACCGTCGGGATCTTCGACAAAAGCAATAATAGTATTACCGCCTTTTACCGGGCCGGCTTCACGGGTCACATTCCCACCCGCCTGACGAATTTGATCGCAGGTAGCGGCAACATCATCCACGCCCAGCGCCAGGTGACCAAATGCAGTCCCCATGTCGTAACTGTTCACGTCCCAGTTATAGGTCAGCTCAATCACTGAACCTTCACTTTCATCGCTATAACCGACGAAAGCCAGCGAGTATTTATACTCCGTGTTTTCGCTGGTACGCAGTAAACGCATCCCTAATACCTTGGTGTAAAAATCGATAGAGCGTTGCAGGTCACCAACGCGGATCATGGTATGGAGTAAGCGCTTCATAATACCTCTTTATAATCAACAGTTTAAAGTCTTAAAATCATTATAAATCAAAACTGATTCATAATCATATAGTAATATCATCCCGCTCTCTACCATGACTCTTCTGATATTTGGTTATCATTATGGCGGGATTGTCCCTGGAAAGGGGGGAATAAATTGACTTTTTTTGTGACATTATGTCAGTACACTATTCTGATTCAGTAAAATATCTGTATTATCCCGTGGCTAGTCGTAGGAATTTTATGGGTACTATTCTTATGGATGAATCATTAAATGGACTCTTTAGTTGTAGCGATAGCAGAAGCTTTATTTAATTTATTGGTAAGCCTATTTTCTTTTTTATTTTCGATAATACTCTTCGTGGTTGAAGCAATTTATTCTTTAACCTAGGGTGCTAAATGGATACGTAGATTAATCACAGTAGGCGTATTGAGGGCTATTGCGGGTATTATCGTCTTTTTTGCCATCATGTGAAGATCAATTTAATCGACTCTCCCGCTATGCGTTCTTGTGGTTAATCATCTGCATGTTAAGTAATATCATTAAAAAACAATCTGTTAATTTATAGTTGAGTACCGTCACTTCTGAAATATCAGTTTGATGCCTAGCAGCGCCATGACCAAACCACCAATACGGTCAAAATATATTTTGAAACGCATATAATAGTTTCTTGGTACCGGGGCTGACAGGACACAAGCGACGATTGCGTACCAAATGAGGTCAATCAAGAATGCCAGAACAGGTAACACAATATACATCCAGCCCACGATATTCTGAGTAAGGATTGCGGCAAATATGCCGCCAAAAACCAATGCTGTATTGGGATTACTAATTTGTGTAATAAGCCCGATATAAAACGAACGAGACAGACTTGTTTGTCCGCCAACCTCGGGTTCAAATTTTATTGCTTTTTTAGGCGCGAAAAACATTTTAAAGGCTAAATAAATGAGATAAAAACCGCCGCCGATTTTAAGTGACATATATAGCCAAGGTACGGTGAGTAGCAAAGATTGCAAACCAAGCAGAGCGACCAAGGCAAAGAATGCACACCCGGTGCCCATGCCTAAAGCAACGGCTAAACCATTTTTAAGTGAGGATGACATTGCCGTTCGCGCAACAAGGATGAAACTCGGCCCTGGAGACATAGCCCCTAAAGCTATCACTCCACTGATGGTTAAAACAGAAATAATAGTGCTGTCCATTTTATCCTCCCTGTAAGTATTCCTCTGTTTCTACTCGTCATTTTTTACAAAATCAATGGCTTTATCTTGTTTCCAAAGAATTCGAAATGAATCACTAAATACCTAAGTCGATAGCGGGGGTTGTATTACATCATCCGTAGTGGGGGCAATTGCGCCATTTTTTGTGTTATCTCACCTGTAGCCATAAACAAAACAGCCAGTCAGAGGGTTAATCTAACTGGCTGTTATTCAATGATTTAATTTACGGACTAATCACAGAGTTGGGTAGTCGGTATAACCTTTTGCGCCACCGCCATAGAAGGTATCACCATCTGGTTCATTCAACGGAGCCTGTTGTTGCAGGCGGGTTACCAGATCCGGGTTAGAAATATAGCTACGGCCAAAGGCGACGGCATCAATAAACCCTTTATCAATGAGCTCTTCAGCTTTTTCAGCCGTGTATGCACCGGCACCCACAATCACACCTTTGAATTTGGCGCGGACGGCATCACGGAATGCGTCGGAGTAAGGCTTACCACCCGCCCAGTCGGGTTCCGACATGTGCAGATAAGCAATATGACGTTTGTTCAACTCGTCAATGAGGTACAACGCAGCCTCTTCCTGATCCTCGCCATTATCCAAGCCGTTGAATGGCCCCAATGGTGAAATACGAATACCAATATGTTCAGCGCCCCATTCGGCTACTGTTGCATCAACCACTTCCAATGTCAGACGGGTACGGTTTTCAATACTACCGCCGTATTGGTCGGTACGTTGATTGGATGCCGGAGACATAAATTGATGCAGCAGGTAGCCGTGGGCTGCATGCAATTCAATATAGTCAAAGCCAGCTTCACGGGCATTCGCTGTTGCCTGACGGAAATCATTAATGATGCCAGGGATCTCTTCTGTTTCCAGGGCGCGTGGGGTGGAGCAGGGAACGCGTACCCAGGCTCCCGTTTCATCGCGCACGGTGGTGCGGGTATCCGCGGCAATGGCTGAAGGTGCTACCGGCGCTTGCTGACCTGGCTGCAAACTGTTGTGCGAGATACGGCCGACATGCCATAACTGTACAGCAATATGTCCACCGTCTTCATGCACCGCCTGCGTGATTTTTTTCCAGGCGTTTAACTGTTCCTGAGTGTGTAACCCTGGAGCACCCGCATAGCCTTTCGCCTGGAAAGAAATCTGGGTGGCTTCGGTAATAATCAAACCGGCGCTGGCCCGTTGACGGTAATATTCAGCCATCAGAGGAGTTGGAATATCACCTGGCTCAATGCTGCGCAAGCGCGTTAGCGGAGCCATAAATACGCGGTTTGGCAATGTGAGCGCGCCAACTTTCAAAGGGGAGAACAGTTTAGCAGTCTTCATGGTGCGTCCTATATTAATAGACCAGTCAACTAGTAACTGGGTGAATTCTGAAAAACAAAAGTGTTAGCTTCAGAATCATTGGATTATGGGGTTGGTTGTAGAATCAGTTCGATACTTTCTAGCGCACAGGTCAGCGGAGCAACCGATCGTTTCACTTTAGCCCGCAGTGAAGCACCGAGCCACAAGGCATACAGTGTTTCAGCGGTTGCCGCCGGTGAGAGCGTAATGCGCAGCGAGCCCTCAGCAATACCGGCTTCAATGGCATCTTGCAACCGACCAATCACACGGGCAGTGCCGATATCCAATGCATGACGCATAGGTTCGGATAAGTCACTTACCTCTGCTGATAGTTTAACCGCCAGACAAGCATTGTGGCATTCACTGCCACAATAGTTAGCAATAGCTTGAGCAAAATAGTGCAACAAATGGTGGCGCATATCACCTTGTGAATGGGTGAGCAGGCTTTCCATTTCAGCGTCGTAACGATCAAAATAACGCTGTAGCATCGCTTCACCAAAAACTTCCTTAGAACGGAAATAGTGATAAAACGAGCCTTTCGGTATGCCTGCCGTGGTCAGTAACAGGCTGAGACCCATACCATTAAAGCCAAGACGCAGGCTAAGGCTCTCACCGGTTGCTAACAGATGTTCACGGGTGTCTATGTGTGTGTGCTGTATTTTGTTCATGTCGCAGAGCGTAATAGACCAATCGGTCTAGGTCAAGAAAAAAATGCCAGCGGAGGGAAACACTGGCATCAAGCTCACTATCAGGTATTAACTCTTTACGGACTTTTTTGACTAATTCTTTCGCCCTGAGTTCGGCATTTCTGTAGTAAATCTAGTTCTGATTGGTATTCAGTGGTTTGAATATTCATCATGCCCAATAAGGTATGGAACAGATTATCTTGTGATATTTCATCATGTTGTGCACTGGAGGATAAGCACTGACGGTCAATGCCATAGTTTTTTGTATATTCAGGTGATAGCCACATTAGAAATGGTATATGTGTCTGCTGACTTGGGGCGAACATATAAGGGGTACCGTGCAAATACATGCCATTTTCGCCTAATGATTCACCGTGATCAGAGAGATAGACCAGCGCAGTGTTAAAGTTATTATTGTGTTGTTGCAATAACTTAATGGTGTTACCCAACATCGCATCGGTATAAAGAATAGAGTTATCGTAGGTGTTTACCAATTCCTGTGGGGTGCAATCCTGAATTTGGTTGCTATCACAGGTAGGGGAAAACTGGCGAATTTCTGGAGTTGAACGGCGATAATAAGCCGGCCCGTGGCTGCCCATTTGGTGTAAGACAATGACACCGTCACCTTGTAGCCCATTAATATAATTATCTAATTTATACAGTAATGCGTTATCTAAACAGACCCCGTTCTCGCAATCGGTGGTGAGCTGCAATTGGGTAACATCCTGATGTGGAATGCGATCGCAGGCACCTTTACAACCCCCGTCATTTTCGCGCCATAAGACATTCAAGCCAGCGTGGGCAAGAATATCCATTAAGCCCTCCTGATGACTGGCGAGGGTGGCATCATAATTTTTGCGCGCCATATTCGAGAACATACAAGGTACCGACACCGCAGTTTCAGTCCCGCAGGATGATGCTTTGCTGAAATAGGTAACATCTTGTTTTTTCAGGTTCGGATTGGTTTCTCGCTCATAACCGCCCAAGGAGAAATTCTCTGCACGGGCAGTTTCACCGACCACGAGAATGACCAGCGTTTTCTTTTGTTGCCCACTAATCAATGGGCCTTTATGGGCATCTTCACCGAGTGTTACCAGTGGCAGATTACGGGTGAAATATTTGTGTTTAGTGAATTGAAAACTGCCACTGACAAAGTTGGATGGAGTTAACATTTTAACGATGTTTTTATTATTACGAATCAACGATGCATAATCTTTATAAAACAGGGCAGCAACCAACAGAATAATCACTGCTGATATCAAAATATTTGCTGCGCGCAGCCCCAACATATACCACCATGGGCGGCTGACCCGAATACGGGCAAAGCAGACCAGGGTCGCAGGAATAATACCTGCCACCAGTAGCCATAGGGCCATACGGGGAGTGAAAAGAGCGGCCGCCTCTTGTGAGTTGGTTTCAAAGGCATTTTGCATCATATTGGCGTCAATGACGGCACCATAACTAAACATAAAATAGTTTGCCGCCGCGCTGCCCAACAGCAATAGAATAATGATTGGCTTATGCAGAAAGGGCACAGCTAACAGGCTAAATATGATGTTCAGTGCGCAAAATATCACCACCGGAATTGTCGCGGCGAAGAAGTAACTGTCACTGCTGTCAAAATGGATCAGCGACCAGGCTTTCGCAATAAACAGTGCGTTATGACCCAGAGTGAAAAAGAGTGCACTGGCCAGGATAAAACTCAGGCTGTTACACCGTAACTTATATCGAACATTCATTGTGAAAATGGAATCCTACAGTTCACTAATTACCTGAATGGTATCGAATGAAACTTAAGATAACCTTAGCGGTTAAGGGCCGCGCCTCGGCGCTGATAGCGGATTTTTACAACCGTAAACAAATTGGACTTGCCAGCCGCGGTGAAGCAGTCTTCAATTAAGGTATCAGCCGCAGGAGGCAGCGTGTCTCAGCAACTTGAGTTTTTCGACATTCCCAGTCCGTGCCGTGGCATCTGCCAATCAGATGACCGTGGCTTTTGTCGTGGCTGCCTGCGTAGCAGGGATGAGCGCTTTAATTGGATGAAAATGAGTGACCCGCAGAAACGGGATGTATTGCGTTTATGCCGCCAACGCCTACTGCGCTTGCAGCGTGGTAACAAACAAGTCGATGAGCCGTTACCAGAACAACCTTCCTTATTCTAATTCGCGCTTAATCGGTCTTAAACTTTACCATTTCTGGCTATTTTACCGCTAAGCCCCCGTTTGACCTTTAATTGATGGTTCAGGGAGGATTTAACCTTACCGCCGGTTGTGTATGCTTATAGGTAGATAAACAGATGAGGTAGCTAATAATGGATACACGTAGCCAACTGGCTCCGCTTGGACCTGAATTTTCACGTATGATTTGCGGTTATTGGCGGCTGATGGAATGGGGCATGACGCCTGAGCAGTTGTTGGTTTTTATCGAGCAACACATTGAGTTGGGTATTACTACGGCGGATCATGCTGATATTTACGGCGGTTATCAGTGTGAACAAGCATTTGGCCAAGCCTTACGGCTTAAACCGTCCTTGCGTGACCAACTGGAGCTGGTGAGTAAATGTGGCATTGCCACCACGGCTAAACCGGAACATGCGTTGGGGCACTACATTACGGATAGTTCACATATCATTGCAAGTGCTGAGCAATCATTGGCCCATTTGCACACTGATTATCTTGATTTACTGCTGATTCACCGCCCGGACCCGTTGATGGATGCCGATGAGGTGGCAGAAGCCTTCACCCAACTGCACAAAAGCGGCAAAGTAAAACATTTCGGTGTGTCAAACTTTACCCCTGCGCAATTCAATTTACTGCAATCACGCCTGCCATTCTCGCTGGTAACGAATCAGGTAGAGATTTCCCCGCTACATCAGCCTGCTATTGTGGATGGTACGCTCGATGCTTGCCAGCAACTGCGTATCAAACCCATGGCATGGTCTTGTCTTGGTGGCGGTAGGTTGTTCAGCGACCCGGAGTACCAGGCATTACGTGATGAGTTACAGGCGGTAGCTGACGAAATCGGTGCAGCAAGCATTGAGCAAGTGGTTTATGCCTGGGTGCTACGTTTGCCGTCAGCGCCGCTGCCGATTATTGGTTCTGGCAAGATAGAGCGGGTTAAAGCCGCATGGGCATCACTCTCCTTGACGATGACGCGCCAGCAGTGGTTCCGCATTCGTCGTGCTGCACTGGGTTATGACGTGCCTTAAGCTTCTTTTCTGCGCCAGTAAGCTTCAGGCTGGCGCAGTTTTGCTTTCCTCAGCAGGAGGGGCCAGTTGCAGTTGTGTCAGTGAGCAATATAATCGCCAAATCAGCCCCGCCAGTTCCCGCCCAGAGGCATCGGGGTATTGAGCCAAAATAGCACTCATTCGTTGTAACTCCTGCAATGTTGCGAGTAACGAACTGGGTTGCACACCTTTTTCGGTCATACACCCCTTCAGGCAGTGAATACAAACGTCCCGTACTGCTGACAAGGGTGCAGAGGTGGTTTGCCAATCCCGTAATTGCCAGACCACATGGCTACAATTGAGCAATACCATCCCCCAACGCAGCAGCCACAGGCGAGCTGACTGATCTTTACTGAGATTGAGTTGGTTAATTCGATGGTAAATCAGTGATTCGAATTGATTCTGGCTCTGTTGTGGATGGCTACTGATTTGATCAATGAAATCGCGGCGGAGCATCCGAATGATACGTCGACTTTTGCGTTTATCAGAACTGGGGCGCAATAGCTGAAAAGCAACACCAGCTAACATTACGCCGACTAATTTACCAATATTATCATTAAGGAACTCTTGATAATCATAGCTCGGCGGGTTGGTTACACTTAGGAAAGAACCCATAAAGACAATCAATTGTCCCCACAATGAAGCATAGGCAGGATGCTGTAGTTTCATCATCTGCATGGTGATTAAAATGGGGAACAGTACGGCAGCAAATTGCCAGAAATCATCAATCTGTACCATCACACCAAACTTAAGAATAAAACAGCCGATAGAAAGCAGAACAATGGCTTTCAATAGTGTAGCAATACTGTCGGTTGGCGACGGGGTTGCGGAGTAGAGCACGCAACTTACCGCGGCCAATGCCAGTGCAGCACTGCCCGAACTCCACTGCGTATTTATCCAAAATGCACAACCAATAACAATACACACGAAGGTTCGCAGCCCATTATAGGCGGCCTCATAGGTATCGGTATGGCGAGCCAGCGCGGTTACTGGTGGCGGTTGTGGCAGGTCGCTGGCAGATTCTTTATCCAACTGTGTCAGCCAACGATTCACTTGCAAATATAACCAACAAAAATGCTGTAATCGTAACCAGAAGGCGCGGTGTCGATAGTCGAACTCATCATGCGGGGCGATTTGTTGCAGTATTTTGGCCAATTGATATTTATCGCAATCGGGTCGCTGTAGTGTTTGTAGCAACTGTGACAGAACTGGTGTCAGGTTCTCCGGTGGCGTTGGCCAGTTAAGCAACATGCGTCGTAAACTGGTAATTACACTGGTTATACGTAATTGACGATGCAAAATAAAATTCAAGACGTTATTTTGCCGCCGCAAGCGGTAATGGCTCCAAAAGGCTTGGATCCGCAGTACATTCATGGTCAGGATCTGGCCAATTACCCCTTCATGTGAGGCACGTAGCTGGGGGTTATGATCGGTTTGCCACAATAACTCGGCATGTTCCAGTAAGCGAGATTGCATGCGGCGCAGTGAGGTCAGTAATGCTTCGCCGTCGGAGGTGCTCGGCATCATCATCATCATCAGGCCACCACAAAGAATACCGGTAATTACTTCACACACTCGGGCTTGCGCGATATCAAAAATTTGCTGGGTGCCAGCGGTGTTGACCGTAGAAAAGGCAATAATCGCGGTGGTATAACCGGCTAACGCAAACGCATAAGAAACATTATTTTGATAGTGATTGGAGACAAAAGTACAAAGGGCAATCCAGGCTGCAATGGTAAAGGTAAACAGCCAGGGGTCATTTAGGCAATGGCCGGCAATTACCACTGATGCGGCCGCCCCCAGTAAGCTGCCGATGATGCGACCAATACTCTTGCTGATGACCCCGCCGACGGTGGGGAAACTCACCACTGCAGCGGAGGTCATTGCCCAGTAAGGCTCATCTAAATTCAGCGCAAAGGCAATCCACAGTGATAAGCACATTGCCAATGAATTACGCAATGCATAACGCCACTGACCGGTATTGGCTTTACCCCATGGGGTCTGGTGCCACAGGGGGAAGGAGATACGCATCGTTTAGTCAACCAGTGAAATAGTGCAGGTGGTGCCGGCAATAAGGGTGACATCGGCTGGGACATCCAGCAGTTTGATTCTTACCGGAACCCGTTGGGCCAGCCGTACCCAAGGAACATTAGGTTTTACATCTACCAATAAGTCACCGCTGCTATCAACACTTTGGTCATAAATAGCACGACCAATACTTTCGACTACGCCGCGTAAAGGAATGTTGCCATTATACAAAACAATCTTGGCTTTATTACCTTCTCTAATATGTTTCAACTTGGTTTCTTCGAAATAGCCCATCACATAGAATGAATTGGTATCGATTAGCGCGACTAATGGTATGCCGGCGGTAGCATAGTTACCCACCCGTGTTTGCAAGTTGGTTATATAACCATCGGTCGGCGCATAAATACGGGTTTTGCTGAGATTCCATTTCGCTTGTTCGACATTCGCCACTGCGCCCTGATAGGCCGCTTTCATGCTATCGGCGGTTAAGTTGGCAATGTCGAGATCTTCACCAGAAATGATATTTTTCGGTAAATTTCGCCGACGTTCTGCTTCATGATTCGCTTTAGCCAGGTCAGCTTGCGCCTTCACTAAAGCGGCTTGTGCGTTATCCAGTGCCAGTTGGTAGGGTTGTGGGTCAATCACAAATAATAAGCTACCCGAGCTTACCAACTGGTTATCATGAGCTACTATTTTAACCAGCCGGCCCGACACTTCCGGGGTGATGCTGACCAATTCAGCCCGGACTTTACCATCGCGAGTCCAGGGTGATTGCATGTAGTAGTTCCACATCCACCAACCCGCACAAAGTGCGAGAGCGAAGACAATGACAGAGGAGAAATATTTAAGAGACTGATGATTCATATCAATTTACCAACTGGCTAATATCCATAAAGAAACGCTGACCGCAATGACAAAAATTGACAGATCCATTAATATTGGATGCCAGATGTCACCAGAGTAGATCCAATTCCGTAGGACATGATGGATCAATAGCCAAAACACCAAACCTAGCATAACCGCCTTAAACATCGGCGGGAAATAGATTGAGGCACCTATAACCAAGTCTGTAAGAGGTGCGTTTATGGG
The DNA here is from genome assembly GCF_056636475.1 of Yersinia antarctica. Taxonomy (NCBI): domain Bacteria; kingdom Pseudomonadati; phylum Pseudomonadota; class Gammaproteobacteria; order Enterobacterales; family Yersiniaceae; genus Yersinia; species Yersinia antarctica. The sequence goes on from NZ_JBSJQF010000001.1 coordinate 2,345,123, forward strand.
TAACACTGATACATACATAAGGTTAATCCTTAATAGGTATTTTTAGCTAAAACATCATTTTTTCTAAAGGATTCGCCGTATTTATTGCTATTACCCTAGCATCGACGGTATATATACATTTGTGTTTTTAATGTTAATTACCCAAAATAGACGGGACTCTGGGAGTTATGCTAGCACGCTAATTAAAAGGAGGGGCAATTGGAATCGACATTAGGATCTGATTTAGCACGATTAGTTCGCGCTTGGCGCGCGCTTATCGACCATCGGTTGAAGCCGCTGGAGTTAACTCAAACGCATTCGCCAATTCCCAAACGAAATGCAACAAAGTGCCCCACCGGTCAGGTACGGATAAAATAGCCGTATTGACCCTGTCGGAGACCCTGTTGCATGAAGGGAAAACATTTGACTCAGCATGAGCGCTTTTACATCGAAAAACGAAAAGCTGAAGGCGTTAATCAGTCCTGCATTGCCAGAGAACTGGATGTCTCTCGCTCTACCCTGAGCCGGGAGCTCAGGCGTAATACGGACCCCGCCTTCAACGGACTTTACTCCTCCAGACGCGCTGATGCCTTAGCCAGACAACGGCGGGGCGCCACCTCGGCACACAATGCCTGTTTCCCTCTGGGCCAGCAGACACAAGACTTTCTCCGGCAGGCGCTGGCTGTACATACCTCCCCTGAGGTTATCTGTGGGAGACTGAAAATCCAGTTTGATATCGCCGTCAGCAAAAATACCCTCTACCGCTATATCCGTTCGGACAGACAGGCTGGCGGTAAGCTTTACCTTCAGCTCCCTCACCGGGGTAAACGCTATCGCTATGATACGGGTGAGCCCGGACGCACGCCCATCCCGGACAGGGTTGGCATTGAGCACAGGCCTGCTGAGGCTGAACTCAAACAGGTTCCCGGGCATGTTGAAATCGATACGATTTTTGGCAAAGACCAGAAGTCATTCCTGCTGACGGTCGTGGACAAAGCCACAAAGCAGGTCATTATCCGTAAACTCCCCAATAAGTGCGCTGAGAGCGTCGTGGAAGCGTTCAGGGACATCGTGGCGAATACTTTCTGCGAGTTTAAAACCCTGACGGCAGATAACGGACCCGAGTTTGCGAAACATAAGGACATCACTCAGGTAACGGGCGCAAAGGTTTACTTTGCCCGGCCTTATCATTCCTGGGAGCGGGGGTTGAATGAGCATACCAACGGTCTGATACGGCGGTTTTATCCGAAAGGAACCGATTTTAATGGCGTCAGCGATGAAGATATTGCGAGACTGGAGCACATCCTCAACACTCGGGGGCGCAAATCTCTGGAATACAGCTCACCGAATGAGGTATTTTTAGAGTATCTACTCGCTGCATAACGCATGATGGTTTGTTGCGTTTCGTTCGGGAATGGGGCATTGGGTTACCTTGCATAACATTAATCGTTTACCGCCTGAACAGTCACAAATTCAACTGGCAAAAGCGATTGGTATCGAACAACCATCATTGGTTAGAACCTTAGATCAACTGGAGGAGAAAGGTTTAATCACACGGCATACCTGCGCAAATGATCGCCGTGCGAAGAGGATAAAACTGACGGAGCAGTCTTCACCGATAATCGATACGGTTGATGGAGTCATATGTTCCACCCGTAAAGAAATTCTTGGGGGGATTTCAACAGATGAGATTGAATTGCTATCTGGTCTGATTAATAAGCTTGAGAGCAATATTAACCAATTACAAAGCAAGTAATAATAAAGATTTACGACTCTATTCACAGCAGAAAGAAATATTTTAGTAAAACAAGCCAGAGTTCATTACGAACTCTGGCTTTTACCTGAAGACAGTAATAGCAGAGTTATTAGCGTGGGCTAACGGTAACGGTGCTACCACTGCTCGCTAGCATCACGCGCTGACCGACGCTAAAGCGAGTTGGGCCTTGTTTTTGCACCACCAGAATGGTTGTGCCGTCATCTTTACGGACTTCAAGTTGCACGCCGTCGGTGCGGTTCATTGCGCCCTGAACACCTTGCCCTGCCATACCACCCGCAACAGCACCTGCTGCAGTTGCCAGGCTACGACCAGTACCACCACCAACAGTATTGCCAAGGAAACCACCCAAGACTGCACCGCCAATGGCACCCATAACATTGTTTTCATCGCCACCCTGAATAGTGACTGGGCGTACGGATAGTAGGGTACCGTAAGTCACAGTTTGTACTTGTCGGGCTTCGGATGCGCTGAAGACATCACCGGACAGGGTGCTATTATTGGCACAACCGGTCAGAGTAACCGCAGCGATAGCAACGGCGATTAGTGGCTTGATCATAAAAACTCCTATTAAAAATGCACAACCGTATTACGGTTCAGTATGCCAGGGATATCCAAATCCAGTCTATTGATGGCCCAGTATTTGCGCAGGGCCGATATTTGCACAAAGTATGGCTTACCCAAATGTTTATTTCACTACTTACTTATTTTAACTTTCTGCTTAATTTTTCGACCACCATCGATGGGTACGCAGCTTAGCGGTTTATACTTCAACGAATATTAAACGGCAGTTTAACTTTCTTAAAGTAAGAAATATCACTGCGATAAATGAAAATGTCAGTAAGAGTGACTTTTATGTGACCTTTCCTACAAATAAAAAGTAGCGTTTAGGACAGGCTCCTATAGCGGTATACACTTTAAAAAGTATATCTTTTCAGGGTGTTAATTTTATTATTCTGACTTGGCTTGTGGAAAGTCTTATTGCTATTTTGTCCCTGAATGAGGGAATAAGGTCATTGCTATGAAATCAGGCCGTTTTATTGGAGTGATGTCAGGAACCAGTTTGGATGGGATTGATGTGGTGTTAGCTGCCATTGATGAGCGTATGGTGGCCCAGCAGGCCAGCTATAGTCATCCAATGCCGCTACAGCTGAAAAAAGATATCCTCGGCATGTGTCAGGGCCAGTCTACGACCTTGTCCGCAGTGGGTAAGCTTGATGCCCAACTGGGTATCTTGTTTGCGCAAGCGGTGCAGGGCTTACTAGCAAAAGAAGGCCTTAGCGCACAGGACATTACCGCCATTGGCTGTCATGGGCAAACGGTGTGGCATGAACCGCTTGGTGAACCGGCGTTTACAATACAATTAGGTGATAATAATCGTATTGCTGCGTTGACAAACATTGCTACTGTTGGGGATTTCCGCCGCCGTGATATGGCTTATGGCGGGCAAGGTGCACCTTTGGTACCCGCTTTCCACCATGCGTTACTAGCCCATGCCACCGAGCGGCGCATGATACTGAACATTGGCGGTATTGCTAATTTATCTATGCTATTACCCGATTTGCCGGTGCGGGGGTTTGATACCGGGCCTGGCAATATGTTGATGGATGCCTGGATCTGGCGTAATCGTGCCTTACCCTATGATAAAGATGCGTGCTGGGCACTGTCGGGGCAAGTTAATCAACCGCTGCTTGAGCTTATGTTCAGTGATCCCTATTTTGCCAAGCCTGCTCCAAAAAGTACCGGGCGGGAATATTTCAATGCCGGGTGGTTGGATAAGCAATTGGCGAAGGTGCCGGGGCTGAAACCGGAAGATATTCAAGCAACGTTGGCAGAGTTAACCGCGCTATCAATCGCCGAACAGGTGCAGTTGGCGGGAGGCTGTGAGCGGCTGTTGGTGTGTGGCGGCGGGGCGCGTAACCCGTTGCTGATGTCACGGATGTCAACCTTGTTACCGGGGACGGAGGTGTGCGTAACTGACAATTTTGGTGTGAGTGGCGACGATATGGAGGCTCTGGCGTTCGCCTGGCTGGCATTTCGGACCTTGTCCGGTAAATCGGGTAATTTGCCCTCGGTGACCGGAGCCAGTTGCGAAACCATTTTAGGAGCAGTCTATCCTGTATCGTCACGCTGAGGGTGTTAAGCTGCCATAGGGTACGGTGCCTTATTCCATCAACGAGGACGACATAATGAAACACTTATTTGTTGCAACTTCAGTATTTGGCGTAACAGCAGTATTGATGTTGGCAGGATGCAGTCTGGTTCAACCTAAAAGTGAAACGTTGCATTATCAGTGTGGCACAACCCGGCTGACCGTTGCTCAGGACAACCGCCAAGATAAAGTCAATTTGGTGTTAGATGGTGAACAGTTGACCTTACCTCAGGTGCGTGCAGCTTCCGGCACTAAATATAGCAACGGCCACTATAGCTTCTGGTCGAAAGGAAATAGTGCTTTTGTTGAGCGTGATGGAAAAGTCATTATCAATGACTGTGTTTTGATCAAGTAATCAGGCCGTTGTCTGCTCTGAGTGATTGTGATTCTTGCTCTGCAAGGGCAGAATAATAGTCACTGCTTTCCTGCGCGTTACAGAGCTTATATGACTGACAAGAATGAATTTGATGTTGCAGATTTACGTCGTGAATATATTCGCGGCGGTTTGCGTCGCAGTGATTTAACCGAAAACCCACTGGACTTATTTGAACGTTGGTTAAAACAGGCCTGTGAAGCGCGTTTGCCTGATCCAACAGCTATGTGTGTGGCTACGGTAGCTGCCGATGGTCAACCTTATCAGCGCATCGTGCTGCTGAAGCATTATGATGATCAGGGTATGGTGTTCTATACCAATTTGGGCAGCCGCAAAGCGCAGCAACTGGCTGAAAATCCACATATTAGTCTGTTGTTCCCTTGGCATATGTTAGACCGGCAAGTCATCTTCCTCGGTACCGCAGAACGGCTTTCAACCCTTGAAGTGCTGAAGTACTTCAGTTCCCGCCCGAAAGATAGCCAGATTGGTGCCTGGGTTTCCCAACAATCATCACGTATTTCTGCTCGTGGTGTATTGGAAAGTAAGTTCCTCGAGTTAAAGCAAAAATTCCAGCATGGTGACGTGCCGTTGCCCAGTTTTTGGGGCGGGTTCCGCGTTAAGTTTGACTCTGTGGAGTTTTGGCAGGGCGGTGAGCATCGCTTGCATGACCGTTTTATTTATCAACGGCAAGCAGATGCATGGAAAATTGACCGTTTAGCCCCTTGAGAACGATGAAATAATTGTGGTTAAGCCTAGCGCTCGTGTGACGGGCGCTTTATTCTATACCCTTCGTACTTGAAGCCGCAGGGGGTTTTTACGTTCGTTACTCGGCCCACCCCTGAGTCTCGCCTCTGCGAGGCCACGGCAAGCAAATTTGTCACTCTAATCGCTTATTTCTTATTTGAGTAAGCCCAGTGGGATTTATTTGCTTGCTGCCTGGCTGCAACGCCAAGTTTTTTGGGTATAAATCCTCTTTTCCTGGTAAAAGATAATTTTTGTAAAAGACAATTTTTTGTGAAAAACAATGGAGTCGTTGATGACCAGCAGCAACCTGATTAAACAATTGCAAGAGCGGGGCCTCGTTGCCCAGGTTACGGATGAAGACGCGTTAGCAGAGAGACTGGCGCAAGGGCCAATTTCACTGTATTGCGGTTTCGATCCTACCGCAGACAGCTTGCATTTGGGTCATCTGGTTCCGTTGTTGTGCCTAAAGCGTTTCCAACTGGCTGGGCATCGTCCCGTGGCGCTGGTCGGTGGCGCTACCGGTATGATTGGTGATCCAAGTTTCAAGGCTAGCGAACGCAAACTGAATACGGAAGATACGGTTAACGAATGGGTGGAGAAAATCCGCCGTCAGGTTTCGCCATTCCTGGATTTTGATTGCGGTGAAAACAGTGCTATTGCGGCCAATAACTACGATTGGTTTGGTGGCATGAATGTGCTGACCTTCCTGCGTGATATTGGCAAGCACTTCTCTGTTAATCAGATGATCAATAAGGAAGCGGTTAAGCAACGCCTGAATCGCGATGACAGTGGGATTTCGTTTACTGAGTTTTCCTATAACCTGTTACAAGCTTATGATTTCGCTTGCCTGAATAAAGCTCACGGTGTGGCGCTGCAAATCGGCGGCTCTGATCAGTGGGGTAATATTACCTCTGGTATTGATTTGACGCGTCGCCTCCATCAGCAGCAAGTTTATGGCCTGACCGTGCCATTAATTACTAAAGCTGACGGCACTAAATTTGGTAAAACCGAAGGTGGTGCGGTATGGCTTGATCCGAAGAAGACCAGTCCTTACAAATTCTACCAGTTCTGGATTAACACCGCAGATGCCGATGTTTATCGTTTCCTGAAGTTCTTTACTTTCATGAGTATGGAAGAAATTAACGCGCTGGAAGAAGAAGATAAAAACAGCGGCAAAGCGCCACGTGCGCAGTATGTTCTGGCCGAAAATGTCACCGGCATGGTCCATGGTGCAGAAGGCCTTGCTGCCGCCAAACGTATTACCGCGAGCTTATTCTCCGGTGATTTAAATGAGCTGACCGAAGCCGACTTCGCTCAGTTAGCACAAGATGGCATGCCGACAATTGAACTGAGCCGCGATGCTGATTTACAACAGGCATTGGTTAATGCTGAGTTGGTCCCTTCTCGTGGGCAGGCGCGTACTATGATTGGTTCTAATGCTGTCGCCATTAATGGTGAAAAGCAGGCAGACCCAGAATACATCTTTACCGATGCTGATCGTCTGTTTGGGCGCTATACCTTATTGCGTCGTGGCAAAAAACATTATTGCCTGATTAGCTGGCTATAAGAATGAAATAAGATAAGGGGCCGAAATGCCCCTTATTTTTTGGCTAATGTTTTGTTAGCTGATGTTTTATTCCAGTCAGCGCTGTATTACAAAGTGGGCATGGGTGCCCTTAACTTTAGGCCGTTCCAATGAAAAATATACTTTCGATTCAGTCTCACGTTGTTTTTGGCCATGCGGGTAATAGTGCTGCTGAATTTCCTATGCGCCGAATGGGGGTCAATGTTTGGCCGCTGAATACCGTCCAGTTTTCCAACCATACGCAATATGGTCACTGGACTGGTTGTGTGATGCCCGCCAGCCATTTGACTGAGATAGTACAAGGCATTGCCGATATTGATCGGCTGAAAGATTGTGATGCGGTATTAAGTGGTTATATCGGTTCACCCGAGCAGGGCGATCATATTCTGGCTGCGGTTGCACGCGTAAAACAAGCCAATCCGAATGCCTGGTATTTTTGTGATCCGGTCATGGGGCATCCAGAGAAGGGCTGTATCGTCGCGCCAGGGGTGGCAGAGTTCTTCTGTAAAGAGGCCTTGCCTGCCAGCGATATCATTGCACCGAACCTGCTTGAACTGGAGCAACTTAGTGGTGTGCGGGTTGAAAGTGTCGAACAGGCCGTTAAGGTTGCTCGTGATCTCTGCGCCCAAGGGCCAAAAGTTGTGTTAGTTAAGCACCTAAGCCGCGCCGGTTATCATGCTGACTGCTTTGAAATGTTATTAGTCACGGCCGATGAGGCATGGCATATCAGCCGTCCGCTGGTGGACTTTGGTGCCCGCCAACCGGTCGGTGTGGGTGATTTGACCAGTGGTTTATTGCTGGTGAACTTGCTGAAAGGTGAAGCACTGGATAAGGCACTGGAGCATGTTACTGCCGCTGTATATGAAGTGATGCTGAAAACTCAGGAGATGGGTGAGTATGAACTTCAGGTTGTCGCCGCTCAGGATGGAATTGTTAATCCCGTCAGTAAATTCTCTGCCATCAAGTTATAATCCCAGCTATACAGTGCCCCTTAATGGAGGGGCACTCTAATTAATCAAAGGACTTATTTCTTAACGTCTTCTGCGGCTAATGCGGCTTTAACGGCTGGGCGTTCTGCTACACGGCTCATATATTTATCCAAATTACTGCGCTGGGTAATATCAAGTTTCAGCGCACTCGCCCAACGAGTGACAGTAAATAAATAGGCGTCAGCCACGCTGAATTTTTTGCCTAACAGATAATCGTGTTGTGCTAATACGCTGTCTACATAACTGAATTGTTTATTCAGCCGCTCACGTGCGATCGTTTTATAGTCATCTGGTGTTTTCGGGTTAAACAGTGGGCTGAAACCTTTATGTAATTCAGTCGCAATGAAGTTTAGCCACTCAATGGCATGATAGCGGGAAAGGGTCCCTGATGGGGCAATCAGGTGGCGGTCTGGCACCATATCTGCCAGATATTGCACGATAGCAACACCCTCAGTGAGCAGGCTGCCATCATCCAGTACCAAGGCGGGTACCTGTCCTTTTGGACTGATGCTTAAATAGTCTTCACCCGTTTCAGTTATTTTGGCCGCCAGATCGACACTCTCAATACTAAAATCTAACCCTGCTTCACGTAATACAATATGTGGAGACAGAGAGCAGGCACCGGGTTTATAGAACAATTTCATCACAAACTCCTTAATCGATCACTGAAAGAAAAAAGCTTCCTTAATCCTAAGGCAGGCGGGGGAAAAATGCTGCTAGCGGTGTAATATAATTGTGCGGGAAATAAAATTAGTCGCAGAAATAAAGTGTTGTCCTACAGCAGTGAGTATCCACCGCTGTAGGTAATCCCTGTCTGTTATTATCAGGCAGTGGAAATCAGTTACCGTGGTGGGCGAGTGCTGATCGATGCGGACCAGCTAAAAGTGGTGGTACTTGGTGCGGTTTTTTTGGTTTTTCTTTCTACGCGGGTTAACTTGGCGACTTGTTCCCGAGCGTTCATGATTTTATCTATTGCTTCTTCTCTTACTTTATTCTGTTCTGAATTGGTTAAAGCCCTTCCTAAATTTATTCTGGCTCTATCGAGTTGCGTTTTGACGTCACGTTGCTCACTTTCGGTCATTTCTTTTAATGTTAGCCTTTTCATTTTTTTCGCCTTGTTTGCATCAGTCTTACTCAGTGTACAACCTTATCCTGCGTGTGGATGTAAGAGATTGCGATCTGGGCGACATTAATCACCATAAAAGCCTGATATTAGCCCCAGTCAAAGCTAATAAAGCGAGGACCAACGGAGTAACAGCCACCGCTCTCTGTAAATGTTATCAGGAGCGGTGTTAACGAAGGGAAGGTTTGGAGGTCATAATAGCCGTGAACCGTAACCCCACAGCAATACAGTCAGACCAAGGAGTAACTCTAATACCAGCACGCCGATGGCAAATGTGGAACCGGAGAAGATAAAACCTTCTTGTCGGTCTATATTCAGGAAGGTGGGGATGCCCAAATACATCAGGTAGCCTGCATAGCAGAGTGCAATGATGCCAACCAATAAGCACAACCAGATAATCGGGTAGAGGGCAACCACGCCACCTAAAAACATGGGCGTTGCAGCATAACCGGCGAATAAGGTACAGCTTTGCCAACTAGGCCGGCTCTCATAGCGGCGGGCCATCCAATAAATTACTCGTCCCATGAGAGCTACCGCCGCCAAAATCAAAACATAGAAAATAATGGCAAAATAGAGTGCGGTAAGGGGAGCCAGTTTTATTATCTGACCATCACCAAAGTTCCAGCCCACTTGTGTGGTGCCGATAAACGCGCAAATCACGGGAATGGCAGCCATTAAAAGGACGTGATGGGCATACAGGTGGCGGACACTTTCCCCCTCGCGTTTAATTTGCTGCAATTCCTGACTAGGACGGGTCAGAAGCCCCCATACATGGTTTATCATAAATCACCTCCTTGCCGGTTATTGACCGCAAATAACAGACGGGTTTCATTCTGATATCGCTCAAAATGGAGTTAACGCTGTGCGGTCTGTTATCAGTATAGTTTATTTTTTGCGCACAAATAATGTGATGAAGTTATCATTGATAAGGCGAGTGATATTCATCATCTCAGTAAATGTTTAGGATGAATCAGTGAATTAATCAGGTATTTTAATCAGGAGCCGTTTATGGGTATTCAGGGAAATGATAGTCGAATTGACAACATAGAGTTTGCCGTCGGTGATATTGCTCGCTCGAAGGATTTCTATGGCAAGGTATTCAATTGGCGCTTTACTGACTATGGCCCAGGATATTGTGAGTTTACCGATGGCCGACTGACCGGTGGCTTCACCACCCTGAGTGACGTTCAGCCCAACGGTGGGCCGTTAATCATTCTGTATGCTGATGATCTTGAACAGACGCAAAAACGGTTGGAAGAAGCGGGAGCCTCTATTGTGCTGGCGATATTTACTTTCCCCGGCGGGCGTCGTTTCCACTTTACCGACCCGGATGGCTATCAGTTGGCGGTATGGTCTGACAAATAAGTATTGAATTTAGGACTTATTCTCGCCAAACGACAGGCTGTCTGAGTTTTACGTGGGAGTTGGCAGGATAAAGTGCTTAGCACGCGTGCTTTATCCTGCCGGGCAATTATGCGGCGGTTACTGGGGTCGCTTTATGACTCTCTGTTGGTGCGAGAGTCATGCGATACAGTTTTGGTGCAGTGAGCATCATCAATACTGCGATAATGGCAGTGACAATACCAATCTGCATAAATACATGGCTATAGATTGCCAGTGATGCATGGGCATCAGTAATATCACTTGGCACCGCAGTTAATGCTGCAACTTTACCGGCGATCAGGGCTGCTGCTGCTGTCGTCAGGAACCATGAACCCATGATGAAGCCCATCAAGCGCTGAGGTACCAACTGCGCAACCATCGCCAGGCCGAGGCCCGAAATCATCAGTTCCCCGATACTTTGCAATGCGTAGCTCAGGATCAACCAGTTAACGGACACAATGCCATGTTCGTTGGCGAAGCTGGCACCCCATGGTAGAACCAGGAAGGCCGCAGAGCAGAGCACCATACCGAAAGCAAACTTGTGTGGCATTGGCAGTCGGTCACCCATCTTATTATAGATAGCCGCCAGTATTGGGCTGGCTACCATGATCCAGAACGGGTTCAGCGCCTGATACTGTTCTGGTTCGAAGGTAATACCAAAGATTGAATGCTCAACGTTATGAATAGCAAAGAAGTTCAGCGACGTTGGCATTTGGCTATACAGCACAAAGAACACCACCGCTTCCAGCATCAGTAAGAATGCCACAATCATTCGGCGGCGGGCAGTGCCATGCAGAGAGAAGGTCTCTTTGGCAAAGATACAGATGATGCCCAGAGATACTAATGCCAACGCCCAACGTGCCACTATTTGGTTATGCAGCAACCAGCTTGACAGCGTGACCAGTGCAACCACACCCACCAATACCATCAGTAACTTTTTAATCTGTAGTGGTGCAAAGTCAGGTTTTGAACCTTGATTTTTTACCCATTTACGGCAGAACCAGAAGTTTACCAAGGTGATCAACATACCCACTACGCTCAGTGAGAATGCGACGCTCCAGCCATACTTCGCGGCTAACCATGGGGTGGCCAGCATAGAGAAGAATGAACCGATATTGACGGACATGTAGTACATGGTGAATGCGCCGTCTAAACGCGGATCATCTTTGTTATAGCATGTTGACAGCAGAGAGGATGGGTTGGCTTTGAACAAACCATTACCAACCGCAATGGTCGCCATACCCAGATAAACCCAGAAAATGTCATGGCCGGAGTAGGCAATCATGGCATAACCAACTGCCAGCGTTAATGCACCAAGTACGATGACACGTTTGGCACCGAGCACCTTATCGCCTAACCAGCCACCGATGGCCACAAAGCCATAGACCAGTGCACTGAAGGATGAGAACAAAGTGATAGAGTCGGCTTCGCTCATCCCGAGCATTTTTACCAGATAGACGGCCATGATCCCTTGCAGGCCGTAATAACCAAAGCGCTCCCAAAGCTCGATAGAGAAGATCAGGTAAAATGCTTTTGGTTGTTTGAAAGCATTCATACTGATGCTTTCGGGTTGCTCACTGTTGGGTGGCTGTTGACTGTTGTTTGCTGTTGACACGGGGACCTCTGTTTTTCACTACCGACCACAAATGGTGGGAGAGACAAAAGTGAATGCGCGAACCGGCATCCTTTTGCATTGTTATAAGATGTTTAGCGGCGGTTAATGTTCACTATCTTTGTCAACGAGACAAGGCTTTTGCAATATTCTGTTACATATATCTCAGGCAGGGCTATGCGACCATGTTACAAATGTTATGCAGTATTAACGTTTATGTTTTAGCTGTTTGACGATTTTTTGTTTTGATTAAAAGCTGAACTGATTTTATTTGGTGGTATATTCTGCTATTTGATTGGTTAGTGGTTTATATGGTCAGATGTGAGTGAATAAACAATTCAATATTGTGGTTATTGTGAATAATCTGAAATTATCCAAATTTCGTTCAAATGTTAATCAGTAAAATGCCTGAGTTGAAAGATGAAATGGGATCTGGATCAGATAGCTGTGTAAATTTTTCGCACGAAAAAGGCCAGCACGGCAAAACATGCCACCAAGGGACGATGGTATACTGGATAGAATCATGAAAATCTGAGTATCTGTATGGATATCAAGCAACTGGTCTATCTCTGTAATCTGGAGCGCGAGCGCCATTTTGGTCGTGCGGCTGAGGCCAGCTTTGTCAGCCAGCCAACATTGTCGATGCGTCTGAAAAACCTGGAGCGGGAACTGGGGGTGGCACTGATAAACCGGGGTAATAATTTCGAAGGATTTACCGCCGAAGGTGAGCGCGTATTAGCCTGGGCCAGAGAGATTGTCTCTGTCTATCAAGGGCTAAAGTTAGAGGTGGAGTCCCTTAAACATGGTTTAAACGGCACGCTGCGTATTGGTGTAGTACCACAATGCAGTATCTCGTTGGCACTATTACTTAAAAGTGCCAGTGAACGCTATCCCCATCTGGATTACCGTGTTTCAGTGTTAAGTGCTGACCAATTACTGGAAGCTTTAACCGGTCACTCGGTCGATGTGGGCATTGGTTTTTTTGAATTGACCACCTTGAATGAGCTGCATTTTCAGGTACAACCGCTAGTTGACGGGGGCATTGACCTGGTGTTTCACCCCGGACATTTCCCTGATTTGATGGGGACTGAGCCGCTGGCACTGGCCCAGGTAGCACAACTGCCGCTCTGCCTGGCTGAACCCAGCCGTTACTTCCGCCGCTATCTGGATAACAGTTTTCGTGATGCCGGTCTGCCGCTGCATGTGCGGCTGGAAAGTACTTCTATCTTTCAGTTGTTACAAGGCATCTTTGTCGGTTTAGGCTGTGGCCTGTTCCCGCAGGGTAGTCTACTTGAGGATATGTCACCCGACCTGCAACGGCGGCCGGTGGATATTTTGAAGATGAGTCGGCATGCTGCTGTCGTGGTGGCTGAACCAGGGCGAGTTACACCGCTGGCCCAGCACTTTTTTGATGTCGCTAAAACGTGGTTGGCTACCCACTAAAACACTGCAATCCGCAATTGCGGGCGAGTATCAAACAGCTTGCCCCAGCGTTTGTCTTAACCGGTTGGTCCATCCGGCTGCGGCGGTGTCGAAGATGATACTCACCAGTTGCTGATTACTGACACCCAGAGCTAACAATGGACTGATATGTTGATGGCTAAAGCGTTCTGGTGCGCGAGTCAACTCGGCTGCGGCATAGATAAGCCAGTGGATAATCTGCTCATCAGATTGAGTCGCCAAAGCGTTATCAATCCCCGCGTCAAGTGCCGTTATCAATGTGGTGTTAGGGGTTAATTGGTGCAATTGGTGTTTATGGATAGCCAGACAGTAGCGACTGCCATTGATGCGCGCAGTCACCAACGCCACCAATGCCAGCCAATCAGGTGGCAGCAACGGAGGATAATGTTGGCGGGTGATAATGGTGCGGTACGCGAGCAGACTTTGCTGATGGTGTTGTAGCAACTCACTGAGGGTTATCTCTGCGTCATCTGACGATGGCTCAGATGAAATGACCTCATTGATTGTCTTTGAGGGTAACCAACCTTGCCATTGCGCTACAGATGACGCTATCAAGCCTGCGGGAGCATCTTCCATGCGCGGAAAACCGGGCAATATTACCGTAGGATATCCAGCGAGTGCACAAAGGGCTGCCACTACTCTGGCTTGATAACTAACAAAACCAATAATCTGCGATAAAACAATAATATCTGTAGCGGTTAAACCTACATCAGCGAGTTGTTGCAAAGCATGCTTATCAATTAATGTCGGCTGACTGGCCAGTTGACGGGCATATTGGGTTATCTGTGTCAATCGCATATTACTTTCCCGCGATGCGTCCGGGCTGGAAAGTGGCGTCAGGCGGGCGGCATAATGGCTGCACAACCGTTGAACCCCGGTAACTTGTGCCACCGTCAGTGCGGTACTTAAGCGGTCATACAGTGAAAAGGTGTGGTCTCGGTTCAGCTCGACAGTGAGCGGGAAAAGTGCCTGATACATTGCATCTGAGGCAGACAAAATCGCCGCATGCTGGCGTAACGGGTCATCTAATCGGGCGGGAATAGTATCGGCTAAGCCAAGCAAAAAGATACCCTGTTCAATGCTGTTCTCATTTGTCAGCAGATTATCGCCATTACAACTATTAGCACTGTAACTCTCCTCGGTGACGGGGGCGGCGTAGATCTCCGGGTTACCGCTGCGTTGAGTTTCATGATACCAATGGGCATTATCCTGTTGTCGAAATTGCACCATGATGACCTCCGTTAGGGACAGCAACGCGCCCAGGTTAACGATAAAGAGGTTGTAAGCACCGTTTGGCTATAAACCGAGAGCGAATCAGTGACAAGGGTAGGTAGTGCGGTATCGGACCGGGAGCATAGCAAAGTAGTCGGTATCAACATCGGCAAGATATCCTGTTGTTTTATGGAATGAACACAGTGGATATCATTACTGATTGAGTTTGCGAGATAAAATAATGTTAAACCATAATCCATAACTAAAAGTAATAACATATTATTATATATAACAAAAATGTTGTTACGTTAGCGAATAAATGACTAAAGAAGCAGGAAAAAATCCGCGCTGAGGTGAGCGCGGAATGGGTGATCGTGGAGGTAAATGGCAGGGCAGAAAACCCGCCTAAAAATGGCCTGAGTCCCGCCGCCAGGCATCGGCGGTTAAAGCTTCACCAAAGTGGCTGGAAATCAGCCGCTTAGTCAGATCGTGCAGCGGGGATGCCAGCACCTCGGCCGTGCTACCACGCTCCACCACTTCTCCTTCATGCATCACAATCACCTGATCGCTGATATGTTTCATCATGCCTAAGTGCTGGGTGACATAAATATAAGATATGCCATGTTTTTCCTGTAATTCCAGCATCAGATTAATAATCTGTGAGCGCATGGACATATCCAAAGACGCCAGTGCTTCATCGGCAACAATCACTTTAGGTTGCAGGATAAGTGCCCGTGCCAGTGCGATACGCTGCTTCTGGCCGGACGCCAACATATGCGGATAATAGTTAGCGTGATCGGGCAGTAATCCCACTTGCCGCAAGGTCTGATAGATTCGTTGCTCACGAGCCACCGCGTCTAAATCAGTGTTCAATTTCAGTGGCGCATCCAACAACTGGCCGATGCGCTGACGCGGGTTAAGTGAGGTGCTCGGATCCTGAAAAATCATACGGATACGTTGGCTGCGGTAAGCATAATCACCGTAGGACAGGCGATGATCGTCAATCAGCAATTCACCATCCGTTGGTTCAATCATGCCCGACAGCATTTTTGCCAAGGTGGATTTACCGGAACCGTTCTCACCAATCACCGCCAGGGTTTGGCCTTCGCGTAAAGTAAAACTGACCGATTTGACCGCTTCTACGTGCTGACGACGAAATAACCCGGTGCGGTAGCGGAAGGTTTTGCTCAGATTACGGACTTCGAGCAGAGTCTCTGCCATTATTGCTCCTCCAGATTTAAGGGGAAGTGGCAGGCAAAGGCGTGGTTTTTTACCAGCCGCAAGCGCGGTGTTTCAATACAGGTTTTTTGCGCATAAGGGCAGCGAGGCCCAAGACGACAGCCAACGGGCAAATGCTCCAGTGATGGAATAGCCCCAGGCAAGGTATTTAAGCGACTTTTATGTGGCAGGGAGCGGCCAAAATCGGGCATGGCACGGATCAGCGCTTGAGTATAAGGGTGGTGGGGGGCGGCCAGCAGGTCTTCGCAAACGGCACTTTCCACAGTTTGGCCGCAATACAGCACGTTAACCCGATTCGCCCATTTACTCATCATCTGCAAGTCATGGCTTATCAGCAAAATAGTGGTGTTGTTATTCTGATTAAGTCGCGCCAGCAGACGGAAAATTTGTGCCTGAGTGGTGGGTTCCATGGCATTGGTAGGTTCATCGGCGATAAGCAGCCGAGGTTGATTAGCCAGTGCAATGGCAATCATCACCTTTTGGCATTCACCTTCAGTCAGCTCATAGGGATAACTGCACATAATATCTGTGTGGTCTTTAATCCCTACACGGTGCAGCAACTCAATTGCCCGCCGTTTGCGCCAATGAAAACGTTGCCACCAGCGACCTTTATAGGTCCAGCCCGGTATCGCTTGTATCAATTGCTGACCAATATTTTCTGAGGGATCCAGACAGGATTGCGGTTCCTGAAAAATCATCGAGATATTATGGCCGATCACCTTGCGTCGTTCGCGTGGGGTCAATTGCAACAGATCGATGTCGTCAAAGCGAAAACGGTCAGCGGTAATGCGCCAGTTATCTTTACTGACCCCACAGATAGCTTTGGCGATTAAACTTTTACCTGAACCGGATTCACCCACCAGACCACGAACTTCACCCTCAGTCAGGGTAATACTGATGCGATCAACCGCTTTGACCATCCCTTCAGAGGTCATAAATTCAATGGTGAGGTTACGAATATCAAGTAACGGCATTATTCCACCCCCGCATTAATTGCCCGGCGCATGCCGTCACCCAACAGGTTAACTAGCAGTACGCTGACTAAAATCGCGCCACCCGGCAACATCACGGTCCACGGGGCGACATAGACTAAATCAAGTGAGTCCCCCAGCATCGCTCCCCATTCCGGTGAGGGCAATTGTGCGCCTAAATCCAAAAAACCCAACGCAGCAATATCCAAAATTGCCATTGATAGTGCCCGGGTAAATTCAGTGACCAAAATAGCGGCAATATTGGGGAAAATAGCATAAGCCAGAATATGAGGGGTAGACGCGCCATCTAAACGGGCGGCAATAACATATTCTTTATCCAACTCATCATGTACGGCGCTATAAATGGTTCGTACCATTCGGGGTAGCAGTGCCAGCCAAACCGCGAACATGGCATGTTCTAAACTCGGCCCGACAAAGGCGACCACAATGATGGCCAGCAGCAGCGACGGAATAGAGAGCAGGGTATCCAGTACATGATTAAGAATAGCGGAGCGAAAGCCGTGAGTGATACCGGCAAATACACCAAGGATCACGCCACACAGCGCCGCAGCCAGTGTGACTAACAGTGCCGAGCCATAAGTCGATGCGGTTCCTGCCAATAATCGGCTTAAAATATCGCGGCCGAGATCATCAGTGCCAAGGAAGAACGAAACGTTGCCATAGCGCGACCAGGAAGGCGGGAGCAGTTGGTAGCCCAAAAACTGTTGGTCAAGGGCATAGGGTGCCAGTGTATTGCCCAACACACAAAGCACCAAGAGGGCGAGTACGCCGTAGAAGCCCACCATTGCCAAGGCATCGCCATAAAAAAGCCGCCAGGTATACAGCAACGGGCTGGGCATTTTCTTCTCACGGTAGACATTATCGAAGGGCATACCATTCCTTATGCTTTAGCGGTGTCATCATTGCACCCAGAATATCTGACAGGACGTTAATGACGATAACCAACGACCCGACCACCATTACCCCCGCAGAAATGGCGGCGTAATCCTGCTGGCGAATGGCGTTTATCAACCAACGGCCCAATCCCGGCCAGTTAAACACCACTTCGGTTATCATCGCTAACGTCAGCATGGTGGAAAACTGTAACCCCAGTTTTGGAATGATGGGCGGCAATGCATTATGCAGCACATGGCGGCGAATAATGGTAAAGCGTGATAGGCCGCGAGTGGCGGCGGCTTTAATGTAGTTTTGCCCAATAACATCATCGGTACTGGTGCGCATAAGGCGAATGACTTCGGTCGTTGGGGCCACCGCCAATGCGGTGATTGGCAGGATCATATGCTGCACAGCGCTGAGCATCATCTCTTTGCGATACGGCGAAGGTGATAGCCATGCATCGACCAGAGCCAAACCAGTGACCGGTTTCACTTGATATAACAGGTCAAACCGGCCAGAAACCGGCAGCCAACCTAAATGCAGTGAAAAGAACAACATCAACAGCAGCGCCAACCAGAATACAGGAATTGAGAAACCAAGTAATGCGACAGAACTGATGGCGATATCAGCCCATTTCCCGCGCATCACACCGGCAATAATCCCCAGCGGAATACCAACAAATAGGGCTAGTGTAAAGGCCAGTACACATAATTCCATGGTGGCGGGGAAGGCTTCACGCAATTGCTCGCTAATAGGTTGACCATTGATGCTAGAAACCCCGAAGTCCCACTGAAACAGGCTATTGAAATAGAAGCGGTAAGCATCCATTAAGGATGCGCCATTTAACGGCGCATGAGGGGTAAAGTAGCTCAGGCTAAAACTGACCAGTGACAACATAAACAACGTTATCACTAATAGTAATAAGCGGCGTAAGGTGAAGATAATCATGGTTTTTTGCCCTCATTGCTCTCACGGAACACGCCAGCAAAAGAAGAATTGCCAAACGGGCTTAATACCAAACCTTTAATATCATAACGGTATGCCTGTAACCGTAATGAAGATGCTAATGGCAACAGTGGCAATTGTTGCTCCAAAATACGCTGAGCTTGCTGATAATATTCAATACGCGCGGATAATTGCTGGGAACGTAATGCTTTTTGTAGCAATTCATCAAACGCCGGATCACACCAATGAGCATAGTTTGTTTGCGAACGAATTGCCGCACAGCTTAATAGCGGGCGGAAGAAACTGTCTGGGTCATTACTGTCTGTCGACCACCCCGTCAGCGTCAGGTCGTGATTCATCTCCATCAGCCGCGCCTCTTGGAATCGGCCTTCGACCGGCACTATATTGACCGTAATCCCCACCTGAGCCAAATCAGCCTGAATCAGTTCCGCCGTTTTTAATGGGCTGGGATTATAAGATTGCGAGGCGGTCGGCACCCATAGATTGAATTGTAAATTAGTCAATCCAAGCTGTTTTAGAATCTCTTTAGCTTTTTCTGGATTATATTCGGTTACCTGGGCCTGATTGTCATATGCCCATGATGCACGAGGTAAAATAGACGCTGCGGTCTCAGCGGTACCGTAATAGATTGACTGCATTAATCGCTGGTTGTTAATCGATAATGCGATCGCCTGCCGCACCCGCTGATCGTTGAGTGGTGGCTTACGGGTGTTGAATGCCAAATAAGCTACATTCATCCCTGGGCGCAGTGTCAGACGCAGGCGAGGGTCATCTCGTAAAATGGATAATTGGCTGGCTGCTGGATAGGCCAACACATCACACTCGCCGGTCAGTAGTTTGGATAAGCGGCCAGTACCACCCGCACCCAGATCGATAACCACCTGCGGCATGCGCGGTAAACCTTTCCAATAATCACTGTTACGGAACAGACGAATGTATTGCCCGGAGCGATATTCGTTCAACAAGAAGGGACCGGTCCCCACAGGCTCACGATCGATCTGCTCTTGTCGGCCTTTTTGGGTCAACACGTCGGCGTACTCGGCAGAGAGTACTGGTGCATAATGGGTAGCCAGATGCCAAAGGAAGGAGGCATCTGGAGCCTTCAGCTTAAATTCAACCGTATAATCATCCAGTTTTTTGACACTTTGCACTGCGTCGGCAAATTGTAAACTGTCGAAGTAAGGATACTCGCCACCATTGACATGGTGGTAGGGGTGTTGTGAGTCAAATACCCGCTGAAAGCTGAATATCACATCATCTGCGTTCATCATCCGGGTTGGGGTAAACCAATCGGTGGTCTGGAAGGGGACGTCTTTACGTAAATGAAAACGATATGTCGCGCCGTTATCCAGCACTTGCCAACTTTCAGCTAGTTCAGGGATTAAACGGTAGGTATACGGGTCAACGTCCAGCAGGCGGTCGTAAAGTTGTGCTGCCAGGGTATCGATGGTCAATCCGCTACTGGCCATCTGCGGATTAAAGGTATTGAGTATCCCGCTGACACAATAGACGAAGCCACGTTGGCGGATATCCGGCAGCGGTTGAGCGGGTTGAGGGGCCGGGGCGGGTTGCGCCAGCGCTGATGTCGCAAGGCAAGACAACGACAGCAAGCAAATAAGTAAAGCACGCATAAACGCTTCGCAGTAAGTAAGCAATACTCTTAGTGTACCGTAATCTGACACTCCCCCCAATCCATTGAGTAAAACAACTGCACTGTCTGCTGGTTGTTGCAGCAATCGAGGTGAATAAACAGCAAATTGTTGTTTATACGCGAGGATGTAGTGAGAGCAATGGGCGGCGGCGGCGGTGTTCGATGCTGTAATTGAGTATAATTCCATCATAATCAGTGCGGGAATGAGAAAAATTCTCAACAAAGTGTTTGCAAGTGATATTGATAACCATTATCATCATTTTGCTCTTCGAGATAAGGCCAGTAGCTTCTGGTTTTAGACAGGAAAGCACGACATTGCTCACATTGCTTCCAGTGTTTTTTAAGCCAGCTCGGGTGCTGGCTTTTTTTTTGCCTGGCGTCGCCTGGTCCTTTCATATGTTATGTGTACTGACGTTCGATCACGATTTAATTATAAATGATAATGATATTTATCCTGTGTGCACTCAGTTTTTTTGTATTATGAAATCAATACATCCATTGCTATATTAATAAATGAAAAATATTAGTGCTGAAACTGTATTTATATAGTCTGGTGGCGTTATGAAACGATGTCAATTAATGGTTTTATTGTTTATTTCTTATATAATAAGTATGAGTGGTTGGGCTAAACCGCCGGATATTGTTTGGCGTGTTGATACCCGCGATTATCAAGAGATATTCAGTCAGGGTTTTCACTCTTTAGGTGATAATGATTCTGTAGTAGAACACCTTAGTGGCAGAAGTTGCCGTGGTGACCATGCCACATCAGCGGATAGTATATTTATTTCCACTACAGCCGATAAAATATTTGCTTATAATTATTTAGAGAGAGTTTTGAAAAAAACACAAACGACAATAGGCAGTGATGCACTGGTTTATCTTTATCAGATAAGGGCTGATAGTAATATGTATAGCGCAGATTATACATTGAATTTTATATTACGCGTGGGGGCGAGTGGTATGCAACAGGAGCTTCACCATATTTTTCGCTATTCGCCGTTCTTATCGGAATGGATGGCGCATAGCAGAATTTTAGGAGAACAAATTATGTCAGCAACTTCATACCTGTTGCGTCAGGGCAAAGTTATCGCTAATGAGTTTATGCCTAACCCTTTGTATCGGCAAACACGATCGAGTGCCAGTGCGAATCCTTATCGCAATGCTTTAATAATACCGTCGACTCTGAATATAATGCGAGTCTGGATGTTAAGAATGGGAATAAGACCGATGGTCAGGGCGTGTTTTGGCAGTATGAAGTCAACGAACCACAAGCGGGGTATAGATTCAATTTATCGAGGTCATGGCAGAATGTTTAAGTTAATCGCTATTTTATAAAGTTAATATTCCTAATATGTAGAGGTTATATTATGAAGGTGGTTATTTATGGGGCCATTGTGTTATTTTGTAGTTCGGTATTGGCGACTAAACCTGGAGATTTAAAATCACAATGTGATGCTGATAACAGCATGATGATTTATAATCAGATAATTAAAAAATATAATGCGACTATTATGTGGCGACCGGATGATATGTCGCTTAATGCGATTAATATTAAAATAGATGATAAATGGTATGGAACTATAGCAGAAGATAAAGTTAATGGTAATGGAGCGAAAGGGCTATCCAGTTTTGCACAAGCCGCTTACTTAATTAATCTCCCTGTCGATGTCTGTGTTAAAGGTAAATATCTACGGGGGCTGGAGGGGGTTCATTAGCTTTTCGCTCAGATCAGCCGGTTATTATCCTCTGCACTGAACGAAATGAGAAGCTAATTCTTTTCTACTGACCGATATCACCGCTTAAAATAGCATGTTTCTTTAACATGCCACGTAACTGATGGTAGGTTAGCCCGAGTAAACTCGCCGCTTTGCGTTGATTGAACCGCGCCTGTTCCAAAGCGTGTTTCAACATTTGCTGTTCACTGTTTTGCAACCACTGCTTTAGGTCGAGAGGCAATTGAGGAAGTTCAGAAACGTGAACGTCTGCCATTTGCGGCGCTTTGTTTTCACGAGGCTGTCGGGGTGCGAAAGGATTAATAATGATATTATCCAGTGATTGGTCACTATTCCCGTGGCGATAAACTGAACGTTCCACCACATTTTTCAACTCCCGCACATTACCCGGCCAGTCATAATCCAGTAGTTGCTGTTTAGCTTGTGGCGTAAAGCCGGGAAATAGCGGCAGACCTAACTCTCTACACATCTGGATGGCAAAGTGTTCAGCGAGTAACATGATATCTTGCTGACGTTCACGTAACGGTGGTAGTTGCACTACATCAAAGGCGAGCCGGTCCAGCAGGTCGGCGCGGAATTTACCTGCCTGCGCTAAAGCGGGTAAATTGTCATTGGTAGCACAAACCAGCCGGACATCCACTTGCAACGGCTGACTGCCGCCAACGCGCTCCAGATGACCATACTCAATCACACGCAGTAATTTTTCCTGCACTAACATAGGCGCTGTGGCCAGTTCGTCTAAAAAGAGCGTCCCCCCATCTGCTCGTTCAAAACGCCCCAGATGGCGCTTCTGCGCACCGGTAAACGCCCCAGCTTCATGACCAAATAATTCTGAGTCAAGTAAGTTTTCATTCAATGCGGCACAGTTAAGTGAGATGAATGGCCCCTGCCAACGGTTTGATAAATAATGTAACCGGTGCGCAATCAGCTCTTTACCGGTGCCTCGTTCACCAATCACCAACACCGGCTTATTCAACTTTGCCAGCCCGGAAACTTGCTCCAGCACTTCAACAAAAGAGTTTGCTTCGCCTAACAGGTTTTCTAATTGCTCGCTCATGATGAAATTCGCCAATAGTTGGTTAAAACACTCACTTTACATTCTATCTTAATTTAAGCAGAAAATATTTTTTTGTTATTTTTCAAGTTATTAAAACTAATGAAAAGTTGGCACGACTCTTGATAATAGTTATTCCACAAGAGTTAGGCGAATGGATGCAACCAGACGCCGCTATTTCAGAAAGCCATTAAGTCAAAGAGGACATACATTATGGGTATTTTTTCACGCTTTGCCGATATCGTGAATGCCAACATCAATACATTGCTGGATAAAGCGGAAGATCCACAAAAGTTAGTACGCCTGATGATTCAGGAAATGGAAGATACACTAGTCGAAATTCGTTCAACATCTGCCCGCGCATTAGCTGAGAAAAAACAGTTGTTGCGTCGCATCGATCACAGCGAAAGTCAGCAGCAAGAGTGGCAGGAAAAAGCCGAGCTGGCTCTGCGTAAAGATAAAGAAGATTTAGCCCGCGCGGCACTGATTGAAAAACAAAAAGTTGCTGCATTGATTGATACACTGACCCGTGAAGTGGCCACAGTAGAAGAAACACTGAGCCGCATGAAACATGAAATTAGCGAGTTGGAAAGTAAGCTAACTGAAACCCGCGCCAGACAACAGGCGCTGACCCTGCGCCATCAGGCTGCTGCGTCATCTCGCGATGTGCGCCGCCAGCTCGATAGTGGGAAACTCGACGAAGCTATGGCACGTTTTGAGCAATTCGAGCGGCGTATTGACCATATGGAAGCTGAGGCTGAAACTGTGGGGGTCGGCAAACAAAAGTCGCTGGAAAGCCAGTTTGCTGAACTGAAAGCAGATGATGAAATCAGTAACCAGTTGGCCGCACTGAAAGCGAAAATGAATTCGGCTGAGTAATGGTCTTGATCCATTTGCGTAAGCCCTATCTTTTGCTCTGTTTTATCGCTTTAGTGGCGAAAATATATCGAGCGGGCCGTAAGCAATAAAGCGGCCTGCCATAATTTAAATGCGGATACCCGCCAGATGATTAAGGGGAACGAATGAGTATCCTGTTTCTTGCCATACCACTGACCATTTTTGTACTGTTTGTCGCACCTATTTGGTTATGGCTGCATTACAGCAATCGCCAGCAAAGTGGCGCTCAGCTTAGTCATCAGGATATGCAGCGCCTATCACAGTTAACTGATGATGCTCGCCGGATGCGGGAACGGATTCAAACATTAGAAGAAATTCTTGATGCGCAACATCCGAACTGGAGGCAGTCATAATGGGCGATGTTTTTAAAAATAATATGTTAAGTGGCAAAAAACTGTACCGGGTGCCAGAAGAGGGCATGATCAAAGGGGTGTGTGCTGGTCTGGCCCACTATTTTGATATTCCAGTACGATTGATTCGGGTGATGGTGGTGTTATCTCTGTTCTTTGGTTTGTTTGTTTTCACTATCGCGGCCTATATCGTACTGACTTTTATACTGGAACCGGTCCCCGCAGCCAGTTTTAATGGGCAGCATGAAGCAACGCCTCGTCAGCTGCTGGATCAACTAGAGTTTGAGTTGGGCGCCGGGGAACAGCGTTTGCGCCAGGTAGAGCGCTATGTCACCTCTGAGACTTTTGGTGTCCAGAGCCGTTTTCGCCAGTTGTAGTGTTACCAATTATTGCAGCCGGGAATGTTGCCCATAGATGTTACTTACCTATCCATACAGCCTGCCGGAGGGCAAAAGATGAACAATAATCCCGCCCGTTCACGTGCAGGTGTAGTATTAACGTCACTGGTTAAAATTATCTTTACTGTTGCATTGGCCTATGGCCCAGCCAGTGCGGCTGGCTTGATAGTAAAGAGTGTGAGTCGCAAGCCCCTGCGTTGGTTGCTGCTGATGCTGCTCGAGCCAATGTTAAAACGCGCAATGCAGGCAGCTGCTGGCCAATTTGCCAAGGAGAAGCATGAAACGACTGCAAAATGAGATCACGTCTTTGGTTAATCGTGGGATGGATCGCCATCTGCGATTAGCGGTAACCGGCTTGAGCCGCAGCGGGAAAACTGCCTTTATTACTTCGTTAGTGAATCAATTACTTCATGTCCACAGCGGTGCACGTTTACCGCTGTTTTCGGCTGTGCGCGAAGAGCGGCTACTGGGTGTAAAACGGGTACCGCAGCGTGATTTGGGTATTCAACGTTTTACCTATGATGAAGGATTGGCGTCTTTATATGGCACACCGCCAAACTGGCCAACCCCAACCCGTGGCGTCAGTGAAATTCGCTTAGCATTGCGCTTTCGTTCTGGTGATTCGCTTTTGCGCCACTTTAAAGAGACATCGACACTTTATTTGGAGATTGTCGATTACCCCGGTGAATGGTTACTGGACCTGCCTATGTTGGAACAGGACTATTTAAGCTGGTCCCGCCAGATGGCTGGTCTACTACAAGGGGATCGCGCACAGTGGGCCAAACCTTGGCTAACATTGTGTCAGCAGTGTGATCCGTTAGCACCGGCAGACGAAAACCAGCTAGCGGCCATTGCACAGGCCTATACCGATTATCTTATTCGCTGCAAGAATGAAGGCCTGCATTTCATTCAACCCGGGCGGTTTGTCCTGCCTGGTGATATGGCTGGTGCGCCTGCACTACAGTTTTTCCCGTGGCCGGAGGTGAATGAACTGAGTGAATCACGGCTGGCGCAGGCGGATAAACATTCCAATTTGGGTATGTTACGCACCCGTTTTAGCTATTACTGCAACTCGGTGGTGAAAGGTTTTTATAAAGAACATTTTGTCCGATTTGATCGACAAATTGTGCTGGTGGATTGTTTGCAACCTTTGAACAGCGGGCCGCAGGCATTCAACGATATGCGCCTGGCTCTGACACAATTAATGCAGAGTTTCCATTACGGAAAACGAACGTTATTCCGTCGCTTATTCTCGCCGTGTATCGATAAGCTGATGTTTGCGGCGACTAAAGCGGATCACGTGACGGCGGATCAACACGCGAATCTAGTATCGTTACTCCAGCAATTGGTGCAGGAAGCCTGGCAAAATGCTGCTTTCGAAGGGATCAGTATGGATTGTGTTGGGCTAGCATCGGTACAGGCGACAGAAAGTGGCATAGTCGAACATCAGGGGCAAAAAATCCCTGCATTGCGTGGCCATCGCCTACTGGATGGTGTACCGCTGACGGTATTCCCGGGGGATGTCCCGGCGCGTTTGCCTGGTCCGGCATTCTGGCAGCAACAGGGTTTTCATTTTGATGAATTTCGTCCACAAGCGGTGAATGTTGATAGCCCATTGCCCCATATTCGGCTGGATGCAGTGATGGAGTTCTTATTGGGAGATAAGTTGCGATGAGTGAGCCGTTGAAACCACGGATAGATTTTGAACAGCCTTTGCAGCCTCTTGATGAGCCAGTATTAAAAGCAGCACAGGCTTTTGATCAACAAACCGCGGAGAACTTCTACCCTGCGGCACCTGAACTAGACGCTGAAGATGAAGAAGGGCGGGTGGAAGGGTTGGTGAATGCTGCGCTGAAACCCAAACGCAGTCTGTGGCGCAAAATGGTGACGGCCGGACTGGCACTCTTTGGTGTCAGTGTAATTGCCCAGTCAGTGCAATGGGTTAATCAGGCTTGGCAGCAGCAGGATTGGATAGCACTGGGGGCAACGACTGCCGGTGGGCTGATTGTGGTGGCCGGAGTTGGTTCGGTGTTGACCGAGTGGCGGCGCTTATACCGTTTACGCCAGCGGGCACAAGAGCGAGATATCGCCCGTGAACTCTTGGTGAGTCACGGTATCGGGCAAGGGCGCACCTTTTGTGAAAAACTGGCGCGTCAGGCCGGACTGGATCAAGGGCATCCGGCACTGCAACGTTGGCAGGCGTCCTTGCATGAGACGCATAACGATCGAGAAGTGGTTGAGTTATATGCCAAACTGGTACAGCCAGCACTGGATAATCAGGCACGGGCAGAAATTAGCCGCTACGCTGCTGAATCAGCATTAATGATTGCGGTCAGTCCTCTGGCGTTGGTGGATATGGCCTTTATCGCCTGGCGTAATATTCGTCTGATTAATCGTATTGCTGCTTTGTATGGTATCGAATTGGGATATTTCAGCCGAATTCGGTTATTCCGCTTAGTGTTACTGAACATTGCTTTTGCCGGGGCTTCCGAATTGGTACGAGAAGTGGGTATGGACTGGTTGTCACAGGATTTGGCCGCGCGTTTATCGGCTCGTGCGGCGCAAGGGATCGGGGCGGGGCTACTGACCGCCCGACTGGGTATCAAAGCGATGGAGCTATGTCGCCCGTTGCCATGGCTGGATGGTGATAAACCTAAACTGGGAGATTTTCGCCGCCAGTTGATTAGCCAATTGAAAAATACGCTGCCGAAAAAAGACCAAGCTAAGCCATAGCCGGTTGGCTATTTCAATCGCGGATCGAAGGCGAAGGAGAGTGTTTTAGCGGTACTCAAACAGGTCTGAAAATCTTTGTGGCGTGGGTTGACCAGCATATTGTGTTCTGATGGCACCAGTGTGGACGGGACCAGTAATCCAATTGATGATTCTGATGCCAACCACTCGGTGCCGATATCCATCGTAGCGACAGGTGCGGGGTCGTTACGCCAGTCAATGGGCCAATCCTGTGGCTGTAACAGCATGATATTGCTATCATCAATCTCAATTTGAAATAATTCAAACTCACAGAGTGTTGAGCTGTCTTGAATATGCACCAGTGTTTCCAGCATTGCCAGTGACACACTACTGGCTAAATAGATGGCAGCGTGGCCTTTATGATTCCAGCGGCCGCCATAGATTTCAGCGCCATAGCCGGTCCAGGTTGAAGCAAGATAACGGCGCATCACAATGCGATAGAGCATCATAAGTATTGCCCCGTCGGGTTGCTAGTAATTGTGAACTTATCCATGTCATCTTCCCTATACAACTTTTATCCTTCCTGGCACTCAGCTATGAAAATACACCGTGTTCCAGCCGGCCAATTAAATCACAGATTTCTAGTGCGCCGGTTTCGGTCTCCAGCAGTGAGTCAGGGCTGCGATGCCCAAGCCCCTTAATTGGCGTCGACATCCAGACGATGGCTTTGCCTTTATCACCACCAAATAGATCAACGGCGGCATCCATTACTCGCACGAAACGCGCAATTCGCTCGCTTTCTTCCGGTGTGAAACGGCCATCATGGGTGCGTCTGCGGGTTAGACTACGGCTGGGAATACCGGTAGCACGCAATACTTCAGATTTAGGTATGGACGCCCAGAGATGGATGCTATCGATGACATCGACAGAAAAACCCAATTTGATGCTATCCACCAATACCGTGCCACGACTGGCCGGCAAACCAATTTCACGCCAGAGCGCCCCTGCCTTGGTTGTGGGGGTAGGCTGATAAGCTCTCATGTAACCTCCTCGGTCATATGGCTACCTCTACTATAGCCAGTTGGCCGATGGAATGCAAAGTGTCACCTCACCTTGACGAAGGGACTGATACAGTCAGGCATTATATTATTCTGAATTATTCTTATAAAAACTAATAACTCGCTAGATGTATGGCGCACAGGCGCTGAAAATCTTACCTTGCTAGTATTGGTCGGGAAAAAAATCAGCAAAAACCCGATTCCTGTCAACTTTTGCTGACAGACTGCTTCATCAGCAAGGGGGGACAGGGTATTATCATAAGCAGAGACTCCGCACCTGCACTATATAAGGTCGATACTGATGCGCTTGGAAGTTTTTTGTGAAGACCGACTCGGTCTCACCAGAGAGTTACTTGATCTCTTGGTTTTACGCAGCATTGATTTACGGGGGATCGAAATTGATCCGATAGGGCGTATTTACCTGAACTTTTCTCAACTGGATTTCAGTGTATTCAGTGCTTTAATGATGGATATTCGACGTATCGAGGGGGTAACAGACGTTCGAACCGTCTCCTTTATGCCATCAGAACGTGAACACCGCGCGCTGCGAGCGTTACTTGAATCGATGCCAGAACCGGTATTCTCCATTGATTTAAGAGGTAATCTTGAGTTAGCTAACCCTGCGGCCCGTGAGCTTTTCTCCCTTCATGAGGAGCGTATTCGCCACAAAACTGCCGGCAGCCTGCTCGGGGGATATAACTTTGCCCGTTGGTTTGAAGGGGGGGAAACCGCGCCTCATACCGAACGGGTGTTGATCAACAATCAGGATTACCTGATGGAGATAACCCCCATCGAGCTTGAAGACGAGCATCAGCAGAACCAAACAGTGGGTGCAGTGGTGATGTTAAAATCCACGGCGCGCATGGGTAAACAGTTACAAATCTTATCAGTTAACGATGATACTGAATTTAAAAAGATTGTTGCCACCAGCGTTAAGATGCGCCAAGTGCTTGAGCAAGCCCGTAAATTGGCGATGCTGGATGCCCCCTTGCTATTGGTCGGTGATACCGGTACTGGTAAAGATCTCTTGGCTCACGCCTGTCACTTGCGTAGCCCGCGCGGGAAAATGCCTTTCCTTGGCCTTAATTGTGCTTCAATGCCGGACGATGTGGTAGAAAGCGAGCTATTCGGCTATGCAGCCGGGGCTTACCCGAATGCCATCGAAGGTAAAAAAGGCTTCTTTGAGCAGGCGAATGGTGGCTCGGTGCTACTGGATGAAATCGGCGAAATGTCGCCACGCATGCAAATCAAACTGTTGCGATTCCTAAACGATGGTACCTTCCGCCGTGTCGGGGAAGAACATGAAGTGCATGTCGATGTTCGGGTTATTTGCGCCACGCAAAAGAACCTGGTGGAGTTGGTTCAGCGTGGTGAGTTTCGTGAAGATCTCTATTATCGCCTTAATGTGCTGACTATCACCTTGCCACCATTGCGTGAGCGTCAGGCTGATATCATGCCACTGACCGAATTGTTCGTTGCCCGCTTTTCGGACGAACAAGGCGTGCCACGGCCGAAGTTGGCTCCTGAACTGAGCAGTTTTCTGACTAATTATGGTTGGCCCGGCAATGTACGGCAGTTGAAAAATGCCATTTATCGCGCTCTGACCCAATTGGACGGTTTCGAACTACGGCCCCAGGACATTATCTTGCCGGAGTTCGAAGTTGAAGCCGTACTGGGGGACGAAGTGCTTGATGGTTCGCTTGATGACATCAGCAAACGCTTTGAACGCTCAGTGCTGACCCGTCTTTATCGTAATTATCCCAGTACACGTAAATTGGCCAAGCGCCTTGGCGTCTCGCATACCGCGATTGCCAACAAGTTGCGCGAATATGGTTTAAGCAGTAAGCGGCCAGTCAGTGATAACAGCGAAGAAGAGTAAGCAACAGAGCAATACGTTGCTATAAATGGATTGTATTAAAAACGGATTGTATTAAAAACGGATTGTATTAAAAAACGGCTGTACCCAGATGGGCCAGCCGTTTTGAGTTAATGCTCCGGTTTAGTTAAACCCAAGTTAACCAGTTACTTCAATGCTGCCAGGGCGGCATCATAGTTTGGTTCAGTGGTGATTTCGTTAACCAGTTCACTGTAGATAACGTTATCTTGCCCATCCAGAACCACCACAGCACGCGCAGTCAAACCAGCCAATGGGCCTTCGGTAATGGCCACACCATAAGCTTGTTTGAAATCGGCGCCACGCAGCGTTGATAAGGTCGTTACGTTGCTCAGGCCTTCAGCACCGCAAAAGCGTGATTGAGCGAATGGCAGGTCAGAGGAGATACAAAGAACGACAGTGTTCTCAAGTTCGCCAGCCAATTGATTGAATTTACGTACCGATGCCGCACAAACGCCGGTATCAATACTTGGGAAGATATTCAGGACTTTACGTTTGCCAATGAAGCTGCTCAGGGCAACATCAGATAAATCTTTCGCAACCAAAGTAAAGTCTTTTGCTTTATCACCAGCTTGTGGCAGTTGACCTGCAACAGTCACTGGATTGCCTTGAAAATGTACGGTCTGTGTCATTATTTGATCCCTTTTACAGATGTGTAACACGAAGTTCAGTTTAAGGTAACAATGGCGGCTTGGATATGAGAAATTTGCTAAATAATTGAGATTTCGCTTACGTTAGGTTCTAACGTCTGATACTCAAACCCGAATTTTGCCAAGGAGCCATAATTGAGAACAATGCGTTTCTACCCTGAGGCATGGCCTTTACATTCTGCGTTTGTTATTTCCCGTGGTAGCCGCACAGAAGCCAAAGTGGTGGTCGTCGAGATTGAAGAGGACGGCATCCTGGCTTGCGGCGAATGTACGCCATATCCACATTATGGTGAAAGTGAATCATCGGTCATGGCACAGCTCGCCTTGGTTGTTAATGCCATAGAAGGTGGCATTTCACGGCAGGATTTACAGCCGCTATTATCCGCAGGGGCCGCCAGGAATGCGGTGGATTGTGCACTGTGGCAGTTGGAATGTTTACAGAGCCAGCAAAGTTTGTGGCATATGAGCCAGACAACGGCTATTCCCCATATTTCAATGGCTCAAACAGTCAGTATCGGCACGCCAGAAGCGATGGCGTACAGTGCCAGTGCATTGGCACATCTTGGCGCCAGATTGTTGAAAATAAAACTTGATGACCATCTTATTGCTGAGCGTTTAGTGGCGATCCGCAGTGCTGCGCCAGAAGTGACCTTAATCGTGGATGCCAATGAATCCTGGCAAACCGAAGGGCTGGTTGCCCGTTGCCAGTTACTGGCAGATTTAGGTGTGGCGATGCTGGAACAGCCGCTACCGGCCGGTGAAGATGATAGCTTGCAGAATTTTATTCATCCGTTGCCGATTTGTGCTGACGAAAGCTGCCATACGCGGGCGGATTTAGCCGGACTGGTTGGCCGCTATGACATGGTAAACATTAAACTGGACAAAAGTGGCGGGTTAACCGAAGCGTTATTGCTAGCCGAGCAGGCAAAATCACAGGGATTTGCCATTATGCTCGGTTGCATGTTGTGTACTTCCCGCGCCATACGAGCGGCCTTGCCACTGGCACCGGGCGCGCGGTTTGTTGATCTCGACGGCCGACATGGTTGGAACAGGATATTGAGGGTGGGTTGCACTTCTCAACAGGGGCGATCGATTTGTCGGTTTAATCCGCCAACGTGAGTAAATCCACCAATGCAGCCAGATAACATTCACTGGCCGCATCGGCGGAAATTGGCGGTAATTCTGCGGTGATACACGGCAAATTGCGATCAGCGCACCAGCTACCAAATGACCCAGGTGTGGCGTAACCGACACTGTTAACGAGCGGTAATGCGAAATTGGCTGCCAACCGAGCCCCTAGCACAGAGCTATCAGGGTCTTCAATGCAGGCCAGCGGCTCATGGAATGAGACGACCCAGCGGGGAGCAAGTTGCTCAATCAAGGCGCATAAAGCTTGTGTTTCTGGCTCTGAACCTGCGTGTTCGCCCGTCAATAACCGGACATCACGTGCATCAGCGGCACTGTTCCAGCGATAAACCGTCTCGCCTGGTTGCCAGTTTTTTGCCGGGAAATTGCGATTAAGATCAACACCATTGGCATTAGCACGTAACCCTAATTGGCAACCATCCGGGTTCACTGCTAATACCACATGATGGCGCTGTTGTTCCGGGGCAATAGTGCGTAACGCGCAGGAAAGGGCAACAATGGCCGCACTTTCATCGCCATGGGTGCCGGCGATAATCAACCCGGTGTTCACAGATGACGTGGGGGCAGGGAAGTAAAGCAGCGGTGCCCCCAGCAGCGATTGGCCGTAGTGTTGGCCTAAGGTGAACAAATTTCCTCGTGCTGAACGAGGTCGATATTGAGTCATAATGTTCTCTGTTATCCTGAACATATTTATAATACTTTCAACATAGCATTTAATATTATTTCTTTGAATCAATAAGTTATTTTTGATGCTGATGGCAATGGTTCAGAGAACCATAAAGGCTAACGTCAGTCGCTGATTGTATTGTTGAATGCAGTTTACTTTTGATGTTGCCGTGGTGAGCTATATTTTATCATCGTCAGTATAGGGTTTAATCTGCTAGTTTATATCGACAACGTGTTGAGTTGATGTTGAAGCTTTACTGTTTGATTTACTTTAAATAAATAGATCTAGAAATAATGATGCGTTAAATTTACACACACAGTAACCCCAAGGTCATGGCTGAATATTACCTACATAGAATATGTTGGTACGCGCTGTGAGTAGTTAACGTTATGAGCAGTCAGGGGCTGCTTTCGCTGACATGGACAACAACGATAAGGTTATCGATTATGCGCTATTTCCGTTATGCATTGTGTGCCGCATTAGTGGGCACCGCGTTGGGCGCAGCAAATGCTGCTGATGTTCCTGCGGGTACCGTATTGGCAGAAAAACAAGAAATCGTTCGTCATATTAAAGATGAGCCAGCCTCCCTTGATCCGATGAAAGCCGTGGGGCTCATCGAGGCTCAGGTCGCGCGTGACCTGTTTGAAGGCTTAGTGAATCAGGATGCTCAGGGCCAAATAATTCCCGGAGTGGCATTAAGCTGGCAAACAACAGATAACCAAACCTATATATTTACTTTACGTAAAGACGCTAAATGGTCTAACGGCTCACCGGTCACTGCACAGGACTTTGTTTACAGCTGGCGTCGATTAGTTGACCCTAAAAGTTTATCTCCTTTTGCCTGGTTCGCTGAATTAGCGGGGATGGAGAATGCACAGCAAATTATTTCAGGGAAAATGTCACCCGACACGCTAGGGGTGAGTGCTATTAATAATCACACCTTAAAAGTCAAACTCAGTAAACCAGTACCTTATTTCCCAAGTCTGACAGCAAATTTCAGTTTATTCCCGGTACCCCAGTCTGTTGTTGAACAATATGGTAATGATTGGACCAAAGTCGGTAATCTGGTAGGCAATGGCGCATTTAAATTACAAGATAGAGTCGTCAATGAGAAATTGGTCTTAGTACCGAATGAACATTATTGGGACCATGCGCATACGGTGCTGACCAAAGTAACGTTTGTTCCAATTAATCAGGAAGCAAATGCCACTAAACGTTATCGTGCGGGTGATATTGATATTACAGAATCATTCCCGAAAAATTTATATCAGAAGTTGCTAAAAGATATTCCTGACCAGGTTTATACGCCTGATCAGCTAGGAACCTATTATTACGCCTTTAATACGCAACGTGCACCAACCAATGATATTCGCGTACGTAAAGCATTATCTTATGCGATAGATCGTAAAATCATTGCTGAAAAAGTATTAGGTACTGGAGAGAAGCCAGCTTATCACTTTACGCCTGATGTTACTGCTGGCTACCATCCGGTTGCAAATTTATTGCAGCAGCAAGATCAGGATGAATTGAACGCACAAGCCAAAGCATTGCTGCATGCTGCGGGCTATGGCCCTGATAAGCCGTTAACATTATCCCTCTTGTATAATACCTCTGATAATAATCAGAAATTAGCCATTGCCATTGCTTCTATGTGGAAGAAAACATTGGGTGTGGATGTCAAAATGATTAACCAGGAATGGAAGACATATATTGACAGCCGTAACACCGGTAATTTTGATGTGGTTCGTGCGTCATGGGTCGGTGACTATAATGAGCCGTCTACCTTCCTGTCACTGCTGACATCCACACACAGCGGAAATATCGCGAAATTTAATAGTGTAGATTATGATAAGTTACTCAATGAAGCGGGTAAACAGACCAATGCTAAAGCACTGAGTGATGATTATAATAAAGCTGAACAGATTATTGCCGAGCAAGTACCTATCGCACCTATATATCAATTTACCAATGGCCGTTTAATTAAGCCGTGGGTGAAAGGTTATCCAATCACTAACCCTGAGGATGTGGCATACAGTCAGACGATGTATATCATCAAGCACTAAAGCTGGTGTGTTTCTGACAGTTAGACCGCCAGTATTAATTGGCGGCTTTTTCTATTTTTTTAATTTGCTCTCAGTGGTGATGAGATAATTAAATCTATCTGGTCACTTTATGTTTAGATTATTTTACTACATTTAACATTGCGTTTTCTTAGTGTCAGACGGTTCTGTTATGGCTGCGGCGAGCTATCCTGGTTCATCACCTTTAAAGATCGGGTGGCTAGCGCTACACTGAGCTAATTGCATGATAAATTCCGAAATAGAGGATGTTGTTGTGGATGTAGTCGAAGGGAAAGCACTTCAAGTCGCTGATGCGGTTTATGCCTATCAACTCGATGGTAAAGGGGGGGTGACGTCAATAAGTGTTGATGCGGTCGCCACAGCGGAGCAGCCTTGCTGGTTGCATCTGGATTATACCTATCCGCAAAGTGCAGCCTGGTTGCAAAATACACCCTTACTGCCAGAGGTGGTGCGTGATGGTCTGGCGGGGGAGAGTGTGCGTCCTAAGGTCACCCGGCTGGGTGATGGCACGATGATAACCTTGCGTGGTATTAACTTTAACACCGATGCCCGTCCCGATCAGTTAGTGACGATTAGGGTCTATATCACAGACAAATTGATCGTCTCAACTCGCCATCGTAAGGTTTACTCCATCGATGATGTACTAAATGACCTGCAAAGCGGCACTGGCCCGACAGACAGTGGTAATTGGCTGGTGGAGATTGTCGATGGCCTGACCGACCATACCAGTGAGTTTATCGAAGACTTACACGACAAAATTATCGATCTTGAAGATGATTTACTGGAGCAAAAAATCCCCCAGCGTGGGCAAATGGCATTATTACGCAAGCAGCTAATTGTGTTACGCCGCTATATGGCACCACAACGCGATGTATTTTCTCGATTGGCCAGCGAGCGTTTGCCCTGGATGAATGATGATGATCGGCGTCGAATGCAGGAAATCTCAGAACGGCTGGGCCGTGGATTAGAGGATTTAGATTCAAGCATCGCCCGCACGGCAGTGCTGTCTGATGAAATTAGTTCATTAATGGCTGATGCGATGAACCGGCGGACCTATACCATGTCGCTTTTGGCAATGGTCTTTTTACCGACGACCTTTTTGACCGGTTTGTTTGGGGTCAACCTTGGTGGGATCCCCGGTAATACCGACTCTTTTGGTTTTGCGACTTTTTGCATGATGTTGGTGGCTTTGGTGTTAGGTGTTGCCTGGTGGTTAAAGCGCAGTAAATGGCTCTAATAATGAAGCGGTAGGCGCGTAAAAGAGTGTGCCAGAGATAGGGTTAATCACTGCAAAATTGAGCCACATCAAGATTTGATGGTAATGACTCAGGCATTATCACTGTGCAGGTGAATGCAACGTCAAGCGATGGGCGTTGCGCTCCATATTTGTAATACTTTTATTTTGAATTACTGCATAGCACATAATTGTTACGATGCCGATGTTGTCTCAACATCGGCATTTTTTTTATGCATTTTTAGCAAGATATTTAATTCCTTTCAACCTGCTCAGGGTTGCTGCAATTTCTACTGTTTCATGGATGCATAAACTTACGTATAATAACGCTTTACTTTTTCACTCGGAATTAGTTGCTCTGAACGTTATTAGAGACCTGATAAGTATTTATGAATCAAGAAGATACAAGAAAAGAAACCCTTGAGTTCAATAAACTCCAGAAGCGCATTCGGAGAAATGTCGGCAATGCTATCACCGATTACAACATGATCGAAGATAATGACGTTGTAATGGCATGCATGAGTGGTGGGAAGGACTCGTTTGCAATGTTGGACATCCTGCTCGGCCTACAAAAGGTTGCGCCGATCAAGTTCGATGTTATTGCGGTAAATTTAGACCAAAAACAGCCCGGTTTTCCTGAGCATATTCTGCCTGAGTATCTTGAAAGCCTTAATATCCCTTATTATATTGTGGATAAAGATACTTATTCGGTTGTTAAAGAGAAAATACCTGAAGGTAAAACAACCTGCGGGCTATGTTCTCGTCTACGCAGAGGAACATTGTATTCATTTGCGGAGAAGATTGGCGCTACAAAAATCGCGCTCGGTCACCATATGGATGACATTGTTGAAACGCTATTTTTGAATATCTTCCATGGTGCACGCATGAAAGCGATGCCGCCAAAATTACGTTCTGACGATGGACGTAATATTGTTATCAGGCCGCTGGCATATTGCCGCGAGAAAGACCTGATTAAGTATTCTGAGTATAAAACTTTTCCAATAATTCCATGTAACCTGTGTGGTTCGCAGGAGAATTTGCAACGCCAGGCGATTAAAACCATGCTAGGCGAATGGGATAAAAAAGATCCGGGCCGGGTTGAGAGTGTATTTAAGTCAATACAAAACGTAAGCCCAAGCCAGTTAGCTGACCGTAACCTTTTTGATTTCGTCAACCTGCCGTTAGATCGTGACGGGGATAGGGAAGAGTACGCGTTTAGTGAAGCAACGGTTTCTTCTACCAATATCAATAATGCCCTGTATATAGATGTAACCAATCTCTGATTTTATTTATCTATTAAGTCAACGCGGTAATATCACCTTTGACCCATTCTGCTATTCCCCCATTGATTTATGGGGGAGTACTCAGTACGAGAAAAACAATAGAATAGGGTGCCCCCAGAATCAAAACCCGCAGTACAACGCCCCGAAGGAGGCGTTGTTATCCTGCTGATAAACGATGTTGATACTGAGTGGACTTATCCCTCAGAGGCGGTTTTTTCTGTTTTCCCTGCCAGTAAGCTCAGGAAGTCGTAGCGTTTTTGCAAGTCTTTCTCCGCCGCCGCGTACAACTGTGCCGCCACCTCCGGCTCTTGGGTATTGAGTCGGCGGAAACGTTGCTCATTCAGCAGTGTGGTGGTCAGGTCACTGCTTGGTGGGCGGGAGTCCAATGCCAAGGCCGCTTTGCCTTCGTCAGTGCGGCGTGGGTCAAAGCGGTATAGCGGCCAGAAACCGGTGGCGGTTAATTGCTTCATCTGATCATGGCTGTAGGCCAAATCATAACCATGCTCCTCACACGGACTGTAAGCGATAATCAGCGATGGGCCAGGATAAGCTTCCGCTTCTTGAATGGCTTTTACCGTCTGATTGAGCTGCGCTCCCAGCGAAATCTGGGCAACATAGACATGGCCATACATCATCATACTGACGCCTAAGTCTTTGCGCGCCTTACGTTTGCCATGCTCACCAAATTTAGTGACCGCCCCGAGCGGGGTCGCTTTAGATTGCTGACCGCCGGTGTTGGAGTAACACTGGGTATCGAGCACCAGCACATTGACGTTTTCTGTTAGGCTCAATACATGGTCAAGTCCACCAAAACCAATGTCATATGCCCAGCCATCGCCACCAATCAACCAGATGGATTTATCGACTAAATAATCCGCATCCGTTGCCAATTGTTGAGCATCATTGCCTGGGATGTCACGCAATAGCTGACGCAATTGAGAGACTTGCTCACGGCGTACTTCTGGCGTGGCATCCTGAAGAATTAACTGATCGACCAGCTCTTGTGGTAACTGTGGTGCCAGTTGGTTGATTAGGCGAGTTACCCGCTGACGATGCTGATCGACGGTGAGGCGGAAGCCCAGACCGAACTCGGCATTATCTTCGAACAGTGAGTTAGCCCATGCCGGACCACGGCCATCGGCGTTGGTGGTATAAGGCGTGGTAGGTAGATTGCCGCCATAGATTGATGAGCAACCGGTGGCGTTGGCAATTAACAGACGATCGCCATATAACTGGGTCAACAGCTTAATATACGGTGTTTCGCCACAACCCGAACAGGCTCCAGAGTATTCAAACAGCGGGGAAATCAATTGTGACGTACGGATATCAATACGTTCCATTTGGGTTTTATCGATTTCCGGCAATTTGAGGAAGAAGTCATAGTGTGTTTTTTCTTCCACCAGGTGCTCCAGCCGTGGTTGCATGTTGATGGCTTTGATTTCAGGATTCTGGCGATCTTTGGCCGGACAGACTTCATAGCACAGGTTACATCCGGTGCAATCTTCCGGCGCAACTTGTAACACATACTTCTGCCCACGCATATCACGGGCTTTGACATCGAGTGACTGCAAGCTGTCAGGTGCACCAGACATAGCCTCTGGCGGTACCACTTTGGCACGGATTGCTGAGTGTGGGCAGGCGGCAACGCAGTGGTTGCACTGGGTACAGAGGTCGGGCTGCCAGATAGGAATATTTTCTGCAATATTGCGTTTTTCCCACTGGGTCGTACCCACCGGCCAGGTTCCATCAGGCGGGAAGGCTGATACTGGCAGTGCGTCCCCCAAACCAGCCAACATGGTTGCGGTAACTGTTTTGACGAAATCAGGTGCTTGATCGGAGACGATCGGTGGCCGCATCGGGCTATTTTCATTAATCGGTTGTAGCGGGATTTCAATCAGTGCATCAAGGGTCGCATCCAGTGCCTGCCAGTTGCGCGTGACAATTTCTGGCCCTTTATTACTGTAGCTACGATCAATTGCGGCCCGCAACTGCTGTTGCGCCATCGCAGTGGGTAAAATCTGTGTCAGATGGAAGAACGCCATCTGCATCACGGTATTAATACGAGCGCTCAGTTTGCATTCACGGGCAATTTTGGCTGCATTGATCACAAACAGCCGCGCATTGCGCTGGTGCAATACGGCCTGCACTTCTTGTGGTAGGCGAGACCACATTTCGTCTGCACTGAATGGGGTATTAATCAGGAAGATACCACCCGGTTTCAGCCGTTCGGCCATTTGGTAGATATCAATAAACTGCAACTGGTGGCAACCGACAAAATCGGCGTGGCTGACCAAATAGGCGGAA
The DNA here is from genome assembly GCF_056636475.1 of Yersinia antarctica. Taxonomy (NCBI): domain Bacteria; kingdom Pseudomonadati; phylum Pseudomonadota; class Gammaproteobacteria; order Enterobacterales; family Yersiniaceae; genus Yersinia; species Yersinia antarctica. The sequence continues at coordinate 2,384,674 of NZ_JBSJQF010000001.1, forward strand.
TTGATCGGAGTTTCACTGACGCGCAAGTGCGAGACCGTCAGGCCACCCGCTTTTTTCGAGTCATAAACAAAATAACCCTGTGCATACAGTGAGGTACTGTTGCCGATTATCTTGATGTTGTTTTTAGTGGCAGAGACCGAACCATCACTGCCCAGGCCATAGAACAGAGCCTCCAGTGTGGCGCGTTGTTCTATCTTTTCGTCAGTCAATGGCAATGACAGACCAGTAACATCATCAAAAATCCCTACGGTGAAACGTGGACGAGGCAAATCCAATGTCAACTCTTTGAAAATGGCGAGAGCACAATCAGGGCCAAACTCCTTGGAAGACAAACCATAACGACCACCAATCACTTTCGGTAATGTGGCGCGTTCGCCACGGCTATAGGCTTCAGCCAATGCGGTCATCACATCAAGATAGAGTGGCTCGGCCAGTGCACCCGGTTCTTTGGTGCGATCCAACACGGCCACTTTTATTACTGATTGGGGTAAGACACTCAACAGCTGCGCCGCAGAGAAAGGGCGGAATAGACGCACTTTAAGCACGCCGACTTTTTCGCCGCGCGTCAACAAAGTATCGATCACTTCTTCGCAGGTGCCGATAGCGGAACCCATTAAGATAATGACACGCTCCGCCTGTGGGTGGCCGTAATATTCAAATGGTTTATATTCGCGCCCAGTGGCCTCGGCAAAAGCGGCCATGGCATCAGCAACATGCTGATAGGTGTTGTTATACCAAGGGTTGGTCGCTTCACGCGACTGGAAATAGGTATCAGGGTTGGCAGAGGTACCGCGCACAACCGGACTCTCCGGTGACAGCGCTCGGCTGCGGTGGCCATCTATCCCTTTTTGCGGCAATAATTGGCGTAGCGTGTCATCATCGAGTGGCACAATTTTATTGATTTCATGTGAGGTGCGGAAACCATCAAAGAAATGAATAAATGGAATGCGACTATTGAGCGTCGCTACCTGTGAAATCAGGGCGAAATCCTGCGCTTCTTGCACGCTGCTGGCGCACAGCATGGCACAACCGGTCTGGCGCACGGCCATAACATCGGAGTGATCACCAAAGATGGATAAGGCATGAGTCGCAATGGTTCGGGCTGCAACATGCAGTACGAAAGGGGTCAGTTCACCCGCTAACTTATACAACGTGGGGATCATCAACAGCAATCCCTGCGAAGAGGTAAAGGAGGTCGACAGTGCGCCAGTTTGTAGTGCGCCATGCACAGTGGCAATGGCGCCGCCTTCTGACTGCATTTCAACCACGCGGGGGCCCCATTCCCGAACGAAACGCAACAAACCATCATGCGTTATGCAGCGAGTAGATACTCTAAAAATACCTCATTCGGTGAGCTGTATTCCAGAGATTTGCGCCCCCGAGTGTTGAGGATGTGCTCCAGTCTCGCAATATCTTCATCGCTGACGCCATTAAAATCGGTTCCTTTCGGATAAAACCGCCGTATCAGACCGTTGGTATGCTCATTCAACCCCCGCTCCCAGGAATGATAAGGCCGGGCAAAGTAAACCTTTGCGCCCGTTACCTGAGTGATGTCCTTATGTTTCGCAAACTCGGGTCCGTTATCTGCCGTCAGGGTTTTAAACTCGCAGAAAGTATTCGCCACGATGTCCCTGAACGCTTCCACGACGCTCTCAGCGCACTTATTGGGGAGTTTACGGATAATGACCTGCTTTGTGGCTTTGTCCACGACCGTCAGCAGGAATGACTTCTGGTCTTTGCCAAAAATCGTATCGATTTCAACATGCCCGGGAACCTGTTTGAGTTCAGCCTCAGCAGGCCTGTGCTCAATGCCAACCCTGTCCGGGATGGGCGTGCGTCCGGGCTCACCCGTATCATAGCGATAGCGTTTACCCCGGTGAGGGAGCTGAAGGTAAAGCTTACCGCCAGCCTGTCTGTCCGAACGGATATAGCGGTAGAGGGTATTTTTGCTGACGGCGATATCAAACTGGATTTTCAGTCTCCCACAGATAACCTCAGGGGAGGTATGTACAGCCAGCGCCTGCCGGAGAAAGTCTTGTGTCTGCTGGCCCAGAGGGACACAGGCATTGTGTGCCGAGGTGTCGCCCCGCCGTTGTCTGGCTAAGGCATCAGCGCGTCTGGAGGAGTAAAGTCCGTTGAAGGCGGGGTCCGTATTACGCCTGAGCTCCCGGCTCAGGGTAGAGCGAGAGACATCCAGTTCTCTGGCAATGCAGGACTGATTAACGCCTTCAGCTTTTCGTTTTTCGATGTAAAAGCGCTCATGCTGAGTCAAATGTTTTCCCTTCATGCAACAGGGTCTCCGACAGGGTCAATACGGCTATTTTATCCGTACCTGACCGGTGGGTCACTTTGTTGCATTTCGTTTGGGAATTGGCGTATTGATATTAATCGCCTGATAATGGGTTAATGCATGGGACAGGCGATAGCCTTTGCTGAGAATATATTGCTGTATCGAGCTTTCAATGACTTTTTGGTTCAAATCAGGGAAAGCGGAGACTGGCATGCGCGAATTTTCGATTTGAACCTTACGATTATCAATGTAACGCAAACGTGAGAATGCCCAGATAAAATCATCCGCGCTAAGGTTAAAGATCTGTTGTTCTTCATTATCAGGGCGGCGTTTATGCAGATTAATTAAACGAAAACTGATTTGGTTAAATTTCTTTTCGGTAATTGAATTGTATACCAGTGGGTTATTACCCACGCCGGGATTAATGAAGATCCCAGCACCTTGCACCATATGCACGGCACCAATGGCTGCCAGCTTCTCTAACGCTTTGCGTATGGTAAAACGTGACACGCCATATTCCTCTGCTAACTGGCGTTCCGGCGGCAATTTCTCAGGTAATTTCTCGCCAGACTGATACATTTTACTCAGCAAGTCCTGAGCAATAAATTCTTTCTTTTTCATTTGGTTGTCCAGCACAGATAAACCTAGCCGCGTGATAGTAGTATATCGATTATTGACGTTATCGGCAGCGGGAAAGATGAGATGGGGAGGGAGAGAAACGCCACTCAAGGCATCAAGTGGCGTAATACACGATGCTGTTTTACTTAACTGCCGTTATTGCCCTGCAAAAAACGAATAGCGTTAATCAGCTTATCCATACCGGCTTCGACCTTGCTGCGGGAACAGCCTACATTCAGACGTAAAAAGCCACGCCCCTCTTCGCCATAGGTAAAACCGGGCATAATGGCGACTTTCTCTTTCTCAATCAGCACCTCTTGCAACTGATGGTCATCAATGTTCAAGGGGCGTAGGTCTATCCATGCCAGATAGGTTGCTTGCGGTGGCTGCCAGTTTAATGCCGGGAACGCCACATTAAGGCGCTGTGCCACATAAACCAGATTGGCTTGCAAATAACTGCGTAGCTCATCCAACCATGGTTGCGCCTGCTGGTAAGCCGCAATGTGCGCCACAATGGCCAGTACCGCCGGAGAGGATAGTCCATCACGGCCTTTCAACATTTGAGTGTAGATATCACGGGTTTCACTGTCACTGATAAAACCGTATGCACCGGTTAAGGCGGGGATATTGAATGTTTTGGAACCCGAGGTCAGCAGCGCCCATGGAGTCTGACCTACCTCACTCCAAGGGGTGTGCACCTGATTGCCCCAGGTCATATCCATATGGATCTCATCGCTGATAACGCGGACCTGATGGCGTTCACACAGTTCGGCCATTTGCGCCAGCTCCTGTGGTGTCCAGACTTTCCCTGTTGGATTATGCGGACTACACAACAGCAGCACTTTCGTCTGTGGCCGCGCCAACAGTGCCTCCAGATGTGCCATATCACATTGCCACTGGTTATCTACTTTGTGCAGCGGGCAGCTAAGTAGCTGGCGCTGATTACCGAGAATGACTTTATAGAAGGCGTCATAGGCAGGGGTGTGGGTAACGACGAAATCACCGGGCGCAGACCAACAGCGGATTAGCTGAGCGACCATATAGATAACTGACGGGCCGTAGACCGCCATTGAGGTATCGATATGGCAATGAAACCGTTGCAGATACCAATGACGAATAGCACCAAGGAAATCTTCATGCTGCCAGCGGCTATAGCCCAACACACCGTGGGCTATCCGCTGATTCAGCGCTTGCAGAATCACCGGTGCGGTAGGGAAGTCCATATCAGAAATGGTAAAAGGCAACAGGTCAGCAGCACCAAAACGGTCGGCAATATAATCCCATTGGGTACACCAAGTGCCGTGACGATCGACAGGTGTGGAGAAATCAAACATCAGCATCTCGCTTATCAAATATACCCTTGGTCCTTGAAGTTGCGGGGAGTTTCGGCACCTGTTACTCGGCCCATCCCTGGACCTCAGGCGAGGCCGCTGCAAATCACGCTCAAATCGATTCCCGACCGATTTTTCATTTGCTGTGGCCTACCTGCAACGCCAATAACCTTGGGTATAATTTTTCATGTAACTGGTATTTAGGTAACGGCGCTTAGCGAATTACCGTCCTAAGGCGTCGCAAACTGAGTACTGCTTATCAGTGAGTCTAATTCATCTTTCACCGATTGCACTTGTGGACCAATAACAACTTGCAGATTATGGTCATTCAGTTGAATAACGCCAATGGCGCGGTTGGCTTTTAACGCCTCTTTATCCACCAAACTCATATCTTTAACTGACATCCGCAAACGGGTAATACAGTTATCCAGCGAGACAATGTTATCTGCACCACCCAGCGCATGAAGAATAGCAGGGGAGTTATAACCGGATTTACCGGTTGCAGCGCCATAAGTGGCTTTTTCTGCATTGCTGCTAGCGGTGGTTTCGCTTTCGCGGCCTGGTGTTTTGATATTGAAGTGCTGAATAGCAAAACGGAAAATCATGTAGTACGCCACGAACCAGATCCCGGCAACCACTGGCACCCAATACCATTTAGTCGCAGTGCCATGCAGAATACCAAATACCACGAAATCAATGATATTACCGTCGGTATTACCAATGGTGACACCCAGCAACGCCATCACAGTAAAGCCCAAACCGGTCAGGATCGCATGGATCAAATACAGGAACGGTGCTACAAACAGGAACAGGAATTCAATCGGTTCGGTGGTACCGCCAATCACACAAGCCACAACACCGGAAATCAACAACCCTTTAATTTTATGTCGATTTTCAGGCTTGGCACAGTGATACATGGCTAGCGCAGCACCCGGCAGGCCACCGAGGAAGGCGGGCATTTTGCCTTGAGACAGGAAGCGAGTCGCACTTTCTGAGAAGCCGGTGGTGGTTGGACAAGATAACTGAGCCTGGAATATTGTCAGTGCACCACTCACGCTATGACCACAAACATCCATGGTTCCGCCCGCTTCAGTAAAGCGGATCAATGCCACCAAAATATGGTGCAGGCCAAACGGCAGCAATAGACGTTCGCCACTGCCGAAAATCATCGGCCCGAACATGCCGGCACCGTTAATCAGGCGACCCAGACCGGTGATACCGGCGGCGAAAAATGGCCAGATCAGCGGGATCAACAACCCCACCAGCCCGAGCACTACCGTCGTCACTATCGGCACAAAGCGAGTACCGCCAAAGAAGGCTAATGCATCAGGTAAGCGAATGGTGTTGAAGCGTTCATGCAGTAAATAAACAATGACCCCGACAATCACCGCCCCCAGAATCCCAGTGTCGATCGACTGAATACCTAAAATATTTTGAATGTTATGGGTTTTCAGGACTAATGGATCGGTGGTTGGCAACACACCGCTGGTGGTGAGGTAAAAGTTGGTCGCCAGATTCAGCACGGCAAAGCCGACGAAACCAGAGAAGGCGGCTACACCCTTATTTTCGCGCGCCATACCCAGCGGGATAGCAATGGCAAACATTACGGGCAGGAAACTAAAGGCAAATGAACCCACCTTGCTCATCCAGGTAAATAGTAGCTGGAAGGCAGGATGACCAATTACCGGTAATAGGGTGATGACATCTTTACTGCTGAGTGAACTGCCGATACCCAGCATGATCCCACAGAAGGAGAGCAAGGCGACCGGCAGCATGAAGGTTTTCCCTAAACTCTGGAAAAACTCCCACAGCGTAATTTTTTGTTTTTTTACCGCTGACATAGTGACTCCTGTTTTTCAAAACGCCTGATGTTAAAAATGTCTGCTCTAACCACCGCGCTTCTTAATACGGTGTGTTTATCGATAAATGGCGACTATTTCGCCTCCCTGTCTGCAGGTTAAACAAGATAAAACGTTTAACCCAGATAATATGAGTGATATGTCACAATTACTGATCCTACTTCTGTATTAGAGTAAATCATTAGATTAAACGTTTAACTTGGCTTGTTTATCCGCGGGTATGACCATTAAAAAAATCACAATTACCGATGTGGCTAAGTTTGCCGGCGTCTCAGTGGCGACAGTTTCATTAGCTATAAGTGGCAAAGGGCGTATCTCTGGGGCAACCGCTGACCGGGTCAATCAGGCAATCGAACAGTTAGGTTATGTGCGTAACCGCCAGGCGGCACAATTACGCGGTGGTGAGTCCGGCGTGATTGGCTTGATTGTGCGCGATATCGGCGATCCGTTTTATGCCGCAATGACGGCGGGTTTGAGTGAGGCGATTGAGGCAGAGGGCAAATTGCTGTTTCTGACGCAAAGTGGTCGCGAGGGCAAAGGTCTATTGCGCTGCTTCGATACCCTTATCGCTCAGGGTGTTGACGGCTTGGTCCTCGGCGGGGGAGCCAAACGTGAGATGGGATTGCAGGAGAAGGCGGCAGAGCATGATATCCCATTGATTTGCGCGGCACGGTCGAATGTGTTGGAAGGTGTGGATGTCGTGCGCCCTGATAATATGCAGGCGGCTAAAATGGCCACTGAGTTTTTGATTGGCCGTGGTCACCGGCAAATTGCCTACCTTGGCGGGCACTCGCATTCATTGACGCGGGCAGAGCGCTTGGGAGGCTTCTGCGCCACGTTGGTTCAATATGGCCTGCCATTCCGTTCTGAATGGGTGGTTGAATGTGACGGGCAACAGCAGGCGGCGGCAGATGCGGCAGAAGAGCTGCTACGTTATCACCCCAATGTCAGTGCCATCATTTGTCATCAGGCATCAGTGGCATTGGGGGCTTACTTTGGTATCTTACGCACCGGTCGGACTATTGGTAGTGCTGGTGTAGACACCTATCTGGATCAACAAGTGGCACTGATTGGTTTTGGTGACGTGCCGGCAGCCGAATTAACCGAACCACCACTCACCTTTATCACCAGTTCCGCCAGAGAAATTGGTTACAGTGCCGGGCAGCGGTTACTCCAGCGTATTGCCGGTGTTGACCTGCAACTGCAAAATGTCATATTACCGCCGGTGTTGATCCGCCGAGGGTCTGCTTGATCATGCCTGATCTTGGGGGTTATTCATTAACGCCAAAGCATCGACATCGCCCGCGGTAATCAGATGCAGGTTGCGGCTGATATCTTCTATCGGCCAGTCCCACCAAGCAATAGCCTCGAGTTTAGCTATCGTTACTGGTGGGAAGCGGCTCTTAATCACGGTTGCCGGGTTGCTCCCCACAATGCTATAAGCCGGTACATCACGCGTCACTACCGCTCGTGATGAAATGATGGCACCATTGCCGATGGTCACACCTGGCATGATAAGTACGTCATAACCAATCCAAACATCATTTCCAACGCAGGTATCGCCTTTATAGGGCAGTTCATCCATTGATGGTGTGACGCGCTCCCAACCATTGCCAAAAATATTGAAAGGATAAGTCGAAATACCTGAAATTTTATGATTGGCGCCATTCATGATGAATTGAACCCCGCGTGCCAGCGCGCAGAATTTGCCAATAATCAGTTTGTCACCAATAAACGGGTAGTGATAGAGCACGTTGCGCTCGAAGTTTTCCGAATCTTGTGGATCGTCGTAATAGGTATAATCCCCGATAATAATATTCGGGTTGTTCGTTGTATTTTTGATAAAGCAAACCTGCGGAAAGCCTAGCATAGGGTGCTTGCAGTCGGGGTTGGGGCCGGTCATAAGTTTATCTGTCATTGCAACCTCCTGCGTACTGTTTGGATCCAGAGATAAAAAAACGGAGCCATCAGGCTCCGTTCTATGTGTTATTACTGCGACTTATTGCAACAACTATTGTGCCGGAACCGCAGGTTCTGCTGGGGTTGCTGGCATCTCTTCTGGTGCGCTGCCGGTGTCTTCTTCAGCAGGTGCCCCGCCAAACATACCAAACAGGCCAACAAACTCTTGCAGTGACATTTTCTGGCCATTCAAATTGACCTGATTATCAGCAAAATGGAAGCTGCTGCTGATAACATCATCTTTGGTGGTGGTCAGTTTAAACATCTGGCCCATAGCGGCAATGCCTTGAACCTGTTGTTGTGCCAGCTTCTGAGCTTCTTCCGGGCTGTAGCCTTGCAGGCGTGCGGCCTGGGTCGTCAACTCAGTTGCCATTGGCATCGGGATAGTCAGGGTTGCGTCAACTTTCTTCACTGACTGTGCTAACAGGGGTTCTGCACTTGCTTTAGTCTGCGCCGGATCAACCAAGTCGATATTCAGGGTAAAGGTACTTTCCCCTTTAGCGTTTTTCCAGCTCAGTGGCGCAATGCTCACGGTTGGATTGCCTTTTAACAGCCCTGGAAGATTGGCAATTAACATCTCAGTCATTTGCTCTTGATAGGCAACAGGATCGAGATTTTCACCAGCCTGAACGGCTTTCAGCACTTGTTGATTATACGCGCTGGTGAACTGCTTCAGGTTTTGGCCATCAAGCTTGTCAAAGGCAAAGGCTAATTTACCGGAACCGAAATCATTACCCTGAATTTTTAATGCATCGAGGGTGTAGCTCAGTTTGCCGTTCAGGTCTTTATCCGTTTCACCCAATTGGGTATTAAGGTTAAAGCCAACCAGTGTTGCCATCTCTTTGCCATCAAGACTGAAACCAATTTGCTTGATAGCGACTTGCTGATCACCAATGCTGAGATCAAATTTACCCATTTTGCTGTCACTTTTCAGCGTCAGGCCCTGCACGCTGAATTGTTCCAGTTGGTCCCACTGATTTTTGCTGGTGAAGACGATATTCTCGCTGCTACCACTCATCTTCACATTACGCATATCGCGCGAAACATCGGCATCAATGGTAGCACCAGAGAATTTCATGCTGGTGGTATTTTGCTGATAGTCGATAGGAATAAAGGTAATGGCGGAAGAGGTATCACCGCTGTATGAAATGCGTGAATCCGCAGTAAACGGTGATTGGCCCTTGGTAACATCAAATAGCTTTTTCAATGCAGGGGTATTGGCAAGTTCGGTATGTACCGATGCCATGCTCGGGATCAAATTGAATTTCTTCAACTGCGCGAACGGGAATGGGCCGTGATCGATAGTTTCGATAAAAGCGATTTCATCACCGTCTTTTAACGCTTTTTCACCCACGACACTGCTATCTGCTTGCAGCACATAGCGAACCTGGCTACGGAACAAACCACGTTGGTAATCTGTATAGGCGAGTTTGACACCGGCTTTAGGCAGCAATGTTCTGATCTGCCCGTTTGCGGTGTTAACCAGCTCGCCCATCCGTTGTTCAATCAGTTTGCCGGTATACCATGAGGCTCCAGTCCATGCTGCGCCAAGTACGACAATGACGCTGACAGCCACTAACGATTTTTTCATTGTTCTGTTCATCCTTTTCTAATACACCAAATTCACTATGTTGAACGCGGTAATGAGTTGCTGGTGAAAAACCACCCAAGAGAATGCCTGAAAAACAGTATTCACCAAATTAATATAGGCATAGATTAACCGGACACAAATATTATTGCGACGATAACTATCCTGAAACGGCAAGCGCGAGTTCTGCGTAATAACAAAACCCCGTCATTGCGACTATGGAATCTATCTATCACGACAGCAAAAAGCCAGTTATTGACAACAAAATGAGTGACTTCGTTCAGTCTGCGTTGTAAACACGCGCAATAGAGCCAATTCCTTGCACTGTAACCGGTGATTCATTCGCCGGGATAAAACAGGATTCGCCTGGTTGTAGTGTTATTTCCTGCTGCTGTTTTTTCAATACCGCCTGACCCTGAATACAAAACACAATTGCCGCACTAGGTTGTGCCAACACTTGAGTCTCGGCCGTTACTGTATGCAGTGAAAAAGCAAAATCCTCAACAGGGATAGGGAAGGCCAGTTCATTGCCTTGCTGTTTTGGCGTGGTCAGCAGAGTATCAGCCGGTTTGGGGATAAATTGCAGATTGGCCATCAGTTCGGGAATATCGATAAACTTGGGTGTCAGGCCCGCGCGTAATACGTTATCGGAGTTTGCCATCACCTCTAGAGCCACGCCGTGGAGGTAGGCGTGCGGTGTTTCAGCATACAGGAACATGGCTTCACCCGGTTGCAGGGTCACGACATTTAGCAATAAGGGGGAGAACAAGCCGCTGTCATCAGGGTAAAAACGCGAGATACTGCGGATGGTATCCCAAGGCTCACCTAACTGGTTATTTAAGGCTGCTTTCAAAATCCCCAGCGCGAGCGTTTTTGGGTCACCAGCCAAACTCAGCAAACTGGCAAACAGAGCCGCTAAGTGTTCAGTATCCGGTTCGCGCAGGAATGCGGCGATATCGGGATGCGCTGCCGCCAAGGGGTGGAGTAATGCCTGAATATCTTCCAGTGTACGGAAACCATTCATAGCCTGAAAGGGTGTTAGCGCATAGACCAGCTCCGGCTTATGGTTGGCATCTTTATAATTTCTTTCGCCAGCATCCAGTGGGATACACGCCTGATTCTCTTTGGCAAAACCAATTTCGGCGGCGGTTTTACTGGGATGAACCTGAATCGATAACGGTTGTGCCGCACAAAGTACTTTGAACAGGAATGGTAGCTCACCAAAACGGTTGAAAACATCATGGCCCAGATTAGCATCGGGATCTTGTTCGATCACATCACGCAATGAATGCCACTGGCCGTTAGCATCTGCCACCTGTGAGCTGCTCTTCGGATGCGCGCCCATCCACAGTTCAGCCATCGGTTTCCCCTGTGGATTTGCTATGCCATAAAGCTGAGTGAGGGCGTCAGTACTGCCCCAAGCGTAGTTTTGCACTGCATTCTTCATCTTTTGCATATTTACGTTCTGCCGTTTGTTAAGGGCCAAATTAAGGGTTACACACAAATCAGTTATTTTATATGACTAATCGCGCCTGGCCCTGCCGCCCAATAAAATTGTCCCTTAGTAAACAATGGCGCTACGGGGGTTGCAAGTAGTAATCGGAGGGTGGGGGCCAATTGAACGAAAACGGGCACTACTGCCGTTTAATGTCGCGAAGAGGGCGTAACATCGACGCCCTTATTTAGGAAAGTGAGAAAACCGCTAAGGTAAATACGGCGAAAATCACCGAGCAAAAGATAGCGCTTGCCCTTGCCATCCAGTGGTACGCAGGAATTGTTCCCAGGTTAAACTGGCCGGATTTACTTGTCGGCTCCAAAGCAGATCTCGCTCTTTACGGAAGTAACCGTACTCTACCGTATACTCAGCCATACCGATTACCTCATCCACTAATCCCCCAATGCTGGAAAATGTGGGGAAGTGTTGACATAGCTCCTCACGTGTAAACGCCGAGCTGTAGCGGGCTTTTTTCCCCGTGACACGGCTAAACGTTTCAACCATCTCTTTGGGTGAAATGATCTCCCCGATAACAGGCAAAGATTGGCCCGCGTACAGGTCCTTATCATCAAAAATCGCTAACACCGCTGGGCCGGTCGCTGTCAATGGGTCGACAAAAGGTGCGCAAAAATCTTCAGGTAGATAGAGAGGAAAGACTAAAGTATCTCCTTCCATTCGTGGCTGATAGAACTCAAGTAGATTAGTGTAAAAAAACGCCATGTAGATAAATGAACTGGTGACGGGCAGTGTACGAATGTAGCTCTCAACCCGGCTCTTATCGGTAAAGTGTGGCACCCACTTTTTCCCTTCGGTAATCTTTTCTACGTTTTCCAGACTAGAGAATACAATATGTTTTACCCCCGCTTCGACGGCGGCATCTGCTATTTGTTTACCTAACGCTGTTTCGTGTGTTTCCGCGTGGCTTGCCTGCGGCGTGATAGCGGGCGTCATCAGAAACGCGCCATATGCCCCTTTAAATGCTTGAACAAACGTCTCTTTATGGCCCAACTCTAGCGGCACTGCCATGAGTTCTGCACCCTGAAGCGCCAGCTCTTGCGCTTCAGGGGAATCTACCCGCCGCGTTAACGCGCGTACTCGGTAGCGCTGACTCTCTAGTAGCGTGCGCACCACACTACGCCCTTGTTTACTCAATGCTCCCACCACTGTGATGAGTGGTTTGCTATTCGATAACATCAACTGTCTCCTGATCATCCCTACAACATGAACTTGCATTATGATGACGGCTGAGGGATAAGAGAAATCGATTGTTTTATATTAAGGAATCCACCAAATGGATACCACACGGATAGACCTAAACCTGTTGGTCACCCTGGAAGCTTTGCTTGCTGAACAGAATGTAACGAAGGCCGCAGCGCGACTTAATCTCAGCCAGCCCGCAGTTAGTGCGCAACTGAATCGCTTGAGAGAGGTATTTGACGACCCTTTGCTGGTTCCTGCGCGACGGGGGATGACGCCGACTGCAAAAGCGCTGGAGTTACTTACTCCGCTGCGTGCGTCTTTGGACCAACTGCGCCGCACGCTGCAATCGCACAAGGATTTTTATCCCGAGCGGGCTCAACTGACGGTCACCATTGCTGGTACTGACTACATACAGGCTGCGGTCGTCATGCCGCTGGTTTTGGCCTTACGGCAAAGATCACCGGGGGTCCGCATTGCCGTTCGTCACTATAATCCGAGCCAGTTGGAACAACAGTTGGCCAGTGGCGAGGTTGATATAGCGGTTATTACACAAGGTGCCTATCATGCGCGTCTAAGAGCACGCCATTTGTTCGATGAAACTTATGTACTCATCGGGCGGAAGGACCACCCGGGGCTTAGAGACAAGTTAACAATGGCAGATTTTAGCCAACTAGAGCATGTCATTGTTTCACCTTCTGGGGGCAGCTTCACCACACCAATAGACGATGCTCTGGCGGCATTCGGATTTCAACGTAATGTTGTTATGTCGGCAGCGTCATTCCTTTTTGTTCCTGAGATAGTCGCCACTAGCGACCTTGTTGCTTTAATTCCACGGAGATTGTGGCAAGTGCAGGGGCAGCCGGATCGATTCACGATGGTTGAGGTTGGCTGGCTTGCGGAGCAATTTGATGTCAGCTTAGTTTGGCATGAGCGCAGTCATAGTCATGCTGGCCATGGTTGGATCCGAGATTTGATGGTTGAACTGAGTGGTCACAAGGATGAGTGTGCTAATTAGCGGTGTGTTTTAGCCGCCGGCTCGTTATGAGAATATTGATCACAAAATGATATAAATGCGAATCAATCGCATAAAGGTGACAGCAAATGTGCCATGATAGTTGTCATGTCGCCAGTGAGACTGGTATGACAATACCTCAACCGTTCAGTTCTACATGCTAAGGAGACCGTGATGGCGACCACCCGCAGTGAAAAAGACTCTATGGGGCCTATCGATGTACCAGCAAATCAATTATGGGGCGCACAAACCCAGCGTTCACTGGAACATTTCCGTATCTCGCAAGAAAAAATGCCGACGGCACTGATCCATGCTCTGGCACTGACCAAACGGGCAGCGGCGCAGGTCAACATGGATTTAGGGCTACTACCAGCCGAACGGGCAAAGGCCATCATGCGCGCCGCAGATGAAGTTCTGGAAGAGTGTCATCCGAGTGAGTTTCCACTGTCTATCTGGCAAACCGGGTCTGGTACCCAGACCAACATGAATATGAATGAGGTTTTGGCGAACCGTGCCAGTGAGTTGTTAGGTGGCGAGCGCGGAAACAATCGGTTAGTGCATCCTAATGATGATGTGAATAAAAGCCAAAGTTCAAATGATGTCTTCCCAACGGCGATGCATGTTGCTGCGGTTATCGGGTTGCGGCAACATCTGTTACCGGAACTCAAAACATTGCAGGAGACACTGGCACACAAAGCGGACGCCTTTCGCGATATTGTGAAGATTGGCAGGACGCATTTGCAAGATGCTACGCCATTGACCTTAGGGCAGGAGATATCAGGCTGGGTGGCGATGCTATCTCACAGCGTGCAGCATATTGAAGCGACTATTCCTCATCTGTGTGAGTTGGCGTTAGGGGGGACGGCGGTAGGAACCGGGCTGAATACGCATCCAGAATATGCCGTGCGAGTAGCCAAAGAGATTGCGGCGCTTACCCATCAACCATTTATCACTGCGCCTAATAAGTTTGAGTCATTAGCGGCTTGTGATGCATTAGTTCATGGTCATGGGGCTTTAAAAGGACTTGCGGCTTCATTGATGAAAATTGCCAACGATGTGCGCTGGTTGTCTTCTGGCCCTCGCTGTGGCATTGGTGAAATCGCGATTCCTGAGAATGAACCGGGCAGTTCAATCATGCCTGGCAAAGTGAATCCGACACAGTGTGAAGCCATGACGATGTTATGCGCACAGGTTATGGGTAACGACGTGGCCATCAATATTGGTGGAGCATCCGGTAATTTTGAGTTGAACGTCTTCCGCCCGTTGGTGATTCATAACTTCCTGCAATCAATTCGTTTGCTGGCCGATGGTATGCGCGGTTTTAATGAACATTGCGCGGTGGGTATTGAGCCAAATCGTGACCGTATAACGCAGTTACTGAATGAGTCTTTGATGTTAGTTACCGCGTTGAATACCCATATTGGTTATGACAAAGCTGCCGAGATTGCCAAAAAGGCCCATAAAGAAGGGCTTACACTCAAAGCTGCCGCCTTGAAATTAGGCTATCTGACCGGAGAACAGTTTGATGAATGGGTCAAGCCGGAAGATATGGTTGGCAGTATGAAATAACGGCCAGCCAAACAAACGATTAACGCCGGTCCTTATGACTGGCGTTTTTTACGGATAAAAAACCGGTGTTATCAACCGTCAAACTCAGATCTCCGTTTTCTATACGGCAGCTACTATCAGCAATACAACTTGTCTAAAGGAAACATCGATGGATGAGAACCATAAAGAATTCAGCAGGGAAAGTTTTATCGTTACGACAGACAAATCTCGCTTCGATATTCATGCTATGCACGCATTTTTAACATGCTCTTCCTGGGCTCCAGGAATTGATCTGGAAACGGTCAGACTTTCCGTTAAAAATAGCCTTTGTTTTGGACTGTTTGATGGAAAAAGACAGATTGGGTTTGCCCGTCTGGTCACTGATTATGCCACTTTTGGCTATTTATGTGATGTGTATGTGCTTGAAGAGTACCAGGGATTAGGTTTAGCAAAGTGGCTGGTCGAATGCAGTCAGGCTCATCCGGTTACAACCAGCCTTAGACGGATTATGCTCGTTACGGACACTGCCGCTTTCCTTTATAAAAAGACTGGTTTTCAGGCGATCAATCGTCACGACTTTGTATGGCAGATAAACCGTCCAGATATCTATCTTAAAAAATGTATATGAATTCGTTATGGTTATTGCCCGTACTGGAATTGATCTTGGCAACGCATTATTTATTCAACGTCGATATACAGATGCAGCCTTGGCACCAGTAACCGCAGAGGTTTGGCATCCGGCTTATATTTATGCTTAATTTGGTTGATATCGTAGTCTATTAACTCACCTAACTTAGGCAATTCCGCCGCTGATTGTACCTGGCAAAAAGCAATTAACGGCATAGGGCAGGGGTGCTGCACTTGCTTTTGCTGTTCCTGATACCAGACTCGCGCGATAGGCTGCACTTTTACTGGCCGCTTAATCTTCAGGCGGGTATTTTCAGGTAAACGTTTTACATCATTAATTTCCAAGCTAATTAATTCCATCCACTGTTCGCGGCTAAAAGGCGGCACCGCGCGCCCGGCATTAAGGCTTTTATTCAGTTGAACTAAGATCTCTTCACGGGTGACATTCTTAATTATATGTTTGTTGGCCCAGCCGAAACGCACAGAACTAGGATTGATGAGTGGAGTAATGGTGCGGTAAGTATTTAAGGTAATCAGACCATGCAAATGGGTATGCACAAACTCGAAACGTTGCTCACTCGGTAAGCCAGACTCGACGGTAATGATATGTTCCAACTCACTTTTCAACTGATTAATCTGAGCAATAGTATTTTCACATTCCCCCAGTTCGCCAATTCCCAAACGAAATGCAACAAAGTGACCCACCGGTCAGGTACGGATAAAATAGCCGTATTGACCCTGTCGGAGACCCTGTTGCATGAAGGGAAAACATTTGACTCAGCATGAGCGCTTTTACATCGAAAAACGAAAAGCTGAAGGCGTTAATCAGTCCTGCATTGCCAGAGAGCTCGGCGTCTCTCGCTCTACCCTGAGCCGGGAGCTCAGGCGTAATACGGACCCCGCTTTCAACGGACTTTACTCCTCCAGACGCGCTGATGCCTTAGCCAGACAACGGCGGGGCGCCACCTCGGCACACAATGCCTGTTTCCCTCTGTGCCAGCAGACACAAGACTTTCTCCGGCAGGCGCTGGCTGTACATACCTCCCCTGAGGTTATCTGTGGGAGACTGAAAATCCAGTTTGATATCGCCGTCAGCAAAAATACCCTCTACCGCTATATCCGTTCGGACAGACAGGCTGGCGGTAAGCTTTACCTTCAGCTCCCTCACCGGGGTAAACGCTATCGCTATGATACGGGTGAGCCCGGACGCACGCCCATCCCGGACAGGGTTGGCATTGAGCACAGGCCTGCTGAGGCTGAACTCAAACAGGTTCCCGGGCATGTTGAAATCGATACGATTTTTGGCAAAGACCAGAAGTCATTCCTGCTGACGGTCGTGGACAAAGCCACACGTCAGATACACTATCGATAATAATCCCACCACTGCTTGACTCATATAATAAGGCTGAGCCAACAAGCGGTATCCAATGTAATTAAATAAGGTGACAAAGCTGCCCATTATCAGAAAACCTTCGGCAAACAGCAGTGGTAAGCCTGGGTCACGCCAGTGCAGCTTGAAATTAATCACCAGTGTTCTAGGGCGTAACGACGTTGGGCGGAAATGTTTAGACGGCGGGAGAATTCGCCAAAACATGCAAGCGGCAGCTAAAGCAAACAACCCAATAACCGCCAGTGCAATACGCCAGGAAAAGAAGTCACTCAACACCCCCGTCACCAGGCGGCCACTCATCCCTCCAATGGAATTGCCGCTGATATACAAGCCCATGGAGAGTGCGACAAAACTTGGATGAATCTCCTCACTGAGGTAGGTCATGGCCACAGCAGCAACGCCGCTTAAGGACAGACCAATCAATGCCCGCATCAACAAAATCCCTTGCCAACTGGTCATAAAGGCACAAATTAAAGTACAGATAGCCGCCAGCATTAGCGCAACGACCATGACCGACTTACGTCCAATGGCATCGGAAAGTGGACCGGTAAACATCAGGCCAAACGCTAACATGCCGGTGGCGGCTGAAAGCGATAAGCTGCTGCCCGCAGGTGAGATATTAAAGTCTTGAGATAACAGTGGCAGGATGGGTTGTACACAATAGAGCAGGGCGAATGTAGCTAATCCTGCTGAAAAGAAAGCCAGTGTCACACGGATAAATTCTGGTGTACCACGTTGAATATATGGCCGTTTAGTTAAACGTGTAACCTCGGGAAGCGGAACTAACGAAGTTGCACCATCGTGTGCTGCGGATGTCGGCGCTACGGTGGTCGTAGTGCGCAAAGAGGTGGTCACGGTATTTCCTTATCAATAACCCAATTAAAGACTGTCTGTTTCGATTTAGCCACTATTTAGCTTAATGAGAAGAGCATAGAAATAGCTGAGTTTTTTGTCTAATATATTAATTATTATAAATGAGACTTTAAACATATCAATGGAGCGCAATGAGTATTGAACTCAGACATTTACGTTATTTCATTGCCGTAGCAGAAGAATTGCACTTTGGTAGGGCGGCAGAGCGCTTGCGCATTTCTCAGCCACCACTCAGCCAGCAAATTCAGAGTTTGGAAGAGCAAATTGGTGCCCGACTCTTGGCGCGTAACAACCGTAATGTCAGCCTGACCCAAGCCGGCTCCTTGTTTTTAAAGGAGTCTTACCAAATTTTAGCCCAAGTGCATTCGGCAGCGGAAAAAGCGGGGCGTTTGCATCGCGGAGAATCCGGCGAACTGACTATCGGTTTTACTTCATCGGCACCTTTTATTAGCACGGTATCTAAAAATTTACAGGCATTCCGGCAACTGCATCCTCAAGTGCATATCAAAATGCGGGAAGTTAACAGTAGACAGCAAATTGAACCTTTACTGGATGGGCGGCTTGATCTTGGCGTAATGCGCAATACACGATTGCCGGAGGCACTGCAATATCGTCTGTTGTTACGTGAACCTTTGGTTGCCGTTGTCCACGAAAAAAGCCCCTTAGCGGCTTTACCTTCGGGGAGTGTTAAATTTAGCTCACTGGCAGAACAACCCTTTGTTTTCTTTTCGCGTGAAGTGGGTACTGCCCTGTATGATGAAATCCTCGCACTATTAACCCGCGCGGGTATCACGCCTTATATTACGCAAGAAGTAGGAGAGGCGATGACCATCGTCGGTTTGGTGTCCTCTGGTTTGGGCGTGTCGATACTGCCTGCCTCATTTACCCGAGTAAAAGTGGATGGGGTGAAATATTTACCTTTGGCTGAACCTGATGCCACCACCGAAGTGTGGTTGGTTAATCATAAACATCGGCCAGTAACCGCCCCAGCAGAAGCGTTGATTCGCTTGATGGTTAAGGATACTCAAGCGACGCCAGCCAACTGACTCCGTATAAATAACCAGCAGTAAAGCCAGGAAAACCGGTGATTATGTGCAGTAAATCACATAACTAATCAAATAGTTGACGGCATATACTAAAAGCCCCAACATAGCCGATAATCTTTATTTAGAAGCGCGAAAAATACTCGGTTGGCAGAGAAGGAGCCGGTTCAGTGATAACGGATGGACAGCCTGGGCACATTGATCAAATCAAGCAGACCAATGCAGGAGCCGTTTATCGGCTGATTGATTTGTTCGGCCCAATATCCCGTATTGAACTGTCTAAACGGGCGCAACTGGCCCCGGCCAGTATCACGAAGATTGTGCGGGAACTGGTTGAGGCTCATCTGGTCAAAGAGACCGAATATCAAGATATTGGCAGCCGTGGGCGGCCTGCCATTGGTTTAGTTCTTGATACCGAAGCTTGGCATTATGTCTCTGGGCGTATCAGTCGCGGTTCTATTACTCTCGCCTTGCGTGATCTCAGCAGTAAACTGGTGGTTGAGGATCAAATTCCGTTACCGGATAGTCATCCTGAACCGCTACTTAATCGTATTCTCAATGAAGTTGATCAATTCTTTATTCGGCATCAAGACAAGCTTGAGCGGTTAACTGCGATTGCAATTACTATGCCTGGCATCATTGATGCCCCGGCGGGTATTGTGCATAAAATGCCGTTTTATGATGTTGATGAGATGCTGCTTGGCCCAGCACTGGAACAGCGCACGGGATTACCTGTCTATCTACAACACGATATTTGCGCCTGGACGATGGCCGAAGCACTGTATGGTGCTTCACGTGGCTGTCAGAATGTCATCCAAGTGGTGATTGATCATAACGTCGGTGCTGGTGTTATCACTGCCGGAAGGGTATTGCACGCAGGTAGTCGTAGCGTAGTGGAGATTGGTCATACTCAGGTGGATCCCTACGGCAAGCGCTGTTATTGCGGTAATCATGGCTGCCTTGAGACAGTTGCCAGTATCGAGAATATGTTGGAAATTGCCCAGCAACGATTAAATGGTTCAATGAGTTCGCTATTACACAGTTCTCCACTGAATGTTGAATCTTTATGTGATGCGGCGCTGGCGGGCGATCAGTTAGCTAAAGATATTATTCTGGGCGTTGGCCACAGTGTTGGCCGAATTATTGCCATTATGGTCAATTTATTTAACCCGGAAAAAATTCTGGTCGGTTCCCCATTAAATAAAGCCGCATCTATTCTACATCCGGCAATTGCGTCATGTATTCGTCAACAAGCACTACCTGCTTACAGTGAGAATATTCTGGTTGAACCTACAGCATTTTTTAATCAGGGCACAATGCCAGGAGCTGCATTAGTAAAAGAAGCGTTATATAACGGTTCATTATTGGTGAAGTTGCTGCAAGGGTAAGGTATTAACACTAATAATTATGGGTTAATTATTAGTGGGTATGTACGATGTATTCCTCCTATTATTTGGTGTTATCCGTTAAAAACCTCTCTCAGTTCGGCAAAACCTTGCGCTAACGCAAGCTGTCTGTTGTCGGCATCGCCTAGACTTTTATCCATGTTGCCAATTTCGCTAATGTTAGGCGGAAAGACTTGAGTCTAAGTGGCCAGATTGCGGAGTATTGTTATGTTAACGCGTGTATTTGTGACGGGTACCGACACTGCTGTCGGTAAAACCGTGGTGTCACGGGCCTTACTTCAGGCCTTAAGCCAAAATGGCAGAACAGCGGTAGGCTATAAGCCGGTAGCGACAGAAAGTAAAGAGACACCTGAAGGGTTGCGTAATCAGGATGCACTTATTTTGCAGGCTTCATCCTCTATAAATTTGGATTATCAGGAAGTTAATCCATTCCCGCTGCAAGGGGATGTTATCCATGCCTGCACGGATACGCTGATTAATTACGGTGCAATGACCGAAGGATTACAACGTTTATCCGCCAAAGCCGATACGGTTGTGGTCGAAGGTTGTGGTGGCTGGAAAGTTATGATGAATGACCAGCGTTTCTATTCTGATTGGGTGATACAGGAACAATTGCCGGTTATTTTAGTCGTCGGAATTAAATTAGGTTGCATCAATCATGCATTATTAACAGCACAAGCCATTATCAACGATGGATTACCCTTATTGGGATGGGTCGCAAATCGAATTAATCCCGGATTAGCTCATTACGCCGAAACAATTGCTATGCTACGCGAACGGTTACCTGCGCCACAATTAGGGCAATTACCTTATCTTCCTCATCCAGAAGAGAAGCCGCTGGCGAAATATTTAGATTTGACGGCGATCGGCTGATCATCTATTTATCCCTTTGGGCTGATTAAATTAATAGTGGCTATCCACTATTGCATTAGTTGCCTATTTTAGCGTGAATGATATACCGAAATCGGACGCAACCATCGGGCTATTGTTGTTGAAATAACACAGGATAATAGTAATCCTGGGAGTAGGGTGTATTCGCCCGTCATTTCGCAAACCATTAATGCCGCCATGATAGGGGCATGAGTGGTCGCAGCCAATAGAGTCGCCATACCGGTCAGTGCCATCAACAACGCAATATTGTCACCAAGAGCTGGCCACCAGGCAAACATCTGCCCACATAACATGCCTAACGCGGCCCCAACAAACAAGGTCGGGGTGAATACCCCGCCCGGAGCACCTGAACCGCTACTGGCTAATACAGCCAACAATTTGCATATCAATATACCTGCAATCAATAAAACCCCTGGCGGAGCTGTCAACAGTGACTGCACCACACTGTAGCCATTGCCCCAGACCTCAGGGAAAATCAGCGATAATAGCCCGACAATTATCCCCCCCAGCGCAAGCTGTAATGGGGGAGAAAGATTCAGCGAGCGGAAAGCATAGCCACTGGCGGCCATCCCTTTTAAAAACAAGGGGCCACAGAAGCCAGCCAGCAAGCCTAATAGTGCCATCAGTAAATATTGTATTGGCCACGGTGATGGTAGCGCTTGCACTTGATAAAGGGTTTCCTGGCCACCGTGTAGCAGGTTGGTGGTGAGCAATGCACTGACGGCAGCGATCACTACTGGCCCAAGTGAGGCCAGCATCAACGTACCAAACAGAATTTCCGCAATAAATAGACTGCCCGCCAGCGGCGCATGATAGGCGCTGGCCATCCCGGCGGCGGCACCACAGGCAACCCAAAGCTTCCATTCGTTAGGTTTGGCATAGCGCTGAGCAAAAACGGACGCAAACAAAGCGGCCAACAGCACCATTGCCCCTTCGCGACCAATCGCACTGCCGCTGGAGACCACGAGTAATGAAGCGAGAGACTTGACCAGACTGGCGGAAACATCTAACCGGCCATCACCGATCTCGATGGCCTCCATATAATCAGTTGGCGCACTGGGCTTTTGTTTTCGGTAACGCTGGTATCCCCATAAAAGAGCACCGGCGGCCAAACCACCTAATGCGGGGGTTAATGCGCGTCGCCAGCCAGTAATAGAAGAGGCAGCGGCTACCAGACTGCCATCAGTTCGGGCAAATAACAGCCACTCCAAGCCCAACATTGCTTGATGGAATAACCAAACAATCAAGGCTGCCATCATACCCAGCATGATCGAAATCAGTAGTCGACGCAGCATGGCGCGATAGTAATACAGGTGGGCAGGCCGTTTCATGCAACGCTACTGACTGACATAGTGAGGTAAACCCCATACTTTGGTGATTGATAGGTAAGTTGACGGAGAGTGTGTTACTTGTCATCGATTGTTACTTGCCATCAAATGAATGACCGGTGAAAATTGAGAAATGCAGAAATAAATTATTGATAAAACAAAAGGGTGCACCGAAAGGCACACCCAGACCGGTGACGGCGAAATTACTCGCTGTCGGTTATGCGGGTATAAACAATTTTCTGGCTATCATTTTCGCAATGTCCAACCACCTGACCGCCAGCTTGCTGAACTTGATCATTAGGAACGATATCCAGTTTAAAGCCGGACTCAGGCACCCCATTATTGATAATCTTCTGCGTGATATCTGCTTTCACACTTTCACAAGATGCCAGAGCAGCCAAAGGGGCCAGCGATAACAACAATGTACTGATAATAAGCGTTTTTTTCATCATAAAATCCTTATGTGGATGAATAGCTTGCCTAACATATTGATTCTTAAACCGTGCCTAAAGGATAGTCCAGATTCTCATAACCTCAAGTAAATCTGAGCCATAGCCACCCATTACGGATTAATCTGGCGACCTGATAGCCGATCCAGACAGCGCTGCGTGTTAGGCTCCCAATAGGCGTTCAAATTTTCACTGCGGTCGCAGTTGTCTTTCGCATCTTCAGCCCGATCAAACTTATCAAAGTTCTTTTCAACCCGGGTATTAACTTTATTGCGCAGACGATGAGTATCATCCCATTGCTGTTGGCTTTGGCGAGCCTGTTCTTTGGACATCGAATCATTACTACCACCAACAGAAACACAAGTGCTGCCTTGGGTGCAATTGGTCGCCTGTGCCAGGGCCGGTGTTTGCCAGGCAAGCATAACCAAAGCTAGCGGTAGAAACGCACGCGTCAGGCGTGGCAGGCTAGTTATTTTCATCGTCTTAAGTCCTTTATTAGTCGGTGATGTTAAATCATCATGTGGTTTACTGGCACGCTATCAGCGGATAAAAAATTATATCATTGCTTTCGGTATATAAACCAGTCAGCGACAGGTTTGTCGGGAATATGTAGAGTAACCTAATGTTAATTTTAAACATTTGCCTCAGAGGTAAGATGTTGCTGGCAATATCAAGAGATCAGAACATGTTAAAGACGTCGTTACTGTTTTTTGTTACCGCACTGGCTGAGATAATTGGCTGTTTCTTGCCCTATTTGTGGTTACGTAGAGGAGGCCCTCTCTGGTTATTACTGCCCGCGGCGGCCAGTCTGGCAATGTTTGTCTGGTTATTGACACTGCATCCCGCTGCCAGTGGGCGTGTTTATGCGGCATACGGTGGGGTTTATATCGCGACAGCGCTAATTTGGTTACGGGTAGTGGATGGCGTGAAACTTTCACTGTTCGATTGGGTCGGCGCAGGGGTCGCTCTGATTGGGATGCTGATTATTGTTGCGGGCTGGCGAGTAAATTAAGGGTGGGGCGGTGATAGCCCCCTCGTTTTCTTTATTGTACTAAATGTGATTATGATGATATTAATTAAAACTGACAAGCAGCCATTGAGATTATATATAATAAATTTTCGACTATATTTTTAGTTGATTTGTCTTTTGGTATGCATATGGATAAAATGCCTAAACGGAAAAATTTTTATTACAGTGATTGCCCCATTCCCGAACGAAACGCAACAAACCATCATGCGTTATGCAGCGAGTAGATACTCTAAAAATACCTCATTCGGTGAGCTGTATTCCAGAGATTTGCGCCCCCGAGTGTTGAGGATGTGCTCCAGTCTCGCAATATCTTCATCGCTGACGCCATTAAAATCGGTTCCTTTCGGATAAAACCGCCGTATCAGACCGTTGGTATGCTCATTCAACCCCCGCTCCCAGGAATGATAAGGCCGGGCAAAGTAAACCTTTGCGCCCGTTACCTGAGTGATGTCCTTATGTTTCGCAAACTCGGGTCCGTTATCTGCCGTCAGGGTTTTAAACTCACAGAAAGTATTCGCCACGATGTCCCTGAACGCTTCCACGACGCTCTCAGCGCACTTATTGGGGAGTTTACGGATAATGACCTGCTTTGTGGCTTTGTCCACGACCGTCAGCAGGAATGACTTCTGGTCTTTGCCAAAAATCGTATCGATTTCAACATGCCCGGGAACCTGTTTGAGTTCAGCCTCAGCAGGCCTGTGCTCAATGCCAACCCTGTCCGGGATGGGCGTGCGTCCGGGCTCACCCGTATCATAGCGATAGCGTTTACCCCGGTGAGGGAGCTGAAGGTAAAGCTTACCGCCAGCCTGTCTGTCCGAACGGATATAGCGGTAGAGGGTATTTTTGCTGACGGCGATATCAAACTGGATTTTCAGTCTCCCAGAGATAACCTCAGGGGAGGTATGTACAGCCAGCGCCTGCCGGAGAAAGTCTTGTGTCTGCTGGCCCAGAGGGAAACAGGCATTGTGTGCCGAGGTGGCGCCCCGCCGTTGTCTGGCTAAGGCATCAGCGCGTCTGGAGGAGTAAAGTCCGTTGAAAGCGGGGTCCGTATTACGCCTGAGCTCCCGGCTCAGGGTAGAGCGAGAGACATCCAGTTCTCTGGCAATGCAGGACTGATTAACGCCTTCAGCTTTTCGTTTTTCGATGTAAAAGCGCTCATGCTGAGTCAAATGTTTTCCCTTCATGCAACAGGGTCTCCGACAGGGTCAATACGGCTATTTTATCCGTACCTGACCGGTGGGTCACTTTGTTGCATTTCGTTTGGGAATTGGCGATTTCGTTAAAACCATCACTTCAATATGATAGCATCCATCAAGCTTCATGCGGCAATGAATATTTAAATTTATTATAATGGGTTTATTTATAATTATTTTCCTAAATAATATTAGGGCAGGATTAATTCACTTAAGATTAATAAATAGTAGATAACTAAAGTGCCTTCGAGACCATCTTGATATCGCGGATTCTGTTGAGTATACTTTATAGGGTTGCACTCAATGGTCACATTCTTTTTTATTAAAAATAACTTGAGAGGCTGAACTGATCATGGATGAAAAAAATAAGCCATCGGATTCAAAAAATTTAGTCGTAAAATCCTTAAATTCACTGCCGCTGATTTCCATTATGGAACACAGCCATGAACCGTGGGTTGTGAGAGATTGCCAATCGCGTTACGTGTACGTAAATCAAGCCGGTCTGGATTTTTTAAATTTACCTGCTGGTTTTGATATCGAGGGACGGTTAGATAACGAATGTCCGGCTGATTGGGCGGAGTTTGCTGAACAATATCAAGCGAATGATAGAAAAGCGGAAAAAAGTGGAAAACGTGTGGCTATTATTTCAACCAATTTTTATGGCCGAGATAGAATACTAGAACCCTACTATTTACCCAGGTTTCCTATTTACAATAAAATCGGTGAATGTATAGGAACATTAACAAATGCCAGCAAATTAAATTTTATTTCTCTTTCTCAATATATAGACCGCCGTACACCTTCAGTATTAACACTTACCCCGCCAACAGATCTGTTTAGTGAAAAAGAACTTGAGATAATCTTTTTCATATTACAACCTATGACTACTAAGATGGTAGCGAAAAGGCTTTCTTTATCACACAGAACAATAGAAAATAGATTAGGTATAATGTACGAAAAATGCGGTGTTGGTTCTATAAATATGTTTAGAGAGTATTGTGGGAACTTAGGTTTTGATTTATATATCCCCCCTAAGTTTGTAAGACCCAATGTTCAAAATCAGAGTTAATTTTATATTAAAAACACCCAACGCCAAGCATGCTGATAATTGTTGCGGACTGGCGGATAAATTAAGGGTGGGGCGGTGATAGCCCCAGCCCAATTTTACCCAATAACGCCTGATATTAACCTTCGCGATGAATACTCAACCCAGCAAAAGATTGACTGACCGGCATCATCTCCAGTGAGTTAATATTGACCCGTGCTGGCAGCGTAGCAACCCAATAGACGGCTTCAGCGATATCCTCAGGTATCAGTGGATTAGCGCCATCGTAGGTTTTATTGACTTTATCGCCATCGCCTTTAAAGCGAACTGCTGAGAATTCAGTGCCACCGACCATACCAGGCTCAATATCCGTCACACGAATATGTGTACCGTGCAAGTCAGCACGCAGACCCAGACTAAATTGTTTCACAAACGCTTTCGTGGCTCCGTAAACATTACCACCGGCATACGGCCAGTTGGCGGCAGTAGAGCCGATGTTAATCACGTGACCAACATTACGTGCCACCATTGCGGGCAATAATGCTCGAGTCATATTCACCAAACCTTTGGTGTTGGTGTCAATCATCGTATCCCAGTCTTCAACATTAGCTTTATGTGCAGGTTCCAACCCCAATGCCAAACCGGCATTGTTAACTAACAGATCGATATCTTTTAGTTCGGTAGGTAGCTCATCGATAACTTGCTGAATAGCCGCCCGATTCCGTACATCTAAACGTACGATATGTAACTGCTCACCCAATTCGTCCTTCAATTCTTCCAAACGCTCCTGACGACGACCTGTCGCGATAACCTGATGACCGTGGCTAATAAACTTTCGAGCGATTGCCTCACCAAACCCTGAGGTTGCACCAGTGACGAAAACGATCATACACATTCCTTATTTTTAGTTGCTAAAAATATAATTGATATGATTAACATACTCTTAACTACAGAAGGAAGCTATTCCGGCATAGTCCACTACACATTTTAGCGTCGTGATGGTTTCTTACGTACTTCATCGCCCGCATCACCGCTAAGGGTTAATGTATCTACTAACGATAGTAATGCGACCAGCGCGATAACCACAAATGCTATCTGGAAATTCTCCAATGGGATCACACCTGCGCGATGGGGGTGAAACCACTCAGCTATCCGCAGCGCTAAGGCTCCGATGGCGATGCCGAGGCCAATTGCCATCTGTTGCGCCATATTAGATAGCGTATTGGCACCGGCCATTTTCGGACCAGGCACTTCAGAAAAAGCCAGCGTATTGAACGCAGTAAACTGCATTGAACGCGTCAAATAGGTAGTAATAAAGCCCCCCACAGGAGGTCCGAGTATCGGGGCTACCAATCCGGGCCAGGTAATGGTGGCGATGGCTTTGATCAGATCAGGTTTGGCCGTATTACGTAATACAATGAGCCTACCGACCGGGACCATCATCGCACCGCCAAAACCCTGCAAAATTCTTGCGGCAGTAAATGTCATCAAATCAGTGCTTAATGCACACAGCACTGATGCTAATGTGAAAATAATCATTGCGGCAGCAAAGATATTACGAGCGCCACAGCGATTGGCAATCCAACCACTGGCAGGAATAAAAACCGTCAGTGTCAGAATGTAAGCAGAAATACCAATATTCATATCAATGGGATGTACTGCAAATGCCGTCGCCATCTGCGGCATGGCGGTGACAATAACTGTCCCATCGAGATTTTCCATAAAGAAAGCGCCAGCAACCAATAATGGCAGAGCGGAATTGCGCACTATCGATTGGCTCATCATTCGCACCAGTGGGAGTTGTGGTAATTTACTGATTTATATTGGAATAGATAATTTAAGTTGGCTACTGGAATCACGTTTCAGATCCACAAGATTTTCTGACATATTTCGAGCATACCGGATCTAGATAGGATTAAAAAGGGGGGTTATTGGTGACGGTGTAACAAAAAAATAGGCAATCAGGGAGATTTGCCATCTAATAAAATGGGCTGTCACTTCACAGCCCATTCTGATATTACCGAGCAAACTATCATGGTTATTTTTTCTTATAAACATCAGCAGTAGCATGAATTTTTGTGTTGGTATTTGCTGATGTTACAACAAAATAATCCCCACCAAGCTCATCAGCCTTTTTAGACAATTCTTCCTTAGCATCACTTGGCGCTAACTCGCCAGCAGTAACAATATTGCCGATTTTTTCGTATTGACCTGGGCTTTGCCCCATTCCCGAACGAAACGCAACAAACCATCATGCGTTATGCAGCGAGTAGATACTCTAAAAATACCTCATTCGGTGAGCTGTATTCCAGAGATTTGCGCCCCCGAGTGTTGAGGATGTGCTCCAGTCTCGCAATATCTTCATCGCTGACGCCATTAAAATCGGTTCCTTTCGGATAAAACCGCCGTATCAGACCGTTGGTATGCTCATTCAACCCCCGCTCCCAGGAATGATAAGGCCGGGCAAAGTAAACCTTTGCGCCCGTTACCTGAGTGATGTCCTTATGTTTCGCAAACTCGGGTCCGTTATCTGCCGTCAGGGTTTTAAACTCACAGAAAGTATTCGCCACGATGTCCCTGAACGCTTCCACGACGCTCTCAGCGCACTTATTGGGGAGTTTACGGATAATGACCTGCTTTGTGGCTTTGTCCACGACCGTCAGCAGGAATGACTTCTGGTCTTTGCCAAAAATCGTATCGATTTCAACATGCCCGGGAACCTGTTTGAGTTCAGCCTCAGCAGGCCTGTGCTCAATGCCAACCCTGTCCGGGATGGGCGTGCGTCCGGGCTCACCCGTATCATAGCGATAGCGTTTACCCCGGTGAGGGAGCTGAAGGTAAAGCTTACCGCCAGCCTGTCTGTCCGAACGGATATAGCGGTAGAGGGTATTTTTGCTGACGGCGATATCAAACTGGATTTTCAGTCTCCCACAGATAACCTCAGGGGAGGTATGTACAGCCAGCGCCTGCCGGAGAAAGTCTTGTGTCTGCTGGCACAGAGGGAAACAGGCATTGTGTGCCGAGGTGGCGCCCCGCCGTTGTCTGGCTAAGGCATCAGCGCGTCTGGAGGAGTAAAGTCCGTTGAAAGCGGGGTCCGTATTACGCCTGAGCTCCCGGCTCAGGGTAGAGCGAGAGACGCCGAGCTCTCTGGCAATGCAGGACTGATTAACGCCTTCAGCTTTTCGTTTTTCGATGTAAAAGCGCTCATGCTGAGTCAAATGTTTTCCCTTCATGCAACAGGGTCTCCGACAGGGTCAATACGGCTATTTTATCCGTACCTGACCGGTGGGTCACTTTGTTGCATTTCGTTTGGGAATTGGCGAAGTGCCTTAATATCGTATTTGAACAATGATCCAACCACAGCACTGGAAGACGATTCCAGTGCTGTTTTTAGTAGAACGTAGATAACTCAAAAGGCCCAGCCAAGGATAGTTGAGTAATTAATGACGGACCGTAAAATATGAAGCGTGAACTACGCCAGCGCAATGGTACAAGATGTTCGTGAGTACGGAACAACTGTCAGGAGCTTGGGCAAGTACACTGGATTGAAGATTGAATAGTACAACCTGAGCAGGCAAGTTTCCCCTGAGCTGGCGTACCAACGAAGAGATTTAAATAATCAACAACCACATACATGATAAAGCCTAAACCCTCAGATTCTACCTAACACCACCTTGGTGCGCATAATGTATATTATGTTAAATTGATTGGAGCAACCCATAACTTCATGGTTATCTGTGCCACCATCACAAATCCGTCAGTTACCTTTGATGATGCCCCTCTCTATTTTGTTATGATCTTCATTGTTCATTGCAGATTTTGATGAATGTTCGTTATGTTGTCAGGAGTGATTTCTCATGTATTCACTCCCCAACCTCTGTCGACATTATCAGTTTCAGGAAATAATTCTTTACTGCCTCATCACCATCTTTAATGGTTTGCGAACCTAAAATTATTTATGTCATTATCCCAAGGTTATTATTTATTAACTAACTCGCCATAATGCACCGCTAACCAGATAGTCGGTCCATTCGGATCGGTCCATGCAACCCGATGCCGGCACTGGGCTGGAATATTAACAAAATCCCCGGCATGTAGTTCACGAACGCTCGATTCATCTGCAAAATGCAAACATGCGGATCCCTGTACAACCATCACCCACTCACTTTGTGGCTGACAATACCAGAAATCTGGCGGACTCGATTGCCCGGTTGATATTATGCGTTCAATACGGACATTTGGTTGAGATATCAACTCTTCAAAAGTTTCTGATGCCGCCTGTCTCGCCGCGTCTGGGAAGTTAGTAAATATATTTTCCGTCATATAAAATAATTCCTCTATTCGTTAGCTGAAGATCCGCGCAGGTCTGTGTGACTATGGGAACGATGTGCGAGTATCCACAGCAATGAGTAAAATCAAATTTCATGTATTTGGATACAAGAATCGGATGATTTGAATATAATTCTGCTCGAAGGAATAATAAATAAGGCACCATTGAATACTGACTCAGATATTAAGTACAATCCCTGTTAGCGTTAGTTAAGGCTCAACTGGCCTGTTTAGCTCCGGTTTATGCCTTTTAACACCATTAACAGTAAGATAAAGAAGAAGTTATCAATAGAAGAATTAAATAAAACAATTGAAAACTTAAACAAACAGAGGACAAAAATGTCCGTATTGTCTATTTTTGCCGCTGATGACCATAGCCGCTGCTTGCACTTTAGCAGAGGATAGTCGGTTTCTTTGCCAGGCAA
This sequence comes from Yersinia antarctica, assembly GCF_056636475.1. NCBI lineage: Bacteria > Pseudomonadati > Pseudomonadota > Gammaproteobacteria > Enterobacterales > Yersiniaceae > Yersinia > Yersinia antarctica. The sequence goes on from NZ_JBSJQF010000001.1 coordinate 2,415,603, forward strand.
TTATCAAAAACTGGAGAGTATTATCGCCTGTTCTCATCGCTTTCACTCTGTAACTAAAGTTACACCGCGGGGTGCACTTCTCGCTTGTACTCTTTTACTTGCCAGTTGCTCCTCCGAACCGCCGAGGTCGCTCGTCACCCCGCTACCTTCGGTGGCTAAAGTTCAGCAGAGTCAGGAGCCGGTGCGCGGTGTCTGGCTGGCGACTGTTTCCCGCCTCGACTGGCCACCGGTAGCGTCAGTCAATGCCAGCAGCTCTGCTATCCGCATCAGCCAGCAGCAGCAAGCACTGACCGATAAGTTAGATAAGCTAAAAACTCTCGGTATCAACACCGTGTTCTTCCAGATTAAGCCTGATGGAACTGCACTGTGGGCATCAAAAATTTTGCCATGGTCAGATATGCTGACGGGCAATATTGGTGAGGATCCTGGATACGATCCCCTGCAGTTTATGCTGGATGAGGCGCACAAACGTGGCATGAAAGTCCATGCTTGGTTCAATCCCTATCGGGTATCTGTCAATACCAAGCCGGCTACTGTTACAGAACTGAACCGTACATTGTCGCTACATCCGGCCAGCGTATTTGTGCTACATCGCGACTGGGTCCGCACCGCAAACGAGCGTTTTGTCCTCGACCCAGGTATCCCTGAGGTACGGGACTGGATCACCAGTATCGTGGCCGAAGTCGTTGCACGTTATCCTATTGACGGTGTGCAATTTGATGATTATTTTTATGCCGAGTCAGCAGATTCAGCCCTGAACGACAGCTAGACATTCAAAAAGTATGGTCAATTATTTGAATCAAAAGCGGACTGGAGACGGCACAACACTCTGCAACTTATTCAACAAGTTTCACGCACTATCAAGCAATTGAAACCCAACGTTGAATTCGGCGTCAGCCCTTCTGGTGTCTGGCGTAACCGTTCACACGACCCAGCAGGTTCCGACACGCGAGGAGCGGCGGCATATGATGAAGCTTATGCAGATACCCGCCTCTGGGTACAACTGGGATTACTGGATTACATTGCTCCGCAGCTTTATTGGCCCTTCTCACGCCAAGTAGCCCGTTATGATGTGCTAGCCAAATGGTGGGTTAGCGTGGTGAAACCCACAAAAACACGGCTCTATATTGGTATTGCCCTGTACAAAGTGGGTGAACCTTCAAAAAATGAGCCTGAATGGTCGAATAATGGGGGCGTGCCAGAGCTGAAAAAGCAGCTCGATTGGAACGAGTCAGTACCACAAATCACCGGAACGATTCTGTTTAGAGAGAATAACCTCAACCAACCACAGACCCAAGAAGCAGTCAGTTACCTTCGAAGCCGCTGGGGTGGTTAACTAAACTATTTAGGCAATTATTTGGCTCAGCCGCTGTATCCCTGCTACGATTTCCGCAGGTGAATGAGCGGCAAAACCTAATAAAATAGCCTGTTCTGGCGAATTTGTTTGGCAATAACGAGAAAGTGGTTGTGCCCCTAGCCCAATTTTACGACATTTATCGATAATATCTTGCTCTTTTAGATTGTCTAATAACCAGCAGACAATATGAATACCTGAATCAGCAGGTTCAATCTTAAAACTATTTGGCAGATATCGTTGTATGGCGTCTATTATTACTTTTTTACGTTCGTAGCAGGCTTTTCTGACCCGTCTCACGTGGTGGGCGTAATGACCATCAGAAATAAAAGTGGCCAGTGTAGCTTGTTCTAAATAAAATGTACGCGTATCTGCATAGTATTTAGCGAGCTTAAATGACTCAATGAGATTATTCGGTATCACCAGGAAACCTAAGCGAAATTCGGGGAACATCATTTTTGAAAAGGTTCCGGCATAAATTACTCGTTGTTGTTTATCCAACCCCTGAAGAGCTTGTATCGGCGGAGCGGTATAGCGGAATTCACTATTATAGTCATCCTCAAAAATCCACGTTTTATTTTCAGCCGCCCAGTCAAGTAAAGCCATCCTCCTCGATAAACTCAATGTTCCTCCCAGCGGAAATTGATGTGAAGGAGAAGTGAAAATCATTTTGGCATTTGGCCAGCCCCTGATGCCATAGGAAATATCCATACCGTCTTTATCACTGATTACAGGGCAAATTTTGGCACCCATGGCAGTAAATCGCCAATTCCCAAACGAAATGCAACAAAGTGACCCACCGGTCAGGTACGGATAAAATAGCCGTATTGACCCTGTCGGAGACCCTGTTGCATGAAGGGAAAACATTTGACTCAGCATGAGCGCTTTTACATCGAAAAACGAAAAGCTGAAGGCGTTAATCAGTCCTGCATTGCCAGAGAACTGGATGTCTCTCGCTCTACCCTGAGCCGGGAGCTCAGGCGTAATACGGACCCCGCTTTCAACGGACTTTACTCCTCCAGACGCGCTGATGCCTTAGCCAGACAACGGCGGGGCGCCACCTCGGCACACAATGCCTGTTTCCCTCTGTGCCAGCAGACACAAGACTTTCTCCGGCAGGCGCTGGCTGTACATACCTCCCCTGAGGTTATCTGTGGGAGACTGAAAATCCAGTTTGATATCGCCGTCAGCAAAAATACCCTCTACCGCTATATCCGTTCGGACAGACAGGCTGGCGGTAAGCTTTACCTTCAGCTCCCTCACCGGGGTAAACGCTATCGCTATGATACGGGTGAGCCCGGACGCACGCCCATCCCGGACAGGGTTGGCATTGAGCACAGGCCTGCTGAGGCTGAACTCAAACAGGTTCCCGGGCATGTTGAAATCGATACGATTTTTGGCAAAGACCAGAAGTCATTCCTGCTGACGGTCGTGGACAAAGCCACAAAGCAGGTCATTATCCGTAAACTCCCCAATAAGTGCGCTGAGAGCGTCGTGGAAGCGTTCAGGGACATCGTGGCGAATACTTTCTGCGAGTTTAAAACCCTGACGGCAGATAACGGACCCGAGTTTGCGAAACATAAGGACATCACTCAGGTAACGGGCGCAAAGGTTTACTTTGCCCGGCCTTATCATTCCTGGGAGCGGGGGTTGAATGAGCATACCAACGGTCTGATACGGCGGTTTTATCCGAAAGGAACCGATTTTAATGGCGTCAGCGATGAAGATATTGCGAGACTGGAGCACATCCTCAACACTCGGGGGCGCAAATCTCTGGAATACAGCTCACCGAATGAGGTATTTTTAGAGTATCTACTCGCTGCATAACGCATGATGGTTTGTTGCGTTTCGTTCGGGAATGGGGCATCGGCCATCATGCGGGTATTATTTGACATGGTGTCATAGAAAATGGTTATCCGGTCTTCCTGATAATCTGCCGCCCAAGCCAGATATTGCGTGACAATTTGGGTTGGATTATCGCGCCATACCACGCCATGGGAGGTGGCAATCATTGATACTGGCAGATTGAAACCAAGAATTTCATTGATTTTTGGTGTTACCAAGCGGCTGAAAGGGGTCAAAATGTTGGCATAATAGCGAGCGCACTGTTCATAAAGTTCGGTCTGATCGACCTCGTCATTAAACAGATGCTCATCACAGTAGTGCTGACCGAAAGCATCATTACTGAACAACACGGCATCACCCGTGATGTAAGTCATCATGCTGTCAGGCCAGTGCAGCATCGGCGTTTCAACAAAGATCAATTGCTTACCGTTGCCGATATCTAAGGTATCGCCTGTTTTAACTGTAATGAAATTCCATTCAGGATGATGATGATGTCCGTTGATTGAGTCGATAGCATTGGCGGTGCAATAAATCGGAGTGTTGGGGATACGCGCCATTAACTCGGTTAATGCGCCGGCATGGTCTTCTTCTGCATGATTGATAACAATATAGTCGAGCGCATTTAAGTCGATCTCCCGTGCTAAATTGGCAACAAAATCTCGATCAAATTTCTGATCAACTGTATCGATCAGAATGTTCTTTTCTTCGCAGATTAAATAGCTGTTGTAACTGGTCCCTTTCAGGGTTTTGTACTCAGTACCATGGAAATCACGCACTTCCCAATCACGTTGCCCAACCCATTTGATATTATTCTTAACTTGAATCGCCATGAACCGTTCCTCAACTAAAATAAATGATTTACCTCACCTTAGAGAGCAAATAGCGTGCCATGATTTATAGTATTGATTTTAATCATATAAAAATTAAAGTTAGTCATTATGACATTGATGTGTCATTGTCATAATGACTAACACTATGTCGGAATGACAAAATATGAGTTTATCCATTCAGTCACTGGCCAAAATAGCCATTGAGCTACAGGGCGGCTTATCAGGGCAAGATCGTTTTCAGACGTTAGTCAGTAGCTTGCGGCAATTACTGCAATGCGATGCCTCGGCACTTTTACGTTATGAACATCAATTGTTCCGCCCCTTGGCCATTGATGGTTTATCGCCTGATGTGTTGGGGCGGCGTTTTTCGTTGTCATCCCATCCGCGATTAGAGGCCATTGCCCGGGCAGGGAATGTGGTCCGTTTCCCGACTGACAGCCATCTGCCTGATCCCTATGCCCCATTCCCGAACGAAACGCAACAAACCATCATGCGTTATGCAGCGAGTAGATACTCTAAAAATACCTCATTCGGTGAGCTGTATTCCAGAGATTTGCGCCCCCGAGTGTTGAGGATGTGCTCCAGTCTCGCAATATCTTCATCGCTGACGCCATTAAAATCGGTTCCTTTCGGATAAAACCGCCGTATCAGACCGTTGGTATGCTCATTCAACCCCCGCTCCCAGGAATGATAAGGCCGGGCAAAGTAAACCTTTGCGCCCGTTACCTGAGTGATGTCCTTATGTTTCGCAAACTCGGGTCCGTTATCTGCCGTCAGGGTTTTAAACTCACAGAAAGTATTCGCCACGATGTCCCTGAACGCTTCCACGACGCTCTCAGCGCACTTATTGGGGAGTTTACGGATAATGACCTGCTTTGTGGCTTTGTCCACGACCGTCAGCAGGAATGACTTCTGGTCTTTGCCAAAAATCGTATCGATTTCAACATGCCCGGGAACCTGTTTGAGTTCAGCCTCAGCAGGCCTGTGCTCAATGCCAACCCTGTCCGGGATGGGCGTGCGTCCGGGCTCACCCGTATCATAGCGATAGCGTTTACCCCGGTGAGGGAGCTGAAGGTAAAGCTTACCGCCAGCCTGTCTGTCCGAACGGATATAGCGGTAGAGGGTATTTTTGCTGACGGCGATATCAAACTGGATTTTCAGTCTCCCAGAGATAACCTCAGGGGAGGTATGTACAGCCAGCGCCTGCCGGAGAAAGTCTTGTGTCTGCTGGCCCAGAGGGAAACAGGCATTGTGTGCCGAGGTGGCGCCCCGCCGTTGTCTGGCTAAGGCATCAGCGCGTCTGGAGGAGTAAAGTCCGTTGAAGGCGGGGTCCGTATTACGCCTGAGCTCCCGGCTCAGGGTAGAGCGAGAGACGCCGAGCTCTCTGGCAATGCAGGACTGATTAACGCCTTCAGCTTTTCGTTTTTCGATGTAAAAGCGCTCATGCTGAGTCAAATGTTTTCCCTTCATGCAACAGGGTCTCCGACAGGGTCAATACGGCTATTTTATCCGTACCTGACCGGTGGGTCACTTTGTTGCATTTCGTTTGGGAATTGGCGGATGCTATTGCTCAGGGTATTCACGATACCGACCCCGGTGTGGCAGTGAAGATCTACAACATTGCCCGCCATGACAAAAATGAAATCCTCACCCAGGTCTTCCGTTCTAAAGGCGTTTTAGTGGGTTCTTCCACCATGAACAACGTCATGATGCCAAAAATCGCCGGGATGCTCGAAGAACTGGCCGGATTACGTTTCCGTAACAAAAAAGCTGCGGCATTTGGCAGCTTTGGCTGGACTGGCGGTGCGGTTGACCGCATTCAAACTCGCCTGATGGATGCCGGGTTTGATATCTCCCTCTCCTTAAAAATGAAATGGCGGCCTGATACTGATGCTTTAGCAGAGTGCCGTGAACATGGGCGTAAAATTGCCCGTGAATGGGCACTTCATCCATTGGAGACCCCCCATTTATCTGAGGTTGACGACGTTATCGCCCTCACTCAAGAAAAGGCCCGCGCCGAGAAACAGAATCTGGGTATTTCAATGCAATGCAGTGTTTGCCAGTGGATATATGACCCAGCACTGGGTGAGCCTCTTCAAGAGGTTAAGCCGGGAACCTGTTGGGAAAATGTACCCGATTTCTTCCTCTGCCCAGAGTGTGGCTTGGGCAAATCTGTGTTCGATCCACTGTAATGGAGCATGTTATGACAGATAACATTATTATTGTGGGTTCAGGTTTTGCCGCCCGCCAAGTGGTTAAAAACATCCGTAAACTTAACCCACAAGTGCCAATCCAGATGATCGCCGCTGACAGTGGCGTGGATTATAATAAACCTGATTTAAGTCATGTATTTAGTCTTCAGCAGAGCGCTGACGATCTCACCCGGTTGTCGGCCGAGAAGTTTGCAGAAGAAAATAATCTTACTTTGCATACAGCGATGTTGGTCACCGCCATTGAGCGGCACACTAAACGCGTTTTTTGTGGTGATCGGGGATTTAATTACCATAAATTAGTGCTGGCTACCGGGGCGTCTGCACTGGTTCCGACCGTGCCCGGTAGCGAGATGATCGTTACATTTAATAGCCAAAATGAATACCGGCAACATCAAGATAGGTTGCAAAAGGCATCGCGTGTTTTAGTGCTGGGCGGCGGGTTAATCGGGACGGAGTTGGCAATGGACCTACAGCGTTCTGGTAAGCAGGTGATTCTGGTGGATAAGGCACACAGTTTGCTAGCCTCTGTGATACCAGTGGAGATCAGTAGCCGCTTACAACAGCGCCTCAGCCAAAGTGGTGTTACTTTGGTGTTTAATAATGAATTGCTCAGTGTGACAAAAGTCACCAACGGCTTGCGAGTAGAACTTCGCGCGGGTCAAACGTATACCGTTGATGCTGTTATTGCCGCGATTGGTTTAAAGCCGGAAACTGCCCTCGCCGCTGCCGCAGGTCTCGATATTGGGCGTGGTATTAAGGTCAATAATCAGTTGCAAACGGTTGATCCAGATATCTTTGCCGTGGGTGATTGTGCCGAGGTCGAGGGGAAAGTACTGCCATTTTTGCAGCCCATATTAGTGGGAGCCATGACACTGGCAAAAAATATTCTAGGGGGAGCCGCGTGTCTCACCCTGCCGCCGATGTTAGTTAAAGTCAAAACACCTGATCTACCGCTCTATTTCGCTGGCGAAACCAACCGCGAGGATCTCCACTGGGAAATATGCCTGACAGCGCAGGGGATAGTGGCGCGTGGCACTGATAACTCACAGCAATTACGCGCGTTCGTCGTCAGCGAACAACAGACCCAACAGGCTTTCCCCCTGTTACGTGAACTGAGTGTGTAACATTAATCGTGCTGCGCTATAACATCACAACGCTAACCCCCCGCCACCTGCGTAGGGGGTTTTGCCTGCAATTTTCATCACTTCTGCCCCCAACGTGACAAAAGGTGCCCGCCGACTGGCGTAGATAATGCCGCCAGCCTGAGCGCGAACCGCTTTTACCGTATCGGTGAGCGGATCAATAATTTCAGCTACCACTTCATCTTTCCCAACCCATTCACCCGGCTGGCGTAATAACAGCAGAATGCCACTGGCAGGTGCTGTCACTATCTCACCCGCCGTAAACGGCAACAGGGTGACTTCCCGCTGCGGAATAACCAAAGGTTGCCCTTTGACTGCGCCACGGTACTGCAAATAGTGATAAAGACGCTCGGCATCAGCACTGGCCAACGCGTGGCTAACATCCTGTTGACCCCGTAATTCTAGCGTCACCGCCATGCAGCCCGGTTCAAGCTTTAACGCCGGATAGTGCGCCGCCAACCGGTGCCATGGCAAGCCGCAAGCCTCATCAAAGGATCCACCACCGCTATCTTGCGACAGTAATACGGTGCCAATATCTAAGAACCGTGCCAAGGTTTCGGCGGGTTCACACCAGGCAGGATCAGCGTACATGTGCAAAATAGCGTGATCATCACAATGCAGATCCAGCACCAGGTCCGCATCACAAGCCAGTCTTAATAAGTGTTGGCGCAGCGATGCAACTTCACTGCTGGCAGGCAAATCCTGCAATGCCTCAACCATGGCAACTCGCACTTGTTGCTGTATACCAACACTATCAGTGAGCGGCCGCGATGCCAGCCGCGTTTGTACCCCTTGCGCCAGATCAGGGAAGTCACGGTTGAAATTGCGGCCACTGCCCAGATCAAAACGGCCGATACCACTATTAAGGAGCACTTGCGCAATACCTACCGGGTTGGCAAGCGGCACAATAATTATTTCGCTCTGAATTTCACCGCGCCGTTCCGCCTGACTCAGTAATCTTTTAAGATAATGTAATACCAGCATGCCGGGCAGTTCATCAGCATGCAGGCCAGCTTGTAGATAGATTTTCTCACCAAAACTTTGCTGGCCGAAATGAAAGCTGGTTAATTGACGCTGCCCACCCAGGGCATGTTCAGGTAACTTATGATTATTGATTTTCATTGGACGTCCTATCTGTGGAAAAGAAAGCCCGGCTTGACCGAATTGACAAAAAAATCCTTGAAATACTGAGCCAGGATGGTCGCATCTCTTATCAAAAGCTCTCTGAACAGGTAAACCTTACCGCTCGCCCTTGTCTGGAGCGCGTACGGCTACTGGAGCGTGCCGGTATTATCCGCGGTTACAGCGCGATTATTGAGTTGCCGGAACCTGCGCATGCTTTTGTTATACAAGCACAAATTGCACTGGCCGACCATGGGCACTCGCAGGCGGCATTCGAACAGGAAGTATGCAAAACGCCGGAGGTGCTGGACTGTTGGTTGGTCGGTGGCAGCTTCGACTTCCTGGTGCGCATTGGCTGTCGTAACATGGAACACTACCGGTTACTGGCTGATAGTTGGCTGACCAGTAAAAAATTCCGGGTCGATAAAATTGTCACCCTGACGGAATTACAAACCATCAAACGCACTTAAATCCGCAGTGCCCGCACGGAATACTTAATCGTGACGGGCAAAAGCCAGCCAGCGCCGTTCTGCACGTGAAAATAGGTAAATCAGCATAAAAGTGCATAACAGATAGAGCGCCGCCGCCATCAGGAACGGGATGAACGGGGAATAAGTTGCCGCATAGAACGAGCGCGCCACGCCGGTAATATCCAATAGCGTTACGGTACTGGCAAGTGAGGTGGCGTGTAGCAGGAATACCATCTCGTTATTCAGCGCTGGGATACCGCGCCGCAATGTTGCGGGCAGTACCAACCGGCGAATAATCTGCCACTGGCTCATGCCAAAAGCTTCGCCAGCCACCCACTCCTGACGTGGAAACGTCACCATCATTCCCGCCAATAATTCTGCCACATAAGCACTGGTATTCAGCACCAGCGCGAGCGTGGCACAGAAAGTGGCATCACGGAACAGCAGCCAGAACGGTTGGTCGTCCTGCCAACCCAACTGCACGATGTCAAACTGTGACAAACCGTAGTAGATCAGCATTAATTGCAGATAGAGCGGCGTGCTACGGAAAAAATAAGTTACGCTGCGGATGAACCAAGAGAGCGGCCGTGGGCCAAAAGCTTGCCCAACTGCCATCAGTAGTGCCAACAATAAACCCGGCACCACGGACAGTAAAAACAGCTTAGCGGTCATGGCCAACCCGGTAACATCCGACCCGTCGCTATACAAAAATGTCGGTGCAGCCTCCAGCATGGTTTGCAGATTCATCCTTGCCTCGCTGCACTAGAGGTTGACAGCGCATAGCGCCGTGAAAGCAGACTGAATCCCCAACTAGAAAGCGCGGTGATGACCATGTAAATCATCGCCACCAGGAAGTAAAACAAGAACGGTTTTTGTGTCGCCCGTCCTGCCTGTTCAGCCAGCCACACCATATCTTCCAACCCCAGAATGGATATCAACGCCGACGCTTTCATTAAACCAAGCCAGTTGTTATTGATCCCCGGAATGGCAAAACTGAGCATCTGTGGCAACATAATGCGCCGGAATACCTGAGCAGGACTCATACCGTAAGCTATTGCGGCCTCCAACTGACCACGATCAACGGTTTGAAATGCGCCCCGGAAGGTTTCAGTGTAGTAAGCGCCGAATACAATACCAATGGCCAACACGCCAGAGATAAAAGTGTTGAAGCGAACCGGCCCCACGCCCAATAAACTGAGGAACCCATTCACCAGCATTTCGCCACCGAAAAATAGCAGCAACATAATCACCAGTTCAGGAATACCTCGCACCAGCGTGGTGTATCCGGTTGATATCCAGCGCAACCAGCGCGGACCAAACAGTTTGATAACCGCATTGATCAACCCAAGTACCAGTGCCACCGCGAGTGACAGCAGCATCACACACAGTGACAACCCCGCCCCCTGTGCCAGTAAAGGCAAATATTCGGCTACCATTATTGGCCCCCTGTCGCTGAAAAACCGGTGCCGGGCGCGTTAGTCATCGGCCCGGCGGGTTTACATCACAAAAAATGGTGAAGCACTCAGTTGCCGTAAATATCGAAACTGAAATATTTTTTCTGAATGGCGTCATAAGTACCGTCAGCACGGATCGCCTTAATTGCTCCATTCAATGCATCGCGTAACGCTGGATTATCTTTACCGACGGCGATACCCACATCAGATGAGATAGTTTCGTCTTGGATAACTGGCCCGGCAAAAGCAAATTTCTGCCCACGCGGGGTATCAATAAAGCTACTGGCAGCCTGAATGTTATCTTGTAGCGAGGCGTTGATGCGCCCAGACAGCAGATCCAGATAGACATTGTCCTGATTGGCATAAGAGACGATTTTCACCCCTTGTCCACCCCAGTGTTTTTTCGCATAGGTCTCATGGATTGAGCCGGTTTGCACACCCACGGTTTTGCCTTTCAAGCTGGCGGTGTCCGGTAACAGCGGACTGCCTTTTCGCGCCACCAATTGTGCGGCACTGCGATAGTATCGATCCGTGAAATCCACTTCTTTTTTGCGCTCTTCAGTAATGGTCAGCGACGCAATAATTGCATCGAACTTACGGGCATTAAGTGCCGCGATCATGCTTTCAAACGGTTGTTTAACGAATACACACTTCGCATGCAGGTTTTCACACAAGGCATTCGCGATATCGATATCAAAGCCGGTGATCTCGCCACTGGGAGAAAGAACATCAAAAGGTGGATAACCCCCGTCTACACCAAAGCTAATAGTGTCAATGGTCTGAGCCGCCACGGGCGCGGAAAGTATCAGGCCGGTCAATATTGCAGCTAATGTCTTTTTCATGGTTAAGATCCCAATGTTGGCAAGTAATAGAAACCGCAAAGATTAGAAACGAAGCGAGAGGCAGGTCAAGCCGCCATCCATTTTTTTAAATTCACTGGTATCAAGTTGAATAATTGGCATTCCCAGCTTTTCAATTTGCGCCAACGTGTAAGGATACCCTTGCGGTGTAATCAACGTATCATTGATCCACAAAGTATTACCGGCGTAAGACTCATCTTCAGGAATAACAATGGTATTAAACCGAGAAAACGCGGGATGGTGCTGATAATCCTCGGTCAGCAACAAGGTGTTACGCCCAACATAGTTAACAATCGACTTCAGGTGTAACCCCGCACTCACTGCTATTGGCGTTACCCGATAGCCATAGCGCGCGACCGCGGCGGTAAACTCGCTGATCCCGACTTCATCAGTGCGTGAAGTCAGGCCGATAAAAAATTGTTTATCCACCAACAGCACATCACCCCCATCAAGATGGCCTTGCTCGCTCATTCGAAAGACCGGGCGGTCGGTAAATAGCGGCTCGATAGTCGCCACTTCGCCTTGGCGGCTGGGTGCCCCAGGGTGGGTTATCACCGCCAGTTCCGGCATGACGACGGCAGTATCCTCAACAAAGTGCGCATCAGGGAATGCCGGTGCTGCCGGTAAAATAGTCACTTTCAGGCCAAGACGGAGCAAGGTATCAACGTAGGCCAAAAATTGGTGACCCGTCACAGCAATATCTGGGGCGCCCAATTGGGACGTAGTCTGGCCGCTACCACAGGTAGCCGCCGGCAGTCTGGCAATGGCTTGAGTAAAGTGCATAGGCGAGTCTCTTGATTGAGTGTTGCAAAAGTGTTGATCTGATTATTAAACAGATACTGTTACCAATCAGGTTGAATCAGCTATCACTGCCATACATTTACGCTGTATATGACTCTCTCTGCGACCTATTCAGTTGTCAGATGAAAACCATAGACAACCCGCTTTAGCTATATACTATTTGATATAACTTATCGGGCAGTATCCGAGACAGGCAAGCTACCCTTCCTGTCTCTGCGCGCGTAGCGTGCTAGCGAACCTAAGGAAACCGAATGAAAAAGTTAATCATGGTGATGATTACACTATTGCTGATTGCCTGTGCAAATACCGGTCATGTCGGCGTGAGTGGGGGTTCGGGCGGAGTATCGAGTATCAGCATTGGCACCGGCATTCGCCGGTAATACAGGCAGGTGTTTTCAGTCCCTGCCTTACCAGTATTGACTGTAAAATTGGCTGTCAGCTATCTGTTTTTCAGGACTGGAGCATCCTCGGAAAAACGTGCTGAAATAGCATCCCGTTCATAACCTTGCCGCTCAGTCAAAATGGTATATAACTCAGGGCGACGACCATAGATCCAGCGCCGTCCAGTACTGAGTGGGATCAAGGAGAGATCCAGCTCAGCGCACACCATCATGTCGGCGGCCTCCCAGGTTTCATTGATGATGCGACCATACGGGTCCAGTATCATCGCCCCATTCCCGAACGAAACGCAACAAACCATCATGCGTTATGCAGCGAGTAGATACTCTAAAAATACCTCATTCGGTGAGCTGTATTCCAGAGATTTGCGCCCCCGAGTGTTGAGGATGTGCTCCAGTCTCGCAATATCTTCATCGCTGACGCCATTAAAATCGGTTCCTTTCGGATAAAACCGCCGTATCAGACCGTTGGTATGCTCATTCAACCCCCGCTCCCAGGAATGATAAGGCCGGGCAAAGTAAACCTTTGCGCCCGTTACCTGAGTGATGTCCTTATGTTTCGCAAACTCGGGTCCGTTATCTGCCGTCAGGGTTTTAAACTCGCAGAAAGTATTCGCCACGATGTCCCTGAACGCTTCCACGACGCTCTCAGCGCACTTATTGGGGAGTTTACGGATAATGACCTGCTTTGTGGCTTTGTCCACGACCGTCAGCAGGAATGACTTCTGGTCTTTGCCAAAAATCGTATCGATTTCAACATGCCCGGGAACCTGTTTGAGTTCAGCCTCAGCAGGCCTGTGCTCAATGCCAACCCTGTCCGGGATGGGCGTGCGTCCGGGCTCACCCGTATCATAGCGATAGCGTTTACCCCGGTGAGGGAGCTGAAGGTAAAGCTTACCGCCAGCCTGTCTGTCCGAACGGATATAGCGGTAGAGGGTATTTTTGCTGACGGCGATATCAAACTGGATTTTCAGTCTCCCACAGATAACCTCAGGGGAGGTATGTACAGCCAGCGCCTGCCGGAGAAAGTCTTGTGTCTGCTGGCCCAGAGGGACACAGGCATTGTGTGCCGAGGTGGCGCCCCGCCGTTGTCTGGCTAAGGCATCAGCGCGTCTGGAGGAGTAAAGTCCGTTGAAGGCGGGGTCCGTATTACGCCTGAGCTCCCGGCTCAGGGTAGAGCGAGAGACATCCAGTTCTCTGGCAATGCAGGACTGATTAACGCCTTCAGCTTTTCGTTTTTCGATGTAAAAGCGCTCATGCTGAGTCAAATGTTTTCCCTTCATGCAACAGGGTCTCCGACAGGGTCAATACGGCTATTTTATCCGTACCTGACCGGTGGGTCACTTTGTTGCATTTCGTTTGGGAATTGGCGATTCGCCGCTGCTAATGGTTGGATGCTCAAAAGCATGCAATTTGCGATGAGTGTGCCAGGTGCCATCAGGCATGCAAGCAACATAGGCGTTATAGAGTCGCCCGTCATCTGCCCGCTCAATCAGACCCACACCAATAAGCATTTGATATTTAACTGCTAACGCACGAACCAAGGCGATTGATGGACTGTTTCCTATCGATTCCGCCAGTGCATTGACTTGCACCGCAGTCAACTTAGGGACATGCCAGTATCCAGTGATACACATCTCTGGAAAGGCTAATATTTTGATGTTTTGCAGGGCTGCCTGCTCGATAAACTTCTCAATAACCAACAGATTATATTGTTTGTTATTGGCCTGATGCTGGAACTGCACTGTTGCTGCTGTTATCAATGGTAATTCAGTCACATTATCCTCCTAGGGCATCTATCGCTGATTTTTATCATTGGCATTACAGCAGCCGTATTGATAACTTTATAATGAATGATTTTCCTTTATCGATTACCAATTGGAATGAAATAGTGAATATTAAGTTGCTAAAAGCCTTTGTTATGCTGGCACAGAAAAGCAATTACAATGAAGCTGCACAGGCGCTTTGTATCACGCAACCGGCCCTGTCTAAGCAGATTAACTTATTGGAATCGATGCTAAATCTTCATCTGTTCTCACGCGGGCGTCATGGTGCGCTACTGACCCCTGGCGGCCAACAGTTGCTGGCAGAGGCGGAGAAAGTGATTAATCAGTCTAATTTTTTTCTACAACATGCCGCCAGAGTGGCCAAGGGCATTGAAGGGTTTATATCGATAGGTTTTGGATTGTCGACTTTCTATACTGCTCCGCACTGTATCGCCAAATTCAGAGAGCAGTTCCCTGGCATTGCCATTACGTTGGAGGATATCCCCTCGGCACAGCAATATGCATTATTAACCCACGGTGAACTGCAAATAGGATTTGTTCGAGTGCCGCCCAAGGCGCCGTTACATTATCATCCCTTATTTGACGATCGCCTGGTGCTGGTAACCCCGCAAGATAAGGCACTAACACTCGACGAATGGTTAAAACATCTGCCGTTACTGCGTTTATATACCGAGCGTGGGCGCGGGCTAAATGCACAAATTGACCTGTTCTTACAGTCAAATCAACTCTACGTGCCAGCGATGCAAGAAGTTGAGGATATTCAAACCATACTCGCACTGGTGATTGCCGGTCTCGGCGTGGCATTACTGCCGCAGAGTGTGGTGCATATCGCGCCCCCGACGATGAATATTATTGCGCTCAGCGGAGACACCCTCAGTTGGCAAGTGGGTATCGCTTGGAATAATACTATTCCTGATTTGGTGCGGGACAATTTTATTAAGATGGTCATCGAGCATAACCGGCAAAACATCGATTGATACTTTGCCGGTTTATGGCGTGATGAGATTAGCGGAACGGCGGCTCGTTAAAGGTGCGCAGTTTGCGTGAATGCAGTTGATCACCCTCCGCGCGCAATAAATCTATTGCCCGAATACCAATCTGCAAATGCTCAGAAATAGCACCTTCATAGAAATGGTTAGCTTGCCCCGGCAACTTGATTTCGCCATGTAACGGTTTATCTGAAACACAGAGCAATGTGCCATAAGGCACTCGGAAACGATAACCTTGAGCTGCAATGGTGGCACTTTCCATATCGACGGCAACTGCGCGGCTTAAGCTAAAACGCAGTGCTGACGCAGAAAAACGCAACTCCCAGTTACGGTCATCAGAAGTGACTACCGTCCCGGTGCGCAACCGCTGTTTGACTTCAACGCCTGGCATGCCACTCACCGCTTTGGTGGCGTCGTACAATGCCCGCTGTACCTCAGCAATACTTGGGATCGGGATATCTGGTGGCAACACCGCATCCAACACATGATCATCACGCAGATAGGCATGAGCCAGCACATAATCGCCGATGGCCTGACTTTCACGCAATCCACCACAGTGCCCAATCATCAACCATGCATGAGGCCGCAGTACCGCCAGATGATCACAAATAGTTTTGGCATTGGATGGGCCGACGCCAATATTCACCAAAGTAATGCCATGCCCCCCTTCTGCAATTAAGTGATAGGCCGGCATCTGATGTTTTTTCCATGCCAGATCAGAGGTGGTCTTTTCAGGATCAGCATTTTCAGCCGTTATGTAGCTGCCACCGGCACAGGATAAGGCTTTATAAGGGCTGGCGGGGTCGAGAATCTGCTCACAAGCCCAACTGACAAACTCATCAACATAGCGGCTGTAGTTAGTGAAAAGGATATAAGGCTGAATATGTTCTGCGGGGGTGCCGGTGTAATGTTTTAGCCGCGCCAGTGAAAAATCAGTCCGCAAGGCATCGAAATGCGATAAGGGAAAATCAGCGGTGGCAGTATCAATACCATCAGTAATGCCATCACCGATTTTTGCCAAATCCGTGGTTGGGAAGTGCTGAGCAAGGCCCGCCGTCATTGACCGGTCGAGAATGAGGTCAGAACCGTCGATCACAAAAGGATATGGCATTTCTTGTTGTGACGGTGTCACTTCAAACACCGCGCCGTACTCACTTTCAAGCAAGGTGAGTTGCTCTGTCAGATAGTCCCGAAACAATGTCGGCCGAGTAACCGTGGTACTGTATTGCCCGGTCCGGGAGAAACGACCATAAGCACGGGTACGCTGGTGGTCGCGGAATCTTCCGTCCCAACTGACACTGAGCTGTGGATATGAAAACAAGCCCTTAGCCCTTTCACCAACATCCGGCAGAGCGCCATCGCGAATAAAAGCGCTAATAGCATCACGTAATGCCGCAAGTGCTGACTCGTATAGCGTCTCAAGCCTATCAATCGCTTCGCTGGCTGATAGGTGAATGGTATTTTGTGATTGATTCAAGATATCTCCTTTCAATACGCGTAAAGGCGGTGCTTAGCTTACTCAATTAACCGACGCAGAAACATAGTAAAAAACACGGTTTTACTGTCCATCGACGTAATGTGCTCTGTAATGAACATTTTGCCGTTACAGGTCAAATATCCAAACACGCGTTACACCAAAAACCTCCATTCATTGAAAACAAGAAGACATTTTGCCACTTATTCCGTCGTTTGATTCCCCTTCACCAACACTAAAGTATAGGTTGTCGCAGATAACACATTATTTTCTGCCTTGGGCAACACTATAAAGGTCTCTTTTGCGTGGCAAAATCATTTTTACGCAGTGGTAGTTTGGACGACATTCTGGCGTTAGGCGAAAACGGGCAACCGGTTTATGCCTCTGCACGGCAGATAAGAGAGGCATTACGCCTTAAAAAACAGCAACATATTGCTGACTGTCTGGCCATACCTCAACTTAATGAACGCGGCGACCGCATAGATTGGTATGCCCCCATTGAAGGTAAAGTGACCTCATGGCTGGCAGCCAGCAGTGTTGAGCGCAAGGCAGCGGTTAAGCAGTTGTCAGCCTGTCTGGCAAGTGCCAATGACTTGTGTCAGCGGGCGCAAAAATCAGATAACGCCGCACAGCAGCTATTTGGCGTACTGTTGGCCAAAACAATGCAATTCCCCGATCAAAATCACGTTTATTTAGTGGCAGGCAAGCCAGTACTGACCTTTTGGGGATTTGTCAGCCCGGATAAAAAAACACGCACTGACCCACTCGATTGTCTGCGCCAGACCACCGAAGTTTACGAGTCGATTGAACCTATTATCGCTACCATTACGGCCCCAATGCCCACGCCGCCTGCCGCTGCTGTCATTGAGTTAGCACCTCAGGCCGAAACTACGTTGCTGCCCCCCCTGCCGGAGCCTGTCGCAGAGGTCACCCCGCTATCAAAAGCAGTAAAAAAACCAACACGTTGGCTACGATTTAGCTGGATGTTACCGGTGTTGGCGCTAATCATCGCCTTGATAGTGCAATTCAGTGGTGGAATGCCGGAAAATGCCGCTGCCGCCCCGGATGTTAAGCCCACTGTCCTCGAAGATAAATCAGCCACTGAAGATAGAACCCTGTCAGTTAAAGACCTTGCACCGGTAACCACTGCACCTGTTGCTCAAATTATCCAGCCCACAATTGCATCACAACTGCCGTTGAATAATGCCACCGTCGTGCCTGCATCAGCTATCGCGGAACCGACCGCCGTCGCATTGCCGACCACCGTTGAGAGCAAAAGTGCGCTGATACTCCCTTCGGATGCCGTCAAAGTGGGATCGACTACATTCCTTAATGGAAACTGGCGGGTCAGCCCGGATATTAAAACCGCCCAAACCGGTAAAGCACCCAGCCTGAAGTATCAAATTAAAAACGGTAAAGGTACGGTGAAAATCACCCACGGGGATAACGTGACTTGCCGCGCAAATATCACTGCTGGTGTAATGAAGTCAGGCAATTTGGTAATCAATAGCCGCTATAGGGCGCAGTGCAGTGATGGTTCAAAATATCAAATGCCTGAGATCGTCTGCAAACAAGGCGTGAGCGGGATTGCAGATTGCAAAGGCCGTTACGATGCCAATACGACCCTTCCAATGACGATGAAGCGTGAGACTAAATAATATTATGCTGGCAACGATCACGGATTTAAAACAGAAAATTACGCTTATTCAGGACAGCGGCATTCAGTTTCTGGACTTCGCTTTAAAGCCCCAATTAGATACTGAGCTGCCAAATAAATTCGTCCGCAAAAGCGCTAATGGCCCACTATTACGCCTGAATTACCATCCACATAACGGTAAATATTCGCTAATGGTACCCGGCTCAGCCCCAGAGATTGTTAAACCTGAATTTAGTATTCCATTGGAACAATCGCTAAAACTGCTGAACAAGATTTGGTTGCCGCTGCCCTTCTTGCGTTTTAATCCGCCGCGCACCTTCGTTAATGGGCCTGATAACTGGGCCAGAGTACAGATTTTAGTGCTAGATTCGCCAGATCAAGATGGCAATACTTTACGTGTCACCATGGCATTTGATACCAAAGTCTATCCTGAAGGTGATGCTAATGAGTATTTGGCACCTAATGAAAATGATGTCAAAACCGGATTAAGTTTCGCCCTGGCCTACCACAATGAAGAATTGGCAGAATTCCTTGATTTAACCTGGGTTGACGGTTGGTTGCGGGAAGTTTTTGTTCAACAGGCATCAGAGCAGGAAGAACGCACCGAAAGGCATATCAGTGTGTCGCTGCGCGAATTCGAATATCAGGCGCACTATCTTAATTTGCTGGAGTTACTTGGCAGCCAAATTGGTGTGCCAGAAATAAAAATCAATACCAGCACCTTACAAGAACCTACCGTTAATGTTGATTTGATCCTCGATGTCGGCAACTCGCATACCTGCGGCATTTTGGTGGAAGACCATGCCGATGAAAGTAATGGCCTGAAACAGACTTACGAATTACAAATTCGTGATTTAAGCGAGCCACACTATCTGTATAACGAACTGTTTGAAAGCCGGATTGAATTTGCGCAAGCGAAGTTCGGCAAACAGAATTTTTCGGTGGAAAGTGGCCGTGACGATGCCTTTATCTGGCCTGCGATTACCCGTGTTGGTCGTGAAGCCAGCCGTATGGCACAACACCGTTTAGGCACCGAAGGGTCTACCGGCATTTCCAGCCCCCGCCGCTATCTGTGGGATGAAGAGACCTATACTGCGGGCTGGCGCTTCAACGAGACCCAAACCACGCTAATACATGAACCGCTGGCGACGGCGTTGCCGCTGACCAATCTGGTCAATGATGACGGCCAACCGCTCTATACGATGCCAGTAGATGAACGGCTCCCGGTATTTTCACCACATTATAGCCGTAGTTCATTGATGACATTTATGTTGTCGGAACTATTGGCGCAAGCGCTGATGCAAATCAACAGCGCGGCACAACGTTTAAAAATGACCCATGCCAATGCGCCACGGCAATTACGCGCCATTATCTTAACGCTGCCGTCCGCCATGCCAAAACCGGAGCGCGAGATATTCCGCCGCCGGATGAATGAAGCCATTGCCTTAGTTTGGAAATCTATGGGTTGGCATCCGGCAGATGATAACTTTGCATCCACCCAAGGCCGCGCCAAAAGCCAGGTTCCAGTACCAGATGTACAGATGGAATGGGATGAAGCGACCTGCGGTCAGATGGTTTATCTGTATAACGAAACTCAAGTTAATTTCGGTGGCCGTACCGCAGCCTTTTTTGCCAGTATGGCACGACCCGATAAACAGCCGGAAGCTGGGGATGTTGCCGGGAAAACCTTACGTATCGCCTCTATCGATATTGGCGGTGGCACCACCGACCTGGCAATTACGCAATATTGGCTGGATGATGGTATTGGCAATAATGTCAAAATCAGCCCGCGCCTGTTATTCCGTGAAGGGTTTAAAGTGGCCGGTGATGATATTTTGCTGGATGTTATTCAGCTCTATCTTCTACCTGCCCTCCAGGCTCGCCTTAAGAAAGCTGGCGTCACCAATACTGATGCCTTGCTGGATAAATTATTCGGCAATGATGGCCGCATGGATGGGCAATCAGCCCTGCGTCAGCAAGCCACATTGCAGATATTTATGCCCGCAGGCCGGGCTATTCTGGAAGCCTACGAGAACTTTGATCCCCTGGATGCCAGTGCAGAAATAGACGCTAATTTTGGCGAGCTATTGCCCCAATTACCGACGCAGAAAGTCCTTGATTACATTAACAGCGAAGTTCAGCGTGAACTAGCAACAGATGCTGGCGGGTTTGATATTTTGCAGGTTCCGTTAGTATTAAAGCTAAGCAAGTTGCACGGTGAGTTTTTATCTAACCGAATGAGTATTACGCAAAACCTGCGTTCACTGTCTGAAGTGGTATCACTCTATTCTTGTGATGTGCTGTTATTGACTGGCCGCCCTTCCCGCTTCCCCGGCATTCAGGCACTATTTCGCCATCTGCAACCTCTGCCCAACAATCGTATTCTCTCGCTGGATGGATATCACACCAGCGATTGGTATCCGTTTAACAAGCATGGTCGCATTGATAACCCAAAATCGACTGCCGCAGTGGGGGCAATGCTATGTTTACTGGCACTGGACTTACGGCTGGCCGGTTTTTACTTTAAAGCCGGTGATTTCCAACCTTATTCGACCATACGCTACCTCGGGATGTTAGACAGCAGCGACGCACTGACAGAAGAGAATGTCTACTATCGCGATATCGATCTGGATAGCAGCAATTTTGCCTTGCCATCCGACGCTCATTTTCAGGTTAGAGGGTCGTTGTGCCTTGGCTTTCGCCAGCTCGATAATGACCGTTGGCCTGCCTCGCCGCTTTATACCTTATCCATTGTTGATCAGGAACTGGCGCGCAAAGTCGCGGGTGACAGCGTATTGCATGTCAGACTGAGATTAGCAAAGGGCGACAAGCAGAATGACGATGGTCAGGAGCGCTTTGAGATAGCGGATGCCGTATTGCAAGATGGGAGCCGTGTGCCATCCCACCACCTGCGCCTCAAGCTCAACACATTAGCCAGCAACGGTTCAGGATCAACCCATTATTGGATTGATAGTGGGAGTGTATTTAGAAAATGAAATCATTAATCACCCAACAGCTCAATAACCAGCTTGAGCAAGTCACACAAGGTATTGATCAAACAATTAATTGGATTAACAATGTGCGCCAACACGCCATTCGATTGGATATTGAAGCCGATCTTCTCACCATCAAACTGCGTCGCCATCGCAATAAAGCACGTCAACTAACGGAAACATCCTTAACCGGCATGAGCATTGGCTTTTTTGGTCAGTCATCTGCCGGGAAACAGCACCTTATTTCAGCGCTGGCGGCGGATGAAAATGGCCGCTTGGAAACCACCCTTGGCGGGAAAACTCTCGACTTTTGGCAACAAATAAAACCGGGCTATCAGGCCAGCGGGCTGGCAACACGTTTTAGCCAGCAAGCCGTTAGTCATTCCGAAAGCCATCCGGTACGGCTTTCTCTTCTCAGTGAAGTGGATATTGCTAAAATAGTTGTGGGTGCTTTTCTACTGGATAATCCTCAAGGCCCCCGTCATCAGGATGGACGAGAGCATTCGCTGGATGAACAGCATATTACTGACCATCTGCAACAGCTCGTTATGCGCAGACAACCGATCGCCAACGCAGGTATCAGCAGTGATGATGTCATTGGGCTGTGGGATTATCTGGTTCGTCATGACGCCCCGCGCCAGAGAAAACTGGAAACTCATTTCTGGCCGGTGGCCATTGAACTGGCTCCTTATCTGAGCATTGATGATCGTGCCCTTTTGTTCTCATTACTGTGGACAGAATTACAGCCATTGACCGATGCTTACCGCCATTTTGCCTATACTTTGCAACATCTGGGCGGCGCGACTCAAGTACTGTCACCACTAAGCGTATTAGTGGACGATACCCTACTGCCCGCCAATGGCGTTATGAATGTTGCGACACTCTATTCTCTGAACACACCCGCGGATAGCCACATTCAAGTTATACCCTTAGTTGATGACAATGCGACTGATTTAGTGACATTGTCACTTGCTGAGCTAACTTTTTTAGCTGCCGAGTTACATATCCCGCTGACCACATCTACCCGTAAAAATGTATTTGAATCCATTGACTTGCTAGATTTCCCTGATTTTACTGAGCCATTCGATACACCAGAATACCTTGAACATCCTCCTTATCCGCAGGCCGTTTTGCTATCTCAAGCTAAAAATGCCTATTTGCTTGACCGCTACACGGATAAACAGCAGATAAACCTGCTATTAGTCTGTAATGCGGCGGGTAAACGCTCAGAAGTCAAAACTGTCAGTAAGGCACTGGATTATTGGGTTAAGCAAACACAGGGGGAAAATGTGCAGGTGCGTTCCCGTCGCAATCCTGGGTTAATCTGGGCATTAACACCTTTTGATCAACGGGTTACTGCGGACCCACAGTTGGCTGGTGCGAAAAATTATGACGAAGCGGTACAACGTCATGTGGGTAATCCTGGTGATAGCTGGGGCTCCATGCTGGCATTGGACACTCGTGGTGTTGAACGAATGGTCACTTATCTGACCCAAGAGATCCGTCGTGATATCAAAACAGAACGGATAACCGAACAACTTCATGAGTTACAACGAGAATTGACCGATAATCTGCTTGCAGGCTGGTATCAGCCAGCAAACAGCGAATTGCAACAGAAACAACGTATTGCTGAAACCTTACTCAAAGCCTTACAAACGCGAACCGGCTTACACGGCGAGTTATTAGAGCGACTGCTGCCCTCTCGTGATGAGTTACGCGGTTTATATCTACAACAGCAAAACCGTGCGGCTGAATTGATCACCCCAGCGACCCATAGCGAACCTTTTAGTATCGGTATCGATATCGACTTATTCAGTGATCAGCCCGAATCCGCGGCATTTCAAACCACGGTAACACCTGCGATAAGCCATGATTATGAAACAGCCTATGCCGCAAGTGTGCAGCGTTATTGGATAAATCACCTGCGACAACTGCCCGATAACGGCCCATTGATTGAACTGCTCGGTATTGCCAAACCCACCATTGAATTGCTGGTTGCAGAACTGATTACCGCCAGTATCCGACTGGATATCGCCGGGCAGTTAATCACGATACTGGCAGACAGTGAGCAAGTTGGTCTGCACCGTGAAACCAAAGCCGATCGTCAGGTATCGCGTGCGTTGACGGTATTGGGCGATTTTGTTGCCTGGCTTGGTTTCTTACAAATAGAGGAAAACCAGCGCCCTGATAGCCGTATTAATCGGGGAAATAAGATTTTTGCCCAACCACCTAAATCAGTATCGCCGTTGGGGGCATCACAGCGATTGACCAAATTGGCATTGACCCCAACCAATAATACTGCATTTTATATTTATGATTGGCTGGTTGGCTTAGGTGAAATGATTATTCACAACCAGGGTTATTCTGCCAGCAGCGAAATAAACTTGCAGAATCGTGAACAATTAGCGGCAATATTCTTGCTGATTAATCCGCAATTCAGGCCGTAAACCATCAGTAATATATCCGTTATTCCCCGTTGAGTCGGGGGAGTAACGGATACCACCATACTGAACTCAACCCATTGGTTCTAAATCACTATCTCCGACCGGCAATGCCCTAAGTACCACAATGCCTGGGGTTTTCTTCACATATTCCAAGAAAGGTGAGTCGACAACTTTATTGTTCCCTTTCATTGATGATGCATTACGGAACATCGCGCCTTTTGCTGTCCTGATAAATATTCCTGTATGGGTGACATCCAGACCTAAAATAGGGGTGTAAATGCCGATATAATCCCCATTTTTTAACTCCGCGACTACCGCATCATTAATAAACTCAGCCGGAATATAAACAATATTACGCTCAATAGCACTCAGCCCGGGGATAAACTCGCCACCCTCTTTTTTCTGATTCAGATTTTTGAGAACAGTGTGGGTATGAGTACTTATTTGTGCAGTAACATCTTGTGCGTTTAAAGGGGATCGCTGTGACCAGTCAGTAAAGAAATGTTTTCGGTGCAAGTAGCTGACATCAGCATCAACATATCTTGTTCTGATAACTTGCTGCACAAACTCCGCCTTGCTTCCTGATTTTCGCAAGGCTTCAACATAATCCAGGTAGGTGAAGCAGTCCAATCCACGGAAATCGACCACTAACTGTTCCGGTTGCGTTAGCGAACCAATGAGTACATTTGCCTCATAAGGTGTACCTAAAAACTCAGCAGATATATTCGCAATAGCATCACCCTTATTGCTATAAGGTGCTGTTTCTAATTTAGCTTCTATAATACTGGTGATACGATTTGCGGTGTAATTATCAATGCTGACCGTTTCGGGAGGGGGTTGTTTCGCACCACATCCTGCGATAATAGCAATGAGAACCAAAGATAACGATTTATGCATAAGTCCCTTCTATGCCTTATCAAGCGGCTATTCCATACACTCCAAGAGTTTTACTTTAATGTTTAAATTTTAAACAAGGTATCAACAAGAGCAGATTAGCCTGTGTTGATAGGCTATCTGAGTGCTGACACCTCATGCTATATGATAAAAAACCTTATCTTGCTAAATCGCTAACCAAACATCTATTAATTACTTTAATTTTCAAATAATTAAACAAAAAAATATTTAACTACCGCGTCCAGCCACACCAGTAACGTTGTGATCCGCCTCAGATTTTTGCATTGTTATCATTCTGATTGCTTGTGCCTTTTGGCGAATCGTGTTTATCTTTTAAGGCTTATTACACTTATTGATGAGATACCTCGTGAACTATTCCACTGCCACCTTCAGTCTACAAAATACTGCGTATGTTAACGCAGTGGTAGTCGTACGCGTGCTAGTGGTGGTGGTCGGCAGCGCGCCGTAACGGGTACCGAATCCAGAAAGATTCCCAAACCCCGCCGGCGCCAGCCGAGCGGGGTTTCTTTTTAGCCCCACTCTGTTAACCGCCGGCCCTGATGAAGGATATAACCATGCGTTATACAGGCGCCCAACTAATAGTTCGCTTGCTCGAGCAGCAAGGTATTACCACGGTCGCAGGCATTCCCGGCGGCGCAGCGTTACCGTTGTATGATGCTCTAGGGCAAAGCCGTATTATTCGCCATGTGCTGGCACGACACGAACAAGGTGCTGGCTTTATGGCTCAAGGCATGGCCCGCGCCACCGGCCAAACCGCAGTCTGCTTAGCCTCCAGCGGCCCTGGGGCAACCAATCTGGTCACGGCAATTGCCGATGCCAAACTCGACTCTATTCCACTCGTGTGTATTACAGGTCAGGTTTCCTCCTCAATGATTGGCACCGATGCTTTTCAAGAGGTTGATACCTATGGCATATCGATACCTATCACCAAACATAATTATTTGGTTCGCGATATCAGTGAATTGTCCCGGGTGATCCCGGCGGCATTTCGCATTGCCCAGTCTGGGCGGCCCGGTCCGGTATGGATTGATATTCCCAAAGATGTGCAAACAGCAGAAATTGAGCTTGAGAGTTTGCCGCTACCAGGAGTTGCCGATGAACCTTGCCCAATAGACCCACAAGCTATCGCGCACGCCGCTCAAATGATCAACCGTGCGGCACGGCCTGTGCTCTATCTGGGGGGAGGAATCGTTAGTTCGCAGGCACACCAACAAGCAATACAACTGGCTGAACAGGCTGGACTGCCAACTACCATGACATTAATGGCACTGGGTACCATGCCCGTTGACCACCCATTATCCTTGGGAATGTTGGGAATGCATGCAGCACGCTCAACCAATCTGATCATGCAACAAGCTGATTTATTGATCGTACTTGGGGCGAGATTTGATGATCGTGCTATCGGAAAAGCAGAACAATTCTGCCCTGATGCTAGCATCATTCATATTGATATTGACCCGGCTGAATTAGGCAAAATCCGCCGACCACACCTGGCGATGAATGCCGACATTAAGCAGGTATTAACCCACCTGTTGCCTTTAGTTGAAACTCGTTCACGCAGCGAATGGCGCTCAACCGTCAGTGATATGCAGCGCGAATTTCCGTTCAATCAACCCAACAGCACCAACCCACTGTGCCACTATGGTTTGATTCGTGCGGCGGCCGAAGCGCTGGATGATGACACCATCATTACCACTGATGTGGGACAACACCAAATGTGGGTAGCGCAGGCTTATCCGTTGCATCGCCCGCGACAGTGGTTAACGTCTGGCGGACTGGGCACCATGGGATTTGGTCTGCCCGCTGCCATTGGTGCAGCACTGGCGAAACCAGAGGCAAAAGTAGTGTGTTTTTCTGGTGATGGTAGCCTGATGATGAATATTCAGGAAATGGCGACCGCCGCTGAAGAGCAGCTGAACGTTAAGATTATTTTGATGAATAACCAATCATTGGGTTTAGTCCATCAGCAACAGGAACTGTTCTTTGGTAAACGTATTTTTGCAGCCGATTACCCGTATCGCACAAACTTCATCCATATCGCAGAAGGGTTTGGTTTCTCCACATGTGACCTCAACACAGCCAGCGACCCTTATGCTGCCTTGCATGAAGCCTTAAACCGCCCAGGCCCAGTATTGATCCACGCACTGATTGATGTAGATGAAAAAGTGTATCCGATGGTGCCACCGGGTGCTGCAAATATCGATATGATTGGAGGGGAGTAATATGACGACTCAACAAATGGCAGGACAACCAGCACCAAACCTATCGACATCTGCGCAGGTGACACTGTTACTCACAGTACGCAATCACCCCGGGGTGATGTCTCATATTTGCGGGCTATTTGCCCGGCGTGCATTTAACGTCGAGGGAATTTTGTGTATGCCGTTGGCTGGCGGTGACGAAAGTCGCATTTGGCTGCAAGTCTTGGATGATCAGCGATTACTGCAAATGATAAGCCAGTTGGAGAAACTGGAAGATGTGCTCCAGGTGCGCCGCTTCGGGCCTGAAATGCCTATTTTTGACCAAGTAGAAGACTTAATTGCCAATCAGCGGTGACGTTGTCACTAGCATTGAATTACGTTGGATGGCAGACCTTAGTTGTAAACCCGCACTTCCGCTTACTGGCGGCTGTGCGGGCTAGCTCAATTTTAGGCTGGATTAATAGCAAATAGCGTTTCTATCTCAATATTTATCTCAGGTGAGAATAAACCTTTAACTTCAACCAAAGAACTGGCTGGCAAGTTGGGGTTCCGTGCACATTTCCCCGATAATGCTAACCTAATCGCTAAAAATCATTTATTTTCACTATGTTGACTTTAAAAAATCGACTGTCGCCGCTCACGTTTTCGACTCATCGATGATTTTATAGACCGTAGAACGTGCGATACTTATCATCTTTGCTATTTCTGTCGCTCCGGTTCCCCTTCCTCCTAAATCTTACCCCCTTAAGCTTGGCCTCCCGTCTGCCTTCGTTTGTTTGTTCTAAGGTCGATATAAAAAAAGGCCCGAAGGGCTTTTTATGAGGTCAGGGCAGACTGTGCCTGCGCCAGCCATCTTTCCTGAATGGTGGCTTTTGCCTGTGCCAGTCGCTGCTCTTCAATGACGCCTTTTTGCTGGGCAACCATCGCCCCGGGCTGGAGTGTAAATGCCTGCAACAGTTCCGCGCCGGGTAACATGGGCAGCGGCTTACCGGACAGAATATCCATCGCCTGGGCTTCCAGCGAAATGGCTCCCGCCATGCCGGCCAACCCCAGAAGTTTACCCTGTATTTTTTTCTGTTTAATGATAAAGGCGACACCGCCCACCAGGGTTGCCGCCCCAACGACCGCGCCCGCCACCATCAGCGGTGACAGCGGTTTATTGCTGTTATCGCCAAAATAGATCATCCGCTCGAGAAAATAACTGCCCCAGGGTTCGCGCGCCCCAAACGCATTGTGCATAAACCAGGCGCGGGAATCATGCACCTGATCATCAAACAGCGCGCGGAGCTGCCCCCCGGGTAATTCGGTATTACTGGCTTCACCGGCCACAGGGAATAGCACGGTACATCGCACTTCACCGGCGGTTTTCATGCGCAGCCATTCCGGGTATCGGTCGTCGGTACTCAGAAGGAAAATCGCGTTTTTTAGCCCATAGACCGGCTCAAAGTACCATTCCTGCGTGTTGGTGCGTGATACTCCCTGATAATCCTCTCGGAACTCCTCTGCGGCCTGGCGTAACTGGGTCTGTCCCAGTGACGCATCGAAGTCCTTAGGCCCCTGAGGGAGAAGGAGAAACTCACCGTCTTTAGCGGCAGCGGCCATGCTCTGGCGCTCTTTATCCGTGGTTTTTTGAATTTCCGCCCGGTTATCTTCGTCGGCTTTTCTGAGGGCCGGATCACTGTGTTTATCCAGTCCGTTGGCGGCAGAGTCGATGTAGAAGCGTTGTGTTTTGTAGGAGCCGTTGGCGTAGCGGTTGATGCGCCAGGCGGTGATCCACGCCGTTTGTTCTTCCATGGCTTTTTCCAGGCTGACGGCCGCGCGCAGTGGCTGGTATGTCGAGGCCTGTTCGTTGCTGATCTTTTTCTCTGCCGGCGGCAGGTTTAATGTCAGCGTACGCCATGCATTGAAGCGGCTGACGAGCGTCGGTTCTATAAAGAATTCTAATTGAAGGTCTGGGGGTAATTTCCGCCAGATATCTTTTTTCAAATCATCAGAAAGGGAGGATGGCGGTACTTTTAACGGTGCTCCAGCAGAAAACGCATTGGCATAAAGGTCATGTAACGGTATTTGCGATAAAAGATATCTATCTAATTGGTCTTTGTCGTTAGCTTTTCCCTGGTCGCCTGGCGGATATCCACCGCCCAAATCTGAATGTACACCGGGGTACACCACCTCTTCGCTGTTGGCCGGGTACTTTCCATCGGTGCGGCGAATGGAATCAAGGGGGAAGCAGAGCCGCTGCTCGTGGGAAGACACCAGATGGACACAGCGTTTTATCAGACCACCGTAAATTTTCTCGTCAGGCAGCGCCTGGTTACCGTCGGCCCAACCCATGTGGCCTTCCGCAATCGGGGCCATGTGGGGAATACCCACGGAGGCGACTGTATCCAGCAGGCCAATAAACTCTACGCTGAGGGGGATTTTCAGGTCACCGACCATCAGACACTGTTCTG
Source organism: Yersinia antarctica (assembly GCF_056636475.1). Classification (NCBI taxonomy): domain Bacteria; kingdom Pseudomonadati; phylum Pseudomonadota; class Gammaproteobacteria; order Enterobacterales; family Yersiniaceae; genus Yersinia; species Yersinia antarctica. The sequence goes on from NZ_JBSJQF010000001.1 coordinate 2,445,005, forward strand.
GTTTTTCCTCATCGCCCTGCGGTTTTGGCAGCAGTTCACTGAGCCAACTGATAAAAGCCCTGGCTGCGGCCGCGCCGCGTGAAAACCCGTAGACGTACAGCTTGATACCCAGCAGTTTTGGCTTTCCCGGTTCTGCTGGCTGCAAGGCCGTGCGCAGAGATTTTAACAGGTCAGGCTTTTTGAGAAGGCGCTGGAATTCTTCATAGCGGTTACTGCTGCCGGTCAGGCCGAAGGAGGCCATCGATGTTGCCATTGTTTGAACGGATTTCCAGCAGGTACTGTCGTCCATTCGCTCCAGTCCTGTTGTGCGCCTGAGGGCATCAATGATGCGCAGCAGCCCCCAGTTGATGCGATCTTCGCCGTGCGTGGCGGCAGCGAGGCCGCGCATGCTGAAATCGAGGTCTGAAATTTCCGGGAACGGGGTACCGACGCCCGGCATATAGTATTTGTAATACTTGTTGTCGGCGCTTTGCGGCATATCTGTCAGCGCAGCGTTTTTGCTGGCAAGTCCTCCGGCCTGCCCCTGGCCGATGGTGGCTCGAAACAGGCGGGCAATATTGGTGGGGTGTTTCGGGTCGGCCACGTACAGGTCGTGATTCATGTTGTTGCCGGTGCCGTCAAAGAACAGGCTGATGTGCAGGGTCTTGCAGCAGGGGGGCATGACGCGGCGTCCTGTTGCGAGGCACAACTCATTGTGGTAGGCCCGTTCATGGCTGTCCTGTTGACGGCAGTTCTGACCGACCAGAGCCGCGTGAGCCGGAAGTCGGCCCTGTTCGGGGAATTGGGGGGGATACCAGACCAGATCGGTTGTTATCTCGGACATACTTTAGGCTCCGTCATCCGTAAAGGCTCTTTAATGGGGTAGTTAGGATGGCCATACTCGTAGCAACTGGTGGTGACTTTAATTTGGTCGCAGGGCATAAAGTGAACGGTGATCCCACATGTTTTTCCACCGGAGGTATAAGCGGGTACAGGAACTGTCAGGGTATGTTTTTTATTCATGGCCTTTATTTTTCTAGCCCACGCCAAAGCTTTTTCACTGTTCTCATACCCAGGAAAATCATCGTCAGTTCCCACCCCTGTTTCCCAATCTATTCTGACCGTCATTCCCGGTTTCCATTGTGGTGGTGCGCCGTAACAGCAGCCACCGCCGCCGCCCTGGAATGGGCCGATGGCATCGATGCCAGACTGTCCGTTGACGCTGAACTGGTTGATGGCCCATTTGGTGTGGTTAACAGCTTCGATGGTGCCCGCGAGGGCGAATTGGCTGCTTCCCGCCAGTAAAAAAGCCCCCACTAACAGGGTACGGCTGATTATTTTCATCATTAATTCCCTTCGCCAATTCCCAAACGAAATGCAACAAAGTGACCCACCGGTCAGGTACGGATAAAATAGCCGTATTGACCCTGTCGGAGACCCTGTTGCATGAAGGGAAAACATTTGACTCAGCATGAGCGCTTTTACATCGAAAAACGAAAAGCTGAAGGCGTTAATCAGTCCTGCATTGCCAGAGAACTGGATGTCTCTCGCTCTACCCTGAGCCGGGAGCTCAGGCGTAATACGGACCCCGCCTTCAACGGACTTTACTCCTCCAGACGCGCTGATGCCTTAGCCAGACAACGGCGGGGCGCCACCTCGGCACACAATGCCTGTGTCCCTCTGGGCCAGCAGACACAAGACTTTCTCCGGCAGGCGCTGGCTGTACATACCTCCCCTGAGGTTATCTGTGGGAGACTGAAAATCCAGTTTGATATCGCCGTCAGCAAAAATACCCTCTACCGCTATATCCGTTCGGACAGACAGGCTGGCGGTAAGCTTTACCTTCAGCTCCCTCACCGGGGTAAACGCTATCGCTATGATACGGGTGAGCCCGGACGCACGCCCATCCCGGACAGGGTTGGCATTGAGCACAGGCCTGCTGAGGCTGAACTCAAACAGGTTCCCGGGCATGTTGAAATCGATACGATTTTTGGCAAAGACCAGAAGTCATTCCTGCTGACGGTCGTGGACAAAGCCACAAAGCAGGTCATTATCCGTAAACTCCCCAATAAGTGCGCTGAGAGCGTCGTGGAAGCGTTCAGGGACATCGTGGCGAATACTTTCTGCGAGTTTAAAACCCTGACGGCAGATAACGGACCCGAGTTTGCGAAACATAAGGACATCACTCAGGTAACGGGCGCAAAGGTTTACTTTGCCCGGCCTTATCATTCCTGGGAGCGGGGGTTGAATGAGCATACCAACGGTCTGATACGGCGGTTTTATCCGAAAGGAACCGATTTTAATGGCGTCAGCGATGAAGATATTGCGAGACTGGAGCACATCCTCAACACTCGGGGGCGCAAATCTCTGGAATACAGCTCACCGAATGAGGTATTTTTAGAGTATCTACTCGCTGCATAACGCATGATGGTTTGTTGCGTTTCGTTCGGGAATGGGGCGAAAGTGATGCCTATGCAAACGCCAGCAGTAATATGAATACGATCATTATTAACAATGGTGTGTTCAAGGGTGATATTTACGGCGGTTATTCTGTTAGCAATGGCAATGCTTTGGCAAACGCCTACGGTACTGGCAGCATCGCCAGAAGTTTGGCTGATGCGCGCGCCACCAGTGATACCAATAACATTACGATTAATGGCGGTTCGTTTAGTGGCCCTGTGCATGGTGGATATGCCTATACCAATGTGTTTGCTTTTGCCTATGGCGCTAACAGCGTAGATAAAACTCAGGCGAACGCCAGCGCCTCAAGCAGTGGCAATACAATTGTTATTAATGATGGTTCCTTTATTGGTTCTATTTATGGTGGCTACGCAGAAGCTATCACCATGATTGACCAAATAACCCCAGGAGAAAGTAGCAGTATCAGTGTGAAAAGTAATGCCAACACTCTTACGCTGAATGGCGGTGTATTCAGTGGCCTTATTTATGGCGGTTATGCCTCAAGCTTTGGTGGCGCACCAACCCCCGAGAATGCCACTGCAATCAATAACACCATTACGCTGTCAGGCGCTCCGGTATTTAACGCTAATAGTAGTGAAATATGGGGGGGATATGTGGATATGTTCGACGGTATCGCAACCTCATATGGTGATGCTTTCACCGGCAATACTTTTAATTTTTCCGCCAACCCTATCACTCTGAATAAGATCGGTAATTTTGCCTTTTATAATTTCTATCTGAACAACAATATTAAAAATAATGATGTTTTGATTGCACTGACTAACGCGGCTAATATCGACAATGCGGCTATTGCAGTGACCGGCATCAGTAAGGACAGCAACCTGGTCAAGGGTGATGCTATTACGCTTATCTCAAATGTCACCGGGGGTGAGCCGACGTTAAATAACACGCAAAAAGTCACAATTGGTACGGCAAAACTGGCGGATATCAGAGTGTATCGGGAAAATGATGCAGTAAAAGCGTCGTTAGATAGCGTAACCCAATTAAGCCGGGAAAACGGCCCGACCACCGGTTTTGACGCAAACCCACAGACTAAAGCCTATTTGGAAGGCCGTCTGCCAGGCATGTTTTTAATCAATCAAGGCAGCGACCTGCTTGCCGGGTTGGATACAGCACAACTTTACCGTGATGATAATGGGGTGGCACTGTTTGGTCTTACCTCCGGCAGCAAGAGCCGTTACAACACCGGTTCCCACATTGATATGGATAGCTTCGCTTTGACCACCGGTATCACCAAGAATCTGGGGCAACTCACCCTCGGTGGCCTGTTTGAAGCCGGCTGGGGTAGCTATGACGCCTATAATGATTTTAGCGGATTGGCCAGTGTAAAAAGTAACGGAAATGTCGACTATAAAGGTGCAGGTATTATTGCCAACTATGCATTCACTGACGCTATTTACCTCAACAGTTCTCTGCGTGCAGGGCGGGTATCTAGCGACTTTTCTTCTGCTGATTTCGGTGTGAATGGCGGGGTTGCGAGCCATTATGACAGCGCGTCACCTTATGTCAGCGGGCAGCTGAAAACCGGCTATCGCTATGCCATGACGCCGGCGGTGAAACTAGACACCCATGCCAGTATCCTGTCGACTCGAGTGGGCAGTGACAGTGTCACCAATTCCCAGGGTGAGAAGCTGACGTTTTCGGCGTTGAACTCACAGCGTGTGAATACCGGCGTTACTGTTACCTATCATGCCACACCTAAACTGGATGTTATCGGCGGGGTTGCCTATGAATATGAGTTTGATGGTAAAGCCAAGGGGACTATCGATGGGGATAATATCGATTCTGCGGGCATTAAAGGGAGCACGGGCATTGGTGAAGTGGGCATTCGTATCACACCGACTAAAGAAAAGAATCTGTCTATGGACCTGAAACTGTCAGGTTACAGCGGAAAACGCGAAGGTGTAGCTGGCGGGCTTAGTGTGAAATATGCCTTCTAACACCCGTGATTGAGCATGTCATCTGGGTTGGATACCGGTACCTTTCGGTTATGCCGTATCCAACACCCCAGATATTAAAGATATTTAGCGGAACGGCGTGGCGTCCCCCGCTCCTTCACGAATAACTTCAGGAGAGGAATCAGTCAGATCAATAACTGTAGTGGGTTGCTGCCCTAATGAACCGCCATGGATGATTAAATCCACTTGCTTACCGAGATGGTCTTTGATCTCTTCCGGGTCGGATTCAGCAAAGTCATTACCCGGTAGCATCAATGTCGTCGACATCAAAGGCTCGCCTAATACATCCAGCAACGCCAGCGCAATAGGGTTAGAAGGCACACGTAAACCAATAGTTTTACGTTTGTCATTCATCAAACGCCGAGGAACTTCTTTCGTCGCCTTCAATATAAAGGTGTAATTACCCGGGGTATTATTTTTGATAAGTCGAAACGCTGAATTATCAACATATGCATAAGTCGATAACTCCGACAAATCACGGCACACCAGTGTGAAGTTATGATTACCATCTAATTGACGGATACGGCAAATACGTTCCATTGCCGCTTTATCTTCTAAACGGCAGCCAAGGGCATAACCAGAATCTGTCGGATAAACCACCACCCCGCCCTTGCGTAACACATCAACACTTTGGTTGATCAGTCGCGGCTGAGGGTTTTCCGGGTGTATATAAAAAAATTGACTCATGACACTACCTCATCATTCAACGTTCGCGTTAGCTGGCTCTACAGGCCAATCACGCCATACTGGTTCCACCCCTGCGGGCAGCCACAATTTGCGGCCCAATTCAATCCAGGCGCAAGGCTGATGGAAATCAGATCCCTGGGATGCCAGTAAATTATAGTCGCGCGCATACTGTGCAAGCTGCGCTCGTTCATGGGGGGCTTGTTGGCACTGGGCAACTTCCATGGCATCACCGCCATGCTCGGCAAAATGGGCTAATAAACGTTTCAACCATTTGGCGGTTAAATCGTAACGACCCGGATGCGCCAGTACCGCTTGCCCACCAGATTGCTTAATTGCTTCAATAGCTTGTTCTATTGTACACCATTGTGCGGGGACATAACCGGTCTTGCCTTTGGCTAAATACTTTTTAAAAACCTGCCCAACGTTACTCGCCAACCCCAACTCCACCAGATAGCGGGCAAAATGCCCACGGGTTACCTGTCCGCCCCCCGCCAAGCGGTTAGCTCCGTCCCAGGCACCGGGAATACGCGCTTTTTCCAGTCGCGCGCTTATTTCCTGCGCCCGAATATAGCGATAGTTGGACTGCTCACTCAATAATTTGCCAATACTGGCATGCTGGGTATCAATACCTAATCCCACAATATGGATCTCGTGGTTTTCCCATAATGTAGAAATTTCCACCCCAGGGATAAGCCGTAGTGCCAATTGTTGCTGGGCAATGGTGGCGGCGGCTTCAGCCAACCCTGCGGTGGTATCGTGATCGGTAATAGCCAAAACACCTACCCGCATCTGCGCTGCTCTTATTACCAGTGCCGAAGGGGTTAACAAGCCGTCCGACGCAGTGGTATGGCTATGCAAATCATAAAGTGTAAAGGCCGTTGATATGGTGGCATCAGCCCTATCAGATAAGGTGGTGTTATCAGTCAAAACAGGTTTATTTATCAAAATGGTCTTATTAACCAAAACAAAAATCCGAAAAAGCGTGGCGGGCTATCATACCTGTTAATAACACACTAACGTTAATCAAACTTAGTCGTGCTCTGCCACCGTATCGAAATTAAAGTGAAATAGATAACCGCACAGACTTTGTTAGAAAACAATCAATCAAGGGTTGACATTTACCTCGTGAATCAGTTAACTAGTACACAAGTTCACAGGGCACTTAAACGTCTGAGTAAACAGCAAGTGAACGTAGCTAACCCCCTACGGCGTCAAGGGCAAGGGGAATAAACTGAATGCAATCATAGAGAGTAGTGACTGATAATGAAAACTTCCCTGATTTCCTTACTGCGTTGGTGGCACATCTCCCTCTCTCGGGCGATGTAATCACGCATATCAGTCACCAGACAATGCAGATTGCTTCAGCCCGCTAATAGCGGGCTTTTTTATGGTTAGATTTCGGCGTAATCACTTTTCAGGAAAGATAAATGATGCAAACTTCGCGCCCCACATTACAGTTACTGAGCACCCCGGCGTGTTACCGCGATGACCCAACCGCGCTGTTTCACCAGCTCTGCGGCGCACGACCAGCCACTCTGCTGCTTGAATCCGCAGAAGTGACCAGTAAACAGAACTTAAAAAGCCTGCTGATTATTGATAGCGCTTTACGTATTACCGCCCTTGAGCAGAACGTCACGATTGAAGCACTCAGTCGCAATGGCGCGTCGTTATTACCGCTGTTAGATGCTGCGTTACCGCCACAAGTAGAGATTCAAGTGCGCCCGAATGGCCGTGAATTAACCTTCCCTATCATTAACGAAGTGCAAGATGAAGACTCTCGTTTACAGTCATTGTCGGTTTTTGATGCGCTACGTTTGCTACTAAAACTGGTCGATGCACCCGAAGCTGAGCGGGAGGCCGTATTCATTGGTGGTCTATTCGCTTACGATTTGGTGGCGGGTTTTGAAAATTTACCCCCGCTGCGCCAGGACCAACGTTGCCCAGATTTCTGCTTCTATTTAGCCGAAACCTTGTTGATATTGGATCATCAGCATCGCTCGACGCAGTTGCAAGCCAGTTTGTTTACCGCCGACGCTAGCGAACATTTGCGTCTGACCCAGCGGTTAGAACAAGTTAGCCACCAGCTACAGCAAGCACCACAACCGATCCCTGCCCAGTCAGTGCCTGAGATGGCGTTACAGTGTAACCAATCAGACGCAGAGTACGGTGCAGTGGTGGCCCAATTGCAGATAGCAATCCGAGAAGGCGAAATTTTCCAGGTTGTTCCTTCGCGCCGTTTCTCACTGCCTTGCCCCTCACCACTGGCGGCATACCAAACATTGAAAGACCATAATCCCAGCCCGTATATGTTCTTTATGCAGGATAACGAATTCTCCCTGTTTGGTGCTTCACCGGAAAGTGCGCTGAAATATGACGCCACCAACCGCCAGATTGAGATTTACCCGATTGCCGGTACGCGCCCGCGTGGCCGCCGTGCCAATGGTGAATTGGATCGTGATTTAGACAGCCGTATTGAGCTGGAGATGCGCACTGACCATAAAGAATTGGCTGAACATCTGATGCTGGTGGATTTAGCCCGTAATGATTTAGCCCGCATCTGCGAGCCGGGTAGCCGCTATGTGGCCGATTTAACTAAAGTTGACCGCTATTCCTTTGTGATGCATTTGGTCTCGCGCGTAGTGGGCACGCTGCGTCAGGATCTGGATGTACTGCATGCTTATCAAGCCTGTATGAATATGGGCACCCTGAGCGGCGCACCGAAAGTCCGCGCTATGCAATTGATTGCTGGCAGTGAGGGCGCACGTCGGGGCAGTTACGGTGGCGCGGTGGGTTACTTTACCGCACACGGCGATTTGGATACCTGCATTGTTATCCGCTCAGCTTATGTCGAAGACGGTGTCGCCACGGTTCAAGCGGGGGCCGGTGTGGTGATTGACTCCATTCCACAGGCCGAAGCCGATGAAACTCGCAATAAAGCACGTGCGGTTCTACGGGCAATTGCTAGCGCACACCATGCCAGGGAGATCTTCTAATGGCTGATATCTTGCTGCTCGATAATATTGACTCCTTTACTTACAACCTGGTGGACCAATTACGCTCCAGTGGCCATCGGGTGGTGATTTACCGTAACCAAATCGCCGCCGATACCATTATCGCCCGCTTGCAACAACTCGAACAACCGGTGCTGATGCTCTCACCCGGCCCTGGCACACCGGCACAGGCGGGGTGTATGCCCGAATTATTGCAACGTCTACGCGGCCAGTTACCGATTATCGGTATTTGCCTTGGCCACCAGGCCATTGTCGAAGCTTATGGCGGCCATGTAGGACAGGCCGGAGAGATACTGCACGGCAAAGCCTCGGCCATTGAACACGATGGACAAGCTATGTTTGCAGGCATGCCGAATCCGCTGCCAGTAGCCCGCTACCACTCATTAGTGGGCAGCAATATCCCAACAGAATTAACCGTTAACGCCCGTTTTGGTGAGATGGTCATGGCGGTGCGCCATGACGCACATCGGGTGTGTGGCTACCAATTCCACCCGGAATCTATTTTAACCACCCATGGTGCCCGTTTGCTTGAGCAGACGCTGGACTGGGCATTATGCCCTCCACACATGAAGCTGTAGCGGTGTTAGCTACATTCGTTACTCGCATGCTGTCACCTGTAACACCATGTTCTTTGGGTAGGGTGTAATTAAGGACTATAAGATGCAAAACTTATTATTATCAAAAGAATTATTATTGGAAAAACTGTTTCAGGCTAAATCCCTGACCCAAGCGGAAAGCCAAATCCTGTTTAGCTCTATCGTGCGAGGTGAACTGGAAGCGAGCCAATTGGCGGCGGCGTTAATCAGTATGAAAGTACGCGGTGAAACACCTGCCGAAATAGCGGGTGCCGCGCAAGCCTTATTGGCGGATGCACAGCCCTTCCCGCGCCCGGATTACCTGTTCGCCGATATCGTTGGTACCGGGGGTGACGGCACTAACAGTATCAATATATCTACCGCCAGCGCCTTTGTTGCCGCCAGTTGTGGCGTAAAAGTGGCCAAACATGGCAATCGCAGTGTTTCCAGCCGTTCCGGTTCATCAGACTTGCTGGCCGCATTTGGTATTCGCCTGGACATGAGCGCGGAACAATCCAGATTAGCCTTGGATGAGTTAGGGGTTTGTTTCCTGTTTGCGCCGCAGTATCACACTGGCTTTCGCCACGCGATGCCGGTTCGCCAGCAGTTGAAGACCCGCACCCTGTTTAATGTGTTGGGGCCATTAATCAATCCGGCTCGCCCGCCGTTGGCGCTGATTGGTGTTTACAGCCCTGAGTTGGTATTACCCATCGCGCAAACCCTACAAGTGTTGGGTTACCAGCGTGCTGCGGTGGTACATGGTGGGGGAATGGATGAAGTGGCGATTCATGCACCGACTCAGGTTGCTGAGCTGAATAACGGCAGCATCGAAAGCTATGAATTAGCACCGGAAGATTTTGGTCTGAACCGTTATTCACTGGGCGCGTTACAAGGCGGCGCACCGGAAGAAAACCGTGACATTTTAGCACGGTTGTTACAAGGTAAAGGTGAACCGGCACACGCCGCAGCCGTTGCGGCTAACGTGGCGTTATTGCTGAAGTTGCACGGTCAGGAAAACCTGCGCCATAACGCACAGCAGGCATTGGAAATGATTCACAGCGGTCAGGCTTTTGATCGTGTTACCGCTCTGGCGGCGAGAGGATAAATCATGCAGGAAACTGGGCTTAATAAAACCGTGCTCCACCACATTGTGCACGATAAGGAAATCTGGGTTGCCGCTCGGAAATTGCAACAGCCTCTGGCTAGCTTTCAAAACGATATTACCCTGAGCCAGCGCGACTTTTATCACGCGCTGCAAGGCAGTAAGACCGTTTTTATTCTGGAATGTAAGAAGGCATCCCCGTCTAAGGGGGTTATCCGCGAGAACTTTAATCCGGCAGACATTGCAGCAGTTTATAAAAATTATGCATCGGCCATCTCGGTATTAACCGATGAAAAGTACTTCCAGGGCAACTTTGATTTCTTACCACTCGTCAGTGCTGCCGTCACTCAGCCGGTGCTGTGTAAAGACTTTATTATCGACGCCTATCAGATTCAATTGGCGCGTTTTTATCAGGCTGACGCCATTTTACTGATGCTATCGGTGCTCGATGATGACAGCTATCGCCAACTGGCCGCCGTAGCACACAGCCTAAATATGGGGGTGTTGACCGAGGCCAGTAATGCTGAAGAACTGGATCGGGCAATAGCATTGGGTGCCAAAGTGGTCGGTATTAATAACCGGGATCTGCGTGACTTGTCGATAAGCCTTGATCGCACCCGCGAACTGGCCCCACGGCTGCCAAAAGGTGTCACGGTTATTAGCGAGTCAGGTATTAATAATTACCAACAGGTGCGCGAACTGAGTCACTTTGCCAACGGGTTCCTGATTGGCAGCGCGTTGATGTCTGAACCCGATCTCAATGCTGCGGTGCGCCGTGTGTTACTCGGTGAAAATAAAGTCTGCGGCCTGACCCGCGCTCAAGATGCCGCCGCAGCTTATCAAGCAGGTGCCGTCTATGGTGGTTTAATCTTTGTTGGCAGTTCACCGCGTTATGTGGATATCGCCAAAGCACGGACTGTGATTAGCGGCGCACCATTGAAGTATGTTGGCGTATTCCGTGATGCCAAAATTGAAACTGTGCAGCAAACAGCCGAGCGCCTGTCGCTGGTGGCAGTGCAGTTGCACGGGCAAGAAGATCAGAGCTATATCAATCAACTGCGGGCGATACTGCCTGCCAGTTGCCAAATTTGGCAGGCGTTGCGTGTTGACGATAGTGTACCGCAACGCAACTCACAGCATGTCGAGCGTTATGTTCTGGACCACGGCAACGGTGGCACCGGTCAACGCTTTGACTGGTCATTACTGGCCGGTCAACCGCTGGATAATGTGCTGCTGGCGGGTGGGCTAAGCGCTGACAACTGTTGTGCAGCAGCCCAACTGGGTTGTGCCGGTCTTGATTTCAATTCCGGTGTAGAAAGTGCCCCCGGCATCAAAGATCCACAACTGATCGCCGCTGTATTCCAGACGTTACGCGCTTACTGATGGATAATTTTGCTGGCTAACTTTATTCATGATTCATGGACACACTTTAGTAACCCCATAGGACAGAAAAATGACCACACTTAATCCTTATTTTGGCGAGTTCGGTGGCATGTATGTGCCGCAGATTTTGATGCCAGCATTGAAGCAACTGGAAGAGGCTTTTGTCAGTGCTCAACTGGACCCTGAGTTCCAGGCAGCATTTCAGGATCTGTTAAAGAACTATGCTGGTCGCCCGACCGCGCTAACCCTGTGTCAGAATTTGACCGCTGGGACAAAAACCAAGTTATACCTGAAACGTGAAGACCTGCTGCACGGCGGCGCGCACAAAACCAATCAGGTTTTGGGTCAGGCCTTATTGGCCAAACGCATGGGTAAAACCGAAATCATTGCGGAAACCGGCGCAGGTCAACATGGGGTAGCGTCAGCACTGGCTTGCGCCCTGCTCGGCTTGAAATGCCGTATTTATATGGGTGCCAAAGACATTGAGCGCCAGTCACCCAACGTGTTCCGTATGCGCCTGATGGGGGCTGAAGTGATCCCAGTGCACAGCGGTTCTTCCACCTTGAAAGATGCCTGTAATGAAGCACTGCGCGATTGGTCTGGCAGCTACGAAACCGCCCACTATATGTTGGGAACCGCAGCAGGCCCACACCCTTACCCGACTATCGTGCGTGAATTCCAACGGATGATTGGCGAAGAAACCAAAGCGCAGATGTTAGCCCGGGAAGGCCGTCTGCCGGATGTGGTGCTGGCATGCGTCGGTGGCGGCTCGAATGCGATTGGTATGTTTGCTGATTTTATCGATGAGCCAGGTGTTGCTCTGATTGGTGTTGAGCCGGCAGGGCTGGGTATTGAAACCGGCCAGCACGGTGCACCACTCAAACACGGTAAAGTAGGCATCTATTTCGGTATGAAATCGCCGATGATGCAGACCAGTGACGGCCAAATCGAAGAATCTTACTCAATTTCTGCGGGGTTAGACTTCCCATCCGTAGGGCCACAGCATGCTTATTTAAATAGCATTGGTCGTGCTGATTATGTTTCCGTTACCGATGACGAAGCACTCGATGCCTTTAAAGCGCTGTCATGCAAAGAGGGGATTATTCCAGCACTGGAATCCTCCCATGCCTTGGCCCATGCCTTAAAAATGATTAAAGCGTCGCCGGAAAAAGAACAGATATTGGTAGTGAATCTGTCCGGGCGTGGTGATAAAGACATTTTCACCGTTCACGATATTCTGAAAGCACGGGGAGAGATTTAATGGAGCGTTATCAGCAACTTTTCAATCAGTTGGCAGCCAAAAAAGAAGGGGCATTTGTTCCTTTCGTACAGCTAGGGGATCCAACACCGGCTCTATCTTTAGAGATTATTGATACATTAATTGCCGCAGGTGCCGATGCGTTGGAGCTGGGTATACCATTCTCTGATCCACTTGCAGATGGCCCAACCATTCAAAATGCAGCATTGCGGGCTTTTGCCGCTGGCGTGACACCCGGTATCTGCTTTGAAATGCTGGCGGAAATCCGTAAAAAACACCCCGCTATTCCCATTGGTCTACTGATGTATGCAAATCTGGTATTCCACAATGGAATTGATAGTTTCTACCAGCGTTGTGCTGCTGTCGGTGTCGATTCAGTGCTCATTGCTGACGTACCTTTTGAAGAGTCAGCCCCGTTCCGCGCAGCGGCACTGCGCCATGGGATTGCGCCTATCTTTATCTGCCCACCCAATGCGGACGATGATTTACTGCGCGAGATAGCTTCTCATGGCCGTGGTTACACCTATCTATTGTCACGTGCGGGTGTCACCGGTGCTGAGAATCACGGTCAGCTTGCGCTGAATCATCTGATTGATAAACTGCGTGAATATAATGCCGCCCCAGCACTACAAGGTTTTGGTATTTCAGAGCCAGCACAAGTGAAGACCAGTCTGGCAGCCGGTGCGGCCGGTGCGATTTCAGGCTCCGCGATTGTAAAAATCATTGAAAATAATGTCTCACAGCCCGCTGAGATGTTAGCCCAGTTGTCGCGTTTTGTGACTGAAATGAAAGCGGCAACTCGCGGTTAATCTCACCACCAGCGCCTGATTGTCGGTTCCGATCAGGCGCTATATTCGCTCGAACTTCTCGCCTGCCACGCTATATATCTGCTGCAAATTTGAATTAACACTATTCATAACCAATAATTATGTAACGCCCTAAGCATTTCTTTACATTTTGGATGCGATGAGTGATCAGTAGCATGACGTCAATATGTGTTAATAACGCTTTCAACAAGTTATTTTTTTCGTAATGTCCTGTTAAATTATTGGCAAACATGGAGAGTAATTTATGAAGCTTTTTAAGACCCTTTCAGCCTTATGTATTGTAGTAATCATGGCAATGGCAGTAGCAGCCTGTGCACCAACACCTAAATCTGAAGGCACAGGTGGATATCTGGATGATACTGTGGTGACCACCAAGGTAAAATCGGCGTTACTGGGTGAGAAGAATCTTAAATCTACTGAAATCAGTGTTGAGACCTTTAAAGGACGGGTCCAGTTAAGCGGCTTTGTTAGTTCGCGTCAGGATGCAAACCGTGCAGTACAGATCACCCGTACCGTACCTGGGGTGAAATCTGTTAGTGATAGAATACAAATCAAATAATCCCCTGTTCGGAGGCGCTCTTCGCGCCTCCTTTGTAGGCCCCCGCAATCACATCAGAGATTCCTCAAAGTTATTGCCGTTGCAGGTAGGCGGCCAGCAAACGCATCCCGATGAGCTGACTCAGGTCAGTGATTCGGGTAAGTGAGTGCAGCTAACACCCCTGCAGCGGCAAGAGCGAAGGCTATTACCCAAAGTTATTGCCGTTGCAGGTAGGCGGCCAGCAAACGCATCCCGATGAACTGACTCAGGTCAGAGATTCGGGTAAGTGAGTGCAGCTAACACCCCTGCAGCGGCAAGAGCGAAGGCTATTACCCAAAGTTATTGCCGTTGCAGGTAGGCGGCCAGCAAACGCATCCCGATGAACTGACTCAGGTCAGAGATTCGGGTAAGTGAGTGCAGCTAACCCCCCTGCAGCGGCAAGAGCGAAGGGTAATTAGAAACGATAGCCCGCGCCAAACATAAACACCCATGGATCAAGACGGGTATGAATACTTTGCTCTTCACCCCCGGCTTTGAATTTCACGTCAGTTTCGATATTCATCCACCAGACCGACATATTCAGCATCCAGTTTTCACTGACCATGTAGTCCATACCCGCTTGCCCAGCAATACCCCACGAATCTTTAACACTTAAATCCGTCAAACCGGCACCTTGCCCTGTGTTATTAAATTTCTCATCAAAGAAGGTGGTGTAGTTCAGGCCGATACCCAGATACGGGCGCAGTTTGTCTTGTTTATCGCGGAAATAGTATTGCGCCATTAAGGTTGGCGGCAATTGCTTAACTTCAGCAATGGTACCGGTTGCCTCCAGACCAATTTTATGGCGGAACGGCGTAGCAGCCAGCAATTCTACACCGATGTTATCAGTAATCAGATAGCTGAAGGTCAGCCCTAACTGAGTATTGTTATCCGCTTTGAAGGAACCGTAACCTAATACATCATCAGACCCGGCATTTGGTCTGACTGTTGCTGTCCCTGCCCGGAAAATATAATCGCCTGCTTGATGCGCGCTTGCCGCAATGGGAGCCAGAGCTGCTACAGCTAACAATGCCAAAGTGACTTTTTTCATTATCCATTCCATTTGTAGGTATATTCGCGAGCAAAATATACCCATAAATGAGTATTCATGATCCAATCGAGATCACATCTTTGGTAACAAATTAAATAAATCCTATTTTATGTAAGGTTATTTAATTCCTTAATAATATTGAAATTGATCTGGATCATAAAAACCATTTAGCCGCAAATTGTGCTGACAGTCATTGATGAAAAATGGAACTGTTGTCATGCTGCTATGCTTGGATGTTGTATGTGTGAAATCGCGATCGGTTGGCTGTTTACTTTGTAAGGAGCAGTAGATTCAAGATGAACGCTGAAATTAATCCGTGTCAGAACTGTGGTGCGTGTTGCGCCTATTTTAGAGTGTCGTTCTATTGGGCTGAAGCCAAAGAGGGAGGCGGTACAGTGCCCAACGCCATGACCGAACAAGTCACACCCTTTATAAGCTGTATGTCCGGTACTAACTGTAAATCCCCCCGTTGCAGTGCACTTCAAGGTGAAGTCGGTCACACTGTTTCCTGTACAATTTATGGCGACCGCCCACCACCCTGTTATGAATTTGAACGCTCAGGGGATGCCGGAATTCATAATCCGCACTGTGACCGCGCCCGTGCGCACTATGGGTTACCACCGTTAGCTATTGATAACGTCGAGGTAATCAGATTAGAAGAAATCACTGCTAGATTAATGACAGGATCCCACAGCGCCTCATAACAAGGTATAATCATCGGCTAGCGCTATTTTTTCGATCCCAAGGAGCTTTCATGCCTATCACGGCTAACAGTTTATACCGTGACAGTTTTAACTTTTTACGTAATCAACTGCCGGCAATCCTGCTGCTGGCTTTACTGACTGCGTTCATTACCGTCATGCTGAATCAGGCATTTATCCCTGATGCTGAACAACTGGGTATTTTAAGTGCTGCGGACAGTGATATTGCGTCATCAGCAAGTGTCAGTATCAGTGAGATAGTATCGCAGATGACACCGGAGCAGCAGATGGTGCTGCTTAAAGTCTCTGCGGCGGCGACCTTTTCTGCCTTAGTCGGTAACGTGTTATTAGTCGGTGGAATGCTAACCCTGATTTCTATGGTATCGATGGGCCGTCGGGTCAGTGCATTGCAAGCTATTGGTATTTCAGTACCGATCTTGCCTCGCTTACTGCTGCTGATGTTTATCGGTACTTTGTTGATTCAGTTAGGATTAACAATATTTATCGTGCCTGGTGTGGTCATTGCTGTCGCGTTATCACTCTCACCGATCATCGTGACCACAGATAAAGTAGGTGTTTTCTCGGCCATAAGAGTCAGTATTAAATTGGCATTTGCCAATGTGCGGTTAATCATCCCTGCGATGATGCTGTGGATAGCGGCCAAATTGATTCTGTTGTATCTGGTAAGCCACCTGACTATTTTGCCAACACCGATTGCGACTATTATTTTAAGTGCGCTTAGCAATCTGGTTTCTGCATTATTGCTGGTGTATTTGTTCCGTTTATATATGTTGTTGCGCCCTGCCACTCCAGCGGAGTAAGTACCCCGCCAAGTAAAAGCAAAAAGGGCCATTACGGCCCTTTTTGTTCATCAATGATTGATACCTATGCACTAACTTCAGGCTCGGCACCTATCTCTGGTTCTTGTTTCTCTGCCACCCGCTGCTTACTTTGAATCAGTTTTAGTGCCAGATAGAGATCCGGTACCAGAATTAGGTCATTATCCTGACTTTTCAATTTATTAACTCTAAACCAGCGTGTTAGTTCGGTACGTCTTCCCGCCAGTATCAACTTAATATTGCGTTGCTTCAGGTCACGTTTAAGCTCATCAATCGCCGATAGAACACTAATATCGGCATAGGTAAAACTGGCAACCGCATCAATAACCACCCAATCTGCCTGATGGGGGGTGCTGTCAACCAAATTCAAAATCCGCCGCTTAAAGTACGCCACGTTAAAATAGGTCAGAGGTGAATTAAAACGATAAATCATCACGCCGGGTACAGGTTTGATCCCATTGCCGCTACGCATTGAATGGATCATACCATCAGCATTAACCCCTAATAACTGTTCTGTTGGGCGGAATACCGTGCGCAGGAACTGCAATAGCCCCAATAGTACCGCCAATCCAATACCACTAATCACGCCGACCAATACTACGCTGACAAAAGTAAATATCGCTAAATAGAAAGCCTGAGTATTACGTTTACGTAATTGCCATAAACTCCTGAATCCCAGCAGTGACCAGGCAGCATAAATCAGCACCACGCCCAGCGCTGCGATCGGGATAAATTGCAACGGTCGGGTTAAAAACAGCAACACCATCGCAATCATCAACGCAGCAATAATAGAAACCAACTGGCTTTTGCCATTATTGGCGTCATTTACGGCTGTACGGGTACTGGCCCCACTGATAGCAAAACCTTGTGATAGCGCTGAAACAATGTTGGTAATACCCAAGGCGCGCAGTTCTACATCGGCATCCACCTCATAACCATTTTTGGCGGCAAAACTACGCGCGGTCAGCATCATGCTAACAAAACTGACCACGGCCAGGTTAAGTGCCGGGATA
The DNA here is from genome assembly GCF_056636475.1 of Yersinia antarctica. Classification (NCBI taxonomy): domain Bacteria; kingdom Pseudomonadati; phylum Pseudomonadota; class Gammaproteobacteria; order Enterobacterales; family Yersiniaceae; genus Yersinia; species Yersinia antarctica. Next base: position 2,462,447 of record NZ_JBSJQF010000001.1, read on the forward strand.
ACCATATCGCGCAGCAGGCCGGGTTGGAAATCAGGCCAATGCACCATTGGCAAGCCACCATCGAACCCGCCGACCACCGCCACACCAAATTGCTGCATATTGGCAGCCCAGGAAACAAAGGTCGCCATGACGATCGCCAACAGCGGTGCAGGCCAGTTTGGTCGTAACCACTTAACACCATACAGCACCACAAAAGTCAGTAGTGAAATGGCGACGGTGGGCAAATGGCTATTAATTAAATTATGGGGTAATGCCAGTACCCGCTCAATCAGTTGTGGGGGGCGGGTCATAAAACCAAAAACCTTACCGAGCTGATCGACAATAATGGTAATTGCCACCCCATTAAGTAACCCGGTCAATATTGGCCGGGATAATAGATCAGCCAAAGCCCCCAGTTTGAAACGACTGGCCACCAGACACCATGTGCCCATCATCAATGTCATCATGATGGTGAGCTGCCAATGCACCTCACTGCTCCCCGCAGCCAGTGGCGCGACCACAGCGGCAATCACCGCACAAGTTGCCGCATCAGGTCCGACGATTAATTGTCGCGATGAACCAAAGAAAGCGTAGGCAATCATCGGCAAAATACAGGAGTACAAACCAACAGCGGCACTAACCCCCGTCAATTCAGCATAAGCAATAGCAATAGGTAATGCGACTGCGGCCACGGATAGACCCGCCCTGACATCGGGTTTGAGCCATTCACGTTCATACGCCATCAATTGGGTCAAACCCGGCATCCAGTACCGAAGTGATCTTCTCTGCATATTTACTCCACAACACCTAACCCAATAATTATTACTCATCATGCTGGGTTAACGCACTACTGGCAATATGCTGACAAAATCTGTTACTTGTTTATCGTAAGTTTCTGCAAATTCCACTGGCAGAGCGCGCATTCCGACGGATAATTAAGGATAATAGTATTTTACCGCTGGTACCCTCACACCACTGAATCCGGTATAGTCGGGCTGTGTACAAATGATGGATTGATTCATGAAGCAACTTTTAGATTTTCTCCCGCTGGTCGTATTTTTCGTTTTCTACAAGATGTATGACATTTTTGTCGCCTCAGGGGCGCTGATTGTCGCGACACTACTCGCGTTAGCCTTTACCTGGGTTAAGTACCGTAAAGTAGAAAAGATGACATTAGTTACCGCTGTTATGGTGCTGGTATTCGGGACCTTGACGCTCACATTCCACAGCGACTTATTCATTAAATGGAAAGTGACGGTGTTATATGCACTGTTTGCTGTTGCTTTGTTAATAAGCCAATGGGTTATGAAAAAACCATTGATTCAGCGCATGCTGGGTAAAGAGCTAACGCTACCAGATGCGGTATGGTCAACACTGAATATGTCATGGGCGCTGTTCTTCTTAGCTTGTGGCCTGCTGAACATTTATGTCGCGTTCTGGTTACCGCAAGATATTTGGGTAAACTTTAAAGTCTTTGGTTTAACCGCACTCACCCTGATATTCACATTGATCAGTGGCGTTTATATTTACCGGCATATGCCGGAAGAACAGAAAAAGTCATAATCTTAAATAATAGCTCCCAATGTCATTGAGACTGCAGACAGGCATCGCCCTGCGGCCTCAATGACGTTGGTATATTTGCGCTTATTGAAATTTCAGTGAGCCATTCCAGGTGAATAGATTTACTTTTAGAAGTAGGCAGAGATGACTCAGGAACAATTATCACCTCGCGGTGAGCAATCATTACCTAATGGTGAATTGGTACTTCGTACCCTTGCAATGCCCGCAGACACTAATGCTAATGGTGATATATTTGGCGGTTGGTTAATGTCACAAATGGATATTGGCGGAGCCATTCAGGCCAAAGAGATAGCTCAAGGGCGAGTTGTCACTGTTCGGGTGGATGGGATGACCTTCCTCAAGCCAGTCGCTGTGGGCGATGTGGTTTGTTGCTATGCCCGCTGTATTAAAACCGGCCGTAGCTCAATTACCATCAATATTGAAGTCTGGGTGAAAAAGGTCTCTTCTGAGCCAATCGGGCAGCGCTATCGTGCCACTGAAGCGGTATTTACCTATGTAGCGGTGGATGATGCCGGTAAAGCCCGTGCGCTACCTAACGGCAGAGGGAATTTCGAGGTTGGCGCAACGCAATAACCGTTGGCCGAGTTTGTCCTGACGCAAAAAAAGGGGCGCCCTGTATAACAGCGACCCTTTTCTTATTATGATATTTGCTGATTACTCAATAGCAGACTGAGTAATATCATAATAACCTTAGTTCATTTCCATATTGCCGCCGATCTTGAACACAATGGTGGTGACATAATCTTTAGCCGCAACCGCTTCAAATCGCCATTTACGCATCACTTGCTTCACCTCACGCTCAAAGGTATTACGCGGCGTCGCTTCCAAAACGCGCACATTAGTGACACGACCATTTTCGTCAATATCGTATTGGACCTTAACCTGCCCTTCGACCCCCAAAGCCAGTGCCCTTGCCGGATAAGTTGGCTTCGCCTTACTCAAGGCTCTTGGCCCAGCCGTGGTTGATGCCCCCGGGACTGACGCTTTCGGCGCGGCTTTTACCGGCGCATTATTGGCAACCAGTGCTGGCTCATCAGATTTAAACGGCTTGTCATCCGGTGGTGCTTCGCTCTTCTTCACTACCGGCTTTTTAACTTCTTTTTTCACCGGTTTAGGCTTGGGCTTTGGTTTCGGCTTCACCGGTTCAGGAATCGGTACAGGCACAGGTTCTGGCAACACCTCAGGCTCTGGCGGTGTTTCTTCAACGGGTTCCGGTTCGGCCTGTGGCTCCGCCGCCGCTGGTTGTGGTGCGGCAAAGGTCGCTATATTGACCATCGTAACGGCCAGCGGTGCATCCTCTATTTCAGGTTGTACCTTCATTTGCTCGACAGAAACGTACAGTAATGCCGCAACTACGCTGCCATGTAAACCAACTGAAAATACGATTGGCCATGTAAGCCGTCGACCCAGGAAAAATTTATTTAGCTGCATAATAATTCAATGTCCTCTAATGCAGCTAAGTGTAAATGCAAATAGCAATCATATTCAATAAGCAACGGCAAACAATCTTCCTCAACAGCCTTAAATGATGCTTTAAACGGCAATATCAACCAAATAATACTTTCTCGTTACGCTTAGTTATCATTTTATTTCATTATTAACTACCGGTGTATTCATCTGAGAATTTTAGATGCCGCCCTTTCTGCACCTTATTGAATTTATGGATAGAACATGGTGTTATGGCGCAACGAATACAAATCATCATATTGAGGTATATACCCTAAATAATTCGAGTTGCAGGAAGGCAGCCAATGCAGCCAATGCAGTCAATGCAGCCAATGCAGCCAATGCAGCCAATGCAGCCAATGCAGCTTGCAGTATGACGGGTATGATAATTTTAAAGGTGAAACATGCTTTATATAATCTTTGCAACGGATGTCCCTGATTCACTTGATAAGCGCTTATCCGTTCGCCCTGCACATCTGGCCCGCCTGCAAGTATTGCAGGATCAAGGTCGCCTACTGACAGCAGGCCCGAACCCAGCCATTGATAGCGCAGACCCCGGTGCTGCCGGATTTACTGGATCGACTGTTATCGCCGAATTTGCCTCGCAACAAGAGGCTGAATACTGGGCGGAACAAGACCCTTATAGCGCGGCTGGTGTGTATCAGTCGGTTATTGTAAAACCCTATAAACGGGTATTCTGAATCACTACAGATGTCTAACATCTATCCAGCCATAGACAAAGTCGGTTGCATGTAGCCATCTCGTCAGGCGATTACATGTATTTAATTATCTTTACTTATAATTACTGAGAATCATTGTCTAATCAGATATCGATTTTTCTATCGTGACGTTGAGTCATTTTGTTAAATGCGGAGATGAAGACTATGCAGTGTCCAGTATGCAAAGATACCCAACTGGTGATGTCTGAACGTAAGAGCATTGAGATCGATTATTGCCCTAACTGCCGTGGTGTATGGCTGGATCGCGGAGAACTGGATAAAATCATTGAAAAATCGGCTGAAAGTACACCGACATCAACATCAGCGCCATACTCTGACACCAGAGAACGTGAACGCGATAATCACGGATATGCAAAGCCTAAACACTACAAAAAGAAAAGTTTCCTCTCAGAGTTATTTGATTAACCACGCAGATTGTTTTGCGCTGTGGTGGTAAACAATAGTCAACTTGATCATACGCCTGAATACAGGCGTATTTGATTTTATACTACCAGCCAGAACAAAGACGTTAACGCCGCCTTAAGCTTTGTAGTGCTTCAGCCAATGCTCTTCGCATGCCTCAACTGCTTTATCCAGCATATGCGCCGGTGCTTTTAAAATCATATGGTCTTTTCTTACCCAAACCGGATAAGTGTGTTTGCCAGCAGCAATGACTTGCTCAGAATAAATAGCAGCATGGTATACCAGCTCAGATTCTTCACAATAAATCTCGTACTTATAAAGTGCGGTGCTAACTTTTAAATCCCCGAAGAATACTGTTTTAGCTAATTTATATTGAGACATGAACTATAGCCTTTACCGAAATAGGGACTCTATCATCCACTCATCAGCCAGATATAACTGTGATATCCACTACAAAAAGTACCCTAAGTTGATGTCCTATCGGAAAAATTTAGCTTTATTCGAGCGACAACTTCTCCACCTCAATCAACGGAAATGAACTAAATAGATAACCTTGCATGGCATCCACCCCGAGATCAGATAACTGAGTAAGCTGTTGATGAGTTTCTACCCCCTCAACTATCACGCACTGGCAGTGCTCACGAAGTCGTGTCAGCAGGTTATCGAACGTGGCACTTCCCCCCCATTGCCAGTAAAAGTGCTTATCAATTTTGACACATTCAAAGAACCCACTGGCAACGGCCGCCAGGTGAGCATTACCGCTACCAAAATCGTCCAACCATAATGAATATCGTTCAGCCAGCTTACTTAATAGTGTGTTCTTCGGCCCATCGCTGAGATTGGGAAAACTCTCCATTATTTCTAGCCGGATAAAGGGCATCATAGCTAATAATGATATGACATCTTCGTCATACAGCACCGTCTGAGCCATATCAAAATCTATATTAATTGAGAGTATTATTTGTTGGTCAATAAACCATTTCTGCTGTGATTTTACCGCACATAATTGGTCAAACAGCAGCTTAGCCTTCATTTGAGCATTAAGTTGATGAAGGAAGCGCTCAGTATAAATAGGCGATTTAAAAGAGGCCGTTGTGAACCGACTCAATAACTCCACAGCAAATAACTTACCATTCTGCCAGTAAACTGGTTCACAGATAAAAGTGCAATCAACTGCAATGTTTAGCCTGCTATCCACAGTAAAACCCTTTTATTTGATTAGAACAGCAGTATTGATCAATTGATAAAATTGATCAATTTTTTATTATTGATCACTAAAAACGATATAAGAGATTCCCAAAAGTAGCAACCACTCCGATCAACCCATTGATAGATAAGAAAGTATTATTTAATCATGATGATTATCAATGTTATTATTTCATAATCATTTATTTCATAGGAGAATGGTCGCTTCGAACAACCAAACAGTAACACCCCTGAAACTGAATGATTAGAACGAAGCGACCTAATATATATGGTAGCGCGATGTCATTCTGATGTGAAATAAACTTATAAATGACTATTCTGCACCTTTTATTATTAGTAGTAACATCAGAATTATCGCATTTTGATAATTTAGGATAGGAGTGATTTTTCTGCGAAGAAAAACACTATTTAAAGTAGAAAATATCATTCCAGAATTTAACGCCAGCAACAAATTATTGACAAGTTCATCTGCAACAGCTCAGTTCCGGCAAGTATAATATGAGATATTTTGTGGTGGGAAGTTAATAAAAGCTCAGTGTTTACTATGATTAAAACAAAAACAGCCTCATAAAGAGACTGTTTTTATTACTACCACAGCGGACTACCATTCATAAGCTACAGTGAACAATAGCGCCCGACGATGCTGATGCTCGTGGAGCTGCCTGACACAATAGATATGGCGATAGCGCCGTGATTGACCTTCAAGCCAGCGATTTCTTCGGCGCTGATTTTGCCGCAGCATACGCCAACGGCCCACCTCATTCTTACTCCGTCTCATGAAACAATTCTTCCAAAGCTGAGAACTGGGCTATTATAAACCTTTCATCTTGTGAGCCAAGCCGCTGCACGGCGAAATCGCGGGTTTAGTCCAAATAGCTTATTTAGCTCAGCGTGGGAAGATCAAAAAAATCCCGTTAAATATTTAATTACCCGTTGCAAGTCCTTTAGCTTAAAAGATTTTATCCAGTAATATATCTGATTAAAGGTTTCGCCTTTGCAATACTGTGCGTACACTCTTTAGTGACCGTTTGTGAACAGGACTTCCGCCCTTATGACAACATTTTATACCGTAATCAGTTGGCTCTCGATTTTTGGCTATTGGTTGCTTATTGCCGGGGTAACATTGCGTATTCTGATGAAACGCAGAGCCGTTCCTTCGGCTATGGCATGGCTGCTGGTTATTTATATTCTGCCGTTAGTTGGGATAATTGCGTATCTCTCATTTGGTGAACTTCATCTCGGCAAGCGCCGTGCTGAGCGAGCAAAAGCGATGTGGCCATCCACTGCTCGCTGGTTAAGTGAACTGAAAGACTGCCAACACATTTTTGCCACTTCAAATAGCGAAGTCGCTACCCCATTATTCCAATTATGTGAACGCCGCCAAGGCATCAGCGGCGTTAAAGGTAATCAATTACAGTTATTGACCACCACCGATGACACATTAAAAGCACTGGTACGTGACATTGAACTGGCCCGTCACAATATCGAGATGGTGTTCTATATCTGGCAGCCTGGTGGCTTGGTTGATCAAGTTGCCGAATCGTTAATGGCGGCAGCGCGCCGAGGTGTTCATTGCCGATTGATGCTGGACTCCGCCGGTAGCCAACAATTCTTTCGCACCCCCTATCCGGCGATGATGCGCAATGCTGGGATTGAGGTGGTCGAAGCACTTAAAGTCAATGTGTTCCGGGTCTTTCTGCGCCGAATGGATTTGCGTCAACACCGTAAAATTGTGTTGATTGATAATTATGTTGCTTACACCGGTAGCATGAATATGGTTGATCCTCGGTTTTTCAAGCAAGATGCCGGCGTAGGTCAATGGATCGATATGATGGCACGGATGGAAGGCCCGGTAGCCACCACCATAGGTATCGTATATGCCTGCGACTGGGAGATTGAAACCGGCAAACGTATTCTACCCCCGCCGCCTGATACTAATATCATGCCGTTTGAAGAAGAGAGCGGTCATACCATTCAGGTTATTGCCTCTGGCCCTGGATTCCCTGAGGAAATGATTCATCAGGCATTATTAATGGCGGTGTATGCAGCCCGTGAGCAGTTAATCATGACGACGCCATATTTCGTACCTAGCGATGACCTGCTGCATGCCATCTGTACCGCAGCACAACGTGGTGTTGATGTCAGCATTATTGTTCCTCGAGACAACGACTCGATGATGGTCCGTTGGGCTAGCCGGGCATTCTTCTCAGAATTGTTGGAAGCGGGCGTTAAAGTTTATCAGTTTGAAGGTGGCCTATTGCACAGCAAAAGTGTGCTGGTCGACGGTCAACTAAGTTTGGTTGGTACGGTCAATCTGGATATGCGCAGCTTATGGTTGAACTTTGAAATCACGCTGGTCATTGATGATGATGGTTTTGGTGCAGATTTGGCGCAAGTTCAGGACGACTACATTGCCCGCTCGGTACTGTTAGATGGTGAATTGTGGAATAAACGCCCTCTCTGGCATCGCGTTACTGAACGATTATTCTACTTTTTCAGCCCGTTACTGTAATAACTGAGGCGGCTGGTGGTATGCCTATTGTAGATTCTCTGAGTTATTGACTTCAGATAGCATAATAATTGTAAAAGCGGCATAGAGAATGTTTTAATGAGCGCAATCTGCAAATAACAAATGGGAATCGGTAAATGGACCAGAATAGACAAGAGCCAAGCTTAATGGATCTCAATAACCGCCTGACTGAAGATGAAACACTGGAACAGGCTTACGATATCTTTCTGGAGCTGGCGGGGGACAATCTCGATCCGGCAGATATTTTATTGTTTAACCTTCAGTTTGAAGAGCGTGGCGGTGCGGAGTTATTTGATCCAGCCGAAGATTGGCAAGAACATGTCGATTTTGATTTAAACCCTGATTTTTTCGCCGAAGTTGTTATCGGCCTTGCTGATAGTGATGGTGAAGAGATTAATGATGTATTTGCGCGAGTTCTTCTGTGCCGCGAAAAAGACCATAAACTTTGCCATATTTTGTGGAAAGAGTGATCGTTACACGACCCTTCCCCCATGGCTGCTAATACCGTAATCATAACAACCCCCGTCATTTCTCTGACGGGGGTTTTGCTTTTGGACAATCACTATCAGAATGTTATAGCGGATCGACTTTCAGACAAGATACCGCGTGGCGGAAGCTACCCTCTAACAGTGGGCGGGTTTTCGCACACTCCGGCCCGGCAATCGGACAACGAGTGCGAAATACACAGCCTGATGGCGGATTAATCGGTGAAGGCAGTTCCCCCTCCAGTAGCTGAATCACTTTCGCCCTTTCTTTGTCAGGATCAGGGATAGGTACCGCCGACATGAGCGCCTTGGTATAGGGATGCTGTGGATTATGATAAACCTCATCGTAGGTCCCCAGCTCCACTGCGTGGCCTAAATACATCACCAGAACCCGATCAGAAATATGCTTCACCACCGCTAAATCATGGGCGATGAATATTAGTGACAAGCCCATTTCGCGCTGTAATTGCTGTAACAGGTTCACCACTTGCGCCTGAATTGACACATCAAGCGCGGAGACCGGTTCATCACAGATAACCAGCTTCGGTTCAAGAATCAATGCACGAGCAATACCAATACGTTGACACTGCCCCCCCGAAAATTCATGGGGATATCGGTTGATCAAGTTAGGCAACAAGCCGACCTTAAGCATCATTGCTTTAACTTTATCTTTAATTTCTTGACGCGACATTTTGGGATGATAAGTTCGCAGCGGCTCAGCGATGATTTCACCGATGGTCATACGCGGGTTTAGTGAAGCCAGTGGATCCTGGAATATCATCTGAATATCACTACGGGTCGCGCGCCATTGTGCATCACTCAGGCTAAGCAAATCTTTACCTAACCATGAAACACTGCCACTGGTCGCTTTCACCAAACCAATAATGGCACGGGCGAATGTTGATTTGCCACAGCCAGATTCGCCAACCACACCTAAGGTTTCGCCTTCATACAAGCGCAATGTTACACCATCAACAGCTTTTAGTGTTTTTGATGGCTGCCAGAACCATTGTTTGCCATCCTGAATATCAAAATGGACTTTTAGATCAGCCACTTCTAGCAATACTTTCTTCTCAGTCATGGCATTCATACTAGTTCCCCTACTGGCTTATAACAGGCACGTAAACGGCCATCACCAAAATGCTCCAATGGCGGGGCCACGCCACAGCGATCCATGGCATATTGGCAACGCGGTTGGAATGGGCAACCTTTCGGCAAGCGCAATAAATTCGGCGGATTACCCGGTATCGTCATGAGAGATTCGCCTTCAGCATCAAGACGAGGAACCGCATTCAGTAGACCAATAGAATAAGGGTGACTTGGGTGATAAAACACATCGCGGGCCTGACCATACTCCATCGTTCGCCCTGCATACATCACCAGAACTTTATTGCAGATTCCGGCAACGACGCCAAGGTCATGGGTGATCATGATAATCGCGGTATTGAATTCATGCTTTAGCTCATTCAGCAACGTCATGATTTGTGCTTGAACGGTGACATCAAGTGCCGTTGTTGGCTCATCGGCAATCAATAATTTAGGGCGGCACAACAGCGCCATTGCAATCATTACCCGCTGACGCATACCACCAGAGAACTCATGGGGATACATGCGCATGCGCTTACGTGCTTCTGGCATTTTTACCGCATCAAGCATACGAATTGACTCTTCAAATGCTTCGCTTTTACTCATCTTTTTATGCAGTTGCAGCACTTCCATTAGCTGCTCACCAACACGCATATAAGGATTCAACGAGGTCATTGGGTCTTGGAATATCATCGAGATTTCCTCAGCCCGCAAACGGTTTAACTGTTTTTCCGGCAGATTTAAGATTTCGCGGCCATTAAACTTTGCAGACCCCCCTATCCGGCCATTACTGGCCAGCAACCCCATCAAAGCAAAAGCTGTTTGCGATTTCCCTGAGCCAGACTCACCTACAATGCCTAATGTTTCACCCGCACGCAGATCAAAATTAAGGGCGTTAACTGCCGTTACATCACCATCTGGCGTACCAAAAGTCACGGTTAAATCTTTTACATCCAGCAGGATATTTTGTTCCAACTGTCTATTTTGTTCCAACAATGCCGATTGCTGAACAGCAGACCGATTATCAATAGTCGTCATAGTGCTACTCCTCAGCGATCTTTCGGATCGAGGGCATCACGCAAGCCATCGCCGATAAAGTTGAAACAGAACAAGGTCACTACCAGAAAACCGGCAGGGAACATCAGCAACCATGGCGACACTTCCATGGAGTTGGCGCCATCACTTAGCAATGCGCCCCAACTACTCAAGGGTTCTTGGGTGCCTAAGCCGAGGAAACTCAGGAAAGATTCAAACAAAATCATACTGGGAACCAGTAAAGAAGCGTACACCACCACCACACCCAACACGTTCGGAACGATATGACGCAATACGATATTACGTGTGGAAACACCGCCCACCAATGCGGCCTCAATAAACTCTTTCCGTTTCAAACTTAATGTTTGTCCACGAACAATACGCGCCATATCCAGCCAGGACACCATACCGATCGCCACAAATATCAATAGAATATTCTGGCCAAAGAAGGTCACTAACAGAATAACGAAGAACATGAAGGGGAATGAGTTAAGAATCTCCAACAGGCGCATCATCAGTGAATCGACTTTCCCGCCGAGATAGCCCGATAAAGAGCCATACAAGGTGCCGACAACCACAGCAACCAACGCCGCAGCCACCCCCACCATCAATGAGATCCGACCACCAATAGCAACACGAACCAACAGATCCCGACCAGAAGAGTCAGTACCGAAGTAGTGCCCAGACTCAATATTCGGGGCGGCTGACATCATGCCCCAGTCCGTGTCTGAATAAGTAAACTGCGCTAACATCGGCGCCAAAATAACAAATAGGGTAATTAACATTAGGATCACCAAACTGGTGATCGCCGCGCGGTTATGAACAAAACGACGGCGGGCATCCTGCCAAAGGCTGCGCCCTTCAACTTCCAGTTTTTCACTGAAAACTTCCAGAGCTTCGCTATTTTTATTGCTCAACATAATTGGCGTGCTCCAGTGCTAGTAACGGATTTTAGGATCGATAACGGCATACAGCACGTCAACAATCGCATTGAATAAAATAGTCAAAGCGCCGACTAAAATGGTCAAACTCAGCACCAAAGAGTAATCGCGGTTTAACGCTCCGTTGACAAACAACTGACCAATGCCCGGCAAACCAAAGATGGTCTCAATAACCATCGAACCGGTGATAATCCCTACAAACGCAGGTCCCATATAGGATAAAACAGGCAACAACGCCGGTTTTAATGCATGGCGTAATACGATGGTCCGCAGTGGTAATCCCTTCGCTCGCGCCGTACGGATAAAGTTAGAGTGAAGAACCTCAATCATTGAGCCACGGGTAATACGTGCAATGCTGGCGATATAAGCCAACGACAGCGCGACCATCGGCAAAATGATAAACTTCGGCGCTCCGCCATTCCAACCACCACCCGGTAACCATTTCAATATAATGGCAAAAACCAACACTAATAAGGGGGCGACCACAAAACTCGGGATGACCACCCCAGTCATGGCAAAGCCCATTACCGTATAATCCCATTTGGTATTTTGATTCAGTGCCGCAATGACCCCAGCACTAACTCCTAATACTACTGCGAGTAAAAATGCTGCAAAACCAAGCTTCGCAGAGACGGGAAACGATGCAGACACCAGATCGTTCACAGTGTAATCTTTATATTTAAACGAAGGCCCAAGATCGCCATGCGCAAGTTGACCCAAGTAGTTGAAATACTGTTTATAAACCGGGTCGTTGAGGTGATATTTTGCCTCAATATTGGCCATAACTTCAGGAGGAAGATTACGCTCGCCAGTAAACGGACTTCCTGGGGCGAGACGCATCATAAAAAATGAAATGGTTATCAAAATAAAAAGTGTCGGAATCGCTTCCAGACAGCGGCGTAGAATAAATTTTAACATTGCCTGTACCTTTAGCCTCTTACTGCGACTTTATATTATCAACGCAATAAGGGCAGCACGCTAATTCAGCTGCTGCCCTTAATATATTAGTGCTTGATAATATAAAGATCTTTTACGTGCATATTATCCAGTGGGTCTTTACCGGTATATCCACCGACATAAGGTTTCACTAAGCGGGCATTCACATAGTAGAACAACGGCACAATAGCAGAATCTTTATCCAGCAATACCTCAGCTTGTTGATACAAACCGGCACGCTCTTTTTCAGATTTTACTTTCAGCGTATCTTGGATCAACTTATCAAAGGCTGGGCTCTTATAATGCACCGTGTTATTGCTGCTGTCAGATAGCATCATGTTCAGGAATGACGACGGTTCGTTATAGTCAGCACACCAGCCAGCACGCGCTACATCGAAAGTGCCTTGATGGCGGGTATCAAGGAAGGTTTTCCATTCCTGATTTTCCAGCTTAACGTCAACACCCAGATTTTTCTTCCAAATAGATGCTGCCGCAATAGCCAATTTTTTGTGTAGATCAGATGTGTTATACAACAGGTTAAATTTCAGTGGTTTATCTTGTGTGTAGCCAGCGTCAGCCAGCAACTTCTTAGCCACTTCATTACGTTTTTCCTGGGTCCAGCCAAACCATTCTGGTGGGGTCAATTCTGCACCGCTGGTGTACGGAGGCGTAAAGCCATAGGCAGGTAAATCACCTTGGTTTTTCACTTTGTTCACGATGATATCGCGATCCATACCCAGTTTCAGTGCTTCACGAACGCGTGCATCGGTGAATGGCGCTTTTTGGTTATTGATTTCGTAATAATAGGTGCACAGATACGGGTCAACATGAACTTCTTGTGGGATCTCTTTTTTAAGTTTCTGGAATAATTCAATCGGCATGTTGTTATAGGTCATGTCGATCTCGCCGCTGCGGTAGCGGTTAACATCAGTCACTTCAGAAGAGATTGGCAGGTAAGTAACCTGATTGATAACTGTTTTCGCATTATCCCAATAGGTTGGGCTGCGTTCTAACACAATACGTTCGTTAACGGTCCAATCTTTTAACTTATAGGCACCATTACCGACAAAATTCTGTGGCTGAGTCCACTTCTCACCAAACTTCTCAACCACAGTTTTATTAACTGGAGACATGGATGGATGAGCTAACAGTTTATCTAAATAAGGAACAGGTTCGGTCAACGTGACTTCCAAAGTATGGTCATCTAACGCTTTTACACCCAAGGTATCAGGTGATTTTTTGCCGGTAATAATATCGTCGATATTCGCGATATGGGCATATTGTACATAACTCGCATACGGAGAAACTGTTTTAGGGTCCGCCAGACGTTGCCAGCTATAAACGAAATCATGTGCTGTTACAGGGTCACCATTTGACCATTTAGCATCTTTACGCAGATGGAAAGTCCAAACTTTAAAGTCTTTGTTATCCCAACTTTCAGCGACACCAGGCAGAATCTTGCCGTTTGGATCGTTAATAACCAACCCTTCCAATAAATCGCGCGAAATATTGGATTCAGGCACACCTTCAATTTTATGCGGATCCAGTGACTGAGGTTCGGAACCATTATTGCGAACTAAAACCTGTTTCTCGGCCAGTTGTACACCTGCCGGCACATTGGCGGCAAAGGCAGTTCCCACAGCCATCATACCCATAGCAGCAGCGATACCTGCGGCCAGGAAAGTTTTCTTTGTGATGTTGGTCATGCTGATATCTACTCCAGATTTTATTATTGCGTCGCTCAGAGACTGAGCAAGCTTCACCTTTAAAAGGTATCTTTAAATCACATTGCGCGGGGAACGAACCCGGCCATGTAATGCCCTATATGTATTAGCATCAGACTAAAATCGGTACTGTGCTATACATCCCTATTACCTTGTCTGTCTCTTATTTGCTGTCATGCCACCGCGATTTTCGCTTGTGAACAATTGACATATAAGTCTGTTTTGCTGCGATAAACTTTTATAACTTAATATTTACTGCAACTTACGCATATAAAGATTTTTTAAATCCACTAAATCTTGTGGGTCTTTACCGGTAAATCCGCCGACAGTTGGCCGAATAAGTCGAACACTGACTCGATAATAGACCGGCACCATTGCAGAATCTTTATCCAATAAGTTCTCTGCCTGTTGATATAAAGCAGCGCGCGCCTCGACACTCGAAGTCGTCAGCGTTTTAGCTAACAGCGCATCGAATGCTGGATTTTTATAGAAGAAAGTATTATTGCTGCTATCCGATAGCAGCATATTCAGAAAAGCGGTCGGCTCATTGTAGTCACCACACCATGTTGCTCTGGCAACATCAAATTGCCCTTGATGGCGGCTTTCTAGAGAGGTTTTCCATTCTTGATTCTGCAAGGTAACGGTAGCACCCAAGTTTTTCTGCCACATAGAGGCAGCGGCAATCGCCTGCTGCTTATTTTGATCTGAGGTGTTATAAAGCAACGTAAACTTTAATGGATTTTGGGCATTGAAACCGGCCTCGGCAAGCACTCTTTTCGCCTCTGCATTGCGTTGTTCTTGAGTCCAGTTGGCCCATTCTGGCAATGCGAAATTACCCCCTGCGGTAAATGTCGGGGTAAAGCCATAGGCAGGGATCTGCCCTTGCCCCATAATTTTAGTCGCAATAATGTCGCGATCCAGCGTTAATTTAATTGCCGTTCTCACTCTGACGTCAGTGAATGGTGCTTTTTTATTATTAATTTCGTAATAGAAAGTACAGAGGTATGGGCTGATATGAACCTGCGATGGCAGATCCTTTTTCATTTTGGCAAATAAATTCGGGGGAATGGCACTGTTAGTCATATCGATTTCGCCGCTGCGATAGCGATTAATATCACTGACTTCTGACGTTATCGGTAAAAAAGTCGCCTTATTGATGACCGTTTCGTTGTTATTCCAGTAAGTCGGGCTACGCTCCAGCACAATCCGCTCATTAACCACCCATTCTTTTAGCTGAAAAGCACCATTACCGATAAAATTTTGTGGTAGAGTCCATTTATCACCATACTTTTCAACAGCCTCACGCTTAACCGGCTTCATCGAGGTGTGAGATAACATGCTGATAAAATAAGGAACCGGTTCCGTTAGCGTCACTTGCAAGGTTTTGCTATCTAATGCCTTAACACCTAATTCATCCGGTTTTTTGGTCCCTTTCAATACCTCGTCAACATTCTCAATTTGGGCATACTGCAAATAACTGGCATAAGGTGAACCCACTTTAGGGCTAGCCAAACGCTGCCAACTATAGACAAAATCCTGAGCAGTGACCGGAGTTCCATCACTCCACACGGCGTTATCTCGCAAATGGAAGGTCCAGACTTTATAACCGTCATTATCCCAGCGTATGGCAACTGCCGGAATTATATGCCCATTAGCATCATTGCTCACCAGACCTTCTAATAAATTCAGAATAATATTGGTTTCAGGAATGCCTTCAACCTTATGCGGGTCTAATGAGGCAACCTCGGAACCATTATTAATGGTAATACTCTGATCTATCACTAATGCCACACTGGCCGGAACTGCCGCCGCCATTGATACAGCCGAAAATGACAAACCCAGAATAGCGCCAATTATTGCCAGTGGTGGTTGCTTAAACTTTATTTGCATTTCAAACCGCCCTTTTACGAGATTTCGTGATGTTTTTCTCAAGGTTTACGTCAATCTGCTGCCCACAACGACTAGCAATAACTATTCCAAAAATCAAAATTCGGTTTAGTTTCATTAAAAAACAAGAAATCTCTTGTCGGGAAGTTGTCCGAAAACTAACAGAACCCGAAATCTGACGCCAATAAATTTTACAGAAATGTTAAGCAATTCTCTTTTCTACAGAGTAACTAACGATATTACCTATCTTAATTAGTCGCCTAAGAAATAATCATCTATATGATTTAGCTCAAAAAAAATCATTTAAAATTTAAATTCACAGCAAAAAAAATGTCAAAAAAGCCGTTCTAGAAACATAAAGTTAACATTAGCACTAATACCAGAATAAACACCTACTGATTACAGAGTAATCACTAATAACACCTAGATAAATTCCGCACAAGCCCTACAGAATGATGTGAGCATTTTAACAACAAATAGCGTATTTAGTTTACTCTGAGGGTCACTGAATGATTTATTAAAGATGAGTAAATAAGCCTTAAGCAAAATTATCTTTATAGAGATAGCATTATTGCAGCATTTAAGTGCAATAGATTAAATTACATACATATTCTGCACTAAAATAATGCTTAGATATTTAAATACCAGGCTGAAAAACAGCAAAGGTCACCCGTAATAATACCGGTGACCTACATACCGTGGGATATGGGGATAGATTAAAGTAATCCGGGGAAAATCGCTTTGATACCGGTGACAATAAACTCGATGCCTAATGCCATCAGCAACAACCCCATAATACGCGTTATAACGTTAATACCGGTTTGCCCTAACAGCCGAACCAGCAGCGGAGCCGCCCGGAATAGCAACCAGCAACAGAACGCAAACAAGGCCACAGCCACCGTCAAGCCTAACAAATTCTGCCAGCTGTGATAGCGGGAACTCCAAACAATTGTTGAACTGATGGCACCTGGCCCTGCCATCAGGGGCAATGCGAGTGGCACAACACCGATACTTTCACGGACCGCCGTTTCGGTTTTTTCCTGCTTGTTCTGCTTATCCTCACCGAGTTTGCCGCTGATCATCGACATCGCAATGCTGACGACCAGAATCCCACCGGCAATACGGAATGAGTCGATGGAAATACCAAAAATTTTCAGAATGGCATCCCCCAAGAACAAGGATATCCACAAGATAATCGCCACTGACAGGTTAGCTGTCAGGTTAGTTTTATCCCGCCCAGCCGCTGCCTGATAGCTGGTCATACTGATAAATACCGGCAATATACCTACCGGGTTTACCAGTGCAAATAAGCCAACAAAAAACTTGATGTAACCTGAAAGGTCCAACAATGATTGACTCACACATCACTCCGCGCAATAGCTGATAAAAACGTCACAGATAACAGGCCATTATAATTTAATGCCCCAAGACAACACACCTTATGGCCCGTGCCTGGAAAATTCGCGACAAAAATAATGTCGCAACCATGCAGAATGGCACCTGCATTATTCAAGCCTCTGACCACAGTTCTTTTCACTAAAAATCACCCTTAGGGCGCTCTTCTACAGATGTGCGCGCTAATGTAATGGAATTAGTCATAGGAATCTATGTAATAAAACAGCATTTATACAAGGTAAATTTTTACCGTTTAAAATGATAACTCTTGTTAATGTCCTGTGGTGTTAATGAAGCTTTAACGTCATGAATTATCAATTTATTCATGTTAATGATAATTACTCTCAACAAATAATTGCTGAATGGTGTCAGCTTGACGATTTTGTGATTTAAATCACGAAAAATATACCTAAGAATAGTTAAGCTCTGAACAGTGGTAGAGAGTAAGTTCACTGAGAAACAGAGTATAAAGGTTGAAAATGATATTTTCCCCCTCATCTTATTCTTAGTGGAACAAAAGCTCTTTCAGTAAATCAGCGGTAAAAAATGGGAAAGTAAGCTATAAAACTAGCTCTATTTGACCTTACGGCATACTAGAGCCTGACTATACTAGTTGCTTCAACAGCTCATTTACTAAAAGAGTTTAACATTATCAGGAGAGCATTATGGCTGTAACGAATGTCGCTGAACTTAACGAGCTAGTAGCACGCGTCAAGAAAGCCCAGCGCGAGTATGCCAACTTTACTCAAGAGCAGGTTGATAAAATCTTCCGTGCCGCAGCTCTGGCTGCAGCGGATGCCCGTATTCCCCTGGCCAAGCTGGCGGTAGAGGAATCAGGTATGGGTATTGTTGAAGATAAAGTGATCAAGAATCACTTTGCTTCTGAATACATCTACAATGCCTACAAAGATGAAAAAACTTGTGGCATTTTAGAAGAAGATAAAACCTTCGGTACAATTACTATCGCTGAACCTATTGGTTTAATCTGCGGTATCGTGCCAACAACTAACCCGACTTCTACCGCTATCTTCAAGGCATTAATTAGCCTTAAAACGCGTAACGGTATCGTATTCTCTCCACATCCACGTGCTAAAGACGCAACCAATAAAGCTGCAGATATCGTGCTTCAAGCCGCTATTGCCGCAGGTGCGCCAGCAGATATTATTGGTTGGATTGATGCGCCAACAGTTGAGTTGTCTAACCAACTGATGCACCACCCTGACATTAACCTGATTCTGGCAACCGGTGGCCCAGGCATGGTTAAAGCAGCTTATAGCTCAGGTAAACCGGCTATCGGTGTTGGTGCAGGTAACACTCCTGTTGTGGTTGACGAAACCGCTGATATTAAACGTGTTGTTGCATCTATCTTGATGTCAAAAACCTTTGATAATGGTGTGATTTGTGCCTCTGAACAATCTATCATCGTGGTTGATTCAGCTTACGACGCAGTTCGCGAGCGCTTCTCTTCCCATGGTGGCTACCTGTTACAAGGTAAAGAGCTGAAAGCAGTTCAGGATATCATTCTGAAAAATGGTGGTTTAAACGCCGCTATCGTTGGTCAGCCAGCAACTAAAATTGCTGAAATGGCTGGCATTAAAGTTCCTAGCAACACCAAAATTCTTATCGGTGAAGTTAAGGTTGTTGACGAGTCAGAACCATTTGCTCACGAAAAACTGTCGCCTACTTTAGCGATGTATCGTGCGAAGAGTTTTGAAGACGCAGTTGATAAAGCGGAAAAACTGGTAGAAATGGGGGGTATCGGCCATACATCTTGCCTGTATACCGACCAGGATAACCAACCTGCACGCGTTAAGTATTTCGGCGATAAAATGAAAACCGCCCGAATTCTAATCAACACCCCTGCCTCTCATGGTGGTATCGGTGACCTGTACAACTTCAAAGTGGCGCCATCTCTGACGCTAGGTTGTGGTTCATGGGGTGGTAACTCCATCTCTGAAAACGTTGGGCCGAAACACTTGATCAACAAGAAAACTGTGGCTAAGCGAGCAGAAAACATGTTGTGGCATAAACTACCGAAATCTATTTACTTCCGTCGTGGCTCTCTGCCTATCGCGTTGGAAGAAGTGGCAACTGACGGTGCAAAACGTGCCTTCATCGTGACTGACCGCTATCTGTTCAACAACGGTTATGCCGATCAAATCACCAGCGTGCTGAAATCTCACGGTATCGAGACTGAAGTCTTCTTCGAAGTAGAAGCGGACCCTACCCTGAGCATCGTGCGCAAAGGTGCCGAGCAGATGAACTCCTTCAAACCAGACGTGATCATTGCGCTGGGTGGTGGTTCACCGATGGATGCTGCCAAAATCATGTGGGTCATGTACGAACACCCTGAAACCCACTTCGAAGAATTGGCACTACGCTTTATGGATATCCGTAAACGTATTTACAAGTTCCCGAAAATGGGTGTGAAAGCGAAAATGATCGCGGTAACCACCACATCAGGTACCGGTTCAGAAGTGACACCATTTGCGGTAGTTACCGACGATGCAACAGGCCAGAAATACCCATTAGCTGACTACGCATTGACTCCAGACATGGCAATCGTTGATGCCAACCTGGTCATGAATATGCCTAAGTCTTTATGTGCCTTCGGTGGTCTGGACGCAGTAACTCATGCTATGGAAGCTTATGTTTCTGTATTGGCGAATGAATATTCTGACGGCCAGGCTCTGCAAGCGCTGAAACTGCTGAAAGAATTCCTGCCAGCCAGCTACAATGAAGGTGCTAAAAACCCAGTGGCTCGTGAGCGTGTGCATAATGCCGCAACCATCGCGGGTATCGCTTTTGCTAACGCCTTCTTGGGTGTCTGCCACTCAATGGCCCATAAACTGGGTTCTGAGTTCCATATCCCGCATGGCTTAGCCAACGCCATGTTGATTTCTAACGTTATTCGCTATAACGCGAATGACAACCCAACTAAGCAGACTGCTTTCAGCCAATATGACCGCCCACAAGCGCGCCGTCGTTATGCTGAAGTTGCAGATCATCTGGGTCTGAGTGCTCCGGGCGACCGTACTGCACAGAAAATTCAGAAACTGCTGACTTGGTTAGATGAAATCAAAGCAGAGTTGGGTATCCCAGCATCAATTCGTGAAGCTGGCGTTCAAGAAGCTGATTTCTTAGCTAAAGTAGACAAACTGTCTGAAGATGCATTTGATGACCAGTGTACCGGTGCTAACCCACGTTACCCGCTGATCTCTGAGTTGAAACAGATTTTGATGGATACTTATTACGGCCGCGAATTTAGCGAAGAACTTGACCGTGAAGAAGTTGCTGTTACAGCAGCTCCTGCACCAAAAGCTGAAAAGAAAGCCAAAAAATAATAGTAATCTTAATGTGTAACCCCCATTTATAGCTGGGGGTTACACAACAGAAGATATAGCCCCCAATTGCCATTGCTGTTGGGGGTTTCTTTTTATAAGCACACTTAAAAACATTTGGTATATAACCGCTCAAATCGCCATAGTCCGTTCCTACGGACCACGCATCTAATCCCCGGACTAATCTCAATACGGCTTGCCACATCGCCACCAACCCCTGCTATACCCAAGCTAATGCGTTATAACGTCATCCCCCGAATCGGCTATTGATTAAGGAGACATTAGGATCAACATCGTGTCTTTTATTAATTTTGTAAGATTGTAGAAAATGTGGCGATAAAGCCAAAATAATGACCCAGTCCAGGATATAACGTTAAACCAAGGCTTTTCACCCCGCATAAATACGAGGGATAAAGCTGTATGGCTTCATATGGCGTAAACTCAGCAAAAGGTTGGTTACCCCACAGCTTCAAATAAGAAATCCCGTGAGGCATCCTTGGTGGACAATGAGTATCTAGGAAGGATTTTGGAGAGAAGCCGCTTTAATCGCCTCTTTATAATGGCGGCGACAAACAGAAACGTAGCTTTCGTTACCACCAATAACGACTTGTTCGCCGTCATGCACAGCTCTGCCTTGTTCGTCTAACCGCAGCACCATGTTTGCTTTGCGGCCACAATGACAAATTGTTTTCAGTTCAACCAATTTGTCAGCCCACGACAACAAATATTTGCTACCGGGAAATAGTTCGCCGAGAAAATCGGTACGCAAACCGTAACACAATACCGGGATATGCAGTTCATCCACCACCTGACACAATTGCTGAACTTGCTCTTTGGTCAAAAATTGGCATTCATCTAGCAAGATACAATGAACAGGTTTTTCCTGATGCTCAGTGGCAATAATGGATAATAGTGAAGTTCCACTATTATAAAGCAGCGCCTGTGAGGACAGGCCAATACGCGAACTGACAGTCCCGACACCAAAGCGATTATCTATCTCTGCTGTAAACACCAAGGTACGCATGCCCCGCTCTTGGTAGTTATAAGAAGACTGCAACAGCGCGGTGGATTTCCCTGCATTCATCGCAGAGTAATAAAAATAAAGTTGAGCCATGGGCCCGTAACTCCAGTGGTATAATAAATGGTCACAATGACAACGAGTATCAAGTTTATCATAAATTCAGACTTAACGAGGAGCAGACTACTTCTCTATATTACTGTTTTCTATATTAAGTAATGGTAGCGTTAATGTAGCTGCCGACACTTTCATTTGAAGCACCTTGCTATTATTAGGTACATACATGACCAATCTCACAATATTGATACAGCGAACGTATGCTGCTTGAACATTAACCAGATTAGGTGAGTGGGATAGCAATAGGGTCGGATAGGATGTACCGCGATTGGTTCATTAATGATACAAGTAATGTATTACCATGGTTAATTGGTAAAATAGTGATAACAAATATTGTCAGAACCTGACAAAACCAATACAGCATGCTTTTCCCTTACTCAATCTTTCATCGTAGCTATATCAATATCGCACTTTTTGCATGATCAGTTATTGCACACGCTAGCACGATAAGTCGTCTATTTTTGCTTTATTGATATAAAGCAAACTTATAACTTAGTGAGAAAATCATGTTTTCGCGTAGGGTCATTAGCGAGCAAAATGAACTTTTACGTTAAAAACACTACGGAGAATAACAAACCGCCATCGCTTATTAGTAGCAAGCAGCAACTTTTCGCTAATAAAATACGTAAATTCGAGGATGCTAATCAAATTGTCTATTGCAGAAATTAAAATAGCACTCTATTATTATCCAGACGCCCCCCCACCAATTATAATTTGAGACCAGGACAATGAGCGAAGCGTTAAAGATTCTTAACAACATCCGTACTCTGCGTGCACAAGCGCGTGAATGCACTCTTGAAACTTTAGAAGAAATGCTGGAGAAGCTTGAAGTGGTCGTTAACGAACGCCGCGAAGAAGATTCTCAAGTACAAGCTGAAATTGAAGAACGCACACGTAAATTGAGCCAATACCGTGAAATGCTTATTGCAGACGGTATTGATCCAAATGAACTGCTGCAAACTATGAGTGCAACTAAAGCTACAACTAAAGCTAAGCGTGCTGCACGCCCAGCTAAATATAAGTATGTAGACGAGAATGGCGAAACTAAAACCTGGACAGGCCAAGGCCGTACTCCAGCAGTGATTAAGAAAGCCATTGAAGACGAAGGTAAATCACTGGATGATTTCCTGCTGTAATAGTATTAGTTAATTTACTATTATGATAAAAGTACCCTCCTATTATACGGGGGGTATTTTTTTACCTCCCTCTTGCCCTGCAATCATAGTTGAAATCCTTATCAATACGGCTGTTGAATTAACATACAATTGCCAAGTAGCACCTAACCTAAACATATCGCATTCGATAAATACCCCTTAGTTATCACTGTGCTTGTAAATCTATAAGAATGCTCTGCTAATTTATAACAATACAATAATCGATATAACTGACTAAATTTCCCATAATATTGTGATATATGAGAATCTTGGAGTGAAAGAGTTGTGTCACCCCCGCCCTACGGCATGAAGATTGAGCACAAAACAGAAACTAATTAAGTTTTGTACCCAACACATAAAATCATCTTTAGAACTTATTACGCTCGATTAATCGATGTACCCCGACCAATCCCATAATAGGTAAAACCTCGGCTATTTAACCGTTCTGGATCGTACAAATTACGCCCATCAAAGATAACCGGCTGTTTTAATCGGAGCTTGATCATATCAAAATCAGGTGCTCTAAAATTCTGCCACTCAGTACAAATAATCAGAGCATCCGCCCCTTGTAGCGCTGATTCTTTTGTCCCCATTAACTTTAGGTCATCCCTTGCACCATAAATACGCTGAGCTTCATCCATTGCCTCTGGATCATAAGCTTGAATAATAGCGCCAGCACGCCATAAAGCCTCCATCAAAATCCGACTGGGGGCCTCTCGCATATCATCTGTATTGGGTTTGAATGCTAATCCCCAGAGTGCAAATGTTTTCCCTGCAAGCTGCGAATCAAAATGGTATTGAATAAATTCAGTTAACTTACACTTTTGTTCGTTATTGATTCTCTCCACTGCACGCAACAGTTGCGGCTGATAGCCACAATTTTCTGCGGTACGAATTAATGCTTGGATATCTTTTGGAAAACAGGAACCACCATAACCACAACCAGAATAAATAAAATGGTAGCCAATGCGAGAATCTGAGCCAATACCTTGGCGTACTTTTTCGATATCTGCACCGAGCCGCTCTGCGATATTAGCGATCTCATTCATGAAACTGATTTTTGTCGCCAACATACCGTTTGCTGCATATTTGGTCAGTTCTGCACTGCGGACATCCATAATTAACATGCGGTCATGATTTCTGTTGAATGGCTCGTATAGTTCGCTAATTAAATCAATCACACCATTATCATCAGTATCAATTCCGATAACGATACGCTCAGGCCGCTTACAGTCAGCAACAGCAGCGCCTTCTTTTAAGAATTCAGGGTTCGATACCACATTGAAAGCTATATCTTGTCCACGTTGCTGTAAAATCGCTTTAATCCTTTGCTGCACTTGATCCGCGGTACCCACTGGCACAGTTGATTTATCGATAATAACTTTAGGCGCATCCATATATTTCGCAATAGTGCTGGCAACGTCTAACACATATTTAAGGTCAGCCGCACCATCCTCATCAGGAGGGGTACCAACCGCAATAAACTGAATCGTGCTATGAGCAACACCGGCTTCGGCATCTGTTGAAAATCGAAGCCGGCCCTCGTCGTAGTTTTCTTTTACCAATGGCGCTAATCCTGGTTCAAAAATAGCGACACGGCCTTTTTGTAGGTCGGAAACTTTGTTTGCATCGATATCGATACACAGGACATCATGACCAACTTCGGCAAGTACTGCTGCCTGAACCAGTCCTACATAACCGATACCAAAAACCGTCACTTTCATGCAATCAATCCTCACGTTGGAATTCGATAAGAGACACACCGCCGACCATTATCAAGACCTAACCTTAATTTAGCCTGAGGTAGCCAACCTTATTGCCAGCGAATAATAAAAGTTAACTGAAAATTTTCAGCCACAAGTAAGGAGGAAAGTATATCAACCGATATTTCTTACATCTCGGGCATACTCATTGATTGAAACAAATGAGGTTTATTTCGTAGATTCGTTATAGAACCATTGAGACTTGGAGGGTCATAGCAGTGAATAAGTGAGCAAGATACATAAATTACGTGAACTATTTATTGAGTAATACTTTCAAAATATAAACTATTCATCGGCTGAAAGCATCAACCTCAATCGACTCCCTCCTCCCCATACCTGGCATTGCCATGCTTCACAACGCTGACTAATTTGATTTAAATGTGCTGTTTTTAACGTACCTAAAGGCACACCATTACTAAGTTGAATCTGATTTTTACCCGCACTAACATTCGCGTGAAGACCAGCCGAAACCAGAATTAAATTTTTATATTCCACATGATAATAACCAACGAGCAAAGGAAACTGCCCATCCAAATGAGTACGTCTTAGTAACTGGTTAACTTGTTTAAGTAACGTTGACATCTGCGGTAAACGCTGTTGTTGATGTGCCAAATGCTCTTGAAGAATCCCGTTAAATAACACGCGTAATAATAGTGCGGCTAAAATTCCGTTATCCCCGGCGCGGGTGACATCCAGACAATAAAATGCCAGGTCCTTATCTGATAATACAGCGATATCAAGGACTAATCCCGGTTTCTCGACCATCGTTAACTGCCGGTAATTTACCCGACAGTGTGCAATGGTTTGCTGTGCCGGTGGTTGCAATTGCTTAAGTAACTGCGCTGCATCATGAGGATTCTTACGTAATGCATCCCAATCCTGGATAAGTTCTGTCTCTTCAATTGCATGAGAGGTAAACAGTATGGGATAAAGGCATGCCAGCACCGCTTCACGTAACCGATTTAAATCCACGATCGGTTTCAACAGTACGTCTTTCACGCCCATACGCATGACTTTAGCAATGTCAGTCATCTTATCAGTAGCCGATATAACTAAAATAGGGATCTTTACTCCTTGCATGAGTAAACGCTCAACAAACTCGATCCCTCCCATCTTAGGCATAGCGAGATCGCAGAGTATCAGGTCAGGTGATTGGACCTTAATCTGCTCTAACGCCTCCAGGCCATTTTCTGCCTGCTGGACTGCCGCACCGAGTGCCCTTAGAAACTCAGTGATTACAGTACGGAAGACCGTTTCGTCCTCGACGACTAAAATATTTTTACCTGCTAATGGTTTTTCCATGTACTGCTTCTCTTGCTAACCTTAAACGTAATAGTGGCCCAAAATGGCTGTTTGTGCTTGTCTGAAATTGTTACGTACTGCTTTACTCACACACATTTGTTACTCATCAGCCCCCTACCAAAGGACGTAACTGCTCTATATTTTTCTCCACAGCCAATTGTCCAGCGGCAATGGCTTCATCCGCCCGATGGAAATCCAGCATTGATATTTGTGGGCAGTAGGGCTGGATCAACACATCGGGAGGATCTCCTGCCATACGGTTACGTTTTAATCTGTTCTCCAATACCTGTATTGAGGTAGACATTATCTCCATGGCGCTGGGAACGGCCATCGTTGGATTACCTGACATATTGGTTATTCGTGCTTTTAAGCGCAAATGCCAACTTGCTGGCATCTCCGGGGGTTTACCTTCAGGAGATGATTGTGAGGAAAACAGATCTTGCCGAATCAGATGTGCATCATGTTGCAAATCAACGGCAATCACAATGTCAGCGCCCATTGCTCTTGCCAAAGAAATAGGAACAGGATTGACTACTGCACCATCAACCAACCAATAGCTACCGAAGCGGACAGGAGAAAGCAATCCAGGCATGCTGCATGAAGCCCTAATTGCCTGTTTAATATCCCCCTCAGTAAGCCATAACTCACGGCCCGTCGTTAAGTTGGTTACAACAGACCCAAAGGGCAATTTACATTCAGTAATGTCCTGCACTTCAATTATTTGGTTTACAGCATTAAAAACCCGCTCACCCCGCAGTAATCCGCCACGACGCCAGGAGAAATCCATCAATCGAATAACATCCCAATATTTAAACGAACGAACCCAGCGTTCCATCACATTCAGGTGATCACTGGCATACGCTGCACCAACCAAGGCACCAACCGAACAACCGGCAACAACATCAACTTTGACGCCCATTCTTCCTAGCGCGTTAATGACCCCGATATGTGCCCATCCCTTCGCGGCACCCGCGCCAAGTGCCAGTCCAATCTTAATTTTTCTCATTTTTATTTCGTCCATTTTCGATCAATTTGGCACTTTACCGCTCAACTAAATAAATCAGACTCTGATTTTGTTATCGACACTGCCGCTTGGCTCTTAACGCTAGCACGCAACAACTTAGCGCTCACTCAGAGGAAAAATCCATATTTACTCGCCAGTGCTATAACCCTACTGATTGAACTATAGTTAACATTTATCCTTCTGGTAAATTGATACAAATAGTTTACATTTCATTACTAAGATATAGGCTGTAAGTGGAAGGATATACTGTGAATATTGAAATATGCCAAACCGATCTATTTAATCCAGATCTTATTGCATTAATTGCTCAATTAGATGCGTATCAAGAAGCACTCTATCCGGCTGAAAGTAATCATACAGAGTCGATTGAGAGTATGGCTCAGAAAAAAACATTCGTTTATATTGCAACACGACAAGGTCGCGCTGTGGGATGCGCCATTCTTTTCCAACCCGAAAGTACATATCCTGAGATTAAGCGCGTTTTTGTCATCCCTGACTGCCGAGGTCATGGCATTGCGTCAATGCTAGTTACAGCACTGCTCGAAAAATCTATCTCTTTGAATTTAAAATATGTTTATTTGGAGACAGGGATTCATCAACCTGAAGCGGTAAAACTGTACCAGCGATTAGGCTTTGAATTTACGTCTGAATTTGGTTGTTATCAATACGACCCACTTAGTTTCTATATGGTAAAAACAGTGGCTAGTTGTCACTAAGTAAAAGATAAAACAGAGAGGTAGCACTCAGTTCATTCAGTAACCGTTGCTATTTTTGACTTTATTGCTTTGACACTCGACATAACACAGCAAAATAGCCACTATAGTAGTGGCTATTCAGAGTAAATATTCGGAGTTAAGACAAATTAAAATATTTAATATTATCTAGTAATATAAGATTCAATAAATAGATAATCGCGTTACATGCTGTCATTTCACCGTTAGCTCTCGTGGGCTATAGTGTTATTAACTATAACTCGACCTTTCTCAGAACATTATGAATTCTTACGGATTATTTAGGAAATAATTAACCGTTAATAGTACCAAATGAGACACTCATTTTTTCGAACATAGCGATAACTTTATTGATCAGTTTCATGGGTTGCTCCTGTAAATATCATTATTTTTATGTGATACACATCACAGTTATTAAGTTACTCCATAATGAAACGCCGGTCAACTATTTTTGTGAGCAACATCACAAAACTTAAGTTCACCCCATATCCCGCGCAAAATTATCAACTTTGAACCTCATCCCGTGATTAGGTAAGATAAGGCCCTATTTGCCCCTATTTGATTGCCCGCCTTCTTCTGTTGCTGACCATTCATTCGCAGATAAGATGGCATTATTGGTTTTTCGGAGAAATTTTGTCAGAACAGTGCCCATGTGGCAGCAGCTTTGAATATCAACGATGCTGTGCGCCTTATATCCTTAACACGCAAGTTGCGGCCAAACCTGTAATACTGATGCGCTCACGCTATAGCGCCTATGTAAAAAAGGATGCGGACTATCTGATTAAAACCTGGCATCCAGACTGCAAGGCACAAGAATGGCGAGATGGAATAATTCAAAGCTTCACCAATACTGTATGGCACGGATTAACAGTTATTGCAGAAACTACTGGCAGTCATGATGACGAAGCCTTTGTTGAGTTCATTGCCCGCTTTACTGATCCAAATAATATGCAGATAAGCACAATGCATGAACGTTCCCGCTTCCTTCGAATAAAAGAACACTGGTACTATATCGACGGAGTCCGGCCGTCGGTGGGTAGAAATGATATCTGTCCTTGCGGTTCAGGGAAAAAATATAAGAAATGCTGCGGGCATTAACAGTAAAATCGTTTCATTACGGACCGTAGCATCAAACATTTACATAACATCAAGTACTGTTAAGACAGGATTTACCACCTTATGCCACACCAGAATGTACAAAAGAAAGTGTTACGCACTATATGCCCTGACGCTAAAGGCTTAATCGCAAAAATTACCAATATTTGTTACAAGCACCAGTTGAATATCGTGCAGAATAATGAATTTGTTGATCATCTGACTGGCCGCTTTTTCATGCGTACAGAGCTTGAAGGTATTTTTAACGATACTACCCTGCTGGCAGACTTAGATGATGCTTTACCCGAAGGCACCAACCGCGAATTACATACCGCAGGGCGTCGCCGTATTGTCATTATGGTCACCAAAGAAGCACATTGCCTCGGCGACTTATTAATGAAGAGTGCCTATGGTGGTCTGGATGTTGAAATTGCGGCGGTGATTGGCAATCATGATGCACTACAGAATTTAGTGGAGCGCTTTGATATCCCTTTCCATCTCATCAGCCACGAAGGTTTGACTCGTGATCAACATGACCAACGTCTGATTGAGCAAATTGAACAATACCAACCAGACTACGTGGTTCTGGCCAAATATATGCGGGTGCTAACACCAGCCTTTGTTCAACGCTTCCCTTACCAGATTATTAATATCCACCACTCATTCTTGCCTGCATTTATCGGTGCTCGCCCTTATCACCAGGCTTATGAGCGGGGGGTGAAAATTATTGGTGCCACGGCTCACTATGTAAACGATAGCCTGGATGAAGGCCCAATCATCATGCAAGATGTTATTCACGTCGATCATTCGTACACGGCTGAAGATATGATGCGAGCCGGGCGAGATGTGGAAAAAAACGTTCTGAGCCGTGCTCTGTATCGTGTTTTAGCACAACGTGTTTTTGTTTACGGTAACCGCACCGTTATCCTGTAAGCGCGCAATAAACAGATGTTTTTTGCCCAGATAAACATCGTCAAGAACAAAAAAGCACCGAACAACTTATTTTTTTCATTTCAAGTCTTTACAGGGGCGCTTCATTTGATATGATGCGCCCCGCTTACCAAAACAGTATTGATAAGCAGTTAGGCCAGTGGTGGGGTTCCCGAGCGGCCAAAGGGAGCAGACTGTAAATCTGCCGTCATCGACTTCGAAGGTTCGAATCCTTCCCCCACCACCATTTTTACCTTGAACTTTAAACTTATCCGCAAATTAATAAATCGAGATGAGCATTGAAGGGGAAGGTAAGAACCTTCGACAAGGTAGCATCACAGATACGGCCAAGTATCTTAGTAATAAAAACCACAAATTCAGTGGTGGCCCCATTCCCGAACGAAACGCAACAAACCATCATGCGTTATGCAGCGAGTAGATACTCTAAAAATACCTCATTCGGTGAGCTGTATTCCAGAGATTTGCGCCCCCGAGTGTTGAGGATGTGCTCCAGTCTCGCAATATCTTCATCGCTGACGCCATTAAAATCGGTTCCTTTCGGATAAAACCGCCGTATCAGACCGTTGGTATGCTCATTCAACCCCCGCTCCCAGGAATGATAAGGCCGGGCAAAGTAAACCTTTGCGCCCGTTACCTGAGTGATGTCCTTATGTTTCGCAAACTCGGGTCCGTTATCTGCCGTCAGGGTTTTAAACTCACAGAAAGTATTCGCCACGATGTCCCTGAACGCTTCCACGACGCTCTCAGCGCACTTATTGGGGAGTTTACGGATAATGACCTGCTTTGTGGCTTTGTCCACGACCGTCAGCAGGAATGACTTCTGGTCTTTGCCAAAAATCGTATCGATTTCAACATGCCCGGGAACCTGTTTGAGTTCAGCCTCAGCAGGCCTGTGCTCAATGCCAACCCTGTCCGGGATGGGCGTGCGTCCGGGCTCACCCGTATCATAGCGATAGCGTTTACCCCGGTGAGGGAGCTGAAGGTAAAGCTTACCGCCAGCCTGTCTGTCCGAACGGATATAGCGGTAGAGGGTATTTTTGCTGACGGCGATATCAAACTGGATTTTCAGTCTCCCAGAGATAACCTCAGGGGAGGTATGTACAGCCAGCGCCTGCCGGAGAAAGTCTTGTGTCTGCTGGCCCAGAGGGAAACAGGCATTGTGTGCCGAGGTGGCGCCCCGCCGTTGTCTGGCTAAGGCATCAGCGCGTCTGGAGGAGTAAAGTCCGTTGAAGGCGGGGTCCGTATTACGTCTGAGCTCCCGGCTCAGGGTAGAGCGAGAGACGCCGAGCTCTCTGGCAATGCAGGACTGATTAACGCCTTCAGCTTTTCGTTTTTCGATGTAAAAGCGCTCATGCTGAGTCAAATGTTTTCCCTTCATGCAACAGGGTCTCCGACAGGGTCAATACGGCTATTTTATCCGTACCTGACCGGTGGGTCACTTTGTTGCATTTCGTTTGGGAATTGGCGAGCTGTTTGCGTTGTGCAGCCCATCCTTAGGCCTTGCCTCGGTGAGACCGCTGCCAGCAGTGTTCAAATCTGCTGGCAGCCTACCTACAACGCCAGTGACTTTGGCTATCGTTTCTATCAAATAAGCGTATTTGGCTGCAAAATCAACTTGCTGGCGATACCGGCAGCGTTTTTTTCTGTTGATCAGAGGCAATGCCCAGTTCAATTAATTCCATTACTTTTATCGCTTCCGAGGCGGGTACTGGGTTGGCAGCAGTACCTAAAATGGCATCACGGATCCCCGCATAATAAGCAGGATAATTACCCGGCAACGTCAGTAGTGGTTTCTCAGCGAGGATGCCATCATGTGACAGTGTCACTACTCCATCGCGCATATCGTAGCCCCAATCTGCCTGCGGCAAACGTTCACCCGCTTTCAGCCTGTCCTCTTGTGGGTCCAGACCAAATTTAATGTAACTCCCCTGCATGCCGTGCACGATATAACGAGCAGTTTCTGCTGCGGCTAACACCGTACCGTGTAACACTACCCGTTGCCCCGGATAGCTAAGAACCGCGTGGAAATAATCAACAGATTGCGCACCGGGGCGCAGCATCCCTAAATCAACATTTAGCGTCTGTGGCAAACCAAACAGTTGTAGCGCCTGATCCAACAGATGTGGGCCTAAATCGTACCAAATGCCACTGCCCGCACCGGCTTGTTCACGCCAACGCTGGCGGATCTCCGGGCGATAGCGGTCAAAATGAGATTCGAAATAGACAACATTCCCCAGTGAGCCTTCAGCCAGCAGTGTTTTCAGCGTCAGGAAATCACTGTCCCAACGGCGATTATGGAACACTGAAAGCAATAAGTGGGCCTCATCTGCTTGTTTCTTCAATTCATTTGCTTGTGACAGTGTCACGGTAAACGGTTTATCCACCACTACATGTTTACCGGCAGCCAGTGCTTGCTGAGCCAGCGGGAAGTGAGTGTCATTCGGGGTTGGAATCACGATAAGATCGATTGAAGGATCATCAAATAACGTTTTGGGGTCAGAAACCACCGTCATTGTCGGCCAGTCAGCATGTACTTTACTGGCATCACTACTGGAAACCCCTGCCAGCTCTAGCCCCGGAGTGCCCATAATCAGCGGCGCATGGAACGTTTTGCTGGCATAACCATAGCCCAGTAAACCCACTTTGATTTTTTCAGCCATTATATTTCCTCTCGCGCAGCATATTTGCCAATTGATATCAGTCGATCAATCGATTTGACACCATGATGATTCCCGCGACAAGAGGTAATTTTTGGCTGAATGTCAGTGGCGAGATTAAATTCGCACTATGGCCTCAGCATTATCCCGCCATTCTGGCTGTCGGAGGCTGCGTTGCGGGTAGTTGGTTTCAATGCTACGACGCCTGAAATCACTGGGGCTAACACCAACACGCTTACGAAAAACGCGGGAGAAATAGAGTTGATCGTCGTAACCCACCACGCGACCAATAGTGGCAATCGGTTCTTGCGTGGTTTGCAGTAATAACTTAGCCCGAATAACCCGCTGGTCTTCACGCCAACGCAATATATTGATACCAACTTGTTCACGAAACAGATGAGCCAGACGTGACGGAGACAGGCAAACATGACGTGCAACTTCGTCAATGCGCAGCTCACCGGCCAAATTGCCGGTAATAAACTGGCACGCTTCAATCACTCGAGGGTCCATAATGCGTTGTGGACTAAGAGGATCTTCTTCCATTGCGCGCAGCAGTAAGCGCTCAAGTAGATTCATACCCAACTCTTCACCAAAACGCCGTCCTGATTTTTGCGTCTGTTCAATATTGGCAAACAGGCGATCAAATTCCAGTAATAAGTTGTTGTTAGGCAAAGATAACCGCCCAACTTCATGCGTTTTGCTATGCCACTCCAACCAGTCCGCCCAGTATGCCCGTGGCCGGAAATAGACCCAACGGTGATACCAACAATCACTGTTCGGTGAGCGACCATAATAGTGTGATGCCTTAGGGGGAAAGAGCAGCAAATCACCTGGATTGCTGTAAAAGGTATTCTCACCGTCAAAAATCTTACCTTGCCCCTTAATGGTCAGATTCAGGATATAGCCCTTCATGCCGCCTGGCCTATCGATAAAAAAATCGAGTGGTCCATCGGCCAGAATCGGGGTTAATCCTGCTACCAGATAGGCATTAAAGGTATAGCCGGGTAACAAGGGATTGGGTTGCGGTTCCTGAACCATTCGATGGTACATTTAGCCTCCTTGGAGTCCTGATCTGATTGGCGTGCAAACACATGTGTTTATTTCAGTTTATCGGGCAGAATTCACGCTGCCCGATAGTGATTACAGAACTGTGAGCCAGATAGGCTTTTTATGGACTTTTCTGTCACCGTGCAACTTATACCGTCCGTTTAGCCAACTGTTTGTAACGGTCGAAGATAACCGCTGCCAGCAGGATCAAACCACGGACCACATATTGGGAGAACGGAGAGATATTGAGTAGGTTCATGGCATTTTCCACTGTCCCCAGAATCAAGATACCGGCGATAACATAGGAAATCTTACCAATCCCACCTTTCAGTGACACGCCCCCCAGCACACAGGCCGAGATAACAATCAGCTCATAACCAATCGACGTCATTGGCTGACCACTGGTCATCCGTGATGCCAAAATGATCCCAGCCGCCGCCGATACCAAACCCGATAAGACAAAAATGATGATTTTAGTGCGAACTACCGGCACCCCCGCCAGGCGCGCCGCATCTTCGTTGCCCCCGATAGCCAGGGTATTGCGGCCAAAGGTAGTTTTGTTTAACAAGAAGCCAAACAAGGCCAGACAGGCAATGGTAATCCAGATAGGAGCTGGCAAACCGAGCCAATTGGTGTAACCCAATGCGAAGAAACGCTCATCCTCGATACCCACCGCTTTACCATCAGAGATGATATAGGCCAGGCCGCGAACAATCTGCATCGTCGCCAACGTGGTGATCAAGGCGTTAATTTTCAATCTGGCAATCACAAAACCATTGATCAGCCCGCATAGCGCGCCCAGTAACAAACCGGCGCCTACCCCCAGCCACATATTTTCGGTCATATTGATAACAACTGCCGTCGTTACCCCCGCACAGGCAATGACTGAGGCGACGGATAAGTCAAAATCGCCGGATGCCAGACAAAACAGCATGCCACAGGCCACCATCCCCGACATCGAGATAGCCAACCCCAACCCTTTCATATTGATAAAGGAGCCAAAGTTAGGCACAAATATCACACAACCAATAAATACCACCGCGAAAACTACCAACATCCCATAGCTATCCCAAATACGGGATAGTCCTAGTCCACTTTTAGCGGGTGTATCTTGTGGTGGTTGCGACTGACTATTGTGTGCTCCACCTTTTAACTCAGTTGATGCCGGGTTCTTCTTATCAGAACTCAAAGTAACGCTGGACATGGATAACTCCTTCACAATCAAGCAACCGCAGGCGCGGCATCAGTAGCAATATTCGGGGTGCGTAGCATCGCCAGACTTAACGCCTGTTCTTCAGTGGCAGAACCGTGGTCTAACTCACCAGAGATTGCCCCTTCCCGCATCACCACGATTCGGTCAGCCAGCCCAAGAACTTCTGGCAAATCACTGGACGCAAACAGCACCGCAATACCCTGTTTCGCCAGTTGATAAATCACGTTATAGATTTCATGTTTAGCCCCAACGTCGATACCTCGAGTTGGCTCATCCAACAGGATCACTTTCATATCTTCGGATAACCAACGGCCCAAAATGGCTTTCTGCTGGTTGCCGCCGGACAAATTCATAATCAGTTGTTGAGGGCTTGGTGTTTTGATATTCAAAGACTGAATACGCAGTGCCGCATTCTCCTGCTCCCAGCGGTTGTTGATCAAACAGCCAGCCGTCAGTGTTTTGCGCCGTGCGCTGATATTGATATTGTCCTGTACCGAATGAACCGGAATAATGCCATCTGCTTTACGGTCTTCCGGGCATAACATGATCCCGGCGGTGATGGCATCGATGGGTGAACGAATCGTCAGTGGCTTGCCATCCAGCAAAACCTGACCACTGCTAAGCCTGGTGCCACCAAACAACCCTTTCAGTAATTCACTGCGCCCCGCCCCCACCAAACCAAACAGGCCAACAATCTCCCCTTGATGGACGG
The DNA here is from genome assembly GCF_056636475.1 of Yersinia antarctica. Classification (NCBI taxonomy): domain Bacteria; kingdom Pseudomonadati; phylum Pseudomonadota; class Gammaproteobacteria; order Enterobacterales; family Yersiniaceae; genus Yersinia; species Yersinia antarctica. The sequence continues at coordinate 2,497,945 of NZ_JBSJQF010000001.1, forward strand.
TCAGACTTATTGGCGATTTCACCCCAATCGCCTTCACCTCTTGCAATGTAAGACGCTCTGGCCCTATTTCACGCGGCTGATAACCATAAATATCACCCAAATTGCGCCCAACCATGGCTTGTACCAGCGAGTCGTTATTCACCTGGGTCATATCGTCAAACGTGCGCACATACCGGCCATCTTTAAACACCGTAATGGCATCACTCAGTGCAAAGATTTCTTCCATCCGGTGTGATACATACAAAATGACCCGCCCTTCGGCGCGTAATTCACGGATCACCCGGAACAGTTGTTCTATCTCTCTGGCAGAGAGCGAACTGGTCGGCTCATCAAAAGCAATGATTTTGGCATTACGGGCCAGCGCTTTGGCAATTTCCACCATCTGCCATTGGCCGATGGAGAGATATTTCAGTGGGGTATCGGGGGAGATGTCCAGCCCCAAATGTGAGAGCTGCAAACTGGATTCATAGCGCAATAATTTGCGATCAACCATGCCCATCTTGGTAGGTAATTGGCCCAGATAGATATTTTCTGCCACCGTCATTTCCGGCACCAAATGCAGTTCCTGATAAATGATCGCGACACCGGCATCAAGCGCATCGGTGGTATTGGCAAAATTAACCACTTTGCCCTTAATGTGAATTTCACCCTGAGTCGGTGAGTAGTTACCGCTGAGAATTTTCAACAAGGTTGATTTCCCCGCGCCATTCTCTCCCATCAGGGCATGGATTTGACCGGCCTGACAGGTAAAACTGATATCATCCAGCGCTTGAACACCGGGGAAACTTTTTCCAATGCCACAAAAAGCCAGATAAGGTGACTGTTCGGCTTCCAGCTCGGCTTGTAACGCAGAATGGAGTGCTGACATGATGGCTTCCTTATAAAGTTTGGGTCGCACGGTACCACCCGTCTGTGTGGTCCATTGGGGCAAACCGTAGCCTGCCCCCGTGCGCCATAGCGTGTATACCCTTCGAATTTGACGCGATCAGAGGGTTAGCCGCCACGCCCATGACGTTGGGTATAACGGAATTACATCAAGCCTTTCTTCTCTAACTCGACTTTGAAGTTATCCCGGGTGATCAGCACCACATCAGTCACTTCAGTAAATTTCGGTGGTTCAACACCTTTGGTCACCCAGTCATTCAGCATCTGGATACTCTTATAACCATGAATATCCGGGCTTGGTAACAGAGAACCATAGAAACCGGTAGCCTGGCCTTTGGACAGTTCACTGACTGCATCAACGCCATTGATACCAATGCCAATCACATTGGGTGCTTTAAAGCCCTGACCTTCTGTCGCCCGGACACCACCCAACACGGTGTTGTCATTCATGCCGACAATCAGCCAGTTTTTTACTTCAGGATGCTGGACTAACATGGAGTTGGCGGCATCAAATGCCCCAGGGATATCATTGGATTTGGTCGGTACTTTATAGATTTGCTTTTCTGGGAACCCTGCGGCTTTCAGCGCGTCCATTGACCCACTGGTACGTCGGCGAGCCGTGTCCAGTTCATCAGAAGTGATCGCCATTACCGCCGTTTCACCCGGTTGCCAGCCGCGTTTACTCATCTCTTTCCACAGTTCCTGTCCTTGACGCTCACCAATTTTGGTCGCCGCCATCATGACTAATGGAACACTTTCCATCGGTTTGCCTTTGGCATTCACAAATTGGTCGTCTACTGCGATCACTTTCAGGTTATAACTGCGCGCCTTCGCCTCGATGGCCGGCCCCAGTTTCGGGTCTGGTGTACAGATAACAAAGCCTTTCGCACCACTGGCGGCAAGGCTATCGATAGCATTCAAGGTTTTCTCACCATCGGGCACTGCAATTTTTATCACTTCAAAACCTAAATCTTTCCCTGCTTTATCTGCAAACTTCCATTCGGTCTGGAACCAAGGTTCTTCAGGCTGCTTTACCAGAAAACCCAACTTCATGCTTTCGGCAATAGCTGAATGTGACATAACTGCCGCTAACCCAACGACTGCCAGCGCCTTAGTTAATTTATGCATAGTGTTCTCCGAACTATTTTTGTAGGAAGAGATGATTTTTGTTTATTTAATCGTCAACCACCCAAATCATCTGATTTTTAGTGGAAACGTTATCAATGTTATTTTTCAGTTTTAGTGCGGTTGAATGCTTTATTGAAAGCCACTTAACCTCACCACACCCGGTAAGACGCTGACAGTTTTAACGTTAATTATGCTTTAGAATGTAGAGCGCTATCACATCCAGGGATTACAGTTTATTTATCCATATATTCAGCAAATTTAACCTCTCTCTAACTTTTGACTGACATCACAAAAACACTGTAGGAAGCAGAAAAGTACATACTTCCAGCCATCGGCTCCTCACATCTTGCTGTCACTCACTCCTATGGTTATTGGCAATGAATTCCTGTTTTCTGCAAATGTTAGGAGCAACCACTATGACAACCAGCGTTGTATCGGCGGACCGTCCTTTATTAACCAATAAAGCTATAGCGCTCGGATTAGATTTTGGCAGCGATTCCGTCCGGGTATTGGCGGTAGATTGTCAACATGGCACCGAGATCGATACCGAAGTTGTCTACTACCCTCGCTGGCAGCAGGGCCTTTATTGTCAGGCCGCACAAAATCAGTTTCGCCATCATCCACTGGACTATATAGAAGCCATGGAACAGGCGATCCGTCAGGTCGTCAGCCGCCTGTCAGAAGAGCAGCGCCTGCAAATCGTCGGGATTGGTGTTGACTCCACGGGTTCAACACCCGCGCCGATTGATGAGCAAGGACAGGTATTGGCACTGCGCCCTGAATTTGCAGATAATCCCAATGCGATGTTTGTGCTGTGGAAAGACCATACGGCTATAGAAGAAGCGGAAGAGATTAATCGCTTATGTCGCAGTGGCGAATTTGCCGACTATTCCCGCTATATTGGCGGTGTCTACTCTTCTGAATGGTTCTGGGCAAAAATCCTGCACGTGACACGCGCCGATGCCGCCGTGCGTGATGCAGCGGTGTCGTGGATTGAGTTGTGTGATTGGGTACCGGCACTGTTATCCGGCACCACCGCCCCACAGGATATTCAACGGGGGCGATGCAGCGCGGGCCATAAAAGCTTATGGCACCCATCATGGGGGGGATTGCCACCGCGTGAATTCCTGGCGGCACTGGATACCCGTCTGGTAGACGACCTTACATACCCTATGTTTACTGATACCTACACGGCTGAACGGCCGGTGGGTTTAATTACTGCCGCATGGGCTGAGCGTTTGGGGCTACCGACCGGTGTTGTGCTCTCTGGTGGCGCGTTTGATTGCCATATGGGTGCCGTGGGCGCAGGTGCTCAACCTTATACCTTGGTCAAAGTTATTGGTACCTCCACTTGCGATATTCTGATTGCCGATGACAAGTTGGTGGGTGAGCGCGCCATTGCCGGTATTTGCGGTCAGGTTGAAGGCAGTGTGGTACCCGGCTGGATTGGTATGGAGGCAGGTCAGTCAGCTTTTGGTGACATGTATGCCTGGTTCAGTCGTTTACTGAGTTGGCCATTACGTCAGGCCGCCTTGGCACAACCCGAATTGCAACCCCAGTTAAAGCAGATTGAATCTACCCTCCTCGCGTCACTCACCGCTGAATGGGCAAAGAACCCTTCACTGGATCACTTGCCAGTGGTATTGGATTGGTTTAATGGTCGCCGTACGCCGAATGCTAATCAACGTTTAAAAGGGGTTATTACCGATCTGAATTTGGGAACCGATGCCCCTACTCTATTTGGTGGTTTTATCGCAGCAACCGCTTTTGGTGCGCGCGCTATCATGGAGTGTTTTGAACAGCAGGATATTCCGGTTGAGAACGTGTTGGCATTGGGCGGTATTGCGCGTAAATCACCGGTTATCATGCAAGTTTGTGCCGACGTGATGAATCGACCACTGCAAATTGTTGCCTCTGATCAATGTTGCGCGCTGGGAGCGGCAATTTTTGCCGCCGTGGCCGCAGGAATATATCGCGATGTCCCTGCTGCGCAGCGTCAGATGGCCTGTAAGATTGAGCGCACTCTGACACCTGACGCCAGCCAGGTTGCTCGCTATCAGCAACTTTATCAGCGCTATCAACAGTGGTGTCTGTCAGCAGAACCACACTATATGCCAGTAACCGATACACCTGCGCCAATGACCGAGACGACACACTGATCTTGGCGATCAAACTGATTTATAAATATATTTTTTATAACAATTTATTAAACGGAGTATCAGATGGACGTATTCAAGCAATCAGAAGTGTGGTTTGTCATTGGTAGCCAGAACCTGTATGGCCCGAAAACCCTGCAACAAGTTATGGATAATGCCCATCAGGTGGTTAACAGCCTGAATAGTGAAGCGGGCTTGCCAATAAAACTGGTACTAAAACCGTTGGTGACCACACCGGATGAGATAACTGCACTGTGCCGTGAGGCGAACTATGATACCGCCTGTATCGGGGTAATGACGTGGTTACACACCTTCTCTCCCGCCAAAATGTGGATTGGTGGTTTGAGTATTCTGAATAAACCTTTATTGCAATTCCACACTCAGTTTAATGCGCAGATCCCGTGGGAAACCATGGATATGGACTTTATGAACCTGAACCAAACCGCCCATGGTGGCCGCGAGTTTGGCTTTATCGGCGCGCGGATGCGCCAACAACACAGCGTGATAACCGGTCATTGGCAGGATAAAGCAGCGCATCAACGTATTGGTCAATGGATGCGAGTAGCGGCAGCCAAACAAGAAAGCCAACAGCTTAAAGTGGCACGTTTTGGCGACAACATGCGCGAAGTGGCAGTAACCGACGGTGATAAAGTGGCTGCTCAAATCCAGTTTGGTTACTCAGTTAATGCCTATGGGATCGGTGATTTAGTCACGGTGGTGGATGCCGTTAGCAAAGGTGATATTGATACCTTGGTTGAAGAGTATGAAGCCACTTACCGCTTCACTGATGCGGTAAAACTGAACGGCAATAAACGTGAAAATTTGCTGGATGCGGCCCGTATTGAATTAGGCATGAAGCGTTTTCTAGAACAAGGTGGTTTTAAAGCCTTTACCACTAACTTTGAAAATCTGTATGGCTTGAAGCAGTTACCGGGGCTGGCAGTGCAACGACTGATGCAACAAGGTTACGGTTTTGGCGGTGAAGGTGACTGGAAGACTGCCGCGTTGCTGCGCATTCTGAAAGTAATGGGCACTGGCCTGAAAGGTGGCACCTCGTTTATGGAGGATTACACCTATAACTTCCAACCAGGCAATGATTTAGTGGTTGGCTCTCATATGCTGGAAGTGTGTCCCTCTATCGCCAAAGAAGAGAAACCGTTGCTGGATGTACAACACTTAGGTATCGGTGGTAAAGCCGATCCGGCGCGCTTGATCTTCTCTACACCGGCAGGCCCGGCACTGAATGCCAGTTTAATTGACATGGGGAACCGTTTCCGCTTATTGGTCAACGTCGTCGATACTGTCGAACAGCCGCACCCCTTACCTAAACTGCCGGTAGCCCGTGCTATCTGGCAAGCTCAGCCGTCGCTGGCAACGGCTGCTGAAGCTTGGATTATCGCCGGTGGCGCGCACCACACGGTATTCTCTCAAGCCGTCGGGGTGGATGAATTGCGCCTGTATGCCGAGATGCACGGTATTGAATTCCTGTTGATCGACAATGATACGACGCTTCCTGCATTTAAAAATGAAATCCGCTGGAACGAAGTGTATTACCATCTAAATCGCTGAGTTAAGGCTAATACAGCGATTTAATTTGTTGATTTAAATAGACCTGGTAATTTAAATAGACTTAGTGATTTAAATAAATCAATTGATTTAAACATGCTATCCAGGGGCTTAACGGCCCCTGAGTTTAATGACAACCTGTCCGCCACGGTGAAAAACCAGCAGATCGTAAAGACGTCATTTTCCCCGCGCATAATAAGCACCTATTTAGGCTCGAACCGCACCATCCTTGCCACGGATACAATATCTTCTGCCTATTCTCCCCACCAGAGCTCGTGTCGTCGAAGTTTGTCAGCAGTCTGAGGAGCTTAACAGCCCTATATGTTTTCAACATCGCAGTCACTGCCGCTAACGTGCTGCCCATAACCAATGAGGTGTGGCCTCTTGTTGTATCGTTGTCTCACTTAACTGTTTATCCAACAAGATATGGCGACAGTGGCTTTCCTGCTGTAGCGCCGCCACCAGCTCAGCAGCATGGGACACCACAATCACCTGGGTATGTTGTGCCGCCTGCCCAATCAACCGCGCTAATGGTTTTAACAGATCAACATGCAGGCTGATTTCGGGTTCGTTCAGGATCATCATTTCGGGAGGTCGTGGCGATAGCAATGCCGCCACCAGCAATAAATAACGTAAGGTACCGTCTGATAGCTCTGCGACCTTGAGTGGCCTTAACAAACCTTGCTGTGACAACAGCAACTCAAAATTGGGTTCAATAGCCAACGTAGTTCCGGGAAAAGCATCTGTAATGGTATGCGTGAGTGCATCGGTATCCCCGATCTCTCTGATCGTTTGTAACGCTGCGGCCAAGTCCGCACCATCGCTGGCCAGTACCGGTGTATAAGTCCCCACTTGAAGCTGGCGAGCTGGCGCATGACGGTCGGTACGCAGATTGTCATAAAAACGCCAGGCCCGCATCCGTTCGCGCATAAGCAGAATCTCTGGGGCATCACGGGGGTCTGTGCTGTGGGTCATCATACTGTCATAGGCCGCTAACCCGTGATATGACTCGCGCCAAATTCCGCGCTCATCACGGATGCGAACCCGCGGGCCTCGCCGCTCAGCAAAAAGCGCATTATTGTTCAGGGTATCGCCACACCACAGGCTTTCAAGCTTGATTTCAGGATCCAATGCAAAAAATGACCTGCGCGGTGTGGGGAGACCCAGATCGATAGCATAACCATAGTCCGCACCAGCAAAGCCCAATTTGAGGCTCACGGGATGATGGCGAGTGGTACCTTCAATCGGTTGTTCTCCTGATTTCATCGACTGGGAAAACGACGCGGGCCCCGCCCAGAGGGTTGATTGTAAACCGCCCTCCGCCGCCAATGATTGGATAACCTGCCCCTGACCAATATCTGACAGCAACCGGAGCGCTCGATAAAGACTGGACTTGCCACTGCCATTCGCGCCGGTAATGACATTCAATTGCCCCAATTCAAGTACCACATCGCGTAACGAACGGTAGCCAGAGATAGCAAGCCGAGTGATCATCATTCTTCCTTCTTCAACAAAAAATCTTAATTTGCGAAACACTGATTATATACACAGTGGTATTCAATGACCCATCTTGTCTTCACCTCGTTTAGGCACTGTTTACGGTTTTGTGATTGGTGTCTTGTATATCGCTGTCGTTTTATTGCCGTTCAATCACTCAATTTAGCATCACAGAAACCGGTTACAGAAACCGGTTGCATAAATAACGTTTTCCCTAATACACTGAGGATAGAGATTTTATCAAACACCCTTTTTATCCATTACATGAGAGTGATTTTATGTCTGCTTTCCCGAAAAATTTCCTGTGGGGTGCCGCCAGCGCCGCTTATCAAGTTGAAGGTGCCTATGATACTGATGGTAAAGGTCCTTCTATCTGGGACACTTTTGCACATCTGCCCGGAACCACCTATCAGGGAACCAATGGTGATGTTGCTGTCGACCACTATCATCGTTTCCGCGAAGATGTAGCTCTGATGGCGGAGATGGGCATGAAAAGTTATCGTTTTTCAATTTCATGGCCGCGTTTGTTGCCAACAGGCCGTGGGGAGGTGAACGCCGCGGGAGTTAAATTCTACAGTGAATTGATCGATGCATTGCTGGAACACAACATCGAGCCGATGATTACGCTCTATCACTGGGATTTGCCACAAGCCTTGCAAGATGAAGGGGGTTGGGAAACCCGCAGCACCACCGATGCTTTTGAAGAATATGCACGTTTGTGTTATCAGCACTATGGTGATCGGGTCAAGCTCTGGTCAACGTTCAACGAGACCATCTGTTTTATTGGTTTTGGCTATATTACTGGCGGTCATCCGCCGGGCGTCCAGAATCCTGCCCGTGCTATCCAAGCCTGCCATCACGTTTTTGTCGCTCACGCCAAAGCGGTTGCAGCATTTCGTGCCAGCGGTATCGACGGGACAATAGGTTTTGTGAATGTCCTGCAAACCAACACGCCACTGAGTGATTCCGCCGAAGATATCGCCGCATTTCGCTTAGCTGAAGGGATCTTTACCCATTGGTTATATGATCCAGTGTTAAAAGGTGAGTATCCAGCTGAATTGCTGGCACAGACCCAGGCCATTTGGGGTGTTCCACAATTCGCCCCCGATGATGATGCTCTGTTACGTAACAATATCTGTGACTTTATTGGGTTGAACTACTATAAGCGTGAAACTATTGCTGCCAATAACCAAGAAACGCATCTGACCATGAACACCTCAGGTGAAAAAGGTTCCGGTCATCAACAAGGGAATGAGTTCGGCTTCAAAGATTTGTTTAAATTTGTCCGCAATCCTAACGGGATTTATACCGACTGGGATTGGGAGATTTACCCGCAGGGCCTTACCGAAGGTATCATGAATATCAAGGCGCGCTATGGTGACATCCCTATCTATATCACTGAAAATGGCTTGGGTGCTAAAGACCCAATCATTGAGGGCGAAGTGGTTGATGATGACCGGATTGATTACCTGCGTCAGCATATTGTGGCAATTGAAGATGCCATCAAGCAAGGTGCAGATGTCCGTGGTTACTATCCGTGGTCATTTATCGATCTACTCAGTTGGTTGAATGGCTTCCAGAAGCAATATGGTTTTGTTTATGTCGACCATCAGAAACAACTGGCACGTCAGCGTAAAAAAAGCTTCTTCTGGTATCAAGGGGTGATTAAAACCAACGGTGACAAGTTGTAATCACGCACTGTATGGCTGGTGATAGCTGGGTGAGAGATTCTCACCCAGCGTTATTCTAAGCGAGATTAATAACCCACTGCGCGATGCATTACTCAGTTTGTAACCGCCACAACCGTGCATAGGCTCCTTCCTGAGCAAGTAGCGCCTGATGACTGCCTTGTTCCAATACTTGCCCGTTTCCTAATACCAAAATACGATGACATTGGCGCAATGTATTCAATCGATGAGCAATGCAGATGACGGTGCGATTACGGATAATTTCTGGTAACTGGCGCATAATTGCCGCCTCAGATTCATAATCCAGAGCACTGGTGGCTTCATCAAGAATCAGTATTTTAGGATCCGCCATTAGCGCCCTCGCCAGAGCAACTCGCTGCCGCTGCCCGCCAGACAGCATACTCCCTTTTTCCCCCACCTGGGTTTGATAGCCCTGCGGTAGAGCCATAATAAAATCATGCGCCCCCGCCTGCCGGGCAATCGACTCAACCAGGGTATCATCAGCATTAGGCTGGCACTGGCAGATGTTGTCCCGCAGGCTACCAGAGAACAAGATGCTATCTTGCAGTACCACACTCATTTGGCGACGTAATGCCGTGGCATCGGTAATCGCCAAGTCCTGCCCATCTATCAGAATTTGCCCATGTTGAGGAATATATAACCGCTGTAGTAACTTCGTTAGCGTTGATTTGCCACAGCCGGATGGCCCGGTAATGCCAATAAACTCGCCACCAGCAATATCTAAATTGAGATTTTGTAAAACTTCGGTGGTATCTGATCGATAGCGAAAACGCACCTGTTTAAATGTCAACCGCCCGGTGCACCCATGACTTGATGATAATCCGGTGCAGCCGGGCTCGGTTGGATAATCCAAAATGGTACCAATCCGTTTCAGAGCGACTTGCGTATGGTGGAAATCTTGCCATATCTGAGCCAAACGTAAAATGGGTTGAGTTACGTAACCCGAAAACATTGAAAAAGCAATGAATTGACCTGGGCTTAACCCTCCTGCCAGTACCAATTTAACGCCAAACCACAACACTATGGCTGAGGTGACTTTATTGATAAGTGTAATACCTTGCTCAGCAATATTTGCCATCCTCATGCCAGCAAATGATGCCCGCACATAACGGGCTAATGACTGCTGCCAGCTACGATTAAACTGGCTTTCGGTGGCAGTGGTTTTTATCGTTTCCAACCCGCTAATTGCTTCAGTTAAAAACGACGTATTATCTGCACTGGCTTCATATTGACGCTCAACCCGCTGACGTAAAACACCGCCAATGGCCCACCAAAACAAGAGGTAACAGATCAGAGAGAACAGAACTATCCATGTCAGTTGGCTGCTATAACAAAACATCACAATTATAAATGTACCAACAAAGATCAGGTCCAATAACATGGTTAATGCAGACCCCGTCAGAAAACTGCGAATCTGCTCCATTTCTTGTACTTTGGCGATAGTTTGCCCTGTCTGCTGTGCGCCAAAATAAGCCAGGGGCAACCCCAGTAAATGGCGATAAAGGCGGGTGTTAAGTTCGGCACCAACTCGGCTGGAGAGATGTGAGAACAGCCAGCCACGCAAGAAGGTGTAACAGGGTTCGGCAATTGCCAATGCTATCATGGCGCAGCCCAATACCATTAAGCTCCCGACGCCGCGGCTCACTAAGACTTTGTCGATCACCGTTTCAAATAGCATTGGCGTCACCAGCAAAATAGCCTGTAATAACAGTGACACTAAAACGATATTACGTAATTGATGGCGATATTTAGTAATAACCGGAATAAACCAACCAAAGCCAAAAGAGGCTTTTTTCGGTCCCTGTAACTCTGCTTTCGCCAATAAAATAGCGTCACCACGCCACAAGCAGGCCAGTGCTTGCTGGCTTATTTGCTGCTGCTGTCCCGTGGCGGCAAAATAAACCACCGCACCCTGATCATTCAGCGCCAGTAGTACATACCACTGATTCTCATCACTGAATAAGATAGGTAGCGCCAGATGTTTCAAACGGTCATATGACTGACTGACTTTTCTGGCCCGCAAACCAATCCAACCGGCACCACGACACAGCGCAATGTAATCTATTTTTTCCGGCGCTAATCCGAGTTGATGCGCCAACTGCGCAGGCTCAACCGCCAGATCAAAACATGCAGCAGCCCGAGCCAGTGCTGCCAATGGCTGGATGACCTGCGTTGATGTTGAATTCTTCATCTCAACGCTCCCTCATGGCTTCGGATTGGTATTCTTGTAATGGGCTGAGTAAGTAATCGATAACCCGCCGCCGGCCGGTTTTAATCTCTACACTGACCGCCATACCTGCGGATAAACGCACCGACTTCCCTTCAACGCTCAGCCTGTCGCTGTCCAGACGGATCCGGGCCGGAAACACTAAGCCTTGTTGTTGGTCCTCCATCGCATCACGAGAAATATGCTTTACTTCACCCGACAACGTGCCAAATCGGGTATAAGGAAAGCTATCAACTTTCACCTCCACCGCCTGCCCTGGCAGCACAAAACCCACATCCTTATTGAGGATCATGACATCGAGTTCTAACTGATGACTTTCCGGCACCAATACCATTAACGGTTGAGCCGTGGTGACCACGCCGCCCAGAGTATGAATCGCCAATTGTTGAATCACGCCGGTAACCGGTGCGCGTAAGGTCTGTTGGCGCTGCTTTTCTAGCAATTTGATCTGCTCTTGTCGCAATTGGTTGATAACTTCATGAGCTTGATTTAATCGTTCCTGGTAGCTCCGCCTCTTTTCAGCTAAATAGTGCAGTCGGGTTTGTGACAGGTGGCGTGCTTTCGCCTGCAAGATAGCCTGTTCATTGTCCAAACGGCTACTTTCAGCCGTGGCATTTAGCCATTCCCGCTCTTGTAGCAATAACTCCACGTCGGCGATTGACTTGGATTTAGCGAGTGTTCGTAACGCCTGCAACCGTTGATGAATGTTTTTCATTAACGCTTTCTGGTGCGTAATATTAGTCATACCCGCTTGAATATGGGCCTGGTTAACCGCCTGTTCACTCTCCTGGCGCGATAACTCTGCATTGACCTCGTTTACTTCTTTGTGCAAAAGTGCCCTGGCGGTGATGTTCAAATCATCAGGGCTACTTTCAGGGGGAGTAAACATCGCGGCGGGGTTCACTGTCAGTAGCGCCACCATACGGGCAGCTTCCAGTAAGCGATGCATTAATTGCTGATTGATATTACCTAGCTCGGCATCAATGCCGATTGGATTTAACTCAATCAACACCTGGCCGGCTTCAACTTTGTCACCATCGCGCACCTTAATTGCGGCCACCACCCCCGGTTCTAGCGGTTGGATCACTTTCGAATGTTCAGAAACAATCACTTTGCCCTTAGCTGATGCGTGAATATCAAGCCTTCCAACAATCGACCATACCAATGCCAGCAGCAGTGTCAGCGCCAGAAACCATGCAGTGCGCCGTGCCAGTGGTGCCACTGGCCGTTCCACAATATCCAGATAGGCAGGCAGGAAATCATATTCATCACGGGTGCGCTGAGGCGAGAAATGGCGTTGCCAACGGTTCTTTATGGCATTGAACCATGCTGTTCTATACCAATATTGCATCAACTTCATTTTGATTCCTCATGGCTGAAGTCAGCCTGTTGCTGCCACAATCGGGCATAAACGCCATTTAGCGCCAGTAGTTGATCATGGTTAGCCAACTCAGTAATGCGGCCTTGTGTCATGACACCGATGCGATGGCAATGTCGCACCGTCGAGAGGCGATGGGCAATAGTGATGACAGTACGATTGGCGATAATGCGGGCCATATTTTTCTGTACTTCCGCTTGCGACTCGTCATCTAACGCACTGGTTGCTTCATCAAAAATCAAAATACGGGGATTAGCCAGCAATGTACGGGCAATGGCAATACGCTGACGCTGACCACCAGAAAGCGAGGCACCGCCCTCTGACAGCACGGTGTCATAACCTAGTGGCAAGGCGAGTATAAAAGCGTTGGCTCCCGCCAGACATGCAGCCTTGACCACCTCATCCAATGATGCCGTGGGTCGTGAATGGGCGATGTTCTCCCGTACCGTACGGTTAAACAGATAACTCTCCTGCATCACAACCCCTATCTGACGCCGCAACATGTCGAGGGATAAATTTCCAATTGGGATGCCATCAATATTGATTACACCCTGCTCTGCGATATAGAGGCGTTGTAATAGTCGGGCAACGGTACTTTTACCCGAGCCTGATGGCCCCACCAGCCCGATATGTTCGCCAGCACGCAGAGATAAGGAAAAATCCTGTAGTACCGGGTTTAAATCGACGCGATAACGGAAAATCACCTGTTGCAACGTGATATCTCCTCGAATCGGGTGGTCAAGTGGCACCGCCCTCACCGACTGCTCCGCAGGTAAGCTCAAAATGTCAGAGATCAGCATTAGCCCCACTTGGGCCCGGATGCTCTGTTGCCACAAATCAACCAACTTACTCATTGGCATCAATGCCTGCACCGCCAACATGTTAAAGGCGATCAGTTGCCCGATACTAAGCTGCACCGACATCACTTGATAAGCACCCACCACAATCACCACTGCACCAGCCAGTTTTTGCAATAACTGAGCCGCCTGACTACTGAGATTTTGCAGGTTTTGTACCTGAAAATTCGCTTCAGCATAATCACGTGTTTGGGTTTCCCAGCGTTGATGCATTTGGGGTTCCAGCGCCAGACTTTTTACCGTTTCCACGCCAGAGACAGTTTCAGTTAAAAATGCCCCATTTTGTGCGGCACAACCGCACAGGACTTCAACTTTCTGTTGTAATGGCCGGGTGGTCAGCGCCGCTAATAACAGATATAACGGCAATGTGCCTAAAATGATGAGCGTCAGTAGTGGTGAAATGCACCACATGACAATAAACAACACCAGGGTAAAAACCACATCAACACATAGCGTCAGTGCGGATCCCGTAATAAATTCTCTAATATTGTCCAGCTCCTTCACTCGAGCGACAATATTGCCCACATGGCGTTGCTTAAAATAACTTAGTGGTAATTGCCCCATTCCCGAACGAAACGCAACAAACCATCATGCGTTATGCAGCGAGTAGATACTCTAAAAATACCTCATTCGGTGAGCTGTATTCCAGAGATTTGCGCCCCCGAGTGTTGAGGATGTGCTCCAGTCTCGCAATATCTTCATCGCTGACGCCATTAAAATCGGTTCCTTTCGGATAAAACCGCCGTATCAGACCGTTGGTATGCTCATTCAACCCCCGCTCCCAGGAATGATAAGGCCGGGCAAAGTAAACCTTTGCGCCCGTTACCTGAGTGATGTCCTTATGTTTCGCAAACTCGGGTCCGTTATCTGCCGTCAGGGTTTTAAACTCGCAGAAAGTATTCGCCACGATGTCCCTGAACGCTTCCACGACGCTCTCAGCGCACTTATTGGGGAGTTTACGGATAATGACCTGCTTTGTGGCTTTGTCCACGACCGTCAGCAGGAATGACTTCTGGTCTTTGCCAAAAATCGTATCGATTTCAACATGCCCGGGAACCTGTTTGAGTTCAGCCTCAGCAGGCCTGTGCTCAATGCCAACCCTGTCCGGGATGGGCGTGCGTCCGGGCTCACCCGTATCATAGCGATAGCGTTTACCCCGGTGAGGGAGCTGAAGGTAAAGCTTACCGCCAGCCTGTCTGTCCGAACGGATATAGCGGTAGAGGGTATTTTTGCTGACGGCGATATCAAACTGGATTTTCAGTCTCCCACAGATAACCTCAGGGGAGGTATGTACAGCCAGCGCCTGCCGGAGAAAGTCTTGTGTCTGCTGGCCCAGAGGGAAACAGGCATTGTGTGCCGAGGTGGCGCCCCGCCGTTGTCTGGCTAAGGCATCAGCGCGTCTGGAGGAGTAAAGTCCGTTGAAAGCGGGGTCCGTATTACGCCTGAGCTCCCGGCTCAGCGTAGAGCGAGAGACGCCGAGCTCTCTGGCAATGCAGGACTGATTAACGCCTTCAGCTTTTCGTTTTTCGATGTAAAAGCGCTCATGCTGAGTCAAATGTTTTCCCTTCATGCAACAGGGTCTCCGACAGGGTCAATACGGCTATTTTATCCGTACCTGACCGGTGGGTCACTTTGTTGCATTTCGTTTGGGAATTGGCGCAGGGTTGGGTACCCAACCGGCGTATTACCATATTGATATAGATGACGAAGGACACATTTGCGGGTTAAGCTAGTATCATACAAAGAAGTGATAGCGACAGATGGTTATCACTCCTTATTAATAGATTACTAAGGTTCACTATGTCTCAACCGCAGGAATATCAGCGCATTGGCGGCTGGTTATTGGCCCCACTGGCTTATTTGATCGTCACACTGCTCAGCGCCAGCCTGATGCTAGTACTGTATGCCATGGCCATCTTCACCCCAGAGTCACGAGAGTATCTGGTGACCAACTCACAGGCATTTACCCTACAATGGTATTTCTCGGTGATAACAACCTTGGTGATGTGGGCCTATACATTATGGGTCATCTGGTTGTTTTGCAGCCGCTCACGTCGTCTACCGAAATGGTTTATTCTTTGGTTATTGTTAACCGTGCTACTGGCACTAAAGGCCTTTGCTTTCTCGCCGATCAGTGATGATATTGCCTTACGCACTCTGGGATGGCCCTTGCTGGCCGCTGCTGTTTTTGTGCCTTACATCAAACGTTCTCAACGCGTGAAGCATACTTTTACCGAACTTTAATGGGATTGCGCACCTTTTCCCCCTAAAATAGCCAGTAAATCGTAATAACCCTGCACTTCATCTGTTGTCGTCAGGCCGCCAATTTTGGATAATAGGCGGCTTTTATTTTTTTAGGCTTCGTAATGACTGAATACCTGCTCCTGTTTGTCGGTACTGTATTGGTAAACAACTTTGTGCTGGTCAAATTTCTTGGCCTGTGCCCGTTTATGGGGGTCTCCAAAAAACTGGAGACCGCTATTGGTATGGGGCTGGCAACTACCTTTGTACTAACATTGGCCTCTGTTTGCGCCTGGATGGTAAACAGCTTTATCTTGCTGCCGCTTGGTTTGGTGTATTTACGCACATTGGCTTTTATTTTAGTCATCGCCGTCGTGGTGCAATTTACCGAATTGGTGGTACGCAAAACCAGCCCGGCACTTTATCGTTTGCTGGGGATATTTCTGCCACTGATCACCACTAACTGTGCTGTGTTGGGTGTCGCGTTGCTTAATGTCAATCAATCTCATAATTTTATGCAATCGGCGGTTTATGGCTTCAGTGCCGCAGCTGGTTTCTCTCTGGTAATGGTGTTATTCGCTGCTATTCGCGAACGGTTGGCGGTGGCTGACGTTCCTGCGCCATTCCGCGGGTCTTCTATCGCCCTGATTACAGCAGGTTTGATGTCATTGGCCTTTATGGGCTTTACCGGGTTGGTGAAGTTCTAATGATGTCGTTATGGATTGCCGTAGGTGCATTAAGTACATTGGCGCTGATATCAGGCGTGGTGCTTGGTTTTGCTGCTCGCCGTTTTCAGGTTGATCAAGACCCCGTGGTTGAGCAAGTAGAAGCAATCTTGCCGCAAAGCCAGTGCGGTCAATGTGGCTACCCTGGCTGTCGGCCCTATGCAGAAGCTGTATCCTCTCAGGGGGAGAAAATCAATAAGTGCGCACCGGGTGGCGAACAAGTGATGCTTAAGCTGGCTGAACTGCTGGCGGTTGAACCACAACCTCTAGAGGGTGACGAAGCGGCGGCTCATCCACAGCGTAAAGTGGCCTTTATTGATGAAGCCAATTGTATTGGGTGCACAAAATGTATTCAGGCCTGCCCTGTCGATGCCATTGTGGGTGCCACCCGAGCTATGCATACCGTATTGCCAGACCTGTGTACCGGCTGCGACCTTTGTGTTGCCCCTTGCCCGACAGACTGTATTGAAATGATTCCGGTTGCCACCACCACCGCTAACTGGAAGTGGGATCTGAGCACTATTCCGGTCAAAAATCTTCCCAGCCAGTTAGTGGCCTCACAGATGATTCCAGTGAAAATGATAGATGTGGAGCAACATGTTTAAGCTGTTTACTGCCCGCCAACACGACAATATCTGGGATTTTGACGGGGGTATCCATCCACCGGAAATGAAGTTGCAATCCAGCACGGTGCCAATGCGCATCGCATCCTTGCCTGAGCAAATGATCATTCCGTTGCAACAACATCTGGGGCCAGAAGGTGAACTGCGCGTCAGAACCGGTGAACAAGTATTAAAGGGCCAGCCACTGACCGTGGGCCGTGGCCGCACAGTTCCAGTACATGCCCCCACCTCTGGCACTATTACGGCTATTGCCCCGCATACCACTGCACATCCCTCCGGGTTGGCTGAGTTGTGTGTACATATTACCCCGGATGGCGAAGACCGTTGGCGTGAGCAACAGCCGTGGGCCGACTATTTACAGCGAGATACCGCAGCGTTACTGGATCGTATTCATCAAGCGGGTATCGCCGGTTTGGGCGGCGCAGGCTTTCCGACCGCCAGTAAATTACAAGGTGGCGTGAACAGTGTTACCACCCTGATTATCAATGCGGCTGAATGCGAGCCTTATATCACTGCCGATGATCGGTTAATGCAGGAGCACGCGCAGGAACTGGTCGCCGGTATTGATATTCTAAGACATTTGCTGCAACCACAGCAGGTGTTGATTGGCATTGAAGATAATAAGCCCGCCGCCATTGCGGCTTTACAACATGTATTACAGGGCCATGACGAGATCCAGTTGCGGGTTGTACCAACTAAATATCCGTCCGGGGGTGCCAAGCAGCTCACCAAAATCCTGACTGGTAAAGAGGTGCCTTTCGGCAAGCACTCCTCATCCATTGGGGTATTGATGCAAAACGTGGGTACAGTAGTTGCCATTAAGCGAGCGATTATCGACGATGAGCCATTAATTGAACGAGTCGTGACACTCACTGGTGATGCATTAGCAAACCCAGGCAATTTCTGGGCCAGAATTGGGACACCGGTATTGCACTTGTTGAAACTGGCCGGATTTCAGCCTCAGCACCAACCGATGGTGATCATGGGTGGCCCGCTGATGGGCTTTACCTTGCCAAGTTTGGATGTACCGATCGTTAAGATCAGTAACTGTATTTTAGCGCCGACCGAAGCCGAAATGGGGCTATCTGAACCGGAACAAGCTTGTATTCGCTGTGGCTTATGTGTTGATGCCTGTCCAGCAGGTTTATTGCCCCAACAGCTCTATTGGTTCAGTCGAGGTGAAGAACACGAGAAAGCGCGCAATCATAACTTATTCGATTGTATTGAATGTGGTGCTTGCGCCTATGTATGCCCGAGCAATATCCCATTAGTACAGTATTACCGTCAGGAAAAAGCAGAAATCCGCGCCCTCGATCAGGAAAATGCCCGAGCAGCGGAAGCCAAAGCACGTTTTGAGGCCAAACAAGCGCGGTTGGAACGAGAAAAGCATGCGCGTGAACTGCGCCATAAACAAGCCGCGGTCAAGCTGACTGATGCTGACCAGCAAAAGGTTGAAGCCGCTGTCAGTCGATTAGCTCGCCAGGATAAGAATGCCGACGCGGTTATCAGCGTGATCGCAGGGCAAGCACCGGATAACAGTGCCGTTATTGCCGCTCGAGAAGCACGTAAAGCACAGGCCAGAGCACGTCAGGCAGAAAAACAGCTGACTGTCGCCTCCGATGAGTCAACACCGTCGTCGGTTGATCCGCGCCAAGCCGCTGTAGCTGCTGCCATTGCCCGGGTCAAAGCCAAGAAAGCCGCACAAGCACAGCTTGAGTCCGCGGTTGCGACGCATGAACATGAAGAACCAGAAGAAGATCCACGCAAAGCCGCTGTAGCTGCCGCCATTGCCCGGGTCAAAGCCAAGAAAGCCGCACAAACACAGCTTGAGCCCGCGGTTGTGACGCATGAACATGAAAAATCAGAAGTAGATCCACGCAAAGCCGCTGTAGCTGCCGCCATTGCCCGGGTCAAAGCCAAGAAAGCCGCACAAACTGCTAACCCAGATTAAGAGGTAACACACTGAACTGACGCACTGCCACTGCGGCAGTACATCAGTTCGTCAACATCTGATAGTTATAAACCACCGAGATATCACGCATTTTTGATTCGGCGTGACAACTGTCTATCTCAATAACTTCCATTTCGATACCACCACCAAACTCTTCGCGTAATTTTGGCAGCACTTCATTAAACAAATAAATTGAGAATTTCACACACTCTTTGGCACTACCTTGGTGGGATATGGAGAGAAACTCCCCCGCCGGAATAGAGATATGATCAACCTCACGCAGCCCCTGGATTTCATGCCGCTTGTCTTTATCAATCGCAGTCGAATAATTCACACTGTTTTGCCCTTGTTGACACTCTTTGGCAGAAAACAGCGAGTACACCCGTTGGCATGAGAAATTAACTTCCTTAAAGAAATCGAGCAGAATTTCATCTTTCATCGCCATACAGGAGGAGTGTTGACCACTACAATGGTTGTGTTCGTCAAAATCCAGCCGCCGTGTAAAGCCCACCAATTCTCGCGGTGGTAAAGATATCCGTTTGATTTCTGGGGTGTAATTTTCACAAAAACCGAAACGGGGAATCATCCCTTGCACATCCCAGTGTTCCATTTGACGAAAACTATTTGGGGTAACACCAAAACGCTTCTTAAATGTACGGGTAAAGGTTTGCTGCGAATCGAAACCCAACTCATCAGAGATTTCAATGATAGGACGGCGTGAAATGCGCAATGCAACCGCTGCGCGAGTCAGTACCCGGCCACGTATATAGGAGGCTAATTGTACCCCCACAATACTTTTAAATTTCCGTTGTAGATGCCATTTTGAATATCCAGAAATCTTCGCCACATCGTCCAGTGTGGGCCTCTTTTCTAAATTGATTTCAATCCACTCAATTAATTCTTCTATAAACAATATGTCTTCGTTTATCATCTTATTGTTCTTTAAATATATAATTACAGTGCATACTACATTAATCTATCATTATGCCAACGCTTTTCTCAAATCTAATTTCACAAGTTAATAAATCGTTAACTTACAGTTGATTAGCTACAGATAAAACAAAAACAAACCCATTAAAACAAAGAGTTAAATCTATTTATCTGAGACCAAAGCCTAATACCCTCAAGCCGCACAAAAACCCGTTTTTGCTATATGTTTGTTACCATCGCGATATAAATTGCAAGTTAAATTTTTAGATTAGCCTGATTTATTAAATGCTACAGCTTACTTAATATTTCAACACATTATGGATAATAACCCTATGATTAAGGCGTATTACACTTTG
Source organism: Yersinia antarctica (assembly GCF_056636475.1). Classification (NCBI taxonomy): domain Bacteria; kingdom Pseudomonadati; phylum Pseudomonadota; class Gammaproteobacteria; order Enterobacterales; family Yersiniaceae; genus Yersinia; species Yersinia antarctica. The sequence goes on from NZ_JBSJQF010000001.1 coordinate 2,518,174, forward strand.
TCTGAATAGGGTAGAATGCGGCACAAATATTATCCCCCTGACGGCTGAGTGTATCGATGCCCGCAAGTATTGACTTGCCAGCGCGATAACTGCGTTTAAGAACTCTGTTAAGCATTCGACATATGGTTGTAATTTCATGAAATTCAGGCCAGCAGCATCGACCCAGAACAAAGGGTTGCAAATAGCCAGTTCCCCTTTTACGCACAATCAACGTAGTACCCGTAGCATCATGCTGCTGGTGATTCTGGCCTGCATTCCGGGCATTATTGCTCAGACCTACTTCTTTGGTTATGGCAACCTGATTCAGGTAGCACTGGCAATGGTTACCGCCATGCTAGCCGAAGGGGCCGTTTTGCAGTTACGCAAACAGCCCGTATTGATGCGGTTACAAGATAACTCCGCCCTGCTCACCGGCTTACTGCTGGGGATAAGCCTGCCCCCATTGGCCCCTTGGTGGATGATTGTGTTGGGTACGCTGTTTGCTATCGTCATCGCTAAACAACTGTATGGTGGTTTGGGACAAAATCCGTTCAACCCGGCCATGGTGGGTTATGTTGTTCTGCTTATTTCATTCCCGGTACAAATGACCAGTTGGTTACCGCCGCTGCCATTACAAGCTACACCGGTGGGGTTTTATGACTCTCTTTTAATTATCTTTACCGGATATACCCACAGTGGCGCTGATATTCATCAACTCCAGATGAGTTATGACGGTGTCAGTCAGGCCACACCGCTTGATAGCTTTAAAACCGCCCTACGCTCACAACCCGTAGATCAAATTCTGCAACAGCCCATTTTTGCCGCAACGCTGGCGGGGGTAGGCTGGCAATGGATCAATCTCGGTTTTCTGGCGGGCGGCTTATTGCTGCTATGGCGTAAAGCGATTCATTGGCACATTCCGGTCAGTTTCTTGTTGGCACTGGCTGGCTGTGCCGCAATTAGTTGGATAGTTGCCCCGCAAAGTTTTGCCCCGCCGATGTTGCACCTGTTTTCCGGTGCCACCATGTTGGGGGCGTTCTTTATTGCCACCGATCCGGTCAGTGCCTCCACCACGCCCCGTGGCCGGCTGATTTTCGGCGCATTAATCGGTATTCTGGTGTGGTTAATTCGGGTGTATGGTGGCTATCCTGACGGGGTTGCCTTTGCCGTACTGCTGGCCAATATTACTGTTCCACTGATTGACCACTATACCCAGCCTCGGGTTTATGGTCACAACCGTGCCGGTAAATAAGGAGCCGTTATGCTAAAAACCATGAAGCGTCACGGCATTACTTTGGCGCTGTTTGCCGCCGGTGCTACCGGATTGACGGCGGTGGTTAACTCACTGACAGAGTCAACCATCGCCCATCAAGCCGCTTTGCAACAAAAAGCGTTGCTGGATCAGGTTGTCCCGGCTGAAAATTATGACAACGATATGCAAGCAGAATGTTACGTTGTCACTGATGCCGCGTTGGGTAACCTGTCGCCTCATCGCTTGTATCTGGCCCGGTTGGCGAATAAACCCGTGGCTGCCGCGATTGAAACCACCGCTCCCGATGGTTATTCCGGCGCTATCCAACTGTTAGTCGGTGCAGATTTCCACGGTAATGTGCTGGGCAGTCGGGTGATAGAACATCACGAAACCCCCGGTCTCGGTGATAAAATTGATATTAGAATCTCTGACTGGATTAGCCATTTCAGCGGCCAACATGTAGCAAGTGAACAAGACAAACGCTGGGCCGTAAAAAAAGATGGCGGTACCTTTGATCAATTTACCGGCGCCACCATTACACCAAGAGCAGTGGTGCGGGCGGTGAAAAGCACCACGCTGTATTTGGAAACCTTGCCAGCAAGGCTTGATAGCCTGCCAGTCTGTGGAGAACGGCAATGAGTGAAGCAAAAAATCTGTTAGCGCAGGGGTTATGGAAGAATAACTCAGCGCTAGTGCAGCTACTGGGACTATGTCCGTTGTTGGCGGTCTCCTCTACCGCCACCAATGCCCTCGGTTTGGGATTAGCTACCACGCTGGTATTGGTATGTACCAATACCGCGGTATCGGCTTTGCGCCGCTGGGTGCCAAATGAAATTCGTATTCCAATCTATGTGATGATCATTGCTTCCGTGGTCAGTACCGTGCAAATGCTGATTAACGCTTATGCCTTTGGGTTATATCAATCCCTCGGGATATTTATTCCATTGATTGTTACTAACTGCATTGTGATTGGCCGGGCGGAAGCTTACGCGGCCAAGAATCCGGTGGGGTTATCGGCACTCGATGGCTTGGCTATGGGGCTAGGGGCAACCAGCGCGTTATTTGTACTGGGATCACTGCGTGAAATCCTGGGTAACGGTACGTTGTTTGATGGCGCGGATATGCTGTTAGGTAACTGGGCAAAAGTGCTGCGTATCGAAATTCTGCATCTGGATAGCCCTTTTCTGCTGGCAATGCTGCCGCCAGGTGCCTTTATTGGTTTGGGATTACTGCTGGCCGGTAAATATGTCATTGACGAAAAAATAAAAGCGCGCAAAGCACAAGTAGTAGCAACTGCGCCGCAACTTCAGGATGGAGATGCCGGGAAAGCCTTATGAATAAAGAAAAACGTGTCGCGATTCTGACCCGTCTGCGGGACAACAATCCACATCCAACCACTGAACTGGTCTACACCTCACCTTTTGAACTGCTTATTTCGGTATTGCTCTCGGCACAAGCCACCGATGTCAGCGTCAATAAAGCCACTGCCAAACTTTATCCGGTGGCTAATACCCCGCAAGCCCTGCTTGACCTGGGTGTCGATGGCCTGAAGGCATACATCAAGACCATCGGCTTGTTTAATACCAAAGCTGAAAATGTGATTAAAACCTGCCGTATTTTGCTGGAAAAACATAATGGCGAGGTGCCTGAAGACAGAGCAGCACTCGAAGCGCTGCCCGGTGTGGGGCGTAAAACGGCCAATGTGGTGTTGAACACCGCCTTTGGTTGGCCCACAATCGCGGTAGATACCCATATATTCCGTGTCTGTAATCGCACTGGCTTTGCTCCCGGTAGCAATGTAGATCAGGTTGAAGCCAAGCTACTCAAGGTGGTTCCGGCTGAATTTAAGCTTGATTGCCACCACTGGTTGATCCTGCATGGCCGCTATACCTGTATTGCCCGTAAACCGCGCTGTGGTTCGTGCATTATTGAAGACTTGTGTGAGTTTAAAGAGAAGGTCTACCCCGAGCATTAATCCACTGACCACGCTCAGTAAATACCTGTGGCGGTGAGCACCGGCCGACGATAAGAATGCTGATACATCACGCTGCCACTCTATGCAGTGAGCGCGATACACTTCTGGCGCGTCTCACCGCATGTTATCAACCACGATAAGCCCCCTCTATGCCGCGATTGCGGTATTCGATTAGACGCCATACCGCCGCGCCACTAAACTTGTGACAAAACAGACTCAAACAGTTAATGATTTTGTTACCTGCTTGAAACAAAAAAGACACCTGCGGCGTATCATTATGAAATTTAAATCAGCAATAAAACCCTATACCGGCGCAGCTGGTGGCTGGGGTTCTCTCGAAGCAACCACCCGCTTTGTCCTGGACAGCAAGCAAGCGTTGAAAAATATTCGCAATTTGTTGCGGGTCAATCAGGTAAAAGGTTTTGACTGCCCCGGTTGTGCCTGGGGCGACGATAATCACAGCACCTTCAGTTTTTGCGAAAATGGCGCTAAAGCGGTCAGTTGGGAAGCAACCCGCAAAGCGGTGGAACCCCAATTCTTTGCCGAACACAGTCTGACCACATTGCGCCAGCAGAGTGACTACTTCCTTGAGTACCAGGGGCGACTCACCCATCCGATGCGTTATAACCCACAAACTGACCGCTACCAACCCATCAGTTGGGAAGATGCTTTGGCGTTGATCGCTCAGCATATTAATGGATTGGATAACCCCGATCAGCTGGAGCTGTATACCTCCGGGCGTGCCAGCAATGAAGCCTCTTACCTTTATCAGTTATTTGGCCGCATGTTGGGGACCAATAACTTCCCGGACTGCTCAAACATGTGCCATGAAGCCAGTGGTACCGGATTAAAGCAGAGTATCGGCGTTGGTAAAGGTACCATTCAGATGCAGGACTTCGAACTGGCCGATGCTATTTTTGTTTTCGGACAAAACCCGGGGACTAACCACCCCCGCATGCTACACAGCCTTCGTCATGCCAAAGATCGCGGTGCACGTATTGTTAGCTTCAATACCTTGCGTGAACGCGGTTTGGAGCGTTTCGCCGATCCGCAAAATCCTCTTGAGATGCTGACACCAAAATCCTCCCCTATTAGTTCTGCTTATTTTCAACCTAATTTGGGTGGTGATATGGCGGCGGTGCGCGGCATGGTAAAAGCCTTATTGGAAACCCATCGCTATCAATTGGCGCAAGGGGAATCAGGTTTGTTTGATCAAGCCTTTATTGCGGTACATACACAAGGTATAGCGGCGTATCTGGCGGCCGTTGATAACACCTCTTGGGCGCAGATCACCCAACAGTCGGGCCTGAGTGAAGAGCAAATTCGCCATGCCGCTGATATTTATCAACATGCCGAGCGCATTATCATCACCTGGGCGATGGGGATCACTCAGCATAAACATTCAGTGATAACGGTGCGGGAACTGGCTAATCTCCAACTGTTGTTTGGTCAGTTAGGCAAACCCGGCGCGGGGTTATGTCCGGTACGTGGTCACAGTAACGTGCAAGGTAATCGCACGATGGGCATTGATGAAAAACCCGCAAAAGCCATGCTGGATCGTTTGGCCGACCATTTTGGTTTCACCCCACCACAAAGTGCGGGTCATAACACCGTGGAAGCTCTCGAGGCGATGTTGCGCGGTGAAGTAAAAGTGCTGATTTCCCTTGGCGGGAATTTGGCGGCGGCGGCACCGGATACTGAGCGCACCGCACAAGCATTACGCAGTTGCGAATTGACCGTTCATATCAGTACCAAGCTAAATCGTAGTCACCTGATAACCGGCACTGATGCCTTGATTTTGCCGACACTGGGCCGCACCGAGCGCGATATGCAAGCCAGTGGTTCACAATTCATTACGGTAGAAGATTCTTTCAGTATGGTGCACGCATCTGAAGGTGTCGGGAAGCCGCTGGCGGATACCCAGCACGCCGAAACCGCCATTGTTTGTGGCATCGCCAATCCGGTTTTCGCTAACAAAAAGGTTAATGGTGCAAAGCTGGACTGGCTGGCATTGGCCGCTGACTACAATCTGATCCGTGATCATATTGCCGCCACCATACCGGGCTTTGATAATTTCAACACGCGTTGTGATCAACCCGGTGGTTTCTATCTGGGTAGTGCCGCCGCTGAAATGCGTTTTGCTACCCCAAGTGGTAAAGCTGAATTTTGCGCAGCGCCCCTGCCAGAGAGTCTATTCCCGCCGATTGCAGGGGGGGCGGCCCCGTTTGTGTTACAAACATTGCGCTCTCATGATCAATATAACACCACCATTTATGGTCTCGACGATCGCTACCGGGGTGTCTATGGTCAGCGAGAAGTTTTGTTCATTAATCCACAAGATTTGGCCGCGTTAGCTTTAGAAGATGGCGTGCTAGTGGAAATAGAAACCTTATGGAATGATGGGATTACTCGTAAAGTCAGTGGATTCAAGTTAGTGAGCTATGATATCCCGCGCGGTAATCTCGCCGCATACTATCCTGAAACCAACCCACTGGTGCCCTTATCCAGCTTTGGTGATCAAACCCACACCCCAACGTCAAAATCAGTGCCAGTGACCATTCGACGCTGGCAACCACCATTGTCACAGCGCATTGCCTGAGTTTGTTAGCTAAAGCCGGCCCTCTGGCTGTTGCCAGGGCTGGCAATCATGGGCAACGGATATGCCCATACCTTTAACAAGGAATTCCCCTCCAACGTGATATGCCGCTTGCCCGATGGGGCTGATTCGCGTAAAACTGTCAGCCGGATTAAACCCACTCACTACACCATTTACTGGACGATATGTTTCAAGATAACCCGCTGCTGGCGCAGCTAAAACAGCAACTTCACACTCAGACCCCGCGCGTTGAAGGCGTGGTTAAAGGTACTGAGAAAGGCTTTGGCTTTCTTGAGGTAGATGGGCAGAAAAGTTATTTTATTCCGCCGCCACAGATGAAGAAAGTCATGCACGGCGATCGGATTATTGCCACCTTGCACACGGATAAAGATCGTGAAATTGCTGAGCCAGAAACATTGGTCGAGCCGTTTTTATCCCGCTTTGTCGGTCGCGTCCAACGAAAAGATGATCGTCTGTCTATCGTGCCTGACCACCCGCTGCTGCGTGATGCCATCCAATGTCGTCCAGCCCGTGAGTTAACCCACGACTTCCAGAACGGTGATTGGGCGGTGGCTGAAATGCGCCGTCACCCATTAAAAGGCGATCGTGCTTTTAATGCTGATTTGACGGCATTTATTACCAATGGTGAAGATCATTTCGTGCCGTGGTGGGTAACATTAGCTCGCCATAATCTGGAGCGTGAAGCCCCGGTTATGGTTGAATCTACCTTACATGATAGCGCCTTAGTACGCGAAGACCTGACGGCGCTCCATTTTGTTACTATCGACAGCAACAGCACCGAAGATATGGATGATGCGCTGTATGTGGAAGACAACGGTGACGGTTCCCTGTTGTTGACCATTGCCATTGCTGATCCAACCGCCTATGTCGATGAAAACAGTGAGTTGGATTTAATCGCCCGTAAACGTGCATTTACTAACTATCTGCCTGGCTTCAACATTCCGATGCTGCCACGCCACTTGTCTGACAACCTCTGCTCTTTGCGGCCAAATGAGCGCCGCCCGGTATTAGTGTGCCGTGTGACTATCGCCGCTGATGGCGCGCTGAGTGATGATATTCGTTTCTCTGCCGCCTGGGTCGAGTCCAAAGCCAAACTGGTTTATGACGAGGTTTCTGACTGGCTGGACGGCAACACAGGTTGGCAGCCACCGGATGCGGATATTGCCGAGCAAATTCTATTGCTGAAACGGGTGTGCGAGGCGCGTAGCAACTGGCGTCAAGAACATGCCCTGGTGTTTAAAGACCGTCCAGATTACCGCTTCCAATTGGGTGAAAAAGGCGAGGTGCTGGATATCATTGTTGAGCACCGCCGTATTGCTAACCGTATTGTTGAAGAGTGCATGATTGCCGCCAACGTCTGCGCTGCTATTGCTTTGCGCGATAATTTGGGCTTTGGCATTTATAACGTACATACCGGTTTTGATCCGGCATTGGTTGAACAGGCAGCGACCGTGTTGCAGGCCAATGGTGTCGAGGCTGACCCACAGGCTCTACTGACCCTACCAGGCTTCTGTGAGTTGCGCCGTCATCTTGATGCATTGCCAACCCAGTTCCTCGACAGCCGTATCCGCCGCTTCCAGACCTTTGCTGAAATCAGTACCGTTCCTGGCCCACACTTTGGTTTGGGGCTAGAGGCGTATGCCACCTGGACTTCACCTATTCGTAAATACGGTGATATGGTCAATCATCGCCTGCTCAAAGCCATTATTACCGGCCAGCAAGCGGAGAAACCACAAGACGAGATAACGATTCAATTGGCTGAGCGTCGTCGTCTGAATCGCATGGCCGAACGCGATGTCGGTGACTGGTTGTATGCCCGTTATCTACAGCCTCAAGCGGGTACTGATACCCGTTTCCCTGCGGAAATTATTGATGTAACCCGTGGTGGTCTGCGTGTTCGTTTGCTGGATAATGGCGCCGTGGCCTTTATCCCTGCACCGTTTATTCATGCAGTACGTGATGAGATGGTATGCAGTCAGGAAACAGGTACCGTGCAAATTAAAGGTGAAACGGTTTATAGCCAAAGCGATAAAATCGAAGTGCGCATTGCCGAGGTTCGCATGGAAACTCGCAATGTGGTGGCCCGCCCGGTGGTTTGATATTTAGAAAAAACACATTAAGCCGTGGTGATACACAACATCCCACGGCTTTTTCAATTGCCCCCCGTCAATCCCACTTGATATTCCCTCCAGTTTAGCGCTGTCAGCGTCACAAAATGTAAGCAAATACTACTGAATATTACGTTAAAATAATTTATTGATCACACTTTTCACTTTCGCACCTTTTCTTTCACATTAAAGCTCCTATGTTAACTAACGGTTTGTATCTTTTTTCCAAAACCGATGCTGATAACTGTTAAATTTTCCTCATAACAAGGAGTCGTTACCCATGAAGAACGTCAAGACTGTCGTCATATGGCTGACCGTGGCGTTAATTGGTGCATTTGCCTTTGCTATGCTGGCACTCAGCCGCGGTGAGCATGTCAATGCCATCTGGTTGGTGATCGCCTCAGTGGCGTGTTACAGCATCGCTTACCGCTTTTACAGCCTATTTATTGCCAAGAATGTGTTTGAGTTGGATGACCGGCGCCTGACACCTGCTGAGCGGCGCAATGACGGCTTGGATTATGTCCCGACCAATAAATGGGTACTATTCGGTCACCACTTTGCGGCGATTGCCGGTGCCGGGCCATTGGTTGGGCCAATTCTGGCCGCACAGATGGGCTTCTTGCCGGGGACTATCTGGATTTTGGTCGGGGTAATGATGGCCGGTGCAGTTCAGGACTTCTTGATCCTGTTTATCTCTACCCGTCGCGATGGTCGCTCTCTGGGGGAGATGGCAAAACAAGAGTTGGGCGCTTTTGCCGGGGTTATCACTATGCTGGGCGCGCTGGGGGTGATGATTATCATCTTGTCCGCGCTAGCATTAGTGGTGGTTAAAGCCTTGGCTGACAGCCCATGGGGCCTGTTCACCATTGCAGCGACTATCCCGATAGCACTGTTTATGGGCGTTTATATGCGCTTTATCCGCCCGGGGAAAATCGCGGAAGTATCCTTAATTGGTTTCGTACTGATGATGTCCGCAATTATTTACGGCGGCAATATCGCGGCTCACCCTTATTGGGGACCATTCTTTACCTTACACGGCACCACCCTGACCTGGGTGCTGGTTATCTATGGTTTTATCGCCTCAGTGCTACCGGTGTGGTTGTTGTTGGCGCCAAGGGACTATCTGTCGACCTTCCTGAAGATCGGCGTCATTATTGGTTTGGCCGTTGGTATTGTCTTTGCCATGCCTGAAATGAAAATGCCTGCCGTCACACGTTTTATTGATGGTAGCGGCCCGGTATTCTCCGGTAGCCTGTTCCCGTTCCTGTTTATTACCATCGCTTGCGGGGCTATTTCGGGCTTCCACGCCTTGGTTGCCAGTGGCACTACACCAAAACTGATTGAGCGTGAAAGTCACACCCGCTTTATCGGCTATGGCGCGATGCTGATGGAATCCTTTGTCGCCATCATGGCGCTAATTTGTGCCTCGGTTATCGATCCCGGTGTCTATTTCGCCATGAACTCTCCGGCAGCGTTGATTGGCACCACAGTAGAAAGCGCCTCTCTGGCCATTAGCAGTTGGGGATTTGTAGTCACACCAGAAACCCTGGCCATGATTGCCAAAGATGTTGGCGAGAACTCCATTTTATCCCGTGCGGGTGGTGCCCCCACTTTCGCCGTTGGGATGGCGCATATTATCAGTGAGATATTTAATAGCCGCAATATGATGGCCTTCTGGTATCACTTTGCCATTCTATTTGAAGCCATGTTTATTCTGACCGCCGTGGATGCCGGTACCCGAGCCTGTCGCTTTATGGTGCAGGATTTGGTGGGTGTCGTAGTGCCGAGCCTGGCAAATAACCGCTCATGGTTGGGTAACTTGTCCGGCACCACAGTGGCGGTCGCCTGCTGGGGCTTCTTTGTTTATCAAGGTGTGGTTGACCCATTAGGGGGGATCAATACCTTGTGGCCACTGTTCGGTATCGGTAACCAGATGCTGGCATCGATGGCGCTGATTTTAGGGACTGTCGTCCTGTTTAAAATGAAGAAGCAACGCTATGCTTGGGTAACCATCCTGCCAACAATTTGGCTGTTTATTACCTCAATGACCGCGGGCTGGCAGAAGATTTTCCATGAAAAACCGAGTATTGGTTTCCTGGCTCAAGCGAAGAAATTCTCTGCCGGTGTTGAGCAAGGCGTTCTGATTGCTCCCGCCAAGAGCATTAAAGACATGGAAACTATTGTGTTCAATAACCAGATCAATGCCGCCTTATGTGCCTTCTTTATGCTGGTGGCAGTGACCATGCTGATTTCATCTTTCTTTGTGGTCCGTCGTGCGCTGAAATCCAGCAAACCGACCACCCATGAGACTGAAATTGTCTTCCGTGAGGAGGTTGCCCGTGGCTAATGCAGGTATACCGTTTCGTACCCGAACAGGGTTAGCAACCACGCCGCGCCAGATTACGCGTTGTGTACCGTTGGTTCCTGTGGCTGTCCGCCCGACTCATCTACGGGCTTGGTTGCGCCTTATCGCACACCGCGTGGCACAAAGCTTTCGACTGATGGTGGGAGTACAGGATTACGGCAATTATGTTAATCATATGCGCCGACATCATCCTGACACCACACCGATGACCGAACGGGAATTCCACCGTTATTGTCTGAATGCCCGCTTCCCCAGTGAGGCCGGCAAACTGGGGAAATGCCCTTGTTAAACTAGCAAGCTGAATCATAAAGTGACATTGTCACGCCCTGTTGATGTTTCACAGGGCGTTTTTATTTTCCGTTTGAACAGCAGGCACCACCAACTAGCTCAAGATTGGCGAGCCAAATGCGCCCTGCCAATCTTGTTCAAATTGTTCTACTGCCGCTTTTACCGCAGGCGCGCTGATAAGTTGCTCTGCTACATCCACCGGAATGGTGACCGACTGACAGCCCGCCAACAGGCAATCTACTACTTGACGTGGCGTACGGAAACTGGCCGCCAATACTTTCGCGCCCGGTGCATGTAAGGTTAACAATTGCTGTAACTCACGGGCCATCGCAATGCCATCACCGCCTTGTGCATCCAGTCGGTTAACATAGGGTGCGACATATTCAGCCCCCGCCAATGCAGACAGCAGCCCTTGCCCGGCACCATATACGGCGGTACCTAATGTCGGAATAGACATCCCTTTCAATTGCTTAATAGCCGCCAATCCTTCTGCGGTGGCGGGGATTTTGATAACCAAACCGGGGACGCGCTTTGATAGCATGATTGCCTCAGACACCATCAGTTCGCTGTCACTGGCCAGCACTTGTGCGAAAAGTTTACCGGTACCGCCCAGAGCATCGCGCAGCGCAGGTAACACCTCCCAGATAGGCTTGCCCGCTTTGGCCAAAATAGTCGGGTTGGTAGTGACACCTTGTAATGGCAGTACGCGCGCCAGGCGTTTTACTGCAGCTACATCTGCGGTATCAAGATAAAGCTCCATAAGAACCTCCGGTTTGGATTATGTAAGCAGCCAGACTGGTTAAACAAATAAGCCAGTTAAGCAAATGGATTTACCACCAATCATCAGCCGCAATCATAGACCAATCATGAATCGATAATGTGATCTTTATCAAAATACCTTCATTCGAAAGCAAATTAAACTTCAATCAAAAGCAATGTATTTTACATACTGCAAAAAATGCGATGATAGCGTTGTAAGACAGAGTTGTGGCTTGCCTCACTTTTCCCTTAGTAACACAGGGTGTTATCCCTACTATTTAAGGTATTATTTATCATTATGATGTTGTTGTGAACCGGCGAACTTTTACCACCACGTTGGCTGGTTCAATTTTCAGCACACTTTATTATCGGGAATGCCATGAATCCAAGACAGCAAATAATTTTACAGTTGGTAAACGACCGGCAACGAGTCAGTGTCAGTGAATTGGCGCAGGAAACGCAGGTCTCTGAGGTGACAATCCGTCAGGATCTCAATCAGCTAGAGACGAGAGGTTTGCTCAAACGAGTGCATGGTTCAGCCGTCGCTCTTGAGAGTGACGATGTCGATGTTCGCATGATGACTCACTTTGCCATGAAGCAAAAATTGGCTAATCACGCCGCTTCACTGGTCAATGAAGGTGAGACGGTATTTATCGAAAGCGGCAGTAGCAACGCCCTGTTGGCGCATCATTTGGCACAACGCCCTGGTATCACCTTGGTGACGGTGAGTGGTTATATCGCCAGACAATTGAAAGAGTCTTCCTGTGAAGTGATTCTTCTAGGCGGAATTTATCAGAAAAAAAGTGACAGTATGGTTGGCCCATTGACGCAACTTTGTTTGCGCCATGTGCATTTCAGCAAGGCGTTTATCGGTATCGACGGTTATCAGGCAGATACCGGTTTTACCGGGCGCGATATGTTACGCGCCGATGTGATTAATAGTGTGTTAGCCAAAGGTGCTGAAAATATCATTCTGGCCGATGCATCAAAATTTGGTCAGGTGCATCAGAACTCACTGATGCCATTATCGTCCATCAACCGGGTCATTACCGATAACCGCCTGCCCGCAGGTTATCAGCAGCAATTAACGGCACAAGGCATTCAAGTCGATATCCTCAGCGAATAAGAGGAACAACATTCATAACGGAGTAACAGCAATAATGGCGGACATCACCTTCACGCGTGAACAGACTCAACGGATGGCACGTAAAATTCAGGATTATCTGGAGCAGAACCTGAGTATTGAGCTGGAAGATTTTGATGCGGAATTTTTACTGGAATTCATCAGTCGTGAGCTGGGCGCGCATTATTACAATCAAGGTATCAATGATGCCATTGCACAGGTCGAAGCAAAAATGCTCGATATCACTGACTCCGTGCTATGGCTGGAGAAACCCGTGCAAGACTGAACACGGGTCACCTTCTCAACGAGAGGCCCAAACAGCGATTATTGCCCGTAATAGGCATTTTTACCGTGTTTGCGTAAATAGTGTTTATCCAACAGTTGCGGTTGCATATCACCAAGTTGCGGGTTCAATTGGCGTGAGAAAATCCCCATATAAGCCAACTCCTCTAACACAACCGCGTTGTGTACGGCATTATCCGCACTGGTCCCCCAGGCAAACGGACCGTGTGAATTGACTAAAACCGCAGGCACATCTTCTGGTTTAATGCCCCGTTGATGGAATGTCTCAACGATGACATTGCCGGTTTCCCATTCATAGCGGCCAGCAATCTCTTCTTGCGTCATCAACCGGGTACAGGGAATGGTGCCGTAGAAGTAATCTGCGTGAGTGGTACCCCACGCAGGCAAATCTAGCCCAGCCTGGGCCCAAATGGTTGCATGGCGTGAATGGGTATGAACGATGCCGCCAATTTGCGGGAAATTAAGATAAAGCACCCGGTGAGTATCAGTATCCGATGAGGGCTTCTTACTGCCCTCCACCACTTTGCCGGTTTCCAGCTCTACCACCACCATATCGTCCAGTGTCATCACGTCATATTCCACACCGGAAGGCTTAATCACCAGTAACCCATGTTGTCTATCGACAGCACTGACATTGCCCCAAGTGAATGTGACCAAATTGTGGCGAGGTAACGCCAGATTGGCGGCCAGTACCTGTTGCTTCAGTTCGTTGAGCATCGTCGTATCCTGAATGACTGAATTTCTCTCATTTTCAGCGCCACAGGTAAGAACCGGTATGGGATAAATGGCTATAAACTGCGTGCAGATCGGCTGGAAAGTACAGTCTGCGAGGTACACATAGCAGAGCGTCATATTTTATTTAGCACTGACAATGGGTTAATCGTGCCTTTAGTCTCAGACAATCCCTAATTCCCCGTCTTGTCAGATCAAATTAGGACTATTTACCTATTAAATGATTCGCGGATATTTATACTAGTTTCTATTGGTGACAAAACGAGTTTTTAGCATTAATTCTGAATTTAAATCTAAACGACGATTTTTATTCTAAACACTAACAAAATGAGACTTCGGCTAAAATTGCTACAACGCCTATACTTAGTTAGGTAATTTCAATTTTGCACGGATACATCAGGATAGATAGATTCAAACTATATGACCTGATCTATCCGTACTTAGCCAACGTCAGGAGAATTATGATGATGATAATCAATAAACGATTTGCCACTGCCGCCTTGGCGCTAACACTGGCCTTGTCCCTGTCTGCTTGTTCTAATATGTCCAAACGTGACCGCAATACCGCAATCGGTGCCGGTGCTGGTGCTGTAGGTGGTGCGGTGTTGACCGGCAGTACGCTGGGGACATTAGGTGGCGCGGCGGTTGGTGGGGTTATCGGGCACCAAGTCAGCAAATAATGTTATCGGTATGATTTGACGTTGCAGGGTGTTAGCTACGCTCACTTACCTGTGTAAGCTCATCGGGATTCGTTTGCTTGCTGCCTACCTGCAACGTCAATTAATTAGGGAAAACTGATAAATGAAACTGTAAATTATTCTCAGCCACCCGCCAGTTTGACTTTCATCCCTTTGGCTTCGAGCAGTTGCTTAAGAAGATCGCGTTTATCTCCTTGAATTTCAATAATGCCGTCTTTAATCGAGCCACCGCAACCGCACTTCTTCTTCAATTCTGCTGCCAGTTTATCCAGCACCTCATCACTGCCATCAACACCGGTAATCAGGCACACGCCCTTTCCTTTACGACCACTGGTTTGGCGCTGAATACGAACAATACCATCCCCTTTTGGCCGCGCGGGTTTTAGCTCAGGCTCACTGATACGCCCCGAGTCAGTTGAATACACCAAACGGCTATTATAATTCGTCATTATGCCACCTTGCTCAATGATGCCAGAATCTCACTCAGTGTTTTTTCTGGGTCAGGAGATTGGGTGATCGGACGCCCAATAACCATATAATCCACCCCAGCAGAGACGGCTTGCTCAGGAGTCATGATACGGCGCTGATCACCGGCCTCACTGCCCTGCGGGCGAATACCTGGGGTAACCAGTTTAAAATCAGCGCCACAAACCTGCTTGAGGCGCACAGCTTCATGGGCGGAGCACACCACCCCCTCTAAACCGCAATCCCATGTCAGTTTCGCTAACCGTTCGGCATGTTCTGCCGGGCTGATGTTAATACCGATATCACGTAAATCTTCGCCATCCATGCTGGTGAGCACCGTAACAGCAATCAATAGGGGTGCCTGGTGCCCATAAGGCAATAAAGCTTCTTTGGCGGCAGTCATCATGCGTGCACCACCACTGGCGTGGACATTGACCATCCACACCCCAAGCTCAGCTGCCGCACTCACCGCCTTAGCGGTGGTGTTGGGAATGTCGTGAAATTTCAGATCAAGGAAAACCTCAAAACCACGCGCATGCAGATCACGGACCAACTGAGGGCCATATAAGGTAAACATCTCCTTGCCCACTTTTAACCGGCAATCTTGCGGATTAACACGATCAGCAAAGGCTAACGCAGCGTCTTTATTGGCATAGTCCAACGCGACAATGATCGGAGAAGATATCGGGCCACTGTTATTAGTTTTAGTTGCAGACGTCATTTTTAAGCCCTTTTCAGTCAATAAGTAATGATAACGCTCATATTCTACAGGCTGCTCTACTGAAATTACAGCTATCGAGCGACACCAATACTTGCTGTTTATGGGTCGTAATTGCCGCAGAGGGTCAATTTACGTCAAGCAGTGAGATTGTGCTTACCTGCCATTAAGTAAATCAGCTTCAAGAAACGTAAATTCTCAATCAAATATTTTGATTTAGATGCTCAGTTGTTTGTGATTCTCATTCAATATTAATGCTGTATCATTCACTCCATCGCCAGACAGTAATTGTCTACTGAATAAGTAAAAAATATCAATTATTCAATATAATAAACTAGAAACTGGAGTTTCACATGAAAAGCATTAAATTCATCGCCCCGGCATTAATTCTGTCTCTCGCATCATTTGCTAGCGTCGCCGCCACTCAAATACAAACTAATCAATCAGCAGGATTGAATGAAGCTGGCGTGATTTCTGCCAGTAATGCAACTACCTTGACCGAGTTAGAAAATGCATTGGCGCAGCAAGCCAAAGCTGCCGGTGCAAAATCTTTCCTGATAACCTCTGCGACCGGCAATAACAAAATGCACGGTACCGCCATTATCTATCGTTAATACCCGTCTCTCCGGTTAACGCTTTATCTCTTTCTAAGAGCGCATTTGCGCTCTTTTTGCCGTGGCTAATGTGAATTTTTTGTGACAGTTGTGTTATCCCCTAGACAGTTTCGCTTCCCTCGCTTAGCTTGGTATTTCCTCCTAAGTTAAAGGTTATATGATGAGCGAAATATCTACCTTAACCATTAAAATCCCTCTGGAATTAAAAGAGAAAATCAAGGCTGCTGCCTTAGAAAAACAGTTTTCCCTGAGTACCGAAGTGTGCGAAAGATTAGAAAAGAGCTTTGAGGTTGATGTTAAAAGTAGTAAAGCCAGCCGCAAAGATGCCAAGTTGCATCAAGGTGAGATTGATAGCCAAGGTGTAGAAGAGATTTCAGAGCAGCCGTTAAGCCAAAAAGAGTTGAAGAAACTGCGACAATTATTGAAAGACGGTGTGAAAGCGCCTCAGAAGAAAAAATAAAGATAACACCACAATACTTCATCAAAAACTATCGGGTGGCTCAGGTCACCCGATGACTGTCGCGATACCTCTGACAATAGAAACGTTTACTGCCCATCCAATCCCCGGATCGGCTTAACCGAAGCCCAGGCTCGGCATGATGGACAGTGCCAGTACAGAGAGTGCGCGGTAAAACCACATTTATGACAGCGATAACGGGGTTTGGTCCGAATCTGTTCTCCTACCATGTCTCGCAGCAACAGCAAGCTCTCTTTCGCTCGCCCTTCTTCTGCATCTGCCAGGTGATAATCCATTAATCGATAGAAAACACGCATGGTGGGATGGCGTTGTAACTGGCGGTTGATATAGGTTTGTGCCACATCACGGCCTTCATGCTGTTCCAGTATTTCGGCCAGCATTAGTTCAGCCGTAGCACCCGTATTATCTTCAACGCAGCGTTTGAGGAAATTCGCCCACGCCTCGGGCTGTTGTAGATGTTGGTAGCAATCGCTCAACATAGGTAATGCCTCGCTGACCACTTCCTTATCCTGCTCCAGCACACGCTCCAGCGCCTCTACGCCTTTGGCATATTCACCCTTGGCAATATGCACCCGACCTTGCATGATGGAGACACGGGCGCACTGCTTATCCGCAATAGCCGCTTTCTTCAGCAACCCCATTGCTTTCTCTAAATCATCACTCCCCATGGCTTGCAGCGCCAGTTCGCAATAGAAATGTGCTATCTCCAGCCGCTGATTATCTTTGCCCATCTTGACCAGTTTTTCCGCCACTTCAATCGCGTTGTTCCAATCACTGGTGGCCTGATGAATAACCAATAACTGCTGTAGTGCCCCGAGCCGGAAATCTTGCTCTTCAACCAATTGATTGAACATATCCTCTGCCCGATCATATAAACCCGCGGCCATATAATCACGACCAAGTTGCTGAATTGCCAGCAATCGTTGTTCAAAGGTCAGAGAAGCACTTTCCATCAACGCCTGATGAATGCGGATAGCGCGGTCAACTTCACCACGAGAACGGAACAAATTCCCTAATGTCAGATGCGCTTCAACGGTCGAACTGTCTTCTTTCAACATCTCAAGAAACAGATCAACCGCTTTGTCCTGCTGATTAGAGAGAAGGAAGTTAACCCCTGCCACATATTCACGAGACAGGCGGTTAGCATCCTGTTGCTTATCCTGCTGAGCGCTTCTACGCCCCATATACCAGCCATAGGCGGCAGCGACGGGCAACAGCAGAAACAGCATTTCTAACATAGAAAATTATTCCTTGCTGACAGCAGGTGTGGAAACAGCCGCACTGGATTCAATAGGCTGCTCTTGCTGTGACTCAAGACGTTTAATTTTCCGCTCTGCGCGCCCCAGTAAAATTCGAACTCGCAGATAAAAAAGCCCACAAATAACCCACCCAAGTACCAAGCCCGCCGCAAAAAGCGTTGCCAATAACGTAGATACCCGATATTCGCCCTGAGCCAATAAATAGTTAAAGGTAACGACTTGATCGTTATTTGCCCCTAACGTGACTGAAATCACGAAAATCACCAGTACTAACAAAAAAATCAGCAAATATTTCACGTTTTTTCCTAAAGGCCGAATCAACCTGATGAATTATGCCAAAAATGTGGCGCCCTTACTTGATAAATTAGCACTTCCTTACCCAGCAAAGAAACCCTGCACCAAGATAAAGCGCCGATTGGGCACCTAATTGATATTATTTTAAGCGACTGGGCTGAGAATAATAACTAATCACTCAATTTTCCTCATGCTCACGTTTTTCTATCTCGCGCTGTTCTTGTGGCAAAATGGCTAACGAGCCGAACCAACGTTGTACTAAGCTACACACAATGGCGACCAATAACCCGCTGATAAGTGCTGCGGCTACCAGATCCCGTGGCCAATGCATGCCTAATACCAACCGGCTCATCATGACACCTTGCGCCCATATCATTAGCAAAATGACGGTTTTATAATGTCGCCGTGGCCACAATATGCCTACCGCCAACAATGCCCAACTGGCAGCAAAAACCGTGTGACCTGAGGGGAAAGCGAAGCCAGTTTCAAACTGCCAATGACTGCTCAACCACGGCGGAATAAAGGTTTGGCTCTGTAGTTGCTGCTTGACCAACTCACTGCGTTCAGCACGGGGAAGCGAATAGAAAAAGCGATTATCAATATGATGTTCTGCCTCAAGCCAGACGACAAATGGACGAGGTTCTTGTACCTGCTCTTTAATCAGTGATTTTATACCCTGACCGACAAGAATTACGCCGCCCATCAGGACCAACAACCCTATCGCGGGCTTAATCCGAAACCGTAGGCACCATAAAAACCAGCAACTGAGCAACGCACTGGTCAAGATTCCCCATGGCGCAGTGACCGTTTCAGTCACCCAGAACACACTTTTCAACCAAACATTATTACTGCCGGGTTGCCACTGCCAACCAGAAAGCCAGATAACAAGGGTGGGTAAGAGTAAGATAAGTGTTCCGACAGTGATTCGTTTCGCTATATTCCACATCTGGGGCCCTTGGTTACACATGATGTCTATATCGTCTTTTCCATGGTGATAGCACAAATTGTACAGCGGCTATAACCACACAGTATAAGTCCCATTAATCATTGATAACATAAACAAAATTATGTTATTACCCAAATATGTTCTCGTCAGACATTTTCTCTTTCCTTTTCGCTGCTTTGTTGAACAGCAGTGAGCCAAAAGTTATGGCAATATAGCTAATAATGATCGCAGAGAAACTTTTTATTTAACCCTATGCCCTAAGATGAAGGGATATAACGGGTTAAAGCGGGTATCCACATCAGGATGCGCGATAACATCCTTAAGGTCTGAAGTTATAATATGAACAGTAAGATGCAGCTTAAACGTGTAGCAGAAGCCAAGTTACCGACGCCTTGGGGTGATTTTTTGATGGTCGGTTTTGAAGAGTTAGCCTCTGGCCATGATCATCTGGCCTTAATATTTGGTGATATCAGTGGTGATAAACCAGTGCTCTCCCGTGTTCATTCTGAGTGCCTGACAGGTGATGCTTTGTTTAGCCTGCGTTGTGACTGTGGTTTTCAGTTAGAAGCCGCATTGGCGCACATTGCCGAAGAGGGGCGCGGTGTGTTGATTTATCATCGTCAGGAAGGCCGTAATATTGGTTTGCTGAATAAGATTCGCGCTTACGCGTTACAGGATAAGGGCTTTGATACGGTGGAAGCTAACCATCAACTCGGATTTGCCGCCGATGAACGTGACTTCACCTTATGCTCAGATATATATAAATTACTGGGCGTCAAAGCCGTGCGCTTGCTAACCAATAACCCGAAGAAGGTTGAGATTCTCTCCGAGGCGGGGATTAATATCGTTGAGCGGGTGCCATTGATTGTCGGGCAAAATCCCAAGAATGAACAGTATATGGCCACCAAAGCGGCCAAAATGGGCCATCTGCTGACCAAATAATTAGCCGCGTTCAAGAACAATAAAGGGTGGTTTCTCAACCACCCTTTTTATCGAACAAGCACCGTAGTGACACTGTCACTAATGGCTGTGCCATTCTAATAACGACAACATTCTAATAACTACAGCATTTTGCGGATAACATAATGCAAAATGCCGCCATTTTCGAAATAAACCAATTCATTACCTGTATCTATACGGCAGTGGGTATCTACCGTTTGTTGCCGCCCGTCAGCATAGGTTATCGTCACCGCCACCTTCTGCCCTGGGGACAGTTTTTGTAACCCACTGACGCTAATGGATTCATCACCCGTCAGCCCCAAAGTTTTGCGATTAACCCCTGCTGGGAACTCGAGGGGCAAAATACCCATCCCAATCAGATTGGAGCGATGAATACGCTCAAATGACTCAGCAATCACTACCCGCACCCCCAGTAATCTTGGCCCTTTAGCTGCCCAGTCACGACTCGAACCGGATCCATACTCCTTACCGGCAATCACCGCCAATGGCACATTCTCCTGCTGATAGCGCATAGCAGCATCATAGATAGCCATCTCATTTTGTGACGGAATATGACGAGTGACACCCCCTTCAACCCCCGGGACCATCTCATTACGGATACGGATATTGGCAAACGTCCCACGCATCATCACTTCATGATTACCACGACGGGAACCGTAGGAGTTAAACTCTTTAATCTCGACCCCACGATCACGTAAATAGCGGCCCGCAGGGCTATCAAGCTTGATATTACCGGCGGGAGAAATATGGTCTGTGGTGACAGAATCAGCCAAAATCGCCAAAATACGTGCATGGTGAATATCCTCAACCGGATCAGGCAACGCTTTCATATCACTAAAGAAAGGAGGCAAACGGATGTAGGTGGAATCGCTCTGCCAATCATAGGTTGGTGTACTATTAACCTGAATCGACTGCCACTCTTCATCGCCATCAAATACGGCGGCATATTCCTTACGGAACATCTCAGTTTTAACCTCTTCGACAGCTTTAGCGATTTCAAATCCGCTAGGCCAGATATCCTTTAGATAAACCGGCTTGCCGTCAGGGTCGTTACCGAGCGCCTCTTGTGCCAAGTTGACATTCAAATTACCGGCCAGAGCATAAGCCACCACCAGCGGCGGCGAAGCCAGCCAGTTGGTTTTTACTAAAGGATGAATGCGCCCTTCAAAGTTTCGGTTACCGGACAGCACCGCACCGACGGTCAAATCCCCGACTTTGATGGCATTTTCTATTGGATCAGGCAATGGGCCAGAGTTACCAATGCAGGTGGTACAACCATAACCCACCAGATTAAAGCCCAAATTATCCAGATAAGCGGTTAATCCGGCGGCATTGAGATACTCAGTCACCACTTTAGAGCCTGGTGCCAGCGAGGTTTTCACCCACGGTTTGGTTTTTAGCCCTTTCTCTGCCGCTTTTTTAGCTAACAGACCGGCTGCCATCAGTACACTAGGATTCGAGGTGTTGGTGCAGGAGGTTATCGCGGCAATTACCACCGCGCCGGGCGCCAACTCGTGCGTTTTCCCTTCCAGCGTGAAGCTAACATGGTCAACTTTATCTTTTTTGCTATTAATTTCCAGTTCTTCAAACGCTTTAAAAGCTAAAGGCACTTTGGGTAAAGCGACCCGGTCTTGTGGCCGCTTCGGCCCAGCCATACTCGCTTCCACTGTGCTCAAATCCAATGAGAGCTGGCTGGTGAAAATTGGCTCATCACCAGGATGACGCCACAACCCTTGTGCTTTACTGTAGCCCTCAACCAAGGCTATCTGTTCATCACTGCGGCCACTTAAGCGCATATACCCCAGCGTCACGTCATCCACCGGGAAGAAACCACAGGTAGCACCAAACTCCGGCGACATATTGGCTATAGTCGCGCGATCTGCCAGTGGTAAATCCGCCAGACCATCACCATAAAACTCAACGAATTTTCCTACTACCCCATGTTTTCGCAGCATTTGCGTTACGGTAAGCACCAAGTCCGTGGCAGTGATCCCTTCACGCATCTTACCGGTCATTTTGAAGCCGACCACATCGGGAATCAGCATTGAGACAGGTTGGCCCAGCATTGCGGCTTCCGCTTCAATCCCACCGACGCCCCAACCGAGTATCCCCAAGCCATTGATCATGGTGGTGTGGGAATCGGTACCCACTAGCGTATCGGGGTAAGCGACCTCCCGCCCATCCTGCTGTTCATGCCAGACCGTCTGCCCCAAATACTCAAGGTTAACCTGATGGCAGATCCCGGTACCCGGCGGTACCACACGGAAACGGCTAAAGGCTTTCTGCCCCCAACGCAGGAAGATATAGCGCTCGTGGTTACGTTCCATTTCGAGCCGGACGTTCTCGCCAAAAGCGGCTTTATCGCCAAACTCGTCAACAGTGACGGAATGGTCGATAACCAAATCTACCGGTGACAATGGGTTAACCTGCGCCACATCGCCCCCCAGCCGTTTGACTGCTTCACGCATCGCAGCCAAGTCCACTACCGCCGGTACGCCGGTGAAATCCTGCATTAATACCCGCGCGGGCCGGTAAGCAATCTCCCGGCTGGCATGCCCGGTGAGCTGCCAATCGACAATGGCTTTTAAATCCTCCTCTTGAACCTGTTCGCCATCCAGATGACGCAGTAGATTCTCCAGCAACACTTTCAGTGATTTCGGCAGTCGGTCAATATCCCCCAGCACTGCCGCCAGTTGCGGCAGGCTGTAGTAGTGATATTCATGATTAAGAGCGACCAACTTGGCCATACTCGTTTTTCGCAAATCTAACGACATAGCGCCTCCATTGTTTCTTATAAGTGCTCTAAAACAGCATTCATCCCAACAAGGCTATTCCCTTGTAATTATGAGGTCTGAATTAAATATAACACAAAGAAACATTAACATTTTGGCAACAATGGCAATTACTGGCAGCGATAGGTGTAAACGATGGTGATGGCCAATTTGTGTCAATTACTCAGATTTATGGACAGGGTTATTTACATTATTGAAACCATAATCGTCCCATTCATAATCATCTTCCTGCTGAGACACTAATCCATCATTTATCTCTTCTATCTCTTCAGGTTCTTGAGTTAATTTAACTGAATAACTTTCTAGTTGTTTAAGACCTTTCTCATCATTCTCTATCTCATTTTTAAGAACGCCAGAAAAGTTTGTTATCATTTGTTCAATTTTATTATTACTACACTCAGCTAATTCATTGTTTATATAATGAGTTATTTCATCAAACTCATGAGAAATTTTTCCAAAAAATTTATGGCGATCATTTTCATACTTTTCATTCGTTCTACTTTCTATTACGGAATCAGCACTATTATCCTGATTGATATTTCCTTTTAAAAAATTCACCTCAATAATTTTTTCCATATCGGCAACAGATTGAGCACGTTCAAGCGCAGAACCATTCAAATGGAATAAATTCATTAACCAATCTAAAAATTTCTTTATTACCGTTCTGGAGTCCAGAGCCTCTTCTAACACCGTAGGGCATTGAGGGAAAAATTCAATAGAAATTGAAGGTTTTTCATGACTTAATTGACAATCTTTATCAAACAGAAACTCACCCGTCAATTTAAAAAGATTACAGTTATCTTCACTGTGGATCACCCCATAATGCATCCTCACACCAGATTGACCATTCCCCTCAAAGCGGAAAGTTGGGTTATAATCAGGAGGCAGCCCACATTCGCCAATTCCCAAACGAAATGCAACAAAGTGACCCACCGGTCAGGTACGGATAAAATAGCCGTATTGACCCTGTCGGAGACCCTGTTGCATGAAGGGAAAACATTTGACTCAGCATGAGCGCTTTTACATCGAAAAACGAAAAGCTGAAGGCGTTAATCAGTCCTGCATTGCCAGAGAGCTCGGCGTCTCTCGCTCTACGCTGAGCCGGGAGCTCAGACGTAATACGGACCCCGCCTTCAACGGACTTTACTCCTCCAGACGCGCTGATGCCTTAGCCAGACAACGGCGGGGCGCCACCTCGGCACACAATGCCTGTTTCCCTCTGGGCCAGCAGACACAAGACTTTCTCCGGCAGGCGCTGGCTGTACATACCTCCCCTGAGGTTATCTCTGGGAGACTGAAAATCCAGTTTGATATCGCCGTCAGCAAAAATACCCTCTACCGCTATATCCGTTCGGACAGACAGGCTGGCGGTAAGCTTTACCTTCAGCTCCCTCACCGGGGTAAACGCTATCGCTATGATACGGGTGAGCCCGGACGCACGCCCATCCCGGACAGGGTTGGCATTGAGCACAGGCCTGCTGAGGCTGAACTCAAACAGGTTCCCGGGCATGTTGAAATCGATACGATTTTTGGCAAAGACCAGAAGTCATTCCTGCTGACGGTCGTGGACAAAGCCACAAAGCAGGTCATTATCCGTAAACTCCCCAATAAGTGCGCTGAGAGCGTCGTGGAAGCGTTCAGGGACATCGTGGCGAATACTTTCTGTGAGTTTAAAACCCTGACGGCAGATAACGGACCCGAGTTTGCGAAACATAAGGACATCACTCAGGTAACGGGCGCAAAGGTTTACTTTGCCCGGCCTTATCATTCCTGGGAGCGGGGGTTGAATGAGCATACCAACGGTCTGATACGGCGGTTTTATCCGAAAGGAACCGATTTTAATGGCGTCAGCGATGAAGATATTGCGAGACTGGAGCACATCCTCAACACTCGGGGGCGCAAATCTCTGGAATACAGCTCACCGAATGAGGTATTTTTAGAGTATCTACTCGCTGCATAACGCATGATGGTTTGTTGCGTTTCGTTCGGGAATGGGGCATTTATATACGTTGTTGAAACCTATCATCGTTTCTGCCAGTGGGGTCTCAACCAAAGAACTCAGTAAATTGTGCAGGTTTGTGTCTTGATAATTTGCAGATGGATTAACCCACCCATGTTTACATAACTCATCTAATACTTTATTAATTCCATTCTTTTTTTCTAAAAAAAACTGTTCTTCACCCATTTTTATATTAAAAATTTCACTCCCGGCATAGACATTATCATGAAATGAAAACACATTAGTTAATGTATTACTTAATAATGGACAAGATATTGAAGACATATATTCCCCTGAAAGTATTTATAAAAATAACACTATTATTTTCATAAGCAAATTAACAGGAGAGGTGACTATTGGCTTTTGAATTTTCACTTATTAGTTCTGTTATGGAAAAGCCATCACTAAAAAGAGATGGCTTTTATTTCTTTATAAATCACTTAGTCGGCAATTTAATGTCCTTGAACATCGCCTCGATATCATCATTAGAACGCAAGGCAACCGCTTTATCCACCACATCACGGGTCAGATGTGGGGCGAAACGCAGAATAAAGTCATACATATAACTGCGCAGGAAAGTGCTGCGGCGGAAACCAATTTTCGTGGTGCTGTAGGTAAAGATATCACGGGCATCAACTATCACCAGATCAGGATCTTGGATCGGATCAACTGCCATACTGGCGATAACCCCCACACCCAACCCTAATCGCACATAGGTTTTAATCACATCGGCATCTGTCGCGGTAAACACAATGCGCGGTGTCAGACCAGCACGATTAAACGCAGTATCTAGCTCAGAACGGCCAGTAAAACCAAAGGTATAAGTCACAATCGGGTATGCTGCCAGCTCTTCAATGCTGACGTGGGTTTTACCTGCTAAAGGATGATCAGGCTTGACTACCACAGCACGGTTCCAGTGATAGCACGGCAACATAATCAGGTCGTCATATAAATGCAGCGCCTCAGTGGCGATAGCAAAATCAGCGCTCCCTTTAGAAACCGCTTCGGCTATTTGGGTCGGCGAGCCTTGATGCATATGGAGCGACACACGCGGGTAGCGCTCGATAAAACCTTTAATCACATTCGGCAATGCATAACGCGCCTGAGTATGGGTAGTGGCTACATACAGCGAACCTTTATCAGGATAGGTATGTTCACCGGCAACGGCTTTGATAGCATCTACTTTGGATAAGACTTCACGGGCAATACGGATGATTTCCAGCCCTGCGGGGGTCACCTGCGTGAGATGTTTGCCACTGCGGGCAAAAATTTGGATACCCAGCTCATCTTCCAGCATTCGGACCTGCTTACTGATCCCCGGCTGCGAGGTATACAGTCCTTCTGCGGTGGACGATACGTTAAGGTTGTGATTGACCACCTCAACAATATAACGGAGCTGCTGCAATTTCATATCGATACCATCCTAGGTTGAACACTGTGGGAACGCCACAGTTTGGTATATCGGTATCACCCGGTATGCCGAGAAGTTATTAACTAAAACCCGTAAACTGCATGGTGCGAAGCTGGTCAGTATTGACCTTATAATAACATTAGGTGATAAGAAAATATTTTATATAACTACTATATCATTTCATCGCTAACTGTATATACCCTTCTTACTTGGTATTACAGTACATCAGCCTAAAAATAATAGTATTTTTTGATAAATGCAGACAGTAGCCAAAGTGTAATAACTTTAGCGGATTAACTAAGACTATAAAGCACTTGAGTAGATTAGCCCAATAAAAAAACCAGCCATTGAGGCTGGTTTTTTGTTGTGGTACCGGAGTACCGCACTATAGGCTTAAGTGTACTCCGATCGGTTTAACCACTTATTTTTTCGCTTCAACCCATTTTCCATCGATATAGAAAGCAGACCAACCCGTGGCTTTGCCATCTTTCTCGGATGAAACATACTGCTGTTTGGTTTTACGGCTAAAACGTACCATGGTTTTATTACCTTCTTTATCCGCCACAGGCGCATCAGCCAGATAACGTAATTTTTCAGGTAAACGATCTTTGAAGCGAACTAACTCTTCGACTAACGGCGCACGGGTTTCGCGCGACTTAGGGAAGGTGTTCGCAGCCAGGAACACGCCTGCAGCACCGTCTCGCAACACGAAATAGGCATCTGACTTCTCACAAGGCAGTTCTGGCAACGGTACCGGATCTTCTTTAGGTGGCGCGACTTCACCACTGCGCAAGATTTTACGGGTATTCTTACACTCGTCATTGGTGCAGCCCATGTACTTGCCAAAACGCCCCATTTTCAGATGCATTTCAGAACCACATTTTTCGCACTCAACAATCGGGCCTTCATACCCTTTGATACGGAACTCGCCCTCTTCTATCTCATAACCATCACACGCAGGGTTATTACCGCAAACATGCAATTTACGTTGGTTATCGATGAGATAGCTATCCATTGCCGTACCACATTTCTGGCAACGGCGGCGGGCGCGTAATGCGTTAGTTTCCGCATCATCACCCTCAAGGATATTGAGAATCTCAGCTTCGGGTACCAGATTGATCGTGGTTTTGCAGCGCTCTTTAGGTGGCAATGCATAACCAGAACACCCAAGGAACACACCGGTACTGGCGGTACGAATCCCCATCTGACGGCCACAGGTTGGGCAGTCGATGCTGGTCATCACCATCTGATTCGGGCGCATACCGCCCTCTTCAGGGTCTTTCTCTGCTTTTTCAAGCTGTTCGCTGAATTCGGCAAAGAAACCATCCAGTACAGCTTTCCACTCGGCCTGATCGTTGGCAACCTGATCCAGGCCACTTTCCATGCGCGCGGTAAAATCGTAATTCATCAATTCGCGGAAGTTTTCTTCTAACCGGTCAGTAACGATTTCACCCATTTTCTCGGCATAGAAACGGCGGTTTTCTACCCGCACATAACCACGATCTTGAATGGTCGAAATGATTGATGCATATGTGGATGGACGGCCAATACCCCGTTTTTCCAACTCTTTTACCAGTGATGCTTCGCTGTAACGTGCTGGCGGCTTGGTGAAGTGTTGGCTTGGGATAAGTTTTTGCAAATCCAGATCACTGCCCACTTCAATTACCGGTAAAGTGCGGTCTTCATCGCCTTTACGTAGCGCAGGCATCACCTTAGTCCAACCATCAAAGCGCAGAGTACGCCCTTTCGCCCGCAGTTGGAAATCGCCAGCCTGAACGGTCAACGTGGTGGAGTCATACTTAGCTGGTGTCATCTGGCAAGCCACAAACTGACGCCAAATCAGTTGGTACAGCTTCTGGGCGTCGGCCTCCATATCTTTTAACTGCTCAGCAATCACACTCACATCTGAAGGGCGAATAGCTTCATGCGCTTCTTGCGAATTTTCTTTGCTGCTGTACTGATTAGGCGCAGATGGCAGATACTTATCACCGAAATTGTCGCCAATATAATCACGCACCATGGTCAGCGCATCCTGACTTAAATTGGTGGAGTCAGTACGCATATAGGTGATATGACCTGCTTCATACAAGCGCTGCGCCATCATCATGGTTTTTTTCACACCAAAACTCAGACGGGTACTGGCAGCCTGCTGCAAGGTGGAGGTAATAAACGGCGCGCCGGGCTTGCTACTGGTCGGTTTATCTTCACGATCCAGCACCTTATAGCGCGCATTTTCCAGTAATTTCAGTGCAGCATGCGTCTGTTCGCGATTTACCGGTTTAAACGGCTTGTCATGGGCATGGGTGACTTCCATTTGAATCGGAACTTCACCTTTCGCCAGCAAGTCAGCATGCAGCTCCCAGTACTCTTCGGGAACGAATGCTTTGATATCCCGTTCACGCTCAACAACTAAGCGCACTGCCACTGATTGCACTCGACCGGCAGACAGGCCACGGGCAATTTTTTTCCAGAGCAGCGGGGAGACCATATAACCCACAACCCGATCCATAAAGCGACGAGCTTGCTGGGCATTAACCCGGTTGATATTCAATTCACCCGGTTGATTAAACGCCTGCTGGATGGCATTTTTGGTGATTTCGTTGAAAACCACACGGCTAAAGCGCTTATCATCACCACCAATCACTTCCCGCAAATGCCAGGCAATTGCCTCTCCTTCGCGGTCAAGGTCGGTTGCGAGATAGATGTGGTCAGCGTTTTCGGCTAATGCTTTCAGCTCGGCAACCACTTTTTCTTTGCCGGGCAAAATTTCGTACTGCGCTTTCCAGCCATGATAAGGATCGACGCCCATACGGTTCACTAACGCAACCTTTTCGTCTTTCTTTACTTTAGTCTTGGGCTTGTCGGTTTTCTTGGCTTTATCTTCAGTTGAGTTAGCGCTCTTCTTACTGGCTGATCCACTGGTCGGCAAATCACGAATGTGACCGACACTGGACTTAACCACGTAGTTATTCCCTAAGTATTTATTAATAGTTTTGGCTTTTGCCGGGGACTCAACTATTACGAGGGCTTTACCCATAATGACCTTTACCTAAATTATTTCTTCTAAAAGAAGGTTTTTATCTTGCCGTACCGCGGCATTCTGAATCTCTTTTTTATATTGCGGTACTTTCTCAGGAGATCAACCTGTTTTTTTGATCGGAGCCATAAATGCGCCTGCCGAGTCTTACCTGACGACCCCTCGATCCCTAAAAATTTTTGCCTACACCCAGCACTACAGCAGCGAATTCTGCCTCATGGCGTCAACAAAACCTTCCACCTAATAGTATAAAATCCCACACTGTACCTGATAAAAAGCGCTACGCAACCTAATTAGCGAGGAATATGAATTTATCCAATCACGGCTACAAAACAGCCAGAGGCTCGAATAAACCTTAGCCGGTTTGCGAACAAATGCTAACCCGCAGTACAATAGTGAGAGAGATTACATTGTAGTAAGGAGATATAATGCACGGAAACACAGCACCGATTGAGCGTAATAAATTATTAGCAGAGGCTAATGAGATTATTCGCCAGCACGAAGATTATATGCATGGGATGCAGGCAACTGAGGTTGAGCAAAAAGGGCCAGTATTGGTATTTCGCGGCGAGTTTTTCTTGGATGCAGACGGTTTACCGACAGCGAAAACAACCGCAGTATTTAATATGTTTAAACATTTGGCTCATGTTTTGTCAGCTAAATACCATTTAATCGATTAATTGCCGGTGACTCCTCCCATTATTACATGGCTAATTTCGCCATTGAGCCACAAATAACAGGGGGCTAAGCCCCCTGCCTTCCTTCACTAAAAACCCTATGCTCTCAGATTATAAAAGGGGTTTTTCGCCGCGCTGCCACCAGCGTAATAATAGACGGTCAGCGCTTTCTGCTGCGCTGCCGGTAAAACGATCCATCAGACGTTTGCGTCGCGAATAACGCACACCGATAACTTCATGATTATCCATTTCAGCAATCAATAAATCATCACTGGTACCAATGGCATCAACCAACCCTTTTTCTTTCGCTTGGGTGCCAAACCAGTGTTCACCGGTCGCAACCGCATCGATGTCCAGAGAGGGCCGCTGTTGCTGTACGAACTGTTTGAATAACAGGTGCGTTTCATTCAGATCTTCACGGAATTTCTCGCGCCCTTGTTCAGTATTCTCACCAAATAATGTCAGTGTGCGTTTAAACTCACCAGCAGTATGCAGTTCTACATCAATATCGTTCTTTTTCAGCAAGCGGTGGAAGTTCGGGATTTGGGCCACAACACCGATAGAGCCAATAATAGCAAAGGGCGCACTAATAATACGATCAGCCACACAGGCCATCATATATCCCCCACTGGCAGCTACTTTATCGACCGCCACCGTCAGGCGAATCCCTTTATGGCGCAAGCGCTCCAATTGCGAGGCGGCTAAACCATAACCATGCACTACGCCACCAGGGCTTTCGAGTCGCAGCAGCACTTCATCTTGCGCGCTAGCAACCGCCAGAACCGCAGAAATCTCTTCTCGCAATGACGTCACTTCATGTGCATCAATGCTACCTTTAAAATCAATTACATATAGGCAGGGTTTTACCGCTGCCACCGCACCGGCTTTGGCGCGCTGTTTCTTCAGCTTTTGATCCGCTTTTTGCTGCTTCTTAAACTCTTTGCTCCAGTTTTTTTGTTCTGCATGGCTCATGCGCGCTAGCCGCATTTCCCGCTGAATTTCCTTATATTGCTCACCCAAATCAACCAGATTCAATTCACCCCGTTGCCCTTGTTTTCTCATCCCTTGGCTGACAACCAGTAACACTACCGCACCAATGGCGACCACAATCGTCACTACTTTGGCTAGAAACAGTCCGTACAGAGAAATTAACTCCACAAATACCGCCTTTATTCATCTGCTATTAGAGAGATATCTGCATTCTAGCGAACCCGTAAGCTGCCGTCTTGCGCAAATGAAAAATTGCATTGGTTTCGCTTAAATATAAGAATGTAAGAGATATCGCGGCATGCCTGAATAAAATATCCGCCGCCAGTAAGAGGAATAACTATGCATTATCAACCTAAAGACGATCTGCTCAATAACCGCACTATACTGGTGACGGGAGCAGGCGATGGTATTGGTCGCGAAGCGGCACTGACCTATGCCCGTTTTGGTGCTCGTCTGGTGTTAGTTGGCCGGACTGAAAGTAAATTAATGGCGGTACAACAACAGATAGCTGAGGCTCAAGGGTTGCCCGCTGTAACACTGCCACTTGACCTATTACATGCATCGGAACAAGATTGCCAGCAGCAGGCAGACACCCTAAGTCAGCATGTTTCACATCTGGATGGTGTGTTGCATAATGCCGGTTTATTAGGTGATATAGTTCCGATGGCGCAGCAAAATATAGCCGTCTGGCAGGACGTGATGCAAGTGAATGTAAATGCGACATTTATGCTTACCCAAGCACTTTTACCGCTACTATTGAAATCTCACAGCGCCTCGCTGGTATTCACCAGTTCTAGCGTGGGTCGCCAGGGTCGTTCCGGCTGGGGCGCTTATGCCGTATCCAAATTCGCCACTGAAGGCATGATGCAAGTGCTTGCAGAAGAATATAAACACAGCAATTTGCGGGTGAATTGTATTAACCCGGGCGGCACCCGAACTCAGATGCGGGCATCCGCCTTCCCTGACGAAGATACAACTAAATTAAAAACACCTGCTGATATTATGCCGCTATATCTTTATCTCATGAGCGATGATAGCCGTAGAAAAACCGGCATCAGTTTCGATGCACAACCCGGCCGTAAAGCCGGCCCCGCAGAATAAAGGAACATGTTATGTCTGAAGAACGCCACCAGCAGCGCCAACAAAAAATAAAAGAAAAGGTTGAATCACGGGTTGCGGCAGCACAAGAAACACGCGGTATCATGATTATTTTTACCGGTAACGGTAAAGGTAAGACCACTGCAGCATTTGGCACTGTGACCCGGGCAGTCGGGCATGGTCTGAAAGCGGGGGTGATTCAGTTTATTAAAGGTGAATGGCCTAACGGTGAGAAAAACCTGCTGCAACAGCATGGGGTCGAATTTCAGGTTATGGCGACCGGTTTTACCTGGAATACTCAGAATAGAGAAACTGACACTGCCGCCTGCCAAGGTGTTTGGCAGCACGGTTTGCGCATGTTGGCAGACCCAAGCCTGGATTTAGTGGTGCTCGATGAGCTGACTTATATGGTCGCCTATGACTATCTGCCACTTGATGAGGTCATCACCGCCCTCAAACAGCGCCCTGCCCATCAAACCGTGATTATTACTGGCCGTGGCTGCCACCGCGATTTGTTGGAAATGGCCGATACCGTCAGTGAATTACGCCCGGTCAAACATGCTTTTGATGCCGGAATTAAAGCACAACAAGGTATTGACTGGTAATTCGCAGTATTCATGCAAACCAATGAAATGCCGCAGAGGCAATATCTGCGGCATTTTTCGCTATATATAATGAGATCTAAACTTACGGCCCCTTTTGGCAAACTCAGTTTTCCAAATTACTTCTCTAGAGGGATCATGGGTATTTTTGACGGGGTCAATGTCCCAATGGCGGGAGTTAGTGTTGCCATCCCAGGGACCACTTGGCTTGACGACTGCGCTTGGTGTTGTGTGCTGTCAAAATAGCAGATTTTTTTCAATGGTTTAGGGAGCGAACCACACGTGTTTTGGCAATTGTCACCATAGTGAGAGTAAGAGTGAGGCCCAGCACAAGCATAAGTTACAGATGAGAATCCGGTGCCGACGACAAATAAAATAGCCGCGCTGGTCGTTAACAGAGACTTTTTCATATTAATGCTCCTGAGATTTTAAATCCGAGGGGTATTCCCCAAGAGCAATATAGTCACGCCGAATATTTAGAGACTAGCGGTATCTCATCGTGGTTGACGGTGTGTATATGTGGTAAAACCATTTATTATAGAAATATTATACTATCCAATAGATGGATGGTGGTTTTTTATACTTCAGGAAGAAACACAATAGCTGAGGAAGGGATGTGAATGCTTAAAATCAATGATGGGGAGAAAATGCTCCCTCCCCATTAGACAAATTACCCGCGCTTGTTAGATCCGCGTCGAGCAGTCGTTGCTGCTGGCGCCGCATTACCCGTATTTTGACGAGTAGAACTTTTACGAGCAGAACCTTGACGACCCGCGACCTGACGGCCAGCGACTTCAGTGTGGCGTTTAACCGCACGACGGATTTGATTGGCTTTAACCCGGCGTCGGTCTTTCTCAACAGGCAGTTTACTGACAGTTTCAGAATCCAATTCGACCAACTCACGCAAGTAGTTGGTTGCCTTCAGATCCAATTCGGTCCAGCCACCTCGTGGCAGGCCCTTCGGCAAATTAATATCGCCATAACGCACACGAATCAGGCGGCTAACCTGCACGCCAACAGCTTCCCACAAGCGGCGAACTTCACGGTTGCGCCCTTCGGTCAACGTAACGTTATACCACTGGTTAATCCCCTCTCCGCCTTGGAAGCTAATGGTGCGGAAAGCCGCTGGACCATCTTCCAACTGCACGCCACGGCTAAGTTGTTTGATTTTTTCGTCATCGATTTGACCAAACACCCGCACGGCATATTCGCGTTCAACTTCACGGCTTGGATGCATCAGACGGTTGGCAAGTTCACCGTCAGTGGTGAACAATAATAACCCTGACGTATTAACATCCAGACGGCCTACCGCCACCCAGCGCGAACCGCGCAGTTTAGGTAAACGATCGAATACTGTTGGGCGACCTTCGGGATCATTACGGGTACAGAGTTCACCTTCCGGCTTGTAATACGCCAGAACACGGCAAACAGCCTCTTCAGATTCTTTAATAGAAAGAAGATGACCATCGAGGCGAATTTTGGTGGCCTGAGTGACTTCAACACGATCACCCAGCGTTGATATTTTACCATCAACGCTGACACGGCCTTGTTGGATAATAGTTTCGATTTCCCGACGCGAACCATGACCGGCACGTGCCAAGACTTTCTGTAATTTTTCACCCACAATTTTATCGCCCTGCGGTTTAGGGCTTTGTGGCTTTGAGTTTGGTAATTTTTGGTTTTCTGACTTCTCGCTCATTGAGCAACCTCTAATGTCGCCTTCACAGGCGTCGAATTATATATTGTAATCAACAAGTTAAGCTCGCAATCAAGCGAAACTCACTGAATGTAATACATTTTAGAACACAGCATGGCGCACTAAAAAGGGTGCAGGCGGCCTCACACACTGGTTCGTGACCCGACATATTACACTAATTTCACACTCAAGGATTCAAAAAGTGTCTGACCACCCTTTTCACTTACCCAGAGATCCACAGTGCCATGGCCAAAATGGATAAAAATCGTGCAATACAAGAATAATCCTACACCGATTGGATGCCTGTCTGATTATTTTGTGATCTAAATCAATTTAAGATGTACTCCATCAACTGCCATCTGCAGTGCTAATTCCAACTCGATAAGGCGAGTTTAAACCCGATTAAAAACCAAGCCTTTCTTTTCTCAATTTCTCACTTCTTATTTCTATTTCGTTTTCTTATTTCGATTTTATCTTTCTTGTAATCATTATTATTACCAGGATGTATTCATCTATATGAAACCTATTACAATCCAAAAATTAAATATTATTACCCGCTGCCTGATGGCAACGTTAATGACTGGTGCGGCCTCCAGTGCTTATGCTATTGAGTGTAACGACCCCGCCAGAACATCGGCTGATAGTGCCTGCACGGTCACTACAGCCTCAAGTACTGATATTATTGGCGTATTGGCGCAGGGTTCAGAGAGCACCGATGCCTCCGGGTATACTGTTACTGTCGATACGCCCGCATCCGCCACATTGCAATCTATTCTTGGCGGGTCTGCTGATGCTGTCGCATCAACGTCTAACGTAAGTAATACTGATGCGGTTATGAGCCGTGCTGATGCTAATGGGGCAAGTAATAATAATACGGTTGTCGTCAATAATGGTTTATTTAACGGCGATATTTATGGCGGTTATGCCAGTGCCGATGCCAATAGCGATGCAATGGTAAGCGCTATTGCGATAAGTCACATTGCCGAACGCCAATTCCCAAACGAAATGCAACAAAGTGACCCACCGGTCAGGTACGGATAAAATAGCCGTATTGACCCTGTCGGAGACCCTGTTGCATGAAGGGAAAACATTTGACTCAGCATGAGCGCTTTTACATCGAAAAACGAAAAGCTGAAGGCGTTAATCAGTCCTGCATTGCCAGAGAGCTCGGCGTCTCTCGCTCTACCCTGAGCCGGGAGCTCAGACGTAATACGGACCCCGCCTTCAACGGACTTTACTCCTCCAGACGCGCTGATGCCTTAGCCAGACAACGGCGGGGCGCCACCTCGGCACACAATGCCTGTGTCCCTCTGTGCCAGCAGACACAAGACTTTCTCCGGCAGGCGCTGGCTGTACATACCTCCCCTGAGGTTATCTGTGGGAGACTGAAAATCCAGTTTGATATCGCCGTCAGCAAAAATACCCTCTACCGCTATATCCGTTCGGACAGACAGGCTGGCGGTAAGCTTTACCTTCAGCTCCCTCACCGGGGTAAACGCTATCGCTATGATACGGGTGAGCCCGGACGCACGCCCATCCCGGACAGGGTTGGCATTGAGCACAGGCCTGCTGAGGCTGAACTCAAACAGGTTCCCGGGCATGTTGAAATCGATACGATTTTTGGCAAAGACCAGAAGTCATTCCTGCTGACGGTCGTGGACAAAGCCACAAAGCAGGTCATTATCCGTAAACTCCCCAATAAGTGCGCTGAGAGCGTCGTGGAAGCGTTCAGGGACATCGTGGCGAATACTTTCTGTGAGTTTAAAACCCTGACGGCAGATAACGGACCCGAGTTTGCGAAACATAAGGACATCACTCAGGCCCCCCATGTCAGGGTAGTTGTCGCCTCTAACTGAAAACATCCAAGGGGCTGGAGACAACAAGAATGAAAACGTATTCACCTGAGCTTAAAGCCGCTGTGATTGCCAGAATGATGCCACCACACAATCAGCCGGTTGTTCAGATTGCACGCTCTGAGGGGATCCCTGTCAATACGCTTTACACCTGGCGCTCCAAGGCAGGTATTTCGACCGCGAGCACCCACGTTGAGGTAAAAACCCCGCAGCAATGGTCCCGTGAGGCTCGTTTTGCCATCCTGGTTGAAACGGCACCTCTTTCCGCCCATGCTGTTGCTGAGTACTGTCGCCGTAAAGGGCTCTACCCTGAGCAAATTCAGCAGTGGAAGAATGAGATAATGCAGCCAGATCCGCGTGAAGAGAAAGCACTCGTCAAGAAACAGCAAAACGAAATTCATCAGCTTAAGCGTGAAATTGCCCGCAAGGATAAGGCGTTGGCTGAGGCTGCGGCATTGCTGATATTGCAAAAAAAGTTCAAGGCGTTGTTCGTCGAGGAAAACGGGGACGAATGACGCCGACTCCGGACAGGCTGCGATTGATGACAATCGTAAAGGAAGCCGTTGCTGCAGGCGCGAGGCTGAGCGAGGCTTGCCAGTCTATTGGGCTTAGTGAGCGAACATTACAGCGTTGGGGAAAAGGGACGCATGACCGCAGACCCACGGCGTCACGGCCCATCCCGAAGAACAAACTCACTGCCGAAGAGGAACAACAGGTTTTAGCCCTCTGTCATGAACTGCGGTTCGCCAGCCTGCCACCGACGCAAATCGTTCCTTTGTTGGCGGATGAAAAGCGCTATATCGCCAGTGAGTCAACGTTTTATCGGATACTAAGACGTGCTGGCGAAACAACGCACCGTGGTCGGCAGAGGGTAGCGCAAAGCAAGCCGCTATCGACCTGGAGGGCGACGGCACCGAATCAGGTGTGGTCATGGGATATTACCTGGCTGAGGTCGCTGACGGCAGGACACTGGTTCTATCTGTACCTGATAGAAGACGTGTTCAGCCGCAAAATCGTCGGTCACGAGGTTCACTTGGTTGAAAGTGGTGAGCATGCGGCAGAGCTGATGAATCGGACAGTGCTGAGCGAACGCTGTTGGCAGGAGCCGCTGGTACTGCATGCGGATAACGGAGCCCCGATGAAGTCACAGGTGCTGCAGGTAAAGCTTGCGGAACTTAAGATAACCCCGTCGCACAGCCGGCCACGGGTGAGCAACGATAACGCGTATGTTGAATCGCTGTTCAGGACGTTGAAATACGTGCCGAGCTGGCCGGAGAAGGGCTTCGCGACGCTGGAGGATGCGCAGGCGTGGGTAGAAACCTTCGTTGGCTGGTATAACGAAGAACATCGGCACAGTGGTATCCGTTACGTCACACCAGGGCAACGACACAGAGGTGAAGATCGGGCACTACTGGCGCAGCGTAAATCGGTCTATGAAGCGGCGAAAATGCAGAATCCACATCGGTGGTCAGGTTCAACGAGAAACTGGCACCGGCAGGATGAGGTCTGGTTAAATCCGGAACGTGAAACGTTGGCCGCATGAATTAACTGAGGCGACAACTACCTTGACACGCGCCGCAGGTAACGGGCGCAAAGGTTTACTTTGCCCGGCCTTATCATTCCTGGGAGCGGGGGTTGAATGAGCATACCAACGGTCTGATACGGCGGTTTTATCCGAAAGGAACCGATTTTAATGGCGTCAGCGATGAAGATATTGCGAGACTGGAGCACATCCTCAACACTCGGGGGCGCAAATCTCTGGAATACAGCTCACCGAATGAGGTATTTTTAGAGTATCTACTCGCTGCATAACGCATGATGGTTTGTTGCGTTTCGTTCGGGAATGGGGCCCGTGATATATCGGCAGCACTATTAATATGATTAGCCAGGTATCGCCGCGGTGTAACTTGAGCTGAATGCTAATAATCGCTACCATAGCGCGCCTAATAATGTCAGAGAGATAGTCGTGATGAAATACCAATGGATACTGTTCGATGCGGATGAGACACTATTTCACTTTGATGCATATCAAGGGTTAAAGCTGATGTTTTCTCGCTTTAATGTGGATTTTTCCGTGCAGGATTTCGATTATTATCAATTGGTTAATAAACCGCTGTGGGTTGATTATCAAGATGGGAAAATATCCGCCAGCGAATTACAAAACACCCGTTTTGAGATGTGGGCAGAGAAACTGGGGGTGGCAGCTACCCGGTTGAACAGTGAGTTTTTAGTCGCCATGGCGGATATCTGTTCACTCCTACCGGGTGCCCGTGAGTTGGTTGATGCCTTGAGTGGTAAAGTGAATATGGGTATTATTACCAATGGTTTTACCGAGCTACAAACGATACGTTTGGAACGTACTGGTCTGAAAAATGTCTTTTCTCCGCTGATCATTTCTGAACAAGTCGGGGTGGCCAAACCGGATGTGGCTATATTTGAGCATGCTTTCAATTTAATGAATAACCCGGCCAAAGAGCATATTCTAATGGTGGGCGATAATCTGCATTCTGATATTCAGGGTGGTATTAATGCAGGGATAGATACTTGCTGGCTTAATATGCACGGCAGTGTACCGGATGATAATAT
Source organism: Yersinia antarctica (assembly GCF_056636475.1). NCBI lineage: Bacteria > Pseudomonadati > Pseudomonadota > Gammaproteobacteria > Enterobacterales > Yersiniaceae > Yersinia > Yersinia antarctica. Next base: position 2,556,848 of record NZ_JBSJQF010000001.1, read on the forward strand.
TGCGCCTCGTTACCAAGTCAGTTCGCTGGCAGAGTTACAGAAATTACTCTTGGCCTAATTAACCTCCTATCTAATTTTAAAAGGCTGTTAACGGTATATTATCGATAACAGCCGGTTATCTATGCTCGTATATTAGTTGCAAATCTTGATTATATTAATTCTGAAGGAATGCCCGTAGCCACGGGGTGAGTGCAAGATTTTATTTTCAATAGATTTAAAGAGGAATTTTAAATATGACGTTACTTCGTAAAAACTATCCTCATCTTGCTAACCCTGCGGGGGCTTACGTTCATAGCGTGCAGCACAATGGATTGCTTTATATTTCAGGTATGACAGCGTTCGGTACCATTGCACAAGGGAGAGGTATGGCCGAACAAGCTACAGAGATTTTTCATCAAATCGCTAGTATTGTGCAGGCTGAAAATAGCAGTTTTGCTGATCTTATTAAGATAACGATTTTTGTGACGGACATTTCGCAGCTAAGTACCTTACGTGATGTTATGTATAAATTTTATGGTGCAAACTTGGGGTTCCGTGCACATTTCCACGAAAATGCTAAACGTTTCGATAAAAATATCTATTTTTCATTATGTTAACTTTTCAAATTAATCCTGCTTCTTCCTCACTATTTAGTGGATCAACATCTTCTAGGATACTGTCTAGGCTCGTGATTGCTGGCTGTTCTTCAAAAGTATAGTTACCCCCCAGAAGGATATGACCCCAAGCAACCGGGGATAAATTAGCAAGCATCTCAATAGCCTTTTCATTCCCTTGTTTTTCAAATTTATCAATTAATCCAGATAGTATTGCTGCATTATAATAAATAATACAGTTTGCTATCAGTCTGGCACAATCATTCCATTGATCTATCTGGTAGTCATCACCGCCACGAAACTGATTTCCATTAACTGAGGCTATCGCTCTTCTCAACTGATGATAAGCCTCACCTCTATTTAGGGCCTGCTGAACAAATTGCCTTAACGTTTTATTATCAGCGTAATCCAGAACGTAAATACATCTAATCAGCCTGTCATATTCTCTCAGAGCTGCGAGCGTTTTGCTGCTACGTTTAGTATTAGATAACTTTTTAATTACTGTGCTTTGTACAGTTGTTTTCCGGCTCAAAGAACAAATGATATGCTGTATATTATCCCATTCCTGCATGATGAGTTTATGATTAAACTCTTTCTTCAGTTTAATTATTAATTCATCTTTATCTAGAATGATTTCAAACAACTCATTAAATATCTTTTTAAATTTCGCATATCGTGGAGAGAACTGATATGCAAAAATATCAAGAATGGCAAAGTTTATATTGTTGACACCATGACTATCCGTTGCCAGAGATTTTGGCTGTATTTCACTTGAATTATTATAAAGTAGATCGAATGCAAAATGTCCTTCATACTCATTTGGAGAAATGACAACTGTTTTTAATGGCACATGATTGGATACCAGCATCATGGATGAAACACCTTCTCCTTTTCGAAAGTACTTGGCAGAAAATCGGGCCTTGAAAGTATTTATTCTGCATGTGTGCTTCTGACCATCAATACTTCCAAAGGGTGACTCTTCATTTATTGTCCAGTATTTAAATACAGAAAGTTTGGCTATTGCATCCGATATGATGATATTTGCCTGTTCCGTCGTATCAGGACGAATGAATTTTTCATTTACGTCTCTCAATACCCCTATACTTCTGTCCGATGAAAATGCCATCCGATGAACACCATAGTTTGCACCATTGCCAAATATGCAGGCCAGGAGATCGTTGTCATTTGCTTCCAGATTATTCTTTCTGGATGTTATAGCATTAAAAGTTGACAGAAACCCTGTTTCTTTATTGACATATTTCATCACATCAATAATTCCGATGTTTTTTATTTGATTGTAAACCGGATTGTCAATACTGGTTTTCCATTTTTTACTTGCCAGACTCCATTGTAGCTTGTTTGATTTCGGCAGTCTTTTTACAAATTCATTTGCATCTGAATTTATACTTATACTTACTTTCTTTAACTGATCATTAAAGTTATTTTTAAGTTCTGATAGAGTCTGGGCTATGGGGGTAATCATTCTCTTCAGACCGGTCTTTTCTATCAGTATAGATTTATCTTTATCCCAGATCTCAGGAGCAATCAGATCATCCTCCAATCGTTTGTTTTGCTCGCTTTCTGATGCGTAAATCCTACCGTTTTCCAGCATGTTAGACACTCTGGTGTACATATGAAACTCGAAGCGGGATGTATTAACAGCTCCTTCGTTTACAATGTAAGATTTCTCGGCTGGGCGAATTATCCGCTGATCTGTGATGTCCAGTCGTCCTTTTTCTTTTAAATCCGTCCGGGACGTTTCAATTTGCTTACCTATGACAGAATGCTCTTTGTCATAAACAATATCAATGGCCATAAATAACTTTCTGATAGAGTTGGCGACTTTAAGATGGTTACTGTCAATGTACTGCCACTGGTATTCAATTTTGTCGATATTATTCTTGTCAAAGAATTGACTGACGAGATGCATATCTTCTCTGGATATAATTTCAAATACTTTTCTTCGAATATCACCAAAAGGCGTGTTGTCATCAATGCTTTCATCGATGAAATGGTTAAATACACTACCAGCAAATTTCAGTTTTTTATTTATTAAGTCAACTTCCTCAATCATGCGTTGCTTTGCAGATATCGATGAAGCTTCACTGTGTTTTTTTATAAGGTAACGAAAGGCAGTGATGGTTTTATCATTAATCTCTCTGTATCTGAAATATAAATAACAACATAAATAGAGAGTTCCCTGCCATTTCGGGTGTCGCTTAAGGCTGAACGCAGTACTGTGTTTCACTATTGTGGCATAATATGACATATTCCCCTTAGATATGCCCAATGAGTTAACAGTTTCCTTTATCTCATGGTAAATGTCGCTGATAGTTTTATGCGTGCTAAGTTCTTTTCCTATTTCAGATGGTGAAAAGTCTTTTGCATTTCCATTGCTCCCGCGTATATTATTCAATTTCCCTTCATCGTGTAAAATAGAATTAATTTTTTTGACTGTGGCATCAGTCATTCTTTTTGAAAGGATATTCAGGATGCGTTGCCTTTCCGAATTTAATGCTTCAGATACAAGATCCTGAACCGTACTGTAACCCGGAAGTGCAATTTTCTTCTGTCCTAGAAAAGCCAGCAGTTCGTCAAAAATATATCGGGGATCCATACTTATTGTGGCTACGTCATTCAGGCGAAAGGTCATCTCTTTTTTCAGTGGTGGGGTTAACTGTATAAAACCAAGGATTGATAACATGCGCTTAATTAACCAAGTGATAGTACTCCTGGGAATGTCAATCTCCATATCCGGATTTTCTTTCGGATAGAAATTCCGGACAATATATTTTATATCTTTCTTTACGCTTCGTGATGTAAATTCCGGGATCACTGGTTTATATCTGAAATAGCCTATAAGTAATATTATATATACTCTACTTTCTATTTTTATAATTTTATAATTTTATTTACCGTCCTACGAAGATTACTCTCTAATGAGAAGTACTCTTCCCTCTCTGTAGTGCTGAATGAAGGAGGCTCATATAATTCATTTATCTCATTACGGGTTAATATACTGATTCTTGTTTTACCTTTATGCATAATTCCCTCTGCATGTTAAGTCTGTGTTACATAAACTAGATGTCCGAAATATTATAAATTATCAGACACAGTAAAACGGGTTTATCTGTGTGTCTATTAAATCGTAATTTTGGCATAATATACACATCATGTCTGATATTCGATTTAGGGTACATTTTATGCGAACTTTTGGTTATGCGCGGGTCTCAACCAGCCAGCAGTCCCTCGATATTCAGATACGGGCGCTTAAAGAGGCAGGGGTGAAAGCCAACCGCATTTTTACCGACAAAGCATCGGGTAGCCATACTGACAGAGAGGGGCTAGATCTGCTGCGTATGAAGGTGGAGGAAGGTGACGTCATCCTGGTCAAAAAACTCGACCGGCTTGGCCGCGACACTGCCGATATGATCCATCTGATAAAAGAGTTCGATATTCAGGGGGTCGCTGTACGGTTTATTGACGACGGGATTAGCACTGACGGTGAAATGGGGAAAATGGTGGTTACCATCCTGTCAGCCGTAGCACAGGCCGAACGCAGAAGGATCTTAGAGCGCACGAATGAAGGCCGACAGGAAGCCAAGCTGAAAGGCATCAAATTTGGCCGCAGACGTACCGTGGACAGGGACGCCGTGCTGATGCTTCACCAGAAAGGCACTGGTGCAACGGAAATTTCCTGTCAACTCAGAATTGCCCGCTCCACGGTTTATAAAATTCTGGGAGACGAAAAGATCTCGTGATGCTCCTTGATTTATATATTAACATTATAATAATTAATGGTTTTAAGACGTTAGATGGAACTTTTCGGGGCGATGAGTGCCCGGAATCCCAAATATTACTAAACCGTTTGCTTTGCGCCCGGCACATGAACAAAATCACGGATACAATAAAGGCCCCATTCCCGAACGAAACGCAACAAACCATCATGCGTTATGCAGCGAGTAGATACTCTAAAAATACCTCATTCGGTGAGCTGTATTCCAGAGATTTGCGCCCCCGAGTGTTGAGGATGTGCTCCAGTCTCGCAATATCTTCATCGCTGACGCCATTAAAATCGGTTCCTTTCGGATAAAACCGCCGTATCAGACCGTTGGTATGCTCATTCAACCCCCGCTCCCAGGAATGATAAGGCCGGGCAAAGTAAACCTTTGCGCCCGTTACCTGAGTGATGTCCTTATGTTTCGCAAACTCGGGTCCGTTATCTGCCGTCAGGGTTTTAAACTCACAGAAAGTATTCGCCACGATGTCCCTGAACGCTTCCACGACGCTCTCAGCGCACTTATTGGGGAGTTTACGGATAATGACCTGCTTTGTGGCTTTGTCCACGACCGTCAGCAGGAATGACTTCTGGTCTTTGCCAAAAATCGTATCGATTTCAACATGCCCGGGAACCTGTTTGAGTTCAGCCTCAGCAGGCCTGTGCTCAATGCCAACCCTGTCCGGGATGGGCGTGCGTCCGGGCTCACCCGTATCATAGCGATAGCGTTTACCCCGGTGAGGGAGCTGAAGGTAAAGCTTACCGCCAGCCTGTCTGTCCGAACGGATATAGCGGTAGAGGGTATTTTTGCTGACGGCGATATCAAACTGGATTTTCAGTCTCCCACAGATAACCTCAGGGGAGGTATGTACAGCCAGCGCCTGCCGGAGAAAGTCTTGTGTCTGCTGGCCCAGAGGGACACAGGCATTGTGTGCCGAGGTGTCGCCCCGCCGTTGTCTGGCTAAGGCATCAGCGCGTCTGGAGGAGTAAAGTCCGTTGAAGGCGGGGTCCGTATTACGTCTGAGCTCCCGGCTCAGGGTAGAGCGAGAGACGCCGAGCTCTCTGGCAATGCAGGACTGATTAACGCCTTCAGCTTTTCGTTTTTCGATGTAAAAGCGCTCATGCTGAGTCAAATGTTTTCCCTTCATGCAACAGGGTCTCCGACAGGGTCAATACGGCTATTTTATCCGTACCTGACCGGTGGGTCACTTTGTTGCATTTCGTTTGGGAATTGGCGATTAAAATATCATTCAGACTGGCTGCACATCCCCAGAGCGGGAATAAACAGGAAAGCAAAATAAATTGGAATAACGGTGTTTTATTTAAATAGCCATCTGGCAGTTGAACGGTATTAAGGCGCATTTTATTTTCCTTGGTGTAGGGTCTTTAAAAAATCAATAAATTGCGACGCATCAGGATAAGAACGTTGGGTTCCCTTTCCTGTGACACTGTAGGCTGCAAAAGCAGAAGCCATTTCCATCGCTTTTAATATATTGCCGTGCTGGACATATTCAAGAGCAAAACAACCAATAAAAGCATCACCTGCGCCGCTGGTGTCGATGGCGTGGACACTAACCGGTGGCACATGGTCAATGTGTTCACCGTGCATCCATAATGATCCGCGATGCCCCAAAGTAATGATCAGGTTATGTAACCCTTTATCCAATAAGCTGCGCCCTGCACGGTAAATGTTATCCAGACTATCAACTGGCATTCCGGTCAGAATCGCGAGCTCAGTTTCATTTGGCATAAAGAACTCGCACTGACATGCATAGCCGATATCCAATGCTTTAGATGCGGGGGCTGGATTAAGAATGACTTTAATCTGGTGCTGGCGGGCAAAGTCGATAGCGGCGTAGACCGTTTCCAGCGGAATTTCGAGTTGTAGAATAATCAATTGGCAAGCTTTGAGCGCATCAGCAGCAGCATCGACATCCGCGGGTAACAAATGATTGTTAGCGCCTTTGATAATCAAAATTCGATTTTGTGATGATTTATCGACGAAAATCGGAGCCACACCACTCGAGGCCCCTGTAACTGCTTTTACATACTGGGTATCAACCCCAGCTTTTTGTAGATTCCTTATGGTATTTTCCGCAAATAGATCATCACCAACCCGAGTGACCATCATCACATTGGCACCTAACTTGGCAGCGGCAACCGCCTGATTGGCCCCTTTACCGCCGCACCCAATTTCAAAATTTGGTGCCTCCAATGTTTCCCCGACTTGTGGCATTTCATCAATATAAGTGATCAGATCAACCATGTTGGAACCAATTACTGCAATATCCATTGTTAACCCCTTTATTCTAATTTTTACCACGTAATGTTATTGCAATAACATTATCAGCTGACAAATGTTATGTGTGTGACAAAGATCGCAGCAATTGAAGTACACAGCATGGGAAAGACAGGAGTTTGGCATGAATTAAAATGTTATTATTATAACAATTGGTAAGAAATGATAATGTAAATCAGTGATATTTAGAGGATGGATATAATCGTAGCTAACAGAAACTAAAAATCCCGGCCATTATTGCACCGGGATTATTCAGCGAATTGTGTTGTAACAGGTGTATCGTGACTTATTTAATCGCCATAGCATCACGCATGGTAAAGAACAGGTCGGTTTGGTCTGTTAGACCAACCACATTTGCCGCATGTGGTCCGTAAGCTGCTATGCGCAATTGGGTACCCGTGTGCCCTTGAGAATCATCTTCAGAGTTGCCATAGCTTATCGCCATAACTGCGCCATCTTTCGTGGTTAACGCTTGTGTTAAGCCAGGAGCTTTTGCATCTGCTTCAATAATTTGACTGGAATGCGCGTGATCTGCCGTCACAATAACCAAGGTATTACCTTCTGCACGCGCAAACTCCAGTGCTTTTTGTACTGCTTCATCCAAATCGACAGTTTCACCGAACTGACCACAAGGATTCGCCGCATGGTCTTGTTTATCAATGGATGCCCCTTCAACCTGTAAGAAGAATCCTTTTTCGTTATGTTTCAGCAGGTCAATTGCTTTTTCAGTCATCACTGCCAAGGTTGGAATATCTTTAGTACGCTCGGCATTGTTTTCACAAACTACCGGCGGCTTATCTAAATTGCCATGATAAGACGCTTTCGGCCCCTGCCAACGTACTGGCATGTTACCTGGGCTAAATAACCCTAATAGCGGTTTTTGTTGGTCTGCCTGCTTTATTGCATTCAGATCGTCAAGATTTTCGACAATAACATAACCTCGAGCCAAGGCTTGTTCACGCAGAGATTTATCTTTCCATTCACCGGCTTTAGCGACTTGGCTGAATGATTTAGCGCCACCACCCAATGTGACATCCGCGCGCCCGGCAATCATCTGCTCAGTAATTGAACCGCGCCCACCCTTTTCCAGCGCATTGCTACTGCACTTCTCGCTTGTTTCCTCCGGGCCATAGCATTTTCGCCCAGTTACGTGAGCAAACTGTGCCGCAGGAGTGGCATCTTGCAGTTCAGCAGTTGAAACGTTACCAGTTGCTTTACCGGCTTTCTTCGCTAACTCCAACAAGGTGACGTGATCTTTTCCGAACACATCAACACCCAGCGCGCCGTTATACGTTTTTACACCTGAGGACCAAGCTGTTGCGGAGGCAGCTGAGTCAGTCACGTAATCCGGTTTTTGCGTTTTCTTATCTAATGAGTAGTGCGTGTATTGCCCTGTCAGTGGTAACGCATCAATTCCTTTAAAGAAACCACCGGCCCCCATAGCATAGTTACGTGCTGAGGTGATTTCTGAATCGCCCATACCATCGCCAATCAGTAAAATGACATTCTTTACGGTTTTATTGGAAAGCGAATCACGAAGAGCCTGTGTCTGATCACCGGTCAAACGTCGTGCCCCGCCAAATTGAGTGACATCTCCCTTGGCGCTACGGTCATATAAGCCAGTGGCGGAAGCAACAGCATTCGGTGTAAACAATGAACTGGTGAGTATCAGACTGGATAACGCTATGCCGGACAAAGTGGATACGCGGTTCTGCATCGGTATAATTCCTTGTTGTAAAACAGTAATACAATTTGTATTGATTGGTTACAACGGATACTAGAACAAGCGAATGACGCTTTTATGACAGTCGCGATTAATTGTTATCTCTGACAATGCAGGCTCCCCTGACCTTTCCACGCGTTCACCACAGGCTAAATCAGGCCACCGTTGGCGCGTAAAACTTGCCCATTAATCCAGCCACCGTCTTTTCCAACCAGAAAAGCCACGGCTGCCGCCAATTCCCAAACGAAATGCAACAAAGTGACCCACCGGTCAGGTACGGATAAAATAGCCGTATTGACCCTGTCGGAGACCCTGTTGCATGAAGGGAAAACATTTGACTCAGCATGAGCGCTTTTACATCGAAAAACGAAAAGCTGAAGGCGTTAATCAGTCCTGCATTGCCAGAGAGCTCGGCGTCTCTCGCTCTACCCTGAGCCGGGAGCTCAGACGTAATACGGACCCCGCCTTCAACGGACTTTACTCCTCCAGACGCGCTGATGCCTTAGCCAGACAACGGCGGGGCGCCACCTCGGCACACAATGCCTGTGTCCCTCTGGGCCAGCAGACACAAGACTTTCTCCGGCAGGCGCTGGCTGTACATACCTCCCCTGAGGTTATCTGTGGGAGACTGAAAATCCAGTTTGATATCGCCGTCAGCAAAAATACCCTCTACCGCTATATCCGTTCGGACAGACAGGCTGGCGGTAAGCTTTACCTTCAGCTCCCTCACCGGGGTAAACGCTATCGCTATGATACGGGTGAGCCCGGACGCACGCCCATCCCGGACAGGGTTGGCATTGAGCACAGGCCTGCTGAGGCTGAACTCAAACAGGTTCCCGGGCATGTTGAAATCGATACGATTTTTGGCAAAGACCAGAAGTCATTCCTGCTGACGGTCGTGGACAAAGCCACAAAGCAGGTCATTATCCGTAAACTCCCCAATAAGTGCGCTGAGAGCGTCGTGGAAGCGTTCAGGGACATCGTGGCGAATACTTTCTGTGAGTTTAAAACCCTGACGGCAGATAACGGACCCGAGTTTGCGAAACATAAGGACATCACTCAGGTAACGGGCGCAAAGGTTTACTTTGCCCGGCCTTATCATTCCTGGGAGCGGGGGTTGAATGAGCATACCAACGGTCTGATACGGCGGTTTTATCCGAAAGGAACCGATTTTAATGGCGTCAGCGATGAAGATATTGCGAGACTGGAGCACATCCTCAACACTCGGGGGCGCAAATCTCTGGAATACAGCTCACCGAATGAGGTATTTTTAGAGTATCTACTCGCTGCATAACGCATGATGGTTTGTTGCGTTTCGTTCGGGAATGGGGCACCGCCCTACCGCTTCGCGGGCTGTCGGGATGGCGAATGGATTGAACCCTATTTCAATTGTTGTCCCTTGTCATCGGGTCATTGGGCAACAAGGTGCATTGACAGGATATGCCGGTGGAGTGGAGAGAAAACGCTGGTTATTAATGCATGAGGGTTATCTTTTAGCACGCTAACTATTGTTGCTCTTATCAGACGCAAGAAAAGATGTTAAAATTGACGCATATCAATATTAATGGGAATACCCTATGATCCCGGAAAAACGCGTAATCCGACGTATCCAGTCTGGTGGTTGTGCAATTCACTGTCAGGATTGCAGTATTAGCCAGCTCTGTATTCCGTTTACCTTAAATGAAAACGAGCTGGATCAGCTCGACAATATCATTGAAAGGAAGAAACCTATTCAGAAAGGACAGGCGCTGTTTAAAGCGGGTGATGAACTCAAATCCCTGTATGCCATCCGTTCCGGGACCATTAAAAGCTACACCATTACCGAAGAAGGTGATGAGCAAATCACCGGTTTCCATCTGGCGGGTGATTTAGTCGGTTTTGACGCTATCAGCAATTTGCAGCATCCGAGCTTCGCACAAGCTCTGGAAACATCCATGGTTTGTGAAATCCCGTTTGATACGTTGGACGATTTATCCGGCAAAATGCCAAATCTGCGCCAGCAGATGATGCGCCTGATGAGTGGTGAGATCAAAGGTGACCAAGATATGATTTTGCTACTTTCCAAAAAGAATGCAGAAGAGCGTCTGGCGGCCTTTATCTATAATCTGTCTCGCCGTTTTGCTCAACGTGGTTTCTCTCCACGTGAGTTCCGCCTGACGATGACCCGTGGTGATATTGGTAACTATTTAGGTCTGACGGTAGAAACCATCAGCCGTTTACTGGGCCGTTTCCAGAAAAGCGATATTCTGAGTGTGAAAGGTAAGTACATTACTATCGAGAATACCGAAGCTCTGGCCAAACTGGCGGGTAATCCAAGACCAAGTCTGTAACCTGATCAAAACCAGAATAATAAATACCCGATAGATTTCAAGTTGCAGGAAGGCGGTAAGTAACGGCCTCGTAGAGAGCAGGTCTGAGGATCGACCGAGTAACACAAGCCGTCAGCAAATCTGCAACTTGAAAATTTATTGGTCTGCTTCCCCCAGCCACCTATCCTGTTTCCCTTTCATGGTTTACTCTTTAACTAACATACTGTTAATTCACGTTTGTAAGGAGACTCTATGGCAAAGTATCAGAATATTCTGGTTGCTATTGACCCCAATCAGGATGATCAACCTGCACTAAGACGTGCAGTTTACCTTGTGCAGCGCAATGGCGGCACAATCAAAGCATTTTTGGCTATTTATGATCTGTCATATGATATGACCACCCTGCTGTCGCCTGATGAGCGTACCGCAATGCGTAAAGGGGTTATCAGCCAACGTTCCGCATGGATAAGCGAGCAATGCCGCTTTTATCTTGATGCCGGTATTCCAATTGAAATCAAAGTGGTATGGCATAATCGGCCCTATGAGGCCATTATTCAGGAAATCCTGAACGCCAAGCACGATTTGTTGTTAAAAATGGCGCATCAACACGACCGCCTGGAGTCGATTATCTTTACCCCAACCGACTGGCATTTATTGCGTAAGTGCCCATGCCCAGTCTGGATGGTGAAAGATCAACCTTGGCCGGAAGGCGCCACAGCGCTGGTGGCCGTTAACCTCTCAAGTGAAGATCCACTCCATGACCCACTAAATCTCCGTTTGGTCAAAGAGACCAGAGAGTTAGCCGAACATGTCAATCAAACGCCAGTGCATCTGATCAGCGCCTACCCGGTAACCCCAATTAATATCGCCATTGAATTGCCTGATTTTGACCCGAGCGTCTATAACGATGCCATTCGTGGTCAGCATTTGGTTGCGATGAAAGCATTACGCCAGCAATTTGGCATTGATGAAAAATTCACCCATGTTGAAAAAGGTCTCCCTGAAGAGGTTATCCCTGATTTGGCTGAACACTTGCGGGCTGGGGTGGTTGTTCTGGGTACCTTGGGGCGTACTGGGCTATCTGCCGCCTTTATTGGGAATACTACCGAACATGTGATCGACCATCTTAAGTGTGACTTACTGGCAATTAAACCCGAAGGATTTACCTGTCCGATAGAAGGCCATGAAGATCTGGAAGAGATTGAATAACCCTTGTCTGACATCACCCATTGATTAAATCAAAAAGAAGGGCCACCAAATAGGTGGCCCTTGATCTGCGATTCGTAATAACGAATTACAATGCGCGTAAAATTGCTTCTACGCTGTCTTTAGCATCGCCAAACAACATTTGGGTATTTTCTTTAAAGAACAATGGGTTTTGCACGCCAGCATAACCGGTATTCATTGAACGTTTAAAGGCAATAACACTTTGCGCTTTCCATACTTCCAACACCGGCATGCCGGCAATCGGACTACGCGGGTCTTCAAGTGCTGCTGGGTTAACCGTATCGTTGGCACCAATCACCAACACGACATCAGTACTTGGGAAATCATCATTGATTTCATCCATTTCCAGCACTACGTCATAAGGGACCTTGGCTTCAGCCAATAACACGTTCATATGACCTGGCAAACGCCCAGCTACCGGGTGAATACCAAAGCGGACTTTGATGCCCCGCGCTTGTAGTTTTGCAGTAATCTCAGCGACGGGGTATTGTGCCTGTGCCACTGCCATGCCATAACCCGGAGTGATGATAACTGAGCTAGCATTTTTCAGCAGGTCAGCCACTTCTTCAGCCGTGGTTTCACGGTATTCACCCATTTCTTCAGCATTACCGGTTGAAGAACCATCAGTACCAAAGCCACCGGCGATCACACTGATAAATGAGCGATTCATCGCTTTACACATGATGTAAGACAGAATAGCACCGGAAGAACCGACCAAGGCACCCGTTACAATCAACAGGTCATTGCTCAACATGAAACCTGCCGCAGCCGCAGCCCAACCGGAGTAGGAGTTCAGCATTGAGACCACAACCGGCATGTCAGCACCACCGATAGATGCCACCAAGTGCCAGCCAAAGCCCAAAGCAATCACCGTCATCAATAACAACGCGACCACTTGTAAGCTAACGCTGTCGGTTTTGACGAACAGAATCATCAGCAGGAATGACACAACCAGTGCCACCAGATTCAACTTATGGCGTTGTGGCAACATCAGTGGTTTGGATGAGATAATCCCGCGTAACTTACCAAAGGCAACAATAGAACCGGTGAATGTTACTGCCCCGATAAAAATACCTAAGAAGACTTCAGTCAGATGGATATTAACCATCACCGCGTCCATCACCACCGGGCCGTGATCCAGATAGCTGTTAAAGCCAACCAGAACGGCTGCCAGACCGACGAAACTGTGCAAAATGGCAACCAGTTCTGGCATTTCAGTCATTTCGACTTTCTTCGCCAGATAGATACCAATTGCGCCACCAATCACCATGGCAATGATGATCCAGGCAACATTACCTGAATCCGGCCCAAGGATGGTGGCGATAAGCGCGATGGCCATACCGGTCACACCGAAAGTGTTACCTTGTTTGGATGTTTCGTGGCGCGACAGCCCAGCCAAACTGAAAATAAATAAAATCGCAGCAACTATGTACGCAGCTGTAACGAGACCACTAGACATCAGTTACCCCTATATTTTTGTGTGACATTATTTTTATACCCACCGAGTTTTATACCACTCAGTTTTTACGGAACATTTTCAGCATGCGCTGGGTGACCGTAAAGCCACCAAAAATGTTGATACTGGCAATCAGTACGGCAATAAAGGATAAGAAGCTTACCCAACCGCCATGGCCAATCTGCAATAATGCACCGACGACAATAATGCCTGAAATGGCGTTAGTGACTGACATTAAAGGTGTATGTAGTGCATGGCTGACGTTCCACACCACGTAATAACCCACTACGCACGCCAGTGCAAAGACCGTAAAGTGAGATAAAAACTCTTTCGGAGCAACATTTGCTAACCAGCCAAACAACACAACGACCAGTGCCATAATGATGTATTTCGGCCATGGCGAGCTAGGCTTGGCGTCTTCTTTCACAATAGGTTCAGCTTTAGCCGCCTGAGGCTGTGCTGATACCTGAATAGGCGGCGCTGGCCACGTTATTTCACCGGTTTTGACCACGGTTACACCGCGAATCACGGTATCTTCGAAATCAATATCTATCTCACCATTTTTCTCTTTACAGAGTAATTTCAGCAAGTTAACCAAGTTGGTTCCGTAAAGTTGCGATGACTGTGTGGGTAAACGGCTGGGTAGATCGGTATAGCCGATAATTTTTACGCCATTGTCTGTCACTGTCACTTTATCGGCGACGGTCAGTTCACAGTTACCACCGGTTTGCGCGGCCAGGTCAACAATCACACTGCCCGACTTCATGGATGCCACCATCTCTTTGGTGATCAACCGAGGAGCAGGTTTACCCGGAATCAGTGCAGTGGTAACAATGATGTCCACTTCAGCAGCTTGAGCGGCAAACAGTGCCATCTCGGCTTTGATAAAAGCGTCAGACATCACTTTGGCGTAACCATCACCACTGCCCGCTTCTTCCTCAAAGTCCAGCTCAAGGAATTCAGCACCCATACTCTGAACTTGTTCTTTTACTTCTGGGCGGGTGTCGAATGCACGCACGATAGCACCCATACTCCCTGCCGCCCCGATGGCTGCCAAACCTGCAACCCCAGCCCCGATAATTACCACTTTCGCCGGTGGAACTTTACCCGCGGCCGTAATTTGCCCAGTGAAGAAGCGACCAAATTCATGGGCAGCTTCAACAATGGCACGATAGCCGGCTATATTGGCCATTGAACTGAGCGCATCCATCGATTGCGCGCGAGATATGCGCGGCACTGAATCCATGGCCAATACGGTTACCTGACGCTCCGCTAACTTTTGCAGTAATTCCGGGTTTTGAGCTGGCCAGATAAAACTGGCTAACGTACTCCCAGCACGCATCAGGCTAATTTCTTCCTCAAGGGTCGCATTCACTTTGAGGATAAGGTCGGATTGCCACACATCGGTGGTATCCGTAATGGTGGCACCCGCTTCCTGGTACGCCGCATCGTCGAAGCTGGCTAAGTGACCAGCTCCACTTTCAATCGCCACGGTGAAGCCTAATTTCAGCAGTTGTTCCACCGTTTTCGGCGTTGCTGCAACACGGGCTTCATTGGCCAACCGCTCTTTTGGTACACCAATACGCATAATGTTCCCTTTTTACCTGTCTTTGATGATGAGTATTGCCATATCCATCTTACTCGGCGTTGCTGGGACGTTAGCGACTTACACTCACCCGAACCACTGACGTGAGATTCGTTTGCTTGCAGCCTACCGGCAACACCCACTAATTTGGGTATGCTTCAGTTCTATTTGGTTACTGATAAACCTGCGTTGCTACAGCTCCCTATAACCTACTGAAAATGTGACTGATGATCCATATCTGTGTGTGCTTCTGGTGCAGTTTTTGCACTAAAACTGGCAGGCGGAAAGAACTCTCTATAATTCACTACAAAAATAATATTTACTAGCGGCTTGTCCTGCAACTTTGCACCAAAATAACAAGCCGGACAATAATGAGGCAGCCCAGTAATGGCGCGGCATCAGGTTAGCAAAATGTAAATAATCAGCACTTATGACGTTAAAGCAATTATTCGTAAAGCTTATCCCTATTATTGCTGTAAAGTACCGGCGGGCTAATCTTCAGAATTGATATACTAAGTCATATAAATTGCTGAGACACCCGCCATTATTACATGTAATAATCATCTGCTATTCTGTTACACATCAATTGTTCCGCACGTATCAACGTTAATGCGCAAGGCGAAAGGATTTTTTATGAAGCTGAAATACACGATCATCGCATCGGCATTGCTATCACTCACCGCGCTTTCTGCTGCACAAGCGGCAAAAGAACTCGCGCCTGAGCAAGCAGCAGCCATTAAGCCATTTGATCGCATTACTATTACTGGCCGATTTAATGCAATAAATGAAGCAGCGGATGCGGTATCCCGCCGTGCTGACAAATTGGGTGCAGACTCCTTCTATATTCAGGATATCAACAGCAACAATAATGGCGGCAACTGGCGTGTAACGGCCGATGTTTATCATAACGATGCCGCGGAAGTGAGCAAAGAAACCCAGTATCGCGTCTTTAATGATGTGAAAGAATTGCCAAAAGCAGAAGCCTACGCGCTTCAGCCTTATGATACCGTTTCTGTTAGTGGCTTCTTCCGCAGCCAGCCTGATATCAACGATGCCATTTCAAAAGCGGCAAAAGAGAAAGGGGCTTACTCCTTCTTTATCGTACGTCAGGTTGATGCAAACCAAGGCGGCAACCAGTTTGTTACGGCATATGTTTATAAAGCAGATGCGGCAAAACGTGTTGTCCAGAGCCCGGATGTTATTCCTGCCGATTCTGATGCTGGTCGTGCGGCACTGGCTGCCGGTGGCGCAGCTGCTGCCAACGTTGAAATCCCAGGTGTTGCCTCTTCAGGTACGCCAAGTGCTGATGTGGGCCGTTTCTTCGAAACGCAATCATCAACCGGTAAACGTTACACTGTCACCCTGAATGATGGTACTCAAATTCAGGAGCTGAATAACACGACAGCCGCACAGATGGTGCCGTTTGATTCTATTACCTTTAGCGGTCACTACAACAGCATGACTGACGTATCTCATGAAGTGGCTAAACGTGCTGCGGCAAAAGGTGCGAAGTATTACCATGTGACTCGCCAGTGGCAGAACCAAAGTGGTGGTAACCTGAGTGTTAGCGCTGACTTGTTCAAATAAGTTTGCTTAAATCGTTACTGTAAGGGCAGCTCCGTGCTGCCTTTTTTTATGTGTCTGCTGTTGTCCTGCTTCTTATTGGTACGGACTGAATAATTTTTTGCCCAAATCGCATAACCAATCATTGCATGATCGCGTTCCACTCCGTAAAATCTCCCCAAAAATTTGGGGCTATTATCTGTCAATTATCGATAATCTTTCCTCATATAATGCTGCTTACAAGTCAGTAACCATTCATTAATACTTTCAAAACCAGGATCCATAATTGGAAAAAAAACTCGGCCTGACTGCGTTAACCGCGCTGGTCCTTAGCTCAATGCTGGGAGCGGGTGTCTTCAGCTTACCGCAAAATATGGCAGAAGTTGCCAGCCCTGCGGCACTGCTTATCGGCTGGAGTATTACCGGCGTGGGGATCATCTTCCTGGCGTTTGCCATGCTGTTACTGACGCGTTTGCGCCCTGATCTCGATGGCGGAATATTCACCTATGCCAAAGAAGGCTTTGGTGATCTTATCGGTTTTTTCTCAGCCTGGGGTTACTGGCTATGCGCCGTTATTGCTAATGTCTCTTACTTAGTAATTGTTTTTGCTGCATTAAGCTTCTTTACTGATAAATCGGGTCACATTATCTTCGGTGAAGGGAATACTTGGCAGGCATTGCTGGGAGCCTCCTTCCTGCTATGGTTGGTGCATGCACTGGTTCTGCGCGGTGTCCAAACCGCCGCCAGTATTAACCTGGCCGCCACCTTGGCAAAACTGCTGCCTATCGGTGGTTTTATTGTGTTGGCGGGACTTGCATTCAGCCTTGATACTTTCAGTTTTGATTTTAGTGGTGTCGCGCTGCATACCCCGGTCTGGCAGCAGGTTAAGGACACCATGCTAATAACGCTCTGGGTCTTTATTGGTGTGGAAGGCGCAGTCGTTGTTTCGGCCCGCGCACGCAATAAAAAAGATGTGGGTCGGGCAACCATGTTAGCCGTACTTTCTGCCCTGTGCGTTTATTTGCTCATTACCCTATTGTCTCTTGGCGTAGTGCCGCGGGCTGAGTTAGCAGGCATGCGTAATCCGTCGATGGCTGGAATTATGGTCGAGATGATTGGCCCTTGGGGGGAAGTCATCATTGCCACTGGGCTCATTATTTCTGTGTGTGGCGCTTATCTTAGCTGGACCATTATGGCTGCTGAAGTGCCGATGGTTGCAGCTAAGCACGGGGCTTTTCCCAAAATGTTCCGCCATCAGAATAAAAACAATGCACCGGCACAATCTTTGTGGTTAACCAACTGCGCAGTACAGGTGGCTCTGATTCTGATTTGGCTGACGGGTAGCAACTACAATACCTTACTAACAATTGCGTCAGAAATGATTCTGGTACCCTATTTCCTCGTGGGAGCCTTCTTATTTAAAGTCGCCTTAAAGCGTCATGACTGGCGTTTGATTGTTGCTGCCAGTGGCGCGTGCTTGTATGGTTTGTGGTTAATTTATGCTGCCGGATTAGTGTACCTGCTGTTGTCCGTTCTGTTATATGCCCCAGGATTATTGGTATTTATTTATGCGCGCAAAGGGCATGAAGGGCTGAAATTACTCAATACCGTGGAGCGAGCGGCTATCTGCCTGGTGTTGATTGCAACTATTCCAGCAACCTGGCTCGCGATGCATTAAGCCCGAATAAAAGCGGCGAAAAATAAGATCTCAAATGGGCTGACCGCGTTACCTCAGTTTGCCCGTTTGAGTATCGTCTGTTAACTAATGATTAGCTGCTCCCGCCAAATCCACCGATAAACACTCCCCCTGCTGGTTTAATTTTATCGATTCCGGCAATTTTTGTTTAATCTCACCGAGTTGATCAGTATCCAAAGGGTAAGGCAACTGGATATCCAACACCGTAATGCCCTGTTGTTCGGCTAGCCGAATCAAGCGAACAATATTGGTTTGGTCATTAAGCTGGGTAGATAATACCTGTAAGGCCAATGCTTTAAGCCGCTCTTGCGGTGTTTTTTCCGATTCAGTCTGCGATTTTACTACCATGCCAAATATCGGCATAACACCATAAATCGCATCGATAAAACTCCACCGTTTTTTGCATGATGCGGCTAAAAATTCCGTGTAATTGAAACAAACCTTTTCACTGTGCGCTGGCGCACCAATGTGTTCGCCACTCATCCCTCAGTCCTCAGCTGATCGATACAGCTATTCATTAATCGTAAGTATTGATATATAAACGATAGGCGCAACAAAATAGAGATGACGATATAATCACTTTTATTAATATAATGAAATGATTTACCTGTTGTCTAGCAATCACTCATCAGCATTAATGATAAGCGGAATAAATAACATGCATAGTATTGCTGTCAACTGCGCGCTATGCTGAATTCTGGCACCTTTATAAACTGAAAAACATGACCAAAATTGTTTTTGTGGAAGACGACCCGGAAGTCGGAAAATTGATTGCTGCCTATCTGGGTAAGCATGACATTGATGTGTTTGTAGAACCCCGTGGCGATACGGCCCAGGCGGTGATTGAACAACAACAACCGGACTTGGTATTGCTTGATATCATGTTGCCAGGAAAAGATGGCATGACGCTGTGTCGTGATTTGCGGCCGGTTTATGAGGGGCCGATTGTGCTACTGACCTCGCTTGACAGTGATATGAACCATATTCTGTCGCTTGAAATGGGCGCAAATGACTATATTCTCAAAACCACACCACCCGCAGTACTGCTAGCACGCCTACGGCTACATCTTCGCCAGCATAATCAGCAACAAAGCAAAGAGATCATTAGTCCGCCATTTACCGGTCATAATGCGATTCATTTCGGCTTACTCTGTATCGATCCGGTAAACCGCCAAGTTAATCTTAATGATGAAGAGATAACATTATCCACGTCTGATTTTGATTTGTTATGGGAGTTAGCTACCCATGCAGGAATAATAATGGACCGTGAAGCGCTACTGAAAAATTTACGCGGCGTCAGCTACGACGGCATGGACCGCAGTATAGACGTTGCCATCTCGCGTTTGCGGCGCAAACTCTATGACAATGCTTTCGAGCCATTTCGCATCAAAACCGTGCGTAATAAAGGCTATTTATTCGCCCCCAATGCCTGGGAGTCCGTGCAACAATGAGGAAGCTATTTATTCAGTTTTTCTTATTGCTGTTCGTCTGTTTTATGGTGATGGCGATGCTGGTTGGCTTGGTTTACAAAGTCACCGCAGAGCGTGCTGGCAGGCAGTCATTAGATGACCTGATGAAAAGTTCACTTTCGTTGATGCGCAGTGAATTGCGGGAAATTCCCCTGAAGGATTGGAATAAAACCATTGCTACACTGGACTTAAATCTTTCCTTTCAGTTGCATATAGAACCTCTCGATAAACGGGATCTCGGCGAGCGTTTGAATAAACGCCTGCGCGCCGGTGAAATTATTGCGTTAGATGATGAATATACTTTCCTGCAACGTATCCCACGCAGTCACTACGTTCTTGCTGTCGGCCCAGTCCCCTATTTATTTTATTTGCATCAAATGCGCCTGCTCGACTTGGCCTTATTAATCCTGATTGGTATGTCCTTAGCGCTGCCAGTATTCTTGTGGATGCGCCCGCACTGGAAAGACCTACTGAAACTGGAGAATGCGGCTCAGCGACTGGGGGCTGGCTATCTTGACGAGCGAACCCATTTTGATCCTACGTCCAGTTTAAACCGCTTAGGCGTAGCGTTTAATCAAATGGCTGACAATATCAATACTCTGATTGTTAGTAAGAAATTACTCATTGATGGTATTGCTCATGAACTCCGCACACCGCTCGTGCATTTACGCTATCGTTTAGCGATGAGTGACAACCTGACAGAAAGTGAACAATTGGCTTTAAATCATGATATTGGCCAGTTAGAAGCACTGATTGATGAGTTACTGACCTACGCTCGATTGGACCGCCCGCAGGTTTCCCTTAATCTGGAACCCATCGACCTACCCGCCTGGTTAACAGCAAAAGTCGTGGATATGCGCTTAATCCATAGTGATCGGGAAATCGAACTCGATATCCCCCATCGCGGTGACTTTGGTGCTGTTGACCTTCGTCTGATGGAGCGCGTATTAGATAATCTGGTTAATAACGCGCTACGCTATTCCACTCAACGACTGCGTATCGGATTATGGTTTGATGGTGACAACGCCTGCTTGCAAGTTGAAGATGATGGGCCTGGTATCCCTTTGGAAGAGCGCGCACGCGTTTTTGAACCTTTTGTTCGCCTCGATCCCAGCCGCGACCGGGCAACGGGAGGCTGTGGCTTGGGCTTGGCGATTGTTCACTCCATCGCACTGGCTTATCAAGGCAGTATCTCCGTCGATGCCAGTTCATTAGGCGGTGCCAGTTTCCGTTTCTGTTGGCCGGTAAAAAGCCTTTACTCACTGTCCGTTGCTCAAGATTAAGCACTAACTTTTACTTTGGAGTGTTTTATGACCACCGCTTACCACCACCTGCGTACAACCTTTACCCGGCTTGCACGTTTCGAACACCTGTCGGCTATTGCCGGATGGGATATGCAGACTATGATGCCAGTGAAAGGTAACCTTGCCCGCTCAGAAGCGATGGCGGAGCTGAATGTCTTACAACACCAGATATTAACGGCCAACCAGGTTGGTGAATGGTTAAAACAAGCTGAGCAAGAAACACTTGATGATATTGAGCAGGCAAATTTATGCGAAATGCGTCGCCATTATGACAATGCAGTCCTGCTGCCAGAAGCACTGGTAGAAGCTAAATCACTGGCAGGGGCGCGATGTGAGCATGCATGGCGGCAACAGCGTATCGCTAATGATTGGCATGGTTTTGCAAAGAACTTGCGGGAAGTGGTAAAACTCAGCCGTGAAGAAGCCTCGATACGTTCTCAGGCGGCTGGTATATCGGGTTATGACGCATTACTTAATCTCTATGAACCAGGGACTAACAGTGCCGATTTAGACCGTATATTTGGTGATCTTAAGCAATGGCTACCTGACCTATTACAAAAAGTGACGGCTAAACAAGCCAATGAAAACTGCCTGATACCACAGGGCACTTTTGACGTGGAAAAACAGCGTCAGCTTGGGTTACAAGTGATGAAAGTACTCGGTTTTGACTTTGACGGCGGGCGGGTCGATGTCAGTGTACATCCGTTCTGCGGTGGTGTTCCTCAAGACGTACGCATTACAACTCGTTATAACGAACAAGAATTTCTCAGTTCATTAATGGGTATTGTGCATGAAACAGGCCATGCCCGTTATGAGCAAAATCTACCACGTGAATGGTTAGGGCAACCCATTTCCCATGCACGGTCAACCGCCATCCATGAGTCCCAAAGCTTACTGTTTGAGATGCAATTAGCACGCAGTAATGAATTCTTACAAGTGATCCGCCCACTGGTAGCAAACCAATTTGGGGATCAACCCGCTTTTGCGCAACAGAACTTCATAGCTCTCAATCAACGGGTTAAAACGGGTTTTATTCGAGTTGATGCCGATGAAGTGAGCTATCCTGCCCATGTTATATTGCGGTATGAAATCGAAAAAGCGTTGATCAGTGGTGAAATCGAAGTAGATGATATCCCTATGCTGTGGAATGAGAAAATGCAGCAATACCTCGGTATTAATACTGAGGGTAATTACCGTAACGGATGTATGCAAGATATCCATTGGACCGATGGTGCTTTTGGCTATTTCCCAACGTATACATTGGGTGCAATGTATGCAGCGCAACTGTTCCAAACTGCCCGTGATGCTATGCCGGGGCTGGATAAAAGTATCGCTAGTGGCGATCTCAGCGCCCTATTCACCTGGTTACAACAGAATATCTGGCAGCATGGCAGTCGTTACTCAACCGCAGAATTAATTACCAAGGCTACCGGTGAAACACTTAACCCTCGCTATTTCCGCCAACATTTAGAGCGGCGCTATTTGTAATTTATTGCGTGTTAGTCTGCGCCTAACCTCTCATTAGGGTTGGGCGCCTTCTCCCTGCATAACTCAAATTACATCCCCACTATCAAGCGACGTTGATGTTACATAAGACGATAAGTTTATTAAAAGGCTATATGTATGTTGTAACTAAAATAAGTGATTTAGTCGGTTATTTATCTGGTTTATTGCCGTTGTACAATCGGTTACAAGCCGAAACCAATGACTCACGGAAGCCAGTATATATTTCCTCTACTCTCTTTATAACGACCCAACGGGGCCGATATACAAACAGAACACTGAGGAATAAATTATGAAAACAGTATTAGCTCTGATTGTTGCTGCAACCTTGGGTGTATCATCTATAGCAATAGCCGCCGACACCGTTGCACCACCGGCAGCACCCGTTGTTACAGCACCTGTAGCTCATAGTGCACCGGCTAAAACCATTCACCACAAGAAAGCTAAAAAATCTGATTCGATGAAAAAAATGGATAAAGCAGCCCCGGTGCAAAAAGCACAGGCAGCCAAAAAACACCATAAAAAAGCGACACACAGTAAGTCAGCTCCAACCGCAGTGCCAGTGACCAAATAGCGGCAGCATTTAACTTGTGAAAGCTACAACAGGCTCTCACGATTGACCTGCAACAGCGATTCACTCGACACCCGGTTTACCGGGTGTTTTTTATTAGGAGTGCTGATAATGCTGCGCCATTATTTATTTGAAATCACTTTAGCCATATTAGTTATTTGCGGTCTGATCACATTATTCTTTTATTTATAGTACCAACGGCCGATAGCGCTCTAAAATTATCGAAAAATCAATTACTGACAACATATGACACAACTTATTATGTCTATAGTTAGCGCTAGTAGAGCCGTGATTGGTCGTCTAATCAGCAGGTCTCAGGTGTGTTAATGGATAACCTTTGGTCAGTAAATAAAGGCAAGGCTAATTATTTATGCGTTTATCTTCATTATTACTATTGAGTCTGTTGCCACTTTCCATCTCTACGGCTTTAGCCCTTCCCCCCACTGACAAGCCGGATGATGAAAGCAGCATTGCGGATCAAACCACGTTGTTCTTCGGGAAAGATGACCGTACAGCGATAACAAATAGTACGGAGTGGCCGTGGCAAGCCATTGGGCAAGTTGAAACAACCAGTGGCAACCTTTGCACAGCAACGTTAATCTCCCCTCGTCTGGCGCTCACCGCAGGCCATTGCGTTCTTACCCCACCGGGGAAAATTGATCGCGCTGTTGCCTTACGTTTTATTTCTCATGATGGTCATTGGAAGTACCAGATTACCCGACTGGAAACGCTGGTTGATGCCAAATTAGGTAAAAAACTTAAACCTGATGGCGATGGTTGGATAGTTCCACCCGCCGCCGCCGCTTATGATTTTGCACTTATTCGGTTAACTAACACAAAGCCTATCCCGATTAAGCCGTTACCGCTTTGGGATGGAACCTCAAGTGAGCTGACACAAGCGCTTAAATTGGTTAATCGTAAAATAACTCAAGCGGGTTATCCCCTTGATCATCTTGAAACTTTATACAGCCATGAAGACTGTCTGGTTACCGGGTGGGCACAACAGGGCGTACTCTCACACCAATGCGATACCTTGCCAGGTGACAGTGGTTCCCCACTATTACTAAAAAATGACGACACGTGGTCTTTAATTGCGATTCAAAGTTCTGCACCGGCCGCCAAAGACCGCTATCTTGCGGATAATCGCGCCCTAGCGGTAACGGCGATTAGAGAACGGTTAAAAACGCTCGCTAAAAATGCAGCAAAGTGACCACTTTATTCAGTGATACACAGAGTGAGGGATATCCCCTATTTCTTACTGACACAATGGGGCTTTTGGTTGAATTTGAAAACAAAAGTCCCACCTAATGCTGCTGCGTAACGGCTCAACGTGGTGAGGTTGGGAGAAATGATACCTTTCTCCATACGGCTGATATTTTGTTTTTTCAGCCCTGCTCGTTGCGCCACTTCCTCTTGTGTTAAATTACATTGCTGACGGGCAGCTTTCAGCTCAGTCATCATGGCGTCGCGAATCTGCAAGTCTGTGTAAGCTTCTTTGACCTGAGGATGATTTAAAGCATCTGTTTTAACCTCAGCAAAAGAAATAATGTCAAAGTCATCTTGTTTTTTCATGGTTGCAATCTCCGTTTGATTTCCTTCATCCGCTGATAAGCCAACATCAGTGTTCGTCTTGGGGTCTTTTGCGTCTTCTTTTGTAAGATATGAATGATGTAAACCTGCCAACCCAGGTGGTAAAAGAAAAAACCACGCCCGCCCCCCTCTCTAGCACTAACCCGCAATTCCTTTAGCCCGCGCCCAATATCCCGCACCTCTGGCTCCCGCAACTCATGACCATAAGCCTCTGCCCCATTCCCGAACGAAACGCAACAAACCATCATGCGTTATGCAGCGAGTAGATACTCTAAAAATACCTCATTCGGTGAGCTGTATTCCAGAGATTTGCGCCCCCGAGTGTTGAGGATGTGCTCCAGTCTCGCAATATCTTCATCGCTGACGCCATTAAAATCGGTTCCTTTCGGATAAAACCGCCGTATCAGACCGTTGGTATGCTCATTCAACCCCCGCTCCCAGGAATGATAAGGCCGGGCAAAGTAAACCTTTGCGCCCGTTACCTGAGTGATGTCCTTATGTTTCGCAAACTCGGGTCCGTTATCTGCCGTCAGGGTTTTAAACTCGCAGAAAGTATTCGCCACGATGTCCCTGAACGCTTCCACGACGCTCTCAGCGCACTTATTGGGGAGTTTACGGATAATGACCTGCTTTGTGGCTTTGTCCACGACCGTCAGCAGGAATGACTTCTGGTCTTTGCCAAAAATCGTATCGATTTCAACATGCCCGGGAACCTGTTTGAGTTCAGCCTCAGCAGGCCTGTGCTCAATGCCAACCCTGTCCGGGATGGGCGTGCGTCCGGGCTCACCCGTATCATAGCGATAGCGTTTACCCCGGTGAGGGAGCTGAAGGTAAAGCTTACCGCCAGCCTGTCTGTCCGAACGGATATAGCGGTAGAGGGTATTTTTGCTGACGGCGATATCAAACTGGATTTTCAGTCTCCCACAGATAACCTCAGGGGAGGTATGTACAGCCAGCGCCTGCCGGAGAAAGTCTTGTGTCTGCTGGCCCAGAGGGACACAGGCATTGTGTGCCGAGGTGGCGCCCCGCCGTTGTCTGGCTAAGGCATCAGCGCGTCTGGAGGAGTAAAGTCCGTTGAAGGCGGGGTCCGTATTACGTCTGAGCTCCCGGCTCAGGGTAGAGCGAGAGACGCCGAGCTCTCTGGCAATGCAGGACTGATTAACGCCTTCAGCTTTTCGTTTTTCGATGTAAAAGCGCTCATGCTGAGTCAAATGTTTTCCCTTCATGCAACAGGGTCTCCGACAGGGTCAATACGGCTATTTTATCCGTACCTGACCGGTGGGTCACTTTGTTGCATTTCGTTTGGGAATTGGCGTCTAACTCATCCATAGCTTTAATCAGAGCCGCCTGAATGCCTACAGGTAATTTAAACAACTCGCGCTGTGCCAACCTCAACAAACTAATTTGATACATAAGCAATCCCTGCACTGGAAAAACTCTATCAAACTCACCATAGGTAATCAAATATGGTGACCCTAAATCAGACAAACTTTAACCCAATGGTCTGATTTATCAGTACCCATATAGCGGGAGTTCAAGATAGGAGGCAATAACGCCGCGGCCATGCAGCCCAGTTAATTTACAATTCTCGAGAGGCTTCGCATCAACATCAGCAAGTTTCATCTATTACATAGTTGACATGCAGATAAAAATAGACGAATCATAAAGATAGTGAATTCTATAGCGGTATATTAGGAAGGAATTTAGTCAGTAAGAGACTCCGCGTCTAAATCAATGATACTTAGAACGCGGAGTGATATTAATCGCTAATCAGGCAGAAAGCTGTTCGATAGTTTGTAGAATACGCTTGTCAGAAATAGGGTAAGCTGTCCCCAATTGCTGGGCAAATAAGCTCACACGCAGTTCTTCAATCATCCAGCGAACTTCTTTAACATCTTCATCTTGCTGGCGTTTTGGCGGCAATTTATGCAGCCATTGCTGCCACATCTGTTGCACATGTTCTACGCGTAGCATTTGGGCACGATCACGATGAGGGTCCATAGCCAGCTTTTCCAATCGGCGCTCAATCGCTTGCAGATAACGCAGTGTATCCGGCAGACGTTTCCAACCATTATTGGTCACGAAACCACGATAAATAAGCCCCCCTAGCTGGGCTTTGATATCAGAGAGAGCCAATGCCATTGAGATATCTATCCGGCCTTTCAGTCGCTTATTAATACTGAATACCGTCGTCAGAATTTGTTCAACTTGCTTGGCAATCTCAACCACCGTGTCATTCAGCTCAGCACGAACCTTTTCCTGTAGTCGAGCGAACTCCGCCTCTTGCCATGCGGGGCCACCATACTGCGCAACTAACTTATCCACACCACAAGCAATGCAGTCATCAATCAGGTCCAACACTTTGCCATAAGGATTGAAATAGAGCCCGAGCTTGGATTTGTTCGGCAATTTCTCATGTAAATACTTTATAGGGGATGGGATATTCAATAATAGTAAACGTCTTGTCCCCTGCCACATAGCTTGTTGTTGCTGAGATTCTGTATCAAACAAGCGAATAGCGACACTGTCTTTTTCATCCACCAGTGCCGGGTATGCCTTGACTTCATAGCCACCACGTCGCTGCTCATAGCACAGCGGTAGATCACCGAAACTCCAGATATGTAAGTCAGTTTGTTCAATACCATCGTCGGCAACGGCGGACAATGTTTCCTGCACTTTCTCTTGTAACTGTAGCTTCAAGGCAGCAAGGTCTTTACCTTCACGCAAAATACGATTTTTATCATCGAGCACACGGAAGGTTATTTTAAGATGATCTGGAACTTGGTCCCATTGCCAACTATCACGTGACACTGTCACACCCGTCATGCGCCGCAGTTCACGCTCTAATGCATCGAGCAGCCCCACCTCCATCGGGGTAACGCGGGCCAGAAACGCCTCAGCATAATTGGGCGCGGGGACAGAATTGCGCCGCACCGGTTTAGGCAAAGACTTGATCAGTGCAATCACTAATTCACGCCGAATCCCCGGTATCTGCCAATCAAAACCCTGCTCTTGGATCTGATTAAGGATGGGCAACGGAATATGTACGGTTACCCCATCAGCGTCAGTACCGGGTTCAAATTGGTAGGAAAGCCGTAACTTAAGCGACCCCTGATACCAAAAATTGGGATAGTCGAGCGGGTTAACTTTGTTCGCGCCATCTTTGATAAGCATGGTTTTTTCAAAGTTCAATAACTCTGGCTGTGTCTGGCTGGTTTTCTTCCACCAGCTATCAAAATGACGGGCTGAAATAACCTCTCGACCAATTCGCTGGTCATAGAAGTTAAACAGTGTCTCATCATCCACCAGAATATCGCGCCGACGTGATTTGTGTTCCAACTCTTCAACTTCAGCCAATAGTTTGAGATTGGCGCGGAAAAAAGCGTGACGCGTTTGCCAATCCCCCTCCACCAAGCCATGACGAATAAACAACTCACGGCATAGCGGTGGGTCAATCGGGCCGTAATTGATTTTGCGCTCAGCAACTATGGGTAAACCGAATAGGGTGACTTTCTCACTGGCCATCACCGCACCCTGTGCTTTCTCCCAATGCGGATCACTATAATGGTGTTTCACCAAATGCTGCGCCAAAGGTTCGATCCATTCCGGCTCGATGCGGGCAGCAATGCGGCCCCATAAGCGACTGGTTTCGACCAGCTCAGCCACCATGCTCCATTTCGGCGGTTTTTTAAATAAACCGGAACCGGGGAAGATAGCAAACCTTGCGTTACGAGCACCGGTATACTCTTGCTTTTCAACATCTTTTTGGCCGATATGAGATAACAAACCGGTCAATATCGCGGTATGCACGCTACGGTAGTCGGCTGCAACACTATTCACCGGAATACCCAGTTCTTTCACCACCTGGCGCAGTTGCGTGTAGATATCCTGCCATTCGCGCACCCGCAGATAGTTGAGAAAGTCACTACGGCACAGTTTACGGAACTGCGCTGATGACAACTCTTTTTGCTGCTCTTTCAGGTAATCCCATAAGTTAACAAACGCCAGGAAATCAGAATCCTTATCCGCAAAGCGACGATGTTTTTCATCAGAAGCCTGCTGCTTATCCATTGGCCGTTCACGCGGGTCCTGAATCGACAACGCCGAGGTAATGATCATCAGTTCACGGACACTGCCACTTTTCTGTGCTTCCAGCACCATCCGTGCCAGACGAGGGTCGACGGGCAATTGCGCTAATTGTCGCCCCAGCGGGGTCAGTTGTTGATGACCATTATCAGCGGTTTGTATCGCACCCAGCTCTTCCAGTAACCGAACACCATCTTGGATATTGCGTTTATCGGGGGCTTCCACAAACGGGAATGCCGCAATATCACCCAGACCGAGTGACGTCATTTGCAAAATGACGGAGGCCAGGTTGGTTCGTAGAATTTCCGGGTCGGTAAACTCTGGGCGAGAGAGGAAGTCCTGCTCAGAATAAAGACGGATACAGATACCGTCTGACACACGGCCACAGCGGCCTTTACGCTGATTAGCTGACGCCTGAGACACCGGCTCGATAGGCAACCGCTGCACCTTAGTACGGAAGCTATAACGGCTGATGCGAGCTGTACCGGGGTCAATCACGTACTTAATCCCAGGTACGGTGAGCGAGGTTTCAGCCACGTTGGTCGCCAATACAATTCGCCGCCCATGATGCGACTGGAACACCCGATTCTGCTCACTGTTTGATAAGCGGGCATAGAGTGGTAGTACTTCCGTATGGGGCAGATTTTGCTTCATCAATGCATCAGCGGTATCACGAATCTCACGCTCACCACTCATAAAGATCAGAATATCGCCGGGACTTTCATGGCCTAACTCATCAACCGCATCAAAAATAGCCTGTAGTTGGTCACGTTCAACATCATCGGCATCATCCACAATGGGGCGATAACGTACTTCGACCGGATAGGTGCGGCCAGAAACCTCGATAATAGGGGCATTATTGAAATGCTGGGAGAAACGCTGCGGATCAATGGTCGCCGAAGTGATAATTACTTTTAGATCTGGGCGTTTGGGTAATAATTCACGCAAATAGCCCAAGATGAAATCAATGTTCAGGCTACGTTCATGGGCTTCATCGATAATCAACGTATCATATTGCATCAACAGACGATCTTGCTGAATTTCAGCTAACAAAATCCCGTCGGTCATCAACTTAACCAGCGTGTTTTCACCCACTTGATCGTTAAAACGCACTTTATAACCGACACAACCGCCAAGGGAGGTATCCAGTTCATCCGCAATACGGTTTGCGACGGTGCGCGCAGCCAGACGACGTGGTTGAGTATGGCCGATCACCCCTTGCACGCCCCGCCCCAATTCCAGGCAAATTTTCGGCAACTGGGTGGTTTTACCGGAACCGGTTTCACCGGCGACGATCACCACCTGATGGTCACGAATAGCATGGTAGATATCTTGCTTTTTCTGGCTGACCGGCAAGTTTTCAGGATAAGTTATCGCCGGACAAGCAGCTCGACGACGAATAACCCGCTGCATGGCGGTTGCTATATCAGCCTCAAGCTCGAGGGTAATCGCCTCTACGGCCTGTGGATTATTAATTTTTCGTGCGCCTTGCAGCCGACGCCGCAGGCGTTGTTGGTCACGGAGCATCAACTCACCGAGTTGGGTGGATAATGCTGCGAGCGAAGATTTCACGTTCTGTGTTCCTTGTTACGATGCGGCTGCAACCTACGGTATCAGCCCAATGATTTTATGCTATGAGTTTGATTGGCAGATATTTTTTATTAATCGGTATCAATTTTTAACCTGCCAATACCCCCATTTTCGACGCCAAATAGATGAGTGACCCATAGCTTTTATTAGATAAACCCTTACCTGATATGGTAACACAGCCTCGGATTACGCTGTAACCCGGCGGAGATTTCCTATCTGATTATCATCGTTCAATTAAATCGAACAAAGAACGCAAAATATTACGCTATCACTAATAGAAAAATATTAATAAAGTGTATCTCATTGAAAGGGCGAACCGCCTAAGTCTCTGTTACCTGTTAAGGAATTACGATGAGCAAAGTACTGGTCCTGAAATCAAGCATTCTGGCAACTTATTCACAGTCCAACCAATTAGCTGACTTTTTTGTCGAACAATGGCAAGCAGCCCATGCTGACGACGAAATCACCGTACGTGACTTGGCCGCTCAACCGGTTCCGGTGTTAGATGGTGAACTGGTGGGTGCTCTGCGCCCTTCAGATGCCGCGCTAACACCGCGCCAACAAGAGGCTTTGGCACTGTCTGATGAGCTGATTGCGGAACTGCAAGCCAATGACGTGATAGTTATGGCAGCACCAATGTACAACTTCAATATCCCGACGCAGTTGAAAAACTATTTTGACCTGATTGCCCGTGCTGGCGTGACTTTCCGCTACACAGAAAAAGGTCCAGAAGGCTTGGTAACCGGTAAACGTGCCATTATTCTGACCAGCCGTGGGGGCATTCATAAAGACACCCCAACTGATCTGGTGGTGCCTTACCTGCGTCTGTTCCTGGGCTTTATCGGCATTACCGATGTTGAATTTGTGTTTGCAGAAGGCATTGCTTATGGTCCTGAAGTGGCGACCAAAGCACAAGCTGATGCCAAACAGTTACTGGCTCAGGTTGTCAGTGCTTAATTGATAACTTTCGCGCAGAAGTGGGTGTCTCCGTCAATGCGCGACTGAAAATGACCTTGTATTACCCTCGTGTTACCCAGTAGTGTCATTGGTTAATTGCGCGCCTTTCGGCGCGCTTTTTTCTCTGTGATTATGCCAGTAACGCCATCGCACTCTCTTCATCCGTAACCAAACCATTCACCCAATGCCCCCTGAGCGCCGCTTTAATAGCCTGATGTTTCTCCTTACCACCTGCGATAGCAATCACCGGTTTTTCTGGCTGAATACGTAAGCTGGCACTGGTTAAACGCTGATCCAATTCATAGGCGACGCGCTGACCATCGATATCAATGAAATTACCCAGCATTTCTGCCACAACATTCGCGGCCATGAGCACATCGACATCTTGTGCAGAAATAAAGCCATCTTTATGCAATGGACAATGATACCCCATTGAGCCAATACCGATAAACGTAACATCAGCCTGAGCTGCTTTCTCAGTGACAGTGCGGTAAATCCGGTGATTACACCACAGGTCACGATCCGCCGCGCTGTCAGCAAACAAAGGCGCGGGCAAAATAAAGTAGCGTCCTTGTGTTTTCTCGGCCATCCACAGCGGGACGTCATAGCGTGTACAGGAACCATCAGCAGCAATAGCGCCGATAAGTGAGACACAACTGTGCTGAGGACGTTCGAAATCAGGTAACTCATCAATGGCGGCTTTCAAACTGCGACCAGAGCCGACACCAATGACCAGTGGCTGTTCTTGACGCAGAAATTGCGACATCACTTCAGCCCCCACCACAGCAATGGCTCGTTGGATACCCGCGCTGTCCATCCCCAAGCTGGGGACCACCTGACACTGATGCAAGCCATACTGCTTTTGCACCTGTTCGGCCAGCGCCATACAGCGGCCAACCGGGTGAGCAATGCTGACACTGACCAGCCCGTTATCAATAGCACACGCCACCAGCCGCTGGGCCACCTGACGCGAAACCCCCAGGGCATCAGCAATTTCATGTTGCGTCTGCCCGGCAACGTAATACATCCAGGCCGCTCTGGCCGCTTGATCCAGCTTCTTATCACTCTTCTGCATGAGTTATCTGCGCAATATTATTTGAAATAGAGATAGGGGGTGAAACCACAATGGTCATCATCTTACGCCTCTATTTGACAGATTTTTATCTCTACTTACGGTTATGTGAGCCAAAGCCCACATTTCGGGCAAAAGTTACACTACCCTAACGCCATTAGAGCAAATGCCCTACATTAGAGCTTATGCTCAAATTATAACGCCAACACTTACCGTGATTGTGGAGATAATTTATGAACAGTTTTCTGAATACCACCCATGCAGTATGGTTGCACATTGGTGCAGGCTCCTTCCACCGTGCTCACCAAGCCTGGTATCTACACCGGTTACGGGCCATAGGCGATAATCGTTGGTCTATTGCTCTGGCTAATATTCGGGATGACGCGACCCCGTTGCTCAATGCATTACAAGCCCAAAACGGCGAATACACCTTGGAAACCGTGACACCAGGGGGGGAGCGTCAATATGAAAAAATCACATCAATCCGCAAAATTATCCCTTGGGATAAAGAACTGAGGCCCCATTCCCGAACGAAACGCAACAAACCATCATGCGTTATGCAGCGAGTAGATACTCTAAAAATACCTCATTCGGTGAGCTGTATTCCAGAGATTTGCGCCCCCGAGTGTTGAGGATGTGCTCCAGTCTCGCAATATCTTCATCGCTGACGCCATTAAAATCGGTTCCTTTCGGATAAAACCGCCGTATCAGACCGTTGGTATGCTCATTCAACCCCCGCTCCCAGGAATGATAAGGCCGGGCAAAGTAAACCTTTGCGCCCGTTACCTGAGTGATGTCCTTATGTTTCGCAAACTCGGGTCCGTTATCTGCCGTCAGGGTTTTAAACTCGCAGAAAGTATTCGCCACGATGTCCCTGAACGCTTCCACGACGCTCTCAGCGCACTTATTGGGGAGTTTACGGATAATGACCTGCTTTGTGGCTTTGTCCACGACCGTCAGCAGGAATGACTTCTGGTCTTTGCCAAAAATCGTATCGATTTCAACATGCCCGGGAACCTGTTTGAGTTCAGCCTCAGCAGGCCTGTGCTCAATGCCAACCCTGTCCGGGATGGGCGTGCGTCCGGGCTCACCCGTATCATAGCGATAGCGTTTACCCCGGTGAGGGAGCTGAAGGTAAAGCTTACCGCCAGCCTGTCTGTCCGAACGGATATAGCGGTAGAGGGTATTTTTGCTGACGGCGATATCAAACTGGATTTTCAGTCTCCCACAGATAACCTCAGGGGAGGTATGTACAGCCAGCGCCTGCCGGAGAAAGTCTTGTGTCTGCTGGCCCAGAGGGACACAGGCATTGTGTGCCGAGGTGGCGCCCCGCCGTTGTCTGGCTAAGGCATCAGCGCGTCTGGAGGAGTAAAGTCCGTTGAAAGCGGGGTCCGTATTACGCCTGAGCTCCCGGCTCAGGGTAGAGCGAGAGACATCCAGTTCTCTGGCAATGCAGGACTGATTAACGCCTTCAGCTTTTCGTTTTTCGATGTAAAAGCGCTCATGCTGAGTCAAATGTTTTCCCTTCATGCAACAGGGTCTCCGACAGGGTCAATACGGCTATTTTATCCGTACCTGACCGGTGGGTCACTTTGTTGCATTTCGTTTGGGAATTGGCGTTGGACTTGATTTAGGGACGTCAGAAATTAAAGCCGTGGTGATTGATGACCGGGGCCAGATTCTGGCCAGTGAAGGCGAACCCTTGACCGTGCAGCGCCCGCATCCTTTATGGTCGGAGCAAAATCCCACTGACTGGTGGCAGGCGACACAACGGGTTATTGGCCGCCTGCGCCATAAAATACCCCAGCGCTGGGGTGAGATCCTCGCGATTGGTCTTTCGGGTCAAATGCATGGCGCGGTGCTGTTGAGCCGCGAGGATCGTATCTTGCGACCGGCTATTTTGTGGAATGATGCGCGCTGTGCCGAAGAGTGTGATGAGTTGACCCGCAATGCCCCACAGTTGCATCAGATTGCCGGAAATCTGGCGATGCCAGGCTTTACTGCACCGAAACTGCTGTGGGTTGCTCGCCATGAGCCGGAGGTGTTCGCACAACTGGCGACGGTACTGCTACCTAAAGATTATCTGCGCTGGATGATGAGTGGCGATAAGGTCAGTGATATGTCTGATGCCGCCGGAACGTTATGGTTGGATGTCGCCAGGCGCGACTGGTCGGACTCTCTCCTGGCCGCCTGCGGATTATCCCGCGATGTGATGCCGCGCTTGATTGAAGGTAATGAACCCAGTGGTTACCTGAAAGCAGATATTGCGCGCGAGTGGGGCTTAGCCGATAAAGTGATTATTGCTGGCGGTGGTGGCGATAACGCAGCCAGTGCTGTTGGGATTGGTGCCATCAATCCTGGTGATGGCTTCATCTCTCTGGGCACGTCCGGTGTATTGTTTGCCGTTAATGATTGCTACCGGCCCAATCCACAATCTGCCGTTCATGCCTTTTGCCATGCTTTGCCGCATCGCTGGCATCAGATGAGTGTCATGCTGACCGCAGCCAGCGCCCTGCGCTGGTTGTGCCAATTGCTGGGAACCAATGAAACCACCCTTCTATCCGAGGTTGCGCAACTCAGTCGCTCAGAGCAGCGGCTGGCACCAATTTTCCTGCCTTACCTTTCAGGCGAACGCACCCCCCATAACGATCCGCTGGCAACCGGTGCGTTTCATGGCATGACTCATGCGACAGACCGTGCGGCGCTGGGATATGCCGTGCTGGAGGGGGTGACTTTCGGTATTGCTGATGGCCTGGCGGTGTTACAGCAGGCCGGTACCCAACTGAGCCAATCATCGTTGATTGGTGGTGGTGCACGCAGTGTGTGGTGGGGGCAATTGATGGCTGACACCCTTAACCTGCCAATTGTCACCCACAGCGGTGGGGAGGCTGGTGGGGCTTTAGGTGCCGCACGTTTAGGGTGGCTTGCCAGCGGCGGTGATGAGCAGGAGGTGTGCAGCAAACCACAAATCGACCAACGCTTCATCCCCGATGTTAACCGGCAAGATGCCTTGTTTGCCCGCCTTGAACGCTATCGACTGCTCTATCAACAGCAGCGGCAGTTACGCCAACAACAGCCGCAATAACCATCTAAAAAATAAAGATATAACAAGCCCGGGCGAGCCTATCGCCCTTTTCTCTGTCCCTATAACCGTTGCTCCTACCAGCAACTCAACCAGCCGGCGCTCAAGCGCCAGAGGAACTTACTATGTAAAAAAAACCTACCCACTGGTTTGGTTTGCCAATGAATTTGTTCTGGGGTTACATTGCCATTGCCATTTTTATGAGCGGCGATGGATTTGAAATGGCCTTCTTATCCAAACATATTACTGATATGGGCTTTTCTCCGGCACAATCAGCCTTTGTGTTTACACTCTATGGCTTAGCTGCTGCCATTGCCGCCTGGAGCTCTGGTGTGGTTGCAGAGATCATCACGCCACAACGCGCCATGCGGATTGGTTTTGTGCTGTGGGTGGTCATGCACTGCTTATTTATGGTATTCGGTTTAGGCATTAAAAGTTATCCACTAATGTTGCTGTTCTATGGTATTCGTGGGTTGGCCTATCCGTTATTTATCTATTCATTTGTTATGTTAATTGTTCAAAATGTCCCTAAACAGCAACTCTCTTCTGCCATGGGTTGGTTTTGGGCGATGTATTCCGTCGGTATCGGTGTCATAGGGAGCTATTTGCCCAGTTTCACCATTCCGGTGATTGGTGAAACCGGTACGTTGTGGTTTGCCATTGTCTGGGTCATGGCCGGCGGTATGATGGCGTTGATATTACTGCGCAATGTTGGCACTGCCAGCCCTAAAGCATCACTCTCAAATAAAGAAAAAATCAAAGAGTTGTCACGGGCCGTCACTATTCTGTTTACCAATAAAAACATCTTCTTATCCTGTTTAATCCGCATCATCAACACCCTGTCATTA
This sequence comes from Yersinia antarctica, assembly GCF_056636475.1. Lineage (NCBI taxonomy): Bacteria > Pseudomonadati > Pseudomonadota > Gammaproteobacteria > Enterobacterales > Yersiniaceae > Yersinia > Yersinia antarctica. Next base: position 2,593,149 of record NZ_JBSJQF010000001.1, read on the forward strand.
TTTGGTTTTGCCGTTATTATGCCGCTCCTGTTCGTTGGCCGACTTGGTTTTACCATGTCTGAATGGCTGCAAATCTGGGCGGTGTTCTTCTTCGTGACAATTTTCACCAATATTATGTGGGGGATCTTGGGCGAAAAAATTGGTTGGATGCGGCAGGTGCGTTGGTTTGGCTGTATCGGTTGTGCCCTTTCCAGTCTGGCGTTCTACTATATTCCGGTTCATTTCGGCCATAATTTCTGGGCGGCCCTGATCCCGGCAGTAATGTTGGGGATAACCGTAGCCGCTTTCGTTCCGATGACTGCAGTATTCCCGGTATTAGAACCGGAACACAAAGGTGCAGCCATCTCGATTTATAACTTGTCTGCGGGTCTGAGTAACTTTGTTGCCCCGGCGATTGCCTCGCTGGTGTTACCTTTCTTCGATATTGTTGGCGTGGTGTGGGTTTATACTGCGCTGTATCTGATTGCTGCTGTGCTGACCCTGATTGTTAAAGTTGAGCAACCAGGGCATGCAGATACCTATTATCGCAAAGAATCACTCTATAGCCTCGCTGGGCATCCTGCTACGGCCAGTTTACACCCTGAGCGCTAGCGGGTTATTTTTTAAGCTAAGGCCAATACCGTCGAAATCAATATTTCAGCAACCCGAAGTTTAGACATAAAAAACGCCCGTGCTGAGACGGGCGTTTTCCATAGCGTCATTGATACCATCATCGCAACAATTAGCGCTGCATCCACTGGCCATTAATACCGCGCACATATTCACCGGCAGCCGCACGGTTAACTAACTTTTGCCCTGCCAGCTTGGCAACATCTTCAGTTGAAATATGGTTTTTCTGCGCCACTTCCTGATATTTCTCTGTTCTGGCAATATTGATTTGCTCTACCAACGCCAGTGTCTCAGGATCTTTTTTGACCGGAGCCAAATAACCACTAAGGGTTTCGCCAACCCGCCCTTGCTGCTTTGCCTGTTCCACGGTCAGGGCGAAAGCCATGGCGCTGAACAGCAAACTGCCACTCAATATCGTCCACCCCAACATCACTCGAATCAGCCTTAGCCTGCCACCAATCCAGCCTGAATTTTGCTTTTTCATTGTGGCTCCTTAAAATAGATTGGATTGATTTTTAAGCAAGTTTTCCACATCTTTATCAACTTTTATCTGGATTTCATGCTCAATCTTGACGTTCATATTGATAGTGATCGGTTTTTCCGGTGTCGCTACCTCAAGGCGTAAACAGCCACTGAGCATCAAAACACCCAAAGCTATTGCCACATGTTCCCCTGTCAAGATCTTCATTCCTTCGTCCTCGCCGGTATCACTGTTGGTTGTAAAGAAAGCGTCTGTTGTAGCCACTCTTGTAAATTGTCACCAAAACGCAGGCTACGCCAGAGTTGGAACACATTTTCCTGATGCTGATAATTCAATACTATCTCACGCTTTGAGTTTTTTTGCGTATTCACACCATGAATCTTCGAGCGTAATGTCAATTGCCCCAAATTATCCAGATCCACTTTGGCATAAGATTGATAAATCTCCATATAGCGTAACCAATCAATCGCAGCACCGGCGACAAAGTTACTATCACCGATTGAATTGGCCAGATCTTGATCGAGGCGCAATGTCACCCTGCCATCGTTAGCAATCCAACCATTACGCACCAACCACTGTGGGTTATTGAGATAAAGAGGCAATTCCCCGTTGACCTTCCCCGACATCGCAAACTGTTTCGGTTGTAGCACGGTAAATAGCTCACTCAAGTCAATGGCGGTTAATTTCAGCACGGCGGCGTCGTGTTGCGGTAAGCGTAACGCGGACAAACTCAGATGGCCGTTAAGAATGTCCATACCGACGTTACTCAAAGTTAACGGTGCATCATCAGAATAGGGATAAGTACCTTGTAAATCAGCAGTTATATTCTGCATTTCAAACAAGTTGCTTATTGAGGCGATACGCAACATCACCGAGTCTTTCGCGCCCAACTGCCAGTGGTGATTCTGCAAGCGATACGACATGACAAAATCTAACCCGCTCATTTCTCCGTCTTTCAGCCACATCCCGCCATTCTTCACCACCCAGTGACCACCGGCGGTAAAGCCTTGTTCTCGGGCTGCCGAAAAGGCCGCCTGAGCATACAGCTCTCCATCACGCAGTTTGATGCCTAACTCGGATGCGATAAGCGGCTGGAATACGGTTAACGATTGTTTCGGCCACCAGCCCTCACCCCGTAACCGCTCGCCATCCCAGCGGCCGCGCAGTGGGATCGGCCCGATAGGCTGCGCCTGCAATTGCCCCTGCCACAGAAAGCTGTTTGGTTCCCGACCATTGAGTTGCAAAGATAATTCAGCGGGAGGTAGATAACCGCCCCCGTCGCTGAACGACACTTTTTTCGCCCCTAACGCAAAACCGGCAATAAAGGCTGGGTGATGGTTATCGCGCTGCCAGGTGAGTGGTTTCACCAATGTCAGTCTTGGCGCCTCAACCTTAACCAGGCCATATTGCAACCGATCAAAACCGGTCGAGAGCTGGTCAACGGTGATTAATGTATCGCGCCAACTCCCCTTGCCCGCCATATCCCAGCGAGCAGCCAGTGGCGGCAGGTGACCATTGCCCCAGTAACGCCACTGCCAATAACCTTTATCCGGCCAAAACTCTTGCGCCTGACCATCCAAATGCAGGTTGAAATTACCCCAATAGCTGTCTTGTGCATCAACGATGGCTTGTAGACGCCCGCTAACCCCGGCAGCCGTGACCTTGACACCAGCCAATGGCCAGCGAGCATCTCTTATCCGCAATTCAGGCGTCACATTGCCATGCGCGCGCAGTAACGCCCCCGGGTGCAGCACCCACGTTGGGTTCAACACCGAACCACTGAGCAGCCCTGGAATGGTGGCATTAAGCACCATTTTCTCCAGATTAGCCTGACCACTGAGTTGGAATTTTAAATCGCTGTTTATCATGCTCAGATTACCCGGCCCGAGGGTCAATACGGCATTACCCTTACCACTCTGCCCAGAGGTAATCACATTAATTCGCGCGTCAACTGAGGTCTGATCCAACCCTTGGTCCCAGTCATGTAACGTCAGGTTAATACCGCCACTTAATGGTTGCTGCGCGTATGGCCATTGCCACTGTCCGTTAACTAGCTGAATTTGGTTTACCGCAACACGCCATGGCAACCGTGCGAGCGGCACATCATCGCCACGCTCAGTGAGCGTCAGCACACCTTGCTGCTGTTGCCAACTCAAGTTTAGAAGCAGTGGTTTAGACAGATAACCGGTGGTTAGCATCCCCTGTAATTCACCCTGTTCCGGCCAATCATCCAGTGACAAAGGAATCTTTATTTTTCCACTGAGTTCGAAAGGCTGCGGGGTACCAGGAACCGCAATAGAGAATTGATGCAAACTCAGTTGTTGATCCTGATCAAGGGTCGCGGCAAAGCTCAGTTGCGGCCCCTGATAACGTAACTCTTGAATCAATTTAAGCTTATCGGGCGAGGTGAGGGTCAGTTTACCGGCATATTGCTGCCAGGGCGTAATCTGCAAATTGCTGATATCCAGATCCAATACCGATAACTGCTGTTGCCAGTAAGCTAAATTCAGTGGTGCGCTGTCGCCATTAGTCGGTAATTTACTCAAACAAGCAGTATCCAACGCAACATTACCGGCCGCAAGTTGCCAGCGCCCCTGATGGTAGCCGACACTCAATTGATTCATATTTGCGAGGGTGCAGTCTTGTATCGAATAGCGCAATTGCTTGATACGCAGTGCGCCGTCACGCCATACCGGTGGCGTAGCCAGCGTTATCTGACTCCCCACGGGTAACCAATAATGTGCCACTTTGGGTAACCACTGTGGCAGGGTTTTCCATAATGCCATCAGAGAAATTGCGCTGATTAATAACAACCAACCCACTATTTTTGCGCATTTAGCCATGACTCGCCTTGTTTTATCCCCAACCAGACTTACGGTGTGCTTTAATCAAATCACTGCAAGATACCATAATAGATAACGCTACCCTTGCAACTCAGACAAAACTGTTGCCATTGAAAGTTGGAATAAAAACCTTATCTCTTTGGCATGAAAAAGTTACAAGTGCTCTATTTAACTTATTATTGTGGCAAATTGTATGATTTATTCAAATCTGTTAGATTGATCACAATATTTTAGCGGAGATATCGCGATGAAATTAGCCGTTTACAGTACTAAACAGTATGACCGTAAATACCTCGAATTGGTCAACAAAGATTTTGGCTTTGAATTAGAGTTTTTCGATTTTCTGTTAACGCCAAAAACAGCAAAAATGGCTGCTGGCTGTGATGCGGTCTGTCTTTTCGTCAACGATGATGGTTGTCGTGCGACATTGGAAGAACTGAAAAGTGTCGGCGTCGAGATTCTAGCGTTGCGTTGCGCTGGTTTCAATAATGTGGATCTGGAAGCCGCGAAAGAACTGGGAATTCAGGTAGTTCGTGTCCCTGCCTATTCACCTGAGGCGGTCGCTGAACATGCTGTGGGTATGATGATGAGCCTTAACCGCCGAATTCATCGTGCTTATCAGCGCACCCGTGATGCCAACTTCTCGCTGGAAGGACTGATCGGCTTCAATATGCATAACCGCACTGCCGGGATTATCGGTACCGGTAAAATTGGTGTGGCAACCATGCGCATTCTGAAGGGTTTTGGTATGCGTCTGCTCGCTTTTGACCCCTATCCAAGTGCGCAAGCTCTGGAACTGGGTGCTGAATATGTCGATCTCAAAACGCTATATGCTGAATCTGATGTTATTTCCTTGCATTGCCCGATGACACCGGAAAACCATCATCTGCTTAATAAACAATCATTTGATCAAATGAAAAACGGTGTAATGATCATCAACACCAGTAGAGGTGGTCTGATTGACTCTACCGCAGCCATTGATGCCCTAAAACAGCAAAAAATAGGTTCGCTCGGCATGGATGTGTATGAAAATGAACGTGACCTGTTCTTTGAAGACAAATCCAACGATGTGATTCAGGATGATGTTTTCCGCCGTTTATCTTCTTGTCATAACGTCTTATTTACCGGGCATCAGGCGTTTCTGACCGAAGAGGCGCTGACCAGTATTTCGGCCACCACAATGCAGAATATTGCCCAGTTGAAAAAGGGTGAACCCTGCCCGAATATTATTACCGCCTGATTATTTATACGTTATAACAAGCGGCAGCATGGGATACCCAATAGATTTCGAGCACAGGCAGGCGGCAAACAGAAGTAGCCAATACACCTGAGACTTGAAAGATGGCGGGTATCAACGTGCCGGACAAGCGCCGCGCATTAACGCCCATTCTTCACAACGTTTACCATCGGGTAACTGACACATCCCTACGCTGCCACCATTGAGTTGTTTGGCAATGGTTAATACACCACCGGCATTGGCACAATTGACTGCCGCCGGATTGGCCATATTAATATTATGGTGGACACTGGCGCTGGTGGCTTGTTGCACGGGTTCATAGGCATCAACATTATTTAAAGCTGTATCCGTTGGGTCATTGCTGCTACAGGCGGCTAAAAAGAACACAGCGCCACCCACAAACATTGATAATACTTTCATTCTTCTGCTCCGGCATGAGAAAGGCATAAATCTATTGTTTAATGCAATTTCGTCTACGCTAATTGGCTTATATAATATCTGTTATAATTAAAACACAACATAAATAAGCGCAAATTCGATAATTAAACTTAACCTGTAACAAGGTGAATAGCCGAATTATCAAGGTAGTTTGCTGTTAAAAATTTGGCGAAATAACCAAACCGAGACTAATTAGATAGAGAATCAGTTACCTACGATTTGGATAAAAATAAAACGGGAATAACTATGATCACTGATTTACTGCTACGAATAGCCCTTGCCGGATTGCTGGGTGGGTTAATAGGTATTGAACGTCAATTGCGGTCAAAAGAAGCAGGATTGCGTACTCATATCCTGGTTGGCATCGGCAGTGCCATGTTTATGATTGTTTCAAAATACGGTTTCGAGGACTTACTGACACTGGAACACGTCAGTTTTGACCCTAGTCGAGTCGCAGCACAGGTTGTCAGCGGCATGGGGTTCCTGGGAGCCGGGACGATTATGATTCAAAAGCAGATGGTTAAAGGCCTAACAACCGCAGCCGGTATGTGGGTAACAGCGGCTATCGGCCTGGTGATTGGTAGCGGCCTGTATGAAATTGGCATCTATGGCACGCTAATGACACTGGTGGTACTGGAGATCTTCCGCCAATTGAGTAATCGCCTGCTTGGCCAGCACCATTATGTCTCGATCAAACTGTTACCCGAAAGTGTGCCACTTATTCTGGTCGCATTGCAAAAACTGCGACTGCGACCAATTAACCTGTCAGTGGTACAAAAACGTGAAGAGAAGGATACCGATTGTGAACTGACCATGGAAGTGACTTTGTCACCTAGAAAAAGTCTCGATCAGTTTTATGAGACGTTATTGTCTATTGATGGCATACATCAATTAGACATTAAATAGTTGAAAAGGACGTTGTCCTACCTTTCAGTGACACCGACCATCACTCATTAGCGTGTTATCCCGCCCCACCACGATAACGCGCTAATAGATGAGTTCCGCCTGTATCCTACAGGCGTGATTAATGCATGGGTGTCTTAGACAGCAGATTAATCACCATAACCCCCGCAATGATTAGCGTCATCCCGGCAATGGCTGCCCAATCAAGCTTTTGTTGGTACATAAAGGTAGCGGCGATCGACACCAAAACAATACCCAACCCTGACCAGATGGCATAAGCGATACCTAATGGCATGGTTTTAACCACCTGCGAAAGCCCCCAAAATGCAATGCCGTAGCCAATAACCACCACAATTGAGGGTACCAATCGGGTAAACCCATCAGATGCTTTCAGCATCGTAGTAGCCACCGCCCCATTCCCGAACGAAACGCAACAATTGCCATCATTAAATACATGAAACCGCTCATCATCATTTTCTCATTTCAGTATTGGGTCAACATTATGCCCGTCCCATATTAAATGTTCATTAAATCTAATTCAGTTTCACAATTATTTTACAAAAGCACCCATAGGTATTGCTTCACCAAGCGATATCTGAGCAGTGCAATAAATAGTTTTCTAATTGTAATAATTATTATCCGAATAACATCTATATAAGCTTTGCCTGCGCTACTGGCTTATTTTCTGCATTTTAACTGAAAGCATTTATCCCCCCAGCCACACAAATTCGATAACTGACAAAAATGCACTCTGCTAGAATTTCAGTATTAGTTCAAATAATTCGTTAACCGTCAGAGGCACCCATTACTACTTTGGTCTCTGCGTGACAAGCAATGTGAAGGTATAAATTAATGATTACTACTGACGGTAACAGTGCAGTAGCTTCTGTGGCCTATCGCGCCAGCGAAGTTATTGCTATCTACCCTATTACACCCAGTTCTACCATGGCAGAGCTTGCTGATGCATGGTCAGGTGATGGTAAAGTCAATATTTGGGGAGACGTTCCCCGCCAATTCCCAAACGAAATGCAACAAAGTGACCCACCGGTCAGGTACGGATAAAATAGCCGTATTGACCCTGTCGGAGACCCTGTTGCATGAAGGGAAAACATTTGACTCAGCATGAGCGCTTTTACATCGAAAAACGAAAAGCTGAAGGCGTTAATCAGTCCTGCATTGCCAGAGAACTGGATGTCTCTCGCTCTACCCTGAGCCGGGAGCTCAGACGTAATACGGACCCCGCCTTCAACGGACTTTACTCCTCCAGACGCGCTGATGCCTTAGCCAGACAACGGCGGGGCGACACCTCGGCACACAATGCCTGTGTCCCTCTGTGCCAGCAGACACAAGACTTTCTCCGGCAGGCGCTGGCTGTACATACCTCCCCTGAGGTTATCTGTGGGAGACTGAAAATCCAGTTTGATATCGCCGTCAGCAAAAATACCCTCTACCGCTATATCCGTTCGGACAGACAGGCTGGCGGTAAGCTTTACCTTCAGCTCCCTCACCGGGGTAAACGCTATCGCTATGATACGGGTGAGCCCGGACGCACGCCCATCCCGGACAGGGTTGGCATTGAGCACAGGCCTGCTGAGGCTGAACTCAAACAGGTTCCCGGGCATGTTGAAATCGATACGATTTTTGGCAAAGACCAGAAGTCATTCCTGCTGACGGTCGTGGACAAAGCCACAAAGCAGGTCATTATCCGTAAACTCCCCAATAAGTGCGCTGAGAGCGTCGTGGAAGCGTTCAGGGACATCGTGGCGAATACTTTCTGCGAGTTTAAAACCCTGACGGCAGATAACGGACCCGAGTTTGCGAAACATAAGGACATCACTCAGGTAACGGGCGCAAAGGTTTACTTTGCCCGGCCTTATCATTCCTGGGAGCGGGGGTTGAATGAGCATACCAACGGTCTGATACGGCGGTTTTATCCGAAAGGAACCGATTTTAATGGCGTCAGCGATGAAGATATTGCGAGACTGGAGCACATCCTCAACACTCGGGGGCGCAAATCTCTGGAATACAGCTCACCGAATGAGGTATTTTTAGAGTATCTACTCGCTGCATAACGCATGATGGTTTGTTGCGTTTCGTTCGGGAATGGGGCATAAAGAACAAGCTGAACTGCTTGGATGCAAAAAAGGTATTGCCGCCATGCATATCCTGAACCGAGGCATTTTGCAGGATGGCCGCGTATACACATTCAGTGATATCGTGGATATCGACTATTCCTGCACCTATATTATTCCGTTTAATCAGGATAACCTGAAGTTCCGCCAGAGCTGAATCAGCTCAGACCCACTATGGTGTATGAATTGTTCCGTTAGGCAAACGGCTTTGTGTCCATTCATGAGGCCGATAAACAACCGGGAATTCATCGGCTAAACGAGTATCAAAATCAACACCTATCCCCGCCTGTTCAATTGGATACAAATAGCCTTCTGTCGGCTGAACGGCGCCCGGAAATACACTCAGGGTATTCGCCGGATAGGCCACGAACTCCTGAATTGCTGCATTGTGCAAATAGATATTTAAATGGGTGTTAACCGCAGCACCAATCGGTGTCATATCTGGCGGGCAATGCCATGCCAGGCGAACCCCAAAACTCTGACAGAAGCTGCCAAGTTTTAATGCCGGGGTAATTCCGCCAATCTGTGATACATGACAACGCAGGAAGTCGATCCGGCGATTGATTATCAAGTCTTTCCACTCTGCCGGATTGTTAAATAATTCACCCGTAGCAAGTGGTACCGCGGTTTGATTACGGATCTGTTCCAGCCATTCGTTCTGATTCGGCGGCAAAATATCTTCAATATAATAAGGGCGATAAGCTTCTAACTGCTTGGCGAATTGAACCGCTTGTTGTGGGAATAAGCGCTCATGCACATCATGTAAAATATGGAATTGATTGCCGTATTTTTCGCGTAGCGCTTTAAACATCGCCAACGTGTTATCCATATATTGGTCTTGATCGTAGTATGCGCCGATTGTTGGCTGGCGGGTCGCATGCAGATCCTGAGCATTCCCCCCATAGAACCCCAACTGGCAGCGTATATGCCGATAACCTTGCGCCAGCAAGTTATCCACCTCAACATACAACCCATCCAGTGAGTCACTGGCGGCATGACTATAGGTGGCAATGGCATCTTTAGATTTGCCACCAAACAGTTGGTAGAGCGGCATATCCGCCAGCTTGCCTTTAATATCCCATAATGCCATATCAATCCCGGCAATCGCGTTATTGATCACCGGCCCATTTCGCCAATAGGCATTGACCATCATCATCTGCCACAAATCTTCAATATTATTAGCGTCACGCCCCAGTAATAGTGGCCGGAGATATTCATCCACCATCACTTTAACGGCAAGGGGGCGCTGCTGAAATGTGGCGCAACCCAGGCCAACAATCCCTTTATTAGTTTCAATCTTAACCACAACTAAATTATGGCGATCGGGCCGGGTTATCTGACATTCAATGCCAGTTATCAACGTGGGTTGCATGCAATGCTCCTTTACAACACTCAGATTGCGACTCTTCAACGTGGCAACCAATGATGCATGAATAAATAAATTCGTATGACGTATTCGCTAATTTCACCTTATTTACACTGACCTTGTAAACCTAAAATTCAAATGTTTTTTTTGGTTCGTGAATTACGCAAATTACCGCAAAAAACCATACCAATTAATAGAAAAAGCATCTAAGAACACCCTAACCATCGAATAATGTGATGTAAGCCATGATTTATTGGTTTGTTTTTAACTTTCAGTAAACTTATTATCATTCACAGTGAATAAAAATAATGGCTCAGGTGCGAGGGTTTTATGGGAAGGACTGAGGTATGTCAGTTAATAATTAAACTGGTCGGTGGTCAGGATAATATAAATAAAGTCTGGCATTGTATGACACGGCTGCGTTTTGATTTAATTGATGATAGTAAAGTCGAATGGCAGAAAATCAAACAATTACCCGGTGTATTAGGTGCGCAAAATCAAAGTGATCAAGTACAAATCATTATCGGCCCACAGGTAAATGCCTGGTATCAAGATATTGTTGATAATATGTCACCTGATGAGAATGTTCCCTCAAGCGCGACTACGGCAATAACACCTAAAGCACGGAAAAGTCTGGTTTCACTGTTTATGGATACCGTTTCTGGGGTATTCGGCCCTATCGTTCCGGCGATTGCCGGGGCGGGGATGATTAAAGGCTTACTGGCAGGGTTGATCGCCTTAAAAATCATCTCAGCCAAAAGCGACACCGTGATGATTATCGATTTAATTGCCAGCGGGGTATTCTATTTCCTGCCGTTCTTCCTTGCCGTTTCTGCGGCTAAGATATTTAAAACTAATGAATATCTGGCAGCGGCGGTGGCAGCCTGCCTGATGTATCCCACACTCATTGATGCCGCCAAAGCGCTGGCCACTCATACCCCGGGCGCGGTGAGTGTCATCTATTTTATGGATATCGTGCCGGTATCGGTATTTAACTATTCTGCCAGTGTTATCCCCGTTATTTTCTCAATTCTGGCGCTGAGTTATATTCACCGTTGGGTCGATAAAATTATGCCCGATGTGCTGAAAACAGTATTTACCCCGACACTAACCCTTTTTATCACCGCATTGGTTTCATTGACGTTTATCGGCCCGGCCGGCATTTATTTAGGCAAACTGCTGGCATTCGGTATTCAGGGATTATTTGATATCTCATCGGTATTTGCTGGTTTTATCGTCGGTGCCATTCGCCCGATTGCTATTCTTACCGGAATGCATCACGCCATGACCCCCATTGCATTGCAAAACTTTACCGACAAAGGTTTTGATATGTTAATGCCAATGATGTTTATGGCAAACATGGCCATTGCGGGTTCAACATTTGCTATCTATTTCCATGTCAAAACCCGGCAAGAAAAAACCGTGGTGCTGTCTGCCGCCGTTTCTGGCTTATTGGGCATTACAGAACCCGCACTGTTTGGTGTGCTAACCAAATACAAAAAAGCCTTTATTGCCACGACGATAAGCAGCTCGATTGCCTCTGCATTTATCGCCTTTTTCGGCGTAAGGCTGTACGGCTATATTTTATCAAGTATATTCAGCTTACCGGCCTATATTGGTCCTTACTTTATCTACATCCTATTGGGTGTCACCTTGTCGCTCGGCCTGTCATTTATCCTCACTTATCTGCTGGTAGTGCGCACTGAAAAAAGATTGGTCGCAGTTGAATCGCAATAAATAGTTGAAATTAAAGCCGGCGTCATGGGCGGGCGATATTGTCCGCCCATGTCAATTTGTGATTTATGTCACTTTTTTATGCAACGCAGTGGATATTTTCATTCATTTGTTTTTATAATGTTCTGCACTTTACCTACAAGAATCTACTTCTGATAAAAAGTGAGTGCACAGCATGATTGATCCCTGCCTCCCCCTGACCGACATTCACCGCCACCTTGATGGCAATATCCGTGCGCAAACTATTTTGGACCTGGGTCGCCAATTTAATCTGGCCCTGCCGGCTGATGAACTAGCCGAACTGCGCCCGCATGTGCAAATCACTAAAACTGAGCCAGATCTAGTCAGCTTCCTGCAAAAGCTGGATTGGGGGGTTGCGGTGTTGGCCTCACTTGATGCTTGCCGCCGTGTGGCCTACGAAAATGTCGAAGATGCCGCTAATGCCGGTTTGCATTATGCCGAACTGCGCTTTTCACCCTTCTATATGGCAATGAAACACCAATTGCCGGTCGCCGGTGTGGTCGAGGCCGTCATTGATGGGGTGCAGTCCGGTTGTCGTGATTTTGATATTGATATCCGCCTGATCGGGATCCTCAGCCGCACTTTTGGTGAACAAGCTTGTTTGCAAGAACTTGATGGTTTACTGGCACATCGCGAGGGGATTACTGCGTTGGATCTGGCCGGTGACGAACTGGGCTTCCCTGGCGGTTTGTTCCGCAGTCACTTTAATCGCGCACGCGATGCGGGCCTGCGTATTACCGTCCATGCCGGTGAAGCCGCTGGCCCAGAAAGTATCTGGCAAGCTATCCGTGAGTTAGGTGCTGAACGTATTGGTCACGGTGTGAAAGCCATTGAAGATAGCAAATTGATGGATTATTTGGCTGAACACAACATTGGGATCGAATCCTGCCTGACCTCTAATATTCAGACCAGTACCGTCTCTTCGTTAGCCACTCACCCGCTGGCAACCTTCCTGCGCCATGGCGTAATGGCATCGATCAACACCGATGACCCTGCGGTACAAGGGATTGAAATTGCTAATGAATATCACATTGCCGCACCTGCTGCAGGCCTAACAGCGCAAGAAATCCGCCAGGCACAACAAAATGGCCTGACGATGGCATTTATCACAGAGCAGGAAAAACAGGCACTGCGCGACAAAATCCGTGGCTAAATCGGTCAGGGATTAACTAAAAACGCCGGTATTTCATAGAAGTAGCGGCGTTTTTTATTGCAGATCGCAACCGGCTACTTGGTTTCTGCCCGCGCCGCCGTCGCCAAAGATTCAGTCGCCTCGGCATGCTCTCTGGCGACGCGTTTCGCGTAACGCTGTGCCAGGACGGCACATACCATCAATTGAACCTGATGGAATATCATCAAGGGTAATACCATCACACCGACTACTGAGGCGGGAAACAACACGTTAGCCATCGGGATACCATTGGCGAGGCTCTTCTTCGATCCGCAAAACACAATGGTGATTTCATCGGCAGTATTGAAGCCCAGCCAGCGGGCTGCCATGGTGTTAATGACTAATACCAGTGTCAATAGCACCATCGAACAGACCAGAATTGCCAGCAGTGACCAACCATCAATTTGATGCCAAATCCCCTGCACCACGGCTTCACTGAACGCAACATACACCACTAATAGAATGGATGACCGGTCAGTGATATTAACCAGTTTTTTATGGCGCTCAACCCATTTAGCTATCAGTGGGCGCGATAAATGCCCAACAATGAATGGCACCATCAGTTGCATGATAATAGAGCCTATCGCATGCAACGTGTCGGTATCACCCCCTTGGGTGTGCATCAACATGCCCACCAGCAGCGGTGACAGGAAAACCCCCAAAATACTGGATGCCGAGGCGCTACAAATTGCCGCCGCCACGTTACCTCCCGCGACGGAGGTATAGGCAATAGCTGACTGAACCGTGGCAGGTAACGCGCACAAATAGAGGAAACCCAGATACAGTGTTGGTGTTAACACGCCAGGTACCAACACATTCATTCCCAACCCTAACAGCGGGAATAAGGCAAAGGTGCTGAGAAACACCACCAGATGCAGTTTCCAATGCCCCATGCCTGAAACTATGGCGGCGCGGGATAACTTGGCACCGTGCATAAAGAATAATAATGCAATGGCCGCGGTCGTCAGGTGTTCGAACCACACCTTAACTTCCCCTTCACAAGGGAAAATAGAAGCAATAATAACGACCAGAATCAGCACTAATAAAAATTTATCTATCCGTAAGCGTTGTAACCATGACATGCCACTGTATTCCTTCAATATAACCTTGGTTCTTGACGTTGCAGAGGGGGGAGCGCCCCATTCCCGAACGAAACGCAACAAACCATCATGCGTTATGCAGCGAGTAGATACTCTAAAAATACCTCATTCGGTGAGCTGTATTCCAGAGATTTGCGCCCCCGAGTGTTGAGGATGTGCTCCAGTCTCGCAATATCTTCATCGCTGACGCCATTAAAATCGGTTCCTTTCGGATAAAACCGCCGTATCAGACCGTTGGTATGCTCATTCAACCCCCGCTCCCAGGAATGATAAGGCCGGGCAAAGTAAACCTTTGCGCCCGTTACCTGAGTGATGTCCTTATGTTTCGCAAACTCGGGTCCGTTATCTGCCGTCAGGGTTTTAAACTCACAGAAAGTATTCGCCACGATGTCCCTGAACGCTTCCACGACGCTCTCAGCGCACTTATTGGGGAGTTTACGGATAATGACCTGCTTTGTGGCTTTGTCCACGACCGTCAGCAGGAATGACTTCTGGTCTTTGCCAAAAATCGTATCGATTTCAACATGCCCGGGAACCTGTTTGAGTTCAGCCTCAGCAGGCCTGTGCTCAATGCCAACCCTGTCCGGGATGGGCGTGCGTCCGGGCTCACCCGTATCATAGCGATAGCGTTTACCCCGGTGAGGGAGCTGAAGGTAAAGCTTACCGCCAGCCTGTCTGTCCGAACGGATATAGCGGTAGAGGGTATTTTTGCTGACGGCGATATCAAACTGGATTTTCAGTCTCCCACAGATAACCTCAGGGGAGGTATGTACAGCCAGCGCCTGCCGGAGAAAGTCTTGTGTCTGCTGGCCCAGAGGGACACAGGCATTGTGTGCCGAGGTGGCGCCCCGCCGTTGTCTGGCTAAGGCATCAGCGCGTCTGGAGGAGTAAAGTCCGTTGAAGGCGGGGTCCGTATTACGTCTGAGCTCCCGGCTCAGCGTAGAGCGAGAGACGCCGAGCTCTCTGGCAATGCAGGACTGATTAACGCCTTCAGCTTTTCGTTTTTCGATGTAAAAGCGCTCATGCTGAGTCAAATGTTTTCCCTTCATGCAACAGGGTCTCCGACAGGGTCAATACGGCTATTTTATCCGTACCTGACCGGTGGGTCACTTTGTTGCATTTCGTTTGGGAATTGGCGATAGAGCAAAAACAAAAAAGCCTCCACGATGGGAGGCTTAGGCGTTATTTTTCGTTTCTATTCTTACGCGCAAGCCTCCTGAAATCAGGCGCTAAAGTAAAAAAAGAAGCGAAAAGTAACTGCATGCATCATAAAAGTGACCTTCTTACCAAGAAGATAAAGATTAAAAGAGGGAGACAAGCTCCCTCTTCAATTCTGACTTACGCCAGAGCTACTTTCGCTTTTTCGACCAGTGCAGAGAATGCCACTTTATCGAATACTGCGATGTCAGCCAGGATCTTACGGTCAATCTCAACAGAAGCCTTTTTCAGACCATTGATGAAACGGCTGTAAGACAGACCATTCTGACGAGCAGCTGCGTTGATACGTGCAATCCACAGTTGGCGGAATTGACGCTTCCGTTGACGGCGGTCACGGTAGGCGTATTGGCCTGCCTTGATTACTGCCTGGAAAGCAACACGATAAACGCGCGAACGGGCACCGTAGTAACCTTTCGCCTGCTTTAATATTTTTTTGTGACGTGCACGAGCTACCACACCACGTTTTACGCGAGCCATTTACTTCTCCTATCGTCTTAATTCAAACCAAAATTACTTATGCGTATGGCAGACATGCTACGACCAAACCTAGATCGTTCTTAGATACCATGCCCTTTGGACGTAAATGACGTTTACGCTTAGTAGCTTTTTTGGTCAAAATATGACGCAGGTTGGCATGCTTACGCTTAAAACCACCGGCACCGGTTTTTTTAAAGCGCTTAGCGGCGCCGCGTACTGTCTTAATTTTTGGCATTGAATATATCCACTTCGCATTGTTAATTACAACGAGCTAGCTAGGCGAACAGACCCCTACTCTGCAATCAGAAAGAGGCCTATTACTTGAGTGCCTTACTGTCTCTTCTTAGGTGCGAGCACCATGATCATCTGACGGCCTTCGATACGAGTCGGGAAAGACTCCACGACAGCCAAATCAGAATCTTCAGTCAGATCTTTTTTGACACGGTTAAGGACTTCCATGCCGATCTGCTGGTGCGCCATTTCACGCCCACGGAATCGCAGGGTGATTTTGGCTTTATCGCCATCTTCCAGAAAGCGAATCAGGTTGCGTAGTTTGACCTGATAGTCGCCATCATCGGTACCAGGACGGAATTTGATTTCCTTGACCTGTATGACTTTTTGCTTCTTCTTCTGTTCTTTTGTCGACTTGCTCTTCTCATAGAGGAATTTGCCGTAATCCATGATTCGGCAAACCGGCGGCTCGGCATTCGGACTGATTTCTACTAAATCAACACCAGCTTCCTCAGCTTTTTCAAGAGCTTCATTCAGACTGACAATGCCAATCTGCTCACCATCGACGCCTGTTAAGCGAACTTCTGTGGCGCGAATCTCTTTGTTGATGCGATTAGGACGCGCCGGTTGAACTCGTTTTCCGCCTTTAATACTTTATTCCTCCAGTTGATGAAGACTACGGCTGCGAATTTCTGCTAGCAGCTGGTCTACGACCACGTTGACGTCCAAGCTTCCTAAGTCTTTACCACGGCGGGTACGAACGGCAATTTTGCCTGATTCGACCTCTTTATCGCCACAGACCAACATATATGGAACCCGACGCAACGTATGTTCACGAATTTTAAAGCCAATCTTCTCATTTCTCAAGTCCGCTTTTGCCCTAATCCCTGCATCTTGCAGTTTTTTGGTCACTTGTTGGACATAATCAGACTGACTATCGGTGATATTCATCACCACGACTTGTACCGGAGCTAACCACGTTGGGAAGAAGCCTGCATACTCTTCAGTTAAAATACCGATAAAGCGCTCCATTGACCCCAAAATAGCCCGGTGAATCATTACTGGCACCTGACGATCGTTATTTTCGCCGATGTAAGACGCACTTAAGCGGCCCGGTAATGAGAAATCGAGCTGTACGGTACCACACTGCCACGCGCGATCCAAACAATCATGCAAGGTAAACTCAATTTTCGGACCGTAAAACGCTCCCTCACCCGGCTGATAATCAAATGGAATACCATTTTCAGTCAGCGCAGCGGCCAAATCATCTTCGGCACGGGTCCACAGATCATCACTCCCAATCCGTTTTTCAGGGCGGGTAGACAGCTTAACCACAATTTTCTCGAAGCCAAAAGTGCTGTACATGTCGTACACCATCTTGATACAGCTATTCACTTCATCGCGAACCTGCTCTTCGGTACAGAAAATGTGTGCATCATCCTGAGTGAAACCACGGACGCGCATTAAACCATGCAGTGCGCCTGAAGGCTCATTACGGTGGCAGCTACCGAACTCAGCCATACGCAATGGCAAGTCACGGTATGATTTCAACCCTTGGTTGAAAATCTGCACGTGCCCTGGGCAGTTCATTGGCTTGATGCAATACTCGCGGTTTTCAGACGATGTGGTGAACATATGCTCAGCATAGTTTTCCCAATGTCCGGTTTTTTCCCACAGTACGCGGTCCATCATAAACGGCCCTTTCACTTCCTGATACTGGTACTCTTTGAGCTTGGTCCGCACAAAAGTTTCCAGTTCACGGAAGATAGTCCAACCGTCGTTATGCCAGAACACCATACCTGGTGCTTCTTCCTGCATGTGGTAAAGGTCCAATTGCTTACCAATCTTACGATGGTCGCGTTTGCCCGCTTCTTCCAGACGTTGCAGATAAGCATTTAGTTGCTTCTTATCACCCCAAGCCGTGCCATAAATACGTTGCAGCATTTTATTTTTGCTATCGCCACGCCAATAAGCACCGGATGTTTTCTGCAATTTAAAGTGATGGCAGAAACGCATATTCGGTACGTGCGGGCCACGGCACATATCAACGTATTCTTCATGGTGATACAAACCAGGATGATCATCGCGGCTAATATTCTCATCGAGAATCGCCACTTTATAATCTTCACCACGAGCAGCAAAAGTGTCGCGGGCTTCTTGCCAACTGACTTTCTTCTTAATTACATCGTAATCTTTATCGGCAAGTTCATGCATCCGCTTCTCCAGCAGATCCAGATCTTCCTGCGTCAAGGTGCGGTCGATATCTACATCGTAATAGAAACCGTTGTCGATAACCGGGCCGATGGCCATTTTGGTATCAGGCCAAAGTTGCTTGATTGCGTGCCCCAATAAGTGTGCACAAGAGTGGCGGAGAATCTCCAGACCTTCAGCATCTTTGGTGGTGATAATAGCCAGTTGGGCATCAGATTCGATCAAGTCTCTGGCATCGACCAGTTCGCCATTAACTCGACCAGCAATACAGGCTTTTGCCAAACCAGGGCCGATATCCAAAGCAACATCGAGAGCAGAAACGGCGTGATCGAAATGACGCTGACTGCCGTCAGGAAGGGTAATAACGGGCATTCTAATTCCTTATCTACAGTGGTGACCCACACGACAGATCACATGCAAAATTCTAATACTATTTAAAATCAATATGTTATAAACGCTATCCGACTTTACTTTGCCTGATATATACACTCATATGTACACAACTTGTTTGCACATAGGGTGTGACGCTATAACGGACGAACCATACTAACATCCTCATTATTGGTTTATCCACTCAGAATGATTTCTTTATCAGGCATCCCTGCCCCGTTAAAGAGTGATAATTATCTGATAATTGGTCACTTCACTCAGCGATGTTACTGTCGACGTTACCCTCGGCGAATTTGCCATATTGCGACTAATGAACTGATTAGAGCATGACAAAAACGCGTAGACTACATCGAATCGGGGAACGACCAGCCACACTAGCAACGGCTATCACAGTTAAGGGCAACATCATGCTACGTATCGAAGTGACAATAGATAAGCTAAATATCAATAAATTCCCGGCAGGATACACCGACGCACTCACTGAGGAGTTGGATAAGCGGCTTGGGAGGAAATTTGACCATATTGATGTGAAAGTAAGGTTTGCGGGCGCTGATGGTCTATCAGTTCTAGGTGGTGCGCCAGATGATAAGAAAGCGGTAGAAGAAATTTTACAAGAAACATGGGAAAGTGCTGATGATTGGTTTCAGCCTTAGACTAGACTGGGCAATTACGCCCGGTTTTTGTATTTAGAATGGCAGTACAATCCGCTCCTGGCATGATCGACCCAATGCCAATAAAGAGGATGTATCTCCGCAATCGGTCGTCACGGATAGAATAATACCTAGCGAATAATCTATTAATACTACAGCCAAACGGTGATAATGATCACCGACAAAGTTATCAAGCTCAAACTGCTCTACGATCACTATAATATCAATACCGTACAACTGAGGGTCAACTAGTGCAGCGACAACCTGTTACATCTTCCAGAATTCTGTCGATTGGTTATGATCCTGAAAATCGCATGCTGGAGATACAATTTCGCGAACAAGGGATTTATCAATATCTTGGCGTCCCGGAGCGCGTTCATCAGAATTTTATGTCCGTGGTTTCGAAAGGTCGTTTTTTTGATGGCGTGATTAAGGGTAAGTTTTTGTGCCGGAAAATTGGCTAATTAGAAAAATAACCAATTAAAACAGTCAACTAAATAAATCCGAAACGGTCGCTTCAATGATAAATCTGTGCAGAGAAGCCTACCGTTTTAGAAATCATCTTTCCGCTCCACAGATTATCCCATCAAGTAGCGCCATAAATAGGATATGGGTACCACAAACAATAGCGCGGGCAGGAAATTCACCACCGCGAATATTTTAATTTGTGCAATACGTAACCCCACTGCAATCATAATAATCCCACCGCAGGCGGAAAAATCAGCAAAGGCAATATCATCCATATACGGCATGATCAGTTTAGCCAACAAAACCAATGCAATTTGGATCAACAATTGCGGCACAGCAATAGCCACCAGCGCGATACCGAGCGAGATGGAGAATATCAGCGCGGTGAAAAAGTCCATTAACGCTTTGACAAATAGCTGTAGCGACCCACATTTATAAATTCACAAACCTGCATTTATCGCGTTTCTCGACCCGAATTATCTGCATCTATTCGGAGTGGCAAACCCACAATATCTGCAAATGAACCTGCATTTATTCGCATTGACCCGCATTCCATCTTCACGAACTCACAATAACTGCAACTTAAAAATTTTAGACGGCATAGGGACCCTAAGGGTTCGTACTCGATATGGGACAAGCCAAAAAATAAATAGCTTCAGTGGCCGAATACGTTGGTAGTGAGTTTATGCCTCGACATTATTGATACGCCTTGCTTGTTCATACCGCGCTCCCCAATACTTATTATCGAGTTTTGATATGGTGACGCCCACGCTGCTGGATGCATGAATAAACTTGCCTTCACCGATGTAAATACCCACGTGTCGTGTTTGTCGTGAGGTCTTGAAAAAAACCAGATCGCCTGTATCTATAGCTTCCCTGGTGATCCGAGAGCCTTGTTTCATTTGTTCCTGGGAGCTTCTTGGCAAACTCAGGGAAAACTCATCTTCAAAAACGCGCTGCATGTAAGCAGAACAATCAATACCTTTACGTGTGTTCCCGCCGAGCTTGTAACTGACGCCTTCCCACTTGTCATAATGGGTCAGGATTTTTTTGAGTTTTTGCGTCTCATTGTGCCCAGTAGCGGAGCGGGTTGAGGCTTGCAGAGTAGATGATGAATTAACAACATTCTGATGAGTGCTCGCTGAAGCAGAAAATGCATACAAAGAGGTAATCGCAATCATAACGGGGATTATAGTCTTAAACATAAGGGTATCTGAAATATGAGGTGAATGGCTTTCCTTGGTTAACGCATTGACTAAAATCCTTCTGGAGAGCGACATTCTACACATTAAAGCTCATAAAAGAAGCATAAATAGTACATTTAATGAGCTTTTTTATGGTGCGACAGTCTGACTTTTACTGTAACTCGTTAATGAATATATAAACTTCAGACAATTATTAATTTTGACATTGTTATAAATACCTACATCATTCAATAGTATTAAATACTTATTAAACCTGTGTGGATGTGTTGCATTTCCATTTGTAAGTAGTGGTATTTATATATTTCATATCATTCAAGTCTCCGCTTACATTTTATATCCCGCCCTTTGTCACTCATCATCTATATCATTTGATTTTATGTTGTTGATGATAATAATTATCATCTATATGTCATTTATTCAGAAATCAAGGATAGTTTCACTAGGTTTTAATTTTTAGTATTTTATATTTTTAAGTTTTTTATTTTATGAATTTCATGTTTTTAGGTTTAATAAATCAAGTGAGTAAGTGAGCTTAGTGATTCAGCAAGGTTTTCACTCAGCACTTGACCTTTAAATGTCCCTTAATCGTTATTAAAACGCTTGAATTTTAATTTATTAATTAAAAAACAATATGTTAGATTTTATTCACTGAAAAATAAGCTGGCTAGTTATAGTGTCCTTGCCCTGTAGTGGCTCAATATACAATCACATTCCTACATTTGCGTAGGAATTTTATTTTTAATTTGTAGCCTTAATTACCTAAATAATATTAATATTTTCTTTTCTGTAGTGAAATAGATTATTTTATTCTTTAAATTAAAAACATAATAATCTACTGAAATGATCTAAATCAATATTAACGGTTACTTTTTAAGATAATGACGATCTAAAAATCCTTGTTCTATATCAATTGCAGAATATAATACTGGTAATCAACCATAATTGTAGGCCATTGATCTGTCATATTGCTATTTACTAGATGAATCGATCGCGTATACTTCAATCCATAGCAAGAGAGTACAGCGATAAGGACATTTCAAGTTTCTAAAATGCTTTATATACAGTACGGACATTGTGAATATTAGAAACCCGCTTTACTCCTACTATTAAAAGATATTTAAAGTATCGTTTTCGCTACCAAGCATACACATTGAGTTTCGACATTTATTGGATTGTTAAAAGAACTCATCAACTGGTCTTATTGCCCAGCAGCGATAAATAAATATCTAATGGATTCTTGTGCGCCAATTCCCAAACGAAATGCAACAAAGTGACCCACCGGTCAGGTACGGATAAAATAGCCGTATTGACCCTGTCGGAGACCCTGTTGCATGAAGGGAAAACATTTGACTCAGCATGAGCGCTTTTACATCGAAAAACGAAAAGCTGAAGGCGTTAATCAGTCCTGCATTGCCAGAGAACTGGATGTCTCTCGCTCTACCCTGAGCCGGGAGCTCAGGCGTAATACGGACCCCGCTTTCAACGGACTTTACTCCTCCAGACGCGCTGATGCCTTAGCCAGACAACGGCGGGGCGCCACCTCGGCACACAATGCCTGTTTCCCTCTGGGCCAGCAGACACAAGACTTTCTCCGGCAGGCGCTGGCTGTACATACCTCCCCTGAGGTTATCTGTGGGAGACTGAAAATCCAGTTTGATATCGCCGTCAGCAAAAATACCCTCTACCGCTATATCCGTTCGGACAGACAGGCTGGCGGTAAGCTTTACCTTCAGCTCCCTCACCGGGGTAAACGCTATCGCTATGATACGGGTGAGCCCGGACGCACGCCCATCCCGGACAGGGTTGGCATTGAGCACAGGCCTGCTGAGGCTGAACTCAAACAGGTTCCCGGGCATGTTGAAATCGATACGATTTTTGGCAAAGACCAGAAGTCATTCCTGCTGACGGTCGTGGACAAAGCCACAAAGCAGGTCATTATCCGTAAACTCCCCAATAAGTGCGCTGAGAGCGTCGTGGAAGCGTTCAGGGACATCGTGGCGAATACTTTCTGCGAGTTTAAAACCCTGACGGCAGATAACGGACCCGAGTTTGCGAAACATAAGGACATCACTCAGGTAACGGGCGCAAAGGTTTACTTTGCCCGGCCTTATCATTCCTGGGAGCGGGGGTTGAATGAGCATACCAACGGTCTGATACGGCGGTTTTATCCGAAAGGAACCGATTTTAATGGCGTCAGCGATGAAGATATTGCGAGACTGGAGCACATCCTCAACACTCGGGGGCGCAAATCTCTGGAATACAGCTCACCGAATGAGGTATTTTTAGAGTATCTACTCGCTGCATAACGCATGATGGTTTGTTGCGTTTCGTTCGGGAATGGGGCCTAACCGTCTTTTATTAACAGTATTTTCAGCCTTGTTCTTGATTCTATTTGTCGGACGCTCTGTTCAGGCCAGTGTGGTTATTACCGGCACCCGGGTAATTTATCCGGAAAAACAAAAAGAAGTGACGGTAAAGGTTAATAACACCGGCACCGGCCCGGTGGTATTACAAAGCTGGATTGACAACGGGGATGTGAATGCCCGCCCGGAAACATTAAAAGTGCCTTTTGTACTGACACCACCGATTAACCGGGTTGAGCCGAATAAAAGCCAGACACTGCGCATCAGTTATACCGGTGCGGCGTTACCAAAAGATAAAGAATCTGTTTTTTGGTTAAATGTATTAGAGATACCGGCTAAAGCGGATGCGGGTAGCAGCCAGAACTATTTACAGATGGCCTACCGCTCCCGTATTAAATTGTTCTTCCGTCCTACCGGTTTGGTCGGTAATCCTAATGATGCCGCACAATCTTTAGTCTGGACCAAAGTCCCCGGCGGACTTAAAGCCACCAATCCGACACCGTTTCATGTTTCTTTGGTCACGGTGGGGATAACGGGCAGTAAAACAGCGCCGGTTGAAGGCCAAATGATTAGCCCTAATAATTCGCTGACCTTTTCGTTACCGGGAAATACCGCCGGCAATAGCGTTGATTTTGAATTTATTAATGATTATGGCGCACTCAATAAACTGAGTCAGCCCATTAAACCTTAATTTAATTTATCAATAACAGCCCTACATAGCGTCCGCTGATGACCACATTTATTTCGTGGGGGCGGAATACGTCTGTACACTACGGAATAATTGAATAATGAAACACCCTGCAATCACATTCTCTGCAGAATTGTCTGCCCGTAGTGGTCGTTTAACGCCCGTGGCGGCTGCCCTTATTGCTGCTTTTTTATCGCCGACTGTTTTGGCTGTTGAGAGCGTTGAGGCCAACGCCTCCCCTCAGACTGGCCATTCCCAGTCGGCCGAGTTTGACAGTATCTTTCTCAATACCGAACACGGTGGTTCCGGCATTGATTTAAGCCGCTTCTCGAAAGGGGGCAGCGTGTTACCCGGCACTTACCGGGCTGACATTTATTTAAACAATACCCTGATTGGCAATGAGAATGTGGAATTTAAGGCCCGCGACGATAAAAGTGTCCATGCCTGCTTATCCTCGTCGGTCATTGCCAGTCTTAATCTCAAGACAGAAGCATTGCCGCCTGAATCACTGGCCCCGCTGAAAAAAGAGGACGGCTGTGTTGATCTGGCGTCGCTGCTCCCCGATGCCCAGGTGGCTTTTGACAGCGGCGAACAACGGCTGGATATCGCTATTCCCCAGGCATTGTTACTCCGTACCGCCCGTGGCACCGTCAACCCCGCGTTGTGGGACAGCGGCGTGACGTCAGGGATGTTGGGCTATTCACTCAATGGCTACAGCTCCTCCGCCAACGGACAGACATTTAACTCGGCTTTTGCCGGGATTAACACCGGGGTAAACCTCGGCTCATGGTATTTCCGTCATAACGGCTCGTATAACTGGCAAGAAGACGGTGACAGCAAATACACCAGTATTAACAGTTATGTGCAGCGGGATGTCCCGGCTGCGCTGGGCCGGGTGTTGCTGGGACAATCCAATACCACCGGGCAGTTATTCGATACCGTGCCTTTCACTGGAGCACAATTCAGCACCGATGACCGCATGTTGCCAGAGTCCCTGCGTGGCTATGCGCCGGAAGTGCGCGGGATTGCCCGCACCAATGCGCTGGTGACCGTGCGCCAGAGTGGTCAGGTATTGTATGAAACCACGGTTTCGCCGGGCGAATTTATCATTGATGACCTCTATCCGACCGGTTACGGCGGCAATCTGGATGTCACGGTGCGTGAAGCCGACGGCAGCACACAGAATTTCCAGGTGCCGTTTGCGGCAGTGGCGCAATTGCTGCGCCCCGGTTCGCAGCGCTACAGCCTGACGGTGGGTAAAGTGCGCAATGATTCGCTCTCCTTTACCCCGGGTCTTTATCAGGGAACCTATCAGCGTGGTCTGAATAACAGCATTACCGGTTATACCGGGGCGCAGGCCAGTGAAGACTACTATGCCGTGCAGGTCGGGACTGCGTTCAGTACCCCGATTGGGGCGGTGGCGGTCGACGTGACCCAGGCCAATACCCGCCTGCGTAACGGCAATGAAAGTGGCCAGAGCTATCAGGTCAGTTACAGCAAGGTGATTGCTGAAACCAACAGTAACCTGAGTGTGGCGGCGCACCGCTTTTCGACTCAGGGCTATCTCGATTTCGCCACGGCGATGCAAACCCTTGATGCCGAACGTCAGGGCTATGACGCCAACAGTATCTACCGGGCAAAAAACCGCTTAACCGTGACCGCCAATCAGGGGTTACCGGACGGCTGGGGCCAGATGTATATCAGTGGTTCTTTGCAGGATTACTGGAATAAAGGTGGCAGTGACCAGCAGTATCAGGTGGGTTACAGCAACAACTATAAAAGCATGACCTACGGCGTCAGCGTGAACCGCAGCCGCTCCGGGTTTGGCGAGATGCAAAATACTTATCTGGTCAGTATGAGTTTCCCGTTGGGGCGTAATGACCAGCAGAACGTGCCGCAAATGCGACTGGAAATGAACCGCAATGGTCAGGGCAACTGGGGCGAACAGGCATCGGTTTCAGGCAGTGCTGGCGAGCAAAGCCAGTTCAGTTATGGGGCAACCGCCATGAACAGCAACGGCGGCTCGGGGGCCAGTGGCAGTGTCAATGGTCAGTACCGCGGTTCTAAAGCCACCAGTATGGCGTCTTACGGTGGCGGTCGCGACTATCAGAGTGGCTCGGTCGGCATTTCAGGCAGCATGATTGCCCACCCCGGTGGCGTGACATTAACGCCGTACAGCAGTGAGACCTTTGCGGTGGTGGAAGCTAAGGGCGCTGAAGGGGCCGAAGTGTCCGGTTACTCCGGCGTGAAAATTGATTCACGGGGTTATGCCGTGGTGCCGTATCTGAGTGCCTATCAGATGAATGAGATAACCATCGATCCGAAGGGGACCTCTTATGACGTGGAGCTGGAATCCACCAGTCAGAAAGTGGCGCCGAATGCCGGTGCGGTGGTGATGGTGAAATATAAAAGTACCAAAGGGTATCCAATTTTGGTCAATGCCACCCAGTCAGATGGCGAGCCGGTGCCGTTTGGCGCACAAGTATTAGACACCAAAGGCCAGGTGGTGGGTTCTGTCGGTCAGGGTGGTCAGATTTATGCGCGGGTGAGCGAGGAGCGTGGCCGTTTGCAAGTCAGTTGGGGTGAAGGTACCGGCCAGCAATGTTACCTGAACTATATTCTGCCGCCACAGTTAGCCAACGGTAAAGTCACGGCGATGATGCGTTTTACCTCAACCTGTGTGCCTCAGGGCCAGGCTGACGAGCGCCGGGCCACGACCATAAAAAGTGAGTGATATCATGAAAAAGCTCCTGTTGGTTTGTCTGGTTTTGATGCCAATAAAATCAGTTTACGCATTGACTTGCACCTATATCACGGGCAGGGAGGCGATAAATACTACCATTCAGCTTCAGGGTGCCAATATTACTGTAGGCCCTGACATGCCAGACGGCACTGTGCTGTACCGACAATATTTCAAGCCATCGTTTCAACCTGCGATCAATTGCGATGGTGGCCATACTTTTACGGTAAATGATGTGATAAGGCTGGCACCCAGACCATTATCATCCTGGAATGGAAACCCTTATCCCGGGCAAATATATGAAACCGGTGTTCCAGGTATTGGCTTTGTTGCCTGGTACTCTGGCACTCCGTTTCCGAGGTTAAGAACCCAGGGAACTGCCCCTGGTTCCGTCACCCGCAGCTTTGCACCTGAATTCGACATCTCTTTAGTCAAGATAGGACCGGTAACCCCCGGTATTCTGCTTGGGTCTAATCTCCTCACGGTTGGGGTTGATTATAATGTGCAGGGTGTACCTACCATGCCAATATTGACGGCAAACTTTGGTGGTTCTATCAATATAGTTTCACGTACCTGCACAACACCCAGCAATATCAATGTTCAACTGGGCAGTCATAATATAAATACCGAATTTAAAAGTGTCGGCAGTGTGACACCGTGGATAGATGCGAGTATTAAATTTACGGATTGCCCCTATTTTTATGGGACGAAAGAGGATGGCCGGAATTTCTTTTACTCAAACGATGGCACTCAGGGTACCGGAGCCTCTAAAGCGAATACCATTACAGTTTCACTGACACCATCAAACCCTATTATTAATTCTGCCAGTGGCATTATGGCGGTCAACTCATCGACACAAATGCCCGCAGCTCAAGGTGTAGGGATTCAATTAGGTTCGGGGAATAATACCGAAACACCGGTGCCATTTAATTTTGGTGCTACCCCGAGATTTACACCAGCGAATGATGGTACACCGACGTTTAAAATTCCATTATCCGCACGGTATTACCAAACCAGTGCGACAGTACAGCCCGGCAGAGCCGATGGAAGGCTAACGTTTACCATTAATTATTATTAGAAACAGTGCCTAAGCGATTACAAATATTCTCACTTTATTTTCATCACGGTGAGATGAGTTAATAAGTAAACATTGGAATTTACACCTGCTTCGATGATCACAAAGCGAGTAATAATATGAATAAGCTTAATAAATTAATTTTGCTAAGTGCGTTATTGAGTTGCAGCCAATATGCATTGGCACTGGCGACGTGCACCACTAAAATTACACCGGCGCGGACCTTTGTTGCCACCCTGTCGCCCGCCAGTATTACTGTCGGGCCTGATATGCCGAATGGAACGGTGGTGTATCGGCTTGATTTCAGAGATCCGGGTACCGCGACAGATGCGTTTACTTGCGGTGCGGGGTCTTTTAACGCGCCTCAAACTCTTGAATATACCAGTACACCCACGATAGCCAATTGGAGCGGTACTCCTTTCCCTAATCGTGTTTATCAGACCCAGGTTCCTGGTATTGGGGTTGTTGTGTCGAGCGATTTGAGCAACCAAGCATTACCAACGGTCGCCTACACAACGACTTATTCCGGAGATTCTTTCTTCAATTTTAACGTCAGAATCAATGCGGTACTGTCTCTGATAAAAATAGGCCCTGTTTCTCCTGGTACGATTAACGGTGCTCTTTTGCCGCGCGTGAGATTAAATCTTTCGACGGACCCGACGCTTACAAATAGTACACCGATACCGATTTATAACCTCAGTTTTGGTGGTAGCTTGAATATTGTGTCTCAAACCTGCACTACCCCCGATGTGAATGTTGCGATGGGGTCTTTTGAGGTGAGTAAATATTTTACCGGGATTGGATCGACCACACCGTGGAAAGATGCATCAATTAACCTGACGAACTGTCCCGTTTTCCATGGGTATTTTAATAATAGCTCCTACAATACCTCGCCGGGAAGTGGTGTTACGACAGTGGGTCAGCCTATCAATAATACGTTAAGTGTCAAATTGACCCCAGCGACAGCAATATTGAATTCGAGTAATGGTATTTTTGCTATCGACAGTTCTAATGCTTCAGCTGCAAAAGGCGTCGGAATACAATTGGGTTATGGTGCGACAAGTTCACCGTCTCTTTTGGATTTTTCCAAAAATATCACAGTATCTCTCACCAGTAGTCAACAATCAGTGAAGATACCGTTATCTGCACGATATTATCAAACAGCATCGACAGTCTCGCCAGGAAGAGCCGATGGGAAAGTGGTATTTTTGATTAACTATTATTAATAAATTACGTTAAATAGTGTTATTAGCCTCGCCATAGGGAAAGTGAATTTCTCCATGACATTATGGATAAATCACCTTGAACTTAATACACATATGGTTTGAGGCTGTTGAGCATTACTGTTATTTTTTATTGTTCTAAAGGGTAGTTATTTTCACGATTAACCACTATTAAACCAGGATGGATAAAGAGACCAGGGACGGTCTCAACGCATACTCTTTGATCCACACCAGATATTTTATTTGCGTTTAACTGTTTGTTTATTCGATTAATCGTTAGATAATCCAAATGTAAAAGGTGATTTATGAGATATGTTATTATATACAGTGGTAGTGATTTAATTCGGTTTGCTTTAAGGCAAATTTCCGAGCCTATTATTTTTACCCAGCAGAGCGAGTTCAGCGTTACCCTTAAAGTCTGTACCACGTTACCTGAATTTGAATCTCTGGTTTCAAACTCTTTCAATCCCGTAGTCATTTTTGATATTGATAATGTCTCTATGTTAGATCAATTTCGTATTTTTAAATTGATTGACAAGGCAGTAAAGAAAAAAAACTGATTCTTTATTCTAAAGAGTGTGGGTTTTCAGTTAATTATTTTTTTTCAAAAAAAACAGATGTTGTCTATCTCTGTAAAACCACAGACGTTCTAGAAATAGAATGCGCAATCTACAATTGTCTCTATTGTCAAGGTTCTTTATTGAATGAGCTACCGACTATTTATCAAAATCCTAAATTGAAATCATCAAAACTCACAAAGAGAGAAAAAGAGATTTTTCCGTGTTTATTGTCTGGCATGTCGAATGAAAACATGTCGATGATATTTGATATCAGTAAAGGAACGATAAGTACTCACAAGATGAATATATTCAAAAAATACTGTGTAACCAGTCTGACTCAACTCTACTATAGATATAAGTGTCAGAGTGTGACGGAATAAATACGATGACCTTTGGGGGTATCTTGGGAATTTTCATTATCCGTATATGACACCATCATTAACTGATGGTGTTTCAATTTAGTCAGGGGCATACGCTTTGCCTGTTACTAGAATGAAGATTTTTAACTTATCATCACCATCTATTGGCAACCGCCCCTATTGTTCCAATGAAAAAATTCCATATCATTCAAATAAATAACATGACCCGCACCTTTCGTGACAGCAAAATTAATAAAATTTCAACATGCCGTTATTTATAACTAATCTGAGTAACTGCGAAAGTTTTTTCTTTATTAAGGTAATTAGTATTAACGTTAAATAACTTATTTTCTATATAATAAATGGCATTTTTAGTTTTACTTAATCGGTTAAGGATTTTCGGATTTTTTCCAATATCATTAGTTCGATATGTGGACTCAGTTATTGTACCTACAAATTTAATATTCCCATTCGCATAGGCTAAATTTACACTAACCAAAATGAAAATTGCCATGATTAATTTTAACATCATTGAACACCTTCCATTGTTTACAGGATGATAAACGTTAGTTAATAAAACCCTACAATTGAAACATAGAGCAGACAACAAAAAGCGTCAATTGACTATTTTATACTTTAAAATAAAAAATCATAAAATCTGATAACTAAATACATCACTATTGAAAACAACGAAGAAGTCCAAAAAACGGTCGTTTATTGGACTTCATTCATGACGTTCTCCAATTAACCCGGAACCCGCATTGCAGGAGTTCACTTTCTCATTCCACTATTCATTTTCCATCTATACTCAAATTTTAAGACTTAGTGGAATGAATAGCATGTTGATCGGTTACGCCCGTGTTTCCACCGATGACCAAAATCTCGACCTCCAGCGGGATGCTTTAACACAAGCAAAGTGTGAGCGGATTTTTGAAGATACCGTCAGTGGTGCCTTTTCGGAACGCGAGGGATTGACACGACTGATCGACACCCTTCGACCTGGAGACACCGTCGTGATATGGCGACTGGACCGACTTGGACGATCACTCAAAAACCTGCTGCAGTTGATTGAACGTTTGGAAAAAATTCAAGTGGGGTTACACAGTCTACAGGAGAATATCGATACCACCTCCAGTGGGGGGCGGTTGGTGTTTCATCTGTTTGGTGCATTAGCCGAATTTGAGCGGAACCTCACTCGTGAACGGACTCAGGCAGGGTTATCTGCGGCCCGTGCCAGAGGGCGGCAAGGAGGAAGGCCCGCCATGCTTAATCCCGCCAAACGAGCACTGACACTGAAGTTACATCAGGAACGGAAGCATACCGTTGAGGAAATCTGCAGCATGATGGGGATCTCAAAATCAACGTTGTATAACTACCTGAGTAAGGCGGATAAAGATGGCATCGGAATGGCGTAAACATATTCCGGTTGATGCATTATTACAGTTGCGACAGCGGCTGGATCGTTTGCCGCGCAAAAGTACTGAAAGAGCGGCTCAGATAGCTGCAATGTCTAACCTATATGGTCTGTCACCAACATCGGTTTACCGAGCGCTAAATGACCTTCTCAAACCCCATGCAGCTCACCGTATTGATCACGGGCAACCACGGGTCATGCCTAAGCCTGATCTGGAGAAATACTGCGAATTGGTCGCCGCGCTTAAATTCAGAACCACGAATAAACAGGGACGCCATCTTTCAACACGCCGGGCTATTGAATTACTGGAGGACTACGGTGTTGATACTGAGCAGGGACACATTCAGGCTCCAAAAGGAATATTGACCCGGAGTACCGTAAATCGGTATTTATCCCGCTGGCATCTGGATCAACCGCCCCATTCCCGAACGAAACGCAACAAACCATCATGCGTTATGCAGCGAGTAGATACTCTAAAAATACCTCATTCGGTGAGCTGTATTCCAGAGATTTGCGCCCCCGAGTGTTGAGGATGTGCTCCAGTCTCGCAATATCTTCATCGCTGACGCCATTAAAATCGGTTCCTTTCGGATAAAACCGCCGTATCAGACCGTTGGTATGCTCATTCAACCCCCGCTCCCAGGAATGATAAGGCCGGGCAAAGTAAACCTTTGCGCCCGTTACCTGAGTGATGTCCTTATGTTTCGCAAACTCGGGTCCGTTATCTGCCGTCAGGGTTTTAAACTCGCAGAAAGTATTCGCCACGATGTCCCTGAACGCTTCCACGACGCTCTCAGCGCACTTATTGGGGAGTTTACGGATAATGACCTGCTTTGTGGCTTTGTCCACGACCGTCAGCAGGAATGACTTCTGGTCTTTGCCAAAAATCGTATCGATTTCAACATGCCCGGGAACCTGTTTGAGTTCAGCCTCAGCAGGCCTGTGCTCAATGCCAACCCTGTCCGGGATGGGCGTGCGTCCGGGCTCACCCGTATCATAGCGATAGCGTTTACCCCGGTGAGGGAGCTGAAGGTAAAGCTTACCGCCAGCCTGTCTGTCCGAACGGATATAGCGGTAGAGGGTATTTTTGCTGACGGCGATATCAAACTGGATTTTCAGTCTCCCACAGATAACCTCAGGGGAGGTATGTACAGCCAGCGCCTGCCGGAGAAAGTCTTGTGTCTGCTGGCCCAGAGGGACACAGGCATTGTGTGCCGAGGTGGCGCCCCGCCGTTGTCTGGCTAAGGCATCAGCGCGTCTGGAGGAGTAAAGTCCGTTGAAGGCGGGGTCCGTATTACGTCTGAGCTCCCGGCTCAGGGTAGAGCGAGAGACGCCGAGCTCTCTGGCAATGCAGGACTGATTAACGCCTTCAGCTTTTCGTTTTTCGATGTAAAAGCGCTCATGCTGAGTCAAATGTTTTCCCTTCATGCAACAGGGTCTCCGACAGGGTCAATACGGCTATTTTATCCGTACCTGACCGGTGGGTCACTTTGTTGCATTTCGTTTGGGAATTGGCGACCTCATCTACATCGACCTCCTGCAGCGGTTCGTTTTCAAGCTGAGTGCAGTAATGACTGCTGGCAGTTTGACATGTCACCTTCCGACCTTAAGCACATCGACGTACCTGATTGGGTCGATCCAAACAAAGGTGAGCCGACATTGATGCTGTTCAGTGTGGTTGATGATCGCAGTGGCGTAGCCTATCAGGAATATCATTGTGTTTACGGTGAGGACGCCGAATCTGCATTGAGATTTCTTTTTGCGGCAATGGCATCTAAAGCCGAAGATATATTCCCTTTCCAAGGGCGGCCGCAGATGATTTATCTCGATAATGGTCCCGTGGCCAAAAGTCGCGTTTTTCAGAATGTGATGTTGGCGCTAGGTATTGAATGGTTGACACACCTCCCCGCAGGGAAAGATGGTGAACGTGTGACCGCTCGGTCCAAAGGAAAAGTGGAACGCCCGTTCCGCACCGTTAAAGAAGCTCATGAAACGCTGTACCATTTTCATAAGCCCGAAACAGAGCAGCAGGCAAATGCCTGGCTGTGGCGCTATTTACACCACTACAACGGTCAGCCTCATCGTTCTGAATCGCATTCACGGCTTGAAGACTGGTTGGATAACGTCCCCGCCAACGGGATCCGTGAAATGTGTACCTGGGAACAGTTTTGTCGTTTTGCCAGAGAGCCTGAGCGACGCAAAGTCGGTATCGATGCACGAGTTACGGTGGAAGGTACTGCTTATGAAGTTGAATCGGATTTGGCTGGGGAGACCGTGATACTCCTGTGGGGACTGTTTGACAATGAACTCTATGTTGAGTTTGAAGGTGAACGGACAGGGCCGTATTATCCTGTTTCTGGGCCAATTCCACTTAATCGTTACCGGGCATTTAGGCAAGGTAGGATTAGTCAACGCGCTGATCGTATTCGCACATTGGCCCAGCAGCTCAAGTTACCCATAGCGGCGTTAACAGGGGAAAGCATTCAGTTAGTTACTCAATTGCTCCCGAACGACCTTCCCAAACAAGCTTTCCCAGTAATACATGAAGAATGTTATGCCAACGTTATCGTTGCTAAGTTAGCGATCGCCAGCGAATTAGCCACTCCATTGGCAAAATTGGCAGCTCCCGAGCGGCATTTTATTGACCAGATACTGAGTGAAACACTCATACGCCGCATTGTACTGGCCCGCGTACGAGATTATTTTCGTAAAAAGAAACAGGAAGAAGATCATGCGAGTTGAGGTCATGCAATATTATGGTCTGGTAAACCCACTGAGTCAGGCCGGCTATTATGAAACAGAAAGCCATAAACAACTGACGAAAGATATCAAAGCCGCTATTTTTGAAGGGCGGCTTATCGCACTTTGCGGTGTCGTAGGGTGCGGTAAAACAGTCACATTGCGACGACTTCAGCAAATTCTCAAAGATGAAAACCGTGTGACGGTGGCCAAATCACTGTCGGTGGAGAAAAGCAGCATTAAGCTGGCTACGCTGATTTCTGCTCTGTTCTATGATTTGGTTCAGGATAAAGCGGTACAAATTCCCAAGCAAGGCGAACGTCGGGAACGAGAATTGCAGGAGTTGATTAAGAAAAGTAAGCGTCCCGTCGCTCTGTTTGTGGATGAAGCGCATGATCTTAATGGTCATACCCTCATCGGTTTAAAGCGTTTGATGGAAGTCGTGGAGGACGGTGGCGGGCGGTTATCCGTTATCCTGGCCGGTCATCCTAAATTGAGAAATGACTTACGTAGGCCGACGATGGAAGAAATCGGCTACCGGACAGAGATTTTCACTCTGGACGGCATTGCTGGTAGCCAGCGAGAGTATATCCAATGGTTGCTGAATATCTGTGCTTCCCCTGTGGCCGATGGGGAGCCAATTTTGACAGAAGATGCTATCGATATCTTGGCAACAAAGTTACGTACACCACTACAGGTGCAACAACATCTGACATTGGCGCTAGAAGCTGGCTATCTTACCGGAGAACGTCCTGTTACAGCTCAATTGGTCGACAGTATCCTGTCGCGGAAACTGGATGATCTGGAACCTACATTGACACGCCACGGCTATCGTTTGAAAGATATGGTCGAACAGTTCGATGCCAAACCTGCCGAGATCAGGGCTTTATTTAATAATCAGTTGGATCCGACACGTACGGCAGAGTTACGTGATCGTATTTTGGCTGCCGGATTACCTATTTAGTATCAAAAATTGACCATCTCATAGCGAATGATTACCTTCGAGTGCATCTGGCGTTTAAAATTTTAGAGTTGCAGTTATTGTGGGTCCATGAAGATGGAATGCAGGTCAGCCCCATAAAATGCAGGTTCATTTGCAGATATTGTGGGTTTATATCCACCGATAGTTGCAGTTAGTGTGAGCCGAAAAACGCAATAAATGCAGGTTTGGCGGATTTCAAACGCAGGTTGCTACAAATAGCAGTTGAAAATCACCAGTAATGCCTTCAGTCAACGAACCGACAACTCCCAGTCCACTAGCACAAAACAGCACAATCATCGCGGTGAAACTCTGCGCAAACTCCTGCGGCGGCAATGTACTGCGTGATGGAATAACTCGTTCCAACATTATACGGGTTTTATTTGCCCCCCATTTTACCCCCTGCTCAAGGGATAATAACTCCCCCACGGCTGTCCCGATAATCAACGCCAAAATAACCGCTGGCATAAAATGTACTTTTACCACCATCACAATACCGATGGAGATAGAAGCTAGCGCAAACGTAGCCGGTAACCCTTCCTGTAAACGCTTAGGGACATGACGCGCTAGTAATACGCCAACTATCCCCCCCAGGATAATGCCTGCACTGTTAATAAATGGGCCAACCATACCGTGCTCCCAATGGCTAAAACGCGTTCTGCTGATAAAAAATGTGTCTGTTTTAGAATTAGGAATTTCGATAATAGCTAAAGACAAACAACTGATATGAGGTATCCCGACCACTGGAATCCCCCATACAGACAAATTATATGTTACGGTGTCACAAACCCCAATTCCTGCGAAATTCGCTGGGCCGTAGCCAGAATAGGTTTAATTAGGGTTTTTACCCCCACCTGTTGCAGTTTGGCTGTGGGCAGGGAAACTGAAACGGAGTACGGTACCCGTTGCTGAATATCAAAAACAGGAGCCGCCACACAAGATACACCTAGCTCATTCTCTTCACGGTCCATCGCCAGCCCCGCTTGACGAATATCTGCCAGCTCCTGGTACATTTTGGGTAATTCGGTGATGGTATTGTGCGTCAGCGGCTGAATCTCATGCTGATGGCTCTGCCAATAATCATCTGGATAGTCACTTTTACCGTACGCCATAAATATCTTACCCATCGCCGAGCAGTACAGTGGCATATGCTGCCCGATATAAGCGCGGGTGCGCATCATGCCAGTGGTAGGTTCTAACTTATAAATCAGGATAACGTGGTCATCTTCGCGGGTTGAAAAATTGACTGTCTCACCAAGCTCAAGATTGAGTTGTTCTAAATGTGGGGCCGCGACATGGATAATATTCAGTGATGACAGTGCTTTTTGGCCAATTGAGATGAACTTGGTTGTCAGCCGATAACTGCCTGGAGAAGGCGCCTGAGTGACATAGCCACAGGTATGTAGCCCTTGCAATAACCGATGAACGGTACTTTTGTTCATCCCGGCCAATTCAGATAGATGCGCCAATGGGCAGCCATTAGGGTAATTACTTAATATCTCAATCAGTTGCAGCCCGCGGAACAGACTTTGGCTGCCTAACGGCTTATCTTTCTTGTCATCTGTGAGTATAAGGGCCATAGACGATATCCTTGTTGTTTAGCATGAAATGGTACTCCAAAGCCGCAGTCTGTGTGAAGCACGAAACAGTGTTTCGTTATCATCCCTGGCGCTGTATCTCGCAACATTTATCCAACATAAGAAGTGCGTAGTTCGTCACATTTCCACAAACAAATAAATAAGTACTTGTTTTTTATAGCAACTTAATTCATCACTTCTTTTGCTTTAGCGAAGATATCAGCATATTATTTTTGAAATCAGATTTCGCATGTTGAAATATAAAGTCTAGTTTATGCTCGATAACCACTAAATCGCGAATGCTTTCACTCAAGACATTCACCGGATAAGGGGCGTCACACTGATGAATACCACTGAATTGGGCCAACCCATTCTCTCGATGCGCCATATCATCAAAGGATTTGGCGGCAATATTGCGGTCAACGATGTCAGTCTTGATGTTATGCCAGGCGAAGTACTGGCATTGCTCGGCGAAAACGGCGCAGGAAAATCCACTCTAATCAAAGTATTGGCGGGCGTCTACCCACGGGACAGTGGCGATATTCTGTTCCAGGGAAATAACATACGTTCTGCCGCAGAAATTAAAAGTGATACTCGTCAGCCTATTGCTT
This sequence comes from Yersinia antarctica, assembly GCF_056636475.1. NCBI lineage: Bacteria > Pseudomonadati > Pseudomonadota > Gammaproteobacteria > Enterobacterales > Yersiniaceae > Yersinia > Yersinia antarctica. The sequence continues at coordinate 2,630,362 of NZ_JBSJQF010000001.1, forward strand.
TTATCCATCAGGATTTAGGGCTAATTGACTGGATGACCGTTGCCGAAAATATGGCGTTGGTGGTGGGGTTTCCGCGTCGATTCGGTCTGATTAATTGGTCAGCTATTCGCCTGCAAGCCAGTCGGGCTTTACAGGATATCGGCATTGACCTCTCACCTGATGCGCGCGTGTTTGAACTGTCGCGCACTGAAAAGTCATTATTGGCCATTGCCCGCGCCGTTGCGGTTAATGCCGAACTATTGGTGTTGGATGAGCCGACCGCCTCTCTACCCGCCAACGATGTCCGCCATTTATTTGAAGTGATTAACCGCCTGAGGGATAAACATGTTGGCATGATTTATGTCACTCATCGTTTGGATGAAGTGATTGAAATTGCCGACCGGGTGTGTGTGATGCGGGATGGACGCTATGTTGCGGGTGGGAATACCGCCGATTACTCATTGCGTGATCTGGTGCAAATGATTGTTGGTGAAGCCATGGGCGACTCCCAGCGTGAACCGTTACCTGAAGCCAGTAAACCTGTATTACAGCTTAACGCGGTGGTGGTAGGTGAGATTGGCCCGGTTACTTTCAGCCTACAACCAGGCGAAATGCTGGCACTAGCGGGGCTAAGAGGAGCGGGCCAAGAAGAGTTAGGCCGCCTGCTATTTGGTTTACGCCATTGTGATCAGGGTGAAATTATTTTCCGCGACCGCCCCTATACCGCCGCCTCACCGCAGCAAGCTATGGCAGCAGGTGTTTCCCTGGTGGCCGGTGACCGCACCGGTGAAAGTCTGGTGATGTCGATGTCGGTGCGCGAAAACCTATTCATTAACCCAATTGCCAGCGGTCACAAATTACTTTCCCGTTATAGCACCCGCAGCGAAATGGGGGAAAGTTGGTGGAAAGTGCAGTTATTCGATGTCCGACCTAAAGACGTAAATATTGATATCAGTGCCCTTTCCGGCGGTAACCAACAAAAAGTGGTCATGGCACGCTGGATGCACCTGGGCGCGCCATTACTGATCCTTGAAGATCCAACTGCTGGCGTGGATGTTGGCGCGCGTGCTGAAATTTATCACTTATTAAACAAATCATTAGCAGAAGGTGTGGCGGTTTTGGTGATTTCCAATGATTTAGAGGAGATCGCACATATCTGTAATCGGGCATTGGTGTTTAACCGTGGCGAAGTGGTTGGTGAACTGCGTAACCAGCAGGTCTCGTTCGCTAATTTATTGGAGTTGGCGTCTGCCAGCACCGGGGAAGTTACATCCGTTTAAAACAGCGACCTGTGCTAATGGTTACATCGCCCCTCGCGGTGTCATTGTGGTGCTCAGGTTTCGGAGAGTGTTATGTCTAAAACATCCATAAAATCGACAGCGCTTGAACAACGAGTCAGCCTGAGTGAACACGGTTTCGGTGCCTGGTCCATGCAGGCCATGACGCGCTACGGCTTACTATTATTGTGTATTTTATTGGTGCTGGTGTTCTCACTGACCACCCCGTCGTTTGCTTCCATGCTCACTTTGCAGGCCATTTTGTCCAGTAAATCAAAAATTGCTTTGCTGGCACTGGCCGCCACTATTCCGATGATTGTCGGCAAGATCGATTTAAACGTCGGTTTCGGTATTGTGCTCTGGCACATTCTGGCGATAACCCTGCAAGTGCAATACGGTTTTTCTTGGCAGGCTGCCGTCATAACCGTATTGATAATTTCGGCACTTTACGGGCTATTAAACGGCATATTGGTAGCATTAGCCGACATTGATAGCTTTGTGGCGACCTTAGGCTCCGGCACCGTGCTTTACGCCATCGCGTTATGGCACTCAGGTGGTCGTCAGATAGTCGGTGATCTTCCTGATGCTTTTATTGCACTGCACCATACCGAGATATTCGGCATTCCTATTGTTGCGTTCTATGTATTGATTATTGCCGTGGTGCTGTGGCTCATTACCGAACATACCCCGCTTGGCCGCTGTATGTATGCCGTAGGTGGGAATCCCGCGGCCGCCCGGCTTAACGGGATTTCGGTCAACCGTTTTACTGTCGGTGCATTTATCACCTCCAGCGTGTTGACCGGATTCAGTGGTGTGCTCATCGCCTCGGAGCAAGGGGTTGGCCAGGCCAGTGTCGGTATGGACTATCTGTTACCAGCACTGGTCGGTGCCTTCCTCGGCAGTACCACCATCCGCCCAGGCCGGGTCAATGTATGGGGAACGGTAGTAGGGATTGCGATTCTGGCAATTGGTATTGCAGGTATTCAGCAATTCGGTGGCGAGTTCTGGGTTGAACCCTTGTTTAACGGTGCCACATTGCTGCTTTCCATCACCTTAGCCGGTTATGCCCAACGGCGCAGATTATTGAATCAAAAAGCCGTCAAGCCCAGCCAAACGCCGGGCAACACTAAAAAAGCTACAAATTCTTAACCTCACCAAGGAACAGAATATGAAACGCAATTTGATACTACAGGGCTTAGTTTTTACCACGCTATTTACCACAGCATTACCCGGCTGGGCTGACAGCTATCTTGATGAAGCCAAGGCCGCAGTCAGTAAGGCCACATCAACGGTGACTGAATGGGATGGCCCCACCAGTGGCCCAGCACTGCAACCCAATAAGCATATTATTTTTATTGCTTCTGATATGAAAAACGGCGGCGTGCAAGGAGTACAAGAAGGCTTATCACAAGCGGCCAAAGCCGCTGGCTGGAAGCTGGAAACACTTGATGGCGGAGGCTCGGTTAAAGATCAGTTATCATCATTAAATCAGGCGATTGCACAAAAACCTGACGGTATTGTTATCGGTGGTTGGAATCCCAATGTCGCGAAAATACCACTCAAAAAAGCCATTGCACAAGGTATTGTGCTGACCGCCTGGCATGCCGTCCCAGAGCCGGGTCCGGTGAAGAATTACAATATTTTTTATAATGTTACCTCCGACTCCAATGATGTAGCCCGTATTGCTGCACTGTATGCCGTAGCAAAATCAGAAGGTCAGGCCAAGGTACTGATTTTCACTGATTCGCTGTATCAAATCGCGTTGGACAAAGCCAATGTGATGAAACAAACCATTGAGAAATGCACCGGATGCCAGGTGATTGAATTTATTGATACCCCGTTGGCAGATACCGCCAACCGTATGCCAGCAATGACTTTCAGCCTGTTACAAAAATACGGTGATAACTTCCAATACGCTTTAGCAATTAACGACCTCTACTTTGATTTTATGGCCCCTGCCCTGAAAACGGCTGGTAAAGGTGGCAAGAACGCGCCTTACAATATTTCGGCGGGGGATGGCTCTATTTCTGCCTATCAACGCATCCGCTCTGGCGACAGCCAGTCAGCTACGGTGCCGGAGCCGTTGAAGCTGCATGGCTGGCAACTACTGGATGAATTTAACCGTGCATTCGCCAAACAGCCTCCCTCTGGCTACGTGACTCCTGCTCATTTGGTTACCCGCGACAATATAAGCAGCGACGGGGGTGATAAACAGATGTTTGACCCACAGAACGATTATCAGGGTCACTATAAAGCTATTTGGGGCGTGAAATAAGTCAGGCGTAAATACGCCGTCGGAGGCAGCAACCATGACCACATTAACGCTGGCTGAGACAGGTATTGGTGAATTATCGGCGGTGTTGGCCGCCGATAGCCCACTGGAATGTTTATGCTCCCCAGCTATCTGGGCGGAAGGGCCGGTCTGGTTACCACAAGAAAATGCGGTGGTATTCAGTGATGTAAAAGGGAACCGGATGTTTCGCTGGTGTCGCGACGGCGAACTCAGCCTCTACCGGTCACCGTCCAACTTTGCTAATGGTAATGCCCGTATGGCTAATGGCTCGATTGTCAGTTGTGAGCATGGCCGACGCGGTATCAGCCAGACTGATATACAAGGCAATATCACGCTATTAGTTGATCGTATCGACGGCAAGCGTTTTAACTCGCCCAACGACATTGTAGTGAAATCAGACGGTACCTTATGGTTTACCGATCCGCCTTATGGCATTACCGGCGACGACGAGGGCTATAAATCAGAAAGTCAGGTTATTGGCTGCTACTTGTACTGTTTCGATCCTAAAGATAGCTCACTACGTATCGCCGCTTGTGACTTACAGCGACCAAACGGGCTGGCTTTTTCGCCAGATGAACAACTGCTGTATGTGGCGGATATGTCAATTGTCGATTTCCCCACCCTCGGCCGGCGGCAGTTGCGGGTTTACCCCGTAATTGGGTTACAACTGGGTGATGGCCGTGTTTTTGCAGAAATATCACCGGGCTTCCCTGATGGATTCTGTGTCGATCATGCGGGCAATCTATTTTGCAGTTGTGCGGATGGTGTGCTGGTTTTTACCCCACAAGCAACATTACTGGGTAAGATTTCAGTTCCTGAGCGGGTATCAAATTGCACTTTTGGCGGACCGAACGGTGATGAACTTTATATCACTGCCGGTACTTCACTGTATCGCATCAGAGTGAATACTTATGGCTGAGAAAAACCCATAACCCAGCCCCCTATCCATGCCGGATTCATCCGGCATTAACCCTCGTAACCCCATAATAAAACAGGATTATCCTGCGTACGACCACGTCGTGTCTGTGCGCCACACTGCCTAAATAATCAACAAAACGAGGTGGTGATCACATTTTGACTAAAAACAATATAACTGATTGTTTTTAAAAAATATTTAACTACGGCGCTGCTTTGACTTCACTTCTGTGGAGGTATAGCATTAATTTGAAATGTGATTTTGCATATTGAAATTTAGCGCATCAAAAAAATACACTTCAATTTTTAAATTATTCAGGGGAGCTCGCAATGAGAGTCAGTTACCAGCAGTTAAAGGCAGAGTTTAAACGGGTACTATTGGCGCGAAAAGTGAGTGAAGTTACCGCTGATGCTTGTGCCGAGATGTTTGCGCAATCCACTGAATACGGTGTTTATTCCCACGGCGTAAATCGATTCCCACGTTTTATTCAACAATTGGAAGCCGGTGATATCGTGCCTGATGCTATTCCAACGAAGGCATTAGCACTCGGGGCTATCGAGCAATGGGATGCTCATCAGGCTATTGGCAATTTAACCGCCAAACAAATGATGGATCGTGCCATGGTATTAGCGGATCAGCATGGTATTGGGGTGGTGGCCTTGCGCAATGCTAACCATTGGATGCGCGGTGGTGCCTACGGCTGGCAAGCGGCAGAACAAGGTTATATTGGCATCTGCTGGACAAACTCAATTGCTGTAATGCCGCCGTGGGGAGCCAAAGAGTGCCGTATCGGCACCAATCCTCTGATCATTGCCGTTCCCGGTGAAACCATCACTATGGTCGATATGTCTATGTCGATGTTCTCTTATGGCATGCTGGAAGTTAACCGATTGACGGGCAATACATTGCCCGTGGATGGTGGTTTCGATAATGACGGCAATCTCACGCGGGATCCGGCCATTGTTGAGAAAAACCGGCGCATCCTGCCAATGGGTTATTGGAAAGGTTCTGGTTTATCCATTGTGCTGGATATGATTGCCACCCTGCTCTCTGGCGGTTTATCCGTTGCCGAAGTCACGCAAGACAAATCAGATGAATTCTGTATCTCACAAGTGTTTATTGCCATTGAAATCGACCGTCTGATTGATGGCAAAACTCGCGATGAAAAATTAAAACGCATTTGTGATTATGTCACTCAAGCTGAGCGCGATAACCCTGATGTCGCTATTCGTCTACCAGGGCATAAATTCCCACGCGTTAAAGCGGAAAATCAGCGCGATGGTATTCCCATTAATGACCAGGTTTGGAAAAAAATCTTAGAAATGTAATTAAAATCAATAAAATTCAGCAGGATACTTATTTTTATCTTGAAGGAGAATTAAGAGCAGTGAGTCCTTAAAATATTTAGCCAATGGATTAACCTCGAGAGTTTAAATAAATATCCAGCGGAATAATCTCGGATGAAAAATTAATCATCTTTAAATTTAAACATTAATAATAAATAGGAAAGGCGTCTTTTTATATAAATATACTTGATATTTATATCACTAGCTGTCGCCTCCTTATTGGCACTGTTGCTGCCCAAAATAGACAAAAAAGCTGACCGGAGGCTGAAATGGAATATTGGTTGGGTATCGATTGTGGCGGCACCTTTATTAAAGCGGGTCTGTATGACCGAGACGGTAACGAATGCGGGATCGCGCGGCAAAATTTAGCCATTATCAGCCCCCAGCCGGGATGGGCTGAGCGCGATATGACTGTGCTATGGCAGGCAATGAGTGCGGTGATTCGCCAACTGTTAGCCCGCCACACGATTCCCCCCAGCAGTATTCAGGGCGTGGGCATTTCTGCTCAAGGTAAGGGACTGTTTTTACTTGATAAAAAAGGTGAGCCATTAGGCAATGCCATATTATCCTCTGACCAACGGGCGCTGTCATTGGTTAAACAGTGGCAACGAGATGGCATCCCACAAATGCTCTATCCAATCACCCGCCAAACATTGTGGACCGGGCACCCGGTATCCTTGCTGCGCTGGTTGAAAGAACATCAACCCAGCCGTTATGAGCAGATTGGCAGCATTCTGATGGCCCACGACTATTTGCGTTACTGCCTGACCGACCAATTAGGTTGCGAAGAGACCAATATCTCAGAATCTAATCTCTATCCGATGGCCGAAGGTGGCTATCAACCCGCACTGGCACAACTGTTAGGTATCCCTGAAGTTATGGCAGCCCTGCCACCGATTGTGGGTTCGGCACAAATTGTCGGCACCATCACTCAGGCTGCCGCCAATGCCACCGGTCTGCCGGTTGGCCTCCCCGTTGTCGGCGGTTTGTTTGATGTGGTCTCTACCGCCCTCTGTGCTGGCCTGAAGGATGAAAGCCGATTAAATGCAGTGATGGGGACCTGGTCGGTGACCTCGGGAATCACCGACCAGCTTAAAGCTGATGTTGAATATCCCTTTGTTTATGGCCGTTATGCCGAAGCAGGTAAATACATCGTGCATGAAGCCAGCCCGACCTCTGCGGCCAATCTGGAATGGTTTACCCACCAATGGTTTGGTGCTGAGGGCGGGAAAACAGACTACCAACAGCTTAATCAATGGGTAGCACAGTTACCCAAAGCAGGTAGCCAGCTACTGTTTGTGCCGTTTTTATATGGCTCCAACGCTGGATTAGGAATGTGTGCCGGATTTTATGGCATGCAATCTTTCCACCAGCGCCAACATCTGGTGCAAGCCATCTACGAAGGGGTGGTATTCAGCCATATGACCCACCTCAACCGAATGCTGAAACGCTTTTCGGCCGTCAGCGCACTACGGATTACCGGCGGACCGGCTCAATCACTGCAATGGATGCGGATGTTTGCCGACATCAGCGGGTTACCGGTAGAGCTGCCGCAAGTTGAGGAGACGGGTTGCCTGGGCGCATCACTGGCGGCAATGGTTGGCACGGGGCGCTTTGTCGATTTCAGTGATGCTCAGCAGGCCTTAACCCCGCAACTGCATACTCTGCAACCCGATCAGCACGCCCGACAAGCATATCAGGAGAAATATCTCCGCTATCAGGCACTGGTTGCTGCTCTTGGCACTTTGCAATGAGCTTCTATTGCTCAGGCAAGGTTGCGGCACCGACTCTATTTAGGACATTGATACTATGACAACTCAGCACCTCAGGCCGCAATTACAACTCGCACTGGACCATACCCGGCTTGATGCCGCACTGGCGACCACCGCGTTGCTGCACCGCCATGTCGATATCATCGAGGCCGGTACCATCCTGTGTATCAGTGAAGGTATTCAGGCGGTCAAAACTCTACGTCAACGGTATCCACAACATACGCTGGTCGCTGATCTTAAAGTGGCTGACGCGGGCGCCACACTGGCGCAGCAAGCATTTTCTGCCGGCGCAAACTGGATGACGGTGATTTGCGCAGCCCCTCTCGCCACCATGGCAGCCGCATTGGAGGTGGCAAAGCAACATGATGGCGATATCCAGATAGAACTGTTTGGCCACTGGACGCTAAATGACGCTAAAAACTGGCGTGACTTAGGGTTAACTCAAGCCATTTATCATCGTGGCCACGATGCTCAAGCCAGCGGACAAAGCTGGAGTCAGGCTGATCTAGAGAGGATGCAGACACTGTCCGACTTAGGAATCGAACTGTCGGTTACCGGCGGTATCACTCCTGCTGATTTACCCCTCTTCCACACCATTGCGGTACGTGCCTTTATTGTCGGCCGTGCACTGTCTGAAGCCGAACATCCCGTAGCCACCGCCACCGCGTTCCACCATGCCATTGACGCTATTTGGGGGAAATAATATGCGCCAACATCCATTAGGTATTTATGAAAAAGCATTGCCTAAACACTTGAGCTGGCCTGAGCGTTTAGCCTTAGCCAAAGCATGTGGTTTTGATTTTGTTGAAATGTCTATCGATGAAACAGATGAAAGGTTAGCGCGGCTCAGTTGGAGCAAAGCACAGCGTTTATCTCTGGTTGATGCCATGTTAGAAACCGGGATTGCAATCCCTTCCATGTGCTTGTCGGCTCATCGCCGCTTCCCTTTTGGCAGCCATGATGACGAGTTGAGAAAGCAGGCCTACCTTTTGATGCAACAAGCGATTCAATTGGCGAAAGACGTGGGTATCCGCACCATTCAGTTGGCGGGCTATGATGTCTATTACGAAGAGCAGGATGCTGGCACTCTAAAGCGCTTTACCGAAGGGCTGCAATGGGCAGTACAACAGGCAGCCGCCGCGCAGGTTATGTTGGCGGTCGAAATAATGGACACGCCGTTTATCAATTCGATCAGTAAATGGAAGGTCTGGGATAACTGCCTCGCTTCACCGTGGTTCACGGTTTATCCTGATGTCGGCAACCTGAGTGCCTGGGGTAATGATGTCAGTAATGAGTTATCGATAGGAATTGACCGTATTGCAGCCATTCATCTGAAAGATACTTATCCAGTCACTGACCAGTCACCAGGGCAATTTCGTGATGTGCCTTTTGGTGAAGGATGCGTGGATTTCGTCAATGTTTTTAAGACACTTAATCAACTCAATTATCGCGGCGCATTCCTGATTGAAATGTGGACGGAGAAAGCAGAGGAACCGGTGGCGGAAATTGTTCAGGCTCGCCGCTGGATTGAACAACGAATGCAACAAGGGGGACTCACCCCCTAATTTAACGTTGGCTGCATTACGGTATTGGCAAAGAAACGAATTGGGAACAAAAAACCTACAGAGACGGCTGACATTGGTTGTGTAAAGGTGTTTATCACCACCAACAATGATTTACATTATGATCTATTGCTTTTGAGTAGCGCTGGGTGTATTGCTATTTCTACAGGATGTGCTCATAATCAATTTCCGTTTCCGTGTAGCAATGGTTACTGGAACGCCGCCCCGATTGTTCATGCAATCGGGGCGTTTTATTTGGTCGCTATCCACCATTTCTCGCGCCAAAAACGCGCAACCGCCCCCCTACCGTGCATCTCTCACTATTTAGCTTTTACCCTGACAATGATAAATACGGAACAAAATAATACTTTCCATCCGTTTTTCTTCCGTATTTTGTTGCCTATGATTTGTTCACCGGTCAACGAGGGGGAGAAATATAATGCAAAAGATTACAGACGATCTGTCGGATCTCGAACGCTACTTCCAACAAACACACCAGCAATGCACCGCCAAAACACCTTGGTTTACGCGTTGGTTATATCTTCCGGTAGCAGAAAGAATGCAAATACTGGATGACTTACTGCTGCCATATTCAGAGAAGCCCCAGCAGAAGCAATAAGCGCTGTGAGTGAATGCAGATAGTTGACCTCATGAAGAGAGGCCCAGACGGGAGGTGGCTGCAACGGGCTCACTCAGATGTGTGCGTTTTAGCCAACTCTATGGCAGCTTGAATCGCTGAGCGCGCTTGCGGGCTATTCTTCCAACAAGTAGAACCCACCATGGCCGCCGCACTGGTGACAATTTCACCCATATCCGCCTGACTGAGTTGCGCAAGGGAGGTAAAACCGAGTTGTTCCAGGCGGGTGACTACCGTTGGCCCGACCCCTTTGACGGCTAACAGCGCATTGCGTTCATCGGCGTTAAAGGCCATATCAGCTTACTCCACATTTAACTATTAGAGCCGTTTTCTGGCCGCATTCTCCGCACTGAAGAACCAGAGTTCTGGCATACGGTTAGGATAAAAACGAATTTCGTAAGTATCTTTCAGGGGGGCTAAACGCCAACGCGGCCGGGCTTCACGCTTAGGTTTTAAAAAACGTAACCGACCACGCGCACGCGCGGCCTGCGTATCTAACACCCATGCAGCAGAAGCCGATAGTGGCTGACGAGTATATTCGTCTTCAACGCTGATATCACAAATGCACAAAACCGTATTCCTTGCAGAAATTAATGCTGACATGATTATTCTGGATCTACCCTATTGAACCAACTGTTGCTCGCCAGAGATTTGATCTATATCACATATAAGTTACCGTAGCGTTGGCAGCATTTATTCACTCAACCCGCTCACTTACCAGTGATTCATCAGCCACAAGTTAATCCCCGATAGCCTTTTGCCTGACGTATCGCGTAGAGTGGCAAAGTAGGGAATAATGCACTGTTGCAATATATTTACCCAATGTACGACTAATTGCCTGATATGCTTTACTTTCATCGGGGCGTTTGATGTTATTTTCGGAGTAAGACTGATGCAAGATATTTTCGAATTATGTAAAGCCATTGGTTTAGGCTTGGTATTACTGCTGCCACTGGCAAACCCGTTGACAACGGTAGCCCTATTACTTGGGTTATCTGGCAACATGACCAGCGAGGAGCGCAATCAGCAATCGAAGATGGCATCAATCTATGTCTTCTTTATTATGACCATCGCTTATTATGCCGGTCAGGTTGTGATGAATACCTTCGGCATATCTATTCCCGGTTTGCGGATTGCCGGTGGGCTAATTGTGGCGTTTATCGGTTTTCGTATGCTTTTTCCGCAGCAATCAGCTGAAGATACGCAATTAGAAGCAAAATCGCAGGATTTAAAGAAGCGAAAATCTATTAATATCGCCTTTGTGCCACTGGCGATGCCAAGTACCGCTGGGCCAGGTACTATTGCCATGATAATCAGTTCTGCCGCATCAATGAAAGGCCATGCTGTATTCAGCCCATGGGTCGTTACGGTTGCCCCAGTGCTGATTTTTCTTTGTGTTTCATTGATTTTATGGGGTTCACTGCTCAGTTCCGGGGCCATTATGCGCTGGGTGGGCAAAAGCGGCATTGAAGCCATTTCACGCTTGATGGGGTTCTTGCTGGTGTGTATGGGCGTACAATTTATTATAAACGGCATCCTGGACATTATTGCCAACTACCATCCAGCACTTGCATAACCAAGAGTGAGATTGAAGAGGGAAACGCTAGCCGATGTTTATACTGATAACAGTTACGGCGCCTATAAGACTACATCGGTTAGCGTTTTAATATTACTCTGACATTGCCCGGTACGCGGTATCTACTTTCCACAAATAGCGTGGTGCTTGTGCGGCCGGATGTTTCTTTTGTATATGCTGATAAAACTCGTTCGGGCTAAGACTATTTATTTTATTTACTGCCAGACGTTTATCTGATGAAAAAGTCCGTAGCATCGCCCCCGCACCATTGGCATAAGAAACGATGGTGGCATAACGCAATGTTTGCGGATCACTTATCCCCGCTAACTGCTGGTTTTGCAAAATATTGATATACGCCGCGCCAATATCAATATTCTTCACCGGATCTTTTAATTCACCTGAACTCGGTTGACCATCGCGCCCTTTCATTCGGTAGGCATCTCGACCAGCGGTAGAGGCTTTAATCTGCATCAAACCCACAGCATTCGAGGTGCTCACCACATCAGGATTGTAACCAGACTCCACCTGAATAATGGCTTTAATCAACGTTTCATCAACGCCGTAATGGCTAGCTGCTTGTTTAATTACATCGCTATAGGCAACTGTACTTGAACCGCCGCTGCTTTTCGGTGCGTTAAGGAAACCACCCTGTGGCGCTTTCTTCAGCCACCCGTTATTTGCTTGTGGTGACGGAGTTTGTTTAGCACACCCCGCCAGCAATAAAATTGCCATTAGGCAACCGACTTTTGGATTCACAGTATTCCCCGTGCTGATAAGCCGTTTTGTAGCATATACAAGTTGTCACCTCGTCCAAATAGATTTTTTGGCCTAGCTTGACCATTATCAACATAATGATCAGGCTATATTCAGTAACTATCGGTAAGTTTTAGTTTATTGTATGGCAAGGCTTGACTTCATCGCTAATGATATTGATAATCATTTTCATTTAAAGAAAGGGAACATCGCCATGTTTATTAAGCAAAAAATACCCTACCTGCACTCAATTAGCCGTATTACACCCCGTTTTTTACCTGCCATTACCCTATTGGCTCTTGTTGCATTCTCCTCGATGATCAGCAACTCAGCCTTGGCAGAAAATAAACCCAGCGACTCTGATAAAAAATTCAAAATTGTGACTACATTCACAATTATTCAAGATATTGCGCAGAATGTCGCCGGTGATGCTGCCATTGTTGAGTCAATCACCAAACCCGGCGCAGAAATTCACGACTATCAGCCCACGCCACGAGATATCGTGAAGGCACAATCAGCAGACTTGATTCTCTGGAATGGGATGAACCTGGAGCGCTGGTTTGAGCGTTTCTTTGAAAATATTAAAGATGTCCCTTCGGCTGTGGTTACAGATGGCATCACCCCCCTGCCTATCCGTGAAGGGCCATATAAAGGTATTCCGAATCCACATGCCTGGATGTCACCATCAAACGCTTTAATCTATATTGAGAATATTCGTAAAGCACTGGTGGAGCACGATCCCACCCATGCTGAAACCTATAATCGTAATGCCAAAGCTTATGCTGAAAAAATTGCCGCCTTGGATGCCCCGTTGCGTGAGCGTTTATCTCGCATCCCCGCACAGCAACGGTGGCTAGTGACCAGTGAAGGTGCCTTCAGTTATCTGGCAAAAGATTATGGTTTTAAAGAAGTTTACTTGTGGCCAATTAATGCGGAAGAGCAAGGTTCCCCGCAACAAGTGCGCCACGTGATTGATACCATGCGCGCAAATAAAATCCCGGTGATATTCAGTGAAAGTACTATTTCCGATAAACCGGCGAAACAAGTTAGCAAAGAAACCGGTGCACAATATGGTGGTGTGTTATATGTAGATTCTCTGTCGAATGAAAAGGGGCCGGTCCCCACTTATATCGATCTGATTAACGCCACTGTACAAACTATCGCGAAAGGATTTGGTCAATGAGCCATGCTGTTTTTGTCCGCCCGGAGCTGGTAGTGGATAATGTCACTGTCACTTATAACAACGGGCATACTGCTATCTATGACGCCAGTTTCTCACTGACCGGTGGCACAATTTGCGCCTTGGTCGGTGTGAATGGTAGCGGTAAGTCGACACTGTTTAAAAGTATTATGGGGTTAGTTAAACCCAGTGTCGGGAAAGTAGAGCTGAGTCATAAACCCATCAGCCATGCCTTAAAACAAAATACCATCGCTTACGTGCCGCAGACCGAAGATGTCGACTGGAATTTCCCAGTGTTGGTGGAAGACGTGGTCATGATGGGCCGTTATGGCAAAATGAATTTTCTGCGCATCCCGAGCCGGGAAGATAAAACCATTGTCGATAAAGCCATTGAGAGAGTCGGCTTGACGGCATTACGGTCACGTCAGATCGGTGAGCTATCGGGGGGGCAAAAGAAACGGGTGTTTCTGGCCCGCGCGTTGGCACAGCAAGGCTCAGTCTTGTTATTGGACGAGCCGTTCACCGGCGTTGACGTCAAAACAGAAAATGCCATTATTGATTTATTGCGGGCACTGCGCGATGAAGGTCATCTGATTCTGGTTTCCACGCATAACCTCGGTAGCGTGCCAGAATTTTGTGACCACGTGATTCTGATTAACCAAACCGTGCTAGCCGCCGGGCCGACCGAAACCACCTTTACCCAAAAGAATCTCGAAATGACTTTTGGTGGTGTTCTGCGCCATATCAATCTCTCCGGTACGGCACTGCACGATGATAATGACCCACGCACCGTCACGGTCATTACCGATGATGAACGTCCTGCGGTATTTTATGGTCACACCAAGAATGACCCGCCGGCACAGAGTCAGTCAAAGGAGAATAACCCCTGATGCTGGAACTGTTACTGCAACCGTTTAACTACAATTACATGGTCAAGGCTATCTGGGTCAGTGCGATTGTTGGTGCCGTCTGCGCATTCTTATCGGCATATCTGATGCTGAAAGGTTGGTCGCTGATGGGGGATGCGCTATCGCACTCCGTCGTTCCGGGGGTTGCTGGCGCTTATGCTCTTGGGCTGCCTTATGCCGCTGGTGCATTCTTTACCGGCATGCTCGCCGCATTGGCGATGACATTAGTGCGCCATATCACTCGTCTGCGTGAAGATGCCATCATTGGTTTCATCTTCTCGACCTTTTTTGCTGTTGGTTTATTAATTGTTTCGCTCAACCCTACCTCGGTCAATGTCCAGTCGATCATTTTCGGTAATATTCTGGGGATAGCAGACGAAGATGTATTGCAGGTAGAGATCATAATTTTGGTTTCGTTTGTGATTCTATGTCTGATCTGGAAAGACTTGCTGGCGGTGTTTTTCGATGAAAGCCACGCTATGTCGATAGGACTATCACCCCTGCGCCTGAAAATTTTGTTCTTTACCCTGTTAAGTGCCTGTACTGTCGCGGCTTTACAGACTGTTGGCGCGATCTTAGTTATTGCCATGGTGGTGACCCCCGGGGCGACTGCTTACCTACTCACAGACCGTTTCAGCCGCTTACTGATGATAGCGATTGCCATTGGTGCCTTTACCAGTGCCTTTGGTGCATATCTCAGCTTCTATCTGGACGGCGCAACAGGCGGGGTCATTGTGACCTTACAAACACTGGTCTTCCTCTTAGCCTTTTTCTTCGCGCCGAAACACGGATTACTGGCGACCCGTTTTCGTTCGCGGCAAAAACGCCGTCACCCACTACCCCACCTGCCAGAGGATAATGTATGAATACATTGTTTAGTCTGGTCAGCGAACCCTTCGCCTACCCCTTTATGCAACGGGCGATAGTGGCCGCGATTATTACCGGTGTGGTGTGTGCAGTCTTGTCTTGTTATCTGGTGTTAAAAGGCTGGTCATTAATGGGGGATGCTATCTCTCATGCCGTGCTACCAGGCATTGTGCTGGCCTTTTGGCTCGGTATTCCGCTGGTTATCGGTGCCTTTGTCTCAGGTATATTCTGCGCGATTGCCACCGGTTATTTAAAAGATAATAGCCGGGTCAAAGAAGATACCGTTATGGGGATTGTGTTCTCCGGTATGTTCGCATTTGGCCTGGTGCTATTTTCCCGCATGGATACAGACCAGCACCTCAGCCATATTTTATTCGGCAATATGCTGGGTATTTCATTAGCGGAACTGAAACAGACATTGTGGATTGCCGGCTTCACTCTGTTGGTGGTGCTATTAAAGCGTAAAGATTTCATGCTCTACTGCTTTGATCCAAACCATGCCAGGGTGATTGGGCTGCCGGTCAAATTGCTGCACTATGGCTTACTTTGCCTGCTGGCATTGACCATCGTGGCATCATTGCAGGCGGTTGGGGTTATTCTGGTTATCGCCATGTTAATCGCCCCCGGTATTATCGCCTTTATGGTTTGCCGTAGTTTTGATCAAATGCTGATTGTTGCCACACTGGTGTCAGTGGTGGCCTGTGTGCTGGGCACCTTAATCAGTTTCCATATTGATGGTGCCACGGGTCCCTGTATTGTCATTATTCAGGCACTGTTCTTTGTGGTCGCCCTGATTTATAGCCATATAAAACCCGTAAAGGGCCGAAAAATATCCCCTCAGGCCAAAGCTGCTAGCGCTAAAAACCTGCCGAAAGGTAACCTGCTATAATCAATTAAGTCCCAATAAATATGCCGGATGGCCATTACGCTGTACGGCATATTTATTATTCAGATTCAGCCAGCAGCAAGTTTTTTACCATGCCATTTTTGTCGTAATATGAGCAAAACAGCGAAACGACTAACACTTTACCAGTAGAATCAGTCTTTTGTTTGATCCGGCACGGGTATCCCTGTGCGCCAGCTCTTGTTCTTCGCAGCATAAAGACGCTAACCTAATGATCTGTAGCCAGAGTCATTGGACTTGCAGGTAGCAGCGAATGTCAAATCGGCCGGGAGTCGATTTAAATAGCATTAATGCTAGCCCGCAGGATGAGCCTTATGGATTAGGCTCATTAATCCTGATGCGCTAATGTAGTCGAGTGATTAGGATAAGTTAACGTCGCTAACAACCCTGTAATTTCAAGTTCACAGGGTTTAACTGGCAGCTAATAGGGGGTGAATCATGTGGCAAGCAGTGAATCGTCTGTTAGGTGAATATCTCGGTCCCGCCGAAATTCGGGAAAGGACTGAATTACCGGGCGGAGATATTCATGAAGCCTGGCGTCTCAGTTATGGTGAGACTGAGGTTTTCGTAAAATGCGATACCCGTGAGATGTTACCCATATTTACCGCCGAAGCTGATCAACTCGCTTTATTATCCCGCAGCAAAACAGTCCAAGTCCCTGAAGTCTACGGCGTGGGCAGCGATCGCGATTACAGTTTTCTGTTACTAGAGTATCTCCCCCTAAAGCCACTCGATGCGCATAACGCCTATTGTCTGGGCCAGCAATTAGCCCATCTGCATCAATGGAGCGAACAACTGCAATTCGGGCTGGATTTTGATAATGATCTGGCCACCACACCGCAGCCTAATAGCTGGCAGCGCCGCTGGGGGCAATTCTTTGCTGAGCAGCGTATCGGTTGGCAATTGCAATTAGCGGCGGAAAAAGGCATGTCTTTTGGTGATATCGACCAGATAACTGACTTAGTTCACGCACGTTTACAAGGCCACCAGCCACAGCCCTCACTCCTACACGGTGATTTATGGCCAGCTAACTGTGCTGCCAGTGCCCAAGGGCCAGTAATTTTTGATCCCGCCTGTTATTGGGGAGATCGCGAGTGCGACCTTGCGATGTTACCGCTCTACCCTGCCTTACCCGCCCAAATTTATGATGGTTATCAGCGTGTTTGGCCGCTGCCTGCCGATTTTATTGAGCGCCAACCTATTTATCAGCTTTATTATTTATTGAACCGCAGTAATTTATTTGGTGGACAACACTGGATTAACGCGCAGAAAGCCGTTGAGCATTTGCTGCACCCCGAACGTTTTTAGTGAGATACCCGCTCGCTGGTTAGCACGAATAACCCGCCTATTATAAATAGCACCCCCAATTATTGGCTAGCCAACCAATAAGGGTGCTTTTTTTATGACCAACATCTCATAACGAAAGACGCCTTTCCTAAAAAAACATGAACAAAACCACAGATTAGATGCATTTCCACTGACTAATAATGACGTGACACCCTGTTCTTTTTTGCCAGCGACAACCCACGGCAAAAAGCGCTTACTTAAATAAAATCAAAAGCCTTCGTCGAGGAATATCTCATAACCTTCGATAGGCATTCTATTGCCAGTAATTGGGAGCAAGACAAATGGTGGATATGCGTGAGTGGGAAAACCTCGCTAATAAAGAATTAAGCAAACGAGGAAAAAAAATAGAAGATTTGATCAGCAAGACGCCCGAAGGTATTGCGGTAAAAGCACTTTATACCGCCAGTGACCTTGATGGATTAGAGGTTACTGGCTCATTCCCCGGTCTTGCACCCTACGTCAGGGGGCCAAGAGCCACAATGTATGCCGCTCAGCCCTGGACAATTCGCCAATATGCTGGTTTTTCAACCGCTAAAGAATCAAATGCCTTTTATCGCAAAAACCTGGCTGCGGGGCAAAAAGGTCTTTCTGTAGCATTTGATCTTGCCACTCATCGTGGTTATGACTCAGATAACCCACGCGTTTCTGGTGATGTGGGTAAAGCAGGTGTGGCAATTGATAGCGTTGAGGATATGAAGGTTCTGTTCGACCAAATACCACTCGATAAAATGTCTGTTTCGATGACGATGAATGGTGCGGTGCTGCCCATTCTGGCGTTTTATATCGTCGCGGCCGAAGAGCAAGGGGTAGAGCCTGCGCTACTGACCGGCACTATTCAGAACGATATTCTGAAAGAATATCTGTGCCGCAACACCTATATTTACCCCCCCAAACCCTCCATGCGCATTATTTCCGACATCATCGCCTGGAGTTCGCAAAATATGCCGCGCTTCAACACTATCAGCATCAGTGGCTACCATATGGGAGAAGCCGGCGCTAACTGCGTGCAGCAAGTGGCTTTTACTATTGCTGATGGTATTGAATATATCAAAGCGGCCTTAAATGCCGGTTTAAATATTGATGACTTCGCCCCACGCCTCTCATTCTTCTTCGGCATTGGCATGGATCTGTTTATGAACATCGCCATGTTACGCGCCGCACGCTACCTCTGGAGTGAGGCGGTCAGTGGATTTGGCGCAACCGACCCTAAATCATTAGCGCTACGAACCCACTGCCAAACTTCAGGGTGGAGCCTGACCGAGCAAGACCCCTACAACAATATTATTCGTACTACCATCGAAGCTCTGGGCGCAACACTCGGCGGCACACAGTCTTTGCATACCAATGCTTTTGATGAGGCTCTCGGCCTACCGACTGATTTCTCAGCACGCATTGCGCGTAATACACAAATAATCATTCAGGAAGAATCGGCGATTTGCCGCACCATTGACCCGCTGGCAGGCTCTTATTTTGTCGAGTCATTAACCGATCAAATGGTGAAACAAGCCAGAACCATTATCAAACAGATCGATGATGTGGGCGGCATGGCCAAAGCCATTGAGGTTGGGCTACCCAAACGGATGATTGAAGAGGCGTCCGCCAGTCAGCAATCACTTATCGATCAGGGAAAACGCGTTATTGTCGGGGTGAATAAATATAAGTTAGAGACAGAAGCTGAAACTCAGGTGTTGGATATTGACAACGTTAAAGTTCGCAATGAACAAATTGCACAACTTAAACGTATTCGCGCCGAGCGAGATAACAGCGCGGTTCAACAAGCATTGCTAAACCTGCGTCATGCGGCGGAAAACCATGAAAATCTACTGGAAGCCGCAGTTCAAGCTGCACGACTGCGGGCAACACTGGGTGAAATCTCAGATGCAATGGAGAGGGTGTTTGACCGCTACCTGGTACCAAGCGAATGCGTTACCGGTGTCATTGCGCGCAGCTATCACCAGAGCGAGAAAGACGCTCAGGAATTTGATCAAATAGTGGCGCAGACCCAAACGTTCTTCAGTGAGAATGGGCGCAGACCCAGAATTCTGATTGCCAAAATGGGCCAGGATGGCCACGACCGGGGGCTAAGGTTATTGCCAGCGCTTACTCTGACCTCGGTTTTGATGTCGATCTTAGCCCGATGTTCTCAACACCGGATGAAATCGCCCGTCTGGCGGTGGAGAATGACGTTCACGTCATCGGTGCTTCTTCCCTTGCCGCCGGCCACAAAACATTGATCCCCGAGTTGATTGAAGCGCTGCGTCAATATGCACGGCCAGATATTCTGGTGGTGGCTGGGGGGGTTATTCCGCCACAGGACTACGCCTTCTTGCGTGAACAGGGTGTGGCAGCAATTTATGGGCCGGGTACACCAATGCTCGTTAGCGTGCGTGACGTTCTACAACTCATCAGCCGCCGCCATGATTGATATCGACAATATGGCGGACTACGTTCACCGTTTACGCCAGGGAGACCGAGCCGCATTAGCGCAAGCCATGACCCTGGCAGAAAGCCGCCTCCCCCGACATCAGGCATTAAGCGCTCGGCTGTTAGACCGCATTATGCCTTATACCGGTCAGGCTAAACGGCTAGGCGTTACTGGCACACCCGGTGCGGGGAAAAGCACCTTTCTTGAGGTGCTAGGCGAAGAGTTATTGGCACAAGGGCATAAGGTCGCGGTGATTGCCGTTGACCCCAGCAGCCCGATCAGTGGCGGCAGCATTTTGGGCGACAAAACCCGCATGCTGAATCTCTCACGCGCTGAGCATGCGTTTGTGCGCCCGGTGCCGTCAGGGGGCCACCTCGGTGGGATAAGCCAGAGTACCCGCGAGTTGATCTTGCTCAGTGAGGCCGCAGGCTACGACGTCATCATCGTTGAAACCGTCGGCGTTGGGCAGTCTGAAACCGAAGTGGCTGAAATGGTGGACTGCTTTATCTCTTTGCAAATCGCCGGTGCGGGCGATGACCTACAAGGCATTAAGAAAGGCATTATGGAAATGGCCGATTTTATTGTGATTAACAAAGATGACGGCGACAACCATAGCAATGTTGAAATCGCCCGCCATATGTATCACAGCGCACTGCATATCATTCGCCGTAAATATCCCGCATGGCAGCCACGGGTTCTCACCTGTAGCGCGTTGGAAAAACGCGGTATCCGCGAAGTGTGGCAAGCAGTACAAAGTTTTTGGCCGGTCATGACGCAAAGTGGGCAGCTCACCACCTTGCGCCAACAACAAAATCTTGGTTGGGTGCGTCATCAGGTAGAGGCAAATGCACTTGCAATGCTGTTTTCTCACCCCGAGGTCCGCCAGCACTATCAGCAAATTGAAGATCTGTTACGTCAAAATCAAATCTCGCCGCGAGCCGGTATTAATGACGTAACCCATTTTATTACACAAAAAATTATCAATTAAAGGGAACAACCATGTCTTATCAGTATGTCAAAGTGTTGATTGCCAATCGGGTGGGTATTATTGAGTTCAACCACACACGCAAACTCAATCGCCAATTCCCAAACGAAATGCAACAAAGTGACCCACCGGTCAGGTACGGATAAAATAGCCGTATTGACCCTGTCGGAGACCCTGTTGCATGAAGGGAAAACATTTGACTCAGCATGAGCGCTTTTACATCGAAAAACGAAAAGCTGAAGGCGTTAATCAGTCCTGCATTGCCAGAGAGCTCGGCGTCTCTCGCTCTACGCTGAGCCGGGAGCTCAGGCGTAATACGGACCCCGCCTTCAACGGACTTTACTCCTCCAGACGCGCTGATGCCTTAGCCAGACAACGGCGGGGCGCCACCTCGGCACACAATGCCTGTTTCCCTCTGGGCCAGCAGACACAAGACTTTCTCCGGCAGGCGCTGGCTGTACATACCTCCCCTGAGGTTATCTGTGGGAGACTGAAAATCCAGTTTGATATCGCCGTCAGCAAAAATACCCTCTACCGCTATATCCGTTCGGACAGACAGGCTGGCGGTAAGCTTTACCTTCAGCTCCCTCACCGGGGTAAACGCTATCG
The DNA here is from genome assembly GCF_056636475.1 of Yersinia antarctica. Taxonomy (NCBI): domain Bacteria; kingdom Pseudomonadati; phylum Pseudomonadota; class Gammaproteobacteria; order Enterobacterales; family Yersiniaceae; genus Yersinia; species Yersinia antarctica. The sequence goes on from NZ_JBSJQF010000001.1 coordinate 2,651,698, forward strand.
CTATGATACGGGTGAGCCCGGACGCACGCCCATCCCGGACAGGGTTGGCATTGAGCACAGGCCTGCTGAGGCTGAACTCAAACAGGTTCCCGGGCATGTTGAAATCGATACGATTTTTGGCAAAGACCAGAAGTCATTCCTGCTGACGGTCGTGGACAAAGCCACAAAGCAGGTCATTATCCGTAAACTCCCCAATAAGTGCGCTGAGAGCGTCGTGGAAGCGTTCAGGGACATCGTGGCGAATACTTTCTGTGAGTTTAAAACCCTGACGGCAGATAACGGACCCGAGTTTGCGAAACATAAGGACATCACTCAGGTAACGGGCGCAAAGGTTTACTTTGCCCGGCCTTATCATTCCTGGGAGCGGGGGTTGAATGAGCATACCAACGGTCTGATACGGCGGTTTTATCCGAAAGGAACCGATTTTAATGGCGTCAGCGATGAAGATATTGCGAGACTGGAGCACATCCTCAACACTCGGGGGCGCAAATCTCTGGAATACAGCTCACCGAATGAGGTATTTTTAGAGTATCTACTCGCTGCATAACGCATGATGGTTTGTTGCGTTTCGTTCGGGAATGGGGCATTGCCCTTAACGTCGGGCTTGAATTTGATATCTACGGCCATGCCAACTCGACCCACGTTGCCGGTACGGAATTGGTCAACGGTATTGGCGGCAGTGCAGATTTTGAGCGCAACGCCTATTTGTCGATCTTTATGGCCCCCTCCATCGTCAAAGGTGGAAAGGTCTCCACCATTGTGCCGATGTGTACCCATGTTGATCATAGTGAGCACAGCGTAAAAGTTATCGTTACAGAACAAGGCGTGGCTGACTTACGCGGGCTATCACCCATGCAGCGTGCCACCACGATTATCAATAACTGTGCACATCCGATGTATCGTGACTACCTGCATCGCTATCTGGCACAGGCCAAAGGCGGACATTTGCATCACAATCTGGCGCAAGCATTCCAGTTGCACCAAAATCTGTTCGAATTTGGCTCAATGTTGGCACCTTAATCACCCTCTCGGTCTGAATGTATATAGCCCATGACTTTTTCGATGTGATGATTATTCTTGAGCGAATATAGGTACTCTCGCATATACATGGGCTGATTCGGTGCATCAAAATATTTCAGCTTGGCGGGGTTAACTAACCGATAAGCAAACTGAGGCACTACCGTCAGAAACTGCCCTTGCTCAACAGCACTGATTTTTGCCATAAAGCTGTAGGGGCGATAGATAATAGTGGGGTTAATGCCAATCGCACGGAAATGCGCATCCAGTAGAGCCTCAAAATTTGCCCTATTTTGGAAGCGCATTTGCAACCAAGGCAATGTATTCAACAACTCTAGCGCCTGGATATTCTCAAAGCGACGTGACACTAAAAAACCGAGCCGTAAAGAGGGAAGCTCCGTGGCTTGCAGGGTATCAATATGGGTGACACGTTGTGACGCTTGCTGCGGGGAGATAATAAAATCTACACGGCGATCGAGTAAGTCATCAATCACACTGTTTTCGTTAAACTCAAAAGGCTGAGCGGTAATCCCGTCGTATTTATCGCTGAGACTGAACAATTGATCAAAAATGATGGTTGGGTAAGTGTTATCAATTCCTATCACAATATTCTTCTGACGCTGTGATATAGCCACAATGCTGTTATCTATAGCTGAAAGTCGTTGATAAATAGGAAATAGCTCCTGATAAAGCTCTTGTCCTGCTTTATTGAGGCTGATACTTTTCTCATTACGAGTAAATAAGGAATAACCGACCAATTCTTCCAGCGCCATAATACTTTTGCCGAAAGGAGATGCCGTCATGTGTAATTTTTCAGCCGCCTTCGCCATGCTATTTGTTTGGGCTAACACAATAAAATTACGCATTTTCTTGGAAATGAAAACGTTCATTACTTTACTGATATGACAGAGGAGAGAGTGCTACAGCATAAGGGAATCACATCAGAAATAGTGTGAGTGCAAGAAGAGTATCACTACCATTTTCTGGTAAAATTCTTTCAATACGTTAATTTATTTATATATCAATAAAATAGACAATAAAAAGGCCAGAATGCTGTGTCACACACTGGCTTGTTTCTATACATCTCTATCACTCAGCAAGGCTTTCTTACAACAGAATCACCCTTGAGCCATCAATCCCAACAATTTAAGAACAAAATAGCCCACCACAGCAATCACTAACGGCAAGATATATAAGGTAAAGAACTGCAAGAAGATGGTGTGATGCGGTAAAACCACCTTCTCTTCTAGCTGTTCACGGCTGCGCCCTTCGCTACCTTTGGCTTGTTCCAAAATCAATTGATCTTCAATACCCTCACGAATGTGCCGCACCTGCCGCGACATACGAGCACCAGATGCCTGTAGTGACAAACCGACAAAAATCAGCATATAGATGATAAAGAACATAATATTCGCGGCGGTTAAGCCCTGCTGAAGATCAGGTACTGGCGAGTTGAACCAGAAAACATCCAGAAAAGTGGTATTGAAGCGAATCATATCGGTCATCACATGGATAAAATCCAACATGACCGCATTAATCCCGCTGCTTTTTTGACTATATTGATAGGCAAAATTGATAATTGAGATCAATGTTGACAGCAGTGCTGGAATAAAAACGAGCCACCCTGCAATCCGTTTGATAACAGCGACGCGCCCAGCCTGTTGATAGGTCATGACTTCTCCTTGTAAATACCACAACTTATGTAGCTCTAGTTTACCCGCTACATTCGCTCTTTGTGCAAAATTTTTGCTATAACTCTCACCCTTAACACAAATTCAAGCCTAGCTCATTCGGCGCTTTATCATTAAGTTAATGATAAAGTATTCAGCCCGTAGCTAAAAAAACCACAGGAGTGATGATAAATGGCAACCCCTCACCCGATTAAAGCGGCAATTTTCGATATGGATGGCTTGCTGATAGATTCGGAACCATTATGGCTACAGGCCGAACTCGATATTTTCACCAATCTTGGGCTGGATACATCCTCACGGGATTCATTACCCGATACCTTGGGTTTACGTATCGATTTAGTGGTAAAGCTTTGGTTCCAAGCCATGCCATGGCAGGGTCCTAGTCAGGCGGAAGTGTGCAAACGGATTATTGTTCGGGCGATAGAACTGGTAGAAGAGACCCGCCCGGTGCTGCCAGGCGTTGAGTACGCACTGGACCTTTGCCGCCAACAAGGGCTGAAAATCGGCCTGGCATCAGCATCCCCTCTCCATATGCAAGAGCGTGTGCTGGACATGTTAGGTGTTAGAAATCAGTTCGACTGTCTGGTTTCAGCCGAATACCTGCCCTACAGTAAACCGCACCCTGAGGTGTATCTGAATGCTGCGGCTGATCTCGGTATCGACCCGCTACAATGCGTCACGCTGGAAGATTCGGTAAACGGTATGATTGCGACTAAAGCAGCACGAATGCGCTCTATCGTGATCCCATCGCCTGAATACCGCGCAGACCCACGCTGGGTATTGGCTGATCTTAAGTTGGAATCATTAGAGCAATTGAATAAAAAAGATATAACGTAATATTACCGTATTGATGATAGAGGGCGGTGGAGCCAATGACTCAACCGCCCAAATACCCTTTAGAGGAAATCATCTCGCTTAGGGTTAAAGGTGTCGATTAAAATACTGTTATCTTCCAGTGATACCGCGCCGTGCATCTCATTTTTCACGGCACGATACGCATCACCCGCTTTCAATATGCGTTTCTGCCCTTCAATTTCCACTTCAAAGCTGCCTGCGGCAACATAAGCAATCTGGTCATGAATGTCATGTTTGTGTGCAGTACCAATGGCACCTTTGTCAAAGTGAACGCAGACCATCATCAGATCATCGCTCCAAGTCATTACTTTGCGTTTAATGCCATTTCCTAACTCTTCCCATGGCGTTTCATCATTAATAAAGAACATCTTCATTGTCTCACCTCATTATGCAGAATAAGTTTCTGATGTAGCGTAGTCACAGTTTCACGCTGAATTCTGCCCATTCTACGGGCAAAATTGGCAGATAAGCCATAAATAATCCAAAAATCATGACATCCCTCAAAAAATAATAAAACATCATTTCATTTTTATTGAATTAACTTCCCGCAAACACTATCATCATCAGCATTACAAGAAACACTCGGTCAGACATCAGACCAGTACAAGTTGTCAGCAACAATTGTCGACATCATGCGCTTGTTTGAGCCGGTCTTGCTTTCTGAGTTGGGTTTTACCCACCAAGATACTGTTCTGTAAAAGAGGTACTGACATGCAAGTTCGCCAAAGCATCCATAGCGACCACGCGAAACAGCTTGATACTGCCGGTTTGCGCCGTGAATTTTTGATCGAAAATATATTCACCGCAGATGAGTACACCCTGACCTATAGCCACATTGACCGCATCATCGTCGGGGGTATTTTGCCCGTCAGTAAAGCAGTCAGCATTGGTGATGATGTAGGTAAACAACTGGGTGTCAGTTACTTTCTGGAACGCCGCGAATTGGGCGTTATCAACATCGGTGGCTCAGGACTTATCGTTGTTGATGGTCAGCGTTATGAAATTAACAATGAAGAAGCATTGTATGTGGGTAAAGGTGCGAAAGAGGTGCAGTTCAGCAGTATCGACAGCACAAAACCTGCCAAGTTTTACTACAACAGCGCGCCAGCACACACCACTTACCCGAACAAAAAAATCACGTTGGCAGAGGCCGCACCGCAAACATTGGGTGATGATGCCACCAGCAACCGTCGCACTATCAATAAATACATCGTGCCTGATGTGTTGCCAACCTGCCAACTGACCATGGGTTTAACCAAACTGGCTCCCGGCAATCTGTGGAATACCATGCCTTGTCATACCCATGAACGTCGTATGGAAGTCTATTTCTACTTTGATATGGACGAAGAAACAGCGGTGTTCCACATGATGGGCCAGGCACAGGAAACACGTCATTTGTTAGTCCACAACGAACAAGCTGTGATTTCACCAAGTTGGTCTATTCATTCTGGCGTGGGCACTAAGCGTTATACCTTCATCTGGGGCATGGTCGGTGAAAACCAAGTCTTCAGTGATATGGACCACATCGCTGTTAGCGAATTGCGTTAAGCGTCACCAACCGAATCCGTCCTTTGGGCGGTTTTCTCCCCAATATTGAAATCGCGGCAATCTTTGACCGCCTTGAGAGAGATGTTAGCTATGATTTTAGATTCCTTTGAATTGAAAGGTAAAGTTGCACTGGTTACTGGCTGTGATACAGGTTTGGGCCAAGGCATGGCGATCGGTTTAGCCGAAGCCGGTTGTGATATCGTGGGTATCAACATTGTTGAGCCACGTGAAACTATTGATAAAGTGACTGCACTAGGCCGCCGTTTCCTTAGTCTGACGGCTGACCTGAGCAAAATTGAGCACATTCCTGCCCTGTTAGAACAAGCTGTCGCTGAATTTGGTCAAATCGATATTCTGGTCAATAACGCCGGTATCATTCGCCGTGAAGATGCGATCAACTTCAGCGAGAAGGACTGGGACGATGTCATGAACGTTAACATCAAAACCGTGTTCTTTATGTCTCAAGCGGTTGCTAAACAGTTCATCAAACAAGGCCATGGCGGCAAGATTATCAACGTGGCATCAATGCTGTCTTATCAAGGTGGTATCCGTGTGCCATCTTACACCGCATCGAAAAGCGCAGTCATGGGTGTGACTCGTCTGTTAGCTAACGAGTGGGCTAAACATGGCATCAACGTGAACGCAGTGGCACCGGGTTACATGGCAACCAACAATACCCAACAGTTGCGTAAAGATGAAGAACGCAGCAAAGAGATCCTTGACCGTATCCCTGCTGGTCGTTGGGGCTTGCCTGATGATCTGAAAGGTCCAGTGGTCTTCCTGGCATCTAAAGCATCTGATTATATCAGCGGTTACACCATCGCGGTTGATGGCGGTTGGTTGGCTCGCTAAGCCGATAATCATGACTAATTTGAGTTAAGGTCTATCTGGCGGAGTTATTCGCAATATTTTGACTCAAAAACGCATCAAGGCACAACTTCTGTTGTGCCTTTTTTATTACTTATTTATCAAATAGTTAACAAATAAATCTACCGGTAAATTTCTGCCAAAAGCGCAAAAATAAAAAATTCAAAACAACGTTCCGACTCCGATCACACTTTTGTCATTCGCTCAATGACTCGTCAGTAAATACAAATATAATAGATTGTGAAACGACGTTTCTATTTATAAGGAACCTTAAACCGGTTCTATCCTGATGTTCGATGATGGGGTTATGGCAATGGATTTTATAGGCAACATTAAAGGCAGCGACGCAATGATGATTAACTGGCTCAGCGCTATTCGCAGCTATGTTGATCTGGTCCAGTCTATTGGCCATAGCAACCAAAACCCTACCCCCCTGCTAGCTGATGGCTTTGATGTGCTGACACATCAACCGGTCGTATGGGAATTTCCTGATGGCCACAATACACCAATATCTAATTTTGCCAGTCAGCAAAACTGGTTGCGGACATTGGATGCCCTCAGTCTGGTGACTCAGGATCCGCAATATCACCAACAAGCACGAGTGCAAAGCAGCTATTTTATGCACCTTGGCGTTCATGAGCAAAGCGGGTTGTTTTACTGGGGCGGCCATCGTTTCCTCAATCTGGATACATTAACGACCGAAGGGCCAGAATCAAAAGCGCAAGTACATGAACTGAAACATCATCTGCCCTATTACGATTTTCTGGTCACTGTTGACCGGGAAAAAACACTTAATTTTTTACAGGGTTTTTGGCACGCCCATGTAGAGGATTGGCAAACGCTGGATCTGGGCCGCCACGGTAGCTACGACAAGTTACGCGACCCACATGTGTTTACCCATGCTCGCCGCGATGTGGTTAATCCTACTGACTTACCGCGCCTTCCTGAAACCAAAGGCCTGACCTTTGTGAATGCGGGTACTGACCTGATTTATGCCGCATATAAATATGCTGAATATACCGGTGATATCGCTGCTGCTGCCTGGGGGAAACATCTCTATCGTCAATATGTATTAGCCCGTAACCCAGAAACCGGTTTACCGGTTTATCAGTTCAGTTCGCCACAACAGCGTCGCCCTATCCCGGCGGACGATAATCAGACCCAATCTTGGTATGGCGATCGTGCCAAACGTCAGTTTGGTCCAGAGTTTGGTGACATTGCTCGTGAAGCTAATGTGCTGTTTCGCGATATGCGCCCGCTACTGATTGATAACCCATTGGCGATGTTAGATATTCTGCGCCAACAACCCGACGAACAAGTCTTGCAATGGGTTATTGATGGCTTAAAGAACTACTATCGTTTCGCTTATAACGTTGAGAGTAATACATTGCGCCCGTTATGGAACGATGGACAAGACATGAGCGGCTATGTATTGCTGCGGGATGGTTACTATGGCGCCAAAGGTACGGTTATTTCGCCATTCCCATTAGATGTTGATTATTTGCTGCCATTAGTTCGCGCCTGGCGCTTGAGTGAAGATGAAGAGCTGCTGGATCTGATTGGTGTGTTACTGCACCGCTGGCAGTTTGCTGAATTGAACAAACAAAAACGCCGAGCATCATTGATGGTGGGTAAAAAACCTGCTGCCACTGCACACCTATTGTTGGCCCTAGTTGAACTGGCAGAACACTGCCAATGTAGCCGATTATTTGAATTAGCCTGGCAAGTTGGCGATGAACTATTTAAACAACATTACCATCGCGGCCTGTTTGTTGAATCGGCTCAACACCGTTATTTCCGTATCGACAATCCAATTGCATTAGCAATATTGGCCTTAATTGCAGCAAAACAAAATAAGTCTGCTGCTATGCCTCAATTTATTACCAATGGTGGTTACATTCATGGAGATTATCGGGTGAACGGGGAAAACCGTACTCTGTATGATATTGATTTTATTTATCCGACGCTTTTGAATCAGTAATTTTATTTATCTTTCATGTTATTAAAAATAGGTAAGCATTATGAATGAAAACAGAATGCTGGGGTTAGCCTATTTATCGCCTTATATACTCGGGTTGATAATATTTACGGCTTTCCCCTTTGTATCATCCTTCTTTCTCAGTTTTACTGAGTATGACTTAATGAACCCTCCCGTATTTAACGGGATCGAGAATTATCGTCATATGATTCTTGAAGATGATTTATTCTGGAAATCCATGGGCGTTACATTCGCTTATGTTTTTCTGACTATTCCTTTAAAACTGGCATTTGCTCTAGGGATCGCTTTTGTACTGAACTTTAAATTACGCGGTATTGGCCTGTTCCGTACTGCTTTCTATATTCCATCAATCCTCGGCAGCAGCGTTGCAATTGCCGTGTTATGGCGTGCCCTGTTTGCCATTGATGGCCTGTTAAACAGCTTTATTGGCGTGTTCGGGTTTGATGCCATCAACTGGTTGGGAGAACCAGCGCTGGCGCTGACATCCGTGACATTACTGCGTGTCTGGCAGTTCGGTTCCGCCATGGTTATCTTCTTGGCTGCATTGCAGAACGTACCGCAGTCACAATATGAAGCAGCCATGATTGATGGTGCCTCTAAATGGCAAATGTTTATGAAAGTTACCGTGCCACTGATCACGCCGGTTATTTTCTTTAACTTTATTATGCAAACCACGCAGGCGTTCCAAGAGTTTACCGCGCCGTACGTTATTACCGACGGTGGACCAACTCACTATACGTATTTATTCTCGCTCTATATCTATGATACCGCGTTTAAATACTTTGATATGGGATACGGTGCTGCACTGGCCTGGGTATTATTCCTGGTAGTCGCCCTCTTCGCCTCAATTGCATTTAAATCATCTAAATATTGGGTCTTCTACTCCGCCGATAAAGGAGGAAAAAATGACTGACGTACAACAAACTTCCAACCAGAAGAAATTAGATCTGGCGCAGGAAATTGCTAATGCGGAAATTAGCCGCACAGAACGCAAAGCAAAAGTCAGTGCTGCTTTCCGCTACATCATTTTGATTATTGTCGGTCTGATGATGCTTTATCCGCTGCTGTGGATGTTCTCTGCGGCGTTTAAACCCAATAATGAAATTTTCACCACATTAGGATTATGGCCAGAAAACGCAACCAGTGATGGTTTCGTTAATGGTTGGAAAACCGGTACTGAATATAACTTCGGTCACTACATGCTTAACACCTTTAAGTTTGTAATCCCGAAAGTCATTCTGACTATTATCTCTTCCACTATCGTGGCATATGGTTTCGCACGCTTTGAGATCCCATGGAAGAAATTCTGGTTTGCAACATTGATTACCACCATGTTGCTGCCAAGTACTGTGTTATTGATTCCGCAATACATCATGTTCCGTGAAATGGGCATGCTGAATAGCTACTTACCACTTTATTTGCCGACGGCCTTCGCCACCCAAGGGTTCTTCGTCTTCATGCTGATTCAGTTCCTGCGTGGTGTACCACGTGATATGGAAGAAGCGGCACAGATCGACGGTTGTAACTCGCTACAGGTGTTGTGGTATGTGGTTGTGCCAATCTTGAAGCCGGCCATTATCTCTGTCGCACTGTTCCAGTTTATGTGGTCAATGAACGACTTTATCGGCCCACTGATTTATGTCTACAGCGTAGATAAGTACCCGATAGCGCTGGCTCTGAAGATGTCAATTGACGTCACCGAAGGCGCACCGTGGAACGAAATTCTGGCAATGGCAAGCATCTCCATTCTGCCGTCCATCATTGTTTTCTTCCTGGCTCAACGCTACTTCGTGCAAGGCGTAACCAGCAGCGGAATTAAAGGTTAATAGAGGATTTATCATGGCTGAAGTCATTTTCAATAAATTAGGCAAAGTTTACTCCAACGGTTTCCGCGCGGTTCATGGCATTGATCTGAAAATCCATGATGGCGAGTTTATGGTTATTGTTGGTCCATCAGGCTGTGCTAAATCCACCACTCTGCGCATGCTGGCAGGTCTGGAAACCATCAGTGATGGCGAAGTTCGAATTGGTGATCGGGTGGTCAATAATCTGGCACCTAAATCACGTGGTATTGCCATGGTGTTCCAGAACTATGCGTTATATCCGCACATGACAGTGAAAGAGAATCTGGCCTTTGGCCTGAAACTGAGCAAGCTGCCAAAAGATCAGATTGAAGCGCAAGTCGCAGAAGCGGCCAAAATCCTGGAGCTGGAAGACCTGCTGGACAGACTGCCGCGCCAGTTGTCAGGTGGCCAGGCACAACGTGTGGCAGTAGGCCGGGCGATTGTGAAAAAACCTGATGTTTTCTTGTTTGATGAACCGTTGTCGAACCTCGATGCCAAGTTGCGTGCCTCAATGCGTATCCGCATCTCAGATTTGCATAAGCAATTGAAAAAAAGCGGCAAAGCAGCAACAACTGTTTATGTTACCCATGACCAGACCGAAGCCATGACCATGGGTGACAGAATCTGTGTAATGAAACTGGGCCACATCATGCAAGTTGATACCCCGGATAATCTCTACCACTTCCCTACCAACATGTTTGTTGCAGGTTTTATTGGTGCACCGGAAATGAACATCAAACCGAGTACGCTGGTAGAAAAAGAGGGGCAGATTGGCCTGACAGTTGGCCAATACACTCTGGTATTGAGTGAAAAACAGCAAGCCAAAGTGGCCGCCCATGCCGGAGAAAAAGTGTTCTTTGGTGTACGTCCAGAATTTATTCGCATGTCACAACAACCCTTTGCCAATAACCATTCGCAAGGTGAATTAGTTCGTGTGGAAAACATGGGGCATGAATTCTTCTTATACATCAAGGTTGACGACTTTGAATTGACTTGTCGCTTACCGTCTGATGAAGCACGGCCAATTATTGAAAGTGGCCTGCATCGCACCGTGTACTTCCAATTTGATATGGATAAATGCCATATCTTTGATGCAAAAACAGAAAAAAATATCTCTCTTTAACAGGAGCAGTACCCAATGAAAAAAGCGATCCTACACACGCTGATAGCATCCACTCTGGCTTTATTGTCACATCAGGCTTTTGCACAGGATGACGTTAACCTACGCATGTCATGGTGGGGGGGCAATGGGCGTCATCAAATGACACTTAAGGCTCTGGAGGAGTTCCACAAGCAGCACCCAAATATTAATGTTAAAGCAGAATACACTGGCTGGGACGGTCATCTTTCTCGTCTGACGACGCAAATTGCGGGTGGAACTGAACCTGACGTTATGCAAACAAACTGGAACTGGTTGCCCATCTTCTCCAAAGACGGCACTGGCTTCTATGACTTAAATAAAGTGTCAGAGCAGTTGGATTTGGCTCAATTCGATCCGAAAGAACTGCAACAGACTACCGTTAATGGCAAATTAAACGGTATCCCGATTTCAGTGACAGCGCGTATTTTCTATTTTAATGACGCGACTTGGGCTAAGTCTGGTTTAGAGTATCCTAAAACGTGGGACGAATTACTTAAAGCAGGTTTAGTATTTAAAGAAAAACTGGGTGACCAATATTACCCTGTGGTATTAGAGCACCAGGATACTCTGGCATTAATTCGCTCTTACATGACACAAAAATACAACACCCCGACTATCGATGAAGCTAATAAAAAGTTTGCTTATACACCAGAACAGTGGGTTGAGTTCTTTACTATGTATAAGAAAATGGTTGATAACCATGTAATGCCATCCACTAAATACTATGCATCATTCGGCAAAAGTAATATGTACGAAATGAAGCCGTGGATTAATGGTGAATGGGGTGGTACTTATATGTGGAACTCCACCATTACTAAGTATTCCGATAACCTGACTAAACCAGCAAAATTGATACTTGGCCCTTATCCGATGTTGCCAGAGGCAAAAGATGCAGGTCTGTTCTTTAAACCTGCTCAAATGCTCTCTATTGGTAAATCGACTAAGTATCCTAAAGAAAGTGCCATGCTCATCAACTTCCTGCTTAACAGCAAAGAAGGTGTTGATGCTATGGGCTTGGAGCGTGGTGTACCACTGAGTAAGACTGCGGTAACTCAACTGCGTGCCAGCGGTGTAATTAAAGATGAAGACCCATCTGTTGCTGGTTTAAATATGGCATTAGAACTGCCACATGAAATGAAAACGTCACCATACTTTGATGACCCGCAAATCGTTTCATTGTTCCGAGATGCAATCCAATATATCGATTATGGTCAGAAATCTGTTGAAGAATCTGCGGAATACTTTAATAAACAAGGTGACCGTATCCTGAAACGCGCCATGAGATAATCTGTAAATCTATTTAACTTAAGTGGTTATTAAACCCTGCCATTGATTTGGCGGGGTTGTTTTGTTTTATAAAAAAAAATAATAATAGCCAATTAGATCGCCATCACAAATTAATATCTGATTAAAAAATTAATCTCTAAGAAAGATCTGGATCACACAAATAATTATCCATATAAATAGAATATGAATCCACATAAAGTGAAACGTTGTTTCTTTGATTGTGGAATTGTTTTTTAGTCGTATGTTGATTTTTATAAACTTGTTAATGATTGTTGTTTTAAATAACCATAACCCTGGGATTATATAAAAAATGAAATTTAAATTACTTACTTTGGCAGTGGCATCTGTTATCAGTTTTAGTTCTGTTGCAACAACAATTGACTATCGGCATGAAATGAAAGATACCAGTAAATCTGATCATAAAGACCGTTTACTGATCTCCAACCGTTTTGCCAATGGTTTTGGTTTATCTTTAGAAGGGAAATGGGGCCAGCACAGCTCTGATACTACGCCTAATAAACCATTTAATGAGCAAGTCAGTAATGGTACCGAAGTGGTTGCCAGCTACGTCTATCAATTCAACAAAACATTCCAGATTGAGCCTGGTTTCTCATTAGAGTCATCATCTGACTCGAACAACTATCGCCCTTACCTGCGCGGTAAAGTGTCCTTTACTGATGATTTCTCTACCTCACTGCGTTATCGCCCATATTACAAGCGTAACCAGCCAGCTCAGACCAAAGCAACAGAGAAAGGCCATGAGTTCACCATGCTGTTTGCTTATAGTTTCTTGAAAGACTATTCAGCAGAATACGAATTAAACTACAAGAAATCTGAAGATGAAATTCTGGCAAATAAAGAAAAAGAAGAATGGAGTCATGATCTGAAAATTGCTTACAAATGGGATAAAAACTGGAAGCCATATGTTGCTATCGGCAACGTAGCAGGTAGCAAAACGACTGACGAGCGTCAAACTCGCTACCGTGTCGGTGTGCAGTACAGCTTCTAATTATTATGTTGTTATGAGTACCCTCATCATTATTTGTTAAATTATGCCCATACCCGTATTACTTTGGGGAAAAGTCGACTCCCGGTCACTTTTCCCCTTTTTTTATCAATGTAACTTCATTTCAGCCCAAGACCTGATATTTCCCCCCTGAATACTCACGTTAAACTCCCTGCTCTCAGCCAGAGAAAAATGAGACATTTAGTTACAGCGTAACGGCTATCCACGTCAAGATAAATCTCATATACTGGATAAACCAACAGCTACAGACTCGGAATTCAAGTATGACAGGGGAAGGACACCTTATTTTTTCTGTCGCCTGCGCTATCTTTGCCAAAAAAGTCGGTCTTACACCGGAACTGGCACAGGGTGACTGGTGGCATATTATCCCTGGCGCCCTGCTAACTTCCCTGCTACCCGATATTGATCACCCAAAGTCAATCCTTGGCCAGCGGTTAAAGTGGCTCTCCACCCCCATTGCCCGTGCATTTGGCCATCGTGGGTTTACCCATAGCCTATTGGCCGTTATCGGTGGTGTGGCACTATTTCAAATGGACATCTCACGCGATTGGATTATTCCCGCAGATGCGTTCCATGCAATGATTATTGGCTATTTCAGCCATTTACTAGCGGATATGCTCACACCTGCTGGCGTACCGCTGTTATGGCCTTGCCGCTGGCGATTCTGTATCCCGCTATTACGCCCACAAAAAGGCAATCAATTAGAACGCGTATTCTGTGTTCTATTAGTTTGTTTTTCCGTCTATTGGCAAACTGATACCACCATTCCCTTGCTATCCTATATGGAACAATTGAAAAACTTTCGACTGTGATCACATTTTAATGGGTTAATAATCACCAATTTGAATGTATTCCATACAAATCAGGGTAAAAATTTATATAAAATTCCTTTTGGATATAAGTGAGCCTGAAGAGGAACTGCTACCATATGCGGCTAATTGCACCATGACGGTGCTTGGCTCTGTTCTAGATAAAAATAGTAATAGAATATGTGCCAGTATTTAAAATAATAATTTGGAGATATGGGGATGAACCTTCCGCTTGTGATTAACGTGCTGGTATTTGTAGCACTGCTATTACTATTGGCACAAACCCGGCATAAACAATGGAGTCTGGCCAAGAAAGTTTTGGTTGGCTTAGCACTGGGGGTGCTGTTTGGTCTGAGCTTGCAATGGGTATACGGTGCTGATAACCCGGTACTGAAAGAGTCCATCACCTGGTTTAATATTGTCGGAAATGGTTATGTGCAATTATTGCAGATGATTGTTATGCCGCTGGTATTCGCCTCAATCTTGAGTGCTGTCGCTAAACTGCATAATGCCTCTTCGCTAGGTAAAATTAGCGTACTGACAATCGGTACGTTGCTTTTCACCACCTTAATTGCTGCTCTGGTTGGCGTGCTGGTTACCAATCTGTTTGGCTTAACCGCTGAAGGCTTGGTACAAGGTACGCAAGAGACAGCACGTTTGAGTGCCATTGAAAGCAACTACTTAAGCAAAGTGACGGATTTGACAGTGCCGCAGTTGATCCTGTCGTTTATTCCGAAAAACCCGTTTGCCGATTTGACCGGGGCCAGTCCGACCTCAATTATCAGCGTGGTGATTTTCGCGACGTTCCTCGGTATTGCCTCACTGCAATTGCTGAAAGATGATGTCGAGAAAGGACAACGCGTATTAGTTGCTATTGATACGCTGCAAGCTTGGGTGATGAAACTGGTACGTCTGGTGATGAAACTGACCCCCTACGGCGTATTGGCACTAATGACCAAGGTTGTCGCTGGCTCTAATATTCAAGATATTATCAAGCTTGGGAGCTTTGTCGTTGCCTCCTACCTTGGTCTGGCGATTATGTTTGTGGTCCACGCCGTGTTGCTGTCATTCACTGGCATCAATCCGTTGAAGTTCTTCCGCAAAGTCTGGCCAGTGCTGACCTTCGCCTTTACCAGCCGCTCCAGCGCCGCCAGTATTCCGCTGAATGTGGAAGCTCAAACCCGCCGCTTGGGTATCCCGGAGTCCATCGCCAGCTTCTCTGCTTCCTTTGGTGCCACCATTGGGCAAAATGGCTGTGCTGGCCTCTATCCGGCGATGCTGGCCGTAATGGTCGCACCAACGGTGGGAATCAACCCTCTGGACCCAGTATGGATTGCCACACTGGTTGGGATTGTAACCATCAGTTCTGCCGGTGTTGCCGGTGTGGGCGGTGGTGCAACCTTCGCCGCGCTGATTGTTTTGCCGGCATTGGGCTTGCCAGTTACATTGGTTGCTTTATTGATCTCGGTTGAGCCATTGATTGATATGGGCCGGACCGCGCTGAACGTCAGCGGTTCAATGACCGCCGGTACCATTACCAGCCAATTGATGAAACAGACCGATAAAGAGATTCTCAACAGCGACGATGATGGCGATTTAGCCCATCAGTAACCGACGCTAATTAGTCACTCTATTGTGATGGCTCAGAAAGCCAGTCAGTAAAATGACTGGCTTTCTGCTTTTAAAGTGCTTATTGCCGCTAATTAATTGGCGACGTCAACTACCCTATGGGTGATATTTCTCGACCAACGCCAGAGCAATGCGCCAATTCCCAAACGAAATGCAACAAAGTGACCCACCGGTCAGGTACGGATAAAATAGCCGTATTGACCCTGTCGGAGACCCTGTTGCATGAAGGGAAAACATTTGACTCAGCATGAGCGCTTTTACATCGAAAAACGAAAAGCTGAAGGCGTTAATCAGTCCTGCATTGCCAGAGAGCTCGGCGTCTCTCGCTCTACCCTGAGCCGGGAGCTCAGGCGTAATACGGACCCCGCTTTCAACGGACTTTACTCCTCCAGACGCGCTGATGCCTTAGCCAGACAACGGCGGGGCGCCACCTCGGCACACAATGCCTGTTTCCCTCTGTGCCAGCAGACACAAGACTTTCTCCGGCAGGCGCTGGCTGTACATACCTCCCCTGAGGTTATCTGTGGGAGACTGAAAATCCAGTTTGATATCGCCGTCAGCAAAAATACCCTCTACCGCTATATCCGTTCGGACAGACAGGCTGGCGGTAAGCTTTACCTTCAGCTCCCTCACCGGGGTAAACGCTATCGCTATGATACGGGTGAGCCCGGACGCACGCCCATCCCGGACAGGGTTGGCATTGAGCACAGGCCTGCTGAGGCTGAACTCAAACAGGTTCCCGGGCATGTTGAAATCGATACGATTTTTGGCAAAGACCAGAAGTCATTCCTGCTGACGGTCGTGGACAAAGCCACAAAGCAGGTCATTATCCGTAAACTCCCCAATAAGTGCGCTGAGAGCGTCGTGGAAGCGTTCAGGGACATCGTGGCGAATACTTTCTGTGAGTTTAAAACCCTGACGGCAGATAACGGACCCGAGTTTGCGAAACATAAGGACATCACTCAGGTAACGGGCGCAAAGGTTTACTTTGCCCGGCCTTATCATTCCTGGGAGCGGGGGTTGAATGAGCATACCAACGGTCTGATACGGCGGTTTTATCCGAAAGGAACCGATTTTAATGGCGTCAGCGATGAAGATATTACGAGACTGGAGCACATCCTCAACACTCGGGGGCGCAAATCTCTGGAATACAGCTCACCGAATGAGGTATTTTTAGAGTATCTACTCGCTGCATAACGCATGATGGTTTGTTGCGTTTCGTTCGGGAATGGGGCATGGCTTCAGTTTCTATATCTGGTACGCCGCGAATATTCTGCGCCCTGAAATGCATCTGAAAAGCCTTAATAACCTGAATGGTTTCATTATCCAGCACGCCGCTTTGTGGGATTTGATAACCATAACGGGCCAGTGCCTGCTGAATAACAGTAACTGAGCCGATATCATACTTATTTCGACCATCAATATACTTAGCGACTGTTGCGTCATCTGGCCAGGCGCCTATGCCTTGCTGCGCCAAACGCTGCCATGGGAATAGCGGACCGGGATCAGATTTTCGCTGTGGAGCAATATCGCTGTGAGCTACGACATTCATCGGAGCAATATTATAACGCTCGACAATATCTCTGGTAAGGCGCTCAATCAATTCAATCTGAGACTCATTGTAAGGATACCACCTTCTACCCAACATCCTCTCAGTGAAGCCCTTATTGACGATTTCGATACCGATAGAGGTATCATTGAGACTGGTGCGCCCTTCCCAGTAACTCACCCCGGCATGCCAGGCTCTTTGGCTTTCAGGCACCAATTGCAAAACAACCGGTTTGCCCTCAACATTTTGGGGATGTGTTTTTACCAAATAATGGGCACTGACATTACCCTGAGTCAGTATTCGCAGTGATTCAGCATCATCTGTTGCAGTATAATGAAGCACTAAAAAACGCACTCGTTCATTTTGAGCCACTGATGGATGATTAGTATCGATTTTATAATCATCACGGTCGATCAGTTTATGCGGCCGGTCACTGTGAGGGCTACTACAACCCGCCAATAGCAGTAACAAACCCGCGCTTAATAACTTCCTCATCATTTTTCTCCCTATAATATGATTAAGCACGGTTATAGTGACCCAACCGAATTAAATGGACTGTCAACAATACATTTAATTAACAAATCACAAGACCGAATAATACCAAACACAATAAATAGTATTAGATTGATAATTATACATAGAAATTAATTGCTGTTATGGCTGTTTTAACAACCCAGCTTACCGTCATATCACTGATTTTGGTACGTCGGGCCGCTTACACCTTGGCGCGGGGGATTTACCAATAAAAAACGGCTCCTGGTTAAAGGAGCCGTCCGGCATCGCTGGGAAGGAATAAATAGTTATAATTAACAGCTGATTAAAAATATCCAATAATTATAAAGTATTTACCCTATTTCGCTTTATCCT
Organism: Yersinia antarctica; assembly: GCF_056636475.1. Classification (NCBI taxonomy): domain Bacteria; kingdom Pseudomonadati; phylum Pseudomonadota; class Gammaproteobacteria; order Enterobacterales; family Yersiniaceae; genus Yersinia; species Yersinia antarctica. Next base: position 2,669,828 of record NZ_JBSJQF010000001.1, read on the forward strand.
CAGAAAGGATAATCACGGTAACCCATTTGCTCTGAGATGTTACGTGCTGCGCGATGCAAAGATTTAACTATGTCACTCTTGCTGTCTTCAGAAAAACGCAGCGTCGGGTATGAAATACTTAAGCCCGCGATCACCACACCGAAACGGTCGAAAACAGGTACAGCGATACAACGCAAACCTTCTTCTTGCTCCTCGACATCTTCACCAAAGCCCTGCTCACGCACCAGATCCAGCACTGGCAATAATGCAGCCGCGCTATCCAGGGTGTGTTTAGTGCTACGGGTGAACTCGATATGAGACAAGATTTCCTCTACTTCACCACGGTCACGCCACGCCAATAACACTTTACCAATTGCGGTACTGTGCAGTGGGTTACGACGACCAATACGGGAATGCATCCGCAGGTTATACATAGAATCAATTTTATGAATATAAACAATGCTGTCTTCATCCAATGCACCCAAGTGAATAGTTTCACGAGTTTCATTAGATAATTCACGCATCTGTATATCTGCGCTACGAATCAAATCAACATTTTGTAGCGCTTTAGCCCCCAGCTCAAATAACTTCAGCGTAAGGGAGTATTTCTCTGATTCGCCTTCCTGAGCAACATACCCCAGGGATTTCATGGTCTGGAGAAAGCGGTAAACCGTACTTTTAGGCATCATTACACGTTGGGAAAGCTCGGTAATACCAATTTCCCGTTCTTCACCCAATGCTTGTAAGATGCCAAAAACCTTCAGAACCGACGACACAGAGTCGGGCTGTTTATCTAGATCTGCAATAGCCATTTCTTGGTTACCCTACTCAGTTTTCTGTGTTTCATAAAACAATATGTTTTAAAAAAAATAGAACAGTGGTTTTATTATAAAGGGAAGTTGCGAGACTGTGCAATAAACCAATGTGAATAATAAGATATTAACCTTGCAGACAGCAAATTAGCCTCTTTCCATGAAAGAGGCTAGTGCAAAATTTAACTATTGCCAGACTGATTCAGGCAAAGTAGCCAAATAAAGTGCAGGTTTGCCATGAACATCAGATGTGAACAGAACTTGTTTATCATCAGGGGTAAAGGAAGGATGTGGATGCGTTACCTGCCGATCACCTTCAAACACCTGCCATGAGGTATCGTGGCGAGCAACACGATGCTGGCTGCCATTTTTCATGTTGAATACATACAGGAAAGGATCGTTTTCGATCTTATAGCCGCTATCGTCTTGTACATCTACCGGTGCATCTGAACCATCGCCGACCATCAACGTACCGTCATAGTTACTCATCAGATGGGAACACGCCGGCATAGAGGTCAATTGGCGATTTTCCAATGTCTGTGGGTCAGCACTGTAGATAAAGCGATCCGGGCTGCCTTTCAAATAGGAGACATACACCAGCGCCGAACCATCGGGTACCCAGAACTCATGGGTACAGCTTTCGCCTTCAGCATGGGTTTTCACTTTACGCATGTTGCTGCCATCTTCATTGATTAGCCACATACGTGCATCAACCAGATCGTGTGGACCTTCATGGCAGAATGCGACCGTACTGTCATCATAAGGGCGATAGATTGGGTGACCTAGCCATTGATTCTCTTGCAAAATCACCGCCGACTCACCGGTTTTCAAGTCAACACGCATCAAACGGCAACAAGGCTTAGTGAAATAGAACTCGTGGAATTTTTTCCAATCGGTCAAGGGGACCCAGTCTTCGCGTTTAATTTCAATACCGACCAACTTGGTACAATCTGAATTGGCGACCCAGGTACCGTAACCCACCCACTCTTCAGGCACCTGATAAACCACGCTCTCTTCCAGTGTGGCAAGACAGACTCGCATCAGGTTACGCCCATCTTTGACATAAAACAGTGCATCATCTTCAGGTGACAAGAAACCACCAAAGGTATTGTCGCCACGCCCTTCTGTCAGTTGTGTTGCCACTTGCGTGTTGAGATCCAACAAGTAGTAGTTCCACGGACCATCAAAAGCGCCGCCGAACAATAACTTACTGCCATCACGGGTGAAACATTTTTGATAGAAATAGTTACGGTGGCAAGTGACATCAGGCGGCGTTAACCGTGTAACTTGTGCACCGGTAGAGGCATCCTGATATGTGTGAAATGTCAGGGGGATTTGTTTACCTTTGGCCATCAGGAAAGTCCTTAAAATCATCAGAGAATTAAAATTTGCCCGCAGAGGAACCTGTCAGGCTATTACTATCTCACATTATAGAAACGATGTTTCATTTTTCCGTGATCGCGGTTCTATTTTTACTGATTTAGCCAAATTACTGTGCTTATCAGCCTGTTAATCTGATTGCGATAACTGTACCACATCGCTATTTACAAATAAGCCGGCTGGCAAGGATGCATTCAAGCACAATACTGGTTAGCATATAAACACTTACCTACATCATTATTTTTACAGATAAAACCTATGATCCCATCATCAAACGATGGCATGCCGGTTCCTCAGCGCTATGCTGCAATATTGGTTATTGCACTCGGTATTACCATAGCGGTGTTGGATGGCACTATCGCCAACGTAGCTTTGCCAACCATCGCTCGTGACCTCAATGCCAGCCCAGCCACGTCTATTTGGGTCGTGAATGCTTACCAGTTAGCTATCACCGTGTCGTTGCTCTCAATGGCATCGCTGGGCGATATCATCGGTTATCGGCGGGTTTATCAGGCAGGTTTACTGGTGTTTAGTGTGACATCGCTGTTCTGTGCTCTGTCTGACTCCTTATGGACGCTAACATTTGCCCGTGTGCTGCAAGGGCTTGGCGCCGCAGCCTTAATGAGCGTTAATACTGCATTGATTCGGATTATTTATCCACGAGCACAACTGGGCCGTGGTATCGGTATTAATTCATTGATTGTGGCCGTTTCCGCCGCCGCCGGTCCCACCATTGCCGCGGCGGTGCTATCGGTTGCTTCATGGCAGTGGCTATTTGCCATTAATGTCCCCATCGGCTTGTTGGCATGGTTGTTAGGTATGAAGTATTTGCCTGCCAATAATATGAAAAGTAACGGTAACCGTTTCGATTTTACCAGTTGTGTGATGAATGCTCTGACCTTTGGTTTACTGATAACCGCTATCAGTGGCTTTGCTCAGGGACAAAGCCCAACCCTGATAGCGGCTGAAATTATCGCATTGCTGCTAATTGGTTTCTTCTTTGTACGCCGTCAACTTAGTCAGTCTTTCCCGCTGCTTCCGGTTGATTTACTGCGTATTCCTATTTTTGCATTATCAATCGGCACTTCTATTTGCTCTTTTGCCGCACAAATGCTGGCAATGGTGTCACTGCCCTTCTTTTTACAAACTGTTCTGGGCCGTGATGAAGTGGCAACCGGACTGCTGTTAACCCCATGGCCGTTGGCAACCATGGTGGTAGCCCCGATAGCCGGGCGATTAGTCGAACGTTATCATGCAGGATTATTAGGCGGGATAGGTTTGGCGGTGTTTGCCAGTGGTTTGTTCCTGCTAGCATTGCTGCCAGCCAACCCGAGTGATGTGGATATTATCTGGCGGATGGTGCTATGTGGTGCCGGTTTTGGCCTGTTTCAGTCGCCGAATAACCACACCATTATTTCTGCTGCACCGCAACATCGTAGCGGTGGGGCCAGCGGCATGCTAGGCACCGCACGTTTACTGGGGCAAACCTCTGGGGCGGCATTAGTGGCATTAATGTTCAATCTGTTTTCAACCAGTGGCACTCATGCTTCTCTGGTGCTGGCTGGCTGCTTTGCCAGTATCGCCGCATTGGTGAGTGTGCTGCGCATAAGCCAGAAACGTGGCTAGACTCGGGTTGCAATAAAAAAACCCCGCTGGCGGGCGGGGTTTTTAATCAGAAGAGTTGGTGGTGGCTACTTCAGATACTGGCCTGAACGTAGCGCTTCAATACGTTTGTCCAGCGGCGGATGTGACATAAACAGCTCGCTGAAGGTTTTGGACTTACCATTAATGCAGAAAGCCATCATGTTGCCTGCTTCCTGTGGCTCATAGCTGGTTTTCAGCCGTTGCAGAGCCGCTATCATCTTCTCACGCCCTACCAGTTTCGCTGAGCCGGCATCAGCGTGGAATTCGCGATGGCGCGAGAACCACATGGTGATAATGCTGGCCAGAATACCAAAGACCAATTCCAAGACCATTGATACGGCAAAGTAGACCATCGGGTTACCAGCGCTACTGCTTTCATTATCACGGTCCCCTGATAGGAAACCGGCCGCGACTTGCGCAATCAGGCGTGAAATGAAAATTACAAAGGTATTCACAATCCCCTGAATCAAGGTCATGGTGACCATATCGCCGTTAGCAACGTGGCTAATTTCATGAGCAATAACGGCTTCTGCTTCATCACGGCTCATGTTCTGCAATAGACCTGTACTCACTGCCACTAAAGAGGCATCACGACGAGCCCCGGTCGCAAAGGCGTTAATATCCGGTGCCTGATAAATAGCAACTTGTGGCATAGCAATACCGGCTTGCTGAGATTGGCGACGTACCGTATCCAGCAACCAGCGCTCAGTTTCATTGCGCGGTTGTTCGATAACCTCACCACCCACTGAACGCAAAGCCATCCATTTGGACATCAGCAACGAAACAAATGCGCCGCCGAAACCGAACAGACCAGCCATGATCATCAGCCCTTGTACACTGCTGGACTGAATACCTGTCAGGCTTAGTACCAACCCGAACACCAACATGACTGCCAGGTTGGTGAGAAGGAACAGAGCGATACGCATCATAAAAATTTATTTCCTTATTGTTTTAAGTCGACACTGTGTTGAGTCACATGGGTCTTAAGTCAAAATTGGCATAATCCTGGATGATGACTTAGCCAAATTACTACTGAGATACGCTGATCGTATGGGCATCTGATAAATTTTCAAGGCTTGTTAAGTTCTAACAGAGTAAATCAACATAACTTTACAAATTTGGATACTTTTCATTACATATTTTGCTATTTTTTCGCCAATTGATAAATTCGGCGATGAAAAAAACGTAAAAAAAATCCGGGCTCTTTTTAAGGCCCGGATCCTTCATATTATCTGCTGACTTATTTTGCCGCAGGTGCTGCCGCTGGTGGTGATTCAACTTGCGGCTGCGCTTTTTCTTTATGAGCCAAATCCAAAGCAATATGAACAGTCTCATCCAGATAAGGGTCTGGCTCCTGATAGTCTTTTGGCAAATCCTCCAATGACTTCAGTGGCTTTTTACCTTCACGCTTGAAACGCTCATTCAAGCGATTCAGCCGCGTGGCATCATCATCATGGTTCTCTTTTTCACGCTGAGCGTAATTGAGAGAGACGATGTTGCGTTTTTCTTTCAACGCTTTATAACGCTCAATATCTTGCTGAATATGCTGGAATTCAGGATCAGCGGCAATCCGCGCTGTATGTGCTTTCAGTAACTCCGGCTCCAGTGGCTTCAGATCACCACTCTTGACGTAACTGGCCGCATTGATACTGTCCCAAGGCAAGGCATTGTCTTCGAAACTCTCACCCGTTTCCGCCGGATCAACACCGGTTGGCATCACGATATCCGGGGTTACCCCTTTACGCTGAGTACTGCCACCGTCTACCCGATAGAATTTCTGGATAGTGTATTGCAGTGAACCTAACGCAGGCCATTCCGGGCGCAACATTTGATCATAAATACGATTTAACGACCGATACTGTTGAACAGTACCTTTACCAAAGGTTGGTTCACCGACAATTAATGCACGACCATAATCCTGCATGGCAGCAGCAAAGATTTCGGAAGCGGATGCACTGTAGCGGTCCACCAATACCACCAGCGGGCCTTTGTAGTACACCACGCCATCAGTATCACTGTCTTCACGCACTTTGCCGTTGTTATCCCGCACTTGAACCACCGGCCCACTCGGAATAAACAAACCGGACAGCGACACAGCCTCGGTCAGAGCACCACCACCATTACTGCGCAAGTCAATAATAATGCTACTGACATTCTCTTTCTCCAACTTCTGCAATTGCACCTTAACGTCTTCGGTCAGGCCAACATAGAAACCAGGGATATCCAGTACACCGACACGCTCTTTGCCGATAGTTTTCACCGACATTTTCACTGCGCGATCTTCAAGACGAATGCGTTCACGGGTCAAGGTTACAGTGCGCGGTTTAGTACCTTTACCGGCCGGTAAAATCTCCAGCCGCACTTTACTGCCCTTCGGCCCTTTAATGAGTGCCACGACATCATCGAGACGCCATCCAATCACATCCACCATCGGCTTACCGGTTTGACCCACACCGATCACCCGATCACCTACGGCGATAGTTTTACTTTTCGCCGCGGGGCCACCTGGAACCATAGAGTTGATTAAGGTGTAATCATCATCCATTTGCAAGACAGCGCCAATACCTTCCAGAGACAAGCTCATTTCAGTATTGAACTGTTCGGTATTACGTGGCGACAGATAGTTGGTATGCGGGTCAATTTCATGCGCAAACGCATTCATAATTAGCTGGAACACATCTTCGCTATTACTTTGCGTCAAACGCTTAATGGCCGCCTGATAGCGTTTTGTCAGCGTCTCTTTGATTTCTTTATCCGTTTTACCGGTTAATTTCAAATTAAGCTGATCGTACTTAACTTTTGCGTCCCAAAGCTTATTCAGCTCAGCTTCGCTGGTAGGCCAAGGTGCTTTACCACGGTCAATATCAATGGTGTCATTACCGGTAAAGACCATTGGCCGGTCCAGTACTGACAATGCATATTGATAGCGCTCAAAGCGGCGTTTTTGCGCCAAATTGAATAAAGCGAAAGGCGTGTCCAACTGGCCTGATTTTAACTCATCATCCAGCGACTGCTTTTTATCCGCAAACTGTGCCACATCTGATGCCAACAACACGTTATGGCTGTAATCCAGCATGTTGAGGAATCTATCAAATATTTTGGCGGAAAACTGATCGTCCAGTGTAAATTGACGATAGTGAGAGCGAGTGAAGCGCGATGTTACGCGCTCACTCACGGTTGCATGCTCGGGTTCCTGACGCAGTTGAGGTAGCTGATCGATGCGATAGGTGGTATCCGCTGCGTAACTCGCCCCCGCCAGTAACAAGCCTGCGATTGCTGTTAGTCTGACAAATTTGTTCATGCCTAGGTTGGCCTCCGTATCAGAACTGCAAGTGTTCTGCGCGCACAATCATCGCCAGACCGGAAGATAGCTGCACCCGTACGCCATCTTTAGCGATTTCTAATACGTTTGCATCCATCGCGCTCTTACCTGCTCTGACTTTGATTTCTTGACCAATTTGCAGTTTAGAGATATCTGTGACCGGCACAGGGCGTGGCTGGTTTTCCTCGGCCTGTGGCCGAGGTGGCCGAGCCTGTGGTGGGCGAGGTGACTGACGAGGCTTGCGGTTTTCCGAAGCCACACCCGCTTCACGACGCGGCGCAGGTTTTTTACCTGCCGGACGTGGGCGACGTGGCTCTGGGGTTTCACCCGCAGCAATGGCAGCTTCGCGCTTTTTAGCTTGTTGTTCAGCACGTTGTGCCTGAACACGGGCTTTCGCCTCTTCTAGCTGTTTGCGGGCATGTTCTACATGTTGCTCTTCCAGCACACCACAAGGGTTGCCGTCTAAATCAACACGTTCAGCACCGACTTTGACCCCATAAAGATAACGCCAGCTTGAGGTATAGAGACGCAGCGCAGAACGCAATTGCGTTTTGCTTAAATTCTCTTCCCCCTGAACACGTTCGACCAGATCTTGAAAAATACCGATCTTCAGTGGACGTGCTTCGCCTTCGGCGGTGAAGCAAAGCGGGAACCGCTCAGCCAAAAAGGCTATGACTTCTTTACTACTGTTCAACTTAGGTTGATTTTCCATGAAATTTCCTGATTACAACGGGTTTGCCAACCAGCGCAGGCATGAACAGGCGTCATTATAATGACGCCATCAGCAATTGCCACGTTATCCGTATATCAACTTGCAGTCTGTGTGACATATTTCTCACTGTCACACAGGTCAAGATGCTCGCAAAGCCCCGCCACAACTGAGATTAAACCCAATTCATCAGCGTCATCAAAGCGATCATAAACAATGCTGTCGATATCCAAAACGCCGATAATTTTACCCTTCACAGTGATTGGCAGCACAATTTCAGCATTACTTGCGGCGTCACAGGCAATATGTCCGGGGAATGCATGCACATCCGCCACTCGCTGAACGCGGTTTTCTGCCACGGCAGTTCCACATACGCCTTTGCCGATTGGAATACGGACACAGGCGATTTTCCCTTGAAAAGGACCCAGCACTAATTGTTTGCCGTCGATCAAGTAAAAACCGGCCCAATTCAACCCATCAAGACGCTCATAAAGTAAAGCGCTGGCATTAGCCAAAGTAGCAATGAAATTCGTTTCACCTGCAATCAGGGCACTCAAGTCACGTTTTAATTCCGCGTAGAATTCTGCTTTTTTCATGTAATGACCGTTAGAAACCTAAGAATAGCCAGAGGCGATAGTTATGCTTAGCTTATATAAAGTAATCATTAAATACCCTTGGCTACAAGGTTATTCCGCTATAACGAAGTAAAAGAGTTATCGCCATCGGGGGTTTGGCCCGTTTTGCCCCTTGTTTTGACCGATTGCTCTGCTACCATCCGCGCTATTCTTTATAAACCGGTGTCAGCATCAGGGTTTTATAATATGAAGGTACATGCCATTCAACGGCCACTCTCCACTGCAAGGGTTCAGCGTTGCTGCCAGTGCGATGCGCTATTTACCCTGCCGCCGCTCAATGGTACACAAACAGCCTATTGCCCACGATGCAGCGCAAAAATTGCCAGTGGGCGCGATTGGTCCCTTACCCGCCTAACCGCCATGGCGGTTGCCATGTTACTGCTGATGCCATTTGCTTTTACCGAGCCGCTGATTACCATTCGCCTGCTCGGCACGCGGATTGATGCCAGTCTGTTAGAGGGTATCTGGCAAATGAGTCGTCAGGGCGGCCCGATTACAGCCAGTATGGTGGCATTTTGTATTATTGGCGCTCCCGTTACACTCACCGCATCGATTCTGTATCTGCGTATCGGCAGCCGGATTGGCATGAACCTGCGCCCGGTGTTATTGATGCTGGAGCGGCTAAAAGAATGGGTCATGCTAGATATCTATCTTATCGGTATGGCGGTGGCCTGTATTAAGGTCAAAGAGTATGCGGACGTTATGCCCGGTGGCGGGTTGATAGCGTTTCTGGCTCTGACGTTACTCAGTATTCTGACGCTGGTGCATTTGAATCTGGAGCAGTTGTGGGAGCGATTTTATCCCCAGGAGCAGCCCCCCGGCCCCCGGGAAACATTGCGCATTTGCCTGTCATGCCATTATACCGGGCACTGCGATGCACACGGCCGCTGCCCACGCTGCCATACCCCTTTGCGCCATCGCCGCCGCCATAGCATCCAAAAAACCTGGGCGGCGTTAATTGCCTCGATAGTCCTGCTGTTGCCTGCTAATCTTTTACCGATATCAATTGTTTATGCCAATGGCTCCCGCATGGAAGATACTATTTTCTCCGGCGTGGTCTCTTTGGCCTCATCGGGTAACCTGCCCATCGCCGCGGTGGTGTTTATCGCCAGTGTGTTGGTGCCGTTTACCAAGGTGATTGTGTTGCTAACATTGTTGCTCAGCATTCATCTAAAGACGCAACATAGCCTTAAAACGCGCATGCGATTACTGCGACTGATTACCTGGATTGGCCGTTGGTCGATGCTAGACCTCTTTGTTATTGCGTTAATGATGTCGCTGATTAATCGTGATCAGCTCCTTTCCTTCACTATGGGACCGGCAGCCTTCTATTTTGGGTCTGCGGTCATTTTGACTATCCTTGCTGTTGAATGGCTCGATAGCCGATTGATTTGGGATGCACATGCAACAGGAAACGCCGAGTACACCGACTGAGGCACAGATTAAACATAAACGCCGGATATCGCCTTTCTGGTTGCTGCCTTTTATTGCCCTGCTGATTGCCGGTTGGCTGATTTATAACAACTGGCAGGACCGCGGTACCGAAGTCACTATTGATTTCCAGTCTGCCGCCGGTATTGTGGCGGGCCGAACCCCGATTCGCTATCAGGGCGTTGAAGTCGGGATGGTGCAATCCATCAGTCTGGATGATGACCTGCGCAATATAAAAGTCACCGCCAGTATCAAAAATGATATGGAAGACTCATTGCGAGAAGGGACACAGTTCTGGCTAGTGACGCCCAAGGCCTCTTTGGCCGGGGTCTCTGGCTTGGATGCGCTAGTCGGTGGTAACTATATCGGGATGATGCCAGGCGAGGGCAAACCGCAGAGCCACTTTACCGCATTGGATACCCAGCCTAAGTTCCGCCTGAATACCGGCGAATTGATGGTTCACCTCCATGCCCCCGATTTGGCCTCACTCAATAACGGCTCTCTGGTTTACTACCGTAAAATCCCGGTGGGTAAAGTCTATGACTACAATATCGCGCCTGATAATAATGGCGTTGTCATTGATGTACTGATTGATCGGCGCTTCGCCAAATTGGTAAAAAACGATACCCGCTTCTGGAATGTGTCTGGTTTTAAAGGTGACTTCAGTCTCAGTGGCGCGTCGGTTCAAATGGAAAGTCTGGCTGCCTTGGTCAATGGTGCCATTGCCTTTGACTCACCCAAAAACAGCCCAGATGCGAAACCGGACCAACCCTTTCAGCTCTACCCCGATTTAGCACATAGCCAACGTGGTGTGGCAATTACGCTGGATTTACCCAGTGGGAGTAGTTTAAGCGAGGGGAGAACACCGCTGATTTATCAAGGGTTACAGGTAGGCACCCTGACCAAAATGACACTTCAACCGGACAGTAAGGTGACCGGTGAACTGACCATTGACCCTTCAGTGGTCGATTTGATGCGTGCAGGCAGCCGCATTGAAATGAACAGCCCCCGAATCAGTCTTAATGATGCCAAACTGAGTGAACTCTTGACTGGCAATACATTAGAGTTAATCCCGGGTGAAGGGGCACCACAAAAACACTTTACCGTGCTACCAAGCAGTAAAAGTCTGTTGCAGCAGCCCAATGTGCTCGAATTGCAATTAACTGCACCGCAAAGTTATGGCATTGATATCGGCCAGCCGATCTCGCTACATGGAATTAAAATTGGCCAAGTCTTGACCCGTGAGCTATCAGCCGACGGTGTTACCTTCACGGCAGCAATTGAAGCCAAATACCGTGATTTGGTGCATAAAGACAGCAAGTTTGTGGTGAACAGTCGGCTGGAGGTAAAACTCGGGATTGATGGCATTGATATTCAGGGTGCCAGTGCGCAGGAGTGGATTGATGGCGGTATTCTGATACTGCCGGGCAGTAAAGGTGCAGCCCTGAATAAGTATCCGCTGTATAGCAGTGTCGCCAAAGCTACCGATGGCATTTTAGGCAACGCCCCCGCCACAACACTAAGTTTAACTGCTGCCAGCTTGCCCGATGTGCAAACCGGTTCTGTGGTGTTATATCGCAAGTTTCAGGTAGGTGAAATTACCCATATCAGGCCAAAAGCCAATGAGTTTGAAGTAGATGTCTATATTCAGCCCGAATATCGCAATTTACTCACTGATAAGAGCATTTTCTGGGCCGAAGGTGGGGCGAAAGTCCAGTTGAACGGCAGTGGGCTAACTGTGCAGGCATCTCCATTGAATCGCGCTCTAAAAGGAGCTATCAGCTTTGATAATCTGGAAGGTGTGACACTGGATAAGGGGGCCAAACGCACCTTGTATGGTAATGAAACCGCCGCCCGTGCTGTCGGTAGTCAAATCATCTTGCGCACCTTTGATGCCAGCAAACTGGCAACTGGCATGCCGATTCGTTATTTGGGTATCAATATTGGCCAAGTCGAATCGCTGAAACTGGCACCAGAGCGCAACGAAGTGTTAGCCAAAGCCGTGCTTTATCCAGAATATGTGCAGAACTTTACCCGGGCCGGTACCCGCTTTTCTATTGTCTCGCCGGAGATATCAGCCGCAGGGGTCAATAATCTGGACACCTTGTTCCAACCTTATATTAATGTAGAGCCGGGTAAAGGTGGCACATTACGTACTTTTGAGTTGCAAACCGCCACTATTACCGACTCCCGTTATCTTGATGGGCTGAGCCTTATTCTGGATACCGCTGAGGCAGGATCATTGCAAGTTGGCACACCGGTCCTCTTCCGTGGGCTTGAAGTAGGTACTGTTACCGGGTTTAACCTTGGTGCGATGTCTGATCGCGTGCAAGTATCGATACGGATCAGCCAGAAATTCCAGCAGTTGGTGCGGCAAAATAGCGTGTTCTGGCTGGCATCAGGGTACAACCTTGAATTCGGTCTAACCGGTCGCCAATTCCCAAACGAAATGCAACAAAGTGACCCACCGGTCAGGTACGGATAAAATAGCCGTATTGACCCTGTCGGAGACCCTGTTGCATGAAGGGAAAACATTTGACTCAGCATGAGCGCTTTTACATCGAAAAACGAAAAGCTGAAGGCGTTAATCAGTCCTGCATTGCCAGAGAGCTCGGCGTCTCTCGCTCTACCCTGAGCCGGGAGCTCAGGCGTAATACGGACCCCGCTTTCAACGGACTTTACTCCTCCAGACGCGCTGATGCCTTAGCCAGACAACGGCGGGGCGCCACCTCGGCACACAATGCCTGTGTCCCTCTGGGCCAGCAGACACAAGACTTTCTCCGGCAGGCGCTGGCTGTACATACCTCCCCTGAGGTTATCTCTGGGAGACTGAAAATCCAGTTTGATATCGCCGTCAGCAAAAATACCCTCTACCGCTATATCCGTTCGGACAGACAGGCTGGCGGTAAGCTTTACCTTCAGCTCCCTCACCGGGGTAAACGCTATCGCTATGATACGGGTGAGCCCGGACGCACGCCCATCCCGGACAGGGTTGGCATTGAGCACAGGCCTGCTGAGGCTGAACTCAAACAGGTTCCCGGGCATGTTGAAATCGATACGATTTTTGGCAAAGACCAGAAGTCATTCCTGCTGACGGTCGTGGACAAAGCCACAAAGCAGGTCATTATCCGTAAACTCCCCAATAAGTGCGCTGAGAGCGTCGTGGAAGCGTTCAGGGACATCGTGGCGAATACTTTCTGCGAGTTTAAAACCCTGACGGCAGATAACGGACCCGAGTTTGCGAAACATAAGGACATCACTCAGGTAACGGGCGCAAAGGTTTACTTTGCCCGGCCTTATCATTCCTGGGAGCGGGGGTTGAATGAGCATACCAACGGTCTGATACGGCGGTTTTATCCGAAAGGAACCGATTTTAATGGCGTCAGCGATGAAGATATTGCGAGACTGGAGCACATCCTCAACACTCGGGGGCGCAAATCTCTGGAATACAGCTCACCGAATGAGGTATTTTTAGAGTATCTACTCGCTGCATAACGCATGATGGTTTGTTGCGTTTCGTTCGGGAATGGGGCGGTGGTGTGGTGAAAAGCGGCACCTTCCAGCAATTTATACGCGGCGGCATTGCTTTCGCGACCCCACCAACTACGCCACTGGCCCCTAAGGCCAGCATAAATCAGCACTTCTTGCTTAACCCAGAAGAGCCGAAAGATTGGCGCAATTGGGGTACAGCAATCCCCCGCTTTTAGGTGCTCATCAGGGTAGCTCACACTGGGCTGCCCTGATAATTCTCCAACATTATTTCTGCGTAAAGATTAATCTTCGTGTGCAACCTGCTGCTCACTCGGTGTCACCACCACATCCAGCACACATTGTCGCAACCAACGATGCGCCGGATCAGCATCCATGCGCGGATGCCACAACATCGAAACCGTAATAGTCGGTAAGGTTAAAGGAAGCGGAAAACTGTACATCCCTCGGCGCAGATTCTGGCTATGCCGTTCGGGAACCGTCGCCACCAAGTCCGTCCCTCTCACCAGCGCCAATGCGGTGGATATAGAATCAACCGAGGCGATAATATTCCGTTCAATCCCAAGTAATTGTAGTGCCTCATCAATCGGCCCTTTATGGCCCTGACGCCGTGAAACCACAATATGCCCTTGGGTCGCATAGCGCACGGGGGTGATTTCCTCTCCACATAACGGGTGGTCAACACGCACCACCCCCATAAAGCGATCGCGGAAAAGTGCCCGTGTGCGTAATTCAGGGCTGGCAGCCAAACCCACAACACCCGTTTCCAGATCCACCATGCCATCACGTAACAATGCGCTGTCTTTATTCAATTTTTGCATGAAATGCAGTTGCACATTGGGGGCTTGTTGATGAATCCGAGTCAGCAATGCGCCGCCAAAGTTTTCGACAAAGCCATCGCTGGTACGCAAAGTGAAGGTACGCATCAACTGTGCCAGGTCCAGTTTTGCCGCAGGCCGCAGCGCCGATGTGGCTTCTTGTACTAATTGGCTGACCTGTTCACGCAGTTCAAGTGCTCTTGGTGTCGGTACCAAGGCGCGCCCTGCCCTGACCAGCAAGGGATCACCGGTTGTTTTACGCAATCTTGCCAACGCCCGGCTCATCGCCGATGGGCTAAGCCCTAATCGCTGGGCAGCACGCGCTACGCTCCCCTCGGCCAGCAGAACATTGAGTGTGATTAATAAATTGAGATCAGGTTTTGTCATGTACTGACTCTAGCACAACCTCATGCTGACATGGCGTTTTATGCATGGATAAACTGCATTCCATGCGCCTTCCGCCTTATGATGTAATGCTCTAGTCTCTCCTGAACAGGTCATTCAGGAGTTAATCTATTAATGAAAATCAATACCGAAAACATCAATAGTGACATCATCGCCAACAGTGCGCTAAGCAGAATAGTTATCAGCCTCTCCCTGCCGATGCTGCTTTCTTCATTAGCAACCAGTATCGCCAATGTGGGCTTACCCACGTTAACACTCACTTTCAGTGCCTCTTTTCAAGCGGCGCAGTGGGTCGTTTTAGCCTATTTACTGGCGATTACCACCTCGGCCATCAGCATTGGCCGTTTGGGGGATATCACTAACAAACGCCGATTGTTGAATGCGGGGATTGGTTTATTCACAGTGGCCTCTCTGGGTTGCGCGTTAGCCCCTGACATCGGAGTGTTAATTGCTGCCCGTGTGTTACAGGGATTAGGGGCCGCCACCATGATGACACTGACTCTGGCGCTGGTCGGTGAGGCGATTAGCAAAGAAAAAATCGGGCGGGCGATGGGCATGCTCGGCAGCATCTCGGCTATCGGCACGGCACTTGGGCCATCAGTGGGCGGCATGTTAATCAGCGGATTCGGTTGGCCAGCGATGTTCCTGATTAACATCCCTTTTGGGTTATTAGCCCTATTTTTGCTATCACGCTATTTACCCATCTCCGACTCATTCCCTAGCACTAACAACGAATTACAACAGGCCCATGGTGGTTTTGATCCTCTTGGGATGCTATTGCTGGGCCTGACTCTGGCACTGTATGCCCTTGCCATGACGCTGGGCCATGGCACCTTCGGCACACTTAATTTAGTGTTATTACTCGCTGCGGTAATCGGCATCGGATTATTCATCTGGGCGGAAAAGAACACCCCATACCCATTAATTCAAACCGCTATGTGGCGCCACTCACAACTGCGTAGTGCATTGATAGTCAGTGCATTGGTCACCACTATCATGATGGCAACCTTAGTCGTTGGGCCATTCTATCTTTCACGGGCTTTTGCCATGAGTACACCATGGGTTGGATTGTCGATGTCCGCCGGCCCGATAGTCGCGGCACTCATCGGGGTTCCTGCGGGTTATCTGGTCGACAGATTCGGTGCTCAAATGATGGTGATTACAGGATTAACGGCGATCACTACCGGGGCAATTGCACTGTCGATGATCGGGCCAATTGCCGGCCTGCCCGGCTATATTTTGCCGGTCTGCCTGATTACAGCTGGCTATGCTATTTTCCAGGCTGCGAATAATACGCTGGTGATTAAATCTGTTGGCGCGCAACAACGAGGCATTGCATCCGGCCTGCTGAATCTTTCACGCAATCTCGGGCTGATTACTGGCGCCGCTGTCATGGGGGCTATTTTCGCCTTTGCCTGCGCCCAGCAAAACATTCAATTAGCAACCGTGGATCATATCACCCAGGGAATGCAGTTTACTTACCGCATAGCCGCCCTATTGGGCGGTACTGCTTTAGCTATTTCTGCAATATATTCAAAAAATAAATCTAATCAATAGCCAGGATCTTTGATATGGATCTCAGCATATCCTTATTTGGCTGAATGGATTCATGCCAGTAAACCCCCGATATAAAAACATCAATTTATCTTGAATAAAATAGCTAACCCATTTTTAAATTTTTGCCAGTACAAATAGGAATAAATGATGCAAATGAGATGGATAAAGATTTTTTAATTAATTTTAAACACTTTCTAAATCTTGCTGCTATTAATTAAATATCTAAATTTTTAATGATTTGTTACATAAACATTAGTTTCGCTACGTTATTGGCGCAACTCTGTTCTCGCTTACCTGGCTGCAAATTAGATAATTAAGGAAGCAATAATGAAGAAAATCTTACTTATTTTAGGTGCGGTGATGGTACTACAGACAGCGCCAGTGCAAGGTGCAGGTACCGCCAGTGGAACACTAAACGCAACACTCAACATCATCGCCGGTTGTTACATCGATAATGGTCTCGGGAGTGGCAACTTAAGTAATCTGGGCACTGTAAATTTCGGCACAGTGAGCGACCTAACCGCACCTCTTAGCGTGACATTCAGTGGCACGACCAACGATTCACTTAAATTGCATTGCAGCAATAATACCGCTTATTCCATCGCAATAGATAATGGGCTGCATGACAACTCTGGGCAACGCCGACTGGCTGGCGGAACATCAGAATTCGTCAATTATAACCTTTACAGAGACAACGGTTTTCTTCAGCCATGGAATGCGACGCCAGTATCCGGCACGGTTGATGGAACGGGCACTGGGTTGGCCACCGCGATCCCACTGACTATTTATGCCCGCGTCCCTGTTCAAGCGACACCCAGTGTCGGCACCTATCTCGATACTGTTACCGTCACTGTTACCTGGTAATGGCAGGCCGCTTGTTTGCTCTGGCCGCCACTTGCAGCTTGTTACTGCTGCCACTTTTTCCCGTTGGGGCTATAACGAAAAATGCCAATATCACCGTCCGTGCCACGCTATTGCCCACTTGTACTGCGGGCACCATTGTTAATGGCGCAACCAGTTTTGGTACCCTGAATTTCGGCACTGTGGTGGCGTTAACTACTCCGATTGCCGTCGCCGGTCAGGGAAATAACGGTGCCATTTCCGTCCAATGCAGTAAGGGGACCAGTTTTAATGTGCTACTCAATGGCGGGCAGAGTGGTAGCACTGCCAGCCGTTATTTGGCCGGCGGCCCGTCAGGCCAGCATGTTAATTACAACCTGTATACCGATGCGGCACATAGCAAAGTTTGGGATAACCTGACTGGCATTTCCCAGATTGCTACCGGATCAGTGGTGGTCATTCCGGTTTATGGTCTGGTTTTTGCCCAACCGACCCCGGCGGTAGGGACTTATACCGACACCGTTCAGGTCACGGTGAATTGGTAAATATTATGGAGGATGCTGACAATGAAATATGCTTTATCTCAGTATAACCTCACCCGCGCCCTACTTATTTTAGTACTCAGCATAGCCGTTACCCATGCTGCCACCTCACCGGTATCTAAAAGTTTCACTGTCAATGCAATAGTGCAAACCGGCTGTAGCCTTGGGGGCGGAGCCACCGATACCAGCAACTTTGGCACATTGGATTTCGGCACCGTCTCTTCATTGGCAAACGCCACTAACGCAATATCTGGACTCAACTCAGGCAGTATCGTCCTCCAGTGCAGTGGTAATCCCACGGTCACACTGGCGCTTAATTCCGGGGCCAATACCTCAGGTAACATTTCTGCCGGCAGGCGCTTACTCAACAGCACAACGGGCGAATATTTGCTGTATCAAATATATCAAAACCCTGCCCGAACCCAGATCTGGGGGGATGGTGCCAATGGGGGATCGACACGTTTAGTGACCACCGATGGCACCCAGCAACAAGTCATTTTATATGCACAACTATTTGCCAGTAGTATGCAACCCAGCGCTGGCGTCTACACAGATACTTTATTAGTTACAGTTACTTATTGATTACTGGCACGATGCCGCAGGAGATTTCACTATGACGCCATTTAACCTACTATCTCGGGTAATATTGCTTTCGGCCACACTGACCAGTAGCCAACTGTATGCTGCGGCCTCCGTTCTGATCTGGCCCATTGACCCGATAATTTCAGACAATGATAAAGCCACTGCATTGTGGTTGGAAAATAAAGATAGTCAGCCTATCTATATGCAGATTCGGGTATTAGGTTGGCAGCAGGTCAACACCCAAGACGATTACACCCCGCAATCAAGAATCATCGCCAGCCCACCGGTTGCAACTATTCAACCCGGTAAGCGTCAACTGATTCGTTTAGTCAAAAACGCCCCCGTTCCCGCCGGGCAAGAACAAGCCTACCGCATATTAATTGATGAAATACCTTATAAGGACCCAAACGATAAAACCGCCCCCGCTGCCACTCAGTTAGGGCTGAAATTCCAAATGCGCTATTCCGTTCCCTTGTTTGTTTACGGCAGTGGTGTGCTGGCGGCATCTGATACCACGCCAGCCCCCGGTGTTATGCCGACGAAACTCAGTTATAGCGTGCATTCACAAGGCGAGAAACAATGGTTGAATATCACTAATCAGGGCGCTGTTCATGCACGGATTTCGCGGGTGACCCTGCAAGAGAAAGACATTAATAAAGGTTTACTCGGTTATGTGTTAGCCGGCGCAAAAATGAGTTTCCCGCTCAGCCCAACAGCCAGAACAGGAGAATTAAGCGCCATTATCAATAACAGCACCAAACCCATAGTCATCCCACACCAATAAGGTGTTCGCATACAGCAGATAAGGTGTGTTTAATAATAACCTAGGGTTGGGAATGACTATCAGATTCAAGCTGTCACCATTATTAATATTGATGTATGGCTCAGTGTTGTTGCCTCCACTCATCCCCTGGGAAGTTTGGGGGGATAATCTGCCGCCACCTATGGCAGCAATGCCCGACAGTACCTTATATCTTGAGTTAGTGGTCAATGACCGTAACTTTGGTGATGCTGTGCCAGTCATCTATCGCGGGGGACATTACTATCTTTCACCAGCACAGTTAAAAACCATCGGATTACCCTCTAGTGCTGAGGTTGCGGTTGATAAGATGGATAAGGTGGCCGTGAAATATGATGGAGAAAACCAACGGCTATTAATTGATGTTCCCAGCGAGTGGTTACCGAAACAGCAAATTAACTCTGCCGCAACCGATGATTTTAATCTTGCACAAAGTAGCCTGGGATTTTTATTAAATTATGATTTTTATGTCAGCCAGAACAGTGGTAACCCACAGTCAGGTAATGCCTCAGCCTGGAGCGAGCAACGTATTTTTGACCGTTTTGGTTTAATCAGTAATACCGGCGTTTATCGTACTAACTTTTCAGGTAATAACGGCGACACGGATAATAACGGCTATATTCGGTTTGATACCCAATGGCAGAGGAATGATGAAAAAAACCTGCTACGTTATACCGCAGGTGACCTGATCACTGGAGCCTTGCCCTGGAGTAGCGCGGTGCGCCTGGGTGGTGTTCAAATCGCGCGTAATTTTGCTATTCGCCCCGACCTTATTACCTATCCGATGCCGCAATTTGCCGGTCAAGCTGCGGTACCTAGCACTGTCGAACTGTATATTGATAACTTCAGAACACAATCAGCCAATATTAACCCCGGCCCTTTTGTTATCGATAATGCCCCTCGTATTAATGGTGCTGGCCAAGCGACTATTATTACAACCGATGCCCTCGGTAGACAAATCAGCACCTCAGTGCCATTTTATGTTGCCAGTTCACTGCTAAAACCCGGCATGTGGGATTTTAGCCTGTCAGCCGGTGCTTTACGCCGCAATTATGCCATCCGTTCTGCCGATTATGCTGATCCTGTCGCCAGTGGCGTGGTTCGTTATGGCACAACGTCTTGGTTGACACTAGAAGGCCGAGGGGATGCTGCCAAAGGCATGAATGTGGTAGGTGGCGGAGCCGGATTTCGACTGGGCCTATTTGGGGTACTGAATGGTGCCTACAGCATGAGTAGTACCTCTGCCGATGCATTTAGTGATGTCATCAGTCAACCAGCCACTGATATCAACAATTCAACCATTAATACCTCACAGGTTGCCATTAATACCCGTGGTGGTATCGGTAACCAGCGTTCATTAGGTTATACCTACAGTAATTCCTACTTTAATCTGAATGCTCAGCGCATTAGCCGCAGCGATAATTATGGCGATCTGGCTAATTACAAAAGCGACTTTCGTCTGAGCCGACGTACCGACCAGATAACCGGCAGTATCAGCCTTGGAAACTTAGGGACACTTGGATCTGGTTATTTCGATGTCAGGGATGCGCTCGGTGAGCGAACCCGGTTGGTCAATATCAGCTATAGCACCTCAATATTCCGTAATACCAGTATTTACCTCTCCCTCAATCGTGAGTTGGGGACCAAAGGTTACAACGCACAACTGATCTGGAGTATCCCGCTGGGTGAATGGGGATCAGCCAGCGCCAGCACCAGCCGTGATGTTGATAACCAGTGGTCCCAACGCGTGAATTATAGCCGGGCAGCTCCTTCTAATGGCGGACTGGGTTGGAATCTCGCTTATGCCAACGGCAACAGTGAAAATAGCAGTTACCAACAAGCAGATGTTATTTGGCGCACTCGGATAATGGAAAGTCGCGCCGGTGTTTATGGCAATAGTGATAACTATAATAGTTGGGGTGAATTAAGTGGCTCGCTGGTTATGATGAATGGCGGCGTTTATGCCAGTAATATGATTAACGATGCATTTGCCTTGGTATCAACCAATGGTTTTAGCAATATTCCGGTCAGTTACGAAAACCAACTGATTGGTACTACGAACAACAACGGATATATCTTGATTCCGACAGTTTCTTCATATTATCAGGCCAAATTCCAGATTGACCCCATGAATTTACCTGCCGATGTCATATTGCCAACAGTAGAGCGAAATTTAGCGATTAGCGAACGCAGTGGCTATTTAATTGATTTCCCCATAACACAGATTACCGCCGCAAATATCAGACTTACCGATAAATCCGGTCAAGACTTACCGAAAGGCAGCGCGATATATACCACGGGCGACACACCTAGCGGTTATGTCGGTTGGGATGGTATGGCTTATATTGAGCAAGCCACCCAGTTGAATAAACTCACCATCGTGCGGGCTGATAATGGCACCCGCTGCTACAGCCAATTCCAATTGAAAAATACTAAAGGGATACAAGATGCTGGTACAGCCATATGCCAATAATTGCCGTACCTGGCTATCGGCAACTTTATTTAAGGAGCAGCTAATGATATCGCTCACGACGCAAATTACCAGCAAGATACCTCGGCCATACAGGCTACCTTATTGGTTGGTTCTGTCTGTACTGTGGCTATTGTCTGTCAGCAGTGCCACCGCGTGCACTTTTGCTGCCGCAGAAGTAAAGCTGCCACAAAATTCATCGTTTAATGTCAATACCCTCCCCGAAAGTGCCAGTGGTATAACGGCACTTGGCTGTGATGGAACAGCGCTGAGCGTATTATCCACTCCCGTATTGAACAGCACCATCACCAGCACTGCTAATAATCTTAATCTTAAGAATGCCGCCGGCGACTTAATTCCTTATTCAATCTATTCTGACCCAGGCTACAACAATCCCATTATAGTCGGGGGGAATATTAACTATGCTAACAGCAATTTACTCACCATCGTGCTGGGGAAAATAAAAGCCAATTTACCTATCTATATCCGTACTGGCAGTAATAATGCCATTAACGTCAATATCAGTGCCGGCACTTATACCGATACTATCTCTTTGAACTGGAATTATGATTTATGCTCTGCCGTTATTGGCGTCTGTATCGGTGGCACATTCAAAGGAACGGCTTCATCAACAGTCACTGTCACATTGGTGGTCAACAACGATTGTGTCATAAACGCCGCGCCCAATGTCGATTTTGGTAGCTACGCGTTAATGTCACAATTTATTCCTGTAAATCAATTTATCACCGCTACCTGTACCAAGAACGCCACCTTCACTACCTACATAACAAATGGCGATAATTTCTCTGCCCCTTGGCCCCAAATGAAATTGCTCCCAGGGAGTGTTATACCTGCCCCCCCTACCGACTATTTACAGTATCAACTGTATCAGGGCTCGGGGTCGATTCCCTGGAATATAACCAACAAAAGATCAGATACCGCGACAGGCTCAGCTCAACAGATTCCTTATAAAGCAATGATCAATGCACAACAAACGCAAAGAACCGTTGGCACCTATCAGGACAATGTCAGTGTAGTGCTGGAATACTAGTGTGGTGCCGGAATACAGAGGAGGAGAAGCCATTAACTCGTTGTGTTTTATGCACTATTGGTCTTTTAACCTTTTATTTTTTTATGATTGAAATTTTTAGTTATTGTTTATTTATAAGAAAAATCCGATTGGACTGTACTAAATCTGTCCCTGTTATACAATCTGCGGGCTTAAATAATAGCCGACATATTTCTATCTAAGGAAAGCCGAGATTAAACAGGAGTGGACATCATGACTGACTACGATAATCGGGAAGAATCAGCTGACATTGGTCTGTTAAAAGAAATGAACAGCTTACGGGACATCATCGAGAATAATTCAGACTGGATCTGGGAAGTTGATGCTTCCGGCCGTTATACGTTTTCATCTGCAAAATCCATTGAGCTTCTTGGTCGCCTACCCCATGAGGTGGTCGGTAAAACGCCGTTTGACTTTATGCCTCAGGATGAAGCCAGCCGGGTAGGAAAGATATTTGCAGAGATTGCGGCTGCACGTATCCCTTTTGCCGGTTTGCAAAACCGTAATATTCGCGCTGATGGCAGCGAAGTCTTAGTTGAAACCAGTGGTATCCCACTGTTCGATGATAACGGCGAATTCAAAGGTTATCGAGGAATTGATCGAAACCTGAGCAATTTACCTTATGATGCGGGTAAACGCTTATTTGAGTTGGAATCGATTTATTCCAGTGCTCCGGCTGGTCTGTGCTTTATCGATACAACCCTGCGCTATGTTACTGTAAATGATTATCTGGCTGAACTTCTGGGTAAAAATACAGTAGAGATTAATGGGCGCAAAATTGCAGACTTCCTACCTGGCATTATTCCTATTTTGCAGAGTGCTCTGCTGAAAGCCTATTGCAATGACAGTATCCCCGATGCTGAGTTTCAGATGCCGGATAAAGCACGGGTGTTCTTTATGCGGATAAATGCCGCCAGATATCCCAGTGGTCAAGTGAGTGGGCTGTCCGTCGCGATGATCGATATTACGTCATTAAAAGAGATGGAAGAAAAGCTGCGCAGCAGTAAACAGCATTACCGCAATATGGTGGAGCTGAATCCGCAAATTCCCTGGACTGCATCCCCGGATGGCATGATTACCGATGTCAGTTCTCGCTTTGAAAAAATTACGGGATTAACCCGCGAAGAGGCGCTGGCAGATAAATGGCTGCGTACCATCCATTTAGATGATCGCCACCCCACCTTAATCAGTTGGGAACACTCCTTACAAACACAGCAGCCACTGGATGTTGAAATCCGCTTTTGTCATGTTGAAAAGGGATGGAACTGGATGCGAATCCGAGCAGTTCCCAGCGTAGATGACAATGGCGATGTGTTGTGTTGGTATGGAACCGCAGAAGATATCCATGAACGAAAATTGCTGGAACTTAAGCTGGTTAAAGCAAATCGACGTCTGGAAATTCAGGCCAGAACAGACTCACTGACTAAATTGCCTAATCGCCGGGCGTTCAAAAAAGTGCTGGCCCATGAATTTATGCGGGCAAAACGCTCAGACTCTCCGCTAGCAGTTTTAATGATTGATATTGATTACTTTAAGAACTTCAATGACTGCTATGGTCATATCTCTGGTGATGCCTGCTTACGGTTGGTCGCCAGGGCATTACGCAAATCACTAAAACGCAGCACCGATATTGTTGCTCGCTATGGTGGAGAAGAGTTTGCTGCTATTCTGCCAGATACCGATCAACAGGGCGCCAGCCTGGTGGCCGAGCATATATTGCAATCTATCCGTGCTATGGGAATTAAACACAATGACAGTAAATTCCGTAAAGTCACCATCAGCCTTGGTGTCACTGTTTATCAAGCCCATCAGCATAGTGGTATTACAGATCAAGCGGATTTAATGCTCGCGGCAGATCAAGCACTTTATTACTCGAAAAAGAATGGTCGTAACCAATTTAATTTGGCTGAACTCCCCTGCGAATGCAGCCATTAGGCTACTCTGACTAAACATACTCGGTATTAAATAATTAACACCCATCAGATTCGATGCGGATAGAATTTACGCCGAGGCGGTATTTTTTAGATGCGGCCTCTGGCACTTTTTTCTGACTCAGCTATTCTCAATAAGGCGACCAATCTGGTCATACCTCATACCACTTGGTAGGTAAGGAGTCTTTATGGGAAAAACCCTAGTAAAAATCAGAGATTTTGAAGTTGATGACGCAGAGTTATCTGCACCAGTGACAAAAGGCGAAAACACCCTCAGTATCCCCTGTAAATCGGATCCTGAATTGTGCATGCAGCTAGATGGGTGGGATGAACATACCAGCATTCCCGCAACGTTAGATGGGAAAGACCGGTTGCTTTTTAAGCAACATTACGATCGACATCAGGATGCTTGGGTAATGAGGGTAACGTGATTGTTGCAATAAGAAGATCCGTCAACCCATAGCTACAATTTATGAGTGACGGTTTCTTCTGTTGCGACTCGATAATATCTGTAGTGCAAAATCAATCAAATTACTGACCACTAGAAGCCAGCTATCAGAATTTTTCCAATACTTTGAACTGCATACAAATCAGCATCATTTCTGGGGAGAACAGCTCGTACTCCTCAAAAAAGCGCTGTTGCGTTTTACGCCAAAACGTCAGCGTTCGATCGCCCTCACCTTCAGCGACAGCATGGGCTTCATCAACCTGATCAAACGTTTTCAATTCTACGTCGGTCAACTCTATCGCACAAACCGGTTCATTGCGGCCATTGACCACAACAAAGATATCCCCCGCCTGCGGCACGCCATCTTCATCCAATGCCGCACAGGTCGCTGTTTTCGTACCGTTCAGTACTAATGCCAATACATCATCTGCCACTTGTTCAGTATCACCAAATGCCCAACGCTCGGCATCTTGATATTTTTGTGGGACTGTAGCCATAGTTTCATTATTCCTATTCGTCATCTTATTGATGCAGCGCATATTACACTTTATCTTAACTGGTACGAACTGACTAACTCTCGCATCAGCATAAATTTTCGCTACTATACCTAAAGTAACCAGCGTCGCAGTAAACAAATGAATTCCGCAGAGCTGACCCCGTCAGACATAATACTAAATTGAATAAGGACCCTATGGTGACCAAACGCTTGCATACGAAACATTGGAAAATGTTTGTGGTGTTACTCTGTATCTGTGGCGCATTAATGCTGCTGCGGTGGGCGTCGATGATTTTTGGCTGATATGACTACCGCTAGCGTTTGTCTTTAGGTAAAAATAAGCAACCACACTTTGGGCAAACCAAGGCCGTATTTTTGTGCACTTTTTCTGAGCTCTGCTCAGAGACTGCGCCACAATCTGGGCACTTGATCTTCACTTTTACACTGCTAACCAATCTTTTGACGCTATCAAGAAATGACATATGCTCGCCTCTCAGTTGTACAACCTCGTTAGATTACGTTAACCAACGGCAATAAACCGTGGAGTGGTCAGCGTTTACTCAGATTATCTGTACCGGGCCAGATTTTTGTTCACGAAAATAGCCGGTTTTGCAGGAGACAACGGAAAAAAAACAAGCGGAAAATGGAAAGTACGGGGAAATCATTCACCACGCAGCATGACTTGCATGCTTGGCGTAGTGATGTGGTAGACGGGTTATTGGAAACCTTTGGTCTGGGGTCAGTGATTCCATAATTCTTGGATCAACCCTCTGACCCGAACCTTGGAAGCACCAGCAACCAAACTGATAACACGGTTAGCACTCAACGTAGAAACGTCGGTATTCCATTCATCAAAAGAATGTTCTGCGTAACTATCGTTGAAAACTTTTTTTATCGAGGATTCAGCTTCGGACATCTCACTGAAACTCTTAGCGTTTATTAAGCACTGAGCAATGATTGAGACTTTTTTCATGTTTTATCCTTGATTATCGGTCGCATAGTGTAGCACAATTACACTCTCTCTGATCATATGCTGCTTAAATTGTTTTCAATTGAAGATAACGTTTTGATATTACAGCATATTAAACCAAGACTGACAGGCAAGATCTGGTCCTAACCTCATTGTTCAGTCACTCTAAAACCCTACTACGCGCTCAGAACTTACTTGAAAAGCATTCATCATTCTAAATCCACCCCAGCAGATTCATTATTTATTCACTATCAGTGCGTTTTTTAGTCAGCTCACATGCTATATTGTAGTGGCTTTGTCATGACAAAGACCTTATCTGTGTGAGTAATTGAGGTGCCGAATGATCAGCAATTTCTTTCTCTATTCACTATTTATTATCTATATCACCGCGGCGCTTATTGATGGCTCACTCCCACTGCTTGACCTAATGTAACCCAAGTACCAGCCTGACAATGGCATCAACACCAAAGTGCCCCCTCTAGTTACTGTGCATGGCAGCAGCATCTTGTAGTAAGGAGTTCATCTCAATGGTACCTGGTGGCCGTAGTGACCATTTTGGCCCCTGTAACGCCTCTGCATAACCCGCCTGATACAAACGCTCCATCTTGATGGGATCAAAAATCTCTGCGCCATTGGTATCAACATTTGATGGAATCGTTATCCAGTGGAATCCTGAATTTTCAGCCAAAGAGAATGCATAAATACGATACAAATCCCCGACCAATGCCGCTTTGCTGGTTGAGTCAAGAGTACGCATAGCGATATTACGCACCAACCGTGGGGTCGGTTCTGGTTGTGGGCCAAGCTGTCCATTATGGATGATATAAATATCTTCTTTACTGTCTGCCAGGCCCGCTCTGGTACGTACGACTTTTGAACTGTACACACCACCATTATAGAAGACCCGCGCCGCCACACCGCCGTCAACATGCATTTCATCGTAATGCTTACCCTGAGCCACCACATCAAAAAATACCGGTGAGAACGCGACAGGGACTGAAGAGGAAGCCAGCATCACCTTACGAAATAGCATTAAAGCTTCAGGAGTCCCTTTCATCGCAATCAGCCCCATGTTCCAGACAATAAATCTTTGCGAATCGAGATCCACCGTACCCATATACAACCGCCGACCATGCCGATGTGCCTGGGCGATTTCACTCATTAACTCAGGAGTAATATGCCCATCAATCAATTTAGACAACGGGCTGGTATCCGCTAATGATTCGCGGAAAAAGAGGCGAAATAATAGATTATCCAGATGGAAAATATCACGGGTGGTGGTGGTGGTATAAAAGTCATGTAATGCCTGGTCGTGATCACTCCCTAAAAAGGCGAAAGGTGCGATCAACGCGCCAGTGGAAACCCCACTGACCACCTTAAACACGGGGCGCTTACCTGTTTTCGTCCAGCCGTTCAAAAAACCAGCACCGAAGGCGCCATTTGGGCCACCACCAGATAATGCCAGATGGGGATAAACCAATGTTCCATCCGCGGCTCGGAACATCTCTTTCGATTCATCTTTATAAGATTGCAGTAAATCCGCTTCAAATATCGGGCTAATGTGCCCTGCCCCGGCACGGATATCCGGCATTCCAGGGATTTCGGCCGCTGGCATTAACTCCACTGGCACTGGATTTCTAGGTAATTGGCTACAGGCCACCAATAGAGAAACTCCGGTTAGCAACGCCATGGAACGAACTAATTCCCAGCTTATTATCATTATATGTCCTAGCAGATGCGGCCAAATATTACTGACTAAACGTAGACTAATTTGATGATAGTCTCACAAAATCATCCTGTCTGTTATGCCATTGTTGATGAGAAAGATGATACCAACAGTGTTGGCTTAACTTACTGTCAGGGCTGACAATTGGATGGGGAAAATGGTCTGGCGCGCGCACCATGCCGATTCGTTCCATCAATGCTTGTGAACGCAGGTTAATTAAAGCAGTAAATGAAACAATTTCAGCCAGTTTTAATTGATCGAAACCTACCGTCAATACTGCCAATGCAGCTTCCGTTGCCAGCCCTTGCCCCCAAAATGGAAAAGCAAAACGCCAGCCTATCTCGACACAAGGTGAAAAAGGTAATTTAACGGTAGGAATATGTAACCCCAATGCGCCGACAAACTGCCCGCTAGCTTTCAGCTCAACAGCCCACAACCCCCAGCCACACTGTGCTATCAATAATTGACAACGTGAAGCCATCATATCGCTTGCTTCACGTGTTAGAGGGGCTGGGAAAAATGCCATAACGCGAGGATCTGCGTTAAGCGCTGCAAAAGGTGCCCGGTCTGACGGGAGCCACTGCCGTAGCTGTAAACGCTCAGTTTCAAACTCAATAACGTTTTTCATTCTATCGAAGCTAATCCTACTTTGGTACAAGGTGAAGGATTGCCCCCACCCTCAATTTTTCTTACCTCTATTTCTGCGATAATGCTCGCCATTGCTGCACAGAAGGCCGCTGCCATTGGTAATTTGCATACTGACGAAGATACTCAGGTAAGTTGTCGCCATTCAGAACTAACCGGTTAAGCATCAGTGCCAAATCAGTATCTGCGATACACCATTCACTGAATAAATATCTTCTGCCATCCGACAGCAAACGCTCCAACCCCGAAATAAGTTTATTCGCCGCTTGTTGCGCGCTATCAGACAAAGGAGGCAGCCTTAACCCAGAAAAGACCACTTCAGTTGGCCGTTCAGTGCGGACCGGCATAAAATCACTGCGCAGCCATGCCTGTATTTCACGCGCTCTGGCACGCTCTTGCCTATCTTGCGGATACAACCGAGCGTAATCTGGCGCCGGGAAACGCTCGTCCAAATATTCAGCAATAGCTGAAGACTCAGAGAGTTGAAAATCATCGATAACCAGTGTCGGCACCCGACGTGTCGCCGACAGACGGGCATAAGCCTGTTGCAGATTCTCCCCAGCAGACAAATTAATGACGCTTAATGAGAAAGGCAGTGCTTTTTCTGTCAATGATACGAATACCGACATCACATAAGGACTAAAAAAATCTGAATCGGTATACAACGTAATAGTTTGCTGGCTCATCGAAACCCCGACTGATTATCACTAAGTAGATTGACGTTAATCGGTTTTAGCCAGATTGAATAGCAGCTTCTGCAAAAAAATATTATCGCTAATAACGCCCTATTTTCTGTTTCAAAAACCGCAGATGATCTTTATATAGCAACATTGCACAGACGAAAGCCAAAGTAATGAAATCTAATCCGCAGGTTGTTGGTCATCTAAAATTGTCAGCAGAATATCCGCATCCGGGGTTGTTATATGCTTCCCTTCGAGAAAACCAGCGAGTTTAGCCTCTGCATCATGTTCATACACTTCATAACCTGTGATTCGATAGCCCGGTACGCCATCCTGGCGGCGAATATACTCATCACCATCAATGTAGTACTCAACAACACCACTGGCATCTTCAATCTCATAACGTTTATCAAAAGGGAACTGTTTCATTACTCATCCTAAAAAAACAACATAGCTCTATGATGCCAATTTATAGCTGTTTTAGGAAGTGTTCGGCGTACCGTCTTCCCCACTAGCGCTCAACAACGTTGCTTTAGCAATGAGAAAGGTTGCCCTGTTAATCAGGCAACCTTTATTACTTTTTATCTATTTTTTTAGACTTAAAATAACTGAATTAACTAATAATGGTCACTTCTTAAACTTTAAAGAAAGCAGTGCATTCTTGCCAACATCCATATATTTGTCAGCTAAAGCTTCAGTCGTGTTAAACGTAGCAATAACTAGTTTCCCATCAATCGTAGTGAGCAACATCACATTCTTGATGGTTCCATCAGCAGCCGGGGTATCCATAGTGATGATATAAGCTTTACGCCCATCAACATCCTTCTCTTCCAGAGTCGGCTTGAATGGCGCAAATTGTTTCTTCATCATATTAACAACTTCAGCGAGCTTGCCATCGGGTATGGCACTATTGCTATCGCTGAATGCGAAGGACACACTGCCCTGTTCAACGGAATAGGCTTCTTGTGGTGCATTCTGCTGAGGGTATTTAGTTGCCAGCATTTCTTTAGACATTAAAGTGAATTCAGCTGGCATCTCAATGTAAGCTTTGCCACCAAAAACTTTAGTGCCTGTTGGTTCAGGTTCAGAACAACCGGCAAGAACAACGACCATAGCAAATAATAGGAAAACACTTTTTTTTAACAAAATAGACACCCCAGAATAAAATGAATGTAGACTCTGGCTAATAATAGCCAGACCCTGTTTTTGATAATAATTTATTGCCGTTGAATTATATCCACTGGTATTCTTTTTAGTCCATTTAGATCATCCAAGATATGTCCTAATTAATTATTCCCTTTTATCATAAATAAAATTAGAAACACGATTACTATCAATGATAAGGAAAAAGCAACGAATATCATATGCAATAAACACCCCCATTTACTTAATCAGAGCAATGTCACCTTGGCGTAATCCACCCTTATTTATTGCTTAAGAAAGTAAATAAGATGATACAGATGTTGTTAGTTAGTTATATTTACTCTTGCAATAAATCGGGACATTGAGCTCATTTTTTCATCTTCTCCCTCACTAAGAATCAGCTAGCTGGAACAATTTTTACGTGTTACAGACGTGAAAATAAATGCAATTAAGGTAAACTGAGACGCCTAAGTAAGGGGATAGAATGAGTAGTGAAATATTTCTTGCGGTGCTGGGCGCGGCACTGTTACATGCTTGCTGGAACGCTCTTGTTAAATTTGGCAATGATCGTTTTGTCGCTATCTCTTTGATGGCAATTTTCTCCGGAGTGATTTCACTGTTCGGTATTTTTTTGTGGCGTTACCCTCGCTGAGCGCGCTTCCTTGGTTACTGTTGTCGGTTGCTTTTCACACAGGTTATTGCCTGTTTCTGAGTAAAGCTTATGAACAAGCCGAGTTTGGTCAAATCTATCCTATCGCACGTGGCGTTGCCCCCCTGTTAAGTGCTCTGCTCTCTTGGTTAATCTTGTCGGAAATCCCCAGGTCGTTAGCCTTAGTAGGGGCGGCTATTTTAGTCTCCGGTGTCATCATGATGACATTTGATGGCCGACGTGGCCCTGACAAAGTCAATGGCAGGGCTATTATCTATGCCTTAATTACTGCGACTTTTACTGCCTGTTACACCCTATCTGATGGGGCTGGTAGCCGCGCCAGCATTGAACCACTTAGTTATATTTTTTGGTTGTTTATGTGCAACGGCATAGCCATGTTTGCATTACTTTGGATAATGCACCGCAATGTGGTTTTTCGTCAAATACGCCAACACTGGCGACACGGCGTGATTGGTGGTGCGATGCAATTACTGGCTTATGGCATTGTCATTTGGGCCATGAAAAGCACGCCAATCGCCCTCGTTGCCGCTCTACGTGAAACCAGTGTCTTGTTCGCCATGATAATCTCAATCTGGATGCTAAAAGAGAAACCATCGATGTTACGACTCATCGCCAGTGCCATTATTCTGATGGGGGTAGCAGTAACTAAACTTGGCTAATACTTAACCAAAAAATGTAAACTCCATTTCTTAGAAAAGGAGAGCACTACTTCTTCAGCAAACGCGCTATACTCATATAAATCCTATAAATAAGGAGAATATATGCTCATAGGATTTGTTTTATTGGTTAGCACCTGCGGTATGGATGCTTGCGAGGCACTGCCCGTGACCGATGATGTGTATACAACACGCCACGAATGCATGGCTGTAGCTACTCGTCTTCATGAACGCAGACCTGATGTAGTTTTGATTTGCGGTGAAGTATACCGCCAGCCTGACAGCGATCAATCTCATTGAGGGTTTCACTGTATTAATTCGATCTGCTGAACATCTGTTCCGATATTATTTTTAATATTAGAGGATGTGCTTTATTTCCTACATTTAATCTGTAAGAAATTGGCAAGTTAACAAAAAAACAACCAATGTGACGTTAACCACATTCGCCAATCATTAATGCTAATCACCAAAATAAAGTGTTAAATGGCCTGCTGAGTTAAATGTAATATCACAGAAAACCATTGATAAACACACTGCTGATATTAGTTTCCTGACTAAACTACCGAACCAATGATATAAAATATTAACATACTAGATATCACCACAACCACGATATTGTTAATGAACAAAGCAAACATCACACTGAATAGTGCGCCCCATAAATAGGGATTATCCGAGAATGAGCGTAGTGCACCATCCTGAAATAGATAATTGCCCCACAAATTGTGGTTAATAAACAGGGTGTGGCGTACTTAAGTGCCTGGGCGAACTTCCCTCAATAGCACAGAGGGACGATTGACCATCGGAACAACAATTGAAGCGAAGGTGGCAATAATGGAGAAATCTAGCTGCAAGCGGGCAAGATCAGGCATCATTGTGCCACTACAGGCTATTGTTTTCTCTTACCCGAACAATTAGAGCACATTTTATCGGAACAGTAATAAATATCAGGCAAGCTACCACCAGCCCGATCCCCACCCACCCCGTAATAGGCAGTCTTTCTCCCACGATAATCACTGCCAATATGGCAGCAATAACAGGCTCGATGAGGGTAATAGTCGTCGCCATACTTGCCGTTATACGAGCCAGCCCATATCCATAGCAAATATAGCCAAGAAACATCGGGACCAACGCCATATAGGCACCCACTGCCGCATTACTCCAAGATTCCAGCAGCGGGGCTCCAGTCATAAGGAGTACTGGCATTAGTAAAATGCCGCCAAGACCAAAAATCGCCCCCATCGCGGTGCGAGAAGGAAGTCCTCGCTGCATCAAACGGCGAGCAGCCCACGAATACAGCGCATAAGTAAAACCAGCAAGAAGGCCTAGAATTACTCCTATCGTGACATTGGGTGACTGAACCAGAGTGCCGTGCCCCCCACTTTCAGCCATACAAAGCAACACCATGCCTGCAATGCCAAGAGCAGCCCCCAACATCCAGCGAGTCGTCAACCGCTCGCCCTCCAAGACATATTCAATCAGAGCAGATAACAGAGGGGCAGAACCAATAGAAATGACAGTCCCGACAGTGACACCCGCTAAATGCATAGAGGCATAGAATGCCAGCGGATAGATGGCAACAGCAATGACCCCTATCAGCAGTAAACGCCACTGTTGAAGGAGTTTATCTACATAACTAATGATACTCCCAGCGGCTATCATCGCCTGGAGTAGCCCCCCTAGCCCCATCGCAACAGCGCCTATGGCAACAGCACTAACCGCAGGAGCAAATGTTGCCGCCGTTCCTGTGGTTCCCCACAAGATGGCCGCAATCAATACTCCCACCCTGCCCATCATGCGATCTCTTGGCGTGACAGTCATAGCGACTCCATCATTTCGGCGGCCATTGTCATTGCCTGACGAACGCACTCACCATTCCCTTCCAAGCCTGCGCGAGACATACTCCCCTCGAGTAAAAATGAAAAGTGCCTGGCCATCCGTATGGCACGTTGTTCATCACCAGAGAGAAGCACACAAAGATGTTCAGTCAAAATCGACTCTACCTGCTCCTTGTGCCCGCGCACTGCCTGTCTGCCCGGGGCGCCCGCGGGCAGTTCAGCCGCGGCATTCAATAGTCCGCACCCTCTGAATCCACGTTCATAGGCAAATTCAGCATGGTCTGCATAAGCAAGAAAAACAGCCATCACGCTCTCTTTTGGACTCGCCGTTTGTTGCAGACGATTAGCGTACAGTGCGAGCCACTCTTCATGACGAATCTGTAAGTAAGTAGCAACAAGTTCTGCTTTGGACTCAAAGTTGTTGTAGAGACTTTTCTTGGCAACACCAGCCCTTTTAACAATGGCATCAATACCCGTTGCCGCAATGCCATCGTTATAGAACAACACCCTTGCAGCACTCAGCAGCCGATCTCGGGCACTTTCTGATAATTCGCGTGAGGACATGGCCAATTTCTTCCTGTTTTGGATAATTATAGGTATACCAGTCTACCTACTATTATTGTGACGTCAATACGAGCAAGAAAGTATGCTCTATATTAAATATTGGGAACTAATGCCGTACTCAGGCCATAGCGTCAGGTTTGACAGGACATGAGGAAAAAGACTGATGATTGGTTTCACACCGGGTGTTTCATCAATATAAACTCGGCTATTGCCGAGTTTATATGCTTGAGTACTGAGACCGATGATAATTATGTGAGCTTAGCGCCCTTTCTTCTTACGTCCGGGCTGGGTAAAGCGCTTGCGGGAAGCTGAGTTACCATCGGGTTTTTCGGCCTTTTTCGCCCCACTAACACTCGGTTTTTTATCTGCCACGGGCTTAGCCTTGGCTTTTTTCACCGGTTTTTCGTCAGATGATGAGTTTTCAATCAGCTTAAATAACTCGATTAGCTCATCATCAGTCAAATCTCGCCACTCACCCATTGGCAGTCCTTTCAGGGTGACGTTCATGATACGAGTGCGCTCAAGCTTGGTGACTTCATAGCCAAAATGTTTACACATACGGCGAATTTGACGGTTAAGCCCTTGCACCAGCGTGATATTAAATACAAAGGTCGCGACTTTATTCACTTTGCATTTTTTGGTCACGGTTCCCATCATCGGTACACCAGCACCCAGACCGAGAATAAACTCGTCAGTCACCGGTTTGTTGACCGTAACCACGTACTCTTTTTCGTGGTCGTTCCCGGCGCGCAGGATTTTGTTAACCAAATCACCGTGATTCGTCAAAAAAATCAACCCCTGCGAGTCTTTGTCCAAACGTCCGATAGGGAAGACTCGTTTACTGTGATTAACGAAATCAACGATGTTATCGTTTTCCCCCTCTTCGGTGGTGCTTATGATGCCAACCGGTTTATTCAGTGCGATCAGCACCAAGTCGTTTTCGTCACGCGGTTCGATAAGCTGACCGTTAACTTTGACTACATCCCCGCCATATACTTGATCGCCAACAGCGGCCCGTTTGCCATTAATAAAAACATGTCCTTGTTCAATATAACGATCGGCATCACGACGAGAACAGATACCGCTCTCGCTAATATATTTGTTAAGACGAGTGGATGAGTTGGTCAGCATAAATCTTCCGTAAAAATAAGATTATATCACGTTAGGCTATGAAGCCGGCAGAGCAGCTTAGCAGAGAGAATGCAAAGTCATAAAGACGATTTCGAAGGATATGATGGCCGGTGGCAATATCATCGTGCTGCAACACATCCTCGGCCATTCAGATATTCGGGTCACCATGCGCTACTCTCACGTCGCGGCAGACCACCTGCAAGACGCTATTCACTCAACCCATTAGCCCGATTTAAGCATGGCGACAAAGTGGCGATAGGGATGAAATAACAAGTAACGAGGGGTGATGGTAGTCCTATTAAGCAATTGATATCATCTCAAAAAACACCTTCCATTACCTTACTTCCCTAGTCTTTAAATTCATATAGTTAACTGCTAATTCGGAACCATTCGTAAAAATTTCGATACGTTTAATGCGTTCGGGTTGTGTTCTGTAGCAAGGTACGAACAAGCCTGACTGTCAGCTATGAGCGAGAAGCGGACATTCACGGCCATCAATCTAGCTACTTAATAGCTGTGATATATGGTCAAACTTGCGGAGATTGTTCTTGGTGGTTATCCTCTTTCACCGATTTAAACTTCAGTTGCTATCACTCCTGCATCTTAACGACCACTTTTCCTTTCGCATGTCCCTGAGCAAGATAGGCAAGAGCCTCCTTCGCCTCTGCAAAGGGAAACACCTTATCGATCAGAGGATTGAGTTGTTCAGCTTCTATGAGTTTGCCAATTTGGGTAAGCTGATCGCCATCAGGACGGACAAAAAGAAATGAATAGCTCAGGCCCCGTTTTTTCGTAAGACGCATAATCTTGCGGCTCATCAGCCCGAAAACTAAACGCAGGAGGAAGTTTAATCCCCGCGCCTGGGCGAACGCGGCATCTAACGGGCCGATGAGAGAAACAATCTTTCCCCCAGACTTAAGAATTTGGGTGGATTTTTCAATTAAATCGCCTCTTACAGTGCCGAGAACAATATCGTAGCCGCTCAACACCTTTTCAAATTCTTGTTTCTTATAATCAACCACTTCGTCTGCGCCAAGACGACTCACCCACTCGACGTTGCCTGAACTCGTTGTCGTTCCCACCTTTGCGCCAAGGTGCTTCGCCAGTTGGATAGCAAAACTGCCAATGCCCCCGGAACCTGCCGGGATGAAAACCTTCTGACCAGGCCGCAACTTAGCCCGCTCTGTCAGCGCTTGCCAGGATGTAAGGCTCACCATCGGCAAAGAAGCAGCCTGAACGAAATCCAGATTTGAGGGTTTCATTGCTGCGGCGCTTTCAGGCACCACTGCAAATTCGGCAAGAGATCCCGTTCCCCTGTCGAAAATACTGGCAAAGATTTCGTCACCTGGAGTGAAACGCGTCACACGACTCCCCACGGCAACAACAACCCCGGACAAGTCGCTGCCCAATGTGGCGGGAAGCTTAAAATGCAAAACCGGCTTAAATATTCCGGTTGGGATCATGTTATCTATCGGGTTCAGACCAGCCGCGTAAACTTTAACCAGGATTTCATCAGCATTAATTGCAGGATAACCGACGTCATCCAATCCTGATTCAGGGGATTTACCATAGTGTTTAAATGTAAATGCTTTCATCGTCTTAGTCTTCATTTGTCGTTTACCCTGTCGCGTTTGTGAGTGAAATTTTTCTTAGCGGATCTGTTGCTGAGTAAAAAGGCAATCCCCAGGAATAGCTCGATAAACACGGCAAAAAGGATCTGCCCGTTAACGTGTCCTTCGCGCCATTCAACTATGCCCATTACGGCTAAAATAATAGATATCGTGCTGATACCGGCGGCCAGCGCGTAGCGGGTCAGTGACGGCTCTGCATTTCTGGCGAATAAACACATCACCCCTATTCCCGCAAAAAATGCGGCAGAGCGACGACTCACGACTCCTGTACCACTCGTAGATTCAATTCCCCATTGAGTTAAGAGCTGTTCCGGGAAAAACATCCATACTGTGGCCAGGATGAAAAATAACACTGAGGTCAGAATAGCCAGTTGAGAAAATTTCATTTTTATTCTTTCGCATCAAGCTGAAGACTTTTGCGTACCACCTTATCCAGGAATGATGCAGGCGCGAATCTGAGAATAAAATTCAATTTTCCTGCCTGCGCTCCCGCCGTGTAGCGTACCTTCGGATGTAAAGTCTGAGCCGCTTTAACAACCACATCAGCCACAACCTCCGGACTTTCCGCTTCGGCCATTGCCTTGCTCACCACTTTCGCCAGCTTAGCCCGGATCAGGTCATAATCTTCAAGCTTGGCATCCGGTTCTAAGTTATTGGCTTCAAACTGCGTTTTCGTATAGGCAGGTTCGATGACGGAAACTCTGATGCCCTGCGTGCGCAGTTCATGATCCAGTGCCCCCGTATATCCTTCGACCGCATGCTTACTGGCCGCATAAAGTGCCACATACGGCAACGGAACAATCCCCAGTATCGAACCGATGTTAATGATGCGCCCACTGCCCTGACGACGCATATGAGGGATCACTGCCCGCGTCAACCTGACTATGCCCAGAAAGTTGGTGTCGAAAATACGCCTGGCCTGTTCGATAGAACTTTCTTCCGCAGCCGCCGGAGCGACCCCGAAGCCCGCATTGTTCACCAGAATATCGATCCGCCCCTCCAGACGCAGCAACTCCTCAATAGCAGCCTCGACAGAGGTATCGTCCGTCACATCAAGCGTCAATAACGGAAACGGATGCATACCCGCCAGAGGTCCACGTCGGCTTGTCCCATATACCGTATAACCGGCTGCTAAGAGTTTATAAGCAGACGCTTCACCAATACCTGAGGAAGCGCCGGTAACCAGTGCTACACGTTTTTTTGTCATGCTGAATAAGGCCTTCATGATTTTTTTGATGTTTCTCATCACTGATGAGACGACAGGTTGTAAGGGATTTATGTCGGATTTACCTCTGTGCAGAACAGCCGGAAGACCGTTCTGCACAGTGCACCTCATTGATTACAGTGCTTTATATCGTTCGGCGGCTTCATCTTGTTTGATGTCTGAAAGCAGAGCCTGACGTGAAGCATCGAGGGTGTCCCAGCGGGCGGCATTATGTAAAGGCGGGATGGTGACCAGTTCACGGCGATCAAAGCCCACCAGTGCGGCATCCACTAACTCGCCCACTTCCATGAATTTTGCCGAATTACTGATGTCGATACCCGCACGATCCCAAATTTCCGTGTAAGTGCCGGCAGGGAGCACCGCCTGGATATAAATGCCCTTAGATGACAGCTCTACATTCATTCCCTGAGACAGGAAAAGAACAAAGGCTTTGGTTGCGCCGTAAACCGTCATGGCAAATTCAGGAGCGAGTCCGACGATGGAACTGATATTGACGATCGAGCCTTCTCCGGCTTTTACAAATCGTGGAGCCACCGCACTGGCAAGTCTCGTCAGTGCGGTGACGTTAAGCGCGATAAGGCTTTCTACCGAATCTGGCGTTTGCTCTGTAAAACTGCCGGACTGCGCGATACCCGCGTTATTGATAAGAATGCCAATCTGCGCGTCTTCACGCAGGCGGGCTTCGACCACGGCTAAATCACTCGTTTGCGTAAGGTCGGCAGGCAGAACATCGACAGAAATATCATTTTCTTGTCGCAGACGCTCGGCAAGTGTCTCTAACTTTGCTTTGTCGCGCGCGACCAGAACCAGGTCGTGGCCCCGGCGGGCAAACCGTTCAGCGTAAACAGCACCAATACCCGTGGATGCGCCTGTAATGAGAACTGAAGCTTTAGTCATAAGTTGATCTTCTTTGTTAATATGTAAACAGAATTCGCAATGTGCGACCCAGGTAGAACCGTGACACCGATGCTTTACTTGCTAGCCTCAGCAAGCGAGGGGTAATCGGTATATCCCGCTGCGCCACCGCCATAAAGTGTGTCAGGGTTGAGTGAGGCCAGAGGGGCGCCCGTATTGAGCCTTTCGACCAGATCCGGGTTGGAGATGAACGGGCGACCAAACGCGAACAGATCGGCTTTGCCCTGCGCAAGTTGAGTGGACGCCAACGCCAGGTCATAGCCATTGTTGCCGATGTAGGTGTTTTTAAAGCGCCGGCGCAGGGAGTCGTAATCGAACGGTGATACATCACGCGGGCCGCCCGTAGCACCTTCAACCACATGGATGTACACGATACCTAATGCATCGAGTTGTTCAGCGAGGTAATCATATTGTGGCTGCGGATCACTGCACGCAATCGCATTAGCAGGCGAAACCGGTGAAATGCGCACGCCGGTACGATCAGCACCAATCTCCTCTTTTACGGCCGCCGTGACTTCTAACAGCAGGCGCGCACGATTTTCGACAGAGCCGCCGTATTCATCAGTACGCTGATTTGCACCATCTTTGAGGAACTGTTCCAGTAGATAACCATTAGCGCCGTGGATCTCTACGCCGTCAAATCCGGCGGCAATGGCATTGGCCGATGCCTTTCTGAAATCGTCGATAATCCCCGGTATTTCCTGCAACTCCAGCGCACGTGGCTCAGAGACGTCAGCAAAACCGTTGTTCACAAAGGTTTTAGTCTCAGCACGAATGGCAGACGGTGCGACCGGTGCAGCGCCATCAGGCTGTAAATCGACATGCGAGATCCGTCCTACGTGCCATAGCTGTACAAATATGCGCCCACCTCTGGAATGAACCGCGTCAGTCACTTTGCGCCAACCTTCGATTTGAGCCTGCGTGTAGATCCCCGGCGTATCCTGATAGCCCTGCGCCTGAGCTGAGATCTGCGTGGCTTCGGTAATCAACAATCCTGCTGTGGCACGTTGGGCGTAGTAGGTCGCCGCCAGTTCGCCGGGTACCAAGCCTGCTCCTGCTCGGTTACGCGTCAGTGGTGCCATTACGATATGGTTGGCAAGTGTTATTGTCCCAAGATCATAGGGTTGAAATAAGGTCTGGTTCGTCATGTTTATTCGCCTGCTAAGTGGTTGGTAGAGACATTAATATAATGATGATGATCATAATCTATAAAGTCAATTGGTTTGATTATGATCATCATCAATGTATACTTAAACCCTACTTTTGAGAGGGGCAGGAAAGCATGAAAGTGTCGAAAGAGCAGGTTCGGGAAAACCGAATCCGCATTGTTGAAACGGCCTCAGAACTTTTTCGTGAGCGCGGTTACGATGGCGTGGGCGTCGCGGAACTGATGTCAGCGGCAGGCTTAACCCACGGTGGGTTCTACAAGCACTTTGGCTCTAAGGCTGATCTGATGGCGGAGGCAATGAGCTGCGGTTTTACGCGATCCGCCGAAAGCACGGCAGGTGTAAACCGGGAAAAATTTGTTGAATACTATCTCTCCCGACAACATCGCGATGACATGGGAAAGGGGTGTGTGATGTCGGCACTGGGCACCGATACAGCCCGTCAATCTGAGTCAATCAAGGCGACATATGCGGCCGGAATTGAACGTCAGCTGGCCGTTTTAGGAAATGAAAATAATGGGGAAGGCGGAACGCGTGCTGAACTCATCGACACCATTGCACATCTTGTTGGTGCCTTGGTGCTGTCCCGTGCCTGCCCAGATGATTCCGCTCTGGCAGATGAGATTCTGGATGTGTGCCGCACACGTCTTCTCAGTCAGGATGCACGTAAGGATTGAATTTGCCGGGCAACAGGGAATTTTTTCTGAGCAGTGCATATTAATAAAGTATCCACGTCCGCTTCTGGCACAGAGCAGCCGAAGCAACATCAGGGGACTGCTATGAGCGAGGAGCGGAAGTTGGCCTTACACCGCATTGATGTATAACTGTGTTTGTAAGTGCGCTGTAGTAGCGACTATCTACGCTTTTCAAGGCTGTCCATGAAAATCCCAGCGCGATGACCCCATTACGTCGTAGACGTGCTGATCCGTAAATGGTGGGAATAATGTACGTTTAGAAGCTTCCACTAAAGCATGACAATAACCTTCATCGCCGCTCTTTATGATGAAATTTTGTAGGGTACCATCAATTTTGAAATCGAGGTGTGCATCACATCTTTTACCACCCCAAGCATGGGGCTCAATGAGGGCTGCATCAAGTGCTTTTTTGATACCCAAGGCCTGGTAACCAAAAAGGTCTTTATCTGATACCTTCCCAGAACGGTTGTAGGTGCAAGAGTTAAGTGCGCTATTTTTATGACAATCTTTAGGAGTTAGTGGTGCGCATCCTGTAACAGTTGCCGCCAGTATCATCAACATCAATATTTTAGTCATGCCTAAATCCGTCCATGGTGATTTGCATTAAGTTGTGCTTGCAAATAGTAGTTTGGGTTATTATACCATTCAATCGCCCCATTCCCGAACGAAACGCAACAAACCATCATGCGTTATGCAGCGAGTAGATACTCTAAAAATACCTCATTCGGTGAGCTGTATTCCAGAGATTTGCGCCCCCGAGTGTTGAGGATGTGCTCCAGTCTCGCAATATCTTCATCGCTGACGCCATTAAAATCGGTTCCTTTCGGATAAAACCGCCGTATCAGACCGTTGGTATGCTCATTCAACCCCCGCTCCCAGGAATGATAAGGCCGGGCAAAGTAAACCTTTGCGCCCGTTACCTGAGTGATGTCCTTATGTTTCGCAAACTCGGGTCCGTTATCTGCCGTCAGGGTTTTAAACTCGCAGAAAGTATTCGCCACGATGTCCCTGAACGCTTCCACGACGCTCTCAGCGCACTTATTGGGGAGTTTACGGATAATGACCTGCTTTGTGGCTTTGTCCACGACCGTCAGCAGGAATGACTTCTGGTCTTTGCCAAAAATCGTATCGATTTCAACATGCCCGGGAACCTGTTTGAGTTCAGCCTCAGCAGGCCTGTGCTCAATGCCAACCCTGTCCGGGATGGGCGTGCGTCCGGGCTCACCCGTATCATAGCGATAGCGTTTACCCCGGTGAGGGAGCTGAAGGTAAAGCTTACCGCCAGCCTGTCTGTCCGAACGGATATAGCGGTAGAGGGTATTTTTGCTGACGGCGATATCAAACTGGATTTTCAGTCTCCCACAGATAACCTCAGGGGAGGTATGTACAGCCAGCGCCTGCCGGAGAAAGTCTTGTGTCTGCTGGCCCAGAGGGACACAGGCATTGTGTGCCGAGGTGGCGCCCCGCCGTTGTCTGGCTAAGGCATCAGCGCGTCTGGAGGAGTAAAGTCCGTTGAAGGCGGGGTCCGTATTACGTCTGAGCTCCCGGCTCAGCGTAGAGCGAGAGACGCCGAGCTCTCTGGCAATGCAGGACTGATTAACGCCTTCAGCTTTTCGTTTTTCGATGTAAAAGCGCTCATGCTGAGTCAAATGTTTTCCCTTCATGCAACAGGGTCTCCGACAGGGTCAATACGGCTATTTTATCCGTACCTGACCGGTGGGTCACTTTGTTGCATTTCGTTTGGGAATTGGCGATCTAGTCCGTGACCTGCCCCCTAATTTTTAACGCAACGCGATGTTAGCGACGTCCATATGTACTCTTTCAAAACTGGTTACGTCAGCTTCTGGCACCAATGGGACGACAAGTCAGTACATTATGCCAGGAACTGGGGATAACCAGGCAAACGCTATACAGGCATATATTTCCTGATGGTCAGCTGCGTTCTGACGGAATAAAACCTCTCAACCGGAGTTAGACCAGTTAATTAATTCTTTTTATTGAAGGTATTATATGATTATGAATGGTAAAAATGGTCATTTATATTATCGAACAAAAGGTAATGGTCCTCTTGTAGTACTATTACATGGCTTACTGATGGATGGAAATTCATGGCTCACTAATGGGTTGGTTGAGGCTCTCAGCCACAAATTTTGTGTCGCATATCCTGACATGTTAGGGCATGGAATGAGTGATAAGCCAGTTGAAATTGGTCTTTATGAGCAGGAAAAACAGGCATTAAATATAAAATTATTAATCAATGCATTAGGGTGCCAACAGGCTCATGTAATAGGCTATTCTTCGGGGGCTTGGCTGGCTGCAGGATTAGTAAAATACCATCCCAAAGCCCTGTCTTCACTGGTTATTGGGGGATGGGATGTTGAAAATGGCCTTCCTGAAGGCCCAAATGGAAAACTGGATTTTGATACATTTTTTGCGTACGCAAAAATTACTGCCCCTGAATTAACCGACTGGATAACACCAGCTACAGAACCAGCAGTACGTGCATATTTCAATGCAATCAGCTCGTACGATGGTTTTTATGATTCGGTACAGCTTACTCAGATCAACACTCCTAAATTATTTTGGGCTGGACTGGAAGATGTTTACTACCGACAACTAAATTACTGGAGCGAAGCGAACAAATTTGCGTTCATTTCGGCAACGGGAGATCATGTAAGCGCAATACTCAAGCCTGAACCTGCCATCATCAGTGAAATTTGTAAATTTGTTACACAAGCGGAATATCAAACCTCAGTATAGTTTTAACCGCAGGAAAAATCTGAGATTCCGGCGTAAAACCCTGATCTGTGAAATACGCTCTAACGTTTTATTTTTGCTCATGGCTGCTTAAAGTCTTTGCTACGGCAGCTTCGAGCGAGGTGCGGAAGTTAGAACTGAAAAATACATTCCTGGTATCAGCGGATCGAATGTTTCAGAATAGAACGTGGAGATTTAGTCAATCCAGGCTGGGTGAAATTTTTATTTCAGTGATAATCAAAACCCGGACAGCGTTGTCACACAGGAGCAATACGGGCAGTATCGGCGCGTGTCAAGGTAGTTGTCGCCTCAGTTAATTCATGCGGCCAACGTTTCACGTTCCGGATTTAACCAGACCTCATCCTGCCGGTGCCAGTTTCTCGTTGAACCTGACCACCGATGTGGATTCTGCATTTTCGCCGCTTCATAGACCGATTTACGCTGCGCCAGTAGTGCCCGATCTTCACCTCTGTGTCGTTGCCCTGGTGTGACGTAACGGATACCACTGTGCCGATGTTCTTCGTTATACCAGCCAACGAAGGTTTCTACCCACGCCTGCGCATCCTCCAGCGTCGCGAAGCCCTTCTCCGGCCAGCTCGGCACGTATTTCAACGTCCTGAACAGCGATTCAACATACGCGTTATCGTTGCTCACCCGTGGCCGGCTGTGCGACGGGGTTATCTTAAGTTCCGCAAGCTTTACCTGCAGCACCTGTGACTTCATCGGGGCTC
Source organism: Yersinia antarctica (assembly GCF_056636475.1). NCBI lineage: Bacteria > Pseudomonadati > Pseudomonadota > Gammaproteobacteria > Enterobacterales > Yersiniaceae > Yersinia > Yersinia antarctica. The sequence goes on from NZ_JBSJQF010000001.1 coordinate 2,714,329, forward strand.
CGTTATCCGCATGCAGTACCAGCGGCTCCTGCCAACAGCGTTCGCTCAGCACTGTCCGATTCATCAGCTCTGCCGCATGCTCACCACTTTCAACCAAGTGAACCTCGTGACCGACGATTTTGCGGCTGAACACGTCTTCTATCAGGTACAGATAGAACCAGTGTCCTGCCGTCAGCGACCTCAGCCAGGTAATATCCCATGACCACACCTGATTCGGTGCCGTCGCCCTCCAGGTCGATAGCGGCTTGCTTTGCGCTACCCTCTGCCGACCACGGTGCGTTGTTTCGCCAGCACGTCTTAGTATCCGATAAAACGTTGACTCACTGGCGATATAGCGCTTTTCATCCGCCAACAAAGGAACGATTTGCGTCGGTGGCAGGCTGGCGAACCGCAGTTCATGACAGAGGGCTAAAACCTGTTGTTCCTCTTCGGCAGTGAGTTTGTTCTTCGGGATGGGCCGTGACGCCGTGGGTCTGCGGTCATGCGTCCCTTTTCCCCAACGCTGTAATGTTCGCTCACTAAGCCCAATAGACTGGCAAGCCTCGCTCAGCCTCGCGCCTGCAGCAACGGCTTCCTTTACGATTGTCATCAATCGCAGCCTGTCCGGAGTCGGCGTCATTCGTCCCCGTTTTCCTCGACGAACAACGCCTTGAACTTTTTTTGCAATATCAGCAATGCCGCAGCCTCAGCCAACGCCTTATCCTTGCGGGCAATTTCACGCTTAAGCTGATGAATTTCGTTTTGCTGTTTCTTGACGAGTGCTTTCTCTTCACGCGGATCTGGCTGCATTATCTCATTCTTCCACTGCTGAATTTGCTCAGGGTAGAGCCCTTTACGGCGACAGTACTCAGCAACAGCATGGGCGGAAAGAGGTGCCGTTTCAACCAGGATGGCAAAACGAGCCTCACGGGACCATTGCTGCGGGGTTTTTACCTCAACGTGGGTGCTCGCGGTCGAAATACCTGCCTTGGAGCGCCAGGTGTAAAGCGTATTGACAGGGATCCCCTCAGAGCGTGCAATCTGAACAACCGGCTGATTGTGTGGTGGCATCATTCTGGCAATCACAGCGGCTTTAAGCTCAGGTGAATACGTTTTCATTCTTGTTGTCTCCAGCCCCTTGGATGTTTTCAGTTAGAGGCGACAACTACCCTGACATGGGGGGGTATGGATGCGATCTGAAACAATAATAAATAAGGGATTTTAATGTTCCGAAAATCGACTCTGATAACTTTACCCCTGCTGATGACGTCTATCTTCCTGCTGACAGGATGCCCCCCAGCACCGGATCTAACACAGTGGCAACGTCCTGATACGGATATCGACGGCGTGCGCGTCGCGATGGGTAAATGCGGCGTGCAACTCCCCGGCTCCGATATTCCCAAAACGGATAATGAGTCAGTTCTGTATTACCAATGCATGGAGAATATGGGGTTTACCCGTAAAGACGGATTCAAAATTTGCAGCGTTCGTGTTTACCATGATACACCAGCCTGCCTCAAGCAAGAGCAGGGGTATCCCTTGAGTCAGAGTCAGCTAGAAGCGCTGCCTTTTGTCGCAGACAGAGGATTTCATCCGATCAATCCGGATTCTGGCGTGAGCAAGTTTTCCTTGATTACCTGGCGTAAAGTGGGAGCCTCGCTGCATTTTTCTCATGAAGTTGAAAACGACAAGCAAGCATTGGCGGTGATGTATCAATGCGGTTATCCGCAACCGTTGGGTTCGACGCCTTACGTGCCGACGCTGCGCAAAGCCGCTAATATTCAACGATGCATGCTGGATAAAGGTTTCGAGCCGAAAAACAAACTCAATCTAGTATGTCGCAATTACCCGCAGGTCACTGACTGCCCAAAACATCACTCCTCCCCCTGAACTAGTCCTGAAGAAGCTGTATAGGCACTGTCGTTATCTCCCCCATATATGATCTCTGAGGAAGTTTTTTTGGCCGATGATGGGATTTTCCACGACGACATATTCATAATCAAACCTCCTCCAATGATTATGTTGGTCTCTCGAGAGCGAGGATCAGACATAATTGATCTGCCCCAATCCAGATAAGGGTACCGTTATTTTCTCTTAGGTTCCCAGACACATGTGATGCCGCAAACCTTTTCGATGAACGCACAAAGAGCTGCCGCACCTTCTTCAATCGTGTTGTAAGGCTCCGAACCGTAAATTTCGTTTTTCCCGTTGAACCAACTACGATGTTCTGGCCGTATATCAACTGAAGTGAAGCGTTTCAGACAATCTGGACTGGTACGAATCCGAAAACCACCATTTTTGTCGCGCTGAAGCATATGTACACCAGTGGTATTGTTACCTTTAGTGTTAGCAAGATTGACCATTTTCGATTCCTATTTGTATTAAGATGATTCTGAGGATAAACACACCACTAATCGTTGTATTTGCTCAACAGGGACCCGAATTTAACGATATTTAGATAATTTTTATAACCCATCGAGTCGAGAGTTACCAGATAACAGGTTGGTGAATTTTAGCAAAACCAGCACCGCTATAACGAATTACATCACGTGGCCACCAGTTGGGTATATATCCCCGCCATTGGTCGGGTTCGTATGCTGTTGAGTAGGTAATAGCTCCCGTCGTAGTCACTCGGAGATATGAGGGTGTTTTCAGTAATTGACTGTTTTGACGGGCGCTAAATAAAAAAGGCCACCAAATTGGTAGCCTTAAAATTATTCTGTAGTGATCGGGATGTTCTCTGGCTATATCAGTTTTAATCTATATATATTAATAATGAGCTAATTATATAAAACACATTTATAAATAATCTATTTTAATTCAATTAATTGAACTTATATATTCATTGACGGGAACGATCCCTTCGGTAAAATGAAATCAACATAACTTTCCCTGGTGTTGGCCGAATTGGCATCCCTTACCAAATAAGATAGAGGTAAGGGCTTTTTTTTGCGCCTAATAATCATATTGGATTGGTCGATGAAATATAATGCAGTGATAGCTAACTACCACGGGTAGGACGACTGAGCCACAATCATCAAAAAGCAACTGTCACGGCAAGTTATAATTTACACTAGCAACATAAACAATTAGTAAATATCGCTCATTTTTATTGAGCTCCTCGCCCCCCCAAAAAAAATGAATAAAAAATCACCGAAGTGAGCCTTAAAAATTGTCGTGAATTGATCGCTTAGCGTTGCATAAAACTAGTGACTAAAATTAAATCTATTACACTATAAAAGCACTCGGTGTAGCCCTGACTATAGCAGTTTCAATTAGCTAAACGTGACAGAGCTCGCAAGCACTCTTATCCGAAAGTTATAACCCTTTCGATGTTAAACGTGCCACGTGCTCGACAAATAGTTGAACAGGGTTGGTACTGCTGGTAACAACCCCCGCAGTTTGATTGATAGCATCCAGGTGATCCATTGAATAATCAGAGCGGATAACTTTGCCGAGATGCATACTATAGCGCCCAACCAACCCATCATTCTGTAAACGTTCTTTTGTGAACAGAAATGAGAGGGCAACCATTGAAATATGCAGCGGATCAAAATTATTGAGTCCCTGCTCAATCGGGTTGTAATTAATCACCCCACCCCAAGAATAATAATAAACGCCATTCTCATATTCTTTACCTTCGCCTCCCCAATTGCTTGGCAAACCCTGCGGATATTTGGCATTGAATTTAGCGACGCCTTCGCTGGTGAGCGAGTTAAGCGCTGCGACACTGTCTTGTGGCAGGGAGGGACGACCAGTCATAATGGAAAGGAATGAGCCAAAAACGTTCATCACTGCGCCCGCAATCGCTTCTGGAAGGGAGCCTGGTTTCATCGCCAAACGGACCAGATCGGCAATTTCCGAGCCAAAGTTTGCCCCATTAACGGAGGTAACAGACGCAACCAGTTCGGGATGAATGGCGGCGACGTAGCGGCAGGCCAAAGGGCCTTGGCTGTGACCAATCAGGTTGACCTTGTGGGCTCCGGTTAATTGGGTGACTTGTTTTACAAAACTGAGTAATTGTTCACCACGAGCTTCATTACTGTTTTCTGCCGATATAGAGGCAGTGAATACAGTAGCTCCGGCTTTTTCCAGTGCTTGCTGAATACCGAAAAAGTAAGGATAGATTCCAGCAATCTTATCGAAACCACTGAAACCGTGAACGAGAATAATGGGATATTTTAATGAATTAGACATGATGAATACCTTTTAGGATTATTTGTCCATGTGGTCGAAATAAATAGTAAATCAAGGTGATGACTCCAATCCGTCATTACTGTTGTGTGGCGAGTAATACAAAGAATGCGTAATGGTGACGCTGTTGAACATTAATAGGACATGTGCTTTTCAATGAAGGTATCCACCCATTCCACAAACCAAAAAGCCCTGACTTATGTCGGGGCTTATCATTTTTGAAGTCGGTTACGGTTCCGGCGTCAACACCTAACGATGTGCTGACCACATACCTTTAAATGTACTTCTGTGGTGGCGGGGAGTTCGCAGATGTCGTTTCACTGGTGTTCCACTTGTATCCCCACATATCGGTGCCGGCTTTCTCCACATTCGGCTGGATACTGTTTCACAACGATTGGATTAACCAATCCAGTACCCATGCGAATGTAGAAATGAAAAAAAGGCCAAAATTAAATAGCACCATAATCATTTCATTATTAACTAGTATACGATTCATCAATGATCCATGTATTTATTTTGACACTCATTAAATATTTCAAGTATATGGACGTGAGCATATAAAAACTCACCTGCAAATTTGGAGAAATCATTATGTTTAAAATTATAAAGTTTGGAGCGGTGGCGTTGTTGTTTACAATAGCAATCCCTACGTTTGCTTGTGTCTCTATGGGTGTTAGTCACACGTGTAATAAAGATTGTAATTCTTGGTCAGAGCCTTGGTACGCACTTTGTATATATGGTGGAGAACAACATCGATAGCTAATAAAAAGCCCCTGAGCAATTAACTCAAGGGCTGGAAAGTTGCCTGTTTTCCCCAACCGTTACTTCACATCAGTAAGGTACACTTAGCTTATTTTGGAAAGTCGATAGTGTGGATCTGCCCAGCGCTCATGCGAATGAGCCCTCCAGTAATTACAGCTCCCACCAATAATTCAACGGCATTGCTGAGAGATACTATCCGTCCCGCGAGGGCATATCTCTGAAGAACTTGGGTACGGCATTGGTATCCAACTCCAAGAACAAGCAGACAATGGTAAACACAAAATAACAGCAATTAACATTCTCATAAATCACATCCCTATCATTTGTTAAGGGAATATATCAAAATATTAATAACCCATTTTTAAACGAACAGTGATTTACTTAAAATAAAAAGCCCCGGCGATTAACCGAGGCTTTGAGTTTAGTGCTGTGATAGCTGACCCTGTAACCGTACCAATGATAATGCAATCCTTGCACCAAGGTAACTATCACAGCACTATATAATATACAGTGCAATTATAAACAAACATTAAACATGACCAGTTTTATAGTGGGCATGACTCACAAAACAGCCCCCCTATAACTATTAATTCAAGGGCTGGAATAGTTGCCAATATCTCATAGATATGATTACCAACAGAGAGGCGCACCGGGCAATTTTCCGTAGGGGTCTACGCATCAATTTATAAGCACGCCATCAGCAAGGTTACTTTTCAGATAATTCAGTCTACTAATGCAAACTCCAGAAAAGACAAAACCCCGCACAAAGGCGAGGTTTATTTGACTGAATAAGCGCTACTTCATAACCAACTCTTATCATACTAATACACTTTTTGCGGCCGCACCAACACTTTCATCATAAATTTCTGACTTCATTGTTGCAGGGTCCATTTCTAGGCAAACGTCTATCATCGACAAGCAACCATCAACAAATCCTTCGGCCATCTGCATGCTCACCCTGACGGCTCTTTCATCCCGTTTCTGCTGCCGAGCAATGGCCCGTTTTGACTGATTCAACACATAATGCCGTATAATCAGTTCGTACTCATCAGGTCGATATTGATTTAGTCAGGCAACCCGCTAACTGGAAAGGAATTATCTCTCGGCAAAATTGCCCGGCGAGACGCCCCATTCCCGAACGAAACGCAACAAACCATCATGCGTTATGCAGCGAGTAGATACTCTAAAAATACCTCATTCGGTGAGCTGTATTCCAGAGATTTGCGCCCCCGAGTGTTGAGGATGTGCTCCAGTCTCGCAATATCTTCATCGCTGACGCCATTAAAATCGGTTCCTTTCGGATAAAACCGCCGTATCAGACCGTTGGTATGCTCATTCAACCCCCGCTCCCAGGAATGATAAGGCCGGGCAAAGTAAACCTTTGCGCCCGTTACCTGAGTGATGTCCTTATGTTTCGCAAACTCGGGTCCGTTATCTGCCGTCAGGGTTTTAAACTCGCAGAAAGTATTCGCCACGATGTCCCTGAACGCTTCCACGACGCTCTCAGCGCACTTATTGGGGAGTTTACGGATAATGACCTGCTTTGTGGCTTTGTCCACGACCGTCAGCAGGAATGACTTCTGGTCTTTGCCAAAAATCGTATCGATTTCAACATGCCCGGGAACCTGTTTGAGTTCAGCCTCAGCAGGCCTGTGCTCAATGCCAACCCTGTCCGGGATGGGCGTGCGTCCGGGCTCACCCGTATCATAGCGATAGCGTTTACCCCGGTGAGGGAGCTGAAGGTAAAGCTTACCGCCAGCCTGTCTGTCCGAACGGATATAGCGGTAGAGGGTATTTTTGCTGACGGCGATATCAAACTGGATTTTCAGTCTCCCACAGATAACCTCAGGGGAGGTATGTACAGCCAGCGCCTGCCGGAGAAAGTCTTGTGTCTGCTGGCCCAGAGGGAAACAGGCATTGTGTGCCGAGGTGGCGCCCCGCCGTTGTCTGGCTAAGGCATCAGCGCGTCTGGAGGAGTAAAGTCCGTTGAAAGCGGGGTCCGTATTACGCCTGAGCTCCCGGCTCAGGGTAGAGCGAGAGACATCCAGTTCTCTGGCAATGCAGGACTGATTAACGCCTTCAGCTTTTCGTTTTTCGATGTAAAAGCGCTCATGCTGAGTCAAATGTTTTCCCTTCATGCAACAGGGTCTCCGACAGGGTCAATACGGCTATTTTATCCGTACCTGACCGGTGGGTCACTTTGTTGCATTTCGTTTGGGAATTGGCGGACGCCATATCCCAAGCCATTGAAGCCAATAATTTCATTGAACAAAATTACACTCCTGTCGCGCTTCTAGAAAAGCTCAAAAGCACGCAGGAGTACACACTGGCAGCATGGCTAAAACGGTATGACGTCATCTATAAGCGCCGGGAATTGGCCGAAAACACCTATAAAGTTCGCAAGGGACAAATAGCCATGATCAGCGAAAAGATGGGCAACAGGGTGTTAGCTAAAATCAGTACGCGCCATATTGCCGAGTTTTTAGAGTTTTGGGTGGCACAGGACAAAAAAACTATGGCCGCTACTATGCATTCAGTGTTGTCTGATATTTTCCGAGAGGCGATTGTCGAGGGCCATATAGAGAATAATCCGGTGGCACCGACACGCTCAGCTAAATCTGTGGTAAAACGTGAGCGCCTGGAACTGGATCAGTATCTCGCCATTCGTGATGTCGCAGGGCATTACCTGCATGGTTTGGGTTATCAATGGATCTGGCGCTAGTCACTGGCCAACGGCGTGAGGATTTATCACTGATACGCTTTGACCAGATTGTCGATAGCAGATTACAAATACACCAAGGTAAAACCGGTGCCAAAATATCCCTACTCTTAGACCTTGAACTGCTAGGTACAGTAATTGATCGATGTAGGTTAGCCAGTAATACAGATTTTATGATAAGTGCAGGCATCAGAAAAAATAGCCCTGATGGATCACTACATCCAGATAGCCTGACAAAGAAATTCGTAACGGCGAGAAAAGGAACAGATTTTCGTTTTGATGAGAGTCCGCCAACTTTTCATGAGATCAGAAGCCTAGCCGGACGATTGTATGAAAAGGAAAAAGGTAAGGAATTTGCGATGAAACTGCTGGGGCATAAATCGGAAAAAATGACGAACAAGTATCTTGATACGAGGGGTAAGGAATACGTGATGCTATAAAAGACCGAATATCAAAATTCGTGTAATTTTCGTGTATTTTCGTTTTTATCTAAAAATCACCTTTAAAATCAATAAGATAAAAAGAGACCGAATACGATTCCTAAAGGTGAAAATTATTGATTATATCTTTATAAAACAATAAGATAATCAGAGTTATGACCTTTAGCATACGTTAAACACCGTCCTTTAAACCCCTATATGATCAAACACTTATCAACTATTTCGAAAATACTCGGGAATTTTTCGGGCGGCAATACGTGGAAACATAACCTCATCAATACAGCAATCTCAGAACTTGAGGGTATTGTTAATACTCCTTTATGCTAGCTCCTTAGTGGTTTGGTGATGCATATCTAAATCAAAGCTCTTATCTTGAAAACTAATCAATTTAACGACTCTAAAACTTGTTAACTAAAAGGTTTACTTATACATTATTTAGACTGTGCTTAAGTAATATTCTCATTTTAACCTGCGGCCCGACCTTGAAGGGGTGAAAGATAGGATATGGGATAAGTAAAAGTGCTTCGGCATAAGTATGGCATCTGCGAAAATGCTCTATCTGTAATAAAATATTATGATTGAAAACAATTAGTTAATTTATTATTTTGAATATTCTATAAGGTTTCAGCATGGAAGAGCGTGGGAATTACCTAATCGAACCAGTCAACGAAATTGGTTCAGGTGGTTATGGAATTGTTGAGGAAATTAATCTCTACAACACAGATCATGACCTATGTGGAAGATATGCTAGAAAATTTTTGATCCCTGACACCTCCGATCCTGATCTTTACGATCGATTTAAGCGGGAAGTTGTATGTCAATGTAAATGTGTTCACAAATCTATAGTTCAGATTTTCATTTGCAATCTTGGGGTTCCTAAACCTTGGTTTGTAATGGAGTTGGCTCAATCCAATCTAGATGATGAAATAAAAAATGGAGCTCTTACAGACAGAGAAAAGATAAATATACTCAAAATGGTTCTCGATGGATTATCATTTATTCATAATAAAGGATACCTTCATCGTGATATAAAACCAATGAATATACTCAAGTTCAGTTCCGGTGAATACAAGTTATCTGATTTTGGCCTAGCCAAAAGTCTAAATCCTACACGTACTCAATTTGCAACAAAGATTGGCATATTTCTTGGAAGCCCAAAATATTTTGATTATGAAGTAATGGTTAATGGGTATTCAAAACAATCTGATATTTATTCCGTTGGAGTATTAATGGAGGATTTGTATGTTGATGGCCTTGATGATATTATAAGTAGATGCAAGCATCGCCAACTTAATAAGCGATATTTAAATATTGAACAAATTATAAATGCGGTAAATGAGTTAGAGGCTAAACTATAATGATAAACATGCTATCCTCATCGACATTCTCATTCCCAAAGGATGAGTCTAGGGAAAACCAAGATGCCGTACTATGTCCCAAAAAATTACCAAATGGTTATTTAATGGCTGTTGCTGATGGTGTGGGCGGCTATAAAGGTGGTAAAGAGGCATCCTCAGAAGTCATATCTTATTTATCTCAAATCAATGATGATATAAAAGATGTAGATTTAGATGATATTTTCTTTGATATGAAAAGAAATGTTACATCATTATCATCGAAAGATGACAGCCTCTATTCCGCAGCAACAACAATTACATTCTGCTACGTAAACAATGATCATGTTATTATTGGTCATTCTGGTGATTGTAGACTTTACTTCAAACAGGATAAAAAGTTAAAGCAAATAACTAAAGATCATACGCAACATCAAATACTTATTGATAAAGGTATGTATACCGCAAGACAACTTAAGAATGCACCTGGCGGAAATGTAATTACCACAGCGATTTCTGCAAAAATCGTATTAGACTATCAGGTTATATGTATTCCAAAAAATGAATTACCATTAGAAAGTGGTAAGCTTACACTATTTATAATGTCTGATGGTGCTCATCATTTTTGGGAAAAAAGGCCTAGATTTTCTCCTAATACACTAGCTAGTCCATCCAGATTTTCATCAAGCTTACAAAAAAGGATAGAGAATCTAGGTGCAACTGATGATTATTCACTATTAAGTGCTTGTATTCATTTCGATAGCTAGGATATAAGCCCGGCCCTTGCCGGGTTTGTAATTTAGTAAAATTAACATTGTAACTAGTTGAAAACTTTCTTCAATCTCCCTCTGGCTTCTTAAATATTCATTTGGGAACTAACTACTGATGAACTCAACAATATTCATAGTCTGCCTGATACTGACTGCTGCTATTGTCACCATCCACCCTGCTCTCTGCATTCCTTTTATTATCGCTGCTTACTTACTTGCAGGTAAAGGCAAAATGCACATGGACAGTAACACGAGTATTATTCTCGGTATTATTGGTTTTTTCATGCTATTAGTTTTATTTGTTGTTGTACGAAATGCACTCAAATAGGTATTGAAGAAATACTAGTGCCCCGCTAGTATCGATTACTGATGTTTTACTCATAGGAAGGGAATTATGGACAACGATCTCCCAACACCATCCGATAAAGAATTAACTACCCTTATTGATCATGCCTCACATTTAGTGGGTGACGCAGCCCGTAGAATATTTATTGCTGGTGAAATTATTAATAGCGACACCTTAACAGAGTGTTTAATTGATGATCTGACTCTCGCCCAAGTTAAAAAAGAAAAATATAAAGTAACCGCTCTAGAATTGGCTCTACAGTCAATCCAGCACAGAGAGATCTCATCTCAATCCTAAGAAGTCATGGGAGCTATAAAAACTCCCATGAGGTTTATTACTTATTGAAATACGGGTTCACCCTTTCCACCGCCTGCTGTACCAGTTTATTTCTGGTTGCCATCAGCCGGTCTATCTTTTCTCTTTTCTGATCCGCTGTTAGTATCCGGTCCCGCCTCATCATTTCAATCTGGGCATTCAGTGCTTTCACTTGCTTTTGCGTCGCTGTTAGCCCCTGACGCTGCGATAATTTCCCTCTATTGTCCTCTATCAATTCATTAGCATCATCGCCACGCCCCTGCTTACGGAAGCTGTTAATAGTGCTATTAATCTGATTGGCTTCGGTCATCATGCGGTAAAAATCTTCGGTGAACTGGGTAGACTTAGCCGGATCGGAGCCTCGGAAGAAGGATTTAATCACCGGCAGCTCATCTAGGCGCATGGCCGGGGTTTCGCCGTAGTCTTTCAGGTTACGCATGAGAAGGTTCGTAGCACCCATCACATAACCACCTAGGCTGCCGGTATACCCCATGACAATATGATCCAGCATCTTCGGTGACATATTGGTAGCCTGCCCAACTTCACGCATTAACAGGCTGGTCTGGTCGTTATAACGAGCACCCGCAATCAAGTTGCTGTCAGCCATGTTCTCAATCGGCCCACCTTTGAAGAAATCATAGTTAACATAAGCCTCGGCAATCGGCATCGCGACTTGTGGGATAGGGTTGAATGCCATGGTTTCCATAAAGTTATGCGCCACCAGCTTGCCGAATTTAGCCCCGGTATCTTTACCGCCCAGCGCACGAACAAATCGCTCGGGTAAAGTGCCAAATATCGCGCCAAACTCGAACGGTTTTGGAAAGCGAATATGTTGATCACCAATCCATACATGCCAATAGGTGTCTTTATCCCAGTCCTGTAGCTCTTCATAACGTTTATCATCCCAATTCAGCGCCATCAGTGCCAGAGAGGCCGCCGTAATCATGCCGCCGCGCTTCAGCACTTCACGCGGGTTCTCTTTGATACCTCGGCCTAATTTACTCAGCCCCTGCATGCGGGCGTTGAAGAACGGCAGCATATCACTCAGGTTAATCATGATATTGCTGGCACCCATCATGCTGAAGTCCATCAAGTCACGCGACTCAAATGCCGCCTGCGCTTTGCTTTTCCCCGATTTAATTGCAGCATCATAAGTGGCCAGCCGGTTAGCGTTTTCCGCCGCTTCACTGAGGTTCTTATATTTATGTAACCCCAGTTCGACCTTGTCCATCACCTCTTTGCTGTTACGGACAATAGAGGATTCAAATTCGTGGATTTGGCTATCGTTGTAACCTTTACGCCGCAGAACGCTGCGGATGGTTTTAGCAGTCGATGCCGGATCATAGACATTGGAATAACCACCGCCAAAAGTCGCGCCAGCAAACATCATATCCACCAGACTATCATCGGTGCGTAGGGCTTTTTTAAATCCGGCCCATGAAGCGGTAACCGGCTTAAAACCATCTTTGTTAATGGCCCATGAATGAATAGAGTCACGCATAAAGTTACGGATGATAAAGTCAGGCATGGATGTGGTGCTGACGGTCAGCACCTTTTTAGCCTGGCGGGCCGCTTTCATAAAGGTGGAATTACTGCGCTCAAGGTCAATCATGGTAAAGGCGCGATACAGTTCCGGATCATTAACCTGAACCAGTTTTTCCTGCCCATCGATAAATACCTTCACCACATCTTTGCCGATACGCTGAAAATCCATTTTATTCGGTGATTCAATTACCTCCAGCACGCCGGTATCCGCAAGATTGACCACTGAGCGGCGCATAGCTTCATTTTTCATTGAAGCATCGACCGATTTCGCCACGTAATTAAACAGGTTTTCGATAGGATCCTTAATGGTCAAATCACTGCCTTTTAACTTGCGCACAGTACTGCTCTGGTTAGCAATGCCTTTGCTGGTCCACGGCCCCTTCACCTCACCATCTTCTGCTTCACGGTAATATGGCAGGTACCAGGCATCCTCCCACTGTGCGCGGCTTTCTGGATCAATCAATCCCATATCCTGTTGCAGATCCAGAATCGACTTAATAAAGGCATCATACTTTTTCTTTTGACCTTCGAATAAAGCCTCATTACCCCGGTTGAGGGTTTTCATATAAGCAATTTCGTCAGCATTAAAGTTGTTCTCTTTGCCCTCTTTCATCAGTCGTTCAGAGCGATGGCCGGCGATCCATTTAAAGAAGTTTTCCCGATGGTTTCCCAGTCCGTCGAGAATACCCATAAGAGCGTCCTCTTTACCGGTACCGGATTGTCGCTCTACTATCCCTTCGACTTTGTTATAGCGAGGTAAGCCATGTTCTAAAGTGGCAGCAGTAACAGAGCCTGCCCCGGCAGCCATACGCGCTCCAATGTAGGCAGAACTTCGTGCATCATTGATACCAGCCGCATCCTCGGCATACTTCAGCGGAGCCATGCCATCAAAGGTTTTAGTATTGAGTTTACGGCCGGTTTCTTTTAGCCAGGCTTTCAGTTCCGTTTTATCTTTGCTGGTCACTGTACCGTAGAAAGTCTTGGCCTTATCAAACCACCCCCGCTCAACGTTAAAGCCCATTTTGCGGTTGGTTTCAGCATCCATTGATGGGTTAGCAGTGCGGGAGTAAAGTGCCTTATTCTTGCGAATATCGGTTGATGAGAGTATATTTTCAACTGAATCTTGATTTGGTGAACCGCGTTTAAGCAATTGAAGCTCTTGGGCCGTACCAGATTGGGATTCTGAACCCTGATAAGTGTTCTCCTTGGGCAATTGAAGCCCTCTGGAATGAAGCTTCTCAGGGTTTTGTTTTTCTCGTTTGTATAAAGTTAACCCCGCATCTTCCATCCCATTAATTTTTTGCATCCCACCAACAGTGCCATAAACAGATGCAATTTTATTGACCTCAATAAATCCTTTTTTTGCATTCAAGTGGATAGCTGTTACTACTGGGTTATTGCTTACATCTTTTGCCTCTAATAAAACGACAACGGCATTATCCTGAGTCGATGAGCGATAGACTGCCAGCGGGTCATGTAGTAGTTCAGGCAATTGTTCGATGATCGACATTGGCACTTCATGCTTAATACCATTAGTAGCTTTGCGGACCGTATCACGGGTAATAAACATATCCAGATTCGGTGCACCCAATGCTTTCAGCACTGGAGGTGTTCTACCTAATTTTACTGGTGTGTCTACTGAGCGTAGTGACCGCATAGCCTTATCAAGTTCAGATCTATATTGCTCGGCTTCCACCGGCACTGGCTTGAGTGGGTCAACATCATCATGTTTCGAATACAACGCATCAGAGCGAGAGAAAGTATTATCAAACTCCCGCGTTCCCGGTTGTTCGCCATCATACATAGCCGTCTTTTTGAAGCGCCCCGCGACCGTGCGCAGAATATTACGTATTTCCGTTGGGGAAATGTCATTCGCATTCATGATGCCCGTTTTCTTCAATCCATTGATCAGCACAGAAACAAAACGGTCCCACATCGCTCCAAGGCCGGTGAGTTCTGAACGCTCAGCCATGTGAGCCAAAAACTCATTAGCCTGCATTTCGAGAGACTCATTGCGGTATGATTTATCGACTTCCCGCCAAACATCCTGAATTTCTTTATTTTTGCTGTCACGCGTTTGATGTAACACACGCATGATACGATCATATTCCACATCGCCAATGACGGAAGCTAGCCCATGGTGTGCCAATACCTCATGACGTAATTTCGCCCGAAGCTCGCGGTCAGAAGTAATATTATCTGCTACCACAATCACCCGGCTGAGCTCTGGCTGATAGATAGCATGGACAACACCGAACTCTTTCGGGATCCCGCTCGGCATCATGGCTGCTGCCTCAGCTTGCGTTTGGACTACCTTAACTTTGATTTTGGCTGCACCATTCAAATTACGCACCCAAACATCAGCAATAACTTGGGCCCGCCCTTGCCGTATTCCCTGAGTGGGCTTGTCGCCAGCGGCCGTGTGACCACTATCTGAAATCACATTGCCTTTGCCAATGTCAGTACCCTTACGCGAATAGAAAGCGATACCTTTATCGGTTGGCTTGGTTTTGAGGGTTTGGAATAGGTGATCAAATGCCTGGCGCACGCCGCCATTTAATTCAGCTTCGGTTGGATAAGCATAGGTTTTAGGATTTGCGTGTTCGTCAGCTTTGCGCAGGTTAACCAGATAATCGTTAGTGATACCTTTACTCTCGGCTTTATCCAGCAGATAGCGTTCAAATGCTCGCGCTGACATTTCCAGTTTAGTTGTCCAATATGCTTTGCTTCGCCCACTGTCCAGTATTGCCGCCCGTTCCCTCATTCCACTATTAGTGACTTTCATGACTGCGCTCTTAAAGGCGTCATATACCTCTTGCCTGACCGGATGAGTAATCTCTTGCCTTTTACCACTGCTAAACTCATAACGAGGTCGTATACGATCGGTAATAAATTCAGATGAACGCTTACCGGACGACTCGCCATGGACATCATAGGTACCAAAATAGTTATCCAGTGCATGGAACCACTCATGTGCAAGTGAGCCTGCGCCATTACCTTTAGTTAGATTGATAACCACTTGCCCAGGCTCATAATGAGCTTTGGCCCCCGCCTTACCTCGCGCGCCAAATGCCAAGCCCAACTCGCCATTCAAGGACAGCGCTTGTGGCGGCACATTCAGTAATTCGGCCATATCAACCAACGAGTCATAAGCATCGTTTAATTCAGTTTGTCGGCGCGCACCCTCAACATAGTTACCAAACTGCACACCTCGGAAGCCAAATGCATCACTAAATTGTTCAGGCGTCACATTGCCATTACGGCGTTCAATTCCTATCCGGGGCTCGTTGGTTAATTTGCGTTGTTCTTCTCGCGATGTTTTGCGTAATTTATCCAGTTTGGCTTCTATTTCAGCGCGATTCTCTGCCAGATAAGCGCGTGCTTCGGTAGGTGTTTTGAAGCCAGCTTTAAGCGGTAACACGCCCATAGCCCCTTTGTAGCCAATAAACACACTCTTGTCTGCCCGTCGGGTATAGATCTCTAACTTAGCCTGTCTAGGCGTTAACTGAGCCTGTTTAAGCGCGTCATCTCCTTTATCACTATTAATCTTGGTGTCAATAAATTCCTTGGCTTTGGGTAATAGCTCCGGCATTGAACCCGCTGAAATATCAGTTTTCATCCCTCCAGGGGTAACCAGCTCATATAGGGTTTTCCCACCGGGATAGCTCTTGCCATCAAAGTAAGTGTAATGGCCGGAACGAATTGAGTATTTTGACGCTTCGGCCATATGCTCAGGCTTAAACTGCGAGATTAAGTCAATAGCATCTGCGGCAGAACGTAAGGAGGACTTACTGCGGAAAATGGTTTTTATATCGTCAACACTCGCATGGCTATTGATAATGGAACCCGCTAAATCACGAACTCCCTTAACCTGTTCTGCCCACTGATTTAGCTTATAAGGGGAGCCCGGTTTAGTTGGGATAAATGAACGCAATGCTGCCAGCAATGCCAATTTCTCAGGTTCAATACCGTTTTCATGCATTTTGGCATAATCAGGATGGGGGAACAGTTTCGACAAAGGCTGCTTTTTAATTTCTTCGATATCATGTTCGGCTTTCAATGATTCAGCTAACTGGCCCCACTTATGCTTTGCTGCCCCCTTGAGTTCTTCACCAAAATCATCAATTTTCGTATCACTTTTTTTGGTTTGCCCCACTGTCTCAGGTACGGGTAAGCGGACACCGTACCCCTTTCCTACCGGTTCAATCGTGGCACCAGGCATCTTGCCCCACTTGGAATACTTAGCGACTTTCTCACTGGAGAATGGTTGGCCGCCATGCAATCTTAATTCACCGACTGGCTGCTCACCAGATGCCACAGCGCCCTCATTGGAGGGCGCTGTTTTCGTGTTAGTCGTTGTTGGTTCAGGCGGTAATCGCACACCAAAGCCATCACCAACCGGCTCAATCACTGCTCCCGGCATCTTGGCCCACTTAGTGAATCTGGCTACTTTCTCGCTAGAGAACGGTTTGCCTGCATGTAGTCTCAACTCACCTAATACCTCCCCTTTAGCGTAGGCTTCTGTGCGGGCATCAATAGGGATACCACCAGCACGCTGACGCTGATCGGTAATAGCTGTTTCAGGCTGTCCACCCATAGTCTCAGTAAAGCGGCGCACATCTTTACGCTGCCCTCCCTCAAACTGCGGCGCTTTCCCTGACTGAACATCATCAGGATTAACTACAGGTCCATCAGCAAAGATGATGTTTTTATCCGTAATGGCCTGCGGATCCGTTTGCCCATCGTAGGTATGGGTTTCTCTGACCGCACCTTGCTGCTCTGCCTGCTCCCTCGGCAAATACACTTGCCCACGAGTCTGTTCCCCGGCAGTGAATTGTGGCGCGGAACCCGCTTGAGGTTCATCACCTTGAATGGGTCCTGGCATTGGGAAACCTTCACCCGGATGAATATTACCGGGAGCTGGCAGGCGTGGAGTTCGCTGCCCCCGAATCTGATCAGCCTGCTGAAGTATCGACAACTCATCAGGTGTAAAGCCCTGCTCACCCGACTCCATTTGTTGCTGAATCAGATCTTGTGCGGTCGGTTGTGCCTCTGGCTCTGCAAGTGAACGCTGTACATCGCTATCATCAGCAAAACCTTGCACGCGAGGATCCTGACGCAGATAGGCTGGAGTATCTCGGAAATCATCAATCTGAGAATTGGGTACGCCATTTTCGCTCACTGAATTCTGCTGAACTGCCACTTCAGGGGCAGCCTGATCTTCTGCCTGCGGTGTCACTTCTGGCTGGATAGTTGGGTCAATATTTTCAGATACTGGCGAACCCTCGATATCAACTGGAGTCTCTGGTGTGGTTTCCGCTGCGGATCTGCGACCTCGAATCCCACCGATAGTACCGGCTGCGCCACCAATGCCAGCCCCTAACACCGCATTATTGGCTCCAGTTTCGACCACTCCTTTCATAGGGTCTATTTTCTGGGCTGCTGTATCAATTAACTGCTGATTTTGAACATAACGCTGAGCTGCACCTTGAGTGAACTCGGTTCCACCTTCAGCCACCGCCCCCAACGAAGCACCGGAAATAACGCCAGAAGCAGCCCCTTTCTTGGTCAGTAAACTCAATAAGGTGTGATCGCCCAAGGTTGAGGCTGCAATGTTTATCGCTAGCATGCGAGGATCCGCCGTCACGCTGCTGGCGGCCTGATCTGCAACCTGATTGCGAGCCAGCGTCAATTTCTGTGTATCTGACAACGCTGAGTTATTTGGATCTTCATCTATGGTTGAAAAGGCTTTTTGAAAAGTTGGACTTTGCACTAACTGCTCAAAGGGCAATGCGTTAATTTCATCGCGCATTTCATTACCAGAAGAACCTTGAGCAGTACCTGCCATAATGCCAACAAATCCCGTTTTTTGGGCAATCTCTCTAGCCTTATCACCGGCCAGTTGAGCAGTCTCCCTCGCTACCGCATCTGGTACCGACTTTTTAAGTCTTTCATAGGTTGCTTGTTCAACCCCTCGGGAAACCGCTTTTGCGCTATATTTAGCAAATGCACCAGAACCAATCATTTGAGAAATAGTTGGAATAGCATTAATCAACCACGCATCTTTGTCGAACATCCCTGCGCCAGCCTGAAGGTTTCCATCTTTATCTCGTTCGATAAATGACATAGCAGCGGCTTGTTTGGCACCCTCACTGTAATTATCCTTGATGCTTTTAGAGGCATTTTCAGCTAAGGAACCTACTCCATCAATGAAAGCATTACCCGCGCTTGACAATGAATTACCGCCATTGTCTCGCATCACCTTCAGCATTTCAGGACTAACAGGAATATCAATCAGCGGTTTCTTTTCACCACTTCGGTATTCTGATGCTTTATCATCCAAAAGCCGATTGCCAGCCTTAAATAACTGAGCATTGCCACTAATGATATCTGTTGGTGCTGCCGCAGCGGAAAGAAGTACATCTTTTAAACCTACGCTAGGATCATTGGCTTGCGGAGCTTTTGACTGCCGTCCAGCAGCCTCACGCGCAGCCCTGACAGCTCCCCAGTCGAAACCAGTATTAGCATTCTCACCTGGTTGCTGGATATTGAGTGTTTCACGATTACTGTTATTGGTTTGCTCTTCTGGACGTAGTTGTTGCGGATCGTAAGTCATTTGGTACTCCTTTATTAGAAATGAACCTTTGGCGCATAGGAAACCAGCCCATCGAGGCGTACCAACCGTACTGGCTCCTCAAAGGCTCATTTCTAATCAGGTTCGATGATTTGATGCACATGCGTTGTGCTGGGGAAACTGGAATAAAAAAACCCCGGCAGGCGAACCTGTCGAGGCTAGATTTCGTGCATAAAAAACGAAGGGCTTTTTAAAGCTCACTTCGGCATCTTTGGATAATTTAGCGCATTCTTAGTATTTAGTTAAGCACGATTTGGACCTAAGCTATCAGCCCAAGTATCAATGTTAAACTCTTTGGCTGGCGGATAACATAACTCAAACTGAGTAAAAATGTGTGAAATCATATTCATACAACACTCCATCAATTCCTGCGCATGTTCTGCTTGTAATGTTGGTTTGAATATATGTGCAACCTCACAATTTAAAGTAGCCCTCATGCTTATGTTTGAAAGGAAGTCATCATCGACTTTGACTTCTCTTCTTTGTAAAATACTAACAAACTCATAAGCTTGCGTCACTTTCCCGAGAATGGTCAGTGAATACTGGTTTGGGCTTTTCATCGAAGAACCACCAGATAGCCAGAAAGTAACACTTGTATCTGAAATTTCATTCAAAATTTTAATAAGGTGATCTGCTGCGGCCTTACTCTCGGCTCTAGTAGCTATCTTTCTCGCATTCCAGTAGACAACCCGCCAGCCAATACATACAAAAACCAGACTAGCCAAGCTGAAAATCCATGCATATTGTGTCATAACAGGCATTAGTTTCTATCACACCTTCTCTGGCGCTGCATTTTCAACAAATTTTCTTATCTGTTGTTCGTAAATAGGCAACTTGCTTTTGATTGTTAGACAATTTATTACTCTTTTCTTGTCTATTCCTTCTTTACGAACCAGTCCACCAAAAGCTTCTTCGAGGAAAGAAGAACCCACCCCTAATGATATATCAGAAAAATCAACTTCAACTGGCTGTTCTTGCCCACGAAACGCGGGAGCCAAAATTTCCTTTCTAAACCGCTCAGCGCTATTTGGGCTGTCTGTTACATAACGACCGAAAGGAGTTTTTGAGAAATCTTTAGCAATCATGATTTTAATCATAATGCAATCCTCTTGGGTGCCAAAGTCCACTCAACTAGTGTACCTGGTATATGTTCATTTAAACGATAGCACATTGGCTCTGCATTTGCAGATGTATAGTAATACTGGGAGTTGCCACTTAAAACAAGCAACGTTTCCTTTTGCGTACATCCTTCACCAACAGGTCTTTTAATATCTTCAGAACCATTGCCTCTACCAGAACCGACAAATCTAGATCTACCACAACTTAGAGCTTCTTTTACCGAAGAGGTTTCATCCGGTGTCTCACCATATCTCTGTAGTGATGTATATGATTTAGCAATGCCCAGGCCAAGGTCACATATGATAAATACAGCTTCGTCTTCATCCTTATTAAACCATGCACATTGCCACCATCTTCTTCCTCCCATAGCACTAACTTGTTCTGTAAAATCTATATCACCTACTGTCTCATAAGCATGGTGAGATACATTTAACATAGCCTCACCGATCCCCATAGAAAGCAACGAAAACTGCTCAAAAGTAAACTCTGCATTTTTATCGAGCATTAGCGTTGTAGATTGTAGATGCTTATTCGGATTTACCCCTGATTGAAAATATCGACCTTCTGTAATTAACTCCTCCAGTTTCTCAAAAGAGTTTGCTAACAGTGCTTTTGACAAGCCAGTACTAACAATAAATCGATGACCACTTACATTTAGGTTCTTTTTTGGAAAAATAAATCTTATTACCTGGTTATCACGAACTAACAATTGAGCACGATTCACAATAGCAAAAAATAACAACGATGCCGCGGCAGAGGCATAAATCACTTCCTGTAAGTCAATCAAGACTGATTTATGCTCAATAATTACTCTAGTATCTATCTGATTAAGAAATTTTAAAGTTTTTCCCCTAAACTTCGCATCATAAACACATAAAAATTCAGGGGCATTTATTGGGATTATTTTTGCCATTTTCAACCGGGCACAGATTCATTGAGTTACATCACAATGTACACGATTAGTAACTACTTATGTACCATAATAATCTGCTCCAATAGTGACAGCTATCGAAAATCATCACTTTGTTTTACTTTGATTTAATCGCTGAACCTCTCTCAGTTGCTGAGCGGTGAAACTATCAACTGAAGGGTCGCTTTGATTTTTTTTGTTTACTTTATTTTGCGATGGTTCTTTCACTTGCTGCCGCTGTTGCTTCCATGCCATAAAAGCCTGTTGGTCCTGCGGGCTATTCAGATCGGGAACTTCACCAAACTCTTTTTGGTACTCACCGGCAAATGCTTCCAACTCTGCCGGGTCAATACCTGATTGATTTTGCGAACTACGGCCCCCACCAACACCATAGAGTTCAGAAGCTTGCTGGCGGCGTTGCTCAGAGTTGCTTTTTATTTCCTGTTTTGCCGCGGCCAGTTGCTTCTCATCCATCATGGCACCGTCTTTATTCAGGGCAGCCAGTTGCTTACCTTCATCTTTGCTAATATCCAGCAGTTCTTTACGGTAGCCCTCACTTTCCTGACGCATAGCGGCTTTATCTGGCGGGTTAACCATGCTGCCAATGAACTTGGCCCTATCTGGTTGGTTGAGCTGACCAACCATCTGGCTGTAACCTCTGACCTTATTCATAAACTCATCGATAGGGATTTTAGCTACCTGGTTATCATTCACATCAGCGGAACCGAATTGAGTCATAGGTTTGTTGGCGGTTGAACCATCGCTATAAGTGACTTTCAGACCGGGAATAACAAATTTGCCATCTTCACTGATACCAATATGAGCCAACTCTTTGCTCTTAATCTTCTTCCCTGACTCTGGATCGACTTCATCAATATTGCGTTCAATATAGGGGGCCAGCACAGTATTCATCGTTTTTAATACTTTCGGGTCGTTGTAGTTCATTTCCCCTGAAAGCACCTTCGGCATAACCTGGTTAATTTCCATCACGTTATCAATTGCATCTTTACCAAAGAAACGCGAAGGGTGAAGCGGATTATCCTTTGAAATTTGCCCATACAATTGAGGGTCAACCTGACCGGTGGTTTCAATTTGCTTATACAGCGCCTGAACAACCGGCATTTCTTCTTGCATGCGCTGCTGCCGCTCAGCTTGAGAACGTTGGAAATTAAACTCGTTCTTACGCATATTGAGTTCCTGCGCCCGCATGCCCAAGCTGGCATTTGCCGTGCGCTGACTAGCCTGCGCCAAGCCATAGTTCTTATTCCACTGCTCATCACCCACGCTATCACGCTGTGATTTATATTGATGATCACGATTGTCAGTTTCTTTGCGCCAGTTAACCTGATCCTGCGCCAGACCATAGTTACGGTCAGAGTCCTTAACCTGTTGTTGTTGTGCCGCATCCCGCAAACCCAGTTCACGGTCACGACTGATAGCCTGATCCGCGGTATTGAAGCCTGCCAAGAAGCCGTCTGCTAAACCTTGTACACCCATAATAATGATCCTTTAGAAGAAACTACTTGCCAGCAAACCTACTGCGGCACCAATACCCGCACCAATCGGCCCACCCGCAGCGCCATAGGTTGCACCAACCGCCATGCCAGTACCGGCCCCCACGCCAATCATGCTCATTTGGCTCTGTTTCTGTTGGGATTTGAGCTGCTCATTTGCAGATTCACGCTGTATCTCGCGGTTAGAAGCATCACCTAGCCCTTGCATGGCCTGCTGCCGAGTATCCCGTGCAACATCAATCAGTCCGTATCCCATTAGTTACTCCCCCCGCCAATACTCATTTGCTCACGTAGGCTTGCACTGCCACCGGTTAAAATATTCATCTGCCGATCTTGCTCAGCCTCCCGGATACCATTCTTCGCCCCGGCAGTGGCCAGTGCCGAGCGCAAACCTAAACTGTTATCGTTCGGGTTGGCCGTTTGAGTTGTGCCATAACGCGCCAACTGATTTTGAGTACCCAGCTGAGCAGAACGCAGACTGTTGGCAGAACTATCACTGACGCGGGTTAATTGCTGATTCATCAGTTCGCCGCTGGTAGCCAAACCCATCAGCTCTTTTTGCTTTGGATAAAAACGAGTGAGCCAATCGTTATACTGATCACGAATAAGATTGGCATAGGTATCAGATGCTTGCCCCATAACTACCTCCTATCATTAGCTGCCGCCAAAGATGCCAGTGGATTTACTACTCACGTCTTTGAGTCCATAAGTCGATTTGCTGCTGACATCCTTGACTCCATAATTACGAGCGGCCATACCACCAGCAGCACCAACTAATTGCCCTATTGCCTGTCGGTCGCTAAGTGACTTCTGTGCATCGCTGGTCGCTTTACTCAAACTCTGGCTGGCAATGTTGCTGTAACCAGACAGTGCATCAGCTTTTTGCCCTGAACCCATAGCGACAACATCCTGTAAGCCGGCGACATATTTATCCTGTTGTGAGGTTTGTGCTCGGTTAGTAGTGTCGATTTGCCCTGCCACCTGATCACTTTGCAACGTTTGTAGTGTTCCCTGGAATTTACCGCTACTCGGATCAACGCCCCCCGCAGACAATTCAGTAGCCGCCTGTTGGCGTGCCTTACCAAACTCCTGTTGATAACCTAAGTTGACGGTCCCAGCGGCATCGTCATATTTCGACTCGTTATTCATACTGTCTACTTTGCTAATAAACAGATTTTCCATTGGCTTAAGTTCGTTCTGGTACAGCGTCCATTGTTTACCCGCAATTTCAGCCGCTGCCAGTTCCTGAGAGGTTTCTTTAACCTCGGTGCTACCGCCACCTTTGCCCATAATGACCTCCCATTTTCACCACCAACGAACTACGGATAGCACATTGGACACACCATATAAAATGCCGACCAGCACAGTTGAGTAATACATGCGCCGGAGTGTTTTACTTCGTTCAAACAGTTCTAGAGCTTTCACAACCCATTCTCCTAGGTTAATATTCACCCATCTTCTCCCTTGCCTTTTTCAAGGTGCAGAAAGTAGAAAGCCCCGACTGCTGCTAACAGTTCGGGGCTTTCGCTTGTCTACTCATGTACATTAAATCGGTATTTTGAATTTCATCAATCCACCTTCATCGGCCAAACGCTCAAAACCGAGACGCCGCGCAATTCGGATAAACCCCTTACGTGCCGTATAAAACTCAGCCCAACGTCCGCCAATCATGCGAGTGAGGCTCTGAACTTCCGGTGTGTACTTAACCAAACCTTGCTGCCCGCTACTGATACCTAACCAGACCACCACATAGGGAATGCCCTCTTTCATTCGTGGACGCAGGACTATCACGGCATCTTCCGCTGAAAAGCAAAACGCCTGCTTTTTACGACAGGCGTCTTGGACATGAATAAGCAAATCAGGATCACCGGCATCGCTAGCGATTTGTGCCAGTTTAGAATTTAAAATAGTTTGCAGCATCCAGCACCATGATAGGGATACTTGAGACGTAGTAAGTGAATGGACCATGAGATGCTGGCTGATTCTGAGCCCAACCCCACGAGGGACCAATCTGAGTACCGTTACTGTTAACCCAGACATAAACCTGCCAGGGATAACTGTACATCGCACCAATATTACACGGTGCATACATTGGCCGAGAGATACCATCAACACTGCGCATTGAACCTAACCCTGCGCCTGTTAGAGCGACCAATTTAGGACGCGCAAGAATATCGTAGCCAGAGTTATAAACGACTGAACCGTTTTGCTTTGAATAGATTTCTAACCCATATTTACTTCTATTTAACGCACCATTGCCAAAAATACAAACCTTGGCTCTGATTGTCGCCCCACCACCGCCATTCACGTAAAACACACGGTAGCGGCGGTCATCTGGGGAGGGTGAAATACAAATAGTTTTGCTGGTATCTTCCGTGTAGAAATAACACATGACCTGATCGGCTGCGAATGCTGCATTAATATGGCTAGGAAGCCAGCCATCATATATGTCAATTTCCCCCTTAAATAAAAGGCACGTGAACTGGCTAATATTACTTATGCCGGTGAAGTTATTAACGCCCATAAATTGGATGCCATAACCGCTCAATGTGCCCGAGCTAGGCCAAATATAAGCACCATAATATGAGGCTGGAATCACACTTTGGAGACTGTGCGGCGTGACTCGTAGAATGCGATTGGCATCTAAATAAGGCTGAAGATAGGCAAATCCGCCGGGAACCCATTGACTACCACTGATATTATAATCAATCCAGGCATAGGAGGACATCCAAAGGAAATAGTCATAACCAGCGGGTACTGCAATTCCGGTATACCACTCCCCGAATGAAAGCCCCTTACTGCCCATACCGGCAATTTTGGTGACCGTTGTTTTATTGTCCATGACTACAGATGTGCCATCAGGACGGAATACTTCTAAACCGTAGCGCGACACTGCCAGACACCATTAAAATTAAACTCAGGTGGAGGATTCTTACCCACTGACATACAAGCCGTTAAACTAATCAAGCTTGCCAAGACGAACCATAAGCGCACCTTTTTCATCATAAACCTCTATTCTCTCGTTAGTGATAACAAGGCCGATGCTGCCCGCACCTTGTCTAATAGTGATTCTTCCCGTATTTGAAACACTGAATAGGTCGCCAATTTTCAGATTACCGGCGGCATCAACTGTGAACTTACCGTTATTTATCGTGGCACTATTAAGCGTCGGCGTTGAAATGCTGATTCCCGCCTTAACTTCATCAGCGATAATCGTTTGAGCGTTCAAAATCTTAATAGTGGCTTCACGAATGGCAGCCTCATCAATGACCACTCGCCCGCCGGAAATAGAAAACGGAATCGCATAGGAACCGGTATCGGTTGGATTATTCGGATCAAAGACAAAAAACTGACTGGCCGATATGGCGACCTGAGCAATGGGTTTACCGTCAGCATCCCTGCCCGCGACAATCCCGATCCCTGCGGTGATGCCGCTGGCATCAACTTTGGTGCTCCACATTTTCTGAAATGCCTGGCCGCCATTCTGGTCAAGATCATTGACGCTATTGGTCAGATCACCGATTAATGGAGATTCATTAATCTCCTTATTAATCAGGTCAATGATTTCATCAATATCCGCAGCCGTTTTTGCCGGAGTTCCCTCACTGGCATTAAATGGCCCTGCCATACCTGCGGCATTGATAAAGCGAATCCAGTAATAACCTTGCCATCCCGGATCTACAGGGTCGCCATAAACCGCCGCTGCTGAGCTGGCAACCATCACGGCATTAGCCACGTTATCTTCAGTGCTACGGTAGATTTCTGTCAGTGAATGCCCACGATAATTTGGCATCTCCCATTCAAGGAGTACCGCACCGAATCCCCCATTGGCTTTGAAGTTTCGCGGTTGAGTCGGAAACGCGGGGGCTGGCCCCGCATTATCATTTGGATTAGGTTTGAGCTGTAATTTACCGCCAGCACCAGTCCGTAACTTTGCTAAATCCAGATCGGCCAACTCGGCATAAGTGACAGCACGATTGCGACCATCACCGCGCTGACCGGTCAACACCTCTATATTTTCAGAGAGAGCAGCCGCATCACGACCTGCGCGAAAACCTTTGGTCATGCTGGCATCTCCGACATTGATGTACTCAGAGTGATACGATCAACTTGCGCGTAGCCCCAGACCTCAATGATCCATTTACGTCCAGTGATTGGAGGCAGTTTCAGGAGCCCATCAATTAAGGTTCCCGGTGGCAAAGACAAGACCGGTGAGCCATCAACAATCAAATTGACGCCCACGCGTATTGCACTCTCGCTCATAATCCGCAGACATGAAAACGATGTACCCGGTGGGGCAAGAAACGGCTTGCTACGCCACGTAATAGGTAAGGGTGTGGTACTAACTTGCGAGATATATAGTTTGTCGCCTTTAATGGTGTAAAGCGTATCAGACTCCAGATCATTAAATGCTGTATCAAAAACGGTTGTCAAATGACGGATATCCATCGCTTGTGGATCGAAAATGAATCCGGCGCTGGTTCCTTTCGCCGTCTGGTAAATCGCCAGATATTCGCCTTCCACCTGCCACGCTTTGATGCTTTCAGGATTGAAGTTTTTCCGCCATTGCCGTGGCTCGATAATCTGCTCAGTGGCGACTAATGCATTGCCAGCACCATCAACAGATACCAATCCATTGGGTGAGGCGTATAACGCAAAACTGTCCATACTCACCATGCTGCGGCGGCTGACACAGGCTTGCATCACGGGTAACTTGGCGTTGGTAATATTGGATGGTGTGATCCCACTAAACAGATAGGGCCGCCCTTTTGTACCGACAACCAGACCAGCACCGATAGGGGCAATAGCCACAATGTCGTGCTCTGTACTTTGCTTGTAATTTTCCGGCCAGGCATAGGGGAGAAACGCCTCAGAGAACATTACTTGGTTACCAGCAAAACCTGCGGCTATACCGTTTGCCATCAGACACAAACCAATCATTTCATCCGGCGGCATCAGGAAGTTTTCAGTTTCCAATACCGGACCAAGCTCTTTATCCAGTGAAACATCTTGGTAGGTAAGAACACCAACGTCCAACTCGACCAACAGCAGATAATCAGCAACCCCGCCGCCAGATGCAGAGCGATAAATACGACGGCGGGTAATATTTGAATTCTGGCTGCCTGGTGGTTGCAGGGCGAGGTCTACGGTACTGCCGGGGTAAACTATTGTCACTTCCTGCGATACTGGCCCCGGCGGTCCCTCTTCACCATAGCCGGTGACGTAGGTTTCAACATAGAAACGCGTATCGTCATCAGTCGGATCATCGTCACCATGATCAGCCGGCGGGGTAATTGCCGTGACTTCAATAGCATTACTTGGCGCAGGAATACCCAATCGGAAACTGACCGCTGGAAAATTCCCGTTACCCTGAGTTGCTATTTCATTGCTGGTGACCTTGGGATATTTGCCATCAGTGAAATACACTCGTTCATATTTATCCTGTGCCACAGGACTGCGAATAGCGTCAACAATATCGGACCATGCAAACCAGTAATCATCGCGGTACCGAAAAATAGTTGTTGGTTTCAGGCTAAAGGTTTTCACACCATCCACATCAGCCATGATCGGTGTAATAACTCCATGGCGAAAATGACAATTTTTGGCTACAGTGGCCGCTTGCTCAGGCAATAGATGTGGAACCGCCCGAGGCATTTCGCCGCGCATGGTGGTGATATCGATAGCTGACATAGTGAGGGGTTTCCAACAGGCATAAAAAAAGCCCCACTAAAAAGTGAGGCTTGGCATCTTTGGGTAATTTAGCGCGTTAATTCGCTTATATCAACAGTGGTTAAACTGTTCTGCTCCGGTGACGGTGGCCACTCTATATTTGGCGCTAGAGAAACATCGATGTTTTTTACTTTCACACGATACTGTTTCCACGCTTTTAAGTCGGCACGGAGTTTATCTGGCACATCATCGCCACCATCTTCTAGCCCCTCAATTTCATCTGACAGCGCACCTATCATGTCGGATGCCTGTGATAAAATCGTTGTCTGATTTTCTCGGGCTTCAATAACCATCTGTTGCAGCACTTGCGGTGAGGGGCCAACTAACCATTCGCCATTCTCACCTGCGTAATAAGTCGGATCTGGTCTGGGGCCATTCATTACAATGCAATTTTCCGGTAACTGAAACGTATCTGAATAGCTGATATATTCAACATTAGTCCCCAGCTCTGAGTATGTTTTCATGTTTAAGCCCCCAATCCATCAATTGTCCACACAGCAACTCGATAAGGGACGGAGGTTAGAGTGCTAGCTGAGGGGAATGAGTTAGCGGTCATTGCTGCTACATGTGCAACCCAAGTATTACCACTCCAGACGACAATATTATCCCCCCACGGGATAGCTAAAGCCCCTACTGACACAGAACCCGATCCAACGTTACTACCGAACCCCGCAACTCCCCATATTCCACCAAACTGGACTTCACATCGATAGTCTATTTTTCTGCCAGTGAAGGGATTATCCAACACTATTCGCTGTGATAATCCAAGGGTGGCTGGTGCGGCTGCGGAACCACCCGGATAAAGATATGTGAATTTTTGATGACCTTCGAGCGAAGTTACGCGCGTTGCTAACAATGTTATTTGAGTTGCCAGTTCCAGCGCATTTATTTGCCCCTCGTTGAAAGCGGAGCCAGCAAGTTTAATCACCCAACAAGTGGTTACGTTCAACACTCTCGTTTCGTTCGCGCCGAAATATGCTGTATTGATATTACTTCCGCCGCTGGCATTTGAGCTACCCATCTCGGCAAACCCATCAACGCTACTTCCTGCAGAACTATTCCATTTAACTGGAACACCGTGTGTATGTGCTCTCATTGCGTCAGCTTGAATAAAACCAACTGTTCCCGCTGAGTTTAAACCGTCCCCTCTACCAACAGTAGCCCCTAGCGACCCCGCATACTTGCCGTTCTTGTCTGGGATGCGGAATGTAGTTGTACCGTTGCCCGACGAGAAGAAGCCGCGTTTAAGCGGATCGGCCAACCATTCTGCATCTGTTATCACCGTCCTCTTTGCTTGAATCGTAGCCCATGCTTCTGGGAACAGGGCGCGACTGAGTTCAAGTCCGTCCTGTGGTGCTTCACCGGCCTCGATGTGGTCACGCGTATCCGACTGATATGAGTGCAATAGCGGTAATCCTCCCCCAAGGACTGATCGAGCACCTTCTATTGTAGTTTCTCCAGTCCCACCCTCGGAAATTGGTACAGCTATTGCAGAGTTCTGTATCTTACGAAAAGTAAACACTCTTGCGCCAGGCGCGCCTACACACAGAAGTTTATAAACTTTAAAGTTAGCATCTGCGCCTGTATCCGGGGTTAACTCTAATCCCATTCGAGATCCGTTAACCGACGATATATAAATCACTCGAATGCTTACGCGAGTACCGGCGTTATAAGTAACGCCAGCGGGCGGGTTAATCCATGAGTTATAGGATGTGACGTAATTAGCCCCAGACGCGAATGCGAAATTCTGCCAGTCGAAATTTGCAATATCCGACTGATTTGGTAGCCCAATTCCTAGCTGAGCCATTGTAAGAGACGTATACTGCTCAGCCCATGTCGAGAATGACCACACTCCGCCAGATAAAGTCCCGATTCTTACAAAATGTCTATTCGTATTACCAACCGTCATCACAGTCGCATGGAATATCTGCACAAGACTGGTACCACCTTGGCGAACATAAACTTCCATGACTCCAAGAGCCTGCAAGGGTAAGTTGAGGGCCGCAGCGGTTGGGTGATAAATACCTGACGTTATTGCCAAGTTTAAATCTGTAGATAAGAATGTGGATTGTATTGTGAGTTTATTGGCAAGAGCCAAATCAAACACTGTCTGACTAACTTTCTCATTAATCTGTTTTTCAAGCACAGACACATCGATGCTTTCTGCTGATGCTTTCGCCCTTGCAGCGAACAATTCAGCATCGCCCCGGAACCCCGCAGCAGCGGTTGCTGAATTTTCCGCTACCGAGGCGGCGGCCACAGCAGCTTGCTTACTCTGAGCGGCGGCGTTCTTACTGCTCTCGCTTTCAGTGGCGGATTGTGCGGCACTGTTCGAGCTACCAGCAGCAGATAACGCTAATTGCCCCACTTCAGTATGAAGCCGGTTAACTTCATCTGCCTGCGTATCAACCGCTGATTGTGCGGTTTCGGCATCTTCACGAGCGGCTTCAGCCCGATCTGCATCCGTTTTAACTGCCAGTTTAATTTTAGTGGCTGTCTGTTCGGCAGCTAGTGTTGATGCTTCATCGGCTGCTGACTGGGCATAATTTTTATATTGCAATGCATTTGCTTCAGACAAAGCAGCAGCATTGGCATTTGCGATAACAATACTCTCACTTTCAAGTGCATGTGCCGCAGACTCAGCGGCTGTGGTAGCACTATCCACAGCAGTATCTCGATACCCTTTTGCTAATGCTAATGCATCAGAGAGATCACTGGCATACTGCCTAGCTTCATCACGGGAATGACCGGCACTAATAGCTGAGTTACTAGCGCTGTTTTCTAAAACCTTAATGGTCGCCAGATCATTGGCTACCTGCTGTTGGATTTGTCGGAAGTACAGGATCACATCAGGTGTTAGCTCTGACTCCATGATCTGCTGCTTCAGCAACTGATTAAGGGTGCTGGGGCCGGTAGTGTCATCTAGCGTAACCGCACCATAGACAAAACTACGGCCATTGGCCGCCACCGTAATAGAGTAGCTACCCTCTTCCAACTGGATGCGATATGCACCTGTGTTGTCTGTTCTTACAGTAACTGAAAAGGTATTTAGGACAGTCAGACTATTTGCTACCGCAGTAAGGGTGATTTGTGCATTGACCACCGGCTCACCCACCGGATTAATCATAATACCGGAAACTGTTACGCTCACTGTCCACCTCCCTGATACTGCGCCTCTTTCAATTGCTGGGCGAAACTCTCAGAGTTCTGTTTAACCCCCAACTGATCACTGAATGCCTGGTAATGCTGCATAGCTAAATTGAGATTGGCCCCCGCGTCACCATCTTTACTAAATGAACGATACAGCATCCAATCTACCAACGGATTCACATAGAGTTCATCAATCGGTACCGGCGTTTTATCAGTCAGATCATTGATAGTAACGGCCATCGGAACTCTGGCAACTACCGCCTCAATACCTATGGGCTGCACCGCCCCCGGAAACAGGTAATACACTTTGGGTGTCAATTCGTTGTAGGTGTAACGCTCGACTGAGCCAGTCATCTGATGCCAGTCAGGGTATTGGCTATCCAGTACATCGCGCGGTACCGGCCTTAATGCCCTGCCGTTTACTAAACGAATCATTTCAATTAAGCGAATAGCACCATCAGGCAACGTCTGTTTAGTCCCAACTTCAGTGGTAATCACTTCAGTAGTGGCTCCCGCATCAGGTCGCGCCAGAATGACTGCCCGGACAGCATCATTGTAATAATCACATAGCTCCGCCAACGGCCAGCGTAGCCATGCAGTATCTTTGAGCTGGGTGTTAACCCGCCCAATAATCTCGGCAATGGTGATCATTAGAAGAACTCGTGTTTACGAACGGGGTTATTGAAGGCGGTGATCGGGGAGTTATCCAGCGCCTCACGGAATGCCCGACGATAGCCATCGACAAAGCGCACCCCGAAGTATTGTGAGCGCTGCGGATCCGTCCACGGTTTGCCCGGCATGATAAATAAATCTTCAAGTGCGCCAATGGCGATCACGTCTGCATAGTCGTCTACCAGTACATCCGGCACTTCAGTCACATCGCGCTTTGGTTCAATGGCAAAATCCACAGTCACTTTGGTAAACGGCTGATTGAAAGTGATTTGATTGGCAGACTTTACAGTAAATTCAATGCCTGCCGTCAACATGACACCCGGTGCACTGGCATTACTGACCTGATTAGTGAGGTCTAATATCCGTAGACGCTTGACGCATTTCACCAGATCACTGTCCGTCAGGATATAAGTCGTACCCGGAGTAACATCATTAAAAGTGACAGCGTCACGGCAGAACAATGACTCACGACAAAAAGTGATCGCTGCATCTAGTGCGGCCTGCTTCATCATGATATCTAGCGGGCCGCTGATATGCTTTCGTATGGTTGGTAGAAATGCGTCAAGTGTTGCCATTGTTATTCAGCCTCAGTGCTAGCCGCGTTCTTGGCCTGAATTGCTTCACGAACACGAGCGCGGAAATCATCAACCTTTTCCTGAGCGCCCTGCTTGATATCCAGATCTTCAGATTCGACTAACGTTGCCAGTTGAACAGAAGTCAGCTTGGCAATATCAACATCATCACCACCGATCTTCAGGACAAAACTATTTTTTGCAGCCTCAAGTTTGGCTTGTTCTATAAGTTGCGCAGCCAGCTCTGCATGTTCTTGCTCTGAGGCTTGTTGCAGATTGAGCGTATTTTCCAACTCATCGTGTCGAATAAATACTGTTGGGAAATCCAACAACTGATGGGCAATGGCACTTTCAACATCGACCGGTTTATGGCGCGGGAATACCAAGCGGCTACCGGTAATGGTGTCACGTTTTTTTTCTTTTGGGCCGATATAGACCACTGCGATTTTATTAGGCATGGGAAACTCCAGATAGCAGATAGCAAAAAGCCCACCGAAGCGGGCTTAGAGGGGAATAATATGGAATTAGTAACCGACAGCTACGTACAAAATGTTAACGACCAGACGGCCATTTGCCGCGCCACCGGCAATCACCGCAGTCACTTTCTCACCTGCTGCTTGCGTACTGTAAGGGGCAATTGGCACATTCTTTGCGACAGCAGCGGTATGGCTAGCAGCGGCCACTAATGAGGTGGTTCCGCTCTTAACTTCTACGGTTACACCTGCACCAAGCGCTTCACTGACCACACTCACACCATAAATTCGCATACCAATAGGCAATTCCAGAAACTCAATCACATCACCGGCAGCAGCATCTTTCAAAATAATCTGCCCTTCAGCCAGCGACAGGTTTCCTTGCGGGCCTTGATATACCGCATCGCCAATAGAAGGCGCTTTAATAATTGTCATAACATTTTTCTCCAGACAAAAAGAAAGCAGGCCGAAGCCTGCCAGTTGCATTACTGGGGATTACTTGCCCAGAGTGACCGCTGAGTCCACTACCATGACGCCGTGGTCATTGACTCGGCCATCTTTCTGTTTGAAGCGGATCTTCTTCAAACCGTTAATCCAGCGGATAGAGACTTCAGTACCGTTGCCATGGTCCACTTTCTCTTCGTTGTAACCGAAGAAACCGCCGCCATCGCCAGTACCGTAAGCGTTAGCCAGTGCTTGTCCGCCCAACAGCATAGCGCGGTCAATAGTGGTACTGGTGGTGATGATCTTGGTTGATGCCGCCAAGTCATTATTGGATACCAGCACTTTAGAACCCGCGTTGAAGCGAACGGGTGTACCGCCATATTTACGCACCAACACATTGCGCCACATGGCACATTCGCCTTTGAACAGCGGGTGATCGAAGCCCTTAGAACGCTGCACTGCTCGGGTCATCATTGCTTGCCAGTCTTTACCGGACGTGGAGGTATACCAGTCATTCCACTGGCGTGGTGTCACGTACAGAACAAAGTACGGATCCTCATTAGCCAACTCATCTTTAGACATACGGATAGGCTGTAATGGATGAGCCATTTCATCAAGGAACAATGCAATGTTATCGACAGTGGCCAGTGTGAACAGGTCCGCTGCATCCAATGTTTCCATTGAAGTTGCATCACCAGAATAGAAATGGCGGTCATAGGTTGGCGGCAACACATCGTTAATCATGATCTTGCCAAACTCACCGTGGTCAGCCAGAGGCACAATGGTGTCATCTGCCATGTAATCACCACGCGCCCCCGCCAGATGGAAGGTTGCAGACTGGTCCTGCACATCATTGAAGTAAGTCCCCAGCAGAGTGCGGGCGGTCTTATTCAGGTTGTGCTTGAAACGCTGCTCAGACATCTTCCCACCAGCATCAACCAGATGGCGACCTTGGTTAATCTTCAGTGCGAAATCCGCAAATGCCAGATTTTCACCGCGACCAGCCAATTTCTCATCGCCCATAGTTGGACGCTTAGACAGTTTGTGCACGATCTGCATATCTACTTCATCACCCTTCTGCTTTTGCAGATCAGTGATACGAACAACCGGTGCATTGTGGCTGGTCTGGGTAGTACCTTTCTTATCAGGATTGACCGACTTCGGCGCTTCCTGTTGTTCGGTTAACACGTTAACAAATGAGCGGTTACGGTTTGCAGCCGTGAACAGCGCTACCTGCATCAGCTTATTCGCTTGGGCAGAGGTGATAGTCGTCATAGATACTCCATAAATAAAAAACCCGCCAAAGCGGGTTGAGGTTTAAGTCAATTGGATTACTAGATTGCCTGGTCTAACAACGCCTCAATTTGGGCATCAGTCATACCGGCAAACATTGCCTGTAACTGATCTGGAGAAGCGTTAGCGGCCTGCTCCAAGGGCGAAGCTGTATGAGTTGTTGTTACGCCGAGATCTGACGGTGAGCCAGGTACTTGAGTCGCCGCAGTTGCAGCGGCTAGTTTCTCAGCAGCAATCCGTTGCACATCTGCGGTGGTCTGCGTGGCCGCAGTGGTGGTGGTGGTCGTAGCCTGCTCTTGTTGAACCGGTTCGACCGATTCACCGTAGGCAGCCTTGGTGCGTTTCGCTACTTCCGCAAAGCGCTCAGTTAAAGACTTGTCTTTCCATGCAGGGTCATTTTGCAGATTAGTATCAATGTGTACCGCCAGTGTGAAACGGTCAGGGTCTTGATCCTGCCATGACTTCAAATCAGGTACGGCATTCATGGCATCTGCAACTGGATTACCACTCGGCTGATTGGTGGCTTGTGCTGGCTGGCCTTGTTGCAGGTAATCGATTTTCTGCACCACAGTGTCCAATACTGCCGCCATCTCAGGAAAGTTTTCACGGATGACATTGATCTGCTCAGGCGTGATCTGCGCTTTTTCAGGTAACGGTACCGGCTGCATACCCGCCGAATTAATCTGATGGGTTAAAGCAGCCAATTGGCGTTTAGCTTCAGCTAACTCAGTTGCTGTTTGCTGATTGGTACCCACTAAGCGCTGTTTTTCAGTCCGCTCGGCCACCAGTACATCGTAAGGAATGACGTGCTGACCGTCTTTGCTGAGAATACCTTTTGGCTTCTCAGTGCCTTCAGCTATTGCAGCCTGCGTGGTTGGTGTAACTTCCGTGGTTTGTGCTGTAGTCGCGCCCGGCGTCAGCTCGTCTTTCTTATCGCCCGTATTTACTACTGCATTGGTATCTTCAGTAACAGCAGCAACTGGGGTAGTCGTTACCGCTGCTGTCTGTGTTAAATCAGAAATATCCACATCACCAAATCCATCGATCAGTGCTTCCAACTCTTCTGGCGTTTCATTACCTGTTAATTCAATGTCCACGTTATGACTCCTGCATGACTATTTACCGGATAGATCCGAATGAGAAAGGCGTATCGCTGCCCATGCGAATAAGCACTCTTGGATAAGAGCGCTTAGCGGCATGAACCTTGATGGTAGAAAAAGAAAAGCCCACGAATTGTGGGCAAGTAATTCAGATGAAAATCAGAGATACCAGAAAGCAAAAAGCCCCGCGGTTAGGCGAGGCTTAATTCAGTGCAATGTAGTGCATCTTTGGGAAATTTAGCGCGTATCTAGGATCAATTCAATAAGTTTAATAATTTATCGGTATGTGGCAGCGGAACGGCGAGGCTTTGCAAACACATCATTAATATTAAGAAATTTATATATATCATATTCCGTGAA
Organism: Yersinia antarctica; assembly: GCF_056636475.1. Taxonomy (NCBI): domain Bacteria; kingdom Pseudomonadati; phylum Pseudomonadota; class Gammaproteobacteria; order Enterobacterales; family Yersiniaceae; genus Yersinia; species Yersinia antarctica. Next base: position 2,750,704 of record NZ_JBSJQF010000001.1, read on the forward strand.
TTTATTTTTCGGGCCTAATACCACATCAACTATTGCATTTAGTGCCGAAAAATCAAATTCATAGTAAGAAGTTAGATAGCCAGAAGCAATGCGATATCTTAACTCGCCAACCTGTTCAGGCTGATCGAGCCTAGGTACATCGTAACTTAAGGACGATGTTGGCCAATAAATGATCCGCTTTTCTTTCTCTTCCTCAAATGCAGGATTTTTGATCTGCATGCCCAACTCGTTAAGTTTATCGGCGAGGATACGCAGAGATTCTTCAGAATTACCAGGCATTACGTAATATTTATTCAGTAAAAGGCTAATCTTCCGCTCTAATTCATGCGTGTCTAAATAGTCAATTTTACTCAGCTTAATTCCTGTTTCGCCATGCAAGCGTAGTGAATCACCCAAGCCAAAGCAGGATTCATCAAACCCAATTGCAACTCCTTCACCATCCAGTGCATACGCCCGCCACTGGCTAAGTGAATCGTCATCCGTAGAGAAACAAGCCACATACTTCGGCAAATTACTTACAGTAAAAGAAGACCATACCTGATTACACCAATCATTATTAGTCTCATCTATTATGCTTCGTAGTACATTACCAAGAGAATTTTCAACCCAACGATCCTCAGCAGAATCATTCATATTGTTAGTGGCAGAGAGCCAAAGTTTCTTCTTCTCAATAATCTGTAGGAAAGCCTCAGGGTTGCAGTAATGGTAAATCAAGGACACGGTAGAACCCTCAGTCTGTTTCGATAATTTATTCTAAGGGAATCTGATCTATCTGTCCCTGAATAGTCTGCATCATCTGTTCATGTAACGCACCAATCTCTTCGGTCACATTCTGCATATCTTGCAGCACCTGCCCCGTTTTAGCCTGAGTATAAGCATCACTAAAGCGCTGACCATTGGCTAAATTTGTCTCACGTTCTGCCTGGGCATTAATGCGTTTAGCCTCGGCCTCTAAGCGTTCAACTTTCGCTGCTAACTCACGCATTGCCAGCTCTTGCTGTTGCTGCTGTAGCTGTTGTTCCTGCTGTGCCGCCTGCTGTTCTTCTGGTGTCATCTCATCCGGCGATTTTGGTGTACCCAATGCACCACGGATCCGCTCAACAAATTCTTGTTTATTTGGCAGGTCTAACAGTTCTACCCACATATCCAACACGCTAACCTGAATCTGCGGTGGCAAGCCGGTGATGACCTCAGACAAACGCTGCGCCAGTTGAGATTTATAGGCTGGCGTCTGTTGAATCGGTGCCAGAGCGATATGCGCACGTAGCCGTGATACATCGTTATTCATCCGGCCAGCCTCTTCGGCGGCATTCAATACCACCTCTTTGCGCTTGCGTGGATCATCACGATTAATCACTACCGGATAATTTCGGCGCTTGGTTAACTCTTCCAGCAAATAGCACAACAATAACTGGCCCACCTGTTGGCAAGCAAACTGATAGTTGTCGTTGATTTCCGCCAAGGTAGTCGCACCCTGCTCTACCAAGTTACTGATCGCCACCCCACTGGATGCATTGGAGTCTTGCCCGAGGAACGCTGAGTAAACACCCAGACCATCCTGAATCAACTTCATGGATTCCTGCATAACCTGAAACTGCTGCTGTGCAACTTGAAAGTCTTGCTGGATGTTTAATGCATCTGCAGCTGTCGTCTTATTTGCACGGTTGGGATTTAGGTTAATCACTCCATCCGGGCGTTCAATTTCTTCGGCCAACTGTTTATCTGTCATGTTGGTCGCATCCGCATCCTTAATCACTCGCTTGGCCTGCAATAGCCAGGTCAGTTTAATGCGGCGGAAATTCACTTCATCCTGTGCGGGAATGGCACGGCAGGCCAAACCATACGGCGCTCCCGTTTTATCTTTGCGATAGCCCCAGAACGGAATCAGTGGAAACATACCTTGCGGCGCTGTACATGGGCGGTCAATGATGAAATGAGGACCGACAAACCACGACTCACGGATCCGGCTGACACGAGCCATGGTGACCTGAACCCGGTCAGTGGCCACAGCCACAGCATGCATAACGTTGTTCTTGTCATATTCTACAACGCGGCCATTGCTTAATTGCAGGATTGGCAGGCGCTGGAAGGTCCGATAGTAGATAACCTGAAGCAATACGCGCTTACGGTTGGATGATACCCATTCGGTGCTCTCACGGCTCCACGATTGATACTCTTCATAGGCGCTCATCAGATCCGATTCTTGCCCGGCCGCCAGTTCGGTATCAACAAAGCCTTTCCACTCATTGAGGGAATAATCGATAATTTGCGATTTGTCGGGGAATGTCCCTTTCACCTCATCTACATCCAGCCAACGCTTACGCATCAACCAACGGCAATCACTCAGATCCGCCTCGCGGCTGAACCAATCCCAGAACACCTCATTACGATGAACGGTAGACACTTTAAATTTATTATCGAATGGGTCACTGTTGCGGCGCACCTCAACCCACGATAGCCCGGCTTTAATTTGCTCGGCATAAGCATCACTGCGGGCCTTATTCAAACCACTTAGTCGGCAGGCATCAGCAAACTCAGCATTGACTGCTTCGGCCATCACTTCCATTTCTTCATTAGGATCATCAGCAATCACCATTAGATCGGTGCGGGTCTTAGCCTCCATGCCCAGCACGCCGTCGATAGTCGGAGCGATAAGGTTATGTTGCGTTAACGGTTGTCCGCGTTCTCGTAGCTTTGCTACCACTTCCGGTGCAAGCTGGTCACCATCGTAATAGGCGCAGGCGGTATTGGCGTTAGTGCGCCAGTCTGGCTGATGGTCAATATCCGAAGAGATATCCATCAATCGCTCAAGAGTAAAGCGGTCACGGTTTGCTGACTGAGATTGAGTAACCTCAGATTCATTAGTTGGGATATTCATCAGATAGCCATCCAGTGTTTAGGTTTAGAACGGTCAATAGGTTGGTGTTTCGGACGTGCAGGCATTCGCGCACGCATTTCTTGTGCAATGGCATAGCTCATCACCTGGTCATCAAAACAACCCGTTTGGGCATTCATGCGACCTCTTGCGTCATAAACGTAGGTATTCAATTCATTGATGGTGCCAATCCAGCGGACTCCAGAAGCATTCTCACGAAGCAGTGACTTAAGTCCTTCAATAATGACCGGCTTGCTTTGTGCTGTAGTTAGCCAGCCAAGCTTTGGTGTTTCATCATCATGATCACGGTCGAGGTATTGCTCTGAGTAGATAGAACGGTGTGGGTAAACTTCACGTAACTTCTGTATGACTGCGTGGCCGTGGTTGTTTCGTTCTGGACCGATAAATGCCATGTTGTACCAGCGGCCAACGTGGGCTATAAGTTGGGCGAATAACTCAGCATCCAGGTAGCCGAACCAGTGGGCGACCTGTTCCCCGGTAGACTTTTTCACCACATCAAATGATGATCGGTCACGATTTTCCAAACCCTCAGCCACATCCCCACCAATGGCGTAATCTTCATCAGGGTCTGGCAACTCCCAAACTAATAAGTGATTCAGTAGCGTGCGTTGAAGTTCTTCTGCATTGCCAGCACGTAATGCCTGAACTTTGGTTCGTTTACCGGTTACTGGCTCAATGTCATATACCAGCAACGGAGACTTACACTGACCTTCGGCCTGCATGACATTGATGGCGGCGAATACGCGGCGGCCAGATGTTAGAAATGCCTCAGATGGCGTGCTAGGGAATTCCTGTTTCATTTCCTCCTGCTGCTCAATCTCTTTGCGGATATACCACTGCTTTTGTTCATCGAGCAAAGTGATACCCATCGTTTGCTCAACAGCAGCAAAATACTCCTGATGGTATTTACTTAAACGCAGACCGCCAGTTGGCACTGAAGTTTGATATTTAGGATCTTGCCACCAGGCAAAGAAATGGAATTTATAATCTTGTGATGTGAGCGGTAGATTTAATTGGCCTAAATCCATTGCTCGCGTGCTCATGGTGTGGAAATCGCCGCCTACGCCTTCAGCAGTGCTTTCAATAAATACAATGCAGCCGTCTTTGATGGCGTTGAGCGTTCCCGTTCTGACCTCTTTCGCCTTGGCCGGATACTTGGCGCAAATTTTTCCATGCTCTGAAATATGTAGCCGTTGAACCGTCCCTGAGCGAAATGAGGTTGATACGCGGATCTTTGAACCATGAGCAAATTCTATATGCCCTCCATTGGCACCTTCACGTCGGGTATTGATTTGAAACGTTGCGCGTAACCAAGCAGGCAAGTTATCGAACGGAATAGATATTTTAGTACTGAATATTTCCCCTGCCGCCGGTAAATCCTGAGCGATGATCCCACAGGAGAGATTTTTGTTAAAAAGCGCCTGATCTAGAAGGTAGATATCTATACCTGTTGAGAAGCCTAGTTGGCGAGCTTTTAGAATGATATTTCGATAGTGCATATTCTTGAACAACTCTCGCTGTGCAGGGCGCATGCGAAAGGTCACTAGCTCGCCATCTTCATTGACTATCTTGTATAGGTTATTCAACCGCCACCAAACATCAGATAAATGAGCTTTGATATAGGCTATCTGTTCTGCCTCAGTCATTACGGCAATATCTGCATCGTTAAGTCTATCGTCTTGTTTCACAGCAAACCGTCCTGTCCTGAGTCCCTAACTTCCTTCACTGCTTCGCTGAGTGGTGTTGTAACTCCCTTGCCTTCTGACGTTAATTTTTGAGTCTCAGCCTCCAACTTAGAAGTGGCTGCTTTAATGCGGTAGGTATCAGCCTTTAAACGAGGTCCGTTGATGGCATCCAATTTCAATTTACTCAAACTGTTCTCTATGGATTCAATACGGCCAATGTTTCTATCCATCGCTGATTCAGCCTTGAGCAGCTTGTCATACAGTTCTATTCGCGCTTCAACAGACTCCGCTGCCACTAAATCCTCGTGGATTTTCCGCATGGTCTTGGTAACTGATAATGCCCGCGCTCGGGTGAATATCAGTTCGTCATGGAGATCTGAATCTGCCGCCGCCTCAAACAAATCATCTGCATTCAGATACCGCGCATAAGCGCCATGTTTTCTGGCTGCCTGATTGCCGGGAGTAAAAGCGCCAACCGGATTGGGATTACCTGCATTACCTTCTGAATGACGGTTGCCTTTGGTGAATTGCCCATTGCCAGATCTGCCGGAGTTCGGTTTCTCGGTTGGCTCTGACTCGGGATCGCGGTCATCGTCTGTGTCCGATGATAATTTCTGTTCTTCCTCTTCCACGTCATCACTGTTTGCGCACTGTTGCGCAGTAGCATCGGATTGTAGTGGTCAACTAAAATTGGCCACGGTAGTAGACTGTTCATAGAACAGCCGTTCGGATTCATTGGGCGTTAAGCCTCCGTTGTACCAGTGCGGGCGAAGTTCGCTGTAGTAACCCGTTATATATCGGGTGATTGCATTTCTGCCCTCCCCGAAGCTCTGGTAACCTGTCGTCGGTACCCATTCGGATTTCAGACTTCTGAAAAATCGCTCCATTGGCGCGTTGTCCCAACAGTTCCCACGCCGGCTTAGGCTCTGTTTTATCCGGTAACGCCACAGCAACTGACGGTATTTTTTACTGGTGTAATGACTGCCCTGATCGCTGTGGAACATCACTCCGCCTGGGCGTCCCCTGAGTTCCCATGCCATCTGTAACGCTTTACCCGTTAGCGCTGAGTCAGGTGAAAACGACATCGCCCAGCCTATGGGCTTGCGGGCAAACAGATCCAACACCACAGCCAGATAAGCCCAGCGCTTACCTGTCCAGATATAGGTCACATCGCCACACCAAACCTCATTCGGTTGGGTTACTGCAAACTGCCGCTCCAATAGATTCGATATATCAACATGCTCCTGCCCACCCCGTTTATATTTGTGTGTGGGACGCTGGCAACTTGTCATGTTCAGCTCTGCCATCAATTTTCCGGCAAGCCAACGCCCCAGTTTTACGCCCTTATTCGTCACCATTATGGCGATATTTCGGGCACCGGCTGACCCGCCGCTAGCATGCCAGACTTCGTTAACCAGGCTGCGTTTAATGGTGCGCTCGACATCTGGGACGCGTTCTCTGTTATGCCAGTACCGATAGCTGCTACGCTGAACATCAAAAGCCTTACACAGTGCTTTTACCGAATAAAGCGCTCTCAATTTATCGACTATCGCGAACTGTTCAACGAGTCCGACATCAAGAGAGCGGTGGCCTTTTTTAGAATTTCGTTCTCCATTTCAAGACGTTGAATCCTTTTCTTCATTTCCCGAAGTTCTATTTGTTCAGGCGTCAGTGGAAGCCCAACGGGGGTTTTACCCTGACGTTCCAATCTGAGCTTACCCACCCATCGGCTAAGGGCGGAAAGACTGACATTCATGGCTTTAGCGGCCTCCGAATGAGAGTATTTCTGGTCAACAACCAGCTTTGCCGCTTCGAGTTTGAATTCAGCCGTGAAATATTTGGTCATGGATCACCTGTAAAGTTATTGAGGCAAGAATAACACCTCTGGTCAGGTGGCCAAATTCACTATGCCACTACAGATTGCGCATTGTGCGCAGTTCTACGGGGTTTCTTTTGCGCAGACTGCGCAGCACGAGGTTTGATATAGCGGCGTGCAGATTGGTAATTAAGTCCATGCTGTTCACACCATTGCTGAGCGGTAATTCCTGTAACCGCGTTATCAGCCAGAAAGGCAGCTTGTAACGCTTCCCAATCATGCTTTGCCATAGTGTTCTATTAGTCTGTTGTGGGCCATTATTGAGCCACCTCTTGGGAAGTGACTCTGTAATGACTTAGACAGCCTGAATCCCTGTGTTCTTATCCGCACTGAGAACATCCAGTACATGCTGACCACTTAGCGCCCTCACCGGCTCCCGCAACTCAAATGGGTAACCATCTATTTTTACAGTTTGTCCGATAGGTAATTCATACTCACCAACAGGGTTGACCGCTGGCTCATTACCTAGGATGCACCAATCTTCTGCTAACATATCGGTTTGGGATGCCAACCAACCTGGCTGCATCTCACCTGTGGCGGTTTTCATATCGATATGAGGATTGATGGTCACAACGCCTTGGGGAGAAACGGTCAAGTCTGCATATGGTGTTCCCTCGTTAGGCACTACATCTTTAGTGCCTGAGATAAGAATTAGAAACATGCTTTTTCCATTCCACCCTGTGCGGGCCACTTTACATCCAGCTTTTAGTGCTTGAATTGCTTGTCCGAAATTCATAGTCATTTCCTGTTGAAGTGATTGTTAACCTAATTTGGCACGTACAAGGCAATCCTTAGCCTCTAGTAACTTGCGCAGCCCAGCCGCTTTCTCTGCGCTATCGGGTAATTGCTCATCCATTGCTATGGCTAAATCACCAATTGGCTTACTGACTTCCTGAAGCACTGGTGGTAAATGGGCATATGCAAAATATTTGATAATTGGTGAGGCCATAATTCACTCCTGTTTAGTTGGTTGCTGTGATGGCAGATTGCGGATTGACTCTCTATCGTTGTTGGCCCGGTCTAACAGGGTCAGTAACGGGTCAAGCCACAGCACTGCTTGGCGGTAAGTCATTCTGTGGGGGGAAGTGGTACGAGTAAGGGTTCCGTCAGGCTGGCCGGAATTGCGCATTGCCCTGGCACGTAGACCGTCCGTATAGTCGTACATCCGCTGAGCAATAGAGTCAGGGATATACCGATCAGCGCATTCCTCAACTTTGAGGTCTTTACGGTTTTCAATTTGCCTTTCCTCGCTTTTGGCTGAAATGGTGACGTTATAGCTACCGGCCTGAGCAGCTATCTCATTGGAGCGCTGGAAGTGGAAAGCCTGTAATGCCAGAGTGGCTCTTGATTCATCCAGATCACTTTGCAGTTGTGATAATTGCCCAGCCTTCTCAACAGCAGATTGGTGGAAATAGAAAGCAGTACCGCCGAGGCTCAAGATCACCACCAGCAGAACGCTGGCAATCGCGATAAGTATTTTTGTGGACATATCAGGATCCGGGCTTAAAGCCGTTCGCTATGAAAAAAGCAGGGGTTATGGCATACACCAGTGATTCAGATTTCACGTAGCGTTACCAAAACAACTTAAAAATGGGTGTTATTAGCTAATTTATAAGGCTTTTATGGCATCAGACATAATTCGCGCTCAACTTCACGGCGATTAACTAACCCCTTCCAGACCTTGCCACCCGCTTTAATCCATCGACGTAACTCATCGCACGCGCCTGATGTATCACCTCGGTTTAGCTTTTTCACCATTGTTGAATTGGTCATGGCAGAAATACCGACGTTGTAACCAAATGATGCCAGAGCAGCCTTGCGGAAATCAGACATTGGAACTTTAACAATGCGGTCGATAGCGGCAAATACGGGGATCAAGTCTTGATGCAGTAAAGCGTCGCATTCAGTATCGTTGTAGCGTTTCCCGAGGATAATATCTTTGCCGGTGTGACCATCGCATACTGTCAGCACACCAACCACATCGTAATAAGGCACATACTCGCGCCCTTCTAATCCGTCATGACCACCGATTAGAGCCACTGCTATTGCCATGGCACCACCCGCTACGACACTGGCAATTTTAGTCATTAACCGTTGGGGGACTGCCATTACTTCGATCCCCGTATAATGGCGTATCCTTCGCGGGCTGCTTTCTCTATGGCTTTGGTTTGACGACGTTGCCAATAGGCATTTAAGAAGAATGTGGCGACGCAGATGATGATGCCGATAACAATGGCCCAATCATTGAGGGTTAAATCATTTAACAGCCTCCCTAACTTGCCAATAATCACCATCACCACCCCAGTAATGTACGAAGCCAAGGCTGTTTTTTCAGGCATTTTCATGCTCCACCTCCCCGGTTTGGGGAAATAAAAAAGCCTGCTGGGCGAACCATGCAGGCTTTCGGGGTAGTCAGGACTGACCGGAACTGACCAATAAAAAACCGGAGCAGCTTTTAAGCATACTCCGGCATCTTTCGGAAATTTAGCGCATATATGATTCAGGGTCAATCATTGGTCAAAAGTCTTTTCTAACTGAATTCTTTCAATTAAAACCTCACCGGCATTCGACTCTTCAACATATAGCCACTGCATGCATTCCTTAATCAGTGGCGCATATTGTTCAGCCCACTCTCTAGCTGATATCTCAGCCCCTATGATACCCATAGATTTGCGCAGATGTTCCATTGTTGGCGATATACGGCCACTACCGCCGCATTCGTTGCATATTTCGGGATGAGGTCGCAGAGTTTTACCGGCACCGTGACAGCGGGGGCAAACTTGTGTGATGGCCGCTTGCTGGTCGGCCCATGACCGTAACGCGCCACGCTCTGTTTTGACTTTTGCGTGAAGTTTACTGATTTGAAGGGAAATAAATTCAATGATTCCATCATGCTGAGACTGAGCTTTGTCTCTTTCCAATAATTTGATTTGCTGCTGAAGTCCTTCAACGACTTTTCTTGTCATCCCTGTGCGAGATCCGTAACGCCGTAGTAAAGCTGCAATTTGTTCTATCTGTGCCGGAAGATTACGATCTAAAACTATATTAAGCGCTAACTGGCAGGCTGCAATGGCACGGGGGGGATGTGGTCGCTTATGTAACCATATACTAATAGCGGCCCGTATACGTTGTTCAGCTTTGCAGTCACTGCGGTATTTGGTCATCAAGATATCGAACCCGACAGGATGTATATGCTGACAGGTCGCAAAAGTCCCTAGTATCTGGTCTTTGGTAAGAACTGCACGACCTCGGCCAATGTTCAGCGATTCTATGCTGACACAGCGAGGATCATGCATTTTAATAAGTTGTTCAATAGCAGTGGTCATATTGGTCAGTCCTGTGTTTTAAAATCACAAGACTGATTCTATAGTTCATTTCATAAATCGCAATAATAATGAATTAATTGCAAAAAATGAAATCATTTTGTATTCCCATCATGTACAAAATCATCGCTGCCAACACGATGAGAACCATAAGCAACTTTATAATCAGAGTCATACTCAGCTCTTTTTTCTAAAGCTTCTTGCTCAGTATTAAATGTCTCAACAAAATGCCACGGTGAATTGCGGAAAACTCCGTATCCAAGTACCCATCCTTTGTTATCTGGGTCTATTAAGAAACTGCTGTAGTTTTTCATTTAATCCCTCAGGTATTTGTCATTTGATAAGTAAGAGATAATAGCATCTTTAGCACTTAAGAAACTGTAGAAGACATCTACTTTGTAACCTATGTCAGTAAGTTTCACTAACCAACAATTTTGATTATTATCTATTTGGCCCTTACTACTCTTCATCTCAATCCACAAACCAGCATACCCTCCACGCGGTAATGCCAGAAACAAATCTGGCACTCCTTTTCGCAATCCTAGCCGCTTAGCATCCCTAGCCGCCTTTGGCCCACGCTTCCCCTCATTGGGGATATGGATCAGATAGTCCCCGATACAAATGCCATCAATAACAGTTTTATCTGCCCACGCAATAAGCGCGGCCTGTTCCTCGGTTTCCGCCTGGTGGTTAACTTTACGAACTTTCCCGTTACGCACTTCCAGCTTTGCTGCTGTTCCGATGATGCCAATCGCATCTATGCTATTAAGCAAACTGGCCCCCTTTAGCGGTTACCAGCGATTCCTCCAGCCAAATCCTAAGAGTTGCATGCAATGCCAGTAATATCGTTTCCCCAAGCTCTCCAGGCTGCCATTCATATGGTACCCACCCATCAATAACATCATGGCAGCAGTTGCACCCAAATACGGCCCAGTAGTCATCTGACTTATACCCCATGCCATGGGTTGAACTGGGCAAATGGCACAGTACCGTTGTTTCTGGGTTACTGTTACAGATACCGGGAATCTGGAGCGTGCAGAATTGGCCCCGCGCAGAATCGCGTAGGGCTTTGCTTCTAAATGCCGGGGACTTACTCACTTTTATCCCTTAGATCGCTCTCTGCTTGGCTGATCTGGAGGTTGATATCATTCAACTTGAATGCGGCGTTTTTAATTCTTGCCCGGCAATTAACCTCTTCACGTTTCAGCTTTTCTAAACCTTCACGATGTTGCTTAATTTCTCCACGCAGTCCTTTAAGTTCCCAATCGACTTTTGTTTCATTTTTCGTTACTGAGTTAATCCAGTCGAATGCTTCCACTACGGCACCACACAGGCGGCAAGTAAGTTGACGCAGATGATCATCAACTAAAATTTTACTATGAGTACAGCGTCGGCTTTGGCTTGCTGCTGGCTCAGCCTTAACAAAATTCAGCATTTCTTTGATATCAGCGTTCTCATTAAATCGCTTGGTGAATGCCAATACATTGTCACTTTGATCATCATGAATATCGTTATTATCGCTCATTGGTCAGTCCTCAGTATTCCAGCAGTCGGTTAACTGCCTGTTCCATTTCATACTCGTTATCAAAGTGCTGGCCTAATGTCTCATTCCAGATAACACCGGCCACGCCTTTATAAATACGGTCAAAAGCCCCCTGATCCATATTCACGAATGCGATACTCCAACGCTGTTTCAATGTGCCACCCTCTGGGTTGGGCATCAGGTCATAGAATCCGGCTTTGATCATGACGTGGTTGAAGTAGGCTGCATCAGTCTTTACCGCCTCCCCATCAAACCTCTTCTGGCGCTGCCTGATTACCCTGTCTAATACTGCTTGAGCAATAGACTTTGTAACATTCTCATAAAGTTCTGGATCTCCAGCGGCACTACCCACAGCTTTAGCCACCTCATGGGCTATCCATTCCTCTGGCGCACTAACAAAGGTCCAATCCGGTACCCAATATGAGAAACCCAGCTCCAACAATTTCCAGAATTTACGGTGATGCTTCAAGTTGCGCCGGTCGCCAATTGGACTCATTGAGATTGGAGTGCCCGCAGGCACCCCCTTCATAGTTTCCCGATCATGATCAGTGGCATACTTGATTCCACCACCGGGTAACAGGACGCCCAGCACCTCAGTCTTTTTCCTTCTCGGGGACTTAGTTCGCTGCGCTGTTGTCATGCCGCCACCTCTTTACGTTCTACGCACATCTCCGGTAAGTTGGCACGAACTAATGCCTCAGCAAACGGTGGTGGTACTGCATTACCACAGCGGGCTACTTGTTTATCTTTCGCGTATTTAGTGCCAGTGTAATCGCGGTCGATGATGTACCAGCTCGGGAAGCCCTGTGCGGCGTAAAGCTCATGCGGTTGCAGCATACGCATGCCGATATCAACGATTTGATAATCAATACCCTCGACCGTAACCAGCCCAAATCTATCGTTAGTGGTAACTGTATGCAGGGGATCATTCAGGCTAACACCCTCTTTCTCATTGCCGTAATACTTGAGTAAGAAAGCACGAACCTCACCGATATGCAGGCCACCAGCAGTAATGGTTGGCATTGGCTGGGTAACCTGTTGACCGTCTTTGCAGGTGCCGCGCAGCTTTATTAAGTTGGACGTCACTAGCGCATGGTGATCAACAGTTGTTACCGTATGGGCTGGCTGGCCTAGATCAGCACCAGGGCCGGTATAGTTGCCACCGAAGTGTTTAGCTAAGAACGCAGAAACAAGCCGAGACTTTCCACCACCGCCCGCAGTAATAGTACCGCTTGGCTCATCAACCATATGCCCCACGCTATTGCCAAACTCACGGGCAATAATCGGGGCTACAAGAAGGTGTTCAGCCTTGCTAGTGACTGTAGTCAGTGGTTTACCAGCCTCATATGCCATGCGGTCGCCACCAAAACCGGTTTGACCAATGCGGGCAATGATTGGAGCAATAAGGCAAGAATGATTTGTATTGCAGACTGTGTGCATCGGTTGCGCTACAGCACGTGGTTTTGCTGAATAACTAGGGCCACCAGCGCCAGCAATAAATGGGGCCAGTTTTGCTTCTACCATCCCCAGAGCATGACCGTTACCACCAGGGCGAATAGAACTACCTGCGGTGATTGTTGGCAATGGTTCATCGCATTCCTGCCCTGTGGCGCCAGAGCGGAATTTCGTTATATGTGGAGTGACCACCGCATAACCGTGGGTCTTTGTTATGGTCTGCAATGGCTGATCCAGTGACTGACCTCGAAAACAGTCGTATGAGGTTTTGGTACTGGTATGGTTGCACTTCACGATAAACGGCGTGGGGTTATCGATAACAAAGCGCTGAATGCCACGCGCAATACGTTTCAGTGTGTTCTCTGCCAGCGGTTTCTTGCGCTCGAAAATGCTCGGGCATGGAATTGACCAATCAATGCACTCAGCGGCAGTTCGCCACGGCGCACGGTGGCCGCTTTGAACGTCCAGGGACTTAGGATCGCCGTGAGTTGGCTCCGGCCATACCACAGACTTTCCATCACAGCGCATCACCATGAAAAAGCGCTTTCTGATGGTTGGCGCACCGTAATCACTAGCCCGAAGCTCTCTATGTTCCACAACATAACCCAAACCAGAAACTAAACGTTTAGCCTCTGTGCCATTGATATCAAGCCCTAAGACTTCACAACATTCCTGTAGTGCTGGGTGCTCGGCATCAATGCCGGTGGTCAACATGCCAACGAAAGCAGCAAATGTCTCACCAGCGCGGGCGGGATCAGGGTGTTCCGTACCATCTTCAGCAGTAATCAGCGGTCCCCACGTCTTAAACTCTTCGACATTTTCAAGCATGACTACTCGAGGCTTTTTCGCCAACGCCCAGCGCACGACAATCCACGCTAAACCACGGATCTCTTTTTTAACCGGTTTACTACCCTTGGCCTTACTGAAATGGCGACAATCGGGACTGAACCACGCAAGCCCGACATCTCGGCCGGCGGTCGCTGCTACTGGGTCAATATCAAATACTGATTCGCAGTAATGCAGTGTGTCGGGGTGGTTTGTCGTATGCATAGCAATGGCGTTTTCGTCATGATTGATGGCGATATCAACACTGCGCCCAGTTGCCATTTCGATCCCGGTAGAAGCACCACCGCCACCAGCAAAATTATCTACGATGATTTCTTTCATGCGTTGTCTCCCATGACAGCAGTCAGCGTGCTGGCGGTATTGATGATTGCAGCCATTGGATAACCTTCGATTTTTAAACGGTTGATATGGTTACGCAGTTTGTTCTGGAGGTGTTCAGCCAATTCACTTGCCGCCGGTACCAGCCCGAAAATCTGGTTAACTTCTACGGGCCAAACCGTGTTGCTTGTTTCGGATAAAGTAACGGGTGGTGATAATTTTGCAGCCTCTCTGCGGATCTGCGCTAAGAATGCCTCACCAGTAGCAAGTAATTGCTCACGGGTGATATAGCTAATGGCTGGACCACGCCATTCTTTATCAAAAATGGCTACTGCCGCGCCAAAACCTGCATTGCAGGCCACCTGAGTGCTATCTTCTGGCCGGAACCAAACCGGTACTTCAAAACCAATTCTGCCGCGAATGAATGCAATATGGTCTGCTTCTTCAGGCCACCACACCTCGGACGTGGCCGCTTTGGTCAAATAGACATATCGACCGCCGCGCTGTCGCATTTCGGAGGTATAAGCCATGATGTGCCGCATACCAGTGATATATTGACCTTCATGCTTCTTCGCCGTGCTGTAGGGAGGATTGGCGAAAGCTGCGCCTTTGAGCTCTGTTAGTTTGGCCGACCAGTCTTGAGTGAGAGCATTATCTTCCGCAGTGTAATAAGCAGGCGTTTTCGCATTCTCACCATCACTGAACAGATCCAGAACTAACGGGCCAAACATCGCATTGATACCCCAGAACAGAGCATCTGGCGTGCGCCATTGGTCGCCAATGAGTTTCAGCTTATGCGTTGATGCTGACTTTAAGGCTTCAAGATCTTGCACATACTGAGTAACAGCAAACTCACTCATTGCATGCCTCCTTGCGTGGTAGGAACCAGGCGATAAAACCAAACACGCTTACCGCTATCCTCATTGCGGACAGTTCTGACCTGTTTCACCAGCCCATGACGGACAGGATTAATTTCACGCAGGCGTGCGCTTATAGCGGTCTGGGTATCACCTTCACCGGGGAACATCTGGGATAATAATTTTTCGAGATCGCGCAGGGTCCGCCAATCAGCACCACTGGCGGCACTGATCACGCGGTTTAACTGGCTGTTTGCATCACTTAACCGACCAGCCAGGCGCATAGACCTTATATCGTTGTTAATACCAACCCTTTCGGCGTTGGGTACGTGTGGCTTGATCACCATTACGCGCCCTCCCCGACCAGCACTTGGCGGGTTCCGTCTAGAGTTGGTTGTGACACAATGCCTTCAACCTGCATTCTTTCTAGCAGCCAGGCAGCACGGTTATAACCAATGCGGAGTTCACGCTGTAGCCCAGAGATTGAAGCTTTACCTTTTGCCTTGATGAACTCCACTGCTTCAGGATAGCGATCATCATCGTCCCTTTCTGCGCCGTCCAAGTCTACCCATGAACTACTGGTTGCCTCCCCGCCTAATGCCATAACCAGATCCGCAATTAAGGCAGCTAATTCACCCGTCATCAGAATGAAATCGGCATCAAATCGCTGAGCATAATCCTCGCGATCGATATCGTCGTTTTGCTCCAGAAGCGTGGCACTGTATTTCACTCTCTTCAGGCTGCCATCGTCGGACAGCATGAAACTAATACGTTCCCGCCACTCCAAAGCCAACTTGGTAACCAGTTTACCGGCGGCGATATGCCCACGGATCTCGTCACTGACTAAATCCTGATGTTTACTGCGCAGAATGCCACCCTGTTCCAACACAGCCTTTAACTCAGCTTCTTCCTGAAGCACAAACCCAGCAGGTGCGGCACCTGAGCGCAACCATTCGGTTAGCGTCAGTTCAATTGGGGTATCAAGTGTCATAGGGATAACAGGCAGTGAACCCATGGTTTTGCGCAATAATGACAATGCATTTTCAGCTTTCCGCGCGCTAGCGGCATCGATGATGATTAACCCAGCCCCTGCGTTAATCCAAATGGATGTTGTAGAGTATTTGCTAAAGGCCCGTGGCAACAGAGTCTGGATAACTTCATCTTTCAGCGAGTCTTTTTCTGTTTTTTTCAGTTTACGGTGTTGCTCTTGTTCCAAGCGTTCAACTTTACTCGCCAGCTCACGGGCGATAACCGGCGCAGGTAAATCCTTTTTTTCACACTGCAATGTGATCAGGATTTGCTTGTTAGCCACATGCGCTAGCGTGGCGCTTTCGTTACCCATTGGCGATATCCAACCAGTTTTCGCCATATCCTGGCTACCACACGGTGTAAATGCGAATTGCGCCATTTGCTCTTCCAGATTGGCGAAAGATACATCGCGGGATAGTTTGTAAATCAACACGTTCTTAAAATTAATGCTCATTGGTCAGTCCTCAGTAATTTGATTATTATGCAAACCGTGGTCGGCGGCCTGCTGCAATGACTCTCGGTGTTTACTGTCCAGAGACTCTTGTAACCTGATACTTTCATCGCGCCATCCTCTTGCCCTTTCCTCCTGATCCTGTTTAATTTTGTCTTTCAACTCGTCTAAAAAATGACGGATTTTTGTTGGTACCCCATTACCCAACTTGCCCTTATCTGATAACAACAACTGATATTTCTCAGCTTTAGGTTTTGGCAATAGTCCTGTTGTTACCGCCTGTTCAACCGTGCGTTTTACCGTTTCTTTGTCCCATCCCTCCGACACTGACCACTCCGGTGATCGGCCTGTCCCCTGTGCTGCCTTAGTCAATCGTTCATAGGCCGCAATGAAAGCCATACGCGCCCCCACTTTGTCGCCTTCCTGCATAATGGGCTGGGCAATACTCCATGCCTGGGCAATTTCATTCGTCCAGACCACGGTGTTAGCCTCATCTTGCGCGGGTAATGCCAATGCCCACGCCTCATTTGCTGAGAGCCAATCTGGTTTACCGGCAATATTTTGTATATTGCGGATAATATCGGCAGGTTTTGGTGAGAATCTGCCTTGGTCTGGATCAGTAAGCCAGTTGCTAAATGCCTTGCGCACTGTGTCGATATCGTATGGCAGCAACGCATTCCAATAGAGATCGAGCACGGCTTTTGAAGCATCTTTACCATATATCGCAAGAGTGGCTTTCATGACCTCCGCGAACTCACGTCTATCAGCTACACCCTGCATACTCACCACCCATCATTGACAAAATCGTCAGCAACCTGTGCATTACGGGCCTCCAGTGCTTCCTGACGACTCATGCCAGTGTTACCAGCGCACTGATTTTGTGGCCGACTACGATTCTGCAACCATTCAAATTTCAACCCCTGCCAACCGGCGGCCATGGCTTCAGATAACGCATCATCCACAGACCATCCAGCAGCAACCGCTTTACTCAACTCCTTACCCAGCATGTTCACCACGGTCTGAGTCATTGGAGCTCGTTTTGCTTTTCGGTGTTTTAGGTAGTCATCCCAAATCTCAGAGCTAACAGCCATCGGAAAAGCGGAGAAGTCTATTGCCGAATTTTTAGCCGCCTTACGTGTGCGCTTCTCTGTAGTAATCTCTGTAGTAATCTCTGTATGATCGAAATGGGGAATCCCTTGCCCGCCAGTTAGGGAATCCCTCGCTGGCGGCTTGGGCTTTTCCTCGTTCGCCAATTGGGTTTTCCCTGTTTCCCGAAATGGGCTTTCCCCATTTGGGGAATTATCAATAGGTTGCGATAGCATTCCATCCAACCGGTCGGTATCAATCTGATAGTAAATACGGTGTTCTAACCGCTTATTTGTTTCTTTCAAAACCCCCGCTTGCTTGAGCTTTTTACGGGCTGTAAGTTGTTCCTCGTAGGTCAATCCTGTTTCAGATTCAATCTCTTCCGTAGTTTTAAAAATGCCAAACTCTGAAGTTTCTTTGCCGGTCCAATAGAAGAATTGGCAGAACAAAATGACAGCGTTTACGCTCCCAAGATATGGAACCAGACCAGGGTAGTAAGCAATCGGTCGGCCAAATTGGTATATGAGTTCAGATGGCGTCATAGATCCCCCTACGGCTGCTTGGTATCTGAGGGACTATGTTGGCGGGAATAAAATGCCTGGGTGATACCAGACAAAGCCCCTGTGATAGCCATACGGCGGGCCTCCTGCCCGTCAATAGCCAGTTTTTTACCCACAATGTTGGCAATCAGTTCTACCGACTGTGTGGTGGTTGGCGTGATGTTAGTCATTGGGATTTCTCCTGGCTGATTGGAAGATCAGGCAGCCACTCGGGTACCGGCAGCCCGGCGAGTTTTAATTCGGCATGGACGTGAGCCAGCATTTCTGGAGCCTCGGCAAACATCGCCAAAAATCCACGAATTGCGGCCACATTGGTTTCTACTGCGGGGTTTGATTCCAGCGCGTTGGCAGTGCTTTTTATGGCCACTGCCTCGCTTTCAGTCCATCTGGTCTTAATCTGATCTTCACGCACGGTATGGAACGGTAAACCGTTCTTTCCCACTTTTTTACGGGATAGCAATTCCCGCCGAACGTCAGAGGCTATCGCAGCCCCTGCCGTTATACCGGCAGGTTGGTAAATTGTGGTCATTGGTCAGTCCTCTATCTTTACTGATGAGCTGGTTTGGTCAGAACCAGACTGAGATTTTCCGGGTTACGGCCATAGTCGGCCGGGTTATAGGTGTATGGGATACAGGAAGATAAATGGCACAACAGGGCAATATCTTCAGGCACACCTTGCGAGCGCCACTTACCGACTGCTTGCCCGGTTCGTGGCTTACCTTTTGCAGGAAAGCGGCGGCCAATTTCTGCATTGCTGCCAATTTCAGTTTTCAAAATTTCATATAGTTTCATAGAAACCTCCTCGCTAAGCGTAACTAAAGTGTCGGAATCAAGCAAGAGCATAACGAAAACAAAGTTTCCAAAGATGGTGTTACTTTGGTGTCAGATATTAGCTATACAACATTTTTGGAGAATTTAATGACAAGCACTCTTGCTGAAAGGGTTAGCGAACGTAGAGCGGCTTTGAATCTTAGTCAGGAAGAATTAGCCAGGAAAGCCGGTGTCTCTAGGGTTGCCATAAGCAAAGCAGAGCTTGGCCTTACCAAAAATTTCAATGGCGATACACTATTCAAAATTGCCCGCGCTCTTTTATGCAATCCAGAATGGCTTCAGACGGGGAAGGGAAACCCTGAATTACAATCTACATCTAGCGCTAATTGGGATGCTAATGTGAAAGAAAATAAAGACTCGCACCCAGTACAATCATATGAGTATCCCAAAATCAGTTGGGTTAGCGCGGGGAACTGGTCTGAAGCAATTGAGCCATATAGCCTCAACGAAATTGATAATTGGGTAACTACTACCAAATATGCGGGCCAAAACGCTTTTTGGCTTGATGTTAAAGGGGACTCCATGACCTCCCCCGTGGGGCTAACTATCCCGGAAGGAATGTCAGTGTTAGTGAATCCAGATATCGAGCCCATATCTGGGAAATTGGTTATTGCTAAATTAACTGATGATAATGAGGCTACATTCAAACGTTATATCGAAGATGCTGGCAATAAATATCTCAAACCTCTTAACCCTCAGTATCCAATGATAAAAATCAATGGTAACTGTCGTATTATTGGGGTTGTCGTTGAAGCCAAATGGGAAAACTTATAGGGAGATAACAATGTATTGTATGAAATGCGGCGCATCAGTTGATCCACACAACAAATTTTGCCCATCCTGTGGAACACAAATCGTTCAATTAAATGAGGTAAATAAATCAAATCCTTGGCACGATAAACAAGACAACCAACAAAAAACCATTTTTAAAGCACAACCTATTGTTGCAAATGAAATAAAAGGTGATGGATTTTTTAAGAAATGGAGATTTTATATTTTAGTATCAATAGCTTTTTTGATTTTTAGTTTAGTAAGAAAAGATTTAATACATATTGTAGCAGATAATGAAATCAATCCAGATACATGGACACTTGCAGCAGAGCAATATAAGAAAATAAAAGCGGACCAACGCTTACCAGTTGTAATAGATCAGTATACAACTTTCAGAGATATGTACGTTGAGGATCGAAGAATACACTATGTATATACTATAAAGAATTTAGCTGTAACAGAAGAACTAAAAAATGAGCTTTATACTATGGCACTAAAAATGTTCAACGAAAACATGTGCCAAAATCCGTTAATAACCCAACATGGTGGTCAGCTTGTTTTGTCTTACCAGTTTATAACTGGCACTCTTGACTATAAGTTTGATAAAAGTTTTTGCCTGAAAAAATAGTTACTGCCTGAAGTTCCCTCCTTCTGCTTTTATCCTTTCGCATCAATCCGAAACTAAAGTATCAAATCTCACTTGACGCAATCCGAAACTAAAGTTACATTTAAGCTCAAGAACAAGACTACCACCCGAATCAATGGGTACGCTCTTTAACAAATCGGTTAAGTGACATCAAAACGGTCCGCGTGTACCGGTCACGGCTCAGCTAAACCACGAATCACCAGTGTGCCTTCTTTGAGGGCATAGCGGTGATAGATACAACTGAGGACTGACCAATGGCTACAACATCTCGTCAAAAGCGTATGGCAAAAAAACGCAATGCCCATATCCAAGCACTGGCAAAGCGTGAAAGTAACCGAATCGAAAAAGCAGTATTAGTTTTGGTGCGGTGCAAACCGATGCCAGATATGCCAGCAGTACCCAGCAAGCCCAGAGTTTCAGCAGATCCAGAGAAACGGATTGCAGCAGTTGCCCGCCAGAAGATGCGTGGTTGCAGTAAGTTACCTCGCGGCGTGCGTTAAGCATTAATTAGCAGGAAAGCAAAATAAACCATCGGAGCTACAGCTTAGGCTGTGGCTCTTTTTTTTACCTAAAAGGAACAAATATGAGCAATTTACCAGCAATTAGTATGAAGCAGATTGAATCTTCCCAGATCCACAGCATCGGCCATGACCCAGTTAGCAACACTCTGGCGATTCGTTTTAAGTCGAAGGGTGAACCGGCAGCCCTGTATCACTACCAGAATGTGTCCGCTGATGATTACGCGGCATTCTCCGGTGCTGAATCAATTGGCTCCCACTTCTACCGCAATATCAAGCCAGATACAGATCGCTACCCATTCCAACGCATTAACGAAAAGAAAGACGGCGAATAATCAACGCTCTTTCACCATGCGCCTAATCAGTATGGGCGCATGAGTAAGACCATTGAGGAAAACATATTGGACACTTCTAAAATTAAGACCCCGACCAATCCAAGTCGAACAGCTACTGCCCGAGTAAAAAACCCTCTTCCGGCCCCCACAGAGTGCCATTTTTGCTCTGGTAGCGTTCAAATCGCCACGCATCAAGAAGTTTATGGGCGCGACTACAACGACTGGCCTTATGTCTATTTATGCCAAGGCTGTGGCGCGTATGTGGGATTGCACCCATTCACTGCAATTCCTTTAGGGACATTGGCTGACAAAGCCACCCGGCAAGCGAGGAAGGAGTGCAAAAACCCATTTGAGTGTATTTGGCAATCAAGGCTTATGTCTCGCTCTCAGGCATATGGATGGCTAGCTGAAAAAATGGGGATCCCCGCAGAGAAATGCCACTTTGGTTGGTTTGACATTAAGCAGTGCCAACAAGCGAAACAGATATGTGAAGACTATCTCTCAACCTGATAAGCGAGGTGCATCGTGAATGAATACAACTATCAGCGAATGGTTGAGCAATCGCTGGAACAATATGACCGCCTATTGATTTCGGATCCTGATGAGCAAGAGGAATTAGGCAAGCGGATTGAGTTTTTACGCCGCCATTCGAAAATGCTCTGCGCCTTTAAAACCGCAGTAAAAAATAGCTGCTTTATTGCAGGTGCCAGTACCCATTATCTTACGGCGTTTACCGAAACCGCCGCTATGGAGCTTTATCTGGATGAGGTACAGGAGGAAATATTTCTCCGTGTTGCCAAGGCAGAACGAGCAATGGAATTAGACGCTGAGAAAAACCACCAACTCCAATAAAGAGAAAAGCCCCAGCGATTAAGCCGGGGCTATCCCAGGAGTGCGGGACCAACCGCAAACCTACTGAGGACTGAACAATAACCACGAGGATTATTATCAGCGTGGTTGAGTGACCAAACCCAACCATGGGAAAGCATACCATGACTATTGAATTCATCAAGAAACTCCAATACCGCCACCGCGTTACCGGCGACGACTTCAACCTGTATCCCCGCCAATCTGGCCTGAAATTCTTCTTCGCCTGTGTTTTAGGCGCGTTCATGTTTCTGGCTATCGCTGTCAAAATCTGAGGGCTGACCAATGACCACCCAAGCAGTAACAACCAGTAATCTCCCGCCCGCCGTGGTTGGGTTGAATATTGACGAACCAACGTGGAACGCGCTGAAAAACAGTATTTACCCTGGCGCTAAAGATGATTCAGTCATTATGGCGGTGAGTTATTGCCGCGCCCGCCAGTTAGACCCACTGATGAAACCCGTTCATTTAGTTCCTATGAGCGTGAAAGATGCGGTAAGTGGTAAATATGAAATGCGTGATGTGGTGATGCCCGGTGTTGGGCTCTATCGCATACAGGCAGACCGCTCTGGTAACTATGCCGGTGCACAGGAACCCGAATTTGGCCCTGACCTCACACAAGTTTTTAACGGAGTAGAAATTACTTTCCCTCAGTGGTGCAAATACACCCTGAGCAAACTCATGCCTAACGGCACTATCGTGGAGTTCAGTGCGAAGGAATATTGGCTGGAGAACTATGCGACCGCTGGCCGCGATACCCAAGCACCCAATGCCATGTGGAAAAAGCGGCCTTATGGGCAATTAGCCAAGTGCGCCGAAGCGCAGGCACTGCGTAAAGGTTGGCCGGAAATTGGTCAGCAGCCAACAGCAGAAGAAATGGAAGGTAAAAGTCTTGATGTGAATGAAGGTAAAGAACACAGCCAGGGCAGCCAGCAACCAAGCCAGCCGCAGGCACTACCAGAATACAGCGCGGAACAATTTCAACGCGCTCTTGCTGACTGGACAACGCTAATCAGTAAAGGCAAGAAAACCGCCGCGCAAATCATCAACACCATCGAAAGTAAATACACCCTCACCTCGGCACAAATCAAAACTATCGAACATCTGGAGGCAGAAGATGCAAATCATTAATGTCCAGCAAGGCACGCCAGAATGGCACGCCTTACGCAGTCGCCATTTCACTGCCAGCGAAGCCCCGGTAATGATGGCAGCCTCCAGTAAAATGCGCCGCGATGAATTGCTGAATATGAAGGCCACCGGCTCGGAACGGGAAATCAGCGATTGGGTACAAACCAACTTGTTCGATAAAGGCCACGCGCAAGAAGCCACAGCGCGGGTAATTGTAGAGTCCATTATCGGTACCGAATTATTCCCCGCCACGGCCATCGATGATAATGGCTATTTGTTGGCTTCCTTTGATGGCATGACCATGATGGAAGATGTGCTGTTCGAACACAAAATGTGGAATGCCACTCTGGCGCAGGCTGTAAAAGATAAAGATCTGCCGCCAGAATATTACTGGCAGCTTGAGCAACAACTCCTCGTGAGTGATGCAGAAAAGGTTATTTTTGTGGTTTCGGATGGTACTGAGGATAACTTTGTGTGGATGGAGTATTTACCGGTACCTGGTCGCCGTGAAGCTTTGATGGCGGGTTGGCAGCAATTTGAACAGGATTTGAACGGTTACACAGCCCCTGAGATAAAAGACATACTGCAAGGTAAAGCCTTAATGCGCCTCCCTGCCCTATTGGTGGAGATAGAGGGCGCGGTAAAAGAATCAAACCTGACCGTTTACCAGAATCAAGCGTTGGCTTTTATTCAATCCATCAACACTAATCTGGTGACCGATCAGGACTTCGCTGACGCAGAAGAAACCGTTAAGTTCTGTGAAAAAGCAGAGAAAGAGTTGGATCTGATTAAACAACAGGCACTGTCTAAGACTGAGCAGATTGATCTACTTTTCCGCACCATTGATACCTTGCGCGATGAAATGCGAAACAAACGGCTAGACCTGTCAAAACTCGTTAAGTTGCGCAAAGAAGCTATTCGCCTTGAAATACTGAATAAGGTAAAAGCCGCTCTTGCTGAGCACATTGCCGGTATCAATAAACAGTTGGCTATTGTCACTCTACCTACTATCCCGGCTGATTTTGCCACTGCTATCAAAGGCAAGAAAACCCTCACCTCTTTGCAGAGTGCAGCCAACGATGAACTGGCCCGCGCCAAGATAGCTGCTAACCAATTAGGTGAGAAATATCAGTCCAACTTAGTGCTATTTGCTGATATTGAACCGGCTTATAAAAATCTGTTCGCTGACATCAACCAGATAATTGCCCTTGAGCACGAACATCTGGCGCTGATGATTGATCAACGCATTACCAGGCAAAAACAGATTGAGGAACAACACAGACAGCAGGAAGCATTGCGGCTTGATGAATTGAAAAAACAACAACAGGCAGCGGCAGTGTCCACTACAGAAACAGTCACCGCAAGTACGGATGCAACAGCCCATCAGTCGTTACACCCTGCGGGATCGGTTAACTTTCCTAAACAACTGGGCGGATCGGTAAATACGCCACTAACAGACAAGCCAGCTAATTGGATTGCCCAAATTGATGCTGATTTAGTGGCGGCAGGAATTGAGCTTACTACTGAAACAGTTAACCGCCTGTACAACGCGGTTAAAGCTGGCCGGATCCGCTATTTCTCTATCACGCAATAACCTTTCATAACCTGCCCCGGCAGGCATTCCACAGGTAACCCATCATGACCACACAGGCCACAACTGCCAGTGTGCTGGAGTCATCTCTGCGTCCAGTTCGGGCGCAGTTAGACCTTGCCATCGAGCAGACTACCGGCACCGCACAGCGCTCTATAGAGAGCGCGACTGTTTTACTCAACCAAGCACAGTCCCTATGTATTGAACAACTCAACATCGAGACTGACGAGTACAACCTTTTATTCGACCGTTTAGAAAAAACTGAAAACGACCTAACCACGAAATCCTTGGCGTTAACACAAGTGCAGGAACGCATAGAAAATGCAGACCTGTTAGTCGCTGAAGCCAATGCGCAGCGAGACAGTATCTCAGCCAAATACAATCTTTCACTTTCAGACCAACGCGTGTTGGCTACTGAGGTGAATCGGTTGAAGTCACTGAATCCTGAAAAAATGAAAATCCAGATCGTTCGCCTCAAAGATGATTTGGAGAGCAAGCGCACGCTGTTAAACCAGCAACTAACAGAGATCCGGCGATACAAAAAAGAGGTGGCAGAAAAAACCAGCAAACTGGCTGTCATGGTCAATGTTAATGACCAATTGAATAATGCCGTTTCTGACCTCACCAACCGGATCCAGCGTATGGATGGTGACGTCGAGCCAACCTACTATCGTGGCAATGATGGTATTGAGTTTTACTTTTATACCTTCCAGTGGGGACTGAAACTGCGCTCAGGTGATTATGATATGCAGCTCATTAACGATATTGACTGGCATATTGAAATTCGCTCCACCAGCGGCATTGGCCTGATCGTCTCGGTCAATGAGTGGGCATTACCCGTCTATCCCATGGTTGATGATTTTAAACAGAACTGGCCGGATGGCCTGACCCCAGCGGTTACCCAGCGTATTCGAGATCTGCTTGAGCCTACTCACCCACACTTAGTGAAGCGGGCTGAGTGGGCAGAAACCGTGCTAACCGAAACCCTACCGTTGAAAGAGCAACATTTAGAACTGCTGGCCCGCTCTGGGATCCATTCGTTATTTGATGTTGTCCGTCGTACCCCGGATATGTTGGCTAATGCCGTCAAAGGCTTTGGGATCGCCAGCGCCCGCCAGGTACATGCTCAATGCACCCGAATCGTAAAAGAGTGGGAATTAGAGCAGAAACAGAAGGAAGCCGCATGATGGATGAGGAACTGAACCAGAGTACCGGCAGCTACTTTAAAGAAGATGACCGGGGAGACTATACCGCTCGTATCATCTGGCTAATGCGCTGTCGCGCTGAAATCCGCAGCGGTAACCCCTACCAGCCAATACCGAAGCCGATGTATCCCAATGATGTGCGATGGCCCGGTTTATCTCAGGTGAATACGGTCGATATAGGTATTCGTAAGCGCTACTCACTGGAAGTTTTGCTGGCTATCTATCAGTTTCACCGCGCTGGCCATAATGAAAACTTGATTGCCAGCAGCACCGGTATCCCGGTGACCACTATCCGCAAAATGTTGGAGCATAAAACCCAGAATCAGCGCAAAGCATGGCAATTAGCGCACCAGCTACGTATTCCCTCCCAAAAAGACATTATCAACCGGTTAATACGGGAGATTTAGTTGTAGAGGAAAACCCCATGAGTATGGGTAATTTATTTCGAAAAAATAAACTGAGGACTGACCAATGACCAACGATAAAACTCACCAGATTGATGCACCAACATTTTCTGTATCCCAGCAACCTACTGAGTTACCCCTTTCGGCCTTACTCACTCAGCGTTGCGTCGAGTTTTCCAACAGCCCGAAAGCCTTCGAAATTATCGACAAGGGCATTGAAAAACTCTTCGGGAATCTGATCGATGACGCTTTCGGCTCATATAGCGACTTCGGCAAGGTCATGAAAAACGCAATGAAAGCCGCGCTGCCTACCAACGTAGAGAACATCATCGAGCTGGAACGCTATAACAGCCTTATAACCCGATTAATGCGTGAAAAATGGGAAACGGCTGGTATCGAAAGCGGCATAGTCAAAAAGATGGATGAAATGATAACTGAGTTCACTTCAGAGGGAGTGATACCAAAATTCATTAAAGCATCTGATCTCTGGGCGGCGTTTGTAGAAGATAACAGTGAGAGAGCCAGCGAAGAACGTTGGGATTGTCCTCAATCCCTTATTGAGGATGACCGTGACGGTTTTATTTATGTCGGATTGCACGCTGAACCGGCTGGCGGCTATAAAACGGAAGTTAGCAAGGCATACAACTGCGATGTTTATTTAGGTTTTCGCGCTGAGCGTGTAGATGGATGGAGAGGCGCGCAAATCCTACATGACGAACACCCAGTCTATGAACTGTTTTCAGGCAGTTTGGAGCACAACAAGATACTTGGCAAAAGAATCATCAAAGCATATAGCCGCTTCGAAAAGCTTGTACTTGCGCTATATCACGGTGGAAGCCTCTTAGTGTGGGATTCAGCACCAGACGACCTTTATTACCCTGGCAACGATTAATCAGGAGCGAGGTATGTCTCAGGAACTGGCTTTGAAATTTAGCACCGCAGATCCAGAGCAACTACTGGGCATACTTCCTACGGAAGAGGTGCTGGAAATTATCAAATTCCGTATGCGAGAAGAGGTACAAGCGGAAGTTCGTGGCGAATTCAACGACCGCATTGATGATCTGGAAAATGAGGTAGAAGAGCTTGGCGGGTGGGAAGATACAGCCGACAGGTGGGAGCGTGATGCCATCGGCCTGTATCGTGCTATTGAGCACGCATTAACGGTTCCATGGAACCGAGCAATACCGTTACTCCAAAAAGCAATAGAAGAGCATGGTGGCGATATAGAGCCAATCCCATGAAAATCGAAAAAGGTCGCGCGGCAGTATGGGAACACGCTGCCGAGGCCAACATGCAGGAAACCATCAGGAAGATTGCAGCCCTATTTGATATTGATGACATTGCCATTTTTACCCCCAGTAAGCTTACCTACCTCAAAAATAAACCCCGCAAATATATCCGCATCAGGCCATTGGAAAGTGATGTGGTTATTAATCCAATTACTGGCGCTCATAGCGCTAAGAAGGGAACTTGAAAGCATACAACCTCAATCAGTTGAAAATTATTGCGGCCATCAACGCCGAAATTAGCCGCCAGCACCCTAATATCCCGGCAGACAACCGCATGAATGTCGTCATCGAGGCGGTTAATTCAATTTGTGCAGAATATGCACGCGAGCCCGTTGATATAACACCTGCAATGGGGCTTGATAACTGGCTAGTTAGTGACAAAGTAGGCGCAAGCAGCAAATATATGGCGTCTATATTAAGCCAGAAATTCGTTTCGCGTTATGCTCATCCACATGATTCAGATGATTTCATTCGCTGCATAGGACTTATTAAAGCAGCACCTGAATTCGAGGATAAAATTCTTTTCATGTTCGGTGAAAGTCATGAATGGAGTTGTATTGCTGCTAACTGGAATAGCTGGAAATTACTCGTTGAAAATGGTGAGTTGGATACATTAAATGAGTCAATGCAGAAAACCTATGCCGTTAAGGTAGGTTACTAATGGCTTATTATAAGATATCAACACCAGCCGCCCTCGCAGCCTGGGATAAAGAACAGCGGTTACGTAATGAACTGGTAGATAACGGTACCGCTTTTGCTGCAAAATTTGGTGCAAAACCAATTTTTACTACTGATTTAACTCGGTTCAGCTTTTACGGTGTGGTGTTTCCAGACACCACACCAACCTACGGCGATCCCGCGATATGGACAAAACCCGATAGCACTGCCCGCTATACATGCAGGCCGCGACAGAAACCGCCAAAAGGTTTAGGAGAGGAATCTCGAGCGTTGTTGAAAGTGTGGAATGAAAACTTCCCCAGCCCTTCGGTAGATCGGGATCCCTACTTCAAATCTCTGGGGCTTGACTGGGGAATGCTATTTTTATGTGGTTTAGCTCATTTCCGTCATGGCGATATTATTTACTTCAACACTGGGGCAACCCCCAAAGAAGATTCAGGTGCGATTGAAATACTTGGCACTGAATATAAAACTGCTGAGAATTCTTTTAATAACGAATCTAAATAAGCTGTGTCGTTCATGAGGTTAACTCACCTCACTAATACCCTAGCCTTACTCACTATATTCCTGCCCATAGGCTGGGGGTTGTTTAATTCAATTAAGGAGTAATCCTATGTTTGGATTGTTTCTCTACGTCTGTTTTACATTCCAACCCTGTCAGTATGAACCACAGGGATATATATATCCCGACAAAAGCAATTGCCTTGCTGACATTCAGCAAGAGAGATTACCAACTGAATATGTTTGTTTACCCGTTGACAGTGTATTAATGGCGAGGACAAGACAATGAGCCAAATAATATCGGTAAAAATGGCAAGGCCCAGCGAGGATGAAGTGAAATCTCTTTGGAAACTATTTCACGCAACTGAAGCAGCAGAGGACCGCTGGCACAGGGAATCATCTGAGCAATTTCTGGAACGCCTTGACGATCAAGATATCAGTGATGAAGAGCGCACATTTATTGCCATTGCATGGGATTCCTTGGTACAAGGCCACGGTGGCTTTGGGCGCTTTATGGGAGCCTACGACACTCTGATATATAATTTCCAAGATCCAAATGCTGACTACGTTGCCACTCATCCTAAATTTAATGCTCTTCTGACTGAATCAGAGCTATTGCCCGTGGTACTAGAGGGTTACCACGAGGCTAAAAATACTATTGTTGATCTGGAAAACAGGAATCGAATACTGGCTGCTGAGAATATTCTTCTGCAAGAAAAGGCAGCGCGGGAGTTATCCGGTGCATGGCTAATAAACCGGTTAGTGCTTGGATCTATTGCGGCACTGTCACTCATTCAAGCCGGGCGTCTTATCAATGCAAGAGATTGGTTATTGGAAAATCTAGAGGGTGTAGATATTGATATTCCAAGCTATCAATCTGATACCCAATTAAATGACTGGGCCAATACTCATCAAGTCGGATATTTAAATTATACCCAGGCACTAGAAATCATTAAACAGCAAATGCCCACCACTACTCAGATATTTAACGATGTAAGGGCTCAGGGAGTTGAACTGGCGGCAGATGGATTTCACGAATTGGTATTTTCAGCTATTGAAGAAAATGGAGTAATTAAACCTCTCTTGTATGTCAAAGCTGACTTAATGCAGTTCGCTGCCAACCTGCGGGGTGAACAGAATGTCTGAGAAAAAATACTGCTACCGCTATGTAGACGGCAACGACACCAAAGGTCGTCCAATAGTGATGTTATGGCAAATGCTTGTTATCCGTGAAACGGAAAAGACCTTTTGGTACTGCTCAGACTATCCCCACTTAAGCGTAGAGCAAATTATTCAAACTAATCAATCACCGAATAATAGATGGGTAAAGCGTTGTCTGAAAAATGCCGCACGTTCGCGATATCACTACGCCAAAGAAGAGGCATTTAAGGCGTTTATTTACCGCAAGCAACACCAGTTGGAAAAAATCATGCTAACAAGTGAAACCGTGCGGCTATGTCTTAAAGGGATACGTGAAGCTGGTTTTGTTGAAACAGATAGCGGTGGTGAATTCAACAGCTACAGCAATATTCTATCTGCTCCCGATAAAGAGTTTCGGGCTGCTGAAGAGGCCGGTCCTATCGCTTCAACATATAGTTGGGGTGAATACTGATGAATAAGCATATAGAAGACTTGAGCAAGCCGGTGGCGTGGACTGATGCCGCAGAACTTGCAGAATTGAATGGCGGTACATATGCCAATATTTTCAACGGTAAACACATCAATACCACAGATGGTCAATGGATGGCCCTCTATTCGCAAGAGTACGTTGATTCACTGCTAGCCAAGCTGGAAGCGGCAGAGAAAAGTAACTCATTCCTTAAAGAGCAACTATCTCAGTTGGCTAATTTCAATCCCGATTGGGACAGATTGGAAGCATGCCAAGACAGTTGGCGCGAACTGGCAATATTGCAAAAAGAGACTTTACAACGCGCAGAGGCAGCAGAGGCGCGGCTACTGTGCCAGTTAAGTTACCAGTTGTTCAAAGTTTTGACGGTGATGATTGGTTGTGGAAACCCGGAGTAATCAAGGCAGTCCGTACCGCTGGCTTTCTTGTTGAGGGGGGTGAGTAGTGCGTAATCGTATTAGATCGCTATGCCAATTTAAGGCGAGAGAAGGCGCATACAGCATCGAAAATTACATCCACTGGTTAGTAAACGGAGCTATGTTTTTTGATGCTGATTAT
This sequence comes from Yersinia antarctica, assembly GCF_056636475.1. Lineage (NCBI taxonomy): Bacteria > Pseudomonadati > Pseudomonadota > Gammaproteobacteria > Enterobacterales > Yersiniaceae > Yersinia > Yersinia antarctica. The sequence continues at coordinate 2,781,578 of NZ_JBSJQF010000001.1, forward strand.
CAGCGTGCGTATGTATGGAGAGAAGAAGAACAGCAAGCTTTTTTGTGCACCGTCGTTTCTGGCTTTCCTGTGGGACACGTAGCAATAGCAAAAACACCGGACTGGTGTGAAAAGGACGGAGCATTTATTGAAGTTGTAGACGGGAAACAGCGGCTTACAACGTTGAAGTTGTTCATCACGAATGAAATCCCGATCATAATTGATGGGCAGCGGATTTTATGGCGGGAGTTGTCTCGGCCTGAGCAGTTAGCCTTCGGGCATGCAAGTATGCCTGCATTGATTCTCGATGATGCAAGCCGTGATGACCTTCTGAATTACTTCATTGCTGTTAATTTTACAGGTGTCCCACAGAGCGATGAACATAAACGACATGTTTTGAAGTTAAGGGAAAACCATGAACAAGCTAACTGAGCAGGAATTGCAGATAAAAATGGCGATTAATGACAAATGGCACTTAGTCAAATTAACTCAGATTTGGCCTGATGGTCACCTAATCAATCAATTGGCCCACGCATTAATTGAATCCAACGCAGAACTGGCAGCAATGAAGGAAATTCATCCAAATGAAAATGGTGAACCCAAACAGAAAAAGCTGGTTGGTTGGAGAACGGAGGATTATACGGAAGAAACCAATAAAATTGAATTAGCTCGAAACTGGGCTCCAAATGTTGGCGTTCTTCCGATATTTGAAGGAGATATTAATACCAGCATTTCCACCACCACAATTGATACTACACCGCTCTAATAGCATCCAATAGCTGATCACTAAAACATAGCCCCTTACCACCCCAGACCAAACGACCATAATAGGGCGTAACATCGTTGCGCCCTTTCCTACTGAGGAAAGACCAATGACCAAACTACTGACATTAGAAGAGTGGGCAGAAGAAACCTACCGCAGCAAGCAACCAACCCCCCAGACACTCCAGCGCTGGGCGCGAGGCGGCAATATTTACCCTGCCCCTGAAAAGCATGGGCGGGAATATCGTGTGCAGCCAGGTGCGATTTATATTCAGCCTAAAAGTTATCGGCTAGCAAAAGAAATACTTAAAACATCCCCCAGTACAAGTTCATCGTTAATAGAGAGAATTATTCATGGCAAAGAGGCCAAAAAAGTATGATGCCAATTTGCCAAGAAATCTGACATATCGGCGTAGAGAGAAATCATTTTGCTGGCGCAACCCAATAACTGGCTCTGAAATATCCTTAGGACAAATTGCCCGGAGGGATGCCATATCTCAGGCCATTCAGGCTAACAACTATATTGAATCAACCTTTCAACCTGTAGCCCTACTTGAACGATTGCAAGCCCCTGCCCCAACTCCTGCGGCTAAAGCCGAAGTTAATACCGTAGCGAGTTGGCTAAAGCGCTATTCAGAACTATTAAAGCGTCGCGAGCTGGCTGAGAACACCATGAAAATGAGAGTCCTGCAAATCGGATATATTAACCAAGAATTTGGCGAGAGACCGATCGAGACCGTTACCACTAGGCATATTGCTGATTTTATTAATGCCTATGTCGATAATGGTAAAAGTTCGATGGCGGTAAATCTACGTTCTGTTTTGTCTGATGTCTTTCGAGAAGCAATAGCTGATGGTTTAATTAGCACCAACCCTGTGGAAGCAACACGCACGCCGTCACCAAAAGTTAAGCGGGAACGGCTCGACTATGCTGCCTTTTGCAAAATTTATGAGGCAGCCGGCCAACAGCAGAACTGGGTTCAACTCAGCCTAGCATTGGCGCTAATTACCGGCCAACGTCGTGACGATGTGCGGCAATTAAAAAGAAGCGATGTGCATGATGGCAAGCTTTGGATAGTCCAAAGTAAAACTAAAATGCAGATAGCTATATCACTATCACTTCGGTTGGAAATAATGAATACCTCCGTCAGTGACGTTGTAGAAAAGTGCTTGAATAACAATAAGAGCGAATATCTCATTTGCTCGTCCAGTAGAAAATCAGGCCGGGAGCCCGGTGCATTAAATGCGGACTCACTCACCAAAGCATTTGTTAAAGCATTGAAAGCAACGGATCTGGTTTATGACATATCCCCTCCCAGCTTTCACGAGATCCGCAGCCTGGCATCGAGACTTTATGAAGCTGAGTACGGTAAGGAATTTGCACAGAAATTGCTCGGTCACAAATCGATGAAAATGACGAATGTATACCTGGATTCGCGTAAAAATGAGTGGGTAGAAATTTAGGCCGAGTATAGGATTTCGGGGAAATTTCGGGGGATTTCGGGGGGGAGGAAAAAATACCAATAAAATCAATCAGATAAAAAAAGACCGAATACGATTCCTATATTCGGTCTAGGGAAATGGCTCTTGGGAGAGAGCCGTGCGCTAAAAGTTGGCATTAACGTAGGCTTATTCAGCCGTACTCCTTAAGCGTAGTCGAGTACATGTGTTTCGCCAACTTGGCAATAGAACTAATTAATTACGGTTGTAAACTAATCTGAATGGCGAAAACTCAAACCTATTACTAGTAATAGTAATCATTTGAAAAATACGGGTTAATATTGGTGAGTCTCACAATTTCAGGTTTAATTTTGACACAATGACATTGCACGCTGCTGGAAAGGCGCCAAGCTCATCTTCTGCCCAGGGTTGTTACTGTCATCTAACAACAAAATATCTAACGGCTTCGCTAATACAAGGCCAGATTTCATCTGCTCGGTAGCAATATCATTGAGGGGATATTGCGCTAACGTACTCGGGTTAATCACAAATAAAGCATTACCTGGGCGGCATTCCAGCATCACTTCTTCTCGGGCAAATGCCCATTGCTTACCAAATTCAAATTTACTGACCGTCACTATCTTTCCAGCAGCAATAGCGTTAATTGATAGCATCAGCAACGATAACGTCAGCACAAAACCTTTCATCTTAATTATCCTCAATTAATTGATTGCTTAGATTTTCTCGCATCCAAAGGCTCCAATGCAAGCTCAGTAGCAATATCTGTTACTTATAGCTTTACCCTATACCGGTGCCATAGTGGCAAAAACACTGACTAAGAGTAATACCGCTACACCGAGGATAATTTCCACACAACTATTTACCACTAGCCAATAGTGAGCTTTAGCGGGTAATTGCTTAAGCAATGGAACGATGAGATAACGATTAATCAGTGCAACAATAATCATAAACATCACCAATAACACTTTGCAGAGCAGAAGTATCTGATAAGTAGATGTCAGCGTCAGCGCGGTATCGCCCAGTATAATGATGCTGTTAATAACACCACTCGCCAGTACCAATGCTACGGCCAGATGTCCCCAGCTTGAGAATCGAATCAACGTAGTGATGGCTTCACGTTTGACATCATTATTGCGGGTATAAACGAGGCAAATCAGCAGCGCTGGCAAGCAACCCAGCCAGTAACCCGCACTGAGCAGATGTATGATTTGATTAGTTTGGTGAATCCATCCCACTACTCCAGCATGCATCGCCGCATGCCCGGTAAAAGCAAGACTCGCGAGTAACAGCGTTGAGCAGCCCGCTATCAGTCGATAGTTGCTACGAGTTGAACCCAGCAACACTATCCACATAATCAAAATGGATAAACCCATATGCCATTGCCACACCTGACCGAAGCGTGTACCAAATACTGACCACCAAACGGTCAATCGATAAGTATCAGCCCAACCATCACCCATCATTCCAGCCTGAACGGCTAAAAGCCCCACGGCAGAGATAAGCCCCAGAAAAGTACTGAAGATAAGTAGAGGTGACAGACGGGTTTTGAGTATTGAAGAGAATCGATCTGGTGCTAATACAGCGGTGAATATACTGATGCCAAACATCAGCATCACCGCCAGAAAATGCAAGAAGCGACACAGAACGAATAGAGCCGCCAGAGACATATTATTTCACAGTGAAGCTGTATGTGCCTTTGGTTTTATGACCATCGACAGACACCACGTGCCATGAAACATTATATTTCCCTGCTGTTAATGCATGATCAATAGGCAAAATCAACTGTGTGTTATTCACCGGATCCAATTTTAACGCACCAGTTTTCACTACATTGTTATCAGGGCCGGTAACTTTCACGCCACTGAAATTGAGTTCAATACCTTCAGAGAAACCCAGCGTCACTGCTTCTGGTGCTGAACCGATAGTGGTATCGGCAGCTGGCGACTCTATTTTCAGGTGTGCGTGAGCCAGAGCTTGCTGGCTAGATAGTCCAACAAACAACACAATAAGCGCCGAAAGCATGCGGCAAGAAGAACGGACTTTGCGAATAAACATAGTATCCCTTAATCAATGGGGAAAAGAATCAATCTGCTACCAACCATATCCTATATTGGCAGCGCGAACCCCTATCACTTCCAGTCAATTGCACTACCTGTGAGATAGCACACAAAACAAAACGCCAAATTCTGAGTGGTGATTGAAATATCACCAATAATTGGGCAGTAATTCAACTCGCTGCCTTGTCGTTATTGCAAATGATAACGATTTGAATATAGCAAGTCGAGAAACCATAGCTAAACAATATGCAATTAGCACGAAAACAATAAGATGGAGGGAGTTGTGTAGCTAAGTTAGCGGGGAAAAACGAAAATCGCAGTTCCTGATTCTGTTGATCGAGAATCAAAAACTGCGTCAATCACTCTAACAATACAGATTAAGCTTGAACGTGGCTTTGGGCCGCCATTGTTTTCAGATCTTTATCAACGAAGAACAATGAATTACCGCTGTTACCCACCAAGGCCAGTTTATCAAGAATGGATTTGAACAGTTTTTCTTCTTCATGCTGCTCAGCCACATACCATTGCAGGAAATTGAACGTGGAATAATCGTGGTTTTCCATTGCTGCATGAGCGAGTTCATTAATTTGAGTAGTAATAAGCTGCTCATGCTCGTAAGTCTGCTTGAATACATCAGCCAGAGAAGCAAAATCAATTGGTGGGGCGCTGATCGTACCCAAAACCGGCATAGAGCCTGTCCCGCTGAGATATTCGAACAAACGCTGCATGTGCTGCATCTCTTCTTGAGAATGCTCTTTTAAAAATGCCGCAGCACCTTCAAAACCTTTATCGCTGCACCAAGCACTCATTTGCAGGTAAAGATTCGCAGAGTAAAACTCCAGATTAAGCTGCTCATTGAGCTTTTTTGCCATTTCTGTTTTCAACATAATAATTCCCTTATTTTTATAATGCAGGTAAGCGATGATTATTTTTCGTATTATGCCAAGATAAATACAAAATAAGAACACCCCATTTACAATAAAAACATTAAAAAGATAAAGACAACTCAACCACTTGATTTAAATCATAAAATAATAAAACCCACAAATTACCGTAATTATTATAAGAATCATTCACATTACCGGCGAAATACTAAAAGGAATGATTATTATTTGATTTTCACCTTAAAATAATAATTAATTACAGTGGGTATTAATATTATCCCAATACAGATAACCGATTAATGTGATGGTTTGGTCACATCCGCTACTTGCCAATCCACGTTACCTGCATTACCTTTTGCGCCATACCCCCACAGCCTAAGAAGGAGAAAACGATGGGATATAATCTGACGGAGCTTTCTGACGAAGAAACGGCAAAAATGAATGTTGATTTAGCCGCTTCAGGTGTGGCGTTTAAAGAGCGTTACAATATGCCAGTGATTGCTGAAATGATCGCCCGGGAACAGCCGGAAGAACTGCGTGAGTATTTTTTACAACGCTTAGCTCACTACCGTGCTGAATCAATTAAATTCTCACGCTTACCGTATGAGCCCAAGATAAAGTAAGCGACTAAAAACTCCCGCAGGTATCAAGTTGCGGGAGTGGACCGAATAAGACAATTATGACTTACGCGCAAATCTATCTGTAGCCAGAATCAACTGGTGCAGAATTCCTGGCTCATCAAAGGAATGCCCCGCACCTTCGACAATATGCAATTCAGCCTCTGGCCAGGCTTGTGCTAAATCCCAGGCATTCTGTGGCTGGCACGCCATATCATATCGACCATGAATAATAACTGCTGGAATATGACGAATACGTGTCACGTTATCCAACAATTGGTTATCACTGTCTAAAAAACCTAGATGGGTAAAATAGTGATTTTCAATACGGGCAAAGGCCAGAGCAAAATCATCTTCGCCAAAGGAAGCAGAGCTTTTGGTCGGTAATAATGTAACAGTTTCACCTTCCCATAAACTCCAAATTTTGGCAGCCTCCAGTTGTACCGCCTTGTCAGGTGATGTCAGCCGCTTACGGTAAGCAGCAGTAATATCACTCCGTTCTTCTGGCGATAAAATGGAAAGTATACGTTGCCATTTATCTGGGAAAAAACGAGAGGCCCCATCCTGGTAGTACCAATTCAACTCTTTTTTGCGTAGTGTGAAAATTCCACGCAGAACCATCTCACTGACCCGTTCGGGGTGTGTTTCACCATAAGCCAATGCGAGTGTTGAGCCCCATGAACCACCAAAGATCAGCCACTTATCTACATCCGCCATTTTGCGTAGCCGTTCGATATCATCGACCAAATGCCAGGTTGTATTATTGTCCAGACTGGCGTGGGGTTTTGAACGACCACATCCACGTTGATCAAACAGCAGCACTTTATATTTTTTAGGGTTAAAAAGTTGCCGGTGATAAGGTGCAATACCCCCTCCCGGTCCACCATGTATAAATACAGCTGGTTTACCTTCTGGGTTGCCACAGAGTTCCCAATAAATCTGATGCCCATCGCCGGTGTCTAATAAACCACTGTCGTAGGGTTCATACGCTGGATAAAGCCCACGTAATTGTTCCATTATTTTTCCATGTTTGTTATTAGACATTAAAGTTATCAAAGCCTATACAGCACGCAGGGTCAACGATAAAACATCACATTTACGCCAATCAGCCAATTAATTCCTCCAACTGGCGATAATTACGCCATATCTCAATGCATTCTGCGCAGTTATATCCTCGGGATAACACGATTTAAACGGTAACAAGATAAATTAAGATTTAATAATACTGTTGTTAAACAATAGATTAATTGCATTGATGCTTTATCTCCTTGCAACTTACCCTCATAAGGTGGTTAATAGGTGGGCGTACCAACCTAACCGAAGGTAAAGAGAGGCAAGCCATGAGTAAGGGAATGGACAGCAAAAAGAACGCGAAGAAAAAGCCACTAAAAACTCCAGCTGAGAAAAAAGCGGAGAAACGCGCTAAGAAGTCATCTTCTACCAGCGCAGAATAAACGGGCTTTTCGTCTCGTCAGTCAACCCGCCATATTAGGCGGGTTTTTTGTTGCTATTATTTAGCAATAGTCGGTGGGGGATAGAAATGTATTTTCGTGTTATCGATACCGAAACCTGTGGTTTAGCCGGTGGGATTGTTGAGGTTGCTTCTATTGATTTAGTTGATGGAGCATTGGCTAACCCTATGAGTGATCTGATTAGTCCAGACCGACCAATCAGCATTGATGCGATGGTAATCCACCATATCACTGAAGAAATGGTAGAAGGCAAACCACGAATTGCGGTGGCGATTAGAAGATATCAAGGCAGCCCATATTATGTTGCCCATAATGCGCCTTTTGATCGTGGGGTATTACCGGAGATGGGCGGCCAATGGATTTGTACGCTTAAGCTGGCACGAATGCTCTATCCTGACATTAAGCACAGTAATCAATATCTGCGTTACGCTTTGCGACTGAATGTTTCAGTACCGGATAATCTATACCCGCATCGTGCTTTATACGACTGCTATGTCACTGCGGCGCTATTACAGCGCATTATGCAAGACTCTGGTTGGAACGCCGAACAAATGGCCGAGATAACACAGCAGCCGCTGTTATTACAGACATTTAAATTTGGGAAATACCGGGGCAAAAGCATTGAACAGATAGCCCGGCAAGACCCGGACTATCTGCGTTGGATGTTAGCTTCAATAACTGACCTTACGCCAGATATGCGCCATACCCTGACCTATTACCTGACGTAATATTCCTGACTAGATTAAGCCAAAGCCAGTATGAATGCATATTCCAAAGCGATGTCTTCATACGCTTTGAAACGGCCTGATTTACCGCCATGACCTGAATCCATATCGGTGTAGAGCAATAATTGGTGGTCATCCGTTTTCATTTCACGCAGCTTGGCGACCCACTTTGCCGGTTCCCAGTATTGAACCTGTGAATCATGTAAGCCGGTAGTCACCAGCATGTGCGGATAATCCTGAGCCTTTACCTGATCATAAGGACTGTATTGCTTAATATAGTCGTAATACGCCTTATCGTTCGGGTTGCCCCATTCATCATACTCGCCAGTGGTGAGAGGAATCGATTCATCCAACATGGTGGTTACCACATCAACAAACGGCACCTGTGCCACTACGCCTTTATATAACCCGGGTTCCTGATTGATGACCGTCCCCATCAACAAGCCACCAGCACTGCCTCCCATGGCAAATACACGGTTAGCATCACCATAACCCTCAGTTATCAATGCTTTGGTAACATCGATAAAATCGTTGAAAGTATTTAACTTGTTGAGCAATTTACCGTCTTCATACCACTGCTGTCCCAATTCTCCGCCGCCCCGAATATGAGCCAGAGCGAAGACAAAACCACGATCCAATAGGCTTAATCGGCTACCACTGAATGCGGGATCCATACTGCTGCCATATGAGCCATAGCCATAAACCAACAGTGGATTACTACCTGAAACAAAGTGATCTTGGTGATAAACCAATGAAACCGGCACTTTTACGCCGTCGGTTGCAGTGACCCATATCCGCTCGCTGCGATACTTTTCCGGGGTGAAATTCTTCACTTCTTGCTGTTTCAGTAGCTGGCGCGTACCTGCATCCATATTAAGTTCAAACATTGAACTTGGTGTAGTCATAGAGGAGTAGCCATAGCGCAGCAATTCTGTTTCTGGCTCGGGGTTATAAGCCAACCAGGTAACATAGGTTGGATCATCAAAAGTAATGTATTTCTCTTCGTCAGTGGCCCAGTGAATCTGTCGTAAATGCGTCAGCCCTTCACTACGCTCTTCCACTACCAACCAATCACGGAATAGGCTGAAGCCCTCCAACATAACATCAGTTGTTGGCGCGATTAATGACACCCATTGAGATTCATCGGCAAAATCACGTTGTTCCTTACCTTCTTCGGCTATTTTGTACAAACCGAAATTCTTGCCATCTTTATTTGAGCGTAAATAAAAATGTTGCTTATAGTGGTCCAACCCGTATTCATGGTCTTTACGGCGCGGTGCAAACATCTGTGGTGCGGATTCAGGCTTATCAGCATCCAGCAACAAGATTTCAGATGTAGTGGTACTGCTCAGATTAATAACAATGAAACGTTCAGATGTGGTTTTTTCCAGCCCAACATAAAATGTATCGTCAGTTTCCTGATAAATAAGTTGGTCCAATTGAGGGTCGGTTCCTACTACATGGCGATACACTTGATAAGGCAGTAATGTTTTTTCATGTTTGCGCACGTAATAGAGCGTTTTTGAATCATTGGCCCACTCAAAACTACCTGAGGTATTGCTGATAACTTCTTCGTGCCAAACATCACTTTGCAAATGTTTCACCCGAATATCATATTGGCGACGCGATAAGAAATCCTCTGCAACCGCTAATAGATGATTATCTGGGCTAACATCCAACCCACCCAAGGTATAAAACTCACTGTCCGCTGCCCGTTGGTTGCCATCCAATAACGTTTCCCAACTGCTATCAGCCCAAACCGGTTGACGCACGTAAATAGCATATTCATTACCCGGCTCAAAACGCGTCTGATAGCGATAGCCGTTGCGGATATAGGGGACTGATTCTTCCTGTGGCGGAATTCGCGAAACCATCTCTTGATACAGGGTTTCTCGCAAAGGTTGTTGTGGCTGCAACACTGCGTTGGTGAAATCATTTTCAGCTTGCAAGTAGTTCAGAACATCGGCGTCAGTACGCTCGTCATCACGTAGCCAATAATAGTCATCTACACGGGTATCGCCGTGCATAGTTATTGGATAAGGGCGTTTATCGGCCTTTGGAGGTATGGTCATTGATTGAGTTATCCATCTGTGTTCGTTAACGCGAGAGTGACACGATTACCTGTGGATGCCAAGCACCAGCATATGCTTATAATTTAGCTGAAGGGAGCTAATTAAATGATAAATATGATTATAAAAGAGACCTGAGAGAGTATCCGCCGTGAGGGGGGATAAACAGGTACCAGATACGTTTCCTCCAGCACCTGTTTGGCAGCTATTAACTTTATGCAGACGTTATTCTACCCAGACCTATTTGAGTCAATTACTAATGAGAGGTATACCTATTTAGGACCATTATAGGTAATGCTGCCAGCTTTGCAGTCAAGTACCACTTGGTAGGTTTTGTCACCCTTGTTACCACGAACAGTCATTGGAACCTGCCAGACATCATCCTGACCTGTAATGTCTACCGCGCTAATCCAAACCACTGGGCTATCAGTACCCAATTGTTTCTTATCCGCTTCCCAACGCGTAATTCTGTTTTGCAGAAAATCTCGCTTAACCTGCGTTGCTACCTGAGATTGGTTTAAACCGGGGCAAGCAGGTAATTTCGCTACTCGCGGCTCTTGGGCCTGTACACCACTGGTGATACCCGCCAATGCAGTGATCAATACCAAGGCTAATCCTGTCTTTCTCATCATTCCTCCAAATATTATTATTTCTATCCTATGGTAGGAACGATGATTGAAAGGTAGGTTACAGAGTGAACAGCGTTGCAGGGTAATAATGATAACGCCGTTTAATTAACACCGCGTAAATTCAATCACATAAAACTGTTCCAGCCCAGGATAGATCTCCTTAATCACCTTTTTCAGCTCATCCAATGACATATTTTCTTGCTCCGCATGACGGTCAGACAGTGCCTCCAGCGTGATTGGCGTGACTGATTTGACCATAATGTGGCAGAAGAATACGCCATCTTCATTGCGACATACGCGCAAGGTTTCCCCTGGGCGGAAATCGGATTCACTGCTATCCCGGATGGTGATCGTCTTACGATCTGCCAGAATATCCGCCTCAAATCGGCTAAAGAAGGTGATTTCACGATTCATTTTAGATCCCTTTTTCACTTTCTGCTGAAAGTTGGCAAATTAAGCGGCTTGATTTTCTTCAGATTTGTTTTTTTTCTCTGGTACATTCTTTTCCGCTTTCACTTTTGCTTGCCCATCGACAGGAGTCGCAGGGTTAGCACCTCGAAGAATTTGCCCCAAAGCCTCTTTATTTTCTGCCAGGAAGAAACTCAGCGCTTCGCGTTGATCTTCTTCAAGGGTTAAGGGAGCCTGTGACAGCCACTCAGACAAATTGTCAGCCAAATCCAGCATTTTATCGTAAGCATCGGCTTCTTTTTTGGTTGTGAAAGTCATTTTTTCCTCACCCTGTCTTACCACGACGAATTTTATTTCAACGGCCATTGCTGTATGTCCTTTTCATGTCTTTCACGCCCACAAGTAACTGTACATATAAACAGTATAGTGTGAGTTGTCGGGGGGATGCAACAGTCATCTCCCCTTCGTGTAATTATTTCAATAAACGGGCTTTGCAGTTTTTGCCTTTAATCTTGCCTTGTTGTAATTGCTGTAAGGCACGTTTGGCACTGGCTTTACGGATTGCAACATAGGCATGGACTGGGAACATATCAATCTTACCGACGTCAGCAGCGGTCAGACCGGCCTCACCGGTTAAAGCACCTAAAATATCACCTGGGCGAATTTTTGCTTTGCGCCCACCATCAATGCATAACGTGACCATTTCAGGCTCTAGCATCGTGTTAGCACTACGGCTCACCTGTTCCGCCGGGGTCCATTTCAGTTTTATTTGCAGATAATCTTCAATGGCATGCGCGCGGGACATCTCTTGTGGTGTACACAAGCTAACCGCCAGACCACTCATCCCTGCCCGACCAGTACGACCAATACGGTGCACGTGAACCTCTGGGTCAAAGGCCAGCTCAAAGTTAACCACCAGCGCCAGATCTTTAATGTCCAGGCCTCGGGCTGCTACATCGGTTGCCACCAGCACACGACAACTGCGGTTGGCAAAACGCACCAGCACCTGATCACGGTCACGTTGTTCTAAGTCACCATGCAAAGCCAGCACACTGATTCCACGAGATTCCAATGCTTCATAGACACTTTGGCAATCTTTCTTGGTGTTACAGAAAACCACACAAGAACTCGGCTGATAATGACTGAGAACTGATATCAGTAGCGGCAAACGTTTTTCGCGGGTGGTTTCAAAGAACACCTGCTCAATGGCAGGAACTTCATCGCCATCATCAACTTCAACATTGATTGGTTGGCGTTGAACTCGCGCACTGATTCGTTCGATACCGACCGGATAGGTAGCTGAGAACAGTAGGGTTTGGCGCTGTGGCGGGGTATAGGCAATGACATCGTCGATGGCATCGGTAAAGCCCATATCCAGCATGCGATCAGCCTCATCCAATACCAGAATCTTAAGATCTTCCAGTACCAGTGTTTTCTTACGCAAATGCTCCTGAATACGCCCCGGCGTGCCCACAACAATGTGTGGCGCATGTACCAGTGAATCCAATTGATGCCCCATCGGTTGGCCACCGCACAAGGTCAGGATTTTAATGTTTTGCGTGAAACGGGCCAATCGGCGCAACTCTTTGCTGACCTGATCAGCCAATTCACGGGTCGGGCACAGTACCAATGCCTGGGTAACAAACTCACCGACCGCAATTTTATCGAGTAAACCAATACCGAATGCCGCAGTTTTGCCACTGCCGGTTTTGGCTTTTGCCCGGACATCCTGCCCGTTGAGGATTGCCGGTAAAGCCGCAGCCTGTACCGGTGTCATCTCGGTATAGCCAAGTTCATTAAGATTGGACAACTGCTCAGCAGGCAGCGTCAGGGAAGAAAAGGAAGTTGTGCTCACGGCAGTAACTCTTATAACTGGATGGAATGGCAGCGACAGCCTGAAGGCAAGCGCAAGATTTTGGCGCGATAATACCAGAAATGGGGGCATTGCCGGAGTTAAACCGCAAAAAACAAACCAAATACGCAATGCGCTGCGCATATATTGATATCGACTCACTGCCATTCGCCAGATACGCAATCGTTTTCGTTGCCATTTTGCCGTATACTGGCGCCCGTAAAATTGATCGCGCGACAAATAAATGTGCAACTATCCCACTGATGTAGGTACCTAACTATGCTAACTATTGGAACCGCTCTGCGCCCAGGCGCTACCCGTGTCATGTTGCTTGGCTCTGGCGAGTTGGGTAAAGAAGTGGCTATCGAATGCCAAAGACTGGGGCTGGAAGTGATTGCCGTGGATCGCTATGCAGATGCACCCGCCATGCATGTTGCCCATCGCAGCCATGTAATTAATATGCTGGATGGCTCGGCGCTGAAACAGTTGGTCGAACAGGAAAAACCGCACTATATCGTGCCAGAAATAGAAGCTATCGCCACCGATATGCTGGTTGAACTCGAGATGATGGGCCAACGGGTCGTGCCTTGTGCCGAGGCAACCCGGCTGACGATGAACCGTGAAGGCATTCGCCGTTTAGCGGCAGAAACCCTGCAATTGCCAACCTCTAGCTACCGTTTCGCCGACACTGATAGCGCATTCCGTCAGGCCGTTAGTGAAGTGGGTTATCCCTGTATCGTTAAGCCAGTAATGAGTTCTTCCGGTAAAGGCCAAAGTCTGATCCGCAATGCAGGTCAACTGCAAACCGCCTGGGATTATGCCCAACAAGGTGGCCGCGCCGGGGGTGGCAGAGTGATTGTTGAAGGCTTGGTTCGTTTTGATTTTGAAATTACCCTGCTGACAATCAATGCTGTTGATGGCATCCATTTTTGTGCGCCTATTGGCCACCGTCAGGAAGATGGCGACTACCGTGAGTCTTGGCAACCACAGGTGATGAGTGAGACCGCCTTCGCGCGCGCAAAAGCGATCGCGTCTCAGGTGGTGAAAGCTCTCGGCGGTTATGGCTTATTTGGCGTGGAATTATTTGTTTGTGGCGATGAAGTGATTTTCAGTGAAGTGTCACCGCGCCCGCACGATACCGGCATGGTGACGTTAATTTCACAAAATATGTCTGAGTTCGCATTACATGTCCGGGCATTTCTTGGTTTCCCGATTGGCACTATCCGTCAATATGGCGCGGCCGCTTCAGCGGTTATTTTACCTGAATTGACCAGCCAGAATATTGCTTATCATGGCTTAGAAACTGCGTTGACTGGCGATACGCAAATTCGCTTATTTGGTAAACCTGACATTGCCGGCAAACGGCGTTTAGGGGTGGCGCTGGCCGTCGCTGATGATATCACTACCGCCATCGAAGTAGCGAAACGAGCCGCAGCGGCTGTCGTGGTCAGTGGGTAACCCTCAGCCCGTTCATCTGGTTATCCCATAAAAAACCCGCCAATTAACGGCGGGTTTAATCAGTTGCTATCCCGAGCTTATCCCTCGTACGGATCCTCAATGTCATCCGCATCTTGCTCATTATCACGGCGATAATCAGATTCATCATGATCATCAAAATCAGTATCTTCAAAGATAGCCATGGCTTGTGGATCATCTTGGTGCCGCTCACGGATTTCTGCGGCCACCAGTGCGATCGCTTCACCACTGCTCATACCTTCTGACATGAATTTGTGAATACGTTCGACAGCTTCTTGCTGTTCCTCATGGGAAAGTGAAGGCATACCCGCTAGCATTGATTCATCTCCAACATATAATTGATTAAGTATACCTGTTTATTCGGGTCTGCGGTGAATTGACTGCCCCAGACGACCCGCCCGCCAATTTATGCTAATCTTCACTGCGGCGCGCTGCGAACTGCGTCATCGCGCCCCCAATATGTCCATCCGAAAGAAAAGAATAGTGACTCATGAGTGTGAAATCCCTGACCATCAAAGCCTTGCCTTATCAGCCTGACGCCCTGCTCCAACAATTTGCTCCACTCGCCAATCAAAGCTGGGCAATGCTGCTGCATTCGGGATTCGCAGAACATGCTCATAATCGTTTTGATATATTGGTCGCTGACCCGCAGGTAACACTCACCACTCGGGGCCTGCAAACGGAGATAATCAGCGCGCAAGGCCGAGTCTGCTCCCCGGCAGATCCCTTCTGTTTATTACAGCAGCAGCTCGATAAATTCGCCTTGCCACTGCCATCACACCCTGACCTGCCATTTCTGGGCGGTGCATTGGGGTTATTTGGTTATGACCTGGGCCGTCGAGTTGAGAAGTTGCCGACACTGGCCGAACAAGATATCGCATTACCGGATATGGCGGTCGGCTTGTATGACTGGGCGCTGATTGCCGACCATCATTTGCAGAAGCTGACGCTGGTGTGTCATGGGGATGCCGAGCAGCGCCTACTCTGGCTACAGCAGCAACAGAGTCCTAAAGCTCCCCAGTCATTCACACTGACCAGCCCATGGCAGGCCAATATGTCGCGGGCGGAATATGGCGAAAAATTCCGCCAGATTCAAGAGTACCTGCACAGTGGTGACTGCTATCAAATTAATCTGGCACAGAGATTCAGTGCTGAATATCAAGGTGATGAATGGCAAGCCTTTCTGTCGTTGAGTCGCAGTAATCGCGCACCGTTTTCGGCCTTTATCCGCTTGCCACACAACGCCATACTGAGTGTCTCGCCGGAGCGCTTTTTATGGCTGGAAAACCATCAAATTCAAACCCGCCCGATCAAGGGCACACTGCCACGTTTGGAGCTCCCCGAGCAGGACCGCTTGCAGGCTGAACGGTTAGCTAACTCACCGAAAGATCGGGCTGAAAATCTGATGATAGTGGACCTGCTGCGCAACGATATTGGCCGTGTGGCACAACCAGGTAGCGTGCGGGTGCCTGAGTTATTTGTTGTTGAGCCTTTCCCGGCAGTGCACCATTTAGTTAGCACCATTACCGCGACCCTGCCTGCTGAATGCCCGGCGACGGCGCTGCTTCGAGCCTGCTTCCCCGGTGGTTCAATAACCGGAGCACCGAAGATTCGTGCCATGGAGATCATCGAACAACTGGAGCCACAGCGGCGCAATGCCTATTGCGGTAACATTGGCTATATTAGTTGCTGTGGTACGATGGATACCAACATCACCATCCGCACGCTGTTGACCGAAAACGGCAAAATCTATTGTTCTGCCGGTGGAGGAATTGTGGCTGATAGCCAGGAGCAGGCTGAATATCAGGAAACATTTGATAAAATCGCCCGCATTTTGCCGCAACTGGAAATGCCTGGCGTTGAAAAAGACAGCTTATAAGCGAGCCATTCTGTGAGTGAATTATTTATCGGGCAAACTTTGTCTGAATTTATCAGCCGGTTTCAACTGCAACTGCCCCAAGCTGGCAGCTTTACGGCCAATAGCCACCATGCCGCGGTTTTAATTCCGATAATTTGTCGACCAGAGCCTACTTTACTGCTGACACGGCGCTCTGATCATCTGCGTAAACATGCCGGTCAGGTCGCCTTCCCCGGCGGCAAAGCAGACAGGGAAGACAGTTCATTGATTGATACCGCACTGCGTGAAGCGCAAGAAGAGGTCGCTATTCCTGCTTCGGCGGTACATGTCCTCGGGCAACTGGCGCCATTAGACAGTTCCAGTGGTTATCAGGTCACCCCGATTGTTGGTTTGATCCCCGCTAATATTGCCTTTCATGCTAATGAAGAAGAGGTGGCTGGTCTGTTTGAAATGCCCTTACACGAGGCGCTTAGCCTTTCACGCTACTATTCTCTGGATATCCATCGTGGAGGTGTCAATCACCGGGTCTATCTTTCTTGGTATGAGAGCCAGTTTGTCTGGGGCTTGACGGCGGCAATTATCCGGCGGCTGGCACAACAGGTGAGTATTTAATCTAAAACCATCACTCAAGCATGGGTAATGAGTGACACACCTCACAGCGTTGCCGCTAAAAAAGCTGAATTACAGCATAAAGCGATCCCTATCACCCCATCACATCGATTTTTACTCTACTTTCCTTGCACAACCATTTTAAAAAAACTGTAAACTGGCCTGTCAGCGTTATGAAATATCTGTAAAATAACATTCATCACTATAAACCACTAAAAATGTAAGGTTAAAACCTGATAGTGAGCGCCACTGATGTCATCCTAAGCTGCTCTCGATTTAGTTCGTGGGTGATAACACAGGCAGACACCATATGTAGTTAATTTCATATGGTTTTTGATCGTTTTTTAGCCCTAAATTGATCGTGATATGTAACTGTTGCGGCATCAAATCGATGCGGCTAACACCAGTAGGACCCAAATAAACAAGGGTCTGTGATGGCAATACTTCATGTATAAATATTTATCATGCGAAGTAACCTGCTGCTATCCACAGAACTCTTATACTTAATATAGATATTCTCAGTCACATTCATATGCACTGGGAATAACAAAATGCGTTGTTAAGGAGTTATAGCGTGATTAGCGTTTTTGACATGTTTAAGATTGGTATCGGCCCATCCAGCTCTCATACTGTTGGGCCAATGAAAGCTGGCAAGGAGTTTGCTGATTTGCTGGTGACTCAGGGCTTGATGCCATCTGTCACGCGTGTTGCCGTTGATGTTTACGGCTCACTCTCATTGACAGGGAAAGGTCATCACACCGATATCGCCATTATTATGGGGTTAGCCGGCAATATGCCTGACACCGTGGATATCGACAGCATCCCAGCCTTTATCCGTGATGTGGGATTAAGCCAGAAATTGATGCTTGCCAATGGGTTGCGTGAAGTTGATTTCCCACGGGAAGGCGGAATGGTGTTCCGCAGCGATAATCTGCCACTGCACGAAAATGGCATGCAAATCCACGCCTTTGCCGGTGATGAGAAAGTGCTGAGCAAAACTTATTATTCAATCGGTGGGGGTTTCATCGTTGATGAAGAGCATTTCGGCAAAGCCGCGGTAAATGCCGTCAGCGTGCCCTATCCATTTAATTCTGCTGAAGAAATTCTGGCAAACTGCAAGCAAACTGGCATGTCTATCTCCGGTATGGTGATGCAGAATGAGCTGGCGATGCACAGCAAAGAAGAGATTGAAGCCTATTTCACCGCTATCTGGCAGACCATGCGCGCCTGTATTGATCGCGGTCTGAACACCGAGGGCGTATTACCGGGTCCTCTGCGTGTACCGCGCCGCGCCTCCGCATTGCGCCGCCTGCTAGTCTCTTCCGATAGCCTGTCCAGTGATCCAATGAACGTTATTGATTGGGTCAATATGTTTGCACTGGCAGTTAATGAAGAAAATGCGGCTGGCGGGCGTGTTGTTACCGCGCCAACCAACGGCGCTTGCGGTATCGTCCCCGCAGTGCTGGCATATTACGACCACTTTATTGAGCCGGTCACCCCGGAAATCTTTATCCGCTATTTCCTGTCATCAGGTGCTGTCGGTATTTTGTACAAGATGAATGCCTCTATTTCTGGCGCTGAAGTAGGCTGTCAAGGTGAAGTGGGCGTTGCCTGCTCAATGGCAGCCGCAGGTCTGGCTGAATTACTGGGTGCCAGCCCAGAAAAGGTCTGTATTGCCGCTGAAATTGGCATGGAACACAATTTGGGGCTGACCTGTGACCCGGTTGCCGGCCAGGTACAAGTGCCTTGTATTGAACGTAATGCCATCGCATCAGTAAAAGCCATTAACTCTGCACGTATGGCGATGCGCCGCACCAGTGATCCACGCGTCTCCCTCGATAAAGTTATCGAAACCATGTTTGAGACCGGTAAAGATATGAATGCCAAATATCGCGAAACATCCCGTGGCGGTCTGGCTATCAAAGTGCAATGTAATTAATTTATTACATTGAAAAAATCGTGTTCATCAAGGGGATGCCGGTGCGCCCCTTGATGCACAGTAAAAGATTAAAAATAACTGTTATGCCTAGCAACCAAAACATGCGGGAATGCAACATATCTCACAACACACAGACCAATCAATATCTCCTTGAGGTATTTGAGGCTGAGTATCGCACGCTTTTTTATTTACCTCAGCGGCGATGGGTGTCGATAATGCATCACTAAGCGCCCTTGACGCCGTCTCCTGGCCGAATGTACCAAATGAAGACAGCATTAATACAAGAACAAAAACTATCTTTCTCATAGAACCTCCATCACGAGCGGGTAGAATGGTGAAAATATAGGTTATACGGCATCAAAAACAGAAAGTTAATTTCTATTCTGGCATTTTAAAATAGATTAAAACCAATATTTTAAACTGTTTTTAATGCCTACTTAAATTCTGTTTAAATACCCATATAACTGCTTTGAGCATTGACTTGCTTAAGTGATTTTAAGCATAGTATATATCAATTTATTTGGCGTTATTATTTTAATTAATTATTACTTGTTTCCATTCACACGCAAAATAAGCATAACCCGTTGATTGTGAACAACTTAATGAGCAATTGTTTATTTTAATAGTCATCAGTATTTACTGGGGTTTTAGTATTATTGCTTTCGTTATTATATATATCAGTTTTATTTAAATTGCAGACCTGGAAATTAACAATAAAAAACATAGTTAACTATAATTGTTTCGTCTATTAAAAAACAATTAATAGTGTGATGAGTATTATTTATCAGTCTGATAAATTAAACGAACTAAAAAGCGCTGAAATATCCATTAAAAAATGCGGGTCACCTTAAGATGACCCGCATTAGCCGAAACTCTTTTCGTTGTTAGAGTGTTACTCTTCCAGTTCGTTATTCAGTTTGGTGATTCGCACTAACTCGATACGGTAATCCGAAACCTCCATAATCTCAAAACGCAGGTTATGCAGTTCAACCACATCCCCGGCGGTTGGCATATGGCCTGAGTGAGACAGCAGCATCCCGGCGAGTGAGGCATAATCGGCGGTCGGACTTACCAGTTCGTGACAGTCCAGAGCCTGTTCCAGAGAGTGTAAATCCGCGCCTCCTTTCACCAACCAGCCATCACCGTCAGTGATAATGTCTGGTGTTTCATCTTCATCCGGGAACTCACCGGCAATGGCTTCCAACACATCAAGTGGTGTTACCAGACCCTGTACCACACCAAATTCGTCATTGACCACCACTAAGCGGCCTTTTGCTTTGCGTAATACACCCAACAGATTAATCACGTCCATGGTATCGGGTACCACAATCGGTGGCGTTGTCGCCGCAAACTCACAAATAGAGTCACCTCGCTCAATGGCAACTAACAGATCTTTGGCGCGAACCACGCCGATTATCTGATCCAATGAATCACGACAAACCGG
Organism: Yersinia antarctica; assembly: GCF_056636475.1. NCBI lineage: Bacteria > Pseudomonadati > Pseudomonadota > Gammaproteobacteria > Enterobacterales > Yersiniaceae > Yersinia > Yersinia antarctica. The sequence continues at coordinate 2,801,819 of NZ_JBSJQF010000001.1, forward strand.
GAACAAACTGTGTGGTGTATCTAAGAGCTGCTCACGGATCTCCTCTTGTGAGCGATTACAATCGACCCAGGATATCTCTGTCCGTGGTGTCATCACACTACGCATCGAGCGGGATGCCAATGTCAACACACCACTTATCATATAGCGCTCTTCTTGTGCAAATGCCTCGGTAGGTATCATCTGTTGCGAGTCACCATTTTGTGGTTCCTGCTGCTGACGCCCCCCCATCAAACGAATGATGGCTTCAGCCGTGCGCTGGCGTCTTGGCAAGCGTGACTCATGCTTAATGAAGTTACGGCGCGCAATCTGGTTAAACAGCTCAATCAGAATAGAGAAGCCAATGGCTGCGTACAAATAGCCTTTCGGAATGTGGAAACCAAAGCCTTCAGCAATCAGACTCAGGCCAATCATCAGCAAGAAGCTCAGACACAGCACCACCACCGTAGGGTGGGCATTGACAAATCGGGTCAGTGTTTTCGATGCCAACAACATCACGCCCATGGCGATGACAACCGCAGTCATCATAATCGCCAAGTCATTCACCATCCCCACCGCAGTAATCACTGCATCGAGTGAGAATACAGCATCCAGCACCACAATCTGTGCCACTACTGCCCAGAAGCTGGCATAGCCTCGATTGGCACTGTCATCGTGCTGGTTACCCTCCAGCCGTTCATGTAGCTCGGTGGTGGCTTTAAATAGCAAAAACAGCCCCCCCACCAGCAAAATAAGGTCGCGTCCCGAGAAACTAAAACTGCCGACACTAAACAGTGGAGTCGTCAGCGTGACCATCCAGGAGATGACCGACAACAGCCCCAGGCGCATGATCAGCGCAAGCGACAGCCCGATGATTCGCGCTTTGTCTCTTTGTTTGGGGGGGAGTTTATCAGCCAGAATGGCAATAAAGACCAGGTTATCAATACCCAGAACAATTTCCAGCACCACCAGTGTCAATAACCCTGCCCAGATTGAGGGGTCCATTAGAAATTCCATGTCAGACTCCGAAAATAAGAACACGATTTAGATGATGTGCGCACTGCAACAGATACAGCAAAACGCCGTAGCACGGTTGTCAGTATAGATACGCAGAAAGATTGGGTGAGATTATACGCAGCAAAGGTGCGTGATTGAGTAACCAGATTTAAACCCACTGGTTGGGTATTAACGCTAAATAAACAGTAACTTCGGTGACAGTCCATAGGGAGAGCTGAGGCCCTTAACTCCTGACAATTAATAAAGCCGTTAACTTTATCAGGATTTTTTTTATCAGCATAGGGGGATTTATTACCTGACCCACGATAAACAGTCATCTCATCACCTTAAGGTTCATCATCAGCCGTGATTCTATTTTTCTATACCTGAAATTTATCCCTCACCGAAAAGTGGTTATGAATCAATTTTTATACCGATTACACAAATAGTTAACACAAAAAGTCTAATATGACGCTAGCAGCCCAACTGAATACATCAATGTCGTTTATATAACTGTCGATTAATTACCCAAGTAAGCTAAATCATTCATAACATGTCCGAATAAATGAACAGTGTCACATAATTTATTTTTTCACTGACTAAAATAAATCACATCCAACAACATTAAGCGGCCTACTTGAATCGATTCATTTGTGTTGCGAATAAATCATCAGCAGTACGCTGATATTGTGACTATCATAATAGATTCAATGTATACCGAAATGCTGTGGGTGATTACTGGATTTTCTGTTACGTGCTAGGACTCAATTCTGAGTTAACAGAGGGGGTAGCGAGTGAGTATAGCTATTATCATCGGCACACATGGGGCTGCGGCAGAACAACTGCTGAAAACAGCTGAAATGATTTTAGGCGAACAAGCTAACGTCGCTTATATCGATTTCGTCCCCGGTGAAAATGCCGAAACGTTGATTGAGAAATACAACGGTAAATTGACCGGGCTTGATACCAGCAGTGGTGTTCTATTCCTGGTTGATACCTGGGGTGGTAGCCCGTTTAACGCTGCCAGTCGTATTGTTACTGATAAAGAAAATTATGAGGTCGTTGCCGGGGTTAATATCCCGATGCTGGTTGAAACCTTTATGGCTCGTGATGATAACCCATCATTTGCTGAATTGGTTAAAATCGCGGTGCAAACCGGTCGTGAGGGAGTTAAAGCATTAAAAACCGTCGAACCTGATGTGGCTACCACTCAACCGCAACCCCCTGCCGCTGCACGTAAAGTCGCGGCCCCAGCCGTCGCTTTAGGCCCCAATGATCATATGAAGATTGGGTTGGTGCGTATTGATGACCGCTTAATACATGGTCAGGTTGCCACCCGCTGGACCAAAGAAACTAACGTAAATCGTATTATTGTCGTCAGCGACGAAGTTGCTGCTGACAAAATGCGCAGTACGTTGCTAAAGCAAGTTGCTCCTCCCGGCGTCACCGCGCACGTCGTTGATGTTGAAAAAGCGATTCGCGTCTATGACAACCCGAAATATGCCAAAGACAGGGTCATGCTGTTATTTACTAACCCAACTGACGTCGTCCGTGTGGTTGAGGGTGGTGTAGACATCAAGTCAGTCAATATCGGTGGTATGGCATTCCGTCAGGGTAAAACCCAGGTGAATAATGCGGTCTCCGTTGATGAAAAAGATATTGAAGCTTTTAATAAATTAAATGCCCGTGGTATTGAGCTGGAAGTTCGGAAAGTCTCTTCGGATAGCCGACTCAAGATGATGGATTTAATCAGCAAACTTAATAAATAGCTTTATTAAAAACTACGTAGAAAGGTAATGCCCTGTTCTGTTTGGAACACGGTTATTTTTACTCAGCTTTTTTGGTCATAGGAGAAGTACAATGGAGATCACAACTCTTCAGATTGTGCTGATATTCATAGTTGCATGTATCGCCGGGATGGGTTCCATTCTGGATGAGTTCCAATTTCACCGTCCCCTGGTCGCCTGTACTCTGGTAGGTCTGGTTTTAGGTGATATGAAAACCGGTATTATTATCGGTGGTACTTTGGAGATGATCGCTCTCGGCTGGATGAACATCGGGGCCGCAGTAGCGCCTGATGCCGCGTTAGCCTCGATTATCTCTACTATTCTGGTTATTGCAGGTGGCCAAGACATCGGTGCAGGTATCGCACTGGCTATTCCGCTAGCAGCAGCCGGTCAGGTATTAACCATTATCGTCCGTACCATTACTGTGGCCTTCCAGCACGCCGCCGACGGAGCCGCCGAACGTGGCAGCCTACGAGCGATAACCTGGATCCACATTTCAGCCCTGTTCTTGCAGGCGATGCGTATCGCTATCCCTGCCCTGATCGTTGCCCTGTCTGTTGGGACATCTGAAGTTCAGATGCTGCTCAGTTCGATTCCTGATGTGGTTACCAGTGGCCTGAATATCGCCGGTGGTATGATCGTCGTAGTAGGTTACGCCATGGTTATCAACATGATGCGTGCCGGCTACCTGATGCCATTCTTCTACTTAGGTTTCGTGACCGCCGCATTTACCAACTTCAACCTGGTGGCATTGGGTGTTATTGGTGTGGTTATGGCCCTTCTTTATATCCAGCTCAGTCCTAAATACAACAAGTCTCAGGTTGTACAGTCTGGCCCGTCCAATAATGACCTTGATAACGAATTAGACTAGGAAAAGGTGAGAGAAATGGTTGATACAACAACTGTGCTTGATAAAACCACAGCGACTGGTGAAAAGAAACTCACGCCTGCTGATATTCGCGGGGTGTTTATCCGCTCTAACCTTTTCCAAGGGTCGTGGAACTTCGAACGTATGCAGGCGCTGGGGTTCTGCTTCTCAATGGTGCCGGCGATCCGTCGTTTATACCCTGAGAACTCGGAAGAGCGTAAGCAGGCAATCAAACGTCATTTGGAATTCTTCAACACCCAACCTTTCGTTGCCGCGCCAATTCTGGGCGTAACGCTGGCGATGGAAGAGCAGAAAGCCAATGGTGCCGAGATTGACGATGCGGCAATTAACGGGATAAAAGTCGGTCTGATGGGGCCGCTGGCAGGTGTCGGTGACCCAATATTCTGGGGTACTGTGCGCCCGGTGTTGGCAGCTCTTGGTGCCGGTATCGCAATGAGCGGCAGTTTACTTGGCCCATTGCTGTTCTTTGTACTGTTTAACCTGGTACGTTTGCTGACCCGTTATTACGGTGTAGCCTATGGCTATAAAAAAGGCGTCAATATCGTCAGCGATATGGACGGTGGCCTGCTGCAAAAACTGACTGAAGGGGCGTCTATCCTCGGCCTGTTTGTTATGGGGGCCTTGGTTAACAAGTGGACCCACGTCAACATACCGGTGGTGGTTTCCAAGATAACCAATCAGAATGGTCAGACCACAGTAACTACGGTGCAAACCATTCTTGACCAGTTGATGCCAGGTTTGGTGCCATTACTGTTAACGTTCGGCTGTATGTGGCTATTACGTCGTAAAGTTAACGCGTTGTGGATTATTATGGGCTTCTTCGCCATCGGTATCTTCGGTTACTGGATTGGCTTCCTGGCACCTTAATGTTCTGATTAGATTTGGTAAAAACCGGGGGTTTACTCCCGGTTTTTTTTAGGGTAGATACCAATACCCAATAGATTTCAAAGTGCAGGAAGGTGGCAGCAACACACCTGTGGTTTGAAAGATGATGGGGATGTATCTCTTGGGAGTTGTTGCATGTCGGTTACTGATCTCGTTTTAATTGTTTTTATCGCCCTACTGCTCGCTTATGCTATTTATGATGAATTCATCATGAACATGATGAAAGGGAAGACTCGGCTGCAAGTTCACTTAAAACGTAAAAGCAAAATCGACTGCGCCATCTTTGTCGGACTGATAGCTATCCTCATTTACAATAATGTCATGGCGAATGGTGCACCGTTAACCACCTATTTATTAGTGGGTTTAGCGCTCATTGCGGTTTATATCTCTTATATCCGTTGGCCCAAATTATTGTTTAAAAATACCGGTTTCTTCTACGCTAATGCTTTTATTGAATATAGCCGAATAAAAAGTATGAATTTATCTGAAGATGGAATTTTAGTCATTGATTTAGAGCAGCGCAGATTATTAATCCAGGTTAAACAATTAGATGACCTAGAGAAAATCTATAATTTTTTCCTTGTAAATCAATAACAAAACAACATCCTTGGGAAATATGTCTATTGAGTGCCTACTCAACTGATTAATTTCCCAGCAAGACTCTTGTCTCTTATCCTGCTTATTCCCACATTGTTATCGATGTTTATATGTACTATTTCGCACAAAAATCTCGATAATGAAAATCATTATCAGTAATAGTAATTTGTCTTATTATCTTTGGGGTTGTCGCTATAATAATTTATATGTTAAGGTTGCGCCGTTCATGGGGAGTAGCCGGTTTCTGTGCAATTGTACCTAACGTAATTGAAGGGTATTTATTGATAAGCAGAAACGCCCGTATCAACATACTCGTTTCATCTATTGAAACGTGGTACGGGTAACCAGGTAAGGTTGGCGAGACCATAGACACGTAGCTCCGTCGTTAGGTTGGGGGTGGGTTACGTGTATATGGAGCCGCCCGGCCGAGTTTATTGCTATGAATCTATCTGCAACTCTTATCCTTGCTTTTGCTATGTCTATGGATGCATTTGCTGCATCTATTGGTAAAGGCGCCAGTCTACACAAACCCCGTTTTCGAGAAGCACTACGTACTGGCCTTATTTTTGGCGTAATAGAAGCTATCACCCCACTCATAGGTTGGTGTATCGGCCTGTTCGCCAGTCAATATATTCTGGAATGGGATCACTGGATTGCTTTCAGTCTGCTGTTTATTCTTGGTTGCCGCATGATTTTTGAGGGTGCGAAACAACAAGTTGCAGAAACTGAAAAAATGCGCAGCCACAGCTTCTGGGTTTTGGTCATGACCGCAATTGCTACCAGCCTTGATGCTATGGCAATTGGTGTCGGTTTAGCCTTCTTACAAGTGAATATTGTCCACACCGCCATGGCGATCGGTCTGGCGACCATGATTATGGCTACCTTAGGTATGCTGATTGGCCGTTATATTGGCCCATTATTGGGTAAGCGTGCCGAAATCATTGGTGGGATAGTCTTGATAGCGATCGGCTTTAATATTCTGTATGAGCATATCTATCGGGTCGCTTAATGGCTAAAACACGTCTATTCTGCCGATAAAATCATTGGGCAAAAATAAACCCCGCATTCAAAGAATCGCGGGGTTTATTATGGTTCCGATGCCGCTTAGTAAACGGGCATCAACCTCGGATTAGAAGTCCATGGAAACAGACAGTTTTAGCTCACGCGGATTACCTTGGTACATATAAGTACCGGTATCTTCAACCGACTCCCAGTAACGTTCGTTGGTCACGTTCTCGAGATTTGCACGCCAGATCAGATTGGTCTCTTTCAGCGGCATGGTGTAACGCATGCCCAGATCCAGACGGGTCCATGGTTTTAGTTTTAAGGTGTTTTCCTGGTTAGCATACTGCGAACCAGAACGTGTGACAGTACCAGTAGCCGTCAAACCTTCTACTGCTTTAATATCGTACTCACCGCCAAACACTAACTGATAGCGAGCCACACCCACAGCATAATTACCATTATTTTGACTGCTTTGCGCTTCGGTCAGTATCGGGTCCAACCACACGGCACTACCTAACAGACGAGTACCAAATACCGGTTCACCGAATACGTTCAGTTCAACGCCGCGGTTACGCTGTTCACCACCCAAGGCGTAGATATTGGTTGTTGCATCAATGGCACCGGCAGGTCTGGTGATTTCAAACAGAGCCAAGGTACCGCCATAGCGCTTGTTATCGAATTTCACGCCAACTTCATTCTGTTTAGCATGAATAATACCGGTAACATTACCCGCATTGGCGGTATACCAAGGCGCGACCTTCCCCGGCGATAATGCTTCAATGTGGTTAGCATACAGGGAAACATTTTCCCACGGTTTAACCAGCAAGCCATATACCGGTGTCACTTTCATGGCATCTTGCACGTTTTTACTGTCTGGTACACCACTGTCAAAATTGCGAATAACCACTTCCTGACGGCGCAGCCCGAGCATCAACTGCACTTTATCATCCATTGCCGACAGGGTATCCGACACCGAGATGCTACTGGCCCGAACCTGACTGTTTAGTGTTGGGTCTTGATTAGGGCTAGCAAAAGCAGTTGGGGGGAATGGGATTACCCCTGGGTTATAGATATTGGTGTCTACTGGCCCTGACATATTCCAGGCAGATTTAGCCGTTCGGTAGTTAGCGGCATAACCGAGATTCATCTTATGGGTTACTGGGCCGGTTTCAAAATGACCACGAATCCCCCCTAAACCAGCAATAGAGTCCGAAACATAAGGCACATACAGACGGCTGATGGTGGCGTTGCCATTATTATCAGTCAGCGTTGGTGAGCCATATTGCCCGGTTTCGTCATTGTGGCTGGCACCGAGGGTACCGTATACCGTCCAGTTCTGGCTTAAATCATACTCACTACGCAGCATACCGAAGGTGGTTGCCATATCGGTATAGACCCACTGCTGACCATAGTTTAAGGTGGCTGCCGGTGGTTCTGGAATCACCGTCGCACTACCAATGGCAACATCAGTACGCATACCGTGAACGGTTTGTTTTTGATATCCAATATCTAAAGAAGTACGGGCGCGGTCACCACGGTAATCTAAACCGGTTGAGAGTGCGGTCGTGCGCTCGTTCTGATCATGAATCGCCGTTTCGCCTTCGCGGTGCAGCACATTAACCCGCACACCGAATTGGTCATTGTCACCAAAGCGGCGACCGACATCCAACGCACCACCAACCTTGGCAGAAGAAGTATAATCCACACTAACACGCGTCAATGGAGTATCACCGGCACGTTTAGGCTCCAGGTTAATCATCCCTCCCACACCGCTGCCGCTCGGCGAAATACCGTTTACAAATACGTTCGGGCCTTTAAACACTTCAACTCGCTCGACCATACTGGTATCAACCACCTGACGTGGCAGTACGCCGAACAGACCGCCGAACGAGATATCATCCCCATCGAGATTAAAACCACGAATACGGAAGTTCTGTGAAGCATTACCGTAGCCGCGCACGTTCTGTACTGAAGCATCGTTTTTGACCACATCAGCCAGTGTCCGCGCTTGCTGGTCTTCTACCAATTTAGATGTGTAGCCAATCACATTAAAAGGTACGTTGCGCGCATCTTGCTGCCCCAGGAAACCAATACGCCCACCGTTAGCTACCTGACCGTCCAGATAGGTTGGAATAAGATCATTACCACCGGCACGGAAGGTCTCTTGCGTCCCTACCACGGTAATAGTATCCGTTGTTTTGCTGCTATCAACCTGAGTGGCATCAGCTGTTGTGCTAGCCTTTTTGCTGCTTTCAGCCGTATTGTCTGTGGCTGTTGCTGCCCATACAGATGCAGACAAAGTCCCTAATGCCGCACCGATCATCACGCACAAAAGACGTGGTGCAAGCCGCTTCTGATTTGCGCGGGTAGAGATAGTTTGATTCATCGTGTTGATGCCCCTGAAGTTTGCAATTTTGTTAATAATGAGAATGCTTATTATAAGGATTCAGAATTATCCTGATAACAGTTGCCGATGCAAGCATTTCTGCACTTCTGCGGGGTTATTTTTTGTATCGTGAAAAAATTAGATCAGTTATGTAATGAACATGATCTCGGTCGGTAATCTTATGGCCCCAAATGAGGGGAAATGATTGCGTAAATTACTTTTATATACGACCAGACTAATTTCCCCTTCCCTACTTAAGTCAATTTTTATGGGTTATTCACGCCACCCCCTATTATTAATAAGGCGATTTATTCTTTCTCCCTGTTATATTGACATCAGTTCCTTACCTGAAGTCCCGTAGTGACAGGCTTGATAAGCGTAACCCTCATATCCATTACAATTCTTATCGTGTATTTATTTCTGGTAAGAAAATTCTCATTACCTAATTTCATCTGTTAGCGATAGACTGCTACATTACTTTTACCGCAATAACAGATTAACCCTTCTGGCTCTCGATCCGCTCAGCCAAAGGTGGCTGAATATTAATTCAAGGAAATACAGGAATGGCTTTGCATCCAGCATCATTTGACGATCATATTTTCCGACTCTTGATTGAAGCCGTTGATGACTACGCCATATACATCATTGATGCTCAAGGACATATCCTCACTTGGAACAGTGGCGCAGAACGCAATGCCGGTTACGCTAGCGAAGAAGTTATTGGTCAATCTTTTGAACTGTTTTATACCCCAGAGGATTTGGCGAACAAATTACCGACCAAAGGGCTGCAACATGCCAATCAGTTTGGCCACTATGAAACCCAGGGCTGGCGGGTGCGTAAGAATGGTAAACGTTTTTGGGGTAATATTACGCTGAGTGCGCTGCATGATTCAGACCATATTTTGCAGGGATTCGTCCATGTCACCCGCGACTTGACGGATAAATGGCAGCGCGAAAATGCGCTGCGAAAGAGTGAGGAACAGTTTCGTCATCTGATCAGTGAAGTTGAAGACTATGCTATTTACATGATCGATACTCATGGCCGAATTCTCACCTGGAATAAAGGTGGAGAACGGAATGAAGGCTATACCAGCGATGAAATAATCGGTGAACATTTTGCGTTGCTGTTCACACAGGAGGATATTTCTGCTGGGGTGCCGGAGAAATCACTCGCCAAAGCCACCGCAGAAGGTAATTACCAGAGCGAAGGCTGGCATGTGCGCAAAAACGGTATTCGCTATTGGGCCAGTGTAGCAATTAACCCAATGCATGATGACAGTGGCAAACTGTTGGGATTTACCAAAATTGTCCGTGATCTCACCGAGCGTCGTCAACGAGAAGAAGCACTGCGCATCAGTGAAGAGCGTTTTCGCTTAATGGTTGATACTGTTGAGGATTACGCTATTTTAATGCTTGACCCTTGGGGCCGGGTCAGTACCTGGAACCACGGTGCTGAACGGAATATTGGCTATGCCAGTAATGAGATAATTGGTCAGCATTTCGGTTGTTTCTTTTTACCCGAGGATATTGCCGCCGGGTTACCGGAGAAGTTGCTGAAGACCGCAGCATCGACGAGTCGAATGGAGCGTGAGGGCTGGCTGGTTCGCAAAGATATGACGCGCTACTGGGCAGTGACAGTCATAACAGTAGTCCATGACAATAATGGGAAACTTCTCGGTTATGCCGAAATAATCCGTGATATGAGTGAGCGCAAACAACGCGAAGATGCACTGCGCGCCAGTGAGGTCGCGCGTTATGAAGAGCGCGAGCAACTGCATCGGGTGTTGTCATCTATCCAGGAGGGGATTATCTCCCTCGACACAGAAGGCCGTGTGGTACTGATGAACCCCAAAGCCGAAGAGATGACCGGGCGTAGCCAAAATGAATCCTGCGGTTTGCCTATTGAAGACGTTTTTATTTTGTGGTCTCCGTTGCAAGATAAAAATCAGTTACTTGCCTTCAATCAGTGTTTGGCCGAGGGGCGCAATACCTTATTACCAGAAGGCAGCCAGTTATTATCAAGCCAAGGAGAACGGCAAGAGATTCGCTGTTCTGCCTCGCCGATCCGCGATCGTGACAATATACTCACTGGCGCGGTCGTGGTATTTCAGGATGTGACTCGCGCCCGCCATGCACAGCGCGAACTGCAATATCAGGCCAATCATGACATGCTAACTGGCCTGATTAATCGGCGTCGACTGGAAGAGCGGCTCACCCAGTCAATCAGCCAATTGGGGGATAACGAGCAGCATATCCTCTGTTATGTCGATTTAGACTATTTCAAAGATGTTAACGATACCGCAGGTCATGAAGCTGGGGATATGGTGCTGAGAATGGTGGCACAAACCATGCAACAAGCCGTTCGTGAAAATGACATTGTTGCCCGTTTAGGTGGCGATGAGTTTGCTATCGTGTTGTTTAATTGTCAAAACAAGCCTGCAACAGACATTCTGGAATCTGTGGTTGCCGATATTGCCGCCATCCAATTTCATTGGCACGGTCAATCGTATACATTTACCGCAAGTCTGGGCGCCGTCCCGCTAACTCGCCAAACTGAGAATGCCGCACAAGCCATGCGTCAGGCAGATATCGCCTGTTATGCAGCAAAACACGCAGGCCGTAACCGGCTATCACTCTCACTCTAAACCCTTCTTGTCTGGGTGGCGATGACTGCCACCCACTCATCAAATTGACCAATCATCAGAAGCGCATTAACTCAACCGCCCTTAATGACACAATTTTATCAGGGTTATTGGTTTGTATGTCGCGCAATTAGACTTTGGTCAAAATATCGCTGTCAGTGCTGTGCTATATAAAGATAATCATCTTATAGCTTGGAACAAATAGATATGCCGTACTTTACGGTTAGTGTTGTTTTGCATAATGCAGTGGAAGGCGATTACGAGTCACTTAATAAGAAAATGATTGATGCCGGCTTTACCCGCCTTATTGGTCGGGAAAAAGTCTATAAATTGCCTGAAGGGGAATTCAATTATGGCAGTGGCACACTAAACAAACAAGAGGTCGCTGATTTAGCACTAAAAATTGCCGAGGAGGTACGGTTCATACCCTCTATACTGGTGACTGAATCCGGTGGTCGAACCTGGCGAAACTTAGATCTTAAATAAACCACTTCAGTAAAATATAAAAAAACCATGAATTTGACTTAAGTTAATTAATGATTCTACACCAGGGAATGTCACACTATAAATATATTAAAATAATAATGAGAGTTTACCTTAGGGGAGTTAGCTAATATTAAGGTATTGGTGATTTTTAAAAATCAAATCTGGATTGATATAATTTATATAAGACTCGTGGCCCGAACACTGTCAGGCCAACGCTAACAGCATAGACTATTGGTCACTGCTCACGGCTGCAATTTCAGCCGTAGGCTCTTCTCTGCGGCGGTGCAACGCAATGACAAAGTCAGTTTCACAGATAAATGCCTGCCGCGCAGCCAACTCCTGCCCCATTTCGATTGATGCCCGCCAGGCAAAAGGGGTCATCTGCAATAAATTAAAACTCTGCTTACCCGGAAGTTTCATTTCATAAGCCAGTTTTTCGCAACTCAGCAAGTCAAACCCCTCAAGGTGCTCTTGTGCATCACCGTGGAGTTGTACTTCTGGGTAGATCAGTGCTTTTAACTGATAGAGATGACGCGGCCCAGGGGCAACAGTAACCACAATCCCGCCAGGTTTCACGGTACGTGATAACTCCGCCGCTTTGCACGGTGCATAAATCCTTAATACCGCATCAAGCGAGTTATGGGCAAAAGGTAAGCGATGGCTGGAAGCTACACAGAAGCTCACCTGTTGATAGCGCTTTGCGCCATACCTTACGGCGACTTTTGCCACATCTAAACCGAAAACAGCCATTTGACGCCGCCGATTTAACCTATCTGCCACAGCGCCGGTGTAATAACCTTCACCACAACCGATATCCAGCAACATGGTGGCATCCAGTGGTAACGCTGCATCCAGAAGCTCGCAGACCCGCTGCTGCAAGGGCTGATAATATCCCGCATCAAGAAATGCCCGCCGGGCCTGCATCATCTCAGGGCTATCTCCTGGTTGTTTCGATCCCTTGTGCTGCACTGGCATCAAATTGACGTAACCCTCTTTGGCGCAATCGAACTGATGATTATTGCTGCAACGCCACTGCTGCACGCTAAGCTGCAAAGCCTGATGACAAAGGGGGCACTGATAAGACATGGTTGATTTCCAGATGACAGACAAATAACCGCCAGAATCGCGGACAGACACGGCGTTAGTCTAAAGAAGCACTTCCACCGTTGCAAGCCACTGTTTAACGCCATAAATCGGTCGAATATCAGCTATGGTGTACCATCCCTGCCGGGATAGCGTCAGGTTCAACATTCATGGTGCGCAAAATTTGCCCCATAATATCGCTAAATACCGGGGCAGAAACCGCGCCGCCATAGTATTTGCCGCCTTGCGGATTGTTTATCACGACCACCAATGCAAAACGGGGTTGGCTGGCAGGCGCGACACCCGCGGTATAAGCCACATATTTATCAATATACTGGCCATTTGGCCCAATCTTCTTAGCAGTCCCCGTCTTAACGGCAACCCGGTATCCCCTGACGGCCGCTTTCATTCCGCCACCGCCGGGCAGCGCCACACTTTCCATCATATGTTCCACTTGCCGCACCAGATCCTCGGGGAATACCCGTAGCCCTAACACCGGAGGATCGACCTTAGTAATCGATAATGGCCGATAAATACCGAAACTGCCGATGGTGGCATAGACTCGAGCCAGTTGCAGCGGCGTCACCATCAAGCCGTAACCGAAAGAGAAGGTAGCACGATCCAGATCACTCCAGCGTTGCCGCTGTGGCATTAACCCACTACTTTCACCGGTAAGGCCTAACTGAGTCGGTTTTCCCAAACCAAACAACGCATAGGTTTCCATTAATGCCGAAGACGGCATTGCCAACGCCAGACGAGAGACGCCAACATCACTTGATTTCTGCAATACGCCGGTCAACGATAGCGCAGGATAAAAACCCACATCTTTAATTTGGTGCCCACTCAGCACATAAGGATGGGTATCCAGTACGCTGTCTGGCTTTACCAGATGATGTTGTAATGCAGTCATTACCACCATCGGTTTGACTGTCGAACCCGGCTCAAAAATATCGCTGATAGCCCGATTACGAAAATTCTCTTCCGCCGTGGCTGCGCGGTTATTCGGATTAAAGGTGGGATAGTTGGCCATCGCCAAGACTTCGCCAGTATTAATATCAATAACCACTGCGGAGCCAGAATCAGCCTTATTAAACATGACAGCATTGGTCAGCGCATGGGATGTTTCAGCCTGCAAACGTTCATCAATACTGAGTTCAACATTCTGTCCCGGGTGGCTATCAGTAGAAGAGATATCCTCAACCACTCGGCCAAAGCGATCTTTACGTACCACTCTACTGCCAGCGGTGCCACTTAATAGCGAGTTAAAGCTCTTTTCTACGCCTTCAATACCCTGGTCATCTATATTAGTGAAACCAATTAAATTGGCCGCCACATCACCGGACGGATAAAAACGCCGTGACTCCGCTTTGGTCGCGATACCGGGCAGTTTCAAGCGTTGAATGTACTCAGCAACATTAGGTTCAACTTGTCGGGCAAGATAGATAAAACGGGCATTGGGGTTTTGATTGATACGGTTGATTAATTGACCTATTGGCATATTGAGTTCCTGTGCCAATGCCTGCCAGCGTTCGGTAGTACCTACCCCGCCTTTTTCCAGTACCGTTTTGGCATCAGCCCAAATGGCCTCGACCGGGACACTGACCGCCAACGGATGCCCGCCACGATCAGTTATCATACCGCGTGTATTGGGTGTTGCCACCACACGCACTGAACGCATGTCCTCTTCTTTTACCAGCGGATCCGGTTCAATAACTTGCAGCCAGGCAACCCGTGCCAGCAGGCCAAAAAGTGACATTAAAATACAACTACACAACAAGCCAAAGCGCCAACGAATAAAGTTATTACTGTCAGTTTTTGGTTTAGGAATCATTAAGATCAACCCTGGAGAATAGCGAGCATCATAGCTGCCATTAAACCCTATCCCAGACACTAACGGGTGCCAAAACAGTGATACAAGATGCATTCTTTTGCAACAATTCACTAACGGCGATTTAAAAGAAAAGGTGACTGGTCAATAACTTAAAAATCGGCTTACACTGAGTGGCGTTCTTTTTCTTCATTAGGTAGGTTCTATGACTGATTTTTCACCACAACTTAGCCGGATCACCACCCTCTGCCATGGTTTTGGCAATAAATCGGCCCTGCTACCTTCCTGCCTCTTGCCATATCAGGCTTCACAAGCCATTAAAAAGCAGGTTCATGGCACTACGATTATCGATGTGACCGCCCCGGGACAAGAGTGTGGTGAAGCCGATCGCCAATTCCCAAACGAAATGCAACAAAGTGACCCACCGGTCAGGTACGGATAAAATAGCCGTATTGACCCTGTCGGAGACCCTGTTGCATGAAGGGAAAACATTTGACTCAGCATGAGCGCTTTTACATCGAAAAACGAAAAGCTGAAGGCGTTAATCAGTCCTGCATTGCCAGAGAGCTCGGCGTCTCTCGCTCTACGCTGAGCCGGGAGCTCAGACGTAATACGGACCCCGCCTTCAACGGACTTTACTCCTCCAGACGCGCTGATGCCTTAGCCAGACAACGGCGGGGCGCCACCTCGGCACACAATGCCTGTGTCCCTCTGGGCCAGCAGACACAAGACTTTCTCCGGCAGGCGCTGGCTGTACATACCTCCCCTGAGGTTATCTGTGGGAGACTGAAAATCCAGTTTGATATCGCCGTCAGCAAAAATACCCTCTACCGCTATATCCGTTCGGACAGACAGGCTGGCGGTAAGCTTTACCTTCAGCTCCCTCACCGGGGTAAACGCTATCGCTATGATACGGGTGAGCCCGGACGCACGCCCATCCCGGACAGGGTTGGCATTGAGCACAGGCCTGCTGAGGCTGAACTCAAACAGGTTCCCGGGCATGTTGAAATCGATACGATTTTTGGCAAAGACCAGAAGTCATTCCTGCTGACGGTCGTGGACAAAGCCACAAAGCAGGTCATTATCCGTAAACTCCCCAATAAGTGCGCTGAGAGCGTCGTGGAAGCGTTCAGGGACATCGTGGCGAATACTTTCTGCGAGTTTAAAACCCTGACGGCAGATAACGGACCCGAGTTTGCGAAACATAAGGACATCACTCAGGTAACGGGCGCAAAGGTTTACTTTGCCCGGCCTTATCATTCCTGGGAGCGGGGGTTGAATGAGCATACCAACGGTCTGATACGGCGGTTTTATCCGAAAGGAACCGATTTTAATGGCGTCAGCGATGAAGATATTGCGAGACTGGAGCACATCCTCAACACTCGGGGGCGCAAATCTCTGGAATACAGCTCACCGAATGAGGTATTTTTAGAGTATCTACTCGCTGCATAACGCATGATGGTTTGTTGCGTTTCGTTCGGGAATGGGGCGATGGTTTCTATACCACTCAAGCAGGCATTTTATTGACCGTTCTGACGGCTGATTGTCTGCCAATCATTTTTAGCCAACAACAAGGGAGAGCCATTGCGGTGGTTCATGCTGGTTGGCGGGGCTTATTTGATGGTATTATCTTAAAGATGGTTGAGCGTATTGCGCGCGATGATGACCCTGTAAATTGGGTTGCAGCCATCGGGCCTGCCGCACAGTCTTGCTGCTATGAAGTCAATGAGGAGTTGGTCGAAAGGTTTACTAATAAATTACCACTGGCTAAAAATATCATTTCACCCCGTTTTCGCCACCTCAACTTAGCGGCCATTGCTGAACACCAATTACGAAGTGCAGGTATTCATCAAGTCGATCATGTGGGCAGTTGTACTATTTGTACGACTATTCAACATGATGATAATAAAAGTCACTTCAAATATACCAGTTTCCGCCGAACCAGCCAGCAGCAAGCGATTGACTCAACCCATCCAGGGATTAAAGGCCGTAATCAACATTCCGGCTTAATTATTTTGCCTTAACGGATAGATAATACTTATCGCACCCTGAATACGAAAAAACCCGCACAAAGGCGGGTTTTTACAGCAAAAGAGCTGATTAGATTGCAGTAACGTTTACTGCAGACGGACCTTTCTGACCGTCTTGGATTTCGAACTCTACGTTCTGGCCTTCAGCCAGGGTTTTGAAACCATTACCCTGGATTGCAGAGAAGTGTACGAACACATCTTTGCTGCCGTCAGCTGGAGTGATGAAACCGAAACCTTTAGACTCGTTGAACCACTTAACTTGACCTTTGATCTTTGCCATCTTGAGTATTTCCTTTGGATTGTTTAACTCGCCCGTAGGCGTTTACATAGACAAACTAGAGTCGTTACTGCTTGAGGCACTAAGATAAGGATCGGCAGAGAAGCGGTATTCAACGCTAACGTCTTTACTCAGAACTTCTTTACTGAAAATGCCACACATATACAGAACTGTACCTCGTTTTACCCATATGCGTTATCACATACTCTGTATTCGATGGCAAGCCATTTTTAATCAAGGGTGAACCTGTCGCACATATTTGAAACGCTTGCTCATAAAGAATGCGTAAATATGCTGAAATTTGTTGAAGGTCATCGTATTTTCTGCTCTATTTTTTTATACTGGCCTATCGCGCTTTCTTACTGGTTTTTAACATTTCAGCTAACACTTTTTATAATACTGCTTACGTGGATATTTACTGTTTTCCATCCCCAGCATCGAACCGAAAATCACAGTGGTATAAATTTTATTAGCATTAAATATATAATAATTGAATATATCCCTCCCCAGCGCTGACGGCTCACTCTCTTCATCTAGTGACTGTCACAGGGGCAAGCTTGCTAGCTAACCCCTTACTTAATATCAGGTTATAGTTTGAATCTTATCTTTGCTCAAAAATCAGAAATAATTTATTGGCGACTTTGTTATGAAGCACAATTGCACAACCTACCCCCAACAGTAAGGAGAGCCCCTTGTTATATAAAAATATAAACTCAAATGCCAAATTTAATACTAAAAGATTGGCTCTCCATATGGACTGGTATTGTGCTATATAGGTGCAATACACAAGAAAAATTAGCTGCATCGCACCAACAAGGTGCGATAGCACTTTATTTAATCTGCATGAATATCGCCTAAAGCACGCATTATTAGTTAATTCACCAGGGTGAAATGTAGCCTAGTCCACCTACATTTAGTGTGAGAAATTCCTCTTGATATATTCTTAACTTTTCTGAAACAGAATTTAATAGCACTGATGTACAGTTGAAAACTCTAAATTACTTTATCGTTATAGTGTGGTTTAGGTTCGAGATTATAAGCTCCACGCAATTATAAATAATCTATTAATCACTCTTATTTTGATAAGTACAAAGATTATCTGATGCACAGATATCTTATTTCGCCTTATGGGCATCAGAGAGCCATGTTATGAATTGTAAATATATTATCAACACCTGTATTCTCAGTAGCTTATGGTGGGGTCAGGCCGCTACTGTATTGGCGGAGGAAGACTATCAGCCAACACCGACATCTATAGGGCAGCATAACCCGCAAACCAGCAATGAAAGCTTGTGGCAACGCCTGACGAGCAACATCTCGCTTACCTGGGATTCACCAAACCAGGAGCTGTATATCCCGCTGAATACCTGGCACAACCGCTGGACCTACGATGATGACAAGATAGAGTCATACAATGAGCGGCCATGGGGTATCGGCTATGGCAAGTATCGCTATGATGAGGATAACAACTGGCACTCTGTGTATGCGATGGCATTTATGGATTCGCACAACCAAATTGAACCCATTATAGGTTATGGCTATCAAAAAATGTGGATACCGGGAGCGATGGACGGCTGGCGTTTTGGCGTAGGCTTTACCGCCAGCATTACCGCACGTCATGAATATTATTACATTCCTGTCCCATTGCCTTTGCCACTTATTTCTATTGAATATAATAAGTTTTCACTACAAAGCACCTATATTCCCGGCACTTATAATAATGGTAATGTTTTGTTTACCTGGATGCGCTGGCAATTCTAATGGACTCTATTATTTAACTATTTAAACCATGTAATTAAAGTGGTTATAGGCGACTATTAAGAATTAATCTCAATTAGCGTTAATTGATCCAAAAAAATACGATAGTTCTCATCAATTAAAACTATGCTGAGTATCCGCTTAGTTTATTGCTGATTATTTAAACACAACAAATAGCGTCTTAGGTGATAACAGCCGGGCTTGATTTTTCATACAGTTAATCGCCCGGCACTTTTATGCTAACACTTCAATCAGGCTGCATCTGAGTCATTTACATTCAGTTTATGCCGCTTATGTTTACGCCGAGTGAGTATAAAACCGCACCACAATAGCGCAACCCAAACTGGCATCATTAGCACTGAGATCTGAATACCATCAGTGAGATACATAATGACCAGAATCAACGACAGAAACACCAGGCACAGATAATTACCGTATGGGTACCATAGCGCCTTAAACCGCGGTTCTACGCCTTCTTGCACCTTCGCAGCCCGGAATTTGAGGTGAGCTAAACAAATCATCACCCAGTTAATGACCAATGTTGAAACAACCAGCGCCATAAGCAGTTCAAACGCTTTGCCCGGCATAACATAGTTAATAACAACACCGGCTGAGGTGGCCAACGCCGAAAGTGCGATTGACAGAATAGGCACGCCACGTTTATTAACTCGGGTCAACAACTTAGGCGCATTCCCCTGCGATGCCAAGCCAAATAACATGCGGCTATTACAATAAACACCGCTGTTGTAAACCGATAGCGCGGCGGTCAAAACCACTACATTCAAGATTGTTGCAACCCAATTGCTATCTAACGCATGGAAAATCATCACAAAGGGGCTACCGCCTTCAACCACTTTGCCCCACGGATATAGGGAAAGCAGTACCGCCAATGAACCGATGTAAAAAATGAGGATGCGATAGACAACCTGATTGGTTGCTTTAGGGATACTGTGATGGGGATCTTCAGCTTCAGCGGCCGTAATGCCAACCATCTCCAAGCCACCAAAAGAAAACATAATCACCGCCATCGCCATCACTAATCCGCTCAAGCCATGGGGCATAAACCCACCTTGTGCCCAGAGGTTAGTAACCGATGCCTCAGGCCCACCAGTACCGGAAGCCAGCAGATATGCACCGAACACAATCATACCGATAATGGCAACAACCTTGATGATTGCGAACCAGAATTCAGTTTCACCATACATTCGTACGTTAATAAGATTGATGGCATTTATTAAGACAAAAAATACAGCAGCGGAAACCCAGGTGGGAATCTCTGGCCACCAGTATTGAATATAAATACCGACGGCGGTCAATTCAGCCATACCAACCAGTATAAACATCGCCCAGTAGTTCCAACCAGATAAGAAGCCAGCGAAATCGCCCCAATATTTATACGCAAAATGACTAAATGAACCTGCAACTGGCTCTTCGACAACCATCTCACCGAGCTGACGCATAATGAGAAAAGCGATAAAACCACCGATGGCGTAGCCGAGTATCACTGAAGGGCCAGCCATCTTAATCGTCTGAGCTATCCCTAAAAATAATCCGGTCCCAATCGCACCACCCAAGGCAATCAGTTGAATATGTCGATTTTTTAAACCGCGTTTTAGTGTTGAATCCTGCAACTGCTGTTCCATCCTATCCTCTGCCGCACCTATTACGCACTAACGTGCTAAACAGCGCTTTCATAAATGAATCTGCGGCGGTTTTTTAACACTTAAACCTAATTGCAGCAAGAATAAAGGTGGTTAGCTGACTATCGGAGAAGGATCAATCAGCCGATGTTTACATGGGAAGGATTTGATTAGAGGACAATGATGCTTTGCCTGTTTAGGGTTGTAACGCAGATATGCCACATAACTTACTCAGATTCCTGGCCCCAATCATCAATGTCGCGACATAAGATTGACGCCGGGTGACAACTTCAACCGCCACGCGATTATTTTTATAGCGGATAAGATAAGTTGAAGGCCAGCCTTGGCGCCGCTCACCATAAGACTTTTGATGGTGGTCAATCGCCGCATGGGCAATGACCAGGTGAGATAAATTTGAATCCCCTTTAATAATACGTTTCATCATCAGCTCCAAGAAGTCAGTCAGAGAATCGCTTACCGTTGGTCACGCCACGCGCTCAGCATATGGGTATCCACGCGGTCGAAAATCATCAATATTTACTCAAATATCTTGGCTGAGCAGGTAACAAATCATCGCGGCACGAAGTGGACTTTGGCTATAGGCTTGCCACTCACCTTGCGGATTGGTAATCCGAGCATTCCACTGATTATTATCATTAACTTCAGGGGAATAGAGGCCAATTTTATTGGCATAGATGATAGGCCAGGCATCAGAAGGGTTTTTGCAGTAGTCCTTACCTTTAACTCCACCGTATGGATACCACTTATCGGGATCTTCCCCTGTCAGCAGTGCAATATTTCGGTTCACTTCAGTGTCACTTTCTTCATACCATTTAATCATTAGAATCACCGTTGTCTTGAAAAGTTCTGGCTACATTACGGCGAAAATAAGACAAATTTATGACAATCAGCGCAGTATATTGGGCTAAATAAAGGGGCAAACTCACATCGCGCAAAAAGATAATGCCGGCTATGCAGGAGAAACCATCACTCTGGCTACGACGATATTCTGATACCGCCTGGTGACAGCATCAGAATCGGGGGGATTTATCGCTCTGGAATAAACCCTTTAAAGTCGAGAGGCGAAACAATATCACTATCGTCTTGCTCATGCCTGACACCCGTAGCATTTTCCAGTAAAGCATTGAGCAATTCGGTTTGCCGTTTTTGTTGTTCGGCAATTTCGTGTAACAAACGGATTTGTTCATTTGCTCGTACACTGGCACGGCTCAAAAAGAACCAGACTATCAAGAAGAAAATGACAGTAAGCAGCGATAAAGCAATTGGGATGACACCCAGTGCCCCCATATTTGTATCTAACATTGACTACCCTATGACATACGTGGCTAAGGCGCTATCTTATCACTCTGCCCACCACAAAGGGGATCTGAATAAGTGATTCATACTTAATAACGATAACTAATAGTAATAGTTATCTATCGTTATTATAGCTAAGCATAATAGGCTATCCTTACCATGGAATAATCGAAGTGATAGCACAAATACCGGTAGAAAAAGTCCCCCCCTGATCGCAATAACTATCAAGGGCTAATAGATAAAACAAGCAGCAAACGGCAATGATCCCTACCGTTGCGACAAGTTTCTTAATGTTCAAATCGGGCACCTTCTGTAATGTTTTTTTTAATTATACTGTATTAAACATCAACCATTTATAGCCAAAATGTAATTACTGATGTGCACTATAGCTCTGTAACAACATTTTTTATAAGAATTTACTGTTTAGTCTTATAAATCAATATGATTTAGGATTTTTACTATTAACTAACTTATCATTACTCGTTAAACTGTTAAATATTTATCCTAAAAAATAAGTAAAACTAATTACATGGAGTGACTACATGAGTTTATTCAGACTGGTTTTGGTGGCAGCAATCATATACTTGGGCCTTCTCTTTTCAGGCTATGGCGTGCTTATTGGCAGTGAGAAAAACGCCGCAGGCATTGGTTTGCAGTGTAAATATCTGACGGCAAGAACTGTTACAACCGCTCAATTTATAAACGGTGAAAATGGTGTCATTGGTGTCAGTAACTGCCCATTAGTGAAAAAGATCGGCAATAACGTTTTTGAATAATTGAACTGCGGGTTTGCTATTCATAACCCGCAGTGCATTTCCCCCACGGCCGCTAGCCTGATACTACCGCCCTACTTGCAGACAGCCTTAAACGGTAGCTGTTATTTTTGGCTAAATTTCATATCAATTAATGCAATGGCTTTCTCAATCGCTCGCTTAGTCACTGGGTCCGCCCCTGCCGGGTGTGTAGAGAAATCAATAGCTTTAAGTTGATGGGACATTTTATCTCGCACCTCCACCGGAGCAATGATATCAATCACATCAAGGATTTGCTTAATCACCAGTTGGCAGGCAACCAAGTCTGACACCAGCTCTTGGTCATTAGTAAACATTTCAGACATGCATAATTCCTTCTCAGTAATATCGTAAAAGGATATCACGCTTGCTGAAATATTTCTTTAACCTGCACTGCTCTTGTCGACTCGAGAGACTAACATTATCCTTGGCTAATGAAATACCTACAACCGATGTCGATGATGTGCTTAATCAATTGCCCCCTCTTTTTGAAAGAAAGAAGCAGATATGAGATGGCAAGAAAGCTAACGTCAGTACGAAGAGGATATAAAAAAACCAGGCATGAAATTATCAATCACCTGGTTCTAGAGGAAACTCATTAGATGTAAATCGATCACAATATTCCTAATCTCACAGTTCATCACCTCCTGCGCCTTTACCTTTATGCAGGACCATTACTGGCATCTTTAAAAAAACGGTTACGCCGACAACCGCTATCAGAGTCATAATCACCGTTATTAACATGCGATCACCTCATCATTTTTAATTTCTATTTTTCCAAACTCAACCCTTTATCCTCGGGATAGACCCCTTCCTGATGACACTACCCTTTTACTATGGCACCAGAAAAATCTTTTGCAAACACTGTCTGAAAAGTCTTTATGGTCTATTTTGTTCAATCGGGAGCAATTTGGTGTTTTGTGTTGTTCGATTCAACTTGTGTATACTGCTCTACTCCTATCCAGAAAAAACAGACTAAATAATGTCACAAGAAAATCATCTCGCGTTAGTCTGCGCCCTCAGTAAATGGGTCGAAACCCATCTAGGGCGGGTCATCTACCTTGAAGAGTTAGCCGTGTATTCAGGCTATTCGCTTTGGCATATGCAGAAAATATTTAAAGAAGTGACCGGGGTATCGCTGGGTAAATACATTCGGGAAAGACGCTTAGCGGGCGCGGTTTATCAACTAAGAAGTAGTGATAGTACGATTTTTGATATCGCATTGGACTTTGGCTTTGGCTCACAGTCACATTTTACTTACATGTTCAGAAAACGTTACGGTATCACTCCGTATGATTTCAGGCAAAATACTGATATTGACCTGAATATCGCGTTGCCCTTGCATGCTATTCATCAGAAGCTGGCATAACACTCCGCAATGCCCACGATTCGCCTGAATGCTTACCACTGCTTTCCGGCGAATAACGCTTTTCAGTTCTTTTTATAGCAATTCTGTACATCAATAGGTTGTGCTTCGTTACGTTGGCGATCCGCCATATAGGTCATCGCAAACATGACACTGACGACAATGAGTGCCGCCAACAGTAAACCGATCAATGCGATGACTTTGTTGTCATCAAACAAGCTCTTATCCATACACTCCCCCTAATTTCTATGGCGTATCATTAGATTAACCATAGGATCGCAATCAATGTTATTGCAATCAGCAAACATGATGTTGTAAGTAAAACCACGAGCGCAAATTGCGCATCGCCAATTCCCGCAGAATAATCACTATTCGGGGTAATATTTTGTTGTTTTTTCAAAGCAATACCTACTGATTGGCGCACACCAATCCTAACTCTATATAAGAAAAATCGCATTTTATAATGGATACATTTCTATCGGATATCAACCTAATCATTAGTTATTCCAACGCGATCCTGTCGTACTCTCTGTTATAGATCAAGCCCATCCATTGTAAAGTTAGGGATAGGCGCAAAATACATTAGCTTTGATTAAGTGTTTGTGGCGATAATATAATGTCATCTCTGTTCAGTGGACAATTACTGTATCACCGACGTTATTATACCGTAATTACCCCTGTGGCGAGGCTATACAGAGCGGCTAAAGCGGTAATCATGGCCACGGCAAAAAGACATTTTTCAATCGGCGCGAATATTGCTCTCTTTTGCTCACGCTTCGCGATGATAAACAGCACAGTTCCCGGACCATATATCACTGCTGACAGTAATATGTATTTCAACCCGCCCGCGTAGACCATTAATATGGCATATAGTGTTGCTATCAAAGCAAAAATAAAATCTTTCTTCAGCTCGACCGAACCTACCGAATAGGTTTCTCGGGTCCAGGCCAATTTCAGCCCATAAGCCGCAACCAGCAAATAGGGGATCAAAACTAATGAGCTGGTGAGTTCCAGTGCCAACTGGAACGCATACTCAGTGAAGAGAGTAACAATTAAGAATAATTGGATAAAAATATTCGACATCCAAACCGCTGCCGATGGCACCCCGCGCTTATTCTCCGTTGCAAATATCTGCGGCATGATATTACTTTTTGCTGCGGAATAGAGTGCTTCAGCCGCCAATAGGGTCCATGACAGATACGCACCCATAACGGAGATAATCAGCCCGATGCTGATAAATATAGCGCCCCATCGACCCACTATATGTTCTAACACCCCAGCCATTGAGGGTTGCCGTAAAGCAGCAAGATCAGGACGAAGCAGCACGCCATAGGAAAGCATTGTCACTAATACCAGTAAACATAAAACACCAATAAAACCGAGAACAGTAGCAATACCAACATGCTTTCTTTCTTTAGCGTAACGGGAATAAACACTCGCCCCTTCAATACCCACAAAAACAAATACGGTGACCAACATAGTACTGCGCACTTGAGCAAATAGTGTCTCTGATGTTGCACCAATATCTAATGCCGCATGACCGGTATAACCATAGTCATCCAAATGGGAGAGATCACCGACACCAGACAAAGATTGGGAACCCCAGAAGTTTAATGCAAACGTATCTGTATGAAATGCAAATGCCAGCACAATAACAAAAATAAATATCGGAATAACTTTAGCAAAGGTGGCAATAGTATTGATTGCTGCGGCTTCTTTGATGCCGCGCAACACCATAAAATGAAAACTCCACAAGATTAATGACGCAATTAAGACAGCGGATAACGTATTACCATCACCAAATAGTGGGAAGAAGGCTCCCAATGTTGATTTGATCAAAACAAAATAGGAAACACTTCCGATACAGGCGCCAGCCCAAAAACCAATGGCTGAGGCAAAACCAGCATAATCACCAAACCCAGTTTTAGCATAAATATAAACACCGGAATCCAAATCTGGCTTACGTTGTGCCAAAGTCTGAAAAACAAAGGCCAGAGTTAAC
Organism: Yersinia antarctica; assembly: GCF_056636475.1. Lineage (NCBI taxonomy): Bacteria > Pseudomonadati > Pseudomonadota > Gammaproteobacteria > Enterobacterales > Yersiniaceae > Yersinia > Yersinia antarctica. Next base: position 2,827,560 of record NZ_JBSJQF010000001.1, read on the forward strand.
ATTCCGCCACCAGCAATAATCCACGCGATGATGGCACCCAATCCTCCGGTTGCTCGGCCGAATGTAGCAGGTAAAGAGAAAATACCAGCACCTATCATTGAACCCACGACCAGCGAGGTTAATGACCACAGCGAGAGCTTTTTATTTGATGAAGCCGCCATATTCATTTCCATTTACATTAACTAATCCAATGTAAAACAGAATAACCTAATAGAAGACCCACGCCTATAGATGCAATTCAGAGAAAATGTGAGCCTCCTTTAAAAGCTGAATATTCACTGTTGAGTGGGCGTGACACTAATATTAAGGCGTATATACACTCACAGCGGTAGCCTCTTTATGTATCAGTGACAAAATAGACCTATTAGACATAGGTCTTGATACCATTTGAATTTAAACTGCGCATAGTCGGTTTGTGCTGCCAAACTAGTTAATCAGATTTTTAGTCAAATAATAACGGTGGTACTCACCCAGTACATTTTCTAGCGTCATTTTCAATTGATAACCCTGTTTTTCATAGAACGGGCGAGCCTGGAAGCTGAATGTATCTACTTGGGCAAACTTGCATCCCCGCTGTATTGCTTCCTGTTCGGCTGCGTTCATCAAGTTAGTACCAGCCCCTGAGTGACGTAATGCATCCGATACCCATAACAATTCAATACTCAGGCAATTACCTAATGTATATCCGGTAATCCCTCCCAACTTTTCGCCATCTTCTCCTGTGATAAATACGGCTAATGGTTTACGACCATTATCACCAACAAATTTACGGTTAAAAGCCTTCAACCCCTCAATGATTTCTGCAATATCTTCAGTCGTTGGGGCATCTGTCATGGTCAAATTCATTGCTACTGCTCCTCGCTATTATCTGACTAACAATACTCGATATAATCTTGGCTTCAATGCATATTCTCACAGATAAGAATTCTATTATCGGATAATAAATAGCAAAATAAATGCTATTAAGAACCATTTACATTTATAATGCAGCGAACAGCTTTTCCGACATTTGTACCGATTTCTCCTCTGTAATTGTAAGGATACCCCAATGCTCCGCCGTTTCTTTTCTTATTATGCCCCGTACAAAGGGCTTTTTTATCTGGACTTTGGCTGTGCCATTTTGGCCGGGCTGCTGGAGCTGAGTTTCCCGATGGCGGTAAAACTGTTCATTGATAAATTACTTCCCAATCAAGATTGGGTGTTGATCGTTTGGGCGGCAACTGGCCTGTTGATGATTTATCTGCTCAATACTGCGCTAATGGCGATTGTTAACTACTGGGGGCACGCATTGGGTGTGGGTATCGAAACCGACATGCGTCGCCAGGCTTTTAGCCATCTGCAAAAATTATCATTTAGCTATTACGACAATATGAAGACCGGCCATATTATCACCCACGTCACCAAAGACCTTGAAGAGGTTGGAGAAATTGCCCACCACGGTCCTGAAGATCTTTTTATTGCCATTATGACCTTTATCGGTGCATTCATTTTGATGGCATCCGTCCATTTACCACTGGCGATGCTCACCATCATCATCGTACCCTTTATGACCTATCTGGTCAGCCGCTACGGTTCACAGATGACCGAAACCTGGCGCAAACTGTTTGGTCAAGTTGGCAATTTTAATGCCCGCATTGAGGAAAGTATCGGCGGTATTCGTGTCGTCAAAGCTTTCGCTAATGAATCTCATGAAAAGAAATTGTTCGCCGCAGATAACGAAAGCTACCGCACCACCAAATTGCGGGCTTACCGCATCATGACCACCAGTATGACTATGAGCTACCTCAGTACCCGTCTGGTGCAGTTAATTGTGATGGTTGCCGGTACCTGGTACGTCGTGCATGACCAGTTGAGTTACGGCGGTTTTGTCGGATTTCTGTTATTAGTTGAAGTGTTTTTTCGCCCGGTGGCGAAAATAACCTCAGTCCTGGAAAGTTATCCGAAAGGAATTGCCGGTTTTAAGCGATTCACTCAATTGATAGATACACTGCCTGATATTGTTGACCAACCAAACGCTCGCCCTGTTGGCCATTTGCATGGCGATATTTGTTATCACAATGTCAGTTTCGGTTATTCACCGCAGAATAAAATTTTCACCCATTTGAACCTGCAAATCCGGGCTGGCGAAACCGTGGCATTCGTCGGGCCATCGGGGGCGGGTAAAACCACGTTATGCTCACTGCTGCCCCGCTTTTATGAACTCGATGAGGGGGCAATCACGATTGATGGTATTGATATCCGTGATATGACTCAGCAATCATTGCGTAATAATATCGGTATTGTTCAGCAGGACGTTTTCTTATTCGGCGGATCTATCCGTGAGAATATTGCTTACGGTAAACTCGATGCCAGCGACGATGAAATAATGGTTGCAGCACAACAAGCCCGGCTAGATGAGTTGATTGAAAGCTTGCCTGATGGACTGGATACCGTTGTTGGTGAGCGCGGAGTGAAATTATCCGGCGGGCAGAAACAGCGCTTGTCAATTGCACGTATTTTCCTGAAAAATCCACCGATTTTGATTCTGGATGAAGCCACCTCCGCGCTTGATACTGCCACTGAACAAGCCATCCAGCTTGCGCTAACGGAATTATCACAAGGCAGAACGACGTTGGTGATTGCCCATCGCTTAGCCACGATTCAAAATGCCGATCGTATCATTGTGGTCGATAAGGAAGGGATTGTGGAACAGGGCGACCATTATGAATTGCTGGCCCGTAAAGGTGCCTATGCAAAATTGCATAATGCCCAGTTCAGTGCTGCCTGATACTCAGTAAAAACCCACCCGCTGATGGGCGCGAATGGTAAACTGAAGGAAAATTCAGCCAAAGCCATTCCATCGCGGGCTTAAATAGGGTACAAGGACGCCATGAAAATTCCAAAACGAATCCAACCGCTGGTTGATGACGGCTTGGTTGACGAAGTCATCCGTCGTTTGAAAAGTGGCAAAGAAGCTGATGTATACGTTGTCCGTTGTGGGCAGGATATCCGCTGCGCTAAAGTCTATAAAGAAGCTGAAAACCGCAGTTTCAAACAGGCTGTTCAGTATCAGGAAGGGCGTAAGGTTCGTAACAGTCGTGACGCGCGAGCCATGGCCAAAGGTTCTAAATTTGGCCGCAAGCAACAGGAAGAGACCTGGCAAACTGCCGAGGTGGATGCCTTGTACCTGCTCGCCAATGCCGGTGTTCGGGTACCTCAACCTTATGCATGCCTTGATGGTGTTTTATTGATGGAACTGGTCACCGATGCAGATGGCCTTGCCGCCCCCCGCCTGAGTGATGTGCCATTTAGCAGAGAACAAGCGCTGATTGACCATGCGTTGATGATCCAATATGTGGTACGGATGCTTTGCGCCGGTCTGGTTCATGGCGATTTATCAGAGTTTAATGTCTTAATTGATAAAGAGGGCCCGGTCATTATCGATTTACCGCAAGCCGTCAATGCTGCGGCGAACAATCATGCTAAAGCCATGCTGGAGCGGGATGTCGCAAACATGACACACTATTATGGCCAATACGCACCAGAACTGCTTAATCGTAAGTATGCCAAAGAGATGTGGGCACTTTATGAGGATGGTAAACTGCATCCAGAAACGCAACTGACTGGTGAGTTTGCAGAAAGCACCGAAGCGGCTGATGTTGAGGGTGTACTGGAGGAAATCAAAGCGGTTATAGCTGAAGAGCAAGAACGCCTGCGTGAAGCTCAGGATCACGACAACTAGACATTAACTATCCTAAATCGACTCTCTGTGGGGCAGTAATGACTCTCTTCCCTGCCCCACACGCTCTTTACGTATCAGTTCAGCACCACCGCTTCCACGCGGTTTTTCCCCGTGGTTTTCGCCCGATATAACGCTTTATCCGCAGCATCCGACAAGTCTGTCGCCGAAATAGACTCACCCGGCGCGGATACCGAAGCCACACCAATGCTGATGGTCACCCGCCCCTCTGGCGATATCCCATGGGGAATATCTAACTCCTCAATGGAGTGACGCATGCGCTCGGCAACCGCTTTCGCATCCGCCAGGGTACTGGGTGCTAGCAATACAATAAACTCCTCGCCGCCATAGCGCGCCAAAATGTCTGAACCACCACGAATAGATTTTGACAAAGTTTCGACAATGGATTTCAAACAAACATCCCCCATTGCATGACCATAAAGGTCGTTAAAGCTTTTGAAATTATCAAAATCGATCATCAACACAGACAGAGAACCGCCTTCGATCTGGTTTTTTTGCCAGATGTGCTGATAGATATCATCAAAGTGGCGACGATTGGCTACCCCAGTTAATACATCGGTTTGTGACAACGCCTTGAGGATCGATTCTGACTGTTTAAGTTCAGTAATATCGAAAAACGAGCCATACCAAATAACAGCCCCATCATCCTGAAGCGTCGGGAAAGACTCACCATGGAGCCAGTGTGTACCTTTGCCCGGCAACACCACGCGAAAATCGCAGCGCCAGACAGATAGATTCTGTTGAGAGATGGCTACCGCCTGTTTTAGCATATCCATATCGTCAGTATGCACGCGGCTAAACAGAGGGTTTTCCTCTCTGGGCACATACAAAACATCAGCCGGTGACAGAGCAAATATTTTCCTGACACCCTCGCTACAATATTTAAAATAAGATTTACCCTCTGCATCTAAATAATAAGCATAAATCATTGCTGGTAAATTCTTAGTTAAACGGTCCATCATCTGCTTACTTTCTTCCAGCTTCATCAGCAGGAATTTTCTTTCCGAAACATCAGCAATCACACTAATATAACCCACGGTCTGGTTATTATCGGCAGTTATTTCATGGACACTAAGTGCTCCCCAGAAACGTTTCCCATCTTGGCGCTGATAACACCACTCGCTGGCATCACGCCGATTAAGCAATAAATAATCCAGCTCAGCTTGATCCTTACCAAACTCTGGAATGTGCAGTATATCCGAAATAGGGCTTCCCAAGACTTCATCTTTAGAATAGCCAAACATTCGCTCCGCACCCACATTAAATATGGTGATCCGACTCTCTAAGTCGGTGGTAATAATCGCGACCTGTTTTTCCGCATTCAACAGTACATCCAGTTGAAGATTAGATAATTTATCTTTCCCATTCTCTCTCTTCACTGGTTCACCTTTACGGTGCTGACCAAATACTTTCCCAGTCAAAGCATTCAGGCAGTTATGATAAAAAGAAAATAAAGACATAAAGTAAATCACCTATAATTTAGAACAAGAAAAAATGAAATTATAACCAGTCTACTGATGGCGCTAATAATAACACTGTGAACTATAACATACACCAATGAATCAGTGTAGGTTTGGAATGATGATACTCTCTAATAGATAACTACAGACACTCAACTTGATAATATCATTACAAATCTCGCCAAGAAAACTGAAAGAACAATCCATTATGGTAATGATGTATTCCTATTGAATAACTGGAGCGAGAATGAAGAAGTTACTGATGTTTTGTGGTGTATCAATGTTGCTATTGAATGCAGCCTCTAGCTTTGCCACACAACCTATTAATAAAGAAGCACAAAAACAATCGGGGGTGAGATGTAAACGCCCACCTGAACCGCCGAAAGACAAGAGTGGCCGCCCGTTGCCGCCAGCGAAAGAACATCATGATAGCCAACCAGCAAAAAACCAGCCGCAACATGATGGCAAGTATCCATGCCCTCCACCGCTATCAGATAAAAACCACAAAGTTTAAAATGTTATATTTATTAGTATCGCTAATAGTATTGTAGCAACAGATAAATTGAAAGCAGGCATATTTTGTTGCTCTGCTTTTTATTTCAAAATAAATAGCCATGTCATAGTTAATAAAGAAACAAAAAATATAAACAATTACTATTGATAGCTACGTTTACCAATCTTATATAAATCGCTATTAAATCTCTTTCATGCAAATCAGACACATAAGAGGAACGCTAGCAGAAAATAATAATCCGTCTTATCCCTCATCCCGATAATTTAAGCTTGGCGCTGGCAAGATATACCTTTATAGCTCATGCTAAATAACGAGATATAACTCTCATCCATGTAACAATAATATCAGTTGAAATTTAATATATAGATAAGGAAATAGTCATGTTCTATAAATCACTGCTTAAGAGTGTCATTGTGACACTCATGCTCGTAACCGTTAACACAGTATTCGCAGCATCATCACCCACCACCCCAACAGAAATGACCTGCAAAGAATTCCTTGATCTTAATCCGAAAAGTATGACCCCCGTCGCTTTCTGGATCCTAAACCGGGATATCCAGTATAAAAAAGGCGATAGCGTAGATTTCCAGGAAATAGACCAGGTCTACACACCAAAAGTGATTGATGTTTGTAAAAAATCACCGAACAAAAAAATTACTGAGATGAAAAAAGAGATTGAGTGGGCACCTAAGAAACCAATGTAATATAATTCTGAGCCTCACATTATTCAATGTGGGGCTAACATTATCTTTTGACTATTATTTGGGAAAAATAATCATGTTAAAGAAGATCATATTGATATCGCTACTGGCATTACCCGTCGACCAAGCATTGGCACTTGACTGCCAGAACGCACTGACACAACTGGATATAAACCAGTGCGCAAATTTAGATTATAAGAAAGCCGATACCGAACTAAACCGTATTTATAAACAAGTTTTGGCCAAAACCCCAGTTGCCCAAAGAGCATTATTAAAGAGTGCGCAACTTACTTGGATAAAATACCGTGACGCAGATTGTACCTTCCAATCCTCAGCCACCGAAGGCGGTTCAGTGCATCCTATGATTATCTCGGCTTGTTTGACCCACAAAACTGAAGCTCGCTCGGCAGAACTACAGTCATTCCTTGATTGTGCTGAAGGTGACCTAAGTTGCCCCTTATAGCGTGCTGTGATTAGCGTTGCCGAATAGTCGAGCGCCAATTCCCAAACGAAATGCAACAAAGTGACCCACCGGTCAGGTACGGATAAAATAGCCGTATTGACCCTGTCGGAGACCCTGTTGCATGAAGGGAAAACATTTGACTCAGCATGAGCGCTTTTACATCGAAAAACGAAAAGCTGAAGGCGTTAATCAGTCCTGCATTGCCAGAGAGCTCGGCGTCTCTCGCTCTACCCTGAGCCGGGAGCTCAGACGTAATACGGACCCCGCCTTCAACGGACTTTACTCCTCCAGACGCGCTGATGCCTTAGCCAGACAACGGCGGGGCGCCACCTCGGCACACAATGCCTGTTTCCCTCTGGGCCAGCAGACACAAGACTTTCTCCGGCAGGCGCTGGCTGTACATACCTCCCCTGAGGTTATCTGTGGGAGACTGAAAATCCAGTTTGATATCGCCGTCAGCAAAAATACCCTCTACCGCTATATCCGTTCGGACAGACAGGCTGGCGGTAAGCTTTACCTTCAGCTCCCTCACCGGGGTAAACGCTATCGCTATGATACGGGTGAGCCCGGACGCACGCCCATCCCGGACAGGGTTGGCATTGAGCACAGGCCTGCTGAGGCTGAACTCAAACAGGTTCCCGGGCATGTTGAAATCGATACGATTTTTGGCAAAGACCAGAAGTCATTCCTGCTGACGGTCGTGGACAAAGCCACAAAGCAGGTCATTATCCGTAAACTCCCCAATAAGTGCGCTGAGAGCGTCGTGGAAGCGTTCAGGGACATCGTGGCGAATACTTTCTGTGAGTTTAAAACCCTGACGGCAGATAACGGACCCGAGTTTGCGAAACATAAGGACATCACTCAGGTAACGGGCGCAAAGGTTTACTTTGCCCGGCCTTATCATTCCTGGGAGCGGGGGTTGAATGAGCATACCAACGGTCTGATACGGCGGTTTTATCCGAAAGGAACCGATTTTAATGGCGTCAGCGATGAAGATATTGCGAGACTGGAGCACATCCTCAACACTCGGGGGCGCAAATCTCTGGAATACAGCTCACCGAATGAGGTATTTTTAGAGTATCTACTCGCTGCATAACGCATGATGGTTTGTTGCGTTTCGTTCGGGAATGGGGCGAGGGCGTTAGGCCATAGGCCACTTTAAAACAGTTACTGAAGTGGCTGGCAGAGCTGAAACCACACTCCAGGGCAATGTGAATAAGCGGCATCATGCTATGTCTCAATAGCTGGTCTGCGCGAGATAACCGCGCTTTCAACACAAATTGATGTGGTGACAGCCCAGTGCTCTGCTTAAACATCCGTGCGAAATGGAACTCACTCAACCCTGCCTGTTCAGCAAGATCTGACAACAGCAACGGCTGTGAAAGATGTTCGTCAATATACTCTTTCACCCGTTTTAACACTGCCGGAGACAACCCACCGCGAATTACGGGGATCGCCCACTGCAACTGGGTGTAATTTTTTAATAAATGGGTCATCAACAAGGTAGCAGCACTACTGAGGGCTAAATGATTGGCCTGTTCTTGCCAGTTACAATTCAGTAAAAATTGGCGATATAACAACGTTATTTGCGGATCTTCTGCGAAAATTCGTTCATCAACCTGAATTGACTGGGGGCTGCGCTCCCAAATTTGTTCAGCTAGCTGGCGCAGATGCTTATCGGTGCAATACAAATGTACAAATGACAGGTCATCCCGCACATCCCAACTGGATAAGCTGCCCTTTGGCATAATACAAAAACGATCCGGTCCACCGCCATTTTTCCAGCCAGCGCGCGTTTTGTGATAGCACTCATAGCCATCTGCAACATACAGGCTCAAGGTGTGGTGATCAGGGCTTTCTTGTGTAATACAGTCATCACGGTTAGACCAGGCTGCCAATTGAATACCCGAGCCGAGTTGCACACAATCATGCAAGCACGCTTTGTGTTCTTTTAGGGTTTCAAAGGCTTGATACCGTTCCAACATTGCGCTGACTTCCTTTCGGTACGCGGATGCAACCAGTTTAATGGCTTGCCAGACGGCAGACTATATTTTCCAGCGATTTATCGTAAAAATGCGCAAGATTTTGCAATTTAAAGCAAGCCGCTGAAAGCGCCTCTCCTTCCTATACCGGATACTGCTGTTTTCTAGCTGTGATGAGAAATAACGATGAACGCGCTGCTATATTTGTTAGTTGTACTGATCTGGGGAACGACCTGGATTGCCATTACCCTACAACAGCAAGGTGATGTTGCTATTACTGTGTCCATTTTTTATCGGTTTGTGCTGGCGGCCGGTGTCATGATGCTCGTTTTACTGCTCGCCCGCCGACTGCACCAGCTCACGGTGCGTGACCACCTTTTTTGTCTGGCACAAGGGGTTTGTGTCTTTGCTTTTAATTTTTACTGTTTTTATCATGCTGCGGCTTATATCAGTAGCGGCCTGGAATCGGTTATTTTCTCAATGGCGGTACTGTTTAATGCCATCAATGGCATGCTTTTCTTTCGCCAACGCCTTAGCCCTAACCTGCTGCCAGCCAGTATCCTCGGCATGATAGGTATTGTTGCTTTGTTCTGGCAAGATCTGACCGCCACACAAATAGCCCCGGAATTACTTAAAGGTATTGGCTTAAGTTTGCTGGGTACCTATGGTTTTTCTCTGGGTAATATGATCAGTAGCCGCCACCAACGCAAGGGATTGGATATTCTGTCAACCAATGCTTATGCCATGACTTATGGTGCGGCAGTGATGGGACTTTTCAGTATGATTCAACAACACTCTTTTACTCTCGAACTCACGCCACGTTACCTTGGCTCATTGTTGTATCTGGCTATCTTCGGTTCCGTGATTGCATTTGCCGCCTATTTCAGCTTGATTGGACGAATCGGAGCCAGTGGTGCGGCTTATAGTACCTTGTTATTTCCGCTGGTGGCCCTAACCATATCAACCTTCTATGAAGGCTATCACTGGCACCTGAATGCCATTATTGGTTTACTGCTCATCCTATTGGGTAATTTAGTGATGTTCTCACGCCCAGGCATGATGCAATCCTGGTTTAAGCGCCGCCATCATTGCCAGCCACAAAGATAACCAAGAAAGGCCGATCGTTATCTCATCGAGAGTTCTGATCGGCCTTGCTCATTTTATTTTGCGGTATCTAAAATGGGTTCACGTACAATGAATATGTAAGACAGAGCCCCGAGGACAGTAACGCAAGAACAGATGGTTAATGCCAGGCTAAATGAGTGAGTGGTATCAACTATCCAACCCGTTATCACCGGTGCAAATGATGCAAATATGAAACTGGCAAAATTCTGTATGCTGCCAACCGATGCAGTCATACGAGAAGAGACCGCGACATGTATAAGCCCCCAGCATGATGTCCCAGCGAAGTGAATACAGAACAGTGCCATGCCTATTAATATAACCGCACTCCCGGTAGTGTCAGCACGGACGACGACAGAGGTAAATGCCGCGGACAGCAACATACCGACCGCAATGCATATTTTGCGGCTTTTTAAAGGAGCCATACCCTGGCGGACCAGAAAATCGGTAACGAATCCATTACATAACATGCCTGCCGCGCCGAAAATAAAGGGAATAGAAGCAAACATGCCAGTGCTAGCAAGATTTAAATGATACGTTGTCTGCAAATAGCCCGGCAGCCATGCCAGATAGAGCCATGCAGTATAATTGACGCCACTGAAGCCCAGCATCATGCCCCACATAGTGCGATTACGGAATAAGCCACGCCATTCTTTAAAATTCATAGGCTTACGACTTACATTAACACTGCCTGCATCAAGATATTTTTGTTCTGCTTCGGTTAAATTGATACTGTCACGATTACGGTAAAGCAGATACCAACCGATAGAAAGTACGATCCCCAAAAGACCAATGGTAATAAACATCCCACGCCAACCGATAACCATCATCATGGCGGCCAGAATAGGTGGACTGATGGCTAAACCGATTGTCGACGCAGAATTAAATATCCCCATAGGCAGGCCACGTTCTTTAATATTGAACCAGTCATTTATCACCTTCACACCGCAAGGATTCATGGGTGCCTCACCGATACCTAACCCAATACGTACCAGAATAAATTGCGTAAAGGTATGAACAGCCCCGGATAGCGCCTGAAAGAATGACCATACAAACATGCCTAGCCCTAACATAATGCGCGGGCCTTTACGGTCTAACAACGGGCCACACGGCAGTTGAGCAATACCGTATGCCAGAGAAAATGCGGAAAGCAGAAAACCAATCTCCGTGGCACTTAGCCCTAGCTCTTCACGAATGGTTAAATTCGCTACAGATAAAGAACTACGGTCAAGAAAGTTAATGACTGCGGCCAAGAATAATAAAACCATCGATACGGTTTGAATTCTTTTAATACGACTAGAACGCTCTGTATGTAGTATAGCCTTGGGGGTTTCATCTGATGTTGGGTTTAATACACCCGCATCATTATTTATCACGACATTATTTTTTTCCACGCCCAGCTCCTGAACTTTATAATATATTCACATTGCGATTCATAAAAAAACCTGTCCGATATGAATCTATTAGGAAATAAAAATCTCAAGAAAAAAGACTTATTACAGCGTCAACTATAGAGAGAAAAGTTAACTGAAATTCAGATTAGTGTGGGCATTCTATATACAGCATATCTTTATGATGAATACGTGAGATGATTAATAGTTTGCTGGATTTTATCTGTCCTTAATGGTTTTTTATGCGGTTTTTTATCCAGTTTTTTATCTTAGTATGCGCTTTCAGCAATACTCTCTAGGTGGTTAATCATTCGCTGTATTGCGTGATCGAGCGAATCATTGATTGCTTAGCAGTATCCAGATGACGCCGTAACTCGCGCACCGCATCCAAATCATTGCGAAAGATTAACGCACTTAAAATCGCCATATGCTCTTCTATCGCCACGATATTGCGCTGCTTTAAATCGCTCTCATCCCATTGATAATGGAAGTGGAAAATAACTGAAATAATCTCCAGAGATTGATTAAAAAATGGGTTATTAGCGGCAGAAAGTATCAGGGTATGAAAATCACGATCTAACTGTGAAAACATGCGATAGCTGCTGCCAATGGTATCCCGCAATTGCCGATGGCGAGCCAATAGCTCTTTGGCTTGCAGCCAACGTTCATCACTATGTGCAAGATTTAAAAAGCGATTTAGCGCATGCGTTTCCAACATTTCACGTAACTCAAATAATTTTTCAGCATAGTTTTGATCAAATTTTTTCATGCTCCACTGACCACGGCGGATATTAACAATGAGGTCATAACGACAAAAACGCAGTAAGAACTCACGAACCACCACGGCGCTGACATTGGCGGCACGAGCAAGTTGTAACTCTGAAAATGAATCTCCTGCACGAAGCTGACGTTGATTAATCATCTGAAAAAAAGCACGTTCAAATACGTCGGCCTGAGCGTCTGGTGACTGACTGATACAATCAAAACCGTCCTCTGATTGGGGTGTTCTGACAATAATGTAGTAGTCGCCGACCTTCTCCAACACGCCACAGTGATCTAAATGACTCAGGGTATTACGCACAGTTGTCCGGCTGATACTGTACATTTCCGCCAGGGAAGCTTGAGAAGGAAGTGGTGATGTAATATGCCCTTTGGCAATAGCGTCGATCATCTGATTGATGACATTGTGACGAAGATTTTGTGTTCTGCTCATGATTATCCTTAGCTGTTTTTTATTCATTTAAAACCAATTTAAAACAGAATAATTCGTCATCCCTCACAAATATCACATTCGATTTAAACCTGGTTGTGATTTTTAATGAATATCAAACCTCACCTTTTGGAGGAATAGTCATGACCACGATGAATACTTTAGTTTGCCTTGAACCAACCAAACTTATTTATCAAAAACGAACTCAACCGTTACCGAAAATTAATGAAGCCTTAATAAAGGTTTTAAATGTTGGTATTTGTGGCACAGATATACATGCCTGGGCAGGTAATCAACCGTTCTTTAGTTATCCCCGAGTATTGGGTCATGAAATTTGTGGCGAAATAATAGCGCTAGGGGATAACGTCAATAATATGCATGCCGGGCAACGCGTTGCCGTTATTCCTTATGTTGCTTGCCAGCACTGTAATTCCTGTCTCAGCGGTAAAACCAATTGCTGCGAAAACATTTCTGTTATTGGCGTCCATCAAGACGGGGGTTTCAGTGAGTATTTATCCGTCCCAGTCAGTAATTTATTGGTGGTCGACGATGTAGATCCCGTCTCGGCTGCATTGATTGAACCTTTTGCCATCAGCGCCCATGCTGTGCGCCGTGCCGATGTTCATCCTGATGAGCATGTTTTGGTGGTCGGTGCTGGCCCAATTGGCTTGGGTGTGGCCGCCATTGCGCAAGCCGATGGTGCCTATGTAGTGATGGCCGACACCAGTGCACAACGCCGTGAACATGTAGAAAACCTGTTGGATATCCGGATATTAGATCCCAGTGATGCCGGATTTGAGCAAAATTTACGCCAGCAATTTGCTGGCATGTTGCCACTAAAAGTTATTGATGCCACAGGTAACCAACGAGCAATGAATAACACCCTCAACTTTATCCGTCACGGGGGCAGCATTGTATTTGTGGGCTTATTCAAAGGTGATCTCAGTTTCCCTGATCCTGACTTCCATAAGAAAGAGACCACCATGATGGGCAGCAGAAATGCCACCTTTGAGGATTTTGACAAAGTGGGGAAATTAATGGCCGCTGGCAAATTATCGGCGGACATGATCCTGACACATCGTTTTGAATTCAATACCTTGGCAGATATTTATGAACAGCAGGTCGTGAAGAATAAAGATCTTATCAAAGGCGTTATTCAATTCTGATCTCACTCATTTTAAGGATATAACACCATGCTAACGTTAAACCGCGAAAACTTTCCTGGCCGTACTCACCCAGATAAAGTGATTCAATTTGGTGAAGGAAACTTCCTGCGCGCCTTTGTCGATTGGCAATTGGACCGACTAAATGAACATACCGACCTTAATGCCGGTGTCGTAGTGGTCCGCCCGATTAACAGTGATTTCCCCCCATCACTTAATACTCAGGATGGCTTATACACCACAATTATTCGCGGTTTAAACGAACAAGGTGAGAAAGTCAGTGATGCACGCATCATTCGCTCGGTTAACCGCGAAATCAATATTTATCAGGACTTTGACAGCTACCTCGCCCTCGCCCGTAATGAAGATATTCGCTGGGTGTTCTCCAATACTACGGAGGCTGGGATAAGTTATCTGGAAGATGATAAGTTTAGTGATACGCCTCCCGCCAGTTATCCTGCGAAATTAACGCGGCTCATGTTTGAGCGCTTTCAACATTTTTCCGGGGCAGCCGATAAGGGGTGGGTGCTATTGCCATGTGAGTTGATCGATTATAACGGCGAAGCATTGCTGGAGTTAGTCCTACGCTATGCGCAGTGCTGGAATTTAGGCGAAGGTTTCAGTCAATGGTTATTACAGCACAATACGTTTTGCTCTACATTGGTCGATCGTATCGTGACCGGCTATCCCCGTGATGAAGCTGTCGCCCTGGAAAACCACCTGGGTTATCACGATGCATTCCTCGATACCGCAGAACACTTTTACCTGTTGGTGATCCAAGGACCGCAATCATTAGCGCAGGAACTACGTCTGAATCAATACCCACTAAACATTCGAATCGTCGATGATATTAAGCCCTATAAAGAACGCAAAGTGGCAATTCTCAATGGGGCTCATACCGCATTGGTGCCGGTCGCATTTCTGGCGGGTTTAAATACAGTCGGCGAGGCCATGGCCGACACGCAAATCAGTCAATTCGTCGCACAACTGATCAGCGAAGAGATTATTCCAGTCTTGGATTTACCCGCGGATGAGCTACAAACCTTTGCTCAAGCCGTGTTGAGCCGTTTTCGTAACCCGTTTATTCAGCACCAACTGCTGTCTATTGCCCTCAATAGCATGACCAAATTCCGTACCCGTATTTTGCCTCAGTTGCTCTCCAGCCAGCAAAATAACGGGCAGTTACCGCCACGACTCACCTTTGCCTTTGCCGCCTTACTGATGTTTTATCGAGGAAAACGTGACGATGAATGTTTTGCATTACAGGATGATGCCCACTGGCTAAATTGTTTCGCCTCTATGTGGCACGACGTTGACGCCGGTTCACTGCCGATGGAGGGATTAGTGCGATTGGTATTAGCCGACGCCACCCATTGGGGGCAAGACCTCAATCACATCCCGCAGCTCACCAATAGCATTACTGAACAGTTGCAAACAATTAAACGTGTGGGGATGCGAGCTGCTTTAGCCGCTTACCGTTAAATATGTTTATCCGGGCAGATGATTTTATTTTCTGCCCGCCATCTAGTGCAGTCACCGTGCGGTTTAAGCACCATCGTGATGGATAAACTCAATACCATACAACCCACCAATAGCATTGATGGTTTCTAATAGATGCGCACCATCCGCTTGATGCGGGACGGTATCGCTCGCGGCTGAATGCGCTGGCCACCACAGGGGAAGCCCGATAAACCATGCTGTAATCTTAGCCATTGCTACCTCTGCGTTATTTATCTAGCGGGATGAAACTGATGCTTTAAGGGTAGATGCTGCCGCGCGCAAAGGTGAAATAACGATTATGGCTTTGGATATGCCAAATTTATCTATGAAGGCCAAAACTTAAGATAAAAATTAATAATTATGCATTTTAAAGATGCCAGCCATCAGCCAAGGCGTTATCTTAATTAGACATTCGCCCTGAAGGAGTTTCGCATGTTTGTTGTCAGTCTGACTTACCATCAACCTATCGATGTGGTCGAAGCACTCACTGAAAGTCATAAAGAGTGGTTGAAAAAGTACTATACACAAGGTGTTTTTATCGCATCAGGCCGTAAAGTGCCGCGTACCGGTGGCATTATTTTGGCCAAAAGTATTGCCCGTGAAGAGCTGGATAAGATATTGGCCGAAGATCCGTTTAATGCGGTTGCCGATTATAGCGTGACCGAGTTTATCGCCTCCATGGCTATCGAGTCGGTGGAAGCGTTGAAAACTCTGTGATGCTTTTATGCGATAAATCCTAACAGCAGCTATGGTTGATGCCATGGCTGCTGTTACAACGTATTGGTAGTTAATTCTGCCCGCTGTTGTCGTTGCGCCATAATACGGTGCAGATTGGCCTCAAGCCATACAGTCAGCCCTTCCACCTGCTCCTGAATCTCTTTCCCCAACGGCGTTAATTTATATTCCACATGAGGTGGTACTACCGGATAAGCAATACGCTCAACAAAACCATCTTCTTCAAGGTGTTGCAGAGTTTGTGCCAGCATCTTTTCACTAACACCGCCAATCTTTCTGCGCAACGCACTGAAACGCAGAGTCTCATTGCTTAACGCAATCAAGGCTAACACCCCCCAACGGCTGGTTACGCGCTTGAGCACTTCTCTTGAGGGACAATCAGCATTGAGTAATTCACCCCGCCGAACTTGTTCGGGAAACGAAACAGTGTGACTCAAATTTTGCGGCTCTATTATTTTCATACTAACCTTTTGGTGCGTACTTACGTAAAGTTAGTATATTGCATATGATGAACTTAAGGGCAACTTTCTGGCCAATTATGCGGTTTTATTCTTTGCCAACTGTCTGTCATCTTTCTCATAACATCAAATCTGGAGTGTCATTATGATCGCAGTAACCGGTGCCACAGGCCAATTGGGCCGCCTTGTTATCAATGCATTACTTAAAAAAGTGCCAGCCAGTGAGATTATTGCTGCGGTACGTACCCCGGACAAAGCCCACGAGCTGGCGGCGTTAGGTGTTCAAATCCGCAAAGCTGACTATAGCCAGCCAGCCACGCTGGATACCGCCTTTCAAGGTGTTGATAAACTACTGTTAATTTCATCGAGTGAAGTGGGTCAGCGTATTGCCCAACATAGCGCCGTGATCGCGGCGGCCAAGCGTGCAGGTGTTAAATTGTTGGCATATACCAGTTTGTTACATGCGGATAAAAGCCCACTGGGGTTAGGCGAAGAACACCGGGCCACCGAAGCACTATTACGTGAATCAGGTCTGCCCATGGTGTTATTGCGTAACGGCTGGTATACCGAGAACTATGCAGCAAGTATCGCGCCAGCCCTGGCACACGGCGCATTTATCGGCGCAGTAGCTGAGGGGCGTATCGCCTCTGCCGCACGTGAAGACTATGCCGAAGCGGCCGCTGTGGTGCTAACGCAGGGAAACCAGGCGGGTAAAGTTTACGAATTAGCCGGTGACGATATCTATACACTGGCTGAATTCTCGGCAGAAATTGCCCGCCAGTCAGGTAAAGCTGTGGTGTACCACGATTTGTCTGAAGCCGATTTCAAGCAAGCATTGCTCGATGCCGGTTTACCTGATGTTTTCGCCAGCCTATTAGCAGATTCTGATGCTGGCGCAGCTAAAGGGGGGCTGTTTGATGACAGTCATACATTGAGCAAACTGATTGGCCGACCGACAACGCCTTATGCAGATGTCATTGCTGCAACGCTAGCGACACGTTAAATCTATTCTGATACTCACGGCCGGTTCCCCTTAAGTTACCGGCCGTTCTCCATTAGAACTTATAATAATGCCGGACTAAGACTTGGCAGCATCCAGTGCCTGAGCAAGATCATTGAGAATGTCATCAATATGCTCAATACCAATCGATAGACGCACCATATCCCGTGGTACGCCCGCCTTGATCAGCTCTTCATCGTTAAGCTGACGGTGGGTGGTTGACGCTGGGTGGCAAGCCAGTGATTTGGCATCACCAATATTCACTAAGCGCACGATCAAATTCAGCGCATCTATAAAACGCCCGCCCGCCTCCTGGCCGCCATGAATACCAAATGACAATATTGAGGCTGGTTTGCCACCTAAATAGCGCTGGGCCAGTTCATGCTCAGGATGATCAGGTAAGCCTGCGTATTTAACCCAACTGACTTGTGGATGGTTTTGCAAATAGTGCGCGACTTTCAGCGCATTTTCAGTATGACGCTCCATACGCAAAGCCAATGTTTCCAGCCCCTGCAAAATCAGGAAAGCATTGAACGGCGATAACGCAGCGCCAGTATTGCGCAATGGCACCACCCGGCAACGGCCAATATAGGCAGCCGCGCCGAATTGCTCGGTATAGGTCACGCCATGATATGACGGATCAGGGGTATTTAATTGAGCAAAACGCTCAGGGTATTGCGTCCAAGGGAACTTACCCGAATCCACTACGATACCGCCAATACTGGAACCATGACCGCCGATATATTTGGTCAATGAATGAACCACAATATCCGCACCGTGTTCAAATGGTCGACACAAGATTGGTGTTGCGACAGTATTATCGACAATCAATGGCACACCATGGCGATGAGCCGCATCAGCCAATTTTTTCAAATCAACAATATTCCCAGCAGGATTACCAATCGATTCACAGAAAACTGCTTTAGTTCGGTCATCGATTAAGGCTTCCAATGCGGCGATATCATCATGATCGGCAAAACGGGTTTCTATCCCATAACGCGGTAACGTATGCGCCAGCAGATTGTAAGTCCCGCCGTACAACTTGGCCACCGACACAATATTATCCCCCACTTCGGCAATGGTTTGGATAGCATAAGTAATCGCCGCCATACCGGAAGCCACGGCCAGAGCGGCAATCCCCCCTTCGAGAGCGGCAACCCGTTTCTCCAGTACATCATTGGTGGGGTTCATGATGCGCGAGTAAATATTGCCGGCGACTTTTAAATCAAACAGATCAGCGCCATGCTGGGTATCGTCAAAAGCAAAGGAGGAAGTCTGGTAAATAGGTACCGCAACGGCTTTGGTGGTGGGGTCCGGTGAATAACCTGCATGAATAGATAATGTTTCTAATTTCATTCTTTATCCCTTGTTATATGACAATAGCCAGCGCCGCTGCCAACACGATGATATAACGTGACTAGTCATATTCTTAACTGGCGACGGAGGTGATGAAGAGAATAACAATAGAGGAATTAATGAGCAGTACCTACCTACAAAAGTAATTATTTAGCTATTAATTATAATTAAACGATATCGACATCCTCTCAGCCGCCATTCAGCCAGGTAGCGCTACGTTTCATCTATTCCATCCTGATAGATAACTTTCTCTTCTTATAAATCAATATACTGAATAAAAATATCTCTTCAGGGCTTTTCTGTCCACACCTCGCCGCATATACTGTATGCATAACCAGTTATTTTGTAAATCAGTCGTTTTTTTGTTATCACGCTCTCCCCTTAGATAACGCATTTGGAGGCTTTATGGGTGCATTCGGCAATGCTGCACAGGACTATATTGAAAAGAGAATCGACCTTAATGAACACTGCATTGAGCACCCAGCCGCCACCTTTTTCATGACCGCCAAGGGTGACGCCCTGAGTGATGCAGGTATTAACAACGGCGCACTGCTGGTGATAGATCGCAGTTTGCAGGCACAGCACGGCGATATTGTCGTTGCAACCATCGGGGGTGAGTTCAATATTAAGCGGCTTTATTTACGACCGGTTCCCCGCCTTGAGGCGCTGAATGCAGCCACTCCCCCACTCATATTATGTGAAGGGGATGAAGAGTGGGTTATCTTTGGCGTCATTGTATTTAGCATCAATAAGTTACGATAATGTTTGCTCTCGTTGACGTGAACTCATTTTATGCCAGTTGTGAAACGGTATTCAGGCCTGATTTGTATGGTCGCCCTGTGGTGGTGTTATCCAATAACGATGGCTGCGTGATTGCCCGTAGCCGGGAGGCTAAGGTCGTGGGTATTCCAATGGGGGCACCCTATTTCAAGATACAGCAAGTTATCCATCAGCATCGTGTTGTCGCGTTTAGCAGTAATTACGCACTCTACAGTGATATGTCTGCGCGGGTCATGACTATTCTTGAACAACTGGCCCCAGGGATTGAAATTTACTCAATCGATGAGGCATTTCTCAATCTTAATGGTGTACAGCATTGCATTACACTAGAAGAGTTTGGTCAGGGCGTGCGTGATAAAGTACGCAAATTGACTGGCCTAAATGTCGGTGTAGGCATCGCCCCAAGCAAGACTCTCGCCAAGCTGGCAAACCATGCTGCTAAGTTATGGCATAAAACGGGCGGTGTAGTCGATTTGTCCAATCCCATACGTCAACGCAAATTGCTGGCGCTGATGCCAGCGGCACAGGTATGGGGCGTGGGCCAGCGTACCGCAAAAAAGCTGGCAGTGATGGGGATAACCACCGCCCTTCAATTATCAGAGGCCAGCCCCGCGCTTATTCGCAAAAACTTTAGCGTCGTACTGGAACGGACAGTGCGAGAATTGCGCGGAGAAGCTTGTCTGGCGGTGGCTGAGTTCGCACCTACAAAACAACAAATAATCTGTTCGCGCTCATTTAGTAAACGCATTACAGAATATCAAAGTATGCATGAAGCCGTTTGTAGCTATGCCGAGAAAGCAGCAGAAAAGCTACGCAAGGAGCACCAATACTGTTGCCATGTATCAACCTTTATCAAAACCAGCCCTTTTGCCCGTAACGAGGTCTATTACAGTAACCTCGCCAGCACTCGCCTCAACTTTCCGACCTTGGATTCAAGGGATATTATTGCCGCAGCTCTCAAATGCCTAGCGGCAATTTGGCGACCCGGTCACCATTACCTGAAAGCAGGTATTATGTTGGGAGATTTTTCAAATCAGGGTATCGCGCAATTGGGTCTATTTGATGAGAGCAAACCGTACATTAACAGTGAATCATTGATGGCGGCTATCGACAAAATTAATCAATCCGGTAAAAGTAAAATTGCGTTTATCGGGCAAGGAGTTAATCAAGAATGGCAGATGAAACGTGAAATGTTATCACCTGCATATACTACCCGAATTCAAGATTGTCCTATCGCGGTTATCCGGTAACATAACTTAACGAATACCTCGGTGTACTGCTTATAGATGAATGTCACGTGAAAACGTTGATGGTTGGCAACAGAGGCTTAGTCCGCCCCGCATATAGAAAGGAATATTATGGGTGAATTTACCGGTTTTACTCAACATGGGCTGACATTCTTACAGCACATTGCTCACAACAATAACAAAGAATGGTTCGAGGAACATCGCGATATCTATGATCAGCATCTACTACAGCCAGTGCGAAAACTGGTTACCGACCTGAGTTCAGATATGCTGACTATTGATGAACTGTTTGAAGTTCGTCCGGCGATTGGCAAGACAATTTCTCGCATGAATCGCGATACCCGTTTCTCTCATGATAAGTCACTCTATCGCAGCAATATTTGGTTAACATTTAAAAGATCACGTAAAAATTGGACGGATGCTCCAACTTACTTTTTCGAATTTGGCCCAGACTGGTGGCGTTATGGGTTGGGGTATTACAGCGCCTCGCGAGAAACAATGGATCTTTTCAGACAACAACTGCTCCGTGCTCCGGCTGATTTTCTCACCATAGCTGACTGTATTTATCCCAATTTCTCGATTGAGGGAGAGAGTTACAAGCGCCCTTTGATTAAAGATCTACCACCGGCATTGGCGGTCTGGTACAACAAGAAGTCGTGGGCATTAATTAGCCACCGCAGAGATATGGATTTATTATTTTCCAAACAACTGGTTGACCGGTTGAGTAAAGACTTTCTCCGTCTCTCACCTATCTATGATTTTTTAATGAAAATTGAAAGCTTGAAGAAAAGTCATAATCACTTTAGCTAGGCGAGAAGATTTACCCTATCCACGGTGCAAAAGTACGATACTCAAATGGGTTTAATCCATTTACAAGCATCAAAACCTTGCAAGCTGCACAGATGAAACATTAGATTTAGAGCAGCTTGCTATTAAACGTCCATACGGTCTTATTCATCTTTTACCCCTGCCTTTCAGGGGTTTTACCTTTGATAGCGACTCAACTAATACCCCCACTACTGTAACAAATAGTTATTCATATATTCATAATCAATGGTCAGTTGTAAATAAAAAACTCATGAGCATCATCTTTTGCAACATTCAAACAGATTTGAACTATGTTTTATCTAAATAATAGACAAACAACTAGATGCAAGAGAACTCATTCACTCTTTTCATCAATTATATTTAATGCAGCCCTACAGTAAAAATCCCATCTAGTTGTTTTTAATGTATTTTTATATAACTTACATTACTTTAAATAATAGAATTATAATTGAATAAAAAAATAAATTTAAATATATTAATCATTTAATAAATACAATCTTGCCCCAGAAAAGTGCAATAGCATGAATAATCAGCACCATTATGGGGAATCAATAATTTAATTAATAAAAGTATAAAGTTTTATCTTATGAGGCCGATTACCGTCTGTAGTTATTGTATTCACCTGTTATCAGGGAACTCCCCCATTTACTGAGGTTATTATGAGAGTGAACAAGCCTGTCAGTCGGCAGGAGTATCCCATTGATCGCGATACCACCTTGCAATCCACCACCGATATTCACGGCAATATCGCCTATGCCAATGCCGCCTTTGTTCGCGCCAGTGGTTTTGAATATCAGGACTTACTGAGTCAACCGCACAATGTTGTTCGGCACCCAGATATGCCACCCGCGGCATTTGCTGACATGTGGCAAACCCTGAATGCTGGCTTATCCTAGTCATCACTGGTTAAGAATCGCCGTAAAAATGGTGACTACTATTGGGTACGCGCTAATGCTACGCCATTACGTCATGATGGCCGTCTGACCGGTTATATTTCGGTACGCATTGCCCCCACTCGCGAAGAAGTTAAACAAGCGGAAGCACTGTATGTCGATTTTAATTCGGGTAAGGCCAGGCAGCGCCGCATAGCACTATATCGAGGGTTAGTTGTTCGTACCGGTTGGTTGTCTTTATTGTCGTTGTTCCAAAAATTACCATTACGCTGCCGCTTGCGCGGGGCATTATTGGGGGCAGCTTTACTCCCTACTGTGGCCGCCGGAGTGATAGGGATAACCGGTTTGCCATTATTCGTTTTGGCCGCAGCTAGCGTTGCCAGCAGCGTGGTGACCTCCTGGTGGTTAGAACGTCAGGTTGCCCACCCTATCGCCGCAATTTTGCAACAAGCGCAAGATGTCTCTTCTGGGCAAGCGGGTGATTACGTACAGCTAAATCGCGTTGATGAAATTGGTTACTTGATGCGGAGTGTCAATCAATTAGGGCTGAATCTCCGTTCTCTGACGGATGACGTTAGCGGCCAGGTTGATGGTATTAACACTGCCAGCAGTGAAATTGCCGCAGGGAATCGTGAGTTAAAAGTTAGAACTGAACAGGCTACCGCCAACTTGCAGCATATCGTCAGCGCCACAGAACAATTAGTGGCCACAGTACAGCACAGTGCTAATAGTGCCAATGAAACCACATCGTTGGCCGCGATGAGCAGCCATGCTGCAGAACAAGGCAGCGAGTTGATGCATCAAGTCATTGAAACTATGGGCACGATTAATGCCTCCAGTCATCGTATTGTAGATATTATCAGTGTCATTGAAGGAATCGCCTTTCAGACTAACATTCTGGCGCTCAATGCGGCGGTTGAAGCGGCACGTGCTGGCGAACAAGGTCGAGGGTTTGCGGTAGTTGCCAGCGAGGTACGCCATCTGGCTCAGCGCTCTTCAACCGCGGCCAAAGAAATAAAACAATTAATTGAAACCAGTGTGGAGCGGGTTCGTGACGGTAGCGCCTTAGTGCAAAATGCTGGGGCCACCATGGATAATATCGTCAAACAAGCGGGTCAAGTTTCTACCCTAATCAGTGAAATCAGCACCTCAACCCATGAACAGACACAGGCACTTGGTCAAATTAACCAATCGATCGGTCAGTTAGATCAAATGACACACCAGAATGCGGCCATGGTTGAACAGTATGCCGGAGCGGCAGAAGAATTGGCGCATCGCACCCTGCGCCTAACAGCGGCTGTTCGAATTTACCGCCCAGTAAAATGAGATAGGTTGTTAGATGACATAACGCTGAAATAGTGCCAGCACTGATACTCCAACGCCCTACTTCGGTAGGCTTTGGTGAGGTGTTTAAGAACAGCATCCAGTAATGTTCATATTAAAATTAGCGGAGAGTGTCGCAAGATATTCTCCGCTAATGTCAGATAAGATATGACCCGTCATGACTTAAGGCTATTGGCCTGACATCTCAGATGTAATCCTTTATTTTCAGCATAATATAATATGCCCAGTAGCCATAATACTGCCGCGTTTAACGTCGCCAGAAGGCTGAGTATCATTTTTTAAAAATATCACTTCGCTTTAATAAATAAACATAATTACAACGTTCCATCGTGGGATGAAAATTAATCGCCCCCTAAAAAATGATAATAATCAAAATGATGACCAATCCTTAACTCAGCCATGTTCGGTAACTGTGTTAAATATAATAGCAGTGAAGATATACATAATTTACTCATAGAGTAACAATTAAAGGATTTGATAAATGAATTATCACACCACATACTTATAAAAAAATTAAACACAAAATAATATATTAAACGATAATTCCCCACAAAAAACACAATGTCATCATGTGCACCAAACTTGGCATTAACGATATTTATCACAAACAAATTAATAATAAGTTTGATAATTAAATAAACAGTAGAATAAGGTTATTTACAAAATATAAAACTGCAATATTACCAATTAATACTTATATATTGTTGCATAAAAATCTAAAAAAACACTTAACTATCGAGGTAAAAATCATGAGTAATAATAAATTACAACTTCGGCATGGCCGGGTCACTGATCCTCAAACACGAGGCTTGGTAGCAACTGATTTAGGATTGATTGCTGAATGGGAAAATAATGAAATGGAAGGAGGAAAAAACTTCCCTGATTTGACAGGCGGTTCTTTCGTCCCCCCTTACGAAATGGATAGTTGGAGCAACCCACCACCCCCTGATGGCCTTATTCTCAGTGGTGGTCACCGCGGTAATCGAGAGGTGGTGAATTTCACCGATAAAGAAATGCAACACAAGCTACGGTCTATCGGTCACCCTAATGATAACTTTACCTGGCCAACTATCGTGGTTAACCCAGGCAGTGACCTTGATATATATTGGGCCTACACTGTTGCTCATGTTACTCGTGGTTATCGTTGGTTTATTACCAAAGATGATTGGAACCCAGCAGAACGTATTACACGGGCTCAATTAGAGCCAGCACCGTTTTATGAAGATATCTATCCTTATGTTCCTTATTACTCGCACAACGATAAGTTAGTGGCTAAAATCGAGCACAAGGTTCATTTACCTAAAGGTAAAAAAGGCCATCACGTCATTATTCTGGCATGGATTGTTGCAGACTCAGGCAATGCGTTTTATCAAGCATGTGATGCCGACTTTGGTCAATAAATAATTAGGCTTTATCTAATTTAGCCAATCTCACTATGCAGGTGGATAAATTTCACCTGTATTTTTATACGATAGCAATAAATAAAAATCCCGCTATAGTAGTCAGGTAGTTACTCAATTATTAAATAAGGAGTTTTATGTCATCACTTAATCAAACATCTGTCCGCGCTCACAAAGGTGAAACTGATGCAAACTTACCTGGTGAAGATCATCTGATCGCCCATGAAGCTTTGCTTGTCGCGTTAATGGTTGAATGTGCTAATGAGTCAGATAACGATCAGTTCCTGGCCAGTGTCCGAGAGACGCTTAGCGGCATCTTACACTCAGCACGTTATCTGGATGCCAGCAAAATAGCCAAAGGCCTGCTCGATGAGGCTGATGATAAAGCCAACCGTTAGTCTATAGCCCTCATCATTGAGGGCTTTTTATTGGTTCATCCTCAGGGTCGTGCCGGTTGTTCAACAATGGCAATAACATGATAATCAACCAATTAAAACGACAACATGATCCATTAAGGTCACACGGTGGTATCGCGTCAGGCGATTAACCTGATTACCCGCATATACAGCAGCACTGTCGTCCTTACTACTGATATCTCCCATCTGAACACCGTATTTTCTGCATCATTGGCTGAAGTATCTACTGGAACATCGCTATCGTGGCGGCTGTACAGGCCTGTGCTAAGGCAAAGGTGAAGGAAATAATAATTGGGTGATCTAGTGACTAAAAAGTCATTTTCGCTCACTCTGTCCATGATTTTTATATGGTTTTACGTTATCGTTATTGTACTTTGCGTATTCGACCTAAAAGATCAATTCGGCAAGGTTTATGAAGCCAAAAAATACAAGGAGGAAAAGTGCTGCTGGATAAATTCTTGCTAGTTGCCATTATTGTTTTATTATCACTTTTTACCTGGTTGTTTTTCTCACCATACCATATGTATTCAATAGTTTATGAGTTTTTAGAGGTATTTGGTTTTAAAGAGGGATACAACAGTTTAGGCATCACTTCAGCCACGGCAACACCGGAATAAACAGATAAATAACAGGTGCCACATCGGGCACCTGTCTTATTTATTTCACAGCCAACTTTATTGACTACTGATTTCATTTTGCTCTTTCGGCGGCAGAACTGAATAACTGGCAACTATCGCCGTAAGAATAATAAACAGATGCCCTTCTGAAGAGTCGAGTAAGAAGGAATTAAACAAGTGGCAAGCCAAATAGGCACCAAGTAATGCAATCAGCACATTTCTAACCTGAGCAGATAAACGCCATGCGGAGCGGAAATAACACCACATCCATCCCAGGAATAAGGCTAACCCGACCAATCCCGACTGAACTGTCTGCATCAGATATTCATTATGTGGATTGATGCTATACGCACTTTGCGAGAAAGAATACCAAAAACCCCCAGCCCCATGACCCAATATCGGCGCATCCTCAATCAACTTCACTGAGGCGAGCATAAATGCGGTACGTAGCCCCATCGAGCTATCACAGGAAACATTAGCATCACCATTCGAGACGGCCAGACAGGTTTTAACCTCAGTCACGCCCTGCTGCAACCGATCTACCGCCCGGTTAGGCACCATAAGTACAATGGCCGCGACGATAAATGCGCAAACGACCATCGCCAAGCGCTGGCGGATTGACAGTGACAGTAACCCCCACAGGCCAAATGCCGCGGCCAATGCAACATAGCCGGTGCGGCCTTGCACCATAAACACAATGTTATAGATAGCCAAACACATCAACAGACCATAACCCCAACGCTTCCATCCTTGGCTTCTAAAAGCCAGAGCAAGCCAGATAACGGCGGCCAGTGCCATAAAGAAATTATGCGTAATTTGCAGTTTAAACACAGAGGGATTCAGTGGATCGATATGCCCCAACGGCAGATGGAGAAGGCCAACCCACAGGCTGGCTGCCAGGATAACGGCATTTGCCAGTAAAAAACCTTTGGCAAAATAGCCAGCCAATGAACGTGACAGCACAAAGAACATCGCTAACGGTAAGATATACAGTAATTTGGAGTACTTGCTGACCATCACTTTGCCGTATAGGTTATGCTGCCAGAGCAACGACAGTGCCAGCAGCATGAACATAATGGCAGGCAACCAAATCAACGGATTCTTTGCCAACGTTTTCACATAGCGAGTATCGCGGTTCAGCAGCAAACAGATGACAGCTAACACCATCGACAAATTCATTATGAAATTAGAAGTGGGTAGACCAATACCTAACAGGAATGCCGTAGCACAGGAAAACATGCCAACATATCGATGCACTGGCGCTGAGCCGGGCAAAGAAGTAGAAACCGGAGAAATCATAAGTCACTCACTTCGAATTGATAATCAGTTGAGGCTATCAGATACCTTTTCACAAAGGATAGCAGCCCCAATTTACGCCATAACCAACCATCAGATAACCACTAGCTATGGCAATATTTTGTGGCGAGTGCCGTTATGCTGCCAGTGATCTAAACAAGTAACGGAACCACCATAATGGTCGCCACCAAAGCTTGCGTTCAGGCACCGTCGGCACACGTGAATGCACTTTTTTAATTTCCCAGTTAAAGTTAAGAAATATCCGGCTATGGCCATATTCTGCACCAAACCGTGCAATTTCACTCTTCTTCCGGTCATCAATCGGGGCGTTGTGAGTCAAATCACGATCCAGAGAATGGTAGCTTTTCTTCCTATCTACATTACGCTCAATGCATCGGTACTGCTTAGGCAGATAACGTGGTGTGCTACCATGATCTTTATGGAACTTCACAAACCGATAATCCTCCGAGCCATAATGGCCAGCGAACTCTTCATCATACCCATACAACCTAAAGAACCGTGCTCTGGACATGAAGAACAGGTTAGGATGGCCACGATAGGCTTTACCTGTTTTTTCATCTGTGCGGTAGATACGATATAGGGAACGGCCAGGGTTACGGGCATTCACCAAATAACGCAGGGTGTCTGCCGGTAGCAAGCAATCTAAATCAGTAATGATAATCTTATCTGACTTCGCGTATGTCACCCCCAGATTCCGAGAGCCGGCCTGATTCCACTGAATATCAGTGGTTATTCTTAACCACGTGAAATTCAAATCATAATCCTTTACGTCATACTCTAATGGCGAGCAATCATCGACGATGACAAACTCCACTGCATCTTTAATATCATCAGGGTAAGTTTCATATTCCTTCAACAAAGATTCAACAGAATCCATATTTCCCTGATTACAGTAAAAATGAGTTACATAAGTCAGTTTGATATGCTGCTTATCTAACGGATGCCGTGCTTTAACAATTTCTACATCCTTTGTCACAATGTAAACCTCTGTTTTAAGAGAGAAAATAAAGAATAAGATTTTTATAATATCTTGAAAACTGCGAGCTAAATAAGCTCAGTACAATTCGCCAGCAGCTATATGCCAAATAACTTGCGGTAAAGGATAAAGAGTTACCATAATCAGTCAAATATTTTCTTCATATATTCCTACCGCAAGAACAGTTTGAGAGGTGAATAACAATTTAATAACAAATAAGAGATAAATCTGTACTAGTAGATATTTAAGCAATCAACTTCGTCCCTTCTTGGGATAAAAAAAGCCTCACGGTAGCTTAAACTCCCGCGAGGCTTTGTTCTGCTCAACAATTTACATGTTGTCGATGATATCTTGACCAAACTCGCTACATTTGCGCAGTTTAGCGCCATCCATCAGGCGTTCGAAATCATAAGTCACGGTCTTGGCCTGAATTGCGCCTTCGGTGCCTTTGATAATCAAGTCAGCCGCTTCGAACCAACCCATATGACGTAGCATCATTTCTGCGGACAGAATGATTGAGCCTGGGTTCACTTTATCCTGACCAGCATATTTTGGTGCAGTGCCGTGAGTGGCCTCAAACAAAGCACAATCATCACCAATGTTGGCACCCGGAGCAATACCGATACCGCCAACCTGAGCAGCCAAGGCGTCAGAGATGTAATCACCATTCAGGTTCATACAGGCGATAACATCATATTCAGCAGGACGCAGCAGAATTTGTTGCAGGAAGGCATCAGCAATCACATCTTTGATAATGATCTCTTTGCCATTATTGGGGTTCTTGATTTTAACCCAAGGACCGCCATCGATCAGCTCACCACCAAATTCCTCACGTGCTAACTGGTAACCCCAGTCTTTAAAGGCACCTTCGGTGAATTTCATAATGTTGCCTTTATGAACCAGAGTTACTGATTCACGATCGTTGGTAATTGCATACTCAATTGCCGCACGAACCAAGCGCTTAGTCCCTTCTTCTGAGCAAGGTTTGATACCAATACCGCATTGTTCAGGGAAACGGATTTTCTTCACACCCATCTCTTCACGCAGGAACTTAATCACTTTTTCAGCTTCTGGTGAACCGGCTTTCCATTCGATTCCAGCATAGATATCTTCCGCGTTTTCGCGGAAAATCACCATGTTGGTCAATTCAGGGTGTTTTACCTGGCTTGGGGTCCCTTCGTAATAACGCACCGGACGCAGGCACACATACAGATCAAGTTGTTGGCGCAAAGCAACGTTCAACGAACGAATACCGCCACCGACCGGGGTAGTCAATGGGCCTTTAATCGCCACGCGGTACTCACGAATCAGATCCAATGTTTCTTCTGGCAGCCAAACATCTTTGCCATAAACATGCGTTGACTTCTCACCGGTGTAGATTTCCATCCAGGAGATTTTACGCTCACCTTTATAGGCTTTCTTAACCGCGGCATCTACCACGTGGATCATGGCAGGGGTCACATCAACGCCGATACCATCACCTTCAATAAATGGAATGATCGGATTATGCGGAACAACCAGTTTACCCTGAGCATCGACAGTAATTTTCTTACCTTCTGCCGGAACAACTACTTTGCTTTCCATCAACCTTCTCCTTCAGCGCAATTTTGTTAATGCCTTGTAAGATTCGTGTCAATACTACTTGAATATTCGTTCCACGCCAATCCGAAACGGATTGAGGTATAATGCGCTAATCATTCGGAATCGCAATAAACATGAATAAATTCTCTGTTAAAAATCACAAAGTTAACCGATTCAGCACCAAGACGCCGGCCAAACGGGTAAAGCCTGTCGGCCCAAGGAGAGTGTTGTTATTCAACAAACCTTTCGATGTCTTGCCACAATTTACCGATGAGTCTGGCCGTAGCACATTGAAGGAATTTATCCCCTTTAACGACGTTTATGCCGCAGGCAGACTCGATCGCGACAGTGAAGGTTTACTGGTATTAACCAATGATGGCAAGTTGCAAGCCAAACTCACCCAACCGGGCGAGAAAACAGGTAAAATCTATTTTGTACAAGTAGAAGGAATACCTGGCGATGATGCTCTCGGCCAATTACGCCGTGGTGTCACCTTAAAAGATGGCCCTACCTTACCCGCAGGGGCTGAGTTGGTTAATGAACCTGAGTGGCTATGGCCGCGGGTGCCCCCGATCAGAGAGCGCAAAAATAGTCCTACCTGCTGGCTACAGATCACACTTTACGAAGGTCGTAATCGGCAAGTGCGCAGAATGACGGCCCATATTGGCTTCCCTACCCTGCGTCTGATACGGTTTAGTGTAGGAAATTTAAGCCTTGCCGACCTACAGCCCGGCGAATGGAAGGAGATTAACTATGTTTAAGCCCCATGTAACTGTCGCTTGTGTTGTGCACGCACAAGGGAAATTCTTAGTTGTCGAAGAGACGATTAATGGCAAAAAACTATGGAATCAACCGGCTGGACATTTGGAAGCCAATGAAACTCTGTTGCAAGCCGCAGAGAGAGAGTTGTGGGAAGAGACCGGAATTCGCGCCACACCGCAATCTTTTCTGCGAATGCATCAATGGATAGCCCCGGACAAGACCCCATTTTTGCGCTTCGCTTTCGTTATTGAACTGCTGGCCCCCTTACCCACCCATCCTCATGATAGTGATATTGATTGCTGTCGGTGGCTCTTGGCTGATGAAATACTGCAATCAGCCAATTTACGTTCACCATTAGTGGCCGAGAGTATCCGCTGTTACCAACAACCCGAACGTTATTCCCTTGATCTGGTTGGTTCTTTTAACTGGCCTTTATAAAAAGTAGCGTTGATTTACTCAGGTAATTTCGTCGAGAGCGCGAATCTAGAATGCAGCCGAGCGGTCAACGTGATAAAATCCGGCGCTTGTTTTTATAATGCCTTGCCCGTGGCGATAAAGTGTTCGGATAGTGCTATCCGCCTTGGTCTCTATCAGAAGCTTAGGTATTTACGTTAGTGAGACTCCCATGTCAGATAATAGCCAGAAAAAAGTAATCGTCGGTATGTCCGGCGGTGTCGACTCTTCCGTTTCCGCCTACCTGCTTCAGCAACAGGGTTACCAAGTTGCCGGTTTGTTCATGAAGAATTGGGAAGAGGATGATGGCGAAGAGTATTGCTCAGCAGCGACCGATTTGGCCGATGCGCAAGCAGTATGCGACAAACTGGGCATGGAGTTGCACACCGTCAATTTTGCCGCAGAATATTGGGATAACGTGTTCGAATTGTTCCTGGAAGAATATAAAGCCGGGCGCACACCTAACCCTGATATTCTGTGTAATAAAGAGATCAAGTTTAAAGCTTTCCTTGAGTTTGCCGCCGAAGACTTAGGGGCTGACTATATTGCCACTGGCCACTATGTTCGCCGCCAGGATGTCAATGGCAAAAGCCGTTTACTACGTGGTCTGGATGGCAATAAAGATCAAAGTTACTTCCTCTATACATTAAGCCACGAACAACTGGCCCAAAGCCTATTCCCGGTCGGCGAACTGGAAAAACCCGAAGTGCGCCGTATCGCCGAGCAACTTGATCTGGTCACCGCCAAGAAAAAAGACTCCACCGGCATCTGCTTTATCGGTGAGCGCAAATTCCGTGATTTCCTGGGGCGTTATCTGCCCGCACAACCCGGCCCTATCATGACTGTTGACGGTCAGCATATGGGCGAGCATCAGGGATTGATGTATCACACCTTGGGGCAACGTAAAGGGCTGGGTATCGGTGGCACCAAAGATGGCGGTGATGACCCATGGTATGTGGTAGATAAAGATGTCGCCAATAATATCTTGCTTGTGGCGCAAGGACATGAACATCCACGGTTAATGTCAGTCGGTCTGATAGCCCAACAGTTGCATTGGGTTGACCGTCAACCGATAACCGCCGCTTTTCAGTGTGTGGTGAAAACACGCTACCGTCAGCAGGATATTCCCTGCACCGTCACCCCGCTGGATGATGAGCGTATCGAGGTCAGATTCGATAGCCCGGTTGCCGCAGTAACCCCGGGTCAGTCCGCTGTATTTTATCAAGGTGAAGTCTGCCTTGGCGGCGGTATCATTGAAGAGCGTTATCCACTGACTGACGTAGTAACAAACTAAATCAGCCCAGCAATGAACCAGAACGTTTACAGGAGTGACCGTGGCGAAGAATTATTATGACATTACGCTGGCACTGACAGGGATCTGCCAGTCCGCTCGCTTGGTTCAGCAACTGGCTCATGAAGGCCAGTGCGATAATGAGGCATTGAACACCATCTTGGGCGGGCTACTACAGACCGACCCACCGTCAACACTTGCGGTGTACGGCGGTAATGAGCAATCGCTGAAAATGGGATTGGAGACGCTGCAAACGGTCTTAAATGCCAATCGTCAGGGGCCAGCAGCAGAATTGACCCGCTATACCCTCAGCTTAATGGTGTTAGAACGCAAGCTCAATGGCAATAAGCCTGCCATGAATACATTGGGTGACCGAATCAATCAGCTTGATCGCCAACTGGCACATTTCGATCTTGAATCAGAAACAATGATGAGTTCACTGGCATCCATTTATACTGATGTCATCAGCCCTCTCGGCCCACGCATTCAGGTTACCGGTTCACCCGCTATTTTACAAAGCACGTTGGTGCAGGCAAAAGTTCGTGCCGCCCTGCTGGCGGGTATTCGCTCAGCCGTGCTTTGGCAACAAGTCGGTGGAAGCCGCTTGCAGTTAATGTTTTCGCGAAATCGTCTTTTTAAACAGGCACAGAGTATTCTTGCTCATAATTGAACCATACCAAAGTAATTGGAGTTGCCACCGATGGAATTATCCTCACTGACCGCCGTTTCACCTATTGATGGTCGCTACGGCGACAAAGTCAGCGCACTGCGCCCAATCTTTAGCGAATTCGGTTTGCTGAAATTCCGCGTGCAGGTCGAAGTACGTTGGCTGCAAAAACTGGCCGCCTGCGCAGAGATCAAAGAAGTTCCGGCTTTTGATGCCGACGCAAACGCTTACCTTGACAAGATCGTGCAACAGTTCAACGAACAAGATGCACAGCGCATCAAAACCATTGAGCGCACGACTAATCATGATGTGAAAGCTGTTGAGTATTTCCTGAAAGAAAAAGTAGCGAGTGTTCCGGCGTTGCACGCAGTGTCAGAATTTATTCACTTTGCTTGTACTTCAGAAGATATCAATAACTTATCCCACGCCTTAATGTTGCAAACCGCCCGTCAGGATGTGGTATTGCCAATGTGGCGGCAGATTATTGATTCAATTAAAGCGCTGGCCCACCAGTACCGTGATTTGCCACTGCTGTCCCGTACCCATGGTCAGCCAGCCACACCTTCAACCATCGGTAAAGAACTGGCTAACGTTGCTTACCGTATGGAGCGCCAGTTCCGTCAACTGTCACAAGTGGAAATTCTGGGTAAAATCAACGGTGCAGTAGGTAACTATAATGCTCACATCGTTGCTTATCCTGAAGTGGACTGGCATCAGTTCAGCGAAAGTTTTGTCACGTCGCTGGGGATCAACTGGAACCCATACACTACGCAAATTGAACCTCATGATTACATTGCCGAACTGTTTGATTGTGTTGCCCGTTTCAATACTATCCTGATCGATTTTGACCGTGATATTTGGGGTTACGTTGCCCTAAATCATTTCAAACAAAAAACTATCGCCGGTGAAATCGGTTCAAGCACCATGCCCCATAAAGTGAACCCCATTGATTTCGAAAACTCCGAAGGCAATTTGGGCATGTCCAATGCGGTGCTCGGACATCTGGCCAGTAAATTACCGGTTTCCCGCTGGCAGCGCGACCTGACTGACTCCACAGTGCTCCGTAATTTAGGTGTTGGTTTGGGCTATGCGTTAATAGCCTATCAGGCGACAATGAAAGGCATTAGCAAGTTGGAAGTCAACGAAACGCACCTACTGGATGAGCTTGATCACAACTGGGAAGTTCTGGCTGAGCCGATCCAAACCGTAATGCGCCGTTATGGCATTGAAAAACCGTATGAAAAACTCAAAGAACTCACCCGTGGCAAGCGGGTAGATGCCGCAGGCATGCAGGCATTTATCGATGGCCTTGCCTTACCGGAAGAAGAAAAAACCCGGTTGAAAGCAATGACGCCCGCTAATTATATTGGCCGGGCAGCCACTATGGTCGATGAATTAAAGTAATTTTTTAATCCCTAATACAGGTGGTAGCCCTATGCCACCTGTATTATCCTCCTGATTTCTCTTATTTTCCTGCGTACTCTCCCCTCCTGTTTAGCAACGGTTTAGCCGTTATCATCGATAATATCCGCGATGCCAAAAGGACGTTACAATTGCAGGAGCTATTATTATATGTTGAAGCAAACCTTATTATCTCTCGCCCTGATGGGTACCTGTACAGCCGCAATAGCAGGTGATTACACTTATGTAGCGGGTGGCTTGCAATACGGTGCCATCAGCAATAAGGCCCGTTTTGATAAACAGTTTGACCAAAAAAAGTACAGCCAGACTGGTAATCGCGAGATGGGCGGCATTTATCTGAATGGTGGCTATGGATTTGATAATGATCTCTTTATTGATGCCCGCCTGAACAGTATTGCCAATAACGATCGCGGCCTTGCACAAGCAGTGCTCGGCTTGGGGTACCACTTTGCTTTTTCACCTAATATCGATTTTTATAGCTTAGTGGGTGGCAGCCGCCATGCGATGGTATTTGATGCCAGCAAAGACGGTAAAAAAACCAATACCTACAATAGCGCTACCGGTGAAATCGGTATTAAGAGCAAACTCACGCAAAGTATCGGTATGGATGTTGCCTATCGCCTGGCAAATTATGACCACCGGGCATTCCATGAAGCGCGAATTACGACGAGCTACGCCTTAACACAGAGCCTTGCAGCGGAAGTAGGTTACACCTACCATAACTGGAAAGTGAGTGATCAAGCAATGCAAGCAGGTTTACGTTACAACTTCTAAGTCATTGATTTTAATTATTTACTTGCCGGGTAATATTGAGTTGCCCGGTTAAGTCTTATCGAGGAATGTGGTATGCGGGTTCTGGTTGTGGAAGATAATGCTTTATTGCGTCACCATCTTACCGTGCAAATGCGTGAAATGGGCCATCAGGTTGATGCAGCGGAAGATGCTAAAGAAGCAGACTATTTCTTGCAAGAGCATGCCCCGGATATCGCGATTATTGATCTCGGCCTTCCCGGGGAAGATGGCTTAAGTCTTATTCGTCGCTGGCGCAGTCATCAAACAAACTTACCTATTCTGGTGCTCACAGCACGGGAAAGCTGGCAAGATAAAGTCGCCGTGCTGGAAGCGGGTGCCGATGATTACGTGACTAAGCCCTTTCATCTTGAAGAAGTCATCGCACGGATGCAGGCGTTGATGCGCCGCAATATTGGTTTAGCATCTCAGGTAATTGAATTCCCTCCGTTTCAGATTGACCTCTCGCGCCGAGAGTTGTGTGTCAATCAGCAACAGATTAAACTGACGGCCTTTGAATACACTATCATCGAAACCCTTATTCGTAATGCCGGTAAAGTGGTCAGCAAAGATACGCTCATGCTGCAACTCTATCCTGATGCAGAACTACGTGAGAGCCACACCATCGATGTATTAATGGGCCGTTTGCGTAAAAAGCTACTGGCAGAACATGAAGGCGAAGTGATTACGACCATCCGAGGTCAGGGATACCGTTTTGACGCCAGCTAGACACTATGTTCAGGAAAAATAGCAAACCGTTCTCTCTTCGTGCGCGTTTTCTTATGGCGACAGCAGGTGTCATTTTAGCGCTGTCGTTATCTTATGGCATGGTTGCCGTGGTTGGGTACATTGTCAGCTTTGATAAAAATACCTTCAGTGCCCATCGCGGTGAAAGTAACTTATTTTTCAGTTTGGCTCAGTGGCATGATAATAAACTGAGTATTTCGGTTCCCCCTGAACTTGAACTGAACATCCCAACGTTGGTGCTGATTTATGACAAAGACGGCAATATTTTGTGGCGTCAGCGCCATGTGCCCGAGCTTGAATCGCATATCGAAAAAAGTTGGTTACAAAAACC
Source organism: Yersinia antarctica (assembly GCF_056636475.1). NCBI lineage: Bacteria > Pseudomonadati > Pseudomonadota > Gammaproteobacteria > Enterobacterales > Yersiniaceae > Yersinia > Yersinia antarctica. The sequence goes on from NZ_JBSJQF010000001.1 coordinate 2,864,215, forward strand.
CGGCTTCTACGAACTGGATACCGGGACACACATCAGTAGCATGATGTTGGGTGATAACCCCAAAGCCCAAGACCAGCTAAAAAAATATGACGATACTGATAACAGCGCCCTAACGCACTCAATCTCCGTCAATACTTATCCTGCGACCTCACGCTTACCACAGCTCACCATTGTGGTCGTAGATACCATCCCGCAGGAGTTACAACGTTCTGACTTGGTGTGGAACTGGTTTAGCTATGTGTTACTGGCTAATTTGCTGTTGGTGGTTCCCTTACTGTGGCTGGCGGCCTACTGGAGCCTGCGGCCAATTAAAGCACTGGTCAGTCAAATCAGTCAGTTGGAAAAAGGTGAACGCGAACAACTGGATGAAAATCCACCGCGTGAATTACAGAGTTTGGTTCGAAACCTCAATATTTTGCTCACCAATGAGCGTCAACGTTACACCAAGTATCGCACAACCTTGTCGGATCTCACCCACAGCCTTAAGACCCCACTGGCGGTATTACAGACCACCCTGCGTTCTTTACGTACCGGCAAGCAGACGACCATCGAAGAGGTCGAACCTATCATGCTAGAGCAGATAAGCCGTATCTCTCAGCAAATTGGCTATTACCTGCACCGCGCCAGTATGCGTTCCGAACAGAATGTACTGGTCCGGGAAATCCACTCGGTACCGGCGCTGTTAGACAGCTTGTGCAGCGCACTGAATAAAGTCTATCAGCGTAAAGGGGTAGTACTCACGCTGGATATCTCACCTGAAGTCACCTTCCTTGGTGATAAAAATGACTTTATGGAAGTGATGGGCAACGTACTGGATAACGCTTGCAAGTATTGTCTTGAATTCGTTGAAATTACCGCCCTACACTCTGAAAAACAGCTAACTATTGTGGTGGATGATGATGGACCGGGTATTCCTGAAAATAAGCGGTTGCTGATTTTCCAGCGCGGCCAGCGAGTTGACACTTTGCGCCCTGGACAAGGGCTGGGGCTATCAGTGGCCGCCGAAATTATTGAACAGTATCAAGGTGAGATTTCCATCACTGAAAGCCCGTTAGGTGGAGCCAAAATGATGGTAACTTTTGGCCAGCAACATGATTATCACGATGATTAACAAAATTTGCCTGCCAACCCCTGATACTAAAGGCCGGCTTCCGTTATAATCACAAGCAAATTCCCTCCTATTCTGGAATAAACATGGATTACCAACTCTGTCTCGATTGGCCTGACTTTCTGCAACGTTACTGGCAGAAACGCCCCGTTATCCTCAAACGCGGTTTTAAAAACTTTATAGACCCGCTCTCGCCGGATGAACTTGCTGGGCTAGCGATGGAAAATGAAGTCGACAGCCGCTTGGTAAGCCATGAAGATGGTCGTTGGCAAGTGAGCCACGGCCCGTTTGAGAGTTTTGATCACTTAGGTGAAACCAACTGGTCGCTGCTGGTTCAAGCTGTTGACCATTGGCATGAGCCTGCCGCTGCATTAATGCGCCCCTTCCGCCAGCTATCTGACTGGCGTATGGATGATTTGATGATCTCCTTCTCCGTACCCGGTGGCGGTGTTGGCCCACATTTTGATCAATATGATGTCTTTATCATTCAGGGGACTGGCCGCCGCCGCTGGCGAGTGGGTGAAAAAACTGAAATGAAGCAGCATTGCCCACACCCTGACTTGCTACAAGTCGCTCCCTTTGATGCCATCATTGATGAGGAAATGGAGCCGGGCGATATTCTCTACATTCCACCGGGTTTCCCCCATGAAGGCTATGCACTTGAAAATGCATTGAATTATTCAGTCGGTTTCCGCGCGCCAAATGGCCGTGAATTAGTCAGTGGTTTTGCCGATTATATCCTTTCGCGTGAATTGGGGAGCTACCGTTACAGTGATCCTGATTTGCAACTGCGTGACCAGCCAGCAGATATTTTGCCACATGAAGTCGATAAGCTGCGGGCAATGATGTTGGATTTACTCCAGCAACCCGAGCATTTCCAAAACTGGTTTGGTGAGTTTACTTCTCAATCACGTCATGAGCTGGATGTTGCGCCACCTGAACCACCTTATCAGGCCAGTGAGATCTATGATTTGCTACAACAAGGTGAAGCATTACGCCGCCTTAGTGGCCTGCGCGCTTTACGTATTGGTGATAGCTGCTTTGTTAACGGTGAACTGATTGATACGCCGCATATGAGTGCTGCCAATGCTTTGTGTCAACATTTCAGTGTGGATGCTCAACAACTTGGTGATGCATTGGAAGACCCAGCGTTCCTGGCACTGCTGGCGGAACTGGTTAATAGCGGTTATTGGTATTTCAACGACTAATCTCTGCGATATATGATACCAAACGCCCCATTTACGGGGCGTTTGGTATAGGCGGTTAAGCAGGTAGCAGGCAATTTATGACGCTTTAGCTCGTGCTGCTGTCAGTTCAGAAATCCGCATGATTACTGCAACCGCCTTCTCCATCCCTTCCAGCGTAATAAATTCATGTTTACCATGATAATTATAACCACCAGTAAAGATATTGGGACAAGGTAATCCGAGGAAAGATAACTGCGCGCCATCAGTGCCTCCCCGTATCGGCTTCATGACGGGCGTGATATCGCAATCACGCATCGCCTGTTGTGCTAACTCGATGATATGCGGGTGCTTGATTATATGTTCACGCATATTGTAATAACTGTCATCCATAACGATTTCGATGTAGCAGTCACGATGCAAACCTTTACCAACCCGCTTAGCAATATCCACCATATTCTTCTTACGGGCTTCAAAACCATCACGGTTGAAATCACGTACTATATAGTGCATTTCTGCCCGCTCAACAGTGCCTTTAATACTTTGCAGATGATAGAAACCCTCGTAACCATCTGTACATTCAGGAGTTTCACTTGCAGGAAGTTCCTGATGGAAACGGGTCGCCAGTGATAATGCATTTACCATTACCCCTTTGGCACTGCCGGGATGGACATTATTACCAACAACCTTGATCGTTACTGACGCCGCATTAAAGTTTTCAAACTCTAACTCGCCAACACCACCACCATCAACGGTATAAGCCCACTGGGCATCAAACTCGTCCACATTAAAGAAGCGTGCACCTTTGCCAACCTCTTCATCGGGAGTGAATGCAATGCGGATATCGCCGTGAGGCACATTACTGTGCTTTAACCGCACCATTGCAGTAATAATTTCGGCAATACCGGCTTTATCATCGGCCCCCAGCAAGGTTTTACCATCAGTGGTAATTAATGTGTGGCCGAGTAGCTGGTGTAATACCGGGAACATGACCGGTGACAACACCTCGTCGCCTATCCCCAAGGCAATATCCCCACCACGGTAACTTTCTACAATCTGTGGATTAACATTTTTGCCCGAAAAATCAGGTGACGTATCGAGATGTGCAATAAAACCAATAGTGGGGACCGGCCAAGAGACATTTGCAGGTAATGTTGCCATTACACAACTGTGATCACTCAAGGTAACCTGAGAAAAACCCAGCGCCTGCAACTCATGCTGTAATGCCAGCGCAAGCTTGTGCTGCCCCTCAGTGCTCGGCACGGATTTTACATTGGCTTTTGCTTGTGTATCAAAAGAGACATAGTTGAAAAAGCGGTCGAGTAATTTGTCCATGGTTCCCACCCTCATAATAGTGAATATCATTATGGGGAAGTGATCGTGATCAAATATTGCGTCAAGTCAGCTTTAGGCAAACTTAAGCCAGAATAATAAGGTGGGATGCTAAAACCCTGCTGGGTGATTTATTCATCAACCCGCAGGGACTATCGTTTATTTATACGCCATTTTGGCTAATTGCCGCTGCTACCCTGGCGATTCTCACCCCGGGTAGTCAAAAACTCGCGCACATATTCCGGTACCACTTTACTGGCAAGCCCATAGTGTTTTTCATCGAACTGACTTTCTACCTGACTGGGTTCCAGATTCAACTCAACGGTATGAGCACCATGCAAACGTGACTCATGAACAAACCCAGCCGCTGGATAGACGTGGCCTGAAGTTCCTATCGAGATAAAGAAATCAGCCTCAGCCAGCGCCTGATAGATATCATCCATCCCCATCGGCATTTCACCAAACCACACAATATGAGGTCGCAAAGGGGATGGGAACTGGCAGCAATGACAACGCTCGTCAGCCGAGAGATCTCCCGGCCAATCTAATACCTGGCCAGACTGCGTGCAACGCACCTTCAGTAATTCACCGTGCATATGGATAACACGCTTACTGCCTGCCCTTTCATGCAAATTATCAATATTCTGGGTAATCAGAACAAAGTTATCACCCAGCACCGCTTCCAAATCTGCCAGCGCCTGATGCGCCGCATTGGGTGCAATTTCTGGCTGCTGCAATTGACGGCGACGAGCATTATAAAAAGCTTGAACTAACTCAGGGTCGCGACGATACCCTTCCGGCGTTGCAACATCTTCCACCTGATGCTCTTCCCATAGGCCATCTGCGGCACGGAAAGTACGGATGCCTGACTCAGCAGAAATCCCCGCACCAGTAAGCACCACCACAAACGGTTTCTTCATTTCTGCTGTAGCAGCACTGTCCCGATGAAAGATACGGGAGCGAAAACGTTGATGCCGCAAATGCTTATTCTTGCGAAACCGACATAGCCGATGGCGAATACGCATAACTTTTGCCTCTATATTGGATATCGTTATTGTTTGTGACAACTCTATAGCTTGTGACGACTATTATTCACTCAAATGCAGAAACGCAGCGCCACGAACGCCGCCCGCATCACCATAACGCGCTTTTTCAATGCGTGGCAATCGGGCCACTCGCAATAAATGCTGGGGTAAGCGTTTTGGTAGTTCCTGATAAATCTTGTCAAAATTAGATAGCCCGCCACCAATGACAACCAGATGTGGATCAAGCATCGTCAATAGATTACCCAAACATACCGCCAGCACATCCATAAAGCGCTCAATATGGGCTACTGCTTTGGGCTCGCCAGTATTATAGTTGGCGATAATCTCAGTGGCGGGCAGCGATTGTTGGTTAAAGTGCTTATACATCCATTCAAAACCACGCCCTGAGATATAATTCTCTATGCAACCGTTATGGCCGCAACCACAGGGTACGCGCGGAATATCTGCGCCTAAAATATCCAACGCATCTACCGGTAACCGAAAGTGGCCGAATTCGCCGGTAATATGATTCCGCCCGCTAACAATACTGCCATTAACAATCAGGCCACCGCCAACACCGGTGCCAAGAATTAGCCCCAGAACTGTTGGATAAGTGCGAAATTCAGGATCCCACGCTTCGGACAGCGCAAAACAGTTAGCATCGTTATCGATTCGAACTTCACGCTCAATCAGGCGGGAAAGATCACCCTGCAATAATTGCCCCATGGCCGATGGCACATTGGCCGTAAATACTGTGCCATCATCGGCATTGGGTAAACCAGGAATACCAATACCCACACTGCCTTTAACACCACAATATGCATCAGCTTCCAGCGTTAAATCACGCAAAGTTTGCAGTAACTGCTGATAATCTTCACGGGGCGTTGGGACTCGTTTATGCCAGATTCGTTGCAGATTGGCATCAAAAACGCCTAACTCAATCTTGGTGCCGCCCATATCAAAACCGTAATACATAGAATTGTCCTTATATACCCTAAATAATTCGAGCGGTAGGAAGACGGCAACTGAGTAAGTCCCCAGGCGCTTACTGAAGCAAGTGACTGGGGGTAAACGAAAGCAGCCAACGCAGATGCGGCTTGAAGTATAACGGGGGGAATTATTGCCCGCTTAATACCCGAGCCGGATCAATACGACTTGCGCGACGTGCAGGATACCAACTGGCAATTAAACTCAGCACCAGCGCGGTGGCTAATACGCAGGCTACATCAAACCAGTGCAATTCTGACGGCAGGAAATCAATGAAATAGATATCGCCAGACAAGAATTGATGGCCAATCAGCCGCTCCAGCCCACGGATAATGTTGGTCAATTGCATTGAGACAATTACCCCCACTATCACCCCGCTGATACTGCCGATAAGTCCGGCTAATAAGCCATACCAGATAAAGATTGCACGGATCAGACCATCTTTGGCCCCTAATGTGCGTAACACGGCTATATCGCTACTTTTATCTTTAACAGCCATAACCAGGGTGGACACAATATTAAAACTGGCAACACCTATCACCAGCACCATGGCCATATACATGATGGTACGAATCATCTGGATATCGCGGTACATATAGCCATAAGTGCCAATCCAACTGCTGATATAAACATATGCATTGCTCACTTCACCGGCACTTCGCACCAGTTTGTTGGCGTTGTATACATCATTGACCTTGATGGCTATACCAGTGACACTGTCACCCATTTCCAAGTATTGCTGGGCATCAGCTAAAGGGACCAGTGCCAGACTGTGATCCAACTGACCACTGAGTTGAAAAACACCGGCGACCTGTAAGCGAATACGCTTAGGTTGCAGCAGTTTCATTTCAGGATCACTATTCGGGATCATTACTGTCAGCCATGACCCCTGCTTCACACCTAATGCGTCAGCCAGACCTTTACCTAAAATAATCTGCTGCTGACCCGCTTTGAAATTATCCCAAGCATGGTCAAGCACAAAGCTGGGTAATGCGCTAAGACGCTGTTCTGCCTGCGGATCAACACCTTTAACCTGTACTGCACGCAGTTGTGTGGCATTTTCAATCAGACCGGTGAAATTGATATAGGGGGCGGCCGCTACGATACCAGGCACTTTTTCAATACGTTGCAGGGTTTGCGGCCAGCCACTGAACGGCTGATTAACCACCGCAATTTCGCCGTGTGGTACCACGGCCAAAATGCGATCTTTCAGCTCACGTTCGAAGCCATTCATCGCACTTAGACCCACGATCAATACTGCAACACCCAAGGCGATACCCAAGGTAGATATCACTGAAATTAATGACACCATACCGCCACGACGGCGGCCACGGCTAAACCGTAAGCCGATTAAAAGTGAAAGTGGCGACACACCCATTACTCAGCCCCCACCAGTGTCAAGTGCTGCTGTAGCTGGCCATCGCGCATTTCCAACTGGCGGCTCATACGTTTTGCTAACTGCAAATCGTGGGTTACCACTAAAAATGCCGTCCCCTGGCGAACATTCAATTCACCTAACAGATTAAAGATGCTGTCAGCATTACGTTGGTCTAGGTTACCGGTCGGTTCATCTGCCAAAACCAGTGACGGGTTGTTCACCAGCGAACGGGCAATCGCCACCCGCTGACGCTCACCACCAGACAACTCAGACGGCCGATGTTTGCTCCGTTTTTCCAACCCTACCGCGGTCAACATCGCCCGGGCTTTATCCTGCGCCTCTGCGGGTTTGGCTCCACCGATTAACAGTGGCATTGCGACATTCTCCAATGCGGTAAAATCAGGCAGTAAATGGTGGAATTGATAGATAAAACCTAACTCTCGGTTACGTAATTCCGCTTTCGCGGTGGAAGAGAGCTGATTCAGTGAACGGCCCTGATAAATAACCTCGCCGGAGGTTGGGGAATCCAGACCACCCAACAGATGCAATAAGGTACTTTTACCTGAACCGGAACTGCCGACAATCGCCATCAGCTCACCAGCTTCGATAGTGAACGACACATTACGCAATACGTCAGTGTGCAATTGCCCTTCCTGATAGCGTTTGCACAAATCTAAACACTGTAATAATGGATGGTTACTCATAGCGTAAAGCCTCGGCAGGTTGTGCGGCGGCAGCGCGCCAGGAAGGATAAAGCGTGGACAACAAGGCAATCGCCATCGCCAACAGAGCAATCACGGTGACCTGTACCGGGTTAATCTCCACCGGCAAGGTGGCACCATCAATCAATAAACCGAGAATCGGGATAATCGTGTTCAATTGGCTGGCGAGTAAAATACCCAGCCCGGCACCAAGTAATGCGCCAATTACCCCGGCGGTAGCCCCCTGCACCATAAAGACCAGCATGATTTGGCGGCGGCTCAAGCCTTGAGTTTGCAAAATCGCCACTTCACCCTGCTTCTCCATCACTAACAGGCCCAACGAGGTAATTATATTAAAGGCTGCGACGGCAATAATCAGGCTAAGTAGCAACCCCATCATATTTTTTTCCATACGCACCGCCTGGAACAACTCGCCTTTACGCTCTCGCCAATCTTTCCATACCGTGCCTTCAGGCAACGCCTGTTGGCTCAGGCTATCAACAGACAAAGGTTGTGCAAGGAATAGACGCCAGCCGGTAATATTGCCAGCCGGATAACGCATCAGACGTGATGCATCCTGCTGATTAACCAGCATTTGATAGCCATCAACCTCACTGTCTGCGGCGAATGTTCCAATGATATTAAACAGCCGCTGGCTAGGAATGCGCCCCATTGGCGTGAACTGACTGGCGCTAGGGACCATCAAACGCAATGTTTCACCACGTTTAACACCCAACTGGCCCGCCAGTTTTTCGCCCAGGATAATATTGTAGCTCCCCGGCTGTAAATCCTTCAGGTGCACGTTAACCAAATAATCAGCCAGTGGTTCATGACGCTCGGGATCAACACCCAGCATCACACCAGCCGCCAGATTGCGGGCACTCTGCAACACCACATCCGCAGTGGTTAGCGGCACAATATCAGTAACGCCAGTCAACGATTTAAGTGCAGAGGCAGGGATCTTATTCGGGTCAAGAGAGCCTTGTGGCGTGGTAATCAGCGCCTGCGGCATCAGCCCCAAAATATTATTCTGCAAATCACGCTCAAAACCATTCATCACCGACAGTACCGTGATCAGCGCCATCACGCCAAGCGTGATGCCAATAGTAGAAAGCCATGAGACGAACCGACCGAAGCGGTCAGATGCACGCCCGCGCATATAACGCAGGCCAATAAATAGTGCGACAGGTTGATACATGAAATCTGTTTAGATCCTGTTGCTAAAGCAAAGTGATCGAGGATAATAAAGGGTACTACGCCTTTATGGAACCATTAACCGCCTATATCCTTCATATTTCAAGTTACAGGTGTGTTGGCCGCGCTCGTTTACCCGAATCACTTACTTTAGCAAGCTCATCGGGATTTTCTCGCTTGCCGCCTTCCTGCACCTTGAGATCTATTGGATATATCTCTGGCTTTTATTCCAAATCAGGGTGCCAGTCTGTGGCTATGCCCCCTCACGTGCTAGGATAGCCGCCGAGATAATTTGTCATCTGTTGTGCTGATACTGTCCTGCTGAACGGCAACATGGGTTAACGCTATCCCTGTTACTTGGTCATGCCGGTAGGCAGCACCCAAGTAAAAAGTCGGTAAGCAACTGATTTTGATATCATTTATTCTAGCCCATAGGGTGAAGGCTCATTAATACTCAAGCGCTTAGATAACTAAGTGATTGGGGTGAGCAAGGGCAGCCAACACCTCTGCCTCTTGAAGGGCGGCGGGTATACAAACTAAGAGACTGTTTAACTGCTTATGTCCCAACAATATCGTTATTCATTGCCGCAGCGGCCTGGTGATACCCGTCAATTAGGTCAGTTGACTGGCTCAGCCTGCGCGGTGGAATGTGCGGAAATCATTGAGCGCCATGATGGCCCGGTAATGTTAATTACCCCTGACATGCAAACGGCCCTGCGCTTGCGTGATGAGGTGCAACAATTCTCACTCCGCCCAGTAAGCACCCTATCCGATTGGGAAACACTGCCTTACGACAGTTTCTCGCCGCATCAGGATATTATTTCAGCGCGCCTTTCATGTTTGTATCATCTGCCCGCAATGGAGCGCGGTGTTATTATTCTCCCGATTAATACCCTGATGCAACGCGTATGCCCGCATGAATTCCTGCACGGCCATGCGCTGGTGATGAAAAAAGGCCAGCATCTGTCGCGCGATAAGCTGCGGGCGCAACTTGAGCAGGCAGGATACCGCAGTGTTGATCAGGTAATGGAACATGGTGAGTTTGCGACCCGTGGGGCATTGCTTGATTTGTATCCGATGGGCAGTGAAGAGCCGTATCGAATTGATTTCTTTGATGATGACATTGACAGTCTGCGCGTGTTTGATGTTGATTCGCAGCGCACGCTGTCTGAAGTTGAACAGATAAACCTCCTGCCTGCGCATGAATTTCCGATAGACAAAACCGCAATCGAGTTATTCCGTAGCCAATGGCGTGAACAATTTGAAGTTCGCCGCGACGCTGAACACATCTATCAGCAAGTGAGTAAAGGCATCTGGCCTGCGGGTATCGAATATTGGCAACCCTTGTTCTTTAGCCAACCGTTGCCCTCACTGTTCAGTTATTTACCTGAAAATACCTTATTGGTAAATACCGGCGATCTGGAAGGTTCTGCTGAGCGTTTCTGGCTAGATGTGAATCAGCGCTTTGAGAGCCGCCGTGTTGACCCAATGCGCCCATTGCTGGCACCCGATACGCTCTGGTTACGGGTTGATTCGCTGTTCACTGAGCTAAAAAAGTGGCCTCGGCTGCAGTTCAAGACAGACCCACTGCCGACTAAAGCTGCCAATACCAATTTGCACTATCAGCCCCTGCCTGATGTGGCTGTGCAAGCACAGCAAAAAGCGCCACTGGATAACCTGCGCCGCTTTATCGAAACATTCAGTGGCAGCATCGTGTTTTCAGTCGAAAGCGAAGGCCGACGAGAAACTCTACAAGACCTGTTGGCCCGGATAAAAATCAGTCCGAGCCTGATTACAGCGTTACCACAAGCGGCGGCTCCCGGTCATTATCTGATGATCGGCGCCAGTGAACGCGGCTTCCTCGATACCGATAAACAATTAGCGCTGATTTGTGAAAGTGACCTACTTGGCGAGCGCGTCAGCCGCCGTCGGCAGGATAATCGGCGTACCATCAATACCGATACCCTAATCCGCAATCTGGCCGAGCTGCGCCCCGGTCAGCCAGTAGTTCATCTGGAACATGGTGTCGGCCGCTATCTGGGCTTAACCACGCTCGAAGCTGGCGGCATCAAAGCTGAATACCTGATACTGACCTACGCCGGTGAAGATAAGTTGTATGTGCCAGTCTCATCTTTGCATCTGATTAGCCGTTATTCCGGCGGTGCTGATGAAAATGCGCCACTGCATAAACTGGGCGGAGAAGCCTGGGGTCGGGCACGACAAAAAGCGGCCGAGAAAGTGCGAGACGTGGCAGCCGAACTGCTGGATATCTATGCCCAGCGCGCCGCCAAGTCTGGTTTTAAATTCAAACATGACCGCGAGCAATACCAGTTATTTTGCCAAAGCTTCCCGTTTGAAACCACGCCAGATCAGGAACAGGCCATTAATGCGGTTCTCAGCGATATGTGTCGGCCGCTGGCGATGGATCGCCTGGTATGTGGCGATGTTGGTTTCGGTAAAACCGAAGTGGCAATGCGTGCTGCGTTCCTCGCAGTTGCCAATAATAAGCAAGTAGCCGTATTGGTCCCCACTACACTACTTGCCCAACAGCATTTCGATAACTTCCGTGATCGCTTCGCCACTTGGCCGGTCAGGACAGAAATGATGTCCCGTTTCCGCAGTGCCAAAGAGCAGCAAGTGATTCTGGAGCAAGCCGCTGAAGGTAAAGTCGATATCATTATCGGCACCCATAAGTTGCTGCAAAGTGACCTGCGCTGGCAAGATCTTGGCCTGCTGATTGTCGATGAAGAGCATCGCTTCGGTGTTCGTCATAAAGAGCGGATCAAAGCGATGCGTGCCGATGTGGATATTCTGACCCTAACAGCCACACCGATTCCGCGTACCTTGAATATGGCGATGAGCGGCATGCGCGACTTGTCGATTATTGCCACCCCACCGGCGCGGCGCCTGGCAGTGAAAACCTTTGTACGGGAGTACGACAGCCTGGTTATTCGCGAAGCCATCCTGCGTGAGGTTCTGCGCGGTGGGCAAGTTTATTACCTGTACAACGACGTGGAAAATATTGAGAAGGCCACACAACGTCTGGCGGAGCTGGTTCCTGAGGCGCGTATCGCTATCGGTCACGGCCAGATGCGTGAACGGGATTTGGAGCGGGTGATGAATGATTTCCATCATCAGCGCTTCAACGTTTTGGTCTGTACCACCATTATCGAAACAGGTATTGATATTCCTAGCGCCAATACCATTATCATCGAGCGTGCGGATCACTTTGGCCTGGCGCAGCTACACCAATTGCGCGGCCGGGTTGGGCGTTCACATCATCAAGCTTATGCTTACCTACTGACGCCGAATCCGAAAGCGATGACCACGGACGCTAAAAAGCGGCTGGAAGCGATTGCCTCACTGGAAGATCTTGGTGCCGGCTTTGCGCTGGCAACCCATGATCTGGAGATTCGCGGCGCGGGTGAACTGTTAGGTGAAGACCAAAGCGGCCAGATGACCACCATTGGCTTCTCACTCTATATGGAGCTGCTGGAAAGCGCGGTTGATGCTTTGAAAGAAGGCAGAGAGCCATCTCTGGAAGATTTGACCAGCAATCAGACTGAAATTGAATTGCGCATGCCGGTGCTGCTGCCAGAAGATTTCATTCCAGATGTGAATGTTCGACTTTCATTCTATAAGCGTATCGCCAGTGCCCGCAATGAGACGGAACTTGATGAACTAAAAGTGGAGTTAATCGATCGTTTTGGCAAACTGCCCGACCCAGCACGTTATCTGTTGCACACCGCAGAGTTACGCCAGCAGGCACAAAAATTGGGCATCAAACGAATTGAAGGTAATGAGCGCGGTGGCTTTATTGAATTTAGTGATAAGAACAAAGTCGATCCTGTCTATCTGATTGGGCTATTACAGCGCCAGCCACAGATATACCGCCTGGAAGGGCCAACCAAGCTGAAGTTTATGCAAGATTTAACTGATCGTTCACAGCGACTGAAATTTATCAGTGAGTTGTTGGCCGCCTTTGCGCAGCATCGGGTAGGTTAATCAGCGAGTTAATGCGGGTTTCTCAGCAATGAGAGACCCGCGTTAATGCTAATGCCACTCGCTTAAATTTTTTGCCGGGTTTGCGGCAAAAACATGTTCTGTTTAAACGATCAGAATTAGCACTAAATCGCGGGTTCTTGGTACCAGGTCTTGGACAACAGATTTTGTATTATGCTCGGTCGTTCAGTATTAGTTGACCATTTTTATCGATCGGGATCTGCGTACCTGGATCACGATCCATACGAATTTTTCCCTGCTGATCACCAATTTTGTAGGTTACGTCATATCCCAGCATTTTTTGTGACTTGTCATAGACAGTCTGGCAACGCTGTTGAGTGGTGGTATAGGTATCACCTTCCTGCATATTACTTTGCACGCGGTTACCGGCATATCCGCCAGCCAACGCACCGGCAACAGTAGCGATATCCTTCCCTCGCCCGCCCCCTACCTGATGTCCCAGAACCCCACCAGCAACCGCACCCAACACTGAGCCAGCAATCTGATTCTCGTCTTGTACGGGTTTACGGTGAGTAACCGTGACATTACGACATTCCTGCCGAGGCGTTTTGACCGTTTCTTTAATCGGTGTCGCCGCAATAACTTGTGCATATTGCGGCGCGCCAGAGAAAACATTCATACTCGCAACTGCGGCAATTCCCAGAGCGGCCGCAATACCGATACCCACGCCTGCTAACATTGATTTGTTCACAGGAAATCCTCCTGAAAGTGTTACCACGCATCTTCTGCCCCAGAATTCCAGCGTAAAAACAGAAAATCTGACAGTTTCCGACACCAAAGGCTGTCTCTGATTAGCGGAATACGGCGTGCGTGACTCGCCGTCTGTAAACACCATGGAGTCTGCACAAAGTCGTTTGAGCTAGCAATAAGACAAATGGACTAAAAACCCAGATAATAGGTGTAAATGAATATGTTTAGGAGGAATCCGACTGTGGGTATTTGCGACCGCGAAATTTTATGCTGCAAATTTCACATTACGGGCGAACATTTTTAACGTTAAGTGCCTGATATTGAGCAAACAAAAACCGCCACCTTTGACTAACGGCAGCGGTTTGTTTAAGTGAGAAGACGATTAGTGCAACTTCAAGCGCGGGCGAATAACCCGATTAATCCCACCCACCAGCATCATCAGGCCAGTCTTGGTATAACCATGTAATGCCACCTGGTGCATACGATACAGTGAGATATACACCACACGAGCAACACGCCCTTCGACCATCATTGAACCGCGCATCAGGTTGCCCATTAGGCTACCCACAGTGCTGAACTTCGACAGAGAAACCAGTGAACCGTGGTCTTTATAGATATACGGCTTCAACGGTTGCTCATTAAGCAACGCCAGAATATTGCTGTAGCAACGGCTGGCCATCTGGTGAGCCGACTGCGCGCGCGGGGGAACAAAACCGCCACTTGCCTGCGGGCAAGAAGCACAGTCACCAATAGCAAAGATATTCGCATCACGCGTCGTTTGCAGCGTTGGTTCCACCACTAACTGATTAATACGGTTGGTTTCCAGCCCAGCGATATCTTTCATAAAGTCCGGTGCTTTGATCCCCGCCGCCCACACCATCAGGTCAGCGTTAATGAACTCACCCTCTTTGGTGTTCAGACCTTTTTCGTCCGCACTGGTCACCATGGTTTTGGTCAGCACGCGCACGCCGAGTTTAATCAATTCCTGATGCGCGGCCGCTGAAATGCGCGGGGGTAATGCGGGTAGAATCCGCTCGCCAGCTTCCACCAGCGTCACATTCAGTGCTTGATTGTCCAAACCCTCAAAACCGTAGCTATGCAGTTGTTTCACCGCATTGTGCAGTTCCGCAGAGAGTTCCACACCGGTAGCCCCCCCACCGACGATCGCAATGTTAACTTTCCCTTTTTCACCCGGTTGCGCTGAATATTTCAGGAACAGGTTCAGCATTTCATTATGGAAACGGTGTGCCTGATGCGGGTTATCAAGGAAAATGCAGTTCTCTTTTACGCCTGGCGTACCAAAATCGTTAGAGGTACTGCCTAAGGCCATGACCAGAATGTCATAGGTCAATTCACGTTGGGTCACCAGCACATCACCGTGTTCATCGCAAATTTCAGCCAAACTGAGTGTTTTGGTTTCACGGTTAATGTCAGTTAAGGAACCTAACTGGAAGTTAAAGTGATGGTTACGCGCATGAGCCAGATAGCTCAATGCATCGACGCCATCATCAAGAGAACCAGTGGCTACTTCGTGTAACAGTGGTTTCCACAGATGACTGTGATTGCGATCAACCAGAACGATGTCCGCTTTCTTGCTGCGGCCCAGCTTATGGCCCAGACTCGTCGCCAGCTCAAGACCGCCGGCACCACCACCAATAATAACGATTTTCTTCTTCGGCGTTGTCAAAATGACCCCCTAAATGTGAACCAATTGTTAGCTAAGGGTAAAAGAATAATATCCTTAGATAACATAGGGTTCGCTGATGCTAAATCAATAATCTGTAGCCAGAATATCATGCAGGGTTATTTGGTCATACCAAAATTGATATATATCAACTTTTTTTGATTAAAGTGGCAGCATAGGGAATCTTTCTGGAATAGGATTCAAATAGTTAGCGTTTAGTCACAGTTTAGAATTTTTCTATTTGCAGCGAGGAAAAATCTTATTTTGCCGTTTTTAAGCAACAAAACGGCCTGGATAAAGGATTTAAACTCCCTTCCCCAAACCGGTTAGCAGAACGTTATAAGCTTTACAATTAACCAATCTTTAACAAACCGACAGTTTTAGGCTCAGCAGTCACTTTACGCTAGCCAAGAGTTTTAAAGGCTTTAATGCGCTGAAGGTGGGGTGAAAGATCCTTAAACTTGTGGTTTTGTTTCTCGTCCCAAACAATTTCATAATAAGGATGTAGGTCACCCGCAGTTCGCTGGCTATCAAGCATTTCATCATGACGAGACAACACCACCAGGCAACGATCGCGATTTTTCTCGCGAAAGTCATTAATACACTTGCTGGCGATATCAACATACTCTTCTGGGCGGTCGATTTTACCGCCCATATTGTCCTGCGGATACAGATTCGGGTTGAAAGCAACCTGTCGAATACCGCACAGGAAACCAATGCGCTCGGCCCAAAACCCGCCTAAACCAACACCACAAATCAGTGGTTTGACATCACCGCCCTGCTGAATGGCTTTATCCACTTCTTTCAGTAAATGCTGCATATCATGTCGAGGATGCAAGGTGCTGTAACTGATAAAACGCACATCTGGATCGATAAATTGCAGTTGCAGGACTTTCTCGTGATTACCGGGGCTATTGGAATCAAAACCATGTAAATAGACGATCATATTTATCCTCGCGACTTATACTTGTCATACGTCAAGCTGCATGTGCGTTGGCTACACTCAACTACTCGGCCCATCCGTGAGCCTCACCTCGTTGAGGCCGCTGCAACTCGAATTATTTAGAGTATATAACTTATTTCAATTGGCTCTTATGTGCATCCCAACGTGCGCTGAGTGCAGTTAATGCCTTATTCGCCTGTTGCCAGCGTGATGACCCCATCAATGATTGACGCTCAAACTGCCCAGAATGATACAAGCGCGCAACCTGATCCGCTTTGACCGGAGACAGGTTATCTAGCACGCTGATGGCACCCTGGCGGTTATTACACACCAAAATCATATCGCAACCGGCATCCAGCGAAGCCTGCCCGCGCTCGGCGTAACTGCCCATTATCGCAGCACCTTCCATCGATAAATCATCTGAGAAGATAATGCCATCAAAACCTAATTCCTGACGCAATATCTGCTGGAGCCAATACGCCGAGCCGCTGGCCGGGCGCGCATCAGCTTCAGTATAAATCACGTGAGCAGGCATGATGGCATCCAGCAGTCGCCGCTCGATCAACTCGCGAAATATAACCATATCATGAGTACGGATTTCTGCCAGTGGTCGATTATCATGTGGCGTCTCCTTATGGGAATCGGCGGTGACCGCACCATGACCGGGGAAATGCTTACCGGTGGTCTTCATCCCGGCACTATGCATTCCTCGGATAAAGCATTCCGCCATTGCCAGAGCCTGTTGTGGCTCGCTGTGGAAAGAGCGCTCACCAATAGCGGCGCTAACATGGCCGATATCCAGTACTGGCGCAAAACTGATATCGATATCCATCGCTATCATCTCTGCCGCCATCAGCCAACCGGCCTCTTGCGCCAGCTTAGCTGCCGTAGCTGCATCATTAATAGCGGCAAACGACTGGGCCGCAGGCAGGCGAGTAAAGCCATCACGAAAACGCTGCACCCGGCCCCCTTCCTGGTCAACGGCCACCACCAGACGCTCACGAGAGGCCGCCCTGATTTGACGAACTAGCTCACGCAACTGCTCCGCATCATGAAAGTTACGGCTGAACAAAATCAGACCGCCCACCAGTGGGTGTTTTAAAATCTCACGCTCTTCAGCATCCAGCTCATAGCTGGCGACGTCTAACATTACTGGTCCCACAACAACCTCACTTCATTCAATAAAATACCCCTCGGACGGGGCCGCCACAGGGGGTCGATTTGCCTGGCTGCTACGCCAATTTCTTTGGGTAACGCTACGAATTAAAACGATAAATTAAACCGCTGGCGCAGTGGCGACGCCCATTGTAAAAATGTCTCATCACCCGTTTGCTGCCAGCGCACCTCAAACCACATCAGCATCAGGTAATCAATCCACGGTAACCAGCGCTGTATCTGCTGTGATAAGCGTTTGATGTCAGGGTATCCCTGCTCACTCGCGCAGTAGTGCTGTAAAAAGGCATGTTGTTGTGGCAATAACCAGTTATTGCCGCGAAACAGCGCCGCAATATCCAATGCGATATCCCCATCGGCAGCATATTCCCAATCAATCAGTTTCAGCCCGGTTGGGGTCATTAACACATTGCCGGGATGGACATCCATATGCAACGGCGCCAACTTAATAGGCTGCGGTAGCGGGCGGCGCAGAAAGTCATGTTGGCGGCGCAACCAGGCAGGTGAGCGGCGCGTTGAGTCAATCAATTGCCCATAGCGGGTTAACTGACGGCGCAAGTCGAAACGGTAGCCGCTGATGGGCAGATGATGCAGACGGGCCAATAACTGTGGCAACTGCCCATTATCTGATAATTCAATAAATTGCTCATTAGTGACAACGTCACCTTCAAGCCAATTAACCACTAACCAGTACTGATCGGCGGCAATAATGGCCGGTGAGAAATGCTGATTGGCCACGTGTCGTAACAGTTTTCGTTCCCGCCGCCGGTTCACCCCCAACTGACGTTTGGCTAGTGATTGTTGACGTGCCAACCAGTCAATATTGGGTGCTGTAATACGCCAGCTTTCACCGGTTAGCCCCGCGACCGGACTAAAGTGATAATCGGCGATTTTCATCGCCGGATTTATGCTGTCAATGAATGCATACAGAGAGGGATCAGCGCTGAACCGGGCCATTACCAGACCAAATGATTTCGCCTGATTGCGCCTGCATCAATTGCATTTCAATGGTTGGCGACTTCACATCACCACTCACATCGCTGTACAGCACATATTGAGCGCCGACATAGCGGGCCAAACCAATCGCTTTGCTGCGCGACCCCAGGCTATCTTCTTCCGAAAGCCCCAGCGTTTGCTTAGCAACGGCTAATTGTTGCGGCGAGATCAAAACAAACTTTTTATTCGACGCTAGCACTTGATGTAATGCGGCGGTGGCTTTCGCCGTTTGCAATGCACCATTGGTGTTGTTTTTAACGCTATCCAATAGCAGAATGCTGCCATTCGCCACTTCGTTGTTATTCACCATTTTCGCCACCAACGGCTCGACACTGATAGCCCAATCGATAGATTGCACTTTCGGTGGCTGCGGCACGGTGTCTACCGGCGGAGGTGTCTCAACGACAGGGGGTGTTACCGGTTCAATGGTGACGGGCGGTGTCGTTGGTGCAACAGGCGTCCGAGACGGACAACCGGTCAGCACTAACGCTGCTAAAACCACAAATAAATACCTTTTCATTGCCCTACTCCAATGGTGAAAATCAATCGGTTATAAAAATAAATGAAGGCGTGCACTGCGCGCATTAAAATTATTATTAACTGACTGAATAGTGACATCGTCCCCTGGTGCTATCATCATAAAACGCGGCGCTTCCAGCGGCGGCACATCTAAGCCCTGGGTATCATACCAATAAAAACGGTAGTTGATTCTTACCGGCTTATTCTGGCTATTCGTGATAACTGAACGCGCAACATTATTGCCAGAAGAGAGTGATACTGTGGGTTGAGAAGCCAAAATACCTGCCGTCAGAACCGACGAATCCATTACCACGGTTTGCTGTTTATTTACTGCAATCCCTTTCGGGTTGCTGCACCCCAATAATGTCGCGATACATGCCGACACCATCACCGGTAATAAAAACGCCTTAACACGGCGCATAGGCTTACCTCATTTAGACTCAATCATTATGCCGCTATTGATGCAGCATCATTATTTATGTGACAACAATGAACCCAGATAGCGACCACCAACCAGGTGCATATGAATATGATAGACCACTTGCCCGGCATGTTGGTTACAGTTGATGATCAGGCGATAACCCTCTTCGGCAATGCCTTCTTGTTGTGCAAGTTTAGCGGCCACGGTAATCATACGACCCAGTGTGGCTTCATGTTCTGCCGTGACATCATTCACAGTTGGAATAAGAATGTTGGGAATGATTAAGATATGGGTGGGTGCCTGTGGGGCAATATCACGAAACGCCGTCACCAACTCATCCTGGTAGACCACGTCGGCAGGAATTTCACGGCGGATAATTTTGCTAAAAATCGTTTCTTCGGCCATTACGCATTTCCTTTATCATTATAAAACGGAGAATGCGTAGTATGAGCGACAAATTCTATTGATTTCAACCTCAATAATCAGCCTCTGGCATAAGCCGCCGCTTTTTCAAACAAAGCGGGCTCTGGGCGAATCCCCGTATACAGCACAAATTGCTCAACCGCCTGAATAGCAAATACTTCTGCGCCAGTAATAACGGTTTTCTGCTGTGCTTTGGCGTAACGGATAAGTGGGGTGACTGCCGGCAGTGCCACCACATCAAAAATGATATCCGCACTATCTATTTCACCCTGAGTAAATGCCAAAGCATCAGCATCCTTCCCCCCCGACATCCCCACCGGAGTAGCATTAATCAACACATTAGCCCGAACGTCCTGCATATCAGGGCGATAAATATAACCTGATTGATCCGCTAACTGCTTACCTGTCACTTCATTTGTCGCAATGATATAACCCTGCTTAAAACCTGCATTTTTTAATGCAAAAGCCACTGCTTTTGCCATGCCACCACTGCCACGTAAAGCAAAAACCTGCTTTGATGACACCTGATATGTCGCAAGCAACATGGCGATGGCGATATAGTCGGTGTTGTACGCCTTAAGGTAGCCTGCGGTATTGACCAGAGTATTTACTGAGTTAATGGCTTTAGCTGATGGGTCCATCTCATCCACCAGCGGAATCACCGTCTCTTTAAAGGGCATTGAGATGGCACAACCACGAAATCCCAGCGCCCGCACACCACCGATGGCGGCAACAAGATCAGTGGTGGTAAAAGCCTTATACAGATAATCGAGGTCTAAGGCATCGTACAAAAAGTTGTGAAAACGGGTACCAAAGTTACTGGGCCTGGCCGCCAGAGAAATACACACTTGGGTGTCTTTATTTAAATACCGGGTCATCTTCTCACCTTAAATAGTCATTACGCCCTGCCCGTACAAGCTTTTCATACCGAAGGACGGTGGGCGATAAGCCCTTGCTGTACTAAAAATTATCGGCTAAAAAGGTGATATTAAAAACTGCTGAGATTCATTCAATAGAGATCCTCTTTTATGGTCAGTCGACGTCTTGAGCAACAATATTTACGCTTATTGGGCGTGGTTGGGGTGCAACAGGTTACGATTACACTGCACGAATTAGCCGACAAGCTTAGCTGCACTAAGCGCCATATGCGGACATTGCTGGTTAAAATGCAACAGGCTGGCTGGTTAATATGGCAGTCAGAAGCTGGCCGTGGTCGCCGTTCACATTTACAACTATTGCGGAACACTCATCAACTATTGATTGAAAAAGCGGAACAGTTATTGGATTCAGGCGATTTCAACGAGGCCATTGCGCTACTGGGAGAAGATAAGCAGCTTATTACCCCGTTGCTCCGAACCAAGTTGGGGTACCGGATACGTGATGACTATCAAGCCTTGCGAATTCCCTACTACCGCGCCATGGCTAACCTTTATCCTGGAACCCCACTGCGCCGATCTGAATTACATTTAGTTCGGCAGATCTTTAATGGCCTGACGCGGATAAATTAGGAAAACGGCCAAGTTGCCACCGATTTAGCCCATCAATGGCGCATGTTGGACCCATTACACTGGCGCTTTTACTTACGCCCTGGCGTACAGTTTCATGATGGTCGCGAGCTTTCCAGCCATGATGTGGTCAA
This sequence comes from Yersinia antarctica, assembly GCF_056636475.1. Lineage (NCBI taxonomy): Bacteria > Pseudomonadati > Pseudomonadota > Gammaproteobacteria > Enterobacterales > Yersiniaceae > Yersinia > Yersinia antarctica. The sequence continues at coordinate 2,885,635 of NZ_JBSJQF010000001.1, forward strand.
CTCATTGATGCGTTGTACTGACTTGCCGCTATTTTCACATATTCAATACGTCAGCGCATATGGGCCACTGAGTGTCATTATCGAACTGAATCAACCCGACCCGCAGCTTGCGCTATTGCTGACTCACCACGCAGCACTGATTTTGCCGAGCGACCACGCCTCACGACCCGATTTTGCGTCTCATCCGGTAGGCACCGGCCCTTATCGGGTCGCCGAAAATGATGATTGGCATTTGCAGATAAAATCCTTTGACCACTATTTTGGTTTTCGTGGCCTGCTGGATGAAGTTGAAGTCCTTATCTTCCCTGATCTGGCCCGTCAGCATACGCAAACGCCAACTGTACTCGCTGAGCAACTGAGTATTGATCATATTCAGAGTGCAACGTGGCTAAGCTCCAGTATCAGTGATATTGATTATGTCGCTGGATTCGCTGCCAGCCTGACGGGTAAACCTTCAGATTCAACCCAAGAGATGTTTTTGGAACGGGGTGGATATTTTCTGTTATGTGACAGCCGCTCACCCCATTGGCACCACATAGAGCAACGCCGTTGGCTGCGAGAGGTACTCAATCCATATAACGTTACCCAACGGTTGATTGAGCCAATTCGCCCGTTCTGGGTACCCGCCAGCAGTGTTTTACCGACATGGTTCCACTCAATGCATTCAGGAGATAAAAGTTCTCCTTTCGCCGCGACGACAATGGCTGATGACAGCCCGGTGTTAACCTTGGCCTATCATGCCCAACACCCAGAATATACGATGCTGGTTACGGAAATGTCGCATATTTTGGCGGCACAGGGGATTAGGCTAGTGGTATCAGAGCTTGATTACGCCACCTGGGCGAAGGGCGATGCCGATGTTGATTTGTGGCTGGGGACGGTGAATTTTGCAGTTCCAGAAGAGTGGAATATCGGGGCATGGTTACTGGGTATGCCGCTATTGCGCCAATCTATTGTAGGTGGTGATGAGATGCGTTTGCAGACATACCTGCACAACTGGCGTAACCAGTCCCTCAGTACCGGGCAATTAGTCAGAGAGGTTATAGCTGACGGCTGGTTACAGCCATTATTCCATCACTGGATGCGCCTGAAAGCCCCACCGCAGGCTCAGGGCGCACATCTGAATAACCTTGGTTGGTTTGATTTCCAGACGACATGGTTAGAACCACAGTAACGTTTTTCCAACAAAAAAAGGGAGGCTTTCGCCTCCCCTTTGCACTCCCCAAACCTGAATTAATGGTTACGAATATACTCGTCCATATCTGTTTTCAGGTTATCTGATTTAGTCCCGAAGATAGCCTGAACACCAGACCCTGCCACCACTACACCCGCAGCACCCAGTCGCTTCAGACCAGGTTGGTCAACCTTGGAGACATCCGCCACGCTGACACGCAGACGGGTAATACAAGCATCCAGGTTAGTGATGTTCTCTTTACCACCAAACGCATTTACCAGTGCCGCTGACATTTCTGTGCCGCCCTGGACAGTTTGCTCAGTGGTTGTCTCTTCACGACCCGGTGTTTTCAGGTCCAGTTTGGTAATCAGCACACGGAAGATGGTGTAGTACACCAGACCGTAGCAAATACCCACCAGAGGGAACAGCCAGATACGGCTACTGTTACCACTGAGAACAATGAAGTCAATCAAACCATGGGAGAAGCTGGTACCGTCACGCATTCCAAGCAGAATACAGATTGGGAACGCCAGACCAGCCAAAATTGCATGGATAACATACAAAATTGGTGCCACGAACATGAAGGAGAATTCAATTGGTTCGGTGATACCCGTCAGGAATGAGGTCAGTGCTGCGGAGATCATGATCCCGCCCACTTTAGCGCGGTTTTCCGGCTTGGCTGAATGCCAAATCGCAATCGCAGCGGCTGGCAGACCGTACATTTTGAACAGGAAGCCACCAGACAGTTTACCGGCAGTTGGGTCACCCGCCATGTAACGTGGAATGTCACCGTGGAACACCTGACCTGCTGCGTTGGTGTATTCACCAATTTGCATTTGGAATGGTACGTTCCAGATATGGTGCAGACCGAATGGTACCAGCGCACGTTCAACTACGCCGTAGATACCAAAAGCAACGACTGAGTTCTGGTAAGCCGCCCATTGGGAGAAGGTCTGGATCGCAGTACCGATAGGTGGCCATACGAAGGACAGGATCACACCAACGAAAATAGCGGTGAAACCAGAAATAATCGGAACAAAGCGTTTGCCCGCAAAGAAACCGAGATATTCAGGTAACTGAATACGGTAGAAGCGGTTGAACATGTAGGCGGCTATAGCACCTGCAGTAATCCCGCCCAGTACCCCAGTATCGGCTAAATGTTTGGCCGCAATTTCTTCTGCTGGCAGATGCAAGACCAGAGGCGCTACCACAGCCATGGTTTTCACCATGATGCCGTAAGCAACAACTGCCGCCAACGCGGATACACCGTCGTTATTGGTAAAGCCGAGTGCAACGCCAATAGCAAAGATTAATGCCATGTTAGCAAAGACGGAACCGCCCGCTTCTGCCATTACGTGAGAGACTACTGTTGGTAGCCAGCTAAAATTCGCGGAACCGACACCCAGCAGAATGCCTGCGATGGGTAAGACGGATACCGGTAGCATTAGCGATTTACCTACCTTTTGCAGGTTTGCAAATGCGTTCTTAAACATAGTTGAGTGTGCTCCTGAGTAATAGTGCTTTTCTGCTGTTTCTCGCGTTTATTGGCATTACAAAGGGGGGAGTAAGCCTTTGCGAATAAGGGTGTCTAAAGCACCCTTTTAATTTTTACGAAGAGTAAAATAAATAGCCTGCTTAATGTTTGATGGCAGTCACGTTTCTTTCAAGAAAGCGCTTAATTTGCATCAAATCGCGCATTTTTTGTAAAAAAACGTCAACAAGACCTGCCCTCACCCAATAAATCGGGTGAGAACATTACTCGTTCCGGGGATTAATTACGAGCTTAAAAAAAAGTATTATGAAGGAGGCTAACTATTTTCACTGGCGAGCCGGGAAGGGTCCAGATGAAATAACCGGCAGAAGTTGTCAGTCGTCGCCTGCGCCAGTGATTCAAGACTCACGCCTTTCAGCACTGCCATATACTCTGCAACATCACGGACATAGGCTGGTTGATTCTCTTTGCCACGGTGGGGAACCGGGGCCAGATAAGGTGAATCGGTTTCTACTAATATCCGATCCAGCGGAACATAACGGGCCACATCACGCAGTTGTTCCGCATTACGAAAAGTGAGAATCCCCGAAAATGAGATATAAAAACCGAGGTCTAATAGCGTTGCTGCCGTGGCTTTGTCTTCTGTAAAGCAATGTAAAACACCACCACACTCCTGCGCCTGCTCTTCCTGCAAAATTGCGAGTGTATCTTCACGCGCATCGCGGGTATGCACAATCACCGGTTTGTTTAATTCGCGACCAATACGAATATGTTCACGGAAAGAGGCTTGTTGCAGCGGGATATTATCTTGCTGATAAAAATAATCCAGCCCGGTCTCGCCCATCGCCACCACATTATCTGCCGCAGCCAGGCTTCTGAGTTGCTGGAAATCATAGCCACCATCGAGATTCAGCGGATGGACACCACATGAAAATGCCACATTTGGGCGTTCGCCAATAAGGGATGTCATGGCAGAAAAGCCCGGTAACGTAGTGGCTACCGCCAGGACGAAACCGACATCTCGCGCACTTGCTTTGGCTAATACATCATCGACGCTGCTGTGCAACGTCTGGTAATCAAGGCTATCAAGATGGCAGTGTGAATCTACTAACAACATAATATTAAACTCTTCCATACTTTTCATAATTGAAGCCGCAGGGGCGCTCGCTATATTCGTTACTCGGCCCATCCTTCGGCCAGCCGCTGCAACGCCAATTACGTTGAGTGTACAATCAAGGTGAGGTGGAATAGGTGCCGGTGGATAACGCGGTTTCCCAGTTAAGTAACAACTCAGTGAGTAACAATTCACGGTTGACACCGACGACAGATAGTAATTGATGACGGCATTTTGCCAGTTGTTGCGTTGACTGAAGCAACACCAGTGTGGTGGCTACGCGTGCCAACTGTTGTACCAGCGACAATTGATCCTGATTAACAGCAAACTCACCAGCACCTTGTTGCCATTTCAAAGCATCCAGCAGCAGCGAAGAGAGCCATTGGAGGCGTTCAGCTGCATCATCATGGTTCAACTGCACTAACAATGACAGTAGATCCGAACTGTTCAATGCACTACTGAGCGCGCTACACAGCGCAGTTCGTAGAGTCCAGCGCTCCGGTTGCAACAACCGCTCGGCTGCCAAGGGTGCGCCCTCACTCAATTTAAGCGCGGCCAGCGCCGTCACCGGTTCTGCTTGAGTCTGGCGTTGCAGCCATTGCAAACTGAGTGCGGTATCTGGGCAGGCTAAATACCAGTAAAAACAGCGGCTACGCAGCGTAGCTAACAAACTGGCGGGTTGATGGCAGTCCAGCAGGAAATAGGTTTTCTCCGGTGGCTCTTCCAAGGTTTTCAATAAGGCATTTGCCGCCGCATCGGTCAACAGTTCGGCGTGTGGCAACCACACCACCTTAGCCCCACCTTGTTGTGCATGGGAATAGAGCTTATCTATCTGCTGACGCACCAATTCGACCCCAATACTGCTTTTACCTTTTTCCGGTGCCAGTACATACCAGTCCGGGTGGTTACCCGCCAGCATTAAACGGCAGCTATGGCATTCACCACAACTTTTCTCACCTTGCCGCTGCTGGCACATCAGCCAGCGACTGAGGCCATAAATCAACGCCTCTTCACCATTACCGGGCAAGGAGTGGAGTAATAACGCGTGGTGCCCGCGCCCGGCAGTATGCTGCCCTATCAACTGGCGATAAGGGGCCGTAAGCCACGGATACCATTTCATTATGCGGTTTCCCGGCTGGCCAGCCATTGAGTCAGTACCCGGCTGATTGATGTGCTCACTTGCTCAAGAGATTGGGAGGCATCGATGGTTTTTATGCTGCTATCAGCGGCGGCCAGTTCGAGATAGCGTGCCCGCGTGCGTTCAAAAAAGGCCAGCGACTCTTGTTCAATACGATCCAACTCGCCACGGGCACGAGCGCGTGCTAAACCGACCACAGGCGGCAGATCAAGATACAGCGTTAGATCAGGGCGGAATTCACCCAATACGGTATCACGCAGTGACGTCATCAGTTGGCTATCAATGCCACGCCCTCCTCCCTGATACGCCTGAGATGAGAGATCATGGCGATCACCCACCACCCAACTGCCTCGAGCCAGCGCCGGTTTAATTACATTCTCAACTAATTGTACTCGCGCGGCATACAGCATCAGCACTTCGGCTTTATCTGTCAGGACTTCACCATCAATACCTTGTTTAATCAAATCACGCAGTTTTTCTGCCAATGGTGTCCCACCCGGCTCTCGGGTAAAAACAATATCGTTAATCCCTTGGGCGCGCAGCGTGGCAACCACGGTGTCTCTGGCGGTGGTTTTCCCTGCCCCTTCCAGCCCTTCAATAACGATAAATTTACTGTTCATTTTTATCCTTAAGCGATTGACGATAGACCCGTACCGCTTGGTTATGACTGGCTAAATTGGTGGTAAATGTATGCCCGCCCTTACCATCTGCCACAAAGTAGAGATAGGCGGTTTTGGCCGGATGCGCGGCAGCCGTCAGTGATGCCAGCCCCGGCATGGCTATTGGGGTGGGCGGCAAACCAGAAATCACATAGGTATTATAAGGTGTTGGTGTATCTAAGTCTTTACGACTAATGTTGCCATTATACTTGTCACCCATACCATAAATGACTGTAGGGTCAGTTTGCAGGCGCATACCAATCCGCAGACGGTTAATAAACACCGATGCGACTTTAGTGCGTTCTTCATTTACTGCGGTTTCTTTTTCGATGATAGATGCCATGGTGACCAGCTCACCCGGTGTCTTATAGGGTAAAGATTCCTCTCGCCCTTGCCAAATTTCATCAACCGTCTTTTCCATCTTCGCATGGGCACGTTTGAGTAAGGCCAGATCAGTCGTCCCGGCGGTATAGGAGTAGGTATCAGGATAGAGCCAACCCTCAGGGTGATCACTGTCTTTTAACCCCAGTAACACCGCAATCTCACTATCACTTTTGCCGGCCAAAACATGTTTTACGTATTTCGACTGCTGCAACTCATCCAGCCAGTCACGTAGCCGCTTGCCCTCAATAAAGCGCACGGTAAATTGTGCTTCTTTACCACTGGCGAGTAATTCCAGCATGCCGCGCACCGTCATGCCAGGGGTAAAACGGTAAGTCCCCGCCTTAAATTTTGCCAACTCAGGCTCTATACGTAACAGCCAGGGGAACAAACGGGTGTTTTTAATCACGTGGTCACGTTGCAGTAAATTCTCCAATGCGACCCGCCCCGTACCGGCGGGGAGTTTAAAGATGGTTTCTTGCTGGATAGCCAGCGGCTGGTCCGCAAAGTGTTGTATTTTCTGATAACCCAACAGCACTAATCCCAAACAGATAGCGGCAAAAAGGATTACAACTCGGGTGCTTTTTATTTTCATCGGGTGGCCATCTTCAAATTAAAGGTAGTCATCTACGCTATACATTAAAACCAACATGCTGCTGAGACCATCAGTTATGCATCGCAACAATACTGATTCAGGAAATCAAACAACTGACGCGAGTGATAAAGCCATTTATCGGCGCGGTTCACAGACAGTAGCGGCATCAGCGCGTTGCACACGATAATTTCATCCGCATCAGCCAGTGCCTCCAGTGGCTGCGCCACAATCGCTACCTGCTGCCCATGCCCGGCCAGACAGGTAATAATCATCTGGCGCATGATGCCATCAACACCCGACTGGCTTAAGTCCGGGGTAAATATTGCACCACCTTTACGCCAGAATAAATTAGCCGCACAGCATTCCACCAGCAGGCCCGCAGTGTCAAGCACCAGTGCCTCATCAGCCTCTGTCTGCTCAAGATGCGCACGAATCAACACTTGCTCAAGGCGATTCAGGTGCTTAACACCCGCCAGCAATGGGCTGCGAGCTAATGTCACCGGGCTTAATGCCAATGAAATACCCCGCTCACGCCAACTATGATAATGCGCCGGATAATCACTAAGCGAAATAATGCGCGTAGGGTGCTGACAAGCAGTACCGCTGTAGCCGCGCCCACCGCTACCCCGGCTAATAATCACTTTCAGTACCCCATCTTCAGTATGGTTTGCCGCCTCGACCATTTCCTTAGTCAAGGCATTCCAGTTTACTGTCGGCATCAACAAGCGTTCGGTTGCCTGTTGCAGGCGCAGTATATGTTTATCAAGCCACACTACCCGACCATGAGATACCCTTGCCGTCGTAAAGCAGCCATCACCAAACTGCACTGAGCGGTCTGACGCTGAAATCAAATTTTGCTCTATACCATTAATCCAGAACATTCAGACTCTCTTTAAATGGGAGGGGTATTGTTTGCCATACATTCAGTTGCTAAATATACCTTGCCAGTAAATATATACTGTACATAAATAAAAATTGTACATGGCGACAGTAGCAGATTTAGTCAATGGCTGTTTTCAGATTTATCTCTTATTAAGACAGTGATTATGGCGGGATGTTATCTCTTTCTTACTTGGCACTGTGGCGCGACGTTAGCGGTGACAGCACTCACGTTGAGCCATTAAGTGATGCGGGGTTAACCTAATAAAAGACCCGGAAAACCGGGCCTTTTTAGCAGCAGAAGCTTAACAGCAGAAGTTAGACCTTGCGGAAAACTAAAGAACCGTTAGTGCCACCGAAGCCGAAGGAGTTACACAAGGTGTACTCCATATCTTTTACCTGACGGGCTTCATGCGGAACAAAATCCAAATCACAACCTTCATCCGGGTTATCCAGATTAATGGTTGGCGGAATAGCTTGATCACGCAACGCCAGCACAGTGAAGATAGACTCAACCGCACCGGCTGCACCTAACAAGTGCCCAGTCATGGATTTGGTGGAACTGACCATCACTTTGCGGGCATCTTCACCAAATACAGACTTAACTGCCTGCGTTTCGGCTTTGTCGCCAGCAGGAGTCGATGTGCCATGGGCATTGATATAGCCGATTTGAGATGCGGTCACACCCGCATCACGTAATGCATTCACCATTGCCAGCGCTGCTCCTGAACCGTCTTCCGGTGGAGAGGTCATGTGATAGGCATCGCTGCTCATCCCAAACCCAACAACTTCAGCATAGATTTTTGCACCACGTTTCTTCGCGTGCTCGTACTCTTCCAGCACCATCATGCCTGCGCCGTCACCCAGAACGAAACCATCACGGTCTTTATCCCACGGGCGGCTTGCGGCTTGCGGATTATCGTTACGAGTAGACAATGCACGAGCGGCACCAAAACCACCGACACCCAGTGGAGTACTGGCTTTTTCAGCGCCACCTGCCAGCATGACATCCGCATCATTGTAAGCAATGATACGTGCCGCTTGACCGATGTTATGCACACCAGAAGTACAGGCAGTCGCGATAGAAATGCTCGGCCCACGCATACCACACATAATGGTCAGATGGCCGGCAATCATGTTAACAATGGTTGATGGCACGAAGAACGGGCTAATTTTACGTGGCCCACCATTCACCAGCGCAGTGTGGTTCTCTTCAATCAGACCCAACCCACCAATACCAGAACCAATAGCGGCACCGATACGAGGAGCATTAGCTTCGGTTATTTCAAGCCCTGAGTCTTGCATGGCTTGCATGCCAGCAACAATGCCGTACTGTATGAATGCATCCATTTTGCGTGCATCTTTACGCGAAATGAACTCTTCACAATTAAAATCTTTTACTAAGCCAGCAAATTTCGTTGCATAGGCACTAGTATCGAAATGGTCGATCAGGCTGATGCCACTCTGCCCGGCAAGAACAGCGTTCCATGTGGATTCTACTGTATTACCGACAGGAGACAACATGCCCAGTCCAGTCACAACAACTCGACGCTTAGACACGGTTGTCCTCCAAGGAGGGAAAATAACACTTAGGACAAAAAAAACTTAGGCGGTCGAGTGACCGCCTAACTATCTAAACTTAAAGCATGTTCGCTTACTGCTGGTTAGCGTTGATAAAATCAATAGCTGCCTGAACAGTAGTGATTTTCTCTGCTTCTTCGTCTGGAATCTCAGTATCAAATTCTTCTTCCAGAGCCATTACCAGCTCAACGGTGTCCAGAGAATCCGCGCCAAGATCTTCAACGAAAGAAGCACTGTTCTTCACTTCGTCTTCTTTAACACCCAGTTGTTCAACGATGATTTTCTTAACGCGTTCTTCGATAGTGCTCATACTCTTAAATTTCCTATCAAAACTCGCTTTCGCGATGGTTTTCGTAGTGTATAAAATGTTGAAAAAGATGCAACTAAATCTCGGCTGGTCAAACCACGATTTTACGCTATTTTGCGGTTTTCACCTCAAATAATGCAAATACTTTCGTGATTTTTAAATCATATACATGCCGCCATTGACATGTAACGTTTCACCAGAGATGTAGCTGGCCTCGTCAGAGGCTAAAAATGCAACAGCGCTGGCGATTTCTTTAGCTTGCCCAAGCCGGTTAGCTGGTACTTGGGCTAAAATGCCTGCGCGTTGTTCATCTGTCAACGCCGTCGTCATGTCCGTCTCAATAAAGCCAGGTGCCACAACGTTGACAGTAATGCCACGTGAAGCAACCTCACGCGCCAAAGACTTGCTAAAACCGATCAGACCCGCTTTAGCTGCCGCGTAGTTAACCTGCCCCGCATTGCCCATTGTCCCAACCACAGACCCGATGGTGATGATACGCCCAAACCGCTTTTTCATCATAGCGCGCATTACCGCTTTTGACAGGCGGAATACAGAAGTCAGATCGGTGTCAATAATATCTTGCCACTCTTCATCCTTCATACGCATCAGCAGGTTATCACGCGTAATACCTGCATTATTCACTAAAATATCAACTTCGCCAAATTCCGCACGAATCGCTGTCAAAACAGCATCGATTGACGCGGGTTCCACGACGTTCAACATATAGCCTTTGCCATTGCTACCCAGATAGGCACTAATCGCTTCTGCACCCTTCTCACTGGTCGCAGTGCCAATAACCCGGGCACCACGTTCGACCAATAATTCTGCAATCGCACGGCCAATCCCACGGCTCGCGCCGGTTACCAGCGCAATTTTTCCTTCGAAGCTCATGTTATCCTCTTTCTTAGTTTTCAAGCGCGCTGGTCAATGTAGCAACATCGTTTACCGGTGCTGCGGTTAAAGTATCCACGATACGCTTGGTCAAGCCAGTCAAGACTTTACCTGGCCCAACTTCTAACAGCAGCTCAATACCTTCTGCTGCCATAAATTCAACACTCTCAGTCCAACGTACCGGGTTGTAGAGTTGGCGCACCAGCGCACTACGGATAGCGTCTGGTGAAACTTCCGTTTTCACATCAACATTATTGACAACCGGGAACAATGGCGCCTGGAATTCAATGTTTTCCAGTGCTTCGGCTAACTTATCAGCCGCCGGCTTCATTAACGCACAATGAGATGGCACACTGACCGGTAAAGGCAAGGCGCGCTTGGCTCCGGCCGCTTCACAAGCAACCCCTGCGCGTTCTACTGCTTCTTTGTTGCCGGCAATCACGACCTGGCCTGGCGAGTTAAAATTGACAGGCGAAACAACCTGACCTTGTGCTGATTCTTCACAGGCTTTAGCAATGGATTCATTATCCAGACCTATGATGGCGTACATTGCGCCGGTGCCTGCTGGTACCGCTTCTTGCATCAGTTTGCCGCGCAATTCAACCAGAGTGATCGCCTGTTTGAAATCAATCACACCCGCGCAAACCAGCGCTGAGTATTCACCCAAGCTATGACCTGCCATCATTGTCGGCAGCTTGCCGCCTTGATGTTGCCAGACACGCCAAATTGCAACAGATGCCGCCAGCAATGCCGGTTGTGTCTGCCACGTTTTATTCAATTCGTCTGCCGGGCCTTGCTGCACTAGCTGCCAAAGGGAGTAACCCAGTACCGACGACGCTTCACTGAAAGTCGCTTCAACTATCGGAAATTGTGCCGCCAAATCGGCCAGCATGCCAAGGGATTGAGAACCCTGGCCTGGAAATACCATTGCAAATTTCGACATTCTGCTTTCCTGTTAAATCAAAAAAGGTACTGTTAAATCAAAAGCGAACCAGCGCAGAGCCCCAGGTAAAGCCACCGCCAAACGCTTCCAGCAGCACTAACTGCCCACGTTGAATACGCCCATCTCGCACCGCTTCATCCAGCGCCGCAGGGACAGATGCCGCAGAGGTGTTGCCATGACGATCAAGAGTTATCACCACTCTATCCATCCCCATGCCTAACTTCTTCGCCGTTGCGGTAATAATACGCAGGTTAGCCTGATGCGGCACTAACCAATCCAGCGCACTGCGCTCCAGATTGTTGGCCTGCAATGTCTCATCCACAATGTGGGCAAGCTCAGTCACCGCGACTTTAAATACTTCATTACCGGCCATGGTGACATAGGCTGGTTGCTCTTGTTTTTGGCGATCTTGGTACGGCAGTGCCAGCAACTGACCATAGCTGCCGTCGGCATGCAAATGGGTTGACAGTATGCCAGGCTGTTCAGATGCGCCTAAAACCACAGCACCTGCACCATCACCAAACAGAATAATCGTACCGCGGTCTTCTGGGTCCAGCGCGCGCGATAACATATCGGAGCCAATCACGATGGCATGCTTAACCGCACCACTTTTCACATATTGGTCAGCCACACTCAGAGCATAGGTAAAGCCCGCACAGGCTGCTGCCAAATCGAAAGAGGCTGCATCTTTAATACCCAGCATTTGCTGTACCTGACAGGCCGAGCTTGGGAAAGCATGGCTTGAAGAGGTGGTAGCAACAATAATCAGCCCAATCTGGTCCTTACTAACGCCAGACATCTCCAGTGCTTTTTCAGCCGCATGGAAACCCATGGTTGCGACTGTTTCATCCAGGCCGGCAATACGCCGCTCACGAATACCTGTACGGGTGACAATCCACTCGTCCGAAGTATCCACCATTTTTTCTAAATCAGCATTGCTGCGCACTTGTACGGGCAGATAACTCCCCGTACCGAGAATCTTAGTATACATGTACGATCAGTCACTCTTGGGTAATACCGCTTCAAGGCGCGCGGCTATCCGTTGAGGGACTTGCCGCTGCACCGCCTGCACCGCCTGTTCGATTGCGACTGCGAATGCACGTTGATTCGCCGCGCCATGACTCTTGATTACAATGCCCCGCAATCCTAACAGACATGCACCATTATACTGGTCGGGGTTCAAATGACCGAACCGTTTTGCCACACGTTTTTGCAGCCAGCGCCCAATGAGTTTAAGCCACCAGGACTGTTTACTGCCTTCGCCCGATGATTTGAGCAGTGACAAGAACATTCTTATCACACCTTCCATGGTCTTTAGAGTGACGTTACCCACGAAGCCGTCACAAACCATCACATCGGTCTTACCCGTAAGCAAATCATTGCCTTCCAGATAACCAATATAGTTGATCGCCGGTGTATTTCTTAATACTGCGGCGGCTTCGCGGATATTATCTAACCCCTTGGTTTCTTCTTCGCCGATATTGAGCAAAGCAACACGCGGGTTGGTAATACCGACAACTTCTTCTGCCATCACCGAACCCATGACAGCAAACTGCACCAACATTGTACTATCACATTCAACGTTAGCCCCTAAATCCAGCACCACCGTCTTGCTGCGTTGCTGGTTTGGGATGACAGTCATTAACGCCGGGCGCTCTATTCCATCTAATGGCTTAATCATCATCTTCGCCAGCCCCATCAAGGCTCCTGTATTCCCTGCACTCACACAGGCTGCCGCGTCCCCGTTTTTGACCAACTCCAGCGCTATGTGCATCGAGGTACCACGACTGGCACGAATAGCTTGTGAGGGTTTAGCATCGCTGGCAATAACATGCTCAGCAGGGATGACCTGTAACCTCACCAGCAACAAAGGATCGGCATTAACAAGTAACGGAGTGATGGTGTCGGGATTCCCGACCAGCAGGAGTTTAAGCCGTGGATTAGAGGCCAGTGCCTGCAATGAAGCAGGCACTGTGACGTGGGGACCGAAATCCCCACCCATTGCATCTAACGCTAGGGTTAGACAAGTCAAGGTATCGCCTTGCTAAAGATTAGCAAGTACTACTCAGCCGATAACCTTGCGGCCACGGTAGAAACCGTCGGCTGTGATGTGGTGACGCAGGTGAGTTTCACCGGAAGTTTTGTCCACAGACAGAGTGGCAGTGGTCAGCGCATCGTGTGAACGGCGCATGCCACGTTTGGAACGAGTTGGTTTGTTCTGTTGTACGGCCATTGACCTTACTCCTTAATTACTTTCTTTAAACTGGCTAATACGGCAAATGGATTCGGTTTCTCCACCTCTTCAGGCAGTTTACCAAATACCATGTCCGCCTCGGACACTTCACAGTGTTCAGAATCATGTACCGGAACGACAGGCAGTGAAAGAATAATTTCGTCTTCAATCATAGCCAGCAGATCAACTTCGCCAAATTCGTCGACTTCGATCGGCTCGTACGCTTCCGGTAATGCTTCAGCCTGCTCATCATTGACGACCGGGCTAAAACAATACGTTGTATGAACATGTTGTGCAAACGTGTTACTACAGCGCTGACACATCAATGTTACATCGACGTCCGCGTGACCTGTAATAACCGCCAGGCGCTGATTATCGATATTAAACGATAATGAGGCCACGACATCGCTGTCCACACTTACCACTGAATCGGCTACACGTGTAACCTGCTCAGGAGAATAGATACCTGCGTAATCTAAACGTTTCTGAGCGGTACGAACCGCATCAATGGTCAGGGGTAATTTTACCTTTTGCATAGGGCGCGCATATTAACTTTGTAACGACATAGAGTCAAAGAAAAAGGCCTTTTTACTGCACCTTTCACCAATATTCGCTTCCGAAGCGGCAGACAGTTTAAAATGCCTGATTAAATTACGCTACGGTTTATGGAAAATATTATGCTGCAACTGGTTCTTGCTTCAACCTCATCATATCGTCGGACTTTGCTGGAAAAGCTGCAATTACCTTTTGTTACTGCGGCACCACAGACCGATGAAAGCCCACAGGCAGGTGAAGAAGCCAGCGCGCTAGTGCAGCGGTTGGCGAGTACAAAAGCACAGGCACTGGCGGGGAGTTTTCCACAACATCTGATAATCGGCTCTGATCAGGTCTGTGTCATTGACGGATTAATCGTCGGGAAACCCCACAATTATGCAAACGCAATGAAGCAATTGCAGCAGGCCAGTGGACAATGTGTCACTTTTTATACCGGTCTGGCCCTATTGAATACAGCAACCAACAGCATTAACTGCCTGTGCGAAACTTTTGACGTTTATTTCCGAACGCTAAGTGAAGCAGAAATAGACGGTTATTTGACGCGAGAGCAACCATGGGATTGTGCCGGCAGTTTTAAAAGTGAGGGATTGGGTATTACCCTATTTGATAGATTATCAGGCCGCGACCCAAATACACTTATCGGTCTGCCGTTAATCGCCCTCACCGAGATGCTGATTGAGCAAGGAGTAAATCCGCTCCTGTAAATACTGCATAACAAAACAGGGCGCAATTGATACTTGCACCCTGTTACTTCAATTATTTATTACGGCAATTTATTTTTCTGCTGCTTTCTTTCGTAATATCAACAAACAGTGGCGTAACTGATTATCCAGTGGCGCTTCAATGCGCATGGTTTCACCGCTATTGGGATGCTCAAAACGTAATGCCGCCGCATGCAGGAATAAACGATGCAGCCCGGTTCCTTGCAATTGTTGATCAAATTCACGGTCGCCATAGCGATCATCAAAAGCAATTGGGTGACCCGCATGGAGCGCATGTACGCGGATCTGGTGAGTACGACCAGTAATCGGGCTGGCCTTGACCAAGGTTGCATGCTCAAAGCGCTCTTCAACTTTAAAACGCGTTTCTGACGGTTTGCCCTCGCTGCTGACTTTCACCACTCGCTCGCCACTTTGTATAATATTCTTCAACAAAGGTGCCTGCACCGCTTTACAGTGAGATTGCCATTGACCACGAACCAATGCCAAATAGTCTTTCTGCATCCCTTTTAACCGCAGTTGCTCATGCAAAGAACGCAGCGCAGAGCGTTTTTTCGCTACCAATAAGACACCGGAGGTATCACGGTCAAGGCGATGAACCAATTCAAGGAAGCGGGCTTCGGGGCGCAATGCACGCAAGGCTTCAATAACACCAAAACTCAAACCACTGCCACCATGAACCGCCGTGCCAGAAGGCTTGTTCAACACCAACAGATAGTCATCTTCAAATAAAATACAGTCGGCCAACGCCGCAACTTTATCAAGTTTGGCAGAGACCTGAACCTCTTCGCGCTCAGCGACGCGCACTGGCGGTATCCGGACCACATCCCCGTCAACCAGTTTATATTCTGGCTTAATGCGCCCTTTATTAACGCGAACCTCACCTTTGCGCACGATGCGGTAGATCATACTCTTTGGCACACCTTTCAATTTAGTGAGCAAAAAGTTATCGATCCGCTGACCAGCTTCGTCGGCAGAAATGGTGATTAATTGTACTACTGGATTATTCGTTTTCATGGTGCGCGATTCTAAATACACCGAGGAATTAGCGCCACCCCTTTTTCTGTGCTTAACTGTCAGTCTGGCTATTTAAAGATAACGTTTGCGCGCATTTATTGTTTAATAAGACAACGATAGCCGCCAACGCTGTGAAAACAGTAAAAGAATCTTTACGTAGACAGGTAAAGTCATCTTGCTATATCAGTGTCAGCAATGGAATAATGTCACTAATTCTGCGTTGATTCTCGTTAGACCAAGAGACTTGTGGAATAATAAACTTTGCCTGATCACACAAAAACGCAGCAATGGCGTAAGACGTAATGTGAAATCAAGCAATTAGCGGGCTGCGGGTTGCAGCTTGGCCGGCAAGTGGGTCTGCTCTGTTGTCTTATATTCAGAAGCGCCCCTTTATATAAAAGCGCTGTTTTTCAGAAAGAAACACAGGCTTACCGAAATAATGCGCCCCTATGCAGGCGACAACCGTGAGGTTGACGGCTTTGCTAGAAGACTCGGGGTCATCGGTTTACCCGGCCATAGAGGTTATTTTGCCCGCAGTTCTAACGCCAATGTAAAAATAACGAGTAAGTTAAAGATGAAAAGAATGTTGATTAACGCAACTCAGCAAGAAGAGTTGCGTGTTGCCCTTGTAGATGGACAGCGGCTGTATGATTTGGATATTGAAAGCCCAGGTCATGAACAGAAAAAAGCGAATATTTACAAAGGCAAAATCACCCGAATAGAACCCAGTCTGGAAGCCGCTTTTGTTGATTACGGCGCTGAACGTCATGGTTTCCTCCCACTAAAAGAAATTTCTCGCGAATATTTCCCTAGTAATTATTCCTCTCATGGCCGCCCAAACATCAAAGATGTGCTGCGCGAAGGCCAAGAAGTTATCGTTCAGGTTGATAAAGAAGAACGTGGCAATAAAGGTGCCGCACTAACAACTTTCATCAGCCTGGCTGGCAGTTATTTGGTTCTGATGCCGAACAACCCACGTGCCGGTGGTATCTCCCGTCGCATTGAGGGTGATGACCGCACCGAACTGAAAGAAGCCCTATCCTCCCTGCAATTGCCTGATGGCATGGGTCTGATTGTCCGTACTGCCGGTGTTGGCAAATCTGCTGATGCACTGCAATGGGACTTGTCATTCCGCCTCAAGCATTGGGATGCGATTAAAAAAGCCGCTGAAGGTCGCCCTGCACCATTCTTAATCCATCAGGAAAGTAACGTAATTGTCCGCGCTTTCCGTGATTATTTGCGCCCGGATATCGGCGAGATCCTGATCGATAACCCTAAAGTTCTCGAACTGGCAAAAGAGCATATCGCCGCTCTGGGTCGCCCGGATTTCAGTAGCAAAATCAAATTGTATAGTGGTGAAATCCCCTTATTCAGCCACTACCAAATTGAGTCTCAGATTGAGTCAGCGTTCCAGCGTGAAGTACGTCTGCCTTCCGGCGGTTCTATCGTTATTGATACCACCGAAGCCCTGACGGCAATTGATATCAACTCCGCGCGTGCAACACGTGGTGGCGATATCGAAGAAACCGCGTTTAACACCAACCTTGAAGCCGCTGATGAAATTGCCCGCCAGTTACGTTTACGTGACCTCGGTGGCCTGATTGTTATCGACTTCATCGATATGACACCAGTGCGCCATCAGCGTGAAGTTGAAAACCGCCTGCGTGATGCCGTTCGCCAAGACCGTGCCCGCATCCAGATTGGCCGAATCTCTCGCTTCGGCTTGCTGGAGATGTCCCGTCAGCGTCTTAGCCCGTCACTGGGTGAGTCAAGCCACCACGTGTGCCCACGCTGTAGCGGTACCGGTACCGTTCGTGACAACGAATCACTGTCACTTTCTATTCTGCGTCTGATTGAAGAAGAAGCGCTGAAAGAAAATACCCATGAAGTTCACGCCATTGTACCGGTACAGATTGCGTCGTATCTGCTTAACGAAAAACGTGAATCCGTCAATGCCATTGAAAAACGTCAAGGTGGTGTACGTGCGGTGATCGTGCCAAACGATCAGATGCAAACACCGCACTACTCTGTTCTTCGGGTACGTAAAGGCGAAGAGGTTCCTTCTCTCAGCTACCTGCTACCACAACTGCATGAAGCAGAAATGGCGCAGCCGTTAGAAGAAGCAACAATTGAGCGTAAACGCCCAGAACAACCAGCGTTGGCGACTTTCTCTCTGCCAACCGAAGTACCACCGGAAGCTGCACCTGCTAGCGTCAGTGCTAAACCAAGCGTTGCGCCACAAGTAACCGCATCTGCTGCTACCTCAGAACAGCCTGGCTTCTTTAGCCGTTTGTTCAGTGGCCTAAAAGGTATATTCGGCACATCAGCAGAAGAAGTTAAACCGGTAGAGGTCGAGAAAACCGAAACCACCGAAAACCGCCGTAATGATCGTCGTAATCCTCGTCGCCAGAACAATGGCCGCAAAGAGAGAGGCGACCGTACACCACGTGAAGGCCGTGATAACAGCACACGTGACAACAGTGGCCGTGATAGCAATAGCCGTGACAACAGTGGTCGTGACAATGCGAACCGCGAAGGTCGTGAAGATCAGCGTCGCAACAAGCGTCCAGTGGCGCAAACTACTGCGCCGCAAGCACAAACTGACGTTGTTGAAACGGATAAAGCGCCACGTGACGAGCAGCAACCACAGCGTCGCGGTGATCGTCAGCGCCGTCGTCAGGAAGATAAACGTCAGGCACCACAGGAAGTCAAAGCAGAAGTAGAAGTGGCAGCAGTCAGTGTGGTCGAAGAGGTGCAACCTGAGCAAGAAGAACGTCAACAGGTTATGCAGCGTCGTCAACGCCGCCAATTGAATCAGAAAGTCCGTATTCAATCTGCCAATGATGAGCTGAATGTGCTGGAAAATGCAGCCCAGGAAAATCCTGTTAGTGCACCGCTAGCAAGCATTGCAGCGCCAGTTGTGCAGGAAGAAGTGAAATTACTGCCACAAACGACTGTTCAAGCGGATGATGAAGCTACTCACGATCGCAATGCCAATAATGAAAATGGTATGCCACGTCGTTCACGCCGCTCACCTCGTCATCTGCGCGTCAGTGGCCAGCGTCGTCGTCGCTATCGTGATGAGCGTTACCCGACACAATCTGCTATGCCACTGGCCGGCGCTTTCGCCTCACCAGAAATGGCTTCAGGCAAAGTGTGGGTCCGTTATCCAGTAGCTCAAACAGTTGAACCTGCTTTTGTAGAAAACCCGGTTGAACAACCATTGCCAATAGCAGTTGCAGCAGTAGAGACCCCGGTTAATATTCCGGCCGTGATTGTAGCAGCCCCAGTCGTTGCCGCACCTGTCGTCGTCGCCGTGACTGAAACTGTCACTCCGACACCTGCTGCGCAACATAAACCAGGTGGTTCTTCATCTTCAGCCGCAGCCGTTCCTGGCCGTGCTCCTGTTGTCGTGCCAGTGGTTGTAGAACCTGTTGCCGTTGAGCCAACTGCTGTAGAACCAACCGTTGAAGCTGTCGCTGAGGTGGTGCAAGCTGAAACTACCGCAGCGGTTGAAACAGTATCCGACGTTGAAGAAACTGGCGTTGCGGAAGCTACCGCTGAACCTGTGGTTCAGGAAACGGTAATTGAGGATACAACTGCTGAAGAAGCGGTGGTGGAAGAAACCATTGTTGCTGAAACTGCTGTTGTTGAAACAACTATTGTTGAAACACCGGCGGAAGATGCGGTTGTAGCTGAAACTGTGGTGGAAGACGCTGTAGCTGAAGCACAGGCAGTGACCGAAGTCGTTGTTGAAACATCGACAATTGAAGAACCGCTAATTGAAGAAACCGCTGTCGAAGCCAGTGTCAGTGACACGGTTGTGGTTGAGGCTCCTGTTGCTGTTGTGCCACAACAGTCGACTATCGCTCACCCTGAAGGTGTGGTGTTCAAACATTACGCTTCAGCACCGATGACCAAAGCACCGGCACCGGATTACGCGCCAGAGTCACCGTCTAAAGGTCAGTGGGAACGTCCAGCCTTTGATTTTGCAGGTAAAGGTTCTGCTGGTGGCCATGCGGCGGCAACTCAGGCAACCGCGCCGGCAACAAAACCGCAATCTGTCGAATAAATGTAATATTATTCCGACCAGACATTGCAAAGACAAAACCCGCCATCAGGCGGGTTTTTTTATATTGGTGATATCTTTAACCAGAGATCACTCTCAGGCTATCTGTTTCAGTTTCTTTATTTCGAGGTTTTCCAGTTTCCCTTCAATAGCTTTGACAAACGCTTTGAAGTGCTCGGTTTTATTATGTTTTTCCAATGCATCATCAGATGCCCAGCGTTCGAAAAACACAAAAGAACCTTTCTGGTCGCTTTCGGCATGGAGATCATATTGCAGATTCCCCTTCTCCTCACGACTCGGTTCTATTACCAAATGAACCGCTTCTTTTACTGCATCAATAAATTCAGGTTTTGCCACTAAACTGGCGATGACACGGACTTCCATAGTTATTCTCCCATGCTGTACATTCAATTAGCGTATTTTACTGCTAATCAATAGCTCACCCTAACGGGCAATTTTATCCCGAGCCCCTCTATAAGATGCCCTTTTTGCCTTGTTTTCAACTTAACCCTAACAATCAGATGCATCCTGCGCACTTTCCGCTTATCCTTAGACCCCGCCGGAAACAGTATAAAAACCCCAATATCTCATCATGACTGCGGAGCTAGTTGAATGACTGCACAACCCCAAACCCTGAAAATTCGCCGCCCGGATGACTGGCATATTCACTTACGTGATGACGAAATGCTCAGTACCGTGCTGCCCTATACCTCCGAGGTGTTCGCCCGGGCCATTGTCATGCCCAATCTGGCTCCACCAATTACGACTGTTGCCAGTGCTATCGCTTATCGGGAACGAATTTTAGCCGCAGTACCTGCCGGGCATAACTTCACGCCGTTGATGACCTGTTATCTGACCAATACACTTGATGTCAAAGAACTGACCACCGGCTTTGAACAAGGCGTATTTACTGCGGCAAAACTGTATCCAGCGAATGCTACGACCAACTCAAATCATGGTGTATCCGATATCCCGGCGATATACCCGTTGTTTGAGCAAATGCAAAAGATAGGTATGCCGCTGCTGATCCACGGTGAAGTAACAGAAGCTGCCGTTGATATTTTTGATCGCGAAGCGCGCTTTATTGAACAGATTCTGGAACCGATACGTCGCCAATTCCCTGAATTGAAAATTGTCTTCGAGCACATAACCACCAAAGATGCGGCCGATTACGTGCTGGCAGGCAATCGTTTCCTTGGTGCAACTATCACCCCACAGCATCTGATGTTTAACCGCAATCACATGCTGGTCGGTGGTATTCGCCCCCACTTGTTCTGTCTGCCAATATTGAAACGCAGCACGCATCAAGAAGCATTGCGCCAGGCCGTTGCTAGTGGTTCAGACCGTTTCTTCCTCGGAACCGATTCCGCTCCCCATACCAAACATCGTAAGGAGTCATCCTGTGGCTGTGCTGGCGTGTTCAACGCACCATCAGCGCTGCCAGCTTATGCTACTGTGTTTGAAGAGATGAATGCGCTACAGCATCTTGAAGCATTCTGTTCATTAAATGGTCCACGCTTCTATGGCTTGCCGATTAACGAAGAGGTTGTTGAATTGGTTAAGGCCCCCTTCCAACAACCAGAAGAGATCCCATTAGGTGATGAATCTGTGATTCCTTTCCTGGCCGGTCAGACTATCAATTGGTCAGTTAAAAGCTGATAAGCGCCGCTGTAGGGGCTAACCCTTTACAGCGACGATTTTTATATCAGTCACTTGCAACCCGAATACTTGTACGGTATAAATAACCAGTATAAATATTCGGAGGGCCAAATATGCGTGTTGAAGTGAGTATTGATAAAAAAAACCCGTTACCCGCAGGTGCTATCGAAGCACTAACCCATGAATTGAGTAAAAGACTCAACACCAAATTCCCGGACACCACCACCGCAGTACAAATACGTTATGCCGGAGCAAATAATCTTTCCGTTTTAGGTGGTGCCAAAACAGATAAAGATTTGATCTCTGAAATATTACAAGAAATATGGGAAAGCGCTGACGACTGGTTCGACGCGGAGTAACCCAATGTAATGCTGTTTTGCCGGGGAGTCGCTCCTCGGCTTTTTTATATAAGCGTCTAAACTTCCTTTACTCACCGACTTCTTTTAACCCATTTATTGTTGATTAAGAAATCATCATAAAATAAATAATTTGTAAAGATCTTGCGATAATCTCCAAATTTATCGGCGGTTGCGTATACTGAAAAAGCTCACTTGATAATGAGCCGCATTGATCCTCATTAGTCACTCCAGTCAGTAACTACTATATAAGGGGTCTTTATGGACAGAAATGATGAAGTTATTCAGACTCACCCGCTTGTAGGCTGGGATATCAGCACTGTAGATGTATACGACGCTATGATGATACGTCTTCATTACCTGTCTTCCATGGATCAACCGCCAGAAGATGCGCTGGTTGATAGAACGCTCTGGTTAACCACCGATGTTGCACGCCAATTAATAAATATCTTAGAAGCAGGCATTGCTAAAATTGAGTCATCGGAATATCAAGATCGCGATCACCGTAAACATTAATTTTTTTCCACCAGAAAACGAGTTTAATGTTCGCCAAAAAAGGCACGAGTGAATATCACTTAGTGCCTTTTTATTAACCATTCCCACCACTCTATGGCTAACAGCGCTTTTTCTCCTCTCAGTCCCGTGCTATTACTATCGTTTTAATTTTTATCAGCACTGTTGCTACCTTTAATTCAAATCGTTCGGGTTATTGCCGCGATAAATACACATTGCTAGCACAAACCCTATTGAAAAAGCCAGGTGGCGATATTCCCCGGGATGCAAAATATGGATTATGATCTAGTTGTCATTGGTAGCGGTTCGGTCGGCTCTGCCGCAGGCTACTATGCGTCACAAGCTGGTTTAAACGTACTGATGATTGACAGTGCCATGCCGCCTCATCAAGCAGGCAGTCACCATGGTGATACACGGATCATTCGCCATGCCTATGGCGAAGGTGAGAAATATGTTCCCTTAGTTTTGCGTGCCCAAACATTGTGGGACCAGTTATCAGCTCAAACAGGTGAATCATTATTTCAGGCCAGTGGCGTGCTTAATCTTGGGCCAGATGACTCTATTTTCCTGCAAAATGCGCAGCACAGCGCTCAACAATATAACTTGCCGGTTGAAACCTTAAACGCGGCCCAGATCCGTGAAAAGTGGCCGGTATTTACCGTACCAGATAATTATATTGGTGTGTTCGAACCACAATCAGGTTATCTACGTTCTGAATTGGCGATTAAAACGCTGATTAAAGCCGTCACAGAAGCAGGCTGCGGTATTTTATTCAATTGTCCGGTTACCGCTATCGAACCGCTGGATGGTGGTGTAGATGTCGTGACTATAGATGGTACCTACAGTGCTAAGAAAGTGATTGTCACTGCCGGAACCTGGGTCAAAGAGCTGTTACCCGAATTACCGGTGACCGCCATACGTAAAGTGTTTTCATGGCACCATGCCGATGGCCGCTATAGCGAAGGAAATCATTTCCCGGCATTCACCGTCGAGACACCGGATAATATCCATTATTACGGCTTCCCCTCGCAAAATGACGAGTTAAAACTAGGCAAACATAATGGTGGTCAGCCTATTGAAACAGCGGCACAACGTAAGCCCTTTGGCAGTTATGCCGAGGATGGAACCGAAGTATTTGGTTTTTTACGTAACTTCTTACCGGGAGTGGGTGTCTGTCTGCACGGCGCGGCATGCAGTTATGACATGAGCCCTGATGAAGATTTTATCATCGATACATTACCCGATAACAAAAATATCATGGTGGTAACAGGCTTAAGCGGCCATGGATTTAAGTTTGCAACTGCATTGGGGGAAGTCGCTGCACTCTTCGCACAAGATAAACCCTCACCTATTGATATTTCAGCCTTTTCGCTATCCCGCTTCGCCAAATCGTAATGCTGTAACCCGCGAGTTCAGCACTTGATTGCTACCGATGACTGTTTCTTTTTATTTCAGTCATCGGTATATCTCGCTCTCATTTTCACCTCATTATTAATATAAAACGCCGCAAATTTAATAATTAGCAGAGTCTTATATTCGTAAAAGCCGCTAAAAACAATCGTGAATCCCGAATTGACGTTTTAGGCATCAGGGGATTACTTTATCCTTGTATGCGGCCAGGTATGGTTGCTGTTAGACAAGGATGTATGCCACATGAAAATATTAATTATCGATGAATGTTTTTATACCCGATCAGGGGTAAATACTTATTTAAATAACGCTTCATATCTCGATTTAATGGATGTTCCTACGGTGGAACAGGCTACATTAGCTGTTCATGAGTTTGATCCTGAGGTAATTATTGTTAACCTTACCCAATATTGTCGCTATGGTGGACATTGCCCGTTATTAGCACAATTTTTGAGTTGTTGCCTGCGGGCTAAAGTTTATATTTATCTGGATGCGTCATATCCGTTTAGTGAAACACCGATACCCCTGACAGATTCTGTCTCTATTTTGGCTAAAAAACGCTTACCGGAGTTGTTACAAAGACTATCGGACTTTTCAAGTGAGGGTATCGGTAAGCCACATCCCCCCTGTCCAGCATCCCTATTCAGTCCACAAGAGCATAAAGTCATGTGCTACTGGATGATGGAGATGCCCAATTACCGCATTGCCAGGAAGTTAAATATCAGTGACAGTACAGTTTATTCGCATAAACGGCATATTACCGAAAAAATAAAAGTCAGAAACCGTTTGGAATTATGCTTTATTTACAATGTATTTAAATATTTATACTAAGGCGTTGGTGTATAGAGAGTCGCAATAAAGGGAGTATTCCCTTTCAGTAAATTTTCTGTATATGTGATTTTTGTTCTTAACAAATAATGTAACCGGATTAATATAGTGAGTTATCGCTTGCAGTTAAAGAATCGGTTACATTTCACTTAATATCACCAATACATATCAATCTTTTCCATTCGTACCACAATGCCCATATTATCCAAAGAAATGACTTATTTCATCATGCTGTAACTCAGGAATTTAGCCTGCCAGCTTATTGTTTATAAAAGTAAAAATCCTTATAATGGGCGATAATTCTAGCCTCAGGCACCCTGCATGTTAAATAAATTGCTATCGATGGTTATCAATAATGTACGGGAACATCTACTGCTCTATATCTGCTTGTGGCTGATTCTGTTAGCACTGGATATTTATTTCTTTTTCTATTAACGCGTTTTCTCTACCTTTTCTAGCCGGGCCACCAGATAGCTTCCCACCTGTGGCCCAGCAATAAATACGATATCCGCAGTTTGCACTACTCTACCTTGGCCGGTTTGCCATCACTCAATAACACGGCGATTTTATAACCGGCTGGTGTTAACTCTAATACTATTTTGGCAATAATGGTTAACGGAACGGAAAGCAGCATACCAATCGGCCCGAGTAGCCACCCCCAAAAAATCAAGGATAAGAACACCACCAAGGTTGATAGACCCAAACCACGCCCCATCATCCGTGGATCAATAATATTGCCACCAATCAGGTTAATCAAAATATACCCGCAGGTAACGGCAAAAGCATCAGCAAAACCATTAAACAACAGTGCCTGAACGATGGGTGGGATAGCCGCCAATACGGAGCCGATATTAGGAATGTAATTGAGGACGAAAGCCAGTAGCCCCCAAAGGAAAGCGAATCTGACCCCCATCGCTGCCAGGAATAACCAAATAACAATCCCCGTCGCAATGCTAATAATCGTCTTGATCACCAGATAATGAGTTACACCATTTAATGCACGCTTGAGAATCGCATTCCCTTGCTCTGGGTTATCAAACATCAACTGCATTTTATAAGGCAGTCGTTCCACTTCAAACAACATAAAGACCACCGTCATCAGCAGCAAGAACATACTAGCCATGGCACCAGAAAGGTGGCTCAGGAGACGGGTCACAAAGTTCATCGCGGTGCTAGGATCGACATGCTTCATAATGTCATCCACCGAGAACTCAATATTAAAGCGCATTGCAAACTCTTGCAGGTCGCGCATTTTTTCCAGCATCATGCCACGATATTGCGGCAACGAGCGGGCAAACTCATTTAATGAAGAACCCAGGCGGCCAAAGAGCAATGCCATGAGTAAAATAATAATGCTAACCAATAAGACAATAGCTAAGGTGCGGGGAATTCTTATTTTCTCCAACAGTTTCACTAAAGGATTTAATACGATAGCAAGAAATATAGCCAACAAGAATGGAACCACGATCGGCGATGCCGCTTTAATTCCCGCCATAATCACCACCAGCATAGCCAGCATCGTGACTAACCGTAGCCCTTGGCTACTCACTCCAGGTATTGTCATTATCAATCCTTGTATTGGAATCGCCATTGCGCTAAAAATGGCATAAAAAAGACGCTATCGAATAAAATAACCGACAACGTCTAACTTTAATAGTACATCCAGTAGGTTAACCCTACGACTATTTTTTATCTGTGCTCTTTTCTGGTATCGGAATGTGCATGGTAGTTTGCAACAATCCCTTCGATTTATTAAAAATCTTAATGCCGTTTTCGCGCCCAGCACGCCGGGAGCGTTGCTCTTCCTGCGGCAACTTCAGCTCTTCCTGACAGATATCACTACAGCAACCAGCAAACTTTGCCGCACAGGTCGGACACTGAATAAATAGTAAGTGGCAGCCATCATTCTTACAGTTGGTATGCGTGTCGCAAGGTGTACCGCACTGATGGCAGTGGGCTATCACATCATCAGAGATCCGCTCCCCCATCCGCTCATCAAAAACAAAGTTTTTACCGATAAATTTCAGCGGCAACCCCTGTTCTTTTGCTTTACGGGCATATTCGATAATACCGCCCTCAACGTGATAAACGTTTTTGAAGCCATTGTGCAGCATATAGGCGCTGGCTTTCTCACAGCGAATCCCACCAGTGCAATACATAACAATATTTTTCTCTTTGTCATGTTGCAGCATATCAACCGCCATTGGCAATTGCTCACGGAAAGTATCAGAAGGGACTTCAATGGCATTTTCGAAATGGCCTACTTCGTACTCATAGTGATTGCGCATATCAACAAACAAAGTATCGGGATCATCAATCATCTGATTAACCTGATCGGCCTTCAGATAATGCCCTATATTACTGGGATCGAAACTCTCGTCATCAATACCGTCCGCCACAATGCGTTCGCGAACTTTCATGCGCAGCACCCAGAATGACTTCCCATCATCTTCATGAGCCACATTCAGCCGCACCTGATCTAGTGCAGGATGTGCGGCAAACAACGCGGTTTTGAACTCATCATAACGATTAGCGGGCACACTGATTTGTGCATTGATCCCCTCTTTAGCCACATAAACCCGACCAAACACGCCGAGTTTAACAAATTGACTATAGAGGTCGTCACGGAAGGTTTTGGCATCTTCCAGAGTGAAATATTTATAAAAAGAAACTGTGGTGCGCGGTTCGGTTTCAGCCAACATGCGCGCTTTAAGTTCCTCATTAGAAATTCGGTTATGTAACACTGGCATGGTGTACGTTCCTGTCTTTCGAAGAGGTTACTGATAAAAATTTAATCATTGATCAATGGGTTAGGTAATTCATTAGACGGCTAATCACGTTAATTCATTGTACAATAGAACTGATGTTTCACCACGGGACAGCCGTGCGGCGCATATAATACCTGAAACATTACTGCGGAACATCTTTAGCGGTAATCACTATCAGTAAAAGCGGAAAGAACGATCCCAGTGAGTAAGGCAATTCCGGCAGCAATCAGCAAAGAGAGGGTTTGCCAGTAAGCCCCCATATAACCCAATATGCCACCGACGACCAATAAACCCGCACTGAGTCTTGCTACTGCCATCGACGGCTCTCCGATAAGAATGAATGAAACTCATTTATACATCGGGAATATCATAACGTAGAAATAAAAATCCCTCTTCAATTGAGAGGGATTTAAGTCAAAATTGATAGCCTGCTAGCTAATCACTTCCAATCTGGCTGGTAGCCCTTGCCGAACCGCGGCACCACTGACCCAATCCAGCCAGGTATTGGGGACTTCTCGCGTTGGATCAGTAAACCCCAAGTCATTCAGATTGCTCCCCTGACCGATACGCGGGTCTGACGCCATGATCACACCATCCAACGAATGTGTTCTGGCACCCATCTCGCGATGTCCATAACCATGTTCAATAGCAACCACACCAGGCATAACACCATCCAATAAACTTACCTGTACCTTCATCTGACCACCGGGGGTCATCAGGCGTACACTGTCACCGTGCTGTATCCCGTAGCGCTGAGCATCGGTTGGATTAATCGCCACCAAATTGGTGGGTTTGACCGCGCGTAAGCGCTCAATCATCGCAGTAGAACTGCTCATGAGATGAGACTTGAAGGACATCAAGCGCAAAGGCCAGTCAGTTGCCGGATAATGGGTAAAGACATCGGAACCATCGGCCAGACGAGGTGGATACCAAGTCGGACAGCCGCTATAACGCTCACCGGTTATCGCATGGTGATGTTGCGCGACATTTTCGTTCCAGATTTGCAGTGGCTTTTTCCACTGCGGCCCGGTGGCATCGCCATTCCAACTTTTCTCATAAGGCGCAAAACGCCCACCACGCGCCAACAGGTAAGCCACTCGGCGCTGCTCATCAATATGCAGACTGCGTTGTAAGTCGGGCCATAAGCGATCGACGCCGGTTAATTTCAGTTCTTCATCCGAGGCTGGTGGCAGTGGTTTTTCACCGCCATAAGCAATATTGGCCGCGGCCCGTAAATAGTAATCCTCGGCCCGCTCCAGCGACAAATTGTTTCCCTGGCTGTCCTGCATCGCATTGGCACCGAACCCCGGTAATTGCAATGCCTTGGCCACTGCAATCAGGAAGCTCTCCATGGCCACAGGCTCGCCTTGAGCCGTGCGGACAGTACGTGATGTCACCACGGGCCAGCGGGCAGTGCTGGCTTTGACCAGTACCCCGGCCCAGGGCGCACTGAATCCCCAACTCTCAAAATTATGGGTATCCGGTACGATATAATCCGCCAATGCGGTGGTTTCATTCATAAAAGCATCAATGGCAATAAACAGCGGCAATTGACGTGGATCTTGTAGTTTCGCCTCAATCAAGTTGCGCAGCCCCGCGACCCCGTACAGCGGATTAGTCATATGGCTAATCCATGCCTTAAGCGGATAGGGATAACCCGCCAATGCCGGTGCCAATTGTTCGGTCAATTGCCCACCGACAAAGGGATACCATGGGCCACGGGCCGGATAGCCAGGCTGACCCTGCTGAATCTTTTGCTGATACTCTTGCGATTGTTCATAGGGCTGCTTGCTGCGCGATAGCGGTAAGCCTTTTGGTTTTATCATTCCAGCGAAAGTAGCTAACTGATAGCGAGGACCATCAGCAAAACCATCAAACTTACCCCCCCCAACCGAAACTCCCCCCTTAAGATTCAAATTACCAATCAGGGCATTGAGCATCATGACCGCCCAGGTGGTATAAAAACCGTTACCCCCCATCATGCCACCATGGGAGATAACCGCAGCCTGACGCTGGTAAGCCGTAAACTCTTTCGCCAAACCAACCATCGTCTCTGCTGGGACGCCGCATTGCTGGCTGTATTCTTCCAGAGTAAAACGCTCTGCCGCTTGCCGCAAACACGCCATACCTGATTGCACCTGCACAATTTGACCATCATGTAAGGTGACCTCGCGCGTGACAAACAATTGAGCGTGTAATGCTAATGCAGCAGGCTGCAATGTACCGTCAACCACTTGCACTAATACCGGACTCTCTTCAGCTTCGGCCACTGACTCACCACTTAGCTGGCTGGCACGTAGGAACTGGCCTGCCAAGGGATGGGTTTCAGTGGTTATCACCAGATGGCTGGCATTGGTCCAACTGCGCTCACCCGCCGCTTGCATGGCAACCTCACCAGGAACGGACAAATAAGCGTGGTTAAAACGATTCTGTTCGATAATCCAACGAATCATCCCCATTGCCAGTGCCGCATCCGTCCCCGGCAACACCGGAACCCAGCGGTTATGCTGATTAGCCAATGTGGTTGTCAGTGGCAGCGCGGGGGCGACCACCACATAATTGAAATCATCACGCCGGCGAGCATTGGCTAGCTGACGCCCTTGCCGCTTAAATGGGTTGCCAGATTGCGCAGGCGACGTCCCCAAAAATAGGGCAAAACGGACGTTATCCCAATCAGGCTTAACATGGGCATTTTTATCTAAATCCCCCATCAACGCACCTGAACCGGCACGATACGCCAAACCACAATATGCCCCGTGGCTACCGAGATTTTTAGTGCCGAACGCTTGATGAGCAAAACGTCGGATAAAAGCATCGCGCCCATCATCACCGGCGTTAGTCACTAGTAACTGATTGGCTTTCGGCCCCAATGAGGGCTGCTGAGTATCAATGGGGGTAATCAGGTCACGGATAGCCCGCAACCCTTCAACCGGCCCCTCGCCAAAGAGATCACCGCCTTCGGTCACTTCCGCCACCAATTGCTCAAAGCTGATACGCTGCCATTTGCCACTGCCCCGTGGCCCGGTGCGCTTCATTGGCTCGGTAATACGATAAGGGCTATCGACCCCTTCTAATAGCGTCGCGCCGCGCGCGCAAGCCGTTGAACGCCTGGCCATGCCTGACTCTCCACCTAAACGTTGCAGCGCTTCACTTAGTGGTAACTGATACGGAAAATGGTGGTCATGAGACAACGGATGATAAGGGTTACCGGCGATGCGCAGGATTTTATTGTGCTGGGTATCGACTCGCACCCGTAAGCCACACAAGGTCCAACAACCAAAACATTGTGTCATTGAAACCGCTTGTTGCGGATTGGCCTGCCACTGCTGCCCAATACGTCCTTCTGGTGCTAATGCGTTGGCACTAACAGGATCGAGTGTAAGCTTTCCGGCACTACCATCAATCAGGCCAGCCAATGTTTTGCGTGCCACCGCATGATAACTGGCAGCAAATGCAACCACGCCCCCCAAGGCTAAACTGCCTTTTAACCATTGACGCCGTGTAGACTTAGCCATGATGCATTTCTCCTTTCACTGTTTTCTCGCCTGAAACTGTTTTTTCACTTGAGACTATTTTTTCACTTGAGAATTGTTGTTCAAGCCATCTGACACCTTCACGGATAGCAATAATCACCGCTATCCATAATCCGCATGTACCCACCACGGCCAGCAATCCTTCACTCCCCAGCGGCAACGAATAGGGATTGGTTAACACATTGTATTTAGTCAACGTTTGAGTATGCATCAGCAATAGCCAACGTACCGACCAACACAACGTCAGGGCTGCCAGTGCCTGAGCCACTACCATCCCGCTTGATAAGGTTTTTTTCCTGTTGAACAGCGCCATTGCCAAAAGCAATAGCCACAGCACCACAGGAAATGCTGCCAAAGTCTGGGCATGCATAGCCCAGTAGCGCAGAGCCTGTGCCGAGGCATTATCACCACTGGCCCACAGCACAGTAACCAACGCCAGCATCATTAAATTGATGGGTTGCCAGCGCGCCAATGACACCTGATAGTGCGGCTCACGCCATAGCCAGGTAGCCAGTAAAGGCGTGATCGTCTGCCAGGCAGTCAGGAAGATAAACAGTGGCAACCATAAACTAAACCACAGGGGTTGGGCGCGCAGGATTGACACCTCGCGGCCGGTATAGAGCAAAATAGTGATAGCAGAAAACGCACAGAGTCCGGCTAATCCTGTCAATAATCGCGCTAATGGTTTTGCCCGCAATCGGCTGTAGGTCAGCGCCAGAAAATAGGACAACACCAGCAGGGTAAACAAGGGTAAGAAAAGAGATCCCCATGACATCCACGACCACGGCGTAAAGTGGGCATAGAAGTGCCAGACGCGGGCCGGTTGATGTAGGTCCGCATTGAGCGCCAATGGCGCAACCACCACCGCAGTCACCGCCAACATCAGTGCAGCAAACTCCAATGGATTCTGCTGATGGCGAGAGAACATCCGTTGCCAGCAGGCAAACAACACGCCACTACAAGCCAGCCCGATAAAAAAGAAATACTGCACCGCCCAAGGCAACCAGGCGATATCTTGTGGGCGAGCTAAAATTTCACGGATCATGGGTGTACCTCCTGCCAGAGCGCGGGTTGGCCCTGCAATGGTCGGGTGAAAATGTCATTTAGCCCGAGGTAAAACACTTGAGGGTGAGTGCCTTGCTCCGGTTTCAGCACTTTAATGTCAGCGGCATGTTCTAGTAGCATTTGGCGCAATATACTGTTGCCATCGCGTAAATCACCGATAATCCGCGCCCCGCCGACACAAGACTCCACACAGGCAGGCAGCAATCCAACATCCAGACGATGAACACAAAAAGTACACTTGTCCGCAGTTTGGGTACTGTGATTGATAAAACGAGCTTCATACGGGCAGGCCTGAACACAGTATGCACAACCAACACAACGGGTATTATCGACCACCACAATGCCATCTTGACGCTGATAAGTGGCCTGTACCGGACAGACTGGCACGCAAGGCGGGTTATCGCAGTGGTTACACAGGCGGGGTAGCAATACATTGGTGACACTTTCTGCCCCAGACAGGGCAATTTGATACTGATTAACTGTGGTACGGAACTGGCCTTGTGGCAGTTGGTTTTCAATCGCGCAACTGACAGTACATGCCTGGCAACCAATACAGCGGCGCAAATCAATCAACATGGCGTAGCGCCGTTTGATATCACCTTGTTTGCGTGCCGGTTCCATCCGCCAGCCCGCATCCGCCAATGGTACCAATGCTGCGCCAGCAGTTAAGCCCCCGAGCCGCTGTAGAAATGCTCTTTTTCCTTGATCCATTTTTCTTCTCATCTGCTTAATAACAATGCTCTTAATTCAAGGATTGTAGAAATCGACGAGCAGAAGCCCTATTGTGGTTTTCCACATTCCCTTTAAGGACTTGATCCAGGACAATTGCGCACTGCGACGGGGATCATAAAAAGGAACATGCATGAGTTTCAGAGGGCTGGTGATAGTGCTGTTTTGGTGGTTTTCAACCGCCCATGCCAATGATTGGACCATTGGCGTGCTGGCATTACGCGGTGATGCTCAGGCGCAAGCACATTGGCAACCGTTGGCCGATCGCCTTAATCAGCACTTGCCTGGGCAGCACTTTCAGTTATTACCCTTGGATTTAAATGCGATGAAAAGTGCGGTGCAGCAGAACCGAGTTGATTTTCTGCTGACCAATCCAGCGCAATATGTGCAAATTGATAACCACTATCCTCTGCGTTGGTTGGTCTCTTTGCGCTCCAATCATGAGCCAGACAGCACCAGCCGCAATGTGATCGGTAGTGTTATTCTGGTACGCGCTGACAGTGATATCCATAATCCCCAAGGATTGATTGGCAAACGTGTTGGTGCCGTCTCTCCCGATGCCTTTGGCGGTTACTTGTTGGGATACAAAGTGCTACGCGATGCGGGGCTGCAACCAGAACGGGATTTTCAATTGCATTTTTCTGGCTTCCCGGTGGATGCGTTAATTTATCTACTGCGTGATCGCGCTATCTCCGCGGCTATTGTGCCCACCTGCCTGCTGGAAGATATGCAGGCAGAAGGATTAGCGCATACCGCTGACTTTAAGCCGCTATTGGCGAAGAAAACCGCCATTCCATGCCTGAGCAGCAGCGAGTTATACCCAAATTGGTCGTTTGCCGCGTTATCACAGGTACCGGATGAATTAGCCGATAATGTTACGCGGATTTTGCTCAGCCCCGATGGGGACAAAACACCACAATGGGGTGCCCCCTCCTCCACCAGTCAGGTCGAAAGTTTATTACGTTCAATTAATCAACATCCCCAACAGCCGCAGTTCTGGCAACAGACTCTTGAGTGGGCACAACAACATCGGCTGTTGATCGTCGCCATCGCGGTGATTCTGTTATTGCTCGCGGCCAATCATATCTGGGTGGCGTTTCTGGTGCGTCGTCGCAGCCAGCAATTGGAGCAACTTCACCAGCAACTTAGGGCTAGGGAAAGTGCGTTGGAACAAGCTCAGCGCCTGAGTATTCTCGGTGAGATGGCCGCGGGATTCGCTCATGAATTAAATCAGCCGCTCAGCGCTATTCAGCATTACGCCGATGGCTGCGCTATTCGCCTGCAACGGGAACAGGCTGATCACTCATTACTGCCCATTTTGAGTCAAATCAGTCATCAGGCCCAACGCGGGGCTGATACCATTGCTAACTTACGGCTGTGGGCAGGAAAACAGCCGGCCATGAACAGCTCTGCCGCCTGCCAACCATTACCTGCCTTGGTTAATCACCTCTGGCAGTTACTGGCAGCCACCAATCCAGCGCCGTGTTGCACGTTGCACACTGATATCGAGGCATCATTAGCGCTGCATTTACCGCCCACGCTGCTCGATCAGGTCTTGTGTAATCTGATCACTAACAGTTTGCAGGCCGGTGCCCACCAGTTATGGTTCAGTGCTTATCAGCAAGCCGATGTGGCAATATTAATTTTGCAAGATGATGCCGGTGGCCTGACGGCCGAACAGCTCAACCAGCCTTTGACCCCATTCCGTTCCACCAAAAGTGATGGCCTCGGTCTCGGCCTGGTCATTTGCCAGCGATTAATCTGTCGCCAGGGCGGAAATCTGGCACTACTTAACCACATGGCCGCCAATGATAAGATTGGACTACGCGTTACCCTGACACTGCCACTTAACCCAAGCAAGGAGCTTACTCTTGTCACTGATTCATCTACTTGATGACGATATTGCCGTCACCGACGCTTGCCGTTTTTTGCTGGAAAGCCTGGATTACAAAGTGAAGGTATGGCATGACGGTGAGCGTTTCCTGGCCCAAGCTGATTTATATCAATCTGGTGTATTACTGCTCGATATTCGTATGCCGCTGCTAGATGGTACGCAAGTCTATAACCAGATGCGCCAGCGAGACAGCACGCTGGCCGTCATATTCCTTACCGCCCATGGAGAAGTGCCGCAGGCGGTTGAGCAGATGAAACTGGGGGCGGTTGATTTCTTACAAAAACCAGTCGCGACTGCGCCGCTGATTACCGCCTTACAACAGGGCTTCCAGCACACAGAGCAGTTGACAGCCCGCCGACAGGTACAACTGCGTTATGCCTCGCTGACGCCACGGGAACAGATGATTGCGCAATGGGTTATGCAGGGTTTGATTAATCGGGATATCGCCGACAAAGCTTGTGTGTCTGTCAGAACCGTAGAAGTGCATCGGGCTAAAGTGATGGAAAAGATGGCAGTTAACAGTCTGGCTGAGTTAGTCAGCTTACTGAATCCGTTCAAATAGCCAAATTCAATCATGGTTATTTAACCATCAGATAGGTGATTTAATCGGCTGGAACTTCAACCGAAAGGCATAAAAATGGCTTTTTGGTGCGGTCTGTTTTCCTGTAAGCCACTAAAAATGTCACAATAGGCTACCTTAAATGACAGATGAATACGTTGGTATGGATGACCGGCAACTGCCTATTGAGGTTCGCTAAAGAACCACATATCCGCTATCAAGAGTAAATAGTTAACTGTCCGACTGAATTACAATAACGCAGAGAACAGATATGCAAGTTCCTTCTTTTGAACGCTCACTGCTACACCCTCGTTATTGGCTGACCTGGCTTGGCCTCGGTATCCTCTACCTATTGGTGTTGCTCCCCTACCCAGTTATCTATGTCCTGGGCACCTCCCTTGGCCGCTTTTCTATGCGTTTTCTCAAACGGCGTAAACGGATAACACAGCGTAATCTCGAGTTGTGCTTTCCTGATATGCCACAGGCTGAACGCGATGAACTGCTGGTTAAGAACTTTGAATCAGTAGGGATGGGGTTATTTGAAACAGGCATGGCTTGGTTTTGGCCGAACTGGCGCATTGAGCGCTGGTGTAGCGTTAGTGGTCTAGAACACATTCAACAAGCACGAGAGGAAGGCAAAGGGGTTTTATTGATCGGCTTGCATTTTCTTACGCTGGAACTGGGTGCCCGCATCTTCGGTATCTACAATCCGGGCATCGGTGTCTATCGCCCGCATGATAATAAAGCCATGGACTGGATGCAGACTTGGGGCCGGATGCGTTCAAATAAAGCCATGTTAGACCGCAAAGATCTGAAAGGAATGATCCGCAGCCTAAAACAAGGCGAAATTATCTGGTATGCGCCGGATCATGATTACGGTCCGCGCAGCAGCGTATTTGTGCCCTTGTTCGCTGTCGATCAAGCGGCAACCACCACTGGGACTTACCTGCTGGTACGTATGGGTAAACCGGCAATTATTCCTTTCACGCCGCGTCGTTTACCTAATGGCAAAGGTTATCAACTGCTGTTGCAACCCGCGGTAGAGAACTTCCCGTTAGATAATGAAGTGGCGGCGGCCGCGTTTATGAATAAAGTGATCGAAAAAGAGATTGCCCAAGCCACAGACCAATATATGTGGCTACACCGGCGTTTTAAGACCCGGCCAGAAGGCGCGCCTTCATTGTATGAATAGCATGACTTATTCAGAAATAGAATATTGCTAATGGTAATGAGAATTAATTTATATCAATTTTTTTGATACACTTCGTCAGATTTATCCGCTAGGCAAATAAGATTTATCTGACGATACTGAGAGTAATTAATCTTAGTTATTATCCGGTTATTTTCTTTTTTAATAAGGATATATATGCTCGCAACACTTAATCTCTGGTTCACTCGATTAACAGACCATCCTAACGGCGGCAAACTATTATTACGCCTAACGTTCGGTGTCTTGATGTTATTTCATGGTGTCGCCAAAATTCAGCATGGCACAAGTTGGATAGCCGCGTCTTTACAGGCGCAAGGCATCCCCAGTTTTGTCGCCTATGGCGTTTACATCGGCGAAATTGTCACCCCGATCCTGATTATTCTTGGTCTGTTTACCCGCCCTGCGGCGTTCGTTTACGCCGTTAACCTGCTGGTTGCAGTATTAATGGTCGGTACGGGGAAATTCTTTACCCTGACCCAAGTCGGTGCTTGGGGTTTGGAAAACGAAGCTATGTATTTCCTCGGTGGTGTCGCTATCATGCTACTGGGTAGTGGCCGTTATTCCGTGACTAAAAATGAAGCTTACCGCTAATCACTGGCGCTAAATAACAAATATCAGACTAACCACTTCGCCTTTGGCGGGGTGGTTTTTCCTGTTTTCTGTGCCAGCTGTAACATCATGCTAATGCCACAACTTCTGTGTTATTACCAAATAGAATAAGCATATCCATCCATTTCAAACCACCTTTCCATTTTATAAAAACTAATATTTATCTCATTGATGTCGCTGCACTATGAGCGCATACTTATCAGGCTAAGTATCTGCTTCTCGTGCTTTGCCGCCCCTTCAAACGCCCTACTGACGAATAAAGAGACGCAAAGCAATCACTTACTTAATCGGTAATTTATGACCTCGGCGCCACAACCTGTTAACTGGAAAAGAAACCTATTTGTCACCTGGTTAGGCTGTTTTCTAACCGGTGCTGCATTTAGTTTGATCATGCCATTCTTGCCATTGTATGTGGAGGAGTTAGGCGTGAGCGGTCACCAGTCATTGAATATGTGGTCCGGTCTGGTATTCAGTATTACTTTTCTGTTTTCTGCCATTGCCGCCCCCTTCTGGGGGAGCCTGGCTGATCGTAAAGGGCGGAAAATCATGCTATTACGCTCAGCGTTAGGCATGGGGATCGTGATGGTTTTAATGGGTATGGCACAGAATATCTGGCAGTTTCTGGCATTACGTGCACTGCTGGGACTATTGGGTGGTTTTATTCCAAATGCCAATGCACTGATCGCCACTCAAGTACCGCGCAACAAGAGTGGCTGGGCTTTGGGGACGCTCTCAACCGGTGGAGTGAGCGGTGCATTAATCGGGCCACTGATCGGCGGGTTGTTAGCGGATAACTATGGCCTGAGACCGGTATTCTTTATTACCGCGGCGGTGTTGTTGCTCTGTTTTGCTCTAACCTGGCTGTATGTCAGGGAGCAGTTTGCACCGGTACTGAAAAAAGACATGCTTAACGGGCGGCAAGTATTTAACTCCCTGAAGAACCCGAAGTTAATCCTGAGCCTGTTTGTCACCACCATGATAATCCAGATTGCTACTGGCTCAATTGCGCCGATCTTGACGCTGTATGTGCGCGAACTGGCCGGTGATATTCATAATTTGGCTTTCGTCAGCGGCATGATTGCGTCAGTCCCAGGGGTTGCTGCATTGATGAGCGCGCCGAGATTAGGAAAACTGGGTGATAGAATCGGCCCAGAGCGCATTCTGATTGCCGTGCTGGCTCTGTCAGTGCTTATCCTGATCCCGATGGCTTTCGTGCAGACTCCATTGCAATTGGGTATTTTGCGCTTCTTGTTGGGGGCAACGGATGGTGCATTGCTCCCTGCGGTACAGACGTTACTGATTTATAACTGCACCAATCAAGTGGCTGGCCGGATTTTCAGTTATAACCAATCGTTTCGTGATGTCGGTAATGTCAGCGGCCCGCTACTCGGGGCTGCGGTTTCTGCCAGTTATGGTTTCCGCGCTGTATTTTGTGTAACTGCTTTGGTGGTGCTATTTAACGCGATCTATTCTTACTGGTGTTTACAGCGCCAGCCCTTAAAAGCACGGCAACGTGAGGTTCAACAACAGCAAGATAGCTAAAGATTAGAGGGGTAACCCAACCGCCGGATACCAGCATAAACCATCCTAAGTCCCTAAACAAAAGCACGTATATTCCTGCTCTTTTCTGCCCGAATCCTCCTGAGATGCACTGACAAAGACCCCATCAAACGTTAATCCCTCGCCAAGTTGCTGTTTATTGTGTTTTTATGCGAAAATTTTTTATTTCAGCACTCTCTCATGTCAAAATAGCCATAACCTATTGATTTAACTTATTGATAAATAATATTAATAATAAGATTAAATAATGAAACTTAGTCCCTATCTTTTGTAGTGAAATGCACTCAAAGTCAGAAAGATAACCCTGATAAATGCGATGTGTATCGACTTTTCATCTAAAAATACGATATAACCCCGATAAGCAGCAAAAAATGACGTTATTATTGCGTTAAATTCTACTGTAACGAGTGTTAACCCTGATAACTGGCCGTAGTGCCAAAGGGGTGAACATTCGATGATGGCTTATTCGCCCGACTTTAACGGCGATTCTATGGGAAGACTTTATGCAAACCTCTGTTAACTCCGAAGGCGGCCGCACGTTCTTTGGCCATCCTTATCCGCTCAGCGGCCTGTTTCTTTCTGAAATGTGGGAGCGTTTCTCGTTCTACGGCATCCGCCCACTGTTAATTCTGTTTATGGCCGCCACTGTATTTGACGGTGGTATGGGCCTGCCTCGTGAGCAAGCCTCCGCTATCGTCGGGATTTTTGCCGGTAGCATGTATCTGGCAGCATTACCCGGTGGCTGGCTGGCTGATAACTGGCTCGGCCAGCAACGTGCAGTCTGGTATGGTTCTATCCTGATTGCACTGGGTCATCTGTCGATTGCGCTATCAGCGTTCTTCGGCAATGACATGTTCTTTATCGGTTTAGTGTTTATCGTGCTGGGTACCGGTCTGTTCAAGACCTGTATCTCAGTCATGGTCGGCACCCTGTATAAGCCAGGTGATGCCCGCCGCGACGGTGGTTTCTCTCTGTTCTATATGGGTATCAATATGGGGTCATTTATCGCGCCGCTGCTTTCCGGTTGGTTGCTGCGATCCCACGGCTGGCACTGGGGTTTTGGTATCGGCGGTATTGGTATGCTGGTCGCACTGGTTATTTTCCGTGGTTTTGCTATCCCAGCGATGAAACGCTATGACGCAGAGGTCGGGCTAGACTCAAGCTGGAATAAACCGACCAATCAGCGTCAAGGGGTTGGCAAGTGGGTTGCAGGTATTATGGTGCTAGTGGCGGTGCTGATTACCCTGATATCACAAGGGGTTATCCCGATAAACCCAGTATTGATTGCCAGCTTATTGGTCTATGTTATTGCGGCCTCAGTAACACTCTATTTCGTTTATCTGTTTGCCTTTGCCAATATGAGCCGTAAAGATCGCGCTCGCCTATTGGTGTGCTTCATTCTGTTAGTGTCTGCGGCGTTCTTCTGGTCAGCCTTCGAGCAGAAACCAACCTCATTCAATCTGTTTGCCAATGATTACACTAACCGTATGGTTATGGGCTTTGAGATCCCAACAGTCTGGTTCCAATCAATCAATGCGCTGTTTATTATTCTGTTGGCACCGGTATTCAGTTGGGCTTGGCCTGCCCTGGCGAAGAAGAAAATTCAGCCCAGCAGTATCACCAAATTTGTCATTGGTATTTTATGCGCAGCGGCCGGTTTCGCTGTGATGATGTATGCCGCTCAGCATGTGCTTAGCAGTGGTGGTGCCGGTGTTTCACCGCTGTGGCTGGTGATGAGTATACTACTGCTGACACTGGGTGAATTGTGCCTTAGCCCGATCGGTTTGGCCACCATGACCCTACTGGCACCAGACAGAATGCGCGGCCAGGTGATGGGCTTGTGGTTCTGCGCCAGTTCTCTGGGTAATCTGGCAGCAGGCCTGATTGGCGGACATGTTAAAGCTGACCAGCTTGATATGCTGCCGACACTGTTCGCCCGTTGCTCAATTGCATTGGTTATCTGTGCGGCAGTGTTAATATTGCTTATCGTACCGATTCGTCGGCTGATGAATAATACTCAGGGCCAACAAGCGGCCTGATGCATATACTGCAACCACTGTTCACGCAAACCCGCCCTTGTGGCGGGTTTTGTTCTACAACTGCCATTCCTGTTGCTGTAACACCACACGATAACCATCGCTATCTTCGAACGTTTTGCCGCTGACATCCCAATAAGGATTATAAGCAGTGACCTCGCGAAAACCTGCCGCCGCCATCTGCTGGCACTGCACAACCCATTGCGCTTGATCCGGTATATAAAATACTAATAAGTTGTCCTGCGTCGGTGCCGCCCCTACCCGAACACCGCGATGATGAGTAAACTCTAAATGGTAAGTGTGATGTGGATGTCCGAGAATAACACCATCAAACCCCTGATGATCGACAAAATGGCCCAGTTGGCTAAAGCCTAGCCCACGGCAGTACATCTCACTGATTAATTTAAGATTATCTGTGGGTCTGGCAACACGCATTATCGAGGTTTTCGGTAATACTGACGGCGGTTTACTTACGTGGGTATCGGGTAACCTCACTGCTTTTGATGGCATCGACTCTCTCCTGATAACACATTTGAACCTAGAGATTAAACATGAAAATAAGACCTGCGCAACCTGCAGACTACCTGGCTATATTAGAGTTGCAGCGACAAAACACCCCAGAAAACTTAAGTCCAGAGCAGCGAAAGCAGGGTTTTATTGTGTCACAAATGGATGAAAAGCAACTGGATTCGATTAATCAGGATTTGGGGGTTCTGGTTGCAGTTGATGATGGGCTAGTCGCCGGCTTTGTCTGTTTGGCCCACACGCATAAACAACCACGACCACCGGTGGTTGATGCCATGCTGGAAGCCATAAGCCATCAACAGTATCAAGGCCAACCATTAGCACAATTGCGGGTATTTCTTTACGGGCCGGTGTGTATCGATAGCCGCTGGCGCGGCAAAGGGGTGCTTAAACAGCTGTTTAGCGCCGTTAAAAATCATACCTGTCATCAATTTGATGTAGGGGCCGCGTTTGTTAACAACAATAATCCACACTCATTGGCAGCCCATGTCAAAGGGTTACATATGACACCGATCAATGAATTCGTTTGTCAGCAACAACACTACCAACTGCTGATTTTTGCTACCAACGAATGATGTTACTCATAAGGACCATGACGAGCATCGATTGGCAGCATAAAAGTATCAACTATCATTGACAGCGGAACGTCTATCACCGTGACATATTTCCATGGTCCCTCACGCATATCCCATTGCACGCCAGGATAGTATTGATGCCCATGGCCCTGCCCCGGCACCGTGCGGCTGATAATGCTGCCACAGCCGGACAACAACATAATACCGATCACCAGCATAACAATGCGGGCCATGCTGGTAGGGCAATGGGTCAGTTTAACGATGGGATTCACACAGTTACTCTTCAGGTTTAGCGCGATACACAGCTTATCATAGCGCCATGTAAACAACGGTTAAGACTCAATCTGGCTAATGTAAAACATAGAAAGTGTTAAAGCGTTAGTCCGTATTCACTAATACGCTATCACCGCTCAGACCGAATTATCACTAATAAAAAAACGGGCTATACATAATGTACGCCCGTTTTTACTCAATATTACCGTTACTTCATATCAGCGTTACTTCGCTGCTGGAAACGCCTTTATATTATGCGCGAGTTGGCGATAATACCCGTTCCAAATCTGATACTGCTCCGGCTGCTGCCAGACTTGCTGGTGCAAACGCGAAATCAATACCGGGTCGCTGAGTAATTCCAGACGCTGTAATTTAGCCAATTTATCCGGCCCAGCCTCCAGCGCGAGTGTCAGCCGCTCGCCACGCACCTGCTCGATAATCGCACGGGTATGGTGGCGAGCTGTCGCCATCGCACTGGCCAGCGCGTTATACGATGGGTTCATCACCGCATGCAAGAAACCATTACTGAGCGCCCGCTGATGGTTAAGCTTCAGGTACTCTTCCGTCGCCAGCAATTCTCGTGGTGGATTATACTCTTCCGGGATCAAAAATAATTTAGCCCGTTTACTGGCCATCCCCAATGTCCGACGGCTGGAAACCACAGAGACTAGCGGTGACAGAATCAACGAAAATACAATCGGCGATAACCACCACAAGAAGCGCAGATCCAGCCAGGCCACGCCACCGGCCCAAACCAGACCCAGTATCAATTGCGAGCCGTGACGAACCATAGCTTCACTCCACGGCGTGGCATCATCATCACGTTGTGGTGAGTTCCATTGCACTGACCAACCGAGGAAGGCGCTAACCACAAACACGGTATGGAACAGCATGCGCACAGGGGCCAGTAACACGGAGAACAACATTTCAGCCAGCATCGACAGCAATAGACGCAGCGCCCCACCGTACTCTTTCGCCCCTTTTGCCCAGATCAAAATGATGCTGAGTAATTTTGGCAAGAACAGTAATACCAAAGTGGTGGAGAACAAGCCAATTGCCAGCTCGGGCCGCCACTGGGGCCAGACTGGGAACAGTTGACGCGGTTGCAGGAAATACTGCGGTTCCATCAAGGTATGCACCGCTTGCAAAGCAGTACACAGCACCAGGAACATAAACCACAACGGCGCAGACAGATATGACATCACACCGGTGAGGAACACAGCCCGGTGAACCGGATGCATGCCCTTAACCAGGAACAACCTGAAATTCATCAGATTACCGTGGCACCAACGGCGGTCTCGTTTTAGTTCATCAAGCAAATTAGGTGGCAGTTCTTCATAGCTACCCGGCAAATCATAAGCAATCCACACTCCCCAGCCGGCACGACGCATTAATGCCGCTTCCACAAAGTCATGCGACAAAATGGAACCTGCGAACGAACCTTCACCCGGTAATGGTGCCAGTGCACAATGCTCGATAAAAGGCTTAACCCGAATAATGGCATTGTGGCCCCAGTAATGGGATTCGCCTAACTGCCAGTAATGTAAACCAGCCGTAAACAGCGGACCATAGACTCGCGTGGCAAATTGCTGGATACGGGCATACAGCGTGTCCATACCTGAGGCTTTCGGCGCAGATTGGATAATCCCGGCATTTGGATTGGCTTCCATCAGCCGCACCAGCCCGGTCAAACACTCACCGCTCATCACGCTATCGGCATCCAGAATCACCATATAGCTGTACTGACTGCCCCAACGGCGGCAGAAGTCATCGATATTACCGCTTTTGCGTTTAACCCGGCGGCGGCGGCGGCGGTAGAAAATGCGCCCATGCCCATCGACATCACGACACAGCTCCAGCCAGGCTTTCTGCTCTGCCACACAGATATCGGGGTCATAACTGTCACTCAGCACATAAATATCGAAGTGCTCAAGCTGACCCGTGGCGGCGACTGACTCATAAGTAGCACGTAGCCCCGCAAATACCCGCTCCACGTCCTCATTACAAATTGGCATAATCAGCGCGGTCCGGTGAGCTGGATTGAGCGCCTCATCTCCTTTGATAGTAGAGGATATGCTGTATTTATCTTTGCCAATCAGCAATTGCAGGAAGCCCATCAGCGCGGTCCAGAATCCGGCAGAGACCCAACAAAACAGCACGGCAAACAGAATCAGGATGCCGGTTTGTAGCAGGTAAGGCAGCAATTGCATTACCGAAACCTGCCAGTTTTGTTGCCAGATCTCAAAAGGATCGATTAACGCCCACCCCTGGTAGGGCAGAATGGTCTTCATATAACTGGTCGCAATGGTGGTTTGCAACACAATGAGTATCAGCAAAATATAGCGGCGCAGAGAACCTACGCTACGCCATTTCTTCTCGGCGATGGCCTGCTCATGGGTTTGTGCCCGTGACACCGGGTTACGACCCAATAATGAATCCCAAAAACGCCCCACCGGATTGGTCCGCCATGCCTGCGGTGCCATACTGGTGCGTTTGATGGGCGGCATCGCATTAATGATCGTGCGCCCTTCGCAATCTGACTCCAGTTGTTTCCCTTGCGCCAAGGCCTCCGGCCACGCCGCACGCAGACGGGCATTGACTGATGCTAACGCACTGTCTTCCTGGCTAAAAACTCCCGTTGGTGGCGCACTGGCCGCCAGTTGCTGATGCAAATGCTGCATCGCTTCAGGGGGGCTATCGAGTAATACATCTTCAGGTAGAGCATCACGCAGCGCCCCTTGCTGCTGAGCAGTCAGGGGCAAGTCCGCAATATAATCCTGTACAGGAGATTGATTTGACTTATTCATCGGCAGGTAGCTGATAGCTCCAGGTTTCAGTCAGGGTTTTATCACCGTTAACCAGCGCAGCACGCATTTCTATCGGTTTTTTTGCGTCCTTAACTTTCAGCCGCAATGTTAAACGCCAGCCCTTAGTAACCGGGTTGTAGCGCACACTGTTCTCGATCAATTCACCGTTGTCGTCGATACTGACCT
The DNA here is from genome assembly GCF_056636475.1 of Yersinia antarctica. Classification (NCBI taxonomy): domain Bacteria; kingdom Pseudomonadati; phylum Pseudomonadota; class Gammaproteobacteria; order Enterobacterales; family Yersiniaceae; genus Yersinia; species Yersinia antarctica. The sequence continues at coordinate 2,930,477 of NZ_JBSJQF010000001.1, forward strand.
GTGAAGCTAGCGGTGTATTTTCATCAAGTGATTTCAACACTGGACCGACAAAATCAACCAGGAATGCCACACTGCCATCAGGCTGACGAATCAGATTCGACTGTTTCACATCACCGGTTGAACGTAAGGTCTGTTTGACATAGGCCACGTCCGGCGAATGCAATTTCTCTTCATCGCGCGTGAAGTGCAGGCGGTAATTCAGATCAAGTGATGTTTTTGCATCCGGCAACACGTCTGGTGACCAGAAGGCCACGATATTGTCGTTGGTTTCATCCGCCGTTGGAATTTCCACCAGCTCAACTTTACCTTTGCCCCAATCACCACGCGGTTCAACCCAGGCACTCGGACGCAAATCGTAGCGGTCGTCTAAATCTTCATACTGCGAGAATTCACGACCCCGTTGTAGCAAACCAAACCCTTTTGGATTTTCCACCGTATAGGTGCTGACCGACAGGTGTTTTGGATTATTCAGTGGTCGCCAAATCCATTCACCATTACCCGCATGAATAGAAAGACCATTGGAATCATGTAATGCCGGACGATAGTTCAACACTGCTGACGGCTGGCTTGGCCCAAATAGGAACATGCTGGTTAATGGTGCAATACCCAGCTTCTCAACCTTGTCGCGCAGGAAGACTTTGGCCTGTACATCAATAGTGGTGTCGCGCCCCGGATAAATGACGAAACGGTAAGCACCGGTGGCACGAGGTGAGTCCAGCAGAGCATAGACAACCAGATGTTTGTCATTTGGTTTAGGCCGCTCAATCCAGAACTCACGAAAACGTGGGAACTCCTCGCCAGAGGCCAATGCAGTATCAATGGCCAGCCCGCGTGCAGAAAGGCCATAAACCTGACCTTTACCAATCACACGAAAATAGCTGGCACCAAGCATACTTACGATTTCGTCTTTCTTATCCGCTTTATTGATCGGATAAAGCACTTTAAAACCAGCAAAACCTAAGTTCTTCACTGACTCGGCATCATGCTTGACCGAACCAAAGTTAAAATAGTCAGGGCTATAATTGATGGGTTTAACACTGGTCGCAGTAACTTCGTTGATCTGCACTGGTGTGTCGAAGTACATGCCTTGGTGATAGAACTCTAACTTAAATGGCGTATCCAGTTTGGTCCAATACGATTTGTCATGGTTAAACTGAATCTGCTGATAGTCGGCAAATTTCATTTCGCGAAATTGCGATGGAAGGTTACTTTTTGGTGCCTCGAAGCTTTTACCCGCCAATGTCTGTGCCTGTTTAGCCACATCATCTAACGAGAAAGCCATTGCCTGAGAAGTGAATAATGACAGCAAGAGAGTTACCCCCAGCCATCTGACGCTGTTCGCGCGTGACCCTTTAGACATTCTATTAACGTTTGAAAAAATATTAACTCGCACATCTCCCCCTGTTCGGGTGCTTAAATCATCACAGCCAAATTATTGACGGTTTATCCCACATACCGTACAGATAAATTCAGGTTAGCGTAAATGCCTGAGTTATGCCGACGGTTGATTGTTTAAACCCGTGGCTAAGCCACAAGACTATCTTGCCCAGCTAAAATACGCTATGGAAAATCATTAGCCCTTATAGTAGTGTTTCTCGCCTTACTGATCCATTGAATAACGTATATTGTTATCAATAAACGTTTACTATAAAAACAACTCCGTGGGTAAAACTGGCGCGTTATTCTAATTCCGATAACAAATAGTGAATAAGTATGAAAAAAAATACTAACCAACGGGAGTACTTTCTAGACGCTATCCGCGCCTATTTGATGTTACTCGGCATTCCTTTTCATCTTTCTCTTATATACTCCAACCATCATTGGGCGGTGAATAGTACGCATCCTTCACATCTATTTACCTTACTAAACGATTTCATTCACGCCTTTCGCATGCAGGTATTCTTTGTTATTTCCGGCTATTTTTCGTTCATGTTATATCAACGCTATGAGCGCCAGCGCTGGCTTAAGGTCCGCCTGGAGCGGGTGGTTATTCCGTTACTCACCGCCATCCCATTAATAACATTGCCACAATTTTACCTCCTTAAAAATTACACCACCAAATTACAAGATTGGAATTCATTTACAATTTATCAAAAAATAAATATTGCTATTTGGGAAATGGTTTCACACTTATGGTTTTTGTTAACCCTCGCATTGCTGACGACAATCTGTTTTTATCTGTTCAAAAAAATCAAGAATAACCAACAGTCAGTTCCAGTGTTGATAAAGGAAATGAATAATATAGGAAAAATCTCACTATCATTGTTTGGCTTTGTATTAATCTACGCGGTCATTCGTAGAATAATATTTCTTCTTAACCCGGAAATACTCTTTAATAGTGTCTTCAATTTCTTTGTTATGGAGACTTTGTTTTATCTACCGTTCTTTCTATTGGGTGCTTACAGCTTTATCTATCCGCCACTCAAACGGGTATTTCTTACCTTTTCACCTGGTGCATTTTTGGCCTCAGTGTTGTTATTCATCGCCTATTCGATAAACCAACATATTAATACTGCTGAGTTTTTTGCCTTTGAGCTGGATCTTATCATCAAGGCATTGATGGGCGTGACCATGACCAATGTGGTCTACTCTATGCCCCATTCCCGAACGAAACGCAACAAACCATCATGCGTTATGCAGCGAGTAGATACTCTAAAAATACCTCATTCGGTGAGCTGTATTCCAGAGATTTGCGCCCCCGAGTGTTGAGGATGTGCTCCAGTCTCGCAATATCTTCATCGCTGACGCCATTAAAATCGGTTCCTTTCGGATAAAACCGCCGTATCAGACCGTTGGTATGCTCATTCAACCCCCGCTCCCAGGAATGATAAGGCCGGGCAAAGTAAACCTTTGCGCCCGTTACCTGAGTGATGTCCTTATGTTTCGCAAACTCGGGTCCGTTATCTGCCGTCAGGGTTTTAAACTCGCAGAAAGTATTCGCCACGATGTCCCTGAACGCTTCCACGACGCTCTCAGCGCACTTATTGGGGAGTTTACGGATAATGACCTGCTTTGTGGCTTTGTCCACGACCGTCAGCAGGAATGACTTCTGGTCTTTGCCAAAAATCGTATCGATTTCAACATGCCCGGGAACCTGTTTGAGTTCAGCCTCAGCAGGCCTGTGCTCAATGCCAACCCTGTCCGGGATGGGCGTGCGTCCGGGCTCACCCGTATCATAGCGATAGCGTTTACCCCGGTGAGGGAGCTGAAGGTAAAGCTTACCGCCAGCCTGTCTGTCCGAACGGATATAGCGGTAGAGGGTATTTTTGCTGACGGCGATATCAAACTGGATTTTCAGTCTCCCACAGATAACCTCAGGGGAGGTATGTACAGCCAGCGCCTGCCGGAGAAAGTCTTGTGTCTGCTGGCCCAGAGGGAAACAGGCATTGTGTGCCGAGGTGGCGCCCCGCCGTTGTCTGGCTAAGGCATCAGCGCGTCTGGAGGAGTAAAGTCCGTTGAAGGCGGGGTCCGTATTACGCCTGAGCTCCCGGCTCAGGGTAGAGCGAGAGACGCCGAGCTCTCTGGCAATGCAGGACTGATTAACGCCTTCAGCTTTTCGTTTTTCGATGTAAAAGCGCTCATGCTGAGTCAAATGTTTTCCCTTCATGCAACAGGGTCTCCGACAGGGTCAATACGGCTATTTTATCCGTACCTGACCGGTGGGTCACTTTGTAGCATTTCGTTTGGGAATTGGCGTATTGGGTACCGGTTATTAAACTACCCCTCACCACGTATCACCTATCTGGTTAATGCCTCACTTTTCATCTACCTGGTGCATCATCCGCTAACCTTGATTTATGGTGCCTTTATTACACCGCTAATTGACAATAATGGCCTTGGCTTTGTAGTGGGCATGGCCTTTGTTTGCCTGATTTCATTCATGTTATATGAGATTCATCGCCGTATTCCATTGCTGAAATTCTTATTTTCTGGCAAGCCGCAGCAAACGGTGTAATCAAATTATTATTCAAACGAATAATGTTATTGCTAAGTGATATGAATATCGGCATACCGCTTAAGCGATAAAACGGCTACACTGTGAAACCATCATGTAGATGGCGGGATGGCTAATGCCTCACTGCTTGCTCTGCTTTCAGAGCAACTATCCTGTTGATTCCTTATCAGGATTTGTTTCACTTGCAGTGACAACAAAAAGAGGAATTGTGATGAAAAAGCAAGAATCTACTGAGAATAATCCCAAGTCTGATGCTGTTGCAGTCACCGAGTTCGCTACCCTGTTTGCCTTGGTTAGCCGCCTTAGCGGAGCGCTGGACAGCGCAATCACCGGAAAAGATCGCAGCGTATTAGTTAACGAACTGTCACAGCTTTCTGTCGATAATCTTCCTGAACAGGAAAAAGCACCGACAGCAGAAGCACTGAGAAGAGCGCTGGTAACACTCAAACGCGACTAGTTCTACTATCCAACGCTCACCCTTGATTCCCCGCTGGGCAATTAAAGGTGAGCGACCCCTCTTTTATCCTCATAATTTTAATCATTATATAGACTTAACGTCTTTTACATTTCAGCAAAGCTGCAAATGATTCCATTCCAAAGAACTGACAAAATCAGTGGTTCAAGTGAGTAAGTACCACAACGCTATGAACTAAAGAAATGCTGATTTAACACATTGAATTAGGTCATCTCTTCGCATTAGATGAGGTAAATCTGTGTATAATAATTTTTTATAACTTTGGCCTGTTATTCATTTATTTTCGCCTTAAATCAGGAGAACTCCCACCTTGGACGCCATCGCAATTAATAGCCTCTTTTTGATCGGCGCAGTGCTGGTGGGAGCCAGTATTTTACTGAGTTCACTCTCTTCCCGGCTGGGTATTCCGATTCTGGTTATCTTTCTGGCCATCGGTATGCTGGCAGGCGGCGACGGTATTGGCGGGATTGCTTTCGATAACTACCCAGTGGCGTATCTGGTCAGTAACCTTGCGTTGGCGGTTATCCTGCTAGATGGCGGGATGCGCACTCGAGCCTCATCATTCCGTGTTGCCCTATGGCCTGCGCTCTCTTTAGCAACCGTCGGTGTGGGGATTACTGCCGGTCTGACGGGCCTGGCTGCGGCCTGGCTGTTCGATTTAGATATTATTCAAGGGCTGCTCATTGGTGCGATTATTGGCTCGACCGATGCCGCTGCGGTATTCTCACTGCTTGGGGGTAAAGGCCTCAACGAGCGCGTCAGTGCCACTTTAGAGATAGAATCAGGCAGCAATGACCCCATGGCGGTGTTTTTAACCGTTACCTTGATTGCCATGATCTCCGCAGGTGAAACCAGCCTCAGTTGGATGTTCCTGGTGCACTTAATCCAACAGTTTGGTCTGGGAATTATCATCGGGTTAGGCGGTGGCGGTTTACTGCTGCTCTTTATAAACCGAATAGAGCTAGCGAATGGTTTATATCCCCTGCTGGCAGTTAGTGGTGGGATTCTGGTTTTCTCATTGGCAACGGCCATGAACGGCAGTGGTATTCTGGCAGTATATCTCTGCGGGCTATTACTGGGTAACCGCCCTATCCGTAACCGCTCCGGTATATTACAAACTTTCGATGGGCTGGCATGGCTGAGTCAGATCGGGATGTTCCTGGTGTTGGGGCTGTTGCTTAATCCAAGTGACCTATTGCCGATAGCGATCCCAGCGCTGCTCCTCTCATTGTGGATGATTTTGTTCGCCCGACCACTGTCGGTGTTCATTGGTTTACTGCCGTTCCCAAGCTTTAATCTGCGTGAACGGATCTTTATTTCCTGGGTGGGTTTACGCGGTGCAGTGCCGGTTATTCTAGCCGTATTCCCGATGATGGCCGGCATTCCCAACGCGAATTTATTTTTCAATGTGGCCTTTTTTGTCGTGCTGGTATCACTGCTGCTACAGGGTACCAGCCTGTCATTTGCCGCACGTAAAACTAAATTGGTGGTGCCTCCAGCACTAGCACCGGTCTCGCGCATTGGGTTAGATATTGATATGAATAACCAATGGGAACAGTTCATTTACCAGTTGAGTTGTGACAAGTGGTGTATCGGTGCTGCGCTGCGCGATTTGAAAATGCCTAAAGGGACACGTATTGCGGCGCTGTTTCGTGGTAAAGACTTATTGCACCCCACCGGCAGTACCCGTCTGAAAGAAGGTGACATCTTGTGTGTTATCGGTCAGGAACACGACCTGCCAGCATTGGGAAAACTGTTTAGTCAGTCGCCCAATATCCAACTGGATGAACGCTTCTTTGGTGACTTTATTCTTGATGCCGATGCCAAGCTCCACGATATCTCTCAGATTTATGGCCTTAATCTGGAACCCGGAATCGATAAACAGCAAACATTGGGCCAATTCGTCCTCTATTTATTTGGTGGAGAGCCTGTTATTGGCGATCAGATTGAGTGGGATGGCTTGACCTGGACGATTGCCGAAATGGAATCGGATCGGGTAAGTCGGGTCGGGGTGAAAATCGTTACCGATAAAGCCTGATGTTATGATGAATAAGTGATAGGGATACCGTACAGGGGAACGCAATGAAATTGTCTATTTATGACCATCTGACAGTATCAATTTTATGAACCTACCTCCTGCTGATTGGGATAACCAGCGTACATTTCTGGCCATTATGCGTGAAGGCAGTTTATCTGCCGCCGCACGGAGTCTGAATGTTTCGCAACCGACAGCCCGCCGGCATATTGAGTCGCTGGAACAATGTCTTGGGCAAAAATTGTTTAACCGCACGTCCACTGGATTAATCCCAACGGAAACAGCGCGGGCACTGTTACCCCATGCCTTGGAAATGGCCACCGCTGCCGACGCTTTTGTACGAGCCGCCTGCGCCGATATTGGGTCAGCTAAAGATACCGTGCGCATTGCCACCAGTGAGTTACTTGGCGTTGAAATCCTGCCGCAACGCTTAGAACCTCTGCGCTTACACTATCCTGAGCTGGTGCTGGAATTAAGTCTGGGTAGCAAGATAGAGGGGTTAACCCGCCAGGAAGCCGATATTGCAGTAAGAACCTTACGCCCCAAAGCGTTGCCAGTTATTGCGCAACGGGCGGGTTATTGCGAAGTTGGGCTGTTTGCTACTGAAGATTACATTGAGCGCCATGGTATGCCGCAGAGTCTCGGAGCATTAGCGTTTCACGCGTTAATCGGTCCGGATCGTAACACCTACGATGTCCAGGTTCTGCGTGAACAGGGAATCGATTTTAAACCGCACCAATACCGCCTACGTACTGATAGCCATTTGGCACAGTTGGCGGCAATACGCAGCGGTTTGGGCATTGGTGCCTGCCATGAACCCATAGCTCGTCAATCTGGGTTAGTGCGGGTGTTAGCACAAGAATTCTCGTATCCACTGGAGTTTTGGCTGGTGATGCATGAAGATCTACGCAATACCCAGCGAGTCCGCGTGGTATTCGATCATTTACTCAATACACTGCGCCAATATCTGGCTGAATAAGCGCTAAGTGCAACAGGGCCTATGCGACCCTGTTGATTAATTAAGACAATTTAAAGTGGATAACGCAATATAGCGCTCAACTGATTACCGGCTAAATCGCTTTCCCGCACCGCCAAAACTCGAGCTCCGGTTGCCAATGCACGTCTGGCAATCTCATCGATAACCCCATATGTCAGAGCATCATCTTCTGACGCAAAAGTAATAATACCCTGATCATTGATAGTTCCTGGGACTTGGCTTTCAATATCAACCAGTAATAAATCAATAGCACCGAACGTTGCCGCCCGTGCCGCATCCGACAAATCATGAGTGACTCGACGTTCTCCTGCGCGCTGTTCAAATAACGGCTTCAGCCCCTCTATTTGCGCCCGATAGAAATTATCCAATACCGGGCGCGCTAATGTGGCAAGTTCCGAAATATTAAGATGTTCTGCATTGGTAGATAACGTTTCATCCACCAGATTTGATAATGAATTTGTCGCCCGATAAATTGACGTCAAAGGTTCAGTACTGACTAAAATAAGCGGATAGTTATGACGGGCAAATAATGGCCGCAGGGCATTATCTATTTGCCGGGTATATTGTGCGAGCCTTACTTTTTCATGTACGCCATCATACTTACGTGCATTTAATGAAGCTTTACCTACTGCATTTAACACATTGTCAGGTAGGTTGGGAACAGAAACGATAGCGGGTGGTGCATCGGCAAAAAACTCAATCAAACGCACTTCATTTTCTGATAATGCCAGAATATAAGCGGAGTGTGGAAATGTCAGTGCGCGTAATAACGGTTTGAGGTGGAAACGCTCACTGATCTCTACTTGGTCTTGCAGTTTATTAGCCAAACGGTAGGTTCGCAAAGTATCAGGCGTCGCAAGTATTGCGAGGCTGTAAGCATGCAGATCCCAGAATGACTCATCCTCTAATACGGAATATAACTCTTCTTCCAATAAAGCCAGACGCCGTTTATCAAAGTTTACGGCCTCAAGCTGTTGTAATGCCTCTTTTATTAAGTTCCCCAGCTGGATTTTACTGCCAGCTAACTGTTGATGTAACGGTGATGTTTCAAGATAGATGGAAACGCAGGCATCGGAGCGTACATCAGAAAGACTAAGAAATTCTTCACGACTTGGAATGTCAACATGTAGCATAGGTCACCTTCAAGAAATAATGGACACGATACTTATATCTTTATCAAGTGCATGTTTATTATAGCCAACCAATGCCACTTTGCTTTCTATCGACATCGAAAAAATCGTTGCACGCTAAAATTGTTAAAATACATTTAACTGCTGGTATTAGCCCTAATATCTCAAATTCAATTAAGGCTAGTACATCCCCCACATTGATAACTTTGCACTATTTATTCTTTATTCGTTATTCTGTCTTATTCTGTTTTATTCGATTAACCAAAATGATCCCCGCACAAACCAATACCAGCGCAAGGGCATTCTTCCATTCTAAAATGCTTTCATTGAGGAAAATGGCGGACAGAACCGCACCTGAAACCGGGATGAGAAAATTGAACGGTGCAACCATCCCTACCCGATTATATTTGAGTAGCAAGCTCCAGAGTGCAAAAGCGGCCGATGACAACAGCACCAGGTAGGCCAATAACAATAAAGCCCGCCAGCCAATGTCACTCAAATGGCCACCAAAGAGATAACCGCCAAGCGTCAACACCAACCCTCCGATGGCAAGTTGGTAGCCTGTCATCACCGTGGTATCCATGGTTTGTGAAATACGTTTGCCGTAAATACTGGCGGCAGAAAGGATGAAAGCAGCCAGTACCACACTTCCCTCACCTAACAGTGAAAAATTAAAATCCATCAAATCGGCGCCAAAATTCACCACCATCACGCCAGCAAAACCCAGTGCGCAGCCAATGATTTTATTAAATGATAATCGATCATTTTTATAAATATAATGCGCCAACAAGACACTGAAGAATGTCCCCGTTGCATTCATGATGGAACCTTTCACCCCGGTAGTATATGCCAGCCCAATATAGAAAAAGACATACTGTAACGTGGTCTGTGTTAGACCTAAAATGGCAATCTGCCTATATTGGCCCTTGTTAAGTCGGCCAATAGCTTTACCACTGGCAACAGCAAAAATGAGTAGCACTAACCCGGCCAATAAAAAGCGATAACCCGCAAACACCATCTTGCTCGGAATGTCATCTGGGGCGATATGAAACAGTGCATAACCATTTTTAATCGCAGGGTAGGCACTGCCCCAAAGAAGGCAACAGAAGGTTGCCACGAGGAAAACAAATTTTTTATTGGTAAAAAGCGCAGGACTGCGGTCCACGTGAACATCCTTTTCAATCAAAAAATGAAATGATGTTTCGTTATAACTATTTCCTGTTGAAAAGTCCCGTCTGATGTCACTTTTCTCTTAAAAAGATCCATCAACTCTCCGAGTACCGCACCTATAGCACGTGGCCATCAAAAATAGATTGTCTGTCTTTTTGCTATTTGTAGAATAATTGAACGACGATGCTGACATTCATTAGTTATTCATGGCGTTGTCTAACCTCGTTCAATGTTTGCACTAACGGACAGAGATCGTGTACGATGCTGGTTTAATTAAATAACTTTGGTTTTCATCATGTTAAAACTATTTAACGTAAACTTTAACAGTATGCCTGAAAGAAAGTTAGACGAGATCTTCACACTTAGAAAAATAACATTTAAAGATCGCTTAGATTGGAAAGTAACCTGTACTGATGGCAGAGAAAGCGACCAATATGATGATGAGAATACAAACTATATATTAGGAATAATAGAGGACACTATTGTTTGCAGTGTCAGATTTATTGAAATGAAATATCCGACAATGGTGGCAGGGCCATTCGCACCTTATTTTTCCGACATTGACCTTCCGGTCGATGGTTTTATAGAATCCAGCCGTTTCTTTATTGAAAAAAAACTAGCAAGAGATATGGTAGGCAATAATAGTGCACTCAGCGTATTACTTTTTTTAGCAATGGTTAATTATGCCAGAAGCCGTAATTATAAAGGTATACTGACTGTTGTCAGCCGAGGGATGTATGTATTACTGAAGCGTTCCGGCTGGAATATTACAGTTTTAAACCAAGGTGAGTCAGAGAAAAATGAGGTTATTTATCTTTTACATCTGGGTGTCGACATTGATAGCCAACAACAATTAATAAAGAAGATACGCAGAACGCATCACGTTGAACCTCATATACTTGAAACCTGGCCATTAGCGGTGCCAGATATAGTTAAATAGGTTTAATTAACTTTAACTCTATGCCAAGTCTTATCGCATGCTTGGCATTTAAAACACCAAGTTTTCTGACAACATTACCAATATGAAACTTAACTGTACTTCTTTTTATTCCCAATATTATGGAGATTTCCGAGTATGTTTTGCCGACACTAGCCCAATATAAAATTTCGTTCTCTCTAGGCGAAAAGATTTCCCTTTCGTCACCAGCACCATTCAACTTATTGTTTTTACTGTTATTTTTGTGGTAAAGACCCAACATTCTATCATGAGTCAGAATAAGCAGCATTTGAATTTTCTCTTTATTGGTCTCAATGCTCTCATCAAAAGAAATGCTATCATCACTTCCATTAGAAATATTCAGCGTTGCCATATTATGATTATTATCATGAAGAACAAATGTATAACCATTAATGATATTATATTCTCTGGCAAGGTTAAATACGGCTGAGTCGGTTGACTTTATATTAATCACCGAATTATCGTCCCAAGCAAACGGAGCAACTTTGTCTTTTGCCGTCAAAATAACAGGATCGATAAGGTGGTAGTTATTTTTTTATATGTTTGTATCCAATCCATTGGATAGTTTGAAATAATAGTCGGGTGTAAGGGTGTTTTCTTATTCATTACCAAATAGGAATAACGCAGATCACCATAAGCTTTTATTCTTCTTTGAATATAGTTCTTTATATCTTCATTAATACTTTCATTGTCAAAATAATCAATTATCATAACAGACCAAGTTTACTATATATGTTGAGCAACGATACAATTTTATGACATTGTTTTCAATAGAAATCAGTGTATAAAATAGACTTACAGAGTTTCCTCACAAACGCCCGGCTAACATTATATGAACAAACAACCTAGACTTAAGGCTAGCTATTATTATAGCCCTATGTTTATTAGACTGTTTTTGCTTTAAATAATTAGTTTTAGATATTATAGAACTAATATATTAGCGCACAGACGCTAAGAAAGTTAGTCAAAAAAGAATATATTTTCGCCAACACCAGGGGACTTTTAGTCCCACAAGACCTGCTCTGCCTAGCCATCTGGATGCATTTACATTCAGATGGCCATAATATCGCCCCGCCCCCTTCTCATCGTTTAAAAATCATACAAATAATCAATGTGTGCAGTAAATCCATGCTCCTTGCGATTAATAAATGATTCCTAATACATATAAACATTAACCTTATTTATATAATTTTGATAAACTTGACTTAAGTCATATCACTAACCCGAATTAATTGTATGATTAATAAACGGTTATAATGTTTTCCCTGGTGTTGGCCGAATTGGCATCCCTTACCAAATGAGATTGGTAAGGGTTTTTTTTGTCTATCATTCAGCCTGCTGCATCACCCGAGCTAATGTAATAGCACGGATAATCACCGCACGATCAACCTGTGGGTTACCACTTTCCAATAACTGCTGCCAAATAGCGATGGCCTGCGCGTATCTATCATGGGTAAAGTTATCAGCGGCTTGCAGCATTAGCGCAGTATATTGCATGGGATCTTTAGTCAAAGCCTGCTGTAACCAGTACGTCACATCACCCGTCATTTTTTGCCCTGACCGGTAATAGAACACCGTCGCTCGTGCAGCATCAAAGTGGGCACTGGCCCCCTGCAAACGTTCAGCCTGCTGCAAGGCGATCAATGCATCCTCAAATTCGTTACGATATAAATAATGTTGAGCTAAACTGTACCATCCATCCCCCTTATCGGGAGCCAAACGAATACGTTGTTGTAACCGAGATAGCGTGGGATCACTGCTCTGCTTATCGAGCATATTATTCAACCGCTGGGCTTCCTGTAGCCGCAAAGCCTCTTGCTGCACGGCGGTATAATGGCCCAGTTGCCGGTATCCCAACATAATTAGAATCAGCACCACCAGGCTGAAGCCCAGTGGCCAGCGCCAGCTCAACCTACCATATTGCACCAGCCACGGCCACCACAAACTCACTACCACCAACAGCACCAGTATCGCCAGCCCTATCGATAGCACCATTATCGCGGCCCTCTCACACCTGAGACAGATTGCCGGCGTATCCTAAAAATCAACCCACCTAACACGCAGACCAGCAACCCCCCAGGCCCAAACCATAGCACCAGTGTGGCACTGCGCAACGGAGGACGATACAGAACAAAGTCCCCATAGCGCTGGGTCATTACGGCCATTATCTCCTGAGAGCTGTGTCCTGCTTCTACCAACTGATAGACCTCTAATCGCAAGTCTTGCGCTATCGGCGAGGTCGACTCCAGCAAGTTCTGATTTTGGCATTGGGGACAACGCAACTCCTGCGCCAATGCCAATGCTTGTTGCTGATGTTGCGGCGAACTAAAATGATAGGTATCCACCAGATCAGCCGCAACACCAGATGAAAAAACCAGTGATAACATCAGGAATAAAACTTTCATGGGGTTCCCACCCTCGCCCATTGCGCCAGTAGCGGCATAAACTGTTGTTGCCATATCTCTGTCGTCATTTCACCAGCATAGCGCTGGCGAATAATGCCATTTGCATCAATTAGCCAGGTCTCAGGTGTACCATATACCCCCATCGCCAGTGCTAATGTGCCATGCGGGTCATAAAGGTTCTTCTGATAAGGATTGCTGTAGCGCCGCAGAGTATTTAACGCCGCCTGACGGTCATCGCGGTAATTCAGACCATAGAACTGCACACCATGCAGCGTCCCGGCTATCTGCCCCAGTAGGGCGAGCTCTTGCTTACAACTGGCACACCAACTGGCCCATACATTAATCACCGTCACCTTACCCAACAGTTGCTCTCGCGTTATGTTCTGCCCGGGCTGTTGCAATTCGGATAAAGAAAAAGCGGGAAACGGCAGGTCTTGCTCGGCCAACTCGATACGATGCGGATCCCGCGTTAAGCCGCTATAAAGCAAGCAGCCCAGCAGTAAGGCAACCAGAGGGACAATCAACCAAGGCCAACGTTGTTTCATTTATCCCCCGCGAGGTCGCTAACAGGGTGGATTCTGCGCCATAGCGCCAATAAACCACCAACTACCATCATCAGTGCGCCCCCCCAAATCCAGCTGACCATCGGTTTATGCGACAAACGTACGCTATACTCCCCCGCGCCCAAACTATCCCCCAGAACCACATAAAAGTCGGCCAGGGGGCTACTGGCTATCGCCGGCTCTATCATCAACATTCCTCGCGCTGTATAGTGCCGCCGCTCCGGTAACAATGTGGTTAACGCTTGCCCATTCTGGCTGACCACAATATGCGCCTGCTCACTGGTATAGTTTGGGCCGATCACTAATTCAGTTTGACGATAGGTAAACTGATAACCCGCCAGCGTGACCTGACTGCCTGGTGCCATACGTCGCCCCTGCTCGACGGTGTAATATGAAGCAAACAGCATTCCCAGCAGGCTGACCGCAACGCCACCGTGTATCAACCATAAATAGCCACGTATCTTTGGCGCAAATAATGGCGCGAACAACGTCCAGAGGGCCAGAGTGACACCTATCAGCATCCCCACCTGCCACGGTGATTCGAATAGACCTAAACTGAGCACCCCACCGGAGATAGCTAATACAGCAGGTACGACAAGACGCCAGCCATTGATTTTGCGGCTTTGCCGCCAATCGGCAAACGGCGTTATGCCCATCAGCAATAGCAACAGCAGCACAAAAGGTGTCAGGGTTTGATTAAAATAGGGCGCACCAACAGACAGTGATCCTAACCCCAGCACACTGACAATTAATGGATACAATGTGCCAATCAATACGGTTACCGCAGCAATGCTTAGCAGCACCATTGCCGCCAGCAGTAATGACTCCAGTGAGAAGAGGTTGAAAGCAGCAGAGCGATTGTTGCCCCGCACCCGCAGGGCAAATAGCATCAATGAACTCAACGTCACCATGCCAAACAGCGCCAGTAAAGCCTCACCGCGCGCCGTATCAACAGCAAAAGCGTGAACTGAGGTCAACACCCCAGAGCGCACGATAAAAGTGCCTAACAAGCAGAGTTGAAATGTCACCAGCGACAGCAAAATGCCCCAATGATGATATAAGCCCCGTTTCTCAATAACAGCCAGAACATGTAACAGTGCAGTTGCGGTGAGCCATGGCAGTAATGACGCATTTTCAACCGGGTCCCAGAACCACCAGCCGCCCCACCCCAATTCGCTGTATGCCCACCATGCCCCCAACAAAATGCCAAACGTGAGAAAACTCCAGGCAGCCAATACCCAGGGACGGCAGTAGTGCACACTATTGTTGCCATTGCGGCCTGCAAGCAACGCCGAAACGGCAAAAGCAAAACTAACGGCAAAACCGCTATACCCCAGATACAACAAGGGTGGATGAAATATCAGCGCCAGATCCTGCAACATTGGATTTAAATCACGCCCCTGCGCCAACGTCGGGAACAATCGCTCAAAAGGATTGGAGAAAAAGAGGATAAAAACGCTCAGGATAAGCAGTAGCCCCCCCATCACTGCCAACGCGCGAGCAAAAAAACGCAGCGGAAAATGACGGCGAAAAAGCGTCAACGCGGAACTCCACAGGCTCAGAGCAAACAGCATAAACAACAAGGAGCCTTCATGCCCGCCCCAGATTGCCGCAACCTTATAAAATAGAGGGAGCTGGCTATTACCGTGTTGTGCTACATAAAGCAGAGAAAAATCATCGCTAACAAAGCACCAACCCAGTAACAACAGTGCCAATGTAATGAATAAGGTCACGGCGTAACTGAACGACGGTAACCAATACAACAAAGCCAATCGCCGCCCATGGAGAGCAATAATAGGCACACCAGTGAGCAGCAGCGCCAATGACGCAGCCACCAACAGTGACAACAGCCCCAACTCACCTACCATACATTTTCACCCATCACCGGTTCGCCTCCTCACACAACCGTCATCTGACCGGCATAAAGAATAAAGAAACGTAAAACCAATACGCCAAACAAACTCAAGCCGGATACCGTCACTAGAAATGAAACCCGATGGCGCATTCCATGGCTACAAAAACGGTTTAAAACTAATGGCAGCACCATGCCGCAACCGATAACCCAGAACCAAAACATCGCGGCCCAAAAACCACCGCCCAACGCGACAGCAACCGCGACTTCTTTCTGACCACCGCCGAACCACAGCCCGGTGAAGAATGCTAGCAGCAGAAATAGCTCCAACCACACCACCGGTTTTTCCAGCCGATGAACAAATGCCAGTGCCGGGCTATCTATGGGTTCTTTAAAAAAGGTCACTGCGCACAACACCATGGCGGCAATACCCGAAGAAACGCCGGAGAACAGAAATAACACCGGCAATACCGGATTATTCAACAAGGGGTAACTCTTCAGGGCCGATAACAGGAAGCCGGTATATGCCCCCAACGCCACAGCCAGAAACATCATCAATGGTTCCAACTTGCGTTCAATCGGTGCCAGTTTATGCAGTACCGTGCCAACCCAATTCAATTTGCGGTAAGGCTGTAATAACGCCGTCAGCCCGTGGCGAAATATCACCGCCAGCCAGACCAACAGCACCACCATATAAATTTGAAACAGCATGACACCCAATGACATCACCGAGCTGGTACTGTAGAAAAACATCAGCTTCCAGAAAGTCCACGGCCGGGTAAGGTGCAGTATCAAAATAAACAACCCCATAATCACCGCTAAGGGCGCCATCATAGCGGTCGATTTAACTAACCCACTGCGCGCCGCCTCACCGCCCAGAACCCGTTGCTTAACCAATAGGCTAACTACCACCATACCCGCCGATACTCCTATCAAAAACAGATAGATGGCTATCGGCCAATCCCACACTAACGAGGCAAAGTGAAACGGGGTATTCAGTTCAGGATTCATCCGGTTATCTCCCCATACTGAAAGGGAACACGATACAATTTCGGTTGTGTCCCAAGATGTAACTTGGCGCGATACACAGTGCGCTGATGCAATAATTTCACCAGTTCACTGTTAGGGTCGTCCAAATTGCCAAAGGTGAGTGCCTTGGTTGGGCACGACAAGACACAGGCGGGCTGTTTACCCTGCTTTAGATTAGTTTTCCGACAAAAATCGCATTTATCGGCAGTTTTCGTCACCGGATGGATAAAGCGCACCCGGTACGGACAGGCGGCGATACAGTACTGGCACCCTACGCAGAGGTCGGGATCGACATCAACAATCCCAGTCCCGCTATCGCGATACGAGGCTCCGGTTGGGCACACATCGACACAGGGTGCCTTATCGCAATGCTGGCAGGAGTGACGATAGAACTGATATTTTACGGCAGGAAACTCACCGACCGGTTGGCTACGGATGATGTTTAACCGTGAGACCCCAGCGGGTACATGATTAACCTCACGGCAAGCATCCATACAGGCCGTGCAACCAATACAACGGGTTTCATCATGTAGCATCCCGTAACGAATGCCATCAACAGTGCCGCTGAGTGCCAGTGAACGTCCAGCAGAACCGGTCAGGAAAATCAGCGCCCCCATACTGGCGATAAAGTGACGACGGTTCGTATTCATGGTGTTTCCTTCGATATCAGCTCCTGCTGACGGCGATGACAGTCAACACAGAGTTTGACCCGCCCTTTATCGTCAAGGCCATGCATCGGGTCGGTTTTAGGATGCAACTGATGACAACTGACACAAGAAAGCTTCAACATGTGCACATCATGGGGCCAGAACGCCTCGCGTAATTTCTCCGGCAGATGGCAGCTCATGCAGACACTGTTTTGTTGTGAGACGCTGTACATCGCTTTATCGGCATTAAACATATCGCGGTTAAAACGCATCACATCTTTAATACCATTACGGTGCAGCACCGATGCCTGCCCATGGCAGTTGGTACAGGTTAAGGCCAACTGCGTATTCGGATTTACCGCGCCAGCATGTTTGCCATGCAACTCATCTTTTTGTTCTTTATGACATTGGATGCAAGCAGCATCCGGGTTGCGCTGCGGCTCAACAATATGGCGCAACGCGGGCATTTTCGCCGTCGTGTTCGGTGTTGTGGCGAGAGTGGGCAGCGTGCACAGAATCAACACTACCAGCAGCGCGGCTGAACCGAATGAACGTAAAACGCGCATAGTTATTCCACCTTTGCTATGGCCCCAATCTAGGGCCGTTTGTCTCTGGAATAGATCCGGTGAGCGTATTGTCACACCGGAACGCCTCTTACTGGCTCAACCGGCCCGCTTTTCTGGCTTGATCATCCCAGGCTGGTACCACTTGTTGCAGAAACTCCTGCTTCTCGCGGTTCAGCTTATCCATATCCATTCCCAGCGCTTTCTGGGCATTGAGTTTGGTCGAAATATCCGGCAGCGGAATTTCGTGGCTAATCCCTTTTGTCGCCAGCAGACGTGCAAGTTTGGTGCGGGCATCGGCAGCTTTATTCAACGCGCCCCCCAATACACGCAGACCAACATCCGGTGCATGCATATGAATACCGTGGGAAGCAATGGCATAATCCCAGCGCCATTGGGCATGGCGGATATCTTGCAGAATAGGTTGCATTTCTTGTTCGGTTGCCCCGGAATCCCAAGCAGCTTTTGCCTCGTAATGCGCGTGAACCAGTTGTTTCTCAACATTCAGTTTTAACTCCTGAATGCTGGCTTTGCGTTCAGCAACAATATCTTGCAAGATTTTTTTATCCTGGGTATGGCAGTTAACACAGGTAGTTTCAAAGCTATCAAACGGGTTGCGGATCTGGTGGTCGGTATACACCTTACCTGCCGCATTTTGGATTTTCGGCATATGGCAATCGATACAACTGACATTGTTTTTACCGTGGATCCCCGCACGCCAGGTTTCATACTCAGGATGTTGGGCTTTCAACATCGGGGTTTTTGACAGCGGATGAACCCAATCGGAGAAAGCGATTTCATCGTAATACTTCTCCATTGACGCCACATCCGTGCCTTGATCCCATGGGAATTTCACCGCTTTATCTTTACCGGCGAAGTGGTACTCAACATGGCACTGGCTGCACACCATGGATTGTTGATCCAAGCGGCTGGCATCTTCGAAAGGTTTATTGATAGATTGCAAAGCACGCTCAGCATAGGGCCGGGAGAGGACTAAAGCTGGCTTCCCGGCAGCAAAATCAGCAGAAGCGGTATTATGGCAATCGGCACACCCCAACTGATTGACGACTTCCGGGCCACCTCTGGCCCAAGTCCCTTTGAAATACCCTTCTTCACCTTGTTCATTGATCAAGCGGGCAACATCCGGGCTTTTACAGCTCCAGCAGGCCATCGGCAAGGGGCCATCCTCTGCGGTCTTCGGTGCTGCGGTACGTAAGGTTTCCCGCACATCAGTGACAGCATAATAGTGCCCACGAGGTTTGCTATAATCTTTGGCAAACGGATATCCGGCCCAAAGGATCACCAAATTGGGGTCATCCGCCAGCGCATCTTCTCGTGGCCCACTCTCTTTGGTTTTCAGCCATGAGGTGAATTGGTCAACATGCTGTTCAGCGAATTTATCGTTGCGGGCCTCAATCGGCGGCGTAGGTGCCGCCGACAAAGAAAATACCGCGCCTATTGCCAAAAGAGCCATTATCCCTACCAACACCTGTCTTATAAATTTGCTCACAATATTTACTCCAGTGTGTTTTTCCATACCGGACGCTATCAGTGCCCGCACCAGATGGTTTTTTTATTTTTAAACCCGCAATCAGGTGAGAAATAGCGAGCCAGGAGGCGAAGCATGACTGATATCACCCTGTGGGTTAGGCAGATAGTAAGGAGGATTTGCAGCAAATGATTTGTAGTAGTAAGAATGCTTGTTTTAGATCAAACAATTTTTGTGTGGGTATTCGCTTTTATGAACCAGCTCAAAAAAAAAGCATCTCATCGATCAATTTTTACATAAAAGTCAATCATATACCTCTTTGTAGGTATACCAAGACCATTAGAGCTCCTCGCTACGTAAATATAAGGGCTACCAGTTTCACAACTCACTTCAACCGCCAAGATATAGGTAACCAGCAACCACAACACAATCAGGCAAGCGAGTATCACTTGCATCATAACTTTCGATTTATTTCGAATTGCTATTTTATTTGCTATCGATCTCAAATGCCGGATCGCTATCCGGGCTGCAAAAATGGTGCAACCAGGGGATTCCATCATTCTCGACAGTGGCAGTACCACATTAAATGTTGCGCAAGAGCCGGCAAAACAAGATGGAATAACGGTACTGACCAATAATCTGCCGGCTGCCTGGGCACTTTCCAGCAATAAAGAGATTACGTTAGTGATATGTGGTGGTACTTTTCGCCATAAAACCCGTTCATTCCACGGTTCCCATACTGAATCTGAGTTGATGGTTAATCAGTATTCTCGCTAATGGGGCGATTCACACGGGATACGGCATACCAGACGGCATACTGAATAATTTTGTTTGGGATAAGTAACTGGGGGAAAAACAAGAGGATAAAGAGAAATGATGGCGGAGGAGGAGAGATTCGAACTCTCGAACGGTTACCCGTCGACGGTTTTCAAGACCGTTGCCTTCAGCCACTCGGCCACCCCTCCGCAACGAGCCGAACTATAAACAGAGCTCTGCCGCTTGTAAAGCCTGTTTGTGCTTAATTGACCAAAAAATCCGCTAGCTGATTGTCGAGTGCTGAATTTATCGTCATCCCTTATGCTAACTGGCCATTAGGCGTACAGCAGCCGGTTTATTTACTCTCGCACAGATGGCACCTCACCAAATAACAGCAGAGACTTCTTTGGGGTAGTGGCAAATATTTGCTAAATTAGCGGCCGTTTCATTGATTGAATTACCGAGGTTGTATGTTGGAGTTTAAAGGCCAGGTTATTGATACCGATGCACAGGGTTATCTGAAAAATAGCACGGACTGGAGCGAGGCTTTAGCGCCCATACTGGCTGAACAGGAAGGGATTATACTCACTGAACCACATTGGGAAGTGGTGCGCTTTGTGCGTGCATTTTATCAAGAATTCAATACATCACCTGCAATCCGCATGCTGGTAAAGGCCATGGCACAAAAGTATGGTGAAGAGAAAGGTAATAGCCGATATCTGTATCGTTTATTCCCCAAAGGGCCAGCAAAGCAAGCAACCAAAATTGCAGGATTACCCAAACCCGTTAAGTGTATTTAACGACAGATAACAGTATTTAACGACGGATAGCTGTGTTCTGGTACTGCTCGTGAGTTAATAGCGGATGTTAAATTTTTCAAACGCGGTGCTCGGATAAGGTTCCGTCAGCAGGCGATCCACCCGCGCACCGCGTGGCCCCCCCAGCTTAATCCACTCAAGCAGGTGTTCAACCGCATGTTGCTCGCCGTAAGCCACCACTTCCACACTGCCATCATCACAATTTTTAGCGTAACCCGTCACACCCAGCGCTTGTGCCTGACGTTGCGTGCTATAGCGGAAACCCACGCCCTGAACAACGCCATAAACATAGGCGGCAGTGCATACTTTTGGCATATAGACTCCTCATCTACGTGATAATTTGCATTTTCCGGCTCATACTCCGACAATACTGCTCTTTTTTACCTAGCTGGCAGCAACTTAATTATGACCGTAAGCCTGATTCTTGCCAAAGGACGTGAAAAGTCCTTACTTCGTCGCCATCCGTGGATCTTCTCTGGGGCCGTTCAACGCCTTGAGGGGAGTGCCCTGCCCGGTGAAACCCTCGATATCCTTGATAGCCAGGGTAAATGGCTGGCCCGTGCCGCCTACTCTCCTGAATCACAAATTTTGGCACGAGTCTGGACGTTCCAACAAGATGAAGTTATTGACCGCGAGTTCTTCATCCGCCGTCTACAGCAAGCGCAAAGCTGGCGTGATTGGCTGGCAAAGCGTGATGGTTTGAACGGCTATCGCCTGATCGCCGGTGAGTCTGATGGCCTGCCGGGTATCACCATAGACCGCTTCCAGAACTTTCTGGTATTGCAGTTACTGTCGGCCGGCGCTGAATATCAGCGGGAAACGCTGGTTAGTGCCTTACAACATTGTTACCCAGAATGCTCTATTTATGACCGCTCCGATGTTTCCGTACGTAAAAAAGAAGGCTTACCTCTGACGCAAGGTACAATCAGTGGTGAAATGCCGCCTGACCTGCTGCCAATAACCGAAAACGGCATGCAACTGTTGGTTGATATTCAGCACGGCCATAAAACAGGATTTTATTTAGATCAGCGCGATAGCCGCCTGGCGGCGCGTAACTACGCCGATGGTCGCCGTGTTCTGAACTGTTTCTCTTATACCGGTGCCTTTGCTGTCGCAGCGCTGATGGGAAATTGTAAGCAAGTTATCAGCGTTGATACGTCACAAGCTGTACTGGATATAGCCAAACAAAACATTGAACTCAACCAGTTGGATTTGAGCAAAACCGAATTCATTCGGGATGATGTGTTCCAATTGCTGCGTAACTACCGCACGCAAGGGGAAAAGTTTGACATGATCATTATGGACCCACCGAAGTTTGTGGAGAACAAAAGTCAGTTGGCAAGTGCGTGTCGTGGCTACAAAGATATTAATATGTTAGCGATACAATTATTGCGCCCAGGCGGGATCTTGTTAAGTTTCTCCTGCTCTGGTTTGATGCCAACAGATTTATTCCAGAAAATTTTGGCCGATGCTGCGTTAGATGCAGGGCATGATATACAATTTATAGAACAGTTCCGTCAGGCAGCGGATCACCCGGTTATCGCGACATATCCAGAAGGTCTGTACCTGAAAGGGTTCGCGTGCCGGATAGTATGACTTGAAATGCCCTACACTGCCCTCATATAGAAGGCAGAGTAATGTTTCTCAGGAGGTTATCATGATTGCCAGCAAATTTGGTATTGGGCAGCAGGTCCGCCACAGCCTACACGGCTATTTGGGTGTAGTGATTGATATCGATCCTGAATATTCTCTCGAGCCACCGGAACCTGATGAGGTTGCAAACAACGCTATGTTGCGTTCGTCACCTTGGTATCACGTGGTTATTGAGGATGATGAGGGGCAACCGATACACACCTATCTAGCTGAAGCGCAACTAACCTATGAAGATATGGATGCTCACCCAGAGCAACCTTCATTGGATGAACTGGCGGCGTCCATCCGCCATCAGCTACAGGCTCCGCGTCTACGCAACTAAATCTTGAGATTTATCGATAAAACCCGGCGCTTAGTACCGGGTTTTTTATCGCCAAAATTAGCAACGTCGCGTATCACTGTTTTTCTAATCCCAGGCGCGGTATTTCAATCTTCGGACAACGGTCCATCACCACCTTTATTCCCGCATCTGCCGCCAAGGTAGCCGCCAACTCATTAATAACACCAATTTGTAACCACAGAACCTTGGCGCCGATAGCAATAGCATCTTGCGCAACGCCGTATGCAGCCTCGGCATTACGGAAAACATCCACCATATCGATAGCATGAGGAATATCCGCCAGTTCTGCATATGCCTGCTGACCCAATAATGATTTCCCCGCCAATTTAGGGCTAACAGGCGTGACTTGATACCCCTGCTGTAGCAGATAAGCCATAACACCATAACTTGGCCGCGATGGGTTATCACTCGCCCCGACTAATGCAATTGTTTTTACCTGTTGGAGAATGTCAGCAATATCTTTATCGTGCATTTTTCAGTTCCTCTGATGCGCTAAAAGAATATCCCAATCCATGTGCACCCGGAGGGATACTACCAATATTAGGCGATCCTCTAAGTGTACATCATGGGGAAAATGGATCATAAATGCGGTCAGATTGATTTGGTTTAAGAGATGTCGCAGTAATTACTGTTAGAGTGCCGGCTTTATCCTTATAATTCATCAGGATAAAAACGTTATATTTATACTGATCATTTCAAAAAGTAAATAAATGTGGGCGAACGGAAAGACTTTGACACATAATCTAGCCTGTCTGACAATGTACGCGGATATCACCCTCAGGAGCAGCACATGAAATTTGGTCTGGTGGTCGTAGGGATTTTGGCCGTTTGCTGTAGTGCTTCAGCTATCGCCACGACCTTAAAACTCGCGCCGGAAATTGACCTGTTGGTGGTCGATGGGAAAAATATGTCAGGATCCTTGCTAAAAGGAGCCGATAGCTTGGAATTAAACAGCGGTCAGCATCAAATTCTGTTCAAAGTGGCTAAACCACTGCCAGCCGATCCGAAAGTGTTGTATGCCTCTCCGCCATTAGTGGTGGTGTTTAATACCCGCAATGTTCGTTCAGTCGCCATAAAATTACCGGTCATTGATACCGAACGAGATGGGCATAAGTTTTCTAAAAACCCGGTATATCAGCTTATTGGAGATAATGGCCGCCCATTATCTGTGCGCCACGATGTATTACATCAGGACAATCTCAACACTGCCAGC
The DNA here is from genome assembly GCF_056636475.1 of Yersinia antarctica. Classification (NCBI taxonomy): domain Bacteria; kingdom Pseudomonadati; phylum Pseudomonadota; class Gammaproteobacteria; order Enterobacterales; family Yersiniaceae; genus Yersinia; species Yersinia antarctica. The sequence continues at coordinate 2,954,525 of NZ_JBSJQF010000001.1, forward strand.
ACACTTGAAACTGCAATGGCCAGTTATAATGTTGGCCAATTTAGTGCTTCAGTTCCCTCTTTTGCCACCATTCCACCGTCAACTGTGAGTGCGGTGCCGGGGACCACTATTGCCGTGGCAGGGACAAATACCGCGCAGAATACCACCAGCCTGCAAGGGGAAAATGTTGCCGAACAGATGCTGCAATATTGGTTCCTGCAAGCCAACGCCGAAACTCAACAACGCTTCCTACTCTGGGCTAAAAAGCAACCGGGCAAATGATCCGTTTACGATAAGGCGGTTCTTAAACATCAGGTTATGCTTGTTTCCTCGCATTTCTTTGCGTTACCGCTATGCACAAAATCTCCGTTTCAGTAATCTGTTAGCAAACCGCTAGCATTTATTGAAGGATATCTTGATGGAACTGACTACCCGCACTATTGCGGTACGCAAGCATATTGCCCTTGTTTCCCACGATCACTGCAAAAAATCGCTGCTCGAATGGGTTATGGAAAATAAACAACTGCTGTCCCAGCACGAACTTTATGCCACAGGTACCACCGGAAACCTGGTACAAAAAGCCACCGGCATTGACGTTAACTGTTTACTAAGTGGTCCGATGGGGGGAGATCAAGAAGTGGGTGCGCTGATATCAAAGAAAAAAATCGATATTTTGATTTTCTTCTGGGACCCACTGAATGCTGTGCCGCATGATCCCGATGTGAAAGCCCTACTACGTCTGGCAACAGTCTGGAATATACCTGTCGCCACCAACCGCTCGACCGCAGACTTCTTAATTGGTTCTAACTTGTTTAGCAGCGAAGTTACCATCGCAATCCCTGATTATGATCATTACTTAAAACAGCGACTGCAATAAGCATTACGCCCGGTGCCACAACCACCGGGCGTAATGTATGCGATAGCTCCGTTAAGGTTTACGCTGAACAGGAACACCTAACTCGCTAAGTTGCTTAACAAAAATAGAGGGTTTTGCTGTATCTTGCAGTAACCAGACCTGGTGTTTCGCACGAGTCATTGCGACATATAATAAACGCCGCTCCTCCGCATCTGGGAAATCTTCCGGTGCCGGTAACAGCACATCTTCCACAATTGATTCCCGCGCTACTGCCGGAAAACCATCATTACCTTCATGCAGCCCTGCAATAATCACATAGTCGGCTTGCTGCCCTTTACTGGCATGAATAGTCATAAAATCAATCGTCAGTTTTGGCCAGCGAGTTGCCGCTTTTTGCAAAATCTCAGGCCGTAAATGGTGATAGCGGGCCAAAATCAAAATGCGCTCATCATCCTTAACAAAACCGCTTAATTTATCCAGCAAGGTGTCAAGCTGTTGGTCCGGTAAAATGATGACTGACTTTTTGTTACCTTTACTCAAGCTGTTAAGTGGCTTTTTCAATTGATGTGGGTTTTGCTGAATAAACCGGTTCGCAATTTCACCGATCCTATCATTAAAGCGGTAAGTGGTATCCAAGGCACATTCAGCCCCTTCACCGAAGTACTGGCTAAAAGCTGTAGTGAGCGAGAGCTGCGCGCCACTAAACCGATAAATCGCCTGCCAATCATCACCCACCGCAAATAAACAGGTTTGCTTATTTTGTTTGCGCAGTGCTGCCAGCAGCATAGCGCGTTGCGGTGAGATATCCTGAAACTCATCCACCAAAATATGCTTCCACGGACTAACAAAACGCCCTTTATCCAGTAAGTTAACTGCCTGATGAATCAAGCCGGAGAAATCAACCGCACCTTCTTCTTTCAACGCCGTTTTCCACGCTTTCAATAACGGTGCCATTAACCGTATACGTTTCTGGAAGAGATCACGCACTTCTTCATCGGCCTGCTCAATCATTTCGGCTTGACTACCACCGTGCATTCGCATCAGCCCTACCCAACGCTCCAGCCGCCCCGCCAATCTGGCTGCTAAACGTTTATCTTGCCAAAACTCACCCTCATCAACCTCCCACTCAAGCTCATCAGTTAGCCATTCACGCCACCCTTTTGCCCGCGCTTTTTTCTCACTACACTGCTGTTGCCAATTCTTAATCAATAACGACCTTCTGGCCTGGCTGTCTGATTCTAATTTACTGATTAGTGGTGTTTTACGGCTGCCTTGCTGGATAATCTGCAATGCCAGTGCATGGAAGGTTTTAGCCTGAATATCATCCACAGCTAACCGTTGCTTAATGCGATGATTCATCTCATCAGCCGCCTGACGGCCAAATGCGAGCAGTAAAATCTGCTCCGGTAATGCTTCATTACGGCGTAACAACCAACCGGCACGGGCTACCAGCACCGATGTTTTACCACTGCCGGCACCTGCCAGAACTAATACCGAGTCTTCGCCATTAACCACCGCCCGGCTTTGCGATTCATTCAGAGGGGAGGTTTCTACACTTTGGAAGAAATCTTGATGCTCTTCCAACATTCGGTTGGTCCATTGCTGATTCCGGCGTTCTACACTGCGACTACCTTGCTGCAACCAGCGCAAACAGATCTCATAATCTGCACGACAGGTCTCAAATTCGTTCAACCGCTGCACCGGTATTGGCAATGAGGCTAAAGCCTCGCGAATAGAGTGCTGCACCTGTCCTAACTCACTGCGTTTAAACCATTTATCCTGTTGCTCAATCCGCTTGATTGATTCCACTTGTTTATGTAAAACCTCAACACAAACCAAGCTCATCTCTTCACTCCATTGCTGCCAGATGCCCAGTAAATGTTGATAGAAACGTTGAGTTTCCTGCCATTCGGTGCCATGTAAACGGACAACTTGTTGGTCTGGCAATTCAAATTCCAGTTCGCCCCAGACAATACCGCGCTTACATTCAATGTTAACCAACTGGTTAAAAGGAATTAGGTACTGATGTTTATCACCGCATACTTCGATGCCAGCATTGAGCAAACGCACCCGGTTGTAAGGGTGCTGAGCCAAATGCTTGCCAAAAGATGTCGCTTTAAGTTCCATATCTGCGCGCCATTACTCGTATTAAGTGAATTGAAATAACACAATGGAGTGTAAATAAAATAATTGAGTTTAAACAACAGGTATCCGATAGTTGACAACGGAAACTAACCCGCTCTATTCATATAGAATGGTTAGCGTTTGTTATCACTCATCCGCGTTGCGGTTTTTTTATTCAGCTAGGCAGATAAATCACTATGCGTACTGTACTGAATATTCTTAATTTTGTTTTAGGTGGTTTCTTCACCACACTGGGCTGGCTATTCGCCACAGTCGTCAGTGTCGTTCTGATTTTTACCTTACCATTAACGCGCTCTTGCTGGGAAATTACCAAATTATCATTTCTTCCATATGGCAATGAGGCGATCCATGTCAATGAATTATACCCAGAAAAAAGTAATGCTCTGATAACTGCAGGCGGCTCGTTACTGAATATTGTCTGGTTCATTTTATTTGGTTGGTGGCTGTGTTTATCCCATATCGCCACAGGGATTGTGCAATGCATAACCATCATTGGTATCCCGGTCGGTATTGCCAATTTTAAAATTGCTGCTATTGCTTTGTGGCCCGTGGGCCGCCGTGTCGTTTCAGTCGAAATGGCACAGCAAGCGAGAATGGCTAACGCTCAACGCCAATATCAGCAACGCTGAATTTTCAGTTTTAGAGGTTTTTTGTGCTCACTTTCGTCACTGGTTTACGCCGTTATGTCTACAATAGTAGCCTGCTTTATCATGCCCGTATTTTTATCGCGTTGGCGGGAGTAACGGCGGTTCCGTGGTGGATTGGTCAGCCCAAACTGACAATTCCGTTAACACTCGGTGTCGTCGCGGCAGCACTTACTGATCTTGATGACCGCCTGACAGGGCGATTACGCAATTTATTCATTACGCTGATCTGTTTTTTTGTCGCCTCCGCATCGATAGAGTTGTTATTTCCTTATCCCTGGTTTTTTGCCCTCGGTCTGACCTTTTCAACCTGTGGTTTTATTCTGCTGGGGGCTTTGGGGCAACGCTATGCAACCATTGCCTTTGGCGCATTGCTAATTGCTATCTACACCATGTTGGGTACCTCGATGTACCATATCTGGTACCAACAGCCGCTACTGCTGCTGCTCGGAGCTGTTTGGTATAACGTACTGACCTTGTGCGGACACCTTATTTTCCCTATCCGCCCCTTGCAGGATAATCTAGCTCGTTGCTACCAGCAGCTTGCTCACTATTTGGAAGCAAAAGCTAATCTCTTCGATCCTGATATCGAATCTGATGTCGACCAGCCTCTTATTGATGTGGCGATGGCCAACGGCACACTGGTATCAACCTTAAATCAGGCCAAAGCCTCACTGGTGACTCGCTTGAAAGGTGATCGGGGCCAGCGTGGGACCAGACGGACACTTCACTACTATTTTGTCGCACAAGATATTCATGAACGCGCCAGCTCGTCACATGTCCAATATCAGGTTCTACGAGAGAAATTCCGTTACAGCGACGTGCTATTCCGCTTTCAGCGCTTACTGAGTATGCAAGCCAGAGCCTGCCTGCAACTTTCGCAATCCATTCTGATGAGACAAAAGTATCAGCATGATCCTCGCTTCGAGCGAGCCTTTACGTTTTTAGATGCGGCACTGGCCAGAGAACTCGCGCAAAACGAGAATATCCCGCAAGTTAAAGCCCTTTCCCACTTACTGAGAAATTTACGGGCTATTGATGCCCAATTGGCGGGAATTGAATCCGAACAAGTATTAGCCGAAGGCCCTCAGCCCGAGAGCCGTTTGTCTGACGACCACATTACCGGATGGAGTGATATCAAGCTGCGTATCAGCCGCCATCTCACCCCACAATCTGCACTATTTCGCCACGCAGTTCGCATGTCAGTGGTGCTATGTCTCGGTTATGCGTTTATTCAACTAACAGGCATGCGCCACGGCTATTGGATCCTACTGACCAGTCTTTTTGTCTGCCAACCTAACTACAATGCGACGCGCCGCCGCCTTGCATTGCGTATAATTGGCACGCTAGCGGGTATTCTTATTGGTTTGCCTATCCTGTATTTTGTGCCTTCCATTGAGGGGCAACTCATCCTTATTGTCATTACCGGGGTACTATTTTTTGCTTTCCGTAATGTTCAGTATGCTCATGCAACGATGTTTATTACCCTGCTGGTTTTGCTCTGTTTTAACCTATTAGGGGAAGGATTTGAGGTTGCCGCACCTCGGGTATTTGATACCCTGCTAGGCTGTGCCATCGCCTGGGTAGCGGTGAGTTTTATCTGGCCGGATTGGAAGTTCCGCCACCTCCCTGCGGTGGTTCATAAAACGCTGAATGCCAACTGCCGCTATTTGGATGCAATTCTGGTGCAATACTATCAAGGCAAAGATAATAGCCTGCCCTACCGTATAGCCCGCCGTGATGCACATAATTGCGACGCGGAGTTAGCCTCAGTGATCTCAAATATGTCTGCCGAACCCAAAAATGACAAAGAAACTCAGGAGGCAGCATTCCGATTGCTCTGTCTGAACCACACGATGCTGAGCTATATATCCGCGCTGGGTGCTCATCGAGAGAAACTGAGCAACACCGCCACCCTGAATCTGCTTAATGATGCGATTTGTTATGTCGAGGGTACACTTGAGCAAGAGCAGCCTGACAGCGCGAAAATGGCCCAGGTGCTAGCCAGCTTATCTACCCGGCTACAGAACTGTAATCCTGAGCCGGAGAGCAAAGACCAATTGGTTTTACAACAAATAGGTTTATTGCTTGAACTGTTACCTGAACTCAGTGAACTGAATAGGCACATCAGCCAGACTAATTAAGATTGGGGCCATTCCCGATGGCCCCGCTATGCTGTTTCAAACTGCGTAATGTTGGGCGAACGGATGTGTATCTCAAACCATTCAATAAGTTCACTACGCATCAATAAAGGCAGCACAGCATAATGGTGGCCACTTATCGCCCCAGCAAGCGCCAATAATACATTAACCCCGAGTGAGCGCCTTAATGCACGTAACTTCAGATAACAGCATTTGGCCCCTTCACGCCGCAGTTCCGCCGCATTCTTGATGACGGCTTTCCACAATAGTCGTTCAAGGCTGGCACTGAGATTCGGCAAATCTTTCAGACGAACTGTTGGCCCTTTTTTGCTTAAAATCTCAGCTTTCGCCCCTTGATAAGCGCGTGTAGCAAAATGACTTAGTGTGCACTCATCACTCCATAATGCAGAGTCTACCCAATAATAACGCAGCAATACCGGTAACCCGCGTTTAGCGTAGACAAAGTTACTCATCCCCCGACTGCGGAATAGCGTTTCTATCTTATTATTAGCGCGTAAATACAGTTCGCCGTCCGAAATCACCGCAAACATAATGCCGTTCGCCAATAGGCCATAGCCACCAAATTGCGAACGAACTGTGATCTTGCCTAAAAAATCGAAACGATCCTGTGCTTGCATGATTTTGTTTTCTGATGCGTTTTCCATAACTACTCCTTTAGTAAAAATCCAATCCAACGTCCCTATCCAGTTGCAATAAGTGTAAGAGGAACAACCAATTAAAAAATACGCAATATGGATTACCTAGCCAAACACAAAATGAATTTGCACGGATTTACATCACAATTATGCGAAGCGTCTTGTAAAAATTTAGTTGATCTTCGAACAAACAGTGACTACTGTATATGCATACAGCACACTACAGGCGAGGTTCATAATGCGTACTCAATCACTAAAACCTTATAATGCTAATTATCATTCTCTTATTAGCCGTGAAACACCGGAAAGAGTTGATGCTCCAACAGATAGTGGCCTTATCAGTGAACTTGTGTACAGTGAAAACCAGCCTGCGGTAACTCAGTTATTGCTTCCTTTATTGCAACAACTTGGTAAGCAGTCTCGGTGGCTTTTATGGCTGGCCCCACAACAGAAATTAAGTCGTTTATGGTTACAGCATTCAGGCTTACCAATAGATAAAGTCGTTCAGTTACGGCAAATCAATCCATTGTCGACTGTTGATGCAATGGAGAAGGCATTATTGACGGGAAATTACAGTGTCGTTCTTGGTTGGCTACCGGAGTTGTCAGAAAATGATCGAATCAGATTACGTTTGGCAGCAAAGTTAGGGAATGCTTATGGGTTTGTTATGCGTCCGTTGAATGACATAAAACTGAACCAAGGACAGTGCGCAACGTTAAAAATTCATTCTTCTTTGTATCATTAAGTAAATTTAGGATTTATCCCATGAATTATTACAATATTTAGCGCTTACTCCTATAAAACCGGCATAAAGCGAGTCGGAATGCGGCTTGCAGCAGAAAATAACGTCTAGAAAACGCGGGTTTTTACCGCTAAATCGTTAAAGATAATGCACTATTTCGCTTTTTTTTCAGGCGGTTTATCACATCACACTTGTAACTTTCTCGCCACGTTGTAGACTTTACATCGCCAAGGTTGCTCTAAAACGCCAAATTATACTGGCAGCGTGATTAACGGGAGCGTTAAAACCTTGGCGAAGAATTTTAACCAAGGGCTTAGCTTTTTAAAGCTCATTGCCTATTTGGATGATAACGAGGCGTAAAATGAAAAAGACAGCTATCGCATTAGCAGTGGCACTGGCTGGTTTCGCTACAGTAGCGCAAGCCGCACCGAAAGATAACACCTGGTACACCGGTGGTAAACTGGGTTGGTCCCAGTATCAAGATACTGGCACTGGCGGTATCTATGGCAACGTTGGCAACGACGGTCCTACCCATAAAGACCAACTGGGTGCTGGTGCGTTCTTGGGTTACCAAGCAAACCAATACCTGGGCTTTGAAATGGGATACGACTGGCTTGGCCGTATGCCTTACAAAGGCGACGTAAATAACGGCGCATTCAAAGCACAAGGCGTACAGCTGGCTGCTAAACTGAGCTACCCAATTGCTCAGGACTTGGACCTGTACACCCGTCTGGGTGGTCTGGTTTGGCGCGTAGATTCTAGCGCTTACGATGCTCCTACTGATAGCCGTGCTAGCAACCATGACACCGGTGTTTCTCCACTGGTAGCGCTGGGTGCAGAATATGCATGGACCAAAAACTGGGCAACCCGTATGGAATACCAATGGGTTAGCAACATCGGTGATAAAGCTACCGTTGGTGCTCGTCCAGACAATGGCATGCTGAGCCTGGGTGTTTCTTACCGTTTCGGTCAGGAAGATGCAGTAGCGCCAGTAGTTGCTCCAGCACCAGCTCCAGCTCCAGTTGTTGACACTAAGCGTTTCACACTGAAATCTGACGTGCTGTTCGCTTTCAACAAAGCAACTCTGAAACCAGAAGGCCAGCAAGCTCTGGACCAACTGTATGCACAACTGAGCTCTATCGATCCTAAAGACGGTTCTGTAGTTGTTCTGGGCTTCGCTGACCGTATCGGTCAACCAGCACCGAACTTAGTTCTGTCTCAGCGTCGTGCTGACAGCGTGCGTGATTACCTGGTTTCTAAAGGTATCCCTGCTGACAAAATCACCGCTCGCGGTGAAGGTCAAGCAAACCCAGTTACTGGTAACACCTGTGACAACGTGAAACCACGTGCTGCTCTGATCAATTGCCTGGCACCAGATCGTCGCGTAGAGATCGAAGTTAAAGGCTACAAAGAAGTTGTAACTCAGCCACAGGCTTAAGTTTACTCCTTTCGTAAAAAACCCCGCATTGCGGGGTTTTTTTTGTCATCAATGATAACAAACCAGGCCACATCTCTTTTCTTAATGGCTCTATATCAATATCAACTTTTATCTAATTCATACCAAGACAGGTTAAATCTCTTTACCGAGAATATCCTGTAAGTCCTGTTTCAAAGATGACATCTGGTTGGCATATTTCTCTTTACGCTCAGCATCTTCAATTAACTGCACCACTGTATCTGACAGAGTATTGCCACGGCGCCGGGCTAGAGCTGCCAAACGCTGCCAAACCAGAAATTCCAGATCGATCGACTTTTTGCGCGTATGCTGATGCTCAGCATTGAAATGGCGCTTACGTCTGGCGCGGATAGTCTGCTTCATCCGCGTCGCCAGTTGTACGTTCATATGAGTGTCAATCCACTCCAGCACCTTTACTGGTTCACTTTCCAGTTTCATCAATTGCTCTACTGCGTCTGTAGCTGCACTGTTTTCAATGTGGCGGGTAATGGCTTCACCTTCACGGTGTTTTTTTACCAAATACGCCCATTTCCAACCACTTTCCAGATTTTCCAGTTGTTGATATTTCATCGTGAGCTCTTTAGTGACCGTGTAACTTAAGTCAAGCATAACAGTTTTACGCAGAATTTCACCCTACTAAAAGCCTATGATTAGTTTGTTTTTTGTACGGAATACTGCCGATGTCTTACTCCTTGCTACCAACTGCCACTCTACGTATATGCAGCCTGCTTTATTCTTGTATAATCGCCCTTTCCCTTTTTGACGATTGCATCTATTACTTTGACCAATAACCGACTTGAATGGCAGTCAATGCTGCCGAACGCAACGCCCTATGAAGCGTTATTTACTACTGCCTCCCTGTTGGAGCCGGTTTCTTTCTCGGCGATTCAGCCCCGGTTAGAGAATGGCATGACGCTATTTTGTCATCCACAATCTCAACCGCGTTTTATGCTGATTAAAGCACAGGAGAGTACTGAGTATCTGGCATTGATCGCGCAGGCAGTTAAAGAGCTGCAACCTGAAGCCTCTGCCGTGTTTGGTGGCGATTATCAGATTGATACCAATCTAGTGACCTGGCAGCCGGCACAACGTGGTGACGAGCCTTTTGCGGCACATTCACGCTGTCTCTATCAGGAATGGATAGAACCAGAACAACTGTTTGGTTGTGTTAGATGGCATAAAGATCAAATCAGTCTGCAACCCGGCTTGGTTCATCAGGCTAATGGCGGCATATTGATCCTGTCAGTACGGGCATTACAAGCTCAACCACTGATGTGGCTGCGTCTGAAACAGATGATTGTCCAGCAGCGCTTCGATTGGTTGTCACCTGATGAAACTCGCCCTCTGCCAGTACACATTCCCTCTATGCCACTGGATCTGCGCCTGATTCTCGTTGGCGACCGTCTGGGCCTTGGCGATTTCCACGATATGGAACCCGAGTTAGGTGAATTGGCTATCTATGGCGAGTTCGAAGTCGAGCTGCCGCTGGTCGATATCGATGGCATGACCCTATGGTGTGGCTATATCAATGCGTTATTGCAGGAAAAGCAGTTGCCATCTTTATCTGCCGATGCCTGGCCAGTTCTGTTTCGTCAGGCAGTGCGCTACAGCGGTGATCAGGGCAGTCTGCCGCTGTGCCCAGTATGGCTAACTGGCCAGTTGGCAGAAGCAGCGCTGTATGCTGAAGAAGAGTCAATTACAGCCAATGCGCTGGACATTGCCTTGAATGCCCGTGATTGGCGTAATAGTTATCTTGCTGAGCGGATGCAAGATGAGATTGAACTAGGGCAAATTTTGGTTGATACCGAAGGGTTAGTCGTCGGTCAGATTAATGGTTTGTCGGTACTGGAATACCCAGGTCACCCTTATGCTTTTGGCGAACCTGCACGTATCAGTTGTGTGGTTCACTTGGGTGATGGCGAGTTTGTTGACGTTGAACGTAAAGCAGAACTGGGCGGTAATCTACATGCTAAAGGCATGATGATTATGCAAGCATTCTTGATCTCAGAATTGGAACTTGATCAGCCGCTACCCTTCTCGGCTTCGATTGTTTTTGAGCAATCCTATGGTGAGGTCGATGGTGATAGCGCATCACTGGCCGAGCTTTGCGCCTTGATCAGTGCCCTTTCGCAGCAGCCTATCAACCAGCAAATTGCGGTCACAGGCTCTGTTGATCAGTTTGGTAATGTGCAGCCTATTGGCGGCGTAAATGAAAAGATCGAAGGCTTCTTCGAAGCTTGTCAGCGTCGCGGGTTGACGGGCACTCAAGGGGTGATTCTACCGACGACCAATGTCCGTCATTTATGCCTGAATCAGGCAGTGATTGAGGCGGTACAAAATGGTCAGTTCCATCTCTGGGCGGTTGATAGCGCCGCTGAAGCACTGCCGTTATTGACAGGCATGGTGTATGCCGACGAGCAGCAACCAAGCCTGTTAGGTATAATTCAAGAGCGAATCTCACAGGTTAATCCGCAGGACAGACACCGTTGGCCTTGGCCATTACGCTGGCTAAACTGGTTCAACCAGGGCTGATCGGACTTGCTCAGCGTACAGGTGTACGCTATTCTGCGCACTTCACTAAAATAAGGCTTACTGAGAACATGGTAGATAAACGCGAATCCTATACAAAAGAAGACCTTGAAGCATCAGGCCGTGGCGAACTGTTTGGCGCTGGCGGACCACCATTGCCAGCAGGCAATATGTTAATGATGGACCGTGTCGTCAAGATGACAGAAGACGGCGGTACCTATGGCAAAGGTTATGTGGAAGCGGAACTGGATATCAATCCAGATCTATGGTTCTTCGGTTGCCACTTTATCGGTGATCCTGTAATGCCAGGCTGCCTGGGCCTTGATGCTATGTGGCAATTGGTTGGGTTCTATCTTGGCTGGTTAGGTGGCGAAGGCAAAGGTCGCGCGCTGGGTGTCGGTGAAGTTAAATTCACCGGTCAGGTACTGCCTGAAGCCAAAAAAGTAACATATCGTATTAATTTTAAACGCGTTATTATGCGTAAATTAATTATGGGTGTCGCGGACGGTGAAGTTTTGGTTGATGGCAAAGTGATTTACACTGCCACCGACTTGAAAGTCGGTCTGTTTAAAGACACCAATACTTTCTAATATCTGTTATCCCTGTGCAGGGGCAGTTACTCCCCTGCACCATAATAATGATGCCACGAGGCATTTTTTTTAACCCAAGTGACTACAATAAATGTAGTCACCTGTTGAATGTTAATTTTCAGCCCACGCTCAGCCAAAACCACAATAATGATGTGAGGAATGGAATGCAAAGAACCCGCCTTGAAGACATGCCTTGCCCGATTGCCCGCTCTCTTGAACGCGTCGGCGAATGGTGGAGCATATTAATCATCCGCGATGCCTTTCAGGGGTTAACGCGGTTTGATGAATTTCAGCAAAGTTTGCAGCTATCACCCACTATCCTCACCCGCCGCCTAAAGTATCTGGTGGAAAGTGGAATCCTTGAAAAGCGGCTCTATAATCCGCGTCCTGCCCGCTATGAGTATTTACTGACTGAGCGTGGCAATGATTTTTTCCCAGTGATGGCGGCACTATTCCAGTGGGGTAATCAGCATTTTGCACCACTTGGTCCTGCGGTAGTTCTCGCAGATCGCCGTACAGGTAATCCGGTAGAAACTATCTTACTGGACAGAAATACCGGGCAACCTATTTGTGCACAAGATGTCACTCTTGCGGCAGGCTCCGTCAAGAGCGATATAATTAATAAACGGTTGGCACTGATGCATGGCAAACAGTCAATAGATACCAGGTAACAGTCTCACTCAATTAAGTCTCAAAAGGAAAAACAATGAATACGCGCCGTGTAGTAATTACAGGTATGGGTGTGGTTTCCCCGTTAGGCTGTGGTAGCGAAACTGTTTGGCAACGTTTGCTGGCAGGGCAATCCGGCATCCGTATTCTGCCGGATGAGATTGTCGGTGATTTGTCAGCTAAGATTGGTGGGCAAGTGCCTACACTTGACGCAGACTCAGAAGCAGGCTTTGATCCTGATAAAGCTGTTGCGCCAAAAGATCAGAAGAAAATGGATCGTTTCATTGCGTTTGCGATGGCGGCGGCAGATGAAGCTATTACCCAAGCCGACTGGCATGCTGACGATGTAGAAAAACAGGAACGTACCGCTACCGTGATTGGTTCTGGTATTGGCGGTTTCCCTGCAATTGCCCATGCCGTACGCACCACCGACACTCGCGGGCCAAAACGCCTCTCCCCTTTCACAATACCTTCATTTTTGGTGAATTTGGCTGCGGGTCATGTTTCTATTAAACATCATTTTAAAGGGCCAATTGGCGCGCCCGTCACCGCTTGTGCGGCGGGAGTGCAAGCTATTGGTGATGCGGTGCGGATGATCCGCAACGATGAAGCGGATGTTGCCTTATGTGGTGGCGCTGAAGCCGCGATTGATAAGGTCAGTTTGGCTGGTTTTGCTGCAGCTCGTGCTCTATCAACCGGTTTTAATAGCACACCTGAGAAAGCCTCCCGTCCCTTCGACAGTGCTCGCGATGGTTTTGTGATGGGGGAAGGTGCCGGTTTACTGATTATTGAAGAATTGGAACATGCTCTCGCCCGTGGCGCACAACCGTTAGCTGAGATTGTCGGCTACGGTACCAGTGCTGATGCCTACCATATGACCTCTGGAGCTGAAGATGGTGATGGCGCATATCGCGCAATGAAGATCGCATTGCGTCAGGCTAAAATTAAGCCAGAACAAGTTCAGCATCTTAATGCGCATGCAACCTCAACTCCGGTGGGGGATCTTGGCGAAATCAATGCGATTAAACACTTATTTGGTGAAGGTAATACCTTAGCCATTACCTCAACCAAGTCAGCCACCGGGCATTTGCTGGGGGCGGCTGGCGGATTGGAAACCATCTTCACGGTACTGGCACTGCGTGATCAAATCGTGCCTGCCACTCTGAATTTGGAGAATCTGGATGCCGCGGCCAAGGGGTTGAATATTGTGGCAGGTAAAGCTCTCCCCCATGAGATAACCTATGCACTGTCAAATGGCTTCGGTTTTGGCGGGGTTAACGCGAGTATCTTGCTAAAACGCTGGGCTGAATAATTTGGTCAGACCTCGATGAGTTGACGCCAGTCAATGATTCGGGTGAGCGAATTCAGACAACAATGCTGCAGCGACAAGTACCACCTGTATTACTCAAAGTAATTGGTGTTGCAGCTAGGCGGCAAATGAGTGAATCCCGATGAGTTGACACTAGTCAATGATTCGGGTGAGCGAATGCAGCCAACAATGCTGCAGCGACAAGTACCACCTGTATTACTCAAAGTAATTGGTGTTGCAGCTAGGCGGCAAATGAGTGAATCCCGATGAGTTGACACTAGTCAATGATTCGGGTGAGCGAATGCAGCCAACAATGCTGCAGCGACAAGTACCACCTGTATTACTCAAAGTAATTGGTGTTGCAGCTAGGCGGCAAATGAGTGAATCCCGATGAGTTGACACTAGTCAATGATTCGGGTGAGCGAATGCAGCCAACAATGCTGCAGCGACAAGTACCACCTGTATTACTCAAAGTAATTGGTGTTGCAGCTAGGCGGCAAATGAGTGAATCCCGATGAGTTGACACTAGTCAATGATTCGGGTGAGCGAATGCAGCCAACAACGCTGCGGCACCAAGTACGAAGAGTAAAAATGAAAACCTCCGCAATATGCGCATAAAGCGGAGGTGATCCCTTAGTCTGACAGAGAGCCGCTTAAGCGGTCACAGCCCTGTCCTCCATGGCTTGTCGCCAACCTCCTAACCAATGCGATCTGGCGTCTAAAGCTTGATAGGGACAAATTTCCCTTGAACGCCCTGAAATACCTGCTTGATACCCGCGTGACAACGCCCTTTCCAGGCGATCTCTTTTCTGTCTCTTCATGCCTCGTTTCCCTCATCTTTCGGTCTGGTGGAAAGAAAACAGTGACCACTTTATGTGCAGTCACAATTAAGTGATAGACCTTAGGAAACAGAAAAGCAATGCGCAAAATTCACGCCAATGTCATATTTGTGAGCTATGTCCGCTGAATTTGCTAAGTGATTGATTTGGGATAACTGAAAGCAATATATTGATATTAAACAAAAAACCCTCTTTCGCAGTAATTTTTCATTAGCAACGAAAGAGGGTTTGACTGATATTAGACTAAATTAGAACAAAATATTACTTAACGTTTTGTAACTGAGCAGCAATAACCTTGGCTTCCTGCTGCCAGCCCTGCGCCAAGGTTCGGATCAGAGCATCGTAGCCGTCTTCACTCTGTTTAAGCTCGAGATCGAATGGCTGCTTAATCAACTGTCCCTGATGTTTCAGTATCCACACACCACGAATGACGGCGCGACCATCATAGCGGCCATGGAAGCCGGTTACAGTCACATTGAGGACATCCTGATCGCTATCCAGTGGTTGTGAAGAGACCAACCAACCCGGCAGCGCATTACTCAGATTGGTTACCAAGGTTTGCTGCAACTGTTGATCCAGTGGACTGGCCCACAAGTTGTTGCTGGCAATGACATACTGTACATCATTGGTTTGGTATACCACTCCCGTCGCAGCCAGATAATCAGCAACACCAACATGTTCAATCCATAATTGCCTTGAAGCAACACTACTACTGACCGTAGCAGGTGCGCTGAGTGCCGGTAACTGATAGTAGGTTTTGCCGGGTTCGCTACTGCAAGCGCTAAGTAACAGCGCTGCGAGAACTGCCATCCATTTCATCATTTTTTGGCCTTCTTAGGCTGAGGATCCTGACTTCCTGCCGCTTCAAATACCAGCGCGTTACTCTTCTCATTCAGCGTACGCAATACTGGCTGTAATTCACGCAAGACCTGATCTAACCGTTGCATATCACCCACCATCTTGTTGTAGGCCGGTGAACCTGGCTGGAAGCCTTTCATGCTGCGATTCAACTCATTCAGGGTTTTTTGCAGATCTTTGGGGAGATCCTGCATCGCCGGGCTTGAGGTGATTGCAGTCAATGCCGCCAAGGTTTTCTGAGTTTCACGCATCGTTTTCTGACTTTCAGCCAGTGTCTTCGTGACTTCATTCACCATTGGATCCAGAGGTAGACTATTAATCTTATCCAGTGTTTGCATCAATTTCTGCTGAATTTGCGCTAAACCACCACTGACTGTGGGCAGCAATGGATAGCCCGCCACTTCCAACGGCCCTTTCCACGGTTTGGCATCTGGGTAGAAATCCAGATCAATAAACAGCGCCCCCGTCAGCAAGTTACCTGATTTCAATGAGGCACGTAGCCCGCGTTCTTTGGCTGTTTTCAATATTTGCGCAAAGTTGGTATCCGAGCCTAAATCATCGCGGAAACGGCCTGGCTCAATGCGAATAAGCACCGGAATACGGAAATCATTATCAACTCGCTGCCTCATACCTTCGGTGAAGAACGGCACATCGGCCACAGTACCCACACGAATACCACGGAACTCTACCGGCGCACCAGACTGCAAACCACGTACAGAGTCGGAGAAGAACAACAAGAAATCTTCATGTTCAGTGAACAGAGAATTTTGAATGCTGCTGCGATTATCAAACAGTTTGAATTCAGCTTTATCTGCCGTGACCGGTTTGCCCAGATCCAAACCATCAGGCACATCGAAACTTACGCCACCACTGAAAAGGGTTGCCAGCGATGCCATTTCAACTCGCATTCCTTGTGATGATAGATCGACCGCTACACCACTGTCCTTCCAGAAACGGACATTACTGGTGACCAGACTGTCATAAGGCGCACCAATAAATAACTGATAACGCATTAAGCGTGACTTGGCATCGAAGGTGCTGGTTTCTACCGATCCGACCCGGTAGCCACGGAACAATACCGGGTCGCCAGCATTCAACTGCCCAGCCTGTTCGCTGTCCAGAATGATACGCACCCCTTTAGCATCAGGTGAGGCCAGCGGTGGGGAATCCAATAAGGTGAATTCACTTAATGATTTACCTTTGCTACCCGGTTGCAGCTCAATGTAAGCACCGGAAAGTAGTGTTCCCAGGCCAGATACACCCTCACGGCCAATCTGCGGCTTCACCACCCAGAAGACGGTATCGCCATGTAACAGGGTATTCATGCCTGAGCTGAGCCGTGCCTGCACGATAACATGGTTCAGATCCTCACTCAGCGTGACCTGCTCTACGATACCGACATCCACACTACGACTTTTTATTTTTGTTTTACCTGCTTCAATACCTTCGGCATTCAGTGTGGTCAATACCACCTGTGGCCCCTGGTGGCTGAAATGATAAAACAAAATCCATGCGCCAATCAGCACAGTGACAATCGGGATGATCCACACCGGCGACCATCGCTTGATTTTTTCAATTTCCGCCACATTCTGGCTGGGATTATTGTCCGTCACCTTGCGGCTCCTTTTGGGTTGATTCACTGATTCGATCCCAGGTTAAACGAGGATCAAAGGTTAATGCAGCAAACATTGTCAGAACCACTACCATGGCAAATAGCAGTGCACCAATCGCTGGATAAATACTCATCAGTTGCCCAATACGGACTAATGAAGAGAGCACAGCAATAACAAAGACATCGATCATTGACCAACGGCCAACAAATTCCACGATTTCATAGATGAAATGCATCCGTTCAGTATCGCTATTACCTTTACCTTTTGCATCCCAACACAGCCAGGCAATCGCTAACATTTTTAACGATGGCACCATGATACTGGCGATAAAAATCACCATCGCCACCGGATAAGAACCTTCGCTCCACAAGAAAATGACCCCCGCCATAATGGTAGAACCCATTTGACTCCCCAGACTTTCGGTAATCATAATCGGCATCAAATTAGCCGGAATATAGAGCAGAATCGAGGTGATCAATAGGGCCATTGTCCACTGCAAGCTATGGCGACGACGAACATAGCCATGAGTATGGCAGCGCGGGCATTGCACCTGGGATTGCGGCAAAATTGCGGTACAACAAGAACAGGATCGCAACCCCTGACGCAAACCAGTACGGCCCGCAACCAACGGGAGCTTCAGTTCAGGAGCCGGGGCAATATCCTGCCACATCCAATGACGATCGACACATTGGAAGGCGCGGACTTGTAACAGACAAAATAGGCAATAGGGGATAAAACTGCTGCCAATACCGATGTCGCCATACGCCATCAGTTTGACAAAGCTCACCAGCACACCGGCGAGGAAGATCTCAACCATGCACCAGCTTTTAAATTGGAATAACGCTTTCGCTATTGCGGCTTTCAAGTGGGCTGGCATCCGCACCCGCAGGCAAAGCAGGATGATGGCTACCATACAGAATGCCGGTATCAACTGAACCAGTACCATAAATAACGTTGCCATGCTGGCATAGTTATCTGACACCATGACTCTGGGTATTTGGAGTAAGGTAATTTCGCTGGTGATCCCGGCCACACGCATGTTGACGAACGGAAACATATTAGCCAGTAATAGCATAAATAATGCGCTAACCGCGTACCCCACAGGGCGCTTGCGTGGCTCATCCCACCTAGTAGTCAGTGTGGTTTTGCAACGCGGACATACCGCTTTAGTGCCATAAGGCAGGGAGGGTAAGGCCACTGACATGTCGCACTGCCGGCACAGGATGACATTCCCTGACTGCCCGCCGTGTTTAGGCTCAATAACAGAATACAATATCTATGTCCTTACGGCTGGCCTGTATATCCCTTCATCTTTCAACATGCAGATGGTTGGCTGTTCCGTTACTCCGCCATCCATGGTTCTCGCCTCTATCAGGCCGCTGCAAGCTACCTTCCTGCACGTTGAAATCTATTGGGTATTGTTGAACACCGTTCTATCAAGAGACTTACTATAACAATAGACATAATATCGTATTGCACGTCATCTGGTAGAACGGTGGTTACACATTTTTAACCGTTTTTCTGAGCTTCCAGCTCTTCCCAACGACCAAATGCTACTTCTAACGCCTGTTCAGCATCAGCTAATGCTTTCAAGACCTGTTGTGTCTCTTCATGCGGGCGGGAGAAGAAATCTGCGTGACCAACTTCAGCCTGTAACTCACTGATTTCATTTTCCAGTTTTTCTAGCTGTTGCGGTAACTGATCCAACTCACGTTGTAAGTTATAGCTCAACTTACCCGGGCGCTTCGCGGCGGGAGCATTACTCTTAACCGGTGTCGCAGTTTTGGTTTCTTCAACTTTAGCCGCTACCTGACGGATAGGTTTTGCCTCAGCACGTTGCTGATGCGCGTCATAATAGCCGCCAACAAAACTATTGATCTGGCCAGTACCTTCAAAGATCCAACATTCAGTCACTGAGTTATCAACGAATTGACGGTCATGGCTTACCAACAGCACTGTGCCCTGATAGCTATCAACCATCTCTTCCAACAACTCCAGTGTTTCCACATCCAGATCGTTGGTCGGTTCATCGAGAATCAGCAAGTTGCTAGGCTTAAGGAATAATTTAGCCAATAACAGGCGATTACGCTCACCACCAGACAGCGCTTTCACCGGTGTCATTGCGCGTTTAGGGTGGAACAAGAAGTCTTGCAGGTAACCGAGTACATGGCGCGAGCGGCCATTTACCATCACTTCTTGCTTACCTTCTGCCAGGTTATCCATCACCGTACGTTCGGGATCAAGTTCTGCCCGATGCTGGTCAAAATAAGCCACTTCCAACTTGGTGCCACAATGTACTTTGCCGCTGTCCGCTTTAAGCTGACCGAGCATCAGTTTCAGTAATGTCGTTTTACCGCAACCATTTGGGCCCACCAGCGCGATTTTATCGCCACGCTGTACTTGTGCGGTAAAATCTTTCACTAATACTTTGCCATCAATCTGATAGTTAACATTCTCCAGATCAAAGACAATTTTGCCTGAACGCACAGTCTCTTCGACTTGCATCTTGGCTGTGCCCATCACTTCACGGCGTTCAGAACGCTCCATGCGCAGCGCTTTCAGCGCGCGCACACGGCCCTCGTTACGGGTGCGGCGCGCTTTGATACCTTGGCGTATCCACACTTCTTCCTGCGCCAGTTTGCGGTCAAATTCAGCGTTTTGCAGCTCTTCAACCCGCAGTGCTTCTTCTTTGCTGGCAAGATACAGTTCGTAATTCCCTGGCCATGACACCAATTTGCCACGATCAAGGTCGACAATACGGGTCGCCATCGCGCGGATAAAGGAACGGTCATGAGAGATAAACACGATGCTGCCCTGGAATTCTTTCAGGAAGCCTTCCAGCCAATTAATGGTTTCGATGTCCAAATGGTTGGTCGGTTCATCCAGCAGCAGCACTTTCGGCGAGCTTACCAGCGCACGGCCTAGTGCTGCTTTACGCAACCAACCACCTGACAGTGATGAAAGTTCGGCATCAGCAGATAAACCAAGTTGAACCAGCACTTCCTGAATGCGGCTGTCTAATTGCCACAAACCTTGATGGTCCAGAATCTCCTGCAATGCCGCCAGACGATTGAGGTTCTTCTCACTTGGGTCTAACTCAACCTGATGCAAGCTTGCGTGGTAGGCTTTTAAATGTTCAGCCTGTTCTTGCACGCCTTCAGCCACAAAGTCAAACACGGTACCGGCCACATTGCGTGGTGGGTCTTGTTGCAGACGCGCCACAATCAAATCTTGCTCATAAATGATGCGGCCATCATCCAGTGCGACTTCTTTGCTCAAAATTTTCAATAAGGTGGATTTACCTGCGCCATTACGGCCCACCAGACAAACGCGCTCGTTTGCCTCAATATGCAATTCAGTATTATCCAATAAAGGTGCATCGCTGAACGACAGCCAGGCACCGGACATGCTAATTAACGACATAGTTTCTACTTTTCCTCGTGGCTGTGGGTGACCAGCCAACAGTTGTGGATTTGACGATTACGGGCAAAGTCTTCTGATTGTGTCTGAGCTGTTATCTCTTTCGCTTCCAGCCCTAACGCCTTTATCCCGTCCAAATCCATCTGGAAACCGCGCTTATTGTTCGAGAACATGATTGTTCCCTTACGGCGCAGTAACCGTTTAAGTTCTTTCATCAGCACTAAGTGATCGCGCTGAACATCAAAGGTGGTCTCCATACGCTTGGAGTTGGAGAAAGTCGGTGGATCAATGAAGATCACATCGAACTGCTCATCGGTGTTACTGAGCCATGAAAGGCAATCAGCCTGAATCAAGCGGTGTTGTTGGCCAGTTAAGCCATTCACCCGCAAATTCTTCTCGGCCCACTCCAGATAGGTACGCGACATATCAACCGTCGTGGTACTGCGCGCACCACCCAAGCCGGCATGAACACTGGCCGTACCGGTATAGGCAAACAGGTTAAGGAAGTCTTTACCCTGGCTCATTTTACCTAGCATCTGGCGAGCGATACGGTGATCAAGGAACAGACCGGTATCGAGGTAATCGGTCAGGTTAACCCATAGCTTGGCGTTATATTCACTCACCAGCAGGAATTCACCTTTTTGTGCCAGCTTTTCGTATTGGTTTTTGCCCTTCTGGCGCTCACGGGTTTTTAATACCAATTGATTGGATGGGAGATCCAGTACCGCAAGGGTGGCATTAATCACATCAAATAAGCGCTGGCGGGCCTTTTGCGCATCAATCGTTTTCGGCGGCGCATATTCCTGTACCACCACTTTGCTGCCGTAACGATCGACGGCCACATTATAATCAGGCAAATCGGCATCATACAGACGGTAGCATTCGATACCCTGCTGTTTGGCCCACTTATCCAGCTTTTTCACGTTTTTACGTAGACGGTTGGCATAATCTTCTGCCACCTGAACACCCGCAGCACCCTGTGGATTCGCCGCTAACTGATAGTTTTTCTGCACGCAATCCAGCGGGCCATTTTTCGCTTTAAATTCACGTTCCGCCCGCAGTTGCAGGCAACTCAGCAATTCCGGTGATGCACTGAACAGCGATAAACGCCAGCCACCAAATGCCGATTTCATGATGCGACCGAGCATATTATGCAATGCAATCAATGCCGGCTCGCTTTCCAACCGCTCACCGTAAGGCGGGTTACTGATAACCGTGCCTACCGGCCCTTCCGGCAGGGGGTTCACTAACTTACTGACATCATTGGCATTGAAGCTAATCAGCTCTGATACCCCAGCGCGGCGGGCATTAGCACGCGCCATTTCGATAACTCGTCTGTCGATGTCTGAACCGAAGAAGCGAGAAGTGGTTGCCTGCAAACCATTGCGGGCACGCACTTGCGCCTCGGTGGTCAATTCACGCCATAGCACTTCGTTGAAGGCACTCCAGGCGGTAAAGCCCCAATGGGCGCGATGCAAACCAGGGGCGCGATCAGAGGCTATCATTGCCGCTTCAATCAGCAATGTACCGGAACCACACATCGGATCGACCATCGGTGTACCTGACTGCCAGCCAGAACGCTGGATAATTGCCGCTGCCAGGTTTTCTTTCAGGGGAGCCTGACCGGTCAGATCACGGTAGCCGCGCTGATGCAGCCCTTCACCACTGAGATCCAATGCCACACTGGCCATATCCCGTTGTAGGAAAACATTCACCCGAATATCCGGTTGCTGCTTGGCAACCGTTGGGCGCTGCTCCAACTTACGGGTAAAGCTGTCAACAATGGCATCTTTTACTTTCAATGCACCGTACTGGCTGTTGCGGATTTCATCATTCACGCCGCTAAAGTGCACAGCAAAGGTTTTATCCACACCAAAAATTGACGGCCAGTCGATCGCCTGCACCCCGAGGTACAAGTCCAAATCGCTGTAAACTTTAAATTCGTTAAGCGGTAACAAGATGCGCGAAGCCAGGCGGCTCCACAGCAGGCTTTGGTACATGAGTCGATCGTCACCCTGAAAATGTACCCCACCCTGTACTATTTTACAGTCGTGAGCGCCCAGCGCTTCGAGTTCGCTTTTTAACAGTTCTTCCAGTCCACGCGCCGTGCTGGCAAACAGAGAGTTCATATCGCACTATCACCAAAAAGAAAATTGTTGCGCATTATAGCTAATCCCAGCAGCTTGTCATAAAGTTGCTCCTTCTTATTTAATACTCGCACGGAGGCAATGGTGATTACCCTCTCCCGACTCTACGTTCATCCGGTGAAATCCATGCGCGGCTTGCAGCTTTCTCATGCTCAAGTCAGCAGCAGTGGGCTGGCCTTTGACCGCGTATTTATGATTACCGAACCGGATGGCACTTTTATTACTGCGCGCCAAAATCCGCAGATGGTGTTGTTCACCCCGGCATTAATGCCGGACGGTTTATATCTCACGGCGCCCGATGGCGAGAGTGCCAGTATCCGCTTTAATGATTTTTTAGCCAATGCTGAACCGACGGAAGTCTGGGGAAATCATTTTACGGCGCTAATTGCCCCTGAGACCATCAACAACTGGCTCAGTGGCTATTTTCAGCGTGAAGTGCAATTACGCTGGCTCGGTGCACAGTTAACCCGCAGGGTGAAGCCGATGCCAGAGATTCCACTGTCTTTTGCTGATGGCTTCCCTTACCTGCTCGTTAACGAAGCATCATTTAAAGAACTACAGCAACGCTGCCCTGGCAGTATTAAATTAGAACAGTTTCGCCCGAATTTAGTCGTAACCGGTGCCAGTGCATTTGCCGAAGACAGTTGGCAGGTGATTCGCGTTGGAGATATCACCTTTGATTTGGTTAAGCCATGCAGCCGTTGTGTATTAACCACCGTCAGCGTAGAACGCGGGCGGAAACATCCAGCCGGTGAGCCATTACGAACACTACAGACATTCCGAACTGCGGAAAATGGCGATATCGATTTTGGCCAGAATATGGTGGCCAGGAACAGCGGTATTATTCGGATAGGTGATGAAGTAGAAATTCTGTCAACCAAACCACCTCGGCCATACAGTGCAGGTGCCATAGTTGAAAGCCTGGCGGCACCACTTGATCAATCCAAAGCGGTATCGATTGAATATAACGGCATTCGCTTTAATGGTAATAATCAGCAGGTATTGCTGGAACAATTGGAACAACAAAATATCCGTATTCCTTATTCATGCCGGGCTGGGATATGTGGCAGTTGTAGAATTACATTAGTGAATGGCGATGTTGCACCTTTAAAACAGAGTGCCATTGGCAACGACGGAACTATTCTTTGTTGTAGCTGTATTCCCACAGGGGATATTACCCTCAGCGGTAAATAAGATAATCCCGATAAACTTACTCTCTGCACGCAGCTAACCACTTTACTGCGGTATGAAGGGGAATTATACCGCTCGGTCGAAAGCTGGGGCGGTATAAACCTCTGCAATGATAAGGGGCAACAAACGGTCATTCATTATCTTAATGGTATCACCTAATACCATCTGCCGTCCAGCTAATACCACTTGTGATTGTGCTAATAAACACAAACTTGCCGAATCACCCGACTCAACCACTAACAAGCGAACATCTTCACCACTATCCAATACTTTAACTAACGCCAACTCACCATTTTTTGGCATCAGCGCTTTAGGGTATTGTACAAAATACCAACTTTTGGGCATTAGTGGTTTTAGGAAACGAAATGCGACCAATGCATTTAACACTAATTCTGAACGTTGTTCATGGCTCAATTTAATTTGGCGACATTGATCTTCGAATTCAAAATAGAGAGCGGCATCGTCGACACAGAATGCGGATTCATCGAAAGCATCTGGGGTTAGCATTTTAGACGGGAAACGCGAGCGAAATATCATACCATTAGCTAAATCCAACATCAGTCGGTCGTGTTCGGTATCAAAATACCAACGCCATTTATCATCTGGTTTAATTCGCATATTTTTCCTTCCCGCCATGCTGCTAACATCATTGACTCAATAACTGAGTTCTTCGCCCATCAAATGGGATTAATTTCATATATCCGCATCATACTTCAAACAGCATGTGCGTTGGCGGCTCTCGTTACTCAGCCCATCCATGGAGCTCGCCTCTACGAGACCACTATAAGTCGCGTTCAAATCAGTTCACGACCACTTTGTTATTCGATTACCGGCTACCTGCAACTCACATTATTTAGGTATAGGGCTTTCGCTGTATATTTAATCTACCGGAGTAAAATATAGACGAGCCGGAGGAAGAAATAAACCCCCCGGCCAGTAATGAAGTTAAATAATTAGATATGAGTGATGATATTCTTAATCAAACCAGGCCCACGGAAGATAAAGCCGGAATAAATTTGAATCAATGAAGCACCTGCCGCCATTTTTTCGCGAGCGGCAGTAACCGAATCAATTCCACCTACCCCGATAATTGGCAGACGCCCTTGCAGCTCTTGTGATAAGCGACGAATGACTTCCGTGCTGCGTAATTGTAATGGTCGGCCACTTAAACCACCGGCTTGTTCGCAATAATTTAATCCCTGAATGAGAGAGCGATCTAACGTTGTATTAGTGGCAATAACGCCATCTATATTATGGCGAACTAAACTGTCAGCTATTTGGATCAACTCTTCCTCGGTAAGATCCGGCGCGATCTTTACTGCCACAGGAACATATTTATGATGGCGCTGATGTAATTCAGTTTGTTTATTTTTAATTGCTGCCAACAAATCATCTAACGCTTCACCATACTGCAAAGATCGTAACCCTGGGGTATTAGGTGAGGAGATATTAATCGCAATATATCCCGCGTAAGGATAAATTTTATCCATACAAATCAAGTAATCTTCTTTACCTTGCTCTACCGGGGTGTCTTTATTTTTCCCGATATTAATACCTAATATTCCGCCAAAATGTGATTTTTTGACATTTTCAATTAAGTTATCAACTCCGTGATTATTAAATCCCATCCGGTTGATCAAGCCTTCAGCTTCAACGATCCTAAACAACCTTGGCTTATCATTACCTGACTGTGGCCGGGGTGTCACCGTACCCACTTCGATAAAACCGAACCCCATCGCGCCCAGCGCATCAATACACTCACCGTCTTTATCCAGCCCCGCCGCCAAACCTAATGGATTTTTGAATGACAATCCCATACAGCTCACTGGTTTGGTTGGTACCGACTGGCGAACCAGGAATTCGAGTGGTGTGCCAGTAACACGTTTTAACTGCCGGAAAGTGAATTCATGGGCACGTTCTGGATCAAGCTGAAATAGTGCTTTTTTGACGAGTGGGTAGTACATGTGATCTCCTGACCGGCTTTCAACCTATGGATAGACGCGGGAATGGTAAATTTATCTATCAGGAAAGTAAACGATTGCTCAGTAAAGCCACGCAAAGAATCTCTTTGTTTAACTATATTGATAACAAGGTGTTAACTATTTGTAGGTCAAGAACCATAAAAAAGAGGGCATTGCTGCCCTCTGTGCTGTGAAGGTAACGTTAGTGGGCAGCGCTATTGGCTGATTCAGCCATTATGCGGCCAGTGCTTTAGTTATCTTCTCGTATAAATCACCGGACAGATTATCTAGCGTTTTAAGTTGCTCCAGCGCCTGGCGCATTAGAGCCTGACGGCCAGCATCATAACGTTTCAAGCGAATCAACGGCTCAATCAGCCGTGCAGCCACCTGCGGGTTACGGGTATTCAAATCACTGAGAATTTCGACTAGGAATTGATAACCACTGCCATCGCTGGCATGGAATGCCGCCGGATTACCCGAAGCAAAACTACCGACTAACGCACGAGTGCGATTTGGATTGCTCAAACTGAATGCCGGATGCTTAAGCAAAGCCCGCACCTGTGTCAAAACATCAGCCGCCGGACTCGTCGCTTGCAGTGCAAACCATTTATCCATAACCAAACCATCATGATTCCAACGCATATCGAAGGCTGTAAGCAACTCATCACGGCAAGGTAATTGTGCAGAGACTGCCGCCGCTAATGCGGCCAGCGAATCAGTCATATTATCCGCCTGGTGGTATTGTGACGAGACCAGCTTGTTAGCAAAATCTTCATCAGCAAAAGCCAGATAATTCAGGCAGGTATTACGCAATGCACGCTTGGCAATATCACTGTGTTCAATACGATACACAGGTGTCATATTCGCAACATATACGGCTAACAGTTCATCAGACAATGCCTGAGCCAAACAACGAGTAATAGCCTCATGAACCGCACTGATCGCCAGCGGATCAATGGTAGTAAACAGCTCTGCTATTTCATTTTCTGACGGTAAGGTCAAGATCTGCGCTGCCAGAGCCGGATCAAGATTTTCATCGAGTAATACTGCCCGGAAAGCATCCGCAACGTGAGTGGGTAAACTCAGCGGCTGTTTCTGCTGATACTTGGCAACATTAAGTTTGATATAGGTTGCCAGCAAGCTCTGGGCAGCATCCCAACGAGAGAATTCATTACGCGCATGCTGCATCAGGAAAGTGAGCTGCTGATCACTGTAGGTATAATCCAGTTTGACTGGGGCGGAGAATTCGCGCAGCAAAGAGGGGATCGGCGTATGTTCAACATTATCAAAGGTAAATGTCTGCTCAGACTCCGTCACATTCAGGACATGATGGACGGGCAAGCCGTTTTTCTGTAGCGCAATCACATTACCGTTACTGTCATATAGTTCAATATCTAATGGAATATGCAGCGGCAGTTTTTCCGGCTGGTCAGCGGTTGGTAAGGTTTTCTGGCTGACGTGCAGATGGTACTGCTGCTTCTCAGCATCATAGTCATCACGAATGGTCAGAATCGGAGTGCCGGACTGGCTATACCAGCGACGGAATAAAGAGAGATCGACATTCGATGCATCTTCCATTGCTTGTACAAAATCATCGCACGTTGCGGCACTACCATCATGGCGTTCAAAATAGAGCTGCATACCGGCCTGGAATTGTTGTTCACCCAGTAGGGTATGCATCATGCGGATAACTTCTGAACCCTTCTCATACACGGTAAGGGTGTAAAAGTTGTTCATCTCGATAACTTTGTCTGGTCGAATAGCATGGGCCATTGGGCTGGCATCTTCGGCAAACTGTGCGGCACGCATTACGCGTACGTTCTCAATTCGATTAACTGAACGTGAACCTAAATCAGAGCTGAACTCTTGATCACGGAATACCGTCAAGCCCTCTTTCAGGCTTAACTGGAACCAATCACGGCACGTGACTCGATTACCTGTCCAATTATGAAAATATTCATGTCCGATAACCGCTTCAATATTCAGATAATCTTTATCTGTTGCTGTTTCAGCTTTTGCCAGAACATATTTAGAGTTGAATACATTCAGGCCTTTATTTTCCATCGCACCCATATTGAAGAAATCAACCGCGACAATCATATAGATGTCGAGATCGTATTCCAGACCAAAACGAGTCTCATCCCATTTCATGGAGTTCTTCAACGACGTCATCGCCCAGTCGGCACGATCTAAATTACCGCGGTCAACAAAAAGCTCTAATGCGACTTCACGCCCGGAGCGGGTAATGAACTTATCGCGCAAGACATCAAAATCACCGGCAACCAGAGCAAACAGATAACAAGGCTTAGGGAATGGATCTTGCCATTTTATCCAATGACGACCATCTTCCAGTGTCCCCTGCCCCACAGGGTTACCATTGGAAAGCAAATAAGGATAACGAGATTTGTCAGCCACGATGCGGGTCGTAAAACGGGCCAAAACATCAGGACGGTCTAAATAGTAAGTAATATGGCGGAAACCTTCAGCTTCACACTGGGTGCACAGCGCGTCACCGGAAAGATATAATCCCTCAAGTGCACTGTTGGTCGCAGGATGAATATCATTGACGATTGTCAGTGTGAAATGTGCGGGTAATTGCTCAATGACCAGCGAGTTATCCTGTAGCTGATAATGAGGCCAAACTTGCCCATCAACACTGATACTGACGAGCGTGAGATCCTCACCATTTAGAATCAACGGCGTCACATCTGCTACCTGACGTTTTACTTTACTGACCGCCGTTACCGTCGTTTTTTGCGCATCCAGTGCGAAGTCCAAATCGATATCGGTAATGGTGTAATCCGGCGATTTATAATCGTGACGGTATTTAGCTTGCGGCTGTTGTGTCATAGGAACCCTTTTGACGTCATCAGTGAATATGATTATCAGGTCTGTATTAATAGTCGTATAAGGCCAGTATCACGGCGACCAGAACATTGCTGTCAGCCCATTAGCCTCAGACTCAGATAGCTTTTTAATGTATCACAATTGTAAAAAAAACCTAGGTGAGAGCGAGTGCTATTACGGCAGATAACGCATTGAATGTGCTTTTTTCGAGCCGCCTCGCAGCTCATTTTCCTTCTTGCATTTGGCGAGCAAAATATCCGTTGATTTGCTCGGTATCGTCATTTCTGACAGCAGAATATGCCAATACCATCAGACGAAACCCGACATCATGCACATTGGCCTTCATACATTAATAAGATTGAACATAGATTCAGATCTTTTTGTCGTTGCCCCCTAACTCATCGTTTTCTTTAACGCAAAATAGCCATCCATTCCATATAACAATAAAAAATAAGCTCAACACACTGAAGATTCAACACTTCATAATACATATTATCGATTTAACAAAAACAATAGAGACCTCGTTTTATTTAAAATAAAATTATGTTCTATTTCAATGGAGGATTGTTAAGATATTCAAATGTAAAAGGAGTTATTATGACCAGCAGAATCAATTCACGTGTCATTCATCAAGCTGCAAGAAACATTTCTCCTGTCGGAGGCTGGGCCGCTGAAGCCGGAGGAACTACCGGAGGCAGCGAAGCCACCAGTGATGATATTTATCTGGTTTTTTCGGTATCAGAACTTAGACGGGCATTATCGGAATCAGGAGAGCGGCCGAAGATAATTCAAGTATATGGTCTGATTGATGTGAGTGAAGGTCTTCCTTATCAGGACCAAGCAGACCAGAAACAGCGTGGTATTGTTTATCTCAATGCCAATACCACGTTAATTGGTGTCACCGAGAATGCGAAATTTATCGAAGGTTCAATCATTATCCAAGATGCCAGTAATGTTATCGTTCATAACATCTATATTGAGAACCCAGTAGATGTCGATCCCCAGTTTGAAGAAGGTGATGGGTGGAATGCTGAATGGGATGGTTTAAATATCATTAATTCACACCATGTCTGGATCGACCATGTCACGTTTAGTGATGGTCGTTTTACGATTGATCAATACACCGAGAAGGATGGCTGGAAGTTTGTTCAGCATGATGGCGCGTTAGATATTAAACGCGGCTCTGACTATGTCACGATTTCTCACTGCCGTTTTGAATTACATGACAAAACTATTTTGATTGGTCATAGCGATAGTAATGCTGAGCAAGATGCAGGAACCATGCACGTTACATTCTTTAATAATTACTTTACGCGGATAATCCAGCGTACTCCGCGAGTTCGTTTCGGCAGCATACATCTCTATAATAATTTATTTGAGCAAGATAAATCAGATCCTATATATCCCTACGAATACAGCTATGGCTTGGGTTATCAGTCTAGTATTTTATCAGAGAAAAATATATTTTTGGTTAATGACCTTACGGCTGAATGTCGGGTAATGAAGGCGTTTAATGGCGGCGATAAAGTTAATGATGACAGCTCGACTTTTAACCATAGCCTTGCTGAACTCAACAATTGTGGGTTTGACGCTGATATCGGCTGGGTCCCACCCTATGCCTATGATGTTGTAGCGCTTAGCCAAGAATTCACCGACCATATCCGCAATCAAGCGGGATCGGGTCTACCCTACGGCCATCTTCCCTGATCGTACTTATCTAAGTCGATGTCTAAACATATAGTATGATGTTTGCTATTTCCCCACATTGCTCTGCGTTGATTGTGATATCTCAATGATGGGGAAATACCCGCACCAGGCTGCCAAGGTGACCTCTGATAACTAACAGGAAACAAAGATTTACCTTTTGTTGCTCGGTAGTGCAATTTAATAACCCTATATTTTATAAGTCAATTTATCCTTTATTCGCTAAACAGTTAAAAATCTGACCTTCAGGGCCAACACCACTAAAGAAAATAACCGTTTCACTGATAATGGCACGTTTAATCCTAGACCTGTGATTAGCATTTATGGTGTGATGAGACTTCAATAACAGGATAATACCGGTATACTCCTGCGACTTTATAGATTATGTCCAAAGTAATTGGTGTTGCCGGTCGGCGGCCAGTGAACGCATTACGATGAGCTTACATAAGTAGGTCATTCGGGTGAGTGAACGAAGCAGCCCTGACAACTTCAAGTACCAAGGGTATATGCTGACTGCGGAAAATGCTCCTACGAGGATGCTGTATAGCGCCATGACCCAAGACGCCTCACCGATTTTGACTTCACTGCTTGATACGGATGCTTATAAGCTCCATATGCAACAAGCCGTGTTCCATCGCTATCGCCATATTACCGTTGCCGCTGAATTCCGCTGCCGTGGTGATGAGTTGCTGGGCGAATATGCCGATGAAATCCGCCATCAGATAGCGCTAATGAAACAATTAGCGTTAACCGATGATGAGTTTACCTACCTCTCGGGGTTACCCTTCTTTCAAGATGATTACCTCAATTGGTTGCGGGATTTTCGTTTTAACCCTGAGCAGGTCACCGTATCCAATAATGACGGTAAATTAGATATTCGGATTGCCGGTTTATGGTGCGAAACGATTTTATGGGAAGTCCCTTTGCTGGCGGTGATCAGTGAAATCGTTCATCGGCGCCGGTCAGTCGGTGTCACAACAGCCGAGGCCGTCACGCAACTGCGCAACAAACTTCAGCAGTTTAAGATTCTCAGCGCGGATATCGATATTAGTCATTTCAAGCTAATGGATTTTGGCACCCGTCGCCGTTTTTCACGCGATATACAGCATGCTATTGTCAGCAGCTTAAAAGATGAGTTCCCCTATATTGTAGGTACCAGCAACTATGATTTAGCCCGCAACCTGGCATTAGCTCCGGTCGGTACTCAAGCCCATGAATGGTTCCAGGCTCATCAGCAGATAAGTCCGATACTGGCCAATAGTCAGCGCGTGGCACTTCAAGTCTGGTTAGATGAGTACCCAAATCAACTTGGTGTCGCACTGACTGACTGTATTACCATGGATGCCTTCTTGCGCGATTTTGATGAGACATTCGCCAATCGCTATCAAGGATTGCGCCATGACTCAGGTGACCCGGTAGAATGGGGTGAAAAAGCTATCGCCCATTATGAAAAGCTGGGTATTGACCCAATGAGTAAAACATTGGTGTTCTCAGATAATTTAGATCTGGAAAAAGCGTTGTCACTCTATCGCCATTTCTATCAACGAATTAAATTGGTGTTCGGTATCGGTACCCGTTTAACTTGTGATATTCCCGGCGTTAAACCGCTCAACATTGTCATTAAACTGGTTGAATGCAACAACAAGCCGGTCGCAAAGCTCTCGGATAGTCCGGGTAAAACTATCTGTCAGGACCCGGCTTTTGTTGATGAGTTACGCGAAGCATTCGCCCTGCCGTTAGTCAAAAAGGCCAGTTAGTATCGGCCTGCATAATGAGGGTTCGTCGGGGCGTTAATATAGCCCGGCGAGCCACTTCACTTAGCCGTTTTCCCCTCACAACCACTTCCCAATTAAACCCAACTCTGATTTGTGCCGCCTTTATTAAGGATAACGACAGAAATGTTGCACTGATCTGGTGATTTCTACTTGTGTCCTGCACTGCCGCAAGTAACATAGCAACATCCCCATTTGGTTGGGTTGTTAACTATTTCTATATCAAAACTATTAAAGAGAGAAATCTATGAGCGTAGTGCCTGTAGTCGACGTACTGCAAGGCCGTGCTGCGGTTGACAGTGAAGTCACCGTACGCGGTTGGGTGCGTACCCGGAGAGATTCTAAAGCGGGTATCTCCTTCGTTGCCGTTTATGACGGTTCCTGCTTTGACCCGTTACAGGCCGTCGTGAATAATGCTTTGCCTAATTATCAGGATGAAGTACTGCATCTGACTACCGGCTGCTCAGTAGAAGTCACTGGAACAGTGGTGGCATCACCAGGTGAAGGCCAGAGCTTTGAAATTCAGGCAACTGCTATCAAAGTGGTCGGCTGGGTTGATGATCCCGATACCTATCCGATGGCGGCAAAACGTCACAGCATCGAATACTTGCGCGAAGTGGCTCACTTACGCCCACGTACAAACCTGATTGGTGCTGTTGCCCGTGTCCGCCACACCTTAGCGCAGGCAATTCACCGTTTCTTCGATGAAAACGGCTACTTCTGGGTTTCTACCCCACTGATCACCGCTTCAGACACCGAAGGTGCTGGTGAAATGTTCCGTGTGTCGACGCTGGATCTGGAAAACTTGCCACGCACGGATACTGGAGCTGTCGATTTCAGCGAGGATTTCTTCGGTAAAGAAGCATTCCTGACGGTATCCGGTCAGTTGAATGGAGAAACCTACGCCAGTGCATTGTCCAAAGTTTACACTTTCGGCCCCACTTTCCGGGCAGAAAACTCCAACACTAGCCGTCATTTGGCGGAGTTCTGGATGGTTGAACCTGAAGTCGCATTTGCTTCTTTAGATGACGTCGCCGCATTAGCCGAGAAAATGCTGAAATATGTTTTCCAGGCTGTGCTCAATGAACGTGCTGATGACATGAAGTTCTTTGCTGAGCGGGTAGATAAAGACGCGGTAGATCGCCTACAACGTTTTGTCACCTCTGATTTTGCTCAGGTTGATTACACCGACGCTATCGAGATTTTGCTAGCATCGGGCCAGAAATTTGAAAATGACGTGTCATGGGGCATAGATTTGTCTTCTGAACATGAGCGTTATTTGGCTGAGAAACACTTTAAGGCACCGGTAGTGGTTAAAAACTACCCGAAAGACATTAAAGCTTTCTATATGCGGATGAACGAAGATGGCAAAACCGTTGCAGCGATGGATGTATTAGCGCCGGGAATTGGTGAAATCATCGGGGGTTCACAACGTGAAGAGCGCTTAGATGTGTTGGACGCACGTCTGGAAGAGATGGGCCTCAATAAAGAAGATTATTGGTGGTATCGTGATCTGCGTCGCTACGGTACGGTACCGCATTCAGGATTTGGCCTTGGATTTGAACGATTGATCTCCTATGTAACAGGGGTGCAAAACGTTCGGGATGTCATCCCATTCCCACGCACGCCAAGAAATGCCAGCTTCTAAGTTCGTCATTTCGAAAAAAAATGTTTATTTGTATAAATAAAAGCCAGCTCAGCTGGCTTTTGTCATTTTTTAAAGTTCGATCTAAGTCACAAAGTTCCCCAGTATTTACATTTAGTAACACATAGTATCTCAATGAAACACATTCAGGTAATTGGTAGCATTTTCGGTGTGGATTATCAGGTCTGTGAATGGAACACTGCGTTCAGACACAGACGACACCAAACTCTCAACAATAGTTCCAAAAAAATTATTGGCGGCAGTGGCAGGTGTCCGAATAACACCAATGAGGGTAATAATAATGATGAAGCGCAATATTCTTGCAGTAGTAATCCCAGCATTGTTAGTAGCTGGCGCAGCTAATGCAGCAGAAATCTACAACAAAGACGGCAACAAACTTGATCTGTACGGTAAAGTTGATGCGCGTCACCAGTTCTCTGATGCCAAGGGTCAAGACGGCGACGAATCTTATGTTCGTTTCGGCTTCAAAGGTGAAACCCAAATTACTGACCAACTGACCGGTTACGGCCAGTGGGAATATAACATTCAGGCTAACAATGCTGAAGCTCAAGAAGGCAAAGGTAACAAAACCCGTCTGGGCTTTGCTGGTCTGAAATTTGCTGAGTTCGGTTCATTCGACTACGGCCGTAACTACGGCGTAATCTATGACGTCAACGCATGGACTGACATGCTGCCAGTGTTCGGTGGTGATTCAATCTCCGCCTCTGACAACTACATGACTGGTCGTTCTACTGGTCTGGCTACTTACCGTAACACCAACTTCTTCGGTCTGGTTGATGGCCTGAACTTTGCTCTGCAATATCAAGGCAAAAACGAAAGTGGCCGTGATGGCTTGCTGACCACTCAAAACGGTGACGGCTTCGGTATCTCTTCTACTTATGATATCGGTTACGGCGTAAACTTCGGTGCTGGTTTCTCTTCTGCTAACCGTACTACTCTGCAGAAAGATGCTCACCTGTCTAACCAAACATTTGCTGAAGGCGATAAAGCTCAAGCATGGAACGTTGGTGCTAAATACGACGCTAACAACGTATACTTGGCTGTAATGTATGCTGAAACTCAGAACATGACTCCATTCGGTGACGATTCTGTTGCTAACAAGACTCGTGACATCGAAATCACTGCACAGTACCAGTTCGACTTCGGTCTGCGTCCGTCACTGGGTTATGTTCAGTCCAAAGGTAAGGATCTGAACAACAACACTGATGACAACCATGACCTGTTGAAATATGTTTCTGTTGGTACCTACTACGCATTCAACAAAAACATGACCACCTATGTTGATTACAAAATCAACTTGCTGGACGAAGACAACTTCACCCGTGCTAACAATCTGATGACTGATGACGTTGTTGGTGTTGGCTTGGTATACCAGTTCTAAGTTAAACTTAATCACGCAGTTTATCTGCTGACATAAGTTGAAAAAAGACAGGGCTTCGGCTCTGTCTTTTTGTTTTTATCCTTAGCCAATAGAGGGATATTACGCTGTCGAATGCACTATTTTGCCGATTTTTCACCCTGAATTCCCCCGCCTCACAACATTCATTTCTTTTTATCGCAAACGGTTGGCAAAGACTGCAACTGGCGCTACCCTGATAGTTCTGTTTGCTTAACGCTAAGCCATGGAAGCCTCTGACATGTTTGAAAAAATCACTGCTGCACCTGCTGACCCGATTCTGGGCCTGACCGATATTTTCCGCGCGGATGACCGCCCTCATAAAATCAATCTGGGGATTGGTGTCTACAAAGACGAAACCGGTAAAACGCCGGTGCTGACCAGCGTGAAGAAAGCTGAGCAGTATTTGCTGGAAAACGAAGTTACTAAAAACTATCTGGGTATTGATGGCCTGCCGGTTTTCGCCAGTTGCACGCAAGAACTGTTGTTCGGTGCCGACAGCGCTATTATTGCCGATAAGCGTGCGCGTACCGCTCAAACCCCAGGTGGTACCGGTGGGTTACGTATTGCTGCTGATTTTATCGCCCATCAGACCAGCGCTAAACGTGTATGGGTCAGTAATCCTAGCTGGCCGAACCATAAAAATATCTTCGCCGCTGCCGGGCTTGAAGTGGTTGAGTATGCCTATTATGACGCTGCGAACCATTCACTGGACTTCGATGGGCTATTAAAAAGCCTCTCAGAAGCTCAGGCTGGCGACGTAGTGCTATTCCATGGCTGCTGCCATAACCCTACCGGTATCGACCCAACCGAAGCCCAATGGAGCCAATTAGCTGAGCTGTCAGTTGCCAAAGGTTGGCTGCCACTGTTTGACTTCGCCTACCAAGGTTTTGCCAAAGGTTTGGAGGAAGATGCTCAGGGGCTGCGTATTTTCGCTGCTAAACATCAGGAACTGATCGTTTGTAGCTCTTATTCGAAAAACTTTGGTTTGTATAATGAGCGTGTCGGGGCTTGCACCATTGTTGCCGCTAGCAGCGACGTGGCCGATATCGCCTTCAGCCAGGTTAAAGCCGTTATCCGTGCTAACTATTCCAACCCACCAGCCCATGGGGCGTCAGTGGTTGCCACCATCCTGAGCAACGCGACATTGCGCGCCATTTGGGAACAAGAACTGACCGATATGCGCCAGCGCATTCATCGTATGCGTCAGTTGTTTGTGAATACATTGCAGGAAAAAGGTGCGAAGCAGGACTTCAGCTTTATCATTAACCAGAATGGGATGTTTTCATTCAGTGGCCTGACTAAAGAGCAGGTTCTGCGCCTACGCAATGAGTTTGCTGTTTATGCTGTCAACTCTGGCCGAGTAAACGTTGCAGGTATGACACCTGATAACATGGCTCCGCTGTGTGAAGCTATCTGTGCTGTGATTAGGCATCAATGACCTACCGTAAAAAGGGTGCATATGCACCCTTTTTATTTTGTTTCAAATGTCAGAATATGAGTCTTAATGGAACATATATTTGGCAAATTCGCTCATCGGCATGGGCCGCCCATACATATAGCCTTGCAGATAGTCGACGTTATGGGCCTGTAAATAGCGCATTTGAGTGTCGTTTTCGACTCCCTCTGCAATGGTCTGCAACCCCAGTCGGGTCGCGAGATCGATAACATTCCCGACAATGTGGCTCGACAATGCATCGGAACCAATCATGCCAACAAAACTTTGGTCAATTTTCAGAAAATCCACTTTAAAGTTCTGCAAATAAGTCAGACTTGAATGCCCGGTACCAAAATCGTCGATAGCAATAAATACCCCCAAAGCATGCAACTCGGCAAACAATCGGTCAGTAATCTCATCGGCAACGATTAATTTCCGTTCAGTTAATTCCAATGTGATATTGATTTTATTACCACCAAAGGCCTGAATAAAACGGCGGCAATCATCTACCAGACTCAGATCACGGCAATGGTTAGCACTGATATTAAAACCAAAGTGAAAACCTTCCGGTAACTGATTTACGTAAGGTGCAAAAGTGGTACTAACTTGCTGCATGATAGCGCGAGTCATCGGAACAATAAGTTCACTGTCCTCGGCCATCGGAATAAATTTATTCGGCTGAATTAAACCATTAACAGGATGCTGCCAACGCATTAGAACTTCACAACCCACCCAGCATTGCTCTTTGCCTGATACTATCGGCTGCATATAAGCAACAAACTCGTTGTTTTCTAACGCCTGTTTTAATACCTGTGTGGGTGATGCCGCCCTACCCGATAACCAGAAAACCAGCGCGGCTGAACCGATGCTCATTAAGATGAAAAATATCAGGCTACCTTGATTATATTGCCAGGCATAGGCCAAATATTGCTGGTTAGAGAGCGTCGTATTTAATGAATAAGCAAACTTGTCTGAGGCCAGATATAACGGTTCGCTTCCCTCGGGGGGGTGGCCTGGATGTACCATACCCACCGCATCCATCCATTTATCACCCACCCTCAGATACAACTGTATATCACCACTTAATAAGTTAAGGATGCTGCGCAGATAATAGCCATCGACCGCAACCAGTATGCTGTAATCACCTCGCGCCAGCCGATACACCATCAAAGCACGATCTGGAGTGACATCATTACCCTGCATTAGCTCCAGTTGACCATCAACGAACACATCTAGATCAAACGGCGTGGAAAGTGGGCCATATATCGAGGAACAATAGATGGTCGTCCCCTTAGCTAAAGAGACTGAACGCACATCCGGTATAATGACAACTTGATCCCGCAGATTTTGAACAACTTGCATGCAAGGTTTGCCTAATCCGGTTTCTACCTGAAGCGCCGCATGCTGCAAATTATTAAATATCTGCTCGAATCGAGCCCTACCTTGTAATAACTTAGCTTCAGCATCCTGATGCATATTGGCTTTGGTTTGCGCATAAATCACTGCCGCCCCTAACAACAGAAATAAGAATAATACCATGAAAGAAAAACTTAGCCGGGACAGGAATTTATTCAGTCTGAAACGACGAAACGGCATAGTGGCTTCCATTGAAAGGCGCTCGTAATATTACGAACTCAAAACGGCAGCAGAAACAGTGCCGGGTCAATAAACGTGACGACTGTTTGTTGGTCAGGCTTTATCCATCTCGCAAAGATAATATAAGCACCGACCGCTATCATCATTATGATCACAGCACCAATAGATAAATAACTATTGCTTCAAAAAATATGTAAATCACTTATTCAATATAACGTAAAAAGGCACCAGACGGTGCCTTCTTTGAAATTCTAGCTGTTTATGATGTCGACATCACCAAATAGCCGGTTCTTCACGTATAAACGGGTTAGTCTGCCGTTCATGGCCTAACGTAGACATTGGACCATGACCGGGAATAAACGTTATGTCATCACCTAAAGGCAACAATTTAGTCCGAATGGAGTTAATCAGTTGTTGGTGATCACCGCGTGGGAAATCACTACGCCCAACACCACCGTTAAAGATAACATCACCGACCAGTGCCAGACGCCCCTGTTGGTCAATGAAGACAATGTGACCTGGCGTATGCCCAGGGCAATGCAATACCGATAACTCCACTTCACCAACAGTGATTTTGTCACCCTCGGTCAACCAACGGGTTGGGGTAAAAGCTTCACATTCGCTCAAACCAAACATTCTGCTCTGCGCCGGTAGCCCTTCCAACCAGAACGTATCTTCTTTTTCAGGGCCATAAATCGGGATATCAAAATGAGCGGCTAACTCAGCAGCAGCACCCACATGATCCAGATGGCCGTGAGTCAACAAAATCTGGCTGACCTTTACCCCCTGACGTGCAACTTCAGCAATGATCTTGGCTGCATCACCACCAGGGTCTACCAATGCGGCCTGCTTTGTGGCTTCACACCAGATTAAAGTGCAGTTCTGGCTAAAGGCCGTCACCGGAATAATTTGATATTTCATAAAACTCCACCCCAAATGCAACTGGCAATATACCTATCATCTTTCAACCATACATCTGTATGGGCTGCGGTCGTTTACCCGAATCACTGATAGCATCAGTTTATCGAGATTAGCGAGCCAGGACTTTGAGGCTCGCCCTGTGGCTGGCATAAGTGCTATTCAAACCCACTCTGACCGATTTGGCACTTGCTTGCCACCGCCCTACAATTTGAAATCTGTTAGGTATGATTCAATGCATTGGCATAAAAATGTCTGCTACCAGGTTCTTGTCGGCCCAGTATCAATATGTACAAAGTTACTGCGAGGGTAATATCCTACACCACCTGCACGCATTTTTAATGCTGCTTTGCGGATATTACTCAATTGAATACCTTCAATATGAAAATCCATTGCCCGCCCTTGCGTGTGGAAACTGTGTTTGGCCACACCACGGCTGCGTTCGCGCAGTTCATTATTGGTATCAAGTGAGCGGTAACCGGAAATAAGCTGCACTGGTTTAGTTGTGCCAAGAAGCCCTTGTAGGCGGTATAGTTGATCAAACAGGCGTGGGTCGATAGTTTTTACCTTATTGGCCCGATAATCGCGAAAGAGATGGTTTAAGCGGGAAAGTTCATCTTTGTTATAGCCCCGACCATCAAAAAATTCGGCTTTTATGGACTCGCCTGTATTGAGGTTATTCAGGGTCAAGATCCGTGGGCGAGGAGTAGAAAGGGTGGCAAATGCCTGCCCTGGAAGCAGCGATATACCCAGCGCTGCCCCGCCTAACGTTAGCCATTTACGGCGATAATTATCAATTTTATCCATGATCTCTGTTAATACCCGGCAAGAATGTCAAAAGAAAGCACTAACCAAATGTGCCGTCCCGAACCATAACCGCCTACGGAAAACCAGTCAACCCGCATTCGGCCCGCACTCGCTGTGCGTTTAAGTTCGGTTATAGAGAACCCCAATTTGGGGCCCCCTACGACAACCCGATATTAAGACCATTAGTTATTGAGTTTTACTGCATTTATTGCATTAAAAGTTCAGCCTGAGGTGAGATTTGTGCACCGGATCTCACCGTCTTATCATAATTGTAAATATCTGTTCTAAATTGTGGCCTACCGTCATCCGCTACCCATGCTGTCAGATAATACAATTGCACCGGGACACGTTGGCGAATATTCACGTAGGTGGTATCGCCTTGTTTTAACGTTGAGGAAACCCGCGCATCATTCCAGCCAGCATCTTGCAATAACATATTTGCCAGATCCGAAGCTTTATTGACGCGGACACAGCCGGAACTTAATGCACGGATATCTTTCTGGAACAGACCATGGTTCGGCGTGTCATGTAAGTAGATAGCATCAGAGCTTGGCATATTGAATTTGAAGCGCCCTAATGAATTGCTGGCACCTGGTGCCTGACGCAGACGGTACGGGAAGTTATTAGGCGAAATCATGCTCCAATCGATCATCGATGGATCAACAACTTCAGCCTCATTACTCCAACCAGACAGAACGGTATAACCATGACGCTGGAAATAGCCGGCGTCATAGCGTGCTTTGGGTACGATATCCTGGCGCACCAGAGACGTTGGTACATTCCACGGCGGATTGACCACCACATTATTTAACGCACTGCTCATCAACGGTGTCTTGCGGCTTGGACGGCCAACAATCACCCGCGATGAGAGAACCTCAGCACCATTCTTATAATAATTAAGCGAATAGTTTGGGATATTAACCATAATGCCGTTATCGACGTGTCCCGGTAAAATACGCAACCGCTGAATATTCAATGCCAATAATGTTGCCCGCGTTTGTGGTGAGACATTCAACCATTCACGAGTTCGGACACCAATAACACCATCATCACTTAGCCCATGCCACTGTTGAAAACGTTTAACGGCTTCCACCAACTCAGGCGTATAAACATTGTCGGTTATAGTTGTGGTGAGCGGCGCTGATGGCGACGCTACAACCCCACCGGTAACAGGAACGTCGGCCACGGGTGCCGCTGAAGGGCTAACCACTAAACTGTGAGCCTGAGCACGGCTCTTTTCTTCATCAACCGAGAGATCATCATTGACCACGGCTACTGCTGGATTATCCACCGGGATAACCTCTGGGGCTTTGGCCGGTTCAGATGCAATGGGGTGTAGCATGCCCGTTCTGTCTAGGATTTCCCGTAGCGCTGGAATATCGTCACTTAACTGACCTGGGCGCAGGCTGGGGCCATTAGACATCTGTGGCCATGGCTGACGGTCTGCCAGCATCAGTTTCAATGCCTGATGCATTTTGTCGTATTGAGGATGTTGGGGGGCCAGCGATGCCAGATAGGGTGCGGTGGTCCCTTCATGCACCGCTTGCTGCCAACGATTTAAAATAGTAACCGGCGGCATCGCCATTTTGTATGGCACATTGCTGTATAACCAGACACTACCGTTAGCGCCAACACCTGAGATAAAGTGCAAGTATCCCAGCATGGCATCTGACAAAATAACATCGCGAGCTTGACC
Source organism: Yersinia antarctica (assembly GCF_056636475.1). Taxonomy (NCBI): domain Bacteria; kingdom Pseudomonadati; phylum Pseudomonadota; class Gammaproteobacteria; order Enterobacterales; family Yersiniaceae; genus Yersinia; species Yersinia antarctica. The sequence continues at coordinate 2,996,110 of NZ_JBSJQF010000001.1, forward strand.
GGTAATGTCAGGGTCACTCAGCCATTTTACCCACTGCATAAATTGCGGCTGGAGACCGGAGAGTGCCACTTCAGCTAATTGCTGCTGAAAATGCTGCACCGCAGTTCTATCCTGCCACATCGGTTGCATACGGTTGGCGGCATAAAGCAATGCCAACTCAGAAGCATAGAAAGGTGTCACCGTTTTAGGCAGCACTGATAATAACTGTGAGCGGCTTTGTGCGACCGACATTGTCGTACCACTCATAGGCAGCGCTGAGGATGAGTCTAACGGCATGACAGGTGCCGTGGCTGATGCTGTAAATATCGGCATCAGGCTATAAATTAAAGCGCAGTATAATGCTAATGCGCGTTGCGGATTTCGTTTCCCTATCGACATTCTATGCCCCCGGTATGCTTATCTAAGTACGTCATAGTCTGTCGTTACCCTTCTTCCCTGAAGCCGCAGCATTGTTGCTGCTCTGGCACCCGAATCCCTGAGCGTCGATCAGTTCAACGAGATTTGTTCGTTGGCTACCACTTCAATAGTTTCGGGTTTTCATCATTATTATACAAACAGAACTGCCCCTTGCGTGGTCAACGATATAAATTTAACCATTTACGTTACGCTAACAGATTTCCAGTGGTTATAAAATATAACCCTAAGGTGTGGAAGAAATAAAAATGGCCGCTAGTTAGCGACCATTTAATCGGATTAATTATTGCCGCCTTCTTTCTGAACAATAATTAACCGCCGGGTTGTATCTCGGCAGGTATCGGCGGCAATGTTGGTATTTCATTGGCAAAACCTCGTAAGCCAACCACATGTACATGCTCATGATTTTGGAAGACTTTTCGTACCAACTTATAGGTTGTCCCTTTTTCCGGGCTGATATTTTCTGGTGCTGCAATTATTAATTGCATTTCCAGCCGCTCGCACAGTTCAAATAATGTCGCGATAGATTTGGCATCCAAACGCGCCGCTTCATCGAGGAACAGCAAACGGCAAGGGGAAATATCTTTGCCGCGCAGACGACGTGACTCTTCTTCCCAACTCTGTACCACCATGACCAGTATTGACATACCGGTACCAATAGCCTCACCGGTTGACAATGCGCCGCTTTCTGCCCGCAGCCAGCCATCTGAACCGCGATAAACTTCGACTTCCAGTTCCAGATAGTTACGGTAATCAAGCAGTTCTTCACCGATGGTCTGCGGCAAGCGCTGCCCCATATCCATTTGTGGGTTCAACCGCTGGTACAGTTTTGCCAATGCTTCGGAGAAGGTCAGACGATTGCTATTAAACAGATCCTGATGCTGCTCTTGCTGCTCGGATAGCACATCGAGCAAGGTCGCGTGAGCTTCACGTACATTCACATTCAGCCGCACGCTCTTGACCTGACCAAATGACACCGCTTGCAAACCCTGATTCAGCATACGGATGCGGTTCTGTTCGCGCTGAATAGTTTTACGGATAATATTCGATACACTTTTGGAACTGATTGCCAGCTTCTGTTCGCGAGCGGTTAATTCTTCGGTCAAACGGCCCAGTTCAATCTCCATCTGTTCAATGGCTTCAACCGGATCATCAGTGCGAATAATATCCTGACGAATACGTTCACGCAGATGTTGGTAGACCGCGATATAGAACTGAATCTTACGCTCAGGCCGTTTCGGATCTTCAGACAAACGCAGCACATCGCGCAGATGTTCATTATCAGCCACCGCCAGACGCAGAGCACCCAAGGCTTTATCCGACATAGAACGCAGCTCGTCACCGTCCATATAGGCCAGTTCGCGGCGATGCAAACGACGCTCAACGCCATTATCTTTCACCATCCGCATCACCGCACACCAACCTGCTTTGGCATTGACGACTTGTTCACGGATCTGATGATAATCTCGTTCCAGCTTGCGCAGTTTCTTCTGGAGGCTATCCATCTCAGCTTCACAGAAGGTTAGCTGTTTTTCCAACTGATTACGGCGTGAACGGTTAGTACTTAATGCCGCATGCAACTCGTCACGGCGGGTACGAGCACGGGCTTCTGCATTAGCATCAGCCTGAACACCGATATCCACCAGTTCCTGACTTAACTCTTTCAGCATGTCACGCTTGGCGTCATAAGAACTTTTTAACGACGCTAGCACCTGATTATACTGGGTAAATTGCGCTTGATACTGACGTAACTGCTCACGAGCGCGAGTGCGTTCTGCTTCCGCCAGCTCCAAACGCTGGCGCAGTTTGTCGTTGAGATCAGAGTTCTCCGTCAACATGCCCGCAGAATCGGTATAGCTAAAGTGCGCACGACGCTGAACAACTTCAGTCAGTGCAAAAGCTTGCTGTTTAGCCTGACGCTGGCTGTTTTGCGCCAATACATAGTTTTCCTGCAACTGTTCGTGTTGTTGCGGGTCACTTTGTAATACCGCTAACAGCGGTTCAAGTTTAGTCAGGGAAGCGCCATGCTTCTGAATATGGCGAGCCGCCTCTTGCGCTTGCGCCGATTCTTCAGTTATCTCTTCGACACGGTCAGTCAACGTATCATCAAGTAGCAATGAAATCAGTGGGATCAAGCGGTTAAGGGCTGAAATCCCCTCTTTAGCCTGTTCAAATTGCTGGCGCTGCTGCTGGTTGCTTTCTTCGTGTGCACTCAGAGCTCGCTCTATTTCACCACGACGGGTATTGAGTAAACGAATTTCAGCTTCAGGATCTGCATCAAATGCCACGGCCAGATGAGAACCGATAAAACGGCTGAATGCTTGATGCAAGCGTTGCGTTTTTTGCACATCAAATGACAGCGTGGCATAACGTTCAGCCAGGCTGTCACGCTCTTGATACAGTGCTTCCAGCCGGTTCTCACGGGCAGCGCGGCCAAACAGCGGCAGTTCTGGATAACGGGAGTAACGCCACTGGCGATCCGCAATTTTAACCACTACTGCTTTTTCATGCTCTTCAACGGCAAATACACTGTCATCAAATGATTGTGGGTCACCCTCGATAAGATAGAGGTCTTCCGGGCAGTCTTCTAAACCCTGTAGTTGATCCCGCACTAGTGACAAGTCCGGTACCACGATACCGTGGCGCGATGGGCCATACAGCGCGGAGAAGTATGGCGCATCATCGATGGTGACATCGTCATAAATCTCGGAGAGCAACACACCACCGAAGCGTTCGGCCAAAGCAATCATCCGCGCATCTTCAGCACCACTTGGCTGACTTAACCGCTCAATCTGCGTATCAACAGCACGTTTGCTTGCGGCAACTTCATCGCGCTCCACCGTGGTTTCGCGTTCACGCTCCAGCAGTTGCTGCATGTGTTCGGTAACCTGACGGCTATCCTCCAGCGCCTCACCGCTCTGTTCGCTGAGTTGACTCAGCGCATCTTGTGCCGCCAACCAGACTGGCGCACGCGCCGTCAGCTCTTGAATTTTGAGCTTAATTTGCTCGAGTTCCTGACGCATTTCCATGCGCCGCTCACCAGCATCACTGACGTTGAGAGAGAGCTCTTCAACCTGTGACTCCAGCTCACGCTGCAACTCTTCCAACTCCTCCGGCTGGTATACTTGCCCCTGACGTTTACAGAACTCTTGCAGCAAGCGCTCTGCGTCTTGCTGAGCACGTAAACGCTGTTCCAGCTCTGACAAACGCATCCGCAATGGTTGCACACGTTCAGCCAAATGTTGTTGAGACGGCCAGTCACGCAACAATTCCCGCGCAGTTTGCCAGGCTTCACTGCGACTGACTTCGCCGGCGATAGCCACCACTAACTGATAAGCTTGCTCAAATTGGCTGTGCGCAGCATCAGCAACACTCAGTTTTTGCTCAAGTTGTAATAAAGATTCAGTCGCTTCCTGCTCTTTGGCATGGAAGGTTTCTAGCCACTCTTCGGCATTATCGGCAGTTAATTCTGGCAACTGACACAGTGCGCGCGCGCGTTCCAAAGCCTGTAAGGCTTGCTGATATTGGATAGCACGGGTCTGTTGAACGTCCAGCGCTTGCTGGTAATCGGCCAACTGACTTTTCAGTTCGTCCACCTCCAACTCAGCAGCTTCAGCACGGGCTTCGTTATCGGCCTGCTGCTCGCTGGCCTCGGCGACAACTTCATTTTGCTCTTCCAGCCGGTAAGTCAACTCTTCCAAATCACTCTGGTAGCGCTCGATCTTTTCCTGCTGGCGCATGGCGGTCTGCACCAGACTCAGGTGGTCACTGGCCGCCTGATAATCTGTTTCCAGATCCGATTCCGCACTGCTTTGCTCGGCTAACTCTCGCGACATTTCCACATGACGATACTGCTCAGTCACCAATTGCTTGCGGCTGGTCAGCAAGTCACGGCGCAATACCAATGCGCCATCAAGATGGATCCGCCGCTCATTGGCATGACGCATATAGTCAGCAGCAACGTAGGACGTTGCCTCTGAAATCAGATGCTTAAACAGATCACGATCAGATTGAGTGACACGAATAGCCTCAAGGGTCATACGGTTTTCACGCAATGCCGCTTCCATATCCTGGAAGGCTTTCCGCACGCCGCTGTTTTCTGGCAATAAGTAATCACGCAGTGAGCGGGTAATCGCGCTGGAAATACCACCGTACAACGATGCTTCTATCAAACGGTAAAATTTGCTGCGATCGGCAGAAGAGCGTAAACGCTTTGGAATCACACCCAAATCAAACATCAGCGAGTGGTAGTCAGTGATGGAGTTAAATTGCTTGAACTGCACCCCTTCCATCGCTTCGACGCGCTCTTTCAGCTCTTGTAATGACAGGACGCGCGCCTGACGCTCACCCACCACCTCTGTAAGAATCTGGGTAGGTTGGATAGCCGTCGGCAGCCCCTGAATGGTGAAAGGCTTAATATCAACCTTGCGGTCACGCCCTGCCACTTGTTGCAACCGCACCCCGACAACCACACGTTGGTGGCGGGAGTTGACGACATCCAGCGTTGAATAACAGACCCCGGCCCGCAATTTGCCGTGCAGACCTTTATCACGAGAACCACTGGTGGCACCGGCTTCGGTGGTGTTACGAAAGTGCAGCAGTGTCAGGTCAGGAATCAGTGCTGTAACGAAAGCGGCCATAGTGGTGGATTTACCCGCACCATTGCCGCCAGATAAAGTGGTTACCAGCTCATCAAGATCGAATGTCCGGGCAAAAAAACCATTCCAGTTAACCAAGGTCAGCGAGCGAAATTTACCGCGTTCAATCATTCCTGTTCATCCTCTGCACTGTCCGCTGCATTACCCATGGTGATGTCAGTTTCATCGCTTTCATCATGGAGTGACAGACTGTTTTCCACCGCCATGGCCTCGCCATCACGGATCATGCGTAACTGGGCTTCCCGTGGGTCATCGCCGCTACGCACATCAGCACCAAAGCGAAATACCGCTTCAGTGATACGAAACTTGCTGCTGTCATTGCCCATAAAGTAGATCATCCCCAACCGACGCAGCCGGTTAAGTGACGTTCGTACTTTTTCCTGCAACTTCTGTTTATCCAAATCCGACCCGGTTGAGCGCTGGTTAACAAACTTCAGCAATTTGCTCTCATCAGCCAGACTTAGCAGCTCTTCGTATAATTCGTGCTGCGCGAAAATGCCTTCATGGGCCAAACGTTCAGGGCTGAGATACAGATAACAAAGGATCTTGCCAACCATCATATCCAGCTCAGATAGCACCGAGCGTGGAATCAGCGTGGTAGAACGGGGACGCAGATAGAAGAAACCTTCCGGTGCACGGATTAACTCCACGTTATAACGGGTATAAAACTCTTCCAGTTGCTCCTGAAAATCCATCAGGAAAGCATGATTATCCAGTTCATCAATCCCGATATGACGACCGGCACGTAACTGGCTGTCAAGTGCTGGAAACAGTGAGTTGGCCAATGCCTGAGCCAGTTTAACGGGCATTACTACTTCAATATTTGTTGATGACATGTGCCTGCACCTTGGCTCCGTAATCATTGATTGCCAACCATTCTGCTGGTAACCCTGAGAAATCGGCTTCGGCCACACCAAGGCGAACTGCCTGGTCGACCAGGATACGAGCCACGTCGAAATGACGAGCACGCGGATATTGCGCGAGGTAGTCGCGCATCACTTCCCCCAGATTAAGTGGCATCTTTTGTTGCTGGTATACCAACAACGCCTGCTCAATCAGGGCGGCTAATTGCTCACGGATCTCATTAAATTCTTCAAATTCCAGATCCGGTGGCAGCTCCCCGGTAACTTCCTCACTGCGCAACGCCAGTTCTTCATCGCGCATATCCAGCAAGCGATCAGCGTTGGCATAGGTGAGAGTCCATGGGCTATCAAAATAATTCTGAACTGACTGGCGCAAGCGTTGGGCGAAGACACGGTTTTTATCCATATCAATCGCAGTACGGATAAACTTATGCACGTGGCGGTCATAGCCGATCCACAGGTCAATCGCCTGCTGACCCCAACTGATAATGCGGTCAAGTTTACTTTGTAAATCAAAGACCAACTTATCCACCAGATCCAGACCCGCATTGCCGATAGTGGCTTCTTGAATACGTAACAGGTTAGCCTGAAGTTTATCACCTGCCGCTTCCAGCGTATCTTGTAATTCACGCAGTGTGCCGGATGTTTCTGACAACAGCATTTCACAACTGGCAATAGCCGCCCGCCAATCCTGATTCAGCAACGCGGCGATATCTTCCTTCACACTATGTTGCTGCTCGTCCATCAAGCGTTGCGTCATATCAATGCTGTCGAAAATTTCAGCAACTGAATATTTTAGCGGGGCAAAAACATTACGATGCCAGTGGAATTCATCCCCCCCCTCTTCGGCTGCTTCTGCCGCCCGTTGTAGCTCTTGTGCGACAATCGATAACTGCATTGACAGGCGCAGGGTGGAGAATTCGCGCTGCCGGATATAGTAGTCAGTGATACCAATGCCTAACGGCGTCAGGCGGTAAATCGCATTACCATCGGCAATTTCACTGGTAAAGCGGTTGAGTAACCGCTGGCGCACCATGTCATTGATAGCATTATTCGCGCGCACGGCCACGGTTTCATGGGTCTGCTCAAAACCTTTGCAGACGTGGCGAAATGCATCAACTAACTCCCCTTCACTCATTTCGCCATCCAGCCGCTCACCGTTTAACGTGGCAATAGCTAAAAGAAAGGCCAAACGATCGGTGGGCAGAGTAATCGAAAAGTCATTTTTCCGCGCCCAGGCGACCAGTTCGGGTACTGTCTGGGAAAAGTCACTCATAATGGGTCCTTCAGATTTGGCTTAAACGCCATGACATGCACGTAGCGCCCCAGGCTGATAAAGGGCTCCTGCCGGCAATAGCGCTGTTCCAACGCCAATAATTCAGCAAACTCATCAACTTGTTGCTGTTTATTTTTCATGTAATCGTGAAACACCCGTACTCCCGTCTTACCGCTAATGGATAAACCCATTTGCTCAAGCCAACCATATACCGTTGGTGGATCTAAAGGGTATTGCGGCGATAGCGAACGCTGCCTACGCCTTTTTACACCCGGTAACGCCAACTGAAAGTTACCCAATACCGCATTACGCATCACCAATCCATTGGCATTGAAAAACATCAATGAGAGCGCGCCGCCGGGAGTCAACGCATTAAAGAGTATTTGCAGAACGTGTTGAGGCTCTGCAATCCATTCTAAAACCGCATGGAACAATATCAGATCAACCGGCTGTTCTAAATGATGGGTGATGTCCTGAGCCGCACTTTGTACAAATTGCATGTTGTGGCTCACACCTTTTTCCAAGGCAGCGGCCTTCGCGCGCTGGATCATCTCCGCTGACAGGTCACATAATAGGACCTGATGGCCTAATGCCGCCAGTTGGCAAGCCATATGCCCTTCGCCACCACCTGCATCTAAAATCCGCAACGGGCGTGGTGGCAACTGCGCTAACAGCCCGCTGATATCTTGCCAAACCACCGCCTGGCGAATCATTCCCTTCGTCGTACCATAGATATTGCGGGAAAACTTCTCAGCAATGTCATCGAAATTGCGATCCTGCATGAACAACTGCTCCGCTATAACTATTGATTTAACGGCTTTGATAGATAATGGTAAATCAATAGCCACAGTAAAAAGAATGCCTACCAACCTGCTATTTTGGCACAGCCTGACTTAGAATAAATCCTCTTGGCCTGTAATCAGCGCCAAATGCCGGTTTTTCAGCCAAAAGGGCCCTATTTTTATGCTTTTCACCTTAAAAAAGTTTGTTGGCGGCTTATTAATGCCCCTGCCCTTGTTACTCATCATCATGGGGCTGGCACTAATTTTATTGTGGTTTACCCGCTGGCAGAAAAGTGGCAAAACACTTTTTGCGTTGAGTTGGCTGGTATTATTGCTTATTAGCCTGCAACCTGTCGCTGACCGCCTGCTATTGCCACTGGAAAAGTCATACCCGACTTATCAGGGAAACGACCCAGTAGATTACATTGTTGTGCTCGGCGGCGGCTACACGTTTAATCCGAATTGGGCACCAAGCGCCAATTTATTCGCAAATAGCCTGCCAAGAGTCACTGAGGGTGTCAGGCTGTATCGTGCACATCCTAACGCAAAAATGGTTTTTACTGGCAGTGCGGGTCCGAACAACCAAAGCAGTGCAACAACAGCAGCTCAGGTGGCAGAAAGCTTAGGTGTTCCGGTGGCGAATATTATTGCGTTAGAGCAACCGAAAGATACCGTTGAAGAAGCCGCGGCGGTGGCCACTCTGGTGGGTAATAAACCATTTTTGCTGGTCACCTCGGCAAATCATCTGCCCCGAGCGATTAAATTCTTTACCGCCATTGGGTTACATCCAATCCCCGCGCCTGCAAATCAGTTAGCCATCACCACGCCACTGCATAGCTGGGAGCGTGCTATTCCAGCAGCGGCTTATTTAGGCCACACCGAGCGTGCCTGGTATGAAACATTGGGGCTGTTGTGGCAAAAATTAAGCGGGGATAGCAAGGATGAATAATTTTGCTATTAATAACTCATTGTCACCCGTCAATATCCAATAGATTTCGAAATGCAGGAAGGCGGCAAGGGAAAAAATCCCGATGAGCTTACTTATTTTTTAAGATCAAGACCAGTAAGTGATTCGGGTTATTGAGCGCAGCCAACACACCAGCAACTTGAAAGATGAAGGATATTAATCTAGCCAAGGGAGAAGTTGCCTGGCGGCATTATCAAATACAGCACGATCCAGATTCCCGGTATGGATGAAGCGGGCCACCAGTTCCCAAAGGGTATAGAGCCATCGGCGGGCAACAAAGGATTCAGAGACCGGTGCTTTATTGAGATAACGATAGAATAGCTGACTAGGCATGCCCTCTTCGCTGAGGCGGAACAAGTCATACTCTCGTGGAGCCCACAACATCGGACCAGGATTAAGCATCGCTAGCAACTGATCGCTGCGCGCATCTTTTAACATGCTGCGGAGAGTCAGGTTGCCGTGCACCAGCACTGAGCTGTCATCAAAACCGGCAAAAAGTGCCGTTAATGACGCCTTCGCACGGTAAAGTATTGCACGGTCTTCCAATGTCATAACCGGTGAATTCATATTAGACAAGGTCGCCCACAACACTTCAACTCGTTGCTGATACCAACTGAACCAATCATTTTCCTGGGTGCTATCAACATTACCCACACAACCGTGGCTATCAATGCGGTGCCATGCCAGCACACCTTCAACTATCTGATCCATTAAAGCATCCCAGCGCTCCCCCGTCCGAGTCGGTGCCTCCACCGAAACACCACGTAAACGCTCCATCAACAGAATTTCTTTATACGGGGATTGGTGGGTCATCACCAGTCCGTACACTGTGGGTAACCGGATATCACCTTCCCGAGCCAGCATGGAAAGTTTATACGCCTCTTGCTGTGCAATCCCCTGACAAACATAGCTCTTCGCCAGTAATGGGATTGCCTGCCCCTGCTGGTTATACATCGCGTACAGGTGGGCATAGGGCTGCTCGCTGATACGTTCGAGGCGGGTGATAGATTCCCCGAGCACCACACTTAATTCAGCTTTCAGTTGTTCCATTATGCTCAGTCCAATTATCTGGCGAAATTGATGGTTCATAATGGGATGACGGGCGGGAAATTTCCAGAATGCAGATCAACTATTATTGATAATAAAAATCAAACTATCGGATACAAAGTAAAAACGCCAGGCCCAATTGGACCTGGCGCAAACAGTTCGGTGCCCGTAATGGTTACTGATGAAGCATGATAGCGCGCACCCGATCCAGATCAGCCTGAGTATCAACCCCAACCGTGGGTATCGCTTTTGCTACCGCGACGTGGATCTTTTCGCCATACCACAGTACTCGAAGTTGCTCTAATAGCTCGATTTGTTCGAGTTTGCTCGGCGCCCAATTAACATAACGGCGGATAAAACCTGCACGATAAGCATAGATACCAATATGGCGTAAGAAACAATCACCGATAGTCTCTTTTGACTGAGCAAAACGCTCTCTTTCCCATGGGATCGCCGCGCGGGAGAAATAGAGCGCGTAGCCTTGCTCATCCATCACCACTTTAACCGCATTAGGGTTAAATGCTTCTTCGCTACTTTCAATCGGCACCGCTAATGTTGCCATGCCAGCACGACAAGCGGCCAGATTATCAGCCACCTGACGGATAATTACCGGGGGTATCAGAGGTTCATCCCCTTGGACATTTACGATAATATCATCATCTGAAAAACCATATAGTTCAATAACTTCGGCTAAGCGCTCGGTGCCAGATTGATGATCGGCACGGGTCATACAGACCTCACCACCGGCATCCTCAACGGCTCTCACCACCTCAGGATGATCTGTTGCCACAATCACCCGTGACGCGCCCGACGCCTTTGCTCGTTCCATCACATGAACTACCATCGGTTTGCCCGCAATATCAGCCAATGGCTTGCCGGGTAACCGGGTTGAAGCATATCGAGCGGGAATTATAGCGATGAAACTCATGCGTGCTTCTCATCAATTGACAGTGGGCGGGCTTCATTCTCCAACAATACCGGAATACCATCGCGCACCGGGTAAGCCAGATTGTCAGCTTTACATACCAATTCAAGGTTTTCTTTATTGAAATACAACTTGCCGTTGCAAACCGGACAGGCAACGATCTCGAGTAAACGGTGGTCCATACATCCTCCAGAATGGAGTTTAGCCAGCAGGAAAGTGCTCGAGGATACCATATCTGCTGAGGCAGGTTAACTGTACCGATGCTGCCTGCGCTATCAGCGATTAATAACAAGGAGTTATGTTAATTAGCAACTACATAAGTAAATATAGATAGCTATCTCGTGGGATAAATGCTGGTTTTGTTATTGATATGTTGAATAGCGAGGAGTAGAATTTTGTGATTCACATCACATAAATGGGCATGTCGAGTAAGAGATGAAAGTATTCCATAAAATTATTGCGCTGTTTGCTAACTTCAGCAACTAAGCCGCATAAAGACAAATAGAAGCACCTGCAAAAGCTGCCCGGCGACAAAGCAACCTGTCGAATAGAGGCCAAAAATACCCAAGGGTATAAATACAAACGGCTACCAAAAGGTAGCCGTTTGCTTAGAAAACGAGTTGATCGTCGTCGTTTACTTAGAAAGCGATCACATCTGCTGCTGACGGCCCGTGAATACTACGATAAGTAGAGAATTCAACGTCCTGCCCTTCACTGAGTGATTTATTTTTGGTGTTGGCGATAGCCGTCTTGCTGACATACACATCCAAACTACCATCGTGTGGCGAGATGAAACCGTAACCTTCTGATTGGTTGAACCATTTCACGCGACCCATTTTTAACGTCATAATAAATTTCCTTTTACTGGGCATCCTAACAACTCATTTTTATTTATTGTTTAGATGCAGTTGCCCATCCTAAAGTTTTCTGATTAAACCTCTATGAGCTTGATTTTATGAAAAAACCCGCATAAGTGCGGGCTTTAGAATTTTGCTATCCAGATCGATGATTAGCACATCGGCATCATCACTTTCTAAGATAATCTAAACATTATTTCTCTTAAATTACAGAGCAACAACGTTTGCAGCAGCCGGCCCGCGCGGGCTGTCTTGGATGGTATACTCAACACGCTGGCCTTCAGCCAAGGTTTTGAAACCATCAGTTGCGATCGCGGAGAAGTGAACAAACACATCTTTACCGCCATCATGCTGTTCAATAAAACCAAAACCTTTGCTTTCGTTGAACCACTTAACCTGACCTGTCTTCTTAGACATAAACTTCACCTTCAACTTCTTCTTTCAAATAACATTAAATCGGCCATAAGGCACTCGCGCTATGAGTAATAGCGGGCCTGCATCAGAACATTACTTATGGGAGTTACTATCAGAGATACTGGAAGGTTCGTCTTTGGATCGGCATCAACAAGATAACGTCTGGGAGGAACTGCTTTACTTTAGTCTCGAACACTCTTACACATAAATAGGTCTGTAGCACAGGCCAGCGGCTATTAACTCATAAAATACCATGCCGCGCAACTATTTTATCTGGGAAGGTAGTTCAGTAAGTAGCATCAATGGGATGCCACGCATAAAAAACCAATATTCTCCACTGCTTACCCCATTAATTATCGATATCAATCTAGACTAAAAACTGAATAAGCATGAAGGAGCTATCCGATTATGACTCACCCACCGTTTGTCCACCCCGATGAGATTCGCGCCAGATTCTCCAGTGCCATGTCGGATATGTATCAGGATGAAGTGCCGCTATACGGAGCCTTGTTACAACTGGTTGCTGATATCAACAACCAAACTATGGGTCAGCAACCGGAACTTACCCGCCATTTACGCCGGACCGGAGAGATTGAGCGCCTGAACATGGAACGACACGGTGCTATCCGAGTGGGAACCGCCGCTGAACTTGCGACCCTGCGCCGCCTGTTTGCGGTGATGGGTATGCTGCCTGTTGGTTATTATGACCTGGCCCCGGCTGGGGTTCCGGTTCACTCGACGGCATTCCGCGCTGTCCATGAAGCTTCGCTGCAAACTTGCCCATTTAGAATTTTCACCTCATTATTGCGCCTTGAATTAATTGAACAACCAGAGCTGCGGCAACAAGCTGCCGATATTCTGGCAAAAAGAGTGATATTTACTCCACGGGCTATCGAATTAATTACTCAGCATGAAATTTCCGGCGGGCTGACCAGCAATGAAGCCGATGACTTTATTGCTCAGTCATTAGAGACATTTCGCTGGCATAATCAAGCGACAGTAAGTGCTGATGTTTACCAACAACTGCACGATCAGCATCGTTTAATTGCCGATGTGGTGGCTTTCAAAGGACCCCATATTAACCACCTAACGCCACGAACGTTGCATATCGATGCCGTACAAATTGCGATGCCAGAACATCAGATTACCCCCAAAGCGGTGATCGAGGGGCCACCTCCGCGCCGCTGTCCAATATTATTACGGCAAACCAGTTTTAAAGCCCTTGAGGAACAGGTTTCGTTTGTCGCAACAGATGGTCGACTCACTCGAGGGCATCACACCGCCCGTTTTGGTGAAATAGAACAACGGGGGACAGCGCTGACAGCGAAGGGGCGTAATCTCTATGACTGCCTGCTACAGGCGGCACAAGATCAACTACAGGTTCCCGTAAATGAAAAAAATGCCCTGCAATACATGGCGATTCTCAAGGAGAAATTTAGCCAGTTCCCAGATGACTACCCGACAATGCGCGCTGAACAGCTCGCTTTCTTTCGCTATTTCCCTACCGAGAGAGGGCTAAGTACCCTTACTGAATCAATGCAAAACCTGACATTAGACCAATTGATTGACGGGGAATTTATCCAATATGAGCCGTTAGTTTATGAGGATTTTCTCCCCGTCAGCGCAGCAGGTATTTTTCAATCAAATTTAGGGGACAGTGGTCACAGCCAGTTTGCGGGGCACTCCAGCAAGCAGGATTTCCAGCGGGCGCTGGGAGCCACGGTAATTGATGAACTACAGCTATATGAAGAAACCCAGCAGCGCTCAATTGTGGCATGCGCGGCATCCCTCAAGCTAACACTGCTGAGTCTATAAAGTGGGCTACTTGGTGTGGCGTGATAATGCCTGAATGTTCAACAGCAATTGTTCAGCCTGATCCGGCGGTAACTGTGCATCTACCGGCAGGTACCACCAATTAGGCTGAGCAAAAGCCCGGCACTTGACTGCATCTTTTTCAGTCATCAATAATATTTGCGGGCCACTCGTTAGCGGACTAAGTTGTGCTAATGAATAATCCTGATGGTCAGCAAAAGCATGTTTACTCTTAGGCTCAATACCCAGTAAATTCAGGGTAGTAAAGAACCGAGGAGGATGACCAATACCCGCCATTGCAACGACATGCTGGAGTTGCTGTGCGGGTAACCGCTCACCGCTAACCAGATTGACGGCCTGCCGCGCCACCAACTGCATCGGTATTTCTCCGCTGGCGGCAATACCACCATTGGTAATTACCGCATCCACTGAGTGCAAACGCCCCGCCCGTTCACGCATCGGGCCTGCCGGTAACCACCAACCATTACCGAAACGACGCACACCATCGATCACCACCAGCTCAAAATCACGCTGTAGCGCATAATGTTGCAATCCATCGTCGGTGATGATGAAGTCCAAAGTGTGAGCTTTTAGTAACGCTTTGATGGCATCTGAGCGCTTTGGTGAGACAGCGACCGGTGCCTGAGTACGTTGATATATCAGAACCGGCTCATCACCTGCCTGCACCGTGGATGTCTCATTGGATAGCAGTAGCGGATACACCGTAGATTTGCCCCCGTAGCCACGAGACACCACCCCAACACGGTAACCCCGTAGTTTTAGCTGTTCCACTAACCAGATTACGACCGGTGTCTTACCATTTCCGCCAGCAGTAAGGTTGCCGACAATAACCACCGGGACCGGTGAGCGCCAAGCAGAACGCCAGCCAAGAGAGTAACTGGCCCGGATAAGTGCTGTGACCGCACCGTATAACCAAGATAGTGGCAGCAGTAGCAGATACAGCCGAGACCGCCCAGACCAGATACGCTCAATCATTGGCCAAACTGCATACGATTAAGTTGGGCATAGGCACCATGTTGCGCCAACAACTCTGCATGTACACCACGCTCGACAATGCGCCCCTCTTCAATGACCAAAATTTCATCGGCTTTTTCAATCGTAGATAAGCGATGGGCAATAACCAATGAAGTACGGTTTTTCTGCAACTCATCCAATGCGGACTGAATCGCCCGTTCAGATTCAGTATCCAGCGCTGAGGTAGCTTCATCCAGAATCAATATCGGGCAATCTCGCAATAACGCACGAGCGATAGCGATACGCTGACGTTGCCCACCTGAGAGCATCACACCGTTCTCGCCAATAACAGTATCAAGGCCAAATTCCATTTTATTGATAAAATCCATGGCATATGCCATTCGGGCGGCTTCTTCGATTTCAGCGCGGCTATAGTGCTCGTCACGGGCATAAGCGATATTATTGGCAACCGTATCATTGAACAGATGAACATTTTGCGACACCAAGGCGACTTGGTTTCGCAAGGCACCAAGCCGATAATCACGCAAATCGTGCCCGTCCATCAAGATACTGCCTTCGCTGACATCATAGAACCGGGTCAGTAAATTGGCGATAGTTGACTTACCTGAGCCTGAACGCCCTACCAATGCCACGGTCTTACCCGCTTCAATGTGCATATTGATATCATTCAGTGCTGGGGTGTCTTTGCCTGGGTAGTAGAAAGTGACATGGCGGAATTCTATTTCGCCTTTAGCCCGCTCAACTTCCAGTTTCCCCTCGTCTTTTTCCTGTTCCATATCCAGAATAGCAAATAGCGTCTGACAAGCTGCCATCCCGCGCTGGAACTGTGCATTCACATTGGTAAGGGACTTCAACGGGCGCATCAGAGCAATCATTGCCGAGAACACCACAGTGATGGTACCCGCTGTCAGAGTTTCCATCACACTAGGGAAACTTGCCGCATACAGCACAAACGCCAACGCAAATGAAGCAATCAACTGAATGATGGGATCAGAAATGGAAGAAGCAGAAACCAGCTTCATCCCCTGCTGACGCATGCGATTACTGACGGTATCAAAACGCTCGGTTTCAACTTTCTGGCCACCAAAGATCAACACTTCTTTGTGCCCTTTCAGCATTTGCTCTGCACTGGTGGTCACTTCTCCCATGGTGCTTTGCATATTTTTACTGATATTACGAAAACGCTTAGAGACTAACCGGATAGAAACAGAAACAATCGGTGCAATGACGATTAAAATCAGCGACAACTGCCAGCTGTAATAAAACATCATGATAAACAAACCGATAATAGAGGCCCCTTCACGCACCACTGTAACCAATGCGCCAGAAGACGATGCCGCTACCTGCTCAGAATCATAGGTAATACGGGACAACAACGTGCCAGTCGATTGCTGGTCAAAGAAGGATACCGGCATCCCCATCATATGGCTAAATAAGCGGCGACGGATGAACATCACGACTTGACCAGAGACCCATGAGATACAATAGCTAGAAATAAAGCCGGTTATTCCACGAACCACCATCAAACCGATAACAGCCAACGGCATCCATTTTAAAATTGAGCTATTCGCTTTACCAAAACCATCATCGAGCAAAGGTTTCAGTAACGACAGCATAAACGTGTCACTGGCGGCATTAAGGATTAATGCTATCGCCGCGACAACAAGACCGGTCTTATAAGGAGAGATCATTGGCCAGAGGCGACGGAACGTCTGCCATGTGGATAGATCTTTATCATTCATCATGCAAATACCAGCACCAGAAGAAATAGCGGCCCATTCTACTCATTATGGCCTCCAACGCCAAACCGCTGGTGATACCAACGTGGCATTATTTGTTCCCGATAGCCCCTAATTTGCCAACTATCGCTGTAAAAATACACAGTTAGCTGTCCGGATACCGAGGTATCACGCCAAATAATGCTATTTTTTTGATAGCGTTTAATCACTTTTTTAGCTGGCAGGTGCCATTGGTTATAGCGTGCAGCGGAAGCAAAAGCCAATTCTGGCTTCACTGCCCGCAAAAATGGGCCGGTTGAAGAGGTATTGCTGCCATGGTGGGGAACTTGCAGCAATGTTGAGGCTAGCTTAGCACGATAATTTTTAACTAACTGCCGCTCTCCCCGTGTTTCAAGGTCGCCCGTCAATAACAGACTGTGTTTGCCATCATCAATGCGAATAACACATGAGTCATCATTTTGGGCGTTAATCACATGAGTTCTTGGCCATAAAACCTCAAAATTTAAATTTTGCCATTGCCATTTCACGCCTTGCTGACAGGGCAAACCCGCTATCGGGCCAGTTAAGGAGAAAGGTGCACGGATTTTCGCCTGCGGGAATGCCGCCTTTAACTCAGCTAGCCCTCCGGTGTGATCAAGATGATCATGGCTAAGGATAATTTGCTCAACCACAATGCCCCGCCAACGTAAATAAGGGAGAATAACCGCAGCTGCCATGCTACTGGTGTGCCAACGATTGCCCGTATCAAAGATAATTGCTTTCCCTGCGCGTTCTATCACTATTGCCAGACCGTGCCCAATATCCAACATATCAACACGCCAGCGATAATCATCACGCCGCTGAGTGAATAACACCAAATTGACACACAGGACTACCACCCCAATTGGATAGCTGCGCCACCACTGAAAACGCCAAATAAGTATTACCAGCCACCCCGCATAAGCCATGGCAACGGATGCTAACCCAGTATGCAACCAACCGGTTTTTAGATGATTGAGTGGCCAGAGTACCGCGCAAAGCGATATATCGGCCAAGAACCAAAACAGGCCAGCTACGGTAGGCAATGGTATGCAGGCCAAGGCCAACAATACGCAAGGCACAGTAAGCAGGGATATGATAGGCACTGCCCACAAATTTGCAGGGATAGAAAACAAGCTGACGCCATGAAATAGGCCTATCTGCAGTGGCATCAATAGTAGCATCATACCAAATTGTAAATGGAACCAGCGGATAGTCAGCCCAAGCCATCCGCCCCTAAAACGCTGAGTAATTGGCACCCAATAGAACCAACATATCAGACTGAATACCGCCAGACAGGAGAGCCAAAAACTGTCTGATAGTACCGCCAGTGGTTCACTAAGTAATATTAACGCCAACACCCAGAGCCACACTTGCCAGGCGCTGCATAAAATACCGAACAACCTCAGCAGTAACCATAGGGTTAATGCTATAGCCGCCCTCATCGCGGGTGGATTCGCGCCCGCCAACCAAACATAAACCATTGCCACAAACCAGCCAATCAGCAGCGGGAACACGGGCCCTACCCAACTAACGGGTAGAAAGAACTGGATCCCACGAGCCAGTATCCCGCCAAACAGCGCCGCTAGCCCGATGTGCAAACCCGATATCGCCATCAGGTGCGCCGTTCCGGTATTACGAAAAAGTGCCCACTGACGTGTGTTCAACTGTTCTCTTTCACCAAAAGCTAAAGCTAGCAGTATCTGCCGCTGGTCATACTGCTGTAGCTGCTGTTCAATAACACTGATGGCCCGCTGGCGGAGATTACAATGAGCATCACGCAATTCAGCCTTAATCACTCGCCCTTGCAATGGACGCTGGTTGGCTATAGCCCAGCGTTGGCTATCAAACCCCCCTTCATTGAGTAAGCTATGCACCGCCCGCATTCGTAGCCTCAACACCCATTGCTGTCCAGCACAATAGCGCTCAAGCTTCTCCGGCCACTTTACTGATACTGCAATCGGCGGAAATACTCTTTGCCCATTAACTTGCTGAATGCCCAGCAGGACCTTATTCCCTTCTCCCCATGTCAGATAGGCATTCTTTATAGTGGCGATAACTTGCTGCTCACCTTGAGTTAACGCCTCAATTTGCATTAATACCCTATTTCCGTGCCAACTTCCCCACGCAAAACTGATGATGACTAATGCCACGCATTGCCAGTATATACGCCCACTTAACCATACCAGTCCCCCCAACACTAGCAGCCCCACAATGATGAGAGTTCCTGGCAACTGAGGTAGAAAAATAAGAGGTAAGAAGCCAATGGCAATAGCGGCCGCAGCATGATCGATTGATAAAGTGATAAGAAGCCATCCCTTGTATTACTGCCAGATAGCCTCATTGCCATCCGCTTGCCTCATCGTGAATATGTTGATTTTCTCTGTTGATGGATGATGCAGCCAGTACAAAAAGTGGAAGTTCAGAGCGGCTTCGCGGATAGTTTAATCTTGTTACATAGCTAACAACGCCTATGCGGAATGTATCGAAAATAAAGCTGAGCTTATTACAGGTAAAAGGGAGATAGAGATAGAGATAGAGATAGAGATAGAGATAGAGATAGAGATAGAGATAGATGAGGGTATTTGAATAAGTGAATAAGTGAATAAGTGAATAAGTGAATAAGTGAATAAGTGAATAAACAATATTTAATCTATTCGTTATAAGGTTTTAATATATATTCAGCTAATTTTAGCGCGTGACATTAGAAAGAAAAAAGAAAAACGGTGCCATTAGGCACCGTTTCTTATCAGCGTTTATACCTTTTATAATCAGCGTCATAGCAGTATTAGCTATGACACCAATGATTTAGGTATAGATAATAACGCGGTAAGTTGTAACCAACTTAACCGTAGATATTAGCGCGATCACGCAATTCTTTACCTGGCTTAAAGTGTGGAACGTACTTACCTTCCAATTCAACTTTAGCGCCAGTCTTTGGATTACGGCCAACACGCGGAGCACGGTAGTGAAGAGAAAAACTGCCAAATCCTCGGATCTCAATGCGCTCACCTTCAGCTAGTGTTCCAGCCATATGTTCAAGCATTTCTTTCACTGCATCCTCAACGGCTTTAGCCGGTACATGAGATTGCTGGCCAGCAAGTCTTTCAATAAGTTCAGACTTGGTCATATTACCTCCAAGCTTTGCAGCTAAACTACCGTATAGGGGCGGAAAAACCGCCCCCCGTTATTACTCGCCTTTTGCAGCTTTGAACGCTTCTGCCATTGCGCTAGAGAAGTTACCTTCTTCTGGCTTGTTGTTAACTGTAGCAATAGCATCTTTCTCATCAGCTTCGTCTTTAGCACGAACAGACAGGCTGATTACGCGGTTTTTACGGTCAACGCCAGTATATTTGGCTTCAACTTCATCACCGACGTTCAGAACCAGCGTCGCATCTTCAACGCGGTCGCGAGTTGCTTCGGAAGCACGCAGATAACCTTCTACGCCGCCTGCCAATTCAACTGTAGCACCTTTAGCGTCAACTGCAGTTACTTTACCAGTAACAATAGCACCTTTCTTGTTAACAGACAGGTAGTTATTGAACGGGTCTTCTGCCAGTTGTTTCACGCCCAGGGAGATGCGCTCACGTTCTGCGTCAACTTGCAGAACCACAGCTGCGATTTCGTCGCCTTTCTTATATTCACGAACTGCTTCTTCGCCTGCAACGTTCCAGGAGATGTCAGACAGGTGAACCAGGCCGTCGATGCCGCCGTCCAAGCCGATGAAGATACCGAAGTCAGTGATAGACTTGATTTTACCTTCAACGCGGTCGTTTTTGTTGTGAGTTTCTGCAAACAGCTGCCATGGGTTAGATTTGCACTGTTTCAGGCCCAGAGAAATACGACGACGTTCTTCATCGATGTCCAGAACCATAACTTCCACTACGTCGCCAACGTTAACAACTTTAGACGGGTGAATGTTTTTGTTGGTCCAATCCATTTCTGAAACGTGTACCAAACCTTCAACGCCTTCTTCGATTTCTACGAAGCAGCCGTAATCAGTCAGGTTAGTTACACGACCAGTCAGCTTGGTGCTTTCTGGGTAACGTTTAGCGATAGCAACCCATGGATCTTCGCCAAGCTGTTTCAAGCCCAGGGATACACGAGTACGTTCGCGGTCGAATTTCAGAACTTTAACAGTGATTTCGTCGCCCACATTGACAATTTCGCTTGGGTGTTTAACACGTTTCCAAGCCATGTCAGTAATGTGCAGCAAGCCATCAACGCCACCCAGATCAACGAATGCACCGTAGTCAGTCAGGTTCTTAACGATACCCTTAACTTCCATGCCTTCTTGCAGGTTTTCCAGCAATTGATCACGCTCAGCGCTGTTCTCAGATTCGATAACTGCACGACGAGAAACAACGACGTTGTTGCGTTTCTGATCAAGCTTGATGACTTTGAACTCAAGCTCTTTGCCTTCCAGATGCAGAGTATCGCGAACTGGGCGCACATCAACCAGTGAACCAGGCAGGAACGCACGGATACCGTTCAGTTCGACTGTAAAGCCGCCCTTCACTTTGCCGTTGATCACACCAGTAACGGTTGCAGCTTCTTCGTAAGCTTTTTCCAGCATCAGCCATGCTTCGTGACGCTTAGCTTTTTCACGGGACAGCAGAGTTTCACCGAAGCCGTCTTCAACAGCGTCCAGAGCAACGTCAACTTCGTCACCAACTTGAATTTCCAGTTCGCCTTGCGCGTTCTTGAACTGTTCTGCTGGAATTGCTGACTCAGATTTCAGACCGGCGTCAACCAGTACGATATCTTTATCGATAGAAACAACAACACCACGGACGATAGAGCCCGGACGTGTTTCAATTGTTTTCAGGGATTCTTCAAAGAGTTGAGCAAAAGATTCTGTCATGTTAATAATCTTCAGGATTCTTAAGTTTAACGTCCATCTAGCATCCCGCCGGATGGGGTTGTTTCACATGCCTCGCCACAGATCCTTGCAGCAAGGTTAAAGTGCTCATCAAAAATAATTTTAATTAAAAAATAAATCGTTGAGAGCTCAGAACTGACCGCATTGTCGTTATTTTTTCAACGGCAACGCTAAAATTCGTTGGGCATAAGCCAGCGCCTGTTCGATCACCTGCTCGATGGACATACTGGTTGAATCCAGTACCAACGCATCCGCCGCAGGGACTAAAGGTGCAATAGACCGGTTACGATCACGAGAGTCTCGCTCCTGTATCTCGGCCAAAAGACGTTCAAAGTTAACATTAAACCCCTTTTCCTGCAACTGTAGCATACGTCGGTGCGCGCGTTCTTGCGAACTTGCATCAAGAAATATTTTCACCGGCGCATCAGGGAAGACCACCGTCCCCATATCGCGACCATCGGCAATCAGGCCCGGTGCTTCACGAAATGCTCGCTGGCGGCGTAGTAATGCCTCACGGACTCGCGGGAAAGCCGCCGCCTGAGATGCAGTATTCCCTACAGTTTCGGTGCGGATTTCATTGCTGACATCCTCACCTTCTAAAATCACTTTTAACTGCCCATTCTGTGAGACAAAACGAACATCGAGATGTGCGGCAAGTGGAACCAATGCCTCTTCGGTGCTGATATCAACCTGATGATGCAGGGCTGCTAACGCCAAAACCCGGTAAATCGCACCCGAATCCAGCAAGCGCCAGTTCAACGATTCAGCCAAAGCTTTGCAAAGCGTACCTTTACCTGCACCACTTGGTCCATCAACGGTTATCACCGGGGCTATCGCCGTCATTTCTCTCTCCTTTCGGTAGGCAAAACCTCTTGTCTACCCAGCAGGGCAAACACAGGAGCAGCATTATACGCCGCATCGATGTGAACTGTTACCCTCGCGTGGTTCAGTTGCTGAAAATAAAACCATAAGCCGTGGCTGGAGTGTAGAAGAGATGTGAAAGATAGCCAGAAAAAACATTTATTCTTATTTGCCAATAAAGAAAAGTGCTATCCGTCTATAAAATAGGGAATGGGTACCGACTGGTACCCATTAGAGGTCAATAAATTCGGCGCAAAAAGGTCAGGCTGTCTGGCTCAGATTGGCCAATTGTTCAAAGTAGTCAGGGAAGGTTTTAGCGGTGCATTGAGGGTCAAGAATCGTCACCGGAGTATCAGATAACGCCACCAGTGAGAAGCACATCGCCATACGGTGGTCATTGTAAGTCCCTATTTCAGCGGCAATTAATTGCACGGGTGGCACCACACGAATATAGTCTTCACCTTCTTCAACTTCCGCACCCACTTTTCTCAGCTCAGTGGCCATCGCAGATAAGCGGTCAGTCTCTTTTACCCGCCAGTTATAGATATTACGAATAACCGTCGGGCCATTGGCAAACAGTGCGGTGGTAGCAATGGTCATGGCCGCATCAGGAATGTGATTCATATCCATATCGATACCCTGTAATTCGCCACGGCTACATTCTATATAGTCATCACCCCAGCTAATTTTTGCGCCCATTTTTTCCAGCACATCAGCAAATTTGGTATCACCCTGCACGCTTTTTTTACCGATACCCGTAACACGCACGGTGCCACCTTTAATTGCCGCGGCGGCTAAGAAATAGGACGCAGAAGACGCATCGCCCTCAACCAAATAAGTACCCGGAGTGCGATATGTCTGGCCGCTTTTTATATGAAACAGTTGATAGTTCTCATGCACCACATCAACACCGAAGGCTTTCATCAGATGCAGGGTAATATCGATGTATGGCTTAGAGACCAGAGTGCCTTGAATCTGAATGTCGGTATCTTGCTCAGCCAAGGGGGCAGTCATCAGCAATGCTGTCAGAAATTGGCTGGAGACACTACCATCAACGGTCAGTTTTCCACCACGGAAACCACCACGTAAGCGCAACGGCGGGTAGCTCTCTTGCTCCAGATAATCAATCTGCGCCCCGCCCTGACGCAAGGCATCAACCAAGTGGCCAATTGGCCGCTCTTTCATCCGCGGTTCACCGGTTAGTACGATGTCGCTGTTACCCAAGCAAAGTGCCGCAGCCAATGGGCGCATTGCCGTGCCCGCATTGCCTAAGAACAGTTCCAAGGGTTGGTCTGCGACCAATTTGCCACCTACACCATCCACTTCACATTGAGTGCGATCAGCCGAAAGGCGGAAATTCACCCCCAATGCCTGCAAGGCATCGAGCATATGGCGAATGTCGTCACTGTCTAACAAGTTATTCAGCTGGGTCGTCCCTTCGGCCAGCGCTGCCAGAAGAAGTGCACGGTTAGAAACACTTTTAGAACCGGGTAAGTTAACGGTGCCATTGATCAGAGCAATGGGTTGTAAAGTCAGGGATTCCAACATGGGAAAAGCACTCTCCAGTCTTCTGTGTGCAAATAAATATATTTTAAATAAGGGTGATAACTCAATCTGAGCAGACAAACATCCGCCCGGAGGAATCAGCCATGGCGGCGTTCAAAGTCAGCCATAAAATCTGTTAAGACTTTAACGCCTTCAATTGGCATCGCATTATAAATCGATGCCCGCATCCCACCAGCAACACGATGGCCTTTTAAGGCTTGCAAACCCTGCTCTTGTGCCTCGCTAAGGAACACTTTATCCAAGGAGGCATCCTTCATTTGGAATGGCACATTCATCAAAGAGCGGTTGGCGTGAACCACCTGATTGCGATAGAAACCGGTCTTATCGATCGCACCATACAATAGATCAGCTTTCGCCTGATTACGTTTTTCCATTTCAACCAAACCGCCCTGCTCCTTCAGCCATTTAAACACCAGACCAGAGAGATACCAGGCAAAAGTTGGCGGCGTATTGAACATGGAATCGTTATCGGCCAGCACCTTATAATCAAGGATCGATGGCAATTCAGTGCGAGCTTTACCTAATAAGTCGTCGCGCACGATAACCACTGTCAGGCCAGCGGGACCGATGTTTTTCTGGGCGCCAGCATAAATGACACCATAGCGACTGACATCAATCGGGCGAGAAAGGATAGATGATGAGTAATCGGCAACGACAATTTTATCGCCAAAATCCGGCTCTTCTTTGATAGCCAGCCCATCAATGGTTTCATTTGGGCAATAATGTACATAAGCAGCATTATCACTCAACTGCCATTGCTTCATCGGCAAAATACCCGTTAGACTATTTTCGTGGGTTGTCACGTCGATAACGTTAGGGACACAGTATTTTTGTGCTTCTTTGACTGCACTGTGTGCCCAATAGCCGCCGTCAATATAATCAGCACTGTTGTTGTCGCCGAGTAAATTCAATGGCACTGCGGCAAACTGCGCGCGCGCGCCACCATGGCAAAATAACACTTTATAATTGGCCGGAATTCGTAACAGATCACGCAGATCTTCTTCTGCGTCTTCAGCAACCTGAATAAATTCCTTACTCCGGTGACTGATCTCCATCACCGATGTCCCCAAGCCATGCCAGTTACGTAATTCCTGTTCCGCATGACGTAAAACTTCAACCGGTAACATCGCAGGCCCTGCGCTAAAATTATAAACTTGTGTCATTTCCCCTCACCACACTCAACTGAGATTGCCATCGTTATCATTACTCGGTTTTATCATTCGAGTCCGCCTGCTGCAACGGTTATTCACTGGCAAGGGAGAAACTCTCACCCCCTGCGATAGCAGGCTGTGCGTTATCCTGTCATTAATTTGGAATTATTCACCAAAAGCTACCGAACCAAGGTGTTAGCGCACGATAGATGACTCATTTTGCTCGTTGATGGTCCAAAGCTTCAACCCAGTGGTGGTGACCACAACGTTGGCAGGTTTTCTCTGCACCGCTGGATAACGCCACTATCAGGCTGCACTGGCTACAGGCATACTCCGCAGGTTTTTCAATGGTGACCAAGGGGTTAACACAGCATTTAGGTAATACCGGCAAACCGGGTTTGACATGTTCTTGCGCGAAGAAAAACACACTGATTGCACCATTGACTTCCAGGATGGCCAGCCGTACCTGACCAAGATGCTCGACGCCTTGTTGGCGCAACTCCATAAAAAACTCATCATGGGTAATATTTTCCTGCTGCATGGTTTCCCAAACAAATATCCCATCACTGATGATGATCAACGGCTTCCCTTCCATCCACTGCTGTATTTTTTCGCTGCGTGACATCAAGAAAGTAGAGAGGCGGTACAAAATCATAATGCAGATAAATACCATTACGACTGGCAACATCGGCACATCTTCATAAAAAGTGACATCACCCGCAGCGGATCCCAATGTCAAAATGATCACGACTTCAAATAGCGACATCTGCCGCACGCCACGGCGACCACTCAGTTTGAGGAATAAAAAAACCAAGACAAAGGTGAATAAACAGCGCATGCCCACTTCGGCCAAGAATTCGATGGGGAATTTATCCAGTGCCATTCGTTTGAGATCAAATGTTTGCATTTATAGTTGCCCAATAACTTTTTGATTCATTAAAGATAGTCGCCGGACGGCATGGGTGGGTTTATTTCAGATTAGTGGTAATAAAGCAGATACGGAGGCCGAAGCCCCCGTCAAAGACTTATTGAATCAATATGCGTGGAATAGCTTTTGGATCTCTTGCGGTTTTTGCGTTTGGGTTAATGCCAATTGCAGCAAGACACGTGCTTTTTGTGGATTGAGTGAGCCGGATGCAACAAATCCATATTTGGTGTCATCAACTTCTGCATCTTCCGTGGTAGAACCAGTAGGCACACGGGATGAACGCACAACAGCAACCCCACTATGTGCTGCCGTTGCCAGCGTGTCAAAAACAGAATGATAGAGGTTACCGTTACCAACACCGGCACTGACAATCCCTTTATAGCCATCAGCAATCAGCGCTTTAGCCGGTAAATCAGAGGCATTGGCATAGTTATAAATAATGCCAACTTTTGGTAATTCACTCAGTTTGCTGATATCGAAAGCGGGTTGTCTTGGCGCGGGTTGGTGCAGATAATTCACTTTACCGTCATAAATAGACCCCAAGGATCCGGTATTCGGTGACTGGAATGTCTGCACCGAGGTGGTATTGGTTTTCATCACATCACGGCCACTTAACACTTGGTCATTCATCGCTACCAGCACACCACGTTTAGCTGAATTGGCGTCACTGGCGACGACCACTGCATTATAGAGATTCAGCGGACCATCTGCACCCAGGGCAGTTGCCGGGCGCATCGCCCCAACCATCACCACGGGTTTATCGCAATTCACCGTTAAATCAAGAAAATAGGCAGTTTCTTCCAGAGTGTCAGTGCCATGCGTAATCACGAATCCGTCTGTTTTGGCGCAATCGGCATTAATTTTTTTCGCCAACTTCAGCCAGACCTCGTCATTCATATCTTGAGAACCGATATTAACCACTTGCTCGCCCTGAATATTGGCGATTTTTTTCATTTCCGGCACCGCGTTTACCAGGGCATCAACCCCCAATTTACCGGCTTTATAGTTAGATTTTGTGGCTGAATCTCCGCCACCGGCGATAGTTCCCCCGGTTGCCAATAGGGTGATATTGGGTAGAGCAAAGGCCGAACCGCTGATCCCTGCTAAGATTCCGGCTAAGACAGTTAGCTTTATAGATTTCACATTATGACTCCGTTATTTATAAGCTAGTGAATTATGCGGAATATCCATACTGAAACTGTGACATTTGCTGCGCTTTAGGAATACATGGAGCTATTAACTAAAACCCCGTATGATTGCGCGTTTTTAGTACCGCCAAAAAGTGACGACAATGACCCAAACCTTTATTCCCGGCAAAGACGCCGCGCTGGAAGACTCAATCTCTCGCTTTCAGCAAAAGCTGAGTGACCTCGGTTTTAATATTGAAGAAGCCTCTTGGCTTAACCCGGTTCCTCACGTTTGGTCGGTACATATCCGCGACCGTGATTGCCCGTTGTGCTTTACCAACGGCAAAGGTGCCAGCAAGAAAGCGGCACTGGCTTCGGCTTTAGGTGAATATTTCGAACGCTTATCCACCAACTATTTCTTCGCTGACTTCTATCTGGGCAAAGCCATTGCCGAAGGTGATTTCGTTCATTATCCCAACGAGAAGTGGTTCCCGATCCCAGCAGATAACTTGCTGCCAGAAGGCATTCTCGATGAGCGCCTGCTGGCGTTTTACGATCCAGAGCAGGAATTGGTCGCCAGTGACCTGGTGGATTTGCAATCAGGTAACGCCAAACGCGGGATCTGTTCATTGCCCTTTACCCGCCAGTCAGATTTAGAAACCGTCTATATTCCAATGAATATTATCGGCAATCTGTATGTCTCAAACGGCATGTCTGCGGGCAATACTGCCAATGAAGCTCGGGTACAAGCCCTGTCCGAAGTCTTTGAACGTAAAGTTAAAAACCGTATTATCGCAGAATCTATCAGCTTGCCGGAGATCCCTGCTGCGGTGTTAAACCGCTATCCAGGTGTGGTAGAAGCCATTGCCAAGCTGGAAGAAGAAGGTTTCCCAATTCTCTCTTACGATGCCTCTCTAGGTGGCGCTTATCCGGTTATTTGCGTAGTACTGTTTAACCCGTCAAATGGCACCTGTTTTGCCTCATTCGGTGCACATCCTGACTTTGGTGTCGCGCTGGAACGCACCGTGACTGAGCTATTGCAGGGCCGTAGCCTGAAAGACCTGGACGTCTTTACCGCGCCGACCTTCGATGACGAAGAGGTGGCAGAGCACACCAATCTGGAAACCCACTTTATCGATTCAAGTGGCTTGATCAGTTGGGATATGTTCAAAGACAAGGCCGACTATCCATTTGTGGACTGGAGCTTTAAAGGCAGCACAGAAGAAGAATTCGCTACCCTGATGGCTATCTTCAAGCAAGAAAACGCCGAAGTGTATATCGCTGATTATGAGCATTTAAGTGTCTATGCCTGCCGGATTTTGGTACCAGGCTGGTCTGATATCTATCCTGCCGAAGATTTGCTGATGGCGAACAACACCATGGGTGTGCATCTGCGAGACAGCTTGCTGGCCCTGCCCGGCAGTGACTGGCAACCTGGGGAATATCTGGCGCTCATTCAGCAGTTGGATGATGAAGGGTTGGATGATTTCGCCCGCGTACGTGAATTGCTGGGTATCGCCTCGGGTAAAGATAACGGCTGGTATACCCTGCGTGTCGGTGAGCTGAAATCCATGCTGGCATTGGCTGGCGGTGATTTGGAGCAAGCACTGATTTGGGTTGAATGGACGCAAGATTTTAACTCTTCAGTCTTTACGGCAAAACAAGCGAACTATTACCGTTGCCTGCAAACCCTATTGTTACTGACTCAGGAGCCGGATCGTGAAGCGGCACAATATTACACTGCCTTTGTGAAAATGTATGGTCAGGAGGCGGTAGATGCAGCCTCAGCAGCCTTGGTGGGTGAGGCGCGCTTCAATGGCCTGTTCAGTGTTGATGAGGATCTAAAAGCCTTACCAGCTCATCAGGCACTACTAGGTGCTTATGAGAAGTTGCAAACTGCCAAACGCCGCTATTGGGCTAAAAGCGAGTAAACATTTTCTGCCAGCAAATAGCTAAATGCTAATCAGCAGAAAACGACCCACGGCGTTGTCTTTTGGCAGCGCCGTTTAATTTAGTACTGCATTTAATCCTGACGAAAATAAATACAAATCGCCGCGCTCAACAATTGTTTTTGTCATAAAAAAACGTTATTTTCTGACGCCGTAATAGCACCTTTAGACAAACATTATTTAGCGACCAGATAAAATAGATAAATAGGTGAATGAATAGTTAATTTTTAATGACTGATAATAATAAAAATAACTACAAATACCCCTTTTAGTTAACCTTCTCAACGGCTTTAAAACAGTCCAATCAAAATTATTTGTAAATATTAAAATATTTTTTTCAATTAATAATCAATAAGTTAATCGCATTAGCCCTATATTTTATGGTGTTTCACAGCTAACTAAACTCGCGCAATATGATCCATATCAATTTTCACGCTATACTGCTTTGCTAGTATCTCGTTGTGCTTTATTAACCCTTAAGAGAGAGTTAGTGTGAAAGCTGACAACCCCTTCGATGCATTATTACCTGCGGCAATGGCTAAAGTAGCCGAAGATGCCGGTGTCTATAAAGCCACCAAGCATCCGCTAAAAACCTTTTATTTAGCGATTACTGCTGGTGTGTTTATTTCAATTGCGTTTGTTTTTTATATTACAGCGACTACCGGTACTGCTGGCGTGCCTTTCGGCTTTGCCAAGTTGGTTGGTGGTATTTGTTTCTCCCTGGGGCTAATGTTAGTGGTGGTGTGTGGGGGTGATCTTTTCACATCGACCGTACTCACAACTGTCGCTAAAGCCAGCGGCCGTATCACATGGCGTCAACTGGCATGTAACTGGGTTAATGTCTATATTGGGAATCTGTTCGGTGCACTATTCTTTGTGTGTCTTATTTGGTTCGCAGGCCAACATACTGTGGCAAATGGTCAATGGGGTCTGAATGTTTTGCAAACAGCCGACCATAAATTGCACCATACTTTTATTGAAGCGGTGTGTTTGGGTATTTTAGCTAACCTGATGGTCTGTCTGGCGGTATGGATGAGTTACTCCGGCCGTACCATAATGGATAAAATGTTCGCGATGATCTTACCGGTGGGGATGTTTGTTGCCAGCGGCTTTGAGCATAGCATCGCAAATATGTTTATGATTCCTATGGGTATTGTGATTAAAAATTTCGCTTCGCCTGAATTTTGGCAATCCATAGGATCAACACCTGAGCAATTTGCTCACTTAACCGTAAGTAACTTTATTATTGATAACCTGATCCCAGTCACTATCGGTAACATCATTGGTGGCGGATTATTGGTTGGGTTGACTTATTGGGTAATTTATCTGCGCGGTGACCAGCAACATTAATATGTGGCCGCTACGTCTGGTTTTCGAAGAAATTAACATTAAAAGGTAGATGCATTATGACCGAACTTAATGAAAAATTGGCCAAAGCATGGCAAGGTTTTACCAAGGGTGACTGGCAGAACGGTGTAAACGTTCGTGACTTCATCCAGAAGAACTATACCCCTTATGAAGGCGATGAGTCCTTCCTTGCCGGCCCTACCGATGCGACCGACAAACTGTGGGCGCAGGTTATGGAAGGCATCAAACTGGAAAACCGCACCCATGCGCCAGTTGATTTCGATACCGACGTAGCTGCAACCATCACATCTCATGATGCTGGCTATATTAATAAAGATCTGGAAACCATCGTTGGCTTGCAGACTGAAAAACCATTGAAACGTGCACTGATCCCATTCGGTGGCATTAAAATGGTAGAAGGCTCTTGCAAAGTTTATGGTCGTGAACTTGACCCACAACTGAAAAAAGTCTTCACCGATTACCGTAAAACACACAACCAAGGTGTGTTCGACGTTTATACCAAAGACATCCTGAACTGCCGTAAATCTGGTGTACTGACTGGTTTGCCAGATGCCTATGGCCGTGGCCGTATCATCGGTGACTATCGTCGTGTAGCCGTTTACGGTATCGACTTCCTGATGAAAGACAAACTGGCCCAGTTCAATTCATTGCAAGATGATTTGGAAAACGGTAAAGACCTGGAAATGACTATCCAGTTGCGCGAAGAAATTGCTGAACAGCATCGTGCTCTGGCTCAAATCAAAGAAATGGCGGCCAAATATGGCTGTGATATCTCAGGTCCGGCAACTAACGCCCGTGAAGCAGTACAGTGGACCTACTTCGGCTATTTAGCTGCGGTTAAATCCCAAAACGGTGCGGCAATGTCCTTCGGTCGTGTATCTACCTTCCTTGACGTGTACATCGAACGTGACATGAAAGAAGGTAAGCTGACTGAAATTGAAGCGCAGGAATTGATTGACCATTTGGTTATGAAACTGCGTATGGTTCGCTTCCTGCGTACCCCTGAGTATGATGAACTGTTCTCTGGTGACCCAATCTGGGCAACTGAGTCTCTGGCCGGTATGGGCGTTGATGGCCGTACTCTAGTGACCAAAACCAGCTTCCGCTTCCTGAACACCCTGTACACTATGGGGCCGTCTCCAGAGCCGAACATGACCATTCTGTGGTCTGAAAAGCTGCCACTGAATTTTAAAAAGTATGCTGCTAAAGTCTCCATCGATACTTCATCTGTGCAATATGAAAATGATGATCTGATGCGCCCTGACTTCAACAACGATGACTATGCTATCGCTTGTTGTGTTAGCCCGATGATTGTCGGTAAACAAATGCAGTTCTTTGGTGCCCGTGCCAACCTGGCAAAAACCATGTTGTACGCAATCAACGGCGGCGTTGATGAAAAAATGAAGATCCAGGTTGGCCCGAAAGAAGCGCCAATGATGGATGACGTGCTGGACTATGACAAAGTCATGGAACGCATGGACCACTTTATGGATTGGCTGGCTAAACAATACGTTACCGCGCTGAACATCATCCATTACATGCATGACAAGTACAGCTATGAAGCTGCGCTAATGGCACTGCATGACCGTGATGTTTACCGTACTATGGCATGTGGTATTGCAGGTCTGTCTGTTGCGGCTGACTCCCTGTCTGCTATCAAGTATGCCAAAGTAAGCACCATCCGTGATGCTGACGGCCTGGCTATCGACTTCAACATCGAAGGCGAATATCCACAGTTTGGTAACAACGATTCACGCGTTGATGATATCGCTTGTGACCTGGTTGAGCGCTTCATGAAGAAAATTCAGAAGCTGCGTACTTACCGTGGTGCAGTGGCAACTCAGTCCGTGCTGACCATCACCTCTAACGTGGTTTATGGTAAGAAAACCGGTAACACCCCAGATGGTCGCCGTGCTGGTGCGCCATTCGGTCCAGGTGCTAACCCAATGCATGGCCGTGACCAGAAAGGTGCTGTTGCCTCTCTGACTTCGGTTGCTAAACTGCCGTTTGCTTACGCGAAAGATGGTATCTCTTACACCTTCTCTATCGTGCCAAACGCATTAGGCAAAGACGACGAAGTACGTAAAGCTAACCTAGCCGGTCTGATGGATGGTTACTTCCATCACGAAGCGTCCATCGAAGGTGGTCAACACCTGAACGTGAACGTAATGAACCGTGAAATGCTGTTAGACGCGATGGAAAACCCGGAAAAATATCCGCAGTTGACTATCCGTGTATCGGGTTACGCAGTACGTTTCAACTCGCTGACCAAAGAACAACAGCAGGATGTAATTACTCGTACCTTTACACAGTCGATATAATTCCCTGCCGCAGTAAAATGGCATAAACTTAAAGGCTCCACTTTAGTGGGGCCTTTATTCATCCAGCGTTGGAGAAATCCTGCTATGTCAGTACTTGGTCGTATTCACTCATTCGAATCCTGTGGCACTGTTGACGGCCCTGGTATCCGATTTATCGTATTCTTCCAGGGCTGCTTGATGCGTTGCCTGTATTGCCATAACCGTGATACTTGGGATACCCACGGCGGTAAAGAAGTTACCGTTGAAGAATTAGTCAAAGAAGCCATCACCTATCGCCACTTTATGAATGCCTCTGGCGGCGGTGTGACTGCATCAGGTGGCGAAGCTATTTTGCAGGCCGAGTTTGTGCGCGATTGGTTTCGTGCGTGTCATGAAGTAGGCATCCATACCTGTCTGGATACCAACGGTTTTGTACGCCGTTATGATCCGGTCATCGATGAGTTACTTGATGCCACAGATTTAGTGATGCTGGATTTAAAACAGATGGATGACAGTGTGCATCAGAATCTGGTGGGGGTATCGAATCATCGAACACTGGAGTTTGCCCGTTACTTGGCAAAACGTAACCAGAAAACCTGGATCCGCTATGTGGTGGTGCCGGGTTGGTCAGATGATGATAAATCGGCGCACATGTTAGGTGAGTTTACCCAGAACATGACTAATATCGAGAAAATCGAATTACTGCCTTACCATGAGTTGGGTAAGCACAAATGGGTCGCCATGGGCGAAGAATACAAACTGGATGGGGTGAAGCCCCCTACCACAGAGATCATGGATCGGGTGAAAGGCATTCTCGAAAGCTATGGTCACAAAGTAATATATTAAGTCATTACAGTTGCAAGCAGCTAATGGTGCGGCAACTTCAAACAAGAAGGGGGGCGTAGTCAGTTAATTAACGCATCCCCATAGATACCGCCAAATTGGGTTATGCCACTGGCGGTATTTTTTTGGTTGTTATATGGCAGCGTAAGGGGTCTGTTGTTTACCTGGCTTACGCAGCAACATCATCAAATACACTAAGGCGACAGCGGCTATCATGATAAACAGTAAATTATCGGAATAGCGCTGCATCAGCAGCGAGGTCATGGTCGGGCCGGTCAGACTACCGAGGGTATAACTCATCAGTAA
This sequence comes from Yersinia antarctica, assembly GCF_056636475.1. NCBI lineage: Bacteria > Pseudomonadati > Pseudomonadota > Gammaproteobacteria > Enterobacterales > Yersiniaceae > Yersinia > Yersinia antarctica. The sequence continues at coordinate 3,030,159 of NZ_JBSJQF010000001.1, forward strand.
TGCCTGATTCATTGCCACTAATTCATCAGCGCTGGCCTTTTCACACGCCCAGGCCATGGCGACCGGATAAAGGGTAAAACCGGCACACCCCAGAATAAATAATGCCGGGGCCAAGGCATAATTACCTAAAATGGCTACACTGCCGAGGATGACGACAAACACTTGAATGCGCAGCACCAGTAAACGACCATAACGGTCCGCCATTTTGCCTATCGGCCATTGACCGATAATGCCTGAGCTAACCAGCAAAGCCATCCACCATCCAACGCTGGCATCACTCATGCCCTGATGCGATAAATAGAGCGGCAACAGGCCATAGAGCGAACCTAACAGTACCCCTGAGATAATGCAGCCATTAATACCCAGGCGAGCGCTACGGCGCTTAAGCATCGGCCAAATGGCAATGTGTGAGGACTCACTGCTACCCTGATGTGAGAAGTGGGCAAACAGCAGCGGCAGCATGGCTGTAATAACCAATGTACTGACCCAAGGGATAACATTGAGTAATTGCGTTGACACGACACCTAATAATAATTGCCCGGTGACGGTTCCCAGATAATAGACCATCATATAAGCCGCCAGCAGTTGCCCACGGTTAGCTAACGTGCCGCTGCGCAGTAACGCACTTTCGACAATGACCCAAATCAGGGCGCAAGCCACGCCGGCCAAAAAGCGCCATCCCAGCCAACTCCAGAAGTCCACTGATAGCATTAATCCGCAAGTCGCCAACGCAAATAAAATACAGGCGTAATGGTAGCTGCGATTAAATCCAAGTTGCTGGATCAAGCGCCCTGCAATCAGTGTCCCAACCAGATTCCCACTAAAATAAGACGAGCTAACCATCCCCACCTGCCAGGTTGGCAATTGTTGATGGGATAACCACAAGGGAACCAATGTATTTAACACTGCGATAGAAATCGTAAACAGCAAAAGCCCACAGAGCAGAAGCAGAAGCAGAAGCAGAACCGGGCGAGAATATGCGGACATAATAAGACAGGAGCCGTCGGGACGATAAAAGTGAGCGCATCATGCCACCGGCGATATAAAAGTCAATTACTGCGCGGGAGGGGATAGCACGATATGTTGGAAGCACCTACGAGCAACCTTCAGCCTTTACTCTGGCTATACGCCAAAAAGAAAAAGCGCCCTGGGGCGCTTTCTGCATATTGGATTAGTGATTAATCCGTATGTTATTAACCGATAAAGTCCAGGCCACCCATATATGGGCGTAATACTTCTGGAACCTCAATTCGGCCATCTGCCTGCTGGTAGTTTTCAATCACTGCAACCAGGGTGCGGCCAACCGCCAAACCAGAACCATTCAGGGTATGAACTAAACGGGTTTTTCTATCGGTTTTATTGCGGCAACGAGCTTGCATACGGCGCGCCTGGAAATCCCACATGTTAGAACAGGAAGAGATTTCACGGTAAGTATCCTGCGCTGGCAGCCATACTTCCAAATCGTAAGTCTTGCTGGAACCAAAGCCCATATCACCAGTACACAGCAGCACTTTGCGGTATGGCAGGCCCAGTAATTGCAGAACTTTCTCTGCATGACCGGTCAACTCTTCCAGTGCCGCCATCGAATCTTCCGGGCGAGTAATCTGCACCATCTCAACTTTGTCGAACTGATGCATACGAATCAAGCCACGGGTATCACGACCATAGGAACCCGCTTCAGAACGGAAGCATGGGGTATGGGCCGTCATTTTCAATGGCAGAGTGTCTTCTTCCAGAATCTCATCGCGTACCAGATTGGTCAGCGGCACTTCAGCGGTCGGAATCAGTGCATAGTTACTGCTATCTGACTCTTCTTCCAGCGGTTTGGTGTGGAATAAATCTTCACCAAACTTAGGTAACTGGCCAGTACCATACAAAGTGGCATGGTTAACCAGATAAGGAACATAAGCTTCTTGATAACCGTGTTTTTCGGTATGCAGGTCCAGCATAAACTGGGATAACGCACGGTGCATACGGGCTATTTGCCCTTTCATCACCACAAAACGCGCACCGGTCAGCTTCACTGCAGCAGCAAAATCAAGACCACCGGCCATTTCGCCCAGCGAGACGTGATCTCTCACTTCAAAATCATACTTACGCGGCTCACCCCAACGGCTGACTTCAAGATTGTCTTTCTCATCTCTCCCCACAGGGACAGAATCATCCGGCAGGTTAGGAATAGACAACGCCAGTAAGCGGATTTCGTTTTGCAGTTTGTCCAGCTCAGCCTTAGCCGCATCCAGCTTCTCACCCAGCGCATTCACTTCCAGACGTAATGGTTCGATATCTTCGCCACGCGCCTTGGCCGCACCAATCAATTTCGATCGGGAGTTACGTTCTGCTTGCAGACTTTCTGTTTCAACCTGTAAAACTTTGCGGCGCTCTTCTTGTTGGCGCAACATCTCAACATCAAGTTTAAAACCTCTGCGAGCAAGTTTTTCGGCGACTGCGTCTAGCTCATTGCGCAGCATATTGGGATCGAGCATGCTAGTCCTGTGCTTGTAGTTATAGAATGCCTTTCATCTTTGAAGTTGCAGCGGTATTAGCAGCGTTCTCTCACCCGAATCACTTACCTCAGTAAACTCATCGAGACTCGCTTACTTGCTGCCTACCTGCCACTTCAACTATTTTGGGCATAATGGTTATTAAAGGAGAATTTCATGACATAAGCGGTATAAACAGCCACTTACCATATAGCGCTAACCTTACCGCAACAGCAAGACTAGCGGTAGCGTTTTATCGGGCTATTTTGATCCTGCTCAGCCAACCATGCCAGCTTTTCACCGATTTTACCTTCCAGACCACGGGATGAGGGTGAATAGTAGCGAGTCGCGGCCATTTCTGGCGGGAAATAGTTCTCACCTGCAGCATAAGCATGCTGTTCATCATGGGCATATCGGTACTCCGCCCCAAGCCCCATCTCTTTCATCAGTTTGGTCGGTGCATTACGTAGGTGTTCTGGCACATCAAAGTCAGGCTTATCACGCGCGTCCTGCATCGCTGCTTTAAACGCGGAATAAACCGCATTACTTTTTGGTGCACAAGCTAGATAAACAATGGCCTGAGCAATCGCCCTTTCACCTTCTGCCGGACCGACTCGAGTAAAGCAGTCCCACGCTGATATAGCCACTTGCATGGCACCAGGATCGGCATTACCGACATCTTCCGAGGCAATAGCCAATAAACGGCGGGCGACATAAAGGGGATCCCCCCCTGCAGTGATAATACGCGCATACCAATATAGCGCCGCATCCGGGGCCGAGCCGCGAATGGATTTATGCACCGCCGAGATCAGATCATAATAACGATCACCTTTGTTATCAAAACGGGCGCTCCGCTCGCCAGACACTTCTTTCAGCAAATCAGGGGTTAATACTCGCACCCCGTTGGCATCTATTTCTGCCATATCTGCCATCATCTCAAGGCTGTTTAACGCGCGACGAGCATCACCACCAACCAGCTCCGACATCATGCGGCGGGTCTCGTCCGGCAGTTTGATATTCTGCCCACCGTAACCACGGCTGCCGTCTGACATCGCTTGATCAATCACTTTCTCGATATCTGCGGCGGTTAATGCCTTAAGCAAATAAACCCGCGCTCTGGAGAGCAATGCCGAATTCAGTTCAAACGAGGGGTTTTCAGTCGTAGCACCGATAAAGGTAATAGTGCCATCCTCAATATGCGGCAAAAAAGCATCCTGCTGGCTTTTATTGAAACGATGGACTTCGTCAACAAACAAGATAGTGCGCCGACCAGCATCACGGTTTTGCCGTGCGCGTTCGATGGCCTCACGAATCTCTTTAATACCGGAGGTCACGGCAGAAATGCGTTCCACATCAGCTTGGCCGTAACGACCAATAATTTCGGCCAATGTGGTTTTGCCCGTCCCAGGTGGCCCCCAGAGGATCATGGAGTGTAACTGCCCCGCAACGATTGCCCGTGGTAGCGGTTTACCCGGTGCCAGCAAATGTTGCTGACCAATATATTGATCCAACGTCAAAGGCCGCATCCGCGCGGCCAGTGGTTGAAACTCATTTTGGGAAAAGTCGAGGGACATATTACTCACGCAAACCTCACTGCCGCTGGTCGTCCAGCGTCACCCCTTTTGGTAGGGTAAATTTAAATTTGCTGGCGTCAGCCGAGCTATTTTGTTGGCCTTTCAGGGTGTAAGCACTGCGCTGCCCATCTTGCTCAACCGCAGTAAAACTCTTGATAGTCCCCGTCGGCGTAACCGTAATGGCAAATTGCTTCAGATTACCGCTGGCACTTTTAGGTGTCAGTTCAAAATCATCGCCTTTCTGCTTAACATTGTACTGTTTCCAGTCATCCGGGTTGTTGCGGGTAATCAGCATAAACGGAGTGTTACCGGTTGCATTCTTCAACCAGGTTGCCGTGGCCTGCTCAACAAAGGGGTTGTAGAACCACAAGGTTTCCCCGTCTGAGATAAGTACGCTTTCATCCGGTGAGGTCATATGCCAGTTAAACAGATTTGGCCGTTTCACCCATAGCTCCCCTTCACCTTCCTGCACCGTCGCGCCATCAGCGCTGGTCACTTTTTGCGAGAAATTAGCATGGAAACTGTTCACCTTACTCAGACGACCTTGCAAATCGGTACTGACATCCGCCAGAACTGAAGCTGAAATTAAACCCGATAACAGACAGCAAGCAACAAGCAGTTTTTTCATTATTCTAAATACCTTATAAAATTCTCTGATAAATACGGGGTTATGCTTCTTTGCATAAGGGCCGCAAAGCGGCCCTGTCTATACCCGTCATCTTTCAAGATGCAGGGGTGTTAGCTGCCATCACTCACCCAACTCATTGAGTTATCTCAACTCCTTGGGTTCATTTCGTTGCCGCCTACCTGCAACTCGAAATCTATTGGGTATATGTTAACTTCCTCAGAGCAAAATATGACTACTCATGTGGCGGCGGGGCCAACACTTCACGATTACCATTATGGCCCGGCGTACTCACAATCTGCTGGGCTTCCATCTGTTCGATAATACGTGCAGCACGGTTATACCCAATACGGAATTGGCGCTGCACGCCAGAAATTGACGCCCGGCGTTTCTCTAACACAAAGCTCACGGCCTGATCAAACAGTGGGTCCAGCTCTTCATCACTGTCCAATCCAAGACTACCGCCTTCCCCTTCTTCACTACCACTAAGAATGCTCTCAATGTATTGAGGACGACCTCGGGCTTTCCAATCATTAACCACGGCATGCACTTCTTGGTCACGGACAAAGGCACCGTGCACACGTACCGGAATCGAAGAGTTTGGTGCCATATACAGCATGTCCCCCATCCCCAGCAGTGATTCCGCGCCGCCCTGATCGAGGATAGTCCGTGAGTCGATTTTACTGGAAACCGTAAATGCGATACGGGTTGGAATGTTAGCTTTTATCAAACCGGTGATGACATCTACCGATGGACGCTGGGTAGCCAGCACCAGATGGATACCGGCAGCACGGGCTTTCTGTGCCAGACGTGCTATCAACTCTTCAACTTTTTTGCCCACTGTCATCATTAAATCGGCAAACTCATCCACCATCACCACGATATAAGGCAGTTTCACCAGCATCGGCGGTGAGATGTCCATGCTATCGGATGGCTTCCAGAATGGATCAGGGATTGGCCGCCCCATAGCTTCAGCCTGAGCTACGCGCTCGTTATAGCCTGCGAGATTACGCACGCCCAGCGCCGACATCAATTTATAGCGCCGTTCCATCTCGCCGACACACCAGCGCAATGCATTCGCGGCATCCTTCATATCAGTAACCACTTCGGTTAGCAGATGAGGAATGCCTTCATACACCGATAACTCCAGCATTTTCGGGTCAATCATGATAAAGCGCACCTCATCTGGTGTGGCTTTATACAAGATACTGAGGATCATCGCGTTCACCCCAACCGACTTACCAGAACCGGTAGTACCGGCCACCAGCAAGTGTGGCATTTTGGCTAAGTCTGCCACCACTGGCTGCCCGGCAATATCTTTACCAAGCACAATAGCAAGCGGAGAAGGGTTATCACGGAATTTGGCACAGTCGAGCACTTCCCTCAGGTAGACCGTTTGACGATGCTTATTCGGCAATTCAAGCCCGACATAAGGTTTGCCCGGAATAACTTCCACTACACGCACAGCGATAGCTGATAGAGAACGGGCCAAATCGCGGGAAAGATTGGAAATGCGCGACGCTTTAACACCTGGAGCCAAATCCAACTCAAAGCGAGTAATGACTGGCCCTGGAGAAATACCCACTACTTCCGCTTTTACCCGATAATCACCTAAACGTGCTTCAACCAGACGAGCCGTTTGCTCTAAAGCAAACATATCAACTGGTTCTTCCTCCGCTGGCGGAGAAGAAAGTAAATCAAGCGTAGGCAGTGGTGTGGTCGGTTTAATCAACGGCTGATCATTACGCATCAGGAACGGGTGAATCAAGCTGTCCATTGCTGGCGTTGGTTGCACGGGGGCGACAGGTGGTACCGGTATTGTTGGCTCAACAGCAGACGGGGCTATTGCCGGAGCATGTGCTGTTGTCGGTGCATAAGTAGGCGTTGCCGCAGACTGCGTATAGGGTGCTGGCACCGATGTGACTTGCCCTGAATGCGTTTGATGCACTGATGGCTGCTGATATTGCGCTGGTTGCTCAGGCGAAATAGCGTCTGGAGAAGCTGTGGGTTCCCCTTCATCAACATAGGGAGAAAGCGTGAACAAGGGCTCACGAGGGCTATCATCAACAAGATCTGCGACCGGCGAGAATGTATAGGCGCGGCGGATATCAACAGGCTGCATTCCTTCTGCGACACTGTTTTTGTGATGAGTAGAGTCTTCGTGATGAACAACGTCTTGGTGCTGAACCGCCCCATAACGATGCTGTTGTTGTGCTGCGAATGCCTGCCGTAATGCGGCTTCTTCTAAAGCTTGCTCATCTTCTGGCTCAGGGGCGGTGAACGTATTACCCCCTGCGTCTGATGATTGCTCGTAACGCTCGGATTGCTGGTCGGCAAACGCTTTACGCAAGATAGCCTGCTGCAACGCATCATCATCTGCTGATAGAGGCTCGCTGTCGAACGACGCTGCAGTAACCTGAGGATTTTGCGCTTCTTGTTCGCGTTGTTCCTGTTCCGCCATACGTTGTGAAGGCAACTTGATACCGTAAGAGGCCAACTCACGCCGCGTTGGAATACGCACAGGGTTAGGCCGTGGTAACTCAGGACCGATACCCTGTTTTACCTGAGAACCGGTGTCACTAGTAGCAGTAAATGCTGGCATAAACGTCGCTGCTGCACTCGCAGCGGCGATGGCTGTTCCCGACAAACCGTGATGAGACAATGGGTTATTTGACAAGCTGCTATTGATCAATGGGTCACTAATCAGTGGATCACTGGCCGAACTTACTGCGGCCAAACCATCAAGGGCACGGCCAAAACCAGTGTTCGCATTAGGAACACTATCGACCTGATCACTATGGCGCTGTGCTGTTGAGAAATCGAACGGCGAATGGCTGACAGGTGCAGGTGCAGGTGGTACATCCCATGCCCCCATTTGTGGCTCTGGCCGCTCAACAGGCGTGGCAACGCGAGTCTGAACCGGTGATGGCGTCTCTTGCGGAATTTCAAACGAATATAACGGCGGTGTCGCTGTCGAGTTAGCCGTCATCGGTGCCGTGCTATGGCTGCTAACAGACTCGGCTATCACCCCAGGAGCAGGTTGATAGTCATCATCTGTTGCCCGCAGGCTGCTTAATAGAGGATCATAGTCGCCATTGGACCCCGGCGCTGGGGATAAGGCCGGCTCAGGCGCATTGGCGATGGCGTCGGTTGCTGATGGCGCGGAGAATAGCACGTCGTCATCAGCATGAGCCGCAGATGCCGCAAGTGCGGCGCTAGCCGCGCCTACTGCTAGCGCTTTATTTGAAGCCGCCCGCTGCTCTTGTTCAGCAACGTCGGAATCTTCAACCTGATAATCGTCATCTTCATCGTCATAGCGTTCTTCACGACGTGAGCGATTAGTCATAAATGTCAGTGAGCCTAAGACCACTCCGCCAATTTTCTCAGCAATGACCAACCATGACCAGCCGGTAAACAGCGTCAGGCCAACAGCCCAGATACAGAGCAATGTCAGTGTTGCACCGACACCATTGAACCACGGCAACATGGCATTACTGAACAAACTGCCAATTACCCCACCAGAGGCAAAGTAATAAAGATCGTCAACATTCAATGCAGCCAGGCCACATGACGTTAAAATCAGGGCTAATGTGCCAATCAGACGTAAAGAAAGAGCAAAGTAATCAACGTGTTCATTGGCATCGCGCTGACGGAAAGCCGCCCAGCACAACATCACCATAATCACAGGGATTGCGTAAGCCAAAACACCAAAGGTGAAGAACAGTGTATCGGCCATCCAGGCACCAATACCCCCACCAAGATTGTGGATAGGCTCATGCCATGCAGTTTGGGACCAGCTTGGGTCCGAAGGATTAAAACTGAGCAGCGCCGCCATCAGGTAGGCTGCCAAAATTGTTACCACAATCAAAACCGCCTCAAGTAAACGACGCCCGCTGCTGAGTTTTTTCAGGGTAACTTCTTTATCTTCTGTATATTCCTGGCTCAAGAAAGGCTCTCCAGGTTCCTGTTAACTGGTATGAGTGACAACGCCGAGAACCCTCCCGGCGTTGAAACTGTATGAATAAACAGGAGTGTAACCAAATTACTCAGGTTTTGCACCTGCCTGTTTACCGCGTTTTAATGACTAGGCGGTTACTCTGCTTCACTTCTTCCATGACCACATAGGTACGAGTGTCATTGACGCCCGGCAGGCGAAGCAAGGTCTCACCGAGTAATGTACGGTAAGCAGACATATCAGGTACGCGGGTTTTCAACAAATAGTCGAAATCGCCGGAAACCAGGTGACACTCTTGAATTTCCTCAAGATTTTTAACAGCGGCATTAAATTGCTCAAACACATCCGGAGCGCCACGATTCAGAGTAATCTCAACGATAACCAGCAGCGATGCATCCAAATACTGTGGATTAAGCAGTGCGGTATAACCTTGGATGAAACCCTGACGCTCTAAGCGGCGAACTCGTTCCAAACATGGTGTTGGTGATAATCCTACTCGTTTTGAAAGCTCAACGTTAGAGATGCGCCCATCCTTTTGTAATTCATTCAGGATGTTACGATCTATACGATCAAGCTCTTTCCCCGGGCGTTTTTTATTATCTATCATCTTATAGTCTCTCTTAATTTCCTTGAGTCTGTGACATGCTCTCATCGTGCTTATACTTCGAGCCTGCTACAGACAACGACCCGCAGCCTGTTTTATGCAAATATATCAACACGTTGTTATCTCACACCCTGTCTGTCCAACTGTATGCGAGGTACTCGATGATTATTAGCGTTGAGGAAGAGATAGCACATCACGAACCGCCGTAGAAACTCCCCCCTACAGTTGTTCGAGAACTTACTTCACACGCCATCCAGCATTAATCGAAAACGTTCCAGGGTTTTCGCTTGGCATCACTGATACCAAATCTGAAATTTATGGCGCGCAGATAATTTCTTCTTCCTATGATGTTTTCGCAAATGCACAGCCGATTGTCAAAGTAAAAGAAGTTAAATCAGTAGAACGTGCCAGAATTAAAATCCCAGAGTGTTTCCCTTAGCTATTTTTTCGTCCTAAATTTGCTATAAAATGGTGCAAAAAGGTGGTTTTGTGTCATGGCTATTTTTTGCTCAATCGGCTTGCAAGCCACATTTTTTATAGGGTCAAAGCTTTTCAGCGCGAATTGGCGCGTAACGTAAAAATTAATTTGGGTCCAATTTGCCCGCAGCCTGACGTCACTTCACCGCTAACTGCCGATTCTTAATACATTTAGTTCATTAAATAGGCATCACCTATCAAACAAATCGCTAACAACATTTTTGTCTGCTTTTTTTAATGCCCAATTTTCCCTACAATCGCTAACATTGTCCGCCATTGTGGGAAAGAGGTATTCATGAGCACGGCTAAACATAGCAAATTGATTATTCTGGGTTCTGGCCCTGCGGGTTACACTGCGGCGGTTTATGCTGCACGCGCCAACCTGAAACCTGTATTGATTACCGGAATGGAGAAAGGCGGTCAGTTAACCACCACTACTGACGTGGAGAACTGGCCTGGTGATCCTGAAGGCTTGACTGGTCCTGCTCTGATGGAGCGGATGCATGAGCATGCAGAAAAATTCCAAACAGAGATTCTATTCGATCATATCAACTGCGTTGATTTGCAAAACCGCCCATTCCGCCTGTTTGGTGATGGTGCTGAGTACACCTGTGACGCGCTGATTATTGCTACAGGGGCTTCTGCCCGCTATCTGGGAATGGCGTCAGAAGAAGCCTTCAAAGGCAAAGGGGTCTCTGCCTGCGCGACTTGTGATGGTTTCTTCTATCGGAATCAGAAAGTGGCGGTAGTCGGTGGCGGTAATACTGCGGTTGAAGAGGCGTTGTATCTGGCGAATATCGCAGCTGAAGTTCATTTAATTCATCGTCGTGATAGCTTCCGCTCAGAGAAAATCCTGATTGATCGCCTGATGGAAAAAGTAAAAAACGGCAACATCGTATTGCACACTGATCGCACCTTGGACGAAGTTTTGGGTGATGATATGGGTGTCACCGGTGTCCGCCTTAAATCCACCAAAAACAGTGAGACAGAAGAGATTGCTGTTGCTGGCGTCTTCATTGCGATTGGTCACAGCCCAAATACCGCCATCTTTGATGGTCAGTTGGCACTGGAAAACGGCTACATCAAAGTTCAGTCAGGTCTGCAAGGCAATGCCACACAAACCTCCATTCCGGGTGTGTTCGCTGCGGGCGATGTTATGGACCATATTTATCGCCAGGCAATTACCTCCGCCGGTACCGGCTGTATGGCGGCACTGGATGCAGAACGCTATCTGGATGGGCTAGTAAACGATAAGTAACGATTCCGCATGGGGATCCAAGCGCTATGTGGCGGGTGGTTTACGATAAGTGAACCACCCGTTTTTTATTTTCACTCGCCCGCATCCCAATTAAAAACAGTAAATTACTCCTGTTGTGGAATGCGGTGACTATCACAACCTAATGGTTTCACCTCTCGTCATGACAAGGTAATATTGCCTTTCGCGAGTTTGCCACCGTCAACGGTGACAGACACTTTTTGATATTTTCTAGCTCCCTGCGCAGATAAATTGCCTGATGAATAAAACAAGACAGTATGAGTTGATTCGTTGGCTGAAAAAACAAAGCGCCCCCGCGCAACGTTGGCTCCGCCTGTCCATGTTACTTGGCCTCCTCAGCGGGTTATTGATCATCGCTCAGGCATGGTTACTGGCCACCCTGCTGCAATCTCTGATTATCGACCAACTCCCCCGATCGGCATTGACTGCTGATTTTTGGCTACTGGCCGGAACCTTTGCATTGCGCGCCGTGATCAGTTGGTTGCGTGAACGGGTGGGATTTATCTGCGGAATGAAAGTTCGCCAGCAGATCCGTAATGTCGTTTTAGACCGATTAGAACAGCTCGGCCCTGCGTGGGTGAAAGGTAAGCCCGCGGGCAGTTGGGCAACCATCATTCTGGAACAAATTGAAGATATGCAGGACTACTACTCCCGCTATCTACCACAGATGTATCTGGCCGTATTCATTCCATTGCTTATCCTGATTGCCGTCTTCCCTATCAACTGGGCGGCAGGTTTGATCTTGTTTGTCACCGCGCCATTGATCCCGCTGTTTATGGCACTGGTCGGGATGGGTGCCGCCGACGCCAATCGGCGTAACTTTGTCGCACTGGCACGGTTGAGTGGCAACTTCCTTGATCGCTTACGCGGATTAGACACGTTACGGTTATTTAACCGCGCTAAAGCAGAAACCGACCAAATTCGTGATGCCTCAGAAGATTTCCGCCGCCGCACCATGGAAGTGCTGCGTATGGCATTCTTATCTTCAGCCGTATTAGAGTTTTTCGCCGCCATCTCTATTGCCGTGGTTGCCGTCTACTTTGGTTTTTCCTATTTGGGTGAACTGAATTTTGGTAGTTATGGTTTTGGCGTCACCCTGTTTGCGGGTTTTCTGGTATTGATCCTGGCCCCTGAATTCTTCCAACCGCTGAGAGATTTAGGCACGTTTTACCACGCAAAAGCTCAGGCAGTTGGCGCAGCAGAATCGCTGGTCACATTTTTGAGTAGTGAAGGCGAAGCGATTGGCCAAGGTGACCAAGTGCTGACAGGTAACCAAGCTATCACCCTGGAAGCCGACCAACTGGAAATTCTGGCCCCTAATGGCACCCGGTTGGCCGGACCGTTGACGTTCTTATTACCCGCAGGCAAACGCGTTGCCATTGTTGGTCTGAGTGGCGCAGGTAAAAGTTCATTACTCAACCTGCTGCTGGGCTTTTTACCCTATAGTGGCTCACTGAAAGTGAACGGGGTTGAATTACGCGAACTGGAAGCACCAGCGTGGCGTAGACAATTAAGCTGGGTTGGCCAAAACCCACATTTGCCGGAACAGACGCTGGCGGCCAACATTTTGCTGGGCCAGCCAGATGCGTCACACAGCCAATTACAACAGGCGGTGGAGCGTGCCTATATCAATGAATTCCTGGCTGATTTGCCACAAGGGCTGAATACTGAAGTCGGCGACCATTCTGCACGTCTCTCCGTTGGGCAGGCGCAACGTGTTGCCGTTGCCCGCGCCTTACTGAATCCGTGCCGCTTATTGCTACTGGATGAACCCACCGCCAGCCTTGATGCTCACAGTGAACAGTTGGTGATGAAAGCACTAGAGGAAGCCTCTCGCAGGCAGACGACGCTACTGGTTACCCATCAGTTAGAAGATACGCTGGGTTATGATCAAATCTGGGTAATGGATAGTGGCCTTCTGATTCAGCAAGGTGATTACTCCACCCTCAGCCAGTCTGACGGTTCATTTGCCAATCTGCTGTCCCATCGCAGTGAGGAGCTTTAATTATGCGCGTACTTCTTCCTTTTTTGGCGTTGTATCGCCGCCATTGGTTCCTGATTTGTCTGGGTATCGTGCTGGCAATTGTCACGCTGCTGGCCAGTATCGGCTTGCTGACATTATCCGGTTGGTTCCTGGCGGGTACCGCCATCGCTGGCCCTGCTGGATTATATACGTTTAACTACTTACTACCGGCAGCCGGTGTCCGAGGGGCCGCAATTACCCGTACGGCGGGCCGCTACGCAGAGCGAGTTGTCAGCCATGACGCGACATTCCGTGTACTGGCACATCTGCGGGTCTTCGCTTTCCAGAAGATCCTACCACTCTCCCCTGCCGGTATTGCCCGTTTTCGCCAAAGTGAACTGCTGAACCGGTTGGTCGCCGATGTTGATACCCTCGATCATCTCTATCTGCGCGTCATCTCACCGCTGGTGGCCGCCATCGCAATTATTGCTGCCGTGACGTTTGGTTTAAGCTATCTGGATGTCAATCTGGCCCTGACACTCGGTGCAATTCTGCTGGGGTTATTACTGCTCGTCCCATTGATCTTCTACCGTGCCGGTAAGCCCATTGGTCGTGACCTGACGGACCTGCGTGGTCTTTATCGTTCGCAACTGACCTCTTGGTTACAGGGGCAGGCAGAGTTATTGGTATTCGGTGCGTTGCAGCAATTCCGTGCCTCGTTGCAGGATATTGAACAACGCTGGATGAAACGCCAACAACAGCAAGCATCCTTGGCTGGTTTAGCGCAGGCGCTAATGATTCTGGCTACTGGCCTAACGGTCACGCTAATTTTATGGCTCGCCGCTGAAGGTATTGGCGGGAATAATCAACCAGGCGCATTACTGGCGCTCTTTGTTTTTACCTCTTTAGCCGCATTTGAAGCCTTGCTGCCGGTGGCTGGTGCATTCCAACACTTGGGGCAAGTTATCGCTTCCGCGACCCGCGTTGCGCAATTGATGGAACAACAGCCTGAAGTGACATTCCCGACCCATGGTCCAGAGGTGACCGCACAGGTGGCGCTAGAAGTGACAGGGTTGAGTTTTACCTACCCACAGCAGCCTTTACCCGTTTTGCAGAATATATCGCTGTCACTGGCCGCAGGGGAGCATATTGCGCTACTTGGGCGCACGGGCTGTGGAAAATCCACACTGTTACAATTATTAACCCGGGCCTGGGATGCCAGCCAAGGCAGTATCACGCTTAATGGGGAACCATTGGCCAATTATGACGAAAATACCTTGCGCCAAATGATGACAGTGGTCAGCCAGCGGGTACATGTCTTCAGCAGTACGTTACGTGAAAATCTGTTGCTGGCTTGCCCTACGGCATCTGATGCACAGTTGAAAACGGTTTTGGAACACGTCGGGTTAGCCAACTTACTTGATAACAGTGAGGGACTGAATGCCTGGATGGGGGATGGTGGCCGGCCACTCTCTGGCGGTGAACAGCGTCGTTTAGGAATTGCCCGTGCCTTGCTACATCCAGCGCCTCTTTTGCTACTTGATGAACCTACCGAAGGGTTAGATGCTGAAACAGAACAACAAATTCTGGCTCTGCTGCGCCAACACTGTCAGCACAAGAGCCTGATCATGGTCACTCATCGTTTATACGGTCTGGAATATATGGATCGAATCTGCGTGATGGATGGTGGCAAGATAGTCGAGCAAGGCAATCACCACAGTTTATTGCAACACAAAGGGCGCTATTACCAATTCCATCAACGCCATTGAACAGTGGGCTGCGTGAATTGTGAATGAGTCACCTGATGCGAGCAGGTAATTAGCATAATTCGCGCTAATATGAATAAAAACCACTGAAGAAAAAGTGGTATTCATTGTTATTTATTATACCCAGCGAACTGAGCGTAACAGCTAACAACGCTGTGGCTTCAAGTACCAAGGCTATGGAGCCTGAAGATATCATCAGGGGGATTTATGCGCATTACACAGCTATCTTCTCAGTCATTTGCATTCCCCTCACCTGAGCTGGCTCTGCGCGAACCTAATGGTTTGCTGGCTCTTGGGGGCGATTTAGCCGCTCCTCGCCTGCTGGCAGCTTACCAAAAGGGGATTTTTCCTTGGTTTAGCCCCGGAGAGATGATCCTATGGTGGTCACCGGACCCGCGCGCGGTGTTATTCCCAGAAGATTTGCATATTAGCCGCAGCATGCGCCGCTTTCTGCGCCGTTGTCCTTATCGCCTCACACTTAACCATGCTTTTGCCGATGTGGTCAGCGCTTGTGCTGCGCAACGTGATGAGGGGACGTGGATTGGCGAGGATGTACAGCAAGCTTATTGCCAATTACATGCATTAGGGCACGCGCACTCAGTTGAAGTTTGGTTGGAAAATGAACTGGTTGGCGGATTATATGGCATTGCAGTAGGTAAACTGTTTTGCGGAGAATCGATGTTTAGCCGAGCTGACAATGCTTCAAAAAGCGCATTAATGGTTTTTTGTCATCATTTTACCCGTCAAGGTGGAGAACTGATTGACTGTCAGGTCCTCAACGCTCACACTGCGTCGCTGGGTGCGATTGAGATCCCACGAAACTTTTTTATGCAGCAGTTGAGTCAACTCCAGTTTAGTCCACTACCGGCTGAATGCTGGTTACCGCAATCGTTGAATTTTTCATCCGCGATGCAGTAAAGATCAACCGTTGAGAAAGTACCCCACATTAGGCTTTATCCCCTCTTACCGGCAGACTAATTTTGCTGAAATGGTGCGATGACCGCCAACACTTCTTTACATAATGTGGGTTTTTCGGCATTATCTTGCCGGTTAAAAACTAAGGTAGTAACACCTAGAGGATTCGATGGCCAAAGAAGACAATATTGAAATGCAGGGCACCGTTCTTGATACGCTGCCGAACACCATGTTCCGCGTTGAATTGGAAAACGGGCACGTGGTAACCGCTCATATCTCCGGTAAAATGCGTAAAAACTATATCCGCATCCTGACGGGTGACAAAGTCACTGTAGAGCTGACCCCGTACGACCTGAGCAAAGGCCGCATTGTCTTCCGTAGCCGTTAATCGGCTAATCTGTCGCCAGTTTAAGACTGGCGAGCTCTGAGGATGTAGTCCCCCTCCGGCGCCCTTCCCATTTATGGCAAGGGCGTTTTGCGTTTTCTTTTTTATCGATTGAGTAGGTTTATTCATCGTGAAATAAACAGCAAAATGCAAAAGTCACTAATCGTGGAAAACAAAAAGGGCGATAAGTTTATAGCTTATCGCCCTTTTTTATTGCCCGGTATACTTGACGCAGTAGTCGTGTAACGCCGATATCCCCCGAATCACTCAATACTCACTCATCGGGAATCTTTCATTTGCCATCGACTGCAACGCCACTTATTTCGGACATCTTACATTTAATGAACGGCACCTTCAGTTTTGCGTTTTTGCGCACTCTGAAACTCATAAGCCAGTTGTTGTTTTTCTTTATCCAGCCCAACAGTGACCGAGCCACCATCAACCAGAGAACCAAACAACAGCTCGTTTGCCAGCGGTTTCTTCAGATTCTCCTGAATCACCCGCGCCATTGGTCGTGCACCCATCGCTTTGTCATAGCCTTTATCAGATAACCAATTACGGGCTTCTTCACTGACTTCCAGCGACACGCCTTTAGCATCTAATTGCGCCTGCAACTCAACAATAAATTTATCGACCACCTGCTGAATAACAGTAGGTGACAAGTGGTTGAACCAAATAATGTTATCCAACCGGTTTCGGAATTCCGGGGTAAACACTTTTTTGATCTCTTCCAGTGCGTCAGTGCTGTTATCTTGCTGTTTAAAACCAATTGAGGTCCGTTGCGTTTCACGCACACCAGCATTGGTGGTCATCACCAGAATGACGTTACGGAAATCAGCTTTACGCCCATTGTTATCCGTCAGAGTGCCGTTATCCATCACCTGTAGTAACAGGTTAAACACATCTGGATGGGCCTTTTCAATTTCATCCAGCAGCAGAACTGCATGAGGATGTTTGATAACCGCATCGGTCAACAGACCACCTTGATCGTAACCTACATAACCCGGAGGCGCACCAATCAGGCGGCTGACAGTATGGCGCTCCATATATTCAGACATATCAAAACGCAGCAGTTCGATATCCAGTGCTTTGGCCAATTGCACCGTAACTTCTGTTTTACCAACCCCTGTTGGGCCAGCAAACAGGAACGATCCGACCGGCTTATGCTCGTGCCCTAATCCTGCGCGGCTCATTTTGATCGCCTCAGATAGCGCATCAATGGCTTTATCCTGACCGAATACCAACATATTCAGCCGATCACTCAGATTTCTCAGCACATCGCGATCACTGGCAGAGACGGTCTTCTCAGGAATACGGGCGATACGAGCCACCACGGATTCAATATCCGACACATTGACAGTTTTCTTACGTTTGTTAAGTGGCATCAGGCGGCTACGAGCACCAGCCTCGTCAATCACATCAATGGCTTTATCCGGTAAATGGCGGTCATTAATATACTTAACCGACAACTCCACCGCTGCGCGTATCGCTTTCGCGGTATAACGCACATCATGATGTGCTTCATATTTCGGTTTCAGGCCGTTAATAATCTGAACGGTCTCTTCCGGTGTCGGCTCAGTAATATCAATTTTCTGGAAACGCCGTGCCAGTGCACGATCCTTTTCAAAGATATTGCTGAATTCCTGATAAGTGGTAGAGCCAATGACCCGGATCTTGCCACTAGAAAGCAGTGGTTTAATCAGGTTAGCTGCATCCACTTGCCCACCGGAGGCAGCACCTGCGCCGATAATAGTATGAATTTCATCGATAAACAGGATGCTATCTTTGTCATTTTCTAACTGTTTCAGCAGCGCTTTGAAACGCTTTTCAAAGTCACCACGGTATTTGGTTCCGGCCAGCAGTGAACCTATATCCAGTGAGTACAGAGTGCATTCCGACATCACTTCAGGAACATCGCCCTGCACGATACGCCAGGCCAGGCCTTCTGCGATAGCCGTTTTACCGACACCGGACTCTCCGACCAACAGCGGGTTGTTTTTACGCCGACGGCACAATACCTGAATAGTCCGTTCCAGCTCTTTGTCGCGACCGATAAGTGGGTCAATGCCCCCCACCCGAGCCAGTTGATTCAGATTGGTGGTGAAGTTTTCCATACGGTCTTCCCCTCCTGCCTGCTCTTCATTTACCGGGTTTTCTGCATTCGGTGCTTGACCCGGTTCGTCCTTACGAGCGCCGTGGGAAATAAAGTTCACTACATCCAGACGGCTGACATCATGCTTACGCAGCAGGTAGGCCGCCTGAGACTCTTGTTCACTGAAGATGGCGACCAACACGTTGGCACCCGAGACTTCATTGCGCCCAGAGGACTGGACGTGGAAAACTGCACGTTGTAACACGCGCTGGAAACTGAGCGTAGGCTGGGTGTCACGCTCTTCTTCGCTAACAGGTAATGTTGGTGTGGTTTGTTCGATAAACGCTTCCAGCTCCTGGCGTAACGCTACCAGATCAACCGTACACGCCTCCAGCGCTTCCCGCGCAGCCGGATTGCTTAGCAATGCCAGCAATAGGTGCTCCACGGTCATAAACTCGTGTCTGTGCTCACGCGCTCTGGCGAAAGCCATATTGAGACTGAGTTCAAGTTCTTGATTGAGCATAGGCACCTCCCAATAATTGCCTTAATCAGGCTTTTTCCAGCGTACAAAGCAATGGATGCTCGTTCTCCCTGGCGTATTGATTTACATGTGCGACTTTCGTCTCTGCAACTTCAGCAGTAAAAACACCGCAAATCGCCTTTCCTTGATAATGCACATTGAGCATCAGTTGTGTTGCACGTTCAATATCATAAGAAAAGAACTTTTGCAGAACGTCAATCACAAATTCCATCGGTGTGTAATCGTCGTTGTTAAGTATAACTTTATACATAGACGGCGGTTTGAGCGCCTCTTTCTGTTTATCTTTGACTAAATGTTCAAAATTTAGCCAATCGTTGTTGTTACCCATTGCCTGCCCATCGTTTCACAGAACCATACAGGAGCAATACCTCACTCCGGTTATAAGACCATTTCATGCAGATATCTATTATTATTTTAACATCACTTATGCCATAACGCCGCCAGAGAAAGAAGTCGGTTTTTTTGCGTTAAAAGTGATTAAATTGTAACCAGATAAACACAATAGCGTTAGCTACATCAAACTTTGAATAACTGCCTTGGTCAGACAAAAGCCCTCCCCTTGACGTTAAGGCCATTTCCACTAGAGTGTATTTTCGTGAGCTGTTGGAATTTTAACCAATTCGCGCTCACTTTAACCAGTTATTACCTCATCTCAAACTAGAATAGCCTTGCGAGGAACGTAGAAGTATGGAGACGGGTACTGTTAAATGGTTCAACAATGCCAAAGGTTTTGGCTTTATTTGCCCTGAGGGCGGCGGCGAAGATATCTTCGCTCACTATTCAACTATTCAGATGGATGGCTACCGCACATTAAAAGCCGGTCAGATGGTTAACTTTGATGTCCATCAGGGACCAAAAGGAAACCATGCCAGCCTGATAGTTCCACTCGGGTTAGAGGTCCTATTGCAAGAAGCCATACCGCAGGAGCTCGCTGCAATGGCCTGACACCACGCATTCACTCGCCTGCACCTGCCCATCAGCGAAACAGTCTGGTGCCAACGGTATTTCCCGGGCGGCGTGTTGCTACTAACATCGATTGCGTTTCAAAATGCCAGCCAACGATGACTGGCATTTTTATTTCTCATACTTCTAATATGCGGCCATATGAACCAAGTTCAATCCTTTGACTGATCTATTCACCAGCTAATTTATTCTCGAGCCAATTTATTCTCGAGCTAATGCATCAATCGGGTTTAGTCGAGCAGCACTGCGGGCCGGTAGATAACCAAACACCACACCTATCACTGTAGAGCACAAAAATGCGCTGAACAATGCAACCGGCGGGAAAGCTATCTGCCAGTTAGGCAGAAACATCTCTACAACCAGACCGATGGCAAAGGATAGCGTGATACCCAGAGCTCCACCGACCAGGCAAACCAGAATCGCTTCAATTAGGAATTGCTGCATAACATCACTGGATCTCGCCCCTACAGCCATGCGAATACCAATCTCTCGAGTGCGTTCGGTCACCGAAACCAGCATAATATTCATCACCCCAATTCCCCCCACCACTAATGAAATTACTGCCACCAGTGTCAGGAACAATTGCATGGTACGGGTAGTTTTTTCCGCCGTTTGCAACAAACTATCCATGTTATAGGTGAATATGTCTTTCTTGCCGTGGCGCATCGTCAACAACCGCACTAGCTGCTGCTCAGCTTCTTTGCTGCTATACCCCTCTTTAATGCGGATAGTTATCGAATCAAAGTAGGCACGCCCCATCAGACGGCTCGCCATGGTGCTGTAAGGTACCCATATTCGCAGCGCTTTACTGCTACCAAACATAGATTGCTTTTCTTCTACCACCCCAACCACGGTGGCAGGCATATTCCCCACCAATATGACCTGCCCTACGACGTCTTTCATATGCGGGAACAAGCGGCGCTGGGTATTACGTTCAATAACAGCAACTTGCGACTGGCGTTCAACCTGCTCACGGGTAATGGCCGTTCCCTGTTCGAGTTTCATACCATATACACGGAAATACTGTTCACTGACCCCCGATACGCTGGCGGCAACATCAATATTGCCATAGCGGAGCCGCATACTGCCTGCGATGGTCGGGGATACAGCACTGACGTAGGACTGTGCTTTCAGTGCTGCCATGTCGTCATAAACCAATGCCTGCCGGGTACTGGGGTCGTCATCACCGAAATCTTTGCCGGGATAAACATCAATAGTATTGGTGCCAATAGCCCGGATATCAGCAAGAACGAGTTGTTTGGCCGCATCCCCAACTACCAAGATAGAGACAACAGAGGCAATACCGATAATGATGCCCAACATGGTCAAGGCCGTGCGCATTTTATTGGCCGACATAGCACGCCAGGCCATTAATAAAGCCTCGCGGAAACGACCCGCCAGTTGCTGCCATGATGGAGCGGGTGGCGTCAGACTAATTGCCTCAGAAGCGGCCACTGCTTGCACCGTTTTCGAGCCTGAATCCGCCATAATGCGGCCATCTTTTATTTCGATAACCCGCTCAGCTTGAGCCGCAACAGTAGGGTCATGAGTCACAATAATAACCGTGTGCCCCTGCTGCTGTAGCTGTTTCAGAATAGCCATAACTTCAACGCTGGAATGACTATCCAGTGCACCGGTTGGCTCATCAGCCAAAATCACCTGCCCACCATTCATCAGAGCACGGGCGATACTGACACGCTGCTGCTGCCCACCAGATAGCTGGTTGGGTTGGTACCCGACACGGTCGCCCAGCCCCAGACGGGTGAGTAACATATTGGCCCGCTCGCGGCGTTCATTTTTACCCAAACCGGCATAGACCGCCGGTACTTCGACATTGTGGGCAGCACTGAGATGCGGCAGCAAATGATAACGCTGGAAAATAAAGCCAAAGTGCTCACGGCGCAGAGCCGCGAGTGCATCATTATCCAATACCGCCACATCCTGCCCTGCGACGCGGTAAACACCAGCACTAGGCTTATCCAGACAACCCAGAATGTTCATCAGCGTCGATTTACCCGAACCGGAAGCGCCGATAATTGCTACTAACTCACCGGCATTAATTGTCAGTGAGACATCCTGCAATACATCAACGGTCTCTTCACCGGACTGATAGCTACGACGGATGCCTTTTAACTCAAGCAATGCCGTCATTACGTCTCCTCCGTGCCACCGCGGCTAACGATGACCTCATCACCGATATTCAAACCAGAAATCACCTGTGCATCAACGTTATTACGGATACCAATCGTCACTTCACGTTTCTCTTCTTTACCGTCTTTCAGCACCGCGACCTGATAACGGTTAGTCCCTAACTCATCACCCAAGGCCGATAACGGAATAACCATTGCCTGTTTTACGTTGGCAAGTTGAATTGAAACCTGCGCAGTCATTTGCAGGCGTAATAAGCGATCTGGATTCGGCACCTCAAAACGTGCCGAGTAGAAAATGGCATCATTTACTTTTTCTGGTGTTGGTTGAATATCTTTTAACTCCCCATCAAAGTGTTTCCCAGGATCACCCAGCACGGTAAATGAGGCTTTCATCCCCGGTTTAAGATGAATGACATCCGCTTCGGATACCTGCGCATTCACCAACATAGTGCTCATATCCGCCAACGTCAGAATATTAGGCGCTTGCTGAGCGGCGATCACTGTTTGCCCCTGCAAGGTGGTGATTTGCACCACATCGCCATCCATTGGCGCAGAAATTTTGGTGTAATCGAGATTAATATTGGCTGTATCCAAACTGGCTTTAGTTTTATTAATTTGCGCATTAATCGTCTCTACCTGCGCTTTTTTCACTGCCAGCGTGGTACTGGCCTGATCCAAGTCTTGGCGTGATACCACCTGTAATTTTGCCAAATCCTGTTGGCGGCGCAGGGTGACCGCGGCCAGTTGCATTTCAGCCTTCGCCTGTGCCAACTGAGCATTCAAATCCTGTAATGTCGCCTCTACTTCTTTAATTTGGTTCTGTGCCTGTTGCGGGTCGATCATCGCCAGCAATTGTCCTTGCTTAACTTGATCGCCAATCTCCACATACAGTTTTTCCAACTGGCCACTGACCTGTGCACCCACATCAACTTTACGTACCGCATCGAGTTTGCCGGTTGCCAGAACATTCTGTTGCAAGTCACGATTGGCAACTTTTACTGTTTGGTATTGCACCGGGGCTGGGGCCGTCAGATGTCTGATGAGGAAAAAACCCCCGATAATTAACACGGCAATTATGGTAAGCCATCGGCGCTGACTGCGACTGAACTGAATCAAATCAATTACCTTCCCTATTCGTCAATTTTTCAATCTGCTGAAAATAGCATCAGAAATTCTCATTTAACTAAACCAAATATCAATACAACCGTGCTATAGGCGAAATCTAAGATGCATTGAGCCTCTGTTTAGTTCCCGTTTGTTTGAATAGCGCCAGAAACACAGCGATATTACGGATTTAATCATGCATAACATCAATAACACAGCATCAATCCCCAACAATATTAACCGTTGGGGGTTAATTACATTGCTATTCAAAGGTAGTCAGGCTCTGGGCGGCTCTGGGCGGCTCATGGCAAAAGTTGCGGTTTCGGCTTAAATTTATCGCCCGGACCCTTATCAGCCCAAAACTGACCTTTCGTTTATTGGGTGTACTGGTAAAACAACCGTTACTAAACAGTATACTGCGCGCACAACCCGATTTGCCTTGTAAGTTGCATCGTCCTTATCTGACTAACACGCTCAATAATCGCCAAAAACTGGGGGTGCTACAGGATCATTTCCTCTTGGTAAACCAATGTATGCCTGCAGCATTACGTCGCAACTACTTGCATACTTCGCCCTATAAACTGGCTGAATTAATTGGCAAGAATGAGGAAAAGTATTCTCTTTATTTGGGTGTTATTCCAAAACTCAATAAGGAGGGAGAAATTACGCTGATGCTGGCAAATGAGCAACAGCAAACGCTGGCGGTGCTGACTTTCAGCCTGTTTTACTATCAACAGCAAAAAACATTGTTTATTGGTGGGTTACAAGGTGCCGATAATGGAACACCACACAGCGCAATTCACACCAGCACTAAAGCTTGTCATGGTTTATTCCCTAAACGTTTGGTATTGGAAGCCGCATGCTGTCTGGCAGAGTTAATGGGAATAACACAAATTAAAGCCGTGGGGAATGAAACGCACATTTATCAAAACTGGCGCTATCGGGCCAAGAAAAAAGAGAAATTGCATGCTGACTATGACAGTTTTTGGTTGTCTGTTGGCGGAGAAGCGTGCACAGAAGGCCATTTCAATTTACCGACCAAAATCGCGCGTAAACCGATTGAAGATATTGCTAGCAAAAAACGGGCAGAATATCGCCGCCGCTATGAGTTACTTGCACAACTTGAGGGGGCGTTAGCCACGCATTTTACTCACGACGTGGCGTGACCCGTGTTGAAGTGATCTGGTGCTAATCGGCTCGACCACGCGCCAGCCAAACTACTTGAGAGAACATTTTTTTCAGTAATAGGGGGACAGATTCTACCCCCCTCTCTTTGGCCTGACTGGCAACCTCAATAGCCAGATCCGGCTTGGAGGTACGGTGAATCGCCTTTTCAATCACTCTACGCGGCTGCATTTTGGCATTGGCAGGAATTGCTGAGATCCGATGATAGACATCATCAAAGCCAGCGCGATATAAAAAGTGTTCCATATCTGGTGCTGGCAATATGGTCAGGCGATCCCGTTCATGATCGCGCCCATTGTCCGCCATATTACGCACCGTGGCGGCATACTTTTTACCGGCATCATCGCCATCAGTCAGAACATGCCATTGAATGCCCATCCGGTTGGCAAACTTAAGCAGCGGGCGCAAACCACTCTGAGCGAACTCAATCACTTTTACCCCTTCAGCTTCAAAGTGGTAACCACACTGGCGAGCAAACTCATTGAGTAACCAGATCTCTGTTTCACCTTCCACCAGCAGCCAGCAACGGGCAAACAGGGCTGAGGGCCGATTGAAACGAATATGGAAAGCGATACGGCGGCTATCTTCAGGGCTCATGCCACGAGAGCCAATACGATAAGTCGCGACTTTTGCCGATTCGCGCACCAATCGGCAAATGCTCTCTATCGGCACTAATGACACTAACTCACCGGAATTTGTCGTGGTAATCCGTTGCAGAGGGAGCTGGCTGAGCAACCCCCAGGCGACGGACAGCATTATCGGATGCAAGCGGGTTTCAGGGTCTTCTACCAGTAGCAAGGGCCGAGAATGGGGATCGAGACTCAATGGCCCTTTAGCCTGCAATAACGTTGAAAACATCCCTAAAAGTATCAACCGCATACTGCGGCTGTTCGGCTCAGCCACCATCCGGTTTATATTGTCGAGGGCCAGCCAAGCTTCACGTTCCGGTTGTGGCCGATAACGGTGATTACGCAAACCGGCGGACTGCGATCCAGACTCGGCAAAGTAGTGTTCCAGCAGTTGGCGCATCGCCTCCAAGCCCCGGCGTAATTCTGAATTAGTCAGTTTCTGTGGGTTACGGACCAACTCACGGCTTAATTGATCCAATTGCTGGTTCAACGCCACTTTATCAGGTGCATGGCTGTTTTCGGTGCTGCTACGGAGCCGGCGCATAAAGCGCGCATCACGCAATCGCAATACCGGGTGGATACGAATAACGCCACGTGCCAACTTCTCAATATCGTGCAAAGACAGTGGCTGGCCTTCTAAATCAAGGAACGTACGCCAGGTACACACCGTGCCATCATCAGCCAGTTCCCCCTCGACCCGATAATAAATACGATGCAGACCATCATCATTTTTTATCCATAATGGGGCTAAATGGCGGTAACGTGGGGAGTGCCAATGACCAATGTCTTTCTCACAAAAGGTAAAAATAACCTGTAAATGGCGCTCTTTAGCCGTCTCGTCCCCTGCCGGATAATAAAAATCCTGCACGGTAAAATGATAGAGTTGAGGTTCGGGAGACAACAGCAACGTGAGCGCATCTAATAAGCTGGATTTACCCCAGGCGTTCTCACCGATTAGCACAGT
Source organism: Yersinia antarctica (assembly GCF_056636475.1). Taxonomy (NCBI): domain Bacteria; kingdom Pseudomonadati; phylum Pseudomonadota; class Gammaproteobacteria; order Enterobacterales; family Yersiniaceae; genus Yersinia; species Yersinia antarctica. Next base: position 3,055,810 of record NZ_JBSJQF010000001.1, read on the forward strand.
ATTATCGTCAAGGCTCAATGAAATACGATTAATACCGCGAAAACCGACAATATCAACACGTTCAAGATACATGCTACGCCTCCGGTGCGGATTTATTCATACTGATACTACAGATAACACTGTTAACTCAGCAATCATAGTCGATTGTCTTGACGCCAGACGCAAAAAAACCTTACGGGTCAAGTGCCGCGGCCCGTGCGTACTGCTTTACTCTGCCGCTGATTTTAGATAGCTTATTGCGCCACAGCTCATTATTCATCTGCTCATGATAACCAAAGTCATTGGCGTTACAACAAGTCCACAAACGAATGGTTAATCGGTCTCGAACCGATTTGCATAACATTCATGCTCGTTCACAGGGTGAGTCTCAAGTAGGTTCATTCATTCCGATGAGCTTACATCGATAAGTGATTCGGGTGGGCAAGTGCAGCTAACACCACAGTAACCTCAATGAAGAAGGGTATAGGACGGTATAACTCGTGTATTCAGGATTGTTGATCATACTTTTGCCGTTAATTATTGGTTATCTGATCCCACTTAGTCGCAAACCATTAATTCAATTAATCAACCGCTTATTAAGCTGGATGGTTTACGTTATTTTATTTTTTATGGGGATCAGCTTGGCCTTTTTGGAAAACCTCAGCGCTAACCTGCTGCTCATTTTCCAGTACACCGGCATCTTTTTTCTGTGTATTTTTTGTGCCAATTTGCTCGCACTGTTTTTGCTCGAACGCAAAATACCGTGGAAGAATACTCATCGGCAGGAAGCATTACCCTCACGTCTGCATATGGCGCTAGAGTCATTAAAACTGTGCGGCGTAGTCATTGTTGGCTTCCTGTTGGGTCTAAGCCAATGGGAGTGGTTGCAGTTTGCCGCCAAAGGCAGCGAGTTGGCACTGATTTTCCTGCTGTTCTTAGTGGGGATTCAATTGCGTAACAGTGGTATGACACTGCGCCAGATAGTGTTGAACCGCCGTGGCACCATGGTGGCATTTGTGGTAGCAATCAGTGCCTTACTCGGTGGTATGCTTGCTGCACTACTGATCGGTTTGCCGGTTAAAACCGGGCTGGCGATGGCCTCTGGCTTTGGTTGGTATTCACTGTCTGGTATTTTGCTGACTGATGCGTTCGGCCCAGTAATTGGTAGTGCCGCATTCTTTAACGATTTGGCGCGTGAATTAGTGGCAATCATGCTGATTCCAACCTTAGTCCGCAGTAGCCGCTCCACGGCGCTTGGCTTATGTGGCGCCACTTCTATGGACTTCACCTTGCCGGTATTGCAGCGCAGTGGTGGGCTGGAGATGGTCCCTGCCGCTATCGTCCACGGTTTCTTGCTAAGCTTACTGGCCCCGGTATTGATCGCTTTCTTTTCTTAATCACTTTATTACCCAGCGCCGTGGATCAGCCGATTCACTGTGCGCTGTTCCTACCTAATAGTGAATAAATTCTCATTCGCAGCAAAAGTTGCGCCAAATCAAAACAAGTGAAAGTTGCATTAAAAAAGCCTTTTTAAACCTCGGGTGCACCTCTATGCTTTTAAACACGCATTACAAATGCAACTTTAAAAGGAAAAATAATTATGTTCTGTGTGCAATGTGAACAAACTATCCGAACACCTGCGGGTAACGGCTGCTCTTACGCGCAGGGGATGTGCGGAAAAACCGCCGAAACCTCTGATTTACAAGACCTATTAGTTGCTGTACTGCAAGGGCTTTCCGCATGGGCATTGACCGCCCGCGAACTTGGTATTATCGATCATCAGATTGATAGCTTTGCACCCAGAGCTTTTTTCTCGACCCTGACCAATGTGAATTTCGACTCAGACAGAATCGTCGGTTACGCGAAAGAAGCCATCTTATTGCGCCAATCACTGGCCATTCGTTGCCGCTTGCTTGATAGCACTATCACGGTTGATCACCCACTGGCTGAGCTACAACTACTGTCCGACGATATCCCTACCCTGCAACAACAATCGCTGCAATTTGCGCTAAACAACGATAAAGCTGACGTCGGTGACGATATCCACGGCTTGCGCATGCTGTGCTTGTATGGACTGAAGGGGGCGGCGGCCTATATGGAACATGCCCATGTCCTGGGGCAGTTCGATGAGCAGATTTATGCTGATTATCATGCTTATATGGCCTGGTTGGGTACCCAACCGCGTGATGTCGACACGCTACTGAATAATGCAATGGGTATTGGCAAAATGAACTTCAATGTGATGGCCATTTTGGACCACGGCGAAACCCAAGCCTATGGCGATCCACAGCCAACGTCGGTGAATGTGCGCCCGGTTGCCGGTAAAGCTATCTTGATCTCCGGTCATGATCTCAAAGACTTACAAATGCTGTTGGAGCAAACTCAGGGAACCGGCGTTAATATTTATACCCACGGTGAAATGCTGCCTGCTCACGGCTACCCTGAGTTAAAACGCTATCCACATCTGGTGGGTAACTATGGCAGTGGCTGGCAGAATCAGCAGACCGAATTCGCCAAATTCCCCGGTCCGATCCTAATGACATCTAACTGTATCATTGACCCGAACGTAGGCAATTACGGTGATCGTATCTGGACCCGCAGTATTGTTGGCTGGCCGGGTGTTAATCACCTGGATGGGGAAGATTTCACCCGCGTCATTGAACAGGCATTGGGGATGGCTGGCTTCCCGTATAATGAGCTGGAACACTTGATTACTGTCGGTTTTGGCCGCCAGACCTTGTTGAATGCGGCAGATACCGTTATTGATTTGGTCGCCACTAAAAAGCTGCGTCATGTATTCCTGGTCGGGGGATGTGACGGTAGCCGTACAGAACGTAGCTATTTCACTGATTTTGCCCGCAGTGTGCCACAAGATTGCATCATCATGACACTGGCTTGCGGCAAATATCGCTTCAACAAACTGGATTTTGGTACCTTGGAAGGCTTGCCACGCCTGCTGGATGTCGGCCAGTGTAATGATGCTTACTCCGCCATCATGCTGGCGGTTAAATTATCAGAAAAACTGGGTTGTACCGTCAATGACCTGCCACTCAGTCTGGTACTGTCATGGTTTGAACAGAAAGCCATTGTCATTCTCCTGACCCTGTTGTCATTGGGTGTCAAAAATATTTATACCGGCCCGACCGCGCCAGGTTTCCTGACTGACAACCTGATGGCCATCCTCTACGAGAAATTTGGTATGCGTCCTATTACCACCGTAGAGCAAGATATGAGTGCGATTTTGGGGAGTTAAGTCAATATTTTGGCTCATTAAGTAATGGCACATTGCCCGGCCAGAGTGGTTTATTGCCACTGGTCGGGCACTATTAATGGCTTTTTTGCCCGAAAATGACCTGATTCGTTGTGAGGTTTTGATGACCGATTTTATCCCAACCGCTGATTTTATCCCAACCGACTGTCCTACCGCCCTGTGCCCTAACCGCATGCAAGTTCATTCCATCTGGCAAGAAACACCCGATGTCTGGAGCCTGCGGTTAATTAATCACGATTTTTATCCTTATTTACCGGGCCAATATGCCTTGGTAAGCATTCGCAATAGTGATGAAACGCTGCGGGCATATACGCTTTCCTCGACACCCGGTTTAAGTCCGTTTATCCAGCTCACCGTGCGCTGTTTAGCTGATGGGGAAGGATCACGCTGGTTGACCCAGCAAGTCAAGGTGGGGGATTACCTGTGGCTTTCCGATGCTCAGGGCGATTTTACTTGTGCTCACGCTGATGATGACCACTACCTGATGCTAGCTGCTGGCTGTGGTGTCACTCCCGTGATGTCGATGTGTCGTGACTTACTGGCACGGCGTGCACAAGCAGATATCCGGGTGATATTTAATGTGCGCTCACCAGCAGATGTCATTTTTGCCGCTAGCTGGCAAGCCTTGTTACAGCGCTATCCACAACAATTACAGCTCACATTGATGGCTGAATCAGAGGCCAGCGATGGGTTCGTTGCAGGTAGAATCAATGCACAAATAATGCAACAGGTAGCACCTGACATTGCCCACCGCCGGGTGATGACTTGTGGGCCCGCGCCCTATATGGATTGGGTTGAGCAGTATTGCCGCGAACAATCAGTTCCAGCAGATCATTTCCAGAAAGAGCAGTTCCGCACCCGTGACGACGTTGTCGATAGCGGTAATGAATTGACGATGACCATCAGCCATCCTTTGCGCAGTGTTAAAGTCCCGGTGGGTACGTCCCTGCTATTCGCCTTGGAACAACACAAAGTACCGGTGATGGCCGCCTGCCGCGCGGGTGTTTGTGGTTCTTGTAAAACCCGTATTCTGCATGGCGAATATACCACCAGCAGCACCATGACGCTGACAGCAGAAGAGATTGCTCAAGGTTATGTGTTAGCTTGTAGCTGCCAGTTACAAGGTGATGTCCAACTAGCCTGAATGCCGATTAGCCTCCATTAATGGCGCAATTATTGCCAAACGCGCCATACTTTGACCTCATAGAATAATGACTCGCCATTAATCCTTGAGGGAACACAACTATGAAGCAAACTGTGGCAACACTGGTCGCAAAAACGTTGGAACAAGCAGGTGTTAAGCGAATATGGGGTGTAACCGGCGACTCACTCAATGGCCTGAGTGATAGTCTGCATCGGATGGGCACTATCGAATGGCTGGGTACTCGCCATGAAGAGGTGGCCGCCTTTGCCGCCGGGGCTGAGGCACAACTCACCGGGCAGTTAGCAGTCTGTGCCGGTTCCTGTGGCCCGGGTAATTTGCATTTGATTAATGGCCTGTTTGACTGTCATCGTAATCATGTCCCCGTATTGGCTATTGCCGCACATATTCCCTCCAGTGAGATTGGCAGTGGTTATTTCCAGGAAACCCATCCGCAAGAACTGTTTCGCGAATGCAGCCACTATTGTGAGCTGGTTTCTAACCCGGAACAGTTGCCACGGGTGCTGGAAATCGCCATGCGTCAAGCTATCCTCAATCGCGGCGTATCAGTGATCGTATTGCCAGGTGACGTGGCGTTACAACCTGCACCAGAAGATGCCGCCATCGTGTGGCAAACACCCAAATTACCGCTAGTTCAGCCGCTGATGAGTGAGTTGAACATTTTGGCGCAAACGCTTAATCAGGCGAAAAATATCACGCTAATGTGTGGTAGCGGCTGTGCTGACGCCCACGATGAAGTGGTGAAGTTAGCTGAAATGCTGCAAGCCCCGGTAGTACATGCCCTACGCGGGAAAGAACATATTGAGTGGGATAACCCTTACAGCGTTGGCATGACAGGGCTGATTGGTTTTGCCTCCGGCTATCATGCCATGCTCAATGCCGATACCCTAATTCTGCTGGGAACACAATTCCCCTACCGTGCATTCTATCCAACCAACGCCAATATCATCCAAATTGATATCAACCCCGGCAGTATTGGTGCGCATTGCCCGGTCAATATGGCGCTGGTCGGCGATATCAAAACCACACTTAGCGCGCTGTTGCCACAACTAGAAGTCAAAAGTGACAGCACATTTTTGCAAAAAGCGTTAGAGCACTACCGTACCACCCGTAAAGATCTGGATGGTTTGGCGACCGCCAATGATAATCAACCCATCCACCCGCAATATCTGGCACAACAGATTAGCCGCCATGCCACTGATGACGCAATATTCACCTGTGATGTCGGCACACCAACGGTATGGGCGGCCCGCTATCTGGAAATGAACGGTAAGCGGCGTTTACTGGGATCGTTTAACCATGGATCGATGGCCAATGCCATGCCACAAGCCATTGGCGCGCAAGCAACGGCCCCTGACAGGCAAGTGGTTGCCTTATGCGGTGACGGTGGTTTCACCATGCTGATGGGGGATTTTCTCACTCTGGCACAATTAAAACTGCCGGTGAAAATTGTGGTGTTTAACAACAGTGTTCTGGGGTTTGTCGCCATGGAGATGAAAGCCGGTGGCTATCTGACCGATGGCACTGACTTGCATAATCCAGACTTTGCCGCCATTGCCAATGCCGCCGGTATCAAAGGGATTCGGGTCGAGAAAGCCTCCGAATTAGATGCCGCACTAGAGAGTGCTTTCGCTCATCCGGGGCCGGTTTTGCTCGATGTGGTCACCGCCAAGCAAGAGCTGTCGATGCCACCACAAATCAAATTTGAGCAAGCCAAAGGATTCAGCCTTTACATGCTAAGGGCTATCATTAATGGCCGTGGCGATGAGGTGGTCGAGCTGGCAAAAACCAACTGGCTCCGCTGATTCCCTAAGCCATCTGGTAACAGAATAATTAGCAATGAAAGTGGTTTTTTATTCACTTTCATTGTTTCCCCCCTCCAGTTTCTGATTGAGACAGAAATTATCCTTATATTTTATGTGTCATAAACGACATTTTTTACTCGTCACCCAGCAAAATAGCAAATAGAGGCGTACTGTCTTTTAATCAGTGGTTGCCATTATTTATCAGGATAATTGTTAGTAGCTATATAAGCAGCACGCTAACTTTATTTATGGTGGTGTCATTATGTCAAAGAGAGCCAAATCAGGGACTTCGGCTACGGCTGAATTAACCTGTTTACTGCGGGCAAAGTCATACGGTGATAAACGGCCTTATTTTAAAAGTGATGATTACGTGGCGGTTATTCTAAGCCAGACCTTCCATTCATTCTTTTCTATGATGCAGAAAACCTTTCTATTGGGCGATGATAGTTTACATATCGCTACCCCAGCAGGAATTTACCCTTATATTGTCGCCAGAACCTTGTATATCGATGATCTATTTAAGAAAACCGCAGGTCGATTTAGTAAAATATTTATTCTGGGTGCGGGCTTTGATTCAAGAGCAATTCGTTTCTATCACGCACTGCAACATAGCCGGGTTTATGAGATAGACCATCCAGCCATGCAACAATCTAAAATAGAGAAACTCCGTGAGTGCGATATCACCCCACCTACCAATCTAACTTTTTTACCCCTTGATTTTAATCTGCAAAGTCTGGCGGACATTCTGGCGGATATCCCGTTACAGGCGGGTGAAAAATGCCTGTTTCTGCTGGAGGGGTTATTGATGTACCTCGAGCCAGAACAGGTAAGAACACTGTTTAGTGCCATAAGTGACTACTGCAATGAAGGTAGCCAAATTATCTGCGACTTTGTTTACGCTCATCTGTTGACGGAACTCTCGGTATTAACCGACGAAGAAGGCTTACCCCAGCACAACCCGGAATATGGCGCAAAAGAGAGTGTTGAACGTGTGCGCAGTATTGGCGAAGAGTGGACGTTTGGTATCACTACCCGCGGCATAGATACCTTGCTGGAGCAATACGGTTTCATATTATTGGATAAGGCTGATGCCCACGAACTGGAAACGCGGTTTTTTACCGATAAACAAGGCAAATGCCTGGAGGAAATTAATACATCTTCGTGTTTGGTCTATGCCCAGCGAGAAAAATCCTAATAAATCAGCCAATAATGCCAATTCGAATTAATTATCAGTTATCACGATAAATATTACTCACCAAATAGCTAAATAATACCTTTCACTCCTTTCTTGTTTTATCAATCTGGCTATGATGAAGAATATCTTCTTATTCTGACCGCGAGAAAATTATGCTGATCGATTTACGTAGTGACACAGTAACTCAACCTGACACCGCAATGCGCAATGCGATGGCTAACGCTGAAGTGGGTGATGATGTCTATGGCGATGACCCAACGGTTAATGCCTTGGAAGCTAAAGCCGCCAGCCTGTCAGGTAAGGAAGCGGCACTGTTCCTACCAACCGGCACCCAGGCCAATCTGGTGGCACTATTAACCCACTGCCAGCGGGGTGAAGAGTATATTGTCGGTCAGAAAGCCCATAACTATCTGTATGAAGCTGGTGGCGCGGCAGTGCTTGGTAGCATTCAGCCACAACCTATTGAAGCCAATGATGACGGTACCCTGCCACTGGATAAAGTGTTGGCAGCCATCAAACCCGATGATATTCATTTTGCTCAGACCCGGCTGTTGAGTTTGGAAAATACCCATAGCGGCAAAGTGTTGCCTCTTCGTTATTTACAGCAAGCTTGGGCGCTGACTCGAGAGAAGAAACTGGCACTGCATATCGATGGCGCACGTATTTTTAATGCTGCCGTCGCCTTAAATGTGCCACTAAGCGAGATCAGCCAGTATTGCGATACCCTGACGATTTGCCTCTCAAAAGGGTTGGGCACACCGGTGGGTTCCCTGTTGTGCGGCAGTGCTGAGTATATTCAACGCGCCCGCCGCTGGCGTAAAATGACCGGTGGCGGTATGCGTCAGGCGGGTATTCTGGCCGCGGCAGGCTTGTATGCCTTAGAGCACAATGTCAGCCGGTTAAAAGATGACCATGACAATGCAATATGGCTAGAGCAGCAACTGCGCGCATTGGATATCGAAATTGCAGCACCCGGAGCGCAGACCAACGTACTGTATATTAAGCAATCCGCCGAGGCTGCCGCCAAGCTTGGCCCTTGGATGCGTGAACGCGGTATATTGATCAGTGCAGGCCCGGTAACTCGAATGATTACTCACCTCAATATCAGCCGCCATGATCTGGAGAAAGTGGTTGCGCTGTGGCGTGAATTTTTGACCGAGCAGCGCTCATGACACCGCAACGGATATTGGTATTAGGTGCCAGTGGCTATATCGGCCAGCACCTGGTTCCAAAGCTCAGCCAACAAGGACACCATGTTATTGCCGCCGCCCGCCGCATTGAGTGGTTAAAAGAGCAACAGTGGTCGGGGGTCGATTGTCGCTTCGTTGATCTTTATCAGCCAACCACCCTCAGTGCTGCGTTGCAAGATATTGATGTCGTTTATTATCTGGTTCATGGTATGGGCGACGGGCAGGACTTGATTGAACAGGAACGTATTGCTGCTAATAATCTGAAAACGGCGCTACAACACAGCGCCGCAACCTCATCGCCCACGGTGAAACAGATTATTTATTTAGGTGCATTACAACCCGAGGATAACAGCTCGCCTCATCTGATTGCGCGTAAGTTAACCGGTGAACTGCTGCGCCAAAGCGGCATTCCGGTCACCGAACTGCGCGCCAGTATTATCGTCGGCCCCGGTTCGGCCGCGTTTGAAGTGATGCGCGATATGGTTTATAACCTGCCCATCCTCACCCCGCCACGCTGGGTTCGTTCTAAATCTTCGCCCGTTGCACTGGATAACCTGCTGGTGTATTTGACTGAATTACTCAACCATCCGGCACAAGATAACCGAATTTTCGAGGTTGCCGGGCCGGAATACATCAGTTATCAGACCCTGTTTGAGCGCTTTATTGCGATCAGTGGTAAACGGCGTTGGCTGATTCCGATCCCACTCCCTACCCGGTTTATTTCGGTTTATTTCATCAATCTGGTCACCTCGGTACCCACGTCGATTGCCAGTGCATTGATTGCCGGATTGAACCATGATTTACCAGCCAATGGTGAGGCTTTGCAGGCGCTTATCCCACAACAGCTGATAAGTTTTGACGACGCGGTCAAAGAGACACTGCGCCGTGAAGATGAAGTGGTCGACTCCGCCGACTGGGGCTACGACCCCGAGGCCCGCGCCCGCTGGCGGCCCGGCTACGGATTTTACCCTAAACAGGCCGGTTGCCAGCTATCGACTACCGCCTCCAGTGAGGCGCTGTGGCACGTGGTGCAACAAATCGGCGGTAAAGAAGGTTATTTTTATGGCAATCCGTTATGGAAAATCCGCGCCTGGATGGATGACATCGCCGGTGGTGGCGTGGTATATGGCCGCCCAGAGCGGGAAACACTGGCATTAGGCGACCTGATTGATGGTTGGAAAGTCATTACAATCAAACCATTACGCCAATTAGCCATGATGTTCGGCATGAAAGCGCCGGGTCTGGGCCGTCTCACTTTTACTATCAAGGATTTAGGTGGCTGCCGAAGCATTGATGTGCGGGCGTGGTGGCATCCGGCCGGTTTTAGCGGTTTACTGTACTGGTTTGTAATGATGCCAGCACACCTGTTTATTTTCCGTGGAATGGCAAAACGCATCGCGGCGCTGGCCGAGCAATATGATCGTGAACCTACCGCACCCGCGCACAACGAATCAGAGCCTTAAATCAAACGGCGTGATGCATCCCCTATTTAATGGGCGTTGCAGCTAATAACGCTGCAAATTCAAGTAAGCAGGGGATTCTGATTGCATAGCACCGCATTTCACGAAAGAATGGCATCTTATTTGCTGGGCGAATGATTCCAAACGCTAGCATTCTGATTTTTGGTGGGAACCGAATTCGCTATGAAGGTATTGGTCACCGGTGCAACCTGTGGGTTAGGCCGAAATGCCGTTGAATATCTCCGTCGTCAGGGTATTAAAGTCATCGCCACCGGCAACAATCCGGCGATGGGCGCATTGTTGACAAAAATAGGTGCTGAATTTATTCATGCAGATTTGACAAACCTGGTCTCCTCGCAGGCGAAAGCCATGCTGGCAGACGTCGATACCCTATGGCATTGCTCTAGTTTTACCTCTCCTTGGGGCACCGAACAGGCGTTCGAACTGGCTAATGTGCGCGCCACACGCCGTTTGGGGGAATGGGCCGCAGCCTATGGTGTGGAGAATTTTATTCATATCTCCTCACCTGCTATCTATTTCGATTATCACCACCATCGAAATATTCAGGAGGACTTCCGCCCGGCACGTTTTGCTAACGAGTTCGCCCGCAGTAAAGCTGCCGGTGAAGAGGTTATCAAACAATTAGCACTTTCCAATCCACAAACCCATTTCACTATTTTACGTCCGCAGGGGTTATTTGGCCCTCACGACACCGTGATGCTGCCGCGCCTGTTACAGATGATTAAGTATTATGGCACTTTGCTGTTACCCCGTGGCGGTAATGCGTTGGTGGATATGACTTACCTGGAAAATGCAGTGCATGCGATGTGGCTGGCGACTCAACGTGAGAACACGCTGTCCGGTCGCGCTTATAATATTACCAATCAGCAGCCCCGCCCGTTGCGCACCATCGTGCAACATTTACTGGAAGAGTTGGATATGACATGCCGTATCCGCTCCGTGCCCTACCCGATGATGGATATCATGGCCAGAGCCATGGAGAAACTGGGGAATAAAGCAGAAAAAGAGCCGGTGCTGACACATTATGGCGTCGCTAAGCTCAATTTTGATCTAACGTTGGATACCCACCGAGCTGAAGAAGAATTAGGCTATCGGCCCATTGTCTCACTGGACGAAGGGATTATCCGTACCGCCCGCTGGCTGAAAGAGCACGGTAAGTTATGCGCTAAGTAAAACAGCACCCTAGGTAAAAATTGGTGGAAATGGTTGATTTACTGACCAACTGCAACTCTGATGACTTTGGGTATATACTGAAATAACTTTCATAACAGATTCTTTCACCTAAGGTCATCATATGAAAAAGAAAAATATTGCCGTTGTTCTTCCTCTTGCCATTCTACTTAGCGCCTGTACCAGCACCGTTGATCCCGCTTATAAGGATATCAGCAGCCGTACTGCACCTTGTGTTGAAGGTGGGCCGGATACCGTAGCGCAAAAATTCTATGACCTCCGCGTGCAACAAATTGGTCATCAAAGTGGCTTGCCTGATGATAATCTCTCGGCCCAATTTCGCCCTTATTTGAGTCAGGCGTTGTACGAGCAAATTCAGATTGCCAGAAAACAGACTGGCAACCGCACTACGACACAGGTGAATAAAACTCAAACCATAAACGGCGATATTTTCACCAGCCTGCGGGAAGGGAGTACCAGTGCCGACGTTGCCAGTGCCTCAACCATTCCCAATACCGATGCCAGAAATATTCCGCTGCGGGTTAATTTGACGCATCAAACTGCAGGTGGCCAATCGGTGATGTGGCAAGACGAAGTGCTGATGATACGTGAAGGGACATGCTGGGTTGTCGACGATATCCGTTTTATGGGGGTATCTGCACCGGCAGGGAGCTTGCGGCAGCTACTGGGTGATCACTAACCAGCCCAAAATGCCACCAACACCCCTGCAATTTGAAAGAAAATGAGTATCCCCTATAGATTTCGGATTGCAGGTAGGCGGCAAAAGAGTGCATCCCGATGAGCTTACACTGGTAAGTGATTCGGGTTAGCGAGAGCAGCCAACACCCCTGCAATTTGAAAGATAACGAGGATAGCTCTGTCAGATTTATGCATCGCGTGACAAATTCCCTCGGATATCAGTCAAATCCAAATGTTATGCTGTTTTGCTGGGTTTATTCTGGTTATTAATAAATTTTAACGCACAAAGATTGCATAAGTATGCCGCGGAAGTTACCATTCACCGCATCATTGGCTATTCAGATTTGGCGCATGAGTATTCAACTTAACGGAATTAACTGTTATTACGGCGTACATCAGGCGCTGTTCGACATTACATTAGACTGCCCGGCCGGCGAGACCTTAGTGCTATTAGGGCCAAGCGGTGCAGGTAAAAGCTCATTACTGCGCGTACTCAATCTGTTGGAAATGCCCCGTTCAGGGACTTTGCAGATCGCCGGTAATCACTTCGACTTTACTCAGGCTCCCGGTGCAAAAGCGATTCGCGAATTGCGCCAAAATGTGGGTATGGTGTTTCAGCAATATAATCTTTGGCCACATCTGTCAGTGGTACAAAACCTGATTGAAGCCCCTTGCCGTGTGCTGGGTCTATCAAAAGATGAAGCCATGGCACGGGCGCAGAAGCTGCTGTCACGGTTGCGTTTGACTGATTTTGCTGACCGCTTCCCCCTGCACCTTTCTGGTGGCCAACAACAGCGAGTGGCGATTACCCGCGCGTTGATGATGGAGCCGCAAGTTTTGCTGTTTGACGAACCCACAGCGGCACTTGACCCGGAAATTACCGCACAAATCGTCAGTATCATCCGTGAATTGGCCGGCACCGGCATCACTCAGGTGATTGTTACCCATGAGGTTGAAGTGGCCCGCAAAACGGCCAGCCGTGTGGTCTACATGGAAAACGGTCATGTGGTGGAACAAGGTGATGCCAGCCACTTTACACAACCAACAACCGAAGCTTTTGCCAGCTATCTGTCACATTGATATCTATTTGGGAATTTGCGATGAAAAAATTAATAATAGCGGCCGTCCTTGCCAGTATCAGTCTGTCCGCCTCTGCCGCGGAAACTATCCGTTTCGCGGCTGAAGCCACTTACCCGCCATTCGAATTTATTGATGCTAATAATAAAATGCAGGGCTTCGATATCGATCTGGCTAATGCGCTGTGTAAAGAGATGCAAGCCGAATGTACCTTTACCAACCAAGCCTTTGACAGCTTGATCCCAAGCCTGAAATTCAAACGTTTTGATGCGGTGATTTCAGGTATGGACATTACCCCTGAGCGCCAAAAACAAGTAGCCTTTACTAAACCTTATTACGATAACTCCGCACTGTTTATCGCTGAGAAAGGTAAAGTGGCTGATTTGGCGGCCCTGAAAGGCAAACGAGTCGGGATGCAGAATGGTTCTACCCATCAGAAATACCTGATGGAAAAACACCCTGAGATTACCGCCGTACCTTATGACAGCTATCAGAATGCTATTCTTGATTTGAAAAATGGCCGTCTGGACGCAGTATTTGGCGACACTGCGGTCGTCAACGAGTGGTTGAAGCAGAATAACCAACTCGCTGCGGTGGGTGACAAAGTGACTGACGCTGACTATTTCGGTACCGGTTTAGGTATCGCAGTGCGTCAGAACAACACCGAGTTACAGGGTAAGTTAGATGCTGCACTGGCGAAAGTTAAAGCAGATGGCACCTATCAGACAATTTATAAAAAATGGTTCCAGCAGTAATCTAAACACCCATGAATGAATTTCAACCTTTAGCAAGCGCCGCCGGTATGACCGTCGGCCTTGCCGTTTGTGCACTGGCCCTCGGTCTGGTTCTGGCGATGCTGTTTGCCGTCTGTGAATCATCACGGGTGAAAGTGGTCAGCTACCTGACTACCGGCTGGGTCACCATTTTGCGTGGGCTACCGGAGATTCTGGTGGTCCTGTTTATCTATTTCGGCTCCTCCCAGTTGTTGATGATGCTGTCGGACGGTTTTACCCTGAATCTTTATCTGTTTGAGCTACCCATTAAGCTCAATATCGATAATTTTGAGGTGAGTCCGTTCTTGTGCGGTGTTATCGCACTCGCCCTGCTCTATTCTGCTTACGCCTCGCAAACCTTACGCGGCGCACTGAAAGCAGTGCCTATCGGGCAGTGGGAGTCCGGTCAGGCATTGGGTTTGAGTCAGGCGGCCATCTTCTTCCGTTTGATCATGCCGCAGATGTGGCGTCATGCATTGCCAGGCTTGGGCAATCAGTGGTTAGTGCTGCTGAAAGACACGGCGTTAGTGTCACTTATCAGCGTCAATGACCTGATGCTACAAACCAAAAGTATTGCAACCCGGACCCAGGAACCTTTCACTTGGTATGTAATTGCAGCGGCAATCTACTTGGTGGTGACTCTGCTGAGCCAGTATGTGCTCAAATGGATTGAACTCCGTACCACTCGTTTTGAACGGAGCCCATCCTGATGCTGGAATATTTACCCGAGATCCTTAAAGGGCTGCATACCAGCCTGACGTTGACGATTGCATCACTGTTGGTGGCACTGGTGTTGTCGCTGCTGTTTACCATTGTGTTAACGCTAAAAACACCGATTATCACGCCACTGGTTAAAATTTATATCACACTGTTCACCGGCACCCCGCTGCTGGTGCAGATCTTTTTGATCTATTACGGTCCAGGTCAATTCCCCGCTATCCGTGAATATCCGTGGTTATGGAGCTTATTGTCGCAACCTTGGTTGTGCGCAATGATTGCGTTGGCATTGAACAGTGCGGCCTATACTACGCAACTGTTCTACGGTGCAGTTAGGGCAATTCCATCGGGTCAGTGGCAATCTTGCGAAGCATTGGGGATGTCAAAAGCCCAATCGTTACGCATCCTACTGCCATTTGCCTTTAAGCGCGCATTATCATCCTATTCCAATGAAGTGGTCTTGGTATTCAAAAGTACCTCATTGGCTTATACCATCACATTGATGGAAGTTATGGGCTATAGCCAACTGATGTATGGCCGTACCTATGACGTGATGGTGTTTGGTGCCGCCGGGATTGTCTATCTGTGCGTGAATGGTTTGCTGACGTTGCTGATGAGATTGGTGGAACGCAGAGCACTGGCGTTTGAGCGGCGCAATTAAGATTATTCTTTTGATTTTGTGACCAATTTGGTTGTTAGCTGTTTAGTTATCATATTCGGTTGTTAGGGCTTCACAGCTCACCTGACCTCCAATGAACCAACCGGCAAAGGGGCCATAAGCGTGGCCCCTTATGCAATCCCGCGCTTGCGCGAAATATTGCCCTGTGGGTAAACCTCCTGCGTCTTTCGGGCTAACGAGCCAGCGCGATTCGCATCCCTGCTCAAGCGCGCTTTTCGCGGGGGTAATTTGTCCCATCCCTGGAACTCACCCCTTCGGGGCCGCTGCTAGCAGCGTTCAAATCTGCTCCCGGCAGATTTGTCCATGCCCGCTCACTCTACCCTCCCTCCTGGTCGGCAACATTCCTGATTGCGCTCAACGTCAAAAGCCAATTCAAAACCATGGTTTTTAGGTTTTGATGTTTAAAAGCACATTTGAGCAGCCGAGTGAAGAGTGGAGTAAGGGAAATCCGCCATGGACGGCGGGTTGAGGCGTCATGAGCAGGGACGCGACAACACTGCGAAGCAGTTTTGAACAACGCTTGCGTTGGCCCGGAGGCTAGCCTCAAAGAGGCCATAATAAAGCCGTCCGCTAGCCGAAATGATGAGCCGAGGGTACCTGCGAAGCAGGCTGGGGATACGTGCGCAAGCGCAGGGGTTCCAAGGGGTTACGCGCTTGTAACCCCCTTGGCGGTTGAGGCACCACATGGCGAGGTGATCACCGCACTCATGTCAACCAAACCCAAACATCTCGCCTGTCCTGTCCTTCCAGTGATTAAAATAAAATTAAATTTTTAATCACATTACTTGCATATAAATTCATAAAATGGCAATGTAAATACCATAATTTATCCGAATAGAACGTGATGAAAAACCACCAGTTATAATAAAATCAATAACTAATAGCTCATTTTATTTAAAAAATTCAGACAGGAGTTTAAGCATGAAAAAGTTACTATTGGCAACCCTACTAAGTGGTATGGTTTTCAGCGCGACTGCCGCAGAAACTATTCGTTTTGCTGCCTCAGCCACCTATCCGCCATTTGAATCAATGGATGCCAATAACGAAATCGTCGGCTTCGATATGGATCTGGCAAAAGCGTTGTGTAAACAAATGGAGGCCAACTGTACCTTCACCAATCAGGCTTTTGATAGTCTTATCCCAGCGCTGAAATTCAAACGTTATGATGCCGTCATTTCTGGCATGGATATTACCCCTGAGCGTAGCAAGCAGGTCGCGTTCACCCAACCTTACTATGCAAACTCCGCCATTGTGATTGCACCAAAAGGTAAATTCAGTTCTTTTGCCGATCTGAAAGGCAAGAAAATCGGGATGGAAAATGGCACCACTCATCAGAAGTATTTGCAAGACAAACATCCTGAAATTCAGACGGTGGCTTATGACAGCTACCAGAATGCCATCATTGACCTGAAAAATGGCCGTATTGATGGGGTGTTTGGTGATACTGCGGTAGTGAATGAGTGGCTGAAAACCAACCCGAACCTGGCATCAGTTGGCGAACATGTGACCGACCCACAATACTTCGGCACTGGCCTTGGCATTGCGGTACGCCCGGAGAATACCGCATTGTTGGAGAAGTTGAATAAAGCCATTGATGCAGTGAAAGCCGATGGGACATATAAAGCTATCAATGATAAGTGGTTTCCAAACTGATTTAATAACTTCCCCAAAGTCATTGCAGTTGTAGGTAGGCGGCAAACGAACGCATCCCGATGAGTTTACTCAAGTAAGTGATTCGGGTGAATGAAGGTAGCTAACAACCCTACAACTTCAAGGCCGCAGGGTAAGTAAGATTAGAACTTCATAGTGGGCGGTATGCGGAAACATATCAAACAACTGCACCCGCTCAATATGGTAATCGGCTAATAGGCTGATATCTTTCGCCATTGTCTGCGCATTACAGCTTGAATAGAGTATGAATTCAGGTGCCATCTGAGCAAGATAGTCACACAGTTCAGCACCAATGCCACGCCGTGGGGGGTTAACCAATACCAACTGCGGCACTTGCGTTTCTGCGGTGGCGAAACGGGTGGAATCCAGTGCAGCAAAACTGACATTCTTTAATCCCAACTGCTGCGCCGATTGGCGTGCGCAGGCGATGGCTTCCGCGTTGATTTCAATACCGATGAGTTGCGTCTCGGTGCTGGCACAATGCAAACCAAAACCACCTACTCCGCAAAACAGATCCCACATACTGCTGATATCCAGCTCCCGCACCCATTGCCGTGCCGTGGCATACAGTGAGGCGGCAACCTGAGGATTGGTCTGGAAAAAACTTTGTGGCCGGATAAACAGCGGCACCTGATTAAACAGTTCGGGCAGCGCCTGCTGTTCAGTTAACGGGACTTCTTGCTCCCCTTCCAAGATTGCCATATGCACTGGCTGAATATTAGCCGAGATAACAGCCAGTTGAGGCAATTGCTGCTGTAACCATGGCAGTGCTGCGCGTAATTGCACCAGCTTGGTTTCAGAACGCAGTACAAAGCGCAGCATTAACTCACCGCTATAAGTACTTTCAGTCAATAACAGGAATTTAAGCTCGCCGCGTTTACGTGCAACGTTATAGGGTGTGAGACCGGCGCGGGCTATAAACGTTTTCAGCACGGTAAAGACCGGGGCAAAACTGGCCGGGTAGAGTGGACAGTCAGATAAATCGACCGGGGTACCGTCACGATGCAACATTCCTAATAGCGGCCGTTCAACACTACCACTGACCACCATTTTCGCTTTATTACGAAAAGCGTTCTCACGCCCGAAAACCGGCGCTAACCACTGAACCACAGGGTGACCAGCTAGCAGACTCTCCAAATGATGTTGTTTGTCAGCCAGTTGTTGTGGATAGGGTTTATCCAGCCACTGGCAGGAACGACAGCGACCCGCCGTATACTGTGCGCAATGCATTAATATTGACCGTTATAATCTGAGAAGTTGAATAATTTGCAGCCGAGGCTGTTGATGAGGCGAATTGTAGCATTGTGCCGCGCTAAACACTCATTTTGACTGAGGGAAATAGCGGTACCAGGGGAAAAACAGCAAACCGATAATCACCACATCAGGGATCTTCTGTAACAGTAGGCTATGTAGAATTTCGCTGCCGGTATCACCTTCAACCCGAAAAACATCTAAATACAACCAGTCCAGTGATACCATCAACAAATAAACACTCGCGATAATCTGACACGCCAAATAGCACCAACGCGCCCAGTTCTTGCGATAACACACCGCAGCGCCGCAGACAATCTCTAACAGCAATAGCACCACACTGGCCAAGAAGATCAGGCCAAAATCCCAGCTTTGCAGACTTTCACTGATAAATTCACCGGTACCCACCCACCCCAGAGTCGCAACCAATAATAATACGCCGAGGATACGGGTAGCAATAATGGCAGTACCGGCGATGAGGACCGGTACTGGCGTCGTTGCAGAGGATGAAAATGCTAAGGATGAAAATAGTTTTCTCATGTCGCCCTATCTGCCCTCAGTCCGGTTGCTGCAACCTAATGTTATCCCTGACAATAACGCCGCTGGTCAGCGGCGTTAAAGCAGAATGAAGCCTAACAGTTTTAACGGCAATCAGCTACGGGCAGCTTTTCGTAATTCACGCAACCGCTGCTTTTCCGAACGGGACATAAACCACCACGCGATTAAACCGATTATCCCAACCACCAGCAAGATAAGTGTGGCAAGGGCATTAATCTCTGGATTAACCCCCATCCGCACACTAGAAAAGACCAGCATCGGCAAGGTTGTCGCCCCTGGGCCGGCAACAAAGCTGGCAATCACTAAATCGTCCAGCGATAAAGTAAAGGCCAATAACCAGCCGGAGATTAATGCCGGTGCAATCATCGGCACGGTAATCACGAAGAACACTTTCAGTGGTGTGGCCCCCAAATCCATGGCGGCTTCTTCAATAGAACGGTCCAGCTCACGCAGACGAGAACTTATCACTACCGTCACATAGGCAGTACAGAAGGTGACGTGCGCCAGCCAGATGGTGAACATGCCACGCTCTGCTGGCCAACCGATAGCATGCCCCATAGCAACAAACAGCAGTAGCAATGATAAACCGGTAATCACATCGGGCATCACCAACGGCGCTGTCAGCATAAAAGCAAAACCGGTTGAACCGCGAAAACGGCCAAAACGCACCATCACCACCGCGGCTATTGTCCCCAGAACCACCGCCATCGTGGCGGAGGCGGCGGCAATAGTCAGACTCAGGCCAACGGCAGATATCATCGCTGAATCATTAAATAGCTCTGTATACCAACGGGTTGACCACCCCGCCCATACGGTTACCAGTTTAGAGCTGTTAAATGAGTAGATAACCAGCATCAACATCGGCGCATACAAGAAGGTATAACCGACAATAAGGATCACCCGACGCCAGACCGAACGTACTTCCGGTAGGTTATTCATACCGGGCCTCCTATCTCTTTATTCTGATGCTTGTGGAACCAGAGTATCGGCACAATCAGCAGCACTAACATCACCGTCGCAACCGCCGAGGCAACCGGCCAATCGCGATTGTTAAAGAACTCTTGCCACAAAATACGACCAATCATAATGCTGTCCGGCCCACCGAGCAGTTCAGGGATAACAAACTCACCCACCGCAGGGATAAACACCAACATGGAACCGGCAACAATGCCACCTTTGGTCAATGGCACAATGACACTGATAAAGGTCTTAAATGGCTTGGCCCCCAGATCCAGCGCCGCCTCCACCAACGAATAATCCAGTCGGGTCAGCGCAGTATAGATTGGCAGTACCATGAATGGCAGATAGGAATAGACCACACCAATGTATACCGCCAGATTGGTGTGCAGAATAATCAGCGGTTGATCAATAATCCCGGCCCACATCAGGAAATTATTCAAGATTCCATTGTTTTTCAGAATACCCATCCAGGCATAAACCCGAATGAGGAATGAGGTCCATGAAGGTAAAATCACCAACAGCAATAAGATATTACGAGTGGATGATTTACTGTGTGCAATCGCCCAAGCCAATGGATAGCCGATAATCAGGCAGCATAGCGTCGACACCGCAGCCACTTGCAATGATTGCAGGTAAGCATCGATATACAGCGGATCATCGAGCAGTTGCAGATAGTTACCAAGATTGAGCGAGATATCCAACTTGCCGTCCAGCCAGGTAACCAGATCGGTATAAGGGGGTACGGCGCGCGCCATCTCGGCCAGACTGATTTTGAATACAATCAGGAACGGCAACATAAACAACAGAAATAGCCACAAATAAGGCATGGCAATAACCAGTTTACGGCCATGCGCCATTTGGTAACGCTGGACAAAAGCCTTAATCGGCCCGACAGTACGGGTCGGTGGTTCTGCTGCCCCACGGGTAGATTTAGACATCACGATATTAACTCCCCAAGGCTCTTAATTACCCAAAACCACGCAACTGTCAGCATCCCAACATAATTGCACTTCATCGCCCCATGTTGGCATCCCTTTACGGTAGCGATGACCATTTTGTAGCTGTGCACTCAGCATCTGCCCGCTGTGTAACTTCACATGATAAATGGATAAATCCCCCAGATAAGCAATGTGTACCACTTCACCGACCGCGAAGTTGCAGCCATCTTCTGGCACTTGTTCACACAACATCACTTTTTCCGGGCGCAGAGCCACAAATACCGGGACACCGTCTACCACCGAGGCATCAGAATCCACTTTCAATGGATGGCGCAGACCGGGGCTGTCAATCACCAATGCATCATCCAGCCGCTCTTTTAGTACTCCCTCAAATACATTCACCGAGCCGATAAATTCAGCGCTGAATCTACTGTTCGGATGTTCATAAATCTCTTCCGGTTCGCCAATTTGCACAAACTTGCCACGGTTCATAATGGCGATGCGCCCGGCCATCGTCATCGCTTCTTCCTGGTCATGGGTAACCATCACACAGGTCGCCCCCACCCGCTCCAGGATATCAACCACTTCCAGTTGCATCCGATCACGCAGCTTTTTATCCAACGCCCCCATGGGTTCATCCAGCAACAGCAGTTTTGGCCGTTTGGCCAAGCTACGGGCCAGAGCCACGCGCTGACGCTGCCCGCCAGAGAGTTGGTGTGGTTTACGCTTAGCAAACTCTTGCATGTGCACCAATGTCAGCATCTCTGCGACGCGGCTTTTGATCTCATCAGCAGGTAACTTGTCTTGCTTCAAGCCAAACGCGATATTTTGCTCAACCGTCATATGGGGAAATAACGCATAAGACTGGAACATCATATTGATCGGGCGCTGATACGGCGGCACATGAGACAAGTCCTGCCCATCGAGCACTATCTGCCCCTGAGTCGGCTGCTCAAAACCGGCCAGCATCCGCAACAGGGTGGATTTACCACAGCCTGAAGCCCCTAACAGCGCAAAAATCTCACCTTTGTAGATAGTCAGATTGACGTCATCTACCGCGGCCTGACCATCAAATGACTTGGTTAAGTTGCGGATCTCCAACAAGGGTGTAAACACCTTCTGGGATTTTGGCTGCGGGCGGGGAATTACATCATTCACTCAGCGTGCTCTCCGTAAAAGCAGAACAGGCCGCATTTAAGGTGCGGCACAATAAAAAACAGGAACAGGAAGATAAACTCCCTGCCCCTACCCTCGTTCATTTCACTTTCCATCAATGTGATATCAGCCACGCGTTGAGCGCAAGCTACTGATTCACACCAATGGGTTATTTACCACTTTTCACTTTTGTCCAAGCCCGGGTGATCACACGATCAATTTTCGGGTCTTGTACTTTCAGCGTGAACATTTTGGCGCGCACATCCGCTGGCGGATAAATACCAGGGTTATCACGTACTTCTGCATTTACCAATGGCGTTGCCGCTTTGTTGGCGTTGGCATAGAACACATGATTACTGATATTAGCAATCACATCAGGGCGCATCAGGTAATTCAGGAACTGATAGGCTTCATCCTGATTTTTAGCATCAGATGGCATCGCAAACACATCAAAGAACGCTAATGCGCCTTCCTTCGGAATGCTGTAGGCCACATTCACGCCATTTTTCGCTTCTTTGGCCCGATTAGACGCCTGCATGATGTCACCGGCCCAACCGACAGCGACGCAGATGTCACCATTTGCCAGATCATTAATATATTGTGAAGAGTGGAAGTAACGGATGTTCGGCCGCAGTTTCAGCAACAATTCAGTGGCAGGACCGGTGTAGTCGGTCGCCTGAATACTGTTTGGGTCTTTACCTAAGTAATTGAGTACAGTTGCAAAGATCTCACTTGGTGCATCCAGGAAAGAGACACCGCAACTTTTCAACTTCTCAAGATTTTCAGGTTTCAGTACCAGATCCCAACTGTTTACTGGCGCATCTTTCCCCAGAGCAGCTTTCACTTTCTCGACGTTATAGCCGATACCTGTTGTCGCCCACAAATAAGGAATAGCATATTTATTTTCTGGGTCGTGTTTGCTGACCAGCGCCAACAACTCAGGATCGAGATTTTTATAATTAGGTAGCTTACTTTTATCTAACGGCTTAAAGACACCCGCAGACAATTGGCGCTCAAGGAAACTAGCTGATGGCACCACTAAATCAAACCCGGTACTCCCGGCCATCAACTTACCTTCCAACACCTCGTTGGAGTCAAACACATCATAGACAACCTTAATGCCGGTTTCCTTTTGGAAATTAGCCAGCGTATCGGGTGCGATATAATCGGACCAGTTGTAAACGTGCAGTGTTTTTTCCTCAGCAGATGCTGAGACGGACGCGGCCATTAATAAGCCAGCAGCAACACCCGATAACCACTTTTTACGATGGGTGAACATCCGTTAACTCCTCCAGAATAGGGGGTGAAGTCGTGCGCTAAATTTGTATCCGCTAGGATACAACACCTTTGCCCTGCCGAGTGCTATTGCCACCTGCACCAGATGCATGACTATGCACGGTGAGTGATTATTCACCTAGTAAGAATAATCACTGTTTAGGCGGAGGAATATTATGCCCTTTGCAGAAACAGCAGCATAACCGCACTTGGCAATCCGTACCATACTCTAGGGTAAAAAACGCCTTTTATCGATTTTTTATGCACATTCTATCTATGTAATGCGCCACTAATGGCATAAACGGCGATAAATATCTGGCAAAGTAGGGTAAAAAGCAGAATATCTTATGGTTTACAGGGGAAATAACAGTGTGCCACCGCTATCAGCGGCACATTTAATGAAGGGATATTAGTGGATAACCGGATAAGCCGTCGCCGTCTGTAGCGATTCATCGTCGTCACTGTTGCCAATAAACAGTAAATCATTGGCACGCGCTTCCAGAATGATCATCGAAATCTGCTCTTCACACTGCTGCATAAAATAGCCAAATTGAGCAAATGTGACACCCACTTCTACCGTCAGTGACTGGCAGACAATCAATTTCGGCAAATTATCATCCTGAATATCGATAAAGGCTTTAACCGTCAGCGAGCTGGCATTTATTTGACTCAGATCCGTGACTAACGGGATAAGGGCCGTCGGCCTGACTTCAGCCAGCGCCGAGAACAAGATGATGTTATCAACCAAATCAACTTTGGCATCAAACACGCCCTCAAAGTTCTGCATATGCGGCAAATGCAGCGCCTGACAGGAGTCGCACTCAAAAAATGAGATACCGAGTTGATCCAGCCAACGCCGTAATAAGGCTAAATCCGGGACGATGAGTGAATCCATAACTACCTACCTCACGATTCTCATAAGACGAAAAGTGGCATAGCTTACGGAATATTAACCGACAGTGCTATGATCAATACCGACAAATTTAATGCCCTTATAAAGACTCAGTCATTATCCTGATCGGGTTTATTATCCTTTTTGCTCTGCTCTGCCTCTGATTCTTTGTTGGATGGCGGCCTTGATATTCTATCGGCGCTACCTAATAGTGGGCCAAAACCACTCGCTACGCGCCAAACAATACACGCAGCGGCAGGGAGCATCAGGCCAATCCCGACAAAAATCATAATAATGGCGACAGCTGGTGTTCCCATTGAACCAGATAATGACAAGTAGCCATTAATACTTAGGTAGGCAACAACCAGTAACAGCATCCCCAGCACTTCTGAAATAATCACAATGCGGGGCATATCTCCTAACGAGCGCATCTTTACCTCCGATAGGCTCTGCATAAGCGTTTATACAGTGTATTGAATCCCCACAACTTGTAACAGTACCGATAAGCAAATAGGTACGATTAATCAAACTAACAGGCAAATCCTGCTTTTTTTTCACCGCGTCAAAGGGCATAGTAGACCGCAGTAAGAGTGAGTAATGCGCTAGAAGTCATTTAACAGTTGAAGATAGAAAGAGCTGTTGGCGAAGTGATTACCCCTGTTTGAGAAATGGCGGGGATAGCTCAATTTAATTAAGGAGTTTTACATGTTTGCTGTGATTTTCGGGCGTCCTGGATGTCCTTATTGTGTCCGTGCTAAAGAACTGGCAGAAAAACTGGAAACTGAACGCGACGATTTTAAATTCCGTTACATCGATATTCATGCGGAAGGTATCACCAAAGCTGATTTGGAAAAAACCGTCGGCAAACCGGTAGAAACCGTACCGCAAATCTTCATTGATGAGAAACACATTGGCGGTTGCACAGATTTTGAAGCATACGCTAAAGAAAATCTGAGCCTATTCCAGTAATCTGGTCAGCCGCACAGAGCGTTTCCTCGCCAATATTATTTGGTTTTATTCGAAAAAGGGTGCTTAGCGCCCTTTTTTTATTGCTGGGACTCTAGTACCACACAGTAAAAACCGCCTCAGGAAACCAGACGAAGCGACCTACAAACAACATATAAGCCCATCTATAATTGGTAACAAAGCATATCCTTCTAGCGAGACCAAACTTCCTGCTTATTACTGGCTGTCTCGCAGCAGACAGATTAGAATAACTCCCACTATCGCCTGCCTTTATGTGCTGTTTAGCGATAAATATTCTGAGTTTAAAGAAATGCCCCTTCTACCTTTAAACCAAGAGCGTATACATCGTGGTCATTCGAGCTAAATAGAAAGTCATACTCGTGAATATAAACGTCGCAAATCTGTTAAACGGCAATTACATCTTGCTGTTATTCGTAGTTTTAGCCTTGGGGTTGTGCCTGGGTAAACTGCGACTCGGCCCTATTCAATTAGGTAATGCTATTGGTGTGTTGGTGGTATCACTGTTGCTTGGGCAACAGCACTTTACCATCAATACTGAAGCGCTGAATCTGGGCTTTATGCTATTTATTTTTTGTGTCGGTGTTGAAGCCGGTCCAAACTTTTTCTCTATATTTTTCCGCGACGGTAAAAACTACCTGATGCTCGCTCTGGTCATGGTAAGTAGCGCAATGATTCTGGCGTTGGGGCTGGGTAAATTATTTGGCTGGGATATTGGCCTTACTGCCGGGATGCTGGCAGGCTCCATGACCTCCACACCGGTTTTGGTCGGTGCAGGTGATACGTTGCGCCATACCATCGCCAATAACCCGGCGTTGCAACACGCGCAGGATAATCTGAGCCTCGGGTACGCCCTAACCTATCTTATCGGGCTGGTGAGCCTGATTTTGGGCGCACGTTATTTGCCCAAACTCCAACACCAGGACTTACCGACCAGTGCTCAGCAGATTGCTCGGGAGCGCGGTCTGGATACCGATAGCCAGCGTAAGGTCTATTTGCCTGTCATTCGCGCTTACCGGGTTGGCCCGGAACTGGTGGCATGGGCAGATGGTAAAAATCTACGTGAATTAGGTATTTACCGCCAGACGGGTTGTTATATTGAGCGTATTCGCCGCAATGGTATTTTAGCCAACCCAGATGGTGATGCGGTGCTGCAAGTGGGAGACGAGATTTCACTGGTCGGTTACCCTGACGCTCACTCCCGTCTTGATCCCAGTTTTCGTAACGGTAAAGAAGTTTTCGACCGTGACCTGCTGGACATGCGCATTGTTACCGAAGAAATTGTGGTTAAAAATAGCAATGCTGTTGGAAAGCGACTCAGCCACTTAAAATTGACTGACCACGGCTGTTTCCTAAACCGGGTGATCCGCAGCCAAATTGAAATGCCGATTGATGACAACGTAGTATTGAATAAAGGCGACGTACTGCAAGTCAGCGGTGATGCACGGCGCGTTAAAAGCGTGGCAGAAAAAATTGGCTTTATCTCTATTCACAGTCAGGTCACCGACCTGCTGGCTTTCTGTGCCTTCTTTATTCTCGGATTGATGATTGGTTTAATTACCTTCCAATTCAGTAATTTCAGTTTCGGCATTGGTAATGCTGCCGGCCTATTAATGGCTGGCATCATGCTCGGATTTTTACGTGCTAACCACCCTACTTTTGGCTATATCCCGCAAGGTGCGTTGAATATGGTGAAAGAGTTCGGGTTAATGGTCTTTATGGCTGGCGTCGGATTAAGTGCAGGTGGCGGTATTAATAGCAGCTTGGGCGCGGTCGGTGGACAGATGCTTATCTCTGGCCTAATCGTGAGTCTGGTCCCAGTCGTCATCTGCTTTCTCTTTGGCGCTTATGTATTACGCATGAACCGTGCTCTGCTTTTTGGTGCCATTATGGGTGCTCGCACTTGCGCACCGGCCATGGACATC
Organism: Yersinia antarctica; assembly: GCF_056636475.1. Classification (NCBI taxonomy): domain Bacteria; kingdom Pseudomonadati; phylum Pseudomonadota; class Gammaproteobacteria; order Enterobacterales; family Yersiniaceae; genus Yersinia; species Yersinia antarctica. Next base: position 3,082,617 of record NZ_JBSJQF010000001.1, read on the forward strand.
ATCAGCGATACTGCCCGCAGTAACATCCCGGCACTAGGATACGCAGGGACTTATGCCATCGCCAACGTACTATTAACATTGGCAGGTTCGTTGATCGTTATTATCTGGCCGGGAGTATTAGGCTAGTACACTAAAAAGGCCGTTGCGGAAAAAGCTAAACATTATTTTATACTTTTTTTATTTCCCCAGAACTTTCTTACTGGACTGGGGTCTGATTTAATGCCACTGCTTTTCTTTGATGTCCCCATATTGAGGAGCCCGATAGTCCCGCCTTCTTAGGTTCAAGACTAATCGGGTTTTTTCTTGCCTGAAATTTGAGTTCTGCCTATTTCTACTCTCGTTCATATCGCGCCATCTGCCCCTTAAGGCTTTCTTAAGACAATATTATTACAGTATTAGTATTCCCTATTTCCGCTTCAGGTTACTTCGTGAAGACCAGTAAACCCACCTCTCAAGCCGATGTCACTCCAGTGACATTAAATAATGCCTCAACAGCACAGATAATTAAGACAAACTCCCTTTACTCGTTGCCGTTATCCTTCTATTTTTGGCAGGTTTTTGGGTTAGTGATCTGTGGATTGCTCTTTCTGTGGCTGTCGAACAACGAGCAACTAGATTGGTTTATCAGTAATTACTGGTTTGATCCCGTCGGGCAAAATTTTCCATGGGAAAACAATTACTGGCTGGATTTACTCAACCACCGATTATTGAAAATAACCATTATCAGTACTGCCGTGGTGGCATTGTTATGGGGGATTTATCGCCGTAATGGTCGCTTGGTGACGACCATGTTGTTGTTTGGCATCGGTCCATTGGTAGTTGGGGTGCTAAAGGCCGTCAGCGCCCACTCCTGCCCTTGGGATCTGGTGGAGTACGGTGGCAAAGCTATCAGTTATGCGCTGATGGGTACCGCTCCTGTAGGTGCAGGTCCCGGCCACTGTTTTCCCGGTGGCCATGCATCCAGCGGTTTTGCCGTGATGGCACTGTTCTTCCTGTTCTACCCCGAGCGGCCTCGGTTGGCTTCGCTGTGTTGGTTGCTCGGTATTGGTCTTGGCATGTTGATGGGGTTTGGTCAAATTATGCGCGGGGCACATTTTCTTACTCATAACCTGTGGGCGGGTTGGTGGGTATGGCTGAGCCAGTTGGCTCTGTTTTGGATGATTAGCGGTTTTTACCGCCGCGATAAAGGTACTGAATAATGGAACAAATGAACTATTTTTTCTTTTCCATGATAAATGCGACCCCGGCATCACCGCCATGGATGATTTCTTTTGCGACCTTCATCGCACGTGACCTGATCATGATTATCCCCATGTTACTGGTGGCACTGTGGCTATGGGGGCCAAAAGATAGCATTAACTTGCAGCGAGCAGTGGTAACCAAGGCAGCAATCGCTCTTGTTTTCTCTATGCTTTCAGCGGCTTGCATCGGGATGCTTATCCCACACGATCGCCCTTTTGTTGTCGGTTTTGGCTATAACTTTATGAGCCATGCACCCGACAGCTCTTTCCCAAGTGATCACGGCACCGCTATTTTCACCTTTGCCTTAGCCTTTGTTTTTTGGCACAAACTCTGGTCCGCAGTCAGCATGATGGTCGTCGCGGCCGCCATTGCATGGTCACGTATTTACCTGGGTGTTCATTGGCCACTAGATATGGTGGGTGCCTTCTTATTAGGGATTATTGGTTGCCTATTCGCACAGTTAGTATGGAATTTATTCGGTGACGCTATCGCAAGTGGTATGACTCGCCTTTATCGTATTAGTTTTGCTCTGCCTATCAGTAGAGGATGGGTCAGAAGCTAGTCACGCTAGGTTATAAATCTCACATTGCCGATGGCTCTAAAAGATCGGCAATATCCACCGCCGCCAGTCACATTATAAAATAATCCTTTAAAATCAATTTACAAAAGAAAGTCACCTATTGATTACCGGTGCATTTAAGCCGCTAAAATGTAATTAAAATAACAAAATAAAATGTAAAACAGTTAAATATGTGAGAATTACCTTTGTTTTCCTCTGATAATGTTACTATTATAACAGTAGTGATAACTTACAGATGAACAAAAGGATAAAAATCATGACGATCAATTATGCTAATTACATTGACCATACTCTATTGGCAATGGATGCCACGGAAGCCCAAATTATCAAGCTGTGTGAAGAAGCTAAACAGCATCATTTCTATGCCGTATGTGTTAATTCTGGATACGTGCCAGTCGCCGCTCAACAGTTAGCCGGTAGTACGGTTAAGGTGTGCTCAGTCATTGGTTTTCCACTGGGTGCGGGTCTGACTGAAGCAAAAGCCTTTGAAGCTCAGACAGCAATCAACGCTGGGGCGCAAGAGATTGATATGGTTATCAATGTTGGCTGGCTAAAAAGTGGCAAAATTGCCGAAGTTAAAGCCGATATTAAGGCTGTACGTGATATTTGCGCCACTACACCGTTGAAGGTAATATTAGAAACCTGCCTGCTAAGTGATGCTCAAATCGTACAAGTTTGTGAAATGTGTCGTGAGCTTGACGTAGCTTTTGTGAAAACCTCAACAGGCTTCAGCACCGGTGGTGCCAAAGAAGAACATGTTAAATTGATGCGTGCTACGGTTGGTCCGGTAATAGGCGTTAAAGCCTCTGGTGCAGTTCGTGATCAAAAGACAGCAGAAATCATGATCAACGCAGGGGCGACACGCATTGGTACCAGCTCTGGTGTAACCATTGTTTCGGGCCAACAGGCCGTGGCATCAAGCTACTAACTCATTGTAAGTCTATTAATCGATTGTTTAGATTCGAATCGATTGTCAGCCCGGCTACTGCCGGGCTTATTTATTGCAATACGTTGTATTATAAGAAACTATAGTGCAACGTATGGTATTAATAATTGTTTGTCAGGAATAGCTTATGGAAACCCGCCGTGCAGAACGAATCAATAAACTTACTCAGGCCCTAAAGCGTTCCGACAAAATCCACCTCAAAGACGCGGCCAATTTGCTGCGAGTCTCTGAAATGACTATTCGCCGTGATCTTAGCGCCGAGCCGACCGCCGTGATTTTGTTGGGTGGTTATGTGGTGATGGACCCTAAAAGCAATAACGCCAATAACTATTTTGTTTCTGACCAGCAAGCCAAACAGGTGGAAGAAAAACGCCGTATTGGTCAGTTGGCAGCAAGGTTGATCGCCGAAAATGATACGGTTTTTTTTGACTGCGGCACTACAATTCCCTCTATTATCGACGAGATAGACGAAGAACTGGTATTTACTGCCATTTGTTACTCCCTTAACACCTTTCTTTCCTTACAAGACAAACCCAACTGTAAAGTGATTCTGTGCGGTGGTGAATTCAAACCCAATAACTATATTTTCACACCGATCAGTCAGCACAATGAGCTGGACAATGCCTGCCCAAACAAAGCTTTTATCTCCGCAGCCGGCGTTTCAATTGAGTATGGCGCCACCTGTTTCAACTTCGATGAAATTCTGTTAAAGCACCGAGCTATGGCCAAATCACAACAGAAAATCCTGGTGGCCGACCACAGTAAGTTCGGTAAAATAAAACCTGCCAGCATTGGAGCATTGACCCTGTTTGATGCGTTAGTCACCGACCGCCAGCCTGATGCCGAGTTCAGCCAGTTCTTTTTACAACATGGCATCAAAATCGACTGTTAGACTTGATTACATAGCAAAAATCTTAACCCGGTAAATACCGGGTCGATAAACCTATCCGCATATATCAAGTAAAAATTGGATTATATTTAAGCAGAATAGCACAACATTAAATAACCATATTATATTTGTGGTTAAATCACTCTTTGCCTATCAAATTTCTAAAACACAATTCCATTATTAAATGAACATGCAACAGTATAAAGATTTAAGGTAAATTAATTTAACATTTAGTGTTCATTTAACGCATTTAAATAAAAGAATAACGTTAGTTTATTGTCAGACAAATTAGTGACAGAAAAAATTTATATGACAAATATAGGGCTCGATACTAATAATCATGCGCTGACTTATTCCCCCTCACTATGCCTATTGTCTTTTTTCCTCTTATTTTCCTGTTGAATTTATCATCAAATCCATAAACCACCATCACATGATAATTGATTTAATAACATTAAAAATCAACAAGTTAAATTATTTTTGTTGTTTTAAACTAATGATATTCATCAATAAATCAGTGAAAAAATCGATTTCCGCTAGATCCATAAGCGTGGTTAAAATATATTGCACGCCAAGAAGCAAGGAATAAAGAATAGTCTGTTTATTTATCGGCCAGAAGGGAAAGTATACTTTTCATTATTTCTAGTGATAAATCATAAACATTTACATAACAATCAGTTTTAAATTCGTAACAAATGATCGGCGGCGAGTTTATTAAGCATTTGGGAGCATGATCACGGTAGTTTTCACTGCAAATCGCTATCTTGCCGCCAGCAAAAACTATTGTTCTTCCAAGAACACCAAAAATATCCGATACCGCGAATTCATCTTCTTAATATCGGTTAAATTTTGCACTTGACAATTTAGGTATAAAGCACGATTACGGCACCAAAGTAATAACCAGGGCACCAATTTTAAACGAATCGTTTTGACTGAATTTTTCGCCTGATTATGCAACTCGATAATGCATAGCGGGTATCTAACTTTCGGCTCTTAATTTTAAATTAACGTGTTCACAGTGGAGATCTTTATGGACACTACTCAAGCAGGCACTATTGCCTCCCCGGGAAAAGTTTCATCAAGCACATGGCGTAAAAGTGACACCATGTGGATGTTGGGCCTGTACGGTACTGCAATCGGTGCAGGCGTATTGTTCCTGCCTATCAATGCCGGTATCGGCGGCCTTCTGCCGCTGATTGTAATGGCCATCATTGCTTTCCCGATGACCTTCTTTGCTCACCGTGGTCTCTGCCGGTTTGTGCTGTCAGGCAAAAACCCAGGTGAAGACATTACTGAAGTGGTTGAAGAGCACTTTGGTATCGGCGCAGGTAAGTTGATTACCCTGCTTTACTTCTTCGCTATCTACCCGATTTTATTGGTATACAGTGTGGCAATCACCAACACCGTTGATAGCTTCATTACCCACCAGATGCATCTGCCATCACCACCGCGTGCTATTTTGTCCCTGATTCTGATCGTGGGCCTGATGACTATCGTGCGTTTTGGTGAGCATGCCATTGTAAAAGCAATGAGTATTCTGGTATTCCCGTTTGTTGCAGCATTGATGTTGTTGGCTGTGTACCTGATCCCTAACTGGACCGGTGCAATATTTGAACATGTATCAATGGACGGCAACGGTACTGGTAGCGGTCTGTGGATGACCATGTGGCTGGTTATTCCGGTCATGGTGTTCTCATTCAACCACTCCCCTATCATCTCGGCGTTTGCAGTATCAAAACGTGAAGAGTACGGCGTAGATGCAGAGAAAAAATGTTCACGCATTTTGGCTTTTGCTCACATCATGATGGTTGTCACCGTTATGTTCTTCGTCTTCAGTTGCGTACTGAGCCTGTCTCCTGCGGATCTGGCGGATGCGAAAAGCCAGAACATTTCTATTCTGTCTTACCTGGCTAACCACTTTAATACTCCAATAATTGCCTACATGGCGCCGGTTATTGCCTTTATCGCTATCACCAAGTCTTTCCTGGGTCACTATCTGGGCGCACGTGAAGGCTTTAATGGCATGATGATTAAGTCTCTGCGTAGCAAAGGCAAAACCATCAATCATGACAAACTGAACCGTATTACTGCCCTGTTCATGCTGGTAACAACCTGGATCGTCGCAACCATGAACCCAAGCATTTTGGGTATGATTGAAACCTTGGGTGGCCCAATCATCGCGATGCTGTTGTTCCTGATGCCAATGTACGCAATCCATAAAGTTCCAGCGATGCGTAAGTACAGCGGCCATATCAGCAACGTATTCGTGGTTATCATGGGCCTGATTGCTATCTCTGCAATCTTGTTCAGCCTGTTCGGTAAATGATTCTGAGGCTGGCCAACGTCCACGGCCAGCCAGTTATCATGGTCTGATGTTGTAAATTGTTTCAAAAACCGGAGCGTCCGCTCCGGCTTCCTACCACGGCAATGTCATCACTTTAATAATTAGAACCTTTAAGGGGCGATATATGGTCAGCGTTTTTGACATTTTCAAGATTGGTATTGGTCCATCCAGCTCTCATACCGTCGGCCCAATGAAGGCTGGCAAGCTGTTTACCGATGACCTAATCGAACTGGGGCATCTTTCTGCCGTCACCCGAATCACTGTTGATGTTTACGGCTCTTTGTCTCTTACCGGTAAAGGCCATCATACCGATATTGCGATTATTATGGGTTTGGCGGGGAATCTGCCTGATACCGTTGATATTGATGCAATCTCTGGTTTTATCCGCGATGTAGAGTTGCGGGAACGTCTGCTGTTGGCAAACGGCAGCCACGAAGTTGATTTCCCGGCCAATGGCGGGATGAACTTCCACAGCACTAACCTGCCATTGCACGAAAATGGTATGACCATCAGCGCTCATGCGGGTGATGACTGTATTTTCAGTAAAACGTATTACTCCATCGGCGGTGGTTTTATTGTCGATGAAGCACACTTTGGTCAGGAAGATAGCCAAGCGATTACTGTGCCTTATCCGTTCAAGTCTGCCCGTGACTTGCAAAAGCACTGTAAAGATACCGGTTTATCACTGTCCGGTTTAGTGATGCAAAATGAACTGGCATTGCACAGCAAAGCCGAAATAAGTGCTCACTTTGCCGCAATCTGGGCAGTGATGCGTGCCGGTATTGAGCGCGGCATCAATACTGAAGGGTTATTGCCTGGTCCAATGAAAGTACCACGTCGCGCCGCAGCTTTGCGCCGAATGCTGGTTAGTACCGATAAAAATAACTCGGATCCGATGATGGTTGTCGATTGGATTAATATGTATGCATTAGCCGTCAATGAAGAGAACGCTGCGGGCGGGCGGGTCGTGACTGCCCCGACTAACGGCGCGTGTGGCATTATTCCGGCAGTTTTATCTTACTACGACAAATTCATTCGTCAGGTAAATGAGAACTCATACAGTCGCTACTTCCTGGTCTCTGGTGTGATTGGGGCGCTGTATAAAATGAATGCGTCTATTTCCGGCGCTGAAGTGGGTTGTCAGGGCGAAGTGGGTGTGGCCTGTTCCATGGCCGCAGCAGGCTTGGCTGAGTTGATGGGCGGTAGCCCTGCTCAGGTGTGCATTGCAGCAGAAATCGCGATGGAGCATAACCTAGGGCTGACCTGTGACCCAGTGGCAGGGCAAGTTCAAGTGCCGTGTATTGAGCGTAATGCAATTTCTGCGGTGCAAGCCGTTAACTCTGCGCGCATGGCGCTACGTCGTACTAGCGAACCCAGTGTTTGTCTGGATAAAGTCATCGAAACGATGTATGAAACCGGCAAAGATATGAATTCTAAATACCGCGAAACCTCCCGAGGGGGGTTAGCAATCAAGATCGTTGCCTGTAACTGATTTATATCAGTGATAGGTCACCTAATATGCTAAAAGGGCTACTTTTCAGTAGCCCTTTTTCTTATTAATCAATCATCTTCTTTAAACTAGCCAAATACGCTACCAAACCATTGACTGAGTTTCATCATCACGAAGTCCCAGATGCGACTAAAGAAACCGCCCTCTTTTACTTCGTTTAATACCACCAGCGGGCGTTGGTCAATCGTCTTGCCATTAAGCTGAAAATCGATGGTTCCGACCACTTGATTTTTGGCCAGCGGCGCACGCAGCTCCGTTTGATCCAACTTATAACTGGCTTTAAGATCCTTCATCTGCCCTTTCGGGATAGTGATAGCGGCATCCTCTGCCACCCCAAGCTCGGCCTCGCCGGTATCACCAAACCACACTTTCTGCGTCACAAAAGGTTTGGTGGCTTTAATCGGCACCACGGTTTCATAGAAACGGAAGCCCCAGGTCAACAGTTTTTCACTTTCACTAAAGCGAACCCGATCACTGGGTGCACCTAACACCACAGAGATTAAACGCATTGGCCCTTCGGTTGCAGATGCGACCAGATTATGCCCCGCACCGGAGGTAAAACCGGTTTTCATGCCATCCACATTGAGATTAGTGCTCCATAGCAGACGATTACGGTTAATCTGACGAATCTTATTAAAAGTGAATTCTTTCTCTTTGTGCAGCGCATACTCTTCCGGCACGTCGCGGATCAGTGCCTGACCTAATACCGCCATATCCCGCGCAGTGCTGTACTGCCCTGGCGCATCAAGACCATGGACGGTCATAAAGTGAGTATTCGCCAGGCCCAAGGCTTTGGCGTAATTGTTCATCAGGCCAACAAAACTGTCTTGGCTACCAGCCACATAATCGGCCAACGCAATACTGGCATCATTGCCTGACTGAATCACAATACCTTTATTCAAATCGGACAATTTTACCTGATCGCCCGGTTTCAAAAACATCAGTGAGGAACCACGTAATGCCGGATTACCCGTAGCCCAGGCATCTTTCCCCACGGTCACTAAATCATCAGGGTGCACTTTCCCCGCTTTAATGGCCTGTCCAATCACATAACTGGACATAATCTTAGTCAAACTGGCCGGATCGAGGCGCTGGTCACTGTTCCCTTCCACCAACACCTTTCCACTGTTGTAATCCATCAGCACATAGGCTTTGGCATCTACCGGCGGAGCAGCCGGGTCTCCAGCCGCATGCGCGGCGGGCAGCACCAAAAGCAATAAGCCAGCACTGAAGGTTAATTTCTTTATCTTAAAGGGGAGGATAAATTTCATCATGAGGTCGCCAGAGTATCCTTGCTAATAATTGGAAATAAGTGGTATTCCCAGAACCAACCACTGTCCAATTAGCGAAAAAATAACGTCTTTTCACTTAGACTGAAATATTAGCTTAGTCATATTTCAGTCCCTTTTCTAAATTTATCCCATTGCTGGCTCAATTGGGCGTAGTTTTACGTTTTGTTTTGTAAAGAGACTGTTTTTTGTGAATATCGATGGCTATACGGCTAACCATCTTCCTGTCTGAACATCCTTACACCTAAGCACCTAAACGTCTAAAAAAACATAAATATATAACAAAAGGTAATATAGACAGGTTATTTGTTCTTTTTAATGCTTAAGCCGCTAGCGCTATTATCCAGCCCATCAGTTGTTATCCAAATTCATGCTGTTAAACAATTTATGCTGTTAAACAAATAATGCTGGAGTATGCAATGGCTATCCCACGCTCGGTACTTGATCTTATCGGCCACACCCCGCTACTGGAACTGACCCACTTTGATACCGGCCCATGCCAACTGTTCGTCAAGCTGGAAAATCAAAATCCCGGTGGGTCGATTAAAGACCGTGTCGCGCTCTCGATGATTGAGCAAGCTGAAAAAGAAGGGTTGCTGCAACCCGGCGGAACCATCATTGAAGCCACCGCTGGCAATACCGGCCTTGGGTTGGCATTGGTGGCGGCGCTAAAAGGTTACAAACTGCTATTAGTGGTACCGGATAAAATGAGCCAGGAGAAAATTTTCCACCTGCGAGCATTGGGCGCACAAGTGCTATTGACCCGCTCGGATGTGGGCAAAGGGCATCCGGCTTATTATCAGGACTATGCTCTGCGTCTGGCGCAGGAAACACCGGGGGCTTTCTATATCGATCAATTCAATAACCCGGCAAACCCCGCGGCGCACCGGACATCGACCGGCCCTGAGCTGTGGCAACAGATGGATGGGCAGGTCGATGCCATCGTGGTGGGTGTTGGCTCCAGCGGCACCCTGAGCGGCCTGAGCCAATACTTTGCCGAGGTTTCACCCGCCACCGAGTTCGTACTGGCCGATCCTGCGGGATCTATTTTGGCAGATTACGTCGACAGCTCGCAGATTGGCGATGCGGGTAGCTGGCTGGTCGAAGGAATTGGTGAGGATTTTATCCCGCCACTGAGCAACTTTTCTCAGGTAAAAAAATCTTATCGCATCGATGATGCTGAAGCCTTCAGCACCGCACGCGCGCTATTGCGGGAAGAAGGGGTACTGGCAGGCTCATCTACCGGCACCCTACTGGCCGCAGCATTACGCTATTGCCGCGAGCAAACCACACCAAAGCGAGTGGTCACCTTCGTTTGCGACAGCGGCAACAAGTACCTGTCCAAAATGTTCAACGATTACTGGCTCATGGAACAAGGTTTGCTGAGCAAGCCCCAGTATGGCGATTTGCGTGATTTCATCACTTATCGTCATGAGGACGGCGCAACAATTTCTGTTTCACCGCAGGACACGCTGGCCGTGGCTCACGCCCGAATGCGCCTATATGACATCTCCCAACTACCCGTATTAGACGGCGAAAAAGTGGTCGGGTTAATCGACGAATGGGACTTGCTGAACACCGTACAAGCAGATGCCAGCCATTTCAAATTACCGGCCAGTGCCGCTATGACCCATCAAGTGAACACATTACAAAAAGAGGCCGATTACCGCTCTCTACTGGCAACATTCAATGATGGCCATGTAGCAGTAGTGTTGGATGGAGAGCGTTTCCTTGGCTTGATTACCCGCACTGATGTTTTGAATACCTGGCGTCAAAAGCTGGCTTAATCTTCTCATATTAAGGATTTTTATTATGGCAAAGTTCGATACCTTAACCGTTCATGCCGGTTATACCCCCGATAGCACCGGTGCGGTGATGCCCGCAATTTACGCGACATCCACCTTCGCACAACCCGCTCCCGGTGAGCATACTGGTTATGAATATTCGCGCAGCGGCAACCCAACGCGTGCCGCGCTGGAAAAGGCGATTGCGGAACTGGAAGGGGGCACTCGAGGTTACGCCTTCGCCTCTGGTCTGGCAGCCTGTTCAACTGTGCTTGAACTGCTGGATCAGGGTAGCCATATCATTGCCGTGGATGATTTATATGGTGGAACCTATCGCCTGCTGGAAAAAGTTCGCAGCCGAACGGCCGGTTTGCGAGTGACCTATGTCTCCCCTGCGGATACCGAGGCATTAGAACAAGCAATATTGCCAGAAACCAAAATGATCTGGGTGGAGACACCGACCAATCCATTGCTGAAACTGGCTGACCTGGCGGCCATTGCGGCGATTGCCAAAAAGCATCAACTTATCAGTGTGGCCGATAATACCTTCGCCTCCCCTTACATCCAGCGCCCGCTGGAACTGGGCTTTGATATTGTGGTGCATTCCGCCACCAAATACCTTAATGGCCATTCTGATGTGGTCGCTGGCGTCGCGGCGGTGGGCAATAACCCTGAACTGGCAGAACAGTTAGGCTTTCTGCACAATGCGGTGGGCGGAATTTTAGATCCTTTCAGCAGCTTTCTGACGTTACGCGGACTGCGCACCTTGGCTTTGCGCATGGCGCGACATAATCACAGCGCTCAGCAGATAGCCGAGTGGCTCGAAGGGCAACCACAAGTTGAAAATGTCTATTACCCAGGGCTGAAAAGCCACCCACAACATGAGCTGGCATCACGGCAAATGGCGGGTTTCGGCGGTATGATTTCTGTGCGATTGAAAGGGGATGATGAATACGCTCGCGCGGTAATCAAACGCTCACATCTGTTTACCCTGGCCGAAAGTTTGGGCGGGGTGGAAAGTTTAATCAGCCAGCCATATAGCATGACTCATGCCTCCATCCCCTTAGAAACCCGGCTGAAACACGGTATTACGCCACAATTGCTACGTTTGTCGGTGGGTATTGAGGATACCGAGGATCTGATTGCGGACTTGGCACAAGCACTAAACGGTTAATCTCCTGCTGACAGGACGTTGCCGCGTTGATAGCGGCAACGTCCATTATTACGCAGTGAAACCACAGCAATCAATACCGCGGCTGTTATATCAAATATAGGTGGTGATAAATTTTAGCGCCGGTGAGCCAACGACCTGACCCATCTATCGCCCAGGCTTTGTACGCCCTGAACCAAAATGACCAATATGATTAATGTCGCTACCATCACTTCATTATTAAAACGTTGATAACCATAACGAATAGCCAAATCACCTAATCCACCGCCACCAATAACCCCCGCCATTGATGAGAATCCCACCAGCATCACGACAGTTAAGGTAATACCGGCCAATAAAGCGGGAAGTGCCTCTGGCAACAGAACTTTTTGAATCACATGGCGTGCCGAGCCGCCCATCGATAAAATTGCCTCAATCCGCCCTTTATCCACTTCATCCAAGGCCGCTTCGACCACTCGGGCAAAAAATGGGATGGCCCCCAGAGTAATTGGCACGATGGCCGCGGTACTGCCTAACGTGGTGCCGATAATCCAACGGGTAATCGGAATCAACGCAATCAGTAACACCACAAAGGGCATTGAGCGCCCCAGATTAACAATGGCACCGACCAATGTATTCAAGCGCGGCGCAGGCAAAACCCCATTGGGGCGCGAAATAAATAACAACACCCCCAGTGGTAAGCCAATCAATACAGTGAAAAAGGTGGCAATTACCACCATATAGATGGTTTCGCCGGTGGCATTGGTGACCAGTGCCAGCAGATCTTGCCAACTCATGCCGCTGTTCATATCAGTTCTGCCCTCACGCCACGCTCATTAAGAAATTGTAAGACCTCAGCTAAACTCAACCCGCCGTCTGGGTGGCTGAAATCAACCTGCAAACGCCCAACCCGCTGGCCACCTATCGATTCCACCCCACCGCCAAGTAGGGTTACCCCCACGGCATGTTGCTGCGCCAACTCACTGAGCACGGGGGAAGCCGATAAGGTATCGAAAAAGGTTAGCTCCGCCACTGGCGCACCAGACAACGACGCCGGCCCCCGAGCGGGAAGCAATGAACGCCCTAAACGGGAATGTGTTGATGCCAATAAGTCAGCAATAGCGCCGGTTTCCACCACCCGCCCCCGCTCCAACAGTGCTGCGCTATCACAGATGGATTTCACCACCTCCAATTCGTGAGTGATCAACACGATGGTCAATCCAAGTTGGCGATTGATATCACTGAGCAATGCCAGGATCGATGCGGTGGTTTCAGGGTCCAGCGCGCTAGTCGCTTCATCAGATAACAAATATGACGGTTTGGCGGCCAGCGCTCGGGCAATTCCCACGCGCTGTTTTTGTCCGCCCGATAACTGCGAGGGGAAAGCATAAGCCTTGTCACTCAAGCCAACCAAATCCAATAACTCCGCAACGCGCTGCTGGCGTTGCGCTTTGGGCATCCCAATAATTTCCAGACCAACAGCAATGTTGTCCCATACATTACGTGAATGAAGTAAATGGAAATTCTGAAAAATCATGCCGATATTTTGCCGTTGCAGCCGCAATTCACGGTCAGAAAGTGTGGTTAATTCCCGGCCATCCACTTGAATACGGCCCGAAGTGGGCCGTTCCAATAGGTTTAGACAACGGATTAAGGTACTTTTACCTGCCCCGCTACGGCCAATAATACCGAACACCGAGCCTGTCGGGATCTCAAGCGAGACCTCCTCCAGGGCCACCATTGGCAGCCCTCCTTGTGGATAGGTTTTACTCAGGCGTTCGATGCTAATCATGATTTAAGGCCTGCCACAGGGATAACTGAACCGGCGTATTTCTCAGTGATAAACTTCGCCACTTCGGGTGACTGTAAATCTTTCGCCAATTGTTTGATTCGTGGATCACTGGCCAGCGCGGGGGTGGTGACCAGAATATTGGCATAAGGGTTACCGGCAGCTTTCTCCAGTCCTAATGCATCTTTCGCCGGATTAAGCCCTGCCTCCAACGCATAATTTCCATTAATCACTGCTAAATCAACATCATCCAATGAACGAGGGATTTGCGGTGATTCAATCTCTAAAATTTTCAGGTGTTTTGGATTGTCCGCGATATCCTTCGGCGTCGCCTGATTTTTAGCCGGATCGGTAAAGCCCGGCTTCAAGGTAATCAGTCCCTGATCTTTCAGTAAATAGAGCGCACGGCTGAGATTAGTCACGTTATTCGGCACCGCTACCGTGCCATTTTGCGGGACATCAGCAAAGGTTTTATGTTTGTGGGAATAGACGCCAAGTGGCTCAATATGCACCGTTGCGGCCACGGCAAATTTTTGCCCCAGCGCCTGCTCCTGGGAGTGCAGATAAGGCACATGCTGGAAGTAGTTGGCATCGACATCACCGTGTGCCAGCAACTCATTCGAGTTCACACCATTGGGGATCTCGATGACCTTCAGGTTCAGAGAGGGATCGAGTTTTTGCACAAATTGCAGAATTTCTGCATGAGGAACCGGATCGGCGGCTACCCGCAGCGCTTCGGCTGCCTGTGCTGACAAACTAAAAGAAGACACCCATGCAGTTAGTAAGGTGGCACTAATCAGGCCGGAAATACGTGTTTTAGTCATTATCATCACCCCAAAAATAAAGTTTTTAATTCAAGCGACCCAAAAATCAGTGCGCCAGGTAGATTGCCAGCAGACGATCCGCGATGAACTTATCCAACCCCTACAGCTTCAATTGCGCAGGGTAGTAACGCTCGGCAACATCGGGGTGAGAGCGCAAACGGCCCTTGAGATAATTAAGCCCAACATCACGAAACAGCGGGTTATGAGGATCACTGGCTGGCCCACGCGCTTGCGCCACCAGCGGCGCTGGCAGTTGATACAGCGGAACCACCGCATCCAGACGCGCCCCCAGGAAGAAGGCGATAGATAACCGGTCTGTACCGGCAGGAGGTGTTTCCACCCGGTGCACCGTGGCGCGCAGATAACCATTACTGGCCAGCTCCAGCAGCTCTCCAATATTGACCACGAAGGTGCCGGGTCGTGGTGCGGCATCAATCCAGCGCCCTTCCTCCACCTCCACCTGCAAGCCGCGTTGCTGGTCTTGCAATAAGAAACTGAGGAAACCGGAGTCTTTATGCGCACCGACCCCCTGACCGCTTTGCGTGGTTTCACGCCCCGGATAGCGAATCAGCTTGATATGTTCATTGGGTTTATCGCCATACAACTCATCAAATGCATGTTCATCCAGTTCCAATGCCAGAGCGAAAGCCCGCAGCAAGCGCAGTGCCATTCCGGTCATTTCCCGCTGCCATTGCAGTATTGTTGGTTTTAATTCCGGCAGAGCCTCGGGCCACTGGTTTGGCCCTTGCAGCCGTGCCCAACTTGGCGTGCCCGGCGTTTGCGGTAATGGGGCTCTTTCAGCACCAATATCGAACTGTTCACGCCAGTCCGGCTGGCCTCGTGTTAACTCAGAGGCCGCACGGTTATAGCCACGAAAATGTGGCGAGCGCACCATGGCCACCGCCAGTTTGTCCTCATCAGGCAAGGCAAAAAATTCACGGGATAAGGTTTGGATTTGTTGTAATAACGCGGGGTCAATGCCATGTCCGGTGAGATAAAAGAATCCGATATCTCGTGCGGCATGGCGTAAATCGACTAAGAATGCCTGACGTTCAGTTTCACTGCCATTAAGCAGAGAAAGATCCAATAGTGGTAATGTGTTGGCAGATAATGGGTTAACCGCGGTTGGGTTAACAAATAATGGGTTGCTTAGTGTTTGATGACTCATGTTTCACTCCAGGATTTTCAGTCGGTTGCTTTTTTTGCTCAGAACCAATGAAAACTGGACAACCATATAAACGAATAATCAGCATAATCAGCTCCTGGGCTGTGGGGTGAAAGCAGACAGACGACAACACTCTTTCTTTAGCCATCGGGCGTTTAGTGACAAACCGCGTTAATAACCTGTCATTTAAGGATAAAAAGCAGTTTTAAGAGCGTTCTCGACTAGATACTTAACAATCTATATCTAAACGATATAAACAATTAACACCGAAACTGAGTAACTCACCAATATCAATCCGTTCTATGTTATTTCTTTCATTACTGATAACAATGCCGTATCGCCTGCCCGGCAACATCGAAAACCAGAGTCATAACGTTGTCTTAATATTCAGATAATCTGCCATCCATAACTGTATCGGGGTGAGCTAGCAACCCTGCCGTGCTAAGTAAGCTTCCATGTTTTGCTAGAAAGTATTAGCTTAACGGTTGATACCCTTTTTTCCATCGGGGAATTTCAGATGCCCAGCACATGCACTGTTAAGTTTCACTTCAATCTTTCTGTCAGCCGGGAGGTGACTTAATGGATTTGGCCCTGTTTGATCTCGATGAAACGCTGATCAGTGATGATAGCTCCGGCCTTTGGTTACGCTGGCTGGTTGATAAAGGGCTGGCTCCTAGTGAGCTGGCAGAACAAGAACAGTATTTGATGAAACAGTACTATCAAGGGCAGATGTCGATGTCCTGTTATATGGAATCAACATTGTCGCCCTTAATCGGCAAACATACGGCTGAAGTTGCTGGCTGGGTTGAGCGTTTTATCGAGCGAGATATTCTGCCTCGGATTTATCCGCAAGCCAGGAAGCTACTGGCCTGGCACCGTAATCGCGGTGATTACATCGTGATTATTTCAGCTACCGGCGAACATTTGGTTACCCCTATTGCGCAGCATTTCTCTGCCAATGCAGCATTATCTATCGGTGTTGCGGTGGAGGATAACCGCTACACCGGCAAGACCTATGGCACCCTGACTTACCGTGAAGGCAAAGTCGAACGGTTAAAACAGTGGCTCATGGCGTCGCCTCAGTTAGATTTTCAGCATACCTACGGTTACAGCGACTCGATTAATGACAAGCCGCTACTGGAATATGTTGATCATGCGGCAGTGATTAATCCCGGTAATGAATTAGTGGATTTGGCAATACTGCATGACTGGGATATCCACCATTGGCAACGGCGTTAAATAACGCTGTTTCAGGGGCGTTGGTAGATAAAAATCAAATAAATAGAGAGAATTATATGCTGACTGTTTGGGGTCGGAATAACTCGACCAATGTCAAAAAAGTACTTTGGTGTTTAGAAGAACTGGGTATCAGCTATCAGCGCATTGATGTCGGTGGCCAATATGGCAAGCTCAATGATCCCCTGTATCGCTCAATGAATCCAAATGGCCTGATCCCTTGCCTGCAAGATGGAGACTTCATCCTGTGGGAGTCCAATACGATTGTCCGCTATCTGGCCGCACAATACGGCGATAGTGCACTTTATTTACCTGATGCACAGTTACGCGCAGGGGCAGAAAAGTGGATGGATTGGGCCACTTCCAGCATGGTGGAACCCTTTAAAGCGGTGTTTATCGGGTTGGTACGCACCCCACCAGAACAGCAGGATAAAGTGAAAATTGCTCAGGGTATGACACAACTCAATACCCTGATGGCAATTGCCGATCACGCACTTGAGAAACAAGCGTATCTGTCTGGCGATAAATTCGGTATTGGGGATATCCCGTTAGGGTGCCTGGCCTATGCCTGGTTTAACCTGTCGATCGAACGTCCATCACTGCCAAGTTTACAGCGGTGGTATCACAGCGTGTCACAACGTGCTGCATTCAAAAAAGTGATTGATATTGGCCTGAGTTGATTAAACAGGGGTGAGCTAACGCCGCTAACACCCCTGTGGCTTCAAGGACAAAGGGAGATTAGAAATCGTAGCTGGCACCAACCATATAACGGCGCCCATCCAGCACTTTATCGTTAACTTCGATATCTACACGTTTATCCAGTACGTTATACACGCCTCCCATCAAACGGAACTCTTTGGTCAGTTGATAGTTAGCCCCTAAATCGACAAAAGTGTAAGACGGCGTTTTATTGCCCATACTGGTACGATCAAGATACTCTGATGTTCTACCCCGGTAGTTAGCCCGAACCCAGGTGGCTAATTCTTCATTTGCCTGCCAGTTCAGCGTACCGTTCAACATGTGCTTAGGCATCTGGTTCAACGGTTGACCCGAGAATTGCCCACTTTTCTGCTCAGATTGAGTAAAGGTGTAGTTCGATGTCAGTGACCAGGCTTTATTGATTTCCCAACCGAAAGTCGCTTCCACACCACGGGTCATGGCTTTATCCACGTTGGTGCGATCACTAATAAATTTATAGCTGGTACCATTGATCATACATTGGCCGGACGCATTGCCCGTGGTATCAGTACAACGGCGTACCTCGGTGATTTTATCTTTAAAATCAGTGTTAAACAGTGTCACACCGGCATTCATACCTTCCTGATCATCCCACAGCACACCAATTTCCTGGCTGAGGCTTCTTTCTGGTTTCAGGTTGGCATTACCGACAATGATCGCAGGATCACCCCGACCACCGCCGGTGATTTGTCCCCAGTTTTCCGTGGCCTGACGTAAATCAGGTGAACGATAGCCACCAGATACCCCGCCCTTTAATGTCCATTGTTCAGCCAGATGCCAGACACCGTACAGACGTGGTGTCCAGTGAGTACCATAGTTTTCGTCCTGATCCATACGGACACCGCCGGTCAGCGCGAAATCATTGGTCATCTGCCATTCATCTTCTGCAAATAACGCCCAACTCCAACGGGTCAATTTAGTCAAATCTTTGGCGGAGGCTAGTTGATTACCCTTGTCATTCAGCTCTTCATAACGATATTGACCGCCAAGAATTAAAGTATGGCTATCGAACAGGAATGAGGTTTGGCTATTAAAGATATTATCAACACTCTTCATGTCACGTGATGGATTACGGGTTTCATCTCGTTGAACATAGCTGGTTGAATTACCGAAATCATAATAACCGTGGTGGGTAATCGCATAATTATTACGGTCATATTGCACGTCACTGCTTTTACCGGTTAATGCCACTGAACGCCCGGCGGTTGAGTTTCGGTCCTGCACATAATGGCCGATATCAAAATCAAATTCGTTTTTATCATCGGGAGTCAGGGTAAATGTTGCCGCACCGTTTCTCATGCGCTGTTCATTGTAGCTATCGATTATCTTATCTTCGCTACGATGCGAGAGAAGCCCGCTAACTTTCAATCCCAGCAAGCCATCAATTAATGGACCAGAAGCGTAAGCATTGGTCTGATATATATCGCCGGAGTCTGAATCCTCCTGCAAGGTGGCATCTGCGCGCACCGTGCCTTGCCACTCTTTACCCACCTTCCGGGTAATAACGTTGATTACCCCTCCCATGGCATCCGAACCATATAAAGAGGACATCGGGCCACGTACAACTTCAATACGCTCAATGGCGGCAAGTGGTGGCAGCCAGCCTTGCTCAATCCCTGAACCGTCGCTGTTAGGGCGGGTGCTACGGGTATCAACACGTTTACCATCCACCAGAATCAGGGTGTATTTAGCGGACATGCCACGAATACTGATATCACTGTGGCTACCACCACCGGTGACAACAACGCCGGGAACATCTTTCAGCGCATCGGTAATATCACGATAGGCTTTATTTTCAATCTGCTCGCGGGTAACCACAGAAATAGATGCCGCAGAATCTTGAATGCGTTGTTGGAAACCGGATGCCGTGACAACCATGGTGTCAGTTGCCGTGGTATTTTTTGTTTCAGCGGCGGATGCCTGAGATGAGATAATTGCAGCTATCACTAATGCCGCACTGTGAGATTTTCTAAAACCCTTGTTAACCTTAACCATTACACGATCTCCATGAGGTGTAAATTTATCAACAACCTTTTCAGCAGGCGTTTTTTACTTGCAGCAATGCCGCCTGGCGGACAGGTGAAAATTTATTTTTTATTAATGTCGGCAATAGCTCACCACAGCAGAAATATCGCTTCCGGCCCTTTCTGCCTAATTATTATTTTATGAAATCTGTTACTGCCAAAATATACCCAAAGTAATTAGAGTCACGGGTGAACTGCGTCCCGATGCGCTTAGACGAGTAAGTGAATCGGGTGAACCAGCATCGCTAACCCCCCTTTGGCCATGCTCCGTGACGACTGTTGCACCGCTTCCCCTTATCGTTCCTTATAAGATGGCGCTAACAATAAAACAAACGATAATACTTATCAATAAGATTGCGATAAACAATTAGGTACAATACGATGTAAATCCTTATTTTATAATATTATTTAATCAATAAGCCTGATTTATCCCCGCATTCAAAAGGGCAATAAAGAGAAGTTAGCGAAATTATTTGCTTAACTTTGCTTAAATAATCACCAGCTTACAGCCCAAAAAAAGGGCGATAAGATTATCGCCCTGCCATCACTATGGCTTAATTTTGATTAGCGCTAAAAACTAGTCAGCGGTCATCACCGGCTTTGTCGGCTCAGGATTATCTTCACTGTCATCACGCCATTTCGGGAATTCCATCTCTTGGTATTTGATAACCTTAGTGCCACGGCTCAATTTGTAGCCAAACCAAATCACCAGGAACAATGGAATACCAATATAGGTTGCAGTCACACCATACCAATCAATGCGGTCTTGCAAGAAAGCCTGATAGTTCTGCCCCAAAGTAATAACCAAACACAGTACGAAGGCGAAAATCGGCCCTATCGGGAAGAAACCAGACTGATACGGTAAGTCGTTCAAGTCACGGCCTTGCATCATATAGCCACGGCGGAAACGATAATGGCTGATAGCAATACCCAACCAAGCAATAAAGCCAGTCATACCTGAGGTATTAAGTAACCACAGATACACAGTTTGGTTGCCAAACATTGAACTTAGGAAGCACAATCCGGCCACTACCGTGGTGGCATACAGAGCATTACGTGGCACCCCGCCCTCAGACAGCTTGGCAAAGATACGTGGCGCTTTACCTTCTGAGGCCAGGGTAAACAACATACGGGTTGAGGCATACATCCCCGAGTTACCCGCTGACAACACTGCCGTCAGGATAACCGCATTCATCACCGCGGCCGCTGACAGCAAACCTGCATTCTGGAATACCAGCGTGAATGGGCTAACACTGATATCTTTGACATCATTACGTAACAGACTTGGATCGGTATACGGAATAATCAGGCTGATAATCAAAATAGCAAAGATATAGAACAGTAAAATACGCCAGAACACCTTGCGCACTGCGCGTGGAATATTTTTACCTGGATCTTTTGATTCACCGGCCGCAATACCAATCAGTTCAGTGCCTTGGAAAGAGAAACCAACAATCATTGCCACACCAATCATCGCCGAGAAGCCCCCTGCAAAGGGTGCATCACCAATGGTCCAGTTGTGCCAACCCGCGCTCTCACCGCCTTTCATAATGCCGCTAATCATCATTACACCAATAATGATGAAGATAATGACTGTGGTGACTTTAATCAGTGAGAACCAGTATTCCGCTTCACCAAAGCCTTTTACTGAGATGTAGTTCAGTAAAAACATCAGGGCGAGGAACAGCGCACTCCAAATCCAGCCTGGTGCGTCTGGGAACCAGTAATTCATCACCAATTGTGCCGCGACCAAGTCAACAGCGATAGTGACGGCCCAGTTGTACCAATAGTTCCAGCCAAGGGCGAAACCAAAGCCTTCCTCGACGTATTTGGAGCCATAAGTTGAAAATGAGCCTGATACCGGCATAAATGCCGCCAGCTCACCGAGACTGGTCATCAGGAAATAAACCATCAGGCCAATCAATGCATAGGAGAGCAATGCTCCACCCGGGCCTGCTTGCGATACCGTTGCCCCTGAGGCAACAAACAAACCGGTACCAATAGAACCACCGATAGCAATCATGGCTAAGTGCCGTGATTTAAGCTCCCGACGTAAACGCTGCGCACCCTGCTGCACTGGGATTTTAGTATTTTGCTGAGTCATTCTTACCCTAATCCACCCTTAAAAAATAAGGCGGGATTGTAACAAATCTCACCGACTCGGATAGTAACAATGCGCTGATATAAGATACCTTCATGATCCCGGTGCAATTATTAGCAAAAGCTCATTTGCCAGTAAAAGCCTCTCTCTATCGGGTATTCTTGCCGCAATAGCCAATATCATTGGTGTAAAACGCTTAAAAACCTTATCCCTACAGGAGTAACTCACTCTCGGCTAATTCTGCGGTTCAGACCTCTTCCTGACAGTAGCTGAGAAAGCGCTGCAAGGCGTTAGAGATATGTTTTTGCCGATGATGAATCAGATATAAGGTTCGTATCAGTGGTGGCAAAGGGATGTTGAGTACGATCAGTTCGCCGTTGGCCAGTTGATCGGCAATCACCCGGCGCGACAAACAACTGATTCCCATGCCATAACGCACCGCCCGCTTAATCGCTTCTGAATTCCCAAGCTCCATAACCAACTTGAAATGCGGTAATTTTGCCAACAGTAAGTGATCGAGCACTTCGCGAGTGCCAGAACCGCGCTCACGTAGGATCCAAGCTGCATCGGCCAGTTCTTCCAGTGTCAGCATCTTATGGCATAACGGATTATCTGGGGCCGCAAACACCACCAACTCATCCTGTTGCCAGGCTTTAGTCATCAGTTCCGGCATATGGCACGGCCCTTCAATCAGCCCCAGATCACCGCGAAAATCTGCCACTGCTTCAATCACATCCTGACTGTTACCGATATTCAATTCCAGCGGTGTGTCGGGAAAGTCACGCCGGTATTTGGCAATCATGCCCGGTAACATATAGTTGCCAATAGTGCTGCTGGCAGCAATCCGCAACGCACCTAAGTCCTGCAAAAAAAGCTGTTCTATTTCAATTGCCTGATCCAGCAATGCCAATGCTTTGGGATAAAGCAACCGCCCATGCTCATTGGTGACTAAACGCTTACCGACCCTATCAAACAGTTGCACCCTCAATTGCCCTTCCAAATCCGCCAACGCAGCGCTGACTGCCGATTGTGAAAGCGCGAGCACAACCGAGGCTTGGGTCGTAGAGCCGCTTTTTAGCACCTCAGTAAAGACTTCAAGTTGACGTAAGGTTATGTGCATAACGGTCTCTGTAGTAAAAAATGGAGGACGCTATCATCACTCTGTTCGTCAGTGACTGGATGAAACGAGCTACCTAATTAGTTGTTAATACAATAACTGACGGACAAAAGTGTACCCAATAGATTTCAAAATACAGGCCGACGGCAAGCAACAGAACCCTCGATGAGCTTACACCAGTAAGTGATTCGAGTGAGCGAGCACAGCCAACACACCTGTAACATGAACGATGGCGGGTATATAGCCTCTATTACCGTATAAGACTAACAC
Source organism: Yersinia antarctica (assembly GCF_056636475.1). Classification (NCBI taxonomy): domain Bacteria; kingdom Pseudomonadati; phylum Pseudomonadota; class Gammaproteobacteria; order Enterobacterales; family Yersiniaceae; genus Yersinia; species Yersinia antarctica. The sequence goes on from NZ_JBSJQF010000001.1 coordinate 3,105,615, forward strand.
CTTTGAGTAAAATCGGGAGGTTATCGGCGGATGAAATTAAGCAGTAAGAATACTATTCATTATCATCTGAATAAAAGAATATGCGGTAAATAATAGCCACTATAGCGCTGATAACCGCGTTAAAAATCAACCAGATAAATAATAAATAGCTAAACGTTTGAGATAAAGGAATCCCACGTTCACTCTTGAAGGGATTAAAATGGGGTAGCGGGACAATATGAAAAGGATTCAAGTTATATAACTTGAAAAAATAAGCGATCAAATAAGGAGGGATCAACAAATAAATAAGTGAGGCAATCACCAATATCACCCACAGCGACTTTTCATGTTTTGCTTTCTTCATATCAAAACTGCTGCCTTGACGGTTATGGGGATACCCCCGCCCGTGTACATTTCCGTTATGTATATCATACCAAACTTCATGGTCATTCACGCTCCCTCACAGAGATAGGCAAAATCAGGTGTTGGGCGCTGCCATCACCGCCCTTACCACTTATATAGATTAATTATAAATATATAATGAATTTATCTATTAAGATTGAAGTCGTTAAACTGTGTGCAATCTTTACAGAACACAGGACACAAACATGGCGACTTCTCATACTAAAGAACTCCCTCGAACACATCAGTTCCCCCTAAGCCGCTATATTGCGGGCTTGGTGTTAACCGGCGTGATTACCGGGTTGGCGCTCAACGTGGGTGATATGCCGTGGTTTATCAATATGGGGTTGGGGGCACTGACGCTGGCCATTTTGTTTGGCATCGTGGTCGGCAATACCTTGTATCCGTGGGTACAACCCGTCTGCTCTGATGGCGTCGTCTTCGCCAAACAGCATTTATTGCGTCTGGGTATCATTTTATACGGCTTCCGGCTGACCTTTCAACAAGTGGCGGATGTGGGGGCTACCGGTATGGTTATTGACCTTTTGACCCTCAGTTCAACCTTTGTGCTGGCATGTTGGCTGGGTAAACGGGTATTTGCTCTGGACCAGCAAACCGTAATGTTAATTGGTGCCGGTAGCAGTATTTGTGGCGCCGCAGCTATTATGGCCACCGAGCCGGTGCTAAAAGCTGATGCCAGCAAAGTGGCGGTTGCTGTCGCCACTGTGGTGATTTTCGGCACGCTCGCCATTTTTGTCTACCCATGGCTGTATCAGCTAAACCTGCATTACCAATGGTTGCCGTTTAGTCAGGAAACCTTTGGTATTTTTGCCGGTTCAACGATTCATGAGGTCGCACAGGTGGTTGCCGCCGGGCATGCCATCGGTGATCAAGCTGAAAACGCCGCCGTGATTACTAAAATGATCCGGGTAATGATGCTGGCTCCATTCCTGTTGTTACTCTCAGCCTATTTGGCGCGTTGCAACATCAAAGCCGGCAGTGAAAAACGGGAAAAAAGTGCCATCACTATTCCTTGGTTTGCAGTGATATTTATTCTGATGGCCGGGTTTAACTCACTGAATCTATTACCTGCGGCATGGGTGAATCACCTGATTACACTGGACACCATTTTGCTGGCGATGGCGATGGCCGCACTCGGACTGACCACTCATGTGGGCTCTATCCGTCAGGCTGGGGTAAAACCGTTATTATTGGCACTGCTGCTGTTTGTCTGGCTGATAGTCGGTGGGACCGGCATCAATTTGCTGGTGCAACATATCGCGGCATAAAACATGTCACTTCAGGGCCGCTCGCGGCCCTTTTCTTTTCCTTGCAGCTTCGCCCATTCAATCATGGCGTTATCAGTGCCATAATGGCCCGGTTATCAAAGGAGAATGGAATGAAATTTGTCGGTGCACATGTCAGCGCAGCAGGTGGTGTAGACCAGGCTGTTATTCGGGCGCACGAACTTGAGGCCACCGCCTTTGCCCTGTTTACCAAGAATCAACGTCAGTGGCGTGCCGCACCGCTGGCAGAAGATGTGATAGAGAAGTTCAAGCAAGCTTGTGAGCTATACGGTTATAGCTCCGCTCAAATTCTGCCACATGACAGCTATCTGATTAATCTGGGCCATCCCGTCACTGAAGCGCTAGAGAAATCCCGCGAAGCCTTTATCGACGAGATAGCCCGCTGTCAACAACTGGGGCTGTCATTACTGAATTTCCACCCAGGCAGCCATTTACTGCAAATTGATGAAGATAAGTGTCTGGCACGTATTGCCGAATCTATCAATATGGCGCTCGATGTCAGTGAAGGGGTGACAGCGGTGATTGAAAACACCGCCGGTCAGGGCAGTAATCTGGGGTTTAAGTTTGAGCACCTGGCCGCCATCATTGATGGGGTGGAAGATAAGAGCCGCGTCGGTGTCTGCATTGATACTTGCCATGCTTTTGCTGCCGGTTATGATCTGCGCACGGAAGAAGATTGCGAACATACCTTCAAGCAACTTAGCGATATCGTCGGGTTTCAGTATCTGCGCGGTATGCATCTTAATGATGCGAAAAGTGAATTTAACAGCCGGGTCGATCGACACCACAGTCTCGGTGAGGGCAATATTGGTAAAACCGTGTTCAGCTATATTATGCGTGATCCCCGTTTTGATAATATCCCGCTGATTTTAGAAACGGTCAATCCTGATATTTGGGCTGAAGAGATAGCCTGGCTGAACTCACAAGCTAACGTTTAGCTGAATGGTATTTAGCCGAATCACAGTGAGTAAACATAAAAAAAACCGGCACATAAGGCCGGTTTTTTATGGGTGAAGCTTATGATGCCAGGCTTATGCCGCTTTTGCGACCACGACATCAGCGCGTTTCAACATCGCATACAGACCACCGGCCAATACGGTACCGGCAATGATTGCCACCAGATACAGCAGCACCGGATGAATTGCCCCAGGGATCAGTAACACGAACAAACCACCGTGTGGGGCCATCAGTTGCGCACCGAATGCCATAGACAATGCACCTGTCAGCGCACCACCGGCGATACAGCACGGCAAGACACGCATCGGGTCACGGGCAGCAAACGGAATTGCCCCTTCAGAGATAAAGCACAGCCCCAGAACCAATGCAGCCTTGCCCCCTTCCTGCTCACCTTTGTCAAACTTGTGACGTGCCAACAGTGTTGCCAGTCCCATCGCCAGCGGAGGAACCATCCCTGCGGCCATGATAGCGGCCATCGGCGCGTAAACAGAAGAACTCAGGAGTGCCACACCAAACGCGTAGGCGGCTTTGTTCACCGGCCCCCCCATATCGGTACACATCATGGCGCCGAGGATAGCCCCCAACAACACGGCATTGGCGGTACCCATGGATTGCAGCCAGTTAGTCAGACCTGCCATGATTTTTGCCACCGGCGTACCGACCACATAAATCATAATCAAACCCACTATCAGACTCGCTACCAGTGGAATAATCAATATCGGTTTAAGTGCTTCCATACTTTGCGGCAAACGCAGCTTAGTGCTGATTGCTTTCGCCACATAACCGGCCAGGAAACCTGCGATAATACCGCCGAGGAAACCCGCCCCGGTACTCACTGCCAACATCCCGCCAATCAAGCCTGGGGTCAGACCCGGACGATCAGCAATTGAGAATGCAATGAAACCGGCCAGAACAGGTACCATCAGCGCAAAAGCAGAACCGCCACCAATTTGCATCAAGGCGGCAGCCAATGTGCCTTTCACTTCAAAGGCTTTAATACCGAACACAAATGACAGGGCAATACACAAGCCGCCAGCAACCACCATTGGCAACATGTAAGACACACCGGTCAGTAGGTGACGATAAGGACCACCGGTTTCTGTTTTTTTGGTACCGGTGCTGCTGCCGGTTTTAGGCTGATAGACTTCAGCTTCAACCAGTGCTTTATCCAGTTCTTGTACGGTTTTCTTCAGCGCCAAACCTGTCGTGGTACGGTACATCGGTTTGCCAGCAAACTTATCCAAATCCACTTCAATATCCGCAGCAACAATCACCAGATCAGCCGCAGCCACTTCTTCTGGTGTAATTGCATTACCGGCACCAACGGAGCCTCGGGTTTCTACCTTCACCCACCAGCCACGTTTTTTCGCTTCACTTTCAATGGCTTCAGCAGCCATAAAGGTGTGAGCTACGCCTGTCGGGCAGGCGGTAATAGCCACAATACGTTTCGGGCCAGCCACCGTGGTGGTCGCGGGTGCGACAGCAACCGCAGCCTGGTAAGGTTTAGCCTGCGCAATGGCTTGCGCCAGGAAACCATCAGGATCGCGCACCGCTTTTTCCACATCACCGATATAGAGTTTTTTACCGTTCAGCGCACTGTCAGCCGGGGCTGATTGCCCGGCGACAATCACCAGCTCTGCATCAGTGGCATTCTCAACCCAGCTCAGTCCTGCTTTTGCCGCCGCAGCACCCAACATCAGTGTCGCAAGGTGGCCTCTGGCCTGCCCGAGCGAACTGTCTATTATTAGTAGCGTTTTCATTTCGCCTCCAGGGATTAATTAAAGGGTTTCAGGTCGACTCTTGCCATCATGGCTGCCAACTGCGGGCGATCCGTAATACCAACATTGCTCTGACTTACCGCCAAAGCTGCAACTGCTGTTGCCAGACGCAGCGTGTGCTCGCTGGACTCGCGCATTAACAAACCATAAATCAGGCCACCGACCATGGAGTCACCAGCACCGACGGTACTGACCACTTCACAGGCGGGTGGTTTTGCCAACCAGGCACCCGACGCATTGACCCATAATGCCCCTTCAGCCCCGAGAGAAATCACCACATGAGCAATCCCTTGATCACGCAGAGCGTGTGCAGCTTCTACCACATCACCCAATTCAGGTAATGGACGACCCGCCCAGATCTCCAGTTCACGACGATTGGGTTTCACCAACCAAGGTGAGGCTTTCAGGCCTGCGACCAATGCTTCACGACTGCTGTCGAAAATAATGCACGGGCATTGGCTACGCAGGCGTTTCATCCAATCGGTAAAGTCATCAGGGTTTACGCCCTCGGGCAAGCTACCACTGACCGCGACCATATCGAATTGCCCCAACCAGCTCAGCGAGTCAGTGACAAAACGATCCCAATCCGGTTTATTGACTTCAAAACCGGAGAAGTTGAAATCGGTCACTTCGCCATCTTTTTCTGTCAGTTTGACGTTAATGCGAGTACGGCCCGGTACCACCTGAAAGCGGTTAGCAATACCCAGCTCGCTGAATAACAGTTGAAAACCGTCTTGGTTATCTTTACCCAGGAAGCCACCGACCGTGACATCAATCCCTAGGTCTTTCAGCACCTTGGCAACATTAATCCCTTTACCAGCGGCATGCAGGCCGGCAGTTTTCACCAAATTAACTTCACCGCGTTCAATTTCAGGGCAAAAACCCACCAGATCATAAGCTGGGTTCAGCGTGATGGTTGCAACTCTTCTGCTCATGCTGCCCCCTCGCCCAAACCGGCGGCGATAGCTTCACCAATAGCATCCAATGCTGCTTGTGCATCTTCACCACTGGCGGTAAAGCGCAGGCGATTGCCTTTTTTAACCCCTAAAGCCACAACTTTCATCAGACTACGTCCATTAGCGGGTTTACCGGTGCCGTCCAGATTGGTCACGGTGATTTCACTGGTAAACTGTTTGATTGTATTGACTAAAATCGTCCCTGGGCGCGCATGTAACCCGTGTTCATTACGGATAGCAAACTCAGCGCTTAATACTTCATTCTGCTCGACATACTCACTGGTGAGCAACGCTAGCAAGGCGGCAGCATCAGCGTTCAGCAAAGCGTCAGCTTTTTTCGCCAACAGTAAATCACTTAAATAGTTCAATACCGACAGCGGTTGGTCATCGGCCACGGAGAGCGTCAGCAACAGCGCCACTTTTTCGCCATGGTGCTCAAATGCAGCTACCGGGCGGCTTACTGTGGCAGCACTGACCAAATTACCTTCAGTACTGTCGCTCAGCCAGATACCCTGTCCCAAATTGAGTGGATCACGGGTAATGACATCGCTGACAAAATGAGCATCTACTGCGCCAATTTGTTGCAAGCGACCGGCATTCAGTGCTTGCAGCGTGATCAGATTGTCAGCCGCCACATCGATTGCGATCAGTGACGTGTCAAAATGGAATTCAGCGGTTTTTTGCTCACCCATCAGCAAACTGCGTAACTCTTCAGCCGAGGTAGTTTTCGCCAGACGTGCAGCAACGGCATCATCACTTAATACATGGGTCAGTTGGCGTAACAATGCCAGATGTTCATCTGAACGCGCGGCGATACCGATTACAATATAGGCGGTTTGATCTTCGCCCCATGCAATACCCTGCGGGAATTGGAAAACTTGCACACCGGTGTTTAGCACCAGGTCGCGAGTATCAGTGGTACCATGTGGAATGGCAATGCCATTACCCAGGTAAGTAGAGGTTTGCTGCTCGCGGGCCAGCATGCCATCGACATAAGCGGCGGCAACACAGCCAGCCTGAGTAAGTGCTGCAGCAACCTGAGTAATAGCATCGTTTTTGCTGTCTGCCTGTGCAGCCAGATGGATATCTTGCGTAGATAACTGGAACATAAATCTCCTCTCTTGCTGAAATTGAATCGTTTCAGCTTTAATGAGAAAAAGGAGCGTTACCCTTTATCATTTGGTGACGAGATAACGCTGAAACGTTTCAAGTAGTGTGTTTCCGACTGAGAATATATGCAAGTTTTCTGCTTCTATTCTTGATGGATTTTTGACAGCCCGCACATTTTCGTGGTGAATATAACTCCGTCAGCAGTAAAAAAACCATAATAGCTGATGGTTGCTGACCTTCATTTAACAGGAGTCCGTACAATGTCCGTTGCAGTCGGTGTGGGTGTCATTATCGTTAATCAACAAGGTGAGGTGTTACTGGGTAAACGTTGCGGTCAGCACGCCCCTTATTGGTCGATTCCCGGTGGTCACATGGAGGCTGGAGAGTCTTTTGAACAAGCCGCAAAACGTGAAATAGCCGAAGAAACAGGCTTAAATATCAAAGATATAAGTGTTATCGCGTTATGCAATAACATCGCCACCTGGCGCGCAGAAGGTAAACATACCGTTTCCGTTTGCTTGTTGGCGCAACACGCCGGTGGGCAGCCAGAGCTGAAAGAACCAGACAAGTGTCAGCAATGGCTATGGTGCAATCCGCGGGAATTACCCGAACCTCATTTTGAAGCCAGTCGTCATGCCATCGATTTATGGTTAAATAAGCAGTTCTATTATCCCTTCGACTAAAAAATAGCGCTATACCCGTCATACTTCAAGCTGCATGTGCGTTGGCTGCCATCACTCACCCGAGTCATTGAGTTATCTCAACTCCTTGGGTTCATTTCGTTGCCGCCTTCCTGTAACTTGAATTATTTAGGTTATATAACAAGGTATATAACCCTTTAATTCAGAGAGTTATTTGTGGTATAGCGCTAAAACTGACTGATACCTCGCATTTATATTCAGCAAATCTGAACTAATATTGCTAAATACCCCTAACGAGTTAGTCATCAGCACCAAATCCCCCTACAATAGACCTACTTATTTTATGGGAAATACTTATCGCTAGTGGATAAGGGTCTGTTGGCAGATTATCTGGCCTTTTGAGTATCGAGGCATTAGATAACTTCGTTTTACCAATAACTATTAGATATATTAAGTGGGGCAATTTATGAGCAAGAAACAAACTGGCTTCGTGAAGCGACGCCGGTGGGGATGGTTATGGCTCCTGCTGATCGGCATCATTATTGGTGCTGCACTATTAGCAGGTACCGCCACCGTCTTTCATAAAACCAGTGATACCGCGTTCTGCGTGTCCTGTCACACCATGCAACAGCCATTGGCTGAATATCAAGGCAGTGTCCACTTCCAAAACACCAAAGGCATCCGTGCTGAATGTGCTGACTGCCATGTGCCACACGAACCGCTTGATTATCTGTGGACCAAAATCCGCGCGGTCAAAGATATCTACGGTGAAATGGTTGGCACTATTAATACACCTGAGAAATATGAAGCCCATAAACTCGCCATGGCGCAGTCGGTATGGAAAACGCTAAAAGAGAATGACTCGGCCACTTGCCGCTCATGTCACAGCTTTGATGCGATGGATATCACCGGGCAAAGTGCTGAAGCGCGGATTCAGCATCCGGTGGCAATTAAGCAAGGTGAAACCTGTATCGATTGCCATAAAGGTGTGGCCCATATCCTGCCGGATATGAGTGAGGTGACCCAGGCTGGCGCGGCAGAGTTGGCAACGGCGGCGGCACAAACACCCGCAACGGCGACCACTTTATATACCATCGCCACCGAGCCTTTCTTTATGAATGCTGGTGACAGCCATAACGCCGGTAACCTGATGCCCTCAACACAAGTTGAAGTGGTAAAACAGCAAGGTGATCAGGTGTTGGTTGATGTTAAAGGCTGGCAGCAAGATGGGGTGGCCGAAGTGTTCTATGCCGCACAAGGGAAACGTATTCTGAGTGTATTACTGGGCGAGGACGCACAAAAAGCGCTGAAAACATTGAATACGCAAACCGATGCAGAAACCAATCTGGTTTGGCATCAAGTTGCACTACAGGTGTGGTTACCTAAGAAACAACTCGTTGATGATCAACAGAAAATTTGGCGCTATGCCGCAGATATGATGTCGGCCAACTGTACCGGCTGCCACGGTTTAACCGCACTGGATCGCTTCAACGCTAACCAATGGATTGGGGTAATCAAAGGCATGGCACCACGCACCTCCCTGACTCAGGAACAGTTGCGTGTGATGACACAGTATGTACAAAAACATGCCAGTGATATGCCGGCCAAGCTGTAAATAAGAGGCGAAAATGACTAAATACGAACAACAACCGTTAGAAATGAGCCGCCGTCGCTTCTTACTCGGAACCAGCGCACTGGCTGTATTGCCTATCGTTGGTGGCCTGTGGCCCAAATCTGCATTAGCCCAAGCCATCAGTCAGGCATTACCTCAGTTTCTGGCACTGCGTCAGGCGCAAAAAGGTATTCTGACCGGCGCTCATTGGGGCGCATTTGAAGCTATCGTTGAGAACGGCCGGATGATCGGTGTGCAACCTGTCAAAGATGATCCATGGCCGAATGACCTGATCACTATGGCACCCTATCAGGTGCATGCCGATAACCGCATCAAATACCCGATGGTGCGTAAAAGTTGGTTGGAAGGCGGCCCCGGCAGCCATACCGAACTGCGTGGCCGGGATGAGTGGGTACGCGTCAGTTGGGATAAAGCCACTGAACTGGTATGCGGCGAAATTGTGCGGGTGCAGAAAGACCACGGTCCGCAAGCGCTGTACGCCGGATCTTATGGCTGGAAAAGTGTGGGGATGCTACATAACAGCCGCACGCTACTACAACGCTTAATGAACCTGAGTGGGGGTTTTTTGGGCTATGCCGGTGACTATTCAACCGGTGCGGCACAGGTGATTATGACCCACGTCATGGGGTCAATGGAGGTCTACGAACAGCAGACGGCCTGGCCAAACGTGGTAGATAACAGTGAACTGGTGATCCTCTGGGGCTGTAACCCAATGATCACCTTGAAAAACAGTTGGAATATCCCCGATCATGTGGGTCAAACTGGTTTTGAAGCGCTGAAAAAGAAAGGTACCAAAGTTATCAGTATTGATCCGGTGCATAACGACAGTGCTAAATTCACCAATGCACAATGGATTGCGCCACGGCCATATACCGACAGCGCCATGTTGATCGGTATCGCCCATACGCTATTGACAGAAAAACTGCATAATCCTGACTTTATAAAAACCTACACTATTGGTTTTGATAAATTCCAGGCCTATCTGCTCGGTGAAACTGACGGTCAGCCGAAAAACGCAGAATGGGCGGCGGATATCAGTGGTGTGGATGCCGATGTGTTGCGCCAACTGGCGCGAGATATGGCTAAACAGCGCACCATGATTATGGGGGGTTGGGGGATTCAACGTCAGCATCACGGTGAGCAGCAACACTGGTTACTGGTCACGGTCGCGGCAATGCTGGGCCAAATTGGCCTGCCGGGTGGCGGCTTTGGCTTCAGCTATCACTACTCCTCTGGCGGTAGCCCAACGGCCAAGGGCGGCATTTTACCGGGGATTTCTGCCGGGAGTGCACCGAAGAACTCACCATCGCCGATTCCAGTGGCGCGGATTGCCGAATGTTTGGCCAATCCAGGGAAAGTCATTGATTTCAATGGCACCAAAGTCACCTATCCAGATGTCAAAATGGTCTATGTGGCCGGTGGCAATACTTTCCATCAGCATCAGGATACCAACAATCTGGTGAAAGCCTGGCAGCACCCTGAAACCATTGTGGTTAACGAACCCTATTGGACCGCCACCGCCAAGCACGCCGATATTGTATTACCGGCGACCACCAGCTATGAGCGTAATGATCTGGAAATGGGCGGCGACTACTCACAACTTTATGTCTTCCCGATGCACCAGTGCGTACCGCCACAGCATGAAGCGCGTAATGATTTTGATATCTTCGCGGCGATGGCCACCAAGCTGGGGGTGATTGATGCCTTTACCGAGGGCAAAGATGAGACTCAGTGGCTGAAAGCGATGTACGACGATATGAAGTCACAGGCCCGTACCGCACGGGTCGCCCTGCCGCCATTCGATATGTTCTGGCAATCGAACAACTACATTCGCTTCCCTATCCCCGAAGCGAACCAGCAGTGGGTACGCTTTGCTGATTATCGTGACAATCCATTGCTCAACCCGCTGGGTACCCCGTCTGGCAAGATTGAGATCTACTCCGATACTATCGCTAAAATGGAATACGCCGATTGTCAGGGGATCCCGACCTGGATGCCACCTCATGAATGGTATCGCGGGGTGGAAGCGAAGAAATATCCACTGTCGCTAAACACCGCACACCCAATCAACCGGCTGCATTCACAGTTAGATAACACACCACTACGTGAAAAATACGCCGTGGCCGATCGGGAAGCGATACTGATAAGCCCACAGGATGCCAAGGGGCGTAACATTGTTAATGGCGATTTAGTCCGTGCGTTCAATGACCGTGGGCAGATATTGGTAGGTGCTGTGGTATCTGAAGATGTACGTCCAGGGGTGGTGCGCATCAGCGAAGGGGCATGGTTTGACCCGGCGGATCCAGCGGTACCGGGTTCCCTTTGTAAGAACGGCAATATCAACTGCCTGACTTTCGATATTGGTTCTTCCAGTCTGGCGCAGGGTAACTGTGGGCAAATGGCGCAGCTTGAGATTGAGAAGTATACCGGACCGGTGCTGAAAAACACCGCGCATGCGGTTCCTGCTGGGGCTTAGCCACCAGAAGAACCAAGGGTTAAGCGTACCAACGGGCACTCCGGCGTTTCGCGTCGTTTACGGCCCGAACAGCACGCTTCCCCTTAGATTACTGACAAAGTCCCGGCCTATTGGCGGGGACTTTACTTTAATAGGGGTAGGCTAAAAGGTGGTCAAGAGACGGTTTTTATTCCCCAACAAGGAGCACTTCAATCCCACCTTTTCGTAATCCATTCAAACTTTCCTCTGGAATACCTTTATCGGTGATAACCATATGTATGCGCTGGGTATCAATTATTTTATGCAGGCTGGAGCGGTTAAATTTACTGGAATCAGTGACCACAATGATGCGTTCCGCGACTTCACACATTCGGCGATTTAGGCGAGCTTCGTCTTCATTATGCGTGCTCACACCGCGCTCAAGACTGATGGCGTCTACCCCCAGAAAAAGTATATCGAAATGATAATTTTGCAAGGACTGGTCAGCCTGATCCCCATAGAAGGAAAGGGACTGGCGGCGTAAGTGCCCTCCTGTCATCAGCAATTCCACGCCCTCAGCCTCAAGCAGCGCGTTCGCCACATTCATACCGTTTGTCATAGCAATGACCTCCTTATGATTACGCATATGACGCGCTATTTCATTAGTGGTCGTGCCCGAGTCTAGAATCACGCGGTGCCCAGGTTTAATAAGATTTGCAGCAACGCGAGCAATATCGCGTTTTAAAGAAATATTAAGGGAGCTTTTATCTTCTACCGTGGGTTCAACGCCAGGTGTGCCAGCATCACACACCAGCGCACCGCCGTATGCACGTACAGCAATCCCCTGCTTTTCCAGAAAGGCCAAATCGTTGCGGATAGTCACCGTAGAAACACCAAAGAATGACGATAAATCATTAACCTGAACACTTCCTTGCTGACGAAGCCGCTGAATGATCTGCTCACGCCTTTCACTGGTACCCGTTATACGCTTGTCCATTACTGAATCGGTATTGCTCATATCAGATCCTTCCCAAAAGCCTTTCGTTTCATTTCACTTTATCTATTAACACCTTTCTTTTGCCGGAAAGCAAGTCTTTACATCAGGCCAAACCGTGCTACCACCCGATAAAAAAGCCTTTCATTATGTTTCTTTTGCGAAACAGATCCCATTTCCATTATCTTTCGTTTTGTTTTTATCAACCCATAAAGCAGTATCAATGAAACAAACCGAAAGGCATAAGTAATCAAAACCCCATACGGAGAGGAAAGTGAAACATTTAACCGAGTTTGTGGCCGACCATAAGCACGATAAGCGATGTGGCATTTTTGCCGTCTGTTCTGCTCACCCATTGGTTCTGGAAGCAGCAATGCGCCACGCCCGGGACGCGCAATCCATCTTATTAATAGAAGCCACCTCCAATCAGGTGGATCAGTATGGCGGCTATACCGGTATGACCCCAGATGACTTCCGTGGTTTTGTTGAGCAAATGGCGGATAAACACCACTTCCCTCGCAATCAGTTGGTGTTAGGGGGCGATCATCTGGGGCCAAATCGCTGGCAAAACGCCCCAGCCGCAGAGGCTATGTTTCATGCAGAAGAACTTATTCGCCATTATGTCGCGGCTGGCTTTAAGAAAATTCACCTTGATTGCAGTATGTCTTGTGCAGATGACCCCGTGCCATTAACAGATGAAATCGTCGCCGGAAGAGCAGCAAGGCTTGCCTTAATTGCAGAACAGACCCGCAAGGAAAAACAAGGTTCGTCTGATCTGGTTTATGTTATTGGAACGGAAGTCCCTGTTCCAGGAGGAGCACATGAAACGCTGTCAACGCTGGTGGTCACCTCTCCCCAAGCGGCAAAAGCAACGCTTGAAGCTCATCGTCATGCTTTTGAACAACAAGGTCTGCACGACCTGTGGCCACGCATTATCGGGCTAGTCGTCCAACCCGGTGTAGAATTCGATCATACTCATGTTATTGATTATCAACCTGAGAAATCTCTTGCTCTGAGCCAGACTATCGAAGAGTTTGACACGATGGTCTTTGAAGCTCACTCCACCGATTACCAAACTCCGCTCGCCCTACAACAGCTAGTTCAGCACCACTTTGCCATTTTGAAAGTGGGTCCGGCACTCACTTTCGCGTTACGTGAAGCGCTATTTTCACTGGCCGGCCCCATTCCCGAACGAAACGCAACAAACCATCATGCGTTATGCAGCGAGTAGATACTCTAAAAATACCTCATTCGGTGAGCTGTATTCCAGAGATTTGCGCCCCCGAGTGTTGAGGATGTGCTCCAGTCTCGCAATATCTTCATCGCTGACGCCATTAAAATCGGTTCCTTTCGGATAAAACCGCCGTATCAGACCGTTGGTATGCTCATTCAACCCCCGCTCCCAGGAATGATAAGGCCGGGCAAAGTAAACCTTTGCGCCCGTTACCTGAGTGATGTCCTTATGTTTCGCAAACTCGGGTCCGTTATCTGCCGTCAGGGTTTTAAACTCGCAGAAAGTATTCGCCACGATGTCCCTGAACGCTTCCACGACGCTCTCAGCGCACTTATTGGGGAGTTTACGGATAATGACCTGCTTTGTGGCTTTGTCCACGACCGTCAGCAGGAATGACTTCTGGTCTTTGCCAAAAATCGTATCGATTTCAACATGCCCGGGAACCTGTTTGAGTTCAGCCTCAGCAGGCCTGTGCTCAATGCCAACCCTGTCCGGGATGGGCGTGCGTCCGGGCTCACCCGTATCATAGCGATAGCGTTTACCCCGGTGAGGGAGCTGAAGGTAAAGCTTACCGCCAGCCTGTCTGTCCGAACGGATATAGCGGTAGAGGGTATTTTTGCTGACGGCGATATCAAACTGGATTTTCAGTCTCCCACAGATAACCTCAGGGGAGGTATGTACAGCCAGCGCCTGCCGGAGAAAGTCTTGTGTCTGCTGGCCCAGAGGGAAACAGGCATTGTGTGCCGAGGTGGCGCCCCGCCGTTGTCTGGCTAAGGCATCAGCGCGTCTGGAGGAGTAAAGTCCGTTGAAAGCGGGGTCCGTATTACGCCTGAGCTCCCGGCTCAGGGTAGAGCGAGAGACATCCAGTTCTCTGGCAATGCAGGACTGATTAACGCCTTCAGCTTTTCGTTTTTCGATGTAAAAGCGCTCATGCTGAGTCAAATGTTTTCCCTTCATGCAACAGGGTCTCCGACAGGGTCAATACGGCTATTTTATCCGTACCTGACCGGTGGGTCACTTTGTTGCATTTCGTTTGGGAATTGGCGCCGCTATCGAGCAGGAACTCCGCCCCGCATACCAATGTTCAGGGCTACGAGATGTGCTGGAAAGCGTCATGCAGGAACACCCGGAGCACTGGAAACAGCATTATCACGGTAATAACGATGAACGTCGTCTGGCGCGCGGCTACAGCTATTCTGATCGCGTTCGTTACTACTGGCCCGATCACCACATTGACGAGGCTTATGCTCGGTTAGTAAATAATTTAACGGACAAACCGCTGCCCTTGCCGTTGATCAGCCAGTATCTGCCACTTCAATACGTTAAGGTCCGTGAAGGCCGGCTCGCGGCAACACCGCACGAACTGATTATTGACCATATTCAGGATGTATTGCGCCAGTACCATGCAGCCTGCATGGGAACATCGTCATCCCATTAACACAATGATAATAAGGAATAAAACATGCCAAACATTGTATTAAGTCGTATTGATGAGCGCCTGATTCACGGCCAGGTTGGTGTTCAATGGGTTGGTTTTGCCGGAGCAAATCTGGTGTTGGTTGCCAATGATGAAGTTGCCGAAGATCAGGTTCAACAAAACCTGATGGAAATGGTTCTGGCAGAAGGGATTGCCGTGCGCTTCTGGCCACTGCAAAAAGTGATCGACAATATTCATCGTGCAACCGATCGGCAGAAAATTTTACTGGTCTGCAAAAGTCCCGAAGACTTTCTAACGCTGGTCAACGGTGACGTACCCGTGGCCCGAATCAATGTCGGCAACATGCATTATGCCGAAGGTAAACAACAAATAGCGAAAACCGTCTCTGTCGATGATCAGGATATTGCCGCTTTCTATGGCCTGAGAAAAGCAGGGGTGGAATGTTTTATTCAGGGCGTGCCGACCGAGCCCGCTCAGGATCTCTACAAACTCCTCTGAGGTATTTTCTATGGAAATTAGCTTATTACAGGCATCCGCGTTGGGGATTCTGGCCTTTATTGCTGGCTTGGATATGTTCAACGGCCTGACACATATGCACCGCCCGGTGGTCCTTGGGCCGTTGGTTGGCCTGATCCTTGGCGACCTTCATATGGGGATACTCACTGGTGGTACTCTGGAACTGGTCTGGATGGGGCTTGCTCCACTGGCCGGTGCCCAGCCGCCGAATGTGATTATCGGTACTATTGTCGGCACGGCTTTTGCTATTACTGCCGGTGTAAAACCGGAGGTCGCGGTTGGGGTTGCCGTGCCGTTCGCCGTGGCGGTGCAAATGGGCATCACCTTCTTGTTCTCTATCATGTCTGGTGTGATGGCGCGCTGCGACCGGATGGCGGCAAATGCGGATACCGACGGCATTGAACGCGTTAATTATCTGGCCCTGCTGGCTCTGGGGACGTTCTATTTTCTGTGTGCATTCTTGCCCATCTATTTTGGTGCTGAGCATGCGAAGACGGTCATTGATGTCTTGCCAGCCCGCCTGATAGATGGCCTTGGTGTCGCCGGTGGCATCATGCCTGCAATCGGCTTTGCCGTATTGCTGAAAATAATGATGAAAAACGTTTATATCCCCTACTTCATTCTTGGCTTTGTTGCTGCGGCCTGGCTGAAACTGCCGGTACTGGCGATTGCCGCCGCAGCCTTGGCAATGGCGTTAATCGATTTCATGCGTAAAGACTCAACTCCGCAGCAGACTTCCAGCACTCAGAAAGAGGAATTCGAAGATGGCATCTAATACTCAGGTTCTGCCAAGCGCTAACGTCACTGAAAAGCCGGTCATTGATAGCAACGACAATATCTATGAAGACCAAAGTATCGGTGCGGAGCTGACAAAGAAAGATATCAACCGCGTAGCATGGCGTTCCATGCTGCTGCAAGCCTCATTTAACTATGAGCGTATGCAGGCTTCCGGCTGGCTGTATGGCATATTGCCCGCGCTGAAAAAGATCCACACCAATAAAAATGATCTGGCGCGGGCGATGAAAGGCCATATGGGGTTCTTCAACACCCATCCTTTCTTGGTGACGTTTGTCATCGGCATCATACTGGCGATGGAACGTTCAAAACAGGATGTGAACAGTATTCAAAGTACGAAAATCGCTGTTGGTGCGCCACTGGGAGGAATTGGTGATGCGATGTTTTGGCTGACCTTGCTCCCCATCTGTGGCGGTATTGGAGCCAGTTTGGCTCTGCAAGGTTCGATCCTCGGCGCCATCGTATTTCTCGTGATGTTTAATGTCGTCCATCTTGGGCTTCGTTTCGGGCTTGCTCACTATGCCTATCGCATGGGTGTCGCAGCTATCCCGCTTATCAAAGCCAATACACTTAAAGTGGGGCGAGCGGCGTCTATCGTTGGGATGACGGTGATCGGTGCACTTGTCGCCACCTACGTTCGCTTGTCCACCACGCTTGAAATCACCGCAGGCGATGCTGTGGTTAAGCTGCAAACCGATGTTATCGACAAACTGATGCCAGCCTTCCTTCCACTGGTATACACCCTCACGATGTACTGGTTAGTGCGCCGTGGCTGGAGCCCTCTGCGACTCATCGGGCTGACCGTGGTATTAGGCGTTGTTGGAAAATTTGGCCACTTTTTGTAAGCAAGAGGAAACTCCATGTTAAGCATTATTCTTAGCGGTCACGGTGGGTTTGCCACCGGACTGGAAAAAGCGATGAAACAAATACTTGGCGAACAACAGCAAGTGATAGCCATCGATTTTCCTGAAAGCTCCTCCACCGCGCTGCTTACCGCTCAGTTTGAAGAGGCGTTAGCTAATCTGGATGAAAAAGAAGGGCTAATTTTTTTGACGGATTTGCTCGGAGGTACCCCCTTCCGCGTGGCCTCGACGCTGGCAATGCAGAAAGCAGAACGTGAAGTGATCACCGGAGTAAATCTACAGCTTTTGCTGGAGATGGTGCTGGAGCGCGATGGCCTCAGTAGTAAAGAGTTCCGCCTTCAAGCGCTAGAGTGTGGTCACCGAGGGTTGACCAGTCTGGTGGACGAAATGGGCCGTTATCGCGAAGCCGCCTCGGTCGAGGAAGGAATATGACAGCACTGTTGCGGGCCAGACGGGTGCTAACCGAGCATGGCTGGCTCGACGATCATCAGTTACACATAGATGGCAACACCATCGTGGCCATCGAGCCAATCCCCGCAGGGGTTACGCTGCGCGACGTTGAACTACTGTGCCCAGCCTATATCGATATTCATGTCCACGGCGGTGATGGTGTCGATGTCATGGATGACTCGCCAGAGATACTGGATCAGTTGGCATTGTATAAAGCACGCGAAGGGGTGGGTGGCTGGTTGCCGACCACCGTCACCGCTCCCCTTGGGGAAATAGAGTGTGCACTGCGGCGTATTGCGCAGCGCTACCATCAAGGTGGACAAGGTGCGACGGTGTTGGGTAGCTATCTTGAAGGCCCTTACTTCACCCCGCAGAACAAAGGGGCACATCCACCGGAGCTGTTCCGTGAGCTGGACATTACCGAGCTAAATAGGTTGATTGACGTGTCACAAAACACATTACGTGTTGTGGCATTGGCACCTGAGAAATCGGGTGCGCTGGCGGCAATTAAGCATCTAAAAAGCCAGGGGATAAAGGTCATGCTCGGCCACAGCGCGGCGAACTATGAAGAAACTATTCGTGCGTTTGATGTGGGAGCCGATGGACTGGTGCATTGCTTTAACGGTATGACAGGTCTTCATCACCGTAATCCCGGCATGGTTGGCGCAGGGCTCACCGATAAGCGAGCATGGCTTGAGTTGATAGCAGATGGTCACCATGTTCACCCCGCAGTAATGAGCCTTTGCTGTAGCTGCGCCAAGCCTCGAATATTGCTGATAACCGATGCGATGAGCGCGGCTGGCATGCCTGATGGTGACTATGCGATTTGCGGTCATCCAGTAACAATGCAACAGGGTATTGTCCGTACTGCCTCTGGCGGGCTGGCCGGAAGTACACTTTCGTTGGATGCAGCGGTGCGAAATCTGGTCAATAACGTGGGTGTACCTGCTGAGGATGCAATTCATATGGCCTCGCTGCACCCTGCCAAAATGCTGGGGCTTGACCACACATACGGCTCTCTATTGGCAGGCAAACGAGCCAACATTATCGCGCTTGATTCGCGGCTCATGCTACAAACCATTTGGATTGATGGACAACGAATCGCCCTGTAGACCTTTCATTATATATCACTTTGGTTTGTGGCCAATTCCGCCACAAACCTTTCATTTCCTTTCTTTATGCTCTAGCTCACTTATTAAATAAATATAATATATCCATATAAATCAATAAAATAAAACCAAAAAGTCCACTTTCAGATCACGTTTTTCGTTTTATTACTTTTCTTATATTGACCTTTCGTTTTCTTTTCTATAGATTTTCACTTAGACATAAAATTGATGAAATGAAATGAAACGAAAGATTGTCATGTTCTACTTTGTACTGACCCATTGAATATGTACTACTAAGGACTGAGTTATGAGCGAAACCCAATCTGCCGGTACTTGCGGCACATCAACCTGGACTGAAAAAGAGATCCGCCAGCAACCAGCAAGCTGGATCCGATCGTTAAAAAACATTGAACGTCAACGTAACGATATCGACACTTTCCTTGCGCCGCTCCTGCAAACATCTGACCTACAGATTGTCCTGACAGGTGCCGGTACCTCAGCATTTATCGGCGATATTATTGCGCCGTGGCTGTCGCGCCATAGCGAGAGAAATTTTGTCGCAGTGCCCACAACAGACCTCGTTACTAACCCTGCTGACTATTTATCTCCCCAGCGCCCGACACTGCTCATCTCCTTTGCACGCTCTGGTAACAGCCCTGAAAGCGTCGCCGCAGTGGACTTAGCCAACCAACTCGTCAGCCAGTGCCACCATCTGGTCATCACCTGCAATGAAGCCGGCAGCTTGTATCACAATGCGTTGAAAAGTGATAACGCACTGGCGCTGTTAATGCCAACCGAAACCCATGACCGTGGTTTCGCCATGACCAGTAGCATCAGCACCATGATGGCCAGTTGTTTGGCTGTCTTCGCCCCCGAGGTCATCAACAGCACCAGTTTTCAGGATGTAGCAACGCGCTGTAAGCAGATAGTTGCTTCGCAGGGCGACTTTAGCACTGCCGTATTTGGTGACCTTCCCTTTAAACGGATTGTTTACCTCGGCAGTGGCGGATTACAAGGCGTGGCACGCGAATCAGCACTGAAAGTGCTGGAGCTAACGGCTGGTAAATTAGCGGCGTTTTATGAGTCCCCCACCGGCTTTCGCCACGGACCAAAATCACTGGTTAACGCTGAAACGCTGGTTGTGGTGTTTGTTTCAAGCCACCCTTATACCCGTCAATACGACCTCGATTTGCTGGCTGAGTTGCGCCGCGACCAACAAGCGATGCGCGTCGTAGCGATTTGTGCCGAATCCAGCCCAGAAATCGACGCAGGCCCGCATATTTTGTTACCCGCAGCCCGAGAATTTATTGATGTCGAACAGGCGTTCTGCTTCCTGATGTACACACAGATTTTCGCTCTCAGCGAATCTATCAAAGCAGGTATCACCCCCGACACGCCTTCCGCCAGCGGCACGGTAAACCGTGTAGTGAAAGGCGTCGTTATTCATCCCTGGAAAGGCTGAGAGGATCACTACATGAGCATTATTTCTACCAAATATCTTTTGCAGGATGCGCAGGCTCGGCGCTACGCCGTACCTGCTTTTAATATCCATAACGCGGAAACCATTCAGGCCATTCTAGAAGTTTGCAAAGAGATGCAATCACCGGTGATCCTTGCAGGTACGCCCGGCACCTTTAAGCACATCGCTTTTGAAGAAATCTACGCACTGTGCGAAGCCTACTCTGAAAGTTATGGCATGCCACTCGCGCTGCATCTCGACCATCACGAGTCACTGGACGATATCAGCCGCAAGGTCAACGCCGGTGTACGCAGTGCGATGATTGACGGTAGCCACTTCCCATTTGCTGAGAATGTGTCTCTGGTGAAGAGTGTCGTCGATTTTTGTCATCGCCACGATTGTAGCGTTGAAGCTGAGTTAGGGCGTCTGGGGGGGGTGGAAGACGATATGGATGTCGATGAGGATAGTGCTTTTCTCACTGACCCACAAGAAGCGCGTCGCTTTGTGGAACTTACCGGTGTCGATAGCCTCGCGGTTGCGATCGGAACAGCCCACGGCCTGTACGCCAAACGGCCCAAAATTGATTTCCAGCGCCTGGCAGAAATCCATGAAACCGTCGATATTCCATTGGTTCTACATGGTGCAAGCGATGTCCCTGATGACTATGTCAGACGAGCCATTGAACTGGGTGTTTGCAAAGTAAACGTAGCAACTGAGTTGAAAATCGCCTTCGCAGCGGCGGTGAAAAAATGGTTTGGCGATAACCCGGAAGGTAACGACCCACGCTATTACATGCGCGTCGGTATGGATGCCATGAAAGACGTCGTGCGCAGTAAAATCATCGTCTGTGGATCAGCTAATAAGTTAATCCCCGAAACTGAAACCTCGCTATAAATCTTGTGTCATCAAAATGTTGCCCGGCTACCGTCGGGTAACATCATGAATTCTAATCATTATCAGACTCAAAGCACCGACTCAAAATGCAAATAACCTTTCTGGACCTCAAATAACAAGGATATCGTATGAGAACAATCATAAAGAGCTCGTTATTATTATTGCTGATGAGCAATGGCGCCTTTGCCTCCGAATACTTGCTGAATAACAATAAAATCTCCCTCTCTTTTGACGATACAAACTCAGCGGTGGTGATGAAAGATAAGCTTTCAGGCCACAAGCTTGCGCCGGTGGAGTTGTTCTTTCTAACACTGCCCAACGAAGAGGTTATTCACGCAGCCGATTTTAAAATTAAAAATATCAGCCAAAAAGATGATGCAATTCATATCGACTATGAACATAAAGATTTTGATGTCACCGTGGTGCTCAACGTACTAAAAGGTCAATACGCCAGTATTGACTACCGTATTCAGGCCAAAGGTCAGGCACGGGATGTTGCGAAAATCACCTTCTTCCCAACCAAAGGGCAATCCCAGGCACCTTATGTGGACGGCGCAATTAATAGCTCCCCCATTATCGCTGACAGCTTCTTTATTCTGCCGGAAAAACCGATCGTCAATACCTATGCATATGAAACAACAACTAATCTGAATGTCGCGTTAAAAACACCGATTAAAATGGAGACGCCCGTCAGCTTCACCCTGTATTTCGGCACGTTTGAAGAAAACAACCAGTTGCGTCGCAGCTTTAACCAATTTATCAACAGCATGCGCGCGCGCCCATATCAACCCTACCTTCACTACAATAGCTGGATGGATATTGGTTTCTTCACCACCTACACCGAGCAAGAAGTACTCAACCGGATGGATACCTACGCCGACGAACTGATTAAAAAACGCGGGGTAAAACTTGATGGTTTTCTACTGGATGACGGCTGGGATGACCGCACCGGTAAATGGCTGTTCGGCCCAGCATTCAGTAAGGGATTCGGGGGAGTGAAACAGAAAGCTGACAGCTTACATACTTCGGTAGGTTTATGGCTGTCACCTTGGGGAGGCTATAACAAACCGCGCGATATTCGCGTCTCACATGCCAAAGAAAACGGCTTCGAAACCGTTGATGGGAAATTCGCACTCTCCGGCCCCAATTACTTCCGTAATTTTAATGAGCAAATCATTAAGCTTATCAAAAACGAACATATCACCTCCTTCAAGCTAGACGGTATGGGCAACGCCAATTCGTATATCCCAGGCAGCCAGTTCGCCTCTGACTTTGACGCCTCCATCGAGCTGATTAAAAACATGCGCGAGGCCAATAAAGATCTGTTTATCAACCTGACCACCGGCACCGATGCCAGCCCCTCATGGCTGTTCTACGCGGACGCTATCTGGCGTCAGGGCGATGATATCAACCTGTTTGGCAAAGGTTCCCCCGCTCAGCAATGGATGACCTACCGCGATGCTGAAACCTACCGTTCCATCGTGCGCAAAGGCCCGCTATTCCCGATAAACTCGCTGATGTACCACGGCATTGTTAGCGCGGAAAATGCCTATTTTGGGTTGGAAAAAGTGCAGACCGACCATGACTTTGCTGATCAGGTCTGGAGCTACTTTGCAACGGGAACCCAACTACAAGAGCTTTACATCACGCCGTCCATGTTAAATAACAACAAATGGGATACGCTGGCGACCGCCGCTAAATGGTCACGGAAAAATAGCGATGTGCTGGTTGATACCCATTGGATTGGCGGTGACCCTACGGCACTGGACGTTTATGGCTGGGCCTCGTGGAATAAAGATAAAGCGGTATTTGGATTGCGTAATCCATCCGACAAAGAACAAAGTTACTATTTAGATCTCACTAAAAACTTCGAAATTCCGAGCGGCGAAGCAACGAGCTTCACACTTAAGACGGTATATGGCACCAATGCAACTCTGCCACTCGATTACAGTAAGCCGGCGATTGTTACGCTAAAACCACTGGAAACACTCGTCATCGAAGCAACACCGATGACTAATATGAAGTAACGCGCCTATCAGACCTGTCGTAATAATGCCGCCCGTTCTATCACGAAGGGGCGGTATCCGCTTCCAGCTTAATCAAATAGACCAACGCTTGTTCTCGGGTATCAGCGCACATCTCCCGCAATGCTTGTAAGCTGGCACATACTGCCGGGCGAGAAGGGGAATGAAAAATGGCGCAACGCATAGTCTCATCCAAATGCAGACAACGGGTATTGGCAGGCTTACCGAATGGCATACCGGGGATCGGGCTGGAAATAGAAGGAGCAATACAGCAGGCACCGCAATCTGAGCGACAGTCCATCAGCAGGCTCCTGTAGGCTGGTGGAATAACAGCAGACAATAGCAATCACCCCCATTAACTACCAGCACTATCCTTGCTCGGCGGTTTAATAACCGATCCATGCCATAGGCGGTGCTTTTCACCTCCGCACCATCAGTTCACTTTTTAACCGTTACAATCCCAGTTTGTACGATATTCAATCACAAGTTAATACCATTACCAGACTAATCACTGATCATATGATCGGCATGAGTATATTCGTCTGTTTACAGAATCCTCGCCAACATGTACCATTAAGCTAGTACAAAAGAACCACTAACCTATCATTTATAGCCCGCGTCATTAACGTTACAGCAAGGCAACAAATTCTGCTGTAGCGGCAAAGATGAAGGATATTTGGAGTTACCGATGTCGATGGATGTATCCCAACCGTTATCACGCCCTTCCGTTCTTGGCGGAGCGATGATAGTCGCCGGAACCGCTGTAGGTGCGGGAATGTTCTCAATCCCAATCGTCACAGCCGGGGTATGGTTCAGCGGCTCAGTAATACTGCTGATTTATACCTGGGCTTGTATGCTGATTTCTGGCTTGATGATTTTGGAAGCTAACCTGAACTACCCCACCGGGGCCAGCTTTCACACCATGGTACAAGACCTGCTGGGTAAGATCTGGAGTTCCATCAATGGATTGTCGATAACCTTTGTGCTCTACATCCTGACCTACGCCTATATCTCCGCCGGTGGCTCAATCATTTCTCACACCCTGCAAAATGTCGTGGGGATTGGTCAGACCGGTGCTGGCTTTATCTTTGTGTTATTGGTCGCATTTATCGTTTGGTTATCGACCCGCGCAGTGGATCGCTTAAGTACGATATTAATCGGCGGAATGGTAATTACATTTGTCATGTCGGTTGGTGACATGTTTAGCCATGTACAAAGTGCCATTCTATTCAATCAAACTGATAGCAGCGCCCACTATTTACCTTATGCACTGGCCGCACTGCCCTACTTACTGACCTCATTTGGTTATCACGGTAATGTACCGGGGCTGGTGAAGTACTACCACAAAGACAGCAAAGCAGTGGTGCGCAGCCTGCTGTACGGCACCCTGATCGCGTTAATCATTTATGTCCTATGGCAGTATGCTATTCAAGGTAATATCGCCCGTGACGCCTTCAAACAGGTGATTGCTGACGGTGGCAACATCGGTAGCCTGCTAAAACAGATGGACACCATTTCGACCAGTCAGGCCACCAGCCAGTTACTCAATGCCTTCTCTTATATGGCGCTGGCTAGCTCATTCCTTGGGGTATCTCTGGGGTTGTTTGATTATATCGCCGACTTCTTTAAATTTAGTGATACCCGTAACGGGCGGACTAAATCAGCACTGATCACTTTTGTGCCACCGACCCTCGGTGCGCTGCTGTTCCCGAATGGTTTCTTATATGCCATTGGATTTGCCGGTTTAGCGGCTACCATTTGGGCGGTAATTGTGCCAGCGCTGATGGCGCGGGCCAGCCGTAAACGCTTCCCACTGGCTGTTTATCGTGCTCCCGGCGGGCGTTTGATGATTGGTTTTATCATCCTGTTTGGTTTGATCAATGCCATTACCCATATTGCCGCACTATTGGGTTGGTTACCGGTCTATAAATAGGGTCATTTTTACACCGGAATAACACTCTTTTTAGCGCTATCTCCAAAGCGTTTACTGTTGCCGCCAGGCCGCAAGCGAATACCCCCAGCGACTTCAAATATGGCGGCGATATTTGCTTGCCTGAAACTGGCGGCGCGAGTAACTTGTCGCAACTTATCTTCAATCCTGATTGGCGGTTAATAAATGGCTAGAGCTAACGAAATAAAACGTGGTATGGCGGTCAACCTCAACGGCAAGTTACTGCTGGTGAAAGATATTGATGTGCAAAGCCCAAGCGCCCGTGGCGCAAGTACCCTGTATAAAATGCGGTTTTCTGATGTGCGGACCGGTTTAAAAGTTGAAGAGCGTTTTAAAGGCGATGAGATCCTCGATACCATCACCCTGACCCGCCGATCAGTGGATTTCTCTTACATCGATGGCGACGAATACATCTTTATGGATGATGAAGATTTCACCCCTTATAACTTCAAAAAAGAACAGATCGAAGAAGAGCTGTTATTTATTCCTGAAGGGGGCATGCCAGGCATGCAGGTTCTGACGATGGATGGTCAATTATTGGCGCTGGAATTGCCGCAGACCGTTGATATGGAAATTGTTGATACCGCCCCAAGCATTAAAGGCGCATCGGCCAGTGCTCGCAACAAACCTGCTGTGATGAGCACCGGCTTATCTATTCAGGTGCCGGAATATATCAGCCCGGGTGAGAAAATCCGTATTCATATTGCAGAACGCCGTTATATGGGCCGCGCTGAATAATACCCAATATTCTTAATTTTTCAATATGTTAAGAGCCGGAAAACCGGCCCTTAACTGTTTTATACCCTATAGATTTCAAGATGCAGGAAGGCGGCAAGCAAGATAACCCCGATGAGCTTACATAAGTAAGTGATTCGGGTTATTGAGTGCAGCCAACACACCTGCAGTTTGAAAGATGGCGGGTTATTTTAGCTCAGGGAAGAACGCCCGCTTCAGCGCCAACTCCACACCACGCACCTCAGCTAACCCTTTCAAACGGCCAATCGCCGAATAGCCCGGATTGGTTTTCTTATGCAAATCATCCAGCATCTGATGACCGTGGTCTGGGCGCATCGGGATCGGACGCATATCACCGGCAGTCTGGCGGCGTTGCTCTTCGGTCAAGATGGCTTTGACGACGGAATACATGTCCACATCGCCTTGCAGATGGCCGCCTTCATGGAAGGTCTTTGGGTTCCCTTCGCGGCAGGTCGAGCGTAAATGCGTAAAATGAATACGATCACCAAAGGTTTCGATCATCTTCACCAGATCGTTGTCAGCCCGCACCCCATAAGAGCCGGTGCACATAGTAAAACCGTTATGAATACTATCAACTGTCTCTTTCAGCCACTGCATATCTTCAATGGTGGAAACAATCCGCGGTAGGCCAAGGATTGGGCGCGGTGGATCATCGGGATGTACCGCCATACGCAGACCAACCTGTTCGGCAACCGGTATAATGGCTTGCAGGAAGTGAGCCATATTTTCACGCAGTTGCGCTTTATCGATGCCGTCATACTCCGCCAAACGTGCACGGAATTGATCCAGTGTATAACCTTCTTCAGCCCCCGGCAGACCAGCAATAATATTGCCCGTCAGCTTGGCAATATCCGCTTCAGTCATCGCATCGAAGTAATCTGCTGCCTGCGCCTGTTCTTCCGCAGTGTAATCATTCACCGCACCAGGGCGTTTAAGGATATGCAGTTCGAAGGTAGCAAATGCTATCTGATCGAAACGTAATGCTTTGGAACCATCTGGCAGTTGATATTCCAGATCTGTGCGTGTCCAGTCGAGCACTGGCATAAAGTTATAGCACACGGTATCAATACCGCAGGCAGCCAGATTACGCAGCGTTTGCTGATAATTTTCAATATGTTGCTGATAGTTGCCACTGTGCGTTTTGATCTCTTCATGAATCGGGACACTTTCAACTACCGACCACACCAAACCTTTTGCGGCAAGCTCTGCCTGACGTTGCTTGATCTCACTCACCGGCCATACTTCACCATTCGGGATGTGATGTAATGCTGTCACTACTCCAGTTGCACCCGCCTGACGGATATCATCCAGCGACACCGGATCATGCGGGCCATACCAACGCCATGTTTGTTCCATTTATTTTTACCTTCTCTGCGTAAACTGTTCAGGTGCTAAAAATGTTGTTATACCGATTTCCAAGAGGTATCACTCAGCTTTATCCTTACTTTTTAACCGCCGGGTGTCAAAAAGCAAAACCTCATTGGTTGATCCAACTCACGAATATAACCAATATTGGACTTACCAATTTTATTTTCTGTCATATGGCTTTACACTGCAAGCCGATATTCATGGCAACGAGCAAAAGAAAATGGTCAGTATGGTGTGGCTTCTTTCCTACAAACAGCCGACTAAAACTGGTCTAACAACTTTTTATTTGCCACCTTTTATGTCAGCCCCTTTGTAATAATCGTGGGGTGAATGATTTTGGAGCCACGTATGAACACCATTGCCAACAGCCCCCTTCCCTCAACCGTACAGCAGCCTACTTATGATAGAACAGCACTGAAAAGCCGCATTGTTCACATTGGCTTTGGTGCATTTCATCGCGCCCATCAGGCACTGCTCACTGACCGGGTGTTAAATAAACAAGGGGGCGACTGGGGCATTTGCGAAGTCAGCTTGTTTGGTGGCGACGTTTTGATTCAAAATTTACGCCAACAGAATCATCTCTTCTCAGTGCTGGAAAAAGGGGCGCAAGGTAATCAGGCCATTATTGTCGGTTCGGTATGCGAGTCAGTCCATGCCCGATTAGATGGCATCATTCAAGTATTGGAAAAATTGGCCGAACCACAAGTGGCGATTGTCTCACTGACGATTACTGAGAAAGGTTACTGCATCGAACCGGGTAGCGGCCAATTGGATCTGCAAAATGAGTTTATCCGCGCAGATCTGGCGATACCCGATGCGCCAACCTCCGCTCCCGGTATTCTGGTAGAAGCCCTGCGCTTACGTCGCTCACGCGGCCTGCCACCTTTTACTGTGCTTTCTTGCGATAATATTCCAGAAAATGGCCATGTCGTGAAAAATGCCGTCCTCGGCCTGGCTATGGCCCGAGACCCAGAACTGGCTAGTTGGATCAGTCAACATGTCACCTTCCCTAATACTATGGTCGACCGTATTGTTCCAGCCGCCACCGCTGAAACCTTGCAACAAATTGCCGATACCCTGAGCGTAGCAGACCCTTGTGGTATTGCCTGTGAGCCGTTCATTCAATGGGTAGTTGAAGACAAATTTGTCGCGGGCCGCCCGGACTGGGAAGTGGCTGGAGTACAATTGGTCGATGATGTCTTGCCATTCGAAGAAATGAAGCTGCGCATGTTAAACGGTAGCCACTCATACCTCTCCTATCTGGGTTATCTCGCCGGTTATCAACATATTAATGATTGTATGGCCGACAGTAACTATCGCCTCACCGCCCGTCGCCTGATGATGGATGAACAGGCCCCAACCTTGCGCGTTACCGGGGTGGATCTTAATGCCTATGCTGATCAATTGATTGAGCGCTACAGCAACCCGGCGTTAAAGCATCGCACCTGGCAAATTGCCATGGACGGTAGCCAAAAATTACCACAACGGATGCTCGATTCCGTGCGTTGGCATTTACAACATGGCGGCGCTTATCGCTGTCTGGCATTAGGTATCGCCGGTTGGATGCGCTATGTAGGAGGGATCGACGATAACGGCCAGGCCATAGATATCCGTGATCCGATGGCTGACAGCTTTAAAAAATGTGTCGCCAGCAGTGAAGATGGCGTGGCCCGGGTACAGAGTTTGCTCTCACTGAAGTCGCTGTTTGGTGAGTCCTTACCACAGCAGCCGGTATTTGTTGATGCAGTCACCGAGGCTTACCTCAGCTTGCAACAATTTGGCGCGAAAGAGAGTGTAAAACGTTTGGCGCAGCAGGATTAATTTAGCGCGCTCACAGGGTGAGCCTCAAGAGTGAGGCTCATTAATTCCAATCGGGTAAGTGAGTGCAGCCAACACCGCTGCAACTTCAAGGCCGAAGGGTTTACCCAAAGTCATTGGAGTTGCAGGTAGGCGGCAAGCAAATGAATCCCGATGAGCTTACTCAAGTAAGTGATTCGGGTAAGTGAGTGCAGCCAACACCGCTGCAACTTCAAGGCCGAAGGGTAAATTATTCTTCAAGCTGGTACGGCGCAGACTCAAACAAATAACCATCAAAATCAGGATGGTTGGCATCTGAAAGCTCGAGCAGTTTTAGTTTTACATTTTCCAAGTGCTGCCACATGGCTTGCTTAGCCGCTTTGCTGTCACGGCGTAACACCGCTTGCAAGATTTTCTGATGGTCTTCCAACCACTGCCAACGGTAGCTGAAATCCAGGGTGTGACGGTGAGCAACCTGCCACATGGCGCTGGTTTTGCGCGCTTGCCAGGCCTCTGTAACCATATTGGCTAGCACGCTATTTTGCGTCGATTGTGCCAGTAGGCAATGAAACAACTCATCAGCGCTTTCATCCACTGCCCCCGCAGCCAGTGCAGTCTTTTCCTGCTCGATGGCGTGACGCATTTTGATGATATCGGTTTTGGTCGCCTGCATGGCAGCAAAAGCGGCAACTTCGCTTTCCAGTAATTGGCGGGCTTGCAGTAATTCAAATGGGCCGTAACCACTATCAGAGGCCACTGCGGATTCACCGTTTGCTGGCATATCGGGCACGTTAACCACATAGACGCCTGAACCTTTGCGTACCTCCACCAATTTTTCCAGCTCCAGCATAATCAGTGCTTCACGAACCACACTGCGACTGACACTGAAATTTTCGGCGATGTCACGCTCAGGCGGTAAACGATCGCCTAAGTTGTATTGCCCGCTGACAATCGCCTCACGCAATTGACTGCCCACTTCCTGATATAACCGCATAACCTTATTTCCTGCATCAGGTATTGGCGTGACTAATACCAAATTGGCCTGACCAAAGGGTGTCTGAATGAGGGTTAGTATATCATGTGGTCGAACAATATCATTGTAGCGAAACAAGATGATTTCATTTGAATCGCATCATCCATCTAACACGGCTTATCACTGTGATAAGCCGTGCTTGTAGGAATGCGTCATATTGTTTGAATATATTAGAGATAAGTGACGGTGAAAATTCCCAGACTACGCTGCGGGTTCAACCATTCCAGATGGGAAGAAGCTAAATTACCCGGTAAACGAGCAGTGAGAGGCATATTAGCAGAAACAACTTGCCGTTGAGTCAATGTCTCACCATTACGATAACAGCGTGTGGTAATGATACTCTCGATGAAAGCGGTATCACATGGACTATCTACAATAGCACCAAAAAATGTAATTGTTCCTGTAGCAGACCGGGTAGATTGCGCACTACTTGCAGCAAAGGAGACTATCCATGAAAACATTATTGCTACGATAATTAGCACTCGAAAATTCATCATAACCACCTCGACTCTCATATCTGTCATTTTAAATGATAGAGGATTCCAGCCAGAGCGATGGGAATGAGCGAGCATTTTTTATTGCCCGACTCCGTTTATAACTCACTAAGATTCCTCGTAGAAGTGAATTATATTGCTTAGTCTTGCAACGCTATTAGGCGAGGTTCCTAACATACCTAGGAAATTGTCTGCCTTTTAGCCTTTTTCGTTTAATAATAAGCTTGGCTGGTGTTATATCCTCTTCTGATAACATCGACACCCATGAGCCTTTTCTTGAGAGGTTATTGAAAATAAATTTACGGTAGGAGGCCTCTGATGACAAAAACGAACTTGATTACTGGCTTTTTGGGGTGCGGTAAGACCACCACCATTCGCCATTTATTGTCACAAAAACCGCAAAATGAAAAATGGGCGGTACTGGTTAATGAATTTGGTGAGATTGGTATTGATGGTGCGCTATTAGCAGACAGCGGTGCGGTATTAAAAGAAATACCGGGCGGGTGCATGTGTTGTGTTAATGGGTTACCGATGCAAGTGGGTTTGAATATGCTGCTACAGCAGGCAAAACCGGATCGGTTATTAATCGAACCGACTGGATTGGGCCATCCAAAACAGATCTTGTCTTTATTAACCTCCGATATTTACCAACCCTGGATTGACCTGCGTGCCACCCTCTGTCTGGTCGATGCCCGCCAGTTAAGTGAACCGCGTTATACCGAAAATGAGAACTTCCGCGACCAACTGGCGGCCGCAGATATCATCGTGGCAAATAAGCAGGATACCTACACCTCACAGGACTACAGTGCATTGCAGCAATGGCATGACCGCCAATCCATGCCACGTCCACTTTATTATGCAGAACAAGGAAAGGTAGATGCGGCCCTGCTTGATATCCCACACAGTAATAATAATGAATTGCCTGACGGTACCCATCACCACGGTTCAGGGCGACAAAAAGGCTTGGCGGCACTCCGTTTAAAAGGGATCGAGCCTTGGCGGCGAGCGCTGAATCAGGGGCAAGGTTATCAGAGCTGTGGTTGGGTATTTAATGCTGAGACAGTGTTTGATACGGTTCCATTGTTGGAATGGATACGGTTAAATCCAGTGGAGCGGGTCAAAGGTGTTATGCGTATTGCCGAAGGCACTTTGGTGGTTAACCGGCAAGGTGCTGACTTGCAAATAGAAACACGTCAAATAGCACCACTGGACAGCCGAATTGAGCTGATTAGTGCCTCTGAAGCGGATTGGAACATGCTACAGCATCAATTACTGACTATCAGACTACATAAAGGGGTATGATATACCTCGATTTTTATTTGTTACACAATTCATACATTGATAATTTATAGGCCCCGCATGACTCGGCGTAATTTACCGACAATACTACTGCTCAATTTTCTTGGGATTGCTTTGTTCTTATCTTGGTATATCCCGGCGCACCATGGCATTTGGTTTAAAATAGACTCGGCAATATTCTTCTATTTTAACCAACACCTGCTGTCCAGCACGTCATTTCTGCATTGGGTGGCTATCACCAACAACCGGATTTTTGATGTTATTTCCCTAATATCTATGGGGCTGCTTTATTTGTACTTCTATATGAAGGAAACACCCGCGGGTCGCCGCCGCCTGATAGTCACCGGGTTTGTTATGCTATTAACTGCGGTGGTCCTCAATCAACTAGGTCATCTGCTGCCTGTTTCGCATCCCAGCCCGACACTGACGTTTGAAAATATAAATCGCGTCAGTGAATTAACCGGTATTCCAACCAAAGATGCCTCCAGTGATAGTTTCCCTGGCGACCATGGCATGATGCTGATGATCTTTGCCTGCTTTATGCTGCGCTATTTTTCCCGCGGTGCTTTTGCCATCGCCCTACTGATCGTCGTTATTTTTTCAATGCCACGGGTGATGATTGGCGCGCATTGGTTTACTGACATTGCGGTCGGCTCACTGTCGATAGTGCTGGTTGGGATAAGCTGGGTATTGCTGACGCCATTAAGTGACAAGATAATTGATGTGATTAACCGGAATCTACCAGGGGCAAAAAGCCAATAGCGTTATTGGCTTTATATTAAGGCAAAAAAGTTCATTTTTTGCCTTTCTCTCACCTTAACCTTTTCCTTCATTTATTGTTACCAAACGGCTACAAATCCAGCTATCCACTTTTAATCTGAAATTTTACATTATGTTACATAACCTTTAGCTATAATAATGGATGTAAAAGGTCTCGCCTTTTATTAATCATTACGGTAATCTCGAAAACGTTTGTGTTCGGATTTGGGTCATTCGCCTCTTGCATGATTAATATTGTGCGTTCTAGCACAGTTATTCAGTTAAGTGATTGTCTAATCGGATCTCAATCAATAATCTCGATTCGTTTGGTTTTTTTGGTAGCGACATCCGTCGTAAGGACAGCAAGGGAAAACAACAACAATGGTCAAGTCTCAACCTATTATGAGATATATTCTGCGGGTAATTCCTGCGGTTGCAGCAGCGGTAATGTTATCCGCGTGTAGTTCATCACAGACTTCGAACTTACATAATGCGCAAACTGAGATGCGTGCAGTTAATGACAAAGATGGGCTTTTACTGCAAGCCTCTCAGGATGAATTCGAAGCGATGGTACGCAACGTTGACGTCAAGTCGAAGATTTTAGAACAGTATGCAGGGTGGAAAGGGGTTCGTTATCGTTTAGGCGGTAGCAGCAAACGCGGTATTGATTGCTCCGCATTTGTACAAACCACTTTCCGTGAACAATTTGGTATGGATTTGCCACGCTCAACCTCTGAGCAGCAGGATCTTGGCAAAACAATCCAACGAACTAAATTGCGCCCCGGTGATTTGGTGCTGTTCCGTGCAGGTTCGACTGGCCGCCATGTAGGTATCTACTTAGGTAACGATAAATTTGTGCATGCATCGACCAGTGTCGGTGTGACGATATCGAGCCTAAATGAAGATTATTGGAATAAGCGTTATCGCGATGGCCGTCGTGTCCTAAGTAGCGGTTCGCGCAGTTAGCTGATTTTTATTCCTGTTGTCCGAGATACCAAACGAAACTGTAAAACGCTGCCATTGGCAGCGTTTTTTATTGTCTGAACATACCTCCTTATCCTTCCGCTACCAGCCCAATTTCCGGTCAATTTGTAGGAAACCTCCTTTTTTGGCTGGAGGGCGCGAAATCCAAGAATTTTCTGTGTAAGATAATTCCCGCTTAGCTGAGACTTTTCTGGCGATCAGAGATCTCTACCAACGATTTATCCTTATAAAATTATATAGGTCGTGTTAATAAGCTGGGGATTTGTTTTATCGAAGCATATTGCCAAAAATATATCGGTATAAATGAACGCTGCTTGTTTCAGTTATTTGATGCATTTAAACCGCATCTTTTATTTATATTGAATAGAGATTCAATTGGATAGGCTAATTACTGTTAACCCTGCGCATTGGCAAACTGGTAGCGTTGCGTTGCTAACTTAACTTATACTCATAACACTTTATCGATCATGCTGAGGAGCGGCGTAACATGGGTTCAAACAGTGCGTTCTCCCGCAATATTTTATCCAGACGCCATCTTGTAAAAAAAAGTGTCATCCTCGCACTCTGTTTTTTTATTTGCTTTGTCATTATTACTTTGTCATTACTTTATCGCAGTAGTGAACGTAAATTAACAACACAAAGTGATCATATTATCTCCTACACCTCCCAGTTTCTAAATGAACTGACTACCACTATGTCTCAACTTATCCCGCTAAGTGACAAAAGTTGTGAGCAAGCCAGCCCGGCACTCCACTATCGGGCTGCATTTACTAATGGTGTCAGAGCATTTTTATTGGTTAGAGACAGTATCGCTTATTGCTCTTCAGCAACAGGTGATATGCAAGTCGCTGTCAGTGCGCTATATCCTAAAATAAACTTACATCAGCCGTTGGACTTTAAAATTCAGCAAGGCACCCCCATGATGCCCAGTAAACCTGCGGTCGGGGTGTGGTTGCGTGAAGCTGGGCGCGGCAATACCGGTGTATTGGCGACATTAGAATTAACCTTACACCCTTATTTATTGCTGAATTATTCAGATAATCAAGTCAACGGCTTAGCCATTATTATTGATGAATTAGCGGTAACGACTTTTGACTCTAAAGTCTTACCTATCAGCCAGCTACCGGCACGCGCCTCGCGTGAGATCCAGCTACCGGGCTACCCGATTAAAATATTGATTTATCATACTAGCCTGACAGCTGATGACATTCGCATGACCCTATTAGGAGGGCTATTACTTGCCGGTCTGGTTGGAATCCTTGCTTATTATATTTTAATTGCCAGCCAGAGTGCTGAAGCTGAAATTTTGCGCGGTATTCGACGCGGCGAATTCTTCGTTGAATATCAACCAGTATTTCGTTCACATGATCGTTCATTATCTGGCCTTGAAGCGCTTATTCGTTGGGAACATCCTATTGAAGGGCGCATATCCCCGGATCTTTTTATTCCGTATGCGGAAGCTCAACATCTGATTCAGCCATTAACCCGGCATCTATTTGAGTTAATCATCAAAGACAGTGAATTAATAGCAGACCACCTTCCGGCTGGGACTAAACTGGCCTTTAATATTTCCCCTGTCCATCTTGCTGATGATAACTTCCGCAAAGATGTTTCTCAGATGTTAAAGCAATTAAATACGGATATCTTGGCACCAGTATTCGAGATTACCGAGCGTGGTATGGTTGAAGAAGAGCTCGCTATTAAACAATTTGCCTGGCTGCGTTCTCAGGGGATACAAATTGCTGTCGATGATTTTGGTACCGGTCATAGCGCCCTGATCTATTTAGAACGTTTTACTTTAGATTATATTAAAATTGATCGTGGTTTTGTCAGCACCATCGGCATTAATACCGTAGCAGCACCGGTATTAGACGCAGTACTGATGCTGGCAAATAAACTCAATATTGAAACCGTCGCTGAAGGTGTTGAAACAGAGCAACAGCTCCAGTATTTGGCACATCATGGCGTAAACTACTTACAAGGTTACTTACTCAGCAAACCATTATCTGTTAAAGATCTCGTCATATTTTATAATAAAAAATAGTAACAAAAAAACATATTCAAAGTAATTGACGTTGCGGCCTGACTGCGCATACACAGCTCGAATGAGCTGATTCGAGTAAGTTATTTGGCTTAATGTTTGCTTTAATCCCCTGCAAACTGGTAATTTCGTTTAAGATTATTATCAGAATGAAACGCAGGAGCTTACCGCCAATATGTTGCCACGCCTATTTGCTGCCTTGGTACTTTCAGCCCTGAGTTTTGGCCTACAGGCTGAAACCATCAAAGAAGGCGTCTCTTTTGCCATACTGGGTGAACCTAAGTATTCATCCGATTTCAGCCATTTTGATTACGTCAATCCAGCCGCCCCGAAGGGTGGGGATATCACGCTATCGGCCATTGGTACCTTTGATAACTTTAACCGTTATGCATTGCGCGGTAACCCGGCGATACGCACTGAACGGCTGTATGACTCACTATTTGGTACCTCAGACGATGAGATTGGCAGCTACTATCCATTAATTGCCGAGTCCGCACGTTTTGCGCCTGACTTACACTGGATTGAAGTTGATATAAATCCACGTGCCCGTTTTCATGATGACACCCCTATTACCGCACAGGATGTCGCCTTCACCTTCAATAAATTTATGACCGAAGGTGTGCCACAATTTCGCATTATTTATAAAGGCGTACAGGTAAAAGCCATTTCCCGGCTGACAGTGCGTTTTGAATTCCCGGAACCGAATAAAGATAAAATGTTAGGTTTGTTTGGCTTACCGGTGATGCCTGCTCATTTCTGGCAAAACCATAAACTGAGTGATCCGCTGAGCAAGCCCCCCGTTGGCAGCGGCCCTTATCGCATCGGCAAATATAAGATGGGCCAGTTTATTACCTATGAACGGGTGAGAGATTACTGGGCAGCCAATCTACCGGTTAACCGTGGCCAATATAATTTTGATACCATCCGCTACGACTACTATCTGGATGATAAAGTCGCATTGGAAGCCTTTAAAGCCGGTGCATTCGATTTCCGTGAGGAAACCTCACCGAAGAGTTGGGCGACACAATATGTCGGGGGTAATTTTGCGAAAAATTATATCGCCAAGCAGGATATTGTCGACAACTCGGCACAAAATACCCGATGGCTGGCATTTAACGTTCAGCGCCCGATTTTTAGCGATCGACGAGTTCGCCAGGCACTGACGTTAGCTTTTGACTTTGACTGGATGAATAAAGCCTTCTATTTCAATAGTTATCAACGCACCAATAGTTTCTTCCAAAATACTGAATATGCGGCAAAAGGTTATCCAGATAGTGCCGAACTGGCTTGGCTGGGTCCGTTGAAGGGCAAAGTACCACCAGAGGTGTTCACACAGATTTATCAGCCGCCACAAACTGATGGCAGCGGCGACTCACGGGATAATCTGTTAAAAGCACGGGAATTGCTCAGCGAAGCAGGCTGGGAAGTGAAAAATCAGCAATTGGTTAACAGCAAAACCGGTAAGCCTTTTGTTTTTAAATTGCTGTTACTCAGTGGCAGTAACTTCCAATATGTTCAACCGTTTAAACATAATTTGCAGCGTTTGGGCATTACCATGAATATCCGCGAGGTTGACAGCTCCCAGTTTGTTAACCGCCTGCGCAGTCGGGATTACGATATGATCCCGACGGTTTACAGTGCCTTCCCCTACCCTAGCCCAAATCTGCAAATTTGGTGGAGCTCGGCTTATATCGATTCCAGTTATAACTCCTCCGGGATTAAAGATCCGGCTATTGACCAATTGATCGCAGAGATTATCAAACATCAGGATCAGCCAGAGGCATTACAGTCCCTTGGCCGGGCACTTGATAGGGTATTGACCTGGAACTATCTGATGATTCCGATGTGGTACTCCAACCATGCCCGCTTTGCCTATTGGGATAAATTCTCGATGCCGGCAGACCGCCCCACCTATTCGCTTGGGTTTGATAGCTGGTGGTTTGATGTCAACAAGGCAGCTCGTCTGCCAACAGAACGTCACTAGGGGGCTGCTGTGGGTGGATATCTATTACGGCGACTATTGCTGGTTATTCCCACGCTGTGGGCAATCATTACCATCAACTTTTTTATTGTGCAAATTGCACCGGGTGGGCCAGTTGATCAGGCGATTGCCAATATTGAATTGGGTCACTCCAGTGGATTTACCGCCAGTGGCGGTGATGGTGGGCTGGGGGGGGCTAAAGTCGGCCTCAATGCGGCACAAGTGGGTGATAGCAACTATCGCGGTTCACGCGGGTTAGACCCAGAAGTTATTGCCGAAATCAAACAACGCTTTGGTTTTGACAAGCCGCTGCACCAGCGCTATTTCGATATGCTATGGAGCTATGTCCGCTTTGATTTTGGCGACAGCCTGTTCCGGGGTGAATCGGTAATGTCGTTAGTGAAACATAGCCTGCCGGTCTCTATTTCACTTGGGCTATGGAGCACGCTGATTATTTATCTGGTTTCTATTCCATTAGGCATTAAAAAGGCGGTGCGCAATGGATCAGCTTTTGATACCTGGAGCAGTACTCTCATTATAATCGGGTATGCCATTCCTTCGTTTCTGTTTGCGATTTTACTGGTGGTGTTGTTTTCCGGCGGCAGTTATTTCGATCTATTCCCACTACGGGGGCTGGTTTCCAGTAACTTTGATACCCTGCCGTGGTACGGCAAAATAACCGACTATTTGTGGCATATTACTTTACCGGTATTGGCTACCGTCATTGGCGGCTTCGCCACGCTGACGATGCTGACCAAGAACTCGTTCCTTGACGAAATCCGCAAGCAATATGTGGTGACTGCGCGCGCTAAAGGGTTACCCGAAGAAAAAATTCTGTATCGCCATGTCTTTCGCAACGCCATGTTGTTGGTTATCGCTGGCTTCCCTGCCACCTTTATCAGCATGTTTTTCACCGGGTCGCTGTTGATTGAAGTGATGTTTTCACTCAATGGTTTAGGGCTATTGGGTTATGACGCCACTTTGCAGCGTGATTACCCAGTGATGTTTGGCACTCTTTATATTTTCACCCTGATTGGTTTACTGCTGAATATCCTCAGTGATATCACCTACACCCTGGTTGATCCACGGATTGATTTTGAGGGCCGCCAATAATGATACGGCTAAGTGCTATTAATCAGGCCCGCTGGGCGCGTTTTCGCAATAATCGCCGTGGCTACTGGTCACTGTGGATCTTCCTGACACTGTTTATTATCAGTCTGTTTGCCGAACTGATAGCCAATGACAAACCGCTACTGGTGAACTATCAGGGCCGAATTTATATGCCTTTTATGGTTAATTACAGCGAATCCACTTTTGGTGGGATTTTAACCACGGCGGCAGATTATCAAGACCCTTATGTGATTGGCCGGATTAATGACAATGGCTGGGCCATCTGGGCACCCATACGTTTTAGCAATAACACCATCAATTTTGCGACTGATGTCCCTTTCCCTTCGCCACCTAGCCGGACCAACTTGCTGGGCACCGACAGTACTGGCGGCGATGTCTTAGCCAAAGTCATCTATGGTTTCCGTATCTCGCTGTTATTCGGCCTGACATTAACCCTGTTCTCCAGCGTAATTGGTATCTGTGCTGGCGCGGTACAAGGTTATTACGGCGGCAAAATTGACTTGTGGGGGCAACGATTTATCGAGGTGTGGTCGGGGATGCCGACACTATTTTTAGTGATTCTACTGTCCAGCATCGTCCAACCCAACTTCTGGTGGCTGTTAGCCATCACCGTGCTGTTTGGCTGGATGGGATTAGTGGGTGTGGTGCGAGCAGAATTTCTACGTACCCGAAATTATGACTATATCCGTGCAGCACGAGCTATGGGAGTAGGTGATCGAGTCATTATGTCGCGCCATATGTTGCCCAATGCCATGGTGGCAACACTAACCTTCCTGCCCTTTATCCTGTGCGGTTCGATAACCACACTAACCTCACTGGATTTTCTCGGTTTTGGCCTGCCGATGGGGTCACCGTCATTAGGCGGTCTGTTATTAGAAGGTAAAAATAACCTTCAGGCTCCCTGGCTTGGCATCACCGCATTCCTGGTATTGGCAGTGCTGTTATCTCTGTTGATCTTTATCGGCGAAGCAGTACGTGACGCCTTTGACCCAAGTAAGGTGTACTGATATGGCGACTTCACCACTTCTGGATATTCAAAATCTCAGTGTTGCATTTCGCCAGGCGAATATTGATCGCGAGGTGGTCAGCGAGCTGTCATTGCAAATCAATGCCGGTGAGACACTGGCACTGGTCGGGGAATCGGGTTCGGGCAAGAGTGTCACCGCGTTATCAATATTGCGTTTACTGCCTTCACCACCGGTGGTCTACCCGGGCGGTGATATTCTGTTTGCTGGGCAATCTCTGCTGCATGCCGATGAACCGACGCTGCGAAAAGTGCGCGGCAATCAGATTTCAATGATTTTCCAAGAACCTATGGTGTCACTCAACCCACTGCATACCATTGAAAAACAGTTGGCAGAAG
This sequence comes from Yersinia antarctica, assembly GCF_056636475.1. Classification (NCBI taxonomy): domain Bacteria; kingdom Pseudomonadati; phylum Pseudomonadota; class Gammaproteobacteria; order Enterobacterales; family Yersiniaceae; genus Yersinia; species Yersinia antarctica. The sequence continues at coordinate 3,145,545 of NZ_JBSJQF010000001.1, forward strand.
TGTTGTCACTGCACCGCGGTATGCGCCGGGAGGCGGCCAGAGTTGAGATTATTCAATGTCTCGACCGGGTGGGTATTCGTAATGCCAAAGGGCGTTTGGGCGATTTCCCTCATCAACTTTCCGGCGGAGAACGCCAGCGGGTGATGATTGCGATGGCGGTATTGACCCAACCTAAATTACTGATTGCCGATGAACCTACCACTGCGCTGGATGTTTCGGTGCAAGCCCAGATTTTGAGTTTGCTGAAAGAGTTAAAGCAAGAGATGGGCATGAGCTTGCTATTTATCACCCATAACCTGAATATCGTGCGCCGGTTGGCAGATAACGTGGCAGTGATGCGCGAAGGCCGCAAGGTGGAGCAGAATAGCCGTCAGGCGCTGTTTAGTACCCCACAGCACCCCTACACCCGCCAATTATTAGACGCCGAACCACAAGGTGACCCACTGCCCCTCACGCCGGGTCTAAAACCCCTGCTTGAAGTAAAAGGTCTACAGGTGGCGTTTCCTATTAAACGTGGTTTATTACGACGTACCGTTGATTACCATTATGCTTTGCACGATCTTAATTTCACCCTGAATCCCGGTGAGAGCCTTGGTTTGGTGGGTGAATCAGGCTCAGGGAAAAGCACCTCAGGGCTGGCATTGCTGCGCTTGTTACCCTCAAAAGGTGAGATTTGGTTTAGCGGGCAGCCATTACACAAGTTTACCCCTAAACAGATGCTGCCCTATCGCAGCCGAATTCAGGTGGTATTCCAGGATCCCTACTCAGCGCTAAACCCACGCCTGAATGTGCAGCAGATAATCGCCGAAGGGCTGGAAGTTCATCAAAGACTCAGTGCGGTACATCGTGAACAACGGGTGATTAAAGCGATGGAAGAAGTGGGATTAGATCCGGTCACCCGTTATCGTTATCCAACCGAGTTTTCTGGTGGCCAGCGCCAGCGCATTGCCATTGCCCGTGCGTTGATCTTGCAACCGCAGTTACTGATTCTTGATGAACCGACCTCTTCATTGGATAAGTCGGTACAGGCCCAAATTCTGGCTTTGCTGAAATCCCTTCAGCAGCGTTATCAGCTCAGCTATCTGTTTATCAGTCATGACTTACAGGTAGTGCGATCACTCTGCCATCAGGTGATTGTATTAAGACAAGGCGAGGTAGTAGAACAAGGTGACTGTCAGGCCATATTTGCCGCGCCCCAGCAGCAGTATACACAGCAGTTGCTACAATTTGCGGATACGTCAGATTGAGGTCTGGTGCGGGGGGCATACCCAAGCGCCATGACACCGACCAACGCGCAATAGCTAATTAGAAGGGGTACAAGGCGGTCAGGGTTTCGGCAATGGCGACACCGACATCTTTCAGGCGACACATAGTAGCACTCTCATCCTGAGTGTGAACAAATAGACAAGGCTCGCCTTCCCATTCGACTATCGCGGAATCCACTTGTATCTCTTGTAGAGAGAGGTGGAGCCGCTGCATGATAATCTGCGCATGGCTGCCATCGTGGCTGAGTAACTTCAGCCCCATAAGATCATTATTGCTATCGTCTATCGCCGTCAGTGGTATCGGTTCAACTTTGACCCCGATAAAACCTGATAACCAACGGTAACTTTGCGGCAGACGATGTACTACCGAAAGTTGGATATTATTCACGTGTTTTTCCTAGTAAAAATAAAAATTCAAAAATTACAAAAGCACCACAATGACTCACACTCACTAAAGTTATAGCCGCTAAGTTGGCATTGTGCCTGATTCACCCCTCATCAAAACACAACATTGATAACAATTTAGAAACTTAAAACCAACAAAGCCATTTTTGTGTTGTTTTTTTAATCGTGTGTCAGCCCTGCATATCCAGACTGAAACCACCGGTTTGAGATTTAGATCCCATTTTTCGTTATATTTATACCTTTATGGCGACCATCTCAACCATTTTTCTTGCAAACCCATTACTTATTGCTCGCGAAATTTTTACATTTGATGAACAATCACATGTTATCTCTATAGCTCAAAATGAAATTAATCAATTGATAAATATATAAATTTACTAACATACGTAACTATTCGACTGACAGAAATATCTGATAAAAACGCTTCAATAACAATTTGCGATTTTTTATATGTTCGCTCAAAAAGTTAACAATATGGTGCCAATCATAACTATGCAATAAATAATGATATGCATGCTTATTATATTGATTGAACGCAAGAACCGCGCATTTTTAAGTGGCAATTCGGGCGATATTGACGGGAATAAATGAGTCGACGAGGAAAATAATTGAATAAATAAATAATGAGTACATTGAGGATAAATAATGTCAGTGAAGGGAACGCCCTAAGACGCCCCCTCACCTTCTTGCAATAACCATTAACTGATAAGCCCCAGCAACTTAGCCTTGATAAGGATTACGGCGATAGTTATTACGACGATAGTTATTTCACCGCATCCTTATGTGGGCGACTGGCATAAAGATACAACAACATGGCCACAATTATACAAAATGCCATTGAGCTTACCATTGGCCAGGCACTGCGGGATGGCGCCATCGACAACAGCGTTCCTACCACCGCACCAATACCAAAGCGTAGGGTCCCTGCCAGAGAAGACGCAGTACCGGCCATATGGGGGAAATCATCCAAAATAACCGCCATCGCATTCGAGGTGATCATGGCGATGCAACCGACATAAGCCGCTACACCCAATACCAACGCCCAGAACCCCATCCCAGTGGCGCAAACCACCAGCAACCAGATCCCCATAACAAATTGCACTAGCATGCCAAATCGGAACATTTTAAGCGCTCCGAAGCGGCGTACATTGCGGCTATTAATCAAGGTCATCAAGAACAAGAAGACAATATTCAGCGCAAAATAATAGCCAAAGTTTTGTGGAGAAACGCCGTTTAAATCGATATAAACAAAGGGACCGGCACTGAGGAATGAGAACATCCCAGCAAAAGAGAAACCGCTCGCTAACATATAGCTCAGTACCCGCTTATGGCGGAATAACGTGGCAAAATTGCCAATAGTGGTGCGCAAATGGAATCGTTGCCGTTTCTCTCGCGGCAAGCTTTCTTTAATAAACAGTGCAACCAAAATCGCGCCGACCAATGCAGCACCCGCCATGGTCCAGAAGATGGCGTGCCAGCTAAACCATACCAACAATGCACCACCGATAATCGGTGCCAGCAAGGGTGCGATGGTCATCACCAACACTACAAAAGACATCATGCGAGAGAAGTCATCTTTAGTGAACATATCGCGCATCAATGCATTAATCACCACACTCGCGGCGGCGGCAGACAAACCATGCAGGAAACGCAAGTTAATCAGTTGTTCGATTGATTGCGCCATGGCACAAGCCATACCCGCGAGCGCAAATATTAGCGTACCCCAAAAGATAACCGGCTTGCGCCCGAGGCTATCAGCCATTGGCCCATAGAACATTTGTCCGATGGCAAACCCCAGCACATAGGCGCTTAGAGTCATCTGCACCGCACCACTCTCTACGCCAAACTCCTGTGCAATAATCGGCATACTCGGCAGATACATATCAATTGCCAAAGGCATCAGCATTGATAACAAACCGAGGATAAAGATCAAGCCAACGTGGGATGTCCGGTTCTTCTCTTCATTTTGGGTACTGGCATGCACGTTCAACAACTCCTTCAATAACCTACCGCGGGTTATACCCGTCATACTTCAAGCCGCATGTGCGTTGGCTACGCTCTTTCACCCGAATCATTGACTCCCGTCAACTCATCGGGACTCTATCGCTTGCCGCCTTCCTGCAACTCGAATTATTTAGTGTAATATCAACGGCAAGACAGCCCGCGCTGTAATAGAAAATCAATTACAGATGAGGCGCGCCGACACTGGCAATCTCTTCTGTGGTTAACGGGCGGTACTCGCCTGGCGCCAAATCGTCATCAAGTTTAATGTCGCCAATTCGCTCACGATGCAGCTCTATAACCCGATTTCCCACCGCCGCGAACATCCGTTTTACCTGATGATAACGCCCTTCACTGAGGGTTAAACGCACCAACTGAGGCTCTATAACCTCAAGTTGAGCCGGTTTGGTGAGAGATTTTTCATTATGCAACTGTACACCATCAGTAAATTGTTGCGCGGTATCATCAGCCAATGGGTGTTCCAGCGTCACCAGATAGGTCTTTTCACAATGATGGCGCGGTGAGGTGATCCGATGCGACCACTGACCATCGTCGGTCATCAGTACCAATCCGGTGGTATCGATGTCCAAACGCCCGGCGGCATGGAGTTTGTATGCCACTGGCTCATCAAGGAAATACAGCACGGTCGGGTGATCTGGGTCTTCTGTCGAACACACATAACCCTGCGGTTTGTTCAGCATGAAATAACGTGGGCCAACGGTTTGTTGTAATGGGTTGCCATCAAATCTCACGTCTTGTTCCGGTGTCAGCTTAATCGCACCACTTTTGACCACTTCGCCATCAATAGTGACTCGTTTTGCCCGCAGCTCGCGCGCGACTAACGCCCGGCTGACACCTAATTGCTGAGATAAAAACTTGTCCAATCGCATTGAATCTACTTTGCCTGTTGTCTTGTCGTACCGCTGACGGGCACGATACCCGCAATCACACCCGCCAACGACAGCAGGATGCTCATGATACGGTGTGAAATGAATGAAGCAGTTGGGAGAAAATCATTTGCTGCCTACCAGATTCATCAGTATAGCGGCGGTTGCCATATCATCCTAGGAACAGTTACGTAAAAAGTTGTTATTGAGAAACAACTTACCCCCAGAGTGCGCCGCGTCTATCACGCCACCCCATCAGTGCTAACTTGGGGCCTCGCGCCAACAGCCTCCGACAGGCATAATAGTCAAAAGTTTTTCATTATAAAGAGAGAGAAATGTCACGCATACGCGCGGAAAAGGGTTGCGGGGAGAATGGGTTGAAAACCATCGGGCTGGTGCACTAATGGCATTTACACTGCGCCCCTATCAGCAAGAGGCTGTCGATGCCACTCTTGCCCATTTTCGCCGCCACAGTGAGCCTGCGTTGATTGTTCTACCCACCGGGGCAGGCAAAAGTCTGGTGATCGCCGAATTGGCGAAACTGGCTCGCGGGCGCGTTCTGGTGCTGGCTCATGTCAAAGAGTTGGTAGCACAGAATCACGCCAAATATTGCGCCTACGATTTAGAGGCTGATATTTTCGCCGCTGGCTTGCAGCAACGCCAAAGCGCAGGAAAAGTGGTGTTTGGCAGTGTGCAGTCAGTGGCACGAAACCTGCCCCTGTTTGATAGTGCCTTTTCACTACTGATTATTGATGAATGCCATCGTATCAGTGATGACGATGACAGCCAGTATCAGCAAATTATTCAGCATTTACGTACCACCAACCCCCGACTGCGCTTGCTGGGATTGACCGCCACACCTTACCGATTGGGAAAAGGCTGGATTTATCAATTCCATTATCACGGTATTACCCGTGGTGATGAAAAGTCCCTTTTTCGCGATTGTATTTATGAATTACCCTTGCGCTACATGATCAAGCACGGTTTTCTGGTCCCCCCAGAGCGGTTGGATATGCCCGTGGTACAGTATGATTTCAGTCGCCTGACCAGCAACAGTAGCGGCCTGTTCCGAGAAGCAGATTTAGACCGTGAACTTAAGCAGCAGCAACGAATTACTCCGCATATTGTTAACCAGATAATTGAATATGCCGCTCAACGTCGCGGGGTAATGATTTTTGCCGCGACAGTTGAACACGCCAAGGAGGTGTATGGCTTGCTGCCAAAAGACGAGGCTGCACTGGTGAGCGCCACTACCCCGCCTAATGAGCGCGATGCGTTAATCACTGCCTTTAAGCAGCAGCAACTGCGCTATTTGGTTAATGTGGCGGTGTTAACCACTGGCTTTGATGCCCCCCATGTTGATCTGATTGCCATTCTTCGCCCCACGGAATCGGTCAGTTTGTATCAACAGATAGTCGGCCGAGGTTTGCGGTTATCACCGGGTAAAGAAGATTGCCTGATTCTGGATTACGCTGGCAATCCCCATGACCTTTTTACCCCTGAAGTGGGTACCAGCAAGCCGCATAGTGGCAGTCAGCCGGTTCAGGTATTTTGCCCAGATTGCGGCTTTGCCAATATCTTCTGGGGAAAATGTACCGAGTCGGGTGACATTATTGAACACTATGGTCGCCGCTGTCAGGGGTGGTTTGAGGACCAACAAGGCGTGCGGGCGCAATGTGATTATCGCTTTCGCTTTAAGTGCTGCCCGCATTGTGGGGCGGAAAATGACATTGCCGCCCGCCGTTGTCACCAGTGCCAGGAGGTTCTGGTCGATCCCGATGATATGCTGAAAGCCGCGTTAAAATTAAAAGATGCCCTGGTGCTGCGTTGTGGCGGTATGAGTCTGGAGACGGGCCATGACGCAAAGGGTGAGTGGCTGAAAATCACCTACTACGACGAAGACGGCACTAATACCAGCGAACGTTTTCGCTTAACCACCGCCGCGCAACGTATGGCATTTGAACAAATTTTCCTGCGTCCACACCAACGGGCACCCGGTGTGGCGCTGAAATGGCAAACGGCGGCCGATATCATCGCGCAACAAGCCCTGTTACGTTATCCCGATTTTGTCGTGGCCCGCCGTCGTGGGCAATGGTGGCAAATTAGAGAAAAGATATTTGATTATCAGGGCCGTTTCCGGCGGGCTGACTCCCTTGCCTGAGCCGCATTTAGCCTGAGATTTTCGCAGTTTTATTTGCTGTCTGGTCGATATTTCGCTAGAATGCCGCCCGCTTTGCTCTGGGTTTACCCAATCAAAGCCGAGTATCGAACCTGTTGCTGGGTCGCCTGTAGCAGGGTAAATTTTCTTTAAGAGAAAACAAAATGACCACTATCAATGTAGAAGTACGTAACGACCAGGGTAAGGGTGCGAGCCGCCGCCTGCGTGCAGCAAATAAATTTCCGGCAATCATTTACGGTGGTTCTGAAGCAGCTATCTCTATTGCTCTTGACCATGACACCACCAAGAACCTTGAATTGAAACCGGGCTTTTATGATTCCGTACTGACTCTGGTTGTTGACGGTAAAGAAACCAAAGTTAAAGTACAGGCTGTTCAGCGTCACGCTTTCAAGCCAAAACTGACTCATATCGACTTCGTTCGCGTTTAATCGCGTCGCTTTCGATATTCGGGACGCCGAAATAAAAAACGCCGCTTATGCGGCGTTTTTTATTGGCTATCGTCACGGTGGTAACCGTTACTTTTTGCCTGAATTACGCTGTAACTGATCACGCAGATTGGGTGGAGTGCCTTTAATAGTCAACGTATCTGTCGCGGCATCCCAAAAAATACGCTCACCCAGCAACAATGCATCAAAATTGATACTCAACCCACCCCCACTGCCAGCAAATTTGGTTAACTGGCGCAAAGTACCGCGATCTGCTGGGAAACTCTCTTCTAACGCATAACCCTGTTCAGCCGAGAATTGCTGAAAATCTTTCTCACCCAGCGTTGGTAGCTCTTGAGAAAGCGCCTGCAACGCAATCTCTTCACCGGCTTGTAACTGCTCATTACAATAGCTATAAACCTGCTGACGGTATGCCTGGCGCTCATTTTTGCCAAGTTCAGCATCCGCGCAGTAATCATCAACCGCCTGTAATAAGCCCCGATTTTGTGCTTTGGTGTCCAGCCCCTCTGCTGCAGAGAGGAAATCCATAAAGAAGTCGGACACTTTGCGCCCTACCCGCCCTTTCAAGAACGTAAGGTAACGCGTGGATTCTGGATTATTTTCCCATTCGGTTAAATCGATACGGGCGACAATATCAGCACGGTTAATATCGAGATAATGAGTGGTACTGAGATCAAGTTGCTCATTCACTCGCATACTATTACAACTGCTCAGTACCGAGATAAGCAGATACTCCACCGCCAGATAACGATATTGGCAAAACAGCACCACACCGCCTTCGGCAAACGGATATTTGGCTAACTCATCACGTAAACGCCCGGTGGCAGCACGGCTAAAACTGAGGAAGTCTTCATCACCCTTACGGCTTCGTTTCAGCGCTTCAGCCAGCTCGCTCTGCTCATTAAACAGCCCGTAAGCTTTGCTTTTGGCGCTGTAAACACGATGCAGTTCGGCCATCATTTCTTCAACTACAGCATTGGCAGGTAACAGAGAATCGCGCAACACCACATCAAGCGTTTGTTCATCACGCTTGATAAGCTGATGTAAGGCTATCTGGTCAATATCCAGACTCATGATAAATACTCCTTTTGGCTAGGGGCGTATTCAATCACTGATGCCTGAGAGCTGCAACCCTAAAGCATTCGCGCCCCTCAATTAATGGCTAATGATTCTTAATGCTATAAAATAGCGGAAAAGCGTGTCTCTATACGGTAAGATGTGGGACTTTGTCAGGTATTGAGCACACTTTTTATGGCACAATCATCCCGTTATAGCGACGAACAAGTCGAAAAACTGCTGTCAGAATTGGTCAGCGTAATGGAAAAAAACCGTACTCCCACCAATCTTTCTTTGATGGTGTTGGGGAATATGGTAACAAATTTGATCAATACTAGCGTGGCCCCAGCGCAGCGCAAAGTATTGGCACGTTCTTTCGCTGAAGCTCTTCAAGCTTCGATAAGTGAAGATAAAGCTCATTAATTTATCGGCCAAGACTGCAATCTCAATATGGTGACAAATCGTCAGCGCTATCGTGAAAAAGTCTCCCAGATGATCAGCTGGGGGCACTGGTTCGCCCTGTTTAATATCCTGTTTAGCCTGGTGCTGGGTAGCCGCTATCTGTTTGTCTCCGATTGGCCCTCATCGCTGGTTGGCCGTATCTATGCCCTCGTCAGTTGGCTCGGGCACTTTAGTTTTATCGTTTTTGCTGCTTATTTGTTGGTGATCTTCCCACTCACCTTTGTGGTGATGTCGCAGCGACTACTCCGTTTCCTTTCCGCCGCCTTTGCCACTGCCGGCCTGACTCTGCTGTTGGTTGATACCGAAGTTTTCACCCGTTTCCATTTACACCTTAACTCGGTGGTATGGGAATTGGTGGTTAACCCAGACCAGACCGAGCTGGCGCGTGATTGGCAATTAATGTTTATTGCCGTGCCTGTCATTTTCCTGGTCGAGATGCTTTTCGGCACTTGGGCCTGGCAAAAACTACGCAGCCTTAACCGGCAACGCTTTGTTAAGCCGTTGGTGGCGGTGTTTATTTCTGCGTTCTTTGCCTCTCATCTGATTTATATTTGGGCCGATGCCAATTTTTATCGCCCAATCAGTATGCAACGCGCAAACCTGCCACTCTCTTACCCGATGACCGCCCGTAAGTTCCTTGAGAAACACGGCCTGCTCGATCAGCAGGAATATCAGCGTCGCCTGGTGGAACAAGGTAATCCAGATGCACTGGCGGTTGAATATCCACTCAACCCAATTACCTTCAGCGATAAAGGCAGTGGTTATAATTTGTTGCTTATTGTGGTTGATGGTATTCGTGCCAGTAGCCTGCAAAAAGACATGCCTACCCTGGCCGAATTTGGCCGTTCCAACATTCAGTTTGACAGCCACTACAGTTCAGGCAACCGTCAGGATACGGGCTTATTTGGCCTGTTTTATGGCATTTCGCCTACTTATTTAGACGGTATTCTCTCCGCGCGCGAACCCTCAGCGTTTGTTACAGCATTAAGCGCGCAGGGTTATCAGTTTGGTCTGTTCTCATCCGATGGTTTTGAGTCACCACTCTACCGCCAGGCACTGTTAGCTGATTTCACATTACCAACTCCCGCAGTGCAACCGGATAGCGAAACCACGGCACAGTGGCAGCAATGGCTGTCCACGCTCAACAATAATGCACCATGGTTCTCATACATTAACCTCAACGGGGCAGTTGAAGCACAAGACCCGGTAATCGGGCAGAAGGTTGCGTTACCGACTGACTTTATCCGTCACTACCAGGCAGGCGCAAAAGATGTAGATCAACAGATTGCGACTATTCTGGATACACTGAAACAGCGCGGTCAGCTCGATAAAACCGTAGTTATTATTACTGCAGCCCATGGTGTTGAATTTAATGACAGCGGCAATGATACCTGGGGTGCAAGCAGCAGCTTTAATCGCCAACAACTGCAAGTGCCATTAGTGGTTCATTGGCCAGGCACGCCAGCGCAGGCCGTGAATAAACTGACCAATCATGAAGATATCATGACAACGCTAATGCAACGTTTGTTACACGTCAAAACAGCGCCTGAGGATTATTCGCAAGGGGAAGATTTATTCGCCGCACAGCGCAATAATAACTGGGTGGCAACCGGTGACAATGGCATGTTAGTTATTACTACGCCAACACAAACCGTTGTATTAGATAATAACGGTGAATACCGCACCTATGATGAGCAAGGCAATGAAGTCAAAAATGAAAAGCCTCAGCTTCCATTACTGCTGCAAGTGTTGACGGATATAAAACGTTTTATTGCGAACTAGCTCTAAAAACAAGCATTGGTGCGCTCAAAAAACAAGCGAACGTTTTGCCAAGTCTTGCATTAATAACGGTAAAATGTAGTATAACCGTCATAGCATCGGCATGTAGCGCAGCTTGGTAGCGCACCGTCATGGGGTGTCGGGGGTCGGAGGTTCAAATCCTCTCATGCCGACCAAAATACCTTAAGAAAACCAATCCGTTAGGGTTGGTTTTTTTGTTTGTGGGATTTGACTGATGTGGCTATGGTGTAAAATAACCAGACGGCAAAAAGCCACGCGCACTACCTGCCAGAAGACAGGATAGTGCGACTCATACGTAGTTTTAATCGATAATGACTCGGCCATTAAGTGGCTGTACAGGGCGATTATTCGTATGATGAACCACAGAGCGGAATTGATTAATTTGTTCAGCAGAAGCGCTCGCAGGCTGCTCAAGCACCATCCAACTGACACCTTCAGAGCAAGGTGGTGTGGTTAGTGAGCCACTAAAGCGATAAAAATCAAACTTTTTGGGTAGCAATGCTTTGATATCAAGAGGCTTATTTAATATCGCCATTTGGTCAATCGCCGTTGGCATTTGCTGCCAAGCCTGTGCCAGTTGTGGATTTGCATCCCCCTGCTGGAACATGAGTGCGAGCACAGCCAGTGCCCCATCTTTATCTTTATAAACAAAATGAGCTTCTAACGGAAACTGTTTGCCATCAATCTCATTTTCACTTGGGGTATGGAAATGGAATTGCTGTAATGTGAAAGTATCGCCGTCCAGTTTCAGGGTATTGCCAGTGCTGACATTCACCTGAATCGTATGGCCGTTATTCACGATTTGCTGTTTACCTGGTTGGAAAGCCAACTCGAGTTGACTGTGATGGGTTTTCAATGCTCCGTGAATATTAACCGGCGACTGATTTTTACCTGTTTCGCACAGTGAGAAATCCGGTGAGAGCTTTCCCCAATGGGCAGGATCTTCCTGACCTTCATATCCCCAATGAGCATGTTCCGCCGCACAGACTGAAAAACTGGCGGCCAACAGCGCTGCAACTAATAACTGCCCTTTCATTTCTAATCCTTTTTACACAAAAAAACTGAATTAACCCTGACGAATATCCCATGCAAAGAATGATGTTATCGCTTAGGGTAAGAGAATAACCCAGCTTTTTTTAAGGATATGTCAGCCACATCCTACAGACAGGAGGAATAAGCTCTAATTAACTGAATTTAAATATATTTTTTAATCAACCAGAAATGTAACAAACTGCGTTTGTTCACCTGAAGTGATGGGTAAAATGGGGCGAGGGGAAATTAATGGAAAGGCCAAAATTATAATCAGCCTTTCCAACATTACGGGGTTATCGCGGGTTTAGAGCACTTCACCATTGCTGGCAATCACTTGCTTATACCAGTCAAAACTTAATTTGCGTGAACGCGCCATAGTACCAGTGCCATCATCATTTTTATCCACGTAGATAAAGCCATAACGTTTGCTATATTCACCCGTAGTGAATGATACACAATCAATACAGCCCCATGGGGTATAGCCCATTAAATCAACACCATCTTCAAATACCGCTTTTTTCATTTGCTCAATGTGGGCTTTGAGGTAAGCAATGCGGTAATCATCGTGGACCATACCGTCGGCAGCCACTTTGTCGATCGCGCCAAAACCATTTTCAACAATAAACAGCGGCTTTTGATAGCGCTCGTACAATACGCTCAGTGAATAACGTAAGCCGACAGGGTCAATCTGCCATCCCCAGTCTGACGCTTTAACGTGTGGATTTGGCACGCTGCCTTCAAAGCCAGAAAGTGAATTACCGCTGCCAGGGTTAGTAGCAGAAACGGCATTACTCATGTAATAACTCAGCCCCATATAATCAGCACAGCCATCACGCAGAGTATCAAGATCACCCTCTTCCATTTTGATGGTGAATCCGCGACGTTCCCACTCATTTAGAATATAGGAAGGATAGTAACCGCGCATATGGACGTCACCAAACAGATAACGCTCACGCATAGCTTCTACTGAATACATCATGTCATCAGGATGGCAGGAGAATGGATACAACGGCACCATCGCCACCATACAACCAATTTTGAACTCAGGATTAATGGCATGACCAAGCTTGACGACCTTAGCACTGGCAACAAACTGATGATGCAGCACTTGGTACAGCGTTTCCTCTGGATTTTCTTGCTCAGTAAACACTACGCCCGAACAGCAATAACCAAATAACGGATACTTCCAGTTGCGCTGATTATTGATCTCGTTAAAGGTCATCCAGTATTTAACTTTGCTTTTATAACGCGCCATCACCACTTCACTGAACTTCACGAAGAAATCGACCACCTGACGGTTTTTCCAACCACCGTATTCTTTCACCAGATGCCAGGGCATTTCGAAATGAGATAAAGTAATGACCGGTTCGATACCGTGTTTCAGTAACTCATCAAACATATCATCGTAAAATTGTAACCCGGCCTCATTGGGTTGCTGCTCATCGCCATTCGGGAAGATACGCGTCCAGGCAATAGAAGTACGGAAACATTTGAAGCCCATCTCAGCAAACAGCGCAATGTCTTGTTTGTAATGGCCATAAAAATCAACCGCTTCATGGTTAGGATAACGGTAGCCGTCCTGTACGCCATCAGTCATCACCCGGTCAATTCCATGCGCACCACCCGACAATACATCGGCGATACTCACACCCTTGCCGTCTTTATCCCAGCCGCCTTCAACCTGGTGTGCTGCAACTGCGCCGCCCCATAAGAAATCTTTCGGTAATTGTTTGTGGCTCATTATTTTCTCCCTTAATACTGTGGGCAACTGTAGGCCCTTGAAATGAAAATCAATGGCGGGATGGCCCATCTGAATATTTAAACGGTTAACCCCGATTCATTTGCGCCTGAGTAATCGGCGCGCCAGATGCTTTAGCGCTGTTTTGCTGTTGCACACTTTCAGGCTCATCAGTAAACCCAACCAACCAAGTGAAAAGTGCGCCCAACACGAACGCTACCGTGATCGACAGCAAGAAACCAAGGAACTGCGCCATATGGCCCTCTTTGAAAAAGACCGGTAATACCGCAATACCCGGTAAGCAGTAACTCCATGACACCGCATTAGATGCCCCTGCGATAGCACCGCCAATTCCGCCAGCAGCACAACTGCATAAGAACGGTTTTTTTAGGCGTAGTGCCACACCATAAATTGCCGGTTCGGTAATACCGAACAACGCGGTGATACCGGCCGACAGTGAAATACCCTTCATCTCACTATTGCGGGTTTTTAAGTAAACGCCAAACATGGTGCCCGCCATGGCAAAGACAGCGGAAGCTTGTAAGCCAGTAAAGGTGTCATAACCCAGCGTCGCATAGTTACCAACGGTAACAGGCGTGATCCCCCAATGCACACCCAGTGTGACCAGCGGCTGCCAGAAAGCGCCGACCATAAACCCAGCCACTGCCGGGCTAAGGTTATAAAGAGAGTTATAAACACCACCAATCGCACCGCCGATCAGATTACCCACCGGGCCGAACACCAATAACGTTAGTGGCACCATGATGGCAATACAGAACATTGGGGTGAATAGATTGCGCACCACCATTGGCAGGATCCGCTCAAAGAAGCGCTGCACGTAAGACATGGCCCATACCATCAAAATAATCGGAATAACCGAGGCGGTATAGCTCAGGTATTGCACGGGAATACCGAAGAAATCCAAGGTTGGCGATGATAAGGGAATACCAGCGATAGTGTTTAAAATATGGGCCACTTGCGGATTATTCAGTGCTTCTTGCATTAGCTGCTGAACGGCTGGATCGGCCGAATTCAGCGTAGTAATTTTATTGGCTGTCAGCATATTCATATAATCAGGACTGATCAGGGCACAAGCGGTAATGACTGCGGTGAAAGGATTAACATTAAATTTTTTGGCAGCGGTAAAGGCCACCAGCACGGGCAGGAAGGTAAAACCGGTCCAGGAAACAAAATTCAGAATACGGTAGGTGCCGCTCGCCGCATCCATCCAGCCAATGGCGGCAAGAAATGAAATAATCCCCTGTAAAATACCGCAGGCGGCTAACGGGTAAAGGAATGGGGCGAAGATGCTGGAGATAATATCCATCAAACGGCTAACAATACCGACCTTGGGTGCAGCAACCGGGGCACTTTCATCGACATTAATCAAGCTGATGACATGTTTATAAGCATCGCCGACATGATTACCGATCACCACTTGCATTTGCCCACCCGCTTCAATAACGGTGATGACCCCTTTAACACGATTTAAACGTTCTTTGTCGACAATTTTATTGTCTTTCAATATAAACCGTAAACGGGTCGCACAATGTGTGACATTAATCACATTATTATCACCGCCAATATATTGGATAATTTCCTGAGCGGTCAGTGCGTAATCTATTGCCATTATTAATCTCCTGTCGCGGGTACTGAGCGTAAGATAAACAGAGCGTTATTGGCTTATTATTAATATTCGTAGCCGGTTGAGATTGGATTCTAGCAAAAAGAAAAGCGAAGTCACGATATAACAAAAATCGTGAATTGGAATATGTTACACTCAAAAAACACAGTGTTTTATGGTGCTTTTTTATTAATTAATTGCGGGAGTTTTTTACCAATAGTTTCTATTATATATAATACTGGAATTTGAGTGGTAATATTATAATGCCCTTCCAATACAATAGGTGGCATATGATAGGAGATATTAAGGTCGGCCATTTTGGCCAGCGTTGAGTTATCACTGTTTGTCAGGCTGATTATTTTACAATTATGTAAACTGAACTGATTAGCAATACGGATAATCTCTTCGGTTTCACCCGAGACGGAAAATATGATAGCAATAGCATCCTGATACATATCGCTGTTGATAGGATAATAGGGATCGTCAATATAAGTACTAAACTTGCCAATATTCGAGAAGAAACGCGCGCTGTATTTCCCTAACGCCCCAGAGGTTCCTATACCCACAAAAATAATTCGGCGCGTGGCGGCTATTTGTGCCGCAGCCATATCCAATAAGTCATCAAACTCGCTATTATTAATACTTTTAAAATAGCTAATTATCTCACTGATACCAAAACTAACCGGTGGTTTTTCGTCATGCTCTACATATAATTTAAACCGCACCCGGAATTCAGAATAACCATCACAATTCATTTTTTTGCAGAATCGTAAAACCGTAGTAGTAGAAACACCCGCTGCATCAGCCAGTTCTCTGATGGTCATATACATCACTTTATCAGTGTTTTTTATGATGTAATTATAAACGATCAATTCCAGTTCGTTCAGCGCTGATATTTCTTTATATGTAAACATACTGATACCTAGATTCCCGTGATTCGCCTGTAATCAAGGCACTTATGCAACGCAATGGCCCAAGATAGCGAATTTAACATGAAATGGGGTCGCTAACGAGCCAGTTGTGGCTGAGAACTGAACTCATAGCTGTTACTCAGTAGAGTCAATATGAATAGGCCGGGCTATTAAGCCCGGCTTAGAGCACTGGCACTATTTTACGACCGGCCAATCAGGTACTCGATAACCTTGATTGACAGCTTCAATTAAAAGCCATTGTGGCAGTTCTGGTAAATCAATCAACGGCCAGTTTTCCCTTGTTGGCCATGCACGATAATCAGAGCGGATTGCTGTTAGCTCGGTACGTTGGGCTTGGGTTAGTGGGGTATCGTCGATACAATAATCACTGACCATCATCGGGTCGGTCGCAATAATAAAAGCATCGCGATAACTGCGAGCCTTTGCTGCCAGTTCATCCGCTGTAAGGGCTGGCGACGGTGGAATATTTAACCATGCTGGCATCCCCTCGACTGTACCCCTCATTTTCCCCTCTGGAGGCATGCCCGAATAGGTAATAAAAACATCCTCAGACACCTCTATTCCATCCTCCGGCCAAGAGCTTGCCTGCTGATAGGCATCAATTAAATCAACCGGATAAAAACTATTATCTGTTTGGCTATAAAAGTAAGAACTCATTTTGTATCCTTATTTATTAACATCCGATCGCAATCCAGGCAATAGCACCGCCTGTCGCTGACACTACCTGTAATGTTGTTTTTGTGAATATTCCTGTCGTCGCATAAGCTGATGGTGTGCCAGATGATGCAAAAGCAACAAGTGCGTTATTAGGAAAAACAATAGGTAAATTAACGATTTGACTCCCTGATGCAGAACCAAACTGAATAATGATCCCGCCTGGCAATTTTTGATATCCGTTTGGACTTGGTGAAGCAGCAAAACTTGCCATATCAGGTATTTGATTAACGCCCGTTCCCACGTTCCTTTTAGCCGCATCTCCCAAACCAAGGTTTAAGAGAGTACTTGCAACGGCTGCCGCCCCCGCATTTTTAATTTCCACAAGGTTATTGGCTGTTTTTAAAAATCCACCATCAGTAATTAATTTAGAGACAGCAGTCGCCACCTGATCAAACTTCTCACTGTCAGCATCAATATTCGCGGCAGAAAGAACACTCATTAATTCCCGCTGTAAGGTGTTAAACCATTCAGCCGGTAATATCGTTGGGGGAACGCCGCCGGCGACATTGCCGTCGGTAAATTCGCCATTATTGTCGGCGCGTGAATTAGGAATATCTCCAATTTTTTGCATAGTAATACCTCACCAATTAAGGCGTTTTAAATTAATAGAAATTGATTAGTTAGCTAACGTAGCCAAACTTCAGAATGCTATGAGACGGATTTAACACCGCAAACCGGCATTCAAGTTGTTTATTGCCCCATGACCGCAGCGGATCATTGCAATAAGTGAGGCCACATTGAGCATAATGAAGCGTGGTTTCGGGTGCAGTAATCAACCACGTGAATGGCCACTCGTCACCGTTCAATGCATCACGACATACCGACATACCTGCGCATGCTTGTCGGTATTGGGTGATAGCAATGGAGTAACCCAATGCCTTGGCCACACGGATAAAATAGGCCGCAGACTGGCCGCCGATGCCAAACAATTTCGACACCACTGCCCGCTGGCGCTGGATCATGCTGTCTACTTCACCAATGGCACATAGATCCGGTAGCCCCACAGTGGCTTCCCACTCAGGTAACATAGCCGTCGCCGTTGCCGGGAATGCCGCAGACAGCAAATCTTGCGCATCTTCATCGCTACGCTGATACGCATTCGCCAGCGCCCGCAAGACATCAGTCTGCACACCATCCGGTCGCCGTGGCCAGACTAATCCCATCGGCATTAATGCTTGCAAAGCGGTGGTATATTCACTGACAGAGTAGCGACTCATAGGTAGCTCACCGTACCCCTAATGGGGAGTTTGCCAGTTTGTAACTCAATATTGGCCGCCGGAGATTGCATAATAAAGCCCCCGGTTCCCGGGATCTCACCAATTGCCAGTAATAGTGATGACCACAAGATTTTGCCACCGGGTTCACCTTCGCTGAAAAACACCTCATCGATAGCGGCATTGATGGCGGTCGTGGTAGCACTGTCGGCATGCGATATCCCACTAATAATAAAATCAATGGGTTGTGCAACTGGCGCACAAACATAGACCAGCGCGATGATCGGTTGCTGTGGATAAATATTATCTGCCACCCGCTGTTGATCACCAGTGGCTTTTACCGCACCCCATGATTCCAGAGATGAAATACCGTCGCTACCTTGCGGAAAACCGTCGTGGTCGTTGTCATCGCACATAATATAAACCCCGACAGTCCCTACCCCCATCAGCCGCCGTTTTACCCAACAACGGGTCACTCCCGGTACCCTTAATGCCCAAGATTGATAGTCGGTATCATTACCACCTTGCGGGATATTCTGGTAAGCCAATAGCATACGGGAACGAAATGCATCCTCAGATTCAATATCCGCACCGCCGGAAATTTTACTCAGTGCCGTGGCGGTGGCCTGAACACCATCAATAGCAATATCTAGCGTCAGCAGGGTGCCAGCCGCACTGTTACCCCGGCTACCGCCGCCAGTCGCATCCTCTAATGGACGGGGTAACATGGCAGTAATAGCTCCCAGGACGTAGCCATCTGGAGAAATCTTCACTTCATTATCAAGCCGATACTGATAGCCGTCGGCCCGATTAAGCAAGCGCCCGGCAGGAATAGTTCGTCCGGCTATCCCACTAAAGCGAACGTCAGTCGCAGTAGCCGGATTTGCTGCTTTACGAAACACGTCTTTCAGTGCCGCCCAAGCCGCAAGGTACTCGTCGGTGGCATGGTATGGCGTGGCTTGCTGGGCGATATAATCCAGATAGCCATAGTGCAGGTGTGCCATCCCCGCATCTGCATCACTGATAATGCCAATATTGGAGAAACGCAGTAAGTTGCCGCCGGTTTTCAGTTCCGATTGAATATAAGACTGATTGAGTTGTCGCAATTCACTTAACGTGGGTCGATTAAATGGCATGAATTACTCCTCCCATACCCATGAAAATTTCACTGAAGATTGGGCTTTACCCGGTTGTTGGTAAGCAATAATCAACAGCAATGTATTGGGGTAAATTATTTGTGCCCGGGTGTTTATGGCCGCCACAACACTATCCTCGGTCAGCCACGCCAATGCTTCTGCCGCGTAGTCCTCGGCTTTGATCGCAACCTGAGTGGTAAGTTTTTCCCGCCGCAATAACCACAACCGCGAACCAATAGCTGATAGCGCCCCGCTGTCCCCCCACCAGCCGCGGCGATCATCGCCATCAATAGCATCATCAATTCGCGCCAGACGGTCAGTAAACAAACTCAGTAAAATAGCGGTATGCAAATCATCGCCATCCAGCACTCCCCCGCGACCTGTCTGCCAATCCCCCAATGAGGCATCGACATCCCAAACCGTTTTAATATCTGTTGTCATTGCACCACCTTAGCGGGCGTCTCACTGGTAAGGGTCGCGCTGCCCGACTGTACATTTTTGAGTTGATGGTTGTGGCTGTTATAGGCATCACGTAAGGTTTGCAGCGTGATGCTATTGCTGTCTGCGTTATCAACAATATCGCCGCTAACCTCGAGTAACGGCGTATTCAGCCGTACTTTTACCGATGCGTTTACCGTCACCGCGGTAGCATTATTGATTGTCACCGGCTGATTGTTAGCCTCAATGATTACCCCACTTTCCGTCAGTTTGATAAATTGCCCCCACTGGGAATAAATCACCGTTTCTCCGGCTGTTAGTCCTGAATGGCGATAAGCCGGATGGTTGGAGGCGATGATCAGGCCGTTGGATCGGTCCCCGCCCAGAAAACCGATAACCACGTCACTGCCAGCGGGCAATCCCGATGAAAAACCAAACTCAGCCAGCCTGGGGGTATCAGAGTGGACTTCCAGTTGGGTTTGATACTGCACAGTTTGTATCCCGTCACTGTCGTCAAAGGCACTCACTCGCCCAAGTCCCAACAGCATTTTTATCTGCCGGTACAGGGTCGAAATTTGCCCGGTTAGGTCATTCATAGTTAGCCCCTATATCACTTAATGTTGTAAGGCTGGAATGTGAAGGCAGCAGGTGGCATCAGGGTCATTTTGCTCGTCGTCCCTTTCTCATCTTTGGCATAAACCACTTCCGAGAGTAGCCACAGCTCATCATTAAGCCCAAATACTGGAATAGTAATGGGAATCAATGTATTAACTTCCCATAGCCGGCCATCGCGATCGCGCCAACTGTCAACTTGTACTGTCAAGACGTTGGCGCGACCAGAGCGGCGGTTCATTTCCCATTCGATGCAATCTTTCAGCAAATGTGGCGAATTCACGGTACTTTCGACGATAATGACCCGGTTACGATGGCGGGCCGGAAATTGTTCGGCCAATAGTGTGTCTCGCGTGGTAGCTCGCACCGAGGTGTTATCCCCACCCGAGGCAGAATGCCTGGCTGCGGCATTGGAAGAGAGCACCACGCCGGTGTAATCAACAAAGCGTTGATTGATATCGGTATGAAGATTGGCACTAAGAATATTGATGCCCTGTGCCACACCACTTGCAGCTTTATGCGTTCCAGCGCGGGTCAGATATAAGTGGCCATCCGGCTGGTCGTAATAGAGCAATGCAGCAGAGCGCGTGACGTGATCAATCACCGCTTGCGCCGTTTCTCCCCAATTCAGAGTGAATTTCGGCACAATGGTCATATCGGTAATATCAGAGGTCACTTTGATGCCGTAAGGTTCGGCCAGTTTTTGCGCAATCTGTAACACCGTGGACTGACTAATCACGCTGTTTGTCCATTCAGCAGAGCAATCCACCAGATCCTGGCACTTACTGCGCCCCGAGGCACTGACTTGATGTGTTGTGGCCGCAATAGCGCAATCCCAACTGTCAATATAGCCATTTAACACAGCATCATTACCCAACTTAACCACGCAGGGAGCTCCTGGGATAATCCACTGTTGCCCTCCACTGGCGGGATAACGATCCATCAGCGATAACTCAAAACTACTGGGTAATTTTTCAATACTCCGCGTGACCTGAACTTTGCTCCAACCGGTGATCGCTCTGCCGTCTATCTCTAGTGTTAAGTCATCACTTGGCATTTTATTATTCATAGATTCAATGCCCTAAATCGAATTGGCATAAATGCCGGATGAATCGGATTCGCCATTTTCACTAGTGCATCACCACGTAGCGCATCCTGATATAACCGATTCGCCAGCATCAGCGCGGGTAGTGAGCGGTTAAAACTAACCTCGTTGATGCGAGATAAATTCGCCCCGGACTGTTGCAATAGCGCCACGATAGATTCGCGCATTTGCATCAGCGCACGGTAGGTTTCATCATTGCCGCGATCGGCGGCGGCCAGTGCTGAGCTATCAATCACCTTACTGACCCTGCCAAGTACAGCGACAGCATCGTCATAACTTTCCGGTTGATACTGCGCCGCCGCGATAGCCATCCCTCCGGCGCATAAAGTCATCATTAAATGATGGCTGGCGTCAGCAATTGCGATATCACTGCTATTGGCTCGGAAGGCGTCTTCGTGAGCCGCTGTCAGGCTTTCCATCATGCGGATAACATCCAGTGTGCTAAAACCACCATTTAGCAGCGTGTTAACCAGAGTGAGTAACTTGTCGGCATGCCCCTCAACACTGTTAGTCGCAAGTAACTCATTCACGGCAGCACTGATTGCCGCTCGCCCTTCGACGATAAACGCCAGCCGTTGCGCCACTAACATGGGTAAGTTGGTGGTATCACTTTGCTGGTTCACAGCTTCCGTCACGCCCGAACTGCTGCCACCGACAGTACCGTGGTTAAAGCGGCCATAACGGTTTCGGCCAAAGGTTGAGCGCAGTGCGTTACCCAGATTACTGGCCTCATTGGCAGTATTCGTTACCATTCGGCTCCAAAATTCCGCCGTACTTTTCAAGGTTTTTATTACCTGAGTGGCCGAGCGCATCTCTCCTTTTACCGTTGAGATAAAACCAGCGACTGCTTTGGCGCTCAATCCCAGCCAAGAGGAGTGCGCAGACGCGCTCATTTCAGCCATACCGGTGATGGCAAAGGCACGTAAGCCGGATTCGATAACGGTTAAGCTGAACGCGAATACCCGCTCGCTGCCAACACCTTCATCAATTTTCAGCCCCGTGTCAGCGATGCTGACAGTCATCTCACCCAACGTTGGGTGGACCAATGTCCCTGGCCCGGCCATTTCACAAGCTGCGATCAATGAATCGCGCTGAGTCATTACATCAGGTGCGGCGTAGATCTGGCTGTTTTGTACCAAAAATCCAGTTAAAACAATGTTCCGCGTACTGCGCCCCAAATCCTCGATATAGCTGGTATCGCGATAAGGGTAAGTGTGCACTGCCTGACGACGACCAAAACTGCCCTTGCTATTCAGGACCACGAAGGGCACCCCCCGAAAGGAGGCTTGATGGAGGTGTTCCGACCATTGCCAACTGTCGTCGCTTCCTCCCAAGAGCGCTGATAGTGCGTTATTGATAAGTGACATTTCGTTCTCCTGTCCAGTAGTAGACGTTAGGAAATAAAAAACCCGCCGGAGCGGGTTATATCGATATGCTGATTGGTTAATTTTTACGGATATTAATAGGGAATTACATCTGCATGGCGTGAGCTATTCTGCTGCCTCCCTGAGTTGGGATCACTAAGCTTTCACCGCTTCGACTGTCGATTAACGTCAATTCAATCTGCACCCGATTGTTCTGCATCGCGGTAGCGATAACATCAGCAATAGCATTAACGTTAACCCCCCCCCACTGAGTCAGTATAAAAAGGTGATTCAGCTGTAGGGATGCTGCCTATATTATTATCTGGTACAAGAGAAGATGAGGGGCTAAGGGAATAGGGATCTTCAGCACCGAATTCAGTTATGCGATTGTTGCTCCAGGTGTTTTGTGTTTGAGTTTCAACTTCAACCCCGGATCCCAGATTAAAAAGATCGGTTAATGGAGTGGACTCAATTTTAATTGGCCGGCGTCCGGAAATATCACCCGCACTTTCAGTCTGATAATTTATTTTCTCTGCATCATTGGGCTTAATATGATCCTGATATTTCTTACGAAATCCATCAGTCATAAGACCGCTATTAAGCATGGTTATTTCATACCAATTAAGTTGTTTTTTAAAATCTGTATTATTATATGCCCATCGCATTTTCGCCGAATCATTACCACTGATTACCCCTAAAGTACGCATTATGGCAAAATTATCTGGACCATAAGTCAGCGTGTCAGTTAAACCACCAATGCCATCAGCCACTGAGCCATCAGAGACAAGAATTTCGTATCCGATGTTAGATAGCTTATCTTTCAGACCATCCCAAGCAGCACTTAACTCATCGGTGTTCTGGTCTAACTCTGTCAATTGTATATTAAGCTCAGGATCAATAGTTAGGCCAAATAGAGTAGATTTAGCCAGCAAATCTTTTAGTTGCGCCCCCTCTCGCAGCAACTCAATAGTATTACCGTCTATTTTCAGAGCATTCGTCAGTTTACTTTGTACTTGGGGTGCCATTTGTGGAAAATCCTCGGCAATTTTAGCTATTGTTGCTGTAGCATCAACCGTGCCATTTTCATTACTGATAATGTCAAACCCATACTCATGTAGCTGCGCCAGCCCCTGAACATTATGGCCCCATAGCATATTATTCAAATTGCTGTAGAGCTGCTCAGTTGATTTTATCGCAGCCATTTGTTCAACACCTCGAATACGCATAGCGCCACTTATTTGACTAAATTGATCAATAGGTGCATTAACGTTCCTCGCCGCTGTATTTATTTTACGGGCCTCATCAGCACCATTATTAAGCCATTCCACTCCCGCAGTTACAACAGCAATAATTGTGTTTCCACCACCAGCTAATTTATAGTTACTGAATATTTGAGGTGGTATTTTAGATAATGGAGAAACCGTATTCATATTGTATTTATTAGCCATTTTTGCCAGCCTTAATTTTATTAATCCGCCCGGCCTGCTGGCACCACCACATTAAGCTACTGTAGGTCAGGGACCAGGCATCGCCCGGCCCCCAGCTATAATAGTAAGTGACGTCAGCGATTATTTCGCGCCATCGCCCCCTGTTGGGGAGTAGGCTAAAAAACCCATCATATAAACCTCACAGGCTTTATAGTCGGTAAAAGCCATTTTCTTGATAGCCTCACGCGGCACCCCTGAGACCAAGGCAATCAGCAATCCCATACCGCTGAGCGAACCTGACTTGGTTTGCTCATCGTAGAATTGCTGTACTTGCAACAGTGTCGGTTCACTAAGCTCGACCACCTCGTAGGTGGTCTTGGTTGCGTCGTGTTGAATGGCTTTCACCAGTGAAATAGTTTTACTGCGCTCCAGTACAGTCATATCAATTCTCCGTCACCGAACCGCCTTCCCAGCTCACATCAACCGTGCCTTCAGTGCTGTCAACCACCAACGTGCTCACCGACCACATGCCGCTACCAATAATGGTTTTGCCGTTCGCCAATTCGCAGACAATATTGACATTGGTCTGGTCGTTAAAATCACTGATAGAGACCCCGCCGCTGTCACGGATAGTGCAGGAAATGGACGGTGCCACCACGGTTTCTTTATAGCCATGTACCCCATCCATGCCCATGACAGTTTCACGTTTTACCTTTGAAGGGCTGTATTTGAACTGACCGGCCACCATAATAGTAATGCCATCAACGGTGACATAAGCCGTACCTGCCAGGCGGTTTGAAGTATCGCTCATAATTTATTTCCTATTTTGTTAGTGCATTAAATGGCTAAGGGTTAAACAGCCGCTTGCAGACGGAATTGATTGAGAACCGCAAAGATACGCAACTGATTAATCAGCACGCCGGTCCACAACACATCAACACGATTTGGATTACTGGCATTTTTCTCAACTATCAGGCCACGGGCGAAACCTTTGGCATCCTGAACATAGCCATTAAATTCCAGGGTCTGATACTGAGCAATCAGCTCGGCACGGATGGTATTTGGCGTGATGATGGCCGAGCCTGGTGCAAAACGGGTACCATCGGCAGCCAACTTCATGCGAGCAAACTTCGAGGTCACCTGAGTTCGTAGGTAGCGCGTGACAAACATCAATAAGAACAAGGTCTCAATTTGCAAATAACTATCATCCGCAGCACCGTATTTGTTGGTCTGATAAGTCGTAATGATATTTTCGATTTGAACTGTCCCGTCGTCCGCCACCGTCACGGTTGAAATACCGCTATGCAGCAAGTTATTCCGCTCAGTCAGGGTAAAACGGCTAGAAAGGGGCGCTGCCAATACACCACTTACTGCCAACGTTTGCAGTGGGCGGCCGGGATCATTACGCAAGCTTTGTGCAATAGCACCAACATACGCGGCTGACCAGAGGTAAGCCGGTGTCGGCGAGTTATGGATCCCGAGCAATGAGGCATGTTGGTCATTACGCAGTTCACCGGCCGCAGTCAGTTGACCATAGGTGCCGGAGTGAGCGGCAAAGCTGTGACCATACAGTTGCTGACTATAGCTCCAGCGCCCGGTGCTATCAGAAAGGAATGCCTTGATGGCATCCAATGACGCGGTATCCGTGTAAGGGTTGATAATGAAATCGAAGGTACGATCTTGTAAGTTTGCCAGGCCACTTGCCAGTTCAGGCGCGCCTGCACCGCCTGCCATCGGGGTGATCGACAACACCAGACTCTCCGGAGTGGTCTCTCCACCGGCACTCCCCAAATAGTTCAAACGCAGATCGATATTGTTGCCATGTGCTCCTTTGTTTTTGGCTGTTAGCACCACAACAGCGCCTTCCGATACGCCATCACCAGTATGGGCAACCGTTACCGGTAATTCAGGTTTACTCTCGATTGCCGCTGCCAGCGCCAGAGCGATGGTATTGGCATCATCAGTCGGCACTACCGTGGTTTGTACACGAATACCGGCGATATACAGTGAGATAACACCGGTTGCTGATGCCGGGGTCGTCACGGTAATTTTACCGATGGCAGCAACCATAGCTTCAGAGTCGCGCAATGGTAGAAGATAGATTTCGCCAGCGCTGTCATTGGCCAGATATGCTGCCATTTGCCCATGTAGCATTGAACCTGCACCACACAAACCGGCAACGGTGGCGACAGATGAAACCAGCAGCGGCACATTGACGGGCAAAGTGCTTTCCGCCAGGGTTTGCCCGATAATCAAAGTCCGTTGAGGGGTGCTCGCTGTGTTAGCTTGGGAATTATCAAACTCGGCAAAGAACAGTGGCGTACGTAGATTACTCGGGATATTAGTGAAAGGAATTGTCATAATTTTTTACTCTCCGTTGTTAACACTTAAAATGCAGGTTTCGCTGTTTTTACCGTAACCTGCACCACATCACCGTCTTGAATACGACGGTGCCAAAATGGGTTATCAGGAACCTCTGCGCCAGATTCAGGCAAAAAGGTGCCCTTGACCGGGTCACGCACTGCGCGGCCAGTCATCGGTTTTACAAACATAGGGTTACTCCGAAAGGGTGATGGCGATCAGCGGGTCTGTGGTGCCATCAGGCATATCAATCGCAATGTCGATACCTGTCAGTGGCGTGGTTTCTACTGGGAAGAAGTCTTCCGGCCCTTGGTAATACTCAAGATCGAGTTCTATTTTCACTTCAGCAAAATGTTGCTCGCTGCTGGTATCGATACCCATCGTGGTACGCACTTTGGCAAATTGCTGAATCTGGCGAGTCAGTTCATAACTGTTAATCACTGCCCGTTGAATCTGTTCACACAAACGCTCAAGTGCCGATGCCGCTTCCGTGACTCGATTTACTGCCTCACTTAGTTGGATATGTCCGCTAATGCGTAAGGTGGTCATGGTATTAAACTGCGGTACATTGCGGCCAATAGACTCTTTTACTTCAAGTGGTGTCTGTAACAAAATGGCTGGATAAGTGGTTACCGGCCATGCATCAGTTGAATAGATACGACCTTCCGCATCTGTTTTGCCCAATAATGCGGCAGCGGCCAGTTGCCTGATTAGTGCAGCATTCATAGGCTCACCTGATAAAAAATGAGATATCTGACATTACTACCGATCATGGTTATTCTCCTGGTAAATGGTTGCCCCGTTCGGGGATAAGCCTGTCGTCTCACGGCGGTAGTGGATTATTGATTTGGTTATTACGCCAACGAATGACCTCATCAAGCCGTCCTTTACAGAGGCGTAACTCTCGCTTGAGTGCCAACGCATATAAACTACTGTCACCCCATGTGGAACCAACAAATTCCGGGATTTCACACTGGGTCATCGCCGACTCAGGTGGCAGTAATAAGGGGGATTTCACCACCTGAAGGGCCGGCTTATTCACGCAAGATACTAATGCCAGGCTCAGGCATACGGCTGACAGCGCAGTTGTCAGTTGCGGTTGCCGCCACAAAACGCTTGAGACGATCCTCAGTTTCATGTCGCAATACCCTTTCATTTTCCAACTGCCGTGCGACGGCAGCCCGATTAGCCGCATCGTTTAACTGATAGGCAGCGATGGTGTTATCCAATGTTTGATTAACAACTCGTTCAGCCTGTAACTCCGCATGCTCCTGCACCTGTTTGGCACTCAAGCGATAGGTATTGGCCATCAGCCCCATGAGTAATATCGCGAGCAACACCGTGGTGATGGCACGCCTATTCATTTGCCCTCCCTGGCTTTCGCTTTTATTGCCGTCAGGTTCGGTGTCAGACAAAGTTCATGTTCAATCTCACGCCGATTAACCAAACCCTGCCAGCGCTTGCCACCCGCCATAATCCAGCGCCGCAACTCCCCGCATGCGCCGGTTATATTTCCGCTATTGAGTTTCTTTAATAAGGTTGAGTGGATAAATGCGGTTTTACCGACGTTATAGGTAAATGAATAGAGCGCTGCGCGGGTGTAATCTCCCACAGGTACCTGTATCGCATCATCGACCGACTTTTTCACCACCAGTAAATCCTGCTGTAATAGCGCATCACACTGTTGATCGCTATACAGTTTTCCCTGGATAATGTCGTTACCAGTGTGACCATCACACAGCGTCATGACGCCCACTACGTCGTTGTAGGCGATGTATTTACGTCCTTCAAAACCATCGTGCCCACCCAGCAATGTTCCGGCAATGGCTACTGCTCCACCGGCTGCGGCACCCAAAACTTTCTTACGCAGTGAAGGCGTCATGTCAGCTCTCCATTTTGTGTAGCGCGTCATTACATACCGCAATTGCGGCTGGAATATCGGCCACTGTTTTATTACGCAAAAAATCCCGTAGAATTTCTGTTCGTCTCTGCTCTTCTTTAATTATTGCGTCCTTTTCCCGTAAATTAACGTAATAAGTTTTGATGGTAAATATTACGCTAATAATAGTACCCAGAATAAAGATGTAATCCTGTAAACTCAGCGCTGAAAATAGAGCAAGCGATCCTGCCCACCAATACGGCAGTGGATTTTGTTCACTCATTTAATACCTCCCAAGCCGATACACTTGCGCGTATGACTAACAGAAAGAGGAAAGCCCCAACCATGCGGGGCTTTCCTCTTTCTTAATCAGTATGTAACGAACCAGTGATATCAGACTAATATACTTTTTGCGGACCGCGTTAGTGTTTTTTTATAAAAAATAGATTTATTTTTAATTAAATACACATCAACTAAAAAACAAAAAACCTCACCAAAGCGAGATTTTAAATTATGATAATTGCGTAACAAACTAACCAGTAATGTCAGACTAATACACTTTTTGCGGACCGCGTGAGTGTTTCTTCATAAATATGTAAATTCTCTATTAAAGGGTCCATAGTTAATTTCACATTCAACATTGCCAGGCAGCCATCAACAAAGCCTTCCGCCATTTGCATATTAATTCGCACCAGTTTTTCATCTCTTTTCTGCTGACGAGCAATTGCTCGCTTGGATTGATTAAGCACATAGTGACGGATGATCAATTCATATTCATCTGGCCGGTATTGTTTTAATCGAGCAACGCAACCATCGACAACCAGACCGTCATCATCACAACAGGAGGCTTTACTCTTAGACGTATCAGGCAATAACCCCTTAAAGCCCGCAGCGATAGATGAATAATCCAGCCCGGAGCTATATCTTGCCCATACTCCCCAGCGCGCCAGGACTAATTGAATATCTCTCATGTTTTGGTTCTGCTGACTGTGGCTTCCGGTTTGTGTACCGTTTATTGAACTCATAAATAATTACTCCACAAAAGGCAGGGCACCGTGATGACACCTCAGCCTATCGATTGCTCAACAACGGAAACCACCGTAAGTCTGGCCGCCGTCTTCTTGTGATAAACAGGAACAACCTATGCTACATATCTGGATAGCAGTGATGCGTGCCAGAACGATCTCATACGTTTCCCTGATATATTTTGATTGATTATTACCGCAAGTGATTTTATAGTCAACACCGCAGATGATTGGATATTATTGCTAACGGTAATAAAATTGACTGATGAAAAAGAACCCATTGACGCCAGAACAGTTAGACGACGCTAAGCGGCTGAAAGAGCTGTTTAATGCCAAGAAAAAAGTACTGGGTATATCCCAAGAGTCTGTCGCGCACGAATTAGGGGTTGGGCAAAGTGCCGTAAACCAATTCCTTAACGGCATAAATCCGCTCAATGTGACCAACGCCGCTGCTTTTGCCAAAATACTCAATGAACCAATCAGCAGCTTTAGCCCTTCTCTGGCGAAAGAATTGGCGAAAATGGCCGAAAGTTTATCGATCTCGGCGCGTAATGGGCTAAATGATAAACCGGCCGGATCAGTTGCTAACAGCTATCCGTTAATCAGTTGGATAAGTGCAGGTAACTGGTATGAGGCAATAGAGCCTTATACGCTGCGTGATATTGAAATCTGGCCTGAATCGACCAAAAATGCCCATGACAACGCTTTTTGGCTCAGCGTTAAAGGAGACTCCATGACATCGCCTTCAGGGATCAGTTTTCCTGAAGGAATGATTATTCTGGTTGACCCGGAAAAAGAGCCGCTACCCGGTAATTTTGTTATTGCCAAACTGACTGATGATAACGAAGCAACATTTAAGAAACTCATTGTTGATGCTGGTGTTAAGTATTTGAAACCATTGAATCCCTCCTATCGATTAATCGAACTCAATGGCAACTGTAAGATACTGGGTGTGGTGGTTGATGCTCGCTGGCTGGAAATAAACTAGCCCCCATCTAGATAAACACCGGTGCTCAGTTGTAGTTGGAAAAATAAATCACTTGTATAAACAATCAGATAAGCACCCACACATAAAATAACCGCCAGTGATTCCCACAATTAATCACCTGCGGTTATTTTATTGACGTTAAAAAATCAGTAATAGTCGTTTTCTCGCCTCAATCCGTGTAAAACAGCGTTGTCTGCCACTCGCCAGTGCTGTATATTAATACAGTATTTACTCATTCAGGAAAAAGCCATGCGTGTTGAATTGATTTATGACAAACGGAATGTCGCCGGCCTACCCAACGCCGCTGAAATGATTAAGGCAGAGTTAACCAAGCGGGTGCATCGGGTGTTTCCTGATGCTGAAGTTAAGGTTAAACCAATGCAAGCCAATGGCATCAATACTGATGCTAATAAACAAGAAAAATCAGTACTGAACCGGTTGGTTGAAGAAATGTTTGATGAAGCCGACGAATGGCTGGTTAATGAGTTTTGAAAACCATTTAGCCGGGTAATCAGGCGCGGCTCATATTAATGCATTATAGTGCGCCATTATTAAGTAATATTTTTAATACGTTTAATTTTCTTTTAATCTTTATTTTAAAAAATTAATCTCCCGTCAATGTTAACTTTTACCTTCTATTTTTAAAGGGATTAAAGGTTAATGATGGAAAAGAATAGATGGGTAAAGAGAAGTGTTGCTGTATTACCGCTGATTATCACCTGCCATACAGCAGTAGCCAGCTATCACTCAGATATAAACGATGGTCTGACGATTAGCTCCTCATTGGGGTTATTGAATGCAGAATCACAAGAGTTTGTTTATCAGCGCCAATATAATGGTCACAAACTAAGCCAGATAGATTGGAAAGCGGAAAACACGCCTATTGTAAAAATGGATATATCATGGGATCTGTTATCACGGTTAACATTAACCGCGCGCGGATGGTCCACATTATCACCTGGGAAGGGGGTCATGGATGATTATGATTGGAAGACGTTAGGGCAATCTAAGTGGACTGATTGGTCTCATCACGAAAAAACCAATTTAAATTATGCGAATGAAATCGATCTTAATGCAAAGCTTTGGCTTTTAAAGCAAGACAATTACCGTATTGGTATGATGGCCGGTTATCAGCGCAATAATAATAGCTGGACATCTTATGGTGGAAACTATAATTACAATAAAGGCAATAACCTATTTACAGGTTCCGATAGTGTTACCGGCATTGGTTATAAGCAAAAGTTTGAAATGCCCTATCTTGGCTTAGCCGGGAGCTATCATTATCAAAAATTTGAGTTTAATACCTTGCTGAAATACAGCAGTTGGGTAAATGCCTATGGTGATGATGGACACTATTTACGTCAACTTTCATTTAAAGACAGCAGCAAAGGCTCTCGCTATTACGCAGTAGTGGTTGATGCGGGCTACTACGTCACCGATAACACTAAATTATTTGTTGAAGCGTCCTGGAACAGGCATGCCGAAGGAAAAGGAGATACACAAATCATCGACACTGGTGCAGGTGTTTCTGCAAATGTAGCTAATAGCGCCAGCATTGCTCAACAACATCAAACTATCGCTATAGGTTTGCAGTATAAATTTTAATCTAACCACCCTCTTATTACTGCCATCCCTCAGCATCAATGCAGCCTGAAAACCGCTGCTTTAGCTGCATTGATGCTAATTTTACCTTTTTGATGTCACTATTTTTTTCAACTTTATTTGAATTTTTACCTTCAAATGAAGCAGAAAGGAATAATCAAGCTTATGTTTTTATTGAATATAGATGTCAATAAAATCCACCTAATTTGTCACCGTTACATAAAGAAGTATTAACAATGGCGTATTAATTACAGTTTGTTACTGTGACACAGCTCAAGTTTATCTCTGCCAAGCCGTTACTTGAATCATGCCTTCCCTCTTATTTAGGACGCTCTATGCTTGATTCCATTCGTTCACGTATCTTGGCTGCCTGTATCATCATCGTGGCAGGCTCTCTGGCCATTAACACCTATTTTAACTACTCGGTTGCCAGTAAATATAACAATAGTGCCATAGATAATACCCTGACCGCCGTTACCGCCAGTCATGGTGTCGGGATCGCCGATTGGGTTGCCTCCAAAACACAAATGATTGTGTCACTAAAAGACAGCGCACTGACGGCAGACCCGACAGCGGCACTGCGACAAGTTGCAGCCGCAGGTAACTTCATCAACGTGTATATCGGCTACGCGAACAAAACCGCGATTTTTTCTAATCCCGATGGTATTCCAGCCGGCTACGACCCCACTGGGCGGCCATGGTATCTACAAGCGGTAAAAGCGGGCAAACCCGTGGTCACCCCACCCTATGTTGATGCTGGAACCAATCAGTTAGTGGTAACGTTCGCATTGCCGATTATTCAGGACGGCAGCGTTAAAGGGGTATTGGCTGCTGATGTCACCATGGACAGCGTGATTGCAAACGTGAAATCCATACACCCGACTGAAGATAGTTTTGGTATGTTAATCGATGCCGATGGCACCATTATCGCTCATCAAGATGCGAAACTAGCCCTTAAGCCACTGAGCGATATTGCGCCGACGCTGGACCTTAAAACACTGTTAACAGCAACTGAGCCTGTCGCTGCCAATATTGGCGATAACAGTAAATTGCTGCTGGCCCAAGCAGTACCAGGGACTCAATGGTTTACCGTTGTCGCCCTGGACAAAGCTCAAGCTACCACCGGCATGCGGTCGTTACTGACCACATCACTGGTGACGCTGGTGATTATTATTTTAATCGCTGTTGTCATTATTAGCCTCATTACCAAACGTGCTCTGGCACCGCTGACCCATGTGCATAAAGCCATGGATGCTATCAGCTCCGGCTCAGAAGACTTAACTCAGCGACTGCCGGTAGAAGGCCGTGATGAAGTGGCAAAAATAGCCCTTTCGTTCAACAATTTTGCCGACAAACTGAGTGTAGTAATGGCGCAAATCCGTGATACCAGCGAATCAGTACGGATTGCAGCCAATGAGATAGCGGCAGGTAATCAGGATCTGTCGGGCCGCACAGAGTCTGCCGCCGCCAGTTTGCAGCAAACCTCGGCGGCGTTGGAACAAATCTCGGCAACCGTGGCCCACTCCGCCAGCGCAGCGCGCCAGGCCAATACTGCGGTACTTTCGGCGGCTAACGATGCTTCACGTGGTGGCGACGTGATAGCTAAAGTCATCACCACAATGGAATCGATTGAAGCGGCATCTGGCAAGATCGGCGATATCACCAGTGTGATCGACGGTATCGCTTTCCAAACCAATATTCTGGCACTTAACGCGGCGGTAGAAGCGGCACGCGCGGGTGAGCAAGGACGCGGTTTTGCTGTGGTCGCAGGGGAAGTTCGTACATTGGCGCAGCGCAGTGCACAGGCAGCGAAAGAGATCAAAACGCTGATCGAATCGACAGTCAGCAGTGTGGCATCTGGCTCCGGCCAGGTACGTCAAGCCAGTAATACCATGACCGAAATCGTCAGCAGCGTGTCGGATGTCACCACCATTATGTCTGAAATAACCAACGCAGCCGATGAACAAATGCGCGGCATCCACGAAATAAATAGTGCGGTCGCGCAATTGGATACCATGGTGCAGCAAAATGCCGCATTGGTGCAGGAATCCACCGCAGCATCTGCGGCGTTACAAGCTCAGGCTGCTGATTTAACCAGTGCCGTGAATCAATTTAGGATCTAGTTCAGCATCGGTATAAATAGAGAAAATACCGATTGGTTTCAGTGGGTTGAAAACTACCCACTGAACCCCCCTACCCCAGCAATATTCGTGCACCAATTTTAATCGGTGCAAAATTGTCGTGTTTCATACCCGCTTCAGTTAGTGCCTGCTTGAGTTGTTGTGGTGGTTCATCCAGTGGTTCGTCAGCCAGTTCAAACACCCCCCAATGAATCGGTACTGTCATCGGCTGCTGTAATTGTTTAAATAACTGCACCGACTGCTGTGGATCCATATGTTGGGCCTGCATAAACCACCGCGGGGCATAAGCACCAATGGGCAAGGCGGCATAATTGAATGGCCCCAACCTTTCGCCAATGGTTAATAGTTGCTGGCAATAACCTGTATCACCGGTAAAGTAAAAGTTAATATCATCACGCTTGACCACCCAACCAGACCACAAACTTTGGTTACGATCCCAGGGGGTACGCATGCTCCAATGCCGTGCCGGTACACAATGAAACTCAAATTCAGCTGCGAGGTGTTTATCCCACCAATCCAGTTCATGAACATGGCGAGCACCCTGCTGTAGTAACCAACTTTTTAACCCTAACGGTGCCAGAAAAATCAGCTTAGGAAAGCGGCGCAATAATTGGCTAATCGTTGTCACATCCAAATGGTCGTAATGGTTGTGAGAAATCACTACCACATCTATATGGGGTAACTCTTTTACGCTGGCAGGTACCGGTGTTCTCCGTGCTGGCCCGTAAAAATTGAGCGGCGAGGCACGACCGGAGAGTACCGGATCAAACAAAACCGTTTTCCCACTGACCCGCAATAACAGTGACGCATGGCCTAGCCACCACAACGCATCCTGCTGCCCGCTAAAATCTGCCGCTTGCCACCAATCAGTGACAAACTGCGCATATCCTTGCTGCGGCGGTTTTGGTAGCGACTGGCGTTTTCGCTCTTCACGCCAACGCTTCAAATCTTGTGGATGATGAACAACCGGCTCCAGATTCTGAAATCCAAACTCAGTGTGGTGTGGCTTACTGGCATCATAATAGGGGTTTTTCTTTGCCATTCTACGTCCTTCACTGTCAGCCGCGATTGCAACCAACATTTATTCATGGGCTATGCCCGCAATAATTCGCCCTTTCACAAAAGTGATATTTTCACACTGTAAGCAATAGCGCTAATTCTAGTAATGGTCTTTCATTTTGCTGGTTAAAATCTTGCCACACGTGTCACGGTCATTATTGTCACAAAATGGCATTATCGATTATTCGCATTATCATGGATATTCTGTTTTTTGCTGAATATCCACCCTAGCTACTAATTTGATTCATATCAATTTTTACTGTAATAGGCGCCTTTTCTGGCCGAAAAACCCTTTTTCGTGATCGAACACTCATTTTTATAAACGCCATACCTTTATAAAGAAAACGATTATCCATTATTAATGAAACATTGTTTTAATTTGAGGTGGCAGTAAAAATGAGTAAACAGATTTCAACAAGGCATACGCTGGCGTACGGGAGTGCCAACTTACTGGGAAGTGGGGCACTGGCAATCAGCGGAGCCTGGCTGATGTATTTCTACACCACCTTTTGCGGGCTATCAGTCGTAGAGGCTGCGACTATTTTCTCAATCGCCAGTATTCTTGATGCGATTAGTAATCCAGTAATGGGTTATATCACCGATAACTTCTATAACACCAGACTGGGCCGCATCTTTGGTCGTCGTCGCTTCTTTATCTTACTGGGTATCCCGCTGGTACTTGTCTATCCAATGTTATGGATGAGCGGTTTTGGCTTTTGGTATTACCTACTGACCTACGCGCTGTTTGAACTGATTTATACCTCCATCATGGTGCCATATGAAACATTGGCGACCGAGATGACCACCGATTTTGCCAAACGCTCCAAATTAACTGGTTCTAAAGCCATTTTCGGTAAAGTAGCAAACTTTTTGGCCGCTTTTATTCCCGGTCAGTTTATTGCCATTTACGGTAAAGATTCTGCAACCCCCTTCCTTTATACCGGTATCGCTTACGGTCTGATTATGTGCTGCGCGATGATCTGGCTTTATAGCTCATCATGGGAACGCCCAGCGAGCGAAGTGGTCCGTGAAACCACCAGCAGTTTCGGCCAGGCGCTGAAAAAGCTGTGTGTTGATATGGCGTCTACTTTCCATCTGCGCATTTTCCGCAAGCATCTGGGTATGTATTTGTTCGGCTTTGGCGCGGAGTGGTTATTCGCATCGGCATTTACCTACTTTATTATTTTTGGTTTAGGTCAAGATGCCGCACTGGTTTCTCAGCTCAATAGTTTCAGTTCAATAATGCAGTTGATTTCCACCGCCGTCTTTATCGGTATCTGCGTCAAAATGGGCTTTGCTCGCCCGTTCCGCATCGCTCTGCAAGTGGTTATTGTCAGTGTGATTGCCTATGCTGCGCTCTATTTTACTGGCTGGTCGCAAACAACAACTGTCATTGTACTGTTCTGTATTACCGCAGTTTTCGGTTTAAGCACTGGGGGGATTTATTATATTCCGTGGACGGTTTATACCTTCCTGGCGGATGTGGACGAAGTATTGACCGGCCGTCGCCGTGAAGGGATCTACGCCGGAGCCATGACCTTTGCAGGTAAAATGGTACGTTCGATTATTGTTTTCGCCATGGGCTGGACATTAAGTCGCTTTGGTTTTGTCTCCGGGCAATCGAGCCAACCGGAAGTTGCCGTGCAAGCCATCGTAGGGGTATTTGCCATCGGCGTTATCGCTCTGGCACTGGTGGCTATCTATTACACCACGCAAATGAAACTGGACCGTAATAATCACAAAATCCTGCTAGAAGAGATTGAGCGGATTAAAGGTGGCGGTGCCATGGCAGATATTCCGGCCCATGCCAGAGCGGTTGCTGAAGAACTAACCGGTTGGAAATATGAACAGTGCTGGGGCAACAACCACCTTGGCATGAAAGAATCATCCAATGTGGCTCCAAAGCCTGTGACTGAAAGCTAATTGATTTTCGGTTTTAACCACAAAACGCATCGGCCAACACCGGTGCGTTTTTTATTACGTGGAATAACCTTATGATTCTGCTCAACTAACCGCAGAATTTCATTCGTTTAACGATATCCCGCTAGTGAGCAACTCGCGATCCTAAATCACGATCCTGAGTTTCGCCGTGGATCAGATGTGTCAATTCTTCAACACACTGAATCAGCCCATGTTCGATGCGGTAAAAAGCGATAACTTTCATCAAGACCCTTTGCCCGCTCTTTTTGACCACATCAACCAGATGCACACTGGCAATCTGATCACCATCCGCCATCACTTTTTCCAGCGTGATGGTTCCACTAGCAAGTGTGCTTTTCAACACCTGCACATGGCGAATAAACGCCTCATAATCTAATTGATTACCATCAGCTTGCTGTTGATAATCGGTCGAAAAAAATGCAGCAACATCCTGGGTGCTATAGCTCGAGTCAACCAAAGCAGTAAATACCTGTTGGAGAAATTGTTTTGCCTGTTGCGAATTCATCATGGTGACTCCCGTTATCCAGCGCCAATGCTGAGAATGCCAGACTAGCAATATCCTTGTGGCCTTGATAACGTATCTGAGTCATTCAATACGGTTTTTACGCCATGCAATCTCATTTAATTGATCCTTCACAACTGATGCTGACAACGATGCCAGTATTGACCGTGGTACAGCGTCACGACAAGCTAGCACGAATGACGCAGCCGCATCGCCACAGTGCGGGCCAATTATTAGCGGCAATAAATGGCTTGTTAACTATCGTCATACCCGAGGGTCAATGGGTGGTACCGGCAACACATGTGGTCTGGCTTCCCCCTCATCAACAGCACGGTTTCCGCTCGCACGGCCCTTTTCACGGCTGGAGTGTATATTTGCGCGAAGATGTCTGTGCGTCTTTACCGCTACAGCCGCGAACGATGCAATTAAGTGGCTTATTACGAGAAACCGTAAATCGCGCAGCGCAATGGCCCCGAGGGGAATTACTTGAGAACCAGCAGCGGATTATGGCGGTGATGCTAGACGAAATTGCATCATTACCTGCCGAACCATTTGAATTACCAACGCCACAAGATCCACGGCTGATAAAGGTCGCGCATGAGTTACTGAGTGACCTAGCTAACAAACAGAGAATGGATCAATGGGCACACTGGGCTGGAATGTCACCCCGAACACTGAGCCGTCGTTTCATCGCAGAGACAGGCTATAGTTTTAGCCACTGGCGGCAACGCGCACGTTTCATGCGCGCGCTGGAAATGCTGGCAGAGAAAATACCCGTGACCCATGTCGCGTTGGATGTCGGCTACGAAAACCTCAGCGCTTTTATTGATCAATTTCAGCGCGTTTTTGGCGTGACCCCCGGCAAGTACTTCCCGGTAATGTAAATTTTTCGTCTGTCTGAAAATTTTAGCATGTTTTATGCCAATATCCGATTACTATAAGCACACGACCACTTACTTTGTTTTTGAACATGGATAAAAGATTGTTGAAACATTTCACTGCCCCGCTACTGGCCGCTGCTCTATTCACTATTCCATTGCACAGCGATGCCAAGACAGAGCTTTTGACCTCACAAGTTGTTGATCAATATGCCGAACATATTTTCTATAACAGTGGTGCCATGGGAATGGCTCTGGTGGTTATTGATAACAATCAAGTGGTAAACCGTAGTTTTGGGGAAACCAAACCCGGTAACAACCTGCGTCCACGGCCAGACTCACTGATTCGCATTGCATCAATTACCAAGCTAATGACCAGTGAAGTGATGGTAAAACTGGCCGATGACGGCACGGTAAAATTGACCGATCCCCTGCGAAAATACGCACCTAAGGGAGCACGAGTCCCTGCTTATAACGCAAAACAGCCGATTACCTTGCTGAATCTAGCCAGCCACACCAGTGGCCTGCCGCGCGAGCAACCCGGTGGCCCACAAAAAAGGCCGGTGTTTACCTGGCCGACTAAAGATAACCGCTGGCAATGGATGAAGCAGGCCACGGTCACCGTGCCGCCTGGGGTTAAAGCCGCCTACTCCAATTTGGCCTACGACTTGCTGGCCGATGCGCTGTCACGGGCATCAGGCAAGCCTTATAGCAGTTTGCTGCGTGACAAAATCACCGCTCCGTTGGGGATGAAAAACACCACCCTGACCCCAACGGCAGAACAATGTAACCGTCTGATGGTCGGAGTAGGCAGTAGTCGTTGTGAAAACACCCTTGCGGCGGCGGGAAGTGGTGGGATTTACTCAACACCGGAAGATATGCAGCGTTGGATGCAGCAATTCTTAGCTTCTGATAACAGCGCGCGCAAAAGCTCAGCCAAACGTGAACAGGCGCTCTATTTCCAACGTCGTGATTTGGTGTCATTAAAAGGTATGGATGTTGCCGGTCAGGCAGACGCACTGGGGTTAGGCTGGGTCTACATGGCGCCTAATACCGAACTACCAGGAATTATGCAAAAAACCGGTGGTGGCGGTGGATTTATTACCTATATGGCGATGATTCCAGAAAAGAACATTGGGGTTTTCGTCGTAGTGACCCGTACCCAACTGACTAAATTTACTAATATGAGTGATGGCGTTAATCGATTAGTCGCTCAATTGGCGAAGAATAGTTAGCATCGGCTCAATTGCGGTGAACATAGGCCCGTTTTAGTTCCCAGCACTTTTTGATATACCGACCGAATAATAGCTCGGTGAGTATTGCTTCGGTATCAGATTGTTAGGCGACATATGCGGGCATTCGATGTCAGTTTGCCGCAAACCGCCCCAGCACAGCACAACCCGCGGTGCTGGTAGGTATCGGCAATGGGCAAACATACCTGCGCATAGATGTAGCCCGTAGCATCAATTATGCTGCCGCTCAATGATGCTAACTCTCGGGCCGTGAGGAAGATAAGGCGCACAGTTGCGCCATAAAGGACCTGCCGTTCTGTGGCGGGGCCGCGTTAAAGAAATCACAAACAGTGGCCCCTACATCAGACAGCGTTGTGCGGTAACCAATCTCCCCTCCGGCAATACCGGGTCGCCACACCAGTAAGGGCACATTCTCGCGAGTGTGATTACTATGCCCAATTGTCGGGTCATTACCGTGATCCGCCATCACCACCAGGCAATCATCCTGCTGCATTCGCCCCATCAAGATCGCCAGATTCTGATCCACTACCTGCAACCTTTCGGCGTAGCGCGCCACATCCTGTGCATGACCCGCCAGATCGGTTTCCTGAATGTTAGTGCAGATAAATCCATCTCCTGGTTTTTGCAATTCCGCCAAGATGATATCCATGATGGTCTGGGTATCGACCAGATTTTGATAGTTGGTACCGTGCGGATTGAGTGCGATATCGGCCACTTTGCCCACCAGCACCGTTGGAATACCAATATCATAGAGCTGCTGTGGAACTTGAACGCTGGCATCTACGCCATAGCCCAGATGTACGACCTGAAATCCTTGTTGATAAACCCCTGAGCGTGGTGCATTAATCCCGATATAACGACCCTGTTTCTCCTCTGCGGCAGCGAGTAGCTGCTCATTGCTCGCTAGCAAGCCACCAAAAGCAATCACCCGCCCAACCTTCACACAGCTACGCACTGTCTCACCAATGGCACGGACATCAGCAAACGAAATCGCACTCAGGTTAGCGCTGATGTTAAACACCTGTCCGAGATCCGCTTCCAGGTTATCACCGACCGCCGCGGCCTGATTTACCAACAGATACTGCAACCGGCTTCCCTGACGTTCGACATGCCAACCCGCCGCGACCAGTTTTTGCTCGACCTTATCGATCACCTCGGAAAACGGCATACGCAGCGGTGACTGTGGGCGGGTACCCAGTATTTCCTGATGCCCCATAAAGGTGTCACCGCCTTCGTGTTGCAGCGCTGCCCTGCCGTACACCGCCGTTAGCGAAGGTTTCATCACGTTCGGCGCGAACCCCAGAGCGTTGATGAGCCCCAATTGTTCAAGTGTCGCTAGACTCAATTGCGGAAAACGCTCCAGAATATGCCCACAGGTATTCGCACCGAGGTCCTGCGGCCTGACCTGAGGCACATCGGCCATGCTTCCCACACCAAAGCTGTCTATGACTACCACCACGAATTTACTCACCTTGCCCCCTGAATAACATTGCCGAGTCTGTCATACAGCGCTTCGAGTACTGGGTGACCAGACACAATAGCGAAAACCAGTGCCACATCGCTACCCGTGACGAAAATCTGAGTACGGAAACTGACTTACCTACACCGAATGACTTAGGTGCAAGGCCGGGAGACATAGCTTGCCACTAGACTCCATCAGATTAAAAGCCTAATAATCATTTTTTTGAATATTTAACATGAAGGCAAAACTCACTGGCATTGACCTTTATGCGCCATCCACAAGCTGAACAGATTAGCTAATAAATACCCCTCTTCATTTGGGTGCAGGGCCAAATTAAACCGTGACAGCAGCGCCAAATGGATCTGTAAAATTTGTGGAAACGCGTCAGAGGCTCTGATTTCAGCCAACAATTCATCATCAAGTGGTCCAACTTCCTCACCACGGCGACTGCGCATTAATGCATTTGCCATATGCGTGAGCGCCATTTCCCCCTGCTCCGTGCGCACCGGCAGTGCCCATACCGTTTCCAACTGTGCGACAACCTTTTTCATGCCATCGCAGATGTCCTTATCAATAACCCCTGCCTGATATAGCACGTTTAGCCGATTCTCCATACCGCCAACTCCCTGATAGCTTTTAGTCATTGGGTTGCTGTTCGGCGTTCAACGCCCATGCTGTGATCAGCCAACAATAATTGAATATAGATAACAAGCAGAGAACAGACAAAAAGAGAATGGGATCACAAAAAGAAATAACCCAGGAGGGGGGACAGCAGAAAATCAGCAGTGGCAGTAGTACAAAGGCAAAAACCCGCTATCTTATTCAGATAACGGGTTTTTAATTGGTGCCGGCACCAAGAGTCGAACTCGGGACCTACTGATTACAAGTCAGTTGCTCTACCAACTGAGCTATGCCGGCGAAATTTTTTGGAACGTTACTACGTTTCCTTGGCGCGCAATATAGTATAACTCAGAACAAACAATCAAGCGTTATCAACAAATTATTTGTATCCCGCTTCATAAAACAACAGATTGATGAATAAATAAGCGTAGCAGTTATCATAATCGGATTCCCATCACCAATCGATACCTTTCTGCGCCTTAATTCCATGATCAAATGCATGCTTCACTGGTCGTAACTCACTAACGGTATCTGCCAGTGCGATAATTTCCCGATGGCAAGCTCGCCCGGTGATGACCACACTTTGATGTACAGGCCGATTTTTTAACGCCGCCAACACCGCATCCAAGCTCAAATAACCGTAAGTGAGCATATAAGTGAGCTCATCTAAAACCACAAGCTGGTAACCAGGGTCAGATAACATCCGCGCGCCCTGCTGCCACACTAGTCTGGCCGCTTGGATATCCGCCGCTTTATCTTGGGTATCCCAAGTAAAACCGGTTGCCATGATATGAAATTCGACCCCGTTACGCTCCAGTAGGTTACGTTCACCACACTCCCAGTCCCCCTTGATAAATTGAAGCACACCTACCCGCATATCATGGCCAACGGCTCTGGCTGCAGTTCCAAATGCGGCGGTACTTTTCCCTTTGCCATTACCGGTAAATACAATAATGATCCCGCCGTTTTTTGTCGCGGCAGCAACCCGCTCCTCAACCTGTTGTTTAAGATGTTGCTGCCGCTGCTGATAACGTTCTTCGTACATCGTGGTTTCCTCAACACAACGTTATTTCTGACAACCGGCACAGGCCTTGATTTGAATTTGATCAAAGAATGAATTGCCTTTGTCATCAACGAGTATGAACGCCGGAAAGTTCCTGACTTCCATCTTCCACACAGCTTCCATTCCCAGTTCGGGATACTCAAGGCATTCCAGACTTTCGATATACTCCTGCGCCAGAATGGCCGCAGAACCGCCGATACTGCCCAAATAGAAACCACCGTGCTTATGGCATGATTCGGTGACTTGCTGGCTACGATTGCCTTTTGCCAACATGATTAAGCTGCCCCCCTGGGATTGGAACAGATCGACATAAGGATCCATGCGCCCTCCAGTCGTTGGCCCCATCGAGCCGGATACCAATTCATCCGGTTTTTTTGCAGGTCCAGCATAATAGACGGGATGATCTTTCATGTATTGAGGTAATGGCTGGTTCTGTTCCAAACGCTGTTGCAGCTTGGCATGCACAATATCGCGGGCAACAATTAACGGGCCATTGAGTGATACGCGGGTGGATACCGGGTAAAGTGAAAGCTGTTGACGAATTTCATCCATCGGGCGGTTAAGATCAATGTTAACTACCG
Organism: Yersinia antarctica; assembly: GCF_056636475.1. Lineage (NCBI taxonomy): Bacteria > Pseudomonadati > Pseudomonadota > Gammaproteobacteria > Enterobacterales > Yersiniaceae > Yersinia > Yersinia antarctica. Next base: position 3,188,741 of record NZ_JBSJQF010000001.1, read on the forward strand.
TCCCTTCGTTATTAATCCGCAAATCTTCAGGAATATATCGCTCAGGGTGGCGCTCTAATTTCTCCAGCCATATGCCCTCTTTATTAATTTTGGCTTTAATGTTCCGATCAGAAGAACATGAAATTGCCATCCCTATCGGGCAAGAGCCACCATGACGCGGCAAACGAATAACCCGAACATCATGTGCAAAATATTTGCCACCAAACTGAGCACCCAAGCCAAATTCACGTGAAGCTTGTAACAGATCCTCTTCCAGCGCCTTATCACGGAAAGCCTGACCGAACGCATTACCCTCGCCAGGTAAGTTATCGTAATATTTTGTCGAGGCGAGTTTAGCGGTCTTCAAGGTTAATTCTGCGGAGGTACCTCCTATAACAAAAGCAATATGATAAGGAGGACAAGCAGCCGTTCCCAGGCTCTTCATTTTCTCAATTAAAAAGGCTTTGAGTTTTGCCGGTTCCAACACCGCTTTTGTTTCCTGATAAAGCGCTGCTTTATTGGCGGAGCCGCCGCCCTTATTCACAAACAAGAACGAATATTGCATACCCGAGGTAGCAAAAATATCAATTTGCCCAGGAAGATTGGTACCGGTATTCACTTCGTTATACATATCTAACGCCGCATTTTGTGAGTAGCGCAGATTATCTTGGCGGAAGGTGTTATAGATGCCGCGTGATAATGCTTCGGCATCATCAGTATCAGTCCAAACCCGTTGGCCTTTTTTCGCTACAATGGTGGATGTGCCCGTATCCTGGCAGTTCGGCAAAATACCTTTGGCTGAAATCTCCGAATTTCTCAATAATTGCAATGCGACATATTTGTCATTTTCGCTCGCTTGCGGATCATGCAAAATGGCAGAAACTTGCTGCTGATGTGCTGGGCGCAGGAAGAATGAGGCATCATGGAACGCTTGCTGGGAGACTAATGTCAGCGCTTCAGATTCAACTTTTAATACTTCGTTGCCATCAACCTCGATAGTGGAAACATACTTATCCGTTAACAAGTAATATTCTGTGCGGTCCTCAGACAGAGGGAAGAGATCTTGGTAAAAAAAATCATTTTTATACATTATTTTCACTCGATTAGCTGAATGGGAAATAGTAAGAAAATATCGCTGACCCTTTGTATTTAAAAAATCAAAGAATAAAAAAACCTCAGTAAGTCGCTGGTATCATCGTGCTATTATTAATAGAGTAAAATAAAAAGCAATTGTTCTATCTGCAACACATAATGCGTATTGGTGAATAACTCCAGAACAATTTCCACAGCCGAAAAAGAAAGAAAAACCAAGGTAATAACCCATAAAAAATAGGCACAAACCAGAAATGGCTGCGCTATGGTAATATGCCATAAAAATACGACAACTCAATTATCATCGTAAATTTAGAACACGACATTAATTTAATCCTACGTTCAAAACATATATTTTATTTTAAAAAATAAAATATAATTCTTTATCTGTCGCTTTGAAAAATTAATTAACCCATGCTCTTTTTAGCTCTTCCTCTTTAGATTTATCATGGAGCCAGCGACTTAATTTTTGCAAGCTTCTCAACCCTCTTTTACCTTCTTTGTAGGTCAGTACAAAGTGGTTTCCGGTGCTCATGGGTAAATCACATGGAATGACCATATCACCATTTTCCAAATCCTTGTGAATAGCAAATCGGGGCAATAACGCCATGCCAAGATTGGAGCGCACAGCAGAAATCAGCATCGATAAAAGATCAAAACGTGGCCCCATTCGTACTTTAGGGCTATTAACGCCTGATAATGTAAACCAGTCATGCCACGAATCTAAACGAGTTGTTTGATGAAGCAACGTAAGTTCATCCATCAACTGCTCTGCAAGCATCACTTTTTTCTCATCCTGCCACAACATCCGGCTGCAGACAGGCACTAGCTCTTCTTCAAACAAGTGCTCATTTTCAGCCCACGGGCTACAAAATCCTCACGCATAATTGCCGCATCGTATTTCAAATTCAGAAAATCAGCAGGCGTAGTCAGCGCCACTAAATTAAGAACAATCTCAGGATGCTTCTCATGAAAGTCACTGAGATTTGGAATGAGCCAATGTGTGCTAAATGTTGGTGTAACCGCCAGCTCCAACACTTGCTGAGTTGACTGGTAAGACATAATGCTTTGCGTATCTCTTTCCAGTTGCTCCAATGTATCTCTGACTAAACCAAGATAATAACGACCCGCATCATTGAGGAAAATTCGCTTACGGACATGGTGGAATAATGACACATTAAGTAGCTCCTCCAATGCTGTAATTTGACGGAAAACAGCACTTTGTGTTAACGCTAACTTTTCTGCCGCTCGCGTGTAGCTTTCATATTGAGCAACAGCTTCAAATGTCACTAATAAATCAGTTTTAGGAATTTTACACCGCATTATAGCTCACCCATTATTTCATAAAACACCGATTAAATAGTTGTGTACCTGGGCACAACTAATATTCAAATATTGATAGCGACGCTTCTTTTTTTGATTTTTAAAATACACATTTCTATTTAGATAGACATGGGTCTCCGTCATTTTTGTGATAGCCCTCATGATTATCAATAGCAATATCATATTAAAGATAAAAAATAAGCGAATAAACCAAAACTATAACGAAGGACATTGCACATTTAAATATTGATGCTTTAGCGTTAACACAAATAAAATAAAACCATAATTTAATATGAAAATCATATAGTTATAAAAACAAACATCAAATGCGAAATATTTGAAAGAGATCATTCCATAAAATTATTAAATATTGGGAGCAAGGTCAAATATATAATCTCATATTTATGAATAATGATGCGGAGTTTAATAATCATATGCCGTTTTTATATAACGCATTTCTGGTGATTAATTTTAATAAAATTAAAAATCTTATCGGCCATAAAGGTTGCTCGAATGAGTAAAGGAAAAGTATTGTTAGTTGGGGCGGGACCGGGGGATGCATCTCTAATCACTGTAAAAGGATTGCTAGCCATTCGTGAAGCTCAAGTTATTGTGCATGACCGTCTGGTTAATCTTGAGTTAATTTCTCAAGCACCACCCCATTGCCAAATTATTAATGTGGGGAAAACCTCAAATCATCATCCAGTCCCACAAGAACAGATCAATAAAATCTTGGTCGAGCATGCCCTGGCGGGGAAAAATGTTGTTCGTCTTAAAGGAGGCGACCCTTATGTATTTGGCCGAGGTGGAGAAGAAGCCGAGGCACTTGCCCATGAAGAGATCCCTTTTGAGATAATTCCAGGTATCAGCTCAGCTATTGGCGGTTTAGCCTATGCCGGTATCCCCGTGACCCATCGGCACTACGCTTCCAGCTTTCATGTGGTCACCGGGCATATGTGTCAGGGAAATGAACCACAAAACTGGGATATTTTGGCCCAACTGGATGGGACGTTAATCGTATTAATGGGAATGACGCGACAAGAGGAGATCTGCCAACGCCTAATCGACGGAGGTAAATCACCCGACACCCCCGCCGCCGCCGTGATGTATGCCAGCCAGCAACGGCAAGAGATAGCAAAAGGGACACTGACCACGCTAAAAGATGAAATTGTACGTAAAAAATTACATGCCCCCGCACTGTTAGTGATTGGTCATGTCGTCAATCTTAGTGATGTTCTGGCTTTTACTGCCCACCAAATTGATATCAGTCATGAACCACTATTGCAGGCAATCTGAGTATGTTGTCAGCAATAGTTATTTGTTCCAAGGGGCCAGTAGTGCATAAGAACGGCATTCAATCCGTCAGTTATATCAGGCATCCAGACCACATCTGGCCACAGGCTGTTTCTCATGGCTGAAGCCCGTTGCCCAGCCTCTTGCGGTGAACTGATCCAAGGGTGGATTTTTGGCGGAGAAAAACTTATCTCTTGCCCGATTAACTGGTTTAGCACCGTTTCAGTTACCGAAGGGGAACCGAGCTGGCGTGAACGACCGCGTATGCGTCACATGGTCAGGCAAGTGTTGGCGCATTTTGGCGAGCCTGCCCAATATAGCGAGAATATCTGCATTGCGTTTGAATCCACTATTCCCGTGGCTAAAGGATTAGCCAGTAGCACCGCCGATATTGCCGCAACAGCTATCGCGACCAGCCGCTTACTGGGTAAATCACTGAGTGACGAATCACTGGCCAAACTCTGCGTGGCAGTTGAACCCACCGACAGCACGATATTTAAAGATCTCACCCTTTTTGATCACCAGACCGCGCAAAATCATCATCCCTTTACCTGGCGACCCGACATCGACATTCTGCTACTTGAAAGTACACAAACGCTGTTAACCGAAGAGTTCCATAAACGAAATCGCCAACCCTTGTTACTTAAACAGGCAGCCAACTTAGCCAATGCTATGCAACTGTTTCAACAGGCTAACGATACCCAGTGCCACTATCGTTTGGGCGAAGCCACCACGCTAAGTGCCGTCGCCAGCCAGTCAATGCTGCCTAAGCCTGAATTTCATCAGTTACTGGATATCGTTGAGCGCAGCGGAATTTATGGTTTGAACGTAGCCCACAGTGGCAGCGTTATTGGTTTGCTGTTCAATCATCAACGACACGATCTAGACCGCCTTATCAGCACACTGCATCAACCACAGATAATTAAGCACTATCCGCATATTCATATTGTCAAAATGGTTGTGGGTGGCGTGCGTTGATGAACATATTATTTTCGCAAACATCATTGATTTTTAATATTCAGCTAATGTGATAATAACTCACTATTATTTTTAACATTATAACTCTCACATCTATAAAATATCTCATATTAATTCATTAAATATAGCCAACCAACAGAAAACAAAACTAAACCCTAGAAATATAAATATGATCAGCATCACACAAACAGAATTAACCCATAACTTTTATATAGATCACACTTTCACTCTAAATAATCACATTCATTTTTAATTATATTTATAACCATGCATTAACAAAAAACAAATAACATAAACAATAGATTGATTTTAAAGAATTTACTCAATCTAAACTGCCAATTTAAAATAATTTATTTTGCTTTTTTATTTTTTTAAAGATGTCCTGACAATAAATCAATTGTATTTAATTTGTTGGAAAAGCACATTATAAGCCAGCCAATTCCCAGTGAATTGCCATCGATACCTGAAGAATAAAATAGATAATCTTGATTTACGCGTAGAGGGCTAAAAAAATAAATTTAGCTCTCTACTCACAAAACCAATATACGGATCGTAATCTACATAGAGGACTTAACATGCAAAATCCAACAATTGTTATTGGCGTCATTGGTGCTGATTGCCATGCTGTTGGTAATAAGGTGCTAGACCGAGTGTTTACAATGCACAACTTCAACGTCATCAATCTCGGAGTGATGGTGAGTCAGGATGAATATATTGATGCTGCCATTGAAACCGGTGCTCACGCCATTGTCATCTCCTCTATCTATGGGCACGGTGAAGTGGATTGTATTGGTATGCGTGAGAACTGCATTGAACGCGGAATTGGCGAAATCTTGCTGTATGTCGGCGGAAATTTGGTTATTGGTAAACATGCATTCTCAGAAATTGAGTCAAAATTCAAAGAGATGGGATTCAACCGCGTCTTCGCACCCGACACTGATTTGGAATTAGTCTGTTCTTTAATGAAAGGCGATATTGAACATGCCATGCAACCAGAAGCAGCGGCTGGGGGCGTGCAATGATCACCGTTTCTATCGATATCGGCTCCACCTGGACAAAAGGGGCAGTGTTCGAGGTGGGAGATGATGACCATATTGATGTGAAGAATTATGCATTATCTCCTACTACGCCACACCATTTGGCTGAAGGATTTTTTTCGGTATTGAATAAGATCCTGAATGTTGCCGATGCACGCCCTTTATTAGCGTCAGGGCAGGTCAATATTGATTACTCCTCATCGGCCAAAGGCGGATTAGCGGTTGCTGCTATTGGGCTGGTGCCCAATATTACCCTCGAATCCGCCAAGGTCACCGCGCATTCTGCGGGGGCTAAAGTGTCACAACACTTCGCCTATAACCTGAATAAATCAGATGTACGGGCTTTAGAAGCATCACCGCCGGATATCCTGTTATTTACCGGTGGTACTGACGGCGGTGACTACGCTCATGGCCTGTCTAACGCGAAACTATTGGCTCAATCTAAATTGAAGTGCTCCATTATTTATGCCGGAAATCGCGACTTGCAAGATGACGTATTGGAGATCCTCGGTGATAAAGATTTAACCATCGTTAATAACGTGCTGCCCAATCTCGACAGCCCTAATCCATTTGATGCGCGTAAGGCTATTTGCAACATTTTCCTCAAAAAGATTATTAGAGGGAAAGGTTTAGACGTCATCGTTGATCAAACGGGTGAAGACCCACTGCCTACGCCCTATTCAGTCTTCGAACTGGTACAACAAATTCGCCAATACGTGCCCGATTGGGAAACGTTCATGTTGATAGATATGGGGGGCGCCACCACCGATGTTTACTCCTCCTATAACAGTCATATGCTGCCCGACACCGTGATACACGGGATCCCAGAACCGCTGATTAAACGAACCGTCGAAGGTGACCTGGGGATGCGCGTTTCAGCGATGAATGCCGGCGAAACCGGTATGCCGATGATTGCTCATTACTTCTCACATCAACAAAACCAAATTGATGCTTTTTATCGATATTTAACCCATATCACTGCGCATCCGGGCTATTTACCCCGTAGCGACGAAGAAGTTGTTTTCGACCAATTGTTGGCTGGGATTTGTGTCGGATATGCCACTGAACGTCATGCGGGCAAAAAAACACAGGTTTGTACCTGCGCAGGCAATATTGACCTACAGGTCGGTCGCGACTTAAGCCTGGTTAAAAAGGTGATTGGCACTGGCGGGTGGCTATCCCGAGCAGAATCATTCGATATTCATAACTGGCTGAAATATCGCAATTTAGATGATGAGGGCAAGCAGGTTCTGCTCCCCGGCAAGTTTGAATATTACAGAGATACACAAGGTTTACTTCCCCTGCTCGCCAATGTCGCCCGTCGCTTTCCTAAAGCTGCCGCCCAAACTGGCGTTCGAATTTTGAACAAGTAAAAACTGGAGTCATGATGGAACTTCGCAACAAAAAGATTTCTTTAGATCACTTTATGTCAGAACGTTTTCACGTCTTACAAACGTGGCACACCGGCAAAGACGTTGAGAAATTTGAAGATGGCGTTAAGTATCAGCAAACAATTCCTGAGTCGAAAAATTTTGCCCGGGCATTATTTGAAGCAGACCGCCAAGGCATTACGTTGAGCCAACCTCGTGCTGGGGTCGCATTAATCGAAGAACATATCGCACTGCTGACAGCGTTGCAAAAAGATTGCGACCTCCTACCCACCACGATTGATGCCTATACCCGCCTTAATCGTTACGAAGATGCAGCCATCGGCATCCAAAAATCTATCGAAGCAGGGACATCAAAACTCAATGGTTTACCGGTCGTCAACCACGGTGTAACAGCTTGTCGCAGCATTACTGAAAGTTTGTCTAAACCGTTGCAGATCCGTCACGGAACACCTGATGCACGGCTGCTGGCCGAGATAGCAATGGCCAGTGGGTTTACCAGCTACGAAGGCGGCGGGATCTCCTACAACATTCCTTATGCAAAACGCGTAACGCTGGAGAAATCCATTCGTGACTGGCAGTACTGCGATCGCTTGATTGGGGTATATGAAGAGCATGGTATTCGTATTAACCGCGAGCCATTTGGCCCATTGACCGGCACCTTAATCCCGCCGTTTGTGTCCCATGCGGTCGCGATTATTGAAGGTTTACTCGCGCTGGAACAAGGTGTCCGGTCTATCACCGTGGGCTACGGCCAGGTGGGTAATATTGTGCAAGATATCGCGGCTATCCAATCATTACGCGAGCTGGCTCATGAATATTTCCACGCTAATGGCTACGACAATTACGAGTTGAGTACCGTGTTCGGCGCGTGTCAAGGTAGTTGTCGCCTCAGTTAATTCATGCGGCCAACGTTTCACGTTCCGGATTTAACCAGACCTCATCCTGCCGGTGCCAGTTTCTCGTTGAACCTGACCACCGATGTGGATTCTGCATTTTCGCCGCTTCATAGACCGATTTACGCTGCGCCAGTAGTGCCCGATCTTCACCTCTGTGTCGTTGCCCTGGTGTGACGTAACGGATACCACTGTGCCGATGTTCTTCGTTATACCAGCCAACGAAGGTTTCTACCCACGCCTGCGCATCCTCCAGCGTCGCGAAGCCCTTCTCCGGCCAGCTCGGCACGTATTTCAACGTCCTGAACAGCGATTCAACATACGCGTTATCGTTGCTCACCCGTGGCCGGCTGTGCGACGGGGTTATCTTAAGTTCCGCAAGCTTTACCTGCAGCACCTGTGACTTCATCGGGGCTCCGTTATCCGCATGCAGTACCAGCGGCTCCTGCCAACAGCGTTCGCTCAGCACTGTCCGATTCATCAGCTCTGCCGCATGCTCACCACTTTCAACCAAGTGAACCTCGTGACCGACGATTTTGCGGCTGAACACGTCTTCTATCAGGTACAGATAGAACCAGTGTCCTGCCGTCAGCGACCTCAGCCAGGTAATATCCCATGACCACACCTGATTCGGTGCCGTCGCCCTCCAGGTCGATAGCGGCTTGCTTTGCGCTACCCTCTGCCGACCACGGTGCGTTGTTTCGCCAGCACGTCTTAGTATCCGATAAAACGTTGACTCACTGGCGATATAGCGCTTTTCATCCGCCAACAAAGGAACGATTTGCGTCGGTGGCAGGCTGGCGAACCGCAGTTCATGACAGAGGGCTAAAACCTGTTGTTCCTCTTCGGCAGTGAGTTTGTTCTTCGGGATGGGCCGTGACGCCGTGGGTCTGCGGTCATGCGTCCCTTTTCCCCAACGCTGTAATGTTCGCTCACTAAGCCCAATAGACTGGCAAGCCTCGCTCAGCCTCGCGCCTGCAGCAACGGCTTCCTTTACGATTGTCATCAATCGCAGCCTGTCCGGAGTCGGCGTCATTCGTCCCCGTTTTCCTCGACGAACAACGCCTTGAACTTTTTTTGCAATATCAGCAATGCCGCAGCCTCAGCCAACGCCTTATCCTTGCGGGCAATTTCACGCTTAAGCTGATGAATTTCGTTTTGCTGTTTCTTGACGAGTGCTTTCTCTTCACGCGGATCTGGCTGCATTATCTCATTCTTCCACTGCTGAATTTGCTCAGGGTAGAGCCCTTTACGGCGACAGTACTCAGCAACAGCATGGGCGGAAAGAGGTGCCGTTTCAACCAGGATGGCAAAACGAGCCTCACGGGACCATTGCTGCGGGGTTTTTACCTCAACGTGGGTGCTCGCGGTCGAAATACCTGCCTTGGAGCGCCAGGTGTAAAGCGTATTGACAGGGATCCCCTCAGAGCGTGCAATCTGAACAACCGGCTGATTGTGTGGTGGCATCATTCTGGCAATCACAGCGGCTTTAAGCTCAGGTGAATACGTTTTCATTCTTGTTGTCTCCAGCCCCTTGGATGTTTTCAGTTAGAGGCGACAACTACCCTGACATGGGGGGTGTTCCATCAATGGATGGGGGGATTCCCAGAAGATGAGTCCCGTGCATTCGCGGTTATCTCTTGGGGGGCCGCAGTAGCGGGGATGGCCGGTGCTACCAAGGTGATTACCAAAAGCCCACATGAGGCCTACGGGATCCCAACTGCCGAGGCAAATGGTCAAGGATTAAGAGCCTCGAACCAAATGCTGAACATGGTTCGTGACCAAAAATTCCCACCTTGTCTGGAGGTCGATCGCGAGGTTGATCTGATTAAACGTGAAGTTCGCGCCGTTATGAACAAAGTGCTGGAACTGGGTCAGGGCGATATTGCGATAGGTACCGTACGTGCCTTTGAAGCGGGAGTCCTTGATGTGCCATTTGCCCCCGCCACCTGTAACTCCGGCAAAATGATGCCTATCCGCGATAACCACGGCGCCATCCGCGTCTTCGATCCGGGTTCAGTACCCCTGCCCGAAGATGTACTAGCACTCCACCATGATTTTGTTGCTGAACGCGCTAAAGAAGAAGGCCGTGTACCTTCATTCCAAATGATTATTGATGACATTAACGCTGTATCCCACAGTAAATTAATAGGAAGACCATAATGAAAATCAAACACGCTCTGTTCACCGCCGGTTACTCATCTTTCTACTTCGATGACCAACAAGCAATCAAAAATGGCGCGAAATTGGATGGGTTTATCTATCAAGGCAAGCCGGTGACTGAGGGATTCACGTCAATTCGGCAGGCAGGTGAATGCGTCAACATCCAATTAATTTTAGAAAATGGGGCCGTGGCAGTGGGTGACTGTGCCGCAGTGCAATACTCAGGCGCTGGTGGTCGTGATCCTTTGTTTATCGCAGCAAATTTTGTTCCTTTCTTAGAAAAACATATCAAACCCCTACTGGAAGGGCGCGATGTCAGTGAGTTTCGTCTGAATGCCCGTTTCTTTGACGACGTGACCATTGATGGCAAACAGCTACATACCGCCATTCGTTACGGCCTTTCTCAGGCATTGCTGGATGCCACTGCGTTAGCTACCGGGCGTTTAAAAGCCGAGGTAGTGTGTGACGAATGGCATCTGCCGCTGGTTGCCAAACCTATTCCGCTGTTTGGTCAAAGTGGCGATGACCGTTATATCGCTGTGGATAAAATGATCGTTAAAGGCGTCGATGTTCTGCCACATGGTCTTATCAACAACGTTGATGAAAAACTGGGCCGCAATGGCGAAAAACTGCGTGACTATGTGAGTTGGTTAGCCAAACGCGTGGCTGAACTGCGCGTTGATCCTAACTACAAACCGAATCTGCATATTGATGTTTACGGCACCATTGGCCTGATTTTTGACATGGACCCAATGCGGTGCGCTGAATATATCGCCAGTCTGCAAGAACAAGCCGGCGATCTGGATCTGTATATCGAAGGGCCGGTTGATGCGGGCAATAAACCAGACCAAATCCGCCTGTTAACTGAGATTACCCGCAATCTGGCAAAACTCGGTTCGAAAGTCAAAATTGTGGCCGATGAATGGTGTAACACCTATCAAGACATCATCGATTTTACTGATGCGGGTAGTTGTCACATGGTGCAGATCAAAACCCCTGATTTGGGCAGTATTCACAACATCGTGGACGCAGTTCTTTACTGCAATAAAAAAGGGATGGAAGCGTACCAGGGGGGGACTTGTAACGAAACCGATATCAGCGCTCGCACCTGTGTGCATGTCGCTATCGCCTCCCGTCCGATGCGGATGCTAATCAAACCGGGGATGGGTTTTGATGAAGGGATGAACATTGTGTTCAACGAGATGTCTCGCACCATCGCGCAACTTAATGCAAAGGCTAACTGATATGTCTAAGACCTTTAAAATTCTCTCACCAACGGCCATCTTGGGGTACGGATTCCCGGAAGAGAGCTTTATGAAAGCGATGGAGGAGTCACCTGATTTAATCGCCGTAGATGCTGGATCCTCTGACCCCGGCCCTCACTATTTGGGTGCCGGTAAACCTTTTACCGACCGCGCTGGAGTAAAACGCGATCTGCGCTATATGATAACCGCAGGGGTGAAAAATGGTATTCCTGTGGTTATCGGTACTGCGGGTGGTTCAGGTGCTGCACCGCACCTGGAGTGGTGTCGCCAGATAATTTTAGAGATTGCCAAAGAGGAATCGCTCAACTTTACGCTGGCTGTTATCCCTGCCGACGTCAGTAAAGAAGTGGTGCACGCCGCCCTTGATGCCGGCAAGATTCAGTCGCTGGATTTTGTCCCTGAACTGACTCATGAAGCCATTGATGCCACAACCTATATCGTTGCTCAAATGGGGATCGAGCCTTTTCAGGAAGCATTGCAAGCGGGCGCACAAGTGGTGTTAGGTGGCCGTGCTTATGATCCCGCCTGCTTTGCGGCGTTACCGATTATGAGGGGATTCGATGAAGGTCTGGCGTTGCATTGTGGCAAGATTTTGGAATGTGCTGCTATTGCAGCAACACCGGGATCAGGCTCCGACTGCGCAATGGGTATTCTGGACGAAACTGGCTTTACCTTAAAAACCTTCAACGAGAAACGTCAATTTACCGAAACCTCGGCCGCGGCACATACCTTGTATGAAAAATCTGACCCATATTTCTTACCCGGCCCCGGCGGCGTGTTGAACCTGAAAGCCTGTCGCTTTGAAAATGTCGGCAACGGCCAGGTTCGTGTCAGCGGGTCAGTACATGAAAACACGCCATACACCGTGAAGTTGGAAGGCGCACGTCCGGTGGGCTATCGTACCCTGAGTATTGCCGGCACCCGTGATTCCATTATGATTGCCGGTATTGATAATATTTTGGTCGAAGTACGCAACAGTGTCGAAAAAAACCTCAAAATCGATCCTGATGCGGTGAAGCTCAATTTTCATCTGTACGGCAAGAACGGTGTCATGGGCAAAATGGAGCCAGAGCCGGATACCACTTCTTATGAATTGGGTATTTTGCTGGATGTTGTCGCCCCGACTCAAGCCATGGCTGATAGCATATGTTCACTCGCCCGCTCTACTCTGCTTCATTATGGTTATGCCGGGCGAATAGCTACTGCGGGTAATTTGGCCTTCCCATTCTCTCCGTCAGATATTCGAGCGGGACTGGTTTATGAATTCTCCATTTATCATTTGATGGAATACACACCAGAAGTTGTATTTAAATTCCGCCTGGAAAATGTAACAACCGAAGGAGTGGTAGCATGAAAAAATCAATTTTAGATTTGGCACACGTTGTCAGATCGAAAAATGCCGGTCCTTATGAATTAGTGCTGGACATTTTATTTAAGGATAAAGAGATATATTCAAGCATTAAAGCATCAGGGCAATTTAAAAAAGAACTGATTGCGCAACTCTATAAAATTGACCCCAAATTTGTACACCGCATTGTTTGGTTCGATCCCGCCAATGCTGTCAAGGTAGTCATGCCGCGCAGCCTGGTATCGGGTGCAGTAGGCGATACTGACGTCTATGGTGCTCAGCAACATGCACCATTATTGAAACTCGAGTTTAGCATTTAGTATTTCATTAACTGTAGCAATAGAAAAAACACTCTAATAATCCGGTGCACTGCGCTGCGTCATTCGCTTCGTCCTGCACCGTGATTAATATAGAGGCAAATACAACATCAGCACTGTTATTAATTAAGTTTAGAGCAACGATACCACCCTACTTATAAATGGAATCCTTATGAAATCAAAAAATTTGACCACAATGATCATATTGGGTCTGATAATAGGTATTATTGTCGGATTTTTAATTAATTCCTTTAGCAGCCCTGAGTTCGCTAAATCATACTCATCTGAAATATCTATTTTCACCGATATTTTCCTGCGATTGATCAAAATGATCATTGCTCCATTAATCATCTCAACATTAGTGGTTGGGATTGCCAAAATGGGGGATGCCAAAACCTTAGGACGCGTTTTCTCAAAAACGCTGTTCTTGTTCATTTGCGCCGCATTCATTTCCATTCTGCTCGGGTTGGTGATTGTTAACCTGTTAAGACCCGGTGATGGGATTAACTTCGTGGCGGAAACTGCCAGCGCTGTTGACGGTATCGCACCAGTACCATTCTCGGCTAAGGTGTTTATCTCACACGCTATCCCAACCAGTATTGTGGATGCGATGGCACGCAATGAAATCCTGCAAATTGTTGTGTTCTCTATATTTATGGGAATTAGCCTGTCCGCCATCGGTGAAAAAGCTACCCCTATCGTTTCGGTATTAGATTCGTTGGCACACCTGATGCTAAAACTCACAGGTTACGTCATGTTGTTTGCCCCTCTGACCGTATTCGCTGCCATTTCAGCCATGATTTCTGAGCGTGGCTTAAGTGTATTAGTCAGTGCCGGTATCTTTATGGGCGAGTTCTATCTCACCCTCGGCCTGCTGTGGCTTATTTTGATTGGTTGTTCGATACTTCTGATTGGCCGCTGCACGCTGCGCTTAATTAAAGGCATCAGCGAACCCGCGCTGTTAGCTTTTACCACCTCAAGTTCTGAAGCGGCCTTCCCTGGTACGTTAGAGAAATTAGAAGAGTTTGGCGTATCCAACAAAATTGCCAGTTTTGTGTTGCCGATTGGTTATTCCTTTAACCTTGTAGGCTCCATGGCATATTGTTCGTTCGCGGTCATATTTATTGCTCAGGCATGTAATATCCATTTGAGCATGGGTGAGCAAGTCACCATGTTATTGATTCTAATGCTGACTTCTAAGGGCATGGCGGGGGTTCCACGTGCTTCATTAGTGGTTATTGCCGCAACGTTGAGCCAGTTCAATATCCCGGAAGCAGGGTTGATTCTACTGATGGGTGTTGATCCCTTCCTCGATATGGGCCGTTCTGCCACTAATGTGATGAGTAACGCAGTTGGTGCAGCATTGGTTGGGCGTTGGGAAGGTGAACACTATGGTGAAGGCTGCCGTGGCGTGGCAAAAGCGCGCACGGAAACTATCATGGTTAAAGAGATGGCGGTGATTCAAGAGACATTTACTCTCGAGGCGCAGGCCAAGTAATAGCCGCTCTCTGTTTGTTCCCGCTGAAAAAGCAAAAAGCCCAAGCTTGCAATAAGCTTGGGCTTTAAATTTGGCGGAAGGATAGAGATTCGAACTCTAGGACCTGTTACAGTCGACGGTTTTCAAGACCGTTGCCTTAAACCACTCGGCCATCCTTCCAATGGGCAGCATTATCATCTATAGCGCGATGATATGTCTAGTGTTTCATTTAGAAAAAATTGAAATTCGATTCGTTTGGTTAAACTTCACACCAAAATTGGTCAAAAAAAGTCTGTGCGGCTAAAAATGGCGCGACTTTTGATAAACCATCGGTTGTTTTCAATGCACGTAAGAGCTGCCTTCGGCGGATAAACATCCTGTCCTAACAATACCAGCCTGATGACCGACACAAAAAAACGCGGCCAGATTGACCGCGTTCTGCCTCAGAACTTATCCTGTAATCAGAATTAGAACTGGTAAACCACACCAACAGCTACGATATCATCAGTGTTGATACCGGCGTTTTTGGTAAAGGTATTTTCATCCAACAGGTTGATTTTGTAATCAACGTAGGTGGACATATTTTTGTTGAAGGCATAAGTTGCGCCGACATCAACGTATTTCAACAGATCCTGGTCACCATAACCGTTGCCAAGGTCTTTACCTTTGGATTGCAGGTAAGCCACGGATGGGCGCAGGCCGAAATCAAATTGATATTGAGCCACTAACTCAATGTTTTGCGCTTTGTTAGCATAACCTGCATCGGCATTGTTATTGCCGAAATCACCGAAGCGGGTCAGGTTATAAGTCTGAGTATAGTTAGCCGCCAGATAGACATTGTTGGCATCGTATTTCAAACCACCGGTGTATGCATCTGCACGGTCACCGTGACCAAATTTCAGGTTATTTTGATCAGTAGTACGCAGAGAACTGGCCATCGCCGCAGACGCACTCACACCCCAGCCCAAATCGTAAGATACGGACATACCGTAACCATCACCATTCTGCCCTTGTACATCACGGCCATTATTGGTTTCAGTACCGTTACCATTTTTGCCCTGATATTGCAGCGCAAAGTTCAGGCCGTCCACCAGACCAAAGAAGTTGGTGTTACGGTAAGTCGCCATGCCGTTACCACGTTGAGACAGGAAGTTATCCGCACCATATGTATCGCCACCAAACTCTGGCAGCACGTCAGTCCATGAAGTTACGTCGTACAGCACACCATAGTTACGGCCGTAATCCAGAGAACCGTAATCCGCAAATTTCAGACCCGCAAAGCCAACACGCGTGAAGTTGCCTTGATCCTGACTTTCAGCTTTATTCAGGTTTGCCTGATATTCCCACTCGCCATAACCGGTCAGTTGGTCATTAATTTGTGTTTCGCCTTTTAGGCCGAAACGCATGTAGGACTGATCGCCATCATTGCTTTTATTGTCAGAGAAATAATGCAGACCATCAATTTTACCGAACAAGTCCAGTTTGTTGCCGTCTTTGTTGTAAATTTCAGCTGCACCTGCACTACCTGCGACTAATAAAGCCGGAACCAGCAGAGAAAGAACTCGAAGTTTCATCGTTATTATCCTCTATTATTAGATTTGATTATGCCACTGCTCTTTCGAGCAATTACTCCCAATGGGGTTTCTCTATTGTGGGAATAAGATTAGGATTAATCTATACAGAAAATGCTACTAAGTGACGGATAATGTTTCATATACCCAGCAAAGTATTTCAAAATGTAAATACTGGCGAACTTTAACAAATATTAAAAACACTAACGCCAATTCCCAAACGAAATGCAACAAAGTGACCCACCGGTCAGGTACGGATAAAATAGCCGTATTGACCCTGTCGGAGACCCTGTTGCATGAAGGGAAAACATTTGACTCAGCATGAGCGCTTTTACATCGAAAAACGAAAAGCTGAAGGCGTTAATCAGTCCTGCATTGCCAGAGAGCTCGGCGTCTCTCGCTCTACCCTGAGCCGGGAGCTCAGACGTAATACGGACCCCGCCTTCAACGGACTTTACTCCTCCAGACGCGCTGATGCCTTAGCCAGACAACGGCGGGGCGCCACCTCGGCACACAATGCCTGTTTCCCTCTGGGCCAGCAGACACAAGACTTTCTCCGGTAGGCGCTGGCTGTACATACCTCCCCTGAGGTTATCTGTGGGAGACTGAAAATCCAGTTTGATATCGCCGTCAGCAAAAATACCCTCTACCGCTATATCCGTTCGGACAGACAGGCTGGCGGTAAGCTTTACCTTCAGCTCCCTCACCGGGGTAAACGCTATCGCTATGATACGGGTGAGCCCGGACGCACGCCCATCCCGGACAGGGTTGGCATTGAGCACAGGCCTGCTGAGGCTGAACTCAAACAGGTTCCCGGGCATGTTGAAATCGATACGATTTTTGGCAAAGACCAGAAGTCATTCCTGCTGACGGTCGTGGACAAAGCCACAAAGCAGGTCATTATCCGTAAACTCCCCAATAAGTGCGCTGAGAGCGTCGTGGAAGCGTTCAGGGACATCGTGGCGAATACTTTCTGCGAGTTTAAAACCCTGACGGCAGATAACGGACCCGAGTTTGCGAAACATAAGGACATCACTCAGGTAACGGGCGCAAAGGTTTACTTTGCCCGGCCTTATCATTCCTGGGAGCGGGGGTTGAATGAGCATACCAACGGTCTGATACGGCGGTTTTATCCGAAAGGAACCGATTTTAATGGCGTCAGCGATGAAGATATTGCGAGACTGGAGCACATCCTCAACACTCGGGGGCGCAAATCTCTGGAATACAGCTCACCGAATGAGGTATTTTTAGAGTATCTACTCGCTGCATAACGCATGATGGTTTGTTGCGTTTCGTTCGGGAATGGGGCTAAAAATATAGCACTTATAATCAAGAACAAATATAATTCACATATAAAACAACATGTTGAAAAAATACATCAGCAGCACAAATTGATAAGTAAAATACAATAATCGAGGGCTATAATACATCCGCTATCATCATTATTTTTACTTTTATTCACATTGTGGCTTATGTGGCCAGATAATTAGTTAGTGTTACGGCCGGTCTTTGACCGGCTTTTTTATTGCCAATAATATATAGTTAAGTATATTCATAGTGAGCACGTATTAACAAGATGAAATAGTAGCCGAATAATATAGTTTCATAGTTTTATTTAAGCACAAATAGCTTAAAAATATCTAATCAGTGATTATAATGCCCTATGGATGACCGTTCAATTATTCATCAACGATGAATAATTGAACGGTTCACTCTCTACTAGAAATAATCCTCGGCTAATCATTTTTGATTTTAAGCCACAATCTTATTGAGTGATACGGTTATCCTGCGGTGTATTTAGGATGATAAAAACCACATTTTAGCCTAATGAGTAGCTAAAGAGAGGCCAGCTATGCCATGCATATATAGGGCTTAGAGTCATGGGGTGCCCGCAAGCAACCGTATATAAAAAGCAACTATTCTACTAATCCAGACAAATCCCTTCGACCCGCATTTCTCTTTGTGATAGAAACATCTGTCAATATCACTTGTTCGTTTCAATCGCAGATCTGATACCTCATGACCACCAAAGTACTCCAACAAACATTGCAGCCAGGTGTTGCACAGCAAGTCTCGACCCGACTGGCATTCTTTATTGCAGGATTGGGTATGGCCGCTTGGGCCCCTCTGGTGCCTTTTGCCAAAGCGCGTATCGGTCTTAACGATGCGTCGTTGGGCTTACTGCTATTGTGTATTGGTATCGGTTCGATGCTGGCAATGCCCCTGACCGGGGTACTAACGGCAAAATGGGGTTGCCGCCCAGTGATTTTACTGGCAGGGGCAGTGCTGTGCCTCGATCTTCCCTTGTTAGTCCTGATGAATACCCCGGTGACGATGGCTCTCGCTCTGCTCGTATTCGGTGCTGCTATGGGCATAATAGATGTCGCCATGAATATTCAGGCGGTTATTGTTGAAAAAGCCAGTGGCCGGGCCATGATGTCCGGTTTCCACGGTCTGTTTAGTGTCGGAGGGATTGCCGGTGCTGGTGGCGTGAGTGCTTTATTATGGTTGGGGCTAAGCCCATTGGCGGCGATTATCGCTACCGTGGTGCTAATGATTGTTCTCCTGCTCACTGCCAATAAGAATTTGCTACGAGGTAGCGGAGAAGCCCATGACGGCCCACTGTTTGTTTTGCCGCGTGGTTGGGTGATGTTTATTGGCTTCCTGTGCTTTGTTATGTTTCTGGCCGAAGGCTCGATGCTTGACTGGAGTGCGGTTTTCCTGACTACACTGCGCGGTATGGACCCCTCACAAGCGGGAATGGGATATGCGGTATTTGCCATCGCCATGACACTCGGGCGTTTGAATGGCGATCGGATTGTCAACGGATTGGGCCGATACAAGGTATTATTAGGTGGCAGTCTGTGTGCTGCGCTTGGGATTATCATTGCGATAAGCGTTGATAGCTCAATTGCCGCTCTTTTGGGCTTTATGCTCGTAGGGCTTGGGGCATCCAATGTCGTGCCTATCTTATTTACCGCCGCCGGTAACCAAAACGTGATGCCAGCCAATTTGGCGGTAGCATCGATTACCACCATCGGATACGCCGGGATTTTAGCCGGGCCTGCGGCAATTGGGTTTGTCGCACAATTAAGCAATTTATCGGTGGCTTTTGGCTGTGTGGCGTTACTATTACTGACCGTCACTGCCAGCGCCAGAGCCGTCACGCGCTAATCAAGGAATATGCATTATCGTTATGCAAAATAACTCGTTATCTACCAGTTCTGCGAATATCACTCGCTGTTTCTGGCTGTTTATCGTCCTGCTGCTCGTCACGATGGGCCTGTATAGCTACAACTATACCAATGCCTATCTGGCAGAAAAAAAATACGCGCTAACGACTATCGCCGCAGGCCTGCAACAACGTATCGATGATTACCGCTATCATACCTATCAGATATACGATTTAGCCAATAACCCCAATATGTCTGAGAAAAGTATCCTCTCCGCACAAGAGGTCCGGCTACGCCCTGATATTTACTATATCGAAAAGCCGCGCAGAAAAACTGACTCGGTCATTTTTGGCAATCACGAGCCAGCAACACTGCCGATGATCTTGCAGATATCTGACTATCTTGATAGCCATTGGGGGTCACAAAATGATACTTACTCGATGTATTATCTTAACGGCCAAGATAATAGTCTGACACTCATCACCACCCAGGCATTAAAAGAAGTCACTTCGCGTTTTAAAGAAAGTTACCTGACCGTTGCTGCTGAATCTCGGCGCGCGGAAATGTTGCAACAGGCCAATACCTTAGATGAACGTGAGAGTTTCTCACCGTTACGTAAATTTCGCTTTCAGAACGCCTACTATTTTACGCTGAGAACCACATTTAACCATCCTGGGCATTTGGCTACCGTTATCGCTTTTGACTTACCAATTAATGACTTAATACCTTCCAACATGGCGCGTTCTAACTTTTTGCTGCAACAAGATAAGACTCCCATTAATGAAGGTATGGCGCCCGAGGACATTGTAGCAACCAGCGTGGCATTGAATGGTTCCTGGCTAGAATTTTCAGCCCCTCTGGCGAATGCCGCGCTGAAAATTGTCTATCGTGTCCCGGTCGGGGGGTTAGCCATTGATTTGCTGAGAAACAACTTTTGGCTCCTTTTGTCCAATATATTGTTGCTAGTACTGGCTGTTTTAGGCATCTATTTTGTGCGCCGCCAATATGTGCGCCCAAGTGCAGATATGGTCGAACAGTTAGAAACACAGAAATCACTGAGTCAGGAGATTATTACCAGCCTGCCACAAGGGTTATTGGTCTATAACTTCAGCAACAGCACTGTAGTCGCCAGTAACCAGATTGCCGATAACCTGATGCCCCATCTAAATCTGCAAAAAATTGCTCATATGGCAGAACAGCACCACGGGGTGATTCAGGGCACGGTAAATAATGAAGTTTATGAGATTCGGATGTTCCGCAGCCAGATTTCACCAGAAACCTATCTGTTCCTGCTTCATGATCAGGATAAAGAGGTACTGGTAAATAAAAAGCTGCAACAAGCAAGGCGTGAATACGACAAAAACCTGCAAGCCCGCAAATTGATGTTGCACAACTTGGGGATTGAGCTGAATCAACCTATCAACAACCTCAATCAGATAGCCCATGAGCTCCAGAACACCACCGACTTACAGCAACAACAGAATCTGAAAGCCAAATTGGTAGCGCAAACTGACACTATCGCCGAGTTGATAGATAACATTACCCTCCTGACGCGGCTGGAGACTCAGGACTGGCAGCCTGAACAGGGGGCCTTCTCTCTATCAGCATTAATCGATGCGCTACTGCTGGAGGTACTGCCTGCGATAAATCAGAAAGGTTTAACGCTGTTTAATCACTATCATGTCAATATCGATCAGGATTACATCGGCGATGAAAAAATCTTACGTAAAATACTGTCGCTGCTACTGCATTATTCTGTTATCACCACAGCTTATGGGAAAATCACGCTCAATGTTGGCCACGAACCCGGGCATCCAGAACAACTGATTATCCAGATAACCGATACTGGTGTCGGTATTTCTGATGAAGAGATCAGTAATCTTAATTATCCTTTCCTCAGTCAAACATTGGTTGACCGATACAACCATGGCTCGGGGTTAACATTCTTTTTATGTAACCAATTATGTAAGAAATTAAACGGCCAACTTGAGATTCGCAGTAAAGTAGATATAGGTACTCGCTATACTATCCGTGTATCCATGGCTATCCAAAATGAACAAGTAGAGGAGCAAGAAAAATTATTGGACGGAGTTACGGCGCTATTAGATATAACTTCAGAAGAAGTACGTTCAATTATCACCACGTTATTGAATTCATTCGGCGCCAATTGCATTGTCGCGGATGATCGTTTGCCAGGGCGGGATTACGATGTAACCTTAACGGATAACCCACAACAGTATGATAACTTTACCTTATTGCTAGTCTCAGACGAGGTGGGTTTACAGCAGTTGCAGGATAATTATATTCGGGTAAATTATAATTTGGGCAGCGCTGTCATTGATGCAATATTATTATTAATCGAGCAACGAATCTTATCAGATGAGTCTCCTGAAGAGTCTGAATCCATTGCTGCTGATGATATAAATACCTACGAGCAACAACTAAAGTCCAGTGACTATTATTCCTTATTTGTTGAGACAGTACCGGTAGATCTGAAGAAACTGTATACTGAAGTTCAGCAACGTGATTTCATATCGCTTTCGCAGACCGCACATCGATTGAAAGGCGTATTTGCTATGTTGAACCTGATACTTGGCAAACAGCTATGTGAAACATTAGAACAGCATATCGCAGATGGCGATCGGTTGAAGATCGAAAATAGCATCAGTCAAATTGATTCTTTCGTCACCAGACTGTTGCAGCAAGGTAACCCATAACCATGAACAACCTTAATGTAATTATTGCTGATGACCATCCAATTGTGTTGTTTGGCATCCTAAAGTCGCTTGAGCAAATTGAATGGGTAAACGTTGTCGGGGAGTTTGAAGACTCTACAGCGCTTATTAACAGTTTGTCTAAACTTGATGCCAATGTGCTAATTACCGACCTCTCCATGCCTGGGGATAAGTACGGTGATGGCATCACTCTGATAAAATATATAAAAAGGCATTACCCAGATTTAGCCATAATTGTTCTGACCATGAATAATAATCCCGCTATTCTTAGTTCAGTTTTGGACTTGGATATTGATGGGATAGTATTAAAGCAAGGCGCACCAGCCGACTTGCCTAAGGCATTGGCCGCACTACAAAAAGGGAAGAAATTCACCCCAGAGAGCGTGGCTAAACTGCTAGAGAAAATCAGTGCTAATGGTTACGGTGATAAACGTTTATCACCGAAAGAGAGTGAAGTTTTACGGTTATTTGCTGAAGGTTTCTTAGTGACTGAAATTGCCAGAAAACTCAATCGCAGCATTAAAACCATCAGTAGCCAGAAGAAATCGGCCATGATGAAGCTGGGCGTAGATAATGATATCGCGCTGTTAAACTATCTTTCATCTGTAACCATTAGTCAGGTTGATAAAGAACAATAATCTTTATCTACCGATATAATCTCAAGCCCGGTGTTGCTCAGCAAAATTTACTCAGTGACCTCGGGCTTATTTTTATCCATTTTTCCATTCATGCTATTAATGCATTAACTCTCGTTATAACAACCAAACGACCTAAACAGCTAACCCCTGCGGCTTCAAGACCAAGATATAAGCCAAAGTAATTGGAGTTGCAGGTAGGCAGCAAACGAATAAATCCCGAGGAGCTTACTCACGTAAGTGATTCGGGTGAATGAGTGCAGCTAACACCCCTGCGGCTTCAAGTACGAAGGCTTTAACGTGAACGGCGGACTTTGTCACTATAGTAAACCAACATCTGGCGCAATGTATCCAGTGTCACTGGCTTGGACAAACAGTTATCCATCCCTGCTTCAATACAGCGTTGTTTGCCTTCAGCTAATGCATTGGCGGTTACACCAATGATCGGGAAATGATGGTTTAACTGCCGCAGGCGCTGAGTCAGACGATAACCATCCATATTTGGCATGTTCACGTCAGTCAGTACAATATCGACATTATTGGCACTCAATACTGCCAGAGCATCCAACCCATCATTCGCGGTAATCACTTGGTAGCCCAGAGTGGTGAGCTGATCGGCTAACAAGCGGCGATTAATGGGATGATCGTCCACAACCAGAATTTGCAAGTCTGCATTCTCATCCTGATTTGCTTTCGGTGCTGGCAACTGTAATGGCGCGCACTCAACCAATTGTTGTTCCAGCAATATCTGGTCCAATAGCGGGATAATCTCGAGTAGGGTCGATGTGCTCAGTAACCAATAGCCTGGACGCGTCTCTTGTGGCAGACCAATGTGCTCAATGGAGATTTGAATCCACGTCGATAGAGGTGCGTTTATTTGCGGTAAGTAATCACAAATCAGCACTTGATCCTGCAAGGTCTGTTCATTACTGTAACGCCGGATCGTGGCTCCAAAATGACGCAATAAATCAAGTAAATAGCTTTCCAACCGCGCATTGCGGATATCCAACCACAAGGTTTTCCCTTGCCAACGGTCGCTTTGCGGTAACACGGCATTTTTAGCCCGATTGCCATTTTCGGCAAAATATAATGGAATGCGGATAGCAAAAATACTGCCCATTCCTAGCTCTGAAACCACTTCAACATCGCCATCCATCAGGTTGACCAACTTCTCACAGATAGCCAGGCCTAGCCCCGTCCCTTGAAAATGGCGCTGCACTCCAGTTCCAACCTGGAAGAATGGATCAAATAACTGGTTAATCTCACGTGAATTAATCCCCACGCCGGTATCTCGCACTCGGAATTCCAGATAATCACCGCGCACCCGTACTTGCAAGATAATACAGCCAGTATCTGTAAATTTTATAGCATTATTCAACAGGTTAGAAATCACCTGTTGCAAACGGACAGGATCGCCGAGCATCTGTCGTGGTACATCAGGCTCAATAAAGCAGTAGAGACCTAAGCGTTTTTTGACCACCAGCGGTAAATAGTTAGCCGTAATATGGGTTATCACCTCCACGGTAGAGAACTCACTCGGCTCAATTTTCAGTTGTTCAGATTCTATTTTAGAAAAATCGAGGATGTCGCTGATAATTTTGAGTAATAAGCCTGACGAATTATTCATCGCCGTCACCAGCCGCTCAACACCGTGAGGTAACTCTTTGGTTTGCAACAAATCGAGGTTACCGATAATCCCATATAGCGGCGTGCGCAACTCATGGCTGACCGTGGCTAAAAACATCGATTTTGATTGGCTGGCCTGCTCCGCCGCCGCCGCCATCTCTTGCAGTGACTCTTCCATTTTGACCCGCGAGCTGACGTCAACCAGCACACAGATAGCCACATCTTCATTACGATAACGGGAGTGAACAAAGCTAATTTGTAGATTATTGTTATTGCTGGTCATGACATCGACAAAGTTCGCCTGCTGCTCACAAATAATGCGTGTAATACGTTCGCGATCCTCATTCGTCAGCAAATTAATATAATTATGTGCCAATTCATTGCTGAGGATATTGGTCCCGTCACTAATGCGCAGAATAGAAATGCCCACAGGAGCCGAAGCGACAATTTTGCGGTTGAACTGTTCATGTTCCTCCAGCCTCAAAGCGTTATCTTCTGCTGGATGGAACATTTTTCGCTCAAATAGCCACGCCAGAGTAAAGATCACAACACCAGAAAGCGCATTCAGAAGAAATGCATTAAAAATTAATAACTTGAACGTATCTATTATCGTTCTAACCGGCAAGGAATAAGCGATGCTGAGGGTTGATGGCAGTAAATTCTTTTTTAGAATAAGCGAGTTGTAGTCATCAACGTAGCCAAAATAAGACGGAGAATCAGGGTAATCGTCTAACATCGAAGCATACCGTTCCCCTGTTGCTAACCGTAATACCGGCTCATTATCCTGATCAAGTAATGTCACGCCGACAGGCAATGTCCCGGAAGAGATAAAATCCTCCAGGCGGATAGTTTGCTCAGTACCCACCATTGCCTCTAGCTTGTTGCCCACATAGAGGGGGGTCAGGACATATAAGGTACCAATTTCAGGCCGCACACCCGGTACTATCCAATACAACGTGCTGTCTTTATCCTGATTTTTTGCATCTCGATATTTTAAAATATTTTCATTCAATGACTTAAGCAGACTCTCCTGCTCCATCGGGGTATTGCGAATATCGAAATCCACCATGCACAGCGTGTCGCTGCCAATAAAGAATATCCGGTTAAGGTCATAAGCTGCAGCAAAGTTCTCTTTCCAGTACAGAATCAGGTTACTAAGAGAACTTAATGAAGAGTGGCGCGACGAATTAAGTGCAGCACAATCCGCACCGGTATTAAGCGGATGATATTGTGGTGTCGTTTTGTTTTTGATAAAAGCGCCAGCAGCGATATCACTGCTCGCCGAATCCTGATTTAATCTGTTTTCCGCCATATACTTGATATCGCGGATGATATCGGCAGAGTGCCTGATGTAGCTCTGAGCCTGCTCAAAGTTAGTATTATATTCCTGACGGATGTCAGATTTTTTCTCGTTGAGGATGTTCAGGATATAAAAAGTGGTCAACAATGCACCAAGTGACCATAACATAATGGCCAATACCCGAAACAAGTAACGGGATATTTTCAGTGTCGTGCGAAATGAAGAGAGATATTTCAATCTGATTCCAGGGTGGAAAGTAGGGCCAGACAGGCTGCATGAGCAACAGAATACACTACCAATAGCCCATAAAAAAGCCAGCTCGTAAGCTGGCTCTTGTTTTCAACAACGCATTATACGTTGTCGTCCTCATCTTCAGCATCGCCTTCTTCTGCTTCATCAGCAGCATCTTCATCTTCTGGTGTATTCAGTGCAGCATCGTCTTCGCCGCCCTCTTCACCTTCTAATGATTCGCCATCAAGGATTTCATCATCCTCTTCTGGCTCAGCAACACGTTGCAGACCAACGACATGCTCATCTTCTGCGGTACGGATCAGCGTCACACCTTGGGTATTACGCCCCACGACACTCACCTCAGATACGCGAGTACGCACCAGAGTACCCGCATCGGTGATCATCATGATCTGGTCAGTCGGAGCCACCTGAACAGCCCCCACAACCTTACCATTACGCTCACTGACTTTAATGGAGATAACACCCTGAGTCGCACGGGACTTGGTTGGGTACTCTTCCACTGCGGTACGCTTACCATAACCGTTTTCAGTCACAGTCAAGATTTCGCCATCACCACGTGGGATAATCAGAGAAATAACCCGATCATCACCATTGAGGTTGATACCACGTACACCGGTCGCAGTACGGCCCATCGAACGGACCTGTGACTCAGGGAAGCGAACCACTTTACCCAATGCAGAGAACAGCATGACTTCATTGCTGCCATCGGTCAGATCCACACCAATCAGCTCATCGCCTTCATTCAGATTGACGGCAATAATACCGGCGCTGCGTGGACGACTGAACTCGGTCAAAGCGGTTTTCTTCACGGTGCCGCTGGCGGTCGCCATAAAGATGTGACGGCCTTCTTCATATTCCCGCACTGGCAGAATGGCGGTAATACGCTCATTTGGCTCAAGCGGCAATAAGTTGACGATCGGACGACCACGTGCACCACGGCTGGCTTCCGGCAACTGATAGACCTTCATCCAATAGAGACGGCCACGGCTGGAGAAGCACAAAATAGTATCATGGGTATTGGCAACCAACAGACGATCAATGAAGTCTTCTTCTTTGATACGGGCAGCCGACTTACCTTTACCACCACGGCGCTGAGCTTCGTAATCCGTCAGCGGTTGATATTTGACGTAGCCCTGATGGGACAGCGTCACAACCACATCTTCCTGATTAATCAGATCTTCGATGTTGATGTCGGAAGTATTAGCCGTTATCTCAGTACGACGTGCGTCGTTATATTGCTCTTTGATAGCAACCAATTCTTCACGGATAACCTCCATCAGGCGATCCGGGTTTTCCAGAATAAAGATCAACTCACCAATTAAGGTCAACAGCTCTTTATACTCATCCAGCAGTTTTTCATGCTCCAGGCCCGTCAGTTTCTGCAAACGCAGATCCAAGATTGCCTGAGCTTGTTGCTCGGTGAGGAAATATCTGCCGTCACGGATACCGTATTCAGCTTCCAGCCACTCAGGGCGGGCAGCGTCATCACCGGCACGTTCCAACATTGACGCCACGTTGCCTAATTCCCATGAATTGGCAATCAAGCCCGCTTTGGCTTCAGCAGGAGTGGCGGCACGGCGGATCAATTCGATAATCGGATCGATGTTAGCCAGTGCAATTGCCAATGCTTCAAGGATGTGTGCGCGGTCACGTGCTTTACGCAGTTCAAAAATGGTACGACGCGTCACCACTTCACGACGGTGGCGCACAAATGCAACCAGAATGTCTTTCAGGTTAAGCAATTTAGGCTGCCCTTGAGACAGAGCCACCATATTGATACCGAAAGTCACCTGAAGTTGCGTCAGTGAATAGAGGTTATTTAGAACCACTTCCCCGACGGCGTCACGTTTAATCTCAATCACGATACGCATGCCGTCTTTATCAGACTCATCACGTAACGCGCTGATGCCTTCTACGCGTTTCTCTTTGACCAGCTCAGCGATTTTCTCAATCAACCGTGCTTTGTTCACCTGATACGGGATCTCGTGAACAATAATGGTTTCACGGCCGGTTTTCGCGTCAGCTTCAACTTCAGCACGGGCACGGATATAGACCTTGCCACGGCCAGTACGATAAGCCTCTTCAATACCACGGCGACCATTAATAATGGCGGCTGTTGGGAAATCTGGACCTGGAATGAACTCCATCAACCCTTCAATGGTGATGTTTTCATCTTCGATCAGAGCCAGACAGCCATCAATAACCTCAGACAGGTTATGTGGCGGAATATTGGTTGCCATCCCTACGGCAATACCTGACGAACCGTTAACCAACAGGTTAGGGATTCGGGTTGGCATCACTGCGGGGATCTGTTCCGTACCATCATAGTTAGGCACGAAGTCAACGGTATCTTTTTCTAAATCCGCTAACAATTCGTGAGCAATTTTAGACATACGGATTTCGGTATAACGCATCGCCGCAGCAGAATCGCCATCGACGGAACCGAAGTTGCCCTGCCCATCCACCAGCATATAGCGCAGTGAGAACGGCTGGGCCATACGCACAATTGTGTCGTAGACCGCGCTGTCACCATGCGGGTGATATTTACCGATAACGTCCCCGACTACACGGGCCGATTTTTTGTATGGTTTATTCCAGTCATTACCCAGTACATTCATCGCATACAGTACGCGACGGTGCACCGGTTTCAGTCCATCCCGGACATCTGGTAAAGCACGTCCGACAATAACGGACATCGCATAATCCAGATAGGAGCTTTTCAGCTCTTCCTCGATGTTGACCGGTGTTATTTCTCTGGCAAGGTCGCTCATTGAGCCGCTATCCCTCTACTAATTACCGGATTTAAAGGTACGAAACTATATCACAAAACCCAGATTTTGGCGAAACTACGTGATGTTTGTCGAAACGACTTTATGTCGGGCTTATCCGCCTAACTTAACGGTATTATTCTGCGTCAATTGGAAGGGAACATGTATAATCTGCGCAAAGAAACAGAACAGTGAGAACTCTCCATGCGTGTAGATAACACAGCTAGCCATCAGAATGTCGACGAGCAAGAAATCGCTAAATTTGAGGCAGTTGCCTCTCGCTGGTGGGATTTAGAAGGTGAATTCAAACCTCTTCATCGCATTAACCCGCTGCGTCTTGATTACATTTTACAGCGCTCTGGCGGTATTTTTGATAAGAAAGTGCTGGATGTCGGCTGCGGTGGTGGAATTTTGGCCGAAAGCATGGCTCGGGAAGGAGCACACGTCACTGGTCTGGACATGGGCTATGAGCCGTTGCAAGTGGCTCGCCTACATGCGCTGGAAACCGGTACCAAACTGGATTATGTACAAGAAACAGTTGAAAGCCACGCGCAAGCACACCCACAACACTACGATGTGGTGACCTGCATGGAGATGCTCGAACACGTGCCAGATCCCGCCTCGGTTATCCGCGCCTGCGCTCAATTGGTCAAACCCGGTGGCCACGTATTCTTTTCAACTATTAACCGCAATACCAAATCCTGGCTGATGGCCGTGGTCGGTGCAGAATATATATTGAAAATGGTTCCGAAAGGCACCCATGATTCGAAAAAATTTATTCGCCCATCAGAACTTATCGGTTGGGTTGATCAAACCCTGTTGCGTGAGCGCCACATTATCGGGCTACATTACAATCCGATAACAGATCGTTTTAAGCTTGGCGGTAATGTTGATGTGAATTATATGGTGCATACTCAACGAGATAGCGAATAAACTCATCGCGTGGGGAGTATAAAAATCAAACAATACCCAATAGATTTCGCGTTGTAGCAAGGCGGCAACCGAACAAATTCCCAGAAGCTTAGTCCACTAAGTGACTGGGGTGAGTGAGGATAGCCAACACCGCTACGGCGCGAAAGATGAAGGGGATTTTCCTAATGTTTAATAAACCGGCAAACGATCCACTTTTTAAGATTTTCAGTAAAATCTTATCCCCCAAAGCGACAGTAGGTAAGATCCAGTGATGGCGCAGTCTGAGAGCGTTTCGTAACAATTCACCCCCAAGTTATCCACACAATTAAGCGTTCTTGTTCACTTGCCAAAAGCCGCAATACTCACTATCTTGTTATCTATCCACTACCCACCCCCTACATATAGTGTTTACATACTGAACAATACACTACAGCCTCAATGATTTTCGTAATCATAGAGAGTGTAAATTTGTGCTGTTTGTGCATGAAGAACGGGGATAAAAGGTCAAGAACACATGAACCAAAGCCTACTTGTTACTAAACGCGATGGCAGCAAAGAACGCATCAATCTGGATAAAATCCACCGGGTCATCGACTGGGCCGCAGAAGGTTTACATAACGTCTCGGTCTCTCAAGTAGAATTGCGTTCACACATTCAGTTTTATGATGGCATTAAGACTGCCGATATCCATGAAACTATCATCAAAGCAGCGGCCGATCTTATCTCGCGCGATGCGCCTGACTATCAGTATCTGGCTGCGCGTCTGGCTATTTTCCATCTGCGCAAAAAAGCTTATGGCCAGTTTGAACCGCCAAAACTCGTCGATCATGTCGCGAAAATGGTAGAAATGGGTAAATACGACAAGCATCTGCTGGAAGATTATACCGCAGAAGAATTCGAACAGATGGACACTTTCATCGACCATTGGCGCGATATGAACTTCTCCTACGCTGCGGTTAAGCAGTTGGAGGGTAAATATCTGGTGCAGAACCGCGTCAGCGGTGAGATCTATGAAAGTGCCCAATTCCTGTACATTCTGGTTTCCGCCTGCCTGTTCTCTAACTACCCGCGCGAAACTCGTCTCGATTACGTGAAACGCTTCTATGATGCGGTTTCAACCTTTAAGATTTCGCTGCCGACACCGATTATGTCAGGGGTGCGTACCCCAACTCGTCAGTTCAGTTCTTGTGTGTTAATCGAGTGTGGTGACAGCCTGGATTCTATCAATGCCACCTCCAGTGCCATTGTTAAATATGTGTCACAGCGTGCCGGTATCGGTATCAATGCGGGTCGTATCCGTGCGTTAGGTAGCCCAATCCGTGGTGGTGAAGCTTTCCATACCGGTTGTATCCCGTTCTATAAACACTTCCAGACTGCGGTGAAATCCTGTTCACAGGGTGGCGTGCGTGGAGGTGCTGCCACGTTGTTCTACCCAATGTGGCATCTGGAAGTTGAAAGCCTACTGGTGTTGAAGAACAACCGTGGTGTTGAAGGCAACCGCGTGCGCCATATGGATTACGGCGTCCAAATCAACAAACTGATGTATCAACGCCTGCTAAAAGGTGAAGATATCACCCTGTTTAGCCCATCGGATGTACCGGGGCTATATGACGCGTTCTTCGCTGATCAGGATGAGTTTGAACGCCTTTATACCCAATACGAACAAGACAGCAGCATCCGTAAGCAACGGGTAAAAGCGGTTGAGTTATTCTCTCTGATGATGCAAGAGCGTGCTTCGACTGGCCGTATCTATATTCAGAACGTTGACCACTGCAACACCCACAGCCCGTTTGACCCGAAAATTGCCCCCGTGCGGCAGTCAAACCTGTGTCTGGAAATTGCATTACCAACCAAACCACTCAATGACATCAATGACGAGAATGGCGAAATTGCGCTCTGCACCCTGTCTGCCTTCAACTTAGGTGCCATTGATAGCCTTGACGATTTAGAAGAGTTGGCGGTACTGGCTGTACGTGCGCTGGATGCCTTGCTCGATTACCAAGATTACCCTATTGCCGCCGCGCAGCGTGGCGCGATGGGCCGTCGCACCTTAGGTATTGGGGTGATTAACTTTGCTTATTACTTGGCGAAGAATGGCGTGCGTTATTCCGATGGCAGCGCTAATAACCTGACTCACCGCACCTTCGAAGCTATTCAGTACTACTTGCTGAAAGCCTCTAACGCGTTGGCTCGTGAGCAAGGTGCCTGCCAGTGGTTCAATGAAACCACCTATTCGCAAGGTATTTTGCCGATCGATACCTATAAGAAAGATTTGGATGCCATCAGCAACGAGCCACTGCACTACGATTGGGAAACGCTGCGTAACGATATTAAGACTCACGGCCTGCGTAACTCCACACTGTCTGCGCTGATGCCATCTGAAACGTCTTCGCAGATCTCGAATGCCACTAATGGTATCGAGCCACCGCGTGGTTACGTCAGTATCAAAGCCTCGAAAGATGGCATTTTACGCCAGGTTGTGCCTGAATATGAGCGTTTGAAAGATGCTTACGAACTGCTGTGGGATATGCCAAATAATGATGGTTACCTGCAACTGGTCGGCTTAATGCAGAAATTCGTCGATCAGGCGATTTCAGCTAACACCAATTATGACCCAACCCGCTTCCCATCAGGCAAAGTGCCGATGAAGCAATTGCTGAAAGATTTGCTGACCACCTACAAATTTGGTGTGAAGACCCTTTACTATCAAAACACCCGCGACGGTGCTGATGATGTGCAGGAAGATATTCAAAGTCAGCCGGGTGATGATGACTGTGAAGGCGGCGCATGTAAGATCTGATTTATAGTTCTGGCCCTACGCGATAATCGCAAATACGGTTATCGCCGGGCCATTCTTCATTTGCCCTTGCATTGTTGTCCCCTGAGGAAATCATGGCCTATACCACTTTTTCGCAAAATAAAAATAACCAGTTGCTTGAACCGATGTTCTTTGGTCAATCCGTTAACGTGGCGCGTTTCGACCAGCAAAAACACGCTATTTTCGAAAAACTGATTGAGAAGCAATTGTCATTTTTCTGGCGTCCAGAAGAGATAGATGTCTCCCGTGATCGTATCGATTACAACGCACTGCCAGATCATGAAAAACACATTTTTATCAGCAACCTGAAATACCAGACCTTGCTGGACTCAATTCAGGGCCGCAGCCCTAACGTTGCCTTACTGCCGCTTATCTCAATTCCAGAACTGGAAACCTGGGTGGAAACCTGGTCATTCTCAGAAACCATCCACTCACGCTCGTACACCCATATCATCCGTAATATCGTGAATGATCCGTCGATAGTTTTCGATGATATCGTGACCAACGAAGAGATCCTCAAACGCGCAAAAGATATCTCAGCCTATTATGATGATTTGATCGAAATGACCAGCTACTACCACCTGCTGGGGGAAGGCACCCATCAAGTTAATGGTAAAACTGTCGTCGTCAATTTGCATGAGCTGAAAAAACAGCTTTATCTGTGTCTGATGAGCGTCAATGCGCTAGAAGCCATCCGTTTTTATGTCAGTTTCGCCTGCTCCTTTGCTTTTGCGGAGCGCGAATTGATGGAAGGCAATGCCAAAATCATCAAAATGATTGCCCGCGATGAAGCCCTGCATTTAACCGGTACCCAGCATATTCTTAATTTGATGCGTTCTGGCGAAGATGACCCGGAAATGGCCGAAATTGCCGTAGAGTGCCAACAGCAGTGTTATGACCTGTTCGTTCTGGCCGCCCAACAAGAGAAAGAGTGGGCTGAATACCTGTTCCGTGACGGTTCCATGATTGGTCTGAACAAAGAGATTCTGTGTCAGTACGTGGAATACATCACCAATATCCGCATGCAGGCGGTGGGGCTGGGTGTGCCGTTTGCTACTCGAACCAACCCTATTCCGTGGATCAACTCCTGGTTAGTGTCTGATAACGTGCAGGTGGCACCGCAGGAAGTTGAAGTCAGCTCTTATCTGGTCGGTCAAATTGATTCAGAAGTCAGTGCTGACGACCTGAGTGATTTCGAGCTGTAATCCATGAAATCTATTATCAAGTTGAGCACCACCGGTGCTCGACTTAACCGGCCCGCGAACAGCCGTAACTTGCTAGAAACGCTTGAATATCATCAGGTACCCATCGAATACCAATGCCGCTCTGGCTATTGTGGCTCCTGCCGCCTGCGCTTGCTGAAAGGCGAAGTCTGCTATTCGCAGCAACCTTTAGCTTTTATTCAGGCCGGCGAGATCCTGCCCTGTTGTTGTCAGCCAAAAGGCGATATTGAAATCGAGCTTTAAGCAGATAGATAAATCAGCCAATCGGATTTCACCTATAATCAGCCTGTTGAATAGATGATATTTTTGCATCTGGAATTAAAATCATAGGGACAAAAGATGAAAAGACTGTCAATCGCCATAACCAGCCTGTTAATGGCCGCCTCTGCCAGCACTATTGCCGCTACTGAGCCACCACTTAATCAACAACAGCCGTTAGAGAAGATTGCGCCTTATCCTCAAGCTGAAAAAGGCATGAGCCGCCAGGTCATTTTCCTCGAGCCACAAGAAGACGAAAGCCGCTTCAAAGTTGAATTGCTGATAGGTAAAACCATTGAAGTTGACTGCAACCGCCATATGCTCGGTGGCAAGCTGGAAACCAGAACCTTGTCTGGCTGGGGCTTTGACTATTTGGTGATGGATAAAATCTCCGAACCGGCCTCAACCATGATGGCTTGCCCGGATAACACCCGCCGCCCACAATTTATCGCCGCCAATCTGGGGGACGCCGCTATGCAGCGCTATAACAGTCGCCTACCGATCGTGGTTTATGTACCAAAAGGAGTTGATGTGAAATACCGCATTTGGGAAGCAGGCAAAGATGTAAGAAACGCGCAGGTAAAATAAACGGTTCTGTCGCATTAAGACATCGTCAGGTAACATGCTGTTTTTTTTTAAGATGTTGCCTAACCATGTCTCTGATCCGAAACGCCTTTAAACGCCGGCATTATCCCGTTGATATCATCGTACAATGTGTTCGCTGGTATCTGGCTTATACCCTGAGCCTGCGCAATTTGGAAGAGATGATGGCTGAACGCGGTATTGCCGTTGACCATTCCACGTTACATCGTTGGGTTATCCGCTTGGTGCCCTTGCTGGATAAGGCGTTTCGTCGGCATAAACGTACCGTAGGTCGGCGGTGGCGAATGGACGAGACCTACATCAAAGTCAAAGGTCAGTGGAAATATCTGTACCAGGCGGTCGATACTGCAGGCCAGACCATCGACTTCCTACTCACCGCCAAACGGGACGCTGGGGCGGCACTGCGTTTTTTCCGCAAGGCTATTCGCCAACACGGCGAACCTGAGGTGGTCACCATTGATAAAAGTGGTGCCAATACAGCGGCTCTGGCTACACTCAATTCCAGCAAACCGGCGGAAGAAAGCATTACCGTCAGGCAGAATAAGTACCTGAATAACCTTGTGGAGCAGGATCACCGAAATATCAAACGGCGGATACGATCGATGCTGGGCTTCAAATCATTTAGACGTGCGCAGACGATATTGGCGGGCATTGAGTTAGTGCACATGATACGCAAAGAACAGCTTCAACATCCAACTGGTGACAGATTGTCACCGGCGGAAAAATTTTATCTGTTGGCCACCTAAATAACCGACAACGCAACTTTTGCCAACTTCATATCACTAATGCGACAGAGCCTTCTTGATAACGTATATCGGAGCAAGGCACTTTATTTTTTAAAGTATTTAGTATATGCAACTTTCAGGAAACACCATTAATGAGATAAAATATGTCTTCTTCATACAATATAGCAGGAAATAATTTATGATATTTTGGGTACGTATTTGTCTGGTAACATTAGTGTCAGCAGCATTTGGCTTCACATTTCATGTCTTATATGGAAGAGGATGGGTTTTAGACTACATGGATGCTGCAACTAAAGCAGGTAGGATGGATGGTCTTTTGCAGGAACCTTATCCTGTTTATATTGTAGTTATAGCTGCTTTAACTGCTTTAATCCCGACTCTGGGTAAAGTGTTTATTTGGTTATTTATTCGAGAGAAGCTACCTGGAAAAAATCTTCTAATCAAAGGAATGTGGTTTACTGTAATAATGATGATTGCTGACAGCGATTTGCTGCGTCAGTCTATAATGAATCTCCTTATAGGGATGCCTATAGATGTATGGTTTGTATACAGCGCTGAGCAGTGGATTATAGTACCAACTATGTGTTTTCTAATTGTTGCGCTATCTCCTAAGAATGAGGAAGGCTAACATGCTGTTTTTTATGATGTTACAACCCTATCAGTTAATAAATTCAATTCAAAAATGTTTCTGAATGGAGCAGGATTTTGGGGTAGGTCAAGCGTGAAGATCCGCCAGTTTGGGATAATTGGGGTAAAGCCAAGGGCAGCAGGAAGGGGAGATAATCCATGAGAAAATATTCCCTATCGTACGCTTCCGTACCATTGGACCTCAAACCCAGACTACTACAAAATATTCTTAACCATATCCAGCAGTAAAGAACTCCCCCCCATCTCAGTAAATCTATCTACACCGTGTGTACGCATATAGATAACCGATTGCCTCCACATGACAGGTTTATTAATATGCTCAGAGAGGTTTTTTATTACAGAGGATACGGTATACGGACAGGCCGTCCTATTGGAGATAACTGATATCGTGGGCGATGAAAATGAAAAGTCTTGTATATATTCCCCGAATTTTATAGCTGCGGAATTTAACATCGTACTATGAAAAGCACCACTCACTCTCAGTACAACATATTTAATTGCATAGTTATCGTAAAATATCTCTTCTGCCTGTTTAATACTCTCAATCGGCCCTGATATCACCCGCCAATTCCCAAACGAAATGCAACAAAGTGACCCACCGGTCAGGTACGGATAAAATAGCCGTATTGACCCTGTCGGAGACCCTGTTGCATGAAGGGAAAACATTTGACTCAGCATGAGCGCTTTTACATCGAAAAACGAAAAGCTGAAGGCGTTAATCAGTCCTGCATTGCCAGAGAGCTCGGCGTCTCTCGCTCTACGCTGAGCCGGGAGCTCAGACGTAATACGGACCCCGCCTTCAACGGACTTTACTCCTCCAGACGCGCTGATGCCTTCGCCAGACAACGGCGGGGCGCCACCTCGGCACACAATGCCTGTTTCCCTCTGGGCCAGCAGACACAAGACTTTCTCCGGCAGGCGCTGGCTGTACATACCTCCCCTGAGGTTATCTCTGGGAGACTGAAAATCCAGTTTGATATCGCCGTCAGCAAAAATACCCTCTACCGCTATATCCGTTCGGACAGACAGGCTGGCGGTAAGCTTTACCTTCAGCTCCCTCACCGGGGTAAACGCTATCGCTATGATACGGGTGAGCCCGGACGCACGCCCATCCCGGACAGGGTTGGCATTGAGCACAGGCCTGCTGAGGCTGAACTCAAACAGGTTCCCGGGCATGTTGAAATCGATACGATTTTTGGCAAAGACCAGAAGTCATTCCTGCTGACGGTCGTGGACAAAGCCACAAAGCAGGTCATTATCCGTAAACTCCCCAATAAGTGCGCTGAGAGCGTCGTGGAAGCGTTCAGGGACATCGTGGCGAATACTTTCTGTGAGTTTAAAACCCTGACGGCAGATAACGGACCCGAGTTTGCGAAACATAAGGACATCACTCAGGTAACGGGCGCAAAGGTTTACTTTGCCCGGCCTTATCATTCCTGGGAGCGGGGGTTGAATGAGCATACCAACGGTCTGATACGGCGGTTTTATCCGAAAGGAACCGATTTTAATGGCGTCAGCGATGAAGATATTGCGAGACTGGAGCACATCCTCAACACTCGGGGGCGCAAATCTCTGGAATACAGCTCACCGAATGAGGTATTTTTAGAGTATCTACTCGCTGCATAACGCATGATGGTTTGTTGCGTTTCGTTCGGGAATGGGGCACCATTTGTAAATCGGAGTTAATATTAGCTATCGAAATATCAAAAAGATTATTCTCCTCAAGGATTTGAGCCACTTCTTCAGCATTCAGACCAAGAACAGCAGCCATACCTCCCCCCTGACTTTCAGACATCAGCAAGGCTCTTTTTTTTACCAGACGCAATCCTGTTTCAAAGTCGAATACACCGGCGGCATGTAATGCATTAAATTCGCCAAGAGAATGACCCGCTAGAAATAATGGTAACGCCCCAGACTCATCAATATATCGACGATAATACAAAGCATTAACTGTATATAAAGCTGGCTGAACGTAAAGGGTGTTGCTAAACCGATCCGCAGGATAATCCAGAAAAAAATCACGAATACTAAACTCAGCAATTTCTTCAGCATCTGCCACTAATTTGGGGTAGATATCAAATATCGGAGCCCCCATGTCTGGACGCTGCGCCCCCTGCCCCGGAAATAAAATTGCATGATGTGATGCCATGTATCGCCCTCTTTACTGTGGTGGTGCTATAAAAATAGGTAATCTTTCCTATTTTAGTTCGGAAAATGGCCCCTCCGTAGGCCATAGTTCATAGATGTCTAAGCCTCTGAACTGCTCGTTACAAACATATCAATCAGGCCGTTTATAGATTTAATATTTTTTAACTCAGTACGTGGGATTTTTATTTTTAACTCTCTCATAGCACCTGAGACAACGGAAACTATGTCTAAGCTGCTTGCGCCATAGTCTGCCATTGATTTTTGCAAATCAATGTCATCTTCCTTGATACCATCGACAGAATTAATAATGTGTTTTTTCACAATATTAGCAATATATTCTCTATCCATAACATCCTCTCTTATTTATTAATAAAAATTTATTCTTCTCTGTTCCAAACAAGCTCAAACAACCATGACTCCCCATTGAGAAATATACCATCCGTGGATTTAAGAATTAACTTATCATACTCAAAAATAAAGTATCGGCGAAATTCAGTGCCAATTTGATTGGGAATTTTGCTATTTTCAATAAAATGCGTGACGATGTTTTTATCGTGATTCACATCGTAATGGCCACAATATGTTTCAAATTTAGGAAAATCTGCCACGATCTGTTCTGACGGGATAGCACGAATATCCTCCGTGCTAAATTGAGTTCTTTTACCTGATGCAATAAACACCATCATATATTGTTCGGTATAGGTCAACATACCAAACGGTTCACTACCTATAGGATAAATATGTATACCTCCACTGTTACCAACACAGGACTCAAGTTTCCATCGGCCAAGAAATGAGTTACCTTTGGAAATAGACATGATTAATACCTTTTAGGTTAAAGTAACGTGAATAATACCGAGCGATATGAGTTAACTCGGAGTAATATTCGTGATAGAGGAGATTCTCCCTCATTATTTCTCGACAAAATGAGTTTCAATCATTTCGATCCACTTGGTAAAGTTGTCAGTAAACATCCTGCCATTATCAACGGTGATGACCTGACCACGCACGGCATCCATTAATCCGCTGCAAAGAGCTACACTTACATTGCCAACAGCCTCAGGTTTGACAATGAAATCTGGATCAAATTTTCGAATAAATGTTTGTGCTTTTTTACCAAAAACCAATTCAAAGGCTTCTGTATCTACCACACCAGGTGAAATGCAGTTAATAATGATATTTTCCCGTGCACCAATGTATTTAGTTAATGTTTCCAATACCGCTTTCGATGCCGCAACATAATCATAGCCTGTTATATGGCAACTACGATGTCCTTCGGAAGTAATTGCAACTACATAACCAGGATATTGAAAAAAATATTGCTTAATGCAATCTATATAAGTGACAAGTGGCCAGGCGTTGTGTTCAATACTATCAAGCAGCCCCCTAAATTTATAAGTATCTTTAAATTGGGGAGCAAACGCAGCATTGAGAATAAGAATATCGATTCTTTTGTTTTCTTGAGCAATGGTTTCAATTAGCCGTATGGTTGTGTCTTCATCACTGATATCCGCCTGAAGGAAGATTGGACGATTGATATATTGAGAAAAATAGTTTTCAACTTCATCTAAATTGTCTCCCCAAAAATAAGTGCCATATACTTTTGCTCCCGCCTTAACAAAGCTTTCAACAGTAGCCCGCCCGATACCTTTCGTACCGCCAGTTACCAATACGGTCATTTCACTAAAGTTATTCAGCATATCTAACCCGTGTAATTGTCTTGTATTTGCTGTTCAATATTGCTTTGATTAAATGCAATATGGTGCATAAACGCCTCTATGGTGCTTGTTTCCTCTAGTGTTTTTCGTCTGTCGATAGACATGTATTTTTTTAATAACTCCAAGCTATGGCGTGGTTTTTCAGCAATGGCTGTAGCCAATTCAATGGCTTTTTCCATGACCGTGGCGCGAGGCAAAATATAATTGAAACAACATTTTCCTTTCAGCCCACAGCCTCTAAGATAGTTACCGGTGACCATCATTTCAAAACCGGTATAGTAACCAAATGCCGCCTTACTCATGGCGGTTGATCCCATCCCTGGGGTGAAACCCATGTTCATAAATGACATGCCATAGCGGCTCTCTTCCGCCGCGACTAAAATATCCGCATATAAACCTAAGACTAATCCCCCACCTGTAGCACTGCCTTCCATCGCAGCAATAACTGGGATCGGTATATTCAGAAAGTTCTTGAGGTGATTGGCATACTCATGCTCAATATTAGTTTTGTAGTGTGTGATTAGGCTTTGTAAAAACGCCTCGGTTCCACCGGTACAAAATATATCAGGCAATCCGACTAAAATAAGTACTTTAATGGTTTTGTCTTTCTTTATCGTGTCGATAATACCATGCAACTGTAAACAGAATTCATCATCAATGGCATTATTGTTGACTGGATCGTTAATATGCATAAAAACGATGCCTTCATCAATTTTTCTTAAATAGAGTTTTTTCATATTTGTCATCCGCATATTCATCATTAAACAACTTGATGTTTTCTAAATACTGACATATTTTTTCTATGGTCTGAGAGTCATTTAATTTTTTCACCAGAAGATGTCCACCTAAATCCAGCCTTTCGTCGAAAGAATGATGTTCCGTCAACAGTAACTTACTTTCTTTTATAGCGGATGTTGGAACGCGAGATAGCTTCTTACTCATAACTTGAATATCTTGGTCTAAGTTTTCCAGTATATTTACCTGATCGATTAAACCCCATTTTAGGGCTTGTTTTGCCGAAATAACACTTGAACTCCATACGAAGTATTTAAGATGATGAGGCCTAATACGTTCAAGTAAGCAAGACATGGCTATTGTTGGTGTAATTCCAAATGTGACTTCTGGCAAACTAAAAGAAGCAGTATCGCTCGATAGAATAAAATCGACGACTGACAGTAAGGCAATTCCCCCCGCGATAACATTTCCTTCAACCTTAGCTAATACTGGCTTATGGCTACTCCTTACCATTTTTAGGATAGTGCAGAACTGTGACACAAAGTTGGCGTCATAATCGGTAGAAATATACGTAAGATCCATACCCATACTAAAGTAGGTAGGCCCGCCCGTAAGCACAATAACGTTATAGCGCTCGTTATTTAGCGCAGAGATAAAGCGGCTTTCGAAGTCGGCTAATGAATTGGGATTAAATTTGATAGGTACAGTGACATATTCATGCATAGCAATAACTCCGTAAGTGGTTATCAATACGCTCAAGAATAAGGAGCCCACTCCCGCTGTAATGTTGTGTATACCAGTCCTGTAAGTTGTCCCTGTCTAAGCTATAGTCTTTACCTTGCATTTGTGCACTACGCGCATTTTCCAGTTGCTCGTATGCCGCTATATCCAATATTTTCCGTTGGGCAAGCAATATGTCCAATGCCGTACCTTGCTGTTGCGCAATCTCTAACGCTTGATCCCCGACCTGCATACTGAAATACTCAGCACAGGACCCTGAACCATAAGAGTAGACCCCAATTCGATCACCTGGTTGAAGCTCTGGTGCTTTTACAATCAGTGAAAATAGGGAAAGAAAAATACTGCCACAATAGGTTGCCCCTATTTCTTGCGAATAATATAGAGAAGGCATAACTTTTTGTTTAAATAAAGTAGCGAATGCCTCTTTTCCAAAGAGCCCTTGGAGTTCTAATAATATTTTATGTGCTTCTTTACTAATTCCAGGGAAAGGGACGTGGTATAAATTATAATTGAAGTAGGCACTCTCTCGAGCATCAGGTGTCTGTT
Source organism: Yersinia antarctica (assembly GCF_056636475.1). Taxonomy (NCBI): domain Bacteria; kingdom Pseudomonadati; phylum Pseudomonadota; class Gammaproteobacteria; order Enterobacterales; family Yersiniaceae; genus Yersinia; species Yersinia antarctica. Next base: position 3,230,453 of record NZ_JBSJQF010000001.1, read on the forward strand.
TACAATATTCCTCGAAAGCATTTTCGAGTCCATCCATATAAGAGAAAAGACTGGCTTCTACATCGAAAGCGACCTCTTTCCAAGGAAGAGGACGAATAACATCCGTCACTTCATGAGTATGAATACCCGATTTCCCCGTTTCAATGACCGCAAAAAGAGGATTATTTGAGATAAGCAAGGCAATAGCCCCAGCGCCAAGGCTATACTCCATCTTTCCGTGGCAAATCATGTTATTACTGATATCCACATTGATCAATAGCACTTTCTTACCGTGATTAAGACCGGATGATATCCATGACTCAGCCATTTTTAATGCCGCCGCTCCGGCATGGCAGGCAGATTTCAGTTCAAAAACACGGCAAGTAGCAGGCAGTCTCAAATAGCGGTGCGCCCAAGTACTTATAGCCTTTTCCTGGTCTAAGCCTGACTCTGTTGCAATAATAAATAAACCAATATCCGAACGGTCCTGATCGTTGAGCATATCTTTGGCACTATTGACTGCAAGGGTGACCGCATCTTCCCACTGTGGTACTAAACTGCGCTTTATAACCATTAAAGATTCTTGAATGTATTTGTTGTCTCCACCACGTGCTTGTGCCAATTCAGATAACTTCAGCACCAAGCTACTTGGGTAGATACGGATTTTTCAATACCAATATTATTCATTAAGGTATCCCGAAGTTAATAAACCCAGTCAATGCCACCGGTCACACTGAAAACCGCGCCGTTTACATAACTACTTTCTTTAGCTACAAGAAATAAAATGACCTCAGCTACTTCACTGGGGGAACCTAGCCTTCCCACTGGCGCATGTTGAGCAAAAAAATTCTTAATACCCTTAATGTCATTTCCAATAATTTCGGTATCAATTAAGCCTGGGACAACAACATTGGCCGTAATACCGAAACGTCCATATTCCTTCGCCGTTGTTTTAGTTAACCCGACCAAACCGGCTTTTGATGCAGCATAAGCCGCTTGTCCTGATGACCCATCTTTAGCGAGGGAAGATAGAGTGACAATGCGCCCATATTTATTGGCAAGAAATAAAGGCAAGAAATAACGAATGAGATAGAACGAGCCACTTAAATTGGTATTAAGTACTAAAGCCCAATCTTCATCAGTCATCGAAACCAAATTGCCAGGTAAATCTATCCCGGCATTGCAAATAACCGCATCAAAATTGCTAAAATCGGCGAGAAGGCAGTCACCTACTGACTCTACTGCGCCGCTGTCGGTAACATCGAGTTCATAAGCGCGACATAATTATTGTGGGAACTGTGCGGCGGCGATATCAAGAAGTTGTTGTGCGCCATCCCTATTATTATAGTAACTAAAACCAACATTCCAGCCTTTGCCTAAAGCCGCAATGACCACACTCCGTCCAATGCCACTGGCACCACCGCTGATAAAAAGGTTCATGCTAACCATGGTATCGACCAAATAAGCTAGCGCTGTTAATCCCACCCATACCAAAAGAATTGTTTAGAAAAATATTAACTTCTTTTTTTACATTCCCAAAGGCACAAACATTTAATTCGACCTCGGGATCAAGGGTTTCGATATTATGTGATTGGTGGAATTCACCCTGCCTCATTTGCCAAATGGCTATCGCGGCTTCCACGCCACCAGATGACCACATCGTGTGCCCCAGCAAGGATTTTGGGGCATTGATAATCAGTTTTTCCGCATGCGTACCAAACACTTTTTTAATTGATTTTAATTCTACAATATCCCCTAATTTAGTAGAGGTGGCATGCGCACTGACATAATCAACTTGCTCTGGGGAGATATTGCATTTCTTTAGGACATCTTGAATAACCCGAACTTGCCCTTCATGAGAGGGATCGCCTAAATGGTTGGCATCAGAGTTAACATTGGCACCAAGAAGCTCAGCATAAATTCTAGCTCCCCGATTTTTGGCATGGTCTATTTGCTCAAGTATTAAGACTGCACCGCCTTCAGACGGCAGGAAGCCACTGCGATTTATGTCATAGGGACGACTGGCTTTGGTGGGAGTATCTTGATACTGGCTATAACAGATAGCGTCTAAAATCGTCAGCGAATGTAACATCATCGGGTGGAAAGAGGCCATTGGGCAAACAACGGCCATTACCTGTTTTTTTTCTACTGTAATTGCATTGATTGCCGCCTGAATAGCAATGTTCCCCGTAGCACAGGTGCCACCAACCAGATAGGCTAATCCTTTGGTATTTAATACCTGGGCCACAGAAGATGAATGGTCCGTATCAAGCGAATTTAACCCGGAAAAAGCATCAATAAATTCGGGTTCATCAGAGAAAATCTTTTGCTGATCAAGTAAATATTTATCAGAAAGGTTATGGCCCCCACAAATGACTCCGCAATCAAAAGGGTCAATAATTTGTTCAAATAACCCAGCGTCTAACCAGGCATCCATTGCCATCAATACTGAAAGTTGGACACCTGTGTTAGTTTGTTTAAAGACCTTCTCCGCACGGGCAAGCACGCTTTCTGGGATACGGTTTCTAAACGAGTGCAACTTGCTTTTAATATCATACTCAGGTAGCTGGCCGCCAATCTTTGAATAGATGTTGCTGGTATCAAAATTGCGCCAGTAACCAATGGCTGATTTTCCAGATAATAAATTATTGCCCACGAGATCTAATGTGTCACCAATGGGAGTATTAATGGCAATGCCTGTAACAACGATACGATCAGTAGACATAAAATTCTCCTTTTCCGATGGTTACGATCTGATCGTTAACCGTGATTTGAACAATGGCAGTGGCTATAAATGAGTCGTACTCTGTAATGCAGCAGCGAATAGTCATTAATTCACCGGGGTGTACTGCAGACAAATGAAAGACATCATAGACTCGAGTTCCCACCGCGTTAATAATATTATCCTCTACTGGTGGTATAGCCGTTTCATTTAACAGAAAATACATCAAAATAAGCGCGGTTTGAAACATGCTCTCTTGTTGCAATACACCTGGATATATAGGAACATTGGGGAAATGACCATCAAATACTGGTTTTTTTTCGTCTACTCTTCTTATTGCTTGTATTAACCTGAGCTCCAGATTGATCAGTTCCACATTGTCTACCATAAGAAATGGCTCACGATGCGGTATCATTTTTTTAATGACATCTTGTCCAAATGATGAATTCAACTCATTAGTAACATCGTTATTAAATAACAATTTCGTTTTTAAATTATTTAATTCAGTATTTTTCATATTTAAACATGGCCCATAAAAAGTGTTTGCCATCTGAACTTTACTTATATTTATCACGAAATTACTAGCCATTAATTTATGAGACATACTCCGCACGTCAGATTTTAAATCTTCTATAATATACACACCATAAACTTCAACTTAAATTGAATGTATCTTTAATTAAAAAGATAAAATATATCATCTAAAATCAATTATTAAATATAGCTTTTTTTTACATTCCCGTGATTAATCTGATAGATGATTTTTAATTCTCCACCTCGGGTGTACCATTCTCATTAAGGTCGACTAAATGTATCACCTACATGCCTGCCATCAATGACCGTTTCGCCAAGTGAACTAAAATATGCTCTCCAAAATAAGACCGCTTCTTCAGCATCTTCTTCGGAGGAAACGTTCTCTATTTCAAACACTTCGGAAATCTGAGGGTTCTGACTAACTTGCCAATCATGTAATATCTGATCTGGGCAAAGTTCTATCTGCTGCAATAAATACATTTCATGTGTTGGGATCGACTCGCACACATAATCAATGAACAGGCTATAATCGCGTGTCCCACAGACGCCATAAATGTGATAACAACCAGTACTTACCATCATATCGGCTCCTTTCTATTTAGTCACATCATAGTCATCTGCAATTCATATCCTACTTAAGAGATTATCGATAACTGGTTTAATAGAAAGTATATACAGTGTATTCAAGAATGCTAGTTGCATCCATAGATGCTGTAAAAGAGTCATTTTCTATTTAAATAAAACACAATTAATTGAAATAATTAGTTATTTAAGTTGTTTATTTGTTTTTTAAATAAGAATTATTGATGTTTTTTTTGGGAGAAAACTCAACTCCCCCACTAACTACAATTGATTATGTCGATTAATGCTGTAATTATGGTATTTAACACTGAGATATGTTTTTTACCATAAGAAATATTTCATATTAATATAACGGGCTGTGAAAATCATTTTCCCTAGTCTAGGGTATAGGAACAGTAAATTTCGGTGAATATGTAGGGTGTGAGTATTTTAAACTGTCATGTTTGTTTTAATTTTTGTTTTTAAATAAAAATTAACTGAAGTTGCCATAAGTGTATTTTTAAGGCAATGGCATGTATCGAGTTACACTCTATAAAAATAGGTATTACATGAAAAAAACAATATTGATAACGGGGGCGCTTTCTGGGATTGGGAATGCGGCGACTAAGCTATTCTCTGAAATGGGCTATAATGTCGTGTTTTCAGGTCGCCGACCCGAAGAAGGAGAAGTGATATTAAATTCCCTCAAACTCATTAATAAAGACGTACTTTATGTTAATGCTGATATGAATAGTGAATCAGATATAAAGCACCTTATCGAGATGACTCTGGAGCGATTCGACTCGTTGGATGTAGCTGTAAATTGTGCAGGCACGGTAGGTGAAACTGCAGAGATCCAAGCCGTAACCCAAGATAACTTTCATTTGGTATTCAATACCAACGTATTAGGTACTCTGCTGGCGATGAAATATCAAATTCCTGTGATGGTGGAAAGAGGAAAAGGTAGCATCATCAATATATCTTCAATTGCTGGTATCGTTGGCCTTCCTAACACTGGGATTTATGTTGCAAGTAAACACGCAATTGAGGGATTGACCAAAACAGCAGCTCTGGAAGTTGCAACTACTGGAGTTAGGGTTAATTCGATTTCCCCAGGGCCCGTAGAAGGAAAAATGTTTGATCGTTTTTTAGGCCATAGTGAAAACAATAAAAAGACATTTATAGAAATGATGCCAAACAAGCGTTTTACCACTCAGGAAGAGGTTGCACATACTATTGTTTTTCTTGCAGAAGATAACGTGACAGCTATTACTGGACAAACGATTACGATAGATGGTGGATACACAGCACAATAAGAAGAAAAGGCTTTTGTTGCAATAAGTGAAAATCAGGAGTGCGGGGGCTTCTGTCGCATTAAGGTGCAGAAAGGTAACATGCTGTTTTTTTAATGTTGCCTATTGCCATTCAGTCAAGTTATCTGCCAATCCAATAAACCGTGGAGGCTTTAATGACGACAACCCTTGATATTCTCAATAGTGCTAAAGACCTGGATCCTGCTGAGTATCGCGCGTTTTTTCTTCAAAGCAAGGCGCCCCTATTTTACGATCTGCGATTTCTTATCGCGGCTGAGCAATCACCGTTGTTAAACGTCAGTAAAATTTTCTATTTGCTTGCGCGAGACGAGGGGAGGCTGATTGCGCTGGTCCCGATTTATCTTCAAGAATTTCGGTCCGTTGATCCGTTAGGGTTATTGGTTTCCTCCACTAAGCTCTCGGTAGGATCTGAAGAGCGCGGACTGTTTAGTCATATTATACATTGTACGGATACCACGATACCGACGTTAAGTCACGACCCGAGTCTTTACGCACGAATATTCGATGCTATTACGGCTATCGCACAGGCTGAGCAGGCACGTTATTTCTGTTTTCTCAATGTACAGGATGGTGTGCTCTTGCGTGAGGCTCAACGTAATGGGCTAAATATAAACTACATGGCGGATAAATTTTCAATCGAACTGGATGCTTTTCCGGATTTTGACAGTTTTGTGCAGCCTTTGCCCAACTATGGGCATTACGAAATGATACGCCAGCTTCGTATCTTCAACCACAGCGATGCCAAAGTTCGAATACTTGCTCCTCCCTTTGATAATGAAATTGAGAAACTGGCCCGGTTGTATCATTTGACCACCAAACGGCTGGGGACGCCCTATTATTGGCCAGAATCACAATTGGCTGTTTTTTGCCATTTTTGCGGCGATTTGGTTCGCCTTATCGTCGTAGAACAGAACGGGCAAATTGTCAGCGGCTTTATCTGCTTCGAGGAAGACGGCGCTCTCCATGTCTGGTCGGCCGGCATGGATTTTGAGAGTTCCGATTTCAGCCCTTACACCTTGGGTGTGTCTGCCGTGTATCGCTATGCATTCGAAAGAGGAATTAATCTTATCGAGTGCGGCCGCTTGAATTCCCACATCAAGACTCACTTGGAGTTCAAACCGAAACGACTCTATTCCATCGTCAGCCAGGATCTGGGAATATCCGCCGCTACGCAGACTTCTCGGTCTCTACTGAAGCTGGCATCGCAACTGGATGGCGAGGTTCGTCTTGCTTCGCATCCCGCCTTTGATGAGTGGTATCTCACCAGCGTCTGGAATGGTCGAGGCCCAACACGTAGACCTGCTGGAATAGTACGCGCTGCGACTGAGGCCGATGTGATTCGCGCGGTTGTATTTGCCAAGGAGCGAAGCATGGAAGTGAGCGTGCGTGGAAGTGGGCACAATTACTCCGGTTGTTTTCTTCGCGTTGATACGCTGATGTTGGACATTTCCGGCTTGAAGGGACTTGATATCGATAGCCGGCGCAAACGCGCCATCGTTGAACCTGGGGTCAGTAGTGGTCAATTGAGTCATGCACTGGCGGCTAAAGGTTTGGCTTTTCCGACAGGGCATGTAAAAGAAGTGGGTATCAGCGGATTCCTGTTGGGGGGAGGGCTCGGGATCAACTGTAGCCAATGGGGAGGAATGAGCGTATTCAACGTACAAGCCTTGGACATTGTCACCGCAGACGGTCGTTTACGACATGTTTCCGAAACCCAGGAGCCAGACTTGTTCTGGGCCGCTCGTGGCGCTGGACCCTGTTCGTTTTTTGTTGTGACCCGTTTTTATCTCAGTTGCTACTCATTGCCTCGGGTAATAACCAACAGCTCATATACGCTACCTTTCACGCATTTGCACGATTTATTGGCGAGACTTGAAGACGCATCTCCCCCTACAAATCTTCAGGTGATGATGTCTGTCAGCCCCCCGACATCGGGTGGCACACCAACAGTGCTGTTAAATATTTTGGCGTTTACCGATAGCCCGCAAGAGGCGCAAGCGCTACGCGAATCTTTTGAAACCAGCCTAGAGCTGCCACTTACAGCCTTGGCCATCAATCAGCCCTCAAACTTCGAGGCCATTTACGAGCAGTTCAACAGCATGGTGGTATCAAAAAGGTTTTATGCCGACAATATCCTTACAGATAACACGCAAGAATTGGTTTCCATCCTATCCCGGTATTTATCAGACGCGCCGTCCCGGAGTACCCTTACAACGATTCTCTGGCGGGGTGTGACCACCTATCCGCAAGCAGCCTTTTCGGCACACGGCAAGTTCTTTGTATCGACCTACGCCCAGTGGGATGATGCAAAAGATGACAGTGTCAATCAATATTGGTTAAAACGGATGTATGACGAGCTTCAGGAGATTGCTCGTAGCAGTTATATCAACGAGTACGATCTTGAGACAAGGGCGGGCGAGACCAGCATGTGCTTCGCCGCAGAGAACTGGGAGAAACTGCAAAGACTCCGGCTTGAATACGATCCTGACGGCGTATTTGTTGAGGTGCAACAGTTGGAGGAGCATGGCGATCAGCCAGGAGCGAACAACTAAATGGAATGTCAGCGCCTTGGTCCACCGCTGGGTTATCCGCCTGGTGCCATTACTGGATAAGGCGTTTCGCCGACATAAACGCTAAGGAGGTCGTCTGTGGAGCATGGATGAAACCTATATCAAAATCAAATGGCAGTGGAAATATCTATACCGGGCGGTGGATACTTCAGGCCAGACCATCTACTTCCTGCTGACCACCAAACGTAATGCTGCAGCTGCATTACGTTTCTTTAGCAAGGCCATTAGACACCGCGATGAACCTGAAACAGTGACCATCGATAAAAGTGGCGCCAACACGGCAGCGCTGACAAACTAAAAGAAGAAACCATTACTGTTAGGCAGAACAAGTATCTGAATAACCTCGTTGAACAAGATCAACGGAATATCAAACGCCGTATACGACCCATGCAGGGATTCAAATCGTTTCGGCGGGCACAGACGATATTGGGAGGTATTGAGTTAGTTCACATGATACGTAAAGGGCAACTTCAGCATCCTACCGGAGAGGGATTATCACCGGCAGAACAATTTTATCTGTTGGCCGCCTAAATAACCGACAACGCAACTTTTGCCAACTTCATATCACTAATGCGACAGAGCCGTTTTGTTGGGTATTAAGATAGCCGTGCGCCATATCATAACGAATATGCTTAATATCCGTTTCAGTGAGGTGTTTATTATGACGGACCCCCACACTTTCCATATTGTGAATAGCCATGGCACCAGCGATAGAATCCCCCCTAGCCACACCATTGGCTAATATGGCATAGCGATCGCCTTTGCTGGCTAAAAAATCATACATCGGGCCGGGGTCTTTACTCTCCTTATTTGCTTCTAATAATTGCCGGGCGCAGACCAGATCGGCGGCATTAAGTTGTAACTTACCTGCATTGCTATTTTGCTGTAGCATAATTATCTTCCTTAACGTTTAATATGCGATAAAAGAAATTATTGAGTACTGCTAACAATGGCTCTCCATTGCGGTAATTTCTCTACTGTAAAAATGACTTCAACCAGTGAGCCTATTTCTGGCATCACAAAACGGGCCTCACAGATATAATATCTTTTCTCTAACGGCAGCCACTGACAGTCAAATACCACCGGCACTTGCCCGTTAACTTCTGCCCAGTAATAACCATTAATCGTCTTATCAAACCAATAAGGGCTATTCCTATCCTGTGGTTCTGCCCGGAATAATTTTCTGGTGGCTTTAACAAAAAACAGCCCTAATTCATTAATATAAACAACCGGATCAAAGGTTTTATTCTCGTATTTTCTAAGTCTAAGATAGGCATCGCGCATAAAAGCAACATCAGTATCAGATCGTCTATACGGCTCGACGCTGATTGCTAATCCCTCAAACCTCAGCCCCTGTTTATACCATTTCGATTTATCCCCCGGTTGCATATCCGGCCAACTGGCGATCATGGGTAAAGAGGTAAAATTGGCATCGCAGCCTTTTTTATTTTTAGTAAAGCCAGGCGTCCAGGAACTTTTCCCTTCATATTCTGCCCAGTAGATAATATATTCTTTAGGCACTTCCATTACATGACCATTAAATTTACCACAAACAAAACCGGGGCGGTTTTCGGCAAAACTGAGTGGTGACATTAGCAGAAAAGCCATTATCAATAATGTGACAAAATATCTCAATCGTGTTTTATCACATAACAAACTACTCATATTTATCTTAGGGAACATAATTACCTTCCTTAACGTTTAATATGCGATAAAAGAAATTGTTGGGTATTACTGACAATGGCTTGCCACTGTGGTAACTTTTCTGCTGTAAAAGAAACCTCAATAAGTGAGTCAATTTCCGGCATCACAAAAAGGGCCTCACACCTGTAATACCTTTTCTCCAACGGGAGCCAGACACAATCAAATATCACTGATATCCTCCCGTTAACTTCCGCCCAGTAATAACCATTAATATTCTCATCAAACCAATAAGACCAATAAGACCAATAAGACCAATAAGACCAATAAGACCAATAAGGATCATTTTTATCTGGCGGAGGGCCTCTATTTAATTTTTTGGTGGCTTTAACAAAAAACAACCCTAACTTATCGATATAAATAACTGGTTCAAAAGTTATATCATTTTGTTTTCTTAGAAAAAAATCACGCTTATAGGTGATATCAGTATCAGAACGTTTAAATGGTCTGACACTTATAATTAGCCCTTCATACTCCAGTCTTTGCTCATACCACAGATTCTGATCCCCCGGTTGCATATCCGGCCAACTGGCTATCATGGGTAAAGAGGTAAAATTGGCATCGCAGCCTTTTTTATTTTTAGTAAAGCCAGGTGTCCAGGAACTTTTCCCTTCATATTCCGCCCAGTAGATAATATATTCTTTAGGCACTTCCATTACATGAACATTAAATTTACCACAAACAAAACCGGGGCGATTTTCGGCAAAACTGAGTGGTGACATTAGCAGAAAAGCCATTATCAATAATATGATAAAATATCTCACCAGTGTTTTATCACATAACAAACTACTTATATTTATCTTAGGAAACATAATTACCTTCCTTAACGTTTAATATGCGATAAAAGAAATCCCCTAGTAGATGTGGATATTTCCTTACATTGCGGTAGTTTATTTTTATGAAAAGGAACATTAACCGACGATTGTATCTTTGGTAAAACAAACACAAGCCAGCAGTCAGGATAACATCTCATTTTTGGCATGTGATGGCATTTGATAATAATTGGCACTTAACATAACTAAAATATAAATAATTACGAATCATAATAAAACCGCCCGATTCAAGTAATTCAAAAAAATCGATATAAGTCAGCACCTACGCAGTTAAATAGATAAAGTGAAAATAACGCAAGTGTAAAAATAAAACAAGAGATAAAAATAAAACAACAGAGCAGCAATAAATATAAAACCAGGGTAATAAATAATATGAATATAATAAAAAAGGCGCAATTTAAATACGCGCCTTTATATTATAATCGAGAGTTATCGATTAACTACAAAATCTTAACCACATCCAGCCAGCCATGCTGACCGCACACCGGGCGACCATTCAACCAACGGCGCACCATATCCAGCGCCAGCATCGCACTGCTTTCCTGGCGAATACGCAGACCATGACGGCTGGCCTGATAACGTACTGTTTGAGCAAATGTTCCTTCAGGGGTATACAGAGCCACGCTCAGGTGATCATTTTGCATAGCGCCGACCGCCAGCACCACTTGCGCACCACACAACATAGATAACGATTGTGCACGGCAGGCAATCTCGTCTAATGTCTCCTGACAATGCGCCGGTAGCAATTCACCGCCCGCCAATGGCACACCAGCACTCTGCAACTGCCAGTTCATCAACCCGCCGGTAAATTGTTCGCTCACCGCCAGTCGCAAGCCGCGTTGGTTCAATTGCTCAGCTAACAATGCCGGCAACCCTCGCGTACCTTCAAATAGGGTGCTATCTCCCGCCACTTCCCTCACCTGCTGCCATACCTGTTCCATCGCCTGATGTTGCGAGGCAGGACCGGTCAGCTTCAATTCAATAATCGGCGCAGATGAACGGTAGCCTAACACCGCCCCCTCAGGGAGTCGCAGTGGGTCCAGTTCCTGTGCCAAATCACTTTCCGAGCGGCCAAAAGTGGTCATACGTAAGCATAATGGGGGTTCGGCCACATCAAAATGTTGGCGTAAACGTGGCATGATTTGCTGTTCAACCATTACTTTAAACTCTGATGGCACGCCGGGTGTGAAGAACATCAGGCACTTATTTAGCCGTAACGCGAAACCGCACGCCGTACCTACTGGGTTATCCAGCATTTCAGCATTAGCCGGAATATGTGCCTGTTTACGGTTAGTCGCCGACATCACCCTGCCGCGCTCATGGAAGAAAGCCTCCATACGTGCGATCCATTCCGGGTGTTCAACCAGCTCCGTTCCGGCGGCGCGTGCGGCGGCCAGAGCGCTCAGATCATCACTGGTTGGCCCCAGCCCGCCGTTGACAATCAACACATCAGCAACCTGACTGCGTTCGGTCAGCACTTCTATCAGTGCCGAAAGTGAGTCACCGACCGTTTCCCTACTGCTGATTGGCAAGCCTTGATTAAATAAATAGTCAGCCAGCCATGCCGCGTTGGTATCGATAATCTGCCCATGCAGCACTTCATCTCCGGTACTCAACATCTCAACTCTGATCATTTTTTTCTCCGTCAGTGCTTATATATTCACTTTATGAATCTGATTACATAAACACAACGTTTATCTATTATCTGAATAATTAACCCCGATAAAAGTCGACTCTTCAATACACCAACAAACGTAACTATAAGTTTACACCTTGCGTAACGTCCATTTGACACAAACAGGGCAATCCACTACCCTGCTGCACTCAATAATTCCAATAAATTGTCATGTAGTAGAGGAAAGCGTGAAGAATCGCACTCTGGGCAGTATATTTATCGTTGCCGGCACCACTATTGGTGCAGGTATGTTGGCGATGCCATTGGCAGCCGCAGGCGTGGGCTTTGGTGTCACACTTGCATTGCTTATTTCTCTTTGGATATTAATGTGTTACACCGCTTTACTGCTAGTTGAAGTTTATCAGCATGAAGCGGCAGATACCGGGCTTGGTACTTTGGCCAAACGCTATCTTGGCAACCGGGGCCAATGGTTGACTGGTTTCAGTATGATGTTTCTGATGTATGCCCTGACTGCTGCCTATATCAGCGGCGCCGGTGAATTACTGGCAACCAGTATCAGCCAATGGACGCAACAATCGTTTCCGACCTCACTCGGCGTATTACTGTTTACACTGGTCGCGGGCGGTGTGGTCTGTATCGGCACCCACTCAGTCGACTTATTCAATCGCATCTTATTTAGCGCCAAAATCATTTTTCTGATTGTGATGCTGGCACTGATGATGCCACATATCGAAAAAACCAACCTACTGACACTGCCGCTGGAACAAGGGTTGGCACTGTCCGCTATTCCGGTTATATTCACCTCATTTGGCTTCCACGGCAGTGTGCCGAGTATCGTCAATTACATGGGCGGTAATATTCGCAAGTTGCGCTGGGTATTTATTATCGGCAGCGCCATTCCGCTGGTTGCCTATATCTTCTGGCAGTTGACCACGCTTGGGGCTATTTCCTCTCATACCTTTGTCGGTATTTTGGCGCAACAGGCGGGTTTGAACGGCTTATTACAAGCGGTACGTGATGTCGTGGCCTCACCTCACGTTGAGCTGGCAGTACACCTGTTTGCAGATCTGGCGCTGGCTACCTCATTCCTTGGTGTGGCCTTAGGGTTGTTCGATTATCTGGCCGACTTATTTAAACGTCGTAATTCAGTACGAGGCCGCCTGCAAACAGGGGTTATCACCTTCACCCCCCCGCTGCTGTTTGCGCTGTTTTACCCGCGTGGCTTTATTATGGCATTGGGCTTTGCTGCGGTGGCGCTGTCAGTTCTGGCATTACTGCTGCCTGCAATGCTGGCGTGGAAAGCCCGTAAGGTCCATCAAGGGCACTATCGGGTCTGGGGTGGGAAACCAGCACTGGCTGCGGTATTTGCCTGTGGTGTGATGGTCATTGCTATTCAAGTGGGGATAGTGACTGGCGCATTACCGGCTGTCGGCTAATACCCTCCCCAATTAAAAGGGCGCATATCCTGTCAGGAATGCGCCCTTTTTTAATCAAATATTACTCATGTATTATCCAAAGTAATTGGAGTCGCAGGTAGGCAGCAAGCGAACGCATCCCAATGAGCTTACACAAGTAAGTGATTCGGGTTCGCAAGCGAAGCTAACACCCCTGTGGCTTCAAGAACGAAGGATAATCAAAATGCTAAGCCAGCGCCGATATACACGCCATCCGCCACACGGTTATCCCGATGTCCGTCTTTACCTTTCATATTGATATAGCTGTAACCGACATCCACGGTTAACGGGCGGAATACACTCCAGCGCAAGCCACCGTTAGCTTCGCTATAGGATTTCATGCCACTGGTCAGCTCTTCCGGGGCGAAATAACCTTCACCGTACAGAGTGAACGATTTGTTGATCGGATAGGTTAACCCACCGCCAATCGCAATTGCACCACCGCTGCTACCGTCTTCCGGTGACATATAGATACCCTTGCCACCGACTGTTGCCATCATTGGGCCGAGGGGGAGGTTGAAGCCCAGCCCCAGTCCGTAGACATCACCATCGTGATCACTACGTGCCCAGTTACCATTGATAGCCAAACCGCCAGTGTTGGTGCCCATGCCAAAACCTAAATTAGTGTAATCACTGCCGACTTCACCATTAAAACTCACGGCACTGGCGGAACCCGCCACAAACAGCAGGCTGGCTGCACACGCGATTAAATGCTTTTTCATATTTTTCTCTCGTTATTCGTGATGTCACCCGTGAGCAAACTCTGGCCGACAGGTTTTTCCTGTCCGAGTTTAACCGAAAAAAACAGCATAAACATACCAAAAACCGATTAAATACCACAGTAATTCAAATGATTGTAAATATTTAAGCTATAGGTCCGTATTATGCTAACAATAACAACGATAAGGTATGCCTATTTGCTGAATACAACCAATAAGGCTACAACTAGTGTGGAGATCAAAGAATAACCCCTTGTTGTTGTTTAAATTATTATTTTGTCAATCAGGCTTTTGGCGCGATGTAATGCTGTAAAACACCTAAGAAAGCAATCAATTCAACAGCCATACTGGAGAAAATGATGAGCAAAAAGAAAGGATTAACTACTGCCGCGGGCGCACCCGTTGTTGATAATAATAATGTCGTTACTGCGGGCCGACGTGGACCAATGCTATTACAAGATGTGTGGTTTCTGGAAAAACTGGCCCATTTCGATCGTGAAGTGATCCCAGAACGCCGCATGCATGCTAAAGGCTCCGGTGCCTACGGTACCTTTACTGTTACCCACGATATTACCCGATATACCCGCGCAAAGATTTTCGCAGAAATAGGCAAACAAACCGAAATGTTTGTCCGCTTCTCAACGGTGGCTGGTGAACGTGGTGCTGCCGATGCCGAACGTGATATTCGTGGCTTCGCCATGAAATATTATACCGAGGAAGGGAACTGGGATTTAGTGGGTAACGATACGCCGGTGTTCTATCTACGTGACCCGCTGAAGTTCCCTGACCTGAACCACGTGGTTAAACGTGACCCTCGCACTAACCTGCGCAACCCTATTTATAAGTGGGATTTCTTCTCCCAACTCCCTGAGTCTCTGCATCAGTTAACGATCGATTTCAGTGACCGTGGTCTGCCAAAATCTTATCGTCATATGCATGGGTTCAGCAGCCATACCTTCAGTTTTATCAATACCAATAATGAGCGTTTCTGGGTTAAATTCCATTTCCGCTGCCAGCAAGGCATTGAAAACCTTATGGATGATGAGGCTGAAAAACTGGTTGGAACTGATCGGGAAAGCTCCCAACGTGACCTGTATGACGCTATTGAGCGTAAAGACTTCCCGCGCTGGAATCTACAAATTCAGGTGATGCCAGAACATGAAGCCTCACAAACACCTTACAACCCGTTTGATCTGACCAAAGTGTGGCCACACGGCGATTACCCACTGATTGATGTTGGTTTCTTCGAACTGAACCGTAACCCGGAAAACTACTTTGCCGAAGTTGAGCTAGCGGCATTTAATCCAGCTAACGTGGTGCCGGGGGTGAGTTTCTCCCCTGATCGGATGTTACAAGGCCGGCTGTTCTCCTACGGCGACGCTGCACGCTATCGCTTAGGTGTGAACCATCATCAGATCCCTGTCAACAGTGCTAAATGCCCGTTCCATAACTACCATCGCGATGGCGCAATGCGTGTTGATGGTAACAGTGGTAATGGTGCAACTTATGAGCCAAACAGTTTTGGCCTGTTCCAGGAACAACCTGATTTCAGCGAACCGCCATTAACACTGGAAGGCGCAGCAGATCACTGGAATCACCGTGAGGATGATGATTACTTCTCCCAGCCACGGGCGTTGTTTAACCTGCTGAGTGAAGAGGAGCATCAGCGGATGTTTACCCGCATTGCCGGTGAGTTGTCACAAGTACCGGAAGAGATTCAGCGCCGTCAGGTGGCGTTGTTTACTCAGGTTCACCCGGATTATGGTGATGGGGTTAAAAAGGCGCTGGGGCTAAATTAGCATTATTATTGTAACCGATTAGGTGATCAGCTCAATTGATGGTTGCCGGCGATCAGGTTCGGTTGTTAAAGCACCGAGTTAACAACCGAACCCTGTCACCTAATCGTCTATCAACCGAACCCGATCATCAAATCAACTTAGCCACAAAATCAATAACCGCCTGTCTGGATACCTTAATCCCCCCCTGCTTAAGCGCCGCCGGTAAGCGGTAAAACGCAATTGGTCGTTGGAATACCGCCAATTGTGGTATCAGCCAATCTGATAAACTCACCTCATCCACCTCATCGGCAGCATCTATCACCGCGACCGGTCGGTGGCCGAATTCAGCATCAACCATCGGCACGACGAAAGCTTGTTGTATCCCCGGATACTGTGACAAAACCCGCTCAATATCCTCCGGCTGAATGCCCTCGCCACCACTGAAAAACAGATTATCCAACCGCCCGAGAATATGCAGTTCACCTTGCCGCCACATCCCGCGATCACGGGTATGAAACCACCCTTCGCTGTCGGTTATGGGCTGCAACTTTCCCTGCTGCCAGTAACCCGCCGCAAGGCAATCTGCTTTTATCCATACTTCATCTGCTACCAGTTTTACCTCGCGCCCCGCCAGCGCAACCCCCACACCGGGCAAGCCATCGGCACGTTTGGCACAAACCGTTGAGGCCGACTCCGTCAGCCCATAACCGCACCAGCAGCGGATGCCACGGGTTTCGGCATGCTCCGTCAGCGCAGTTGGAATAGCCGCGCCCCCCAACAAAACCTCTTTCAGTGTTAGACGAGTGTCAGTGTTCGCTAACAAACGCCACAGTTGGGTTGGCACCAACGATGCATGGCTACATCCGGCCAGAGCATCATGCAATGCCATCCCCTCCTGCACCACCAAAGTGGCCCCGGCACTCAGCCAGCGCCAGACAATACCCTGCCCCGAAACATGAAACAGCGGTAACGACAGCAACCAGCTATCCGTCGAGGTGAAACTCATCAGCTTTAATATGCCATCGGCGCTAACCAGATGCGCCGCCAGCGAATGCACTGCGGCTTTGGGCAAACCGGAAGAGCCCGACGTTAATGTCATCGTCGCCAGCCGTAGACTATCCCAGACAACCGGTGTCATAACGGAGTTATCGGTATCAAGTACCAGTGGCGTGAAGCAGAGAGCCGCTGACAGCGGGGCTGCCAGGTTCAGCACAAAATCAATATCCAACTGGGGCAGAAGCTGTGCCAGCAACGCATCAGGTAACTGTGGATTGAGCGGTAAAACGCGCGCGCCACACTGCAATGCCGCCAGATAGGCCATCAACAATGTGTGACTATTCTTACCACGCAGCACCACACCACTACCGGGGGCGACACCTTGCAGTTGAAAACCTGCCGCCAGGCTATCGATATCAGCCGCCAATTGTTGCCAACTGATCAGTTGTGACCCCGAGCGGATGGCGATCGCCTGAGGTCGCAGATTGGCCCAGTATTTCCAAGGAGAAGAGTAAGTCCAGGGAGAAGAATATTGCCAGGGCCAATCATTCAACTGTGCCATAGAACGGCCAACTGTTCGGTTGTCACCATAGGCAAGGGACTCTCCGGCCACGGACGGACTAACTGTGCCTGCATCAGGTTCAGTGTATCCAACCCCGGCACGGTATCCGGTGTCAGCCAATCAGCCAGCCGTGCCAGTTGGGTTAAGCCAAGACTGGATTCAATGCTGGAACTGATCACCGCCACTAATCCCGCCTGATGCGCTTGCTGCACCAGTTGCTGACAGCGGCTGATGCTGCCCACCAGCGTCGGTTTGATAACAATCGCTACCACGCCGGGTTCGGCTTCAACCTTAAAATCAGCCTCGCGCACACTCTCATCCCACGCGATAGCAATCCCCGTGTCACGGGCAAACTCTCGAGACTCGGCGCGGGTTTTACAAGGTTCTTCCAAAAATGCAATGCGTGCACGCAGTTCAGGATTGACATATTTCGCAAACCCATCAGCTTTCGCCCGCGTCCAACTACGATTGGCATCCAGCCGTAGTGTTAAATCCGGCAAAGCTTCCAGCAGCACATTAACAATCATGCCATCACGCACCGCTTCATACAGCCCGACTTTCACCTTGGCGACTTTTTCCCCAGGCAGTGCTTGTAACACTGCAAATAGCTCATCTGGATCACCGGTGCACAGTGGTGCTTTGCGGTAATTTGCCGCTAATGGCAGCGTTTGATTCAGCTCCGCCAGCGCACAACTAAGGCCAAAAGCAACTGATGGCAAAGCATCAAATTCAGGTTCTGCCCCATTCACCCAGTTTTGCAGCCAATGCTGTGTCACAACCTGAGCTTCAGGCAGGGTTTCCTGGCTGAACTCCGGTAAGGGGGCAATTTCTCCCCAGCCAATCCGGTCGCCCTGCTGTAATTTAACCAATAGCCCATCGCGGCTTTTCAGCCGCTGGTGGCGCAATATCACTCCCGCTTCCATCGGAAGGCTATAGTGGTAAAGCGTGGCCGCGCGCATTACGGATTACGCTTGAATTTGCTGAAGTCCGGCTGGCGTTTCTCATTGAATGCGTTACGCCCTTCCTGACCTTCGTCGGTCATATAGAACAGCATCGTGGCGTTACCGGCCAACTCTTGCAGACCCGCCTGACCATCACAGTCAGCATTCAATGCGGCTTTCAGGCAGCGCAGTGCCATGGGGCTGTTTTGCAGCATTTCACGACACCAACGCACGGTTTCACGTTCCAGTTCAGCGATAGGTACCACGGTATTCACCAGCCCCATATCCAAGGCTTGTTTAGCATCATATTGGCGGCACAGGAACCAGATTTCACGCGCTTTTTTCTGGCCGACAATACGCGCCATATAGGCCGCACCCCAGCCGCCATCGAATGAACCGACTTTTGGCCCGGTCTGGCCGAAAATAGCGTTATCGGCGGCGACGGTTAAGTCACACATCATGTGTAATACATGACCGCCACCAATGGAATAACCCGCGACCATTGCCACGACTGGTTTCGGGCAGGTGCGGATCTGGCGCTGGAAATCCAACACATTCAGATGATGGACGCCACTGGTGTCTTTATAACCGCCGTAGTCGCCACGGACTTTCTGATCACCGCCGGAACAGAACGCTTTATCACCTTCGCCAGTCAAAATGATCACCCCGATATTGTCGTCATAGCGGGCATCAGCCAGCGCCTGAATCATCTCTTTAACCGTTAACGGGCGGAATGCGTTACGCACATGGGGGCGGTTGATGGTTATCTTGGCAATACCATCGCTGGATTTGTGATAACGAATATCTTCAAATCCAGTAGAGCAATCCTGCCAGTCGATAGCGGCGTACAACTGTTCTTCGCTCGGATAAAGCATAGTAAGCATTCCTTTAACGGGGGAGTGACAAAAATGAAGACTGTGATAAAAATGAAAGTACCTGCGCGGCAAAAGCACCGGGATTCGCCCGATGTGCATTGTGTCCGGCACGTGCCAGTGTGCGTAATGGCAACTGGTATTGAACAGCCAATTGCTGGAATTTATGGTCGCGATCGCCACACAGATAAGTGTAAGGGACCGTGAGCCGTTGTAACGCCGGTAGCAGCCAAGGTTGATGGCCGAGTGACGTTGCTTCGAGCATATCAGCGACTGATGGGCCATGATTGTCCGCCCGCAGTAACACCAATTTCTCGCGCTGTTGTGGGTCTAAATCAGCAAATACATCCTGTTGATACCAGTCAGCCAGCACCTGCGGCAACGGCTCTTGGCGAAAACGCTGGCCCCACAGGCGGTCTTGCTGCAAGCGTTTTTCACGCAATTCAGTGCTTTCCAGCCCGAGGTTACCCCCTTCGACCAATAAGCCCTGCAAACCATGATGGCTACCATAGCAGGCGTGATACATCGCAATTCGCCCCCCTAAAGAGTAGCCTGCCAGCCAATATTCGCGAATACCGTTAGCCTGTAACGTTTGTACTAACTGACGGCTGATATCCGCAAAACCACAGGTAGTCTCGGCGGCCGATTTACCGTGGCCGGGCAGGTCTATCAGCAGCGAGGGATAACCGCCACATAACTCAGCAACCGGCAACCAATCCAGACCACTGCCTAACAAACCATGTAACCACACCAACCATGGCCCACTATGATGCCGGGCGGGAGACTGCGGGTGGGGATCGAGCTTACGGCAAGCCAGCGTCATAATTGGGCCACCTGTTGCACCAGTTGTTGCAGTGTTTCTGCCCCCTGACTGGGCGGCACCACGATTTCAATCAATGTAACGCCACCTTGCAACCAGCATTGCGCCACCTGTTGTTGGAGCTGGGGCCAGCTATCCGGTCGAGCATAATGCAGACTGAACATAGCTGCGGCGTGCTCAAAACTCACATCTTGCGGCATACAATAAAAGCGCTGGCGGTCTGCTTCTGGGGTAGGCAACAACGAGAAAATCTGCCCGCCATTATTGTTCACCACCAGCAGCACCGTAGGGGCCGAGCTTTGGCGCAATAAGGCGAGAGCATTAAGGTCATATAAGGCCGATAAATCACCCACGATAACCAACGTCGGCTTAGCGGTTGCACGCTGAACACCGGCTGCCGTTGACAATAAACCGTCGATGCCACTGGCACCACGGTTACTGTAAACCGGATAGCCAGCAGGCAGTTGGCCCAACGCATCAATCAAACGCACAATTAAACTGTTACCGACAAACAACTGACCATTATCCGGCAATAATTCTGCCAGTTGATGCGCGACCGCGGCTTCGCTAAATTGCTCATTCAAGGCTTCAGCCACATGGGCTTGAGCATTCTCCGAGCAGACGGTCAGCTCACCGGCCCACGGCGTGCGACGCTGTGCTGGATGTTCCTCCAGCCATGTATTCACCGGTGAAATAATTCTGCGGCCACGATGATTCGCCGGATCGAGGCGACCGGGCAGGTTATCGACCAACCAGTACTCTTGCGGCTGACACCCAGCCTGCCATTGCAACAGCCGTTTACCGGTCAGGCTGCTACCCAATTGCAGCACAATCTGCGCCTGCGAGAGAATAGTTTTAGCGGTGGGATGCCCAAGCCATAAGTCAGCACAAGGTAGCGGCTGACCGGTTTGTGACAACACATCACCGATCAGCGGCCAACCGAGCAGAGCAGCCCATTCAGCCAGTAGCTGCCCCTCTTGTGCCGTCATGCGCCCGGCAATCACCACTCCGCGCTTTTGTCGCCAGAAAAACCAGTCCGCTTGCTGGCCTTGTGACACAGATAAGGATTGACGCAGCCACGGATGGCACTCCTGCCACCAGTCGCCTAAGGTGGCAGACCATTCGGCATAGGCGTGCTCATCACCACCATACAAGGGTTCGGCAAACGGGCAGTTAATGTGCAAGCCACCGTGCTGTAATTGTGCCATCGCATTATCGAGTGTGGAAACCAGCCAACTGGCAGAAATATCGGGGGTCGGACGCGGCAGATTGAGGCTTAGTGTAGGGTGGCTGGCAAACAGCCCTTGTTGACGAATAGCCTGATTGGCACCGCAATCAATCAATTCTGGCGGACGATCTGCGGTCAATAACACCAGCCGCTCACCGGTTAGCCCGGCTTCAATCAGAGCAGGATAAAGATTGGCGGCGGCAGTACCGGAAGTGACAATAACGGCCACAGGCTCGGTGGAAGCTTTTGCTAGACCTAAGGCCAAATGGCCCAAACCGCGCTCATCAAAATGGGTATGACAAACCAGCGCAGGATTGGCCGCTGCCGCCAGTGTTAACGGCGTCGAGCGGGAGCCGGGAGCAATACAGATATGACGCACACCGTGGCGGGTCAAGGCTTCCAGTAGCAACGCCGCCCAACGACGGTTAAAAACACTTGTCGACATGGTTCGCTCAACAGTCAGTTAACAGACACTGCGACCCCGATAATCAACATGAGGATAGTGCTTCATCCTGTTAAAAAAGCCCGGAGTAACTGATTAATGGTTATAAGTAAGGAAAGTGCTCACAGTTTACACCTGCCGCTTAGGTGTCACAATCCGCCCACATAATGAGTGCGGTTAATTACGGCATTTTATTATCCTACAGCTGACTTTCCAGCAAGGTGCGTAGCCCGGCTGATTTATTGTTAATTTCTTGCCATTCCTGTTCCGGGTCAGAGCCGGCCACAATACCGGCTCCGGCATACAGATGGACCTGCTGTTCTTCTACCCTGGCAGAACGCAGGGCGACACTAAATTCAGTCTGTTTTGCCGAAAGATAGCCGGCCGAACCGGCATACCAGCCGCGGGAAAAAGGTTCATATTGCGCAATAAACTGTCGCGCGACATTGCGAGGCAAACCGGCGACGGCCGCCGTCGGTTGTAGACGTTGCAGGCAATCGGTATCGCTGGCGCGGGTGAGTTGAGCATGAATGCAGCGGCGCAAGTGCTGCACTTTACGCAAGCGGATGATTTCCGGTGGCATTACATCAACTGCTGCCACCCCGCCCTGCAATCGCTGGCAGATATCATCCACCACCAACAAGTTCTCGCGTTGATTCTTTTCATCATGCATCAGCCAATCGGCCAGTTCTGCCGCTTGCTCGGGGGTTTCTGCGCTGGATACCGTGCCCGCCAGAGCCTCAGTTTCCAGATGCAACTGCTGGCGTAGATAGAGACGCTCAGGGCTGGAGCCGAGAAATGCGCGCCGCGCATCAAAACGCAGCATAAAGTGGAAACAGTGGTGATTGACCTGCCGGCTGGCGGCCATAAATGCCCCACTGGAGAGAGGCTTATCCAGCGTCAGTTGGGTGGCACGCGCCAGAACCACTTTCTCCATCTTCTGCTGCTCAATCTCAGCCAACGCGTGCTGAATAAGATGGCGCCACTGCGGATATTCCGGCATATGGCGGGCATGTTGCACCTGAGTATCAAGTGCAGGCAACGGCCTGGCAGCCACCAGTTGGTCGATAAAGCTAATTGCGTGCAGAGCATCTTGCTGTAGGGAGAAGTCGCTGGCCAAATTGAGCGTTAAATAGGTCTGCTCACCCCGACGTAATATTTCAATGCGGGGTAGAAACAGGAAACTGGCCTGCGCCAGTGGCGCGCCATCAGCGGGTTGGTTAACGATCACCGGTTCAAAGGCATTCAAGCCCCAAATACGTAATCCGCTCGCATCCCGATGCTGCTGAATAAAATGATCAGCCGCTTGCATATCATTGAAGAGCCGAGTTTGACCGCAGACCGCAGCCTCTTCATGACCTTCGCGATGGAGCCAGTAAAATTGTGGAAAATGGCATTGGGCGGCCAGCCACTCTAATAGTTGGCTACCGATTCGACCCGGTGCGGGCACGATAATTTGCCGGATACCTGCCTGGTCAGGGAAACCGGCACGTAATTTCTGCCGTAATTCACCCAGCAAACCAGAAAGTTGTTTCACGACCACCTCGGCAAATCAACAGAAAGAGTGGGATTATACGGAGCGTGAATAATAAGAAAAGTCAGATTCAAAAGTTATTGTTAGTTATCACACTAATATTTGATATTGATGGTTTTGTATACTCAATAAGTGTTATCTGGCACTCAGCACAGGTGTCTACTGGCTAGACTCCAATTATGTCGCGTTGCAGCAAAGCGGCAATTGAAAAATAAAGGGGCCGCAGCCCCTTGTAATGGATCCAGTGATCAGCCGTCAATCCTTCAGCGACGGGCGATCAATAGCCCCACGATCAAGCCAGCAGTCGCCCCTATCCCTACGCTGCACCAAGGTTTTTCACGCACATAATCATCGGTGCAACACGCCAGTGCTTTCGCCCGCTTGATATAGCATTCACTGCGGCCATTCAAACGGTTCTGAACCTCCTTTAATGCTTTTTCCGCCCGGGCTTTAATCTCTTGATAGCTTTCATCAGCCGCATCACCCGAGGCGCGCAGCACTTCTTCCAACGTATCGGTCAGCATAGTCAGATCGTCATCCAGCGAGGTTTGCTGTTCTTTATCTCGGTTCATATGCGTTCTCCATGAGTGAAAAAAGGACATCTCATAAGGATAGTCGAAAATAGCCGGCGTAATATTGATTCAAGGTGGAAATGGAGTTTTCAGGATTAATCTGTATGGCAAGTAATATGAGGGGAAAAAGAGTTACTGATGCCCCTTCCCCCTGTTTTATGACTAAAAACGGATACAACAAGCCCCTTGCTCAGCACCGGAAAGTTGTTCGCGCAATGCACCAAACAATTCACGGCCACATCCTACGTGGAAGGCAGCAATATCTGGCAAGTCGGTATGGCGGGCAGCCAGTTCAGCTTGATCCACTAACAGTGAAAGCTCGCCAGTGACACCATCAACACGCACCCGATCGCCATTACGGATTTTCGCCAGCAAACCACCGCAATACGCTTCGGGTGTCACATGGATGGCTGAGGGCACTTTACCTGACGCACCAGACAAGCGGCCATCGGTGACCAGTGCCACCTTAAAGCCACGGTCCAGTAATACACCTAATGGTGGCATCAGTTTATGCAACTCCGGCATACCAATAGCACGCGGCCCCTGATAACGCACCACCACCACGCAATCGCGATCCAGTGCGCCTGCGTCAAATGCCGGACCAACGTCGTGCTGGCTTTCAAACACCACGGCCGGGCCTTCAATGATCTGATGATCACGCGGTACTGCCGAGGTTTTCATCACTGCCCGCCCTAGGTTGCCACTTAAGACTTTGGTGCCGCCATGTGGTGAGAAAGGTATCGCGATACTGGCGATAACAGTTTCATCCAGCGATTGCTGTGCCCCGTCACGCCAACATAATTGCCCCTGATCCAGATAAGGCTCTTGGGTATAGCGCTGCAAGCCAAATCCGGCCACGGTATGGACATCTTCATGGAGTAAACCGCCCTGCAACAGCTCTTTTACCAGCAGCGCTACACCACCGGCCGCCTGAAAGTAGTTGATATCTGCTGGGCCATTGGGATAAATGCGGCATAACTGTGGTATCACTTCCGATAACTCAGAAAAATCATCCCAATCGATGATGATCCCCGCCGCGCGCGCCATCGCCACTAAATGCATGGTGTGGTTAGTCGAACCGCCGGTCGCCAGTAGTGCCACAATGCCATTGACCACCACCTTTTCATCCACCAACTGACCAATGGGTAAATAGCTACCGCTGGTTTCTGTCAGGCGCGTGACCTGACGGGCGGCAGCGGCGGTGAGCGCATCACGTAGCGGCGTATTGGGCTGGATAAAGGAAGAGCCGGGTAAGTGTAACCCCATCACCTCCATCACCATCTGGTTGGAGTTGGCGGTGCCGTAAAAAGTACAGGTACCGGCACTGTGGTAGGAGGCAGCTTCCGCGTCCAATAAAGCCTGTCTATCGACTTTGCCCTCCGCAAACAACTGGCGCACCCGCACTTTTTCTTTATTAGACAGGCCGCTGGCCATCGGCCCGGCGGGGACAAAAACCGCCGGTAAATGACCGAATGACAACGCCGCCATCAACAAACCGGGGACAATTTTGTCACACACCCCAAGATAGAGTGCACCATCAAACATATTATGTGACAGGCCAATCGCCGCAGACATCGCAATTACATCGCGGCTCATCAGCGACAGTTCCATGCCATCCTGCCCTTGCGTCACCCCGTCACACATCGCCGGAACACCGCCCGCCACCTGGCCGACCGCCCCCACAGCATGCAAGGCATCTTTTAGTTGTTGCGGATAATGTTCATACGGCTGATGTGCCGATAGCATGTCGTTATAGGAGGTAATAATCGCGATATCGCTGCGTACCATGTTCTTCAGCGCTATTTTGTCGTCCGGCTGGCAGGCCGCAAAACCGTGCGCCAAATTGCCACAGGCCAGTTGCGAACGGCGAACTGTATTTTCCTTAGCCGCGCTGATACGTTGCAAATAGGCAGTACGGGTGGCTACGGATCGCGCAGTAATACGTTGCGTGACTCGGGTGAGGGTCGCGTTCATCGCCATTCCTTATTCACTCAAGGGCGTTAAAAGTTCAATGCTGCTCAGAGGCAGGCCGATAAAATCTGCCAATACCTGTAACAACAGATTGTGATCATCCAGATGGGGGGCGCCGGATACATTCACACTACCAATCACACCAGCCTGTTGAACCTGTAACGGAAAGCCACCGCCCAAGGCGGCATAATCCCGCAAGCTGACACCATAGCGTGCTTCCAGTGAGGTTTGACGCTGCTGTAACATCAAGCCAGCGGCACAAGAGCTGGTATTAAGTAGCTCTACCACATTGCGCTTACGTCGCAGCCAGTCATGGTTTTCAGCGCTAGTCCCCAACATGGCATAACTAAACAGTGTCTGAC
Source organism: Yersinia antarctica (assembly GCF_056636475.1). Lineage (NCBI taxonomy): Bacteria > Pseudomonadati > Pseudomonadota > Gammaproteobacteria > Enterobacterales > Yersiniaceae > Yersinia > Yersinia antarctica. Next base: position 3,256,574 of record NZ_JBSJQF010000001.1, read on the forward strand.
GATTTACCGTGATATCGATGGCCAGAGCCACGCCTTGCCGCTCAGCCTGACACTTTATTTTCTCACCCAACCGCCAGGCCGTTTCATGATTGAAATGAGGCAATTGCAGTAGTTGTTGATGCTGCTGACAGCGAGCTAATTGCTGTTGTAGATTCATGAAATTCTCCGGTGATAAATGGCGGGGCATAGTGGTTATCCACCAAAACCCCACCACGGCTTAAGCGCGTTTAGCTTTAGCCAAACCTTTGTCAGCGATGCCCTTCCGCGCCGTGCTAACTTCAACATCACACTCTTTCGGCAGGGTTAAGGTTATCAATCCCGCAATAATCAGGGAGCCTGCCAGCATGCAAACTGCCGCGCTCTGTCCATAGAAGAAAATCATCACGCCTACCAGATACGGGCCACAGAAACCGCCCAGATTGCCTAAGCCATTGATCACCCCGCGTGCGCCACCCGCCACTTCTGGCACCGCGATACGGCCCGGAATTGACCAAAATGGACTGGTTGCGGCTTTGAGGAAGAACCCGCACACCACCAGTGCCAAGTAAGAGACCAGTACGTTGTGGCGGAAAATCACCGACGTCACCAGACCGGCGGCGAAGCAGAACAGGGAAACCATAATCAGCAGCCGGCGCTTACCGGTTCTGTCCGACAAGGCAGAAATGAGGTAGATACCGGCAGTGGTGGCAATAAAGGGTAAAATCGCCAGAATACCGACGGAAGCCATATTACCGCCGGTTAGGTTTTTCAAGATGGTCGGCAGCCATAAGGTATAACCATAATCGCCGGTCTGATAAAAGAAGTTCAGTGTGACCAGTTTCATCAAGCCTTTATTCAGGAATACCGCCTTTAATGGCGCATTGGTCACCGGAGCATCGAGCATCCGTTCAGCCCGTTCCCGCGCCAACTCAGTCACCAGATAATCGCGCTCCCTTGCCGACAACCATTTAGCTTCCTCTGGTCGGTCACTGATAACAAACCACCACATCACCAGCACCACGGCTGACAGTGAACCTTCGAGGAAAAACAGCCAACGCCAGTCCAGAGCATTAATAATGAAACCCGATAGCGGTGCGGTGAACATGCCGCCAATTGGGGCAAACATCATGACAAAAGCATTGGCCCGGCCGATTTCGCGTTCCGGGAACCAGTTACTGACCATAGTCAGCACCACTGGCAGCATGCCGCCTTCTGACACCCCGAGCACAAAGCGCAGGAATAGCAGTTGATAATGATTAGTGACAAAACCGGTCAGAATCGAGACGACGGCCCAAACACAAAGAGAGTAAGCAATAAATTTTCTGCCGCTGCCATGAACCGCAATACGGCCACCCGGTACTTGTAGAAATAAATAACCAATAAAGAAAATACCGCCCGCTAAACCAGCCATTTGACTGGTAATTGCTAGATCACTTTCCATACCACCAGGTAATGCAAAACTAATATTTACCCGGTCCATAAAAGAAATAATACAAGCAATCATTATTGGAACAATAACGCGAAACCAACGGGCATTAGGGATCTTACTGTCCATATAAACACGCCTCATGATAATAGCAGAGTATTACCCGCACCATAAATAATGGTGTAGGGAATGCCGCAAGCAAATAAACAGAAGTTTATTTTCTGGTGTTAATTAAAATTCACTGGCCATTTTTAATATTTAATTAAAAGTAATTATCTATTATTTATAGGTGATCGCCGTAGGGGCTTTTTCACCAGAAAAATGGGCTAATATATTTGAGAAGACAATATCGCTCATTTGAATTCGAGTTTCCGTCGTTGCACTAGCAATGTGTGGCAGCAAGACCACATTATCCATCTCGATCAATGCTGGTGGCACATTAGGCTCATCGGCAAAAACATCTAAGCCCGCACCACCAATATTTTGCTGCTGCAACGCAAGGATTAAATCATCCTGATTCACCATACTGCCCCGGGCAATATTGATCAAAATGGCGTGATTAGGCATCGCAGCAAAAACGGTTTTATTCACCAAACCGGCACTGTCTTTCCCTCCCGAGATTGCGACCACCAGAATATCGCTTTGGCTGGCAAGACTCATAAGATCAGGCATATACTGGTAGGGCAGAGTTTCGTTGTGTGCTTTGTCGGTATAGGCAATTTGCATATCAAACCCCGCCGCTCGGCGAGCAATGGCTTGGCCAATCTGCCCCATACCAAAGACCCCCAGACGCTTGCCGGTAACCTTAGATGATAATGGCAAAGTACTGTGCGGCCACTGTCCGGCACGCAGGAATTTATCAGCCAGACACAGGCGACGAGAAGTCGCAATGATTAGCCCCAGCGCGGTATCAGCAACATCGTCAGTCAGTACACCGGGAGTGGTAGTAACAATAATATTGCGCTCGTGGGTGGTTGCTAAATCCACCGCATCGGTACCGACGCCAAAGATTGAGATTATCTGCACTTCAGGCAACAGTGCCAACACCTCATTGCTGACACCAATATCACCACGGGTCACGATGCCTTTAATATTCTGCCCCTGTTCTGCAAAAAACTCAGCATGATCGGTAACCTGGAAGAGTTTATGAACAGTAAAGGTTTGCTCCAATTTTTCAGTTAAATAGTCCATTACCGGAGCGATGATTAATACGGCTTGTTTGCTGTTTTTCATTACGGGTACCTGATCATGTCAATAAATCATAAAAAACCAGAATGGCGGCAGGTAATCATCGGATGATTTAGCCATTCAGCGAATGTCGTTATAAGACCCGTTTTCAATGTTTTATTTTGTGATATAGGTCACTGTAAATCATGTTAAGAAAACATGTTACCGGTAACGTGATCGACCTATCATTGCCAGTGCTGAATTGTTTCAGCCAGGCAAATGCCGGTTAAGAACTTATAGAATTAACTAAGTAAAATGTTATCGGTTGCCGTTATTTGTTATTGATTGACGGAGGGATAATTTAGCGGCCATTGACCAAAGTGATTCGCAGCCATCATCCAGAGCCATGGCTGCTAGCGGTGATAAGAAGATCAGATAGTCCCACCGAGTGAAATGCGGTAATGCAGGTCAACCTGTTCAATTGTAGGGATTTTATTTATTTTCTTAATCAGAATTTCCGCTGCAACTTTACCCATTTCAAACCGTGGGGTGGTAACACTGGCCAGCACCGGGGTGGTTGCCTGGCCGATATCTAAGCCATGGAAACCCGAAATTGCCATTTCAGCCGGTATCGCCATGCCTATTTTCAGACATTCTTGTAACACGCCGACGGCCATATCATCATTAGTACAGAAAATAGCATCAACCTGCGGATACATTTGTCGTGCCAGAGCTAGCATCCCAGCCCCGATCGAGACAGAAGAGACCTTATTAGGAGTGATATGCAATGGCGTAAATCCTGTATCTATCATCGCCTGGCTATATCCCTGATAACGTTTGCGATCTCGTACATCTGACATCGAGCCAAAATAGACAATATTCTGCTTACCACTGGCCAATAGTGTCGCTGTCATATCGTAAGCAGCCTGATAATTATTAAAACCAACGGTAATACGGTTGAACTGTGGCTCTAAATCCATCACTTGTGCAACCGGAATTTCGGCTGCATTCAAATACTTATCAGCACGTAAGGTATGTTCTGAATCAGTGAGTATCAGACCTGAGATCTGACAGGACAACAGATTAACGATCTGCTGCTCCTCACGTTCTTTATCATAGTTATAGTTAACCACCAGCGTTTGATAGCCGCTGGCAGCGGTTACCGATTCAATACCCGCCAGCAAGTCAGAGAAAATCTGGTTATTAAAGGAAGGTATCAAGATACCAATACGCGGGATCTTTTGATTGAAACCATTTTCCCCTTCAGAATCAGGAGCATAATTAACCTCCGCCATCACTTGAGCAATACGCTCAGCCGTCTCTGGAGCCACTTTTTCCGGCGTGCGTAAGTAGCGGCTGACAGTCATTTTGGTCACGCCTGCAAGTAACGCGATATCCTGTAACGTAACACGCTGGTTTTTCATGGCAAATACCTGGAACAAGAGTGCGCAATGGGTAATATGATTATGCACTGTTAGCTTGTGTAATGAAAAGCATGTTACTGCTTTAAAATACAATAACAGCCAGGTGACATATTATTAATCTAGTTTATTATTAATAAGTTAAACTGAAACCTTGCAATAAAACAGCAAAAAAACCGACTAACAGCAGTATTTCCCCTTCATCAAGGGGATATCGCTCACGTATGTGGTAACAGCTTGTTGTAACATGATTTAAAGTGATCTGCATCACAGTTTACCCAAGCGGAAAACGGTTTGATATGCACATGTTTTCACCCAGTCATTATTCAATAATATTTATTTTATAATGTCGCTTAATAAGCGCCATTTCCATCAGGAATTTATTATGAAGAATTTATTTTCGTTAGAAAACCGCAAAGTATTAATTACGGGATCTGCTCAAGGCATTGGTTTTTTATTAGCGAAAGGCCTGGCCGAATTTGGTGCAGAGATAATTATTAATGATATTACCGCAGAACGAGCGGAAAAAGCCGTGGCGGAATTACGTGCTAGCGGTTTTATTGCTCATGCTGCCGCCTTTAATGTGACTAATCACGATGCGGTTAATGAAGCCATTGAACAAATAGAAAGTAGCATCGGTGCTATCGATATTTTAATTAATAATGCCGGCATTCAGCGCCGCCATGCCTTTACTGAATTCCCAGAAAAAGATTGGGATGACGTGATTGCGGTCAACCAGAAGTCCGTATTCTTGGTTTCACAGGCCGTATCCCGCTATATGGTTAAACGTCAACGCGGCAAAATTATCAATATCTGCTCGATGCAAAGCGAATTAGGCCGCGACACTATTACCCCCTATGCCGCCTCTAAAGGTGCGGTAAAAATGCTAACTCGTGGTATGTGTGTTGAGCTGGCTCGCTATAATATTCAGGTCAATGGTATCGCACCTGGCTATTTCAAAACGGATATGACAAAAGCGTTGGTAGATGATAAAGCCTTTACTGATTGGTTATGTAAACGGACACCGGCTGCTCGCTGGGGAGACCCGGAAGAGTTGATTGGTGCTGCGGTTTATCTCTCCTCCAAAGCCTCTGATTTCGTGAATGGTCATCTGTTGTTTGTTGATGGCGGGATGTTAGTTGCAGTTTAACCTTCGCTTGAAGTGATTGGGAGATTAGCGACCTTCGTTATTCGTCCCATCAATAACGTTGGTTAATGCTTCAATTGACTGGGAACAGAGGAACATTATGTCTGGGAAATGCATTATTGTTATGGGCGTATCCGGCACGGGGAAATCCTGCGTCGGTCAAGCACTGGCACAAGCGCTTAACGCCAAGTTTATTGATGGTGATGACCTACACCCGCGCGCCAACATCCAAAAAATGGCCTCAGGTCAGCCGCTAAATGATGTTGATCGTGCTCCTTGGTTAGAACGGTTAAGTGATGTGGCCTATAGCCTGCAACAGAAAAATGAAGTCGGTTTTTTAGTCTGTTCGGCGCTGAAAAAGCAGTATCGCGATCGTTTGCGTGCCAGCAATCAAGGGATACGTTTTCTGTGGCTGAGCGGTGATTACGATTTGGTGCTACACAGAATGCAGCAGCGCGCTGGGCATTTTATGCCTGAAAGCCTGTTGCAAAGCCAATTTGCAACCCTGGAAGTACCGGGTATCAGTGAACCGGATGTTATCCAGATAGATATTTCGCCCGACGTCGCCGGTGTGGTTAAGCACTGTATTGCCGCGCTGGAGCATGAAAATAGCGTGAGTCATTGCGCCTAAACGCGCGGGCCACATAAGCATATAGGAAGAGTTATGATACTTGATGAACTGAAAAGCGCGGCGAATAATCCAATCTATCCAGATGTTATCCGCCGCACCCTAGCGGCTATCTGCAAAATGGATTTGGTTAACCTGCCAGCGGGCGAGCAAGAAATCGAAGGGCGTGAGATTTACTTAAATCATATTATCGCCGCGACCAAGCCACTATATGAACAAGCCCCTGAATTACACCGTTACTATATTGATATTCATATTTTGCTGGAAGGTAGTGAAGTGATTGGTGCGTCGCCATCCACACAGGGCCAGCGCCCGACGATGGATTTTGATAGCGAGCGAGATTATGGGTTGTTTGAAGGTATTACTACCGAAACCTTGTTAACACTGGCGCCGGGTGATATTGCCCTGCTGTTCCCCGGCGAGTTACATCGCCCGATGGGAACATTAGGTGACATCGCACCGATTCGTAAGATCGTGGTTAAAGTGGCGAATCATCTTATCTGATTCGGTATTATTTCGGTTGATAGATACCGGATCAGGTTTCGGGGGATATTCGTTCAGATTATCGGTTCGATTGATAGATACCGGAGCAGGTTTCGGTTGATAGTCATCCAGATTTTCGGTTCGGTTGACATGAGATCGGTGTTCACTTGACCTCCTGCGCCTCAACCGCCAAAGGGGTTACAAGCGCGTAACCCCCTTGGAACCCCTGCGCTAGCGCACGTATCGCTTGCCCACTTCGCGGGTCCCCTCACTCATCATTTCGCTGGCGGGACGGCTTTACGCGGGTCCCTCCGCGTGACGCCTAAATCCGCCGTCCATGGCGGATTTCCCTTGCTACACTCTTCACTCGGCAGCTCAAATGTGCTTTAAACGTCAAAACCTAAAAGCAAGGTTTTGATTTTGACCTTGAGCGCAATCAGGAATATTACCGACAAAGACGATGGCCCGAGTGAGCCGCCATGGACGGCGGCGAAAAGCGCGCTTGAGCAGGAGCGAATCGCGCTGGCTCGATAAGGCCAACGACTGCCGGAGGGCACTGCGAATAGCAGTAATATTTCGCGCAAGCCGCAGGTGCAGGAGGGCCGGCTAGCCCTCCTGCTCGGTTGAGGCGATAGAGGTAAGGTGATAACTGAACGACTATCAACCGAAACCTGCTCCGGTATCTATCAATCGAACCGATAACCTGAACGACTATCAACCGAACCGGATCATCTAATCAATATCAACCGGCGCTCCCAAGGAGCGCCTCCCTTGACCCCGCCGCGCCGCCAACCACAACCCGCTGTTCTTCATAGCGTAGCCAAATACCACCCCGACTAACAATGAAGCAACCACCAGCTTCCAATTACCATTACCGGCAAAAGTAGCGCAAGCGCCGATAAAAGTACCTGGAACAAATGATAACCACTGCTGGCAGGCCTGGATGCACATCAAAAACGCCACAAGCCCTGTTAAAACATACCCAAGGATGGTCCATTCCGGTTGCAAGGCACTGCCCTGGATAATCATCATCGCCCAGAACACCCCGCTCAGGCAGGTTAACAGCGTAATCAGTAATCCTTTTAAACCACCTTGTGGGCAAGCGAAATAGGCGGTACAGCCAAGGAAACCAGCCCAACTGATTAGCCCTAAACTGACCGCTACCCAGCCCCAGACACCCGAGAGAATGCCGGTGGTAATGGCAATCATCAGAATAATGTTCATCAGTGTTACCTGCGCGAAAGTATCAAAGCAATATCGATTGAGTGAAAGTCGAGCAGTTTACCTGAATTGATGAGCAATATTCCGTATTTTTGTCACAAAAATATAAATATTGTTGTTATCATTACATTTGTAATGTGATCAAAGTCACACAATAAACACTATGCATAATTTGGAAGCGCGATACACGCGCGTTTATTAAAAATTTGCTTATCACCATTTGCTGTCCATTCGCTAAAATAACCCTTTTCATTAGCATATGGTGTTATTTGTGTTTGGAAATTAAAAATATTGAAAAGCAGTCTATTAGTAAGTACCTCAGGGTCGCAATCTAAAAAAGACACTCCGTTTTTTATAGATTGATAGTACTGAATGACTCTCTCTGAGATAACCGCATTAATATCAGCCTGCCCATGATTATCTTTAATACAAAACTTCAGCGCTTTAGTTAGCGGGTTTCTATTTACCCAATTATCAATATTGATATCATCTATTTTTAAGTCAGATGCTGTGCCAATGAAATGATTAATGATGACTTTATTGAGCAATTCGCCAGCTTTAATATAAATATCACTGCCTTCATCTATTTTTTTCTGCAAAATATTCAAAGAGTTAATCGCAGAAATGTTAACCTTGTCGATTAAGTCAACATAAGGGTTTCTCATATATGTATCATTTTTATTTGTAATTAAATATGCATTTTCTATCATCGCCATATTGAATTTTTCATCTCCCTTCGCCCTATCAAGCAAGAAGTTGATTGTTTCTTTATCTTTAAAAAAACCGGCCGTTGGAACTATTTCATCTGATAGCGATAAAAAATCATCCACAGAATCATATTTTGTATAAGAGTTATTATCATTAATTGATGGAGGTGAAGGTATACAGCACAACATAAATATCCTTAAGAATAGAGTGAAATAATCACTGATAAAGATATCTCAAAAAAATGTGTTCACCGCTCCATGTTTTACCCCACCCCCACCTTAAATAACATTAATTTCAGCACCGGGTAAAAAACAAAACCCCCTGCGCGTTTCGGCTAACAGGGGGTTTGGGAACAGGCTTAACAATCAATTACATCAGTGGCTGAGCCATCTGAACCAGCGAAATCAGCGGTTGCGGGTAAATACCCAGGAACAGCACCAGAATCGCGGAAATCAGCACCACCACACCACCGGCAGTCAATGCCCAGTTGCTTGGTGTGTCACGCACCAGTGTTTCCGGCGCGCTGAGGAACAGGCTCACCGTCACACGCAGATAGTAGTACAGGCCGATGGCACTGCCTAAGACCACCGCACCGGTCAACCACCACAGGTTGGCGCTGACACCCATTGCGACCACAAAGAACTTACCGATAAAGCCCAGCGTCATTGGGATACCGGCCAGTGATAGCATCATTACGGTCATCACCGCCGACAGAATCGGTTTATGCCAGAACAGACCACGATAAGAGAACAGCGATTCTGCATCCGGGCCTTTATACGGGCTAGACATCAAGCTAACCACACCGAACGCACCCAAGCTGCTGAACAGGTAACCGGCCAGATAAACACCGACGGTTTCCAGTGCCAACTGATGGGTCTGCACCGCCACCAGCGCAATCAGCAAGTAGCCAAGGTGCGCGATAGAAGAGTAACCCAGCAGACGCTTGATGTTGGTCTGGCTGATAGCCATTAAGTTACCGAACAGTATTGATGCCACCGCAATCAAGGAGAGCACCAAACGCACCGCTTCACTGTCGGCGGCCGGCGCATACAGGAACAAGCGCATGACTACCGCAAAGATGGCAATCTTACTGGCAGTCGCCAGGAAGGTAGATACCGGAGCGGGAGCACCCTGATACACATCCGGCGTCCACAGTTGGAACGGCACCAGCGACAACTTAAAGCCAAGACCAACAATCATCATCCCGAGGCCCGCCAGAATCAACGGCTGGTGGATAGCGGAGTCACTTAGGCTCTTGCCAAGACCGGCGAAAGACAAACTGCCAGACTCAGCATACAGCAGCGCCATCCCGAACAGCAGGAATGACGATGCCGCCGCAGACAGCAGCATGTATTTGATACTGGCTTCCAGTGAACGCTTCTGGCGATAGGCATAACCAATCAGGCCAAACAGCGGCAGGGAGATAAGCTCAATACCCAGGAACAGCGACGCCAGATGGTTGGCACTGGCTAACAGAATGCCGCCCATGGTGGCAATCAGCACCAACAGGTAGAACTCTTCGCGGTTATCTGGATAGCCATTCAACCAAGGATAAGCAAAGGTGCTGGTTGCCAGGCTGGCAACAATCACCAGCCCGGTATAGAACATCGCATAGCCGTCAATCCGCATCAGCGGCGTGACATCCATCGGCCCGACCTGGCCGACAAAATAGAGTGACAGCAGCGCCAGGTTAAGCCCGATGACCGTCAGGGTGGCGTTAATAAAGTGATCGCGTCGCCACGCAATGGAGAGCATCACAACCACCACCGTCAATCCGACGATCAACAGCGGTAGCATTGCGATCAGTTGTTGAGGAGTTATTGTCATGGCGAATTACGGCCTTGTAGTTGTAATAGATGAAGCATTGAACCACTGCTGTACATTACTCATCGCAGCATGGGAGGTATCAAGAATCGGCTGCGGGTAAACCCCCAGCAACACTAATAACACCACTAACAGCAGGATGATGGACAGTTCCCTTGCGCTCATGCCCGGTAACGCTTCTTGTGATTTTGGCGCACCATAATAAGCACGCTGCATCATGATAAGCGAATAAACCGAAGCAAAGACCAGACCAAAGGTAGAGATCACGGTAATCACCGGAACCACCTGGAAGCTGCCAAACAGGATCATAAACTCGCCGACGAAGTTACCGGTGCCCGGCATCCCCAGTGTCGCTACCGCGAAGAACAGCGATAGTGCAGGCAAGTATTTGATTCGGCCCCACAGGCCGCCCATCTGACGCATGTCACGGGTATGCAGGCGCTCATACAACTGACCACAGATGATGAACATACCGGCGGCAGACAAGCCGTGGGCAATCATCTGGATAACCGCACCTTGATAAGCCAGTTGGCTGCCGGTATAGATGGCAATCAATACAAAGCCCATGTGCGACACGCTGGTATAAGCAATCAGGCGTTTGATATCAGTCTGGCAGAAGGCCATCCACGCACCGTAGAAGATACCGATGACACCTAACCACATGGCGATAGGTGCAAACTCATGAGAGGCGTTCGGGAACAGCGGCAGACTAAAGCGCAGCAAACCATAAGCTGCGGTTTTCAGCAAAATCCCCGCCAGGTCAACAGAACCTGCGGTGGGTGCCTGACTGTGTGCATCTGGCAACCAGCCGTGCAGTGGCACAACCGGCATTTTTACCGCAAAGGCGATAAAGAAGCCCAGCATCAGCAGATATTCCACATTGTGGGACATCGGCGTCTTCAACAGATCTTCGTAGTTGAAGGTCCAGATACCGGTGGCGTTGTAGTGCACAAACACCAACCCCAAAATGGCAATCAACATGATAAGACCGCTGGCCTGGGTATAGATGAAGAACTTGGTTGCTGCCGCGATACGGGTTTTACCGTCTGATGCTTTGTGACCCCACAAGGCAATCAGGAAGTACATCGGCACCAACATCATTTCCCAGAAGAAGAAGAACAGGAACATGTCGATGGCGAGGAACACGCCGATAACCCCACCCAGAATCCACAACAGATTCAGGTAGAAGAAGCCCTGATTGCGCTGAATTTCACGCCACGAACAAAGGATAGCCAGCACACCTAGCAGGCCAGTTAGCACCACCATCAGCAGTGATAACCCATCCAGCGCCAGATGGAATTCAATACCAAACCGTGGGATCCACGGCAAGATGAACTCTGATTGCCACTGCGGGATACCCGCTGGGTTAACCAGTGAATAGTTGCCCTGCCCCCACAACAGCAAGGAGAGCACTAATGTCAGCCCCATCGCGAATAGCGCTATCCAACGCGGTACCTTAGTACCGAAGCGCTCACACTGCCAAGACAGCAGGCCGCCGATAAAGGGGAGAAGAATTAGCCAAGGTAATAGCATGGCGTTTTGTGTCCCTAATTAAACGAAAAGCAACAGAGCCAGTACGACGACTGCACCCAAACCCATAGACGCGACATACCAACGCACCTGTCCATTTTCACTGAGCGTCAAACCGCGATTACTCCAGCGCGAAAGTATCGCCGGGGTATTCATCAGTGAGTTCAGCGGATCACGCTGCAATAGCCTTGCAATCCACAAATACGGGCGGACAAACACATTGTGGTACAGCCAGTCGAAGCCCCACGCATGGAACCACCAGACCGTAAAGAAGCGGCCCGGCGCACTTTGCGCGATGCTGTTGACCAACTGACGCTTGCCCAGATAGAGTGCCGCAGCCAGTGCAATCCCGATAACCACTAACACGCCTGAGAAGATTTCCAGTGGCATTTTACCCTCTTCACCGAAGTGAAGCTCTGGCAACACACCCGCCAGCGGTGGTGTTATCAGCGCGCCGACGAAAGTCGACAGCACCAGCAACACAATCAGCGGCAGGCTGTGAGCTACCCCTTTAACCGGATGCGCTTTGGTTTTTGGCTCGCCGTGGAACACAATGAAAATCATACGGAAGGTATACAGCGCGGTGAGGAATGCCCCAACCAGCCCGGCGACCATCAGATTGATATGGCCACTGGCCAATGCGCCCCACAGAATTTCGTCTTTACTGTAGAAGCCTGCGGTAACCACTGGCAGTGCAGCCAATGCCGCGCCACCTACCAGGAAGCAGATATAAACCAATGGGATCGTCTTACGCAGACCACCCATTTTGAAAATATTCTGCTCGTGGTGACAGGCCAGAATCACTGAACCCGAAGAGAGGAACAGTAACGCTTTAAAGAAGGCATGGGTCATCAGGTGGAAGATAGCCGCATCCCACGCCTGAACGCCCAGCGCCAGGAACATGTAGCCAATCTGGCTCATGGTGGAATAAGCCAGCACCCGCTTGATGTCGGTTTGTACCAGCGCGGCAAAGCCTGCCAGCACTAGGGTTACCGCGCCGATAATACCCACTAAATGCAGCACTTCAGGCGCCATCAGGAACAAGCCGTGGGTACGCGCAATCAGGTAGACACCTGCAGTCACCATGGTTGCCGCATGGATAAGCGCGGAGACCGGGGTTGGGCCTGCCATTGCATCGGCCAACCAGGTTTGTAACGGCAACTGTGCCGATTTACCCACCGCACCACCGAGCAACATCAGCGTCGCCCAGGTAATGGCAGTAGAGCCCATTTCCAGTTTCTGCGGTGCCAATACCATCAGCTCGCGAGTATTCAGCGTACCCAGTTCTTGATAAAGGATGAACAGGGCAATGGCGAGGAATACGTCACCAACGCGGGTCACGATAAAGGCTTTCATCGCCGCCGCGCCGTTGGCAGGATTGGTGTAGTAGAAACCGATCAGCAGGTAACTGCACAGACCCACCCCTTCCCAACCCAGATACATCAGCATCAGGTTATCTGCCAACACCAAAATCACCATGCTGGCGATAAACAAGTTGGTGTAGGCGAAGAAACGAGAATAACCCTCCTCCCCACGCATATACCAAGAGGCATACATATGAATCAGGAAACCCACGCCGGTGACCACAGACAACATGGTCAGCGACAGGCCATCCAGTGTCAGGGTCAACGGAATGTTGAAGGTGCCAACCGACATCCAGTTCCACAACGTCTGGTTAAAGACTTGGACACCGGTGGCCTTTTGGCTAAGAAAATCCACTGCAACATACAGTGTGACCAACGCCGTCAGGCCAATCGATCCCACCCCGACCGTGGCTGAGGTATTTTCAGACCAGCGCCCACGGGAGAATGCCAACAGCAAGAAGCCCAGCAGTGGCAGCAGAATTGTTAAATATAATAAGTTCATCCGCGCATCTCACTGACTGTATCGATATTCAGAGTATGACGGCGACGATATAGCTGTAACAGCAATGCCAAGCCAATACTGGCCTCCGCTGCTGCCAGCGTGATCGCCAGGATATACATCACCTGACCGTCAGCCTGACCCCAATAACTGCCCGCCACAACAAAGGCGAGCGCCGCTGCGTTGATCATCACTTCAAGGCTTATCAGCATAAACAACAGATTGCGACGAATCAGCAACCCCGTCAGCCCTAGCACAAACAGTATGGCCGCCAGAATCAGGCCATGTTGTAGAGGGATCATGCTTGTTCCTCCGTTTTTCTTTTCGCGCTGTCGCTCGCGCCCATCACGTCACCCGGCTTATGTTCGCGCCCGATATGGAAGGCAACCACCAGACCGGCCAGCAACAACATTGACGCCAGTTCAACTGCCAGCACATAAGGACCAAACAGGCTGATACCCACAGCTTTGGCATCGACCATTTCACCGCTAATACCGGAATCAGTCACTGAACTGATGGCATAAATCAGTACCGACAGCAGCACCAGTGCTAGCAAGCCGGGGCCAATCCACAAACTCGGTTTCAGCCAGTCGCGCTCTTGTTGTTCGACGTTGCCCAAGTTCAGCATCATCACCACGAACACGAACAGCACCATAATGGCCCCGGCGTAGACGATGATTTCCAGCGCACCGGCGAAATAAGCACCCAGCGAGAAAAACACCGCCGAGATAGCCAGTAAAGAGATAATTAGGTACAGCAGCGCATGTACCGGGTTGGTGTGAGTGATGACGCGAATAGTCGCCACCACTGCCACCAATGCTGCAATATAAAATGCAAATTCCATGGAAAGCGGCTCCTAAGGCATCAGACCTTTAACGTCAATCGGTTTGGCTTCGTTTTCGGCTTCGCCTTTCTGCTTGCCGTCTACTGCCATACCGGACATCCGGTAGAAGTTATATTCAGGATATTTACCCGGGCCGGAGATCAACAAGTCTTCTTTCTCATACACCAGATCCTGACGCTTAAATTCACCCATTTCGAAATCCGGCGTTAGCTGGATAGCAGTTGTTGGGCAAGCCTCTTCACACAAACCACAGAAAATGCAGCGGGAGAAGTTGATACGGAAGAACTCAGGATACCAGCGGCCATCTTTGTGCTCAGCTTTCTGTAATGAGATACAGCCAACCGGACAAGCAACAGCACACAGATTACAAGCAACGCAGCGCTCTTCACCGTCAGGGTCACGCGTTAACACGATACGACCACGGTAGCGCGGCGGCAGGTAAACCGGCTCTTCAGGATACATTTGGGTTTCACGCTTGTGGAAGGCATGAAGGCCAATCATCCACAGGCTGCGCACTTGGGTGCCGAAACCAACCACTAACTCTTTCAACGTCATGGTTCATTCACCCCTTATTGAGCGTTGTACAAAATGACCGCGGCAGTCGCCAGCAGATTCAGCAGGGTCAACGGCAGGCAAACTTTCCAGCCGAATGACATCACTTGGTCATAACGTGGGCGCGGCAAGGATGCACGGATCAGAATGAACATCACCATGAAGAAAGCCGTTTTCAGCGCAAACCAGATAAATGGCGGCAGGAACGGACCTTGCCAACCACCGAAGAACAGAGTGACTATCAGAGCAGAGACGGTCACGATACCGATATATTCACCGACGAAGAACAGACCGAATTTCATACCGGAATATTCAATGTGGTAACCATCGGCCAGCTCTTGTTCAGCTTCTGGCTGGTCAAAGGGATGACGGTGACATACTGCAACACCCGCAATGGCAAAGGTCAGAAAACCAAAGAATTGCGGAATCACATTCCAGACGTGTTCCTGAGAGTTAACAATATCCTGCATATTGAACGAACCCGCCTGTGCGACTACGCCCATCAATGATAAGCCGAGGAACACTTCGTAGCTCAGGGTTTGCGCAGATGCACGCATCGCCCCTAACAGAGAATATTTGTTATTACTGGACCAACCGGCAAACAGCACGGCATATACCGTCAGCCCGGCCATCATCAGAAAGAACAGAATACCGATATTAAGATCCGCAACCGCCCAGGTCGGGCTGACCGGGACGATGGCGAAAGAGAGCAGTAGTGAGGTAAAGGCAATCACCGGGGCCAATGTAAAGATAGCCTTGTCGGAGAAGCGCGGAACCCAGTCCTCTTTGAAGAACATTTTGATCATGTCAGCAACCAACTGCAATGACCCGCCCCAACCGACACGGTTTGGCCCGTAACGGTTCTGGAACAAGCCCAGCAGGCGGCGCTCGCCGAAGCTCATAAATGCGCCGCAGGTCACCACCACCAACAGAATCACTACCGCTTTCAGGACAGAGATTAAAATCTCAATCAATTCAGGGGTAAACCAGCTCATAATACTGCCTCCCGCAGATTCTCAACACGCGCACCCACCATAATCGGCGGAATGCCCGGTAAGCCAAGCGGCAAGCCGACCTGACCCCGAGCCAAGGTTTCACTCAGGCGCACTGGCAGACGCAATGTCTGACCGGCACAGTTGAATTCCACCAGCGTACCGAGGTTAACCCCGAGCGTTGCAGCATCGGCTGGATTGACCATCACATAAGGTGCTGGCATGCGCTGCTGGATGACATCTGAGCGCTGCGACATCTCTTCACTACCAAACAAATGGTAGTAAGGGGCAATCTGCCAGCCATCAACCTGAGCGGTAAAGGCTGCCGGTACTGAATCAAAGTAACCGAGCGTCCCCTCACCTGCTTCAATCAGGCGCACACCCGGATCACCAAAGCGCAAGCTCCCCCCCACTTCAGCCTGGAATTTGTTCCATGCCTGCGGTGAGTTCCAGCCCGGTGCCCAAGCAAATGGGATCTGCTGACGATCGGCCAATGGGCTGTTGTTCCCTTCCATTGAGAAAGCGAACGGCGTGTCTATATCCTGTGGCTGACGCGGTTCATGCACACTGATATCCGCGCGCATAGCCGTGCGGCCACTGTAACGGATAGGTGAACGCGCCAGTTTCTGACCACGAATACGGAAGGTCGCATCCGGTGCCGCTTCAACAATACCTTCCAACTGTGGTAATGCGCGAACACAAGCCGCAATCACGTGATCCAGTTGCGTCCAGTCTACATGGCGACTGGTATAAGTTGAATGCAAGGAGTGCAACCAGCGCCAGCTTTCCAGCATGATGCTGTTGTTTTCCGGTTTTTTCGGGTCGTCGTAATAGGTTGGATCGTAAACTTGGAAGAAACGCTGAGCGCGGCCTTCCTGATTGACCAGCGTACCGTCGCTTTCAGCAAAGCTGGCGGCAGACAGAATCAGGTCTGCTTTTGCCATGATCGCGGTGCGTTGATGATCAACCACGATCACGTTGGCTGCTTGCTCCAGCGCGGCGTCAACTTTGTCTTGCGCCGCATGGCGATAGAGGTCGTTCTCCATCACGATAACGCTGTCAGCATCACCACGGGTCAGCAATTCCAGCGCGCTATCCAGTGGGCCACCGCCAATCATGGTCAAGCCGATGCTGTTCGCTGCACTGGCAACAAAGGTGATACCCACATCAGAGCCACGGCTTTTCAGCGCGGTTGCCACGTTAGCTGCCGCAGCAATGATGGCTTCGCTGCCTGCATTGCTGCCGGTCACGATCAGTGGTTTCTTCGCGCCCGCCAGAGCCCGCACGATGATATCCACTTTGCCTTTCAGCGCAGGGTCCAGATCCGTGACCGCCGGTGACGACGCATCCAGCGCGTTAGCGATAGCAAAGCCTAAACGTGCCTGATCATCCACCGGTGCGCGGTAGTTCCACGCCGCGATATCATCCATACGGGTGTTATCAACGTTAGTGATAAACAGCGGATGTTTAGCGTGCTGACCGATATTCATAATCGCCGCGATTTGCCAGTCAGCCACTTTCTGTGCGGCGGCCATTTCACGGGCTTTACCTTTCACCGCCTGACGGACAGACAGTGCGATACGTGCGCCAGTCTGGGTCAAATCTTCACCCAGAATCAGCACCGCATCATAGCTTTCAATCTCGCGCAGCGATGGTGTGTAAACCCCACCTTCTTGCAGCACTTTCAGCATCAATTGCAGGCGTTGTTGTTCACTCGCGGCAATGCCGGTATAGAAGTTTTCCGCACCGACCAGCTCGCGTAACGCAAAGTTACTTTCCAGGCTGGCACGCGGTGAACCGATACCGATGGTTTTCTTCGCCTGACGTAGAATATCCGCCGCCCCCTGCATTGCCTGTTCGGCATTCAGGTGGATCCAGTCATTACCACGCAATTGTTGTGGCTGACGTGGGCGGTCTTTCAGGTTGACATAGCCATAGCCAAAGCGGCCACGGTCACACAAAAAGTAGTGGTTGACGCTGCCGTTGTAGCGGTTCTCGATGCGGCGCAATTCACCATAGCGTTCGCCAGGGCTGGTGTTACACCCCACACTGCACTGCTGGCAGATACTTGGCGCAAACTGCATATCCCATTTACGGTTATAACGTTCGGAATGGGTTTTATCGGTGAATACCCCGGTCGGGCACACTTCTACTAGGTTGCCAGAGAACTCGCTTTCCAGCGTGCCACTCTCAGTACGACCAAAGTAGACGTTGTCGTGCGCGCCATAAACACCCAGATCGGTGCCATCAGCGTAATCTTTGTAGTAACGCACACAACGATAACAGGCGATACAGCGGTTCATTTCATGTGAGATGAACGGACCGAGATCCTGATTCTGATGAGTACGTTTACTGAAGCGATAGCGGCGGAAACTGTGTCCGGTCATCACTGTCATATCTTGCAGATGACAGTTACCCCCTTCTTCACAGACCGGGCAATCGTGTGGGTGGTTAGTCATCAACCATTCAACCACACTCTCACGGAACGCTTTGGCTTCGCCGTCATCAATGGAAATAAAGGTTCCATCGGTGGCCGGGGTCATACAGGACATGACCAAACGCCCACGGGTATCATCGGCGTTTTGGTATTGCTTTACCGCACATTGGCGGCAAGCACCGACGCTTCCCAGCGCCGGATGCCAGCAAAAGTAAGGAATATCGAGTCCCAGGGAGAGACAAGCTTGTAACAGGTTGTCGGCCCCGTTTACGTCGTATTCTTTGCCGTCTACATGTATCGTAGCCATATGCATGCTTCCAAGTGGCCTGAAATAACCGTCATTCTTTACGCTGCTGCTGTGTTGGCTGCCGTCGTTCACACCGGTCATTTAGTTCACTAAACTCCCGGCGTTTCTCTTCGTTGCCGCCTTGCCGCCACGCAAATTATTTGGTTATTTTCAAGCGTTAATTATAAAAACTTTCTTATTGGGTACACTGAGAGCCTACATTCAACGTATCTCATATATTACCCAAAGTATCACCAGCGCGCTTTTAATAGGTTCGGTTGAATACCGGCTATGGCTCGGGTATTGCCATAGTCTTTACTTGCGATCCCGGCTTCGAATTCTTCGCGGAAATATTTGATAGCACTTTGTAGTGGTTCAACCGCGCCCGGCGCGTGAGCACAGAAGGTTTTACCCGGCCCCAAGAAGCGGCAAAGTTGTTCCAGCGTCTCAATGTCGCCCGGCTGACCTTCGCCGCGCTCCAATGCACGCAAGATCTTCACGCTCCACGGCAACCCATCGCGGCAAGGGGTACACCAGCCGCAGGATTCACGGGAAAAGAACTCTTCCAGATTGCGCACCAGCGGCACCATACCGATTTCATGGTCTACCGCCATCGCCAGTGCAGTGCCTAACCGGCTACCTGCTTTGGCAATATTCTCGAAGTCCATCGGTAAATCCAGATGATCAGCGGTCAGGAAGTCGGTCCCTGCCCCACCCGGCTGCCAGGCTTTGAACTTCAAGCCATCGCGCATACCACCCGCGTAATCTTCCAGAATTTCACGCGCCGAAATACCAAATGGCAGTTCCCACAAACCTGGGTTTTTCACCCGGCCAGAGAAGCCCATCAGTTTGGTACCGGCATCGTTACTCTTACCCGCAGTGATCCCCTGATACCAGTCAACGCCGTGCTCAAGAATGGCCGGAACGTTACACAGGGTTTCAACGTTATTGACGCAAGTCGGTTTGCCCCATACCCCGGACGATGCGGGGAAAGGCGGCTTGGAACGTGGATTGGCGCGGCGGCCTTCCAGCGAGTTAATCAGGGCGGTTTCTTCACCACAGATATAACGGCCAGCACCGGTATGAACAATCAGTTCAAAATCAAAACCGCTGCCCATGATGTTTTTGCCCAGCAAGCCGGCTTCGGTTGCTTCGCTAATCGCACGGCGCAAATGCACGGCAGCTTCGATATATTCGCCACGCAGGAAGATGTAGCCGCGGTAAGCTTTCAGCGCAAATGCACTGATCAACATCCCTTCCACCAGCAGATGAGGCAATTGCTCCATTAGCAGACGGTCTTTATAGGTACCCGGCTCCATTTCATCGGCGTTACACAGCAGATAGCGGATGTTCATGCTTTCGTCTTTTGGCATCAGGCTCCACTTTAAACCGGTGGAAAAGCCTGCGCCGCCGCGCCCTTTCAGGCCAGCGTCTTTTACCAAATTGACAACATCAGGGGCTGCCATGCCTTTTAACGCTTTTTCAGCACCCAAGTAGCCGTTTTTGCTGCGATATTCATCCAGCCATACCGGCTGTTTGTCATCGCGCAAACGCCAGGTCAGCGGATGCATTTCTGGCGTGCGAATAACCTCTTTGGTAAAACCCGAATTAGTTGTCATGGATATTGCTCCAGTAACTTCTCAATATCTTCAGGTTTCAGATAGCTGTGGGTATCGTCGTCGATCATCATGGTCGGACCGCGATCACAGTTGCCCAAGCAGCAGGTTGGCAGCAGCGTAAAGCGGCCATCAAACGTGGTCTGGCCCGGCTCAATACTGAGTTTCTTCGAAATCGCGGCCTGAATCCCTTGATAACCGGTGATGTGGCACACCACGCTGTCACAATAACGGATCACATGGCGCCCAACCGGCTGACGGAAGATCTGACTGTAGAATGTGGCCACACCTTCGACATCGCTGGCCGGGATACCCAGCACTTCAGCAATGGCGTGAATCGCCCCATCCGGCACCCAACCACGTTGTTTCTGCACAATTTTCAGTGCTTCGATCGACGCGGCGCGGGCATCTTCGTAATGGTGTTTTTCATGCTCGATAGCATCACGTTCTTCAGCACTCAACTCAAAAACTTCAGTTGTGGTCGCCGGTTCAGCCGCATTGACTGCCAGATCCACCACATTTTGGCTTTCGTTATGATTCTGAGTCTCTTTTTGGTAGCTCATAATTAGCGGTCCACATCAGACATTACAAAATCGATACTGCCCAGATAGACGATCAGGTCAGATACCAGGCTGCCACGGATAACCGAGGGGATCTGCTGCAAATGGGCATAGCTTGGCGTACGTATCCGGGTGCGATAGCTCATAGTGCTGCCGTCACTGGTCAGATAGTAGCTGTTGATCCCTTTGGTCGCTTCAACCATTTGGAATGATTCGTTAGCTGGCATTACCGGACCCCATGAAACTTGCAGGAAGTGGGTAATCAGCGTTTCGATATGTTGCAGCGTACGTTCTTTCGGCGGCGGCGTCGTCAGTGGATGGTCAGCCTTAAATGGCCCTTCTGGCATGTTTTTATAACATTGCTCCAGAATGCGCAGGCTTTGACGTAACTCTTCCACTTTCAGCATCACGCGGTCATAACAGTCGCCGTTATTCCCGACCGGAACTTCAAAATCAAAGTTTTCATAGCCGGAATACGGACGCCATTTACGCACGTCAAACTCAACCCCGGTGGCACGCAGGCCAGCCCCGGTCACACCCCATTCCAGTGCTTCTTTGGAATTGTAAGCAGCAACACCGATAGAACGCCCTTTCAGGATACTGTTCTGCAACGCCGCTTTGACGTAGGAATCGAGCCGTTTTGGCATCCAGTCAAGGAAGTCACGCAGCAAACGTTCCCAGCCGCGAGGTAAATCATGCGCCACACCACCAATACGGAACCAGGCCGGATGCATACGGAAGCCGGTAATCGCTTCAACCAAGTCATACACTTTCTGACGATCGGTAAAGGCGAAGAACACTGGCGTCATTGCGCCTACGTCCTGAATAAAGGTACTGATATACAGTAAGTGACTGTTGATACGGAATAATTCAGACAACATTACCCGGATGGTTTTAACGCGGTCAGGAACCTCAATACCCGCCAGCTTTTCAACTGCCAGCACATAAGGCATTTCGTTAACACAACCACCCAGATATTCGATACGGTCGGTATAGGGGATGTAGCTGTGCCAGGACTGGCGCTCACCCATCTTCTCCGCACCACGGTGGTGGTAACCCACATCCGGTACGCAGTCGACAATCTCTTCACCATCAAGCTGCAACACGATACGGAACGCACCATGTGAAGAAGGATGGTTCGGACCGAGGTTAAGGAACATAAAGTCCTCGTTTTCGGTGCCGCGCTTCATCCCCCAATCTTCGGGTTTGAAGGTCAGAGATTCCATCTCCAGATCCTCTTTCTGCTTGGTCAGCACAAAGGGATCGAATTCGGTAGCACGCGCCGGGTAATCTTTACGTAGCGGGTGCCCTTCCCAAGTCTGTGGCATCATGATGCGCGTCAGATGTGGGTGACCATCGAAGGTAATACCGAACATTTCCCAAGTTTCCCGCTCATACCAGTTAGCATTGGGGAAAATCTTAGTCGCTGTGGACACGTGCAAGTCTTTTTCAGACAGTGCCACTTTCAGCATAATGTCGCGGTTACGCTCGATGGAAAGCAGATGATAGAAAACAGAAAAATCCGCTTCAGGGAGGCCCTGGCGGTGAGTGCGAAGACGCTCATCGACACCATGCAAGTCGAACAGCATGACATACGGCTTCGGTTGTTTTCTCAGGAACGTCATTACTTCCAGCAATTGCTCACGCTTTACCCATACCACGGGCATACCGGTACGGGTTGCTTGAACAACAAAGGCCTCAGGCCCAAAACGGTTCGACAGCTCGCTAATCACCGGATCATCGAGATGGTCACGGGTCTGCCATGCAGGCTGAGTGCTATCGGACGTCGTTAAATCGGTCATTATTTATTCACCACACTGTTTTTTCACCACACTGAATGTGTCATTTTGTGGTCATTTGCCGCACACATGTTCTGGAAGAAAATCATTCATTCCCAAAACAAATCACTTACGCACCGCGATCCTGAGCCGTTATTTTTGCCAAAATAATAAGCTTAGATCTCGTCAGGTGTACGCAGGTTAGTTACTGCAATTCGTTCAGCATGCTTACGTTCTCTTTCTGGTTGCATATTGGCGCGGTAAACGCCTTGGTCACCTACAACCCAAGAGAGAGGACGGCGCTCTTTACCGATAGATTCTTGTAGCAGTAACAGTGCTTGCATATAAGCTTCAGGGCGCGGTGGGCAGCCAGGAATATACACATCGACCGGTAGGAATTTATCCACGCCTTGTACTACGGAATAGATATCGTACATGCCGCCGGAGTTAGCACAGGCACCCATGGAGATAACCCACTTGGGTTCCAGCATTTGTTCATACAAGCGCTGAATAACCGGGGCCATTTTGGTAAAACAAGTGCCCGCCACGACCATGAAGTCAGCCTGACGCGGAGAAGCACGCAGCACTTCCGCACCGAAACGTGCCACATCATGTACGGCAGTGAACGAGGTCACCATCTCCACATAACAGCAGGAAAGACCGAAGTTATACGGCCAAAGAGAGTTCTTACGCCCCCAGTTCACCATGTCGTGCATGGCGTTCTCAAGTTTACCCATGTAAACACTACGATGGACATGTTGCTCGAGAGGATCGCCGCTGACGGTTTCCTGAGTTTGCAGGGGGTAACGGTCATTCTCACCGTTAGGGTCTATGCGGGTGAGCGTATAGTCCATGTTAATGCCTCGCTGTATTTATTGACCACTATACCCTTTGTACTTAGAGCTGCAGGGTTGTTAGCTACTTTCACTCACCCGAATCACTGACTTGAGTCAGCTCATCGGGATTAATGAGCCTCATGGTTGAGACTCACCCTACGGGCTAGCATACATGCGGTTCAAATCGTGACCGATTTATCGCCCGCTTGCTGCCGACCTGCAACACCAAGACTGTTAGGTATATCTTGTGGAGGACTGCTGGCGTATTTGACTATGCTCGGTTTGCTCACTCGGCGATTAGAACGCGTAGGAGTCCAATCCAGCGCGCCGATACGCACCAGATAAACCAAACCAGCCAAGAGCACCAAAATGAAAATGGTTGCTTCGATAAAGCCTACCCAGCCACTCTCACGAATAGAGATTGACCACGCATACAAGTACAGGGCTTCAACATCGAAAATAACGAAGAACATGGCGACCAGATAAAACTTGGCGGACAAACGCATACGCGCCGAGCCGACCGAGTCAATACCGGACTCATAGGGGACATTTTTGGCGCGGGCCCGAGCTCTCCCACCCAGAAAGAACGCACCCAATAGCATCAAGCCGCATAACCCGATAGCGCCGATCAGAAATACAGCGAACGCCCAATGATGAGCGATAACTTCAGTGGTTGTTGACATACTCATTGCTTACTCATCAAAAGTGGCGTCGGACATCCTGCTCTTATGTTGGCAGTTAGTGCACCACATCGATTCAAAGGGAAGGATAAAAACCACACGAAACACACTGTCTTTACAACTGTTTAGCCAGTGTTTTACTGTGGGCTTTTTACTCCTTTCAGTAACCTTTTGTCAACTTTGACAAAAGTAACTACAGATTAATTTACAAACGCACGATCTTACTTAACATTTGGTGCGAAGTATAAAGCTAAATCGAGTCAGTAATTTGTTAAGTCAGAACATACACCTATAACCCAACGTGGAAACTTCGCTTTAACTATACCATTGTCTCAGGAATAACCGGTTCTTCCACTCACTAGCTAGGGGTATTTTTTTGATCCAGAACACGTTTTGAGTGTTATTTCATAAATATTCGGCATGAAAAGTTGTTTTTTAAAAAAAATAAATAATGGAACGCTGTTTTAATAAAAAACAAATAGCAGAAAATGAGAAGAAATATTAACCACTATTTTTATCTGGTTTATTCCCCCTGATCCAGTACGCAGATATACCGCTAAATGAAATAAAACGACGTTTTAAGCATGAAATTAAACTGGAGCAGTAGAAAACTGTTTTTTTTAAAAGTTATAAATAAAAAAAAGCCCCTAAAATAAGGGGCTTACGATTTTTTAGTCACGTTAGACGATCAACTGTTCTCGTCTATTAAATAATCAGAATCCAGCACTAAATCCGATCCAGACTGCAAGCCATGTTGGTGGCCCGTCTGCATGGCATCGAAAATGGCTAAAGCCAATTCGTTGCCACACTGATTGTCTTTACATAATGCATAATGTGTTTCAGGCAACCGAGGTAGCCCTTCTGTTTCACCCAGTACGCGTAAATCAGGACTCATCATCTCTATTGGCCTGGCGGTCACACCCAGCCCTGCCCTGACTGCCGCACGAATGGCAGAAAGTGAAGAGGCTACATAGGCGATTCGCCATGCAATACCGGCTCTGGTCAGGTTTTCTATTGCCATATCGCGGAATGGGCTTGGCTCATCCATCACCACTAACGGTACCGATTCACCGGACTGGAACTGATAGTCGGCGGAACAGTACCAAAGCGTAGGTGATGTCCTTAAGATCACATGAGGATGAGTGTCGACCTTGGCTGTAGTAATAGCCAGGTCCACTTCGCCATTACTCAGCATATCAGCGATAAATGGACTGCGTTTTACCCGCACATCTATCGCTAGCCGAGGATATAGCGTCGCCACTCGGTTCAGCAAGAAAGGCAACAACGTATCGGCAGTATCATCAGATGCGCCGATAATGAGTGACCCTTCTATATTGCTGTACATAAGTGACGTACAAGCTTCATCGTTGAAACGCAAAATTTTTCTGGCATAGCCAAGTAACTGGAGACCATGTTCAGTCAATAATTTGTTACGCCCATGGCGGGCAAATAACTCCTTACCGACTAACTGTTCTAACCGTTGCATTTGTTGGCTAACTGCTGACTGAGTGCGACAAACCGCTGCGGCAGCAGAGGCAAAAGTATTCAAGTCAGCAACAGCTACAAAGGTTCTAAGCAGATCGAGGTCGAGATTAATTATCGGACGATTTGCATTTGTCATAGTGTATTCTTCACTTTTTTGAATTCTAATTACAAACTACCCTGGTGTATAAGTATCGCGCCATCAATAAGGGACAACGCTAAGTATGACAGTACCCCACTCACTAGAGTAGGGCAAAAAATTTACTTATATTTCGTTACCGTTATCTCTTTTTATAAAAATCTATTGAGTAAGTTATGTATTTATTTGTGAATACGGTCATAAAAAGCCACTAAATCTTCGATTAATGAAGATTTTTTCCCTTTAGGATCTTGCTTTTCCTCAGGCATTTTTAAGTGCTGCAATGCTATTTTAATTAAACAAATCTGCACTAACCCTTTTCGAAATATCAAAAAATATCAATATATCTCTATGTGTGTTTTTTATCTAATTGAGTAAATTCAACTATTAACATAGATATTCTCTAAGATTTAGCCTATTTAACATTAATTATTCTTAATAGTTTTCCTATCTACAGTTTTGTTTCTTTTCACATCTTAATAATATGTATGATGATATAAATTGTTGGATTGAGATCCCAGCTAATAGGATGCAGCATAATCGCGTCTCATTATCATCGGTATCAACCCGCGATTTTGGCACCGAAAGTGAACCTCATCTTATAGATATATTTTGTTGGTAACTGCTGTATGTCACGCAATCAGCCGGAATAAAACTTCAGATAAACTAATAAATAAGGCATAAACAAGTGGATTTAAAGACAAAAACATCAGTTATATTCCATACCAATGAAGCTGGCAGTCATTTAAAATAAGAGCAGCTATTCGCACTAAAGATGTGCATAGAACTTCAAAAAGCAGCAGCGTCGGAGTACATTGGATACCTTGCAGTGTTCCACGCTGAGGACACGCTTTTACCAGCAAAAGGCTCAATTTTTTATGTCCCCCATTGAGAAATCCAGCAAACTGGACAACGTCTGTTACGACATTCGTGGACCAGTGCTAAAAGAAGCTAAGCGTCTTGAAGAAGAAGGTAATAAAGTTCTGAAACTGAACATCGGCAACCCTGCTCCGTTTGGTTTCGATGCACCCGATGAAATTCTGGTGGATGTGATCCGTAATTTGCCAACTGCGCAGGGCTATTGCGATTCCAAAGGCCTGTTTTCGGCGCGCAAAGCTATTATGCAGCACTATCAGGCACGGGATATGCGTGACCTGACAGTCGAGGATATCTACATTGGGAACGGGGTCTCTGAGCTGATCGTGCAATCCATGCAAGCATTGCTGAATCTGGGCGATGAAATGCTGGTACCTGCACCAGATTATCCGTTATGGACGGCGGCAGTTTCGCTTTCAAGTGGTACCGCCGTACATTATATGTGTGATGAAGAGTCGGGCTGGTTCCCTGATTTAGATGATATCCGTAGTAAAATCACGCCGCGTACCCGTGGGATTGTGATTATCAACCCGAATAACCCGACCGGCGCGGTATACAGCAAAGAGCTGTTACTGGAGATTGTTGAAATCGCCCGTCAAAATGACCTGATTATTTTCGCCGATGAGATCTACGATAAGATTTTATATGACGAGGCTCAGCATCATTCTATTGCGGCTCTGGCGCCTGATTTGTTAACTGTGACCTTCAATGGTTTATCCAAGACTTACCGTGTTGCCGGTTTCCGTCAGGGCTGGATGGTGCTGAATGGTCCTAAAAAACACGCTAAAGGTTATATTGAAGGTTTAGAGATGCTGGCATCAATGCGTCTGTGCGCCAACGTCCCTATGCAGCATGCCATTCAGACGGCATTAGGTGGTTATCAGAGCATTAGCGAGTTTATTCAGCCAGGCGGGCGCTTGTACGAACAGCGTGACCGTGCCTGGGAACTGATCAACCAAATACCGGGGGTTTCCTGCGTGAAACCTCAAGGCGCGTTGTATATGTTCCCACGTATTGATCAGAAGCGTTTTAACCTGAAAGATGATCAGAAACTGGTATTGGATCTGCTATTGCAGGAAAAAGTGCTGTTGGTTCAAGGCAGCGCCTTTAACTGGCCATACCCTGATCATGTGCGGATTGTCACGTTACCGCGCGTGGATGAGCTGGAGATGGCAGTGAGGAAACTGGGGCGGTTTTTGGAGACCTACCACCAGTAATTAATCAGGGCTTGTATAGCAAGCCCTGTTTTATTTATGCAGTGATTATCTTAAACACCCTAGTTCTTCCCTTTGTTGACGGTCAATTAAAACCCTCACCGAATCATTAATGCTCCAAGATATTGCAGAACCTTGTTGTTTAATCAGCTTATTGCAACGTTCTATTCTTCGTTGCTCTTGCTGCTTATCCCTCGCGGCGTTATGCGTAGCGCAAAACTCCTCACTGAACGGCCCCAAATTTCCCCCTACACAGAATTCCTCCTGAGCTTGTGTTGTCGCACTGAATAATAAAATTGACATAGGAATAAATAATAATTTCATATAACTATCCTTAGCTTTATAATTTAAATAAAATTTATATGCTGAAATTTAATAATCCATAAAATGGACAAAAAAAGAATAATGAGTTCACATCACTAATTCAATAGAGCTAATGTTAAATAATTTCTTTTATAATTAATGAGATAGAATGGATGGCAAGAATGAAACACAAAGATAAAGTGAGGGTTTAATAAACAAAATTGAGACATTGTGAGAATATTTAATTAACTCATTATCTCATTGATAAAATCGATTTGATGTTATCCTCGTATGCAGATTGTTTCCATCATCTTATGGTTAATATATTGAATAGAGAGAAAACTATGAGTCACTTCTTCGCCCATCTATCTCGTCTGAAACTGATCAACCGCTGGCCGCTGATGCGCAATGTTCGCACTGAGAATGTCTCTGAACACAGTTTGCAGGTGGCATTTGTCGCTCATGCGTTAGCTATCATTAAGAACCGTAAGTTTAACGGCAATCTCAATGCCGACCGTATTGCGCTGCTGGCGATGTACCACGATGCCAGTGAAGTGATAACCGGTGATTTACCCACCCCTATCAAGTATTACAATCCTCAGATTGCCCATGAATACAAGAAGATAGAAAAAGTTGCTCAACAAAAACTGATTGAAATGCTGCCAAAAGAATTACAGCAAGATTTCCGCTGTCTGCTGGATGAGCATTATTATAGCGAAGAGGAAAAAGCACTGGTTAAACAGGCAGATGCTCTATGTGCTTATCTCAAATGTTTGGAAGAATTATCCGCCGGTAATAATGAGTTTATTCAAGCTAAAGCGCGGTTGGAGAAAACCCTCGCCATGCGCCAAAGCCCGGAAATGGATTACTTTATGGAAGTCTTCGTGCCCAGCTTTAGCCTGTCACTGGATGAAATCAGCCTCGATTCGCTGGATTAAAGTTGAAGTTGAAATTGAAGTTGATTTTCAAAAGCACATTTGAGCTGTCGAGCGAAGAGTATAGGCAAGGAAAATGGGCATGACGCCCGTTTTAGGGGTCACGCGCTTGTGACCCCTTTGGCGGTTGAGGCACCAAGGGGCAAGGTGAGCACCAATCTCATATCAACCGAACTAAACACAACTCTTACCCTGTAGCATCCCAATCAGAATGGAAACAGCACCGGCACCACCATCACACTAACAATCATGACTAATATCGTAAATGGCACCCCCATGCGGACAAAATCACCGAATTTATAACCACCTGGCCCCAATACTAAGGTATTCACCGGTGACGAAACTGGCGTCATAAAGGCCGCTGAAGCTGCAATACCAATAATCATCGCAAAGGGATACGGCGAGACCGACATCTCCCGCGCAGCAGCAATCGCAATCGGTGCCATTAGAACTGCCGTGGCAGTATTAGAGATAAACAGCCCAATCGTGGCACACAACACAAACAAACATAGCAGCATGACGCGCGGCCCCATCCCACCGGCCACATCCATCAAGCCACGGACAATCAAATCTACCCCACCGGTTTTTTGCAATGCTTGTGCAAAGGGCATCATCCCGATGATCAAAATCAAACTCGGCCAATGGATTGAACGATAAGCACTTTCCATATCAATACATCGGAACTGACCCATCAGTAAACAGGCTACCAATGCCGCAATCACATTTGGCACCTCGTCGGTCATCATCATGGCAACCATCAACGCCAGACAGAATAATGCATGTGGGGCTTGCGAAATGGCCGGTGCCACTTCATCCACTTCCGCCGGCAGGTTCAGTACGATGAAATCACGGGTCTTTAACTGTAACTGACGAATCAGTTTCCAATCACCGATCACCAGTAAGATATCGCCAAACTGCAATTTGTCATCAACCAGTTTGCCTTCCAAAGTCTTACCATTACGACGAATACCGACCACATTCAAACCATAGCGGGTACGGAAAGTGACCTCACGTAGACTCTTTCCCAAGAGGGCGGAATCAGGAATGAGCGAAACCTCGGCCATCCCGACGTTGCGCGCCTGCTCTGAGAAGTATTCACCGCGCAGCACCATCGGTTCCAGCATCTGTTCAGTGCAAAATTCACGTAAATCTATGTCGCAATCTGACATATCGATCAGTAAGACATCGTTCTCGTGTAATTCAGATGAACCGGTGGCACTCACCATCACACGCCGGAAACGCTTCCAGCGTTCAATCCCCACCACATTCGCCCCATAGCGGGCGCGCAGATGCAGTTCGTCAAGAGAACGGCCAATCAAAGGAGAATCATGGCGGATAGCCAAACGGCGCGCACGGCCAGTCAATTTATAATCGCGGATAAGGTCGCGGAAAGTGCGGCGTTTCCATTGCTGTTCTTTCTCTGAGCTTTCCTGCTTCCCGCCCAGCCAGCGCCGAGCCACTAACATATAAGCGACACCCATCAGCAAAATGATAATGCCGATAGGGGTAACGCCAAAGAAGCCAAAGCCTTTGATACCTTCGCGCAGTAATTCACTGTTAACCACCATATTTGGCGGCGTTGCCACCAGCGTCATCATGCCACTTATCAAGCCGGCAAAACTCAGCGGCATCATTAACCGCCCCGGCGAAATCTTCATCCGGCTGGCAACACTCAGTACCACTGGGATAAAGATTGCCACCACTCCGGTAGAGCTCATAAAAGCGCCCAATCCGGCAACCGTTACCATTAATAACGCCAGCATTTTGGTTTCACTGTGACCGGCGACCTTGACCAGCCAATCACCCACCTGATAAGCAACACCGGTTCTGACCAACCCTTCACCAATAACAAACAGCGCCGCAATCAATATCACGTTAGGATCACTGAATCCGCTGGTCGCCTCACCTAATGACAACGTACCACTCATCACAAAGGCAATAATGACCAACAGTGCTACCACGTCCATGCGCAGTTTATTGGTAGTAAACAGCACAATAGCTATTAGAAGTAGCGTCAACACCCACAATAGTTCGCGGTTCAAAATGGCCTCGTTGGCAAAAAGTGAAAGGAAATATCCGGCTCTGGCAGTAAAACATTAAAATCAGCAGCGGCCGCTGTCTGAGATCAATAATGACTGCAAATTTATGTGCTTACCATCCCACAAAGGGTTTTATTGTGTTTTTTTCCTGAAAAAAGTTTATCAACTTGTGATGTGCCAGACAGTAAAAGAGCGCCATCAGGCGCTCTCAGTGGTGATATTAAGGTATCTGGCGAAGAATTAACCTACTCGCACAACCCGCGCGCCGTTAGCGGTAACCTCAACGCTAATCTGCTCCAGCGAACTGAGCACTAAATCAACCTGATCAAGTTTGGGAGTATCAGCCGGAGCATTGACCGCAATCACCTGACAGCCCGCCGCCAAGCCTGACAAAATCCCCGCAGGGGCATCTTCCACTACGATACAATCAGCCGGTGCCAGCCCTAAGCGCTCGGCCCCCAGCAGATAAGCATCTGGTTGCGGTTTGCCGTGCTTAACTTGTTCGCTGGTGATAAACACTTCAGGTACCGGCAGATGGCCGGCGGCACGGCGCGCAGAAGCGACCGGTACTGAGCCTGAAGTGACAATAGCCCACGGAATAGACAGGCTGTTTAGTCGCTCCAACAGTGCCACCGCCCCCGGCAATGCGCTCACACCATCGGTATCATTAGCTTCAACCTGCTCTAATGCCAGAAACTCAGCCTGAATTTCAGCCTCACTTGCACCCGACATAAAATGACGTAAAGAGGTAATTGCTTGTTTGCCATGGATAAAATCAAGAACTTCTGCTGGATTGATGCCTCGACCTTGCGCCCAGCCAATCCAGGCTCGTTCGACAACAGGTAAAGAATCAACCAAAGTCCCGTCCAAATCAAAAAGAAAACCTTTACACTCCACAAGCACATCCTCATCAGTAAAACTATTTTTCAACTTACTGATAGCAAATAAGTTATGCGCTATCAGGCATTGATAATTTGCGAAATTTCAACAGCACTCAAATGGTATTGGCGTGGACATGATTGCCAGATAGCCAGCATACGTTGGTATTTATCCCACATTGGGGTTTGAGAGTTGAAACCATGAGTCCCTGAGTCAAAATGGGTGTAGCGCCCTTCAGTATTGACCATAAAGCGCACATAACTCAGGTAACGGGATTCGGTAGCAGCATCAAAACCGAGGAACGCGATACGGCGTTCATCCAAGTCTTGCTTGTCTTTCAGGTTACCACAGGAGACTTGCAGGGCGTGGTGCATCTCCATGATATTAATAATAGTACGGCAAGTATCTTCGCTCATCTCACCAAAATCACGGTCCAATTCACGCATCTGCAAACCAAAGCCGCGCTCGACAATGGTTTGCTGGCGACGATAACGCTCAGCATTTTCCGGATCCAGCATGGTCATCATTTTGTACTGATTCGACAGAATCAGTCGTTGGGCGTTGGTCATATCCATCACTAACTCCTAAGACATAAATAATGAGGAAATCATCGCACACAGGCTTGGGCCATACTTTGATTTGACAGGGGATTTTGCACCACTAATCCTTTGAGGCATGAAACCGCCACTAGAGGTCATCAAGAAACGTTTTATCCAACTGTTTGAAGGCTCGTTTCAGCACATCGGCCAGGGATTGATAAGTCGGCGTCTGCTCGATAGGCGCAACAGCCTGCCCCGCTTCTGTTAGCTTGTTACGTACCTCATGGAACCACTGGAGTAAGGTTGGCGGTAACGGGGTTATCGCTCGCTTGCCTAACCACCATAGCCCTTGCAAGGGTAAACCACAGGCGAACAGCGCCGTAGCGATGGCGGGTCCCAACTGGCCACCGAGGGCTATCTGCCAGGTCAGGGTAAAAATGGCCAGTGGTGGCATAAAGCGGATACCGAAGCGTGTCGCCGTAACCACGCGATTTTCGGGAAACATCGGCGCCAAGCGCTTATCGGCAGGCCAGGTCTTCATATAAAGCTGGCCGCGCTGGAGTACCTGAAACCAACT
This sequence comes from Yersinia antarctica, assembly GCF_056636475.1. Classification (NCBI taxonomy): domain Bacteria; kingdom Pseudomonadati; phylum Pseudomonadota; class Gammaproteobacteria; order Enterobacterales; family Yersiniaceae; genus Yersinia; species Yersinia antarctica. The sequence continues at coordinate 3,289,535 of NZ_JBSJQF010000001.1, forward strand.
TACAGAATCAGAGGGTTTTGTTGTCATGGCTCACCTCAACTTCACAAGCAAAAATTAAAATTTTTTTGTAATCCACAAACTAAAAATTAGTCTGTTAAATATATTTTGTTTTTAGGCTCCGCTATCGGTATCCTAACTCGGCCTTTTGGCCGCTAGAAGATGACGCTAAATATGTCAACTTTTTGCAGCTTTTAAATCATTTTTGTTAAATCGCACCGATTTTTACCACCAGGTTTTAACGTTTGCACTTAACGTTTAATCCGCGATTTTTCCATCATCATGCCTTTTTCTCTATCGCATGATGTTAATCATTAATGTCGACGCCAATATGCGCTACGCTTTTGGAATGATTGACGTTTTATTAACCATATGTTTTTCGCTGTTTTTGCATCATCAATGTCGCATGCGCGCTGTTTTTGCAAAACAAATGTTGAACACGACTATAAAATAGGTACTTCCATGTCGAGTAAGCTAGTACTGGTTCTTAACTGCGGTAGCTCTTCCCTAAAATTTGCTATCATCGACGCGACCAACGGTGAAGAACACCTCTCTGGTTTAGCCGAATGCTTCCATCTGCCTGAAGCCCGCATCAAATGGAAACTTGATGGTGGCAAACAGGAAGCAGCATTGGGTGCTGGTGCAGCACACAGCGAAGCACTGAATTTCATTGTTAATACTATTCTGGCACAAAAACCAGAGCTTTCCGCTCAGTTGACAGCTATCGGTCACCGCATTGTTCATGGTGGCGACAAATTTACAGCATCAGCTATCGTTACCGAAGAAGTTATTCAGGGTATCAAAGATTCCATCCCATTTGCACCACTGCATAACCCAGCTCACTTGATTGGTATCGCTGAAGCGTTGAAATCATTCCCAAATCTGGCTGATAAAAATGTCGCTGTTTTTGACACCGCTTTCCATCAGACCATGCCGGAAGAATCTTATCTCTACGCCCTGCCGTACCGTTTATACAAAGAAAACGGTATCCGTCGCTATGGCGCACACGGCACCAGCCACTTCTACGTCAGCCAGGAAGCCGCTAAAACCCTGAACAAACCGCTGGAAGAACTGAACGTCATCACTTGCCATTTGGGCAACGGTGGTTCTGTCACTGCTGTTCGTAACGGTAAATGTGTTGATACCTCTATGGGCCTGACACCACTGGAAGGTTTGGTCATGGGCACCCGTAGTGGTGATATCGACCCGGCGATCATTTTCCATTTGTATGATGCCATGGGCATGAGCATGGAACAGATCAGCAAGCTGTTGACCAAAGAATCTGGCCTGCTGGGCCTGACTGAAGTCACCAGTGACTGCCGTTATGTTGAAGACAACTATGCAACTAAAGCAGATGCACGCCGCGCAATGGATGTGTTCTGTCATCGCCTGGCGAAATACATCGGTGCATACACTGCGCTGATGGATGGTCGTCTGGATGCCGTGGTCTTCACCGGCGGTATTGGTGAGAACGCCGCAATGGTACGTGAACTGACTTTGGACAAATTGGGCCTGTTGGGCTTTGAAATTGACCACGAACGCAACCTGGCAGCACGCTTTGGTAAATCAGGCACCATCACCAAAGAGGGCAGCCGCCTGGCTCTGGTTATCCCAACCAATGAAGAGCTGGTCATCGCACAAGACGCAGCCCGTCTGACTGCGTAAGAGTTTTTGACATATACCCAAAGTCATTGAAGTTGCAGGTAGGCGGCAAATGAATAAATCCCGATGAGCTGACTCAGGTCAGTAATTCGGGTGCATGAGCGTAGCCAACAACCCTGCGGCTTCAAGGACGAAGGATGTCCCCAAAGTCATTGGAGTTGCAGGTAGGCGGCAAGCGAATAAATCCCGATGAGCTGACTCAGGTCAGTGATTCGGGTGCATGAGCGTAGCCAACAACCCTGCGGCTTCAAGGACGAAGGGCATAACCGTAAAGAGGTTTAGCCGTGTCCCGTACAATAATGTTGATTCCTACCGGCACCAGCGTTGGTTTAACCAGCGTAAGCTTGGGTGTCATCCGTTCCATGGAACAAAAAGGTGTACGCCTGAGCGTATTCAAGCCAATCGCCCAGCCTCGTGCCGGTGATGATGCACCTGACCAAACCACCACCATCATTCGTGCGAACTCCAGCATCACTGCTGCTGAGCCGCTGAATATGGGTTATGTGGAAACCTTGCTGAGTTCTAACCAGCAAGACGTGTTAATGGAAGAGATTGTTGCCCGTTATCACGAAAATACCAAAGACGCAGAAGTGGTTCTGGTCGAAGGCTTGGTGCCAACACGCAAACATCAGTTTGCCAATGCATTGAACTATGAAATTGCTAAAACCCTGAATGCTGAAATCGTCTTTGTTATTGCTCTGGGTAATGACTCACCAGATCAGTTGAAAGAGCGTATCGAACTGGCTCGTTCCAGTTTCGGTGGCAGTAAAAACAAAAACATCACTGGCGTTATCATTAACAAATTGAATGCGCCGGTTGATGAACAAGGTCGTACCCGCCCTGACCTGTCTGAAATCTTTGATGACTCCACTAAGGCCAGCGTCGCGAACATCGATCCAAGCCAATTGTTTGCCAACAGCCCACTGCCAGTTCTCGGCTGTGTGCCGTGGAGCTTCGAGTTGATTGCAACTCGCGCCATTGATATGGCCAAGCACCTGAAAGCCACCATCATTAACAAAGGTGATATCAACACTCGCCGCGTTAAATCTGTGACTTTCTGTGCTCGTAGCATTCCGCATATGCTGGAACACTTCCGCCCGGGTTCTCTGCTGGTTACCTCAGCCGATCGTCCTGATGTGTTGGTTTCTGCTTGTTTGGCAGCCATGAATGGCGTTGAAATTGGTGCCATCCTGTTGACTGGCGGTTACGCTATTGATGAGCGTATCAACAGCCTGTGTGAACGTGCCTTCCAAACTGGCTTGCCAGTATTTATGGTTGATACCAATACTTGGCAGACCTCTTTGAGCCTGCAAAGCTTCAATCTGGAAGTCCCTGCAGATGACCATGAGCGTGTTGAAAAGCTGCAAAACTATGTTGCCAGCCATATCAGCAGTGATTGGATTGACTCTCTGAGCGCAACGTCTGAGCGTTCACGTCGCTTGTCACCACCAGCATTCCGCTACGAACTGACCGAATTGGCCCGTAAAGCGGGTAAACGCATCGTGCTGCCAGAAGGCGATGAGCCACGTACCGTTAAAGCCGCTTCTATCTGTGCTGAACGCGGTATCGCAACTTGTGTGCTGCTGGGTAACCCAGAAGAGATCCAACGCGTTGCTGCCGCGCAAGGTGTTGAGCTGGGCAAAGGCGTTGAAATCATCGATCCTGTTGCTGTACGTGAGCAATATGTTCCGCGTCTGGTTGAGCTGCGTAAGAGCAAAGGCATGACCGAAGTGGTCGCGCGTGAACAGTTGGAAGACAACGTCGTTCTCGGCACCCTGATGCTGGAAAAAGGTGAAGTTGATGGTCTGGTTTCCGGTGCAGTACATACCACCGCAAACACCATCCGCCCACCATTGCAGTTGATCAAAACCGCACCGGGCAGTTCACTGGTTTCTTCGGTGTTCTTTATGCTGCTGCCTGACCAGGTTCTGGTTTATGGTGACTGTGCAATCAACCCAGATCCTACGGCTGAACAACTGTCTGAGATTGCTATCCAATCTGCGGATTCTGCTGCGGCATTCGGCATTGAACCACGTGTGGCGATGATCTCTTACTCTACCGGTAATTCCGGTGCGGGTAGCGATGTCGAAAAAGTACGTGAAGCGACCCGTCTGGCACAGGAAAAACGCCCAGATTTGATCATCGATGGTCCGTTGCAATATGACGCGGCAATCATGGCGGATGTGGCTAAATCCAAAGCGCCTAACTCACCGGTTGCAGGTAAAGCCACCGTGTTCATCTTCCCAGACTTGAACACCGGCAACACTACCTATAAAGCGGTGCAACGCTCTGCTGACCTGATCTCTATCGGGCCGATGCTGCAAGGTATGCGTAAGCCAGTTAACGATTTGTCCCGTGGTGCATTGGTTGACGATATCGTCTATACCGTAGCACTGACGGCGATTCAATCGGCTCAGGCTGACGCCAGCGCATCTTAATTCTAAGATTACGTTGTCTAAGAAACGCCAGCCTTGTGCTGGCGTTTTTGTTTGTTAGCAAAGCGATGTATAAATTGGGGTTAGAACGTTTTCACCTCGCAACCACACTCGCCAAAAGACCGTATCCCTAAAATACGCCAACAAAAAAACCGCCATATAGGCGGTTTCTCTGTGCTGGTCCGGTAAGCGGCCATTCCAGCGGGGTTGTTAGTATCAAAATAACTGTTACCAACATATCGCAAGTGCAACCCTGTTCTGATATTTTGGGCCAGTTGCTATTCACTGTCAAGTATCGGCTGGGGTGCATTCGTGTACAATCGCGGCGGACCTTTTCGCCGCCTTAAGCAAGTGGGCATCGGTTTAAGGGAAGGATATCCATTGGCCGTAACGCAAGTGCAACCCTGTACTTGTATTCACGGTAGTATCACCGGTGGTGCTGGCGTGAAGCGGTCTAAGCATGGACCGCACAATGAAACGGTACTTTTGTATTGTGCTCGTTGTATTTGGCGCATTGTTAACATCCGGGAATGGGGGTCGGCGTATTTTCAATAACTCAATCACGGTGATAATCAACACGTCAGGCAAGTAAGCCCGGTAAGCCGCCCTGTGGGGCGGTTTTCCTTTATTGTTTGGCGCTAGCCTCAGGTACTCTGCCGTGGTTCAAATTTATAGCTGAAACTCTGGCTAACCGGTTCACTCAACTCGCCATCGTCCTCACTCTCGAGCAGTTCGATCAACATCTTGCCAGCATCTTTACCCATCTTCCGGTAATCGATACGCATCGACGTCAGCGTCGGGTGAGTCTGATCGCAGTTATCAGAACCATCCAGGCAGGCAACCGCGATCCCGCCGGGAATTTTCAGCAAGCGACGTTGGCATTCAAACAGTACCCCCAAAGCGATATCTTCGTGGCTGCAAATAACCGCATCCAGCTCAGGCTGGCGTTGCAGAATTTCCGTCAAGGCATAGCGACCAAACTGTAAGCTGGCTGTTTCTGGTGTGGTGACGGTTTGATCAGCATTTTTATAATGTTCCAGCATCGCTTTATGCCAGCCATTCAGTTGCTGACGTTGTAAGCGGTTATCCATATGAGCGCCAATAAAACCAATATTGTGATAACCGCGCTCCAGTAAATGACGGCTTAATGCATAAGCGGATTCAAAAAATGCCGCCTCAAGGGTAATTTTCGCCCCTTTAAAATAGGACCCCACCACATTAACGGTAGGAATATTGGCCCGTTCAAGCAGTTGATAGGTTTTATCTGCCAGTTGTGAGCCAAATATCACCACGGCTGCCGGATTGCTTTGCAGTAACGTCATCAGTATTTCAGCTTCTTTCCGCTGACTATATTCATGGCAACCCAGCAATAACTGAAATTCATTTTTGTTCAGAATCTGTTGCAGCGCCTGCATAAATCGGGAGCTGGCTTTATCGGTCAGCGACGGAATCAAAACCGCCACGGTATCACTATGCCCCGAAGCCAAAGCCCCTGCCGTGCGATTAGGAATATATCCCAATGTTTCAACCGCTTGCTCTATCTTCTCACGTAACTTATCTGAAACCTGCTCCGGCGTTCGCAGCGCTCGGGAAACAGTCATCGACCCTACCCCAGCGTAATTCGCCACATCCGATAGAGTGACCCGCCCGGTATTACGGCGCTTGCGCGTTTTTTCCATGCTGAGTTCCTGCCTAATTAAAATTTCTTGTCGGATTAAAATTTTCTGTCTGGATAAAACAAGCCAGTCTGCGGGGTCTCGACAATACATTGCATTGTATATGGCTTATTCCGAGATAGCCAAAGGCCCTGACGCGACAAATGATAGCGCTATCACAAAATTTGATAGCGCTATCAGGTAGCGCTACCAATTGAGATATTCGTCACATTAATAGCAACGATAACTATCTACTCTCAGGTTAACAGTCATCGGGAGTCATCAATATCATGTTAAAAACACTGTTAACGTCAGACGTCATTCAGGTGGTTAGCCAGGCAAAAGACTGGCGTGATGCCATCGCCATTTCATGTAAGCCACTGATTGATAATGGATCTATTGAAGCGCGTTATGTCGAGGCTATTTATCTCTCCCATGAGGCGATTGGCCCTTATTACGTAGTCGGCCCCGGCATTGCGATGCCACATGCCCGCCCGGAAGAAGGTGTGAATAAACTCGCCTTGGCATTAACCGTCATTACCGAGGGTGTCACTTTCAATGCTGAAGGTAATGACCCGGTCAAACTGCTCATAGTGTTAGCCGCGACAGACAGCAACAGCCACATAGAGGCTATTTCTCAACTCGCTCAGTTGTTCGATAACGATAACGATGTACAAACCCTACTTAATGCGCAAACGCCGCAAGAGATCCAATCTGTCATTGCGCGTTATTAATCACAGCATTCTGTACGGATAATAATTTTAAGGGGAAAAAAAATGAAAATTACAGTGGTTTGCGGTAACGGCTTAGGTACCAGCCTGATGATGGAAATCAGCATCAAAAGTATTCTGAAAGAACTGGCAGTCACAGCCGAAGTGGATCATGTGGATCTTGGCTCTGCCAAAGGGACACCAAGCGACATCTTCATCGGTACCAAAGATATTGCCGAACAGCTGATTGCTCAGGCCGTTGGTGGAAAAATCGTTGCTCTTGATAACATGATTGATAAAAAAGCCATGAAAGAACGTTTGTCTGTGGCATTAACTGAATTAGGCGCGCTGTAAGCGGAGGCTGGCATGGATTTCTTTCGTTTCTTAATGAGTGATGTGCTTTCTGAGCCGGCTGTTCTGGTCGGTTTGATTGCGTTAATTGGCCTGATTGCCCAGAAAAAACCGGTGACAGAGTGTATTAAAGGCACCGTAAAGACCATCATGGGCTTTGTGATTTTAGGTGCGGGTGCTGGCCTGGTGGTTTCATCTTTGGGTGATTTTGCCAATATCTTCCAACACGCTTTCGGTATTCAGGGCGTGGTGCCGAATAACGAAGCGATCGTTTCTGTGGCACAAAAGAGTTTTGGTAAAGAGATGGCGATGATTATGTTCTTCGCTATGGTGATCAATATTCTGATTGCCCGCTTTACGCCATGGAAATTTATCTTCCTGACCGGTCATCACACCCTGTTTATGTCGATGATGGTGGCAGTAATTCTAGCCACCGCAGGTATCAGTGGCGTGACACTGATTGTGATCGGTTCGTTGGTGGTTGGGGTTGCGATGGTGTTCTTCCCAGCCATTGCCCACCCTTACATGAAAAAAGTGACCGGTTCTGATGATGTGGCAATTGGCCACTTCTCTACCTTGTCTTATGTGCTGGCTGGCTTTATTGGTAGCAAATTCGGTAATAAAGAACATTCGACTGAAGATATGAATGTGCCGAAAAGCTTGCTGTTCCTGCGTGATACGCCAGTGGCTATCTCATTCACCATGTGTATCATTTTCATCGTGACTTGCCTGTTCGCCGGGCCGGAAGTAGTGAAAAGCCTGAGTGGTGGTAAGAACTGGTTCATGTTCTCGCTGATGCAATCCATCACTTTCGCCGCGGGTGTGTACATCATCTTGCAAGGTGTACGTATGGTTATTGCTGAGATAGTGCCAGCATTTAAAGGGATTTCAGATAAGTTAGTTCCTAATGCAAAACCTGCATTGGATTGCCCGGTGGTGTTCCCTTATGCACCTAATGCGGTTCTGGTTGGCTTCCTGAGCAGCTTTGCCGCAGGTCTTATCGGTATGTTCGCGCTCTATTTGATGAACATGACCGTGATTATCCCAGGCGTCGTTCCTCACTTCTTCGTTGGTGCGGCAGCGGGCGTATTTGGTAATGCAACCGGTGGCCGCCGTGGCGCTATTTTAGGTGCCTTCGCACAGGGATTGTTGATTACCTTCCTGCCAGTCTTCCTACTGCCAGTGCTGGGTGATATCGGCTTTGCCAATACCACATTCAGTGATGCCGACTTTGGTGCGCTGGGTATCTTGCTGGGTATTATTGTAAGATAATCAGTGAGATGAAGGTGAGATACACAAAAGCCCCTGCAAAGGGGCTTTTTTTATGGCTAAGCGGGAATCAATCTTCGCGTGGGGTAATTTTACCGTAATCCTGCTCATTGTTGCGCGTCAGCCACAGTGACAGCGCTTTCAGAGAGTCTGGGGTAAATTCGTCACAACGGGCAGTGATATCTTCCGGTACCATCCAGCATACTTCTTCAATTTCCTCAGCCTGTAGTGCAAACGGCCCATGGGACACGCAACTGAATAATCCGCCCCATACCCGACAGCACTCTTCTTCAAAATAAAACAGGCCATGTTCGGCAAACGGGACACCGGCTATCCCTAACTCTTCCTCTGCCTCACGCCGCGCAGATTCCAGGTAGTTTTCACCACTCTGCACCACCCCCCCCGCAGTGGCATCCAGTTTACCGGGATAGAAATCTTTACTCTCGGTACGACGTTGTACCAGAATTTTCCCCATTCCATCGTGCACCACAATATAGGTAGCACGGTGGCGTAGTCGTTGAGCTCTCATTTGTTGACGGCTGGATTGAGCAATAACGTCATTTTGCTCATCAACAATATCAACCCACTCGATGACTGCTGCTGGATTTTGCTCCACCATCCTCTGAAACCTTCTATCTGGGCGCGGTGAGACTCGCGCAATTGTTAATTATATGTTTACCCTCTGACATAACGTCAATAACTTTGGGTAACTAACTATTTATAATAGTTTTTTTAAAATTCAATTGGGTGACAGATTCATCATTATGTAGGGTCAAAACCTGTAAAATCCCCTCGTCTAACATGCCATAACTTGCCGGGTACCCACCTTTGGGGATACTGACCGAACCTGGATTAAAGCAAATAACCTCTCCCTGCCACCGAGCTTCAGGCAGATGAGTATGACCATAGACTAAGACATCACCATTACGCAACGGAGGAAGTGCGCCAGGGTGATAAAGGTGACCATGCGTCAAAAATAGACGGGTTTCTGGCATAATAATCTGCTGCCAACCCGCCATCATCGGGAACTGCAATAGCATCTGATCCACTTCACTGTCGCAGTTGCCACGAACCGCAATGATCCTTTCTTTATAGGCATTAAGGCGCTGTGCCACCTCTGCTGGCTGATAACCCGCGGGCAACGCATTGCGTGGCCCGTGGTTAAGAAAATCACCCAATAGCACCAGCCATTGCGCACCACTGCGCTCGAAGGTAGCCAGCACCTTTTCCGTTGCGGGCAACGAACCATGCAGGTCAGAAGCAAACATTAACTTCATGATATCGTCTTCTCTTAGGTCTACTCTCAGCAAATCAGGCGACGTAAACGCCATGGCACTCAATGAGAGATAAAAGAAGCCTATTCTATCATCCAATTGATCGGATTAATCCGATAAAAATCGATATCTGTTATGCAAAAATTTTATCGCAAAAAGCAGCGCCGACATGAAAAAATAATATCAGCGCAAGGTGAACGACAATACGAGGAAACCGTTATAATGAGGGCTGAGATACCAATTCATCCAATGTCACAGGATTGAATAAATATCCCTGCATTGCATCAATATTGCTACCCTTAAGTTGCGCCGACTCGTCTTCATTTTCCACGCCCACCACAATGACACCGAGGCAATATTTCTTAATGTTATTGATTAAGATCGGGAAGGTATGCTTATTGTGCTGCCAGAAAAAATGCTTATCGATTTTTACATATTCAAAAATATTGGCTGTGACCGCATTCAAGGTGGAGCCGCCGCTGCCCAAATCATCCAGCCATAACGGATACCGCTGCGCCAATTCCCGTAACAATGGGTTATTCATACCATCGGATAAATTAGAAAAAGTCTCCATGATCTCCAACCGTAGGAAGGGCATCTCATCCAACAACTGGCGCGTTGCGGCATCAGTCACAATCACTCCCGCCAAATCAAAATCAATATTGATTGAGAGCAAAACATGGTGAGTGATAAACCAAGCGCTATAGGCTTTTACTGCACGCAATTGATCCTGGAATAAATTAGTCTTTCCGTCGACATCTAATTCTTTAATAAACTTTTCAACATCGATGGGCAAATCAACCGATTTAGCTGAAAATCGGCTTAATAGCTCTACTGCCAGTAAGCTACCATCTTGTCTATGTATGGGTTCGCATACATAAGAACAATTAACTTCGATATTTAGCTTCATGCGCACCTGAAAAAGTGTATGGACAACAATGAGATCACAACCAGATCTCAGCCGGAGGATTTATAAGCCACCGTGAGTTTTTATAAAACACCCAATATTTATTTATAAAACATCCAAACTTCACAAGGGAAAAGGCCAACTGCCCTCTCGTCCATTCAGGTTAGTCTGTTCACTCTAGCAGAAATTCGCAAAATCAGTGTTTTAAAAATAATCAGCGTATGGCTTATAGTCGTTCTTGTTGCTCAGAAAAAATAACCATTTCGGCCGTTTTCTACCGTCGAAGTGGTATTACTTAAGCACTCAATACCGTATTAATCGGACAGATTGGTGCATTTATTTAGTTAAAATTTTTTATTTTTCCAAATGATGTGACTCACCAGACGCTCTGATGAGATAAAAATTTTAATCTCAAGATATGCTCAGTATCGTAGGAGAAGAGCGTAGGTTAGCCTATGCTGAAAGAGACACCAGACTGCCACTATTCAGGCATCAAGTAAGTTATTTGGGTAAGTGAACGCAGATAACACCTCTGCGGCTTCAAATTAAGAAGGGAATAAATGGAGGTTGGCTATGCGTATATTAATAACCGGAGCTACAGGCCTAATAGGGCGCAGTCTGACTGCCTTCCTTTTATCGCAAGCCCATCAAGTAACCGCACTGACCCGTGACACTCAGCGGGCAAATCAGGTACTCGGCGCACAAGTCACCTGCTGGTCAACGCTGGATGATAAACATGATCTCAATGGTTTTGATGCAGTAATCAACCTGGCCGGTGAGCCTATTGCGGAAAAACGCTGGACCCCGCAGCAAAAAGAGATTCTATGCCAAAGCCGCTGGCAGATAACCGAGCGCCTGACCACGCTAATACAGGCCAGCACGACACCGCCAGCAGTATTTATTTCAGGGTCCGCCGTTGGCTTTTATGGTGATCAGGGGCAAGCTCTGGTTACCGAAGAAGAGACGCCACATGATGAATTTACCCATCAGTTGTGCGAACGCTGGGAAAATCTGGCTCGGGCGGCTGAAAGTAGTCATACCCGTGTTTGCCTGTTACGCACCGGTATTGTATTAGCGCCACACGGCGGTGCACTAGCCAAAATGGTCCCGCTATTACGTCTTGGATTGGGTGGCCCGATAGGGGATGGTCGCCAATATCTACCCTGGATCCATATCGATGATATGGTACATGGTATCCATTATTTGCTGACCACCGATGGCCTCAAGGGTCCATTTAATATGGTTTCGCCTTATCCGGTACATAACGAGCAATTTATTGCCACTCTGGCCGATGTGTTAGACAGACCAGCGGTTATCCGCACACCTGCCGCCGCGATTCGTTTATTACTGGGTGAATCCGCAGCGTTAGTGCTGGGCGGGCAACGGGCAGTGCCGAAACGATTGGAAGAGGCCGGTTTTGGTTTTCGTTATTTTGAATTGGAAGAAGCACTGCGCAATGTGCTGCACAAACCCTCAGCTTAATCAAACTGCTGCGGGATAGATAAAATCGCTATCCCGCAGAGATGTTACTTCAGTGCACCAGAAAGGAACTGCTGCAAGCGGGTACTCTTTGGGTTACCAAAAAGTTCAGCCGGCGGGCCTTCCTCTTCAATTACGCCTTTGTGTAAAAAGATAACATGGCTGGAGACATGACGGGCAAACTCCATTTCATGGGTTACCACCACCATAGTTTTCCCCTCCTCTGCCAGCTTTTGCATAATACGCAATACTTCGCCGACTAATTCAGGATCCAGTGCGGAGGTGGGTTCATCAAACAGTAATACATCCGGTTCCATCGCCAATGCCCGGGCAATGGAGACGCGTTGCTGTTGCCCACCAGATAGGTGCACCGGATATTTGGCGCGTGCGCGCTCATCAATTCCGACTTTATCCAGATAACGGATAGCTCGCTCTTTGGCTACTGACTTACTCAGCCCCAAGACTTGAACCGGCGCCTCCATCACATTTTCCAACACCGTCATATGGCTCCACAAATTAAAATGTTGGAATACCATCGTCAGGCGAGTGCGTAACAGTTGCAGCTCTTTTTTATCAAAAACTTTCAACTGCCCATCTTTATCTCGTACCAAACGGATATCACGATTATTTACACTAATCGAGCCTTCACTGGGTTTTTCCAAAAAGTTGATACAGCGTAAAAAAGTGCTTTTCCCTGAACCGGAAGAACCAATAATGGAGATAACATCCCCTGCTTTAGCTGAAAGTGAAACGCCCTTGAGTACTTCGTGTTCACCGTAATGCTTATGCAATTCCGTCACAGACAGTTTGGTTTCAGCTATTTTAGTTTCTAATGTGTCAGTCATAAGGTCTCCGTACTTAATGCGATGCCTGAGGTTTTATATGAGCCAGCCAACGTTTCTCTGCCTGGCGGAACAGGCTAATTAGCGTAAAGGAGATAATCAGATAAAGTACGGCAGCAATACCAAAAGCATAAAACGGCTGATAAGTTGCGGCGTTAATATCTCGCGCTATTTTCAGAATATCTGGCACTGTGGCAGTAAATGCCAGAGCGGTAGAGTGCAGCATTAAGATTACCTCATTACTGTAGGCCGGTAAGGCAATACGCAGTGCAGAAGGTAAAATAATACAGCGATACAATTTAAAACGTGAAAAACCATAGGCTCTGGCGGCTTCGATTTCACCGTGTGGCACCGAACGAATGGCACCGGCGAAAATCTCAGTGGTATAAGCACAGGTATTCAGTGTCAGCGCCAAAATAGTGCAATTCAAGCCACTGCGGAAAAAGGCATTTAACAGGTCATTGCCTCGGACAATCTCTAAACTGTACATACCGGAATAGAATACCAATAATTGTACATATAGAGGCGTGCCACGAAAGATATAAGTAAAAACCCAGACCGGTAAACGAATCCAACGCCGTTCGGCTACCCTTGCGACTGCCAAAGGAATTGCCAGTAACCCGCCCATCACTACCGAGGAAATAAGTAACCATAAGGTGACAGCCATCCCGGTAAAGCGGTAGCCATCGCTCCAGAGCAACGCTTGCCAATATTGTTGCAGGATTTCTATCATAGCTCAGCCCTCTTCACCCCATGGGAATAGCGCCGTTCTAGCCACAGTAATACGCCATTCGATACCGTGGTGAAGATGAGATAGACCACTCCGGCCACTAAAGCGAAGAAAAACGGCTGGTAAGTCCCTTTGCCTGCCAACTGTGTGGCCTTAACCACATCATTTAATCCCAGAATAGAGACCAGTGCCGTTGCCTTTAGAATGACTTGCCAGTTATTGCCAATACCCGGCAGTGCGTAGCGCATCATGGCAGGAAACATGATTCTGCGGAAAATCTGGCTAGGGGTGAAACCAAATGCCGTCGCTGCCTCAATTTGGCCGCTGGGTACGGCCATATATGCGCCACGGAAGGTTTCAGTGAAATAAGCACCATAGATAAAGCCAAGGGTAATAATCCCAGCGGAGAGAGGATCAATATTGATTTGTTCAAAACCAATTGATTCAGTAATGCTATTTAGGGTTATCTGCAAACCATAGAAGATAAGCAGCATTAAGACTAAATCGGGTACACCACGGATAAGTGTGGTGTAACACTCAAACAAGCCAGATAACAGCCGGTTTGATGATAACTTTCCACCGGCACCAATCAAGCCGATAATCACTGACAGCAGCACTGAACACAGTGCCAACTCCAGCGTCACCAGCGCACCTTCAAATATCAGTTTCGAATATCCATCCAGCATCTGGGTTATCCTGTTTTACTGAGTAAGGAGTCTGGTTAATTGCTATGTTTAATTGCATGTAGAGGCCCCTGCCACTCTTGGCAGAGGCTCTAACGGCAAAGGTGCTTAACCGCCGTAAACATCAAAATCGAAATACTTTTTCGCGAGCTTGTCGTAGGTGCCATCTTTGCGCATTTCTGCAAAGGCTTTATCCAGCGCCGCTTTCAGTTCCGCATCATCTTTACGCAAGCCCATACCGGTACCTACGCCAAAGAACTGATCATTTTTTACTGATGGGCCAGCGAAAGCATAGCCTTTACCCGCTTCTTGTTTCAGGAAACCTTCACTGCCTGCAACTTCATCCTGGAAAGCCGCATCAATGCGCCCTGAAGCCAAGTCAGCGTAGATCAAGTCCTGATTTTGATAGGCAACCACATCGATACCTTTTGGCTGCCACTCAGCATTGGCGAATGCTTCCTGCGTAGAGCCTTGCAACACCCCAACACGTTTGCCTTTCAAGGCGACTAATGTTGGCTCTATTTTACTGTCTTTGGTCGCGATTAAACGGGCATTGGCAGCGTAGAGTTTGTCGGTGAAAGCAATCTCTTTCTGGCGTTTTTCCGTGATGGAGAGTGAGGAGATAATGGCATCGATTTTTTTGGCTTTGAGTGATGGGATTAATGCATCGAAGTCACTTTCAACAAAAGTACATTTAGTATCGATACGTTTGCATAACTCTTTTGCTATATCGATATCAAAACCTACCAATTCACCACTGGCATTTTTGGATTCAAAAGGAGCATAAGTTGGATCAGTACCAATTTTGACATCTTTCGGAATGGCAGCAAAAGCACTGCTGGCAGCAGCTAATGCTAAGACTAGCGGAAGAACCAACATCTTCTTATTCATACATAACCCTCAAATTGATTTTCGATGCCAGAAAGCGCGTTAATGTTCTGTACAACCCAGAGCGTTCATAAATCAATTTGCAGTAATCGTGCCAGTAATCATCTGGTAGGAAAGCTAATTCCACCACCGCTTAACTAGCACGATCACCACGAAATACAGGCATCAAGTCGTATACAAAAATCGAATACCACACTCATGCCATGATACGCGTTCTAAAACAGGATCATTGTGGTGCATAATCCGCCCCATTTCAGTGCGATGTTGCACAAATGTATCAATTAAGGGAAAAATGTTAATTATTGCCTTGCCATCGTGTAAACAGGTCTTCAGGCAGTTCGATGTCAAATTGATCGATAACCCGATTAACGGTCTGATCAACAATATCTTGAATGGTTTGTGGTCGATGATAAAACGCAGGCATTGGCGGCATAATGGTAGCGCCCAGCTCAGCGGCTTGTACCAGCAGGCGTAAATGCCCTAAATGCAACGGGGTTTCACGCACACATAACACTAGCGGGCGGCGCTCTTTTAAGATCACATCCGCGGCGCGGGTCAGCAAACCCTCGGTATAGCTATGGACAATTCCAGATAACGTTTTGATTGAACAGGGTAAAATAACCATACCTTGCGTTTTGAATGATCCGGATGAGATACAAGCAGCAATGTCACGTGAGTCATGTACAACATCGGCCAGTGCCTGCACATCCTTCACGCTAAATTCCGTTTCCAGCGCCAGCGTCTGGCGCGCCGCATTACTGAGAATAAGATGAGTTTCCACACCCTCGACATGTTGCAGCACCTGTAACAGCCGTACGCCATAAATGGCACCGCTGGCACCGCTAATGCCGATAATAAGTCGTTTCATGGGGTATAGCCTCGCACTGACGTTATGCCTTATAGAGTGAGCATAACATAAAGAAATATCGCCCGACTTTGCCGTATCAAGTACGGATTAGCAAGTTATTGGCCCCGTTTTGCCACAATACCCATGGCCCTCGGCTAGATAACAAAAAAGGTGCACCGCGCCGGAACGCTGGTTGCACCTTTTTGATTCACACTCTGCCGATAACTGAAGATACCCAATAAATTTCAAGTTGCAGCAAGGCACTAAACAGCGACCGCATCGCAAGATCCGTGGATTGGTCGAGGCCAACACATCTGCAACCTGAAAGATAACGGGTATTACCCTTCGTTATGCATCTCCAGATTCTCGGCCTCGTTATGATTACGTAATGCCTGCGCATCATCGTTACGTAACGATTCAAGATATTCCAGATAGCTCTGATCGACATCTTTAGTCACGTAAACGCCGTTAAAGACCGAGCACTCAAACTGGGTGATGTCTGGGTTATCTTCGCGTACTGCCTCGATAAGATCGCTAAGGTCCTGGAAAATCAGTGCATCGGCACCAATCAACTGGCGGATTTCATCCACTTCACGACCATGGGCAATCAATTCGTTCGCACTTGGCATATCAATGCCATACACATTCGGGAAACGAATTTCCGGTGCCGCAGAGGCGAAATAGACCTTCTTCGCCCCAGCCTCACGCGCCATCTCGACAATCTGTTCTGATGTGGTGCCACGCACGATAGAGTCATCCACTAATAAGACGTTCTTATCACGGAACTCTGCGCGGTTGGCATTCAGTTTACGGCGCACAGATTTACGACGTTCCTGCTGACCCGGCATGATAAAGGTACGGCCAACATAACGGTTTTTCACAAACCCCTGGCGGTACGGTTTATCTAGAATACGGGCGATTTCCAGCGCGATATCGCAAGATGTTTCCGGGATAGGAATGACAACATCAATATCCAGATCTTCCCACTGCTTGGCAATTTTGGCACCCAACTTCTGGCCCATGCGCACGCGCGCACTGTAAACAGAAATTTTATCCATAAAGGAGTCTGGGCGAGCAAAATACACATACTCAAACAAGCACGGATTGTATTTCGGATTTTCAGCACACTGGCGGGTAAACAACTGGCCTTTTTCCGTGATATACACAGCTTCGCCCGGCGCAACATCCCGCAGGAATTCAAAGCCAAGGGTATCCAATGCCACACTTTCAGAAGCGACCATATATTCATTGCGGCCATCAACTAACGTGCGTTTACCAATAACCAGCGGGCGAATACCGTTAGGGTCACGGAACGCGACCATCCCGTGGCCGATAATCATCGCAACACAAGCGTATGCCCCACGGATCAACTGATGTGTTGCGGCAACAGCAGCAAAAATATTGTCTGATTCCAATGGATAATGTTGGAAACGGTCCAATTCACTGGCAAAAATATTCAGCAAAATTTCCGAGTCAGAAGTGGTGTTCACATGACGGCGAGAAACTTCGAATAATTTCTTTCTCAGTTGGTGAGCGTTAGTCAGATTACCGTTATGAGCGAGAGTGATGCCAAACGGTGAGTTAACGTAGAAAGGCTGAGCCTCGGAAGCACTGGAACTGCCAGCCGTCGGGTAACGAACATGGCCAATACCCATATTCCCCTGTAAGCGCAGCATATGCCGGGTTTCAAATACATCCTTCACCAAGCCGTTTGCTTTACGCAGCCGGAACCCATTATGGGCATCAATGGTAACGATGCCCGCAGCATCCTGGCCTCGGTGCTGAAGCACCGTCAGCGCATCATAAATCGACTGGTTTACCGGTGCAAAACCGGCGATACCGACAATACCGCACATGTTGTCTTTTCCTCATAAGCCGCTCCGAATCGGTAATTGATTCGGTAAGAAACTCGACGTGCTCTGCAGGTAGTCAAAGAACCACCTGATTATATAACTGAACTGCGGGATTAATTGTGACTGTTTCCAGTCAACACTCTGTGAGAAGCCGGTAAACGTATCCAGAAAGAACAGCATGGCAGAGACTATCAGAACACCTCGCAGCGCGCCAAAACAGACACCCAGCACCCT
This sequence comes from Yersinia antarctica, assembly GCF_056636475.1. Classification (NCBI taxonomy): domain Bacteria; kingdom Pseudomonadati; phylum Pseudomonadota; class Gammaproteobacteria; order Enterobacterales; family Yersiniaceae; genus Yersinia; species Yersinia antarctica. The sequence continues at coordinate 3,307,351 of NZ_JBSJQF010000001.1, forward strand.
GTCAGTTCCTGATAAACCAGTACGTTCAACCAACGAACCAATCACATAGTTAACAATAGCCCCGACGATCAATGTCGCGATGAACAAAATGCCGATGGCAATTCCGTTGCGAACTACTTCATCTTCAAAACGCGTGAAATAGACAGCAAGGTAAGTGTAAAAATGGCTGGCAACAAAAAACGCACATCCCCATGTTACAAGTGACAATGCTTCACGGACAAAACCCCGGATTAAGCTGACCAATGCAGAAAATCCGATAATCCCTATAATGACGTAATCAATCCAGACCATGACTATTCCAATGACGAAATCGCCGCTGCATCCTGTTCGCGGCGAATTCTAACAGAAAAAGAAAACGTTTGCGTAGGGGAATTCTTACCCGCGACAAATTAAAGTGCGGCGATTTTAAAAACAACAATCGCCGCACAAACTTAGCTCAAAAACCCCGTACACCCTGATATCTTAACTCTCGGCATAAACCTTAACGCGCCGTGCCATAGGGCTTAACTTGCCCATTCAGGCCGCTTAATGAATTAAGCTCTGGCAGCGCAGATTGCAATTTTTGTTTTGACGCATCTGGCCCGACATACACACGGGTTATTTGGCCTTGAACCGGCGTTGTAGGCACCGTAAACGCCCGATGACCTGACAAGCGCAGCGTCGCCACGATTTCATTCACTTTAGCTGCGTTTTTCAACGCGCCCAGTTGGACGACATAAGCCTGCCCTACCGGTGCTTTTTCTTCTGTGACCGGTTTAGTTTCCGGCTGAACGTCCGGTTTAACCTCAGGTTTAGGTTTTACTTCCTGCGGTTTTTTCTCTACCGGTAGCGATTTGACCTCAACCGGTTTCTTCTCAACAGGTTTCACCTCAACCGGCTTACTCTGTATCACTGGCGGTGCCACGATAGTCGGTTCAGACGGAGGGTTACCAGCATCATTAGCAGCCTGAGAGGCGGAATCATCTTTGGGGACATCCACGGCTTGCGCCGCACCTTCCGGTGGAGCAATAGGCAGAGGTTGACTGACCGGACCAACCGCATCGATCTCCTGACTATCACCTGGTTTTGGCACTAATGGGATAGCGGCGAACTCATCCTCATAATGCTTCTTTTTACCATCCAGTAGCCCCGGCAGCACAATCACGCCTAACGCCACCAGAATTATGGTCCCGACTAAACGGTTCTGGAACTTACTTGCCACTCGCACTCCCAATTCAATGCCTTGATAAACTCAAGTTGTCACAAATTCAGGCTGTCATAAATCCAATACAGCCATCACATGAGCGACAGTATGGAAAGAACCACAGACAATAACCACATCCTGTGGTTTTGCATCCAACATAGCCTGACGCCAGGCCGTTTCTACATCGCTAAACTGGCGTGATAACTCCAAATGCTCGGCTAATTGCTCCGCCGTCGCCCCACGCGGCCCTTCAAGCGGTGCGCAGTACCATTCATCGACTTGTTCAGATAAACAGGCCAGCGTCCCGCCGATATCTTTATCTGATAGCATACCTACCACAGCCCGTACTTTACCGTGTTTTGGCAATCGAGCCAGCCTGTCGGTGAGATAACGTGCTGCATGCGGGTTATGGGCTACATCCAAAATCAGCAGTGGTTGCTCACTGACAACCTGAAAACGCCCTGGCAAACTGGCAGCCAACAAGCCCTGGCGAATAACCTTATCGCTTAAAGGCAGGCCAGAATAGTGCAATACGGCCAAAGCTGTCGCCGCATTTGCCAAAGGTACGTTTGGTAAGGGTAGATTGGTCCAATGATGGTTGCCACACTGCCAATCCCAGGCATTTTCTTGTTGTTCACCTGGCTGTTGTTGGCTAAACCGCCATGCGTCATCACGGCGATACAGTTGTGCCCCCAATTGCGCCGCAACATCGGCAATCGACTGCGGCATATCCGGTTCGCCAACCACGGCAGGTTTCCCCGCACGGAAAACACCAGCCTTCTCGCGGCCAATGCTTTCTCGATCGAAGCCCAACCAGTCAGTATGGTCTATGGCAATACTGGTAATAGCCGCAACATCAGAATCGACTATATTGGTCGCATCCAAACGTCCACCCAGCCCCACTTCCAGAATCACTACATCAAGCTTAGCCTGCTTAAATAATTGCAGCGCAGATAAGGTGCCAAATTCGAAGTAAGTCAGTGATATACCCGCGCGCCCGGCTTCAATTTGAGCAAAAGAGTGGCTGTGTTCAGCCTCAGACAGTTCTTGCCCCTGAATACGGACTCGCTCGGTGTAACGCAAAAGGTGAGGTGAGCTGTAAACCCCGACCCGCAGACCCGCTGCAAGTAAAATTGATTCCAGGGTACAACAGGTGGTGCCTTTGCCATTAGTACCGGCAACGGTGAAGACTTTTGGGGCAGGGTTAAGCAGATCCAAACGCTCAGCAACCTGTTTAACACGTTCCAGACCCAACTCGATTGGTTGAGAGTGCAAACGTTCAAGATAGTAAAGCCACGCGGCCAAAGGCGACGTGGCTTGGGGAATTTGATGGTTTTTCATGAGTCCCGTCACTGGCCTTTATACCCACCATACTTCAAGCTGCATGTGCGTTGACTGCTTTCGTTGCTCGGCCCCCGTCCATGGACCTCGCCTCTGCGAGGCCGCTGCAAGCAGCGTTCAAATCGGTTCCTGACCGATTTGTCACCCGAATCAATGACTAGCGTCAACTCATCAGGATTATGAGCCTCTAATGAGACTCACCCTGCGGGCCAGCGCAAGCGATGTTCAACATGGTTTACAACCAAGTTGTCACTCAATTGCCGCCTTCCTGCAACTCAAATTATTTTGGGTAAATATTTTCTTTTTTAAAGCTATAAAGCTTAAGTTGCGACAATGCACAACAACCGGGCATCACCTTATCAGGGTGATGCCCGCGTGGATAATCAGGCTTCGGCCTGATTATCCGCCTGAGCAGTATCGGCTTTACTCTCAATCACACTGGGTTGTGGCTGATGCGTTAATTTAGACAAGATGCTGGCAATTGTCTGACGCATCACCGGGCGGCGAACGATCATGTCGATAGCGCCTTTTTCAATCAAGAACTCACTGCGCTGGAAGCCCGGCGGCAGTTTTTCCCGAACGGTTTGCTCAATAACCCGTGGACCAGCAAAACCGATTAAGGCTTTTGGTTCTGCGATATTGATATCACCCAACATTGCCAGACTGGCGGAGACACCACCCATGGTAGGATCCGTCAGCACAGAAATGTACGGCAAGCCACGCTCTTGCATTTTAGCCAGAGCAGCACTGGTTTTTGCCATCTGCATCAGTGACATCAATGCTTCTTGCATACGAGCACCACCACTGGAGGAGAAGCACACCAACGGGCAATTATCTTCCAGCGCCTGCTCAACTGCACGCACAAAACGGGCACCCACCACTGACGCCATTGACCCACCCATAAAGGCAAATTCAAATGAAGCGGCAACGATCGGCATCCCTTGTAAGGTCCCTTTCATGGCAACCAAAGCGTCTTTTTCGCCGGTATCTTTTTGTGCGGCAGAAATGCGATCTTTATACTTTTTGGAATCCTTGAATTTCAGGATATCCTTCGGCTCCAGTTCGCTACCCAATTCAACTTCACTGCCTGCATCCAGTAGCATATGTAACCGTGCACGGGCTGTCATACGCATATGGTGATCACACTTAGGACAAACTTCTAGATTACGCTCTAACTCGGCACGGTAAAGCACCTGACCGCAACTGTCACATTTCGTCCACACCCCTTCAGGAATACTCGCTTTACGGGTTTGTGTAATATTGCTTTTGTTAAGAATTCGTTCAATCCAGCTCATCGATGACCTTTCTGTTTGAACCTGGCTGTTGCCAGTCCGCTGTTCATGCTTTAACCATCTCCCTGAAAACATCCCAACAAAAAATGCCTGAGATACACGCCATTACAACGTGGCTAAGGCACTGGAACTCGGGTTGTCCGCAGGAACAGACCATAAATGTCACTCATTAAACCATATTGGCTCGACAGTGTAGATAAAAAACTGGTCGAACCCACGGCTTAGGTAACGTTTTTACTGATTTTTTTGCCGTGATTGCGCGCGCCGATGCCGCCATACCTCAAATACACCCGGCAAAATTGACACCACAATAATGGCAACAATTAGCAATTTCAGATTGTTCTGCACGATAGGTACGTTACCAAACAGATAACCAGCATAGGTGAATAACAGTACCCATACCAACGCCCCAATCACGTTATAAGCCGCAAAGTGGCGATAAGACATTTTACCCATTCCGGCGACAAACGGCGCAAAAGTGCGGATAATCGGGACAAAACGTGCCAAAACAATCGCTTTACCGCCATGTTTTTCGTAGAACTGATGGGTTTTTTCCAGATAGCTGCGGCGGAAAATTTTGGAGTCCGGGTTACTGAATAGTTTCTCTCCGAACACCCGCCCAATGGTGTAGTTAATAGCATCGCCCAAAATAGCGGCGGTAACCATCAGTGCCACCATAATGTGCACATTGATATCATTGGACGGTAATGCTGCCAACGCACCGGCCACAAACAGCAAAGAATCTCCTGGCAGGAACGGCGTCACCACCAGACCGGTTTCACAGAATAAGATCAGGAATAAAATGGCGTAAACCCAAACCCCATACTGCGCCACCAGCTCCGCCAGATGGACATCAATATGCAAAATAAAATCAATAACGAAACGTATAAATTCCATAAATACTCTCAAATGGTAAACATACTTGTGCTTTGAGTGAGTGAGATTAGCTGAACTTCCTTAGGTATTCCTTAGCCCAAGGCGACCTCACTCATCAATGTAGAGAAATCAGTCGTCTGCCAAAAAAAGGGGTCCCATTGGCGCTGTTGGTAGCGCAAAACGTTCGGGGTAATCAACCGCGACTAAATACAACCCTTCGGCTTTCGCTGTTGCCGCAGCACGTGATCGGTCTTTCAGTGCCAGCAACTGGGCCATCCAGTTGACATCCTGATTACCACAGCCAATCTCAATCAAGCTACCAACAATATTACGCACCATATGATGAACAAAAGCGTTGGCCTTGATATCTACCACGATATACGCGCCATGTCGGGTAACTTTGACATGTTTTACATTTCGCCATGGGGTACGCGACTGGCACTGTATCGCACGAAACGAGGTAAAATCATTCTCGCCGAGTAAACATTGCGCCGCTCGTTCCATTTTTTCAGCATCCAGCGGCAGGTAGCAATGGGTTACCCCTTGCGCCAACACCGCTGGACGATAGCGATGGTTAAAGATGATATAGCGATAACGGCGGGCAGTAGCGCTGAAACGGGCGTGAAAATCGTCATCCACTGTTTTTATCCAGCGTACGGCGATATCTGGAGGTAAATGGCTATTGACCCCCATCGTCCAGGCGGCATCTTTACGCACCGCCGAGGTGACAAAATGCACCACCTGCCCGGTGGCATGTACACCAGCATCAGTGCGCCCAGCACAAAATACGCCAATGGATTCATCGGCAACTTTTGACAAGGCAGCCTCCAAACAAGCCTGCACACTGGCAACCTCCAACTGCCGTTGCCAGCCGAAATAGCGGCTGCCGTTATATTCAATACCCAGCGCAATTTTTATACCGGCCGTTTCAGCCACTATGTCTTGTGGCTGAGCCAACTCGAGTTCGGACATCAGTACAGTTGCTCCTGCAACAGGTGCTCCGCCGTTTCAATCGCCATCAATGCGCCACCAAAACGAATGTTGTCGGCCACTGACCAGAACTGCAACACTTCGGGAATGCCATAGTCATTACGCACACAACCAATACTCAGCACCTCACTGCCCGAGGCATCACTGACCTGTGTTGGATAATCATCCTCTTCAGATAATTGGATATCTTCGCAATTTTCCAGTTCGCTGCGCGCTTCATCTGCGGAGATTGGGCGCAAGGCTTCCAGATGAACCACTTGTGCCTGACCGTAAAATACCGGTGATTGAATGCAACTCACCGAGATAGGCAGACCTTCGTCTTGCAATACTTTACGCACCTGATCAACCAGACGGCGCTCTTCACGCACACTGCCCTCTTCATCAGCCAGCAACGGCAACACGTTAAATGCCAGTTGTTTGGCGAAGATACTTGGCTCCGCAGGAATGCCATTTAACAACTTGGCACTTTGACCGGCCAGATCGTCCACAGCGGCCTTGCCATGGGCGGAGGCTGAAATCAATGCAGTGACATGCACGCGGGACAAGCCAGCCTGTTCCGTCAGTGGTTTAATCGCCGTCAGCAACTGGCTGGTCAGGCTATCGGCTACCGCCACAATATTGCGATTGCGATATTCTGCCAGCACCTGAGGATTCACACTTGGCACCACCAGCGGTACATCTGGTTCCATCGCGAACAGGCCACTGCTGTCGATAACCAGGCAACCGGCATTCGCCGCTTCTTCCGCATAGAGTTGTGAGGCTTCGCGCCCGGCAACAAAGAAAGCTAACTGCGCCTGAGACCAGTCAAATTCAGCAACATTTTCAACCAGTAAACTTTTACCATTAAAGCGCACAGAAGCACCGGCGCTGCGTTCGCTGGCCAGCGGATACAATTCACCAACCGGGAACTGGCGCTCATTTAACAGCTCCAGCAAAGCTTCACCTACTGCGCCCGTTGCTCCTAACAGAGCAATATTCCAGCCGTCAGACATGTTGGTTTTCTCCACTAACGTTCATTAAATTACAAGGGTTCATTCAGATACTAAGATCGATTGAAAGAGAAAGGCGGTAAAAAAACCGCCTGACAATCAATAAATTAACGTTTATACCGCGCTTATAATAACTGTGTACTAAAGCCTAATTTCTGCAACAGTTCAGCACTGGCAGCATCATCGCACTGCACGCAGAGTGATGACCACTCACGGCGTTCCTGATAGTGCTTACGCAGCCGATCAAACTCACCGGGGATACCGGCCACATGGCGCAGTGGCGCATCATCGCGGCGCACATCATACACCAAGTGCATCAATCGTTTTAATTTGCCTTCATCCAACGCACCGTTCAGTCTCAAGTGGCTAAACTCCGGTTGAGGCAATAAAGAAGCTAGCTCTACCGACTGCGGCTGCCCCAGATGTTGACTAAAAGCTTCAAACACTTGTGTGGTACCACGTGCTTTACCTTCCAGCGTATAGCCGGCGATATGTGGCGTCCCGATATCAATCCGCCCTAACAGCGGCAAAGATAATTCCGGTTCCGGTTCCCATACATCCAGAACCACGCTGAGTTTTTTACCTTTTTCCAACGCACCAAGCAGCGCAGCATTATCCACCACGGCTCCGCGGCAGGCATTAATCAGAATACGGCCATCCGGCAAGGCTGCCAGTAATTCATCGTCCGCCATGTGCAGGCTTTGATAAGGGCCGGTTTTATTCAACGGCGTATGGAAAGTGAGAACATCTGCCTCTCGCACCAGTTTTTCCAGCGGCCAGAAAGTGTCGTTATCACCTCTGTCTGCTCGTGGTGGATCGCACAGTAAAGTCCGCACACCAAGGGCTTGTAGCCTGGTATTCAATCTGGCCCCGACATTCCCCACCCCAATAATACCGACAGTTTTGTCACGCAATTGGAAACCATCACGTTCGGCCATCATCATCAGTGCGGAAAAAACATATTCCACAACCGCAATGGCATTACAACCGGGAGCTGCGGAGAAACCGATTCCCTGTTGCTGTAGCCAGTTATCGTCGACATGATCGGTACCGGCGGTTGCCGTGCCCACAAAGCCAATTGACGTACCTTGCAGCAACGCCTCATTCACTTTGGTAACCGAGCGCACCATCAGTGCGTCAGCATTAGCCAGTGCTTCACGGGGGATTGGCCGCCCCGGCACTGCCTGTACCTCACCTAAACGCCGAAATAGCACATCTGCGTACGGCATATTCTCATCAACCAGGATTTTCACTTTATTCTCCGGCAGCTTACTGCCCTATAGATGAAAAGCAGGGACTTAGTATATACCCAAAGAAGTTAGAGTTGCAGCCAACCCCCTACAGCTTCAGGATGAAGACGATCCCCAAAATCATTGGCGTTGCAGGTAGGCGGCAATTGAGTGACAACTTGGTTGTAAACCATGTTGAACATCGCTTGCGCTGGCCCGCAGGGTGAGTCTCATTAGAGGCTCATAATCCCGATGAGCTGACTCAAGTCAGTGATTCGGGTGCGTGAGCATAGCCAACACCCCTGCGGCGTCAAGGATGAAGGGGATTGTTGCGACGAAAACGCTCCGGCGTAGTCCCTGCAATTTGCTGGAACATGGCGATAAAAGCCGATGAGGAGCTATACCCAACATCCAGTGCGACACTTTGCACGGTTTTGCCCTTTTCTAACAATGAGATCGCATGTAAAAAACGCAGCCGCTGCCGCCATTCGCTAAAAGCCATACCCAGTTCTTGTTGGCAGCGGCGCGATAACGTCCGCTCGGTGGTATAGACCCGCTTAGCCCACTGCGCCAGCGAGGTATTGTCCGCCGGGCAGCGCTCTAGCGCCGCCAGAATAGGTGACAGTAATTTATCCTGTGAGGTGGGCAGATAGGTGCGTTGTACCGGTGACAACCTGAGTTGATCAATTAATACGTGGGCTAAGCGCATATCTTGCTCGCTTTCCGGCATCAATAAACCACGGGAGAAGCAATCTTCCACAATGGTATTAAAGATTGGACTGACATTAATCAGGCAAGCTGATAGCGGTAACTCATCACACAGCGTAGGTGCAATATCAATGGCACGAAATTGCATCGGCTTACGGTTATGGCTGGAGTGCTCCATGCCGGCCGGTATCCAGACACTGAATTCAGGGGGGGCCAGAAAACGCTGCCCGCCGATACTCATCGCTACCACACCTGACTTTACGCAGATCAACTGCCCGTAAGGATGGGTATGCGGCAAAAACTCAGTATTGGCATTAAAGGCCTCACAGCGAAAGGAAAGGCTCAGTGGCACGGTTGTGGCAACCACCGGGAAAGAGGGTTCTGCCATCGTGAACTGTCTCCTGTAAAAAATGATTCCTGCCGAGATTGTCCTAATCGCAGCAGTTATTGTCTGATTTTCAGTATATAGAATAAATCAGACAACTGTAGACTACGTCACATGTTATTTAGATGAGAATTATTATCATGAATATGTTATTCCCCCTGTTCGCGGTGATCATCTGGTCCATCAATGCCGTAGTCAGTAAGGTCTCTGCCACCGCAATTGATCCCGCCGCCATCTCGTTTTATCGCTGGGTGCTGGCGTTGCTAACGTTAACCCCATTCTTGCTGCTGGGTGTTATCCGCAATTGGCAGGCAATCCGCGTTTATTGGTGGAAATTGATGATATTGGGGATGCTGGGGATGGTGCTGTACCAAAGCCTGGCGTACTACGCGGCTCACAGTGTTAGCGCCCTGTTTATGGGGATTCTCAGTTCGTTAATTCCCTTACTGACTGTGCTTATTAGCATTGTGGTGTTACGAGTCGCCCCCACGGTAGGCATTGCATTAGGTAGCGTGCTGTCATTAGGGGGACTAGTGTGGTTGGTTAGTGCAGGTAACCCGGCACAACTGTTGCAACATGGTATCGGCAAAGGCGAATTGATGATGTTCGGCGCATCGGCATCCTATGCGCTGTATGGCGTATTAACCAAACGCTGGGCGATTCAATTACCCAACTGGCAGTCCCTTTATATGCAGATCGTTTTCGGCGTGGTGCTATTATTGCCTAATTTCCTGATGGCTTCAGATGTGCAATTGACGGCGCAGAATATTCCATTGGTGCTATTTGCTGGGATCCCAGCCTCAATTATTGCGCCTTATTTGTGGATCCACGGTGTGATGCGGTTAGGGGCAAATACTGCGTCGATATTTATGAATCTGACACCGGTATTTACCGCCATTATTGCCGTGGCCTTCCTTCATGAGCAATTACACAGCTATCACCTGATTGGCGGGGGTATCACGCTGGCTGGGGTGATATTAGCTCAGCGCCTGCGCACCCCATTGCGAAGAGCGGCGGCGCAGTAAAAATAAGGTAGCGGCGTATATTCTGCGCAGCTACCCCGGCCCTGTTTTTATTCCGCGCTAACCGCCACCATTGCTGCTTGAGCCTTATCTTTACGATGCAACATCAACACCCCCAGTAATACCAGCGCGCTGCCCAACAATTGGGAGGGAGAGAGTGTTTCGCCCAACAAGAAATATGCAATCACCGCAGTGAAGACCAGTTCCAGCGTTAATAGTAGGCTAGCCACCGCCAAAGAGAGTGTTTTCAAACTGAGATTAAACAGGCCAAACCCCAGTAACGTTGGACCGGCGGCTAAAATTAACAATAGCCCCCAACCAGACCATTGAATGCCATTAGCTCCATGGGATAAGAAAAATAGATCACCCACCATTGGCTGTAACCCAGACAATGGAAACCACAGCAATAACTGATTAAATATCAGTTGGTAGATGGCGGAGAAACCAAAGACGTAAAGAATAGTGTTCCAGACCGGATAACAGCGTTCAGTCGCAATGCGCCCAGCCAGAGTATAAAAGCTGTAACCAATACCGGAGGCCAATCCGATAAATAAGCCAACAAAATTAAAGTCTGATGCAGTAATATTCAGGCCATCGCTGACTAAGAAACAACCCAACAGGCTGATAATAATAACCAGTAATTCACGCCAGCCCATATATTCGTTATAGAAAACCCAGCCGAGAAACACGGTAAAACCGATTGAGCAATAGACCAGAATGGTGGAGATCGACGCACCGTTTAAAGCGACAGATTCAGTCCATAGCCCATTAAAGACCGCCAGCAATAAGCCATATGCCGTATAGAATTTTAGCTGGCACCCGCGTAATTTGGCCCATTCCGGTTTGGTCAGAAGTAAAATAGGTAATAACACCATGGCGACCAGTGCTGCCCGCCAGAAAGCCAATACCGAAGTGGGTAGATGATAATGCGCCGTGAGGATGCGAATTATGATGCCGGTAAAACCCAACAACATGGCACTAATAATCGCCAGCAGATAGCCTTGTCGTTTGCCACTAAACCCGCCGTTGCCCGCCCCGATAGAGCCAAATGCTGATGGGAATAAATCTGCCGGAATCGCCATAACAACCTCATAACTACTTTCAGGATATTAATCAGATAGCGATTGTACCCCCCATGTTCTCTGCCACCAGAGCCACTTTCCCACTGATTGATACAGGCCACTTTTTCCTCTTGAAGCCTTGTTAACCTTGAGTATAGTGACAATATATTATCCACAGTGAGCCACTTTTGGTCGGTGAGACATGCATATTCCGTTAGATCGCCAGCAAGACATTCCACTGTATCTACAAATCGAAGAGGCATTGCGCCGTGCTATCCTCAGTGGGGTGTTTGCTGATGGCGACAAACTGCCCTCAACCCGCACCTTGGCAGCAGAATTATCAGTGAGCCGACTCACAGTGGATAATGCTTATGCCGAGCTGGCGGCAAAGGGGTTATTACAACAACGTCGCGGCAGCGGTGCCTATGTCTGTCACCTCTCGCCGCCGCCAAGCCATCCGCATCCACGGCTACATGGTGAGTTTCCACTGGATCGTTTTACCACTGTCACCTCAAGGCTGGACGGGTATGCCGATATCCCCTTACCGCCAGATACCATTAATTTTGCTGCTGGCATCGGTAGCCCCAAAATTTTCCCATTGGATGAATTCCGCCAGATCTTGCATTCAATTCTGCGCCGCCATGCTGAAGAAGCATTCAGTTACGGCGATTACTGTGGCTATTATCCATTGCGCGATACACTCAGCCGCATTCTATCCGCACAAGGTATCCCAACACGGCCAGAGCAACTGTTGATAACCAACGGTTCACAACACGCCATCAGTCTGATCAGTCAATCACTGCTGGCCCCAGGTGATAGTGTGCTGGTAGAAGAACCCACTTATGCCGAAGCATTAGCCCTGTTCCGCCTGCATAAAGTGAATATTATTGCTCTGCCCAGCGACCAACAAGGCATGAATCTGGCGACCCTGCCTGCGCTGTTAGCCAGGCATCAACCGAAACTTATCTATTGCATTCCCAACTTTAATAACCCCACCGGACGCTGTATGAGTGAAGAACGCCGCCATCAGTTAGTGCAAATAGCCAGAACTGCTGGGGTGCCGATACTTGAAGATGATTATGTGGGTGACTTGCGTTACAGCGGCAAAAAGCTGCCTTCGCTGCGTTCACTGGCAGCCGCGGGTGAAGTTATCTATGTCAGTACTTTTTCCAAAATGTTACTGCCCAGCATGCGCATTGGTTATCTGGTGGCAGACGCGCCCCATTACATCCAACTGGCGCGCTTAAAGCATGTTGACAGTTTTACCAGCTCGAACCTGATCCAACGGGCGTTGGATGCATTTGTCACTGTCGGGCGCTATGACAAACAACTTCGTCGGGCTTGCCGTTTGTACCGCCAGCACCGTGATGCCATGGTCGATGCCCTCCAGCAGACACTGCCACTCGGCTGCCAGTTTGAAGTTCCTGATGGGGGATTATTTATCTGGCTACAATTGCCAGCAAACGTGCCAATGACTCAATTAATGCCGCTGGCGTGGCAGGCGGGGGTCACTTTCGCTAAAGGTGGCGGGTTTTACCGCGAAGAGTCAGATGGAGAGTTCACCCTCCGTTTGAATTTTGCCGCTAATTCGCCCGAGCTGATTAGCCAAGGAATAGCCAGATTAAGTGCGGCGATTGGTCAGTGCCAAGCATAATATTAATCAAAAAAACGCACCACCAAAAGTCAGACTGAGTCCAACTTTTGGCGTGCGTTTCACTGTGGAGTTGGCTAAACAGCGTTACCTCAGAACGAGGCCAGCCATAAACGCAGTTTCATGCCCCAATAGCTGCTCCATCCGCTGGTATTTTGTACCATTTTGCCTTGATAAAGGATCACTAACGTCGGTGTAACACTGACTTGCCACTGCGCTGACAACTCGCCGCGTGGGTCATTTATCACCGGTAACCGGTAGCCTTTTTTGGTCAGCCAGCGCTCAAGCTGTGGTGCTTCACCAGAGCGTAGTGCCACTGTCATCACATTCTCCCCCTCCTGCACCAATTGATTGACACTGGGGCTGGTGAATTTACACACGCCGCACCATGTTGCCCAAAAATAGATGAGCAACGGTTTGTCCTGGCTCATCGCCTTTAGCGAGACAGTCTGGCCCTCCAGGGTTTGTAATGACACATCGCCCCAATCAGCAGGTACCTGCGGGCTACGCAACCAATCCATCGCCAAAGAGACCACCGTGACCAGTACCAGCAGAATAACCAGCTCTTTACCCCACCGCTTCAAGCGACTCATTTACCCGCCTTAGCCAGTTGCTGCTTCACTATCTCCTCCAGTTGCTCATAGGAAATAGCACCTGGGATCATCTGATTACCAATCAAAGTGGCAGGTGTGCCTTGGATACCCAGTTGATCCGCTAATTTCAGGTTGGTACGCAACACATTCAAGCTCTGCTCGCTTGGTGCTACCGGCGTAACACCGGTTTTTTTCTGCGCCGCGGCAATACTGTCAGCATCGTGGAAACCTTTTTTCGCCATCAAGCGCTGATGAAATGGCAGAAATTGATTCGGATGTTGTTGCCACAGTGTCAACGCCAACCGTGCACTGGTCACCGAGCTTTCCCCTTTAAACGGTAGCGGTTTTATCACCACCGCCACTTGCGGGTACTCCTTCACTACCTTTTCCAGCAACGGATCAAAAGTTTTACAAAATGGGCAGTTGTAATCGGTAAATGAAACCAATGTCAGGGCTGGAGTTGCAGCCCCGAAACGTGGGCTACCAGGGTCTTGGAACAGCGCCTGCTTATTGGCTGCGATAAATTGATCCATTTGCTGCCCTTGCGCTTCATTAGCTTGCTGTTGCAAGGCATTGATGGATTGTTCAAGAATGTCTGGATTGGCGACCAGCGTTTCACGGATTAACGCTTTAATCCGCACTTCCTGCTCCGGCGTAAAAGGTGCAGCCGCCCACAGTGAGGTCGAGATCAGCGCTAACAACACAACCATGATAATTTTCATTCTTTATTTCCTTTAGCATCGGCCAAAATTTTTAATAACACGTCACGGTCCAACAGTGGCGAGAGCACCACACCCTGTGGTTGCTGTGGCCCATAAATTTGATTAAATGGGATTGCGACACTGCCGCGCTGGCGCAAAAACTCAGTAATATCAGCAGAAGGTCGCGTCCAGTCACCGCGTAACGCCACCACATCAGGTGCTTGCAACGCCTGCTGCACATCGTCACGCATCAGGACGTGTATTTTGTTAACTTTACAGGTCACACACCAATCGGCAGTGACATCGACAAACACCCGCTTATGCTCCATCAAGGCTTTCTTAATGGCTGATTCAGTTAATGGCTGCCACGGGATGGTGTCATGTAGCGGTTTGCGCCATAGATTAGCCGTCAGCGAACCCGCCAACAGTAATCCGCCGATAATCAACACCCCGATTAAGCTGACGATTGCGGCAACACGCACGCCATAGCGCCAGCCAATTGCCAGTAATAGCGCTAACAGCAACACTCCGCTAATCACCATCACCAGTTGTGAGCCAATATGGCTCACCATCAGGCTCAGTAACCACAGACTTGATGCCAGCATCAGCCCCCCCATCCCGATACGCAGACGGTTCATCCAACGACCTGGACGGGGCAAAAACAGCACCAATCTAGGCCATAGCGCCACCGCCAACCACGGCAGGCTCATACCAACCCCCAGGGCGGTAAATATGCCCCACAGCGCCGGTAAAGGGGCGGCCAGTGCAAAGGCTACCGCCGTCCCCAAAAATGGCGCGGAACACGGGGTTGCCAGTAGCGTCGCCAATGCGCCCTGTCCAAAGTGGCCGGCCAAACCGCGAGCCCCCGATTGCTCCACACGAGGCGCGGCAATACGGCTATTGAGCGATGAGGAGAGGTTAATTTCGAACAAGCCGAACAGGTTGGCCGTAAAGAGTGCGGTAACCAACACCACAAAGCCGATAAACCAAGGGCTTTGGAACTGAATTCCCCAGCCAAGGGCATGATTACCTAAACGCAAGGCGGTCATCAGTAATGCCAACAACCAAAACGAAGTCACAATCCCAGCAGACGATGCCAGAAACTGCCAACGAATCTGACGGCGGGTTTGCTGCCCAGTCTGCAAAATAGACCCCAGTTTCATTGCAAGGACCGGAAGCACACAAGGCATCAGATTAAGAATAAATCCGCCCGCCAGCGCCATCACTATCCAAGACCAAAAACGAGTGGAGGATTGCGGTAAAGTGAGCGCTTGCCCAATGGTCACCGTGGTCTCTTGCGCCAGACCCGCATCAGTAATCACCATCGTCAGGGGTTTACCACGTAGATCCCCCACGCCCTCCCCCCAACCATCAGTCGCAGGAACCCGTACCGATAACTGATTACCCTGCACACTGACCAGCGGTTTACCGAGATCCACGTCCGCCAAGGTATCGAAGAACAACTCGGGCTGTTGCCAACCTTCGTCACGCACCGCCAGAATTTGCACCTCGCCATGATCAAAACCAGCTTGGATCTGTTGGGTCAGGGCATTGGCAATGGGTACCTGCCCCATCGCCTGGGCAAAATCATGTTGGAATTGCTGTTGGTTTTCGCCACTTAACGGCGAGGAAAGATCGATGCTAAACGGGTAGTCAGTCAAAATGCAGACATTGCTACAGGTCGATAGGGTCAAGATGCCACTTAGCGTTTTGGGTGCCTTAGCGGAAATGACGATCGGCAACATGGCCTGCTCGTGATAGCCCTGAGTAGAGATACCAGAAACATCAAACCGTTGTGGTACAGGCCAGTACCATTTTACCGCATCAAGAGCGGTGCTCCAGACAATGGTCGGTGCAATGCCCCCTTCACCCGGTGAGCGCCAATAGGTTTTCCAGCCTTTCTCCAGTTGAACGGAAAGTAACAGGCGGGTTTCACCGCTCGTTGAAGGTTCGGCACGAATCCGCACCTTAGCATGTGAGTTTTGTGGGCTGACCAACCAGCCGCTGTCTGCCGCCCAAAGGGTGGGCATCCATAGCAGTAACAGACAGAACAACGCTGTCTTGCTTAAATTGAACATGATTCTTCTCCAGAAATAGATTAATCACAGCAACCGCAAGGGATGCCGTATTTATGCCAAAAGCATCTCTATTCCCGGAAAATGCACAATCGCAGATGCACCCTCAAACGGCTGGGTGATATCACTCGGGGTGGTGGAAACCTCATGCGGGTCGGGATCACCGGCCCCAATAGCAAGAGTAATAAACCCAGAGAAAAAATCGCTAATTCGAACAGAACAGGCGGGGATGCCAACAGGGATTTGGCACTTAGCTCACAAGGGGTGGGTGCCTCATCAGCATCGGCAGCAACCTGTGATGATGATGTCTGAAGGAGGTTTTTTTCCAACGCGTGCAGGCTGGCGATGCGTTGTGTCATACAAACTAATATGACCAAGCAAGCCAGGCAGAGGAACCACTTTGCCGCGCGCTGTTGTTTAACCATTATTCGTGTTTAACCATTATCCGTATTTAATTCTAATCCATATAATTCATCAGTAAAATTGATAAATTAGTCTCATTCAAGACCGAGCGCCCATCTTAGCGGCATAATCAAGATTATCAATGTCTGAACTTAAACAATCACTCAAAGTGACATTTAATTACAAACGTAGTTAACAAAAAAAACATAATCTGACGGTATGGGTCGCCCACATTTGCGCGTATCATATTGGTAGCCTGCATCTATTGCCGGGTACTTTATGAATTTCCACAGTATCGCCTCCACAGCGAAGGACCGGTTATATGCAACCTTTGAACGGCCCAAGTGTGCCGATTGCCAATGATCGCAATGTCGCACCGACCAAAATACCTCATCAGGGCCAAGTGGAAGATCAGGCACTTACCCCTGCGCAACGCACTACGCTGGAGAAGCTAATTGTGCGGATCATGGCCCTTAGCCCAATCAAATCTGCTGAGATCTGGGCCGGTCTGCGTCATGATTTATCCTTGGGTAGCACTAGCGACTTACTGGCACGCCACTTCCAGCCCGCTGAGCAATTGCTGCAAACCCGTCTGGCGCAGGCACAGGAAAATCATGCCAATCACCAGTTGCGCCAACAACTGACCGAACTGCTGCCTCAAGGCAACAACCGGCAAGCTGTCAGTGATTTTATCCGCCAGCACTTTGGTCATACTGTATTAAGTCAGTTAAGCCATTCAGAGTTACAACAAGTTCTGGTGCTGCTGCAATCCGGGACACTGAATATTCCACAGCCACAACTGGCAACAATAACTGATCGGCCGTTACTGCCGGCGGAGCATCAGAATATTCAATCGCTAGTAGCAAAACTTAGTGCCGCAACCGGCGAGCAACCGGCCAAAATATGGCAGGCATTATTTGATATGGTGGGGGTGAAAAGTAATGATCCGTTACCTGCACGCCATTTCCAGATACTCAGCCAGTTTTTACAGACCAAAGTGGCACTCAGCCAGCAAACAGCACCGACATTGGTTAACTTGCAAACCGCGTTGAAACAGCCCGCTGATGCGCAGGAACAACAATTATTAATTGATTACAGCCAGAGTCGCTTCCAGGCCAGTCCCACCACGCCGCTGACGCAAGCGCAGTTGAACGACATTATCAATGTCCTGTTTACCGCCAGATTGGATCGGGCCAATGCAGCCCAACGTTTAGCAGAAGATCAAAAAATTCTGCAACCAGTGATTAACCCGCTAATTGCCGCCTTACCTCAATCATTACAGCCATTGTTGCAAAAACCGTCACTGGCATTTGTGGCGCTGATTATAGTGATGGTCTTTTTGTTGGCTATCTTCTTCTAATGACAGATGTCGGCTCAGGTTATTTCCCGCTGAGCCGCGCCTGTGACTATCATAATAACCACCAGCCAACCAGAGCACTCCACAACAAAAATGGTAGTGAGTAAGCATGGAATTTTAACCAAATGGCCGGCTCTGCCGCCATTCTCAGCGCAATTAAATTAGCCATAGAACCCAACACAAAACCAAAACCACCAATATTGACCGCATAAGCCACCAGCGCGCTGGAAGGCAGATAATTAAGCAGCAATATTGTGGCGGGGACATTACTGATCAGTTGCGATAGGCCAATAGCCAAAATATAGGCGGCAGCCGTAGACAATGTTTTGATTTCACCGAACAGCGATTGTAAAGCAGGTAATTCCGTCAGTAGGCGCACGTCAATAAACATCGCCATAAAGACCACAATCAAGCTCCAGTCAATGGCCAGTAACACCCGCCGCGCCAATAGCAATAAACCGGCAAAAACGATAAGTAGCCCATAACCTTCCCAGCCCAAATCCACGCAGATAATAAAAATCACATACAGCGCCAAACAACTCAGCAACAGGCGGAACTGGTAAGGATAAATCGGGCTTGAGGCCTGTTTCTTTATCTTACGCGCCGGAAAACGCCACCATGTTACCGCGAATAATGTCAGCAGAATAATGGCTGCTAAAGGTGCCATTTGGCGAGTAAAACCGATAAAAGAGAGTTCGGAACGGCTCCATAACAGAATATTTTGTGGGTTGCCGATCGGTGTTAATAGCGACCCAGCATTGACTGCCAGCGCCGAGAAAATGATCAGACGAGAAACCGGCAAAGACGATATTTTTTTCAACGTCAAAATCAGTGGAATGATGATAAATAGCGCCACATCATTGGTTAGAAAGGATGACAACAGCGCCGCGGCTAAGACTAAAAACAGCGCCAGATGCCGCTCAGTGTGGAGTGTATTAATAATTTTCCGGCCAATAAAATCGAAGTAACCGCTAACCTCAACCCCTTTAGTCAGTAGCATTAATCCCAATAAAGTAACAATGGTGGTCCAGTCAATAAACTGTGGAAAGGAGACAATTTGGGCCGGCATTAAGACGGTTAACCCTATCCCAAAGATCAATAGAATATGTAATAGACGATCTTCCAGAAAAGGTCTGAATAGTGTTTTTACTGCTCGCTGAGTCGTGGCAAATAATGTCATCAGAAAATCTACAAACGGCCTGGGGCTGACAAAGAGAGATTACGTTAGCGTAGCCTATCATTTTATGCCAGCCCCTATTATCTACTGGCTGCCGCAACCTGCGGCGAGGTAGTGTGAACTTAACTTTGCGTGTTGTGTTTTATCGCTTTTCTGAAATCATCCATTGAACAGAACCCGTTAGCATCAATCGGACAGCCCTTAATTTCCAGCGTGACACGTTTTGGTGGTGCCTGAAGGGTCAGCGGCGTCTTATTACGAATTTGCTCAGTCGACAGATAGATATATTCGATCTTCATCATATCTTTATTTTGTTTCGTATCTTTCCAGCGCTCAAATACCACTTTGCCGCTGATTGGCGTTTTCTCATATTGGTCTGGCAATTGGTACTCTTTAGTCTTAAGGGCTGCCAACAATGATGCAATATTAGAGTCATGCCCAACCAATACCGCCAATTTAGCTTTCTGCGCTGCTAATTCATTAGGCGTTTTCTCACCGACGGGATCAAGAGCAGCACTGATAAAACCGACTAACTTCTCAGCCGCATTATCCGCAATGGCAGGAGAACCGAATAACGTCTCATGGTAGAGGTTTTTGATATCGATTAATTTACGCCACTCTTCCGCTGACTGAATCCGTCCCCAAGCCACATCTTTAATCGGAAAACCCTCGTAATATTGCAGCATAAACGCATCTGATGCACCGGTACCTAATTTTAACGGGCCGGTAATGCCTGGCTCTTTATTTTGTACCAATACAATATTGGTTGGCTGGGTACTCCAGTCACATTTCTTATCCGTTAAACAGGCGGGTGATTTTTTATAATCCAATACGCGGGAAAGTAAGTCGTAATTAGGCTGTAAACGTTTATTCAGCCCTTCGACCCCACCCGGCCCGGCGTGTTGATTAATCGATGCCAAGGCTTTTTCTTTAAATTCTGGTGTGACATCTAGCGTGATGATCGGATTAAAAACCGGATCCATTTTGCCGATATCTTTTTGGTGCGCCACTGGCACATTACAACCAGGGAAAGCGCCGAATAAGAAATGCTGCGCGGTACCAATGGTCCTTGGCAAGCTGTTAGCATAAGTAAATACCGTGGTATCTGCCGGGCATCCTGCCGCTTTCAGCAATTTGGCATTAACCAGCCACTCGCGGAAATACCCCCCCATCATCGCCTCAAGCTCTGCCCCTTTCGGTGTCAGATACCCTCCTGGGGTGGTCCATTGTGGCCATTTATCTGGTGTCGCACTGGAAAGCATATCGCCATAATTAACTAAAGGTGCGCGTATACCATGCCGGCTCATCACCAGCACTTGTTCAAGTTTATAGTTGTCACTTTTATCCTGTGCTACAACATGGGTTGACGCTGGCAAGAGTAGCGCTAATAGTGTCAGGGTGTATGCCGTCTTTATTTTTATCATCCTAATCTCCGTCATCCTGTTGATGGTAATAGTGTAAAAATAGATAGAAGAATAAATAGATTTTTCTATTGCTACAGATTTGTTACAACAAACATGATAGACAGAGATAACAGCTATAGTCGGAGTCTTGTCACAGTTCCGCTAATTGCTTCGTTACAACGTATCCGGGTGTTTCCGCATCGTTAAACTCTTATCCATACTCAGTGCTGATGTTTGCATAGGAATAAACTAATGAAAATTTTGGGTCTTATTGGCGGAATGAGTTGGGAGTCAACCATCCCTTATTACCGGATGATTAACCAGCAGGTTAAAGAACAACTTGGCGGTTTACACAGTGCCAAAATCATTCTCTACAGTGTCGACTTCCATGAGATTGAACAACTTCAGGCCAAGGGTGACTGGGAAACCGCAGCACAGTTGCTGTCTGATGCCGCCGTTTCATTAAAAAATGCCGGGGCTGACGTCATCGTGGTATGCACCAATACTATGCACAAAGTGGCTGATGACATTGAAGCGGCCAGCGGATTACCATTATTGCATATTGCCGATGCCACTGCCGCACAAATTAAGCAGCAAGGGAGCAATAAAATTGGCTTATTGGGTACCCGCTACACCATGGAACAAGATTTTTATCGGGGACGATTGACGCAAAAACACGGTATTGAGGTGATTACCCCCGATAGTATCGATCGCGAGATTGTTAACCGTATTATTTATGAAGAGCTGTGTCTGGGCGTTATCAGTGAAACTTCCCGTCAGGAATATCGCCGCATTATGGGCAAATTAGAACAGCAAGGCGTGCAAGGGATTATCTTTGGTTGCACTGAAATAACATTGTTGGTTAACGCACAAGACGCGAGCGTGCCGGTATTTGATACCACCGCAATACATGCCTGTGCGGCCGCAGAATATGCACTGAAATGCTAATGGTGATTATGCCCCATGCCCCATTTCCCAATGGCAGCAGAGCTTAACACCGCTTACTTCGGTCTCCCTTGCAAAGCTCAGCAATAGGCCGGGTAATAAAGGCTGCTACATCAATGCACCATTACGTTCGAAAAATATCAACCGCTAATAATATTCCGTCCCGCCGCTTTTGAGTTATAGAGCATTTTATCTGCGCGAATTAATAGTTGTTCCTGTGCTTCATTTTGCCCCAGCTCCACCACACCTAAACTCATTGTCACATTGATATTCCCTTCCACGGGCATGGTTTCGATACGTTGCCTGATTTTCTCGGCGATACATTTAGCCTCATTTAATTGCGTGTTAGGTAACACAATCATAAACTCATCGCCGCCCCAACGGCCTAAAACATCAATTTCCCTAATATTATTCCTAATCACATCAACAATATGCGTCAAGGTTAAGTCCCCAACAGAATGGCCATACTTATCATTAATAGATTTAAAATTGTCTAAATCCAACGAAAGCAATGACAACGGCTGGCAAAATCGTTTTGCGCGGTTATATTCGTGCTTGAGTACTTTTTCCAGCAAATAACGGTTAGCCGCAGAGGTTAATACATCTGTTTCAGATAGACTTTTTTTGATATCGAGTTGCTGTTGTAAGCGGAAATTGGTTTCGCGTAATTCAACGGTTCGCTCTTCGACTAACGCTTCCAGAGATTTATTCTTTAACTCTAACTTTTCCAGACGATGCTTTTTGTCATGGATATTACGGTGAGCGCCGATCATCCTCGATACTGAACCATCACTATTACGCTCAATCACCTTGCCGCGATCTTCAATCCACACATAATCGCCATCATGAGTCCGGCAACGGTATTCAATCTGGTATCTCTCGGCCTGATTATTAATATAGGCATCAAACTGAAACATCACTCGGTCAAAATCATCTGGATGGATGATTTTCTCCCAAGTATGGACTGTATTTTCAAATGCATCGGCGGGATAGCCCAGCATTTCATACCAGCCAGTATTACGATAAACAAATCCATTGTTGGCATTCCAATCCCAGATATCATCACTTATCACTTCCAGAATTTCATGAACAACGCGCTCGTTTAAATCGGCAATCTTAACCTTCTGATCACTTGGATTATGGCTCATTGAACTACCCTGCTGTGTTGGTAAATTAAAAGACAAAAATAAAATTGTTTAATTATTGTTCTAATATTGTAATTGACGTTTTTGAGCAGGCAAGGATTTTTTAACTTCAAATTTGGCTTTAAAGGAATAAAAAACATTAAAAATAGCTGAAATTAGAGCTAACGCATTAATATTCAATCACCTACATTTTATAATGTTATTCACCTTGGTTATTGAGTATAAGATATTTTTATGAATAGTCAGTGATCAACTAGTCTTCTTTGATACAAAAAGATGAAATTACTAAAAAAGGTTAATCACCTGATGATTATAGTATTTTTCTGTAGAAGTGTTTATTTATAGCGAATAAAAAGGCCCGCGATTGCTCGCGGGCCTTAATGACTCAGTATCAATGAGCAGAAATATCTGCGATTGACCTTATTTCTGGTATTTACGCATGACCAGAGTGGCGTTAGTACCACCAAAACCGAAGCTGTTAGACATAACAGTAGTCAGTTCGCGCTGAGTTGGCTCAGTGATGATATTCATCCCTGCCGCTTTCTCATCCAGATTTTCAATATTGATGCTTGGTGCGATAAAGCCGTGCTCTACCATCAACAGGCTGAAGATAGCTTCATGCACACCCGCCGCACCCAGAGAGTGACCGGTCATGGCTTTTGTTGAGGAAATAGCTGGCGTGTTATCACCAAACACCTCACGAATCGCGCCTAGCTCTTTCACATCACCAACCGGTGTAGAAGTGCCATGTACGTTCATGTAGTCAATTGGTGTATCAACACCTGCCATTGCCATCTGCATGCAACGAACAGCACCTTCACCTGATGGTGCAACCATATCAGCACCATCAGAGGTTGCGCCGTAGCCAACAATCTCAGCGTAGATGTGAGCACCACGCGCCAGAGCATGCTCAAGTTCTTCAACCACCACCATACCGCCACCACCGGCGATTACGAAGCCATCACGGTCTTGATCATAAGTACGGGAAGCTTTAGCCGGAGTTTCATTGTATTTGGTCGACAACGCGCCCATGGCATCGAACTCGCAGGCCATTTCCCAGCACAGTTCTTCACCACCACCCGCAAACACTACATCCTGCTTGCCCAGTTGGATTAACTCCAAAGCATGGCCAATACAGTGCGCAGACGTCGCACAGGCAGAGCTGATTGAATAGTTAACACCTTTGATTTTAAAGGGGGTTGCCAGGCACGCGGACACACCAGATGCCATGGCTTTGGTCACCATATAAGGACCAACACCTTTCAAACCGCGCGGGGTACGCATTGCATCAGAACCGGCAACCTGATTACGGGGTGAACCACCACCGGAACCCACCACCAGCCCACTGCGGAAATTAGATACCTGATCGTCTGACAGGCCAGAGTCTGCTATCGCTTCTTCCATCGCAAGAAAAGCATAAATTGAGGCGTCGCTCATAAAACGCAGCACTTTGCGATCAATGAGGTCTTTAGGCTCAGATGCCAGCTTTACATCGCCCCATACGTGGCTACGCATACCTGCGTCTTTAAATTCCTGAGCGAAAGTAATGCCAGAGCGGCCTTCCTGCAAAGATGCCAGAACTTCCTGCTGGTTATTACCAATGCTGGAGACAATACCCAAGCCAGTAATTACTGCACGCTTCATTCAATACCTCTTCCACTTATTTTACATTCGGGATTTTGCAACGCACTTTAGCGTACAGTTGTACGCCGAACAAGTCCGATCAGCGTAATATACCCAGATAATTTTACGATTTGCACGCGGCCGGTCACATAGTTAGAATCGCCCTACCCCTTGAGATACGAGTCTTTCAACGTGAGCCATCCCCCAATCCAAACCGCGACATTAAGCTGGAATGAACAGGGTACACCTGTATCGGAACAGTTTGGTGACATCTATTTTTCCAATGAAGATGGGCTGGAAGAGACTCACTACGTTTTTCTTAAGGGGAATGGCTTCCCTGAGCGTTTCATTCAACACCCGTGGGATAACTGCATTTTTGCCGAAACGGGCTTCGGGACTGGCTTAAATTTTCTGACATTATGGCGCGATTTCGCTCAGTTCAAACAGCAACACGCCAGTGCAAAACTCCAGCGATTACACTATATCAGCTTCGAAAAATACCCCCTACAGGTGGCAGATTTAGCTGCCGCCCATGACCGCTGGCCAGAACTGGCATTTTTTGCCGAACAATTGCGCGCGCAATGGCCGTTACCTCTTGCTGGCTGCCATCGTATTCTGCTAGCGCAGGGGAGTATCACTCTGGATCTGTGGTTTGGTGATGTCAATACCTTACTGCCCCAGTTGGATGCCAGCCTGAATAATCAAGTAGATGCCTGGTTTCTTGATGGCTTTGCCCCGGCGAAAAACCCCGATATGTGGAATGATATGCTGTTCAATGCCATGGCGCGGATGGCAAGGCCGGGGGGCACTTTTGCCACATTTACTGCCGCCGGATTTGTTCGCCGTGGTTTGCAACAAGCAGGTTTTGACGTAGCTAAAGTGAAAGGTTTTGGGCAAAAACGTGAAATGCTCACGGGCAGATTGCCGCAAAGCATCGGGTCAGCCTCAGCGCCTTGGTACCATCGGCCAGCCGCGGTCCGTTGTGATGATATCGCGATCATTGGCGGCGGTATCGTCAGTGCATTGACAGCATTAGCCTTATTGCGCCGTGGGGCCAAGGTCACGCTCTATTGCGCCGATGCACAACCGGCGCAAGGTGCATCAGGTAACCGGCAAGGTGCGCTCTATCCCCTGCTAAACGGCAAAGATGATGCACTGGAAAACTTTTTCACCAGCGCATTTACCTTTGCCCGCCGCCAATATGATCAATTGTTAGCACAAGGCATTCATTTTGATCATCAATGGTGCGGTGTCAACCAATTGGCATTTGATGAAAAAAGCCGTGGCAAGATTGATAAAATGCTGCAAATAAGCTGGCCGGTGTCATTCGCCGAAGCCATGAGCCGTGAACAGCTCAGTGCGCTCGCGGGGCTGGATTGCGCCCACGATGGTATACATTATCCCGCCGGAGGCTGGTTATGCCCATCAGACCTCACCACAGCGCTGCTGCTGCTGGCCCAACAAAAAGGCATGGCATGCCACTATCAGCATGAACTGAGTCAGTTAGAGCATGTTGACGGGCAATGGCAGCTCAGCTTCCAGCAACTCAGTGCCCAACCCATCGATAGCCAACAACACGATACCCAACAACCACTGACGGCGAAACAACATGCTACAGTGGTGCTGGCCACCGGCCACCGCTTAGCTGAGTGGCAACAAACCCAGCATCTGCCACTGTCAGCCGTGCGCGGGCAGGTCTCGCACATTCCCACTACCTCAGTACTCAGTCAGTTGCAGCAAGTGCTGTGCTATGACGGCTATCTGACGCCAGTGAACCCGGCTAACCAGCATCACTGTATTGGTGCCAGTTATCAGCGCGGCGATATTGCCACTGATTTTCGTGCCGATGAGCAGCAAGAGAACCGGGACCGCCTGTTACGCTGTCTGCCACAAGTAAATTGGCCGCATCAGGTTGATATCAGTGATAATCAAGCGCGCTGCGGGGTGCGTTGCGCTATTCGTGATCACTTACCGATGGTGGGCGCGGTACCGGATTATGCTGCAACACTGGCACAATATCAGGATCTGCCACGCAAAATTCAGCGTGGTGATGAGATAGCGCCAGCGCCGGTATGGCCGGAATTATTCATGGTGGGAGCTTTGGGGTCACGGGGGTTGTGCAGTGCGCCATTGGTGGCAGAAATTTTGGCCGCACAAATGTTTGGGGAACCGCAGCCATTAGATGCGCCGACGCTGGCGGCACTCAATCCCAATCGATTTTGGATTCGAAAATTGCTAAAAGGCAGGCCGGTACAACAGCGCGTTGCGAGGTTATCTTAGCGGGCAGCTCGCGGGGTGGCTTGCAGCGACGTCAAAGTCATTGGAGTCGCAGAGGCGAGGCCAAATAACGAACATCGCTACCCCCCCCCCCCCGCGACTCCAGCAATGAACGCTATTTTATAGCTTGCTCAAGTAAACGATCCCATAAACCCAATACCAAAACCTGATCCGGTGGGGAAAGCTCCCCGGCTTTGATCGCTTTTTCCAGGCTGGTCTGCACGCGGGCATGTAACTGCTCAGCCGTATGTTCACCAAACTCTTCAGATTCTGCCACGGCTAGAGTCAGATGGCCGCGCAGATAGCCGCCGGCAAATAAATCATCATCACTGGCGTGCTCTACCATGTCATCAATCTGCGCTAATATGTGCGTTTCGAACTCTGCGATCATCAACTTTCCTCAATAACCCGTCATATTTCAAAGCGCAGGTGTGTTGGCAGCATTCATTAACCCGAATCACTTACCGTCGTGGGCTCATCGGGATTATGAGCCTCATCAGAGGCTCACCCTGCGGGCCAGCGCAAGCGTTATTCAAAATGATTTACACCCAATTTGTATCTTGCTTGCCGCCTTCCTACACCTTGAAATCTATTGGGTTATATTCTATATCCAAAAATAATGGCGTTACAGCCAGGCTGCAAGCTACACGAGATCTTCCGGGTAAGGGAAAAGCGCGGCTACCAACGGCGGCGTATTGTAAAACGATTGTAGTGCCTGAATAAAGCCCGCAGGTCGTGGGGATATACCGTTTTCTAAATTCCACAACACTTGTTCGCGTACTTTGCGCTGGAATGTTATGCGATCCGGCTCACAATCCCCCTCCAGGTTGTCGCAACTGACGTTGAAAGGGAAACCCGCCGCTACACAGAACATCCATTCCAGTGCCTGTGGCTTGATCTCAACCACTTCAAACTGGCTCTGGGTTAATGCATCACGCCCATCCGGGCAGTACCAATAACCAAAATCGACCAACTTGCGCCGCTCTTCACCGGCAATACACCAATGGGAGATCTCATGCATTCCGCTGGCATAATAACCATGGGCAAAAATCACCCGATGATAGGGGAATTCGTCATCGGCAGGCAGATAAATAGGCTCATCGTCACCTTTTACCAGCCGGGTATTATATTGGTCGCTAAAACAGGCATTAAAAACATCGATTAATTGCTGATAATCATGGGTCATACTTGGGTCCGTAAGAGCGGTATCGTCAGCGACAGTCAGGCTCACTGCTATTTTGATACCTTAAGTTATGCGAAAACGTGTAACCCTAACCAGGAGGAGATCTCAGAACCGTGGCTGTCATACAGCAGCTTGCAGCTCATTACGAATGACACCACGACAATCATTGGGCGGATTAATTTTTGGCCTTTGGTCAACACCATATGTGCACCAAGGCGTGCGCCCAACACCTGCCCTACTAGCATCACCAACCCGATACTCCACACTACTTTGCCGCCGACGATGAAGAAGGTCAGGCCACCCAAGTTGGAGGTAAAATTAAGCACTTTGGCATGAGCGGTGGATTTTGCCAGATTAAATCCGCACAGCGTCACAAAGGCCAGCGCATAGAAAGAACCGGCTCCGGGGCCAAAGAAACCATCATAAAAACCGACACCACCGCCAGCAATCAAGGCAAAGGGTAGTGCGGATAGACGGCGCTGCTGATCAACTTCACCCAGCTTGGGAGTGAGCAGAAAATAAACACCAATCCCTATCACCAGCAATGGCAGAATTTGCCGCAAAATATCGGCCCGCATATGCTGAACCAAAATAGCACCCAGCATTGAGCCGACCAGTGTTAGAGCAATGGTCAGCTTTTGCTCTTTTAAATTCACCGCCCCACGGCGGATAAAATAGAGGCTGGCGGATAATGACCCGCCGACCGATTGCAATTTATTGGTCGCCAACGCCTGTGCCGGTGGTAATCCAACCGCCAGTAATGCCGGCACGGTGAGCAAGCCTCCGCCACCCGCAATGGAATCAATAAAACCCGCCAATAAGGCGACGACAAACAGTATCCCTAAAACCTCAGGGCCCAGCGTAAACCAATCCATGATTTATTCCGCAGCAAAATGGTTATCCAACAAAGCCTGACATGAAGGCGGCAATGGTGGGGGTAAGGTTTTACCCGGTTTAGCACTCGGTTGATGGGGCTGGAACCAGCTTTCCAGTTCTGCACCACAACCATCCCCCGCAGGAGGCGTGTCTTGATCCAAACACTCCAGGCTATCTGCCGGGCAGCGCAATCTTACATGCATATGTGCACGATGGCCGAACCACGGGCGCACTTTATGCAACCAATTACGATCCGTTCCGGCATCCAGACACAGTTGCTTTTTAATCGCCGGATTGACGAAAATACGCGTCACTTCGTTATCGTTAGCCGCTAACTTGATAAGGCTCTCGACCTGAGGTTGCCACAGTGCGGGGACGACCCGTTTGCCGTCGGCTGCCACCAAATCAACAGGTTGCGGTTTCAGCAATTGCTGTTGTCTCCAGCGCTGTACTGGCAGTTGTAACCAGATATCCACATCCAGACCAGATTGATGGCTGGCATGCCCACTACTAAAGCGCCCACCGGCGGGCATTGCCATATCGCCAATCAATACCGTTCCCAAGCGATGTTGCTCAGCCTGCGCACTCAGACGGTGGATAAAGTTCAGTAAATCAGGATGACCGAAATAACGGCGCTGATCCGGGCGCATCACCTGATAATCTGCCGATTGGAGCGGCAAAGGCATTGCACCAATAACGCAGCCGTTGGCAAAACCACCAATCGACTGTGGAGAACCTGCAACCGGGTTGGCTATCTGTTGCCATGGCGTCGCCGCCATGACCGGGGCTATAGCGGTGAGTGCTACGGTAGCGGCAAGTGCCACTGCACCCACAATCCATTTGTTCATTGTGCCTACCAGCGCGGAACGTCGGAAACCACATCACCGCACTGTGCACGCTGGCGCAGCAAGTGATCCATTAACACAATAGCCATCATGGCCTCAGCAATAGGGACGGCGCGAATACCGACACAAGGGTCATGGCGACCACGGGTAACCATCTCAACCGCCTCACCCTGCCGGTTAATGGTTTGCCCTGGTACCATAATGCTGGATGTCGGTTTCAAGGCGATATGGGCCACAACCGGTTGCCCGCTGCTGATGCCGCCTAAAATGCCCCCGGCATGATTGCTCTGGAAACCTTGTGGGGTAATCTCATCACGGTTTTCACTACCACGCTTAGTAACAACAGCAAAACCATCACCGATTTCCACCCCTTTCACCGCATTGATACTCATCAGCGCATGGGCCAAATCTGCATCTAAACGGTCAAATACTGGCTCACCCAAACCAACCGGCACGTGTTCAGCGACCACGGTAATTTTGGCTCCAATAGAGTCACCGGCTTTTTTCAGTTCACGCATCAGCGCATCCAGCGGCTCCAACTTACTGGCATCTGGACAGAAGAACGGATTTTGTTCAACCAAATCCCAATCAATCAAATCACAACTAATATCGCCAATTTGTGCCAGATAGCCACGCACCTGCACCCCGAATTTCTGCGCCAGATACTTTTTAGCAATGGCACCGGCGGCAACACGCATCGCGGTTTCACGGGCTGAAGAACGGCCCCCTCCCCGATAGTCACGCACGCCGTATTTTTGTTCGTAGGTATAGTCAGCATGGCCTGGGCGGAAGACATCTTTAATCGTGCTGTAATCCTGTGACCGCTGGTCAGTATTCTCAATCATCAACCCGATGCTGGTACCGGTGGTTACTCCCTCAAACACGCCAGATAAAATACGCACCTGATCCGGCTCGCGGCGTTGAGTGGTATAGCGTGAGGTACCCGGGCGACGCCGGTCGAGATCCAACTGAATGTCAGCTTCAGTGATTGGAATGCCCGGCGGGACGCCATCAATAATACACCCCAAGGCGATGCCGTGAGATTCACCAAAAGTGGTGACGCGGAAAAACTGCCCAATACTGTTGCCAGCCATCACGGCTCCTTACCATTTAGTCATAAACAATCTGCCAGCATGATATTTATCACACTGACAGACTTTATAAGCAGAGATCGATTAATCGCGGTACATACTAAAATGCGGAGCGCAGTCAATCAGTTGCTGTTTGGTCAGCATAAATACGCCATCACCGCCGTTGTCGAACTCCAGCCAGGTGAAAGGCACATCAGGATATATGTCCATCAAATGCACCATGCTGTTGCCCACTTCGCAAATCAACACGCCATCATCTTGCAAGAAGTCCGGGGCGCAAGCCAGAATACGGCGAGCCAGTTTCAAGCCATCGCTGCCAGCAGCCAACCCAAGTTCAGGCTCGAAGCGGAACTCCTGCGGTAAGTCGGCCATATCTTCGGCATCAACATACGGTGGATTAGTGACAATCAAGTCATATTTGATTGGCGGTAAATCACGGAACAGGTCAGAGCGAATCGGTGTGACCTGATGTTCCATCTCATGCTGTTGAATATTATGTTCAGTTACTGCCAGAACATCATTAGAGATATCAACAGCATCCACTTCAGCGTCTGGGAAGGCATAGGCACAAGCAATAGCAATACAACCACTACCGGTACACATATCCAGAATATGCTTAGGCTGGTGTCTGATCAGACCATCAAAGCTATTATTAATCAATTCAGCTATCGGTGAACGTGGCACCAATACACGCTCATCAACATAATATTCCATACCGCAGAACCAAGCTTTATTGGTCAGATAAGCAACCGGAATTCGCTCGTTAACCCGGCGGATCACCCGTTCGACAATACGGTGCCGCTCGCTCGACGTCAGGCGCGCACTGCGCATATCCTCAGGGATATCTATCGGTAAAAATAGGCTTGGGAAAACCAGTTGTACTGCTTCGTCCCACGGATTATCAGTACCGTGACCATAAAAAATATTGGCCGCATTAAACCGGCTAACTGCCCAGCGCAGCATATCCTGAATGGTGTGCAGCTCATTTACTGCTTCATCGACGAAAATCTTGTCCAAGGTATTCTCCAACAACGGTGCGAAAAATCATTATCTATCCCCTAGTTTGCCATGAAGCCCGCGACAAATCAGCAGCAATACATCAGTTGAATGATAACCGAATAATGAAAAGCACATTAACATTGAAAATTGTATGGATAACCGCTTGATTGCGAGAACAACCAATACACCTACACCTTGAAATATGACGACATGCCTATACCCAATAGATTTCGAGGCGTAGGAAGGCGGCAACCGAGATAATCCCGATGAGCTTACACAAGTAAGTGATTCGGGTAAGCGAGGGCAGCCAACACACCTACACCTTGGAATATGACGACATGCCTATACCCAATAGATTTCGAGGCGTAGGAAGGCGGCAACCGAGATAATCCCGATGAGCTTACACAAGTAAGTGATTCGGGTAAGCGAGGGCAGCCAACACACCTACACCTTGAAATATGACGGGTATAGACATTTATTTAGACAGATGACGTTCAACAGGTAAACTGGAGGTAATCAAATAAGTACAACGAACTGATGATGAAAAATAAATATCACCTCACGACTGATGATTTACAGCTATTTAAGGAGTCAATAGTTGGGGCGAAGAAGCTGAAACAAGATACGATTGTTCTGCATACACCGCCCAAGTTGGGCAAAAGAATCGCACCGGAAAAATTACTGCAAGAGCAGGTTGATGCCAGTTATTATTTTTCCGATGAATTCCAACCGCAGTTGGATTACGACGGTCCCACCCGCTATGTGCGGCCTGGCGTTGATCATTTTGAAGTTAAAAAGCTGCGGCGCGGTGATTACTCGCCCGATATGTTTTTGGATTTACACGGATTAACCCAGAAACAGGCCAAACAGGAGTTGGGCGCACTGATTGCTGCCTGTAAGCGGGAGCATGTGCATTGTGCCTGCGTGATGCATGGCCACGGCAAACATGTTCTGAAGCAGCAAACCCCTTTGTGGCTGGCGCAGCACCCTGATGTGCTGGCATTCCATCAAGCCCCTAAAGATTGGGGTGGGACTGCGGCATTACTGGTCTTAATTGAGTTAGAAGAATAGACGCGAAATGCGGTTTGACAGAAAAACAAAGGCGCGACAGAGATGCCGCGCCGATTGAATATTCACTAACACTGTTTTAACCGTGGCAAGCCTTTGCCAACAGTTGTGACGGGCTGACCTGCCAATCAAATGTCCCCTTCCCGGTATCACCATTAAGATCAACACAGGCGATTGCCGAGGTGGCAAACATTGGTGGGCATTGCCCTGGACAGAGCTCAGAAACCAGATACCCGACCAGCGGCAAGTGCGAAATGACCAGCACTGCGGCACAATCTTCTTTTGCCAATGCCTGCAAATAGCAGCAGACAAAAGCGGCATCCCCACCCGGCGTTAATTCTGGCATCACTTCCTGCTCTGCCGGTAGCGTAATCACCTCACGCGCGACGTCTAATGTTTGCGCTGCGCGTAGATAAGGGCTAACCAAAATCTGATCGATATCAACAGACTGCTCGCTTAGCCAGCTTGCTATCTGACGTGACTCATCCTGACCACACAGAGTAAGAGGCCGTTGTGCATCACTTGCTGCATCAAGGGCCGCGTCACCGTGACGCATAATGAAAACTTGCATATTGCACCGTTTTTGTTAACAAAATAACGCTATACAGAAACGCTTTGCGTGCTGTACCGCCGAAACCTTTGCCATGGGCAAAGAAACTTCATAACGATAACGCGCCGTCTCTCTATGGCGGCCGGGCATTTTGCCTGAAACTTAAGGTAAAGAAAATGGCTGCTTTTTACACCGAGCATACCGGCAGCCAACCTTGAATGGTTACATAATAACCATATCAACAGCTTAATCTAAACTTTATCACCTGCGCAATAAGTGCCTATTAATACATTTTGGCACGAATAGTCACTTAACGTGATTCTGGTTAAGGTAGCGCGGGTTGCCCCCGGTGTACAGCCACCTAATCCCTTAGAATTGCAGGTGGTGATCCTGCTCACACTCTTAAGAATAGGTGTTAGTCGGCCGCCTGTTTAGTGGAAAAATGCGACCAAGCCCCGTGAGCAATACCCTTTTGCAAACTCAGCGCTCTTCGCCAGGCACCTCATCTGGATTACGTTCCTGCGGGTAAAACGTCTGTTGCTGTTCGGCCATGCTCACCAGCAGTTGGCAAGGTTCAAAACGTTCGCCGTATTGTTGTGCCAACAATCTGAGTGTTTTCACGACCTTCTCCACCCCCAGACTATCCAGATAGCGGAAAGGCCCCCCGAGGAATGGCGGGAAGCCGATGCCAAACACAGCACCAATATCACCATCGCGTGGGTTACGAATTATCGATTCATCCAGACAGCGTGCTGCTTCATTCAACATCATCATGGTACAACGCTGTGCTATCACCGAGGACTCGATATGGGCTTTCGGCGTCACACCCAGCAAGACATAAACACTGGTATCGACTTGTTTATCCTGTTTTTTCTTCCAGTTAATACCTTTGGTTGCTGCCGGATAGAGATAAAAGCCACGGCCATTTTTACGCCCTTTCCGTCCATCCTTCAAGATGACATCAAATGATGGAGGTGCAGCAAAACGCGGCCCTAGTTGCTCAACCAGAATCGGCATGATTTTGGTACCTACATCAATACCAACTTCATCCAACAGTGTGATCGGCCCAACCGGGAAGCCAAAATTCACCAACGCTTTGTCAACAGAATCGATAGGTTCACCGTCCAGTACACAGCGAGCAGCTTCGTTGATATATGGAGCCAGAATTCGGTTTACATAAAACCCAGCGCAATCAGCCACGACAATAGCTGTTTTACCTTGTTTACGCGCCAAAGCTACTGTGGTTGCGATAGTTTCTTCGCTGGTTTTTGCATGAGGAATCACTTCAACCAGCGGCATTTTATCTACCGGGCTAAAGTAGTGCAGGCCGATCACCTGTTCTGGTCGCTGTGCCTGCGCAGCAATTTGGCTTATCGGCAATGAGGAGGTATTGGAGGCAAAAATGGTATGTGCTGCGCCGAAACGTTCGATATCAGCAACCATTTGCTGCTTCAATGATAAATCTTCAAATACAGCTTCAACTACGATATCAACCGAGTCAAAACCGCAATAATCTGTGCTGCCGGAAATCAGCATCATCTGGCGCTGCCGTTCAGCCGGGCGCATACGCTTACTGCGAACCCGCTTGCCTAAGGCATCCCAAGTGTATTTTAGCGCCTGATTAATCCCTTGCGGATTAATATCTTTGATACGTACCGGCAAGCCTGCGCGAGTGGCCGTTACATTGGCAATTCCGCCCCCCATCAAACCGCCACCCAAGACCCCAACACGATGAATAGCACGAGGCTGCGCTGTACCACCGGTCTCCTTTTTCAGTGATGTTGTGGCAAAGAACAAGCTACGCAAAGCAGATGACTGGGGAGACATGGCCAGATCACCAAAGGCTCTGGCTTCCGCTTCATAACCACTGGGGCCACCGTAGTCCAATCCTTTACGCACCACATCAATAATGCGCTCCGCCGCCGGATAATGGCCCTTGGTCTGCGCCAGCGTTTTTTTACGCACAATCTTAAACAGTAATGCTTTACCCAATGGGCCGCTAAGTAGACGTTCCTGCCAAGGTAAAACTGGCCTATCGAGCCAACCCGCTTTGGCCCGTTTGACCGCCACATCTAACAAGATATCGAGGGGCACCGCATCGTCCACCAGCCCCATCTTAAGCGCCTGGCGCGCACGGACTTGTCTGCCGGTAAGAATCATATCCAGTGCTTTGCTGACACCAATCAACCGCGGCAAGCGTTGTGTACCACCCGATCCGGGCAACAGACCCAGTTGAACCTCTGGCAAACCGAGTACCGTTTTGTCATCTAGCGAACAGATGCGACTATGGCACGCTAGCGCCAGCTCCAAACCACCGCCCAGGCAAGCACCATGGATAGCAGCCACCACCGGTATGGGGAATGCAGCGATCTGCGCTAGAACAGATTGCCCTTTCTGTGCCAATACACGCGCATCGTGCGCGGTACGGCAAGCGGCAATCATGGTGATATCAGCACCTGCAATAAAAGAGTCTGGCTTGCCAGAAATAATAACCAGCCCCTGCAATTGTGATAAAGCCTGCGCTTGTTGCAGTATCTCGGCAATTTGCTCTGCAAATTCAGCCTTTAAGGTATTCACTTTGTCACCAATAACATCAATGGTGATCACACCGATATTGTCTGGCCGCACATTGAGGGTAAAGACCGAATCGGTTGGGGTACGGCTATCCCCTGAGGCTGCTTCCCTACCGCTGTTAAGTAAATTTTCCTGACCCATTACTCCACCTCCAAAATCATCGCGGCACCCAACCCACCGGCAGCACATGCCGTCGTTAGCCCTAATCCTCCGCCACGGCGACGCAATTCATTTAATGTTTGGGTAATCATCCGGGCGCCTGTGGCCGCAAAGGGGTGACCGTAGGCAATCGAACCACCCAATACGTTGAATTTGCTCATATCAACTTCACCAATAGCCTGGCTACGACCCAATTTTTCACGCGCGAAAGTATCACTGGCAAACATTTTCAGGTTAGCCAGTGTTTGTGCAGCAAATGCTTCATGCATATCGATAAGGGTCAAATCAGCCAGCGTGATGCCGGCACGGTCCAGCGCCAGTGGCGTGGCATAAGATGGGCCTAGCAGCATATCTTGCCAGACATCGATGGCGGAAAAGGCGAAACTGCGCAGATAACCCAACGGTTGCAAACCTAACTCTTTTGCTTTCGCTTCACTCATCATCATCACGGCTGCGGCACCGTCCGTCAAAGGGGTGCTGTTGGCCGCCGTGACACTGCCATGTTGGCGATCGAATGCGGGGCGTAACTTGGCATATTGCGCCATAGTGGAATCTTTGCGGATATTGTTATCTTCGGTAATAGCATCACGGTAAGGCGGGATATAAGCCGTCATCACCTCATCGTGTAATAACCCTTGCTGCCAGGCAATCGCTGCCATTTGGTGCGATCGTAGCGCCAGAGCATCCTGATCTTCACGGCTGATACCATAGGTTTTTGCCATCTGCTCTGCGGTATCCCCCATACGCAAGCCGGTAGAGTATTCAGCCACTGCCGGGGCAACAGGAAGCAAATCGCGTAACTTTAAGCGGCTGAACAACTTCAGGCGCTGGGAGAGGGTTCGCGCTTTATTAACATCAACCAAGGTTCGCGCCAGTGCTTTACTGACACCAATTGGCAGCACGGAAGAGGAATCGGCACCACCGGCTATCGCCACCGTGACTGAGCCTGCAATAATACTTTCTGCCACATTGGCTACCGCCTGAAAACTGGTGGCGCACGCGCGTGAGACACTGTAAGCATCGGTATGCACACTCATGCCGGTACCCAACACGATTTCACGGGCAATATTTGGCGCTTCAGGCATCTGCACCACTTGACCGAATACGAGTTGATCAATTAACTCAGGAGCAACGCCACTTCTGGCCAGCAACTCACTGACCACAATTTTGCCTAAGTCGACGGCCGGTACGCCATGATAAGCAGTTGCTTGCTTGGCAAAAGGGGTCCGCAGGCCGCTGACGATTGCAATGCGATCGCCCTGGCGCGTCACTAGCGGTAATGGCTTACTCATAAACGCTCCTGATAAATAGAGTGGCTTTTAGTTAAGCATAACAAATAACAGGTCTGACCTGATCTAATTATTTTTAACCAAAAATTTACATTTGGTAAACCTACAGAACAGGAAAGTGAGAGCAGGAGCAACTTTTAGCGACAAAATCGTGGGAAAGATGAATTGGGGATGGGGAAGAATGATGAATCTAACGCGATAAATTTACAGAGGAAATTAGACAAAAATAAACGCGAAGCAAAAGGCTTCGCGTTAGAGATCGGTTCAACTTACCTGAGTTGCGGTGACTACCGGCATGAATTAACGCAGACCCAGCTGGAAAATCATGGTTTCTGCCTGGCAGGCAAAAGTAAAGTCGATGGTTAAACAAACACCGCCGTCCTTCTCTTCCAATTTATGCTCAATCAAGCAAGGTTCTGACTCAACAGCACGCGCTTTTTCGGTCAGCGATTTCAGCATCGCTTCAGCTTCAGTACGGTTGTCAAACACACAACTGTAAGAGGCCGTGCAATCAGTATTATCCATTATAGTACCAACATCTATACAGCAGCAGGCAGCAGTTTCTTCCGCACTACAGCGATTAATTGCATCTGACATCTTCAATTCTCCTCAACGGACATTTCAAAATAGGTGCAAATTGCCAATTCGTTAGTGCAAATAGCACAAAAAGGCATGGCGCAAAAAAAATATTTTCTCTGTCATTATTTTACTACCGTCGGTCACTTGGCACTAGGACTTACTGTTTATAGGCTTATTAAGTGATAAAGGTCACAGTCAAATTGTATGTTCATTCATTGATAATGTAATAATTGATACTAAATTGTGAGTTTTTTGTTAACTGCGTCTATTTTTTGCAATCAAAACTGAACAAATCCCAAAACATACTTGCAACACTGACACAGGTCGGACCTATACTTCAGCCACTGGTCTGCTTTGTCTGACCGATAACGGACCCTACAATCCCGCATTCTCTTGTTACGGTGTGTAACATTAATTAAAACAATGAGGTTTTGGTCATGAACCAGAAAAACCTGTTTACCCGATCAGCTCTGGCAGCTGCAGTGGCAATCATATCGTCGAACGTTTCTGCGGCTGGCTTCCAGTTGAATGAATATTCAGCCGCTGCATTGGGGCGTTCTTTCTCTGGTGAAGGCGCCGTTGCCGACAACGCATCAGTTGGTAGCCGTAACCCCGCAGCAATGACTTTGTTCGACCGCCCTTCTTTCTCTGGCGGCTTTGTTTATGTTGATCCTGACGTCAATATTAGTGGGACATCCCCCATTTCAGGCAGAAGTACCGATGCCAATAACATCGCGCCTTCAGAGTGGATCCCAAATATCCACTTTATTATGCCACTGAATGAGCAATGGGCAATTGGTGCCTCTGGTACCTCAAACTACGGTTTGGCTACTGAATTCAATGACGACTATCCTGCGGGTTCCCTTGGCGGTCAGACTGATCTGAAAACCGCCAACCTGAACCTGAGTACCGCGTATCGCCTGAATGAAAACTTCAGTTTCGGCCTGGGCTTTAATGCAGTGTACGCCGATGCGAAGATTGTACGCCATCTCGGTGAAGTTGGTCCGTTATCGGGTCGCCCTGCTAATACCGAAGTTACCCGTATGGAAGGTAAAGAGTGGGGGTATGGTTGGAATGCGGGCGTGCTGTATGAAGTTGATAAGGAAAACCGTTATAGCTTCACTTACCGCTCAAAAGTGAAAATCGACTTTGATGGCGATTTCAGCAACCAACTGCCACCACCAAGAGGCACTGGCGGTAATACGATCCCGGGTGCTTTAACTCTGAACCTACCAGAAGTCTGGGAAGTGTCCGGCTATAACAAAGTGGCACCACAGTGGGCCATTCACTACAGCATGGCCTACACCAGTTGGAGTCAGTTCCAAGAACTGAAAGCAACCGGCACTAATGGCCAGACACTGTTTGAAAAACATGAAGGCTTCCATGATGCTTACCGTATCGCGCTGGGTACCACTTATTATCACGATGATAATTGGACCTTCCGTACCGGTATTGCCTTCGATGACAGCCCGGTTCCGGCAGATAACCGCACTATCTCAATTCCAGACCAAGACCGTTTCTGGATCAGTGCGGGTACTACCTACGCCTTCAACAAAGATGCCTCAGTGGATGTTGGTATTTCCTATATGCATGGCCAAAGCGTGCATATTACTGAAAAAACACCAGCGGCAGTGGGCGGCACTACTTATCAGTTCGACTCTAAAGGTACGGCACTGCTGTACGGCGTGAACTTTAACTACGCGTTCTAATCAGCGGATACTGGCAATTCCTTTGCCCATAAAAAAGCGCCTTTCGGCGCTTTTTTATTATTCGAATCAGGTATCAGAATCAGTTGGCTGAATCGATACTGTCCAAATCACCCTGAATAGCTTGTGCATTCGAATTGACTTCCGGTTTCAACTGCCCGCCGTTCGCCAGGAAATCATGACGTTGGAAGTAGGCATCGCGCACCATCAGATAAGGATCTGACGAGTTACGCAGCAACCCATCGGAATCCAATAGCTGAGCACGGGTTTCAATCCCTTCTACCATCCATTTACCTGCCGACATCCAGAACGTGAGATAGCTCAACACCGGATAAACGTAATCAGCCGCATTCCCCCCATCCTCACGAATGGTGAAGCTGCCATAGCCCGGTAACACTACATACGGGCCGTAACCAACATTATAATGGCCCAGTGTACTGCCAAAGCGGTGAGGGACTTGTTTAGCCAGC
This sequence comes from Yersinia antarctica, assembly GCF_056636475.1. Taxonomy (NCBI): domain Bacteria; kingdom Pseudomonadati; phylum Pseudomonadota; class Gammaproteobacteria; order Enterobacterales; family Yersiniaceae; genus Yersinia; species Yersinia antarctica. Next base: position 3,347,165 of record NZ_JBSJQF010000001.1, read on the forward strand.
TTAGGGTTAGCCATACTCGCCACATCTATCAAGCCACCCATGCCCAAAATAGTATTCAGGAAGAAGCGGTTAAAGTGCTTCATGCCATTATACGGGTCACCCACCAAGAAGCTGTTGACCATACTGGCTGGCTCTTCAAGGTTACTCAGGAAGTTACTTGTGCCGTTACGTGCAGGTTGTGGCACGTAATCACGCCAAACTACGGCTACCGGGCGCACCACGTAAGGATCAAGAACCTCATAGTTAAAATTGAACATTGCCCGGTTAAAACCTTCCAGCGGATCTGAGCGGCCCTGCTCCATATGATCCGGCGAGCTACTGGCACACCCTACTAATAGCACGGTGGCAAAAGCCAGCACAGTCAGGCGGTAGTTCATAATCTTCTCCATGAAATTCTGTCCAGCCCCTTACGCTTAAGGGATCTGTTTGTTTATCTGTACATTAATTGTTTGTGGCTTTGCTGTCCCACCGAAACTCTGCACGCTGCTCTCACCAAACCAGTCACCCGATTGCGGATTGGCCGTACCATCTTGCGAGAGACGTGCCCGCACTTTCACCTGAGACAACGAAGAGAGCAAACGCTCTGGCATCATTGCATTACTGTCATCCAACGTTACTAATAACGGGAATCGGCTCACAGGCAGTTGTTTGACGGCAACCGGTACCGGGTTTGCTCCATCGGTTACCGATATAATCAGGGTTCCCTGCTGAGGTAATTTCTGAACGGCATCAGAGGAGAGTGAAACCTCTATTCCCAGTGTAGCTGTTTCCTGCCCAGCCTGTGATTTGGCTTGCTGGATACTGCGTTTTATCACTTCTATGCGGGAATCGCCAGCAGGCAGCAATTTTAGCATAACTTCCCATGCACCAATGGCTTGTTTAAAGTCACCCTGCTCAAAAGCATTAAAAGCTAATAAACTCATGGCGCGCAGATTGGTATGATCCTGTCCAACCATCGTTCGCAACATCTGAGTTGCCAGCTGATTATCTTGTGGATCGTTGGAACGTGTCAGCACCTCAGCATAACCGAGTCTGACATCTTCATTATCGGGCGCAAGCTGATAAGCTTTAGCAAAAGCTTGGGTTGCGGTAGTGGCATTATTCAGTGCCATCCCCACCCGGCCAAGCATCATCCAATCATTGACGTTAGCAATATCTTGCTGCAAAGAAGTACGCAAGCCCAGCCCTAAACGTGCGACCTCTTCCATACTCAAAGGCTCCGCCCGCTCATTGGCAACTCTGGCACGTAATTCAGGCATTTGTGCAACAACCTGATGCCATGCCTGCACCTGAGCCAAACCACCGGTTTTTAGGTATAACCCCACGGCGACCACCACCAGTATCACCACCCCGGGCAGTAACACCCAGCGGTTAATCGGGCTTATCTCCTCATCCGGTTGTTGGGGGATATCTGTCAGCAGGTTTTGTTGCAGTTCCTGAATCAGTTCAGGTCGCTGTTCTACCACGCCTTGCGCTTCATCTTCAGCCAGTTCAGATAACCGATCCTGATAAATAGCCTTGTTCAATTCATCCCGGGTGGTCGTCGGTGAATCCGTGTCTTGCCGCATGGCAGGTATAACCAACAAAGCACCCGCGACCGCCAGCAAAATGATCACTATCAGCCAAAAAGCCATTATGGTTGTTTCCTGTTTGTCTTCGCGTGTTTAGTCGGGATGCTGTGTTGCACCACCGTCGATTTTTCCACACCGCGAGCATGTTCGGCGAGCAGATGGTGTAACCGTTGCTGTTCCTGCGCCGACAGTGGGGTCTCTTTCTCCACTCGTCGCCGTGCACGTAATATCACCACTACGGCCCCAAATAGCACAAACAGAGCCGGCCCCACCCACAGAATCAGCGTTGCAGCCGTCACCGGCGGCTCGTAAGTGACGAAGTTGCCGTAGCGGGCCACCATATAGTCAATGACTTGCTGTTTGGAATTACCCTGCTGCATCAGTTCATACACTTTGGCGCGCATATCAGCAGCAATAATCGCATTGGAGTCGGCAATGCTGTTGTTCTGACATTTAGGGCAGCGCAGTTGTTCGGTCAGTTCACGATACTGCTGCTCTTGTGCCTCAGATTTAAAGGTGTAGGTATCGATGGCGGCAAACAGACTCCAACTCAGCATAAGGCCGAAGATCAGGCTTAGTAATCTCATGCGCCCCCCTGATACTTCTTATACAACGGCAGAATTTCTTGCAGCCAGACGCGATCGTTCAGATCACCGGCATGGCGATAACGGATAATTCCCTGCCCGTCGATCAGAAAAGTTTCCGGCGCACCATAAACCCCCAGATCCAGCCCTAACATGCCATCACCATCATACAAACTCAGCGCGTAAGGATTACCCAGCGCATTGAGCCACTGCACCGCTTTGACACGATCATCTTTATAGTTCAAACCCACCACACGGATGCCTTGTGCCGCCAGCTTATTCAGATATTGATGCTCAGCGCGGCAGGTCGGACACCAGGTTGCCCAGACATTAAGTAACATCGGCTTACCATCATGTAATACTGCCTGATCAAAGGTTTTCCCCGGTTGCTCAAGCGATTCAAGCTTGAACGTTGGCACCGGTTTACCAATCAGCGCTGACTCCAACATCGTCGGATCCTCGCCATTAGCATTGCGAGTCAATTGCACTAAAAAGGCCACAACTAGCAGTAAAAACAGTACCAGCGGAATAAACATCAGCTTATTGAATGAAAAGTGAGATTTCATTATTCAGCCTCCGATGCAGCACTGCGCTTTAACTTTTTGCTCATCCGATAGCGCGGATCAAGCATGCAGAAGATGCCGCCGATAGCCATAAATACCCCACCGAACCAGATCCAGCGGACAAAGGGTTTGTAATACAAGCGCACCGCCCATGACCCGTCATCCAGTTCTTCACCCAGTGCGGCGTAGAGATCACGGCTGAAGCCACCATCAATAGCGGCTTCAGTCATCATAGAACGGGCCACACTGTAATAACGTTTCTCCGCATGTAAGGTGGCTTCAGCTTTACCATGACGGGTGACATCAATAATGCCAACACCGCCGGTATAGTTCGATCCTTTGATATCGTGAACATCGCGGAACACGAAGTGATAATCGTGAATATCGATGCTATCACCAGCCTTCATGCGCACATCACGCTCAACACTGTAATTTTGGCTAAAGGCAATACCGATCACCGTCACCGCCACACCCAAGTGCCCCAACACCATGCCCCAATGACTGCGAGATAAGTGCGTTAAACCACGCCAAAAACCATGGCGGTGAGTTGCTCGCTCATGCAACTCCATCAATGTCAGGATAATGACCCAGATAGACATCATCAAACCGACCACGGTCATACCGGCAATAGTGTCTTGCAGCAGCCAGGGTATCAATATCGACAGCAGCAAGGTGATGACCAGAGCCACACTGAGGCGTTTCCAGAGTTTACTCGGCTCATCACGACGCCAACGCACTAACGGCCCAATCCCCATCAGCAGTGCCATTGGGGCCATCAACCAGGTAAACATGGTATTAAAGAACGGTTCGCCGATTGAAATACTGCCCAGTCCCAGTTGCTTGTGTACCAATGGCAACAAAGTACCCAGAAGCACCACCAACATTGCGGCAATCAGCAGCACATTATTACCGAGCAGGAAAGTCTCGCGTGAGAACACCTCATGCTGAGTACGGCTGCGCACTTGTGCGCCTTTAACTGCATACAGTAGCAATGAGCCACCGATAACAATCACCAGATAAGCCAGAATAAACATGCCACGAGCCGGATCAGAGGCAAAAGAGTGTACCGAAACCAATACGCCGGAACGCACCAGGAAGGTGCCCATTAGGCATAGAGAGAATGCCGTAATCGCCAGCAATACCGTCCACGCTTTGAATGTGCCACGTTTTTCGGTCACCGCCAGTGAGTGAATTAACGCCGTACCTGCCAGCCAAGGCATAAACGAGGCATTCTCAACCGGATCCCAGAACCACCAGCCGCCCCAGCCTAATTCATAATAGGCCCACGCCGAACCGAGCACGATCCCCATGGTCAGGAACACCCATGCCGCTTGAGTCCACGGCCGTGACCAGCGCGCCCAAGCACTATCAAGTCGGCCAGCCATTAAGGAAGCTATCGCGAAAGCAAAAGCTACCGAGAACCCCACATAACCCATATAAAGCAGTGGCGGATGGAAAATCAACCCGACATCCTGCAACAACGGATTTAAATCATTACCGTCAATTGGGAAGTCCGGCAAGGTGCGGGTAAACGGATTTGACGTCAGAATAATAAACAACAGGAAACCGCCGGTAATCATCCCCAGCACCGACAGCACTCGGGCTACCGCATCATCCGGCATTGAACGGCTAAAGAGCGCAACGGCCAGCGACCAGCAACTTAGCAGCAACACCCACAGCAGCAGCGATCCCTCATGTGCGCCCCAGGTCGCCGCAATACGATAATAAACTGGCAGGTGTGAATTTGAGTTCGCCGCCACATAGGAGACAGTGAAATCATTCACCACAAACGCATACACCAGACATATAAATGACAGCGCGATGGTAGCGAACATACCGTACGTCAAGGGTCTGCCAACCGCCATCATACGGGCATCTTGACGCGCAGCGCCCCATTGCGGATACAAACTCAGCAATAGCGAGATAGCCAGTGCCAGGCATAACAGAAAACTCCCTATTTCAGGCATCATGAGGCATTACCCTCACGCTTAGTGCTACTGTAAGCCTCCGCTGGGCGGGTGTGGTTTTCCTTCATCGCCTCTTTCACTTCTGGTGGTGTGTATTTTTCATCATGCTTTGCCAGCACTTCTTTCGCATTTACCGTATTGCCCTCAGCGAATACACCTTGCGCTACCACCCCCTGCCCCTCGCGGAACAGGTCCGGTAAAATGCCGGTATAAGTGACGGTGATTGCGCCGCGCGCATCATAAACCTTGAAACTCATTTCCAGCGTCTTATCATCACGTTTCACCGACCCCGGCATCACCATGCCGCCGATACGTAAACGCTGACCTATTTCCGGCTTCTCGTGGCGCTCCCCTTTACCCTGCAAGATTTCGCCAGGGGTATAGAACAGATCGATATTGGCACGCAGTGCGTACAACACCAGAGTGGTGGTCAGACCGATACCGATCAAAACCACCATCGCCAGATAGAGCCGACTTTTTCTACGTGGGTTCACTGCTGTTTCTCCTGCGAACGGGCGGAATGCTGAGTCTGATTTGCCTGCCGAATGCGCAGCTCCCGCGCCTGACGACGCTGAATATCCGCTAATAATTGTTTGTGCTGCCACAGCGTATGTCCCCACAAACTAAGCAGAGACAGCAAAGTAACCGCCGCCGCCAGCCAGACATAAAAGGCATAGCCGCCCATGGCGAAAAATGCCGCCCAAGAGTTAAAGGCCGGACTCATAGACGTGGCTCCTTACGCAATAGGGCGCTTACCCAAGGGCGATGGCGCTCTTGCTGCAAAATCAAGTTGCGCAGGCGCATTAATGTCAGAGTAATAAAGCACAACAAATAGCCAAAAATCGCCCAACGCAACGGTGAACGCATACTTGGATCAATGCTTTGCTGCATGTTGGTGGAACCTTGATGCAAGGTGTTCCACCACACCACGGAGAAATGAATGATTGGAATATTGACCACACCGACCAGCACCAAAATACCCGCAGCCCGCCCAGCCAACTTGCGGTCGTCAAATGCGTTATACAGCGCAATCACGCCAAGATAGAGGAATAGCAACACTAACTCAGAGGTCAATCGCGCATCCCAAATCCACCAGGTTCCCCACATCGGTTTACCCCAAGTAGAACCGGTGACCAAGGCAATAAAGGTAAACACCGCGCCGACCGGCGCCATGGCGGCGACGACGTTATCAGACATTTTCATTTGCCAGACCAGGCCGACAAGTGCCGCAATCGCCATCGACATATAGATCCCCATCGACCAGATCGCCGCCGGGACATGCAAGTAAATGATACGGAAACTGTTGCCTTGCTGATAATCAGAGGGGGCGAAACCAAATCCCCACACCCAGCCCACCATCAAACAGACCACAGCGGCAATACCCAGCCACGGGACAAACCGACCACACAGCGTATAGAGCCGCTCGGGTTTAGCGAATTGATGAAACCATTTCCACATTTTTCATTGCTCACAGTAAAATTGGACAGGCATCACTCAGTGGCAATGCCGGCGCAGGGTACGGCGCACAATCTGCTCTGACTGCGTTGGCTACCGTGCTTAAGCTTCTGAAAATTATTATATTTTAACTACAGATTTCTTTTAAGAAATTGTTACCTTCTGAGTGGCATTCAACTGCTAGTGCACACTCACTCTCAATGCAGCGGCGGTGGCAAAAGGCGCAAGTGTTACACTCCCCGCGAGCATTGCCCCCAAAATCGCCAGATACCCATCAATCGGCAGTGACATAGAAGCCGCATCAATGGCCGCAGTAGCAAATATCAGCACCGGGATATACAGCGGCAACACCAATAAACTCAGCAGCACCCCTCCCTTGCGTAACCCCACCGTCAGTGCCACACCAATAGCCCCGATAAAACTTAAGGTTGGCGTCCCCAACAGCAGCGTGAGCGCCATGGCAATCGCGGTATTACTATCAAGAGACAGCAAGAGAGCGACCAGCGGAGATAAAATAAGCAAGGGTAATCCGGTAACGACCCAGTGAGCACACACTTTGCCTAACACCGTGAGTGCCAGTGGCGCGGGTAACAACAACAACTGTTCAAGGGAACCATCGTAGAAATCATCGCGAAATAGCCGCTCCAAAGAGAGTAACGATGCAAGCAATGCCGCCACCCAGACAATCCCCGGAGCAATACGCGCCAATAATTGCGGTTCTGGGCCTATCCCTAACGGAAACAGCGTGATGACAATCAGAAAAAACCAGAGCGGGTTAACTATCTCTGCCCCTTTTCTAAAGGCTATTTTTAATTCACGACGCAACACGCTGATAAACATTAATTCTCCTGCGTGTTGGTTAAACGGATTTTACGCACACTCTGACCAACACCGTTCAGATCCTGATGTGTGGTAAGCAGTACCATGCCACCGTTAGCTGCATGTTCAACAAACAGATCTAACAGGGTAGCAACCCCCTGCTTATCAATCGCGGTCAACGGTTCATCCAGAATCCATAGTGGAGCCTTGCTCAACCACAAACGGGCCAAGGCCACGCGCCGTTGCTGCCCAGCCGATAATTGAGATACCGGTAAATCCTCATAACCCACCAACCCGACCTGAGACAAAGCCTGCCAGATTGCGGCGCTATCGACCTTTTGTAACACCGACTGATAAAACGCCAGATTTTCAAAAGGCGTCAGTACCGACTTAACCCCCGGTTGATGGCCTAAAAACAATAAATCCTGATGATACTTAGCGCGATCTCGGCGAATATTCGCCCCCAACCAGCTCACCTGCCCTTCATCTGCATCGGCCAGTCCGGCTAAAATCCGCAACAGACTGGTTTTACCTGCACCATTTTGCCCCTCGACCTGCACTATCTCCCCAGCAGCCACACAAAAGCTTAACTGTTGGAACAAGCTTCGCTCATCTCGGATGCAGGTCAGGTTTTTAGCTTCCAACATGAAGGATTGGTTTCCACCGTAGGATTGTTGTTTCAGGAAAACTGAATGATAACATAAGGCTTAATCCTTACGTAGCGTGGGCCTAACCCTGACCCTACCCTTATAGAGGTATTATTCGGTATAAGATCAAATTTCTGTAGAAAAAACCAACAACATTAACGTTGGGTTACTTTTCTCCCTCTTCTGATGGCTATTTTACTCCGCCCAACAAAGACACACTAACAACTCACCATTAGCCCGCGAATAATAAATAGCGACTACGCTTATTATGTCGACCTTCCCTTATTTTTTGTGTTCCAACCACCACAATTATTTATCTACCAACTGGGAAATCCCTATGAATGATGAAAAACTGTCGCAGAATAAGGGTGAATTGAAAGTGGAAAGTGAGGAACAAAAGCAGGGAAAAGAGATAGAAATAAATGAGAAGGAACTTCCCTCAAAAGCAGCCGCAATCCATGAATTGATCCGCCTCGAGGGGCAAAAAGAGTTAGAGCGCGACAGCTTTGCACTGCTGTGGTCTGCCATTGCTGCCGGCCTTTCAATGGGGGCATCGCTTATTGCCAAAGGCATTTTTCACGCAAAACTACCTGACTCACCGGCAAGTTTCCTGCTGGAGAATGTCGGTTATACCTTTGGTTTTATTATTGTCATTATGGCCCGCCAACAGCTATTTACCGAAAATACCGTGACCGCGGTACTGCCCATCATGCAAAAACCGAGTGGGCAAAACTTTCTTCTGTTATTTCGCCTATGGGGGTTGGTACTACTGGGCAACCTTATCGGTACAGGAATTGCGGCCTATTCCTTTATCCATATGCCGGTGTTTGATGAGTCGACCCGCGCATCATTTGTCACTCTGGCACAAGGGGTGATGGAGAATTCGCCATCTGAGATGTTTGCTAACGGCATATTTTCCGGTTGGATCATTGCCACTATGGTATGGATGATGCCATCAGCAGGAGGCACTAAGATCTGGGTCATTTTCCTGATGACCTATTTAGTGGCGCTATGCGACCTTACCCATATTGTGGTTGGTTCGGTCGAAATCTTCTATCTGGTATTTAATGGCTCATTACCCTGGCAGCAATTTATTTATCCATTCGCGATTCCAACATTGGCAGGCAACATTATCGGCGGTACTTTTATTTTTGCCCTGATAAACCATGCGCAGATCCGCAGTGATATGACCCATCAACCGAAAAATGGTGATAAGGCAGCCAAAGACACTCCGCCCCCCTCTGAATAGCACCAACTTAACCACTGTGTTAACGTAATAATTTCGTACTAGCAAAGAGGTACAACTAATGCATTTCTCTTCGATCGAGGATATCAGAGCGGCTATTGATGGCATAGATTCGCAAATTGTCGCGTTAATCGCGCAACGGAGCCAATGTGTAAAAGCGGCCGCCGCATTTAAGCAGGATCAGAACGCAGTACGGGCGCCAGATCGGGTGCAGATGGTAATAGATCGTGTCACAGCAGAAGCCAGCAAAGCGGGATTAGCAGAAGAGATCATAGAGAAAGTTTACCGGACGATGATCAATGCTTTTATCGACTATGAACTTGAACAACATCGGCGCTTAGGGCAAAAGTAAGCGGGATTCAGTTATCACTGTTCCACTAACAGGTGGTAACAGGGTATACCGACAATTTTTAATAAAATCCCCTTAGTTCAGCCAATCATCCTTATATCATCTAAACCATAAAAAATACCATGACGTGGCAGGATTCAAAGATAGCTACACCGATACACCCGTAATTATTTACCTGAGTTACTGGCCACTTGGCTATTCTTTAATGCGGTAAAAAGTGTAAAATATGTGAACATCAATATAGCAGACTGTTATTTGTCACTTTTTTATATTTATTCAATTTAATTTCAAGAGGTTAACGTGCAGGATTTACCAAACTGTCCAAAATGTAGTTCTGAATTTACATGGCAAGAAGGTGAACAACTGAATTGCCCGGAATGTGGTCATGAGTGGTCGGAAAATAGCCCTTCAGCCACCGGCCAAGACGACCTGGTGGTGCGCGATGCCAACGGTAATTTGTTGGCTGACGGTGACTCAGTAACTGTTGTTAAAGACCTAAAAGTAAAAGGCAGTTCTTCAACGCTGAAAATTGGCACCAAAGTGAAAGGCATCCGCCTGGTTGAAGGGGATCACAATATCGATTGTAAAATTGATGGGTTTGGTCCAATGAAGTTGAAATCAGAGTTCGTTAAGAAGAGTTGATATTTTAATCAATGAGTTACCCCCAAATAGAAATGTAGCCTCTGGGGGGATTGCCGTTGGTTGCTGAGTTTACTGGACACGAGTGGCGACAGCCTCGTGTCCTTAATTAACCTATTCAAATTAACTTATTCACTTCTCACGTCAGCCTGATACTCGATGTTGTTAATGGCTTACGGCAAAAAAACAGTTATAAGGCTAGATAGCTACAACTGTGCCGATAAACATCGTTTTTCGGTTATTACTATCACTTAATCACTCTAAGTTGGTGACAGAGTAACCAAACAGCCAGCTAACCGCTTATTATCTGGATAAAAATGCGTATAATGCTCGGCAGTACACTTCAGCGGCAGTCACTCTGCCAATGTCCGGGTCCCCGTAGTTAAACGGATATAACAAGCCCCTCCTAAGGGCTAGTTACTGGTTCGATTCCAGTCGGGGACACCATTAGCACTTCTCAGTAAGTCCAGTAAAGTCTAAAAATCCCTTTAAAACAAATGCATTACACAGAACTACGTCCAAAGAAATCCCCAAAATACCCGTAACAGCTACGCAAAACTTGTATAGAATGTTGTATAACGCTAGGTTCGATCTTATGGTTATACAAAAATGCTGCTAAATGACTTCAAAATCCGCTCCGCCAAGCCTACAGATAAGGCCTATACACTCAATGATGGCAAAGGCTTATCACTCATCATTTCCCCTAATGGAGTGAAAGGTTGGCGTTTCCGTTATCAATTTGGCGGCAAGGCTCATATGATTTCATTTGGTGTCTATGGCCCTGTATCACTGGCTGATGCTCGCCGCCAACGTGAAGAAGCAAAATCAGCTTTAGCCAATGGCACCAACCCCAGTGATGCCCGTAAAGCGGAAAAGATTGCCTTAAAGTATCCGGCTAAAAATACCTTTGAAGATATTGCCCGCGAATGGCACAGCTCCAAACTTGCGACATGGACACCAGAATATGCGGATACGGTTATGCGTGGCTTCGATAACAACGTATTTCCTTATATCGGCAAGCGCCCAATTGACCAGATAGCACCGTTAGAACTACTGGCCGTTCTGCAACGCATCGAAAAGCGCGGCGCACTGGAACTCACCGGAAAAATTAGGCGGCGCTGTGGTGAAGTCTTCCGCTATGCCGTCGTTACCGGGCGAGCCACTTATAACCCAGCCCCGGATCTGGCCAGCGCATTAAACCGCCCCAAGAATGGCCATTACCCTTTCCTGACTGAAAGTGAGCTACCCGAATTTATTCAGGCATTGGATAACTATAAAGGCAGCAAACTGACCAAATACGCCACCCAGTTGTTAATGCTCACCGGTGTAAGAACTATAGAACTGCGGGCCGCTGAATGGTCTGAATTTGATCTGGATAATGCCTTGTGGGAAGTTCCCAAAGAACGGATGAAGAAGCGCCGCCCTCACCTTGTGCCACTTTCTACACCAGCCTTGGCGATCCTTGAAAAGCTAAAGGTGCTGACAGGGAATTATCAGTTAGTGTTCCCCGGCCGCAATGATGCCGGGAAGCCAATGAGTGAGGCGAGTATCAACAAGGTGATCAAGATGTTGGGTTATCACGCTAGAGCCACAGGCCACGGTTTCCGGCACACCATGAGCACTATCTTGCATGAGAAAGGCTACAACAGTGCTTGGATTGAAACCCAACTTGCGCATGTTGATAAAAACTCCATCCGTGGAACTTATAACCATGCACAATATCTTGAAGGACGCAGGGAGATGTTGCAGTGGTACAGTATTTTTATACGAAAAGATAGAAATATAAATGATTAAAACATTCATTATCACATCAATTATATAAATATGTATAAAATTACATTAGCCAGAACTTAGTCATTTAATAATACCCATTATAACTAATTCGTAGTCACTCCATTAATCTAAACCAATCTTTTAAAGTTAAATTTAATCTTACTATCTCGTCTTCAGCTAAAGGGCTACAATGTGCTATAGGGCCTCTGAGAAGATTCAAGCTATGCATCACTCTATTAAAAGCCTTATCACTATTAAATAAATCAGCGAAATGCTTCCAGTTTTTTCTCACTATTTCACCTAACTCACCAAAGGTGGTATAGTCCAACTCATCATCTGAGCGCTGAGTAAAAGCAGAATCAATTTCCCGCTGAATATTATCTTTAACATTTTTCTTTATAATTTCCGGTATGTTATCGCTATTCCACCAATCTTCACCTAATTCGGATTTAAGTTTATCTTTAATTAAACTCCTAATTGAAACCTCTAAACAATAAAATATCTCATAATGCACAGCCATCTCTTTCGCTTGCATTCTTATCTTATGATTAAATTGGGGATAATATTCTTCATCCCTGTCTTTCTCGTCACTACCACCACGAAACAAATCTATTTTCAAATCACGCTCAAGATAATCCAAAGCTCTTTCTGCCATATTATTTGATAAAGCAAAAACCTTTATTTTATCTTCCATGATTATTTCCTAAGTAAGTTTTCTCTTAAGCTTCTAAATATTGCGTTGAAAACAGCAACATCATCTGTTTTTGGTAAAACCAAGTTAATTGTATATGACAAACCTAATTTTACGAGTTCGTTATCTAGATCGCTATTATTTAATTTCTCTATCGGCTCAACTTTGGCAGTTACAGCGCCATCCTCATTTTCTTGAGTATTGTTAAAACTTGCAAATGACTTGATTGCATCTATTGTTCCTAAAATTGCTCTAATTGTACCACTTCCCTTTTCAAGCCCTGTCATTTCTACCAATAACCCTTCAAGTTCAGTTTTAGAAAGATTATGAGCATACTCATTTCTAGCATATAAATCAGGGTATGCATTCTTTAACGCCTTACCCATAGCTTCTTTTGATTTTGAGCTGTTAGTGTTTCTAAATCTCTTATACAACTCAGTTGGCGCTCCGTCACTTCCCAACAAGCCCATTTTCTTTGCCAACGGAATAAAAGCTTTTGCACTCCCTCCGGAAAAACCCAACTCCGTACTTAAAAAATCCTGAGTAAAACGCTCAGGTGTAGCAGCGACTTTAATCTTTTCTAATATTTTTACTACCATCCCAGTAGCATTCATAAAAGCCGGATAATTCTTCGCCATCATAACCCCATGATTTTATTATTAAATAATAAATTTATAACTATAAGATATTAAAATGCAATATCATACAATTAAATTCAGCGCTAAAAACCTAACAATAACTAGCATTTTATTTATGAAAAATCAATATGATATGACTCACATGGTATTTTAACTATTTATTATTAAGCAGCATAATCGAATGATATATAAATAAAAAACTAAAAAAACTTGAAAAATCACATACCTCAAATATATATGCTAGTAAAATATCCCAACAAAATCCTAATATAAATAAAATGATAAAAATTCATGGATAAAACTCTAAAACCACGGAAACGGCACTACACCGCACCCGCCTGCACACTTTGCTTTATAAACTTATTTCAGTTTTAAATTCCTACAAACCCTAGCGCCAGCCCGCTCCGTGGCTGGGGTTCTGGCTGAAAATCCCAACTGAAAAGATTGAAAAGAATTTCAGTAAATTTCAGTTTCACTTTTTCTGACCGTGCCGCTGAAAGTTTTAATTATATGATTTAAAACAAGTATTTTATTTTACGTGGCGAGGGTTGAAAAAATCAGGTGAAAGAATAGCGCGGGGGAAATGTTGAAACCCTTGCCGGGCGGGGCTTCGCGGGGCAAGGTTATTTTTGGCTAACTGAAAAACACAGTACAGGGCCGGGAAGAAAATCAAGCGCCAGAGTGGTAACACCGGGCTAACGGTTGGCCACGTAATCTTTGCTCACCCTACGCGTAATTTGCGGTTTTGCATCACTGATGACTTGTTGCTGTACATCTTCTTTATGAGCCACTTGCAATAGCCTGATCGCCTCCTCCCTCTCTTGCGGTGATATGTGGTCTACCAAATCCTTAATTAACCGGCTATGCGTTAACGCACTGGGGCTAAGGGTATGGGAAAAGGTCGCATTCATTACAAAGGTATGGCCGCATTCAGTATTGGTACAACTACAATAGAGATCCGCAATATGGCTATGCTTGCGGTTAGTTTTACTGATAGTGGCTTGTGTACCGCAATCTGGACAAATAACTTTAAAAACTCGCATATTGATATGGCCCTCTGTTTAAAGCCAGAACCGCCAGCCAGAAAATAAGCCTCGAACTGACTCGTTTTTATATTGTCTCTTACGCCTGTGACTGGTATCAGTGGTAACGCTGGTAACGCTGGTAACACCATTGATTTATATAGATAAAATGAGTTACCACTGGGCATTATCAACTGGTAACCGGTGGTAACAGGCTGATTTCTGTTACCAGTGTTACCAATAGCCCCCTGTCACTGGTAACAGCTCTCCCCCTTGCTGCTTATGGTTGTTACCTCTGTTACCAGTGTTACCAGTTCTCAATAAGACTCGCGTGAGTGTATTAACCTAAAACCGTGCTATTGAACTGATAGACCCGTTTCAGCCCCATTTCTGGCAGGCGAATGTTTTTCTGTGTCCGGGCATCCTCTGGTGCATCGAGATAACCGGCCTTGACGCAGAGTTGAGCCACTTTCTTGGCATCAAAGCCCTTGCAGATTTCTTTCCAACCGGTGGCCAAAATAAAGAAAGTCGTTACCGCATCTTCTTTGTTATTGCCTTTATCCACTCGCCGAAAACCCACCATGTTAGCCGGGCGGCTGCGCTCGTCATGCCAGTCAGCAAAGCGGCTGAACTGATTACGGGTAATGAACTCTTTCACCTGCTCCAGTGCGGCGGCGTCTTCCTGATTGGCAGTGTGGCCACGATCTCCCATCCACGCATTAAGGCAGGTTTGTGCTGCCCGGAAAGCCTCGCCCTCTGGCCAGCCGGTGATCCCAACCTGTGTGGCCAACTCTCCGGCTATTGCCACCAGTGCAAAACGGGTAACTGCTCGGCCAACCTGATTACCGGCATTCTCCGGGGTAAGCAGTCGGGTATATTCTTTTAGCAGTATCTTGGCCTTGCTGGTCATGCCGGTCAGGTCTGCGGTTAACAGCCGCAGCCAAGCACGGAACGGCTCGCCATAGCAGGAAGCCACCGCCTGCTCTAAGTGCTCCGACAGCGCTTTACCTCCGGCAAAGCCGTGCAACTCTTCAAATACACCATGCTTACCGGAATCACTGGGGATCTGCACCATCCGCACTTCCACACCGGCATAAGTACGCTCCCCAGCATTGGCTGCATGTTCGACTAACGACAATTCACCAGTAGACAGAAACAACAGACACCAGCGATTAGCCTCGCGCAAACTGCCGTCAGTACGCGCCCGCGCTTTCCCTTGGCCATTCGCCAGCATATAGGCAATATTCCCGGCCTCTCTGCCATCCACTTCCCGTATTTCGTCTAACATTAGGGTGGCATCATTGCGGCGGCTGGCGGTGCCCTCCAGCGCGTTACCGGTTGAGCGCCACGTATGCCAGAAGTCAGTGCCGCCACAGACTGAAGCCGCCACTTTCATAGTGGTGGTTTTACCGTCCGTTGATTCCCCTTTCAGGTGATAACCACCACCGCCAACCCCCACCAGTTTTAACAATGGCGAGGCAAAAGAGAGACTGACAGAAAACGCCACCCGACCATTACCCACGCAATAACGGGAAACCTGATCGCGCCATTCGTCCAGTGTTCCGGCCGTTCTGAAATCCCGCCCCTGTACACTGGCAGTTTGTAAGATCACCGATTCAGCCCCAACGCCGATCACTTCGTCTTGCAGCACGTAAACCGAACCATGCCAGCCAGTTTTATTAACACAAGTTACCTTGCGCTCTGGCTTGCACAGGGAAAGGTATTCCATCAAGTGCGCCCGTGCTTGTCCGGTGGTACTGATATATGACAGGCCATTACTCAACAGAATGCGCCGCAGCTCTTCCCCGCTGCTACTGAGCATTTCCATCGGCATGGCCCATTTTCGGCTAATACCGTTGGTGTCTTCCCATTCCAGCAAGCGGCCATAGTTACCGCCGTCAGAATCGCAGGTAATCGCCGTGACTCTTACCGGGCTGCACAGTTTGATATTGCGGATCTCGGTATCGCCATCAGACTTATTCACCAGCTTGTCATACCAAAGATATTCCTGCGTTAAGCGGAACCCCTGCGGCAGTTTGGTTTTGCCCTTACCAAACAGGATCATTTCTTCCCGAAAGGCCTCTTTAGCCCGTTCCAGCCCGTTATCACGGCGATAATCATCCCAATCCGCTTTATGACGGGTAGGCGGCAGTGATACCCAGCCATCTACCGCTTTGGCAGCTTTCTCGGCCCACAGCTTACCAGTGTTCTCTTTACCATCATCAAAATCGTTATCCCCGGCGATAATCAACCGTGCATCGGGCCATTTATGGCGCAGGTGTTGCGCCACGTTCGGCAGGTTGTTAGCCGCGACTGCCGCCACAACCAACCCGTCAGTTAACATATCCAGCGTTAAAGCCGTGGCATAACCCTCAGTGATAACAACCAGCTCCGGGTTATCCCCAGCCTCTAATGGGTGAACCGCAATAAACGCCCCTTTAAGCACGGTATTAGGCAATAACCGCTTGTCACCTAACGGACTGATAAGCTGAGCACCGGTTAACTTGCCGTCGATATCAGTCAGTGGTAACAGTAAAGAGCCTGCCGGGAAGTCCATCCCTCCCGTTTTATGAACATCCTGCGTAATGGATTGGCTATGGCCAGACAACCCCTTATCAGCCAGATAACTGCTTTCACCGCTGCTGCAACGGGCCAGAAAAGCGTGATAAGCCTTGGCCAGCATCGCCTTTTTGCGCTCTTCGGGGATTTCATTTCTGGCAGGCTTAATCGCTTCCTGCGGCGCATTCGGTAAGGCTAGCGCCTTGGCCACCTCGGTTGCCGCCTGAAATGCCCCGTTGCCAGAAACCAAACGAATAAGATCCAGCCCGTCACCATGACTGCACTGGCTACAAATCCATGTGCCACGGCCTTCTTGATCATCAAAGCGGAAACGGTCATTACCACCACACTTCGGGCAAGCGCCGTGTCTGCCATTCTCTGGCACGGTAATACCCAACGCTGGCAAGATATACGGCCAACGCCCACGGGCCGCTTGCAGCGTTTCAGAGACAAATTGACTGCTCATCGCGGCGTCTCCATTGTAAATATGAAAAGAAATAACAATGACGGGAATAAATTAACGGCTTTCATTCTTTCCCCAGTCAATTTCGTTATCCAGCACTGCATCCAGATCTTCATAAATACAATCAAAGACAGCCGCTATATTTACTGAACCCACATTAGGTTGTGGCGTTTCATTTTTTGAATACAACAACTCTTTCATTAATTCTGAAATCAGCATGGCCCGATGGACTTTATCAACGCTCCGTTGTGATAAATTATATTTAGGTTTCATGCTATGCCCCCTGCGCAGGCAAACGCCCGGCAAAAAGCAGTATGTAATCTGCGGCATAACGGCGGCGGGCCGTCTTCTCATTCTCTGCGGTGATATGCAGCATGACAGGGCTAATTTTCTGTTGGGTGCGGTTGATCGCCGCAAAGATGTAGGTACACTTTGACGTAGCCATTGCGTTAGTTCCTCTAACATGATGGTCAGGCCCGGCTTGGTGTTGGTAGCACCTTGACGGGCCGCTGTATTTTGTCGGTACGCCGTGCTAACGTACGTACCTAACGAAAGACAGCTTATGAGGTTATGTACGTACGTGTCAACTATAAAACGAGATAAAAGCCCGAAAGGTGACGGTCTATCGCCAACATTCCAAATTCGTATCGCACCAGAACTGCGTGAACAACTTAATGCGGAAGCGGCTAAAGATGGCGTGAGCCTTGGCAATTGGTTTAAAGAGCTAGCCCGGCAGGAATTAAAACGCCGTGGCATAGAACCTAAAGCATAAATACTTTTGTCAGTAATATAACCGTATATATCCGAACCTATTTTATTGACGGAAATAACGGTGAATGAGATAGTCAAATCAGCATTAATTGAATTATTTGTCATTGTTATTTTCCGATAGAAGAGAACCATACCCGGCCCAGTAGCCGGGTATTTCTTATCTGTAATATAATAATTAACTTAGCGCTATTGCGGAAACCCAACCTTTACCGGCCATAATAGTGGCGTCTGATAAACTAAATTCCCTCGGCTTACTTATTTTTGCTTTAACACCACGTTTTGAAAAATAAGAACGGTTAGCACTAAAACGTAAGCGGTCAGTGCCAATGCTGGCGGGGCTATCAGTAACCGCCAGACCACTTAAATAAAAATGACCTTTGTCCTGAAAATCTTCTTCCACTTCGATGGAACAAAACAGTTTTTGCCCCAGTTCGTTATAACTCATCAATTTGGCCGTGGGCCGGATACGGGCATACAAATGAACAATGCCACTTTGCTTATCACTGCGTAGGGCCAGCACCTCGCCTAAATTATCCCGGTCACGTTTGTGCTCTTCCCAAATCAATGCGGTGTAAGTCCGTACATCATAGGTTTCAGCCATATCAAGCAGCCACTGCGATTCAATTTTGCGGCTATCAATGGTGGTTCCCTCGGTGGCAATACATATCCAGCCGGTAGTTAATTGCGAATCAGTCATTAGCTATCTCACTTCTTAACCAGAGTAATAGCAGCTTCATCTACGGCGGCATACAAGAAACCATTACCCAAGGCATAACCCTCATTGCGCAGGTAACTATGTTCGTAGGCGCTACGGTCTTCAACAAATTCAGCCCGAAAACGGCGGCTTCCTTTCTGTGTATAAATATGCAAATTGCTCAATGTCGTTACCGCCAAGCGTTTACCCGGCATAAATGGCGGGACAAAGGCAAAACGACCAGCAACCGACCCCATTAACATTTGTGCCGCTGCTGTATCTGCCGGGCGATCTGCGGCATTAAATAAACGTAGCCTTTCCGCTGCCGCCAGTTCTGCCCCCACCATGACCACTAAGCGGGGATCTTCCCGGTAGGCTTCAGGGATTTTTTCCGTAATTAAATGGTTAGCCAGTGCATCTAAATGTGGAAATTCGCCCCCCTCACCAAGGGTTAATTCATCAGTTATAACCTGAGATCCGTTATTAAAGTCTTTGGCTATCGTGTGCCAACCAATATTAACGTCCTCGCCTTTAGGGTTAGTAACGGGGTCTGATGGATAAGCAATTCGTTGACCATTTAACCCAATGCGTAACATATCCAATGAAATTGCCATACCAAAGAAATCAGAAACAGTCTGAGTAAAGTGCTCAATACCGCCAATATTGGCAATGGTGCTCATTCGCTCATAAGAGAGAGAAGCACAGGAATCAGTATCAGCCAGCGAATAATCAGAGCCTGAAACTTTCATTTCGCGATTAAAGCGGCCATCAATAGAGCGCCCGGTATATAAAGTGGATTCACCTATTTCAATACATTGCCCTTGCAACTCATCCACATCCAGCAACGTAATATTATTCATCATCCAGCCTGATTCCAGCATAGATATACGCAACTGATTTTCAGCCGATTCAGAAATTGAAAAACTCTTTTCATTATCGAATGCCTGACTAATACCGCCAATAAAATTGGCATGAAACTGCCCCGCCATAGCAGGAGGATTGACTCTGGCCATTAGTATTACCTTATATTATATAATTAAATTTTATTAACTATTAAAGTGGATTATTTATTGCTCGTTTTTTACTTGTTAGCCAGCTAGATTTATTTTTCATTAGACCAACAAAATCACCCAGTGACATTTTGCTTCTTATATTTTCAGACTCGATTTGATAATACTGTTTCTTTAATGCAGAAATTTCTTTCCCTCCGTTACTTAGTGAGTATTTATCTTTAGGCACAGTACATTTTTCTAATATATTTTTAAGCGCATATTCTAATTTATTTAGCTCCTTCCAAGCGTACTTGTGTGACGTTAATCCGCTGCTAGATCTATCCCCCTGATAGGTTTCCGATGGCAGTGAACCCATAGGGAGCAGCTCCAATACCTTACCTTTGAAGCCCTTACCCCCCTCACTCAGCATCTGCTCAACTTGCCCCCGCAGTAGCCCTAATAATCCTTTACGTGCTGAAACTGAGGCTTTAGTATTTTCTAACCTTAGCTTTGCATTCTCTACACGATCATTAAGATTAGACATTAACCCTCGAATATTACCATTATAACTGGATAAGCTACTGACTCCCCGCTGAGCATTATTTAGCTCAATATTGAGTTGTGAGATTTCATGCTCCACAGCTTTCACTTTTATTTCTTCTTGTTGGCAAATTTGTTGCCCACGCTCAATTAATATATTTATTTCGTAAGGTGTACAGTTTGCGCGAGGGGTTGCATAACCCGTTAATAATTCAAACTGTTCTAATAATGGAGCCATTTTCTTTAATCGATATATTTCGATTACCCGGATTGCATAGCCAGCATCACCCTGCTCAAGGGTAAATGGTATTGGCTGATATGTAGCAATAGTATTAATATCTTCATCGTATTTAGTTAGTGGCAGTTCTTTTAGCATCTCATTTCCCTCTTTGAAATATTTCCATCAATCCAATTAATTACTTCCCCCTCTACCCATGCAACGGATCTTTCTCCGATAGGGATATTATTAGGGAAGTTCCCTTCTTTCATCTTGAAATAAATAGTAGAACGCTTTAACCTGGTAATAGACATCACATCGGGTAACCGTATTAACCTTTTTGCCACATTATTTATGGCAATAGAATCCCGCTCCATAAAGTTATCCTTTAATAGACTTGTATAAATGTGTGAAGACACTATTAGACTTACATTTCCCCTAGCCGATGTAAATATAGGGTGAATGGACACAACCTAAATTAATACCAATAATTGCTTCTTATTTGTACACCTAATGGTGAATAAAGGTTAATGACAGTTAATAAGGGTTAAGAAGCTCTTTTGTAAATAAATGTAAAAGATAGAATTAAGAGCATTGGGTCAGAGATACTCTATATAGGTAGGCTAATAACATGAATATTGTGTTAGGTGTGACTATCTCGAATAAGAGAAAAATTTATGTATAAGGATACGTATAAGCAGATTAAGCAACATTAAAAATAAATATTAAAAACATATAATTAAGTAAACAGTTCGATTCCAGTCGGGGACACCATTAGCACTTCTTAGCACATCCCGCCAAGTCTATAAAACCCTGTTAAAACAACGATATCGACAAAGTCTAAACAATATGGATTTTCCAGAGAATCGAACTGGGTAGACTGCTTACGCTCCCTACTTTGAAGCTCAGTACAAAGAATGAACAATCAAGGTTGAAACACTAAAACAAAAATTGCCTAACGACTACCAGCAGTGGAAACACACAGAGTTTTTAGCTCATTTACTCCAGATAAAACATCACCAGCCAACCCATTCCCCTCACTATATGGACTTTGTCTTCACTTTATTCCTCGCTGGCATATAATAAATATTTATCATATATATCAATAAATAGAGTACAAATCTCCTCTATTTTTACCCATAAAACTCACTATTTATTACTCTCTGCTTGTCAATTTAGATATATCTAAAGGAGAGTCATTATGTTTGGTTTTTCAAAACGTGGTCATCATCAGGGCGGCGAACACCATGAAGGGCAGCGCCACTGTGGCGAAAGGATGCATCGCGGAGGTCGTCATCATATAACCGCTGAAGGCGCTGAAGCAGTAAGGGGCAGCAGGCGTGGTCGCGGTGATAAAATGCATCGCTTGTTCGAACATGGGGATTTGCGCATCGTCCTCTTAGCGCTGGTTGATAAAAAACCGAGCCACGGTTACGAGCTGATTAAGGCAATTGAAGAGGCGTCCTCCGGGCTCTATGTTCCAAGCCCTGGGGTTATCTACCCAACGCTAACCCTGCTAGAAGAGCAAGATTTTGTCACGCCAGTGGCAACCGGTAATGGCCGTAAAAGCTACCAAATCACTGATGCCGGTAAAGTTGAATTACAACAAAATCAACAGATGGTGGATGTGATTTTCTCCCGCTTGGCACAGGTAAATCGCCGGCCAGAAGGGAATCTGGCAGAAGGTATTTCTGATGCTATGCATCGCTTACGCCACATTCTACGTAGCAGTATGATGCGTTCTGATGTCGCACCAGAGCAGGTTTTACGCATTAACGCCGCACTACTGGCGGCGGTAGAAGTGATTGAAAAAGAGTTAGCACCGCCTTCGGCTACAACTGATGAAAAAGATCAGGAGAAAAGCTGATGCCGGGATATCGTTATCGCATCACCATTGAGCCGCTGACCGACCGCAAAGGTGACGCTATTGAGAAAGCCCCGCTAACGTTCGAAGCCGAGAATCATGACGAGATCCTCGGCATCATCGAACGGTTACAAATGCGGGAAGATATAGACTTCGGCAAAGAGAAAACCGCAGCATTTGCTCTCGGGCTGAAACTGTTTTCAGAAACGATGCTGGAGAACCGTAAACACCCGCTGTTTGCACCGCTGCGCACCGCATTTACCGATTTCATGATTCATCTGAAGAAAGGCCCGCACGATAGTAATGATAGTGCCGGGTAATACGTCATAAGGAGAAAATGGACCCGCTCCCGACTATATTTATCCACTGGGGATATCGGCTATAGACGATATCCCAGCAGATGACTTAATCCAAATCGGCACCGTTACTGGCAATAACTTTTTTGTACCAATAAAAGGATTTCTTTCTCTTACGGGCTAAAGAGCCCTTGCCCTGATCATCACGGTCAACATAAACAAAACCATAGCGCTTGCTCATTTCACCGGTAGAAGCAGAAACCAGATCAATACAACCCCATGAGGTATAACCCATTACCGGAATGCCATCAACAATGGCCTCCCCCATAGCTTTGATATGCTCACGCAAATAACTGATGCGATAATCATCTTCAATCTCGCCTTGCGGGTTAATTTCATCCTTGGCACCTAACCCATTCTCAACCAAAAATAGTGGTTTCTGATAGCGGTCGTACATCATATTCATGGTGATGCGTAAACCTAAAGGATCAATACCCCACCCCCATTCACTGGCCTCAATGTGAGGATTTTTCAGCGATTTTACGATATTCGCCGCACTGCTGTTATGGTCGTTCATATCGGCCGACGCACAGCGGGAGGCATAATAACTAAAGGAGACAAAATCCACTGTATGCTTGAGTATCTCGTCGTCACCCGTTTCAGTAACAATTGAAATCCCTTTCTCCCTGAAAAGCCGTTTGGTATAAGCCGGATAAGCACCTCGGGCCTGTACATCAATGAAAAACAGATTTTCACGGTCTTTCTCCAGCGCGGCCCACACATCCTCGGGTTTACAAGTGCGCGGATAAAAGTTCCCCCCCGCCAGCATGCACCCCACCTGATTATTCGGATTAACCTCATGGGCAATTTTTGTCGCCAAGGCACTGGCAAGCAACTCATGATGAGCAGCCTGATACTTTACTTGCTCCTGATTTTCCTGTTGCTCAAACACCAGCCCGGCGCCAGAGAACGGACTGTGCAGCAGGATATTAATTTCGTTAAAAGTGAGCCAGTACTTAACTAATCCATCAAACGCCGTAAAACATGTGCGCGCATAACGAGCGAAGAAATCAACCATCTTCCGGTTACGCCACGAGCCGTATTCTGTGACCAGATGCATGGGAACATCAAAGTGGCACAGCGTCACCAGTGGCTCAATATTGTACTTTTTACACTCGGCGAAAAGGTCGCGGTAAAATGCAATGCCCTGTGCATTCGGGGTTAACTCATCACCGTTAGGGTAAATCCGACTCCATGCGATTGAGGTACGAAATACGGTGAACCCCATTTCAGCCATTAACGCGATATCATCTTTATAACGATGATAGAAATCGATCGCTTGATGACTGGGATAAAACTCATCATCTCTTAGGGTAAAACGCTTCTCCTGCCCCAGCTTTACTGCCAAACGGTGTGGTCCATGAGGGATCATATCAACCGTCGTCAGCCCTTTTCCACCTTCAAAGCAAGCACCTTCGGCCTGGTTTGCGGCTAATGCGCCGCCCCATAAGAAACCGTCGGGAAATGTTGATACTGGCATTACATACCTCGTATTTAGTTAATTTTTACTGCGCTTGGCGCAACAGCAGAATGGGCGGTATCACTTTCGCTATTTTCAACCGGGATATCTTCAAAACCCAGCAACAGCGTGGTAATAAACGAAATCACGATGGCCAGAATCATCACACCAAACACCCATACGATACTCATTGGATTGGCCGGATCGAAGAACTGGACACTGGTAAATAATCCAGGGGACGCCATCGAATGACTTGCCAGCCCACCGATTCCGGCGACTGCACCACAAATAAAACCACTAATAAGACTGGCGATCAGCGGGCGTTTAAGACGCAATGCCACCCCATAAAGTGCCGGTTCAGAGATACCCGCGACAATCGCTGATGCGGCAGCAGCCAGCGCCGTTTGGCGCAATTCTGGGTTTTTGGTTCGCCATGCGACAGCCAACGATGAGCCACCCAGTGAAAGATTAGCGCCAATCTCTGATGGCATAACCATGCCCTCTTTGCCGGTCTCCGCAATGGTCTGAATAATGGTTGGGGTAAAGACACGGTGCATGCCGGTCATAACCAATAAAGGCCAGAGTGCCCCCATAATCGCTACCGAGAGCCAGCCCAGATAGTCATGAACGGTGTACACTAACGAAGAAATACCGCTGCCGATCCAAATTCCCAGAGGGCCAATAAACATGATGGCAATAGGCGCGGAAATCAGCACAATTAACATTGGTTTAAGGAAGTTTTTGGTCACCGCCGGTGTAATGCGATCCACCCATCTTTCAATATAAGACAGCAGCCAGGTCATACATAATGCCGGAATAACGGTATAGGTATACTTCACCGCCGTGACCGAAATGCCCATAAACTCAACTTGTTGGCCTTGTGCAGCTTTGGCCATTAAATCAATAAAGGCGGGATGAACCAACACCCCGGCAATGGCGATAGCCAGTGACATATTGGTTTTAAATTTGAGTGCGGCAGAAGCAGCAACCATAACCGGAAGGAAGAAGAACGCCCCGTCACCAATGACATTGAGAATAATCAGTGTCGATGAGCCTTTGCCAAAAACACCGGTCATATCCAGAATCATGGCCAACAGTTTGACCATTGAACCACCGATAATGGCAGGAATCAGAGGTGACATGGTGCCAATCAGCGCATCAAGGATCCCCGCTCCGATGCGTTTCAAGGTTATTTTATTTTTTTGCGGCAGCGTATTTTCAGCTACCAGGCCTTCCGGCAGCAGTTTTAGCACTTCAGCATAGGCATATGAAACGTTATTACCAATAATGACCTGACACTGGTTTTCATTGCGCACCACACCCAGCACACCGGTGATGGACTTCAACTTCGCCAGATCAACCGCACTATCATCGTTAAGCACAAAGCGTAAACGCGTCATACAGTGGGTCACCGCCGCGATGTTATTCGCCCCACCAATGGCATCGACTATCGATGCAGATACTGCGGCATAATTCTTTGACATGAGTAGCAACTCCCCGTAATGACGCACGCCGAGCTAAGCAAACCATTTGCCATCGAAGAGGGACTATCCTCACCAGCATGAATGGTAATTAGCTATTATATTCATAGTGTTATTTAAATATTACCTGCCGATACACCCTTGCTTTTAGTTATTATCAGGCAACTAGGTAACCGGTTCCACACGAGAATCTTAAATTACTGACTGCAATTCAATAGATGGAGTAATTAAATTCTTATTTTGTGATAACGATCAGCATTAATTAGGCGTGTTATTGTGCACGACAGTAGTTGTGAGCCTAAAGAACTGAGTATTGCCAGTCAGCCGCCAGTCTATAGCGCATGGGCCAGAACCCAATTGGAACAGCATGTCTACCCGCCCATAGGGTAAGTGAATATTGCTAACAGCCGTGCAGTTTCGAGGGCGAAAGGTATAGAATGACAATAATTTTCAACGGGTAGGAAAGACCTATGTCTACAATGCTAGAAGTGGCAAAAAAAGCAGGTGTCTCGAAAGCCACTGTTTCGCGTGTTCTGTCAGGCAAAGGCTATGTCAGTGAAGTGACTAAAGCGCAGGTATATAAAGCGATTGAAGAGAGCGGATATCGACCAAACTTGCTGGCAAGAAATCTGGCGACCAATAAATCACAATGCATTGGTTTGGTGGTGACCAATACTCTTTATAATGGTAACTACTTTAATGAAATACTGTCTCAAGCGGCCAAAAAATTAGAGAATAATGGCCGTCAACTGGTGCTGGTTGACGGGAAACACAGCGCGGAAGAGGAACAAGAAGCAATCCAATTCCTGCTCGACTTACGTTGCGACGCAATAATAATTTATCCCCGATTTTTAACTGTGGATGATATGGATCTTATTATTGATAAATATAAGCAGCCCATTATGGTGGTCAACAGAAAATTAAGAAAAAACCACAGCCACTGTACTTTCTGCGATCATAAAGGGTCCAGTTATAATGCGACAAAATATCTCATTGAGCGGGGCCATCAGGATATTGCATTTATCACCGGCTCACTGGATTCACCAACAGCGATTGAGCGCCTTTCTGGATATAAAGAAGCATTAAATGCATTTTCTCTTCCGCTGCGCGATAACCTTATTATTCAAGGAAAATGGACCCCGCTCAGTGGTGCAACTGCGGTAGAATCGTTATTAGCCAGCCAACAACCATTTAGTGCGATTATCGCCAGCAATGATGATATGGCAATTGGTGCCATGAAAAGATTAAATCAGGCAGGGATCAGCGTACCTGAAGCGGTCTCTCTTATTGGCTTCGACAATATCCCCATTGCACCTTTTCTAAGTCCATCGTTATCCAGTATTAAAGACCCCGTCAGCGGTATGATAAATGACGTCATTAATCGGCTAATTTCAATGCTGGACGGAGGATATTTATCAACTGAAAATATATTTCAGTCCGAACTGATTATCAGGGATTCAATCAGTGACGGGCCATATTTAAGCCAATTAGCGCTCAACCATCAATAAAGCGCCCAGTTCACTGGGCGTATATTGGGCATAGCAAGGGACAGCTGGTGTTTATAGCCCATCCTCTCGGCGATCACTGGCTATTGGTGGCACCGATGATGCTCTCTCAACCACAATACGGCGGACCTTATAGCCGGTGATACCCAGTATTAGCGTGACTATCGGCGCGGTAATATTAAATACCGCAAATGGCAGATAGCCCATGGTGGATACACCCAATACCGCCGCCATATAAGCACCGCAAGAATTCCAGGGAATCAACGGAGAGGTGACGATACCGGCATCCCCCACCAGGCGTGAGAGATTTTCAGGTGCTAACCCGCGTTTGGCAAATTCACCGTGGAATAACCGTGTTGGCAGCAATAAAGCAATATATTGATCACCCGCGACGATATTAAGCCCAATGGCCGTAGCAACCGCCGAAGCAAAAAGTTGCCCAACAGTTTTAGCCCGCAACAAAATCGGGGTTACCAGTTTATTAAGCAGGCCAAAGTCATCCACCATAATACCGAATGTCACTGCACCGATAATCAACCAGATAGTCAGCAGCATGCTGTCCATTCCCCCACGCGACAACAATGCATCCATCTGTGGAATACCGGAGTTCTCCTGAAAACCATTAGCCATCGCCAACCAAACGCCCTTCACCGCAGCAATGGGTAACGCGGTATCAGGTTCAGCAATAAAGCGCGCAATGGCCTGCGGCTGAATAAATGCTGCCATCACACCAGCCAATAACGCCGCGCTAATAATGGCCAACGGTGCCGGGACTTTACCGACGGATAATCCAAGCAAGAATACCAGTGGCAGTAAATTCCACGGCGTAATGTTGAATAACTCATCAAATCGGGCTAATTCGGCGTGCGTAATTGTGGCATCAAAGCTAGCTTGTTGATTGATACCCAA
Organism: Yersinia antarctica; assembly: GCF_056636475.1. Lineage (NCBI taxonomy): Bacteria > Pseudomonadati > Pseudomonadota > Gammaproteobacteria > Enterobacterales > Yersiniaceae > Yersinia > Yersinia antarctica. The sequence continues at coordinate 3,374,939 of NZ_JBSJQF010000001.1, forward strand.
TATGATGAATGCTACCAAAGCAACCAATGCGGCAGGAATTGTGGTCCAAAGTTGTGCCTGTATATGGCGATACAATTCAACACCATTCAACTGTGCGGCCAACACAGTACTTTCGGATAATGGCGAGATTTTGTCACCCACATAGGCACCAGAAATCACGGCACCTGCGGTTATCTCTGGTGAGACACCAATCATATTGGATAACCCAACCAACCCTACCCCAATGGTTCCCGCCGTTGTCCAGGAGCTGCCAATACTTAGAGAAACCCCGACACAAACAAGAAATGTAATGGGGAAAAACCAATTTGGTGTAATCAGAATAATGCCGTAATAAACTAAAGTCGGTATCGTCCCCGACATGTTCCAGGTCCCAATTAATGCACCAACAGCAAGTAAGATAAATATCGCGCCAACCACTGTTGATATTCCCTTACGCGTGGATTGGGCAATATCCTCCCATACATGACCATTCTTCATAATGATTACAGCGGTAATCATGGTGCAAAGAATAAGCGCGACCTGTAATGGTCCATTGACGGCATTGAGGCCAAACAGAGCGACAGATGCGCCGACGAGTAACACCAACGACAACATCGGAATAATGGCATCTAAATAGGAGGGAGGCTTGATAGTGCGCGTTTTTTTGGGAACATTGGCCATATATACCCCACAAACAATTAAATACGACTAGTGAGTCAGATCAATCTTTTAATGATGCTTGCACGCTACGGCTCGTTTTTTTAAGTATAGTCATTGGAAAGATATCTGATTAATTAGTTTAGCATTTAACGCCAGAAGTCAGCGCGGAGTAGCACCCAAAGAAAAGGAGCACAAGGCTCCTTTAGGTCAAACAACGACGGTATTGGTATCGCTCTGACTATTTGGCGCGAACACCTTCGACTGACAAAATCAGTTCGACTTCCTGTGATGCCGGGCCTAAATCAGTGGTGATATTAAAGTCTTTCAGCTTGATAGTACCATTTGCTTCAAAGCCAGCACGATAACCGCCCCAAGGATCACTACCTTGACCAGTCAACTTGCTTTCCAATGTCACCGGCTTAGTGACACCATTTAATGTCAGGTTACCCACGACCGAATAGCCTTCTGCATTTTTCTTAACGTCGGTCGACTCAAACGTTGCCTGTGGGAATTTACCGACATTCAGGAAATCTTTACTACGCAGATGTTTGTCACGCTCTGCATGGTTGGTATCAACACTATTGGTATTGATCACCACATTAACTTTATCAGCGGCCGGATTTTTCTCATCAAAAGTGAAAGAACCGTCAAAATCATTAAAACTGCCGTATAACCAGCTATATCCTAAATGTTTAATTCTGAATTCGATAAAGGCATGCTGCCCTTCTTTATCGATTTTATATTCGGCGGCTACGGCACTGCCTGCGGTAAACATCAGTGCACCTACAGCCAGGCCCAACAGGGTCTTATTAAACATATTTAATTCTCCATAATACAGTTGGTTAATCGGTGCTACGTCCCAGCATCCGCTTAAGGGTTACATCACCATCAATAAAGTGGTGCTTAATCGCGGCCAGTCCATGCAACAGTGAAAGCACGACGACTGCCCAAGCCAAATAGAGATGTACAGTTCCGGCAGTATCTGCCTGGTCAGGTAGATTGGTCAGTGTTGCAGGGACATTGAACCAACCAAATACATTGATTGGTTGCCCATCTGCTGTTGAGATCAAATAACCGCTGAACATGATACAAAATAGGACAATATATAAAATCAAATGCGCCAATATCGCGCTTACCCGAGTTAAGCGGCTATAACTCAATAAGGGTTTGGGGGGCGGCGAAATAAAGCGCCAAATCACCCGAAATAACATCACCGCAAACAGTATGCATCCGATGCTTTTATGTATTTCAGGTGCCTGATGATACCAGCCATCGTAGTAGCCCAGAGTTACCATCCATAAACCCAGGGCAAACAACGCATACACCGTAAATGCCACTAACCAGTGGATAGCAATAGTCATGCGCCCGAACTGCTCCCTGGTATTTTTCCAAAGCATAATGATTCCCTTTTGCTCAATTTACATAACAATAGTCAAACATTTCGAAACATAAAGTCAACACTTATTTTATATAAGATATATTTTCCCAACCGCCGTCAGTTATTTTGCGGGAGTCGATAATTACTCGGTCAGTTTAATTGTTGGACTTTACTTAACCTGACATAAGCACAGTAAGCAAGCAGGTAAATACAGCAGAAATAAAAGCGGTGAATTCATTAAATTAAGCATTTCCAGCGGGAAATAGCAGGAGTTAAAAGCAGAAATAATGCCATTACAAATATTTATAATGGCATTATTTGGAGTGGTATCCGTTGACCATTCTTATCTAACAGTAAGATAGAAGGCCATCAGGTTATACCGTAAAACCGAGATAGAGATAGATTGCCAAAACAATACTTGCAGTTGCAATGGCATAGGGCATTTGTGTTCGAATATGCTCAATATGGTCACAATCCGTCGCCATAGACGCCACAATGGCATCACCAGAGATAGGCGATGTCATGTCACCAAAAATAGAACCTGCAATGGCCGCACCAATCATATATTCCACTGGCATCCCCAAAGAAACCCCAAGCTGAACACCTATGGGGATCATAATGGCAAACGTGCCCCATGACGTCCCCGTAGCTAGCGACATAATTGCACTGATAATAAAAATAAAGCCAATTGAGAATCCAGGAGAAATAACACCGGAGGTGATAGTGGCAATATATTGCCCGGTATTGAGATCAGCAGAGACATTCCCCATCAAAAATGCCAATACCATTATTGAGCTGATTTTCACCATACTGGCGTAACCGATATACAACTCTTTAAAAAAGGATTCTATATTCAGGATCCGTCGCCCACAGAACCAAACAAAAGAAACCGTTGTCCCAAACATCACGGCGCTATATACCGACATAGAGCCGCTGCCTTTAGTGAAATCACCGTCCCCTGTAACATAAAGGGCAACCGGAACCGCAATAACTGTCGATAAGATAGGGATGAGGAAGTTAAGCAATGAATTACACGCCGGATGATCAATGACTTCATCTTTTTCTTTCTCAACGTGCAGATCCTGTTTGCTGATGTAATTCACTTCAGCCTTCTTCATCGGCCCCCAGGATGCCCCAGAGAAAATATAGAACAGCACTGACGCCAACGAGAACCATGCCATCAGATTCCACACCATCGATCTGGCCAGAATCTCAAAAGGCTGTCCATCGATGTACCCTTTGGCGATCTGGACACCGATGACCCCCATCATTGCCGCCCCCCAACCATTAATCATTGCTGAAGAACAGACCGATACACAGGAGGTTTGGACAATATAAGACATTTTCTCTGGTGATAGACCGTATCTTTTTGCCAGATCTTTGGTCGATGCACCGGCAATAAGTTGGTTGATCGAACTTTCAATGAAAATAATTGACGTAATCACCATCGCCAACAACTGCACTGCTTTTTTATTGGTAACAAACTGAGTTTTTTCTGTTAAGGCGCGAACTAAACTTCGAACGCCCCCGGTCACGACAATTAAGCGCATGATCCCGCCAATCATCACCATAAAAATAACGGTACGAGTATTCCCAGGAGAAGAGAACGTATCAATAATTCCATTTAAAGTGCCACTGATCCCTTGAAGTAGATTGTGATCATTAATAACCGTAAATCCAACAACTATCCCCATTAATAACGACAATATTACCTGCCGAGTAAAAATCGCCAAACAAATAGTTACCAGTGGAGTTATAATTGTCCACACGCTATAATCATGCATATGACTACCCTATTAATTATTGTATAAAGGAAAGGGCTTGCTCTGTGTCTGCTATTAAATCATTAATATCTTCGATACCGATTGAAAGCCGTAGTGTTGTATCGTATATGCCTATATTTTCCCTCTCTTCTTGAGACATTGAACCATGCGACATTGAAGCAGAATGGTTAACCATACTTTCAACACCCCCCAGTGATTCGGCTAAAACAAAATAATTTAACTTGGCAATAAAGGTTTTCACCGCTGTTATATCGCCTTTTAACCGGATACTGACTACCGCCCCGCCAGAACGCATCTGTTTTTTACATAATTGATATTGAGGATGAGATTCCAGACCAGGGTAATGCACATCCAGCACCTTAGGATGTTGCTCTAAAAACTGAGCAATTTTTAAAGCATTACTGCATTGACGTTCCATACGAACATCAAGTGTTTTCATGCCGCGCAATGCCAAATAGGCATCAAACGGCGAAGCAATTGCCCCAACGGTGGTTTTACAAAAATCCAGTTGGTCGGCAATATTCTGCACATTGGTAATAACTGCACCGCCAATTAAATCTGAATGCCCACCAATATATTTACTGGTAGAGAGCATAACAATATCAGCACCTAAAGTGAGCGGCCGTTGGTTCCAGGCACTGGCAAAGGTATTATCCACGCAGCTCATTATTCCCCTGCTTTTGGCAACCTGGCATACCGCTTCAATATCAACTAATTCCAACAGTGGGTTAGTGGGCGTTTCAATCCAGATTAAAGCTGTATTCTTCTGAATATGGCTATTTACTGACGCCAGATCGTTAAGATCGACATAACTGAATGTGGTGCCTGAAGTGTGTTTACGCAGACGTTCAAACAACCGATAAGTACCGCCATAGACCCCTTTCATTACTAATACATGGGAATCTTTAGGTAGCAACTCCAATATAAGTGCAGTTGCTGCCATACCGGAAGCGGTCGCTGTGGCATAGATACCACCTTCTAACTCAGCCAAGGCGGTTTCATACGCATATCTTGTCGGGTTACTGCAACGGGAATAACAAAACTCCCCTTCTTCGCCTAAATTGGGTTGAATGAAAGAACTGGCAGTAGTAATTGGTGGAAAAATAGCATTATTGCCCCGGTCAACTTGATCTCCGGCATGGATAACCAGAGTCGCGATCGATTTTGACTTATTCATTATTTGTCCCTTTAAATTTTTACGATAACCCACCGATCATTATTAATAATGACATTAGGCCACGCAGTTAAACCGTAATATTTATTTACGTGTCATTATACTGATAATTTCTTTATCTGTTTGCCTCATCGGCGATAACACTAATTTACATAAATTGTTGATAGAACCTTCAACATTACAAGAAACAATGCCATCACGCTCCCCTGCAACGCTATTTTGTTGTGCCATCAACACCGACTTAAATGCGCAGGCGGTGGCAGTAGACACTTTCATCGCACAACTATTTGATGCACCATCACAAATAATCCCACTGATATCACTGATCATATTACTGACCGCGTAGGAGATAGTCTGAAAATCTTGGGTCAATAACCAACTCATACCTGCCGCTGCGCCCATTGCTGCCGTTGAAGCCGCACACAATGCAGACAATCGGGTATAACGCATATGAATTGAAATTGCAGCCAAATGAGCCAATGCTAATGCCCTGGCCAGGGTTTCATCATCGGTATTTAGATGTCTGGCAAGTGTCACTACCGGCATTGTCACGGTAATCCCTTGATTACCTGAGCCATAATTTGACATCGCGGGTAAGGGTGCGCCTCCCATACGGGCATCTGACGCCGCAGTGGTGTTGATCAACATTTGGCTCAGTAAGTCAGTGCTGATAAAGCCGTTTTTCCTGGCCTGCGACAGCGCCCCACTCACGTTCAAACCATAGCTCTTCCTTTGCCCCTCATCAGAAAGCGCAGTATTAATCTCAGCACTTTTCAACATAAACATAATATCTTTAGCACCAACATCGGTCACAAATTTAAATGCGTCGTTAAGTGAAAATTCGGGTAGTGCGCCCTTTTCATTGTCGGTGATTAAGTCTCGGGCTAATATTTGTTTTATATTATTAATATATACTTGCGTGACATTGGTATGGCCACCTTGAATCACAACCCGGCAGTGTTCATCAAGGCTATATAACGTAATATCAATAAAAATAAAGTCCGCAGCATCTACTGCGTTTAAACACACTTTACCTGATTCATTGAACATATAAGCTTGGGTAATTTGTGCCGCAGTAATGTCTTTCAATACTTCTAAATCGGCATCCGCGTTACCGCCAATAGCCCCTATCGCCGCCGCAAGAGTTACTCCGCAATAAGTTGTTCCCGGGATAGTGACCCCCATCGCATTTTTATACAGATTCTCCGATATCTCCCCCGTTATTTTTAATATCGGTGCGTTGAGATATTTGGCAGCCACCGCAGCAGCATACGCAATAGCAATAGGTTCAGTACAACCTAATGAAAGTTTTACTTCTTTTCTCAACCAATCGAGCAACTGTTGATGCGTAATTTTTTGCATTTGAAATAATTAATCAGTGATTTTATTTATTTTTATCTTATGGTTTTAATGGGAGAAATACTTTTCATATTTTCCTGTTGTTTTTAATAGCTGGAGAATATTATTCTCTTTAATGAAAAATTAAAATACAGATAAATTTAATTAAAAATACATGAAATACAACAAGTTAAATAATTTACTTACCATAAGTACTACACCCAATGAGATACTAGTCACAAAACAATAAAGAGAATATTTTCCCCCTTGGGCGAGATTCTTTCTCTGAATCCATAAACCGCCGATTAAAAAGGCGAGTTAGCTACTGCCAACTCGCCTAAAATAAAACCTAAGCTATCACGATATTCTCGCTTCAACCTGTCCTAGTTTGATAACCCGTGCTACTGAGGAGACTGCTGCATGGTCCAGTTGAGCACTTGGGTGGCTAACTGGTCACTGGCCAGGCCAAAGGCCTGAATCACCTCATTCATCTCGCTACCTGTTATCGGTTGGCGAATTTCAAACTGGCGGGTCGCAATAATCCTACGGTCCGAAATTCTTACCAGCCGGGCATCAAAGCGGATCAGCACTTCGCTGCTACCAACATGATATACCCCTTGGAACGCAGACAAATCACCACTCAACTCCACATCAGCCTGTAGGCTGTCATCATCGCTACTGACTGCGCGGATTCGTCCATCACTACGGAACGCCTGAATAAGACGATTGCGCACCAGAATCGGCGCTGAATCACTCCAACGAGAGTTTTTATAAACTGCAATCTCCTGGCCCTGAGGCTGCACCGCTATGCGTGAGCTATTAAGAAACTGGTTCGTCGCCGGTTGTGAAACCCGTAATGACCAGTTTACTGTCTGCGCGCGCGGCGCACTCACTGCTGGTGGCACCGGCAGAAGATAAACTTGTGATACGGGGGCCGAGGGTAAAATGGTACAGGCAGAGAGCAGTATCGCCCCGCCAGATATCATCAACAGCCACACACGGCGGCCTGCATAGCGCATTAGATTAAGAGAGAGCATTAAGGCGTAAACTCCTGTGTTCTTTCACGGCCGCGCAACAAGGCCGCTGGGTTTTCTTCCAAACGAGAAACGGCGGCACGTAATGTCGCTAATGTTCTGCGCAGCTCATCCACAGCCGGCCCCAGCTCATTCATCCCTTGCATCCCGTTATTGAGTGAGGTTTTATTTTCATTCACCAATTTATTGAGGATGGTACTGGTATTTTGCAACGATGCCATGGTCTTGGCGGCATCATTGACCAGTTGTTTCCTCTGCCCATCCATTAAGCCGTTAGCATTACGCAGCAGGCGATTAGTTTGGGCCAGTGTCTCATTAGCCTGTATACTGGCCTGCGCCAACTGCTGCAACAGGGTACGAAGATCGCCACGTTGATCAGCCACGGTTTGAGTGACCAGCGCGAGATTATCCAGTGTCGTTATCAGGCGCTGCTGGTTATCCGGTGCCAGCAACTGGTTCAAGCGCACCAACACTTCATTAGCATTGGTCATGAAATTCTCACCGTTAGCCAGTAACTGACTCATCGGCGAAGGGGTGGCAATAATGATAGGAACATCGCCATCTTTGCCTTCCAACAACGGGCTGTCCTGGCTGCCACTGCTGAATTGAATATTTGAAGTGCCGGTAATACCCGCAACTGTCAGGCGGGCTTGAGTATCCTCGCGTATCGGAGTAGATGCAGAGACGCGGATACGTGCCCAAACCTTATTAGGATTCTCTCGGTCCAACCGCAATTGTGTCACCTCACCGACTCGAATCCCGCTGTACTGAACGGTGCTGCCCTGTGACAGGCCACTCACCGGTTCATTGAAAACGATATCGTACAATCTGAACTGGCGGTCAGAACCGGAATTTGTCAGCCATAGGCAAAACAGCAGCGCGGCACTCACCACAATAAGAGTGAACAAACCAATAACAACATGATGAGCACGGGTTTCCATATTACCACCTCTCTCCACTGTTAATTGCCGCTGCCTGATAAGCAGCCCGGCCTCGTGGGCCATGAAAATACGCCTGAATCCAGGCATCATCAGTCGCCGCAACTTTATCCAGAGTATCAACCACCAGCACTTTTTTCTGCGAAAGCACCGCCACACGATCACACAACGTATACAGCGTATCCAGATCGTGAGTTACCAAAAATACCGTCAGATTGAGGGCATCCCGCAGGGTGCGGATCAAACTGTCGAACGCCGCCGCACCGATGGGATCAAGGCCCGCTGTCGGTTCATCAAGAAACAGAATATCTGGGTCCAGCGCCAAGGCACGGGCTAACGCAACACGTTTGACCATGCCACCCGACAGTGATGCCGGATACTTACTGCCAGTGCCCGGCGGTAACCCGGCCAGTGCCAGTTTAACCTGAGCCAGACGCTCAGCCTCAGCCCGGGGTAACCCGGCGTTTTCTATTAATGGCAACGCCACGTTTTCGGTCACGGTTAGAGAGCTGAACAGTGCGCCTCGTTGAAATAATACGCCAAATCGGCGCTCGACCATGGAGCGGGATTGACCTGACAGTGTCATTAAATCTTCACCAAAAACATGAATTTGCCCGTCAGTCGGACGACGTAGCCCAACAATACTGCGTAACAGAACCGATTTACCAGTACCCGAGCCGCCAACCACGCCCAAAACCTCGCCGCGCTTAACATCAAGATTTAACCCTTGATGCACGCACTGTGCGCCAAAGCAGTTAACCAGAGAGCGAATTTGAATAATTGCATCTTGCGTCATTTGGCTCACCACCCCATTTCCATGAAAAATAGCGCTGCCACGGCATCAAGCAAAATCACCACAAAGATCGAATGCACCACACTGGTGGTGGTATGGACCCCGACAGATTCAGCGCTACCCGTCACTTTGAACCCCTCCAGACAGCCAATAATAGCAATCAGGAAAGCAAAAATAGGGGCTTTGCTTATACCCACCAGAAAATGCTGCAACCCATTACTGTTTTGCATAATCGACAAAAACATGGTTGGAGAGATATCCAGTGTTAAAGCGCACACCACCATGCCACCAAAAATACCACAAACCATACCAATAAAGGTCAGCATCGGCAGAGAAATCAATAGTGCCAAGACGCGCGGTAGCACCAGCAATTCGACCGGATTCAAGCCCAGCGTCTGGATAGCATCAATCTCTTCATTGGCTTTCATCAAGCCAATTTCAGCGGTAAAAGCACTGGCTGTCCGCCCTGCCATCAGGATAGCGGTAAGCAGTACCGCAAATTCACGTAAAAAAGAAAATACCACCAAATCGACGGTAAAAATGCCCGCGCCGAAGGTAGTGAGTACGGTGGCACCGAGAAAAGCGATAACTGCCCCCACCAAAAAGGTGAGCAACATAATGATCGGTACAGCATTGAGGCCAATCTGTTGAATATTGGCAATTAATGAGGTAATGCGCCAGCGTGAGGGCCGAAAGAGTGTTCCCAGCAAGGTTTCCAGCGTCAGGCCAATAAAGCCCAATAGTGACTTAATATCTTGCCATAAGTTATCTACCGAACGGCCGGTGTTAGCCAGCATCTCCAGCCAAAATCGTGCGGGTTTTTCTGACGGCTCAGGCGCTAAGTCAGGCAATACATGGCTTACCGTTTCAAGTAAGGTTCGCCGTTCTTCTGGCAATTTAGGCGCAAGTTCGCGTAAATTTGCCACACGATCCTCACCCATAAGTAGAGCTAGCAACGTTGCACCGGCGGTATCTAACGCCCCGAGTTGGTTGAGGTCAAATACTACGCCACTGGGCATATTCGCGCGCAACTGCGCCACTTGGGGTTCCAAAAAGCGATAATGCGCCAGTACCCAATCCCCCCTGATATACACTATGGGAGGCTGAGCCGCGCTATCGAGATCAAGTTGTACGGAGGACGTTTGCTCAGTCATTGCTCAGACCTTACCTATTTCAAACCCTAATGTTTCAAACCCTAAATAGGTATATCACACAGTTAAGTAAGAGTAATGACTGTTTAATTAATGAAGTGTTAACCACCCGCTAATCAGTGAGGTGTGGCACTCTGTTTGCCCAATTGCCGTATTTTCTTCCCCGGCAGGGTAAACCACACCACCACCGCCAGCAGAATTAACAGTGCGCTGGCAGTACCTAATACCAAACTATGCGAGGCAGAAAAGGCAAGTTTGGCGCTGGTCAGTAGATGCTCATTCCCACCAAGGCTATTGACCACCTGAATAGTTTCACTGATAGAAGCACTGGCCTGCTCAACCAGATCAGCAGGTAAATCTGCTGGTAATTCAATAGACGCGGTATAGGCCCGCGATAACATCAAACCAAATATTGCCACCCCGAATCCCGCCCCCAGCTCATAAGCCATACCCTCAACCGCCCCTGCCACACTGGCTTTTTCCGGGGGAGCCGCACTCATAATCGCCGCAGTAGAAGCTAATAACGAGGCTTCAATACTGAACCCCAGCACTATCATCCATCCCCATGCCAGATAAACTTGCGTGGCAAAATCGGTCCAGGCCAGGCCGAGAAAACTCAATGAGCTAAATGCAATACCCGCGCTTGCGACGGTACGTAACCCCAATTTAGCCACCAGCCAACCGGATATCGGCCCGCTAACACCACTGGCAATCATCAATGGCATTAGAAATATACCCGCTTCGAGTGGGCTTTTACCTAACACAAACTGCAATTCCTGTGTCAGCAGCAATTCAAAACCAACCAGCGTTATCATTGCCGTCATGGCCATTGCCATACCAACAGCGATCACCCGCTGGCTTATCAGGCGAAAATCGATCATTGGAGCTGTCGTTGATAACTGGTGACGAACAAAAGCAAACAGCATCGCGCCCCCGATACACGCGGTTAGGAAAGTTACCCTCATATCTCCCCCGCCGCGCAGCCCGGTTTTCGCCGCATAGACCAGCAATAGGATCGCAGTAATCAATACCAGTGCCGGAGCCAATCTCCATGACTGTTCCACCCGCACTGGCTGGCTCGGTATAACCAGCAGCGTGGCAATAACCACTGCAATAATAATAGGGATATTGATCAGGAAGACTGAACCCCAGTAGAAATATTCCATCAATAATCCACCAACCAGTGGCCCCATCGCGGCACCCGTCGTTCCGATGGCAACCCATATCCCCAGCGCCAATGCCCTTTCTCGTTCATCGGTAAAGATATGGCGCACCGCCGACAAGGTTGCCGGCAGGATCATCGCCGCACCTATCGCCAAGAAAGCGCGTGCCGCAATGAGCGCGGCAACCGATGGTGCAAGAGCCGCCGCCAGTGAAGCAAGCCCGAACAGTACCGACCCCAACAACGCCAACCGTTTGAAACCGATGCGATCCCCCAGCGCCCCCATTGGCAGCAGCAAACAGGCCATAACCAGTGAGTAAATATCAATAATCCACAGCAATTCACTGCCCGTGGCTGACAGTGCAATACCCAGCCGTGGGGCGGCCACATGTAATACAGTTGCATCAATAGAAACTGGGAGATACATCAGAATAATAACGTAGAAAATCATCCACTTTTTAGACATACAAAACGCTCAAATAAGGCATATATTAATGTTGAACACCTGTTCAATATGTCAATAATAGCGGAAAGTTGAACTAGCGTCCAATTCATCACATAATGGCTGAAACACTAATAAGTCAGATAAGGAGTCTCTTTGGCCTATTTGAACCGTGAGGAACGCCACGACACCCTTTTGCAGGCTGCGATGCGTGTCGCGATAAGTGAAGGGATGGCGGCAACCACTGTACGTCGTGTTGCCAGCGAAGCCGGCGTGGCTGTTGGGCAAGTTCATCACCATTTCACATCAGTCTCACGACTACGCGCAGATGCTTTTCTACTCTTAGTTAAACAGTCGTTATCTGCTTTTGCGCTAAACAGTCAAAACTTACCTGCCGTTGAACGGATACAGCAAGTGTTGGGCTATCCACAAGATGAAGCCGGCCGAAGAGAAACCCGGTTGTGGAATGAAATTTCAATGCTAGCCGAGCGCGATGAACTTATTAAGGAAGCCTATGCGGCGTCGATGTCAGACTGGCATGCGGCTACCGTGGCGGTGATCCATACCGGCATTACCTGCGATGAATTTCGCTCAGATATCAATGCCAGTGATGTTGCCTGGCGGCTGATCGGGCTGGTGTGCGGTCTGGATGGTCTAACCCAGTTTACCGAGTTAGGTTTTTCAGAAGCAGAAATCTTGCGCCATCTGGCCGCAATGATGAGAAGCGAGTTATTGAAAAACCATTAATAGATTCTCACCTTGGCCGGTACTTAACTCAGAGAGTTTTCCCTGATAGGACAGGCTATAATGATTATCTGATTCCTCAAATCCCCAACGTCATTGGCGTGGCAGCACAGCAACCAATCCCGATGAGCTGACAGAGGTTAGCAATTCAGGTGATAAACATGCCGGGAGCAGCTAACGTCAAGGAAGAAGGGACATATTATAAAGTACATAACATGACTAAACAGACTCCTGTCGCCGACAGTATTTATTACAACGGCACAATTTATACGGCAGATGCTGATAATACGGTTTGCAGTGCCATCGCCATCGGCCAGGGCTATATTCTGGCCACGGGCGGTGAGGAGATCAAACAGCAATTCGCTAGCGCGCATACTCAACTTATCGATCTGGCGGGTAAGTTTATGATGCCCGGCCTGATTGACAGCCATATGCACCCGTTTTGGGGCGGGAAACAACTGATTGGTTGTAACCTCAATTACGCTGCGCTAAGTGTTGAACAGACACTGGATATTATCCAGCAACACCTCGATAGCGATCCTTTTAACGGTGAAAATGACTGGCTGACCGTGCGCGCCTGGCAGCGTCAGGCGATGACACCCGTCGGCGCTGATATGAGCCGAAAGGCCTTGGATTCGCTCAATACCTGCCGTCCAATCGCATTGTTCTCCAATGACTGCCACACGCTGGCGGCCAACAGCCGCGCGCTGGAATTGCTGGGTATTGATGAACACACCCCAGTACCGCCAGATGGCAAAATTGCCCGCGATACCCACGGTAAATTGACCGGTATTTTGGAAGATGCGCCCGCCATGCGCGCCTTTGACAGTATCCCCTCCGCCACAGCGGAAAAGAATGTGCAAATTGCGGCCCATGTGCAGCAAGTACTTAATGCGCAAGGTGTCACTACCGTGATGGATACTCGTGTTTTTGCCGAACAGTTACTGGCTTTCCGTCGCTTGCATGAACGTGACGCATTAACCTTACGGGTACTGGGTGCTAAAGAAGTGACCCCTGATAGCCTGCAAGGCCCACAGGACGCCGCTCGCGTGGTACAAGAGGTGCTAGAGTTCGCCCGCCAATGGGGAAGCCACGCATGGACACCCGCACCGAGTTTCGCCGTCGATCACCTGAAATTGTTTATCGACGGGGTATTGCAACCCCCAACCATGACCGCTGCATTACTGGAGCCGTATCGTGCCAACCAGGGTTCAGCACAACAACCTGACTGGCAAGATACCGAGCGCTATGGCGACCTCTATTTTAGCGCGTCAGTAGTCAATGCCGTGATTCTGGAGTGCGCCCGCGCAGGTCTTCATCCACACACTCATACCGTGGGTGATGGGGCCATCGAGATGGTGCTGGATGCAGTGGAACAGATGCGCGCCGCCTTGCCGGGCAAAGATATCCGCCCAGGATTAGCACATAACGAGCTGGTTGCCCCCCATCAATATGATCGTTTTGCCAAACTGGGAGCAACAGCAGTGCTTTCCTTCCAGTGGGCCGGCTTACCGGGGGTACTAATTGATGAAGAGCGTGAGATGTTGGGCGAGGCCCGTTTCCTGCATATGGAGCCCGCAGCACGCTTCCTTGATGCTGGCGCACGTATTGCGTATGGCAGTGACTGGCCCATTGACCGGCTAGATGAATGGTACAACCTGCAAGTGGGTATGACCCGTCGTGCATGGGATCTCGACGGTCATCCGGCTGGCCCACGGCTGGATAATGATCGTGACCTGACGCTGATTGAAACATTACGTTCTGCCACTATTGATGCCGCTTATATGATTGCCAAAGAGCAATATATCGGCTCACTGGAAGCAGGGAAGTTCGCCGATATTATCATTCTGAAAAATAACCTGTTTGAGCAGTCGCCAAACGCTATTTACCAGACACAGGTGGACTCTACGCTGATCGGCGGTAATGTGGTTTATCAAGCCTAGTGAATGCCCCGCATCATTGATTCACGTCGGTGATGCGGGGGGCAAATCTGTCAGGAGCAGAGTTGAGCACGACAACATAGGCTAAGAAGGAAGTCATTGGCGTTACAGCGACCCTTATGTCAAAATCCGCTCCTTTATGTTCTATAGCTGCATAAAAATGCAGCGTAACGGTGCTTTTTCTCACCAGGAGATGATACGGTAATGCCACAAAATATTCAGTTGCGCAGAGTGCTTAAAACCCCCGCGCTGGTCGCTTTCGGGCTTGCCTATATGGTGCCTTTAGGCGTATTCACTACCTATGGACAGGTGACCGTATTAAGTCAGGGGCATTTGCCCGTTGCCTATCTGGTGACTGTTGCTACCATTCTGTTTACCGCCCTCAGTTATTGCCGGATGACCAGCGCCATGCCGCTGTCTGGCTCCGCCTATTCCTATGTTCAGCGTAGTTTTGGCGGGAAAACCGGTTTTCTGGTGGGTTGGGCGCAAATTTTGGATTATCTGTTCCTGCCAATCCTTAATTATTTAGTTTTAGGCATTTTCTTGCATGAGGCATTTCCGGCTATTCCCGCTCCGGTATTTATTATTGCGTCTATCATCAGTGTCAGTCTGCTTAATATTCTGGGCGTGCGTTTACTCACCTCAGTTAATTTCTCGCTGATCGCAGCACAGATGGTCTTTATCATATTATTTATTGCGCTCTCTTTCAGTCAGGCCGATTTAAGCCCGGAAGCGTTAATGAAGCCACTTCTGGTGAATGCCGGTGACCTATCCGGGTTACTCTCTGGTGCGGCAGTGCTCTGTTTGGCCTTCCTCGGTTTTGATGCCATCGCGACTATGGCCGAAGAGGCGCACGACGCCAAACGCACTCTGCCACGGGCCATTCTCTTTACGGTGATCAGCGCCGGTGCTATTTTTATCGCCGTTTCCTATGCTGCCCATTTGGCCTATCCCGATTGGAAATTGTTGATTCCACATCAGGATACCGCCAGCCTGATTATCTCCGAGCATGTCGGTGGTAAGTGGATGTATAACTTCTTTATGGCCACCTATTTGACCGGCGTTTATGCCTCCGCAATGACCGCGCAGACCAGTGTGTCACGTATTTTCTATGCCATGGGGCGTGAAGGTGTACTGCCACGCAAAGTGTTCTTTCATCTGCATCGCAAATTCCACACACCGTGGCGGGCCATTTTATTCGTTGCCACCATCTCGCTGCTGGCCCTGTTCCTTGACCTGAACTTAGTGGTATCGATGATAAGCTTTGGTGCCCTCGGTGCCTTCACCTTTGTTAATTTGAGTGTGATAAAGCATTTTATTATCAATGAGAAACGCCGCGGTACTGCGGCTATGTTTAAGTACGGGCTATTACCCATGATGGGATTCGTCATGTCGGTGTGGCTGTGGGTTCACCTTGAGCAACGGGCGCTTGAAGTCGGCTTATTGTGGCTATTGGCAGGCTTTATCTACTTGCTGTGGCTGACTCGCGGCTGGCGTAAATCGCCGCCATCCGTTAATCCAGATGATATTTCACACCTGTTGTAAGAAGCACCAACCACTAATAGAAAAGGGCCACATCGTAACATGTGGCCCTTTTACTACTTGCCATAACGACGCTAACCGTCGGCAACGCCTTTCACTCACCATTTACTGTATTGAACGTGCCCTGCCTACTGCCTCACCTAGCTGCCATACCGCCATCGCGTAATGGGTGCTGTGGTTGTAGCGGGTAATCGTGTAGAAATTGGGTAACCCGTACCAATACTGATAACCGGTGCCGACATCCAGACGCAGTAAGCTGGCCTCTTGATAACCCTCTAGCGAACCAGACGGGCTTAGCCCTGCGGCAGATAACATCGAGATAGGGTATTTCGTCTTAAAGCCATTATCAAGGTACGGCGCTTGCCCATTAGCGGGCACCGCGACCATCGCACCTTTGGTCCAGCCATGGGATTTGAAGTAGTTAGCGACACTGCCGATGGCATCTTCCGGATCCCATAAATTGATGTGGCCGTTACCATTAAAATCAACAGCATAGCTTTTGAATGATGATGGCATAAATTGGCCGTACCCCATCGCGCCCGCATAAGACCCCCGCAAGCTGAGCGGATCATTACCCTCCGCACGAGCCATCAACAGGAAGGTTTCCAGCTCGCCAGAAAAGTACTCAGCACGGCGTGGATAAGCAAAGGAGAGTGTTGCCAGGGCATCAATGATGCGCGTTTTACCCATCACCCGGCCCCAGCGAGTCTCAACCCCAATGATTCCGACGATAATCTCTGGTGGCACGCCATAAACCTCATAGGCGCGTTGCAACGCCTCTTGATGTTGGTTCCAGAAGTTAACACCGTTTTGCACATTATCCGGGGTAATAAACTGTTTGCGATAGCGGTTCCACGCACCATTAGGGCCGGAAGGACGGCCTGCCGATGGCGCTTGTTTATCCATCAAGCGGATAACAAAATCCAGTTTTTTAGTTTGGGCTAATACATCATGCAGTTGTTGAGGCTCAAAACCGTGTTCACGCACCATTTTGTCAACAAATCGGGCTGTATCGGCGTTATAAGCAAAATCACCGTTTTGCAAATGCCCCACATGTTGCGGCTCAAGCAAGAAACCGCTCTGTATCAGGCCCGCCGATGGCTCGGCAGCAACAGGAGGTGTCGGTTTGCTACTACAGGCAGAGAGCAACGTAAGTAAGGGAACAATAATAGCCAAGTAGCGCATCGAATACCCATAAACCATACAAAAAAGTGATAGCTATGTTAAGTCATTGTCTGCCACGAACAAACAGGAAAATTCGAACAATAAAGGAGGTACGATGCATTTATAAATCAGAACCCACGGCCACAACTGGCGATTAAGGAAAGATGACTGGAGCCGCTCAGATTTACCACCAGGCAGAAGATCGAAGTGATCACAGAACTGGGTCAGTTGATCATACAACAGGTACTATGGCTAAGCGTGATTGTAAGTCAGAACAGGCAGCAACTGAAGAAAAAGAACATAAGCCAATGATTATACAGTGTATTATTTACCTAGTGGCGGTAAAAAGCACCCTCAGCCTAAACTTATCCTAAGCGGTAAGTGGCAGGAAGCCTTGGGATTTACTACCGGCTAGCACGTTACTGTTACCCCCGAACACGGCCAGTTGATTATCCGCACCGCGCCCGCCACGGAGGGGAATGTATGAACATCACTTTTACCCCTGAGCCGATCCCTGAACTGACGATCGAAAGCGTGACGTTGGCCAAGCTCGGTTTTACCGCTGCAACTGACGCTCCAACATCACCAGCTCTGGATCACTGTCGTCACCGACGACGCCACCTGGGACGCGCTGTGCGAAGCCAGCCAAGACCGGCAAGATTTGGGGGCGGATTGGGTGCGGGAGAACGGCGAGGTGATTATCGGTAGGGATTGGATCACCGATTCTGGGATCACTGACGCGGAACAACTGGAGGTGACCGCCGCGCCCGGTGTTATTCGGTTGTGGCGGCGGGAAGTGTGGGGATTTAGGGCTTAGAAGTAGTAACCCCCAGCCAAGGCTGGGGTTGCTACTTTTAGTTGTAGTAGCTTAGACCTGATCTAACAGTCACCACCATTTAGGATAATCATTAAACGCTGCATATATTGCAGATTTCGCATCGTCCGTTAACTTTTCTCTGCCTTTTGATACTGTGGTATATCCATGCAGTTCTTCTTTAGCACATGACCATTCAAGCCATCCTAAAACTGGATTTACAATCAACTCAAAACATCCATTCATATCTTTAAGATGGGCTATATCATCATTCCGTATATTGTCGATAAATTCATCAAAGCATTGGCATTCAAGCCATACCTGGGAACTGACATTCAAACTATAACTAAATTTATCTACTTGAATCGCCAGATTAAACTTCAATGATGGAATATGTTCATCAAGTTCTATTACGTCCAATGTGATATTGATCGGACTTGTAATTTCTATATCCATTTAATTTGCCCCTAGATAACGAGCATGAATGACTGTTGGCAACTCACCAGCAGCACGCGGAGGTTTGATTTCCAGTTGCCAACCATCGACTGTTATACGCCCATATGACATACCGTTCTTTGTCGCGGTATCTAACGCAGCTTGAAAACTTCTGAGTTCTGTCTGGCTGGCAAGTCTGACCGCCTCTGGCGTATTAGTTACGGCTTTAGATGCCGCATATTCTGCCATGTGTTCTGTAGCATTGCCATGTACCCACACTTTTTGACCGTTAGGTAGTGTCATTTCAAAAGATTTCGGTATAACAGAACCAGGGTAAACAGGCTGGGTCCCTTTTATAGAATCAAATACAGTACCAGTTTTGCCTATATCAGCAGCAATAGACTCGGCCTTACCAGCAACACCATCAGGTAGTTTCTTGCCTGGTAGAAGAATACCTGCCAGCATTCCACCTGTGGCTTCCAGAGCAAGCTGGTTACCTTGAGCCGCTTCTTTCACCTGTCCTGCAACCGCTGACCAGGTTTCACTCTTCATCAGGGCTTTCAGCGTATCTGCCGCTGCCTGATTTTTACCCGCCAGATCGTTCAATGCCTGAGTGCAGTAACTGTCTCCCATGGCGCATGAGGTGAGCGCCATCGCCGCATCAGCACCGTAATCCGCTCCACCTAATAACGCATCACCGCTATCTGCCGCCGCACCGATAATGCTGTTAACAATAGCAGACAATGTCCCTTCACCAAGTTTATCCCTGACCTGATCTTTCAGGTTGGCCGTCACCTGTTTAACTGTTTCACGCGCCGCATCACCACTCAGCGAGTTATTCTCCACCGCGTTCTTCCCAGCCTGCGCGCCGATGAGAAGGCCGGTGCTGCTATCAGTACTTAAGCCACCCAGGATACCGGCAGTTAAGGTACTAATCGCACTAATAATTCTCTTATCAGGTTCGGACAAATCAGCGATTTTCTTGCCTGGATGCACCTCATCCATATAGATGTTGGCTGCCCACACTACCAGTGGCGGAAATTATACAGACACTGCGCAAAACCTGTAAGTTACCGAACCGTAAGCAGCAGTCCACTGATTTTATTGAGATGATGCTGGCTAAGAAACCGCCTGGCAGGAAGTGGACTTGATGAGTTGACTGGCAGGTAAAAAAATCCCGGCTTGCATTTGTCTGGGATTTTTTATTATGAACCGAGTTACCCATACAAAAAATAGTACTGAAAATGAAACATTTGGTAGCAAATAACGCGAATGATTTTCACTATCATTGTTAATTTCTTTCTATACAATTGCTCTGTTTTGCGGTTGCCTGACAATCTCGTTTTCTTCTTTGAGCTTTTAAAAGGATCTCAGTTTATGAAGTTACGTTTCCCCTCTTTCGGCCCTGTCGCCCTACTGGCTTCCTCAATGATGCTGGCGTTCTCCGTCAATGCCGCATCAAATGATGAAGGTATCGTGATTTATAATGCTCAACACGAAAATCTGGTGAAATCCTGGGTTGACGGTTTTACCAAAGATACCGGCATCAAAGTGACTCTGCGTAATGGCGGCGACAGCGAGTTAGGTAATCAACTGGTTCAGGAAGGCAACTCATCTCCCGCCGACGTTTTCCTGACTGAAAACTCGCCGGCAATGGTGCTGGTCGATAACGCCAAATTGTTCGCACCACTGGATGCCGCCACACAAGCACAGGTTGCGAAAGAGTATCGCCCTGAACATGGTCGTTGGACCGGTATTGCGGCTCGTAGCACCGTGTTTGTCTATAACCCGGATAAAATCAGCGAAGCCGAATTACCTAAATCCATTATGGATTTGGCAAAACCTGAATGGAAAGGCCGTTCGCCAATTCCCAAACGAAATGCAACAAAGTGACCCACCGGTCAGGTACGGATAAAATAGCCGTATTGACCCTGTCGGAGACCCTGTTGCATGAAGGGAAAACATTTGACTCAGCATGAGCGCTTTTACATCGAAAAACGAAAAGCTGAAGGCGTTAATCAGTCCTGCATTGCCAGAGAGCTCGGCGTCTCTCGCTCTACGCTGAGCCGGGAGCTCAGACGTAATACGGACCCCGCCTTCAACGGACTTTACTCCTCCAGACGCGCTGATGCCTTCGCCAGACAACGGCGGGGCGCCACCTCGGCACACAATGCCTGTTTCCCTCTGGGCCAGCAGACACAAGACTTTCTCCGGCAGGCGCTGGCTGTACATACCTCCCCTGAGGTTATCTCTGGGAGACTGAAAATCCAGTTTGATATCGCCGTCAGCAAAAATACCCTCTACCGCTATATCCGTTCGGACAGACAGGCTGGCGGTAAGCTTTACCTTCAGCTCCCTCACCGGGGTAAACGCTATCGCTATGATACGGGTGAGCCCGGACGCACGCCCATCCCGGACAGGGTTGGCATTGAGCACAGGCCTGCTGAGGCTGAACTCAAACAGGTTCCCGGGCATGTTGAAATCGATACGATTTTTGGCAAAGACCAGAAGTCATTCCTGCTGACGGTCGTGGACAAAGCCACAAAGCAGGTCATTATCCGTAAACTCCCCAATAAGTGCGCTGAGAGCGTCGTGGAAGCGTTCAGGGACATCGTGGCGAATACTTTCTGCGAGTTTAAAACCCTGACGGCAGATAACGGACCCGAGTTTGCGAAACATAAGGACATCACTCAGGTAACGGGCGCAAAGGTTTACTTTGCCCGGCCTTATCATTCCTGGGAGCGGGGGTTGAATGAGCATACCAACGGTCTGATACGGCGGTTTTATCCGAAAGGAACCGATTTTAATGGCGTCAGCGATGAAGATATTGCGAGACTGGAGCACATCCTCAACACTCGGGGGCGCAAATCTCTGGAATACAGCTCACCGAATGAGGTATTTTTAGAGTATCTACTCGCTGCATAACGCATGATGGTTTGTTGCGTTTCGTTCGGGAATGGGGCGTTGGGCTGCCTCACCATCGGGTGCCGACTTCCAGGCCATTGTCAGTGCCATGCTGGAATTGAAAGGCGAAAAAGCCACGTTGGAATGGCTAAAAGCCATGAAAACCAACTTCACTGCTTACAAAGGTAATAGCACCGTGATGAAAGCGGTGAATGCGGGCCAAATCGATGGCGGAGTTATCTATCACTATTACCGTTTCGTCGATCAGGCCAAAACAGGTGAGAACAGCGGTAAAACCAAACTGCATTATTTCAAACATCAAGACCCTGGCGCATTTGTGAGTATCTCCGGCGGCGGTGTTCTGGCCTCCAGTAAGCACCAGAAACAAGCGCAGGAATTCGTCAAATGGATCACCAGCAAATCAGGCCAGGATATCTTGCGTACCAACACCGCATTTGAGTATGCCGTTGGTGTCGATGCCGCTTCAAACCCTAAATTGGTGCCACTGAAAGACCTGCAAGCACCGAACGTTGAGCCGTCTAAACTCAACAGTAAAAAAGTGGTTGAGTTAATGACTGAAGCCGGTCTGCTGTAATAAGGACAACCGACTGATAGAATGCATTTTTAGCCCGTCACATCACTATGGCGACGGGTATTTAACAAGCCGAGCGCCTTGACTATTATGGCTAATATAAGCACCGATATTGTATTGGTTCCACTGCATAAGGCAGCCCAACGGCAGTATAACCATCGCCCGGGGTTTGGGATTGTGGCTATTGCGATTCTGTTGTCACTGCTATCCCTGCTGCCATTAGGGTTTGTTATTGGTATCGCTATTGATACCGGTTGGCCAACAGTCAAAGCCCTGGTTTTTCGCCCCCGCGTGGGCGAACTACTGATTAACACCGCGCTCCTGGTGCTCTTTACCTTACCGCTTTGTGCCATTATTGGCGTTGCACTGGCATGGCTGACCGAGCGTACGGCCCTGCCCGGCAGGCGGATTTGGTCACTATTGGCTATTGCACCGCTAGCCGTACCTGCTTTTGTACAAAGTTATGCATGGATTAGTCTGGTGCCATCAATGCATGGCCTTGCCGCTGGCGTGTTTATCTCAGTAATTGCCTATTTCCCCTTTATTTATCTGCCCGCATCCGCTGTATTACGCCGCCTTGATCCCGGCCTTGAAGACGCAGCATCATCATTGGGTAGTCCCCCAACAGTGGTCTTCTTTCGCGTGGTTCTGCCGCAACTAAAATTAGCCGTATGGGGCGGTTCGATACTGATTGCGCTGCATCTATTAGCGGAATATGGCTTGTATGCCATGATCCGTTTCGATACTTTTACCACCGCTATTTTTGACCAATTTCAATCCACGTTTAATGGTCCGGCGGCCAATATGTTGGCAGGGGTTCTGGCGTTATGTTGCCTGGGGCTATTGTTAATCGAAGCCACCAGCCGTGGCTACAACCGCTATGCTCGGGTCGGCTCCGGTAGCGCCAGGCGCCAAACTGCATATTCAATGGGTACAACCATCACACTACTGTGTCTGTTATTGCCATTGGTACTCACTGCACTCTCGCTGGGCGTGCCCTTTATCACGCTGGCCCGCTGGCTCTATATTGGTGGAATTGATGTGTGGCTGAATCCTGAACTGCTACCAGCCTTGAAGCAAACACTGGCATTAGCACTGAGCGGTGCGGTTATTATTACATTGTGTGCCGTCCCCATGGCATGGCTATCGGTGCGCTATCCGGGGCGCTTGCACCGTGTGATGGAAGGCTGTAATTATGTCACCAGCTCGCTGCCCGGTATCGTGGTCGCGCTGGCGCTGGTGACCATCACTATCCGTGTTGCTCGCCCGCTGTATCAAACAGAATTCACTATTTTGCTGGCTTATTTATTGATGTTTACCCCACGCGCTTTAATCAGTTTACGGGCCGGGATTGCGACCGCCCCGGTCGAATTGGAAAACGTGGCCCGCAGCTTGGGCAAAACACCCACTCAAGCCGTATGGAGCACCACCATGCGCCTTGCTGCTCCTGGCGCCGCTGCCGGGGCGGCACTGGTGTTCCTCGCTATCTCCAATGAGCTGACCGCCACACTATTACTGGCCCCGAACGGCACCCGAACACTGGCGACTGGCTTTTGGGCGTTGACCAGTGAAATTGATTATGTCGCGGCATCACCCTATGCACTGCTGATGGTGGCACTATCTCTGCCGCTAACCTGGCTTCTTTATTCTCAATCGCAACGTACGGCAGGATTATGAGCACGCTTGAACTTCAGCAAATCGGTAAGTCTTTCCAGTCTGTTACCGTATTAGACCGAATTGACTTGCAGGTTTCCGCCGGCAGTCGCACCGCAATTGTTGGGCCATCCGGCTCAGGCAAAACCACGTTGTTGCGGATTATTGCCGGGTTCGAAACCCCCGATCACGGTAAAGTTATTCTGCAAGGTCATCCGGTATTCGACAATTCAACCCACGTGCCAGCGCACAAAAGAGGGATTGGTTTTGTACCGCAAGATGGTGCGCTGTTCCCCCACTTTACCGTCGCGGGCAATATTGGTTATGGACTAACAGGGACCAAGCAGGACAAAGCCCGCCGAATTGATGAACTGATGGAGATGGTCGCACTGGATCGGCGGTTATCACAACTTTGGCCCCATGAGATTTCGGGTGGGCAACAGCAGCGGGTCGCTCTCGCCAGAGCGTTAGCACAGCGGCCGGTACTGATGCTGTTGGATGAACCTTTTTCAGCTCTGGATACCGCCTTACGCGCCTCAACGCGCAAAGCGGTGGCTGAACTGTTGGCACAGGCAAATATTGCCTCCATTTTAGTGACGCATGATCAAACCGAAGCATTATCATTTGCCTCGCAAGTCGCGGTAATGCGGGCGGGTAAACTGGCGCATGTTGGCCCGCCGCAAGAACTCTATTTGCGACCGATTGATGAACCTACAGCGACTTTCCTTGGCGAAACATTGATTCTTTCCGCCAATATTGATACCGGATGGGCTGATTGTGCACTGGGCAGCGTCAGGGTTGATGATGAGCAACGCCATGGATTGAGCCGGATTATGTTACGGCCAGAACAGATTACTATCACCCCTTTGCCCGCAGATCATCACTACACCACTCATTGTCTGGCCAAGGTTATCAATATTGATTTTGCGGGTTTTATCTCAACACTCACCCTATATCTGGTTGAAAGTAATGAAACGGTAGAGGTTAAAACCATCAGCCGCGAAGGTATAAGTATCGGTTTAATGGTTGACCTGACAATTATTGGCCAAGCGCATATTTTTGCTAACTGAGTAACCTCACAGGGCATTACAACCTTGGTTTTTGGTTCGCATTGCTCAGTATGGCCTTCATCTGGCTAAGGGGTTTTATGCTGCTGGCGTAATCTTCGATACTCCAGCAACGTCAACACAATAACCACCACATCCAGCGCAGTTATTACGATCAATAACACCGAGTGAGTGAAGGTATAACGATAGAGTTGATAGATAATGAATAAGCTGAATATGACTATTGCCGCCGGATAATAACCCAGTTTTTTGCGCCATAATCCAATAATGACCCACAACTTAACCACGCCGTGGATGAGCAGATAAAATGCGGCAAAATGCAGACTGCTGATTGAGAGATTTTGTGCCGCATGCAGTAAATAATGGGCTACCACATCGCCACGGTCTTCAATAAATTCAACTTGCGTGATGCGATGCAGAATATTTAGCAAAAACTGCGGCGTCACAAAATAGGTTAAAATACCGCTGATAATCTCCATCACGGCTAAGATTGCTTTCAGTAATAAGCTCAGTTCAAAAACTGCGTGAATATTCCTTTCACCTAAGATGTTGTTACCATCGAATCTGTTTTTCATATTCAACATCACGCTGATTCTCTACAATATAATACTCGATGGAGAATAGCGTAACAGTTTACGTGGTGCCAGTTAAAGCACCACGTCATAGCCGTATTATCTGCAATACAGGCGAAATTTAGAATTTAATAACTGTTTTTAATTCGGTTCCCCATACATCTTGCGTTTGGCTTACCCCTGCTGGTGAGTGCCAATATTGTAGATCAGGTTGTAATTCCAGCCATGAAGTGACACGGAAACGATAATACAGTTCGGCAGCAACCGAATACCCAGCTATTGGAGAGTAACGTGGATTATTATAATCAGAAACATTATTGATTTGATTCAGATAGCGTTGATTATCTTTATAATAATCACTCAGTTTAACCATTGATACGCCGAATCCCAACCAATCTTGTGGGCGGCTATCAAATAAGCCGCGATAACGGATGCCTGCGGAGGTAGCGTAATGCATGTAATTGGTCCGTTGGTCCGCCAACGACATGCTGTAAAACACACTTAAACCACGGTTGGCGTCATCCTGAGAGACTGTAATTAAATCTGTGTAACTGTTTATCATTGCCCCCTAACGGGAAGGATGAACAGACGATGGATAAAAAAGACCTAGAAGCCTTTGCACGCGAAGCGGCAAAAGGTATCAAGACTGAAAAAGACCTGACAGACATGCGAGCTATGCTGACTAAAGTGATGGTTGAAGCAGCTCTTAGTGCTGAACTTGATAATCACTTGGGCTATCGCAAGCATGAGCAGTCCAACTCAGACAACAGTCGCAATGGTGTCACGCGCAAAACCGTGCGCACTGAAGAGGGCCAGTTTGAGCTGGATACGCCACGTGACCGACAAGGGGATTTTGAACCACAGCTGGTGAAGAAGCACCAAACCCGCTTTACCTCGATGGATGATAAAATCCTTTTTCTCTATGCCCAAGGCATGACAACACGAGAAATTGTCGAGACCTTCAAAGAAATGTACGGTGCAGATGTTTCTGCAAGCCTCATATCCAAAGTCACTGATGCGGTGATTGAACAAGTCGTTGAGTGGCAGTCACGGCCACTGGATGCGGTTTACCCGATCGTTTATCTGGACTGCATCGTGGTTAAAATCCGCCAAGATAAACACGTGATCAATAAAGCCGTTTATCTTGCTCTGGGCGTAAATATGGAGGGCCATAAAGAGCTATTAGGCTTATGGCTGTCTGAAAACGAAGGGGCTAAATTCTGGCTTAGCGTGCTCACTGAGCTTCAAAACCGGGGCGTAAAAGATATATTAATTGCTTGTGTTGACGGGCTAAAAGGCTTCCCGGATGCCATAAATGCAGTCTTCCCTGAGACTCGAATTCAGCTTTGCATCGTTCACATGGTGCGCAACTCGGTCAAATATGTGCCCTGGAAGGACTACAAGGCCGTCACCGCCGAGTTAAAACAAATATACCAATCAGTCACCGAAGAAGAAGCCTTGCTAGCCCTGAGCCAATTTGCTGAGCACTGGGACGATAAGTACCCACAGATCAGCAAATCATGGCGGGCGCACTGGCATAACCTCAACACATTATTCAACTATCCTACGGATATCAGGAAAGTGATTTACACGACCAACGCCATTGAATCGCTGAACAGCGTGATCCGCAAAGCGATCAAAAAACGTAAACTGTTCCCAACCGATGACTCGGCTAAGAAAGTTATCTATTTGGCGATCCAGAATGCGTCCAAGAAGTGGACCATGCCGATCAGAGATTGGAAACCGGCATTGAATCGATTTATGATTGAGTTTGAAGACCGCTTAAAAAATTATATTTAACCTTGGCAGTTACACAGAATTATTTACACCCTCCATCCTGATGTTTTGTTACCTGCTGATTGAATCCACTGTAAAAGAACCAAGTATTATTATGGTAACGATAGCCACCTGGATCAGTCGCTCCGGGAGCACCAGAGACCCCGTTATAAAGATCCCGTTGGTTTCATTATTTTCCATTTTTAGAATAACCCGCACATCTAATAATAAATACTCGGTACTTCCCCAAAAATAAGTCGTGTTGCAGTGAGGCAAAACAGTTGAGAGCTGCTTATATCACTGCAACATACAAACGTCGCTATTAGCGTTTCAATGCCTCGCCATTACTCTGAATCACATCGCGATACCAATAGAAGCTCTTCTTACGACGGCGTTCCAATGTGCCATTACCACTGTCATCGCGATCGACATAAATAAAACCATAACGTTTGGATAATTCAGCTTTTGAGGCGCTAACCAAATCAATCGGCCCCCAACTGGTATATCCCATCACCTCAACGCCATCTTCGATAGCCTCACCGACCTGGACCAGATGGTCATTGAGATATTCAATGCGATAGTCATCTTCAATATGGCCATTAACATCCGGCTTATCTTTCGCTCCCAGCCCATTCTCAACAATAAACAGGGGTTTTTGATAACGATCCCATAATTCATTGAGCAAGATACGCAGCCCGTCAGGATCGATCTGCCACCCCCATTCCGAGCTGGCCAGATGCGGGTTCTGCACCATGCTAAGAATATTACCTCGGGCTTTACGGTTTAACTCTTCATCGGCGGTCACGCAGCCGCTCATGTAATAACTGAAGGAGATAAAATCGACAGTCTGTTTTAATGCCAGTTTATCTTCAGCAGTAATTTCAACACTAATGCCGTGCTGTTTAAAATAACGAGCCATATAAGAGGGGTAATAACCGCGAACCTGCACATCGCCAAAGAATAGCCATTCACGATTCTGCTGTAATGTTTCCAATACATCGGCAGGCTTGCAAGTTAGTGGATACATCAGCCCACCCAACAGCATATTTCCGATTCGGCCATCAGGGATAATTTCATGCAATGCAGCAACCGCTTTGGCACTGGCAACCAACTGGTGATGGATAGCCTGATACACGGCACTCTTACTGCTTGCTTGCTCTAATCCTACTCCGGTGAATGGCGCATGCAGCGACATATTGATCTCATTAAATGTCAGCCACAATTTAACCTTATGCTGATAACGCTGAAACACGGTGCGGGCATAATGTTCAAAGAAACCAATTGTTTTACGATTACCCCAGCCACCATAATTCTTAACCAGCCCATAAGGCATCTCATAGTGGGATAATGTCACCAATGGCGTAATGTTATATTTCGCCATTTCATCAAATACACGGTCATAGAATGCCAGACCTGCCTCATTAGGCTGCTGCTCATCGCCCTGTGGGAAAATACGTGTCCAGGCAATGGATATCCGCAAACATTTAAACCCCATCTCAGCAAATAGTGCGATATCCTCTGAGTAGCGATGATAAAAATCGATAGCGACATCTTTGACATAACTGTCACCACTCACCCTGGGAATGATATCGCCAAAAATACCATGGGGTTGTAAATCAGAGGTAGATAGCCCTTTCCCCTCAGCAAGATAAGCCCCTTCTACCTGATTAGCGGCAATCGCACCGCCCCAAAGGAAATTATCTGGAAATGCATGTTTCATCGGTTTTCTCCTAAATCAGTATTAACGAATTACGGTTAATAACGGGGCTTGCTCAGTAATAGAGGTGCCTTTAGCACACAGGACATCCTGATAATTTTCACTGTTGCTGATAATTATCGGCGTCGTCAGGTCATAACCTGCTCCGGTAATCGCCGCACAATCAAACTCCAGCAGTAAATCACCTGCGCTGACCCGGTCACCGGCTTTAACATGAGCGGTAAAATATTTGCCATCGAGTTTGACGGTATCAATACCAACGTGGATAAGGACCTCAGCACCAGAATCAGATTCAATGCCAATCGCATGGTGGGTTTTAAACAGTGACGCTACAACGCCATTAACCGGTGACACGACCCGCCCTTGTTGTGGAATAATCGCAATTCCCGCCCCCAATAAACCACTGGCGAAAATACTGTCACTGACATCCGCTAGCGCTAACAATTCACCACTGATCGGGCTGAATATCACTTCGCCCATACCACTGTGGTTATCGGTGATGGATGAGGTGTGAGACAAATCCTCTGTTTCTGCGGTGGCAACAGGCGCTGGCAGGCCAAAAAAGAAGGTGCTGATGGCAGCAAAGATCAACGCAATCAGGGTGCCAATAATGGCGCCCCATACGCTGGCATCGACACCTGTAGCGGGAATTATCTGGGCAAAAGAGAAGATACTGGCAAGGCCGAATGAATAAACATGGGTCTGGCAGAAACCGACGATGACACCCCCTATCGCCCCGCCTACGCAGCCAAAAACAAACGGTTTTTTCGACGGTAAGGTCACCCCATAAACAGCGGGTTCAGTAATACCGAATATCCCCGCAGTAAATGCCGAACCAGCCAGCCCCTTCATTTTTGCATCGCGAGTACGTAAAAAGACACCGAGCGTGGCCCCCACTTGCCCCATAACTGCCGGTAACAACAGCGGCAACATGGCGTCATAGCCCAGTACACTCAGGTTGTTTATCATCAAAGGGACCAAACCCCAGTGCAGCCCAAAGATAACGCAAATCTGCCATAGCCCGGCCAATACACCACCGGCAACAGGAGGAGCAGCCGAATAGATAATTTGGAACCCCGACGCCAATAAATGGCTAAGCCAGGTTGCCAGCGGGCCAATCAGTAAAAAGGTGGCTGGAACGGTTATTACCAGACACAGTAATGGCGTGAAAAAGTTCTTAATATTGCTGTGTAACACCCGGTTAAACCCTTTTTCTAACCGACTACTAACCCAAGCCGCTAATATGATAGGGATAACCGACGAGCTGTAATTGATAAATGTGACCGGAATACCAAGGAAATAGACCTCAGAAGCCCCAGGTTGCCCGGCTGCGTTAAATGCAGCGAGCATCAAGGGGTGCACTAATGCACCACCAATCGCCATGGTAATAAATGGACTGCCACCAAACTTCTTACCTGCGGTATAACC
Organism: Yersinia antarctica; assembly: GCF_056636475.1. NCBI lineage: Bacteria > Pseudomonadati > Pseudomonadota > Gammaproteobacteria > Enterobacterales > Yersiniaceae > Yersinia > Yersinia antarctica. The sequence continues at coordinate 3,405,120 of NZ_JBSJQF010000001.1, forward strand.
CAATACCAGTGGGAAGAAATAAAACAGTGAGTCACTGGCAGCAAATAAAATTGTATAGCTGCCGCTGTCGGGTTGTAACCAGCCGCAAACAACACTCAGTGCCAAAAAACCTTTAAGAATACCGGAGGCGGCCAATACACCGAGCAAGGGGGTGAAAATACCCGAAATGATATCGATACAGTGACTGAACAAACTCTCTTTTTGATTACCTGACTTGTTATCATGCTCTTCAGCATCAGCCAACCCCGCTTGGTTCACTAACGCCTGGTAGACCTCACTAACATGGTTTCCGATAACCACCTGAAACTGGCCACCACTTTCCACTACCATAATAACGCCAGGATTATCTTTCAGCGCTTGGGCATCAGCCCGCGCCATATCCTTGAGTTTAAAGCGTAAACGGGTAGCGCAATGTACTACGCTATTAATATTACTCTGACCCCCTACTCCGGCGAGGATCTCGCTGGCGACCGTTGTGTATTGCATCGTGTTTTCCTTCGGTAACACTCTTGTTTATACAGGTAAAAATTCGGGCAAAAAAAAACCTAAACGCACTCCGCACCGCGACCCAGCGACACAAGTACATTCAGGTTTTGCCTGCCGAAGCAGTAACAATCCAGTTTGGCTAAATTCTCTTACTACTTAGAACCCTTCCCTTTTAAATCATTTAATCTGGCAGATTAAAACTTTCCCGGCGAACGCGTTCAATATGGATAGTCAAAAACATCCGCTCTTCTTTGCTCAAATCTTGTTGATACTGCAATTTCATATGCTGCTGAATCTTACCCGCACAGCGGTAAGCCTCGGCATAATTATCTTTCACTGCATCGTGTAAGGAATCATCATCACTGGTGACCCCATTACGGCCCAACATTCGCTGTGAGAAAAATTTCAGATGGGTAACAAAACGGTGATAACTCAGCCCGTCCTCATCATATTCCAGCTTAAATTGGTACTTCACGATATGCAGTATCTCCTGCATTACCTTCGTCACTTGCATTACTTCAGGCATTTCACCCTTCAACTGAGCATTCACCAGATGGAGCGCGATAAATCCAGCTTCATCCTCACGCAATTGCACCCCAAGGCGTTGTTTAATAATCTGCAAGGCTTCACGACCCAAGGCAAACTCTTTAGGATACAACCGACGAATCTCCCACTGCAATCCATTCGTTATATCCAAACCTTGTTTATGCCGCTCAATCGCATAGAAACAGTGGTCAGTCAGCGAAATGTAGAGGTTATCCTGCAACTTACCCAGTTTTGCCGTTGCCTGCGTGATGATACAGTCACAAGCAATCATTACTTCTAATGGAATACAGCTCAGTAACTCACTCAGCCGCGAAACCAATTCATTGTCTTTTAGAGCAAACACTTTTTCGATCAATGTGTTATCTAGCGATTCACCTGGGTGTTTTTGAAAGCCAAGACCACGTCCCATAATGACTTGTTCCTGACCATGCTGATCGAGAACAATAACTACATTGTTGTTAAGTATTTTAGCGATTTGCATGCTTTAGCCCTGAAAACAAAAAAACCCGACTCAGCAGCATTCATCATGCTACTCAATCAGGTTTTGCCCGCCATTGACGGTAACAATCCAACTATTCGGTAAACTACCATGTTAATGCACGACTGCAAGCTGGAAGAGATAAGAATCGTGATGCAGATCTCCTCTTATCTGGATAAATAGATCAGCATGTCATTTTAGCCATTATTTAGTTAGGGTTAATACCACCAACCATTGCCGTTATGGTGATAAAGAATAGCGGTAAAAACAGCCGTTGCTTTATTAAGACTTTTCTTAAGATCATAAAGATAAATTAAATTAACCCATAAAATAATGGAAATAATAACAGCACCCGGTCATTTGAGATTGATTCTTTATTACAACTACTAACTTTATATAAATACATTAATTTTATGTATAGGGAATGGTTAATATCTTACGGTAAATTATTAATAACCTTCGCCTCACTCACAAAAAACAGCGCGATATTTCCGTTATATCGTCTTAATTGATTTACATCATATAAAAGTAACAAGTTATTTCCTAAGGTGAGACATTGCCGCTCAACCCTAATTTTCTTATTTTTCATTAAAAAAGTGTCCTCCGCAAAGGTAATGTCGATGAATAACAATAAAAGACCTATCACCGGCTCACTAAGCCGCCGTGAATTTATTCAAACATCCGCCGCAGTCACCGGGGCTGCGGCTATTGCCAGTTCTATCACCCTTCCTTTTTCAGTACATGCCGCGCCAGAAGAGCACGCAGCAACAACAGAGGAAACCGTTAAATACAGTGCTTGTCTGGTCAACTGCGGTAGCCGCTGCCCACTAAAAGTGCATGTGAGAAATGGCGAAATTATTAAGATTGCTAATGAAGCAATTTATGATGACTCTACCTTTGGTGAGCATCAAATTCGCCCCTGTTTACGTGGCCGATCGGTAAGATGGAAAACATATAACCCGGATCGGGTCAAATATCCCATGCTGCGTGTTGGCAAACGCGGCGAAGGTAAATTTAAACGTATTAGTTGGGATGAAGCTACCACTATTGTCGCTGATAATCTAAAAAGAACCATTGCACAATACGGCAACGAAGCAATTTATTATCAATATGGTTCTGGTTCGACCGGCGCTAATTTACAAGGCCGCAATGCCTGTAAAAGAATGCTGAGCTTGCTGGGTGGTTTTCTCGATCAACACGGTACTTATTCCACCGCCCAAATAAATACGGTAATGCCGTATATCTATGGCAATGCAGACGAAACTTTGCTGGATGAAATTAAAAACTCAGACCTGGTGGTTATGTTTGGTCATAATCTGGCAGAGACTCGGATGTCGGGCGGCGGGCAATATATCGAAACCGTTCATGCTCTGGGGCAAAGCAAAGCCAAAGTCATTATTATCGATCCACGGATGACAGACAGCGTAACGACCCTCAACGCAGAATGGATCCCCATCTTCCCAGGTACCGATGCCGCGCTGGTGGCCGCATTAGGACATGTATTAATTAAAGAAAATCTGACTGATGAAGATTTCCTGGCACAATATTGTGTCGGCTGGGATGCCACAACACTACCCGCCTCAGCCCCCGCCAATAGCTCTTACAAAGATTATATTTTAGGTAACGGCCACGATGGGGTAGAAAAAACACCGCAATGGGCCAGTGAGATAACCGGCATTGCACCGACACAGATTATTCAATTAGCCCGTGAGTTGGGAAATGCCCGTGCAGCATGGATATCACAAGGTTGGGGGATTCAGCGCAGTGCTAATGGCGAGCAGGCGGCACGCGCCATTATGATGTTGCCATTGATGACTGGTAATATTGGCCGCGCCGGAACCAATACTGGAGCCTGGGGCGGGAATGTGAAATATCCGGTGCCGGGATTCAGTATTCCGAACCCAGTGAAGACTGCTATTCCCTGCTTTATGTGGACCGATGCTATTTTTCGTGGCACTGAAATGACAGCGAAAAATGCGCATGTGAAGAATAAAGATAAACTTGATACCAATATTAAGTTTATGTGGAACTACGCCAGTAATGTTATCGGCAATCAGCATTCTGATCTGAATAAAACCCACCGCATTTTACAAGATGAATCACTGTGCGAGTTTATTTTGGTGTGGGAAAACCACATGACCAACTCTGCCAAATATGCTGATTTATTACTGCCCGATGTCACCTCAGTTGAATCAAATGATTTAATTGATAACTCCTACGCCAGTGGGGCTTATCACTACGTCACGCGGTTGCAAAATGCGATCGAGCCGCTGTGGGAGTGCCGCCCGTCTTATGATGTGTTAGCCGAAATTGCCACCAAGTTAGGAATTGGCGATGCCTTTACCGAAGGCCATACCCAGCAAGAATGGATTGAAATCAGCTATAACAAAATGCGTGAGAAAAACCCCGCCTTGCCACCTTTTGAACAGACCAACGACCAAGGCATCATCGATCGTATTTATGCCGACAGCAGTCAATATATCGCGTTAAAAGATTTCCGTGATGACCCTGTGAACCACCCGTTGAAAACCCCGTCTGGCAAAATTGAGATCTACTCAGAAGCGCTGGCAACATTGGAAAAAGAGTGGCAACTGGCACCCGGTGATCGCATTACCGCTGTCGCTGAATATTGCCCAACCTTTGAAGGTGTTAGCGATGTAGAAACCATGAAAAACTACCCTTTGCAGATGACAGGCTTCCATATCAAAGGCCATACCCACTCCTCTTATTATAACGTAGCCATGCTGCGGGAAGCGGTACCACATCAGTTTTGGATTAACCCCATTGATGCCCAGCCTCGCGGTATCCAACAAGGGGATATGGTCGAAATTTTTAACAGCCGAGGCCGCATGCGTATTGCAGCAAAGGTTACCGAACGGGTGTTACCGGGGGTTATTAGCGTGCCGCAGGGGGCATGGCGAAATACCAATAAGGACGGCATTGATGTGGGAGGGTGTATCAATACCTTAACAACACTGCGACCGTCACCACTGGCAAAAGGTAACCCACAACACACCAACCTCGTTGAAGTAAAACGTATATAAGGAGTTGAATAATGAAGCAATGTGGTTTTTTTGTCGACTCCACCAAGTGCACCGGATGTAAGACCTGCCAAATCAGTTGCAAGGATGAGAAGAAGTTGGATCTCGGACCGAAGCTGCGTCGGGTTTACGAATATGGCGGCGGCAGTTGGACTCAGCAGAACAATATCTGGGTACAAAATGTCTTTAACTACTACCTCTCTATCGCCTGTAACCACTGCTCATCACCTACCTGCGTAACGGGTTGCCCAACCGGTGCCATGCATAAACGCGAAGAAGATGGTTTGGTGGTGGTTAATCAGGATCTCTGTGTCGGCTGCCGCTATTGCGAGATGCGCTGCCCGTATGGTGCGCCGCAGTTTGATGCCAAGAAGAAACTAATGACCAAGTGCGATGGCTGCTATCAGCGGGTTGCCGCAGGTGATAAGCCAGTTTGTGTCGAATCCTGCCCGCAGCGGGCGTTAGATTTTGATGAAATCACGCTATTGAGGGATAAATACGGTGAAGAGAATGCCATTGCGCCATTGCCGCACGCGCATCTGACACACCCCAATCTGGTTATCAGAAGCCACCGTGATGCCAAGCCATCCGGTGATACATCAGGCTGCATCCAAAATCCGGCGGAGGTATAAAATGCATGAATTACCCTTGGTGTTTTTTACCGTACTGGGGCAAACCGCTGTCGGGTTGTTTGCACTGGTGCTACTGAGTCACAAACTCGGTATGACCACGCCACTGCAACTCAAACAAGCCAATATCATCGGTCTGCTGCTGATGATGGTAGGCCTGATCGTTGGCACACTGCATGTTGGGCAACCATTGCGCGCCGCCACCATGCTATTGGGTGTTGGTCGCTCGCCAATGAGTAATGAGATAGTGCTCAGTGGATTGTTTGTCGCCATGGCCTGTGGCACCGTATTTTTCTCAACCATAGCCAAAAATACATTACTGGCAATGCTGTGCAATGTGGCAACGGTTATCTTCGGCCTGGCCTTCGCCTGGTCAATCACCCAAGTTTATCAACTGACAACCGTGCCTAATTGGGATACCTCGTACACCGCCCTACAACTGTGGATGACGGTACTGGTCGGGGGCGGCGCTTGCGCTATTCTGACCGGCGCTCGTCAGCTTGGCGCATCAGCCGTGCTGGTCGGTGCCATTGTGACCTTGGTGAATAAACCGGGTTACCTCAGCTTTCTGGGTCAAAGTTCAGCGGAACTGAGTAGCCAGCAGGCGCTGTTTTGGGGAATTCAAATTCTGCTGCTAACGCTCGGTATCTTTGTTGCTGCCGCAGCATTACTGAAAGACAGGATCCCTCGGGTTACGCTCGCGGTCAGTGCCTCGGCGCTGGTTATCGGTGAGTTGGCCGGGCGTATCGCTTTCTACAATCTCTGGCAAGTGCCAATGTAAATTAACATATTGATTCTATTGGCCTACTGACAAATAGCTGCTTAGCCGTGATACCTGCGGCTAAGCCGTATTGAGATAGCTGGACCTGAAGAGAGAAAATTTTGATGTTACTGAACACCACTCTGCCGAGGATTTTAGGTGCCTGTTTTTACTATCCACCACAGTCCGATACCGTACAGCGCCTTTGGCCACTACTGCCACAGATTGCTGAGATTTTTCCGTGGCCGAATCAGGCTAAAATTGCACGATATTGCCAACAGATGCCGAGTATCCAACCCGAACAACTGGAATATGATTTCTCGATTTTGTTTGAGGGACAAGGTGAAATGCCCGCCCCACCTTGGGGGTCTGTTTATCTGGATAAAGAAAATATCTTGATGGGGGCGAGCACCCTGCAATATCGCCAATTCCTGTCAACATTCGGGTTGGTAAATCAAAGTGCGATACGTGAACCGGAAGATCAATTTGGCCTCATGTTACTGGCATGGGTTCATTTAATTGAACAGCAGCCGACAACTAAGCCCCCATCGGATAAAGCCGCGCTAGCACTGCTCACTGAGCATTTACTGCCGTGGGCCTATCGCTATCTTGAGCTGGTAACCAACAGCCAAACCGAGTATCAGGTATATCCGTTGCTGGCAAAAATCACCGAGTGCTACCTGAAAACCTTACAAACTGAACTGGGCCTATTTCCTCAGCCCCGTGAGCTATTTCGGTGATAAAAGACGAGCGCTACTACAAGGCGTATCTGGAAAACCGCACCATCAGTCGCCGTGGGCTATTTCGTGGCTTGCTAAAAAGCGCCCGCCAACAACCACTTACCCTCCCATCGGGGAGCGCAATCAGGCCACCGGGAGCCATTGTTGAAAGTGCTTTCACGCAAACGTGTACGGGTTGTGAAGCCTGCATGCACGTCTGCGGCGAGCATCTGATAGTCATGGTCGATCAACGGCCTGAGTTGGATTTTTCTACCCAATATTGCAGCCGTTGTCTGGCCTGTACCACTGCTTGCCAAACCGGTGCTTTATCACCCTCTACCTACCATATTACGGCGCACCCTCGCGTAGAAAACATCTGTCAAAATACCTATATCTACTGCGACAGTTGCGCCGATTACTGTGATAAACAGGCTTTGGTGTGGCAGCCTCACCAGCCGCCGACACTGGCTTTAGCGCAGTGCGATGGCTGCGGTGAGTGTGCATTCAGATGCCCGGCAAGGGCGCTGGAAATGCGGCTGACATCACCCAAAATGGCCGATTGAATCAAAGTGCTACTACGTTAAATAAGTAACCCCGACCTGCTGATGTCAGTACAATGCCACTACCTTTAGTAGCTTGTACCCCACAGGAGTGACACCGTGTTCCATTACCCAGCCCATTATGCCCTTGATGAAGCCAGCGGCGAGTACCACATCCAGTATCGCGACTTCCCTGAATTGGAATCAGTGACCTACTCTCAGGAGGATATTGAACTGGAAGCACAGGACGGTATTAAGAATGGTATTGCAGCAGAAATGGAAGAGCGCCGCCCCGTCCCCGCCCCCTCAGCGCTGCAACCGGGTGATATTGCAGTTCATGTGCCCATTCTGGTGCGACTGAAAGCTGAATTACACAATGCCATGTTAACCACCAATACCCGCAAAGCAGATATGGCGCGCAAGCTCGGTTTGAATGCCGCACAGATGGATCGCCTGCTGGATGTGTACTACGCTTCCAAGGTTGAAGCACTGGAACAAGCCCTGTATTTACTGGGCTTTGAGGCCAATATCGGGGTAAAAAAAATAAGCTGATTGTCTTAACGTCGGCCAGATTGGCTTAGATTGTAACCAAGAGAGTAACAAATTGTTATTTAGCGATAATTTAAAAAAACGTTAATAGCTTCACACTTCAATGCATTGGCTCACAATATTTGCGGTTTATATACGAAAACGTGATCTAATGCATAAAATTACAGTATTGAAAGTTTCTCCCTGTTGGGATTACATTAGCCCGATCCTGTCGTATACCACTGAGTTAGCTCAGGCTGGCACGACAATTCGGATGTATCTCAGATTGATAGCTGGCCAGTTGTGATGAAATGGCTACCATTGATTAAAAACGTGATTCGTCCACATTTAATACCCAAAGAACTTGGCATTACAGTCAGGCAGAACGTGAGTTGATACCGACAAGCTGACATCAATCAGTGACTCGGGTGAGTGAACGTAGCGAACACCACTGTAATTTTAAGTAACAAGGGTAAACGTAGCACAGCAATTTGGATCGTTACTGGCGAGGTAGCTCCAAGGGGAGTTGTTCAGTGAAATATTTCTTTATGGGTATCTCTATTATGTTGGTGGTTTGGGTTGGCACCTTCATGATGATGGTCGAGTAATATTAACTCGAACCATCCACAATCTGACATCGTATAGAGGGCGCATTCGCGCCCTTTATCATTTTCCTGGCATCATTCGGCGTAATGTATCATCCCGGCGAATATAGTGATGATAAAGCGCGGCCAGTGCGTGAGCGCCAATCACAAAATAGCCTAAATTGGCAATTAGCTCGTGAGTCTGCTTAAGATAACCACGCGCGACATCATCCGGTGTTACCCACTGCGGTACCTGCCACCCCAGCAAGAACCAGGTTTTCCCACCATAAGCCTGAGCCAACACCCCCAGCACCGGTAATGATAAGAACATTAAATACAGACCCCAATGCATAATCTGCGCCCCTAACAACTGCCAGTTAGGTAACCTTGGGGTGATCGCTGGTGTTATATTGCGCTGGCGCAACCACAGTCGTACCAACATCAGTAGCCAGACAGAAATACCAAAATTGAAATGCAGATTTTTCACTAATGTACGATCTTCATCCGGTACCGTGTCACTGAGTAACATGGCGGCATAAGTCAGAATGATCATCACTAGCGTCAGCCAGTGCAGGGTTATTTGGGGGAGTGAATAGCGATTTCTCATTGTGGTGCTCCACTGACTTCATCAAGTTAATAATCAGTATGGTGCAAAATAGATGAAGAAAACATTAAGGAGGGCGGATAACGTTTTGAACACAAGGTACTTTATTCTGACCGGACAGCGTGGGTCGCCGATCAGAATAGAGAGTTAGCTATTTAGTTGATGGTAAGCGCGGGGTTAGATACCGTCACCTGAAACCGCTTTACTCGGTTTCAGCAAACCATCAGTACGAAACATACTCTTAATTCCGCGCACCGCCTGACGGATCCGGTCCTGATTCTCAATCAAGGCGAAACGGACATGAGTATCACCGTAATCACCGAATCCTATCCCCGGCGAAACGCAGACTTTTGCCTCAGACAACAGGCGCTTGGCAAACTCGAGTGAGCCTAAATGGGCGTAAGGCTCTGGGATTTTCGCCCAGACATACATCGACGCTTTGGGGTTTTCAACCATCCAACCAGCCTCATGCAACCCACGCACCAACACGTTACGCCGCTGGCGGTATTTTTCAGCGATATCACGAACACACTGTTGGTCCCCTTCCAAGGCAGCAATTGCCGCCACCTGCAACGGAGTAAAAGTGCCATAGTCGTGATAGCTTTTGATGCGAGCCAGCGCATTAACCAATTCCGGGTTACCCACCATAAAACCAATACGCCAACCGGCCATATTGTAGCTTTTGGATAAGGTGAAAAACTCAACCGCAATGTCTTTTGCCCCAGGCACTTGCATGATTGACGGCGCTTTCCAACCATCATATACAATGTCGGCATAGGCCAAGTCATGCACCACCAGCACGTCGTATTGCTTCGCTAACGCCACCACCCGTTCAAAAAATTCTAGCTCCACACATTGTGCTGTAGGGTTAGACGGGAAGCCGAGGATCATCATTTTCGGTTTAGGAATGGTTTCACGAATCGCACGTTCCAATTCACAGAAGAAATCAATGCCCTCGGTCAATGGGACTGAGCGAACTTGCGCCCCTGCAATCACCGCACCATAAATATGAATCGGGTAGCTAGGATTCGGCACCAATACTGTATCACCGTGGTCCAGTGTCGCCAGCATCAGATGAGCCAGCCCCTCTTTCGAACCGATAGTGACAATAGCTTCAGTTTCAGGATCAATATCCACTTGGTAACGCTCGGCGTACCAGTTGGAAATGGCCCTACGCAGCCGCGGTATACCCCGAGAGGTTGAGTAGCCGTGGGTGTCTTCACGTTGCGCGACACTGCACATTTTCTCAACGATATGGGGTGGTGTCGGACCATCGGGATTACCCATACTGAAATCAATAATATCTTCACCGCGACGGCGGGCCGCCATTTTCAACTCAGCGGTAATATTGAAAACATAAGGGGGCAGGCGATCAATACGGGTAAAACGACGCTTAGCAGGGAGTTCAGCCATAATTTCCTCGAGGATACGTTAGCGCCCGGACCGTCCGAGCGACGCTGACCATCAGATGGTCTGTTTATGAACATATCCCAGCGCTAAAGGGCTGTCGAGTGGCTGGTAACAAATATCTAACTCATCGGAGAAGTTACTGAGAATCAAACTCACTCGCCAGCATCCCTAATACCCAGTCATCACACCATTGCCCGCCAAGTTGATAATTATCACGCAACGTCCCTTCCAACTGAAAACCACAGCGTTCCAGTAACCCGCGTGAAGCATGGTTGCCCACAGTAACCGTGGCTTTCATTTTATGAAACTGACATTGCTGGAAACCAAACGCCAATACAGCCAACAAGGATTCTTTGGCAAAACCTTTGCCCTGGCAGGACGGTAACATGGCATAACCCACTTCAGCTTGCTGTAACGGCAACCATTCAGCCAAAAAGCCGGTAAGCCCCATGCTCTGCCCGCTGGCGCGTTCACGAACCACCAGACATAGCCAATGGTTGGAGGCCTTTTCCCAAGGGGTTAAACGTGATTCAAAACGCTCACGAATCTCGGCCATATCCATCGGATCTGCCATATAACGCTGAACCACAGGATCTTGGTATAAGCGTAAAAACAGCGGCCAATCCTGCTCTTTGAGGCTCTCGAGCACCAACTGTGGTGTTCTCAGAGAAATCGGCGAGCTACTGAACATCGGGATCACTGGTGACATTTTTCCCTCGAATTGAAGATGTTAGCCATAAACAGAACGCAGAATATTAAAGAGGAAATTTTTCCATAACCTCATCCCTTTATTCTTCTCCATTTTACTTAAATAATGTTCACTTCAAGATAACAAAAAACAAACAAATGGTCAGCATCGCGCGCGCCATTACCACGGCCCTCCCCTACAGCTATCGGAGAATCAGTATTATGGCTTCATTACAAATAAACGATATTCCCGCAGCAATCAAAGCGGTGAAGCAGCAATTACGTCAGGCGCTGCCTGATTATCAGCAGGTCTTCCAAGCCGTGGAAGAGAATATTCGCCAGCAAGTCACCGAAATCCGCCGTAGTTTGGCGCAGGGTGAGAACCCTGTTCCCCAAATTCATGCCGATGATATTATCAATGGTAACGTCACTGAAGAACAAAAAGCACAAATAAAACAACGAGGATGCTGTGCCATTCTCGGTGTCTTCCCAACGGAAAAAGCAGCAGCGTGGAACCGTGAAATCGGTAACTATCTCGAACGTAATAATTTCGTCGAACGCCTGAAAAATGCTGCGGAAGATAACTATTTCGGTACGCTGGCTGCCAGCAAACCGCAAATTTACGGAATTTACTGGTCAACACCGCAGGTTGAGGCTCGCCAGGATCAGCGCATGAATGCGGTGCAGGTATTCTTAAATAATCTGTGGCAAACCGAGAGTAACGGCAAGCAACATTTTGATGCTAACCGGGTGGTGACTTATGCCGACCGGACCCGTCGCCGCCCGCCAAAATCATCGTCACTGGGCCTGTCCCCCCACGTTGATGGTGGCTCCATAGAGCGCTGGTTGGATGAGAACTTCCGTCATGTGTACCGCCACGTGTTCTCGGGTGACTGGCAGAAGTATGACCCATTCGCCGCTGAAGGCCGCCCACAAGTGCGCGAATTCCCCTCACCGGCAGTGTGCTCGATGTTCCGTACCTTCCAAGGCTGGACGGCACTGACACCACAGCGAACCCATGCGGGGACGCTGAATGTTATCCCGATCGCTAATGCCATGGCCTATATCCTGCTGCGCGCATTACAAGATGATGTTGCTGACGATGATCTGTGCGGTGCAACACCAGGGCGCGCTTTATCCGCCTCTGAGCAGTGGCATCCTCTTTTAATGGAAGCCATTTCCCCTATTCCAGATTTGGAAGCAGGTGATACGGTATTCTGGCATTGCGACGTGATTCACTCAGTGGAAAATGAGCATAATGGTGAGTTTGACAGCAACGTCATGTATATCGCGGCGGCGCCATGGTGCGACAAGAACGCCGCATACCTGCCACGCCAGTTAGCCAGTTTTATTGATGGCCGCTCACCACCAGACTTTGCCGCCGATGATTTCGAGGTGGATTTCAGTGGCAGAGCCACCGCCGATAACCTAACCACCCTCGGCAAACAACAGTTGGGTATGGCTGAATAACATTCCTATCAATCCCGTGTTTCTCTGCCAATAAGAACGATATAAATAATCTCCTCAACGTTATCTCTGCTGGCGCGACCCGCCAGCAGACTCCCCTGCAATCCGCCGCATCGATTTACCGGATAACGCGGATAAAGTGGCAGTTGCCGGTCATTTTCCTTATAGTTAGCCGCTTATTCGCCGCCGAATCTGATGGTCCCAAACTAAGATTCAAGGCTGTCGCCAAGAGAAAATAGTGTGCACCAGATATTTGAAATGCTACTGGCTGTGTTTGATCGTGCCGCATTAATGTTGATTTGTTTATTCTTTCTGACCCGCACCCACCTGTTTCGTCAGTTATTGCAAAAAGAGAAGCACACACCACTGGAACTGGCAGCGGTAACCGCTATCTTCTCGTTGTTCGCTATTTTTGGTACTTATTCCGGTATTAACGTCGAAGGTTCATTAGTGAATGTTCGGGTTATTGCTGTCATGTCTGGCGGTATTTTATTTGGCCCGTGGGTAGGTATCATTACCGGACTTATCGCCGGCTCTCACCGATATTTAATTGATATTGATGGAATTACATCAATCCCCTGTCTGATTACCAGCATTATAGCCGGCCTGATGTCCGGCTATATAAATCTGAAAATAAAGAAAGAGCGGCAATGGAGTATCGGTATTCTGGCAGGCATGATTTGTGAGTCACTCACCATGCTATTGGTGATTATTTGGGCCAGGCCGACCGCATTAGGTATTGATATTGTGTCTAAAATCGCCATTCCTATGATCTTAGGGGCGGTTTGTATCGGGTTAATTGTCCTGCTGGTACAGAGTGTCGAAGATGAAAAAGAGGTTATTGCCGCGCGGCAAGCAAAACTGGCACTGGATATCGCCAATAAAACCCTGCCCTATTTTCGCAATATCAACGGCGAATCACTGCGCAGTGTGTGTGAGATTATTCGCACCGATATTAAGGCAGATGCTGTCGCCATTACCGACACCCAACATATTTTGGCTTATGTGGGGGTGGGCGTTGAAGCCTATAATATCGGTCATGAGATCATCAGTGATATTACCAAAGAGAGCATTCAGTGTGGGAAGATTACTATCCGCAATAATGATGAAGTCCATCGCACGCCACAAATTCACTCCCTCATCATTATTCCGTTATGGGAAAAAGGTGAAGTCACTGGCTCACTGAAGATCTACTATTGCCATGCACATAAAATTACCTATTCACTGAAAGTGATGGCGGTCGGCTTGTCACAAATTATCTCAACCCAGATTGAAGTCTCCCGTATAGAACAACTGCGTGAAATGGCAAATAAAGCGGAAATGCGCGCACTACAAAGTAAAATTAACCCGCACTTCTTATTTAATGCCTTGAATGCTATCTCGTCCTCAATTCGTATTAATCCAGATACCGCGCGCCAATTGATCATCAATTTATCCCGTTATCTGCGTTATAACCTTGAGCTGAATGACGAACAGATTGATATTCGCAAAGAACTACATCAAATTCAGGATTATATCGCCATCGAGCAGGCCCGCTTCGGCAGCAAGTTAACTGTGATTTATGATATTGACGACGATATTGCGCTGAAAATACCCAGCTTGTTAATTCAACCCTTGGTTGAAAATGCCATTGTGCATGGCATTCAGCCGTGTCGTGGTAAAGGTGTGGTGGTCATTGCGGTTAAAGACAGTGGCGACCAAATAAAAATTTCCGTAAAAGACACCGGTAATGGTATTAACCCAGAGACAATTGAGCGCGTGGCGAATAATGAAATGCCGGGCAATAAAATTGGTTTACTCAATGTGCATCATCGGGTGAAGTTACTGTATGGGGAAGGTTTACAGATACGCCGCATGGAACCGGGCACCGAGATCTCTTTTTATATCAGCAAAAATGGCGGCAAAATCCATGCTGACCCCCATATTCCAGCCGGAGTCTAATCCGTGAAAGCAATCATTGTTGAAGATGAGTTTCTGGCTCAAGAAGAGTTGAGTTACCTGATTCGCCAGCACAGCAACATCACCATTGAGGCAACCTTTGACGATGGGCTGGATGTGCTTAAATACCTGCAAAACCATCAGGTCGATGCTATTTTTCTCGATATCAATATTCCATCATTGGATGGCGTGTTATTGGCACAGAACATCAGTAAATTTGCCCATAAGCCTTATATTATCTTTATCACAGCCTATAAAGAGCATGCCGTTGAAGCCTTTGAAATTGAAGCATTTGACTATATTTTAAAGCCTTATCATGAGTCTCGTATTGTCACTATGCTGCAAAAACTCGAAGCGCTGCATAAGCGTGAGCACCAAAATAGAGAACAGACCAGCAGTACCAACCACCGTTCTGCGGCGCATACCATCAATTTGATGAAAGATGAGCGCATTATCGTCACTGACATCAATGATATCTATTATGCCGCAGCACAGGAAAAGGTCACGTTGGTCTATACTCGGCGCGAAGAATTCATTATGCCGATGAATATTACTGAATTTTTCAACCGCCTACCGGAGGAGTACTTCTTCCGCTGCCATCGCTCCTATTGTGTCAATTTAGCCAAAATCCGTGAAATTGTGCCGTGGTTTAATAATACCTATATTCTGCGGCTCAGTGATTTGGACTTTGAAGTCCCTGTCAGCCGCAGCAAGATAAAAGAATTCAGGCAACTGATGCGTCTTTAAATGCATTTCATTCCGCGTGGAATGCAGCTCATTCCCCTTTCGATCTATAGTGATTAGCCCGCCCGTATACTGGTTTCATTCGGCGGGCTGATAACACCTCAAGACAAGATTTCCGGTGCCCCATCAGCGCGTAATCTTTGGCTTCCGACGCGATTGCAAATCATTGTTATGTTCGCAATAGCCATATTCGGGCCACATTGCATTGATGTTTAAGGAGTCCGGCATGAGCAGTAAACCGGTAAATCGTTGGCTAATTGTTGCGGGTACCATCATTGTTCAAATGGGGTTGGGAACTATCTATACCTGGAGCTTATTTAATCAGCCACTGGGAGAGAAGTTCAGTTGGTCGTTAGGGGCAGTTGCAACCACATTTTCCATTACCAGTTTCTCTCTCGCTATTGCCACTCTGTTTGCTGGCCGCCTGCAAGAGCGCATAGGTATCCGTAAACTGACGTTACTTTCCGGTATCATTCTTGGTTTGGGCCTGATTGCCAGCTCTTTTGCCACATCATTAGGAATGATTTATCTATTGGCTGGTATCGTGGTCGGTTTCGCCGATGGCACCGCCTACATCACCACCCTGTCGAATCTGATCAAATGGTTCCCGGAACGTAAAGGGCTGATTTCCGGTATTTCAGTGGGGGCATTTGGTACCGGCAGCTTATTGTTCAAATATGTAAATGCCAGTCTGATTGCCAACCAAGGAGTGTCGCTGGCATTCTTCTACTGGGGCCTCATCGTGATGGTATTAGTAGGGGCTGGCTCTTTCCTGCTACAAGAGAAAGCAGTGGCACCACAGGTCAATAACAGCCTGCAAACCGCCCGTGCCGGGCGTGATTTTAGTGTCAAAGAGATGCTGGCGGTTAAAGAGTCTTACTTCTTATTTATCATCTTCTTCACCGCATGTATGAGTGGCTTATATCTGATTGGTATCGTGAAAGATTTAGGCGTACAACTGGCAGGAATGGACTTGGTGACGGCAGCCAACACCGTTTCAGCCATTGCCATCTTTAATACCGCCGGGCGCATTATCCTTGGCGCACTATCAGACAAAGTGGGCCGTTTGCGCGTAATCAGCTTCACCTTGCTGGTCACCACATTAGCGGTATCCGTGTTGAGTTTTGTTCCACTGACTCATGCGCTGTTCTTCTTGTGTGTCGGGGCGATAGCCTTCTGCTTCGGCGGCAATATTACGGTGTTCCCGGCGATTGTCGGCGACTTCTTCGGTCTGAAAAATCACAGTAAAAACTACGGTGTCATCTATCAAGGGTTTGGTTTGGGTGCTCTGGCAGGTTCGTTTATTGCCGCACAACTGGGTGGATATCAGGCGACCTTTATGGTTATCGCGGTGCTGTCAGTACTTTCCTTGCTGCTGACGTTGATAATCAAACCGCCAAAAGGTGCAGCAACCGAGACTGAAAGTACACCAACAGCAACAGCGGGCGTAACTGCCCGTAGCCATGCCTAATAGAGGGTGACACGGCCCACCATAACTAATACAACTCAGCCAGAGTTTGTAAAGTATGGGGGCTGTTTTAAAGCAATGATGTAAAAAAGCAGAGCCTTGGCTCTGCTTTCATATTTCAGCGATGGCGAACAAAAACCTTATAATTCATGTCCTAATGTCTGACGCAAGTAAGCGCCCGCCCCCAGCAAACCCGGTTGCTGATGGGTAATCATATAAACAGGAATATCTTGCAGGAAATCTTTGAAACGGCCTTTATCTTCAAAAGCACTGCGAAAGCCCGAAGCTGTAAAGAAATCCATAAAGCGTGGCACGATACCGCCAGCAATATAAACGCCGCCAAAAGT
Organism: Yersinia antarctica; assembly: GCF_056636475.1. Lineage (NCBI taxonomy): Bacteria > Pseudomonadati > Pseudomonadota > Gammaproteobacteria > Enterobacterales > Yersiniaceae > Yersinia > Yersinia antarctica. Next base: position 3,422,095 of record NZ_JBSJQF010000001.1, read on the forward strand.
GCTAAGATTCAATGCCAGATTGCCGCCAAAACGGCCCATAATCACACAAAACAGTGATAAGGCGCGGCGGCAGTCAGTACAGCTATCCGCCAGAGCGCGTTCAGTAATATCTTTCGGTGCCAGATGTTCCGGTAGGCGTGCATCAGAAATCACGATAGCTCGGTATAAATTAACCAACCCCGGCCCGGAAAGTACTCGCTCGGCAGAGACATGGCCCAGTTCCTGACGCAATACCGCCAAAATAGAGTCTTCTTCTTCGCTGTTCGGGGCGAAGTCCACATGACCGCCCTCTCCCGGTAAGCTAATCCAACGGCGGTCCACATTAACTAAATGGGCCACACCCAGCCCAGTACCTGCACCATAAACTGCCACTGGTTTACCCGCTTGAGGCGTTGTGCCACCAAATTGCAACACATCCTGTTCGGACAACACCGGAATCGCCATCGATACTGCCGTAAAATCGTTGATCACCTCCAGATGATCCAACCCCAGGCTTTGCTGCATAGCTGCAATAGAAAATGCCCAAGTATGATTGGTCATCGCCACCCAATCCCCGGTAATCGGGCAAGCAATAGCGATACAGGCATCCTTTACGGTGACTGTATGCTCTGACAGATATTGCTTAATGACATCTTCCAGACTGTCGAATTCCAACCCTGAATATGTTTTTGCTTGTGATATTTCGCCCGTCGCCACAGCGCAAAGCGCCAAACGGGCATTAGTGCCGCCAACGTCACCCACCAGGGCATAGCTTGTCATCAGAAACTTCTCCGTTACAGGGATGCTTAACTTCAACTATGTCCACTGTAAAATCAGGCCGGAGAAACAACAATATCAATGCGCTAAACCCTTTCGCTTTGCGATAAAGATCACATAAAAACGTTTCAGCAACAGCAAAATACCGCTGCTGAAGGTGAAAAATGACGTAAATATTTAGCGTGAATTGCGCCCTTCCTCAGAAACCGGCTGCAATGTCGCAAGCTGGCGCGAGCGGATAACCCGCATCCGCAGGCTGTCATAGGCCCAGTTGTAACATATGGTGTAAGGCAGGAAGAACAAGAAGAAACCGATCTCCAACATAAATGCCTGTAATAGCGAAACACCCAACGTGAAAGCCGCGATAGGTAAGCCTATCAGGATAAAACCACCCTCGAAGCCCAGCGCATGGAGTACCCGCACGAGCAGAGTCTTTGCTACCCGACTGACTGGCCAGAAGTGGTCGAACAGACTGTTGTAAACAATATTCCACAGCATTGCCACTGAGGAGAGGATCAAGGCCAATGTTCCCATTTGCAGTATGGAGCGATCCAGTAACCATGCGCCGACGGGCGCACAAATGGCAACGGCAATCACTTCAAACCCAACGGCATGAATAATCCGCTCCAAGAGAGATCGGTGATGAACTTGCATAAAACACCTACTTAAATTAACTGATGACAGATTGTTAGAGGTGATTATCATCGTTTTTTAAGATAGATTAAAAATAGAACCCATCGATAAAATAGATAGTTTATGCATTATTCTCCCGAAGCCTTAATTGCATTTGTTGAAGCCGCAGCCCTTGGGTCCTTCTCCGCGGCAGCCCGTAAGCTACGCAAAAGCCAATCAACTATCAGCACCGCCATCGCCAATCTGGAAGCCGATCTGGGTTTGACCTTATTTGACCGCCAGGCGCGCCAACCGGTATTAACTGACCATGGTCGCCGGGTGCTATCCCATGTGCAGGAAATTCTGGCGGCCAGCGAACGGCTGGATAATCTATCAATACGTCTGGCAGGTCAGGTTGAAACCCGACTGACTTTTGTCCTTTCTGATACTTATCAACCAACACATCATGAGGACTTACTACGTCGCTTTGAGCAGCGTTACCCTGATATCGAATTTGAGTGCCTGATTGCCGAAGAGGGCGACGTCATTGACCTGCTGCAACTACGGCGAGCGCATATCGGTGTAGTAGAAGTTCAGTCGTACTATCCACCGGATATTGCGGCCAGCCGATTAGCCGCACAGACTGAAATGGCTATATTCGTGCAGCAGGGTCATGCGCTGGCAAAGCTCCCTCAGGTTCACCCCGAACAACTGGCTACCGCCCGGCAACTTTGCCTCAATACTTACAATCGTACTGAGCGCAACCAGTCGCAAGGGCTAATGTGGTCTGCCCCCAGCTACTTAATGTTGTTAGAAATGGCGGAGCAAGGCTTCGGCTGGGCGATTTTGCCACGCTGGCTGGTGGAGCAATACAGCCGTCAAAAACTGGTCGCGTTGCCCACCATTGGTTGGCCTAAAATGATCTCTATTGATGCGGTTTGGTCGAAAAAAAGCCCACCGGGGCCAGCGGGCTATTGGTTGTTAGACCAATTAACCGGTCGTAATGGTATCGATAAACCAGATGCCTAATTAGCTACCACTGTAATTATTTTCTGACATCCCTTTCTCCGCCTTATCTTGTGATCCCGTTAGCTTACGTCGTCGGTGAAAACGCATACACTAAACTGTCGTTTACTCTCGTTAATAAGGGTCATCATGGTCTATCAGGCAGCTTCCTCCCGTTATCAAGAGATGAAGTATCATCGTTGTGGTCGTAGTGGATTAATGCTTCCGGCAATTTCTCTTGGCCTGTGGCATAACTTTGGTGACAGCACGCTGTACGAAAATAGCCGCAATTTAGTGCATCGCGCTTTCGATAGTGGTATCACCCATTTTGATTTAGCCAATAACTATGGCCCGCCGCCCGGTTCAGCCGAGCTGAACTTTGGCCGCATCCTGCAACAAGACCTGCGCCCCTATCGTGATGAACTGATTATCTCTTCCAAAGCGGGATACACCATGTGGCCCGGCCCTTATGGTGACTGGGGTTCGAAGAAATATCTGGTAGCCAGTATCAACCAAAGCCTACAACGTATGGGGCTAGATTATGTAGATATTTTCTACCACCATCGCCCGGATCCTAATACACCATTGGAAGAAACCATGGCCGCATTGGACCTGCTGGTGCGCCAAGGTAAAGCGTTGTATATCGGGTTGTCCAACTATCCAGCGGCGCAAGCCCGTCAGGCCTGTGAAATTCTGGCAAATCTCGGTACGCCTTGCCTGATTCATCAGCCTAAATACTCTATGTTCGAACGCTGGATTGAAACCGGGCTGCAAGATACTTTGGATGAGTATGGCGTAGGATCTATTGCCTTTTCTCCGCTGGCAGGCGGCGTATTGACGGATCGCTATTTGGCGGGTATTCCGCAGGACTCAAGGGCTGCCAGTGGCAGTAAATTCCTTAATCCCGAGCAGCTTACCGCAGAAAAACTGGCCAAGGTGCGCCAGTTGAACGCATTGGCCCACGAACGCGGTCAGAAGTTGTCACAGATGTCTTTAGCCTGGGTATTACGTGGCGGGCGGGTGACTTCAGCACTGATTGGTGCCAGCAAAATCAGCCAGATTGACGACGCGGTTGGTATGCTAGCCAACACTGATTTCAGCACCGAAGAAATCAAACGTATTGAAGATATTCTGGTGTAAACGCTCTCTCCAAAGTCCCCAACAGGGGCACTCCGGTGCCCCTAACCCATCATTATTACAGATAAATCTCAATTTTTTATTTTACAGTTTTATCTGAATCACAGTTGCCGAACCGCAGTTTAAGATAGGCCATAGCCAATAAAGCTGCGCAAGGATAAATCATGTCAAAAGTGGATGTTTTGAAACCAACGATATTTAGACCTATTGCGTTAAGACCACTGTTATTAGTAACGATATTAGCCTGGTTTCCTCTCGTTCCTATGGCAAATGCCGAAAGTATTGAGCTACTCCCCAGTGTTTCATTGCAGATCGGTGAGCAAGATCGCCGTGGCAATTATTGGGATGGTTATGACTGGCGCGATCAGCGATGGTGGCAGGATCATCAGGGGCGGGATTTAGGCGAACGAAACCGCCATGGGCATTACTGGGATGGCCACCGCTGGCAAAACAGAGACTGGTGGCAAAAGAACTATTATTACCGTGAAGGGCGCTATCAGAAACACGATAAACATTATGACAACCACGGCAAGAAACATCATCGAGGGAAAGGGCATGACCGCCATCATGATGATGACTAATTAAAAAAGCTTCTGGCGGATGATTGGCTATCGATCCGCCAGTATGAAGAAGTTAGAGCAAGCTAATCAACAGATAAGCATTTAATCCAACCACCACTAACACAATCATCTTCCCCAAAATCTGAATCAATTTTGAGTTAACCATCTCTCCCATCAATTCTTTATTGCCAGTAAAGACCAGCAATGGAACTAACGCCAACGCAATACCAAAACTCAGCAGTACCTGGCTCATCACCAAGATCCGTGTTGCATCCATACCCGCCAGAATGACAATAAAGGAAGGCAACATCGTGACCGAGCGTCGCACCCAGATAGGGATATAAAACCGGACAAAGCCTTGCATGACGACCTGCCCTGCCAAGGTCCCCACCACTGTCGATGACAACCCAGCGGCAACCAGACTCAAACCAAAAATAGTGGCTGCGGCATTACCTAACAGGGGTTGTAGTGTGAGGTACGCTTGCTCGATTTCAGCAATACTGCCATAACCATTGAAATGGAAAGCCGCCGCCGCCGTTGCCATCATAGCCAGATTCACAAAACCGGCAATTGTCATGGCAATCGCCACATCCAATTTAGTCGCAGCATAACGAGAAGCCTTGGAGTTTTCTCCCGCCGTTTGCGTCAAGGATGAATGCAGATAAATAACATGCGGCATAATAGTGGCACCTAATACCCCGGCCGCTAGAAACACCGCGTCACGGTTAGGCAAGTCAGGAACCAACATACCGCGACCCAACGCCGCCAGTTCTGGTCGGGAGAAAATAAGTTCGACAATATAAGCCGCCGCTACAAATAACAGCAACCCACCGATAACCAGTTCGAGAGGTTTTTGCCCACGCTTTTGCAGCATAAGAATCAGGAAAGTGGCAATGCCGGTCAGGACAGCACCTTCAAGCAGGGTCACACCTAGCAGTAATTTAAACCCGATTGCCGCCCCAATAAACTCGGCCAGATCCGTGGCCATGGCGATGATTTCGGCTTGTACCCAGTAGGCCCATACCGCAGGCCGTGGAAAACGATCACGGATATGCTCAGCCAGATTTTTACCAGTGGCAATACCGAGTTTAGCGGACAGTAATTGGATCAACATAGCCATGATGTTGGCCCAAACCACCACCCACAATAAGGTATAACCGAAAGAGGCCCCCGCCTGAATATTGGTTGCGAAGTTACCGGGGTCGATATAACCGATGGCCGCGATAAAAGCAGGCCCCATCAGGGAGAGTTTTATCCTCCTTGATGTACGGCGGGATGTATCGACAGCACGGCTATTCAGCATTCAGTATTACCCTTGAAAACTTACGTCTACTTTCTTATCAATAATAATATCTAAATGATAATAATTATCAAGCGCACTTGGCGTGGTAGAACTTATCTCTCTGATAGCTAACACCGTATAATCAGCCGTGTAGCAATCACCCGTGGTAGCTTTCTGAAAAGTTGGCTTAAATGTTCCATCGCCCTTTTCGTAACGAATGACTACAATTGTTCAACCTAGCATATTTAAACTACTTCCGTAGCAAATTATTAACATCCTATTTTTTGTGATCCACTCCACTAATTCGTTTGCATTAGTGCAAGTGAATTTCTATATTTGCTGCCTACATCTCGTTTTTAATGTAGCCGTTACATAAAATGTCCACCGAAATCTAGCCTGCCTCAAATTTGGAGCACACATGTCCCATATTCTGCAGTTTGCGTTGGCCTTAGTCGTGGTGGCCATATTAGCTCTGGCGATCTGTAAGGATCGTAAAAGCATCCGCATTCGGTTTGTTATTCAATTGCTGGTAATTGAAGTGTTGTTGGCGTACTTCTTCCTCCATTCGGAAGCTGGATTGGGTTTTGTGAAAGGATTCGCCGGTTTATTCGACAAGTTGCTTGGATTTGCCGCCAACGGTACCGACTTTGTCTTTGGCAATATGGGTGATAAAGGTTTGGCGTTCTTCTTCCTGAGAGTGCTGTGCCCTATCGTCTTTATTTCTGCTCTGATTGGTATTCTGCAATATATCAAAGTTCTCCCCGTCGTTATTCGTATCATTGGTACTTTGCTGTCTAAAGTTAACGGCATGGGTAAGCTGGAATCATTCAACGCCGTCAGCTCACTGATTCTGGGTCAATCTGAAAACTTCATCGCCTATAAAGACATTTTGGGCAAAATGTCTGAAAAACGCATGTACACCATGGCAGCAACCGCGATGTCGACAGTTTCTATGTCAATCGTGGGTGCATATATGTCAATGCTGGACGCGAAGTTTGTGGTTGCGGCTCTGGTACTTAACATGTTCAGTACCTTTATCGTGTTGTCATTGATCAACCCGTATAAAGCTGAGGGCGAGGAAGAGTTGCAACTAAGCAACTTGCACGAAGGCCAAAGCTTCTTTGAAATGCTGGGTGAGTACATTCTGGCCGGTTTCAAAGTTGCTATCATCGTTGCAGCCATGCTGATTGGTTTTATCGCGTTAATTTCTGCGATGAATGCCTTATTTAGCTTGCTGTTCGGTATCAGCTTCCAGGGTATCTTGGGCTATGTCTTCTTCCCGTTTGCCTGGGTGATGGGCGTACCGACTCATGAAGCCTTACAAGTTGGTGGCATCATGGCAACCAAACTGGTATCTAACGAATTCGTGGCAATGATGGACTTGCAGAAAGTGGCATCAGAACTGTCGCCACGCAGCGTGGGTATTCTGTCAGTGTTCCTGGTTTCATTCGCTAACTTCTCCTCTATTGGTATCGTAGCCGGTGCGATTAAAGGTTTGAATGAGCACCAAGGGAATGTGGTTTCACGCTTTGGCTTGAAGCTGTTATACGGCTCTACGCTGGTCAGTGTGCTGTCCGCCTCTATTGCGGGCCTGGTACTCTAAGTATCAGAAAAAAATCTCTAAAGAGGCGCTACGGCGCCTTTTTTTATACCTGCGATTCATACCCGGACTATTTACACGGATGATGACTCTTTGAGTAATCAAAGGCTGGACAACTTTAGTGGGTAAGTTTAATGCCGCGACTGATGTGATATGCCCGTTAATAAGCAATAGATGACGTTCTAAGTCAGGTAGTAAATATAATGGTGGGTCGTGCGGGATTACTCGGTCTCTGACCTCGCCCTTCGGGTCAACGCTCGCGCGTTGCTGTCTCGCTTCGCTCGGCTCGAACCTGAACGCAGGGTCTCACCCACACTATTTCGTGTAGTTTTTGATTTTTTAGATCTGGGGAAGTTAATACGGTACTTGATATAATGGTGGGTCGTGCGGGATTACTCGGTCTCTGACCTCGCCCTTCGGGTCAACGCTCGCGCGTTGCTGTCTCGCTTCGCTCGGCTCGAACCTGAACGCAGGGTCTCACCCACACGATTTCGTGTAGTTTTTGAGTTTTTAGATCTGGGGGAGTTAATACGGTACTTGATATAATGGTGGGTCGTGCGGGATTACTCGGTCTCTGACCTCGCCCTTCGGGTCAACGCTCGCGCGTTGCTGTCTCGCTTCGCTCGGCTCGAACCTGAACGCAGGGTCTCACCCACACGATTTCGTGTAGTTTTTGAGTTTTTAGATCTGGGGGAGTTAATACGGTACTTGATATAATGGTGGGTCGTGCGGGATTACTCGGTCTCTGACCTCGCCCTTCGGGTCAACGCTCCCGCGTTGCTGTCTCGCTTCGCTCGGCTCGAACCTGAACGCAGGGTCTCACTCACACGATTTCGTGTAGTTTTTGAGTTTTTAGATCTGGGGGAGTTAATACGGTACTTGATATAATGGTGGGTCGTGCGGGATTCGAACCTGCGACCAATTGATTAAAAGTCAACTGCTCTACCAACTGAGCTAACGACCCATTATATAGATTTATTCGACATTTTTAACACGAGTCATGCGGGATTACTCATCCTGCGGATTCGCCCTTCGGGTCAACGCTTACGCGTTGCTGTTTCGCTTCGCTCGGCTCGAACCTTTAACCAATTGATTAAAAGTAACTATTCTACCAACTGAGCTAACGACCCATTATATGGTAATACGAAGTAAAAGAAGTGGTGGGCGATACCAGATTCGAACTGATGACCCCCTCCGTGTAAAGGAGATGCTCTACCAACTGAGCTAATCGCCCACTTCTACTACCTTGAATCTTAATACTTTTAACAATGAGTGATGAGTGGTGGGCGATACCAGATTCGAACTGATGACCCCCTCCGTGTAAAGGAGATGCTCTACCAACTGAGCTAATCGCCCTCATCTATCTCATTTATTGCATAACACGTCGAGTTTGGTGGGCGATACCAGATTCGAACTGATGACCCCCTCCGTGTAAAGGAGATGCTCTACCAACTGAGCTAATCGCCCCGCCGTGTTGTTGGAGTCGCATTATAGGGATAGTTCGAAGTGAGTCAACGGTTTTTAAAACGAAAACAATCGTTCGCCGCAAATTTAAACAGGATGCGATATTTATCGCCGCTATGAACCTTTATTAAATGATCCCCAAAATATTTCAAGGTGCAGGACGGCGGCAAACAAATGAACCCGATGAGCTTACCCAAGGATGTGATTCGGGTGAGTGAGTGCGGCCAACACACCTGCAATTTGAAAGATGACAGGGATATCATCAATTGCATACCGGTAACATCGTTGAGGAATTACTACAGGGTGGTAGAATGTCGCCTACTTTTTCAAATTTCGAGCAACTGTCAGCTTTTGCTGACCGGCGTAGCGTAATAAGGCATCGATTCCAATGAAGATCAAAACCCGTTTTGCACCCAGTCCTACCGGCTATCTCCATGTAGGTGGCGCACGCACCGCATTGTATTCCTGGCTGTTCACCCGTCATTTAGGTGGTGAATTTGTTCTGCGCATTGAAGATACCGATCTTGAGCGCTCAACTCAGGAAGCTATCGACGCTATTATGGACGGTATGAACTGGTTGAATCTGGATTGGGATGAAGGCCCGTATTTTCAAACCAAACGGTTCGATCGCTACAATGCGGTGATTGACCAAATGTTGGAAAAGGGCACCGCTTATCGCTGCTATTGTTCTAAAGAGCGCCTGGAAGAGTTACGTGAAACCCAAATGGCCAATGGCGAGAAACCTCGCTACGATGGTCGTTGCCGCGATAGCCAGTGCACTCATGGCGCTGATGAGCCATCAGTGGTACGTTTTCGCAACCCGCAGGAAGGTTCAGTCATTTTCGACGACAAAATCCGTGGCCCTATTGAATTCAGCAATCAGGAACTGGATGATTTAATCATCCGCCGTACCGATGGTTCACCAACCTATAACTTCTGTGTCGTCATCGATGACTGGGATATGGAAATCACCCATGTTATCCGTGGTGAAGACCATATCAACAATACACCGCGCCAGATTAATATTCTGAAAGCATTAGGCGCGCCAGTGCCTGAGTATGCTCATGTATCAATGATTCTGGGTGATGACGGTAAAAAACTGTCGAAACGCCACGGGGCTGTTGGTGTTATGCAATACCGCGATGACGGCTATCTGCCAGAGGCACTACTGAACTATTTGGTGCGTTTGGGTTGGTCTCATGGTGATCAGGAGATTTTCTCTGTGGCCGAGATGACCGAGCTGTTTACCCTCGATGCAGTCAGTAAGTCAGCCAGTGCATTCAATACTGAAAAATTACAGTGGTTGAATCATCACTATATCAATAGCCTGCCACCAGAGCATGTTGCTGTTCACCTGTCATGGCATGTTGAACAACTGGGGCTTGATACCCGTAATGGCCCTGAGTTAGTTGAAATCGTAAAACTGCTAGGTGAGCGCTGCAAAACGCTGAAAGAGATGGCCGAGTCCTGCCGTTACTTTTACGAAGAATTTGACGAGTTCGATGCTGATGCGGCTAAAAAACATTTGCGCCCAGTGGCCCGCCAGCCACTTGAAGCAGTTAAAGCCAAACTCGCCGCCATCACCGCCTGGACCACTGAAAACGTTCACAACGCGATTCAGGGCACGGCTGATGAGTTAGGTGTAGGTATGGGTAAAGTGGGGATGCCGCTGCGTGTCGCAGTCACTGGTGCGGGTCAATCGCCAGGAATGGATGTCACTGTCCATGCTATCGGTCAGGCACGCTCACTGGCACGTATTGATAAAGCATTAGCCTCTATCAGCGAGCGCGAAGCACAACAATAATACGGTTATTGCGCGTTCAATCAGGCGGCTATTCAGGCCGCCTTTTTATTATTACTCGTTAGATAGTGTGAGCGACATTTAATATTTAATGCTATTTACCCGCTGATTTGGCGGCTTTTTCAGCGCTTAACGCGAGAAATCGAATTAGCCGTTGACACTGTTTCAGTGGTTTCATATCATGCGCCCCGTTCACACGATTTATTATGTGCACATTGGGGCTATAGCTCAGCTGGGAGAGCGCTTGCATGGCATGCAAGAGGTCGACGGTTCGATCCCGTCTAGCTCCACCAAATTTTCTTGTTTGATTGCATCATCAGGCCAGAAAAGGGTGGCATCATAGATAAGTCAGTACGAACAACCACATTTGTGGGGCTATAGCTCAGCTGGGAGAGCGCTTGCATGGCATGCAAGAGGTCGACGGTTCGATCCCGTCTAGCTCCACCACTCTTTAAAAAACCGGCTTATGGCCGGTTTTTTGCTTTCTCGCGCAAGCCTCCCTCACTCTTTGTCATTTATCTCTGTTATCCTGCGAACTAATCAAAGGTATTGATTACGGTGGAAATAGGCATGAATCAGCAGCAACAAATCATTCAATGGCTACAGGCTGACCCTCATCGTATGCAGGCTTTGTCGATTGCCCGAGAGCTCGGGTTAAAGCAGTGGTGTCTGGCGGCAGGATTTGTGCGTAATCTGGTGTGGGATCAATTGCACGGGTACCCGTTAGCGACCGCGCTCAATGATATCGATTTAGTCTATTTCGATAAGCAACATGCCCACGAGCAGCATGACTTACAGCGAGAAGCGCAGCTACAGCAAAAGAGTGCGGCTCAGCATCTCTCCTTCCCCTGGTCAGTAAAAAATCAAGCCAGAATGCACCTGTATAGGGGTCGCCAACCTTATACCAGTACCGACGATGCTATTAGCTACTGGGTTGAAGTAGAAACAGCAATCGGTGCCAGGCTCAATGCGAGCGGCGATATTGAGCTGGTGGCTCCACTGGGTTTGGGCGCACTGTTTACCCGAACGATCACCTTGAACCCGAAAAACGGTGAGGTCGATACCTACTACCAACGGGTAAATAGCAAAGGTTGGCTGCAACATTGGCCTGAACTACGTTTGGTAATTTAACGTTTCAGAACCGTGTGGTGGCGTTTAAAAAAACAACCAAGTGATAAGCAAGTGATAAGATTGTGTAAAGCAGCCCTCAAAAGTTAAAGGTTAATATCCTCCCGTCGATAAGCATTACTCCATCCAGGTTTTACTAAGGAATAATGATGTCGAATACTATCTCTGCAGCATCCGTGTCAGTGAGCAGCAGTAGCTCTTCTGACAGCAGTGCGGCGGCACAAATTAAATCCATTAATCAGCAGATCCAAAAACTGACCGAAAAATTAAGTACCTTAAAAGATTCCGGTTTGACTGCAGATGAATTACAAAAGCAGCAGCAACAGATTCAGAGTCAAATTGCAGCGCTGCAAGCTGAGCTTGCCCGTATTCAGGCCAAGGAAGCGGATAAAACCAAAGAAGGTGACAACAATGCGGCAACTGCGCCCGCCGGTGATGGAGTAAACCGCCCTTCCGCACAGAACCAGATTGACGTTTATATTTAATAACATTGATATTCGGTTAAACAGTGATAAGGCGATGGCAACATAACGGCTATCGCCCTGTTTTAGAAAGTAAAATCAACCACGCTTGAGGGGTTTTACCAAACCATCCAATCCCTCGATTTTAATGGTCAGCGTCAGCTCCATCAACATACCTAACTTGCCTGGTGGGAATTCCCCTTTGCGGGCGAACCAGAGCAGGTACTCTTCAGGTAAGTCGATTAATACCCGCCCTTGGTATTTACCAAACGGCATCCGGGTATTGGCAATCTCAATCAAATTCTCTTTTTCCATACAGCCCTCTGGCGTTACCACTATTCACCCAGCAGACGAATCATTTCCGCTTCATCAATGACTGTAATCCCAAGCTCCTGCGCTTTCGCCAGTTTTGAGCCAGCCGCCTCACCAGCAATAACCAGATCCGTTTTTTTGGAAACACTGCCACTCACTTTGGCACCTAAAGCAGCCAGACGATCTTTCGCTTCGTCCCGTGAGAGAATGGTCAGTGAACCCGTCAACACCACTGTTTTCCCAGCAAAGGGGCTATCAATCTCTTCGGCAATAATTTGCTGAGGTTCCGGCCAACTGATTACTTTCTCCAGCGCCGCGATCACTTTCTGATTATGTTCTTCGCTGAGGAAATTCCGCACATGCCTGGCCACCACTTCCCCGACATCTGGCACACTTTTTAATGCATCGATATCTGCCGCGCGCAAATTAGTCAGAGTGCGAAAATGAGCCGCTAAATTAGCCGCTGTCGCCTCCCCTACCTCACGAATACCCAAAGCATACAGGAAGCGGGCAAACGTCGTTTGCTTCGCCTTTTCTAGCGCCGCAATCAGATTTTGCGCCGATTTTGGCCCCATCCGATCTAAACCAGTCAGCTTGCCTGCGGTCAGCTCAAATAGATCAGCCGGGTTCTCGACATACTGTTTCTCTACCAGTTGCTCGATAATCTTGTCACCCATCCCGTCCACATCCAACGCCCGGCGCGAGACAAAGTGCTTCAACGCCTCTTTACGCTGCGCTGCGCAGAACAGACCACCGGTGCAGCGGGCAACCGCCTCGCCTTCTACCCGCTCGATATCAGAACCACATACCGGGCAGTGCTCCGGGAAAACTATCTCTTTGGCATCCTGCGGGCGTTGTTCCATCACCACACCAACCACTTGCGGGATCACATCTCCAGCGCGGCGAATAATAACGGTATCACCAATGCGTATACCAAGACGCTCAATTTCATCGGCGTTATGCAGTGTCGCATTACTGACAACCACGCCAGCTACCTGCACTGGTTCCAGACGTGCGACCGGGGTGATAGCACCGGTGCGCCCCACCTGAAACTCCACGTCGCGAACTTGAGTTATCTGTTCCTGCGCCTGAAATTTAAACGCTGTAGCCCAACGGGGCGCGCGTGCTACAAACCCCAATCTTTCTTGCAAGTCGAGTGAATCAACCTTGATAACCACGCCATCAATATCAAACCCCAAACTGGCACGGTCCTGTTCTACCTGACGATAGAAGGCAATGACCTCATCACTACCGGTGCATAACTTCACTCGATTACTGACCGGCAGACCCCAGGCTTTAAATTGCATCAGGCGCTGAATATGACTGCGCGCAAGCTCACCGCCATCGAGTAAACCCACACCATAACAGAAGAACATTAATGGCCGTTTGGCGGTGATGCGGGGGTCGAGCTGACGTAACGATCCGGCAGCAGCATTGCGTGGATTGGCAAAAATTTTACCGCCTTTGCGACGCGCCTCTTCGTTAAGTTGCTCAAAACCCGCTTGTGGCATAAAGACTTCACCGCGAACTTCCACCCGCTGTGGGATATTCTCCCCATGCAGGCGCAGTGGAATGGCACGGATGGTACGCACATTCGCGGTAATATTTTCACCCGTGGTACCGTCACCACGGGTAGCAGCTCTAACTAACTCACCATTCTCATACAATAGGCTGACCGCCAGGCCATCGAGCTTCAGCTCACAGCAGAAGGTCAACGGTTCAGCGGTTTTCAGCCGGTCATGCACCCGTTTGTCAAAAGCCAGGTAGCTCTCTTCATCGAAAACGTTATCAAGAGATAACATCGGCACTTCGTGTCTAACCTGTTCAAATGCATCAAGCGGCGCGGCACCAACCCGCTGTGTCGGTGAATCATGAGTAATCAATTCAGGATGTTGTGCTTCCAGGGAACGTAATTGCTGCATCAAACGGTCATATTCAGCATCAGGGATCTCAGGGGCATCCAACACATGATAAAGATGTTCGTGATGGCGCAATGAGGTTCTTAGTTGATTAATTTGCTGAATTATCGATTCCATGGCTCACCATCAAAGATAAAAAACCCCCGGCATGCGGGGGTTCGGGTTAATTCGATTCATTGCGAGGTAACGTTATCAGGCGCTAGCGTTTGCATCCAGCACTTCACGGATACGCGCCTTATACGTTTCCAGCTTCTGCGGGGTCATCATGCGGCGATCATCATCCAACACTACACCACCGACATCATCAGCAATGCGTTGGGCTGATTGCAGCATTAATTTAAAGTTCTGATTGGCATCACCATAAGACGGCACCATCATAAACATTGAGACACCCGGCGTTGAAAAATCAGACATGGTATCAGGGTCGAAAGAACCTGGTTTTACCATATTCGCCAAACTGAATAATACTGGGCCACTGCCTGCCGGGCTAAGATGACGATGGAAAATACCCATCTCACCAAACTGGAAACCAGACTGAAGAACACTCTGTAGCAGCAACTCGCCGCCAAGAGCGCCACCATGATGCGCAGCAACATGCAGCACCAAAACGGTCTCTTTCAGTTTCTGTGGTTTCACCTCTGCTGCCGGAGCGACAGGCTCTGGTTGTGATTCCACATGTTGTGGTGCCACACGAGGTGCAGGTTCTGCCACATGCTGTGGCTCTGCGTGTCGCGGTTGCGAATACGACTCTTCAACCGATCCAAGCAAAGGATCACGCTGTGATGCATGCGGTGGTTGCTCAGCCGATAGCCCACCCAAAAGAGGGTCGTCATAGTCTGTTGGCACTGAAGCAAAAGGCTTGTGACGAGGTTCCGTCTTGACCTGAGCCGGTTTGGTATCAGTATGCTGAATAACCGGCATGTCTTCGTCGTCGTCATCAATATGACTAAACGAAGGCTTCTCCTGTGGATGAGCAGTGCGGACGCGCACTTCTCCTACCCCTTCATCGAGACTCTCGATCGGGGTTTCAACACGTTCTTGTTTCGGACGTTTAACTGGGCGATCGCGAAAAAGTGAAGAGCGTTCTTTACGGCTGGTCCATAAACCATGCAATAACAACGCTATTATGGCGATCGCGCCAACAACGATTAATATCAGACGCAAATCCTGCATCATTACTATCTCTGTTGTTCCAATACATTGCCACCGCGGCAAACATTCACCCTTTAACTCTATTTGCCAACGAACACAAGTGCAAGTCCGTGCTCAATTTTCTTCGAAGAAAGATGATTATGCTAGATGTTTCGCTCGTTTTTTGCACAATATGTGACTATGCAGTGGGAAATCATACCGATATGATACGTGGGTCAATAGACTTACAGAGAACTGAATGGCATGGCGTATACGCAAAAAGCGGTAAAAAAGGTGAGTGGTGTCCATTATTTCGCCCAAGGATGGCAATTAATTTCCCGTCCGGGTATCCGGCGATTTGTTATTTTGCCCTTACTGGTAAATATTCTGCTGATGGGGGGCGCTTTCTGGTGGTTATTCAACCGTATAGGTGATTGGGTTCCACAATTGATGAGCCATGTTCCCGACTGGTTACAGTGGCTGAGTTATTTGTTGTGGCCAGTAATGGTTATCTCGGTGCTACTGGTATTCAGTTACCTGTTCAGTACCCTGGCCAATATTATTGCAGCCCCCTTTAGCGGCTTGCTGGCTGAGCAACTGGAGGCCAGTCTGACGGGTAAACCACTGCCAGACACCGGTATATGGGGAATAGTTAAAGATTTGCCGCGCATCATGGCGCGCGAGTGGCAAAAACTGGCTTACTACCTGCCCCGGGCATTAGGGCTGCTGCTGCTCTACTTTATCCCTGGCATTGGTCAGACCGTTGCGCCGGTATTGTGGTTCTTATTCAGTGCCTGGATGCTATCAATTCAATATTGCGATTATCCCTTTGATAACCATAAAGTGAGTTTCCAGCAGATGCGCAGTGCATTGCGACAAAATAAAGTCGATAACTTGCAATTTGGTGCACTGGTGAGCTTGTTTACTATGATCCCATTCCTTAATCTGGTGATTCTGCCGGTTGCCGTTTGCGGAGCCACCGCAATGTGGGTAGATCGTTACCGCGACCAGTTTACTCAACCACCTCGTTAATCTCCTTTGGGCGTGCCAGCCACGCCCTTAAAGCTATTGGGATTAAAACTTATTTCCTAATAACATATCGATATACTAATTACTTACTTCCATAGCCATACTGTTAGCGTATGCTTTGAACGTTTCCTACATTTTCATAGAGTTAAAGGACGGGCTATGAGCAAGATATATGAAGACAACTCTTTAACAATCGGCCATACGCCGCTGGTTCGTCTGAACCGTATCGGTAACGGGCGCATTTTGGCGAAGGTTGAATCACGCAATCCAAGTTTCAGCGTTAAATGCCGTATCGGTTCCAATATGATTTGGGATGCCGAAAAGCGCGGCATTCTGACCGCAGGCAAAGAGCTGGTAGAACCTACCAGCGGTAATACCGGCATTGCTTTGGCATTTGTTGCCGCCGCTCGCGGTTATAAATTAACCCTTACCATGCCAGAAACCATGAGCATTGAGCGCCGTAAGCTACTAAAAGCGCTCGGCGCTAATCTGGTCCTGACCGAAGGGGCCAAAGGGATGAAAGGAGCCATTGCTAAAGCGGAAGAGATTCAAGCAACTGACCCTGACCGTTACCTGATTTTGCAGCAATTCAGTAATCCAGCGAATCCGGAAATTCATGAGCAAACCACCGGCCCGGAAATTTGGGAAGATACCGATGGTGAAGTGGACGTCTTTATCGCAGGTGTCGGTACCGGTGGTACCCTGACCGGTGTTAGCCGCTACATTAAAAATACCAAAGGCAAAGCGATTATCACTGTGGCGGTTGAACCGACTGACTCCCCGGTTATCACGCAAGCGTTGGCTGGACAGGAAATCAAACCCGGCCCACATAAAATCCAAGGTATCGGTGCTGGCTTTATTCCCGGCAACCTCGATCTGAGTTTGGTTGACCGCGTAGCGTTGGTAACCAATGATGAAGCTATCTCAATGGCTCGCCGTTTGATGGACGAAGAAGGCATTTTGGCCGGTATTTCTTCCGGTGCAGCAGTTGCGGCAGCAGTCAAACTTTCCGAAGAAGATGGCTTTACTGACAAAACAATTGTGGTTATTCTTCCCTCCTCGGGTGAGCGTTATTTAAGCACAGCATTGTTTGCAGATTTGTTCACTGAGCAAGAGCTGCAACAGTAGTCAGGCTGTCGCACTAAATGCTAAAAAAGCACCCTCATGGGTGCTTTTTTTGTGGCGCACTTCAAAGTTTTTACTACATAAAGATTGATTTTACCCTCTGGGTTTAGTATTTAACCGGTCAATTATTTTGATACGCGAAATTAATCGTATCTTGAGTGAATCTCTGGCTGAATCGATTTAACAATTATGCAATGCGACAAAAAATGTCATCACCGAACGTGGATTGAAGACATAACGCAAAGAGAGCATTATTCTTAGATACGACAGTGTCGATTTTAGACCTGAATTCAGGTTGCATCAGAAACTGTCTTTGTGACTTGCCGGTGGTTGAGGCATAGTCATGCGCAAGTCAGATGGTCTTGTTATACGCGCACCAATACAGGCTAAAGTTTGGGTTCTACACTAAACTTTAGCTCCACAACATAAATCCAATAAGTTGGGGAAATACAATGTTCCAGCAAGAAGTTACTATTACTGCACCAAATGGTCTGCATACCCGCCCGGCTGCCCAGTTCGTAAAAGAAGCAAAAGGCTTTGCGTCTGAAATTACTGTGATCTCTAACGGTAAAAGCGCCAGCGCCAAGAGCCTGTTTAAACTACAAACTCTGGGCCTGACCCAAGGTACTGTTGTTACGATCTCGGCTGTTGGTGAAGATGAGAAGAAAGCTGTTGAGCATCTGGTAAAACTGATGGCTGAGCTTGAGTAATCACGCACGCTTTTTTAGTTAACACCAGTCAAGAGTAAGGTAGGGTTATGATTTCAGGCATTTTAGTATCACCGGGTATCGCTTTTGGTAAAGCACTTTTGCTGAAAGAAGATGAGATTGTCATCAACCGGAAAAAGATCTCTGCTGACCAAGTGGAGCAGGAAGTCGAACGTTTCAAATCTGGGCGGGCCAAAGCGTCTGAGCAGTTAGAAGCGATTAAGACCAAAGCTGAAGCAAGCCTCGGCGAAGAGAAAGCTGCCATCTTCGAAGGGCATATCATGCTGTTGGAAGACGAAGAGCTTGAGCAGGAAATCATAGCCCTCATCAAAGATGAGCATGCCTCTGCTGATGCAGCCGCTTATTCAGTGATTGAAGGGCAGGCAAAAGCCCTGGAAGAACTGGATGACGAATACCTGAAAGAACGTGCGGCTGACGTGCGTGATATCGGTAAACGCCTGCTGAAGAACATTCTCGGTCTGACCATTGTTGATCTGAGTGCCATTCAGGATGAAGTTATTCTGGTTGCCACCGATTTGACGCCATCAGAAACCGCACAGCTTAATCTGGATAAAGTGTTAGGGTTTATCACCGATTTAGGTGGCCGTACCTCTCACACCTCGATTATGGCTCGTTCGTTGGAACTCCCTGCTATCGTCGGCACCTCCGATGTGACCAAACAAGTCCAGAATGGCGACTATTTGATCCTTGATGCAGTAAACAACAAAGTCTATTTAAACCCAACTGCCGATATTATTGAGCAGTTGAAAGCGGTGAATACTCAATACATCACCGAGAAAAATGATCTGGCCAAATTAAAAGACCTGCCTGCTATCACCCTTGATGGCCATCAGGTTGAAGTGGTTGCCAACATCGGTACTGTGCGTGATATCGCCGGTGCTGAACGTAATGGCGCTGAAGGTGTTGGTCTGTATCGTACCGAATTCCTGTTTATGGACCGCGATTCTTTGCCTACAGAAGAAGAGCAGTTCCAGGCATATAAAGCCGTTGCTGAAGCGATGGGCTCTCAGGCTGTTATCGTCCGTACCATGGACATCGGCGGCGATAAAGATTTGCCGTATATGAACCTGCCGAAAGAAGAGAACCCATTCCTGGGCTGGCGCGCTATCCGTATTGCTATGGATCGCAAAGAAATTCTGCACGCACAGCTGCGCGCAATCTTGCGAGCCTCAGCATTTGGCAAATTACGTATTATGTTCCCGATGATTATTTCGGTTGAAGAAGTACGTGAACTGAAAGCAGAACTTGAACTGCTGAAAGGCCAATTACGTGAAGAAAACAAGGCCTTCGATGAAACTATCGAGGTCGGTGTAATGGTTGAAACACCTGCGGCGGCGGTTATCGCTCGCCATTTAGCTAAGGAAGTTGACTTCTTTAGTATTGGGACAAACGATCTAACTCAGTATACTCTGGCAGTAGATCGTGGCAATGAGCTGATTTCTCATCTCTATAATCCAATGTCGCCATCGGTATTGGGCCTGATCAAACAGGTTATTGATGCATCTCACGCTGAAGGTAAGTGGACCGGTATGTGCGGTGAACTTGCTGGTGATGAACGTGCTACACTGTTGCTATTGGGCATGGGGCTGGATGAGTTCAGCATGAGTGCGATTTCGATCCCACGCATCAAGAAAATTATCCGTAATACGAATTTCGAAGATGTGAAGGTGTTGGCAGAGCAGGCATTAGCTCAACCAACAGCGAAGGAATTGATGGATTTGATTACCACATTCATCGAAGAAAAAACACTCTGCTAATTCCACGATACTGGAACGCTGCCCGATATAAATACTTAGGAGAAGATCATGGGTTTGTTCGATAAACTGAAATCACTGGTTTCAGATGACAAAAAAGACAGTGGTACTATTGAAATCGTTGCGCCATTGTCTGGTGAAATCGTCAACATTGAAGATGTTCCTGATGTTGTTTTTGCAGAGAAAATCGTTGGTGATGGTATTGCTATCAAGCCTTCAGGCAATAAAATGGTTGCTCCTGTTGATGGCACCATCGGTAAAATTTTCGAGACTAACCATGCTTTTTCTATCGAATCAGACAGCGGCATTGAGCTGTTCGTCCACTTCGGTATTGACACTGTTGAACTGAAAGGCGAAGGCTTCAAACGCATCGCTGAAGAAGGCCAGCGCGTCAAGAAAGGTGATGTGGTTATTGAGTTCAATCTGGCCCTGCTGGAAGAGAAAGCCAAGTCTACATTGACGCCGGTTGTTATCTCCAACATGGACGAGATCAAAGAACTGATTAAGTTGTCCGGTAGTGTCACCGTTGGTGAAACACCAATTATTCGTATCAAGAAGTAATCTCATACGAATAAAAAAACGGCGCCTAAGGGTGCCGTTTTTGTTTTCTGCTATTACCGTTACTGTCAAACTACTCCACTGCAAGCCAACGTGGGATCCGTAGTGTAATCACCAATCCCCCCTGCTCACCATTGCGTGCTTCAACCTGCCCGCCATGGGCCTGAATCACCTTACGCGTAATGGCCAATCCCAAACCATAACCTTTGCCAGACATCGCCGACTTAACGCGCACAAAGGGGTCAAAAATACTGGATAACTTGCTCTCTTCAACGCCTGGTCCTTGGTCAGCAACCTGAATCTGATAACTCTTATCCACCAATGAAAGTGTCACTTTTACCTGTTGCCCATGAACGGAGAAACGCAGCGCATTGCGGACAATGTTATCAATAGCCCGTCGCATCAATTCAGCATTACCTCTGACGGTGTACTCGATAGGGGGCAACACCTGTAGCAAGATCTCAACGCCCGGCACCTGCGCCTCAAAGCGCGCATCATTTACCACCACTTTGACCAGCTCATGCAAATCGAAATACTCGTCATCGTCAGCAAGATCGTGGTTTTCAGCTCGTGAAAGTGCCAGCAACTCACCAATCATCTTATCCAACCGTTCCGATTCATGCTCAATACGCTGTAATGAGCTTTCAACATTGCCAGGATTCTGGTGCGCTAAGCCAATCGCCAGTTGCAAACGCGCCAGCGGGGAACGCAACTCATGGGACACATCATGCAGTAGTTGTTCCCGCGCACTGACTAGAGCTTCGAGCCGTTCGGCCATTGAGTCAAAGTCACGCGCAACTTCAGTCAGCTCATCATGACGCCGCCGCATTACCGGCAGCAATCGTACCGACAAATCCCCCTGTGCCACCCGTTCAAAACCGGCACGCAACTGGCGCATCGGCCGCGTTAGATTCCAGGCTAATAACGCACTAAAAAACAAACCGCCTAATACGCCCATCCAAATCATAGGGATAGGAATATTCAGTATTTCATGGCGCTTTTCATCGGGGCCACCCTGCTGATTAACGGGTCGCAAGCCATCGATGTCGTAACTGACACGATAGTTTTGTCCATCAGGGCCTTGGGCCCAAGTGGTAACCTCACGACGATAAAACTCAGGTTCACCGCCTTGGGGAATCGATTTCCCGGTAAGCGCCTCTTCAGTCAGCGGTGGCAGCGCCGCCACCGGTAATACAGAAAAATGGGCTTTATCAGCCTCCGACCAGTTAGCTGTCATGGTACTTAGCGCAGGCAAACCACCGGAATGTAATACCGACGCCGCCGAGGCAACCTGTAATTTGGCAATTTGCCGCACCATTTCACGCTCAGGGGGTTCATGGCGATTGCCATAAAAGGAGAACACCAGCCACAGCATCTGGGTCATTAAAATAAAGGTAAACCAAAAACCCAGCAGGATTTTCCAAAACAACCGTCCGCGCATAAGCAATCTCACTCCACCCAAGGCTATTATCTGATGCGATAACCAATACTACGTACCGTTTCAATATTCAGATTGTTCCCCGGCAGGGCTGCAAGTTTTTGACGTATATTGCTGATATGCACATCAACACTTCGGTCATAGGCTTCCCGTGGTCGGCCTAATCCTTTATCGGATAACTCATCTTTGGTAACCACCCGCTCTGGTGAACGCAACAGCAGTTCCAACAAGTTAAATTCCGATGCAGTCAGATCAAACGGTTTACCCTGCCATTCACTGCTGCGCGTTGACGGGTTGAGTGTGAGGTCGCCATGGCTGATGATACTGTCATCGGCTGACGGCACCTCAGGATGTTCATCAAAGCGGCGCAATACTGCGCGCAAGCGGGCGACTAGCTCGCGGGGATAACAGGGTTTAGGCATATAGTCATCTGCCCCCATTTCCAGACCGATAACCCGGTCAATATTATCCCCTTTAGCGGTTAACATAATGATCGGTAAGCGACTTTTTTTACGCACTTGCCGCAAAACATCAATACCACTCATATCAGGCAACATAATATCGAGGATCAAGGCGGTATAGTCTCCAGATAAGGCTGCGGCAATACCCGCTTTACCGGTTAATACCAATTCGGCATTAAAGCCCTCACCGCTCAGGTATTCTCTCAGCATAGTGCCCAGTTCCACATCATCATCGACTAACAAAATCTTCATTTTTAACTCTCCTGCCTGATTTCGGCTATTTTCATGCCTATTTGACTCGCGCGCAGCCGGTTTTACTCAATCCTTACATATTCTTGAATCTCACTTAACTCACACTCATCGGTGTTGGCGGTAAATTATCCCCCTGCATTTGGTTTCACCGTTCTCTTCATTGTGGTTCAAGGATCTTTGATTGATTATGCAACAGGTTACAAGGTCGAAACGACGCTTTATCGGGCTGGCTGTACTGCTGCTGATAGCGGGCGGCGTGCTGCTATTCAGATTGATTTCACCGGCGGATAAACCCGCTTACATCACCGCCGCCGCCGAAACTCGCACTCTGGAACAAACTGTCTTGGCTGATGGCACCATCAAGGCACAAAAACAAGTCACTGTTGGGGCTCAGGTTTCAGGGCAAATCAAAGCGCTCCATGTCACCCTAGGACAGCAGGTTGAGAAAGGCCAGTTAGTGGCTGAAATTGATGACCTGACTCAGCAAAATACCCTGAAAGATGCCGAAGAAGCGCTGAAAAATGTGCTCGCCCAACGAGCGGCGAAAGTGGCAACACAGAAAAACAACCTATTGACCTACCAACGGCAGCAGCAAATTTTGGCCAAAGGTCTCGGCGTACGCGCTGATTTTGATAGCGCCAAAGCCACATTAGAAAGCACTCAGGCGGAAATTACTGCGCTCGATGCCCAGATTGCACAGGCGGAAATTGCCGTCAGTACCGCCAAACTCAATCTTGGGTACACTAAAATCAGCTCACCCATCACAGGTACAGTGGTGGCTATCCCGGTTGAAGAGGGGCAAACCGTCAACGCAGTACAAAGTGCGCCAACGATTATCAAAGTCGCTCAGCTCGACACCATGACGATAGAAGCACAAATTTCTGAGGCTGACGTGGTGAAAGTTAAAGCCGGTATGCCGGTTTACTTCACTATTTTAGGTGAGCCGGAAGAGCGATTCAGTGCCACGCTGCGGGCAATAGAACCGGCGCCTGATTCGATCAACGATGAAACCACCACCACCTCATCCAGCTCAAGTAGCAGCTCCAGCTCCAGTAGCACTGCCATTTATTATAACGGCCTGTTTGATGTTGCTAACCCAAATGGCGCGTTACGAATTTCAATGACCGCGCAGGTCTACATCGTGCTCAACAAAGCCGAGAACGCCATCGTTATCCCCGCAACCGCATTAAACAACGTAAAAGGAAAGTATCAGGTCCAAGTGGTGAGCAACAACGGCAACATCGGTTGGCGTGAAGTGACCGTTGGGCTAAATAACAATGTTGATGCACAGATCCTCTCAGGCCTGCAAGCCGGAGAACAGGTGATCGTCAGCCAAGGCAGCAGTACCACCGCCAACAATAAGGCCCAACGTATGGGGCCACCGATGGGGATGTAACTGATGCCAGACCTCAACCACAGTAAGATCTTACTTCAGCTTGATAATGTCAGCCGTGAATTTATTAATGGCGAACAGACGGTTCAAGTGCTGAAAAATATCAATCTAACTATTTACAGCGGAGAAATGGTGGCGATTGTTGGCGCATCAGGCTCCGGTAAATCAACGCTAATGAATATTCTCGGTTGTCTGGATAAACCCAGCGCAGGCGAATATCTGGTCGCTGGCCGGATCCCACAACATTTGGACCGTGATGCGCTCGCCGAACTGCGCCGTGAACATTTTGGCTTTATCTTTCAGCGCTACCATCTGCTAAATGATTTGAGTGCGCGGGAGAATGTGGAAATTCCGGCAATTTACGCCGGTATCAATCGCGAGGAACGTCAAAAGCGAGCCGCCAGCCTGTTGTCTCGCCTCGGTCTGGCCGAGCGGCTGGATTATCGCCCAAGCCAGCTTTCCGGGGGGCAGCAGCAGCGGGTCAGTATTGCCAGAGCACTAATGAACGGCGGGGAAGTTATTCTGGCCGACGAGCCCACCGGAGCACTTGATACTCACAGTGGTAATGAAGTCTTAAATATCCTGAAAGACTTACACCAGCAAGGCCACACCGTGGTAATTGTCACCCACGATATGTCGATTGCAGAACATGCGCAGCGAATTATTGAATTGAGAGATGGCGAGGTCATTGCTGACCGACAAATGCAGTCGACAAAATCAGTAAGTACAGCAACCGTCGAACAAGAACCAGACATTGCCAGTAAACCACTACTCACCTCGTGGAAAGCGCAGCGCGACCGCCTACAAGAAGCGTTTAAAATGGCAATACTGGCGATGGCCGCACAGCGTTTGCGCACCGTACTGACCATGCTGGGGATTATTATTGGCATTGCCTCGGTGGTATCGGTGGTGGCACTAGGAAAAGGTTCGCAACAACAGGTTTTGGCGAATATCAACGCGATGGGGACCAGCACGCTGGAGATTTTCCCCGGCAAGGATTTTGGTGATATGCGCTCAGCGGCAATCCATACTCTACGGGCGACCGATGCGGATGCCCTGGCACAACAAGGTTATATTCACAGCGTGACACCAACGGTTTCGACCAGCACCACGCTACGTTATGGTAATAAATCGGTCAGTGGCACCGTCAATGGGGTCGGTGAGCAATATTTTCTGGTGCGTGGCTACAATATCAACCAGGGAATGGCCTTTAACCGCGCTAGCGTCGATGGCCTGATGCAAGAGGCAGTCATTGATGAAAACACCCGCGATAAGCTGTTTGCCCAAGGCGAAAACCCCATCGGAAAAGTTATCTTACTTGGCGCTCTGCCCTGCCGCGTGATTGGTGTGGCGGCCAAGAAACAAAGTGGTTTTGGTAGCGACGAGAACCTCAATGTGTGGATCCCCTATACGACGGCGATGAAACGTATGCTCGGCCAATCTTATCTAAAGAGTATTACCGTGCGGGTGAACGATGATATTGACCTGGCGAATGCTGAACAGGGTGTAACAAAATTGCTCACTCAACGTCACGGGACACAGGATTTCTTCGTGATGAATACCGACAGTATCCGTCAAACCATTAAGAAGACCACCTCAACCATGACATTGCTGGTATCAATGATTGCGGTTATTTCTTTGATCGTTGGTGGTATTGGAGTGATGAATATTATGTTGGTATCGGTCACCGAACGTACTAAAGAAATAGGTGTGCGGATGGCGGTTGGTGCCCGTGCCAGCGATATTATGCAGCAGTTTTTGATAGAGGCGGTATTAGTGTGCTTATTGGGCGGTGGCCTTGGCGTAATATTATCGCTAGCAATCGGCCTGATATTCAGTCAGTTCAGTAGTAACTTTTCAATGGTTTATTCAACAACATCCATCATGATGGCCTTTATATGTTCTAGTTTGATTGGGATTATTTTTGGTTTTTTCCCCGCCAAACGGGCCGCCGAGATGGACCCTATCAGGGCTTTAGAGCGGGAGTGAAGATGATTGGGGATATTAGAATCATCATCTATATCCCCTTCAATAGACTAACAATCAATACAATCTCGATATTATTTATCGATAAAATAGAGAAACATAAAAATAACAGCAGCCTATATCAACAACAAAGTAAATCATGACCAACCAGAGCATCAGATATAACTCAATCATAACCGCCATATTATTATAAGACAATTCCCACAAAACAAGATTGTTCTTAATAATAGCAAATTAACTTTATTAAATTTAAGCTAACAGCCTGAAGAACCTTTACACCTCTAATTACCTACGGTAATGTGTGGCTATACATATTAAAATACCAGACCATGCTAGGCCTAGTATTATCTATTTTTTATAATACACGTATAAATATCTCTATCCTTTTGGCGTAGTTATTTTCGTCATATTGGTATTCCACAATCTATTTTTGCTTTCAGCATACTGGGTGCTGTAAATCAGGGGCGGTAGCGTGGACAAACCAGATTAAATTTTTGGACAACAACAGATGGCTCGTAGTGGTTTCGAAGTACAAAAAGCTGCCGTTAACGCTTTGTTTCTAAGGGAAATTAAAACTAGATTTGGCAAGTATCGGCTGGGTTATCTTTGGGCGGCGCTAGAGCCTATGGCTCACATGCTCATGCTACTAGGCATTTTCGGCTACATTATGCAGCGTACCATGCCAGATATTTCCTTCCCGGTTTTTCTGATTAATGGGATTGTTCCCTACTTCGTATTCATTAATATCAGTAACCGGTCGATTGGTGCTATAGAAGCCAACCAAGGCTTATTTAACTATCGCCCGGTAAGGCCGATAGACACCATCATTGCCCGCGCTGTTTTAGAATCATTAATTTATGCGGTAGTTTACATCTTACTGATGGCGATCGTCGGCCTGCTTGGCGAGGAGTTTGAAGTCATTAACCTTATTTCGCTGGTTCTAGTCTGGTTAATGCTAATCATTTTCTCCTGCGGCGTCGGTCTGAGTTTTATGGTGATAGGAAAAACCTTCCCCGAAACCGAGAAGTTTCTACCCATTCTGTTAAAACCGCTCTACTTTATTTCCTGCATTATGTTTCCGCTCCATTCAATTCCAAAGGATTACTGGCCGTACTTACTGTGGAATCCGTTAGTCCATGTCGTTGAGCTATGCCGTGAAGCCGTCGTTCCGGGTTATGTCAGCGAAGGTGCCAACTTATACTATCTGGCCTTCTGTACGTTGGTCAGTCTGTTTGTTGGGCTTGTGTTGTACCGTAACGGTGAAGAGGCGATGCTAACCTCATGATCAGAATTGAAAATCTAACCAAATCTTATCGTACCCCTGCTGGGCGCCATTATGTTTTTAAAAATCTGCATGTCGAGTTCCCTGCTAATAAAAGTGTGGCCTTAATTGGTCGCAATGGTTCAGGTAAATCAACGTTATTACGTGTCATCGGTGGTATCGACCGGCCTGATAGCGGCAAAGTTATTACCGATAAAACGATCTCCTGGCCAGTAGGACTAGCAGGTGGATTTCAGGGGAGTTTGACCGGGCGTGAAAATGTTAAGTTTGTCGCCCGCCTGTATGCAGCAGACCGTGAATTACGAGAGAAAGTAGCCTTTGTTGAAGAGTTCGCCGAGCTTGGCAAATACTTTGATATGCCAATCAAAACCTACTCTTCCGGCATGAAATCCCGCCTGGGTTTTGGCCTGAGTATGGCATTTAAGTTTGATTACTATCTGGTGGACGAAGTCACCGCTGTAGGGGATGCGCGCTTTAAACAAAAATGTGCAGACCTGTTCAAATCCCGCCACCAGGAATCAAGCTTTCTTATGGTTTCCCATAGCCTCGGTTCACTGAAAGAGTTCTGCGATGCAGCGCTATTTATTGGCCGAGATAATCAGGTGAAATATTTCGAGTCAGTAGATGAAGCGATTGCGGTTTATAAAGTGGATGAAGGGATATAGTTTTGTTGCTTTAGTTTTAAGCAAATAAGATAAATTAAAACAACCTGTAAATTTAGCCTCAGGGTTTTGGCTATACTCCCCATTCAGGATACAACTCATAAATGTCATCCGCATGACAATCACGATTTTTAATCGTAGATAATAAAATGAAAAAAATTAAAAAATTCCTTAAAAGTCCTGGGGTATTCTTTCGTGACTATTTTAATAAAAAATACCCTATAATTAGAAATGAAGTTTTTTGTCCAGAAATTGAAGAAGAAATTCTTATCCGTCATGATCTGTCAATGGAAAAATTAATTAATATCGATTTTCCTATAGATGTCGTTTTTACATGGGTCGATGATTCTGACATCGAGTGGCAACAGCGCTATCAAAAATATAAAAGCCTTGCTGACTCAAATACTCTTGGTAAACACGCAACCGATAAGGCCAGATTTAGCAATCATGATGAATTACGATACTCTATTAAAAGTGTAGAACTATACCTACCTTGGGTTCGGCACATTTATATTGTCACAGATAACCAACGCCCTCAATGGCTACAAACTGACGAACGCATAAAAATAGTTGACCATAGCGAAATAATTGAAAGCCACTATCTACCAACCTTTAACTCACATGTCATAGAGGCGTATTTACATAAAATTCCAGGGTTAGCTGAGCATTTTATTTACTTCAACGATGATGTGTTTGTTGCAAGACCATTGCCTGCTGGGCATTTTTTTAAAGGTAATGGTATTGCCTCATTATTTCTCTCCCAAAAAAGCTTAACCAACATGCAAGCCAGGGGAACTGATACTCCCACACTATCAGCCTCGCATAATGCAGTAGAAATTTTTGACAAAGATTTTCAGATAGCAATTGATACACCGCTAGTTCATACCTATGTCCCACTCAGGAAGAGTATTTTCGAAAAAAGTTGGAAGCTTTATGAATATGAAATAAGAAAATTTTTACCCAATAAATTCAGAACAAATAATGATATGAATCTCGCGACTTTCTTCGTCCCTTGGATGTCCTATATTCAAGGTGAGGCCACTCCAGTACGGGATATTTGCTACTATTTTAATATTAGGTCTACCGCTGCAAGAAGTAATTTTAGGGCATTGAAGATTGCTAAAAAAGAGGGGTGTATGCCTCATTCATTTTGTGCTAATGATTTTAATACTCAGAAAGCACCGTTTGCAAACTATAAGTCATTATTAAATACCGAACTTAAATATCATTTTGAATCAGAGAAATAAAATGCTTACCAGAAAGTTTAAAAAATTAATACGCAATCCAAAATTATTCTTCTCGGACATGTTAGTAAAGCGAGAAAATAAAATAAAAAAATAATGCTAAAAAAATATAATGGCACCCATCAATACACTATAATTTCAGCAGTATATAATGTCGGAAGATATCTAGATGAATACTTTAAAAGTATTATTAATCAACACATGGATTTCAAAAAAAGCATTCACATAATTTTAGTCGATGATGGTTCAACTGATAACTCAGCACAAATAATAAAATCCTGGCAAAAAAAATACCCATTAAATATAACTTATATATATAAGGAAAATGGTGGGCAAGCATCTGCACGAAACCTTGGTTTAGATCATGCTAATACAGAATGGGTAACGTTCATTGACCCTGATGATATAATTGATCAAAATTATTTTTCGTCAATTGATATTTTCATTAATAAAAATATCAATAAAAAATTAGATTTAATAGGTTGTAATCTAATATTTTACTTTGATGCTACAAATCAATATAAAGACACTCACCCATTAAAATATAGATTTGCAAAAGAGGAAACGTTAGTTCCAATAAATAACTTAGGAAAACAAATTCAGTTATCTGCAAGTTCTGCTATTTTTAGACTGTCTAATATCAAGGATAACAATATATCGTTTGATGTAGATATAAAACCTAACTATGAAGATGCTCACTTTATAACAAAATATCTTTTTCCTCTAGATTATGGTAATGCAGCATTTTTAAAGAAAGCCAAATACTATTATCGAAAAAGAAGTGATGGTACATCCACTTTAGATAGCTCATGGGAAAAACCAGGGTTATACGATATAGTTTTACGAAAAGGCTGTATCGAGTCAATGCAGCGCTACCTTCAATCAGGGAGGCCTATTCCAGAATCACTACAAATACAGATTTTGTATCATGTTTTTTGGTATCTAAAAAGATTTATAAACCATGAGTCTAAACTCTCATTCTTAGATAATAAAAAAATAGAAGAGTTTGAAAAGAATATTTATGAAATATTCTCAATGATCGATGATAAGGTCATTATACAGTTCGGGCTGGCGGGATGTTGGTTCTATCATAAGGTTGGGATGCTATCATGCTTTAAGAAAAGTGAACCTCCATTCCAAATAGTATATGTAGAATCATATGATAAAATAAAAGGTCTTGTCCAATTACGCTATTTTACAGGTAAACATGAACTTGAACATATAACGATCAATGATGTTGATACTATCCCAGTATTCATAAAGAATATAAAACACACATTTATCTCTAAAGATTTCGTCAACGAAAGAAGATTATGGATTAAATTCGAACCAAAATCAGTTATAAAGGTAAATATTCGTGGTAAATCTGTACGAATAACACTTGCAGGAAAGCAGGAGAAAGATGGCGTCCATGGCGAGGCCATTATTAAACATTTCGATACAATAAAACCAAAATACAAAATATCTGAAAAATATAAAAACTCATGGGTATTGATGGATCGTGACACGCGTGCTGATGATAATGCAGAACACCTATATCATTATATTAAACTTAATCATCCTGATATTAACATATTCTATGTACTAAGAAAAACCTCTGATGATTGGCCGCGCCTTATTCAAGAGGAATTTAATTTACTCGAATTTGGCAGTGAAGAACATAGATCGGCACTAGAAAGTTGTTCAAAAGTAATAAGTTCTCATGCGGATTATTATGTAACTAATTTCCTTGGGCCAAAAATGTTATCCGGTAGACATTTTGTTTTCTTGCAACACGGAGTAATTAAAGATGACCTTTCTGGATGGTTAAATCAAAAAGACAATATAGATTGCTTTATAACTGCATCGAAACCTGAATTTGACTCTATTACTTCTGACAATTCACATTATAAGTTCGGTAAAAAAGAAGTTTTTCTTACCGGATTACCACGACACGATAAGCTATTAAAATCTATTGAAAATAACAAAAAAATATTGATCATGCCTACCTGGCGTTCTTCTATTTCCGGAGAAGCAAATAGAGAAGGCTGTGAACGAAAACTTAATCCTCTTTTTATGGAGTCGTGCTATGCCAAACATTGGTACAGTCTACTTCATTCGCCTGAGTTATATCGAATCTGCTTGAAGTATGGTTATGAAGTTATTTTTTATCCCCATGTAAATATTTTGCCTTACTTAGGTGAATTTAATATACCTAACTTTATAAAAATTGGTGACGACGAAAATATTGGAATACAAAATCTATTTAATAAATCTTCATTATTGGTTACTGATTATTCATCCGTCGCCTTTGATATGGCAGTACAATCTAAAGCGACACTTTACTATCAATTTGACGAAGATGCAGTTTTCCAAGGTTCTCACATATATGCCAAAGGATATTATGATTATCGTAAGGATGGATTTGGCCCAGTAGTCACTAACGAGAATGATTTTTTCTTAGAGTTAAATATTCTTCTTAAAAATTCAGCAAAACCCTCGAAACAAATTAAGAAACGTATCAATGATACATTCCAAAATCGCGATGGGAATAACTGCGAGCGTGTTTTCAACGCTATTGAAGCGCTGGATAAGCCTTTACCAACTGATTTTATAGATGTGGATATATTATTTGAATATGCTACTCATGCAAGTAATAGCAAAAACTGGAATCTTGCGCTTTCTCGCTGGTCATTAGTTTTAAATAGTGGGAATGAGCAGCAAAAAAATGAAGCAACAGTTCAAAAAATAGTTTCACTTAATAACCTTGGAAATATTAATTTAGCGCTGGAAGTAATTAATGAATATTATGGACACGATAAATCCATTTGGCCAGAGCCGGTACTTCGTGAATATGCTTTCATTCAGATGAAACTTCAACAATGGGAACTTTCCGCCGAATGCTGGGCAATGTTACCCAACCGTAGTAATGAAGACACTATTTATTTCCTGCAATCTATTGCAGAGCAATCAAACGCAGCAAAATTTGATCATATTTATAAAAGGCTAAACTTTGGTACTAGCGAAAAACATTCTTTGCTCAGTAAATCTTGGTATTATATCTGTCACGGCGAGTGGTCAAATACTATTGACCTTATAGAAAATAACTCTGTAGATTTTATTAATTGTGATTTTTCAAGATTACAAAGCTATATCATGCTAGCCCGCTGCAATAGAGAAATGGGTAACTATGACATCGCAAGGAAGAAACTTGAGTTAGCATCAAAAATACCAGGTGATAAAATAGCATTAAATTATGAAAATGCGAAAATTTCTTTCTTAGAAGAGAAATGGATTAAAGTAACCCAACAAATTAATAATAAAAATATTGATATAGTCTCTATATCTGATGAACTTATCATCACCTACATAAAAGGATTGCGCTTACAAGGAAATAATTCAGAAGCAGCAGTGGTTCTTGATAAACTCCCAATTAAAACTTTCGATAACCAAGAGTTTTTATTTGAACTAGGAGAAATTAACTACTTATTAAAAAAATGGGATGCTTCTGCTAAAGTCTGGTCAAAATTACTCACTAATTATGATATTGCAAACTACCGTTTAGCACATTCTTATAGAATGTTGGGAATGATAGAAGAAGCAATAACTTTAATCCAAAATTCTAAAAATAGGTTCCCAGACAGTATAGATGAATGGATTTTGAGAGCCGAATTAGCTCAACTTTGTTGCAAATGGGATGAAGCAATTCACTGTTGGTCGTCAATACTTCATTATTACCCTGATAACGCTCCGCAAGACAGTTGGTCAAGGCTTCATAATTCTCAAATGATGCTAATACTCTCAAAAGTTGCTGAGTAAATAAATTTTAGCAGCCCCCCCTAGTAGTTAATTTAATGCTTGTGGTATATCCGCTCACTCTATTTTATTTAATATACACCCTGTAGCATTTTAATATGTGAGTTGCAGACAGTATGAAGTACTATATCTGTCTGTATACTCAGTACGCATATAGCAATCATTGTATTATTGAAAAATCTTATCGGTAGTATTTTAAATTCACCCATAAAATAAGTTAGCAAAACCAAAAAGTTTAAACTATTTATTTCATATTCCCCACCCCCTCATCTTTAATATCTACGCGAGTGCGAATAAACTTATTCCCTTCCAGCACATTGTTATCGGCGTAATCAGCAAAGTACTTACCAGAATTATCTTTGGGGTTATCACCACAATCAAAACCAGAGAGATCTCTGCTTTGGCGGGAAGCTAGCCAAATGCCGACCTGCTCGTCGGTAAAGGTGTTATTGCGGATAATATTATGGTCGCTATGCTGCCAGCGGATAACCGACTTTCCACTACTGTAATGCTCGCCACAGTTCTTATACAAAAACACACCACCCGCACCATTGCCTTCAAATAGATTTCCCTCGATCAGATTATTGGCAGATGAATCCACCGCTAATCCTTCTCGCTTGCCCCGCCCCAGACTCTCATGACCATTATTCACTATACGGTTATTAATAATCCGGTTGTTGCGTGATGAGTGTTCCAGATATATTCCCGACATATAAGACTGCTGAACAGTAGAATTACTGAGAGTGGAGTCAGTCACGTAATCATCAAGATAGATGCCCACTCGCCCACTGCCGGTCACCACTACCGCGTCGATAAGAATCCCCATCGGCGTTCGGTGATAATTAATCTGGTGATCGGTGCTAAGTTGATTAGCCGGAATATTAGAGGTAATACGGATACCACTGCGACTAAAGTTGCGGATATGGCAATTTTTGATGCTGACGTTTTTTAGTGGTTTGCCTTTGCTATTGACCATTATGCCAAAGGGTAGATTATTGTCCCCTTCCAACGTCGCCCCTTGACAGTCGAGATGAGTATTGCTGTGCGATATCAGTAGGGATTGACGATAAATACAGTGCGGCTGCAAGCTGATATTCCCCTGTAACGCGGTGGCATCAGGCAAATAGCATGTCAGTTGAGCAGCTTGTAGCGATAATGTGTATGAAGTGGCTGTGGCTAATACTAACCAGAGGTGGCAGCGCAACAATAATCGGAAAATGGTTACAGCAGTATTATCTGTATTATTTATCGGCATCAGCAATAATCATTTCTCCGCCCCATCCTGAAAAGTATCCCCAAAACTCACTAAACCGGGATCCGGTAATATTCGTCTTTATATTCGGTCTTTACCGTAGGTATCAGTTCAAGCTGATTATCACCATAATAAACCGCATTAATCTGGGTGTTTCTCAGTATATATAGCCGGAATTTTTTGAATAACTTCATATCTGGCTTGAAATCAGACTGCCAAAATTGATTGAGGTGCCCCTGAAACGTTAACCCTTTCATGTCATACAGGGCGTTTCCCATCACGATCAACGGTTTATTATGGATCAGTGCTGATAACCCGGCAGTGCTATTAATCGTTACCACCGCCTTGGCGTGAGTCAGCAATTCCGGCATCGGCAAATCGTGTACATATTTTACTCGCTCACTGATGTTGTACTGCTTACCCAGTTTCCGGATTAATGGCCCGTACAGGCGATGCCCCCGGTCCATAGGGTGATGTTTGATAACTAACCACTGGTCACTACAGGCTTTTTTTGAAAATGAATACATTACGTCATTGATGTAATCACGCACGTCGTTGTATGGGCTGTGGTTGCGGATCTGGCTATCATTGTAGACCTGTAAAACCACCAGATGGTAGCGCTGGTCAAGCTCGCCCTGTAGTTGACTCAGCACTTTTCGTTGCAAGAATCGGTACCACTGTTTACGCGCGGCAGCACGTATCCAGCAACGGGCTTCGTACCAAGGTGAAAAGGATTTATGGTGACGATATTGTGGAAATTGGTGGCGGTAAAACCAGCCAGCCAGATAATAACCGATGCAACGGCGTACCCGCAGACTAAAGCATGATGTCAATTTTTTGGCGACCGGTGCTTTAATTTCTGGCAACTTACGGTAGAAATCAGGATTACGTGGCAAGGCGGAAAACGCATTCACCCCGCCCTCTTCGAGGGTAATAAAATGCGGGCGGAGGTAGCCTTCCTCAAACGCCAGAAAACGCACCCCTTTGGTCTGCGCCCAAAGCCTGGCAACTTGGTGTAGCGGGCGGCAATCACCAAAACACAAAATAGTGTCGAAGTGGTAATCTTGCCAGGTATCTTTCAACCAGGTGGGGAACTCTTTCGGCGTCTGCCTGAACACCAAATAGTCACGCTTACGGCAATAAAACTTGTCACCGCCGTTGAATACCACGTTCACCGCTTCGCACCCCTGAGATTCAAGCCACTCAGCGGTATCACTGAAATAAGGTCCCATCGGGCCTTGTAACAGTAGGTACTTCTTGCCAGCAAGAAGTGTTGTCAGTGCACGGCAATCTGTAAGCATAAACACGTCACCATTATCATTTAACAGACTGATTTATAAGTTCATTGTCACTTTAGTTAGCATGAGCAGTTTTCTATAATTACGCATAATCCTGCCCGATTTTTTTTTGCTAAATTGCATTTCAGCACGTGGCTGAGCCGCCAAAATGTCTAACGCCCGTTCTGCGGTTATTGCTTCACGCCGAAGAGGGTCAACATAGGTCGGATAAGCGATCAACGCCTGATATACCAAGTCATCCAGCGTCAATGTGCGCTGCCGGCGTGGTGCAGAATGTTCGTCCTGTGTCAGCCCCCACCCCGCATAAAAAGGTATGCCGTAGCAAAATACCTGCTTCCCATGCAACAGCGCTTCAAAGCCCGAAAGCGACGTCAAAGTATGCAACTCATCCGCAGCCTGAATGCATTGGATGATGTCGGCATCCTGCGCCTGAGTGTTAGCCCAACGCGCAATATCAGCCGCAGGAATATGCCCTTGCCGGTTGCCAACCAATACGTCCGGGTGCGGCTTATAGATAATGAAAGCGTCCGGGTTACGCTGGCGCACCGTTTTCAGCAGTTCACTATTGGTACGAATACTGATTGTTCCGCTCAAAATGGATGCATCGTCTTCCACCTGGCCGGATACCAGCAAAATGCGTTTGCCACTGGCTTGCGGCGGCAGACTGAATGGCGCGCCAATGTTGTATTTACTGATTTTGCCACTGACCAATCGCTGGCGAAGCTTTGCGGCCCGCACTCGCTGTAGGTCAGTTAACCGGCTGCTATTGAGTAACGACTCAAGATCACTCGGCCGGGTGGCATCGTAGTAAATGCCGCTTTTATCCAGCACCAGCGACAGCGGCGGATGCAAGTCAGAACCCAGCCCCGATGAGCGTATAAACCCATCTTCCATACGCCATACCGGCACTTTTTGCGCCTGAGCCTTTGCTTGCCAGCGCTGTTCGCCTTTATTGCCCCACACCACACAAGCCGTGTTCGATGTTTTACCGTCTCTGAAAGAGACGTTGTTCAGTGTGGTTTTTAAAAACAGTAAAAAAATGCTGCGTTTACAAAGTGTTAAACCCGGCGCCCATAACTGACCCTGGCGTTGTAGTTGATGGTTTTTTTGCATCAACAGGCCGTCTAACACAGCAAATAATGTCGCCGGCTGGCCACTACAGGGATCGATATAACGGCTGTAGCGCAGATAGGCGGCGCTGAATAAATCCAACAAACTGGCCTGCCCACGTCGTGCCGATAACCCATCAGCCTGCGAGTGGCGATCGTCAGTCAATCCCCAACCGGCATACCAGGGTTGACCAAATACCGTGACAGATTTGCCCGCCAGCAACGCTTCAAAACCATATTGCGAAGTCACCACATACACACGACTGACCTGGCGCAATAACGACTGCGGGCTGACATTTTCTGCCAGCAACTTGATGCGTGGATTTTTTGGTATTGCCTTGAAGTAGCCTGCTTTCTTGCCCTGTAAAACATCGGGATGAATTTTCAGCCAAACCTCTGCCTGTGGGTTTTCATTCAGCGCGGCATCTAACATGGCCTTAAAGTCTGCCGCATCGGCATTGCCGTATTTAACCGCCATGTCACCAAAAGTCTGGTCCACGACCAACACCGCATCACCTTGCGCAGGCACGCCGCTGAATGGCGGTGCCAAGTTATATTTCGACAAGTCAGCATCAACAATTAACCGCATTGCCTCTCGGGCATCGGCATAAAGTGGCTGGTTACCGGCCCGGTCAAGAATCAGCCTTTCCAGCGAGCTTGGCCGGCTGGCGTCGTAATAGATACTCTGAGTATCCACCACCATCGACAACGGCGGGCAGCCTGACACGCCCAACCCCAACGAGCGGATAAAACCGTCTTCAAGACGCACAACAGGCAAGCTGGAAGCTCGCGCCAACGCAACCGCTTTATCACCACTTGGACGATGGCCCCACACCGCCACCGCACTTATCTGCGGTGGAATTGAGCGCAACGATGAAAGCTTGCAGCAGGGTTCAGCCAGAAAGTTTTCCAGATGCTCGATACGATAAATCCCTGCCGAAAAGATGCCTATCATCAGAGTGTTAGCACCACTTTAGCGGCAACTGCCAACTGGTAAAGAATGGTCGAAATTCCCCGTGTCACTTCAATGTTCTTCGATTCAAACTTCGGTAATACCATCAGTTCGTCACCCGGTTGTAGCGTTTTGACGTCTTCAGCATTCAGTGCTTCACCATTCTGTTTAATCAGAATGACTTTGGTGTTACTGGCTTTTTGCGTGTAACCGCCAACCTTGGTAATGTAATCATCCGGGCTAAGACCTTTCTGCCAACTCACCGCATTCGGGAACATTACTTCGCCATGGATCATGACCAGCGAGGTCTTTTCAGGGATCTTAATTACGTCACCGTCCTCCAGAATCACCTGATCAAGATTACTTTCGTTGAGCACCACTTCACCCTTAGGTACCACGTTGCGGGCTTTGGTAACAAAGCGACTGATAAGCTGCGCTTCTTGCATTCGCAGACGGGCCTCTTCTGAAGTGGAAGACTGTGCTGATAAAGAGGCTTCTTCAAGTTTTTGCAGTGACAGGTCAAGCATCTCTTTCTGACGCAGCGCGACCGAGCGGCGATACAGTTGGATCGAGTCCATTTGCGACATGCTATTAGGGCGGATTTTTGCCAGCACCTGACGCATAGTCGCACCATAAGGCAGTACCATGGCATGCTCGCCGGAATGCGCCCCTTCGATTCGAACCTGAATGGTTCCTGAGTAGCGATCAGTGCTGATAATCAGCTTATCGCCATCTTGTAATGAACGCCCCGGTGCAGAGCTAAGTGGATAGTATTCACTGCGCTTAATCGTACCCTGCTGGCGGATAATGGTAATATGTGTGGCCCCCGGCTTAGGGCGTGCCCAACTGAGCGCTTCACTCACCGGAATCGTGCTGTTGCGGAATTCAAAGTCATAGCTGTTGAACACTTCGCCTTCGACACTGAAAGTGTGCTGGCGTGGGCCGACTACGATGGTATCGCCGTCAGCAAACTGTGATAGCCCCAAATTGCCGTTAAGGAGAAAGTCGTACAAATTAACCTGTGAGCGCACGCGGTTACCACGTTTGATGCTGATATCCACATAGCTGCCTCTCTGAGTATCGACACCACCGGCTTTACTGAGATAGGAGAGTAACGAGTCAGATGCCACCCCGCCGTACAATCCGGGGTTATTAACGTAACCGGTGACAAACACTTTGACCGGCTGGGCCTGTAATAAAGAGGCGTAGACATTCACATTCGACTGATAGACCTGTTTGACTTTGGCAGTCACCACACTGTTGATCTGGCTATTCGGGATGCCAACTACTTTCAGCGGGCCAACGTTTGGCAAGAAGATATTGCCTTTCGGGTCCACACTCACCCCCCATGTCAGGGTAGTTGTCGCCTCTAACTGAAAACATCCAAGGGGCTGGAGACAACAAGAATGAAAACGTATTCACCTGAGCTTAATGCCGCTGTGATTGCCAGAATGATGCCACCACACAATCAGCCGGTTGTTCAGATTGCACGCTCTGAGGGGATCCCTGTCAATACGCTTTACACCTGGCGCTCCAAGGCAGGTATTTCGACCGCGAGCACCCACGTTGAGGTAAAAACCCCGCAGCAATGGTCCCGTGAGGCTCGTTTTGCCATCCTGGTTGAAACGGCACCTCTTTCCGCCCATGCTGTTGCTGAGTACTGTCGCCGTAAAGGGCTCTACCCTGAGCAAATTCAGCAGTGGAAGAATGAGATAATGCAGCCAGATCCGCGTGAAGAGAAAGCACTCGTCAAGAAACAGCAAAACGAAATTCATCAGCTTAAGCGTGAAATTGCCCGCAAGGATAAGGCGTTGGCTGAGGCTGCGGCATTGCTGATATTGCAAAAAAAGTTCAAGGCGTTGTTCGTCGAGGAAAACGGGGACGAATGACGCCGACTCCGGACAGGCTGCGATTGATGACAATCGTAAAGGAAGCCGTTGCTGCAGGCGCGAGGCTGAGCGAGGCTTGCCAGTCTATTGGGCTTAGTGAGCGAACATTACAGCGTTGGGGAAAAGGGACGCATGACCGCAGACCCACGGCGTCACGGCCCATCCCGAAGAACAAACTCACTGCCGAAGAGGAACAACAGGTTTTAGCCCTCTGTCATGAACTGCGGTTCGCCAGCCTGCCACCGACGCAAATCGTTCCTTTGTTGGCGGATGAAAAGCGCTATATCGCCAGTGAGTCAACGTTTTATCGGATACTAAGACGTGCTGGCGAAACAACGCACCGTGGTCGGCAGAGGGTAGCGCAAAGCAAGCCGCTATCGACCTGGAGGGCGACGGCACCGAATCAGGTGTGGTCATGGGATATTACCTGGCTGAGGTCGCTGACGGCAGGACACTGGTTCTATCTGTACCTGATAGAAGACGTGTTCAGCCGCAAAATCGTCGGTCACGAGGTTCACTTGGTTGAAAGTGGTGAGCATGCGGCAGAGCTGATGAATCGGACAGTGCTGAGCGAACGCTGTTGGCAGGAGCCGCTGGTACTGCATGCGGATAACGGAGCCCCGATGAAGTCACAGGTGCTGCAGGTAAAGCTTGCGGAACTTAAGATAACCCCGTCGCACAGCCGGCCACGGGTGAGCAACGATAACGCGTATGTTGAATCGCTGTTCAGGACGTTGAAATACGTGCCGAGCTGGCCGGAGAAGGGCTTCGCGACGCTGGAGGATGCGCAGGCGTGGGTAGAAACCTTCGTTGGCTGGTATAACGAAGAACATCGGCACAGTGGTATCCGTTACGTCACACCAGGGCAACGACACAGAGGTGAAGATCGGGCACTACTGGCGCAGCGTAAATCGGTCTATGAAGCGGCGAAAATGCAGAATCCACATCGGTGGTCAGGTTCAACGAGAAACTGGCACCGGCAGGATGAGGTCTGGTTAAATCCGGAACGTGAAACGTTGGCCGCATGAATTAACTGAGGCGACAACTACCTTGACACGCGCCGATATTGTCACCTCGGACATGACCGGTTCGAGGCCGGTCATGTCCGTAGCCTGAAAAATCAGTACTCACATCCCTGGATAAAGTAAACTGGCCCGCTCTAGGCAGGCCAGCCAATAGCTTAACGACACGCCAGCTGCTGCTCGCAGTCCAGGGCATATCCATCTTCATTAAACCGCGCAGGCCAATCATGCATGTTATGTAACTGACACAGACTCAGTTCCCCTGGGCGATATAAAAGATGTCGGCACCAGGCACAGCAATCATCGTCAGATATCGAGCGGGAAAACGGGGTACTTTCCAATGACAAAACGTAAACGGGGGCTTGCTGGACGTGAAGAGGGATAAAATTGCTCATGACATTCGCTCCGAGTTATCAGATTAAGGTAGCGGCCTACGCCGTGCCCCTAAACCAAGACGGGCAAATAACGGATTTTACAAGGGCAGAACTGGAAGCCGCACGCGCAAGCGAATGACCGCAGGGAGGGAGTGCGAACGGGTGAAGGGCTGGCGTAGCATCCCCTTGTGGGAACCGTGGCCCGGATTAGTGTCAGGGCACGGCGTAAGGGGGATTTCGTTGATCGGGCAGAATATCGTCCATGGGGGACCCGACAAGGTCGGGTATCCTTTCTGTGGCCGGTGTTTGGCCACCATAGAACGACGGGCTATGCCCCGTCGGTTTGTAGCAACAACCGGAGTTGTGGCAGGAGATCATCAGGTTGGCCATTCGCCAGTTGGGGAAGCATAACCAGCAATGTCAGTGCCTGAATAGCCAATATAACCCGCCGTGGAAGCTTGTAGGATCCTTGTTCATAGCTCTTATAGGTCCGAATAGTGACCCCTAACTTTTCCGCAACCTGTACCTGAGTCCACTTTAGAGCTGACCGCCACTGTTTTAACCCTAACGATGGCATCACTACCGGATAAGTCGGCATGACCCCGAGCTCTTGTTTAGTGCACCCCGTCAGAGTTCGCAAACGATTTATTGCCTGATCGAAAGGCAATCTGGCCAACTCTGATAACATGGTTTGAAGTGATAAAATTTGCACACCTAGCTCAACCACTAATGGTGGCGTATATTGTTCATAAGTGCGATAGGTTCGCAGGGTTACGCCAAGTTGCTCCGCAGCATCCTCCTGCCGCCACCGACTTCCGATGCGAATTGATCTAACCTCATCTCGCGTCCAAAATTGTCCAGAGCGCCATAATCGCAAGTCGTAGCCAGTCATTTAATACGGCTCCTGTGCTCCATAAATTTAATTAATTTTAAGCAATTTTTGCACCTTTTTAGTAATGGAAAGGGCAATTTTTGCTTATTTTTCTACAATTCAAATGAGCTTATCCATCTTTTTACGAATATTTTCCAGTCCATCTGAGTTGGGTTCATCTTCCTTATGGACTGCCGCCTCATTAGGGGCAATGTCGACCGCCCCTAATGAGGCGATCACGTCGCGAATATCCGCCTGGCTGGGTTTCCATCCGGTAGTTTGAGTCAGCAAGTTGACCAGTTGATCAGCCGTCAACTGGCCATTAAACAGGGTGGCCAATAGCACCGGCAACCGAGGGTCGAGCTGATGCAGTGCTGCTGTCGTAATAACGGCATTACGCAAGAAATCCCCCCTTACCCGCTGTGATATGGACTCAACGACGTCCAACGCATGGCGATCAGCTTCACTATCCAGTTGCAAATAGCAGGTAAATTTCCGGCGGTTATCACTGCTTTTCTCGCTCACGTTCTGTTACCCCTTTAGCTTAAACAACGCCATTTCATTGACCAAGGCACATTGCGGATTGGAAACTAGCGTTATCCGTTCTGCAGGTAATTTCCAGGCATTTCGTATCGCTGATTCTATCAGTGGGGCGCCC
Organism: Yersinia antarctica; assembly: GCF_056636475.1. Classification (NCBI taxonomy): domain Bacteria; kingdom Pseudomonadati; phylum Pseudomonadota; class Gammaproteobacteria; order Enterobacterales; family Yersiniaceae; genus Yersinia; species Yersinia antarctica. The sequence continues at coordinate 3,464,395 of NZ_JBSJQF010000001.1, forward strand.
CCACCGACCAGCCATACCCGGTTGACATGACGGAATCGGGCTAATTCATTCACAACACGGTCACCCAAGCGACTGATCGCTGTCTCAATCGTATCAATCACATTATCAACCCGCGAGCCGTCATTGATAACCTGAGATAAAAACTCCCGGTCGTGACGACGCTGGATAACCGTATCGGCTACGAATGCACTGGTATCACTCTCCGCGATACGTAATGCCGTTAAGGTAGCCTGCGTCACCAGTGAAACACCGATCATCGGGTTGCCATGGATTGCCGTTACGTCATCGAACTGGCCAACAATCACCCCTGCATCGAGCGTCGTACCGCCTAAATCAATGACAAGTGAGGTTTCAAGCGGCCCGACATTCTCACGGGCCAATGCAGAGAAAACAGCGGGTAATGATTCCGGCATCACTTCAACTGCCGAAATATCAAAGCATTGACCTTTATTCAGCACTACCGGCCGTAAAAGATTCTCAATTTTACGTTGAATATTCACCGTGTTTTTCTGGCAGTCCTCGGTATAAAACTCACTGATAGGCAATGTTACTGTCAATTTAACCGCCTGGGGTTCCAAGCCGCTGTTGAGCAAAGCATGATGCACCGCCAACAAGTTGGTATCACTGTACTGATATTCAATATTAGTTGTGCTGATTGCCTGGTGACTGACGTCATCAAATGTGTATTTCACGCCATCAATTTGATAGTTGAACGTGCGTCGGCTTCCCATGCCTTCGATTTTCCAACCGGGGCGAAAAGAGTTGGGGGAGAGGAAAGTGTTGAGGTTGTCATTATCAAACCATGCCAGCTTTACATTAGTGGAGCCGTCGTCACAGCAAATATGTTTCATTTCAGTGCCCTTTTTAGTTACTCAATTTGAGTCTTATTATAGATGAGTGATGTTGGAAATCAATGTTAATTACTCAATATGAGTCAATTAATACACTCAAATAGAGTTTTCTTGTATTATTGGTAGCGTAAAATTGCTTTCAATGCTACTCAGAATGAGTAACATTAATTATGCGTGCCCAGTATCCCCCTTGCCCTGATACCGTCTTGAACAAGGGGGAAAGGGCTAAATGCATGCCCTTATTCTTGCCATACGACTATTTATGGCATTCACTGACAACCGCCAGAAGTGCATTCGCCGTTGGCAACCCCTCAACATTTTTAATAATGAGTGATAACTCTGCAGCTAATTGACTGGCCATTGTCGCGACGTGTTGTGTTGATTTTTTATTGTTGATGTAAAGCAGCAGTGAGCAAGCGGCATCAGGATGCGCACCCTTAACATCAATCTCAATGCCCGTTTCTGCCTGGAAATGATTCATCGCGCGAACAAGAACACGTTCTTCCCACAGACCAAAATCGGTGTACAGCCCCTGCCGATGCAACAATGATCCCAGATGAAACAAATCAGCGATAAGATCACTGAATACCGACTCAACATCGATTTCATCGCATTGACTGTTATCCATAAAATTCAATAAAGCCCGGGCCTCTAACGTACTGCGGGCCAGGTTATCTTCTTCATCCGTTCTGTACGGGGTGCTCCCCGCTTCGGGCCCAATCAGGGCGACCAATGCATCTCTCAGTGTTGTAGTCATAAAACCCTCTCGTTTCGACTTTCTTCTGGTGTATACCCCTTTTGGCTTTTGCCGGCGCGGGGTGTCTGGCGCTGTGACATTAAGACCGAGACGGGGTATAAGCAGGCAGTGCAAGGGCGGCGTAGCCGGCGCCAGCGAACCCTTGCGCTGACTGCGCCCCGGCATAGCGTCTGTCACGGCGAAAGACTCACAGCGCTATTGCCAGAGTAAAGGGGATCACCAGAAAGGCCGGGCTTTAGCCTGGCTTTCCCAGACGCTGGCACATCAGTGGCAGCAGTGAGAGCGGCACGAGCGAAGCTCGTCGCAAGCGGGGGGTATATTGGTCAGAACCGGCTCAACGCCGGTTCTGACCAATAAAGGCAAATGGGCAGATTTGGGATGAAAAAAACCGCTCATCTGAGCGGTTTCTATTTGGCAGGATCAGGCGTGTGAGATACGCCGCCCCAACATTTCCATGATAGGACGCATTGGGGGTCGCTTATGTTTTTGAAGCGCTTCTCGTGCTTCCCAACGGTCATGAGCGGCTTGGAGGTTCAACCAAAATTCGGGCGTCGTCTCAAACAACTCAGAAAACAGCGTCGCTTCTTCTACAGTCAGACGACGACGGCCTTTGCACAAACGGTTAACCGTTGCTCGAGTCACTCCCATAATATCGGCCAGTTCTTCCTGCCCAATGGCTAATGGGGTTAAAAATTCTTCCTGCAAAATTTCGCCTACCGTAGTAGGTTCACGAGTAGTGGTATCAAGCATAAATCCCCCTGCTAGGTGTCTTGATGAGGATCGAGGTAGATGCTTTCAGCATATCCGTCTTTCCATTGAAACATTAACCGCCATTGAATATTGACTCTCATACTTGACCAGCCATCAAACTGCCCTGAGAGACGCTTGTAGTAATTACTGGTTGGAATAAACAAATCTCGCTCATTATGTGCGGCGGCCAACATATCAAGCTTCTTCGCTAACTGGCGCTCTATTGTTGCCGGTATCGCGCGATCTCGTTTACTTTCCATATAGAACAGTTCTAGGTTTTTATCCCGAAAAGACTTAATCATTGTCTGTTCCGTCATTCCATTCCGTACATGCATTGTATCATTAAAAGTTACACAATGTAAAATATAAAGTTACTATTATCAAGTATTCTAAATCAAAGTGATATATGATTTCTATATATCACTTTGTATTTAAAGTATTAAGCGGCTTGTAGGCGGGAGAATGTCGTCATCATCCGCTCAACGACTTCAGCGTGTTTTAACTTCTCTTCCCACCCCCCCAGATACCAAAAAGGTGTGTGGAAAGTTCTATTCACTGTCAGTGTGAGTGTATTACCGGTAACAACCTGGGCAGGGATACCCAGCAACGATAATTGGATGTAACACATATCAGCAACCATGCCATCAATATCTGTACAAACCATAAAAATTTGCTCTTGGGGGTTATACCCGTTTTCACGCATATACATCGCTGCTGCAATAGCCATCCCACCGGCCCCACAGGCGGGTTCATTGTAAGTTATAAAGGGACGTTTGTTTAAGTTTTGTACTGCGTCAGACATCGTTAATGCTGCCATCATTTCCGATAATGAATAAGGGGTAAAGAATTGACCTAAACTGGACGCACTCAACTCTAATTCCATATAGAGACTCCCCAGAAAGTCACTCGGCTCTGCGTCCAAAGCACCAATAACACACCCTAGCCATTGAGATAACTGACTCATATTCTCTTTGCCTAAGCGTTTTTCAATTACAAAATATTCTTGCTCTAACTCATCTGACTTTAAAAAAGCATTTTGAATAGCAATAGCAGCTGCATGAACAAAATCACGAAACACCTCGAAACGGTGATGATGTGGTGCCAAGTGTTTGAAAATAGATACAAACTCCTTGCGATACTGAGCAGCTGACACACCAGGGCGCCGGTTCGAGGGATCAAACAGGTTTTGGAGTGGTGAACGTGAGAACAGGTGGCCTAAATTTAATGAGTTGCCCAGTATTTCGGCGTTATGAATCTTCATCTGGTGTATTCCCCTTTGCTGTTAATCGCGAGTTTTCTGTTTCTCGCGCCGTAAAGCGTCAGGGCCTCTGCCAGATAAGCGTGATTGCAAGTGCGTCTGCAAAGCCGCAGCGCAACGACCGAAGGGAGTGAGAACGGATGTAGTAGACGGCGATAGCGCACACTTGTTGTCATGCCTGGCGGTGGAACTGTTTAGCGGGGCGGGAGAATAAGAAAATGCGTAAACGGTGAATTGCAGGAATAGCCGGAAGTTAATTTGTTCTGAAATTATTATGTTAGGTCTAAGACCTGATGTGACGTAGTTCTCTTGCTTGCTATTGAGATAGTTCTGGTTATTATTACTGTATGTATACACAGTAATAATGAGCCACACAATGAAAATTCAATTCCTATCCTCAGCGGGCATCGATTTACCAACTTCAACTATTCCATTATTCGCCGATCACTGTGTGGCCGGATTTCCCTCTCCAGCCCAGGACTATATTGAGCAATCCTTAGATCTAAACGATTACTGCGTGCCTCATCCTGTATCTACGTTCTATTTGATTGCACAGGGGGAATCGATGGTTCAAGCGGGCATCCTTTCCGGCGATCTTCTTGTGGTCGACAAATCTCTTCAAGCAGAACATGGCGATATTGTTATCGCTGCTTTAGATGGAGAATTTACCGTTAAACAACTTTGCACCCGCCCTACTCTGTGTTTAATGCCAATGAATCCAGCCTACAGCCCGATTTATGTCGAACCAGATCAACTGGAGATTTTTGGCGTTGTAACTTATGCCATCCACCGGACAAAGTAATGTACCTATTGTGTGATGCTAATGCGTTTTATTGCGCATGTGAGCAACTTTTCAGGCCCGACCTGAAAGGCAAGCCGGTGATTGTCCTTACAAATAATGATGGTGCCTGCGCGGCCTTGAATAAAGAAGCAAAGTTCCTGGGAATTAAGCGAGGCCAGCCCTACTTTGAAATAAAAAATATAATTAAAAAACATGATGTTACTGTTTTCAGTTCCAATTATGCCTTGTATGGAAATATATCTAACCGAGTCATGACGTTACTAGAAAGCATGGCGCCGAAACTGACAATTTATTCAATCGATGAAGCGGTGATGAATATTCAAGGGATGGAATCTGTCATGCCCCTAGAAGTATTTGGTCGCCTGGTACAACAGCGTGTTTTAAAGGAGATAGGGTTAAACACCGGCATTGGCGTTGCTCAAACGCTAACTTTAATGAAGCTGGCCAACTATGCTGCTAAGAAATGGCCAGCAACACAAGGTGTGGTTGTGTTAACTGACCGAGAACGCCAAAGAAAGTTAATGGCTCTCGTACCCGTAGGTGATGTATGGGGAGTAGGAAGAAAAATATCCGTTCGTCTTAATAGTATGGGAATTAAGACCGCCCTGCAGCTGGCCGACAGCAATTTGCAATTGATACGCAAAACATTTGGCGTTGTCTTGGAACGAACCTGCAGAGAACTGAATGGGATTGACTGTATTTCAATAGAAAACCTGTCAGCAAAAGAGCAGATCATCGTTAGCCGTTCGTTTGGTGAGCGAGTTACACAATTGCAAGATATGCGTCAGGCTGTCTGTCAGTATGCTGAGCGTGCAGCTGAGAAGTTGCGCCAGGAACACCAATATTGTAGGCAAATTAGTGTTTTTATACGTTGCAGCCCCTACTCTCCTGAACCGTATTACGGAAATAATGCTAATCAAACTCTGCTGTTGGCTACACAAGACACTCGCGATATCGTTGCCGCCGCCATGCGCGGTTTAGACACAATATGGAAAGGGGGGTATCGATATCAAAAAGCCGGAATTATATTGAACGATTTTTGTAGTCGCCCTGGGCAAATAGACATGTTTGACGATTCACAGCCCAAAGCCAACAGTGAGCAGTTGATGAAAGCTATCGACCGTATTAACCAAACAGGTCTGGGAAGGATTTGGTTTGCGGGTCAAGGGATAGATAAAGTATGGAAAATGAGGCAAGAAATGCTCTCCCCTGCTTATACTACTCGCTGGAGAGATTTGCCAAAAGCCCGATTATAAGTTTGATTGAGGATATTTCATCAATACAACCATTAATTCATGATTTAATGATTTAATGATTTAATGATTTAATGATTTAATGATTTAATGATTTAATGATTTAATGATTTAATGATTTAATGATTATTTATATATGACATATGAAACTCATCAAGCATAACCAAATTTCTGCGTCGTTTACGTCCGAACATACGGCGCATTGGACCACTTAAATCTTGTTCTGACCAGCCATACGGATACTTCCAATCGCCTTTTGGGATCTTAAGTGTGCAAATACGTTCTACTTCCGTATTCAGCTTACTACCGCGAAAACCGTATTGAGATAAATACCTGCGTACTTTGGTACGTGGAAATTTAGGGTCACTTACAGGGCCTCTTACAAAGGTTCTCATATCCTGATGAATCGTCGTTGTTGTATTACAACTAGATGCCCTTGATAAACACAACGTGTTTACTAGAGTTTCGTTCTGCATATGTAACCCTCAAAACCTAAAATCATGAATCAATGAAAGCATGATTTCATTAATTCATTTTTTGTCTATACATATCATAACCAGCCAAAAGCATATCCGTCATAGAGATACCTTGCTCCGCAGCATAAGCTTTCATTTCTTTATGCTTACTAACGGGCACCTTTATTTGAATTGGTTTTACATGAGTATCTGGCAATGCCCCTTTACCTGTAACATCCAATGTAGGTTCGTTTAAAGAAGGTGGGGCTAGCTTGATGCTGTTTTTTGGCGTTTTCATTGCAGTACCTATATATTTTCATGAAACAATTAAATCATTAATACATGATATCATGAATTAATGATATCATGTATTTCTTCTACCATGCCTTTTGCTGTGGCATTTAATGATTTAAATGGTGTTTCAAATAATGCTCTTCCTGCATCAAGCGCACTACCATAGCCCGCTTTGAAAGGTATTACGGTACTTAATACCCTGAACCCCCAAGCTCGGATAGTCTCTTGAGCTTTAACTCCCTCAGCATCCGAAGGCGATTTAGCAACAGAGAATACTATTTTCTCAAGTGCTATTCCCTTTTTCACCAATTCTCGAGCAAGTTCCAAGGACGGTTCAAGATCATCAATAGTCGTCCCCGTTGAGACAATAACAAGATCGGACTCCATAGCTACATCAAGAGATGTCGACTCTGCTGCTGGACGTCCATCGATGATGACAAGATGGAATTGATCTTGAACTTTAACCGCAGTATCTACTCTGCGATAAAGAGCGCAGTCTATTGTACTCAATCCGGCATCTTCACGACGCTTGCACCACTTGAATGATGTTTGCTGTTTTTCATCGATATCAGCCAGGTGCGTTTTCCAACCAGCATCAGTAAATCCCACCGCCAACGTTCTTGCTGTCGCACTTTTAGAACCACCACCTTTTTGGCCCACACAAGAAATCATCATGATATCATCCTTTCATTATTTCATGTTTTACTGCAAGTTATAATGACATGGCACTAGAACAAATGGAAGCATTTAAGCATGCTATCATGATTTAATGTTATCATTATATGCATATCATTGTTTATAATAAAAACACACACTAACAAATGAAGAATGAAATCATTATTTCATGAAATCATGATATTTAATCAACCATAAAATAGCTCGAATGGACAGCGCTGGCTATGAAAATATGAAGGTTATGTAAAATAGTAATGTGGAGATAATTGGATTATTCTGCGGAAAATGCAACATTAACACGAGGTAATGATATCATTCTTTCATGATATCATTCGAATGCGAATTCAGACAAAATGAAGTAGGCGAGGGCGTTTTACAATTGATGCAACTGTAAAACCCGCTCAGCGAACTCATCATCCAAGATATAAAAATAACATTCCGGCACATTCAGCACCCGAGCCATTGCGCACACGGTTAAAAATGTAGGTGTATAGGTTCCGTTTTCATATTGTGAAATACGTGACCGTGCGGTGGATTCATCGATACCAGCTAGCACCCCTAGTTGTTCCTGGGTGAGTTTGGCATGTAGCCGAGCGGATTTCAGTCTAATAGGAACCATAGCATGTCGTCATAGAAACATTGACGACATGTTTAGCATCACTTAACATTCGAGTTGTTTAGTATCCCTAAACACAATGCATTAACTAGCAAAAAAGCAACTCCAGGGAAAAGCCGGTCATTGACCGGCTGCCTGCTTATAACGTCTAAGTTTGCAGATATTCAAAGGTGCTTTAATACACCGAAGAAATACTTTTCAAAAGCTTTTTCTCCCTCAGTAGGCCACTTTGGAGGATCGGTATAAAGGTGTCCTAAACATCGCATCCCTGCATGTTGTCCAGCTTTTCTTTCGGCATACTCATCATCCGAATAACCCATGGTTTCAATAATGAGGTTACGCGCTTCTCCCGTACCCGGCGAAGAAGCTGTCACGATGAAATCAGGTAGGACAAATCCCTTTCCACTTGCAAGATTCACTTCCAAATCGAATAAAGGTTTCTTTAGGCTAAATTCATGTGGAGTAAAATTCTTTAGTTTGTATATCCATTCGGACGCAGTCTGAATAGAACGTATAGTTTGCCGCTCAAGCTCGCTGTCAACAGGGAGAGGGCATCCCCAACTGAACATTGCATGAGCATAACCCTCACTGCAAATCACTGCCCCATCCATACCCCGTCTGAACATAAGGACAACCCAATATGGCCCTCTCTTACCCTCCTGACTTTCTCCATTGATACTCACTTGTTTTGCCGGTGTAAACGTTATTTCAGTATAACGGCCTTTGTACTTCACTGATTCACGACTGACATCGTCGGACATGAAAATTTGGTAAAAGACTCTTTCTTTATCCTTTGGCCAAGGTTGTTCACTGCGTTCCAAATGTCGCATGAGAACTTCTTGCCGCGCCTGATTCAACCAAGGTTCGAAACGCACAAAGTCCGACAACATATTGTCTCGCCCAACGTATACTGTTCGTTCAGCAATTCCCCTCAGAGCATCAAGGTGTTGAGATGAAGGTATATTCGCGGGTGGCCAAACTGGTGACAGTTTATTAAGTTCAGCCTCTTCAATTAGCGTAAATAGCAGGCGGGCAATAGATGGAACGCGTTTTCTACGGGTCTTATCCGCTAAAGGAGGGGAATTTCCGCCTGGTAGACATATCCGGGCATCTCGTTCCATCTTCGGCAAAAACTTACGGTAATCTATCGTTTTGCACCCTGCAGTACGCCGCGTGCCACCGCCTGACAAATCATCGGTACTACTATGAATACGAAACAGCGGGCATTTATTGTCATGAGGGGAACTGAAACTATTAAAATATAGAGTCTGTGTATCGGAACGGAGGTTTGCACTATTCATCGGCACATTATCTCCTGATCCGCAATCGCATTTGAACCAGAGCTCATGCTGACGCATTTCAAGCAGGACCTTTTCTGCCAGCTTCTTTTCTATTAAGGAACGAACATTTCTAAAACCACAAACATGGCGAATAGCTGCTCTTTCTTCTTCGGTCAGTATTCGATAAAAACCACCACGCGGAGCTTTCTTTCTGACAAGTTGCATCTATCCTCCTGAGTCTTCCTCGTTGATTTGGACTTGGACTGGTAGACCAGCGTTATAACAGTTCAGATAGAGCTGGCCTACACTAATGGCATCTCCGTGTAAGCGGACCCTTTCCCCATCAGCTTGGACTAATAACAGGTAGGGCGTCCCCTCAAACGGTATAACGTAGCTTGCTCGCCAAGCCAAATATGTCTGATTATTTAAGATGATGGGTAGAGCGTCTGTAGCTGGTTTTGTCGGAAAATTATGAGGCAATACAAAGCTGGTTTTGCGTTTTTGCCGATCGAGCTCAGCCTGTCTTTCATTTGCGTAGAGTAGTGCGGCGCATTCCAAACCATCATGTGTTAGTTCGACAGCCAGTTGCAAATTAGTGGCTCGTAAAGTACGAACCATCCCAGCTTTAGCTAATCGATGGCATGCACCACGGAGATTGGGACCATATACTGGTTTGGCATCACTAAGAGCTAGCAATTTCTCGAGATCTTTTGTGGGTACTGGACCAGGCTTCCTTTCGTCCAGCGCAGCCAATATTATCAAGATATTCTTTTGCAACGCTGACAAGCGACGAGTTGGTGAATGTTCGTTATTCAAGATCATAAATATTGCCATATGATTAAAAATCACTGCAAGTAAATCATATCAAGATTGATTAAAAAACATATTCATAAATCAAATAATGAATGATTAGCTCACACTAACTACTATTTATATTAAGAATGATTAAAATCGATAATGGCTTAATCAATCATTTTCATATTTAACGTCAATGTGACATTTATGTATACCCAAATGTCACATCATAAATTATGGTCATTTCTCCATTGGATCATCACCTATCTGTCATGTACATTATGATCATCACCTAAACGTCACTTATGGGTAAAAAATGTACATTCACGGCTATCTCCGAGCTTCCACGAAAGAACAAGACGCTCTCCGGGCAAAAGACCGCATGAAAACCTTTGTGGAAGAGAAAGGCTTTCGGATGGCCAGCTGGTACACCGAAAATGTATCTGGGGCCTCCCTCCAACGGCCAGCACTTTTACAGTTACTCGATGATGCTGCACCCGGTGATATTATTCTCATTGAACAAGTGGACCGGCTTTCGCGACTAGACGATGAAGGTCGGCAGACGTTGAAATTGTTAATATTGGAAAAAAACCTGATTGTGGTTAGCCTGGATTTGCCGACCAGTCATACCGTGTTTTCAGTGAATGCCAGCGATAAATTCACGAAAAATATGTTAACTGCGATCAATGGTATGATGCTAGATATGCTGGCTGCCATTGCACGTAAAGATTACGAGGACCGGCGCCGGCGACAGGAAGAGGGGATAATCAAAGCCAAAGCGGCAGGGAGATTTAAGGGACGGCAAGCAGATCGAGAACTGCATGAACGGATCGTCGCACTACGAGTCAAGAACAGGGTGAGTATCCGTGAGACGGCGAGGTTATGCGGGGTTTCAGACCGAACAGTGATACGTATCGTGAAGAACGCAAAAGACATCACTGAAAACAACGAGAATAAATAGGTGATCGGTCATTTTGGAACAGAGATATTTTTGGACGTTTCCCGCAAAGAGCATAATACCTAATATGCCGCACTGGTGGGCAAGTTTTGCCCCCCCGGATATGCCCTCGAACCACAGACAAATCGACTCCTACTAAAAAGGAACTGAACAAACATGGATGAACATAGTAAACCTACCGACTTATCATCTCTGACACCAGATATGGTCAGGGCATCCATGGACTTTGTGGGCCTTAAATTTCAGATTGATACGTTAGCTAGAAAGTCACCGGCAAACATTCCGGATGACTTACATGGGCCAATGACAGGAGGAGAATGGGGACCATACTTCGGTAAAGATTTCTTCACCAACATCGTTCCCTTTTTACCCCGCGTCCGTTTATCTCAAAAAGCGACGATTATGGCGGTACCTGTGGTTCATACGATGGGTTGTAGTTGGCGTTTGTGGCCAGACCCAAATATTTCGATAAAAGAGAAGAAAGAAGTCATCTCGTATATTAATTCTGATAACGGGATACAAGACACAAGTTACGTTTATATTCCCGAACTGGGGTTGTTTTTTCCGGGAGAGGGAAAGAATCGAGTTAACTTCTGCCGGTTTCACAACATTGAGCATGTTCCCGCAAAGGTTTATGTCGAACATTATCCCGATGCTGAAAGGATCAAGGTTTACGTTTTAGGTATCGCCGGCGGCCGAGATGTGTGGGCTGTTTTTGATAACCGATATGTGCAGAAAGTCAGTCATTACGCCTTCGCACTGCCACTACTCAGAGCCTACGGTGTCACCGTGTCGCATGAGTGGCCAAAAGATCTGCCTGCGTTGTATGTGCTTCTGCAAAATGCTCGTTACTGTTCAGAGGATGATACCTTTCACAAGAAGGTTATCGATATCAGTGCCGTGTATGAAGTGCTCGATAAAGCTGCAAAGAAAGCAGAATTAGCAGAGCAATATGTGCGATGCGGACTGTTGGATCTCCCACTACGCAAAAAGTTTGTCTATCTGGCGTGGGTATCACTGGTCTGGCTGGTTTCTGCAATTGTTTGGGGGAGTTTCAGAGAAGGCGTTGTCGGGGATATTTCGCATGTGATTCTGGCCTTTACTACAGGTATCCTGTTTGTAATGATGGCTCCATTATTTAAGATCAGAAGAAAGAATTTAGATAGTGACCGTCTGTGACGAGCCCGTATTTTGATGCATGATCCCTTACTCGATAAACTGCAAATGAATGCATTTTTTGTGCGAGTCCGATATTATCGGGTGTGGGGCATCGCGCGCAAACCTATGCTAAGAATAACAGTCTTACTATCGATTTTTTCATACCGCTAGCGTACATTTTCGTTCCATTAACCCACAGAATTCTTCATGCCCTAGCGCTAAAATCCGTGCTATCAATGACTATGCTACTATTGCCTAATGAAAACGACACCCACACCGCACGATGCGCTTTTCAAACAGTTCTTGACGCACCCAGAAACGGCACGAGACTTTCTGGACGTGCACCTGCCGCCAGCACTACGCCAGGTGTGCGACCTGAATACGCTGCGACTGGAGTCCAGCTCATTTATCGAAGAAGATCTACGCGCTTACTACTCTGACGTACTGTATTCGCTTAAAGCGGGGCAGGGTGATGGTTATATCTACGCACTTATCGAACACCAAAGCTCGCCGGACAGGCATATGGGCTTTCGCCTGATGCGATATGCTATCGCCGCCATGCAGCGACACCTCGACGCTAGCAACGATAAATTGCCTCTGGTTATTCCCATTTTATTCTATCATGGCCAGGTGTCACCTTATCCTTATTCGATGAATTGGCTGCAAGCATTCAGTGAACCGGAACTGGCGGGGCAACTCTACGGCAATGATTTTCCCTTGGTTGATGTGACCATCATTTCTGATGATGAAATCATGACACACCGGCGTATGGCCATCCTGGAACTGCTGCAAAAGCACGTTCGTCAGCGTGACCTTGCCGAACTACTGGAACAACTGGTCACGCTACTGCTCGCCGGTTACACTAATAATGAGCAGCTGACATCGCTGATGAATTACATGTTGCAGGTTGGCGACACGGCGGCACCGGAAAACTTTATTCGGGAGCTGGCGCGCCGCTCACCACAGCACGAGGAGGTATTGATGACGATTGCACAAAAACTCGAACAAAAAGGGATTGAAAAAGGCCGGTTGGAAGGTATCCAGCTTGGTGAAGCCAAAGGACGTCAGGAAGGTAAACTGGAAGTTGCCCGCTCTATGCTAGCTAACGGTATCGATCGCGACTCGGTGATGAAAATAACTGGCCTGACCGCTGACGACCTGGCACAAATACGCCATTAACTATCAGTAATGACGGGCAGGGAAGATGTTGTTAGACAATATTGAGCCAGTTTCACCTGAAAACACCACCTCATCGTTAAGCCACCTGGCATTCTGTGCCTTGGTGGCCCTCGGGATGGCCCGGCATGATGGCGTAGCCGGAACGCCCTACGCAGAAAATTTGTTTCTCATCCGCTGGCTGGCCACCGCACAGAAACAGAAACGTTTCCCCAAAAGCGTCGCTATTGATATTACCTGGCTACTAGAACGGGGCCGTAAACACGGTGCAGCAGGCAAATTACGCCAACATCTGGAATATTTATGGCGTTCCTGTAATGGCACTATGGCCGCTCAATCAGACCTGTTCAGACTGACCTATGCCACTGAAACATTGAAAAATCAAGGCTGGGACAATTATGTGATGGACAGTCGGGAATGGAAATCCGGTGTCATACCCACCCCGTCTCAGAATAATGGCTTTTACGTCGAAAAAACCGCACTGCACGCCGCATTTTCTCAGAATGGTCACCACTTACATCCCGTACAATTTCATATTATCGGTGATACTCTCACCTTTATTAAGGTCATGGCTGAGTATGACCTGCAGGCAAGCGTTATCAACAGTGCATCAGATCACCATACTGTGATATTGGAGCCGGTAACGAATTTATCCTCACCCAGTCTGTAAAAGAGGGAAAACCAATGAAAATGGTCGACTTTCGCCGTATGGCGGCAAAAATGGATCAACATATGCAACAGCTGGATGTTCGTGGGATCCAAGAACCCCACCAAATTATCAACCACATGATGGGCTACACCCCCGAACTCCACCAGATTTGGACGGGCACCACCGATAAAGAGCTGATGGCATTAACACAGGAATATCCGGGGTTTTACCGTTACGCACTCATCATGGAAACCGCATTTGAACAGGATAGCCAAAAATCATCCCGGTCTTATGATGGCATGCCTGAGTTATCCGCGGCGCATAAGACAGTCATGGATAAAATACTGACTACGGCCGCCACACTAGAAAGAGGATATCTGGCTTATCAGGATAATACCCTCGCGGTATTTGATGGACAGATAGCCCAACTGGCTCTGTCGTTCAATTCATGGCGAGCAAGTGTGGACAGCTTCACTAAGATGCTGAATACCGATGAGAACATCCCCCCCATGCAAAGAGACTACATTCATGCTGGGCTGACACGGATTGTCGATCGCCTGATGGATTTGCAGGCAAGTATGGCACGCCACCGTGGCTAGCTCATGGCTTAGGTTAAAATTTATTACACTGTACAAACGTGGGCCTGTATAACGTGCTTCCCCATTGATGCACGCACTCTTACCCCTCGTTCAAATTGATTTTTAAACGTAACAAGTGGGTGAGAAAACGCCTGGGAATTGTGCCCGCTATAAACTATATTCATTTTCCGTAAATGAAGTTAATTCAATGGACTGCGTATATGAACGATTTTATCAAAAAGAGCATTGGCGGATTATCTAAGCAGTACTACATAAGAAATTTCCTCTTTGGTATGCTGTTCTTCGGGTTCTTTGTATGGATCATAAGCACCTCAACGACGCCGATGAAATTAGCCCCCTTATTTATCTTTGCTATAAGTACGTTGCTGTATCCATACTCACGATGTGTTTATGAGACCCTAATGAACTATATCATTGGGGATAATAGATTCTGGACTAACGCTATATTATTTATCATGACCAAATTTATGATGATGGCGCTATGTTGGGTCTTTGCCATTTTTATAGCCCCTATCGGACTGATTGGTCTGTATCTTTATCATTCATACCAGGAAAGGAACCCAGGGTAACGCTTGAGCGTTGGATGATCCAACAAGGAGAATGGATTTTGCTAACAAACAGTGGGGCACCAGACTTATTCCAGGCTAAGGCCTGTCTCTGGTTTATGTGTTGTTAATGGGTGCCCCTGTTAAGGTCAATGTCGTTTTTTGCAGCATCTCGCTCCCCAGATATAATCAGTTATTGATATTTCACCGCCCTCACAAATAAGATATTTCTTACTTAAATCATCTTCTATATAAGATATTTCCCACACAATGACTTTACTGTCAGATATTTCTTACAATATTGATTCGTTATTTCCCTAAGGTATTTTATCTCATCAAAAAACAGGTTGAAAATAACGCAGTGACAGGCAAAATAGCCTCAAATTATTCTAATATCATTCCCCACATCCTGGGGTAAAGGCATTTCTGATGTCCCGTTTCTGCTATGGTCTGTTCATGGTGAGCACCATTTTGCCCGCAACCCTTATTCCGTTAGTCAGTTATGGCGTGGAATTAGCGCCAGTCCAACAAAGTATTCATCAACAGGAACGGCAACGGGCACTGGAGGAGCGTTTGGCCCCCTCGATGCCGGATGTGCGTTTATCTGAACCCTCAACCTCTTTGGGTCGCCTCTCTTTTCCCGTCGAGAAACCTTGCTTTGCGATTGACCACGTGACACTCAGTGGGACGGAGCCGTTACCGCGCTGGTTGCCTCTGCAACGACTCGCCAATCAGGCGCAAGGCCACTGTTTGGGCGCGAAAGGCATTAACCTGCTGATGAGCGAGATGCAGAACCGCCTGATCGATCACGGTTATGTCACCACCCGGGTACTGGCTCCGCAGCAGGACTTAAACAGCGGCACACTGGCGTTACACGTAGTGCCCGGCAAAATACGCCATGTTGAGCTGACACAGGGCAGTGACCGCCATGTCACGCTGTTCAGCGCCTTCCCTGCCCGCCCCGGTAACCTGTTGGATTTACGTGATATTGAGCAAGGGCTGGAAAATCTCCAGCGCGTGCCCACCGTGCAAGCCAGCATGGAATTGGTTCCCGGTAGCGAACCCGGTGAGACCGATATTGCCCTGAGCTGGAAGCAGAGCAAAATGTGGCGACTGGCGGCGTCACTGGATGACTCAGGCACCCGCAGCACCGGTCGTTATCAAGGTGGGGCGACACTGTTTCTGGATAACCCGCTCTCCCTGAGTGACCTGTTTTATGTTTCTGCCGGTGGCTCCATAAAAAATCGCGGCGATAAAGGCACCAATAACCTGACCGGCCATTACTCGCTGCCGTTCGGCTACTGGACGGCCGGATTGACCGCCAGCAGTTATGACTATCACCAGACTGTCGCGGGCCTGAATGGCGACTACAGCTATCGCGGGAAAAGCGAGAATGTCTCGCTGCAACTCAGCCGTCTGTTGCACCGCAATGCCAGCCAAAAAACCACCGTGACTTACGATGTGCTGACCCGCTCGTCGAAAAACTATATCAATGATACCGAAGTGGAAGTGCAGCGCCGCCGCACCTCGGCCTGGCGTGTCGGGCTGGAACATCGCCACTTTATCTCCCAGGCCACATTGGACGCCGGTGTCAGTTACCAGCGCGGCACCCGCTGGTTTGGCGCAGAACCGGCACAAGAAGAGTATTTCGGCGAAGCCACTGCCCTGAGCAAAATTCTGCGCATGAATGCGCAACTGGATGTGCCTTTTGCCCTGGCGACACAAAAATTCCATTACAACCTGCAATACCAGCGCCAAAGCACCAACACGCCACTGACACCACAGGATCAATTCAGTATCGGTGGTCGTTGGTCAGTGCGCGGGTTTGACGGCGAACGCACCCTCAATGCCGATCGCGGCTGGACGGTTCGCAATGATCTCGGCTGGTACACGCCACTACCAGGGCATGAACTGTATGTCGGCGTGGATTACGGGGAGGTCAGCGGTCGCAGTGACCCTTATCTGTTGGGCCACCATCTGGCGGGCAGTGCCGTCGGCGTGCGCGGCACTGTGCTGAATACCCGTTATGACCTGTTTGCCGGTAAACCGCTGTCTAAACCCGATGGCTTCAAAACCGACTCGGTGACCCTGGGCTTTAACCTGAACTGGCAATACTGATGCACCTTATTAACCCTTTAGCTGTTGAGAGCCACCATGAATAAGAACCTGTACCGAATCGTATTTAACAAGGCGCGTGGCTTGTTGATGGTGGTCGCCGATATCGCCGCCTCCGGTCGGGCGGCTTCGTCGCCCTCGTCAGGTGTGGGTCATACTCAGAGCCGCCGTCTCAGTGCCTTATCAACATTGAGCTTCAGCCTGTTATTGGCACTGGGCTGCGTCTCATTATCCGTGCAGGCCAATATTGTCGCCGATGGCAGTGCGCCGGGTAATCAGCAACCGACCATTATCAGCAGTGCCAACGGTACGCCACAGGTGAATATCCAAACGCCGAGCAGTGGCGGGGTTTCCCGTAACGTTTACAGCCAGTTTGATGTCGATAATCGCGGGGTGATCCTCAATAACGGCCACGGTCCCAACCAAACCCAGATTGCTGGCGTGGTGGATGGCAACCCTTGGCTGGCGCGGGGCGAGGCCAGTATTATCCTCAACGAAGTGAACAGCCGCGACCCAAGCAAGCTCAATGGCTATATCGAGGTGGCGGGCCGTAAAGCGCAGGTGGTGATTGCCAACCCGGCCGGCATTACCTGTGAGGGCTGCGGCTTTATCAACGCCAACCGCGCGACATTAACCACCGGTCAGGCGCAACTCAATAACGGCCAACTCACTGGCTACGACGTTGAGCGCGGCGAGATTATCATTCAGGGCAATGGTCTGGACAGCAGTCGTCAGGATCATACTGACCTGATTGCCCGTTCCGTCAAAGTGAATGCGGGCCTCTGGGCCAATGACCTGAATGTCACCACCGGCCGCAATCAAGTGGATGCCGCGCACCAGGCCATTAATGCCAAAGCCGCCGATGGCAGCCCGCGCCCCACTGTGGCCGTGGATGTCGCCAATTTGGGTGGCATGTACGCCGGTAAAATTCGCCTGATCGGCACGGAAAGCGGCGTTGGTGTACGCAACGCCGGTGAGATAGGCGCATCAGCGGGTGATATCACCATCACGGCAGATGGCATGTTGGTCAACAGCGGCCAGATCAACAGTGCTCAACAATACCGCCGCCGGTATAGAGAACGCAGGTGTACTCTATGCACAGGGCAATACCCAGCTCACCACCGCGGGCAAGTTGAATAACACCGGCACTGTCGCAGCGGCGGGTGATACCTCACTGCGTGCTGCTGAAGTCAACAGCAGCCGCAACTCGGTCTTGGGTGCAGGCGTCAAGTCTAACAACAGCAGTATTACCGATGGCACACTGCGTGTTGAGGCCAGCGGAAAATTACTCGCGCAAGGAAAAAATATCAGCGGGACGGCGCAGCACTTCACTGCGCAGAGTCTCGATCTTAGCGGCAGCCAAACGCAAAGCCGTGATTTGACGCTGACCGCCCAAGGTGGGGATATCGATCTTGCTGGTGCAACTCTGTTCGCCAGTCAGAGCCTGTCAGCCTCGACCGCCGCTCTATTACGTAACGATAATGCCAGCCTGATTGCAGATAAAGTCACGCTGAACGCTCAATCACTCTCCAATATGGGCGGCGTGATAGCGCAAACGGGGACGACAGATTTTAACCTGAATCTGGCCGGTGATCTGGATAACCGAGGTGGTACTCTGCTCTCTAAAGGCAATGTGGCAGTTAATGCACAGCGCCTGGATAGCAACAGCAGCAGTCTATTGGCCGCTGGCGTACAAAGTGATGGCCGCCTGACGGAGGCCGGTGACTTGGTGGTGACCACCCGTCAGGCGTTGATAGCGCAAGGGCAAACCCTCGCCGCAGGTGCCATGACATTAAGCGGCAGCCGGGTTGATCTCACCGACAGCTACACCCAAGCCAGAGAAATGAATATCACCGCCAACAGCGGTGATATCAGCACGCAACGCGCCAACATCACATCCCTTGGCGCACTGACCCTCAATGCCAACGCGAATGCAGGCCAAACCCTCAATAACCAGAGTGGCACACTGGCGGCGAACACGGTGTCGTTGAATCTGGGTCAGTTGGACAATCACGCGGGCAAGATAACGGCCAGCGAGGATCTGAGCATTCAGTTACAGAGCGATTTCAGCCATCTGGCGGTCTCAACACTTCAGGCCGGGCGTGATTTCACCTTGACTACAGCGGGCGATTTGACCAATAACGGGCAATTGTTGGCGGGCGGCAAACTCAGTACCGATTCGAGCAACTTACTGAATAGCGGCACGATTATTGCGACGCAAGCCAGCCTCAAAGCTGCGGGTGCCGTGATTAATAGCCGCGAAATACTTACCACCGGCAGCCTTAATACTGACTCCAACACCCTGTTCAACACCGGCACCCTGATTGGTGCCGAAGCCACACTCAAGGCACGTGAGCGCATCACCAACTCAGGCCCGAACGCCCTGATCGGTGCCACGGATGAAAATGGCACCCTGGCCTTACTGGCTCCGGTGATTGAAAACAGCGATACCATCACTGACACCGACACGGCCCCAACGACCACCCTTTTAGGCATGGGCAACGTCATTCTGGCCGGTGTTTTAGACAATAATGGCCTCTACCAACAAGCCGCTCAGGTGCTCAATATCTCCGGTTTGATTGAATCCGGCAAAGATATGTTGATTTACGCCACGACACTGACCAATCGCCGTCATATTCTCACCGCCAATAGCAACTTTGTTGTGGCCGACACCGTGAATGGGTCAGCGGTCTGGACAGAAGAAAAACCTGATATTCCAGGCGGACGCTACAGTGAACCCCCTCATGGTGGAGCAGATAACAGCGATTATATTGGCACCGATTATACGTCGACTATTGCCTATAACCGCATTGATCAAATCAGCCCAGAGGCACAACTGCTGGCCGGCGGGAACCTGACGCCACAGGTCAGCACGCTGGAAAACTTCTGGAGTAAAGTGAGCGCACAGGGCGAGATTTCACTCTCTGGCGTCACTGTGCAACAAGATGGCTGGGGCAGCGCACAACGCCTGATCGAACGCACCACCTCCAGCGGTCAGTGGAATTACCGTAACTATAAAGGCGGCTTGTGGAGCAGAAGTTGGGGGCCAGAGGTCAGTGAGCGTACAACTCACCAATATGCGTCAAGCCTCACGGCACAAACCCTTAGCGGAAGTGGCACCACAATCAACAATGGGGCTAATCCCGGTACCATTGCGCCACCTAATGGTAACAACAATTCCGGGAAAGACCTTGCCATCGAGTTTAACGGCATTTCCCTGACACCGCCCAATGGCGGGCTGTATCAGTTCAGCACTGACTACACCGTCAACAGCCAGTACCTGATTGAAACGAATCCAGCCTTTGCCAATCTAAACAACTGGCTCGGGTCAGACTACGTGCTCCAGCAGTTAAATAGTGACCCTAACGTGATACACAAACGTCTGGGGGATAATGCTTATGAACAGCGTTTGGTGCGGGACCAGGTTCTGGCCTTGACCGGTCAGGCGGTGGCCAGTGATTACCGCAGCGCCCAGGCGCAATTCGAGCAACTGTTTGCGGCGGGCCTCGAGTACAGTAAAGCGTTCAATATTGCCCTTGGCACTCACCTCAGTGCGGAACAAATGGCGGCATTAACCAACAATATCGTGCTGATGGAAAGCCGCGAAGTGGCGGGGCAAACCGTGCTGGTGCCGGTGGTTTATCTGGCGGGCGTCAAGCCGGGTGAATTGCATGCCAACGGTGCATTGATTGCCGCGAATAATATCGCCTTAACCGATGTTCAAGGTTTCAATAACTCAGGGGCGATAAAAGCCAGCAATGACCTGCAAATCAGCATGGCGCAGGGCATTACGCTCAATAACCGTGGCGGCTTACTTGAGGCGGGCAATACTATGCTGCTCAGTACGTTGAACAGCGATATTGACCTGACCAGCGCGCGGTTAAATGCCACTAACCTGCAACTGGATAGCGGCCGCGATGTGATACTGCGTACCGGCAATGAGCAACTCAGCAGTGATAATGGGGCCGTCCAGCGGACCCAAACCGTGCTGGGGCCGCTGGCGAGTATCAATGTCAGCAATAACGCGGTTATCAATACTGAGCGTGACTTTATCATGCAAGGTGCTGGCCTCACTGTCGGTCAGGATTTGCAGGTCAATACTGGCGGCGACTGGCTGCTCAGTACGACCCAAGCCCGTGACCAGATAAGTTCGAGTTATAACGGTGGCAGTGCGACCAGCGAACATATTCGCCATCTGGGCAGCGAGGTGAATGTCGGCGGCGCACTGACCGCCAACGTCAGCGACTTAACCGCCGTCGGGGCCAACATCAATGCCAACACCATTGATATACAGGCGCAGAATATTAACCTCAGTGCGGCCACTGACAGCCTTAATGTCACCGGCGAATCTTCCAGCAAGCGCCACACCAGCTCAGTGGCACTCTATGATGAAACCCTGCGCGGCAGCCAGTTGAACGCCACCGGCGATATCAATCTTAATGCGGTAAAAGACATCAATATCAGTGCCAGTGCGGTACAAACCGATGGCGCGATAAAACTGGCGGCGGGCGGCGATATCACCCTCACCACCCAGACTGAACAACATGATGAACAGCGCAATCATACCGGTACTAAAAAAGGGCTGGCCTCCAGCACCACCACGCGCACCGAAGACAGTATTAGCCAGACACTGGCGGTCGGCTCGATGCTGTCGGCGGGTTCGATGGATGTCAGTGGCAAAAATATTGCGGTGATGGGCAGTAACGTGGTGGCCGATAACGATATTAACCTGCGCGCAAAAGAGAACATCACCGTCGGCACCGCGCAACAGAGCGAAAGCGGATCGCACCTGTATGAGCAGAAGAAATCCGGCCTGATGAGCACAGGCGGCATTGGGGTGACGGTCGGCAGCAACAGCACCAAAATGACCGATACCGGTCAATCTATTTCCAACGTCGGCAGCACGGTGGGCAGCGTACTGGGCAATGTCAGCATGACTGCCGGTGAAGACCTGACGGTGCAAGGCTCCGACGTGTTAGCCGGTAAAGACATCCGTCTGACCGGTAAAAACGTCGCTATTGTGGCGGCGGAGAACCAAAGCAGCCAGACCCACAGCGTCGAGCAAAAAAGCAGTGGCCTGACACTGGCCCTGTCTGGTGCGGTCGGCAGCGCCCTCAATACCGCGGTCACCACCGCCAAAGAGGCCCGCGAAGAGAGCAATGGCCGACTGTCTGCGCTGCAAGGTGTGAAAGCGGCACTCAGTGGTGCGCAGGCGGTACAAGCAGGTCAGTTGGTGCAGGCGCAAGGGGGCGATACCGCCAGCATGTTCGGCATCAGCGCCTCATTGGGCTCACAAAAATCGGCCTCGCAACAGCATCAGGAACAGACCAGCGTGACCGGTTCGACCCTGACGGCAGGCAACAATCTAACCATCAATGCGACCGGTGATGGGAACCCAGCGAACAGCGGCGATATCGTGGTGCAGGGCAGCCAGCTCAAAGCCGGTGGCGATACGACGTTGGATGCGGCGCGCGACATATTGTTGCTGGGTGCCGCTAACACACAAAAAACCGACGGCAGTAACAGCAGCAGTGGCGGCAGTGTGGGTGTCAGTCTGGGGTTCGGTAGCTCTGGCGGTGGTCTGAGCATCTTTGCCAACGCCAACAAGGGCCAGGGCAATGAGCACGGCGACGGCACCTTCTGGACGGAAACCCAGGTCGACAGTGGCGGCACGCTGTCGCTACACAGTGGCCGTGATACGGCGTTGATCGGTGCTCAGGCGAGCGGTGAAACCGTCAAGGTGGATGTCGGCCGCGACCTGCTGCTGCAAAGCCAGCAGGACAGCGATAACTATGATGCGAAGCAAACCAGCACCAGCGGCGGTGTCAGTGTCGCAGTGATAGGTACCGGAGGCTCCGCCAACCTGAGCCTGAGCCAGGACAAGTTGCACAGCAATTATGACTCGGTACAGGAGCAGACCGGTATTTTTGCAGGCAAAGGCGGCTTTGATATCACCGTGGGTGAACACACTCAGCTCGATGGCGCAGTGATTGCCAGCACTGCGGACAAGAGTAAAAACAGTCTGGATACTGGCACCTTGGGCTTCAGTGACATAGAAAATAAAGCCGATTTCAAAGCGGAACATCAGGGCGGCAGCCTGAGCACTGGCGGCCCGGTGGGTTCAGACCTGCTGAGTAATCTGGGTGGCGTGGTGCTGTCGGGTCTGGGTAATGATGGACACGCGGAAGGTACCACCCAGTCAGCAGTCGCCGATGGCACTATCACCATTCGTGACACCGACAAGCAGCAGCAGAATGTCGATGACCTGAGCTGGGATACCGACAATGCCAACGGCAGCATCGGGCTTATCTTTGACAAAGAGAAAGAACAGAACCGCCTGCGTGAAGCCCAGCTCATTGGCGAGATTGGCGGTCAGGTCAGTGATATCGTACGCACACAGGGCAAAATAGCGGAAAAAAAAGCGCTGAAAGACCCGGCCGCGATTCAAGCGGCAAAAGAGGCACTGGCCCAAAAAGGTATCCTGACGCCAACGGAAGAACAACTGACCACCCAAATACGCAATACCGCTATGGCGCCTTATGGCACCGGCAGTGCCCTGCAACAAGGCATTCAAGCAGCGACGGCGGCGATACAGGGGCTAGCGGGCGGTAATATGGCGCAGGCACTGGCGGGAGCCTCAGCGCCGTATCTGGCGGAAGTGATTAAGAAAAGTACCGGTGATAATCAGGCGGCCAACGCCATGGCCCACGCCGTGCTGGGTGCCGTCACCGCCTATGCCAGTGGCAACAGTGCGCTGGCGGGTGCAGCGGGTGCGGCGACGGCAGAACTGATGGCACCGGTGATTATCGCGGCGATGGGTTGGGATAAGAACAATCTCTCTGAAGAGCAGAAGCAGACGGTCAGTGCGTTGGCCACTCTGGCCGCAGGGCTGGCCGGTGGTTTAACCGGTGACAGTACCGCTGATACGGTTGCAGGTGCGCAAGCAGGGAAGAATGCAGTGGAGAATAACTCGCTCCATGACATTATTGATAATAAAACCTCTGGTGTATCACAGGAACAGAAATACCAGAATGCACAGAAAGAGCTGGTTGCCGCCATTGAAGAGTTCAAGGCACAGAACTGCGCCGGGTTAAGTGCAGAGGCTTGTACAGCGAAGATAAGTGAACATCGTGATGAACTGCTGAAAGGCGCTGCGGGTTTTGGGATAGACTTCATTCCCATCATCGGTGATATCAAAAGCTTTGCAGAAGCTCAGAGTGCCCTGGATTACCTGATTGCCACAGTAGGCTTGGTTCCCGTATTAGGTGATACAGCTGGTAAGCTTATCAAGGCAGCAGAGACAGCGCTGAAAAAAGGTGATGTGGCTGAAGCGTCTAAATTACTTAATAAAGCCAGTGATGAAGTTAGTAGTGCCCAGTACTTTGGTCAGGAAAGAAAATATTGGTCTGCTGAACCAATACAATTCAATGGTAACAAAGTCTATCAGCGGAATGATTTGTTCGATCCTCACTATGTGGATCCAAAGTCTGGAAAAACAAATCTCCAGCTAATGGATGCAGGTAGGGCACCAATAGGTACTGATGGTAACCCTGTTAATCTCCATCATATGTTGCAACGACAAGATGGGCCAATAGCTGAAGCCACTCAATCTTTCCATAAGGAAAATCATGGAGTTATCCATATCAACGATAACAGTATTCCTTCTGGCATTAACCGTGCTGAATTTAATAAATGGCGTTCTAACTATTGGAAAGAAAGAGCAGCAGGACTTAAGTAGGAGAATATATGAATAGTGATATCGACAAAGTAATTAATGAGTTAAAGATTTTATCAGGTGGTAAAAGTCTAAATATAGAACTACCTGACGACGCATTAATAGCGAGCTATGAAAAAAATATTGGTTTTACTTTTCCAGAAGACTATAAAAAAGCTCTGAAAGAGGTCAGTAACGTCTTCTATGGAACAGTTGAGCTGTTATCGGTGACTAAAGATGGGAATTACTACGGTGAGCTTGCTCAGGCGTTACGTGATGCGAAAGAACAGGGACTACCAGAAGGTTGGTTACCTATCTGTGAAGATAACTGTAGTTATTATTGCCTTGTTCCTGACGGCCAAATTAGATACTGGACGACAGATGGTTATAGTGATGAGAAATGGCCGGATCTGGCAAGCTGGATTAAACAAGTCTGGATAGAAAGTAACTAAGCAGTAACCTCGGCTTTAGTCGGGGTGGCTGCTCTGTTGTGGAGAATAACTCGCTCCATGACATTATTGATAATAAAACCTCTGGTGTATCGCAGGAACAGAAATACCAGAATGCGCAGAAAGAACTGGTTGCCGCTGTTGAGGAGTTCAAGGCACAAAATTGTGCCGGAATAAGTTGTAGTGGTCAACTAAAATTGGCCACGGTAGTAGACTGTTCATAGAACAGCCGTTCGGATTCATTGGGCGTTAAGCCTCCGTTGTACCAGTGCGGGCGAAGTTCGCTGTAGTAACCCGTTATATATCGAGTGATTGCATTTCTGCCCTCCCCGAAGCTCTGGTAACCTGTCGTCGGTACCCATTCGGATTTCAGACTTCTGAAAAATCGCTCCATTGGCGCGTTGTCCCAACAGTTCCCACGCCGGCTTAGGCTCTGTTTTATCCGGTAACGCCACAGCAACTGACGGTATTTTTTACTGGTGTAATGACTGCCCTGATCGCTGTGGAACATCACTCCGCCTGGGCGTCCCCTGAGTTCCCATGCCATCTGTAACGCTTTACCCGTTAGCGCTGAGTCAGGTGAAAACGACATCGCCCAGCCTATGGGCTTGCGGGCAAACAGATCCAACACCACAGCCAGATAAGCCCAGCGCTTACCTGTCCAGATATGGGGTTCCGTGCACATTTCCACGAAAATGCTAAACGTTTCGATAAAAATATCTATTTTTCATTATGTTAACTTTTCAAATTAATCCTGCTTCTTCCTCACTATTTAGTGGATCAACATCTTCTAGGATACTGTCTAGGCTCGTGATTGCTGGCTGTTCTTCAAAAGTATAGTTACCCCCCAGAAGGATATGACCCCAAGCAACCGGGGATAAATTAGCAAGCATCTCAATAGCCTTTTCATTCCCTTGTTTTTCAAATTTATCAATTAATCCAGATAGTATTGCTGCATTATAATAAATAATACAGTTTGCTATCAGTCTGGCACAATCATTCCATTGATCTATCTGGTAGTCATCACCGCCACGAAACTGATTTCCATTAACTGAGGCTATCGCTCTTCTCAACTGATGATAAGCCTCACCTCTATTTAGGGCCTGCTGAACAAATTGCCTTAACGTTTTATTATCAGCGTAATCCAGAACGTAAATACATCTAATCAGCCTGTCATATTCTCTCAGAGCTGCGAGCGTTTTGCTGCTACGTTTAGTATTAGATAACTTTTTAATTACTGTGCTTTGTACAGTTGTTTTCCGGCTCAAAGAACAAATGATATGCTGTATATTATCCCATTCCTGCATGATGAGTTTATGATTAAACTCTTTCTTCAGTTTAATTATTAATTCATCTTTATCTAGAATGATTTCAAACAACTCATTAAATATCTTTTTAAATTTCGCATATCGTGGAGAGAACTGATATGCAAAAATATCAAGAATGGCAAAGTTTATATTGTTGACACCATGACTATCCGTTGCCAGAGATTTTGGCTGTATTTCACTTGAATTATTATAAAGTAGATCGAATGCAAAATGTCCTTCATACTCATTTGGAGAAATGACAACTGTTTTTAATGGCACATGATTGGATACCAGCGTCATGGATGAAACACCTTCTCCTTTTCGAAAGTACTTGGCAGAAAATCGGGCCTTGAAAGTATTTATTCTGCATGTGTGCTTCTGACCATCAATACTTCCAAAGGGTGACTCTTCATTTATTGTCCAGTATTTAAATACAGAAAGTTTGGCTATTGCATCCGATATGATGATATTTGCCTGTTCCGTCGTATCAGGACGAATGAATTTTTCATTTACGTCTCTCAATACCCCTATACTTCTGTCCGATGAAAATGCCATCCGATGAACACCATAGTTTGCACCATTGCCAAATATGCAGGCCAGGAGATCGTTGTCATTTGCTTCCAGATTATTCTTTCTGGATGTTATAGCATTAAAAGTTGACAGAAACCCTGTTTCTTTATTGACATATTTCATCACATCAATAATTCCGATGTTTTTTATTTGATTGTAAACCGGATTGTCAATACTGGTTTTCCATTTTTTACTTGCCAGACTCCATTGTAGCTTGTTTGATTTCGGCAGTCTTTTTACAAATTCATTTGCATCTGAATTTATACTTATACTTACTTTCTTTAACTGATCATTAAAGTTATTTTTAAGTTCTGATAGAGTCTGGGCTATGGGGGTAATCATTCTCTTCAGACCGGTCTTTTCTATCAGTATAGATTTATCTTTATCCCAGATCTCAGGAGCAATCAGATCATCCTCCAATCGTTTGTTTTGCTCGCTTTCTGATGCGTAAATCCTACCGTTTTCCAGCATGTTAGACACTCTGGTGTACATATGAAACTCGAAGCGGGATGTATTAACAGCTCCTTCGTTTACAATGTAAGATTTCTCGGCTGGGCGAATTATCCGCTGATCTGTGATGTCCAGTCGTCCTTTTTCTTTTAAATCCGTCCGGGACGTTTCAATTTGCTTACCTATGACAGAATGCTCTTTGTCATAAACAATATCAATGGCCCCATTCCCGAACGAAACGCAACAAACCATCATGCGTTATGCAGCGAGTAGATACTCTAAAAATACCTCATTCGGTGAGCTGTATTCCAGAGATTTGCGCCCCCGAGTGTTGAGGATGTGCTCCAGTCTCGCAATATCTTCATCGCTGACGCCATTAAAATCGGTTCCTTTCGGATAAAACCGCCGTATCAGACCGTTGGTATGCTCATTCAACCCCCGCTCCCAGGAATGATAAGGCCGGGCAAAGTAAACCTTTGCGCCCGTTACCTGAGTGATGTCCTTATGTTTCGCAAACTCGGGTCCGTTATCTGCCGTCAGGGTTTTAAACTCGCAGAAAGTATTCGCCACGATCCCCCCATGTCAGGGTAGTTGTCGCCTCTAACTGAAAACATCCAAGGGGCTGGAGACAACAAGAATGAAAACGTATTCACCTGAGCTTAAAGCCGCTGTGATTGCCAGAATGATGCCACCACACAATCAGCCGGTTGTTCAGATTGCACGCTCTGAGGGGATCCCTGTCAATACGCTTTACACCTGGCGCTCCAAGGCAGGTATTTCGACCGCGAGCACCCACGTTGAGGTAAAAACCCCGCAGCAATGGTCCCGTGAGGCTCGTTTTGCCATCCTGGTTGAAACGGCACCTCTTTCCGCCCATGCTGTTGCTGAGTACTGTCGCCGTAAAGGGCTCTACCCTGAGCAAATTCAGCAGTGGAAGAATGAGATAATGCAGCCAGATCCGCGTGAAGAGAAAGCACTCGTCAAGAAACAGCAAAACGAAATTCATCAGCTTAAGCGTGAAATTGCCCGCAAGGATAAGGCGTTGGCTGAGGCTGCGGCATTGCTGATATTGCAAAAAAAGTTCAAGGCGTTGTTCGTCGAGGAAAACGGGGACGAATGACGCCGACTCCGGACAGGCTGCGATTGATGACAATCGTAAAGGAAGCCGTTGCTGCAGGCGCGAGGCTGAGCGAGGCTTGCCAGTCTATTGGGCTTAGTGAGCGAACATTACAGCGTTGGGGAAAAGGGACGCATGACCGCAGACCCACGGCGTCACGGCCCATCCCGAAGAACAAACTCACTGCCGAAGAGGAACAACAGGTTTTAGCCCTCTGTCATGAACTGCGGTTCGCCAGCCTGCCACCGACGCAAATCGTTCCTTTGTTGGCGGATGAAAAGCGCTATATCGCCAGTGAGTCAACGTTTTATCGGATACTAAGACGTGCTGGCGAAACAACGCACCGTGGTCGGCAGAGGGTAGCGCAAAGCAAGCCGCTATCGACCTGGAGGGCGACGGCACCGAATCAGGTGTGGTCATGGGATATTACCTGGCTGAGGTCGCTGACGGCAGGACACTGGTTCTATCTGTACCTGATAGAAGACGTGTTCAGCCGCAAAATCGTCGGTCACGAGGTTCACTTGGTTGAAAGTGGTGAGCATGCGGCAGAGCTGATGAATCGGACAGTGCTGAGCGAACGCTGTTGGCAGGAGCCGCTGGTACTGCATGCGGATAACGGAGCCCCGATGAAGTCACAGGTGCTGCAGGTAAAGCTTGCGGAACTTAAGATAACCCCGTCGCACAGCCGGCCACGGGTGAGCAACGATAACGCGTATGTTGAATCGCTGTTCAGGACGTTGAAATACGTGCCGAGCTGGCCGGAGAAGGGCTTCGCGACGCTGGAGGATGCGCAGGCGTGGGTAGAAACCTTCGTTGGCTGGTATAACGAAGAACATCGGCACAGTGGTATCCGTTACGTCACACCAGGGCAACGACACAGAGGTGAAGATCGGGCACTACTGGCGCAGCGTAAATCGGTCTATGAAGCGGCGAAAATGCAGAATCCACATCGGTGGTCAGGTTCAACGAGAAACTGGCACCGGCAGGATGAGGTCTGGTTAAATCCGGAACGTGAAACGTTGGCCGCATGAATTAACTGAGGCGACAACTACCTTGACACGCGCCGCTCAGCGCACCTTCAAAGTTAAATGCGCCCCATAACCGTACCTGAATCTGATCCCCCAAACTCACTCGCCAATTCCCAAACGAAATGCAACAAAGTGACCCACCGGTCAGGTACGGATAAAATAGCCGTATTGACCCTGTCGGAGACCCTGTTGCATGAAGGGAAAACATTTGACTCAGCATGAGCGCTTTTACATCGAAAAACGAAAAGCTGAAGGCGTTAATCAGTCCTGCATTGCCAGAGAGCTCGGCGTCTCTCGCTCTACCCTGAGCCGGGAGCTCAGACGTAATACGGACCCCGCCTTCAACGGACTTTACTCCTCCAGACGCGCTGATGCCTTCGCCAGACAACGGCGGGGCGCCACCTCGGCACACAATGCCTGTTTCCCTCTGGGCCAGCAGACACAAGACTTTCTCCGGCAGGCGCTGGCTGTACATACCTCCCCTGAGGTTATCTCTGGGAGACTGAAAATCCAGTTTGATATCGCCGTCAGCAAAAATACCCTCTACCGCTATATCCGTTCGGACAGACAGGCTGGCGGTAAGCTTTACCTTCAGCTCCCTCACCGGGGTAAACGCTATCGCTATGATACGGGTGAGCCCGGACGCACGCCCATCCCGGACAGGGTTGGCATTGAGCACAGGCCTGCTGAGGCTGAACTCAAACAGGTTCCCGGGCATGTTGAAATCGATACGATTTTTGGCAAAGACCAGAAGTCATTCCTGCTGACGGTCGTGGACAAAGCCACAAAGCAGGTCATTATCCGTAAACTCCCCAATAAGTGCGCTGAGAGCGTCGTGGAAGCGTTCAGGGACATCGTGGCGAATACTTTCTGCGAGTTTAAAACCCTGACGGCAGATAACGGACCCGAGTTTGCGAAACATAAGGACATCACTCAGGTAACGGGCGCAAAGGTTTACTTTGCCCGGCCTTATCATTCCTGGGAGCGGGGGTTGAATGAGCATACCAACGGTCTGATACGGCGGTTTTATCCGAAAGGAACCGATTTTAATGGCGTCAGCGATGAAGATATTGCGAGACTGGAGCACATCCTCAACACTCGGGGGCGCAAATCTCTGGAATACAGCTCACCGAATGAGGTATTTTTAGAGTATCTACTCGCTGCATAACGCATGATGGTTTGTTGCGTTTCGTTCGGGAATGGGGCACTACGTAGTTTGGATTGAAACCGATGCTGGAACCACTATCTGCCGCCGAGACCGAGGTAAAGAGTTGCGCGCCAAACATCCGACTCATCACCACCGGGATCACCGGAGGGGGGGTATCGTCAAACTGGCTATCGCTATAAGGTCTCTGGCTTTGACCTGAAATAATCGACGGTAACGGTGCGGCCCCGGTCATATTGGGATCGGCATTCAGATCAACGGCCTGAGCGGGTGTTGCCTGTATGGCAATAATCAGAAGAACAGATTTCAATAATTTCATAGCATGCTCTGAGTTACTGCCTGCGGTGTCATTCCGACAAGCTAGAAATAGCGTTAAAACGGCGTCAATCTTTATGATCGTCAATCACCGCCAGCAATAATTTGACAGTACCAAAAAGTAAGCCACAAACCAGTAACCAACTGATAAGCAGATACAAACTGTTGGGGAACTTTGACTCCTGCGGTAGCTGAGGAGAGCTGATCACTGACAACATTTTCAGTTTTCTTGCCGCATCAACACGGGTTTTTTCAATCGATGTCAGGGTCAATTTGTAGATATCAGTATCGAACTGTACCTTGGCTTTAATCTCTTCAAAATCTACCGCCATACGGTTCAATTTGTGACCATCGGGCGCAGTAATTTTGCTTTTTTCATTATCAATCTGGCTGGAGAGCGACTTGAGTGCGTTCTTCGCACTGATGACCTGAGGTGCATCTTCACGGAGAAAAGTCAGTAGGTTACGCAATTCTGCTTCCATCTGAATGCGTTGGCTAACCAAGGTGTTAATCAACGTAGTGGCAGCCAAAGCCTGAGCTTCAGGGTCAAGAATATTATTGCTGTTCTGGTAAGTGAGTAGTTCGGTTTTGCTGCTATTCAAACGAACGCGCGCTTCCTGCATTTCGTTTTCGGCAAACAGCAACTGCTCGCGGGCAATTCGGTGTGAGATCTCATTGATAAATCTTTCGGATTCTTTCAAAACAGCCTGATTGAACCGTTGAGCAAATTCAGGCGAGAATCCTTGGGTACCAATGGTGAGCAAACCTGTTTTGTCATCGTAAGAAACGGAGATACGGTTACGGTAATAATTAAGGAATTGCTCGCGAGTGGCACTATCTGACAAATGATAGAAAAAATCCCAGCCGCTATGACCGAATGCCTGACGAAAATCGAGCTGTTTATCCAAGACCGCCAACATATCAGGAGAATTAATATATTCCTTCAGATATAGGGCATCTTCCGCAGAACTAGGGCTGCCAGCACCCATCAGCAAAGCGACATTCAGATTACTGCCATTGATATCGTTGGAATGTTTGATGGCGACTTTAGATTCACTGAGATAGCGTGGTTGGCTAAAAATTAACAAGTAGAGAATCAGCAGCAACATCGGTATCAGAATCATAACCTTACCTAAATGGCGCTGTAGCTTGGACAGAGTTAAGTGTGACATGCGCACGCGCTTCAACATATCACCTGGCCAAGCCGACTTTATTTTTTCAATAAACATGGGTTTCATCATTTGTTATTTGCGCGGGCATTTCCCCATCACGTCTAATGCAATCATCAACAGAAAATTCGAGTAATAAAATGATCATTACCCAGCTCAGGTAAATTAAGTTCGTCGATCGTCCGTATCATGTTCAATCAACACATGTCGCAACATACGACTAGCCCAGAGGAATAAGCCCACATTGGGCTAAAATACAGACGTTTTGCCAGCAAAACTCTAAATGAAGGGGTAAATCAATAAAAATTGCGGCTACAACACTGTTGATAATTATAATTTACATTTAACGAGTTTTAATAAATATTACAACCCGTTAACTTGCTAAAATCAGTGAAATAAATACTCATACAACTAAAACATCAAATAAAATCTATATGTTATTCCAATAGAAAATATAAGCAAAATACGAACAGCAGCAGTATAGGAAGAATAGACAGCTAACACCAATTGGTTAAATGCTACAGAATGTAACCATTGATAGCCAAATAAATTAGATATAGTTAGTTGATTTATAAGAAATTTCTCAAAATTAAATTAAAATACCCTTATAACTCATACCTGTAAACAACTCACATTCAAATTCACCACGGAATCAATGAAGCTAACTGTACGAATATTCCTACAATATTTATTCTAACAATGTGACGTAAATTAACTATATTAGCAAAGCAGGCTTGTACTAATAGCCACAGTTGATTGCATAAATTTCATTTACCACTAGATAGCCTCTAGCAGACAATTTGCTTACAGGGAAAGGACAGCAACGGGGTTCTGAGGCTTTTAAATATGATTAATTATAAATCAAAATCTCTGGCACCAAAGCTCCGTTCCTTTTTATAATTTATAGGTTCAAAACTATAAAAGTTGAAGTATTGCGAGGAAGGCAAAATATCATATCAACCCCATCTGATAGCGCGATCAGATAGAGTTGATACGTAACGCTCGGCCTACTTAATCAAAAACACCTGTCGACAAGTATCGGTCACCACGGTCACAAATAATCGCCACGATCACCGCTGCGGGGTTCTGTGCCGCCACTCGCAGCGCGCCGGCAACCGCACCGCCAGAACTGACACCACAAAAAATGCCCTCTTCCGTGGCCAGCCTTCGTGTCGTTTTCTCTGCTTCGCTCTGGGTGATATCCAGTACCTGATCAACCAACTCCGGGCGGAAAATCCCCGGCATGTATCCCGGTGACCAACGGCGGATACCAGGAATACTACTTCCTTCTGCCGGTTGCAGGCCGATAATGGTAACTTGCGGGTTTTGGCTTTTCAGATATTGGCTAACGCCGGTAATCGTCCCGGTAGTTCCCATGCTGGACACAAAATGGCTCACTTTACCCGCGGTTTGTTGCCAGATTTCTGGCCCAGTACCGGTGAAATGTGCGTAGGGGTTATCGCTGTTATTGAACTGATCCAACACCTTACCCTGCCCTTCAGCCTGCATCCTTAGCGCTTCATCGCGCGCCCCTTCCATTCCTTGCTCACGACTAACCAGAATTAACTCCGCACCGTAGGCACGCATTGCGGCCTGCCGCTCTTGACTCATATTTTCCGGCATCAGTAGCTTTAGCTTATAGCCCTTCATCGCGGCGATCATCGCCAGCGCAATACCAGTATTGCCGCTGGTCGCCTCGATCAACACATCACCCGGAGCTATTTCTCCACGTAATTCTGCCTGCCGGATCATGGTTAGTGCCGCACGGTCTTTGACCGAGCCTGCCGGATTATTTCCTTCCAATTTGACCCAAATCTGCGCATCCAGCCCTTGGCTTAAACGTTGCAGTTTGATGAGTGGGGTGTTGCCGATGCATTGTTCGAGGGTTGTCACTGTAAATACCTATTAAATACCCTTCCTCCTTGAAGTGGCAGCTATGTTCACTGCTCTCACGAACCCGAATCACTTACTTATGTAAGCTCATCGGGATTCGCTCGTTAGCTGCCTTGCTGCCACTCCAATGACGTTGGGTATAATTCTATGTTTACCAAAAGAAGAAAAACTTATCAGGCGCTTTGGGCTAAAGCAATGGGTTGTAATAATTGGTCGCCAGAATATAAGCGTGCATTTAACCCGCCCACATAATAACGGTTACCGCGCACCGGGGCGTCAATTTCGCCTTCCGGCAGTACCACGCTGATAGGATCCTGATGCCAACCAATAGGTTGCACCGTCAGTTGCCAGAAGTGACCACGCGGGCTGACTTCAAGCACTTGTACTGGCAGTGGGCAACGATCACTGGCGTGTGTATTGACTTCCATCTCCCACGGACGCAAGAATAAATCAACACTGCCCTGATGCATTGGGGCCAAATCCAGCGGCCAGTGGTGCGCGCCAATATAGAGTTGTGAGCCTCGAATCTCCCCACTCAAGCGATTAACTTCGCCCAGGAATTCCAGCACAAAGCGGGTCGCAGGGTAGCGCCACACTTCATCTGGCGTCCCGACCTGCTCGATATTACCCTGACTCATCACCACCACCCGATCAGCAACTTCCATGGCTTCTTCCTGATCATGAGTGACGAAGACGCTGGTAAATTTCAGCTCTTCATGTAACTGACGCAACCAGCGACGTAACTCTTTACGCACCTGTGCATCCAGCGCACCGAATGGCTCATCCAGCAACAGAATTTGTGGCTCGACGGCCAACGCCCGCGCCAGGGCCACACGCTGTTTCTGCCCACCAGAAAGTTGTGATGGGTAACGGCTGGCAAGATGACCTAATTGCACCATCTCCAACAGTTGCTCCACCTTCTGTTTGATAGCTGCCGCATTCGGCCGTTCACGGCGCGGTAACACCGTCAAACCAAATGCAATGTTATCGAATACTGTCATATGGCGGAACAAGGCGTAATGCTGAAAAACGAACCCGACACGTCGATCACGGGCATGCAGGCGGCTAACGTCAGTGCCATGGAAACTTAAACGTCCAGCGTTCTGGTTCTCCAGCCCGGCAATAATGCGCAGAAGGGTCGTTTTCCCCGAACCGGAAGGACCAAGCAAAGCCACCATCTGGCCAGAAGGAATATCAAGCCGGATGTCATTCAGTACCTTGGTGCGACCAAAATACTTGCTGATATTATCAATCTCAATGCTCATGCTTTTGCTCCTGTTCGAGACGAACAACCTGACGCGCTAAGCGCCATTGCAGGCCGCTTTTCAGAAAAAGGGTCAATATTGCCATCAGGGTCAGTAACGCCGCGGCGGTAAATGCCCCGGCAGTATTGTAATCCTGATGCAACAACTCAACTTGCAGTGGCAAGGTGTAGGTTTCGCCACGAATAGAACCGGATACCACCGAGACTGCCCCGAACTCGCCAATGGCGCGGGCATTGGTCAACACCACGCCATACAACAATGCCCAGCGAATGTTCGGTAACGTTACCCGGCGGAACATCTGCCAGCCGGATGCACCCAGTAATACTGCGGCTTCATCTTCCTGGCTGCCCTGACTCATCATCACCGGCACCAGTTCACGCACCACAAATGGGCAGGTGACGAAAATGGTGACCAACACCATACCGGGCCACGAGAACATCAATTGAATGTCGTGAGAATCTAGCCAGCCCCCCACCACACCATTTGAACCGTAAAACAGCAGATACATCAGGCCGGCGACTACCGGTGAGACCGCAAACGGAATATCAATTAGGGTCATCAATAACTGGCGGCCAGGAAATACAAACCGCGTCACCAACCATGCCAGTACCACACCAAACACCAAATTCACCGGCACCGTAATCAGTGCCACCAGCACTGTCAGCCAAATGGCATGCAACATGTCCGGGTCTAATAAATTCTGCCCGACCACCGCTATCCCTTTGGAAAAAGCAGTGATAAAGATCCACACCATCGGGATCACTAACAGTAAAAATGAGAACACCGCGCCGATGGCGATCAGGGTCCATTTACCCCAATTGATGGGTGGGCGAGCTACGCCGTTAAATTCAGTGATATCAGCCATCAGTGCCCGCCTATCCGCCGACCAAAGCGGCTTTGTAACGTGTTAATACCAAACAGCAATACCAATGAAACGGCCAGAATAACGGAAGCAATTGCACTGGCAGCCGGGTAATCAAATTCTTGTAGTCGGATGAAGATCATCAGCGAGGTCACTTCGGTCTTCCAGGCAATGTTACCGGCGATAAAGATAACTGCGCCAAACTCCCCCAGACTGCGGGTAAAGGATAAAGCAGTGCCTGCCAGTAATGCCGGAGCCAGTTCTGGCATCACCACCAGCCGGAAGCTCTGCCAACGGCTGGCGCCGAGAGTTTCCGCGGCTTCTTCATATTCGGGACCCAATTCTTCCAACACCGGTTGTACTGTGCGCACCACAAACGGCAAGCTGGTAAACGCCATCGCCACGGCAATCCCCAACCAGGTAAAGGAGACTTTAATCCCCAGTTCGTTCAACCAGGCACCGTACCAACCGGTGGTCGAAAATAGCGTTGCTAATGTCAGACCCGCCACCGCCGTGGGTAAGGCGAACGGCAAATCCATCAAACCATCCAACAAACTGCGGCCGGGGAACTGATAGCGGGTCAGAATCCACGCCATCAACATACCGAAAACCGCATTAAATACGCTGGCGACGCCTGCGGCCAGTAAGGTCACTTTATAAGCAGCGACCACTTGGGGGTTAGTAATCACCTCCCAGTACTGGGTCCAACTCATCTGTGCAACCTGCATGACTAACGCGCTGAGCGGTAATAATAAGATCAGGCAGGTGTAAAGCAGGCTGCTCCCGAGACTGAGGGTAAATCCGGGCAGAACCCGTTTACTGGATGCCGACAACATTACTGATGCCCTTGCGCTAACAATTTATCCAGCACGCCGCCAGTCACGAAATGAGTACTCATCACCTGCGGCCAGCTACCGAATTGATCTTCAACACGGAATAGTTTGGTTTGTGGGAATTGAGACTTGGCCGCTTCCATTGCCGCTTTGTCGTAAACCCGATAATTAAAGCTGGTGATCACTTGCTGTGCTGGCGGACTGTAGAGATAGTTGAGATAAGCTTTAGCCGCTTTCTCAGTGCCATTCTTCTCGACATTTTTATCCACCCAGGCCACCGGGAATTCAGCCAAAATATCTACCGGCGGGACAATTACTTCGTATTTATCACTGCCATACTCTTTACGGATATTGTTAACTTCCGATTCAAAACTGATCAGTACATCACCCAACCCGCGTTCAACGAAGGTGGTGGTAGCACCACGGCCACCAGTATCAAACACCACTACATTGGTCAGGAAACGCTTCATCCAGTCGCGGGTTTTAGCCTCATCCTTACCATTCGCTTGTTGGGTAGCACCCCATGCCGCCAGATAGGTGTAACGGCCATTACCGGAAGTTTTTGGATTCGGGAACACCAGTTTGACGTCTTCACGCACCAGATCATCCCAGTTGTGGATATTCTTTGGATTACCCTTACGTACTAGGAATGCCATGGTGGAATAAAACGGTGAGCTGTTATTAGGTAACCGCGCCTGCCAGTCGGCCGGGATCAGATTGCCCCGGTCATGTAGGATCTGCACATCGGTGACTTGGTTATAAGTCACCACATCTGCTTTCAAGCCCTGTAAGATAGCCAGTGCCTGTTTAGACGACCCAGCATGAGATTGTTTGATGGTCAGCTTGTCGCCGGGATTTTGCTGCTCCCACTGTTGCTGGAAGCCGGGATTGAGGGCCGTGAATAACTCGCGGGAAACATCATAAGAGCTGTTAAGTAACTCAGTGGCAGAGGCAGTTGCACTGCCGAAAATTAACGCGCTTAATAAGGCAACACGGTGCCATCCTTTACGTGTACCGTTCTTCACTGAAGTCTGTTTCATGCTGCACCTTATTCACTGAGTTCATCCGACAGGCATGTCATTAAATGTGAACAGTGCCTTTAATATCTTCAGTGTATTTATAACTAGGTGCATACCTATAATGCTTTTATATACCGTTTAGTGATGTTCAAGTATCAAATGCTCTAAGCCAGCAACAACGCTGGTCGCAAGCCACTCCCTTTTGCCCATTAAAAAACCCGGCCAACCGGCACCGGGTGATAGAAAAGACTTATTGAGTAAAAATTGTCGGTTGCGAAAAACCGGCCCTTCAGCCTTTCGTCATTACAACGATAATAATTGAGTCAGCGACGGTGCGAAGTAATAACTACCGGTCACTGGCTTACTGAAACCTAATAACAGATCGTGCTTACCGTCTATCGAGCCAAACATACTTAATAATTGTTGTTCGATATTATGTAAGCGTGCGCAATAAGCAATAAAGTACAAACCGTGTTTGCCACTGGCGGTACCGTAAGGCAAGCTTTGACGCAGAATTTTCAATCCTTTGCCATTTTCTTTTAAATCGACCCGGCTAACATGGGAGGTCTCCGGGCGCTTATCTGATGGCAATTCTTCGCTGGCATGCTTGGTACGCCCAACAATTTGCTCTTGCTTATGTTCAGGAATACGCTGCCATTTTTTCAGGTCGTGCTCATAACGCTGTACTAACACATAGCTGCCACCGGCATCTTCTTCACCGTCCGCAATCACCGCCACTTCCGAGCGGCTATCCCCTTGTGGGTTTTCGGTGCCATCAATAAAACCAGTAAAATCACGTTCTTCTACCCAGCGAAAGCCATGTGTCTCTTCTTCAACGGTGATCACATCGCCAAAAGCAGCCATCGCGGCCTGGGCTAAAGTAAAGTTGATATCCTGACGCAATGACTGAATATGAATCAATAAATCGCGTTGTGTTGCGGGGGCAACCATTGGTGCTTTGCCTAATGGCACAAAAGGTTTTAACTCATTAGCCCCTTTACCACCGGATAGGTCATGCCAAATATCAGAACCAAAAGCAATCACAGCACCTAAATACTCGTTAGGAAATTTTTGCTGTAACTCCTGCAATGACTGACAGAATTGTTTGCACCCCTGACGAATAGCATCTAGCTCGCCCTGTACTTTTGCTTCCATAAAAATGGCAAAACGACAATGTTCCATCAGAATGCCACTCTGAACTTGAGTCATGTTTGGTTCCTCACAAAATATCGGTGTTAATTATGGCGAATATAATAGCTGAACCGATTAGGATTACCTTGCGGCAACGCAAAATAAATTTAGGCGGAGGAAATGAGACCAAAGGTGGGAATATTATTAGCTAATTCACAGAAGAGAGCCAAAGTAATGATAAATCTGCCAGAAGCCAATTTGGACGCGGTTTGCAGCGGCCTCACCTTCAGATGCCCAAATAATGGGCCGAGTAATGAGTGCCGCTAACACTGCTATAACGTCAGGAACTAAGGGATGGTTATTCGCCTTTAGCTCGCCAGATAATCTTGCTCACTTTCCAACTTTGCAATGTATCATCGGATGGCATTAAACCTTCAGGACCATGCCAGTCGCCATCAAATAAATAGCTGACGTGCTTGCTGTCCGGTGCCGCACACTCTATTTGCGCACTATCATCACCGCTACCTTTGCGGCAAACACCAAAGGCTTTTTTATATAGTTCACTAAATGGTGTACCAATCGTAACACCCCATTGGCTGGGAATAGACTTATCCAAAACATCAATGCGCTCTACCGTGCCTTTCGGTTGCCCTGAGATAACCAGTTTGATTTGGTTCTCTTTCATCGCCTGATAGAAGGAAATCAATTTACCGTCGTTGGTCGCCATACCGCTACGCAGCCGGAAATCGCCTTTTAACCCCTCTTTGATGTCACTCTCAGTCAACGCAGTAGTGGCGGTAATTCCGCCAACACCCTGATCAGTCACCTGCATACTGCTGCTGCCAAACCAATTCAGTGGTGACAGACTGGACCAGGAAAAACCTGACATGGTTGAGCACCCGGCTAACAACAAAGGGGCACCCAGTAATAACAATCTCACCCCAGATAACCGTGGGCGAATATTCATCTAAAGCTCCTTATAAAACCACCGCATCCGGTAAGCTGTTCTGCATTGTACAAGCTACAGAGGGCATCTACATGCGCAGTTTAAAAATGATAACCAGTGGTTTGAGTCCACACAGCTAAAAAAGTGCCATAACACTACCGGCTTTAATTGTTATAACCAATAAATAGGTCTAATCGGATAGACTCGCGGCCATCGTATTGCAATACTTCAGCACGCCTTAACGCAAATTTGGTCTACTATTGGGTACCACAAAGGCTTGTGTAATTTTTGTTTTCAAACCTAATAATTCATGCATTGAAGGAGCAATAAAATGAAGAAATTAACCTTAGCGGCAGCCTTGGTTATGTTATGCAGCACGCCATTGCTGGCACAGAGTGCCACAGCACAAGGGGGCTTCGATGGCCCGGCAGCAACACAGACACAACCGACGACTCAGGGCGGATTCTCGGGTCCAAGTGCGACCAATACCACGGTAGATAAAGTCAAAACCATGCGTGATGACACCCATGTCACTCTACAAGGGAATATTGTCGAGCGCCTTGGCCACGATACTTACACCTTCCGCGACAGCACCGGTACCATTACCGTTGATATTGATAACAAGCGCTGGAACGGTCAAACCATCTCGCCACAAGATAAAGTCCAAATCGAAGGCGAAGTTGATAAAGACTGGAACTCGGTAGAAGTTGATGTGAAAAGTATTACCAAGATTAAGTAATTAATCTTTACCCTATCCTCTGCGGCTTTATCAGCTTTTGGGGATAGGGTTATTGCCATATTAAGGGTGAGGCCAATAGGGCGACCTCAATATTCCTGATCCACAATCAGCCGTTTGCCCAGCATGATGCTGTCTTGGGTTTCGTAATCGAGCTTTTCATACATACCAATGACCGCGTCATTGTCTTCGCGCACCATGATATTCAGCTTCGGGCAGCCACGGGCGATAAGTTTCTTCTCGAGGCGGCTGATCAGCGCATTGGCAAAGCC
This sequence comes from Yersinia antarctica, assembly GCF_056636475.1. Lineage (NCBI taxonomy): Bacteria > Pseudomonadati > Pseudomonadota > Gammaproteobacteria > Enterobacterales > Yersiniaceae > Yersinia > Yersinia antarctica. Next base: position 3,505,622 of record NZ_JBSJQF010000001.1, read on the forward strand.
ACGGCCACGGAAGTCAGGATGGACCCCCAGATAATAAGCCGAGCCACGGTGGCCATCGTAACCGCCCATGATTGACCCTACAATCGCCCCACTCACTTCCGCTACTAAAAACAGTTCGGGCGAGTGATTCAACTTACGCTCAATATCCATTTCTGGATCATTCCAAGGCCGCAGTAAGTCGCAATGCTCCCACAGCAGAATCACTTCTTCAAAATCGTCTTGCTGGAATACGCGGATTTCCATGGATGTTCGCACCCTTGAGTAATATGGATATTCTGATTATCGTGGCAATATTATATCACGCAATATTAAAGTGATATTTCCCACCGTGATAGTGAGTAATGATATTTGAGAAGAAGCAGATAAATCTTGCCGATCTTGTAGCTTAATAGCCGCTAATCCACACAGAAAGTACAATAATGGCGGCGAATCGGGGTATACTTGGCCCCTAAATATTTGCAAGCTAATAGAACCCTCGCTGATGAATTCACCCGATATCACCCAAATCAAAACCTACCTGCTAGCTTTGCAGGATAAAATCTGTGCCGCACTGACACATGCCGATGGCGGTGCAAGCTTCACAGAAGAGAGCTGGACCCGCGAAGAAGGCGGCGGCGGGCGCAGTCGGGTATTGGTTAATGGGGTGGTATTTGAACAGGCGGGGGTTAATTTCTCTCAGGTATCTGGTGCAGCATTACCCGCATCCGCTACTGCGCATCGCCCCGAATTGGCCGGTCGTAGTTTTCAGGCACTTGGGGTGTCGCTGGTGATTCATCCACTAAGCCCTTATCTGCCCACCAGCCATGCCAATGTGCGTTTCTTTATTGCTGAGAAACCTGGCGAAGATCCAGTGTGGTGGTTTGGTGGCGGTTTCGATTTAACCCCTTACTACGGCTTTGAAGAAGATGCTATTCACTGGCATCAGACCGCCCATCAGTTGTGCCAACCTTTTGGTAAAGAAATCTACCCACGCTATAAAAAATGGTGTGACGATTACTTCTATATCAAGCATCGCAATGAAGCGCGAGGCATTGGTGGCCTGTTTTACGATGACTTGAATAGCCCTGATTTTGATACCTGTTTCCGCTTCACTCAGGCGGTAGGTGATGGTTTCCTTGATGCTTATATGCCAATTGTTGCACGGCGCAAAGCATTGAGTTGGGGGGAGCGCGAGCGTCAGTTCCAACTTTATCGCCGTGGCCGTTATGTGGAATTTAATCTGGTGTGGGACCGTGGCACCTTGTTCGGTTTGCAAACCGGTGGTCGTACCGAATCTATTTTGATGTCGCTACCACCCCTGGTGCGCTGGGAATATAACTATCAGCCGGCAGAAGATAGCGCTGAAGCGGCGCTGTATCGCGATTTTCTGCCCGTAAAAGAGTGGCTAGCGACCGGAGAACAGCACTGATGCAAATTTGGGTTGATGCGGACGCCTGTCCGAATGTGATTAAAGAGGTGTTATTTCGCGCCGCAGATCGTACCGGCATGATGGTCACGCTGGTGGCTAATCAGCCATTGAAAACCCCGCCATCAAAATTTATCCGTACCTTACAAGTCGCCTCCGGTTTTGATGTTGCCGATAATGAGATCGTGCAACGGGTGGAGAAAAATGATCTGGTTATCACGGCAGATATTCCCCTGGCCGCCGAAGTGATAGACAAAGGCGGTATCGCCCTGAATCCACGGGGTGAGCGCTATACGCCAGATACCATTCGTGAACGGCTGAATATGCGTGACTTTATGGATACCATGCGCGCCAGCGGTATTCAAACCGGTGGGCCTAACACCTTAAATCAGCGTGACCGCCAGCAATTTGCCAACGAACTGGATAAGTGGTTACAGCAAGCAGCCAGAAGCCTATAAGCAAAAACCCGCCGAAGCGGGTTGAGGTTAGTAATAGGAATACTCAAAGTCATTGGCATTGCAGTCAGGCAGCAGTTGAGTAAATCCCGATGAGCTTACACAGGTAAGTGACTCGGGTGAGCGAAAGCCGCTAACAACGCGGCAATGCCAAGGATAAAGCATATTTATAAAGGCTCGGTTTGTGCTTCAACCACCGCTAACGCCACCATATTCACGATCCGACGCACTGAAGCAATTGGCGTCAAGATATGCACCGGTTTCGCCACCCCCATCAGCACTGGCCCAACCGTCACCCCTTCCGATGATGTCACCCGCAGCAGGTTGTAACTGATACGTGCCGCTTCCATATTCGGCATAATCAACACGTTGGCAGCACCTTTCAATGGGCTGTCTGGCATCAGGTTATGGCGAATACTTTCCACCAGCGCGGCATCACCATGCATCTCACCGTCAATTTCCAGCTCTGGTGCCATCTGATTAACCAATTCCAACGTGCGGCGCATTTTACGCGCGGCTGGGCAGTCTGAGGTGCCAAAGCTGGAGTGAGATAACAGTGCCACTTTCGGTTCAATCCCGAAGCGACGCACAGTTTCAGCGGCCATTAAGGTAATCTCAGCCAACTGCTCTGGTGTCGGATCATCATTGACATAAGTATCCGCAATAAAAGTGTTACCGGTGGGTAGCAACAGTGCATTCATCGCACCCGCCACATGAGCACCTTCACGGAAACCGAATACTTTCTCTACCACATCGTAATGTTCATGGTAGGTACCGATAGTGCCACAAATCATTGCATCAGCTTCACCACGATGCACCATGATCGAACCAATCAGTGTGGGATTACCAATCACTGCACGACGGGCTTGCTCTTGCGAGACGCCACGACGTTTCATGATTTGATAATACTCTTGCCAGTACTCGTTAAAACGCGAATCGGATTCATTGTTAACCACCTCAAAGTCTTTACCTGCTGTAATTTGCAGGCCCAACTTCTTCAGTCGGGTCTCAATCACACTCGGGCGGCCAATCAGAATAGGATAAGCCAGTTCCTGCGAGATCAACTCCTGAGTAGCATGCAGCACCCGCTCTTCTTCCCCTTCCGCCAATACCACCCGTTTCATCTCTTTCTTCGCCTGCGAGAAGATAGGTTTCATAAACAGGTTAGTTTTGTAGACAAACTCAGACAGCTTTTCGATGTAAGCACTAAAATCGGCAATTGGCCGGGTTGCCACACCAGAGTCCATCGCCGCTTTGGCCACTGCCGGTGCAATTTTTACAATCAGACGCGGGTCGAATGGTTTAGGAATTATGTACTCAGGGCCAAAGGAGAGGTCTTGCTCACCATAAGCGGATGCCACCACATCACTCTGCTCAGCCAGCGCCAGATCCGCAATGGCATGCACACAAGCCAGTTTCATCTCTTCATTAATGGTGGTGGCACCGACATCCAGCGCGCCACGGAAGATGAATGGGAAGCACAGTACGTTGTTAACCTGATTTGGATAATCCGAGCGGCCAGTGCAAATAATCGCATCAGGGCGCACCGCTTTCGCCAACGGCGGCAGGATCTCTGGTTCCGGGTTCGCCAGTGCCAAAATCAGTGGGTTCGGTGCCATGGTTTTCACCATGTCCTGAGTTAAAACCCCCGGGCCAGAACAGCCGAGGAAGATGTCCGCACCTGGCATCGCATCACCCAGCGTGCGTTGACCGTTATCTTCAATCGCATACGCCGCTTTGGTTTGTGCCATATTGGCCTCACGGCCTTTATAAATCACACCTTTGGAATCGCATGCAGTGATATTGTGATGTTTTAATCCCAGCGCCACCAGCAGGTTTAAACAGGCAATCGATGCCGCCCCTGCCCCTGATACTACCAGTTTCACATCGCTGATGTCTTTCTTCACTACCCGCAGGCCATTGAGTACCGCAGCGGTGCAGATAATCGCCGTGCCATGCTGATCATCGTGGAATACCGGGATCTTCATGCGTTCACGCAATTTTTGCTCAATATAGAAACATTCCGGTGCTTTGATATCTTCCAGATTAATGCCACCGAATGTCGGTTCCAGCGACGCGATAATATCAATCAATTTGTCTGGATCGAGTTCATCCACTTCAATATCAAATACATCAATACCTGAAAATTTCTTAAACAGAACGCCCTTACCTTCCATTACCGGTTTACCGGCCAATGCGCCAATATTGCCCAGTCCCAGCACCGCAGTACCATTGGAAATCACAGCAACCAGATTGCCGCGCGCCGTGTATTTGTAAGCAGCCAAAGGATCAGCGGCAATTTCTAAACACGGAGCCGCCACACCAGGCGAGTAAGCCAGCGCCAAATCCCGTTGGGTTGCTAGCGGTTTGGTTGGCGACACCTGAATTTTCCCTGGGGTTGGATATTGGTGAAAATCAAGCGCACTCTGTTTCAACTGTTCGTCCATTGTAGGTTCCCTTTGATTTTATTCTTCGAGGTTATACCCAATAAACTTGAAATTGCAGGTAGGCAGCAAGTGAACCAATCCCGATAAGCGCACGATGATAAGTGATTCGGGTCAGTGAACTTAGCTAACACCACGGTGGTTTCAAGGTCGAAGGGTATATATGACCAATAACAGAACCAGTATAGTGAGTGATTTATCACAATCTATGAAGCAGGCCATACTCTGCATAACATTTTTGCTTCAATTGAAGAATTTACTTATCAATCAGAGAGGATAGTCAACAATCGGGGGAGTGAATGCCGCTAACATCACGGCAATATCGGTAAGAAAGGTATTTATTTGAACCAATTATGAATTTGGGCGTATTGCAATAACATAATCGTCTTACCATCTTTAATGCGGCCATCAGCAATCATGGCAATGGCTTCGCTAAACGATAATTCAACCACGTCGATCACCTCATCCTCCACGCCGACATCATCAGTAATTTTCTGATCTGGATGATATTCCGCCGCAAAGAAATAGACGATTTCAGTCACGCCACCCGGCGACATATAAGCTTCAAACAGCTTCTGCACTTTATCAACCTGATAACCCGTCTCTTCCATCGCTTCACGGCGGATACACTCTTCCGGTGAGTCGTTATCCAGCAAACCGGCACAGGCTTCCAGCAACATGCCACTAGGATTGCCATTCACATAGGTTGGCATGCGGAATTGTTCAATCAGTACCACGGTACCCTTCTGGCGGTTATACAGCAGAATGGTTGCGCCGTTACCCCGGTCATACACTTCGCGAATCTGTTGTACCGGAGTCCCGTTATCAGTTATTAAATCAAAGGTGTATTTGTGTAGTTTGAACCAGTTTTTGGATAATAATTCACTCTGAATATTTTCAATTTTGACTGACATAAACCCTTCTCTAATCTGGTTAATAGTCATTAGCGTAATCGGTCACTTGCAAGGTTATACACCTCGCTACGATCTCTTTTTCCTACTGCAACCACAGCAACGATCAACACATCATCGATAACTTCATACACTAATCGAAATCCAGAGGATCGTAATTTAATTTTGTAGCAGTTTTTCATACCACGTAGTTTAGCGCTTTCAATATGTGGATTATCGCTGCACTTTTTTAATTTCTTGGCAAATTGCTGTTGTATCGTCTTATCCAGTTTGTGCCATTCCTTTAGCGCTTCTTCTCTGAACTTAACGGCATAGGTCATAGATAGCTATCCAAATCGATATCAAGCAAGGGTTGATGGCGCCGCCTGTTAACCAACTCAGCTAATTCGTGATCATCAAGCGCTTCCATTATTTGTTCATACAGTTCTGCGGGTACACAATAGAATGCGGGTTGATTGCGGTTCAGGATAGCTACGGGGAAACCGGCCCCAGCGTTCACTGTTGCCATTGGATTTTTTTTCAGTTCGCTCACGCTGGCACTGGTATCAGTCAAAATTATACTTGGCATAGGCACCTCAAAAAGACCTGTTAACAGGTCTCATTATGCGAGCAGTGACACAATAAAGCAATAAAAATGCCCTGTCGACACAACGTCAACAGGGCATCTCAACAGCGAAAAGCACGACGAAAGAGGTCGGTTAGAAGCCGGTAGGAATATCCTTCATATCCGGTAACTTATGGGCTATCCCTTTGTGGCAGTCGATACAGGTTTTCCCTTCGGTTATCGCCTTACTGTGCATTTTCGCCGCGACCGTTTTTTGTGCGGTGAAGTCCATATTGTCGAAATTATGGCAGTTACGGCACTCTTGCGAGCCATTGGCTTTCATTCGCGCCCACTCATTTTCGGCCATGGTTAGGCGGTGAGCCTCAAACTTTTGCGGGGTATCAATCAGGCCGAAAGCCTTGGCATACAGCTCTTTACTCGCCTTGATTTTACGCAGCATCTTTGGCCCCCACTCATGGGGAACGTGACAATCCGGGCAGGTCGCCTTCACACCACTGCGGTTGCTGTAGTGGATGGTCCCCATATATTCCTGATAAACGTTATCTTTCATCTCATGACAGCTAATACAGAATTTCTCAGTATTCGCCATCTCCATGCCGGTGTTAAATCCACCCCAGAAAATGATGCCACTGACAAAGCCAATTAGCAGTAAAGTCCCGAGCGCCAGCCGGCTTGGCCTGCGCCACCACTGCCATGTACGTCTGATAACACCGGGCTTTTTAGTTTCGCTCATAACTTATCTCGCTTATCGCTCATTTCGGTTATTGGCCAAAGCCAGGGGCTGGCTGGAAGCTGTTACCGACAATCGGTGCGGCATCGGTTTGTGGCACATGGCATTGCAGGCAGAAATAGCGACGTGGTGAGACTTCACTCGATACTTTGCCATCACGGTCAATAAAGTGAGTTGGGCTGACACGCGGTGCTCCAGTGGTGCGATAGTGCTCCACACCATGGCATTGCAGGCAACGGTTGGTATTTTTACTGACTTGATAGCCATCCACGCTATGCGGGATCAGCGGGGGTTGGTTAACATAGTTCAATGCCATGCGCTGTTGTTGTTTCGGCATTTTCACTTTGCCTTCAGCCGTGCCAGAGACTTCTGGTGATTGAGTCAAGTCCATTTCAACATTGCTGGCAGCAGTGGCTGCACCGGCGATCACCAACACCGCCAGCAGCGATATAACTGACAAAAACCGGCGGTTTAATGATTTAAAAATCGTGTTATTCATTATTTTCTCCTGAGTACACCGTCTTTTCCTGAGCATCCCTGGATGAGGGTTATAACTGGCTGCTCATGCCTGCCCCGCAGGGCAGGCATGAGCAATTACGCCACTACCCGTGCCAACTTCACTGCACATTTTTTGAAGTCAGTTTCTTTGGATAACGGATCGGTGGCATCCAGCGTCAGGTTATTGACCAACTGTGCAGCATCGAAGAACGGCATATACACCAGTCCTTGCGGTGGGCGGTTACGGCCACGGGTTTCCACCAATGAGGTCACTTCGCCACGCCGTGAAATCACTTTCACTTTGTCACCACGCCGCAAATCACGGGCTTTGGCATCCAGTGGGTGAATGAATAGCACCGCTTCAGGGAAAGCGCGGTGTAACTCAGGGACGCGACGGGTCATGGAACCGGTATGCCAATGTTCCAGCACACGGCCGGTAGAGAGCCACAAGTCATATTCCTGATCCGGGCTTTCAGCCGCAGGCTCGTAGGGCAGCGCAAAGATTACTGCCTTGCCATCAGGTTTACCGTAGAAACGCACCTCTTCGCCTTTCGGCACGAAGGGATCGAACCCCTCACGGTAACGCCAGAGCGTTTCTTTACCATTGACTACCGGCCAGCGCAGACCGCGCTCTTGGTGATAACGGTCAAACGGCGCTAAATCATGGCCGTGTCCGCGACCAAAATCGGCATACTCTTCAAACAGCCCTTTCTGAATGTAGAAGCCGAAATCACGTGCTTCGTCGTTCAGTTGGTCGGCGGGTATTTCACTCAGTGGATATTTGCTGACCACATCGTTGGCAAACAGCACGTCATACAACGTCTTACCGCGATACTCCGGTTTTTTATCGACCAACTCAGCAGGCCAAACATCTTCCACTTTGAAGCGTTTGGCGAACTCGACAATCTGCCATAAGTCAGATTTCGCCTCACCTGGCGCTGGGACTTGCTGACGCCAGAATTGGGTGCGCCGCTCTGCATTGCCATAAGCCCCCTCTTTTTCCACCCACATCGCAGTCGGTAAAATAAGATCAGCAGCCAGTGCACTGATAGTGGGATAAGGGTCAGATACCACAATAAAGTTGCGCGGATCACGCCAACCCGGCATGCGCTCTTCATTGATATTCGGACCCGCTTGCATGTTGTTATTACACATCACCCAGTAAGCATTAAGGGTGCCGTCTTTTAGCGCGCGGTCTTGCGCCACCGCATGCAGCCCCACTTTCTCAGGGATAGTGCCGGCAGGCAGTTGCCACTTGGTTTCAGCAATCTGGCGATGTTTTTCGTTGGTCACCACCATATCTGCCGGTAGACGATGGGAGAAGGTCCCCACTTCACGGGCTGTGCCACAAGCAGAAGGCTGGCCGGTCAGAGAGAATGGGCCAGACCCCGGTTTAGAGATTTTGCCGGTTAACAGGTGCAGGTTGTAGCACATGTTGTTGGCCCAAACCCCGCGGGTGTGTTGGTTAAAACCCATGGTCCAGTAGGAGACTAATTTTACTTTCGGATCAGCATACAACTGCGCCAACGACACCAGTTGGTCCTCCGGCACGCCGCTCATTTTAGCGGTTTTCTCTAGGGTATATTCCGCGACAAAGGCTTTGAAATCATCAAAACTCATCGGCTCGGAGGCATCACTACCCGGATTCTTGGCGGCTTTTTCCAACGGATGGGTTGGGCGCAGACCATAACCGATATCGGTGGCACCACGGCGGAAATTCACATGGCGGTCGAGGAAACCCTGATCAACAGCATTATTCTGGATAATGTAATTGGCGATGTAATTCATGATGGCCAGATCGGTCTGTGGCGTGAAGACGATCGGGTTATCTGCCAGCTCAAAACTACGGTGCTCAAAGGTAGAAAGGACGGCGATCCTGACATTGTCATCGCTCAGGCGGCGGCTGGTCATGCGCGACCACAAAATCGGGTGCATTTCGGCCATATTGGATCCCCAGAGCACGAATGCATCTGCTTCTTCAATATCATCGAAGCAACCCATAGGTTCATCCATACCAAAGGTACGCATAAAACCCACCACCGAAGAGGCCATACAATGACGAGCATTCGGGTCCAGATTGTTGGAACGGAAGCCTGCTTTCAGCAACTTGGAAGCCGCATAGCCCTCCCATACCGTCCATTGGCCGGAGCCGAACATACCCACCGAGGTTGGGCCTTTTTCTTTTAGCGCGTTTTTGAACTTCAGTTCCATGATATCAAAGGCTTTTTCCCAACTTATCGGGGTAAAATCACCTTCTTTATCATACTGACCGTCTTTCATGCGCAGCAGCGGTTGAGTCAGTCGGTCTTTGCCATACAGGATTTTCGGCAGGAAATAGCCTTTGACGCAGTTTAGCCCACGGTTAACCGGTGAGTCGGGATCCCCTTGCGACGCCACGATACGGCCATTTTGTGTTCCGACCAATACACCGCAGCCCGTGCCACAGAATCGGCAAGGTGCTTTGTCCCATTTTATTGCATTTGTTGTTTCACCCACCACGGCTTTAGCGACAGTAGGTATGGTCAATCCGGCGGCTGCGGCTGCGGCTACCGCAGCATTGGCCTTCATAAAATCCCGGCGGCTGAGTTTCATGGCATTTCCTCACCTTGGCTTTCCTGCTGGTGATAAACCAGCGATACAGCCAGCACACCATCCAGATTACGTGCTGACTCAATATGATTCAGGAGCACGTCTGAGCGCGCCGCCTGCATAACCACCACCAACTTGCCCAGAGTGGCATCACTGGTGGGTATTTCTGTTCCCGGGATAGCCAACAGGTCGTCGATCAGTTGTGCAATTCGCGCCGGTTTGGCTTGCAGCACCAATCCACAGACATGCCATTCTTTATCGTCCATCTTCACTCCGGGTAAGGGTTACTGCCTGAACCGGACAACTGGGCACACAGGCACCACATCCGTTACAAGCAGGAAGGTCTAATTCGGGCTGAGCAATGCCGTTTACGCGCGGACGAAATCGAATTGCCCTACTCTCACAGCTATCCTGACAGCTACGGCATTCAATATTGTGGAAAGGTAAACAGCGCTCTGAAATGTTGATTTTAAGTCGCCAGGGCGTCAGAGCTGTTGCGGTAAAAACACCCGCCTCACACACCTGTACACAGGCCTGGCAAAAACTACATTCAGCACGTTGGAAATCTATTTCGGGGAATCCGCCACTGCCAACCACCAATACACCGGTTTCACAGGCAGTCACACAGGCATGACAGCGGGTACAGCCAGCAATAAAATCGGCTTCCATCACCGACCAGGGGGGCCTATGCGCTGAAAGTTCTCGTTTATCTGCTTGCCAAAGGCCAGTCAGCAATTTACGCCGTGATAAATCAGTCATACTGATATCCTTAACATCTACTGGCGCGCCCGCATGTGCGATAGAGAGAGTTCATTCAAAGCCCAGAGGTTTACATTGGCTGGTGATAATAATTCTTATTTTTATTAAAGGATTTCCCCAGTGTTTAGGTATTAGATACAGAATAATGAGTAATAAAATAATTACTCTTTAGGGTTAATCGGTGGTAGATATTGAGCAAGATCAATTAATTTAGTGGTTATTTACGCAGTTTGTCACTGTTAAATCTATTTGCGTTATTACCTTTTTTATATAACGATTTGTTTAATGAGAATAGCTATCAAACAAGATGATACTTTGGTAATTATTTCTTCAGGTAAACTGTTGCGGTTAAATGAATTTGGCCTCAGTTTTGAGGTACACTTAGATCGCAGTTTTACTAACAATAATGGATAACGTAGCCTGCTAAATTGGCTATCGAAAATAATCTGTATTCAACAGCCAAAATATTTAACGTCTATACCCAATAGATTACAAAGTGCAGGAAGGCGGTCAGGAACAGATGTGCTCACCGCTCACAGTGGCCGAGTAACATCAACCGCCAATCCCCCGATGCAATTTGCAAGATAATGGGCATATATCGGTTACAGGGACATTACTTATATGACCAAAAGTCACACCATTATGATCGTTGATGACCATCCCCTTATGCGCCGTGGTATTCGGCAATTACTTGAGATGGACCACAGTTTTGATGTCGTTGCCGAAGCTAACTGCGGCAGTGAGGCTATTACCGAAGCGGCCAAATGTCAGCCGGATGTCATTCTGCTCGATCTGAATATGAAAGGGATGTCTGGGCTAGATACCCTAAAAGCATTACGACATGACGGGATTGATGCGCGAATTATCGTGCTGACGGTTTCTGATGCGCGCAGCGATGTATATGCCATGATTGATGCCGGTGCTGATGGTTATCTGCTCAAAGATAGCGAACCGGAAGTATTACTGGAAAATATCCGTCAGGCAGCGCGTGGCGAGAATGTATTCAGCAATGAAGTTGCACAATACTTATCCTCCCGCCATGAAGAGATTAATCCTTTCTCCGAGTTAACCGAGCGCGAATTAGATGTGCTGCAAGAAGTGGCGCGCGGTATGTCCAATAAGCAAGTCGCATTTGAATTACACATTTCAGAAGAAACCGTAAAAGTACATATTCGTAATTTATTACGTAAGTTAAATGTGCGTTCGCGAGTGGCAGCAACCATTCTGTTTTTGGAAAATAAAAAGTACTAACCACCACCCAATTATTTAATAGCCACCAAACTACTCGCTGGCTGTCAGGCTACTCAATGGCCGCTAAAATAAAATCATGGTTATCGTATATCCATTTTTTGTTCAGTGGCCCCCAACTATCTAACTGGTAATAACCCGCGTTATTGCGCACGCCACACTGCACAAAAGTCAGAGTGATACCCAAACCGGGTAGCGCCTTCAAGACATCTTGCAAGGTGCGCCGTGGCCAGCCGGTCAATTCCATCAAGCGCGGTACATTAAGCGAGTCACCACTGCTGATTAACCAGCAGAGATAGATACGGCGGGCAAACACTGGATTTAGCTCCATAAAAATTCCTATTTTGAGTGACTGCTATTCCCTACCCATTTAACATCGCAACAAGGCTGCCACGCTAAATTCTTGGGATATAATCAGTTTACCTGATGCCAGAAAAAACACCTGTTTATCATTATTTTCTACATTGAGATGGATTAACTCAGTTTTATCGAGGTTTTTTACAGGTTCTCCATATTTTCTTCACGTTTCCACCCGCATTCCCGCGTAAAGTGCACAGTAGATTCTGCTGGATATGATTTTTTATTTATAGAGGCTGGCACTGCATGGCTAATTTTTTCATCGACCGCCCGATCTTTGCTTGGGTATTGGCGATAATTTTGTGTCTTACCGGGGCTTTAGCAATCTCGACGCTGCCTGTTGAGCAATACCCGAATCTGGCACCACCTAATGTCCGCATCAGTGCCTCATATCCAGGAGCCTCGGCACAAACACTGGAAAATACCGTCACGCAGGTTATCGAGCAAAGCATGACCGGCCTTGATAAGCTGCTGTATATGTCATCGCAAAGCAGCAACTCTGGCAGCGCATCAATAACCCTGACATTCCAAGCGGGTACTGATCCTAACGAAGCGATGCAGCAGGTACAGAATCAGTTGCAGTCTGCCATTAAAAAACTGCCACAAGATGTGCAACAGCAAGGGGTTTCAGTCTCGAAATCTGGTGATAACACCTTGATGATGGTGGCCTTTGTCTCCACCGATGGCAGTATGGATAAACAAGATATTGCCGACTATGTCGCCAGTAATCTGCAAGACCCACTTAGCCGTATCGAAGGGGTCGGTAGCATTGATGCCTTCGGTTCCCAATATGCTATGCGTATCTGGCTCGACCCCAATAAACTCAATAATTATCAACTGACCACCCAAGATATTGTCAGCGCTATCCAATCGCAAAATAGTCAGATTGCGGTGGGCCAATTAGGCGGAACCCCTTCCGTCGATAATCAGGCATTAAATGCCACCATTAATGCTCAATCTCAATTACAGACACCAGAGCAATTTAGGGAAATCACGCTGCGGGTCAACCAGGACGGCTCGCTGGTCACATTGGGTGATGTGGCTAAAATTGAGATGGGTGCTGAAAGATATGATTATCTGAGTCGCTTTAATGGCCAGGCGGCATCAGGGATGAGTATCAAGCTCGCCTCCGGTGCCAATGAACTGCAAACCGATGAGTTGGTTAAGGCCCGGATAGCAGAACTGGCCCCGTTTTTCCCGCACGGTCTTGAAGCCAAAATCGCTTATGAAACCACACCGTTCGTTAAAGCCTCAATCAAGGATGTGGTAAAAACATTGTTGGAAGCCATTTTGTTGGTTTTCCTGGTGATGTATCTCTTTTTGCAGAATTTCCGCGCCACCCTTATCCCAACAATCGCCGTCCCAGTGGTGCTATTGGGCACGTTCGCAGTACTGTCGGCGTTCGGATTCAGTATTAATACCCTAACCATGTTTGCCATTGTATTGGCGATCGGGCTGTTAGTTGACGATGCCATCGTGGTGGTAGAAAACGTCGAACGAGTGATGAGCGAAGAAGGACTAGGGCCACGCGAAGCGACTCGTAAGTCTATGGGGCAAATTCAGGGCGCATTGGTGGGTATTGCGCTGGTGCTGTCTGCCGTGTTTATCCCGATGGCATTCTTCGGTGGGACCACCGGGGCCATCTACCGCCAATTCTCCATTACCATCGTTTCTGCCATGGTGCTTTCGGTGCTGGTCGCCTTGATTCTAACCCCAGCACTTTGCGCCACCATGCTCAAACCCATTCAGCAGGGCCATCATCACGCCAAGCGTGGCTTTTTCGGTTGGTTTAACCGTATGTTCGATAGTAACACTCGCCGTTACGAGAAAGGTGTGGCTCAGGTGTTACATCATAGTCTGCGCTATATGTTGCTCTATTTTCTGCTGTTGGGCGGGCTGGCTCTGTTGTTCATCAAGTTACCGACGTCGTTCTTACCATTGGAAGACCGTGGTGTGTTTATGGCGCAAGTCCAGCTCCCAGTGGGATCAACCCAGCAACAGACACTGAAAGTGGTTGAAAAAGTAGAGAACTACTTCCTGACGGAAGAAAAGAATAATGTGTTGTCGGTATTCTCAACGGTGGGGTCCGGCCCAGGTGGTAACGGCCAAAATGTGGCACGCCTCTTCATCCGGCTGTCTGATTGGGATCAGCGTAAAGAGAGTAATAACTCTTCTTTTGCCATTATTGAACGCGCCACCAAAGTATTTAATAAAATTGCCGAAGCCAGAGTGTCAGTCAGTAGCCCGCCGGCCATTTCAGGCTTGGGTGGCTCATCAGGTTTTGATATGGAATTACAAGATCACGGCGGTTTGGGCCATGACAAATTGATGGCTGCTCGCGATCAGTTATTACAGATGGCGGCTAAAGAGCCAGCCCTGACCCGGGTGCGACATAACGGATTGGACGATAGCCCGCAGTTGCAGATAGATATCGATCAACGCAAAGCACAAGCATTGGGCGTAGCACTGGATGATATTAATAACACCCTGAAAACGGCCTGGGGTTCGACTTATGTTAACGACTTTGTTGATCGTGGGCGGGTGAAGAAAGTCTATGTGCAGTCTGAGGCCACCGCCCGTATGCTGCCGGAAGACGTTAACAAATGGTATGTCCGTAATAAAAGCGGCAGCATGGTGCCCTTCTCGGCGTTCTCTACTACCCGCTGGGAATATGGCTCACCACGATTGGAGCGCTATAACGGTTATTCTGCACTGGAGATTGTCGGTGAGGCGGCACCAGGTATCAGTACCGGTACTGCAATGGATGTTATGGAGAATCTGGTCAAACAGCTACCGAATGGTTTTGGTCTGGAGTGGACAGGCATGTCCTATCAGGAGCGGCTATCGGGTTCACAGGCCCCGGCCCTCTATGCCATCTCGTTACTGGTGGTGTTTTTGTGTTTGGCGGCATTGTATGAGAGCTGGTCAATACCGTTTTCTGTGATGTTGGTGGTGCCTCTCGGGGTTATAGGTGCGGTGGCGGCCACTTGGATGCGTGGGTTGGAGAATGACGTTTATTTCCAGGTCGGGTTGCTGACCATTATTGGCTTATCGGCCAAAAACGCCATTTTAATCGTCGAGTTTGCCAGCGAATTAAACAATAAAGGTAAAGATTTAGTCGAAGCCACTCTTGAGGCTTCCCGCCAGCGGTTGCGGCCTATTTTGATGACCTCGCTGGCATTTATCTTTGGTGTATTACCCATGGCTATCAGCCAGGGTGCAGGCTCAGGTAGCCAACATGCCGTAGGTACTGGTGTGATGGGGGGGATGATTTCAGCTACCGTGCTGGCGATTTTCTTTGTACCGCTGTTCTTTGTTCTGGTGCGTCGTCGCTTCCCAGGCAGGCCACCGCGCGCGAAAGAGTCACGAGAGCCGCTACCCCCCAAGGATGGGCCGGGTAACTAGAGACGCCAACACACCTACGGTTGGAAAGATGACTTCTGATTATGCCCAATAGATTTCAAGCTGTAGGCAGACGGCAAGCAAGAGAATCCCGATGAGCTGACATCAAGTCAGTGATTCGGGTGAACGAGAGCCGCCAACACACCTACGGTTGGAAAGATGACTTCTGATTATGCCCAATAGATTTCAAGCTGTAGGAAGACGGCAAGCAAGAGAATCCCGATGAGCTGACATCAAGTCAGTGATTCGGGTGAACTAGAGACGCCAACACACCTACGGTTTGAAAGATGACGGGCATAAAAAAGGCAGAGCCAATATGGTCTCTGCCTTTCTGGCGAGCGATTTTTCGCCCCTGGGTGTAATAAGTCAATCGTTAAAACAACAAAAAGATAGTTACTCTTACTGCCGGTTTATTCGCTTATGCCTTACGCAGCATAGCATCGATAAACTCTTTCCACGTGCTTAACTCAAATTCAACCATAACATCCTCTCTAATTATCGCGGCCAATTATACGCCTATTTTTTGAACAGTCAAAATTGAAAGTAAGCTACCTAACGGTTGAAATGAGATCTGTCGCAGAGATCTTGAATTTTGCCCTGTCACTGAGTTTCCTCAGCCAGCATTACATCACTTGCCTGTTTTATCATTCGAGAGTAGCGTGCTCAGATATATAGGGGTAAACGCCGTTTTTGACAAAACCCGTTATTGGCAAAATACAGAGCACAACCATGAAACACTCCATCGACTCATTAAAAGAGCTGGGCCGTTATGATGATGCGGTGGCAATGGCGCTGGACTTACTGCGTCGTTCACCAGATAACGCCAGTCTGCTGTATAAGATTGCCTCACTGTATGATGTGCAGGGGTTGGAGTTGCAGGCAATCCCATTCTATCGGGCCGCTATTGAGCACAATCTGGTAGGTAAAGAGTTGCAGGAGGCTTATTTGGGGCTGGGCAGCACTTATCGCGCTCTGGGGTTATATCAAGAGTCACTGGATACATTTGACCGCGCGTTAGCCCATTTCCCACAAGCGAAAGAGATTACCTTATTCCGCGCCATGACACTGTATAACCTCGGTGAAACCAAAGAGGCAGTCGCTGCGTTATTGATATTGCTGGCTGAAACCTCAAACCATCAGGACATCAGCCTCTACCAAAAAGCAATTCGCCAATATGCCGCTAACCTTGACCGTATTGGCTAAATCAACAGCTCAGTTCTGATTACCGCCGCGCTCAACAACGCATAGCCGTCTGGATTCAAATCACATTTTCCCGCATTATGGGCAAATTGCTCCCCTTGAGCCGGGCAGTCGTCTATACGGCTGACCTGATTTGCCATTCTAGCCGAGGTATTATTTTTCCATGTCAGATAGCCTAGCCACTCCATCATTGCGCCTTTATGGCATTAAAAATTGCGATACCATAAAAAAGGCCCGCCGCTGGCTGGAAGAGCAAGGTATTGCCTATCAGTTTCACGATTATCGTGCAGACGGATTGAGTGACGAACGCCTGCAAGGTTTTATCGATCAACTGGGTTGGGAACCATTGCTCAATACGCGCGGTACCACCTGGCGTAAATTGCCACAAGCCCAACGTGATGCAATAACCGATGCTCTGGCCGCCAAAGCGCTGATGCTAGAACAGCCAGCCATAATTAAACGCCCGCTACTGGAAGCCACCAATGGCGAAATGCTGCTGGGCTTCAAAACTGAAAGTTATCAACTTTTTATTCAACAACATAATATTAAACAACACGTTATCGAGGTGCAATAACATGATCTGTCCGGTAATCGAACTGGCCCAACAATTAATTAAACGCCCGTCGCTCAGCCCTTCTGATGCGGGCTGCCAGGCGATCATGATTAAGCGCCTAGAGGCTATCGGTTTTACGGTAGAACCTATGAATTTTGGCGATACCCTTAATTTCTGGGCCTGGCGCGGCGAAGGTGAAACCTTGGCATTTGCCGGTCATACCGATGTGGTCCCCACCGGTGATGAAAGCCATTGGAGCAGCCCACCGTTTGAACCGACCATTCGTGATGGCATGCTGTATGGCCGTGGTGCCGCCGATATGAAAGGTTCACTGGCTGCAATGGTGGTCGCCGCCGAACGTTTTGTCGCGGCTCATCCAGAACATAAAGGCCGGCTGGCATTTATGATTACCTCCGATGAAGAAGCCAAGGCCATTAACGGTACGGTCAAAGTCGTGAATGCGTTGATGGCGCGTAACGAGCGGCTGGATTACTGTCTGGTTGGCGAACCCTCCAGTACTGACCGAGTCGGCGATGTAGTGAAAAATGGCCGCCGGGGTTCTATTACTGCCAACTTGCGTATCCATGGAATTCAAGGGCACGTGGCCTATCCTCATTTAGCGGATAATCCGGTTCACCGTGCCATGCCAGCCCTGAATGAGCTGGTTGCTACACAATGGGATGAAGGCAATGAGTTCTTCCCCGCCACCAGTATGCAGATCGCCAATTTGCATGCCGGAACCGGCAGCAATAATGTGATTCCCGGTGAGTTCTATGTGCAGTTCAACTTCCGTTTCAGTACAGAACTGACTGACAGCATGATTAAGCAGCGAGTAGAGGCGCTGTTGAAACGCCATCAACTAAATTACACCCTCGAGTGGGTGTTGTCTGGTCAACCCTTTCTTACCGCAAGGGGTGCGCTGGTCGATGCAGTAATTAATGCTGTTGAGCACTACACTGAAATCACGCCGCAACTGTTAACCACCGGGGGCACCTCTGATGGCCGTTTTATCGCGTTAATGGGTGCTCAAGTGGTGGAGTTAGGGCCGGTTAATGCCACTATCCATAAAGTGAATGAATGTGTTCACGCCGCTGACTTGCAACTACTGAGCCGGATGTATCAGCGAATTATGGAGCAGCTCATCGCATGACAGCTAATACATTAACACCAGAGATGCTTACCGGCCGTTCAACCGATCATCTGACGGTGTTAAGCGGCAACCATCGCCTGCAACCACAAGCTGTTGCGGCCTTTCAGGCTATGCAACAAGCCGCTAAACGAGCGGGGTTTGATTTACAACCTGCCAGCACTTTTCGCGATTTTGACCGCCAATTAGCGATCTGGAATGGTAAATTTCGTGGTGAGCGACCAGTATTAGATAAAGACAGCCAGCCGATAGAGATTTGCCAACTTGATGCTCAGGCTCGTTGTGAGGCTATTTTACGCTGGTCTGCCCTGCCGGGAGCCAGCCGCCATCACTGGGGCAGTGATCTGGATATTTACGATCCCTCCCTGTTGCCCGCAGAGACTAAATTACAGCTGGAGCCATGGGAATACCAAGCGAGTGGCTATTTTTATCCGTTGACCCAGTGGCTGGATGTTCATATGGCTGAATTTGGTTTTTACCGGCCATTTAGCGAGGATAACGGCGGTATTGCAGCAGAACCTTGGCACCTAAGTTATCGCCCGTTAGCTGCGGCGGCGGAACATTTACTGACACCCAACACTCTACTAGAAGCTTGGCAATCACAGGATGTGGCAGGCAGTGAGTGGCTGACAAGCCATTTACCCATGATTTTTTCGCGATTTATTCATACCCTATAGATTCCAAGATGCAGGAAGTCGGCAAGCGAGAATAAGGTTGATTAATCCCGACGTGCTTACGCAGTCAGGTGATTCAGGTTCTTGAGTGCAGCCACACCGGCAGTTTGAAAGATGACAGGTATATCAACGGAAGGAACTTAACCATGCACTGGTTAGCAGATTATTGGTGGATCATACTTATCCTGCTTGCGGGTATTATCTTAAACGGCATCAAAGAGTTACGCCGTCTTGATCATAAAAGCTTTTTAAAAAACAAACCAGAATTACCACCTCATCGCGATAACAATGCGCAATGGGACGACGATGACGACTGGCCGGATAAGAACAAGAAAAAATAAGTAAAGCTCGAGTCACATCAAACGAAGGGGCCAGCCCCCTTCGTCAGGGTGAATTACCTCGCAACAATGTCGTCACGCACATGGTCGATAGCCAGTTTGAGCATCGGTTGATTAATACCATGCCCAGTATTGGCATCCAGACTCAGTGTTACGCGGCTGCCCAAAGCTATTAAGTTACTGGTTGCAGCCTTAGCATGTTCCACACGAATCACCCCATCCTGCTCACCATGAATAAAATGGATCACCACGTCAGCGATGGGTTGCTGTGGTAACGTCGCAAAACGGCCACTAAACGCAATAACTTGCCTGGCTAACTGCGGCTGAGCTTTCACCCCCTCCAATGACATAATCGTGCCCTGCGAAAAACCGACCAGGGTGGTCTGCTGTGCCCCAAGGCCACTCTTCTGTTGCCAATAACGTATAATATCAATGAATTGCGACATCACCGCATTAACTCGCTCCTGACGATTATCCTCAGTAACACCTTGCACTGAGAACCACTGACGCCCACTCCCCATGTTGCTGGCGAATATACCATCAACACTGACGACCAGCGCCTGAGGAAAGGCTTGTGCAAAATGGCTACCGACCGGTGCCATTCCAGCGGCGCTATCACCAACACCATGAAACAATAATATTAATTGTTCTGGCGTTGCCGGTTGCTGCACTACGATAGAAGTCTGATTCATCAAGCGGCCTTTAATCATTAAATGACAATAACGTTACTATACGCTGCAGGTTTCGGAGAGATATTGGGTTTTATTGATGGAGTTGGTGGGAATTATTGAAGGTAACGGCGGATGCGGGATCTGACTCGGTGGATAGTCGATTGCTCGAGTAATTTATTATCAACAAAACAGGCCAATTAGCCTGTATTCATTATCATTATAAGCAGATGAGATCAAAGAGGTTTTACTATCACTTCACCTTTGCGCTCAGCAACTTCTTTAGCAGCCATAAATCGTTTGAACATTTCGACTTTGCCATCATGAATCGCTTTAAAATCAATTTTACCCTTCGTGTGGGTAGTGCCGCGTTCGTATCGCATAACAAGCCCCATCATTTAGGTAGGTGAGATTACGCTCTCTGGCAAACCGCTTAACATACCTTGGATATATCGTATTAAGGCTTCGTTCTCAGCAGAGAAATACAGACGTTGTGTGCTTTCAATGTCAGCCACCCTGAGCATGAAGTCAACTAACGCGCTATAGAGATAATGTAACTCATGTAGCAATAGGTCAATTGAGCCTTCAGGCTTTGCAAATATCTGTGTCGGGTTTAGCTCTTCCTGCTGCCTATTGTAAAAACTGGCAACAAAAACGAGTAATCCTCTGATTTTTTTACCAATCATACTGTGCATAGTGACTGCCGCCACAGGATCTAAAGAGGGGGGGGACAGAACATTAGCCTCACGGTGATGGAACGTTTTTCATCTCCCGCAAAAACAAATTCAATATCAATGTACCCCATGCCATCTTCAATTTTTACTAATCCTTCAGTGACCAATCTGTGCGTGTGCATCTAGCCTGGTATCCTCGCTATACTCATCCTGAATATGGCGAATACCTTACCTTAAGAGCCTCTTCGACACATCATGAGAAATTGAGTTTTAAGACAATAAAAGATAACTGTCATCAACCCTCTGCCATCCCCTCGGCTGCCTCTTGCCGCCAACGCGCCACTAATGCTTTTCGCCCTGTGAGGGCTAGATTATTAACAATCTGCGCGGGCGAAATACCTTGCTGTAAATAATACCGTAATGCAGGAAGGGGTAATTGGCTGCGTAATAATAAACGCTGTAGAGCGGGTAAGCTCGCTTCTAACGGCCGAAAAGCAAAGGCAAAACCAGCCAGTTCACGCCAGTCGTCGTCATTTAAGGAAATGTCAGGTTGTTGAGGCGGGGATAACGATAAGGGCGTTGGGATGTCTACCCATTGTTGCAACCAATACCAATCACGCTCTAATTGCTGCCGTGCTGCCTCACAGAGCGATTGCCCCGCCGGACTCAAGGGTGATACCGCCATTGCCGCGTAACAGCCGCTGCTGGCTTCCTTATGGCTACCAATACGCACCAGATGAAAGCCGCAGGCACGCCAGAAGCATTCTAATTCGGGGGTATAACCAAAACTGACTGAAATATAATCAAGCCTCTCGCGCAGCCCACACGCAAGCTCGGCGGCAATCATCTGCCGGGCTATCCCCTGCCGCCGCCATGACGGTGCGACGGCGACTCGACTGATTCGCCGCGACCGTAAGGTGGGTGCATGCCATTGCCCACTATGTGCCGCCAGTGACTGAGCCACCAAACTCCCCTTTGGCCGCCGTTTCCCTGCCCA
The DNA here is from genome assembly GCF_056636475.1 of Yersinia antarctica. Classification (NCBI taxonomy): domain Bacteria; kingdom Pseudomonadati; phylum Pseudomonadota; class Gammaproteobacteria; order Enterobacterales; family Yersiniaceae; genus Yersinia; species Yersinia antarctica. The sequence goes on from NZ_JBSJQF010000001.1 coordinate 3,527,236, forward strand.
AACGGCATGGGCTAATGCACTGCTAAGCCCCCCCTCATCCACCAGCCACAGTGCACCAATGACTGAATCAGCCACCTTGGCCGCAGAAAAATGCATCCCCGGCGCATCCATCAAACGCCGCAAATCAAGGGGGGTGGTGCGATAATGCGCACTGGCAAGCAAACCATAAAAACGTCGCAGCAATTCGGGGTAGTGCAGCCAATCGCGCTGCTTACAGGGCATAATATCGACTGACGCTGAGAGAGATTCGCGGCACGGTAGCTCATCGTCAAATAGCATAACTTCATCCACGACACGCTCTAGCGGATCACCGCTGGCCCAACGAATAGGGTCTGTTAGCGCCAAAGGGTGCCAATCGTGTAGTGTTGTACAGAACTTCAACAAGAAACCACGCCCGGTGCCTTCGTAACCCTGTACGGTGGTGGTTAATAATGCCCGTGGGAAGTACACCAATAACGCCGATAGGAGTGTGGCAGGGATAGCCGCAGCCTCATCAATCAATAACCAGTCAATGCCGCTGACATCGTTTAACCGACAGTAGTCTAATAGTGCATCCGGCGCCCAGAAGTGCGCTCGTTCTCCCGCGCACTGATTCAGCACTTGTGTGGCCGCTTTACCCGGCCCGGTAACCCAGCAGCGACCGGGCCACTGCGCTACCAACATACCGGCCAGCGTCGATTTACCGCGCCCACGGGCTGCCGTCAGCACCCAAGTGCCGCGTTCTGCCTGCATTAGGCGTTGAAGGATAGTTTGCTGTTCCGTGGTAGGAGAACCGTCGGGCTGCTGCCAGTCTGGGCGAGAGTACACCATATGCATAGCTAGCGGCTGGTTCTGTTGCCACAAAATAACATCAGGATCAGCCTGAAGTTGACGTTGCAGATGGTGAATAAAATTCGGTGTAGTGATGGGGGTTAGTTGTTCACTCCAGCGCAAACTATCAGCGTCTGGTAAGCACGGCCACCTATCCCACTGCGGCACTAATAGCACCAGCCAGCTCCCAGCTTGCAATGCGCCGGCCAGCACCGCCAGTGCTTCGGTATTCAAACCATCGGTGGCATCAAATACGCCATGTAACCCTTCCTGCCCGAGTAAGGTTTTTGCCGCTGTCGGGTGAATTGCATTGCCAGTGTCAGGGGCCTGTTCTGCTATCCATAACCAATCACCCGGCAATTGCTGACGCAGATTTAATGCCTGCTGGCGCGACCAATCCGCGCAACCGCTGAGGACCAGTAAACGCCGTATCCCCTGCCGTGCCATTAGTGGTTGGCTGAGCACAATTTGATGAATCACGTTACGATTTACCGATCACCAGTGAAAGCAAGCCCGCGGCGATCAACGGCCCAACCGGAACGCCTCTGAATAACGCAACCCCCAGTACCGTTCCGACCAATAGCCCTGCCACCACGGACGGTTGGTGAGTCATCAACGACACGCCACGCCCGCCTAACCAAGAGACCGCAACCCCGACCACAATGGCTAATATCGATTTCCACTGCACAAAGGAGTGCAGCACCTCGCTGGCGCTAATTTTACCACTAGCAATCGGCGTCATCACGCCAATGGTCAGAATCAAAATACCGATGGTTAAGCCATACTTTTCTATCCATGGGAAAAACTGATTTAACGGAGTAATACGAATGGCGAGTAGTGTCAGAATAGCTAATGTGACGGTCATATTGTGGCTAATGATGCCAAGCGCAGCCAACGCCAATAGAATCAATAAAGTTGGATCAAGAGCGGCCATGGTTATCCCTGCCTTGCAATAAATGCCGGCAGCTAGCGTGCCGGTAAGAGGAAAGTGGTCTTATGATAATCTATTTATACTTTTCGTACCTGACGCTACAGCGCTGTTCGCTGTAACGCCAATGATTTTAGCTGATCAGTTTAACGGGTGGAGAACGTGTTGCAGCTATTAGGATCACCGCTATCGAAACCACGTTTAAACCAGGTATAGCGCTGTTGTGATGTGCCATGAGTGAAGCTATCGGGGACGACACGCCCTTGCCTTTGCTGCTGTAAGCGATCATCCCCAATCGCCTGTGCCGCATTTAGTGCCGCTTGTAAATCACCCACTTCCAACACCTGCTGGTCTTCCATCGCTTTGCCCCACACACCGGCAAAGCAGTCCGCCTGCAATTCCATTTTGACCGAGAGACGATTAGCTTCAGCCTGAGATGCACCCTGCTGCTGCTGACGCACTTTAGTATCAATACCCATCAAATGCTGCACATGGTGGCCAACTTCATGAGCAATCACATAGGCCTGAGCAAAGTCGCCCCCCGCCCCCAGTTTATTCTTCATATCTTCATAGAAAGATAAGTCGATATAAACCGTGCTATCTGCTGGGCAATAAAATGGCCCCATAACGGACTGACCGGTACCGCAACCGGTGCGCGTTGCACCACGATACATCACCAGTTTAGGCTCCTGATAGGTGCGCCCCATCTTTTGGAAAATAGGTTTCCAGGCGTCTTCTGTATCCGCCAGAACGACCGAGGTGAATTTGGCATATTGGTCATCTTTAGTGCTGACTGAACTTGGAGAACGTGGCTGTGTTTGAGTTTGTGACATCGGATCACTGCCATTTAACAGCGGGGTCAAGTCAACCCCGTAGTAGCCCGCAACCAACACCACAATCAGAATAACAATACCGCCCTTGCCGCCAATCGGAGGCCGGAACCCACCACCGCCCCCGGATGCGTCCCCGCGCCTATCTTCTACATTGTCACTTTCACGACGACCTTGCCAACGCATAGCAATACTCCCAGATATTTTCCTTACATATTATCGTAGGAAATCTGTCGAGCTAATACCATTAAAAGCTTAAATGATTGGTGTTATTAGGGGAGTTGGGCATTCAAATACATGCTCAAAGTACTTAGCGGCACAACCAGACGGCAAGTGAGAGACAAATCTGTCTGGAGCAGAACTAAACGCTGCTTGCTGCGGCTGGCCCAAAGAGGGGCTGAGTGGTGAACATAGCTAACAATGCTGTAGCGTTAAGAAAGAAAAGCATGGGGGAGATAGCGACTATCTCCCCTGCGCCAGACAAAACGGAATCGATTGCGCGGTTAGTCTAATTTTACGCCGATACGGTGTGCAACTTCTTCGTAGGCTTCAATCAAACCACCCAGGCTTTGACGGTAACGGTCTTTGTCCATCTTGTTCAGGGTTTCCTTATCCCATAAACGGCTGCCATCAGGTGAGAACTCATCACCCAACACCACTTCATCACCGAACAAACCGAACTCCAACTTGAAGTCCACCAGGATTAAACCGGCATCATCAAACAGTTTACTCAACACATCATTCGCCAGATAGCTCAGCTCTTTCATGCGGGCCAATTGTGCTTCTGTCGCCCAACCAAAGGTCTTGCAATAAGACTCATTGACCATTGGGTCATGCATGGCATCGTTTTTCAAAAACAGGTCGAACAGTGGTGGGTTTAGTTGCAAACCTTCTTCTATTCCTAAGCGTTTTACCAACGAGCCTGCGGCACGGTTACGGATAACACACTCAACTGGGATCATTTCCAGTTTTTTGACCAACACTTCGGTATCTGACAGCAAGCGTTCCATTTGCGTTGGAATACCGGCTTCTTCCAATTTAGTCATAATGAAATAGTTAAATTTGTTATTTACCATTCCTTTACGATCGAATTGTTCAATGCGCTGACCATCCAGTGCTGACGTATCGTTACGGAACTCCAATACCAATAGGTCAGGATTTTCGGTGGTATAGACGGTCTTCGCCTTCCCACGATACAACTCAGCTAGCTTTTGCATCTTATTACTCCAGTGATATGCGATAAACAGACCTTTCGTGCTTGAAGCCGCAGGGGTTAGCGCGTTCGCTCACCCGAATCACTTACCGATGTAAGTTCATCGGAATTTGTTCACTTGCCGCCGTCCTGTAACTCCAGTTACTTTAGGTATAAATAAGGAAAGGGGCCGAAGCCCCTTTGATTTTATTTGGTACTTGTAGCACCAGTTTGGCTAAATGCTGCCTGGAACACCGCGACCAGAGCATCGTTCTGAGACTGAGTCAGAGTATGCCCTTTCGGACCGATGAACTGTAAGCTACTGCGGTTATCGAGATCACCGACCTGTAACTTATAATCGCCTTCTGGCAATTCAGGGTCTTTGGCACCCAACGCATCCCAACTGCCGCTACTCATGGATTTATTGGTAACGTTAATCGAACCTTGTGGGCGGCTACGATCAGTAACCTTCATGCCAATCTTCTCAAGGGCGGCTGGCAGACGTTCCCACAATACAGCATAAGGGGCACGTACAATCAGTTGCGGTAAACCAGTATCATCGCTGCCGCTTTGAACATCTAGCGTGCCGACTTTACGGGAAGCCTGACTGCTTTCGCTATCAGAACGCACCTTATCCAGACCTTCGATAATGGCATTCAGCATTGCACCGTTGTAGCGCTGGATTTCGGTATAGCTGGTGACCGGTTGCCCACCTTGCTGTAAAGCAAGAGATTTCACCACTAACACCAACTGATAACCTTGCTCCTGCACGCTTATCTGATAACGGCCTTCAAACTGCACGTCTTCATCTGCACGGTTCCATTTGACCCAGTCAGTTGTCAACGTTTGGCTGGCATCCTGACGGCTGGCTATCGCCCAGTTTTTATCCTGTAGAACGCGGGTAACTTGCGCCCAAAGATTACGGTTTTGCGGGCTATTCTCTAACAATAGCTTGCTGGTATCGTTAGCATTTTCAGCGCGAGAACCGCTAAGCAATGCCAGTGGTTGTACCGGAGGACGGATGTCCAACTGTTTGCCCACAGCACCTTGAGAGTTGACGGAACGGATATCAAACTCACCATTTTGTATCGGCAGAATCATCCCTGCTGGTGAGTTAAGCGGCTTTAGCCCCGGAGCTTCAAGATAAGACTCGTCACCGCCAACCTGGCGTTTGTAGCGTTGGTCAGTGGAGCAACCTGCCAGCAGCATTGCCAGCGAAACACCCACTACCGTTACCACCGTCGACTTTTGCAATGTTATTGCCATCAAATTTCCCTAAGAGTTACAGCAAACCAGCGCTTTTCAGCGCATCTTCCACAATCCGTTTAGCCGGGTCAGTCAGTGGGGTCATTGGCAGACGAAGAGTGTCATTCGCCATTAATCCCAGCTTCTTCGCGGCCCATTTCACCGGAATTGGGTTTGCTTCTACAAATAAATGCTGATGCAACGGCATCAAGCGCTGATTCAAACGGCGTGCTTCTGCAAAGTTACCCTGTGCAGCCAAGGCACAAAGTTCAGCCATTTCGCGCGCAGCAATGTTAGCTGTCACCGAAATAACCCCTTTACCGCCCAGTTGCATAAAGTCCAGTCCGCTCGCATCGTCACCACTGAGCAGGATGAAATCTTCATCATCAACCAGCACTTGGATCTGACTAACCCGACTTAAGTTCCCTGTTGCTTCTTTAACAGCAACAATATTTTTAATTTTGGCTAAGCGAGCAATGGTCGGCGGTAACATATCGCAACCGGTACGCGAAGGCACATTATAGAGAATTTGTGGCAAATCGGTACTTTCAGCAATCGCTTTGAAGTGTTGATATAACCCTTCCTGCATTGGCCGATTATAATATGGCGTGACAGTCAAACATCCCACCACACCGGTATTATTAAACCGTTGGGTGAGAGAAATTGCTTCGGAGGTGGCATTAGCGCCGGTTCCGGCAATGACTGGGATTCGGCCGTCGGCCAGTTCGAGCGTCTGCATGACCACATCGACATGTTCGTCATGGTTCAGTGTTGCAGACTCACCAGTTGTGCCCACGGAGACAATCGCCGCAGTACCACTGGTTACATGGTAATCAATCAGTTTCTTCAGGCTTGCACGATCGACCGCACCTTTGTCGTCCATCGGCGTTACCAGTGCAACTATGCTTCCTGTAAACATTGGACTTCCCGTAAACATTGCCCACCCCCTCCTTAAACAAGTTCCTCATGGTACTTTTGACCTCTATCCAAAAGCAAGCAAACAACTGTGTTGTAAGCGCTTGGCAGCAGGTTTTTTTTATGTTTACCATGGTAACCCCAAAGAGCATGACAGGAAGAGCGATTTTGCCGCAGCTTGATGAACATTATCTGGTCATTACCGCACTGGGTGCTGACCGCCCAGGAATCGTGAATACCATCACCCGCCATGTCAGTAGCTGCGGTTGTAATATTGAAGATAGCCGGCTAGCCATGTTCGGTGAGGAGTTCACATTTATTATGCTGCTTTCAGGCAGTTGGAATGCGATTACCCTACTGGAGTCCACCTTACCGCAAAAAGGGGCAGAGCTTGATTTGCTAATTGTGATGAAGCGAACCAACGCTCAGGACCAAAAAGCAATGCCTGCCACAGTATGGGTAAAAGTTGAAGTCAATGACTCCCCCCATATTATTGAACGGTTTACCAACTTGTTTCATTGTCACAATATGAATATCGCCGAGTTGGTTTCCAAAACTCAGCCGGCTGAAGGCGGCAACCCCCCTCGGTTGCATATCCAGATTAGTGCGCACAGTCCCGCCAGCCAAAACAGTTCGATAATTGAACACGCTTTTTATCAGCTATGTACAGAACTCAACGCGCAAGGCAGTATTAGCGTTGTGAACTATCCACAGCATGACTCACGAATGGAGAGTTAGTAATGAGCCCATTGAAAGCCGGTGATATAGCGCCGAAGTTTAGTTTGCCCGACCAAGATGGCGAGCAGATTAGTTTGGCCGACTTCCAGGGACAACGTGTCTTGGTCTACTTCTACCCTAAAGCCATGACACCAGGCTGTACTGTTCAGGCCTGCGGTCTGCGCGACAACATGGATGAATTGAAGAAAGCGGGTGTCGAAGTGCTCGGTATTAGTACCGATAAACCTGAAAAGCTGTCACGTTTCGCTGAAAAAGAGCTACTGAACTTCACATTGCTGTCTGATGAAGATCATCAGGTCGCAGAGCAGTTTGGTGTCTGGGGCGAAAAAAGCTTTATGGGTAAAACCTACGATGGTATCCACCGTATCAGTTTCTTAATTGATGCCGACGGTAAGGTGGAGCATGTGTTTGATAATTTCAAAACCACCAACCACCACGATATCGTAGTGGATTACTTGCGCCAAAGTGCCTGAGTGATTAGTTAGTCAGAAGAGCAAAAAAAGAGCGCTCAAACGCTCTTTTTTATTCGTCATATCTTCATATACTCTAAATAATTCGAGTTGCAGGAAGGCGGCAACTAAGTGAAGCCCCAAGAGCTTACATAAGTAAGTGACTGGGGTGAACGAAGGCAGCCAACGCAGATGCAGCTTGAAGTATGACGAGTATAAGTTAATCTGCGTCGGGGATAAACTCCTCCGGCCAGGCATGAATAACCGCTTTCACCAGCGTAGCTAACGGGATGGCAAAGAATACCCCCCAAAAGCCCCACATGCCGCCAAAAATGATCACTGACAGAATAATCACCAAAGGATGTAGGTTTACGGCCTCAGAGAACAGTACCGGCACCAGCAAGTTACCATCCAGCCCTTGTACTACCAGATAGGCGATAAAAAGTGTCCAGAAATCGGCCCCAACCCCCCACTGGAATAACGCCACCAACACTACTGGAATAGTGACAATCACTGCGCCAATATAAGGGATCAGTACCGAGAAGCCGACTAACACCGCCAATAACAGCGCGTAATTCATACCCATAACAAAGAACACTAAATACGTGGCGATGCCAACAATCACCATCTCCAATACTTTGCCACGAATATAATTGGTTATCTGCTGGTTCATTTCCAGCCAGACTTGCCCAGCCAGACCGCGATTACGCGGTAAAATACGCCGTACTGCATTCAGCATCTGCTCTTTATCTTTGAGCAGGAAAAACAGCATCAGTGGCACCAGAATCAAATAAATTGCCAATGTCAGTAAACCTATCAATGAAGCGAGAGAGATTTTAACCACGGACTCCCCCATCCCCGACAGCTTGCTTCGCAGATTTTCTGCCATCATATCGACAATGCCGGCATCCACCAGCGCGGGATAACGCGAAGGTAATGTCTGAGCAAACGCATTGAATTTATTAAGCATTTTCGGCATATCTGATATCAGATTATTGCCCTGTTGCCACACCGTTGGCGCCACAACAAATACCGCCAGTAGTGTGATACCACCGAAAATCACCAGTACGATACTGGCCGCCCATGGGCGCGAACAACCAATACGTTGTAATCGGGCGGTTGGCCATTCTAACAAATACGCCAACACGATCGCCGCCAGCAGAGGAGCCAAAATGCCACTGAAGAAGTAGAGAATGCAGAATCCAGCCAACAGAATAACCAATAAAGCGATAACCTGCGGGTCGGTAAAACGCCGACGATACCACTGTAACAACAGCTCTAGCATCCGTAATTGCTCCTTAAGTGCCATGAGAGATCGACAAATTAGTCGATCCCTTTAACCGCCCCGACATGCAGGGACATAACGAAGGTAAATTGTTTTCGTCAGACGTTCCCTTATCTCCACATGCTGGCTAAGATAGTTGCGGGCCTCAGCACGGATGTTGAGCTTAACCTTTGACGTATTTGATGCTATTTATGTGATCTATACCCAATTGTACTGGAGAGTAGAGTAAGGAAGAAGAACTCTTACACATCTCGGAGTCTAATTGTCATTACATTAGCAAGGGCAGCCTCGTTTATGACTTATCGGTTAACTAAAACAGGTCGGTTAAGTAAGACAATGATCGCCACACTACTCAGTAGCTTGCTGCTCACTGGCACAATACCTGCCAGCGCTGAGACACAAGACCTGCTGCCCGATATTGGTACCTCTGCGGGTGCCACTTTGAGTATCGATCAGGAAAAGGCAATGGGGGATTTTTATGTCCGCCAAATGCGCGCCAGCACACCGCTGATTTATGACCCGCTATTGACTCAATATATCAATACGCTGGGTAATCGGCTGGTCGCCAATGCCTACTCAGTACGTACGCCGTTTCATTTCTATTTAGTGAATAACGATCAAATTAACGCTTTTGCTTTCTTCGGTGGCAATGTGGTGCTCCACTCTGCCCTGTTCCGCTATACCGAAAACGAAAGTGAACTAGCATCTGTATTAGCACATGAAATATCTCATGTGACTCAACGCCATCTGGCGCGCGCGATGGAAGAACAGCAAAGAATGGCGCCGCTGACGTGGGTCGGGGTACTAGGTTCTATTCTGTTAACCATGGCCAGCCCACAAGCAGGGATGGCGGGTTTGAGCGGCACGTTAGCAGGCGCTCAACAAGGCGTCATCAGCTTTACTCAAGGCAACGAACAGGAAGCTGACCGTATAGGTATTCAGGTATTACAGCGTTCGGGGTTTGATCCGCAGGCCATGCCTAACTTCCTGCAAAAATTAGCCGATCAGTCACGATATACATCAAAACCACCGGAAATGCTGCTGACTCACCCCTTACCAGATAGCCGTTTATCTGATGCGCGTAACCGTGCTAATCAGATGAAACCGCACCCTATCGCGTCATCACAAGATTACTTATTCGCCAAAGTTCGTATTCTGGGCATGTATGGCTCAACTGAGAACAGCCTCACGCCAGACCTGCTGGAAACATTGAGTAAAGGCACGGTGCGCGAGCAATTGGCGGCCAAATACGGTCAGGCCATTTTATGGTATCAGGCCAAAAAGTACGATGAAGCCCGCAATCTGTTACAGCCCCTGTTAGCGCAACAACCGGGCAATATTTGGTTCCTTGATTTGATGACTGATATCGATCTGGGGCAAAACAAAGCCGCCGCCGCCATTGCCCGCCTGCAAGCGGCAACCGCTAAACAAAATGATGAGCCGGTGTTGCAATTGAACCTGGCCAACGCTTATGTCCAAGGTGGCCAACCGGCGGCAGCAGTCAAGATACTAAATCGCTACACCTTTGCTAATCCAAACGACCCTAATGGCTGGGATCTGTTAGCCCAGGCAGCAGCTGCACTGGGTTTACGTGATCAGGAACTGGCTGCTCGGGCAGAGAGCCTGGCTTTGAGCGGCAAATTGCCACAGGCCATCGGCCTGCTCAGCGATGCCAGTGCTCGGGTGAAATTGGGGAGTCTGGAACAGGCGCGTTATGATGCGCGCATTGACCAGTTACGCCAGCTAGATAAGCGCTTCCAGAAATACCAGAAGTCTTAAGGAAATTTATCATGAAAGATGTCACGTTTTATCATAATCCACGCTGCTCTAAAAGCCGGGAAACCCTCGCGCTGGTTGAACAGCAGGGGATTCAGCCACAGGTCATATTATATTTAGACAATCCACCGTCTGTGGCGGGGTTAAAAGCGTTACTGCAACAACTCGGCTTTCATGACGCGCGGCAGCTTATGCGCACCAAAGAAGATCTCTACAAAACACTGAATTTGGCAGATGAGGCACTAACGCAGGATCAGTTGCTGCAAGCAATGAGCGATAACCCAAAGCTTATCGAGCGCCCGATTGTGGTTTATTACGGCCAGGCACGTATCGGCCGCCCGCCTGAGCAGGTGCTTGAGATTTTACCGTAACTTGATTGCAACCCATGATTGAACGCTGCGTATCGAAGCGAGGCCGATGGAAGGACCGAGTCACCAACGCAGCGCCCCCTACCACTTGCCAAAGGAAGGGGATTAAAGGCTAAGAGTTTCTTTTACAAAAGGAATGGTGAGCTTACGCTGGGCGGTGATAGAGGCCCGATCAAGTTGATCCAGGGTCATAAACAGTGTGCGCATTTCCCGATCCAACCGTTTTAGCAAGAAACGGCCGACGTCTTCGGGTAATTCAAAACCACGCAATTTGGCACGTAACTGTAAAGCCTGCAATTTTTCATCATCCGACAACGGCTGCAATTTATAGATCTGCCCCCAATCCAAGCGTGAAGCTAAATCAGGCAAACCGAGATTTAATTGCCGTGGTGGGCGATCACCGGTAATCAATAAACGGGTACGGCCGGTTTCAACAATGCGGTTATAGAGATTAAAGATCGCCATTTCCCACTGCTCATCGCCCGCGATACACTCAATGTTATCAATACAAACCAGCGCCAACTGCTCCATACCATCTAATACTTCGGGTACAAAATAGGCACGTTTATCGAGCGGGACATAGCCTACCGCCTCGCCTTTTTGCGATAACTCCGCACAAGCTGCATGTAATAGATGGCTCCGGCCACCGCCTTCGCGCGACCAAAAATAGATATAACTGCCGTGGGACTGATGAACAGTGGACTGGATCGCCGCTAACAGGGACGGGTTCTCCCCCGGATAAAAACTGGCAAAAGTTTCATCATCGGGAAGATAGAGTGGCAGTGAAAGCTGTGCCGGCGTATTCAGAAGCACCTCAACCAACAAAACGGGCGGGAAAACGTGGCAAGCTTACCACAAAAATTAACAACAGCATAAAAACCTGATCTGAAGCGAAAAACTGGCCGAACCCACAATAACTGCCCGGCCAGATATCACTTTTTATTGCACCGATATTAACGTGTGGACTCGTCTTCCTGGGCGTCAATAATCTCTTCTTCAGGGCGAATCAGACTGATCACTTTAAACAGCAAGCTCAAGCCAATCCCCACAACCGTTGCTAAAGCCATGCCTTTCAGTTCTGTTGCGCCGATGTTCACTTTCGCGCCACTCACCCCGATGATCAGGATAACGGAGGTTAAGATCAGGTTTTGTGCTTTGTTATAGTCAACTTTTGACTCGATCAGCACGCGGATACCTGATGCGGCAATAACACCGTACAGCAGTAGTGAAACACCGCCCATCACCGGTACTGGCACCGCTTGAATGGCAGCAGCCAATTTACCGATACAAGACAGCATGATCGCCAGAATCGCCGCGCCACCTATCACCCAAGTACTGTAAACACGGGTGATCGCCATAACACCGATATTCTCACCATACGTGGTATTGGGGGTTGAGCCAAAGAAGCCGGAAATCACCGTCGAAATACCGTTGGCAAACATCGAGCGATGCAGACCAGGGTCACGAATCAAATCCTTTTTCACAATATTCGCCGTGACCACTAAGTGCCCAATATGCTCGGCAATAACCACCAGCGCCGCAGGAAAGATGGTTAAAATAGCGAACCATTCAAAACGTGGGGTATAAAACGTCGGTAAGGCAAACCAATGGGCCTGACTAATCGGGGTTAAATCAACCACCCCCATCACGAATGACAAAGCATAACCGACCAACACACCGATCAAGATAGGGATAATGGCGAAGAAGCCACGGAACAGCACCGATCCCAGAATGGTTACCCCTAACGTCACCATTGAAATGATAATAGTGGTTGAATCTACTGTCACACCTTGGGCGGGCAATAATCCGGCCATACCCGCAGCAACGCCAGCTAACTCAAGGCCGATAACGGCAACAATCGCCCCCATCGCCGCGGGCGGGAACAGCACATTCAGCCAACCCGTTCCGGCTTTTTTCACAATCAGCGCCACCAGACAAAACAGCACGCCGCACATGATAAAACCACCCAAGGCAACTTCGTATCCCAAGGGCAATAGCAGCAGTACCGGTGAGATAAACGCAAAACTTGAGCCGAGGTAAGCCGGGATTTTTCCCTTACAAATAAACAGATAGAGCAAGGTTCCGATACCGTTGAACAGCAGCACCGTGGCCGGGTTAATTTTAAATAGAATAGGAACTAAAACGGTGGCACCAAACATGGCGAACAAATGTTGAAAACTCAAGGGGATCGTCTGGAGCAGCGGTGGACGCTCGCTGACACCGATGGTGCGACGGCTCATTTCTCTATCCTCTTAATGGTGTGTTTAAAAATGATTATGCTAAAAGTTATTCAAAAAAAAGCCGACTATCGAGTCGGCTATCATCAGTTATTTGGTTCCGAAAATCTTATCCCCGGCATCACCCAAACCTGGAATGATATAACCGTGTTCGTTCAGGCACTGATCGATGGCGGCGGTATACAGCTCTACGTCTGGATGCGCTTCTTCTAGCGCTTTGATACCCTCCGGTGCGGCAACCAATACCAACACTTTAATGCTCTGGCAGCCGGCTTTCTTCAGCAAGTCGATAGTCGCAATCATCGAACCACCGGTTGCCAGCATAGGGTCAACAACCAACGCCATACGTTCGTTGATATCAGCAACCAGTTTCTGGAAATACGGTACCGGTTTTAGTGTCTCTTCATCACGATAGACACCCACCACGCTAATGCGGGCACTCGGTATATTTTCCAACACCCCTTCCATCATGCCTAAACCAGCACGTAGGATCGGCACCACCGTAATTTTCTTACCTTTAATCTGTTCAATCTCTACCGGCCCGTTCCAACCCTCAATGGTGACTTTCTCAGTTTCCAGATCGGCGGTTGCCACGTAAGTCAGCAAACTCCCTACTTCAGACGCTAACTCGCGAAAACGCTTCGTGCTGATATCATTCTCACGCATCAAACCAAGTTTATGTTTTACTAGCGGGTGTTTCACCTCAACGATCTTCATTATTTTTCTCCTGGTTAGGCGGTTGACGGCCAAAAAAATCGCGAGATTATACCGCCTTTTTTTTTGAACGCCACAATGAATAGCCTGATTCAGATCAATAGAAAATCAATCTTAAGTCAAGAAAGCTAAAAATCAGCGTGATATCACAAGCTACTCGCAAACGTTTGCCTGCGCTGTTAGAATTGTCGCGTTTTCTTCCTATAGCCAAAGTAATTGGCGTTGCAGGTAGGCTGCCAGCAAGCGAACTGCGATGAGCTGACTAAGTCAGTGATTTGGATAAGTTCGTGCAGCGAGCCCTCTTGCGGCTTCAAGTATGAAGGATATAAGCTCAAACAGCCAACCGCCGTGGGGACCTCGCTGTGACCAACAAAACCTCTCTCAGCTATAAAGACGCAGGCGTAGATATCGATGCCGGTAATGACCTTGTTGATCGCATAAAAGGTGTGGTTAAACAAACTCGTCGCCCAGAAGTGATGGGTGGATTGGGCGGGTTCGGTGCCCTGTGTGCTTTGCCACAAAAATACCGTGAACCTATTTTAGTCTCAGGCACCGACGGCGTAGGCACTAAGCTGCGCCTGGCGATGGACCTGAAACGCCACGATACCATTGGTATCGATTTAGTGGCCATGTGTGTCAATGACCTGGTGGTTCAGGGTGCTGAACCGCTGTTCTTCCTTGACTACTTTGCCACCGGTAAATTGGATGTGGATACTGCCGCCAGTGTGATTACCGGTATCGCCGAAGGGTGTAAACAATCAGGTTGTGCACTGGTTGGCGGCGAAACCGCAGAAATGCCGGGGATGTACCACGGTGAAGATTATGACGTTGCCGGTTTCTGCGTTGGTGTAGTTGAAAAGTCTGAAATCATTGATGGCAGCAAAGTGACACCGGGTGATGCGTTGGTTGCCTTAGGTGCCAGCGGCCCGCATTCCAATGGTTATTCACTGGTACGCAAAATTCTGGAAGTCAGCAACACCAATCCTGAGCAAACTCAGTTGGATGGTAAATCGCTGGCTGACCATTTGCTGGAACCGACCAAAATCTACGTTAAATCCATTCTCAGCCTGATTGAGCAGCTTGATATTCATGCTATTGCTCATCTGACTGGCGGCGGCTTCTGGGAAAACATCCCACGGGTATTACCCGCAGGGACTCAAGCGGTTATCGACGAAGCTAGCTGGCAGTGGCCTGCGGTATTTAGTTGGTTGCAGCAAGCCGGCAATGTCAGTCGCCACGAAATGTATCGTACCTTTAACTGTGGTGTCGGCATGGTTGTTGCGCTCCCGGCAGAACTGGCTGATATCGCCGTTGAGTTACTGACCGCATCCGGTGAGAAAGCCTGGAAAATCGGTGTGATTGCGGCGGCGACTGACGGTGCAGATCAAGTCATCATCAATCCATAACATTGCTGACTCAGCCTGCAGCTTCAAAATCCCGATGAGCTGACTCAAGTCCGTGATTCAGGTGACAAATCTGCCGGGAGCAGATTTCAACGCTGCTTGCAGCGGCCTCAACGAGGCGAGGCCCACGGATGGGCCGAGTAATGCGCGCAGCCAACACCCCGCAGCTTCAAGTACGAAGGGTATATGAAAAAGATAGTGGTTTTGGTCTCCGGCCAGGGCAGTAATCTACAAGCGTTGATCGACGCCCAACAACAAGGGCGTATTTCAGGTACCATCAGTGCCGTGTTCAGTAATAACCCCGATGCTTATGGGTTGGAACGAGCTGAATTGGCGGGTATTCCCCACCATGCTGTGGATGCCAAGTCCTATGCGGATCGCGCCAGTTTTGATTTGGCATTGGCGCAAGCCATTGACTACTATCAGCCTGACTTACTGGTGTTAGCCGGTTATATGCGCATTCTCAGTGCAGAGTTTGTTCAGCACTATGCTGGACGAATGTTAAATATCCATCCGTCACTGTTGCCGAAATACCCCGGTCTGCACACTCATCGTCAGGCACTGGAAAACGGTGATCCGGAGCATGGCACCTCAGTGCATTTCGTTACTGAAGAGCTGGACGGCGGCCCGGTTATTCTGCAAGCCAAAGTACCGGTTTTCAGTGAGGATAGCGAAGAGGATGTGGTCGAAAGAGTACAAACTCAGGAACACAGCATTTATCCGCTGGTAGTCAGTTGGTTTACCGATGGCCGTCTTGCTATGCGTGATAATGCCGCCTGGCTGGATGGTGAACGCCTACCTGCCCAAGGCTACGCGGCTGAATAAAACAAGTTAATAAATATTGATTAAAGGCGCGGCCATTAATGGTTAGCGCCTTTTTTAATTCCCCTGTGCTTACCTCTTGTGCTAATAGTATAATTTTTAGGGCAGCAACCGCTGTCGCCAATGAGGAATATGTATGTCTACCACTAACAGCGTCAGGTTACGCCCACTAGAACGGGATGACTTGCCGTTTGTTCACCAGTTAGATAACAATGCCAGCGTGATGCGCTATTGGTTTGAAGAGCCTTACGAGGCCTTTGTTGAACTGTCTGATCTGTATGATAAACATATTCATGACCAGAGTGAGCGCCGCTTTATTATTGAAAGCCAGGGGACAAAAGTCGGTCTGGTGGAGTTAGTTGAAATTAACCATATTCACCGCCGTGCTGAGTTTCAGATAATTATCGACCCGGCTCATCAGGGTCAAGGCCATGCAGGTGCTGCCGCAAGACTGGCGATGGAATATGGTTTTTCGGTACTGAATTTGTACAAACTTTATCTGATTGTTGATAAAGAAAATCAAAAAGCTATCCATATCTATACAAAATTAGGCTTTGAAATAGAGGGTGAATTAAAGCAAGAGTTCTTTATCAATGGTGAATACCGTACTGTAATTCGTATGTGCATTTTCCAGCCACAATATTTGGCTAAATATAAAACACCATCGATAAAGAGTGCTTAATCCGCTGGGGCCAGTTCAGTTGGCCCCAATATCAATTCAACATATTCAGTAAAGAAAAATCATCACTTTCATTGACTTTATCTATGTTAGATAACAGGATACTTTGAGCATTACTCTTGTGCAGCTTAAAGATACTGTATGAATAGACGATATTAATGATATCATCTTCACTCAACGTGCCATTGTGTATTACAAATGCACTGATAACTGATTTTATAATAAAAAAATCGATAACGTAGGAATGAAAGTCCTTATCAATATCATCAGTTTTACTAAGTGCAAACTGATTATGGTAGAAATTATACTGAAAAAAATTACGTAGAATATGGGGGTGTTGGTTAAGCAACGGCATAACTCTGTCATTCCAGGTAGCGCTTAACATAGCCATACGTTCTTCTAGTTGGTTAACATCTACTTCATTCATCAAATGATGAATGAGAAAAGCCATATAATTAAATAGCGTTTTATGTCCCCTAGTACCCATAGCGCTAACCGTATTCCTTTGATATATCATTAGGAAATGCCAACGTGCGTTAGCATTAAAAGTGATCTTTGCAACCTCTTCTCGTATATCGCCAGCCTGCAACTTGGCTCGAATGGTGGTATATAATTCAAATATCATCTGTAATTTGTCATCGACGGTGCTATCGATATTTTTACAGCAGTGCATAAAAACATGAACCGCATAAATATTCTCTTCAAAATTATCATTCGGCATAGTCACTATTTGGTTGCAATAATAGTGAATAAATTGCCCTTCAGTATTCATTTTTCTATTATTGAAATACTGTTTTTGGTAGACGGTCTCCTCATGCAGAGTAAATGCATGCGGATTAAACAATACCAACCGGGTAACCTCTGGGCAGGAAAGTGTCAAAGTATTAAATTGTTCTGTTTTGTACTTATGGCTACTGCGTGGATATGTCGAGCAAGTATTACTCAGCGCCTCGCTCCCCAAGCGTTTATGTACTTCACACAGACGAGACTCGTCAAGATAAGGGCAGTTGCCATCGCTTTTAAGGCGTATTTTAGCCCAATTGGATGGGTTTGTTCGTGTAACTGTAATATTCTTAACTGCTATATTTCTAATACTTTGATTTTGGCTATTTTTATATTTTCGGTAGGTATTTTTATCGAGGTTAATATCCCAACCATGACAACAGTGGTCACGGCAGTCTGACCCAATACAACTGAAATTCTTAACGAATTCAGGTTGGATAATCTGTAATTCCTTCACTGAATAGATCCCTATTAGTTACTGATAATTTACAGATAACAAACGACACAATCCGCCACTAAGTTAAATACTATTTCACGCCAACAACGATAATAATGAAAAATCTTCTTTTAGCGCCCAAGCCATAACGTCTTGTTTAAATTTCTGGCTTGAGCTGTCCGTGGATTCCCGACACGCATGATAAGAATAGATAATACCAATCACGTCATCTTCGGTTAGCTCCCCATGCTGGCTGGCATAGGCTGAAATGAGTGCTTTCAAATAGAAGAAATCTATAGCTTGTAGATTAAATACTGTAACCGCCGCTTGCTCATCCCCCATCGCCAATTGGTCATGATGAATGCGTAACAGAAAATAATTGCGCCATACTGACGGGTATTTGGTAAAAAAGGGCAATGCATACTGTTGCCATGCATTGTTTAATTGTTGCTTATTATTATTTTGCTCAATCAGGTCATTAGTGGCGTAGCTCAGCAACGGTTGAGCATAAGCCGCCAGCGTATTTCGCCCCCGAATATCAGCCAGTTGTGCAATAAAATCAGCCAAGAAATTTAATCGCTCATCACCGATAGTCGGCTCTCTCTTCGCCGCAGCCAGTTCATGGGCTGCTTGCCCCACCATCATGGTGGCGATAAGTTCAGTGCGCAGGTTGTCTATCTCAACCATTTTAATTTTACTCACGTCATCCCAGGCTTGATAATTATGTAATAAACAATTTATCGCCCAAAGATTTTCTTCAATATTCGGTTGCTGGCTGGCTGCAATTGCCGCACAAGCGCGATTAACCAACCGCTCTTCAATAACAATATCCGGTGCTTTGTAATAGTCATATTGGTTGATAGTAGAAAAACGCAACGTTAGCGCGTCATCGGAAAATAACGCCTGCCGGGTTACTTCAGGGCAAGAGAGTGACATGCTTTTAATTTTCTGATTTTTATAAACATGTTCAACGCGGGGGAAAGTTGCGCAACTGTGACTCAGTGCATGAGCGCCGGCATGTTTGTGAATTTGACATAACCGTTGTTCATCAAGAAAGGGGCAATTCCCCTGACTATCTGGGTGAATATTGGCCCAAGAGGCAAGGCTGGCTTGAGTAACAGAAATCTGGTTAATGGCAATACGTTTAATTTCTGCGTAAGGGCTTTTAATGTATTTTTGATAACGATTTCTATCAAGCGTGACATTTTGGCCTTTGCAGCAGTGTTCGCGACATGCTGTGCCGACACAACTAAATGTCTCCATAAAATCAGGCTGAGTTATCAATAGCTCTTTCACTTAACGCTTCCATTCAATAGTCACCTAAATAACGAGCGGCACATGAAAGTGTAAACTTAAATCGCAATTGATAAATAAAGCAAACACCTTAGAAACTGCTGTACTGGCGCTAAATGTTCAACCGTAACGCCCGGTAATATAATCTTCCGTCCGGCGCTGACGCGGTGAAGTGAACAACGCATCGGTATCGTTATATTCCACCAGGCTCCCTTGATGAATGAAGGCGGTGTAATCCGAGACCCGCGCCGCCTGCTGCATATTATGGGTGACCAGTACCACGGTGTACTGCTGCTTGAGTGTGGTTATCAACTCTTCGATGGTTAGGGTGGATATTGGGTCCAGAGCGGATGTCGGCTCATCGAGCAATAACACCTCAGGTTCAATAGCAATGGCTCTGGCGATGACCAAGCGCTGCTGCTGGCCGCTGGAGAGGCGAAAGGCATTTTCCCGCAACCGGTCCTTCACTTCATGCCACAATGCTGCGGCCCGCAATGAGCGCTCAACAGCATCATCAAGCACCCGACGGTCACGAATCCCCTGCAAGCGCAGGCCATATACCACATTCTCATAAATTGACTTAGGGAATGGGTTGGGCCGCTGAAACACCATGCCAACCCGCCGACGCAATGCGGCAACGTCAGTGGTTTTATCGGTGATAATTTCACTACCTAGCCGGATTTCACCCTCAAGATGGCAGTTATCCAGCAAATCATTCATGCGGTTAAAGCAGCGCAATAAGGTAGATTTACCACAACCAGACGGGCCAATCAGCGCAGTAACACGGTGCTTAGGCACATTAAATGAAATATCGTGCAACACCTGTTTGTCACCATAAAATAAATTGAGCTTTTCGACCGCCAGCGCTGTTTGCTCGTCGGTCAATTGCTGCACATCAAGCAGCGGCAGCGAATCTGGCGTCAAAAGTCCCATATTTCGTCCTGCGGGTTAAAAAGTTCAGTCACAACAATAAACCTCGATATTTTTCACGCAAATGATGGCGAATACCAATAGCCGCTAAATTAAGGCCGACCACAATGATCACCAGCAGCAGAGCTGTGGCAAAGACTAATGGGCGAGCCGCTTCCACATTGGGGCTTTGAAATGCCATATCGTATATCTGGAAGCTCAAATGCATGAACTTACGTTCTAAATGCAGGAACGGGAAGATACCATCGACTGGCAAGAGCGGCGCTGATTTCACCACCCCTACCAGCATCAGCGGCGCGGTTTCCCCCGCAGCCCGTGCCACCGCCAAAATAAGCCCGGTAATCATCGCCGGTGCCGCCATCGGTAACACAATATGCCACAGTGTCTCAGCCTTAGTGGCTCCCAGCGCTTGCGAGCCTTGCCGCAAGCTGGCCGGAATGCGTGATAGCCCCTCTTCGGTGGCAACAATCACCACTGGCAACGTCAGCAGTGCTAGCGTTAACGCCGCCCATAAAACGCCAGGGGTACCGAATGTCGGGTTGGGGAGCGCCTCTGGGTAAAACAGTTTATCCAGTGATCCACCAATCAGATAGACAAAGAAACCGAGGCCAAACACGCCATAAACAATAGAGGGCACCCCAGCCAGATTCACCACAGAAATACGGATCATTCGGGTCAACCAGTTTTTGCCGGCATATTCATGTAAATACACCGCAGCAATCACCCCTAATGGCATGACCACGATAGACATCAATATCACCATCAGTACCGTACCAAAAATCGCTGGGAACACACCGCCCTCGGTATTGGCATTGCGCGGATTATCGGTCAGGAATTTCTGAGTTTGTGCTGCCCAATGATGTAGTTTTTGCCCGAAAGTCATGTCATTGGGATACCAGGCGCGGTTAATCTGGCTAAGTGACAGTGGGTGGATTTGCCCATTCATGTCGCGCAATAACAGCGTGTAGCGACTTTGCTCGGTTTGTAGCCCGCGTAATGTTTCCATCATGGCTTGATGGCTACGTTGCAGCGCCCCCCACTCCGCCTCGATACGGTCCTGCGATTTACTGTCAAGGTCGCCATTCATTTGTAGCCGTTTCTTCTCTAACCGCAACGCCTCAAACTGTTGATTGAGCATATTCATTTGGCGGAACTGAATATCCTGCGCGCGCTTGACCAGACCTTGTATCACAGGAATACGTTTTTGCAGTTCCTGAGCCAAATCATTGCCCACTAACGGTTGGCCGTTATCCAACATGCCAGCGAGGAAACCGTATGCCGTACCATTGTTTTGGCGATCCAGCACCAGCAGATCTTTAGGCAAAGTGCGTTGCTGGATATCACTGTCCAGCAGGCGATGGAAATCCTGACTCTGAATCTCACGGTTACCGGTTTTAATCAAATAGCGGGTTACTGTCTCACCGGCCTGCGACGGTAACATCACGCCGGCTTGTTCTAATTGCTGACGTGACAGCGTCTGCTGTTGATAAATTTCACCAATCATTTTGACCGGGCCTGCCGCCGTTTGCTTAAGCTCAAACAGATAGACCGGGGCGGGCCAGAAATATCGCATCCCTTGGCCTGCCAACAATAATATGATCCCAAGCAACGCCAGCAGGCTGATACTGACAGCACTAGCGGTTAGCCAGATCCACGGGGAACCCGATGCAAACCACTTTTTGGTCACGCCAGACACATTAGGCTTAATGTTCATCACGCCGTCCGCTCCATCTGATAGCGTTCACGCAACCGCAGACGAATAGCCTCGGCCAGTGTATTGACTAAAAAAGTGAAGCAAAACAGCACCAGTGCGGTCAGGAATAGCACCCGATAGTGGCCGCTACCGACGACCGCTTCCGGCATCTCGATAGCGATATTGGCGGCCATCGCCCGTAACCCCTGAAAAATGCTGCCATCAATAATGGGTGTATTGCCGGTCGCCATGAGCACAATCATGGTTTCCCCCACCGCACGGCCAAAACCAATCATCAGTGCAGAGAAGATACCAGCGTAGGCTGAGGGCAGAATGACCCGGGTTAACGTCTGCCACGGGGTCGCCCCTAGTGCCAATGAGCCTTGGCTGAGTGACGGCGGCACACTGAATAGTGCATCCTCTGCCAGCGAAAAGATGACCGGGATCAGAGCAAACCCCATGGCGACACCGACCACCAGCGCATTACGTTGAGAGTAGTTGTCACCCAACCACTCATGTAACGGCCCTCCTAGCACCCACTGCGCCAGTTGTGGTCCCAACCATAATGCGAACCAACCGGTCAGCAGGATAACCGGCAACAGCACAATCACGTCCCAGCCCGCAGGTAACCGCCATTGTGTCTTTTCCACCAGACAACTACTCCCCCAGCCACACAATAAAATAGCCAGCGCCAACAGCGGCGGAAGTAGCAGAATTCCCGTCAGATAATGTTCAATTACCGGAGCCAACCAAATACCAGCAATCAAACCTATAACCACGGTTGGGAATGCCCCCATCATCTCAATGGCCGGTTTAACCACTCGCCGCAAACCTGGCGACATAAAATAGGCCGTATAAATTGCCCCCGCCAAGGCTAATGGAACGGCGAATAACATGGCATAGGCGGCCGCCTTTAATGTGCCGAAAATAATCGGTACCAAGCTGAATTTAGCCTGATAGCTTTCTTCGGCCGAGCTTGATTGCCAAACATAGGCTGGCTCAGGGTAATTCTCATACCACACCCGTTGCCACAAGCTACGCCAGCCAATGTCTGGATAGCGATTGTCCAATTGATAGGTAGACCAACCGGCAGCATTCTCAAGCAGCAAACTATCGCCCCAAGGGGAGAACGCGGCGTCGGTAACGCCGTCAGCTAATTTATGTTGCAGCAAAGGCGTTGACTGGATACTGGAGAAGAGTGATAGCTCGCCTTGTGGCGATAATGAGGCAAAGACCCGACGCGCGCGCTCCGTGGTCAATAAGCCCTTACCTGTTGGAGTGAAACTGCGTATGCGCGTCAAGTGAAATTGATTATCCGGCCCTTTCTGCACATCAAACCATTGGCTGATTACGCCGCCCGGCGCTTGCACCAGCAACGACTTGCCACCTGGTAGCAAAGAGAGGGTCAATGGCCCATCAGACGCATGCTGGTCATCCAGTAACGACACAGTTTCACGCAATTTCAGTTCTGGGCCAAATTGATAGATAGATAACTGCTGGCCGGATAACAGATAGAGCAAACGCCCGTCAGGTGCCAATAACAGTTGACTGACCGTTTTCGGCACATCCGTCAGTTCAGTAACCTGCTGCCCTTGGGCAGTAAACGTCCCTGCCAGCAAGCGGCCATCATCGGTAACGGCGGCAATGGTAAATTGCTGTGGTTGCGGTTCAGCCAGCACCAAATGCTGCAAGCGTTGGCCTTTCAAATCCATAAAACGCGGCTGTTCACCCAGCGGAAATTGCCAGCGTGGCGGTGTGGCTGAGAAATCGGGTTGCAGTAGAGTAAGACGGCCATTGCTCAGGCCAACGCCATACAAAGGTTGCCCATTGGCTGCACGGCTGATTGATACCGGTGGGGGCGATAACCGCTGTTCGCTTATCAGACTACCTGCTGGGGATGCCCCCAGTGCATTGAGCCGAATAAAGTAGCCATAGCCTTGATTATCAATGCGATATCCGATCTGCCCTTGAATATCAATACCCAGCGCGGCCGTCGGCGCACTGCGAGTGACAGCGAACTGATTATGCAAACTGATAGAGGCCGGTTTAAACAACGGTAATACGGCATACAATAGGTAAACGAAAATCAACATCAGTGTCAGCAGCACTAACAAGCCACTACTCGTCACCGCCATGTGCACTAAACGATCAATGGCAGCCCGGCGCTTATCTCTCCCTGATGGTGTTGCTTTGCCTGTTCGCTGCATACTCTTCGATTGCCCCATGCCCCGTCTACTATTATCAATCCAAGCGTATATCTATACCGCCAGATGACCGAGCATCTTATGTCACTTTTGTGGCGTTTGCATGACAATGTTTTATACCCACCATCTTTCAAAATGCAGGTGTGTTGCTCAAACCCGTCTTTGACCAATCTGTCTGTTACTTGCCGCTTTCCTGCAACTTAAGATCGATTGGGTATAAGGTTTAACGGACAAAGTTAACTAATGATATCTGTTGGACTTTCTTGTCAAACTTTCGCAATAATGATTGAGGACACTAAATACTCCCACAATAATCTTACTGGAGTTGCAATGGGTCAGGAAAAGCTCTACATCGAAAAAGAACTTAGCTGGTTATCTTTTAATGAGCGGGTATTGCAGGAAGCAGCAGATAAGAGCAATCCACTCATCGAGCGGATGCGATTTCTTGGCATTTACTCCAATAATCTGGACGAATTCTATAAAGTCCGATTTGCCGATCTGAAACGGCGCATTTTGATCAGCGAAGAGCAAGGCTCTGCCGTGACCTCTCGCCATTTGCTGAAAAAAATTCAGAGCAAAGTGGTGAAAGCCGATCAAGAATTTGATGGGTTATATAATGATCTTTTACTGGAAATGGCGCGTAATCAGATCTTCCTGATTAATGAACGGCAGATTTCCGAAAATCAGCAAGCCTGGCTAAAAATCTATTTTAAACAGCATCTGCGCCAACACATTACGCCGATCTTGATTAACCATGACACCAACCTGGTGCAGTTCTTAAAAGACGATTACACCTATCTAGCGGTGGAGATTATCCGCGGGCAGGAAATTGCCTATGCCCTGCTGGAGATTCCTTCAGATAAAGTCCCGCGTTTTGTCAATTTGCCACCAGAAGCACCTCGTCGCCGCAAGCCAATGATATTACTTGATAATATATTGAGATTTTGCCTCGATGAGATTTTTAAAGGCTTCTTTGATTACGATGCGCTAAACGCCTACTCCATGAAGATGACCCGTGATGCCGAATATGATTTGGTCACTGAAATGGAATCCAGCCTGCTGGAGCTGATGTCGTCGAGCCTTAAACAGCGCCTGACGGCAGAGCCGGTGCGCTTTGTTTACCAACGTGATATGCCCGATGAGATGGTGGAATTACTGCGCAATAAATTGGGTATCTCTAATGATGACTCGGTTATTGCAGGTGGCCGTTACCATAACTTCAAAGACTTTATCAGCTTCCCGAATGTGGGCAAAAGCAATCTGGTTAACCGGCCAATGCCGCGCCTGCGCCATATTTGGTTTGATAAATTCCGCAATGGCTTTGATGCTATCCGTGAACAAGATGTCCTGCTGTATTACCCTTATCACACCTTTGAACACGTATTGGAATTACTGCGTCAAGCCTCTTTCGATCCCAGCGTATTAGCGATTAAAATCAATATTTATCGGGTCGCCAAGGATTCACGCATCATAGAATCGATGATCCATGCCGCCCATAACGGCAAGAAAGTCACGGTAGTGGTAGAGTTACAGGCGCGCTTTGATGAAGAAGCCAATATCCACTGGGCCAAAAGCCTGACCGCCGCTGGTGTACACGTTATTTTCTCAGCACCTGGTCTGAAGATCCACGCCAAATTATTCCTGATTTCCCGCCTTGAAGGCGAGGAGATCGTGCGCTATGCCCATATCGGTACCGGCAACTTCAATGAGAAGACCGCCCGAATCTATACCGACTACTCATTACTGACCGCTGATGCCCGTATTACCAATGAAGTACGGCGGGTGTTTAACTTTATCGAAAATCCTTATCGCCCGGTCAAATTCGATAATCTGATGGTGTCACCGCAGAACTCGCGCTTAATGTTGTATCAATTGATTGATCAGGAAATTATTCATGCTCAGGCCGGAGAAAGCGCCGGTATTACCCTGAAGATAAATAATTTAGTAGATAAAGGTCTGGTAGATAGGTTATATAGCGCCTCCAGTGCTGGGGTAAAAATCCGATTATTGGTACGTGGCATGTGCTCGTTAATCCCCAATATGCCGGGGATCAGCGATAATATTCAGGTCACCAGTATCGTTGACCGTTTCTTGGAACATGACCGGGTCTATGTGTTCGAGAATAAAGGCGACAAACTGGTGTATCTCTCTTCAGCTGACTGGATGACCCGTAATATCGATTACCGTATTGAAGTCGCGGTCTCATTGCTGGATCCGAAATTAAAACAACGGGTGCTAGATATTTTAGAGCTGTTATTCAACGACACGGTAAAAGCCCGTTATATTGATAAAGAACTGAGTAATCGTTATGTACCGCGTGGTAATAGGCGCAAAGTACGTGCACAGATTGCCATCTATGATTATTTAAAAGCGCTGGAACAACCAGACGCATCGAGCTAAAACTATGCCGCTATCCAACAGTTCATCGACCACCAAGCCGCAGGAAATTGCAGCTATCGATTTGGGTTCTAACAGTTTTCATATGGTCATTGCCCGGGTCGTCAACGGCGCGCTACAGGTTTTAGGTCGCCTAAAGCAGCGCGTACATCTGGCTGATGGTTTGGACCACAATAACATGCTTAGCGAAGAAGCCATCGAACGGGGTTTAGCCTGTTTGGCGCTGTTTGCAGAACGCTTGCAGGGTTTCTCACCTGATAATGTGTGTATTGTTGGCACTCATTCGCTGCGCCAAGCTGCTAACGCAGAGGCATTCCTCAAGCGGGCGGCGGCGGTTATTCCGTATCCGATCGAAATCATTTCCGGCCAAGAAGAGGCCCGTCTGATTTTTATGGGCGTCGAACACACTCAGCCGGAAAAAGGCCGCAAGCTGGTCATTGATATTGGTGGGGGTTCAACAGAGTTAGTTATTGGTGAAGATTTTGAGCCTCTGTTGGTAGAGAGCCGCCGTATGGGGTGCGTGAGTTTTGCCCAGCAGTTCTTCCCACACGGTGAGATAAGTAAGGCCAATTTCAAACGTGCCCGTCTTGCGGCAGCACAGAAACTGGAAAATCTGGCATGGCAATACCGCATTCAGGGTTGGCAATATGCGCTGGGGGCATCCGGCACCATTAAGGCCACCTATGAAGTGTTGGTGGAAATGGGCGAAAAAGACGGTTTGATAACACCAGAGCGCCTCGAAATGCTGGTTGAGCAAGTGTTACAATTCAAACACTTCTCAGCCCTGAGCCTGCCGGGATTATCAGAAGATCGCCAGTCGGTATTTGTACCAGGCCTGGCTATCTTGTGTGGGGTATTTGATGCGTTAGCAGTCAAAGAGTTACGCTTATCCGACGGCGCGCTGCGCGAAGGCGTGCTGTATGAGATGGAAGGCCGTTTCCGCCATCAGGATATTCGTCAACGCACGGCAAAAAGCCTGGCGGAACACTATAATATTGACCGCGAACAAGCCCGCCGAGTGCTGGAAACAACCGAACAACTTTATACCCAGTGGTTAGCGCAGAACACCAAGTTGGTGCAGCCGCAGCTTGAAGCATTGTTGAAATGGGCGGCAATGTTGCACGAAGTGGGTCTGAGTATTAATCACAGTGGGATGCACCGCCATTCTGCCTATATCCTGCAAAACACCAACTTACCGGGTTTTAATCAGGAGCAACAACTGCTGCTGGCAACGTTGGTACGAATGCATCGTAAAGGCATCAAGCTGGATGAATTACCGCGTTTAAATTTATTCAAGAAAAAGTATTATTTACCGTTAATTCAGTTATTACGTTTGAGTACGTTACTGAATAATCAGCGTCAGTCGACTACCACGCCAGAGAGTCTGCGTTTGATAACTGACGATAGCCATTGGACATTACGTTTCCCCGTCGGTTATCTGACACAAAATAATCTGGTACAACTGGATTTTGAGCGTGAGCAGGCATACTGGGATGATGTAGTAGGCTGGAAGCTGATCATTGAAGAAGAAGAACCAGAAGCAGCGGATGTGGTTACCGTCAAAGAGTAATCAGAATCAACCCCGATGAGCTGACTCTCGTCAGTGATTCGGGTGACAAATCTGCCGGGAGCAGATTTGAACGCTGCTTGCAGCGGCCTCAACGAGGCGAGGCCCATGGATGGGACGAGTAGTGAGAGCAGCTAACATTAATTGTGACAAACAACGCTGCAACGCCAAGAGCGAAGGGTAGGAAGGTAAATGATGAGAAGACGGCCAACAGCACAGCTAACAAAAATAATCCTACTGGTGAGCTTTCTCATTCTGTTTGGCCGTTTATTGTATGCGGCGGTCGCTTCTATTTCCCATCATCAGGAGCGCAGGCAGTCACAGCAGCTTGAACTGACTGTAGAAGGCGAACCACCTGGCCCCCATGAGAGCGATCTCAGCCCCTAGATGTTTTGTCGTTAATGTTTTAGTGCCTATCCCTACGACTTCAGGGGCAAAGGGTCGTTTTCGAATTAAGGACACACTATGCCAGTGCCGATTATTCCTGTGCCAATTTCTGCCGTTATAAAGAATAAAACTAAAAATAATACGAAAAAACTGGCTGAAATACGCAACCGGATACTTTCTCTATTATTGAATAATAAGGCTTTGGTTGATGGCATTCTTGGCCGTCAGGAAGAGAAAGAAAAGCTCAGCGATGAACAACTGTCCGAGCAAACGTTAGAAATCAGAAGTCTACTTGATGATCTGCATGCTGCCGACCTTGCTGACTTACTGGAGGCGTTGCCTCATGACGAACGTTTGGCATTGTGGCGGTTGGTCAAAAATGAGAAACGCGGCCAAACGCTGGTTGAAGTCTCTGAAACAGTGTGGGATTCGCTGATTAAAGAGATGAGTGATAAAGACCTGTTGAGGGCCATGCGCACTTTGCATGTCGATGAACAGGCTTATTTGGCTGAATACCTGCCACGTAATTTGATGGGCCGCCTGCTCACCTCGTTGGACCCGGATCAGCGCGCCCGAGTGCGGGAAGTTATCCAATATGCCCGTGACACTGTCGGTCAGATGATGGATTTCGAGCTGGTGACGGTACGTGCCGATATTACGCTGGCAGCCGTGCAACGCTATTTGCGTTATCGGAAAAATATTCCCGATGCCACGGATAAAATCTTTGTGGTTGACCGCAAAAATACCTTGCTTGGCGAGTTACCATTGACCTCTATCCTGCTCAATGCGCCCGATGCTAAAGTATTTGAGGTGATGGATAGCAACCCGACCACGTTCCAACCCGAACAGAAAGCAGAGGATGCTGCCGGTGCTTTTGAACGTTATGACTTAATCAGTGCCGCGGTAATTGATGCCAAAGGCAAACTGATGGGTCGTTTGACCATCGAAGAGATTGTTGATGTGGTCAACGAAGAGAGCGACACCACCCTAAGACGCATGGGGGGCTTAAGCCCGGAAGAAGATGTGTTCTCCCCGGTAGGCCGCGCGGTTCGCACCCGCTGGTCATGGCTGGCAATCAACCTCTGTACGGCATTTGTTGCCTCACGCGTGATCGGCTTATTTGAGGACACCATCTCACAATTAGTGGCTCTGGCGGCATTAATGCCGATTGTGGCCGGTATTGGCGGCAATACCGGTAATCAAACCATTACCATGATTGTCCGAGCGTTGGCATTACACCATATTCAACAAGGTAACGTGACCTTCCTGATGTTCAGAGAATTGGGCGTAGCGTTGATTAATGGTCTGGTATGGGGCGGGATTATGGGGGTAGTAACCTATCTGCTCTATGGCGATCCGGCAATGGGAGGGGTGATGACATTAGCCATGATCCTTAACTTGCTGATGGCAGCACTCATGGGGGTTATTATCCCGATGACCATGGCTCGGATGGGGCGTGATCCGGCTATCGGATCGAGTGTTATGATCACCGCCATCACAGATACCGGTGGTTTTTTCATCTTTCTGGGACTGGCAACTATATTCTTGGTCTGACTATTATGCTAATAAACAAATCATTAATTAAGCACTGAGAAGAGGAATAACACTCTACAGTGTTTATCTATACTAAACTTTTGAATATGACCGTATTTTAACGGCGGTATATTCTTTATGTGATGGGTTTTTCCTATCATAATCTAAAGCTGTATGAGCAAAATAAGGCGTTATATGGATCTCAGTGCGTCCGAAAGACCGGCACCTGACAATAGAACCATTATCCACATTACTATCATCAGCATAGTCGTATTTTTGCTCGCACTCTTTTGTATCCAGCTTTCTGAACGGTCAGAAAACCTTGCCCCATTATGGTTCCCGACGGCAGTATTAATGGTGGCGCTGTTCCACCATCCTATGCGCTACTGGTTATGGCAATTATTGGCCGCAGGGATATGTATTGTTGCTGCTAATTTTATTTTATATGGCCTCAGTTGGTTCCCGTTACCCCTAACATTTATCAACCTGGCAGAGGCATCCGCCGGGGCCTGGTTACTGCGTAAATTCCTGCAAACCAAAGACCCGCTCAATAACCTGCTCAGTTGGCTTAAATTCTCGGTTTGCACTGTGATTGTGGTCCCTCTGGCCAGTGGGCTGGCAGCGGCTTGGTATTTATCCCCACAAAACGGGGGCTTTACCCAAGTGCTCACGGTGTGGTTTATGTCCGAAGCGGTAGGCATGTTGGCCTTAGGGCCGGTCGGGTTACTTTACCGTCGAGGTTACTTCAATATCGCGACCAAATCCAAAGCGCTGTTTGATATGATTTTTATGATGATAATATCACTATCAGCTTGTTATATCGGACTGATTTATCTGCCTTTCCCCTTCACTTTTGTCATCATGACGTTGATCTGGACCTCAATCCGCTTACCGCGTTTTGAGACATTTACCATCTGCTTTATGGCAACATTGCTGATTGCATTGATGCTTAATTTCAAGCTGTATACCATTAATTCCGATACTAACCTGTCAATTCAAGCGTTCTCCTTTATTCCTTTATTAATGGTGTTAATTCCGCCCCATGCCATGGCAATGGTAATGCACTCTTTTCGCATGGAGAAAGAGCATATTATTGAAAGCGAAAACCGCTTTCGTAACGCGATGGAATATTCAGCCATCGGTATGGCCTTGGTCTCACCGCAAGGCCAATGGATGCAGGTCAATCAGGCCTTATGCAAGTTATTAGGCTATTCCCAAGAGACATTACTGACCCTGACTTTCCAGCAAATTACTCATCCAGACGATCTCTCTGCGGACCTGAAATTACTCGACGACCTGTATCATGGCCGTATCCCCAGCTATTCGATGGAAAAGCGCTATATTCGCAGCGATGGTGAAATCGTGTGGGCACTACTGGTGGTCAGTGTGGTGCGGGATCACCAACAGCAACCGCTCTATTTCATCTCGCAGGCTGAAGATATCAATGAGCTGAAAAAAACCGAGATTATTAACCGCCGCCTAATGGAGCGTATTACGCTGGCTAACGAGGCTGGGGGGATCGGTATCTGGGAATTGGATATCAAAACGCAGGTTATCAGTTGGGATAAGCGGATGTATGAACTCTATCATATTCCTTTTAATACCCAGGTTGATGAGCGTGTTTGGCAGAAATACATTCATCATGAAGATATCAATCGGGTTAATCGCGAATATAGCGCCGCCCTCAAGCAGCGCCAGCCATACCGTCTGGAATTCCGGCTGTTATTACCGGATGGTGAAATTGTCCATCTGCGTAATCAAGCCAATATGATATGTGATAAAAATGGCAATATTCTGCGTCTGATTGGTACCACGCTGGATATGACGGAAATCAGAAATCTGACGGAAGCGCTGCACGAAGAGAAAGAGCGACTGCATATCACGCTGGACTCCATCGGTGAAGCTGTGGTCTGTACCGATCAGGAGATGAAGATTACCTTTATGAACCCGGTGGCCGAGAAAATGACTGGCTGGGCAAATACCATCGCATTGGGCCAACCGGTCAACCATATCATCAAGTTGACTAACGGCGTAGACGGCGCGGAGATTGATAACCCGATAGAGCATTGCCTTAATCATCGCCCCTACTCTTCGTTCAATGAGTCAATGGTATTACACCATCGTGATGGCCAGCATTATGATATTCAGGAGTCGGTCGCGCCGCTGAAAACGTTGGAAGGGGACATTGTCGGGGCGGTACTGGTGTTCCAGGATGTCGGCGAATCGCGCGCAATGATGCGCAAACTCAGCCACAGCGCCTCTCACGATAATCTCACAGGTCTGCCAAACCGCGCCAATTTTGAGAATAAATTGAAAGCGGCAATCCAAATTAGCGTCGAACTTAACCAACAACATGCATTGGCTTTCCTTGATTTAGACTATTTCAAAGCCATTAATGACACTGCCGGGCATCCCGCAGGAGATGCATTATTGAAAGAGTTGAGCCAGTTGATGCGCCAGCACTTACGTAACAGCGATTGTGTTGCACGCCTCGGCGGTGATGAGTTTGGCTTACTGATGCTCAACTGCACCCTACCCCATGCCAAAGCCATTACCCAAAGTCTGGTATCACTGATTAATGGCTATCATTTCTACTGGGAAGATAAGCTCTATCGTATTGGGGCCAGCGCCGGTGTGACGCAAATAAGTAGCAATAACAATCAGCGCAGTGAAATTATGGCACAGGCAGATATCGCCTGTTACACCGCTAAACACAGTGGACGCGGTCAGGTTTATCTCTATCAGCCACGGCAAAAGCAGCTATTAGCACGCCAACACGAGCTGTTGAGCAGGGAAGATGTTGAGAATATTCTCAATGATAACCAACTGGTATTGCAACTCACCCCAACCGCGCCCCCCAGAACGCCATTGTCTGTCTGTTTCTATCAAATCAGTTTCGAGGTTAATCGGCCACATGGCCTTAACGTCAGCCAGGCCGAGTTTCAGGAAGCCGCGCTGCTCTATAGCTTGCTGCCGCAGATTGATAATTGGGTCTGTGAGCAACTGTTAATGACACATGCCCAAGCTATCAAACATAAAGGGCTGGCGCTGGCTATCCCGCAGTCAGAGGCGGCGCTGCTCAAAGAAGAGTTTCGCCAATCATTGCTGACCTTGGTGCGGCAAACCGTACTGCCAACACAAAGTCTCTATTGGATGGTCGATGAATCCACCTTACTGCAATACCCCTTCGCGATTGGCAATTTTCTCGCCAAATTGCAACAACTGGGCTGTAAGCTCATCGTTAAAGAGTTTGGTCATAACCTGAATGATTTCGAGTTACTGGCGGATCACACTATCGATTATCTTAAGTTTAACAGCGAGTTAATTTCCCATATCCATATTAACCAGATGGATGAAGTGCTGGTCTCTATCATTAATGGTACCGCTCAGCGAGCCAATATCGCCACTCTGGCTGGGCCAGCAGAACTCCCTCTGACGCTCAATAAACTGATAACCATTGGTGTCGATTTAGCTGACGGTGAAACCATCAGCCCGCCGCAACCGTTGTCTGATTTACTCGACAGTGGCTATTTTGCGATTAAATAACCGGCTCGTCATGTTGCATCCTCAACCATGATTAAAAAATCACTAACATGACGATTGCCCCGCTGCCCACTCTCGGGTAAAGTCGCACCCCTTTATTTGGCCTGGGGGGCAATTATGTTCATTGGTTTTGACTACGGCACAGCAAACTGCTCAGTTGCCGTGATGCGGGATGATGCTCCCAACTTACTGGCACTGGAAAATAATGACGTCTATCTGCCCTCCATGTTGTGCGCGCCAACACGGGAAGCGGTCAGTGAATGCCTGCACCGCCACTGGCAGGTACCCACCGGTAGTGACGAAAATCAGCAGCTATTACGCCGGGCCATGGCATTCAATCGCGAAGAGGATATTCCGGTTGCCGCCGACAGTCTGACATTTGGCCTGTCTGCCCTCGCCCACTATATCGAAGACCCTGAAGACGTATACTTTGTAAAATCACCTAAATCCTTCTTGGGCGCCAATGGGCTGAAACCTCAGCAATTGGCGCTGTTTGAGGATTTGGTCTGCGCCATGATGTTCCATATCAAACGTCAGGCAGAATCCGTACTGGCATCAGAAATTAGTCAGACAGTAATTGGTCGTCCAGTCAACTTCCAAGGCTCTGGCGGTGAGGATGCTAATCGCCAGGCAGAAGGGATTTTACTGCGCGCCGCCCAACGCGCCGGTTTTCGCGATATTGCTTTCCAGTTTGAACCGGTCGCGGCAGGGCTAGATTTTGAAGCGACGCTGACAGAAGAAAAAACCGTACTAGTGGTGGATATCGGTGGTGGTACCACTGACTGTTCGGTGCTATTGATGGGGCCTAAATGGCAGGGGCTGGCAGACCGTCAACAAAGCCTGCTGGGTCACAGTGGTTGTCGCGTTGGTGGTAACGATCTGGATATTATGCTCGCGTTTAAACAACTGATGCCGCTGTTTGGCATGGGGGGCGAAACCGAAAAAGGGATTGCTCTGCCGTCACTGCCCTATTGGAATGCCGTTGCGACTAACGATGTTCCGGCACAGAGCGATTTCTACAGCACGGTTAACGGCCGCTTCCTGCGTGATTTGATTCGTGACGCGGCCAATCCACAGCAAGTAGAGCGCCTGCTGAAAGTGTATCAACAGCGCCTGAGTTATCGTTTAGTTCGGGCGGCGGAAGAGAGCAAAATCGCGCTATCCGAACAAGTACAAGTAGCGACTGCACTGAATTTTGTCGAGCCAGAGTTAGGCCAGACTATCAACCAGCAACAGCTTGCTGAAGCCATATCTCAGCCACTACAACGGATTCAGGAACAAGTCAGTTTGGCATTATCCACCAGCCATATCACTCCAGATGTCATCTATCTGACAGGCGGCAGTGCTCGCTCCCCGTTATTGCGAGCCGCCCTGCAACAGCAACTACCGGGTATCCCGTTGGTGGGTGGCAATGACTTCGGCTCAGTGACCGCCGGTTTGGCCCGTTGGGCGCAGACCCTGTATCGTTAATGCTATTTTGATTACCCACTGCGCAGTGGGTAATCAAGAAACAGATCACATCACTTAATCGAATATCAACCGCAACCAAACCCTATCAGTTTTGAATCCTAAAATTATAAAAACCAAAATCCCACATACCCTGACACTACTTCCATATTTCCTCCATTTTTATCCGGTAAATCCCCGCTAAACTAGTAACATATCGATACCCAATTGATTGCATCTATGTGCGCATAACAAAATAAACAAAAAGGACTCCCGCCATCATGAAAGCTCAATCCAAACGCACTTCCAGAGTACTGATGTTACTCGGGGCGGTGGTGGCGATTACTGTTGCTATATTTGCCTGGCGCTATTTTAGCGCGGCCACCAACAACACCGCGCCAGGTGCGCAGCACACCGCTGGCGGGACGACAACAGCCCGCGCCGGTGGCCGACG
Organism: Yersinia antarctica; assembly: GCF_056636475.1. Taxonomy (NCBI): domain Bacteria; kingdom Pseudomonadati; phylum Pseudomonadota; class Gammaproteobacteria; order Enterobacterales; family Yersiniaceae; genus Yersinia; species Yersinia antarctica. The sequence continues at coordinate 3,562,293 of NZ_JBSJQF010000001.1, forward strand.
TAATATGCCCATGTCGCCGGTACAGGCGGCCACCGCCACCGAACAAGCCGTACCCCGTTATCTTACCGGCCTAGGTACCGTGATTGCCGCCAATACCGTCACCGTGACCAGCCGGGTCGATGGCCAATTAATGGCAATCCACTTTACTGAAGGGCAACAGGTCAACGCCGGTGACTTACTGGTGGAGATCGACCCACGCCCTTATCAGGTACAACTGACCCAAGCACAGGGCCAACTGGCAAAAGATCAGGCCACGCTGGACAATGCCCGCCGTGATTTAGCCCGCTACCAAAAATTGGTGAAAACCGGGGTCATTTCACAACAAGAGCTCGATACTCAAGCCTCGTTAGTGCGCCAAAGTGAAGGCAGTGTTAAAGCCGATCAAGGCGCTATCGACAGTGCCAAACTGCAACTGACTTATAGTCGAATTACCGCCCCAATATCTGGCAAAGTGGGCCTAAAACAGGTCGATGTCGGTAATTACATTACCAGCGGTACCACAGCCCCCATAGTGGTGATCACTCAGACACATCCGGTTGATGTGGTCTTTACGCTGCCAGAAAGCGATATCCCCGCTATCATGCAAGCGCAGAAAAATGCGGCCAAAAATAACACTACCGTGCCAGTAGAAGCTTGGGATCGCACCAATAAACAGCGACTGGCGCAGGGCTATTTGCTCAGTATTGATAACCAAATTGATACCACCACCGGCACCATTAAGCTGAAAGCACGCTTTGCCAATAACGATGACATCCTGTTCCCCAACCAGTTTGTCAACGCCCGTATCAAAGTCGATTTACTGCAAAATGCTGTGGTGGTGCCAACCGCCGCCGTACAAATGGGTAACGAAGGGAGCTTTGTCTGGACCCTAAATGATGAAAATAAAGTCAGTAAGCATCTGGTCACTACCGGTATTCAAGACAGCAAACAAGTGGTTATTAGCGCCGGCCTGAATGCGGGTCAACGCGTGGTCACTGACGGTATTGATCGCCTGACCGAAGGCTTACAGGTCGAAGTGGTAACACCACGGGCCGCAGCAGCAAACCAAACGGGTGTCGCAGAGAAAGCAGCCACGGAGGAGAAAGCCACACATCGGGGCAGAAGAGCGACGAGTAACACTGTTCCTGCGGAGAAATCCTGATGCAAGTGATGCCTCCAACACCTGGTGGCGGGCCGTCACGGCTGTTTATCCTGCGCCCGGTTGCCACCACATTATTTATGATTGCCATTCTGCTGGCCGGGATTCTCGGTTACCGCGCGCTGCCGGTTTCTGCCCTGCCGGAGGTTGATTACCCGACGATTCAGGTGGTGACACTCTATCCTGGGGCCAGCCCGGATGTGGTGACATCATCCATTACCGCGCCGCTGGAGCGCCAGTTTGGCCAAATGTCCGGCCTCAAGCAGATGGCATCACAAAGTTCGGGTGGTGCGTCAGTGATTACGCTGCAATTCCAGTTTACTTTGCCACTGGATGTAGCAGAGCAAGAGGTGCAGGCTGCCATTAACTCCGCCACCAATCTACTGCCCAATGATCTGCCTTACCCCCCGATTTACAGCAAAGTGAATCCGGCTGATCCGCCGATTATGACCTTAGCCGTGACCTCCACTGCCATCCCGATGACGCAAGTAGAAGATATGGTCGAAACCCGGATTGCGCAGAAAATATCGCAAGTCACCGGGGTCGGTCTGGTCACTATTTCCGGCGGACAGCGCCCCGCCGTGCGGGTGAAACTGAATGCCCCGGCGGTCGCCGCATTGGGGCTGGACAGCGAAACCATTCGTACTGCCATCAGCAATGCTAACGTCAATTCTGCCAAGGGTAGCCTCGATGGCCCCACCCGTTCGGTGACATTGTCGGCTAATGACCAGATGAAATCTGCCGAGGATTACCGTGATCTGATCATTGCATACCAAAATGGAGCGCCGATCCGCTTGCAGGATGTCGCCACCATTGAGCAGGGCGCGGAAAATAACAAACTGGCTGCATGGGCCAATACCCAGCAGGCGATTGTGTTGAATATCCAGCGCCAGCCGGGGGTCAACGTCATTGCCACCGCGGACAGTATTCGCGAGATGCTGCCGGAGTTGATCAAAAGCTTGCCCAAGTCGGTTGATGTCAAGGTACTAACCGATCGCACTACCACCATCCGCGCCTCCGTCAGTGACGTGCAGTTTGAGTTATTGCTCGCCATTGTGCTGGTGGTGATGGTGATTTATCTGTTTCTGCGCAATGCCGCAGCCACCATTATCCCCAGTGTCGCAGTACCGCTGTCACTGATCGGGACCTTTGCGGCGATGTATTTTCTCGGGTTTTCAATCAATAACCTGACGTTAATGGCGCTGACCATTGCCACGGGCTTTGTGGTCGATGACGCCATCGTAGTGATAGAGAATATCTCTCGTTATATCGAAAAAGGCGAGAGACCGCTGGATGCGGCGCTGAAAGGGGCCGGAGAGATTGGCTTTACCATTATTTCACTCACCTTCTCATTAATTGCAGTGTTGATTCCGTTGCTATTTATGGGCGATATCGTGGGCCGGCTGTTCCGCGAATTTGCCGTAACACTGGCGGTGGCGATCCTGATTTCAGCGGTAGTTTCGCTGACTCTGACCCCAATGATGTGCGCGCGGATGCTCAGTTATGAGTCACTGCGTAAGCAAAACCGCCTGTCACGCGCCAGTGAGAAGTTCTTTAACTGGGTGATCGCCCATTATGCCGTGGCACTAAAAAAAGTGCTTAATCATCAATGGATAACCTTGGGTGTAGCGGTGAGCACACTGGTCCTGACGGTGCTGCTTTACTTGCTGATGCCGAAAGGTTTCTTCCCGTTGCAAGACAATGGTCTGATTCAAGGAACCCTGGAAGCACCGCAATCCGTTTCATTCAGTAATATGGCGGAACGCCAGCAACAAGTGGCCGCCATTATCCTTAAAGATCCAGCGGTAGAAAGCCTGACCTCATTTGTCGGCGTTGACGGTACCAATGCCACGCTGAACAATGGCCGGTTGCAGATTAACCTTAAACCACTCAACAGCCGTGACGATCGCATCCCACAGATCATTACCCGCTTACAGGAAAGCGTTACCGGCGTCCCAGGGATTAAACTTTACTTACAGCCGGTACAAGATCTGACCATTGATACGCAACTGAGCCGGACACAATATCAGTTCACCCTGCAAGCCACGACACTTGAGGAGTTGAGTACTTGGGTACCGAAGCTGGTTAGTCAGTTGCAGCAACAAGCTCCCTTCCAGGATGTCACCAGTGATTGGCAGGACCGAGGATTGGTGGCGTTTGTTAATGTCGATCGCGATAGCGCCAGCCGTTTAGGTATCACGATGGCAGCTATCGACAGCGCACTATATAACGCCTTTGGTCAACGCCTGATTTCCACCATTTATACCCAAGCCAACCAATACCGCGTGGTGCTAGAACATGACGTGCAGGCCACGCCGGGCTTGGCGGCGTTTAACGATATCCGCCTGACCGGCAGCGACGGTAAAGGGGTGCCGCTGAGCAGTATTGCCACCATTGAGGAGCGCTTCGGGCCATTATCGATTAACCATTTGAATCAATTCCCGTCAGCCACTATCTCCTTCAATCTGGCACCGGGATATTCCTTGGGTGAGGGGGTAAACGCGGTGACACAAGCTGAGCAGGCAATTCAGCTACCGGCGGATATCACCACCCGCTTCCAAGGCTCTACGCTGGCATTTCAGGCCGCACTCGGTAGCACGTTGTGGCTGATTATCGCCGCGATTGTGGCGATGTATATCGTGCTCGGCGTGTTATATGAAAGTTTTATTCATCCGGTCACTATCTTGTCAACTCTGCCCACCGCCGGTGTCGGTGCCTTGCTGGCGCTGATGCTGACCGGCAATGAGCTGGATGTGATTGCCATTATCGGCATTATTCTGCTGATCGGAATTGTAAAGAAGAATGCCATCATGATGATCGACTTTGCACTGGCCGCAGAGCGGGATCAGGGGATGACCCCGTATGATGCTATCTATCAGGCGTGCTTGTTACGTTTCCGCCCGATTCTGATGACCACATTAGCAGCGCTGTTTGGTGCATTGCCATTAATGCTCAGTACCGGGGCCGGGGCCGAGCTACGCCAACCGCTGGGTGTGTGTATGGTCGGCGGGCTGATTGTCAGTCAGGTACTAACCCTGTTTACCACTCCGGTTATCTATCTGTTGTTCGATAAACTGGCACGCAACTCCCATGGCAAAAATCGCTATCGCCATCAGGATACTGACACACCTGAATTACCCCATGGACAGGAGCAGCCGTGAAATTCTTCGCTCTGTTCATCCATCGCCCGGTGGCTACCACCCTGCTGACACTGGCTATCACCCTCAGCGGAATTATCGGTTTTAGCTTATTGCCGGTATCACCGCTGCCGCAGGTGGATTATCCGGTGATTTCGGTGAGTGCATCGATGCCAGGGGCCGATCCTGAAACCATGGCGTCCTCAATTGCCACACCGCTGGAACGCGCACTGGGCAGAATTGCGGGCGTCAATGAAATGACCTCTACCAGTTCATTGGGCAGCACGCGGATCATTCTGCAATTCTCTCTCGATCGAGATATCAACGGTGCAGCCCGTGATGTGCAGGCAGCGCTTAATGCCGCGCAAAGCTTGCTACCCACCGGCATGCCAAACCGCCCGACCTATCGTAAGATGAACCCGTCGGATGCGCCCATCATGATAATGACGCTGACCTCGGATACCTTTACCCAAGGTCAGTTGTATGATTTTGCCTCTACCAAATTGGCGCAGAAAATTGCTCAAACCGAGGGGGTCAGTGATGTCTCGGTGGGAGGCAGTTCCCTGCCTGCGGTGCGGGTTGAATTGAATCCTGGGGCGCTGTTTAACCAAGGCGTTTCGCTGGATGCGGTGCGACAAGCAATCAGCGCCGCCAACGTTCGCCGCCCACAAGGTGCTATCGATTCCAGCCAACAGCACTGGCAGGTGCAGGCCAATGATGAGATCAAAACCGCAGCGGGTTATCGCCCACTGGTGATTCATTACAACAATGGTTCAGCGGTACGGCTACAGGATGTCGCCACGGTGGTGGACTCAGTGCAAGATGTGCGTAACGCCGGGATGTCCGATGGTAAACCGGCGGTGCTGTTAGTAATCAGCCGCGAGCCGGGGGCAAATATTATCGCCACCGTCGACCGGATTCGAGCAGAACTTCCGGCCCTGCGTGCCTCGATCCCCGCCTCAATTCAGTTGACTATCGCACAAGATCGCTCGCCGACCATTCGTGCTTCGTTAGATGAAGTGGAGCGCTCATTGATGATAGCCGTAGCTTTGGTGATTCTGGTGGTATTCCTGTTTCTGCGCTCCGGCCGTGCCACGCTTATTCCCGCGGTTGCCGTGCCGGTTTCGTTGATCGGAACATTTACCGCTATGTATCTGTGCGGTTTTAGCCTGAATAACTTGTCATTGATGGCATTGACCATCGCCACCGGCTTCGTAGTTGATGATGCCATTGTGGTGCTGGAGAATATTTCCCGCCATCTGGAAGCGGGGGTAAAACCAATGGCCGCCGCCCTGCGCGGGGTGCGCGAAGTGGGCTTTACCGTGTTGTCGATGAGTATTTCGCTGGTGGCCGTATTTATTCCACTGCTGCTGATGGAAGGGTTACCGGGCCGTTTATTCCGCGAATTTGCCATAACACTGTCGGTGGCTATCGGCATCTCACTGGTCATTTCCCTCACCTTGACGCCAATGATGTGCGCCCATTTGCTACGATCACACCCGGTTGGTCAGCAACCCCGGATTCGTGGGTTTGGTAAAATGCTGCTGTCTATTCAGCAAGGTTATGGTCGCTCACTCAATTGGGTACTGGGTCATACACGTTGGGTGATGGTGGTGCTGCTTTCCACTATCGCGCTCAATGTTTGGCTCTATATCAGTATCCCGAAAACCTTTTTCCCCGAGCAGGATACTGGCCGGATGATGGGTTTTATTCAAGCTGATCAAAGTATTTCGTTTCAGTCGATGCAGCAGAAGCTGAAGGATTTCATGAAGATAGTCAACGATGATCCGGCGGTCGACAATGTCACCGGCTTCACCGGTGGCTCACGCACGAATAGCGGGTCGATGTTTATCTCGCTCAAACCCTTGAGTGAGCGCAGTGAGAGCGCTCAGCAAATTATCACTCGTCTGCGTGCCAAACTAGCCAAAGAACCGGGGGCGAGCCTGTTCCTTGCACCGGTGCAGGACATTCGCGTCGGTGGCCGTCAAGCCAACGCCAGTTATCAATTTACGCTGTTAGCAGACGATTTAGCCGCACTACGTGAATGGGAACCCAAAGTCCGCGCCGCGCTGGCTAAATTGCCGGAGCTGGCAGATGTTAACTCTGACCAGCAGGATAAAGGCTCGGAGATGGCACTGACTTACGATCGCGAGACCATGGCGCGCTTGGGGATTGATGTGTCCACAGCCAATGCCCTGTTAAACAACGCCTTTGGTCAACGGCAGATCTCCACCATTTATCAACCGTTGAACCAATACAAAGTGGTGATGGAAGTTGCCCCCCAATACACTCAGGATGTCAGTTCGCTCGATAAGATGTTTGTGATTAATAGCAGCGGTCAGTCAATTCCATTGTCTTATTTCGCCAAGTGGCAACCGGCCAATGCACCACTGTCGGTTAATCATCAAGGCTTATCCGCCGCCTCGACCATCTCATTTAACTTACCGGAAGGCGGAAGTTTATCTGAAGCAACCGCCGCCGTTGAGCGGGTAATGACGGAACTTGGGGTGCCTGCCACCGTGCGCGGCACCTTTACTGGTACCGCGCAGGTATTCCAGGAAACACTGAAATCGCAGTTGTGGCTGATTATGGCCGCTATCGCTACGGTGTATATCGTGCTCGGGATGTTGTATGAGAGCTATATTCATCCACTGACCATTCTGTCCACACTGCCCTCTGCTGGGGTGGGCGCGCTACTGGCGCTAGAACTGTTCGACGCCCCCTTTAGCCTGATCGCACTTATTGGCATTATGCTATTGATTGGTATCGTGAAAAAGAACGCCATTATGATGGTGGACTTTGCCCTCGACGCGCAACGTAATGGCAATCTCAGCGCCCGCGATGCTATTTTTCAGGCCAGTTTATTGCGCTTTCGGCCGATTCTAATGACCACATTGGCCGCCTTGTTCGGGGCGCTGCCACTGGTGCTAAGCAGTGGTGATGGGGCAGAGTTACGTCAACCACTGGGGATAACCATTGTCGGTGGGCTGGTAATGAGCCAACTGCTAACGCTGTATACCACACCGGTGGTTTACCTCTATTTTGACCGATTACGCAGCCGCTTTAGTAAGCAGCCGCTAATGAAGCTGGAATAGCCTATGGCGATATACCCAGGCGGCAAGCGAGAGAGTCCCGATGAGCTGACTTATATTTTAAGGTCAAAACCCGTAAGTGATTCGGGTAAGCGAATGCAGTCAACACAGCAGCAGGTTGAAAGATGACGGGTATACGCTGGCAACTGTGGATCGTTGCCTTCGGTTTCTTTATGCAGACGCTGGATACCACCATCGTCAATACCGCCCTGCCCTCGATTGCGGCCAGTTTGGGTGAAAACCCATTGCGTATGCAATCGGTCATTGTGTCGTATGTGTTGACGGTGGCTGTGATGCTGCCCGCTAGCGGGTGGTTGGCTGATCGTGTCGGGGTTAAATGGGTATTTTTCTCAGCAATCATTCTGTTTACCCTTGGTTCACTGATGTGCGCGCAATCTGAAACCCTGAATGAGCTTATCGCCTCTCGCGTGATTCAAGGGGTCGGTGGCGCAATGATGGTACCCGTGGGCCGCCTGACGGTGATGAAGATCGTGCCACGCGAACAATATATGTCGGCGATGGCCTTTGTCACCCTACCCGGCCAGATTGGGCCATTGGTTGGCCCGGCGCTGGGGGGATTTCTGGTGGAATACGCCAGTTGGCACTGGATCTTCTTGATCAACCTGCCAGTGGGGGTGATTGGCGCCTTAGCTACTCTGATGCTGATGCCTAACTACACCATGCGTACCCGTCGCTTTGATATCAGCGGCTTTATCATGCTGGCTATCGGCATGGCAACCCTAACACTGGCGTTAGATGGCCATAAAGGGCTGGGTTTGCCACCGCTGGCAATTGCGGGTTTAGTCTTGTCTGGGATGTTGGCTCTGGCCGGATATTGGTGGCATGCCCGAGGTAATAACGCTGCGCTATTTTCACTGCGATTGTTCAAAAACAAATCCTATGCCCTTGGCCTGACTGCAAGTATGACTGCGCGCATTGGCAGTGGCATGCTGCCCTTTATGACCCCGGTTTTCCTGCAAATCGGGCTGGGATTCACGCCGTTCCATGCAGGTTTAATGATGATCCCGATGATTATCGGCAGTATGGGCATGAAGCGAATTATCGTGCAGGTGGTTAACCGCTTCGGCTACCGGCAAGTGTTGGTCAGCGCGACATTGCTGCTGGCGGTGGTTAGTCTGAGCTTCCCACTGGTGGCACTGATGGGCTGGCTATGGCTACTGCCGGTGGTGCTATTTTTCCAGGGAATGGTTAACGCACTGCGCTTCTCCACCATGAATACCTTAACCCTGAAAGATTTACCAAACCGCCTTGCCAGTAGCGGCAATAGCTTGCTGTCGATGGTGATGCAACTCTCCATGAGTCTGGGGGTCAGCACCGCCGGGATATTATTGGGCGTGTTTGCGCATAATCAGGTGGTAACCAATACCTCGGCCACCCACAGCGCGTTCTTGTACAGCTATATGTGCATGGCCATTATCATTGCTCTGCCCGCCCTGATATTTAATCGCGTGCCACCGGATACCGGCACCAATCGTAATCTGGCCCGCCAACCCATTAAACCAGCCAACCGATAGAACAGGTGAAAACACAATGAGAATCGGCATTACCGGAAAACTGTTTATGGCGATATTTGCTACCTGCATGCTGGTGTTGATCACGATGCACTGGGGGGTTAGAGCCAGCTTCGAGCGCGGATTCATTGATTACATCAAACAGAGCAATGAACAACGTATCGCCATGTTGGGAGACGCGCTTGAGGTGCAATATCAGCGTTACGGTAACTGGGATTTCCTGCGTAATAATGATCAGGTGATTTATCAGATCATGCGCTCTTTCGAGCAGAGCAGTGATAACAGCCGCAATCTGCCGCCACGAGGCTGGCGCGCTCAGTTCTGGGTGGTCGATAATCACAATAATCTACTGGTCGGACACACCGGTCAGGTGCCGAAAGAAGCTAGCCGTCGCGCCATCAAGGTGAATAAAAACGTGGTGGGCTGGGTGATGTCGACTCCCCCCGAAAAACTGACGCGTAATGCAGATATTAACTTTGACCAGCAACAGCGCCGCACCAGTTGGATTATTGTCGGCTTATCAACCCTGCTGGCGGCAGCGGTGACCTGGGTTTTATCGCGCGGGATGTTAGCACCGGTAAAACGGTTAGTGGAAGGCACTCACCGCTTAGCTGCCGGTGATTTCAGCACTCGAGTGGCGGTCAGTAGCCGTGACGAACTGGGCCGTTTGGCACAAGACTTTAACCAACTTGCCAGTTCGTTGGAGAAAAACGAGCAAATGCGGCGCGACTTTATGGCCGATGTCTCGCATGAATTACGCACGCCACTGGCGGTACTGCGCGGCGAGTTGGAGGCGCTACAGGATGGTGTGCGGCAACCAACACCTGAATCCTTGATCTCACTGCAAGCCGAGGTAGGAATTCTGACCAAACTGGTCAACGACCTGCATCAGTTATCGCTCTCAGATCGTGGTGCACTGGCCTACCGTAAAACCCAACTGGATGCCGTGCGTCTGTTACAAATCGCTATCGCCAGCTTCCATGGCCGTTTCCAAAGTAAAAATATCACCATTACTGCCCATCTGCCTGAACAGGCAATAATGTTCGGCGACCCCGACCGATTGAATCAGCTATTTCATAATTTACTGGAAAACAGTCTGCGTTATACCAATGAAGGCGGGCAGCTTGAGATTATCGCACTGCCAGAAGAAGAAATATTAACCCTACACTGGCAGGACAGTAAACCGGGCCTTAGTGATGAACAGCTGCAACGTATTTTTGAGCGTTTTTATCGCACCGAAAGCTCACGTAACCGCGCAAGCGGCGGCTCAGGACTAGGGCTGGCGATATGCCACAATATTGTCGAGGCCCACGGTGGCAAAATCAGCGCCGAACATTCACCTTTGGGTGGCCTGCGGATTACGGTAGTATTTCCGCTATTCCATTCCATAGGGTAATTCATTGTAATGCACGAGCCGCTTCAGTCTGCCAGCCAATCTGGCTCCGTATTGATTGTTGAAGATGAACCGAAGCTCGGCCAGTTATTGGTCGATTACCTACAGGCTGCGGGTTATCAGACCCAATGGCTCACCAGGGGTGACGAGGTAGTGGCGGCAGTCCGTCAGTCGCCACCGGCCATTATTTTGCTGGATTTAATGTTACCCGGTAGCGATGGCATTACCATTTGCCGAGAAATTCGCCGTTTCTCTGATGTGCCGATTATGATGGTGACGGCAAAAACCGAAGAGATTGATCGATTACTGGGGCTGGAGATCGGTGCTGACGACTATATCTGCAAACCCTATAGCCCGCGGGAAGTGGTGGCGCGGGTCAAAACCATTCTGCGCCGCTGCCGACCGCTACCGCAGCAGCCAAGTGATACGGTGCCACTGCTGATTGATGAATCCCGCTTTCAGGCCAGTTATCTGGGCCATCAGTTGGAATTGACCCCGGCAGAATTTCGTCTGCTGAAAATACTGGCAACTCAACCAGGCCATGTGTTTAGCCGTGAGCAACTGCTGAATAATCTGTATGACGATTACCGCGTAGTGACGGATCGCACTATCGATAGCCATATCAAAAATCTCCGGCGCAAGCTGGAATCACTCGATGGCAAGAAGCCATTTATCCGTGCAGTGTACGGTATGGGGTATCGCTGGGAAGCAGAGATCTGTCGTTTACTGTAATGCCGTCTTTGCCAAAGGTGCGTTATGTTGGTGGTGCATAGCGCATTGACCTGACATCCGGTCAACGTTGACTACACTCATTAGAGGTATCACAACCAACAGGAGAACCACTATGACCATGGGTCACTATGAGCTTAATAAGGCAAAGAATGGGCAGCACTATTTCAATCTAAAAGCCAGCAATGGCGAAACTATTCTCTCCAGTGAGATGTACGCCAGTAAGGCTTCGGCTGAAAACGGCATATCATCAGTGCAGAGTAACTCGCCACTGGAAAGCCAATATGAGCTGAAGCACAACGTCAAAAATGAACCTTATTTCGTTTTGAAAGCGAAAAACCATCAGGTTATTGGCGTCAGTGAATCCTACAGTTCTGACGCTGCTGCCAAAAAAGGCATTGCCTCCGTAATAAAAAATGGCCCGACCACCATAATTAAAGATCTGACGCTGTAATTTTTATTTATCTGATAGAGCTATTTTACCTACATTCGTTGCTTAAAGGTACCCGCGCGGGGCGAGTGACCGCGCATCTCATTTCAAACGCTCCTGATCTTCGGTTACCGCTGCAAACTCTTTCGCCAGCATTTTTTTCAATACTTGCTGGTTACGTGGCAATAAACCTATTTTCAAACCAAAAGGCCGAAAAACACGCCCAAGCACAGATAACGTCTGGCCCCCTTTATCAGTTTCAATATCAGACAGAGTACGTCGGCTGATATTAACCAAAGATGAAAACTCGTCCTGAGACATGGTTAGCATCTCTTTTCTAAGTTTGCGCAGTAATTCCCCTGTAGATATCTGTTCACTAAATAGCTGGCTTAGTAACATCAGTAACAAGTTCTCACGCTCTTGCGGTGAAAGTTTCACTTTCATAAATGTGCCCAGCGTTGTAATTTTTCATCCAAATAATCAAAAGCCATTCCCGGCATATTAAGAATGCTGTCCGGTACTCCTCGCATTTTAAGACGAACCTTCAAACCTATTAGATTTTCAGCCACTTGCTGGAATGCCAAAAAGACACTGTCAGGGTCAGCAAGATCAGATAACTCAGTAATAATACCCTTCCAGTCGAAATTCCCTCCCTCTTCATAAGGCGACCCCCATTGAGTCACTCTGGGAATACCTTCAGGATCTGCTTTCATCGGGGCAAAATCATAGATAGGCGAGAGCCAGATCCCCTCAGGCCGTTTAATTAATGCAGTATTGCGGCCATGATTGTCAGAATTACCAAAAGCGACGTTTAATAAATCTCGCTTAATCATTTCAATAACGAGAGCTTCAACATTTAAAGGCCGACTTAATTCATTAACTTGATACTGAGAAGTCAGTTTTTTTACTAAAGTTCGGATTACCTCAAAATGATTTAAATAGCTACCCGAAGCAACATCCATAACTGAATAAAGTGACTCCAGACCATATTGAACTCGCTTATTCTCAATTGAATCAATATCAAAGCGAGGTAACCATAAAGAAGGATAATTATCTCCCTCTATCAGCCTCATCTTTTCAGTCTTTATCGTATCGATACCAATGCTTGCCAGTTCCTGATAAAAGTGATACTCAGCACGTAAAATATCGCAATCAATAGTGCTACGCTTCCCTCTTGGGAATTTAATTAAATAATGAGTATCTTGGTTACTGATGCCATCCTGGAAAGTATCAATCCAGATTTCATCATTATCTGAACAACATAATAGTAGCTTCGGCGCTTCGCCACCGGCCCCTGTCGCCCCCCCTGCCGAGGCCCCTCTTTGCTGCGCATATTCCAAAAAAGATGAGTCACGCTCAACTACGTCCTGCAATGTAAAGCGGATATGGTTTAACTGGCTATCAGGATGTAACTCAGGTATTGCATCTTTTATTCGCATATTGCCAACAGGGGCGATAGTGCCCGTTTTCAGCAAAATATAATCCTGCTCGCTCGCTGACATTGATTGCAGACCAAGTTGGTTAACCCAATAGCGGCGGCTTGCGCCTGCGGGCATTATATCGTCAATAAAAGCAAACCAATGCTTAGACGAATAGGTGTGAGCTAATTCAACCGGTAAATTTATGCTACAACTGAATTCATCATCACGATACATCCACTCAATAGCATAATCGCCGTCATAGCCTAGCACTGCCGCGCCTTGCCTTCCACGAGCCGGCTCTGTAAAAGTCAGTTCAGCAGCATCATGCCAAAGGCCGTGATTGAAGATCTGTATCGTTAGTTTAGCCACAAACACCTCTTGAGCAAAAAACTGCTCATATAAAGAATAAATCAGTATTTATGTGCAAAATATTACTCAAAGAAAATCATTTAGTCAAAAAATGAGCAAAAAATCGCTCAATTAACGAATTTTTCCTTTATGCTCCAAGACATTAAAATCCGCTTAAACTGATCCAGATCATTTAAACCCTACAAAAATTGTGCGATGGCTGATTTTCCTGATTGGCAAGGTTACAATCCCCGGCTTTTAACCACCCCTTCGGGCGTGGTTCTGACTTGAACTCAGACTGAGAGCCACTTATATGTCTTCATCTATTCCTTTTACCCCGGAATTATTATCGCCTGCCGGTACCCTTAAAAACATGCGTTATGCCTTTGCTTATGGGGCAGATGCGGTTTACGCCGGCCAACCACGTTATAGCCTACGGGTGCGTAATAATGAATTTAATCACGAGAACCTGGCATTAGGTATTCAGGAAGCGCATGTCCTCGGTAAGCGCTTCTATGTGGTCGTAAATATTGCCCCCCACAACTCCAAACTGAAAACCTTTCTGCGTGATTTAAAACCGGTGATCGATATGGGGCCGGATGCACTGATTATGTCGGATCCCGGCTTGATCATGATGGTACGTGAGGCATTCCCGCAGATGGATATTCATCTGTCAGTACAAGCTAACGCCGTCAACTGGGCTACCGTCAAATTTTGGCAACAGATGGGGTTGACCCGCGTTATTCTCTCCCGCGAGTTATCACTGGAAGAAATTGCAGAAATACGCGCACAAGTTCCTGATATGGAACTGGAGATTTTTGTCCACGGCGCACTGTGCATGGCCTATTCCGGCCGTTGCCTACTATCTGGTTATATCAATAAACGCGACCCGAACCAGGGAACCTGCACCAATGCCTGCCGCTGGGAATATAATGTTCAGGAAGGCAAAGAAGATGAAATCGGCAACATCGTGCATATTCACCAACCGATTGCGGTAAAGAATATCGAGCCAACACTGGGTATCGGTGCACCAACCGATAAAGTGTTTATGATTGAGGAAGCACAGCGCCCTGGTGAGTACATGACCGCCACCGAAGATGAGCACGGCACTTACATCATGAACTCAAAAGACCTACGCGCTATTCAACATGTGGAACGCCTGACGCAATTAGGTGTGCATTCACTGAAAATTGAGGGTCGGACTAAATCCTTCTACTATTGCGCGCGTACCGCACAGGTTTACCGCCGTGCTATCGATGATGCCGTTGCGGGTAAACCTTTTGATCCAACCTTGTTGACCACACTGGAAGGCTTGGCTCACCGGGGTTATACCGAAGGCTTCCTGCGCCGTCATGTGCATGAAGAGCAACAAACTTACGATTACGGCTATTCAGTTTCTGAACGCCAGCAATTTGTCGGTGAGTTTACCGGAGTGCGTCGTGACGGCTTGGCTGAAGTGGTGGTCAAAAACAAATTCTCGGTTGGTGATAGTGTTGAGCTGATGACGCCAAACGGCAATATCCAGTTTATTCTCGACAGCATGCAAGATAAAAAAGGTCAGCCGGCAGATATTGCACCGGGTAATGGTCATATCATGTATTTGCCCATCCCCGCGGACATTAACGTGGAATATGGCTTACTGGTACGTAATCTAAATGGGACAAATAGCCGAAATCCCCATGAAAAAGCGTAACGTAAAGCGATAAAAAAATAATGCCATCGCCAAGATGGCATTTTTAGCAAATATTAGAAATGGATCACATCAATTATAATTACGCTGGGGTAGCATAGCTCGAGTACAATCAAGAACTAAAAAAGTTTTACAGCAAGACTAGGAACCACCTCCTTGGCTAGCCCAATCTCCCTTGGGCTGGCCTTTTCTTTTTTATGGCCCTATCCATCTGATTACTATTAATTTTTCCTAAATTTTATTATTAATGATTCTTGTTAAGCTATTAACTAATAATAAGAAAGCCTGTTTTATGAATAACCTCACCATCAAATAATAATTATCTCCGTTAAATAAATATCCCAACAAAAATAAAACCTCTTTTTATTAAACTTAAAGATAATTGATATTTGCAATATTGTCGGAATAATCTCATATAGCTAAAGAAGCCAAACCCACTACCAGCAAGTGATTCGAGCTGCATTTATGCTAGCCCCACACTAATCCTGATGAGCTTACGCAGTCAGGTGATTCGGGTGACAAATCTGTCAGGAGCAGATTTGAACGCCGCTTGCGGCGACCTCAACGAGGCGAGGCCCTAGGATGGGCCGAGTAACGAACACCGCTAACCCCGCTGCAAGTTCAAGTAAGAAGGGGATAGGTAAATTAAACAGCTATGGGTTACTGTTACTCCTATCGCAGAAACGATTGGAGCACGTTATGACCTCAATGCCACGTACCCTTCTCATCTTGAATGGTAAGGAATCGGGTAATCTTGAAGTTCGCAATGCCGTCAAGAACTTGCGTGATGAAGGCATTATGCTTCATGTTCGAGTCACTTGGGAACACGGGGATGCGAAGCGTTATGTTGGCGAAGCTGCCGGTCTGGGGGTCGATACGGTAATTGCAGGCGGGGGAGATGGCACTATTAATGAAGTCGCCAGTGCGCTGATGGCCCTGCCCTCCTACAATCGCCCCAATTTAGGTATTGTGCCCTTAGGTACAGCCAACGATTTTGCCACCAGTTGTAACATTCCCCTGCACATAGAAAATGCATTTCAATTGGCAGTCAAAGGCCGGGCGGTCACCATTGATATCGCGCGAGTAAATAGCGAGCACTACTTTATCAATATGGCGACCGGTGGCTTTGGCACTCGCATTACCACTGAGACACCGGAAAAACTCAAAGCCGTACTGGGTGGGGCTTCATACTTTATTCATGGCCTGATGCGCATGGATACAATTAAAGCAGACAGTTGTGAAATACATGGGCCGGATTTCGAATGGGCGGGTGATGCACTGGTAATAGGTATCGGCAACGGTCGGCAAGCCGGTGGTGGACAGCCTCTCTGCCCCGATGCACTGATTAATGATGGCTTGCTGCAATTGCGGTTGCTGACCGCAGAAGAATTACTTCCTGCCCTACTGACCAGCGTGTTCAGTGGTGAGAAAAATAAAAATGTAGTGGAGGCTACCTTGCCTTGGCTGGAAATCACAGCCCCCCATGACATCACTTTTAATCTGGATGGCGAACCACTGGCAGGCAAGCATTTCCGTATCGAAATAATCCCCAATGCGATTGGCTGCCGTCTGCCGCCAAATTGTGAACTGCTGGGCTAAATATCAATCTGTGGGCTATCTTCGGTTAGCCCATGATTCTTCTAGATTTTATTACCCTTATCGCTCTGCCTAACTCAACGTTGACCTGGCTTTAGCTCGAGTTAACGCATTTTCTTACGCAAAAACCTTTCATTTCAAACCTATTTTCTTTTACATTTAATTTTCACTTTGAAAGGTTTTACTTTCAAAGTGTGATCCATATGCAATAAATAGATCTAAAAAATGATTATGGTAGTTCACATGGCGACAGACAAGATGCTGAAGTCCATTCTGGAACCTCAGTATTTTGAATACCGCTTTATCACGCGGTTCCTGAAGTTTCTTTTCAAAACAAAAGTTTATAAAAACAGCCATAACCTCGATTACAGGAGAAAAAAATGATTGAACTCATAACCCATGGAGCCGAGTGGTTTATCGGACTCTTCCAAAAAGGGGGCGAAGTTTTTGTTGGCATGGTCACCGGGATCTTACCTTTATTAATCAGTTTGTTAGTAATCATGAATGCACTGATCAAGTTTGTTGGTCAGGATAGGATTGAACGATTGGCTCAACGCTGTGCCGGTAACCCTGTTTCCCGTTACCTGTTGCTGCCGCTGATCGGTACCTTTGTATTTTGTAACCCGATGACCTTAAGTCTCGGGCGTTTTATGCCAGAAAAATATAAACCAAGTTATTACGCGGCCGCCTCTTACAGTTGCCACTCAATGAATGGTTTGTTCCCACACATTAACCCAGGTGAGTTGTTCGTGTTCTTAGGTATTGCCAGTGGTTTAACCACACTGGGCTTACCCCTCGGCCCGCTGGCTGTTAGCTACTTCCTGGTTGGGTTGTTCACCAACTTCTTCCGTGGCTGGGTTACCGATCTGACGACCTCCATCTTTGAACGCAAAATGGGCATCCGTCTGGACCGTAACGTACAACTTTAATATGTAAATTAAATACATACTGTGTGGAGCAGAGCATGAGTGAATTCATCAGGATTGAAAAAGGCGAAGGCGGCTGGGGTGGCCCATTAGTGTTGCCAATCGTACCGGGTAAGAAAATTGTCTATATCACCGCGGGTACCCGCCCGGCCATTATTGACCGTATCAGTGAACTGACTGGCTGGGAAGCGGTGGATGGGTTCAAAGAAGGTGAACCACCAGCCGAAGAGATCGCCGTGGCGATTATTGACTGTGGTGGCACCCTGCGCTGTGGCCTGTATCCGAAACGCCGTATTCCAACCGTTAATATCCATTCAACCGGTCAATCCGGGCCGATGGCGCAATACATACTGGAAGATATTTATGTTTCCGGTGTGCGTGAAAAAAATATCCATAAAGTCAGTGGAACCGATCACGCCACCGCAACGGCTGCACCAGCAGAACCGGCAACCGCAACCGCAACCGCAACCGCAAGCAAAGCTGGCCGTGATTACGATACCAGCAAGAAAATTACCGAACAAAGTGACGGGTTACTGGCGAAAGTCGGGATGGGGATGGGGTCTGTTGTGGCGGTATTCTTCCAGTCAGGCCGCGACACCATAGATACCGTACTGAAAACTATCCTACCGTTTATGGCCTTCGTTTCAGCGTTAATCGGCATCATTATGGCATCCGGTTTGGGCGACTTTATCGCTCACGGCTTAACACCGCTGGCCAGCAGCCCGATAGGCTTAGTGCTCTTGGCACTGATCTGCTCCTTCCCGCTGTTGTCACCGTTCTTAGGCCCAGGGGCCGTTATCGCACAAGTTATCGGCGTATTGGTTGGGGTACAAATTGGTTTGGGGAATATTCCACCGCAATTAGCCCTGCCAGCGTTATTTGCAATTAATGCCCAAGCAGCATGTGACTTTATCCCAGTAGGTCTGTCTCTGGCCGAAGCGAAACAAGATACCGTTCGTGTCGGTGTCCCTTCGGTTCTGGTTGGCCGTTTCCTTACCGGAGCGCCAACAGTATTGATTGCCTGGGCAGCATCAGCCTTTATCTATCAGTAAGCACTAAATACAAAATTATCTGTAATACATTCAACGGTTAAGGATGTACGTATGAATACTATTTATCAGACAACTATTACCAATATCGGCGACAGCGCCCGCGAGGCGCTGCTTGATGACATGCTTATCACCTTCCGCGAAGGGGCACCCAAAGATATTGAAGAGTTCTGTTTTATCCATCAGCACAGCGACACCGATGGAGAGCTACAGGCTGGCAACATTATGGAACTGGCTGATCTGCGCTATGTCATCACCGCAGTTGGCGAGGTGGCAACTCAGAACCTGCGTGAATTGGGTCATGTCACCATTCGTTTTAATGGTGATAAGCAACCTGAGTTCCCCGGTTCTATCCATGTAATAGGGCCAACACCCGATGATATTCCTATCGGTAGCTCACTGAAATTTATTCGTTAATTTATTCATTTATACCCGATGTCATTAGCATCGCAGTTAACCCTGCGACAACTTCAAGTACTAAGGGTATTAGCCGAAGTAATTGGAATTGCAAAGGAAGTAGACGAACAAATCCCGATGAGCTGACACTCGTCAGTGATTCGGGTGAGTGAGTTCGACTAACACCGCTGCAGCTTCAAGTACTAAGGATAATTTTGGAGGTAGTTATGTCACAAGTAGCAGTAGTTATTGGCGGTGGACAAACATTGGGCGCATTCTTGTGTCATGGTCTTGCCGAAGCAGGGTATAAAGTTGCAGTTGCTGATTTAAATTCAGATAACGCACAGTTAGTCGCTGATCAGATTAATGCCGAATACGGCGCAGATAGCGCCCGTGGTTTTCAGGTTGATGCCACCAATGAAAGCAGCGTGCAGATGCTGGCAAAAGCAGTAGATCAAAGTTTCCATCAAACTAACCTGCTCGTTTACAGCGCAGGCATTGCCAAGGCCGCACCGATTACTGATTTCCCACTGGATGATTTTGACCGCTCACTACAGGTCAATCTGGTCGGTTACTTCTTATGTGCTCGTGAATTCTCTCGCCTGATGATCCGTGATGGCGTTGCCGGGCGAATTATCCAGATCAACTCCAAATCAGGTAAAGTGGGCAGTAAACACAACTCGGGTTACAGTGCTGCCAAGTTTGGTGGCGTTGGTTTGACCCAATCATTGGCTCTGGACTTGGCTGACTACGGTATCACGGTGCATTCCTTGATGTTAGGCAATCTGTTGAAATCACCGATGTTCCAATCTCTTTTACCGCAGTACGCTGCAAAGTTGGGTATTCAGCCGGAAGAAGTTGAAAAATATTACACCGATAAAGTGCCACTAAAACGGGGTTGTGATTATCAGGATGTGCTTAACATGCTGTTGTTCTACGCTAGCGATAAAGCCGCCTATTGCACCGGACAATCAATTAATATTACCGGTGGTCAGGTGATGTTTTAAGTTTGATGTTGTCTGAAAAAACAGTTTGTCATCCCAGCAAGCGAAGGGGACTGTTTCTAGCGGTCTCACAGAGGCGAGGCCCAAGGATGGGCCAAGCAACGAACGCAGCTAACACTGCTGCAACGTCAAGTAAGAAGGATAAAAATATGTCTCCAACATCAGCACTGATCACTATTGTTATCATCGCCTGGGTGCTGCAAATCATGCTTGGCTGGTGGCAAATCAATCGGTTTAACCGTGCTTTTGATCGCCTGTGTCAACACAGTAAATCAGTTGGTGTTGGCCGATCTGGTGGGCGCTTTAAGCCCCGCGTGGTAATGGCGCTGGCTTTCGATGAGAATATGCGGGTCAGTGACAGCATGATCATGCGTGGCATTAGCGTTTTCGCCCGCCCACGCCCATTACCTCAGCTTCATGGCTTACATCAGCAGGATTTAATCCCGGATGTGATCTTCCCTACGGATAAAGCATGTCAAACTGCACTATTATTAGCGATTAAACCGAAATCATGATATTTTCACAATGAAAGCTATTCTTTTTCATGTGAAAGTTATGCCTGAAAAAGAGGCAATGGAAATACTTGAGCGGGGATCGTTATGAAGCCAAAGCAGCGACAGGTTGCAATACTGGAATATCTCCAACAACACGGAAAGACGGCCGTCGATCAACTCGCCGCACATTTTTCAACCACCGGTACCACAATTCGTAAGGATTTAACCAGTCTTGAAAATGAAGGGGCGGTTATCCGTACCTACGGTGGGGTTGTATTAAATCGTGATGATATAGAACAACCCATTGACCGTAAAACTCACATTAATACCGATAAGAAAAAGCAAATTGCTCAAGCTGCCAGCAAACTGATTAAAGACGGTGATAGCCTGGTTTTTGATGCCGGTAGTACCGTGTTGCAAATGGTTCCCCACCTGACAAAGTTCAACAATATCACGGTGATGACCAACAGCCTGCATATCGTCAATGAACTGGTTGAGCTGGATAACGATCAAACTATCTTGATGCCGGGTGGCACTTACCGTAAAGGTTCAGCCTCTTTTCATGGTAGTCTGGCAGAATCTGCATTTGATAATTTTAGTTTCGATCAACTGTTTATCGGTGCAGATGGTGTCGATCTGAAAGCAGGTGTCACCACGTTTAACGAAGTTTATCATGTTAGTACGGCGATGTGCCGTGCCGCTAGCCGCATTATTTTGCTGGTCGATTCCTCCAAATTTGGCCGTAAAAGCCCAAATGTAGTGTGCCCGTTAAGTGCCGTTGATATCCTGATTACAGATAAAGGTATTAGCCCAGAATATTTGCAAGCGCTACAGGACATGGGCATTAACATCATTCTGGTTGATAAAAATGACTAATCCATTGATTACCTATGCCCGTGAAACACTGGAAATTGAACTGACAGAAGCGCATAAGCTGCTGTCACGTTTAGATGATAATTTTATCCGCGCCTGTGAGTTATTATTAGCCTGCACCGGTAAGGCTGTAGTTTCAGGGATTGGCAAATCTGGCCATATTGGTAAAAAGATTGCCGCATCACTGGCCAGCACTGGCACCCCCTCCTTCTTTGTACATCCGGCGGAAGCATTGCACGGCGATTTGGGCATGATTGGCCCTCAGGATGTGGTGATTTTTATCTCCTACTCAGGGCGCGCCAAAGAACTGGACCTGATTCTGCCCTTGTTGGCGGATAGCCAGATCCCCGTGATTGCCATCACTGGCGGCAAAGAGTCCCCGCTGGCGCTGGGTGCAGCCTGTGTATTGGATATCAGTGTCGAACACGAAGCTTGCCCGATGGGGTTGGCTCCTACCTCCAGCGCGGTTAATACCCTGATGATGGGGGACGCTCTGGCAATGGCATTAATGCGCCATCGCGGTTTCGGTGCAGAAGATTTTGCCCGCTCACATCCTGGCGGCAGCTTGGGCGCAAGGCTACTTAATCGAGTCCATCACTTAATGAGAACCGGTGATCGCCTGCCGATGGTGAATGAATCCGACAGCGTAATGGAAGCCATGTTAGAACTGAGCCGTACAGGACTAGGGCTGGTGGCTGTATGTGATCCGGAGCAACGGGTTGTGGGGGTATTCACTGACGGTGATTTACGCCGCTGGCTGGTAAAAGGTGGCACCTTACAGCAACCCTTAGAAAATGCCATCACACGGCCAGGCTACCGATTACCTGAGCAATGGCGCGCAGGAGAAGCGCTGGAGGCACTGCATCAGCACCATCTCAGTGCCGCACCGGTGGTGAATCTGGATGGGAAACTGGTCGGAGCCATTAATCTGCACGACCTGCATCAAGCTGGCGTTGGTTGATATCCCCGTCATCGTTCAAGTTGTAGCTGTGTTGGTTCCATTCACGATTCAGGCCTCGCTGCTGCGAGGCCGCTGCAACCAGCATTCAAATCCGCCAGTGACATCTTCATCAATATAATCAATTAATCTAGATAAATTTACTTATTAGCGGCCTGCCTCAATCAGTGCCAATTAGGATCTTGCTGTAACTGCTTTTTGAGCATGGCCTGGATACTGTCATTGGGACGACCGAGCCATTGATAGGTCGCGAACTCACTCGGTTTATCAAGTGCTTGTGGCTTGTCTGCCACGGAAATACGCATTCCCCATGCCTGCCATACTTGTTTTTTATCCTGACTAAACGCCACCCACATAAAGTTATTACTGCAATCATGAGGTTTACAAATTCGCCCCACCTTATATTGCTGCCCTTGCCAATTTATCACCTCATAAGGTGCTGACGTCCCCACCCCTTTGCGTGCCCAGGCGGGGAGATTCTTTTGGCTTTTCACCATTTTTTGCCAGCTATTTTTATAAACCGGCTGTTGCAGCAGATCCGCCGTGGTCGGGCGGCTTTTGACAGGAGAAGTCTGGGCAACTGACGTGGCTGTGACAGTTGTGGTGGCTGGCTGCGCGAAAGCCCAGGCGCTGACACTGAGCATCACCGCAGCCACAAGACAATGGCGGGTTTTGTTACCTTTCATTATCGAAATCCTTATTATCTGATTAATCTACTCGCCGGACAGTGAGCCAGGCTCTATGCAACGGCTTAGCGGGCGTGGTATTAGCTTGCCTGTCTATGACCATCAACCGGCGAAAAAGTTGATCCATAGCACGAATTTTCATCCTAATTCCAGTTATATCACAATCTGTATGACAGCTTGAGTTAAGCTATGAACCAGATAGCTATCAGCCGAGCCCACCCGATAAAAGGCCATGCCATGTTAACCGTTGAGTTACCCGAAGAACCCGAGAAGCTGTATTACTCTGCCGGGGATGCCCACCCGCTGGCTAAGCTTGAAACGGATAAAATTATCCAGATGGTTATCGATCTGGATGTTGCCAATTCCGACAGCGAGCATTATGTCACTGGCTGGATGGGGCTAAATAGCGTGGTGGTGGTACGTAATTACCAAAATAAGCGCGGTACAGCCAATGGTTTTGTGGTGAATAAAGGCGATCGCTATCGTCTGAGCATTCAATCCATTGAATTTCGCATTCCGAAGGCCGTGTTGTGGATGAGCTTTCGCCGTAAACCCCGCACCATGGAGTTAATCACCTACGAAACATTGGGCGAACAACCCAGCGGTATGCAGCAGTACCGTAATATCCTCGATGAAGAGTTGCTACAGCAACTCGATGCCGATTGGCGCGAATTGAATGATTATCTTGGTGCAGCCTGCTGGCAACTTGAAAATGACACCCCGCTGTGGCAACAAACCCGACAACAGATAACGCCCGAGACTATCCGTCAGTTAGTCGATGCGCCTATTTTTCGCACTAAACATCTACAGGCTGATGGGGATTACGCCGGGTTCTGGGCCGGAGAGTACTTTTTTGCCGTTCGCCAACCTAGCGCAGGCAACCCATTACCTGCGGTACAAATCTCCTGGCGTGAAGATGCAAAAGATATCGGCAGTTATCAATTTGATCTGATTAACGATGAAACAGGCGAGCCAAAACTCTCACTGTGTATCCGCCCACGCAAAGGCGCGGACAGCTATCTGCTTAACCGTTTTGATGCCCATCACTTGCAACGTGCTATCGCGATGTTTGCGATGACTCAGCGCTATTTATTGGCATAAAAATCTCTGCCATTTCAATAAATAAGGCATGCACTTCGTCATTGGAGCTACAGGTAGGCGGCAAGTGAACACATCCCGATGAGCTGACTCAAGTCAGTGATTCGGGGGGTGAGCGCAGCTAACACCCCGGCGACTTCAAGGACGAAGGATCCCCAAAGTCATTGGAGTTGCAGGTAGGCGGCAAGTGAACACATCTCGATGAGCTGACTCAAGTCAGTGATTCGGGGGGGTGAGCGCAGCTAACACCCCGGCGACTTCAAGGACGAAGGATCCCCAAAGTCATTGGAGTTGCAGGTAGGCGGCAAGTGAACACATCCCGATGAGCTGACTCAAGTCAGTGATTCGGGGGGGTGAGCGCAGCTAACACCCCGGCGACTTCAAGGACGAAGGATCCCCAAAGTCATTGGAGTTGCAGGTAGGCGGCAAGTGAACACATCCCGATGAGCTGACTCAAGTCAGTGATTCGGGGGGGTGAGCGCAGCTAACACCCCGGCGACTTCAAGGACGAAGGGGATTACCACCACCGGTGAAAATGATGCACCGGCCCGACCCCCTGTCCGACTTCAAGGGTATCGGCTTGTTCTAATGCACCTTGCAGATAGTGTTTGGCGGCATTCACTGTATCTGCCCAATCGTGGAGCCGTGGCCGTAAGGCCGCCAATGCGGCCGATAAGGTGCAGCCGGTGCCGTGGGTATGGCGAGTATTTACTCTGCGGGTAACAAAACGCTGTTCGCCTTGTGCCGTAAACAGCCAATCGGGGCTATCTTCACCGCTCAAATGCCCTCCTTTCATCAATACTCCCTGACACCCCAGAGCCAACAGTGCTCGCCCCTGTTCACACATTTGTTGCTCATCGCGCGCAGGCTGGCAATTGAGTAGCGCGGCTGCTTCTGGCAGATTCGGGGTAATCAAAGCCACTCGCGGTAACAGCAGTTGACGTACTGCGTCTACGGCCTCTGGTGCCAATAATGGATCACCGCTTTTGGCGACCATAACGGTATCTAGCACCACAAATGGGATGGGGTAACGTTGCAGTTGTGTGGCAACAATCTCGACAATGTCAGCATTAGCCAACATACCGATTTTCGCGCTATCGATGCGCACATCACTGAGAACAGAATCGAGTTGAGCTGCAACAAACGCCGGTTCGATGGGATAAACTGACTGCACACCACAGGTATTTTGTGCCACCAAGGCGGTGATCACACTGGTGCCGTAAGCTTGCAAAGCAGAGAAAGTTTTCAAATCAGCCTGAATACCGGCCCCACCGCTAGGGTCAGTTCCGGCAATCGTGAGTGCATTAATTCGCTTCATGAATATCTCTCCACACTCATATCAATGGGAGATCGAATGGCAGCAACAGCGAGAATAGCTAAAGAGAAAACGGCAGGTTGAACGAACATATTCCTCCTAACCGGCGGTCAAGAAGGCGGAACCCTAAGGTGCCGAGACTTCCCTACGCTGGCATAATCCAGATCAGGTAATACGGGTAATATCTCAGCCATGCCACTGTTTGTGGCAGGCACCCCGAGTCAGAATTGTTATTATCATGGGCAGGTGGTAGAAGATCAATCATGTATTGGCTCAACCAATGATCAATTTCGCAAAAGCACCCTGTTTTGGAGGTATAACCATAGGATGAGTATCAAGATTCGTCAGTATCAGGAAAGTGACCGGCCATTCCTGCGCACCTTGTATCTGGCATCACGTAAAGCAGCCTTTACCTGGCTGGACGTTGAACACTTTAGGCTGGAAGATTTTGATCGCTCAACCATTGGTGAAACTGTGCTGGTCGCCGTTGATGGCGATCAACACTTAGGTTTTGCCTCAATTTTTATGGAAGAGAGTTTCCTGCATCATCTGTTTATTGCCCCTGAACTACAACAGTCCGGTACGGGAAAAGCCTTATTGCAGGCAGCACAACAGCTATTTACCAGCCACGGCTCACTCAAATGTCTGGCAAAAAACCAGCAGGCGCTGGCGTTTTATCAAAAACAGGGGTGGGTAGCTATTGCCACCGGCATCAGTAATGATGGCGAATATACATTAATGCATTGGCATAATGAGAAGGTTAAATAAGAACAATATTGATAATATTAGTTAAAAAATAAAATTTAATATCTAACTTACTATCAAACATCGCTGCATCGTTATATGGGTTATTTTCCCCTCACAGATAAATCAGAAATAAGCACAAGGGAACTGGGTTTCCTTGTGCTTATTTTCTATTCCCCGCGCAGCGCCTTCACATCATCGGCTTTTATATTCAGTGCCGGTTGTCCGAATTGCTGTAGCAGATAATGACTCAAACTAACAACCTGCTCATCGGTTAAGGTGTTAGCAAATCCGGGCATAAAGACTTCACCGTCATTGGTTTTGCGTGACACACCGTGGAGAATCACATTAATCAGGTTATTGGGCTCGGATGCCCCGACCACCGAGTTTTTCATCAATGAAGGGTAATAACCGTCTTTCACGCCCTCACCGGTGAAACTGTGGCAACTGGCACAGTTCCCCAAATACAGGCGCGCGCCGTCAGTGTTGTTATCTGCCGTGAAAGGCATACCGCGTAAGGAATTAACACTACTCGCCGCTTGCCCCCAATCCGAACGACTCTTGGTTTCGTCATCTGGATTTAATGGCTCCAGGGTACGCAGATACACCGCCATGGCATTGAGATCACTCTCGCTCAGGTGGCGAGTACTGTTCTCAATAACTTCAGCCATCGGCCCGGCAGCTTGTGCTTTACCGTCAACATGGCCGGTGCGCAGATATTGCACCACCTGCTGCTGACTCCAGCCGCCAATACCGGCATGTGGATCAGAGGTAATATTAAACGCCGTCCAACCATTAATCTCTGCCCCCCCATAGGCTTTGCTCTCTTTCATCCCCATGGTGATATTACGCGGGGTATGGCACTCAGCGCAGTGCCCCAATGCTTCAACAAAGTAAGCACCCTGATTCCATTGTGCATCTTTAGTGTTGTCCGGCTGAAAGCGCTCCCCCTCGAAATTGACCAAATTCCAGAACCACAATCCCCAACGCTGGTTGAATGGGAAAGGCATGTCATTTTCGCGGTTAGCTTGATGCACTGCTGGCAGACTAAACAGATAGGCTTTAATGGCTTTGACGTCAGCATCCGTCAACAAGGTATATGAGGTGTAAGGGAATGCTGGGTAGAGATTCTCACCATTTTTCCCTTTCCCTTCATGTAATGCGCGCAAGAACTCTTCATCCGTCCAATTGCCAATTCCGGTCTCTTTATCGGGCGTGATGTTGGGCGAATATAGCGTGCCCATCGGCGTCTTGAAGGCAAGTCCACCGGCAAAAGGCTTACCGTCTTTGGTGGTATGGCAGGCCACACAGTCAGCGGCCGTAGTCAGGTACTCACCACGTGCAATTAGGTCAGCATCAGCACTGGCATACCCAGTTACAGCTAAACCTAATGCGATAAGCAGGAGATTCACTGAACAGCCCAAGGTTTGTTTTCTCATCTTACACCTCGGCCTTTAATGTTTCAGCGATACGCAGCGAGAGTGCGGCAATCGTCAAAGTACAATTAACTGAACCGACAGTTGGCATCACACTACTACTGGCGATAAACAGGTTTTTATGGTCATGGGTGCGACAATCGCTGTCCACTACCGAGTCTTTCGGGTCACTGCCCATAATGGTGGTACCCGTAATATGATTGTTATTGGCGAAGTTATTGTTGAATTTAACCTCGGTTCCCCCCATCAACTTTGCCGCCTCGGCATAGACCTGCTGAGTGTGTACCGCACTTTTTCGCACATAATCATCCATTGCATAGTAAAACTCGGGTTTCGCAATGCCGATGGCGTCTTTCTCGCTAGCGCTGGGGATAATGCGATTTTCGACATGAGGCAAAATCTCGTGGAAGCTGTCGAATTGTACAAAACGCGCGGCCCTGTCACGGATTTTGGCCTCAAGCTGTGGCCCGAGTTGCAAATCCCCCTGTTTGAGTAATTCAATCGTGACTTGATCGGTACGTGACAAATTGGATAAATGAATTTTTTTCGCTGCAAAATCAGCACGAAATGCACCATCACGGAAGCCGATCATCGACGTCATTTCCTGCGGCCCACGCCCTGGCCACAAGGGTTCACTGGCCATAAAAGTCACCCCGGTTCCGGGGTGATCCATTAGATTGCGCCCCACCATATCGGAACTATTACCCACTCCCCGTGGATTTTTCTCATCGGTGGACATCAGCATCAGTTTCGGAATTTCAATCCCATTAGCGGCCAGTACGAAGTATTTACCCTCAGCCCGATGCTCATTGCCTTGTTCATCTTTAAACAGTGCCGCAGTAATCTGTTTTTTATCATTAACTTCTAACTTATAAACCACAGCTTTGGGGCGCACGACTGCCCCCGCCTGCTCGGCTTTTTCGACATGAGTGATACCGTTATACATGGCGCCAATCGGGCAAATAGGCATGCAGTTGTTATTACCACAACAGGTTGGCCGGCCATCATAAGGTCGACTGTTACGGGCGACCGGTTCAGTGACCACATTGAAACTTCCGCCGTTAAAGCTGCCACCGTTAAAAACATGGCTATTTAACACCGTCTTGATGCGCTGTTCATTCCACGATAATGGCAATGGTGCCATCGGATAGGGTTCACTGCGGGGTGATCCTAGATCTTCATCACTTGGCCCCCAAACACCTAATTCCTGTTCAGCGCGCAGATACCACTTTTCCAACACGGCATACTCAATTGGCCAATCTCGCCCGACGCCATACACGGTTTTCAGTTTGAAATCGTTAGGCAAAAAGCGCCAGGCAGAAGCCGCCCAGTGCCAGGTTGTGCCACCCACTGCGCGGATATATTGCACATCATACGGATGTTCACCCTTTTGAATCAGATAGTTATTATTTGGGTTAGATTCAGGATGAGGCGCATACGCGGTGGAAGGATATGGCGCCATGTTGTCTGATTTATCCGGCTGATTACGGAAGTTTTCTACAATTTCCCAGCGAGAGAGGCGCGGACCTGCCTCTAAAACCAGTACTGACTTGCCAGCCATGGCCAGTTGATGGGCAACCAGCCCTCCTGCAACACCCGAGCCAATAACGACGATATCCGCCTTTAGTGTGTCAGCCATAAATGTATTCTCCAAAATTATAAGGCGACATCAGGCTTTACAGCCCAGTATCCGGGTTTATTCGGGCAATAAGAGCGAATAACCAACACATCGGATACCGCATCGAACATCAACGCATTCTCATAGCTGATTACCGCCGCATCGGTTCCCTCACCGATCACGCCGATATACCAGCCTTGCAATATTTGCCGGGCGATTTGTTGTTGCAGGGGTAGCCATTGCTGAGGTTCACCCGAAGGCAACGGTTGTAACAAGGAGAGTTTTTGGTCAAAACCGCCTATTTTCCCGAGCAGAACCTGATAGATTCGTTGACCAATCTGCGCATTAAGCTGGCGCTTACCGGTCAATGCGCGTGATACCAACATGAATCTTTCTAAATTCTGCGGCGAGGTTTGGGTCGATGCCGCGAAAGCATCTAGTGAAAGGGGACTCATCAGGCTACTGACTAGCCCGACGCCGATATATCCCAGCAGACGGCGGCGTGAAATACCCCGCACCTGAGGTATCGGAGAGAGATTTACCGACATGTTTTTTCTCCACAAAACAGCACGCACGCAGTATTCATCCGTTGTATTTAGGAACATGCTGCTAATCGGCATGTGCTAACAGATGCGGGCTACTGCGAGCTAAACTACCCTGCGTTTTACACAGCGGCAGTGGCAATCTTGACTAATAATGAATGGACTTCTCGTCTTATTGACGATGTAAGTTATGAGATGCGGATGTTAAATATTTAGTTGAGTTGTAAAGATTCGTCAAGATTATACCTCATCAGTGAAGGGGTAAAGCAAAACGTGATTCATATCACATTTTGTAACTATAGAGCCGGATCATGCCTTCACCTCAATCATTACTTCAATACGATTAAGGACATATGCCACTTGATGCCAAACTTGCTGATATTCGGTTGAGTTATAGGTACGCAAAAACTCCACCAGCAGTGTTTTGGTTTGTTGCCATATTGCATCATCGACCGGATGCTCTTTATTTGTCTCAAAGAAGGTTTCCAGTGTTTCAACTTTTTGCAGGTAAGCATCCAACGCAGCAGTCCATTCACTTGTATGCAACTTGTGAGAAATTTGCGCCAGCAGCCAGGGCATATAGTCGCGACTGAGGCTAACATCCCAAGTATCAGCATCTGTTACAGACCATGTGGCACTTAGATCACCACAATGTGTGCCTTGATCATCGGTAAATCCGTGCAATGCACAAATAGCCTTTTCTACATCAAGCACATAGCCTAAGGCCGGATTATTAATGAATACAGCATCATGAGGGGTTCGCTCATTAAAATTCACTACAGCACCTATATATTCACCTAATTTTGGCCCCGTCAGCACACCTTTGAAGTTAATATATGATGTTTTTTCATTCATATAAAAATGCAAAAGTTTATTTTTATATCCATTAACCAGATAATGATATTCCCAGTCAGCCATAAAGTACCATTTTTTGCTGTATATATTATAAGCTACTCCATTATCACAACGGTACTCTAAACTATTATCACTGTAGTTACTGCGATGGTAGGTAAAGCTAATCGCCGAAGGTTGGTCAGTGCCATCATTCAATAATGAAAGGCACGAGGACTCTATTAACGCTTTACCCTCACTTAATTTATTATAAGCCATCAGTAATTGAGTTTCTGCATTATAATAAATATGATTCCTACCTTTTTTACTCCCCAAATAAATATAGGTATCATCTGGTTGGTCCAAACGATGGGTTATTACCTCACGTTGGTCATTTACACCCCCTGATTCAAGCGTTTCCTTATATTGTAAAAAGGGTCTTACTGCTTTTTCCTGCCACGTTTCAATAGTAGACGCATCAAACCATAGAGTGTATTTATTCACGGTCCCCTGCTGAGAATGTTGTTCCCTGCCATGTAGAATATTAATCGGGCTAGTATGTAAGCTCACATAGAAACCGATTTGATCTAATGATAACGCGGTACCCGTCCCTTGATTGACTAATCTTATTTCATTTTCTACCACCTGAGGGAACCAATACTGGCCAGAATTATTAAAATCACAATAGGTAAATGCCACATCAGCATCAAGCTGGGAACTACGCCGAACCACCGGTGACAAACAGTAAAGGTTGCGATCAAACCCTTGCCCGATAAAGGCCGTCATTATCTGCCCTGCATGACTATAAAAGAAGTAAGAACTTTGTCCATCAGCACCAATAGGCTGACTTTGCTTGGTTAAAAAGATGCTATGACCATTGTTAACATAATAATCATAGCTGAAATATTTTTCAGCTAAAATGTCTGAATGGTAATTGAATGTCACCCTCTTATTCTCAGGATATAAACTCTTTGGTAATACACGATAAGAACTGATATCTGCTGTTAATCCATACTGAGCCAACTCAGCCGCATTGGTGTTTTTATAAAGCGAAGCAGACTTCCCCAAAAATGAATAATCACTAAAAATCTCAACCCGTAAATTTAGCGGAATTTTTATTGATGCAATATTATTATTCCATTGGCTAAATAGCCATTCATCCTCGGTATAATAAGGCACGCAAAATTTTGTGCCGTCCTCCTTTTCAGAGTAATTATCTTTTGAATAAAAACAGACATTATCTTCATTATTATGCTCTGCTATTGTGGATATTGATATAAAGATCCAAGGAACAATCAAAATACTAATTTTAGCATTCATATTTCACCTGTTAATTATAAAGAAACCAAATATAATCTTTCACATCAAATGGGAAGGTAAGCGTTACAATTTTTATATTCACA
The DNA here is from genome assembly GCF_056636475.1 of Yersinia antarctica. NCBI lineage: Bacteria > Pseudomonadati > Pseudomonadota > Gammaproteobacteria > Enterobacterales > Yersiniaceae > Yersinia > Yersinia antarctica. Next base: position 3,594,172 of record NZ_JBSJQF010000001.1, read on the forward strand.
TATAGTAATCTTACCTAAAAGCGATACTCACAAAAGCATCGTTCATTTTTTATTTATCCGTGAAGGTAAAATATAAATTTTTATTTCATCGCAGCCAAAATAAAAAGCCCCCGAAAGTTCGGAGGCTTAATTAATGTCAGAACACTATCTTATCGACGAGTGATAGTATTTATTCCCACTCAATGGTAGCTGGTGGCTTGCCACTGATATCGTAAACTACACGGGAAATACCATTCACTTCATTGATAATGCGGTTTGAAACGCGGCCCAAGAAGTCGTATGGAAGATGCGCCCAATGTGCGGTCATAAAATCGATGGTTTCTACTGCGCGCAGTGAAACCACCCAATCGTATTTACGCCCATCGCCCATCACACCAACAGAACGCACTGGCAGGAATACGGTAAAGGCTTGGCTCACTTTATTGTACAGATCAGCTTTATGCAGCTCTTCGATAAAGATGGCATCAGCGCGGCGCAGCAAGTCACAATACTCTTTTTTTACTTCGCCCAGAACACGTACACCCAAACCTGGACCTGGGAATGGATGGCGATATAGCATGTCGTACGGCAGACCTAATTCCAGACCAATTTTGCGTACTTCATCTTTAAACAGCTCTTTCAGCGGCTCAACCAGCCCCAGTTTCATCTCTTTCGGCAAACCGCCCACATTGTGGTGAGATTTAATTACGTGTGCTTTACCAGTAGCAGACGCTGCTGATTCAATCACATCAGGGTAGATGGTGCCTTGTGCCAACCACTTCACTTGATCTTGCTTACACGCTTCTTCATCAAACAGTTCGACAAACACGCGACCAATGATTTTACGCTTCGCTTCAGGTTCATCGACACCAGCCAGCGCTGCAAGGAAACGATTTTCGGCGGCAACATGAACAATATTCAGGCCGAATTTATCACCGAACATTTCCAGCACTTGGTCGGCTTCATTCAACCGTAGCAGCCCGTTATCGACAAACACACAAGTCAGGCGGTCACCAATAGCGCGATGCAGCAGCATTGCCGTCACAGAGGAGTCAACACCACCGGACAGGCCAAGAATCACATGGTCTTCACCAATTTGCTCACGCAGACGAACAATGGCGTCTTCGATAATGGTGGCCGGGGTCCATAAGGCTTCGCAGCCGCAGATATCCAACACAAAGCGCTCTAACAGGCGTTGGCCTTGTTTGGTATGTGTGACTTCTGGATGGAACTGCACGCCATAAAAACGCTTCTCTTCGTTGGCCATAATGGCAAACGGGCAGGTATCGGTGCTGGCAACCGTCACAAAATCAGCAGGGATGGCAGTGACTTTGTCACCATGGCTCATCCATACATCCAATATTGCTTCGTTGGCTGGATTGATAGCATCTTTGATATCGCGGATCAGTGCGCTGTCAGTTTTGATTTCCACCTGCGCATAACCGAACTCGCGCTGATTTGAACCTTCAACTTTGCCCCCCAGTTGCATCGCCATAGTCTGCATGCCGTAGCACACACCTAATACCGGGACACCCGCAGTGAACACGTAATCAGGCGCGCGTGGGCTGTCGTGCTCAGTAGTGCTTTCAGGACCGCCAGAAAGAATGATGCCGCTTGGATTAAATTCGCGGATCTGAGCTTCGGTTACGTCCCACGCCCATAGTTCACAATAGACACCGATTTCACGAACGCGTCGCGCCACCAGTTGGGTGTATTGCGAGCCGAAATCAAGAATAAGGATGCGATGCTTATGGATATTTTTTGTCATGTGCGGCGTATTCCACAGAGAAATAATAAAATTAAATAGTTACCATAATTATTTATGAATCATTCCAGTCGGCGAAGCCAAAAAGTTAGTTACCGCCCGCAGCACAGCATACGCAGTTGACACTAAGTCAATGAGCAATGCGAGCCGCGAACGATGACCAAATTCGCCGGTTTAAGCCCCTGGAATTAGCCCATGCGATAGTTAGGGGATTCTTTAGTGATAGTCACATCATGCACATGGCTTTCTTGAATCCCTGCACCACTGATGCGCACAAACTCAGCTTTGGTACGCAATTCATTGATAGTGGCACAACCGGTAAGCCCCATGCAGGAGCGCAAGCCCCCCATTTGCTGATGTACAATCTCTTTCAACAAACCTTTGTATGCGACACGACCTTCAATACCTTCCGGTACCAGTTTATCGGCAGCATTGTCAGTTTGGAAGTAACGGTCAGAAGAGCCTTTGGACATCGCGCCCAGTGAGCCCATACCACGGTAAGATTTGAATGAACGGCCCTGATAGAGTTCGATTTCGCCCGGAGACTCTTCAGTCCCTGCCAGCATAGACCCCACCATGACACAGGAAGCACCCGCGGCAATGGCTTTAGAAATATCGCCAGAGAAACGGATACCGCCATCGGCAATCACCGGAATACCGGTACCTTCCAGTGCTTCGACTGCATCAGCAATCGCCGTGATCTGTGGCACACCTACACCAGTCACAATACGGGTGGTGCAGATTGAACCTGGACCAATCCCTACTTTTACGGCACTCACACCGGCATCAGCCAAGGCTTTTGCACCCGCGCCCGTCGCAACGTTACCGCCAACGATTTGCAGGTTAGGATATTTGGCACGGGTTTCACGGATTCGTTGCAGAACACCTTCAGAGTGACCATGGGATGAGTCAATCAGTAAAACATCAACACCCGCGGTGACCAGCGCGTCGATACGCTCTTCATTGCCAGCACCGGCACCCACAGCAGCCCCAACACGCAGACGGCCATGCTCGTCCTTACAGGCGTTAGGCTTGCGCTCTGCCTTCTGGAAGTCTTTTACAGTAATCATGCCGCGCAGATGGAAGCTATCATCAACAACCAATGCTTTCTCGACACGTTTTTCATGCATTTTTTGCAAGACAATTTCACGAGCTTCGCCTTCCTTGACGGTAACCAGACGCTCTTTCGGTGTCATCACCGCCGTCACGGGTTGGTCTAAGTCAGTCACAAAACGCACATCACGGCCAGTGATAATGCCAACCAGCTCATAATCTTCGGTTACCACCGGGTAACCTGCAAAACCGTTACGGGCAGTCAATTCTTTCACTTGGCGCAGGGTGGTGGTTGGGGTAACAGTCTGCGGCTCGGTAACAACGCCACTTTCGTGTTTTTTCACGCGGCTGACTTCTTCAGCCTGGCGCTCAATGGACATATTTTTGTGAATGAAACCTAAACCGCCCTCTTGTGCCAGCGCAATGGCCAGACGAGCTTCGGTAACGGTATCCATGGCTGCGGACAGCATAGGGATATTTAGGCGGATAGTTGCGGTCAGTTGAGTGCCAAGTTCGGCCGTATTAGGCAAAACTGTGGAGTGGGCTGGAACCAGGAGAACGTCGTCAAATGTCAGAGCTTCTTTCTTGATACGTAGCATGGGCAATATCTCACCAAGGTGGATGTGAAAAGATAAAATATTGCCGTGGCATTATACAGAGCGTAATCGGTTGCCTCCAGCACTTTCTCATAATTTTTCTTGCCAACCGGTCTGAGGTAGGTAATATCGATCAATTAAGTGCTTGTTTTAAAATTTGATCCAGGTCACATGTCACAATCTTCCGCATCAACAATTTTTACTGTTAGCCGTCTTAATCAGACGGTGCGACAACTGCTGGAAATGGAAATGGGCCAGATTTGGCTCACGGCCGAGATATCCAATTTCTCCCAACCGTCATCCGGTCACTGGTATTTCACCCTAAAAGACGCCCAAGCGCAGGTGCGTTGCGCGATGTTTCGCAACACTAACCGCCGTACTACGTTTCGCCCACAAAATGGTCAACAAGTGTTGGTTAGGGCATCGATTACCCTGTACGAGCCGCGTGGCGATTATCAGTTAATTGCGGAAAGCATGCAGCCTGCCGGTGACGGATTGCTGCAACAACAGTTTGATCAACTCAAGCAACAACTGGCGACAGAAGGGCTATTTGATCAGCATCATAAACAACCGTTGCCAAGTCCTGCCAGGCAAGTTGGCGTCATCACCTCTGCCAGTGGTGCGGCGCTGCATGATGTTCTACAGGTTTTGCAACGCCGTGACCCATCATTGCCAGTAATTATTTACCCAACAGCAGTGCAAGGCGTTGATGCTCCATTGCAGATAGTCCGTGCCATTCAGTTAGCTAACCTACGTGCCGAGTGCGATATATTAATCGTCGGGCGCGGCGGCGGGTCGCTGGAAGACCTGTGGAGTTTTAACGACGAACGGGTCGCCCGCGCTATTTTCAATAGCCACATCCCAATAGTCAGTGCAGTCGGCCATGAAACCGACATCACTATTGCTGATTTTGTTGCTGACTTGCGGGCGCCAACACCGTCTGCTGCCGCAGAATTAGTGAGCCGTAACCAGATTGAGCTGGTCAGGCAAATTCAAGGACAGCAGCAGCGGATGGAAATGGCGATGGATTATTATCTGGCACAGCGCGGCCAGCAATTCACCCGCCTTGAACACCGTTTACAGCAACAACACCCACATTTGCGACTGGCACGTCAGCAGACCCTGTTATTAAAGCTGCAACGCCGTCTGGAAGAGAGCGCGCAAAACCAAATCCGCTGGTTAAGCCGGCGCACCGAAAGGCTCCAGCAGCGCCTCGCGCAAGTGCAACCGCAAGGGCAAATTCACCGTTACAGCCAACAAGTACAGCAGCAGGAATACCGTTTGCGCCAGGCATTAGAGCGCCAGCTTAATGGTTACCGGCAGCGTTTTGGTATCACCTGCTCGCAGTTAGAGGCCGTCAGCCCATTAGCAACCTTGGCCCGTGGCTACAGTGTCACGCAGACTCCGGCTGGGGTAGTGCTGAAAACCACTAAGCAGGTGCAGGCTGGTGATAAGCTGACCACCCGATTGCAGGACGGTTGGGTAGAAAGTGAAATCACCCAAATCAATGTGGCGAAGAAGGCTCGTCAACGGAAAGCGGCAAAAGAGTAACGCCGCCTGGCTCAATTGCTGCCAGTCAAATCGTCGGCAAGTAACTAAAGTGAACGCGGCTTTTCGAAATGAGTCCGTGACCGTGCTGGCAGAAATAATCAATCGCGCCACACGCCTTCAGTACCTGCAACGGTTTGACGCAATCAGGGCACTCCGCCTGTTGCTGATAGTTGCCATGGCAATTAGAGCAATGAAAGTGGCCACTTACTTCGGTCATCAGTTTTTGGCAAACCGGGCATAATGCATCCATCGACTTCTCCTTAAAAACTACATCACCCCGAGCGATCGTAGGAAGTAAATCCCCAGCGCGGTGGTAAAGAATGAACCGACCGTGGTGATGGCAATGATATTCGCCGCCAGGGTGGCATTGCCTCCCATGGCGCGGGTCATAACATAACTGCCAGCCGCCGTTGGGGTGGCAGAGAACAGAAATATAATCCCTAATGTCGCCCCACGAAAGCCCATCAACAAGCCACCAACGGTCATCAATATTGGCACCACAAATAATTTAGCTGTTGAAGATAACGCTGCCACATTGGAAGAACGGAACATCGCGTGCCAGTCGAGGCTCGCTCCGGTGCATAACAGAGCCAATGGTAATGCCAAAGCAGAGATATAACTCCCCGTCTGGACAATCACCTGAGGAAGAGGTAATTGCGTTTGTGCGTAGAGTAAACCGCACAGTAGCCCAATTATCAGCGGATTAGTCACAATACTGCGTAACAGTGCCAATTTACTGATTTTGCCGCCCTGCCCAGCTTGCAGACTGCGAGTCAGGGTGATCACCGACAGCATATTAAATAAAATCACTGTCACCGTCAGATACATCGAGCCGAGTGCCACCCCTTCGGCACCATATGCCGTCATGGCAAAAGCCAACCCCACGATAGCGGTATTGGCTCTGAACCCTCCCTGCACGAATACACCACGCTCTTTTGGGTCTTTTACCAACCACTTGGCGGCGACTTCCAACAGCAAGAAGGTCACCAACGTACCAATAGCGCCATAAACAACCAAGGGTAGGTTATCCAATAAGCTGACATGATTGGTCGCGACACTAAAAAACAGCAGACAAGGGAGGGCGAGATTGAAGACCAGCTTGGTGGCACCATCGCAGAAACGATCATCCATCAAGCCAAAGCGCCGTAACAGCACACCGAGTAACATCATCAGCAAGTTAGGCATCGTAACACTAAATGCAAAACTCCAGGTTTCCCAAGACATGACTGACTTTCAACTCCCTTTGTTTACGGTTAAGCGGCCAAAGCTGCGTTTTACTGACGGCGGTCGTTAAATGTGCAAAAAGCGCGGAATGCCCGCGCTTTGCTGTTACTACTTACCTTTTTTCAGGTGCGACATCAAACGTTTACGTTTACGCATCTGATTTGGTGTTAATGGATTGCGCTTACCCGCGAATGGGTTTTCGCCCTCTTTAAACTGGATGCGAATTGGCGTCCCCATTACTTTCAATGAACGACGGAAGTAATTCATTAGGTAGCGTTTATACGAATCCGACAGGTCAGTAACCTGGTTGCCGTGGATTACGACAATCGGCGGGTTGTAACCCCCAGCATGGGCATACTTCAATTTGACGCGACGGCCACGCACCAAAGGAGGCTGATGGTCTTCTTCGGCCATCTGCATAATGCGGGTCAGTAAGGAAGTGCCCACACGTTTGGTTGAGCAGTCATAGGCTTCTTGAATAGATTCAAACAGATTACCCACGCCACTGCCATGTAAGGCTGAGATAAAGTGAATCCGCGCAAAATCGACAAAGCCAAGACGCAGATCCAGCATATCTTTAACCTGCGCACGCGCTTCTTCTGTCATGCCATCCCATTTGTTCACCGCAATAACAAGTGAGCGCCCACTATTGAGAATAAAGCCCAACAGCGACAGGTCCTGATCCGAAATACCATCACGAGCATCAATAACCAACAGTACAACATTGGAATCTTCGATTGCCTGCAAGGTTTTAATTACTGAGAATTTTTCCACCGTTTCGGTGATTTTGCCGCGTTTACGCACACCCGCAGTATCAATCAGGATATATTCACGCTCATCGCGGGTCATAGGAATATAAATGCTGTCACGCGTGGTGCCCGGCATATCATAAACCACCACCCGATCTTCACCGAGAATGCGGTTGGTTAGTGTGGACTTACCTACATTAGGACGCCCGACAATTGCCAGTTTGATTGGCAGAGTCCGTGGGTCAAAATCATCTTCTGCGTCATCTTCAGGAACAGCGTCGTCCTCAGCTTCCTGTGCGGCCCAATAAGCCGCATTCGCTTCTTCATCGGTCAATTCAACTTCAGACTCTACGGCATCCATATAAGGTGCCATAACATCTTCAATCAACTGAGTCACACCACGACCATGGGACGCCGCGATAGCATGAACTTCACCTAAGCCCAATGAATAGAAATCTGCTGTAGCAGTATCTGGATCAATACCATCAGTTTTGTTGGCAACCAGGAAAGTCGCTTTTTCACGACTGCGCAGATGCTGGGCAATCCCCTGATCCGCAGGCATCAAGCCTGCGCGGGCATCAACCATAAACAGGACAATATCGGCCTCTTCAATCGCCAATAACGATTGACCTGCCATCTTGGTTTCTACGCCATCTTCTGTGCCATCAATACCTCCGGTATCGATAACAATAAACTCATGCCCCTCGACCTCGGCACGACCATATTTACGGTCACGCGTTAGCCCGGGAAAGTCCGCAACTAACGCATCACGGGTGTGCGTTAAACGGTTAAATAGAGTGGATTTACCCACATTCGGGCGCCCGACCAGCGCGATGACAGGTATCATTGTTGAAGCCTCATTACTTAATTTTCAAATCATTACAGCGCTGTACCAAACCTGCAACAGCGCAGTTTTTAGAAGACAAACGGCCCCTGAATCTCAGGAGCCGCTTAAAACCCTGCGTTTTGAACGTTGCTGCGATATTAGCGGCATTCACTAACCCGAATAACTGACGGTATCAGTTCATTAGGGTTCATTCGTTTGCTGCCTTGCTGCAACACCAATAACTTTGGGTATTGACCTATTATTGGCCTGTTAAACAGGCACTAAATCAGGATTAACGGGTGAACGCGTATACCGTGCCGCCTCTCGCCTGAACCAGCAACTTATCGCTGGCAACCACTGGCGCACTCAGGAAGCCGGAGCTGTCTACGCTCTGCTGAGCTACAAAACGGCCATCATCGGTATTCACCCAGTGCAGATAACCTTCGGCATCACCTACAACCAGATACCCATTATACATCACAGGAGCTGTCAAGTTACGATGTAATAAATCGCTTTGACTCCAAAGGGTTATACCGCCATCTGTTTTCAGCGCAACAATTCGGTCATTTTGATCGACCAGATAAATGCGACCCGCGTCGACAATGATGTCATTCACTGATCCCATTTCACGCTTCCACAGGATCTGGCCGGAACGCAGATCTAATGCAGTCAAGTTACCATTGTATGCCAAAGCATAAACCACACCATCGACAACCACAGGCGTGGTATCAACGTCGTTCAGGCGGTCAATTTCAGTGGTACCTGTCACTTGGGAAATACGCTGTTGCCAGATCAACTGGCCCTGTTCCATCATTACCGCACTGACGCGGCCATTGTCACCACCGACAATCGCTGCACCGAATGCGACTGCTGGTGCAGATTCACCGCGCAGAGACAGCGCTGGTGTATCGAGGTTTAATGTCCACTTAATCGCACCGTCTGATTCATTCAGTGCTTGCAGCATGCCATTTGATGTATGGATCAGTACCACCCCATCGCTGACAACCGGACGAGATAATGCTTCACCCGCCACCACGGTCTGCCATGCAACCTGACCATCATCGGAATTAAGCGCATAAACTACCGCTTTCTCGCTGCCGACATACACATGGGCACCTGATGCAGTGACGCCACCAGATAACATTGCAGAACGGTTGCTGGAAAGGAAGTTGGTTTTTTCAGACAAATCGGTTTGCCAGATTTGCTTACCGCTGTCGGCGTCCATGGCTTTCACCAAGCCTTTACGGTCGGCGGCAAAGACAGTCGTCCCCTGCCAGGCTGGGCGCAAATGGGAGTAATAATCACCGACACCACCACCTACTGAGGTACTCCACACTTTAGTTGGTGTGAATTGATTCTCAATTTTTGGCAGTGGTGACATGGTAACCACATCTTCTTCACTGTTAAACAGTGAACAACCGCTCAATAGGGCAACAGATACCAGTCCTACTAAGAGTGTTTTACGCAATTGCATGGGAATACCCCTTAGCTGGACAAATTATTCAATTTCATGCGCAGCAAAGCTTGCAGCGCCTGAGAAGCATTTGATTCGACGCCTTTGCTGTAAGCAGCTCGCGCACCTGCGGTATCACCTTTACTCAATAGCGCATCGCCACGGACATCCTGAGCCATCGCAGTCCAACCATCACCCTGCACCGCATCCAGCGTTTTCAATGCGTCGTCTGGTTTCTTCAATTGCAATTGCAGACGTGCAAGACGCAAATTAATCAGTGACAACAGATTTTCATCTTTGGTCTGACCCAGCGCCTGAGTGAGTTGTTGCGCCGCTTTATCAAACTCATTTAGCTCAACAAAGTGATGAGCCAGCTCTAACCCGGCCAGTACGCCGTAGTTATTGCTATTGCCCTGAACAAATTTTTCAGCAAGAGCAACACCATCAGCACTGTTAGCTGACAAAGCATCACTGGCTTGCTGATAGGCAGAGGAGGCTTCCGTCAAGACAGTGTTCTGATGACTCTGCCAGTAACGCCAACCCACTAATGCACCAATCCCGAGCACCACACCCACGGCCAGCGCTTTACCATTCTCACTAAAGAAACGGCGCACTGCATCAACCTGGTCATTTTCAGTGGTATAGACTTCCACGGTGTCTCTCTCCTTAACCCAACATCAAAGCCAGACGCGCAGCAACATCCGCTTGCGCCAGCGTTTCTTGTTCACCATTTCGCAAATCTTTTACGACCACTTGCTGTGCTGCTACTTCGCTTTCGCCAAGCATTAATGCAACACGGGCACCCCACTTATCAGCGCGGGTAAATTGCTTTTTGACATTACCACCGCCGTAATTGGTCATTAATTTCAGCGTTGGCATGGCATCACGCAGGTTCTCAGCAAGTAGCATTGCAGCACTTTGCGTATCCTGACCAGACGAAATGACATAAACATCTACTGTCGCTGGTACCTGGAAGTCAGCATTTACGGCCTGCACTAACAGAACCAAACGCTCAAGGCCCATGGCAAAACCAACCGCAGGCGTTGCACGCCCACCGAGTTGTTCAACCAAACCGTCGTAACGCCCACCGGCACACACAGTGCCCTGGGCGCCCAAGCTATTGGTGACCCACTCAAATACCGTACGGTTATAATAATCTAAACCACGAACTAAACGCTCATTGACGGTATATGGGATGCTGGCCTGGTCTAAAAGTTCACACAGACCTGCAAAATGTTGTTTTGACTCTTCATCCAGATATTCAGATAGCTTAGGCGCATCATTTAGCAGCAATTGAACATCGGGATTTTTGGAGTCCAGCACTCTCAGCGGATTACTGTACATCCGGCGCTTACAATCTTCGTCCAGTACCTCAACGTGTTGCTCGAGGAAAGTCACCAGCGCTTCACGGTAATCAGCACGCGCATCCAATGATCCAATGGAGTTCAGTTCAAGTTGCACATGCTCTGAGATACCTAAAGCACGCCACCACCGGGCAGTCAGCAAAATTAATTCGGCATCAATATCCGGCCCTTGCAGACCGAAAACTTCCGCACCCAACTGATGGAATTGACGATAGCGGCCTTTCTGTGGGCGCTCATAGCGGAACATCGGACCGATGTACCACAGACGCTGTTCCTGATTGTACAGCAGACCATGTTCAATACCTGCACGTACACACCCTGCGGTTCCCTCAGGACGCAGTGTCAGACTTTCGCCATTGCGATCATCAAAGGTATACATCTCTTTTTCAACCACGTCGGTGACTTCACCGATCGCGCGCTTGAATAACGGGGTCTGCTCTACAATCGGCATGCGAATTTCGCTATAACCGTAGCCTGCAAGTACTTGCTTCAAGATACTTTCAATGCGCTGCCATACTGCCGTATCGGCTGGCAGGTAGTCGTTCATACCACGGATGGCTTGAATGTTCTTTGCCACGTCTGTTCTCTGTAGTTTTATACCCTATTTACTTGAAGCAGCAGCGCCGTTCGCAGCCACTCTAATTACTTTGGGCATGGTGCAAAAAATAAAGCCGATTATAGAGGCTTGCCACCCATATATTCAATGATGACAACTTGTTACCCCTACAGGCGCAATGTAAAGCGGGCTAAAACCCGCTTTTGTGCTGACCGACAACCCATGACCAACGATGTTTATTCATCATCCAATTGATTGATAACAATCCGATTATTAGCATCAAGCATTGATGCTTTAGCCCGAATTTTGGCTTCCAACTGGTCAATCATATTTTTGTTATCAAAGCGTTCTTTTTGACGAACACCATCTTCGTAGAAACCGCTTTTGTTATGAGCACCGGTCACACCGATAGTCGACACTAAAGCCTCACCCGGGCCATTGACCACACAACCGATGATAGAGACATCCATAGGTGTAATCAGATCTTCTAACCGCTGTTCTAAAGCATTCACAGTACCGATAACGTCAAACTCTTGGCGCGAGCATGTTGGGCAAGCGATAAAGTTAATCCCACGGGCACGGATACGCAAAGATTTAAGAATATCGAAACCGACTTTGACTTCTTCAACCGGATCAGCCGCCAGCGAGATACGCAACGTATCGCCAATACCTTCAGACAGCAACAAACCTAATCCAATGGCAGATTTAACTGAACCACTGCGCGCACCACCCGCTTCGGTAATACCCAAATGCAAAGGTTGGTCGATTTTTTTGGCTAACAAACGATAGGAGTTTACCGCCAGGAAAACATCTGAGGCTTTAACACTGACTTTAAACTGATCAAAATTGAGGCGGTCAAGAATGTCGACATGCCGCATCGCGGATTCAAGCAGGGCTTCCGGCGTAGGTTCACCGTATTTCTCCTGAATATCTTTCTCCAGCGATCCACCATTGATACCGATACGGATAGGGATGTTGTAGTGGCGAGCGCTAGCAACCACGTCTCGGATACGGGCTTCGTTGCCAATATTACCGGGGTTAATACGCAAGCAATCAACACCGTACTCAGCCACTTTCAGGGCGATACGGTAGTCAAAATGAATATCGGCAACCAGCGGCACAATGACGTCTTTATGCTGCTTGATTAATTTAAACGCCTCAGCCGCTTCCATGGTGGGTACTGAGACTCGCACGATATCCACACCAACACGTTGCAATGCTACGATTTGGGCAACAGTCGCAGCAACATCCGTGGTTTTAGTATTGGTCATCGATTGCACTGCAATCGGCGCACCATCACCAATTGGCACTTTACCGACGTAAATCCGGGTAGATTTACGTCGGATAATTGGGGGTTCGTTATGCATTACACACTCTCCTTTACAGTCGTGTAGTTTATACAACAAAGCAGTTTTTCAAAACTACAGTGGCGGTTTAGCTGAACCACAACATAGTTTGTCAAAACCACAATATTACTCTACACCGACAGTCAGGCGGGCTACGCGATTAGCCTTAATAAACTTACTCAAATCAACCGGATTACCCTGATATGTGATTGTCAGCGCACCAGGTGCACCGATAGTCAGTTTATAAGGGGATTTCCCCGATAGGTTGAGGGTCGCGCCTCCTTTTTGGATACCGCTAAACAATGTTTTTCCACTCGCATCAACAACCTGTAACCAGCAATCAGCTTTGAAGTTCATTACCAATGAACCCACAGATGATGCCGCACCATTTACCCCAGCGTCTGCTGTAGGTAGTGGTGATTGCGCGGTAGAAGCATCAGGCACAACTGCCTGACTCGGGGAAACGACCACAGACTCCGCCGGAGTCGCTCCCTGATTAGTTGCTGTCTCGACACGGTTATTTACCGTATCCACAGGTGCTGTACTGTTTGTTACCGGTGCAGTACCACTTGCCGTAGGTGTAGAGGCAGGCTGACTATTCGCAATCGGAGCCTGGGTATCGGTCGGCGCGTTAGGATCGCTATTCTCATCAGACAGCGGCACAGATTGCCCGCCATTTTGCAACAGCTGGGCAGAGGATTGATCAGCCATAGTGGCTATCTCTGCTTGCTGCGCCTGATGATTTTGCCACCACCATGCTCCTGTCAACCCCAGCACAACCAACACAATAAGCCAGGTGAAACTCATCAACCAGCCATCACGTTTTTTATGCTTTTTCCCCAATGAAAAACTTTGCATTGGGGCCACTTTTGTTGCCCTGATTGGTGCTTGTTTTTCCAACATGGGTAACAGTTCATCTTCAGGGAGGTGAACCAATTTGGCGTAAGAACGAATGTAACCACGGTGGAATGTTGAGGCGAGATTAGCTTGCGCTTTATCCTCCTCAAGATCACGGATTGTGGATACCTTCAGACACAGACGTTCTGCAACCGTCTGCTGAGTTAGCCCTAGAGCTTCGCGGGCTTGACGCAGGCGCACACCTGTCGTCTCTGGAACTGTTTGATCTTGGGAGGCTTCAGTATTCATTAGCTAGAAAATGCTGGTACTGTTTGGATTGTGGAAAACTTCGCGCAAGCTGCTTGCCATAGCGTTGAACACTATCTTGACGGCCTGCTAGCGCGGCGAAACGAATTTGTAACCATAAACTTTCAGCACTGGCCGGAAGTGTATGTTGGTAAACATCCAGTAATAGTTGCGCCTGAGCGCGATTCCCTTCTCCAAAATGCCTTTGAGCTTCTGCAAGCAGCGGCTCACCTTTATCAGGATCATACTTCAATGCCCGACTCAACAGTATCCGAGCCTGGTCATTTTGATTGGCCCGTAAAAAGCAATATCCAGCGTTTTCCAGACTATCTGCCACCTGACCGTAATCGGGCAGCAGCGCTGCTGCGCTAAACTGTTGTTGGGCCGGTACATACTGCCCTAAACCACACAGAAACGCACCGTAATTATTCAGTACCGTGCCATTTCCAGGTGCCAGTTTCATCGCTTGCTGATAACGCTGCTCTGCGGCACTGTTTTCACCGATACGTTGTTCGTAAAACGCCATACCCAATTGAGCGCGATAATCCTGTGGATCAGCCTCTACAGCCTTCTCAAGATTCTGCCGCGCGGCATTAAGATCACCCTGCGCCAAATACTCTAAACCCAGTTGTAAACGCGTCTGCCCGGCGGCGGGTTGGCTAACCTTTTCCGGCGATGAACCGGAACAACCAGCCAATACGGTCGCAATCAGGCAAACTCTCCACAGTCTTGTCAGCTTCATGCTTTCTCAATTGTCCTTATATGTGAAGATACCCGTCATACCTCAAGCGTCATGCACGTTCGCAATACTCACGACTTGAATTATTTAGGGTATAGCTTTTTCAGTATTTAGCATCTAACAAATTATAAGTTAAATAACAATTAGTTATATAGAACAAATCAATACTTTCAATCAGACTGTCTTAATAGCGATAGGTTCACCGGCCATTTTCTTTTTCAAGGTACGCTTGGTGCGGTCAATCACCTCACCCGCTAACTGCCCACATGCAGCATCTATATCGTCACCACGCGTTTTACGAACAATGGTGGTAAAACCATATTCCATCAATACCTTAGAAAAACGATCCACCCGGCTGTTTGAACTACGGCCATAAGGTGCGCCAGGGAACGGGTTCCATGGGATCAAGTTAATCTTACATGGTGTGTCTTTCAGACATTCCGCCAGTTGATGAGCTTGTTCCACGCTGTCATTGATGTGATCCAGCATAACGTATTCGACGGTAACCCGCCCGCCATTGGCTTTGGATTTATCCAAATAACGCCGTACCGCAGCCAGGAAGGTTTCAATATTGTATTTACGATTGATTGGCACGATTTCATCGCGGATATCATCGGTCGGCGCGTGCAATGAGATAGCCAACGCCACATCAATCATATCACCCAGCTTGTCCAACGCCGGAACCACGCCGGAAGTAGACAAGGTCACACGGCGTTTAGATAAGCCGAAACCAAAGTCATCCATCATGATATCCATGGCCGGCACCACGTTATTCAGATTGAGCAAAGGTTCACCCATCCCCATCATCACCACATTGGTGATTGGGCGGATACCGGTGGCTTTTACTGCGCCGATAATTTTGGCCGCACGCCATACCTGACCGATGATTTCCGATACCCGCAGGTTACGGTTAAAGCCCTGTTGTGCCGTGGAGCAGAATTTACACTCCAGTGCGCAGCCTACCTGAGATGACACACACAGCGTTGCGCGGTCGCCTTCTGGGATATAGACGGTTTCAACTTGCTGATCACCCACTTTGATGGCCCATTTAATGGTGCCATCCGTTGATCGCTGCTCTTCAGTCACTTCCGGTGCACGGATTTCTGCTACCCGCTGCAATTTGGCGCGTAGCACTTTATTAATGTCGGTCATTTGCTCGAAATCATCAAAGCAATAGTGATATATCCACTTCATGACCTGATCTGCACGGAAAGGCTTCTCGCCCATTTCAGCAAAGAATTGGCGCATTTGCTGGCGATTTAAGTCGAGCAAATTAATTTTGCCAGTGACGGGCGCGGCAATGGCGGGCGCGTTGTCTGGCGTAGGGACAGCATCAATTGGTGCTGATGAAGTTAATAATTGTTCAGACATGAGTTGTCGTGGCCTCGTTGTTACACTTTACGGCGCTGCGTGTTAAACCGGATAGGCTTTCGAAACGGCGATAAATAAATAATAGAACGCCCCGGGAGAGATGTCTCCACCGGGGCGCGGCATTGTACGAATTTTAGAGCATGGATTCCATGATTGGAAAGGCGTCCGGGCAACTTTATTGTTTCAGTTGATTAAATCCTGGCCATTTCTACACAGAATCAACTCATTAGCGACGAGAAATAATCTCATCCGCAGCGAAGAAATAGGCAATTTCACGCTGAGCTGATTCAACCGCATCAGAACCGTGTACTGCGTTAGCGGTAAAACTGTCGGCAAAGTCAGCACGCAGAGTGCCTGCTAGTGCGTTAGCTGGATTAGTTGCCCCCATGATATCACGGTGGCGCTGAACGGCATTCTCACCTTCCAGAACTTGTATCATAATTGGGCCAGAGGTCATAAATTCAACCAAACCATCGAAGAACGGGCGGCCTTTATGTTCTGCGTAAAAACCTTCTGCTTGTTCTTTGGTCAGGCGCAGCATTTTTGCAGCAATGATTTCGAAACCAGCACTTTCAAAACGCGCATAAATAGCACCAATGTCGTTATTGATAACAGCATTGGGTTTGATGATGGAGAAAGTACGTTCTAAAGCCATGATAACCTCTATTGAATTTCTAATATTGACCGGACGTGGAACCCGCCCCGCTAACTACCCTAAATAAGGATATAAACTTGGCTGGCGAACGGTTCCTTTACTACAAAATTATGCCGACCCCTGTACAGTGGCCGCCGATTATAAGTGCGCGATTAACGCTTGCATACGGGAATCACAACATTTCATTAAAAAATATTTATCTTAATTACTCATTTTTGCGTACAACTCACACTTTGTATAAAAAACCGTTTGCCATACTCGCAGTGCTTTGCAGGTAAAACGTTATTAATATCAAAGTTCATTGATAAATTGAAAGCCCACCTTCTTTTTCACAATGGCTGAAGGTTGGCTGATCACATCCGATACCAGTGCGCGTTTCCCTTTTTTGGCTAAATAGTCGGCTAATGCTCTGATAGCCGCTGTACCTGCGCCTCTGATAACGCCTTCAGCCGTTGGATATAGCACATAAGCTGGATGAGTCAGCGAGCCGGCGACACCAACATCAAACTCATTAATATCAACGGCCAGCGTGATGCTAATAACCTCTCCTGATAGACGAACGATCACATAGATATAATCATCACGGGGTGTTATTAGCCAACTCAGCACCACGTCACTCACCAAATTCGAGGCAGAAATAACCACATCCATCCCCTCATACGGATTGAGATTGCCAATATTTTCAATATTCGTTGCGCTTTTTAAGGTCTGCGCGGCCTCACTGTAGCGCCGTTGCCATTCTTCGATATCCGCGAGGACATGTTGCCTGGCAGCCAGCGTGCCTTCGGTTGCGCCGCTAATGATTTCAATATCAAAGTGCATTTCAGGCTGTTCTAGCCATTGATTGTGTTGCCGTCTTCTGGGGATGGTTTCGACAAACTCGAAATTTTGCAGTGCCAACTCATAGCGCCCTTGAGGTAGTAGCTGTGCTACTTGTGGTGTTTCGACATTAAAATCCAGATTATTGTGATGTAAATAAACAGCATAGCTAAGTTGTGAAAAATCAAATGCTGTCTTTAACAGGGCGATATTATCAATATTCTCCGCGATATAGGTTCGGACACTTTCAATAAACCGCGCATCGGTCGCTGTATCTAATGCCGCATAGCCGGTATCACCTGAGCTGATAATCCGCGCAATAACCCGACCAAAATTTTCAGCGTTCCAACTATCAAGACTGTCACCAAAGAGCAGTGTAAAATCAGTCAAAATATTCAATGTCCAATCAATGCAGGGGGGAATAAGCTGGCGGCGAAAGCGTAAATGAGGGAGCACTTCATCTTTCATTGAAACTTTACAGGCCCGTGCACTGGCCGGTACTGTCAATGATTTACCGTTCATATCAGAATTAATTTGAGTCAATATACCGACCGGCTCAGTTGACAACTCCGTCAAAAAAACATCAGCAGACAACGCTTCATTCGTCATTAATTTAGGGAAGGGCTTCGAAGAACCGGATACTTGTAATATCTTATTGTTATCGCCATTGAAAAAATCATAAGCATTAGTGACAAACCGGTCTACCTGATTACACCGCCCTTGGATAACATAATTATAAATATTAAGCAGGGGAACTAACCAACAAGCGGTTTTTCCAACCAGACTTCGCACTGCCCTACTTTTATTTTTTTCAGCCGTCAACACTATTTTATTTATAATTAATGGTTGAGTTTCATTTGCGTTATTAATAAAAAACTTAACACTCGTTTTATCCGCATCAAACAAATAGGTGATCAGTGGATAGTAATAGACTACCTGTTCACCAATAGACTCCATAAATTGAACTTCGAAATAGCCACCATTAAATGTCGATAACATTGACAATGTATCGCTTTCATTGCTCAATTTGAATATAGAACTATTATTTCTGCTTTCATGAATAAAAAAAACCTCACGATCTCTTATTTTAAATATACCACCGCCGATTATTTCTATAGAATAATCACCTTGATCATTCAAATCAAAACTGACCAACGCTTGTTTTGGACCTATTCGTTCATAACCCCAATATCGACCAAAGGTGTATTGTATCGGGATAATAACTCTATCTTTTACAGCACAATATTGATCGCAAATAAAATATTCTTGCTGAGAAACATGAATACTGCTAATTCCATTATCCATGCCTATTTTTTTTAAGTCAAAAGTTAAGTAATCATCAGTCAGAGTAAAATAATCACCACTATAGTTATCATTTTTATAAACTGTCACTTGGGTATTTTGTGGTAGTTTTATCGAACTAATTTTATCATTAAGTGGGTTTAAAATATGTGATTGCTTCCTACGGCGATCAGTATTATTAAACAGATCAACGTACTCGTTACCAGAGAGGCAAATTGATTCACCTAAAAAGTCATCTTGCTCATAAAAACAGGCAGCGCTTCGAACTCTAAAGGAACTAATCTCATTATTTAAATCAGCCCAACTGCGAGAGGAAAATAAATCAACATCATCTCTAAATGTCAATAATTTTCCTGAGAAATCATTATTTTCATAAACCGTGACAATCATACCTGAGGGAACAAAAATAGATGATATTTTGTCATTCCATTCATCCTTAAGATCACTTACTTCTTGCCCCTGCCCCGCGCAAATTGATTTCCCCGTATAGTTATTATTAGCAAAGAAACACACTTTTCCCTGTTGAGCAGAAACGTTTTCAGTTAATATTAGCGTGAAAAATATCATTAAGTAATTATGGTTCATCTAATAATCCCCAGCAATAAGTAGCAGTGCTAAAAACCATGATGTAATTACTTTATCTGGCTAATAAAAGCATTGATATCATTTTATTTATCACAGGGATGTTATTTTAATGATAAATACAAAAATTAATTAACCATTGTTATTAATTAGTTTTATCAGTATGACTATTCCATACGGAACATTATATTACCCACCTGGCCACTTTCATCCAATACATTAAGCTGATAGCCGCCCGGCACAGATAAGCTTTGTACCCATGACTGATTATTCTCGGTTACCGCCACCTGCTCCCCATTGAGGAACCACCAATGTTGACCTCTCCCGCCTTGCGCCACCAGGCGCAGATCAAGGCTATTATGACCAGGTAAGCGCTTAACTACAGCACCATCACGTATACCTAAAATCAGCAATGGTGCAGCACTGCCTTCCCCTTGCGGTGGACATTGCTGGCTTGCTGCGGGTAACCGTTGATTACGCCGTTCAGCCAGTGGCAACCATGGCTCCAGTGGCAGTGGCCACAAGGCCACTTGCGTTGGCTTGGCTCCTAAGCAATCCGCGGCAACCCGCTCGCCTTGCTGATTTAGCCAGATACTGAGTTGACTACCCTGCATATTTTCCTGGCCGGGTGCGGTCAGTGTGGGCGGTACCGTGCCATCGAGCACCCAGCTTTGACGCCGCTGTCGACAGTTGCTATCACCAACCGCTAGCGGTTGCCCACCCGGCCAACAAATCTCTTCCCGACTGACTGACGATGGCCTTGGATCTGACGGTAACCTGCGAATGCTTTGCTGTAACCCTGCCATCAACAGGTTATTGACCTGATTAAGTATCGGTATCGCAGTAGCATAACCAAACTGCCCGGCAACCGGAGTGCCATCTGGACGCCCCACCCACACGCCTATTGTATAACGCGCATTGATGCCAATAGCCCAAGCATCACGATAGCCGTAGCTGGTACCGGTTTTCCATGCCAGTGGCACGGTAGCTGGCAAAATGTCATCCGGTAATGGTCTGGCTTCACCGGCCATAATGCGCCGGGTAATCCATGCCGCTCCCGGTGAGAATAGTCGCCGTTCTTGTATTTGTTGCTGCGGTTCAAAACGCAATGTTGCTGCCATTCCGCCACGGGCGAAAGCGCTATACGCGGCAACCAATTGATCCAACCGTGAACCGGTTCCGCCTAAAATGACCGCCAGACTGGGTTCACTGTGAGAGGGGAAACGTAAGTTCAGACCACCATTGCGTAAATTGGCGGTAAAACGTTTTGGGCCGTAGGCTTCCAGTAATTGAACCGCCGGTAAATTCAGCGAACGCACCAGAGCTTCACTAGCACTGACCGGCCCATGGAATCCGGTATCAAAATTGCCAGGCCGGTAATCACCAAAGCGACGTGGCACGTCCTGAAGCAGAGATTCAGCATGGATCAGGCCGTCATCCAGTGCCATGGCATACAGGAAAGGTTTGAGTGTCGACCCCGGTGAGCGCCATGCACTGACCATATCCACATGACCAAAGCGGCTGTTGTCCTGAAAATCCACCGACCCAAGATAAGCACGCACCTTCATCGTGGTATGGTCAACCACCAGCAAGCCTAGTGAGGTTTTCTCAGGTAATTGATGACGCCAACTCGCCGCCATATCTTCCAATTGGCGCTGTAATCCGGTATCAAGTGTGGTGTGGATCACTTCGCGCTGATTACCACTGGTTAAACGGCGAGCCAGTAAAGGAGCCAATTGTGGCATCTGACGCGGTGCCAGCCAGACCTCTTCTTGTTTAATATCAGCCACATCCTTTGCTGTCCAAACCTGATAATCCGCCAGTCGGGTTAACACTTTGTCTCGAGCAGCCTTTGCCCGTAGAGGATAGCGATCGGGACGTAGCCGACTAGGGGCTTGCGGTAATGCTGCCAGCAATGCGGCTTCTGCCGCGGTTAATTGAGAGGGCGGCTTAGCTAAATAGGTCCAACTGGCAGCGCCAATCCCTTGTAGGGTGCCACCAAATGGAGCGCGATTAAGGTAGATTTCGAGAATTTGAACTTTGGAAAAATGCCATTCCAACTGAAAAGTACGCCAGACTTGACGCAATTTGCCAGCTAACGTGCGCGGATGTGGGTCGATCAAGCGGGCAACCTGCATAGATAGCGTGCTGCCACCTGAAAGTATCTTACCAGCGCGCAGATCCTGCCAGGCGGCACGCGCTAGCGCCAATGGGTTTACCCCGGGATGAGAGTAAAACCAGCGGTCTTCAAAAGTGAGCAGTGCTTGTAGATAATACGGCGAAACCTGACTCAACGTCACCGGATAACGCCATACGCCGTCAGCATCGGCAAAACGCCATAACGGTGTACCATCTTCACCAACCACTACCCGCGCGACCTGGACCTCGGCCAGAGGCAATGGCCAAAGTCTATCTGCCAGCCAAAGAGTGGCCGGAAACAACACCAAGATAAGCACCAACGCCCAGCCCATACGCCGATAGCGGGAATAGATATTTTTGCGCATGAATCGTATTACTTCCCCCGACAACTGTTTCGTCGCTCAGGGGAAGTGAGTATTCACTTAACGATTTCAAGCTGCGCTGGAGTACTCCCTAGCGCACGCCAATCGGGTACATACATCGATTCTACTTGTGGCGCAGGTACCTGGTAGAGGCCTGGCGTGACCGCCCGCGCCAGATAGAGCAACGTGGTGTGACGGTAACCATCGACATTGACGGCAGCGACATAACGGTCATCACGAAACTCCTGATGTTTGATATCCGATTGCTGCATATCCTGTAATAGCTCAGTCACGCTGCTGGCACTCTCTCCCAAACTGGCGCTGCTATCGCCCAGATTCTGGTTTTCCAGTTCCAGACCAGCAGGCAGCAAATCAACCACCAGCGCATCCGGTACCCGCCTATCGGCCCAAACATCCAGATGCACCAAGACTAACTCACCACTTTTCAGTTGTGATAACTGCAACGGATTGCCATCTAGCCCAATGTAACTCCGGGTGATATGCAAATTATTACTGAATGGTGCCGGGGTTTGCTGCGGATATCCCACCACTGCAACGCGGCTATACAATGGTGTATCACCCCGATTTTGCAGTTGCATCCCCGCAGCCAGTTGTGATGCCGACCAGTTTTGGTTTAACGCGGTACTTTGGGTCAGCGTCACGCTATCCGCAATTGGCTCAGCTTGTGGCGCGATAGCAACCTGCCACGGCGTTTCAGCGCCATTCATCAAGGTGCGCCCCGCAAGGAATATAGCATTGCTCTCCTGCGTTGATAGGTAGTTGCGGCTGGTCAAGGCATCAGACAGGGCCAACAGACGACTATCACGTGCTTGCGGCAGTAGATTGTTGTCGGTTAACAGTGCCAGAATAAGGGCATCATCGCGTATCGGGCTACCGTAATCCTCCAGCCAGTAATCCTTATCACTGCGTATGGTATTTAGCCCCTGAGTGATGGCTTCTTTGGCACGAGGCATGTCGCCCATCAATTTCAATGCCACACCCAACTGCACCAGTGGTAAGCCAGAACGCGCTTCACTGTTACGGCTATATAACTGCCGTAATGCGCCGAGCGAAGCCTGCTGCTGCTGCGCCAATACCAGCCCCGCATAGGCTTGCACCGCAAAGCGGGTATGCTTGGTTTGCTCGCTGTAGCGAATTTCAACCTGATTAGGATCCTGTAAATAACGCTGTAATCGGGTATTCGCCGCCGTCAGTGCCGCCGCAGGCACGCTGTAGCCTTGTTGGCTGGCACGGTAGAGGAAGTCAGTGGCATAGGCGGTTAGCCAGAACTCTTCCGGGCTGTCGTTGCTCCACAAACCAAAGCCGCCGTTGTAGCGCTGCATACTGAGCAAATGCTCAATCCCGACATCAATCGTCTGTCGCCGTTTTTCATCGCTATCGGCCTTAATACCCAGCGCAGTCAACTGTGCATGGTTGCTGTACAGTGAGGGATACAGTCCACTGACTGTCTGCTCCAGACAGCCATAAGGATAGGCGTATAACTCGCTGATATAACGAGCCAAGTTGAGAGGTGGGCGGCTGGTTATCAGCAGTTGACCTTGCAATGTTTCAGCACTCAATCCCGCCGTAGCCTGCTCAGGCAGGCTCCAGCTTTCACCACTGCGCAGCACATTAGCGAAATGGCGCGTTTGGGCCGGATAGGCTGGCCGCACGCCAATTTTCCAATGATGCTGGTAATCTGGCAGTTCTTCATTTGGCAGTACCATGCCACTGATCGTCAGACCAAGATCACCCTGCCCAAACCCGTTCAGCGCCCGAACCGGGATCAGTACCGTTTTACGCTCACCGTTCGCCAGCGTAACGGACTGAGTTTGCGCGCCATTTAGCGCCAGTAAATCACTGGCGGCCAATTTCAGCGCTAAGGTTTGTGCCTGACCAGATAAATTACTTAAGTCCAGAGCCAGTTGGGTACTGTCGCCACCGGCCAGAAAACGTGGCGCTGCCAGTTGAGCAATCAATGGTGCTGCCACCACCACTTTCGACTCTGCTTTGCCAAAATCTTCATCACTCCAGGCTTGGGCCATTAAACGTAACTCACCGTTAAAATCTGGAATCGCCAGCTCAACGGTGCCTTCACCCTGCGCGTTTAATGTCACCGGTTGGGCTTGCTGCGCTACAATAGTCACTTCGGTAATGGGTTTCTTGCCCCCACGGGACAGCGCATCTTCCTCATCACCATCACCACCAAAACGTAAGCTGGCTAAACGCCCTTGCCCTTCTATCAATTGCCCATAGACATCATAGCGATCGGCGCTGTAGCGCTTACGGCCAAAAAAGGCATCGTAAGGATCTGGCGTGGCGTAATCCGTAATATTCAAGATCCCGCTGTCAACGGCTGACAGTAAAACTTGCACTTTTTCCGGTAACGGCGCGCCACTGCGGCTGGCCTTCACTTTTACCGTTAAAGTTTGATTGGGCCGGATACGCTCGGGGGCATCCAATTGCAATGCCAACTTGCGGGTTTCATCCACCAACGGCAGATGCAATAAACCAATCGCTCGTTTTGGCGTCGCCTGTTGTGATTTATCACCGGGGCGAATCACTGTGGCACTGAGATACAGGTCATGCCGATTCCACTCTTTGTTAATCGGCACTTCGACCTCTGCACCACCCGCAGGAATAGTCACTTCCTGCCACCACAGCGGGCCGTCGCTGGATTCCACCAGCAGATAGCCATTACCCGCCGCTGGCGCTTCAATATTTAACTTCACTTTTTCGCCTGGGCGGTAAGCGGGTTTATCCAATGTTAATTTGACCTGATCAGGACGCACCGCACCACTGCCAGCGGTATTATCCTGCCAACTGTAACCGGCCCAGAAACGAGAACTGCTGATCAATTCATTATCTGGGTTACTCACCTCAATGCGGTATGCGCCCCACTCCACCGGGAAACTGACTTTAGCGCTCCCGTTGGCGGCGATATTCACGCTTTGCTCTGCCAGAGTCAGATCTTTTTTATCAAATAACGACTGCCAGCCATCACTTTCTGACCACTGCCAGTAGTAATCACGCCGCTCACGTACCAACTTCACTTTGATGCCATTGGCGGCCAGCTTTTCGCCGTTGGCATTTGCATAGATAATTTCAAAATCAGCCTGCGTATCCTGATCCACCATCGCCTGTGATTTATAGCTGTCACTGCGGTAATCATAAACCTGCTGTTTATTGAACAGCGGGCGAATCCCCACCAACGCCTCAGCAGGCCACACTGCTTGCTCCGCACGGCGAGTGACTGGCCGGCCACCCGACTCCAACAAGCTGGCCTGTAATATCAATTTCAGCGGCGATTGGGCATGCTGCCAACTGTTATCCACCGCAATATCTGTCTGCCCCTCGTTATCTAAGGTGGTATCAAACTCATCTAAGGTGCGGGAGAGGTTCTCTTCGATAATCGAACCAAATTCAAAACCGGGCAGTGTGGCAACAGCTTCACGCAGTGGGCGCAGGAATAATTGGCCTTGCAGACGGTTGCCCGAGGCCGGGGCACCGTATAAGTAACGGCCAGTGACGGCAAAGCTGGCCTCACTGTCAGTGGCGATCGGTTCTTTACTGGTGGCAATATCGAGCGCCATACGCTCTGGCAGAAAATCCTCTACCTTGAATTTGTACAACCGTGGTTGGTTATCACCCACATTCAGGCGCAGTGACCACTCGCCAGTTGGGCCACCTTCAGGTATGGCATATTGGTATTGATACAGGCCATCCTGTGGTTGCCAGGTAAAGCTGCGCACCACTTGATTATCCGGTTTGAGGATATCGACTTTAACTGGTTGGGTTGTTAGGGGTTTACCGTCAGCATCGCGCAGTAACCCATTAACAATTAAGGTTTCACCTGGCCGATACAGGTCACGGGGGCCAAAGACAAAGAACTGCTTCTGGAAACCCTCTGGACCGGCAATATCAAACTCGGCCAGATCTAAAGCGGGCGCATTAAGGTCGATCAGACTGGTCTGCCCATTTTGCGCGGCGAGTAGCAGTTTGGCGTTAGCGTTTTTTTCCAACTGCGCATGGCCCTTGCCGTCGGTTTCGGCCTGAGCCAACACCTGGCCTTTATCATCTAACAGTTGCAGTGACACGCCTTTCAACGCCGCACCACCGGCTAATGCCTGAGTGAACACATCCATCTGGTTATGGTAGCTATGTAGCGAAACACCGATATCACTCAGGGTAAATAGGGTTGCAGCATTGGTATAGCTGTAGTGACCGGCTTGCTGCATGACAGCCAGATAGACGCCAGATTCTTGTAACGGCTTGATATCGGCTAAGGGCAGCAACAGCTTTTCACGGGTATTAACCGCAGGATTGAGATCAAAACGGCCGGTATAGACTAAATCAGCCATTTTCAGCAGTTCGTCCGATTCCCAGTTAGAGAGCGCACTGCGGTTCTGCCAGTTAGCGAGGAAATTAGCCAGGCTGCTTTGTTTAATGCGAAAGAAGTTAACATCGACGTTATCAACATTGAGCGCCATCACCGGCAAGCCCTGCGCCAGTTTGCCCGGCAGCAAAGAGCCTTTGCTGGCAAAGCCGACACTCGGTTTAATATCACGCGTGGTGATTTGTTGCTGTTGTTGTGCACCCAGTTGCGCGCCACCTACCCCTTGCAGCGTGCTGTCGACAGTCAACAGCAATTTACGCTCCGGTTTGAGATGGCGTAAACGCAGCTCCATTAGATTATCGGATAGCTCCCAGGCACCGTCGATGTTGCCACTGACAGTATCAACCAAATGCACCTGCGCGGCGAAGTCCTGATTTGGATTCAGTGGTTGCGAGAAGGTCAGTACCATGGCACTGGCCCCGTCAAGTTGCAGCTCAGAGGCATCCAGCAAGGTGAGCGGCTGACCAGCATGGCGTTTTGCCAGCTCCGCCAGTACCACCGTATCTGTGGGTTTACTCGCCGGTGTTTTTGCCGCCGAGGTACTGGCTTGAGCCGCAGGCGGTGTGACCACGCCCTTATTATTGCTGTCATCACAAGCGGCTAATAACAACGCCGCAGCGAGCAATATAGCCGCCCGCCCCCCCTTAATTCCTGACATTAACCGACGCAAACCATTGTGATTCATATCTTGCTCCCTGGCTGATAGCAAGATTATAGCATTGGTATGAAAGGGAATATAGGGAGGGAAGAGTCAAGTGATTATCTTCATAAAAAAATGCGCATTGGCTCGCATTTATATCGCCCTTTCTAAACAACGTACACCAAAAACCTATTTAATATTTTTTTAATAAAAATTAAATTATTCAATCCGCCAATGAAAGACAAGGCAGAACATAAAATAAAAACCAATAAAATCAACATAAAAACAAGGAAGTCCTCACAATAAAATAAAATTAAAAATCAAATTAATATAAACCACCCGAATTAATATTTTAATAAATAGGAATGGGTAGCTTACTTCTTTATATTTAATCCAACATTTTGTCGTTATTACCCCTCTTGAGTATTTCGTCTTTTAAATTAATCTGTAAATAGGAATATATAAAACCATGGGTCATCGCAACACATTAAACACACGTTTATTGCCGTTATCTATTTTGGTCTCATCATTGATATCTGGTGGGGCAATTGCTGCATCAACATCTACGTTTATACCCGGTGCAACTCTCGGTATGGGCAATGCTGGCAGCTTTTCCATACCCGCTAACACCCCGGTGGTTAACACCAAAGCCCCTGAAGATATCTTGCTGGAAAGCATCTTTCCTGAAAGCCAAACAATTACACCAAAGATGATTGCCGAGGCTGAGTCGCAAATTACAACAATGCGACAGGATCACCAGCAGCAGATTAAGGATATTGAAACCAACATTGCTGCATTAGCACCGGCACAAAAAGAACAAGCGAACAAAGAACTAGACTCATTTAAAGGTGTATTTGAAAAAAATATCACGCAGTTAGAAGCCGTTGTTGCTTATGCAAAAGACGATACCGAAGACAACAAGAACAAACTCAATGCAGCAGCAGCAGATGCTTTTACAGCCTCGCTCAATAGCAAAGCACCGGGCCAGTTCACCGCTGAAGAAGCCAACTCACTGTTTACTGCGTCATTAACCAACGATAACTCAGCTATTTCGCCAGAACTTAAGCAAAAAGCCACGGCAGTTACACAGCGGCAACAAGCAAGCCAAAATACTCTGACTAAGGTACAAAACTACCTGACTCAAGGTGTGATTAGCCAGGAACAAAAGGAAAAACTGGCGGCTTATTTTGCCGATAAACAAGTTAAGTTCAACGAGCTGGCTGTTGCTGAACAGGCAGAGGAAGAAGCCAAAAAAACAAATACCAAGGCAAAAGCTGATGCTGCAGTCCTGAATGTTAAATCCGTTCTTCTTAAGACAAGTGTTGAAAACGCTGAGAAAGAAAAAATTCAAGCTGAAGATAACTTAAAACAACTTGATACTGAAAAAACCACGGCAATTAAAGCTGTCAATGCAGCCTGGGATGATAAGACACCAGATCTCGTCAACGAGCTACAAAAACTGATTGATGATACAAGCACGCCTGTGGACAAAAAAACTGAGGCTGAAGCCGCGCAAAAGGCCATCAAAAATGCAGCGGCAGCACAGCAGGTAGCTGATGACGCAACCAAGAAACATCAGTCTGCCGACGCTGATTTTAATAACATTGAGCTTAAGGTTACTGCTGCCAATAAGATTAAAACTGACGCTGCGGATAAGCTCGCCACTAGCACCACAGAAATGCACAATGCGGCAGCAGCATTAGCTAATTTAGAGACAGTAACGACTACGACTATTGATATACCTGCATTTGAGCAAAAAATTGCCAGCACTGAGCAACAAACCGTCGCTACCGGAACCTTTGCAGTCGATACCCAAGTATCAGGCGGCACACAAAATGTGGAAAAAGACGGCGAAATCATTAACAGCGTGATTAGCGAAGATGGCACCGTAACGTTGGCGCTTGGCGCGTTGGCAAATAGTACTGTTATCACCAAAGGCATTATGGAGAATAACGGTGGTACGGATAAAAATACCAATGTTGGTGCAGAAGGTCAGTTAAGCCTTAAAGGGATAAGTGAGACTGAACGAGCCAAATCAGAAGGGGCTATTGTTGCCAAAGGCGGCCAGGTTACAGCGGGAGATTATTCTTTTGTCAGTGATATGGTCAGTGAAGGTGATATTACTGCCAAAGATAACGCTATTATTTCTAAAGCCACCATCAAGGGTGGGAGCTTAACCCTGCAAAGCCAAGCTATCGCAGCAGATACCACGCTGAATGGCGGTGTTTTCACCGTTGAAGCTGGTGCAGGAGCGATACGTACGACTATCAATGGCGGCGAATTCGCGGTTAATGACAAGGCGAGTGCTTCTAACACCACACTTGAGAACGGTACCTTCACTTTGGCGAGCGGTGCCACAGCAGAGTATACGACGGTTAATGGCGGCAAGTTCATTGTTAACGATGGTGCCACGGCCGAGCATACCGAACTGAATAACAGTCATTTCGAGCTTGCTGGTAGCGCAAGCGCCCATCATACCACGGTTAATAACGGTGCAGAATTCACCGTTATTGGCGATGCGAAAGCTGACAACACCACGGTAAACGGCGGTATCTTGAAGCTTAAGTCGCGCATGCAAGCCAATAAGATATTGGTTGAAGACGGTTATGCGCTGATCTACAGTTCGCTGAAAGACGCGGAGTTAAATGGCGGTACCACCATTTTCACCCAAACTGCCGCAGTCGAAGGGACTATTGATGCCAACCAAGGCAGCTTCCTGAGCGTCCATGACGGTGCAGTAACCCAGAATGCAGACCTGAATTTAGCCGGTAACATGGTGCTGGTGGCCGAAGATGCACCTTATGTCAGGCTACACCCAACTTCCCGTGCGGCCTTTAGCGCCATGAATGGCAAACCCGCTAAATTCGCCTTTAAAGATGTCACGCTAGCGGGCGGCTCTATCGATATGAGCCAAACAAAAGCGCAACTGACCATGAACTCATTGGCAGGTAACGGTAGCTTTAACTTAGGTTCAGCCCTGCACAGCCATACCACGGCACCACTGAATGTAACGGGTGATGCCAATGGTGATTTCAACGTTCAGATCGATGCCAGCGGTGTTGCTCCGGCTAACCTGAATGTCGTTGATGTACAGGGTACCAATAACGCGCGCTTTGCACTGGCTAATGGCCCGGTAGATCTGGGTAACTATAAGCACAACCTGGTCAGTAATGGTCAAAGCGGCTTCAAACTGGTAGCCGATAAAGCAGCTCTGACACCAAGCACCGCGGGTGTGCTGGCTGTCGCCAATACCATGCCGGTTATCTTTAATGCTGAGTTAAGTTCAATTCAGAATCGTTTGGATAAGCAAAGTTCGTCAGCTAACGAAAGCGGTGTGTGGCTCACTTACCTGAACGACAGCTATAACGTGAAAGGCACAGCAGCCAACTTCAACCAGAAGTTGAATGGCATGACTTTAGGTGGCGATAAAGCCATTGATTTAGGTAATGCCGTATTCAGTATCGGTAGCTTCGCCAGCTACAGCAGCTCAAATATCAAATCTGATTACCAGAGCAGCGGCAGTGTGGAAAGCAACTCATTGGGTGCTTACGCGCAATATTTGGCTAACAGCGGTTATTACATTAATGGTGTGCTGAAAACTAACCAGTTTAAACAGAACCTCAGTGTAACCGCTAAAGGCGGCAGCGCCACCGGCAATACTAACTTCTCCGGTCTGGGTCTGGCCATGAAGGTAGGTAAACATATTAATATCAATGAGATGTATATCTCTCCTTATGTCGCGCTGAACACCTTTAGCTCCGGCAAGAGCCAGTACCAACTGTCTAACGGCATGGAAGCACAGAGCCAAGGCGCACGTTCTACCACTAGTACTTTGGGGATGAACACCGGTTATCGCTTTGTGTTGAATGGTGGTACTGAAATTAAGCCTTACGCT
Organism: Yersinia antarctica; assembly: GCF_056636475.1. Lineage (NCBI taxonomy): Bacteria > Pseudomonadati > Pseudomonadota > Gammaproteobacteria > Enterobacterales > Yersiniaceae > Yersinia > Yersinia antarctica. Next base: position 3,624,677 of record NZ_JBSJQF010000001.1, read on the forward strand.
ATCTTCTCAGTGGATCATGACCTGATGGCCAGCAACAAGGTGATGGTTAACAACGAAATGTTTGATAACAGCCTGAAAGGGACCCGAGCTAACGCAGGTGTGGGGGTCAATGTAAACCTGACCTCTAACCTGTCAATCGGTTCTGAAGTGAAAGTCTCTAAAGGTAAAAACATTGCGACCCCAATGACCATTAATATGGGCGTTGCTTACACCTTCTAAATAACACGTTAAGTTCTTCATGTAGCAATGAGAATGGTGTGTCAAAAAAGGGAGCCTGTTACGGCTCCCTTTCCTATATCTAGCTAACCTGACCCGCCAACAGCGAGTTAATGGCTGGTCGAGGGAATCACATTTCTCAGCCAACTGCCCCAGCGGCGCTGATAAAACGCCTGCGTATGGGTCATCAGATAGTGGCTTACCCCACGCTCTTTCTCATTAACCAGACAGAAATCGACCGGGCGATCATCCGGTGCATGGTCACTGGCCACATTGCCCGCTTCCTGAATTAGCTGGTCTATCTCTTCGGGCGAACCATCCACTTCTAACCCAATCAGTAAGTTAGCTTGCTCATCCACACTTTTATCATGCATCAATGCCAGAAAAGCACGCCGCACCGGTTTGCGCTGGCTGAACAGTTGGATCAACGCATCAACCATCGCCGCCGGATACTCTTCCGGCTGGCCCAACAAGATTTGGCTCTCTTTATCCACCATCATTTCAGCCGGTTGGGCTAAACCGCCATTTTCCAATAGCATCGCCACTTCTTGCGGCCAAAACTCTTTGCCATGTTCTGATTTCGGGTTCAGGAACAGATGTGCACCCTGTGTCATTTCAAATAACACTCGTACTGGCATAGCAACAAAAGGCTGCTTTTCGAGGTCAGTTTGCTCATCCTCAGCCTGGCTCAGCGCCTGTTGCAATACTTCTGGCGAACTGAAGAAAGGAATAACTGATTCACCATCCTGCTTTTCCCAATGCAGAATATTGACCCCATTGCCCGCAGTGAAGGTCATCTCGCTATCCTCACCGCCCGGTTCTGAGCCGGCCACCAGCACTAACACCGTGGCGTCCAGTAACGTGCGGAAAAAAGCAGTGCGATAAATTGACTCAGTTGCCGCCAATTTTAGCAACGACTCCAGACTCTGGTCCTCATCATGGTGGTGATCATGGTTATCATTGGCAGGTGGTTGTAGCAAACTCATCTTGTACTCCGAAAAACGTCAAGCAGATCGAACAAAGGGACGTAAATGCGCCCCATTAGTAGCTTACAAAGCCAAACGAAGGGGAAGCGCGCCGTTCGGGTCGTAGCGGCATGAGCCGCCGGAGTGCCCGTGGGTGTGCTAGCCCCTTCATTCACCAAACTTACTGTTTTGCTTTCGCCAACAACAAATTAGCAATGGTACGAACACCTAAACCTGTAGCACCGGCAGACCATTGTTCAACCGCACTTTTACGGTAAGTGGCAGAGCAGTCAATATGGAGCCAACCTTGTTGGTAGTTTTTCACAAAATGCGACAGGAATGCGGCGGCAGTACTGGCACCCGCACTGTAGGCAGCGCCCGCCACATTATTCAATTCAGCAAAGTTAGATGGCAACTGGCTGCGATGGAATTCCGCCAGCGGTAAACGCCAGAAAGGTTCATGTTCACTTTGCGCGCTGTTCAGCAGCGCTTGTGCCAGTTCATCATCAAAGCTGAACAGAGCATGGTAGTCGTTACCCAATGCCGTTTTGGCCGCACCGGTTAAAGTGGCAGCATCTATAATCAGCGGTGCGTTTTGTTCAGCGGCATCAATCAGGCCATCAGCCAGTACCAGACGCCCTTCAGCATCGGTATTCATGATTTCTACAGTTTTACCATTGCGGTAACGGATAATATCACCCAGTTTAAAGGCATTACCGCTAACCATATTGTCGGCACAACACAGATACAACTTCACACGCTGTTTCAAGCCACGCGCCGCCGCCAGGGCCAAGGCTCCCGTCACGGTGGCTGCACCGCCCATATCGGATTTCATCGAGTCCATGAACGCACTCTGCTTCAGGCTGTAACCGCCGGAATCAAATGTAATTCCTTTACCTACCAGACAGGCCATTACCGGCGCATCAGGATTACCGGTTGGGTTATAATCCAAGGCCAGCAATACCGGTGCACGATCAGATCCACGACCCACGGTATAGATCCCAGCATAACCCTGCTCGCGTAGATCTTCGCCTTTGGTAATACGGTAACTGACCGCATCGCACGAGACGGCACACATCAAATCAATGGCATTTTTAGCCAATTGCTCTGGACCTAAGTCTTCCGCCGGTGCGTTGATCGTGTCGCGCACCCAATCGATAATTTTTATGCGTTGTTTCAGTTCAGTTTTTTCGTTCTCTGGCAGTTCTGCCCACTCCACGCTGCGCTGACCTTTTGGCCCACGGAACCCTTGCCAAAATGCCCAACTTTGCTCCAACCCCCAGCCCTCGCCAGCCAGTTTTATGTGCTTGATTCCCTGCCCATCTATTTTGCGCGCAGCACGTTGAATCGCACCTAATTTACCGTTGTCCGTCAGGTGGATAGTCATCCCTTCAGCATCGGTACTCAACAGCGCTTTCTCGCCCCAACGGGCATCTGCCGGATTATGCGACAGGGATACTTGCATCAATTCTGTTGTCATTATTACCTCGTTATTATTTTTTGCTGTTATTCAGCTAGTTATACGCAGCCCTGTGTTGACTGCGGCGGACCCAATAATATTTCTTTGTATAAGGTATCAGATCAGGTACAAAAAAGGCCGCTTTCGCGACCCTACGATACTCACTCAAACTCATCCAACCACACTAATAGAATGGCCTCTAGCACTTTTTCATTCGATTTCTGCGGATCGTCGTCAAAATCTTCCAGAGAGCAAATCCATTGATGCATATCGGTAAAACGCACAGTTTTCGGATCGGTATCCGGGAATCTGTCGTAGAGTGCTTCACCGATTTCCCGAGTATCTTGCCACGTTAAGCCCATATCAATGCTCCCGCGCATGGTTAATGGTATAACGCGGGATCTCAACTACCAAGTCTTCGTCGGTCACTCTGGCTTGGCAGCTCAGGCGACTCTCCGGCTCCAGACCCCAGGCTTTATCCAACATATCATCTTCCAACTCACTGCTTTCTGGTAAGGAATCGAACCCTTCACGCACCACGCAGTGGCAGGTGGTGCAGGCACAGGATTTCTCACAGGCATGCTCAATATCGATCCCATTGCGCAAGGCAACGTCGAGTATCGTCTCACCTTGGGTTGCTTCCAGTACTGCACCATCCGGGCAAAGGTCTTTATGGGGCAGAAATACTATTTTGGGCATGATTAAACCTCATCCACTGAATGACCAGCCAACGCACGGCGAATGGAAGCATCCATCCGGCGCGCAGCAAAATCTTGCGTTTGCGCATCTAACGCTTTGATCGCAGCTTCGATTGCGTGTGGGTCGTTACCCTGCATCTGCTGCTGTAATAAGGCCATCGCCTGAGCGATAGCGGTACTTTCTTGCTCACTGAGTAATGCTGCATCTTCTGCCAATGCGCCTTGTAAACTCTCCAGCACACGGGATGCTTCGACCTGTTGTTCCGCTAACTTACGCGCACTGACATCACTTTGCGCATTCGCCATCGAATCTTTAATCATATTGGCAATTTCATCATCAGATAGTCCATAGGATGGCTTAACCTGAATCGATGCCTCAACACCGGTGGACTTCTCCATCGCGGTAACACTCAATAAACCGTCAGCATCTACCTGGAAAGTAACACGAATATGCGCACCACCTGCAGGGAGTGGCGGTAGGCCACGCAAGGTAAAGCGGGCTAATGAACGACAATCTTGCACCAATTCACGCTCGCCTTGCAGCACATGGATGTTCATCCCACTCTGCCCATCTTTAAAGGTGGTGAACTCCTGCGCGCGGGCCACTGGAATAGTGGTATTGCGCGGAATAACTTTTTCCACCAGGCCGCCCATGGTTTCCAGCCCCAATGAGAGCGGGATAACGTCAAGCAGCAGCATGTCACTATCGGGCTTATTACCCACTAAAATATCGGCCTGGATGGCGGCACCGATCGCCACAACTTTATCGGGATCAATCGAGGTTAGCGGCGTGCGGCCAAAGAATTGCCCGACTTGCTCACGCACCAGCGGCACACGGGTTGAACCACCAACCATCACCACTTCCAGCACCTCATCAGGAGTCACTGCGGCATCTTTCAACGCACGGCGACAAGACATTAATGTCCGTTTGATTAACGCTGCAATCAGCGATTCAAACTGCCCACGGGTTATTTGCCCCTGCCAGCCAGCAACAGAGACATCTACAACCTCGGCGTCACTCAACGCGATTTTAGCCGCGATCGCGGCATCAAGTAATTGCCGCTGAATACCATGATCATCACGGGAGTCAATACCTGCTCGTTCACGCAGCCAATCGGCTAATAGATGGTCAAAGTCATCGCCCCCTAGGGCAGAATCACCACCGGTTGCCAACACTTCGAACACACCACGGCTCAAACGCAAAATAGAGATATCAAAGGTGCCACCGCCAAGATCATAAACGGCAATCACCCCTTCCTGACCTGAATCCAGGCCATAGGCAATTGCCGCTGCGGTCGGCTCATTAAGCAGACGTAATACATGTAGCCCCGCCAGACGTGCCGCATCTTTGGTACCCTGACGCTGAGCGTCATCAAAATACGCCGGCACAGTGATCACGACACCATCCAGATCACCACTCAGTGCCGCTTGGGCACGTGCAGACAATACTTTAAGAATATCAGCAGACACCTGGATCGGATTCACCAACCCGCTGGCAGTCTGGATCATCGGCAAGCCATTTTCGCTGGGCTGGAATTGGTAAGGAAGATTAGGATAGCGCTGTACGATATCTGCCAAAGAGCGACCTATCATACGTTTAATTGAACTGATGGTATTGACTGGGTCCAATGCCGCCAAATTGCGGGCATTCCAACCAACATCAATACTATTTGCTTGATAATGAACCACTGAGGGCAAAAGATCCCGCTGTTGCTCATCAACCAGCGTTTGTGCTTTACCGCTACGCACGGTGGCGACCAATGAATTGGTCGTACCTAAGTCTATGCCTGCGGCCAGCCGACGTTGATGCGGCTGCGCAGTTAAACCAGGCTCACTAATTTGTAATAAGGCCATGTTGAGCTTCCATCAATCTATACTCGTCATACTTCAAGCTGCATATTCGTTGGCTACGTTCGTTACTCGGCCCATCCATAGGCCTCGCCTCTACGAGGCCGCTGCGAGCAGCGTTCAAATCTGCTCCCGGCAGATTTGTCACCAGAATCATTGACACCCGTCAACTCATCGGGACTCATTCACTTGCCGCCTTCCTGCAACTCGAATTATTTAGAGCATATAAAAACGTTAGTGACGCGCCCTAATAAGAAGTAGCTGGGCATTGCAGTCATCAATAAATTGAATTTTATTTATTTTTATCAATTAGATACAATTTCATTACCCTATCAGGCACTCAGGAAAAGTCATCAAACAGGCGCTCTTCAAGTTGTTCAACCTGCTGTTGTAACTTATCCAAAAAACGCAATTTACGCACAGTATCAGCCGCCAGTTCCCACTGTTGCTTATCCAGTTGCTCCACCATTTGCTGACTGCGCGTTTGTGTCATCAATGCTAAGCGGCTACCGAATGCAGCAAGCTGCGTTTCAGCATCGGGTTTGCGTTCAATCTCATCAAGCTCTTCACGCAGTTCCAACTGCTCTATCAGAAACGCAGTATCACGCATGGTGTGCTGTTCATTGCCTAAATCAAAACCCTGCAAAGATAACATATACTCGGCACGTTTTAACGGATGCTTGAGGGTTTGGTAAGCGTCATTGATGGTTGCGGCTTGTTGCAACGAGGCTAAACGCTCGCGTTCAGGCTGGTTAGCAAAACGGTCAGGGTGGAATTGACGTTGTAATTCCTGATAGCGGGTAGTGAGTTGGTTGCCGTCAACCAGATAGCGGGGCGGCAGCCCGAACAATGTGAAGTAATCCATAGCATGCTCTGGAATATAGTGATGACTTAGCAAATATTATACAGCCCTCTTGTTATGCAAGAGAGCTGTATGAAGCACAAGTGCCTGAGGTAGAAACAAAAACAGGAGTCAGACGTTAAAGCTTTCACCACATCCGCACTCACTTGAGACATTCGGATTGTTAAACTTAAAGCCTTCGTTCAGCCCTTCCTTGACGAAATCTAATTCGGTGCCATCAAGATAGACCATGCTTTTGCCGTCGATGATCACTTTCACACCTTTGTCTTCAAAAATGACGTCATCGTCGTTCATTTCATCAACAAATTCGAGTACATATGCCATACCAGAGCAGCCCGATGTCCTTACGCCCAAGCGCAGACCCGAGCCTTTACCACGGTGATTTAAAAAGGCACTGACCCGTTGTGCAGCACTGTCGCTGATTGATATCGACATACACCTTCCTCAACTCTGCTAACAATTGATAACCTATGTTACAACTACTTGGCAGTATGTTTGCTTTTGTAGTCGGCGATAGCTGCTTTAATGGCATCTTCTGCCAGAATCGAGCAGTGAATTTTGACTGGCGGTAACTCCAGTTCTTCAGCGATTTGAGTATTTTTGATCGCTTCAGCCTGATCGAGAGATTTGCCCTTCATCCATTCAGTTACCAGAGAGCTGGAAGCAATGGCTGAACCGCAACCATAAGTCTTGAAACGAGCATCTTCAATAATACCGGCTTCGTTGACTTTGATCTGCAATTTCATGACATCACCACAAGCGGGTGCGCCAACCATGCCACTACCAATAGTAGGGTCTGCGTTGTCGAATGAACCGACGTTGCGTGGATTTTCGTAATGATCGATTACTTTTTCGCTGTAAGCCATGTGATTACTCCTGAGTCTTAAAGTCTGGAATTAATGGTGAGACCATTCAATGCTGCTGATATCCACGCCCTGTTTGAACATATCCCATAACGGGGACAAATCACGCAGACGGCCAATAGATTTACGCACCAGTGCAATGGCGTAGTCTACCTCTTCTTGAGTGGTGAAACGCCCCAGAGAGAAACGAATTGAACTGTGAGCCAGTTCGTCGTTCATCCCCAACGCACGCAACACATAAGAAGGTTCCAGACTCGCGGAGGTACAGGCTGAACCTGATGAAACAGCCAGATCTTTCAGTGCCATGATCAGCGACTCACCTTCAACATAGTTGAAGCTAATGTTCAGAATGCCAGGTGCGCCATTCTCTAAATCGCCATTCAGGTAAACTTCTTCGATATCTTTCAAACCATTCCACAAACGCAGGCGCAGTGAGCGCAGACGCGCAGCTTCGCTTTCCATCTCTTCTTTGGCGATACGGTAAGCTTCACCCATACCGGCTATCTGATGGACTGGCAAGGTGCCTGAGCGCATACCACGCTCATGACCACCACCGTGCTGTTGTGCTTCGATGCGAATGCGTGGTTTACGGCGAACAAACAGCGCGCCAATGCCCATCGGACCATAAACTTTATGGGCTGAGAAGGACATCAAATCAACTTTCAGTTTGCTCAGATCAATCGGTAATTTACCAACACTTTGCGTTGCATCGACGTGGAAAATGATCCCGCGACTGCGGCACATTTCGCCGATTTCAGCGATATCCTGCACCACACCGATTTCATTATTCACGTGCATGATAGAGACCAAAATGGTGTCTTCACGCATGGCCGCTTCAAGCTGTTTCAGGTCGATAATACCGTTTGACTGTGGTGCCAGATAAGTCACGTCGAAGCCTTCACGCTCCAGTTGACGACAGGTATCCAGCACCGCTTTATGTTCGGTTTTACAGGTGATGATGTGCTTGCCTTTCTTTTGATAGAAATTAGCCGCACCTTTTATTGCGAGGTTATCAGACTCAGTTGCACCGGAGGTGAAGACAATCTCACGAGGGTCAGCACCTACCAGAGCAGCAATATCATTACGTGCAATATCAACGGCTTCTTCTGCCTGCCAACCGAACTTATGAGAACGCGAGGCGGGGTTACCGAAAATACCGTCCAGAGTCAGATACTGCATCATTTTTTCAGCGACACGAGGGTCTACCGGGGTAGTTGCTGCATAATCCAGATAGATCGGTGTCTTTATTTTTGATTCGGTCATTGCTCTTATGCTCCGTACATCACTTCCAAAACGTAAAATTCCGCAGATTCTGCTTATGCGCGCAGATTGACGTTAATCGTCTCTTGCGGTCGGCCATTAGCCGTACGGCGCGTATCGTTATTCTGACGATCCGCAACCTCTAGGATATCTTGGTTATTCACCAGCTCTGCCAGCGTAATATTGTTGAGGAAGCTGCTGATGCGCTCACTCAGATCACGCCACAAGGTGTGAGTCAGGCAACGATCACCGCCCTGACAGCCTTCTTTACCCTGACAACGGGTAGCATCGACAGATTCGTCTACGGCGGTGATTACTGCACCTACCGCGATTGCTGATGCATCTTTGCCCAGCAGGTAACCGCCACCTGGACCACGAACGCTGGCAACTAAGCCATTTTTGCGTAACCGTGAAAACAGTTGTTCCAAATAGGATAATGAGATCCCTTGGCGTTCAGAAATATCTGCCAGAGGAACTGGCCCGTCCTGGGAATGTAATGCCACATCAAGCATGGCGGTCACGGCATAACGGCCTTTGGATGTCAGTCTCATAGCTAAAATTACCTGTTGGTGAAAACAAGCCAGAATTCTGACATTCTTGACTGTTTTAGTCAACTATTTAACCTAGTAATTTACTCAAGTATTATTAACCTATTCCCTTTTGAATAATATGGCAGGATTTTAATAATAACCAATTGATATAAAACCTTATTTTTTGTTATCTAACGCACTTTCACCCGCATCATGCTGTGGGTATTTATCCTGTTTTTCAATGGATGTCAGCATACCGCGCAAGATATTTAGCTCTTGAGCCTCTGGGCGTGCACGGGTAAACAGACGGCGCAATTTACTCATAATCTGGCCTGGATGTGCCTGTCGGATAAAACCAGTATGGGATAACACCTGCTCCAAATGCAGATAAAAGCGCTCCAGATCATCTACCAAAGGATAAGGAGCTTCCTCTTCTTCTATTACCGGTGCCGCAGCCTGCTGGCGATCAAGGAATGCTACCCGCACTTCATAGGCTAAAATTTGTACCGCCATCGCCAAATTTAATGAACTGTATTCGGGGTTTGCCGGGATCGCCACATGATAATGGCATTTCTGTAGTTCATCATTCGTCAGCCCTACCCGCTCGCGGCCAAATACCAATGCAACCGGAGCATGTTCTGCTTCGTGGGCGCTGCGCACACCACATTCACGCGGCTCTAACATTGGCCAAGGCAAGGTGCGTGAACGGGCACTGGTACCGACAACCAGACTACACCCAGCCAATGCTTCATCTAAAGTATCGACAATAGTAGCATTACCAATGACATCACTGGCGCCGGCAGATAGCGCAATCGCCTGCGAATCGGGTTTGACTAAAGGGTTAACCAGATACAAGTTGGTTAATCCCATGGTTTTCATGGCTCTGGCTGTTGAACCCATATTGCCGGTGTGCGAGGTTTCGACCAAAACGATACGAATATTGTGTAGCATACAAACTCTGAAGATAACGGGGAATCGCCATATCTTAACACAGACATATACCCAAGCTACTTCGAGTTGCAGGCAGGCGGCAACCGAGTGAGTCCCTGGGAGCTTAGATAACTAAGTGACCAGGGCAAATAAGGGCAGCCAACACCTCTGCATCTTGAAGGGTGACGGGTATAGGCATTTATCAGAACCCCTGCTATACTGCGCCCCGTTTCTCGTTCTTTAACATCCTAGTGGAAGATACCCATGCATCCGATGCTGACTATCGCCATACGCGCTGCGCGTAAGGCCGGTAACCTGATTGCCAAAAATTATGAAACCCCGGACGCTGTCGAAGCGAGCCAGAAAGGGACTAACGACTTTGTTACTAATGTAGACCGTGATGCAGAGCGCCTGATTGTCGAAGTCATCCGTAAATCTTACCCAAAACACACCATTATTGGTGAAGAGTGCGGTGAGTTGGTTGGTGAAGACGATGATGTACAATGGGTTATTGATCCACTGGATGGCACTACCAACTTCATCAAACGCCTCCCTCATTTCGCTGTTTCTATCGCTGTACGCATCAAAGGCCGTACCGAAGTGGCAGTCGTTTATGACCCAATGCGTAACGAATTGTTTACAGCCACCCGTGGTCAGGGCGCGCAATTAAACGGTTATCGTCTGCGCGGCACCAATGCTAAAGATTTAGACGGCACTATTCTGGCGACCGGCTTCCCATTCAAAGTAAAGCAACATGCGCCAGCTTATCTGCGCGTGGTGGGTAAACTGTTTGAACAGTGTGCAGATTTTCGTCGCACCGGTTCAGCGGCGCTGGATCTGGCTTATGTGGCCGCTGGCCGTGTTGACGGTTTCTTTGAGATTGGTCTGAAGCCATGGGATTTTGCTGGTGGCGAACTGTTGGTACGTGAGTCTGGCGGTATCGTGACTGACTTTGCTGGCGGTCATAACCATTTCAGTTCTGGCAATATCGTAGCCGGTAATCCACGTATTGTTAAATCTATCGTTCAAGCGATGAGCGATGAGATTAGTGATGCATTGAAACGTTAATATCATATACCCGTCATCTTTCAAATTGCAGGTGTGTTGGCTGCTCTAGTTCACCCGAATCACTTACTCGAGTAAGCTCATCGGGGTTCTCTTGTTTGCCGCCTTCCTACACCTTGAAATCTATAGGGTATATACGCATCCAGCCATATAAAAAAAGCCAGTCGGCTAATCCTGACTGGCTTTTTTCATTGTTAACTTTAGCGGCCAAAGGGCCGTATGCCGCCGATAAACTCCGGCTGACTAGAAAGATAGAGCAGCACACCGGCAAACAGCAGAATAATCCCGCCGGTTAATGCCAGAGTAGACCACGCAATAGCCCCCCAGGCTACCGGTGCACGATTACGGCTTAAGTACACCGCCAGACGCCGCGCATAATGGACAAACAGCGCCAGTAGCGAAATGGTCAGGGATGTTCCGATTGCCATCGCTATCGCTGACAAAATCCCCCACCCGTAGACGCCGATCACTTTGGCAAATAACAGCACCATAATCGCGCCGGAACAGGGCCGCATCCCCATCGCCAGAACAATCGCCAGACGAGTGCGCCAGTCATCACCAGCTTGTAGCTCTTGAGCACTAGGGAGATGGCGATGCCCACAACCACAATGGTCACTATGAACATGGTTGGCAGGCAACGGTTGTATACGTTGGATGCTGACTTTTTGCGGTTTGAGCAGTTTAATCTGCTGATAAAGACGCTTTAAGGCCCGTAAACACAGCAAAACCCCCAGTGCGATAACCAGCAGAAAACTGCCCTTCTCCAACCAGAAACTGCTTTGATGCAGATACCGTGATGAGAGTTGTAAAACACCCAGCAGTAACGTTACCAACAAGATAGCCACACCACCTTGCAATAGTGAGGCGGCAAAAGTTAGCTTCAGACTCTCTTTTAATTGTGCCGGATGGGTCGCCAAATAAGTGACAATCACCACTTTGCCATGCCCCGGCCCCATTGCATGCAATACGCCATAAATCAGGCTAAACATCATCAATGTAAAACCGGTCTGATGGGGATTAGCTTTAACTTGTTGCAGTAATTGGGCCATCTGCTGATGCATGCTTTTCTGCCAAACGACTGTTTTGAAAAGCATCTCAGGCCAATAAAGCCATGCCAGCTGGGCTGCACCGGCTAAGATCAGTAAAAACAGTATTAGCGGCCATAAATTTATCAGCCAGTGCCGGGGGCGTGAAACTGCCGTGATACCTACTGACATTGTACGGTAACCCGCTGTGCAAACTGTTTTCCTAGTTCCATGTCTTCTCCTGGCGAATCACTTTTATCCAACGATAATGCATACGCTTGTAACGAAGCATTGGGATCTGGGGTAAATAAGGTTAACTGGCAACTTTTATCCATGTCAGTTGATAACCTTACCGCCTTGTTGCCCGCATAGGTCATGTCAACAAAATAGGTCGGGTCGTAAGTGGAGATGATGAAAGGCTTCCCCGCCAACGGTTGGGGTTCTGCCAGTGGCAAAATAAACTCTAAAACTGCCTGATGCCCCTTGCGGGATAAGTGATACTCTGTTGGTAAGTTTTTATATTTCACCGGTTTACCGTCACGATAAATATCGGTGAAATAATGCTGCCCCAGCACATTAGCCATCACTTCAGCCGCCAGTTTTTTCCAGATTTCAGAGTCACTTTTGGCATTTTCTGCATCATATAACAGATCGGCAGATGTGATTTCATCCATAGTCCATACCATTTTCATCCCCACCAGCATCTGTTTATCGCTAACGAAAGTGGCATCCATATCAATAAAACTGTGCGGATGGGCCTGCGCCAACTGGCTATAAACAAAAATCCCCCCCGCCAGCAGCAAAGCTATCAGTCGTTTAACCATCATATTGTTATAGTATAACATATCACACATTAATCAATCCTTAGATATTTTATGATGTGCCAAAAGTCATTGGTGTTACCGGCAGGCAGTCAGCTAACGACCCTATAGCTCAAGCACTGCGGGGAAAACTGTGATGTAAGTTATAAGTCGATGTAAAAGCCCAGAGCCCCACTAAACCGAATAGAATCTCTTTTGCTATGCTTAAGCCTGATAAACAACAACACATTCATCACGGAAGGTTATATGAGCTTGGACACTCCCTCTGTGCCCCAGTTATCCGATCAACCGCTATCCGGTCAACAACGACGCTGCCATATGGTGCTGATGCTATTCATGCCTGCACACAAAGTACAACTGGACACCATCAGCCAATTCAATGGCGTCGGGCTAGCGACTACCCGGCAAGATATAACCGAGGTTGCTAATGAAATCCAGCGTTTCTACCATTTGCAGCTTAGCGCCGATAGTGACGATAGTTGTCTGATTCACGGTAGCCATCTTGATAAAAGGCTGTGCCTAATTCATTGGCTACGGCGTGGGTTACGCTATTGCCCGCATTTCGTTGAGAACCAGTTTGCTCCCCACCTGTATCAGGCTTTGTCATGGGATAACACGGTGCTATCGCAGCATCTGCCACAGATAATCAGCCAATGTGAACCCCATCTCAGTCGACAGTTAAATGAAAAAGACCGTCAGTTTTTACAACTGTATTTGGCTTATTGTGCTTGGGAAAATCGACAGCAGGTGTTGCCGGAATTATCACCCACTCAGCAACAGTGGTTAGAATGCAAACCCGCACTGGCGGCGGCTGACAGCTTGTTTGATTCATTTAATCCGTTATTAGGTCATGCGCTGAATAGAGTTGAACGGGATATGCTGATTCTGATGCTAACGATGATTAAAGCACACAGCTATCACAGCACTCAATCAGCGGAAGATGCCCGTCTAATCAACGCCATTCACCAATTGATCACGCATTTTCAGCAACTTTCGGGGATGACACTCAGTAGCAATGAAGCACTTATCAGCCAACTTTTTGCCCATCTCGCTCCCGCAATTGAGCGCTGTTATTTCAATATCGGGATTGATAATTCTTTGTTGGAAGAAGTTATCCAAAAATACCCGCGGCTGTTACGAACCACGCGACAGGCGCTGGCTACTTTTGAACAGGAATATCAGATTCAATTTTCTGTCGACGAAGTCGGTCTGATTGCCATTAGCTTTGGTGCCTGGCTGATGCAGGAAAATGCATTACAGGAAAAGCAGATTTTACTGCTGACGCGGAATAACCCAGAATTGGAAGAGCAAGTGGAACAGCAGGTACGTGAGTTAACCTTACTGCCATTACATATTAAATATTTGCCCCACGACGTTTATCTGCAATCGGGTGCCCCGCCCGGTACTACTGTGGTGCTCACACCGTATGCCGTACGGCAACCTGAATCAACGCCCCCGCTGATTCAGGTACTACTACCGCTCACTGAGCAACAAAACAAGCAGTTACGCAGTGTGTTGGAGCTGCCTTAACTGGCAGACTCTGGCTGACTCGGCACTACCCGAGGGCGAATAAACAGTGCCGGGATCACAATCAATGCCATAACCCAGAACACCCCTCCCTGATAATGCTCAAACAGGAAACCGGAGATCACCGTCATGACCGCAATTCCACCGCCCATCGCCAGTGCAGAATAAACTGACTGTAAACGGATCACATCCGGCCCACGTCGCGCGGCAATAAAACGCATGGCTGCCAAGTGGCAGACAGTAAACGAGCCACAATGTAAAATCTGAATCAAGATCAACCACGGCAATTCGGTGGTTGATGCCATTAAGCTCCAGCGCACTATCCCGGTGATCGCCGAAAGCAGTAATAAGCTGCGGGCAGTCCAGCGGCGAAATAGTACATTGCTAAATGCGAACACCAGAATCTCAGCGACCACGCCCAACGACCATAAATAACCAATGGTGGCGGCGGAATAACCAGCATCTTTCCAGTAAATAGAGCTAAAACTGTAATAACCGGCATGCGCACCTTGTAATAGGGTCACGCAGAGTAAAAAACGCCAGACCTGTGGCTCAGACAGTAATACTTTCCAGTGGGTGGCGACAACATTACGATGTTTAATCTCACCCTGCGGCATAATACTGGGTTTGAGGAGCGCCCCGAGTAACATGGCGGCGATACCGAAAGTCAGGCTATAGAGAATAGCCGTGTGGCCCCAAACAGAGACCAGCTTACCGGTCAATGCCGAACCGATAACAAAAGCCAGTGACCCCCACAGCCGGACCTTGCCGTAATCCATGGTTATCTGTTTCTGCCAGGTGGCTGCCAACGCATCGGTCAGTGGCACTAGTGGGCCAAAAAACAGGTTAAAACCCGCAATAACCACCATCAACCAGGCCCAACCATTACCAAACCAAAAACCCACCGCAAAGGCCAATGTCAGTAGTGCCAAAATTCGGATTGCTGTCACCAGATGAGAAGGATCTTTGACGCTGGGGGCAATGATCAGACTGCCAAGGAAACGGGAGATTAAACCGGCACCCAGCAAGATACCAATGGTTTCCGGTGGAATGCCTTCCCCTTGTAACCAGATGCCCCAAAAAGGCAGGAAAATGCCATAAGAAAAAAAATAGGTGAAATAGCTGAGCGACAGCCAACGTGTTGATTGCAATACCATGAATCCCTCCAGGCTCAGCCCGATACTGTGACAGAGGCCTCTTCCGCTGGCAACGTTGTAATTATGCAAACATACAGTTTGAGATGAGCTTCACATTTAAATAGGGTAATTTACAAAGTAACAACAGATTGCGCGGCCGCTATCGCATCGTTACATTCACGCTACAGATATCAATATCAGATATAAAAAAACCCGCATTCGCGGGTTTTCATTACAGCTTAACGATATCCAGCAATATTATGCGTAAACCGGTAAGCGGGCGCAGATAGCCAGTACTTTCTGTTTCACGCGCTCAATGGTTGCTTCATCGTTGATGTTATCCAACACATCACACATCCAGCCAGCCAGTTCGCGAGATTCCGCTTCTTTGAAGCCACGGCGGGTAATCGCTGGGCTACCGATACGCACGCCTGAAGTCACAAACGGACTTCTTGGATCATTAGGTACGCTGTTTTTGTTCACGGTAATATTCGCACGGCCCAAAGCGGCATCGGCGTCTTTACCGGTGATATCTTTATCCACCAGATCCAACAGGAACAGGTGGTTCTCAGTACCACCAGAAACCACTTTATAGCCGCGCTCCTGGAACACTGACACCATCGCTTTGGCATTGTTAACTACTTGTTGCTGGTAAATTTTGAACTCAGGCTCCATGGCTTCTTTCAATGCTACCGCTTTACCGGCAATAACATGCATCAATGGGCCACCCTGGTTACCAGGGAAAACAGAAGAGTTCAGTTTCTTGTACAGATCTTCATCACCGCCTTTCGCCAAGATCAGACCGCCACGTGGGCCAGCCAATGTTTTGTGCGTGGTCGTGGTAACGACATGTGCATGTGGAACTGGGTTAGGATAAACGCCAGCAGCAACCAGACCTGCTACGTGAGCCATATCGACAAAAAACCATGCGTCGATGCTATCAGCGATTTCACGCATTTTTGCCCAATCAACGATACCGGAATAAGCGGAGAAGCCACCGATAATCATTTTTGGTTTATGAATTTCGGCCTGACGCGCCAGATCTTCATAATCAATCTGACCAGATTCATCGATACCGTAAGGTACGATATTGTACAGTTTACCGGAGAAGTTAACCGGTGAGCCGTGGGTCAGGTGGCCGCCATGGGCCAGGTTCATCCCCAATACAGTATCACCGGGTTGCAGCAATGCAGAGTAAACAGAGACGTTTGCCTGAGAACCGGAATGTGGCTGAACGTTAGCGTAATCGGCACCGAACAACGCCTTAGCACGGTCAATGGCCAGTTGCTCAACAACGTCAACATACTCACAGCCACCGTAGTAACGTTTGCCTGGATAACCTTCAGCATATTTATTCGTCAACTGAGAACCTTGCGCCTGCATAACACGCGGGCTGGTGTAGTTCTCAGAGGCAATCAGCTCAATGTGCTCTTCCTGGCGCACCACTTCTTGCTCCATTGCACGCCATAAATCTGCATCATAATCGGCAATGTTCATTTCACGCTTTAACATCCGGCTCTCCTGACTTAGCTAACAAGTTATACCTAGTGGGCTACCCGTTTGGGTTCTAGCCCACAGTGTAAACTGTTTCCCCCCCGGTAAGATAGGTCTTGACAGAGGTTTTTACGCAAACGATTGGCTTCAGACTGCGTAAGGCTTTGACCTGTTCAGACTTCATCCAGTGCAACGGAATTATCCTCATATTCATCATGTGATTTTTTCACATTCTGTGAGCTGACACGTCAAGGTAATCCCTTATAAGTGGAATCTGCATTTACAAATTAGGGTGCAATTTATAAGATGCATTTAAAATACATGTATTGATTTACACACTATAATACCCAAAGTAATTAGCGTGGCAGCAAGGCTCGTAGATGGGCCGAGTAACAAAACCGCTGTGACGCCGAGTACCACGGGAATAAGGAGCACACCATGCTAGATAACCAAACCATCGCTACCGTTCAGTCCACCATTCCGTTACTTGCAGCCACCGGCCCCAAACTCACTGCACATTTTTATGATCGCATGTTTGAGCACAACCCTGAGCTGAAGCACATTTTCAATATGAGTAATCAGTTTAATGGCGATCAGCGTGAAGCTCTGTTTAATGCGATTTGCGCCTATGCAGCCAATATCGATAATTTGGCTGCACTACTGCCCGCTGTTGAGCGTATTGCTCAGAAACATACCAGCCTGAATATTCAACCTGAGCACTATGCCATTGTCGGCCATCATCTGATCAGCACTCTGGATGAGATGTTCTCCCCCGGCCAAGAAGTGTTAGATGCCTGGGGTAAGGCCTATGGTGTGTTGGCAGATGTTTTTATTCAGCGAGAAAGTCAGATTTATCAGCAGGGAGAGGCCAGCACCGGTGGCTGGCGGACCTTACGCCGTTTTCGTATCATTAAAAAAGAGATGCAGAGCGAGGTGATTTGCAGCTTTGTGTTAGCGCCGGAAGACGGTGGCCGGGTATTGGATTTCAAACCGGGGCAATATCTGGGGATTTATATTGAAGATGAACAACTTGAATATCAGGAAATCCGCCAATACTCACTCACTGCGGCACCCAATGGCAAGACTTACCGTATTGCGGTGAAACGCGAAGAACAAGGCACAGTTTCTAACTATTTACACCAGCAACTGCACGAAGGAGATAGTGTACGTATCGCTCCCCCTCGTGGCGATTTCTTTCTCGATATCTCACCAGAAACGCCTGTTGCATTGATTTCTGCCGGTGTCGGCCAGACGCCAATGTTAAGTATGCTCAATACCCTTCATGATAACCAACATGCAGCGCCGATACATTGGCTACATGCCGCTGAAAATGGCCGGGTACACGCGTTTGCCGATGAAGTCGCGACCCTTGCACAGAATATGCCGAATCTTAGCCGCCACGTGTGGTACCGCGAACCCACCGCTCAGGACCGTGCCGGTGATAATTATCACAGCCAAGGGCTGATGGATCTCAGTTCACATCAGTGGCTGGCGGCCGATCCCAATAGACATTATTATTTCTGTGGCCCGCTGGCATTTATGCAATATGCTGGCAGCCAGTTATTGGCGCAAGGGGTAGCATCCGCGCATATACATTATGAATGTTTCGGCCCACATAAAGTCATCTAACTATTGAATTTATCATCGAGAGGCTGCTCAGCCTCTCCTCTATTTCTGTTCTAAAAAAACCATCTGGTTATTACGTTTAAATTTGGTAGAACGTGATACAGATCTCATATATCCTACCTTAATATTGCCACGATGAGACATTCGGATGAATGTCTAGCTATCCATACAACTAAAATTAATAGTGTGGCTACAATTATCCCCTTACTATTTATTACTCGGTAATAGATTTTATTGCTGAGTGAAATAAGGCTGAATTGACCTACCATGAGTAAGAAATTCATAAAAAAAGAAGGGTTGGCATTGGTATCCATGGCGCGCTATTTAATTGGTGAGCGCCCCGGTAATCGACTTAAAACCATCGATGAATTATCAGAAGATTTCGGTATCTCAGTCGGTGTAGTTCAGCACGCATTAAAAGTACTGGAAGCTGATGGGGCGATCATCGTTGAGCGTCGAGGCCGTAATGGTACCTTGCTTATTGACCTGAATATGCCGCAGTTACTGCAACAGGCTGATTTAGGCAATATGGTATGCGCCATGCCACTGCCCTATACCAAGCTTTATGAAGGCTTGGCCAGCGGCTTAAGGGAACAATTCACCCTACTTCCGCTCTATTTTGCCCATATGCGCGGGGCCGAAGTACGTATCGAATGCCTGATAGATGGTGTCTACGATATGGCCGTCGTATCGCATCTGGCAGCGAAAAGTTATCTGAACGAAGGGAAAGTGTCACTGGCATTAAATCTGGGTAATGGCTCTTACGTGGACGGCCACCAGCTTATTTGCCGCCCTGGTGAGCAGCACAAAATTCGGCGGGTGGGATTGGACCCGCGCTCACCCGACCAATGTTTGCTGACTGACATTAAATTTGCTGGCCAACCCATTGAGCGGGTTGAATTACCTTATAGTGACTGTATCGCACATATTAACCGTGGTGATATTGATGCTGCTATCTGGAATCTGGCCGAAGATATTCCTCATGAACACTTGCAGGCGATCAAATTACAAGGTGATGAGCGATATATTCAGGCTTCGCAGGCGGTGATCCTCATCCGGCCAGATAACCATCCAATCAAATTATTACTGGAAAAAGGCATCAATGAGGCATTGTTGCTTAACCATCAGCGGGCAGTACAAAATGGCGAGATAGAGCCTCGCTATTAATATTATTTGCCTGGCTGCAAACTAAGCCATTTTCAGGAGGTCAACTCTTTGGAAATTTGTATTGATGCGCGTCTTAATATTCTGTGTCAATCAGGGATTATCGATACCGACATTGGTCAAGGTTTAGACCAAGTTATCAACCGCTTAGAGAATTTTTGGCAGCTACCGGTTAGGGGTGAGCAGGGCATGATGGCCATTACCCATATGGCGAATGCATTAATGCGCACCCGCCGGGGCGAAGAGATCCATGCCCTGGATCCGGCGATATTAGCGGAAATTACCCAAAGTGAAGAAATTTACTATATCCGTGAGATCAATCAGGATTTATTGGCCTATTTTTCACTAAAACCGACAGAAAACGAAATAGGATATTTACTCGCGAACCTTTACGGTCTATACCTTTCTAGTGACATACCTCCGCTGCGCTGAAATGAGCTTCGCGGATGTGTCGTTAAACAAACAACATCAGGGTCTTTTTTCACTAAATATTCAAAATAATAATAATTTAGCAAAATAATTCTGCCTCGGGCGCCCTTAGGACATCAAATGTTTTTAAAAACCCTTTTAAAACAAAATACTAAATTAATCGATGCCGCTATCTCATATTGGCAACAGGGGGAAATTTATCCAGACAGCTATGTTATTGACGTCGAACAAACTGAGGCCAATGCCCGTCTACTGGTTGAAACCGCCAGTCGGTACCAGATAAAACTGTATCTGATGAGTAAACAGTTTGGGCGTAACCCTGAACTATGCCGCCGTCTGCTGGCATGTGGTTTTCAGGGAATGGTCGCGGTTGATTTTAAGGAGGCGCGGCAACTATACCGCCATGCTATTCCTGTCGCTCATGTAGGTCATTTAGTACAGCCGCCCTCAGCAATGGTCGAGGAGATAGTGCGCCAGCGGCCAGAGGTCATTACTGTTTTCTCGTTGGAGAAGGCACTGGAGATCTCTCAAGCCGCGTACCGCCAACATACTATCCAACCGCTGATGCTGAAAGTATCTCAGCCAGGAGACGTACTGTATGCCGGGCAGGAAGCCGGTTTCGCCTTAGAAAATTTACCCGTAACTATTGCTGCCATCAATGAAATGCCAGCCGTGCGCCTGGTCGGGATAACACACTTCCCTTGCATGCTGTATGACCCCCACTCGCGCCAGACCTTGCCGACCGCTAATATGCATACCTTGCTGGCGGCCCGCGATATCCTGTTGGCACAAGGCGTTAACATTCAACAGATCAATGCCCCGTCAGCCACCAGTTGCACTACCCTGCCCCAATTGGCTCAATTAGGCGTGACACACAGTGAACCCGGGCATGCCCTCACCGGCACTATCCCCGCCAATCAGCATGCTGACCAACCAGAACAGATTTCTATGCTTTATCTGTCTGAAATCTCACACCATGTAGCTGATAGCAGCTATTTTTTTGGCGGCGGTTATTATCGCCGTGGCCATTTGCAAAACGCATTAATTTGGCATGACAATCAGTTCAGCCAACGCGCGGTATCTCCGATTGAAGATAGCAGTATCGATTACTGCCTGCGTTTGGCCGGTAAATTCCCAATTGGTAGCCCAATTATCATGAGTTTCCGCACTCAGATATTTGTTACCCGCAGTGACGTGGTATTGATGGATGGAATTCAGAGCGGAAAACCCCGGCTACTGGGCTGTTACGACAGTCAGGGTAATCAACTCAGGTAAAACAAGAAGCCAATGCTTTAGCCCTGGTAATAGGTTCTAATGATGGTCTTATTGAATGATATGGCCGATAAACAATATTGTTACTGTACTGATTGATAAAACTGCCGATATATTAGTTGTCGATATCGTAAGCACTACTAATGAAATTATGCATTCAGTAATAAAAAACTGCCGATATCTGGATGAAATTTCGCCCCTATACAAACCCTCTTCGGAGCCTACCCGATGATCAATCCTAACGGATACACCTACGCACACGAGCATCTCCACATTGATTTGTCTGGATTTAAAAATAATCTGGACTGTCGCCTCGATCAATATCAGCCGATTTGTGACGAAATGCGTGAACTGGTGAGTAAAGGGGTACTGAACATCATCGAAGTGACCAACCGATACATGGGCCGTAACCCTCAGTTTTTATTGAATCTGATGCGTGACAGTGGCATAAATATCATCGCATCAACCGGTTACTACACTGACAGTTTTTACCCGCAGAGGGTGCGTGAAAGTAGCGCACAGCAATTGGCACAAACCATGATTGATGAGATCGAGACAGGTATTGATGGCACGGCACTAAAAGCGGGCGTCATTGCCGAGATAGGGACCAGCGAAGGGGTTATTACCCCTGATGAGGAGAAAGTGTTTCATGCTGCAGCATTGACTCATCATGCAACTGGCCTGCCCATCTCAACCCATACCAGTTTCAGTACCATGGGATTGCAGCAAATTGCACTACTCAAACAACATGGTGTAGCGCTCGATCGCGTCGTTATCGGCCATTGTGACCTGAAAGAGCAAACTTATCTTATTGTGCAAATGATCGAGATGGGCGTGTATGTCTAATTCGACACCATAGGTAAAAATAGTTATTTCCCGGACCAACGCAGGGTCGCGATGTTAGTGGCGTTGGCTGAACGCGGGTTGCTGGACAGAGTCATGTTGTCGATGGATATCACCCGTCGCTCACATTTAAAAGCGAATGGCGGTAGCGGGTTTAGTTACTTAGTTGATTCGTTTGTTCCCATGTTACTGGCCGCAGGGATTTCCCACGCTCAGGTGGAAATGATGTTGCGCCACAATCCTAATAAATTTTTCGCCACGCAAGGAAAGTGATTATGAAGAAGATTGGCATTGCCGGGCTGCAACGAGAGTTAATACGCGAAATGATTGAGCAGACGGCACCTAATACCTTTGAGACATTTATTCTCTCGGACATGGATGCGGCTATCAAAGTGAAAGAAGGTCAATTGGACTATTATATCGGTGCCTGTAACACTGGTGCTGGAGCGGCATTATCAATGGCTATCGCGATTATTGGTTATAACAAAAGTGCCACTATCGCCAAGCCTGGAATCAAGGCGAAACCTGAGCAAATAGAGAAATTGGTGACTGAGGGCAAAGTGGCATTTGGCTTATCCGTCGAACATATTGAACATGCAATCCCACTACTGATTACACAGTTGCGCTAAAGGGGACACCACCGTGGATTATATTCATATTGTTGTGGTTGCTCTGCTGACAGGGATGACCGCGCTGCTTTCTCACCGTTCCGTTGCCGTGTTTCATGACGGTATCCGCCCTATTTTGCCACAGTTGGTTGAAGGGAATATGAGCCGCCGTGAAGCGGGGAGTATTGCTTTTGGTCTGAGTGTGGGTTTTATCGCCTCAGTCGGTATCTCATTTACCCTCTCGACCGGCTTACTTAACTCCTGGTTACTGTTTTTGCCAACTGACATCATTGGTGTGCTGGCAATCAATAGCTATCTGGCATTTGCTCTGGGTGCTGCGTGGGGTATTTTGGCCCTTACCAGCTTACCGGCAGTTAATACTGCGCTCACCTCATTACCAGTGAATTTTATCGGTTCTCTGGGGGAGTTGAGTAGCCCAGTGATATCCGCCTTTGCCCTATTCCCGTTGGTGGCTATTTTCTACCAATTTGGCTGGAAGACTGCGGTTATTTCCGCCTTTATCGTGCTGCTGACCCGTCTGCTGATTACCCGTTTCACCGGGCTATTCCCTGAATCAATTGAAATTTTTGTCGGTATGATTCTGCTTATCGGCATTGCCATTGCCCAAGACTTACGGGCAAAAACCCACCTGGGAGGTGGTGGCGGACACTCGGTATTTGAAGAGCGAACCCAGCGAATTATTAAGAACTTGCCGATGCTGGCGGTAGTGGGTGGATTAATTTCAGCCGTCGCCAGTATGAAGATTTTTGGTGGTAGCGAAGTATCAATTTATACACTGGCAAAAGCTTACGCGCCGGGTATCACGCCGGAAGAGTCATTGGCATTAATCCATCAGGCATCACTGGCTGAGTTTATGCGTGGCCTCGGATTTGTGCCGCTGATTGCTACTACGGCACTGGCGACCGGTGTTTATGCCGTTGCAGGTTTCACTTTCGTGTTTGTGGTCGGTTATCTGGTTCCAAACCCCTTACTGGCAGGGATAATCGGCGCGGTGGTGATATCACTGGAAGTGCTAATGCTGCGTTCCATCGGAAAATGGTTAGGCCGCTTCCCATCAGTACGTAATGCGTCTGATAATATCCGTAACGCCATCGCCAATTCCCAAACGAAATGCAACAAAGTGACCCACCGGTCAGGTACGGATAAAATAGCCGTATTGACCCTGTCGGAGACCCTGTTGCATGAAGGGAAAACATTTGACTCAGCATGAGCGCTTTTACATCGAAAAACGAAAAGCTGAAGGCGTTAATCAGTCCTGCATTGCCAGAGAGCTCGGCGTCTCTCGCTCTACCCTGAGCCGGGAGCTCAGACGTAATACGGACCCCGCCTTCAACGGACTTTACTCCTCCAGACGCGCTGATGCCTTAGCCAGACAACGGCGGGGCGCCACCTCGGCACACAATGCCTGTTTCCCTCTGGGCCAGCAGACACAAGACTTTCTCCGGCAGGCGCTGGCTGTACATACCTCCCCTGAGGTTATCTCTGGGAGACTGAAAATCCAGTTTGATATCGCCGTCAGCAAAAATACCCTCTACCGCTATATCCGTTCGGACAGACAGGCTGGCGGTAAGCTTTACCTTCAGCTCCCTCACCGGGGTAAACGCTATCGCTATGATACGGGTGAGCCCGGACGCACGCCCATCCCGGACAGGGTTGGCATTGAGCACAGGCCTGCTGAGGCTGAACTCAAACAGGTTCCCGGGCATGTTGAAATCGATACGATTTTTGGCAAAGACCAGAAGTCATTCCTGCTGACGGTCGTGGACAAAGCCACAAAGCAGGTCATTATCCGTAAACTCCCCAATAAGTGCGCTGAGAGCGTCGTGGAAGCGTTCAGGGACATCGTGGCGAATACTTTCTGCGAGTTTAAAACCCTGACGGCAGATAACGGACCCGAGTTTGCGAAACATAAGGACATCACTCAGGTAACGGGCGCAAAGGTTTACTTTGCCCGGCCTTATCATTCCTGGGAGCGGGGGTTGAATGAGCATACCAACGGTCTGATACGGCGGTTTTATCCGAAAGGAACCGATTTTAATGGCGTCAGCGATGAAGATATTGCGAGACTGGAGCACATCCTCAACACTCGGGGGCGCAAATCTCTGGAATACAGCTCACCGAATGAGGTATTTTTAGAGTATCTACTCGCTGCATAACGCATGATGGTTTGTTGCGTTTCGTTCGGGAATGGGGCCATGAACTTGCTGATGGAATACGCGCTGTTAATCGGGGCAATTTTTGCGTCGATCAAGATGGCCGGTTATACCGGTTTCACTATCACTACCGCCTTATATTTCCTGAATGAAGCTATTGGTCGCCCGGTGATGAAGATTGCCGCACCAGTGGTGGCGGTGATTCTTGCAGGTATCGTGTTGAACCTGTTCTACTGGCTGGGGTTATTTGTTCCAGCATAAATCCTTGGTACTTGAAGTTGCAGGAGTGTTCGCTTGCGGCCTACCTGCAACGCCAATTACTTCGAATTTAGGTGTAAAAAAGCCCGCTTGTGGAAACGGGCTTATTATCATGTCAATAGGTGGGGAAATGTGCCGAATGGGTCGTAGCAGCGTGCCCATCGGTGCAGTCTCTCCACCAGTCGCCAAATTTAAATCGCTTCTTCGTCTTGCTCACCGGTGCGGATACGCACCACACGAGAGACATCAAATACAAAGATTTTGCCGTCGCCAATTTTACCTGTCTGGGCCGTTTGCATAATCGCTTCAACGCAGGTATCGACAATATCGTCAGCAACCACAATTTCTATTTTTACTTTTGGCAGGAAATCCACCATATACTCAGCGCCACGGTACAGTTCGGTATGCCCTTTCTGGCGACCAAAACCTTTTACTTCTGTCACTGTCATCCCGGTGATACCAACTTCAGCCAGTGCCTCACGGACATCATCCAGTTTGAATGGCTTAATAATCGCGTCAATTTTTTTCATGGTGAATCCCTGTTTTACCAATTCTTGCGGCCAAAGCCTGATGTAATCGGATAGCGTCTATCTTTACCAAAATTGCGGGCAGTAATACGTGGCCCGACAGCCGACTGACGCCGCTTATATTCATTGATATCTACCAGGCGAATGACCTTACGCACGATAGTTTCATCAAAACCGTCTGCGACCAAATCAGTCACCGACTTATCCTGCTCGACGTACCCTTCGAGAATAGCGTCCAAAATATCATAAGGTGGCAGACTGTCCTCATCTTTCTGATCAGGAGCCAGCTCAGCTGACGGTGGACGAGTAATCACCCGCTGTGGAATCACATAAGAGACGGTATTACGGTATTCCGACAGTTTAAACACCAAGGTCTTTGGCACATCTTTCAATACATCAAAACCACCGGCCATATCACCGTACAGCGTGGCATAGCCCACCGCCATTTCACTTTTGTTACCGGTAGTTAATACAATACTGCGACGCTTGTTAGACAAGGCCATCAATACAACACCGCGGCAGCGTGCCTGTAGATTCTCTTCCGTGGTATCGCGCCCTGTTCCGGCAAACATCGGTGCCAGTTGGCCCATAAAAGCATCAAACATCGGCTCGATGGACAGCACATCAAATTCAATACCGAGAATTTCAGCTTCTTCTTTAGCATCCGCAATACTGATATCGGCGGTGTAGCGGAACGGCATCATCAATGCCTGGACTTTATCTTTGCCCAGCGCATCAACTGCAATCGCCAGTGTCAGCGCCGAGTCAATCCCACCGGACAAGCCCAGTACCGCGCCATTAAACCCATTTTTGGTCACGTAATCACGCACCGCCAACACCAGCGCTTCATACACTTGCGCTAATGGCGGTAACTCTGCGACAGGGGCCGTCATAGGGACCACATTGCACTCATTCAATTGCAATAAGGTAGTCTGTTCCGCAAAAGCCGCCAAACGATGCGTCATATTACCCGCCGCATCGAATACCTTGGAGCAACCATCAAAAATCAGCTCATCCTGCCCACCAATCTGGTTGAGATAGACCAATGGCAACCCGGTACGCTGGCAATGTGCTGCCATCAGAGTTTTACGAATATACGGTTTTTCACGGTTATATGGCGAGGCATTGATCGACAATATCACCTCTGCACCGGCAGCTTTAGCGGCATCTACCGGGCCATCGAACCATAAATCTTCACAGATAAGCAGCCCCAACCGGTAGCCATTCAGTTCCACGACACAGCTTTCATGACCGGCAGAGAAATAACGTTTTTCGTCGAACACACCGTAGTTAGGCAATTGTTGTTTAAAATAGCGCCCTAGCAATTTACCATCAGCAAACAGGGACAATGCGTTATACAAGTTGCCCTCTTCGCGCCACGGATGCCCCACCAGTATCGCCGTATGCTGCGTTGCCGCCTGCAAACGATCCAGTTGCGCTTCACAACGTTGATAAAAATCATCACGATACAGCAGATCTTCTGGCGGATAACCGGACAAAGCCAGCTCGGAGAACATAACCAGTGAGGCACCCGCCTTCTGCTGCTCATTTAAGGTTTGCAACATACGTTCAGTGTTGCCTTCAATATCGCCAACCAGCCAATTCAACTGGGCTAACGCAATGGAAAGTGATCTGCTCATTTGTATTTAAACTCTATTTCAGCTTTATCAGGGAATAACTATTGCCACGCATTCACAATAATTATTCTTTAAAATCATTGGCATCCAGCTCATGGCGCGACAATAACTTGTAAAACTCGGTACGGTTACGCCCCGCCATCCGGGCAGCCTGGGTCACATTACCGGTGGTGATTTGTAGCAGCTTACGCAAATAATTCAATTCGAACTGATTACGAGCTTCAACAAAGGTTGGTAATGCCGTGTTTTCCCCTTCCAGTGCCTGCTCAACCAATGCTTCACTAATGACCGGAGCTGAGGTGAGTGCCACACATTGTTCAATCACGTTGACCAATTGACGCACGTTACCCGGCCAACTGGCGGTCATTAACCGCTTCATAGCATCAGTTGAGAAACTGCGGACAAAGGGCTTATGCCGCTTAGCTGATTCACGTAATAGATGATTAGCCAGCAGCGGGATATCTTCTGAGCGCTCATGCAGTGCCGGGATCTTCAGATTCACCACATTCAAACGATAGTAGAGATCTTCGCGGAATTCATTTTTTGCCATGGCTTTAGGCAAATCACGGTGGGTGGCTGAAATGACCCGCACATCGATACTTAAATCACGGTTACTGCCCAGCGGACGCACTTTGCGTTCTTGCAGCACTCGCAGTAATTTAACCTGTAAAGACAGTGGCATATCGCCAATTTCGTCTAAAAACAGCGTGCCGCCTTCTGCGGCTTGAAATAGCCCTTCACGGCTACTGACCGCACCGGTAAACGCGCCTTTAGCATGACCAAACAGTTCTGACTCCAACAACTGTTCCGGCAATGCACCACAGTTAATGGCGATAAAGGCTTTTTTCGCCCGAGGGCTGGCAGCATGGATAGCTTGCGCCAGAACCTCTTTACCGGTTCCACTTTGCCCGATAATCAGCACACTGACGTCAGATTGCGCCACCATTTTAGCCTGCTCCAGCAGGCGCAACATAACCGGGCTGCGGGTCACTATCTCTTCACGCCAGGTATCATCACCGGCAGGAATAGAAAGCTCTAAAGCTGCATCAATGGCTTTATACAAAGCATCGCGATCAACCGGTTTGGTCAGAAAACTGAACACCCCTTGCTGGGTGGCAGCCACCGCATCAGGGATAGAGCCGTGGGCGGTCAGGATAATCACTGGCATACCTGGCTGATGTTTCTGAATTTCGACGAACAGCGCCATGCCATCCATTTCATCCATACGCAAATCACTGATAACCAAGTCTATCTTTTCACGCATTAACAAACGCAATGCTTCCTGGCCGCTTTCAGCCGTGGTGACATTAAACCCTTCGCTGGTTAAACGCATCCCCAGTAACTTAAGTAAGCTGGGGTCGTCATCAACCAGCAGTAGATTGGCCGGTTTGCGTGGCGTCATGAGATTCCTTATTGGTGGCAGGTGGTACATCCGTTGGTGGTACCACTGGCGGAGTATAAGTATCAGCCGGTTTTTCTACCGATTGTGGGGCCGCTTTAGTATCAGCTTGAGGCGCTGTCGGCTTGGTTTCAACCGGTTTAGCTTCAGTCGGTTTAGCTTCGGTCGGTTTGGCTTCAACCGG
Source organism: Yersinia antarctica (assembly GCF_056636475.1). NCBI lineage: Bacteria > Pseudomonadati > Pseudomonadota > Gammaproteobacteria > Enterobacterales > Yersiniaceae > Yersinia > Yersinia antarctica. The sequence continues at coordinate 3,653,497 of NZ_JBSJQF010000001.1, forward strand.
TTTAGCTTCAGTCGGTTTGGCTTCAACCGGTTTAGCTGGCTCAACTTTGGGCTGTGGTTTAGCTTCTAGCGGTTTCGGCACGATGGCTGGTTTGCTATCCACATCCGTTTCTGGAATTTCATTCTGCAACTGCTTGCGTGATGAAAGCTGCCGTTCGATATCAGTCAGGTTTTCCAGCTTACGGGTAGTATCCAGTAAGTTATATTGCAACCGGACCTGGCTTTCTCGCAGGCGATCAATCTGGGTGTCCGATTCGTCCTGTAAGCGCTGGTAGCGAATGCGCTCTTCTGCCAGAGAGATGCGCAGCACCTGTTGCTCACGCCATAGCTGAATCAGTGGGCGCACAGCGCCAGGGACGCTTTGGCTATAACTGTTCAAACGCTCAACCACTTGACGACGTTCCGCCATTGAAGGCTCGGCACTGCTGACTAAAATGCCCTGCTTGAAGGCCGAAGGCCATGCCACTACCGGCAATGACTTCGCTAATGCTCGCGCTTGAGTAGACCCCATACGCTCTGCACAGTCCATTGCCCGTAGCCAGTACAGGGAGTTTTCCAGTGTCTCTTTATCATCAAGATCCCACAGCACATCGCAGGATAAGGTCCGATAATCAACGATTTTCGTTTCCGGTATGACCAACTGCACTGCTTGTGAAAAACGGCTACTGGCGGGATTATCAGTACATCCGGTAAGTAAGAGTGGGGCCAGCAACAATGCTCGCCAAAAAATACCCGTACCAGATTTGCCCGCGAGCATAGCTGCCGCAGTTGATGTCGGACATGATAAAAAGACGGTCTTTTTAATAATGCTGCTCATAGACCATTTGTACATTATTCATTCATTCTCGGCGGTTAATGGCAATTCAACACGAAAGCAAACCGCAGCGTAATCAACAGCCACCAGTTGCAAGTCGCCCTGCATACGTCTGATGCAGTCCTGAGCAATACTCAGCCCCAACCCACTACCTTTGACGGCCCCTTTTCGCTGATGGCTTCCCTGATAAAAAGGCTCAAATATCATGGTTTCTTCAGAACGCGGGATCGGCGCCCCGGTATTGGCAATATCAATTTGTACGCGGTTATCTACCCGACGGCTGCGAATCCAAATGGTACCGGATTCCTCGCCATAGTGCACCGCATTGGAGTAGAGATTATCCAATACCCGCATTAATAATGTCGGATCTGCCCAACAAATGTCCGCTTGCAGATCCGTCTCAGTATGTAGAGTCTTGGCCCGTGCGGGTAAACTATGGGCTGAGATAACATCCTCAACCATTTCCGCCAGTTCAACATTCTCATGTTCACCGGGGCCGTCTGCCAGTTTACGGTTATAGTCTAATAATTGCTCAATCAATAATTGCAAATGACGACTGCTGTTATCAAGGATTGCCACAACTTCTTTTTGATCTTGCGTCAATGGCCCGGCAACCTCATCCGCTAACAATTCGGTCCCTTCGCGCATACTGGCGAGTGGTGTTTTCAATTCATGAGAGATATGGCGCAAAAACTCGTGGCGCTGTGACTCTAACCACGCTAAGCGCTCGCTGAGCCAAATAATACGCTGTGCCAGTGAGCGTAACTCGCGTGGCCCTTTAAATAGCGCCGTATTACCTAATGGTCGCCCTTCACCTAAGCGATTAATCATCCGCTCAATGCCTTTAACCGGCCCGATTATCATCCGGGTGAATAACACCACTAACAGCACACTGACCAAAAACAGCAACAGGGATTGCCAACCAAAGAATTGCCCACGTTCGGCAATATCTTTTTGTAATTGCTGACCGCGGGAGAAAATCACATCGCGCGTTGCCTGTACCATTTCGGCATTGGAGCGGGAGAACTGCTCTAATAGCGTTGACGCATTTTGTTCCGGGCCACTATTTTTACATTTAATATCAGAAAGTTGTGTCAGTAAACTGCTCAGAGTCTGATAGTAACGGGCATCTGGCAGGATAGAGGCGTGCGCATCAAGCATTTGAGCGTACTGTTTACGTTGGTGCTGATATAACTTTGCCAGTGTTGCATCATCTAATACACAGTACTGGCGATAACTACGCTCCATTTCGAGCGCCACACTGGTCATCGCCTCACTGCGCCGCGCATCTGCCAGCGTAGTACGATTAATGTCGGCCGCCTGCGTGCTTAGATGGTCAAGGCTTTGATAAGCCTGATATGCCAGCACCAATAAAGGTAACAGCACCAACAGAAATGCCATGAGCACCAATTGACGTAAAGAACGGGGGAATAAACGCCATCTTTTCAACGAAATCATCTCATTACCTATCATTCTGTGGTGATGCTAACTGACTGCGTGAGGATTACAATGCTTGTGCCCCAATTACCCGTCATATTTTAAGTTGCAGGTGTGTTGATTGCACTCAATAACCCGAATCACTGACTGATGTCAGCTCATTGGGATTAATGAGCCTCATCCTTGAGGCTCACCCTGCGGGCTAGCAGAAATACTGTTCAAATCGGTTCCCGACCGATTTGTATCTCGTTTGCCGCCTGCCCACAACTTGAAGTCTATTGGGTATGTACCAGGAACAATGTCTCTTGATTGAGATAAAAAAAAAGCACCTGGCTTTGAGCTAAGTGCTTTTAATTAATGCGGCTTGTCCATTATCGTCAGAATCATCATCAGACCTGCTTTTATTGTTATTTGCAGTAAAAACGGCGAGCGTAGCTTATCTTTGACCATAATATACCCTAAATAATTCGAGTTGCGGGAAGGCGGCCAGCGCACATGCAGCTTGAAGTATGGCGGGTATAGATGTGACAACGGGGCAATAAATTGCCCCGTCGCAGAATATGTGGATGCCCTTAAGCATCGTCTCCAGTTTGATGAAGCCGAAGCAATCATCGGGAGGATGAGACGAATAGCATCCAAACATGTCCAAAATTGATGAACCATTCATCACAGCAGGACATAGGCGGTACCTCACTCAACGTGTCGTCCGATGTTTGATAAAGTGAATTCACACGATATCGGTTTGGTGGACGATAGGTACCAGTCTTAGGCATCATTCGATGGTTTATGAAGCGCATATTCCGCTTAACTGCGGGACTATCATAATAAGTTGAATGAGCAACTGTAAGTAATAATGCAGCTTGCGTGCCAAGTTTATTAAAAATAAATTAAGATTATGATTTAAAAGAAAAATAAACTTATTGAGCCGATTATTATCCACGTAATGCCCGCCAACTTGCATCAATTACTGCTGTTTTGTCGCCAATCCCCGACAGCAATCCCCTTATTAAATAAAAATGATATAAATCAAATATTTATATGTCTCCTATTTGAGACAGGTTGCAGGGCTATTGTCGCAATTTACCGACAAAACAATAAAGACATTTAAAATCAGTAAGTTAAAAAATATAGTGGCATTTAATTATCCGTGCATCTTTTGACCGCCCGTTACTCTTCCCTTTGGAGGCATGCTGTTTAAATCATTATTACTTTATAAATTATGAGGTTTGATAACTCACAAATATGAGTAACGTTGATTACTTGACTCAGGTACCGACAAGAAATTGCCAAAATGCAGCAAAAGAAAACACAGACAGCGACACTTATTGATAATCGCTCTAAAAATATGACCTTGTTTTTAGTGAACTTGCCACCTGGGAACTATCGATTAGTCGTTACAGGATTGGCAACCGACCACCAGATTTCTAGCAAAACCTTTCATATGACATTAGCGAATCAGACCACGGGGTATGACTCAATTTATTAAAGATAAATGAATATATCTTAAGCCCTTATCAGCATGCGTAAAAAAGGGGCATCAACTGATGCCCCTGTTATCACAATCAAAGCTGATTCACTTAACCTAATTGCTTACGCGCATTACGGAACATACGCATCCATGGGCTATCTTCGCCCCACTCTTCTGGATGCCATGAGTTACTGACGGTGCGGAAGACCCGCTCTGGGTGCGGCATCATTACTGTTGCTCGCCCATTGGCACTCGTCACCGCAGTAATCCCGTGAGCTGAGCCATTCGGGTTAGCCGGATAAACCTCGGTCACCTCACCCTGATTATTCACAAAGCGCAATGCCACCAGATTGTTCTGCTCAAGCTGCGCCAGATGGGCCGCATCACGCACTTCAACCCGCCCTTCACCGTGAGAAACAGCAATTGGCAGGCGAGATCCGGCCATCTCTTGCATAAACAGTGATGGACTATTGGCCACTTCAACCAAACTGAAGCGTGCTTCAAAGCGATCAGACAGGTTGCGGACAAAGCGTGGCCAATGTTCAGCCCCTGGAATAAGTTCACGCAGATTAGACATCATCTGACAACCGTTGCAGACCCCCAAGGCCAATGTTTCTGGGCGATGGAAGAAGGCTTCAAACTCATCACGAACCCGGTTGTTAAACAGAATAGATTTCGCCCAACCTTCACCCGCCCCCAGCACATCACCGTAAGAGAAACCACCACAGGCCACTAAGGTCTGGAATGATTGCAAATCAGTTCGGCCGGCCAGCAGGTCACTCATATGTACATCGATTGCATCAAACCCGGCACGATGGAAGGCGGCAGCCATTTCTACGTGGGAGTTAACCCCCTGCTCACGCAATACGGCCACTTTTGGCCGAACCTGCTTGATGATATAAGGTGCGGCAATATCTTCTGCGGGATCAAAGGTCAGTTGGACATTCAGGCCCGGATCAGTTTCAACCTGTTTAGCTTGATGCTCTTGATCAGCACAATCAGGGTTATCGCGCAGCCGCTGCATTTGCCAGGTAGTTTCTGCCCACCACAAGCGCAGAGTACTGCGTTTCTCGCGGTATACCACCTCAGTGCCACTGCGAATATCGAAGCTATCCCCCTCAACAGCACGGCCCAGATAGTGAACACAGTTTGCCAGACCGTGGTCTGCCAGAATTTTTTCCACCTCAGCACGCTGTTCAGCACGTACCTGAATCACTGCTCCCAGCTCTTCATTAAACAGCGCCGCCAGCGCGTCATCACCCAAGGTGTGAATATCAACCTGCACCCCACAGTGACCGGCAAAGGCCATTTCAGCCAGTGTCACCAGTAAGCCGCCGTCAGAGCGATCGTGATAGGCCAGTAATGCCTGAGAGGCCACTAAGCACTGCATCGCATTAAAGAAACCTGCCAGTTGCTGTACATCGCGCACATCAGCAGGTTTATCACCTAACTGACGGTAGACTTGCGTCAGGGCGGTTGCACCCAGGGCATTGTGGCCAGCACCTAAATCAATCAGTAACAGCGCGTTATCGCCTTTATCAGTGCGTAACTGTGGTGTCACCGTATGGCGAACATCTTCGATACGGGCGAAAGCAGTAATGACCAGAGAGAGCGGTGAGGTCATTTCGCGCTGCTCATCACCTTCCTGCCAGCGGGTTTTCATCGACATGGAGTCTTTGCCCACCGGGATGGTAATCTCCAGCGCAGGACATAGCTCTTCGCCCACCGCACGCACCGCCTCGTACAAACCGGCATCTTCACCCGGATGACCGGCTGCTGACATCCAGTTAGCTGACAGTTTAATGCGCTTTAGCTCACCAATCTGAGTGGCCGCGATATTGGTCAGTGCTTCGCCTACCGCCAGACGGGCTGAGGCGGCAAAGTCTAGCAATGCCACTGGCGCACGTTCACCCAATGACATCGCTTCACCATAGTAGCTGTCCAGACTGGCACTGGTAACCGCACAGTCGGCCACCGGAATCTGCCACGGGCCAACCATTTGATCACGTGTCACCATGCCGGTCACACTACGGTCACCGATGGTAATCAAGAAGGTTTTCTCTGCCACTGCCGGTAAATGCATCACCCGTTTGACCGCATCAGCGATGCTTATCTCAGCACGTTGCAATGCATCACCCTGTGCCTGAAGGCGGGTGACATCACGCAGCATCTTCGGCGTTTTACCCAGCAAGACATCCAAAGGCATGTCAATTGGTTGATTATCGAAGTGGCGGTCATTCAGTGTCAGATGTTTTTCTTCAGTGGCTTCACCTATAACGGCATAGGGCGCACGTTCACGGCGACAAATTTCATCAAACTGAGCCATCTGCGCGGGGGCAACAGCCAGAACATAACGCTCCTGAGACTCGTTACACCACACTTCCAGCGGGCTCATGCCCGGCTCATCATTGAGGATGTCACGCAGCTCAAAACGGCCGCCACGACCACCATCACTGACCAGTTCTGGCATGGCATTAGATAAACCGCCCGCACCGACGTCATGAATAAATAGAATCGGGTTGTGGTCACCTAACTGCCAGCAACGGTCAATCACTTCCTGACAGCGGCGTTCCATTTCCGGGTTATCACGTTGTACCGAAGCAAAATCCAGATCCGCATCTGACTGACCCGATGCCATGGAAGAGGCCGCGCCGCCACCCAGACCGATATTCATCGACGGGCCGCCGAGCACCACCAGCTTGGCACCGACTGTTATCTCGCCTTTTTGTACATGGTCGGCCCGAATATTACCGATGCCACCGGCCAGCATGATCGGCTTGTGGTAGCCACGTAACTCAGTGCCGTTATGACTGTTGACGCGCTCTTCATAAGTACGGAAGTAGCCCAGCAGCGCCGGACGGCCAAATTCGTTGTTAAAGGCCGCGCCGCCCAGTGGACCTTCGGTCATGATATCCAGCGCAGTCACAATCCGATCCGGCTTACCGAAATTCTCTTCCCACGGTTGTTCAAAACCGGGAATACGCAGGTTAGAAACAGAGAAACCCACCAAACCGGCTTTAGGTTTAGCGCCACGCCCGGTAGCACCTTCATCACGGATTTCGCCACCAGACCCGGTAGCAGCACCCGGCCAGGGTGAAATTGCCGTCGGATGGTTATGAGTTTCTACTTTCATCAGGATATGCGCCGCTTCCTGATGGTAATCATAAACGCCATTATCAGGTGCAGCAAAGAAGCGCCCGACCTGAGAACCTTCCATCACCGCCGCATTGTCTTTATAGGCTGACAACACGTAATCCGGCGTGTGTTCAAAGGTATTTTTGATCATTTTAAACAGTGTCTTAGGCTGAGAAACACCGTCAATTATCCAATCTGCATTAAAGATTTTATGCCGACAATGCTCAGAGTTTGCCTGAGCAAACATATACAGCTCAATATCCGTCGGGTTACGCCCCATACCGGTAAAGGCGGCCAGCAAATAGTCAATTTCATCTGGAGCAAGAGCCAGGCCCAGCTTAATATTAGCCAGCTCCAGTGCACTGCGGCCCTGCGCTAAGATATCCACCCGTTGTACTGGGGCAGGTTGATGATGAGAGAATAACTGCTCTGCTTGCTGCAAATCGGTGAATACCGTTTCCATCATGCGGTCATGCAGCAGCGCCGACAATTGCTGCCATTGGCTTTCATTCAGGTCTGGGCCTTGAATATAGAAAGCCAGGCCACGTTCCAGACGCAGAACCTGTGGCAACGCACAGTTGTGCGCAATATCCGTCGCTTTGGAAGACCACGGAGAAATGGTCCCCGGCCTTGGCGTAACCAGTAACAAACGCCCTTCTGGCGCATGTTCAGGGAGAGAGGGTCCATACTTAAGCAGCCGTTGGAGCCTGGCGTGTTCATCAGCACTTAACGGAGCGCTAACATCGGCAAAGTGAACATATTCGGCGTAGATATCACTCACCAAAAGGTGAGCATCCAGGCAACGGGACAGCAGTTTGGTAATACGAAAAGCCGACAAAGCGGGCGAACCACGCAGTATTTCCATAATCTAAGTTTCTCTCTCTTCGAAGCGACTGGAACAGCACTTCATTGGGCGCAGCATTTATTGGCGCAAAACAGGGGAAAACGCGGGCATTATAGTGAATCTACGCCTCCGACGAAACCGTTTGCGTAGCTATTATTAATAATTGAGTCAGAAATTGTCGTTATCTAGAGAACACCAATACTGAATAAATAAGCTCGCAATAAAGTTGCACACTGACGATTTGTTGCGCAAAATGCCACTCCACTGGGGTTTTAACCATGTCGATTCTTACTTCACAACACACACATAAAGAGCGCTGCCGAGAGATAACTATTTGACGCGCATAAAATTAAATTACTTTGTTATCGGTGTAGTTGCCTTACTTCTGGCCCTCGCGCTGTGGCCCAATATTCCCTGGCGCAGTAGTCAAGAAGGACAACTAGACCGTATAAAAGCCCGTGGCGAGCTACGTGTTAGCACGATTAGCTCACCACTTATCTACTTTACCGGAAAGGATGGCCCTTCCGGTCTTGACTATGAGCTGGCCAACCGTTTTGCGGACTATCTGGGGGTTAAGCTCGTCATTACCCCTCATCATAATATTGATGACTTGTTTGATGCACTTGATAACGATGATGCAGACATGCTGGCTGCCGGGCTAATTTATAACCGTGAGCGTCTTAATCGGGCGCGTACCGGCCCTGCCTATTATTCAGTCTCGCAACAGTTAGTATACCGATTGGGTAAACCACGACCAAAATCATTCAGTGATCTAAAGGGTCAATTGATTGTCGCCTCTGGATCGGCCCATATGACCACCCTCAAACAACTTAAGCAGAGCAAATATCCCGATCTTAACTGGGAATCATCCGTTGATCGTTCTGGCAAAGAGTTACTGGAACAGGTCGCGGACGGCAAACTTGACTATACCCTGGGTGATTCGGTGACAATTGCCCTACTGCAACGCATCCATCCGCAATTAGCGGTTGCCTTTGATGTTACGGATGAAGAGCCAGTAACTTGGTATTTCCAGAAAGGGGACGATGATAGCCTGTATGCCGCCATGCTCGATTTCTACAGCCAGATGGTTGAAGACGGTAGTCTGGCGCGGCTGGAGGAAAAATATCTCGGCCATGTCGGTAGCTTTGATTATGTCGATACCAAAACCTTCCTGTCAGCCATCGACAGTGTGTTGCCCTCTTTCCAATCCTTGTTTGAAAAACATGCCGGGGAAATTGACTGGAAACTGCTGGCGGCGATTGCTTATCAGGAATCCCATTGGAACCCACAAGCCACCTCACCGACTGGCGTGCGGGGGTTAATGATGCTAACCCGCGCCACAGCAAATGGTTTAGGGGTTAAAGACCGGGTTGATCCTGAGGAAAGCATTAAAGGCGGTTCCATTTACTTGCAGCGGTTAATGCAAAAAGTGCCGGAGACCATTCCAGAAGATGAGCGTATCTGGTTTGCGCTGGCCGCCTATAATCTGGGTTATGGCCACATGCTGGATGCTCGCCGCCTGACTAAAAATCAGAATGGTAATCCAGACAGTTGGGTTGATGTAAAAATGCGCCTACCGATGTTGAGTCAAAAGCGCTACTACCCAAGTACCACTTATGGCTACGCCCGTGGCCATGAGGCTTATAACTATGTGGAAAACATCCGTCGTTATCAGGTCAGTCTGGTGGGATATTTGCAGGAAAGAGAGAAAAAAGCAGCCCAACATGCCGCTATCGAAGCTGAGCTGGGTAAAGCTTATCCGGTTGTCGGCCCAGGCTGGTCAATCAATAACTAACATGATGCGAAAACACGTAACTAATCAATAGATTTCAAGATGCTGCCAGCAGTGGCCTCCTAGACGCAAGGCCCACGGATGGGCCGAATCATGACTGCCGCGCGAGTTTCAACGCCTTTTGCTGCTCACGTCGTAGGCGGAAAAAAGCACTTAATTGGTGGGAACACGTCTCTGCCAGTACCCCGGCACTGACCTCTATTTGATGATTCATCCCCGGATGGCGCAAGATATCCACCAGCGAACCGGCAGCACCGGTTTTTAAATCATTGGCCCCATAGACCAAGCGACGGATCCGGCTGTGTATCATGGCTCCGGCACACATTACGCATGGCTCCAGCGTCACATATAGCGTGGCTTCCAGCAGACGATAGTTCTGCACCACCTGCCCGCCTTGCCGTAGCGCCATGATTTCTGCATGAGCGGTAGGGTCGTTATCGCGAATAGACTTATTCCACCCTTCGCCAATCACCTGGTTGCCCAGCACTAACACCGCGCCAACCGGGACTTCTCCCTCTTCTTGTGCCCGCAGAGCCAGCGTCAACGCCCGTAGCATCCAGTACTCATCACTGTATTCAACAGGTAAATCAAATTCAGAAAACAAACTTTTATCAGCAGACACATTAACCTCTCTGGTACTTTGGCGGCGTGCATTATACACAGCCAGCGACAACCGCTATACCCGCTATCTCCAATATAAAGTAGCTCAGTCCATAATGATCGGTTAATGTTCCGGCAGGATATAAATCATTCCTGATATAAATTATCAGCATATGGAAGCCAGCTACATGAAGCTCAGCAAGAAAAATGCCGCGGTAGTACGTAAAACCCTGAATGGATGGGCCAGTGAAGGCGTTATCCCTGAGGAAGAGCATCAACGTTTGTTACAGAATATCGATGTTCAACCGTTTGACTGGCGCAGATTAGCCGGTTACGCCTTTCTTGCCGCACTGGCTTCGTTGGTTATCGCCATTGGCAGCCTGATGGCTGATACTTTCTTACTCAACTGGATAAGCCAGTTTTTCCGCTTTGATCCCCCGGTACGGGTGGTGGTCACGGCGATATTGGCCGCCGTATTTTACGGCTGGGGCTTTAACCGCCGCCGGCGAGATCCCAGTAAGATCTACAGTAATGAAGCCGTACTCTTTCTCGGCGTAATATTCACCGCAGCCGCCATCGGCCAACTCGGTGAGTGGTTGGATAATGGTAGTGGCCGCATCTCAGTATTACTGCTGTTGGGTACCGTCATCTATGGTGTGGTGGGCTGGTTTGGTCGTGCGCCATTAGTATGGCTATTTGCCTTGCTGTCACTGGGTAATGCGTTTGGGGCAGAAACTGGCTATTTGTCCGGTTGGGGTGCCTACTGGCTGGGAATGAGCTACCCGATACGCTTTATTGCTTTTGGCCTGCTACTTTGTGCAGCGGCACTGGTGTTGCAACCGCAGTTGGCACAACGTCGGCTAGATCGGGTGTCACAGGCGATGGGGCTGCTTTATCTGTTTATTGCCCTGTGGTTATTGTCTATTTTTGGCAATTACGGTGACCTGGACTATTGGTATCAAGTGCGCCAGATAGAGTTGCTGCATTGGAGTCTATTGTTTGCCATTGCCGCCAGCGTCGCTATTTGGCTGGGACTAAAACGAGATGATGCCATGTTGCGCGGCTTCGGCCTGACATTTTTGGCCATCAACTTGTATACCCGTTTCTTTGAGTTCTTCTGGGATGCGATGCCGAAAACTATCTTCTTCCTGCTGCTCGGCATTAGCTTGTGGTTACTGGGTCGGCATGCCGAACGAATATGGCGGCTCGGCCACCATGATAATGACGTCACACACTAGAGCCAAAACCACTTAAAATGGCGAATGACTGCAATGGGCGTTTATTCTAATTGCTGTAATTCGCCGCTTTTACTGACCCGCCAGCGATGCTCGCAAAAATACAATAGTGGGTTATCCTGCTTGCTGTCCGAGTATCCGCTATAAAGTTTCAGCGGCGATCCCAAACGCTGTTCCAGTTGCACCACTTTCTCTGGCCCCAAACAGCGCAGAGGTAGTACCCAGCCGCCATTACGCCGCGCCATGCGGCTACCGACCAACCGCAAACGGTGAATAAACGCCGAATCATGATAAACCTGCTCCACCAGCCGTTGCGGCGAGCCAGTTATCAACCATACCTGTGCGTCATGGCTCTCCAAATATTGGCGCAAACGCATCACGACCACGGGAAATTCGGTAACTTTTTGGCGAAAATCATTCACAAAACGTAATTCCAAATCTTTCAAATGCGCTTCGCGCCGACCGAAGGTTATCGCCCACAGTAACAGGCTCATTGGCCAACGAGCGCAACGACCGCCCTGCAGCAATCCCAACCCAATCACCGGCAGTAATGGGACCACCAGCAACAGATTTAGCGGCAAATGTCGCAACAAAAAACGCAAAAAACTGCCAAACATGTCCTGTTGATGTAACGTGCCATCCAGATCAAAGAATACAATGCGTTTGGCGTTTTCTGATAATGCCTCGGCCGTCCCCTCGCGGTTACTGTCAGTTTGCTCAAAGGTCGATGTGGCCTGCTCTGCGCTCAAACGTTACTCCTCAGGATCATTGAATCCCATAAACCAGTTAAATATGAAACCTGCAAGTATGGTGACAATCATCGCGACTAAATACAACATCACTTTGCCTGCGGCATCGAGGCCAATTATCAACGAGTGCTAATCCCCTGAGTGTGAGTCTTACAATGCTGCACGCAAATAGCCATTATGTTGCTGTAGATCCTGGCGAGCCTGCTCGGCACTCACGCCTTTCAGAATCATCAAAATGGCTGGTTTTACGTCAAACTCGGTTTGTGATAAGGCATTTTCAGCCTCTGCACGGCTGGCCCCGGTGGCTTCAACCACAATACGACAAGCGCGATCAACCAACTTCACGTTGGTCGCTTTCACATCTACCATCAGATTTTGATAAACCTTACCCAGTTTCACCATCGCCCCAGTGGATAACATATTCAGCACCAACTTTTGTGCAGTACCCGACTTCATACGCGTAGAGCCAGTGAGGGCTTCCGGCCCTACTACCGGTGAAATCGCAACCTGAGCTTCTTGCGCGATAGGAGAGTCTGGGTTACAAGAAATAGCCGCCGTTGGGCACCCAAGTTGGCGGGCATAGCGTAGCGCACCGATGACATAAGGCGTGCGACCAGAAGCTGCCAGCCCGACCACCATATCAGTTGCCATCAGCTTTAAATCTTGCAGATCCCGCACACCGAGCGCGATATCATCCTCAGCACCTTCCACCGCTTTGAATAAAGCACCCGGGCCACCGGCAATTAGACCAATCACCCTGCCATGAGGCACACCAAAGGTCGGTGGGCATTCGGAAGCATCCAGCACGCCGAGCCGACCACTGGTACCGGCCCCCAGATAAATGAGCCGACCACCTTGCTTTAAGGACTCCGCGGCTAAATCTACCGCTTGAGCGATAGCCGGTAACACCAAACGAATGGCCTCCGGCACTTTGCGATCTTCATCATTAAAGCAGGTCAACATTTCGAGCGTAGAGAACTTATCCAGCTCCATCGTGGCCGGATTACGACTTTCTGAAATCAATGATCCTAGATTCATGACATATTCCTCTTTGAATATTTAATTCGTAAAATTAAATATATAATTGAATATTATATTCTATAAAGCGACTATTTTCTTGCGCCATTCATCGAATGATCAGCAAAAAAGGGTGCTATGCTCCATCACTTGCCCTTTATCTTGAGTCTTTCCGGGTATTATTAAGTTCTCCCGCATTCAGGAACTGATTTATGAGTAGTCTTCTTCGCATTCGTCAGCTTTATCCAACGCTGGCACAAAATGACCGTAAGTTAGCCGATTTTCTGCTAACCAATCCTGAGCAGGCACGTCATCTTAGTTCGCAAAAGTTGGCGCTGCAAACCGGGGTTAGCCAATCTGCAGTGGTTAAATTTGCCCAAAAATTAGGCTATAAAGGCTTCCCGGCGCTAAAACTAGCCCTGAGTGAAATTGTCGCGGCCCCTGCACAGGCAGTGACACTGCATAATCAGATCTTGAGCACTGACAGTTTAAAAATCGTTGGGGAAAAACTCCTGAGCGAGAAAGCCGCAGCACTACGGGCCACCTTGGATATCAATAGTGAAGAACGACTTACGCAAGCATTAGAGATGTTATTGTCGGCACGACGGATTATTCTAACCGGTATTGGTGCTTCGGGGCTGGTGGCAAAAGATCTGGCTTATAAGTTACTGAAAATAGGCATTATGGCGGTCTCCGAAACCGATATGCATGCACAACTGGCCGCCGTACAAGCATTGGATGCACGGGATTTACTGCTGGCTATCTCATTTAGCGGCGAACGCCGTGAGATAAATCTGGCGGCTGAAGAGGCACAGCGTTGTGGTGCCAAAGTGCTGGCATTGACCAGTTTTTCCCCCAACAGTTTGCAGCAACGTGCCGATCATTGCTTATATACCATTTCGGAAGAACCCGCGATTCGCAGTGCCGCGATCTCCTCTAGCACCGCGCAATATGCTCTGACTGATCTATTATTTATGGCGATGATCCAACAAGACTTGGAAAGAGCGCAGGCGAGTATTAAGCACAGTGCGGCACTGGTAAAAAAACTGGTCTAAGGATACCAGAGGGGTATAATCCCCCGCAGTTGAGAATACCCGACCTAAGGTAAGAGAAAGCATGGCCCTGTTGATCACTCGTAAATGTATTAATTGCGACATGTGCGAGCCGGAATGCCCTAATGAGGCAATTTCCATGGGTGCAGAGATCTATCAGATTGATCCGATGCGCTGTACGGAATGTGTCGGTCATTACGAAACACCAACCTGCCAGTTGGTCTGTCCTATCGATAATACGATTGCTATCGATCCTGCCTGGGTTGAGAGTAACGAACAATTGTGGGATAAGTTTGTCCAACTGCATCACGCCGAACGTTTGTAATCCCCGCAGCAAGACTCGTTTTTAATACCAACAATATATTCGCGCATAACAAAAAGGGCGGCATTCGCATGCACGCCCCTGCTCTCTTTCACCACTATTCGCGGCTAAAACGGGCCTAGCTTTCAATAATTACGGTTGCGCAGGCATAACGTCGTTCATCGGCCAACGTTACATGTAAGGATTTGACACCCAGCTCAGCGGCCAATTCTGCCGCGCGCTGATGTAAACGCAGCGTCGGCTTACCCAGTGCATCGTTAACAACTTCAAACTGATTAAATGCCAAGCCATTACGAATACCAGTACCAAATGCCTTGGCCGCGGCCTCTTTAACGGCAAAGCGTTTTGCCAGAAAACGAATTGGCTGCTGATGCTGCTGATAGTGCTGCCATTCCGATGGGCTAAGGATACGCCGCGCCAGTTTTTCGCCACTGCGCTCCACCACCGCTTCAATCCTTGAAATTTCAACAATATCAGTGCCTAACCCCAAAATCGCCATTAACGACGCGCTTCCCGCATTAATACTTTCATCTCAGTAACGGCAGCCGCAAGGCCCGTCATTACTGCCTGACCAATAATTGCATGGCCGATATTCAGCTCATGAATCTCTGGTAAGGCTGCGATCGGTTGCACATTGTGATAGGTCAGGCCATGACCGGCATTCACTTTCAACCCTTTGCCTGCGGCATAGGTCGCAGCTTTGGTGATACGCACTAATTCAGCTTGACGCACCAAATCGGTGGTGGCATCTGCGTACGCGCCGGTGTGGATTTCAATATAAGGGGCACCCACAGTAACGGCTGCATCAATCTGGCGCATATCGGGATCGATAAACAGTGACACCAGAATGCCGGCCTCAGATAATCGGCTCACCGCAATGGTCATTTTATCGAGTTGACCGGCAACATCTAGCCCGCCTTCGGTGGTAACTTCTTGGCGTTTTTCCGGCACCAGACAGCAAAAGTGCGGTTGTAACTCACAGGCAATATCAACCATTTCATCGGTAACCGCCATCTCCAGATTCATGCGGGTCTGGATAGTTTGGCGCAAGATGCGTACATCTCGATCAGTGATATGGCGGCGATCTTCACGTAAATGCACGGTAATACCGTCGGCACCCGCTTGCTCGGCAATAAACGCGGCCTGAACAGGGTCGGGGTAAATGGTCCCACGTGCATTTCGTAATGTCGCAATGTGATCGATATTGACGCCCAACAACAAATCAGCCATGACAGCCCTCCAGATATGGATGCATCTTTAATAGGTCAATGAGCACGCAAAAACCGGCCCTTAAACGCATAAGTGCCTTGCAGTTTACACCGACTAGACTGTCAGCGGATAGGTTACTGTACGGGAAAGTTGATGATGGGCAGTTTAAAAATGAAGGTATTGCTACTACGGCACTGGATCCGCTGGTGGCTTAATCACAAACTGACGAAACAGTTCGCGACTTTTTAACGGTTTACCCCCCAAATAGGGTTTGAGGGCGATGCGGGTGAAGCGCTTGGCTGCACGTAAAGTATCGGCATCAGGAAATTCACGGTTAGCCAAAGCCGATAATTGGCGGCCAGTAAAGCTATAGTGATCAACCACCAAGCTGGCGATAAATCCTTTTTCTTCCCGATAGCGGTAGGTCATGGTCTCAGACACCGGCTGACCACTCCCCGCACAGTGGAGAAAATCCACACCATAGCCAAGATGAGCCAATATCGCCAATTCAAACTGGCGCAGGGCATATTCGGGCGATCCATCACTGCCTGCCAAAGCCTGTAAGCAATGCAGATAATCGAAGAATAAAGCAGAGTAATTGGTTTGATGTTCTAACACGCGGGAAAGCAGCTCATTGACATATAAACCGCTATACAACATAGAGCCAGTCAATGGAAGAGCCAGTGATACTGGCTCAGCACTGCGTAAGGTTTTAACTTCACCACGCCCGGTCCAGCGAACCAATAATGGCGTAAAAGGCTGCAAGCAGCCTTTTAGATTGGAGCGGCGACCCCGCGCACCTTTGGCCAGCACCCGCATGCGGCCCTCTCCTTCAGTAAATAAATCCAGCATCAAACTGGTTTCACTGTAGGGTCGCCCATGCAGGACAAATGCGCGTTGCCAACCGTCCATTGGCAAGTCTTACTTCAGATCGTCGGTATAGCCTAAGCTGCGCAATGCACGTTCGTCATCTGCCCAGCCTGATTTCACTTTCACCCACAGCTCAAGATGCACTTTTGCTTCGAACATTTGTTCCATGTCCTGACGGGCTTCAATACCAATGGTCTTGATTTTCGAACCTTTATTACCGATGACCATTTTCTTCTGGCCTTCGCGTTCAACCAAAATCAGCCCATGGATGTTATAACCACCGCGCTCATTTGGGACAAACTGTTCAATTTCAACTGTGACTGAGTAAGGTAATTCCTCACCCAAGAAGCGCATCAACTTTTCGCGAATGATTTCTGACGCCATAAAACGCTGAGAGCGGTCAGTGATATAATCTTCCGGGAAATGATGACCCGCTTCCGGCATAAGCTTGCGCACGATGCCAGCGATGGTATCCACGTTCATCCCTTTCTCGGCAGAGATTGGTACGACGTCCAGGAAATTCATCTGCTTACTTAAGAACTGAATATGGGGCAACAGCTTGGTTTTGTCTGTTACGTTATCAACTTTGTTGATCGCCAATAATACCGGGCATTGTAAACTGCGCAGCTTATTAACAACCATTTCATCGTCGGCAGTCCAATTGGTGCCTTCGACTACAAAAATCACTAATTCCACATCACCGAGAGAGCTGCTTGCCGCGCGATTCATTAAGCGGTTAATCGCGCGTTTTTCTTCAATATGCAGTCCCGGGGTATCAACATAAATGGCCTGATAAGGCCCTTCAGTATGGATCCCCATAATACGGTGGCGTGTGGTTTGTGGTTTACGTGAAGTGATGGAGACTTTTTGCCCCAACAGTTCATTTAGCAAAGTAGATTTACCCACATTCGGGCGACCTACAATTGCAATAAAACCACAATACGTTTTTTCTACTTCGCTCATTCAAGCTCCAACTGTTTCAGCGCTTGTTCCGCTGCCGCCTGCTCAGCTTTACGGCGACTTGAGCCGGTACCTATTACCGGTTCATTCAAGCCACTCACCTGGCAGTGGATAGTAAATTCCTGGTCATGTGCTTCTCCGCGAACCTGCACAACCAGATAAGAGGGCAATGGCAGATGACGGCCTTGCAAATATTCTTGCAAGCGCGTTTTCGGGTCTTTCTGCTTATCACCTGGGCTGATTTCTTCCAACCGACTGCGATACCAGTCGAGAATCAGCCGTTCAATCATATGAATATCGCTATCGAGGAATATACCGCCAATTAAGGCTTCGACGGTATCTGCCAAAATTGATTCACGGCGGAAACCACCACTTTTCAATTCACCCGGCCCAAGGCGTAAACATTCACCGAGGTCAAATTCACGGGCCATTTCAGCGAGTGTATTTCCTCTAACCAATGTGGCACGCATCCGACTCATGTCCCCTTCATCGACACGGGGAAAGCGACGATACAGCTCATTGGCAACAACGAAACTTAATATAGAGTCACCCAGGAACTCCAAACGCTCATTGTGTTTGCTACTGGCGCTACGATGAGTCAGTGCTTGCAGCAAGAGCTCCTGCTGTTGAAAAGTGTAGCCCAGCTTCCGCTGTAGCCTGTTTATTACGATGGGGTTCATGAGTTACCAATAGATCAAGAATGCGTCAAAAACTACAGCATACGGAACAGGTCTGATCCGCCAATATTGCAGGACAAAACTGTTTCGTTTGCAGTGGCTCCCATAAAGAAGCCAACTTTTATCGCTCGAAGGGTTATTCTACAACGAGTGGAAATATAATGCTGCGTTTAAATACCCTGCTTACTTGAAGTTGCAGCAGTGCTAGCGGCGTTCAAATCTACTCCCAGCAGATTTGTCACCCGAATTACTGACTTTTGTCGGTTCATCGGGATGTGCTCGTTTGCTACCTGGCTGCAACTCCACCATCTGGGTATAGCCGATACTAATGAATTCCACCAATTCGACTTAAACGAATACCCGTTGGCCATTCACCTTCTTGCTTTTCAAAACTCATCCAAATAGCAGTGGCCTTGCCAACTAGATTACGTTCCGGCACAAACCCCCAGAAGCGGCTATCTGCACTGTTATCCCGGTTGTCGCCCATCATAAAATAATGACCTTCCGGCACCACCCAAACCCCTAAAGGCTGGTTAGGTTGTTGATAATAAGCGCCTATCTGCTCCTGACGCCCAGGGACGGTCAGAATATGGTGTGCCACCGGTCCAAGAGTTTCGGTGCGCTCACGCAAACGTACACCACCATCAGGCACTGCCTGATTTGTCGGGATTTGGAAGAAGCCAGCAGAAGCCTCGCCATTGCCGCTATAGCGGAATGTCTGCACAAAATCGCTTGGCTCAGATGCACTGTAAGTAATTGGCAACGCACTATCACAAGAAGTACCGGTATTACATGCAGGCTGCACCGTCACTTCCTTGCTGATTGGATTATAGCTAACGCGGTCACCCGGCAAGCCCACTACACGTTTGATATAGTCCAAACGCGGATCGAGCGGATATTTAAATACCGCGATATCACCACGTTTTGGATGTCCCGTAGGGATCAGCGTAGTTTGCGTGATGGGATCTTTAATACCATAAGCAAACTTCTCAACCAGGATGAAGTCACCGATCAATAGCGTTGGCATCATCGAACCAGAAGGGATCTGGAACGGTTCGTAAATAAACGAACGAACGATAAATACCAGAGCTAACACCGGGAAGACTGAAGCACAAGTCTCTATCCAGCCAGGCTGCCTTGCCGCCTGTGCTAAAGTCTTATTATCTACAGCACAACCCGTTTGTGCCTTGATCGCCGCAGTTTGCGCATTAACTGCCGCAATTTTTGCCTGGCGAGCCGGTCCCCATTTAAACCGCTCGAAGCACCAGATAATCCCTGTCAGCAGTGTTGCTATCGCTAAAATCAAGGCAAACATGTTAGCCATCAAAACTCCTTATTTACTGTCTTTTCCAACGTGCAGAATAGCCAGGAAAGCCTCTTGCGGTAATTCAACGTTACCGACCTGTTTCATACGTTTTTTACCGTCTTTCTGTTTCTGCAAAAGTTTCTTCTTACGGCTAACGTCACCGCCATAACACTTCGCCAGTACGTTTTTACGTAACTGTTTCACAGTAGAACGGGCAATGATGTGGTTACCGATAGCAGCCTGAATTGCAATATCAAATTGCTGGCGCGGGATCAATTCTTTCATTTTCTCAACCAGATCACGGCCACGGTATTGCGCATTATCACGATGGGTAATAAGCGCCAGCGCATCTACACGCTCGTTGTTGATTAACACATCAACACGCACCATGTCAGAGGTCTGGAAACGTTTGAAATTGTAATCCAGCGAGGCGTAGCCACGGGATGTCGACTTCAGGCGATCGAAGAAATCGAGCACCACTTCAGCCATCGGAATTTCATACGTCAGCGCCACTTGGTTACCGTGGTAAACCATGTTGGTCTGCATACCACGTTTTTCAATACACAACGTGATGACGTTACCCAGGTATTCCTGCGGCAACAGCATATGACACTCAGCAATTGGCTCGCGTAGCTCTTCGATGTTGTTCAACGCAGGCAGCTTGGATGGGCTATCAACGTAAACAGTTTCCTGACTGGTGGTGATCACTTCATATACGACCGTCGGTGCGGTGGTGATCAACTCCAGATCGTACTCACGCTCCAGACGCTCCTGAATGATCTCCATGTGCAGTAAGCCAAGGAAGCCACAGCGGAAACCAAAGCCCAATGCGGTAGAGCTTTCTGGTTCGTAGAACAAAGAGGCGTCATTAAGACTCAACTTGCCCAGTGCATCACGGAAAGCTTCATAATCGTCTGAACTAATAGGGAACAGACCTGCATAAACCTGTGGTTTTACTTTCTTAAAGCCAGGTAATGACTTCTCCGCCGGGTTACGGGTCAGAGTCAATGTGTCGCCGACCGGTGCGCCTAAAATGTCTTTTATCGCACACACCAACCAGCCAACCTCACCGCAGTTCAACATATCGCGATCTATACGTTTTGGCGTAAAAATACCGAGGCGCTCAGCATTATAACTCTGCCCGGTACTCATTACTTTAACCTTATCGCCTTTACGCAATGAGCCATTTTTAATACGAATTAACGATACAACACCCAGATAATTATCAAACCAGGAATCGATAATTAGCGCTTGCAATGGACCATCAGGATCACCCTCTGGCGGCGGAATATCACGCACCAAACGCTCAAGGATATCGGGTACACCTACACCAGTTTTCGCTGAGCAACGTACCGCATCAGTCGCATCAATGCCCACGATGTCTTCAATTTCTTCCGCAACACGCTCAGGGTCAGCAGCCGGCAGGTCGATTTTATTTAAAACAGGAACCACTTCCAGATTCATTTCCATCGCGGTGTAGCAGTTCGCCAGCGTTTGTGCTTCAACGCCTTGCCCTGCGTCAACAACCAGCAACGCCCCTTCACAAGCCGCTAAGGAGCGGGAAACTTCATAAGAGAAGTCAACGTGACCAGGGGTATCGATAAAATTGAGCTGATAGGTTTGACCATCTTTAGCATGGTAATCAAGCGTCACACTCTGTGCCTTGATGGTAATACCACGCTCACGCTCCAGATCCATAGAATCCAGTACTTGAGCGGCCATTTCACGCTCAGATAATCCGCCACAAATCTGAATAATACGGTCCGACAGTGTCGACTTACCGTGGTCAATATGGGCAATAATAGAAAAGTTTCTTATGTGCTTCATTTATATGAATTTTTCTCTAGTCGTTGTCTTTAATTAATTATTGGTGGACACAGCGATGGACTCAAACCCAAAACTACCCACATAAATATGCACGCATCTTACACTGTAAGTCTGCCTCGTGAAAGGCATCACACTTAGCTTGTTAGCTGATTTATCCTGTAAAAATGTATCAACGCCTTACCTTACATCGCTATTGATAGTACATACTCTTAGCGCTGTTCCGTGCTGATATCCCGGTAAAAATAGTTTAATACCAATAACTTTATTGTACCTATCGCTTATAAAGCGCACTAGTGTCTATTATTTAACTGATTATAATCAGCACGATAGATACCCTACCTGCCTAATTTAGGGGTGCACATATTTCTATTTTGTCGAACTGATGATTAATTCATTTTCGGAAAATGCTCATTTACCCTGTCGGATAATAATTTAAAGTATTCATGTGACTTTATAACAACCAAGTGAAATATCCTCTTGGCGGCCATATGGAGAATATTATGATCGATGAAGGAAAAATACTGAGCCGCCATGAGTTTAGAAAAAATAACTCCAGAGCCACTATCGTCGCAATAATACTTATATTAGTATTTAGTTTTATAATAATTACCTTATCAATAGCGACATCTATTTTTTCAACCCCATCAATTCTTTCGATCTTATGTGTCGCTATTGCAGCTATCTCGCTGAGTACCTTCCTGTATTTGCGCTTACACTGTAATCCAATGTTTACCTACTTTCTTTATGAGAAAGGAGTACGGGTCTTCAATCATCACAGTGGAAATGTCTATTTTATTACATTTAATAAAATACAATACATTCATAAATACCATACAGGAGTAAACCCTAATGGCAAAATTAACACAATGGCATTTCGCACCTCTAAACTGCAGCCATGGAATATTATAATTAATAATATAACTAATGCTTACCCGCTGATAAACACAATAATCCATCAACAAGTCATGCATGTCGGGATAGTAAGTTTAAACTCTTTATCCCGAGGGAAAAAAATTATATTTGATGTAATTAAAAAGAATGACAACTGGCTAAAATCACTCATATACCATGGTCTTTTAAATGTAATCATGGTGAAAAATGTTCAGATAGATACAACTCCACTTTCACTTAGTGCACACTCATTAATTACAACAGACGGTATTATCAGCATTGAAGACATCCTGCGTGTCGAGACGTTACGCGAGAAAGATCATGATAAAATACGCTTATTTGATGCTAAAGGTAACATACTTTTCTCAGTAGATTACTCAGCGCTTATCAGTGCCGATCTTTTTATTGCTTTAGTTGAACATATGATACAGAACCGTATTCCGGCCTATCATGGGTAAGAGGAAAGGAATTATTCTGTTACTGAATTCGTATAGTCGTTGGGGGTAAACCAATCTGTAGAATCATTGGTTGATAGTCACTCTGTCCTTCAATTCTGCTGGCTAATGTTCTGGCGAGCAAAAAACCTAGCCCCGCACCTAAAATAGCGCCTAGAGCAGTAAAAGCATCGGTGACAAATAAAGCCTGAAATAAACCGCCACCCGCAATCAATCCGGCTAAAGGCGTTAGATAAACCAAAGAAGCAGAACGTAATAAACTCCCCTCACTAACACCGACTTCAACCTTTTGGCCAGGTTCAAGCGGTTGCGAGATAGCTATTTGTAATTGGTGCTCCGACTCCGGCCCCAATTCATTTAATAAATGACTACCGCATCCAGTGCGCGCATTGCAACTCCCACAACCAGACTGTGGTTCACAACGCAATAGAGCAACACCATTTTGCCACGAAATAACTGTAGCCCATTCTTTCATCATTTTGTTGATTCCAAAACAATACTGTCAGCGATACGTTTTGCAGTTGTAGGCGGAAGCTCGCCAACTATGGTAATTTCAACATTATTACGAGCTTCAGTATGCACAGTTCTACGACCTTGACGTAAGGATTGCTCTGAAGGCGCATCTTTACCCGCCGGATTTATATTTACTGAAAAACTGAATAACCCATCAGAATATAATCGTGATTCTGTTGGTGCCTCCATATTCGGTAATGTACGGCGACTGCGTGAAATCTCGGAAACACCTTCCGGCAACCAACGTGGGGCCCAGGTAAAATCAACCTTGGTTTTAGCAGGTAATGCAAGTAATGGCGGTAAAGAGAGCTTTACCAGACCTTGCAAAATATCCTGAATAGGTTCACCGATAGCAAAAGAAATCACACGAAATTGCTCAAGTGTTTCACCATCACGATCTAACAAATCTACCCGCATTGGGAGTTTGCTCGTTTCATCCATCCAAATAATATAGCTGTATCGGGTACTGTCACGGGCGACTACCCGAATAACCTGACATGGTCGGTCTGCAATACGGGCACGGCCAAGTGCAATATAGTTATAGTATTTTGACAGCTTTTCAAAATCGGGGAATACGATAGACGGCAATGCATCGACTATATGTTCACCCGCCAGAGTGAAAGCATCGAAACCAGGTTCGAAATAACTTATTTCATTACCACGCTGTAAGATCTCAGTACGTGGGCCATCCATACGCAGCAATTGCGCAAAGGTTTTTTTATCTAAAATAGCATGTCGATAGCGAAGAGAATCAATCCCTTGCTTATTAACATTAATGTAGGATAGCTCATAGTTGAGCGACTGGCTGGCACTGCTCATTTCCTGCAACATTGCTATCGGCGTCGTTTCCGCCGAAGCAATTGTTGGCATGAACAGGCTGCCCGTCATTAAACAGACGGAGAACCAAAGTTGCTTCATTACTGCTGCTGCATTCCTAAGGACTGAGTTCCGGGAACCTGAATAGCGGCTTGTGTCGATGTTGAAGGCTGCTGCAACACGTCAGTTTGTGGCAAGCGGCGTTGCAATTCAAAATCTTGCAATTGAGTCATCATATTGACTCGCCGACGTTGCTCCTGAACCTGATGCTGTTGAGACGTTCCGAAAGAACCATCAGCAGGCACACCAAAACTTACTGGCGAGGCTTTACCCATCATCGGTAAGGTATTAAATGCAGGTGATTCTGGTTGCAAATTACCTGATTCGGGCTGGTTGTATTGTTGAACCCCAACAATTACCGCTAGAGAAACACACGCGGCAACCCCAACCTGAGTAATCTGGCTGGCCCATGGGCGAACTTTTTGCCAGAAAGGCATTTTCTGCCAGACATGAGGTTGTGGCTGAGATTCAGGCACAGCAATAGGTACAAAACGAGCAGGCTCGTTTTTGAGTGCCTCTGCGACTCGGCTGGCGATATCCAGATGCAAGACTTCACCAACATCCCCCCGCAGGGTATCACGGATTAAATGGTAGCTCTGCCAGCTTTGCTGCAATGCTTTATCTTTCGATAAAGAACCAAGCAGCTCACTATCGAGAGTTTCTCCGTCCATCAGAGCGGAAAGCTTTTCTTTCTGCATGCCAAATACCCTTTATGTGTCCGCTTATCGCTGAATTAGCGGCTGAACTTTATTATCGATAGCCTCTCTGGCACGGAAGATACGGGAACGAACAGTACCGACCGGACAGTCCATAATCACAGCTATCTCTTCATAGCTTAGACCATCTAACTCCCTGAGTGTAATTGCCATCCGCAGATCTTCAGGAAGTGACTCTATGGTTTTAAAAACTATCTGCCTCAATTCTTCAGACAACATTAAGTTCTCAGGGTTCGATATTTCTTTCAATGCACCCGCATTTTCGTAATTTTCAGCATCATTTGCATCCACATCACTGGATGGTGGGCGCCGCCCCTGAGCAACTAAGTAATTTTTTGCTGTATTCACAGCAATACGGTAAAGCCACGTATAGAAAGCGCTATCGCCACGAAATGACTCCAATGCACGATAAGCTTTGATAAAAGATTCCTGAACTACATCAGGGACATCACCCTGAGGCACATAGCGGGATACAAGGCTCGCAACCTTATGCTGGTATCGAATTACCAGTAAATTGAACGATTGCTGATCACCTTTCTGGACCCGTTCAACCAGCATCTGATCCGTTAACTGCTCGCTCATCCGAGGTGAACTCTCCCGAAATCTATCCTCACGCTAAAAGTAGTACTGCCAGCCATATCTTTATTTTCCTGAGCAAGCACACGCTTGGAGTTTATAAAAATTGCAAAGTTCCATGTTGCCAGATTATTTGTCTGAATATTCTTTAGACATCTTATAGCCATAGCTTTTGCTCTGGCAGATAGGCTAACATGAATTTCACTCTTCTTCTGCACACATCATACGATATGCAATCATCATCTGAACACGTTAGCGATGTATTGATCATCGGGAGTGGCGCTGCCGGTTTGTCATTGGCTTTACGCCTGGCGCCACATTGTAAAGTAACTGTTCTCAGCAAAGGGCCACTTAATGAAGGTGCCACTTTTTATGCTCAGGGAGGTATTGCTGCCGTTTTTGATGAAACTGACAGCATTAGTTCACATGTCGATGACACCCTGATTGCTGGGGCCGGGCTTTGTGACAAAGACGCCGTAGAGTTTATTGCCAGTAACGCCCGCTCTTGCGTGCAATGGCTTATTGATCAAGGCGTCCTGTTTGATACCGAAACCAATGCCAGCGGCGAAGAACGTTATCACCTTACCCGTGAAGGCGGCCATAGCCATCGCCGTATACTGCATACTGCTGATGCTACAGGTAAAGAAGTAGAAACCACCCTGGTAGGTAAAGCAAGGACCCACCCTAACATTTTAGTGAAAGAACGCTGTAATGCTGTCGATCTTATCACGTCCAATAAAATTGGTCTGACGGGCACTAAACGTGTGGTCGGCGCTTATATCTGGAACCGGGAGCTTGAGAAAGTTGAAACTTTTCGGGCTAAAGCGGTCGTTTTAGCTACCGGTGGTGCCGCCAAAGTTTACCAATATACCACTAACCCCGATATCTCTTCTGGCGATGGTATCGCCATGGCATGGCGTGCTGGGTGTCGTGTCGCTAATTTAGAATTTAACCAATTTCATCCTACCTGCTTGTTCCATCCGCAAGCGCGTAACTTCTTACTGACCGAAGCATTACGTGGCGAAGGTGCTTACCTTAAGCGCCCTGACGGCAGCCGCTTTATGCTTGATTTTGACCCCCGAGGGGAGTTGGGCCCGCGTGATATCGTCGCCCGCGCCATAGACCATGAGATGAAGCGCCTCGGTGCTGATTGTATGTATCTAGATATCAGTCATAAACCGACTGATTTCGTGATGCAACACTTCCCGATGATCTACGAAAAACTACTGTCGCTCGGTATCGATCTGACCAAAGAAGCCATTCCTATCGTACCTGCTGCTCACTATACCTGTGGCGGTGTAATGGTAGACCAACATGGGCGTACTGACCTGGATGGTTTATATGCGATTGGCGAAGTCAGCTATACCGGCTTGCATGGCGCTAACCGCATGGCTTCTAACTCTCTACTCGAGTGCCTGGTGTATGGCTGGTCTGCCGCTGAAGATATTCTTATGCGCTTGCCACATGCCAAATTGGCGAAACATTTGCCAGACTGGGACGAAAGCCGTGTTGATAACTCTGATGAACGTGTCGTCATTCAGCATAACTGGCATGAACTGCGTTTATTCATGTGGGATTACGTCGGTATTGTGCGCACCACCAAACGCTTAGAGCGCGCTTTACGCCGTATCAACACATTACAGCAGGAGATTGATGAATATTATGCCAACTTCCGTATCTCCAATAATCTGCTGGAATTACGTAACCTCGTGCAGGTCGCTGAGTTAATCGTGCGCTGTGCCATGGAGCGTAAAGAGAGCCGTGGTTTGCATTATACGCTTGATTATCCTGATCAAATAGAGAATCCACAGCCTACCATTCTCCATCCATAATAGCTTTTCAGGGCGCGGTTCACTATCGCGCCCTGCTTATCCTGATTTTTGACTTATCACTACAACCACTTATCACGATAACTAATAGTTGAGATAAAACTCGCTGATCAACTGACAAAACTCAGGGGAATAGACCCCTTCAGATTGACGCAAAGCTAAATGCTGATACTCCGTCTTTCCCGTCTGGCGCGATAACGTCAATAACATTCTATTTAGCGGCTTACCAGGACGATCCCTGATGTCTACTTGGCAGTGAACGAACCAGTTTTGTTGAATAGCAAGGCGGGAGAGTTCAATTCCCAAGTCATGAGGTAAAACCACACAAAACGCACCGCTCGGTGTGATAAGCTTCTCAGCACAGTTTAGTAAAGCATCATGCGTTAAGGAGCCGGTGTAACGCGCAGTATCGCGGGCCTCATCCCGGCAGGCGACCGCCGGAGCAAAATAAGGTGGATTGCTGACAATCAGATCATACTGATGAGGGTGGTTTTCAGCAAACTGGTGCACGTCCTGCTGATAAATACGAACCCGCTCAGCCCAGGGAGATGACGCCGCATTGCTGCTTGCCTGCCGTGCGGCTTCTGGCTCCAGTTCAACGCCATCAATCAATACCTCAGATGTTGAACGTTGAGCAATCATTAGAGCAATAAGTCCACTGCCACAACCGATATCCAGCACTTTACGGGCTTTTTCCACCGGCACCCAAGCCCCAAGTAGAACACCATCAGTGCCTACCTTCATCGCACAGCAATCATGTGCCACAAAGAATTGTTTAAAAGTGAAACCACCACCACGTAACACCGGTTTTTTTTTCAATTGTTCGCCCACATTAGTCACCAGAATCCATAACCGGCGTAGCATAGGACAATATGATTGAAGGGAAAAGACATCATTACCGCTTAAACAGGTGAAGAATTCGGCTAACCCGTCTATAATCGGCGCCCCAAGTAGAGGAAGACCATGACTGTAACCAATTTTTCCGAACTCGATCTCGATGAACGCCTGATTGACGCACTGCGCGACAAAGGCTATGAGCGCCCTACCGCCATTCAAGCTGCGGCTATTCCGCCAGCTATGGATGGGCGCGATGTATTGGGTTCGGCTCCAACAGGTACTGGCAAAACTGCCGCCTTTTTGCTGCCTGCCTTGCAGCATTTGCTCGATTTCCCACGCAAAAAATCTGGCCCGCCACGGATACTGATCCTGACGCCAACCCGTGAATTAGCCATGCAAGTTGCGGATCAAGCCCGTGAATTGGCCAAGCATACACAACTGGATATCGCCACGATCACCGGCGGTGTGGCTTATATGAACCACGCGGAAGTGTTTAGTGAAAATCAGGATATCGTTGTTGCGACCACTGGCCGCTTGTTGCAATACATCAAAGAAGAGAACTTTGACTGTCGGGCAGTAGAAACCCTGATTCTGGACGAAGCCGACCGTATGCTGGATATGGGCTTTGCGCAGGACATTGAAACCATCGCCGCAGAGACTCGCTGGCGTAAACAAACCTTACTGTTCTCCGCCACGCTTGAAGGTGAAGCTATCCGTGAGTTTGCGGAACGCATCCTGAATGAGCCGGTAGAGTTGGAAGCCGATCCATCTCGTCGCGAACGTAAAAAAATTCAGCAATGGTACTATCGTGCTGACAATATCGAACACAAAACCGCGCTGCTCGTGCATCTGCTCAAGCAACCGGAAGTGCAGAAATCCATCATTTTCGTCAGAACCCGTGAAAAGGTACACCAACTGGTCAGTTGGCTACGTGAGGCCGGAATTAACGCCTGGTTCCTCGAAGGTGAAATGGTTCAGGCGAAGCGCACCGAAGCCGTTATTCGTTTAGGCGATGGCCGGGTTAATGTTCTGGTTGCCACTGATGTGGCTTCACGCGGCCTCGACATCGACGATATCAGTCATGTATTCAACTTTGATCTGCCGCTGACATCTGACGTCTATCTGCACCGTATTGGCCGTACTGGCCGCGCCGGGCGCAAAGGTGTTGCTATCTCATTAGTTGAAGCGCATGACCATCTATTGCTGGGTAAAATTGGCCGTTATCTGAACGAACCATTGAAGCCACGGGTTATTGATGAATTACGCCCGACCAGTAAGGCACCAAGCGAAAAAACCACCGGTAAGCCTTCTAAAAAGGTTTTAGCAAAGCGTAAAGAGCTAAAAGAAGCCAGCAAAGAGAAGGTAAAGGTTAAGGTACGTCACCGCGATGCCAAAAATGTTGGTAAGCGGCGTAAGCCAAAGGAAAAACCTGATACCAAGAGTGCTGATTGATTTAGCATTCTTGCGAAGAAGCCGCTTACAATAGCGGCTTTTTTATTATCAGCACGATGGCGACAACCTTACTGTATTTCGCACTCAAGTTGCGTTTTAGCCTATCCGGCTAATATTCTGCTACTGCTGATAAATCTCAGCGAGTTTCTTCCCGCGCAGCCAGGTATTCAATTGCTGGTGTTTTTGTTGCATTTCAGCACTTTGAATATTCAAAGGCGTCATGGCAAAATATTGTTGAAAGGTCGCCCCCTGCTTGTTGCGTAATTCAGGATCAGCACCGGCTTTTAATAGCCGCAATGCCAGATCTGGCGCATTGGTTTTGCCCGCTAAATGCAGTGGTGTATCCCCCATCCGATCAGCCATATTCGGATCGACCCCAGCAACTAACAGCAGGATAACCTGAACTCCGCGCCCCGCCATAACAGCCGCAGCCAATGGCGTCGCCAGTGTCACACTATTGCGCGCATTAGGTTTCATACGACCTTCAAGTAAAATTTGCAGGTAATGCGCATCTTGCACACTAGCCGCCGTATGCCAGGCGGTATCACCCTGCATGCCCGACTGAAATGGATCAGCATGCTCTTGCAGCAACGCCGCTAAACTTTCTGGCTGTTGGTTGAGAATAGCCCACTGCATCAGGGTTAGCGACCGATCACCTTGCTGCTGCAACAACTTTTCATTTGCTAACTGATGGATCTGTTTTACATCTCCGTGGACAATCGCATCAGCGATCGGTATTACAGTCGGATCAGTAAAAGCTGTATTAATATCTGTCATCGCCTGCCCCTCAAAACTTATTAATGGCATCAAAACACCGTAGATGGCATAACGCAAATGGCGCCTCACCCTCATTGCCAGTGTCGATTCAGGCATACTGCCGCTCCCAAGGTTGTTGTTCACTCATTGAGCTGATCACTTTATCAATACTGTGTGCCGATAAGCGGCGTTCAAGGTGCTTATGTGGCAGCCAATCATCTATCCCTGTGAGTTTGTCACTATTTGTCAGAGTGATTTTATGGCCTACCGCATCAGGAATTAACCACGTAGATTCCTGTGCATCTGTCAGCAAATCATATTGTTCGCTATAGCAGCGCACACCACCGTTTCCTGCTGAAATCCGTGCTTGAGTGGGGTCCATACCAAGGCGATTTATGGTATGGTCTGAAACACCCGCGGCATTAAATGTCACCGCAAATGTTCCACTCGCTAATGCTGCGGTCGCCGCCAAACCGCCCCCCAATGAGTGCCCGGTAATCACCAGCGCATCACCAAATGCCATTTTTGCTGTTTTCCCTACAGCAACGGCTTGATTATACTGTACATCATCGTAGCCAGTGGCTTGCCGGATGTTACTTAGCCAATCATTTACATCATTGGTACCGGCAAAGGATAAAACATACTGCTGATTATCATGATAAATCCCAGCCTGAAATCCTGAAGCACTATTAAATAAACTCGCCGGATCTATTCCCGCAGCCAGTAACTCACCATCACTCAAACGTGTAAACCCGCCGATGCTCCCAGCAGCAGGAGCGTAAACATCTTTAGCGAGTAATGCTAATGAATAGTCCCCTTGCTGTGATCCTTGTCCATTTGATATCGCAACATGCTCACTCCCCGTCGCAGATCCGTTACTTCGTGTCAGGCTAACGTTAGCTTGCATACTGTAACAAAGCTCATTACCTGCCAGCGTTGCTGCTGTATGATGAGTCGGTTGTCCCACTGAAGGCTTGTCCGCGGTGGTGACATCCCTCTTTGGCAGTTCCGATGGGTTCACTTGACTCATTAAACCTACTAATGCAGTAGGCCCAATCAAACTGACAGGTCCACTCATGCCAACTCCTTGTCGAAAGATAATCCAGATAATTAGTTCGGCGTTATGGGTTTATCTATCGACACATCGGATGAGTTCTTAAATAGAAATGATAAGATTTACTTATAAATATAGAGAAGTGTGATCGTTATCAAATTTATCGACCACTAAATAGCAGAGATGAAAAAGGGAGCCGAAGCTCCCTTAGAATTTTTGAATGACTTAAACGTTATGACAAAAATTACAGACTTTCAGTGAAAGTACGAGTAATCACATCACGTTGTTGTTCTGGTGTCAGAGAGTTAAAACGCACTGCATAGCCAGAAACACGAATCGTCAACTGAGGATATTTTTCTGGATTTTTCACTGCATCTTCCAGTGTTTCGCGGCGCAGAACGTTAACGTTCAAATGCTGACCACCTTCAACACGCACTGTTGGCTGCACTTCCAGTGGAACTTCGCGATATTCAATCTGGCCTAACTCACTGGCAGGAACTATCTGATCTTCGGCATAACCCGCTTTAGCGCAAACGCAGCGCAATTCAGATTTTTCATCATCCAACAGCCAAAAAGAGTTCAGTAAGGCTTCATTGTTAGCTTTAGTAATTTGAATACCAGTAATCATTTGGTGCCTCCATAATGCGGATATAAATTCCAAGGGGGAGAAACTATCTTGGTTATTTGGTAAAACCATTGTTGTCTTATTGTTCTGTATACCAGTCAGACCGTCGCAATTCTTTGACTTAAATCAATCTTTCGGCCATGTCAGTAATAACTCCATCGGCAAATTTATGTTTTATATCAATTTTATCAAAACGACTGACAGCAAATATTTTTGTAAATTTTCAACATTTTTTGCATAAAAAGGTCAAAAAATCATCATTACGTCACAGAGTCAGGTTTAACGGTTTCACTCACCGGTTTGAACCGGTAAGCTAACGCACATCAATACTTTGCAGAAACCAAGGAGAGTGTTTATGTCTGCCTCCCTTACCTGGCACGATGTGATCGGCCAGGAAAAAGAACAGCCTTACTTTAGAGATACACTGGCCTATGTGGCAGCAGAACGCAGTGCTGGCAAGACTATCTATCCTGCGCAAAAAGATGTATTTAACGCATTCCGCCTGACTGAATTGGATCAGGTTAAAGTGGTTATTTTAGGGCAAGACCCCTACCACGGCCCCAATCAAGCACATGGATTATCATTTTCTGTGTTACCTGGTGTGCCGGCGCCTCCCTCTTTGGTGAACATGTACAAAGAGTTGGCTACCGATATTCCAGGCTTTGAGCGCCCCAATCATGGCTTCTTGCAAAGCTGGGCCGAACAAGGGGTATTGCTGCTCAATACCGTGCTAACCGTTGAAGCAGGTAATGCGCACTCTCATGCTAACCTTGGTTGGGAAACCTTCACTGATAAAGTCATTGCAGCCCTGAATGAACATCGTGATGGGGTGATTTTTATGCTGTGGGGAGCACATGCCCAGAAGAAGGGCCGGATCATTGATACCCAACGCCACTTTATTTTAAAAGCGCCGCACCCATCGCCGCTGTCTGCCCATCGTGGTTTTCTTGGTTGTAAGCACTTTTCACAAGCAAATCAGCTACTGCAACAGCACAATCAACAAGCTATTGATTGGCAACCAAAACTACCAACAGCAGATTAAAATACCAAGATAGTTAAATAAAAAAAGGCACCCGAAGGTGCCTTTTTCACGTCAGGACACCTTAAGCTTTCGCTTTAGATACCGCAACCATTGCCGGGCGTAGCAAACGGCCATTTAGCGTATAGCCTTTTTGCATCACCATCATCACATGATTTGGTTCATGATCAGCAGATTCAAGCATCGTCATTGCCTGATGAACATCAGGATTAAACGGCACATGGGTATCAGCGACAACCTCAATGCCGAATTTACCTACTGCATCGAGCAGTGATTTCAGCGTCAACTCGACACCTTCAATCATCGAAGTCAGTTCGGCATTGCTTTTATCAGCAGTATCCAGTGCACGTTCCAGATTATCGATCACTGGCAATAATTCAGATGAAAATCTTTCCAGTGCAAACTTATGCGCTTTTTCAACATCCAATTCAGTACGACGACGGATATTCTCAACTTCAGCCTTAGCGCGTAGCAAGCTTTCGCGCTCACGCTGTACGGCTGCAGCCAACTGCGCTTCAAGCTCGGCAACACGCGGATCTACACCTTCACCCGTCTCTTGTGTCGCTTCCACTTGCTGCTCTGCTGCATTTTCCATTTCTTCCGAGACTTGCTCGTTTGGTGTTTTCTGTTCTTTACTACTCATGGATATCTCCGCGTTTTAGCATTAATCTCGCTACTTGGCTTATTATGGGGATCAAAACCGGGGATTCAAGGGAACCGGTCATAATGTGGGGTAAAAGACACCCCAGTAAGGAAAATCACGGCAATGAATAATAAAAGATTCAATTGTATTGGTATTGTCGGTCACCCACGGCATCCGGCTGCACTTGCCACCCATGAGATGCTCTACCACTGGTTAAACGCCAAAGGTTATGACGTGATGGTTGAACAGCAGATCGCCAAAGATCTAAATTTAACCGATGCCATTACCGGCAGCTTGGCTGATATTGGCCAAAAAGCCGATTTAGCCGTGGTGGTCGGGGGCGACGGCAATATGCTCGGTGCCGCGCGAGTACTCGCTCGCTATGATATCAAAGTCATCGGTGTCAACCGAGGCAATCTGGGCTTTCTGACTGATTTGGACCCGGATAATGCCCAACAACAACTTTCAGATGTACTGGAAGGCGAATACCTAAGCGAACAACGCTTCTTACTAGAAGTACAAGTGACTCGTACCAATCAGCAAAGCCGCATCAGCACAGCAATCAATGAAGTGGTTTTGCATCCGGGTAAAGTGGCACATATGATTGAATTCGAAGTGTATATCGATAACCGCTTCGCTTTTTCTCAACGTTCAGACGGCCTGATCATTGCCACCCCTACCGGCTCGACGGCTTATTCGCTCTCGGCTGGTGGTCCAATCCTCACCCCCACCCTAGACGCCATCGTATTGGTCCCGATGTTCCCACACACTCTAACCGCCAGACCTCTGGTCATTAATAGTAGCAGCACCATCCGATTGAAGTTTTCGCAAATCACCAGCGACCTGGAAATAAGCTGTGATAGCCAGATAGCACTACCGATTCAGGAGGGTGAAGAAGTATTAATTCGCCGTAGTGATTTTCACCTTAATCTTATTCATCCAAAGGACTACAGTTATTTCAATACGTTAAGTACAAAACTAGGCTGGTCGAAAAAATTATTCTAAAAAGTGCCGCAAGGACTTTACTGTATATAAAACCAGTATATACTGTATTCAAATACAGCCATGTGTTTATGTACAGGAGATTTACCATGCTGGCCCAATTAACCATCAGTAATTTTGCAATTGTGCGTGAGTTAGAAATCGATTTTCAACCCGGGATGACAGCAATTACTGGCGAAACAGGGGCAGGTAAATCTATCGCCATAGATGCATTGGGGTTATGCCTTGGTAGCCGCTCAGATGGCAGCATGGTGCGTTTAGGTGCAACGCGTGCTGATATTTGTGCTCGCTTTTCACTGACAGACACCCCATCGGCCCGACAGTGGTTGGAAAATAACCATCTTGATGACAGTAATGAATGCCTATTGCGGCGGGCTATTGGAACCGATGGCCGCTCAAGAGGCTTTATTAATGGTACGGCAGTCCCCCTGTCACAACTGCGAGAGTTAGGCCAACATCTCATCCAGATTCACGGCCAACATGCCCATCAGTTGCTATTAAGACCAGATCATCAAAAACAGCTATTAGATGCCTACGCAGACCATTCTGCTTTGCTGAGCGAAATGAAAACAGCCTATCAAATCTGGCACCAAAGCTGCCGGGCACTGGCACTCCATCAACAGCAATCTCTGGAACGTAACGCCCGAAAGGAATTATTGCAATATCAGTTGAAAGAACTAAATTCATTTGTCCCACAAGCGGGGGAATATGAACAAATTGATATCGAATATAAGCGTTTGGCAAACAGTGGGCAGTTGTTGTCACTCAGCCAACAAGCCTTACAATTGCTGTCGGATGATGAACAGAATAACATTCTCAGCCAGCTCTTCTCAGCCAAACACCAGTTAACCGAACTGGCTGGCATGGATGAACAATTTAATAATTTATTAAATATGCTAGAAGAGGCTTCTATCCAAATCAGTGAAGCCAGTGATGAGCTACGCCATTATGCGGAGCAATTTGATATGGACCCTAACCGTTTGTATGAATTGGAACAACGGTTATCTCGTCAATTAAATCTGGCCCGTAAACACCATGTAGCACCAGAAGAGTTACCCTTGTTTCACCAGCAATTGCTGGATGAGCAAGAACAGCTGTCACGGCAAGAAAACGACCATGAGCAACTCAGCCACGCGGTAAATACTCACTATCAACACGCGTTAGAGATAGCTAACCGGTTGCACCAAGAACGCCAGCATTATGCTGATGAATTGGCCGCGCTAATTACCGAAAGCATGCATCAATTATCAATGCCACATGGCCAATTCACGATTGACACCCATTTTGAGCCAGAGCACCTCAGTGCTGAAGGGGCGACCCGCATTGAGTTCTGCGTCACTACCAACCCAGGTCAACCGCTACAAGCACTGGCCAAAGTCGCCTCCGGTGGTGAACTGTCTCGCATCGCATTGGCGATTCAGGTGATTACAGCGCGTAAAATGGATACTCCTGCGCTTATCTTCGATGAAGTTGATGTTGGTATCAGTGGACCAACGGCAGCCATAGTGGGCCGCCTGTTGCGTCAGCTTGGTGAATCGACTCAGGTTATGTGTGTGACCCACCTTCCACAAGTTGCGGGTTGTGGCCATCAACATTTCTTTGTGAGTAAACAAACCGATGGCACTGAAACCGAAACCCATATGCATCGGCTAGATAAAAAAGCCCGCTTGCAAGAGTTGGCGCGCCTTCTGGGCGGCAGTGAAGTGACGAAAAACACCTTGGCAAATGCAAAAGAATTGCTCGCAGCATAGAAAAGATTAACTTTTTTCCTTTCCAGAGGTCATACAGGTGCCCTGTAAAGGTTTCCAACTGCTGCAAGGTCTATTATCATCGTCATCCTACGCCCTAAAGGAATGTGATTACTATGCGCTGTAAAATGCTGACTGCCGCCGCTGTGATGCTTGCAATGCTTACTGCGGGTTGTTCAACGCTGGAGAAGGTGGTCTACCGGCCTGATATTAATCAGGGTAACTATTTATCACCTAATGACGCGTCCAAAATTCATAAAGGTATGACCCAGCAACAAGTGGCATATACCTTAGGCACACCAATGCTACAGGACCCGTTTGGCACCAAAACCTGGTTCTATGTGTTCCGCCAACAACCTGGCCACCAGAAAGTAACACAACAGACGTTGACGTTGACCTTTGATAGCAGCGGCGTGCTGACTGATATCAAAAACGAACCAACATTAGCAGGAAATTAATTTATCCGAAGATTGCAGAACAGATGAAGGGAACGAATACTGATTATGGTTTTAGGCAACAAGCCGCCTAATGCTTATGCAACCATAGGATGGCGTACGCTTTTTCTTCGATAGCAGTTCAGGGCTACAATAAAAATAAGGCACAGACGGTGCCTTATTTTTTTGCCTGTTCGGCGCGTTGTCGGCGTAACTCTTTAGGGTCTGCGCTCAGAGGGCGATAAATCTCAACACGATCACCCGTGGAAAGCTTATCTCCCAGCTTTACCGGGCGGCTGTAAACACCCACTTTATTTTTTGTCAGATCAATATCTGATCGTAACTCAAGTAAACCTGATGCTTTGATAGCATCCTCAACAGTACTACCAGCCTCAAGTGAAACAGTCCGCAAATATTGGCGTTCAGGCAAGGCATAAACCACCTCAACGCGAATCTCAGACACTGTATACCTCTTTAGCACGTTGAGTGAACGCCTGCACCATATTGCCAGCTAATTCCTTGAATATTTTACCAAAAGCCAACTCAATCAGCTTATTGGTAAATTCAAAATCCAGGTGCAGTTCAACTTTACAAGCATCTGCACTTAATGGGGTAAAATGCCATCCGCCCATTAATTTCCGAAATGGCCCATCTACCAATTGCATATTAATGCTCTGGTTATCAGTCAATGTATTGCGTGTAGTAAACGTTTTACTGATACCAGCCTTGGCGACATCAACTGCGGCCGTCATTTCATTTTCAGTAACATCAAGCACCCGGCTGCCGGTGCAACCAGGCAAAAATTCTGGATAAGAGCGAACATCATTAACCAGTTGATACATCTGTTCTACGCTAAACGGAACCAACGCAGAGCGGCTAATCTGTGGCATAACATTTCCTGTGAGACATAAAACGCGCTGATAATACCATTTATCTACCGCCAGACAAAAATCTGCTAGGCATTCTACGCAACAAATGAGACAAAATGCACAGGCATCCTGCGGGAAAGGATTTCATTCGCCTCCGCATACAGTATAATGATCAATACTATGACAAAGAAAAAAGCATACAAACCCGGTTCCGCAACCATTGCGCAAAATAAACGAGCCCGCCATGAATACTTCATTGAAGAAGAGTTCGAAGCGGGTCTTGCGCTGCAAGGTTGGGAAGTAAAATCTCTGCGTGCTGGCAAAGCCAACATTAGTGATAGCTACGTAACCTTTAGAAATGGCGAAGCCTTCTTGTTTGGCGCCACCATTACGCCGTTGAACGTTGCGTCGACTCATGTTGTCTGCGAGCCAATGCGTACCCGTAAACTGCTGCTAAACAAACGCGAGCTGGATTCGCTGCTCGGTAAAGTTAATCGCGACGGTTTTACCGTAGTTGCCCTTTCCGTATATTGGAAAAATGCTTGGGTTAAAGTTAAAATCGGTGTCGCAAAAGGTAAGAAAGATCACGATAAACGTGATGACATCAAAGATCGTGAATGGCAGGTCGATAAAGCCAGAATAATGAAACACGCTAACCGTTAAGTCTCTGGCTTATCAGCGTATAGTTCTGGTATACTATAGAAGTTCTTTGGGGCTGATTCTGGATTCGACGGGATTCGCGAAACCCAAGGTGCATGCCGAGGTGCGGAGGCCTCGTAAAAAACCGCAAAAAAAATAATTGCAAACGACTCGCAATACGAATCTGCTGCTTTAGCAGCTTAATCAGCCTAAGAAACTGAAGGTTCCCTCTCTCCCTAGCCTCCGCTCTTAGGACGGGGATCAAGAGAGGTCAAACCCAAAAGAGCTCGTGTGGAAACCTTGCCTGGGGTTGAAGCATTAAAACTAATCAGGATAGTTTGTTAGTGGCGTGTCCGTCCGCAGCTAACCGGCGAATGTAATGACTGGACTAAGCATGTAGTGCCGACGGCGTAGTAATTTCGGACGGGGGTTCAAATCCCCCCAGCTCCACCAAATAATGATCCGGGTATTACCAGATAAGTCCGGAGAAGTACGGAAAGCCCACATCCCACCTAGGTTTGCGGGCTTTTTTGTGTCTGTAGTAGTCCGAGAGTATCCGCCTGAATCCAGAGATAATTGGTACACGTTTAGGTACACGCTATAATGTGTACCAATAATCGTGTACCAATTATGGAAGAAAGCTAGCTATGGCGCGCCTAACACGCCCCCTGTCCCACAATGAAATCCTCAAAGCCAAGCCTCAAGACAAAGACTACACGCTGCACGATGGCGACGGTCTGTTCCTCCTGGTCAAGACCAGCGGCAAAAAGCTGTGGCGGTTACGCTACCAACGCCCAGGTACTGACAAGCGAACCAACGTGAGCCTAGGTGCCTACCCTGCCCTCTCGTTAGCCGATGCCCGACAGATCCGCGATGAAAAGCTTTCGCTGCTTGTTCGCGGCATCGACCCTCAAGCCAAAGACGCCGAAGAAACCGAACAGAAGCAGATCGCACAGGAAAGCATTTTCCTTAACGTGGCAAAGCAGTGGTTCGCATTAAAGCAAGCCCACGTGAGCGCGGATCACGCGAAAGATATCTGGCGTTCTATCGAGAAAGATATTTTGCCTTCCCTGGAGAATGTCCCTGTTCAGGAAATTAAGGCCCGTTTGCTAATCCAGGTGCTGGAGCCTATCAAAGCGCGTGGAGCTTTGGAGACAGTTCGCCGATTGGTGCAGCGCATCAACGAAATCATGATCTACGCCGTCAACACCGGCTTGATTGAGGCGAACCCTGCCTCAGGTATTGGTAATGCGTTTGAACGCCCTAAAAAGCAGCATATGCCGACTATACGCCCTGAAGAGCTACCGAAGCTGATGCGGACTATCTCGATGAGTAATCTATCGATACCAACGCGCTGTTTGCTGGAATGGCAGTTGCTAACTCTGATACGCCCTGCAGAAGCCTCGGCAACCGCATGGGCCGAGATCGATATAGAGAAAAGGGAATGGTGCATACCGGCAGAACGGATGAAAGCAAAGCGCGATCACATTGTTCCTCTCTCAGATCAGGCATTATCAATACTTAAGATAATGGAACCAATAAGTGGTAACTGTGTGCATGTATTCCCAAGTCGTAACGACCTACGCAAGCCTATGAACAGCCAAACTGCAAACGCAGCTCTTAAACGTATAGGCTACGGTGGAAAATTAGTTGCACATGGTTTACGTTCTATTGCTAGCACTGCTATGAATGAAGCTGGGTTTAAAGCTGATGTGATTGAAGCAGCATTAGCTCATAGTGATAAAAATGAGGTAAGACGAGCTTATAATCGCTCTACATACTTGGAGCATCGTATCGAATTAATGGATTGGTGGGGGAGGAAATGCGTACAAGCCAAACTAGAATTTTAACAGTGATTTCTGAAAGTTAGTACCATTCTGTAACGGAATTTTTTATTTAACAGGAGTGGAAAATGGATCTGGACTTTTTTAAAAACTCATTAAAATATAATGCATCATTAACAATAATTGGTGTCATTATCTTATATCTGCTAAAACCCATTTTCGAAAATGTTGACTTCATTTCAAATAATCCAATGAC
Organism: Yersinia antarctica; assembly: GCF_056636475.1. Lineage (NCBI taxonomy): Bacteria > Pseudomonadati > Pseudomonadota > Gammaproteobacteria > Enterobacterales > Yersiniaceae > Yersinia > Yersinia antarctica. Next base: position 3,693,804 of record NZ_JBSJQF010000001.1, read on the forward strand.
TACATTGTTATTCTTTGTAATAGCAATAAATTCCTGCCTGCTTGTTGCACTATACAATAATAAAAACAAGAAAATCACAAAAAATAATAAAAGTGCCTTACAATCTGGAGTTTCCAATAATAGCATAAGCGGAAACAAGGCAAGAAATATAAACATCAAAGCTACTGAAATCATAAATGATAATAAAATAGATAATAATGAAGTCGAGGGTGACATTACCATTGGGCAAGGCTTTAAAAATGGAAAATAATGAAAAATTGCAAATTTATGATAATGAAATAAATGATAACAGTCCTGGTAGGGATCTTAACATTGGAACAAACATTAGTTTTAATGAAGTTAAGACAAAAAGTAACGCTCTTTCTAATTTGCTAATAAGATCTAGGCAGCTTTGCGAAACAGATCAAGAATATCGGTATATGCTTGAAGAATTACCACGCCAATTCCCAAACGAAATGCAACAAAGTGACCCACCGGTCAGGTACGGATAAAATAGCCGTATTGACCCTGTCGGAGACCCTGTTGCATGAAGGGAAAACATTTGACTCAGCATGAGCGCTTTTACATCGAAAAACGAAAAGCTGAAGGCGTTAATCAGTCCTGCATTGCCAGAGAGCTCGGCGTCTCTCGCTCTACGCTGAGCCGGGAGCTCAGACGTAATACGGACCCCGCCTTCAACGGACTTTACTCCTCCAGACGCGCTGATGCCTTAGCCAGACAACGGCGGGGCGCCACCTCGGCACACAATGCCTGTGTCCCTCTGGGCCAGCAGACACAAGACTTTCTCCGGCAGGCGCTGGCTGTACATACCTCCCCTGAGGTTATCTCTGGGAGACTGAAAATCCAGTTTGATATCGCCGTCAGCAAAAATACCCTCTACCGCTATATCCGTTCGGACAGACAGGCTGGCGGTAAGCTTTACCTTCAGCTCCCTCACCGGGGTAAACGCTATCGCTATGATACGGGTGAGCCCGGACGCACGCCCATCCCGGACAGGGTTGGCATTGAGCACAGGCCTGCTGAGGCTGAACTCAAACAGGTTCCCGGGCATGTTGAAATCGATACGATTTTTGGCAAAGACCAGAAGTCATTCCTGCTGACGGTCGTGGACAAAGCCACAAAGCAGGTCATTATCCGTAAACTCCCCAATAAGTGCGCTGAGAGCGTCGTGGAAGCGTTCAGGGACATCGTGGCGAATACTTTCTGTGAGTTTAAAACCCTGACGGCAGATAACGGACCCGAGTTTGCGAAACATAAGGACATCACTCAGGTAACGGGCGCAAAGGTTTACTTTGCCCGGCCTTATCATTCCTGGGAGCGGGGGTTGAATGAGCATACCAACGGTCTGATACGGCGGTTTTATCCGAAAGGAACCGATTTTAATGGCGTCAGCGATGAAGATATTGCGAGACTGGAGCACATCCTCAACACTCGGGGGCGCAAATCTCTGGAATACAGCTCACCGAATGAGGTATTTTTAGAGTATCTACTCGCTGCATAACGCATGATGGTTTGTTGCGTTTCGTTCGGGAATGGGGCATCAGCTAAAATACAGCCCCCGAGAGGGGTATTCTGTTCTGCATTATCTTTAGTGCTTTTCTTTGCGCTCATGCTTTAATCCTCTGCAATAATCAGTTCAGGTTTTACTCGCATGCTGCCATCGGTGTTATTTAATAGGATCGTGCACCGTGACCAACCGGCTACCGTCAGTAAAAATTGCCTCAACCTGAACATTCGGAATCAGATCAGCTACCCCGTCCATCACATCATCTTTAGTGAGAACTTTGCTGGCTTCTTTCATGACATCTTCTACCGATTTGCCATCTCTGGCCCCTTCCATTGCAGTCACGGTGATGATAGAAACGGCTTCGGGATAATTGAGTTTCAAGCCACGCGCTTTGCGTTTGAACGCCACATCAGACAGCGTGTAGATCATGAGTTTTTCAACTTCTCTTGGGGTGAGCTGCATAAGCCCTCCTGTATGGTGTTAAGAAAGTGAAAGTGAGAAAAACAACCTACTAGCTCTATAACTGCTAGCCCTCTAATTTGCCTTGTCAGTAAAGGGTTATCCCTTGTTATTACTGATAAAATAGGCTTTTGATGCCAGTTAATTAGTATATTTCAGAATTTAAGCGCATCCTCCTGCATATCTTGTTAGATTCTTCATTTGAGTTCTGATTTTGCGTTTTAACCACCCTCAATATGCTGCCCGACATTTGCGCTGCAACTTAAAATATCGAAAGAACGACTGCCGCCCGTTATACAGCAAGATATTACAATCGTGTATAAAGGTGTTATCCCGCTGGATTGATTTGTATGATGAATTTTTGATGGGTATTTTTTACCGCTTTTAGTTATGCCAATCAATAGGTGAATGGCATCCGCTAATATTTTTTTACTAAAACAGAAAAGGATTACTGCATTTATCCACAGTAAACAACAAACGGATGAATCGATTAAACGTTTGCTTCCCATAGCTAACCAATCCCTTATTCAGCGCTCAGTTTCGGTATGTTCTTTTTGTAGCATAGATAATTATAAATCAATATGTTGCTATAAAAAAAACACCTCTAACCAATATAGACCAAAAACTGGAAAATTCATCATTAATTACCAACTTGATAAAAAACACTGTAGCGATGAGGGTAGGGTAATTAAATGTAATTGAAAATCAATTAGTTAGGTGTAAAATGATGCGGGTTTATATTCATCACAAATAAAGAACACCAGAACTCCCACCAAAATAGATGTTAAGTCGGCATGCTGAGACAGAAACAAAATCACACAAACCCTAAGGGGTGTTAGCCTGATAAGAATACGTTAAAATACTAATCACTGTGTATAGAATAGCCACCTACTTCAAGTTAATATTGAACGCTATCTCAATTTATTTATGTAAAGTTATCTTACCGTGATGTTAATTATCATCTCCACTGTATAACCCCGCGTTTTTATCATTATTTAAACAGAACATGATCCTAATCAATAATTCTATTTTCACTTGGAAATAAAACACCTCATACATTGAGTGACTATCACTCTAGATAATTATTTAATCGATTACATTTTAATTTACCGTTATTAACTCATCCTGTTTTTATCAATGCCAAACCAATTTGAGACTTAACCACTGGTTTTTGATAAAGAGGGATTTTACTTTCACGCTCTGGTATCCATATACGTGAACACACCTTTTCCAATAAGAATTTATTGTGGCTGAAAACAATGAGCCCCAATGGGCGGTGTGCCGCTTCGTCTAATAAAACGCGCCAAATTTGTGCCTGAACATGTGCATCCAGTTGTGCCGTTACTTCATCGGCAATCAAGTATCGGGTGCGCGGATCCAGTGCCCGCAATAGTGCGATACGCGCCAACTCGCCCCCCGACAATTCATCAGGCCGGCGCTTCAACCAATCAGGATTAACGGCCATGCGCTCAAGCCAATGTGCTGCGGGTCGCCAGGCATCATGCAAGCTCTCCCCCGTAGTCCGGTAAGGATTGAAACTTTGTTCTGGATGCTGTGGCACTAACTGAATAGGACAATAACCTTTTTTTGCCAGTGGCGCGCCACCGAGCAAAATCTGGCCGGAAGTGGCTGACTGCCATTGTGCTAATACCCGGCCAAGGGTCGTTTTACCAAAACCACTGGGAGCCGAAATACCTAAGCGCTCTCCGGCTGTTAGAGAAAATGAGATACTATCCCACAACAGTTTGCCACCTTGAACCACCGTCAGATTATCGACACTAAACATATTCGCCCACCTCCGACAAGGCTATGTGCTGACTGACAAATTGTTGCTCCGGTAGCGCCGCCCATAGTGACTGTAGCCAGGGGCTACCACCGTTATTCTTCAATTCTTCAGCACTCAGCGTCTCATGTAGCTTACCCTGATGTAACACCGCAATCTTATCGGCAAAACGTGCCGCCAATGCCAGATCATGAGTTACCCATAAAATGCCCCGCCCTTGTTGGCAAAAAGCCCGCAGGTGAGTCAGTAACTGGCAGGCATGCTCGTCATCGAGCCACGAGGTCACTTCATCAGCCAAAATATAGCGGGCATTGGTCAGGGTGGCACAACTGGTCAGCACCCGTTTTGCCATGCCGCCAGAGAGTTGGCGAGGGAAGTCATGCACCAACCCTGGCGCAAGATTGTAGGTTTGCAGTTGCATTGCCACATCTTCTAGCCGCAGTTTTACACCACTAAGCTGCGCGGCGCGGGTCATTTGTGAGCCGACTTTAATTAATGGATTTAGCGCGCTGACCCCTTGAGGGACGTAACATAACGTTTTTCCGCGCCGTTCAATTTTGTCTTGGGCGCACAACACCTCACCATCAAGGATAATCTCGCCATGACAACGCATATTGTCTGGCAATAAACCCAATGCACTTTGTAACAACAGACTTTTGCCTTCACCGCTACCGCCAACTAACGCCACCAGTTCCCCCGGATTCACCTCCAAAGAAATATTACTCAGCAGAGGATGCCAGGTTTTTCGCCCCAGCCAGCGGTAATGAGCAACATCAATAGCAAATTTTGCAAATTTCAACATCAGGTTATCCTCACCCAGAGTTGTTGCAGCGACCGGACAAACTGGTCAAATACTAATACCAATCCCACCAAAATCAGGCCAGGGAAAAAAGCCAGCCACCATGCCCCACTGCTCAGGTAACGCAGTGCATCCGCTAATAAGATCCCCAACGACGGCTCATGAGGTGACAGCCCAAACCCAAGAAAACTGAGCGCTGCGCTGTGTAACACCGCATGGGGAAACATCAACAGTGTGCCAACAATCCATTGTGGCAGTAATAACGGTAGCAGATGATGACGCCAACGGTAAAAATTACTGTTACCCAACCGATGAGACAACATCACATAATCAGTCTCGCGAATACGTAAGATTTCTGCGCGTAAAATCAGGGCAAGCTTTGGCCAATGGGTGAGGGCTACCGCCAGAATAACGCCTTGTTTCCCGCCCCCCAAAGTGAAGCAGATCAGCACCAATAACAGCAAGTGGGGCAATGCCAACATACTGTCAATTAATCCGCGAATGATATAATCCAGCGTTTTATTGATAGCACACAAACTGGCAGTGAGCATCGCCAGCAGCCCACTGGCAAAAGCAGCAATCAGGCCAATTTGTAAACTGGTTGTCATGCCCTGAAAACAGCGCAACCACAAGTCGCGCCCCAGACTATCAGTACCAAACCAATAAGCCGGTGATGGCGGCTGGCGGCGCGCCATCAGATCCATCGGAACTTCAATGGGATAAATAACCCAGCCATAAACAATTAAAATGAGTAATAGCGCCAATGAAACGAACAGCCGAAACAACGCCCGGTTTGGGTTATAAGTCATAATTGCCGCGCAGCTCCCCTATTTAAGCGGTGTAACAGTGCGTTGGCAACGCTGTTACCGCAAAAGACCAATATGGCGCAAAACATGACGATCCCCATCAGTAACGGAATATCGCCGTGAAGCCCGGCATCAATAGTGGCTTGCCCTAAGCCGGGATAGGCAAAAACTTTCTCCGCTAATAGCGAGCCACCCAGTAATTCCCCCACAGAGGCAAATTGCAGACAAAGCGCTGGCGTAATGGCATGGCGTAAAATATGGAAGTGAACCAATGACCAGCCCTTATCTCCCTGAGCACGTGCATAGCGGATAAACTCGCTATTCATCACCTCAGCAACCCTGGCGCGGGTATGCAACGCAATATTGCCAACCCCCAATAATCCCAAGGCCAGCATCGGCAGAATGAGATGACGCAGTTTGTCGCTCCAACTGGCTGTTTCAGCATTGCTTCCAGGTGCCCATGCACAGCAAATCGGCGCCCAATTCAGCTTCACCGCAAATAATGACAGCAACAATAAACCAATCCAGAAAGTGGGTAGCGAAGCTAATAAATATGACAGGGTTGAGATCAAACGATCAGGCCAGCGATTAAGATAACGCCCCGCAGTCAGCCCCAGCAGTAGCCCAACAATGCCGGAGAATAGCCATGCCGAAAGCAGTAACGCAAACGAGGTGGCAAAACGTTCACCAATGACCTGTGAGACCGGCGCGTTATACAGCATGGAGTAACCCAAATCACCTTGCAAAACCTGAGTAAACCAATGCAGAAAACGCTGCCACAAAGGCAGATCCAACCCCCACCGCGCCGCAATCAGCGGATATTGTTCCGGTGGAACATGCAGCAGCTCACTGCCAATATAGGCGCGTATTGGGTCTACCGGGGAAAAACTCAGCAGCGTAAAAGTGCCTACTGCGGTGATTAGCAGCAGGCAAATTAAACGCAGAGTAAATAGCGAGACCCCCTTCATTACTGACAGGTCCATTTCCAGCTATCCAGGCTATTAAGCAGTGACCAGGAACCATGGATTTCCGGTGCCCCCTTACCTAAATCAACGCAATCATTAGCCAGGTAAGTATGCTGAATATTCAATAACCACGCCCACGCCGCATCACCGCGAATACCGGCACCGGTCGTTCCATCCCAATCAACCTGTTGCCAAAATGGCACTGCTTGTTCCCAGGTTGGCGCATCCAGTGCCTGTTGCAGATGTTTATCAACTACCGGATTCTGGTAGTAGCCTGGATTATAATATTCAACACCGGCAGCTTTACTGCTGTAGTGATGGTACAGCTCCATGGGATCAAGGCTACCCCAGCCAAACAACGTGGGGTTAGCATGCATATTACGTTCAACGGTTTCCCAGCTACCGGATTTCAAATCAACATCAACACCAATAGGTTTCAGCATCGAACGCAGCGCCTGGGCTAAATCGCGGCGCGTAGTATCACCGCTGGTATACCAAAGCGTGATTTTGGCCGGCACCCCACTTTTTTCTCGAATACCCTCACTGTTCAGCGCCCAACCGGCCTGTTCTAATATCTGTTTGGCTTTTTCGCTATCACCATCTTTAATGGCCGAATCTGGGTTATTCCATGGCAGCCCCTGTACACCTGTATAGGCAGGAATAGCATGACCCTCCATAATTTGGTCGGCCAGGAGTTGGCGGTTAATGGCATAGTTAATGGCACGGCGGATAGCAACATCAGCCGTTACATCATTACCAATCGGATAACCCTGAGCATCTTTCTTACCCGCCGGAGTGGTCGGGAACACGATGCCACGGTTTTCTACACTTGGCCGCACCCATAACTTCATGTTATTGACCGGACCTGCCGCCATCGATGGTGGAATGCGGACGACCCCTAACTGCCCACTTTGCGCCGCGGCAAAGGCACTGTCTTCATCAAGAAAAACAAAAATCAGTTTATCGAAATCATTCTTATTACCGGCATAATGAGGATTGGCTTCCACGATCATTTGCTGACCAGGTTGGAAGCTCACCAAACGGTACGGGCCAGCACCAATAGGGTTTTGTGCATAGGTTTTGGCATTATATTTATCAGCAGAAACGATCCCCAGCGATCCCAACACATTTACAAAAGTACTTTGTGGCGCTTTCAATTGGATTCGAATATTGAGGGGATCGATTTCTTCGGCGCGGAGGAAATTACCCATATCGACTTTACCGCCACTGGCAGCAGCATTGTTATAGGTAAACACCACATCTTTGGCCGTCAGAGGAGATCCATCAGAGAATTTGAGGCCCGGCTTGAGCGTCAGAGTCCAGGTTTTACCGTCGTTGCTGGTTTTATACTGGCTCAGCAGAAAATTATTCCAGCTAAGATCTTCATTTTGTTTTAGCAATGGGCTATGCAATAGCAGATAACTGCCATGACTCCAGCCTAGCATTGGGTCAAAGCCTTCGGTGGGTTCATCACCGATAGCCAGTTGCAGTGTATGTGTTGCGGCACTAACGGGAACAGAAAAAACACTGAGTAGGGCGGCTGTGAGTAAGGTAGTTCGGAGCCATAGACGTTTAGACATGAATCATCCTTTGATAAATTAGCCAGTGCATATAGGGCATTGCCTGTCAGGCAAAGATTCAACAAATAATTAAGCGTAGCACTAAACATTAATATGGGTAATAGATGTCTTTTTTAGTATTAAAGACCAATTTCACCACTTTAGTTAGAACTTAACAGCATTAAACTAACAAAAATCAGGTTTAGATGAGGTAAATCAAAAAAAACAAGACAGATCTAAAATTGATTATAAATAAAATTGATCTACATCTATAAAAACGACAAAGATAGTAAATGAAATAGTCGATATATTCCTTATAATATCGCCTTGCAACAAGATTCGCCGATTAGTACCCACAAACCAAGAGATATAGCCTATTAATTCATGGCCGCGTTATTTTCAATCAAGAAGATTAATTATCGAGCCATTGGTGCAATTTTTATTTTTCCGTCAAGCATCGGAACACTGCGAGGATATTAAGATAAGTTCCAATCGGGAATTATTACCCATTGAGGGAAATCTATCATAATAATGAGAGAAAGAGAGTGATTGAGTAGACATTCTTTCGCACCAGAATAATTTTTCTGACACAGATTATCCCTCACAGCCCTTTACACGCCCACCCACCTTGAAGGTAAAATACTTGAATATCTGGGTATACATATCGATGGACATATCACAGACCTGTCACGATCAACATCAGGTGTAGCTGGATTTTCGGACACCTGTAAATCATTTCATGCACGAAGCCGCTCTGTCGCCAGTTCGGGTTAATATACTGGTAATAAATAATGTTCCCAATTCCAATTAGAATAATACCCGCAGAATAGTACTCATATTATTACATTTATTTCTGTTACGTAATGCCGTTGCGATATCTGACAAAACCACACCAATACCTGGATATCATAACCTCCATCTAATTCACCGCTAAATCCTTTATGCGATAAATATTAAAGTAATGAAACTATACTACTTACACGTATATTAAAATTCACAATATGCAGTAGCTATTCTAGCGAACACACAAATTTACAGTAAATACTTAACCATTAGGCTGGTAGGTCATCTCGTAAAAATAAGCGCTAAACGGCAACTCATACAAAACTTGAGTACTCTCCAAAAGCGAAGGGAGGATTTTTGGCTCGCAGCGTGAATAGTCTTCTGTAGGATATTGGCGCTGACAGTATCCCCGAGGGCTATCGATAAAATCCATCTTAGGAATGCGTTTAAGCACTAAAACTTTCCCTTCACTGTTCCCCATTTGAGGTTCAATAAAAAAGAAGCTGAGCTGAGATATGAGCGCCGTAATGCTAATAGCCACTACGACTATCCACAGATAAATAGAACGCATACAGAATTCCTGCAATGAGTAAACACGATTACTCTATCAGCTAACCTATAATGAACGCCAAGAATAATAGCAGTGGTTGTCCATCGCAGGAGAAAAAGCACTTTTATATTCAAATATTGCAGCCACAGCTCACTGGATCCCTGGGTTTATCTATGTCCGTGATTTTCGTGTGCAGCGGTAACCCCTCATCACGCCAGCCGGTGACACCTCCTATCATCTCTTTAACCGCATAGCCAAGTTTGCTCAAATTAACGGCGGCGCGGTGAACACCGTTGCAGTGGGGACCAGCACAGTAAATCACAAATAATGTCTCTGGCGGATAGAGTGAAAGCAAAGTGGTATCCATTAATCGATGAGGAATATTGATAGCTCCCGGTAGGTGTAGCGTGGCAAACGCCGCCTCACTACGCACATCTACCAACACAAAATCTACATTACCTTGCTGCTGGCTGGTATAGACATCTGAGCAATCAGTTTCAAATGCTAAACGCTGGGAAAAGTACTGTAATGCGCGTTCTGCACAAGCCGCTGGGATCTGACTGACTAAACTGCTCATATGATTTCTCCATTCAATATTATGAAGCATCACTTTATGAAATGGCATTAGCCGATTACAGTGGCAGAAATGACAATAAACCACTGAGATACGCCAATGAATATTTCAACTGCATCAATATCTGCCAACAGACCAACGGAGGAGCCGGGATTAGTGGTGACGCTGGCTTACGACGGATTGTACCTATTTGAGTTTGGTATTGCGCAGGAAATATTTGGTTTAGCTCGCCCTGAATTTGATTTTCCCTGGTACCGGCACCAAGTGGTCGGTGTAGAACAACACATCACTACGGCCAATGGCAGCCTACATATTCAAGTTGATACCGATTTGTCCCTACTGGAACAGGCTAAAACCATTGTGATACCCGGTTGGCGCAGCCCTGACGCCCTCCCTCCAACAGCACTTACCGAGGCTTTGCAGCAAGCAGTTGCACGTGGTGCACGCATTATATCCATCTGTTCTGGCGTTTTTGTACTGGCGGCTGCGGGGTTATTACAGGGGAAAAGCGCCACAACTCACTGGCGCTATACCGATTATCTGGCACAACACTATCCTGACATTCATGTCGATGCCAATGTGTTGTATGTAGATGAGGGGCAAATTATCACCTCTGCGGGTAGCAGTGCCGGTATTGATGCCTGCTTACATCTGATTACCCGTGATTTTGGGGCTAAAATCGCCAATCAGGTAGCACAGCGGTTAGTCATGGCTCCCCAGCGACGGGGCGGGCAACAGCAATTTATTCCGCTGCCGCTTGCCAAAGAAACGCATCGGGATATGGCAAAAATGATGCAGCAAGTGCGCGGGCAACTGGCCCAAAATTGGAGTGTCAGCCAAATGGCCGCCGAATTGGCGCTCAGTGACAGGACATTTTTACGGCATTTTTCTGCCGCCACGGGCCAATCACCCAAAATATGGTTACAGCACGAGAGAATGCACAAAGCGAAAGAATTACTAGAAAGGGATCAGATGAGTATTGCGAGGATTGCCGAATATTGCGGATTTCAGACCATTGAAGGTTTTAGAAATGCATTTCGCCAAAAAGTAGGGATCACACCTGCGGTGTATCGGCGGCAATTTAAATATAACTAAGGGGGATATTCCAGAGTAATGAATCAATATCGACGATTTTAGAAAACTAAAAACCCCTCCGTGGCGAGGTTTTTAGGTTGTTGGTTAATCTTATTTTAGAGATAAGAATAATATTATTGAGGATATTATTGTCTGCTCCGGCTTAGGCCATCATCGCTATCGCAACTTTCCAACAATACTTTTTACCAACAATACGTTTACCAAAAAAAATCTGACCTGAGCCAGATTTAATTACAGCTAAACGTGATAGATAGCAGTGTAAATTACAGTGCTACTACGTTTACAGCTGAAGGGCCTTTCTGGCCTTGCTCGATGCTGAACTCTACGTTCTGGCCTTCATCAAGAGTTTTGTAATCAGTGCCCTGGATTGCAGAGAAATGTACGAATACATCTTTGCTACCGTCAGCAGGAGAAATAAAACCAAAACCTTTACCAGCGTCAAACCATTTTACTAAACCAGTCATTTTATTAGACATAGAGATATTTCCTTCATTATTTGTGCCAAAACGTGGCAATTGTGGTCTGCTGATCAAGAGTTACTTATGGGGGCACTAAAGAAGGAAATTCGTCGGAGAAGTGATGTCTAAAAAATATCGCTTTAACTAGGAACTGCTTTACTTAAATGGCTTACATAAATAGGTCTGTGCTACAAACCGATGAAGCTATTAACGCATGCTGAGATATTAATAGCAAGGCTTATTTATTTTGAGTATTAAATGAATGATAAAAACAAATCGTGCATAAATTATGATATACCCTAAATAATTCAAGTTGCAGGAAGGCAGCAACGAAATGAACCCACGGAGTTGAAATAACTCAATGACCTGGGTGAGTGATGGCAGCCAACGCACATGCAGTTTGAAGTATGACGGGTATAAAACCAACTGTCATACATCGTCCGGTGGCATCCTGTGCCGGGATAGAAAGACAGATTCTAGCGGGTGAGGTTATGCTCAGACTTCGTTATAATGCCAATGAAAATCGGAAGCCGTCATAAAGGAAAAGCAATGACAATGCGTGAGCTTGAAGTACAGTTTCTTAATGCAATGAGTGAGTTGCAGTCAACTTTTGAGAAGCAGCATCAGACATGGCAGGCAAGCTACAATGCATTGCAACATGAACTGGAGCAGTCAAAAGCACGGGAAACAGCATTGCGTGCTAAAAATGATATGTTGCTTAGAAAGCTTAATACTGCCAACACCTTGCCAGAACAACATTCATTAGTTAGGCAGATTAAAGTGTTAGGTGCACATCTTGATGCTCTGGCGAAAGATGCTGCCGCTTTCAATCATCATCTGAATAATCAGCAACAAAATAGCGATAATTTCAGTGGCGATAACCCTTAAACACTTCGTTGACTTTATCTACTCAGGCGATTTAACAGCCAGATAATTTTACGTTGTCAATTACACCTTTTATGGCGCAAAGAAACATTCAATGACGTGGATAATTATTGCTGTTTTGATCGTAGTTTTTATTGTCGGCTACCGTGTGTTGACATCAGATACCCGCAAAGCGGTGGATACACTGGCCAATTTACTGAAGATAAAACCGATTTACATTGAATCCATGTTGCAAGAGATGGGGCAACGTCAGACACAAATGTTTATCCGCTCCACCAGCAATGGCTATGCCGAGGATGTGAGAAAGGCAGCTTATCTGGTCTTTATTTACCAAACCTTTATCAAAGACTCTTCCGATGAAAATGTGATGCAATGGCGCAATACGCTGATTCGCTCACATATATCCCCAATGCTAACGGCCGAACATACCGAAGCGGCTTTGTTCTATTTCGCAGAACTGGATTTAGATGCCTTTGAATTGGCGCAATTCCGCCGACAATATAATATGCAGTTTAATCAGGAAGCTGACGCCGTATTGCATTGATTCTGGCGCTACGGCGCGGTGACATTTATTGCGCCAAGGCGAGCTGGTTTTACGGGTACATACTGTTTAGATAGCGCAATAACATTTCTCTTGAGCTAAAACCGTGGGCAATACCGTAGCGGTCATCAGCTTCACCGGCCAGATAGAGCGGAAACTCCACATACTTATCACTGATACGAATAGTTGCCGTGGGTGTGGCAAACAACAAGCTTTTATCTTTATGCGCTGGGTGAATAACCAATGCTGTCCTGCCCATTCGGGCTTCACGGTTAACATAAACGTAATGCTCCGCTTTACGATAACCGTAAGCCTGATCAACCGTATAATCCCGATCAAAACCGGCATTCTCCAGGACCTTAGCCACTTCATCTGGCCGTAAATACATTTATTTCCCCTCTTTTTGACTACTATTGAGCGACCTTACCGTAATAAATAAGGGAAACCACGTATTTATTGGCTCAAAACGACTATTTCGGAATAGTCTACACGCCATGTTCATCTCATCAGCGTTGTTTCTACTCGACTGGCGCGTTAATAATCCGTTGCTGGCGTGGTAGCGTCGCACGCCAAAACCACCACAAAAAGAGGCTGACTGAGTTACGGATAATAAAATCTTATTCCGCCCCCAGTGAGGGCTTGTTTTCACGCCATTGCGATGGGGTAATGCCCTTAACTCGCATAAACTCGCGATTAAAATTTGATTTAGTCTGGAACCCCGCCTCTAGCATAATATCGATCACTGGCAGCTCCGTACGCATCAATAGCATCGCGGCATGATCGACCCGCAACTGATTAACGTATTGCGAAACATTTTGCCCCGTTTGCTGATTAATGGCCTGCGACACTTTGCGCGGGGCAACACCAACTTTGCGCGCCAACGTTGATAAGTTGAGTTGACTCTCCAGATACAGATTATTTTTCTTTAAGGTTAATAAGATGACAGAGAAAAGCGCCTCCAGCGATTCAGCTAATGGCTTATCATCCATTACCGCCAACTCAGCCGACACCGCAGCAATCGGCTCTTCACGATGTGCGCTGGTCGCTAGGGTGTAGCACATTGCCAACGTAATCAAAAGGTTGCTCAAGCTGGCTATTAACCCAGCCTGATTTCCGGCAAAAAATGCATAGTCAGCACTGATAATGATATCGCCCACCCCCGACCCAATCAGCAAGATAGCCATCAGAAGCCATAACCGGTAGCTAAGCCAAATTTTTTCCACAGAGATCTGTTGCAAACGATCCTCACCAGGGCGCAAGTAAACCAGCACCGCAAGGCCATAAGACAAATAACTGATAATGACCATTGCATCGAGCCACTGCGGCGCGATCCAGACACAAATTGCCGTACCGATAGGGCCTAAAGCATGTATCCCAAGCTGGCGAATACCCGCCCTCCTCTCCCCGGTTGTACTGAGGAGTGCTAAATAAGTCAGCGGGGGGATAGTCATAGCGACGATAGGTTGTAAGCCATTAAACAGGGCAAGATGATAGCCATAGCGCAAGCCAATCAACCCGCTTTGTAATACACAAACCAGCAATAGCAGCAGTAATAATCCTCTCTGCTTACCGGATTTAATCAAATGATAAAACAAACCAATACATAAAATTGATAACAGAAAAGAGACGGGAATCAGTGGCATAACCCTTGCCTTAACAAGTGGATATCGTGAATAACGGTTTTGTAGTGTAGACAGCCAGATAAGCGAAAACAAGCAGGTTCAGGGACTGGATCATGATCGAGGTCGCGGCTAAATGCTCTTCCCTCTAAGGTGACAAATAACTCAATCAGTCAGGATATTAAATCATGAAAAATGCTGTGCTGTGCTTCTGTTTTTTGCTGTTTTTCCCGATGGTCAGTTATGGCTGGCAAACAGCGGTTACTCACATTTCATTCAATGACACTCAACGCCAGCGCCAACTTGATAGCTTAATTTATTATCCAACGGCGAAACAGGGAACAACGTCCCTACTGGGTGATAGTGCCGTCTTCAACGGTATCTCGGTTTTACCTGATGCCCCCCTTGCCACAGGCCAATTTCCATTGATTGTCCTCAGCCACGGCAGTGGTGGCAACAATACCAGTATGGCGTGGTTGGCAGATAAGTTGGTGCAGCAAGGTATGGTGGTAGTCGCAGCCAATCACCCAGGCAGTACCACTGGTAACTCTATACCGGCCAAATCGGCACAGCTATGGTTACAAACTGAAGATATCTCTTTTATTATTAGCGCATTACTGTCTGATTCGCGCTGGAAGTCGGTACTGGATAATCAGCCTATTGGGGTAATTGGCCATTCGAAAGGGGGTTATAGTGCTATTGCGGCATTGGGTGCAACGCTTTCATTTCCACGTTTCATTGCCAGCTGCCAACAGCAGCCCGAACAAGCCAACTGCCAGTTTTATACCCGTGCGGAGGTAAAATTAAAGGCACTTCCAGTGCGGAAAATTGAAGGGAATTATGCTGATAAACGTTTACGTTTTGCGGTCGCTTTGGATCCCGGCATGGTGCCTTTTTATCAAAACAGTAGCCTGTTTCATTTAACAGCCCCACTGCTTCTGATTAATGCTCACTATTTTATCTCGCCAAATATGGCACTAAATCTGGGCGGGAGTGAGTGGATAAAGCGGCTTAATCCGCCAGGTATAACCACAATAACCTTAGCCCACAGCGGACATTTCGATTTTCTGCCAACCTGTAAACCGACAGCCCGCGCAGTTTTGGCAGAGGAAGGCGAAGACTTTATCTGTGCGACATCAGTGACGGAAAGAGAAAAGTTACATCAGCAGACGGTTCAACAGATTGTTGAGTTCCTGCATCAACAACATATTTTGCACTGATATTTCAATATGATAATGGTGACGCACAAACCATCCAAACTGTGCGAGACTAAATAAAGGTGTCGGTAAGAAACAGCACACAGGCAAGTGATACACCACATAGGGTCATCACACTGAAAATCAGCTCGAACAGATAACGATTGATCATGATGGTTAGCCTATAAAAAAAGACACCCGGCGTTAACCGGGTGTCTGGAATTGGCTAGACTGTGCGGTACTTAGTAGCCCGCATTCCGGCATAATTATGCTGCTGGCGCTGTTGCTGATTTTTTAACAGCTTTATGGTGTTTTTTAGCGGCTTGGGCTTTCTGAGCTGGCTGAGCTGGCGCTTTTTTCACGTGTTTTTTAGCGGCCTGTGCTTTTTGAGCAGGTGCTTTTTTCACATGTTTTTTAGCAGACTGTGCTTTTTGTTCTGTGGTTTGTTTGGTTGCTTTATGTTTTTTATGGTGAGTTGCTTTAGCTGGTGCTGCATTTTCTGCGGCAGGCGCAGCAGTAGTGCTGGTTGCAGCTGGTGCTGCTGTAGCGGCCGCAGTAGTTTCAGCAGCGAAAGCAACAGAAGACAGACCCATGGTTGCAGCAACGATCAGCGCTAATACTTTTTTCATTTTAAAATCCTCAGAGTTTGTTTCGCTAAGCCCCCGGTGGGGCCGTTGAAAGAATCATAGAGGAATCAATTTTTCCTTTCCGTGAGTCATTGGTTTCGCTAAGTAACCAAATGTACAAAGTAATAGTGATTATTATTTACGCCATACATTATGAATCACGCTATTTAAAAGCAGCCCTGTTCGGGAGGCATGGTGGTTAATTCTCCCCTCACCTTCGGATTAGTCCTGAAGCGCATGTCACAGCGACGTGATGGACTATGCTTAATGTTCATCAGGCAAAACGGAGAGTCAAATGTTCAAGAAATCAGAAAAAATTGAAAGAGATCTCAATCAGGACGTGACCCTTCTGGCAGATACTCTTGACGATGTATTGCGTTCATCAGGTGAGAAAACCAAAGAGGAACTGACCAAAGTGCGCCACAATGCCGAAGGTGTATTACGTGATGCGCGAGCGCGTTTCAACGGTTCGACCAGCCTAAAACAGCATGCCCGAGATGTTGCAGGTAACGCAGATGACTACATCCGCGACAAACCATGGCAAGGTGTCGGTATTGGTGCTGCGGTCGGTATCGTTCTGGGTGTGCTGTTAGCACGCCGTTAAAAATAATCTGATAGCTGATAAATCGCCGGTATTTTATCCCCCTCATTGCTGTGTCTACTTATAGGGATGACGATATCTGGCAGTTTGGTTAATCGGTGGCCCCAGTGATAATAGATGCACTGCGGGCCAATTCATTTACTCGGTAAATGGTGGTTATTAAGCAGACATAGAAGTAATAACTTTGGCCAATAGGGTCACCAGCCGATCAGTTTCTGCCACAGAAGTGAGATTAGTAAATCCCATCAACAATCCATTTCTACCGGTTACCTGGCTCGTTTCCGCCAACGCCCAATCTGATAGCGCCTGAACCGCTAACCCTTGCTGCCGCGCCCGTATTGCTACGGCATAATCAGCAAAACCCTTATCCAATCGCGCCAGTAATTGTATCCCTCCAGCTTGCTGTTCAACCTCAACAACGCCTGCCAACTGACGCCTCAGACTTGTCGATAGCATCTCACGCCGTTCGGCATATAGATGACGCATACGTTTCAGATGGCGATAAAAATGCCCCTGATTGATAAACTCCGCCACACTGGCCTGTATCAGTGGTGGGCTGGTACAAATGCGTAACTGGCATCGCTGATTAAATAGTGCCACCCGTTCTGCTGGAACGACCAGATAAGCCAGCCTCAGTGCCGGAAACATCACTTTGCTGAAGGTACCGGCATAGAGCACCCGCCCCTGCCGGTCCAACGTTTTCAACGGTGGCAGTGGCCGCCCTTGATACCTGAACTCACTGTCATAGTCATCTTCAATAATCCATGCATGCTGCTGATCGGCCCAATCCAACAGGGCAATACGTCGTGCCAGACTGAGCGCCACCCCTAACGGGCTTTGATGGGCTGGGGTGACGATGGCAAAACGTGCCTGGGGGCAGTCGTTAATTGCCGCACCGACATCCATTCCGTCCTGATCAACTGCGACCGGATGCGGAATAAGCCCAGCTTCGCGAATCAGTTGCCGTGTCACAGGATAGCCGGGGTCCTCCAACCAGCCACGATCGCCCGGTTGCAGTAAGGTACTGATCACCAGATCCAGCAATGACTGATAGCCTGAGCAAATAAAAACTTGTTCAGGCTGGCAACTCACCCCGCGTGATAACTGTAAATAATGTGCTATTGCTTCGCGCAATAACGCAAGCCCGGTAGCGGGGGGATGTCCAAGGGATGATGCGGTGAGATTATGTAACTGTTTGGCCATGATTCGCCCCCATTGCGCTCGGGGGAAAGCGTCCAGCGCCGGTAATCCTAGCTCGAAGGGCCGCGCCACCGGACTAACCGTTGAGACTTTATTCACCACAACAGGCTGCGCACTCTGAGTTAATGGCAGCAAAGGGGTATCACGTAACTGAGCGGAAACGTAAGTCCCACTCTGCCCACGACTTTGCAAATACCCCTCGGCAATTAATTGACCATAGGCATTTTCCACCGTACCTCGTGCTACCCCCACTTCACTGGCTAGCACCCGAATCGAGGGTAACCGCGAGTCAGGCAGCAATGCTCCTTGCACGATGGCATCTTTAATACGCTGATAAAGCTGACGGTAGACCGGCTCGTTTTGTTGGCTATCCAGGCTCAGAAGATGTGAAAAAGACCTCATCATGACCCACTAAAATAAGTAATTTATGGCTCTATAGTATAGGTCATCACAGCGCTAGAGTAGCGCCATACTCTACGGTACCTCACAGGAACATATCATGGTTGAACAACGTCTTTATTTTTCCGAACTTTCACCTACAACCTATAAAGCACTGGTTAATGCGTCTCTCTCGTTAGATAAGAGTTCATTACCTAAAGCATTGATAGAAATGATTTTTATGCGGGTATCACAAATCAACGGCTGCGCATTCTGCTTGAATATGCACGGTAAATTCTTGCGTGAGAACGGTTTTGATAATGCCAAAATGGATGTGATAGCTGGCTGGCGACTCAGTAATGCATTTACTGAGGCAGAAAGAGCAGCATTAGACTGGGCAGAAGCGGTGACTTACATCACCACCAGTGGCACACCTGATAATATCTTCGACGCCTTAAAAGTACATTTTACCGATGCTGAAATTTCCGATTTAACTTTTGCTATCAGTATCATGAATGCCTTTAACCGCTTAGCCGTCAGCCTGCGCCAGTAAATCATCTTGCCCGCAACAACTCCGCAATAGAAATATTTTTATCCTCCTTATTATTACTAAATCTACCGCCAGCCCCGTGCTGGCGGCCCTGTCGCTGAACAATGCATGAATTCTCAATAAATAACTACATGTAGTGTGGTTGAATTAAATAAACACTAGATATAGTATTTGTTTTATCACCTACGGAAATGAAACCGCAGTTGATTATCAGAGGCAGGTCGTCGCGGCACCTTAACAACCTGACTAATCCGCCTTTCCTCATTACAAAAGGTAAATGCGAATCATGAGTATTATTATTTACAGTAAACCTGATTGTGTCCAGTGCAATGCCACTTACCGAGCATTCGACAAACAAGGAATATCCTATCAAACAATTGATTTAACAGCAGATTTGCAAGCATTAAATCATGTGAAATCTCTTGGTTATCAGCAGGTGCCAGTGATTATTGCCGGCAATGAACATTGGTCCGGCTTCCGCCCTGACAAAATTAACGCACTGGTTCAGGCCGTCAGTGCCTGATGGGGGGACAAGATGAATCCGCTGGTCTATTTTTCCAGCTCTTCGGAGAACACTCACCGTTTTGTCGAAAAGTTAGCACTCCCGGCAATACGCATCCCCATTGCCGGTGCGCGAGGGAAACTACAACTTGAGCAACCCTATATTTTATTAGTACCCAGCTATGGCGGCGGCAGCACGATAGGAGCAGTACCGATACAGGTTATTCGATTTCTAAATGATCCACACAACCGTTCATTGATCCGCGGCGTTATTGCGGCGGGTAACACTAATTTTGGCGACGC
Source organism: Yersinia antarctica (assembly GCF_056636475.1). Taxonomy (NCBI): domain Bacteria; kingdom Pseudomonadati; phylum Pseudomonadota; class Gammaproteobacteria; order Enterobacterales; family Yersiniaceae; genus Yersinia; species Yersinia antarctica. The sequence continues at coordinate 3,713,542 of NZ_JBSJQF010000001.1, forward strand.
CTATTGCCTGGCAGGGAAAATCATCTCCCAAAAATGTCAGGTTCCTTATCTGTATCGCTTTGAACTACTGGGTACAGCAGAAGATGTGGCTAACGTGCGCAAGGGAGTAACTGAATTTTGGCAACGACAGAACTGAATATCACTGATCCATCCAGTAGCGAGCTTGACTATCACTCACTGAATGCGATGCTAAACCTCTATGATGCTGATGGACGTATCCAGTTTGATAAAGACCGGTTGGCGGCACGTCAATATTTCTTGCAACACGTCAATCAAAACACCGTGTTCTTCCACAATTTGCAAGAAAAACTCGATTATCTGGTCGAAGAAGGATATTACGAGAAAGAGGTGCTGGCTCAGTACGATTTCAGCTTTATCAAAAGCTTATTCCAGCAGGCCTATAGCAAAAAATTTCGTTTTCCCACTTTCCTTGGCGCCTTTAAATATTACACCAGCTATACCCTGAAAACCTTTGATGGCAAACGTTATCTGGAACGCTACGAAGACCGTGTTTGCATGGTGGCGCTGACACTGGCAGCAGGTGACCCGACACTGGCGCAAGAACTGGTAGAAGAGATAATCTCTGGTCGATTCCAACCGGCCACCCCGACATTCCTCAATTGTGGTAAAAAACAGCGTGGTGAGCTTGTCTCCTGCTTCTTGTTACGCATTGAAGATAATATGGAATCAATTGGCCGCTCCATTAACTCAGCGCTGCAATTGTCTAAACGTGGTGGCGGGGTCGCTTTCCTACTAAGTAATATTCGTGAAGTCGGTGCGCCAATCAAACGGATTGAAAACCAATCCTCCGGCGTCATCCCTATCATGAAAATGCTGGAAGATGCCTTTTCTTATGCTAACCAGTTGGGCGCACGGCAAGGTGCGGGGGCAGTATATCTCCATGCCCATCATCCCGATATTTTACGTTTTCTGGATACCAAACGCGAAAACGCCGATGAAAAAGTTCGTATAAAAACCCTCTCATTAGGTGTGGTTATCCCGGATATTACCTTTGAGTTGGCGAAGAATAACGAAGAAATGTACCTGTTCTCTCCTTATGATGTAGAACAGGTTTACGGTTTACCGATGTCAGAAATCAGCATCAGCGAAAAATACCGCGAGATGGTCAATGACAAGCGCATCCATAAAAGCAAAATCAAGGCACGCGAGTTCTTCCAGATTCTAGCCGAGATCCAGTTTGAATCCGGCTATCCCTACATGATGTTTGAGGACACAGTTAATCGCGCCAATCCGATTAAAGGTCGAATCAATATGAGTAACCTGTGCTCAGAAATTTTGCAGGTTAATTCACCAACCGAATACAATGACGATCTTAGCTATCGCCATATCGGTAAAGATATCTCTTGTAACCTTGGTTCGATGAATATCGCGCATACCATGGATTCACCAGACTTTGGCAAATCGATTGAAACCGCTATTCGTGGGCTGACTGCCGTCTCCGATATGAGCAATATCCGCTCAGTACCTTCTATCGAGAAAGGTAATCAAGAATCCCATGCCATTGGCTTGGGGCAGATGAATCTGCACGGTTATCTGGCCCGCGAGCGTATTTTCTACGGCTCTGAAGAGGCGCTCGATTTTACTAATATCTACTTTTATAGCGTGGTATATCACGCCATCCGCGCCTCGAACCAACTGGCAATAGAACGAGGCCACCACTTTAAAGGCTTTGATGAGTCAGATTATGCCTCGGGTACTTATTTCACAAAATATATCGAGCAGAGCTGGCTGCCTAAAACCGCCAAAGTACAGGCACTATTTGCTCAGGCAGCTATTGTACTGCCCGACCAGCAAGATTGGGCCGCGTTACGCCAATCAGTGATGGAACACGGTATTTATAACCAGAACTTGCAGGCGGTGCCGCCTACCGGTTCTATTTCCTATATCAATCACTCGACATCGAGCATTCACCCGATTGTCTCACCGATTGAGATTCGCAAAGAAGGCAAGATTGGCCGAGTCTATTATCCCGCACCTTATATGACTAACGATAACCTTGAATATTATCAGGATGCTTATCAGATAGGGCCGGAGAAAATCATCGATACCTACGCTGAGGCAACACAGCATGTCGATCAAGGGCTATCACTGACCCTGTTCTTCCGTGATACCGCCAGTACCCGCGATATTAATAAAGCGCAAATTTATGCCTGGAAGAAAGGGATTAAGACCATTTATTACATCCGGCTGCGTCAGATGGCGCTTGAAGGCACTGAAGTCGAAGGTTGTGTTTCTTGCTCGCTGTAATTCGCGGCACTGAATGAATAAAAATGGTTGATAAGGAAAATGATATGAACGCAGTAAAACCGATAACACACGTCAGTGCCATTAACTGGAATAAGATTGAAGACGATAAAGACCTAGAAGTATGGAACCGCCTGACAGCTAATTTCTGGTTGCCGGAAAAAGTCCCACTATCAAATGACATTCCCTCTTGGGCAACGCTGACACCTAATGAACAACAGCTTACGATTCGGGTTTTTACCGGCCTGACACTGCTGGATACTATTCAGAATACATTGGGTGCGCCGGCACTGATTAAAGATGCCATTACCCCTCATGAGGAAGCGGTATTCTCAAATATCAGCTTTATGGAGGCGGTCCATGCTCGCTCTTATAGCTCTATTTTTTCTACTCTTTGCATGACATCTGATGTGGACGATGCCTATCGCTGGAGTGAAGAGAATGACCCACTACAAAATAAAGCCAATATTATCTTACAGCACTATCATAATGATGACCCACTGAAGAAAAAGATAGCCAGTGTATTTCTGGAATCATTTTTATTCTATTCCGGTTTCTATTTACCGATGTATTGGTCCAGCCGGGCAAAATTAACCAACACTGCCGATCTTATTCGATTAATCATCCGTGACGAGGCAGTACATGGTTATTATATCGGCTACAAATTTCAGAAAGGGTTGGAGAAAGTCGACAATAGTCGCCGCCAGGAAATAAAGAACTTTGCCTTCGATCTGCTGCAAGACTTATATGACAATGAGGTGCGTTTCACCGAGGATCTGTATGATAAGGTTGGCTGGACCGAAGATGTCAAAAAGTTCCTTCATTATAATGCTAATAAAGCATTAATGAATTTAGGTTATGAAGCCTTATTCCCTACCAGTCAGGCAGCAGTCAGTCCGGCCATTCTGGCGGCATTATCACCAAATGCAGACGAGAATCACGATTTCTTCTCCGGTTCTGGCTCCTCTTATGTGATTGGTAAGGCAGTCAACACCGAAGACGAAGATTGGGATTTTTAAGCGTTCCCTATCGGTGCCCCACCCTCACTTTTATGGCATAAAAATGAGGCGATCCACATCCACTGGCAGCCGCAGCAAGGCTGCCCTCTATTTGGTGATGATTTAATGCCTCAATCACCTTGTAAACTCACCACCACTCATCCGCTATATTTACCTACGCAATGAACAGAACCACAACTAAAAACTGAAATTATTACCTGACTACTAATTTAGGCGCAGGCCAGTATATAAGGGGGATTCAGCATGTCTCTTGTGACGATAAAAATGTCATATCAGCACGATGACGGATGCTCAAGCCCAAGGCTGACCACAAGAAAAATCGAGGGAATATAATCAATAACAGTATATTCAATAGAATGAATATATATGGACAATATTCAGGCTATTAACTGGCTAATTATAGCCCACTCAGCATATCAATATTAAGCAAGATGTGAACATCAAAAAACCACAATATTAACGTATATAAATTAACAGATTAAAAAGATATATCCTGGGATAAGGTCTATTACAATTCAGATTATAAGAACATTGAGGGTTGTCTCAGATTCTCATTGTGTTAGGGTATATGGCGCTCTATTTTTTCATCAGGATAACATTGATCGAATAAACATAATTCAAAATTGACAGAGGAATACACCAGCTGCATGGCAATTAAACTCGAAGTAAAGAATCTATATAAAATATTTGGTGAGCATCCAGAACGGGCTTTTAAGCTGCTTGAATCAGGTAAGAATAAAGAGCAGATATTTGCCAAAACTGGTTTGTCCGTTGGCGTTAAAGATGCCAATCTGGCCATTGAAGAAGGCGAGATATTCGTCATCATGGGGTTATCCGGTTCTGGTAAATCCACCCTGGTACGCCTTCTCAATCGTCTGATAGAACCCACCCGTGGAGAAGTACTGATCGATGGCGAAGATATTGCCAAAATATCTGATAGTGCCCTGCGCACCGTACGCCGTAATAAGATCAGTATGGTCTTTCAGTCCTTTGCATTAATGCCCCATTTGAATGTTCTCGATAACACCGCATTCGGTATGGAGCTGGCTGGCGTCCCTTTGCAGGAACGTCACGACAAAGCGCTGGAAGCACTGCGTCAGGTGAGTCTGGAAAGCTACGCCCACTCCTACCCCGATGAACTTTCCGGCGGGATGCGTCAGCGCGTCGGTTTAGCCCGGGCGATGGCCAATAACCCTGACATCTTATTAATGGATGAGGCCTTTTCAGCGCTAGACCCCTTAATACGTACAGAAATGCAAGATGAGCTGGTCAAATTACAGGCCAAACATCAAAGGACCATTGTCTTTATCTCTCATGATTTGGATGAAGCCATGCGCATTGGTGATCGTATCGCCATTATGCAGGGCGGCGAAGTAGTACAGGTCGGCACCCCGGATGAAATACTGAATAATCCGGCTAATGACTATGTGCGCACCTTCTTCCGTGGCGTCGATATCAGCCACGTCTTTAGTGCCAAGGATATCGCGCGCCGTCGCCCGGTATCATTAATTCGTAAAACTCCGGGTTTCGGCCCTCGTTCAGCGTTAAAACTGCTTCAAGATGAAGACCGCGATTATGGCTATGTGCTGGAACGCGGGCAGAAGTTTATTGGCGTGGTATCGATAGATTCACTGAAAAAAGCCTTGGCGGAGAGCCAGTCGCTGGATAGTGCCTTACTGGCCGATCCAGCGCCGGTTCCCGCAGATATGCCCCTCAGTGAGTTGATTTCACTGGTTGCCCAGGCCCCGTGTGCGGTCCCTGTGGTCGGTGAAGACAACAGTTATATCGGTATTATTTCCAAAGCCATGCTGTTGCAGGCTTTAGATAAGGAGACGCCAAATGAGTGATCCAATTCAAAGCAGTACCCCCGTAGACAGTAATCCTTGGGCGACGGATGCGGCAGCTTCAGCAGCACCGGCGGCAACAGATACCGCCCCTCAGACACTGTCAGCCGCTGTTGACCCGTGGGGAGCGAGCATGGCTGAGGGTAGCCATGCCGCCAGCAGTACCAGCCATGAGGTTGCTTCTCAGGCCGTTCAGAGCACTGCGACACAAAGTACCGATTGGTTGAATAGTACTCCGGCCGCTGCTCCCGAGCATTTCAGTCTGATGGATCCGTTTCATAACACCTGGGTGCCACTGGATTCCTGGGTCACCCACGGTATCGACTGGGTTGTGCTGCATTTTCGCCCCCTGTTCCAGGGCATTCGCGTGCCGGTTGATTTTATTCTCAGTGGCTTTCAGCACCTACTACTGGGTATGCCAGCACCGATCGCCATTCTGGTTTTCGCGCTGATCGCCTGGCAGTTCTCCACCTTAGGAATGGGCGTAGCAACCCTGATATCACTGGTTGCTATTGGCGCTATCGGTGCGTGGTCACAAGCAATGGTGACACTGGCGCTGGTTCTGACTTCGCTGTTCTTCTGTATTCTTATCGGGCTACCGATGGGGATATGGCTGGCACGCAGTAATAATGCCGCACGTATAATTCGGCCGTTACTGGATGCCATGCAGACTACACCGGCATTCGTTTATCTGGTGCCCATCGTCATGCTGTTCGGTATCGGTAACGTCCCCGGCGTGGTCGTGACCATCATCTTTGCTCTGCCACCCATTGTTCGTCTGACCATTTTGGGCATCAAACAGGTACCAGAAGATCTTATCGAAGCCGCTGAATCCTTTGGTGCCAATCCACGCCAATTACTGTTCAAAGTGCAGTTACCGCTGGCGATGCCAACCATCATGGCGGGTGTGAACCAAACCCTGATGCTGGCACTGTCGATGGTAGTCATCGCCTCGATGATTGCTGTAGGGGGCTTAGGTCAAATGGTACTGCGCGGTATTGGCCGCCTTGATATGGGGCTGGCCGCAGTCGGCGGTGTCGGTATTGTGATTCTGGCGATCATCCTTGACCGCCTGACCCAATCATTAGGCCGCGATCGCCGTACCAAAGGCATTGGCCTCTGGTATACAGCCGGCCCGATTGGTCTTATCACCAAACCTTTTAGAAATACTAAGTAATTTCAAATTATTACGCTAAAATTTAAGCGTAATTTTCGCAGGCAGTTTGGACATGGACAGCGCGCAATCACCACAATGTACACATAGTACGTAAGGATGATGAGCACTGTCCTCGTTCAAAATGGCAAGTAAAATAGCTTAAAAAGGAACAACTATGCGTTCGACAGGAATCTGGGCCTTGGCCCTCACCACACTGATCAGCACTCAGTTATCCGCCGCAGAATTACCGGGCAAAGGCATCACTGTCCAGCCGCTGCAAAGTACCATTTCGGAAGAGACCTTCCAGACCTCTCTGGTCAATAAAGCCTTGGAAAAACTCGGTTACGATGTCCAACCGACCAAAGAAGTAGATTACAACGTCGCGTATTCAACTATCGGCGCAGGTGATGCCACCTATCTGGCGGTAAACTGGGAACCACTGCATAACGACCAATATAATGCTGCCGGTGGCGATGCCAAATTTTATCGTCAGGGTAACTATATTGAAGGATTGGCACAGGGTTATCTGATCGATAAAAAAACCGCTGATAAATACCACATTACCAATATTGAGCAGCTAAAAGATCCGAAAATCGCCAAATTGTTTGATGCTAATAACGATGGTAAAGCCGATCTAACCGGCTGTAACCCAGGTTGGGGCTGTGAAGCGCCGATAAATCATCAGATCAAAGCTTATGGTCTGAGCGATACCGTTATCCATAATCAGGGTAACTATGCCGCGATGATTGCCGATACGATTACACGTTACAAAGAAGGCAAACCAATCCTGTATTACACCTGGACACCTTATTGGGTCAGTGATGTATTGGTGCCGGGCCGTGACGTAGTATGGTTGCAGGTTCCATTCTCTTCCCTGCCAGATAAAACTATCGACACCAAGCTGTCTAACGGTGCGAACTACGGCTTCCCACCGAGTGTGATGCATATCGTGGCTAACAAAAAATGGGCTGAAGCTAACCCGGCCGCCGCTAAGCTGTTCTCTATCATGAAATTATCGATTAATGATGTGAATGCTCAGAACATGCGGATGCACGCGGGTGAATCGTCAGATGCCGATATTGAACGTCATGTGAATGGTTGGATTCAGGCCCATCAGGCCACCTTTGATGGTTGGGTAAAAACAGCCGCGCAAGCAGGTAATGCGAAAGCTACGCAGTAAATTCTAAATGGGTTTATTGATGTGTTACCCAAGGGGGGAGTTCTATTATTTTGCCCCCCAGCGGCTTCAAGTACCAAGGGTATAGATACAACGAAGCCCTGAGTTAGCAATAACTCAGGGCTTCTGAATGTTGGCGGTGCGGACGGGACTCGAACCCGCGACCCCCGGCGTGACAGGCCGGTATTCTAACCGACTGAACTACCGCACCACGCTGCTGTTCCGGTTAAGAACGAGACGGATATTACGTATGGAATGCAATCTCGTCAATACTTTTTCCAGCAAAATAAGCCGGTTGCGCAGTTTTTCATCTGGAAATCATTTTATTCTGCATTTGCACTATCTTCCGATTCAAGCGGCATCCGCCACAAACAACTGCCGCCCTTCTTCATCACCAAATCCAGACGCGATTCATGGGCTGACAACTCCTCTTCAGCCGCATAAATTACTTTCAACGCAGATGCTGGCCGGGTAATACGCTGGATATTTTCAGAAGAATCATTCTGCGACTGATCACCTTCCATAGAGAAAGACAGAGACGTCTGGCCGCCGGTCATCGCCAGATAAACTTCTGCCAGAATTTCGGCATCGAGTAATGCGCCGTGCAACGTTCGCTTGGTATTATCTATCAGATAGCGATCGCATAACGCATCAAGGTTATTACGCTTGCCGGGGAACAGGCGGCGCGCCAATAACAGGCTATCGGTGATGGTACAGAAGGTTTCCGTTTTCGGAATATCCTGCTGCAACATACGGAACTCGTAATCCATAAAGCCGATATCAAACGCCGCATTATGAATGACTAGCTCAGCACCACGGATAAACTCGATAAACTCCGGTGTAATATCAGCAAATGTGGGTTTATCGGCCAGAAACTCATCACTGATACCATGGACACCGTAGGCCTCTGGGTCGACCAGACGGTCCGGTTTCACATACACATGGAAGTTTCTGCCGGTCAGACGGCGGTTGATCACTTCAACAGCACCGATCTCAATAATCCGATGGCCTTCATAATGAACGCCCAGCTTATTCATACCAGTGGTTTCAGTATCCAGAACAATCTGTCTGGTCGGGGTAACTTGCATATTGCCAGTGCTCATAGCGCTCGTTTATGTCAGACTTAACGTTTAAACAGATAGGAAGAGTCTACCAGAGATGACTAAACAGGTAGAAATTTTCACCGACGGATCTTGCCTTGGCAATCCTGGCCCCGGTGGTTATGGCGCAATTATGCGTTACAAACAACATGAAAAGACCTTTAGTGCTGGCTACCGTTTGACAACCAACAACCGTATGGAGTTGATGGCTGCTATCGTCGCCTTGGAGGCATTGACATCACCTTGCCACGTGACGCTCAGCACTGACAGCCAATACGTGCGTCAGGGCATCACACAATGGATCCACAACTGGAAAAAGCGCGGGTGGAAAACCACAGACCGCAAACCGGTACGTAACGTCGATTTATGGCAACGGCTGGATCTGGCAATCCAAGGCCATACCGTACAATGGGAATGGGTTAAAGGCCATGCTGGCCATCCTGAAAATGAGCGCTGCGATGAACTGGCACGTCTTGCGGCCAATTCACCGACACAAGACGATATTGGTTATATCCCCAACTAACTCTTCTTACCTGACGTTGCCACGGTATTAGTGGCTTTCACACACCGAATCAAGGTTGGTCGCGATAACTTTTGGTTGCGCCAACCGCACGGCTAAACCAAGGCTTACGTGCACCAAACTTCATCGGATTAAATGTCAAAGGTATGGTGCGCTTACGGGCCACAATCAGGCTGACACACCCCAGCGCATGTAGATGGGTGCTGATAAAGCGCCCACCTTCTTTATGCCAGGGTAAAACGTGAAAGCACGACATATGCATAACTTCATAATTCAGCAAACTCAGCCAATCCAGCAAACGCATCTGAGTAAACATTCGGCTAATATAAGGCTGCCGCTGGCGTAATATTGGCACCAGCTTGCCGGCACCCAGCACACTCATCGGATTGAAGTTACTGATAATCAACCAGCCGTCATCAATAAGCACCCTATCTGCTTCACGCAAAATACGATGTGGGTCAGTGGCATAGGCTAAAGAATGAGATAACAGACAGGCGTCCACTGACTTTTCAGCAAAAGGTAACTGGTATGGGCTGGCCAGCACCTGCATATTAGTACCTTGTTCCCCCACATTAACCTGATGGGAGATAGCACATTTATCGCTGGCGATTTCCGCACTCAACTGGCCTATTTTCAACAGATGAAAACCAAATAGCTTCGGCCACCAAGGTTGTAATTGCTGTTCGAGCGCTGCGCGATAATACTCTCCCCAAGGTAACTCCGCCCAAGATGCAGGCGCATCGATCTGTTGGTGTGTTTGCGCTGGTTTCATGTTTCTACCCAATAGATTTCAAGGTGCAGGAAGGTGGCAAGTAAGTGAACCCCGATAAGCTAACCCCCGTAAGTGATGCGGATGAACGGGAGCCGCCAATACACCTGCGATTTGAAAGATGACGGGTATATTATCTTCTTTCACACTCAAGCGGTTGCCAACAAAAAAGAGGTATCCAATGAATCTTATCAGTATTCCGGCATTTCAAGACAATTACATTTGGTTATTGGCAAACCCACAAAAACACTGCGTTATTGTTGATCCGGGTGAATCAGCGCCGGTGCTGTCTGCACTGGCACAAGGCCAATACACTCCTCAGGCCATCCTGCTCACCCATCACCACAACGATCACGTCGGTGGTGTGGCACAATTACACCGCCATTTCCCCAATATTCCCGTCTATGGCCCGCAGGAAACAGCAAATAAAGGTGCGACAGTTATCGTAAATGGGGGTGATCACCTGACAATTGATGGTCAAAACTACACCATTATCGCCGTCCCTGGCCATACCCTTGGGCACATTGCATACTACAGCGAACCTTATCTTTTCTGCGGCGACACGCTTTTTTCTGCCGGCTGCGGCAGACTATTTGAAGGCACACCAGAGCAAATGTATGCGTCAATTCAACGGCTGGCGCAGCTTCCCGCTGAAACCTTAATTTGCAGCGCGCATGAATATACTCTCGCAAATCTTAAGTTTGCCCGTTTCATTTTGCCCGCAGATCAAGACATTGCTACATATCAACAACAAATCATGCAATTACGGGCAAAAAACCTACCTAGTTTGCCGGTAAAATTGCAATTAGAGCGTAAAATTAATGTTTTTTTACGTTGCGATGACATTGATTTACAAAGGAAAATAGGCGTTATCTCGCCACCAGCCTCACTTGCTTCAGTTTTTTCCGAATTACGCGCCCAGAAAGACCGCTTCTGAGCTTTTAGTTGTGTTTTTTGTCGAAGCAAAGTATGATTGGTCGTCTTTTAAGCAACTGACATTGACACACACATGAAGACCAAAGCGATATTTCTCGCCTCAGTCTTGCTTGTTGGGTGCCAGGCGTCCAAGCAGGACGTACAGGTTCCCGTACAGCATGCGCAGAGTTTGTCTTCAGCAGGTCAAGAGAGTGAAGCAGGAGAGTACACAAATAGCGTCCGAGAGGGCAGCGCGCGATGGCTTGATAGTGAAAGTGGCCTCGCGCAGCAAGATTTGTGGAACTTCATTAGCGACGAGCTGAAGATGAAGGTTCCGGAAAATTCCCGGATCCGTGAACAAAAGCAAAAATACTTAAGAAATAAGAGCTATCTCCACGATGTAACATTACGGGCAGAGCCGTACATGTACCTGATAGTCGAGCAGATTAAGAAACGTAAAATGCCGATGGAACTGGTACTGCTACCCATAGTGGAGAGCGCTTTTGACCCACACGCGACATCATCCGCCAACGCCGCAGGGCTATGGCAGATAGTGCCGAGTACAGGTCGAAACTATGGCTTGAAACAAAACCAATGGTATGACGGCCGCAGAGATGTGGTTGCGTCTACCAAAGCAGCGCTTGATATGATGGAGCGCCTGAACAAAATGTTTGACGGTGACTGGTTGTTAACAGTCGCTGCTTATAACAGTGGTGAAGGCAGAGTCATGCAAGCGGTGAAAGCGAATAAGGCAAAGGGTAAACCGACCAACTTTTGGGCATTGTCGCTTCCACGTGAAACGTCAATTTATGTTCCAAAAATGCTGGCCTTGGGTGATTTAATCAAGAACAGCAAAAAGTACGGTATAAACTTGCCAGAACCCGACAAAGACCGTGCATTAGCACGTGTTGATGTAGGTCAGCAGATACAGCTAACTCAGGCGGCTGAGATGGCGGGGATGTCACTTACTAAGTTGAAATCCTTTAATTCTGGGTATAAGCGCAATGTAACGGCACCTGATGGACATGGTCCTCGTTATATTATGTTGCCAAAGGCCCATGCTGAGCAGCTTAAAGATTCATTGGCAGATACTGATATTGCCGCCGTTCAACCAACCAAGTTGGCACAGAACAGCTCAAAATCAGCATCAGGTTCGCAGTATAAAGTTCGCTCCGGTGATACCTTATCTACGATTGCCAAGCGGTTGAATATCAAGACCAGCGATTTGCAGAGTTGGAACAACTTACGTGCCAAGAGCACCTTAAAAGTTGGGCAAACCCTGCAACTGGCAAGCAATACAACGACCAGCAACAGCATCACCTATCAGGTTCGTAAAGGTGATTCTTTTGCCAGTATTGCCAAGCGTCACGGTGTAAACACCGACGATGTGATGCGATGGAATTCGGTAGTCAGCAAGGCTAATAGTTTACAACCAGGCTTGAAATTGACGTTGTTCGTTAACGGCAAATCGACCCCGGATACGTAGAGTCAGAATCGCGATTAAAGCTGTTAAAAAGCACCCTTCGGGGTGCTTTTTTTATGGCTGGAATTCAACCAGCAGTGGATTGTGATCAGAGGCTCGGGTCACTAATACCGATGCATCTGCCAGAGTAAGACCCCGATAAAAGACAAAATCAAGCGGTCGGCCAAACGCACGGCTACGGTTATCAGCCCGGAATTCAACTTCAGCTAACCCCACCACTTGGGCAAAACACTGTAAAGCATTAACCCGCTGTCGGCTCCAGGCATTAAAATCCCCCGCCAGAATCACCGGGCCACGATGCATCGCGATTTGTTCCCCAATGGGCTCGAGTTGTTTACTGTAAACATCAACACCAAGACTGAAATTCACCGCGTGAATATTAACCACCATCAATAAACGGCCGTCATGGATTGGGTAAACAGTAATTAAGGCCGATTTAGACAACCGCAGTAACGGCTCTCTCTCACGCAGGGGGCAACAGTAGACCGGATGGGTGGCTGCAAGCGTCATCACACCTGAAGGGTGCTGAGGCAGTGCAAAGGCAGGAACCTGATCGGCGGCCTGATAGTGAGACGTAGCAAACCGCACCAGCTCAGGTGTTGTTTGTGCTTCTTGCAGTAACATCAGTTGAGTATCACGCCCGAATTCTTTGAGCACCGAGAGCCATTGCGCCCGCTGCTGCTTAAAGATATTCCACACCATCACCCGCAAAAATTCAGATGTTGGCAATGGCGCGCCTGGCGGTAACCCCAGCCCCAGTTGCTTAGCAGAACCTGGGAAGATTTGTTCAACCGGTTGACCTGCAACATATCGCATTGCATATGTTCGTTTCGGCACTTTGATGGCCTATTCCTTATTCGAAATCACTCTGGCTCGAGAGGTAACAACAGCCGGTAGTTCACTGATTATACGCCCAGATGCTCCTGTCAGTAATTTCTTTTAGCCACGATATTATTCTGATGTTGGGATACACAAGCAGAGATTCAATCTATGTGATTCATAATGCACTAATAAGCCTTCTATTAACAAAGAAGCCCACAATCGCGGGCTTCAATAGATACTGGCAGGGATTTAGCTGACAGCAACTTGCCGTGGGTGCTTCTTATCCAGCTTGCCACTCAGTGTCACCAGTAATAGCGCACCAATAACAATCACGCCACCGATCCAAGGGGTCTGAGCCAACCCAACCCGGATAACTGTCTGCCCACCAATAATCGATCCTAACGCGATTCCGACATTAAACGCCGCGATATTCAGGCCCGAAGCCACGTCAACGGCATGTGGCGTATATTCTTCCGCTTTCTGCACCACATAAACTTGTAAACCGGGGACGTTACCAAAGGCAAAAATCCCCATGACCAGCAACGTAATTAATGCCGCAATACTGTGGTTAGCACTGAATTGGAAAACAAACAGTAAGACAGCAAGTGCGGTAAAAATAAAACTTAAAGCAGGTACTGCACCATGGCGGTCTGCGAGTTTACCGCCCCAGATATTGCCGATAGCGACCGATACCCCATACGCCAGTAAGATCCAACTCACTGCGGCAGGTGAGAATCCTGCCAGCTCTTGCATCACTGGCGCGAGGAAAGTAAACATGGTGAAGAAACCACCATATCCCAAGGCGGTAATGGCATAAATCAGCAGTAAACGTGGGTGGGTGAGCACCTGTAGTTGCTGCTTTATACTGGCTGAAGCCTTATTGGGGATATTACTGGGAACCAAAATGGCGCTGGCAATAATGGCAATGACCCCAATCAGTGACACCGCAAGGAAAGTCTCCCGCCAGCCAAAATGCTGGCCGATAAATGTCCCGAGCGGAACCCCAGTCACCAGTGCCACCGTTAAACCACCAAACATAATAGCAATCGCCGACGCCGCTTTCTCCTTTGGCACCAAACTGGTAGCAATAGTCGAACCAATCGAGAAGAACACACCGTAAGCCAGACCGGTGAGTAAACGAGCAACCACCAGAGTCTCATAACCAGGTGATTGCCAGGCTAATAAGTTCCCTAGGGTGAACAAGACCATCAAGCCAATCAATAGCATTTTACGCGGTATGCGCCCGGTTAATGCGGTTAACACTGGAGCACCAATAGCAACGCCCAATGCATAGATTGAAACTAATAAACCGGCGGATGGCACAGAAACTGCCAGTTGTTCTGCGATGGTCGGAACCAGCCCGACAATCACAAATTCAGTGGTACCAATAGCGAATGCACTGATGGTCAGTGCCCATAATGCAAGTGGCATAATTACTCCAGAAATACGGGTCAATTTGATAGCGGCTATTATGTCCCTATGGTTAAATGACAAAAATGCTCAAAATATCAAAATATTTTTGCTGGAGTGGCAACAATGAAAGCGCATTCAGATGAACTGATTACTTTTGTTACCGTAGTGGAATGTGGCAGTTTTAGCCGTGCGGCAGAGCAACTCGATCAAGCTAATTCAGTCGTCAGCCGGACAGTAAAAAAACTCGAAAGCAAGCTAGGGGTGACGCTGTTAAATCGCACAACCCGGCAAATCAGCCTGACACAAGAAGGCGAGCACTACTTTCGGCGAGTGCAAAATATTCTGCGGGAAATGGCCACGGCGGAAAACGAGATACTCGATAATCAGTTAAATCCCAAAGGATTGCTGCGTATCGATGCTTCTACTCCAGTGGTGTTGCACATTCTGGCTCCGCTGATGGCGGAGTTTCGTCAGCGTTATCCGTTGGTGACATTATCACTGGTTTCGTCAGAAACCTTTATTAACCTAATTGAAAGAAAGGTTGATATTGCTATCCGGGTCGGCACGTTACAGGACTCAACCTTACGAGCCAGAAAGCTGATGACCAGTTATCGCCATATTTTGGCCTCACCTGCCTACCTAAAGCAACATGGTACCCCGCAAACGGTGGCTGATTTACAGCATCATTTATGTCTGGGGTTCAATGATTTACCGGTGCTAAATCGTTGGCCGCTCGCAGGTGCTGATGGGCAACTTTATGAAATAAATTCAGATTTAACGTCAAATAATGGGGAGACGCAACGCCGCCTTTGCCTTGAGGGAAATGGCATTGCTTGCTTATCGGATTTCATGATCAGAGGCGATCTACAACGCGGGGACTTAGTGCCGCTACTGGTAGAACAGACTCTACCCGTCGTTATGCCGATTAATGCGGTGTATTACAGTGATCAGGTCGTCAGTAACCGGCTGCGTTGTTTTATTGATTTTATCAATGAACGTCTGGCACAAATGTTCCCTGCAAAATAAAAAACCACCCAACATAGGGTGGTTCAGATAATGGTTTAAAGCGTGATCAATCCCATGCAGGTGCCAGGCCTTCAGGGCTGACTAACCTCTCACCACGATCCAACGACGCTATCAGTGCCATATCTTCGGCACTCAAGCGCAATTCCTGCGCTAACATATTACTGGCCAGATTAGCGGCTTTGGTCGATGATGGGATCACACTATAGCCCAGTTGCATCGCCCAGCTTAAAATCACCTGAGCGGGAGTGGCACCATGTTGCTCCGCAATCGTTTTAATCACGGGTTCTTCTAGCGCTTTACCATAAGCCAGCGTCATATAAGAAGTGATCGCTATGCCATTTTCTCTCGCAAATTCAACGACCTTACTGTTCTGCAATAAGGGTGACAGTTCGATTTGGTTAGTAGCAATCACCTCGGCCCCCACCGCCGCAATGGCCTGTTTCATTAAATCGATGGTGAAGTTAGAAATACCAATCTGCCGGGTTAAGCCCAGCTCTTTGGCTTTCACTAATTCAGCCATAAATTCAGCGACGGGTACTTCATCGTTTGGTGAAGGCCAGTGAATCAATGTTAAATCCACATAGTCTGTTCTCAGCTTCTGCAAGCTCTCTTGCAGGCTAGGGATGAGCTTGCCCTGCGCTAAGTTAGCAATCCAAATCTTAGTGGTGATAAATAACTCATCACGCTGGATGCCGCTTTGCGCAATAGCTTGGCCAACAGCTGCTTCATTTTCATATATTTGTGCGGTATCGATAACACGATAGCCCGCGGTTAATGCCTGACTCACTGAATCAATAACAACTTGATCTTGAAGACGAAAAGTTCCCAGGCCGAATGCAGGTACGCTCATAGTAATTCCTCATTTTGAATTTTTATCGTGCTTAGACATGTTTAAAATTGGCTGATTACCGGGGGCCATTTACCCGAGCCACCCGGTAAAAATCTGAACTGATTATGCCCAGAGTTTTATTGCCAAAAAATGCCATATTCAACACAATACTTTTGATAAAAAATCAACAATGAGGAAAGCAATGGCGGTTACGGCCAGCGACGGATCACCAATGAGGTGTTAATGCCGCCAAACGCGAAGTTATTTGTCTGGAAGAATTCGGTATCAATATAACGCCCCTCGCCCATCAGGTAATCCAGGTCACCACAGGCAGGATCAGGGTCGGTCAGATTAATGGTTGGTGCGAAACGCCCGGCCCGCATCATCTCCAGACTCATCCAGGCTTCAAGAGCACCGCAAGCCCCTAAGGTATGACCAAAATAACTTTTCAAAGAGGAAATGGGGGTCCGGTTACCAAAAACAGCCGCCGTAGCCTGGCTTTCTGCAATATCGCCACGCTCAGTCGCGGTACCATGAGCACTGATATAGCCAATATCAGTGGCAGCCAGGCCCGAGCTTAGTAACGCCTTTTCAATGCAGATTTGCATGGTCTCTTTTTGTGGTTGAGTAATATGGCTGGCATCGCAATTAGTATAAAAACCAATGATTTCACCGTAAATAGTGGCACCACGTGCTTTGGCGTGATCCAGTTCTTCCAGAATCAACGTGCCAGCCCCTTCACCAATAACCAAACCATCACGTTGGCGATCAAATGGCCTTGGTGATAATTTTGGTGAATCATTTAGCTGGCTAGTAGCAAACAAGGTATCAAATACCGCCGCCTCGGAAGGACACAGTTCCTCTGCACCACCAGCAACCATCACTTTCTGGTAGCCATGACGGATTGCTTCATAGGCATAACCAATTGCCTGACTACCTGACGTACAAGCACTTGAGGTAGGAATAACCCGCCCGCGCAACCCAAAAAACAGCCCAGTATTCACCGCCGCCGTATGCGGCATCATTTGCACATAGGTCGTGCCGGTAATATTGTTGGTGTGTTTTTCGGTTAACATCGTGGCAAATTCACTCACCGGCTTAGTGCTACCGGTAGAAGAGCCATAGGCAATCCCAGTATCCCCATTGGTAAGTACATCCTCCCCCATCAGACCCGCTTGCTCTAGCGCCAGCTCAGTGGCTCTGGTGGCCAATAAGGATACCCGCCCCATCGAGCGGATGCGTTTACGGGTGTAATGTGCGGGCACCACAAAATCATCAATCGGCGCACCTAAATGGGTATTCAACCCCTGATATTCTTCCCACTGCGGCATATATTGCACCGCATTTTGACCGGCATAAATACGTGCTGAAATATCCGCCCAGTTATTGCCAAAGGCAGTGACCCCACTCATGCCGGTAATCACAACTCTATTGATGGCAACCATCCTGCTGCTCATACCATTCCTCCATTAATTGAAATCACCTGACGCGTGACATAACCGGCGATATCTGACATCAGGTAACTGGCTAAACCAGCCACCTCTTCAGCTTCTCCCATCCGTTTAAGTGGGATCATCCGCATGGCTTCTTGCAGCGCGATAGGCTCCATATTGATCATGCCAGTATCAATCAACCCAGGTGCAATACAATTCACGGTAATCTTGCGTTTAGCCAACTCCAGCGCCAAAGCCTTACAAGCCCCGATAACCCCCGCTTTAGCCGCACTGTAATTCACCTGACCACGATTCCCCACCACACCGGAGACCGAAGAAAGCGCAATAATGCGCCCGCCGTTACGTAAACCGATCATCGGCATTACGCAGGGGTGCAACACATTATAGAAACTGTCCAGATTGGTATGAATGACGCCATCCCAATCTTCTTGCGTCAATGCTGGGAATGCACCATCACGCGTAATACCGGCATTGTTCACCACACCGTAGTAAGCGCCATGAGTGGCGATATCCTGCTCGAGTACCTCTTTACACTGCGGCCTGTCGCTGATATCAAAACAGATCAAGCGCCCTTCACCACCCGCCTCAATAATCTGAGCCAGTGTCGCTTCACCGCCAGTAAGATCTTGGTGATAATGAACAACCACTAAAAAACCATCCGCAGCCAGACGGTGTGCGATGGCCCGCCCGATCCCTTTGCTGGCCCCGGTGACTAAAACAGAACGCTTCATGCGCCTTTCCTCAATGTGAGTTTTTTTATTTCTTCGGCATCTGGCTGATAAGTATTTAGCCGACCACGAGCAACCTGCTTTCCAGCCATGTTGATACTGCACTCGAAACTGCCAATTTTTTCATCTTGCAGGATTAACTGGACACAAACCTGAAGTTCGCTACCCGCAGGAAATGCCGGTAATTCACAGCTGATAGCTCGCCCACCAAGTAGCATCCCTATCGTGGGAGGTATCGCTTGCGCCAAGCCATGCCAGCCACGCCACACGCCGATAGTTTGTGCCATTAATTCGATAGCAAACCAGTTGGGGAGGCAGCCCTGAGCATCGAGGAACGGCGCAAGCACCCCATGCTTACTCAAGGTGACCCTGCATTCAGCCCCGTCCTCCCCTACCCAATGGACGTTATCCAGCATCACCATTGGTGATTGATGTGGGAGGTAATGTTCAGCGGAATACGCCATCAGCCGGCTCCTAATATCACACACGCATTGTTGCCACCAAAAGCGAATGAGTTCGACAAAATAACCGGGGTTTTAAGTACTTCCGGCTTGGTGACCAAATTAATCTCGGCCAAAGTAGTATCCCAAGAAGCATGAGAAAAATCTTGTACTGGTAAGGGTAGAGTCCGGCTTAACATCAGCCAACTGAGTGCCGCCTCTGTGGCCCCAGCGGCCCCCAGCGTATGCCCGGTAAGATGTTTAGTTGAACTACAAGGGGTCTGATGACCAAAAACCCTATTCACGACCTGCGCTTCTATCTGATCATTTAACCGCGTCGCCGTGCCATGTAGATTGATGTAGCCCACATCAGCGGGCTGCAACCCTGCCTGACGTAATGCCATCCTGATAGCCTGTTCCGCCCCATGCCCTTCAGGATGGGGGGCGGACATATGCCAGGCATCGGAGGACTCCCCAACCCCGAGTAACGCTACAGGTGAAGGTTCACGTGATAATAAAATCAACGCCGCTGCCTCACCCACGTTGATCCCTTTGCGCTCGGCGGCAAAAGGGGTACAACGCTCAGCCGAAAGTGACTCCAGGCTATGAAAACCGTTGATGGGCATACGACATAAACTGTCAGCGCCACCGACTATCGCCGCATCGACTATTCCAGACTCAATCAAACGCTTACCACTGATAATCGCCCGTACACTGGAAGAACAAGCCGTAGACACGGTATAACTCGGGCCATTCAGCCCCAAATAACGCGAGAGGAAGATGCTAGGATCGCCTAACTCCTGCTGTTGATAGTGATACCCTGGCGGAAACTGCCCGCCGACGTCACCAGAACCAGGCTGATATTCTCTAACCGCCCGTTCCCCCTCAAAAATACCTGAGGTGCTGGTTCCCATAATCACAGCAATCCGTGATACGCCATAGCGAAGAATGCATGCGGAAACCTCAGGTTGAATCTGCGACAATGCCGCCAACAACAGGCGATTATTCCGGCTATTGTGCTGTGAAAGTGGCTCGGGCAAGGTAGGCAATTCAGTATTCACCGCACCCAGCCAAATCGGCGAATCACCCAAGAGCCACCCTTGCTGGGGAGCCATGCCTGGGGCTAACCCGGCACGAAGGCTCGCACTCACTTCAGACAATGAGCTACCTAATGCATTAACCATGCCAACAGCAGAGAAATAGACCATCGCTGTTACTCCTCCACATTTTGGATAGTAATACGGTAGTGAAAGACAAATTGCTCAATAGTGATCGGCTTACGGGTGTTACCTGATAGCTGGTAGCGAATCTCTGTCACTATTTGGTTTTTGTCATCATAGAGTCTGCGTGTATCCCCTTCATCCACCAACCGCCAATTTCCGGGTAATAACGGACGCCATGATATGATGGGCCAATAACTCAGCATAATATCGGCAAGAACCTGATTTGCTGGAGGTAATCCAACAATTTTCATGGTTTGCTCTAAATGAATACCTTGCAGGTCATAGGAAACCTTGAACAAGCGGATCCCAAGCGGCGACAGCCCAACCAAGGTTAAGCGCTGCCCATCAGCCTGAAGTAACACTAATAATGACTGCTGCTTCCCCTGCGCTGTTGCAGTCAGTAATTGCTGCTGATTGATAGGTTGTGCCAAAGTCGGTTGCGGCAAAGCGACCCGCACCCCGGGCTTAAGCCAGGCTTTAGGCTGTGTTTGGTCCGGCGAACTGGCACACCCTACAATCAATAAGGCTAAAACGAGTAACACCCCACAGCGTTTATAATTCACTCAGGCTCTCCTTTTGGCTTGGGCAGCGCCAGAGGCGCTAATAAGAAGGCTGTAAACACACCACTACTCAGCACAATGCCAAAGCTACTGATGGCTTGGGTGTGGCTAAATACCAGCATGCCGAAAGTCAGTTGCGTGGTGAACACCGCCATAAAAATAGCAAACATTGAGGTGCTAGGCGTCCCTCGGGGATTGGTAAAGAACAGGGTATAATTGATACCAATCCCCAGAACCAATATTAATGCCAGCAACGAGAAGAGATTTAACGAGTGGCCGGTAAGAGAAAGTACCGCCAGCCCCATCCCCAATGAAAGTAACGTCGGTGCCACACAATAGAGGCCGCGACGCAGACCCAGGCGCCAGCAATAGACTACAGCTATAGCAACCACTGCAATGAGTAACAACCATGATAGATAGGCGCGGTAGAGAGAAAATAGCGCATTGAACTCTGTTTTCCTGTCAACCCAAGTCACTCCTGGCACGGACTCCGCTAACTGTTGCAGTGCCGCCGGATTACTGACACCACTTACCGGCACCAACATCGCTGTGCGCCCATCAGGTAATGAGAGCCAAAGCAATCGCCAGCCCTCACTGACCACCGAGCCAAGCCATTGTTCCGGGGTCACCCATGTATGCTGGTTGCCTTGTGCTGGCAAATCTGGCAGAGAAACGCTAATACCCGCCTGTTGCAATTGGTGGATAATAGCTGGCGCGGTTTGCTCAAGTAATGCCAGATTTTGTTGCTGCCGCAATAATGATGGCAGCGGCAACACACGATAACTTTCAATCCATCCAGCCTTTTTCGCCTGTGATAGCTGTGGAGAGAATTGCTCCAGACGTTGCAATGCCTGTTCAGCATTATCACCATACACAACGAACCATTTTTGATCGCTGTGCTGACCGGTAAGTGCCGCAATGCGCTGTTCCTGTTGCTGGAACTCACGCGGCATCGCCTGCAATTCACTGATATCGTCATTAATTTTTAATGTGGCTAACCCACTGATAGTCAAAATAGTAATCAGGGCCGGCAAGCCTAAACGTAACATTCGGTTGTTTTGCCAACTCTCTAGCCACAGATAAATAAGCTTTAGGCGCGGAACCGGGCGCACCGGCAACCGTTTAGCCAATATCGGATACCAACACATCACCGTGATACAGGCGGCGGTTAGACCTGCGGCGGCAAAAACAGCCAATTGCTGCAACCCAGGGAAAGGCGCAATAAGCAGAATCAGATAGGCAATTACGGTGGTGAGTAGCGCCATTGACAGGGCTGGGAAAAGTTTTGCCAGGCTCTCCAATGGCGTCGTTTGGCCACCGTGCGCCATGCGGTCTGTCAGGTAATAAAGCGTGTAATCCGCTGAAATACCAATGATACTGGCACTCAATACCAGCGTCATAACATGGACTTCGCCAAAGACCAGTAACGTGGCAACCGCCCCAGCCAATGCCCCAATAGTTATTGATAAAAGGCATAAGGCGAGTGGCAATAGCGATTTAAACATTATCAATATCAGCAGGAATACACCGGCGACGGAGATCAAACCAATGGTCGAGATATCACTTTCAGCCTGCTGACTCGCGTAATTACTGTAAAAAAGGGTGCCGCGTTCCAAGACTTCAGTACCGGGCCAACGCTGCTGAAGTTGCTGCTTTAATTCAGCCAATGACTCAACGGTGCTACGGGCACTGGCCATATCATAAGATGAAGCGCGTAATTCACCGTGAATCAAATACCATGGGCGGCCCTGGCTATCTTTCGCCACCAGCCAGCCCTTACTGATACTTAATGCCCCACTGTTTTGTTGTTGTGCTAATTGAGAGCCACGGACCAACAGTAAAGGATCATACTGCAACTCTTTACCACTCACGCCAGCAAATGCCGAATACGCCTGCCCCAATATCCACTGAGCCTGTGCCGCTCCACCATGGCTTAATCGCAGACGGGTAGCCTCATCCAACAATACATTACGATGCTGAAAGAAAAAGGCGCCCCACGCCTGTAAACGTTGAGCAGTCATCTCACCACTGACCTGATGCAGCGCAGGCATTTTTTGTAACTGCTGCAACCACCAGTTCACCGGAGCCAATTGGTCTTCTGCTGGGCTAACCAGCCACACTAATTGGCGATCAAGACGCTGATTAAACCCTGCGGTTAATTCGACAGGTACGCCTGCCAACTCCTGCTTGGGCAATAGTGCCAAGACACTGCTGTTAATCTGACTACGAGGGATCAGCCAGAGTAATGTTGCCAGTAACAGCAAACAGATAAGTAACCAGCCGATAGCCAGTTTTCGATGGCAATCAGTGCGCAAAAAGCTGCTGTTCGGCATGGCTCAGTATCTTAGGTTCAGTTAATTGGTTGAAAAACCGGATGTGGGTCCCATCTCCCTGCATATCTTCAATATCGATAGTTTCCAGAAAATATTGACCGTGCAACGTGATGCTTTTAAAGAGCTTATCCAATGGTGTGGTTTTCGGGGTGAGCACTAACACCCAAAGATCTTGACCACTATCAGTGAAAGCTAAGGTAAAATTCTGCTCCAAAATCGACGTATCAGCATGAAATAGTGCCGTTAATAAGTGATTAAATTGGAACATTTGCGGATTGCTGTCAGCAGTAATAACCTGCGCAGGCTGGCCGGCCATGGTTTGCACCATGCGCTTATCGTCGAGTAGCAGTGTCAGAACGAAAGGTTGCTGCTGTGACCACCACAGCCCTTTATCCTGTGAAATCAGTAAATTACCACTTGATTTTAAAGGTTTATTCATTCCACTAATACTGCGCTGCTGTTCAAATTCGGCGCGCAACACCGGTTGTTCGCTGAATCGTTGTTGTAACGATGCCAACGTTACCGCATGAGCGCTGATACTGAGACACAGTAAGAGAACGGTGAATATCGATTTCATGAGACGATACCCATTCTTTCCAGCAGTACCGGCGGTGAAACAAAGCTCATTTCTTTCGTGGATGCTTTAACGGCAACCTGAATGGTGTAGCCGGTTGTCATGCGCTTCCCGCTGGTCGCATCATAAATCTGGTAACCGATACGTAAGCGGTTCTCATATTCTTCAATAGAGGCACAAATATGAATACGCTGTTCAAATTCGAGCGGGGCAATGTATTTCACTCGCGTATCAACTATTGGCCACACATAGCCTGACGCCTGCATCGCGCGGTAACCATAATCAATTTGATTCAGTAAAGCCTCACGAGCAATTTCAAAATAACGGAAATAATTGCCATGCCACACCACCCCCATAGGGTCAATATCATGAAACGGGATATTGTGAACTATCCGGGTAGTAAAACGCGGGTCATCGGGTAAATTCATGTCACTGATTTCCTTGGTTTGGCTTTTCATCGTTTAAATGCCAAAAATCATAAAAATTAAACCAATCGAGCGGCGCTAATAAACTGTAGTGCTCCAGGCGGGCGGCGTAACTCTCCACTGCCTGTTGCAATGCCGACTGACGATTTGCTCGCGGTAATATCAATGGATCGGCGAAAGGTTCAAAATAAACATGTAATCGGGCAGCAGATGCGGGATCAATAACACCTGATGGTGCAGCCTCCTTCCCCTGCCTACCGAGTTTTAAACCAAACATCAAAAACACCGGGCAGCGCAATGCCGCAGCTAACGCAAACGGCCCAACCGGGAAAGGTGCTGGGTGGCCTAAGAAGGTGCTCCAAATGACTCTTGGTTGGTTATCTCGTTGATAAGGGCTGACGGAGGTTCTATCACCAACAATCGCGACCCACTCCCCTTCATCCAGCTTTTGGCGCAATAAAATGGCAGTATCAGGTCCAATAGAGGTTACCTGGATAAGGTTAATCAGTGCGTGTGGGTTAATCTCCTGCATGACCTGATTAAAACGGGCAGCATGCTGGGTAAAGACCAATGCATTAACTTTTACACCAACAGATAGCTCAGCCAAAGCGCGACAAGATTCAATATCACCTAAATGCGATGCCAGAATTAGCGCCCCCTGACGGCTGGCAATTTGTGCCTCACAGCGCTCACGCCCAACCAAAACCACATCTTTACCCATCACTAAATCCCCTTGCCAGCTCGCCAGTTTATCGAGCATAGACTCACCAAACCGCATGAAATGGCGGAAGCTGTTTAAGGATGCCGGTAAGGGGTGATTTTGCTGTTTGGCGAAAGCCGTAAGGTGTTGTAAATAATGGTTTGATGCCTGGCGCTGACGATGTCCGGTAAGCCAAAAATAGCCAATAACAGGATATAACAACAGGTTAAAAGTTGTGCGCCCCAGAATTTTATAACTGCGTAACATCAAGCGCATCCCCCACAAACCATTGCGTTCTTTCGTCTGGGACCAATGGTGCTCGGGCTTTTGCATATTACGCTTTAGCAACGCAGGAATACGCGGCAACATGCCAAAAAATAGCCGGGTATGCATCCACGAAATACGTAAGTTGTCATGCAGCGCATCAAAATGTGAAATACCTTCTGCGGGATAGGTGACCTGTGTTGGCAAGAACCGGCTCTCAGTTCCCTGCCAATATAATCTCACCATCACCTCAGTATCAAAATCCATTCGCACACCCAATGGGTGCCGGGCAGCCAAAGCCTGTGTTTCGGCAATCGGATAAACGCGAAAACCACACATACTGTCTTTCAGCGACAAAGATAAAGTTTCGATCCATACCCAGAAGTGGGTGATATAGCGGCCATAAAGCCGCGCCTTCGGTACAGACTCATCGTAAACCGGTCGCCCTGAAATTAGATGATGGGGGTATTTTTCCGCCTCGCCCAGCATTATTGGAATATCAGATAATTGGTGCTGGCCATCAGCATCGACTTGTAGCGCATGGCTGTAACCCTGCTTTTGTGCCACGGTCAGTCCATTCAGAACGGCATGCCCCTTCCCCCGATTTTCGGGTTGTGTTATTAGCACCACCCACGGGTATTTCGCCGCCAGGCGTGTTAGCTCATTGGCAGTATCAACATCACTGCCATCATCAATTATCAGACACGGCAATTGATACATAGCCAACTGAGATAACACACCCGCCATGGTCTCACCATGATTGAAACAAGGGATAACCACGCACGGCGCGAAAGTGGTTACTGACATAGAGATATTTTTCCACTACTGGCAGTTATTTCGCCATGGACAAGGTACTTAAACATCAGTTTATGATTTGTTCGTTGCCAATTAAGTACGAGAGTGACTTCATCATCAGGCATCAGTGGCCGCTGGAATTTTACGACATCGATACTTCTCACGACCGGCAACTGACCCAGTAACTGATTGGCGTAGTGCATAACCCAATTGATTTGTGCGACGCCGGGCAATATTGAACAGTTGGGGAAATGACCACTAAACCACAGTAAATCAGCAGGTAATAAGAGATCGATGCTGGCAAAGTGATCACCTGTTATTTGCTGACTGACGACGACGGGCAACATCATAAGAATAGCTCCTGTAAGCGGGCATAATCACGCTTCCCTTGTGGATTCAGCGGGATAACATCAATCACACGTAAACGACGAGGAACAGAGACCGGCTCAAGCCAGTGACGCAAAGTATTGCGTAAGCTTTGAGTAAAAGACCTCAATGATTCTGCTGCAAGTTGCTCTTTACCTGTGTCGGTCAATACCACAACAGCAGCAATGTTCACTCTTTCGTTTTGGCTTAAGACCAATACCGTTGCATCTGCAATTTCAGGAAGTGACATTAAGCGCTGTTCTATCTCTGTGAGTGAAACACGCTTCTCTTCTATTTTAACTATTCGATCTTTACGCCCCAGCAGATAAAAACGCTGCCGGTTATCGGATAGCTCTATAATATCGCTCATTGGTATACCTGTTGATTCAGGTATCAAGGCAGAGTAAACAGTGAAAGTATTGTCGCTGTTGATGTCCAAACTGACACCGGAGAAAAACTGCCATGCTTGTTCAGGTACTGATTGGTGGCGATAAGCAATAACACCGGTTTCAGTGGCACCATAAATCTCTGTTGGCAATGTACCCAGTGTATTTAAAGTAGATTGCGCATCCTGATAACTGAGCGGCCCGCCCGCGGAAAATATCTGTCGACACAAAATCGGCGACAATTTTGTATCCATGCGCTTTAGAAATGCCGGACTGCTAATAAATATTGGTGAGCAAGATTCAGGTAGTGACTGAAGTTGTTCATGATAACCAATCAACTCAGCCTGAAAGGGAATACCCAGCGAGAGGGGTAAAAAGATACGAAAAGTCAGCCCGTATAAATGTTGATGAGACACCGACGCAACAATTAATGGGTTATTCTTTCTATCAAAGCGCCCTCCCCATTGAACAGCCAGCCAATGGCTTTCGGTATCCAAACTCGCAACAGATTTAACGACTGCTTTTGGAGCCCCCGTAGAACCCGAGGTGAAGAGGATTAATGACGCAGCAGAAGGCCAATCAGGTAATGGATGATAGGCAGCCTCACTAGAGGCATGGCTTGCGACTATAACGCTTGGACAGGCAAGATTCAGTAATTGATCCGTCAGCAGGCCATCAAACTCATGCAATTGCTCTTTGAGAACGGCCTCACGTGCATGGCCGAAAATTACCGGCGTTTTTTGACAATACAGCGTAGCCAGCAGCGCAACAGTAAACCAATAGCTATTTTCAAAACATAATGCCCAGCGCTGATTGGGTAAAAAATTAATTTTATTAAATAGATAGGTAACATCGCACCTGAATTGACTCAAGGTTATGGTCTTTGCGCCACACATGGCGATAACCTGGTCATCATCCCGAGAATGATCCAACCAATTCGCCATGGGTAGATTTACTGCTGTTGAACCCTTTTCCTGATTATCCATTCCAGACCCATCAAAGAACCAATAAGTAAATAGCTCAAGCCACCGTTATATAAAGCCCATATATGCATATTGCCGTATAAACAGGTCGCCAGAGCAATAGTGCCATTTACTGCAAAAAATCCGCACCATACCTGTGTCACCTTTCGGGTATAAGCCACCGCTCGGGAAGATAATTCAGGCTCGGACAGCCTTGCCAATCTTTCAATGATGGGTGGGGGGCGAAATAAAGAATAGGAAAACAGCACCAGTAAAATGATGTTTACCGCGACAGGATAAAACAATAACCACTGCGCCTTGCCTAAACCCCAGCTTGCCAAAGACAGAATAATGCCAGCAAGCGCCAGCGCTTTACCTAACCAAAGTTGTTGCTTAATTTTGCTGCGCACGGCAAAGAGGCGCAATGTAAACATTAATAACAATATTGGCGCTAATACCTGCATTCCCCAGCGCGATAAACCAAACCATACCGCCAGCGGGTAGGCTGTAAGTGCAATAACGGTGAGGATTTTGAGCAAAACAGTCAGGCGACCAATGAATAAATTACGCTGATTAGCTGTCACCTGATTTCACCATTTACGACTTGGTGTTTAATAAATTATCGACGGCATCGACAATATCTTGAACCGTTCGAACGGATTTGAACATTTCCGGCATTATTTTTTTACCCGTCACTTTCTGCAAATGTACAACCAGATCGACAGCATCAATACTGTCTAGCTCTAACTCTTCATAAAGCCGTGATTCTGGTTTGATGTCAGCTTCATCAATTTCAAATAGCTTAACCAGAAGAGCTGTAATTTGCTGATAAATTTCTTGTTTTTCCATTATGACAATATCCTGTTAGTTACGCTGTTGAGAAATAAATTTCGCGAGCGTTTCTACCGAATAAAAGTGCTGACGCATATCTTCACTCTCAGCAGAGAGTACAACGCTATATCGGTTTTTGAGTGCTAATCCCAGTTCTAGCGCATCGATTGAATCTAAGCCTAAACCGTCACCAAATAATGCAGCCTGTGAGTCAATATCATCCACCGACATACCTTCCAGATTTAGGGCATCAATAATTAGCTGTTTAATCTCACAACTTAGTAATTCCATTAACTCTTTCTCTTAGATTCAGGCATTAATGCACAGGTTAAATGTTTAGTAAGTCGTCGTGCAGCAAGTGCTAACGATAAATCGCTATCTTGAATAAAGTCATTACTATTGATTTTATTTTGAACAATAATATTAAATTGAGGTTTTACCGGCGGTATATTATACCATTTTAGTTCTTTCGTCAGCATTGGTGGGTTGCAATCAATATATACTACGCGAATATCACACCCACTATGTAGCGCGATATTCGCCGCTCCTCGTTGCAAATTCAGTGCACAACCTGCGGTTGTTCTGGTCCCTTCAGGAAATATAAGGATACTTCCTCCTCGGCCTAAACGCGCTTTACAGTGTGCTAATAATTTATCTGATTCAGCATTAACTAAGTATCCTGCGGATTTAATCACACCGGAAACAAATATGTTATTTAACAACGCTTCTTTGACAATACAATCACATCTTGGCATGTGTGCTGCCAACAGCACATAATCTAATAAGCTAGGATGGTTAGCAACAATCAGACACCCCGAGTCCTCACAAAACAGCTCATTATTTTCTATTTGATAATCAAAAACACCCAGAAATTTAGCAATACGCAAGAACAGTTGAAAACTATAACGAATACTTTGCTGAGTGATCTGGTTACGCACTACTTCAGAGCGAACAATTAGGCGCAGAGAGGTAAACCATAGAATAGATAATAACAGCCCACCTAGGCCAAAAAGTGCAAAACAAAAACCGGTTGCAGCCACTCGCCATAACCGATTTAGCAAAGAAGAATGTTGGGGTGCAGTTTGTACTGCAAGATAACTGTCCATCACTGACTCCAGTGCCAATTATTATGCTGGCCTTGTATAACGAAAGAACCCTTTTTGCTCAACCAATTACGTAAAAAACTAAGACCCTGAGGCAATTCAGAATTATTAACATCAATCTTAGAAATACGTTCACACTGTAAATCATCGCCGGTGGTTAACACTAATGCCAAGGCATAGGGCAACCCTATTGGAGAAGTCTGAGAATGATAAAAATCAGGCATTACTCCATCGAAATCGACCAATAACACACGCTCAGCGCCGCAAGCCAGCATCCCCATAGCTTCGACTATACC
This sequence comes from Yersinia antarctica, assembly GCF_056636475.1. Taxonomy (NCBI): domain Bacteria; kingdom Pseudomonadati; phylum Pseudomonadota; class Gammaproteobacteria; order Enterobacterales; family Yersiniaceae; genus Yersinia; species Yersinia antarctica. The sequence goes on from NZ_JBSJQF010000001.1 coordinate 3,743,320, forward strand.
TTGTTGAAAACTATCTATGCCTGCGGCAAGAGACGTCACTGGCATGGTATTGCTCGCCATGATAGTTAACCAGCCGGAGGCAGTATTATGCACTGACATAGCAAAATCTGTTGGCGAAATATTCTGCTGCTGATGGAGGGATTGCAATATTTTATAAGTGCGCTCTAATTCCCCATGGCGACTGGTAAATATCGCCATATCAGCCGTGTCTTCCTCTAGTAACGAAAGCCCCGCTTCAACGGCTAGTCGGCTGCCTGTACTCATTCTTCTAGCGGACATCATAGGGATATGCGATGACTTGGGTAAATCCCCTTGCCATGTCGCCGAGAGTGCCTCCTCCTGTGCCCAGGCAAGCCAGTGCTCTTGCGACTCCATACCAGGAGCCAAAGCACGCCAGTTCAATACATTCAATGAATGAGCCACGATATCAGAACTTCCAGACAGCAAAGCGAGATAATTTATTCTATTTTTAGGTAAAAAGCATTTAAAAACTTTATCTATTATCTTTTGGTTTAATTATCGGCCATTCACATCGCATTTTTTAAAAAATTAAAAAGTAAAATATTTTATTTATCGGCATAGCTTCAACATTCTTTAGATAAAAACTCAATAAAAGTAATTATAATTTTAAAATAAAAAATGACGCAAAATAACAATATAAATTTTACATTTATTTAAAACAAAACAAACATAAGAATATTTGTGTATTAGAATAAGTCAGAGTATTTTATCTCTGCTATTTAGCATTCTTCCGTTACTCCTATCATGGGTTAACATGAAAATCATTAATTAATTGGATCATCATGAAACTATTAAAAGCACTCTTGGTCGGGTTGGTATCTATCACATTTATTGTTGGATGTGCAGGTACGACGCCTATCCAAAACGTTAACCAAACGATAATTGGTAGTCACACGACTTCAGAAGTACAAAAAGCGATTCTGGCTGGTGGGATAAACCGTGGTTGGGTAATGATACCTGGCGCTGAAGGCGTGATTAACGGGAAGTTAATAAATCGCGATCACACTGTTGAAATCCAAATTAATTACAATGCTAATAATTACCAAATCAAATATATTGGCAGTACTAACATGGATGCCAAAAATGGGAAAATACACTCAAAATATAATCGCTGGATCGCTAACTTGAATAAAGATATCCAGATTCAACTAAATCGCCTGTCAATATAAAAACATTATATAACAAATAGTTACCTTAATTTTATGCTCACCATTAAAGCTGAATAATGCTAAATGGTGAGCTATTACCTGAATTACGAGGACGTAAGCTTGCGCTACGGATATGATAAAGACCAAATTAGTGCTTTGGCGGCAATCACTGAAGCTCAGAAAATAGCTTTTGCCCCTATGCTATTTCAAGCTGCGCTTAACCTGAGAGAGTCAGGAATCTTAGCTGCATTAGATGAATCAGGTAAAGGTGGTATTACACTCGATGAGCTTCAGACTCATTGCACACTAAGCCGATATGCAATCAGCATCCTGCTAGACATGGGGCTTAGCGGTAATATCCTCTACCAACAGGAAAACCGATTTTATCTGGGCAAGGTCGGTCACTACTTATTGCATGATCAAATGACCCGCGTAAATATGGACTTCACTCAGGACGTTTGTTATCAGGGTTTATTCAATCTAAAAGAAGCACTAGAGACAGGAAAGCCAGCCGGATTATCCGTATTTGGTGAATGGCCTACTATTTACCCTGCACTAAGCGAGTTGCCGACTGCCGCACGTGAAAGTTGGTTCGCCTTTGATCATTTTTATTCCGATAATGCCTTTCAGCTTGCGCTAAAAGCTATTTTTGATCTTGAACCAAAACATATATATGACATTGGTGCAAATACTGGGAAGTGGGCTTTACAGTGTGCGGCCTATGACCCTGATGTGAAAATAACATTGCTGGATTTGCCACAACAGTTAGTCTTAGCTAACGAGAACGTCAAAAGCAAAGGCTATAGCGACCGTATCAGTACATATCCTGTGGATCTGTTATTAGCTGATCGATTGCCAGCAGAAGCAGACGTTTGGTGGATGAGTCAGTTTCTAGACTGCTTTAGTGAAGAACGAATCGTCCATATTCTTAAGCTTATTCATCATGCAATGAAGCCCGATAGTTACGTATGCATCATGGAGATATTTTGGGATAGGCAACAATTTGAAGCTGGTGCATTCAGTTTGAATGCCTCATCTCTTTATTTTACATGTATGGCTAACGGTAATAGCCGTTTTTATCATTCAGATACTTTTTACCAGTGCTTATCTACCGCTGGATTCTACGTTGAGAAAGATATTGATGGTCTTGGTATTGGGCATACATTATTAATTTGCCGTAAAGAACCCGCATAACATTAAGCCCTCTGTCTGAGGGCTTACCCCATCAAGAATCGATATTTCCTTATTCCTATAGTGTATCCAGGCTGCTCTTAACCATTCTGTTCTGTTAAAAGTGTGGTAAATAACCTATTGAATTAAAATTATAAATAGCACAGAGAGCCAGATGGTGGAGTCGCAAACTGACAATAAGAGAGTTGTGGTTGGGTTTTGTCGCAGAAATATATCTAGCAGATCAACAATATATAAAAATTACAATGCAAAAAACCCTGAATCAGAGATCCAGGGTTTTGCAATAAGTGGCGGAACGGACGGGGCTCGAACCCGCGACCCCCTGCGTGACAGGCAGGTATTCTAACCAACTGAACTACCGCTCCACCGATTCTTTTACGCGTATCTTCCCGATACTTACCCTTGACAGGGCCAGCGCTCCGCGCTGTGCAAAACCGCTCTAAGCGATTTTGTTAGTTACCAGATGTCACTCTGGTAACTCGTGTTTGATGCCTGGCAGTGTCCTACTCTCGCATGGGGAGACCCCACACTACCATCGGCGCTACGACGTTTCACTTCTGAGTTCGGCATGGGATCAGGTGGGACCACCGCGCTATGGCCGCCAGGCAAATTCTGTCTAAACTAACCCGCTATGCAATCCTGCACACAGCCAGTCAGCCCAATCTCGGAACTTCGCTGAAAATTTCTATCTCTCAAATCTAAAACACCTTTGGTGTTGTAAGGTTAAGCCTCACGGATCATTAGTACTGGTTAGCTCAATGCATCGCTGCACTTACACACCCAGCCTATCAACGTCATAGTCTTTAACGTTCCTTCAGGGGGCTTAAAGCCCCAGGGAAGACTCATCTCGAGGCAAGTTTCCCGCTTAGATGCTTTCAGCGGTTATCTCTTCCGAATTTAGCTACCGGGCAATGCCATTGGCATGACAACCCGAACACCAGTGATTCGTCCACTCCGGTCCTCTCGTACTAGGAGCAGCCCCTCTCAATCTTCCAACGCCCACGGCAGATAGGGACCGAACTGTCTCACGACGTTCTAAACCCAGCTCGCGTACCACTTTAAATGGCGAACAGCCATACCCTTGGGACCTACTTCAGCCCCAGGATGTGATGAGCCGACATCGAGGTGCCAAACACCGCCGTCGATATGAACTCTTGGGCGGTATCAGCCTGTTATCCCCGGAGTACCTTTTATCCGTTGAGCGATGGCCCTTCCATTCAGAACCACCGGATCACTAAGACCTACTTTCGTACCTGCTCGAGCCGTCACTCTCGCAGTCAAGCTAGCTTATGCCTTTGCACTAACCTCACGATGTCCGACCGTGATTAGCTAACCTTCGTGCTCCTCCGTTACTCTTTGGGAGGAGACCGCCCCAGTCAAACTACCCACCAGACACTGTCCTCACCCCGGATCACGGGGCCGAGTTAGAACATCAAACATTAAAGGGTGGTATTTCAAGGTTGGCTCCATGCAGACTGGCGTCCACACTTCGATGCCTCCCACCTATCCTACACATCAAGGCTCAATGTTCAGTGTCAAGCTATAGTAAAGGTTCACGGGGTCTTTCCGTCTTGCCGCGGGTACACTGCATCTTCACAGCGAGTTCAATTTCACTGAGTCTCGGGTGGAGACAGCCTGGCCATCATTACGCCATTCGTGCAGGTCGGAACTTACCCGACAAGGAATTTCGCTACCTTAGGACCGTTATAGTTACGGCCGCCGTTTACTGGGGCTTCGATCAAGAGCTTCGCCTTGCGGCTGACCCCATCAATTAACCTTCCAGCACCGGGCAGGCGTCACACCGTATACGTCCACTTTCGTGTTTGCACAGTGCTGTGTTTTTATTAAACAGTTGCAGCCAGCTGGTATCTGCGACTGGCTTCGGCGCCGGGAGCAAGTCCCATTACCTAATGCCAGCGTGCCTTCTCCCGAAGTTACGGCACCATTTTGCCTAGTTCCTTCACCCGAGTTCTCTCAAGCGCCTGAGTATTCTCTACCTGACCACCTGTGTCGGTTTGGGGTACGATTTAATGTTACCTGATGCTTAGAGGCTTTTCCTGGAAGCTTGGCATCAACTACTTCACCACCGTAGTGGCTCGTCATCACACCTCAGCGTTGATAAGCAACCGGATTTACCAAGTCACTCCGCCTACATGCTTAAACCGGGACAACCGTCGCCCGGCTAGCCTAGCCTTCTCCGTCCCCCCTTCGCAGTAACACCAAGTACAGGAATATTAACCTGTTTCCCATCGACTACGCTTTTCAGCCTCGCCTTAGGGGTCGACTCACCCTGCCCCGATTAACGTTGGACAGGAACCCTTGGTCTTCCGGCGTGCGGGTTTTTCACCCGCATTATCGTTACTTATGTCAGCATTCGCACTTCTGATACCTCCAGCAACCCTCACAGGTCACCTTCAACGGCTTACAGAACGCTCCCCTACCCAACAACGCCTAAGCGTCGCTGCCGCAGCTTCGGTGCATGGTTTAGCCCCGTTACATCTTCCGCGCAGGCCGACTCGACCAGTGAGCTATTACGCTTTCTTTAAATGATGGCTGCTTCTAAGCCAACATCCTGGCTGTCTATGCCTTCCCACATCGTTTCCCACTTAACCATGACTTTGGGACCTTAGCTGGCGGTCTGGGTTGTTTCCCTCTTCACGACGGACGTTAGCACCCGCCGTGTGTCTCCCGTGATAACATTCTTCGGTATTCGGAGTTTGCATCGGTTTGGTAAGTCGGGATGACCCCCTAGCCGAAACAGTGCTCTACCCCCGAAGATGAGTTCACGAGGCGCTACCTAAATAGCTTTCGGGGAGAACCAGCTATCTCCCGGTTTGATTGGCCTTTCACCCCCAGCCACAAGTCATCCGCTAATTTTTCAACATTAGTCGGTTCGGTCCTCCAGTTAGTGTTACCCAACCTTCAACCTGCCCATGGCTAGATCACCGGGTTTCGGGTCTATACCTTGCAACTAGACGCCCAGTTAAGACTCGGTTTCCCTACGGCTCCCCTATTCGGTTAACCTTGCTACAAAATATAAGTCGCTGACCCATTATACAAAAGGTACGCAGTCACCCAACAAAGTAGGCTCCCACTGCTTGTACGTACACGGTTTCAGGTTCTATTTCACTCCCCTCGCCGGGGTTCTTTTCGCCTTTCCCTCACGGTACTGGTTCACTATCGGTCAGTCAGGAGTATTTAGCCTTGGAGGATGGTCCCCCCATATTCAGACAGGATGTCACGTGTCCCGCCCTACTCATCGAGTTCACAGCAAGTGTGTTTTGGTGTACGGGACTATCACCCTGTACCGTGCGACTTTCCAGACGCTTCCACTAACACACAAACTGATTCAGACTCTGGGCTCTTCCCCGTTCGCTCGCCGCTACTGGGGGAATCTCGGTTGATTTCTTTTCCTCGGGGTACTTAGATGTTTCAGTTCCCCCGGTTCGCCTTGCATGGCTATGTATTCACCATGCAATAGTGCAACGAATTGCACTGGGTTTCCCCATTCGGGTATCGTCGGTTGTAACGCTTCATATCAGCTTACCGACGCTTTTCGCAGATTAGCACGCCCTTCATCGCCTCTGACTGCCTAGGCATCCACCGTGTACGCTTAGTCGCTTAACCTCACAACCCAAAGGTGTTTTTCGTTATTGGTGTGGCTGTGAACACACTCTGCTATGTTGTGCAGTGCGCGCAATCCTCATGAACGTTAAGTTCACTCCGGTTGCTGTGCGCTGTACGCCTTGCTGAGTGTCTTCTCGCTCACACTGCAACAATGATTACCCATTGGCATTGCGATTATTTGAGAGACTCTATTACAGGTTACTCTTTATCTCAGTACATCTACGGAGAGATAAATTTCAGCTGTAATGTTTCAATTTTCAGCTTGTTCCAGATTGTTAAAGAGCAATATCTTAAACACGACTCGTTAAAGTCATCTTTAAGATATTCAGTTGATAATGTCTTTCACACATTATCGGCGTGGCGTCCCCAAGGGGATTCGAACCCCTGTTACAGCCGTGAAAGGGCAGTGTCCTAGGCCTCTAGACGATGGGGACACAAAAATTTCTACTGAATCACTGATTCAGTATTTTTGTGTAAAGGTGAGAATGTGGTGACACATTCGAACGACTGATGCAGTAAAAACTCGATACCGAGGTCTTATTGCACAATCATCACCCTCATCAACAGGTGCTCTTGCTCATTTACATTCATCAGACAATCTGTGTGGACACTACGCAATGCGTATCGTTAGGTAAGGAGGTGATCCAACCGCAGGTTCCCCTACGGTTACCTTGTTACGACTTCACCCCAGTCATGAATCACAAAGTGGTAAGCGCCCTCCCGAAGGTTAAGCTACCTACTTCTTTTGCAACCCACTCCCATGGTGTGACGGGCGGTGTGTACAAGGCCCGGGAACGTATTCACCGTAGCATTCTGATCTACGATTACTAGCGATTCCGACTTCATGGAGTCGAGTTGCAGACTCCAATCCGGACTACGACAGACTTTATGTGGTCCGCTTGCTCTCGCGAGTTCGCTTCACTTTGTATCTGCCATTGTAGCACGTGTGTAGCCCTACTCGTAAGGGCCATGATGACTTGACGTCATCCCCACCTTCCTCCGGTTTATCACCGGCAGTCTCCCTTGAGTTCCCACCATTACGTGCTGGCAACAAAGGATAAGGGTTGCGCTCGTTGCGGGACTTAACCCAACATTTCACAACACGAGCTGACGACAGCCATGCAGCACCTGTCTCACAGTTCCCGAAGGCACCGAAGCATCTCTGCTAAGTTCTGTGGATGTCAAGAGTAGGTAAGGTTCTTCGCGTTGCATCGAATTAAACCACATGCTCCACCGCTTGTGCGGGCCCCCGTCAATTCATTTGAGTTTTAACCTTGCGGCCGTACTCCCCAGGCGGTCGACTTAACGCGTTAGCTCCGGAAGCCACGCCTCAAGGGCACAACCTCCAAGTCGACATCGTTTACAGCGTGGACTACCAGGGTATCTAATCCTGTTTGCTCCCCACGCTTTCGCACCTGAGCGTCAGTCTTTGTCCAGGGGGCCGCCTTCGCCACCGGTATTCCTCCAGATCTCTACGCATTTCACCGCTACACCTGGAATTCTACCCCCCTCTACAAGACTCTAGCTTGCCAGTTTCAAATGCAGTTCCCACGTTAAGCGCGGGGATTTCACATCTGACTTAACAAACCGCCTGCGTGCGCTTTACGCCCAGTAATTCCGATTAACGCTTGCACCCTCCGTATTACCGCGGCTGCTGGCACGGAGTTAGCCGGTGCTTCTTCTGCGAGTAACGTCAATCAACCGTGCTATTAACACGACTGCCTTCCTCCTCGCTGAAAGTGCTTTACAACCCGAAGGCCTTCTTCACACACGCGGCATGGCTGCATCAGGCTTGCGCCCATTGTGCAATATTCCCCACTGCTGCCTCCCGTAGGAGTCTGGACCGTGTCTCAGTTCCAGTGTGGCTGGTCATCCTCTCAGACCAGCTAGGGATCGTCGCCTAGGTGAGCCATTACCCCACCTACTAGCTAATCCCATCTGGGCACATCCGATGGCGTGAGGCCCTAAGGTCCCCCACTTTGCTCTTGCGAGGTCATGCGGTATTAGCTACCGTTTCCAGTAGTTATCCCCCTCCATCAGGCAGTTTCCCAGACATTACTCACCCGTCCGCCGCTCGCCGGCAAAGTAGTAAACTACTTCCCGCTGCCGCTCGACTTGCATGTGTTAGGCCTGCCGCCAGCGTTCAATCTGAGCCATGATCAAACTCTTCAATTTAAGATTTGTTTGATTTGCTGCTAATAAAAGCAGCGATGCTCAAAGATTACTTTCTGCAAATAAGCATTCGAACCGAAGTTCAAATGTGTACTGCTTTGGTCACTCTTCAAGACTTTGATATTTCTTCTGCCTGCCGAAACAGGCTTCGATATCGTCTTGCGAGTGCCCACACAGATTGTCTGATAAATTGTTAAAGAGCGTTCGTTACCCGTTTGCCTTTCGGCGAATCTTACGGTAACGCGGGAGGCAGATAATACGCTTTCCCGGTACAGAGTCAACCACTTAATCAGTTAATTTTCTCTGTTCTTCCCGGCCACTCTGTGAAGTTGCTCACAGCGCCGTGTCGATGGATGCGCATTATAGGGAGCCGCCTCAGAATGGCAAGGGTTTATCTTAAAGTTTTTTCCAACTGCTGATTATTTGAACGCAAAGACTACTTATGACGCGTTTTTATCGCTTTTGGCAGGTCAGCCAGACTATTTAGCACCCAATCAGCTAGCGCCTCTCCTTCTGCGCTAACAGGCTTACCAGTGCGAACTAACACTTTAGTGCCGACATTAGCCGCTAATGCTGCCTGCATATCTTCAATTTTGTCACCAACCATATAAGAAGAAGCCATATCAATGTTCAATTCGCTTTGTGCTTGCAGTAACATGCCAGGCAGCGGTTTACGGCATTCACATGTTTCACTGAACTCCGCTACACTGCCATCGGGGTGATGCGGACAGAAGTAGATGCCGTCCAGGTCAACACCACGGTCAGCCAGAGACCAATCCATCCACTCGGTGAGACTTACAAATTGCTCTTCGGTAAACATACCGCGTGCAATACCTGATTGATTGGTTACCAATACCAAAGCGAAACCCATTTCTTTCAATTCACGACAAGCATCAATAACACCGTCTATAAACTGGAAGTTATCAATTTCGTGGACATAACCGTGATCAACATTAATTGTACCATCACGATCTAAAAATATTGCGGGGACGGGCTGAGTCACTTATCTGCTCCTGAGGGCTGTAAACCCCACTAGTATCGCATGTTTCATTACCGATTGAGAATGGAAGAGAATCGGTGTTGCCAGTTGACTTGGCCGTCTAGACGCCTTAACATCCAATCTATACTTTGGTTCCGCTGAAGTTTACTTTTTATCTAGCCACGGAAACGACGATAAAATAAGAATAATATGATTAAACTTTCTCACATCAGCAAAGTGTTCCAACAGGGTTCGCACACTATTACCGCACTTACAGACGTGAGTCTACACGTCCCTGCTGGACAAATTTATGGCGTTATCGGTGCATCAGGTGCGGGTAAAAGTACACTGATTCGCTGTGCCAATATGTTAGAGCGCCCTACCAGCGGCCAGGTTCTGGTTGATGGGCAAGATCTGACAACCTTATCTGAAGGTGAACTGACGCGCGCGCGTCGTCAAATCGGCATGATTTTTCAGCATTTCAATTTACTGTCATCTCGCACGGTGTATGGCAATATTGCGTTGCCTCTTGAGCTGGATAACACGTCACGCGCAGATATAAAGAAGAGAGTTACCGAACTGTTGGATCTGGTCGGTTTAGCGGATAAGCAAGATGCTTACCCGGCTAACTTGTCGGGCGGTCAGAAGCAGCGTGTTGCTATCGCGCGTGCTTTAGCCAGTAATCCAAAAGTCTTGTTGTGCGATGAAGCCACCAGCGCATTAGACCCGGCAACCACTCGTTCGATTCTGGAGCTACTTAAGGACATTAATCGTCGTCTGGGGCTGACTATTTTGCTTATTACTCATGAAATGGATGTGGTGAAACGCATCTGTGATCAGGTTGCTGTAATAAGTGAAGGCAAATTGATTGAGAAAGACAGTGTCAGTGAAGTGTTCTCGCATCCGAAAACTCCGCTGGCGCAACAATTTATCCAATCAACACTCCATTTGGATATTCCAGAAGATTACGCCCAGCGTATGACGCAGGAACCAACTGCAGATCGCGTTCCACTGCTGAAATTGGAGTTCACCGGTCAGTCCGTTGACGCACCACTCATTTCACAAGCGGTGCGCCGTTTCAATATTGATATCGGGATTCTCAGTTCGCAGATGGATTATGCCGGTGGCGTTAAGTTTGGTGTCATGTTAGCAGAGCTGCATGGCGACGATCAGGATGGCCTCGCTGCCATCAAGTTTTTGCAAGATCATCATGTAAAAGTAGAGGTTCTGGGTTATGTCTGAGGCAATGATGTGGTTAATGGGCCGAGGCGTCTGGGAAACTCTAATGATGACTTTTGTGTCTGGTTTCTTTGGCTTTGTGCTAGGGCTACCGGTTGGGGTGCTGCTGTATGTCACCCGCCCAGGGCAAATTATCGCTAACAATAAGATTTACCGCACCCTGTCTGGAGTTGTGAATATTTTCCGTTCCATACCTTTTATTATCTTATTGGTGTGGATGATTCCATTCACTCGAATGATTGTCGGTACATCGATTGGGTTACAGGCGGCGATTGTGCCACTAACGGTCGGTGCAGCCCCCTTTATTGCTCGTATGGTGGAGAATGCCCTACTAGAGATTCCATCTGGTTTGGTTGAGGCTGCCCGTGCGATGGGAGCGACCCCAATGCAAATTATTAAAAAGGTGTTGTTGCCCGAAGCCCTACCCGGCTTGGTGAATGCCGCCACTATTACATTAATTACCCTGGTCGGTTATTCCGCGATGGGTGGTGCAGTCGGTGCCGGTGGCTTAGGCCAGATCGGTTATCAGTATGGTTACATTGGCTATAACGCCACGGTAATGAATACTGTATTAGTATTATTAGTAATTTTGGTTTACCTGATTCAGTTCAGTGGCGATCGGATCGTAAAAGCCGTTACCCACAAATAGTTCTTAACACATCAATTACCCAAAGGAATTGATGTTGCAGGTAGGCGGCAAGCGAACATATCCCGATAAGCTTATTCAAGTAAGTGATTCGGGTAAGTGAAAGTTGCTAACAACCCTGCAGCGCCAAGTACCAAGGGTATAGCGACTGCCTCACACAGCGGCGCATCTTAACGAATGTCTATAGAGGAAGGGATATGTCTTTAAAATTCAAATCTATCGCGGCAGTCAGTGCACTGATTGGTACCTTAGCTCTGGTGGGTTGCGGCCCGGCAGAGAAAGATCCAAACCACATTAAAGTTGGTGTCATTGTGGGTGCCGAGCAACAAGTTGCTGAAGTTGCTCAAAAAGTGGCAAAAGATAAATATGGTCTGGATGTTGAACTGGTTACCTTTAACGACTATGTATTGCCAAACGAAGCATTGAGCAAAGGTGATATTGACCTGAATGCCTTCCAGCACAAGCCTTATCTGGATCAGCAAATTAAAGATCGTGGCTACAAGTTAGTGTCTGTGGGTAACTCATTCGTTTATCCAATTGCTGGTTACTCTAAGAAAATCAAATCATTGGAAGAGTTACAACCAGGTTCTCAGGTTGCACTGCCAAATGACCCGACCAATCTGGGCCGTTCTCTGTTGCTGCTGCAAAAAGTGGGTCTGATTAAACTGAAAGACGGCGTTGGTCTGCTGCCAACCGTGTTGGATGTGGTTGAGAATCCTAAAAACCTGAAACTGGTTGAACTGGAAGCCCCTCAGTTACCACGTTCTTTGGATGACCAACAAATCGCCTTGGCGATTATCAATACCACCTACGCCAGCCAGATTGGCTTAACACCTGCTAAAGATGGCTTATTCGTGGAAGATAAAGAGTCACCTTACGTCAATCTGATCGTAGCCCGCGAAGACAATAAAGATGCGGAAAACGTGAAGAAATTCGTTCAGGCATATCAGTCTGATGAAGTTTACGATGCAGCAAACAAAGCATTCAACGGTGGTGCAGTAAAAGGCTGGTAAGTGTTAATTGGCTATTTTGCTGAATATGGCGTTAGCTAAAATCAGTGTTTGCTAAATATATTGCAAGACGGGCCATGGCCCGTCTTGTTATTTGCATCATAGATTGCTTCAATAGCGCCTCTTAAATAAAAAAGGCTGAGGAATCTCTATGCGTGCGTTACCTCTGTGTCTGTTAGCACTTTCGCTAACTGGATGCTCCATGCTTCAATCAAAGCCATCCACCACAGAAAGTCCGGTTAAGCAACCACCTCCGGTGACTAAACCCAGCCCAACGGCAGCCCCTCGTCCGGCACCGGTAAAACTTTATAAAAGTGCTGAAGAACTTGTTGGCAAGCCTTTCCGCGACTTAGGCGAAGTATCCGGTGAGTCTTGCCAATCTACCGTTCAAGACTCTCCAGCCAGTATCGCCACCGCCCGTAAGAGAATGCAGACCCGTGCTTCTTATATGAAAGCCAATGCGGTGCTGCTACACGGATGTGAAATACAAAGTGGCGTTCCTGGCTGCTATCAACAAGCGGTGTGCCAAGGTTCTGCACTGAACGTTTCATCAAAATGAGTGTATTTTCCTTCAATCAGATCGGGGTGATTCGCTCACCCTATAAAGAAAAGTTTGCGGTGCCAAGACAGCCCGGTCTAATTGAAGATGGCGGTGGTGAGTTACAGTTAGTGGCTCCCTATAATCAGCCGGAAGCCGTGCGTGGGTTATCTGACTTCAGTCATGTATGGGTGATGTTCGTTTTCCATCAAACCATGGCGGGGGGTTGGCGTCCGACGGTTCGCCCGCCACGTTTAGGCGGTAATACACGGATGGGCGTATTTGCCACTCGCTCCACTTTCCGGCCAAATCCTATCGGCATGTCGTTGATTGAGCTGAAAGGGATACGTTGCCAGGGCGCAGAGGTGATTCTGGAGTTGGGTAGTCTGGATCTGGTTGATGGTACCCCGGTGATTGACATTAAACCCTATCTGCCTTTTGCAGAGAGCCAACCACTGGCGCGCGCTGGTTTTGCGCAGACAGCCCCAGATGCAGGTATGCCGGTGTGTTTCTCCGCCACCGCTGAGCAACAGTTAGTACAGCAGCAGACGCGTTATCCACATTTGCGGCGTTTTATCAGCCAGGTTTTGGCACAAGACCCCCGCCCAGCCTACCGTAAAGACGATAATGAAAGTCGTGAATACGCGGTTCTGTTGCTGGAATTTAATGTGCGTTGGCGGGTTATGGGCCAGCAAACAGAAGTGTTGTCGCTCGACCCACGCTAAATTTCAGCCAGTTCTCTTTTGACAACCCGTACTCGCTGGTAAACTAAATCACTTTTTACTTTTTGGACTGCCTCTACTTGTTGCAGTGCTAATGGAACCAAAACATCATGCGTACTAGCCAATATCTGCTCTCCACTCTAAAGGAGACACCTGCCGATGCTGAAGTGATCAGTCACCAACTGATGCTTCGTGCCGGGATGATCCGTAAACTGGCATCAGGTCTTTATACCTGGTTACCGACCGGAGTTAGGGTGTTGAAGAAAGTCGAAAACATCGTGCGCGAAGAAATGAATAACGCCGGTGCTATTGAGGTTTCAATGCCCGTCGTACAACCGGCTGATTTGTGGCAGGAGAGTGGTCGCTGGGAACAGTATGGTCCTGAGCTATTGCGTTTTGTCGATCGCGGCGAACGCCCTTTTGTGCTCGGTCCAACTCATGAAGAAGTAATTACTGACCTGATTCGCGGTGAGATCAACTCTTACAAACAGTTGCCGCTGAATTTTTTCCAAATCCAGACTAAGTTTCGTGATGAAGTTCGCCCACGTTTCGGCGTGATGCGTGCTCGCGAGTTCCTGATGAAAGATGCTTACTCTTTCCATACCACTCAGGAATCGTTGCAGGAAACTTACGACGCGATGTATGCGGCCTACAGTAAGATTTTCTCTCGTATGGATCTGAATTTCCGTGCAGTTCTGGCAGATACCGGTTCAATTGGTGGCAGTGCATCGCATGAATTCCAAGTGCTGGCCGAGAGTGGCGAAGACGACATTGTGTTCTCAACCGGTTCTGATTATGCCGCTAATATTGAGTTTGCTGAAGCAGTGGCTCCTGGTGAACCACGGGCTAGCGCCACGGAAGAGCTGCGTATCATTGATACCCCGAATGCAAAAACCATCGCTGAATTGGTCGAGCAGTTCAACCTTCCAATAGTGAAAACAGTGAAAACCTTATTGGTGCATGCTCACGAAGAGAGTGGTCACAAGCTGGTTGCGTTGCTGGTTCGCGGTGATCATGAACTCAATGAGATTAAAGCAGAGAAACTGCTACAAGTCGCCAAACCACTGACCTTTGCCAGCGAAGAAGAGATTCGTGCAGTGATTGGCGCAGGTCCAGGGTCATTAGGCCCGGTTAATTTGCAGTTGCCAATCGTGATTGACCGCAGTGTGGCAGCGATGAGTGATTTTGGTGCTGGCGCGAATATCGACGGCAAACACTACTTTGGTATTAATTGGGAGCGTGACTTACCGCTGCCACAAATTGCCGATTTACGTAATGTGGTTGAAGGCGATATCAGCCCTGATGGCAAAGGCACATTACTTATCAAGCGTGGTATTGAAGTCGGTCATATCTTCCAGCTAGGCACTAAATACTCGGAAGCGATGAAAGCCACGGTTCAGGGCGAAGATGGCCGTAACCAAGTGATGACCATGGGTTGTTACGGTATTGGCGTATCCCGTGTAGTAGCAGCGGCCATTGAGCAGAATCATGACGACCGTGGCATTATTTGGCCGGATGCGATTGCACCGTTCCAGGTAGCCATTTTGCCAATGAATATGCACAAATCTTTCCGCGTGAAAGAGTTGGCGGAAGAGCTGTATGCCACTCTGCGTTCCCATGGTATTGACGTGATTCTCGATGACCGCAAAGAACGCCCAGGCGTGATGTTTGCCGATATGGAGCTGATTGGCGTGCCACACAATATCGTGATTGGTGACCGCAATCTCGACAGCGAAGAGGTGGAATATAAAAACCGCCGTATTGGTGAGAAGCAGATGATTAAAACCAGCGAAATCATTGAGTTCCTGCTGGGCCAAATCAAGCGCTAATTGAGCCTAAGTAAACCGCTGAGCCGCTGGATAGTTAACTCACTACCAGCGGCTTTTTATTGCAGCAACGGATAGATTCTATTTACTGCCGCAACTCTTACTGGCATTAAACTTAATGTTATCAGCCGGAATCAGCGTTTTGTCTGATTGCCCTTCTTCCATCGATGGCCGCACATCAAAATGGCCATTAAGGGTTAAAAATACCGGTTCACCGACCTTTTTACGGGCTTTTAAATATCCGGTTTCCAGTGCAATATTATTCTCGACTGGGAAGGTTCGGCCGGTAGCACAATCGGTAAATACGGCAGCATCAGCAAAATACTTATACATACCGCTCAACGGCATCGGCGTTTTGGGTAACGGCTGATCACTCGGGGTAAGCTGATAATTCAATGCTGACTGAATCGCCAATCCTTGTTGGTCGAGCATCACCAGATTTTTACCTACCGGCCGAAAGTAGCGTTTCTCCCCTTGTCCGTTAGTAAGTACCAACTTATCAGCAGTACGCGCCCACTGACCGTATTCAGCAAAGGTTTGATCGCTCTCGTTGTTATCGCCAGCATGAGCAGTGCCACGATAAATTTCCTTCAGGATAAAAGTCCCATCGCTATCAAGGAACAGTGAGGTATCCAAACCACTGCAATCCGCGCAGGGTAATACGCCCTGATAGCTTTGCTGCATAGGTTGTAAAGCCTGTTCAACCGGTTGATGTCGATTGTTGCAACCTAATAATGACAGTGCACCTACTGCCAAAAATAGCGTTATTGTTAATTTTTTCACAGTCATTCTCCCATACTGTGTCCGATATATAAGGAATGAAGCCACATTAGTCACAATGTATAAATCACAGGCTAAATAATGGCATCACTCCTGATGTATTTTGCCGCGCAGTGCTTTGGTCGCACCTTTGCGGACTTTGCCCTCGACTCGCCTTATTTTTGAGCCTTTGGTCGGTTTTGTCGCCCGACGAGCCTTTTCTACCACCATTGCCTGATGGATTAATGCCACCAGCCGCGCCAATGCCGCTTCGCGGTTCATATCTTGGCTGCGGTATTCTTGCGCTTTGATGATAACGACACCCTCTGCCGTCATCAAATGGCTATTTAGCAATAATAACCTTTCTTTATAGTACTCTGGCAGGCTTGAAGCCTTAATGTCAAAGCGCAAATGAATGGCAGTTGAGGTTTTATTGACGTGCTGTCCCCCCGCGCCCTGCGCCCGGATCGCCGTCAGCTCAATCTCACTGTCAGGTAGACTGACATAATTAGATATAATCAGCACGCTTATTGCCCGTCGCCTTGCCATTCATCAAAACTAATTTCCAGATTATTCTGAGCATCCGACAACCAAATAGTTCCCTCTTGCAACGTAGCCTGTAACGACATATTACGATTCGCAAGTGCCGCCAACTTGGCCATCTGTTCATCACCCAAGAAGCGCACCCGCAAATTACGGTGCCCGGATAACTTATCTCGGGCTTGTGGCCACCACACCTTGGCGGCGCGTTCACTGTAGGCATACAGCACCACTTGCTGTGACTGATTACAGGCTTTACGCAGACGTTTCTCCTCTGGTAACCCCAGCTCAACCCACAATTCAATACCGTTATGGTCATTATGACGCCAAATCTCCGGCTCATCGTCAGCGCTCAGACCTTTAGTAAACTGCAAACGCTCATCAGCATGGCAGATCCATGCGAGTAACCTCAGCATCATACGTTGGTCAGTTTCGGAGGGGTGCTGCGCGATAGTCAGGTTAACATCCTGAAAAAAATTACGATCCATATCCGCAATGTTAACAGCAGCTTTATGGATGGTTGCTTTTAGTGCCATGGGTGACCTCTTAATTATCTGGCAGACAGTGTACTTGATCCAGTCTGCCAGCAGCCAGCCAACCCTGCATAAAGAGAACGATTAGTGGCATCAATGCGAAAAAGAAACCTTGTGCCACACTCTAATATCTCTATCACTCCTGTGCTATAGTCCTTATAAGTTCAGAGTTTATCTTCGTAGGTTGACAGTGTGTCGCTTCCGCTGAGAATCTACTGGGTTAAACTTTTCCAGGAGGATTACTGTGCAGCAATACTGTGAATTAGTACGCCGTTTTTATGCCCAAATTGGAAGTGGCGATCTGGGTTACGTACCAGACGCATTGCGCTGTGTATTGAAAGCATTGGACGAAGTTGCGGCTAACGACGCACTACCGTCCTCCGTTAGAGAACAGGCGGCCTTTGCCGCCGCTAACTTATTGGTGAGCGATTATGTCGATGAGTGAAGAGTATCAACCCATCAATTGTGATGACTACGATAATCTAGAGCTCGCCTGCCAACATCACCTGATACTGACGTTGAAGTTGAGAGGCGGTGAGATCGTAGAAGGTAAAGCCAGCGATCTGCTGCTGAGAAAAAAGGTCGAATACCTGATTATCGAGCAAGAAGGAACAATGCGCGAGTTGCGTCTGGACTATATTGCCAGCTTCAGTCACCCCGAGATAGGGACTGTTGTGGTGAGTGCATCATAGCTTCATCCCATTATATTGATGACGGGCCGCTGAAGAGTGGCCCGTTTTGCATTCAGGGCAGACCAAACCGAATCAAGGTTTTAAACTGGCATAGTAAGCCGCCAAATCAGAGAAATCCTCGTCGGTTAAAGGCACAACATAAGCCTGCATCACTCCAGCTTGCCCACCAGTACGCTCTCCTTTTTTATACGCTTTTAATGATTGTTCTAAATACATGGCATTTTGCCCAGCCAGATTAGGATACATCGGCACCGAAACCTTACCTTGTGCACCATGACAAGCCACACAACTGGCAGACTTAACTCGCCCCGCTTCGATATCATTTTTTGCCAACGCCGAGAAACTACTCAATCCCCATAACATCATTATACTGACGACTAATTTCATCATTGCTCCTCAAAATAGACTGTTCTGCGTGTTGTTATTTTATTATTCCGCGTTGGTCCAATTTAGGTACCAACAAGGTTCGCCTTCTTTTGCCTGGCCTGCCTGAGCCACAAACACTCCAGCCGCAGCAATTAATTGTTCGCCAAAGTAGAGTAGCGGAATACGCTCCCGTTGCCACGGCGGTACCCCCAACTCTTGCCAAATCTTTTTGCTATGGCGCGAATGATGCCGCCCGACAATCTTGATATCACCTTGTAAACCGAAACGGATGCTGATTACCTCGCCGGTTGCCGCAGCCCTGACCGCTTGCCCCCCTTCAGTAATAAAACTCAATACCCCCAGATTGGCAGGTAGAATCAAAGGGCCAGGGGGGATTGCGACATGATTAGGCCCAGCCTCAATGTTGGCCCAAGGTAGATGCCGTATATTTATTTCAGCCAGCGGTGGCAATAGATATAAATATTGCCGGAAGCGGCGAACCTGATGTGCCCCCAAAGTAAGCTGAGGCTCTGCATCTTGCCTTGCCATAGCAACTTCTAACCACAAACGTTGCAGTTGGTTTTGCGATGGCATCACTGCTCCCCATCTAGCCAGCCAACGGCGTAATATCGCCCCCCGTTTGGCTTCTGAGGCCAGTAATAACCCCTCAATAGAAAGCGCGCCATCCAGACTTTGCAGTTGTTGCAGATTATCTGCCAACAACTCATCCAATAATTGTTCCTGCTCAGCGCACAGACTTGCACTGCGCGCCGTCGCTTGAGCAAAATGCGGCCAGCGCTGATGAAGCAGAGGCAACACATTTAATCGCAAGAAGTTACGATCGAAACGATGGTCCTGATTGCTGTCATCTTCAATCCACCGTAGTTGTTGTGCTTGAGCATAGTTCTCAAGCGTTGCGCGGGAAAAGGCCAACAATGGTCGCAACAACTGGCTATGGGCAAACGGCATTCTGCCTGCCATTGAGGACAGCCCCGCCGGACCACTGCCCCGCTTAAGTGCCAGTAAGAAGGTTTCACACTGGTCATCCAGATGTTGAGCCGTAAGTAGCACTTCATTGGCAGCTAAATGTGAGGAAAATGCCTGATAGCGAGCCGTTCTGGCGGCAGCCTCTATTCCATTGTGTCGCGGATCAATCTTCACTCGCACTACTTCAAGTGGAACTTCCCATTGATCACACTGCTGCTGGCAATGTTTTACCCAACTGTCTGCCAATGGGTTTAATCCGTGATGAATATGAATCGCACGAACTTTCAGCTCAGGGAGCAATTGTTGGCGCAGGCTAACCAATAAATGCAGTAATACACTGGAATCCAACCCACCACTGAACCCCACCAGCACATGGCGATGATCACCCAATTGTGCGAACAAAGGATTGAGTAACACATTAGGCATAAAGGTGGCTGAGTTCATGTCATTCCAGCGTTATTTCGTATAGCTCCAGAGGTAAACCATCTGGATCAGTAAAGAAAGTAAAACGTGATTGGGTATAGGGATCAATGCGAACCGCTTCGCAAATCACACCGGTAGCCCCCAGTTCACTGACTGCCTGCTCAATATTATCAACCTGAAAAGCCAGGTGACGTAAACCACAAGCCTCTGGGCGGCTAGGCCGTGTTGACGAGGAGGGAAAAGAAAACAACTCGATAGTATAAGTATATTGCCCATTTAAGGCTAAATCAGCTTTCCATGAGTCGCGTTCTTCACGATAGACCTCGCTTATCAAGCTGAACCCCAGCACCTCACAGTAGAATTTTTTACTGACCTGATAATCTGAGCCAATGATTGCAATATGATGTATCTGACGTATTGCTAACATGTATTACTCCAGTTTAATCATTTGTCTTCAGCACATTGACCCAATAGCGACCATCATCATCACGTTTAGCTCCGTGAATGTCGGTTTCAAACCCAGGATAATGCGCGCCAATTGCACACAGCATCAGCAGGAAGTCCAAGACTGCGCGGCTCTCTTCACTGATCATTTCACCTGGCATAACCAACGGTACCCCCGGTGGGTAAGGCAGGATCATGTTGGCCACGACTTTGCCTATCAAATCACGCATTTCGCAGGCTGCTATATTACCGCGAATCTGCTGTTGGAACATGTCATACGGCGTGAGTTTCATCTCTGGCAGTACATCAAAAGACTGACGCATCAAACGGGGCAAGTCGTGTTTACGGATCAATTGGTGGATACCGGCGGCCAACTCCTGAATGCGCATATGGCGGTAAAAATCGGGATCTTCAGCAAACAGATCCGGCAGCATATTTTTAACCCGCAAGTTAAGATCATAAGCGCGTTTAAATTCAGTGAGGCCGCGTAATAAGCTCATCGACTTGGTTTTATCAATGCCAATACTGAACAGGAACAGTAAATTATATGGCCCGGTTTTCTCTACCACAATGCCGCGTTCATCGAGAAATTTAGCGACTAATGCCGCAGGGATCCCTTCGTCTTCAAGTTCCCCCTCACTGCTCATACCCGGCGTCAGGATGGTCACTTTGATCGGATCCAGATACATATGGTCTGCATCCGCATTACTAAAGCCATGCCATTTTTGCCCCGGTTGCAACGGCCAACAGGCTATTTCGTCAATATCTTCTGGCTGCCAGACATCAAAGAACCAGTTGTCACTTTGTGAACGTAAACGGCGAACTTCTTTGCGAAAATGCATCGCACGCTCAATGGAGCGCATAATCATGCGCCTGCCCGGTTTACCACGCATCATTGCTGCGGCAGTTTCCATTGATGCCACAATGCCGTAATTCGGAGAGGTGGTGGTATGCATCATATAAGCTTCGTTAAAAGTGCCTTCATTGTAATCACCTTTAATATGAATCATCGAAGCTTGAGAGAATGCGGCCAACAATTTATGTGTCGATTGCGTTTCATAGAAAACTTTACCCGCAATCCGTTCCCCGCTCATGCCACTTTTCCCTTCATAAATCTCATGGAAATTGGTATAAGGCACCCAGGCGGAATCAAAGTGAATTGAAGGGACGTCCAGTGTCTGCTTAATATAATCAGTATTATAGAGCAGCCCATCATAGGTTGAGTTCGTTATCACCGCATGCACTGGCCAGCTGGCATTCTTGGTTTGTGCAATTTTCTCAGTAATAGATTCGCGCGTAAATTCGTGCTGCGGGATGCCGCCCAAAATACCGTAAGCATTACGGGCCGGGCGCAAATATAGCGGAATGATATTGGTCATCATCAAAAGATGTGTCAGAGACTTATGACAATTACGGTCAATCAATACCGTACTGCCCGAAGGGGACGAATACATGCCAATGATTTTATTTGCCGTTGATGTCCCGTTCGTCACCATATAACTCTGCTCAGCATTGAAAGTACGGGCAATATACTCTTCGGCTTCCAGATGCGGGCCACTGTGGTCTAATAGTGATCCGAGTTCAGTCACTGAAATCGACACATCAGCCTTGAGGGTATTAGCACCAAAGAAATCATAGAATAAGCTGCCTACCGGGCTTTTTTGAAATGCCGTCCCCGCCATATGCCCCGGCGTACAGAAGGTATATTTCCCTTCTTTGACGTAATTAAATAACGCCTTGGTTAGCGGCGGAGTGATGCTATCCATATACTCAGCGGTATATTGTTCAATATGCTGGGCAATATCATCTGCCGCATTTAACGTATATTCAAAGAAATAAAGAGCCATGCGCATTTCATTCAAACTGACATCCAATGAGGAGGTCGTATTGATAAATGCGTAAAGTGGGAGATATTCGTTCAGATCATTAATTTCAGTGCAAAGCTCATTACTGTGCTGGTCCCAATCGAAAATCACACCAATAATCCGCGCATTATGCTCGATCAGTTTAAGCAGATCACCACGATCCTGAGGGTAGATCAACTGAAAACCTTTAGCCAGCAGGGCATCGTTTAACTCACGAATAGGTTCATCTTTGTAGTAAACCCCCATCGGCCCCATGATTGCGATGATATTCATCGGTGAATCCTCATATTGTTCGCCAATTACCTATAACAACATGAAATTAAATTTTTGCCAAAATTATTATGGGGTTAGATATTATGACTCAGAATCTATAAGTAAAAAATCCGGCTCATAATATATGAGCCGGATTTCAATATTTCTCTGCGATGCCCAATAAATCGGGCATGCTTAATCAGCAATAACCGTAATTCATCAGACGCTGATAACGACGATTCAATAATTCTTCGTCATTCAAAACATCCAGATCACTAAGATCAGCCAACAGTTGCGCCTTCAAAGCAGCAGCAATAGTGATGTAATCACGGTGTGCGCCGCCTAAAGGTTCAGGGATAACCGAGTCAATCATCTTTAATTCTTTCAGACGATGAGCCGTAATACCCATGGCCTCTGCGGCTAACGGTGCTTTATCAGCACTTTTCCACAGAATAGATGCACAGCCCTCTGGGGAGATAACGGAATAGGTGCTGTATTGCAGCATATTCACTTTATCGCCAACACCAATGGCTAATGCGCCGCCTGAGCCACCTTCACCAATAACGGTACAAACGATAGGAACACTCAGGCGTGACATCTCACGCAGGTTACGTGCGATGGCTTCAGATTGACCACGCTCTTCTGCGCCAACACCAGGATATGCCCCCGGTGTATCAATGAAAGTAATGATTGGCAGCTTAAAGCGCTCAGCCATCTCCATCAGACGCAGTGCCTTACGATAACCTTCAGGCGCTGGCATACCAAAGTTACGGCGAATTTTTTCTTTGGTTTCACGGCCTTTTTGATGACCAATGATCATCACCGGGCGACCATCCAGACGAGCAATACCACCGACAATAGCTTTGTCGTCGGCATAAGCGCGATCACCCGCCAGTTCTTCGAAATCAGTAAAGATATTAGCGATATAATCCAGGGTATAAGGACGACGAGGGTGGCGTGCCAGTTGGGCAATCTGCCATGCGCCGAGGTCCGAGAAAATTTTCCGCGTCAGCTCAACACTTTTCTCACGCAGACGCTGGACCTCTTCATCCAGATTAATATCTAATTTTTCGTCTTGACGGCTGACTGCAGTCAGCGAGTCAATTTTCGCTTCCAGCTCTGCAATCGGCTGTTCAAAATCAAGAAAATTCAGACTCATAGCATTCCTATTTTAGTCAAATTCCAGTTCCACCTGCTCATTACCTACCAGCGTTCGCAAATCTATCAATAAGCGATCGGTGGGCGTCACGCGCCATGTGGCTCCAAACCGCAGCCGGGCGCGAGCATCTTCCCGTTGGTAATAAAGATGCACTGGGATCGTCCCCGCTCGATGGGGTTCCAACGACTGACGGAGACGGTTCAAAAGCTGGTCATCAATTTGCCTGTCGGTCAGCGATATAGCAAGCCCACGGGCATATTTTTCACGAGCTTCACTGATGTCCATTAACTCACGGGCGGTCATTTTAAGTCCACCACTAAAGTCATCAAAGCTGACCTGTCCAGTGGCTATCAGGATACGGTCTTTTTCCAATAAATGCTGATATTTTTCCAATGCATCGGTGAATAGCATCACCTCCAGACGCCCGGAGCGGTCATCCAAAGTACAAATACCAATGCGATTCCCGCGTTTTGTTACCATAACCCTTGCAGCGATTACCAGCCCTACCGCAGTGGTCATTTTGCCCCGATCCGTCGGATGCATATCTTTCAAACGCAGCCCGCCAGCATAACGTTCGATTTCCTTTAGATATTGAGTAATCGGGTGGCCGGTTAGGTATAACCCCAGCGTTTCCCGCTCACCGTCTAAAACAATTTGTTCCTGCCACCGCGGCACATTAGCATAAGATTGCTCAACCTGCTCAGGTGCATCAGCCAATACGCCAAACATATCGGCCTGACCAATGGCCTCTGCTTTCGCATGTTGGTCTGCGGCTTTTAACGCTTCGCCTAAGGAGCTCATTAATGCGGCACGGTGCGGTCCCAAACGGTCAAAAGCACCGGACATGATTAACTTTTCTAATATCCGCCGATTCAGCTTTTTCGTATCGACGCGGGCACATAAATCAAACAAATCTTTGAAGTGACCGCCCTCTTTACGCGCCTCCAGTATCGCGTCGATCGGCGCCTCACCAACCCCCTTGATAGCACCAATCCCGTAAACAATTTCACCCTCATCATTTACATGGAAGTGATACAGGCCACTGTTAATTTCTGGTGGCAGAATCTTCAGCCCCATACGCCAACATTCATCAACCAGGCCAACGACTTTATCGGTGTTATCCATATCGGCGGTCATTACCGCAGCCATAAATTCAGCCGGATAATGTGCTTTTAACCACAACGTCTGGTAGGACACCAAAGCATAAGCAGCGGAGTGAGATTTGTTAAAACCATAACCGGCAAACTTCTCTACCAAGTCAAAGATTTTTATCGCCAATTCACCGTCAACGCCCTGACTTTTGGCCCCATCTTCGAATACCGAACGCTGTTTTGCCATCTCTGCTGGGTTTTTCTTACCCATAGCTCGACGCAACATATCCGCGCCGCCAAGGGAGTAACCAGACAGAACCTGCGCAATCTGCATAACCTGTTCCTGATACAGGATGATGCCATAGGTCGGCTCCAGTACAGGCTTCAGGGATTCATGTTGCCATTCGATATCAGGATAGGACAGTGCTTCACGACCATGTTTACGGTCAATAAAGTTATCTACCATCCCTGATTGCAGCGGACCGGGGCGGAATAATGCCACCAGAGCTATCATATCCTCGAAGCAGTCTGGCTTCAGCCGCTTGATAAGATCCTTCATACCTCGGGATTCAAGCTGGAATACTGCTGTCGTTTCCGAACGTTGCAGCATATCGAAGCTTTGCTTATCTTCCAGCGGAATAGAGGCGATATCTATCGGTTCTAGCCCAGTTTTGGCGCGCTTGGCATTGATCATCTCCAGCGCCCAATTAATGATAGTTAGCGTACGCAAACCGAGGAAGTCGAACTTCACCAGACCGGCATATTCCACATCATTTTTATCGAACTGAGTAACCGGGTTTTTGCCTTCCGCATCACAATATAGCGGTGCAAAATCAGTAATTTTGGTCGGAGCAATAACCACCCCACCGGCGTGTTTCCCAGCGTTACGTGTTACCCCCTCCAGCTTACGCGCCATATCAATCAGCGCCCTAACCTCTTCATCGGCTTCATAAATTTCAGGAAGTTGCGGTTCAGCGGCAAAGGCTTTTTCCAGCGTCATTCCAGGATCTGGTGGCACCAATTTTGAGATACGATCGACAAAACCATAAGGGTGGCCCAGCACGCGACCCACATCGCGGATAACCGCTTTGGCAGCCATCGTACCGAAGGTAATAATCTGAGAAACTGCATCGCGGCCATACATTTCGGCCACATGTTCAATCACCAGATCACGTTTCTCCATACAGAAGTCAACGTCGAAGTCGGGCATTGATACACGTTCAGGGTTGAGAAAACGTTCGAACAGCAGGTCAAATTCCAGCGGATCCAGATCGGTAATCTTGAGCGCATATGCCACCAGAGAGCCTGCACCTGAGCCTCGCCCTGGCCCTACCGGAACACCATTATCTTTAGACCACTGGATAAATTCCATTACTATCAAGAAGTAACCAGGGAATCCCATCTGGTTGATAACTTTTAGCTCAATATCGAGCCGCTCGTCATACTCTGGCCGTTTTTGCGCCCGCACTTGCGAGTCGGGGAAGAGGAATTCCAACCGTTCTTCCAAACCTTGCTTTGATTTTTCTACCAAAAAATCTTCCGTGCTCATCTCACCGGTAGGGAACTGCGGTAGAAAGTATTCCCCAAGGCGGATGGTGACGTTACAACGTTTGGCTATTTCAACACTGTTGAGCAGCGCTTCAGGAATATCCGCGAACAGCTCACACATCTGTTCTTCATCGCGCATAAACTGCTGAGGACTATAATTTTTAGGCCGCTTAGGATCAACCAATGTAAAACCGTCATGAATAGCAACGCGGATCTCATGGGCGTCAAAGTCAGACTCAACGATAAAACGCACATCATTGGTCGCAACAACGGGCAGGCCGCGCTCAGTCGCTAGCGCGACTGCCGCATGAAGATAGTTCTCTTCGTCTGGCCGACCGGTACGGATTAGCTCCAAATAGTAACTGTCAGGGAAATGCTCTTGATAAAACTCAAGACACTGATCAACCTGAGTCTGATTACCGCGCAGCATAAACTTGCCGACATCCCCCATCCGGCCACCGGATAGCAGAATCAGTCCCTCTTTATGCTTGATCAGCCAATCGCGATCAATTATCGGACCAGCTGCGCCATAACCACGTTGATAAGCTTCGGAGATCAATAAGGTAAGGTTTTGATAACCTTCATTATTGCGTGCCAACACAGTAAGGTGAGCCAACTCATCACCCAAGATTTCACTTTGCACGTAGAAATCTGCGCCAATGATGGGTTTAATCCCAGCACCGTGGGCGCTACCGTAGAATTTCACCAAACCACAAAGGTTAGTGAAGTCAGTAATGGCCAGAGCGGGCATACCTAATGCAGCAGCTCTCTTCACCAAGGGTCCAATCTTGGCTAATCCATCGATCATGGAGTAATCGCTGTGAACACGCAGGTGGACAAAACGAGGTTCGGCCATATCCAGATACCAGAAATTAGTGGATTGAATCACACCCGCAGAACAGAGTGTCTGAGGGCATCATAACTATGAGTGTCTTTCAGCGACAATACCGGCTTATATCAGCCCTAGCACGCGCTTAACCGGGCCAAAGCTGCGCCGATGGTGCTCAGTTGCGCCTAGTGCTGCCAGCCGCTCCAGGTGGAATGCTGTCGGGTAGCCTTTGTGCTGCGCAAAACCATACTCGGGGAAAATGAGATCCAGTTCAGTCATTTCACGATCACGGGTCACTTTAGCCAGAATAGAGGCGGCACTGATCTCTGCAACTCGGCTGTCCCCTTTTACAACGGCTAATGACGGCATCGCCAGTTTTGGACAGCGATTACCATCAATCAACACATAATCGGGTGTGATATGTAATCTTGCTACCGCTCTTTGCATTGCCAGCATTGTTGCATGCAATATATTTAGGTGATCAATCTCTTCTGGCTCAGCGCGACCAAGGCTCCAGGACAGGGCCTTATCCGTAATTTCGTCATAAAGTGACAGACGCCGCTTCTCACTCAGTTTTTTCGAGTCTGCCAAACCGACAATTGGCCGTGTCGGATCGAGAATAACCGCCGCAGTGACAACAGCCCCCACTAATGGGCCACGGCCAACTTCATCCACACCGGCAATCAAATTCGCCTGCGGGTATATAAAAATATCTGTCATCGACCTGCTAACTCCAATACCGCCTGTGCTGCCTGTTCATCCGCGCCACAACGGATGCTCTGATGCAAAATCAGGAAACGTTCTTTTAACGCCTCAACTGCATCACCACCTTGTAATAGCGGTAACAATGCATCGGCTAATGTTTGTGGTTGGCACTCTTGCTGCAACAATTCTGTCACCAGCTCTTCGCCTGCCAACAGATTCGGTAATGAGACATAAGGTGTTTTAACTAATCGTTCTGCTAACCAGAAAGTGAAGGGTTTCATACGATAACCTACCACCATGGGGCATTTAGCCAACATGCATTCCAACGCCGCAGTACCCGAGGCGAGCAAGGTAGCATCACTGGCAATCATCGCCACCCGGGCATTGCCATCTAATAAATGGACGGATAAGTCAGGGGCAATTTCAGCTTTAATTCGTTCGAACTGCTCACGACGCTTGCTGTTAACCAATGGAACCAGCACTTCCAGCTCAGGCAGCTGTTGCCTCAAGATGGCAGCAGTACGCAGAAAGTCGGCACTGAGCATTTCCACTTCTGAATGGCGACTACCCGGCAACAGGGCCAGACATGGCGCATGTAGCGCAATCCCCAATTCTGTTCTTGCCGCTTGCTTATCAGGGATTAAAGGCATGGCATCAGCCATGGTATGACCAATAAAGCGACATGGAACATTGAAACGATCGTAAAACGCTTTTTCAAAAGGAAGAAAAGCCAACACCATATCGGTCGCTTTACCAATTTTGAAAACGCGTTTTTGTCGCCAGGCCCAAACAGAGGGGCTGACATAATGAATGGTTCGGATGCCACGCTGTTTCAAACGCCCTTCGAGGGTGATATTGAAATCAGGCGCATCGATACCCACGAAAACATCTGGGGAGAGTTCACTAAAGCGTTGGGTCAGATCTTTGCGGATCTTGAGTAACCGTGGCAAGCGTTCTAATACTTCAACAACGCCCATCACTGCCAACTCTTCCATCTCATACCAGGCTTCACATCCCTCAGCTTGCATCAACGGCCCAGCAACACCAACAAAGCGGGCATCGGGAACCTGAGCTTTCAGCGCACGAATCAACCCAGCGCCTAAGATGTCGCCAGAAGTTTCTCCGGCGACTAAACCGATAGTTAAAGGACGCCCGGTATTCGACGGACAATCAACAGCTAATGGGCTATTTTGCATAAGTTAGCGAATAATGCCGCGAGTAGAGCGCGCAAAGAAATCACTGAATGCCTTAACCGCCGGAACCTGCTCCGCCAATTCGGCAATTTCTGGTTTCACTTCATCCAGCGTCCGACCACTGCGGTACAACAACTTGTAAGCATTACGGATCGCATGAAGTGATTCTTTGTCAAAACCGCGACGTTTTAACCCTTCAATATTGATACCAAATGGTGTTGCATGGTTGCCCTGAGCAATGACATAAGGAGGCACATCCTGAGCAACGCCTGAACAACCGCCCACCATCACATGCGCACCAATCACGCAGAATTGATGGATAGCCGTCATTCCGCCAATGATGGCAAAATCGTCAATTTCCACATGACCACCCAAAGTTGCATTGTTCGCAAGAATGCAACGATCACCAATGATACAGTCATGGGCGATATGGGCATTAATCATCAGCAAATTGTCGCTGCCTACTTTAGTTAATCCACCACCTTGGACCGTACCACGGTGGATAGATACGCTTTCACGGATACGGTTACGCGAACCGATCTCAACGCGAGTAGGCTCGCCTGCATATTTCAGATCCTGATTCGCCTCACCAATGGAGGCAAATTGGTAAATCTGATTGTCACAGCCAATCTTGGTTACACCATTAACGACGACATGGGATTTCAGTTCCGTGCCAGCGCCAATTTCCACCTGAGATCCGACAAAGCAGAAGGGGCCAATACGAACGCCGGCACCAATAATGGCACCTTCTTCGACGATAGAACTTGGATGGATAATGGCGGTTTTGTCAATCACGTATCAGGACTCCTTAACTGCGGGTTCGACAACAACAGACTTTGCAACAACAGCTTCTGCTGGTGGGGTTACTGGTCTGCTACGAGCACACATCATCGTGGCAGTACAGACGATTTCACCATCGACTTTCGCAACACCAGTAAAACGGGTCAGACCACGGCGTTCTTTAACGAACTGAACTTCCATGATCATTTGATCACCAGGCACTACCGGACGTTTGAAGCGAGCTTCATCAATGCCAGCAAAATAATAAAGTTCACCCGGCTCAAGTTTACCGCGGCTTTTAAATGCCAAGATACCGGTCGCCTGCGCCATCGCCTCTAAAATCAGCACGCCTGGGAAGATAGGTTTACCCGGGAAATGGCCTTGGAAAAATGGCTCGTTGAAAGAGACGTTCTTCACTGCACGCAGAAATTTTCCTTCTTCGAAATCAAGGACACGATCTACCAGCAAGAACGGAAAACGGTGCGGGAGTAGATCCAAAATCTCTTCAATATGCAGAGTATGAGTGTCAGTAGTCAAAATACTCTTCCTGTCTAAAAAACTAATGCTATCAACAACACGGCCTGCACTGCCCCAAAAGGGAGGCATTAGGCAGGCCGCAAATTAGGAACTCTGTATACCCTTCGAACTTGACGCAACAACGGCGTAACTGCACGTATTTACCTGAATCACTTGACACATAAGTTCATCAAGATTGATTTATTTTGTCAGGCTGCGACACCAATTTCTTTAAGTATCTACTTTTGGCATCACTTGCCAATAAGCTTAATTATTGACTCAGAGTATCAGTCTTGAGTGACTACTCTTTATCGATTTTACGCTCAATAGCTTTTAAGCGTTTATTAATTCCATCGATATTCATCACTAAAGCAGCGGTCTTGCGCCAAACTTTATTTGGTTGTAACGGAATGCCGGAGGAGTATAACCCAGGTTCAGTGATTGGGCGCATCACCATTCCCATTCCGGTGATGGTGACTTTGTCACAAATCTCCATATGACCATTGATCACACTCGCGCCGCCTATCATACAATATCGGCCAACTTTCAGACTGCCTGCCATGATAACACCACCCGCAACCGCGGTATTGTCGCCAATCACAACGTTATGTGCAATCTGACATTGGTTATCAATGATGACGCCATTACCAATAATGGTATTATCTAGTGCACCACGGTCAATCGTGGTACAAGCGCCAATCTCAACACGGTCACCAATATGCACTGAACCGAGCTGTGGAATTTTTATCCAATTACCACGATCATTTGCATAACCAAAACCATCTGCACCAATGACCGTACCGGATTGAATCAAGCAGTTCTGCCCAATAACAACTTCATGATAAACGGAAACATTGGCCCACAAACGGCTACCAGCACCAATGTGAGTATTCTTGCCAATAAAGCAGCCAGCACCGATAACCACATTATCGCCTAGCACAACACCGGACTCTATCACTGCATTTGCACCGATAGAAACCGTCTCTCCCAACGTTACCAGTGGAGCGATAACTGCACTCGGTGCAATATCCTGGGCCGGTTGAGGTGTGGTATCCATTATCTGAGCCATACGTGCATAGGTTAAATACGGATTTTTAACCACTAGAGCTGCAGATTTACAGAAAGGTAAGTCAGCCTCAGTCAATACCACCGCACCTGCATTACAAGTAGCGAGTTGTTCTTGATAGCGACTATTTGACAAAAACGTGATTTGCGAAGGCTCGGCGGAATGCATAGAAGCGATGCCGGTGATGACGAGATCGCCATCACCGTACACCTGTGCATCCAACTGCTGAGCTAAATCAGCCAGTCGAATTGAAGGCATGTTTTATTTAACCTGTTTCAGCACGTCAGCAGTGATATCTTTAGAAGGGTCTGCATATGCAACAGCATTTGCATCAATCACCACATCATAACCACCTTTGCTAGCAACAGATTTAACAGCATCCTGAATACGGCTCAGAATTTTGTTACGCTCTTCCATCTGACGACGGCGATTATCTTGCTCAAAAGCCTGGGCTTTAGTAGAGAAAGTTTCACGCTGTTTCATTACGTCGCTTTCCAGCTTGGTACGATCACTGGCTTTCATGGTAGAACCGTCACGTTGCAGCTTCTGCATTTTAGTTTGCAGGTCGCGCTCCATTCCTTGCAGTTCGGTTGCACGGCCTTTGAATTCATTCTCCAGCTGCTTAGCTACGGTTTCACGCGCAGGTAATTGTTGGAAAATGCTGGAAACGTTAACAATAGCAATCTTGTCAGCGGCTTGAACGCTGGCAGAAGCTGCCAATGCTAAACCAAGACCTGCGGCACACAACCACTTTTTCACTATAAACTCCTTACCATTACCCGTTTGTGTCAGAGACACCTTGAAGTGCACTTAATACTGAATAGTGCCTAAAATAGCGCCAAACTCACTAGCGCTACCTTAGGTTATTTCAACTACCAGTGCTGTCTTTAAAATTCAGAACTACTTTGCCAATCAATTACCAAGTCTTACCAATGTTAAACTGGAATTGCTCTGACTTATCACCTTCGTAATCTTTAACCGGTTTAGCATATGAGAACACTAATGGACCCAATGGCGACATCCATTGTAATGACACACCGGCAGACACACGAATATTACTCGCCTTACTGTAATCAGGTACACCAGCAGCACGCGTCAGTGCGGTATTTTCCCAGTTAGTATCCCATACAGTACCTGAGTCAATGAAGAAGGAGGTCCGTACAGAGTTTGAGTATTTTTCACTGATAAACGGCGTCGGTGTAATCAGTTCTAAACTGGCCACCGCCATCGCGTTACCACCAACCGCATCGGTTGAATCTCTGATGGTCCCATTAGCATTATAGTATGCCGCTTTAGGACCGATATTATTTGATCGGAAACCACGGACAGTACTGGAACCACCGGCATAGAAGTTCTCATAGAATGGCATCTCTTTCGAACCGATACCGTCGCCATAACCCAAGCGACCACGGCCTAAGAGCACCCATGAATGATCTTCATCTAACGGTTGGTAAGCAGATGTATCGAAAGTGATTTTATAGAACTCGTTATCAGAGCCAGGTACCGTCACTTTGGTATTAACTGATGATTTAACCCCTGACGTTGGGAAGAAACCACGGTCAAGGTTGTTATAAGTCCAACCCAGATTCAGTGTGAAGTCATCCGCGGTGAAGCTGGCACGATCAGTCAGATTAGGATCTTGACCAACAGAGTCAAGATATCGCCACATCGCGACTTGTGGTTCCATGTCAGACAGGGAGTTATGGACGTAACCTAAACCAACCCGTAATGAGTTATTCTCATTAATTGGGAAGCCTAAAGTACCGTCAATACCATAACTGCTGTTGGTATAGCCAGACAGGTCTGCGTTATCTGCTTTAAAATCATTATAGAAGATACGCCCGCCCAGACTTACACCATCAACGGTGAAGTAAGGGTCAGTTAAGGTAAATTCAGCATAAGTCTGATAGTCGTTCTTCGTACCATTAATACCGACGGTATTACCAGTACCCAACCAGTTATCTTGCTGAACCCCAACCTGGAAGCTGACACCACTTTCTGTGCCGTAACCAATACCAAAGTTTAAACTACCGGTATTGCGTTCCTTGACTTTATAAGTGACATCGACCTGATCAGCAGTTCCTGGAACACGTTGAGTTTCAACATCAACGGTTTCGAAATAGCCCAGACGGTTTAAACGTTCTTTGCCCGCTTCGACCTGATCATTACCCAACCATGCACCTTCCATCTGGCGCATTTCACGGCGCAATACGGAGTCTTTACTGGTGTCATTACCTTCGAAACGAACATTGCGGACATAGAAACGGTTACCCGCATCTACGTTGATATGCAGTTTGACTGTTTTATCAGCATCGTTAATTTCTGGTTGAGAGACCACACGCGGATAAGCATAGCCATAGCGGCCCAACATCTTCTTGATGTCTTCTTCAATGCGTGTGACTTTACTGCCGTTAAACAATTCACCCGGTTCAATCGCTGCCAGCTTATCCGCTTCAGATTGATGCCCTGCAAGATTACCGCTCACAACAACGCTATTAAGCTTGTATTGATCGCCTTCGGTAATGTTGATGGTGATATAGATGCCTTTTTTATCTGGCGTCAAACTCACCTGAGTAGAATCGATATTAAATCGGGCGTAACCGCGATCTAAGTAGAAGCTGCGCAAGATTTCGAGATCACCGGCTAGCTTCTGCTTCTGATATTTACGATCACCAACCACGTTCCACCATGGCACTTCATCACGCAATTGGAAGCGTGAGATAAGCTCATCAGTTGTGAAACTGTGGTTACCTACGATGTTAATCTGCTGAATTTTTGCAGAGACACCTTCGGTAAAGACCAGTTTGATATCAACACGATTACGCGGTAGCGGTGTAACAACAGCCTTCACTGAAGCGCTGTATTTACCCACACTGTAATAGAAGTCTTCGAGTCCTTTTTCAATGCTGGATATAGTGGTACGGTCCAGGGCTTCGCCAACCCGGACGCCAGAGGCTTCCAGATTCTGCTTAAGCATGTCATCTTTCACCGCTTTGTTACCGGAGAAAGTGATGCTGGCAATCGTTGGGCGTTCTTTGACTTGAACAATCAGCGTATCACCATCGCGCAGGACACGAACGTCCTCGAAGTTGCCTGTAGCAAACAACGCACGGATAGTTTTACCGATGTCATCATCACTGACGGTATCGCCTACGCGAACCGGCATATTAAGTAACGCCGCACCGACGGCGACCCGTTGCAGGCCTTCGAAATGAATATCTTTCACTACGAACCCGTCTGCACCGTATACGGTGGCGCTGCCAAACAGCAGCGACGCTATGAGCAACTTTTTCATCGCCATCGTTGTTATGCGTTCTTCCTAACCTATCCCCAGCCGTTAAAGACGGGAGAAATCATTGAAAAGTGCAAGCCCCATTAATAACACCAGCAAAATCGAGCCGATGCGATAACTGAAGTCCTGTACTCGCTCAGAAACCGGCCCACCCTTCAGCTTTTCTATCGCCAGGAAGAGCAGATGTCCACCATCTAATACCGGTAACGGGAACAAATTGATAATGCCCAAGTTGACACTGATTAGTGCCAAAAACATCAGGTAATACACCAATCCGTACTCAGCTGAAACCCCAGCGCCTTGTGCAATAGATATCGGGCCACTCAAGTTATTCAGTTTAACATCACCAGTAATCAGTTTACCCAACATGCCTACCGTCAACCGCATCAACTGCCAGGTTTTATCCCCAGCTTGGTAGAGTGCCGTGAACGGGCCATATTGGCGAATCGTTCTATATTCATCCGGAAGCGGTATAACTTTCGGCACTACACCCGCAAAACCTTCATTGCGGTTTTCTCCAACCGATTTTGTATCTGGTATTAAGGTTAAAGACAAGGGGGTACCACCCCTTTCAATATCTAACACCAGTGGCTTACCGGGGTTATCACGAACCTGTAAAACAAATGTTTGCCAACGATCCAGTGGCTGACCACCAACTTTAACTATCCTATCCCCTGCTTGTAAACCTGCCTTTTGTGCCGCAGACCCGGTTTGAACTTCAGCCAAGACAGATTCAATCTGCGGGCCTCGTGGAATAATACCCAACGCCACGACAGGATCTTGCTTATCAGGCTCGAACTGCCACTGTTGCAGATCCAGTGTCTTTTGCACCACATTAGCAGAACCAAATGGTGCCACACCCACCTGTGTTTGTTTATCACCGATTTTGCCGACGAGGGCCAAACGAACAGAGTCCCAGTCAGGCGTTTCGATACCATCTACAGACTTAAGTTCCATTCCTGGAGAAATATTGGCTTGTGCAGCAATGGATTGTGGCGAAATGTCACCCACTACCGGGCGCACACTTGGCACACCAATGATAAACACCAGCCAGTAAGCAATGACAGCAAAAAGGAAGTTGGCAATAGGGCCCGCGCTGACGATTGCCGCGCGTTGCAAAACAGTTTTATTATTAAAAGATTGATGACGAAGCTCAGGAGCAACAGCTTCAACACTCTCATCTAGCATCTTAACATAGCCGCCCAGCGGGATAAGGGCGATAACATACTCGGTACCTTGACGATCCGTCCGACGCCACAGCGCTTTACCAAAACCAATCGAAAAGCGTTCGACACGGACACCACAGCGCCGCGCCACCCAAAAGTGACCGAACTCATGCACTGTAATTAAGATCCCCAGTGCGATAATAAACGCGGCCAGGCTCCAGAGTATGCTCATCATATTCCCTAAACTCCCCGTCAGTGACGGATTAAAACACTAACAGCATTAAGCAGGCAAATACCGGCACAGCTGCGGTCAGGCTATCGATACGATCCAGTATCCCACCATGACCAGGAATCAGATGACCACTGTCTTTGATTCCCGCTTCACGTTTAAACATACTTTCGGTCAAATCGCCAAGTACTGAGGCCAATGCAGCCACCACGGAACAGATTAACAGTTTTTCCGGGATGATATCCAACGGAGCATAACGACCGAACAACCATGATATCAGAGCTGATGTCAGTAAACCGCCAATTAATCCTTCCCAGGTTTTACCTGGTGATACTTTAGGCGCTAATTTATGTTTACCGAATAACTTACCAAACATGTAAGCGCCAGAATCCGCACCCCATACCAAAAGCATCACATACAGCAGCCACCAGGCGCCGATATGGTGGTTCTGCTCATAACCATACTGACGTAATGCCACCATGCCCCAGAAAAAGGGAACAATAGTCAGAACGCCGAAAATTATACGTAACAGACGTGAATCGCGCCACAACGCCGCAGAGCGTGGGTAAGTAAGCACCAACAGCAATGCTGCGACCCACCAGCCCATAGAGAGCCAGAGAGGGACACTCACTTGTGGTAGATGAGCAGAATGCTGATAGGCAGGAAGGCTAAGCAGCATTGAGATCAGTAGAAAACCACAAAGTATGGCTAACCAAATACGCTGAGAACGACTGGCGAACCCAGCTAATTGCCCCCACTCCCAGGCTGCAAGCATACAGACAAAGAGAGTAACGATAGCAAAACCAACCGGCGGAAGCAGGAACAGGGCACCAATGACAACCGGAATCAAAATCAAAGCAGTTATGAGACGATACTTCAGCAAAAGTTCCCCCTAGGATGCAGTGGCATCGATAGGTGTAGTTCCCCCGAAGCGACGCTCGCGTTGTGCAAATGCATTCAGCGCACCTTCAAAGACATGTTCATCAAAATCAGGCCAGAGTACATCAGTAAAGTAAAGTTCAGCATAGGCAATTTGCCATAACAAAAAATTACTGATGCGATGTTCACCACCGGTTCTGATCACTAAATCCACCTCAGATTGCTCATGCAGGCAGATATGCGAGTTTAGCGATTCTTCACTGATATCTGTGGGCTGCAACTCACCTTGCTGTACTTGCTCAGCTAGATGGCGCACACCCTGAATAATATCCCAACGGCCACCATAATTGGCAGCGATGTTGAGTTTCAGACCGTCATTGTCGGCAGTTAGCGCTTCTGAGCGACGGATCCGTTGTTGTAAACGTTCACTAAATCGACTGATATCACCAATAACAGATAAACGAACATTATGTTTATGCAGACTTTTTACTTCACTGTCCAGCGCACGAACAAAAAGCTCCATCAGAGCGGTGACTTCCTGAGCAGGGCGATTCCAGTTTTCACTACTGAAAGCATAAAGCGTGAGCGCATCCAAATGATGATTGGCAGCAAAACTTACTGCACGACGAACTGACTTCACTCCCGCTTTATGCCCGAAGACCCTTAATTTACCCCGATTTTTAGCCCAACGCCCATTACCATCCATAATGATAGCGACATGACGCGGAATCAGGGGGCACAAGTTAGCCCTATCTTCATTTACAGACGACATAATGCGAACTCATTTCCTCAATAAATCAATTGTTCGTCCCGAACATTAGGCAGTAAGCCCACAAAAAAAGCCGTGTACCAAGTCACGGCTTCTTAAGTGACAGCCAAAATAGACGGTTTAAATACCTATTGGGCCACTAATCAACAGTCTATCTATCTATTGACGGTGCAGACTATACCATCTCAGCCTTGCCCTAACAAATTCCCAAAACAGCCAATACAACTTAATGATTCAATTTTTCTATTGCTTGAGCTGCCGTATCACGGGCTTGACGATCAATGATCAGCACCTCATCCACACTAGTGGGTTCAGCCAATGATAACTGTTCCACAACCCTAAGGTTGATGGCTGCAATATCAGTGAAACGAATGCGTGAAGCTAAAAATGCCATAACGGATATTTCGTTCGCGGCATTCAGTGCCGTCGTTGCTGCCTGGCCTGCATTAGAAGCATCAATAGCCAGCTTCAGGCATGGATAACGTTGATAATCCGGTTCAGCAAAAGTCAATTCATGTATCTTGCAGAAATCCAGTGGTTCGACACCTGAACTTACTCGCATAGGGTACGCCATCGCATGTGCAATCGGGGTACGCATGTCTGGGGTCCCCATCTGGGCCAGTACACTACCATCGTGATAACGCACCATCGAGTGAATGACAGATTGAGGATGTAAAATAACCTCTACCTGCTCTGCGCTGGCATTAAATAACCAACGGGCCTCGATATATTCAAGCCCTTTATTCATCATAGTCGCAGAGTCGACTGAAATTTTGCGCCCCATAGACCAGTTTGGATGAGCACAAGCCTGATCTGGTGTGACATCGGCAAATTGCGATAAAGGTATTTCACGTAGTGGGCCACCCGAGCCAGTTAAAATAATGCGCGAGACGCCATTCTCACTTAGTGAAGAGTAGCCTAGTTTACGCTGAATTTTCTCAGGTAAACTCTGAAAAATCGCATTATGTTCGCTGTCGATTGGCAGCAGTTGTGCATGGCTGTGTTTCACTTCATCCATGAAAAGCTTGCCGCAGGTAATCAGTGACTCTTTGTTAGCCAGTAATACCTGTTTACCTGCACGAATAGCCGCCAGCGTTGAAGACAGGCCTGCCACACCGACAATTGCCGCCATCACTTGATCAATATCGTCTAACGCAGCCAGTTCACCGGCCGCTTTTTCACCATGAAAAACTTCGGTTTTCGAACCGTGCTCAGCCAATAACTGGCGCAACGCTTTGGCCGATATTTCATCTGACATCGCGGCATAGCGAGGAGAAAACTCGAGGCATTGCATTGCCATCTGCTCGACATTGCGACCAGCCACAAGTGCAGTAACGTTGAATAATTCGGGATTAGCGCGGACAACACCCAAAGTGCTGTTACCGATGGAGCCAGTAGAACCAAGAATAGTCAGTTGCTTCATGAGAGTGCTCTGAATAACTGTTTTTATGATAGGCGAGAGCGCAACCGACCCGAATAACAGGTGGTCTAATAAAGATCCTCGGCCCAATTTTATAGCGTATTACTGCCGATATCGCATGACTCTACTAACCTAGTGAATCGGCAAAATAGTGATCCTGCTAAAAACAAAGCGCCACCTAAGCGACGCTCTGTTTTTTGTCAGTCAGAATTAGAAATCCATCAACTCAGCTTCTTTAGCCGCTAATGCAGTATCAACTTTCTTGATAAAAGCATCGGTCAGTTTTTGGATATCATCCTGAGAACGGCGGTCTTCATCTTCACTGATCTCTTTATCTTTCAGCAAAGCTTTCACTTTTTCGTTAGCATCACGGCGCACGTTACGAATCGATACACGG
This sequence comes from Yersinia antarctica, assembly GCF_056636475.1. NCBI lineage: Bacteria > Pseudomonadati > Pseudomonadota > Gammaproteobacteria > Enterobacterales > Yersiniaceae > Yersinia > Yersinia antarctica. The sequence goes on from NZ_JBSJQF010000001.1 coordinate 3,782,339, forward strand.
CCCTGCTCTGCTTCTGCACGAACAACTTTGATCAAGTCTTTACGGCGCTCTTCTGTCAATGCTGGCAGTGGAACACGAATAACGGTACCCGCGGAAGAAGGATTCAGCCCTAAATCGGAGGTCATGATCGCTTTCTCAACCGCGGCGCTAAGGCTGCGGTCAAACACGGTCAATGCCAGAGTACGGGAGTCTTCAACCACAATGTTAGCCAACTGGCGCAATGGCGTAGCAGTGCCATAATACTCAACCTGAATGCCATCAAGAATACTTGGAGAAGCACGACCGGTACGGATCTTACTGATATGGTTTTGGAAAGCTTCAAAGCATTTTTCCATACGCACTTCAGTATCTTTTCTAATTTCGTTAATCACGTTGTGAACCCTTGGAAACTGGTTACTTGGCAGGCCATAGCATGAGTATAGCCGGTGAATATACAAACCAACAGTTGCAGGCATTGGGGGCATATCTGAAAGCCGCATGCCCCTGACAATACAGGCTGCCGCTTATTTAGCGATCGCTGTCACTTCTTTAGTGATCAACGTCCCTTCATTCTCACCCATCACCACGCGACGCAGAGCGCCAGGTTTGTTCATATTGAAAACACGAATTGGCAAGTTATGATCACGGGCCAAAGTGAAGGCCGCCAGATCCATAACTTTTAGCTCGCGCTCCAGAACATCCTGATAGGTTAGCTGCTCAAACAGTGTTGCGTCAGGGTTTTTAACCGGATCTGCGGAGTAAACTCCATCAACTTTCGTCGCTTTCAGCACTACATCAGCTTCGATCTCGATACCACGCAGACAGGCCGCGGAATCGGTGGTGAAGAAAGGGTTACCTGTACCTGCGGCAAAAATCACCACACGGTTATGACGCAGCAAGCTGATAGCTTCAGCCCAACTGTAATTATCACACACACCATTAAGTGGAATAGCAGACATCAGGCGGGCGTTCACATAGGCACGGTGCAGTGCATCTCGCATTGCCAGGCCGTTCATTACGGTAGCCAGCATTCCCATGTGGTCGCCCACTACGCGGTTCATCCCAGCCTGTGCCAAACCGGCACCGCGGAATAGGTTACCACCGCCAATGACCACACCGACCTGAATGCCCAATTCGACCAGCTCTTTAACTTCTTGAGCCATGCGATCCAAAACGCTTGCGTCGATACCAAAACCTTCCGCGCCTTGCAGGGCTTCGCCGCTAAGCTTAAGCAGGATACGCTGATATACGGGTTTTGCATTGGTTGCCATGGTGTTCTGTCCTAAGCAGCAGTAATAAATATTGGGAACTTGACCGTCAAATGTTCAAAGCAATACCGTGCGCTGAAAACTGACAGGACTAAGCTTATACCCTAAATAATTCGAGTTGCAGGAAGACGACAACTGAGCGAATCCTCAGAAGCTTACATAAGTAAGTGACTGAAGTGAACGAAAGCAGTCAACGCACCTGTAATTTGAAGTATGACGGGTATCGAGTGGATAAAATGGAACCGCCGATTGGCGGCCCCATTTTTAGCATTAAGACTGTTTGCTCATTGCTGCAACTTCAGCAGCAAAGTCAGTCTCAACTTTCTCAATGCCTTCGCCCACTTCGAAGCGGATGAAGTTTGTTACGTCAGCTTTGTTCTCTTTCAACAAATCACCAACGGTTTTGCTTGGGTCCATAACGAAGTTCTGACCAGTCAGAGAAACTTCGCCGGTGAACTTACGCATACGGCCTTCAACCATCTTCTCAGCAATTTCACGTGGTTTGCCGGATTCGATAGCAATGTCCAACTGGATTTGGTGCTCGCGAGCAACAACTTCAGCAGGAACATCGTCTGGCTTAACATATTCTGGTTTGCTTGCAGCAATGTGCATAGCAATGTGCTTAACCAGCTCTTCATCAGCGCCAGTTGCTGCAACCATAACGCCGATACGAGCGCCGTGCAGATAAGTACCCAGAACATCGCCTTCCAGAGCAGCAATACGACGAATATTGATGTTCTCGCCGATTTTAGCTACCAGATTGGCGCGTTGCTCTTCAAACTTAGCTTTCAGAACGTCGATATTAGTGATTTTGTCAGCCAGAGCTGCGTTGATAACTTCTTCGCCAAATGCTTTGAAGCCAGCATCTTTAGCAACAAAGTCAGTTTCGCAGTTCAGTTCCAGAATCACACCGAACTTACCGTCGGCTGAAAGTTGAGCCAGGATGATGCCTTCAGCAGCGATACGGCCTGCTTTCTTGGCAGCTTTAGCCTGACCAGATTTACGCATATTGTCGATGGCAAGCTCGATGTCGCCGTTAGCTTCAACCAACGCCTTTTTACATTCCATCATGCCTGCGGCAGTACGCTCACGCAGTTCTTTTACCAAAGCAGCGGTAATAGCAACCATTTAAATTTCCTCGGTTCTCTTGTGAAAACAAGATCTCACATTAGATACGCAAAGGGGGCCTATAAAGGCCCCCTAACCAACATATTTCAATACCTGGTTAATAAGGGCTCCAACGAGCCTGACTTATTATTCAGCTTCTACGAAGCTTTCTTCCGCTTGAACGGCCAGATCTTGAGAACGACCTTCAGTGACGGCAGTAGCAACGGCGTTCAGGTACAGTTTAACTGCACGGATCGCGTCATCGTTACCTGGGATGATGAAGTCAACGCCATCTGGATCGGAGTTAGTATCAACGATAGAGAATACCGGGATACCCAGGTTGTTAGCTTCTTTGATAGCGATGTGTTCGTGATCAGCATCAACAACAAACAGAGCGTCTGGTAAACCGCCCATGTCTTTGATACCGCCCAGGCTGTTTTCCAGCTTGTTCAGTTCACGAGTACGCATCAGCGCTTCTTTTTTGGTCAGCTTGTCAAAGGTGCCGTCTTGAGACTGGATTTCCAAATCTTTCAAACGTTTGATGGACTGACGAACAGTTTTCCAGTTAGTCAGCATCCCGCCCAACCAGCGATGGTTCACGAAGAACTGGTCGCAGTTGTTGGCAGCGTCTTTTACCGCTTCGCTTGCTGCGCGTTTAGTACCAACGAACAAGATCTTACCTTTACGGGAAGAGATCTTTTTCAATTCAGCCAGAGCTTCGTTGAACATTGGTACGGTCTTTTCCAGGTTGATGATGTGAACTTTGTTACGTGCGCCGAAGATGAAAGGCTTCATTTTCGGGTTCCAGTAACGGGTCTGGTGACCGAAGTGAACACCGGCCTGGAGCATGTCGCGCATGGAAACAGTTGCCATGATTAAAACCTCTATAGTATCAGTTGGGGTTATGCCTCCACGTGCCCCATAACGCCGACCCCATAAGAAATTGATAATCATCAAAAACTTTAGGGCACCCCGGCGTATGTGTCGACACGTGTGTGTTATTTACACATATGAGTGCGATTGGTATTACTCAGCTAAACAGCTACCTGCCATCAGGACATGCCCTGAAATCGGACCTGAAACGACAACATAATAGTGCGGTTTGCCGGCGCGCTTTATACCATAAACAGCCGCAACACACCAACTTTTGTTGCATTTAGTGTCGTCACTGCAAACGAAAGTTTGGCAGCTAATTGCAGGGCTGGTACCATTAGCGACAGGTTATTTAGGGTATATGATATTTATTACCTGCTTATTCATATTACGGCGGCTGGTTGGTATTCACAGCCCCTACGGACACTTTTGCATGGCAATCTCAATAAAAACACCTGAAGATATTCAAAAAATGCGCGTTGCTGGCCGCCTGGCTGCTGAAGTGCTGGAGATCATTGAACCTCACGTAAAACCGGGGGTAACCACTGGTGAACTCGATCGTATCTGCCACGATCATATCACCAACCATCAGCAGGCTATCTCTGCTTGTCTGGGTTACCACGGCTTTCCTAAATCGGTTTGTATTTCCATTAATGAAGTTATTTGTCACGGCATTCCAAGTGATGAGAAAGTGTTGAAAGACGGTGACATCGTCAATATCGACGTGACTGTTATTAAAGACGGTTTCCATGGCGATACATCAAAAATGTTTATCGTCGGCAAACCGACCATTCTAGGTGAGCGCCTGTGCCGCGTCACTCAAGAGAGCCTGTACCTGGCAATCAAAATGGTCAAACCGGGTATCCGCCTGCGCACTCTGGGTAAAGAGATCCAAAAATTTGTGGAAGCAGAGAACTTTTCTGTGGTGCGTGAATATTGTGGCCACGGTATTGGCGAAGGTTTCCATGAAGAGCCACAAGTGCTGCACTACGATGCAGACGACGGTGGCGTAATCCTGCAAACGGGTATGGCTTTCACCATTGAGCCTATGGTCAACGCAGGGGATTACCGAATTCGTACCATGAAAGATGGCTGGACGGTAAAAACTAAAGATCGCAGCTTGTCGGCACAGTATGAGCATACTATTGTGGTAACCGATAACGGCTGCGAAATAATGACGTTGCGAAAGGATGACACCATCCCCAACATCATAACGCACGAGTAATAATGACAAGCCGGCAGCCGCCGGCTTTTTTATGGGCTGCGTCTTTTTATCAGGTCGCATTTATCGGGTAAACATATGTCTGACAATCACACCGAGCACTCTGTATCCCCTGCGGTACCGAAGGTCATTCCTGAGCAGCCCGCACCACCGAGCACTTATCTCGATAGTGACCTTAATTGCCCGATTCTCAAGCAGCGGCTTGAGACTTTCCAACTTTGGCAGGCGGAAGCATTCAATGGCGGAATCAGTGCCGAGATATTAATTGCTGCGCGCAGTGATTACATTGACCGCCTGTTACGGCGGCTGTGGACCTTCTATGGCTTTGATGATGTGGCTGAAACCGCGCTGGTTGCTGTGGGCGGCTATGGCCGTGGTGAACTACACCCCTTATCAGATATTGATGTATTGGTTCTCAGCAGGCAGCGTCTAAGCGATGAAGATGCGCAACGCGTCGGCCAGTTGATCACTTTGCTATGGGACCTGAAACTGGAAGTCGGCCACAGCGTGCGCACACTGGAAGAGTGTTTGCTCGAGGGGTTAGCCGACCTCACTGTCGCCACCAATATGATTGAGTCACGCTTGATTTGCGGTGATGTAGCTCTGTTTTTACAGATGCAGAAGCACATTTTCAGCGACAATTTCTGGCCCTCTCCGCAATTTTTCCATGCCAAAATCACCGAACAACAAGAACGGCATAAACGCTACCATGGCACCAGTTATAACCTAGAGCCTGATATTAAAAGTAGCCCTGGTGGGTTACGGGATATCCACACCCTACAATGGGTAGCCCGCCGCCATTTTGGTGCCACATCCTTAAGTGAGATGGTTGATTTCGGTTTTCTGACCAAAGCTGAGCGCAATGAGCTGATTGAAAGCCAGAGTTTTCTGTGGCGCATCCGTTTCGCGCTGCATTTGGTATTAACTCGCTACGATAACCGCCTGCTGTTTGACCGCCAACTGAGTGTGGCTCAGCTTTTGCAATATCAGGGCGAAGGCAATGAACCGGTCGAACGGATGATGAAAGATTTTTATCGTATGACGCGCCGGGTCAGCGAACTGAACAACATGCTGCTACAACTGTTTGACGAAGCCATATTGGCGCTGGGTACCAATGAAAAACCACGTCCACTGGATGATGAATTTCAGTTACGCGGGGATTTGATAGATCTGCGTGATGAGAACTTATTTATCCAGCAGCCTGAAGCTATTATGCGCATGTTCTATCTGATGGTGCGCAATCAGGATATCAAAGGCATATATTCCACCACAGTACGCCGCTTACGCCATGCCCGGCGGCATCTGAAACAGCCTTTATGTAACATTCCTGAAGCCCGCAAGCTATTCATGGCCATTTTGCGCCACCCAGGTGCGGTTTCCCGAGCATTATTACCGATGCATCGCCACAGCGTGCTGTGGGCCTATATGCCACAATGGGGCAGTATCGTTGGCCAGATGCAGTTTGACCTGTTTCACGCCTACACCGTAGATGAGCACACTATCCGCGTGTTACTTAAACTCGAAAGCTTTGCCGATGAAAAAACCCGGCCACGCCATCCTCTCTGCGTCGAGCTTTACCCACGCCTGCCTCAACCTGAATTATTGTTGCTAGCAGCGCTGTTCCACGATATTGCCAAAGGGCGTGGGGGCGACCATTCAATACTGGGCGCTCACGACGTATTGGAATTTGCCGAGCAGCACGGCCTTAACTCGCGCGAAGCTCAACTTGTGGCTTGGTTAGTTCGTTGCCATCTCTTGATGTCAGTGACAGCTCAGCGTCGAGATATTCAGGACCCTGCGGTTATTCAGCAATTCTCCGCCGAAGTACAAAGCGAAACTCGCTTGCGCTATTTAGTCAGTCTGACGGTGGCTGATATTTGCGCCACCAATGAAAATTTGTGGAATAGCTGGAAACAGAGCCTGTTACGCGAACTTTATTTCGCTACAGAAAAACAGTTACGCCGTGGTATGCAAAACAGCCCGGATTTGCGCGAACGTGTCCGTCACCACCGGCTACAAGCTCTGGCGCTGCTGCGGATGGATAATATCGATGAAGAAGCATTGCACCGCATCTGGAGCCGCTGCCGGGCTGATTATTTCCTGCGTCATTCACCCAATCAATTAGCCTGGCATGCCCGCCACTTATTAGAGCATGACTCAACCAAGCCACTGGTGTTAGTTAGCCGTCAGGCAACACGGGGGGGAACCGAAATATTCATCTGGAGCCCTGACCGCCCATCACTGTTTGCTGCGGTGGTCGGTGAGCTGGATCGCCGCAATCTGAGTGTTCATGATGCACAGATTTTCACCAACCGCGATGGTATGGCGATGGATACCTTTATCGTATTGGAGCCAGATGGCAGCCCACTGGCTCAAGATAGACATCCCATCATTAGTCATGCCTTAGAACAAGCGATGACCCAGCCGAATTATCAACATCCGCGCGTCAGGCGGTTATCACCTAAATTACGGCATTTCAGTGTACCGACTGAAACCAATTTCTTGCCAACCCATAACGAGCGCCGTACTTATCTGGAGCTAATTGCACTGGACCAGCCGGGCTTACTGGCTCGGGTAGGTGGGATATTTGCAGATTTAGGGTTATCGCTGCATAGCGCACGTATCACAACTATTGGCGAGCGGGTGGAGGATTTATTTGTATTAGCAGACAAAGATCGCCGCGCTTTAAGTATTGAAACCCGCCGCGAATTAGCACAACGGTTGACAGATACCCTCAATCCGAACGATAAACTGTGATACAAATAACTTTTTAGTCATTAATTTTTCTTACAACCCATTTTGAAGGGAACAGGATGCAGCAACTACAGAACGTTATTGAAACCGCCTTCGAACGCCGTGCAGATATCACGCCGGCCAACGTTGATACCGTAACCCGCGAAGCGATTAACCACGTGATTGATCTGCTTGATACCGGTGCACTACGGGTGGCAGAAAAGATTGACGGCCAGTGGGTTACCCATCAATGGCTGAAGAAAGCGGTACTGCTGTCTTTCCGTATCAATGATAATCAGGTCATGGAAGGCGCAGAAACGCGTTACTACGACAAAGTACCAATGAAATTCGCCGGTTACGATGAAGCGCGGTTCCAACGTGAAGGCTTCCGTGTCGTACCACCAGCAACCGTACGTAAAGGCGCATTTATCGCTCGTAATACCGTACTGATGCCTTCTTATGTGAATATTGGCGCTTTCGTTGATGAAGGCACCATGGTCGATACCTGGGCAACTGTCGGTTCTTGCGCGCAAATTGGTAAGAATGTGCACTTGTCCGGTGGTGTCGGCATTGGTGGCGTGCTTGAGCCACTGCAAGCCAACCCAACCATCATTGAAGATAACTGCTTTGTCGGTGCGCGTTCAGAAGTGGTTGAAGGGGTTATCGTCGAAGAAGGTTCCGTTATCTCTATGGGCGTATTTATTGGGCAAAGCACCCGTATTTACGATCGTGAAACTGGTGAAATTCACTATGGCCGCGTTCCGGCCGGGTCTGTTGTCGTTTCCGGTAACCTGCCCTCGAAAGACGGTAGCTACAGCCTGTACTGTGCAGTTATCGTGAAGAAAGTTGACGCGAAAACCCGTGGAAAAGTCGGTATTAATGAGTTATTACGCACCATCGACTAAGATGAATATAGCGGGCTAATCACCCGCTATTTTTTTGCTTTGTGAAGTTATCGCCTGCAATCACATACTTTGGCGAAATTTACCGTCATAATCATAAACTGTGGAATATAAAATCAAAAAGGTGGCGCTATGTATGACAATCTGAAAAGCTTAGGAATCACACAACCAGAAGATGTCGATCGCTATAGCCTGCGTCAGGAGGCCAATAACGACATTCTGAAAATTTATTTCCGCAAAGATAAAGGCGAGTTTTTTGCTAAGAGTGTGAAATTCAAATATCCACGCCAACGCAAAACTGTAGTGGCGGATAACGCTGGACATGGTTACAAAGAAATCAATGAAATCAATCCTAATCTCCGTTACGTCATTGATGAGTTGGATCAACTGTGTAAGCGCGATCAGATTGAAGTGGATTTGAAACGCAAAATCCTGGATGACTTACGCCATTTAGAAAGCGTTGTCGCCAATAAGATTTCAGAAATTGAATCAGATTTAGAAAAGCTGACCAACGGCCGCTAAATCTAGCTCAATGACGTATTGTGGCAGCACACTGCACGCCACAATACGTCATTGAGCAGAAGCTATGTTACTTAAGCAAGCGGCCCCATTTTTCTACCCACAACGCTGAAACCACTTCTGGCTCAGGGTGTTCCATCGCGTCAATATCCAGTCGTTCACCAATCCGGGTCGCCCCTTGCTCTTGCAGCAGTTCATCAAATGCTCGCCCTGCGCCGCAGAAATTATCATAACTGCTGTCACCTAGTGCAATGACGCCATAACGTAGCTCTGGCTGAAACCCTACCTGATCACGAACAGCGACGAACAGTGCTGCTATGCTGTCAGGGAAGTCGCCTTGTCCGGTAGTAGATGTGATAACCAGTGCATAATGTTGACGATAATACTGCCAGGCTTCTAAAGTCCCCTCTTCAAACAGTGTTACCTCATGCCCCTGCTCTTTCAGTATGTTTTCAGCTTCTTCCGCCACTAACAACGCATTACCGTAGACAGTGCCGACAAAAATCCCGACCTGAGCCATAAAAGATATTCCCTTTTAACCAGAAAAAATTATTCACTATCCTGACCTTCGGTCGCCGGAAACTCAACCCTTTCAAGATGAGGGGTAATACCCAACCAGCCAAAGTGTGACATCAAGCCTTGCCAGGATTCATCCCAACGCGCCGTAAGCGAAAGCACCTCACCAGTAACTGGATGATTCAATTGTAAATGGCTAGCGTGCAACATGAGCCGTGAGCAATCAAAGTGTTGGGCAATGCCTCTATTCTGACGCAAATCACCGTGGGCACTATCACCAATAATTGGGTGGCGTATATGTGCCATATGTCGCCGTAACTGATGCTTACGCCCTGTTTCCGGTTTCAGCTCCAATAAACTGAAGCGTGATGTGTCATAGCGCCCAATAGCAACAGGAACTTCCACTTGAGCCAAAGGCTGATAGTGGGTAACTGACGGTTGTGGTGCTTTATCTTGTTTGGAATGTTTATCCGCGATTTTATCCAGTTCTTCGCTCATCGCGTAATCAACCGTACCACCTTCCAGCACATAGCCACGAACCACCGCATGGTATATTTTCTGAATCTGGTGCTGTTCAAACTGCGCCGAAAGAGCACGGGCAACATCACTGGATAACGCCATCAGCAGCACACCTGATGTTGGGCGATCCAGACGGTGGACGGTATAAACATGCTGGCCAATCTGGTCGCGCACCGTTTGCATCACAAATACGGTTTCATTACTGTCCAACCAACTACGGTGAACCAGCCAACCGGCGGGTTTATTCACCGCAACTATATATTCATCTTGGTAAATTATTTCCAGCATTAGTTACTTTCTTTATTCAACAGATCATCGAGACACTGTAATTGTGCCAGCAGTATGGTGCAATCTGGCCGACTATCACCACTTAATGCCTCTTCAAAGTATGGCGTAATGGCGAAACGTGTCGGAAGTGGGTTATTCGATTCCAGCAATGCATACATTCGGGGAATCAGTACCCATTGCAACCACTGCTCGGCATCCATGGTATCGATACTGAAAGGCTCATTACTTTCGAAGGCTGCCGCTGGCGGTGGAACAACTTGCCAAAGATCAATTGCTCGCATGGCAAGCTCAATATCCCGTAAGTTCTGACGCACCTGATTTTCTATACTCATGATTATGCTCTCAACCAAAAAACAGCCATTCGCCGGGCTGGTCCAACGGCGGCCAAGCATACCATTGAAGAAGGCGATGCCCAAACTCACGCCATAGACAACAGAAGGATATTGGGCAAAATAAGCATAAAAAAAGGGGTACTGTTTTACCAGTACCCCTCAATTCGTTTCATAGCTATCCCGCTAAAAGTGATGCTCCCTGCTCAATCCATGAAAACTTTTCCGTGTGGTTATCCTAACCAGCAATCCGTCGCAGTGTCCTACACCATCCCGATGCTAATCCTGAGGTTATCCTAACCCACCATTCATCCTGAACCGGCTCTCAATCTCCATCCTGGAGGTGTCCTTTGTTCCATCCTGAAACATCCCTTCACTCGTCCTAAGCAGTCCCAGTGTTCTTCATCCTGAAGTGGTAGCATCCAGATACCGTCCTTCTCCGCCAGATCCTATCCGGCGATTAGAAGGATCGCTTAATCGACAAAGGGTGGCAAGGCACTGTAAGAATAATGATGCTGATACTTTTACATATAAAAAAATGAACGTTTATAACAAAATGATTTTATTGAAGATAAATTTGACACAAAAACTTTACAGTTAAAGAATAGAAGTGATGTCTCACAGCCGGTGTGAGAGATCTCGCACACCGACTTGACCAGAATAAACAATAACCACTCGCTTATTCAGGTAATACTGGACGCAATGCATCAAGAAAATGTATGAGAGTCGATGCCAGCAGGGTGCGCTTACTACTACCAAATTGCTCTAACACCACATTACCTGTGACATTGCACAATGAAGCCATTGTCATCTCTGACTCGGTGGTTGCTAAAAACAGCGTTGGCGAGAGTTTCAGCCTTTTTTGCGTGACCAGATGACCAATTAGATTCTCCTGTAAACGGATAAAATCATCTTCGCTCCACACTTGTAGCAGCGTAAAACGGTGATCACCTAAATTAGCCATCATGTCGCCAGCATATTGGCAGGTGTAAAACGCATGAATATCCGGGTGAAGCTGAATCTCCAACGCCCGTTCAATATTAGCCAATGTGGCATCGGCAACCGCTGGCTGTGGCAACCAAAATACCTGGCTGTCCTGAGTTTCCACGATGCAAGGTGAAGTAACACCATAAAGTTCTTCACTGGCGGGCAGATGCCCGGTCTGCTGCTGCCATAGATTGATATAACGTTGGGTAAAGCTATTCAGTGCCGTTGAAACATTCTGGTCCATTCTCGATTCTCAGTATCGCGGCGGCTTGCGCTGCATTTCTGAGTGTTACCCCCACTCAGAAATGCAGTTAAACGCGGCATAAATTGATAAACTAAAGCTATTGTACCTTTCTCTCATCATGGGAACAGCATGTCTTCATATCAAGACCATAAGGCTCTGGCGGAACTGACGCTGGGCAAACCAACCGCTTATCGCGATCACTATGACGTCACCTTGTTGCAAGCTGTGCCACGCAGCATGAACCGTGAACCTCTCGGTTTATATCCAGATAACCTGCCCTTTCATGGTGCAGATATCTGGACGCTCTATGAATTGTCTTGGCTAAACAGTAATGGCCTGCCACAAGTTGCCGTGGGTGAAATCAGCCTGAATGCGGATAGTACTAATCTGATTGAATCCAAAAGCTTTAAACTCTATCTCAACAGTTTTAACCAAACCGTGTTTGCTGATTGGGAAAGTGTTCGCGCCACATTGCAACGCGATTTGGCGGCCTGCGCTCAAGGTGATGTCAGTGTCACGCTATATCAACTCAATGAAATAACACATCAACCCATTGCCGATTTCTCGGGCGAATGTCTCGACCAACAGGATATTCGTATCAATAGCTATGAATTTAGCGCCGATTATCTGCAAGGGGCTACCACGGCCAACAGAGTAGAAGAGAGCCTGGTTAGCCATCTGCTCAAATCCAACTGCCTGATTACCCACCAGCCAGATTGGGGATCAGTACAAATCAGCTACAGTGGCCCACAGATTAACCGAGAGGCACTGCTACGCTATCTGGTCTCTTTCCGGCACCATAATGAATTTCACGAACAGTGTGTAGAGCGTATCTTCAACGACATAATGCGTTTTTGTCAGCCTGAAACACTGTCGGTCTATGCTCGTTATACCCGCCGTGGCGGACTGGATATCAACCCTTGGCGCTCCAATACTGATTTTGTTCCATCAACTGGCCGTATGGCCCGGCAATAAATATATGCGTACATGTACGCAACATTTAAGCACAACGCACGTTAGTATTGGCAAAAACCGAGGGACAACGTTAAGGTTAATTACCGTATCTTCACGCTATTTTTCAGTAGAGAAATCAGGGATAGATACTTAAAGATCTCTATGATATTCCACGGCAAAATAGAAAGCAGCATTCTGATATACCCAAAGTAATTGGTGTTGCTGGTAGGCAGCCAACACCCAGCAACGTTAAGTACGAAGGGTATACACGGACACTACCACCCTCCGGGGTGTAAAGGAGTAACTTTGATTACACATGTCAGCCCACTCGGCTCAATGGATCTGTTATCACAGCTCGAAGTGGATATGCTCAAACGTACAGCCAGCAGTGATCTGTACCGTTTATTCCGTAACTGCTCCTTGGCAGTTCTCAATTCAGGCAGCCTAACCGATAACAGCAAAGAGCTTTTATCGCGTTATGAAACTTTTGATATCAATGTATTGCGCCGTGAACGAGGTGTAAAACTCGAACTGGTAAATCCACCAGAACATGCTTTTGTTGATGGCAAAATTATTCGTTCATTACAGGCAAATCTGTTTGCGGTGTTACGCGATATTTTGTTTGTGAATGGTCAAATTGTTAGCGCTGGGCGTTTTCAACATCTCGATATGGAAAGCTCCAGCCATTTGACCAATCTGGTCTTTTCTATTTTACGTAATGCCCGAGCCCTCCATCTTGATGAAGACCCCAATATGATTGTGTGCTGGGGCGGCCATTCAATCAATGAAACTGAATACTTGTATGCCCGTAAAGTGGGGAGCCAACTGGGTTTACGAGAGTTAAATATTTGCACTGGCTGTGGGCCAGGAGCGATGGAAGCACCGATGAAGGGTGCCGCCGTTGGCCATGCCCAACAACGTTACAGAAATGGCCGTTTTATTGGTATGACTGAGCCTTCCATCATTGCAGCAGAGCCACCTAATCCGCTGGTCAATGAATTGATTATCATGCCGGATATTGAGAAACGGCTTGAAGCGTTCGTCCGCATCGCGCATGGCATCATTATTTTCCCAGGTGGCGTAGGGACAGCGGAAGAGTTGCTCTATCTGCTAGGCATATTAATGGATCCAGAGAACAGTGAGCAGGTACTGCCACTTATCTTAACCGGGCCAAAAGAGAGCGCGGATTATTTCCGAGTGGTGGATGAGTTCATCATGAACACTCTGGGTGATGGCGCGCGCAAATACTACAAGATAATTATCGATGACCCGGCTGAAGTCGCCCGTCAAATGAAGAAAGCGATGCCACTGGTGAAAGAAAACCGCCGTAATACGGGGGATGCTTATAGCTTCAACTGGTCTATCCGTATCAAGCCAGATTTACAGCATCCGTTTGAACCGAGTCATGAAAATATGGCGAATCTCAATCTGTCTCATAACCAGCCCCCTGAAGAACTGGCTGCGGCACTACGCCGTGCATTCTCAGGCATCGTTGCGGGTAACGTAAAAGAAGTGGGAATTCATGCCATCGAAGCCTATGGGCCTTATAAATTGCATGGCGATCCACAATTGATGAAACAAATGGATAGCTTACTGCAAGGATTTATTGCACAGCATCGAATGAAACTGCCTGGCACTGCTTATACCCCTTGCTACGAAATTTGCAGCTAAGCCTTAAATAGTAATACCTCACCGGGCAGCGCCAGCACTTAGTCGTGTGGCTGCCCGACATTAATCTGGCTTAATGACTATATAAGACAGGCTATGCAAATCCATCTTCTTATCGTTGATGCACTTAATCTGATTCGTCGCATCCATGCAGTACAAGGTTCACCTTGCATTAATGCCTGCCAGCATGCGTTGCAACAGCTTATTTCACATAGTTTACCCACCCACGCTGTCGCCGTGTTTGATGAGGATGATCGTTCCGATAGTTGGCGTCATCAATGCTTGCCTGATTACAAAGCTGGCCGCTCACCGATGCCGGACAACCTGCAACAAGAAATGCCGCAGATCCGTGAGGCGTTTAGTTCACTCGGGGTCGCTTGCTGGCATTCTCCTGGCAATGAAGCCGATGATCTGGCGGCAACTTTGGCGACCAAAATTGGTAGAGCTGGCCATCAAGTGACGATCGTTTCCACCGACAAAGGTTACTGCCAACTGTTAGCGCCAAATGTACAGATTCGCGATTACTTCCAAAAACGCTGGCTGGATATGCCATTTGTAAAACAAGAGTTTGGTGTATTGCCACACCAACTGCCTGACTATTGGGGGCTTGCGGGCATCAGCAGCAGCAAAATTCCAGGCGTCGCGGGGATAGGTGCCAAAACTGCCGCACTGCTATTGCAGCATGCCAGCAACCTTGAAGTGCTTTATCAAGATCTGGAATCAGTGCCGGAGAAATGGCGGAAGAAATTGCAGCAACACCAAGATATGGCATTTATCTGTAAGCAAATCGCTACACTGAAAACCGATTTGACATTAAGCGGTAATTTGCAACAACTTAGGTTACCTTAAAATTAAGGGGCCAAATGGCCCCTTGCGGATAACACGATACTCATATTCCAGTAATTGGAGCCACCGCTAAACCACTGCGGCTGCAAGTACCAAATATATATGACTATTGACGCTCATCCCGACGCCCCGGAACACCGGACCAAATACGACGCACATGCACCGTCACTTCTTCACGGTCATGATAGAGCTGTTTAGCTTGAATATGGGCATTGATACCGTTTTCTTTCAACTGTTCATCCATCATTTCCATATTTTCCAAAACGATTTCAAAACGTTTTTTCATCGGTAATTTCAAGTTGAAAATTGCCTCACGACACCAACCGTTTACCAACCACTTGATGATAAGTTGCGTCACTTTAGCCGGCTTTTCTACCATATCGCATACTAACCAATAGATATTGCTACGCGTTGGCTCATATTTAAAACCATCGACGCGATGATGGGTTACCTGTCCGGTATCCATCAGGCTTTGTGCCATCGCACCATTATCAATAGCCTGAACCATCATGCTGCGCTGCACTAATTGGTAGGTCCAACCACCGGGGCAAGCACCTAGATCAACTGCATGCATACCACTGGCCAAACGCTCCTCCCATTCATCCGCAGGGATAAACACATGAAAAGCTTCTTCCAGTTTTAAGGTTGAACGGCTTGGTGCGTCAGATGGGAACTTAAGACGGGGGATACCCATATAGAACGGCGAGTTATTATTGCTGTAAGAGTAGCCAACATAACAGCAGCCAGACGCGATAAAGAACACGTGTACTACTGGCCGATGAGGATTTTCACGGGCAGAAAGAATTTTTTGTTCCCGCATTGCGCTGCGTAAAGGTACCGTTAACTTACGGCAAAACTTAAGCAACTCTTTGCTTTCATTGGTATCAGGAACTTCAACACGTAACTCACCGGCTTTTTCAATAACACCGACTAACATCCCCACAATCGGTGAAACACGGTCTTCCGGCGGCAAATCTTTTAATAACTCACCCACCACCATCATCTGGCGGGCAAAAATCAACTCACGAAAAGGCACTTCACGAATCAAGCGATCGGCATCTTCCAACTGATAGCACTCAAACAGCACATAACCGCTGTTTTCTTTTACTCGAGCGAAACCAAAGATTTCAAGCTGTGCCGCTTTCGCGGTAATTTCTGCCGCACACTCTTTCTCAAAGCCAGAGCGGCAATATAAAGCAATTTTATTATTCATGGCGTTCTGCCCTTTTTCTTAGACGCAGCGCGCCAATCAACATCAAAATCCATCCCGCCAGAAAACATACGCCGCCGATTGGCGTGATATATACCCACAGTTTCAGGTGCGATAGAGCCAGGCAATATAAACTGCCGCTAAAGAGTAGCGTTCCGAGCGCTAACAAGGCACCACTCCAGTAAAACCAAATACTTACTTGCCGTTGCATCGCAACAGCTAACGCCAGAATCGCCAGCGTATGGAACCCTTGGTACTCCAGCCCAGTACGAACCCAGGCCATCTCATTCGGCCCCAGTGAGGCGCTCAATACATGAGCACCAAAGGCACCAAAAGCGACATAGAAAAAACCGCTCAGTGCGGCAAATATCAGCATTAAACGACCATTCATCGTCATTAACCTTAAATTAGATAGAGTTATACCCTTCGTACTCGACATTGCAGAAGTGCTAGCTGCGATTCCAATGACGTGGGTATATCGTTATATCGCCCGACAATAGCCCATTTTATCGTAGCGGGTTACCATCGTGAATGGGTTGTCATTACTACGCAGAATAGGGTGATTAATCAGTTCTCATAGCGAAAGCGTAACTTTTCTTGCTCGCTGGCAGCTCTTGCCAATATCCACTGACGAAAGGCGGCTATTTTACCTAGTTCTGCCTGACTGTCATGACAAACCAGATAAAAAGCATTTTTACTCACCAAAACATCATTAAACGGGCACACCAAGCGCCCTGCTTCAATCTCTGCCTGAGCCATGACGTTATTCACTAACGCAATACCTTGGCCGTGAACGGCAGCCTGAACCACCATCGCACTATGGCTGAATATCGGACCTTGTTGCACATTAATTTGAGGAACACCCAGTTGACGGGTATAGGCCATCCAATCCCGGCGGGAAGTATCATGCAACAACGTATGATTAGCCAGATCTGCCGGTACTTTTAATCCATGCTCACCCGTTAATAAAGTAGGCGCACAAACAGGAAGTAAGAATTCTGCATACAAACGCTCAGTACGCAAACCAGTCCAATTACCCCGGCCATAGAAAATAGCCACATCAACGTCATCAGCAAGTTTGTCCTCCTCCCGATCTACCGCCTGAATCCTGACATCGATCCCCGGATAAGCCGCATTAAATCCAGATAGACGAGGGACCAGCCATTGAATAGCAAAGCTAGGAGGGAGGCTTACAGTGAGCGCGCCTTTCGCGCTACGCGCCTGCAATTTACGAGTTGCTTCATTGATGGAGGTAAAAATCTCTTTAATATCGAGGTAGTAGCTTTGCCCCTCCTCAGTCAGTAACAGCGAGCGGTTACGACGGCGGAACAGTTTTAGCCCGAGAAAATCCTCCAGGGACTTTATCTGGTGACTAACAGCCGCTTGCGTGACAAATAATTCATCAGCAGCTTTAGTAAAACTCAAGTGGCGTGCGGCCGCATCGAAAACCCGCAAGGCGTTCAGGGGTGGTAATCGTTTTGACATGAATTGGATACTTTTTTATAACGGCTCATCCTTAGATGAAACCCTTTGTTTACTTATTAGTTTTTATAATCCGAGACATTATAAATTGTCCGTTGATGATGCGCCAGCAAATACCTATAGTGGCGGCACTTCCCAAGCCGGAACGAAAAGTAGGTTTAGTATCCAGGTACTGAAATGCTTTTGGCTTTGTGGTTGTGATGTTGTGTTTGCAAATGGTCTGGTAGTCCAGACATAGTAGCTAAGCTACTGTTTTTTTTCACTTCCTGTACATTTACCCTGTCTGTCCATAGTGATTTTATGCAGCACCGCTATTTTAGCGGTGCTTTTTTTTACCCTATTTTCAGCGCTTAAATTTAAACGCGACTTTGCATTGCACATAGTCAGAGCTTAAATTTAAGTTGTTGCAGAGGGTTTGATTGCCGTATTAGGCATCTTTTGAACGGTGACTTCGCGTTAAACTACTTACCCTCAGCCATTTCTTTTACTTCTGAACGGTTAATTTGCTGCTCGGTGCCGTTGGCATCGGTGTAGCTTATCATCCCAGTTTCATCATCTACTTTAGGTTTACCATCAGCAACGATAGTGCGACCATCATTGGTATGCATAACATAGTTGCTTGAACAGGCTGCTAAGGTAAAAGTGAGCATAAGTGCAGAAATTACGGCAGCTGTCTTTTTCATGGGTGACTCCTTGTAGATTAAAATGCTAAAAAACTCATTTTCATTACCAGACAAATGGTTATGTCCGTTACTATTTAGCATAACTCACTTATGACATATTTCCAGTGAACCGAGCCATTAGCGGGCAAATTATGAACAAAATGAGTCAAAATGAGACAGTTCCGAAGTAACCCAAAGGATGAGAACAACAGTATGAAAGCTTTTAATCCCACGGATTTTCGTCAGGAATTCCCGGCTATTAGTGATGAGATAACCTATCTGGACAGTGCGGCAACTGCGCTGAAACCCCGCGCCATGATTGAGGCGACACAACAGTTTTATCAGCAGGACTCCGCAACAGTACATCGCAGCCAACATCAATCAGCATTGTCATTGACGGTTCGTTTTGAGGAAACCCGCCAACAAGTGGCCGACTTTATCAATGCACCCGCAGCAGAAAATATCATTTGGACCAAAGGCACTACCGAAGCCATTAATTTAGTAGCACAAAGCTATGCCCGCCCTCGTCTGCAAACGGGTGATGAAATTATTGTCAGTGAAGCTGAACATCATGCCAACTTAATCCCCTGGCTTATGGTTGCAGAGCAGACAGGGGCCAGAATGGTTAAATTACCCATCGGCCTTGATCATCTCCCCGATTTACAGCAATTACCGCAATTGCTTAATGATAAAACACGCATATTGGCGCTGGGCCAGATGTCTAACGTCACGGGTGGTAGCCCCGAGTTAGCTCAGGCAATCGAACTTGCCCATCAATATAACTGTGTAGTGATGGTAGATGGGGCGCAAGGTGTTGTGCATAACCCGGCAGACGTTCAAGTGCTAGATATTGATTTTTACGCTTTCTCAGCCCACAAGCTTTATGGGCCGACCGGCATAGGCGTGCTGTACGGCAAGTCTGAATTACTCGACGAGATGCCAGCCTGGCACGGTGGCGGTAAAATGCTCACTCATGCTTCCTTCGGTGGATTTACGTCCCATGAGGTGCCATACCGTTTTGAGGCTGGTACGCCAAATATTGCTGGCGTCATTGGTTTCTCTGCCGTTCTTAGTTGGCTCGAACATATTGATCTGACAGAAGCAGAAACCTATAGCCAAGATTTAGCCACATTGGCAGAGAATAAACTGGCTAAATTACCGGGTTTTCGCAGCTTCCGTTGCCAGCAATCCAGTTTATTGGCGTTTACTTTCGATGGTGTGCACCATAGCGATTTAGTAACGTTATTGGCCGAACAGGGCATCGCACTGCGCGCCGGGCAACATTGCGCACAACCACTCATGGCAGCATTAGGGGTGAGTGGCAGCCTGCGTGCCTCATTCGCACCGTACAATACCGCGAACGATGTTGATATATTGTGTAACGCGATAGCTAAGGCTCTGGAACTATTGCAAGATTAAGAACTAACAGATAATAATTTCGCCCAATAACCACCGGTCTAATTGAGAAGATGATGATTGCCCCACACCCTTTTGGTCACGATATTACTGCTGCTAAACTGCTGGAGACATTCAGCGTTCATAAACAGTGGGAAGATCGTTATCGTCAGTTGATTTTGCTGGCAAAACAGCTTCCGTCATTGCCGGAGCCACTAAAACAGAATGAACTGGAGCTAACTGGATGTGAAAATCGAGTGTGGCTGGGGCATCAACGCCTGCCGGATGGTAGCTTACATTTTTATGGTGATAGCGAAGGCCGCATTGTTCGTGGATTACTGGCGGTTATTTTAACTGCGGTGGAGGGGAAAACCCCACAGCAGGTATTAGCAGAAGACCCATTGGCGCTGTTTGAGCAGTTAGGGCTACGCCAGCAGCTAAGCACCTCGCGCGCCAGCGGTTTACTGGCGCTGGCACAAGGTGTAAAGGCTATCGCCGCCCAATATATAGAGTAGGGGTTATTTCACCTGACGGGCTGCTTTCGCCATCATTTTTTTCAATGCATGGGACACAGCAACAAAACCAAAGGTCGCAGTAACCATGGTTACCGAGCCAAAACCTGAAGTACAGTCCATTTTTTTAGGTCCTTCCGCTGTACTGCGCGAAGCACAAACTGATCCATCAGCCTGGGGATAAACCAGTGGTTCGCTGGAAAAAACACAGTCGATCCCCAGTTTACCTTTGCTGTTTTTCACCACATTAAAGTCACTTTTCAACCTTTCACGTAGCTTAGCCGCCAGCGGATCCTGAATAGTTTTTGCCAGATCGACTACCTCAATACGTGTTGGATCGAACTGCCCACCTGCACCACCGGTGGTGACTACTGGGATTTTATAGCGGCGACAATAAGAGAGTAGTGCCGCCTTAGGCCGTACACTATCAATTGCATCAATGACATAGCTAAAATTGTTATTTAAAAGCTCCGCGACATTATCCGCAGTAATAAAATCATCAATACACGTCACGCGGCATTCAGGATTGATAGCCAGAATACGTTCCGCCATCACTTCGGTTTTAGCTTGGCCGACATTGTGCCGTAAGGCATGGATCTGACGATTAGTATTGGTTACGCAAACATCATCCATATCAATCAACGTAATCGCGCCGATACCAGTGCGCGCCAGCGCTTCCGCTGCCCAAGAGCCGACACCGCCAATACCAATGACACAGATATGCGCCTGCGAAAACAGTTCCAGCGCCTGCTGACCATATAGACGCGCTATGCCACCAAACCGCTGTTGGTAAGCTTCGGAAAAGGCTATGTTCATCAATGTGTTACCTTAATTGCTTCGAAATGACGTTAATAATATCGATGATATGAAGACAAAAGCGGCCAATTGGCCGCCTGATAAAGAGTGAAACCGACCGTATACCGGCAATTGCAGGTAATAAGGAAGCTTACTGACCCTGATTATTTACCAGTAATGATGAACCATTACCCGCTGGCGCGACTGTTTTGCCACCTTGATAAGCGGTAAATAGCGGTCCGCTGCTTTGGGCATTTTTCAGTACCCAAACCCGACCATAATGATTGTAGTACCCAGCAGCCTGCCCAGCTTCATGGCCAATCCCCTGATAGATATCAAAATGCTGACCTTTAATCGCACCACCAACATCCAATGCCACCATCAGGCGCATCTGATATTGACCCGTGAATTTGCCCTGATTATCCAGCAAAGGCACTTCAGCTAGTAATGTGGTGCCTGGCGGAATCAAGGAACGATCAGATGCAACTGACGCTTTGGCAATCAATGGAACCGCACTGGCCCCTTTCACCGGCGCGTACATTTCTGGTTTAAAGAACACAAAGGACGGATTCTGCTCTAAAAGCTCTCTGACCTCAGCTTCACTATGGGTTTCAGCCCAGTGGCGGATGGCTTGCATCGACATATCTGCTTTAGCGACTTCGCCACGATCAATCAGCACTTTGCCAATACTACGGTAAGCATGGCCATTTTTACCTGCATAACCGAAGAAGGTCAGTGGTCGCCCATCGCCATAATCAACATAGCCGCTGCCCTGCACTTCCATCATAAAGTTATCCACCAGCGAATTGGTGTATGCGATAACTAAACTGCGGTTATCCAATGCACCTGCATAGATAGCAGCGCGATCGGGTAAACGGCGCTTTCCTTTAGCAGGCATCCGATAAAGTGGGTGGCGGAATTCACCTTGTGGCGTATAACGGGCCTGAAGCACCGGAGTGTAGTAGCCAGTAAACTGTACGTTACCGAAATTATCGACCCCCTCCATCTGATAGGCATTCAAACCAAATAAACTTAGCTTGCTGGTATCGGCCCCAGCCAACATCCAGTTTTCGACCGCATTGAATGTATTACTATTGCGGTTATAGAGACCCGGTGAAGATTGGTTAATCACTTTCACCTGATCAGAATAATCTTTTGCGTTAACTGGCTTACCTGTTGCATTTGGTTCATTCACCAGTTCCAGTGATTGCTCCAGACGCCCATCCTTATATTGCTGCCCACGATCGGTTGGCCGCGATTGGCACCCCGCCAGAACAGCAATCATTATTCCACTTAGTAGGTATTTGCCCCAACGACTTGTCATTTCACGCCTTCTTTTACTCATTTTATCTACTGGCGAACGATAACAAACGCCTATAGATAAAGGAATCGGCAGGTGGAAAAAAATCCTCCTGACCCCGTTATGGGGAAAAAGGAAACAGATAGTTGATAAATTAATCGAAAAAACCTATTTACCCTAATTAAGTGGCAAAAATACTTGCAACAGATCTCATCCAGAGTATAGTGCGCTCAATCGGACGCGGGGTGGAGCAGCCTGGTAGCTCGTCGGGCTCATAACCCGAAGGTCGTCGGTTCAAATCCGGCCCCCGCAACCAACCGATACTGGCTACCAGCAGTATCAAATGTCGTTCGATAGTCTTGAAAGTTAAGACGAATTAGGTAGAATAGTAGTGAGAAGCAAATAAAGTGTAGTGACGGACGCGGGGTGGAGCAGCCTGGTAGCTCGTCGGGCTCATAACCCGAAGGTCGTCGGTTCAAATCCGGCCCCCGCAACCAATTACACGACTAAGTAGTAAGATAGAAAATAGTATTAAGACGGACGCGGGGTGGAGCAGCCTGGTAGCTCGTCGGGCTCATAACCCGAAGGTCGTCGGTTCAAATCCGGCCCCCGCAACCAATTCTTAATCATTTTCATATCAACATCAGACACCCTCAAGGGTGTTTTTTTGTTTCTGGCTTTATACCCGTCATATTTCAAACCGCATGTGTGTTGGTTGCTTTCGTTCACCCGAATAATTGACTAACGTCAACTCAGCGGGATTATCTCAGTTGCCGCCTTCCTGCAACTCGAATTATTTAGGGTATATATCTCAATCAATAACAATGCCCTACGCGTTAAAGTCGGGCCATCGCCCCACCATTAGCAAAATAGGCTTTGATGCCAGCAAAAATAGATTCTGCGACTTGTTGCTGAAAACGGCTGGTACGTAGTTTGCGCTCTTCTTCCAGATTACTGATAAATGCTGTTTCAACCAAAATTGAAGGAATATCAGGTGCTTTCAATACAGCAAACCCCGCCTGATCGACACGGTTCTTATGCAGCGTATTAATCTTCCCCATGCGATTCAGCACTTCTTTACCAAACTTCAGGCTGTCATTAATCGTCGCCGTTTGCAGTAAATCAATCATGGTATGGTCCAGATAGCGATCACCACTTTTGCTAACCCCCCCAATCTGGTCGGCCTCATTCTGTGTCTGGGCCAGGAAACGCGCGGCGGTACTGGTTGCGCCCTTGGTTGATAGCGCAAAAACGGAGGAACCTCTGGCCGCCTGACTGGTAAATGCATCCGCATGAATTGAAATGAATAAATCTGCCCGCAGTTTGCGCGCCTTCGCTACCCGCACTTTCAACGGGATAAAAACATCTTCATTACGGGTCATAAACACCCGCATATTGGCTTCTTTTTGAATTAACGCCCGTAACCGACGGGCAATTTGTAGCACGATGTCTTTTTCACGGGTTTTATTTCTACCAATAGCACCGGGATCTTCTCCGCCGTGACCAGGATCCAGCATGATAACTATCGGTCTATCGCGCCCTGCTTTGCCTGCTTTTGGTGTCTCTGCGGGTAAGCTACGCTCCACGTCGCCTTTATTATAATCTTCCAATAATGCCAACAATGGATCGTCCTCAGCAGAGCTGTTGCCCTGAGCGGGATATAAATCCACTACTAAACGATTTCGAAATTCAGCAAAAGGTTTTAGAGTAAATAGCTGGGGGCTGATGCTCTGCTTCAACTCCAAAACCAAACGGACGGTATTTTTATCAAACTGCCCTACTCGGGCTTGCTTCAGATAAGGGTCACCGGACTGAACCTGATTAGTTATCTGTTTCAGGACGCTATTTAAATGTACCCCTTCAATATCAACCACAATACGATCAGGATTGGTAAGAGCGAACTGACGATACTTCAGCGGAGTATTGGATTCCAGCGTGACTCGGGTATAGGTTGAAGAGGGCCAAACCCGGACTGCAATAATATGTGAGGAAGCAGCAAATCCAACTCGACTAACACTCAGCATCCAGGCGCTCGCAGCACCTTGTAACAGACGACGACGCCCAGGATTATGATTTGAATCTGCCATGTAACTCCAAAGTAACTACCAAAATATGAATAAAAAGCGCACAAAAAAATTTATGTGCAAAAACTTTAACGAATCAATCCCACGCTGTCATTAGAAAAACATTTTTATGTTATTCAATTTATTAATACAGATACGCCATACATATGCATTTGATAGTAATTTGGTGCTTGCCATCTTGGTCAAAAAAGAATAAAAATACAAAAATACCGAATAAAAATTCAAAGAGGGTCTGCCGTGAAGGAACGTAGTACTGAACTGGTCCAGGGATTTCGCCACTCAGTTCCCTATATCAACGCGCACCGTGGCAAGACATTCGTTGTCATGTTGGGTGGCGAGGCGATTGAGCATGAAAACTTCGCGAATATCGTCAATGATATCGGTTTGTTGCATAGCCTTGGGATCAGGTTGGTCGTGGTATACGGTGCGCGCCCACAGATCGACAGCAATTTGGCACAGCATCATTACGAACCTATTTATCACAAGCATACCAGGGTAACAGATGCCCGAACTCTGGAAATGGTGAAACAAGCAGCCGGCCTATTGCAGTTGGATATCACTGCAAGACTATCAATGAGTCTCAATAATACCCCGCTACAAGGCGCGCATATTAATGTAGTCAGTGGCAACTTCATTATTGCTCAGCCGCTGGGGGTGGATGATGGTGTGGATTATTGTCATAGCGGGCGTATTCGTCGTATCGATGAAGAGGCAATTCACCGTCAATTAGATAATGGCGCAATCGTGTTACTAGGCCCGGTTGCTGTATCGGTGACCGGCGAGAGCTTTAATCTCACATCAGAAGAAGTTGCCACCCAGTTAGCTATCAAACTGAAAGCAGAAAAGATGATCGGTTTCTGTTCATCCCAAGGGGTGACTGACAGTGAAGGTGACATTATTTCAGAGCTGTTCCCAAATGATGCTCAAAAACGGATTGAAGATCTGGAACAAGAGGGTGATTACAACTCCGGTACGGTACGCTTCCTACGTGGTGCAGTGAAAGCTTGCCGTAGCGGTGTGCGCCGGAGCCATTTACTGAGTTATCAGGAGGATGGAGCGCTAGTCCAAGAGCTATTCTCCCGCGATGGTATCGGTACACAGATTGTTATGGAGAGTGCTGAACAAGTGCGCCGCGCTACCATCAATGATATTGGTGGCATACTTGAATTGATTCGCCCGCTGGAACAACAAGGCATTCTGGTGCGTCGTTCGCGGGAACAGCTTGAAATGGAAATCGACAAATTCACGATTATTGAACGGGATAATTTGACGATTGCCTGTGCAGCGCTCTATCCGTTCCCTGAAGAACAAATAGGTGAGATGGCCTGCGTGGCAGTACATCCTGACTATCGCAGCTCTTCTCGGGGAGAAATGCTATTAAAGCGCGTTGCTAATCAAGCGCGACAGATGGGGCTTAAAAAATTGTTTGTACTCACCACCCGCAGTATTCACTGGTTCCAAGAACGCGGTTTTACACCTGCCGAAGTAGAGGTTTTACCGATTCAGAAGCAGGAACTGTATAACTATCAGCGGCGCTCAAAGATTCTGTTGGCTGATTTGTAGCCGTATTGATTATAAATATTGCGACCAAATGCTTTATCAGGGTTTTATTTAATTTATTCCCAACATAATTAGCGTTATAGGGAGGCCGCAAGCAGCGGCCCCCCTTGCCAGACCAAGGGATGGTCCGTGTAACGTGTTCCTTGTGGCTTCAAGCAGCAGCGTATAACTCACGTCAATGCATTCAAACGATCCACTAACCCACTCAGACGAAGAGTCGGTGTGCGTATCGCATTGCCCAATATCGTATCGCTACAATACAGAGTTAAACGCTGGCGGGCGCGAGTGATCGCGGTATAAACCAATTCGCGCGTTAATACCGGCATAAAAGTATTCGGTAATACCAGGGCGGTATGTTCAAACTCTGATCCTTGCGACTTATGAACTGTCATGGCATAAGCCGTTTCATGGCTGGGAAGACGGCTGGGTTGCACCGATTTTATGTTGCCATCCGGCAACTGGAAATGCACCCGTAGCTCTCCTTCATCGTCATATAACGCGATACCAATATCGCCATTAAAGAGACCTAACGCACTGTCATTAAGCCCAATCATCACCGGCCGACCGGCATACCAACGCCCAGATGGGCCAGGTGCGCGCTCAATTAACCTCTTGCGATGCAACAACTGCTCAATCCGTTCATTCAAGCCACTGACACCAAATGGCCCACTTCGCAATGCACACAACAATTGATAACGACCAAATGCCGCCAGCACATCCACAGCATGCGCACCTGTAGCTGCCAATTGGAGGTAATGCTGATAGCCCGCAACGCAATCCTCCAGCAACCGTTGGTAGTCATCTGAATCCGTCAGAGAAAAATGTTCAACATCTGAATAGGCCCCCTTTAATACTGATAATGCATCCCGATACTTGCCTGCATTAACCGCTAAAGCGAGCTGCCCGATACCCGATTTCTCATCAAACCGATAGCTCTTACGCAATAAACACAGGCTATCACGCACATTGACCGTATCCGTAGAGACTGATCCAATCGGTATATTTCCGGCCAATGTGCATCCTGTCAGCCGTGCTAACTGTTCTGCACGAGCCTTGCTATAACCCAACTCAGCAAAGCGACAAATATCCCCTAATACCGCCCCGGCCTCAACCGAAGCTAACTGATCTCGGTCCCCGAGGAAAATGACTTGAGCTTTAGCGGGCAAAGCGGCAATTAGCCGCGCCATCATGGGTAAATCCACCATAGACGCTTCATCTACCACCAGCACATCAAGATTTAGTGGATTACCTCGGTGATAACGCAAACGTTGACTGTTTGGTTGAGCACCTAATAAACGGTGCAGAGTGGATGCTTGATCTGGGAATAACTTGCGCTCGGCGTCTGTAAGTGTAAGTTGGCGGATGGCATTCCCCAATGACTCAGTCAGCCGCGCAGCGGCTTTACCCGTTGGGGCAGCAAGCTGGATACGTAAACGCTGCCCTTGGCTAAGCTGTATCAGCGCAGTTAATAGCTTGGCTACTGTGGTGGTTTTCCCCGTTCCCGGCCCACCAGAAATCACCGAGATACGGCGAGTAGCGGCTACTGCGGCGGCCACCTTTTGCCAGTCAATCTCCGTGTCTGATCGACCAAATAGGCGGTCCAGTGTCTCTGTTAATAGGCTTTCGTTAATCCCCCTGGCCTCATTAACGAATAAAGCGGTATTGTCACTGGCAATAAACCGCACCACATCACCCTCGTACTGCCACATCCGTTGGAGATACAAACGTTCATTTTGCAACACCAACGGCGTTGGTAATGAGCCATCACTGACCGCTGGAGAATTATTTAATCCTTGTATCCAACGCGACAGCTCTGGAGCACCAGCAGCCAGCCATAATGCTTGAGATAACCCAACCTGCCGCCCACCAAACAGTTGTTCTGGTTGCAGATAACTTAATGGCAGGCACACATGCCCGGCTCCCGCCTCGGCGCTGAGAATAGCCGCCGCCAATTGCAGCATAGGCTCATCATCCCCTGCAATCATGCGAGAAAATTGAACATCCAGAGGGCGTAGTAAGTGGTCACGAACCGCTTGGTCCAGTAGAACCATCATCTTGATGAATCCTCATCTGCCTGAGCTGTACCACTTTCATGACCTGAAAGTAGAACGACCTCATTGCCACTGAATAAACAATCCATTCCTTCAATCAGCTCCTGTTCAGGGCGACAACTAAAGATACCATTACCCGGATGTTGTTTATCGACACCACGCAAGAAGAGATAAATGACACCCCCGAAGTCCCGTTGATAGTCATAATCGCCCAAGCGATGACGTAAATAACGGTGTAAAGCCAAGGTATAAAGCTGATATTGCAGATCATAACGATGCTCAGCCATCGCTTGGGCCATCAATTGTACGGTATAAGCACTACTGTCTTCTCCCAGCCAGTTAGATTTGTAATCTAATAAGTAATACTTACCCTGCCAGCAGAAAACCAAGTCAATAAAGCCCTTAAGCATCCCTCTGACTTGCTGAAAATCTAACACCGGACACTGACGTGAGAGCGGGTCATAATGCTTGATTAAGGCATCTAATTGATTAGCGCGTAACAAAGTATCGATAGGCAAATAAAACTGTAGTTCCGCCTGCTTACTCTCCGGCGTCAATCCCGCCAGAGTTACGCCCGCATCGTTAAGGGGGACTTGCATAATGTCACTTAGCCATTGATACAACATTGGCGACCATTGTTCACCAAAGCCCTGTTGCTGTAGTTGCTGCGCCAGCCAGTCTGGCTCAATAGGTTGGCTAAAATCTAATGGCTCAAGTAAATCATGCAGGAAAGTCCCCGGTGCCGCCCCCCGCGGGAAGGTATGGGGCGTTAAATCAGCTGCGGTGATGAGTGCCTGCTCACCGACGGCATCACTATCTAGCCGTGGCAATAGCTCCTGTAAAGGGAGATTCAGAACCTGCGATTTGGCACCATGCTGCTGTAGGCCGGAATAACTGGTAACCCGCCAAAAGTCGTGCATTTGTCGGTTAAACTGGCGCGCGGCGAGTTCTGGCAAAACTTCAGGCCGTGGCTGCCAAGCTGTAGCGTCAGGACGTTCCGCCAGTGAGACCGAAATATCACCGCCCGAAAATGTGGTTAGCTCCGCCAACTTATCCGCCAGATATTGCGCGTCGCCAGCTTGTCCATGTTGAACCAAATAGCCTAAAGCGCTAAGGTGCATGTCGCTTTCGCCCTGTTTTTTCCGCCCGCCTTTAATCAGCGGCGCAATACCGATACTGCAATGATAAACCGCGCGGGTCAGCGCAACGTAGAGTAACCGTAAGTCTTCTGCCAACCGCTCTTCTTCCGCCAAAGCCTGGCTCTCTTCATCAGCATTCAGATCAAGCAGAGCCTCAAAGCTATGACGATCGTGATATAGCACGTCCTGCTGCTGACGGAAATTGCCGACAAAAGGGAGCCAAACCAACGGATACTCCAACCCTTTTGATTTATGAATTGTAATCACCTGAACCAAATGGCGATCACTTTCCAAACGCAATTGTTGATTATCTGACTGATGATTTGGTTGTGCTATTTGTTGTGCCAGCCAACGGATTAGTGCGTGCTCACTATCAAGCTGTGATGCGGCCTCTTGTAATAACTCTCCCAAATGCAGTAAGTCTGTCAGCCGACGCTCCCCACCAGGGGTCGCCAACAAGTTTTCAGCTAAATGACGCTGTGCCATTATTTCTCGCAGCATAGGAAGCACACCACGGCGCTGCCAATGTTGGCGATAGCCATCGAATTCATCGACCAGAGAATCCCAAGCCCGTTCATCGTGATTCAATGCATCCAGCATCTGTGCATCCAACCCTAGCATCCCGGTAGCCATCGCACTGCGTAAGGCTCTTTCCTGCTCAGGGGCCAATGCAGCTTGCAATAACCACAATAGATCTTTGGCTTCTGCAGTATCAAAAACACTGTCGCGATTGGATAAGTAAACCGATGGAATAGCTAAGGCACTCAGTGCATCTCGAACCAGCGCAGCCTCTGCCCGGCTACGAACCAAAATAGTAATATCAGATGCCTGAACCGGCCTTGAGCCTGTCGTTGTCACTAATTGCGCCAGCCCATTCTGCCCATCCACCAGCCAGTCACGGATTTGACTGGCGCACTGCCTGGCCATCAATTGCTGGTATTCACTAACCCCAACCCCTTCACCCGGTTGCAGCCAAAAAGAGATGGCTGGCTGTTTTTTCCCTTTAATTTCAAAAGATAGACAGCTATTTTTTTCAGCCGCCGCCACCTTGACAAAAGGGATTTGTTCAAACAGAAAGGGAACCTCAACCGAACTAAAAAGCCTGTTTACTGATTGAACCATCGGGAAAGAGGAACGCCAATTGGTCTCTAACGTGTAGTGGGCACTTACTTCTGAACGAGCACGAATATAGGTAAAGATATCTGCGCCACGGAAAGCATAAATAGCCTGTTTAGGGTCGCCAATCAGTAATAAACCACACTCACCTTGGTTACCATAAAGCGTGTGGAAAATACGGTATTGCTGAGGATCGGTATCCTGAAACTCATCAATCATTGCAACTGGATAACGGGTACGAATAGATTGAGCTAACAACTCACCACCTGGCTGCTGTAATGCCACATCCAATTTACTGAGCAAGTCATCAAAACCCAATTCTGCCCGCTGCCGTTTCTCCTGCTGGACGGAAGTTCGTATCTCGCTAATTGCGCGGGCTAAAATCAAATCTCTTAGTGTCAAAGGTTGTTCGAAGATGCGGTCTATCGCACTGAACACCGAGTGTTGGGGGATCGCACCTTTTTTGGTTTTCTCAGATAATATCGATTGGCGAAACTTTTCTAGCTCTTTAGGTAACTGATAATCACCGGTTTCCTGCTCTGCCCATATAGCGACCTTTTCTAGCCAGTTAGGTAAATATCGGCTGCTATAGCTGCGCTTATCAACGCCAGATGCACTAATTAAAGCTTCCAACTCATGAGCCACCGCACGCCATTGCGCTTTGACAGCATCAATTTGCACAACTATTTGCTGATGCCGGCTGAGTATCGTTTCATCATCACCTGGTGCTTGCCGAAATTTTGGTGTTTCACCTTGTAAATAAGCAGCAAGGTCTTTGAGCAATGCCTCCGGCCCGCTCCATTCCTGGCTGACTGCGCGTGCAACAGCCAACGGAAGCGGATAGCAATGACGCCGCCAAAAATCGGCACAGGCCTGTCTGCGTAAGGGCTGTTCATCCTGAACCAATGTTTGTTCAAACAAGATGCCAGATTCAAAAGCATTGTTCGTCAGCATTCTCTGACAAAAACCGTGAATAGTATAAATTGCGGCTTCATCCATCTGACGCTCAGCAGTAAGTAACTGTGCTGCGGCCTCGCCCAGATCACTAATTTCAGTTAATAAAGCCTTATGCATTAGGTCATCACTGACTCCCCGTACGCAAGCAATACGCAACCCATGGATATTGTCGCGAATTCGCCCCCTCAACTCTTCAGTTGCCGCCTCAGTAAAGGTCACCACCAGGATTTCCTCTACTTTCAGGGGACGACTGAATGCTGCCTCCCCTCCCAAACCAAGCAGCAATCGCAGATAAAGAACCCCAATGGTAAAGGTCTTACCAGTACCGGCAGAGGCTTCAATCAGCCTCTCACCGTATAAGGGGAGCGTCAGCGGCTCCAGCCGCTGGGGAGTCATTGATGTCATGGAGCTAATACCTTCTGCGGCAGGGTAGCCTGCAAGGCAGATGTTGTCGGATAGGTCGTCCATCCTTTAAGCACCGCATATCCGCCAGCCGTTTGCCCCTGACCTTTAACTTGAGAAAGCAGTGCCAGACCTTGCGGTTTAATAACCGCTTGCTGGAAGAAATCAGCTAATACAGTGCTATTAAGTTGCTTCACCTGAGCAATCATTTTTTCGCGACTATCAAACGCAAAATTATTACGATTGAAATCATTACTGTAACGACTAGCCTCTTCATCCAGAGTTTGTGGTCGTTGCAGTAATTGGTTAATTAGCCCTTGTTTATATTGTTCAAAATCAGCAGGTTTCATTTCACGCAGGCGCTTTTCTGCCTGTGGATAGAAGGCAAGATAGCGTTGATAAAGGTAATCAGGTTGCTTGCTGTTACTTTGCAGCAAGAACCCCAAGCCCCACTGTCGGCCAACCGACATCGGGAAGGCAAATACTGCATAGCCGAGTTGCTCTTCGGTTCGTAATTGATCATAGAACCACGGTTGAACAATTTGCCCCAGCAAAGCACTACGCGCCATACCATCAATTTCCGTATAGCCGGTTGGAACATAGACTGCCGCCAGCGCAGCATCAGAACTGCTGCCAAGCCGCTCCATATTGGCCAGTTGTGCCTTATCAACAACAACATCCTCGCCGGTCCACCAAGTAGTTCCCGTCAAAGCCAATTGTTTTTTCAACGATTCCGCCAGAGTGGTAACTTGCTGGGTAGTCATATTACCCACTGCCAATACTTCCAGCGCAGATTGCTTCAGCAAGCTATCACGATAAGTCAGCACATCTTGCACGCTGATAGTATCAAGCAATTTGCGCCGTTCGCTGCGTTCAGAATAAGGAACATGAGACAGCAATTTCGCTGGCTGAATCGCCAGTTCATAAGCTTTGCCTTTCTCAGCCACGTCCAACTGCTCGCGATACCAAGATTTAGCCTGCACTAATTGATCTTCTGTTGGCGTAAAACTGGAATAACCTTCAACCAGCGTGGTTAGCAATTGTGGCATCCGCTGTGTGAAGCCATTAGCACTGACATATAAACCGTTGTTAGGGGCGGTTGAGAAGCTGATTCCGCCGATCGAAGCCTGATAGCTCAGTTCATCCAGTGAAAGGCCGGCCAGATAATCAGTCAGGGCGAATAGTACCTGATGGCGGGCGGTATCCAACGCATGAGGATTGCGGAAAGCCAGCGCGATATCGGCTTTCGGTTCATCAGCAAAATACTGACTTGGCATGTAAAACACCCGTAACCCCGGTTGTTCCGCAACATTCTGTGGCCGGGTGATATTTTTATCTGCTTTGATCAGCGTAAAGTCATCTGGGATATAGGGGTTAAGTGCCGGTAGGCTCAGAGTGATATTCTCCCCAAGTTGTTGCCAGTCTTTCATCTCTTGTGGGCTAATTTTATTGACCTGATAAGGGGCATCAACAAAATAGGCCACTTTATTGTGAGGCTCTTCAGGGCTGACAAACCAGATCCGCGCATTCTCTGGCGTCATTTCAGCCAACCGGGCAGCAATGGCCTTGGGATCATAATGATCCGCCAGATAGGGCGCATCAAGCACATGTGCGACAGGTACTCGCAACATCATATCCACCAGCCACTCGATGTAATCCATATCTCGCGTGATTGAGGGATAACGGAAATCCAGATTTAAAACATGGGCTATCTCATCGAAATAGCTCTGTTTAATGCCGTCTTTTTGCAACATTTTGATGTAATCAAAGATAGCGGCCACCACGACGTCACGTTTGGCCAAACCTTTATCCGTAAGTGATACCGAAATAGAGAACACCCCACCATTACGGTCTACCATTGGATCGGCACCGGCATTAATAGCATCTGCCAGCCCCTGTTTTTGTAGCCAGTCGGACAACGTATCTTTACTGCGATTACCAATCAAATAGCTAACATAGGTATCTGTTTTGCTGCGAAATTCTTCGCTATTGTTCTCAATGCGAAAGTCTATTTTTAACTGTTTACGCGGTTGGGCTGGAACATAATGAATAATAATACCGGTTTGGTCCGGTGTTACAGCAGGTACCGTAATTGGAGGGACTTTTGCCTCCCGATTCGGAATCCGGCCAAAGGTATCAGCCGCTAATTGTGCCAACTGCTCCAGAGACTGATTGCTATACAGCACCCCCACCATCAAATTGGCAGAATAGTAACGATGATAAAAACTCAGCAGCTCATCATGTAATTTGCCATCAGGCTTGTCTTTCAGCGTATCAA
Organism: Yersinia antarctica; assembly: GCF_056636475.1. Lineage (NCBI taxonomy): Bacteria > Pseudomonadati > Pseudomonadota > Gammaproteobacteria > Enterobacterales > Yersiniaceae > Yersinia > Yersinia antarctica. The sequence goes on from NZ_JBSJQF010000001.1 coordinate 3,816,236, forward strand.
GATTACCCCCCGAAAAACGCGCACTAGGGTGTGCTGGATTAAGCGTTTCAGCATTAACCTGCGCCATGCGCATCCCATCGCGCGAGCGGGCCATCGTCAATTCAGCATTGACCGCATTACGTTCACGATCAGCATTGATAGGGTCTAACAAAGGCTGTGCAATAGCATCGGCTAAACGCTCAACTGCCGGAGCTAATGCATCATTTTCAATTTCAAAATAAAAAGCGGTTCGATAAGAAGCCGTACTCGCATTATGGCTACCGCCATGCTTTTTCAGAAACTCGGCAAAACTGCCTGGTTCAGGAAAACGCGTAGAACCCATCAATAACATGTGTTCCAGATAATGAGCTAAACCCAACTGGTTATTGGGATCTTCCAATGATCCGACAGGCAACGCCAGTGCTGCCAAGGATTTAGGTGCTTGCGCATCAGAAACTAGCAATACCGTCATACCATTAGGCAACTTTATTGCCTGGTATTTACGCAGGTCATGTTCACTTTTGTGAATGGCTTCTGCCAGAGGTTGCCACGCAGGCGCAGCAGCCCAACTGAGAGGTGCCAGCAAACCTAATAAGAAAAATATACCCATGATGCGAGCAAACTGTTTATGCATTCCGTTTCTCCCCTAACCCCTTAAAAATTACCGCTTAAAGCCGCAGCCAACTTTCTGGTATTGATATGTATGAAAGCCTGGTTTGGCCATCAGCAGTTCTCACGCCTTATTATGGCGGGCAATCGGTAATAAATAACGTTCCGTTTCATGTAATATCTTGTCGAGATGTGGATTATCCATCAGGCGGAACACCCTTTGCACATAGCTATCCTCACCTTCACCTGCAACTCGCTGATCACCCTGCCAAACTTGTAAAAGTTTCATGCGGGCTTTAGTTTGTGTTTCTTCATCCCACAAAATCTGACCTGACTCGCGTTCAAAGCACTGGCTCAGCCATGCCCAACCATTTTTGCTCAGCAATAACAGTGGTTCACACATTCCTTGCTGATACCCACTGATTAACTGTTGTAAATAGTGATGAGCCTCATCACGGCCCAAAGAATCATAGCGCCATGCAGTTCCTTTGCGACCATACATCCGGCTTTGCCCATCACCTCCACCAGCACAATAGACCAGATGTTCAATCCATAATAAAAGCCCGTCTATCGCCGTTAATGCCGCGGGACGCCAACGAATTAATCCATCTTCCTGAACCTGATGAATCCAACCTGTAAGGGTGATGTCACCCAATTCGATATTTAGCTCAATGCTATGATGCTCAAGGCGCTCGCTACGAATCTGTTCAGCTAATGGCACCATTTCCTCTTGCTGGCTTTCCCAATAAAGCTCACCGAACGATCCATAAGGCAGGCTACCGGCCGCTCGAGCTCGGGTAAACACGCTATTGATGTCTCCCTCATCTATCAATGCATTCAGTAACTGAGTATTAAACTGATAGCGGTTGAGGTTATCTAAAGTAAATGGCTCTTCATCAGGTAATTCTGTTTCTTCAATAACAAAATTCACTCCTAGCCGGAGTTGGAAGAATGCCCTCACAGGGTGGCGATAGAAGCGGATTAACTCATCCAATGTAATTTCAGATAAAGGTTCAGGCGATAATGGCTGATTAAACTCTGGATGCGGTCGCCCTTTGGACTCAGCAGAGGGTAGCCATTCAGCAGCGTAACTCTGTAACTCGCTATGCTGAATAAAATTTTCTGCCGCAAACGGCATCCGCGCATGCCAGCAGAGTAAGTGCTGAATCACCCGCTGAGCGCTCTCATCAGCATTGAGCATTTCGTCACCCGGTAAATGATAACTTTGTGAGATATATTCAATCAGTTCACTGACCAACACTGATGGATAACGCTTACTGTTATCCTGGATAGAGCGCCCGATATAGCTGATATAGAGCTGTTGCTGAGCCGAAAGTAGCGCTTCGAGGAACAGATAGCGGTCATCGTCACGGCGGCTACGGTCACCACGGCGAACCTGCTTTGCCATCAAATCAAATCCCAGCGGCGGCAGCGTTCGTGGGTAAACGCCATCGTTCATCCCCAATAAGCAAACAACTTTAAATGGGATCGAGCGCATAGGCATTAGAGTACAGAAGTTGATTGGCCCGGCAAGGAAACGCTGGCTGATGCGCTCATTATCCAAGCGCGAAGCCAGTTCATCCCGTAACAGATTAAGTGGCACCACATCGGGATATTGGGCAGCAATACCATAGCTGATAACCTTCTGCCACTGTTGTTCAATCAGCACCAACACCGCTTCAGTGTCATTATCGGGTTCAAAGAAGGTATCCAATAATTGGCGGCACAGGGGTAACCATTCGCTGAGTGCTCGGGGTTCACTTAATTGCTGCCGCCATTGGCTTAGTTGCATCAACATATCTGCCAATTGCCCAGCGAGTTCAGCAGCTAAGCCACTCGACTCATCATATGGCAGAACACCCTGCCAATCTCCGGCGGTGCTATCCATGGCATAACCCAGCAACATGCGGGTGATACCAAAGTGCCAGGTATGCTGACCCGTCGCGGGTAAGGAGAGTTCCCGTACATTGTCATCATCCAGCCCCCAACGAATACCCGATTCCCCCACCCATTGCCGTAAGCGGCGCAAGCCATCTTCAGTAATACCAAACTTACTGGCTAAAGCAGGTACCTCCAACAGCGCCAACACTTGTTCAGAGGTGAAACGGCTTTGGGGGAGATCAAGTAAGGTAATAAAAGCCTGTAGCGCCGGATGGGCCTGACTGGCTTTACGGTCAGAAATCGCAAACGGCAGATAGCGCTCCCCTGTCGCATTACCAAATGTGGCCTGAATATAAGGGGTATAGCTGTCAATATCGGCAACCATCACAATGACATCGCGTGGAGTAAGTTCAGGATTAGTTGAGAATAAATTCAATAGGTTATCTTGCAAAACCTCAACTTCTCGCTGAGGACTATGGCAAACATGCAGGCTAAGAGATCGATCACTGAGATCTAATCGACGCTTTTGGTCGCTACGCGCTAAGGATTCCGCCGTGATGCCAATAATTGCGTGGTCTTCCAGCTCCAACATATCGTGCTGAATACCATGTAGTAGATTGTCAGGGTCAATATCAACAAAAGCGTGGACCTCTTGAATATCATCAACCTGAGATAATAAATACATATGATCCCGCCCGAGCCGCCCCCACGAGGCTAATAATGGGTTACTGAGTTCTTGTTCACCATTCGCATTAAAGAGCTGTTCAGCCTGCTCTGGCTGGCGGAACAGATTGACTTCAATTGATTCGCGATAATGTCTACGTTTGCGGCTTTGCAATTTAGCCAAAAAAGCATAATCCTGAATATCGCCCCAAAAATAGCGGCAAGGATTCGTAAACATCAGATGAATATCAATATGTTTACCCAGCGCTTGTAGAGCTTGTAAATAGATAGGAGGTAATGCCGATATGCCGCAAATAAATACCCGCTTGGGTAACCCAACGGGGCAGACATTCGCTTCAAGCAGGGTGCGGATAAACCGCTGGTAGAGATTGGCACGGTGCCATTCGGGCTGTTCCAATTGGCGGGTATAATTGGTCAGTTCCACCCACAACTTGGCTTGCCACAGTTGAGCATCGTCCAGATTGTCAATGAGTTGGCCCCGTTCCCAACTGGCAAGCCATTCAGGACGATACACTAAATATTGGTCGAAAAGGTCAGCAACCCGTGCTGCAAGTTGATGGATTTTGCGCTTATCATTATCGTCACTTAAATAGCGTTTCATGGGAGAAAATACCGGGCTTTCCAGTAAATCTGGCAGCAACCACATAAGTTTCCATGTCATGGCGTCTTTGCTAAATGCGCTTTCTTTTGGGATTCCGGGCAAAACACGGGTAAACATATCCCAGATAAAGGTTGCGGGCAGCGGAAACTCAATATTAGCTGCAATACTAAATTGTTGTGCCAGTTGCATTTGTAACCATTGTGCCATTCCTGGGCTTTGAACTAGCACCACTTCTTGCTGGAAAGGGTTATCCAACGGCTCTCGTTCTATCAGCGCAGTCGTTAGCGCTTTGAGTAAATCTAATTGATTAGAATGATAAACCGTGAACATGATTACTCCCTTAAGGCACTATGGAAAATAGCCATAAGTGATTAAACCAGTTTATTATCACTTGTGGGTAAATCCTGAGGCTTAATACTCTAACTTGATAATGAATGAGCGCAATAGGTTATCTCTATTATAAGACCGATATAGTCGCTCATCTGTATACCTCGGCGGTTCATCAATCAGGGTCCCCTTGTTTGCCGCCTCAGCAACGTCGTATCTATGGGGGATAACTATGCCGTTAGCCACTTCCATTCGTAGAGCAAAACCAACGGGTTAACTCTGCTGACAGGTTTTTCCGTACCGCAAGAGTGAAATTAAGCTCGGCGCATTCCCCTTCAATTCGGCTAATGGACTGACGATATAACCAGTTAGGTTTCATTCCCGATATGAATCCCCTATCAGGTCTAGCCTCCCCTGCACTGTCAATATGTTGATGAAGCAGAAACCAAGCCTGACGCTGTTGCCACACAGAAGAGAAACTCTGTAAAAGAGTCTGATGGTATTGCAACAACCCCAGTAACGAGACAGAGAAAAACAGTGCCGCAATTAAGGCTTCAGGCAGGCTAAACCCTCGTTGGTTGCGAGGATCGCATTGGTCACTCCGTTTCATCAACAAGCACCTATTGCAGCATTTTAGTAATCGCAAAACTGTGCATCCTTATCAGGACAGAAATCCAACCAGCCATGAGCTGCCTTAACCAGTTGATAGTGACCCACAGACCCTTTGCCAATATTCAGCATGACCCGTTGATATAGCATCAAGGGTGGCTGTGAACCGAGGAGGTAACTCTCCCCTCTGAGAATAAAAAAACCGCTTAGTGATGCTGGTTTAACACAGGCCTTTAAGCCATATTGCTGCTGCTGAATGCAATACCATGTTGAACCTGTCCGCCATGGCAAACTGAACGACCAATCCTGACGTATCCCCCAGTTCAGTGATGATGTTGCCTGATTAAAAGCACGTAAATAGTGCTGTTCTTCAGATGTAATCTGTTGAATATTATCCAATTGACGGTGTAGTGCTGACAGCAGAAATAAACCAAGAGCGAAAAGTGTAGCGACGGCTGCCAATGTACTGGTCCCCCGTTGATGATTCAGCTTCATAGATTGTTCCCGCGTATCGTATAAGTAAGCTGATGATGGATTACCTGATTACCTGTTTTTTGCCCCGCTAATTGCACCCGATAAACCTGATTTGATGTTTGCTGAGGTAACCGACTAATAGAAAAATGGGTTATCGTTATCTCTTGTGGATCAAGCAGCTTTTCCCACCCACTGCCAGCGCAATTCAGTTCACCACGTTGGCCCTCTAATGCTTTATTACGCAGGCGGTAGCCAAAGTATTCGGACTCCTGATGTTTCTCCCCTTCCCATCGACCATTTCGATTGAGATCGTAAGCAACTATCAGACACGAATTTGTCGCTTCTGCGGGATAATGATGGGTTGTAACCGCTTTTCCCTGACACTCGCCATGGCAAAATCCTGCACGCCGCAGATCTTTTTCTAGCACAACCATAACCTGACTCAGTGCCAACTCCAGATAATAGCGCTGCTGCAAAATTGATATTTGTTTGCGTAGCTTAGGGAAAACCTCTGCGGCACCAAGCATAATCAAACTACCAATGCTCAATGCCAACATCATTTCCGGTAGCGTAAAACCTGTTATACGTTTCCGCCCAGAACAGGCCGATGCTGGCATACTTTTGACCATTATTAGCATATATGAATACCTGACATTGGCTGGCCCTCACTACACAGTCTTAAGCGCCCTCGACTGGAAATAACTAACCGGATAGACCCTGCCGGGTTACTGAGCATGATATTTCCTGCCTGTGCCGTATTCCTCACACCAAAGAAGCCCATCTCTTTTTGCAATGAAGTCGCAATAGCGACATCTGGGTAAGGTGGAATAAACACGCCGTCGGTAAGTGCCGAACAGCGAGCCGTAGGTTTATCACCACTTCCCAGGCACCCCTGGCCATTCTGCTGTATCCACAGCAATTCTGTGTCATTGCGACGATTAGCCTGTGCTTGTAAGTGTGTTAAGAAGGCGAGTAACTGACGAGCACTGTCTGCGAGCCGTTCCCGCTGCCGGTAATGATGCCAACTTTGCGCCCCCCAAAGTGCTGTTATACCCACTAATACAATCACCAGCAGCAATTCAATCAGGCTGATACCTTTTTGTTTTTTAAGAGAATTCCTACGAGCCAGGTAAGTTTTCGTTAATCTTATATTGGTGTCCATGGCGTAAGTTTACGTGGCTGAAATTTGAGGTCGAGTGACGAATTATCAGGGCTGGAAACGGTGCGCAAAATTTTATCTACGACGACATAAATGCAGAAAAGAGTGCGGCGCAGCTCGCATTTTTATTGCAGGAAGGATGCTGGTAGCAAAGAAAAGGGTTTGACGAAAATATACCCAATAGCTTTCCAGATGCAGGGAGGCAACAAGCAGAGGCCAGAGCTAGATATGGGAATGGACCGAGTAAACAGGAGCAGCCCCCTGAAACTTGAAAGGTGACGGGTATAAAACCGGAGCCATTGCGGCTCCGGTCTAAAGATTAGATAGCAATCGGCGCTTTAATTCCTGGGTGAGGATCGTACCCCTCAATTTCAAAATCCTCAAAACGGTAATCAAACAAAGAGTCAGGTTTCCGTTTGATAATCAGTTTCGGCAATGCACGTGGCTCACGGCTTAATTGCAGATTTGTCTGCTCAATATGGTTGCTGTACAAGTGTGTATCCCCCCCTGTCCAGACAAAATCACCCACTTCCAAATCGCATTGCTGCGCCATCATATGTACCAGTAAAGCATAGCTGGCAATGTTAAATGGCAAGCCGAGGAATACATCACAAGAACGCTGATACAGTTGACAAGAAAGCTTGCCATCTGCCACGTAGAACTGGAAGAAAGCATGGCACGGCGCCAGTGCCATTTGCTCCAGTTCACCCACATTCCATGCTGAGACGATGATACGGCGTGAATCGGGATCCTGCTTAAGCTGTTTTACCACGTTGCTGAGTTGGTCAATCTTACGACCATCTGCAGCCCCCCAAGCCCGCCATTGCTTGCCGTAAACCGGGCCAAGGTCGCCGTTTTCGTCAGCCCATTCATCCCAGATTGAGACATTATTTTCCTTCAAATAGCCAATATTAGTATCACCATTGAGGAACCATAACAGCTCATGGATGATGGAGCGCAAATGGCAGCGCTTAGTGGTTACCAGTGGGAAACCGTCTTGTAAATTGAAACGCATCTGATGCCCGAAAATCGACACAGTACCGGTACCGGTACGGTCAGCTTTTGGAGTGCCTTCTTCCAGCACTTTTTTCATCAAATCCAGATACTGTTTCATGTTACCTCACGAAAGTTGTTGCGCAGGACGGCGATACGCCCAAATCATCATAATGATACCGGCCAGAATCATAGGTACAGAGAGTATCTGCCCCATGCTGATCACGCCATCGAACAAGCCGAGTTGAGCATCTGGCTGGCGGAAACACTCCACAATAATACGGAACGCACCATAACCAATCAGGAATAGGCCAGAAACACTGCCCATAGGACGCGGCTTACGGATAAATAGGTTCAGGATGATAAATAACACCACCCCTTCAAGAATCATTTCATACAGTTGCGAAGGATGACGCGGCAGTACACCGTATTGATTGAATATCGCCTGCCATTTCGCCGGGTCAGCAGCAACGATGGCGATATCTTCGCCACGAGAGGTTGGGAATAACATCGCCCACGGGGTATCGGTAGTCACACGGCCCCACAACTCGCCGTTGATAAAATTACCGAGCCGGCCCGCGCCTAAACCAAATGGAATAAGGGGAGCAATAAAGTCAGCGACCTGGAAGAAATTGCGTTTAGTGCGGCGGGCAAACCACAACATCACGCAGATGACACCAATCAAACCGCCATGGAATGACATACCGCCATCCCATACCTTAAACAGGTACAGTGGATTATCGAGGAACATCGGCAGGTTATAAAACAGCACATAACCGACACGGCCACCGACAAATACCCCGAGGAACCCCGCATACAGCAGGTTTTCGACTTCTTCTTTGGTCCAGCCACTACCCGGTTTATTTGCCCGACGAACCGCCAACCACATGGCGAAGACAAAACCCACCAGATACATTAAACCGTACCAATGAAGGGAAACCGGGCCAATGGAAAAAATGACCGGATCAAATTTAGGAAACGCCAGATAGCTATTGCTCATCTATCACCACGAAATGTCTCATATTTTGAGAAAATTAATGTACTTGCCCGGTTAGGGCTACAGGTTGCGCATAATAGCATAGGCTTAGGCCGGTCTGGGCTGCACCAAACAGAAAAGTTCTGTAAACAGCGCAACCCCAGAAAGTGAATGTCACTCGCAAACAAACCAAAAAGCCTTGGAATAGTCGCCAGTGACTGGCACTAACAACGCTATAGCGCCAAGAGCCAACGGGATACGCTTACTTCCCGCCGCGGATCAAGCCGCCTAAGCCCCTGCGTTCCATAAACGCGGCTGTTAAATGACGCACATCAGTGGTCATTTGGGCGCTCAATACTCGTTCGGCCAATGCTGCCGCATCTGCTAAATCGATATTGCGCAGCAGGTATTTAATTCGTGCCACACTGCGACCGTTCATACTGAGATTGCGATAACCCAGCCCGACCAGCAACAATGCGCCCATCGGGTCACCCGCCATTTCACCACAAAGGCTCACCTGCAAACCCGCTTGTGTCGCCTGCGTCAAAATATGGCTAAGCACCTGTAGCATCGCCGGATGCAGGCTGTCATACAGCGACGCAACGCGAGTATTATTGCGATCTACTGCCAGCAAATATTGGGTCAGATCATTGGTGCCAACTGAGATAAAATCTACTCGCGACTTGAGGTAGGGCAGCATAAAGATCATCGCGGGTACTTCTATCATTACCCCCAATTTAGGCTGTGGCAATTTATAGCCCAAGACTTCTTGAACCTCACGCCCAGCACGATCGATCAGGCGTTTAGCTTCATCGACTTCTTCCAGGCTGGTAATCATTGGCAATAGAATACCCAAATTACCGGTTCCGGCATTGGCACGCAGCATCGCTCGAACCTGGATCAAGAAGATCTCTGGCTGATCGAGCGTTACACGGATCCCGCGCCAACCCAGGCATGGGTTTTCTTCGCTGATGGGCATGTAGGGCAACTGTTTATCGGCACCGATATCCAAGGTACGTAACGTGACGGGTTTGTTGGGATAAAGCTGTAACATGCCTTGATATTGCGCAACTTGTTCCTCTTCCGATGGGAAGCCGCTTTGCAACATAAAAGGGATTTCAGTGCGGTATAGACCAACACCATCAACCCGCCCACCCAGCAATTGCTCATGTTCCGGGCTAAGACCCGCATTCAGCATCACCTGAATCCGCTCACCACTTTTCAGGGCCGCAGGTTGTTCGACATCGTCTTCAGCCAGCTTGCTGAGCTCAATCTCTTCAGTAACCAGCCGCTGATACTCTTTGACCAGTACCGGTTCGGGATCAACCAGCACCTCACCACGGTAGCCATCAACAATCAATAGCCGCTGGTTCAGCAAAGCAGGCTGGATATCAGCGCCCATCACCGTTGGGATGCCCATGGCGCGCACTAAAATCGCGGCATGCGAGTTAGCGGCACCATCACGCACCACCACCCCCGCCAGACGATCTTGTGGCACCTCGGCTAATAGAGTGGCGGTTAACTCATCGGCAACCAGGATAAAACGCTCAGGCCATTGGCTGGCCCCAGAGGTGCTATCATCGAGGTGGAACAACAAGCGCTGACCTAATGCCCGCAGGTCACTGGCTCGCTCACGCATATAGGTGTCTTGCAGGCTGGCAAATTGGGCGGCAAATTGTTCAACCACTTGTTTAACGGCCCATTCAGCCACCGAACCGGCGTCAATTTGCGCGAAAAGCTCACGCTTCAGGCGAGCATCATTTAACAGGTGCGAATAGAGATCGAAAATTGCCGCGCTCTCTTTTTGTGAGCTGGCAGCAAAACGCTTACTGAAGCGACGGAATTCTGCCGCAGCCTCTTCCAATGCCTGAGTCAGGCGTTCACGCTCCTGAACAGTATCGAGCGTTGAGGCCTCATAAACCAAATCAAGGGACGGTTGTGAAGTATCCTGCCAACCTTCCGCCACTGCCACGCCAGGAGCCGCCGCCAGCGCGCGGATTCGTGTTTGACGATATTGGCCAAAAATCGCATTCAGTTGCGATTGGGAGAGGATCCCCGCCAGTTGTGTGGCCAGCGTAACCATGAACGACTCTTCGCTCTCATCAAACTGGCGATGCTCGCGCTGCTGTACCACCAATACACCCAGCAACTGTCGACGATAAATAATAGGTACCCCGAGAAACGCCCGGAAGCGATCCTCTTTAACTTGTGGTACATATTTAAAACTGGGATGACTCTGAGCATCGGCCAGGTTAATGGGTTCGGCCAAACGCCCCACCAGCCCGACGATACCTTCGTCAAAAGCCAGCGTAATGGTGCGACCACGGGGCTTTTTCAAACCCCGTGTCGCCATCAGGTAGTAACAACGGCGGTCATTATCTGCCAGATATATCGAGCAGACTTCCGTGTCCATCGCCAGACAGGTTTCATTGACCAACAGCTCTAACGCATCCGTCAGGCTGGTTGCCATCGCCACTTTCTCAACTATTTCTCGCAAACGCATGAGCATGATCGGCTTAACTTAACCTCTTTTACGGCGATAAGCGGGCGGTACCCGTGGTGGAATAACCTCCTGCACAGGCATTACGGTTGCAGCAAATTCTTTCATCACACGACGATAAACATCACGTTTAAAAGAGACCACCTGACGCACCGGATACCAATAACTGACCCAGCGCCAGCCATCAAACTCCGGGGTACTGCTACGTTGCATGTTGATATCGGCTTCATTACACATTAACTGTAGTAGAAACCATCGTTGTTTTTGGCCGATGCACACCGGCTTTGTATCCCAACGCACCAAACGCTTTGGTAATTTGTAACGTAACCAGTTACGGGTTGAAGCCAGAATTCGGACATCCTTTTTGTTAAGTCCTACCTCTTCAAAAAGTTCGCGATACATTGCCTGCTCTGGTGTTTCACCGGGGTTTATTCCCCCTTGTGGGAACTGCCAAGAGTGCTGACCGTAACGCCTGGCCCACAACACTTCTCCCTGCCGATTACAAATTACGATACCCACGTTCGGGCGGTAGCCATCATCATCGATCACCGGACTACCTCGATAAGCTTAAAACTCAAAGATGCTCTGATTGTTTCACACTAGCAACAGGCGGTAAACCACTGCTTATCAGCCAGCTAAACCTGATAACTCGGGGATAACTCACAGATATAAGCAAAGTTATGAACACCCTCAGGGCTACGCACGACATTTTATTCACTTTTTCTGTGGATATAGGTGTGTAGAACTCTAGGGAAAAGTAGGTACAACTCATTTTAACGCAATTATACGACAAAAATATCTAAAAAAATAAATGATTAATTTCAACAAAATAACAGGTTTCCCACAGGTTTTCACGGCAGTAATATGTGATCTATCTCCGTTTTGGATCTGTAGCTGGCTAAAGATCCATCAATGTAGTTTTTATCCACAGATAATGCGTCAAAGTTATGCAAAAAAGAGTAAAACTCGCAAAAAAAGACGTCGTCAAGGCTGTAAATTGAACCAGTGATCGGGATTTATTGGGGTTATCCCATAAATCTGTGGATAAATAGGTGTAAGATCCTGTTCATTATCGCTGTCAGTAGGTGCACAAGATAATTAGAATAAAAGTATTTCATCCATGAGAGGAAAGAAAACTTCCGTTAAATCATGCTATTATTCATTCCATCCACAATGCATAACAATACATCTAGCGTCACTTTTAATTCAGCTTGTTTTTTAACCGACTTTAGCAGGTTTATCCCCATGTCTGTTTATTCACTGCCACCGGCACCACCCACTGATGAACATCAACTTTTTCAACGTGCTCAAGCTTTGTCAGGTTTTACCCTTGGCGAATTGGCAGCGCGTGCTCAATGGGTTATTCCGGCGGACTTAAAGCGGGTAAAAGGTTGGGTTGGTATGTTGCTGGAGTTTTATTTGGGGGCCAGTGCTGGCAGTAAACCTGAACAGGACTTTGCCGACATCGGCATTGAGCTGAAAACCATACCTATCAGCGCTCAGGGCAAACCATTGGAGACCACCTTTGTTTGTGTCGCCCCCCTGACCGGCAACAGTGGCATCACTTGGGAAAGCAGTCATGTGCGGCATAAACTGGCCCGAGTATTGTGGGTACCCGTAGAAGGAGAGCGGCAGATCCCGCTCGCGGAACGTAGAGTCGGCGCGCCTTTATTATGGAGCCCGAATGCGCAAGAAGAAGAACTACTGCGGCGTGACTGGGAAGAGTTAATGGACCTTATCGTTCTTGGCAAAGTAGAAACCATCACCGCTCGCCACGGTGAGGTACTCCAATTGCGCCCGAAGGCCGCCAATAGCCGTGCGTTAACTGAAGCCATCGGTGAAAAAGGGCAACCGATCATGACACTACCCCGTGGTTTTTATCTGAAAAAGACCTTTACTGGCCCGATGCTGGCCCGTCATTTCTTGTTGTAACCAGTGCGCTAGACTCCCTACTACAACACCAATTACTTTGACTCTGTTCCGATTAATAAATAAAAGCGTATAATTGTATTTTTGTGTTTCCGTAAGGTGTATAGGCGCAATGTTTGAATGGGTTGCCGATCCAAATGCCTGGTTGGCGCTAGGCACGCTGACTATCCTGGAGATTGTTCTTGGGATAGACAATATTATTTTCCTCTCTTTGGTGGTCGCAAAATTACCTAAAGCGCAACAAAACAGAGCCCGCCGTATTGGCTTGGCTGGGGCCATGTTAATGCGTCTCGCATTACTTGCTTCTATTGCCTGGGTTATCCGCCTGACCGAACCTCTGTTTACAGTGGCAGGCCACGGTGTCTCTATGCGGGACTTGATCCTGTTGTTAGGGGGGCTGTTCCTTATCTGGAAAGCCAGCAAGGAAATTCATGAAACCATTGAGGGGAGCGATACTGAACACACCAGTAATGTCAGCTCTTTCTTTGCGGCTATCGTGCAAATTATGCTGTTGGATATCATCTTTAGTCTGGATTCAGTGATAACAGCAGTTGGGCTGTCAGATCATCTGTTTATTATGATGGCTGCCGTGGTTATTTCTGTCGGCGTGATGATGTTTGCTGCCAGACCAATTGGTGAGTTTGTTAATCGCCATCCATCAGTCAAAATGCTGGCGCTCTCTTTCCTGATATTGGTCGGCTTCACGCTGATGTTGGAAAGTTTCCAGATCCACATTCCAAAAGGCTACATTTACTTCGCTATGTTCTTCTCAATGGGGGTTGAAACCCTGAATTTGATGCGCGGAAAAAAGAGTAAGCCAACTGATAAAAAAACATCTACTCAATAGATTTAAAGGTGCGAGAAGGCTGCTTGCAATAGAGAGGCCCAAGGATGGGCCGAGCAATACACTTGCAAGATAGCGGGTTCAACACCTTCCAGGAGCAGTTCACGGCCCCGTTTCCCACTTTTTTCTGTACTTTTCCCTTACACGCTTCCCCCAACTGCGGTGCTTCGATATAGTCGAATAAGGCAAGTTTTACTTATACCCAAAAAATTGGTGTTTCAGTAAGGCCAAACGAACACATCCTGAAGCAGTTATTCAAATAGAAAATTCGGGTGCGTGGGCGTAGCTAACGACGCTGCAATACCAACTACCAAAGGTATGGCCTGATAATTTCAGACATTAAGGAAGGTCGGCAATGCAATATCATCGTATCCCCCACAGTTCATTAGAAGTCAGCCTGCTGGGTCTGGGCACCATGACATTTGGTGAACAAAATAGTGAAGCCGATGCCCATGCGCAACTGGATTACGCCGTTGCGGCCGGTATTAACTTGATCGATACCGCAGAAATGTACCCAGTGCCCCCAAGGCCAGAAACCCAAGGGTTAACTGAGCAATACATTGGTAACTGGATAAAAGCACGCGGTGAGCGTGACAAAATCATTTTAGCCAGTAAAGTCTCCGGGCCATCACGCGGCAGCGATCAACCGATTCGCCCCAATATGGCACTGGACCGGAAAAATATCCGCATCGCGTTGGAAGATAGCCTTAGACGCCTCAATACTGATTATCTCGATATTTATCAGTTACATTGGCCACAACGTGAAACCAACTGTTTTGGTAAATTGAATTATCGCTACAGCGAACATACTGCAGTGGTCACCTTGCTTGAAACACTGGAAGCCCTGAACGAGCAGGTGCGGGCAGGGAAAATCCGTTATATCGGTGTATCAAATGAGACCCCATGGGGGGTGATGCGCTATCTGCAACTGGCAGAAAAACATGATTTACCGCGTATTGTCTCAATACAGAACCCCTACAGCCTGCTTAACCGCAGCTTTGAAGTTGGTTTGGCCGAGATAAGCCAACATGAAGGCATTGAGCTATTGGCTTATTCCAGCCTGGCCTTCGGCACCCTGAGCGGCAAATACCTTAATGGCGCAAAACCTACCGGCGCACGGAATACATTGTTCAGCCGTTTTACACGTTATACCGGGCCACAATCCGAGTTAGCGGTAGCGGAATATGTGGCACTGGCAAAACGTCATGGGCTGGACCCCGCACAGATGGCGCTGGCTTTCGTTCGCCAGCAACCGTTTGTGGCCAGTACACTGTTAGGTGCAACCACTCTGGAACAACTGAAAAGTAATATTGATAGCCAGAATGTCGTTCTGGAGCAGGAGGTGCTTAATGCATTGGAAGAAATCCACACCCGCTTTACCTTCCCTGCACCTTAAATTCAGTTGAGTTCAAATAGCAAAAAGGCCGCTAATGCGGCCTTAGACTACTGACAATAAATAATGCCGCACTCGGCGGCATTGATATTGACTATTATTCCATCACTTAGCCGCTTTACGGCGCAGTTGCTGCCACTGCCAGCCCCATAGCAACGCAATCGCCAGCGCGAAGAGCACACCGAAACCAACGCCAACCGCGACGACCGGCGCGCCCAGCTTTACTACCACCGAGTACAGCCCCAGCATCAACAACATTGCGGTATTCTCACCCAGATTTTGCACTGCAATGGCATTCCCGGCGCCCACACTTTGTTTGCCGCGCTCTTGTAACAAGGCATTGAGCGGTACGACAAAGAAACCGCCTAAGATCCCGATAATAATCAACAGTAAATAGGCCATTGGCATACTGTGTTGCAGTGAGAATACCGCCACCACCACACCAATTAATACCCCCGCCGGTAAACAGCGTTTTACTGTTTTAAGTGTCACGAAACGTGCCGCAGCACCCGCGCCAATCACAATCCCAATCGCCACCATGGCATTTAACAGCGTCGGGGTGGCGTTATCGGCAATCCCCAATGCTACCGGCACCCATAGCACCAGCAGGAAGCGCAACGTGACCCCTGCGCCCCAGAACAGGCTGGTCCCCGCCAGTGAGAAGCGAGTTTCGCCATCCCGCCACAGAATGCGGCATGCGGCAAAAAAACTGCCGGTCATGGCCCGTGGCCGCCATGAGCTGCCGGTTCGGGCAGCAGCCAGATGTGGGATAAATAGATTAGCCACCACCGCAATGGCATACACCAGCGCACAGACACTCAATGCCGCGATCAGATGCCAATCAGCCAGCACCCCACCGGCGACTGAACCGAGTAAAATAGCCGCAATAGTTGATGCCTCCATCATACCGTTGGCTTTAACCAACTGCTCGCCGGAAGTGATTTCTCCCAAGATGCCATATTTAGCTGGTGAATAAGCCGCGGCCCCGACTCCAACCAGGCTGTAACCAAGAAATGGATTCAGACCAAAACAGATAACTAATGCACCAGCCAACTTCAGGCCATTCGCGACCATCATCACACGCCCTTTGGCAAAGCTATCAGCCACTTGCCCGACAAACGGAGCCAGGATGATATAAGTGGCCACAAAGGCCATTTGCAAGATAGGCTGGCTCCAGTCGGGATATAACTGCTGCTTAATTAATGCCAAGGTGGCAAAAAGCAGTGCATTATCACCAAAAGCTGAGAAAAACTGAGCGCCAAGTACAGCGATCATTCCTCTGGAGAGCAAAGGCTTATCTGACAATGCTTGCTGACTCATTCGCTCATCTCCGCATCTTGTGCCATTTTAGTTAACGTAACAAAGTCAGGTTTACCACTCCCCAGTAGGGGTAATGCTTTCACCACTCTGATATCACGTGGAACTGCCAGTTCTGGCACCCCACCCTCACGTGCGGCTTTAATCAGCCGTTCGCGGGTAATTTCACTGTCAGTGGTAAACAGCACCAGTGCTTCTCCTTTGGCGCTGTCGGTTTTAGCCGCTGCGGCATGTTGCCCCTCGGGCGAGATACTTAATGCCAGTTGTTCGACACTCTCCAGTGATACCATTTCACCAGCTAATTTGGCAAAACGCTTCACCCGCCCGCGAATGGCGCAGAACCCCCGCTCATCGAGGGTGACAATATCACCGGTATCGTACCAACCCTCCTCACGCTCACCCTGAGCATTCTCCGCCGCCGGTTGTTCCAACACCCCCGGATGCTCTACGCGCAGATAACCGCGCATAATATTGGGGCCGCGCAATTGCAAACGCCCACCTTGCTCGATTCCCGGCACAGTTATCAAGCGCGCCTCCATACCAGGAAGAATGCGCCCAACGGTATTCACTTTCGCTGCCATCGGCACGTTAATCGCCACTACCGGCGCACATTCGGTGACGCCATACCCTTCCAGAATACGAATACCGAATTTGTCCTGCCAAATCTGTTTGGTGCTATCAGCCAGTTTTTCAGCCCCAGCCACCACATAACGCAACCGAGCAAAATCATAAGGATGAGCAAAGCGAGCATAGTTGCCCAAGAAAGTTGACGTGCCAAACAGCACGGTGCAGTTACGGTCATACACCAATTCTGGCACCACCCGATAATGCAGCGGGCTGGGATAAAGGAATACTCGGCTACCGGTCATCAGCGGAGTGAATAACCCCACCGTCAGGCCGAAAGCATGGAACAGCGGCAGCGAAGACATAAAGCGATCACGCGGGGTGAAATCAGCAATGGTGCGGATCTGCTCAACGTTAGCCAATATACTTGCATGAGAATGTACTACGCCTTTTGGGTTCCCCTCCGAGCCGGAAGTGAACAAAATCAGTGCGCTATCATCCGCCTGTTGTGGCAACATCGCCCGGCGCGGACAACATAAATGGAATAAAATCCACAATTTGTCGGTCAGCGTAACCGTGTCTTTTAAATCTTCCAGATAGACCCAATTTGCCTCAGTAACCTGTTCGGGCAAATGTGTCAGTTTGCCTTTTTCCAAAAACTGGCGCGAGGTGACGATGGTTTTCAACGACGCCGCAGTAATTGCACTCTTCAACCCTTTGGCACCCGAAGTGTAATTAAGCATTGCCGGAATACGGCCACGCAGAGAAGCACCAAAGATCGCCGCCGCAGTAATCGTCGCATTCGGTAATAACATCCCAACATGCTCGCCCTGCGCGGTGAAGCGTTGCAGGATACGGCTGACACCGAGGATTTTTTTCAGTAGCGTTTGATAACTGTCTTCTTTAAATGAAACATCCTCAATACAGGGTTTAAAACGCCCATAACGAGTTTGTGCCGATAACAACGCTTCAAACAGCGTTTCCCGTGGCACGATAGCCATACGCGCGGCCATCATAATGGCGTGTAAGTGTTCACCCGCCAACACCCGACGGTCACGGGCACGCGGCGCTTGCGGCATGGGTAACGTGGTCGCAGGCAAAACATGAATGCTGATTTTTGGGAACCAGCGGAGTTTGAGCACATCACCCAAACGCCCAAAATGAGTAAATTCTGGCCCTTCCAAACGGATTGGGACGACCGTAGCGCCTGATTTGGCGGCAATAAATGCAGCACCATCATAGATTTTCATCAATGAGCCGGTCACGGTAATACGCCCTTCAGGGAACACCACGACTGGCCTGCCTTGTTCCACCATCCTGACCAAATGTTTGATAGCCATTGGCTTGGTAGGATCAAGTGCGACAAAATCGATATAAGGTTTTAGCCAGCGCATATACCAGCTCTCAGAAACACTGGTATAGACCGCAAAAACCGGCTTGATCGGCAGAAATAATGCGAGCAAAGCCCCATCAAGGAAAGAGACATGATTCGGCGTAATTATCAGTTTTTGATGGGTAAACTGATCCGTCACACCATCAATGGTGACACGAAATAATCGACGAAAAAGAGCACGCAATAAGCGATAACCCATGTTTATTTCCCTATAAGACAATGAATATGAAAAAGAGAGAATACTATAATAGTGGCTAAAATATTGCTAAGAGGGGGCTGATAATCGCAACAGCAGGAAGAAATAAAAAAAAACCTACGCATCTGCGTAGGTTGGTGCAAATAAAAAACTGGCTTTTAACACACAGCGTATGTTGATTACTCACCAATTAATACCTCTGGGATGAACACTGTATCCGTTTCAGTGAAGCCACAGCCAGCAAGCAATCGCAACATTTACGTGCAAAGTGTAACCAGTAGTGAACATTGTCAGAAAGACGAAATAGGTTTGTAATTCATTGAGGTGCATTGCCAAAATAATGGGTGCTGCCGCTATCCCACCGGCAACACCCTAAGCCTGGCTAAGATAAAATTAGTACCGCGCCACCTCAACCAGACAACTCATTGCATTCGGGCCTTGAGTTAAACGCGAGGTACCAATGTCTAGCGTCAGAACGTTGGGGTTACCTGATTGTTCAACTTTATGCTGCTTGCCGCCGAAACCGGGATCAAACCAGGCCCCTGTTGCCATTAACACTACCCCTTGAGTAACACCATCAGTAATACGCACTCCCGCCAGACAATGACCCCGTAAGTTGCTGACCTGAACCTGACTGCCCTCAGTAATGTCACGTTTGGCTGCATCTTGTGGGTGCATATACAGCGTTTCACGGCCGGCAGTTTTATTCCCTTGCGCCAATGGTGCAGGATCAAGTTGGCTATGCAGACGATCCTCGGGTTGAATAGAGATCAGATGCAGCGGCCACTGCTCAGCTTGTGGTGCCCCTAACCACTCAACCGGTGGTTGCCACTCGGCATGAGGCGCAAAATCCTCATAGTGATAGCTGGCGATTTTCTCACTGAACAGCTCAATTTTGCCACTTGGCGTTTGCAGCGGATTAGTCTGTGGGTTTTCGCGAAAAGCATCAAAGAACACGAACTCCTTTGGCGGAGCAGGTAAATCAACATGGCCCCGTTGCCAGAAAGATTCAAAATCAGGCCATTCCACCCCGTGTGGCTGTTGTGCCACTCCGCACTCCTGGTAGATATGCCGAATCCAGGCCATTTCATCTCTATTTTCGGTAAATTCACTGCGATAACCCAGTCGTTCGGCCAGATCAGCGAAAATATCAAAATCGTTACGGGCCTGATGTTGTGGCGCAATCGCCTGATGCATCGCCAATACATAGCGATCCCGTGACGAGCCACCAATATCATTACGTTCCAGCGAACTGGTCACTGGCAGCACGATATCGGCCATTTTAGCCGCAGGTGTCCACCAGATATCCTGCACAATCACGGTGTCCGGCTTTTGCCACCCCTCCACCAGCCGATTCAATTGCTGATGATGGTGGAATGGATTGCCGCCAGCCCAATGCACTAAATGAATATCGGGGTAGGTATGGGTTTCCCCTTGGAACTGATACGGCTGCCCCGGTTGCAGCAACATGTCACAAATGCGGGCCACTGGAATAGCCAATCCAGAGGGGTTCTTACCCACTGGCATGCTTGGCCCCGGCGTGTCTATCCGCGGGTTACCCACACCGTTCATCGATCCATGACCAAATGAGAAGCCACCGCCGGGCAGCCCCACTTGCCCCAGCATGGCTGATAAGGCAATCACCATCCAGTAAGGTTGCTCACCACGGTGCGCGCGCTGTACTGAATAGGAACAGGTCATAAAGCTGCGAACACCGATAAGTTGCTGGGCTAACAGGGTAATTCTTGGTGCGGGAATACCGGTAATCTCGCTGGCCCACTCAGGGGTTTTAGCAATACCGTCATTCACCCCACGAATGTAATCAGCTAATTGCTCATAGCCCACGCAATGAGTAGCCAGAAAAGCCTCATCCTGCCCGTCAACACGTTGGATTTCATAAGCCAGCGCCAGCATCAGTGCTACATCTGTATTGGGACGAATCGGTATCCATTCGGCATTCACAAATGCCGGGCAATCATCCCGCATCGGGCTGATGTTAATCACTGGCGTGCCTTTTTGTGCCAGTTTTTCCAACCAGGGTTTTAATGAATGTTCCGCCGAGCCACCGGAAGAGACCTGAGCGTTTTTCAGTGCCAACCCGCCGAACGCAATAAACAGTTCACAATGCTCAACCACACTCGGCCATGATGTCACCCTGCCGGTCAACGGGCTAAAAGTACCAATCACATAAGGCAGAAAAAACTGTGCCGAGCCCCAACTGTAGTTGCCCAGTTGATCAACCCCGCCGCCGCCGCTGAAATAGAAACGCCGGACTAATGAACGCGCGTGATGTAAACGCCCGGCAGAAGACCAACCATAGGAGCCGGTAAATATCCCTGACGGGCCATAACGGTCCCTGACCCGGCGATTCTCTTGCGCCACTAAATCCAGCGCGACATCCCACTCCACCTCAACAAAGTCTTCCCGACCACGCAAAGTTCGATCACTTTTCTCTCGCTGCTGTAACCACGATCGGCGTATCGCC
This sequence comes from Yersinia antarctica, assembly GCF_056636475.1. Classification (NCBI taxonomy): domain Bacteria; kingdom Pseudomonadati; phylum Pseudomonadota; class Gammaproteobacteria; order Enterobacterales; family Yersiniaceae; genus Yersinia; species Yersinia antarctica. The sequence continues at coordinate 3,837,149 of NZ_JBSJQF010000001.1, forward strand.
GGTTTGCGAATACGTTTATCGGAATAAACCATGGGTGTAATGGATTCCAACAACCGAGAAGGGTTGGGATCATTGGCAAATGGCTCGCAACGGATCAGTTTGCCATCTTCAACAACAGCGGTAAAAGCGCCCCAGTGGGCAAGCTGGGGGTAACGGATGATGGACATGGCTATCTCAGGCAATTAAATAGATCATAAAAATAACATTCAGCGGGCAGTAAGACCAAAGCACAATTTAGACTAAACATAATCGTTTTGTACTAACCGTTTCATTTGATGCGCTGGGTTAACCAAGGCAGGTCAAATCGAAACCTGTGGCTTGCGAAAACCACAGGTAATCGTGCTAATTGCTGTTTCTGTGATTTTTTCTCACCAAGTTGCGATCTTCCCCCCTTGCGGGCAACACCGTTTTCCGCAAAACTGAGGGATGTAAGCGATTACCCTGAAAATCTCTGGAAGAAAAATGGCCACTATTAAGGATGTTGCCAAGCTGGCGGGTGTTTCCGTCGCGACGGTATCTCGTGTTATCAATAATTCTCCCAAGGCCAGTGAGACATCACGTATGGCGGTCTGTAACGCCATGGAACAACTGCAATATCACCCAAACGCCAATGCGCGGGCACTGGCCCAGCAATCAACTGAAACGGTAGGCATGATTGTTTCTGATGTGTCAGATCCATTCTTTGGATCGATGGTCAAAGCTGTCGAACAAGTAGCCTATGCCACCGGAAATTTCTTGCTGATTGGTAACGGTTACCATGACGAAGAGAAAGAGCGTCAGGCCATCGAACAACTGATTCGCCATCGTTGTGCCGCCCTGGTGGTTCATGCCAAAAAACTGTCCGATGAAGAATTGACATCATTAATGGAACAGATCCCCGGTATGGTGTTGATTAACCGCACATTACCGGGTTTCGAAACCCGCTGTGTCGCATTAGATGACCGTTATGGTGCCTGGTTGGCAACCCGCCATCTGATTCAGCAAGGGCATAAACGCATCGCTATTATTTGCTCTAATCACCAAATTTCCGATGCCATTGATCGCCTACAAGGCTATTTGGACGCACTAAAAGAGTTTGAGATTCCGGTTGATGACCGCTTAATATCCTACGGTACGCCAGATGAGATTGGCGGCGAACAGGCCATGACCGACCTGCTCGGCCGTGGTAGACACTTCACGGCAGTTACCTGTTATAACGACTCCATGGCTGCTGGCGCATTGTCTGTTCTCAGCGACAACAGCATCGAAGTGCCGCAAGAGATCTCACTGATTGGTTTTGATGATGTATTAATTTCTCGTTATCTGCGCCCCCGGCTGACCACCATCCGCTACCCGGTCGTTGCGATGGCGACACAGGCCGCAGAATTGGCGCTGGCGCTGGCCAACCATACCCCGTTGCCAGAAATCACCAATATGTTCAGCCCAACGCTGGTCCGCCGCCATTCTGTCGCCAGCCCGCAAACGCCCGCAGATGACTGAGAACTGTCGATAACAAAGAGCTGCAACCCGCCTGCGCTATGCTAAACTGCCGCGATATCCGGCAGTTATGCCACAAAAATCGCCCACTACGCCGCACCCAACGAGAGTGCCACGCACGGCAGTTATCGTGTTATGACACGGGCCGACTGGGGCAATAGCTACCCAGCCAAGAGGTTTACGATTGATGATTACCATGTTGGATGTCTCTTTGCGCGCCGGTGTTTCCAAGGCCACTGTCTCCCGGGTATTAAACGGCACCGGGCAGGTGAAGGAAAGCACCCGTGAGGCGGTGTTTAAGGCGATGGACGAACTGGGTTACCGCCCTAATTTTCTAGCACAATCACTGGCCAACAGAAGCTCCAACAGCATCGGGTTAGTGGTTTCGAACTTTGAAGGCCCCTACTTTGGCCGTTTACTCCAGCAGGCTGCGAAACTGATTGAAGCCAGTGGTAAGCATTTGATCGTGACAGATGGCCACGATACGCCACAAGGCGAACAGCAGGCAGTTCAGTTACTGGCTGACCGTTGCTGTGATGCCATTATTCTTTACACTCGCTCAATGTCTGAAGTTGATTTAATGCAATTGCTTGCCAACGTTGCCGCCCCCTTGATGGTTATTAATCGTGATTTACCCCAAGCCCGTGAGCGCTGTGTGTTCTTCGAACAGCAACAAGCTGCATTTAATGCGGTTAATTATCTGATACAGCAAGGGCATCGTGATATTGCCTATATTACCGGGCCAATCACCACCTCCACGGCCCAATCCCGCCTTGCCGGTTATCAGCAAGCGCTGGAGGCGCACGGAATCGCGCTGAATGAAGATCTGATTATCCATGGAGATAGTGGCGTACCTGACGGTTATCAAGGATGTCAGGCGCTATTGGCACGCGATATTAGCTTCAGCGCGCTGTTTATCTACAATGATGATATGACTATCGGGGCGATGAAAGCCCTTAATCAGGCGGGGAAAAAGCTACCACAAGATGTTTCGTTATTTGGTTTTGATGACGAACCTACCGCACCTTACCTGCAACCGGCACTCTCAACTGTGTATCTGCCGATTGATGCGATGATTGAAGCCGCCATTACTCAGGCGTTGAAGCTGATTGCGGGCAAACCGGTGCTACCGCTGCCCCCTTTCATCGGTGAGTTAAAATTACGTGATTCGGTGGTACCAGGGCCCTATTACCGCTGAGGACGTTTGTATCAAATGCAAATAGGATCAAATGCAGGTAACCGATAGCCTTGAGTTATGTCTCTGGCTATCGGCTGAGGACTTTTTTGTATAAGCTAATTCAACCTATCCTTTTGATAACAAAGTCGTTAAATCTGCTCTAATGCAATAAGTTCTTCAATGGTTTGCCGACGGCGAATTAAGCGTGGCTGCCCCTGTTCGAACAGCACTTCCGGCAATAATGGGCGGCTGTTGTAGTTCGAAGACATCGACGCACCATAAGCCCCGGTATCGTGGAATACCAAATAATCACCAATTTTAGCGGCTGGCAATGCGCGGGTTTCCAATCCACCACCCGCTTCCTGGGTGAATACATCACCTGACTCGCACAGCGGGCCGCCAACTACCGTATCACTCAACGGTGCCGATGTGAGGTCGCGCTCATCAGCAGGCAGCAACGAAATATGGTGATAACTGCCATACATTGCTGGCCGCATCAAATCGTTAAATCCGGCATCCACCAACACATAGTGGCGACGGCCCATATTTTTAACAGCCCGCACCTGCGCCACCAAAACACCTGACTCTGCCACCAGAAAGCGGCCTGGCTCAATTTCCAGACTAACCGGATGACCGAGATGGGCAGCAATTTGCTCTCTGGCTTTATTCCATAAGCCATAATAATGTTCGGTATCAATCTCATCATCACCAAATTGATAAGGGATCGATAACCCACCACCGGCAGAGATAGCGCTGATATCCTGCCCCAGTGCAATCACCTGCTGAACCATGGCATCACAAACTTGCTCCAGATGTTGATAATCAACACCAGAACCAATATGCATATGAACACCCACCAGCGTTAAACCATATTTTTTAATTTTCTCAATAGCTTGTGGTAAATCTTGATGCCAGATACCGTGTTTGCTGTTCTCACCGCCAGTATTGGTTTTTTGGCTATGACCATGGCCAAAACCCGGATTTATCCGCAACCAAACGGGGTGCCCTGGGGCATGTTGCCCCAGTTGATCTAGCATGTCGATTGAACCGGCATTGACCGGAATGTTTAATTCAGTCACCCGTAATAACGTGGCCTGATCCAGCAGATCTGCGGTAAATACGATCTCGGCCGGTTCCTGCCCCGGCTGGAAGCCAGCATGTATCGCACGTTCTATCTCACCCAACGAGACTGAATCGACTTTGACACCCTGCTCACGCATCAAACCGAGAATATGAATATTCGAACAGGCTTTCTGGGCAAAACGAATAACATCAAAGTTTCGTAATTGGTTGATTCGTTTAACAATAATCTCACCATCATACGCCCACACCGGGCAGCCAAATTGCTCAGGCAGAGCCAGCAGATTGTGGGCAGTCAGTGCCGAAGTGGTGTCATAAAGTGTGCGCGGCATAGGTTTTTCCTAATAATTGTTCATCAATATGTTGGGCGAAAAAAATGATTTCGCTGATACCTCATTATTAGCAACTGAATACCTGTTAGGAAAATATCTATTTACCGTGAGTCTATTCATTTATGATATGGCTTTCAGTAAACCGTCGCCACTTCAGGAGTGTTGTGATGCCCACCATTTCCCTACGACAAATCGAGATTTTTCATGGTGTCATGACCACCGGTAACCTGACTGAAGCCGCCTTATTACTCCAGACATCCCAACCCACCGTTAGCCGTGAACTGGCCCGCTTTGAGCAATTAGTCCAATTAACACTCTTCGAGCGTGTACGTGGCCGCCTCTATCCCACAGTACAAGGCTTGCGGCTATTTGAAGAGGTACAACGCTCTTATTACGGTCTTGATCGCATCCGACAAGCTGCTGAGGGTATTCGTCAATTCCAACAGGCGCAGCTTTCTATTGCCTGCCTACCGGTCTTTTCTCAATCGCTGCTACCCGCCGTGTGCAAACCCTTTATTGATCGCTACCCGGAAGTCAGTCTGAGCATCATCCCGCAGGAATCGCCCCTACTGGAAGAGTGGCTTTCAGCCCAGCGTCATGACCTTGGTCTGACAGAAAACACCCAGACTCCTGCCGGTACGTTGCGCCATCCTCTGATGACCGTGAATGAGATTTGCGTATTGCCCAGTGACCATCCGTTGCGGGATAAATCACTACTGACACCACAAGACTTCCAGGGTGAAAACTTTATCAGCTTGTCCGTTACCGACAGTTATCGCCAATTATTGGATAAACTATTTATTGAACAAAGCGTTAGCCGAAGGTTAGTGCTGGAAACCCACAGTGCTGCATCGGTCTGCGCCATGGTACGGGAAGGGGTGGGGGTATCGATTGTCAATCCACTCACGGCATTAGACTATATTAGCAAAGGGGGCGCTGAAGGTGTGTGCGTGCGGCCATTCAGCGTCGAAATCCCTTTTACTATCAGTTTGATACAACCGAAACATCGCCCATCATCTACTTTGGTAGATACGTTTATCGAGCATTTAAAGCAGCAGGCCATCACTTTCCAGCAGCGCCTAACCCAAGTGATTACCCAACAATATTAAGTTTTCGCAACGGGCCTAAACAGCTTTCACCTTACCGGCCCGCGCCCGGGAGAAGGTAAACAGACACAGTAGCAGCCCCATCACCGCCAGTGCTGCGGCGGCAAAGGGCACTGCGGTTAAACCTAACCCACGAGCAATCACCACACCACCAACCCATGCCCCTAAAGCATTGCCGACATTAAAGGCGGCAATATTCAGGGTCGACACCAGATTAGGTGCTTTTTTACCATAGGTAACCACATTGATTTGTAGTGCAGGTACTGCTGAGAAAGCTGCCGCTGACCATAGAAACAGCGTCACTTCTGCTGCCAATAATGAATAGCTGGTCCAACTGAACAAGGCAGAAAACAGCGCGATTAACAGGAAAGTCATCGTCAGACTGACGGAAAGGTGCCAATCGGCCAGCCGCCCCCCGACAATATTGCCCAATGTCAGACCAACCCCCATCAGCAACAATGTCCAACTGACACCATGTTCCGAAACCTGCGTCACTTCTGTCAGAATGGGGGCGATGTAAGTAAAGAGAGCAAACATAGCGGCGGCAAAAAAGACCGTCATCAATAAAGATAGCCAGATTCCCCCTCCACGCAATGCGGCTATCTCTTTACGCAGTTCGGTCGGGGCCTCCTCCTGAGAAGAAGGTAATTTGCTGTAAAGGGCGGCCAGTGAGAATAAACCGATGACTGAAACCACCCAGAATGTTGAGCGCCAACCGAAGGCCTGCCCCAGCGCGGTCCCTAGGGGCACGCCCAACACATTGGCCAGCGTCAGGCCAGTAAACATCAGTGCCACCGCCGAAGCTCGTCGATTCGGCGCCACCAGATTGGCGGCAACCACGGCACCAATCCCAAAGAAAGCACCATGACACAGCGCCGTTATCACTCTGGCCAGCATCAGGAAATCATAGTTGTATGCCAGAGCACACATCAGGTTACCGATAATAAAGATCACCATTAATAGTAATAATGTCTTTTTACGTGGCAACTTTGCGGTCAGAACTGCCATGATAGGTGCGCCAATTGCCACTCCCAGCGCATAACCACTGATTAACCAACCGGCAGTTGGAATCGAGATATGTAAGTCACCCGCCACCTGAGGTAGCAGCCCCATAATGACAAATTCGGTGGTACCAATAGCAAAAGCACTCAGTGCCAATGCCAGCAGCGCAACAGGCATAATACCAGCTCCCAGTCAGACAATATCAGCTCGCAGTAGATAGCGGGCAAAACAAATTGTTGCCGATAATGGTTAATTAACCGGCACCATGTAGTGAGTCACAGAAGAGGCGAAACCGTGAGCATCGCCAAAAACGCAGTAATAACCTTATAAATTATAATTGTTTATTTTCTTAACTAACTAAATAGAAATAGCATGAGTTGAGGAATACTGACTAGTAGTGAACAAGGTTATAAATAGCGGAGTAACTAAAAAGGCAGCATTTGCTACGTATAATGCTATGAAATAAAAGTAATTTATAGGCATCACCGATCACAAAAATATGTTTGAGAATGTAACTCACCGCTATAGCGTCAAGAAAGCAGAGTTAAGCCAATGGGGATTGGTTGCAAACCACTCCACGAGAAAATCTAACATTGTCCTTAATGTTGCTGGCATGTGCCGCCGTGAAGTATAGATACCGTAAATACCCATTGCTTGCGGCTGATAACCCGGTAATAAGCTGACCAAATCGCCTCGGGCGATATAGGGGGCGGCAGAATAACTGGGTTGCAGAGTAATCCCGGCCCCGTCCAACGCACCACTTAGCAAAACTACTGACTCATTGGCACTCAAATTGCCACTGACTGCAACGGCTGATTTTTCGCCCTGTAAATCAAAATGCCACAAACTTTTGCCAAAATATGAGTATGTCAGGCAGTTATGTACTGCCAAATCATAGGGTATTTTGGGTATTCCGTTGGCTGACAGGTAGGCCGGAGAGGCACAGACAACGGAATGGCACATGGAAAGTGGCCGTGCAATTAAATTCGGGTCTAACTCATTGGTTATACGCAATGCTAAATCAATGCGTTCTTCTACCAGATTGACTGCCCGGTTATTGATTTGTAAATCAACCGCGACCTGGGGATAACGGCGTAAATAGTCAGTGACAGCAATCACCAAAGCACTCTGCCCAAGAGACTGAGAACAACTGATTCGCAATAAACCGCGCAATTCATCACTGCCTTGCCCTGCAATCACATCCATCTCTTGGGCAAACTCAAGCATACGTCGGCAACGTTCAAGGGTGGTTTCGCCAGCATGGGTCAGGCTCAGTTTTCGTGTTGTCCGATGTAACAGCCGCGCCCCCGCCCACTGCTCCATCTCAGCCAGATAGCGTGTCACCATCGCCCGTGACATCTCTAATGCTTCGGCGGCAGCAATCATACTGCCACGCTCGACAATCGCGACAAAAACCTCAGCAGCAGTGATCCTATCCATTATTAGCTCGATTTAAGCAACAAACAGTTGCTCATTATCAGGTTTTTCTATCGAACGATGCAATCTATTATCTAACCCATACCCCAGTCATCCTCAGGAAAACCGATATGTTTAACAAAACGCTATTACAAATGACCTTTGCCGGCCTGGCAACCTTCGCAGCCGTAGCAAACGCAAGTGCTGTCGAACAACTCAAAATGGAAGTCTATAATCCAGACGAAAAGAGCATCTTCCCAGTCTCTTCTGAGATTATCAGCGGCAAAACCGAAGTGGTTCTGATTGATGCGCAATTTCAGCGCAATGACGCCGAAGCACTGGTGAAGAAAATCCAGCAAAGTGGCAAAAAACTGACCACCATTTATATCAGCCAAGCCGATCCTGATTTCTATTTCGGTCTGGATGTCATCACAAAAGCATTCCCACAAGCCAAGGTACTAGCCACACCCCAGACCATTGAAGAAATAGAAGCGACCAAAGACGGCAAAATGGCCTATTGGGGATCGATTCTAAAAGAAAATGCGCCTACCCGGATAATTGTTCCGCAAGCACTACAGGGCAAGAGTTTCACTATCGATGGGCAAAACATTGATGTTGAAGGGCTAGACGGCCCATCACCTGAAAAGACATTTGTCTGGATCCCATCCTTGAAAGCTGTTGTTGGCGGTGTCGCTGTCTCCGGTAATATCCATTTATGGGTCGCGGATACTCAAACCGCAGAATCACGCCAGCACTGGCTAACAACATTGGAAAAGATTAAAGCACTCAAACCAGTGACCGTGGTTCCTGGGCATTATCTCGATAACGCGCCACAAACATTGGCATCAGTGACCTTTACTCAGAACTATTTAACCACACTGAATACAGAGATTCCTAAGGCGAAGGATTCCGCAGCACTGATTGCGGCGATGAAAAAACACTATCCAGAGTTGAAAGATGAATCTAGCTTGGAGTTAAGTGCTAAGGTACTGAAAAACGAGATGAAATGGCCGCAATAAGCGGCGCTTAAAATGAATCAGTACGGCATTACCCTGTCATCAACCAAAGTGCCAGAAGGCGGTAACTTGAATGGTGACGGGGACTAAGAGGAGAACATAATGACCCCGCTAACTTTACATTACATTTTCGACCCTTTATGCGGTTGGTGCTATGGCGCAGCGCCATTGGTGCAAGCCGCACAAAGCATTCCTGATCTGACACAGGTACTGCACGGTGGTGGGATGATGTCTGGACCGAATCGTCGCCAGATAGATAGCCAATGGCGTGGTTATGTGATGCCTCATGACAAACGTATTGCCGAACTCACCGGACAAACGTTTGGTAAGGCTTATTTTAATCACTTGCTGAATGATACTTCAGCGATTATGGATTCCACGCCACCTATTGCCGCCATTTTAGCGGCTGAACAATTGGCCGGACAAGGCGCGGATATGCTCCATCACATCCAGCAAGCTCATTACGTAGAGGGCCGCCGTATCGCCGACACCTCAGTATTAATTGAACTTGCCACTGATATTGGGTTAAGCCGGACAGCATTTATCAACGCATTCAGTTCCGCCCAGACAGCATCGACTCAGCATATTGCTGATAGTCGCGCCTTACTGGCGAGGGTGCATGGACACGGCTTCCCAACCTTTGTGCTACAAGATAGGCAGGGAAAACTGTCCGCCCTACCCGCAAATGAATATTACGGTGATCCAATTGGATGGACCAAGATGCTGAAAAGCATGCTGGTGCACTAAAAGTTGGCAGGGGCCGCTTCATAACAACCTTGAGCCGACCGCCCAGTAGTCGGTAAACAAAAACGAGCAACAGATTGATTGAGCTGGAATGCTTGTTTTTGTAATACCTCCGATGCACCGGTGGATTGCTGGGCTAACTCAGCATTCAATTTTGTCACTTCATTAATCATCCCCACTTGTGTGGTTATCCCCTCAATACCTTGACTCTGATCGTGTGATGCAGCAGATATTTCCGCCATCAAATCAGTCACCTTTTTAACTGCATCAATAATAGCCCGTAAGTTATCACCTGACCGCGCTACCAAACCGCTCCCTGTGGAGATAGAGCTGGATGAATTATGAATAAGCCGCTTAATATTCAGCGCGGAATTGCCACTTTGATGTGCCAACAAGCCAACCTCTCGTGCTACAACGGAGAAACCGCGCCCATGCTCACCGGCGTGCGCTGCTTCAATGGCAGCATTTAATGCTAAAATATTGGTCTGAAAAGCCACCGATTCGATGAGCGTAATAATTGCCGTTATTTCCTGCGAACCGGCAGAAATATCAGCCATTGATACCACGACGCTAGACATCATTTCCCCGCCTTCACGGGCGATAACGCCGGTTTCATTAGCCAGAAGATTGGCTTGATCGGCACTCATCGTGTTCTGTTTTACCCGGGTAGTGAGCTGATACATGCTTTGTGTTGTTGCGGCCAGTGATTGTGCTTGCGACTGTGTTTGCTCAGCAAGACGATGGCTATCTGCGGCGATTTGATTAACACCTGTCAGGATGATTTCTGCACCTGCGCGAACCTGACTCACCAAGACAATTAAGCCTTGTTGCATTTGGCATATGCTATCAGCCAATTGACGAGCCTCGCGGCTGGTAAACGATGAATATGTAATCTGGCGTGATAAATCACCGGCGGCAATAATGTTAATATGGGAAATAAGGTCATTAAGTGGCCGGATAATTAAGCGTGTAACACCGAGCCAAACCGAAAAGGCAAGGCACAGCAATACCGCCAATGCTGTAATAACCCCCTGCTTTGCTGACGATAAGGACGATAATAGCTGGCTATCCATTACAGCCCGATTACTCTCACTTTGCTGCAAATAGTGGTAATACTTTTCGGTAAAATCACTTTGAAAGCCTTGTATCGGGACTTCAAAAAACCGATCAATATTACTGTTCTTTGACAACCCCTGCCCAAGCTCAGTCAAACCTTGATATAACTGCTGATAACTTTCCTTTAATGCAATGAATTCTGGTCGTTTATCGTGAACAGAAAGAAGTAATAACTCACGATAATTTTGCTGTGACTGCTGCATAGATTGCAGTGCTTCATTCAAAAGACTATGCCAGCTCCCCTCAGAACCGGTCTCTTTGTCCTCCATATAATAGATACCGGCCCGATTGAATTTGTCGCTAGCAATTAATAGCTCCATTCTGGCGCGATCCATCAACACTTCTTGCTGATGGCTATAGTGCGTTTTTTCAACATTAACGGTGGTACTATCCAATATATGAGATAAATACCCGATGGAAAATAACTGCAATAAGGAGAAAAGGCTAATAACGAGTATTAGACCAAACAATATACCGATTTTTCCATCGGAGATTGGGCCTAATCCTTTAACATGCGAGAGAAGCCTTATAACAAACAACCTGATGTGATATAACATTATTTTTACACCGACGATAATTAATATACCAACATTACTCGCCAAACATTACAAGTATATTTCAGGAGATTACATCATGTATCACTGCGTGTTAATAAGCGAAAATTATGAATAGGATGCCCCTGGGATTGTTCAATCAAAATAGTATTTTCATCTAATTTATAGAAAACAGGGTAACTTATTGCATAGGGTGTATTAAGGAAATCATATAAACAATTATCGTCATTATTATATATTGATAGAGATAACACATCACCGATAAAAACTCCTTTACTCGCATCAACCACACGAAAGACAATATTACGCCGTGCTTTCAAATCATGATTTTCACCATACACATCGGCAGATGAGTTTATCTCTCTTCCCATAATATTAACTCTGGAGTAAACATGATAAGTGTTAGGTGAATGATTAAAACAATAGTTAACCTCCCAATAGCCTTCAATCTCTTTCATTGGGTGAATATAAGAATATATACGCCCAGCGCCATACCCTAGCCCTATTGATATAAAAACACTAAAGATCAAAATAAATATTATTTTCGCTCGCATATCAGCTCCCCAGTTTGATATTTACAAGCAATATACTCCCCCTGTTTTGTTTTCTTTAAGTAAACGTAGGGTGCCTTGCGGTATGTGGATAAGAAAACTTCATCTAGCGTGTTATCCAAACCTATCAATATAGGCATGATTGTAGGATGTAATATCTTAATTGTATGGGAATTTAATGTCACATATAACGAAGTAAAAAAACAACTTATAAACACTGCCAGTAAAACAACTTTATAACGAAAACCAACGCCGGATAAAATATATTTATTATTTTTAACAACATCAAGATAATCTACTCCTCCCCCACCACCTCTTTCTTTTTCTTTTTCTTTTTCTTTTTCTTTTTCTTTTTCTTTTTCTTTTTCTTTTTCTTTTTCTTTACTTGAAATAAAAATCGGTTTAATACCAATGCAATATCCTTTTTTGGGGATAGTCGTCACTAATTCATGTGCTTTATCATCTAATGCATTACGCAAGTTACTAATTGTTTGTGTTAGTGTGTTATCTGTTACATAGCTACCTCCCCATATCTCCTTCTCAATATCATCGCGGGTGAGAGAGTCTGGATAATTATGGCATAATAAAAATAACACTTCAGACTCTTTATTCCTCATTTTTATGAAAGAACCCCCTTTATTGATTATTCTCTTTTGTGGAGTAAAGAGAATATCTCCAATCATTATTTCATCCATTTCCTTCCCCACATGGTAGTCATCACTAAATAAAATAGCAGAAATAGTGTTACCTGACAGTCTCCTTCAAACATTAATAAAGTTAAATTCATTAGTTTTAAGCGAAAAATGATAGAGAACATAAGAATCAATAGCAAAGGTGAAAGTCTATCAATAAATATTGATAACCAACAAAAAATATCCACCATGAAAATTACATTTTTGAGATATTATTAGTAACAATGAAAAATCAAGAAGGTGAATGATCATAATGAAACTCAGGGTGATTTTATTTTTCACACCAATTATTTTTGGATGCCAAACACACAAAAATGAAAATTTAACTCAAAAAGTAAAAATAGAACAATTAACTGCATTAACGGCTGGGATGCGTTATCTAAAAGAAATATGTGGTATGGAAAAGTTACCAAGTGAAGAGAAAATAGTGAATAGTGCCATAACTATGATGAATTCTGATAACTCTCTCAGTTTACAACAGAGTAGTCATTCGCGGTCAGAACTAACAGAGGTAAGATATGAAAAATTAAAAAATGACGGTATGAATAACGATTACAAATGTAAAGAGTTGAGCGAAATATTAAATAAATTCATTATTAAAATAAGCTAATAACCTCCCCTAGAAATAGATGAGCCACACTAGCCAGACAAATATAAGGGCCAAAGGCGATGTGTTTTACTTTCTTCTTTGACAAGAGAGAAATCACCATAGAGATAATGATACCTAAACTAGAGGATAACAATATCAACATGGGTATTGCTGATACACCAAACCAAGCTCCCATAGCTGCCATTAATTTAAAATCACCATATCCCACGCCAATTCCCAAACGAAATGCAACAAAGTGACCCACCGGTCAGGTACGGATAAAATAGCCGTATTGACCCTGTCGGAGACCCTGTTGCATGAAGGGAAAACATTTGACTCAGCATGAGCGCTTTTACATCGAAAAACGAAAAGCTGAAGGCGTTAATCAGTCCTGCATTGCCAGAGAGCTCGGCGTCTCTCGCTCTACCCTGAGCCGGGAGCTCAGACGTAATACGGACCCCGCCTTCAACGGACTTTACTCCTCCAGACGCGCTGATGCCTTAGCCAGACAACGGCGGGGCGCCACCTCGGCACACAATGCCTGTTTCCCTCTGGGCCAGCAGACACAAGACTTTCTCCGGCAGGCGCTGGCTGTACATACCTCCCCTGAGGTTATCTGTGGGAGACTGAAAATCCAGTTTGATATCGCCGTCAGCAAAAATACCCTCTACCGCTATATCCGTTCGGACAGACAGGCTGGCGGTAAGCTTTACCTTCAGCTCCCTCACCGGGGTAAACGCTATCGCTATGATACGGGTGAGCCCGGACGCACGCCCATCCCGGACAGGGTTGGCATTGAGCACAGGCCTGCTGAGGCTGAACTCAAACAGGTTCCCGGGCATGTTGAAATCGATACGATTTTTGGCAAAGACCAGAAGTCATTCCTGCTGACGGTCGTGGACAAAGCCACAAAGCAGGTCATTATCCGTAAACTCCCCAATAAGTGCGCTGAGAGCGTCGTGGAAGCGTTCAGGGACATCGTGGCGAATACTTTCTGCGAGTTTAAAACCCTGACGGCAGATAACGGACCCGAGTTTGCGAAACATAAGGACATCACTCAGGTAACGGGCGCAAAGGTTTACTTTGCCCGGCCTTATCATTCCTGGGAGCGGGGGTTGAATGAGCATACCAACGGTCTGATACGGCGGTTTTATCCGAAAGGAACCGATTTTAATGGCGTCAGCGATGAAGATATTGCGAGACTGGAGCACATCCTCAACACTCGGGGGCGCAAATCTCTGGAATACAGCTCACCGAATGAGGTATTTTTAGAGTATCTACTCGCTGCATAACGCATGATGGTTTGTTGCGTTTCGTTCGGGAATGGGGCAAATCATCATTGGAATTAGTATACTTTGGCCTAAGTATTGAACCAGTATAGATATTATATTTGTTATTTTCGCAACAATCACGGTTAATAAAACCAGAGATATATTCCATAATATTATTTATTTCTTCTTTTCCTCCCCCTGAATTAATTAACATGTTTTTAAAAACCGTCCTGGCATAAGATTCCACTGTATTATTGCATGACTTATATTTAATAGAGTAAATATTTAAGCAGTTAGTTCTATCAACCAAATTATAATATATATCATTCTCGTTTATTTTAATGGTTTTGGGATGGGTCAAACTGTGACCTAACTCATCACCTATATATTTAGAATTTAATAGAGGCCCAATGATTCTGTTTAACATCTCACCTTCAATTTCTAATAATATCCATTTCTGTGACTTTCTTATTTCACTTATCTTAAATAGATTATATAAATCAGACCAGTGATAAAGTGACGTGAAAGCCATTGCGCTAATCAATAATAGAATAGATAATACTAGCAATAGTGCAGCACCATGCTGTGTCTCTAAACTATCCACAATTATAAAACTCCACTATTCAATAAAATAATAACTCGTCTTACCATGCCAATACCGTCCAATTCTATGGTAAATTCAACGGCGTGAGGTAAGACAACGTCGCTCCGCCACTCATTTAGCCATTTTCTTTCATGATATATCTGCATTCTAAATGCTGAGACTCCATCTATAGCATCTAAAATCTTGTATTCCGGATCTGCTATGCAACCAATTTTAGTATAAGATAATTTTTGTAAAACTTTATTTTTCAACCTATAGCCTATACTTTCTGGCATATAGTCAAAATCGTATTTTAAATTATCATTATTATTTAGTAAAAAATAAACCCCAAAATCATCACTTCCCAAAAGCCCCTTCCCTATTTGGAAGGAAACGCCTTGGTAATCATTTGAAATAAAATTTTGATATGTTATCGCGTGAGATATATCATCTTGAAGTTTTTCTATTACTTGGTATATTCTATATAATACTTTTGCCTTACTACTCGCGGCGGCACTTCCTTTCGCAATAACAATAACAGCCTGATAGATAGTTAAACTCATCATGGTAAAAATAATAACAGCAAGTAGTACCTCTAACAATGTAAAGCCATAAGATAAACGTTTAGTCATTAGTAATCCGGTGTCTTTGCACTATATAATTAGGATGTTCGTTATTTTCCTGACTACGAATTTCAACGATAACTTCATGATATCCTTTACTATGATTATATACTTCCTTCGTTTGCCAATACCAAAATTGGTTAAGCATAAAATGACGTCCCTTCGCCAAATCTCCGCTTTGTGTAACATTCATTATTTTAATTTCAGCTAAAACGTTATCTGCAACCCAAGAAGATGCCATCTTATCTTCTAACGCTTTGGTCCAAATTAATTGTTCACTAATATTTTTCATAATGCTGATACCCGCAATAGCAAAAATAGCTAATGAGATCATAACCTCTAACAATGTAAAACCTGTATAATATCGCAAGTAATTACCTATGCGTTGTCGGGACTCAAGTTACTACGTATATCTGTTTTAATTATGATGATACACTCCAGTTGCCAATATCATCTTCACTACCTATTTCTCTATCCGGTCCTGCAGAAAATATATCTATCTCTCCATTCTTTCCGGGATTACTCATTTGGTAAGCGTTTCCCCACGGATCTTGCGGTAATCGCCGAATATAACCATATTGAGGATAAATTCTCGGGATGGGTACCTCTGTTGGTTTGACAACCAATGAATGAATACCTTGTAACTCTGTAGGGTAATGGCCATTATCCAACTTATACATGTCCAATGCATTTTCTAAAGCAACAATATCGCTTAATGTCTTTTGCCGGTCAGCTCGGTTTTTATTAGACATCAGACTGGGTATCGTTAAGCTAGCCAAAACACCCAAAATCATGATAACCACCATAATTTCCAGCAATGTAAATCCATCCGATTTCGTCTCCTTCATCATCCATCCTCGATATATATTATGAAATTAGGCTGTTAATCTGCAATATTGGTTGAAATATTGACAAAACAATAAAAAAGATAAATGCAGCCATGAAAATCATTATTGCTGGCTCTAGTATTGTTATAAATATATTTATCTTAACCATCAGTTCATCTTCTTGGACAGCAGTCACTTTTTCCAACATAACATCCAATGTCCCAGTTCGTTCACCTGATGCAATCATATGTATTATCATAGGTGAGAATACTCGGCTAATAGTTAAAGAAGACGATAGACTACTGCCTTCGTTAATTAACTTAGCGGTGCTTTTTAACTGTGATTTAATATATTCATTTGTCAATGCAGAGTTGCTTATTTTTATTGCCTGGATTAAATCAACGTTATTGCCGTTTAAAATAGTTAATGTTCTTAAATAACGGGATATGTTCAACCTAATAATCACCTCTCCAACCAGAGGGATCTTCAAATAATAATATTCAAAGAGTTTATTTACCTTCTTTATTTTCAATATTCTATTAATTACAATTAACACAGAAGAAATTAACATTAAAATAGTCAATATGTTATTTTTTATCACGTTGCTAACTGTCATGAGAACTTGTGTAGAAAAAGGCAATGCATTACTCTCTAAGTAAAACTGCTCTACTATATTAGGGACAACTACCGATAAAAGGATAATAATCACACTGAGAGACATTAAAATTAGAATAATCGGATATATAAGTGTTTGTCCAAGTTTTCGTTTCACTTTCTGCGCTTGTTCTATATGGTCTGCAAGTCGAGACAACACCATACCTAAATGCCCCGATAGTTCACCAGCAGTGATCATTGACCTATATAATGGATTAAAAACATTTGAAAAATTTGAAAGTGAATCTGAAAATGAATAGCCTTCTATAATCTTCATCCTTATGTCATATATTATACTATTCATTACATTCATTTTATTTTGCTTCTCGATAATTGCCAATACTTCGTCTAATGGTATTGCTGCATTCACTAATGTCGACATTTGTCGAGTAACTAACACAAGATCATCATTATTAACAGTGTTAAAGTACTTCATTACTCTTGTAAAATAATTTAATTTTATGATATTAATCTTTAATAAATACCATCTTCTTTGATAGATAATATTCCTGGCAGCCAACATACTTTCGGCATCAATATTACCTTTTATTTTCACTCCGTCATTATTGATAGCGACATATTTAAATACAGGCATGCTTGTCCTCTAAGCTTATCCTGACCACTTCTTCAATTGTTGTTAAGCCAGCCATAACTTTATCCACCCCATCTTGTTCAATGCTGCGTATAGTTTGCTGCGCCAACTGGACAAGATCATGCTCACTATAGCCTTTATAAATACCTTCCCGTAAGCGATTATCAACAACTAAGAGCTCATGCAAAGCTATTCGCCCGCGATAACCGGCCGCATTACATTTGTCGCAACCTATCGCACGATGCGTATTTCCTGCTATGGTCATTCCATAATTTATGCCCAAGCTGTTTAGTTGCTCCGGCATAAATGTATACTCTTGCCGACACTCGATACATAGTCGGCGCACCAAACGTTGAGATAATACTGCCAATAATGAGCTTGATAGCATAAAGGGTTCGATCCCCATATCTCTCAGCCTGGTTACAGCACCAACAGCACTGTTAGCATGTAACGTTGATAAAACTAAATGGCCGGTTAAAGAGGCTTGTACTGCTATTTGTGCAGTTTCCACATCTCGTATTTCACCAATAAGAATAACATCAGGGTCCTGTCGCAGTATTGCTCTTAGGCTTCGAGAGAAAGTCATGCCAATTTTTGAATGAACCTGTGTCTGAGATATACCATCAATATCAAACTCGATGGGATCCTCGACAGTCATAATGTTCCTTTCACCTGAATCTATTCCCATTAGAGCTGCATAGAGTGTAGTACTTTTGCCTGCACCCGTAGGGCCAACAATCAATATAATACCATGAGGCTTGAGCACCAGTTTTTTCATCAAGCCATAGTTTTTTGCTGACATATCTAAAGATTGTAAGTCCAACTTAATACTGCTTTTGTCCAGTAAGCGCATAACTACGCGCTCACCATGATTTGACGGTAGAACAGACACGCGAACATCTAAAACTCGCCCGGCCAAGTTCAGTGCAATACGTCCATCTTGGGGAATACGCTTCTCTGCAATATCTAATTTCGCCATAACTTTAATCCGAGAAACTAATAATAGTGCTACACTGTGTTTCAGTTCTAATATATTTTTTAATACTCCATCAATACGAAATCTGATAGCCAGTTTTTTTTCGAAAGATTCTATATGGATATCTGACGCTAAATTTTTAATTGCTTCTGTTAAAATGGTATTGATTAGTCTTATTACTGGAGCCTCATTATCTGAGTCCAATAGGTCTTCACTGTCAGACAATTCACTAGCAAATGAATAAATCGCGATCTCATCACTTATTGCATTCATTATTTTATGTGACTGCATTGAACTATTTTGATACGTGGCCGTCAGAGTATTATTAAACTCATCATCAGTAACAAAATCAAGGCCCATAGGTTGATAGGCGACTCTATTCCCTTCAAGTATTGCCTCAAGCGAAGCTGAATGGCGGCATATAATTTGATATCCATTTTCTACTGGGAGTAAGATAACACCATTATCTTTAGACCAATTCAATGTTAATGGTACTAACTTCTTCTCATCTTGGTTCATAACTCAATCCCTACGTCACGGTAAAATGCCCTTATATCCTTTTTAAGTTTATTGAAATCATCATGATTTCTTTTTTCTCCCCCCCTCTCCTTATAATACTTTAGAGCACTATTTATAAAAGGCTTATTTGTATTCCCATGATTATATTCAGTGTATTTCTCTGCGGTCACCAAGTTATAGTCATTTGTTTCCCTGAGTATTGTTGGCTTAATGAATAAGATAAGGTTACTTTTTTCAATTTTCTCTTTTTTCTGCCTAAAAAAACCACCAATAAAAGGAATATCCCCCAAGATAGGAACTTTATTTACTGTTTTATTTATCTTTTTATCTAATAGCCCACCCACAACAACCGTCTCACCACTTTTTACCAGAACTGCATTATTAACGACTCTCTTGTTAAAAATAGAGCCTAAATTATTAGCAGTGACGTCAGAACCGTCAGCAATACTTGATACCTCCTGTCGGATTTCAAGAAGAACCGAATCACCTTTGTTTATCTGTGGTTTCACTTTCAACATGACACCAACATTTTGCCTTGAGATTGAGTTATAGACCCTATCTGTAGATGTTGTTTGTGTCGATGTCAGTACAGGAACCTCTTGACCTACATTAAACTCAGCCTCCATATTATCCAACGTGACAATACTCGGTGTTGCCAGAATATTATTATTTGAATTAGTTGCCAGGGTAGTAAATAAACCACTCCAGTTACCTTTATAAAAGCCTGCAGTTAATCCTGTAATTGCCATGGGCAGTAGACCGTCACTATTATTTCTTGTCCTTCCTGAGTTTGGGATAAAGTTGACCCCACCAGAAAATTTATTTTCCCATTGTATGCCAAGGTTTAATCCCTCTCCATTTTGGGTCTCAACTATGATGGCCTCGACCAAGACTTGAGCTCGTCTGATATCTAACTTTTCGATAACCAAGTCTAACTCTCTCATCATTTTCGGTTCAGGTGTAATGACCAAAGCATTTGTTTGATCATATGCCTTGATGGCAATATTTCCACTCTGTTTCTTGCCTGTCGAGTTTGTTTTTTTGTTACTGAGAAAACCTTGGCTAATGCCAGTTAGCACCTCCAAAAGTTTCGATGCTTGAGCATATTTCATATATATAACTTTTGTGTTTCCATAACTATTCTGTTGATGGTCAAGCTCCTTTATCATTTTAATGGCTTTTTTTCTGATATGGCTATCACCACTCACCAATACAGAGTTAGTCCTATCATCAGCAATCATTCTTCCTAAATTGAATGGCTCTTGTTTGTTGGAAGTTGTTTGATTTATGATTTCATTGACTAGTTTAGTCACATCAACAGCATTAGCATGTTTCAATTTATAGTATTCAACATCTATATCTCCGGCTTGGTCGAATGTATTGATTATCGAGTACAAGCGGTTTACTACAGCAGCGCGTCCCGTAATTAATATAGTATTTGATGGCTCATAGTGAATAATATTACCAGATTCAGAATTATCATTTAATTGGCGCAATAGTGGGGCAAGACTCTTGGCAGAGATATGTTTAAGTGGGAATATTCTATTGATAAGTTCATCCCCATAAGTTTCCCCCGATTCTCTTAGTGTAGGAACAACTGAACCTTTAGCTCGTTTTGATGGTATTACCTTCAAGATATTATTAGGCATTTCCACTACGGTATATCCGTAAACATCGAGTACATTAAGAAAGAATTGATAGTATTTATCTTGATCTAATAGTTCATAACTACGGACGCTAACCAAACCTTGAACTTTAGGATCTATTATTATAGTTTTATTGATATTCTTGCTTACTGTATTAATAAACTCTTTTATATCTGCATCTTTGAACAGCGCAGAGAAACTTTCACTATTTACACCTAGTGGTAAGAAAACTAGCACTATAGTTATTTTTGATAGTGTCAGTGATGTGATTTTAATAAAATAACAAAATATACGACCATATGCCAAGAAGACATTATTGATATGCATTCACACTCCCCTTACATTTTAATTCAGGGCGTACTCACTCCAATATAACCAGTGAATAATAAACCTCATCATCACTAATAATTACTTTATCCTTAAGTATTTTTACAATAATAACACTATTAGTACCGGCTACTCTATCATGAGTAAAGTAGGTTTCTTGTGCCACGCCAGAGTCTATTATGGCGATAGATTTTGACTCGTCTGCATGTTCGAGTATACCAACCAGTTTCAGCCTCCCCATATACAAAGGAGCATTAGCTATATCGTTAGTAACATTGTTTTTTTGTATGTTATCTTTAATGCCCTTGCTAAATAACTTTAACCTTTTGATCTCTTTTATCATTATTTCTTTATTTTTTACCTTATCATTCTCACCATTGTAACCTTTATATAATATTGGAACTGGCATTTCATTTTGACTTGACACTGCATTAATAAGCATTCCTAGGAAATATAAAATAAGTAAGATTAAGAGCACATCTAGCAAATTTATTTTATTACTAAACAGAGTTTGGCTGGGTGTTATAACTATCTTCTTAAAAAATGATAACACCCTAACCTCTCATTTATAATGAGGAAAACACAGATGTGACAAGTCTATTTTAGTAGCCAATAAACCTATCATTCATTTTGTTTGATACCATATTTTTTAATATCCCTGCATCTAATCTAAGACCGTATCTGTTTATGGTTTTAACAATGCCATCAGGTATCCCTGCACTTTTTAAATGTGCTCTAAACTTATGTATTAATTGATGATAATTATTATCTGAAATACTTTTATGATTTTCATACCATACTACTTTTATGATATCTTGTTTACGGTTGACATCACTAAATAAACACATTACCAATCTCTTTTGTTTTTCATTAATATCAATTGTTAGCTTTTTAGTATGAAAATGAATCTTGTTCATACAGCAATCCAGTGATATCTCTTTTTCATAATCAATCACTCCTTTCCCATTGACATCAATAAATTTACTGCCAGAGACAACAGAGACTGTATCGACATACATAAATAACCCCTCAAATACATTCACTCGGTTAATAAAGACCAATCACATACAACATTGATGTGATAAGAAAACAAGTGATTATTATTACTTTTGTTTAATGAATAAAACAAATTAAATTATATATTATATTAAACGATAATTTAATACATATATATAATTCTTAACGAATAAAGTCACCAGATAATAATTGATCAAGTCAATAATTAGACAAAAACCATTAATCATGAAAATGCATTATTCATAGTAATAAGATAATACAGCATCATGATGGTATCATTCTTATTGAAAATGTTTGAAACTTGTTTTATTCATCCCAAAAGAAACATGCAACCACAGAGGTTAAAATACAATAAAGGCGAAAAACTTCAAGAGATAAATACCATTTAACAATATGAAAGCAAGTTATTTACTTAAAAACAAAATTATAACAATTATATGCTTTGCCTTTACAAATATTCATATACTTATTTTATGCACCCGCGATTCAATTTAAAAAATAATCTTTACTAGACACTCTGCTATCAGACGTTGATTATAACACCGTCTCATTTATATAAGCATAAATACTATTCTTAGCCAAGCAGGTGTGTGTAATAAAAAAAATAACAGGATATCTAATTTAATACCCTATCAGAAGTAATTATTATTCCCCTTGACGTTTATCAAGGGGAATGGGATAGAATTAAAGCAAACATATTACATAATGAACTCGACCACACCACCATTTAAGTTGTACATGCTACCTACTATTTTTACTTTCCCTTCTTTTTCTAAGTTTCTAATTATTTCGCTATTTTTACGTATCTCATCTATGGTGTGTTTGACATTATTCTTCGCTACAGCATCGACGTATTTTTCATTTTTACTGCTTTTCTCTCCATCAAATTGCGTCGACTCAATTGCTGGCTTAATCTTATTAAGCAGACCAGTCAGGTTGCCAAGTTCAACGTTATCAATAGCTCCCTTGATTGCACCACAAGCCGTGTGCCCCATAACCAGGATGACTTTAGCTCCCGCAGCAGCACAAGCAAATTCCAGGCTACCTAATAAATCATCATTAGAGATGTTACCGGCAATTCTGGCATTAAAGGTTTCACCGATCCCCGTATCCAGCACTATCTCTGCTGGTGCGCGGGAATCAATACAACTCAAAATGACAGTGGTAGGGAACTGCCCTTCTGCACTACTGCGTTTTTGTGCAAGATAATCATGTTGTTGCATTTTACCAGAAACAAACCGCTTATTGCCCTGTTTTAAACTCTCAACTATTTGATCTGGCGTTAACTTATCACGTTCTTCTCTGGTCATAGCCGCTGCATATGATATTTGGGGTAGCCCCAAACCAATCCCACCGATGACGCTCGCAGCAGTGATACCCAATGCAGCTTTTAGTACATTCCGTCGGCTATTCGGGTGGTTATCTTCTGAACAACAACTTGGTATTTTACTCATACTCTCTCCTTGAAACTATTGTTGCCATTTTTGTTACTGCCGAATTAGTGAGCAGTCTTTTAAATGTAGTACATACAACTTGTATTACGCGACTGCCAATAGCGGAATTGAGAAAAAATAGGATCTTCTTGGCACGACAATAATCCTAGTCACTCCTTGCCCTTGAGGGCTTGATGATGGTCTCTCATCCATTGGGCCAACGAATCCAATGTTGGCTGTAATGTTTTGCCCAATGACGTAATTTCATATTCAACACGTGGGGGAACTTCGGCATAGATCTTGCGATAGACCAAACCGCGTTGTTCAAAAGCACGTAATTGCCGGGTAAGCTCTTTTTGGGTGATAGGCGCAATTGCCCGCTGCAACTCACCAAATCGGATAGGAGCCGCAGTGACGATCAAACGATAAAGAATTGGGATAGCCCACTTCCCCGCGATAAGTTCGACAAATTGCACCATCGGACACTTTTCTTCCACAATCGAATTGCCCGGCTCTAATTTATTTTTTGCTGTCAGCGGCTGATAGGTTGTCATTGCTTTCCTGTTGCATCATTAGTATCCAATTGGTACCTACTATACTTTAGATACTTTTGTATTAAAAATGGTCTTCCATTGTTATTAATGAGAAGACTCACCATGAATCGTTTAAATGATAAATATGCACTAATTACAGGAGGAACCAGTGGCATCGGGCTGGAAACTGCTCGTCAATTTCTGGCTGAAGGTGCAACCGTAGCAATCACGGGTAGAAATAGCGCAGCCTTGCAGGCCGCATATGAAGAGCTTGGCGACCAAGTTTTGCTGCTAAATAGTGATGCCAGTAATATTGCCGATCAATATCAGCTAGCGACAAAACTTACCCTGGTTTGGCCACGTCTCGATATCGTCTATATCAACGCAGGCGATGTTACTCATCGTTCGATAGAAGAGTGGGATGAAGAAAGTTTTGAGCGAGTATTATCAACTAATCTGAAAGGCCCTTTCTTCCTGTTACAAGCACTGTTGCCACTGCTAGCTAACCCTGCCTCGGTGATTCTTTGTGGCTCCGCCAGTGTTCATATCGGTTTACCGCAAAGCAACGTTTATGCCGCCAGCAAGGCGGGGTTACTCTCTCTTGCGCGAACCTTGTCAGGCGAGTGGGCAGACAGAGGAATCCGGGTCAATGGCTTGAGTCCTGGGCCGACACAGACGCCGGCACTGCAAAAACTGGGATTATCCGGCAGTGAACAAGAGCACCTTGCTGAACAAATCCGCCAACTGGTACCGATTAAGAGAATGGGAACATCTAGTGAGATTGCCCATGCTGCGGTCTTTCTCGCCTCAGATGAATCCAGTTTTATCGTCGGAACAGAATTACGGGTAGATGGAGGCGTCAGCAGCCTTTAAATACCTTATCTAACAAGAAAATTAGTCACTTACTGGGCATATTGTCTTCATAATAAATTGGGTGCAGATTGGTGACTATTGCTAAATAGCACACTAATGTGAGGTGACACGATGAAGGCTGCAATAGTAGAGGCATTGGGTGAAGCGCCGGTTGTGGGGCAGTTTGTGGAGCCAACACCGCTGCACGGTGAAACGGTGATAAATGTTGCGGTTGCTGGTATCAAACAACTTGATCGCGGTATCGTTAAAGGCACCCATTATTCCAGCCCGAAAACATTACCTATCGTTCCTGGTACTGATGGTATCGGGCATTTACCTGATGGTTCACGTGTTTATTTTGCTTCATTTCGCCAACCTTTTGGTGCCATGGCCGAACGCACAGTAGCATCCTGGTATGTTCCGGTTCCGCCAGAAGTTGACAATGCGACTGCGGCAGCCTTGATTAACCCGGCATTGGCTGCCTGGTTACCGCTTTCCTGGCGGGCCAAGATCCAACCGGGTGAATCCGTGCTTATCCTTGGTACGACGGGCACCTCAGGCAAACTGGCCATCGCAGCAGCACGTCATTTAGGGGCGGGCAGAGTCATCGCCGCCGGGAGGCGTCAGGATGTATTGGCAACACTGGGGGCCGATGCCACAGTAGACCTGACATTGCAGGGTGCGGAATTGACGCAGGCATTTACTCAAGCGGCGGGTCCCGCTGGGTATAACGTGATTGTGGATTATATCTGGGGGCCTGCTACCGAGGCTCTCTTCGCCGCACTGACCCATCATGACCTTGCCTCTCATGCTGGTGGCTCTGATCAAGGCATACGTTTAGTCAATGTTGGTTCCATGGCATCTCAAACACTACAACTCCCCGCCGCGGTGTTACGCAGCGCAAATTTGCACATACTGGGTATGTGGTACAGGTAATTTCCCAGCGATCCCTGAATTAAAACAAATTGTTTCAGATATTTTCGTTCTGGCGGCACAACAAAAGCTCGCTATTGAGACCCAGCTTCATTCACTGGATGATGTCACGGCAATCTGGGATATCAATAAAAACAGCGATATCCGCTCGGTGCTATCCATCGGATAATATCTGAGATAGAAAGAGCAAAATACGGGTTGGCCGAAATGGGCACAACCCGTGCTATCGCATTAAGATATCTGCAAGAAACGATCGAGCTGCCTGCGCAGTTGGTCATTTTCTTTCTTTAGCTGCTCAACCCTTTCCAGCAATGTTAGGGTCATTGCTACACCAGACCAGTCCAGATCCAACTCATTTTGTAGCCGCTGGGCGCGTTGAAGGCAACTCAGTGCATCAGCGTCAAAAATCCAGACGCTGTCAGCAGGCTCAAGTGGCACAATCACACCCAACCCGACCACCTCGACCAGTTCATCCTGCATTATTCCTGTTGACTGACATAATTCAGTCACGGTATAGGTGATTTCTATTTCAGCCATAATCTGTTACTCCCACCCGGTGCGAGGATTAAACGATGCCTGATCTGACAGTTGTTGCCAGAGCGCTCGCATTTTCTCGTCCGGTTTTGGCGGCATCACTACCTTGAGGATCGCGTACAGATCGCCGGTGCCTTTTTTGCTGACTAGCCCCTTGCCTTTGATACGCAATTTCTGACCACTTTGGCTACCTGCCGGGACCGTTAACGTTATTTTGCCCGTCAGTGTTGGCATCTCGACATTGGCACCTAATGCTGCTTCCCATGGGGCTAACGGCACCACTATTTGCAAATTCTGACCATCAACATCAAACAATGGATGCGGCGCAATACGAATAACCAGGAATAAATCGCCATTGGCTCCCCCGGCAAAACCCGGTGCACCCTGCCCTTTAAGACGAATACGCTCGCCATCTCCCACACCCGCAGGAATTTTCACTTTTAGCGTTTTGGCGGTCTCCGCTCCCGGATACCCGGAAGCATCAACTGTCGGTATTTTATAAGAAATAGAACGCGTCTGTTCCGCTAAAGTCTCTTCTAAAAAGATGGGTAACTCCATCTCAAGATCCTGGCCGCGTACACCGCGAGGTGATCGCTGAGAGGTGTGATGAGCGGAAGCACCACGGTTGGCAAAGAAAGATTCAAAAAAGTCTGAGAAATCTTGGGAACCGGCACCCGCACTGCTGTGCCATTGTTGATTACCTGAATTATAGGCAGCCTGTTGCTGTGTAAAACGCGGGTCATTACGGTGTAGCCTTAACTCGTCGTATTCGGCGCGCCGTTCAGTATCTTTTAATACCTCATAGGCCTCAGCGACCTCTTTGAACTTACTTTCAGCATCGGGTTCAGAGCTGACATCCGGGTGGTATTTACGCGCTAACTTGCGATAGGCCGTTTTAATATCTTTCAGGGAAGCGGTTGGTTCTACTCCCATCACGGCATAATAGTCTTTAAATTCCATGCGGTAATATCCTTAAATTCAATGTGCTATACCCAATAGATTTCAAGGTGCAGGAAGGCGGCAAGAAAAAGACAAATCGGTGGTGAACCGATTTGAACAACGTTGATACTCGCCCCGTCAGGTGAGCCTTAATCAGGCTCACTAATCCCGATCATGCTCACTCACGACAACTCAGTGATTAGGGGGACAAATCTGTCGGGAGCAGATTTGAACGCTGCTTGCAGCGGCCCAGAGGCAAGCCCATGAATGGGCCAAGTAACGGGAACAGCCAACCCACCTGCATTCTGAAAGATGACGGGTAAGATATAAGATATCCCCATCTGACTTATATAAAACTCATTTATGCATATTTCTCTCTTTGCCCGCCGTAAACAGTGCAAAGCTAACTGTAAACTATAGCGGTAATTGCTATTTTATGAGATAGACATTGATGATTTTCCATACTAAGAATTACAAATCATATAACTGATCCAATGGCTTATTTGCCGTAGACATCACTCTTTTCTGATTGACCTGCTTGACCGAAGCACGAGCCACTAATTTGCCCTGCAATAAGGTATTACTGAAGGGCGCATCTGGGCGTAATAAGCGTCGTTGCAATAACTGTATAGCTTCAGCCCCCAACTCATCTCGGGGAACATGCACCGCCGTCAGTGGAACATCATGAATCTCTGCCAGATTAAAACCATCCATACTCATAACGGATACGTTATCAGGCACGTTCATGTTCAGTTTATTCAATGCATTAACCGCACCAACCGCCATATAGTCCCCCCCGGCTAAAATGGCTGTCGGCAGTTGGCTCTTATCTTCACAACCTATGATAAAAGCGGTTAACGCTTGCTCAGCCTCTTCCGCGCCAAAGCCATGAGTGGTAATCAGATGCTGCCCATCATCAAAGCGCATATTGTTATCGGCGAAAGCCTCTTTTATTCCCACCAAGCGCAGTTCCATTGTGTTGCGGCGTAAACATTGCAGGGTCAGAATGCGCCGATGCCCTTGCTGTATCAAGTAGTTGGCAGAAAACTCACCAATCAGTTGGTGGTCTGGCGACACACTATCCAATGACATTTCTTTGTCACGGCAATTAATTAACACCGACGGCTTATGCACCCCAGCTGCTAATGTATGAATGCGTGGATCGTCGATACCAATAATGATTGCTGCTTCGGTTTGAGGATGGGTTATTTTTTCCAAAAATAACCCAATATCACAGTGAGTTTCGGATAATCCACAGTAGCGAATCATGACTTCATGTTGGCTGACCGCCTCAATAATCCCCTGAATAACTTTGTAGTAAAAAATATCGGTACGTACATCAAAGGCGCGATGAGGAGCAAATACCATAATATTATTTAGCATCAACCGCCCGCTGGACAAATTCTGCAATATCCCCTGCGACTGCGCATACGCCATTACCTGCTGTTTTGCTTTCGCACTGGTATTGGCTTTACCGGCTAATACTCTCGATACCGTGCTAATTGAAAGGCCAGTCTGATTAGCAATTTCTTGTATTTTTAGCTTTCCATTCATTTTGTGATCTCTCTCAAATTAGCAAATGAAAAAATTCTCATAGCCGGTGAATAGCTTATTCAGGCCGTTATTCAATATAAATGCTGAAATATTGCCCAGCTTATGAAAATCCTTTCAAAAAAATGCGTATTAAAGCCAATTTAAGCTAGCTACCTTGTTTTGGTAAACCAATTTTAAAAACTTATCAGTCCGGTTAACTTTGATTAAACATACAAAAAACAAATATTATCAATAAGTTGAGTTTTTTAAATCGAGTTTAATGTGAACGGAGTCACATTAAAACTCAGCGTAATCTTAATAACCGAGAATAGATCATACCAAAACAATAAGTTGGTCCGGTTAATTTACTGCCGACTAACATCAGGAGGCTGGGATGAGTGTTGAGATTAATCAATCCGCTAAAGTTGTCGAGCGGCGAAAAATAAAATCATTACGCTGGTGGATGCTGGCACTATTTCTACTCGGGGTCACCGTTAACTATATTACCCGTAACTCTCTAGGTATTCTGGCCCCTGAGTTAAAAACCAGCCTGAATATGACCACTGAACAATACTCGTGGATTGTGGCGTCTTTTCAGTTGGCTTACACCGTCTTCCAGCCACTCTGCGGTTGGCTGATTGATGTCATCGGCTTGAAAATGGGGTTCCTGATCTGCGCCAGTGTCTGGGCGGTGGTATGCATGATGCACGCAGGGGCTGGTACCTGGTTTCAATTGGCGGTGCTGCGCTTCTTTATGGGTAGTGCTGAAGCGGCGGCAACACCGGCAAACGCCAAAGCGATTTCTGACTGGTTCCCGAAAAAGGAACGCCCCATTGCTGCTGGCTGGGCGGGGGTGGGGTTCTCTATTGGTGCGATGTTAGCCCCACCAATTATCGTATTGGCTCATGTGGCTTTCGGCTGGCAAGGTGCATTCTTATTCTCCGGTGCTTTGGCTATGGTTTGGGTTGTGCTGTGGTGGCGTTTTTATCATTCACCTGACACCCATCCAAACCTGAGTAAGGAAGAGTTTGAACTGATTCACCAAGACAATGAACCGGTACTCCCTCGACTGCCTTTCCTTAAATCATTGGCTATTCTGAGTAAGAATAAGAAATTTTACGGTATCGCTATCCCGGCATTTTTAGCCGAGCCAGCATGGGCAGTATTTAGCTTCTGGGTTCCACTTTATTTGGCAACCGAGCGGGGCATGGACCTGAAACAGATTGCCATGTTCGCCTGGCTCCCCTTCCTGGCGGCAGATATCGGCAGTGTTGCCAGTGGCTATTTAACCAAACTCTACCAAAAATGGTTCGGTTGCAGTCGTATCAACTCAGTGGTTGCCAGCTCCGTAACCGGTGCCTTTATGATGGTTTCACTGGCCTTTGTTGCCATCACCAAAGACCCTTATCTGGCTATTGCTTTAATCTCTATTGGTGGCTTCGGTCATCAGGTTATCTCTTGCATGCTCAGTGCGTTAGTAGTTGATTCTTTTGATAAAAACCAAGTGGCCACCGTCAATGGTCTGCGCGGCTCTTCCGCCTGGATTGCCAGCTTCCTGTTTACTTTATTGATTGGGGCCGTATCCGACACCATTGGCTTTAACCCGCTGTTTATTGCTATGGGTTTCTTCGATTTGATTGGTGCTGTGTTCCTGGTTGCCCTGTTTGCTGAGCGCCGCAATAAAACACAACCGGTTGCCTGATGCTATTAACCCGGCAACGGTGCACCCGTACTGTTGCCAGAAAAAAGATGAGCTGTGATGAAAACATTAAAAAACTGGCAGTTAATAAATCAATATCCCGACCATTTGGAATTACTGGTCGATGATCATCATATATTTTGTCTGTATATATTAGAGCCAAACCTCTGCCGTGTGCTGATTAAAAAGAATGGTGAGCTGGCCTTAAACCGCACCTGGAGCATTGCCCCACAAGGCGATGTGCCATGGTCTGGCCGTGACCGACTTAGCCTGGACGGTTTCTCCATCCCAGGTTATCAATTGGAACACCATGAACAACAGTTGATAGTCACCACTGAATGTTTGCGAGTGACCATTTATCAACCGCTATATCTGGCATGGGAATATAAAAATCAGCACGGCGAGTGGCAGCCACTGGCGGCGGATCGGCCCACCAGCGCTTATTTACTCAGCCCCCATGGAGAAGCCATTGCTCACTATCAGCGGCGATATCCCAATGAGCAATATTACGGATTAGGTGAAAAGGCCGGTGATCTTAACCGTGCGGGTCGCCGCTTTGAAATGCGCAATTTAGATGCTATGGGTTACAACGCCGCCAGTACTGACCCACTCTACAAGCATATCCCGTTTACCATCACTCGCCGTGATGATGTCAGCTTTGGTCTTTTTTATGACAATTTAAGCAGTTGCTGGTTAGATTTAGGGAATGAGATTGATAACTACCATCTGGCCTATCGCCGCTATCAGGCTGAAGCTGGCGATCTCGATTACTATATGTTCCTCGGCCCGAAAGTGTTGGATGTCACCAAGGCATTTGTCCGCCTGACCGGCAAAACCAAATTTGGCCCCAAATGGAGCCTTGGGTACAGCGGTTCAACCATGCACTACACCGATGCTCCCGATGCACAGGTGCAATTGCAAAAATTCATTACACTCTGTCAGCAGCATGATATTCCTTGCGACTCTTTCCAGCTCTCATCGGGCTATACCTCAATCAACAACAAGCGTTATGTTTTTAACTGGAATTACGACAAAGTGCCGCAGCCCAAGGTGATGAGTCAGGCTTTCCTGCAAGCGGGCATTAAGTTAGCCGCCAATATTAAACCGTGTCTATTACAAGATCACCCACAATATCAGCACGTTGCCGAACGCGGATTATTTATTCGTGATGGCGAAAGCGGGTTGCCAGAGCGCTCTTCATTCTGGGATGATGAAGGCTCCCACCTTGATTTTACCAATCCGGCAACCGTGGATTGGTGGCAGGAGAATGTGACCAAACAACTGCTGGAGATGGGGATCGGTTCTACCTGGAATGATAATAATGAATATGAAGTGTGGGATGGTGAAGCGCGCTGCAATGGATTCGGTGAATCTATCGCTATCAAACATATCAGACCGGTAATGCCTTTGCTGATGATGCGTGCCTCAATGGAGGCTCAACAAGCATTTGCACCAGATATACGCCCGTATTTAATATCACGCTCTGGTTGTGCCGGTATGCAACGCTACGCCCAGACCTGGAGTGGTGACAACCGTACCAGTTGGCAAACGCTGCGCTATAACATCCGCATGGGGCTGGGGATGAGCCTGTCAGGGTTATACAACCTCGGCCACGACGTCGGTGGTTTTTCGGGTGACAAACCCGAAGCCGAGCTATTTATTCGCTGGGTACAAAATGGCGTGATGCATCCACGATTTACTATTCACTCATGGAATGACGACCACACGGTAAACGAGCCCTGGATGTACCCTGCTGCCACGCCGATGATTCGTGATGCTATGGCGCTGCGTTATCGGTTACTGCCCTATTTTTACACCTTACAGTGGCAGGCCACCCATGATGATGAGCCTATGTTGCGCCCTACTTTCCTCGATCATGAGCACGATAGTCGCACGTTTACAGAAAATGACGACTTTATGCTGGGTCGCGACTTGTTAGTTGCCAGTGTGGTAGAAGCCGGACAACGCCTGCGGGAAGTGTACTTACCTGATAATAGCCAGCCTGATAATAATGGCGGCTGGTATTGTTTCCACACCGGCCAATGGTATGGCGGCGGGCAAAAGATCATCCTTGATGCGCCACTGGAGCGTTTGCCACTATTGGTACGAGCCGGCGCAGCGCTGCCGCTGTCACGCCGCATCGCCTTTGTTAATGCCAAGTTGGACTCACAACGCGAGTTGGCACTCTACCCCACCAAGGGCGCGGGGCGATCGAGTGGAATGCTGTTTGAAGATGATGGCGAAAGCCACCGCTGGCAGCAGGGCCATGCATTGTGGCTGAGTTGGCAGGTGACTACCGATAATCACCGTATTGATATCACCTTTGCGCGCACCGGCAGCTATCAACCGGCGTGGCGTGAATTATCCGTTAGCCTGCCCGCAAATGAATATCGCAAGTTGTATATCAATGGTGTCGCCAGTAACGTATTGCAATTAAGCCAGTTAACTTAACCCACTGATAGCCAATAAAGAAACGGGTTCCATGCCAGAACCCGTTTCTTTTCCATTGATAACCTACCTGACTAGCGCAGCAGTTTTAACGCGCCAGTCAATGAACGAATCCATTTTTCTGGCCCGACCAATCCCAAACCATCGAGCTGTTCATCACAGAGAGAGTGTTGCGGGAACGCATCTGCATAATCCTGAAAGCTGTGCATTGCACGCGCAAATGCCGGGAAAGGCACAATTGCCCGTTCATTGGTCGCCGCCAATGCTTTCAACAGCACCTCTCTCATCTGCGAAGCATTTGCCTGTAAAATAGGTACCGGTAATTTTGAGCTAACATCAATTTCTTTCCCCCCTGAATCGGACAACATTGTCCCCGCCAGTTGCGGAAATTTTGCTGCTAAACCAATCCCTACCGCGCTGGTGGTATTGGCAATTAAACCAACAGGGAGTTCAGGGTTAACCATAATCGCGATCCGCATTTGCTCTGCCACAGCCACTGTCCTTTTACCGATAATATTTGCTCATAATCATATCCCTCGCTGGCAGGTAAGTGCTTTCTTTTATCACCTGAATTCAGCTAATATTGGTAATACATTCCCAAATAAAATAACAATCAGGTAGAAAATGCCATCATCACTCATAACACCGGCAGATATTAAAATACTGAAACAGTTACAGCATGCTGGCCGTATGACGAACCAGGAACTGGCCGATAAAGTCGGGATGGCAACCTCCCCCTGCTGGCGGCGGGTAAAGCAATTAGAAGAGAGCGGAATTATTACCGGTTATCAAGCCAATATCGATCGACGAAAAATTGGTTTGGGAATCTTGGCATTTATTCGGGTGAAAATTGACAGCCACAGTGAAGAAGAAGCCAAGCTATTTGAAATGCAGGTAGGGGAGTTAACGCCGGTTATCGCTTGCTATGCTGTCGCTGGAGATGCTGACTTCCTGCTGCAAGTGGTCGCGGAAGACCTCGATAGTTTCTCCACTTTCGCCATGTCAGTTATCCGCCGATTATCGGGCATTAAAGAGATGCAAACCACCTTCGTCCTGCGCGAGGTAAAACCACTCGATCATTTGCCGCTGGAATAGATAAATGCTACGACCAGGCTATGGTGTTCGTATAGCGGCTAGTTATCGGTAAAGAGAGGTCAGCTAATCCCCCACTTATCGGCCTATGCCGCCAGCACCCTATTTCGCCCTGCCGCTTTTGCACGGTAAAGAGCCTCATCCATGCGTTTGAATAAGCTATCAGTATCTTCGCCAGCCTGATGTTGTGCTACACCAATGCTTACAGTGAGTCGCGGCATATTGGGTTGACAGACTAACTGAACAGCCTCACGAATAGACTCCGCCACTTGTAATGCGCCCGCTAAATTGGTTGAAGGAAGCAGAATGGCAAACTCTTCGCCTCCCCAGCGGAAAATCATGTCACTTTCACGAATGCGAGATTCCAGGGTTCTTGCCAGTAATATCAAGACTTCATCACCCTTATGATGCCCGTGCAAATCATTTACTTGCTTGAAATGGTCTGCATCAACCAACATCAAGCTGAAGCCTTGTGCATAACGTTGGCTTTGCGCATTAGCATGTTCAACAAGATTAAAGAATTGCCGCCGATTCCCCAAGCCAGTCAGTGGATCCCGTAAGGCCGCATCTTCTAATGCCTGTTCAAGGCGTTTTTGTTCAGTAATGTCATGAATGATACAAAGCATTAACCGCATACCATCCAACTCAACGGGGCCGGCGTAAGTTTGCACGTGACGGGTATTTCCATCGGCTAATTTATGGATGAAGTTGAGAGGCTTGTGCCCACCAGGTAGCTTGGCCACTTCACGCATTACGGGCAAAACATCCTTACCCATGGTATTAATTTCCCAAGTATGTTTCATACACATCTCATCCCGGGAATAACCATAGAAACGGGTTGCTGCTTGATTAGCATCCACAATTTGGCCATCGTCCGATGGATCAATCAATAACATCGGGGCGGTGTTGGTGTCGAAAAATTGCTCATAAAAACCCCGTTCGTCGCGACAGTAGGGTTTAGAGCACAATCGACCGACATTGGGGCGAGTAACCTCCACACCTGCAATATAAAGCCCTTCGAAAACAATAACGTCTCCGTGCGGTTCCAATTGTGTCAAAGAGAGCCGACAACTCAGGGGAAAGCTATTGCCTGCTGTTTGAATAGTCCAGATTTCAACGATTTGATCTTCTTCTGCCAAAGCCGGCAGGTATGCATCCAAATGCTGCTGTGCATGTGCTGAAAACCGGCCATTGCGCAGTAACTGGAGTGGGCTATCACCTGCAATTGTTCGGGCTTCCTTGTTAGCAAAAAGTATTTCCTGATTTTTGGGTAAAACGACCCAAACAGGCGTGCTCAAAATATTTAACGCATCTAAGTAGGCTATCAACATAGGGAATACCGATAGATATTTGGCATAAGAACAGAATACAGTTAATTACTTTGGTTTCACTACTTTTTAACGGCCGGCAAACAAACAGATCAGAGAGAATCACACTTCCTTCTTTTCTAGGTTATTCAGCGTAAAAACAATCACCTTCTAGCCGTAAATAGCGAGTGAATGTGATCTTTAAGCGATCTGATTCGTCACAGGTTAGTACCAACAGAACTGAACGTATCGGGTATTTTATCGTTCCTAGTGTTTTGGCTGGTTTTGAAGTGAGGAGCATAAAGAATCGCTCCTTTCAGTATGGCGATATCTGCGTTAACGTGCTCACGGTATCGAGCGTAATTTCATATTCCGAGAAGAGGTTTATAAAATAAAACAATAAGTTAAAAATAAATAATACAATCGAATCAGATTAATAATGCGTTTTCTCTCACATCTTTTCCAGAAAGTGCTCGCGTAGGCCCCTCTCCGTTGCCAAACTCGCTGAATATCCCAACAACTAGGGAGGGAATTCTCATGGGTGTGCCACAAACCAAATTAGAACTCCTATTAGCAATAGACAAAAACTTTAATAAATTGTCAGGTTATCTCGCATCAATTCCGCCCGAATCAGCATCAGATGAATCAATGGAAGGACATGCGAAAGACACTGTAATGAGCGTTTGCAATCTTGTCTCCTACTTACTTGGCTGGAACAATTTAGTTATCAAATGGATAACGCTTGATGAAAAGGGAAAGCCTGTTGATTTCCCGGAAACGGGTTATAAATGGAACCAACTGGGTCTTCTCGCCCAACGGTTTTATCGCGACTATAGCTATTTGGATTTACGCTCGCTAAGCAGCCAACTACAGAACGCTAAAAGCGAAATCGTTGAATTGATCAATAAGCGATCTGACGATGACCTGTATGGAAAAGCTTGGTATGGCAAATGGACCATGGGAAGAATGATTTCTTTCAATACATCTTCCCCCTACTCCAACGCCTGCGGCAGGTTAAGAAAATGGGCAAAGGAAAACAACCTCAAGCTATGAGGGAAGCTGCCGGGAAAGTGGGGCGCGGGAAGTGGTTCTTCTGGGTTTGGTACCTCCTCTCAGGTATAGCGTTCAAAAACTGCGACGACGTCCTTATCTCTGCACGACAAACTGGTTACCAGACTCAACCAGACGGCTATGTGCGCTTTGACTGGCGCGGTAAACCTATGGAAGGGGAGTTTTACCGGTATGAGTCGTTTGGCGCTGAAATTGATCCTAAACTTGGATATGTCCGGCCATTTGGTAAAGCGTTCAGACAGCAACTGGTTGATAATTTGCAGGTAACTCAGAGATAGCCTTAACTCCACACCATAACTTTTCATTACCCGGAATTAAAAACGTGCCAGGGAGGCTCCCGGCGGCGTTTGGTGCATGTCATGGTTTATGTCTGCAACGTGCATTGACGATATCTCCTCATCCGGCCCCTGCCAGAAAACGGTGATGAAAATAGGATGGCCTGCCAGAAAAGCCAAGGCTAATTTTCCAACAGTGTGAAAACGAGCGATTGGAAGGTGTCGGAAAACGGTCGTTTATTGGCAGCGAAACCGGGAGTAGCATTACTGGAACAGTTTGGCAAAGTTGATTATTCTTTTGTGTTCAACTTTCAAATAAGAATATGAACTAATGCGAACCCGTCGAGCCGCAAGATTACTGATCATCAACAACACTAATGACGTGCTACTTTTCCGCTTTACACATACTAGTGACGCGTTAGCAGGAAGTTCTTACTGGGCAACTCCCGGCGGTGGACTTGAAGGTCATGAAACTTTCGAACAGGCTGCTATTCGAGAGCTTTACGAAGAAACGGGAATAAAACGGGACTTCATAGGTAGCGCGGTCGGGAACAGCACTTTTGAAATGCTTCTTCCAAAGGGTGAAACCGTTAAAGCAGAAGAACGCTTTTTTGTCGTGAGGGTTACCGATACGAGCATTACTCAGGAAGGTTGGAGTCAACATGAAAAAAGTGTTATTTACCAGCATCATTGGTGGACTAAGGATGAACTTAAAAACACCACGGAAACGGTTTATCCATTGAATATTTTGGAAATGCTGTCTGATCTCCACTAGTCACCTGTCGTTTGTTGGCGCTTAAGTCGAACTTGAACATGTTAGGTTGAAACCTTCATTCACTGAGGATAATTGAATGATTAAAGACGCGATTTTTTCACCGTGTGGTAAATATCGTTACTCATTATCGAGAGTCTGGGACGAATCAAAACCGTATACACTTTTCATAGGGCTTAATCCTTCATATGCAGATGCGGAGAACAATGATCGCACATTAAGTCGCTGCATATCATTTGCCAAAAGCTGGGGCTACGGTGGAGGCTATGTGGCCAACCTATTCGCTTTTGTTCACACTCAACGCTTCGAGATGATGAAGGTTGTTGATCCAATTGGTGCGGATAACGACAGCCATTTAATACGGTTATCGCCGCCATCGATGCCGGTAATCTGTTACCGGTGGCGCTGGCATGCCGCACCCGTTGGCCTCGCGCGAAAATCATCATTGCGGCTGATAATGATGTGAACCCGCAAGGTGCTGCTAATACCGGCCAACTGGCCGCAGAAAAAGTGGCCAGCGTGGTCGATGGTTGGGTGACACTGCCGCCGACCCCGTATAAAGCCGATTGGGATGATTACCGCCAGCAAGCCGGTACCGGGCAGGCGCGTAACAGCTTCTATCATGGTTTGTATCAGCCGCCGCCGGAGAGTCAAGCGTCTGAAAATAAAGGGTTATATCCGACATTATCGCAAATGGCCGCCAGCCAGCGCGGGCAGTTATTGGCCGAACATTACGGGCAGATTGCGGTGCATACCGAGAGTGAAACGGTTTATCACTATGATGGCGAGCGCTGGGATAAGCTGCCCGATGGTGTGTTGCGGCGCGAACTGGTGATGATTTTCAACGCCAACGACACGCCTTATTCACCGGCCGGTATCCGCAATGCCATTGAAGCGATGAAGCTGCAAATCCCGATCATGGCCGAGCCGTCGCGCCACTTGATCGGCTTTCAGAATGGGGTTTATGACCTGAAAGCCAGACAGTTCTGGCCGCATTGCGCCAATGATTGGTTGCAGCATCATAACGACATCATATTCACCGAACCGCGACCAGACGAAAATCTGGCACGCCACGCCCCCCATTTCGCCAAGTGGCTGGCCCATGCGGCCAATGACGAATTACCCAAAATGGCCCGCATCAGAGCCGCGCTGTTCATGATCCTGTCTAACCGCTTCGACTGGCAATTATTCCTCGAGGTCACCGGCGAGGGCGGCAGCGGGAAATCGGTATTCACCCACATCGCCACCTTGCTGGCTGGCCGCCAGAACACCGCCTCCGGCAATATGGCGGCGCTTGATCAGGCCAGAGGGCGCGCGCAGTTTGTCGGCAAAAGCCTGATTACGTTGCCCGATCAGGTGAAGTATGTCGGTGAGGGGGCGGGTATCAAGGCCATCACTGGCGGAGATTTAGTGGAAATCGACGGCAAATATGAGAAACAATTCAGCACTTTAATAACCGCCGTGGTGCTGGCGACCAATAACGAGCCGATGAGTTTCACCGAGCGGCAAGGCGGTATTGCCCGACGGCGGGTGATTTTCGCGTTCAACCATCCAGTGAAAGAGGCGGATAAAGATCCGCTGATCGGCGAGAAAATCGCGGCAGAACTGCCGGTGGTGATCCGCTGCCTGCTGGCCGAATTCGCCGATCAGGACAATGCGCGAAAGTTGCTACTTGAGCAGCGAGATTCACGGGAGGCGATGGGGGTTAAGCGGGATGCCGACCCGCTTTATGGCTTCTGCGCCCACATTGTCGAGCTGGGCGAAGCGGTCGGTATGTATATGGGAACGCTGGCAATTTCCCCGCGCGCTCCGCGTATTTATCTGTATCACGCTTATCTGGCTTATATGGAGGCTTACGGCCATCAGCGTTCATTATCGTTAACCAAATTCGGCAAAGACTTTCCCAAAGTAATGAAAGAATTCGGTGCAGAATACAAAAAAGCCAGAACAGACAAAGGCTTCCGCTACAACATGGATTTATCCGACACCGCCAATGACTGGCTCCCCGCTCTGGCACTGCCCCACCATCCGCAACCGGAAGAGCCACCCCACTAATTATTTCTCACCTCTGGCTTATTCAGAGTGTTCAGAAATAGATTTAATTAATTGAAATACAAAGATAAAAACCGACTGAATAGTTTACCAATAACTGTTCAGTCAGTATTCAGAGGTATTCATTAATTCGTGGATGGCAGGTATTAAAAACTGAACACCTGAACAGTTGCTGAAGAGTCTGAGGGGGAGTATTCAGAGAGGCTGAGGCCAGAGCGGGCAAGGGGTGTGGGGGCGATCTTGTTGCTTGGTGAAGGGGGTGAAGGGGGTGAAGGGTTGGGAGTGGGGAGAAGATGGAGGAGTGGGGACGTTGCGTTATATCCCTATCCCATCAGCCGCAAAAATTACATTAAAAAGTATCTTGCTCCCCCAAACAACTACCTGATTTCATTCAATAACTCAGGGTGTTTATCAAGCACTTGCAACAATTTTATCGTTGATGGGTGTGGCAACGCCTTACCCTTTTCGTAACGCGAAAAAGCATTCACTCCACCTCCAAAAATCTCACTAGCTTCCCGCTGGTTTAGACCCAATTTTTTTCGCACCTGCACAATATATGCGGGTGCAATCGATTCTGTATTAACCATTTTTCGCAAAAGCATTGTTTTTGCTGCATAGGTATCGGACTCAGCTTCAGTCATGATTGTTTCACCGCATGCCGGGCAATGTTGTCCTATCACGCCTTCGACGATGAACTTACGCCCTTTATAGGTAAAGGGGACGTCACGCGCTTCGTGGATTAATTCTGCACCACCACAAACTGGACATTTCATCATTAAAACTCCTTAAACGAGACAATCAAAACATCATCGATAACCGTGATTTTCAAATAAACTCTACCGCACGAAAGCATGGGGCGGTAAACATCCTGCCAAATCGTATGATCTTGATGTGTCGTCATACTTTTATAAAAATCGGCGCTAGTCAGTTCGCAAACTACATCACACATATCCCTAAAACTCAGCCCCAACTCTTCAGCGCCATCTCTGGCAGTTCGAGTCGATTTAACATTCCCTTTCAATACCAATTCTTTTACTTTTAGTAAACGAGTATGCGGAGTCCGTTTCTCCATTTCATTGCCATCCTTGAGCAAGTTTTACTCGATAAATATAACCTATTAGGTTATTTATAGCAAGAAAATAACCTAGTAGGTTTGTTTTGCATATGATTTAATAAATATCAATAAGTTATGGTTATTGATGTGACGAAGCCAGTCATTTTTATTACAGCATTTACAAAATCATCTGTGCCGCCCGGCATTTATAAATTGCTGCTAATTTTTCTCTGGTTTTCTTCTGTGGGCGAGAATCTACGGCTTCCCATTGAGATACCGCGGATTGGGTGGTGCCAAGTAGTTCTGCTATTTCATATTGCGAAAAACCACGGTAGATACGCCATGCAGCCAGCAAACTGACACCATCGTTTACCATGATTTGAACAACTTCATTCGGGATGGTCTGATCATCATCGTGATCAGCAACATAGGGAATATCCTCGTACTTCGCATTAGAGATAAGTTGCTGGTACTCG
Source organism: Yersinia antarctica (assembly GCF_056636475.1). NCBI lineage: Bacteria > Pseudomonadati > Pseudomonadota > Gammaproteobacteria > Enterobacterales > Yersiniaceae > Yersinia > Yersinia antarctica. Next base: position 3,878,038 of record NZ_JBSJQF010000001.1, read on the forward strand.
GCGATGGGTAAAACCACAAACTGAGGCTTTCCTGTTTCATCATGAATGTATTGTAGTTTTGCCATCTTATTCACCTTAGTTTAGAAAAATAACGCCATGCCTTTGAGGGGAAACCTACTGAGCCAACCTAATAGGTTGTTGTGGTTCGGCGTTTAACTTCCTGAATCGTACATATCACAGGAGTTCCCTCTATAATCTGAAAAATAATCCTGTAATTTCCCACTCGCATCCGATATTGGCTATCACCGGTCTGTAACTTTTTGATATCCAAATCAACAGCAGGGAAATCTGTCAGTTTATTCACTTTTTCACTGATGGATTTTCGATATCTGACATCTATTGAAAGTAACTGCTTAACCGCTTTCCTCGACCAGTCAACCTTGACCACCGTTTCCTCACTTTTATAAGTGATCACATCCGCTGTTATGGTCAAATAGTAAAGCTATATGTAAGTATGGTCAACACAAAAACCTAATTATTTACTAATTTTAATCTTATTTAAAACTGTTTTTTGAATCCAAATAATAATTGATATCGATGCATTAAATACATATTACACCCACAAATGCGGCCCCTCTCGCATCTACAAAAATATTTGTCCTAATTTACCACTGGTTAATTGAACAGTAGAGAATGGCCGGATATAGTGCCCTCGCAGCGGCAAATTCCGCTGCCGTGATTAGCGTCCCGGAATTCAATAGAGCGCACGACCGCACAGGCGGTTACTATGTGCGGGTACAGTTACACCTGTGAAAAAGCAATGGTGGGCTGGACGGGGGCATCGAAAGATGCGCCGGGTTCTCTGTTGACCGGTTACGCTAACCTCGTTCAGCTCACCACCCTCTTGAGGTTAGCGTCTCTTGGTGGTGATTTTAAAGCCATCAACTGAGAGGTTGTCATCATGGATTCGACGACTAAAGCCCCTTGCCTTACCACTTTTCTTCACCCGCCAGCATCACTGGCCGCCACTCTCCGGTCGGAGGTGCGCCATGTACGATAACTCGCCCCGCGAAGTGGAAGACCTCATTGATCATTGCCGTGCGCTCATTTACGCCGTTGTCGTGCTTGATCAACCCGCTGCAAAAGAAATACTCAATCTCGTCCTATGGCAGCAAATAGACCTGCTACATCAAACATATCATCAAGCTATCAGTGAGCCTCTCGAGGCCGAATAACCCCTAAATGCAAAAAGGCATCGTGAGATGCCTTTAAAAAGTTTGGATAACTATTTCAGCCAGATAGCAAATATCCCTCCCCTATGCCCGTTTCCCAAATCTGCCATGAATTACATTCTCACCATTTTCCAGGCTATCCATATAGTCGGCATACCATTGCAGCATTTCTCTACGACCATCCAGATATTGAGCGTGATTATAGGTGCCGCGAATACTGTTTTTATCGACGTGTGCCAATTGTGTTTCTATCCAGGCCGTATTGAAACCCTGCTCATGCAAAATAGTGCTCATTGTGTGGCGAAAACCGTGGCCGGTGGCCCTGCCGCCATAACCGATACGTCGGATTAGTACATTGAGTGTCATCTCACTGATAGGCTTGCTGTGCTGTATTCTGCCGGGGAACACAAACTGATAGCGCCCGCTGATAGGTTGAATCTGCTTTAGTATCGTAATGGCTTGATCCGGAAGCGGCACCATATGTGGCCGACGCATCTTCATTCGCACCGCGGGGATCTCCCATAAGGCATTATCAAAATCAAACTCTGCCCATTCGGCCTGCCGCAATTCACCCGGGCGGGTACCGGTGAGGATCAGCAACCGCATAGCCAATTTAACCAACATGCTGCCGCTATAACTGGCAAGGCTAGAAAGAAATTCAGGGATTTCATTAATCGTAAGATGTGGATAGTGTTCGCGTTTTTGGGGAGCAAAAGCACTGGCAAGGTCAGGGGCGGGATTATATTCGGCTCGGCCTGTGATGATGGCGTATTTCCAAACCTCACCACATCGCTGCCGAACCTTACGCATTTTCTCAGTGGCACCCCGTTTTTCTAACTTGGACAGCACGGCCATTAGCTCAAGTGGTTTAATTTCTTTGATTGGCCGGTAACCGATATATGGAAAAACGTCTCTTTCAAACGTGCTCATCATTTCTAAACGATAGGATTCAGACCATCTATCATAACGCCGCTGATACCACTCTCGGGTGATAGCTTCAAAGGTATTACTACCCTCTCCTTGCTGCACTAACTTTTGTTCTTTTCTTAAATCACTGGGGTTAATACCCACCATAACCAGCTTTTTAGCCTCATCCCTTTTTCGCCTTACCTCAGTTAGCGAGACAGCAGGATAAGTGCCCAATGAAAGCATTTTAGGTTTGCCAGCAAAACGGTATCTGAAGCGCCAACCTTTCGAGCCATTTGGCTCCACCAGCAGCGACAATCCATTACCATCCGCTTTGGTGTAGGGCTTCTCTTGGGGTTTTGCACAGCGTATCTCAAGGTCCGTGAGTGCCATGTGTATAGAATCCAGAGTGTATAAAACATGATGTGTATAGAATTTGGAGTGTAGAGAATTTCTATACAGATAACTATACACGTTTGTATGTGGATTCCCGTGAGCAACAATAGCCGTCAAGAGACAACAACAGTGGCCTAAACCTTGCTCTGACTGGGTTTGATGTACTTCGGGAGATACTGCAAGACGTTAGATTGGAGCGGGTGAAGGGAATCGAACCCTCGTATAGAGCTTGGGAAGCTCTCGTTCTACCATTGAACTACACCCGCTTCGGTGTGCGGTTTGCATTATAACCGGTTCTTTCTCGTGGGCAAGCGAAGATATGGTCTAAGCGCCGGTATTTTAAGCGATTAGATTAAACCAAGTATAACTATGGCGGTTTTTGCTTAGTAAAAAGGGTGCCGTAGCACCCTTATAGATTACCGCTACCACAATAAACTTATTTAACCGGACGCATCGCTGGGAACAGGATAACGTCACGGATGGTGTGGCTGTTGGTAAACAACATCACCATACGGTCGATGCCGATGCCCAAACCAGCAGTTGGCGGCAAACCATGTTCCAGCGCGGTGACGTAGTCTTCATCGTAGAACATCGCTTCATCATCGCCAGCTTCTTTAGCACTAACCTGATCAGCAAAACGCTGAGCCTGATCTTCAGCATCATTCAACTCTGAGAAACCGTTACCAATCTCACGGCCACCGATAAAGAACTCAAAGCGGTCAGTGATAAACGGATTATCATCATTACGACGTGCCAGCGGAGAAACCTCTGCTGGATATTCAGTAATGAAAGTAGGCTGAATCAGGTGGCTTTCTGCGGTCTCTTCGAAGATCTCGCATTGAACGCGGCCCAGGCCCCAGCTCTTCTCAACTTTAATGCCTAATGACTCGGCGATAGCCAAAGCTTTGTCCATATCGTCCAAATCTGCCACATTGGTTTCAGCGCGATATTTGCAAATGGCTTCTTTCATAGTCAGTTTGGCAAAAGGCTTACCGAAATCGAATGTCTGCTCACCATACTGCACCACACTGCTACCCAATACGGTTTCAGTCAGAGTGCGGAACAGCTCTTCAGTCAGCACGATCAGATCTTTGTAATCCGCATACGCCATATAGAGTTCCATCATGGTGAACTCTGGGTTATGACGCGGGGAAACTCCCTCATTACGGAAGTTACGGTTGATTTCGAATACACGTTCAAAACCACCAACAACCAGGCGTTTCAGATACAGTTCTGGCGCGATGCGCAAGTACATATCGATATCCAGCGCATTGTGATGAGTCACAAACGGACGCGCTGAAGCACCACCAGGGATCACTTGCATCATAGGGGTTTCGACTTCCATGAAGCCTTTTTCCACCATGAAACTACGAATACCAGACATCACCTGCGAACGAACTTTGAAAGTATGGCGAGATTCATCGTTAGCGATCAGATCCAAATAACGCTGACGGTAACGGGTTTCCTGATCAGCCAAGCCGTGGAATTTATCCGGCAGCGGACGCAGCGCTTTAGTCAACAGGCGCAGTTCGCTACAGTGGATAGACAACTCACCGGTTTTAGTTTTAAACAGCTTGCCACGAGCACCCAGAATATCGCCCAGATCCCACTTTTTGAATTCTTCGTTATAAACGCCTTCCGGCAGATCATCGCGGGAAACGTACAACTGAATACGGCCACCGACATCTTGTAGTGTGACGAATGATGCTTTACCCATAATACGGCGAGTCATCATACGGCCAGCCACGGTGACTTCGATATTCAGCGCTTCTAACTCTTCATTCTCTTTACTGCCGTACTCAGCATGTAGCTGGTCAGAGAGATGCTCACGACGGAAATCATTAGGGAACGCAATTCCCTTTTCCCGCAGCAAGGCCAGCTTTTCCCGACGAGCTTGTAACTCACTATTGAGTTCTGGTTCTTGCGCTTGCTCAGCGACTTGTGGTTTTTGCTCTGACATCTCAGTTCCTCATAGCCCGGCTTTCAAACTTGCTTCAATGAATTTGTCCAGATCACCATCCAGTACCGCTTGCGTGTTACGTGTTTCCACGCCGGTACGCAAATCTTTGATACGGGAGTCATCCAGTACATAAGAACGGATCTGGCTACCCCAACCGATATCAGACTTATTGTCTTCCAGAACCTGTTTATCAGCATTTTTCTTTTGCATCTCAAACTCATACAGCTTCGCCTTCAACTGTTTCATCGCTTGATCTTTGTTCTTATGCTGAGAACGGTCATTCTGACACTGAGTCACGATATTGGTCGGAAGGTGGGTAATACGTACCGCAGATTCCGTTTTGTTGACGTGCTGACCACCCGCACCGGATGCGCGGTAAACGTCAATACGCAGATCTGCCGGGTTGATTTCGATATCAATATCGTCATCAACTTCTGGATAGACAAAAGCAGAACTGAAAGAGGTATGACGACGGCCACCGGAGTCAAATGGGCTTTTACGAACTAGGCGATGAACGCCAGTTTCAGTACGTAACCAGCCAAAGGCGTAATCGCCGATGATCTTAATGGTGGCAGACTTCAGGCCTGCAACATCACCATCAGATTCTTCGATGATTTCAGTTTTGAAGCCTTTTGATTCAGCCCAGCGCAGGTACATACGCAGCAGCATGCTGGCCCAGTCTTGGGCTTCAGTACCGCCAGAACCCGCTTGTAAATCCAGGTAGCAGTTGGCGCTATCATATTCACCAGAAAACATGCGGCGGAATTCGAGCTGGCCCAGCTTGCCGTCAAGGATCTCTAACTCGGCAATGGCTTCGTTAAAAGTCTCTTCATCGTCAGCTTCAATCGCCAATTCCAGCAAGCCGGAAACGTCTTCCATACCTTGATCCAATTGATCAATGGTCGAGACAATCTCTTCTAGCGCAGAACGTTCTTTACCCAGCGCTTGCGCACGCTCAGGTTCATTCCAGACGTCGGGCTGTTCCAGCTCGGCGTTTACTTCTTCCAGTCGCTCTTTCTTGGCATCATAGTCAAAGATACCCCCTGAGAACGTCTGTCCGATCAGACAGGTCCTGAATTCGGTTTTTTACCGGGTTTATTTCAAACATGGTTTTGAGTCTTACGTTGAGTCGTAGATGACGGAATGTCATTATACCCGTCATACTTCAAGCTGCATGGGTGTTGGCTGTCTTCGTTCACCCGGATCATTGACTGACGTCAACTCATCGGAATTTACTCAGTTGCCGCCTTCCTGCAACTCGAATTATTTAGGGCACAGAATTGGTAATTCTAACGGATCTGTCCGGCGGTTTATAGCTCGTTGACTATATTTCCTGCTTACTTGAAATCACAGTGGCGTTAACGCGACTTATTCACCCGAATCACTGGCCTGAGCCAGCTCATCGGGCTTCATTGGAATGTTGCCTAATAAGGCCACAAATGCTGGACCAACAACTGAACACTACGATTACCACGATATTCATTGATATCGAGTTTGTAAGCCAGCTTAACCTCACGCACACTGCTGTCCGGCCATAAGGTGGTATCGATATTAAACGCAATACCATCGAGTAGCGGACCGCCATTTAGCGGCTCAATCATCAGTTTTAGATGACGCTCCCCCACCAGCCGTTGCTGCAAAATACGGAATTTGCCATCAAATGCCGGTTCTGGGAAAGACTGCCCCCAGGGGCCACCATCACGCAACAACTCCGCCGTTTCCAGCGATAATTCGTTGCCTTTCAGTTCACCATCGGACCAAATAACGCCTTCCAATTGTGAGGCATCCATCCATTCACCGACTAAATCGGCAAAACGCTGACGGAACTCATCGAATTTATCTTGTTCCAATGATAATCCCGCCGCCATTGCATGGCCGCCAAACTTCAGCATCAATCCTGGGTTCAATGTATCCAGTCGCTCAAGAGCATCGCGCATATGTAACCCAGCCACACTGCGCCCCGACCCCTTCAGTAACCCCTCACCCGCTGGGGCAAAAGCAATGACTGGCCGATGAAAACGTTCTTTGATGCGCGAGGCTAAAATCCCTACCACACCCTGATGCCATTCTGGATGGTACATCGCAATGCCGTAGGGCAATGTCGTGCTGGTACGTTCCAGTTGGTCGCACAGTTGCAGCGCCTCAACCTGCATCCCCTGCTCTATCTCTCGGCGCGCCTGATTAAGAGCATCCAAATCGATTGCTAAAGCTCTGGCCTGAGCGATATCGTCAGTGAGAAGAAGTGCAACCCCAATAGACATGTCATCGAGACGACCAGCAGCATTAAGCCGTGGGCCAAGGGAGAAGCCGAGATCATTGGCAGCCAATTGACGGGCATCACGGTTGGCGACTTCCAATAGTGCACGGACCCCTGGACGGCATTTCCCCGCACGAATACGGCTTAATCCCTGATGGACCAGAATCCGATTATTGGCATCCAGTGGCACCACATCCGCAACCGTCCCCAGCGCCACTAAATCCAATAGTTCAGCCAGATTGGGCACGGCTAAAGCTCGTTGCTCAAACCAACCACTCTCTCGCAAACGGGCGCGCAATGCCAACATCAGATAGAAGGTAACACCCACCCCAGCCAGTGATTTGGAGAGAAAATCACAACCAACCAGATTCGGATTAATGATAGCTTCAGCCGCTGGCAAGGTTTCACCCGGCAGATGGTGGTCGGTAACCAGCACCTGAATGCCCAAGGCATGGGCCAAATCCACCCCGGCATGAGAAGAAATACCGTTATCAACCGTGACGATCAATTCCGCACCACGGGCAGCGACCTGTTCAACCACTTCCGGGCTAAGCCCGTAGCCATCGTCAAAGCGATTGGGCACCAGGTAATCAACATTACTGCCACCCATGCTGCGCAAAGCCAGTACTGCCAGTGCAGTGCTGGTGGCACCATCGGCATCAAAATCGCCGACAATCACGATACGCCGTTTGTCAGCCAGTGCTTGCTGTAACAGGGTAACCCCGGCATCAATACCATCGAGTTGCTGCCAGGGCAATAGACCTTTTACGCCTCGTTCCAGTTCTGTCGCAGTTTTAACCCCACGACTGGCATAGAGGCGGCGCAGCAACGGATGCAATTGCGCCGGTAAATGGTTGTCATCCGCCGCCTCACGACGACGAAGTTGAGTTTTGAGTGTCACGGGTGATTAACCCGCCGCTTTTAAGGAAGCCTGATGCTTATTCAGCATTGCCAACATCTCTTTCGGCTCCAGATAACCGGGAACGATAGTGCCGTTTTGCAGCACAATCGCAGGCGTGCCCTGAATACCAAACTGCACGCCGAGCTGGTAATGCTTGCTAATGTCTGTTTTACAGGTAGCCGGTGATATCTCGGTACCTTTCATTGCTTCATCGAACGCTTTATTACGATCAGCCATACACCAGATGGATCGCATATCTTTTTCTGCCTGAGAACTTAAGCCCTGACGTGGGAACGCCAGATAACGCACAGTAATGCCCAGCGCGTTATAGTCTTTCATCTGCTCATGCAACTTATGGCAGTAACCACAGGTGATATCGGTAAACACCGTAACAACATGTTTTTCCTGCGGTGCTTTATACACAATCATTTCACTGCTTAATGCTTCAAGTTTTTTCACCAACATCTGATTGGTCACATTGACTGGCTGGCTACCGCTCACATCATACAGTGGCCCTTGCAACAGATGCTGACCGTCGGCTGAGATATAAAGCACTCCGTTTTCGGTCATCACCGTGCTCAAACCTGGGATCGGCGAAGGCTGGACATCAGCTTGCTGAATATCTAATTTTTTTAGCGTCTGTTGGATAGCGGCATCATCTGCGTTAACCGGGCCGGCGAATGCGGCGATGAACACCGGCAGTAACAATAAACTTTTTCTCATTTATGAATCCTATCTCTTTCCACACAACATCGTTTTTCTACAAAACAATCATGCACGTGGATGATGCTGTTGATGTAGCTGTTTCAAACGTTCCGTAGCTACATGAGTATAAATCTGGGTTGTCGACAAATCGCTGTGGCCCAGTAACATTTGTACCACACGCAGGTCAGCACCGTGATTCAGTAGGTGCGTGGCAAAAGCGTGCCGTAATACATGGGGTGAAAGCCGTTCACTATCAATACCTGCAAGGATCGCATAGTGTTTGATGCGATGCCAGAAAGTCTGTCGGGTCATTTGCTGGCTACGATTGCTGGGGAACAGCACATCTAGTGACTGGCCATTAATCAACCATGGACGCCCATGCTCCATGTAGTTTTCAATCCAGTACACCGCTTCTTCGCCCAATGGCACCAGCCGCTCTTTATTTCCTTTACCAATAACTCGCACCACACCCTGACGCAGGCTGACATCACTGATGGTCAACCCCACCAGCTCCGATACCCGCAAGCCCGTGGCATAAAGCACTTCCAGCATGGCTTTATCGCGCAATTCTAGCGGAATATCAACATTGGGTGAGTTGAGCAGCCTATCAACCTGTGCCTCACTTAAATCTTTAGGTAAGCGTTGCGGCAATTTAGGTGATGAGAGCAGAGCCGTCGGATCATCTTCACGCAGCTTTTCGCGGTATAAATATTGGAACAGACGACGCATCGCACTGAGTAAGCGTGCCGAACTGGTCGCTTTATAGCCGCCTTCAATGCGCTCAGCAAGAAAGGATTGCAAGTCCTGCGAACCTGCACGCAATAAATCACTGCCGTGATGTTCTAACCATCCGGTTAATGCATGTAAATCCAGACGATATGACGCTAGTGTATTCTCAGCCAGGTTTCTTTCCAGCCATAAGGCATCAAGAAACTGTTCAATCAGCGGGTTATTTTGCTGTTGCATTGTTGTTTCTCTCTTTGATTGAACTCAAGCGCCATTATGCCTGATGACGAGACAAATCTGGTACACTCGATGCTATTCCTTATTAGTAATGCTATGGCTATACATCATGAAGATTGGTCTCTTTTACGGCTCCAGCACCTGCTATACCGAAATGGTGGCAGAAAAAATCCGCGATATTCTTGGCGAAGATTTGGTTGATTTGCACAACCTGAAGGATGCCAGCCCCCAGTTAATGGAAGCCTATTCCATCCTGATTTTAGGTATCCCTACCTGGGATTTCGGCGAATTACAGGAAGACTGGGAAGCCATCTGGCCACAGTTAACGCAGCTTAATCTGAAGGGAAAGATTGTCGCCATGTATGGCATGGGCGATCAATTCGGATATAGCGAATGGTTCCTGGATGCTCTTGGTATGCTGCACGATCATATCGCCCCACTGGGAGTGGAGTTTATCGGTTTTTGGCCGACGGAAGGGTTTGAATTTACTAGCCCAAAACCACTCAGCGCCGATGGTAAACACTTTGTTGGTTTAGCATTGGATGAGGTCAATCAATACGATTTGAGCGAAGAGCGCATCGAGCAATGGTGTGATCAAATTCTCTTAGAGATGGACGCGCTGCTGTAGTCAGCCAAACGGGCACCTGATGTGCCCGCTTCTGTATCCCTTGCGTTATATCAATCCCATAAGCGAAACGCGTCGGTACTGCTGCCCTCTACTGCTACCGGTTTATTCACCGTCTTATCGGTATTGGCTTCGGTCGATTTCTGCCCGGTCAATAGCTGTGGGTTAGCCACTTGATACCAGTCTAAATGCCGGGTTAACACCATCACTGCGGCCAGAATAATAAATAGCAACCCTGCGCCGAGTAACAATGCATTGTCTTCCGATTGCAGCAAGCCAAACAAAACCCCGTACAACAGCAATATACCACCAGCAAACAATCCGCCTCGCCGCCACCCGCCCAGCACCGCACTCAGGTAGATAGCGATCAACAAGCTGCAACTCAAACTGGCGATAGTATAAGCCAGCGTGAAGCCAAGATGTTCAGAGAACGCCAGCAACATTAGGTAGAACAGCACCAGGGCGGCCCCCACCAGCAGATATTGAATTGGATGCACACGCAGTGAGGTTAGACTTTCAAACAGGAAGAAGCTGAAGAAAGTGAGGCCAATAAACAAAATGGCATACTTAATGGCTCGTTCGGTTAACTGGTAGTGATCGACCGGTTCAATCAAGCTGGTGCTAAAAGCGGGTAACTCATTGAAGTCGACATGTGGGTCATCACCCGCAAAGTTGATATTTATGTTGTTGGCCAGCCAGTTAGTGCTCCAATGGGCACGAAAGCCTTTTTCGTCCACCTTGCGCTGCAACGGTAAAAACTCGCCGACAAAATTAGGATGCGGCCAATTGCTTTGTAAGGTTAGCTCACTGCTACGCCCGATAGGGACTACCGACAGACTATTGGTGCCAGTCAGCGTCAGTGTAAAGCTAATATCAAATTTTTTCTGTTGAATTTGCGCTAATGAAAGCTCTGCATGAACACCTTGCGCAGTCCGCCCCAGGAAAGCACCGGGTTCGAAGTTAATTTTTTGGCTGCCCACCGTGAGTGGCGAAATTTGCTGTATACCCCGCGAATCGCTCAGCGCCACCACCAGTGACGGTCTGCCGATAGTGACGCCGTCATGTATCAAGTCGTCCAATGCCGTAGCGTCAAATTGCGCGTTGAAATTAAGCGCCCCCTGATAAACTTGCGCTTTATAAATACCCAATCGCCGCACATCAACATCCGGCGCACCGCTAACGGTCATGACCTCCGGCAGTATGTAGCGACTGCGATTAACCCACTCTCTCTTTTTTTTGCCATCAACTTCGCTTTCTACCCATTCGCTATAAGGCACCACAATTAGCGGACCAAGGATCTTCTGCGATCGGCTGGTGCTGTCACTGACTTTATCGATAACACTTTGCCGATAACCACTGCGTTCAGAGATAACGTTCAGTAGCATCTCTTTCGGGATCATCATCAATAGAATTAAGCCCAGCAATGTGGCTATTTTCCAAAACAGTACGGACTTGAACATGACTTGCGCTCCTTTTAAGGTCAGGAGAGCAGCTTAAGTCAGTGAAGTGAAAGCAGAATGAGGCTATGTGAAGTGAAGGTGAAGGTGAAGTCAGCCAATCATGTGGCATCCAGCGGCAACGTTAAATAGGCACTCACCCCTTGTGGCAAGCGGTTCTCCAGCGAAATCCGCCCGCGATGAATAGCGGCCACCTCGCGCACAAAATTCAGCCCCAAGCCAGTACTTTTCGGGCTATCGGCCCTTGGTAATGAATAAAAACGGTCGAAAATTCTCTCTTGAGCGTAATCGGGAATACCGCTGCCATTATCTTCAACCGTTATCAGATACTCCCCCTCATGCCGATCGCCACTGAGTATCACGGCCCCGCCCAAAGGCGTGAAATCCAGTGCATTATCAATCAGATTGGTCAGCGCCTGACTGAGTAATAACCCATCCCCGGTTAATATTGCGCTATCGGCGCTTTTTAGTTGCAGGCAAATACCGCGGCTGACAGCTTGTGCCTCTTTCGCACTGAAGGTTTGCTTGAGTATGTGACTGATATCCAATGGAGAAAATTGTAAATCAACCCGGCTCTCGAGCCGTGCCTGCACCAACATTTTATCTACTAGTTGCCGGATGCGTGCACTTTGCTGCTCAATATTAACAATAAACCGCTGGGCGGTGGCTGGCGGGGGCGACTCACGTAGCAGTTCAGCTGCACCGGTAATGGCGGCTAATGGGCTTTTCAGCTCATGAGTCATGGTGTGAACATATTGTTCGATGTAGGCTTTGCCATCCAATTTAAGACGCATACTTTCCAGTGCGCGGGCCAAATCATTCAACTCGCTACTGCCGATCGCTGGCAGCGCCACAACCTGCCCCTCGGCCACCCGCTCAGCGTAATCTACCAATTTGCCGATAGCGCGGTTTATCCACCATACGAAGCCCAAGCCAATCAGCAGAGCAATACCGAGCAAGACACCACCAGCCAACAAGATCTTACGCTCACTGCGTTTGATAACGGGCGCCATGGAAATATTGGGTTTACCCACACTGAGCACCCCAATGATTTTGTTTTCAGCAATGACCGGTGCCGCCACATACATTACCGAACTTTGTTCATCTGCGGGATTGGTACGGGTGCTGCGTGCGCCATATTCACCGCGTAGCGTCAGCCAAACATCATTCCAGCGCGAATAATCTTGCCCTACCGCTTTACCCGATGAATCAAAAATCACCCGTCCGTCGGTATCCGTCAGATAAACGCGATATTCGTTACGATCCTTGCGAATACCTTCAATATTGGCACCTATTGGCCGCAAATTTAGCGAAGCAAACGCTTGTGCCAATTGACCACTGGCAACGTTATCCAGCAGCATATCTTGCCGGGCAAACTGTGCCAGTAGTGTGGCGGTATCCACTAATGTGCCTTCGGTGGCGCGCCGGACGCCAGGTTTCACCTCTTGTACGAAAATACGAATAACAAAATAACCGGCAATGGCCACTATCAGAAAGTAACCTAGCAGTAAGCGCACGCCGATTTTCATCGCTGACTCTTCATCATCGGTAACTCAGACTATAGCCCAACCCACGATGAGTGCGGATTGGTGACTCCTCATCGTAAGCCATACGCAATTTTGAGCGCAGGGTTTTAATGTGGGTATCGACAGTACGGTCCTGACTCTCTTCTGCCTGCGCCCAAACAATATCCATCAGTTGCTGACGTGAAAATATGCGCTCGGGGGCCAGTAATAAGGTTTTCAGTAACAGATATTCATAGTGGGTGAGCCAGAGAGGCTGCTGATGATAGGTCACCCGCGCGCCGGCCTCATCCAGGGTGAAATCACCGAATTGATGCACCATAGCAGAGGCGGCCAGAATTTGTGATTTTTGTAAGCGCCGCAATACCGTGCGCACGCGGGCACTCACTTCACGGGGTGAGAAGGGCTTAGCAATATAATCATCGGCACCAATCTCCAGCCCGACAATGCGATCCAGTTCTTCACTACGGGCGGTAAGAAATACCACCGGCAGCGCGGGTTCGCGCGCCAATAGACGGCGGCACAGGTCAAAACCATTGATATCAGGTAAGCCAACATCCACTATCGCTAAAGCGGGCCGGCCATCCGCCAGTGCTGCCAGCGCCGGTTCCCCCCGGTCAAACCACCGGAGGGTAAAACCTTCGCTTTCTAAGGTATAAATCAGCGTATCAGCGATACTTGGTTCATCCTCTACCAGCCAGATTAAGGGTTTCATTGATTCATCCCCTCATCTGAGCCAAATGAATGCCGCAATAGCTGACATAATTGCCGCCACTCATCTTCTGACATACTGTCGGCGGCCAGCCACAACCGCTTACGGGCTGAACGGCTGCTCGACTGCTGTAGATTTAATAACACGCCATAACGGGTAATCCATGGCTGTTTGGCCACGATCCATTCGAGCCTTTTCCATAGTACCAAATTGCCGGGTTTCAACCGGATCTCGCCTTGACAGGACGTAATATTTTTCTGGCTGCGGATACACTCAAACACTACCAGCGTCAGCAATACCAACCACAATGCGGTATACCCTTGAGGCCAAGGCGCAACCAAGGTAAGTATCACTAAAACACCATGAGACAATAAAGAGAAGAGTTGAGTGTGCCAGGATACCCGCAAATCACATCGCCACTGGGCCACGGGCTTTATTTCGTGTTTGAATCAGTTTGACCATCTGACGCAGCTCGCTATCCTGCGGCTCCCCGTGATTCATCAGCCAGTTGAATAAGTCTGGGTCATCGCACTCAAGTAAGCGAATAAATGCCTGCTTCTCGTTATTACTCAAGCCATCATACTCATGTTCAAAAAACGGCATGATAGAGATATCAAGTTCACGCATACCACGACGGCACGCCCAGTGAATACGGGCCTTATTATCGATTTCCATGTCCTGATTGACTCCTCAGTGAAGGATATTATCCGAACCCGGCCGCCAATAAGCGCCTGATTCGGTGCGTTGCTAGAGTAACAATTTGATACATCCAACGGGAAGATTATCACCGTTGAATTGTCATTTTAAGATGCTAAATGCTCAGCAAATGCTGTTTTTTTCAAACACCTTTAACATGCTGTTGCAGAATCTGCGGTCATTGTACCTCAGATGTCGGTTAATTTAGATATTGGATAATAATGACCAATCCGTGGAATAACTGCTTGCAAAGCTACTCCGCTATTTTACCATTGGGACATAAGCTCACGGCACCGCCTTGGCAGGTGCTATTCATTGGCAGATACTTTTCATTTGCAGGTAAGCATGGCACATAACACTCCGTTCTCTGCACAACCACCGGTCGCCTCTTCCGGGCTGCCATTAACACTCATCTCGCTCGATGACTGGGCGCTCATTACCTTAACTGGCGCTGACCGAGTGAAATATCTGCAAGGGCAAGTTACTGCGGATATCGATGCTCTGTCCACCGACCAGCATATCCTGTGCGCCCATTGTGATGCTAAAGGGAAAATGTGGAGCAACCTGCGGCTATTTTATCGTGGCGAGGGGTTGGCATTTATTGAGCGCCGCAGCCTGCTGGATAACCAGTTAAGCGAACTCAAGAAATATGCCGTGTTCTCTAAAGTGGCTATTGCTGCACAGCCTGACGCCGTTCTGTTAGGCATTGCAGGGGCAGAGGCGAAAACTGCGCTGGCTGAGGTTTTTGCCGAATTACCGAGTGCCGAGCATCCGGTGACCCAGCAAGGTAATAACACACTGTTGCATTTCTCACTCCCCGCCGAGCGTTTTTTGCTGGTAACTGATGCCGCGCAAGCCCAGCAACTAGTAGAAACACTGGCCGACCGCGCGCAGTTTAACAACAGTAAACAGTGGCTGGCGCTGGATATTGAAGCAGGCTTGCCAATTATTGATACTGACAGCAGCGCGCAGTTTATTCCTCAAGCCACCAATATTCAGGCGTTGAATGGCATTAGCTTCAGTAAAGGTTGTTACACCGGGCAGGAGATGGTGGCCAGAGCCAAATACCGCGGAGCCAACAAACGCGCGCTGTACTGGTTAGCGGGTGCTGCCAGCCGTGTACCGGCAGCCGGTGAAGATTTAGAGTGGCAATTAGGTGAGAACTGGCGTCGTACCGGTTCCGTGTTAGCCGCAATTCAACTCAGTGATGGCACTGTGTGGGTGCAGGCGGTGTTGAACAACGATCTGGCGGCAGACAGTGTGCTACGAGTGCGCGATGATGTTGGCAGTGTGCTGACTATTCAGCCGTTGCCCTACTCACTGAGTGATGAGAAGTAGTCTTACTCGAACCAGAGGCCGGTTATCCGGCCTCAATTTATGCATGTGGCTACAGCATCAAACGTACAAATAGATCGCCATAAAGTGGCAGACACTGCCACCCAACACAAAACCATGCCAGATAGCATGACCGAAACGGATACGCTTAGAGGCGTAGAAAACCACCCCTAAAGTGTAAAGCAAGCCGCCAATAGTCAGTAATGCCAACCCGCCAATTTCAAGTTTCACCGCCAGCTGATAAATCACAATCAGTGATAACCAGCCCATCGTTAGGTAAGTCACGAGCGACAACACCTCAAATCGATGAGCAAAAGCCAGCTTAAATATCACACCGAACAGCGCCAGCCCCCAAATGACCGCCATTAACCCTCTGGCCAGTGGCGAATCCAATCCCACCAGCAGAAAGGGGGTATAAGTGCCGGCAATCAAAATATAAATGGCACAGTGGTCAAACTTCTGTAGCCAGAGCTTCGCCTTACGGTGTGGCACGGCGTGATACAGTGTTGATGCCAGAAAAAGCAAAATAATACTGCCGCCATACAAGCTATAGCTGGTTAGCGCTTTGGTATCAGCACCACTGTCTACTGCCTGCACCAAAAGCAACACCAGCCCGATAATTCCAAACACCACACCAATACCATGGCTAATGCTATTAGCTATCTCTTCTGCCCATGGATAGGCTGGGGTCGTTGTGGCCGGTGACAATATCGAGGGGGCCGCAGAAGTAGGTGGTGTAACTGTAGCAGAGGGTGTAACTGATTTATTATTCAATACTTATTATCCTGAATATTAGCTGTTGTATACCCAAAGACATTGGCGTTGCAGTCAAGCTGCAAGGTAATCAATCCCGATGAGCGGCACGGTAGGTAGCCAATTGCGCAAATATACTGCACTCAGGTTAACTGAGAATGATTCCAGTGTACACGTGTAAGCTTAAATATTCTGTCAATACATGTAACTCGCCATGTCTATCGCCAGATGAAGCAAAAAGAACAGAGTAATTGCAGATAATCAGGTAACGTATTACCGGTCTACCTTTATCTGATTTGAGGGTTGTTTGTTATGTCATTAACACTGCCAGTTCTGGATTTTGGCCCCCTGACCGAGACTGTCCAGTTTCTGATGGAAGTTGATAAGCTAAAAGATATACAGCGCCGCACCAAAGTGATTGCCAGCTTACGGCAGGAAAACTCCGCTGAGCACAGTTGGCATTTTGCGGTGGCGGCAATGAGTCTGGCCCCCTATGCAGGCCCGGATGTTGATATCAACCGCGTAATTCAAATGGCACTGCTGCACGATATTGTTGAAATCGATGCCGGTGATGTCATCGTTTATGATTTGGCCGCCAGAGCCGCCATTCATGAACAAGAAGTGGCCGCGGCTAAACGGTTATTCGGTATGCTCCCTCCCGCTTTAAACGCGCAATTTACCGCGCTGTGGGACGAATATGAAGCAGAAGAAACCGCCGATGCGTGCTTTGCGACCGTGCTGGACCGCATTTTGCCAATGCTGATTAACCTGCATACCGAAGGGCAAAGCTGGATAGAAAATGGTATCCGTTTGCAACAAGTGCTGGATCGCAACCAACGAGTCGCTGAGCGCTATCCTCAGATCTGGCAATATTTACTGCCCCAGTTACAGGCTGCGCAGCAAAAGGGCTGGCTGAAATAATCATGTTGAAGTACATGCGGTTAGGCCAGCTATGTCAATCGACTGGCAAACCGCATCTGTTTTATTTTCCGCCCGCCAGGTCCAATACACTGCCGGTGACATAAGAGGCACAGTCTGACAGCAACCAAACAATCGCCTCAGCAACTTCATGTGGGTGACCACCCCGTTTCATGGGTAACAAGCTTTGGATCCGGTCAACCCGCCCGGGTTCACCACCACTGGCATGGATATCGGTATAGATAACACCTGGCCGTACCCCGTTAACCCTAATCCCCTCAGCCGCCACCTCCAGCGACAAACCGATGGTCAGTGTATCAATAGCCCCTTTGGAGGCCGCATAATCCAAATATTCCCCCGGCGCACCAAGGCGGGACGCGGCAGAAGAAACATTAACAATTGCCCCACCATGGCGCATAGCCATGCGTTTAACCGCCTCGCGACTGCATAAGAAATACCCTGTCACATTGGTCGTTAGCACTCGGTTAATACGTTCGGCGGTCAAGCCTTCAATACTGGTTTGTGGGAACAGAATACCGGCATTATTCACTAATGCACTGATTGGCCCCAGTTGCGCCTCAAGTTGTTCAAACAGCGCCACAACCTGTGATTCATCAGCAATATCCGCCTGTAACGCAATCGCCAACCCTCCCGCAGCCGCTATCTCCGCCACCACCTGCCGCGCGGCCTGCTGGTCATTGATATAATTGACCGCCACCCGATAACCATGTTTTGCCAACAGCAATGCGGTCGCACGACCAATTCCCCGGCTGCCGCCCGTCACTAATGCAACTTTCTTATTCATATCCCGGTTCCCTATGCTGCGATAAAGAGTTGCCAAACTAGCATGCCAATACTGGCGAGATAATCAACATAGCAAAAGGGCCGCATACGCGACCCTCAGATTCATGCACAACTTATCTCTATTTTAAATTACTCATAATCAGCAATTGGGACACATGAGCAGAACAGATTACGGTCGCCGTACACATCATCCAAACGTTTCACCGCTGGCCAGTATTTGTTCTCCATCACACCTGCAACCGGGAACACAGCCAGCTCACGGCTGTAAGGGTGCTGCCAGTCCCCCACCAGCTCCGCCTGAGTATGAGGCGCATTCACCAGCGGGTTGTCTTCCAGCGGCCATTCGCCTTGGGCCACTTTGTCAATCTCGCTACGAATCGCTAACATCGCATCGATAAAGCGGTCCAGTTCCACTTTGCTTTCTGATTCTGTCGGCTCCACCATCAGTGTTCCGGCAACCGGGAACGACATGGTCGGCGCGTGAAAACCGAAATCGATCATGCGTTTAGCGATATCCATTTCACTGATACCGGTCGCCTCTTTTAGCGGACGAATATCCAGAATACACTCATGTGCCACACGGCCATCGTGACCGGTATACAACACCGGATAGGCGGCTTTCAGGCGGGTAGCGATGTAGTTGGCATTCAAAATAGCCACCTGACTGGCTTGCTTCAAGCCATCAGCGCCCATCATGCGAATATACATCCAACTGATAGGTAAAATTGATGCACTACCAAATGGCGCGGCTGAAACGGCACCTTGCTGAGTGGTCATACCGTCGATTTGCACCACACTGTGACCGGGCACAAAAGGTGCCAAATGGGCTTTGACGCCAATTGGCCCCATGCCTGGTCCGCCACCGCCATGTGGGATACAGAAAGTTTTGTGCAAGTTAAGATGCGATACATCAGCCCCGATATAACCCGGCGTAGTGATGCCAACCTGCGCATTCATGTTCGCGCCATCCAGATAAACTTGCCCGCCAAACTGATGAACGATTTGGCAAACTTCACGGATGGTTTCTTCATACACGCCGTGGGTTGACGGGTAGGTCACCATAATGCAAGACAACTCATCACCCGCGTCTTCTGCCTTTTGGCGCAAGTCATGTAAATCGATATTGCCTTGCTTATCACAGGCTACCACCACCACCGACATACCGGCCATTTGTGCTGACGCGGGGTTAGTGCCGTGGGCTGAGCTTGGTATTAAGCAGATATGGCGACTCGCCTGATTGCGACTTTCGTGGTAACGGCGGATAGCCAGCAAACCGGCATACTCTCCCTGCGCACCTGAGTTTGGTTGCATACACACTGCGTCATAACCCGTCAGTTGCACCAACCATTGTGACAGTTGACCAATCATCTGCTGATAACCGGCCGCTTGCTCCGGCGGGCAGAATGGGTGTAACTCAGCGAATTCCGGCCAGGTAATCGGGATCATCTCGGCGGCAGCGTTCAACTTCATGGTACAAGAACCCAACGGGATCATCGCCTGATTCAGTGCCAAATCTTTGCGCTCTAAACGATGCATATAACGCATCATTTCGGTTTCGCTGTGGTAACGATTGAATACCGGATGGGTCAGAATCGGCTCTTGGCGCAGCATCGTAGCCTGTATCGACTGGCTGCTCTGGCTGACTTTTGCGTCAAGCTGGTCAATATCCAGGCCGTGGCTATCACCGGCTAACAGGGCAAAAAGGGCCTGAATATCTTCGCGGGAGGTGGTTTCATCCAGCGTGATACCCACAGCGCCATGAATGTCAGTACGCAGGTTAATACCAAAACTCAATGCACGAGCCAATACCGTAGCTTTGTCTTTGACTTCAACTGTCAGGGTATCGAACCAGTGCTGGAAACGGAGACTCAGGCCTACTTGTTGCAAACCCGCAGCCAGGATATCGGTCATCCGGTGAATACGGCCAGCGATACGCTGCAAGCCCTGCGGGCCATGATAAACCGCATACAGGCTGGCAATATTGGCCAGTAGCACCTGTGAGGTACAGATGTTGGAGTTAGCTTTCTCGCGGCGAATATGTTGCTCACGGGTCTGCATCGCCATACGCAACGCAGTATTACCGGCAGCGTCGCGTGATACCCCAATAATGCGGCCCGGCATCGAGCGTTTAAATTCGTCACGGCAGGCAAAGAATGCAGCATGTGGGCCGCCATACCCCATCGGCACACCAAAGCGCTGAGCGGAGCCAAATACCACATCGGCACCTTGTGTCCCCGGCGCAGTCAACAGCACCAGCGCCATAATATCGGCAGCCACGCTGGTAATGATTTTACGTTTTTTCAGTTCAGACAGCAGCGCGCTGTAGTCATGCAGTTCACCAGTGGTGCCTACTTGTTGCAGCAACACACCAAAAACACCATCCAGCTCCAGCACTTTTTCAGCGCGGTCGACAATCACTTCAAAACCAAAAGTTTCAGCGCGAGTTCGCACCACATCCAGCGTTTGTGGATGAACATCATCAGCCACAAAGAAGCGATTAGCGTCCTTCAGCTTACTGGCTCGCTTGGCTAATGCCATCGATTCTGCCGCAGCAGTAGCCTCATCCAGCAAAGAGGCAGAAGCCAGATCCAACCCCGTCAGGTCTTGTGTCAATTGCTGGAAATTCAACAGCGCTTCAAGGCGGCCCTGAGAAACTTCGGGCTGATAAGGTGTGTAAGCGGTGTACCAGCCTGGGTTCTCCAGCATATTACGCAGGATAACCGGCGGGGTCAGTACCGGGCTGTAGCCCATGCCGATGTAGGATTTATAGCGCTGATTCTGGCTGGCAATCCCTTTAAGTTCCGCCAGCGCCTGGTGTTCAGTGGCGGCATCACCCACTTGTGGTGGGCTTGGCAATTGGATATCTGCCGGAACAATCTGCTGGATCAATGTACTTAACGAGTTGGCACCAATGGCGGCCAACATCTGTTGCTGTTGTTCAGCAGAGGAGCCGATATGGCGCTGAATAAAAGCATCGTTATGTTCAAGCTGGCTGAGATTCTGAGTCATTTGCTACACATTCCTGAATAGGTCATGGGACGGGAGATATTTGAGATTAACCGCGCCTTGGAGAGGTTTTAGAAATACTCACAAAGCCGAACTAAGGGGAAACACGTCGTTCGGGTCGTAGTGGCGTAAGCCACCGGAACGCCCGTAGACGTGGTCAACCCTTAGCTCATTGCACTTCACTCACCTCAGGCTTTTTTTCATTTATTCTTCAATGGTCGCCAAATACGCCTCGGCATCTAACAAACCTGCCAGCTCACCTTCATCAGAGGCTTTGATGCTGAACAGCCAACCATCGGTATAAGGTGCGCTGTTGACCAGTTCTGGTGAGCTTTCCAGCTCAGTATTAACCGCAACAATTTCGCCGCTGATCGGGGCATAAATGTCGGAAGCCGCTTTAACTGATTCAGCAACAGCACAATCACTACCAGCTGAAACTTCACTGCCCACTTCAGGCAAATCAACAAACACCATGTCGCCCAGTAGCTCTTGCGCATGCTCAGTGATACCGATGCTATAGATGCCATCGCCATCGGCACGAACCCACTCATGAGATGACGCATATTTTAACTCTGCTGGTACATTGCTCATTGCTGCTCCTTAAAAAGAGATAGAGCCAAAAGTTTAGGCTCTTATAATTCGGAAGACTTACAGCGCGACCGGCTTACCCGCCCGCACAAAACCGGGTTTTGTGACCCGCACTGGCATTTCACGGTTGCGGATTTGAACCACCGCACTCTCACCAATTCCCGCAGGCACACGGGCCAGCGCAATGCTGAAACCCAATGTAGGCGAGAATGAACCACTGGTTATCACACCGACATGTGAGTTACCCAGCGCATCAGAAAAATGCACGGGCAACTCATTACGTAATACGCCTTTTTCGGTCATGATCAAGCCGACCAGTTGCTCAGTTCCGTCCGCACGTTGCTTTTCCAGTGCTTCGCGGCCGATAAACTGACGGTCTTCTGGCAACCAGGCTACCGTCCAGCCCATATTGGCGGCTAACGGAGAAACACCTTCATCCATTTCCTGACCGTAAAGGTTCATACCCGCTTCCAGACGCAAAGTATCACGCGCACCAAGACCCGCAGGCTTCACCCCAGCGGCGAGCAATTGCTGCCAAAATTCAACAACTTGCTCTTTTGGCAGTGCGATTTCATACCCTGATTCACCGGTATAACCGGTAGTCGCGATAAAGAAATCACCCGTTTGAATACCAAAGAATGGTTTCATGCCCGCGATCGCCTGCTGCTGCTCAGGAGTCAGTAAAGTAGCCACTTTCTGTTGAGCCGTTGGGCCTTGTACCGCCACCAGGGCAAGATCGTCACGCACCGTCACTTCAACCTGGTAAGGTTCAGCATGCTGGATTATCCAGGCCAGATCTTTGTCACGGGTAGCGGAGTTAACCACTAAGCGGAAATAGTCTTCTTGCAGGAAATAGACAATCAAGTCATCGATAACACCGCCGGACGCATTCAGCATCCCGGTGTAAAGGGCTTTGCCCGGTTGGGTTAGTTTGGCAACGTCGTTGGCTAACAGGTAACGCAGGAACTCACGGGTACGGGCACCGTGCAGATCAACGATAGTCATATGAGAGACATCGAACATACCGGCATCTTGACGCACGATATGGTGCTCGTCGATTTGGGAACCATAATGCAATGGCATCATCCAGCCATGAAAATCTACCATGCGCGCACCGCACGCTACGTGCTGATCATACAGCGGGGTCTGCTTAGCCATCTACTCTCCCTCAATATACCCTTCGCACTTGAAGCCGTAGGGGCGTTGGCTACGTTCATTCACCCGAATCACTTACTGGTGTAAGCTCATCGGGAATTCATTCGCTTGCCGCCTACCTACAACTCCAATTGCTTTGGCTATAACATGTCATGAGTGTTTTATACCGGCTTCACCCCCCTAATAAACAGGCATGAATACCGTTACGCAAACGATACCTTTTGCCCAACGTTATCACCGAACTCATCAGGTAACCATAAGCTAAAATAGGCAATAGCACGCCCTAAGAGGACAAAAGGCAGGGGTATTGTGCAGAGTTTTCCACTGAAAAAATGCGCACAGAGGCACATTATTAACAATTAATCAGTGAAAATTGCGATGTTATATAACCAAATAACCAAAACCCTGTCAGTTTCAACTTTTCAGGCTTTGGTTATCAGTGAGAAAAACTAATGCGAAAATAGGGCTGAAATTAGATTATTTCAACTGAGGGAGGTTTAGTGACTCACAAGACTACTCATCTAGCCAATCGGGTAAATCATGTAATCCCATGGCCTGCCGCACTAACGGTGGTTTTATCCCCGGCAAGTTATCAGCCAGCGTTAAGCCAATATCACGCAGGAGCTTTTTGGCAGGGTTACTGCCCGCAAACAGGGAGCGGAAACCCTGCATACTGGCAAGCATCACCGCAGCACTGTGCTTGCGGCGACGTTCATAACGCCGCAGATAGAGATGCTGACCGATATCTTTGCCTTGGCGCTGTAAACGGCGCAGCTCAGAGACTAACTCAGCGGCATCCATAAAGCCCAGATTGACGCCCTGCCCGGCCAACGGATGCACAGTATGGGCAGCATCCCCCACCAGCGCCAACCGGTGTGCCGCGAAGCTACGTGCATAGCGCCCCATCAGCGGGAAGGTCTGGCGCTCACTCTCAAGCCGGCATTGCCCCAAACGCATATCAAACGCCATGCCCAGTTCGCGGTTGAATTGCTCGGCAGGTAGCGCAGCTAACTCGGCAGCACGCTCAGGAGGAAGTGACCAGACTATCGAACTCAAGTGTGGGGAGCTAAACGGCAGGAAAGCCAGAATACCATCACCATGAAATACCTGACGCGCCGTTGCCTGATGTGCTTCTTCCGTGCGGATGGTCGCTACCAGCGCATGGTGGGCATAGTCCCAAAAAGTCAGCGGGATATCCGCATGCTGGCGCAACCATGAGTTAGCGCCATCGGCCCCAACCACCAGCCGCGCACTGAGCATACGGTCATCAGTTAGCGTGATAAAAGCTTCGCTTTCACCCCATGCCACCTGTTTGAGGCTGGCCGGTGCCAACAGCGTAACCTCAGCTAATTGGCTGGCACGCTGCCATAGCGCCTGCTGAATCACTCGGTTCTCAATGATATGACCGAGATGGCTGAAGCCATATTCATCAGCATGAAACGCTATTTTGCCAAAACTGTCTTGGTCCCACACTTCCATGCCGCCATAGGGGCTGGCCCGTAGCGCCAAAATGCTGTCCCATACCCCTATTTTTTTCAATAAGCGCTCACTGGCAGCATTGATCGCCGAGACACGTAGCGCCAACTCATCAGTCAGCGGTGCAGTGAGAGGTTCTGGTGCGGGCTGATGCTCCAGAATAGCGATGCGCAAGCCACTGCCCTGTAAGCCACAGGCCAGCGCCAGACCGACCATTCCGCCACCGGCGATTACCACGTCATATGATTGCATGCCAATATATTCCCATTAAATACTAACGCTCTACCCATCCCAATGTCTGCCGGGCGAAAGTATCACGTATTGCAGGCATCAGCTCCATTGACATCAGAGCAAGGTTACGCCCAACCACCAGTGGCCCATAGCGATTGGCAAACAGACGAATTAAACCATCAGTGACACCAATAGTCGCCTGTTGATCCCCTTGTCGCCGCTGCTGATATTGGCTGAGAACCGCATACTCACCGGGGTCGCCCTCCGCCTGCGCGATAGTTTCAGCCAGCGACATCACATCACGCAGCCCTAGATTGAAACCCTGCCCGGCAATGGGATGCAGTGTTTGCGCCGCATTACCCACTAACGCCAGACGGTGACTGATATGGCGCGAAGCCGTCAATAATTGCAGCGGGTAGCTGTAGCGCTTACCCGCATGGAGAATTTTACCCAACCGCCAACCAAAAGCTTGCTGCAATTGCGCCACAAAACGGGCGTCATCCCAACTATCGACCTGCTGCTTTTCGTGTTTAGCGTGACACCAGACCAGCGAGCTACGCCCTTCAGACATCGGTAATAATGCCAGCGGCCCATTGCGGGTAAAACGCTCAAAAGCCCGACCTGCCGGTAGTTCGGAAGTCGTAATATTGGCAATCACGGCGATCTGTTGATAGTCCTGCTGCTGCCACTGAATATTACAAGCCCGCGCCAGTGCCGAATGAGATCCGTCGGCTGCCACTAGCAGCTTTGCACTCAGTTGTTGGCCGTTATCCAGCGTCACACCGGCTGATGCAACAGTACGAACCACATCTACCACTTTAGCCGGGCAATGCAGCGTCACTCCCGGCGCTTTCTGCAATAAGGCAAACAGCCTTTTACCGGCATCATGTAGCTCAATAACATTACCCAGTGCCGCAACACCATAATCAGCGGCGCGTAAGTTAACAAAACCCGAATGACCGCTATCACTAACATGAACATGTTCAATGGCGGTGGCACAATCAACCAGATGCGCCCAGATACCAATGCGCTCCAGTTGTTGGCAGGTGCCTTGTGCCAAGGCAATCGCTCTGGCATCAAAACCCGGATGCTGCCTGCTATCAGGAAGTTGTGCTTCAACCAAAGCAACCGGTACCCGCCCTTTGGTGAGGGATGAAATAGCCAGCGCCAGAGTTGCTCCGGCCATACCACCACCAACAATGATTACGCTCATCAGTTATCTCGCTGCCGCCATCAGGGCTTCAATGGCATCGGGATCTTTCACCACACCGGCGGTCAGATTTTCATTGCCGTCAGCAGTAATCACGATGTCATCTTCGATACGAATACCAATACCACGGTATTCTGGCGGTACATCAGCATCTGGGGCGATATAGAGACCCGGCTCAATGGTCAGCACCATTCCCGGTTCCAAAATGCGGCCACGGTCACTATTGGTATAATCACCGACATCATGCACATCCAATCCTAACCAGTGGCTTAAACCATGCATAAAGAAGGGGCGATGCGCTTTTTCAGCGATCAATTGCTCGATATCACCTTTTAGAATGCCCAAACCAACCAGACCCGTAATCATAATGCGCGCCACCTCCTCGGTGACTTCGCGGATACTGGTACCCGGGCGGAACAATTCTATTGATTTATTAATCGAGGCCAGAACGATGTCATAAATCTCACGTTGTGCTGGCGTGAATTTGCCGTTAACCGGGAAGGTGCGGGTGATATCACCGGCATAGCCACGGTATTCACAACCTGCATCAATCAGCACTAACTCACCATCCTGCAATTCACTCTCATTTTCGGTGTAATGCAAAATGCAGCCATTCTCACCACCGCCAACGATAGTGTTATATGCCGGGTAACGCGCGCCATGGCGGGTGAACTCATGCAGAATCTCCCCTTCCAACTGATACTCAAACATACCTGGGCGACATTTTTCCATCGCGCGAGTATGGGCTAGCGCACTGATTTCACCGGCGCGGCGCATCACAGTAATTTCTTCAACTGACTTAAACAGGCGCATTTCATGCAACCATGGACGCCAGTCAGTTAGCGTGGCCGGTGCACGTAAATTTTTACGAAAACCGTTACGTAATCTTTCCAGCGCGGCAAAAACAATTTTATCTGCATAAGCATATTGCCCCTGCGCGTGATAAATCACATCAAGGCGATTGAGCAACAAATAGAGCTGTTCGTCGATTTCATCGAAGGATAATGCGCGGTCAACACCTAACTTGAGGGGGGCCGCATCTTGCCCTAAACGGCGGCCAAACCAGATCTCGGCGGTTAAGTCCCGCACCCGGTTAAACAACACGCTGTGGTTATGGGTCTCATCGCTTTTTACCAGAATCAACACCGCCTCCGGTTCATTGAACCCCGTCAGGTAGCTAAAATCGCTATTCTGACGATAAGGGTATTCGGAATCCGCACTGCGCGTAGCCTCCGGTGCGGCGAAAAACAGTGCTGCACTGCCCGGGGCCATCTTCGCCAACAGCGCCTGACGGCGGTTCTGGTATTCTTGCTGAGTCATCACACCCTCCTGGAACATCCGATTTAATCGACTTAATTCAACATATTACACCATATCATTTAATGTAGTGTTGGCTTACGCATCTCTGGTGCAGTCGGCTTCTGTTGAGTAAATTCGATATGGCACAAAATAGCCGCCACACGCACATACTCAATAACTTCTTCTAATGATTGAGCCAGCTCTTCTTGATCTTCATCTTCGTCGTAGCCTAATTGGGCAATATTACGTAAATCATCAATGGCTTCACCCACTTCATCTTTCACCTGCGCCAATTTCGGTTGCAACATACCCAAACCTAACAGGAAATGGTTGACCCAACCTGATAATGCGTCAGCACGGTCAAAAACCGAGATATCGTCCCCTTCAGGGATAAGCAACTGGAACATAAAACCTTCGTTCTCCAGCGCTTCTTGTGTTGCTTCATGTAACTGTTGTAACGGCAATCCCAACGCTTGTGAAAAGGCAACGCCCTCATTGGTCAGGTCATGTACCAGCGTGCGCCAGCCATTGTCTTTACTGCCACCACAGAGCATGCCGCTGATCAGGCCATGCATTTCTGCGGGGGTTAATGCTACCGCTTGCTGGCTTAACGCCAAGGCAAGTGATTGGTAAGTTGGTAATGTATTCTCTATAGACATGCGTATTGGTCATCGTTGGCAGGATAAGTTCGTGTTATGCTACCACCAAGAAAGGTCGCTATACCAGAAAACGCAACGCGCTAGACCCTAATACCCAACGGGTATTAGGGGTTGAATCTTGGTATCGATATATATATAGTGACGCCCGCTTTGCAACTACGAGCATTTTGCCTCTGGTTTACAAGGTTGGCGCGAAAATTAGTCAGGAAGGTGGCATGTCTGCACAACCGGTAGATATTCAAATTTTTGGTCGCTCGTTAAGAGTCAATTGTCCGCCAGAACAACAAGACGCGTTGAACATGGCAGCAGAAGATCTTAACCAACGGTTGCAAGATCTCAAAGTTCGCACTAGAGTCACAAATACTGAGCAGTTAGTTTTTATCGCAGCATTGAATGTCTGTCACGAATTAGCTCAGGAAAGGTTGAAAACCCGTGACTATGCATCCAATATGGAGCAACGTATTCGGATGTTACAACAGACCATTGAACAGGCGTTGCTTGAACAAGGTCGCATCTCTGAACGTCAGGATGCACAGTTTGAATAAATCTCTGTTGAATGATAGATTCAGCAGTGAGTAAAAAATTTCTCTGAGGTGTTTGCCAGCGGGCCAGTCCCCTGAGCCGATATTTAATACCAACAGAATGTAGTGACTCCGTAACTGGTGCGCATGCTCGGTCCGCCGAGAAGCCTTAAGGTTGCGACGCTGCGTTCACCTTGAACCATGGGTTCAAGGGTTACAGCCTGCGGCGGCATCTCGGAGATCCTCTCTTTATCGATTAACCAGCATTTGGGGTTATCACGTTCGTTTTACATTGGCTGTCTACTGGCATCAGCAATATATCTTCCGAATCAATAAAATGTCTTTTTAATCAAAAAATTATCCTTTAAATTAACAACATATTTTTGAATAAATAATATGCCTTTGACTGCGCAATATGCCCTTGAGCGACAAAAGATTCGTAGTGAGATTCGTGAACGTCGGCGTCTGTTGACTGCGGAACAACAGCATCAGTCAGCGCATCTGGCGGCAAAGCATATCGCTGAGCATGACAGAATCCGTCAGGCTAACACCATTGCCGTGTTCCTCTCCTTCGATGGTGAACTCAATACCCGCCCCATTATTGAGCTGCTATGGCAGCAACAAAAACAGGTTTATCTGCCGGTTTTGCACCCTTTCAGCCCCGGTAATTTATTATTTCTGCGTTATCGCCCTGATAGCACGCTTATCCGTAATCGCCTGAAAATCCTTGAACCACAATTAGATGTGCGAGAAGTTCTGCCACTAAACCAATTGGATATGGTAATAACCCCGTTAGTGGCGTTTGATAGCCTCGGGCAACGTTTAGGTATGGGTGGTGGCTTTTATGACCGTACGCTGCAACACTGGCAGCAAGGGCGCCCTTATCCTATTGGCCTGGCCCATGATTGCCAATGGGTAGAGCACTTGCCCTGTGAGCTTTGGGATGTACCATTGCCAGAGATAGTGACACCAACAAAAGTGTGGCAGTGGTAAGAGATAATCCTGCAAAATAAAAAAACACCCGATATTTTATAGATAGCGGGTGTTTAGTCATTCAATACAAATAGTTATTAGTAAAGCAAACGAGCACGGATAGTTCCCGGGATCGCCTTCATCGCCTGCAATGCTTTTTCTGCATTTTCCGCATCATCAGTCTCAACATCAATGACGACATAACCGATTTCAGCACTGGTTTGCAGATACTGTGCCGCAATGTTGACATTCTGTTCGGCAAAGATTTTGTTAATGCTGGTCAGGATGCCTGGGCGGTTCTCATGGATATGCAACAGACGGCGGGTATTATCGCCGTGAGCAGGCAGAGAAACCTCAGGGAAGTTGACCGCAGACAGCGTTGAGCCGTTGTCGGAATACTTCGCCAGCTTACCTGCCACTTCATCACCGATATTTTCCTGCGCTTCCTGAGTGGAACCACCAATATGTGGTGTTAGCAACACATTATCAAACTCGCACAAGGGTGAATTGAACGGGTCCTTATTAGTTGCAGGCTCTTCAGGGAATACGTCGATTGCCGCGCCTGCCAAATGATTGCTGGCCAACGCATCACATAAGGCCGGGATATCGACCACGGTACCGCGTGAGGCGTTAATCAGCATCGCACCCGGCTTCATCAGAGCCAACTGTTCAGGGCCAATCATGTTTTTAGTGGAGTGGTTTTCCGGCACATGCAGGCTAATCACATCACTCATATTCAGTAGATCAGACAGGTGACGCACCTGCTGTGCATTCCCTAACGACAGTTTATTTTCGATATCGTAGAAAAATACTTTCATCCCGACACTCTCTGCCAGAATCCCGAGTTGGGTACCGATATGACCATAACCGATAATGCCCAGCTTCTTGCCACGGGCTTCATAGGAACCCACCGCCAGCTTGTTCCACTCACCACGGTGAGCTTTGGCGTTAGCCGATGGAATGCCTCGGAACATCAGCAGTAACTCGCCCAGTACCATTTCAGCTACCGAACGGGTATTGGAGAAAGGTGCATTGAATACCGGCACACCGCGTTTGGTAGCCGCTTTTAAATCAACCTGATTGGTACCGATACAGAAACAACCTACCGCGACTAATTTTTCTGCTGCCGCAAAAACTTCTTCAGACAGATGCGTACGCGATCGAATGCCGATGAAGTGAGCATCTTTGATCGATGCTTTCAGTGATTCGGTGTCTAAGGCACCTTTATGATATTCAATATTGCTATATCCGGCAGCACGCAGATTATCAACCGTGCTCTGGTGCACCCCTTCCACTAACAGAAACTTAATTCTGTCTTTCTCCAGTGATACTTTTGCCATGTCCCCGACCCTATTTTCAGACTTCAGATGTGGCTGCCGCTATCGAATGAATCCGGTCAGCACCCTGTCAACATAACAAATATTACGCGGGCAGCAATACAAACGATTGCCTGCCAGCCAGCATAACAATCAGTGTCAATGTTAATTTATGGAATAAAAAACTGGCGTGAAGAGGGTTAATGGCAGGTTAATAAAACGAAATGAAGAAATGTGATATATATCACCAAATTTAGCGATTTTAAGAAAAGATATTTAAAGGCAAAAAAACTTTCAGGATGAAGTAGCGAACCTCATCCTGAGAGCGAGTTAACCGATCACTTTAATTTTATGGTCTTAACGCCGTCGGCGGTGCCAATCAGTGCCACATCAGCCCCCCGATTAGCAAATAGGCCGACCGTAACGACACCGGCAATACCATTGATTTTATTTTCTAACGCAATGGCATCCAAAATACTCAGATTGTGGACATCCAAAATAACGTTGCCGTTATCAGTCAGGACGTTCTGACGATACTCCGGTAAGCCACCCAGCTTAACCAGTTCACGAGCCACATAAGAGCGGGCCATTGGGATAACTTCAACCGGCAGCGGGAACTTACCCAGTATAGCAACCTGCTTGGACGCATCCGCGATGCAGATAAACTGACGAGCAATAGCAGCAATGATTTTCTCGCGGGTCAGCGCAGCACCACCGCCTTTGATCATCTGCATCTGGTCGTTAATTTCATCAGCGCCATCAACATAGATATCCAATACATCCACTTCATTACAATCGAATACGTGGATGCCGTAACTTTTCAGTTTGGCAGTAGAGGCATCAGAGCTGGAAACCGCCCCCTCTATCTGGCCTTTGATGGAGCCAAGTGCGTCAATAAAATGTGCTGCGGTCGAGCCAGTGCCGACCCCAACGATGGTACCAGGTTTTACATAATCTAATGCTGCCCAGCCCACTGCTTTTTTAAGTTCATCCTGAGTCATGGTAAGTTCACGCCTTGATGTGAAAGAAAACCTGAGGTCATTATAGAGCATCCGCAGTGGTGATTGTGTGAATAAAGCCAACTCGCGTGGTAGTTAATTCTAGCCGGATCACAGTTATGCCGGTTTATTTGTGGCTGACACCTTGGCATCCTGTCATAACAAACTGGCTAAAATGTGGCATAGTGCTGTATCGACTTAATATTTGGAGAGATGACTCCGATGAAACGCCCAGACTACCGTACGCTACAAGCGCTGGACGCGGTGATCCGTGAACGCGGTTTTGAACGCGCTGCACAAAAACTTTGCATCACCCAATCGGCGGTATCTCAACGCATCAAGCAGTTGGAGAATCTGTTCGGACAACCGCTGCTGGTGCGCACCGTGCCACCACGGCCAACCGAACAAGGGCAGAAACTGCTCGCGTTACTGCATCAGGTTGAGTTACTGGAAGAAGAGTGGCTGGGCAATGATAATGGCGGAGATACACCACTGTTATTGTCGCTGGCAGTGAACGCCGACAGTTTGGCGACCTGGTTGCTACCGGCATTGAAACCGGTGCTGGCTGATTCCCCTATCCGGCTGAATTTACAAGTCGAGGATGAGACTCGAACTCAGGAACGGTTACGTCGCGGCGAGGTTGTGGGTGCTGTCAGTATCCAACCTCAACCGCTCCCCAGTTGTCTGGTTGATCAACTCGGTGCGCTGGATTACCTGTTTGTCGCCTCCAAACCTTTCGCTGAGCGTTATTTCCCTAATGGCGTAACCCGCTCGGCATTGTTGAAAGCGCCAGCGGTGGCGTTTGACCATCTGGATGATATGCATCAGGCGTTTTTACAGCAGAACTTTGATTTATCACCGGGCAGCGTGCCCTGCCATATTGTTAACTCTTCCGAAGCTTTTGTGCAGTTAGCGCGACAAGGAACCACCTGTTGTATGATCCCGCATCTGCAAATCGAGAAAGAGCTAGCTTCAGGCGAATTAATCAATCTGACGCCAGGATTACTGCAACGACGAATGCTGTTCTGGCACCGGTTTGCACCGGAAAGCAGAACCATGAGAAAGGTGACTGACGCCCTGTTGTCTTATGGGCGTCAGGTATTACGGCAGGATTGATTTATTTAGCGGTACTGGTCGCAGTTTGGAGTTCAAACACGACATCAACCTGATCATCAAAATGGATGGTCTGCTGTTCGTAAGTTTGTGCGGCATCGGTGGCTGGTGCCGCTTCAGCGCTTTTAAACATGCGTGCTACCGGCATAGGCTGGTAGTTAGCGACGTGGTAACGAATGCTGTAGACCGGCCCAAGTTTAACTTTGAATCCATCAGCCAATGATCCTGCCTGGCTGATAGCATTTTCAATGGCTTTTTTACGCGCCTGCTCACGGTATGTGTCCGGGTTTGCTACCCCGAGTTCCACCGCACGGATCTCGTTTAGACCAGACTTCAGCGCACCATCTAGCAGCTCATTCAACTTATCCAGTTGGCGTAATGTTACCTGAACCTGGCGCACGGCACGGTATCCCTTCAAGACCGCTTCACCGCTTTTCTGGTAATCGTATTCAGGTTGAGTACGAATATTGGCAGCATTGATATCTTTCTTT
This sequence comes from Yersinia antarctica, assembly GCF_056636475.1. Taxonomy (NCBI): domain Bacteria; kingdom Pseudomonadati; phylum Pseudomonadota; class Gammaproteobacteria; order Enterobacterales; family Yersiniaceae; genus Yersinia; species Yersinia antarctica. Next base: position 3,911,156 of record NZ_JBSJQF010000001.1, read on the forward strand.
TCAATGCCACTTTTACGTAAGAAATCAAAATATTGCGCGACCCTGGTATCCGCCTGTTTTTTGGCATCTGCCGCATCTTTGGCAGATACACTGACTTCAATAGCGATAGTGGCAATATCCGGTGTCGCATCAACACTGGCGGTACCGGAGGTGACAACATGCGGCCCTTCTGGCACTTCGGCTGCCTGAACTTGTAGCGCCAAAGGTAACGTCCCTAATCCCATCATTGCGGCCAAAGCCAATGTCTTCAACTTCACAGTGCCTCCTAAGATATACATGGCAAATTATTTATGACAACTCAGTCGACCTCAGCTAGATAACCAGTGAATTCAATCAGCGACAAATACATTTGCAGTTAATTACACTCACTCGAATCTCATTGGCAGCGTGATTAATTTGCTGTCGGTAACCGGATTAACACATCAACCGTAGCATATCTTATGAATCATGGGATTCGGATTAATGATAAAAACTCACAGATTTAGTGCTTGTTGCGCTAGCTGAAAAGCAATAAACCACATTACCCCTCCGACCAACAGATTAATCACCCGCTGCGACGTTGAGCGGTTAAGCCACGGTGATAACCACGCAGCCAATAGCGCGAGGGCAAAAAACCAGGCAATAGAGGCACTCACGGCTCCCAAAGCGAACCAAGGCCGGGAGTCGGGTAATAACTGGCTGCCAAGGCTACCGAGCACCACAAAGGTATCGAGATAGACATGCGGATTGAGCCAGGTTACCGCCAGTAGGGTTATAACTATTGGCCAACGCCCTTGCGCGCCGGTTGCGGCTGCAGATGAGGAGCCCCTCCCACGCCAGGCTGCCATCAATGCGCCCCAGCCGTACCACAGCAGGAAAGCCACACCGCCCCATGTGACCAGTGCCAGTAACAATGGCGAACGGCTCAGCAAAGCACTACCGCCAAAGATCCCCGCACAAATCAAGATAATGTCACTCAGCGCACAAAGTGAGGCACTCATCAAATGGTGCTGACGCTTAATCCCCTGGTTCATCACAAAGGCATTTTGTGGCCCGAGGGGTAAAATCATCGCAGCACTGAGGGCGAAGCCCTGTAAATAGACAGCTAACATACTGTTACCTTTAAATAATACTCAAAACGGGCCGAGAGAATTGGAGAGGAATTAGCAGCATATTACGGGGAGAGCAGCATCAGAGGAAATTGATATTTCTTATCAATAATAAGTAAAACTAATAATGGCTAAGCAAGAGGGAAAACAAGGATGGAAAAAGGAAAAAACGGGCCGATAACGACCCGATTTGACATGGCTATAGCCAAATTGTAAACAACACTACAGCTTCAGGTACGCAGACTAATCTGCCTCAGTTTTTGCTACCTGATGCAAATGCACGTCCATCTGCGGGTAAGGAATGCCAATTTTGTTAGCATCCAACGCACGCTTGAAGTTTTCCATCAGATCCCAATACACATCCATCGCATCGCCATTGGTAGTCCAGACGCGCACCGTGAAGTTAAGGGAAGAGGCAGCCATCTCATTCAAACGCACGGTAACCCCTTTGTCATGCATGATACGTTTATCTGCGGCAATGATGTCACCCAGCACTTTCTTTACCACATCAATATCAGCATCATAGGCAACACCGATGACCATATCGGTACGGCGATTCGGTTCACGGCTGGTATTGATGATGTTATTAGCAATAATTTTGCCGTTGGGTACCACGATGATTTTGTCGTCGACCGTCCGTAGGGTCGTTGAGAAAATTTGCACCTGAACCACAGTACCGGCTACACCGCCCAGATCGACATATTCACCTGCCTTAAATGGACGGAAGGCCACCAGCAGCACTCCGGCGGCAAAGTTTGATAGCGAGCCTTGTAGCGCCAAACCAACAGCTAAACCCGCGGCACCGATAACGGCAATCACCGATGCAGTCTGCACACCCAAACGTCCCAGCACCGCAACGATAGTGAAAGCCAGAATGCTGTAACGCGCCATTGCTGCCAGGAAGTCTGCGACGGTGACATCAATGCCACGTAACTTCATGACCCGACCAAGCATCCGTGACGCAATTTTGGCGATGATTGAACCGACGGTTAAGATAAGTAATGCTGCGACCAGATTAACCGCGTATTGAATCAGCAAATCTTGGTTATTCACCAACCAGGTACTCGCTTCATTGATACCATCAACTACGTTTAATTCTTCCATTTGAATCATCCTACAAAAAGCTCCCTGCGGGAGAGATTACGCAAAAAATCACCGCAAAATGCTGACGGCTACAACTGACAGCCTGTTTAGGGTAACTAACAATGAGCCTGTTGCCAATTTTGGCAGAGAAATTTACGCTGAAATATCAGACTACTCAGTCAATCAAGGCGGCGGAAATGAGGTTAGATTCGTTTTTTGCAAAAAAAAAAGGCCCCAAGGGGCCTTTTAAGTCGGTCAAAGCAGTATCGAATTACAGAACGTCTTTGGCGTTCAGTTCTTCAAAGGCTTTTTCCAGACGAGCAACCATAGTCACCTGTGCAGCACGCAGCCACGCACGTGGGTCGTAGAATTTCTTGTTCGGCTTGTCAGCACCTTCTGGGTTACCCAGCTGGCCTTGCAGATAAGCTTCGTTCTTTTTGTAGTAGCCCAGAATACCTTCCCACGTTGCCCATTGGGTATCGGTGTCGATATTCATTTTAACTACGCCATAGCTAACCGCTTCTTTGATTTCAGCAGCAGTAGAACCTGAACCACCGTGGAATACGAAGTTCAAGCTGTTGTGCGGCAGATTGTGTTTCTTGGAAACATAATCCTGAGAATCACGCAGAATAGTTGGGGTCAGTTTCACGTTACCTGGCTTGTAAACACCGTGTACGTTACCGAAAGAGGCAGCGATGGTGAAACGTGGGCTGATAGCGTTCAGTTTTTCGTAAGCGTAATCAACATCTTGTGGCTGAGTATACAGAGAAGATGCGTCCATATGGCTGTTGTCCACGCCATCTTCTTCACCACCGGTGCAACCCAGTTCGATTTCCAGCGTCATACCCAGTTTCGCCATGCGAGTCAGGTATTTGCTACAAATTTCGATATTTTCTTCCAGGGACTCTTCAGACAGGTCGATCATGTGAGAAGAGAACAGTGGTTTGCCGGTAGCCGCAAAGTGTTTCTCACCTGCGTCCAACAAGCCGTCTAACCATGGCAGCAATTTCTTGGCGCAATGGTCGGTGTGCAGAATAACAGGAACACCATAGTGTTCAGCCATCTGATGGACATGATGTGCACCAGAGATAGCGCCCAGGATTGCAGCACCCTGACCTTCTGCTTTAACGCCTTTACCTGCGATAAATGCTGCACCACCGTTAGAGAACTGAACGATAACTGGCGCACGCACTTTGGCTGCTGTTTCCAGCACTGCGTTAATAGAGTCGGTGCCGACACAGTTAACTGCTGGCAGAGCAAAGTTGTTCTCTTTGGCTACTGCGAACACTTTCTGAACGTCATCACCTGTGATGACACCTGGTTTTACGAAATCAAAAATTTTAGACATGTACGTTGTCCTGTTTCGTCGACTGAAGATAGCAGCTATCCGGTGAGGATAGGCCCTAAATGTAAATCGCCTATACCCGTCATACTTCAAACTGCATGTGCGTTGGCTGCCATCATTCACTCAAGTCATTGAGTTATCTCAACTCCTTGAGTTCATTTCGTTGCCGCCTTCCTGCAACTCGAATTATTTAGGGTATAAAGCCCGCGAGCTTCATTAGCTAAAAGCGAAACGGGCGGCTTTCGCCCCCCGTTATCTAAATTACTGCTTAGCGCGCTCTTCCAGCATCACCACCGCTGGCAGTTTTTTCCCTTCTACGAACTCAAGGAATGCACCACCGCCGGTAGAAATGTAAGAGATTTGGTCAGCAATACCGAACAGATCGATTGCTGCCAGAGTGTCACCACCGCCCGCGATAGAGAATGCGTCACTCTCTGCGATGGCACGAGCGACTATCTCGGTCCCTTTACGGAAATTAGGGAACTCGAATACACCAACCGGGCCATTCCACAGAATGGTTTTGGCATTTTTCAGGATCTCAGCCAGACGTTGTGCAGACTCGTCGCCCAGATCAAGAATTTGTTCGTCATCTTTGATTTGGTTAGCTGGTTTCAGTGTCGCAACAGCAGTTTCAGAGAATTCGGTTGCAACACGCACATCGGTAGGAACCGGGATATCACAAGTTTCCAGCAGGCGCTTGGCTTCTGGAATCAGGTCTGCTTCGTACAGAGATTTACCGACATTGTTGCCTTGAGCTGCAACGAAGGTATTGGCGATACCACCACCAACAATCAGTTGATCGGCGATTTTAGACAGTGCGCCAAGCACGGTCAGTTTGGTTGATACTTTAGAACCACCCACAATGGCAACCATTGGGCGTGCTGGGTTACCCAGCGCTTTACCCAGTGCTTCCAGTTCTGCTGACAACAGCGGGCCGGCACAGGCGATAGGGGCAAATTTACCCACACCGTGAGTAGAAGCTTGTGCACGGTGAGCAGTACCAAACGCATCCATCACATAGACATCACACAGCGCCGCATATTTCTTAGACAGCGTTTCGTCGTCTTTCTTCTCGCCTTTGTTAAAGCGAACGTTTTCCAGCACAACCAACTCGCCTGCTGCAATTTCAACGCCGTCCAGATAGTCTTTCGCCAGACGTACCGGAGAAGACAGTTTGTCTTTCAGGTAGTTAACTACTGGCAGCAAGGAGAACTCTTCGTTGTACTCGCCTTCGGTCGGGCGACCCAAGTGAGAGGTAACCATTACTTTAGCGCCTTGCTTCAGTGCCGCTTCAATCGTCGGCAGAGATGCACGGATACGCGCATCAGAAGTCACTTTGCCATCTTTTATCGGAACATTGAGGTCCGCACGGATCAGCACGCGTTTGCCAGCCAGATCCAGATCGGTCATCTTAATTACAGACATGGTGAATCCTCTTGTTGATTCTCTTTAAAGTTGCATAAGCTGCACATCAACGCTGATATAACCGCAGTAAAACTGCGGAAAAACAAGACGTTAGCATGCCATACTAGAAACCACTTCGGGCCATCGCCAATGTCGTATCCAACATTCTATTGGCGAAACCCCATTCGTTATCGCACCATACCAAGGTCTTAATCAGGTGCTGCCCACTGACCCGAGTCTGCGTGCAATCGACAATTGCACTGTGCGGATCATGGTTAAAATCGGTCGACACCAAGGGTAATTCCGTATAGTCAACTATACCACGAAATGAACCTCTTGCTGCCTTTTGAAAAAGCTGGTTAACCTCAGCGACACCAACCGGGTTTGTCACGCTAACGCTTAAATCGATAGCGGTTACGTTGATGGTTGGCACCCGTACCGAGATAGCTTCAAACCTGTCACAAAACTTCGGAAAAATACGGGTAATCCCTGCCGCCAGTTTAGTATCAACCGGGATAATTGACTGACTTGCTGCCCGGGTACGGCGTAAATCCTGATGATAAGCATCGATAACGGGTTGATCATTCATTGATGAATGAATGGTGGTCACAGTGCCAGACTCGATGCCATAAGCGATATCCAACAACTGAATAATAGGAATAATGCAGTTCGTGGTACAGGAAGCGTTGGAAACAATCCGGTGCTCCGCCAGTAAATCTTGATGGTTTACACCATAGACTACTGTTGCGTCTAAATCATTGCCGCCAGGATGGGCAAACAGTACCTTTTTGGCACCGGAGGCAATATGAGCCTCGCCATCGGCACGGCTGCCATACACGCCGCTACAATCTAGAACAACATCAATTCCTAACTCACCCCAAGGTAACTGCTCTATTTCTGGCTGATGTATCAGCCGGATGATATCGTCACCGACGTACAAATTGTCACATTCCTGACGAACATCCCAGGCAAACCGGCCATGGCTGGAGTCATACTTCAGTAAATGGGCCATCCCTTGTGCATTAGCCAACTCATTAATAGCAACTACTGAAATTTCTGCCCGGCGACCCGATTCATACAATGCGCGTAAAACGCTACGGCCAATACGGCCAAAGCCATTTATCGCTATGCGGATTGTCATGTTACTCCCTGTTTCTGGTTATTATCATGCAACCCCATAGCGTACTGCACCGTACTCTAAGATGTTAATCGTCTTATCACAATTCAGCCAGAATACTTCCGGCTTTTTCCTCAGCTAATTTTACTGAAACTGAAAATCAATCATGACTGAAACGCTTCAGCCAGAATAAACCAAACTAATCATAAAAGGAATATCTGCCTGATAAAGGGCACAATACATCCATCAATTGGCGAAAAAAAAGACCGCAGAAGCGGTCTTTTAACAGGTGTATTACCGGGATTGTCATCACCGTTTACACCCGGTATACCCTTTGGCTTGGAACTGCTGGAATGCTAGCGGCACCACCAAGTTTTTTGGGCATATTTCATAGTAACGCAGTCTCTTATTTCAATAGCGCCTGAGCTTTCGCTACCACGTTTTCAACAGTGAAACCAAATTCTTTAAACAGCAATTCTGCTGGTGCAGATTCACCGAAGGTGGTCATACCAACCACCGCGCCATTCAGGCCAACGTATTTGTACCAGTAATCGGCAATACCGGCTTCAACGGCAACGCGCGCGCTAACCGCTGCTGGCAATACAGATTCACGGTAAGCGGCGTCTTGTTTGTCGAATGCATCAGTTGATGGCATAGAAACAACACGCACTTTGTGGCCTGCGCCGGTCAGTTGATCTGCTGCTGCCACTGCCAGTTCAACTTCAGAACCGGTAGCAATGAAGATCAGTTCAGGCTGGCCTGCACAATCTTTCAGTACATATGCGCCTTTAGCGATATTGGCTAACTGCTCAGCAGTACGTGGCTGTTGTGCCAGATTCTGACGGGAGAAGATCAGTGCACTCGGGCCATCTTTGCGTTCCAGCGCATACTGCCATGCCACCGCAGACTCAACCTGGTCACAAGGACGCCAGGTGCTCATGTTTGGTGTTACACGCAGGCTGGCCATCTGCTCAACCGGCTGATGGGTTGGGCCATCTTCGCCCAGACCAATAGAGTCATGGGTGTAAACGAATATGCTGCGGATTTTCATCAGAGCAGCCATACGCACCGCGTTACGGGCATATTCCACAAACATCAGGAAGGTTGCGCCGTAAGGAATGAAACCACCGTGCAGAGCAATACCGTTCATGATGGCAGACATACCAAATTCACGGACACCGTAGTGAATGTAGTTACCCGCCAGATCATCGCTCAGTGATTTAGAACCAGACCAGATAGTCAGGTTACTCGGTGCCAGGTCAGCAGAGCCGCCCAAGAATTCAGGTAATACTTTACCGAAGGCTTCCAGCGCATTTTGTGATGCTTTGCGGCTGGCAATCTTGGCAGGATTAGCTTGCAATTGTTCGATGAAATTCTTGGATTCAGTCGCCCAGTTAGCAGGCAATTCACCGCTGACACGACGTTTGAATTCAGCAGCCAGTTCTGGATAAGCTTTGGCATAAGCTGCGAACTTCTCGTTCCAGGCAGCTTCTTTTGCCTGACCGGCTTCTTTAGCATCCCACGCAGCATAGATATTTTGTGGGATTTCAAATGCAGGGTATTTCCACCCCAATGCTTCACGGGTAGCAGCAACTTCATCAGCACCTAATGGTGCACCGTGTGAGTCATGCGTACCGGCTTTCTTCGGTGAGCCAAAACCGATAATGGTTTTGCACATCAGCAGTGAAGGTTTGTCGCTAACTTTGTGAGCTTCTTCGATAGCCGCTTTGATTGAATCAGCATTATGGCCATCAACACCACGAACCACATGCCAACCGTAAGCTTCGAAACGAGCCGCCGTGTCGTCAGTGAACCAGCCTTCAACGTGACCATCGATAGAGATACCGTTGTCGTCATAGAAAGCGGTCAGTTTGCCCAGCTTCATGGTGCCAGCCAGAGAGCACACCTCGTGGGAGATACCTTCCATCATGCAGCCATCACCCATAAATGCGTAGGTGTGATGATCAACAACGTCATGGCTTGGGCGGTTAAACTGTGCGGCCAGCGTGCGTTCTGCAATGGCGAAACCAACAGCATTCGCAATGCCCTGACCCAGCGGGCCGGTGGTAGTTTCTACGCCAGCGGTATAGCCATATTCAGGGTGACCAGGCGTTTTAGAGTGTAACTGACGGAAGTTTTTCAGCTCTTCCATCGGCAAATCATAGCCAGTGAGATGCAGCAAGCTATAGATCAACATGGAGCCGTGACCATTCGATAACACGAAACGGTCGCGATCAGCCCAGTGTGGGTTGGTTGGGTTATGGTTCAAATAGTCACGCCACAAAACTTCGGCGATATCTGCCATACCCATAGGGGCGCCGGGGTGGCCGGAATTCGCTTTCTGCACTGCGTCCATGCTTAGTGCGCGGATCGCGTTGGCAAGCTCTTTACGAGAGGACATGTTTTACTCCAGGTCGGATTAAAAAAAAGCGTTCAAGTTTACCATTTTCTCAGACTCAGCATTGAAACGGCAATCACTAAAACTAAATGAGCTAAAACTTCCATATTTTCAGAATAAAGCTATAGCTGTAACGATTGAGTCGCGTTACCCTCGCTGCGTTTTTAGCCACACAATGAGTGTATTAACCACTCTGTCGGCTGGCAGTGTTCGTTTTTGCAAACAAACCGATATAAACCATACGTTGCCACGAATATTTCGGGCAAGACCTATTGCCGACAGAGTAGAACAACCGTCGTCGATTCAACAGCGATTAATGCAATAGTTAATAAGAATGCAACAGTGACTGTTGGCGAATAATGATGGATAGATAACGCAACTGATACGTTATCATCACGAAGAGAACGGTCCTCTCCAATAATAAAATGGCATAACCACAGGAAGAAAGTGTTATGAAAATTCGTACCTCAATGATTGCACTGAGCCTTACAGCGCTGCTTAGCGGCTGCCAGAATATGAATACTGATGGCTTAATGCAGTCAGGCGCACAGGCATTTCAAGCGGCAACCTTGAATGATGCTGATGTAAAAATGCTCAGCGAAAAATCTTGCGCTGAAATGGATCAGAAAGCGCAGATAGCGCCAACAGACAGTACCTATGCCAAACGGTTGGTGAAAATTTCAGCCGCATTAGGCGATAACATTAATGGTACGCCAGCTAACTATAAGGTGTATGTCACAAAGGATGTGAATGCCTGGGCCATGGCAAATGGTTGTATTCGTGTTTATAGCGGGCTGATGGATATGATGACCGACAATGAAGTGGAAGGTGTACTCGGTCATGAGATGGGCCATGTGGCATTGGGGCATACCCGTAAAGCGATGCAAGTGGCTTATGGCACAACTGCCCTGCGCACTGCGGCCAGTTCCGCTGGCGGGATTGCCGGGCAGTTGTCTCAGTCTCAGTTAGCAGATATTGGCGAGAAATTGGTTAACGCTCAATTTTCACAGAAACAAGAAAGCGAAGCGGATGATTACTCATTCGATTTGTTGAAAAAACGCGGTATCGATCCAAATGGTTTAGTCACTAGCTTTGAAAAATTGGCAACCATGGAAGCAGGCCGTACCAGCAGCATGTTTGACGATCATCCGTCATCACAAGCGCGGGCTGATCATATTCGCCAACGTATTGCTGCTGAGAAGTAAACCCCGTCAATTATCACTGTATAACGCCCGTGATTTTTGCGGGCGTTACTCTCTTATTACTAAATATTACCCGCCACTATCTACGTCCAGATTTACCTCAATCTGATCACCTTTAATGCGCACTGGATAGGTTGCTAAATCCCTATCGCCTGGCTCACGCAAGCACTGGCCGGTCCGCACATCAAACAATGCACCGTGTAATGGGCACTCAACGGTTTCTCCATCCATAAAGCCCTGACTTAACAATGCATTGGCATGAGGGCAAATGTCTTCCATCGCAAAATACTCACCATCAATGACATAGACGCCAATCCTTTTATCATCAATCTGCGCTGAGAAAGGAAAATCGGGCTTGACGTAATTTACCTTACAAACACTGACCCATCCCATTCAAGCACCTCTCAGATAAGCATCATAAATGACCAATATTAGTGTGGTTGATATTTGGACAATCACCAGTGACAGGGGCAAACAAAAAGGGCAAACCTGAGTTTGCCCTTAATATAGAGAGACTTCTTGCGTTGAAAAAGCAGCCGTTAGCCGTTATTCATCTTCGAGATAAGTATAACCGTACAGACCTGCTTCGAACTCTTCCATAAACTGCGCCTGCAACTCGGTATCTAGATCAGTTTCTTTCACCTGATCACGGAATTGGTTCAACAATTTCTCTGGGTTCAACTGAACATATTCCAGCATATCTGCGACGGTATCACCTTCGTCAGTCTGCTCAACTTCAACCGTGCCGTCTGGGAATACATACACATCAACCGCGGCAGTATCACCAAACAAGTTATGCATATTGCCCAGAATCTCTTGATAGGCACCAACCATAAAGAAGCCCAACAATGGCGGGTTTTCAGCATCATATGGCGGCATCGGCATGGTGGTTGCTACCCCATCGCCGTCAATATAATGGTCGATAGTACCGTCTGAGTCACAAGTAATATCCAGCAATACCGCGCGGCGTTCTGGTGGCTTATCTAACCCTTCCAGTGGCAACACTGGGAATAACTGATCGATACCCCAGGCATCCGGCATAGATTGGAACAGCGAGAAATTCACGTACAGCTTGTCGGCCATACGCTCTTGCAGCTCATCAATGATTGGCCGGTGTGCACGATTGCTTGGGTCCAGTTGCTTCTGGATATCATTGCAGATACTCAGGTACATCTGTTCCGCCCAGGCACGTTGTGTCAGGTCCAGTATCCCATGGGCATATTGACTATGCACATCATGTAAATCCATTTGACTGTCGTGCAGCCATTCGCGCAGAGAGCGGCGGTTTTCCGGCTCTTGCATTTCCAGCCAGGTATCCCACAGGCTTATCAGCGCACGAGGTGCATCTTCTTCCGGTGGCTGTGGCTCATTAAATTCATTGCGTTCTACGCCGATCACATTGGAAACCAGCACGGTATGGTGCGCGGTGACTGCGCGGCCCGATTCCGTAATCACGGTAGGATGCGGCAGGCCATGTTCATTACAAGCATCACCAATACCCCAGATAACGTTGTTGGCATATTCATTCAGGCCATAGTTTACTGAGCAATCGGACTGAGAACGCGTCCCTTCGTAATCCACCCCCAAACCACCACCCACATCGAAGCACTGGATATTGACACCCAGCTTGTGTAATTCCACATAGAAACGTGCGGACTCACGAACCCCGGTGGAGATATCACGGATGTTGGATAGCTGAGATCCCAAATGGAAATGCAGTAATTGCAGGCTTTCGAGACTATTGGCGTCACGCAGCATATCAACCAATTGCAGCACTTGGGTGGCAGACAAACCAAATTTAGATTTCTCACCACCGCTGGCCTGCCATTTACCGGAACCTTGTGATGCCAGGCGCGCACGAACACCCAGGCGCGGAACCACATTCAAGCGTTCGGCTTCTTCCAATACCATTTTGATTTCTGACATCTTTTCGATGACCAGATAAACCTTATGGCCCAGTTTTTCGCCGATTAATGCCAGACGAATATATTCACGATCTTTATAGCCGTTACAAACGATAACCGAACGGGTCATACCTGCATGGGCCAAAACCGCCATCATTTCAGCTTTAGAGCCAGCTTCCAGCCCCAACGGCTCACCAGAATTGACTAAAGACTCAATAACCCGGCGATGCTGGTTTACTTTAATCGGGTAAACCAGGAAGTAGTCGCCTTCATAGCCAAATGACTCACGCGCACGTTTAAATGCACCGTTAATTGAGCGTAGGCGATGTTGTAAAATTTGTGGGAAACAGAATAATGCAGGCAGACGTTGCCCCTGCTCGAGCTGCATTCCTTTGACCAGTTGCGCCAGATCGACACGCGCCTCACGAACATCTGGATCAGGGCAAACGCTGATATGACCCAACTCGTTGACGTCATAATAGTTGCCACCCCAATAGGCGACGTTATACGTGCTCAGCATCTTGCTGGCATTACGGTCATTCATGGCAACCTCCTGCATAGAGCGTAAAGAAACATGTGCGCCCGCTGCTGACGGACGGCCAATCAAGTTATCATCAGACATAATTCGCCTCTATTGCGATACTGACGATAAAGTCAGCCACTATCGCAGCTACAACCAGCAAGGACAACCCACGTGGACGCCGAATCGGCAGAATATTACGCTGCAAAGCGCTATCCACAAGTGGTTTATCACTCAGCTATTCATTACCCAAAAGGGTAAAACACGTTTAAATGGAAAATACGTCCGACTGTAAATACGTATTGAGATTTTGTGAATCGGATTAGCCGCAAAGTGGTCAGGCTAGCCAAATTCAGTGCTTCAGGCGGCTGTTAACCTGCCCGCGAATCCTGAGACGCACCCATGTGGGTGTAACATCGCCTTGATGGAGTACAAGAAAGGAAGGTTGCAAAGGGGGATTGAACGTCAGAACGACGTAGCTGTTGATGTGCAGCAACCAGTTGACAACGGATCATTAATCCAACCACCTCCACGCATGCCGCTCAGATTGAACGGACAAGACTTTAAATAAACCCGTCATCTTTCAAGTTACAGGGGAAATAGCTGCATATTGAAATCTATTGGGTATAGACAGATTAAGTAACAGTTTGATGACGCCGCTATTTTCATGCCCATTCACGGTTAAACACCTGAGTGCAAAACTCTGCAAATGTAACAATGAGCTAATGTCATCCTCTGCCATCTTCATCATTGCATATCAAATAAGCTGCGCGCGCAGTTTATACCTATAACGCGAGCAAAATGCAAAATGAAAATAGCGTGTATACCCTAAATAATTCGAGTTACAGGAAGGCGGCAAGCGAGATAATCCCGATGAACTTACTGTCGCAAGTGATTCGGGTTATTGAGTGTAGCCAACGCACATGCAGCTTGAAGTATGACGGGTATAACTGTATCAAGCGGTAAATAAACACCATGACAACCAAAGCAAGAAATATCTTGATGCAAAAAGGGCTGGCATTAAGAGTAAAAGCTGACCTAAAATAGACGTCCAGATGTTAATACATCCAAACATTTTAATTGCTAGAATGCTACGTGTGCGACAAATCATGCAAGGCTTCTAAATTTATACGCCCAAAAAACTTGGCGTTGCGGGTGGGCAGCAGACGAACCAGCCCGATGAGCTTACTCAAATGAGTGGTTCGGAGGACTGCGTGCAGCTAACAACCAGGCGGCTTCAAGTACGAATGGGATCGACTGCTAAAGGCTTTGCCTAAAGAGGCGTTGTAAAACGTCAACGTATCAGAAGACCTAACCAAACGTAGGCTTCTGTTGCCTGGCACCCAACGCTATGCAGTGACTTTTCACTTGTATTCAAGGTAAAGAAAATAATGGCTAAACACTTATTTACGTCGGAATCTGTTTCTGAAGGGCATCCAGACAAAATTGCTGATCAGATTTCAGATGCGGTACTGGACGCAATTCTTGAGCAAGACCCAAAAGCGCGTGTTGCCTGCGAGACCTATGTCAAAACGGGTATGGTATTAGTTGGCGGTGAAGTTACCACTAACGCATGGGTAGATATCGAAGAGATCACCCGTAAAACCGTGCGCGAAATCGGTTATGTTAATTCTGAGATGGGTTTTGATGCTAACTCTTGCGCCGTTTTAAGTGCGATTGGGAAGCAGTCACCTGATATTAATCAGGGTGTTGACCGTTCAGACCCCTTAGAACAAGGCGCGGGTGATCAGGGCCTGATGTTCGGCTATGCCACTAACGAAACCGACGTTTTAATGCCTGCACCTATTACCTATGCACACCGTTTGGTAAAGCGTCAGGCTGAAGTGCGTAAAAATGGCACCTTGCCATGGCTGCGCCCGGATGCAAAAAGCCAGATTACCTTCCAGTATGATAACGGCAAGATTGTCGGTATTGATGCGGTTGTTCTGTCGACGCAGCATTCAGAAGATATCAGTCTGAAAGATTTACAAGAAGCGGTGATGGAAGAGATTATCAAGCCGGTTCTACCTGTTGAGTGGCTCACCGCAGCTACCAAATATCATATCAACCCGACAGGCCGTTTCGTTATCGGTGGCCCAATGGGCGACTGTGGTCTGACTGGGCGTAAAATCATTGTTGATACCTACGGCGGCATGGCTCGTCATGGGGGCGGTGCATTCTCCGGTAAAGATCCATCCAAAGTTGACCGCTCAGCAGCATATGCTGCCCGTTATGTAGCGAAAAATATTGTTGCGGCTGGCCTGGCTGACCGTTGCGAGATTCAGGTTTCATACGCCATTGGTGTGGCAGAACCTACCTCCATCATGGTGGAAACATTCGGCACGGGTAAGGTCTCTGAGGATCAATTGATTACCTTGGTACGTGAATTCTTCGAACTGCGCCCTTATGGCTTGATTCAGATGCTGGATCTGTTGCATCCGATCTATCAAGCAACCGCAGCTTATGGTCACTTTGGTCGTGAAGAATTCCCTTGGGAAAAAACCGACAAAGCCGCCTTGCTGCGTGAGGCTGCTGGCTTGAAATAAGTTTCAACCGTTAAGCGCTGAACAGCAAAAACCCCGCCTGGCGGGGTTTTTTATATCTAACGAGCACGCTCTAGTAGGCTAAATATTGCCATTCCCGCCACCATCGCGGCGACAAAGATAACCCCTTTGAACATCCCTGCGCCCAGCAATACCAGTGCCGGCCCAGGGCATATCCCCGCCAATCCCCAACCGACGCCAAACAACAGGCTACCGCCAATTAACCGCCGATCAATACGATTAGAGGTTGGCAATTGCAAGGGTTGCCCCAGCAAACTGACTTTACGTTTTTTGGCCCAGGTAAAACCGAGTAGCGCGATAGCCACTGCGGCTGCCATCACCAATGCCAATGACGGGTCCCATAAACCTCTAATGTCGAGAAAACCTAAGACCTTGGCAGGGTTGGCCATACCTGCAACTATCAGGCCCAAACCAAATATCAGCCCGGCCAACAGCGAGAAAAATAGATTCATATTCTGTTCCTAAGCAAATAGATGGCGAACCAGCCCCACAGTGATAAAGCCGGTAAACATAAAGCTCAATGTCGCCACCAGTGAACGTGGCGAGAAACGAGCTAGCCCACAGACGCCATGCCCACTGGTACATCCGGCACCATAGCGCGTCCCAATTCCTACCAGCAATCCGGCTAAAATCAGAGTGGGCAAAGCTGCATCAATTTGGATAACCGGTAACGCGGTAAACAGCGAATAAACCAAAGGTGAAATAACCAAACCAATGATGAATGCCATACGCCAGCCGCGATCCCCTGCTTTTGGCGAAAGTAAGCCCCCCAAAATGCCACTAATACCAGCAATCCGGCCAGTGGCTAACAATAGAAACGTTACTGCAACGCCCAATACTGCCCCTCCGGCCAGTGCACTGTAAGGGGTAAAGTTAATCCAATCGATAGTCATATTGCCTCCTTCTCTTGTGGGCAATAAAGCTGATAGAGCAGCTCCAACAGTGCCAAAACTTTACTATCGGCGATTGAGTAAAATATCCGCTTACCGTCGCGGCGAGTGTTCACTAGCCCATCACTACGCAGCACACCAAGCTGTTGTGATAACGTTGGTTGATGAATCCCCAATGCGGCTTCTAATTCACCTACTGCTTTTTCTCCCTGGCTCAATTGGCACAGTAAGAGCAAACGATCCTCATTTGACAGCACCCGTAATACATCACCAGCCGCTGCTGCCGCTTGCCTCATAAGATCCATGCTGATCATTTGATGGTTATTCATAAGCCCTTCGGATAACTAGATTTCATTATATATTTTTATATTATATGTTTTTATATAATAATCTACTCAAAATAGTCCTGCCTACTGGCTTGCATCTGCTTATCGACCGTTTTATTCTTCGGCGATATGAGTACACAACGAATCCCAATCGCGTTACAGCAAGCCGTTATGCGCTGCCTGCGCCACAAATTGCAGTTAGCGAATCAACATCTTGGCACCGCCTACTCGGAGCCGAAAATCAATTATCATCAACGCGGCACTAGCGCGGGTAGTGCCTATCTGCAATCCTTCGAGATTCGTCTTAACCCTGTATTGTTACTGGAAAATCAGCAGGACTTTATCGAGGAAGTGGTGCCGCACGAACTGGCTCACTTGCTGGTTTATCGCCAATTTGGCCGAGTTGCTCCCCATGGTAAAGAGTGGCGCTGGATGATGGAGCAGGTATTGCAAGTCCCCGCCAGCCGCACCCACCAGTTTGAAGTCGCCTCGGTGCGCAGTAAGACCTTCAATTATCAGTGCAAATGCCAGCAACATGCATTAACCATTCGTCGCCACAATAAAGTACAGCGCGGCGAGAGCGAATATCGCTGCCGCCACTGTGGTGAAAAGCTGCAATTTAACGCGCTAAAAAGCTGTTAGGAATTGGTGTTACTTGTTATAAAACAGCATGTTAATTTGCTATCCATCAGTATTATCTATAACCTGCCTGCTTTTCATCATCGGGCTGTTTTGAGATATGTTACGCAATATTCTATTCTTGCTGGTTTTATCCTCCTCGTTGCTTCCTCTGGTCAGTCACAGTCAAAGCATTAATAACTTTTCTCAGGCCAAAGCGGTCGCTGTAAAAATTAATCAGGATGCCCCCAGCAGTTTTTACTGCGGATGCAAAATTGATTGGCAAGGTAAGAAAGGTATTCCTGACCTGAAAAGTTGTGGCTATCAACCAAGAAAAAACGCCCAGCGAGCAGCAAGGATCGAGTGGGAGCATGTGGTTCCGGCTTGGCAATTTGGCCACCAGCGCCAATGCTGGCAACAAGGTGGCCGCAAAAACTGCACTAAAGATCCCATCTATCGCCAAATAGAAACTGATCTGCATAATCTGCAACCGGCTATTGGCGAAGTGAATGGTGACCGCAATAACTTCATGTATTCCCAATGGAATGGCGGCCAGGGCCAATACGGTCAATGTGATATGAAAATTGATTTTAAAAATAAACTGGCAGAGCCGCCAGCGCGTGCTCGCGGAGCAATTGCCCGCACCTATTTTTATATGCGCGATCAATATCAACTGCGACTTTCCAGCCAACAAAGCAAGCTGTTTGAGGTCTGGAACCGCCAGTACCCTGTCACCAACTGGGAATGCCAACGTGATGAGCGGATAGCGAAAGCTCAGGGTAATCATAACCCTTATGTACAACGGGCTTGCCAGCAGCAAAAAGGCTAATCTAGTATATGGGTTGATACTTCCCTGCCTCTGGTCTCCTTAGGCACTTATTTATTTCGCGTGGCACCACTCGCTGCGCGGTATGTTTTCGTTTCAGGACTTAGAGCAACCCATGCGCATACCCCGCATTTATCATCCACAGCCTTTGCAGGCGAATACCGAACTGGCGTTGAGCGATGAGGCAGCCAATCATGTAGGCCGCGTGCTCCGTATGGTTGAGGGGCAAAGCCTGCAACTATTTGATGGTAGCAATCAGGTCTTCGCTGCCGAAATTGTCCGCTCAGATAAAAAAAATCTGCGGGTTCGGCTTGGTGAAGGGCAATTGGAAGACCGTGAATCACCACTGAGCTTACATTTGGGTCAGGTGATCTCCCGGGGCGAGAAAATGGAATTTACCGTGCAGAAATCGATTGAGCTGGGTGTCAATGTGATTACTCCGCTGTTTTCTGAACGTTGTGGGGTTAAGCTCGATGGCGAGCGTTTAGTGAAGAAACTCCAGCAGTGGCAGAAAATTGCTATCGCTGCCTGCGAGCAGTGTGGCCGCAATAGGATCCCGGAAATCCGCAACGCCATGCAACTATCAGACTGGTGTGCTGAGCAGGATGATAGCCTGAAACTGAATCTGCATCCGCGCGCCAGCAACAGCATCAATACCCTTCCCCCTACACTCAACAACGTGCGTTTGTTGATTGGCCCGGAGGGCGGCCTCTCTGCCGATGAAATTGCCATGACCTCGCGCCTTGGATTTACTGATATCCTGCTAGGTCCACGAGTTCTACGTACCGAAACTACAGCTCTTACCGCAATCACTGCTTTACAGGTGCGGTTTGGTGATCTGGGATAAAATTCGTTCCCATTAGGAGAGAAGAATGATCAAGCTCGGCATCGTAATGGACCCAATCTCGTCCATTAATATCAAGAAAGACTCCAGCTTCGCCATGCTGTTGGAAGCACAGCGCCGTGGTTGGGAACTGCATTACATGGAGATGGGCGACCTGTACTTACAGGGTGGTGAAGGCCGAGCCAGTACCCGTCTACTCAGCGTAAAACAGGATAAAGAGAGTTGGTTCAGTTTCGGCGCTGAACAGGATATTCCCCTGCACGACCTTGATGTCATCCTGATGCGCAAAGATCCGCCGTTTGATACTGAATTCATCTACGCCACCTATATTCTGGAGCGCGCAGAAGATAAGGGCACACTAGTAGTGAACAAGCCGCAGAGCCTGCGTGACTGTAATGAGAAGCTGTTTACCGCCTGGTTCCCTGAATTAACGCCGGATACTCTGGTCAGCCGCAATAAAGACCGCATTCGTAAATTCCATCAAAAACACGGTGATATCATTCTGAAACCGCTGGATGGGATGGGAGGGACCTCAATCTTCCGTGTGAAACAAGATGATCCTAACCTGTCGGTGATTATTGAAACGCTGACCGAATTGGGCAGCCGATTCTGCATGGCGCAGAACTTCCTGCCCGCCATTAAAGAAGGCGATAAACGGGTCTTGGTGGTTGACGGCGAGCCGGTACCTTACTGCCTGGCACGTATCCCGGCGCAAGGTGAAACCCGTGGTAATCTGGCGGCCGGCGGCCGAGGCGAAGCCCGTCCACTCAGTGAGAGCGACTGGGCGATTGCCCGCGCTGTCGCACCGGTACTGAAGCAGAAAGGCTTAATTTTCGTCGGGTTAGATATTATCGGCGATCGTCTGACTGAAATTAACGTCACCAGTCCGACCTGCATCCGTGAAATTGAAGCTGCCTTCCCGGATGTGTCCATTACCAAAATGCTGATGGATGCAATCGAAGCGCGGTTAGCTAATAAATAAACCAGATACCCTCCCCAAAGTCATGGGTGTTGCAGGCAGGCGGCAAGAGAGTAACAAATCGGTCAGGAACCGATTTGAACAGCATTTATGCTAGCCCGCAGGGTGAGCCTCAAGGATGAGGCTCATTAATCCCGATGAGCTTACTCAAGTAAGTGATTCGGGTGCGTGAACGCAGCCAACACCCCTGCGGCTTCAAGGACGAAGGGGATCCGTGACTTTATTGGCATTTATCCGCATACTGACAAAAGTTCACCCCTTAACTCAGCGAATCCCCTATATAACATAATGAATTTACAGCATCATTTTCTTATCGCTATGCCTTCACTCCAAGACCCCCTATTTATGCGCTCGGTTATTTACATCTGCGAGCATAACCAAGAGGGCGCAATGGGCTTAGTGATAAACAAACCTATGGAACAATTCACGGTAGAAACTGTGCTGGAAAAACTGAAAATCAGCCCTTCACCGCGAGACCCGGCGATACGTCTGGATAAACCGGTATTAACCGGTGGGCCACTGGCAGAGGATCGGGGGTTTATCCTGCATTCACCAAGGGAGGGATTCGGCTCCAGTATTCCTATCTCAGCCGATACGATGATAACCACCTCCAAAGATGTATTGGAGACCCTAGGGACGCCAGAACAACCTAAAAATCTACTGGTGGCATTGGGTTATGCAGGCTGGCAAAAGGGGCAACTAGAGCAGGAATTGCTGGATAACACCTGGTTGACGATTGAGGCTGATACCAACATTCTGTTCCACACGCCAATTGCAGAACGTTGGCAAGCTGCGGCCAACAAGTTGGGTATCAATATCTTTAATATTGCTCCGCAAGCAGGACACGCCTAATGGCTAATCGCACGATTGTTGCCTTTGATTTTGGGACTAAAAGTATCGGCGTAGCTATTGGCCAAGAAGTGACCGGCACTGCCCGCGCACTAACGTCATTTAAAGCGCAGGATGGCACGCCAGACTGGCAGAAAGTCGAAAAACTGCTGAAAGAGTGGCAACCTGATTTAGTCGTTGTCGGACTGCCGCTGAATATGGATGGCACCGAGCAACCCCTAACTACCCGCGCGCGCAGGTTTGCCAACCGCTTACATGGCCGCTTTGGTGTACAAATAGCCTTACAGGATGAACGCCTCAGCACCGTAGAAGCCCGCGCCAACTTATTTGACAGTGGCGGCTACCGTGCTTTGGATAAAGGCAGTGTCGATGCTGCATCTGCGGTCATTATTCTGGAAAGTTGGTTTGATGAACAGGCTGGCTGAATAGGTTTTTATTCAGCTTCAGATACGGTTACCCAGATTATGTTTCCACCGTCTGGTTTGGCAATCCCCCGCATATCGTGACACCTGTACCCACAGGATTGTATACTGAACCTATGCCAATCAGCGGCTCAAATATTGCACACCCCATGCGGGTGTTTTTTACATTTATTGAGGTTTTCTCATGACAAAAGTGACTGTTGCTGCGACCCAAATGGCTTGCTCTTGGGACCTACCTAAGAACATTGAAAATGCCGAGAAACTGGTACGTCAAGCGCATGCCAAAGGTGCACAGATCATCCTGATTCAGGAGCTGTTTGCCGCACCTTATTTCTGTATTGATCAAAGCCCGGAACACTATGCACTGGCCCAAGAGCTGGATAGTAGCCCGTTAATTAAGCACTTCGCCAAGTTGGCAGCCGAGCTGGAAGTAGTGTTACCGCTGAGCTTCTTTGAGAAAGCTAACAATGCTTATTATAACTCGCTGGTTATGATTGATGCTGATGGCTCGGTGTTAGATGTATACCGTAAGACCCATATTCCTAACGGCCCGGCTTATCAGGAAAAACAATTCTTTATTCCGGGCGATACCGGTTTTAAAGTCTGGCAAACTCGTTATGCCAAAGTAGGCGTTGGCATCTGTTGGGATCAGTGGTTCCCGGAAACGGCCCGTAGCCTGGCACTGCTTGGTGCGGAAATCATCTTCTACCCGACCGCGATTGGTTCTGAACCTGCCTATCCTGAAATCGATAGCCAACCACACTGGACCCGCGTACAGCAGGGGCACGCCGCTGCAAACCTGGTGCCCGTAATTGCATCTAACCGTATCGGTACCGAGAAAAGTAAATTTATAGCGGGCCTGGAAATGACCTTCTACGGATCTTCGTTCATTGCTGACCAGACTGGCGCTCTGCTGGCTCAGGCCAACAAAACGGATGAGGCTGTTTTGGTACATGAATTTGATTTACAAGAAATCGCTGCCCAGCGCGCTTCATGGGGCTTGTTCCGCGATCGCCGCCCAGAAATGTATCAAGCTTTAGCCACTTCTGACGGCAAGACCCGGAGATAATTTATGTCTGCACAAGATGCGATTTTACAAGCTTCAGCTTCACAAGCCCTACCCGGCACACCACAGCAGGATGGCTTCTTTATGCCTGCCGAGTGGGCAAAGCAGGATGCGGTCTGGATGCTGTGGCCATACCGTCAAGATAACTGGCGTGGCAAGGGGGCTCCCGCTCAGCAGACGTTTGCCAAAGTTGCTGAGGCCATCAGCGGTACAATCCCCGTATTTATGGGCGTGCCAGCTGAATTTATGGCTCAGGCTAAAGCAACCCTGCCTGCTAACGTAACATTGGTCGAAATGGCCAGTGATGATGCCTGGATGCGTGACACCGGCCCGACGATGGTGATTAACGGTAGCGGTGAACGCCGCGCTGTGGATTGGCAGTTCAACGCATGGGGCGGCCTTAACGGTGGCCTGTATGCCAACTGGCAACAAGATGAGAAAGTTGCCGTTCAAGTGAGTGACTTCCTGCATAACGCCTATTACAGCGCCCCACTGGTATTAGAAGGTGGTTCGATTCATACCGATGGTGAAGGCACTTTGCTAACCACCGCTGAATGTTTGCTGAATCCAAACCGCAATCCGCATCTGAATCAAGCGCAGATTGAACAGTTATTGCGTGAATACCTGGGTGTTACACACTTCATCTGGTTGCAAGATGGCGTCTATAACGATGAAACTGATGGTCATATCGACAATATGTGCTGTTTTGTTCGCCCGGGTGAAGTTGCCCTACATTGGACCGACGATCAACAAGATCCACAGTACGCACGATCAGTTGCTGCTTTTGATGTGTTATCCAATGCGGTTGATGCCAAAGGCCGCAAGCTAAAAATCTGGAAACTACCGGCTCCCGGCCCACTGTATAACACCGAAGAAGAGACTTTCGATGTGCTATCCAGCGATGCGGTTCCCCGTACCGCTGGTGAACAACTGGCTGGCTCTTACGTCAACTTTTTGATCAGTAACCAACAAATCATTTACCCGTTGTTAGATTACCGTACCGATGGCGTGGCGCAAGATCTGTTGCAGCAGATGTTCCCAGACTTTGTGATTACCGGTGTTCCCGCCCGAGAGATCCTGCTCGGTGGGGGGAATATTCACTGTATTACTCAGCAGATCCCGTCAGCATAATTACCCTTCTTACTTGGAGCCGTGGCAGTGTTAGCGGCTCTCATTCACCCGAATCACTTACAGATCGTAAGCTCATCGGGGTTTATTCGTTTGCTGCCTTGCCACAACCCCAATTACTTTGGGTAACTTCTTCCTACCTGGAGCCGTGGCAGTGTTAGCGGCTCTCATTCACCCGAATCACTTACTGTTGGTTAGCGGCGCTATGTTAATTGGCTAACATTATTCTCTGCCAATATCCCCTGCCTCTCCCGCCGCACCATCCCTTGCTCAAAGGTTTGCATCCCCCATTGCGCGCCAGCTTGTATCACATTCGGGAGCTGATAGGATTTACCTTCACGAATCAAATGGCTGACGGCAGTGGTTTGTATCAGAATTTCAAAAACGGCAATGCGCCCACCGGCTGTTTTATTACATAACTTTTGTGCGATAACCGCACGTAAGCTCGCTGCCAATTGTGCCTGAATAGTGGCTTTCTCTGCCGCAGGGAAAACATCTACCAGCCGATCAATTGCCTGTGTTGCTGTACGAGTATGTAGCGTAGCCAGCACCAAATGCCCCGTTTCAGCGGCAGTCAGAGCTAAACGAATCGTATCCAGATCACGTAACTCACCCAACAAAATGATATCGGGATCCTGACGCAATGCTCCAGTTAAGGCATGACTAAAAGATTGGGTATGGCTCCCCAGCTCCCGTTGCTGGATCAAACATGAAAGACTGCTATGAACAAACTCAATCGGATCTTCGAGCGTAATGATATGACGAGCCTGATGCTGATTGATGGCACTGATCATCGCGCTTAATGTCGTGGACTTACCACTGCCTGTCGCACCAGTAACCAGAATCAACCCATTATCTTGCTCAACGAGTTGGTGAATAATCGGTGGGACATCCAACTCTTCCAGTGATGGGCATGCCGCAGAGATAATACGAAAAGCTACCGATTGCCCCTGCTGTTGCTGAAAAATATTAGCCCGTAGCCGTTGTCCACTAATTGTCGTATAAGCACAATCCACCTGCCCCATTTCCCGCAATCGGCGATACTGCGCCTCGCTTAATAAGTGCCGACTGAGCTTATTGAGCCAGTTGACACTCACCCGTGGCCAGTGAGTGAAGGTTTTCAGTACGCCATCAATACGTAATACCGGGTGATAACCGGTACAAAGGTGCAGATCCGATGCATTATGATTTACACTAGCCGCCACCTTATTCGCGAAGTCCTGTTCATCAAAGCCATCATCGGTATGTTCGGGGCTTTCTAAGTCAATGCATTTAGCTGTGCCATCGCTAAATACAGGGTTATCCTGGTCTGTGTTTTTATCATCCAGACTGGTGAAATCCATATCAAACTCCTGGGTCCATATGAGCACAATTGAGCAGAATCTACAGGATGTCAGAGCGCGGATCGCAACAGTTGCACACAATTGCGCACGCTCTCCAGAAGAAGTGACATTGCTTGCAGTTAGTAAAACCAAACCTGTGAGCGCTATCGAAGAGGCCATCGTGGCAGGGCAATATGCTTTTGGCGAAAACTATGTGCAGGAAGGGGTAGATAAAATCCACTACTTTGCCAATAGCGCCGATCTTGAATGGCACTTTATTGGCCCGCTGCAATCCAATAAAAGCCGGTTAGTGGCAGAAAATTTTGCCTGGTGTCATACCGTTGATCGGCTGAAGATAGCGCAGCGCCTAAGCACTCAGCGCCCAGCAGCAATGCCCGCACTGAACGTACTGATTCAGGTCAATATCAGTGATGAGCAAAGTAAATCCGGGGTTGCCTTAACAGAGCTACCCGCATTAGCAGCCAGTATTAGTGAGCTGCCTAACCTGAATTTACGCGGATTGATGGCTATTCCGGCACCGGAAAGCGATTACCCGCGACAACTGGCGGTATTTGAGCAAATGCATCAGGCTTTCTTGACTTTAAAAGCCAGCTACCCTCAGATGGATACGCTTTCTATGGGCATGACAGATGATATGGCAGCCGCTATTAGTGCCGGAAGTACATTAGTGCGTATTGGTACCGCCATTTTTGGTACCCGCGCTTGACCCCCAAAGTCAGTAGCGTCAGAGCCGCTAATGTTAATTAACACCTTCGGGCTGCGGCTTTAAGTACCAAGGGCATAGGAGAAATTGATGCAACATCGCAACATAACATTCATTGGCGCTGGCAATATGGCTCGCGCAATTATTGCAGGGTTGGTTGCCGGTGGTTATCCCGCTAAAATGATCAGCGTTTGCGCACCTTCAGCTAAAAATCGTGATGCTCTGGCCGCTGAATTTGGTGTCATCAGTAGTGATGATAATAACACTCAAGCACAAAAGGCTGGGGTGATCGTCTTAGCGGTTAAACCTCAATTAATGGCCGATGTATGTCAGGCATTGCGAGATAATGTCGATTTCACCGGCAAACTAGTGCTTTCCATTGCTGCAGGTGTTCAGGTTGCACGTTTCTATGCGCTATTGGGGGATAAACTCAATTTGGTGCGTATTATGCCTAATACCCCATCTCTGGTGGGTAAAGGGATGAGCGGCCTATATGCACCAGAGCAGGTTTCACAGGACGATCGTAACTTTACCGCCTCGCTGATGAGCTCGGTAGGAAAAGTCTGTTGGGTGAATGATGAAAACGGCATCAACAACGTTATTGCCGCAGCAGGCAGTGCACCGGCCTATTTCTTCCTGTTTATGGAAGCAATGCAACAGGAAGCCGAACGGTTAGGTTTTGATAGTGAAACCGCACGCCTACTGGTGCAACAAGCCGCCTCTGGAGCGACTGCACTCGTGGAAGCTAACCCGCAATTGCCACTTTCGACACTACGTGAACAGGTGACCTCGAAAGGAGGGACGACGGCCGAGGCAATTAGGGTATTTAACGAGCAGCATTTACCAGAAACTGTTGCCAGCGCCATGCAAGCCGCTATCAAACGGGCGAAAGAAATGGAAAAGCTGTTCTAACTACGACAAAATTTACAAAATCCGACACTACCCTTATTGCTTTCTCGTTAAGATAGGGGCTTATAAAGTACGCTGATAGATTCTCTATTTGTGTATATCCAATATTAAGGATAAGGACTAAAGCAACTCATGCTAACGCTGACTTTTTTGGCCAAAACGGTCATTGACCTGTATGTGATGGTACTGCTGTTGCGTATCTGGATGCAGTGGGTTCACAGCGATTTCTACAACCCATTCTCACAATTTGTGGTGAAAATTACCCAGCCGATTATTGGTCCATTGCGTCGGATCATTCCTTCCATGGGGCCAATCGACAGCGCATCACTGCTGCTGGCATACCTGCTGATGACCATTAAGTTCCCACTGTTGCTGCTGATTGGTAGCGGTGCTATCTCACTCAACCCTTATAATCTGCTGTTTGGTGTTATTGCACTGTTTAAAGCTGCCGGTTACCTGATTTTCTGGGTAATGATTATCCGTGCATTGATGAGTTGGGTAAGCCAAGGCCGTAGTCCGATGGACTATCTGCTGTATCAGTTGACTGAGCCTTTAATGGCTCCGATTCGCCGCATCTTGCCTGCCATGGGCGGTATCGATTTTTCGGCGATGATCGTTATTCTTATCCTGTATCTGATCAACTTCTTAGGTATGGATATGTTAGGCGAGCTTTGGGTTATGCTGTGAGTGCAGTAACACCCTTGCTGGACGGGCTGGTTCTGAGGCTATATATTCAGCCCAAAGCCAGCCGTGATCAGATAGTCGGTTTACATGGCGATGAACTGAAAATCGCCATTACCGCCCCACCGGTAGATGGCCAAGCTAATACCCACTTGATCAAGTTTATCGCTAAACAATTTCGGGTAGCGAAAAGCCAGGTAGTTATCGAAAAAGGTGAACAGGGGCGGCACAAACAGATCAAAATTGTTAATCCGCAACAGATCCCGCCAGAAGTTGCGGCACTGCTCGAGTGATAGAGACTTCCGCAAGAATAACTGTCAGCTCTAATAAAATTCAGGATCCCTCCATGCAAAAAATAGTATTAGCCACCGGTAACCCCGGCAAAGTGCGTGAGTTGGCAAATTTGCTGGCCGATTTTGGTTTGGATGTGGTCGCACAAACCGAACTAGGCGTAGAATCCGCCGATGAAACTGGCTTAACTTTTATCGAAAATGCCATATTAAAAGCGCGCCATGCCGCACAAATTACCGGTTTGCCTGCTATCGCCGATGACTCGGGCCTTGCTGTTGATGCGCTAGGTGGCGCACCAGGGATTTACTCCGCACGCTTCGCGGGTACTGATGCCAGTGATCAAGATAACCTCGAAAAACTGCTAGTGGCGTTGAAAGATACCCCTGATGCAAAACGCAGCGCCCAATTCCACTGCGTGCTGGTTTACATGCGCCATGCAGAAGACCCAACACCTTTAGTATTTCACGGCCAATGGCCGGGTGTGATTGCCCATCAACCTGCTGGTGCGGCTGGATTTGGTTATGATCCTATTTTCTACATCCCGGCGTTGGGTAAAACCGCCGCAGAATTAACTCGTGAAGAAAAACACGCAGTATCACACCGTGGTCAGGCGCTGAAACTGATGTTGGATGCGCTGCGTAATGCTTAAGTTACCGCCGCTCAGTCTCTATATTCATATTCCCTGGTGTGTGCAGAAGTGCCCTTACTGTGACTTTAACTCTCATGCACTGAAAGGTGATGTTCCTCATCAGGAATATGTAGAGCACTTATTAGCGGATCTTGATGCCGACGTACCACTGGCCAGTGGTCGTGAAATTAGCACTATTTTTATTGGTGGTGGCACCCCGAGTTTACTCAGTGCCGCAGCGATGCAACAACTGCTTGATGGTGTGCGTGCCAGATTACCCCTTACAGCCGGTGCTGAAATCACCATGGAAGCAAACCCAGGCGCTGTCGAAGCTGACCGCTTCAGCGGCTATCAACGCGCCGGTATTAACCGTATCTCCATCGGCGTACAAAGCTTTAGCGCACAGAAATTAACGCGTCTTGGGCGGATTCATGGGCCAGATGAAGCTAAACGAGCCGCAGAGCTGGCAACCTCACTGAACTTACGTAGCTTTAATCTGGATTTAATGCACGGCTTGCCTGATCAAACACTGGAAGAGGCGCTGGATGATTTGCGCCAAGCTATCGCACTGGATCCGCCACATTTATCTTGGTATCAACTGACGATTGAGCCTAATACTGGTTTCAGTTCACGCCCGCCGGTTTTGCCAGATGACGATGCACTGTGGGATATTTTCCAGCAAGGACATCAATTACTTACTGATGCCGGATATCAGCAGTATGAAACCTCGGCCTATGCCAAACCGGGCTACCAATGCCAACATAACCTCAATTACTGGCGCTTTGGTGATTATCTGGGAATTGGCTGCGGGGCGCACGGTAAAGTCACGTTTAGCGATGGCCGCATCCTACGGACGATAAAGACCAAACATCCCCGTGGCTTCATGCAGGGTAAATATCTGGATAAACAGTATGAAGTGGAAACGGCTGACCGGCCTTTTGAGTTCTTTATGAACCGTTTCCGGTTATTAGAAGCCGCACCACGGGCAGATTTCTACCACTTCACTGGTCTGGCTGAAAGCACTATTCGCCCACAGTTAGACGAGGCATTGGCCAAAGGGTATTTAATCGAAACAGAGGAGTACTGGCAAATTACCGAGAAAGGAAAATTATTCCTTAATTCACTGCTAGAACTGTTTTTGTAAATCTATGCGTAAAAAGCAGGTTCAGGCGAAGCCTACAACCTAAACCTGCTTTAGCTAACCCACAATGGATTGAATATCAAGGGGATTTAGTTCAGCGCCTTAAGTAAATCCTTACGCTGCTGCTCCAGTGTCGTCACCCGCCCACAGACTTCATGGCCAAACTGCTGGAACTCCTGTTCCTGATTATTCCATTCGTTCTGAATAGCCTGTTGTAACCCACCCAGATTGCCCATAATGGCTTGCAACGGATTATTACCACCACTACCACTAGTCGCCTGCTTAACCCCCATCTCGTTCAAGCTATCTTGCAACACACCGCCCATACTTTGCTGCACCAACTGGCGACCATCTTTTTCTACCTGATCGATGGCCTGATGATGGAAGGTTAAACCATCGCTACGTTTCTCAATAATACGGTTCATCTGTTGCTTTAGTTGATCATTCAATGTGGTGAGCCGGTTGCGCACATTACTGCTGCTCCCCAGTTGTTGAACAATCACTTTATCCAAAGAAACTCGTGCTTTTTCAAGATGCTGTTGCGCACCCTGATCTATCCACGGCAAATCTTTGCGCAACGCAGTCTGGTAGCGGAACGCCTGTTGGCGCTGCGCATCGGTCAGCGTCAGTGTTTTACCATTACGGGTAACATCGCCATCAGGCGAAATCTGCAAATTACCGCTGGCTCCCACTATCTGCACAGATTGCGGGCTGATAATCACATCATCCTGCGGTTTTACACTACACTGATATTCAGCTTGCACCTGTCCGGCAGTCAGCATCAATACCGTCAGGGCTGCCGTTCGTAATGCTTTCATTTTATGTAACATAAGACTCCTGAAGCGCTGTTTTAAAAAATGGAGCGGCCAATCCGCTGTGCCAATAGCTCTAAGGCAGCAGTTCCGGCAAGAGAGTTCCCCGCATGGTCCAATTCTGGTGACCACACCGCAATACACAACTCATCCGGCACAATGGCGATAATGCCACCACCTACCCCGGATTTGCCCGGCATACCAACGCGGAAGGCAAATTCACCCGCCCCATCGTACATGCCACTGGTAATCATCAAGGCATTAATTTGCCGCGCCTGTATCGGCGTAATCAGCGGGCTATGCCTACCAATACTGCGCCCCTGATTCGCCAGATAGACAAAACAGCGAGCCAGTTCGACACAGCTCATGCGCAGGGCGCAGTAGTGGAAATAGGTCTGCAGTACCGTCAGCACATCGTTATCAAAATTATCAAAAGACTTCATCAGATATGCGATAGCCGCGTTACGATCTGAATGTTCAAACTCAGAACGAGCCACTCGAGGATCGTAGCTGATGCTATCATCGCTCACGAGCTGGCGCACCACTTCCAACATCCGCTGTTTCGGCGCACTCAAGCGGCTTTGTAACATATCGCATACCACTAGCGCCCCTGGATTAATAAAAGGATTGCGTGGTTTACCTTTCTCTAATTCTAGCTGAACCAGTGAGTTAAAGGGCTGGCCGGAGGGCTCTTTGCCTACCCGCTGCCACACCTCTTGCTCGCCGTAACGGGATAATGCCAGAGTCAGACTTAACACTTTCGAAATCGATTGGATAGAGAAGCGTTCATCAGCATCTCCGGCTTGAAAAATCTCGCCATCCAGAGTACACACAGCAATGCCCAGCTTATCTGCCGAGACCTCCGCTAATGCGGGAATATAATCAGCAACCTTCCCCTGACCAATCAGCGGGCGAACCTGCTGTAAGATATCTGCCAGTAAGGCATTATTTAAGATTGTTGCTACCTCTAAAATTTTTGCCAAAAAAATGCTCCCAATAGAACTTAGTAACAGCTTCCACTAGCCATGCCTGATAAAAACAAAGGCGCCTGCTTAGGCGCCCTTATTAATTATCTGCCGTTAAACCGGAAGATCAATCCCACCAGATATCAAATAACTCACTGGTTTCTACATTTTTCAACTTGCGAGCTTCCAGCCATTTAGTAACCAATGCACGGTGCTCATCAGTGCAATGACCGATCTCTTGCAGGCAAATCAAACCTTCCCACTGCAAGTAGCCACTACCATCAAATGCCAGACCATTGGCTTCAATGACTTCATCGATAAAAGCATCGACAGTTTTATCAATTACATCAACACCAGTCCCTTCAGGGAAGGTCCACTGTACGGAAAAACCCAATTCCTGAAACTCGTCGATATGCATCTTCTTGCGTAAACGACGACTACGATTGTTAGCCATTATTCTTTCCTATTTGATTTTAATGGTATTTTTAAGCGCGTAGAGTAAAATCTTAATTTCAACCTACACTTTAATAACCATCTGATTTTCAGTAGCTTATCAATATCACGAGTTTAGCAGATACTAGCAGCATGCGCCTAGCTTACCCTCACTCACTTGAGGTTGCCACTGTCACCAAGCCTTGATTCCATTGGAATCAATTTTAATCGACCTCTAAGGCTTTATGGCAACACCACCTGTTAATATCTACCCAAGGACCTCACTCACCCCGATTTCTGCGTGCTCATCGCGTTACACACTGCAGTTCAGGATAAATTTGTCACATCCCCAATGGCGGAACACCCTTTTCACATCCACTGGTTGGTTGACGGGGGATTTCGAGCATGAAGGAACCCATATCACTCATAGAGAGCGGCATCTATTCCAAGGGACAGGTCAGTCATATTTGGAGCGATGCATCGCACTCATCAGTTTTGTGATCATAACTACTAATAAATTTTCTTTTTATGCATAATTGAGCGGTTTTAGTTAAGAACTCTCACTAAAATTAAATAGGCAATATTAAATATAGTGTTTTTGTTAAGAATTAAAAGGAGAATATCTCTATTAAAAAGAGACATATATTATTTATCCTTGCCGATAAATGCCTATAATTAATTACGTTTTAAAATAAAAAACAAGACTAATTTACATAAGACTCTCATATCATTATGAGATTATTCCTATCCAAGAAATTAAATTAATCTATTGATATATAAACCTTAATTGTTAGCTCCTCGTCCGCCGTGGGATTATTCCTACAAGAGTAGTCTTTCTCTCCTATATATATGTATAACCCCGTACGTTTACTATAAGCACCAATAATGCAACATCAGATTTAAAGCATTCACCAGTGGCAGTTCACCAACACACTTACTTTTTGGTTAAGTGAAAAATGTTGCTCGTTAATTATAACCCAAAATAAATAGAGAAAATTGAGCGTTTTATGAATCGAGTATTTAAAGTCATTTGGAATAGTGCCTTAGGTCGCTACGATGTTGCATCTGAGTTTTCTAAATCAGGAAAAAAGATTAAGTCATTTTGCTCAGGTGCAGAAACTGTCGATACAACTTTAGGTTTAACGACACCCTCTCGCCTGAACCAGATTGCCATTACCTTGATGTTTACATTAGGGACGAACTCTGCTTTTGCTGCAGATATAAGTGTTCCCGGATTTACACCTGAAGTTCAATTTGAACAGATCTCCACCGCCAATTCCCAAACGAAATGCAACAAAGTGACCCACCGGTCAGGTACGGATAAAATAGCCGTATTGACCCTGTCGGAGACCCTGTTGCATGAAGGGAAAACATTTGACTCAGCATGAGCGCTTTTACATCGAAAAACGAAAAGCTGAAGGCGTTAATCAGTCCTGCATTGCCAGAGAACTGGATGTCTCTCGCTCTACCCTGAGCCGGGAGCTCAGACGTAATACGGACCCCGCCTTCAACGGACTTTACTCCTCCAGACGCGCTGATGCCTTAGCCAGACAACGGCGGGGCGCCACCTCGGCACACAATGCCTGTTTCCCTCTGGGCCAGCAGACACAAGACTTTCTCCGGCAGGCGCTGGCTGTACATACCTCCCCTGAGGTTATCTGTGGTTGTAGTGGCATAGTGAATTTGGCCACCTGACCAGAGGTGTTATTCTTGCCTCAATAACTTTACAGGTGATCCATGACCAAATATTTCACGGCTGAATTCAAACTCGAAGCGGCAAAGCTGGTTGTTGACCAGAAATACTCTCATTCGGAGGCCGCTAAAGCCATGAATGTCAGTCTTTCCGCCCTTAGCCGATGGGTGGGTAAGCTCAGATTGGAACGTCAGGGTAAAACCCCCGTTGGGCTTCCACTGACGCCTGAACAAATAGAACTTCGGGAAATGAAGAAAAGGATTCAACGTCTTGAAATGGAGAACGAAATTCTAAAAAAGGCCACCGCTCTCTTGATGTCGGACTCGTTGAACAGTTCGCGATAGTCGATAAATTGAGAGCGCTTTATTCGGTAAAAGCACTGTGTAAGGCTTTTGATGTTCAGCGTAGCAGCTATCGGTACTGGCATAACAGAGAACGCGTCCCAGATGTCGAGCGCACCATTAAACGCAGCCTGGTTAACGAAGTCTGGCATGCTAGCGGCGGGTCAGCCGGTGCCCGAAATATCGCCATAATGGTGACGAATAAGGGCGTAAAACTGGGGCGTTGGCTTGCCGGAAAATTGATGGCAGAGCTGAACATGACAAGTTGCCAGCGTCCCACACACAAATATAAACGGGGTGGGCAGGAGCATGTTGATATATCGAATCTATTGGAGCGGCAGTTTGCAGTAACCCAACCGAATGAGGTTTGGTGTGGCGATGTGACCTATATCTGGACAGGTAAGCGCTGGGCTTATCTGGCTGTGGTGTTGGATCTGTTTGCCCGCAAGCCCATAGGCTGGGCGATGTCGTTTTCACCTGACTCAGCGCTAACGGGTAAAGCGTTACAGATGGCATGGGAACTCAGGGGACGCCCAGGCGGAGTGATGTTCCACAGCGATCAGGGCAGTCATTACACCAGTAAAAAATACCGTCAGTTGCTGTGGCGTTACCGGATAAAACAGAGCCTAAGCCGGCGTGGGAACTGTTGGGACAACGCGCCAATGGAGCGATTTTTCAGAAGTCTGAAATCCGAATGGGTACCGACGACAGGTTACCAGAGCTTCGGGGAGGGCAGAAATGCAATCACCCGATATATAACGGGTTACTACAGCGAACTTCGCCCGCACTGGTACAACGGAGGCTTAACGCCCAATGAATCCGAACGGCTGTTCTATGAACAGTCTACTACCGTGGCCAATTTTAGTTGACCACTACAGGGAGACTGAAAATCCAGTTTGATATCGCCGTCAGCAAAAATACCCTCTACCGCTATATCCGTTCGGACAGACAGGCTGGCGGTAAGCTTTACCTTCAGCTCCCTCACCGGGGTAAACGCTATCGCTATGATACGGGTGAGCCCGGACGCACGCCCATCCCGGACAGGGTTGGCATTGAGCACAGGCCTGCTGAGGCTGAACTCAAACAGGTTCCCGGGCATGTTGAAATCGATACGATTTTTGGCAAAGACCAGAAGTCATTCCTGCTGACGGTCGTGGACAAAGCCACAAAGCAGGTCATTATCCGTAAACTCCCCAATAAGTGCGCTGAGAGCGTCGTGGAAGCGTTCAGGGACATCGTGGCGAATACTTTCTGTGAGTTTAAAACCCTGACGGCAGATAACGGACCCGAGTTTGCGAAACATAAGGACATCACTCAGGTAACGGGCGCAAAGGTTTACTTTGCCCGGCCTTATCATTCCTGGGAGCGGGGGTTGAATGAGCATACCAACGGTCTGATACGGCGGTTTTATCCGAAAGGAACCGATTTTAATGGCGTCAGCGATGAAGATATTGCGAGACTGGAGCACATCCTCAACACTCGGGGGCGCAAATCTCTGGAATACAGCTCACCGAATGAGGTATTTTTAGAGTATCTACTCGCTGCATAACGCATGATGGTTTGTTGCGTTTCGTTCGGGAATGGGGCCACAGGTTCAGGTAATACCTTGTCGGGGAGCTTTGCGAACATAGCTAAAGGCCAAAACGGTTATATAAGCACGACCTTAGGGGCACTTGATCGGTCTCTGATTACATCTGGTGCGGAATTGATCGATTTCAATCGACTCATTATTGGTGCGCAAACAACAGCTATTGAATATGTTGACCCGATCACCGGCAAAAAAGTGAGTGTCAATGTTTACGATAGCAGTAAAATGCAAAGTGCCCCTGCTTCAGCGATTAATGTTACTACTTCACTTCCAGTCGGTGTTGATGGGCAATATGTCGATCGCCGATTCTTCGTGCTGCAACCTAATAGTGATATGACTGTAAATGTGGGTAGCACCGGCTCTAACTGGACATCAGACACTGCCAACTATTTTAATGCTATCTTAAAAGGTACGCAGAAGAAAACTGACACACAACAAGCAGCAACAACAACGTCAGTGTTCCATGTTGTCTCTGATAATACTTCGGTAAGTGATACGGTTCTTAACTATGATGGGAAAACTATTGTTAGCTTAGGCAATCGTAATAACAATATTTCCGATAGTTCAAGCTATGCGGCTTCATTTGTCATTGACGATTACACAGGCGAATTCACGAGTGTTATCGGTCAGCAAAACGTCACTAATTTTGCAGAATTAAAAGCCTATAATGAAGCGCTTATTCAGGCGATTAAAGATAACAAAGTAACATTGACTGACAAAGAGTATGCAGCTCAGTTGGCACTTGCTTTAAAAAATAATAATACCGCACAAAAAGTTATCTTAGATCCTAAAATCAGTGTTGATGACGCAGTTAATTATTTAGTTAATAAAGACCAGGTTGCCTTTATTCATGGCGAGGGTAAGCACTCTATTGTTAACGTAGGCACTGACGCAAATATTCAGGCATTCTACACTGATGCATCGTTAATCCGTTTAACCAACGGCGCAACATTGAACAATAATGGGACTATCGGCTCTGCTGCAGCTACCATTTCAGGTACCTATATTGTTTTCGCAACAAACAGCACGGTCAATAATAGTGTGACCGGGATTATAGATGCGGGTACCAATGACGAAATCAAAGACTTCGCTGCAACTCAAAAACGTGATGTGACAATCGGTGATCATACTGCGATTTTAGCCAATGGTAGCTCTGTGGTCACCAATGACGGCATTATTAACGTAGCCTCCCGTACCAGCAGTGCGAGCACTGCAGTGGCACTATTAAGTGATACCACCCAATTTACCAACAACGGTACTATTAATATGGCTTCCACAGCTGAGATTGGTGATGCGGCTGGTGGCTATTATAATCGTGGTATCGTTACTCAAGGTACTTCAACGTCTAATAATAATGGCCTGATTTATATTGGTCGTGAAGCACAGCGTCAAATTGGTCAGGTGGCAGATGATCTACTGATTAAAATGCGTTCCTATGCAGTATATCTTTCTGGCAACGGTACATTTAATAATAATGCCAGCGGACATATTATTATTGGAAGCAAGACAAGTAACAGCGTTGGTATCGATGCTCGCGGTGCTAATACTACTGTAAATCAGGCTGGTACTATTACTATCAATGGTGCAAGCAGCGATCCGACTGGTATTAACATTGGTATTTCCTCTACCGAGAAGACCCGTAACGTCAATAATACCGGTAAAATTATCCTCAATGGCACCAACTCAGTCGGTATCAAGGTATTTTCTGATGCCACAAAAGTGAATGATAGTGCTTCTGCCTCAAGCTCTGGTGAGATTGATATCAATGGTGGTGTCGATGCTTCAGGTCGGGCTAATTACGGTATCTGGGCCGAAGGTAATAATGCTGTAGCGAATCTGACAGGTAACGTTAACCTATATGGCGACGGCACCATCGGCGTCCATGCCCGTAATAATGGAACAATCAATGTCAGTGCTAATGGGCAGGTAGAATTTAAAAGTGGTAAAAACCAGATTGGTTACTATGCATTTGGCGCTGGTTCAACCATTAATAATAGCGCCGTGGGTAATGAAAAAGTCTCCACTGAAGGTTCGATATTATATCGTATTGATACCGGAGCCAGTTTCGCGGGGAGCAATGCTTCTACATTAGATGCTGACGGTATCAATTCAACACTTATCCAGGTTACCGGGGAGAACAGTACTTTTAATTCGGGTGCTTTGACAATGAACATCCTGGGCGAGGGCTCTACTGGGGTAAAAGTCGAGGGGGGCGCCAGCGGCACCATCACGGCAGATGCCAGCCTGGAATTGAGCGGTGATGGGGCTACTGCCGGGATCGTCGATGGCAACTACTACGGCCTGGATGGTATTGCCACCGGTGCTACCGGAAAATCTGTCTTAACCAGTTCGGCGGTATTGACCACCGGTAACACCGCGTCTGGTGCCTATGGCTATATCGCCCGTAATGGCGGTGAGCTTATCCACAATGGCTCCATTGATTTTACACAAGCAGGCAGTACTGGCGTGCTGGTAGACGGCGGGATTCTGACCAACCAAAACCTCATCACAGTCAATGGGACTGCGGTCAATATTCAGGGCGCTAACTCTACCGTGAATAACAGCGGTACCGTCAACGCAACCGACGGCACCGCCGCTTATCTGCTGGGTGCGGGGGCGAGCCTGACCTTATCCGGTAACGGTGAAACCAAAGCGGGCGGCACTGCCCATGGCGTACTGCTTGATACCGGTGCCACAGCACTGACCGTGGATGGCGCAACCATCACCATGACGGCGGGCGGTACAGGTAATGCGATTGAAAACAAAGCGGAAATTACCGGCATTCAGTTAAAAGACACCTCGCTGACGGTGGGTAATGGTGCAGGTATTCGTACCGGTGCCTCCCTGGCGGCAACCAACTCTGGCACGATCAATGTCAACGGCAGCGGTACCGGTATTCTGTTTGCCAACACCGGCGACACCATCACCGATAATACGCTGGACATGTCCGACTCGGCCGGTCTGGTGATTAACGTCAATTCAGCCGCGGGCAAAGGGATTGTCACCAACTCCCGTCAGGATCTGAAAACCGGTGCCAGCGTAAACGTCAATGATGCCGCAGGCGGTGCAGCCCTGATTGTCAAAGGCACTACCGGCCGTGTCGAGCAGTCCGGTAACCTGATATCAACATCACTCACCAGCCCGGTGGTGGACATCAATAACGGTTATGTCACCAGCTTCGTCAACAGCGGTACCATTCAAGCCAACAGCGCCACCCAGCAGGCTGTCGTAACCAATACTGGGACGGGTCTGGCCTTTACCAACCAGACGGGCGGCACCATTGTCGGTCAGGTTAATCTGTTAACCGGCAACAACACTGTGACCCTGATGCAAGGCAGTAACGGCACTGACTTCACCACCGGCAGCGGCGATGATGCCTTCATTCTGAAAGGGCTGACATTAGCCGATACCGGCGTGTTTAGCTCACTGAACGGCGGTACCGGCAGCGATACGCTGACGCTGGACAGTTCGCTGTATACCCTGAGTGATGCTGATGCTATCCAGAATATGGAATACATCAACCTGATCAATAACTCGACGCTGACACTGGACAATGTGCTGCTGGCGCTGGGTGACAGTCAGGATGACAATGCCAACACCGGTTTTAATCTGGGTGACGGCAGTCTGCTGCAGGTTAATAACCTGAATGCCGTGAGCTTTAACAGCAAGTTGAACGGCCTCGGCACGATGGCCGTTAATACCGCCGGTAATGCCTTTGATTTTACGGCCAATGCGGCACAGAACGCCTTTAACGGGGTACTGGCATTAGGTCACGCCACCTTTGAACTGGCGGCGGATAACACGGCAGCATTAGTGAATGCCACCCTGAAACTGGGCGCGGACAGTATCACCACCGTCGGTGACGGTGTGCAAACTATCGGTGGGTTGGCCTTTGACGGCGGTACGGTGAAATTTAACACCGGCACTCCGGGTGAGACGGTGGCGAAAAGCACTATCCATACCACCAAAGAGATGAACCTACTGCCCCATTCCCGAACGAAACGCAACAAACCATCATGCGTTATGCAGCGAGTAGATACTCTAAAAATACCTCATTCGGTGAGCTGTATTCCAGAGATTTGCGCCCCCGAGTGTTGAGGATGTGCTCCAGTCTCGCAATATCTTCATCGCTGACGCCATTAAAATCGGTTCCTTTCGGATAAAACCGCCGTATCAGACCGTTGGTATGCTCATTCAACCCCCGCTCCCAGGAATGATAAGGCCGGGCAAAGTAAACCTTTGCGCCCGTTACCTGAGTGATGTCCTTATGTTTCGCAAACTCGGGTCCGTTATCTGCCGTCAGGGTTTTAAACTCGCAGAAAGTATTCGCCACGATGTCCCTGAACGCTTCCACGACGCTCTCAGCGCACTTATTGGGGAGTTTACGGATAATGACCTGCTTTGTGGCTTTGTCCACGACCGTCAGCAGGAATGACTTCTGGTCTTTGCCAAAAATCGTATCGATTTCAACATGCCCGGGAACCTGTTTGAGTTCAGCCTCAGCAGGCCTGTGCTCAATGCCAACCCTGTCCGGGATGGGCGTGCGTCCGGGCTCACCCGTATCATAGCGATAGCGTTTACCCCGGTGAGGGAGCTGAAGGTAAAGCTTACCGCCAGCCTGTCTGTCCGAACGGATATAGCGGTAGAGGGTATTTTTGCTGACGGCGATATCAAACTGGATTTTCAGTCTCCCACAGATAACCTCAGGGGAGGTATGTACAGCCAGCGCCTGCCGGAGAAAGTCTTGTGTCTGCTGGCCCAGAGGGACACAGGCATTGTGTGCCGAGGTGGCGCCCCGCCGTTGTCTGGCTAAGGCATCAGCGCGTCTGGAGGAGTAAAGTCCGTTGAAGGCGGGGTCCGTATTACGTCTGAGCTCCCGGCTCAGGGTAGAGCGAGAGACGCCGAGCTCTCTGGCAATGCAGGACTGATTAACGCCTTCAGCTTTTCGTTTTTCGATGTAAAAGCGCTCATGCTGAGTCAAATGTTTTCCCTTCATGCAACAGGGTCTCCGACAGGGTCAATACGGCTATTTTATCCGTACCTGACCGGTGGGTCACTTTGTTGCATTTCGTTTGGGAATTGGCGACTGGGCACCGGGACGGTGGTGGTGGACATCGACAGCGTCGACAACAGCCAGACGCCGGTCAATCCTGTGCTGCCCATCATGGAGCAGGATGACGCCAATACCCTGCTGCAACTGGCGGTGAGTGATGTGGCCGTGCAAGGCAATGGCGGCAATCTGGTGCTGAAAGACCAGAATGGTAATGTCATTACCGATGCCACCACGGCCGATATTGCACAGAATGGCACCACGGTCGCCAAAGGCACTTACGATTATCGCCTGAGCAGCGGTACGGGTAACGACGGTTTGTATATCGGTTACGGCCTGACCGAAGTTGAACTGCTGGGCAGCGGTGCAGATGCACTGGCGCTGTATGCCACCAATAAAACCGGTCCTGCGGCGGATTTGAGTGCCAAAGTGACGGGCAGTGGTGAGTTGGCGATTGATACCAGTGCAGGAAATACGGTAACACTGTCCAATCTGGACAATGATTACACCGGTTCTACCGATGTACGCAGCGGCACCTTGCAGATGCTGAATGATAATGTGTTGGGGAATACCTCGCTGTTATCACTGGCAGCAGATACCGCCTTTGACATGAAGGGTCACAGCCAAACCGTGGGCGAACTGAACAGTACTGCGGGCTCAACGGTTGATCTCAATGGTGGCAGCTTAACCTTGAGTCAGGGCGGTGTGTCTGAGGGTGAACTGACCGGCAGTGGCGCGCTGACAATTGCCGCCAATGTGCTGAGCGTTAAGGGTGCCAATACTGGCCTGAGCGCGGTGACCACCATTGCCAGTGGCGCACAAGCGTTACTGAACAATGCAGCGGGTCTGGGCGATGGCAATATCGTTAACGCCGGTCTGCTGACACTGAAAGGGGCTGCGGGCCAGTTAGCAAATGCTATCAGTGATGCCGGCAGTGTGGTGCTGGAAGATAGCAGCGACATCACATTGAGCGGTGATAACAGCCTGTTCAGCGGCCTGTTTGCTATCACGAACGGCAGCCAGTTAACTGCTTCTCAGGCAGAACATCTGGGGACGGCGGCGGTCACCAACGACGGCGCATTGGTGCTCAATAGTGCGAGTGACTGGTTGCTGGCCAACAGCATTAGCGGCAGTGGCAGCCTGACTAAAAACGGCAACGGTACGCTGTCATTGACTCAAACGGCGGCCTATACCGGCCAGACAGATATCAATGCGGGTGGCCTGATGTTAGGCAGCAGTGCTGACCCCATGACGCTGGCAAGCCAGCAGGTGAATATAGCCAGCGGTGCCTTTATGGGCGGTTTTGGTGGCGTAGCGGGCGCGGTTGATAACCAGGGCGTGCTGTTTGTGGGCAACCCAACGGCACCGGTGGTACCGGCGATGGGACGTCTGGCCCCGGCCAGTAACATCTTTACCGTTGGCACTGACTTAACCAACAGCGGCACGGTATTTATCGGTAACAAAACCAGTGACGGTACGGGCACCACCGGTAACCAGTTAGTGGTCAACGGCAACTATATTGGCAACAACGGTCTGCTGCACTTCAACACCGCGCTGGGTGACGATAACTCGGCCACCGACAGCATGATTGTGAACGGCAACACCAGCGGCACCACCAATGTTAGTGTGGATAATGCGGGCGGTACGGGCGCTAAAACCTTAAACGGTATTGAGCTCATTCAGGTGAATGGTCAATCCGACGGTGAGTTTGTGAACCCTGGCCGTATCGTAGCGGGTGCATATGATTACTCACTCGTACGTGGGGTGGGTTCAAACGCCAGTAACTGGTATTTGACCAGCCTGAGTAATTTGCCGATTGATCCAGAGAACCCGGTTGATCCAGAAAATCCAGTGGGCCCAGGCGAGGAAACTAAACGTCCTGAAGCCGGCAGCTACACCGCGAACCTGGCCGCAGCCAACACTATGTTTGTGACGCGTCTGCACGATCGTTTGGGCGAAACACAGTATATCGACGCCCTGACTGGCGAGCAGAAAGTGACCAGCATGTGGCTGCGTAACGAAGGCGGACATAACCGTTCACGTGACACCAGTGGTCAGTTGAAAACCCAAAGCAACCGCTATGTGATGCAATTGGGTGGCGATATCGCCCAGTGGAGCAACGATGGTCTGGACCGTTTACACCTGGGTGTGATGGCCGGTTACGGTAATAGCAAAAGCGACACCCACGCGAAATCGGGCTATAAGTCGAGTGGTTCGGTTGATGGTTACACCGCCGGGGTGTACAGCACCTGGTATGCCAACGACGAAGACAAGTCTGGCTTGTATGTTGACGGTTGGGCGCAGTACAGCTGGTTTAACAATAGCGTGCAGGGCGACGGTCTGGCGACGGAAGAGTATAAATCGAAAGGGATCACCGCGTCGGTCGAGAGCGGCTACACCTTTAAGATCGGCGAGAATAAGTCTAAGAACGAAACGTACTTTATCCAGCCGAAAGCCCAAATCACCTGGATGGGTGTGAAGTCTGACGAGCACCGTGAAGCAAACGGTACTCAGGTGAGTGGTCAAGGCGACGGTAATATCCAGACCCGTCTGGGGCTGCGTTCTTATATGAAAGGCCACCACGAAAGTGATAATGGCAAGGATCGCGAGTTCCAACCGTTTGTGGAAGCCAACTGGATCCACAACACCAAAGATTTTGGCACCAATATGAACGCGGTTGAAGTGAAACAAGCTGGCGCGAAGAATATCGGTGAACTGAAAGTGGGTGTTGAGGGGCAATTGAACAAGCAACTGAATGTCTGGGGTAACGTCGGCCAGCAATTGGGCGACAAAGGTTACAGCGATACTGCAGTGATGTTAGGGGTGAAATACAACTTCTAATCGTTATTAGCTCTCATCAATAACGGTGCTTCGGCACCGTTATTGATTCATGCAGATACAATAACTGCTCAAAGAAATTCAGCATTATATAAGCGGTACTGTTGCCAATGGCGGCTTTCATTCTTTGCCTACTTAAGTGTTTGCAGTTCAGCACCAGCCTGCGCTAGCGAGATATTAGGGAAGTGACCGATCTTAACTTGGGTGAGTTTGTGAGTTATGGGGCTGGTATAGCGGTAGAAGAAAGCTTTAATGCCGCTAGCGCACAAGTGATCCGTAATGGCGATTTTCGCCGGTATCAACTTGGCCTTATCACCGGGTTTCATCGCGTCGATGGCTTTAGTTGATAGTGGTTTTTTCTGGTTTATCCACCTATTAGCGCCATGAGTGTCACTGTTATATGATATCCATTACACCACAGGTGGATTAACGAGCTACATTCTAATCTACAGTAAAATGTAGGATATCGTGGTTTTTAGTGTGATTTGATGAGATAACAAGAAACCCCACTAAATCACTTATTAATCAACAAAATAAAATAAACTTACTGTTAATCTCATCACGAATAATCAGATTGGAAACTATAATTAGCCATTATTCTTTCCTCTCAAACATCAGATCCCAAACGCCATGTCCCAGACGCTGGCCACGTAATTCAAATTTTGTCAGCGGACGCGAGTCCGGACGAGGAACATAATCATTTTGTTCTGAAAGGTTGCGGTATCCGTTTACACCTGACATCACTTCCAACATATGTTCCGCATAATGTTGCCAGTCGGTCGCCATATGGAACACGCCACCCACTTTTAATTTACTTCTCACCAATTCAACAAAAGGTATCTGGACGATACGACGCTTATTATGGCGCGCTTTGTGCCATGGGTCAGGGAAGAATAGCTGTACCATATCCAGTGAAGCATCTGGAATCATATTTTCCAGCACTTCAACCGCGTCATGACACATAATCCGCAAGTTGCTTAGTCCCGCCTCGTGAGCAGCCCCCAAACAAGCACCAACCCCCGGAGAATGCACTTCTATCCCCAGAAAATTCTGCTGCGGATTACTGGCAGCCATGGTCACCAGTGAAGTCCCCATGCCGAAACCTATTTCCAGTACCACCGGAGCTTCGCGGCCAAACAAGGCGTTTACATCAACTGGCGTTGCTTGATATTCCACGCCCATCACCGGCCAGTAGCTATCTAGCGCCAGTTGTTGACCTTTGGTCAGCCGCCCCTGACGACGGACAAAACTACGAATACGGCGTATGGCTCGGCCGTTTTCATCAAATTCCGGGGATATGACGTCATTTATCATGGTACTTTCTGTCTGTTGATTGCGTATGTGAACGCGCATTATGCAAAGATACGGTAGTTTATCAACTCTGGGCGTCATAAGTACAAAATTAAGCAGTAAATAACGTAGATATAACCAAAGTGGCCGATTAAAGTCAGTGATTCGGGTGCGTGAGTGCGGCTAACACAGTTGTAGCTTCAAGTACGAAGGGGGTTTACAGGGTGAGAACTCTATGCTGCAATCCAGCTCTAATTTATTACCTGCCGGATATTGATACCAACTTATGATGCAAGCGCAACAGTTCGCGCACGAGGTACTTGAGTGGTACCAACGCTTTGGTCGCAAAACCTTGCCGTGGCAATTGGATAAAACACCTTATCAGGTATGGTTGTCAGAAGTGATGTTGCAACAGACTCAGGTTGCGACCGTCATTCCCTATTTCCAACGTTTTATGTTGCGCTTCCCTGATATCAGTGCGCTGGCTGCGGCACCGTTGGATGAAGTTCTGCATTTATGGTCCGGGCTGGGTTACTACGCCCGTGCCAGAAATCTGCATAAAGCCGCCCAAACGGTTGTTGAACGCCATCAAGGCGAGTTCCCTACTACTTTTGACGAGATTCTCGCACTGCCAGGGATTGGGCGCTCAACTGCGGGCGCTATTTTGTCGCTCTCGTTAGGGAAACATTTTCCTATTTTAGATGGTAACGTCAAACGAGTGCTGGCCCGTTGTTACGCTGTTGAGGGATGGCCCGGTAAAAAGGAAGTCGAAGGCCGCCTGTGGCAAATCAGTGAAGATGTTACGCCAGCCAAAGGCGTAGGTCAGTTTAATCAGGCGATGATGGATTTAGGTGCCACGGTGTGCACCCGTTCTAAGCCCAAGTGTGAGCTTTGCCCACTGAATACCGGTTGTATGGCTTATGCTAATCACAGTTGGGCACGCTACCCCGGTAAAAAACCCAAACAGACATTACCGGAAAAAACAGCTTACTTTTTGTTGATG
The DNA here is from genome assembly GCF_056636475.1 of Yersinia antarctica. NCBI lineage: Bacteria > Pseudomonadati > Pseudomonadota > Gammaproteobacteria > Enterobacterales > Yersiniaceae > Yersinia > Yersinia antarctica. Next base: position 3,955,437 of record NZ_JBSJQF010000001.1, read on the forward strand.
CAAAACGGATCGCAGGTATGGCTCGAACAGCGCCCGCCAGTAGGTCTATGGGGGGGGCTATTTTGCTTCCCGCAATTTTCTGAACAAGCCGAACTGGAGCGTTGGTTGCAGCAACAAAGTATTGCCAGCAGCAGTTTGCAGCAGTTAACTGCTTTTCGTCATACCTTCAGCCACTTCCATCTGGATATTGTCCCCATGTGGCTGAATACGGCGTCATCCCGTGGATGCATGGATGATGGTGCAGGTCTCTGGTATAACTTAGCACAACCACCCGCGGTAGGATTGGCGGCCCCAGTTGAACGCCTATTACATCAGTTGGCAAAACAGCCGAGTGACCAACATAGCTAACCCCCTGCAACTTCAAGTATGAAGGGTATAGCGCCATAGAAGAGGATTTAGCATGAGCAGAACAATTTTTTGCACATTTTTAAAACATGATGCTGAGGGGCAAGATTTTCAGCTCTATCCAGGTGAGATTGGCAAACGTATCTATAACGAAATATCAAAAGAAGCTTGGTCACAATGGATAACCAAGCAAACCATGCTGATTAACGAGAAAAAACTGAGCATGATGAATGTCGAAGACCGCAAACTGTTAGAGCAGGAGATGGTTAACTTCCTGTTCGAAGGGCAGGATGTTCATATTGAAGGTTATACTCCACCGAGTAAGTAACCACACGGGGTCTGCGCTGGCCCCGTTGTTATTCCTCATCAAGATATGGCTTGTAAGATGAAGAAAATTTTAGCTTTGCTGATAATTGCACCATTGTTAGTGTCTTGCTCAGGCAATAAGAATCAAACAGAAAACGAAGCCTATGTCAAAGATACCAACGGTTTTGAGATTTTAATGGGCCAATTTGCCCATAACATTGAAAATATTTGGGGATTAAAAGAAGTCTTAATCGCGGGTCCAAAAGATTACGTTAAGTATACGGATCAATATCAAACCCGCAGCCATATCAACTTCGATGCCGGTACAATTACGGTTGAAACCATTGCCACGACAGATCCGGCGGCTCACTTGCGTCAGGCGATTATTACCACACTTTTAATGGGTGATGATCCTGGCTCTATCGACCTCTATTCGGATGTTAACGATATTCAGATCAGTAAAGAGCCCTTCCTCTATGGGCAGGTGCTAGATAACAATGGCCAGCCGATCCGTTGGGAATGGCGTGCGGCCCATTTTGCTGATTATCTGCTACAAACCAGAATGCAAAAACGCACTTCCGGCCTGCATGTTATCTGGTCGGTCACCTTGCAATTAGTCCCTAACCATCTGGATCAACGTGCCCATAAATACCTGCCACTGGTGCGCCAGTCAGCGGAGCGTTATGGCGTCGAAGAGTCATTGATCCTGGCAATTATGCAAACAGAATCTAGCTTCAACCCATATGCGGTCAGTGGCTCTGATGCGTTGGGCCTGATGCAAGTTGTACAGCATACTGCCGGGCGAGATGTGTTCAAAATGAAGGGTAAAAGTGGCCAGCCAAGCCGTAGCTATCTGTTTGATCCAGAAAATAATATTGATGCTGGTACGGCATATCTGTCAATTCTGCAAAATACTTATCTAGGCGGAATTCAGAATGCCACCTCACGGCGTTATGCTGTTATTACCTCTTATAACGGCGGAGCTGGTAGCGTATTGCGGGTATTCTCCAGCGATAAGAACCAGGCTGTTAATATTATCAACAATATGGCTCCTGGTGATGTATTCCAAACGCTGACCACTAAACACCCTTCAGGCGAATCTCGCCGTTATCTGGTGAAAGTGAACAGCGCGCAGAAGAGTTATCGCCGCCACTAGTTTTATTTATAGCGGATTTTATAGCCCAAGAAATTGGCGTTGCAGGTGGCTAATCCCCCCTGCAACGCCAACCAAGGGAAAACTGAAATGACAGGCTCCACCCACAGTGTCATTTTTTATGTCTAAAGTGTGATTGCCCGACAAAAGTGCACATTTGAATAACAACCATTCTCAATAAAATGTTTATAGTATCGCTAATCATCCTATCCCTACTATCGGCAGATTGAACAAATGGACTTTGGACTTACCCTGTTTGAAATGGTGGTAATCTTCTCCACTATGGTCATCGCTTATATCATCTTTGGTATTACAGGATTTGGTTCTGCATTAATTGCCAGTCCGATATTAGCGCTATTTATTCCTGTCGCTAAGATTGTCCCATTATTGGCAATTGTCGATATGTTTGCAGCCATTACCAATGTAGCTCGCCATAGCCGTCATGCCGACCTTGCTGAACTTAAGCGATTAGTCCCACTAATGATTATTGGTAGTCTGATCGGCGCGACGTTACTGCTACGTACTCGCCCTGATATTTTGCTACTGGCGCTCGGCATATTTGTCATTTTATATGCCATTTACGCCCTTAGCCGGCGTAAACCACAAGGACAATTCAAACCTGTTGCCGCCATTCCTTTTGGCTTGATTGGCGGTATTTTCAGCGCGCTATTTGGCAGCGGCGGGTTTATTTATGCTATTTATTTATCCGGCAGAATAGCCAGCAAAGATAATTTGCGGATTACCCAGACCACGCTTATCGGCCTGAGTACCCTCACGCGAGTTATTTTGTTTACGCTAGCAGGGGTCTACATGGACCTATCTATTTTATGGATGGTACTACTGTTGGTACCGGGGATGTTAGTTGGTTTGGTTATCGCCAATAAAATCAGTTTAGGGATAAGTCGCGACCAGCTTATCCGATTAATAAATATCTTATTGCTGATTTCCGGCACAGTTTTAGTCGCACGCTATTTAGGTTATTGATAAGCCTAATTTGTAATAACTTATTGATAGACAGCCGATGCTCTCGTCGGCTGTCTATCAGTACCTCAGTTTACGGCGTAATGACATAACCAAAGATACGCCGCCACTCTACATCACCTTTTTCGATATAAACGCCCTGCAATTCAGGCGAGAAGCCGGGCAATAAATTAATCCCCTCTTCCAACGCCAGGAAATAACGCTGTACCGCCCCGCCCCACATTTCACCCGGCACTACGCACAATACGCCTGGTGGATAAGGGAGTGCGCCTTCAGCAGCAATGCGCCCTTCAGCCTCGGCAATAGGGATTAGCTCGATATTATCGCGAATAAACTGGATATTGGCATCTTGCGGGTTCATTAATACCGGCGGTAAGCTGGCTTTGCGGAACATATCCTTTTGCAGTTGTTTAACATCATAGCTGACATAGAGATCATGCATTTCTTGGCATAACTGGCGTAGAGTGTAGCCGCGATAGCGCTCTTCATTCTTACGGTATATCGTCGGTAATACATCACACAATAAAGCATCTTGCTCCACGTAGCGCTCAAACTGAACCAGCATATCAACCAGATGTGCCATTTTTGCTGGATTTTCTGCCGGTGTTAGCAGGAACAAAATTGAATTCAGATCGCATTTTTCCGGCACAATGCCATTTTCACGCAAGAAGGTAGCCAGTATCGCTGCCGGAACACCAAATTGGGTATATTGGCCGCTGTTAGCATCGATACCCGGTGTCGTCAGTAATAACTTATAAGGATCAACCAGATATTGGTCTTGGTTATACCCTTCAAATCCATGCCAACGTTCATTAGGCACAAAATTAAAGAAACGTGTGTCATTGGCAATAACGTCCGTATCGTAATCTTGCCAATTTTTACCACCGACAGTGGGAGGAATAAATGGCCGCAACATTGAGCAGCGTTCTAATAATAGTTTACGCGTATCGATGCCCAACTTGACACAATCCATCCACATGCGGCGGCCACTGTCACCAGAATGAATTTTGGCGTTAATATCCAGTGCAGCAAATAATGGGTAGAACGGGCTGGTTGAGGCATGCAACATAAATGCATTATTAAAACGTTTATGATTACAGTGCCGTTTTTGCCCTTTGATATGATTATCTTTTTTATGTACCTGCGAGGTTTGGGAGAAACCAGCCTGCTGCTTGTGCACTGACTGAGTCACAATAATCCCAGGGTCATTTTCATTTAAATCCAGCAATAGCGGTGAGAAATCCTTCATCATCGGAATAAACTGTTCGTAACCTACCCACGCAGAATCAAATAGAATGTAATCACACAAATGACCAATAGTATCAACCACCTGACGTGCATTATACACCGTGCCATCGTAGGTACCCAACTGAATGATCGCCAATCTGAATGGCCGCGCCTCTTCTGCTCTTTCTGGGGCAACCTCCCGCAATTGCTGGCGTAAATAACGCTCGTCGAAACAATGAGCATCAATACCACCAATAAAACCGAACGGGTTGCGGGCCGTTTCCAAATAGATTGGTGTCGCCCCAGCCTGAATCAGCGCACCATGATGGTTGGATTTATGGTTATTACGATCGAACAATACCAAATCACCACGGGTCAATAAGGCATTAGTCACGACCTTATTTGCAGCCGATGTACCATTCAAAACAAAATAGGTTTTATCCGCATTGAAGACCTTAGCTGCATATTTTTGTGCATCTTTAGCTGCACCTTCATGGATCAGCAAGTCACCCAGTTTGACGTCTGCGTTGCACATATCTGAACGGAAAATGGTCTCGCCATAAAACTCAAAAAACTGGCGACCGGCAGGATGCTTACGGAAAAACTCGCCACCCTGATGCCCTGGGCAAGCAAAAGTTGAATTATTCATCTCGACATATTTTTTCAATGTTGAGAAAAATGGCGGTAATAGATTTTTTTGATATTCACTGGCGGCAGCTTCTACCTGAGCATTGTAAAAAGCTTTGTTTGCTTCGCCGAGCGTAATAATCCCCTTAATCAGAGGCAAATAATCGGCAGAAACCGTCTGTTGTGCCGTGACAGCAACAAAAGTAGGAATAGCAAAACCCAGATCATGCAACTTTGACAATATACCGGCATTGGCATCTTCAACCGACATCACCACAGCGGCAACATCAGTAAAATCAGTTTGATTGAGGTATACCATTCCCCGCTGGCTTTCTATATAAGAAGCCAAACGAGCACTTGTTGCTATTTTTAATAGTGTCATGTCACTTACTCTCAAACGGTCAGGTATGAGGCTGCCATTTTGGCATGTATATGACATCGCATAAGGTGAAGATTTTATGCAATGCCGGCAAATTGATATCTATTACGCACACGATCACTCGCTCAAATAGAAGCTAGAATAGTGAGTTAACTGGTCTTCGCATCGACCAATAGACATCAGTAAAATCAGAGATCCAGCTCTATTTTTAATAATGCCTAACAGTGAACGACAGATAGCCTTACCGCATGGAAGTAACAAGGAACTTAACAGCAGATAAACAGGAGAAATAGCATGAGAAGCGCTCATTATGCATTGAATAGTCTACTACTGTCATAACCGCCTCCTGCTTACTTAATCGAAATGATATGGATTAGAGGGATGAATAGTAACGCTAAATTTTCGCAATAATTGCATGTTTTGCCGGTAGGTTCAACCTTGCAGGCCAATAAAAATGCACTTTTAGTGAATATCTAAGCCATTGTTATTTAACACACTAAAAAATAAAAAATCTATAAATCAAGTAGATGAAATATGTAGATGCACCATAAAAATTAACTTCCCAACAGTTTTCTCGCTATTTTTGCATGAAAAGAGAGCAACCGATCGCCTTTATAAGAGAAACTCATTGACGACTTGCCGCCAATACGGTTTAATGCGCCCCGTTGCCCGGATAGCTCAGTCGGTAGAGCAGGGGATTGAAAATCCCCGTGTCCTTGGTTCGATTCCGAGTCCGGGCACCACATTCAGAAGCGCTTGTCAATCATTCAGGATGAAAAATTGACAGGTACGAAATGGGTCAGAACACGCAATAACCGAAGGTGTGGTTGGAAGGTTTCATCCAGCGATACCATTACCCGGTTTTTGTAAAAAGGCTCTTGATAGCCCCGCCTATTGTCGTAGGTGGGGTTTTTCACGTACAATTTTTACAGTTTCCGTATGCGAATGTCAAATTGTGTCAAGGGGATAACCTCATTTAATCTCTCACCCATTAGCCCATTCCTGCTCCAGAAGTTCACGTAAAGCATCAATATCCTCATCAATATACTCCAACGTAGACCGTAAGCTGGAGTGCCCTAACAAGCGTTTAACAGCCTGAATATTACGATCCGGGGACTTCATAAGATTGGTTGCTACCGTGTGCCGAAAACGGTGGGGACTGACGATGAACCGGCATTCCTTAGAGATACGCCGAAAGAAAGCGCGAATAGGGTAAATCCCCATATTCATACAGTGATCTCCTGATTCAAACTGCGCTTTACGTCTCAGGTCAAAACGGTTCACATTGAAAAGCTGATCGTCTGCTCCTGCACCTGCCGCTGAGGCGCATTCCAGAATGGCCTCTAATCGCGGATATAAAATAGACGTTATCGGAACTTTGAATTCGCGGTGATTTTTTGAACCTTCCGAAATGACATCAATCCAACGCTCTTCCAGATTGACATCACACAGCCGTACATGCAGAAGCTGGTTTTGACGCATCCCGGTATGACTTAACGTATCCAGTACAGCCAGCCAAAACCAGGCAGGATAACAGGCATTGGCCCGTGCGCTCATGGCATAAGATTGCGCAAAAAGTCGCTCCTGTTGATGGTGTTGATCCATCAACCGATACACTGTTTTCACCTGTCCCTTTGAGAGCGTTTTTTTCTTCTTTTTCCCTACCCGCACAACTGCCTTATTAAAGGGATTTTCCTTGTGGGATATTAATCCCTTCTTCATTCCAAAATTAAATAATGCCCGCATGTGTGTGACTTTATTATTCCAGGTACAAGCCTCTAATTTCTGCTCTTTAAGAACATGTCTACGCCATTCAAGAACCAACTGATTACTGACATCACCAGGTAATTGCTGCGTGTACTTCTGAAAAGTTCGAACAACTTTCCGGTAACTCCACTCCGTCGCTGGTCGAAGGGAATTACTGAAAAAATACTGCTCCATCAACTGTTCAAACGCCACATCTATCATGCCATAACTCCCTATTTCTTAAGGTTTTATCATCACTGATGGGTTATCCCTTGGAATGTTATGGCCTTTATACAGTTTCTTGGCAACGATAAGGTAGCCGGTCACCTTTTGAAATCGACCTTCCCCGGCCTTATCCTGATAAACATGGCAGGTATACATCACGCCTTTATCTTGCCGATGCCTGCCTAATCGTTCGAACGCATTTTGCAAACCAGCCTTATCCTCTAAATTTTCGCAATTTTCCGATAAAAACTGGTGAAAAATGTTAGGTGCACGAATAAAGACATAGCCTGCAATAATATGAATCCTTGCCTCAACAGTATTAACTGCAAAAGTCCCTGAACAGCACCCTTCACTCAACCATTGCCAAAAACGTTCTCCTATCCCTGCGGGGTCTGAAGAAACGATCTCTTCCCTTAATTCAGTCTCCTTTTGCATCGATATAATCTGCACATCCCGCACCAAATTAATGGGTTCAGAGAAACCCATGACAGCCAATAAATCTCCCGTAGTATCTTCTTCAGGAAAAGTTGACTCTACAGCTTCACTATCAGGCACAGCGCTGTCGAGAGTGAAAACAAGCCCTTCAGATATAGGGCTCTCACCTGGCTGAGAAGAGGAAATCAGCGCCGGTGAAGATGCTGACTGAAGAGGAGTATTCACTAATGGCATTATCGCTTCAAGTACAACCGGTGTGACTGAGGCCGAAGTAGCCGTGGCACTGTCAGGCCCTCTTTTTCCTATTGATGTAGAGATAGCTTCAGAGACAATGGCATTTATTATTCCTGACTCGTTCCGAAATCCCGTTAAATACAACGATAACGTTTTCAGCACTTCCGGCCAGGTACTTAACCAGAGTAATGCCTCATCAGGGATCACTTTCCAGGCCAGCATCGCACTCAGACTCTGAGCCTGTATCACATCAGCAACGGGCTTGAAACGAAAACGGTAGGGTTCGCTAGGCATGGCGTTAAGGGGCATCCAGCGCTGCCCACTCTCCAGCTCAACCTCAATATGGCATAACCTGTCGAGCGACTGCAGCATGGCTGCATAGACAATCACCGCATTCCAGGCGGCACTCTGCGAGGCCTGCTCTTCCGGTTGTGCACCAACGGGCAACAGGTAGTTTTTTGATAGCCGGGAAGCATAGGCCACAGTTTCAAGCAGATGATCCACCATGCCCCCCAGGTAGGCATGATGGTCACTCTCTGTGGCAGGGAACTGCTGCATCAGCGTTACGCAGTGCTCAAGCGGCTGCAGGTAATACTGCTGATAAAGATTTTTTGGTAGTGACGAGTAATCCCATAGCATCTGCAACCACTGCCCTCGCCGGGATGTTGCCAACTGTTCACTGGCCGACGACGGCGCATGATAACCATCCGGCACTTTGAATGATAGCGACTGCGTTGCGGCAGGTTTTTCACTACTACTGATTTTTGCTGGCGAAACAGGTAGATACTTCAGGAATAATTTCAGCATATGTCCCCTCCTTGCTCACCTATTTGGTGGATAATCTGCGGGTCGAGTTTGAAAGGAAATCGCATAGCGTGGTTCCGTTTTACTTGCAAATAGGAGCCTCACTTTATGAAGACGACATATGACTGCAACAAACAACTCTATGTAAGAATTTAAAACTTTCTTCCATAGATGCTCGCTGGTTGAGATCAGTGATTACTCAGACTGGTTCACATATCGCGGCTGCGACCAGATCGATATCTGAATCGATACAGGTGAAAATACCCATTGACAAGGTGAATAACTCGCGAGGCTAAACTGCTCGGCTTCAATTTTAGTTCTATGACTAAGTCTTAGAGCATCATCATCGTCATCATTTGGGATACGTCGAACAGATCTGGGAGGTCTGTATGTACTGACAAAAACGAGGTTTTTCATAGCAGGAGCGATACTTTGGACGATGATATTGCTATTTTATTAACCTAGCGATCATACACATTGGGTTAAATCATTCATATTACTGACGAAATTTATCCAATGCATTGATTTATAATAATTTTAAGAGGTAGTCTATGTTACTCCTGCATCTATCAGATATCCATTTCCGGCTCGATGAAATACGAACGCCGATGGACCCCAATCGGCATCTGCGTAACGAGTTGGTTATAGATGCTAGGGAAATGTGTAGAAAATTAGGAAAATCGCCCTCTGCAATACTAATATCAGGAGATATCGCATACGCAGGGCATCCTGAAGAGTACAAATTTGCTTTGACGTGGCTTGAAACACTGGCTCAAGAGTGTGGCACAAACGTTGAGTGTGTGTTTGTTATCCCTGGAAATCATGATGTTGTTCGTGGCACCGCAGCAAGACCAATAGTGCAAATGGTACACAATGCGATTAAGCAGTCTCCTCAATTTGCACGTGATGGGCAAATGCGTAGTTTTCTTATGGATCAAGAAACCAGCCACCCACTCTATTCATCATTGGATGAATTTAATTCATTTGCTGTACGGTTTTTTTGTGACGTAAAAGCCCCGGATAGAACCATTGCAACCAGAGACCTTAGACTGAACGATGGTTCGATATTGAGACTAAATGGACTGAATTCTGCGTTAGTTTCCAGCCATGCGGACAAAAAAGGCGACCTATATGTAGATCCTGCATGCTTTCAAATAGCGAGAGAAAGAGGGGTGGAGCATGTTGTGCTTTGTCACCATCCGTTCACTTGGTTGGGACATGGGGAAGAGCTAAAAAGTCATCTAAATGATGTTGCACGAATTCAACTTTTTGGGCATGAGCATTCAAGCCGAATTGAACTGCAAGACGATACTGTTCGCATTGCGGCTAGTGCTGCCCATCCAGACCGCGTTGAGCCAGGTTGGGAACCAGGATACAATCTCATAGAAGTAAGCATCGGGAATTCACTAGGTGGGGAAAGGGAACTGAACATAGCAGCCCATGTTCGAATCTGGCAGACAGCACCAGGTCAATTCAGAGCCAAAATTCGTAGGCAAGAAGATGTTTACCGGAAAAAAATTCCTCTGGAAAGCTGGACTCCTGCGACTCAACCGGTAATTACACCAATCAGCGAGTCCATACAACCACCCATAACTTCGGATATCTCGGGTGATCCTATGGATAAGTTACGAAATATAAGCATAAAATTCCACAAACTTACATTTAGCCAAAAATCTGCTATTGCTGGTAAACTTGGTCTACTTGAAGAGGAAGATAGGGACCAACCTGATTTCGAGCGCTTCCGTCGTGTCTTCATAAGAGCACGAGACCGTGGACAGATCGAAGAGTTAGAGAAAGAAATTCGCGCAGTGTCGTGATTTTTACTTTTAAATATGGAGATTATTTAGATGAGTAGCTATAACTTTGCAGATCAATATAAAGCAGCAAATATTTCTCCTGGCCCAGAGATTATTAAGCTACGGAAAGAGGCTGTCGATAAAATACTTACTGATTTAGATGATGATAAAATAATAGACCTAACTAGAATCTATTTCGGCTTGAGCACTTCATCCAAAAATGATTGGTTTAGAGATGCTTTTCTTGAAACAGATCCAAGCTTTAGTTTAATCGATAATAAACGTGAAGCATCTGTATTATCAGTTTGTTTGCTTTCGGCTGCACTTGCAGACGGTGAAATTAATGCCGCCTTAATACCTATTATTACATTAGCGTCAGGCCATAGAGAGCCGTTATTACAACCTGATTTTATCCATGAAGCCCAACAGGCATTGATTGATTATTCCTTTGAGGCAAGAAATAAATCTCAAGTTGATTTCAAAAAAATCAAATCGCCAGCAAAAAATAAAATTGGTCTTGAGGTAGATAAACTCACGGAAGAAACAGACATTTTAAGTTTAGCTAAAATCGTGAAGTCATCATCGAATGAATCCCATGATGCTCTTCAGACAGGTATCAATCAGATCTACGGTGTAATCGTACCATTGGTTAACCAGGTAAATGAATTAAGAGAGGAAGTCGGTATGCTATGGTGGCTTATCGGCGGCCATAGTCGAATACTTAACAAACCATTTTCAGAACTAGATATTGGAGTGGCAGCCATTATGGCAGGCCTAGATTTGGCAACGCTCACACATGGAGATAATAGTCCGGTTGCAACTCCGGCAATTCTTCAGCGAGTTATTATTAATGCACGTTCAAAACCATCAAAAAAACCTGTCGCCCTCGACTCGACGGTTAATTTACTTCCTTCAGACCTACATAATTCATTAGAAATATCAAGTAATTATTCGACAGTTGCAGATCTTTGCGTAATAACCACTGCAATTATTAAGTCCCAAGAGATAGGTCAAGGAGATAGTTGGCAGCAAGCATTCAAAAAAACAACAGGTTTGGATGCAAAAATTCAATTATCTCCTTTAAATCTTGCGGTACAAATGTACCAAGAGTCGTTACTCATTTCTAAATTAAGTTGAGGTATTCATAATGGATGCTAATTTAACTTGTGGTAGAAATGGTTGTGATTTGTCGACAACTGGTACATGTTTGGAGGGACATTCCCCCCCTGAGTCATGCTCATTTATTGGTATGGATGATTCGCATTTAGTTGACTTAGATGGGTATGAAGGTGATGAAGAGGAAGTAGTTAATAACCAATTATTGGATATTAATTTCGTGTCTTTGCCATCTGGGGATACATTGACAATTGTCGACGCAGATCATTTTCTGCTCTCTAAACCAGCTAAATTCATAGCTATCATTGGTGAACTTGATAGTGGTAAAACAACTTTAATTTGTTCTTTATATGAATGCTTTTTGAAAGGAAAATTTTCAGGTTATTCATTTAAAGGAAGTAGAACTTTGATCGGTTTTGAGAAAAGATCTCATCATTCTCGGATTGATTCTGGAAGGGTTATACCCGAAACGTTGCGTACGTCTTTTTTCGATGGACTAAGATATTTCCACCTTTCTCTTGTGAAAGATGAAACAGAAAAAGAACACTATGAGTGTGTGGATTTAATGCTATCTGACAGAGCTGGAGAACAGTACCAACAGGCCAGAAGTAATTCAGAAAGCATAGTGGAATTAATCGAAGTTAGAAAGTCAGATTATATTGTTTTATTACTTGATGGTGCAAAACTAGCTGATCCGTATCAGCGTCATAGTGCGATGCAGGCAGTAAGAAAGACACTATGGGCTTTTTTAGACGCAGATGCTTTATCATTAAAGTCCAAAGTTCAAGTTGTAACAACTAAGATTGATTTATTAAGAGATATATCCAATAAAGAAATACTTGATCAACTAATGCATGATTTTAAAGATGGTCTTATCAAAGATTTGGCTCCAAGACTTGGCGAATTGTCTTTTAGCGAAATATCTGCACGAGATCCATCGGCTCAATATCCAATTGCTTGTGGCCTAGATAAACTAATTAATTCTTGGTGTACCGCTAGGCCATTACTAATTAAACAAGCATTAAAATATAAAGAGTTTGAATCTGAATTTGATCGCTTACTTCTACGTACACCGATGGAGTAACTTTATGATAATACTACAACATACAATTATTGGTATGCCAGGCTCAGGTAAGACGACCTATCTGGCAGCATTATGGCATTTATTAACATCTAAAGAGGTAGATAGTAAGTTTATTTTAAATCGTCTAGTGGGAGATCGTACTTATTTAGATAAAATATCAAATCTTTGGCAAAATTGCGAAGAAGTACCTCGTACTTCATTAGCTGCTGAAACAAAAGTGTCAATTGATGTTAAAGAAGTTGTAACAGGGAAAAATGCTCTTTTACATTTTCCAGAGTTCTCTGGTGAATCATTCGAGCTCCAACTTGCTTCAAGAAAATGTAAGACGGACTATGTCGAGGGTTTTGATGAGGAAGGAGGTATTTTATTATTTGTTACAGCCGATAAAGTTACTGACGGGATGTCAATTGTTGATGTTGCACCTGTTGAACAAGATCAAGAGATAAAAGAAACACCAGAAGAACATGCCGAATGGAATCCCAAAATGGTTCCTAACCAAGTAAACTTAGTTGAGTTATTACAATTTTTACAACATAAACCATTCATAAAATTAAATAGACGACTAGCTATTATCATCTCTGCATGGGATGTAATTGAAGCGCAACCTATACAAGTATCGCCCACTGTATGGTTAGAAAGAGAATTACCATTATTATTCCAGTTTCTAATAAATAATAAGGAAAGTTTTAATTTTCGAGTATATGGTATCTCAGCTCAAGGGGGAGATGTAACTAGCACTTCAAGGCAAGGACTAGCGCTTAAGGTGCCTAGTAAACGTATTTCTTGTATTGGTCAAGATACTGAGCAACATGATCTTACTAGCCCAATAGCTTGGTTAATGTCTAGTGAATAAAATGGTAAAATATATAATGAAAGAGATAGAAATCCATCAATGTCTTTTTGGTTATGAGAATGGACACCGTTTGTTGGCATCATCAATGAAATTGCCTCCTGATGTTGCCTCAACTCTTTTATTATTGAGTGATTTGGCCCCAGGTTTGATGTTATCCTCCAGCGATGGCTATTGGACCGGAACGCCACTCCCTAGTGCTAAAGTATATGCTCTAATGTATACTTGGATGGCATCTGAAATGCCAAGACCTGGCTGTGTTTGGTCACATGTTTTGTTGATCCCATTTCCTGAAATGGCAAGATTACAAGATCTATCTATTCTTTTTTCATATATATCCAGACCTAACTTTAACTTTGGGTTTGACACATATAAAAACTCAATATTACTGAGCTCAAAAATCAATGATAAAATAAATAAAAAAAATGTAATTAATAGCGAAAACATTAAAACAATAATTAATGCTGCATATAAATTGAATGGAAAAGTGCAGATTGAATCCTCTATTGGACATTTAGATGATGCAATCTTTTGCGTATGGTCTCAACAATGGCCTAGATTAAGACGATCTTTTTCATTTAGAACTGCTTCTGGTTCACACGAAATAGAAACCGATAAAACAAAATTTGACATATCCATTATTCAACCATCAATAAAAAAAGTAATAAACAGTACTTTTGAATCATTAAAAAAATCAAGTGACTGGGAAGAATATGCTATAAATGATGTTTTATCTTCTGAAATCACAATGTTCAGAAAGTATTTATGGCGTTATGGATCTGATATTATTTCAGGAAGAAAAAGCTTCAAAAACATTTCAATTATTTACCCTAATATTTTCGGTAATCAATTAATTGGGGAGCAGCTTTTTCTATTGTTAAGGAAATTAATAGAGTATTTCCCATCTATTAATGAAGCGAACACGCTAAAGTCGGATATTATCCTTGGTGGCAAATACTCATATTTCCCACCAGTTAATAAAATGGACTTACTCTTTTTTTATATAAAGAACAATATCCAGGCTTCTTTACCCCCATTGACTAATGATGTCTTTCTCACTATTATTTCTGATTGGAATAGCAGAGAAAATGACATACTCATCATTGGCGAAATTTGCGCTAAAAATGACAACCAAGAATATAATAAAGCCCTAGAAATAATATTATCTCAAGCTAGGAGTGATAGTTTTTTTTCTTGGACAAAAAACACTCCAAAACTGAGGAATCATCTTTTATTGAATAAACCATCGCTCATGGATAATAATGAGCTTGTTAATGTTACTATCGGTGAACTGCTGGAGTACATTGAACTAATACCACGTAATAATATAGCATTGGCAAGTTCTATATTGCAAAAGCTATTAATCATTAACAACGATGATTTAGTTTTAAAAATGTCTAAAAACTTTAATAAAATAACAGTTGATACTGTTATTTTAGCATTTGAGAAGCTTTGCTTAAATAAACGCAGTGAAATTGGAAATTCTTGGCTATCAGTGATAAACAACAACCCTAAATTAATCATTGATGGTGAGTATATTCTTAACTCTAAATCAACTTTAGCATTGTACAAATATTTTTCCATACTGAAACAATCAGATCTACTTTCCTTTATAAATACCGAAGACTGGTCATCATGCTTAAGAAATTCAGTTGACAATATTGCAGGTGAAGAAAGAATTGAACTGGTGTTATATTTATTTGGATTGGGATTAAACTATCCTAGTAAAGATAGTGAAGTGATTTTCGAGAAATTCTTTGAAGAGGTTCATGGCTATTTTGAGCATTCAACTTTAAGTTTCTCTCAAAGTGAGACTTTTTTAGAAAAACTCCCTCACCTAGGTTGGTTTTCTAATTGGGATAATTGCCAGAGACTTCGCGTTGCTATTGTTAATGCATATGTCTATAACGATCTAACAGTAGCAAGTTTTAAGCGATTGACACGGAGAAAAAATTTATACTCGGATCTAATTGACACTCTATCAGAGTCTAATGAAGGAAAAAGATTTATTAAAAGCTTGATTCAATGAGTTAGCTATTAGGATATACATAGTCTCATTTGCTTCCCAAAACAAATGGAGAAACATCTCCCCAGGGAAATGTTTCCCTGGGGAGTGAAAGGTTAATACGTAACCCTGGGTGAAAGTTTAATGCTGTGCCAGTCTGTCGTCCGGCTCATCGATACGGACGAGGTGGACCTGTTCTGGCACAATTTCCAATATGGCAACCAGAAAGTTGCTCGGGGTCAATAAAGGACTCCGGGGAGACCAGACGTTCTGGTCTATCCGGTCCAGGTGGTATTTCTCCACCAGTTGGTTAATTGCTTCAAACACCGGCACGTTAAGCTCAACCAACTCCTGTACAACAGCATCGTCATGCAGGTTAGTATCGTTCAACGTCAGCCCGAAGTGCTTTTTTAGCAAATAGACTGCTATCGTCTGGTATTCGCGAATTGCAATGTCCATCGAGTCTTCCTCCAATAGCGGCTCAGGCGGCAGCCAGGGCTTGTTCACGTAAAATAAGATACTCGAAGGCTTCACGGGCAAAACGGCTTGCCTGGAAGATAGCCTTCTTGTCTTCTTTCAGTGCCTTCAGCCATGATGCAATATAACTTTCATGCTGAACATCACCCTGGATACCCAGTTCGGCGCACAAAAATGCCGAACCGATTTCCGCCACAAGCTCTTCGAACGCATACACCGGGTCCCCAAACCGACGAGTTGAAGACGTAATGCCTTCTCGCGCCAGCCGGGAGATATGACCGGTAGAATGCACCAGCTCATGCAACAGCGTACTGTAGTAATCTGCCGGTCGATGGAACTGCACCGCTTCCGGCATCGTGATGCGATCGGCTCCAGCGCTGTAGAACGCCCGGTCTTGATGCCTGTGCACCACCGGTACGCCACTGCAAGCTACCACCTGTTCTGCCCGCTGGATACGCTCAATATCGTGTTGCTCTGGTGTTTGTACTGTTTCACCGGCGACTGTCACTGGCGTCAGCAGTTTCTCGGGTAAATTCTCACACTGCTCCACGTTGAACAGATGAAAACTGGTCATAAAATTCCGTTGGGAAACGACAGCATTCCCCTGTTCGTCAAACAACGGTTTGCCCTGTTCGTCCGTCTCTTTCTTCTCGAACGGCTTGAACAATGTCACCAGCGTCGATTTCTCGCCTTTACGCACGTTACCGCCGACGTCCAATGCCTGTTTGAATGTCAACCAACGGTGAGAGGTAAACCCCTTGTCCGCTGCGTCAATCCACAACAACAGCACATTGATGCCGCTGTAAGCCCGTCCTGTAATGGCATTAGCCGGTAATCCACTCATATTGACAGAGCGGCCACCGGCGACGGTACGCCACGGCTTGCGCCAGGGAGACGTTCCTTTTTCCAGTGCTGCGACAATTTTATCTGTCACGACCTGGAACAGGTCCACTTTATCCTGGTGACGTGATGCTGCCTTTTTTCTGGTTTGTTTCGTTGTCATGGTAAGTCCTCGCCATAAAAAACGGGGACTTACCCCTTTGCGGGAGTAAATCCCCGCAAGGGTAAGTAAGAGCTAAAATCGTGTTAGTCGATAGTAGCGTTAGTTTTTGAAAGTACGGGTGGCAGTGTCACCGCCAGGTCAAGATGCATGTTGAGCCAGTCTGCTACCTGCTGCCATTCAGTACGCGCCACCGTCGAACAAATGCCATAACACTCGGGACAAAAGTAGCTAGCTAGCAGCAGTGTCGCCATCACCAGAAAATCGTAGGGATGATAACCGGTATCGCAGTGACCTTGTTGCCGTTCAAGAGCAAATGAACGAACCAGGCAGAACGGATCACCTGACAGGCCTGCATCAAAATCACCGTTAAAGGCAATAACGCCGATGCCAATCAGGCTGTCATCATACCTCAGCGGTTTGGTGCCACTGAGGTCGCAAACGACCAGCGGCTTTCCCAACCAGCAAAAATCCGGCTCGTTGCGCACCTGATGATGCACTCGGGTTGTTGCACGACATAACTCGCGCCAGGCCTCATGCGAAGCTGCCTGGTAGTGGATAAACGAATGACGTCGATTCATCACCATCCCGCCGCTGCTGCTGCCGAGTCATTCTGGCCTACGCTGAAAAAGTAGTCCCAGGCTCCTGGACAAATCGTTCTGCCCAGCGCAACAACATCATCGAACAAAACCTTGCAGGAAGGATGTGTATAGCGTGGTGAATCACCACCACATTCCCATGCAAGCGCTTCAGCCAGATGGCCCACAGCCCAGATATTATCGGTAAAATTGTCTTCGTCCGACTGGGTGCCAATATCCAATTTCTCGTAGGCTGCAATAACCAACAGTTCACCTTCAAGGTTCGCCAGGTCGCACAAGTCATCTATCATCGTCATGGTCAGTCTCCAGGAATAAAAAACGGGGACTGACCACCCAGAGGGAAGTCAGTCCCCTATGGGTTAGTAGAAAATACCAGGCGGGTTAACGCCCGTAGAATGTACTAATCAATGGCTGCACCAATCGCCGCCCATTCAGGATGGCGTACAGCAAAAGCACGTAGCCGGTGGTAGCTCTCGATTAAGAAGTCATGTTCAGACTCCGCAAGGGCGCACAATGCATACAATGACACCGTTATCCCCAGCGCCTGGGCACTCATCTCACCCCGGTAATAGTTTGAGTGCACCTCAACACGATAGGTTTTTTCCGTCTGCGGACAGATGAAAAAACCGTCATCGGATTGGGTGTACCAGTGCCAGAAATCACTGCCATAGTTCTCGCCATAGTCCTGACTGAACTTGCGGGCATAGGCGTAGCACATCTGAGTAAAGCTGACCACATGGAGAGTGGCACTGTCCTGGGAAAAACCCTGTTGGACGAGTGCCGAAACCAGGTTGTAGAAACCGGTCATCCAGTCTGTGTTCTCCGCCGTTACAGCGGGCGTTTTTGTCGTCTGTGTCATTCCTGGTCATCTCCAAAAAAAGAGCGAAACCTGCCCTTTGGGGACACGTCCCGCAAAGGATTGAGTAACAATAAGGTTATGCGCCGTTCGTCACCGACGTGGGTAACAACATCTCGCCGTACTCATTCACCATCGCTATACGCTCACGCAATAAACGACTGGCATGGCTAAAACATCGACGGTCACGCTCACTCGCTCGCTTACAGCTCAGATTTTCCAGTTCTGCAAGATGACGTTGAGCACTACCCCGCCATGAACGCCGCTCATCATTCCCAACACAAGCGCAGAAATGGGCATTCGCCAGGGTAAACAGTCGGTCCGTTGCATTCCGGTATTCCGCAACAAGAACAAAGGTTGTCATAAATCACTCCATATCAAACATGACAGGGAGTCATCCCTTTACGGGGATCGGCTCCCGCAAAGGTGAGAATGAAAATCTCTGCCAGGGGAAAAGCTTCCCGGCAGAGACTAGAGCCATTAGCTCGCTAAAGTAATGATCAATTTGTAATCGTCATACTTCACCAGGAAGCACTCTGTCAGCTCAACAGATTCCTCCCCTAGACGGACAAAGAGGGTTAACGAAAATGTCACTTCCGTATCAGAAGGAACTGGCCGCTTACTCCAAGCATCCTGTGCTGCTTTTATCAGCGCAAGTTGCCGACGTTCCCACTCAGCGATGCTGAAGCGATCTACGGCGCGATCCCAGGCCGATAACGTGATAGATACCGGTAAAAACGCCAGTTCTTTGTCTTGGTGTGAGTTCATAGATGTTTCCTTAAGCAAAAAATAAGGGAACACCAATCCCCAAGAGGGAAGCGTGTTCCCTTGAGGGTGAGTCAATCAGATAGGATGCCAATCAAGGCATATTGGATAAGTGCACCTTCATCGCAGTGAACTGCGATCCCCGCTTTCAAAGGTTCAGGGGGGTTACCGCTCTAGAGCGCGTCCTCTCAGGTTAGGGTCGCTTTGGCTTGTGATTGCCCGAGGGCGTCCTTCTCAAATCACCAGGACATTGGCTGTTGTCAGAGACAACGGGTTAGCATGTAAAATCGTACACAATTCAAACGTACTCGACAAGCCCCCTCTCTTCATAAATACTCACCGTTTATAGACTCATACATTAATTGAGTTGTTGTGACTTGGTTGTCACTCATCATCGTTTACTCTATTATAAACCCTGGCAACATAATGCCCGCGCCCATCACCATGCCCCAAATCCATTGAGACCATTGCTTCCGCCTCTTTCCGACTTAACCCGTTATTCATATGATACTCTGTCGCCTCTCTGGAATAGGCATAACGCAGACTGTGAGGAGATTCCTTTCCCGTTAATCCAGCCTCTTTAAGAGTATTTCTATACCGATCAATAGCCGAGTGTAAATTAGGTTTATCTATTAAACGTCCATTGTGTTTATCGGCATATTTTATCGCTTCATTAACTGCACGAATAACTGTTTCGCGATTTACAACCGTTGTATCCCTCGGACGTCCACCTTTCGTTCCAAATACAACACGTATGCGCTCATCGCCATTATTTAATGCCTGCCGCCAGGTTTTTAGTGACTTGGCGGATTGAACTGTCTCTTCGGTTCTCAATCCTAAATAACGGGCTAATTGCATTGCAGCAGCAACCCCTTCGTCTTTATCACGGACTAGGGCGAGCGCTGCGTGATAGCGCTCGCCTGAAATAGCAATTTTAGAACCGTCACGACTGGCCCCAGATAAGCCGAGTGCCGAATTACTTAATCGTTCATGATTGGGATCGGCGAGTTTCGTTCTGCCAGCAGTAGCAAACATCGCCCGAATAGCCGCCATTTCATTTTGCATCGTGCGTTTTGATATATTTTCAGACTGACGATTTTTTATATACAGCTCAACATGATTGGTTTTTACATTACTGATATCACGGATCTGGATATTTAATTTCAACATGCTTTCGGCGAAACGAGATGCTATTCTGGCGCGATCTGAAACAGTTTTAAAACTCCCGCCCGACTTTCGGGCCAACGTGATTAATTGTTTACTTAACTGCTTATTGGCTCTCGACATTCCCCCACTCCTTTCGTCCTGAAAAACGCACGACATTACCGCCTTCGTCCCGAGGGATGAAGGACGTACCGAACTGCATTTTTGATGTACGACAAGACGCCTAAACAACGTTCAGCACGACGATGGTACATCCTGGCCCCGACGACACGGTTTGATTTGCGCTTCCTGCGGCTCGACTGATAACTGTGCATCGGGGTGGCAAAATGTTGAGTTCTTGAGAGGTATCCACAGCTCGCTGAGCTGCTTGCGGCTTGCGCCGGTACCTGACTACTGCCAGGCCACCTCCATCCATCAGCTTTCGCTGATGTTGCCATCGTTACCGAGTCGATTGTTCTCCTTCATTTGATAGATAAGCGTCTTCATAGGGTTACCCCGTTTTTACGACGCGATGGTTTAAAAAATATCCTTTTACTGCTCGGGACGTGCCATAGCCCCTGGTTCGGCCAGGGTACTACGTGTCGGTCAGAGCGTAGAAGACGTGGGTAAAGCCCGTATTACGTGGGTTCGTCCGTCATGCGCTTTGCGCGTCACTTGGTATATGCTTCGCAATTACACAAGTGACGCGCTGCGCAACTCCCGCGCCAAATGCCGCTTCTGCAGATGCCAAATGTTCCAATTGGCATAGCTGAACGCCGCAAATGTTGCCGGGATTGCTGGACGTCGGTCCAAAAAGATAAGGGCATAGACGTGATGTTTCTCCTGGTAATGGAGAAACTAAACCCGCCGGGAAGTTTCCCGCTGGGGTGTCAGTTGTCGTGATGAAACTGACGGTCTGTGAGTGGATAAGTGCACCTTCATCGCAGTAAACTGCGATCCCCGCTCTCAAAGGTTCAGGGGGGTTACCGCTCTAAAGCGCGTCCTTTCAGGTTAGGGTCGCATTGGCTGTGGTCGCTCGAAAGCGTCAGTCTCAGACCACGCTTCTCTCCGTATGACTTTGGCTGTGTGATCACCCTAGGGCGCTTCTCTCAGATCACCTGCGCACTCCTTGCGCTGAAAGCATTGGCTGTTGTCATCGACAACGATAGAACGGGGGAATCATAAAGGAGAGTTCAGAGATCTTCAACAGAAACAAGGCGGGGATATATGCAGCAGAAGAGACGGAGTTTTGCACATACCCACCGCCAGAGTCTGTTCGCTTGCCCCGCTCACAGACCGCTCCCGTTTGCCGGGGTGCTGGGTGGCCCCCGGCTTCACTGGCTTTTCTGACCGTGGATATGTGCATAACTCACTTTATTTTTTCAACATTGACAGGTTCTCAATCGCTTTTTTCTCCGTCAGTTTAATTGCCGGTTTTATATTATCTCCAGCACCTTGAGATACTGTTGAGATAACATCAACGCCCGCTGTTTTTGAGGAATAACTTGTCACCTGTTCAATTAGTCTGATCACATTCCCTGCCGTGACTTCTCCATTAAAGAAACCACTAATCAAGTTAACCAGTCGAGGATCGATAGACGATAATGCAGCCCCGCAAATAATAGATTGCCGGTAAAACTCACCTCGAATTTTCGTGGGCAAACTCTCAACATACCGTTGAGTTAATATATCTTGTGGATATATTGATGGATGCAAATAAGTAATAATCTTCTTTCGCTTATCAACCATAATTAAGCCCTAGCCATAGCCTTGACTAATGCAAATTGTGGCTCCTCTACTTTACTCACTTTATGTCGAGGAAAATAACTCTTAATATACGGATAGATAATTTCCGCACCTCCCCCTGTCAAATAGATACGGTGCATTCCGCTGAAGGATTCAATTTCATTCCTTACCCCATCAGCCAGGGAAGCAGATTCCATTTGTATTACAGATTGAATATTACTTATCTGCTCAACGTCATTGATTAGGGTCCGTAAATAATCCTCATCCGAATAATTCTTAATTATTTCTCCCGTCACATAATAGCTACTTGGGGTCGAGGCATTCATTAATGCATTCATCACTGCCCGGTTAATTCGAGATGTCCCAATCTCTGCATTCCCTTTAACTTCGGTAATACTTTCGAAAGCACCCTGTATAATGCCACAATCCAGCGTTGTCCCCCCTAAATCGACAATAAGGCTACGCTCCAATGGCTTGACCTCATCGGCAATGATGGAAGCCAATGCCGCTGGCAAGGACTCAGGCATGACCTTCACCTCTAGGACTTTAAAGGTTTCTCCTTTATTCAACGAAATATCGCGCAGGACATTATTTTTCTTCGCCTCTATATTCGCCTCATTCGGCTGGTTATCCGCATCGAAAAATTCCGTCACCGGCAGGGTGACCGTCAGGGCAATTTCCTGTGGTGGTAAACCCGATGTCAGCAGGGCATGATGGATGGCAAGCAGGTTCGTGGTGCTGTACTGATAACTGACATGCGTGGTGCCAATCGCAGCGGTGCTTCCCAAATCATGCGAATACTTTTTTCCGTCAACGGTATAGTTGAACACTTTTCGCGTTCCCAGGATGGCAGGGCTCCAGCCATCTTTGAAACTGTTACCCGACAGATGTGTCTTGATTTCACCCTGTTCCAGCCAGGCCAGTTTTACGTAGGTCGATCCATCATCACAAGATACGTTGAGCATAGTTTGTCTCTAATTGCGTATTGATATGACTCATATTGGGAAAAAATGAGCGTGTGAAAACACGCCCACCTTCTGATAAACCTCAAGTTGAGTCTATTTTTAACTCAAATTGAGAAAATTATAATTTCCATACCTCGTCACTCCCTGTTTTGACTCAAAATGCGTCATGATTTGTCTCAGATTGCATCACCCCTCATGCAGTAAACAGGTTGTTTTTGCATCACCGCTGCCGTAAGGTAATCATGTCATGATGAACAGATAAAAGATGAGGGAAGAAGCATGACTAATAAAGCGCAGAATCCGCAGGATGATATCTGGGGTGTTATCGCCAAAGGATTAGTAGAAGCCATTAAAATGATCTTTACAGTTATAGTGGCCATCGTTGCTGCCGGTAGCAAAACAACTAATTCAATAACTCCATCAGAGGAATCAGAAGACTACAATTCTGGCTTCCGTAATGGGCATAGTGGGCCAGGCTATTACGATAGTAATGACCAAAAATTAAAACATTTTGACGATTAACAACAGGTAGTAGAGGATCGTCTACTACCTGTGTAATTACACCTATTTTTTCCCTACCGAAGCACCTTTCGTGGCAACTGTCTTAGCCACTCCAGCGGCAACTCCTGCCCCTTTGGCTCCCGCTTGTTGTGATCCCTCTGAAGATTTAGTAATAGCAGTCGAAACAACACTACCTATCTGTGCACCACTCCAACTCACCGCACCGAACCAAAATGCGGGCAGCACCACAAACATCGACCCCAGTACCAGATTCATAATCCAGCCTTCAGCCCCAACGCTGCTGAACCAGTTGTAATACCCGCGAGCGCCGGTGTAGACAATCTCGATTAGCCGATCATCCATCCAGCTCCCCAGTTCCCACCAGAACGTCACAAACGTCATCGCAAACATGACAAACGTCAGCGTGACTACCACCTTGGGGTCATAGGCACCGAACAGCATCACTAGGGGGATACAAATGACCAGTGCCATCATCAGGATGCCATGCACCATTGGCAACGCCTGGCGCAACGCATCAAACGCCGGTAACTGGGTCGCTTGGGCCGAGAATGCCCCCAGGCCACTGACCATCTGTTTGAAACTGCTATCAAGCGCTATCCCGGTTCCCCGCTGGCTTCCCGCCAGATATGTTTCATGCCCTCCGGACATCAGGGTATTTTGTGGGCTGACCAGCCAGCGCAGCAGGTTCTCCTCCCAGTTCTCACCGTCAACAACCTTCATCCTGTTGGCAACTTTCGTGTTATAGGCTCCCGCCAATCGACTTTTCAGCCCTGTACCGGACGTACTCCACCACTCTTTGCACGTTGGATACCCGCCCCGCCCCACATCGGGATAACCGCTATCCCGACTCTCGCTGTACGGCCACTGCGAACGGGGTGAGGTAGACGTGTAGTAGTCATAATATCCACCCGTATTCAGGAAATAGCTCGAACCTATCCAACCTACCGAATTGATGGTGGCATCAGTAAGCTGGCTATTGGTGGACTTCAGCTTGAAATAGGCCTTGGAATAACACTGGTTGGCAAACTCCTGTACCTCCTGTCGGGTCACCGGATCAATCAGTTGAGTATGTTGCACTTCAAAACGTAGCTGACGCAGCTCCATACCGCAGGGGATAGACGCAATGGCCGCATGTGTCACCCCTTTTGATAGGTTGTGAACCAGGTACCACCACATCGGCACCTTGGCAACTTGACCGTTGAAGTCAGTCAACAACCCCCCGTAACCTGATTCATCCGGCTTGGGCACATTAGTGCCGCATTGCCTCGAACGCGTCTGATCAAACTTCATCACCGTCAAATCAACTTCTTTGAACGGCATTGCGCAGAACAGGATCACCACGAACGCCACGTACAACACCTGCTCGATGCGAGGGAGCGCCAGCGCCCCCTTGTTGCCCTCGTCATCCCCTTCGGTACGTACCTTCAGCCAGACGCCAGCCACTTTCAGTACCAGCGGCAACGCGAATAGCCCCGTCGTAGTGATGATAGTCCACAGGGCGTTATTAATCAGCCAGCCCAGGAACACCAGAAAAAACTCCAGATAACTGTCCGTCGTCATCACATCCCCCAACGGTAACTGGTGAATTCAATCAGCAAGGCCAGGCACACCATCATCACTTCGAGTCGGTACACCACGCCGGGTGAAGGGGCTTGACGCAATAACGCCCTTCGGACACGGTGAAACCACATCGCGGCCACGATGCCGTACAGTGTTAGCCGCCAGATAAACAGCGGAACTCGCGCTTGTTGTAACCAGTCGGTCAACACGGTTTCATTTCCGGCCAGATACAGCCCCAGTGCCGTCGCACATCCCCCCAGAAGCAAAACGCCTACCGTACCGAAAATAAAACCGGCCACTTTACGCCACCGGCGCGGCATTTTTTTCTCTGGTTGGCTTTCGTCTTTCAGTGCTCTTACAGTCGTCATAATTATTCCTCCGTGGACTTGCTGAGTCCCTGGACAGCACTGTCATTTTGTTTGTTGTCCTGGCGCAGGCTGTTATCGATCTCACGCGCTTCCTGACGGGTGATCGCTACCAGAATGGAGTTGTTACTGATGGACTTGCGTATCTCCATCTCATTTTTCAGCGCCTGGATCTCCCGGTCTAAAAACTCCAGACGGCGGTCAGACTCCGCCACAATCAGCTCTTGAGCCGCCACGCTCGGTTCTGATTGCCCCACCATCAACATTCGACGCATCGCCAATGCCGTCGTGATAGTGTCTGCCATCGCCAATTCACCGGCCAGACGCTGTACCAGAGCGCCATTGTCCGGGTCATCCTTCAGCGCCTGGATAACCCCACGCGTGACGGCCAGATCACCGGTTTTCAACGTTGCCAGATTGGTCGCGTTAGGAGCCAGGTTACCGTTCACCAGTTTGACCAGGATTTCCTGATTCTCTTCGGTGATCTTTTCCAACGTGGGAGAAAAACCTTCACCGGGTGTGGAGGTGCCTGGCTCATTTTCCAACCCACCACTGCTGCACTCGCTGCCACTCACACAAGTTCGTAGCGCACGGTCCCCCAGAACTTTAGAGACAGCCTCTGCTGCATCAGCACTGGTGGTATATTTTTGACACAACGAGCCATTACAGGCTGAAGCACTCACGGCAGCATCACTCGTCGCTGACTGTTTATTCAGAATGTTATAGCCCGCCTTGGCTATATCGTAGGTCGGCTTGATGGCTTTCTGACCGGTTCCTCCACGTTGTTGTCCACCAACCCATTTCATCCCTTCTTTGCCCGTGGATTTCTTCAAACTGTCATCCGCACGGATAGCATCTGATGTGCTGGCTATCACATTCTGAAATTCTTCCCCGATAGCAGTTTGCGTTAACTTGCCTGACAAGGAGTAATCAGCCAGTTTCTTCGACATTGTCTGGCAGTTGAGCTGGGCCTTATCGAACGCCACATTGGCCTGCAGGACGCCATTGGTCAGCAGTTCGTACAATCCAGGGTTCGCCCGCTGGATTATCATCGCCGGAAGGCTGGCAACCGCGCCGGTTGCGCCGTTAATCACATCCCCCATCATGTTTTTGAAGCCATCCGTCGCCCCGTTAAGCTGATTCTTGACCGTGGTACTCAAATCGAAGTTGCCGCACATCAGGTCATTGTTCCAACTGATACCGAGCCCCATTTTCTCCATATTGTTGCTACTGGGGGGTTGAGATATGACTGTCCCCCCACCGATGGAATAAAACAGGTTGTCGTTCACCGCCCCTTTCATTCCCTTGCCATAACCGGCGTTCGCCTCTTCCGCCGTGATGCCAAATGCAGCAAAAGCCGGTTGATTCAGTACCAGCAAGACCGAGACTGCCAGCGCCCCTGCCTTCAAAAATGTGTCGAATGTCATTGTGTACACTCCCTTGAGTTAAAAATCAGTGCTGTAGAGGAACGTTTGTCCGCGCCGTTGGCAGCAGGAATAAGGTTGCCAGAGCGCCCAGGCATAAGCGCCATCTGCCGCGATGGGGTTACTGCTGTCCGGGAACACGGCGCAGGAGGAGGAAACCGAGGGAGCCAATTGCTGCCATTTGTGGTTTTTGGTGCCGGTATTCTCCGTCACCGGGTCGGGCGGCCAATATCCGTCACTGCGACTGGCGGTCATCGGGTTATAGACGTGCACCTGACCGGTGCGCGTGATGATGTCTGCCGTGCGTTGTGCGACAACGGCGGCCGCTTTGTAGTCATCCACCTGGGTGACAAACCCACCACGGGGATACACATTGCCCCACATATCCCCTGTTGAACCCACTTCACGCATCCCCGGCGTCAAGGCTTCGGGATAGAGGGTTTCAGGGAGCCCGGTACGCCAGACCTGTGCATCCAGGGTACTGAGGAAGTACGGCACAAATGCCGTGGCCGAACCGGCGCAGGTGTAGCCCATAGACCCCATGAAATTGTTAAATAAAGGGGCGGCTAATGCCGGGTGACCAATCGCATCGGCGTTCTTGAAGCGCAGGTTGTCTTTGCGCAGCCCTCGCTTCTGCTCATTATTACCACCGCCTTCAGCCACACCCGGAATACCCGTCCCCAGCATCGCCACTTCCGACCAGGGGTTATCCCCGGTCTGGGCATAGCTGGACACCACCGCATTGGGGATGTAGTGCTTCACCTTGACAGACGTTCGTACCGTACATCCCCAGGCTGTACAGAACAGCCAGTAACAGACTCCGGCAATCCGGTACTCCAGGCACGTCGGGGATAGGGCACTGGCGACGATCGCTACCGAGTTGATCGCGCTGGCGGTAAACGGTTGTACCGCACTGCACAACAACAACGCCGTCGCCAGCTTGTGGCGGCGTAAGGGGATAAGGTTCATTGTGCCCCCTTATGCTCAGCCAGTTTTGCTTCGGCCAGGGCAACGTCAGCGGTACCGTACACCACATAGCGGTCATCAAACACCACGGCAGGGTATTTTTTCAGGCCAAGGCCATAGGCCTGGATAACACCTTGGTAGGCTTGCGAAATCTGTTGCTCTTTCTGCTGCCAGTCTGGAGACTGCAGCACCGCCTTGGCCTGCTGCTCCGCCTGGCGAGGGTCAGACGACAATTCGCCAAATATCTCAAGTTGAACCGTCTCCGGCGCATCCAGGTAAACCACCTGATGCCCGGTGCCTAATCCAGTCGGGGGATGCTGACTGTCGGTGTACACCACGGTTGCCGCCTGTGCCGATACGGCAGCGCACCCGATAGCCAGCAGGAACACAGCGTTGCGTTTCTTCATCACATCTCACTCCTGTGGGATAAAACCGCAGGGTGACGCGCATTGCTGACAAAAACAGCAAACAACTCGAATTGCGTTGGGAAAAATTAGGAGGCAGGCGGGGAAACGCAGATAAACAATTAGCGGGAAAAATAGCAGCTAATATAGGTTAAAAAACACACCGGCAGAGTAATTTTTTAGAAAACACCCCAACATTCAAACAGATGAGGTCTATTATGAAGAAAATCAGAGCAAGATCCGTGTGTCTTTTCCAACATTAAGGAAAAGTGCTGTTAGCCGAAGCACACGACCCGGTAAAAGATGAACATTTCGTCATGCCTATTGATTGGTGGCGGTATCAAGTTCGGAGAAACCTCAGTAACCGCAGCGAAGTGTGAGGTTCAGGAAGAAATCAGTTTAGTGATCACCGATATGAGCCTGCTCGGCGTCTCACAGAATATTTTTTCTTTTGACGGAAACCCAGGACACAAAGTGGTTTTAGTCTATGAAGGGCATTTTGAAGATATCCGCTTTTACAAACAGGGGATTATTCACGGGATAGAAAGTAACGATACGCCACCGACACTTCTTGGAAAGAATCTGATAGACAGCGAAGGGCAGACTCACCCACATCGGCTTTTCTGGCGCAAAGCCGATGTGGGTGAGAAGCGAGCGTAAATCATATTATGCAATTCATTTTCGATCACTACTTATTAAGTATATTATTAATAATTTCCTTTATTGAACTGATTCCGAGCATTAAATTTACGATTACCTTCAGCGTTATATCGCATCAACTATTGAACAATTGTGGAGTAAAGATCTAATTTTCTTATCTTTATAAGAATTGTTCCGTAAAATAACCATACACATATCCGCATCAAACTGCATAACAAGTAATACCGTTAGTAGCAACTATTAAAAACCAGGCCTATTTTAATAGTTGTTATTTTTAGGTCAATAAAGCATTAAAACCATAATAACACCTCCAATCATATTATAGTTGATTAATAAAATAATATTCTAATTTTTATTGAGATTTTATTTAGGTGGGAAACGTGACAACCCCACCCATCACCAAGATATTACGTCACTATTTTCATGAAAACTAAACACCCAAGTAGTTAGTGTATAAATAAGCAATTCTATACCTTGCTTTATTACCCACCATATATGTAGTTATTATCTTTGTTGCAACTAATATCTGCTTTAACTCACCTAATGTGCTGCCAATAATAACAGGGTACTCATCAATGTTATTATTTTTTATCTGTTGCAACAATTTTTCGAATGATTCCTCTGTAAAGTTACTTTTTTTAAATTCTTCACCAATTTTATTTTTAGAGAAATCTATACAAAAACATTTCACAAACTCATTTCCTTGCTCATTCCATAAGTCCTCCAAATACTTCACTACAGCACTTTTTCTGACGGTTTTACTCGTACAGTAAGCTAGACCAATAATAGCCTCTTTACGGAAGCCTTTCTCTTTATCTTTATCATCTTGCTCTTTTATGGCATTTGTTAGTAGATCAATAAAGGGTCTTAGATTTACTGTTCCATCAGCACTCTGTATATTTCGATAGAGGTCCTGATAAGCTGTGCTTAATTTTCCTCTACTATTTAATTTTGGCGAACCAAAAAATTCATTAATAATTGGCTCAATCAATCCTTTATCCAAAGGTAATTGGTTATGCACTTTCCCTTTAGTTCTTAATTTTTTTTCAACATTTTCCAATAAGATTGGCTTGATATTTTTACTTTTCAAGAATTCAAAAAAACTGTCATTTGAGTAAGTGAAAACAATTTTAAGGAAGTATGAAAATATCTCATTTTGTGACCATTCCAAATCAATAACTCTGCTGCTAAAAGAGTTTTTGTTTGTTAAATTACCTAGTCTGTCGTAAAGATCTCTTCGTAAGAAAAGTTTTGGATGAATATTTGAATATGGAAATCTCATAACCATTTTAACTAGAGGTGCAACTACATCGTTCCATAGAATTGGTTTAATAATATTATCTAGCTGATCAAAAGTAATGATCAAACGCTTATCATCTTTTTTTAAGCTATCATTTATCGAGTTAAGTTCTAATTCAATATTTTCAAATTCACTTACATTATTAATTAAGGATATTATCTTTCCAGGAGCATCAGGCTTGTCTAACTTTATTAAACTTTGGGGGTTCAGTGTTTTAACCGTAGGTCTAGAACACAGAGCATTCCAGATGAAAAATATCCAGAATTTTTTTATAAACAATTCATTTTTAATATATTCATCGAACCCTAAAAATTCAAAATTCTCTTGCTCAAAATTAGTGGCATTTAACACTTCATAATGCATGTGCTGCTTTTGTGCTTTTATTACCAGTTGTTCAAAAAAAACATTTAGTTGCAATGCTTTATAAAAAGCAGTTTTACCTGTTCCTTTGTCACCCAATAAAATACTTTTTTCCGGTATTAAAAGATCTTCCATGCAAGGTCGGTAGTAGAAATGTTTATTAATATACTCGCTAGTGTAATTAATGTTCTCCGCGTATAGGTCCGGCAATTTTGTTCTTATATTTTCAAGAACAGAATCTTGTATTTTGCAATCTAAACTTTCAACATCAACATCAACATCAACATCAACATCAACATCAACATCAACATCAACATCAACACAGGACTGTTCTGCTATATCACCATTTTGAAAATGAGATACTATATTATTAATATGATTGAAGAAACCTTGATATTGAGCAGAGCCGTTCTCACCATTAATAAAGTCATCAACATCACAAGAGTCTTCTAAGGGAGTCCCAATATATTCAAGTGAATTTTGCCGGTCAAAATAAAAAACATCCGAATCTGTATCAGCATTAGATAAACCTTGGATATAACTCTTAAAATTATTTAACCTTCGACTGAAATTAGTACTTATAACTGATAGAACAAACGTGGCGTTAACATTTTTTACATCCAATACTCTTGTCACATATTCTATTCCTGGTTGATTTTGTATGTCATCACCAGCTAATACAACTATATGTTTTGATATGTTAACTAATGCACCAAAAACATTATTAAACCCTGTTCTTGAGTCCACCAATATTACATCAGGTTTATATTTATCATTAATTTCATCTACCAATTTTAACAGGATTGATACTATCGCATCACCTTGAAAATCTACTTTAGCCAAACCCTCTAAATAGCTTAAAGTATCATCCTGATGTGATAAAATGTTTCCTGCAGATATCAAGTTAATAACACCGCTACCGGAGTAACTTTTCTCGATGTTATAGACATAATCGCTAATTTGACTTTCAGCATCAAAATTTTTATCATTCAGATATTCTATTAAACCATTTTTGCAGTTGTCAGATTGTGAGCTGTTAAAGAAATTCAATAAACCTGGCGCCTCAAAATCGCAATCCATTACAAATACATTCTTCCCTTTTCTGGATAAATAGGTTGCAGTTAATGCTAATGAAGTAGTGCGCCCTACACCACCTTTATAACTATAGAAAGTGATAATATTTTTTTCGTTTTCCTTATTAACGTTTGTGTTTAAAAGTGTATTCAAAGACCGTCTTAGACCAAGAGACACCTTATCTCTGTTAAATAGATGTCTATAATCTTCATCTCTTGAAGTACTTTCATCAATAAATTTTATTCTAATGTTAGGGTTATCTAGTTCCTTTTTGGTTAAACTGAATATTTCTAATCCGTCAATATCATTAACTTTGTCGCTCACTATATAGACATCAACTTTATTATTAATTCTTAATTCAATGAAATAATCACAAATGCACAGTTCTTCGACTTTGTTTTTTAGAGCATCTTCAAGTCTGCTTATTAAATCAATTGACTTTAACATTCATTACCTCTTATATTTTCGTCAGAAACAGGCGAGTATAGTTGTAGAAAGAAATGACATCCCGATGGTTACATTGTACATCTTCATATCGAATGTCAGGCTTCCACCCAGATAAAAGTTCGTTTATATCATCCTCATTACATAAAGGAAAAACATCACTTATCTTAGTATCTAACAACTCATGAAGCTTTGTTAAATTATGGATTTTGAAATCTTTATTGAAATTAAATTCAAAATTGGAACAACTACTTTTCGTTACATCTGTAAACTGATCATGACCAAAACATTCAAGTATTTTATACTTTAGTGAACACTCAACAATATATCCAGAAATGTAATACAGGCTCAAGGTAATATATTGATATTCTGATGTCTCATGATCACCCCCTTCGAATTGCTCCAATTTCTCCTTCAGTACCTTACAGGTATGATTATGCCTCTTCGCAGAGGATAAATACTCAGAATACTTCACTCAACACCCCCTAACCTTATAATTATCAATTAATTATAAACCATTTACTTAAAATAATAAATAATTTTAAAACAATGACATTGGTCATGAAGTTAATACTTTTAATTTTCATCGAAAACACAGATAAAGAACTTTTGTAGAGCAAGTTAGAATTTATGCATGCTCATATATTTAGCTAGTGAACTATATTAAAAGAATTAAACATAAAACACTAATTGGCATCATAAATTTTCGTTAGTGGTATTCTTGAGTCAGTCGGAAAGGAGTCAGCGAACCAGGTTTATCAATCCCATAAAATACAACACTTTAAGCGTGCGAAATTTGGCTTCCAAAATTTTCAGAACGAATATAGATGAATATAGCTAAAGACCGCGTGGTGCAATGTGTAGGCTACACAAAAATGCAGCCTATATTACCGAGAAGCTATTTTTTAACCTTGGGCTCCGAGACGCGTAAACGTTCCGCCAACTGCGTCACCAGATACACTGCATCGATCGCATCCGGCAGGTTGATATACCAGCGCGGAGCATGGGCATAATCCTGTTCGCTCGGCCAACGTAATGTGCCGGTGATCGTCAACAACAGATTGACACAGGCACTGGCTCCGACCACTTTTACCGCGACGCAACTGTGATGCCCCACCCGGTGCGGCGAACAGGTGATCGAGACCACAGACGGGGTGCGCCCCCGGATCTGCTCACACAACTCTGCCAACTGCCCGGCATGGACCTCACTGATACGCGGGTTGCCCTGTGGTGGAGCCTCAAACAACACGCCACCTTCACCACCCTCACCGGCCACAATCTCCAACATGGCCTTCTTCAACTGCATCATGCCGCCGCCTTAGCGATACCGCGAGCCACATCCAGTTGGCGAGCAATCTCTTTCGCTGCCGCCAGTTCCGTCACGCCCTGCGCCTGCATTATCGCCCGCCGTGCTGCCTTCTCCTCCTTCTCGGTCATCCCCAGAGCCAGATACAGACTCGGTGGTACCGCCCGGAACAGCGCCTCGATGCGGCTCGCCAGTACCACCCCTTCGGTATAACAACGGGGGGTTTTGGTTGCCGACAGCAACATGGCTTTTTGCTCCGTCGTCAATTTCTTGAAGCGAGCGATCTCTTCCACTTCTTCCGGCGGCATCACCAGGCACAGCCACCATTCGATCATATTGAGCATCTTCTTCGACGTATTCGGAAAATCCTCCAGGTTCTGCGTTGCCAGCCACAACCAGGCTCCCAACTTACGCCACATCTTTACGATCTTGACCACAAACGGTGCCAGCAGCGGGTTGGTCGTTATCATGTGTGCCTCATCGGTCGCAAACACGATTTCCCTGTCCAGGAACTGGTCACGCTCGGCAATGTTATTGATGGTGTTCACCAGCGAAGTGTAAGCCACTGCCAACGCCGCCTCATACCCTTCCCGCGCCAGCGTCCCCAGGTCAATCAGTGTCACATCAGCCTCAGGCCAGTTCTCTCCGGGGCGGTTAAACAGCTCGCCCAGGAACCCCTGCATAAATACGCCCAACGACTCCCCCATGTTCTGCGCACGATTACGGCGTACTTCAGGACGAGCTTCCTCAGCGGCAAACTGGTATAACGCCGCCTGCAGATCGCCGGTGACCATCTGTCGCCCCGCGTTATAGGCTGCTCGCGCGGCCACCAGGATGGCCTCACGCATCATGCCCCGATCAGCCCGCTCCAGTTTGGCCTCTTCCTTGGCTTCCCCACCGGTGATCATCAGTCGTGCCACAATCTCTAGTTCACCCAGAATGTCACGCTCCTCATCGTCATCCTCCTCATCACTGTCTTCAGTCTCGATGCGTTCACTCAGTTCTTCCTCACTCACCATAACGGCAGGCATCTCGATCAGACGGTGCGCATCGGCAAACGGAGCCAGGGAAATGCCGCAACCGGGCTTGATGCTGACCTTGTTCACCGTCAGATCCAGCTCTTCACAATAATCAGCAAACAGGCCGAAGGAGTTACCGGCTTCGGCAATAAACAACCGGGGACGGTGGATAGCCATCAATTGCGCAAACAGGCTGTTCAAAGTGGCCGACTTCCCCGAGCCGGTGGGACCAAACACCACCAGGTGGGCATTCTTGGCGCGGTCCTGACTGTTGAGTGGATCAAAGGTCAGCGGTGCACCGCCTCGATTGAAGAAGGTAAAGCCCGGATGCCCGGTACCGGTATCCCGACCAAACACCGGCAGCAGGTTCGCCATATGTTGGACAAACGTCAGACGCGTGTACCAGTGTTTTTTATCGTGCATCGGGTTAAAACACATCGGCAAGGCCCGCAAATAGCCGTTGAGCGGGGCAACATCGAACTCCGGTTTCACCGGCTGCAACCCGGCGTTCAACAAGACCGCCGTCAGGTCACGCTGACGGGTATTCAGCACCTTGACGGTCGGGGCTTTCAGGTAGAAGGTCATGCTGCCCCGGTACAGCTTGTGTTTTTCCCCCAGATAACGCTTGGCGATCTCCGAGTCTTCACGCACCCGCTCCGACTCGGTATTCTCGCCGATGGCATTCTTTGCCAGGTGATTAAAGCGCTCTTCCAGCACGTCCTGGGGCTGTACCACCAGGGTCAGTGAGACCACCGTTCCCTCCGGCAGCAAATCCATCAACGCATTGATATTTTCCCCTTTGCGTGTTTCGCCCGTCAGGTGCCCCACGGTCGGGGCACGACGCAGCCGGTCAACCGTGACCGCCTTATGCGCCTGGTCGTCAAACCACCAAATGCCGCGCTCCACATCCGAACGCGGCGGCGAAAACAGCACTGTCTCACTGAAATCATTTTCCACCGGTAACACACCCGACTCATCATCCTGGTGCGCCGCCGTGCGATACAAGGTCTCTTTATCGATCCAATCAGGCTCGGGGTTAAACCAACGTAGCAACCAGGCGTGGATCTGCTCTCCGTTCTGGCGGGCAGCCACGACACCCGCACCGGCCAGCGCTGACGAGAGACGTTCACAGACCTGGTTCAACGCCTCTTCAGGCGCATGGGGCTCACGCAGTGCCGGATTGACATAGCGGTAGACCACCATCCGGGTCCGGCGTTGCTGGCCGCGCCAGGGTGCGCCGGTGATCGCCTTGTCGATAAACAACCCCTTGGGCACCGCAATGCCGCGCATATGCCGCTCCATTTCGGTGAGATAGGCCTCGGTAAATGCCGTCCCCTGCGCCCAGGGTTTCACGTAACCGCGCAGGTGATCCAGGTACTCGGTGACGTCGGTTTCATCCTGACAAAAGAATTGGATAACCCACGGGTGAGAATCCCGCTCCTCAAAACTGTCCTGCAGAGCATCTTCCACCACATCGCGGATCTCCTCCAGCCGCTCCGGCGTCCGCCCTTCGGTACCCACCGGCACAATCTCAAACACCGCCCCGACCGACACCCCGTCATCGAGCAACAGGCACTGGCTGCGCGGCAGGTACTCGGCCCACGGCAGGTAATCCACAAACGTCGGGTTGTTCGGGTAAAGTGCCTTTTCCTCGGCCACCGTCAGCTTGCCGGTTTTCACCTGCGGTTCACGTTCTAATAGGGCAGTGTCAGTACCCTCATGGTTATCGGGTAAGCCCGGCGCAGATTTGCTGATTTTTTTCTTGCTAAACAATGAGAACATCACAAAGCCTCCGTACGTTCACCGGGCAGCGCATACTGCACCTGGCTAAAAAACGGGAATACCGAGCTGTAGCCCGGCACTGGCGCAGGGGCATTCCCAGCCATATGCGGGTAGATATAAATCACCATGTCAGGGTTCGGCAGGCGCGGGAACACCTGCTGGATCTCGTTTTCCGCCGTCCGGGTATAGCTCTCCTCGATAGCCTGACGTACAGCGCTATCGTCATAGGTCAATCCCCGGCGTAATGTGCTGCGGGCTTCGGTCGCTGTCCGTGCCGACGAACCTTTGTTTTGCCACAACTCCAGCATGGTCGAGTCCCCCGGTGGCAGCATTTCATCCTTTGACGTCGAGCAGCCAGTCAACAGAACCGCCAGGCACAATAAAGGTAACACTCGCTGTTTCATCACAATCTCCTTAATCCAGCCCATGCTGCTGGCGGATATCAAAATCGTACCGAACCTTCCGGCCCTGTGTTTCAAAATCAATCGGGATTTGGCGGGTGATATGCACCGCCACCTGGGCACCCGGTGGCACATACACGGCGTCAAACATCTGGCCGTAACGCGCTTTCACCCAATCAGCCAGCTCGTTCGTTCCACCTGACAAGGCCTTGCCCAGCGCCACCTGTCCGGCACTGCCGGTCAAGGTACTGGTCACCGTGGTGCCATCCACCGACGTGGTGGTCTGGCTGTTCGCCATCGCATCCGCCGCTGCACCGGCCCCGGAAAGCGCAAACAGGGTGGGCAGGTAGGTGGAGGCGTTGGACTTGCGCTCCCCGGACAGGCAGGGAATGCCGTTCTCATCCGACAACCAGCCGATGCTGCCGACATTTGACTTGCCGTTGCTGCCATCACTGGATTTTGCTGGCGACGGCACAGTACGCACGGTGCCATCGGTAAACACAAAAGTAATGGAATGCACTTCCCCACGGACACAGGACAACACCCAATCACCGGTGGCGGTGCCGGAGACAATCGCCCCTTCCACATCAGGCAGTTCGATACCGTTGGCGGTCAGGTTCTCCTTGCCGATAAGCACCTTGAACGGGTACGGATCAGTCACTTTGCCATCAATCGGCACCCGGCCCAGCAATGCTGTCATGCCACGACTGCCAATCAGCGTCGAGTTCTCCGGCAACGTATACACCGGTGTCGCTTCCTCGATGGCCTGCTGATTTTTCGCCGCCCGGTCCAGTTCGGCTTTCTGACGGTGTAGTGGCATAGTGAATTTGGCCACCTGACCAGAGGTGTTATTCTTGCCTCAATAACTTTACAGGTGATCCATGACCAAATATTTCACGGCTGAATTCAAACTCGAAGCGGCAAAGCTGGTTGTTGACCAGAAATACTCTCATTCGGAGGCCGCTAAAGCCATGAATGTCAGTCTTTCCGCCCTTAGCCGATGGGTGGGTAAGCTCAGATTGGAACGTCAGGGTAAAACCCCCGTTGGGCTTCCACTGACGCCTGAACAAATAGAACTTCGGGAAATGAAGAAAAGGATTCAACGTCTTGAAATGGAGAACGAAATTCTAAAAAAGGCCACCGCTCTCTTGATGTCGGACTCGTTGAACAGTTCGCGATAGTCGATAAATTGAGAGCGCTTTATTCGGTAAAAGCACTGTGTAAGGCTTTTGATGTTCAGCGTAGCAGCTATCGGTACTGGCATAACAGAGAACGCGTCCCAGATGTCGAGCGCACCATTAAACGCAGCCTGGTTAACGAAGTCTGGCATGCTAGCGGCGGGTCAGCCGGTGCCCGAAATATCGCCATAATGGTGACGAATAAGGGCGTAAAAC
The DNA here is from genome assembly GCF_056636475.1 of Yersinia antarctica. Taxonomy (NCBI): domain Bacteria; kingdom Pseudomonadati; phylum Pseudomonadota; class Gammaproteobacteria; order Enterobacterales; family Yersiniaceae; genus Yersinia; species Yersinia antarctica. The sequence goes on from NZ_JBSJQF010000001.1 coordinate 3,993,282, forward strand.
TGGGGCGTTGGCTTGCCGGAAAATTGATGGCAGAGCTGAACATGACAAGTTGCCAGCGTCCCACACACAAATATAAACGGGGTGGGCAGGAGCATGTTGATATATCGAATCTATTGGAGCGGCAGTTTGCAGTAACCCAACCGAATGAGGTTTGGTGTGGCGATGTGACCTATATCTGGACAGGTAAGCGCTGGGCTTATCTGGCTGTGGTGTTGGATCTGTTTGCCCGCAAGCCCATAGGCTGGGCGATGTCGTTTTCACCTGACTCAGCGCTAACGGGTAAAGCGTTACAGATGGCATGGGAACTCAGGGGACGCCCAGGCGGAGTGATGTTCCACAGCGATCAGGGCAGTCATTACACCAGTAAAAAATACCGTCAGTTGCTGTGGCGTTACCGGATAAAACAGAGCCTAAGCCGGCGTGGGAACTGTTGGGACAACGCGCCAATGGAGCGATTTTTCAGAAGTCTGAAATCCGAATGGGTACCGACGACAGGTTACCAGAGCTTCGGGGAGGGCAGAAATGCAATCACCCGATATATAACGGGTTACTACAGCGAACTTCGCCCGCACTGGTACAACGGAGGCTTAACGCCCAATGAATCCGAACGGCTGTTCTATGAACAGTCTACTACCGTGGCCAATTTTAGTTGACCACTACACGGGAAATTTCGTTATCATCCAGGCTGGCAAAGGAAGACGGGAATTGGAAACTGCCCGTGCCCGCTGCCGTACCTACAGCAGCGGCCCCCATCACCGGCTTGCCATTACGGTCGAGTTGAACCGCATCCTGCGGTTCGATCCACATCACGCCGCCGCTGACCGTCCCTGCACTCACTGTGCCCTCACTGCCTTCCAGACCCAGACCAATCGGCAAATCACCCGATTGCCCCTGCCCTGACGCGGATGAACCCGATGAACCGGCAAGCGGTGTCTGGCCTGACGTACCGCCCATCCCCTTCAGACTGTCAATCAGCGTCGCCAGACGCTGCTGCTCCGCCTGAAGTTTCTGCCGGGCCTGTGACTCTTCCTGCTTCGCCACATTGACCGCATCACGAATGCGGCTATCAACATTCGACCCGCCTTCTTTGAGGGTGGCATTCTCTTCCGACAGCGTGACATTCCGCTGTTCCAGACTGTTCTGCTTGTCTTGTATCACTTTCAGACGCGCCACCAGGGTACGCAAGGTGTCTTCCGGCGTATCCCCCTCGATGCCCAGTATCTGTAACTCCTCGTCGGTCAGATCAGCCACCGTATTCGGCTTGGCGCTCGATGAGGCCGGTGTGGTGCCTGAGCCACAGGATTTGACACCGATGGCAATCGCAATAAACAACACCACCGGTACCAGAACTTTCAGCAGGGTATTGGATTTAATTTGCATGGGTTTGTCCTCCTGATGAGGGGCGTGTCTTGCCCTTCACTGCTGGAACCACGGGCTCCGGCAAAAACGCCGCGTCCGGGCGTCCCTGCATCACCAGATACAACAGCGTGGTATCTTCCGGTGTTCCGGCAGCCCCCAGCCAGCGATGCTGGAAGGTGGCCGAATGGAAGGTGCCTTGCAAACGACGTGGATCAAGAACCACTTTCCCCGACCGCTGATTGGTCAGCTTCAGGGCGACCACGTTGTACCCCTGAACACCCCAGGCCGCCAGTGGGCGCACCGTGACCGGCTCGGAGGGCAACAGTGACGTGATGGTCGATGCCAGACCGTGCGAAATAGCGTGTACCCCCGGCAACGCTTCAATCGTACGCAGCGGGGCATAGAGGCTTTGCGCCGCATAACGCGTCAGGGCAATCGGCAGCGGTGTGGTGATACGTGGGGCAGTGTCTTTGGCGGAGGTCTGGCCCTTGCCTTTGATGGTCGTCGTCTCCTCTGCGCTGACCGAGGTGTTATCGCTGCCGGTCGCACTGGAGACGTCGCCCTGATAGACCAGACTCACCGGTTCACGTATCTGCTTACCCTCCAGGGCAGTGATATCCAGCAGGATAAGTTCGCCATTCTCCACGTCCTGCAGTTGCAGCCGCGTCGTGGCAAAGGCGCTGCCCGCTTGAAGATAAACGGCCCCGCCGGTGCTCTGCACCCGCAGTTTGCCGTTCAACTCGGGAGGGAAACCCACCCGGACGTTCTTGTTTACAAACACAATACGTTCTTGCCCCACGGTCAGCGGCACCTGCAGCGGGATACGCTCCCACTTCATCAGCTCTACCGCCTCGACCGGCAGAGGAACACTCAACGTGCCTGCCACACCCAACAACGCCAGGTACAGCGGCAGATAATGACGATGTTTTATACGCATCAAAACAGTCCTTTCTTCTCAACCGGCGCGACCGGAGCCGCTTCCAGGCGTTGGGGAATATCGGCGTAGCAATCGAGTGCCAGACCGAAGGGATTGGCTTCCGGGTTCTGATCCCAGCGCACAATCTTCAGCGGGTAACGCACCAGGGCGCGTTTCACCGGTTCGGTGTGGTAATACTCATCGGCCACCAGATCCAGGCGTACAATCCAGCTATCACGGCTCACCACCGTGACACTGTCGTCCTTGTAACCGCGCCCAGGGACTTCTGAGATCCCCCTGACGCGCTCACGCAACTCCCCGGCAGATTTGCGCTGTTTCGCATCCTTGTTCAACCACTCTTCACAAGTCGGCGTCAGGTAGGCAGAAAGCGTGCTGATACGATACTCATAGTCGGTATTGCCGTCTTTGGGCCAACTGTTCAACTGTTGGAAGATGTAAAACGCAAAACTGTAGACCGTGGACGGGTGAACCTCCCACCAGGCACGGGTCGAACCGGAACGCAAATCGGGGGGATTATGGACGGTCAAATTACGCGGTGACAGCATCCAGCCGGTGAGCGCAACCATCAGCAGGACCAGCAGAACACCGCAAGAACCCCGCAGGGTTGAAATATGGCGATCACGCGCATTGACCGCACTTCTGTACTTACTCATCAAATTCCTCCTGAAGCTGACGGACAACCGGTGTTGAACGGCGCAATGCCCATGTCTGGCTACGGTGTATCAAGTGAGGGTTGCCCAGGCGTTGACGGCTGAGCCACAGCTCAACGCACCGGTAAAGGTAGTTCTCGGGTTTACCTCGTTTGAAGCGGGCCATCAGCTTGCCGCCGAAGAACACCGTAAACAGCGGCATCAGTAAACTGACGGTAGGGAAAGCCAGCCAACCAAGAAGCGGGATAAAGGGTATGGCGACCACCAGGCCGCCCAGTACGCTTAACCCCGCTGTCATAAACAGCTCTGGCGTGGTAAAGCCTTTGAACACGATAGGCTCGGCATTGAGCCTGTCGGGCAGAAACGTGATAGTCGCCATACCGTATCTGCCTTATCCCACGATAACCGTAGCCGCCTTGGTTGCCAGCCAGATGACCGCAACGACAAGAACAATACCGACCACAACCAGTATCCCGAATTTGGCCCAGGTGGCCTTCCCCTGCTGCACTTCAGAGAACGTGGCAATAATGGCGTTGGCCACAACCAGTAATGCGACAGCGGCCATAATCAATCCACCTAACACAATGCCATCATTCAGATAGCCGGAAATCTGGCCGTAGAACGTACTGTCGGTGCTGGATTTAGGGCCCTCAACGGTCGGCAGCGCGGCCTGGGCTGAGGTGACCGACGTTAACGCCAGCAGCAGGGTAGACTGACGGACACGCTGTGCGACACGGCGGGAGGAAGAGAAAAGAGACTGCAGATTCATGGTAGTTTCCTTACAAGTGAATAATGGATGACGTGATTAACTGGCAAACAAATACAGACTGACCAACACAAGGATGACGACACGTACCACAAAGCGTTGAACCGCAGCCCCCTTGATGTTGCCTGCGGCATAGCCCCGGTAGACGTGAACAAATCCCCACCCTGCCCACAGCAATAACACCGCTATCAGTGAGCCGATAAACAGCAGGTTCAGGACAGCAGGCTCGACGTTGCCCGCAGCAGCTTTAAACGCGGCGGTCTGTGCTTCATTCATTACCGACGCTCCTGGCGGTATTGCCCAGAAACTGACGATGTGGTGGGTTGAGCGCGGGACGGTTCGAGGTAAAACTCAATCCCCCGGCGCATGGTGTTGACGTCCTGGGTTGCCCGCAGGTAGTCAAAATGGAAACGCCCGGACTGACCGTCCTGAACCGCCACAACACGGGCGCGCTCCAGGCTGGCCTGCACCTGATCCAACTGCTTCATGACCAGGGCCAGTTCGTCTTTCTCACTGGCCTGGACGGACAGCGCGGTGAGCAGACTGCCTGCAAGACACAACGCCCGCAGCGGTGTTGTGTACATATGAACCTCCTTTTATCAGTAATGGATTGCAGGAGAGAGCTTGGCGAAAAGGGGGGAGAGGGTCAGCAAACAACTAGAATGGGATTTTGAAAATTTATCAGGGGTTCAACGCGTGGCGCGAACCGCGCCATCGGGGGCTTTACCTAAAACCTACAAAATAGGCATCAAAGTAGAAAAGGAACTACTGTGTTGTTCTTCATGCCGTTTTGTACTGGTAATATGCTCGTACAGTTACCTACGAGGATCACTTAGTGCCACCGAACAATTACGGCATAGTTGGTTACCCTAACGAGGAGATAGCTCACCCTGGTGGTCTTGTGTGTTATGGAAGGGTTCCAGAGATGAATTCAAAAAGCGACAGTATTCCTGCCGGAGACATTTTCCTACGTGCCGGTAAGCATAGTGGCCCAAACAGAGGTTTTGGTGTTCGCCATATCTGGGCCGAGCACGAAAGTGAGCTAGCAAAATTAGGGTATGGAACTGTAGACGATGTGGCGCGGTTCGTGAGTGATATTATTCGCCCAGGAGTGCCGATCTATTGTGAATTCAATCACCCTGGCGGGAAGCATAGAACAACGGTTTTAAAGTCATCATTAGGTGTTGTGATTTTGGAGCCAAAAGAAGCTCCTGAGACGGATTCAGGCTGGATATATGTCGTTGTTACTGCGTATACGCGAAGAAAAGCTCATGGTGTATTGATTGGTAAAATTCAATAAAAAAACGGGGCGCAATCAGCACCCCGTATAATTTTGTTGGTAGTCGCAGCATTTCTTTAGCACATAGGGTTCAGAAACCGACTTTTGTCGTAACTACCCGGCAGATGATCAGCCATCTGACTGCCCGGCACAGAAGGCCTGTATCTGATTTGCGCCCCCTGCGAATGCTCTTGCAGTAAAATAATTCTATACGCATTACCGTAAGTATTCAACTAAAGGTTGAGTACCTGTTATCCGCCCCACAGGGATGAACGCACCTATAAGTATTTTTTGAATGATCCCATTGTCACCGATATCGCCAGTCCCATCAGCAGCGCAGCAGGCAGCAACAGCAGGTTCGGATACACCGAGAACGGTGCGGACAGATAGAGGATGCAGGGAATATAGACTGCCGGTTTCACAAACCGCTTGGCATGGTGATACAGAAAGCTCGACTCATACCCCGCGCCGTAACGCCGCAGGTCACGCCTCACCATTCCGTCCACTATCCCCACCAGGGCCACCAGAACAAACAGCGGTACCGACAACACCAGGATGGTGACACGCATCAGGAAAACCAGCGTGACATACATCGAAGCCATCAGGTATTCACGCGCCACCTGTATCAACCAGGCCCCACCGACATTCAGGCTATCCGTGATTGCATTCCCCGTTTGTTGAGTTTGAGCAGACTGGAGCCAGACCATAAAGCCACTGTTTACAAACAGCCATTGATAGCCGACGGTTATCCAGGTGCTCACTGTGGTCACCGGCGCTGACAGCAGCAGACTACGGGTAAATCCTTCTGCAAAATACCCACTTTCCGTCACCATCACCGCACGACTGTGCTCGGCTCCCAGCTCCGGCCAGAAGAAGGCAATGCCGATGTACTCCACTATCAGACTGAACAGCAGGGAAACCAATAACATGCCGATAATTCGCCAGGGCATGTCCCACAATACCGTCATCAGCAAACCATGCCGCTTGGGGGGCAGGTTCTGCTGGACCGGTTGTGCGGAAGAAGATGCTTGTGCCATGATAACCTCTTTAATGTAGCGCCACGACTTCCAGCTCGCACTGCAACAACATCGGCTGAGCGTTTATCGTCACCCAAATCCCTACTTGATCCACCGGGCAGGGCTCTTGCTCACGCCGGGCGTCATACCCTAAGCCGCTTAACGCGGCCACTATCTCTGGGGCAAATGGCGTTGAGCAGTGCCGGGTTTTTAACACGTCCATGATATCTCGGGGTACCTCTGCAGACTGCCCCAGACTGGATGCCAGCACAGCACTGACACGATATTGTTGTTTCATTACATTCCCCTTATCAGGCCACGACACTGTCAATATTTTCTGGCTCTCTATCGCCCGGCAAAGCCGAACCTGACCACCAGGTATCTCCCGTGCGGTAATTTTTCTTCATATACTCGGCAATTTTCGCCAGACTTTCTGGCATCAAGGCATCATTCCCCGCCGCTGGCAACGGCATACGGATCTTCCACAATTTTCCCCCTTCCAGCAAGGCAAAGGCCTGGCCTTTCGGCAGATTAATCACATTGGCGGGGGTGATCAGTGGGGTACGTACCGAACTCACCCTGTCCTGGGTATTGGAGGTAAAATCACTGCCCATCTCTGGGTTGGAGATATCGGTGACGCCAGAGACCAGAGTTTTGGTATACACCTCCACTTCCGGCAGTTGTTTGGTCATCAGTTCTGCCGTTTCGGTATGGCGAACGCGCAGCATCACCAGACTGTTGAAGTTACCCACCACCTGCGCGGCCTTGGCCGCACTGCCCAACCGTGCCTCGATGTCCGGCAGGGTCTGGGTATACGCCGTCACTTCGATGCCCGCACCACCGCCCTTGTTAATAAGCGGAATAAACTCATCGCCCATCAGCTCGTTAAACTCGTCGCAATGCAGGCTTATCGGCGTTTTCTTCCCCGCATCCGGCAAACCATCGTTAATGCCAAACTTATAGATATGACCGGCGACGCTCACCAGGTCAGCAAACATACTGTTGCCCACTGCAGCAGCCACCTCAGGGTCTGACAGCGCATCCAGTCCGATATAGACAATGCCCTTTTTGCGGATCACCTGTTGCCAGTCAAAAATGGGTCGGGGATCGGTCAGGTCGGTATAGTCCGGGGAGATGAGTTGCGCCGTCTTACCGGAAGTCAATTTCTCCAATAATGGCAGCAGGCTGGCGACAATCTTGTCATAATATTTCTGGTCATAGCGCACAGACGAGCGAAGGCCATCAAGGATGGGATCATAAATCCGCTTTCCTTCGTCGCTGCTCAGCACTTGCTCCATCGCGATCACGCGCATGGAACGCCCCTCCATGTGCCGGGGAATATCACGTTCATCAAGGATCGGCACCAACCCCTCAATCTGCCCCCACAATGTGGGAGCATGTTGCGACAGGTAAAATTCGGCGTAATCCTCATACAAATCACTGATGTTATTGACGTAACGCATAATGAGGCCAAAGTCAGGTCGTTGCCCCAGCGCCACCAGGCCACGGGCGATGATGTTGACAAATCGCCAGGCAAACTCACGAAATACCGCATTATTACCGCCGCCTTCCAATTGTCCGGCCACACGAGTAGCTACCTCAGAAATACGGTTAAAACGGCCCACGGCGTTGTAGCGAGCACTGATATCGGGCCACCCCAGGTGAAACACCTGCAGCTCGCTGGCACGACCGGCACGGTGGGCTTCTGCGTAAATGCGCTTGAGCAGATCAGCATCCCCCTTGGGGTCAAAGACAATGGTGACATTGCCACGCCGAATATCCTGGGTGATCAGCAGCTCTGCCAGGCGAGTCTTCCCGACGCGAGTCGTCCCCAGTACCAACATATGCCCCACACGCTCCAACAGACTCAGCGACACGTTCACTTCATCCGGCTCGATGCCATGCAGCGCAGGTTTGCCGCCGACGTCCGGCAGCGGACGCACCGGATTGAGTGCAGACTGGCTGGAAAGCCATTTGCACAACGTAGGATAACGGTACTCATAACGCTGTTCAAAGCGGCGGGCCGCCTGATACAGCGCTGGGGGATTCACGTAGCGCTCCACTTCAGGGCGCAGTGTCGCCAGCAGGCGCTGGGTGTGCTTTTGCTCCCACAAAAACCCCCGCCCCAGAAACAAACGTTGGTGACTTACCGGCACCTGAGCGCTGGTCATCACATAGCGCGGTAAACGGCGGATATTGCGCCGGTAACGCAACACCCGCAGCCCTTCCCCCGTCCGTTTCAACGCGAACACGGCAAACCCACCGGCAGTGACATAGCTGACCGTCGGGGCCAACGCTACCGCCCACGGGGCAGTCACACAGATATAGCTGGCACAGGCGGCAACCACCGCCGTATTCAGTTCAACGGCAGGCCGCAGCATTGCCTCAATCACATAACGATCACTCATCGTGGTCTCCCGCTCTCTTCATTAAACGCTATGTCCTTTTTCAGCAGCGCCAGCAGCCGTTGGCCGCTGAGCAATTCAATCTCGGGGAGTCGCGCCAGTTCGGCGCGACTTTTGGGTCCCGTGCGCCCGGTATGCACAAACAATCCGCGACAGCGTTCACGCCGCACCAACGCCCCGAAATCAGCCACATGGGCCGGGGTGATGGTGCGGCCATAGCGTTTGGCCTGAATAAGGTAACGCTGGCCGTCAATCCACACCTGCCCGTCCAGCCCGCCGTCGCCACTGTATTGCCGGTTACGTTTGATGCGATACCCCCGACGTTCGAACGCCGTCAGTAGCAATTCTTCAAACACGTAGGGATTGATTTTGCGCAGGTAATTCAAGCGCTGGCCGTCACCGGCCAACTGAGGCAGGCGATCGAGAACACGACAGGCCTGGCGCTGATAGCGACGATGACGACTCGCCTTCGTCCCGAGCAACAACACCATCCAGCCCAGCAGGCTGAACATCAAAAGGGTAACAAACGCAGGTTCTTGCTCCAGCATGAAGGAGAAGTTCCTGACATCGATGGGCATCATTGCTCCAGCCCTTTCTCCGTCAGTAACACCGGGTAGTGGGATAAACCCAATCGCTTCGCCAGATCACTGCCCGAGACCGGCAACAACTCCAGCCCATCAGCGTGTTTTTTCAGGTCATTGAGCGCCCCTTCACTGGCAACATTAACCACCAGTCCCACGGCATTTAACTGCCCCAGCGCATCCCGGCGCAGTGACAACCAACGGCGCGACAGGTCATCATCACCCACCAAAAACATCGGGCGCATGCCAGCCAGACTCAACGCTCTGGCAGCGACCTTACCGGGCGTCAGTTCGGGGGTACTGACCGGCAATCCCATGATGACTGGGGTCACCAGCGCAGATGAGGGCGCGGTCTGGAGAGCCGTCCCTTCCCCCTGATTGTTGATGCTGTCGAAATACGCGGCAGTAGACTGCCCCCCCAGATCGGCCACGACCGTTAACTCGGCCTGGACGGTAAAACTGACGATACCCAGTACCCACACACCACTCAGGTAAGTCAATAAACGTGGATTCATGGCGTAACTCCTGCGGCAGGTTCAATGACAACATTCGATGCCAGCACCCCGACAGTGGGTTGCAGGCGACTCAAATGCCGTTTCACAATGGCTTGATAGGTCCGTGCAGGCTGACCGCCTGCCGGATGGTGATAACACCCGGCAGCGGTTATCCAACTCCCCGGTTTGTTGTCGTAGCAGGTCCGCAGAATACGGGCGGCCACATGCAGATTGATATACGGATCAAACGCCTCCCAGCTCGAGCGGAAGTGATGTCCGTTCCAACCCAGATTCACCTGGGCAATCCCGACATCAATGCGTTTGAGTGAGTTATGACGCATAAACCCCAGCAATGCCTGATAGGCCTCCTGCCGGGTCGCATAGCGATAGCCTTTCCCCGCCACATTAATGGTCCACGGCCAGGGGCGAACACCGTGGGGTAGTTTCTTTGACGACTCCGTCAGCGCCAGGCTGTACAACGCCTCAGCGGGCACCCGCTCCTGTACCGCCACCTGGTAATAACCTGACGGGATCTGCTGAGAGGACACGCTTGCCAGACTGCCCGCGCTGCACAACAGAAGCGCCAGCGCACTCAATACGCGGTAACTTGCCATCCGTTTGCCCCCTGTTGCAGCACCACCGGCATACGCCCCTGACCAAACTTGATCCATTGCCCCCGATCGTGATTGAGCGTCAGCGTTTTCGCTTTCACCCGCTCGACAGGGATAGCCAGCTTCTTCGCCCAGGCCCGAACGGCGTCATCCTTCCCCTCGCTACCGACCAGGTAGATATCCAACAGGCGCTGGCTTGCCAGCAGCGACGCCACTTTGCTCTCACATGGCGTCCCACAGTCAGCCCGGACAAACAGCGCCAGCCGACCGTTACCCTGTCCGGCATCCCCGGCAGATTGCACCGGCAGGATACCGGGATAGACACGCACCCAGGCGGCATTCACTTCACGTTGGAATGCCAATTCAGCCTCAACCCGCTGAAAGTCCTGTTTGACGGATAGATCGGCATAATGACGCCGTTCTTCCTCCGTCCGCGCCTCAATACCCAGCGTGGTGATGGGGTCTAACCCCGGTGATAAGATCCCCCGACGCCCTTGACTCAACTGCTGATAACGCTGCCATTCTTCGGTGGTCAGCCCCCATTCCTGGGCACTCTTTTTCGATTGTGCTTCCTCCAGTGCCTGCAAGGTGGTACTGACACTGGCGGTATTACCCTGCTGGGATTGGTCGGTTTGCATTGCTGCCGTGGCGGGGAGAAGTGGCACCAGGCTCATTCCCAGTACCCAAGCGATAGAAGTCAATTTCATCATGCCAATTCCTTATTGAACGTTCAGCGTCTGCGTCCGGCCTGCGACGCTGAACTGGGCCTGATTGCCTGCGGCGGACAGCAGCGTCCAGCCCTGGAAGGTCTCGCCGGTTTCAACCAGTCGGATATCGGCCAGGTTGAACGCTTGCAGCGGAGCGACGGCGACAAACACCGTCCCTCCCCGCCGTTCAATGCTGGTCAGACGGAAAGGGGCGGCGACTGCACGAGCGTGGGTACTCCGAGACGAGTTCTTTTTAACGGTAGGTGTTGGATTGGCAACCGCCGTTGCTGGTTTGGTTGCCAGTGTTTGTGCTGTTCCCGCGCGTTGTTCCAGGGTATCAATACGGGCCTGCAGAAGTACCATCGTAGCTTGGACGCCCTGCAGCGCCTGCACATCTGACGACACCGGTTGGCTGACTTTCGTCTCGAGTGTGCGCACCTGCTGCGCCAGATGGTCAAACGTGGTTTTATCCACGACGGGCGCAACCCTGGCGTCTTCCAGGGAGGCTGACAGCGTTTTCAATGTCTCACTATTACTGATGACCTGCCCGTTCAGCTTATCCAGCTCTTGCTGGACCGCATCCCGGCCCGGAACTTGCCCCAGGGCCGTTTGCAGCGAGACAATCTGGGCAGACTGGCTCACCACTTTTGCCCCAATACCCACAACCGAAATGACCAGGAGCGTGAAGACGCTATAACGCAGCAACCGCATTCCCTTGCCTGGACGTGCGGGCAAGGTCCCTTCCCTTATCTCGCTCATTTCAGCATCCTTTGCCGGGCTGGGGCCGGAGTGGGTTGCGGTTGTACGGTGGGGGCCACTGACTTGATGGCAGGCGGCTGTAGAAAATCATTGCGGGTGATTGGCGCGGGTGTCGGCTCGGGGGGTAACCGGAATCCATCACGCAGCGAGTGGCAAACCACACGCTGCACCGAGTCTACCTCTAGCTGCCAGGCGGGTCCGGCCAGGATTTGCAACGCCTCGCTCAGCCGGATCGGCCCGAGCTGATGATGCACTGTCGGTAAGGCCTGGTTGTAAAGCACGCGATTGGCAGACGTGACGCTGCACAGACTGAACCCAGACTGGCGCAGCGCGTAACGCATGGCATCAGCCACCGTAGGCGTGAGAGACGCCGGAATACGAATATCGATCACCTGTTCCAGCGGGGCGCGTTGTGCCTGGGAAGGGGAGGTACTGACCAGCAGATAGCGGTCATAGCGAACCACCTCTAGCGGCGCGGCAAACGCATCGGGACGAGCCGACTGTACGTTACTTGAGAGCTGGACACCGGCAATCGCAGAGGTGGGGTCGCGCTGCAGGTTCTTTTGCGGTTGGGCACACCCGGTCAGTACCGCAGCGGCCAGTAAACAAGCGGGGAAAGCGTAATATGATTTCATGAATATCCTCAGTAAGCAGTCAAAAAGACGTGCTCACTGTGCGAATCTTCACGGTCACCCTCAACGAACAACTCATTTCCCGAAAATAAAAAAAACGCCAGAGAAGCTCTGGCGTAAAGGAAGGTGCTACATGAACAATCTAGAACGCATTGTCCTGATATTGTTTTTTTTGTGTGTTGGCCGAAGCCTCTGGTGTTGGTGCTGATTTCTCCGCTTTGTAAACCATTTCCTGCCCAACCTTGATCCAACTGATTTTTATCAGCCGGGCTTTCAGGGTAGGCCGGGATTCGCCTGCGTGATCGCCTTTTGTGAGCGTGAACACATCTGCCGTCAGATTGCTGAGTTTAAAGCCGACCAGAACCTTTTTCTCTTCATCGACCGCTTTCTGACAACGTCGGATCAAACCACTGGCTTCTTTACCGGAAACCGTGACATCGAAACGTGTATAGTCAGGTTTTTCAGTAGAGCCGTGTAATGCATTCACCACACAGCTTAGGAATGAACCATTGGTCGTGGTCACTTCACGGATATTACTCACATATCCCAGCCCATCGATATGCAGATTAAAATAGCCGGTCTGAGTCGGTACAGCAGTAGATTGAGTCGTTTGAGACATGGTGTTTCTCCTTGGGAATAAATCGGTATGCAGAGAAACATCCCCAACGGGAGATTTCCCGCAGGGTATCAACGTGAAGACGCTGACTGTCTGTTAAGTTGGATAAGTGCACCTTCATCGCAGTGAACTGCGATCCCCGCTTTCAAAGGTTCAGGGGGGTTACCGCTCTAGAGCGCGTCCTCTCAGGTTAGGGTCGCTTTGGCTTGTGATTGCCCGAAGGCGTCCTTCTCAAATCACCAGGACATTGGCTGTTGTCAGAGACAACGAGTAAGCCTGGTCATTATTCAAACGGGCTAAAAAGAAGTCAACACTAAACTATCAGCCGACATATCATTACGAACAATGCAAAAAAAACGGGAGCGTATCTTCCCGATACGTTCCCGCCATGCCTGCACCACAGGCTATTGTCTAACTGCATTCCATCAACTCAGAGGCCGAGCCTTCGAACCCGACGCGTTTTTCACTGAGACTTTGCGTCTTATACATCATTCCTCGGGTAAAGAAATGATGAATGTTACTGGTGACCGCAGTAATCACGGGGTGCTTCAGAAGCCACGGCAAAATAACAAACTCCCCGTACCCAGTGCAATCGATAATTAGTTTTACCTCAACGCGCTTTCTTTTTGGAAATGCCTCGACACTTGTTCCGCTGAGGGGGATTCACTATCCCGGTTGTAGTGGCATAGTGAATTTGGCCACCTGACCAGAGGTGTTATTCTTGCCTCAATAACTTTACAGGTGATCCATGACCAAATATTTCACGGCTGAATTCAAACTCGAAGCGGCAAAGCTGGTTGTTGACCAGAAATACTCTCATTCGGAGGCCGCTAAAGCCATGAATGTCAGTCTTTCCGCCCTTAGCCGATGGGTGGGTAAGCTCAGATTGGAACGTCAGGGTAAAACCCCCGTTGGGCTTCCACTGACGCCTGAACAAATAGAACTTCGGGAAATGAAGAAAAGGATTCAACGTCTTGAAATGGAGAACGAAATTCTAAAAAAGGCCACCGCTCTCTTGATGTCGGACTCGTTGAACAGTTCGCGATAGTCGATAAATTGAGAGCGCTTTATTCGGTAAAAGCACTGTGTAAGGCTTTTGATGTTCAGCGTAGCAGCTATCGGTACTGGCATAACAGAGAACGCGTCCCAGATGTCGAGCGCACCATTAAACGCAGCCTGGTTAACGAAGTCTGGCATGCTAGCGGCGGGTCAGCCGGTGCCCGAAATATCGCCATAATGGTGACGAATAAGGGCGTAAAACTGGGGCGTTGGCTTGCCGGAAAATTGATGGCAGAGCTGAACATGACAAGTTGCCAGCGTCCCACACACAAATATAAACGGGGTGGGCAGGAGCATGTTGATATATCGAATCTATTGGAGCGGCAGTTTGCAGTAACCCAACCGAATGAGGTTTGGTGTGGCGATGTGACCTATATCTGGACAGGTAAGCGCTGGGCTTATCTGGCTGTGGTGTTGGATCTGTTTGCCCGCAAGCCCATAGGCTGGGCGATGTCGTTTTCACCTGACTCAGCGCTAACGGGTAAAGCGTTACAGATGGCATGGGAACTCAGGGGACGCCCAGGCGGAGTGATGTTCCACAGCGATCAGGGCAGTCATTACACCAGTAAAAAATACCGTCAGTTGCTGTGGCGTTACCGGATAAAACAGAGCCTAAGCCGGCGTGGGAACTGTTGGGACAACGCGCCAATGGAGCGATTTTTCAGAAGTCTGAAATCCGAATGGGTACCGACGACAGGTTACCAGAGCTTCGGGGAGGGCAGAAATGCAATCACCCGATATATAACGGGTTACTACAGCGAACTTCGCCCGCACTGGTACAACGGAGGCTTAACGCCCAATGAATCCGAACGGCTGTTCTATGAACAGTCTACTACCGTGGCCAATTTTAGTTGACCACTACAGGTACAGTCAGGGTAACGCAGGCATCCCCAAAAACTCCCTGATTTCCCCGACCGCTGCGAGGTCATCCCTCCACACACCGGACACGGCGGCGAGGGAGGAACCGTGATGTTTATCGCCTGCTGACGCCCTTTATCAACCAACTGTGCCGTCCAGGCTGACTGCTTTGCCATAAAGTCATCCAGAGACATCTTTCCTTCGGCGATATCATCCAACGCCTGCTCCCACAGGGCGGTCATGCCGGGATCTTTCAACGGCATCGGCAACACATCCATCAGTTCACCGGCCACCACGGCAGCACGCAGAGATTTCCCCTTTTTAACGATAAAACCGCGAGCCAGCAGGGTTTCGATAACACCCGCTCGGGTCGCTTCGGTCCCCAGCCCGGCATTCTCTTTCAGGATTTTTTTCAGGCGCGGATCGGTCACAAACTGCGCGGCATTTTTCATCGCCGCAATCAGGGTGCCCTCCGTATAATACTCGGGTGGCTTGGTCTGCTGAGATTTCACAACAGCACCGGTAACCTGGCACTGTGTCCCCTGCTGCAGAGCGGGAAGCCGGGCATTGTCAGTATCACCCTGCGCTTCATCGCGATCCTGCTCTTTCTCAAATAACACTTTCCAGCCCGGTATTACCACGATATTGCCACGGGTTTTAAACAGTTGACCGCCACAATTCACAGACACGCGAGTCGCATCCAGCTCATGAACCGGCAAAAACTGCGCCAGATAGTGTTGCCGGATCACTTGGTAGACCTGACGCTCCGTTTCACTCATCTTACCCAGGTCACAAGGCTGTTTCGTGGGGATAATACCGTGGTGGGCGGTGATTTTCTTATCGTTCCAGGCGCGGGAAACAAAACCTGACTGCAACCGTTCCAACACTGTCGAGAGCGTTGGGTCACTTTTTACCAGGGCAGAAAAAACGGTGGGCACTTCCGACAACATCGAGGTCGGCAAAAAACCACAGTCTGTACGTGGGTAGGTCGTCGCTTTATGTGTTTCATACAGCGCCTGGGCAATATCCAGTACCTGCTGAGCACCAAGTCCCCAACGCTTTGAGCACTGCTGCTGCAGCGTCCCCAAATCAAACGGGAGCGGGGCCGAAACGGTTTCGCGTTTGGTCTCTATCTCTGTGACCGAAGCAACACCCGTTTGCTGACAGAGTTGGACGACCTGCTGGGCAACCCCTTGCTGAATGCAGCGTTTTTCATCATCACAGTAAGTTGCCGCTGGCACCCATTGCGCCTGAAAAGACTGCCCCCCGGAGGTCAGGCCGAGGCTGACCACAAAAAAGGGCTTTGGCACAAAAGCTGCAATTTCCCGATCTCGCTCAACAATTAGATTGAGCGTCGGTGTCTGCACACGTCCGACTGAGAGTACATTTCCGTAGCCGCTATCACGGGCTTTGACCGTGTAGAGGCGGGTCAAATTCATGCCGATTTGCCAATCTGCTCGAGCGCGGCCAAGACCAGCTAGGTAATAAGGGTATGTTTCATGCCCCGGTTTGATTGCGGCCAGCGCGGCCCGAACACTGGCCTCATCAAGCGCCGAGAGCCACAACCGTTCGACGTTGCCCTGATAGCCACAATAATCCAGGATTTCACGGGCGATCACCTCCCCTTCACGGTCGGCATCCGTCGCGATCACCACACACTCCGCCTTGAGCAACAATTTCTTGATAATCTCAAACTGCACTTTGGATTCGGGTTTGATCTGCATTTGCCACTGGGTGGGTAACACCGGTAGTACCTCCGTTCGCCACGGTTTGCCAAACTGCTCGCCGTACGCATCGGGGCTGGCCTGTTCCAGCAGATGCCCAAACCCCCAGGTCACGGCGACCCCCGAACCAGAAAGATAGCCGCCCTTCTTCTCCGCTGCGCCCAGTACTGCGGCAATGTCCCGTCCCTGACTGGGTTTTTCACACAGAAATAGCTTCATTGCCTCTCCTTGAGAGTGAACCTGCCAGATTCAGAATGCACAACACCCTACCCACAGGGGCATAGTATTAAAATGACAGATGAATAAAGAAAATTCGGTGATGACCCAGCCGGGCCACCACAGGATGCAAACGCTGCTAGCGTACTTTGCCTTCAGCGACCTGTTTGACTTCGGCAAACAGTTTGCCGGTATAGGCTTCGGTAACGTGAGAGGCTTCGCTTGAGCGGAACGTAACGTACAGTCGACTCCCTGAACCATTTTTCTCAAGTTCAATCAGGATATTGTCCTCAATACCCTCATCAGCACCCCAATCCCTGCCCATCTTGTAGTAAGAGCCCGGTTGCGCGTCCCAGGCATATCCCCCCTGAGTAATCGCTGCCGCCTTCACGCCACCTTCTAAGCCTTGCCCCTTAAGTGTGTTCACAACATCACTGGAGGTAAAATTGTAATACCGTTTAACACGGGCAGCAGCAGTATCCACATCAACCGGAACTTCAATTTCTTTTGACGTTTTCTTATCTACCACAATCCTGTTCGCTGATAATGTCGGCAAACCACCACTCTCACTGCTGTCTGTTTTTTTACCCAGAGAGAGTAAGCCGTAGCTCATATCGCTGACGGTCTTATTCAATTCAGCAACATCGCTCCCTGCACATCCACCCAACAGAGAGGCAGACAGCACTACGCCTGCTGCATTACAAAAATGACTCCGTCCCATGCTTATCATCCTTATCTCCTTGTTTATCAATGCTTCCCACTACCTTATGATCCTGGGGTTTATGCCGCAATCGCTTATTTAACAAACGAAGACTTTCAGCATTGACCGGCGGCGAGAAACGAGAACGTTTTTTGCCTAACAGCACCTCACGATCTACATCACCAAAATAGTGCTGCGCCGGGTGTATCGTTTCAGTGTCCATCACAATATCTGTGCGGTTGACAGGGAATGATCGGTAGTGCTGCGCCGCCGAGAATATTTTGCGGATTTGGTATCCCCCCTTGTGTAACTGATCGTCACGATGCTGCCGAGAGATAAATCCGTAATGATGAGCCTGAAATAATTTCAATGCCAGTTGGTCAAAACCAACAAGCAGGTAAACACAGCGATACCCTAAAGGCGTATGACTATGCACACCAATATTAAGAGGGGAGCTGGAAACAACACTGGACAACGAAATACCACTAGGAAGATCGTCTATCAGACTGTTTGCCTCATTTAACAAATGCTGAATATTCTTATGCGCTTCATCAATCAACGTTTCAAGCTGGTACATCACAGCATCCGCATAGGGATTATCAACAAGAGAATCTCGGCTGATGCTGGACACTAACCGGAAAAATCGCGGCATTCCGATGATTGTATCTTTCCTCGCACCTCTTTCTCTTCCTTCCCAGGTACTGATCGCATAGTAAGTATGCAAATCAATCCGCAGTTCTGAACGCAATGCCCCAACTCTATTAGCCGTTTTTTTCTCCGTACTCTCAGTCATAACACCCTCATTTGATAAGTAACGTAGAGAGTGATAGTCGGAGATCAGCTATCTTTCGAACAATGAGAAAGTATTTTTTCGTCTTTGACAATTTTCATTACAGTCTGTACCTATTGATTCCCGGTTATTGATTGCTTAAAACTGATTACAGTGTAATCAGTCTGCACCTATTGATTTCCTGTTATTGATTGTCAAAACAATCACCGCCTGTAAGCCGCACGGATCTCAGCCATCACCTGGGCAATGTTTTCCGCCGATGCTCGCTGGTTTTTCCCTTGCGATTGGACTTGAACAGGCTCTGTAGCACCAACGGGCTGTAGTGGCTGGGATTTTGGCGACTGCACTCGTTTGACCGCACCCACTGTCGAATTGAATTGTCCATTCCTGGCCCGTTTCAGTGTGGCGAGCAGGTAAGCAATCACATTTTTTATCTCACCGGTACCGATACGCTCCGCCACTTCATCCAGAACCTGTTGCCCCAATGGCGCTGGCAGTGCCTGCAGTTGCGGCTCCACGTTATCCCGGTCAACCGTGGTCAGATTTTCAATCAGCACTGACGGCCAGCGAAGCCGATTGCCGTTTTTCCCTGATGCCCCTACGTACGTATCTTTTACACACTGTGTATAACTACGTACGTAACAGTTCGGATTCCGAACTCTGTCATAAACCCTTGTTTCTAGACTGAGTTCGGTTTCCGAACTCGGCAAAACGTCCCCCTCATTGATACTGAGTTCGGTTTCCGAACTCGGTGATATTTGGGTGACAGAAGCCATTTTTTGACTGAGTTCGGTTTCCGAACCCGGTAAAGAAGCCTGTTGTCGCAATGCCAATTCTTGGGGAGATTGTGGCGAAGACAAGCGGGCCTCGATCAACGCAACACGCGAATGACGGTGGCGCATGGACGTATCCTGCTTGATATCACTCAGGACAGACAGCGCCGTTAACCGGATAGTCTTGTTGCCGTGCTGACATGCTTGTGCCACCGCATCCAGCCAGCCGGGGTCAAAATGCTCGGCATCACGTAACCCCAACGGTTCATCATGCTGCGCATAGATGTTGCCACGGACACGTCCACCGTCATCCCTGACTCGCTTACATAAACTCAGCCAACCCGTGAGCCGTAACATCAGCAAGGCGCGACTGACCGTTTCTCGGGAAGCTTTGCCAGAATGAGGGGAGGCAAGCTGAAACTGCAGCTCTTCATAGGTGGGGAACACCGCCCCGTCATTCTGCTGGGCATAGAGACGGATCATCACCCAGGCGGTTTTATCCAGCGGCGATAAACGGGTATCCATATAAAGCTGCCGGGGAATGGCATCATGCACATTCCCCAGATAGAGCAGACCACTCTGCTCGTTTGTCACAGCACCGGACTGTGCTTTTTGCACAATCCGAGCCGTCATCCTGCTTAACGTATGTTGTATGACGCTGTCTACTGCCAAAACCATCAACCAGCTCTCCGCTGTTGCTGTTGTTGCTGCTGCTCGACCCAGCCTTTTACCAACGTCCATACCGACGTTAAGGCAATATCTTGCTGTTCAGCAATCAGCATCATGACCTCCAGCGCTTCCAGCGAGTCCAGATTGTCTATTTTGGCGGTACGCCACTGCTCCCAAACTGAAATCTCTTCTGTTTCACCAGGAGTTTGATTACGCCCTTGCCGGGTAGGAATTCCGGCCAAGCGACGACGGGTACTGACTTCCGCCGCCGTCAGCCCAAAATAGCACTGCATCATTTCTATTGATCCGCCCAACGCCAATGCCCGATCAATACGCTGTATACGAACCTGCTCTTGCCTGGCCTGCGCCAACATCATATTGAGATTGGTGTGATTGATATGGAACGTCAGTATCGAGACCGAGGAGTTCACCAGGTAGTGCAAATCCTCCACCGTAAGTTGGTTCAGTTCCTGGATCTCCTCCAGCGTCAACCCCATTGCCTCACAACGCCGAATGTTGCCGGATTTCAGCTCCATCAAGACCTGCGTCAACAGGCCATTTGTCGTCATACCGGTTTGCGGATTCATATGCAGTTCCCTCCTAAAAGCATCCCTAAATCAATTGCCCACGCCACCACACAAAGCACAACCAGCGTGATACCTGACCTGTCCCGACGGATTTTATTCATAAGACAGCGCCCTATTACCGGTCAGTTTGCCTTGCTCTGCACCATCGACACCGTGATACAAACGGGCATTTTTCCCAGCGACAAAACCGGTTCCACGGGCAATATCCGATCCACGGTATTCTTTAGCATCACGAAGTTTGGTCTGAGATAACGCCAAGGCTTCAAGGTAATGCGCCATAATCTGGCTCTCCTGCTGAGAGGGGCCAAAATCAACAACCACACGTCGAACACCCTCAACCCACCCCTCACGAAACTGGTCGGCACGGGCACGGCGAGTTGACATTTTAAGACGCTTGTTTTGCGTCTTAAGGTAGGCGGTTGTTGCCTCTTTAAGTTGGCGAGAGAGAACATCAAAGGAATACGCAGCCACGGCAGGACGTTCGCCGAAGCCACAGAACATTACGACACGGTGACTGTTGCCAGAGTTACCCAACCGCCAGCTATAGTAAGCGCGACAGCCAAATGCGCGGTTAATAACCCAAACCAGTCTGTCCATCCACTGAGGGACTTTCACCGCATCGGACGGGGCTTTCTGTGTCTGATATTCCCGTACAGAAGAAGACTCGGCATCCAGTTCACTGATACCGTACTTTCGCATCAGCTTCTGGGCTCGGGATAAAGCCTGCCCAGCTTCATTGGCGTTACTGTTATTTTTAGACAATTCCAGCAGCTTACGAATTAACTTCACCAGACGGCTCTGGCGATGTGAATGTGAATGACTCATCCTTATTCCTCCCCATTCTGATACTGCTGTGACTGGCGCTGGATCTCACGCAAGCGCCGTATCACGCGTATTAACCGTAAAAACTTCACGACTTGAATATCATCCAGCAACGGCCAGTCTGCCGGTTGCTCAGTACCGATGACGATATTGGTCAGTTCAGTCGCAGAGAGTGAAACAGCAGCATCACCTGATATCCCTGCCAGCAAACGCGTTATCGGGGATGCCTGGTGAACATTCACCTGCAGGCGATATCCCGCCGAGCCAGGCGCATTGTCTTCACAGATTTCCTGCTCGGCCTCAAGCACTTCAGCCAGCTCAAACGCCAGACGAAAAGCGGCATCCTGCAAATGCTCAATATCGTCCTGCAAGGCGGAAATATGCCAAATATCCGTCACCGGCTCTAAACCGGTATTGGCGAATGAAACCGAAGAATCTGAGGTTGCACTTTCCAGTACAGAAGACGGGTTATCATCCTGCAGTACAGCACCAGATGAGGCTGAAGGTGGGAAAGTCACCGGTAATGTTGACTCCCGAGACTCATTTGGCAGGCCATACAAATCAAGCTGTTCTTCTTCCTTGCACTGCTCGTGATCGGAGGTATCAGCATCAACAGCTACTGAAGGTTTTACATCCTGCAGAGAGATAACGGCATCGGGCTGGCGATGTACAATCGGAAGTTTTTCTTTAATCTGACTATCATCAGATGGAGGAACAGCAAGCGAAGACGCAGCGGGGGTTCCTCCCTCATTCTCCGTGCCTTTATCTGCATTGATAATATGTTGTGGTAGAGGTGCGGGTTCACCGAAGAGTTTCCGGCGATTCTGCTCTTTAGGGTCGAGTTCGATTAACCAGCGGTCATACGTAATCTCCGAGTTAGGCATTGCTTGGAGTAATGCAGCGATCAACTCGTCTTTGAACGTTTCCAAGGTGTAATGGTCTGGATCATCTAAAGAACGACAAACCTCACCAAACACCTCATCAAAACTGCTTGATACTGAAGACTCTATAGAGAAAGCATTCCACGCCTTTTGTGCAGCACTTCGCAAAGTAATAAGTTGAGCAACCTGGGGGCGACCTATTCCTGAGTTAAATAAACCAGGCATATAAGGATATAAATTATCGAGGGTATACTCCATCCTACTAATACTTGATTGACTGACAGGGTAACCTTCAGTACGTAAAAATAACTCCAGCTCTCGCTGAGAAATTGCCTTTCCTATTTGCTCTTCATAAATAGATTTCGCCTTGGCGATACCCAACGCTTTTTCTATAAACAGTAAATCACCCCGAACATCATTTTCAGCCAAATGCCCAATGACACACTTCAACCGCCCCGGCCACGGTTTGAAAATGCACTGAATACGGCGAAAACGCTCATCTTGGGTCTCTTCCCATAGCTCCATTAGGATCGTATAGCGTGTATTACCCCCATCACTGAAGATATACACATCGTCGGCGCTGTCGGGGTTTTTCGTAACTTTTGGTACTGAATCCAGCCCACGCGCCTGGATAGATGCCTTGATATCGTCATACTTGGGATTACGAGTGGTGCGCGGGTTATCCGGGTTGGGCCGCAGTTGATCCAACATTAATACCATTGGTATTTCACTGACCGGCAAGACGGCCACTGCGCCGGACGCTGGCGAACGTCCCCGTTGCAACAATTGTTCCCCCAACGTCTGCACCTTTTTAGAAGTCATAGCGGCCTCCCGAGAAATCTTCAAATCGGGTGATTTCAGGGTGGAACTTCACTTTTATTGTGCCAATGGGGCCATTGCGCTGCTTACCTATAATCAGCTCGGCAACACCTTTATCCGGGCTGTGTTCGTCGTAAACTTCATCACGGTAGATAAACATGATCACGTCTGCATCCTGCTCCAATGCCCCGGAGTCTCTAAGATCACCGTTATTGGGACGTTTATCTGGCCGATTTTCAAGAGCCCGATTAAGCTGCGAAAGGGCAACAACAGGGCAACCGATCTCTTTCGCCAGCGCCTTCAGCGAACGCGAAATTTCGGCAATTTCCTGTGTCCTATTTTCCTGACCAGGACAACGCATCAATTGCAGGTAGTCCAACAGGATCAGCGACGGCTTTCCATATTTACGTACGTTTTTACGTACTCGGGAGCGCAGCATTGACGGGGTCATAAAACTGTCGTCATCAATAACCAGACGATCTTTCCACTCAAGGAGAACTTTGTTCGCGTCCCCTACCCTGGCCCATTCTTCATCACCCATATTGCCGTTGCGGAGGTTTTGCAAAGGGACACGTCCCAGCATGGCAATAAACCGTGATAAAAGCTGGTCGATAGGCATTTCCAGACTGTAGATCTGCACCGATTTGTCTTTTCGAGTCCCCAAAGCACCTTCACATAGACTCAGAGCCAGCGCGGTTTTACCCATTGAGGGACGTGCCGCTAGCAGGATCAAATCACTGTCCTGCAATCCACTGGTCATCCCGTTGAGTTGTTCAAAAGGTGTTGGGGTGCCGGTAATCAGGTCCTCACTGCTGCAACGAAGCTCCAGACGGTCAAGATAGGTCTCCAACGAGGCAATAAGATCAAACGGTTTACCGGACGCCTGTAGTCCAGCGATATCAAAGAGACGCTGCTCTGCCTCTTCCAACAGGGAAGCCACATCCGTGCGGCCATCTTCGGCCTGTCCGGCCATATCATGCCCTAACGCCAGCAGTTGGCGTTTTTGCTTACCTGTAGAGACATATTGTGCATAAGCCACAATGTTGGCCGCACTCGGTGTATTTTTAGACAGTTCAGCCAGGTAGGCAAATCCTCCGACAGTATCAAGCTGCCCGACACGCTCAAGCTCTTCTGATAAGGTGATGAGATCGATGGGCATATTACGGCCAAGCAACGCCTGCATGGCTGCAAATATCGTCTGATGAGGTCGTGAGTAAAAGCTGTCTGCCGTCAGGATCGGCGCAATCTCATCCCAACGGTCATTCTCAAGCATCAGGCCACCCAGGACAGACTGCTCGGCTTCCAATGAATGTGGCAGAACCCGTTGTTGTTCAGTGCTACGCATGGCGAGCCTCCTCAATCTGAACCTCGCGCAATGCACACGCCAGAACTTCACGGAGTCGGGAGGAAGCGACCAGAATCAAGGGTTCCCGATCATAACTCGCGCCAGACTCCAGCAACGGAAGCCCAACTGGCGCTTGCGGGCCCACGGCCATATCACGAAGTTCCGATTCACTCCACAGATTGCAAAACTCGATAAAACCTCTCGCCAGTTCCCATTCATCAGCCAGACGCTCATAAATCCGGCTTTTTGCTGTTTCGTAATCAGGAGCATCGACGAAAACATGAACCTCATCGTGTCCCTTATAGGTATCAACGGAATAAGCGACAGCCCGCCAAATTTGATTGCGATTCATACGCGGATCTCCCGAGCAAGAACATCATCAAACAGGGGTTTCCACTCAGGGAAAAGCTCACAAGCCAGATCACATATAGACTGTGCTGCAGGCGGGGTTTTACGGTCAGTTTCATACTCCAGTCGGTGTGCTGGCTGAGACAAACTGTGTCCCAGTTTATAAACGTCTAAATCGTAGATTTGCGTTGCCAGCATACTGACCGGGATACCTGTGGAACTGTATGTACCTTCATCAATAATCTGCGTTATCGCTGCCAGCGCTTTTTTTGCCAGAACGGTGTAATCCATGCAATTCACCAGAATTTTCACCGGAGGCAATGCGATACCAAAGTCTTTATAAGGCAATAATCCCTCCATCAGCGGGATAGTGCCGCGTAAAAACTCGCGCACATCAGGTACCACCGGCTTGATCATGGCTAGCGCCGTATGGTTTGTTGCCAGCATGACCAGCTCAAGCATGATGGATCGGGCACCCTGTGAATCAATAATAATCACGTCATAGTCGGTAAACAGAGGGTGCTGCAGTAAATTGCGCAGACGAAAACGGCCATCCGGGGCATGCATCATGGCTGTTTTGAGTTGTTCGTGGGGATCGTTAGAGATAATCAGATCAAGGTTGGCAATACTGGTATGGGAAATAAGCTGTTGAGGTTGATTGAGATCAGCCGTCTGCATTAACAACTCATACAGGCCGTAGGGGGCTTCATACTGCAGGTGATAATAACTTGAGGCTGTCGGTTGAGCGTAGTCACCGTCGATCAACAGAGTCTTGAGACCGGCATCGGCACAGAAGCCGCTGAGATTAGCTGCGTGGGTCGATTTCCCTTCGCCGCCTTTGGTAGAGATGATTGAAATTACATGCATATTTGTTACCCGAATTTGTCATTTGGGTAACAGTAAAATCAGGTGAAACTTTAACCGTTTTCAACACGGGGATTGAAAATCCCCGTGTCCTTGGTTCGATTCCGAGTCCGGGCACCAAATTCATAACCTGCTTGTTAAGAACTAAGATTTTTAACAGGCATGACAAAGTACCCGAATCATCATCGTGAAAGTAGGCTGTAACTGCTACACCTTGGTTGAACATAGGGGAACAATAAACCGGAGAATGTCGATGACAAACTTCGGTTTTATTGTGTCTTAAGGCGGAGGAAATTGACAGTTTTTCAGCGCACCTGTCAATATTCTGTTAAGGAAAGCGGTAATTTTTTCTTTCTGTTATGCCGATTTTTAAAAAAAACCTCTTTTCTCTCAAAAGTCTCTTCCAACGCCAGTCTGAGGCTATCTATATGGCACTGTTGCAAAAATCTTGTGATGATAAGCTAAAGCACCATTTCGGCTGAAGGAGTAGCGTATGGCCCCATTCAAAGGTCGGCATTTTCAGAGTGCCATTATCCTCTGGGCTGTTCGCTGGTATTGTAAATACGGCATCAGCTATCGCGAACTCCAGGAAATGCTGGCTGAACGGGGTATCAATGTTGACCACACCACGATTTATCGTTGGGTTCAGCGCTATGCACCTTAAATGGAAAAGCGCCTGCGATGGTACTGGCGTCATCCGACCGACCTTCGTCCCTGGCATCTGGATGAAACCTACGTCAAAATTGGTGGCAAATGGGCTTATCTGTACCGGGCCGTAGACAGCCACGGTAGAACGATTGATTTTTATCTTTCGTCTCGACGTAATACCCAAGCGGCTTATCGACTTTTGAAGAAGATATTAGGTAACTTACGGGATTGGGAACAGCCACGACGCATTATTACAGATAAAGCACCCACCTATGGCAGAGCGCTCGCGTTATTGAAACGGGAAGGTAAATGCCCGCCAAACGTGGTGCACCGTCAGGTGAAATATCTCAACAACGTGATTGAATGTGATCACGGTAAGCTGAAGCGGATAATCAATCCGATGTTAGGCTTCAAATCCATGAAAACGGCTTATGCCACGATCAAGGGTATAGAAGTGATGAATGCGTTGCGTAAAGGTCAGGCTGAACCTTGGTATTATGGTCATCCTCAGGGCGAAGTGCGTCTGGTGAACTACGTTTTCAGCCTCTAATGTTTTTTAGCCTAAGGGAGTGTTGACCCTAACGGGCTATTTGCAACAGTGCCTTAAATATTCTGCCAGATACAGTTGTTGGCGGGTACAGATGATACACAAAGGATAACTTCATCATCCTGCTAGCGACGGATTGTTACCGGCAGAACAATTTTATCTGTTGGCCGCTATAAAAAAATAGGCAGTGCTATTTTGCGGACCTCGATCTGTTAATGCGACATAACTGATCAGAATAGTGGTGTTTTGAGCCTCCAGATCAAAGATGATTGATGAAAAATTCAGCAATACTGACATTTTCCTAGACTGCCTTGTTAAGGCTACTACCTTATAAGTTAATAAAGCTTATGAAACGCTTAAATTTTTCTGAATATTAATTAACATGATATATCATGTTAATTATAGGAGAATCCTTAAAGACAATCAATATGAATATTATACAATGTTCATATTGTAAGTTATTCCATTTTATGAAAATTAATAATTTAATTCCTCGTCTAAATAGATTGTTTTTAGATGACGTATTAATCATTGCTCTATGTTAGTAAAAACACAATATAGAGGTATGTAATTACTGATACTTTTTGTATTTATTTCAATGTCGTTGATATTATGAGGTAGTCATGTCTAAAAGGTTAGCTGCTGAGTTTTTTGGTACTTTTTGGTTAGTATTTGGTGGGTGCTGTATTGGCGGCCTCGTACCCTGAGTTAGGTATCGGCTTTACTGGTGTAGCACTGGCATTTGGTTTGTCTGTTTTAACCATGGCTTACGCCGTAGGGCATATTTCCGGAGCGCATTTTAATCCAGCCGTTACTTTAGGTTTATGGGCTGGAGGCCGATTTAAAACTAAAGATATAGCCCCTTATATTTTTGCTCAGGTCATTGGTGGTATCATTGGGGCCTCTATTCTATTTTTTATAGCCAATGGTAAAACTGGTTTTGATGCATCAGTAAATGGTTTCGCCTCAAACGGCTACGGCGCATATTCTCCCGGTAGCTTCTCTATGCAGGCAGCCATTGTTGCTGAGGTAGTATTGACGGCATTTTTCCTTATCGTTATTAACGGAGTGACCGATAAACGAGCTCCGGTTGGATTTGCTCCATTGGCAATTGGCCTAACGTTGACACTTATTCATTTAATTAGTATTCCAGTTACTAATACATCCGTTAACCCTGCACGTAGTACGGCAGTGGCTATTTTCCAGGGCGGTTGGGCATTACAGCAATTATGGTTGTTCTGGATAATGCCTATATTAGGCGGCATTATAGGCGGCCTTATTTATCGTAACTTACTTAGTGATAAAAATTAGCTATTCATTTAACTTAAAGTGATTTAACCTAATTAGAATAGGTAGCCATTACTTTTATGGCTACCTATTCTAGTTGTTGAACCATTGGGCACTGTTGCAAATATCCAGTGGTGATAAACGATTGTGTCGCATTAAGGTGCAGTCCGGTAACATGCTGTTTTTTTTTGTGATGTTACCTGCCCATGTCTCTAATCCGAAACGCCTTCCGTCGACTGCATTACCCAGCTGATGTTATCGCTCAGTGTGTTCGCTGGTATCTCGCTTATACCCTGATCCTGCGCAATCTCGAAGAGATGATGGCAGAGCGCGGCATTATCGTTGACCATTTCCACATTTCACCGCTGGGTTAGCTGGGTTATCCGCCTGGTGCCGTTGTTGGATAAGGCGTTTCGTCGGCATAAGCGCACAGTGGACCGTCGGTGGCGCATGGACGAAACCTACATAAAAATCAAAGGTCAGTGGAAATATATGTACCGTGCGGTCGATACTGCGGGTCAAACCATTGACTTCCTGCTGACCGCCAGGCGAGACGCCGCAGCCGCATTACGTTTCTTTCGCAAGGCCATTAGACATCACGGCGAACCGGAAGTAGTGACCATTGATAAAAGTGGCACCAACACGGCAGCGCAACTTTTGCTGACTAGCCTACGTTAATACGGCACAACCCTATACTGCACTGGGGATTGAAATGAAGGGAAAAACCGCAGAAGCTGGGCTTTGTGTCGCTGATGAAACAATTTACGAATGTAGATCCGTACCAGTGTGTACTGTGTGATAGCCGGATGGTTTTTAACAGTGCGTGGGCCGGTATCCGGGCAGAAGAGTTGTTGCCCCGACGTCGGCTGGAGTTCAAAACAGAGCGATGATTACGATAGGCAGCATAGGGAAGATCTGCCTGAAATTTGGATTGGTTATCAAAATGGTGTTTATTTAAATCAATCGTCAACCTCACGCTACCTGATCTGATGAAACTCATGGCCCAGTCCCCCTCTTTTGATTCTGACCTAAGGGAAAAAAATGGATCCAACTTCCTAACCATCAAGCGGACCCCTTCAACGACACAACAGCCGCTCAGGTAAGCAAATTCTGACAATCTGAAAGCAGATAAAAAGAGATGTGATACTGGAAAGCTATTTGAAATACCGTGATTGGGGACTTTATATAAAAGTACCAAAATTCAATGGAGTAAAGGCCTTCGTCATTGAACGATGGCCTGAAATTAAATTTTTCTATAAAACATCAGTGAATACTAAATTTGATTAGCATTTTGTACCAAATGGAATCCATTTACTTTGCTGAGCAGTATTACCATTTTTATAATATACTGTTCGATAGCACGTAATTGATATAAACCCATTCTGGACCTTTTTCCAAGGACCATAGATGGTTTTACCACCGCCTCCAGCATTGAACGGAACATTTTGTGCGTAGGCAGGGCCAGATGCAGCGATGCCAAAAATCATCCCAGAAATTAAAATGGATAACAGTTTATTTTTCATTAAAAATCATCCTTAATTAATATATCTACTTATGATGCCATAATAAATAATGGTTAACTTCGTTCAACTGTTCGTTGCTCAACAAAATTGATACATGCGTACTATTTTATTTTGTGACGTAACGTAACGGCCATTTTTGTAATAGTCGCGACTACAATATCTCATAAGTGGCATGTTTTTCGATAAAACCACTCTTTTCCAGGACGTCCAGCCAGTTTTCCCCATTTTCCCGCTACTATCAAAAGGAACGTTCTGAGCAAAAACTGGAGCCATTGTCCCCATAATTACACCAGATACTAAAAGTGATAATAAAAACCCTCTCATCCTTGCCTCTTTTTCATCCAATTAAATTGTAAAATATAAAAACCAAAAAGAACGCGACTAATTTAAAACTAGAGTTTAAATTACAAAGCTAAATTTCAGTCGTATATTACCCTCCATTGGAAAGTTAAGCACTACACTCAACATGAAATAATTTCACTTATTGATAGGATAATGGCTATTAGATAATAATTCAGACAATTCCAATCTCTGCACTAAGCACTAGTTAAACTTTTATACGTCCCGTATAAATAGCTATATTTAAGATCGACGTATTCTTATTTTCCCCACGAACTGTGGATGAATGACTAAGTGAAGTTATGTTTTTAAACTGTTTTGGCTCTGCTGGTTAGCCCAGTGGAAGCTAAGTGGCTCTGTTGCATGAAGCTGTCGTCGGTTAACATACAGTTTTAAGGTGTTATTTGAAATGTCTCTGATAAGAAAAGCCTTCAAACGTCTGCACTACCCGTTGATATCATCGCCCAATGTGTTCGCTGGTATCTCGCTTACGCCCTGAGTCTACGCAACCTAGAAGAGATGATGGCAGAACGCGGTATTATCGTTGGCCATTCTACCCTGTATCGCTGGAACCCCTTTGCTATATAAGGCTTTCAGTCGGCACAAGCGCAGCGTGGGACGTCGGTGTTTACGGCCAGTGGAAATACCTGTGTCATGCTGTGGGCTCCAATGGCCAGACTATCGACGCTCTATTGACCGCCAAACGTGATGCCCCCGCAGCCCTGCGTTTCTTCGGCAAGGCCATTCGTCACCAGGATAAACCCTAGGTAGTCACTATCGATAAAAGTGGTGCTAACACCGCAGCTTTGCCCACGCTCAATGCCGACAAACCCGATGAGGAAGCGATTACCGTCAGGCAAAGTAAGATCCTGAACAACCTTGTCGAGCAAGATCACCGGAATATCAAACGTCGGATACGCACGATGCTGGGATTCAACTCCTTTCGACGGGCACAGACCTTGTTGGCGGGTATTGAGCTGGTACAGATGATACGCAAAGGACAACTTCATCATCCTGCTGGCGACGGATTGTCACCGGCAGAACAATTTTATCTGTTGGCCGCTATAAAAAAATAGGCAGTGCTATTTTGCCGACCTCGATCTGTTAATGCGACAGGGCCAATTATCCCACCCATCGATGAGGAGAGTCACCGGCTCTCATTATTTGCAACAAGCCCATGGGATCGTCGCCTCTATTCTTCTGCTGTCTGAGTAATAAACCAGCGTAATGAATTCAACACTTTAGTTTCAGACATCTTGGCTCTGTTCTCATCAACCAACTTCATTAATACTAATCTTGCAGTATAAATATCCAAATGCGCTTTATCAGCCAACTCTCTGGTTTTTGGCCAACTGCCCACTGGGGGGACAGATCCACCAAACTGTTCTTTCAGAACATTACAAGTTTCTTCCAATATGCCCATGACTTCTTCTTTACGTAGATTATTAGGTTTCATTGACCTCGCCTCAAACAATATATTTATTAAAAATGCATTGTTTTTATTATTTATATTTTCTATACCCGCGCAAAACATTCCCTGTAAATTTAAAAGATAACTTTCAAATCCAGCGAGAACTTAACTTATTTACTTCGCATGGCTTTGTAATGCTTATTTAATTGTCATGATTCCCAAATCAGAATTAACAACTAAGCACAGTTTTAGTACCAGCGTACAGACCAGAGAATAATAGCACTCTGAAAATGCCGACCTGTGAATGGGGTCGTGCTTTACTCCTTCGGCCAAAATGGAGATTTATCTTACCATCATCTTATTTTTGCAATAGTGCCGTATTGGATTTAGTAACTAATTAACTTTTTGACTAATTTTGTTCGATGAAATTTTTTAGGAGGTTCACTTGAAGTTAAAAAAACAATTAACATGTTTTTAATTGTTTTTATAGATGCTGTCTTACAAAGTATACAATCAGCCACAACGGACAAATAGCTATAGCCTCCCATCTTTTCATTTTTTCTACCAAGCACTATAATAAAAGAAAGGGGACTTGACTTCCTTATTTTTTCAATGGTTTTAAATGAATCAAAAAGAGAGCTATTATCTACATCCAGGATATATATATCTCTCTCATCTTTTTTTATATATTTGTTATCTATCAATACATATTTATCTGCATTAATACTTATTTGTTTTTTTGGATTGACATTATTTCTTTAAGGATTATCTCTAGTGAAAAGCGTGTCAAACTACAATAGCCTGAAATAATAACCCGCATAATACGACGCATCCTTTCTCTACTATTCTATCTATATTAAAAATGGACTATAACTTATTTTCGGTGGATGAATAGTGGCACCGAAGTGCCACTATTCAGCTTGTGTCACTCTTATTAGAAGTTGTATTTCACCCCTAACATCACTGCAGTATCGCTGTAACCTTTGTCGCCCAATTGCTGGCCAACGTTACCCCAGACATTCAGTTGCTTGTTCAATTGCCCCTCAACACCCACTTTCAGTTCACCGATATTCTTCGCGCCAGCTTGTTTCACTTCAACCGCGTTCATATTGGTGCCAAAATCTTTGGTGTTGTGGATCCAGTTGGCTTCCACAAACGGTTGGAACTCGCGATCCTTGCCATTATCACTTTCGTGGTGGCCTTTCATATAAGAACGCAGCCCCAGACGGGTCTGGATATTACCGTCGCCTTGACCACTCACCTGAGTACCGTTTGCTTCACGGTGCTCGTCAGCCTTCACACCCATCCAGGTGATTTGGGCTTTCGGCTGGATAAAGTACGTTTCGTTCTTAGACTTATTCTCGCCGATTTTAAAGGTGTAGCCGCTCTCGACCGACGCGGTGATCCCTTTCGATTTATACTCTTCCGTCGCCAGACCGTCGCCCTGCACGCTATTGTTAAACCAGCTGTACTGCGCCCAACCGTCAACATACAAGCCCGACTTGTCTTCGTCGTTGGCATACCAGGTGCTGTACACCCCGGCGGTGTAACCATCAACCGAACCACTCGACTTATAGCCCGATTTCGCGTGGGTGTCGCTCTTGCTATTACCGTAACCGGCCATCACACCCAGGTGTAAACGGTCCAGACCATCGTTGCTCCACTGGGCGATATCGCCACCCAATTGCATCACATAGCGGTTGCTTTGGGTTTTCAACTGACCACTGGTGTCACGTGAACGGTTATGTCCGCCTTCGTTACGCAGCCACATGCTGGTCACTTTCTGCTCGCCAGTCAGGGCGTCGATATACTGTGTTTCACCCAAACGATCGTGCAGACGCGTCACAAACATAGTGTTGGCTGCGGCCAGGTTCGCGGTGTAGCTGCCGGCTTCAGGACGTTTAGTTTCCTCGCCTGGACCCACTGGATTTTCTGGATCAACCGGGTTCTCTGGATCAATCGGCAAATTACTCAGGCTGGTCAAATACCAGTTACTGGCGTTTGAACCCACCCCACGTACGAGTGAGTAATCATATGCACCCGCTACGATACGGCCAGGGTTCACAAACTCACCGTCGGATTGACCATTCACCTGAATGAGCTCAATACCGTTTAAGGTTTTAGCGCCCGTACCGCCCGCATTATCCACACTAACATTGGTGGTGCCGCTGGTGTTGCCGTTCACAATCATGCTGTCGGTGGCCGAGTTATCGTCACCCAGCGCGGTGTTGAAGTGCAGCAGACCGTTGTTGCCAATATAGTTGCCGTTGACCACTAACTGGTTACCGGTGGTGCCCGTACCGTCACTGGTTTTGTTACCGATAAATACCGTGCCGCTGTTGGTTAAGTCAGTGCCAACGGTAAAGATGTTACTGGCCGGGGCCAGACGTCCCATCGCCGGTACCACCGGTGCCGTTGGGTTGCCCACAAACAGCACGCCCTGGTTATCAACCGCGCCCGCTACGCCACCAAAACCGCCCATAAAGGCACCGCTGGCTATATTCACCTGCTGGCTTGCCAGCGTCATGGGGTCAGCACTGCTGCCTAACATCAGGCCACCCGCATTGATATCTGTCTGGCCGGTATAGGCCGCCGTTTGAGTCAATGACAGCGTACCGTTGCCGTTTTTAGTCAGGCTGCCACTGCCGCTAATGCTGTTGGCCAGCAACCAGTCACTCGCACTATTGAGCACCAATGCGCCGTCGTTGGTGACCGCCGCCGTCCCCAGATGTTCTGCCTGAGAAGCAGTTAACTGGCTGCCGTTCGTGATAGCAAACAGGCCGCTGAACAGGCTGTTATCACCGCTCAATGTGATGTCGCTGCTATCTTCCAGCACCACACTGCCGGCATCACTGATAGCATTTGCTAACTGGCCCGCAGCCCCTTTCAGTGTCAGCAGACCGGCGTTAACGATATTGCCATCGCCCAGACCCGCTGCATTGTTCAGTAACGCTTGTGCGCCACTGGCAATGGTGGTCACCGCGCTCAGGCCAGTATTGGCACCCTTAACGCTCAGCACATTGGCGGCAATTGTCAGCGCGCCACTGCCGGTCAGTTCACCCTCAGACACACCGCCCTGACTCAAGGTTAAGCTGCCACCATTGAGATCAACCGTTGAGCCCGCAGTACTGTTCAGTTCGCCCACGGTTTGGCTGTGACCCTTCATGTCAAAGGCGGTATCTGCTGCCAGTGATAACAGCGAGGTATTCCCCAACACATTATCATTCAGCATCTGCAAGGTGCCGCTGCGTACATCGGTAGAACCGGTGTAATCATTGTCCAGATTGGACAGTGTTACCGTATTTCCTGCACTGGTATCAATCGCCAACTCACCACTGCCCGTCACTTTGGCACTCAAATCCGCCGCAGGACCGGTTTTATTGGTGGCATACAGCGCCAGTGCATCTGCACCGCTGCCCAGCAGTTCAACTTCGGTCAGGCCGTAACCGATATACAAACCGTCGTTACCCGTACCGCTGCTCAGGCGATAATCGTAAGTGCCTTTGGCGACCGTGGTGCCATTCTGTGCAATATCGGCCGTGGTGGCATCGGTAATGACATTACCATTCTGGTCTTTCAGCACCAGATTGCCGCCATTGCCTTGCACGGCCACATCACTCACCGCCAGTTGCAGCAGGGTATTGGCGTCATCCTGCTCCATGATGGGCAGCACAGGATTGACCGGCGTCTGGCTGTTGTCGACGCTGTCGATGTCCACCACCACCGTCCCGGTGCCCAGTAGGTTCATCTCTTTGGTGGTATGGATAGTGCTTTTCGCCACCGTCTCACCCGGAGTGCCGGTGTTAAATTTCACCGTACCGCCGTCAAAGGCCAACCCACCGATAGTTTGCACACCGTCACCGACGGTGGTGATACTGTCCGCGCCCAGTTTCAGGGTGGCATTCACTAATGCTGCCGTGTTATCCGCCGCCAGTTCAAAGGTGGCGTGACCTAATGCCAGTACCCCGTTAAAGGCGTTCTGTGCCGCATTGGCCGTAAAATCAAAGGCATTACCGGCGGTATTAACGGCCATCGTGCCGAGGCCGTTCAACTTGCTGTTAAAGCTCACGGCATTCAGGTTATTAACCTGCAGCAGACTGCCGTCACCCAGATTAAAACCGGTGTTGGCATTGTCATCCTGACTGTCACCCAGCGCCAGCAGCACATTGTCCAGTGTCAGCGTCGAGTTATTGATCAGGTTGATGTATTCCATATTCTGGATAGCATCAGCATCACTCAGGGTATACAGCGAACTGTCCAGCGTCAGCGTATCGCTGCCGGTACCGCCGTTCAGTGAGCTAAACACGCCGGTATCGGCTAATGTCAGCCCTTTCAGAATGAAGGCATCATCGCCGCTGCCGGTGGTGAAGTCAGTGCCGTTACTGCCTTGCATCAGGGTCACAGTGTTGTTGCCGGTTAACAGATTAACCTGACCGACAATGGTGCCGCCCGTCTGGTTGGTAAAGGCCAGACCCGTCCCAGTATTGGTTACGACAGCCTGCTGGGTGGCGCTGTTGGCTTGAATGGTACCGCTGTTGACGAAGCTGGTGACATAACCGTTATTGATGTCCACCACCGGGCTGGTGAGTGATGTTGATATCAGGTTACCGGACTGCTCGACACGGCCGGTAGTGCCTTTGACAATCAGGGCTGCACCGCCTGCGGCATCATTGACGTTTACGCTGGCACCGGTTTTCAGATCCTGACGGGAGTTGGTGACAATCCCTTTGCCCGCGGCTGAATTGACGTTAATCACCAGACCGGCCGAGTCGGACATGTCCAGCGTATTATCGGTGATGGTGTCGCCGGTGTTGGCAAACAGAATACCGGTACCGCTGCCGTTGACATTGATCGTGCCAGAGTTGGTTGCCGCCAGGGAGGTACCGGTACGAATACCTGCACCATTACCCACCGTCAGCGTGGTGTCTTTTAACTGAATGCCGGTAATTTCCGCTTTGTTTTCAATCGCATTACCTGTACCGCCCGCCGTCATGGTGATGGTTGCGCCATCCACGGTCAGTGCTGTGGCACCGGTATCAAGCAGTACGCCATGGGCAGTGCCGCCCGCTTTGGTTTCACCGTTACCGGATAAGGTCAGGCTCGCCCCCGCACCCAGCAGATAAGCGGCGGTGCCGTCGGTTGCGTTGACGGTACCGCTGTTATTCACGGTAGAGTTAGCGCCCTGAATATTGACCGCAGTCCCATTGACTGTGATGAGGTTTTGGTTGGTCAGAATCCCGCCGTCTACCAGCACGCCAGTACTGCCTGCTTGTGTAAAATCAATGGAGCCATTGTGGATAAGCTCACCGCCATTACGGGCGATATAGCCATAGGCACCAGACGCGGTGTTACCGGTGGTCAATACCGCCGAACTGGTTAAGACAGATTTTCCGGTAGCACCGGTGGCAATACCATCCAGGCCGTAGTAGTTGCCATCGACGATCCCGGCAGTAGCCCCATCACCGCTCAATTCCAGGCTGGCATCTGCCGTGATGGTGCCGCTGGCGCCCCCCTCGACTTTTACCCCAGTAGAGCCCTCGCCAGACAGGACCATATCTAACGCGCCGGAGTTAAATGTACTGCCAACACCGGTGACTTGAATAAGAGAAGAATCTTTACCGGTGGCATTCATGGTTGAGGCAGTGGTCCCGATAAAGCTGGCACCCTTATCAACGCGATACAGTGTAGAGCCTTCGGTTGAAACCGTTTCATCACCCGTGGCAATGTTATTGACGCTAGAGCCGGTACCGTAAATCAGGTAGCCCACCTGTTTGGTGCCGGAGACAAACTCAACCTGGCCGGTACCGGAGACATTAATGGTACCTTTATCTTCAGCAACCACCCCGATAGCCCCATCGCCCGCCAGCTTTACCTCACCAGAGAGATTAGCCACCGCGCCCGCACCAACCGCCTGAATACCGTAGTTCGCCAGTTTAGTGGCAGCATCAAGCCCGTTATTTACATAAACGTTACCGGCGTTAGTGGCTGAACTGTTGGTCAGTACTTTAATACCGACGGTATTGATACCATTTATAACGATATCACCATTATTGAAGATATTCGTGGCGTTAGCGCTGGAAGAGATACCGATATTCTGTCCTGCATTTTGTCCAGATACAGCACCAGCACCGTTGAGCTCAATAGTGCCGTTTTGATTGACTACTGTTCTCGCTCCTTGTGCAGCAATAGCTGTAGAGTTTTCAGTTTTGCTGCCAATCACGATTTTACCGGTCGCACTATTGGTAAAGGTGGCGATATTGCTCAAGTTAACGGTATCTTGCAGTAATCTAACGGCATAAGACTGAGTCTTAATGGCCAGGTCAGTGACCACGTCAGTTAACGAACGTTGTGATTGACGGCCCACATAGACGGTACCGTTATTTTCAAAGGTAGAGCCTTTCTGAACACTCACCCCCTCATTCAAATAACCTGCTGCAGGAGACAAATCGATAGTTGAAGCAATATTGATCGCGCCGTTATTGACGAAGGATGAGTTGCCATCGATCACCGCCGCGCGAGTATAAGCGCTTGCCCCACGAGAAGCGGTATTAATCACACCATTGTTGGTAACTGACGAAGCTCCATTAGCTAAAATAGCGGTATGACTGCCGTTAGCTATGTACAACGGCAATGTTGAGGTAGGTGTGGGCTTGAAGTCCAGCATCTCAGGATTAGTCCCTGCATCCAGTACCCCAGTAGTGTCAATAATAACCGTACTGTCAGTGGCAAAAATAATATTGGTACCACGAACTGTTGCAGAAGTTGACCCCAAA
Source organism: Yersinia antarctica (assembly GCF_056636475.1). Lineage (NCBI taxonomy): Bacteria > Pseudomonadati > Pseudomonadota > Gammaproteobacteria > Enterobacterales > Yersiniaceae > Yersinia > Yersinia antarctica. Next base: position 4,031,077 of record NZ_JBSJQF010000001.1, read on the forward strand.
GTCCCGGCGTTATTCAGGGTTGCACCGTCTTCCAGCCGCACCAGTGAAATATCCGTATTGAACGCCTGAATATTGGCATCAGCACCAATATTCACAATGGCATGCTGACCATCACCATGAATAAAGGCAACACGGTCAGAATCGACAATGTGATTTACGGCATCATTAGCATCAATCCCCATATCAAGATAGATCGGGGTGACTTTTGGTGAAGTATTGGAACCGTTAGTGAAATAGGCCCGCGCCAGCTCGGCTTGATAACCTTTGCTGTCCAGCACGATCGCACCACTTTTAATACCTGCAATCAAGTCATTGTTGTATTTTTGGAAATCAGCAAAATTTTGAACATTTTGGGCCCCTAAATAGGGACTGGTGAAGGTACCGACGAAGTCATCAAGCACCGAATTGGCCACCGCGGTACTACTATCGCGAATGTTATTATTGTTATTACCCAGGTTGACTACAGTTTTGGCGTTATAATTTAAGACTGTATTCTGGGCCGATGTAGTAGAGTCAACATAGAATCCTGAAGAAGTTGTTGTCGCCGCTTCACTTTTCAGGCTGCCTTTAAGAATGGCGTTAAAATAGTTATTGCTGTCATTAACCCAACCTGCGGCCGTGCTACCGACAGCCACGGTCAGATCACTGCTATCCTGCACATGGAATAAGTTGCGATTCACATACTGGCCATTTTCACCAACCGCATAAGAAACAGGTACCACAAAATCGGCAAGCGGTTTAATTGACATCGCAGTACTGCTATACACATTAATAGTAATTAATGCGCCAGTGCCTTTCGGGTCAAGGAAAGTTTCAGTAACCATCTCACCTAAGTTGAAAATGTTTTTACTGATCAGATTCTCAGCACCATAGAGGAAGTTCCCCGGGGGAATATCACCCAGTTTACTGTTTTTAAAACCAATATCTCCCTTAGCGATATTGCTAAAACTGCCTACTAAGGTATTGCCAGTCCCTGTGAAGGTCTGTTCAAATTCTACATCAGGCGTAAATACCGGTACGCTAATATCTGCGGCAAAGACAGAACTCGCCCCTAATGTAAACATCAAGGTCATTGCAATCTGGCTCAGGCGAGAGGGGGTTGTTAAACCTAAGGTTGTATCGACAATTCCTGAGCAAAGTGACTTAGTTTTTTTCCTGATTTAGAGATTTCAGATGCAACGTCATAGCGGCCTAAGGCACTATTCCAAATGACTTTAAATACTTTATTCATGGTGTACTCTCATTAGATTTAGGCCTGACAATTAGTCATACCTATAAATAGGTATGACTTAATATTCACAGGAAAAATTAGAATATCTCATTACTGCTTTTAAGCTATTCGATATCCTGAATCTACTTAATACATATAGATATTAATATAGGCGAAAAGGATGAATTTAGTAGGAAATTTCCCACAAGATGTATTTTTTTCAAATAAATTATTAATTTATTTGGAGTTTTTGTAATAACTCTGCATTAGTTCTCACCCCAATTTTTTTCATTACCGATCTCTTTTGAGCACTTACTGTTTTTTCACTCTTGTTTAGTATTTTTGCTACAGCATGTCCGGGTAAACCACACTTAAAATAAGTGATTATAATAACCTCTTGTTTTGTTAGATTTATTTTTTTTATGTAATTATTTAATGTTAAATCACCAAGTGAAAAACTTAACTGATTGGTATACTTTTTCTTTCGCTTAAGGACTGACATGATTTTTTTTCTAAAATAGATAATGGATCATCAAAACAGAGAAGTGTAACCTTTCCTTTTGTTTCCATCTCAATGAAAAAACGATTAAAATCATAATCATACCTAGATGTTATGATGAATACTTTATCAAATAAAATACTATTAGCTGCACTACTCAATACATTAAATCGGTCAATGTTACTGACATCTATGAATAAAAATTCATTTTCAGAGTAAAATTGAGGTTCTACATTAACAGCACCTTCATAGCCAGATTTTTGTAATACATGATTTAACAATTCGAATAGACCTAACTCTAAGTATTTATTATTAACGACAATAGAAAAATTCTGCATACATACACCTTACCTCCTCCCTCAGATAGCAAGGAAAGAAGCTGAATTAAAACATTCAGACCAGAGATTGGTTTTTAAAAATAGTTAAGCACTATAAAACATTGTTTAAAAAAGAGATACACCGACAACTTTTTAACTTAAAAAAATTAAATCCCGAACCAATCAAAAAAAATGAATTATATAACTTTCATTTCATTTTAGAGCAGGATTTAAAACCAAAAGCAAAGCCTTTAATATTGCAATTGAACTGTTAGGCATTATGGAGTGGGAATGTTCTTAAAAATCATTGGGCACTGAAAAAGAATGGCTGCATTTGGTGATTATATTAATAAAAAATATAGTTATTATGCAAATAGAGATAAGTATATCTTATGTATAGAAATACAGAATGATTCTTATAAATCAAGTTTTTTGCATTTTATTCAGGGTATTAATACATAATACTTTAGGTGTACCGACTATGTAGAAACCATTTTATGAAACTTTATTCTGGCAGTTTCTGGAGCCTGCTTGCATCCCCTATGACCTACTCCCCGTTGATTAGTACACCCCGATGTTAGTAATGTCTTCATTTTGACCCGCTATCTCTTGAGCCAGCGATTACAACAGGAAGGTACCATTCGCGCGATGACTGCCTCCCCGAATGACTCGCGTCTCATGGAGGAGGTACTGGATACCCGCAAAGTGTGTGACAAGACGACGTGGACACTGGCGAGCAGAACGGATGGCAGTGTGCAAGTGATCTATCAGTGCTATATGCCTGTGGCCTGGTTCCAAACGATGTTCGCGCAGCAACTGGAAATTGGAAGGAACAAGGACGGCGAACGCTTGCTGACATAGTGACCAGAAATAAAGTACTGAAAGCAACTGTGCGGGAGAAGAAAAAGCGGGAACCGCTATTGCTTGCAGAAGCCAACGCATTGTTTGAGCAACTTCAGGTCCGTGGCGACCTGGACCGCTATAAATCACTGGTCAAATATGCTTCGATGGGTAATCAGAGTCTGGGAACAGTGAAGGCCTTCTTTGACAGCGAAAATGGGCAGGCGTAGCTGGATACGTATCCCAGGGCCGAGGCGGCGCTGGGCCACCACTGCCACGGAACACAGCTCTTTCGGCATTACCGGCCAATGGCAAAACATTGGCCGCCGGTTGGTTAATTCGAAGGATTTCAAACAAGTGCGGTCACATATTGTGATCTATGAGCAGGGCAGTGGCACTGCATTTAAATCCTTCCAACACGCAGACCATAGCCCTGAACGTGCGTGTCAGCTGCGCGCGGGGCAAAACCGAACTCTTCCACCTCACAATCGCTCAGCGAATGCACAGTCAAATTGGCCACAGCTCCCGCGACATCATTCAATGGGTTGCTCAGTTCAGCACCGAGATTTCTGCTATCTCCGCGAGCTTTCCACCACCACAGTTGATAACAACTCGCGTCAGGTCACGACTCATGTCAGGTACTTCAGTCTTTACCGAATGGGGTGTAATCATCTGCGATACCATCGCGTCGGCGGGCGGCGGGACGACCTTCAGTTCCATCATTACGATAGCTGGATTGAGACCAGCCCCGCCACGCTCAAGCATGACCTCATATCCACCGGTAGAAGTTTCAACCTCGCCTGACACTATAAGCCTGGGCGGCTGCGCATATACAGATGCCTTCCACTCGCCGGATGACTGGATCCGGCATCCCGCCGGTATTTCAGCCGCGACTGTCACAGCCGATGGTATATTCTGTTCAATCGCCGTGGTCGGCAAGACCGCCTGCTCGCGGGATTGTATATTTCCAACCGCAGCAGTGCTGGCACCGGAATTCTGGTTACAGGCAACCAGCATCAAGGATGCCGTCAGCGCGCTAACGCGTAATAATGCAGACTTGTCCAACATAGTCGATGTCTCCCGTGCAATCGCGAGTGATTAATTTTGCAAACATATCATGATTGAACCAAATTTATTGCAAAAAAATGGCTTTGTAATGAAAACTTAGGCTATTCATCTATTATTCAGTGATCCCCATGAAACTCGCTACAGACATGTATCCCCCAAATGGGGAGCTGCGTCCAGATGGGGAAAAATTGCTTGGCTGGGTCTGATTGTGGGTTTATATCACATTGATAACTCACCAGTCTGGGACGTGTAAAAGTCATGTCCCCCTAACCGAACCTTCAAAAAGGGATAATCTCGTGACCAAAAGCATTAGGCTCACTGTCGCAATAACACTGCTTACTGCGACACTGCCCATATTAGCTAAAATGCCAGAAAATTTTGTCTATACCAGCTCTGGCGACCTCGAAGCGGCATCAGTCATTATCGCACGTAGCGATATTGGCGGTGCGCAGATCGTTTACAATTGGCGTTCACTCGAACCTGAGAAGAACAAATACAACTTCTCGCAGATTGAGAAGGACTTGGCTCGTCTTAAGGTAGCCAATAAAAAACTTTTCATCCAGATCCAGGATCGGTTTTTCGAACAGAATGCCCGGTACGTTCCTGATTATCTGATGAATGATGCCAGATACGGTGGGGGGATATCGCCACAATTTGATAATCCTGGCGAAGGAAAGCCGAGTGGTTCGGGTTGGGTGGCACAGCAATGGGATCCTGCTGTGCGCCAACGTTATCAGGCTCTGTTGGCAGCGATTGCAGAGCGTTTCGATGGTCGAGTCTATGGTGTGAACCTACCCGAAACAGCCATTGATCTTGACGAGAAAAAGCTACCCGAGGGATTTTCCTGCGATAACTATTTTGCAGGCGAAATGGAAAATCTCACCTTTGCGCGAAAGGTGTTCACCAAATCCCATGTGGTGCAATATGTCAATTTCTGGCCGTGCGAATGGAACAACGACCACAATTACATGGGCCGGCTGTTTGAGTTCGCGAGTGCCAATAATATTGGACTTGGCGGCCCAGATATTGTTCCCAACCGCAAAGCGCAAATGAAGAACTCATATCCGTTCTTCAACAAATACAAAAGTAAGCTAGCACTCATTGCCATGGCAGTGCAGGAGCCGACCTTGACCTACAAGAACCCCAATACGGGTAAGCCATTTAGCAAGGATGAGTTTGTACAATTTGCCGACAATTATCTTGGCGCAGATATCATCTTCTGGAGCACTACATCTCCCTGGCTGACTAAGAAATAGGTATCAATCGCTAGGGACAGAAAGCCTCACTGCGAGATCATGTATAGGTTCTTTTTCCGGATAAAATCGCGCCAGCCGTCGGACAACAGCACTGATAACCCGCGTAAGTAATGGTGCAGACTGGTTCGAATGTTGGCGCATTTACACAGCGGAAATTTCTGGGGTTCCAGCTTAGGCCCCCTCCTCGGGAACTGATTGCAACATTCAGTTGGGTTCAGTATGAAAGCACCAAGGTATAAATTTAAAACCCATTTTCAGCCCTAAAAATGCCCCAAATATTTAGGGCATTGAGTTCAGTTCGTTGCGGATTTTCTTTGTTAGCTAAACGCGTTGCCCACGCATCCAGGCCACGAGCTGGTATCCGGTTCATTACCAACTGATAGGATGATGCGAACTCTTACAAATATAGTCATACAGACGTTGAGTATCTTCCAATGAACAAAGGCGAGTGCCAAGATTAAGTGTTGCCGCGCTACCTGCTGCAACACCAAAACGTACAATCTCAAACAGGTCTGCACCCTTTGCCAGTTTCAGCGTCATTGCGCCAACCATACTGTCCCCTGCCCCAACGGTACTCATCTTCTTCACCGGCGGGGGAACGATTTGTACCCAGTTATCACGATCGACTGCCAATGCTCCCTGTGGCCCAAGCGACACCACGACTCGCTCGGCAGCGCCACGGTTAACCAACTCCTTAGCAGCATGGCGTACATCATCAGGATGCTTCAACTCCCGCCCTATAAGGGCCGATAGCTCATTCTGATTAGGTTTTACCAAGGCAAGCCCCCCCAAATCTAAGCTCGCTTTTAATGCATCGCCAGAGCTATCAATGATGCACTGCAATCCCATAGCTTTAGCCTGCTGAATCAGGTGAACTAATTTTTCAATACCAGTACCTGGCGGCAAACTACCGCTAATAACCAAAATCGATCCTGAAGGGATGTTTTGCACTTGTAGTACCAGTAGATCAAACTCAGCATCACTCAATCGTGCCCCTGGCATAACAAAACGATACTGTTCACCACTGTTGTCTACGTGGACATGCATGTTCTGCCGTGTCCAATCCTGCGTTTTCAGCGTTTTCGTCTCAATACCTTCCCGATCAAGCAATTCTTTCAAGTGCTCCCCTGTAGGGCCAGCAATAGGAAAAATTGCATGAGCTTGACCACCAAGATAAACAACAGCACGAGCGACATTAATACCGCCACCACCCGGCTCAAAAATAGGTGCCGTGCAACGTAGTTTTCCTTCAGGGTAGATTTTGGGCGTCGTTGTTGCGCTGTCTAGCGAAGGGGATAATGTTAAAGTGAAAATCTGAGTCATGATAATACAACCTTCCTTTTTGGTTTTTATTTCGCAGATTCGGCAAATAAAAATAGAAATTGTGTATTGATGACGGACTTAGAACAGCCACATTAGCGACCCAAAAGCCCGATAAATAACTGACTGTAACCTCAGTAAATACAATGACTACTCTAAGTAAAGCACATAATTCAGTACGTCGTAGTATTAAGATTCAATTGAATAATAGGCTTTATTTATCATTTTATCTGACCATAACGGGGGCTATCGCTGATAAACGATGAAATTAATCGCGATGTTAACATCAGTGAAATTGAGATAATGTTATACGCTATTGAGAATAACAAACGCTCTCATCGAGATTCGTCATCGTTGTTATTTACGCGACAGGATCAATCACAACACCATGGCGAAAATATTAATAAATTGAATCGCTCCTTTCATCGTTAAATCTCCTCTTCACATACTTTACTCGATGAATTATTGCACCCAACAACAGAACGTTAGCTTTTCTTTTCAAAAAACAGTGTCACTTTGGCGACTTCAACACCAAATTTGCGCAGTGATGTCTGGTTGAACAAATGGATATCATCCTGGCGATATAGCCAGTCATCAAAGTGTAGTTTTATGCTGCCGTTCTCTGTTTTCACGTCCATATCATAACGCCAGTTGAAAGCATTACCTGCGGTATAACCATGGGCTACGCCAATGATATCCCCTGCCGTCCCCTGATAGCTGCCATCAGCGTTTCTGATGATGCGCCAGATTCGGGTCTGGCGCTCGCCATCAGCAAAAACAAACTTCTCATTGAGCGTCAGGGTATTGCCGACAACATCGCCCTGGATAACCACCTCAAAACGGCGAGTCTGTTTATTCTGATAATTCTGCAACATTCCCCAGGCGCGGGTTTCACCGCTGAAGTAGCCGAACAAATCGAAAGTAGGTTTATTGTTTTGATAGTCATTGATATCTGCACTGCATCCAGCCAGTACAAACAGGAAAGCCAGTAACAGGCTTTTGATATTCATCAGATACCTCCAGTCAATTGTTGCCGCAAGTCAGGATATTGTGTCGTCGGTGACAACCAGATAGCGAGAAATGCATCTCGGAAAGCACGGTCGAAACGATCACCAATCGGCTTAATATATGGATTAGATGGCGCGCGATAATAAAATTGTCCGCCAGTATTATCACCCACGAAAGTGAGTTGGCTGCCAGAGGTTACTGCCGGCCATATCGTCGCTATCTGCTTGAGCCAACGCTGCTGCTGTGCTGCAGACACGCTGATTTTCATGGCTTGCCATTGTTCTTGTGTAGCGTTCACCAGCTCTTCTTGGGTAATAGAACGCTGATAGTTAATACTCAGTGCCTGCGGCCATCCCCCCTCCTCATAGCGTCCGCTCGGTGTACGCAATACTGAAAAATAAATATCAAAGGGCCCCCAACGTAGCGTGGCACTGCCTACCGTCGGCCACGTGCTCCAATCGCTGGCCTGTGCCACCTGAGTACTCAGACAAAGAAGAAAAGTTAACAGCATCTTCATTCAATTCTCCTGCGTAGTATTGGCCAACTGACAACTGGCAGATAAATAGCCCACCCTAAAGATAGGGTGAGGATCATCATTTCAGGTGCGATTTGTGGGGTCATCGCATTCAATTTCCAACCGATGACATAGGCTAGTGGGCCGGTAAGCGCACCTAACAACACAACTGTTTTCACCGTCGGGATAATCCGTCTCAGTAGCCAATAAAACCAGCTAGTGAAAGTAAGCCACAATGCGCACATCCATATGGGAACACCGCCCCCGCCAGCAAATTTAAAGATATCGAGATAGCACCAAAACGCATCCATGGTAATACCCAGTAGCGCCGCTAACAGGACCCATATACGCTGTTGCCGCGGGGTAAATATCAGTGCCAGCGCAGCGCCCAGAAGTAGAAAAAGCATTACTTGTTCACGCCAAATAATGGCCAGCGTCCAATAAGCATCAAAACCGAGCGTGGTTAGCCAAAATCCGGTGCCCGATCTCATCGACGCTCAGCACTCAGTTGTACGGTGCTGATGGATCGCGCCAGAAAACCAGCTTCGCAATAGCACAGGTAAAATCGCCACTGGCGCTGAAAACGTTCGTCAAATCCCTGATTCTGTAATAAAGGCCAATTCTGCTCAAAACGCTCACGCCATTGTTGCAGCGTGCGGGCATAGTCACGGCCAATATCGAATAGGTCACACATCACCAGATCGCTATGGCGTGTGAGGGTATCGCACAGCGCGGTTATCGATGGCAAGAAGCCCCCGGGGAAGACGTAACGCTGGATAAAATCCACATTGCTGCTGTATTGCTGATAACGCTGGTCAGTAATGGTGATCACCTGTAACACCATTTTGCCTTTAGGTTTCAGTAACTGCTGGCAACATTTGATAAATAGAGGCAGAAAACGTTTGCCTACGGCTTCGATCATTTCGACCGAGACCAGTTTGTCATATTGCCCCGTCAGCTCACGGTAATCCTCAAACAACAGAGTAACGCGATCCTCTAATCCAGCTTGCTTAATACGCTGTTGGGCATAAACGTACTGTTCCTGCGAGATAGTCGTGGTGGTGACGCGGCAGCCATACTCACGCGCGGCAAATTCCGCCAGCGCTCCCCACCCAGTACCGATCTCCAACAGATGATCTTGTGGTTGCAGATCTAACTGTTGGCACAAGCGACGCATTTTAGCCTGTTGCGCCTGTTCCAATGTCATCTCCGTTTCACTGTACAACGCGCTGGAATAAAGCATTTCACTGTCGAGAAACTGCTGATAGAAGCGGTTACCCAGATCGTAATGTGCGGCAATATTGCGCCGTGCCTGCCGCCGACTATTATCTCGTAGCAGGTGCACCAGCCGATGCCAAGGGGCGGTCAGCCAACTTAAACGGGCCTCCATCTTATCGACCAACTGCATGTTACTGGCCAGCAACTGAAGCAGGCGAGTTAGATCAGGACTGCTCCAATAACCGTCAATGTAGCTTTCTCCACCAGCAATGCTGCCACCCAACAGTATTCGGCGGTAAACTCGGGGATCATAAACCTCGATTTCAGCCTGTAGCGGGGCTTGGGTATCACCAAACTGGATTTCACCGACACCTGCTTCACGCAGCAATAATCCGCCCCCTTGCAACTGCTGTAGCAAGGTAAAAATAATGCGACGAGCACCTTTATTGTGACCCGAAAAAGGGGTGCTATCGGCGAGGGTGTATTCTGAGGAACTCATCGTTCATCCTTGCCGCCGGTGGCGGGGTGAGGGTAAATAGGGGTGCGTTTCAGCCATAACTTCAGTGCTTGCCAGTAAATGGCGGTGGCAGTTTTCAGTGTCATTAGAGGCAGAAGCCATAACTGTCGGCGCAACGTTGCCCGCGTTAGAGGGTGTCGATAAAGCAGTAATGTGGCGTCAAATTCGCGGCTGACACGGTGATTTTCGATATGAATGCGCAGTCGCTGTGCGGGGGCAGAGAGCCGCCAGTGGTAGGTCATGTCCATCGGGTTAAACGGTGATACATGAAAAACTTTATCTATGGTTGAGGTACCTTCTGGATTTACGGCATAGGTATGGCGTTCATTCCACGGGGTATTACGAACTTCGGCCAACAACCAACACAGTTTGTCATCATCGTTATACAAATAGTAAAAGTTGACGGGATTGAAGTAACATCCCAGATAGCGCAACTGGCACAACAGCATAACGCGGCCATTCAACTTTTCGCCGGTCAATTGTGCAATACGTTGCTGCGCTTTGTATTTAATATCGCCACCACCCAGATAATCGCCACGATAAAACGACGCTGGGGCAAAGCGTTCCAACGCAATACCCAGCGCGGGCAATTGTGTCAGTTCATCAAGATCAATCAACGGCATGAAGATTTGGTAATCAAAGCTGTGTTGGACCGGGCTGAAGCGACGATGGCGCACATGTCCTACATAAAGGGCGCTATTCATGCGGCGTTCTCCTGCAACAAAACCTGCGTGACGTCCAGCGCACTGCGTACCCCATCCTCGTGGAATCCGTTATACCAGTAAGCGCCGCAGAACCAGGTATTGTGCTGCCCGTTTATCAGCGAACGCTGCTGTTGTGCCAGTACAGTAGTCTGATTGAATACCGGGTGGTGATAACTAAACTGGCGCAGAATTAGCGCCGGTTCAATCGGTTGCTGTGGGTTGAGTGTGATACAAAAGGTCTGTGGCGCATCCAAGCCTTGCAGAATATTCATATTGTAAGTCACGCTGGCGAGTTGATTCTCTGCATGCTCGTCGCTGGCTGGTAAGCGATAATTCCAACTGGCCCAGGCACGGCGTTGGCGTGGCAGCAGACGAATATCGGTATGCAGGATGACTTCATTCGCTTGATAGCCCAACTGAGCTAAAACACGTTGCTCCTGCGGGCTGGCATCGGCCAGAAGACGCAGTGCCTGATCGGCATGGCAGGCAAAAATCACCTGATCAAAATGTTGTTGCCCCAAGGCGCTATGAAGTATCACCCCTTGTGGTTGGCGTTCAACCCGCAGGACTGGCATATTCAGGTGCAATGTCAGGTTGTCTGCCATTATGGCCAACATGCGGCGCACATATTCACGCGAGCCGCCTGGCACTACAAACCATTGTGGGCGGTTGGTGATGTCTAACAGACCGTGGTGATCGAAAAAGCGCAAAAACAGTGCTAATGGAAACTGGCGCATATCAGTCATTGAAGAAGACCAAATAGCGGCCCCCATCGGTAACAAATAATGCTGGGCAAAATAGGGGGAAAAACCTTCCTGTTGCAGAAAATCGTCCACCGTTTGAGCCGCAATACCACCATTCGCCAGGTTTTTCTTACATTGGCGATTGAAACGCATAATCTCTGCCAGTAGGCGATAAAAGCGTGGATTCAGCAGGTTACGGCGTTGGGCAAATAGAGTATTGAGCGTATGGCCGTTGTACTCCAGTCCACTGCGAGGATGCGTAACCGAGAAGCTCATCTCCGTGGCTTGCCCACTGATGCCCAATTCAGCCAACAGAGCAATAAATTGCGGATAGGTCCGCTCGTTATAGACGATAAATCCGGTATCGATAGCGTAGCTGCGCCCTTCCAGCGTGACGTCCACGGTCGCGGTATGCCCACCGGGATAATCATTGGCTTCAAACAGTGTAACCTGATGTTTTTTAGCTAACTTCCATGCACAGGTTAAACCGGAAATCCCGCTGCCGATAATGGCAATTCTCATTGGATTACCTCACCAAACGCTTGGCAAGCCAGCGTTGTAGAGCTTGTGGAAGTAGAGCTGTTAGTCGTAACAGCGCGGCGAACAGTGGGGGAAAAGCAATTTCAGCGGCCCCTTTTGCCAGACCACGGCGAATATAGTGCGAAGCCTGCTTAGGGGTGATTATCATCGGCATGGCAAAATCGTTGCGGTCAGTCAGCGGTGTGGCAACAAAACCGGGTAATATCAGCGAAACATTAATACCGGATTTTGCCAAATCCACGGCCAGGCTACGGGCAAAATAGGCAAGTGCAGCTTTTGAGGCACCATAAGCTTCTGCGCGCGACATGGGGATGATGCTTGCTGTTGACCCCACCAATGCGATCCTGCTCCCGGACGACAGTTGTGGTAACAGGGCATCTAAGCAATTGATCGGACCAAGAAAATTAGTATTAAGCACCCGTGCAACCCGTTCAGCCTCTACGACACCGTTATCAAGGTATTCACAGGTTCCAGCACACAAAATAACCAGATCGGCCGGACATTGCGCCAACGCGCTACGCGTAGCAGACAAATCGGTTATGTCGAAATGACGCGCCGTAATTGCCGAATTATGCGCGCCAAGTGCCATCAACCGGGCTTCATCACGTCCACAGGCGGTCACCTGCCAGCCCTCGGCGGCATAATCGAGCGCCAATTGCTGCCCAATCCCGGAACTGGCTCCGGTGATCACCACGTGTTTCATGCTTGTAGCCTCTTCTTCAATTTGACAACAATCCCGCCGAGTAGCGGTATATGTTCATACAGCATGGCACCCAGATCGTAGTAATCACGCTGATAGATAACCCGCTGTTCAGCAAAGCGTAACTGGCTGATACCCTCTAAACTGAGCAAGCTGCCACGGCGCAGACGGGGATGGGCATAAGTCATATGCCAGCACACAGAGGCTTGTTGGTCATGGTGCTGAATGTCAGTGAGGGTAAAGCTACAAGTGCTTAAGTTACTGAGCAGCAATTGAAAATAAACTTCAAGTGAACTCAATCCCTGATGTTCTCCGACGGGATCGATAAAGTGGATATCGCGATGATAAACATCAGATAGCTCGACCAGACGTGCTGTATCCAACGTGGTATAGAATTGTGAAAAACGTGCCAGCAGTGCTTCAGCGTTACTCATGGTAGTGCTCCGAAGCAAGGATTAGCAGAGCATGGTTATCGATAAGCGTAATATTCAAGCCTGCATCGCACCAAGCTGCTAATTGCCGCCGCTTGGCAGTATTGAGTACGCCATCGGTGCAGAGAAAGTAGCGTTCGGCCTTAAACATAGCCAATTGCGGAGCTTCCAGCGATCCCGGCAAAATATCGATATGCATATTGTTTTTCGCCAGAACGATGGCGGCCATCCACAACTCGGTAGGATCGATGTTTCCCCATCCCAGTAGTAATACATTCTCGCCTGGCTTCTTGCGTGCACCCAGCATACAAAAAGTCGCGTATTCAATGATCACGCCATCCAGCAGACGACTCAGCATGTGCAGCAATTGATGTTCATTCTTAAGCTGTGAACGTAATGGTCTTAGCACATATTCAATCAGGGCCTGAGGTGGATATTCGCGCCCTAATTCAAAGATACGACTACGGAGTTTATGCGGTGCGGGAGCCTGAATCAGCGCCAGTAACTGTTGTTGCAGTGTTACCCAGTTAGTGCTGTCGCCAGGTGCTGTGCCACCGTCGAGTAAAGGTTTGATCTGGCTAACTGGGACGCCGCGTTCTATCCAGCGCACAATAGTGCGGATACGGACAATATCGTCGTCATTGAACTGCCGATGGCCACCTTCAGTACGTTGTGGTTTTAACAAGCCATAACGCCGTTGCCAGGCACGCAGTGTTACTGGATTAATACCACAAAGTTGCGCCACCTCACTGATACTGTATGTAGCCATGCCATTTACCTTGCCGAAAACACCTATAGATTAACCATAGCGGGTTAATACAAACTTGTACAAGAAAATAATAATTGTACAAGTTTGAGCAAGAAACGAAGAAAGGGATTACGGTGGTGAAATTAGGCTGATGCAGCTTTCTACATGTTAAGCCAATTCGCAGCAGAGGAAGATGTATCTGTTACCCAATAACTCTTTTAACTAGCTGAAATGAAACGTTCTATTATCAGGATTACTTGTCAGATCCGCCCTATTCTGATTTCAGCTTGTGACTGAACCAAATAGCATGCCAACCCCCGATGATACCCCCATCGCAAGCGCACTCCAGAAGGTAATTCGAATAATACCTGGCCATATTGGCGCTCCGCCTGCTTTCGCGGCAATCCCCCCCAGAATAGCCAGAGAAGCCAATGCTGACAGGCTAATGGCTGGAATTGCCCAGTCAGCCGTGACAATAAACGCCACCAACAAGGGCAGTATTGCGCCCGCTGAGAAGCTCATCGCAGAAGCCCAGGCCGCTTGTAATGGGCGAGCGGTAGTGATTTCAGATATCCCCAATTCATCACGGGCGTGAGCACCTAACGCATCATGGCTCATCAGTTTTTCAGCCACTTGCTTGGCCAGTGCTACATCAAGGCCGCGATGAACATAAATCGAGGTTAACTCACGATATTCACCTTGAAAATCGGCGTTCAGTTCTGCTTGCTCTTCCGCCAATGCGGCCTTTTCTGTATCTGACTGAGAAGATACCGAGACATATTCCCCTGTTGCCATCGACATCGCACCCGCAACCAGACCTGCAATGCCGGTCAAAAGAATACTTTGATGTGTGGCATTGGCTGACGCGACACCCAATAACAAACTTGCGGTAGAGACAATCCCATCATTAGCACCAAGAACTGCGGCCCGCAGCCAGCCTATCTTTTCTATACTATGCCGTTCTCTGTGCATCGTGGCGCTACCTTTTAGAGTGAAACTTCAGAGTTTATCAAGTCGCTGTTGAATGTCCTGATGACGGCCTTTATCTGCCAATTCTCGGCCTGAACGTGCTGGGGCCGCCAGTGCTTTTTGTAAATAGCCTTTTGCATCCGCTTTGCGCCCTTGCTCCAACAGGAAATCACCATAGAAATAGTTGGGATCTATGCCGGTTGGATTCACCTGTAACGCTTTTTTTAACAACAGTTCGGCTTGTTTTTTATCGCCAAAACCAATAGGCCAACCAGGAACCTGATAATAGAGGGTTCCGAGGCTGGTATAAGCAGAGCCATCCAACGCATTAGCATCGAGTTTTATTGCCAGCTCCAGCTTAACTTTCGCGTCCTTAACCAAATCCAACGCTCCCAGCCCCCCCTTCTCTCCTGCCCAACTGCTTTTAACGATAGCAGACCAAATTAATAGATCAGCACGTGATCCGTTGGCTGAACTGGCCTTATCTGCAATCGTACTGAGTTTTTCCAAACAGGACTCTTTCTGTTTTGCCACCACCTGATATTGGCAAACAGCCCATTGATTTTGGATATCGACCAACTCACTTTGGGCATAAACAGCGGTACTGCCAAAAACGGTAAGTAATAATACTAACGTCTTCATGGTGAATCCTTCTTATCACTGGAAGCCTGAGCATAGCGGGCAATAATAGCGTGTTGCTTCGCGAGAGCTTTATCAACAATGCTGGGGAAAATTGCATTTAATTTGACAAAGAACCGCTCCGGCCAGCCAAGCCAGCGCCGTGTTACTTCTTGATTCAGCGCAATAACTACCTGTTTAGCCACAAACTCGGCACTGTCACTTTTTGTCCCCAATTCTGCATTCATGGCATAAACAGCCGTTGAATTAAGTGTGGTTTGTGTGGCTCGGGGGGCAAAATAGAGAACATTGATGGCCGAACCGCTTAATTCCCGGGCCAGTGCCTCACTAAAGCCACGAAGGGCGAATTTACTGGCGCAATACACGCTATATCCGGCATAACCAATACTGCCAAAGCTGGAACCAATATTCATAATAATGCCGGGATTACTGATATAGGGTAGTAAAGCTCGAGTCAGTAATATCGGCGCCTGAATATTCAGTGATAACTGCTGTACTATCTGTTGCTCACTTTGATCCTCAAGCCACGCAAAGTGATTGGTGCCAGCATTATTGATTAAAATATCAATGCTGGGTTGATCCCTAAGCACTTCAACCTGTTTTGCCAATGCCGCCGAGTCACAAAGGTCGGCTACCCATACTTGATGATCCTCGGGATTAGGTAATGCATTCAAAAGCTGTGTAAGGGCAATTTCATTGCGCCCGTGCAATATCAAACACGCGCCCTGTTTCGCCAATGCATGGGCCAGTGCCCGGCCAATACCGCCACTGGCCCCGGTCAGTAGAACTCGGCTATTATTGAGTTTCATTGCGGTTGATCCATCAGGCCACGCAGCATGTCCCCATAAAGCTGGTAAACCACCTTGGCAGAATGAATAATCGCCGCACGATCTTCGACTTTTTCAACCTGGTTCATTAATGATTCAAAAAAAGTCAGATGTTCTTTATCCAGTTCACCGTGTGAACTGAGGTAGCTCGTGGCTTTTTCCGGTAACCCCAGCCCTTGTTTGAGCTGTTGGGCAACCGTTGTTGCGATAGCAACACTGGTCCCTTCCAGGACGTGCACCATACCAAAAATACCCATCGGGTTAAGGCGGGAGGCATGATCGTAGAGAAACGCTATCATTAACTCTATCGCCAATACTGGCTGACCATGACGAACGGCCTGCGCATCACCGCCACAAGTGCGAATATCATTTAATATCCATTCCTGGTGCCCATATTCTTCATCAATATATTCGGCGATAGCCCCACGAACCCACTCATACTCTGAGCTCATCCGGCCACCCGCCGTCATCAGTAAAGGGACGGTATGGCTAACGTGATAGAAAGCCTGGGTCAAAAAGGCGATATACATTTCGGCGTTAATATTCCCACTACGACAAGCCTCTATAACCGGAGCAGAAAGGAGTTTCTCTCTATCCGCCGCAGTATCATGCTGTAATTGTTGATAGAAATTCATACCCTACCCCCTGCAATTAATTGATCGATACGGAGGTGATACTCGGACAGAATTTGCTGCCTTTTCGGACGCCCGTTATTGGTTAATAACCCGTTTTCTACACTTAGCTGGGCCAGAAGATAATGGTGAACCTGTGCGTAATCAGGCAGCCGTCTATTAAGTTGAGCTATTTGATCTGCAAGACTATTTTCATAACCGGGTGTCGGTTGGATCAAGGCGACATTGGCGGTTAACCCATCACCAAAGATGACAATACGAGATATCGCCGGAAAAACTTGGGCTTCGGCTTCAACCCATTCTGGGGAAAAATTCCGACCAAATGCTGTAATCTGAACATTCTTTTTACGGCCAGTAATATGCAGAAAACCTTGGTTATCAAAATGCCCAAGATCACCAGTCGTCACAGCTTGTGCCGGTGCCGACTCGCCCAAATAGCCAAGCATTGTTGAACCAGAAATCAGAATTTCCCCATCTTGCGCGATGCTTATCTGACAATGCGCTAATGGTTTACCCACTGAGCCGGGCAACATATCCCCCTGCGTATTTAGGGCAACCACCGAACCACATTCTGATAACCCATATCCTTCATAAACCGGCAATCCTAATTGATGTGATTTAGCCACTAAATCCGTGGCAACCTTGCCCCCGCCAACAGCAACAAAACGTAAACTCTGTGTCAGATCTGGATTTATGGCACATAACATCACCAACAAGCGTAATAGCTCGGGTACCAGTACCAAGCTGTGCGGGCGCCACTGTTGAATTGCTTGGGCAAGGATCTGATAGGAGAATTGGCTGGAGCCGGTAAAACCCACTTCAGCAAGCGGCGGTATACGGCTACATGCCCCGCTTAACAGCGGAACATACAGTCCGGTAATGTTTTCAAGTAATGTTGAAAGGGGCAGCAATGTCAGATGCTGTTCAACATTGGCAGGAGCCACTCTGTCGATAAGCGATAGACTGACTTGCATCTGATGATCCCAACTCAGGCATACCCCTTTGGGATGGCTCGTGGTCCCCGATGTATAAGTGATTTTTGCGGTATGCGGTGGTAACTCGGGCACCGCTATCGGTTGGCGGCGTTGCAGAGCGTATTCAAATGATGTGGTAGTTATCCAATCCGCGCGTGCAGGGCCAATCAAAGCATCCGCACCGCTACTATCCAGTAGCCAATTCTGCTGTTCATTACTGAAAAAAACCGGCACCGGTATCATAACAATATTGGCTAATGCGCAAGCCAAATCGATAATGGCCCAGTCAATGCCGTTATCCAGCAAGAGTGCCAGTCGCGCTATTTTCTGGTGGCGGAACCTCTCTGCCAATGCCGCTATTTTGGGCAGTAATTCACCGTAGTTAATCACCTGATAACTATCGCACAATGCAGGGCGCAGAGGGTCTTGCGCCGCCATTTTCGCCAACTGTTCAAAAAGGATCATCGTTGTGTCCTCCTTTGAAAAGTAAAAATGCTGGGCATTGGCGCAAACAAGGAAAGTAATAAGCTGGTTTTACTCAGCACTTGGCGGCCCTGATTTAAGTCCCCCACCATCACACAGGGTTGGCTCTGGTAGTATTCCCCCCATGCAAAAGCCTCTTCACCGAGACGATTTGCCAGCGCAGGGGCCAGTTCCAGTGGTTTTAAATTCAATCGGTGAAAAATATTGCGTAATTTTCGGGTACCGGTAAACACCACGTAATCAAGCTGGTTCTCACATAACAACCGGCAAATAGCCGCAAACATAATTCGTGCATTTCCCGATTCCGAACAAGCAAAATTACCTATTTCAACCAAACGATTACGTAAAACTGAATGCCCTGTTTGCGTTGCAATGACCACCTCAATAGGTGCGTCCAAATAGTGCTCAAGATAAAGTGCCCCGAAATCACCACGATTCAAGCCACAGGCACCAATAAGGACACCATCGGCACGATACAGTCCTAATAAATGAGGTAAAAAATGTGGGATAGTGGCATTGAACTCACGGCTATACTCCCGCTGAATATATTGTTGCAGTTCGTTTTCTTCTTGCTCATTCTGAGCAAATAACAACTGGTAAGGTGCCTGAATATTCATGCTCATAATCGCTCCTTTTACTGATAATAAGGAGTGTAATGATGGATACTTAAGAAAAACTTAAATTGATAACAATATTGGGTTTAGCCGTTAAATGCCTTTATATCCCCAACCCGCACACGTGGGTTTTTCTCCTTAACTCATTGATACTCATTGATACTCATACCACAAGAAATATCTGGAAATGCTCACTATTGAGCAATAGCAAGCTACATTCATAAGCACTATTCAGCTATTCCATATAGTGTCTAAATGAAAATGTACCAAAAATCATATTTGAGGAGATAAACATGTCACAACCCCCAATCAATCAATCAGATATTAAACATTCCAAACAACGGCGCTCACTATTAAAAACTGCGGTAGGAATGTCGGTGCTTGGTATCGCCAGTGGATTAACTCTAGCCACACCAGGGATATCTTACGCAGCAGCATTAACGCGTGAAGAGCGAGATAAACTCACTCCGGAGCAAATTATTGCTGGCATGAAAGAAGGGAATATCCGCTTTAGAGCAGGCAAGATGCAACAGCATGATTATTTGGCTCAAAAACGGGCCAGTGCTGAAGGTCAATTCCCCGCGGCGGTTATTCTCAGTTGTATTGACTCACGGGCTCCGGCGGAAATTCTTTTTGATACCGGGATTGGTGAAACGTTTAATGCCCGTATTGCCGGTAACATTGCCAATAACGATTTGTTGGGCAGTATGGAGTTTGCCTGTGCGGCCGCGGGAGCAAAAGTAGTTCTGGTCTTGGGGCATACTTCGTGTGGCGCAGTTCGGGGGGCAATCGACGGCGTAGAACTCGGTAATCTGACCGGCTTGTTAAATCAAATTAAGCCAGCAATTGACGCAACCCAATTTAACGGAGAAAGAACCGGTAAAAATGATCAGTTTGTCGATGCCGTTGCTAAAACCAATGTTCAGCATACGATCAATGAAATACGGAGCCGGAGTAGTATTCTCAATGGATTAGAGAAAGAGGGGAAAATTAAAATAGTTGGCGCAATGTATAATCTCAATGGCGGGGCCGTTGAGTTTATTAGCTAATAGATTACAAGCTCCGGGCTTTATCGCTCGGAGCAAATTCATAATGATATCGAGCCGCTATTTTCTGTGGTGGTAGGCAACTAATAAGTGATGCCAGATTCCATTATCTATTTTTTAAACAACATGTTATACAGAAAAGCATCACCAAAGACACAGGATAAAAGAAAGTCGTGCTACGCTTTAATTAAGCGATAACGTTAATTTAGCTATTCTTTATGCTAATAGAATTCCTACACGAAAAAGTTCCTTAGCCTCACCGTTATCAGGAGCGTCACCATGAATCCTCCAATATATGTTTGTTAGCCCTATTTAAAAAACTTAAATAACAGATCACTATTTTACCTGTGTGGGGCCTCGATATGTTTCACTTTGATGCTTATGGTACGCTCGTTGCTGCAACGCTGGTGCTATTGCTAGGAAGGCAATGTGTCCAGAATATTCCTCTACTACAAAAATATGCTATCCCGGAACCTATTGCGGGTGGTTTGCTGTTCGCATTACTGTTTCTGCTTATTCATCAGACAACCGGTTGGGAAGCCAGCTTTGATACATCACTACGTGATCCGCTAATGCTGACTTTTTTTGCCTCAATTGGCCTTAATGCGAATCTGGCAAGCTTAAGGGCTGGCGGTAAGGTATTGATAAAGTTTTTTGTGGTCGTTATTGGTTTGCTGTTACTGCAAAATATGGTTGGCATCGGTATGGCCAAAATTCTGGGGCTGGAGCCACTGATGGGGCTGCTGGTGGGAACCATAACACTTTCTGGTGGGCATGGCACCGGTGCGGCTTGGAGTGCCGTATTTGCGGAGAATTATGGCTTAAGTAATGCTACGGAAGTTGCCATGGCCTGCGCAACTTTCGGTTTGGTATTAGGTGGCTTGATCGCCGGCCCTATTGCCCTTTATCTCATTAAACATTCCGCCACTCCCAATGGCAGAGCCGAAGATGCCTTGCAACCCACAACCTTCGAGAAACCTCAGTCAGGGCGGATGATCACTGCGCTGGTATTAGTAGAAACTATCGCCATGATTGCCATTTGTTTGATGGCTGGTCGCTATATCTCGGGGTTACTGGCGGGATCTCTATTTGAATTACCGATCTTCGTCTATGTCTTATTTGTCGGGGTTATTCTTAGTAATCTACTCACTTATACCGGGTTTTATCAGGTTTTTGACCGTGCAGTCTCCGTAGTTGGTAACGTAAGCCTCTCCCTTTTTCTGGCAATCGCGCTGATGAGCCTGAGATTGTGGGAATTGGCGTCTCTGGCATTACCGATGTTGGCGATTTTATTGGTGCAGACGCTAACCATGGCTCTGTATGCCATATTTGTCACTTATCGGATTATGGGAAAGAATTATGATGCGGCCGTTCTTGCTGCTGGGCATTGTGGTTTAGGTTTGGGGGCAACTCCAACAGCAATTGCGAATATGCAAGCGATTACCGAGCGTTTCGGACCATCTCACGTTGCGTTTCTGATTGTACCGATGGTCGGCGCTTTCTTCCTGGATATCGCCAATGCAGTAGTGATCAAACTGTCTTTGTTATTACCGATGTTTACGCAACTTGGCTAAAAGCCAGTATTCATGGTGGCATCAACCGGCCAGAAGACGGAAACCCAGTATAAGCCAGCACATACCCTATAGTATGTGCCGGTGTTTATTCACCAGTGCACCTCTAACGCGCTAAATCTCCTCCCCCCTCGCGCCATGCTCTTCTTAAGTGATAACTGTTGATCTAGCATTGATTTCATAAGGTATTGCCGGTATAACTAACAGCCATTTAGAGATATAGACGTCTAAACGGATAAAATATCATGCACTCACCTGTTCCCGTCGAAGGGCAGTTCAAACGTACAATGAAGGCCCGGCATCTGGTGATGCTCTCTCTCGGGGGCGTGATTGGCACCGGCTTATTCTTCAACACCGGCTATATAATATCCACCACGGGTGCCCTCGGCACACTGTTGGCCTATATGATAGGTGCTGTGGTGGTCTATCTGGTAATGCTCTGCCTGGGTGAACTGTCGGTAGCAATGCCAGAAACCGGGGCTTTTCACGTGTATGCTTCCCGCTATCTTGGCCCAGCCACTGGCTATACCGTTGCCTGGTTATACTGGCTGACCTGGACAGTAGCCCTCGGTTCCAGTCTGACCGCCGCTGGGTTCTGTATGCAGTATTGGTTCCCTCAATCACCGGTGTGGTTATGGTGCCTTATCTTTTGTCTGGCTATTTTTCTGCTCAATGTGGTCACTACCCGCTTCTTTGCCGAAAGCGAATTCTGGTTCTCACTGATCAAGGTCGTCACCATTTTGGCGTTTATCATTTTGGGCGGTGCGGCGATGTTCGGCCTATTACCGATGAAGGACGGCACACCTGCCCCCTTCCTACACAATCTGACCCAATCTGACTGGCTGCCAAACGGCACCTTACCGATCCTGATGACCATGGTGGCGGTCAATTTCGCTTTCTCCGGCACCGAGTTAATCGGTATCGCTGCGGGCGAAACAGAGAAACCAGAAAAAGCGATTCCGTGGGCAATCCGCACCACAGTGATCCGCCTGAGTGTTTTCTTTATCGGTACGGTATTTATTCTGGCTGCGTTGATCCCGATGGATCAGGCCGAGGTTGTCAAAAGCCCGTTTGTACTGGTATTTGAACGTATCGGTGTACCCTATGCCGCCGATATCTTCAATTTCGTGATCCTGACTGCCATCCTGTCAGCCGCTAACTCTGGTCTTTACGCCTCTGGCCGCATGCTGTGGTCATTGGCCAATCAGCGAACACTGCCTGCTTATTTTTCCCACATCAATAAACGCGGCATTCCTATTAATGCGCTGATCTTTAGCATGCTCGGCGGCTTGTTGGCACTGTTGACCAGTGTTATCGCGCCAGAT
This sequence comes from Yersinia antarctica, assembly GCF_056636475.1. Taxonomy (NCBI): domain Bacteria; kingdom Pseudomonadati; phylum Pseudomonadota; class Gammaproteobacteria; order Enterobacterales; family Yersiniaceae; genus Yersinia; species Yersinia antarctica. The sequence continues at coordinate 4,053,790 of NZ_JBSJQF010000001.1, forward strand.
ACGGTGTTTGTCGCACTATCAGCGATTTCTGGTTTTGCCGTCGTCGCAGTCTGGCTGAGTATCTGCGCAGCCCACTATGTTTTTCGCCGCAACTACCTACGCAGTGGGCTGCCAATCGAGGGACTGAAGTACCGCGCGCCGGGTTACCCGCTGACGCCGATCGCAGGCTTCAGCCTGTGCCTGTTAGCCTGTATCGGTCTGGCCTTCGATCCTGAGCAACGTATCGCCCTATACTGCGGGCTACCCTTTGTTGCCTTGTGCTATATCACCTATTACCTGACCCATCGTGCCGGGAAAAACCAACCATTGGGAGAGAGTCATGCCGGTTAACAACCCTATCTCTGCGCTCTTAAGCGCTGATCGCACATTGATTTTGGATGGCGCATTAGCCACTGAACTGGAGGCGCGAGGTTGCTCTCTTAGTGATCCGCTGTGGTCCGCTAAGGTGCTAATTGAGAATCCTGAACTAATTTATCAGGTTCACTTGGACTATTTTAACGCAGGGGCACAATGTGCCATCACCGCCAGTTACCAGGCGACCCCACAGGGTTTCCTGCGCCGTGGCCTCGACCAGCAACAATCGTTGGAACTCATTGCCAAAAGCGTTCAGTTGGCACAGCAGGCACGCAACGACTTTTTGAATCAGCACCCGCAAGCTGAGCCGCTGCTGATTGCCGGTTCCGTTGGCCCATACGGCGCTTATATCGCAGATGGATCTGAGTATCGAGGCGATTACCGGCTGCCACAGGATGAGATGATCGCCTTCCACCGGCCACGTATCGCGGCACTGGCTGAGGCTGGGGTTGACCTGCTGGCCTGTGAAACACTGCCATCGTTCGATGAGTTGCAAGCGTTGCTAACACTACTGCAACAATTCCCTACTTTGGGTGGCTGGTTCGCATTCACGCTACGCGACAGCCAACACCTGAGTGACGGTACCCCCCTGACCGAAGTTCTGGCGCTACTGCGCGGCAATCAGCAAGTATTGGCCATCGGCATAAACTGTATTGCGCTGGAAAACGTGACCCCGGCGCTACAGCAGTTTGCGGCACTGGCTGACAAGCCGCTGCTGGTGTATCCAAACTCAGGGGAACATTACGATGCTGTAAGCAAAACCTGGCATGCCTGTGGTGGCGAACACAACCACCTGATTGATCTGGTTGGGGAATGGCAGCGCCTGGGAGCACGACTGATTGGCGGTTGCTGTCGTACCACACCAAAAGATATTCGCATCATCGCTGAGCACTGTAAGCCGTAATCCCCCAGTGATATTGTAGCTAAGCGCCAACAGTATCACTGGATAAGCTTTGCCGCCTGATGAACTGCGGCAAAGCCTCTAAATATGCTGCTTCACCTGAGCGGCATTATTTAGTCGCCTAATTGCCGGCGTCAGGCTGGCGGCGATAGTCGCTATCACGACAGCAACGGCTGAAGCCAGCAAAACGGCCCGGCTGCCATAGTGCATAGCGAGAGGCCCCGCAGCAAGTTCCCCGATAGGAATTGCCACAAATGACCCCATCGCATCATAGGCATAAACACGCGCGAGTTTCTCGGGTGGAATATGGGTTTGTAGAGAATGTGCCCACACAACACCGAATTGCCCAAAACCGACGCCGGCAATAAAAAATGCCCCCATAAGGATGGCAGTCGAAGACACCATACTAAGGAGAGTGATAGGGACTGCACAAAGTGCAACCAGAAGGACACCAATAAACAGATCGCGTCGTGGCCGCCAGCGGAGTGCAATAAAAGAACCGGCAATCAGGCCAATACTTTGTGCGGCAACAATAATCCCCCAACTGGCACGCCCAAATGAAGCATCAGCCACTATCGGGCCAAGGATCATCACTACGCCGCTAAAAGCGGCATTAACAATAGTGAACTGGGCAACAATAGTCCACACCCACGCACGAGCAATAAACTCCTGCCAGCCATCCCGTAGATCCTGCAAGATATTGGTTTTCGATGCGAGGAGCTGTGCCGAGGCAGTGCGAATCAAGAGATAAAGCGGTGCTGAAGCGGCAAACCCCAAGGCATCGACGGCCAATCCCCAGCCAGGCCCAATGGCAGCCGTCAGAACCCCGCCCAGTGAGGCGCCAATCACCGTCCCGCCATAGACCCCCAACTGGATAAAAGCGTTTGCTTCCCTGAGGTTACGTGCTGGTACTGTTTGTGGAACCATTGCTGAAGAAGCAGGAAGGGCAATACCCGCTGCCGCGCCGTTAATCGTCCCAAGGACCGCTAACCACATAATTGTGGCTGTTCCATCCAGCACCAACCAGGCAACAATCCCTTGAGATAAGGCGGCAATAACAGATGAAGACAGCAGAACCTTACTTCGCGAGTAACGATCCGCAAGTACTCCACCAATCAATAAGAAGGCAACATTGAAAACAGAACGTGCAGCTACCACCAGACCTAAATCTGCTGCGGAACCGCCGATATCCAACACCGCGAAAGCCAGTGCAATCGGTGCGATTCCATTACCTAATACCGTGAGGAGGCGGGCAAAAAACAAGTTTCGAAACGGGGCATAGTGAAATACATGTCGGGAAGATGGGACCGTGGCGTTCGCGTTCACTCACTTTTCTCCGCACTGATTTCAATACCTTGCAGGCTCTCACTGCTATCTTTCAATGGGGCTATTTCATACTTTTTTTGTTTATTCATTTTGGGCAACTTTTCATCACATGACGCGCTTGTAGCAGGGGTGCCGCCGTGACATCCTCTGCCTTCACAAATACCATTGCCAAATATGTGTCTTTATCTGTATGAATGCCAAGATTAATTGATTTGAATGTATAAAATTATTCAAATCATCTGATGAAAACCCTAACTTTGTCAGGTAGCAGATTTATTACACCGTTACCCCTAAGTTGCTATAGGGATAACGGCGGTCTCAGCTACGGGTGCTGTTCCATATTGGGTAACGCCAGCAACGCATAGCGGTTCAGCAGTTGACTAAACCGACTGTCAATCTGTTGGCGCAGTGCCGATGACGGAGTCTGCCCTGACTCGGACTGTACCTGATACTGACGCAACAACTCTTCCAGCGGTAAGGTTTTTGCCAGCGGCTGTTGTATCGCAAACACCACCGTTTTCAGCTCCGAAACCGTCATATAGCGTCCCTTCTTTTCATCCAATCCATTCAGTCGCTCTGCCAGTTGCCGCAAACGCTCTTGTGCCAATGCATAGTGTTTCAACTCCACCAATGGCGCAGCACCGGCTTCTCGTTGTTGTTGCCATAATGCACTCAGTCGGTTGACTTCTTGACTGGCGGGCCACAGTTGCTGCGCTTGTGATAACACCCCATCCCCCCGCATTTGTGCCCATAACGGCGGTAACTGTGTCAGTTGTTCCAACTGTGTGCCACTGCCTTGCAATACCGGGCCAGCCAATCGTACCAACTCAGCATCTGAGGTTTGTTTTCTCAGTTCATCGATTGATTTGGCTGCCAGTGGCGCAGGTAATGGCGCGACGCTGGTCAGCAATGCCTCGCGCAATGGATTAGATGACAGCGACTGCCAGATAAAGAAACTGCCCACCATCAAAACAGCCATCAGCGATAGCCCGGCGACAAACCCCTGCCCCGCTTTCCAACGTGGTGGGGGCGGCAAAGGCGGCGACAACTCCACCTCAACACGCGCCGGGGCCGGTTCGTTGACAAGATAAACCAGTGGTTCGCTGACCGCAGCCGACGAGAATGTCGGTTGTGGCTGTCGTTGTGGTTCAGAGACACCGGCATGCCGTACCGGAATACTTAATCGGTCTGGCGTATCAGCGGCGGCCTCGGCGCTCTCCAGACGTAGTGCTGCGTTATGCAACATCAGGCGCACCCCATCCAATTTACTCAGATGTTTGAGCTCTAGCGTTTGCAACTGCGTGCACAACTGTTCCAACGCACGCTCTGCCCGGTACACCTGAGCCAGGTCACCGTAGCATAACGTCATGGTGCGCCAAACTTGCTGCAACCGGTCACTCAACCAGGCCAATAACGCCACCCGGGCATGTGTTTGCGGCGGCCATAATGCACTCCACTGATGAGACAGCAAGCCCGCCAACAGCTCCAACCCTTCACACAACCCGGCAAGACCGGCAATGTGCGTACGTGCCAAGGTAAAATCTACCGTGGTCTGCAACTCAACCCCGTTCTGGCGAAACAGCGCCAAACAAAGCTGCTCGACCCGCCCCCAGTCAACATCCGGGCGAGCTGGATGATGTAATTTGCCGATTTCGTCACGTAAGGCACTAAATTCAGCAAAATGGCGGGGGTCACCGCCGGTTTTAACCGTGCGCTCAGTATTCGATATCATGTGTTTGTCTTCCCTGAATAGGCGTTAAGATGACTCACCCGGATTGAGATAATGTTGTTGTTTAAGATGACGTATCAGCACCCGGCCTTCCGGCATAAATGCCGTGCCGTAACGCACCAGTCCTAGCCCTTTCAGTTCCGCCTCAATGGCATACTCCAGATGGCCAGGGGCGGATTGTGGCAGTAGCAGCACGTTGATACTTTTCAACCGTGGCTCATATTTTAGCAACGTGGCTGAGAGCGTAGTCAGCAGCGCGTGCGCACTGCCCGGCAATCCCTGTAGGATCTCGCTCATATCCGGCAGACCATAATCGGGCAGATGACTGAGTGTACCGGCGCGGCAGTTGAGAATGCGCTGCATATTGTCGAGCACCGAGAGAATGACCTGGTTAGCTTCACTGACCTGATGTAGTTCAAGCCCGCCAGTGAAATTGCCCAGCAATTGCTCATACAGTGACGGCGAGGAGGCGTCCGGCATTACTTTGTCTCCGCCCGCAATGTCAGGCTGTTATTACCCAATTCAAGGGTCCGAGGCTTATCGGGATGCAGGTCGTCCAGCGTCAGAATCAGACGCCAGTGGTCTTTGGCCATATCTGGATGGCGGAACAGCGCTACCACCGCCACAAACCGGGTATCTTTTTCCATCGGCATATCCAATGTTACCGCACCGCCCGGTTTCACTATCACGCTGCGGCTGGCCAGCAGGTCATCTTTAAGTGCCGCCTCCCCGTCGCTCGCCAGTTGTTGATACACCGTTTTTAAGAAGGTTTTATCATCACGTAACTGATAAACCCGCACCATCACCGGCTCCGATGACGAGTTCGCTTCGTGCTCATCGGTATTCAGAGCCTCACGGGCGGTAAAATCCAAATGCAGTACCTTTATCTGCTTATAAAACAGTGATTTTGTGGCCGATACGGTGCCATCAGTCACTGCTTGCGTCAGCCCACAGCCACTGAGCAATAAAACCAATGCTGAGATGCAGATTTTATTTTTCCAGGCGGCCCAAGTTTTATTTTTCGAAGTACAGATTTTATTTTTCGAAGTAATAGCTAACACGTCGGTTTCCTTCTTGGTATTTCTGTGGAGTCAGTCCACTGTAGTGTCCCAGCTCCACGGTATAGTATTCAGGTATATCGTCTGACAGCGTATCGTCATCCAGCCCCAGCACCCCGGTCAGTCCCAATCTTACCGGCGTCTCATCCAACACCAACGCCGGCAGCAACCGTGTTGCGACAGTCAGTTGAATACAGGCTCGATAGCGCCAGCCCAGATACACCCGCAACAGCACCAGAAAATCGGTATACAGCGGGCCATCCGGTAACCAGTCACCGGCCTCGTCGCGGTCTGCCGTCTGCAGAGAAATCAGTAACTGACTGTTGGCATCGATGGCCTCATCGCCCAGTACGGTGTAACCGTCCAGCCAGTTGCCCCCTTCGTCGGCAAATATCATCTGTGAGGTCAGACGAACCGTACGCAGGCAATGGGGCGTCACATCAGCCTGCGTAAAGGGGGCCAGCAGTCGGACCAGTGCCTGTACCCCTTCGGCAGTTCGCCCCGGTTGACGCATCACCCCCAGCAGGGCCAGAAAGCGTGATGTCGGGGTGGCAAAATGCTGCTGCGAACCTGGAATACCCATGCCAATCAGCCCCAACAGGCTTTGGGAGGTGCTATCTTTGCCGCCCGACTCAAAAGTGGCCGGATAGGAATATTTGCGCCAAATGCGATAAAACTGCGTCATAAAACGATGGTTGAAAATATCGAGGAACCCTTCCAGCGCCTCATGCCCTTCCCGCTGCTGGGTGATATCGTCGATATAGGCCGTCGGCAGAGGCGAATCTACACCGTACAACCCCATAAAGGTGGTGCGCGCCGTCAGCGGGGCATCAGGCTGCGCCGGATCAGTTTCCAGCGCCTTCAGCTCACTGACCGGGAAACCCATGCCCGGATGCGGACGAAAGCGCACCGGATCATCCGCTGGGTTATTGGTACTCCCCAGCGGCAAGGTTCCCGGTTGTTGCTCCAGCAACTGACAGAAGCGGTAAAAATTGATCTGTCCGATATCCCGCTTAAGCCGAGTGATCAGCCGGGAATGCGGGTCGTGTGATTCTCTTCCCATTCCAAACGTTCTCCTGTCGGTTGCAGTATCAGAGTCAGACGATTAAACAGATGAATATCGGTATACAGGGAAAAGAAGCGACTGAGCATTTCCCCGAACAGACAAATATCCCCGGTACCGGTAAAGCCGTTGCTGTCGAGAGTGATTTCAATGTGCACCCCGCGCAACAGATAGCCCCTCTCAAAGCGTTCAATCTCGCTATGTTTAACCTCGGCGATAGCCTCCAGTCGACGTCGGTTCATTTCGTTGTCCGTCCAGTCATACAGCGCCAGCGTGCCGCGCAGCACTTCGGCGTTATCCATCATCCACAGAAAACTGCTGCCCAGATGGCTCAGCACCCGCCAGTGAAAACGGTCGCGGTTGGGCGGGTAACACGGCAACGAAGGCGCCGACAGATTGCGCACCCGAACCTGAGCACCGGTGGATTTCACCGCGGTATCCAGCACCGTGCTTTGCAGCGCTTTACGCGGTAACTGCCCGTTGGTGCCGGTCAGGCTCAGCGACAGATTTTCATTATCCGGTACGCTGTGGTTATCAAACGCCTCGCCCCCCAGTACCAGCCAGGTATCGTGTAACCCCGAAGGCCCACGTTTGACCCGCGTATGGTAGTAATACTCAGGCGCATCATGGCGCAACATTCCGCCCTTGTGGCGAAAACTGGTGAAAGGGACATAAACCTGATGCCCACTATGGCGGGAAGAAATCACTGAATCTACCGAATAAATTTCGGTATAGCCGTCCTGAATGCGCATCGGGCGAAGCTGATATTCGGTCTGTAATGAAGAGAGCGACAGCGGGTCAGATTCCAGCGGGAACAGGTTAATCACCGGCACACAATGCAGGCGCAGATTCTTTTCGGAGAATGAAAAATCATGTTCCCAGCGTTTTTCCAGCACCACATCAATCTCAAACCAGGGCAGTTCTGCTGGCAGTTCGACCCCCTCCAACCCCTTCAACGCAACAAACATAAACTTTTCGCGGAAGGTGAAGTACTCCAGCAGGAGCTGATAACCACTGAACGCACTGTCGGCCTTCGGCCACAAGGTATCCTTCTCACCGAACCCCAGCGGGGCAAAATAGCCGTCCAGCGGCTGGCGATCAGCCTGCCCCGGCAGACGGATCCAGAGTTTGGCGGTATTCAGGGTCAGCGCCTCATGCAGGGCGCAAGCCAGTGGCGCATCGGCATCAAAATAGAGCGGTAGGCGGCTCAGGTTGATACGGCTCCAGTCGGCCAGTGCGCTGCAATCAAAGCGCAGCCGGATAACCGATCGGCCATCGGGTTCGCTGTCCAATTCGGCACGGCGTAGTGTCAGCGGGAGTAAGTCCATATCCTGCGTGGTGGTGTAGCGACAGCGGGTTTCACGCTCCCCAATCGGGCGGGAAAGCACTTCAAAACCTTTACTCACCCCCATGCGTTCTTTCATCCCCTGCCATTGTGGGGTGAACTCCACAATAGAAAGCGACGGAATGGTGCGCAGGTAGTGCGGCCACAGCAGGCTGACCAGCCCTTCAGTCAGCTCCGGCAGATCGTCATCCAATTTCTCCCGCAGTCGGCCCATCAGGAAGGCAAAGCCTTCAAACAGGCGTTCCACATAGGGGTCACGCGCCCCGGCTTTATCCAGATTTAATCCGGCAGCCCGATCAGGATGTGCACGCGCAAACTCTTCGCCCGCTTCGCGCAGGTAGCGCATTTCAGCGTCAAAATAACGCAGGGTTAAGTCATCCATAATGATATTTTTCGTTGTGCTAATGGAAAGGGTGAAATACAAAAAAACAGTGTTTCAGAAACAGCGTGGAGCAAGGAAAAACACGTTTTTTATGCAATATTTTTCTTTTCGGTTATCCGCATAATACGGCCGCACGGGCCGGGTCAAGGGCAATAAGCCCACTGAGCAGGCTTTCCATTTCGACATGCAGGCGGGTTTTGTCACTGTCGCTGCGTTGTGCTTTCATCCGCAGCAGCTTCAGACTTCGGGCTTTGACTTCAAACGCCAGCCCCGGCTCCCACTGCGGCAAGGTTAGCAATGCGCCGCTGCTATCAAGGTCACTCAACAGATGCAGTGCCATATCGTTCTTGCCGTACTGCTCCGCCACGCGGGCCATCACCAAACGCAGCAGCCACTGATGGCGGGCAGTGGTAATACCCGGACGGGATTGCAACCAGTTAAGTGCGGCTTCAATCCCTTCACTGTCCGCCTGAGCCAGAGCTTCTGGCTCCAGCAACAGAATGCCATCTTCACCGGATGACACCACGGCAGCAGGCTCGCTGCCCCAGCCCGACACCGACTCCAGCACCTGCTGGTTTATCCACCCCAGCGTCACCTCATCAGCAAACGGCGTGCCGTCACTCCAGCATAGCCCTTCCAGCCCTGGTAGCCGGGTCAGTAACAGACGTAAATCCTGGGTGATACAAGCTGCCCAGCCATCGAATGGGGCGCCCGCTTTACTGAGTGCCTGATGCAGATACCACTGCACATCGAGCCAGAAATGGTTGACCCCTTCGGCAAATATCGATTCCGCCTGTTCCAACAACTCCAGCCAGTTTTGTTGCAGATAAAGACGCTTGAGCAGCGCGCGATATTCCGGGCGCGGCGGTACCAGTCTGGTTCGTCCACTCACATCCAACGGCGGTGACTGGTGTACCGTATCCCAGCGCACGCTCTTGATAAGATGATGCCCAGAGAGCCATCCCTGCGGCTGGTTACGCAGGTATTTTGCTAACGTTTTAGCCTGGTCGAGCAGGTCACGCCCCGACTGGACTGGCCGCAACTCCGGTGAAACCATAGCAGTCTGGCCCTGACTCCCTGCCGATGATGACCCGCTGCTGTTTTGTGGCACCACCGCATTCGGTCCACCGGACTGCGCCAGACGATGTTCCAAGGCAAGATACAATCCACCAAACTGCGGACGGGATGCGTCATCCCAGCAGCTAAGGCTCTGTTCGATTAACGCCAGTGCGCCAACGATGCGTGCAAAATCCGCATTATCCACTTCAGGATAGAGCGACAAACTGTCCAGCACGCGAGAACTCGATAGCCATTCCAGCGCAGTTTTCCGACTGGCTGCGCGCAACGGATGCAGGGTTTCACCAAAACGGCTGATAAGCCCGGCCAGCAGTGCCAGTCCATCCGCCAGCCCAGCCTCGCCATCACGGTGTAAACGCGCCCAAATGTAATAGGTTGCCACCCGCACATCTTTGCCATGCAGGGTTAACAGTTTTTCTGCCAGCTCGCTGGCTAACGTGGTATCAGCACCTGAGAGTTTATTGACCTCTTCACGCATCTGCTGGAAGTCGTCATTGTAACTGAGGTCTTCTCCACTGTGCTGGTCAGTCGTCACCGGCTGCAACCAGCGCTCCCAAAGTGTAACCTGTTGTTCTGCCTTTAATAACAGTGAATCAGGGGCCGCGGCACAGGCAGTGATCAGGGTATTTAACGTCGCCATCATGGCTCCTGTTGGTCAATATCAGGGGGTTACAAAAGAGATTAATCCTCTGCCATATCCTCATCATCGGTCCGATCAGATGCCGCTGGGGGGGCGTTCTGTATCAGAAAAATTTGCGCAGGCAGGGTGAAGTTACGCAGTTGCAGCAGACCTAATGGGCCTTTGCCCAGCTCGGTGCGTAATATCCATTGCAGTGATTGGTTATCCATGGTGGTGAAGGTCAGTTGATAACGCCCTTCATCCAGCTTTTTCTGTTTTGCCTGTTCCAGCCAGCGGATCAATCCCCATGTCCCCTGATAATCACCGTATAAACGGGCCCCGGAATTCACGCCAGTCCAGGTCAATAGCGTGCCGGGTTTGTAGGTATCACCCGGCCAGCGGAAACTCTGCCAACTTTCCATCTGGTTGAAATAATGCAATTTCTGTCCATCAATCGCTAAATTGGTTTCCACCACATTCGGAACCGGACGTGCCAGTAGCTCAAAGCGCAGCCCCTGACTGCCGTCAGTGAACAGAATATCGGAGACTTGACTCAGTTGATTAATGGCCGCCAGAAAGTCCGGGTTAAACGTCAGCCCCTGGCTGTTCACTTTACTCGGAACCCAGCGCGTCCCTTCTTTATGCAGCACGCCACCCAGCTCACGGGTCAGGAAGCTGTCGATACGCCCGCTATCCTTACGAATAAATTCGGCCAGCATCGGCAGTGAAGCATCGCTTTTACTGGCGGCAAACGGGTAACGCCCGTCAAAGGCTGATTTCCAATTGGCCACCACCGCGTTTTTCCACTGGTCGTTAAGGCTGGCCGACGAAGGTTGCAACACGGTCTCCCACGCCTGAGTCAGCGGCTGAACAAACATCGTCTGCCCAAAACTGCTCCATTCCTCTCCCAGACTGGCGGCAATCAGGCTGCCGTACTCCTGCGTGTCCGTCAGGTCGACACTTTTCCCTTGGAAAACGGTCTGGGCCAGTACCTGAGTCATCTCTTGTGGGTTCGAGGCATTAACCACTTGCTGGAGCTTAAGCCGTACCCTAGTCACGCGGGTGAGTAACGTTTGCAGGCTCAGCGAGCTGTCGGACGACATCCTGTTTTGTGCATCACCTTTGCCCATCAATGCCAACAGCGGGCCAAAGGTCTCGTCCAGCGGGCCTACTGGCCCATCGGCACTCTGGTCAATGGCCGGGGTCTGATCTTTATGCATCAGCGCCTTGGCGGACTTCACCAGAGAATCCGATAACGCCTGATTCTGCTGCCCAGTCTGTCCTTGCCACGCCAGCGTGTTCATCAGCGCAATCAGCGGCGACTGGCGTACATCACTCATCAGCGTCAGTTGGTCAATCACATCCGACAAGTTATGCGCCTCATTCCAGTGCAAACTGTTGAGAAAACTCAGCCAACTCCCAGCAAAATCGGTGAAATAACGTTCCGTCAGCCGCTTTTTCAACGCTTCCGGTGAAATGTCTTCTGATATCGCACGGCGGTTATCACTCAATACCCAGTCAATTTCTTCGCGACGGGAGGCCACCGTTTTATCTATTGCCTGCTGAATTTGCTCATCCCAGGCCTTGCGGGTAAACATACCGGGCACAGATTCCGAGGTCTGGAACAGACGCTGAGCATCAGTGTCGCCGGTCATGTCCGTCAGCGTCATGTCGGCATAGTTGCGACGCACCGATAGCAGCATGTTTTCATACAGCGTACTTTCTGCATTGCGCTGACCAATCTGCCCCAGCAAGACCTGCCGTACCTGGCTTACCAACCCGGTATCCGGTTTAATTTTCCAGTCCGGCTGAGCAGGCAGATTTTGCGCATAAAATTGCCATAAGTCTGGGGCCAGACTCTGCCACAGACCAGGAGACACACCGGCACGCGCAGGCTCGGTGGTCTGCATCACCTGTGCATAAAATGCAGCATCGGCTTTTTCCGGGCGTGACATCATCAAATAGGCCTTTAACTGGTCATAGCCTGTTTTTGCCAGTGCCGCACGTTGCGGGCTGTTAGCCGGCAGTTCCGCCAGTTCACTGAGTTTCTGATGCAGGCTTTGCGCGGTGGCATCCCTAAGAATGCGGTTGTTGGCCTGGCCATACCACGGCATCAGGACCTCAAGCAGCGGCGCATTATGATCCAGGCCAAAGCGCTGATACCAAGGTGCCCCCTGCGCCACGCGAGATTGTAAGCGCCCGATATCATTGCGCAGGGCTTGTAGGGCCATGAGTTGCTGGTCAGAGACCGCTTGCGACTGCGCCAGTTGCTGTGCCTGCTGCGCGGCAGAGACCATTTGGTGACGGTTGACCGCAAATGACACCACACTGCCCACGCCCCACAGCACTATCAGTGCCAGCAAGCTGTAGCACAATGTCTGCTCCCACGGCAGCCCGACACGGCGTCCACGGGCAGAACGACAGTCATCCAGTACCCCCTGCCAGCGGTCAGATGCAGTCCAGTTTTTCTCGTGCACACGCGCCGCCGATGTTGATACCGCCGGCAAACTGAACATCAACCCACGCAGGGGAATACGCGTCGCATACTCGGTAAACCACGGTGTCAGACGCTGCCGCCAGCGGGTGGCGTCACCCTGCTCCAGCGACTGCGCCAGGCGCAACAAAAAATCGTGGTGTGGTTCGACAGAGAGCTGCTGCATCCCCTGCTCACGTAACTGAGGCAACAGAGAGCGCAGTTGAAGCTCAACCGCCTCTGGCGTGGCTTTCGCTGGGAACACCACCCCGACTGGCTGCTCCACCCGCGTATCCTGAGCCCACTCGCTGTCGCAGACCTGCCACAGATATACCGGTGGTTGATAACGCAAGGTTGCACCCATTTTTTCCAGGGTTCGCAGGCCGTTGTCCATCCACTGTGGAGTGCCACTCTGCGCGGCGGGTATCGCCCAAACAATGCCATCAAACGGGCGGCCACGGCGCAGTTTACGCCACTCACTCAGCCCCGCTTCATCAGCCGAATTTTGCACGCTACCACCGTGGATCAGCACCGTACGCTGCCCTTCCAACCAGCCCTGTTCCGCCAGTTGCGGTGCCAATGCGGCGATTTCGTCAGGTTCACCCACCACCATCAGCAGCCGGACTTTGTAGCGCCAGAACAGACCGTAACGGCGGCGCAGACGGGTTTTCAGCTTAATGGATTCAGAGTAGGGTGTTTTCTGTCGAGTGGCTTTAAGGGTGCGTTTGGGGCCCTGAACTTTATCTTTGATGAGCTGACGGGCGGCAATAAAACCTAATGTCAGTACGCTCAGCGAGATAATCCAGATAAAGAGACATATCATCACCAGATTACGCACCACGTTCCAGTCGGTAGATTTTTGCTCCCCCCAGAACCACCATGCCAGCCCTCCCAGAAAGATGACCAGCGTCAGCGTAGTGATAAAGATAACAACGGTAAGGGCCACTGATATTTCAGTAGGCTTATTTTCCTGATCCATAGGGTTTAACAATTCCAAGCGCGAGTGTGTGATTAGGATCGCGAGCCAGCCAGCCACAAGGCATTGCATGGTGTTCCGCGAAGAAGGCGGCAAGCGTTTGAGCCACCATCGATTCAATCTCAGCAAGCTCACCCCAGTTGAGATCCTGAACATGCTGAGTCACATTCCACCCCGTTTCATTCAGGTCAGGAATAGGGGGTTGTGAAAATAAAAAGCTGGTATCGGGGGGCTGAGTTAATTCACTTTGATCTAATGCTCGCTGGGCAACAGCGACGATACTCTCATCAGGGGAAGGGTTATAAACCTCTCCACGCGAGAATTGCACTTTACCTGTCTGGCCCAGTAGCCACAAAACAGCGGCTTCCCCAGCCGGTAATCGGCTTTCATGTGAAGCCGGGAGTGAGCAGCATCCCGCACAGAGAAAGAAAGACTCAGGTGCCGAATGCGCAAGCTCATCAATGATTTCTGTCATGCTTTCCTCACCTCTCCATACGACAGGATGCGCGGGTAACACGACGTCGGGAAAGGACAAGGCCATTTGCGTGGAAAAAACTAACCAGGACGCCGCTGAACCTGACCAGTAACAACGCAGCGGCGTTATTGCCAGTGGCCCCTGATGCTGCTCGCGCCATTGTAATACCAGGGTTTTCGCCAGATGCTTTTCTCTTTCCGTGATATCGACGGCAAACGAGTGCAGTAAGCGCAGTGCCTTGCCACCGGACTCAATACGGACGTCCGGTTGACGGTGATCGCGATTAATCAGCCGTTGCCACTGGGTTAACGTTGTTCCGGCCGGCCCGATTAAGACCGCCTCGGTCAACGCGATATGCTGGCAGTGCCGCGCCCACCATTGCTGCTGAACCTGTTTCACTTCATAGTGATATAACCGCGCGTTATGCGTCGCCATACGATAAAACAGGACGCGTAGCCCCCAGACCAACGCACTTAGCACGGTAATAAAGCCAACCACCATGACCACCTGGCCGTACCCTGCTTCCGGGTGACGTAGCAGTGCAGCGATACCGCCGGTCAGCAATAACACGGTTGCCCCGGCAGCCAGCCAGCGTTTACCTGTCGGCGGGCGGGCATGACGGTAAGCGGGAAAGGTTGGCTGGGGTCTCATTGCTCTATCCCGACATCGGGGAAAGAACTCACCAGCGTGCAGCCACAGGCGCAGCGATGCCCGTGTAACGCGACAGGCTGCCCGTCAACCTCTGAGATGGCACTGCCTTCCACAATGCGGGTCATACCATGGCGGTGACACAGGGCTGCATCTCCTTTGCAGGCGATACCTTTACCAAAGCACTGGTAATGCCCCCCCAACACTTTGCCACCGTATTCCCGCAGGCTGTCGCCCTGTCGTATGATATTTTTCATGGTTTAACTCCTGACTACGACGTCAGTAATGACTCCGCCTGTGCCCAGCGCGAGGCAATCATTGTTTTTGCCTGTTCGAGCTGTTGTTCACCGAGGAGCTCTTTCTGCAGACTGGCCACGGCACCAGGTACCTGCGTGAATGCCGTCAACAGATCGGCTTCCGGCAGCATGGGAAGTGGCTCTCCGGTAATTAAATCCAGCGCTTTGGCTTCCAGAGCCATCACACTCGCGGTACCTGCCAGTCCTGACAATTTTCCCGCCAGTTTTTTCTGTTTAAAGCTAAAGATGACTCCGCCAACCAACGTGGCCACACCCACCACATTGCCCGCAATGGTCAGCAGTGACAGTTCTTTATTGCAGTTGTCGCCGAAGTAGACCATTCGGTCGCGGAAATAGCCGCCCCAGGGCTCGCGGCTACCAAAGGTGGCGTGCAGGAACCACGCACGGGAGTCATGAACTTGGTCGTCATATAAGTCGCGAAGTAAGCCACTGGGTTGCTCGGCATTGCTCGCTTCCCCCTGCGGCGGGAACAGCACCTTGACATGCGCGTCGCCATCGGCTTTCATCCGTTTGAATTCTGCCCGCTCGTCATCGGTATTGATCAGGAAAATGGCCGTTTGTGGGATTTTATCCAGCACCAACTGCCAGGTACTGGTCAGGCTGCGTGATTCGCCACGATAGTCATGACCAAACTCCTGAGCGGCCTGATAGAGCTGGGTTTTGGCGATATCTGGGTCAAAATCCTTCACCCCCGGAGGTAGGAGTGGGGCTGGGTCACCAGGGCGATGTTCAGCCAGTAATTTTTTCCTTTCTTTTTCCACATCCGCCTGTTTGGCATCGCGCGCATCTTTGGAAGCTTTGAGTTGCAAAGCGGTACCATCTTTATCATTTATTTGCTGATAAAACGGGGTGTTAAGCAGAGTAGCCCCAGCATAGCGATTAATACGCCAGGCAGTGATCCACCCCATCTGGTTATCCACCGCTTTTTCAAGCGTGACGCTGGCACGCACCGGTTCAAACTGTGCAGCCTGTTCAGCGGTTAACTCTTGTGGGGCTGGCGGCAGATTTAGTGTGACTTCACGCCAGGCGTTGAAGCGGGTGATGAGATCTTGTGCGATCGCAAATTGGCCTAGAACTTCAGCATCAAACGCGCGCCAAGAGTCTTTTTGTAAGTCTTTGGGTAAAATTTCAGCCCTAACTTTAAGAGGTGCACCGGCATTAAAAGCCGATGCATACAATTCATGTAGCGCAATTTGTGATAATAAGAAACGATCATTACTTCCATTAGCTTTCCCTTGATCGCCTGGCGGATAACCACCACCTAAATCGGAATGCATCCCCGGATAGACGACTTCCACACTGTTCGAGGGGTATTTACCGTCGGTGTGACGAATAGAATCCAACGGGAAGCATAACCGCTGCTCATTAGACGAAATCAGATGCACACAACGTTTGATAAATCCGCCATAGGTGGCCTCATCGGGCAGTTCCTGGGTACCGTCGGCCCAGGCCATATGCCCTTCGGCGACCGGTGCCACATGGGCAATACCCACCGATGCCACCGTATCCAATAGCCCAAGGAACTCGATACTCAATGGGATTTTTAAATCATTTATCGCCAGACATTGTTCCGGCTGCAGGCCTTCAGCTTCTGGTTTTGGCAACAACTCACTCAGCCAGCGGACAAAGGCGCGCGCCTCGGCAGCACCACGGGAAAAACCGTACACATACAGCTTGATGCCCAGCAACTTAGCCTTGCCCGGCTCGGCCGGTGCCAACGCAGTGCGCAGCTTCGATTCAAGCTGTTTGAGCTGCTTACTGAACTCTTCATAGCGGTTATGTGACCCGCCGAATCCAAGAGATGCCCAGGAGGTATTCATTCCTTTTATCGCCGACAAGCAGGCGCTATCATCCAGTTTACCCATGCCCATGGTCCGCATCAGGGCATCAATCAGCCGCAACAACCCCCAGTTGATCCGGTCTTCACCAAAGCGTGCCCCCGCCAGTCCGGTCATGCTGTATTCAAGGTCATTAATCTCAGGGAATGGGGTACCGACGCCGGGAATATAGTATTTGAAATATTTTTTGCTGATGCTGTCGCTGCTATCCAGCGGTTCTTTTTCCGCGCCCCCGGCATAGCCGGTGCCGATGGTGGCACGAAACAGCCGGGCAATATTGGTTGGGTGTTTCGGGTCTGACAAATACTGATCGTTGTTAAGGTTATTGCCGGTACCGTCGAAGAACAGGCTGATATGCAAAGTGTTACAGCATGGCGGTTCGACCCGCCGGTCTGCGGCCAGGCACAGCTCCTGCCGATAGGCCCGTTCTTGGCTATCCTGCTGATGGCAGTTTTTCCCCACCAGTGCCGCCTGGGTCGGTAACCGCCCTTGAGCCGGAAATTGCGCCGGATACCAGGCAATATCCTTTTCTGTGCTTATTTCGGACATACTTTAGGCTCCGGCATCTTCAACGGTTCTTTTATCGGGTAATTAGGGCTGTTGTAGGTGGCACAGGAAGTGGTGACTTTTACCTCATCACAAGGCATATAGTGCACCGTGATACCGCAGGTTTTTTGCCCGGTGTAATCAGGTACGGGTACTACCTTGCTATGTTGGCGATGACTTGCTTTTATTTTTTCCTCCCATTCTAAGTACTTAGATTCATTTTCAAATCCCGGAAAATCCTTTGTAGAGGACTCTCCTGTCTCCCAGTCAATTCTGACTGTCATTCCCGGTCGCCATGGCCCCGGTACACCATAGCAGCAACCGCCGCCCCCTCCCTGATAAGGGCCGATGGCATCAATGCCGGACTGACCATCAACACTGAAGTTGTTGATGGCCCAATGGGTGTGGTTGATGGCTTCGATGGTACCGCCCCCGCCGCCCTGTGCTTCAGCTCCGGGCTGGGTACATGCTGAGAGCAGAAAAAGCCCTGCCAGCAGGCTGAATTTGTCGAGTTTCATGTCACTGTTCCTTCCGTTGAGGTAAGACTGATGAATAACACGTGGCTTAGGATTTACCGCTCACCAAGAAATCAGGAAATCATAAGCACCGTTTTATCAGTAGGTTAATAGGATGAAGAGTCCTCTGGGATACTTATTTCGGACATACTTTTGGCTCCGGCATCTTCAGCGGTTCTTTAATTGGGTGATTAGGGCTGTTGTAGATGTAACAGGAGGTGGTAACTTTTACCTCATCACAAGGGATAAAATGTACTGTGATACCGCAGGTTTCTTGCCCGGTATAGTCCGGCACAGGTACCACTTTGCTATGCTGCCGGTTATTGGCACTCATTTTTTTTTCCAGGCTTTATATTTAACTCTGTCAGCAAACCCTGGAAATCCGTCCATTTCACCGACACCACTCTCCCAATCAACTCTGACGGTCATCCCCGGGCGCCATACCCCCGAGACGCCATAGCAGCAACCGCCGCCGCCGCCCTGATAAGGGCCGATAATGTCGATGCCCGACTGGCCATCGACGCTGAAGTTATTGATAGCCCAATGAGTGTGGTTGATGGCTTCGATGGTACCGCCCCCGCCGCCCTGTGCTTCAGCTCCGGGCTGGGTACATGCTGAGAGCAGAAACAGCCCCGCCAGCAGGCTGAATTTGTCGAGTTTCATGTCACTGTTCCTTCCGTTGAGGTAAGACTGATGAATAACACGTGGCTTAGGATTTACCGCTCACCAAGAAATCAGGAAATCATAAGCACCTTTTTATCAATGAGTTAAGCGTTCAGAAGTCAACCGAGACACTTATTTCGGACAGTCTTTAGGCTCCGACATCTTCAGTGGTTCTTTAATTGGGTAGTTAGGGCTGTTGTAAGTGGCACAGGAGGTGGTGACTTTTACTTCATCACAGGGCATAAAGTGCACCGTGATACCGCAGGTTTTTTGCCCGGTGTAATCAGGTACGGGTACAATCTTGCTATGCTGACGATTCAATGCTTTGATTTTCCTTGACCATTCTTGTTTTTGTTCGAAATATTTCTGCCAGAGATCAGAATTTTGCGGAGCAGAGACGGGGCGTTTTGGTTGTGGAATCTCAGGGACATCACTCGCAAACGCGACACCACTTTCCCAGTCAACTCTGACCGTCATCCCCGGTCGCCATGGCCCAGAGACGCCATAGCAGCAACCGCCACCACCGCCCTGATAAGGGCCAATAACATCAATACCGGACTGACTATCGACGCTGAAGTTATTGATAGCCCAGCGAGTGTGGTTGATGGCTTCGATGGTGCCGCCACCACCGCCTTGCGCTTCTGCGCCAGATTGGGTACAAGCCGAAAGCAGAAAAAGCCCCGCCAGCAGGCTGAATTTGTTGAGTTTCATGTCACTGTTCCCAAGAGGCGTTGCTTGACGAAATCCTCCCTTTCGTCATCCATCAATAACCCTGCCTCCGTGGCCGCCATCATTCCCTCGTAACAAACAGAGAACACTGTTTCCTGCCCCATTATTAAGGTATCTGGAACAGTGAGGTGTCTGAGTAATAGATTCACGTCACAGACACACATTAAATTTTCCAGTTGCCTGTCGTCGAGGATCAGCATAGATATCTCCTCCTCACGTTTGAGCAATGCGCCATTCCCTGCGATTTGACGGGGTTGGTTATCTCTGTCCAGCCAGCTCCAAAAAATAGCCGGGCGCAGAAGATGAGCTTGCTGGTTGGCATCGAGAATATGCGAAAATAGCAAAGGAAAAATTCGGGAGTCATAGAACCGAAAAATCCCCTCCTGGCTGCCACAGACCACGTTAGTACAGCGAGTTAAGTAATCAGCGAGACTGGCGAAGGGCCAGACCGAACAGAGCATTAATAATTGCCCTGTCCCGGCTAACTGCATGGCCAATTCAATCATCCATTGCCGCTGTAGCGTATTGTCGAGATCGATACGGATCAACAACGGCGCATCCTCCAAAAGTATTTCTTCAGGAAGGTCTTTAAACAGAGAGTCCCATTGAATGGCAGTTTCAAAGTTTGTGAGTGTCGGGAGCAACGAAAAGTCACTTCCCGCCTGATCGATAATCATATCGATGTGTTTTATTTTTAAATCGCTACAGGATGACTCAATTAATTCAACCCACTTAATAACCTGCTCGTTATTCATTGTTATGCGCTCCTTGGCACAAAGCCTTGCGCGAGTGCCTGTGCCTTTTTAAGGCACTCTTTACACACCGAATTGGGTAATTCTGGCAATGGGAAATCCTGGCTCGCCGGGGACTCCATTTTATGCATCCCTTTGAGGCTTAATAGTCCTGGCCCGTGGATTTCAATTTCACCCTGTGGTGTTAAACGGATATATGCCCCACCGCACCCCAGTGTAATGCCGTTCTTGGCGGTCAATTGCAGATGCCCTTGAGTTGACTGGACAGTGACATCTTTTAATGCTGTCAGGGAAAGTACATCGCCGTGTGACTCAACTTCTAATGGCCCTTTGCCTGAGACCAGCCGCATCCCTTCCTGTTGTGAAAGCAGAGAGACCGCTTGGGAGGCATTTGCCGAAAATCGCTGAGAGCTGGTCAGGTTTATTTCCCCCTGACTTTGCAGATACATTGCTTTGCCACTTTGCAGCAACAGACTTTCAGGCGTAACCGCGCCAATACCTTGTGGCGCACTCATCAACAGGACAGGACCTTTAAGCTGGGTTGAGTCAGTCAACAGCTGCTTCAAACTGCTGTTCTCTGGCGGGAAATTATGATGCGTCTGAGTAATGCTTCCCCATTCCGTCATCTGGTTTAGCGCACCTTTCATCAAACTGATAGGTTGCGCCATCTCCAGCACCTGCCCCTGGGCTTTGGCCTGACCGTCGGCACTGATAAAGAGGCCCTTTTCTGCACGCAATGCACCAAAACTGTCGGTACGCAGCTCAAAACCTTCACCCCGAGGCTGTTTCTCGTTATCAACTAAATGCCCCAGATTCAACTGGCTTTTGCCGCCGTATTCGGTGCTGAGCTTGATGTGCTCTTTACCTCGTTCATCTTCAAGGCGCAGTTTATTATTCGACGGAGTGCGCAGTACGTTGCGTTTGTAATTACTGATGGTGACATGGTCGCCGTGCGCCGAGTCGTGCAACACAGAGGCAATATACGGCCGGTCCGGGTTGCCATCCTCAAACGCAATCGCCACTTCGGTGCCCGCCAGCAGCGGCAGGTGCAGGCCGTAGGTGTCACCCGCATACGGGCGAGCCTGACGAACCCACAAGCTTTCGTAACCCGGCTCCCAACTGTCACGGTCGAACATCAGATTGACACGGTAACGCCCGTCTTTGTCGATATGACCATAAGTGTCGTTCGCAGTGGTGCTGGTCACCCGCGCCGGCAAGGTCCCGGCCATGGTCGGCTTGCGGATAAGTGCTGGACGGAAGCAATAATCTTCGGAGTAAGGGATGGCCTCAAAATGCACTTCATAGCTGCGGTCACGGCGGGCATAGCTGGTGATGCGGGTGATGACCACCCCTTTACCAAACTGTGCCGGTACATCGTTTCCGGTGACTTTCAGTTCCTGACCCGGCCCCAATGTCGCCGCATTGGCCACCCCCGAAAAGCGCGCCTGATTGTTCAGGTAGCGTTCATGGCGCAGGCGGGCATAAAACGCCCCACTTTCACTTTCCGGCTCACGCCCCTCGCTGCCTGCGGTCAGGTAGTTATCGGCGTAATGATAAGCTTCGCCGTAGGTGGTGGTATCACCCCGAGTGATATCGGCCCCGGCCATCATATCGGCAGTCGCGGTGCGATAGTTGTAATCGCCGGTACTGACCGATTTTTCAACCACCTGATGAGCACTGGACAAGTCCCAGACCGACTCCACGCCGCTGTCGTGCATCCCCGAAGGTGGCACCGCTTGTAGCGTCAGCCCTGGCGGGTAAAAACGTTGGTCATCGTAAAATTCCACCACATCAATATTGAGTTTGGGGTCAGCGGTAAAACGAAACCAGATCCCCACTTCCGCCAGCAGGCGGCTGATAAAGGTCAGGTCATCTTCGCCGTATTGCATCACCTGCTCGCGGCGCGGATATTCACGGGCCAGCGTGAAGACAAAATCCTGACCGCGCATGTCATGGCGCTCACGCAGAATTTTTTCCACAATCTGCGGCACCGACATGTCCTGATAAATCCCGTTCTGATGGCTGCGCGACAACAAAGCCAAACGCGGTTGCAGACTCAGTTCGTAACGGCATTCATCATTTGAAGCAGACAGGCGTTTAAATCCGGTCACCACGCCGTGGATCACCCGCTGGGTCTGCTGAACCGTCACGCCAAAGGCTTCGGCCACCGGGGCCGCCAATGTCAGTGACGCGTCCTGCATCAGCATCGTGGCCGGGTCAATCGCCTTGTCTGCGCTGGTGAATTGAATGTCGTAACAGAACGGCTGGCTTAAACTTTCGTGACCTTCAAAGCCCAGTACATCAACAGAGGCCGTGCTGTCGCGGACCACCAGTTTGTGGTGGCTATGGTCAAACCGAATAGCAGGGAGAGAGGTATTCATTTTTCGCCTCCTTCAAATTCAAGGGTAATGCCGTCGGCTTCATCCCAGCCCAAGGTCAGCGAGGTGGTGCGCTGTTGCTCACTCATGCGGCTTAACAGTTGTTGGCTCAGCACCGGTAAAATCTGCTGATTGAGCAGGCTATCGATGTTGCGCGCGCCAGTGTCCGGCAGCAGGCAGGCGGCGACTAGCGTGTCGTACAGGCTTTCTTCAATCGAGCAGTGCAAGCCGTAATGTTTGTTCAGGCGTTTAGCGACCTGTGCCAGTTTCATCTCGACGATGGTACGCAACGCGGTGGCATCCAGTGGGCGGTAGATCAGGGTCTGGAAGCGGGCCAGCAAGGCGGGCTGGAAGTGGTCACGTAGGATCGGGCGCAGCAGTTCATGCAGATCGCTATGGGTCGCTTCCGGTTGTTCATCCAGTAACTGCATCAGATGATCACTGCCCAGATTGGCGGTCATCAGGATCACGGTGTTACGAAAATCAATTTCGCGCCCTTCACCGTCGCGCATAAAGCCACGGTCAAATACCTGATAGAACAGGTTAATGACATCAGCGTGCGCTTTCTCAACTTCGTCAAGCAGCACCACGCTGTACGGGCGCTTGCGCACCGCCTCGGTCAGAATGCCGCCCTGACCGTAACCGACATAGCCCGGTGGCGAACCTTTCAACTGAGAAACGGTGTGCGCCTCCTGATATTCAGACATGTTGATGGTGATCAGCGATTTCTCGCCACCGAACAGTGTGTCGGCCAGTGCCAGCGCAGTCTCGGTTTTGCCCACCCCACTGGGGCCAACCAGCAGGAACACCCCCAGCGGGCCATTTTCGGACGTCAGGCCGGTTTTGGCGGCGCGCAGGCGTTGTGCCATCTCAACCAGCGCCGCATCCTGACCGACCACCCGGGTCGCGAGGTGGTTTTCCAGTTGCAATAAATCGGTCTGTTCGTCTTTCAGCAGGCTGCTCAACGGCACGCCGGTCCAGTCGGCGATAACCGTCGCCACCGTGCGCACATCAACATCCAGCGACAGCAGCGGCGCATTACCCTGAATCTGACTTAACTCTTCCTGCAACCTGGCCAGATGTGCCGCGTTGGCGATATCCTGACGCGCGTCGATAATCAGGGCGGTGAGGCGTTGCTCTGCTGCATATTGCTGTTCAAGCGTTTGCTGCCCAACCAGCAGTTCTGCGCGGCGTAGGTCAATCTCAGATAAGCGGGTTGAACCGATACTCGGCAGCAGGAGCAAATCCTGTTCGATGGCCTGTTGCTCCATCGCCAATGCAGCCAGTTCGGCGTTAATTTCCATCAGCGCGACCGGTAGCGTGTCGATGCTCATGCGCACGCGGGCACCGGCAGTATCGAGCAGGTCCACCGCTTTATCCGGCAGTTGGCGACCGGTCAGGAAGCGCCGCGACAGGGTAACCGCAGCGGTAATAGCAGAATCCAGAATATGCACGCCGTGGTGCTGGGCGTAGCGGCCCTTTAAGCCGCGCAGCATCAGGCTAGCTTTGGCGTCGTCCGGCTCGTCAACTTTCACCATCTGGAAGCGGCGTTCTAATGCGGCATCCCGTTCAAAATACTGTTTGTATTCCGACCAGGTGGTAGCAGCAATGGTGCGCAGTTCACCACGCGCCAGTGCTGGTTTCAGCAGGTTGGCGGCATCTGCGCCACCGGCCTGATTACCGGCACCGATGATGGTGTGGGCTTCGTCGATAAACAGCAGCACTGGCGTCGGTGATTGTTGCACTGCTTCAATAACATTTTTCAGCCGCTGTTCGAACTCGCCTTTGACCCCAGCCCCGGCTTGCAACAGGCCCAAGTCCAGGGTGCGCAGGCTGACGGTTTTCAGGCTATCCGGCACGTTACCTTCGGCAATGCGCAGCGCCAGCCCTTCAACCAAGGCGGTTTTACCCACACCCGGTTCACCGACCAGAATCGGGTTGTTTTTACGGCGGCGCGACAGGATGTCGACCATCTGGCGGATCTCGGTATCGCGACCAAAAATCGGGTCAATCTGCCCGGTTTTCGCTTTAGCAGTAACATCGAGGGTAAATTTATCCAGCGCCGCTTGCAGGGCGTCATTGAGTTGCGGCTGGCCACTGGTAGAGGTAGTAGTCGCTGCCTCATTGGTCAGATTGACCGGGCTGTCTGCCAGTGCCGCTGCCTGCTGCACCTCAGGACGTTCATCGGATTGGCTATCCAACAACGGTAGCAAGCGGTGTAACTGGGTGGTGCTCAGGCTGAGCAACGGCCATCCCGCCTCTGCGGTTAATAATGATGGCGAATTTATCAGAGCAGATAACAGATGAACCGAGCGCACCGCATCGGCATCTTCCTGCAACGAGGCATCTAGCCAGGCACTTTTGATCAGTTGCTGTAACGCGGCTGACAACTGGGGTTTGCCCTGCACCGTGCGCGGCAAAGTATCCAGATGGGCCAGCAACCCCTGCCACAGGCTGTCCATGTCCCACTCATAACGACGGGCAATCACCGTAATATCGCCTTCACCCTGTTCCAGCAGTTTCAACAACCAATGTTCAACGGTTATCTCGGCATGGGCACGGGTCTGACACAGGGTTGCAGCACCGGCCAGTGCCTGCGCGCAATAGGGATTTAACCGACGTAATAAGTGTGCTGAATGCGTTGTCATAAATTCTCTTCCTTGTATGCGAAACCTGATACGTTAGCCGGTTTCACTGGCGTTATTGTCGCCGTCAGTTTGAACACGGACAGCGCGCAAGGCCCGGAGCGTACACGCAGTACGTGATGGCCCGAGCACTGCCCAGGTGCAAAATGGCAAGTAAAATAGCCAGATGAAGCTGGCGTCGGGCACGCTACCGCCCATAGCCATAAACCAAGGCCCATAAGGTCATCTGATAAAATGTGTGTGCGTTTGGCTGAATACCGATACCCCGATACTGAGCTAAAAACACAAAAAGCAGACGGCGAACCGCCTGCTGCTGCGGGTTACCCTAAATAATTCGTGTTGCAGGCAGGCGGCAAATGAACGAATCCCTGGGAGCATAGATAACTATGTGACCCGAGTGAGCGAACGTAGCCAACGCACCTGCGGCGCGAAGAATGACGGGTAATTACGCGGTAGTACGCTCGTTCCAGGAATCGGAATGAATGATGTTGCCGTCTTTGTAAGTCCAGGTGATTTTTTCGTAACGCAGCTCAATGGCTTCGAGGTGATTGTGTTTCTCTTTGGCCGGATCCTTGATGTCGTGCATCTTCGGTGCCACTTTCACCAGTTTCACGTTCTCAAGCTTGGTATTGAAATATTCCACTTCCTGGCCCGCATCGTTAATGCGATACCATTTGAACTCAGCGGATTTCAGGGTCTGGCCGGTGGTTACCGCTTTGTACAGGTACGGGCTGGAAGAATCGATTTCCTTGGTGAACAGGAACGGGGTATGGATACGGGTGCCGGTCAGCTTGCCCGTGTTGTTGTCTGTCGGGATATACAGGTTATGTTCCTGTGCCACGATCTCAATGCTGCCTTCGCGATCTTTAACATCTACGGAACCTTTAATGTCCGCACCGCCATCATCTTTCAGCCACAGATATACTGGAATTGCCATGGGTTACTTCTCCATTTCTAGGTTAATCACTCATCAATCATTTGATGAGTCTTGGGGGCTGGTGCTTTGCAGGCATCAACCTGCGGCACCAAACTAATATCGACACGACGGTTGAGCGCACGGCCTTCCGCAGTGTCATTTGTTGCAATCGGGCGTGTCGCCCCGTAGCCCTGAACCGCAAAGCAGGTGGGTGAGACGTCGCTGGTTGAGAGCATCCAGTCGCGTAGTGCTTCTGCGCGTTTAAGTGACAGCGTCTGATTAGCGTCGGCATCACCCGTAATATCGGTATGCCCTGCAACCACTATCAGCCAGCCGGGTTTGGCTTTGATGTCGATAAGCGCGTTGACCAGCATTTTGGTACTGCCCGGTTTGAGCTGGAACTTGCCCGTATCAAATAACGACAGCGCGTCGAGGCGTACCGTTGTTGCTACGCCCACTTCCTCTATCGCTGGCGGTGGGATATAGGCTTGAACAGCATCGAGTAGAGGCTGGTGCAGACGTTCCCCCTGATACAGCCCCAATCCCATACGCAGTGATTCACCATTACGGAACCACTCATTGAGCTGTGCAGCATCATGGCGTAATACCTCAACAGCTTTTGCTTTTGGGCCATAATCCGTCATGGCTATGCTGTGGTAATGGCGAATATCAAAACTCACACGGTGCAACAATTGTCGGTTTTGCCAGGCACTGCTGCACAAAGCCACTATTGCCGCCAGGGTCAGTAAAGTGACGCCATGGCGCAGCACCCGGCGACGTGACGACACACCACTGCCGAGGGGAAGTGTTGAAAAGACAAAATCTGGCAAAGGCAAGACGTCATGCGCAGCCGTCGACGGTGGATGCCAACCGGACACCTGTCTCAGCGAGGTATGGGCGGTTAGCCAATGTTGCCAGAGGGAGCTTTGCTCTATATCTGGCAGACCAGCAACCTGCTGCTGAATAATCTGCTGTACAGAGACCGGTGCCACATCCTCATTGCGCGCCTGCAACACCGGGAGCACTTGTGCTTTCAGCCAGTCATGATGGCAGCTGAACAACACTGTCTGTTTCAGTCGTTCCGCCTGTACAACATTGCTTTGTGCGCGCTGCCAGTCGGCCAGAGATCCCGGCGTCGAGATGGTTGACCAGAGCGTCAGCGGCGGAGTTTGCTGGTGTGACAGCCAAACCACATCACCGGTAAGCGAAGTGGCCACCGTGCTACTCACCAGCAAGGGAATGTGATGGCGGCTATCGCTACGCAGTTGCATCAGTTGCCAGCGCAGCTCTTGCAGATCGGTGGCCAGCAGGCGCTCATCGCTGCGTTGCTGTGGATTCACCACCACCATCACCGCCAACTGAGAGGCCCATTCAGGCCGCTGCCACAGAAGCTGTCGGGTAAACAGTTGTAGGCTGTTTATCTCATCCACTCGCAGCCAGCAGCCTTGCGCAGTCTGCAGCATCCTCTCGGTGCCAAATAATGATGCCAGACCATCACCACAGACCAGCACCACCGGTAAACGGTGGTTTTCAGGTGGAAGCGGATTTTCGGATGGTAGGGAGAATAGCGGTTCAGAGAATGCCATGTTCGGTTGACGTCTAGCCCGCCCTATTCCCACCAAGCAAATAAGGGCAACCAGCAACAGCATAAGCCAGCCGACTAACAGAGAGAAAGGCAGGAACGCCAGACACAATATGACCGCCAGAAGACCCGCCCATAGCCATAACCCATATCGCCACAGCGGACTCATCACATTGGCCCCGGTAACAATGTCGGTAACAAACCAGATAGCCAGTGGTCAAGACCCCACCACAGCAGCGCGACCATCAGCGCAGCCAACCCCAGTCGCACTGGCCAGTAACGCAGCCAGACCCCAAGACGGTTACGGGATGAGGCAGTTGCCAAGATCCCACGTGATGGTGAAAAGCTGAACGCCGGTACCCGTGCGGTCAGTTGGCTGACCAGTTGTTCCCGTTCAGGTACCGCAATAGAGCGATATCCCCCGAGGAACCCCAACATCAACACCCGGTGAAAACAGGTCAGTACTGCACTATCTGGTGCGGGCTCACGCAACACGGTGCGCATCTGCTCATAAAGCTGGTTACCGGCATCTAGAGTGTTGAAAAAATGCGCCTGCAAGGGCGAGTGACACCACACAAAGTAGGCATCATCCTGTACACCGCGGCCTTTCACAGTTTCATCCAGCAGAGCACATTGTGCGTACCTGATGTGCTGGCAACTTTGTTCGCTGTGGCCGGCGTCTTTCAGCGCCTGATGGACACGTTCAATGTCTGCAACACAGCGTTGCCAAAATGCCTGCCCTTCACCTTCGGAGCAGGCCATTCCCTGACGCAGGCTGATCACCTGCAGCCAGGTATCCTGTAGTAATGCATCAATATTCCCCGTAGGGGAGTGTTCAGTTATTTGATGGTTCATGCGCGCAACACCGCAAACAATTCCAGTTGGATCTCACCCAGCGTACCAGGCACATAGAACACACAAGCCCCTGCCTCCATCATCTGCTTCGCAGCAGGGTGGCTGAGATCAAGGGAGAAATACTGATTTTCCAGGCGCAATGGGATGGCGGCAGGGACATGACTCAGTGGACGCAATGGGATCCCGCTCAGTGCAACATTCACCACATTACCGACATCATCCGGCGCTCCGGCTTTACACAACTGCGGGAACTGGGTTTGTAACTGCGCTGAAGACAGAGTGGAACGTACCGACAGATAGAAATCGGCCCCCTCACGCAAGCGAGGATCACGCAGGGTCGCTCGCCACTGATTGATACGCGGTTCATGCTCCAGCTCAATCGCCACCACCCGAGAAGGGAGGCTGGCTTCCAGCAGAATATTCAGCAAAGCAAATAAGGGAGGAAAGACGCGGGTCAGGTGTTCATGCTGATAGGCTGGGATCGCTGTCACCTCGTGTTCAAGGGAAAACGTCAGCAAACTGCCCGCCAGTCTTGCCAGTTCCTGATACAGCCGTTCTGGGTGGATCTGTGGATAACGCTGAAAATTCCCCAGCACCGGTTCAGCGCTGTTAAGGGCATTGAGCAGCCAGAACAGCGACACATCCGCGACAGCAAAATCGGCCATTCGTGCATTGCTTTCCCGGCGCATGCCCATCAGTCGCTGTAAACGCGCCCGAAGCTGCACCATCAGTAATTCCAACTGTTCGCCACACCAGGCACTGGCCTGCAGGCTCAGCATAGGCGGGATAAAACGTGGGTCCAGTGTCCAGCGACCTTGCGCATCCCGCAGCAAACGCGCCACCGGGCAGACCTGATAATCGCCGTTTTCCTGACTGTCCAACCGCAGGGTCAGTTGGTGGTACATCACCGCGACCTGCTTTTTATCATCCCCATACTGATTTTGTACATCGCGCCAGGCCTGACGATGGCGCACGGGCCGTTCGCCCCGCTCATCGGGTTGCAGACAGTTCCCCCCGTTGGCATACAGTTGTGGCATCGCCAGCATAACCGTGGCTTCGGTGGCCTCCGGCGGCAGATTGGCGGCCAGTGTCAGTGTCGGGGGCAACACATCAGCACAATCGGTGTCCACCAGGACACCGTCCTGAAAACGAAGGTGCAAACGTTCTGCTTTCAGGCGGCCCTGAGCCAATGCATCTAATGCAAAAGTGGCCTGAAGGACTCCCCAGGGATGCATGACGCCCATTTGTGCGATGCATTCATTGGTCCAGGCCTCCCAAGAAGCCTGTTGTTGAAATTGCTGCGGGGAAATCAAAACTCCGCGAGTCCACAGAGGACGTTCAATCTTCATGGGTACTTCCTTGCGTACAATCATGCCCGATAAATTTCAAATTACGGCAAGGGCATTCACCCCGGTCATTGACTGGGGTGAATGGGCGTAGCCAACAATGCTGCAGTTTGAAAAATGATGACAATCAGGCTTTCGCCTTCGGCATCTGGGAAACCAATGACAGATTCACGTCCATACCTTCAACCTGGAAGTGCGGCACGGCATACAGCTTCACGCGGAAGAAACCGGGGTTGTCTTCGATATCTTCCACCGTGACTTTTGCATCACGCAGCGGATGGGAAGCCTGCAAGTCATCACCCGGATCAGTCATTTCCGTCACCAACCCACGGATCCAGTTATTCAGCTCCAGCTCCAACAGACGGCGGTCTTTGGTGGTGCCGATGTTCTCGCGCTGAATAAGCTTCAGGTAATGGGCAATGCGTGACAGCAAGAAGATGTATGGCAAGCGGGCATTAATACGGCTGTTGGCAGTGGCATCAGCGGTGTCATACAGCGCAGGCTTCTGGGCAGAGTTGGCCGAGAAGAAGCACGAGTAATCACGGTTTTTGTAGTACGACAGCGGAATAAAGCCCAGATTGGCAAACTCAAATTCGCGCGTTTCCGGGATCATCACTTCTGACGGGATTTTGACCTGATTACCGGTACCCAAATCGTACAGGTGAATAGGCAGGTTGGTCACCGCGCCACCGGCCTGCGGGCCACGGATCTGCACACACCAGCCGTTTTTGATGAAGCTTTTCACCATATTGGCGGCAAAGGCAAACGAGGCGTTGGTCCACAGATAACGGTCATGGTCCGGCCCTTTCACCTGCTCTACGTAGTTAAAGCTGCGTACCGGCACCGTGTCCGGGCCGTAAGGTAAGCGCCCCAGCACGCGCGGCATGGTCAGGCCGATATAGCGGGAATCATCTGAGTCGCGGAAGGCTTTCCACTTGATGTATTCGGCACGGTCAAAGTAGTTACCGATATCTTTGATGGCGGCCACTTCTTCCATGTTCTCTTTACCAAAGAACTCTGGACCCACTGAGCCAATAAACGGCATATGGGCTGCCGCGGCGACCTTGGAGATATTGCGCAATAGCGCGATATCTTGCGGGCTACGGTCGAACTCGTAGTTGGAGATAGCGGCGGCAATCGGTTCGCCACCGGGGGTGTCGTATTCCTGAATGTAAGTCTGGGTGTAGAGACCGCTTTGCACGATTTCAGGGGCGTCTTCAAAATCCTGCACCAGATGATCTTTACTGATATCCAGCAGTTCGATACGCACGTTTTGACGGAAATCGGTTTGATCGATAAGGGATTTCACGCCACGCCAGGTCGACTCCACCCGTTGGAAATCAGGGTGATGCATCACCGCATCCAACTGGCGACTGATTTGATCATCCAGCGCCGCAATGTGGCCATCCAGCAGGGTTTTATCCAGCTTTTCCACTTTTTTCGACGACTGCTTCAGCAGGTCTAAAAAGACACTGACGGCGGCAGTGACACGCTCATCAGTAGTGGCATCCGCCATGGTATCGTTGTTCTGGAAAGCATCCAGACCCGTCAATGAGGAGACTGGGCTCAGGTTGATTTTTTCAAATAAAGAGGCATAAACCCCCTGGGCTACGGGACGGTTTTTCTCTAATACGGTCGTCGTGTAGTGGTCAACTAAAATTGGCCACGGTAGTAGACTGTTCATAGAACAGCCGTTCGGATTCATTGGGCGTTAAGCCTCCGTTGTACCAGTGCGGGCGAAGTTCGCTGTAGTAACCCGTTATATATCGGGTGATTGCATTTCTGCCCTCCCCGAAGCTCTGGTAACCTGTCGTCGGTACCCATTCGGATTTCAGACTTCTGAAAAATCGCTCCATTGGCGCGTTGTCCCAACAGTTCCCACGCCGGCTTAGGCTCTGTTTTATCCGGTAACGCCACAGCAACTGACGGTATTTTTTACTGGTGTAATGACTGCCCTGATCGCTGTGGAACATCACTCCGCCTGGGCGTCCCCTGAGTTCCCATGCCATCTGTAACGCTTTACCCGTTAGCGCTGAGTCAGGTGAAAACGACATCGCCCAGCCTATGGGCTTGCGGGCAAACAGATCCAACACCACAGCCAGATAAGCCCAGCGCTTACCTGTCCAGATATAGGTCACATCGCCACACCAAACCTCATTCGGTTGGGTTACTGCAAACTGCCGCTCCAATAGATTCGATATATCAACATGCTCCTGCCCACCCCGTTTATATTTGTGTGTGGGACGCTGGCAACTTGTCATGTTCAGCTCTGCCATCAATTTTCCGGCAAGCCAACGCCCCAGTTTTACGCCCTTATTCGTCACCATTATGGCGATATTTCGGGCACCGGCTGACCCGCCGCTAGCATGCCAGACTTCGTTAACCAGGCTGCGTTTAATGGTGCGCTCGACATCTGGGACGCGTTCTCTGTTATGCCAGTACCGATAGCTGCTACGCTGAACATCAAAAGCCTTACACAGTGCTTTTACCGAATAAAGCGCTCTCAATTTATCGACTATCGCGAACTGTTCAACGAGTCCGACATCAAGAGAGCGGTGGCCTTTTTTAGAATTTCGTTCTCCATTTCAAGACGTTGAATCCTTTTCTTCATTTCCCGAAGTTCTATTTGTTCAGGCGTCAGTGGAAGCCCAACGGGGGTTTTACCCTGACGTTCCAATCTGAGCTTACCCACCCATCGGCTAAGGGCGGAAAGACTGACATTCATGGCTTTAGCGGCCTCCGAATGAGAGTATTTCTGGTCAACAACCAGCTTTGCCGCTTCGAGTTTGAATTCAGCCGTGAAATATTTGGTCATGGATCACCTGTAAAGTTATTGAGGCAAGAATAACACCTCTGGTCAGGTGGCCAAATTCACTATGCCACTACATCGCAGTACCCTGCGCACTGTTTTCCTGTACAGACATCAGCATGTTCCTTTTCTTCTTTCTACAAGCAGCCAATCCGGCGATTAACAGTCTTTGGGGGCCAATGCCGCCAGTTCAGCACGCAGCTCATCGCTCAATGCTTCGTCTTTGAGGATGTTTTCCAGCTCACGGCGGAAGGTGGCGTTGTCCAGCAAATTGGACTTGAGATCACGCAGCAGATTGCGCATTGCCAGCAAGGCACGCAGTTGTGGGATTTGACGGGCGACACTTTCCGGCTCGAAATCTTTCATGTCGTTGAAGGTCAGAGATACGGCGGTATCGGTATTATCCCCTGCCAAAGTATCAGGCACCGTTAATTTCAGGCTCGGTTGGAACTCGGCCAACACGCTGTTGAAATTATTTTTATTGATATTAAGCTTTTCACGTTCGGACAGCGGACGCTGTTCCTGACCGTTGCTGTAATCGCCCATCACCAGAAGTTTTAAAGGTAGTTCGACTTTCTTCTGGGCACCGCCGGTGTGGAGGTCTAATTTAATATTAATACGCGCTTTGGGTATCTCATTTTGGAAGCTTGACGAGGCCATTGACTTTCCTTGTTAGAGGACGGGAATTTAGGAAATCCACCCCTGAAAAGATGCGTAAAAATAATCGGCATCACCTGGAACAATACGGCGCGTGTCAAGGTAGTTGTCGCCTCAGTTAATTCATGCGGCCAACGTTTCACGTTCCGGATTTAACCAGACCTCATCCTGCCGGTGCCAGTTTCTCGTTGAACCTGACCACCGATGTGGATTCTGCATTTTCGCCGCTTCATAGACCGATTTACGCTGCGCCAGTAGTGCCCGATCTTCACCTCTGTGTCGTTGCCCTGGTGTGACGTAACGGATACCACTGTGCCGATGTTCTTCGTTATACCAGCCAACGAAGGTTTCTACCCACGCCTGCGCATCCTCCAGCGTCGCGAAGCCCTTCTCCGGCCAGCTCGGCACGTATTTCAACGTCCTGAACAGCGATTCAACATACGCGTTATCGTTGCTCACCCGTGGCCGGCTGTGCGACGGGGTTATCTTAAGTTCCGCAAGCTTTACCTGCAGCACCTGTGACTTCATCGGGGCTCCGTTATCCGCATGCAGTACCAGCGGCTCCTGCCAACAGCGTTCGCTCAGCACTGTCCGATTCATCAGCTCTGCCGCATGCTCACCACTTTCAACCAAGTGAACCTCGTGACCGACGATTTTGCGGCTGAACACGTCTTCTATCAGGTACAGATAGAACCAGTGTCCTGCCGTCAGCGACCTCAGCCAGGTAATATCCCATGACCACACCTGATTCGGTGCCGTCGCCCTCCAGGTCGATAGCGGCTTGCTTTGCGCTACCCTCTGCCGACCACGGTGCGTTGTTTCGCCAGCACGTCTTAGTATCCGATAAAACGTTGACTCACTGGCGATATAGCGCTTTTCATCCGCCAACAAAGGAACGATTTGCGTCGGTGGCAGGCTGGCGAACCGCAGTTCATGACAGAGGGCTAAAACCTGTTGTTCCTCTTCGGCAGTGAGTTTGTTCTTCGGGATGGGCCGTGACGCCGTGGGTCTGCGGTCATGCGTCCCTTTTCCCCAACGCTGTAATGTTCGCTCACTAAGCCCAATAGACTGGCAAGCCTCGCTCAGCCTCGCGCCTGCAGCAACGGCTTCCTTTACGATTGTCATCAATCGCAGCCTGTCCGGAGTCGGCGTCATTCGTCCCCGTTTTCCTCGACGAACAACGCCTTGAACTTTTTTTGCAATATCAGCAATGCCGCAGCCTCAGCCAACGCCTTATCCTTGCGGGCAATTTCACGCTTAAGCTGATGAATTTCGTTTTGCTGTTTCTTGACGAGTGCTTTCTCTTCACGCGGATCTGGCTGCATTATCTCATTCTTCCACTGCTGAATTTGCTCAGGGTAGAGCCCTTTACGGCGACAGTACTCAGCAACAGCATGGGCGGAAAGAGGTGCCGTTTCAACCAGGATGGCAAAACGAGCCTCACGGGACCATTGCTGCGGGGTTTTTACCTCAACGTGGGTGCTCGCGGTCGAAATACCTGCCTTGGAGCGCCAGGTGTAAAGCGTATTGACAGGGATCCCCTCAGAGCGTGCAATCTGAACAACCGGCTGATTGTGTGGTGGCATCATTCTGGCAATCACAGCGGCTTTAAGCTCAGGTGAATACGTTTTCATTCTTGTTGTCTCCAGCCCCTTGGATGTTTTCAGTTAGAGGCGACAACTACCCTGACATGGGGGGAATAGCCATCGCTCACCAATAAACCGTGGCAATGAAATTAAGGAAAATAATTGTTCGTAGATAACCTTCGCATTCGCAGGATGGCATAACACAGTATCTGACAGGTATTTTTCACACACATAAGTATATCGATTAAATACCCAGTGGCGGCAGTGTAAAAACATTAGCCAGGTAACACCAATGGGTTAAATGTTACAAAATGTTACAAAATGTAACTATTAGCATTTCAGAAAAAATGCAACATCACATTGAAGAATAAGAAGTTTCTTGTTAGGTAAGAAAAAATCCTTGTGCCTTAGCACGTTAAAAATCATCATGAAATTTAAACCAAGACTGCACGAAATGCATTGTAGGAATGGTCCTACATTTTATTTTTTTAAGAGTGTGATCTGGCGCCAGAGTATTTCACAACAAAGAGGGATAAAGAGGGACCTAACGGTTATCACAATGAATCAGTTAACTGTTAATAACGTAAAAATGACTTATCGATATATAATTTCATTGAATGATACATGCAGTACCAGAAAATAGAGGTATGTGGCAGATTTATACCGATGAGAAACTGCTGTGCAGCGAAAAATACGATTATCAACGCAGTTGGTAATACAAGTAAAAAATGATATCCGAGAACAATCCGGTTTCGGTTGTACGGAGTTGACTCTCTCCAGCGTCAGCCACGCTAAGTGTATAGCTAGGTGATAAATGTATAAAATCAATTACATAGGTCAATAAGTTGATATTGATCACTTAATCAGCTCGCCTCAGCAAGACTAATCCTATGAAAATCATCACTGGGCGATCATTTTTAATACAGCCAAACCTGGCATTTGCCAGAAAAATCCGCCCCTCCCTACCCCGATAACCATCAATTTACCTCGTCAGCATAATGCTGTACGGTCCGGGTGGATTCAGAACGAAGGTTAAAAGAGAGCTGTACCATCGTAGCGACAAGTCCCAAATTATCGACAAAAAAACTCTCTTGATTTTGGCACCATCTAGATTACGCCAAACACGCCTCATTAATATGAAAACGATACGATTGTATTCTTTTTCCATTTTTATCTTTTTCATTATTGAGTTATTATGTGCATTAACCGTTTTGATGCTGAGCTTGATTATCTGGGCTATAGTCACTGGGTTAATACCTAACTTTAAATAACACATAACGGTGCGTTCCTTGCCCATGAGTGCGTTCTCACTGGCCGGGTAACTCATTGCATTACTTTCAGCTTGTAACTCTTTTCCCTCCAGTAAACCAATAGTACTCTGGATTATATTGTCAATTATATTATTACTGTAATTACCATATATAATGCCTGGGTTATTATCAGGTAATTTACCGTCGGCAGCTAAACCCTGACTATCATTCAAGAACACAATAAATAATGTATGTTTTTGTTACCCTGAGTATCCCGAACATGGCGTTCACAATAGCGTTGTGTATCCTGCTTTGAAACCAGATTTAATACTTGTGTTTTTTTAGCCAGAATAATAGATGAATCATTAAGTATTAATTCAGTTATCTTATCTAAATGCTTGGATAGTTCAGATTGCAATGCTAAAGAGAAAAAGATATTTTTTTATGAATAACCACCATAACGCATTTGTTCATAAACCCTCTTGGGAGATCTGCTGGTATCTCGGTAATTCTCAACATAAAAATTTAAATCGTATCGATGACACCTAAACACACCTAATGACAACTACAACAAACACCCTAAAAACAGCATTTATTCTATTTCAAGATCAACAATGCGGCAACATACGCCACAAATTAGCAGATATATAGTTTTTTACTCCAAAAATTAAATAAAGGAAGATGCTATACATCTTAAAATATAGCCAATAGTAGCTTGTACATTTTTTAATATCGGAATTCAAAAAAAACTTAAACCGCACTCAGCCATTCCCTAAAAATACAAATTGACAATAAATTATTTAAAGTTTAAATATGCGTTCACTATAACTACATTCAAAATTTATTATAACTCGCTGAGATCATCATTAATAAGAAAAGCCATGTACTTGCCGGTAGAATTGGGAAATGTATGTTG
The DNA here is from genome assembly GCF_056636475.1 of Yersinia antarctica. Taxonomy (NCBI): domain Bacteria; kingdom Pseudomonadati; phylum Pseudomonadota; class Gammaproteobacteria; order Enterobacterales; family Yersiniaceae; genus Yersinia; species Yersinia antarctica. Next base: position 4,090,516 of record NZ_JBSJQF010000001.1, read on the forward strand.
TATGTTAAGAACAACTCCACCTATCCTGCCACTGAGCAGCTAATCAACCACGTTAAAAACGATTTACATTAAGATGAAATAGACTGCAAAAATGATAATAACGAGATTTTTTATCTAAAAGGAAGTAATTATTATAAATTTAATCAACTTACCTTTATTGGTATCTGTGCAAAAAAAGAAGACAGTGATTACCCTTCTTGCAGAACGATCAGGATTAACTCGGGAGAAGCACGATGAAAAAAAGGTTACCTTACCGTGGTTTACCTGACGATATTAGCTGCCGTCGCCATTTTCTGGGTCTATCAACTATTGCCTAAAGTTGTTTTACAGTGCGATTCTGAGCTATACCTGAAAAAACATTAATACCTATGATTCTGTTTCATTACTGGCAGATATGAGTATCTTTTTATCCCGCAATGGTGAGGGTTTTATAAAATTCACCGGAACGGCGCAGGATAAAACATCATCATATATATTAAATCGCGCTCTGCCATTCAACTACACCACCTTGGATAATAACGGTGTTTATACAGTCAACTTCACCACTCAAATTATAAGAGCTATTGATGATGTTCCAGATAATGTCTGGTCGAAATTCATTCAGACAACACGTGATGATGTACAGTATCTTGTCAGTGTAAAGAATATAGATAAAAACCTCTATGTCATTAATGGGTTATCATCTCCTGTGTTAATTTGTGCAACCCCCTGAATGACATCCCCTATCGCCAAAAGAAAGCCCCTTTATTTCTATGATTAATGAAGCAACTCGAGAGGTTGTGAGGTATTTGTCATTTTACCCATCACAAAAGCCAGATTGGCAGCGGCGACCAGCGAAGCGGCGTGGGCATCGGTACTCATCTGTTGTGCATTCAACAAGCCATTGGCCGCTTCGTTAGCGACCGTGATGGTACCTACACCATTAAGATAAGATTCCAGTGCAGCGTCATAGGTGATAAATGACGTTTTCACCAGATTGAGTGCCGCCTGATTAGACTCAAGTGCCGAGTGCAAAGTATCCGCCGCCACCACGATTTCACGCACCGCCAACTCCTGAGTTTTCTTAAATCCTTCCGCTGCAACTGCCGCACGAGACTCCGCCTCTTTGACCCGCGCCGCCCGTATCCCGCCATCGTAAAGAGGAACACTGACCCCCACCAAAATGCTAGAGGATGAAGTCTGCTGGCTAATCCCAGGTAGACCCTGAATATCAAAGCGCCCATCACCGCCTGCGACTGCTCCGGCAAGATAGACTTTTGGCAAAAAGTCGGCCTCAGTGGCTTTGATACCTGCCTTGGCAGCTTCAACCGCCGCATAGCTAGCTAACACATCAGGCCGCTGGGAAAGGGCCAGACGAATCATATTTTCGGTCGGCGTGCTGGCAACATCTGGCAAAGCGCGGTCTTCGGCATAAGCGATGTTGATATCTAATGAGGGAGAAACCCCCATCGCCCCCAGTAATGCCTGATAAGCATCACGTTCCGTACCTTTTGTCATTACGCGGCGCAGTTCAGACTGTGCCACCTGTTGGCGCGCCAACGCCACTTCGACGGTGGTGGCAATACCATTTTTTTGACGTTGTTCGGCAGCATCTTGAATCTTTAAGCTATTTTTCAGCGTTTGCTCTGCTATCTGCCTCTGGGTCTGCGCGGCACCATATTGGAAATAAGTCCGTGTGACATCGTAGATTAGCTTCTGATGCATCCCATTAAAGCTAACATTGGCGGCATAAGAGGTTTGTTTAGCTGCGTCAAGTAATGCACTACGCTGCCCGAAATCAAAGATAAGCCACTGTAATGCCAGCGCCGGAACAACTGCGCTCCCGGAGGTATTGACATCCTTATGGCTGCCAATCGCGTAAGGTAACGGTGTGCTGGTACTCTGGTAGCCACCAATAACACTGGCTGAAATGATCGGTAAAAATACCGCCTCCCCCATGCCGACAGCCAATGCAGCCTGTCGCGCTTGCTGCCAGGCAATGCGGGTATCTGGATTCTGATTCTGGGCAATATCAATCAGCTCAGGTAATGAGTAAAGATGTCCGCTCTTTATTGCCGGTGGCTGAGGAAGTTCTGCCACCAGCGGATTAGCTGGCACAGAGAAATTACCCGCGCCCGCAGCACTGCCCGTATTGGCATCCGTGACCCAAGGTTCGGAATAGGAGGCTGGCGCGAGGTCAAGTCGCTCAGTGGCACACCCCGTAATCAATATGCATAAGCCAGCCGCCGTGCAAATAAGGCCCATTTTGGCTATCCTGGCCATTAGTACCGCGTGAGTCGTCATGTCATCAAGTTCCCAGAAGTTCCCCGAGTCTTTTTATACGTTGCCCAATAGTCAGTTCAACTGGCGATAACCCCTGCCATGAAGATTCTCTCTCTGGCACGTGCTCGCCTTGTTGCGCGGTAATGTCACCGACAAGCGAGAGCTGACGCAGTTGTTCCACATCAGACGCCGACTTTTCAGTCGGTAGAAACAGCACTGGGCACAATTTACTCATTTCTGCCAGTATCGCGTACAAGCGTGCGCACTCTTCTCGTGAAGGGCGTAATTGTGCTGGCTCAAAGGGAACCAGTGCCAGTTCTTCTCGCGCTTGGGTAATCTCCGCCTCAATGGTTGTCGCTTCTCTTAGTGCCGCAGGCCGTGCATCAGGCGACAGCGCTGCCAAATTTGTCAGTCCCGTCAACGTGTTACTAATATGTATGCGCACCGCATCTACAATAGCCACCGGCCACAACCGGGTAAAAATCAAATACACCACCAGATTACCCAGTAAGATCCCAAGCACCCTATCGAGTGCCACCCCCAGATCTGTACTTGGCCCGAAGCCTTGCAACACCGTCAGCAGGAATGCCAGCCCGACCTGCACACCGGCATAAGCGATACGCTCGCTGCCACAGGAAACCCAAGCGGCCAATAGAATGCAGCCAAACACCAGCGCCATCAATTGACCAATATCGCTCAGGTAGGGAATAATGAAAATGATCGCCAGAACCCCCATTAACGCGCCGATCAAGCACCCGATAATCCGCAGTACCAGTTTATGCACTGTCTCACCGGTGGTACCTAACGCCGCGACATAGCAGGTGATCATGGCAGTATGGATATCCTGCCAATCCAATGCGGTATAGACCAGATAGCAAATTAGGGCGGCGGCGGTCGTCTTTAGCGCAAAACGCTGATGAGCAGGATTGGTCAGTGCATCTGCGGCAAAGAATGAGGATTTCGGGGCAGCCAAATCTTGCCCATTATCCGCATTCGCCAGTGCTAGCAGTGCGTTTCTGATTTCATTGATCTCATCACCCGCATTCTCAATAGCAAAGTGAGGGGTAACAGCAAGATTGCCCGCCGCTATCGCCTGTGCCGCATCGCAACAGTAGCCCGCGAGTTCAATACGCTCATTCTCTGGTGAGCCAGCAGATAAAGCTGACGTTGCCAATAGCAGGCGATAACTGCTTTTTACGGCACTTTCCAACCAGGCTGCTTCAGACGAGGGGCGTAGATGGAAGATACGTACAAAAAGCGCCCGCTGTTGATGCTCATTTTGCCCTTCCTGTAGTAGCTCGGTTAGCTTAGCCATATTGGTGGCATCGGGTTGGCGCAATGTCTCGGCTACGGTGAAAAGTCGCTCGGCTAAACTGGCCCGCAATAACGTCTGGGGTGCCCGGCCAAAGAAAAGGTTAAAGCCAATAATCAGCAACATCGGGGAAACCGCCATTAACCAGGCATACAACAGCCCCCGCGTTGCTACCTCACCCATAGGTATATCACTGAGCAGCGTCATCACAAACGCAATAACCAGCGCAATAATACTCCCCACCGGGCCGAGCTTACTGGCTGAGCCAAGATAGAGAAACAAAAACGAACTGACAATCAAGGCTGCCATGCGCAGTGGCGCGGCTTCCAACGTGAAATGAATAAGCAGAAACACCAGACCAACCACCAGCGACACCAGAATGGTGATAGCAATCGCCATCACCATGCTTTCTACGCCATCCGGTTTCATGACGAAAATAATCAGATAGCAACTGATCGCGGATTCCGGGATGCCATACACCATGGCAACCATAGCCATCAATGCACAGAGTGCAGCAACCCGCCAGGCCATCGCCACTCGCCCAGGGAAATAGGCTAAATCCGCTTTTGCCTGACGGATTATGCCACCGAGCGTACCGTCAGCAACCGTCGTCATTGCGCACAACAACCACAGCAGTCGCCCCGATTCGCATCAGGTCCTCCGGCGGTTTTTCCAGACTGATTCTCACTGGGAAACGCTGAACAACACGTACCCAATTTAATGATTTCGGGACATAAGGCAGACCACGTGGAATATTCAGCATATCCTCAGAGCTGACACCCCAACCAATCCCCTCAACTCGCCCCTGAATCGCACGCTGTCTGTCCGCCATGACATACACGGTAGCGCAATCCCCCACGTTGATATGCTTCAATTCCGTTTCACGGAAAAAGGCCGAGGCATGCCAATGTTCAGTATTGATAAGGGTAAAAATGGCCTGATCCGGGACGATAAACTCCCCGGCCGAGACCGTCAGCCCCACCACCCGACCATCATGGGGGGCACGTACTTGTGTATTCGCCAGCTCCCGTTCAGCAATAGCCAGCGCCGCGCGCCGTGCGACTACCAACGCTTCAGCGGCCGCAGTCGTGCTGACTAAAGCCTCCGCAGCAAATGACTGTTTTAATGCCTGTTTCAGGCTGACCTCGGCGTCGTGTTTCGCCGTCGCCGCATCATCGACCTGCTGGGCGGTGACATAACCTTTAGGGAGCAGAGGTTGTAGCCGGGCCAATGTCTGAGTCGCTAACTTGAGATTGGCTTGCGCCCGTACAATTTGTTCATTGGTAATCGCGGCATTGGATTGTTCAGCGACCACCGTCCGTTGCTGGGTATCGCGAGCAGCCTCTGCCATTTGCAATTCAGCTTGCGCCTGTGCGACTTGCAGCCGATAGAGATCCGGCTCGATGGTAAACAGCAGGTCACCCCGCCGAACTTTGCTGTTTTCCACGACATTAATCGAGATAATACGGCCAGGTACCGAACTGGCAACATGCACCACACTGGCCCCTAATTCTGCATCTTCAGATAATGGATTCAGTGTAGTCTGCCGCACGGAAAGCCAGCCTGATATCACTGCCGCGACGATGATAACGCCGGCGACGATGAGCGCCAGTTGCCGCTTACGCCCACTCCCTGATAGTTTATTCATATTCATCATTCATCGTGTAAACAGTAATAGGGAACTGATAAATGCCACAGCAAGCGCCAGGCAGACATACACCAACAGCCGCCATGGCAGCACCTCATCAATACCCATCCGAATAAACAGAATGCGAGCCATCACCGCCACAACTATTCCGATAAAAGCGCACGCCATCCAGGAAGGAAAGTAAGAGCCCACCAATGAAAATGAAGGCGCCGCTACGCCGGTGCAGCCGCTCAGAGCAATAACCGATAACAGAACTAACGACCCGCGCCATAAGTTCAGGTTGGTACTCGCTAACCCCCTGAAAAAAAACCACTCTGGCTTCCTAAGGGAAGTCATATCATTCATTATTCGGCCTCAGTTAATGTGGCGTTAACAGGCAGAAAAACAGCTATTCGATCATAAAAAGTCACTACAGATCGCTGCCCAACGTATTTTTGAAGATTTGCCCATCTTTCATAATGAGCCTGAATGCTTTCTCTGGCCGAGCAATGAGTTGAATATCACTCAGTGGATCACCATCAACCAGAATCAAGTTAGCCAGTGCGTCATTCTCTACCACACCCAACTTACCGGGATACGGGTTTCTTGGACCGGAGAAGGCACAGAGTTCAGCATTAACGCTGGTGGCCATCTTGAGAATTTCAAGCGGTGAGTACCAGCGAGTCAGCTTGGCCAATTGAGCACCCTGTCGGGTTGCCAGTCGGGCATCGAATAATGTATCGGTGCCCCACGCTGTCTTGATGTTATATTTTTTCGCCAACCTATAGGCCGTATCAGTACCGGCAACCATCTCAAGCTGCTTGGCACGTGATGCCGGACTGGCCATTGGCACCGCATCCTCGTCATCAAGGAAGGGTTGCAAGCTCCACCAAATGCCTTTTTCTGCCATTAACTGGACGGTCTCCTCATCCACCAACTGGCCGTGTTCGATACATTTAACCCCACCTTTAATCGCCATGGTGACCGCCCGTGCCGTATAAGCATGGACGGTGACATAGGTACCCCAATTCTCAGCCGCCGTAACTGCCGCTTGAATCTCTGGTACCGATCCCTCGGTCACACTTATAGAGTCATACATAGAGGCTACACCACCCCCTGCCATGTATTTGAGTTGCGACGCGCCTCGCATCAATTGTTCTCTGGCACGCAGTAACACCTGATCGGCACCATCGGCAATCGCCGTCATACCTACGCGTTCGGCATAACTCAAGGGGTCTGATGGCGTATGCGGTAATTCACCAATCAGACGGAAATCGCCGTGCCCACCAGTTTGAGTGATAAATGCGCCGGAAGGATAGATGCGTGGCCCGACCGTCACCTGCTCATCAATGGCGCGTTTCAAGCCAAAAACCGGCCCGCCCATATCACGCACCGTGGTGAAACCACGCATTATAGTCGCCTGCGCCTCTGCAATTGCCAGCGCCTGGATATAATTAAAATCTGCTGTCATCGCCGTCATCATTGATGGCCGAGCCATAATGGCGTGCCAGTGTGCGTCGATCAGCCCTGGCATCAATACACCGCCACCACCGTCTATCCGTTCCACATCCGGTGGCAATGCTTTATCAGCCGGCTCTACCGACTTGATCCTGTTACCTTCCACTAATACTTGCAATCCATCGCGCAAATGGTCTGAAACACCATCAAAAAGGCGAATATTAACAAAGGCCATCACACGCACAGTATTGGCCGCGACATCTCTTCTTTGCTGAGTCGCGCCTGGGATCGCCGCAGCAACGGTTGCCGCTGTTATAGGGGCAGAATGAGCAGCTTTCTGAGCAAACACCGTATTGATACGAACGAACGCCGGACTATGGCAAAGACAACAATCAGAATGAGTGTGGGGAAGCGCTATCAAAGGCATATGAGGCATTGTGTTCTCCTTATATGAACTCTCCCTCCATCAATAACTAGAGGGCCGGTTCTCAATCATAGAACAAATTTATTACGTAACGACTTATTTTAATGGAAAAAATCAACCAGAAATCGTGACAATGCTCTGATCCTGACATGATAAAGCGGATGTTGCCGTGATGAACCGACCTAAGCACGCCCTGCAAGTAGAACGTGCTTTTTACTCATTTCTGCTGTGCCGCCCACCAGGATAATAAGCGTAAACAAGAGGAGTAATAGTCTTCTTCTGGTTGTAATACTGCCGTTAATTGAGCAGCATCACCTAAGGTAAGATCCCGTATCGCCAGCATCCCAGGTGTCAGTGCATATTCCGCGGTAGCCCCCGTAACAACATTGACCCATGCCGGTGTTTTTAAACGCGAAAAACCTTGCCAATAGCCAATAAAAGGCGCCAATGTACTGCCATTATGTCCTCCCCAACTGAGATATAATGGAATACGCACCGCATCAAAACTAAAACGTGCAGGCCAACCATTGGCTGGTGCGAAACTACCATCCGACTGCAATGACACCCAATCAGTCGGCAAATTGACTTTGCCAAGCTTCATCGCTGATAACTGCTGGATAGCATCGTCATTCAAGTCTTTCCATATTTTCAAATGACTGTATTGGTAGAATGCATTCCAGGCTGGAAATATGTAATAAGACGGGTTGATCACAACATAACTGGTATGATTAAAACTTGCAGAGCCTGGCAATAATACATGATAACCGGCAAAGTTAATGACCGTGTGCTTAATAATAGCATTCTGTATCTGATTAGATTGACTCGTATAGTCGCGATTGTGCCATTTATCCCCAGCCAGTAATAATGCCCAAGCAATCAATATATCGCCATCTGTAGCATTATTTTTATCCGCAACTTTTACTTTAGCATTCGGCTCATAACGCCATGAAAATAATCCGGTATCTGCATTGTATAATGTCTTTTGAGTCCAACCCAATAATGAATCAAAGGTAGGCCGGTCATCATTGAATACGGCAAGTAGCATACCAAAACCTTGCCCTTCGGTATGGCTGATATCATGGTTACCCGTATCAACAATTCGGCCATCGGGCTTAAGAAACCGGCTTTTAAATTGTTCCCAGCCGGGCTGATAAGCCTGTACCCCGGTGGAAAACAGTAGGCCAAATAGCACACCGGCGGTAACAACAACACGCATGACCTTCATAATTAGCATAATATGCCTCAAATGCCGTTTTTATAACGGAACACTAATGGACCTTCGGTTTTATTATCCAGCCAACGGACATTCACTTCTGACTGCCCTCCCTGCTGCCTGAGCCACTCCTTATAAATACCTTCCAAAAATGTTGCAAATGCAGTTTTCCACTGCGACTGTTCAGTCAGATTGTCCGTGTCCGGCCATGCACAGTGACTTAACTGCATTTCCTGTTCATTCGCGGCAATGCGCAAAAATCCCCAATGATATCTGGACCATAGATGATTAATTTGATCTTCAAACTCACCCACGGTCTGACTTATCGGTAAGGGGTTATGCTGTGCCAGTTGAGTCCCCATGTTGCGGATAAAAGCCCTGCCATCCGCACTGTCAGCATTAGCCTGAATACCTGAAAAAAGCACTTGCACCACATTTTGCCATCCCGGCTGATGCTGCTGCTGACGGTAATAATCCTGTTGTTCCGAAAGATAGTTATTCTCTTGCATGATTATTTCCCATCCAACAAATATCTGAAGTAGACCAAGGCGGTAGTTTCGGAGTAGTCGCCAAAAGTATCATAGCCAACCTGTCCGCCGATCTGCATATTCTTCTGTAAGTTGTAACTGCCATCAGCCTTGAAGTTATATCCGATGCCATTTTTACTTTGCGCAGCATAACGGGATTCAGTGCTATAACCATCGCGCACCAATTGCTCCAGTTGAGCCTGCAACTCTGGATTATTCGGGAAATATTTACTCTCATCCTGCGAATAGGATTGATAGCCTACCGCCCCACCCAATTTATAATTCCAGTTACCATAACGTTGGCTATACTCAACCGGGAAAGAGACACTGACATAATCTTGCGGGCTGAAATAGCCCCCTTGACCGTAACTGAAATAACTGAGATTTTTAGAGAAATTCATATAACTGATATTGATGCCCGTTTTTAATTCACGGTCATCATAGCGGTAAGGACGAATATACGCGCCGACTGAAGAGTTAATTGAACCATTACTCGGAACATTATCACCGATATAATTGTAATAATTTAATCCTGCATAAAGGCCGGCATCGCCATCGTCATAGCTCAGGTTTAAGCCACCCCCATTCTTAGTGACTGCCCCCCATCGCGATCCGCTGATCTTATCGGTTGCACCCACGTATGAAAGCAAGCTATCCGTCACTGGCCGACGTTCTACTGTCATCGCCAGTTTAGCGAATTCGCCAAGCTTAGGTGCCCATTGCACGCCGCCAATAAGGGCACTCATATCTTGCCCTAACGGCGTGGTACCAATGTCGGCTTTATAATCTTCCCCCGCCAAGGCCAGGGCCAGTTCTACCCCTGACTCACTTTGTGAGCCTGGGGAGTCGGCGGTGAAATCATTTGGACTAAAGGTTTGGGCTGTGACCAGATTATTAGCCGCCAGTTGTTTAGCACTGTTGGCATCATTTTCCACTACCCTGGCATCAACACAACCTTGCGTTCCAGCACCTGCGCCATTACACGCACTTTCTCTATCCGCCTGAGCCTGCAATTGAGCAGTTGTCGCCGCCGCTAATACCGCCGCTGAGTTAGTTGCGGCAAGTGCTGATGTCTCTGTCGCATTTTTAACTTCCAAACCCTGCTGCAATGCCCCGGTACCAAAACGATTACTGCCCGTACCTGAGGTTGAACCTGCATTGAGGGATACCGGCGTGACGGTAAAACTCAGGCGGGAGGTATCAAAAGGCACACCGGAAAAGGTGAGCGGGGCTTTGGCTTCAGTCAATTGACTCAGGCCCGATTCACCATCGCGACTGCGAATACTGATATTGGCCTGCGCCCAACTGGCAGTTTTATCCTGTAAAGTATCCAGCATCTGATCAACTTGCTTCAGGGTGCCGTTTTGCGCAACGTTAGCGGTAGGTGCCAGATTATTGACGCCCTCCATGGCAGCGCCTTCTGTGCCCGCATTTTGCCACGGCAACACCGCGCCATAGCTTGAATTGGTCCGCGGCTGCGTGCGGGTGGTCTGGTTAATAAACGGATTGTCGCTAAGTTGTAAACCAGCAATATTCGCGCCACCAACACTGTCTGCCCCTTCCAGCCCAATCATTTTACCTTTGGCGGAACGTAACAAAGCCAGAGCCTGCTCATGATCCCCTTCAGCTTCCGCGACCCGGGCAGCAAGCAATAAGCGCTCAGGGGTTCTTGGCCCGCGCATGCCCAACATCAATTGTCTGGCGCTCTGGACATCACCATTAGCCAGTGCCACGTTTACCGCCCCTACCCGCGCCCCTTCATTAGTAGGATCACGTTTTAATAAATAAGCATAAACTTTACCGGCTTCATCATTCATTTTACCGGATTGGTAAAGACGCCCCATCGCCAGCATCAGGTCAATATTTTGCGGATCACTTTGTAGCGCAACAATCAACTTGTCATACGCCGCAGCATACTGGCCTTGCTCACGCAATGCATCGGCCTGATTGATAGTGGTCCCTAGTCGTAATCGACTGATCTCTATCGGCGAACTGCCACTTTGAATCGCGGGATTACTCAATAAGGCTTCCGCTTCTTGCGTCAGGCCAGATTGCGTCAAGACACTGATTTGTGCCGCATAATCGCCCGCCTTGCCATGAATGCCGTTATTGATATTTTTACGCACTAAACTAACCGCCGTGGTGCTGTCACCGGCAGCCATCAAATCTTTAGCCAGATTACCGACATCGGCAGGGGCGGTAGGCGGATTTTGTGCCAGTCCGCGCAATATTGCCGCAGCACTGGCTGAATCACCCTTTGCCAGAGCCGTTTCTGCTGTCGCTATTTTTTGATTGAACTCCACACGGTCAGCGAGCGCACGGACCTCTTTAGTTTGGCGGGCTGGCGGGATCTGATTGAGTAAAGCATTACTGGTTGCCCAATCTTTGTTTTCAGCGGCAAACAAAGCGGCAGCATATAGATTATCCGCCGGTGCGCCGGGAGCCGAAGCTTCAGCCATCAGACTTTGCGCCTGGGCTGTATTTCCTTGTTGTTGCAGTATTCTCGCCATATCCAGACGAACCCAGATATTCGATGGCTGCTTAGTTAGCGCCTGTTGTAACAGATTTAATGCCGCCGTAGGATCATTACGTTGCAGCGCTAATGCAGCCTCACGGCGAATCGGATCAACATTGATCCCAGCGGGCGCGGCGGCGGGTTTGAGATTGTTTGGCACGGTTTGTAGCACTTGCTGTGCCTCGGCATCATTCTTTTGCTGCCGCAATACATAATACAGCCCCAATTTCGCATCATTATTTTGCTGTTGCTGCGCCAGGATATTGCGGTAAGCCTGTTCAGCAGCACTCAAATCACCTTTGCGCCGCAACAAATCAGCCCGGAACAGCGCCACCGCAGTGCCTTTGTCCCCTGTGGCCTGTGCCAATGGGGCGCTCAATGCCAGCGCACCGTCAATATTCCCGCTGGCAAAGGCTTTTTTAGCTTTATCCAACTCGCCGTAGAAATGGGCATCTTGCGCTTGCGCCGCCAGTTGTGCGCTGTTTGCCCCACCTTGTTTGGCCGCCTGAGTCAGGTAGTTTTCTGCATTGGCGAAATCACCACTGCGCAAAGCGATAAATCCCAAACCCGCTAATGCATCGCCATCGTTAGGGTTGATCGCCAGCACTGACTCAAACTGGCTTTTCGCATTGGTTAAATCACCGCGATTAAGTTCACTGTAACCCTGGCCTTTTGCTGCTCCACCGATATTCTTTTTATAGTAATCGGCGACAACCTGATCATCGGGATGGCGTTGTTGATAGGCCTGATAAAGCCCTTCATCTGCCGGTTGCGGTGTTATCCACATCAGTGCCTGGCGCAAAGCAGCATCAGCTTCGCGGTTAGTCGCCGCCAGACTATTAAGCATGGCAATACCATCACGGCGGGTTGTCTGTTGGTAGGTCAGCACTTTACCCAGCGCCACGCGGGCAGCAACATCATTTGGGGACTGTGCTACACGTTGCTGTAATTCGGCAATAGCTGTTGGTAACGTCGCCGCATCCCCCGCCATGGTCAAATAATATTCTACCGCTAAATTATCCAACGGTTTATTACCGTTAAATAAATTCTGATAACTCTCAATCGCCTTGGGAATATTGCCCTGGCTGGCAAACTGGCGCGCTGCCGCTAATTGGCTCGGCGAAATGGACTGCATGACTTTGGCATTATCTAACGACTGCAAACGTGGGTCATCCGGGGAGGCCGCATTTAATTTTTTACGCCATTCAAGCGACTCGGCTTTATCCCCTTTTTCAGAGGCATAAAGGGACATTAGATATAAAGCATCAACGTTGGTAGGATCGACCATCAGGATCTTTTGCAGCGCGTTAGTCGCCAGATCATTATGGGCTTTCTCATGCCAGTAGGTGGCCTGATCTAACAATGCCTTTATCGCTGGCGTATTCTCTGCCGCCTGTCCCCAGACAGGGATTGCAGCAAATCCGACCATCCCAGTAAGCAACAGGGCATTAATCAATGGTGACTTTACATGACTTGATTTCATATCAACCCCGCTCCATACAATAGGCCCACATCATCAACAGTTTTATTATCATTCTTCAGGATCTTTGCCTAAGCGTATTGCTGCACGGCGTTTTAATAACCCAAACATGCTCACACCAATGATGACTGAGATCAGTAAAGCAAGTAACGCCAAAATCACGATATGCTGACTGGCATACCAGATAACCATTTGATACCAAGGCAGCTCACCACGAGGGAATTGCTCCCCAACACTAAAACTGCGCACACCATTTTCATTGGTAATAATCGCCAGATCACCACGCACGCCGGCATTAACCGTCGATAACTTCAAATCGCCGTGAATACTCGCTAATTGATCATCACCTGTTGCGGTTGCCAGCACCACGACCTTCTGCGGATTCCAGCCAGAACGGAAACTCAGGAAGCCGCGCCAGTTATCGGTCGATGAAAGGTAGCGATCGGCCTCAACTTGCTGGCGGAACCAAACCCCAGTGAGGTAATCCGCCAACTTTTCTAACGTCGACGGTTCTTTCACTGATAGCACACCATTTTCCAGGCCAAATGATGTCGCGGTTAATAGTGTTTGGGTGAAATCAGCATGGTCTAATGTCGACACCACCAAAATATCGTTATCAGCAAACAGTGAAATATCTTTTTCATTTGCGGACACGCCCAGCTTCACCTTGACGTGGATAACTGGCTTTCCGGTTGAATTACCGGCACGAGCCGCAAGACCAAGTAATGTACGAACTTCTGTTTTGCTTGGTTTTTCGGGCAATAATACCAAGGTTTGTGAGAAATCAGCCAAGCGGGTGAAAGGGAAGGATGCGCCGACAAAATACGAAAGATTAGGCAACAGGGTAAAGTGATGGGTGTGACTCAAGTCAATATAAGAATCAGGTTCGATACGGCTCTTAATATTATTGTTGTTTAGTAGATTACAGGGGGTTCCGGCTTTCGGATTAATCGCGAAATAGAACTCTAACTGGTTATCACCATAAATCAGATAAGGAGCCAAACGCAGGGTATAACTCTCCTGACGAGTATCGCCACCAACCGCCCGCCACAGGGACTCAATCAACCCCTTCTTATTTACCGGCAGGTTATACAAGAAAATATTGTTAATCGATACGTTAAGTTGGGAGCTATTTTCATCAATCCAGTCTTCAATCGGGAAACGGTAGCCGATATGGATGGGTATAGTTTCTCCATCCCACATAAATAGATCGGGTGCCGCCCGGAAATCAACATGAATACCGTCATGATAAATACCATTAGCAGTCAAAGCATCGAGATTTGGCACTAAAGATTTAAGTAATACGGGATGTTCAGTATTAATCCAGCGTGGAGCGTCATAGGGAATGCTACGCGGGATAGCTTGCGCTTTAACACTTAGGCTATTCGCCTCTGGCGGTAATGGCCCGGAAGTTAAACGCCATGCAGCCTGACGCAACTCCTCCTCATTATTGCCAATAACCAAGAGTAATTTAGCCACCGGATTGTGCGGGTTATCAATCAATTGCAGACTTGGGCCGGTGCTTTGCGGTAACACAAAATCACCGATATGCTCACCCGGCTTACCAAATAAAATACCATTACCTTCGGGTAGTGAATCAAATTGTACCGGGAAATCAATATCACGGTAATTAGCCTGATAACCAAACCATGAAGCAACACCGGCGGCAGCACCAATCACATCAGCACGAATATTAGCCGGGAATGCCATAACCACTTTGGTCTCTTTCATCTGCATAGCATCAAAGAATGGCCGGGGGAATAGTCCCAAATTCTTACCAATATTCAGTTGTTGCCCTTCTAATTGAATACTTGAGGTCGGTAAAATACTGACCCAAAATTTATTCAATTGATCTGTTTCACACTGCAATACCGTGTTGTCACCAGTAATACTCATACTCAGATTATTGGTCGCGACCACCATCGCCGCAGGGACATCAACTTGGTATATCGCGCTGTTTTCACTTGACGGCGTTAGTGGCAATGTCCCTAACGGCTGCCCGTTCAGCATTAACTGTAAGCTGTAATTCTTACCAGCCAGCTCTGATGATAATTTTAGCGCCAGAGATAGTTTTGCATTGGTAATCACCAAATCATTGGGTAACGTGAAGACAATGCCTGATTGCAATTGACCGCCACTTAACAGCAACCCATTGGGCTGCCCCATATCTTTAATGGTAATCGTGGTATTCACTATCGCGTTGTATGAGGCCGGGCGGGTCACCACTACCGTGTTATCAACTACGGGTGTCGGTAGAGTTGAATCATACAAAGGGCGGTTTTCAGGGGCGCTGGCGATTTGCGGGTAATTATCAACCGCAGGAGCCACTGCCCCAGCGGTTGAGTCATCACTGTTCGGCCGAGGTAATAAAGGGAAATCTCCCGCGGTGGCTGCATCTTCAGTTTGCTGTTCCTGGCCCGCGATACGATTAGTGTCTACAGCAAACCCATTGATGGGAAAAAATGCCAGAGAGCACGCGGCCACAACACCTGTAAACCACAATGACGGAAATATCTTGCTCAATATCCCTTTCATGCCGCATTTCCTTTTTTCTGGAGGGCCAGCTTTCTTTTTCTAGCCCGACGTTGCTTCCACGGCAGATAAAAGAGTTCAAACGCACAACGAATAATGCTGAGTAATGAATGTAATGGTCGATCCTGAGGATAAGGCTCGGTAATCCAGGCATCTGCACGGGCCAACACAATACGAACCAGTTCCCGACGTTTAACCAGTGGAATATCACCAAACATCAACCGCACAGCACCGAGTTCAACATCAATAAGCGTGACAGGTAGACTGACAGCACCGCGTTGTAACATCAGCTCCACCTCTTCAATACCCTCAGTTGGGAAATGTTGGTCTTTAATCGCCAGACGAACCCCGCCCATTGACAAGTCCAGGGTGTGAGTACGCAGTGATATGCCATTACTATAATGAATAATGGCCGGTAACTGGACGTCAATGCGGATCGTTTTACGTGTCTGACGAGTCTCGCGCGCAACAGAAATAGCCGCAAATAATAGAATGACACTGAAAGTAGCCCAGGCGATATTAAGTGCAATTACATTCGGATTAACACCAAAATAATCTGGCAATGCTACGCGCACTAATCCCCATATAATGCCGAGCAACATCAGAACAACTGCAATAATATGCGGTCGAACAATATTGAAATCGAAATAACTCTTATCCAGTAGGTCGCCTTTATCCGTCACGTTAAACTTGCCACGTTTTGGTGAAATCATCGTAACGATGGTTGGAATAACCAAATGGAATGCCATTACGGTTTCATAAACTTCACCCCAGAAAGAGTAGCGGAAGCGGCCATTACTGCGTGAGTTGATGGCAATAGACATAATTAAATGGGGCAAAACATAGGCGAAAATCAATTCGGCTGACGAGGCAATAATACTCTGGTTAAAGAGAAGATAGCCCAGTGGCGCGAGTAAAAAGACCACGCGTGGCAAACCAAATTGGTAATAAATCATGGCGTTGAGATAACACAAACGCTGAGGAAGGCTCAACCCACGCCCTAACAAGGGATTATCCACACGGAAAATTTGTGTCATCCCCCGCGCCCAACGGGTCCGTTGGATCACATGTAACGCCAAACGTTCAGTCGCCAGCCCCGCGGCGAGTGGGATGGAAATAAAGGCTGAGTTCCAACCTAAACGCTGTAATTTCAGCGCAGTATGGGAGTCTTCGGTGACTGTTTCTACCGCAAAACCACCAATTTCATCTAATGCCTTACGGCGAATAACAGCACAAGAACCGCAGAAAAATGCCGCATTCCAGTTATCGTTCCCTTGCTGAATAGGGCCATAAAAAAGGGCCCCTTCATTAGGAACAGAACGGCCTGTTGATAGATTGCGCTCAAACGGATCGGGGGAGTAAAAGTAGTGTGGCGTCTGGAGCAACGCCAACCGCTTATCAACCAGGAACCCACCCACCGTGGCCTGTAAAAAACCGCGGGTAGCTACGTGGTCACAATCAAAAACGCAGATTAACTCCCCCTGCGTAATCTTCATCGCATGGTTAAGGTTACCGGCTTTAGCATGACGGTTATCATTTCGAGTGATATAACCAACCCCTACATCCGCAGCAAATACAGCGAACTCAGTTCGTTTTCCGTCATCCAATACATATATTTTTATTTTTTCTTTTGGGTAATCAATACATTGGGCTGCCAGAATCGTATCTCTAACCACATCCAGACTTTCATTATAGGTAGGAATGTAAACATCAACCGTTGGCCATAAATCGGTATTCTCAGGCAGCGGTTCAATCGTTCGTTTTAATGGCCAAATAGTCTGTAAATAACTAAGACTTAGAATAATCCAGATGTAAAGTTCTGCACTATAAAGAAGTATGCCTAATATTGTCTCGGTTACAGAACCAAAATGAAGCGTTTCAGTCGTGCGCCAATAAATATATCGGGATGACATCAAAAATGACAATACTGTCATTACTATTGTTACTTTTCTGCTTTTACTTATGCCAAGTAAAAAGAACGCAGCAATGCTGAATAATGCAAAAATGTACTGCTTCTCACTGTCCATTGGTGTAACAACAACCAAGATAGCGATTGGAAATAACAGTAACAACAGAAGATAAAATTGAATTTTCTTCATCTTGAATTCAGCCAGTATTTAATAGAAGTCATGTTTAGGCGTAGAGTAAACCTCCCCCCCGCCGATCTTTATTCCCAAAATAGCTGCAACTTTTTTACTAATAAGCTCAATATCAAATGCGGCAGCTGACACGGGGCTGAAATCAATAATTGAACGTTGAGAAGCATTCGCTTCTGGCACACATTCATCCCGATGAATCATTCCTAACAATTTATCGCCCAGACGTTGATCAAAGAATTGTGAGACATCATGGCTGAGTTGACGACGATTATCACTTTGATTAACAACAAAATAGGTTCCCATTTTGTTATCTAAAGGGGCGCCGATAAGTTTGCCTTTCTCTATTTGAGGTAATAAAGATAAAGATGCAGTGTCTGCCAACATCACCACCAAATGCATATCCGCAATCCCTTGCATCGCTTTTAACGCCGGGCTTGGTCCCGGAGGAAAATCAGCGATAACCACTAATCCAGGATAATTGAGGACTGAATGTAGCCCCCGTTGTAAAAAATGTGGATCAGCCGTTAATTCATGCTCGAAAGCCAGACGTTTCGCTTCATCCACCTCGCCATAAGGCAAGACAAAGGTATTCGTTCCCGCTTTAAGGATAAATTGGCTCCAGTCAGATGCATTACCTGACTCAGAAACATAACCACGTTCATCCGACAAAGGGACACCAAAGTGCAAGCGCAGAGCATTTTGTACATCGAAATCAATAAGTAGAACCTTGCTACCACTACGTGCCAGTGAGTGCGCCAAATTGGCTGCAAAAGTAGTTTTACCGACACCACCTTTCGGTGAACATACACAAACTAACGGCATAAGGCGATGCTCTCTAACAACGTTTGTAAAGGAATATCCCGCGATGACTCGGCAAAAACAACCTGCTCTTTTGGTGGTTCTTTTTGTGAAAAAATGTTTTTAAATTCAGTTTTTTTACCTGATTCCAACGGGCCAGTTGGTGAGGATGAAAATTGTGTCGTAAGTATAGGTTTAGAAACCGCTTGCGGTATAGCAGGTTCGTTTAAATTGACTGGCTGCGGAGCTAGAGTATGGGCAACCGGTGGCGCAGGAAACAGTGATCGCATTGCGGCTGGCCGGTTTGTTACCTCGGTATTTAGCAGAGGATCACTATTTATAGCGTGAGGTTCACTCATCACGTTTAACACATCAGGCTCGGCGAACTCAGTGGCTGAAACAAGCTGAGGTGTCGGCTGTATAGTTCGACCATTTTCTAAAAATGAATCATTGTCTTGTGAAGCCAACTGTTTAATAAGCGGCCATGAAAAAGCATCCGCTTGAACTTCTTTTTCAGAAATTTCTTTATAATCAATATCGTGCATGTCTATTTTATCTTTGAACTGCTTAATATCATCATATTTATTCATAAATAACACACCTATTTTGATACAAAGCTCTGCAAATAAATTTGCATCATGGGTTTATTTTTTAAGGGTCGCCCACTAAAAAACTCCCCTGAATAATCTTGTTGACTCTGGAACTGATGATTGGTATCGGTTTAATACTGACATTAGCATAATGTCAGTATTTATATAGGTTATTAATACATTACGCAGTTCGTAACATCGGTGTTTGCGAGGGGGAGAGGGAAAGATATTTGAAATTGTCACTGCCCCGCCATTTTTATGACGGGGATTGAATAACTGGCCCAGAGGGGCTAATTTTGCAGGGGCATTTGATATAGCAAATTGATTAACACCAGTACGCCATAAAGTTTACGCAAGTACGGTCCAGACAGCGTTCACCAATCAGATAGCGGCGCAAAGCTTTCACTGTTGAGGATTCAGCCGCCACCCAGGCATAGAAACTACTGGCACCTTCGGCTCGCTCCCATAACACATCACCACCCAGACTATTCTCTGCTAATGATTGTGCCGCGACTTGCGCCGCAGCCGGAATTTGTACCCATTGACGTACCGCGTCAACTAACAAGCTGCCATGGGCGGGGTGATGCGACTTATCACGTGGCAACCAGTAAACCTGCGCAAACGGAAATCGCTCAAGATTGATGCAATCACCCACCAGCGGTACCTCAAAAAAAGCTTGAACATGTGGAGGGTTAGCTTGTAATGCCAGCTGTTCCAAAATAGCCACCGCCGCCGGTAATGCTGTTTCGTCGGCAATCAGTAACGCCTGCATCATCTGCGCTGGCGGGATCCACTCATAACCGCCACTGTCAGATTGATACTCGGCATTCGGCGCAACAACCTGAATGGCATCGCCTGGTTTGGCATGTGTTGCCCAAGCCGATGCTGGGCCGGTCACGCCGTGCAAAACAAATTCCACGTCCATCTCGTTCTGCTCAGCACGCAATGCACGCAGTGTATAAGTGCGCATTATCGGTCGCTGCTCTTTCGGGATAGCCAGGTAATTACGATACCAATCGTCGCCTTTTGATACCTGAGTAATCAGACCGTTGTCTGCGGGCAATAGCAGCTTAATACGCTGATCTGGCGCTTCAAGTTTCATACGATTGACTTCTGGCCCTTCAAATACGCAACGTAACAGTGACGGTGAGATATTTTCTTTTACTTTCAATTTGATATCGAAAACTCGGTAGCTTGATGCGCCGGACATGACAGTTACTCTCCCGCAGAATGTGCTGTGACCCGATGCTGGCACCACAGCCAGCCACTTATGCCGCCCAACAGAACGGCCATCATCAGAGCCGCAGCAATCAACTGCGACTCACCGTAAAATTTTGCTACTAACGGCACCATCAACGCACTCATGCCATAACCCAATGTATGGCTGGTCGCTATCACCCCGGAACCTTTGCCCGTGGATAATTTATCGTTCAGCATCAATTGGTAACCCGGCGTTGCCATCGCCGCACCGAAAGAAGCTAGCGCACACCCCGCATAGAATAATACCAATGGCTGGGTACACATCAATCCTAAACCACCTACCATGAATAACGCTGCCACCAACAGAAGCTGAGAGGGGCTGAAACGTTGGGGGCGTACCACCAAAAACTGAGCCAACAAGGTACAACCTGCGGCCACGCTAAGCAAAATTGCCACATGGTGGCTCACCATGGTGGCTGAATGCCTGAATAATTGGTTTAAATGCGGTGCCAGACCAAGCTGCATCAGGCTGACAACTGCCGCCAGCAGCAGTGCACAGAGTAAATAGGGTAGCATGCTGAAACGTAAATGATTTTGTTGATGTGCAGCCGGCGGCAATGGCGGATCATTGTATTGGCAACAGACCACCAACAGTGCGATCAATGGTGCTATTGCCATCAACCACAGCGGTGCCATTGGGTGTATTGAGAGGGCAAGAGCGGCACAAAGTGGGCCAAGAAGACGACCACAACTCAAGCCTGAACTGATGGTAGCTAATGCAGCCATGCGCTGCTCATACACTGCGCGCTGCAAGGCCCAGGTCTGGCAGGCGGGCACCATGCCTGAGACTGTCAGGCCATAGATAATACGTGCCACAATCAGCCCACCCAGCCCGACCATCTCCGGTAACCATCCCGCTGCTAAGCCCCATACCGCCAGCGTCAACAACACAAAACTTAGCAAGTAGCCAGCCAGCGCCATGATGACCACAAATTTACACCCACGAACCTCCGATTGCCGTCCCCACCACGGTGATCCGATCAAAAACAGCATGGATCCGAGGGTAAGTAAACCGGCCCACACCGACAGTGACAGATGTGTTCTGCTAACCAATACCGGTAACATGACCAATAAACCGTTCTGCCCAATCCCCAGCAAGCCGGCACAAAAGGCTAACGGCCAATTAGAAGAAGGTATATGCCCGCTTGAACGTGTTTCAGACTGTGATGAAATTTGCATTAAAAGTGAATTAACCGTTAATAACATAGGGGATTTATGCATATTTAATAGAAAAACTGTATCATAAGTTAATTGATAATGATAAATATTATTGATATAAGAATGATTCTCAATTGAATCAAGAGTGGCATGGAATAATGACTATCCAGTTAGAAACCGCGACAACCGATGTGGCTGCGCAATGTTTCCTCAACGCATTGATGCGTGAAACCCGGGACTGGCAAATCCTTCCGACAGCAAACAATCAACCCTATCCACAGCTCCATATCCCTCTTTCATCGTCACAAGCTATTCGTATTGCTTTACGCCATATATCCCCAACACAACATCATCACTATCTGTTCCCAGCCTATCTATATCAGCAGGACGATGGGGCGGGTACGGCACTTGGCATGGAACAGTTGGTGACCTTGTTGTTGGATAAACCCGCAGTAAAAGGTGACCTGTCAGATGAGGTGGTTACACGTTTCCGCCAGCGGGTTCTGGAAAGTCATGACAACACCCAACAGGCTATCAATATTCGTCTGGATTGGCCGTCACTGCGTGATAAGCCACTCAATTTTGCTCAGGCTGAGCAAGGCTTATTGGTCGGTCATGCCTTCCATCCAGCGCCAAAATCCCATGAACCCTTCAATGAAAAAGAGGCCCATCGCTATCTGCCAGACTTTGCCGCTCGTTTTCCACTACGCTGGTTTGCCGTGGATAAACGCTTTTTGTGCGGTGAGAGTCTCACCCTGACACTGCAACAACGTCTGCAACGTTTTGCCAGCGAGAGTGCACCACAGCTACTGGCACACTTTACCGATGATATTTGGCTGCTGCCGATGCACCCCTGGCAGGCTGATCACCTGTTGTCCCAGGAGTGGTGTCAGCAGTTGGTACAACTGAAAGCACTGCAAGACTTGGGTGAAGCAGGTGAACGCTGGCTGCCGACCAGTTCCTCGCGTTCGCTGTATAGCCCATCAAATCGCGACATGATCAAGTTTTCCCTCAGTGTCCGCCTGACCAACTCGGTACGTACGCTATCGGTAAAAGAAGTTAAACGTGGAATTCGCTTGGCCCGCTTGGCTCAAACCCCGCGCTGGCAAGCACTACAAACGCGCTATCCAACCTTCAGGGTCATGCAGGAGGACGGTTGGGCCGGTTTATGTTCCGCTGATGGCACGGTGCAAGAGGAGAGTCTGATGGTGCTACGCGACAACCTGTTGTTCAGCCAGCCAGATGCTCAAACCAATGTGCTGGTCACCTTAACTCAGGCCGCGCCAGATGGAGGCGACAGTTTGCTGGTTGCCGCAGTGCGCCGTTTGGCGGCGCGTCTAAATCTTCCGTTACGCCAGGCCACCCACTGCTGGCTGGATGCCTATTGCCAACAGGTCTTATTACCACTGTTCAGCACCGAAGCTGATTACGGTTTGGTGCTATTAGCCCATCAGCAAAACATTCTGGTAGAAATGCAACAAGACTTGCCGATCGGTATGTTGTATCGCGACTGTCAGGGCAGCGGCTTTACCCAAGATGCCACACCGTGGCTGGAAGAAATTGGCGAAGCCGGAGCGGAAAACCGCTTCACTGAACAACAACTACTGCGCTATTTCCCCTATTACTTGCTAGTCAACTCCAGTCTGGCAGTAACCGCCGCATTAGCGGCTGCCGGTTTCGACAGCGAAGAGAATCTGATGATGCGGGTCCGCGACGCACTCCATAACCTGCGGGCTACGGCTAAAAATACCCTTTGTTTAGATTACGTACTCGATAGCACGCATTGGAACTGCAAGGGTAATTTCTTCTGTTATCTGCATGACCACAATGAAAATACCATCGTTGATCCGGCAGTTATCTACTTTGATTTCGCAAACCCATTTCGTTTCCCTCACCAAGAGCGCCTGGGAGTTGCCCAATGATGCCACAAGCTAAGTTGATGCACTCCGCAGGCAGTTTTCGCTGTGAACAGTTGGAAAAAAATCTGACCCTCAGCTTAGGGTTGGACGGCAGCGCGGTATTGCACTCACCCGGACCATTGCCACAAGGCTGGCTGGTACCGGCATTGGATCAGTTGTTCGTTGCTGCACCGCAATTAACCGGTATTGCGTTGCCCTATGCAGAGTGGCGGGAAGAGCCGCAAGCACAGGCCGTGTTTGCCTTGAGCTATGGCGACTATCTGGCACGGGATCTATTTTATCAACTACCACTGTGGCTGGGAGCGGAACGCCATCGGGCGACTGATCAGATGCAGTATGACGCCGAGCAAGATATCTGGTTCCCACAACGTGCTGCGCGCCCTAACGGCGAAGTTTATCGCCGTTTCGATCCGCACATTAAACATACCCTGAGCTTCCGCTTACCGGAAATTGATCGCGACACAGAGCAGTTTACCCGCTGGATGAACTCGCCGCGCGTAGATGCTTTTTGGGAAATGAGTGGCCCGCTTGAGGTTCAGGCAGCGTATCTGCAACGTCAGTTGGATTCGCATTATTGCTATCCGCTCTTGGGTTGCTTTGACGATCAACCTTTTGGTTATTTCGAAGTTTATTGGGCAGCAGAAGACCGGATTGGTCGCCATTACCGTTGGCAGCCTTTTGATCGTGGACTAC
Source organism: Yersinia antarctica (assembly GCF_056636475.1). Lineage (NCBI taxonomy): Bacteria > Pseudomonadati > Pseudomonadota > Gammaproteobacteria > Enterobacterales > Yersiniaceae > Yersinia > Yersinia antarctica. Next base: position 4,114,383 of record NZ_JBSJQF010000001.1, read on the forward strand.
ACATGCTGGTAGGTGAAGAGCGCTGGCGAGGAGCGCAATACATCCGCAGTTGGTTACGTGGCCTGACACACTATCTGTATCTGGATGAACCACGCACAACCCGGGTAGTAGCTGAGCCACGCGCCGATAACCAGCGCCTGTTCCGCCACCTGCCTGCCGCGGGCTACCACACCTTGAAAGAGTTTGATTTCCCGCATAAACGCTCGCGGCTGATAGTGAATCAGCGCGCAGATTTCTTCCAAGAGGGTACGGTATGACCACTGACAATTACGCCAACTGGCAGCGCGTTAACCGTCAGATGATCGCCAAGATCCTGGCTGAACTGGAATATGAACGCACCCTGTGTGCCGCGCCAGCAGGCCAGGCATGGATCATCACCTTACCGGGCGCGGTTTATCGCTTTAGTGCCGAACGGGGTATCTGGGGCTGGTTGCATATTGACCCCGCCTCATTGCACTGCGAAGGAGTGCCGCTGACCGCTGACCATATGCTACGCCAACTGGCGCAAGTGTTGCAGATGGACGATGCACAGGTTGCTGAACACCTGGAAGACCTCTATGCCACGCTGCGCGCAGACATGCAGTTACTCTCTGCCCGTCAGGGCATGAGTGCCGAAGATCTGATTGCCCTTGATGCTGATGCACTACAATGTCTGCTGGCTGGCCACCCAAAATTTATCTTCAACAAAGGCCGCCGTGGCTGGGGTCTAACCGCCCTGCATCACTACGCGCCAGAATATCAAGGGCAGTTCCGCCTGCATTGGGTCGCCGCCAAACGTGGCAGTTTTGTCTGGTGCGCGGATGCACAATTCCCGTTGGACAGGCTGCTCGACAGTGCGATGGATAGCTCGGAACGCCAGCGATTTGAGCGCCACTGGCAGCAGCTCGCGTTGAATGACGACTGGGTACCGGTGCCCTTACACCCATGGCAGTGGCAGCAAAAAATCGCCCTGCACTTCCTGCCACAATTAGCCGAAGGTGAATTGATCGAACTGGGTGAGTTTGGTGACCATTATCTGGCGCAACAATCATTACGTACCTTAACGAATGTCAGTCGCCGCGTACCATTTGATATCAAATTGCCACTGACCATCTACAACACCTCTTGTTATCGCGGCATCCCCGGTAAATATATCAGCGCAGGTCCTGCGGCTTCGCATTGGTTACAGCAAGTCTTTGCACAAGACCCTACGCTACGAGCAAGCGGTGCTGAGATCCTCGGAGAACCCGCTGCCGGTTATATGATGCACCAGACCTATGCCACCTTGAGTAAAGCGCCCTATCGCTATCAGGAAATGCTTGGCGTGATTTGGCGAGAAAATCCGTCCTGCTATTTACAACCGGGCGAACAGGCAATTTTGATGGCCACACTGATGGAAACCGATAATCAGGGGCATCCGTTGATTGCCGCCTATATTGCACGTTCGGGGCTGAGTGCCGAAGCCTGGTTAGCACAGATGTTTCGGGTGGTCGTGGTGCCAATGTACCACCTGATGTGTTGTTACGGTGTGGCACTGATCGCCCACGGCCAAAACATCACTTTGGTGATGAAAGACCACATTCCACAACGTGTGCTATTGAAAGACTTCCAGGGCGATATGCGCCTGGTTGATAAAGAGTTCCCGCAAGCGGCCTCACTGCCCAGTGTCGTGAAAGCCGTCACCGCACGCTTATCTGCCGACTACCTGATACATGACCTACAGACCGGGCATTTCGTCACCGTGCTGAGATTTATCTCACCACTGATGCATGTGTGTGGCATCAATGAACACCAATTCTATCAACTGCTGGCACAGGTACTGCAGCGCTACATGGCACAGCATCCAGACATGGCAGAGCGTTTCTCCCTATTTGATTTGTTTAAACCACAAATTATTCGTGTAGTCCTCAACCCGGTGAAACTCACCTATTCAGAGCAGGATGGTGGCAGTCGAATGTTGCCAAATTACTTGCAGGATCTGGATAACCCTCTTTATTTGGTCACCAAGGAGCTAGCCCAATGAATCAAACTTTAGATTTCATCGGCATTGGCATAGGCCCATTTAACCTCAGTATTGCCGCCCTCGGCAGCGAAGTTTCCGGCTTTAACAGCAAATTCTTTGAGCGTAAATCGCACTTTACCTGGCATCCCGGCATGATGGTGCCTGATTGCCACATGCAGACCAGCTTTTTGAAAGATTTGGTCAGTGCGGTGTCGCCAACCAATCCCTATAGCTTCCTTAACTACTTAGTCCAAAGGAAGAAATTCTACCGATTCCTGACGACTGAACACCGAACGGTTTCACGGGAAGAGTTTGCAGACTACCTCAGTTGGGCTGCCCATGGGTTGAGTTCGCTAGAGTTCAGCCAGGATATTCAGAGTGTGGATTTTGACGACCAGCAGCGCCATTTTGTCGTGACCACAACACGCAATGTCTACCATGCACGCCATGTTTGTCTGGGGATCGGCAAACGTATCAAGTTGCCGGAATGTGTCGGCGAGCAAAACGATCGCTGTTTCCATGCCAGTGAAATGGCACTGCGCAATCCCGATCTGGCCGGTAAACGTGTCACCATCGTCGGTGGTGGTCAGAGTGGAGCTGACCTGTTCCTCAACATCTTCCGCGCAGAGTGGGGCCAACCGAAACAGTTAGATTGGATTTCACGCCGGAATAATTACAACGCACTGGATGAAGCCGCTTTTGCCAATGAGTACTTCACCCCGGAATACGTTGACGGTTTCTATACTCTGAACGACAACGCCAAGCAACATATGCTGGCTGAACAGAAGATGACGTCTGACGGCATTACCAGTGAGTCGCTACTGGCTATTTACCGTGCTATGTACCATCAGTTTGAGGTGTTACGTGAAAAGCCTTGGGCGCGCCTGCTCCCTAGCCGCTCACTGACAGCGATGCATCCGCAAGGTAACGGTTACCAATTAGTCACCCATCACCATCTCGATCAGGGCAAAGAAACCTTTGACAGCGACGTGACTATCTTCGCGACCGGTTATCAACAGGAACGTCCGGCATTCCTTAAACCACTGGCCAGCCGCCTGATGACCACTGCCGATTATCAATACCGCGTGGCTCCCGACTTCACCCTCGATTGGCGCGGCCCACACGATAACTGCTTATTTGCAGTCAACGCCGGTATGCATAGCCACGGCATTGCAGAACCGCAGCTCAGCCTGATGGCTTGGCGATCGGCGCGTATTCTCAACCGGGTTTTAGGTCGTGAACAGTTCGATTTAACATCCACCCCGGCGGTGATCCAATGGCGCAGCCAGCCGCCGGCCGTTATCCCCCGCACAGATCCCCTCGTCCTTGAAACCGCAGGGGGGTTAGCTGCACGTGCGCGCGCAAATCACTTACTTGAGTAAGCTCATCGGGATGTGTTTGCAGGCTGCCTACCTGCAACTCCAATGAGTTTGGGTTTAAAACAATCGTTAAACCAACTTTAATTTTTAACATAACCTCCAATATGGGAAAAAGAGAATAACAATGAAACGCAGACACCTCTGGGTATTAAATCCGTGCCTGTTAGCTATGCTCGCGCCCGCAGCATGGGCAGAAGATCAAATGGTGGTTTCTGCCAGCCGCTCACACCGCAGCGTGGCCGAAATGGCACAAACCACCTGGGTGATTGAAGGTCAGGAACTCGAACAACAAGTTCAAGCTGGCAAGGAAATCAAAGATATTTTGGCGCAATTGATTCCTGGCATGGATGTTAGCAGTCAGGGCCGGACCAACTACGGTATGAATATGCGTGGCCGCTCAATGATGGTGATGATCGATGGCGTGCGCCTGAACTCTTCACGCAGCGACAGCCGTCAGCTTGACTCCATAGATCCGTTTAATATTGGGCATATAGAAGTTATCTCCGGTGCCACTTCGCTTTACGGTGGGGGTAGCACTGGCGGCTTGATCAATATTGTGACCAAAAAAGGTCAGGCAGAAAAACAGGTCGAACTACAAGTTGGCGGCAAAACCGGTTTTAACAGCCATAACGATCACGATGAGAATATCGGGGCTGCGGTGAGCGGCGGGAATGAGCAAGCATTCGGTCGTTTTTCTGTTTCCTATCAACGTTATGGCGGCTGGTATGACGGTAAAGGCGATGAGGTGTTGATCGATAATACCCAGACCGGCCTGCAATATTCCGGTCGCCTTGATGTGATGGGCACAGGTACCTTCAACATTGATGACCATCAGCAATTGCAGTTAACCACCCAGTATTTCAACAGCGAATCCGATGGCAAACACGGATTATATCTGGGGGAAAACTTCTCGGCAGTGACGGGTACCGGCCAGGCATCTAACAGCGGCAATCTGAACTCAGATCGTATTCCGGGCACTGAGCGCCATCTCATCAACCTGCAATACTCCAATACCGACTTCTGGGGTCAGGATTTGGTGGCACAGGTGTTTTACCGTGATGAATCATTGACCTTTTATCCGTTCCCAACCCTGAACAAAGCAGGTACTGCGGTAACCAGTATTGGTGCATCACAGCAGAAAACCGACTTTTACGGCGGTAAACTGACGCTAAACAGTAAACCCATCGACAGCCTCACGCTGACTTATGGTGTCGACGCGGAGCATGAAAGCTTCAACGCCAACCAGCAGTTCTTCAATCTGGCACTGGCACAGCAGTCTGGCGGGATGACCTTACAAAATGCCTACAATGTTGGCCGTTACCCAAGTTACACCACCACCAATCTCGCGCCGTTCCTGCAAACCAGCTATGACATCAACCCCATCTTTACCCTGAGTGGTGGAGTGCGTTATCAATACACCGAGAACAAGGTCGATGATTTCGTCGGCTATGCGCAACAACAAGCTATTGCTAACGGCAGCGCGACCTCCGCAGATGCAGTGCCAGGCGGGAAAACGGATTACAACAACGTCCTGTTCAATGCCGGTTTGCTGGCGCATCTGGCACAAAACCAGCAGACGTGGTTCAACTTCTCTCAAGGGTTTGAGATCCCCGATCTGGCGAAATATTACGGCTCCGGGACCTATCAGTTGGTCAATGGCCACTACCAACTGCAAAAAAGCGTCAACGTAAATGACTCCAAGCTGGAGGGTATTAAGGTTAATGCTTATGAATTGGGCTGGCGCTATACGGGTGATAACCTGCGCACTCAAATCGCCGGTTACTACTCACTGTCTGACCAAACTATTGCCATCAACAAAACAGACATGACCATCAGTGTGTTGCCGGACAAACGCCGGATCTACGGGGTTGAAGGCGCAGCGGATTATTTCTTCGAAGACAGCGAATGGAGTACCGGAGCAACATTTAACCTGATTAAATCTGAGACCAAAACTGACGGCAAGTGGCAGAAACTCACTGTTGATACCGCCAGTCCGTCAAAAGCCACCGCTTATGTTGGTTGGGCACCGGGTGATTGGAACCTGCGGGTACAATCCCAGCAGACCTTCGATGTGTCAGACAGTAAAGGCCGTAAACTTGATGGTTATAACACGATTGATTTCCTGAGCAGCTACACCTTGCCAGTGGGTAAAATCAGCTTCAGCATCGAAAACCTGCTGGATAAAGAGTACACCACCGTTTGGGGCCAGCGCGCACCAATTCTGTATAGCCCCACCTACGGAGCACCTGATCTCTATACCTATAAAGGACGTGGCCGTACCTTTGGTGTGAACTACTCTGTGTTGTTCTAATCACGGGATAAAAACGGGCGTAAATATATAGTTACGCCCGTTTTTCACCTTAACGATAATAGACCGCGATATGCTGATCTTGTACTTTTTCGATACGGATTTTTATATCGAAAATCTCTTCAAGAATATCGGGCTGCATAATCTCTGCGGGTGCCCCTCGATAAATAACCTCACCATTCTTCATCGCAATAATGTGGTCAGAATACGCAGAAGCAAAATTGATATCGTGGATAACGAGAATAATGGTTTTGTGCAATTCATCTGCGGCACGCCGCAATTGTTTCATCATCGCAACGCAATGTTTCATATCTAAATTATTTAATGGCTCATCCAGCAGGATATATTTTGTATCCTGACAAAGCACCATTGCTACATAGGCGCGTTGCCGTTGCCCCCCCGAAAGCTCATCAAGATAGCGATCCTTCAGCGGCACCAGATTAAGAAACTCCATCGCAGCATCAATATACTGACGGTCATTTTCGTTGAGCCGCCCTTTTGAATAGGGATAGCGCCCGAAGCCAACCAAATCTGCTACAGTCAGGCGGCTGGTGAAGTGATTTTCCTGACGTAAGACTGACAAAATAGTCGCCAGTTTATCGCCAGAGGTTTTCGCCACATCCAAACCATTAAACAGCACACTACCAATATCAGGCGCCAGCAATCGGCTCATAATCGACAATAACGTAGATTTGCCAGCACCGTTTGGTCCAATGATTGAAGTAACACCACCAGAAGGAATGCTCTCATTTATATTATTGAGAACCGCTGTATCCTGGTATTTTTTATTAATGTCATTAATTTCAATCATACCGGAGCCTTTTTTATTAAAAGATAAATAAACAGCACACCACCGACAAACTCAATAACCACCGATAATGTCCCAGACATATTCAGTAAGCGCTCCAAAATCAATTGCCCACCAACCAATGTAATGGTTCCCAGCAGAAAAACACCGGGTAGCAAATATTGATGGCGGAATGAACCAACAATTGGATAAGCCAAATTAGCGATAAGCAAACCTAAAAATGTCAGCGGCCCCACCAGTGCTGTAGAGATGGCGACCAACAGCGAGACCAGCAGCAAAATAGTGGTTATCTTTTTCTGATAGGCAACGCCGAGATTAATTGCGGTATTTCGACCAAGGGCGATAATATCGAGACAATGGCGCATGCGCCAAACAATAAGGCCCACAATCACAACTATCCCCGTAGAAACGGCAATAATCTCTGCTGGCGCTCGGGTAAAGGTGGCAAACACCCTCCCCTGCAATATGGCAAACTCCCCCGGCGAAAGAAGACGTTGCATCAGGCTCGATAGACTGCGGAACAACGTGCCACAAACCAAGCCAACCAGCAGCACCTTATGCAGATTGATCCCCACACCGGTCAGTAACCAACGGTAAAGAAACACCGAGAACAATAACAGCAGTGCCGACTCACAGAGAAATTTCCCCGTAATACCTAGCACTCTGAAACCATTGGCATCAACAAAAAACACCAACATGGTCTGGATGAGAATAAACAGTGCTTCTAATCCCATCACTGATGGCGTCAAAATACGGTTATTGGTTACTGTTTGGAATAAGACAGTAGCAACTCCCGCAGCAAAGGCCACCAACAGCATGGTGGCTAGAATAAGACCGCGATGCACCAGAATATACTGGATGTTGCTTCCCAGATTAATTGTCATGAAGATGACAATCGCAGCGACTGCAATAATGCTCAACAGTAACAACCGCTTTGCCGGTATGCTTAATGCCCGATTTGCGCCCTGAAGCCAATTCCCTTTTGATGAATACTCATTAACCTGCATGGCGTTTTGTCCTAACAATTAATAATAGGAAAACCAGTGCACCAATCGCGCCCAGAATAACGCTGGCAGGGATTTCAAATGGGTAGCTAATTAATCGACCAATAATATCGCATAACACGACCAGACCACCGCCACAAAGACTCACCCAAGGTATGGTTCGGCGCAGGTTATCTCCCATCGCCATACTGACAATATTGGGTACAATCAAACCGAGAAAAGGAAGCACGCCAATCACGACCACAACCACGCCGCTGATGATGGCTATAATAGACATTCCCGTCAGCATAACGCGTTGATAATTTAGCCCAACATTGACCGAGAAATCCCGCCCCATGCCTGCCACGGTAAAACGATCAGCGATTAGGCAGGCAATCAGCGTTAAGGCTCCCACTATCCACAACAACTCATAGCGACCCTGCAAGACACCCGAGAAATCACCAGACTCCCAACTGCCCAACGATTGCAGGAGATCAAACTCCATCGCCACAAAGGTTGTTACTGCACTAAATACCGCCCCCAGCATAATGCCGGTCAGCGGCACCATCAGCGCTGATTTCATCCGCATTCGCGCCAACAACATCATAAAAAGTGCCGTCCCCCCCATCGCGAATACCGTAGCCACCAACATTTTCACCATCACCGGAGCTGATGGACTGAAAACCATGACCAACAATAAACCAAGGCTGGCGGACTGGGTCGTACCCGCAATAGAAGGTTCGACAAAACGGTTCTGCGTCAGCATCTGCATGATGAGGCCAGCAACACTCATGGCGCTGCCAGCAAGGACTAATGCCAACGTTCGTGGCACCCGGCTAAGTATAAAGATGTCGCGCATATCGGGATCCGACCAGACATCGGCAAAAGTGACATGGCCGGCACCGATAAACAGGCTACAGATCATCAGGCCCAGTAAAATAACCAGGCCAACTAGAAAGCTAAGATTCTTCATCAGTGAGAATTACTGCGCTGGCGCTGATTTATCCAACACAGCACTGACCTTATCCATCAGTTTTGTATAACTCTGTACGCCACCGGCAATATAGAGCGAGGAAGAGTCGAGATAGATAACCTGATCATTCTGCCATGCTTTGGTTTTATGGATCAGTGGGTTATCAAGAATCTGTTGTGCCGATTGGCCTTCAGTACGCCCAATGGCATTGTCTCTATCCAGTACAAACAACCACTCAGGATTAGCATTGAGAATGAATTCAGAGGTCACTACATTCCCATGACTACCCGTTTGTTCGAAAGTGGCCGCAGGGGTGAAACCTAACTCATCAAACACAAAACCGAAACGGGAACCCGGCGTGTAGGCCGACATTTTCCCGCCGCTGACCATCACTACCATGGCTGATCCGGCATTAGCTGATTTTTGCTTTATCTCGTTTATCTGAGATGAGAATTTGCCCAGCAGTGCCTTCGCTTCTTCTTCTTTACCAAAGATAGAGGCCAGTTGCTCAGTACGCTGAGTCAGACTCTGGGTAAAGTGCTTGGTATCGACATCAAGTGCGATAGTCGGTGCGATAGCGCTAAGTTTGTCATAAGCATCATGAGCACGGCCACCGGCAATGATCAGGTCAGGTTTAGCCTGACTTAACGCCTCGTAATCGGGTTCGAATAATGTGCCAGCATTCAGGTATTCAGTGCCGCTGTATTTGGATAAAAATGCGGGTAGATGAGTACTGGTTTGCGGGACACCTGCCACCTTAATGTTCAGGGCATCGGCAGTATCGAGCACGGATGGGTTCAGTATGATGACTTTTTGCGGGTTTAGTGGAACCTGAGTAGTTCCTTGCGCATGTTCAATACTGATTTTGGCTGATTCTTCTGGCGCGGCAGATGAATCATCACACCCTGTCATCGCAACAGTTGCGGCCAGTAATGACGAAAATAAAGCTAGACGTAATTGCATTTTCTCTCCTGAAAAGTGGGGATGTAAATATCCTTGAGTGCTAACGCTAATGATTTGCATTACTAATGTCGGAATGATACCCATCTATGCATACGATGAACAGGTTCCGTCATCAAGCTTCTGATAAATTGACAGGATTAATAGATCGCTTAGATACATTTGGCAGAATTAATACACAGAAGAAAAAATCGTAAAATATTGTATTTACTTAATATAGTTACCAAATTAAATATGTTTATCATGACCTGATTATATTATGGAGAAATTATGAATTTTCTACGCCAATGCCACCAGTTCTCTTGCCCAAGGTAGATAGAGCTGCTCATCCGCCTATTCTTATCAGCACTAAAAATGGGCGAATGTCAGGCTTATAGGTCTATATTCAACGCGCAACAGCCTCTATTATCGATACGTAACTGCCGGTATTTATGATGCAGTTTAGTTTCAGATCGGCTCCGGCGAGTATCACTTTCAGCTCAGCTTCGGGGCGTTCTCTCCCACCGTCAAAGCTCCCCATCAAGAGCAGATCCATATTTTTCCCGAAGTGAGGGATATTACCTTCAGGAATAATGGTATCCATAATGAGGACTTTTCCATTAGGAAGCATGGCCTTACGACAATTATGGAGTATTAGTGTTGTCTTTTCATCCGGCCAGTCATGAGTGATATATTTTAATAAGTAAAAATCTGCCGGAGGACATGATTCGAAGAAACTGCCAGGCTGGGCCCCATTCCCGAACGAAACGCAACAAACCATCATGCGTTATGCAGCGAGTAGATACTCTAAAAATACCTCATTCGGTGAGCTGTATTCCAGAGATTTGCGCCCCCGAGTGTTGAGGATGTGCTCCAGTCTCGCAATATCTTCATCGCTGACGCCATTAAAATCGGTTCCTTTCGGATAAAACCGCCGTATCAGACCGTTGGTATGCTCATTCAACCCCCGCTCCCAGGAATGATAAGGCCGGGCAAAGTAAACCTTTGCGCCCGTTACCTGAGTGATGTCCTTATGTTTCGCAAACTCGGGTCCGTTATCTGCCGTCAGGGTTTTAAACTCGCAGAAAGTATTCGCCACGATGTCCCTGAACGCTTCCACGACGCTCTCAGCGCACTTATTGGGGAGTTTACGGATAATGACCTGCTTTGTGGCTTTGTCCACGACCGTCAGCAGGAATGACTTCTGGTCTTTGCCAAAAATCGTATCGATTTCAACATGCCCGGGAACCTGTTTGAGTTCAGCCTCAGCAGGCCTGTGCTCAATGCCAACCCTGTCCGGGATGGGCGTGCGTCCGGGCTCACCCGTATCATAGCGATAGCGTTTACCCCGGTGAGGGAGCTGAAGGTAAAGCTTACCGCCAGCCTGTCTGTCCGAACGGATATAGCGGTAGAGGGTATTTTTGCTGACGGCGATATCAAACTGGATTTTCAGTCTCCCAGAGATAACCTCAGGGGAGGTATGTACAGCCAGCGCCTGCCGGAGAAAGTCTTGTGTCTGCTGGCCCAGAGGGAAACAGGCATTGTGTGCCGAGGTGGCGCCCCGCCGTTGTCTGGCTAAGGCATCAGCGCGTCTGGAGGAGTAAAGTCCGTTGAAGGCGGGGTCCGTATTACGCCTGAGCTCCCGGCTCAGCGTAGAGCGAGAGACGCCGAGCTCTCTGGCAATGCAGGACTGATTAACGCCTTCAGCTTTTCGTTTTTCGATGTAAAAGCGCTCATGCTGAGTCAAATGTTTTCCCTTCATGCAACAGGGTCTCCGACAGGGTCAATACGGCTATTTTATCCGTACCTGACCGGTGGGTCACTTTGTTGCATTTCGTTTGGGAATTGGCGTGGAGCCTCCATCTTGAGTCATCCCCCAGTTCACCAAGACGATGTCTTTCCAGCACCGGAGCTTGATCGAACAAAATACCGTGCAGTGTCGTATTAGCCTGTAATACTTTTAGCAGCAATCCGCCTAACCCTCCCGCAATATCAACAACGGTGGCATGGTCTGGGAAATGATAGCTACGTACCAGAGCCAGGTTTTCCACCGCCGACATCCCGGTGTGAAAATCATATTCAGGAGAGCGAGTCTGTGGTTGCGACCAGTATTCGAAGAACGACACACCATACAGTTGTTTAAAAGCAGAGTGGCCGCAAACGCTTTCAACGATATTCCCCTGCGGGCCCCAAAATGTCTCATCGGTTAACATCAGTACAGCAGAACGAAGCGAATGCGAGGTCGCTGCACACAAAAACTTAGCCGCTGCCCGCAGTGATGAGTTGAAAAAGATGGAAAAGCTGACAGAGGTAATCATTATAGATTAAAATTTTTTCTCTATTTATCGCGTAAAAACTAATGTTCACATGCGATTATCTGGCAGATTGAGTCATCTCACCCAATAATAATCTCTGTAGGAATATGATGGCAAAGATTGTTATGGTGATGTTTATAAATGGTTATCTTATGTTTCGCTTAGTATACTTATTGGCATGTTATTCATAATTCTGGTGTGAGCAATATGTCGACTTATGCTGTGCGTAGTGTCATTTGGGTTGGGATATACCTTTTTTTTATTCTGGCCCCTCTGTTGGCATTATTAACCGGTACATTACCCCCAGCTCGAGATTTCTGGACGGAGTTTTCGATTGCCCTTGGTTATGCCGGATTGGCAATAATGGGGCTACAATTTGGTCTGACTGCCCGTTTTCGTTATGTCACCGAACCTTGGGGTGAGGATATTATCTATCACTTCCACCGCCGAATCTCTTTGATTGCAGTCGGGCTGGTTATCGCACATCCCTTAATCCTGTTTGTTGTTCGTCCAGAGTTATTGGCACTACTAAACTCCTTCGACGCGCCGTGGCGAGCCCGTTTTGCCGCCCTATCAACCTATGCATTAATTGCTTTGGTTATTACCGCATTGTGGCGAGTTCAACTAAAAATACGCTATGAAATCTGGCATTTATCTCACATTATTCTGGCCGTAGTGGCGGTTGTTGCCGGGGTCATGCATATGGTTGGCTGGGGGTTTTACCTCGACGACCCATTAAAAAGAGCACTTTGGGTTGGCCTGATTCTATTTTGGTTTGGTTTGCTACTGTATGTGCGGATAGTCAAACCGCTGTTTATATTGCGACGCCCCTATCGCGTGGTAGCAGTACGGCAGGAACGGGGTGATACCGCCACCTTAGTTATGATGCCCGATGGCCATGACGGTTTTCGTTTCACTCCCGGACAGTTCGGTTGGTTAACCATTTGGGGTAGCCCGTTTAACATTACCGCCCATCCGTTCTCTTTTTCATCCAGCGCACAGGTGAGTGACGGGCGCGTGGAAATGTCGATCCGCAATCTGGGGGATTTTACCTCTAACATACCTAAAGTCCCCATCGGGCAACGGGTCTATTTGGATGGTCCCTATGGAGCATTCACATTAGGAAATCCGGCAGACATGCATGTTCTGGTTGCCGGTGGTGTTGGGATAACGCCAATGATGAGTATGTTGCGAACACTGGCTGATCGCGGTGACCAACGGCCAGCCCTGCTACTTTATGGCAGCAAAGATTGGGAATCGATCACCTTTCGTGAAGAGTTAGAAGCATTAAAATCACGGCTTAATTTGGTCGTGGTTCATGTGTTGTCGAACCCCGCGCCAGACTGGACAGGGGAAAAAGGATTCATTGATGCCGAGGTGTTCAAACGGCACTTGCCCCCTCCCTATGCCAGTCACGAGTATTTTATATGTGGCCCCAATGTCATGATGGATGCTATCGAGTCTGCACTGAATGAAATCGGTGTTCCTATGTCGAAGTATCATTCAGAACGCTACAGTTTTGCCTGAGGAGTTTACCGATGCGACGTCTATTTGCTGAACGTTTAGTGATTGCCACGGCTGTGGTTGTGATTATGGTGGCGCTGCTATTTGCCTGGCTGCGGGTGGCTGGGTAACAGCATAAAAGCGGTCAAGAGAGCGCACACCACCAGATGGCAAACCGCACCTTGGCCGCACTGTATTGTTACCAAAACCCACAACTGACGTCATTGGCAGCAAAAATTGCTATAATGGGGCATGTTTAGTGTCGATATCGTCTTGCAAGTCCCCTTTATCTGGGGAATGACCTTACATCTACCCCTAACTCACCCGCGTGTAGATGTCGGTCGCCCTGCACCACAAGGTAACCCTGTTAAAACACTGCAACATCCATCAACGGGCCGTTTTATCGTCAAATGGCCGTAACCTCAAACTGTACAGACTTAAATAGGATCTAACTTACACAGAGCCAGGCCCACCCGCCTTTTCAGGTGTGTTCAACCGTCGTTGAGGCAGTTCAACGATATGGGTCTTGCCACAACTGAGATTAACTATGCTGACTCTGCTTCATCTGCTTTCTTCTGTCGCCCTGCTGGTGTGGGGAACACACATTGTTCGCACCGGTATCATGCGTGTTTATGGTGCCGATCTGCGCCGGGTTCTGAGCGCCAGTATTCAGAAAAAACCCACGGCTTTTATCGCCGGTATTGGTGTCACGGCGCTAGTACAGAGCAGTAATGCTACCGCGTTACTGGTTATCTCATTTGTATCGCAGGGGCTTATCTCCTTGTCGCCGGCCTTAGTAATTATGTTAGGGGCAGATGTCGGGACGGCTCTGATGGCGCGGGTGCTGACATTTGATCTCTCCTGGCTCTCACCGTTGCTAATCCTGGGTGGGGTTATTGTTTTCCTCGGTCAGCGCAAAAGTCGGATTGGTCAGATGGGGCGGGTAGGCATCGGTCTCGGGTTGATTATTCTGGCACTGCAACTGATTGTCACTGCCGCCGGGCCGATTACGCAAGCAACCGCCGTGCAAGCCATTTTTTCATCTCTGACCGGTGATACCATTCTGGCATTATTGATTGGCGCACTGTTCGCCATGATCAGTTATTCCAGTCTGGCCGCAGTATTGCTGACCGCCACACTGGCCGCTACCGGTTTAGTTCCACTAAATATCGCTCTCTGTATTGTGATTGGCTCTAATCTGGGCAGTGGTTTGCTGGCACTGATCAGCAGCCGTGGGCAGAATGCCATCTCCCGACAAGTGGTGCTGGGCAGCCTACTGTTTAAAGTGATCGGCTGTATTTTAGTCCTCCCTTGGGTCAATATGTTAGGGCAATGGCTCATTAGCCGTAATTTGCCCGCCGCCGAAGTCGTCATTTACTTCCACGTATTCTATAACCTGCTGCGCTGCTTGTTGATGCTGCCATTTGTTGGAGTGATGACTCGTATCTGTAGCCGATTAGTCAGCGATGACCAAACTACCCTACAACACTCGGCCCCGCGCTACCTTGATATTACCGCCATCGATACTCCTTCGTTAGCCTTAGCAAACGCAGTGCGGGAAACCCTGCGAATGGGTGATGTGCTGGAGCAGATGCTCGTGCGGTTTAAAGAAGTACTGGAGGGGAATAAACAGCAAAAGCATGAAGTCAGTTTGTTGGAAGATGAAGTCGACATGCTGTATAGCGCCATTAAACTCTATTTAGCGCAAATACAGCAGGATGAGTTGGGTGAGATTGATTCCCGTCGTTGGGCTGAAATTATTGATACGGCGGTTAATCTGCAACAAGCCGGCGATATTATTGGCCGCATGACTGCTGATGTGGCAGCCAAGTCACTCAATGCTCGTAAGCCATTTTCGGCCGAGGGGTTTGAAGAGTTAAATACCCTGC
Organism: Yersinia antarctica; assembly: GCF_056636475.1. Classification (NCBI taxonomy): domain Bacteria; kingdom Pseudomonadati; phylum Pseudomonadota; class Gammaproteobacteria; order Enterobacterales; family Yersiniaceae; genus Yersinia; species Yersinia antarctica. Next base: position 4,129,461 of record NZ_JBSJQF010000001.1, read on the forward strand.
ACACCCGTCTGGTAGCCAATCTGGATTTAGGAATGTCGGTGTTTTTATCCCGCGATATCAATAACGCCAAACGCCTACGTCGTGCCAAGCATCGTTTCCGTTTATTAAATCGCCGCTATTCTCACTCTCACGTTGAACGCCTGCATCAACAAAATGTGCAGAGTATTGAAACCAGCAGTCTGCACATGGGGCTATTAGGTGATATGAAACGTTTGAATTCACTGTTCTGCTCAACCGCATACCATGTGTTAGAAGTGCAGGAAGAGGCATTAGATTAAGGTAATAGCGGGGTTTACATTGAGGAAGGGGGCTATATACCCCCTCCCCTGATAAGCTATTTAGCGGCAAACAAGCAGATAGTTCGGGTTAACTCATACGATTTTACAAAGGAGCTAATTGGCAAAAATTCAAACGGTGAATGGAAGTTATGGGCTCCGGTGAAATAGTTTGGTGTCAATAACCCCTGAGTCGATAACGCTGCACCATCGGTGCCGCCACGCATTGGGATCACCTTAGGTTCAATATCCAACGCGGCCATGGCAGAGAAAATCAAATCAATCGCCTGGGTATCTTCACCTATCGAGTTGCTGATATTGCTGTAAACGTCGGTGACTGAATGGCTGATTTTCGCTCGTGGATACTTCGCTGCAATCTGTGTAACCACCTCACCAATTCGCTGTTTGCGTGCCTCGAATAACGCATTATCAAAATCGCGAATCGCAATCTTCAGTTTGGCGTGATTGGGGTTGGCAACCATATCAGTAAACCAGACATACCCTTCCCGCCCTTCAGTATGTTCCGGTGTTTCCTGTGGGTCGAACTGACTGATAATGTCATAAGCTACGCGGATAGGGTTGATCAGCACATTTTTGGCAGACATAGGATGAGCCGTTACCCCAACAATATCAATTTCGGCTGAGGCGGCGTTAAAGTTCTCAAATACCACCTCCCCCAGTTCGCAACAATCAATCGTGTAGGCGAAATCAACATCAAACCGTGCCAGATCCAACGCTTTGGCACCGCGCAAACCAATCTCCTCATCCGGCACAAATGCCACCACGATATCCCCATGGCAATCATCGGCACTCAGGTTCTCCAACAGCGTCATCACCACCGTGACCGCCGCTTTATTATCCGCCCCCAACACGCTGGTGCCATCACCAAAAATAATTTCTTCATCTTGGTAACGAAGGATTTCCGGGTGCTCTGATGTGCGCAGATAGATACCCTGTTCAGGATTCAGGCAGAGATCACTGCCGGTAAAGCGCAACCGCTGCGGGTGGATATCAGGCGATAAACCAACATCAACGGTATCAATGTGCGTAATGAAACCAATTCGTGGTGCGGCGGGTTGGTTGCCGGGTTTACGGGCAGTTACCGTCGCATAGGCATCAATGACGATATCTTCCAATCCTAACTGGCGCAGTTCTTCTGCTAACATTTGCGCCATCTTATGCTGCCCGACCGTGCTGGGTAGCGTCATTGACGCGCCATCACTCTGGCTGCTCACCGCCAGATAACGGAAGAAGCGTTGGGTCAGTTGTTCTGAGAGTGCCATTGTCATTTCTTATTCCTTATAGACTTAATTCATATCATCAGCATTGCAGGTAAACAGGGGATTAACTGCCAGCCGGATAGGTATACCCACTCTGGAATCCTAGCGGGATACCCAACCCCCAGAACAGATATAGCATCAGGGTTAATACAATGGTCAGCCCAAGAGTATAAGGCAACATCATGGCACAAAGCGTCCCAACCCCGGTTTTAGAGCAATACTGACGGCAATACATAATGATCAACGGATAGAAGGCAAACATCGGTGTCGAGATATTCACCGTTGAGCTAACACGGAAACTGGCCTGGGTCAGTTCAGGGGAGATACCAACTGCCATCAACATCGGGACTAATACCGGTGCCAGAATCGACCATTTGGATGAAGCCGATGTGATAATAATATCTAAGGCGCAAGACAGCAGAATCACCCCAAGAATAGTGAAACCGGCTGGCATTGCCAGGGTGCGCAGGAAATCCGCCCCAGAGATTGCCAACAACGTGCCGATATTGGAATGGCTGAATGAATAAAGAAACTGGGCGCAGAAGAAGCTGAACACTAAAAACGAAACCAATGAACGGGTAATATTTTCCATGCTGCTGGTAACGTCTTTGGTGCTTTTGAAGGTACCGGCACTAAAGCCATAAATCAGCCCGGGAATGGCAAACATAAAGAACAACAAGGGTACTATCGCCTGCATAATCGGTGCATCAGGGCGGGTCAGGCTGCCCTCGGGCGAGCGCAATAAGGAATTTTCCGGGTAAAGCGCAGCCGCCAGGCCAATCAGCATCAACAACATGGTCAACCCGGCTTTTTTAAACGCTTTACTCTCTTGAGCTGTCACTTTTTGCAGTTCATCACTGTTGTGGAGCACGCTGAGATCGTCATTTAATGGCATCGACTTAACCAGACGTGGCTCAACAATTTTCTCGGTAATAAACCAACACACCAAAATCACCGCAAAGGTACTGCCAAAGCTCAGGAAATAGTTACACAACACATTGACGTTATAACTCGGGTCAATTATATGTGCCGCACCTTGGGTGAAGCCCTGCATGATCGGATCGATAATCGATGGCGTGTAACTGGCAGAAAATCCGCCGGCCAAACCCGCGAAAGCGGCGGCGATGCCCGCCAACGGATGGCGACCACTGGCATAGAACATCATGGCAGACACTGGCATCAAAATAACATACGCCGAGTCAGATGCGACGTGACTCACCACCCCGATAAATATTACTGCGGGTGTCAAAATTCGTTGTGGCGTGACGTTAAGCATCTTTTTCAGCATCACCTGAATAAAGCCACTGCCCTCAGCAACCCCGATCCCTAACGTTGCCACAATAGTGATAGCCAGTGGTGGGAAGTTGATAAAATTTTTGACCATAGTGGTAATAAAGGTCACCAACTCAACGGGTGCCAACATATTAGTCACTTTAATCTGATCACCCGTCAGAGGGTGGTAATAGTCGAAATTGATAAATGACAATGCAAAGGAGAGCGCCCAGCACACACCCAATGCATAAATAAATAACATAGTGATATCTGGCATCGCATTACCGATACGCTCGATGGTATTCAGTATTCCGGTCTGCCGGTTTTCCTGCGGTTCTATAGCTGACATATCCTGTCCTTTCCCTGTAAAGCGGCCGAGGCCAAAACGGACAAGAAATACGCGTGACTTCCTGTCGCGAGAGAGTGATTGCGGGGTGTGGGAGAAAACAAAGCCAATATCTAACGGGGTGAAAAACTGATAAACCCTGTCAATACAAAACCAATAGATCAAACTAACTTAATGAATAATATAATATTTTTATGTTCAATTTTTTATAACAAAAATCTTAAATCGTCAATTTAATTTCATTACACATTTAATTTAATGCAATATTAAATACCATAATTTAAATAATGATATTAATTTAGCATCGTACAATACAGGAAACTCAGCTTAATAAGCTGCCAACAAAATAAATTCAAAATATAAAACCAAAAGAATCAACTACAGCCACCACTGTCATTAATATTTTTCAGTACAGCTTTAACCATAAAAAAACGGCACATACCTGATGATATGTGCCGTTAATGGCTTATAACGGCTGATTTCAGTTAGAAATTATATTTAACCCCTAACGTGATACTGCTGTCGCTGTAGCCATTATTACCCACTTGCTGGCCGACATTACCCCACAGATTCAGCTTGTTATTGATCTGGCCTTCGACACCCAATTTCAACTCAGCAATATTGGCTGCACCCGCTTGCTTCACGGTTATACCATCGAGGGTGGTGCCAAAATCTTTGGTGTTATGGACCCAATTGGCCTCAACATATGGCTTAAATGCCGGAACGTTGGCTTTTTCAGCGGTAGGTATTGGGCTGATAAAGGCCTTCACACCCAAGCGGGTTTGAATGTTGTTATTCCCCTCGCCGGAGACTACTGTGCCATTGGTTTCTGTATGAGAATCGGCTTTCACTCCCATCCACACCACTTGAGCTTTTGGCTGAATAAAGTAATTTTGGTTAACGCTCTGGCCCACTTTGAAGGCATAGCCACTCTCGACCGCAGCAGTGAACCCTTTCGAGTCATATTTCTCGGTGGTGAGATCTTGTCCATCAACCTGATTATTAAACCAACTGTATTGCAGCCAGGTGTCAACATAAGCACCGGTATTATCCTGACTATCAGCAAACCATGTGCCATATACCCCCACACTGTAGCCATCTACCGAACCGTTGGACCGATAACCGGTTTCCTGTGCCACAGAAGAGCTGCTGCTATTGGCATAACCCGCCATAACCCCGACGCGCCACAGATCTTGTGTGTTGCGGCTCCATTGCGCCACATCACCCCCCAACTGCATCACATATCGGTTATCTTGCGTTTTCAATTCGCCACTGTCATCACGGGAACGGTTATGGCTGCCTTCATTGCGTAACCACAGGCTGGTCGTTTTCTCTTCACCCGTAAAGACATCGGTATACACTGTTTCACCGGAGCGATCAGCCAAACTGGTTACAAACATTGAGTTGGCTGCGGCCAGGTTCGCGGTATAACTTGCCGGTTCAGGGCGGCGCTCATCTGCTTGAGTGCGCAGATACCAGTCACCATCGGTCGGCGAGCTAACACCACCTTGATACAAGAAGTACTCATAGGCACCCGCCACAGCACGACCATTCAGGGTAAACTGCCCGGCAGAATCGCCACCGACATCAATGATTTTGATGCCCTCAGAGGTCCGCGCACCATTACCACCAATATTGTTCACGGTGACAAAACTTTGCCCTGCGGTATTGCCAGTAATCAACAGCCGATCGGTTACTGATGAATCACCGGCCAGAATAGTATTGAAGACCACAGTGCCGTTATCGCCGGTATAATTACCATCAATAATGAAGGTCCCGAAATCGCCGCCGGTTAAGGCATTTGGCATAATCAGGTTGCCACGGTTTTCCACATTCCCTGTCACCTGGCCGTATCCACCTAATGAGCCGGTGTTAGTAATCAACACGTCACTGACCAGATTGACGACATTGGATGCCAGTGTGGCCACCAATGTACGGGCCAATGGTGACTCATTCACCGTCAGGGTCGAGGTGGCTGTTGAACTGCCCAGTTGCAGCAAACCGTTTTCAATCGTCGTCAAACTGGCACTGACTGTACCACTATCAATTTTTACCGTGCCGCTGCCACGTTTAACCAATGTACCGCTACCGCTGATCGCGTTGGATAAATTCCAGACTGACGCCGTATCCAAGATTAGCTCACCGTTGTTTGCAACACTGCTGCTCCCCAGATTGCCTGCATTATTGGCGGTCAACACCGTCCCTGCGTCAGTGGTAAATAAGCCCGAATAGCCACTATTGTCTGCGGCCAGTTGGACATTGGCACTGTTGGAAAGTTGGACGTTGCCGCTACCCGCCAACGCGTTCAGCAGCTCCCCGCTGGTATTATCCAGATTAAGCAGGCCGTTATTGTTAATCGCTCCCGAGCCTAGCCCTTGGACCTGATACAGATGTGCTGTCGCGCCACTGGCAATGTCAGTGCTGCCAGTAAAACCACTATTAGCTTGAGTGATACTCAGTAAACCGCCGGCCAGATCCAGCTCACCAACGCCCGTCAATACGCCATCAACCTGCCCGCCATTAGTGACGGTTAACTTGCCGCTATTGAAGTCCAATGTACTGCCGGTTTCAGTGGCTAACTGACCCACCGTCTGCTGAGTCCCGTTGAGATCCACATTCGTCGCCGTGCTCATCGCCAGCAGAGAAGTTTGCCCCAGTGCTGAATCCGCAGCCAGACGGACATTGCCTGCACGCACCCATGTCGCGCCGGTATAGCTGTTGGTCGAATTCGATAACGATGCAATGCTGCCGTCATTAGCGGAAACAAAGGCCAGGTCGCCACTGCCCGTCACCTGAGCGGAGAGATCATTAGCCTGTGTACCATTGTTTGCCAAGGTTGCCGTTAATATCAGCGCGTCATTACCTGTGCTCTGCAACTCCAACGCCTTCAGCCCATAATTGACGTACAACCCATCAAAACCGGTCCCGGTGGTCATGCCGTAATTAAACGAACCCAGTGCCGCCGGTGAGAGTGCACCAGGGTTAGAAATAGACTGATAAACGGTCGCACTTAACGGGTCACCAAGTGCATCAGATAACGTCAGCTCATGCCCGGTTCCGGTCGCAGCGCCGGAGGCCAAGGTCACAATGATCTCCCCTTCATCCAGTTGCATCACCGACAAACCGCCAAGATCTGGTGTGACATTCGCTGGTAAATTAACCCGAACCTCACCGCCACCGGTGGTATCGATATTATTCGCCGTGAGGGTTCCTAAGGAGCTGATGATACCTGAGTTATCCACCAGATTATTAAACAGCAACGTACCGCCATTGAGCGCCAGCCCACCGATATTCTGTACACCGTCGGCCACGGAGGCCAGACTGCCGCTGGATAATTTCAGTGTGGAATTCGTCAACGCTGTTGTATTCAAACCATCGATATTGAAAATGGTATTTTGCAAATTCACAATGCCGCTGAACGCACCGCCCACTGAAGAGCCGAAATCAAATGCCGTGCTGGCATCATTCTTCGCCACATTCAGTGTGCCGCTGCCGGTCAGTACATGGTCAAACAGCGCGATATCAGCCAGATTCAAGGTGGCATCCGTGATATCCACCGTGACCGCATTGTCCACACTGTTGGTGTTATTCAGGGTCACATCACTGCCGCCGGTGACCTGCAAGATACCGCTGCCGGTGACCGTATTGCCAAAGATGCCGTTAAAGCCGCTCAGCGCCAGAATATCCTGTGCGCCCGCCAGGGCCACAGAGGAAGCAGCCCCCAAATTATTGGTTGAGGCCACCGTCAATTTACTGCTGTCCGCCAGCGCATACTGACCGAGGAAGCCACTGTTATTGCCGGTCAGCGACACATTCGCACCATTGTTGATATCAACAGTTGAATCCGCCACGCCGCTGAGAGCATTGGCAACCGCGCCGCTAAGGCCGTTCAGCACCAGACTGGAGGTGGCGGTATCCAGATTCACAGTAGCGGTTGAAGCACCGAGATTACTGACTTGACCGACGCTCAACGTACCGGCAGCACCGATATGGTGTGCGCCGCTAAAGCTGTTAGTGCCGGTCAGGGTCACCGCAGCGTTGGTATTGATGTCGCCCGTGCCGCTCAGCACATTGGCCAGTGCCGCATTGGCCCCGTTCAGGTTTAAATCACCCAGCACATTAATGGTACTGCTGCCCAGTGTACCGGCCCCGTTCAGGGTTGCCGACGCGCCCGACGCAATCAGGGTCTGGCCGCTTAAGCCGCTGTTAGCACCACTGACTGCCAAGTCACCGCCGTTGATGTTCAGAGTACCCGCACCAGTCAAACCGCCGGTCGCCGTTGATACTCCGCCCGCCGCCAGATTCAGTGTCCCGCCCGCAATATTCAGGCTATTGCTGTTGGTCAGCGCCCCTGTACTACTCAGTACGCCGCCCGTACCCAACGTTACCGTACCAGCATTGGTCAGTGCGCCCACGGTTTGAGTGTGACCATTGATGTTGGCGCTGGCACCGCTGGCGATATCCAGTAATGACGTCTGACCAAAGGCACCGTTAGCCCCCAGGATCAGTTCACCGGCATTGACCGTGGTCGTGCCCTGATAGCTGTTACTGCCGTTGGCCAGCGTCAGCGCCCCATTGGTGGCATCCACCTGCAAACCGCCCACCCCTGATACCAGTGCATTCAGCTCTTTATTCGAGGTCGCGCTGCTGTCTGTTGCCAGCAACAAGGCATCGGCACCGTCCGTTAACAGTTCCAGCGCGCTCAGGCTGTAATTGACATACAAACCATTACTACCGCTGCCGTTGCTGCTGGTCAGACCGTAATTATGGGTGGCATTCGCTACCGTCGTCCCGCCCTGCAAGATGGCAGAGACCACGCCTTGCGCGGTGTCGGTGACCGTCGTGCCGTTGATCATCAGATTAAGACCGCTGGCCGCCCCACTCACCGTACCGGCATTAATCAGCGCCAGCATAATATCGCCCCGATCCTGATCGAGGATCGACAGATTCGGTGCCAGCACCGGATTCTGGTTAGTCCAACTGTCAGTGCCCGTCACGCTGATGGTGCCGCTGTTCAGCGCCAGATCAGTGACCGTCACCACACCGCTGGCCTGTGACTGCGGCGCTGCCCCGTCAAAAATCAGGGTGCCGCCACTCAGATCCAAGCCGTGCAACGTGCGATCATCCGTACCAACGGTGGTCACGTTATTGGCTGAGAGTTGCAGTGTGGCATTTGCCAGCGCGGCTGTGTTGCCCGCGTTTAACGCAAAGGTCGAGTTGGTCAGGTTCACAATGCCGCTGAACGCACCGCCCACTGAAGAGCCGAAATCAAATGCCGTGCTGGCATCATTCTTCGCCACATTCAGTGTGCCGCTGCCGGTCAGTGCATGGTCAAACAGCGCGATATCAGCCAGATTCAAGGTGGCATCCGTGATATCCACCGTGACCGCATTGTCCACACTGTTGGTGTTATTCAGGGTCACATCACTGCTGTCGGTGACCTGCAAGATACCGCTGCCGGTGACCGTATTGCCAAAGATGCCGTTAAAGCCGCTCAGCGCCAGAATATCCTGTGCGCCCGCCAGGGCCACAGAGGAAGCAGCCCCCAAATTATTGGTTGAGGCCACCGTCAATTTACTGCTGTCCGCCAGCGCATACTGACCGAGGAAGCCACTGTTATTGCCGGTCAGCGACACATTCGCACCATTGTTGATATCAACAGTCGAATCCGCCACGCCGCTGAGAGCATTGGCAACCGCGCCGCTAAGACCGTTTAGCACCAGATGGGAAGTGGCGGTATCCAGATTCACAGTAGCGGTTGAAGCACCGAGATTACTGGCTTGACCGACGCTCAACGTACCGGCAGCACCGATATGGTGTGCGCCGCTAAAGCTGTTAGTGCCGGTCAGGGTCACCGCAGCGTTGGTATTGATGTCGCCCGTGCCGCTCAGCACATTGGCCAGTGCCGCATTGGCCCCGTTCAGGTTTAAATCACCCAGCACATTAATGGCACTGCTGCCCAGCGTACCGGCCCCGTTCAGGGTTGCCGACGCGCCCGACGCAATCAGGGTCTGGCCGCTTAAGCCGCTGTTAGCACCACTGACTGCCAAGTCACCGCCGTTGATGTTCAGAGTACCCGCACCAGTCAAACCGCCGGTCGCCGTTGATACTCCGCCCGCCGCCAGGTTCAGTGTCCCGCCCGCAATATTCAGGCTATTGCTGTTGGTCAGCGCCCCTGTACTACTCAGTACGCCGCCCGTACCCAACGTTACCGTACCAGCATTGGTCAGTGCGCCCACGGTTTGAGTGTGACCGTTGATGTTGGCGCTGGCACCGCTGGCGATATCCAGTAATGACGTCTGACCAAAGGCACCGTTAGCCCCCAGGATCAGCTCACCGGCATTGACCGTGGTCGTGCCCTGATAGCTGTTACTGCCGTTGGCCAGCGTCAGCGCCCCATTGGTGGCATCCACCTGCAAACCACCCACCCCTGATACCAGTGCATTCAGCTCTTTATTCGAGGTCGCGCTGCTGTCTGTTGCCAGCAACAAGGCATCGGCACCGTCCGTTAACAGTTCCAGCGCGCTCAGGCTGTAATTGACATACAAACCATTACTACCGCTGCCGTTGCTGCTGGTCAGACCGTAATTATGGGTGGCATTCGCTACCGTCGTCCCGCCCTGCAAGATGGCAGAGACCACGCCTTGCGCGGTGTCGGTGACCGTCGTGCCGTTGATCATCAGATTAAGACCGCTGGCCGCCCCACTCACCGTACCGGCATTAATCAGCGCCAGCATAATATCGCCCCGATCCTGATCGAGGATCGACAGATTCGGTGCCAGCACCGGATTCTGGTTAGTCCAACTGTCAGTACCCGTCACGCTGATGGTGCCGCTGTTCAGCGCCAGATCAGTGACCGTCACCACACCGCTGGCCTGTGACTGCGGCGCTGCCCCGTCAAAAATCAGGGTGCCGCCACTCAGATCCAAGCCGTGCAACGTGCGATCATCCGTACCAACGGTGGTCACGTTATTGGCTGAGAGTTGCAGTGTGGCATTTGCCAGCGCGGCTGTGTTGCCCGCGTTTAACGCAAAGGTCGAGTTGGTCAGGTTCACAATGCCACTGAATGCGCCGCCCACTGAAGAGCCGAAATCAAATGCCGTGCTGGCATCATTCTTCGCCACATTCAGTGTGCCGCTGCCGGTCAGTACATGGTCAAACAGCGCGATATCAGCCAGATTCAAGGTGGCATCCGTGATATCCACCGTGACCGCATTGTCCACACTGTTGGTGTTATTCAGGGTCACATCACTGCTGTCGGTGACCTGCAAGATACCGCTGCCGGTGACCGTATTACCAAAGATGCCGTTAAAGCCGCTCAGCGCCAGAATATCCTGTGCGCCCGCCAGGGCCACAGAGGAAGCAGCCCCCAAATTATTGGTTGAGGCCACCGTCAATTTACTGCTGTCCGCCAGCGCATACTGACCGAGGAAGCCACTGTTATTGCCGGTCAGCGACACATTCGCACCATTGTTGATATCAACAGTCGAATCCGCCACGCCGCTGAGAGCATTGGCAACCGCGCCGCTAAGGCCGTTCAGCACCAGATGGGAAGTGGCGGTATCCAGATTCACAGTAGCGGTTGAAGCGCCGAGATTACTGGCTTGACCGACGCTCAACGTACCGGCAGCACCGATATGGTGTGCGCCGCTAAAGCTATTCGTGCCAGTCAGGGTGATGGCAGCGTTGGTATTGATGTCGCCCGTGCCGCTCAACACATTGGCCAGTGCCGCATTGGCCCCGTTCAGGTTTAAATCACCCAGCACATTAATGGCACTGCTGCCCAGCGTATCGGCCCCGTTCAGGGTTGCCGACGCGCCCGACGCAATCAGGGTCTGGCCGCTTAAGCCGCTGTTAGCACCACTGACCGCCAAGTCACCGCCGTTGATGTTCAGAGTACCCGCACCAGTCAAACCGCCGGTCGCCGTTGATACTCCGCCCGCCGCCAGATTCAGTGTCCCGCCAGTGATATCAAGGATACTGCTGTTGGACAGCACGCCGCTGTTCAGCACCCCACCCGTGCCCAACGTTACCGTACCAGCATTGGTCAGTGCGCCGACAGTCTGGCTGTGACCATTGATATTAGTATTAGTACCCGCCGCGGTTGTTAATCCAGAGGTCTGTCCCAGCGCATTATCGCTGCCCAGATTCAAGATACCGCCATTCACCAATGTGCTACCGGTGTAATCGTTCGTGGCATTGTTCAGCGTCATTTCGCTGTTATCCGCGCCAATAGCTAAATTACCCGTACCAGTCACTTTCGCCAGCAAGGTGTGATCAGCATTCACCGCGCCCTGTGACGTCAGCGTCAAACTTTGGCCGGAAAGTAACGTCAACTGAGTCAGACTTGACGTCACACTTAAGCCACCGCCATTGCCCGATAATCCGTAGTTATAAAGTGCCTCAGCAACTATATTGCTCCCCTGAGTAATATCTTCAGTTGTGCCATTACCCAGGCTATTACCCAAACTGTCTTGTAATGTCAGGAGCGCCAACTCAGGTGTAGAGAGCGTATTATTACTGCTGATTAATTGGGCTGAACTGCCAGTGTCCTGATCAAGTAAATTCCCGCCAGTGGTGAGAGCCGGATCAACTTGGATGATACTGCTATTCGTCACCGCCAACGTGTCAGTGACGATTAAGCTGCCAGAGCCAAATACTGTCGTCGCACCATTGAGGGTAAAGTTACCCAGTATCTGATTGCCACTGCCTACGGTCATCAACGTACCGCCAGAGGCCACAAACAACGCATTGCCCAATGTGCTGGTATTATCGCCACTCAGGGCAAAAACAGTGTTTTCCATATCAATCGTACCGGCGAATGCCGTGCCAGTATTAACACCAAAATTGAAAATGTTATTGGCAGTATCAATGTTCAGCGTGCCAGTGCCGGTCAGTGCATGGTCAAACAGCGCGATATCAGCCAGATTCAAGGTGGCATCCGTGATATCCACCGTGACCGCATTGTCCACACTGTTGGTGTTATTCAGGGTCACATCACTGCTGTCGGTGACCTGCAAGATACCGCTGCCGGTGACCGTATTACCAAAGATGCCGTTAAAGCCGCTCAGCGCCAGAATATCCTGTGCGCCCGCCAGGGCCACAGAGGAAGCAGCCCCCAAATTATTGGTTGAGGCCACCGTCAATTTACTGCTGTCCGCCAGCGCATACTGACCGAGGAAGCCACTGTTATTGCCGGTCAGCGACACATTCGCACCATTGTTGATATCAACAGTCGAATCCGCCACGCCGCTGAGAGCATTGGCAACCGCGCCGCTAAGGCCGTTCAGCACCAGATGGGAAGTGGCGGTATCCAGATTCACAGTAGCGGTTGAAGCACCGAGATTACTGACTTGACCGACGCTCAACGTACCGGCAGCACCGATATGGTGTGCGCCGCTAAAGCTGTTAGTGCCGGTCAGGGTCACCGCAGCGTTGGTATTGATGTCGCCCGTGCCGCTCAGCACATTGGCCAGTGCCGCATTGGCCCCGTTCAGGGTTGCCGACGCGCCCGACGCAATCAGGGTCTGGCCGCTTAAGCCGCTGTTGGCACCACTGACCGCCAAGTCACCGCCGTTGATGTTCAGAGTACCCGCACCAGTCAAACCGCCGGTCGCGGTTGATACTCCGCCCGCCGCCAGATTCAGTGTCCCGCCAGTGATATCAAGGATACTGCTGTTGGACAGCACGCCGCTGTTCAGCACCCCACCCGTGCCCAACGTTACCGTACCAGCATTGGTCAGTGCGCCGACAGTCTGGCTGTGACCATTGATATTAGTATTAGTACCCGCCGCGGTTGTTAATCCAGAGGTCTGTCCCAGCGCATTATCGCTGCCCAGATTCAAGATGCCGCCATTCACCAATGTGCTACCGGTGTAATCGTTCGTGGCATTGTTCAGCGTCATTTCGCTGTTATCAGCGCCAATAGCTAAATTACCGCTACCAGTCAGTTGAGCAGTCAGCAGTTTATTGGTATCCAATGCGCCCTGTGACGTCAGCGTTAATGTCTGCCCGGAGATTATTGCCAACCGAGTCAGCACAGAGGTTATGCTCAAGCCGCTACCGACGCCGGATAAGGTATAGTTATAAAGGGCTTGTGCTACCGTATTCGCCCCCTGAATAACACTCATTGAAGTATCAGGACCTAAACTCGCACCCGACAAATCCATGAGTGTCAGTCGCGCCAAATCTGTTGCTGATAGGGTATTGCTACTGTCAATTAATTTGACTGAGCTGCCAGTGTCTTGATCGAGTATGTTTCCGGCGGTACTCATGGCCGGATCGACTCTGATATTGCTGTCGTTTGTTACCGCCAACGTGTCGGCAGTAATTAAACTGCCATTAGAAAATGCAGAGGTACCGCCGTTGAGAATAAAATTACCTATCGCCTGATTGCTATTATCCACCGCAACCAGAGCCCCTGCAGACGCAATAAAGGAGGCATTGCTCAATGCGGCTGTATTATCACCACTCAGGGTGAAAACAGTGTTTTTCATATCAATCGTACCGGCGAATCCCGTGCCTGTATTAGCACCAAAATTGAAGGTGTTATTCGCGGTATCAATATTTAATAAACCGGTTCCCAACAGGGAGTTGTTATACGTAGCCACACCATTCAAATTCAGTGTGCCATCCAGTGAAAGGTTACTCGTCCCCAACTGATTGCTGTTGCTGACTGTTAGAGTACCGCTCTGATTCACTTGCCAATCGCCAGCAAAAGTACTGGCCTGGCTCAACGAAACATTAGCACCGTTATCAACAATGGCTAAACCATCCCCGCCGGCAACATGGCCTAATGAGGCGTTCAGTGTGCTATTGAATGTGCTGCCAAAAAGTAACTCGCTACTCGCGCTGATATTAATTGCCCCGCTACCGACGTTATCGTCAGAATTCAGGGTAATTTGGCTATCGATAAGATTGATATTGGTAAAGCCCTGTAACGACGTACCACTCGCCAGAGAATCAAATGAGTTATTGAAGTTCAGGGTATTTGAGCCACTACCGGCATTTAGAGCACCTAAATAAGTGCTCCCCAGCGTCATATTATTAAGAGTAAAAGTATCGTCGCCTGTGCCTGTTGTAATGGAGGATACCTGTGCGCCATTCTCGATAGTGACATTGTTATTCCCGTCACCCAGATTAATCGCACCATTACTTTGCGATGTGCTACCAAGAGCTAATGTATCGCTGCCGGAACCTGTGGTTAATGATCCATTCAATATCGAGTTATTATTGATTATATTTGCCGCTGTTCCGGCAAATGTCACCGCACCATTAATCGTCCCGTTATTATTCAATGTCTTTGCTGTGGTGCCTGCGAAATTAATCGCCGTTGCACCCGTTGCATTGATCAGGGTATTCGCACCAATAGTGGTCGCCGTTACTGCACCATCGGCTACTTGCAGCCCGGTGCCAGCACTGTCGGTCACATTAATGTCCAAATACGCATTACTGAGATCGACCCCACCAACAGAATTTATCCCGGTCCCCGCACCTGTCACATTAATAATATTATTGCCATTAACACTGTTGGCAAATGTCAGACCGGCCAGGCTATTTAGCGCAGTGCCCGTCACCGTGTTGAAGATGATATGGTTTAATGCCAGATTAACACCCGCCGCCTTTGAGAAAGCGGCACCGGTACCATTCAGATTAAGAATCAAGTCAGTCAAAACATGGCTATTGCTAGTGCCAGCAAAAGTTAAAGCATTCGCCGCACCCGTCGTGGTAATCGCCCCACCGACCATATTTAGCAACGCATTGGTTAGAACATTAATACCTGTTCCAGCACTGGCACTCACTGTGCCACCAGTATTATCAATATTGATTGTTTGTGCCGTGGCAGCTGAAACTGCAATCCCCGCCGTGGTGCTAGTAATCGAACCACTGTTGGTCAAACTAGCCGTGCCACTGCCATTATGGGTAAGGACTATCCCGGCAGTAGTACTGTTGATCGTGCCCGCGTTAGTGACATTAACCGTCCCACTACCGGTATCAGTGACACTGATACCGGTTGCTTTTCTGATAGTACCCTCAGCCTCATTACGAACGACCACATTGCCCGATGAGGCAGCACTGATATTAATCCCAGTACCCGCGGTGGTATTTTGCGTGCCATCAGAGATGGTCGCCGCTGAACGGATATAAATATTCCCCGTCCCTGCAAGGGTTTTGCTGGCAATAATCCCATCATTGGCCGCTCCGGCAGCAACAACAAGATTTGAACCCGCGGCCAGATTGTAGATAACATCATTAGGCGAGGCCGGACCATTGTAAATATATGAAGTTGTTGTCGTACTGGGGGCATTACTGATGACATCACCCGCCAAGTTATTCATGTTAATCACTGCACCGGAACCAAATAATCCGGTAACCGGATTATAAGAACCTATCTGTACACCATAGTTAGCCACCCCTAACGGGTTTTGGCTATCGATAGTCAGGGTTAATTTGGCACCATCATCAATCATATAGTTATACGAGGCCACGCCAACACCAAGAACACCGGGTCCATTAGTGAGCCGCGTGCCCGTAATATTAACATCGGCACCATTGGCAAAATGAAGCACGCTATTCGCTGCTGTATCATTACTCCAGAATACCGCCGGATAATCAGGGCTTGTTATCCCTGTTAAGTTGAAATGTCCCGTAAATGTAATATTACTGCCTAAAACTGATTGTCTATAAGTGCCAAAATTTAAGGTAATAGGCTGGGTAATATTGCCGAATATCACTCTACCGATCTTATTGGGTGCGACCGCAGCGCTATCAACACCCATCGCAACCAGTTTTCCATTGGGTACTGACTTGATGTTATCCAAAGTGACGTCTAACCGAGTCGTGTCGTCTTGTACATACACCAGTCGGGAAACTATGCCGCTTGTGATCGCAAGCGTTGACGTAATGTCGCCAAAGTTGACGAGTTGGAACGTTGCATTTTGCGAACTCCAGGCGGCATTGTTTGTGGTTCCTGCCGCCATGAGGAAAGCATAGTTCGCGTAGTTTAAGTTATAGCCACCACCATCAATCACCAGATTTTGCCGGGCATTTGCGGCTTGGTTTACTGTGATCCCCCCAGCATATGCAGTTGCAAGATTGATATCTGCTGTCAATAGGATCGTGGTGGCAGTACTTCCCGCCCCCGCACTACTTAATGCAGCGACTAAACCTGCCGCGGTTGATACCGTCACGCAGTTTGTGCCCATAGCAGCACAATCGCCGACACTGATAGCAAAAGCAGGTTGAATACCAAACACCCCCATCACGGCGGCGGCTACAATAGCTATTTTAGGAGAAAGATGTTTACCTGATTTCTCAAGTAAAGGTGTGGCTGTGGAGCCTCGCTGGGTAGTTTTTGATTTTTGTTTTCCCTTGGCAAACTCACCGACCGCAACCCATATACTCAAGGATATATTCCAAATAACTTTAAAAATTGCGTTCATATATATCCTTAAAAGATTAAAATCTTATTGAAAGTGTATTGATGGCATCGCACCTTACAAATCAGACGAAAGAGGAAAACGTCATAAACTAATGATTCAATAAGTAAGCGATTTTCGTTTAGAGGAGAGAGAGTCCCAGGCTATCAGTCGGCGAACACACCCAAGGTGCTTCGTTTTAAATCCAGCCATCTAAAGACTAAAATAAAGTTAACATCCAACATACCTTATCTATATGTCTTTATTTATACGTATATTTAAAAAATAGAACAAGATTTGTCCCATAAGAAAATATATTGAATGGTTATTTTTATCGGAATAAAAAACTATATTTAAAGAAAAAGTCAGCATTTAAATCTAACTTAAGAAAAATATCAAAATCAATCACCAACTAGACTTCAATTTACAGATGTATATTTTTTATTGATTATCATCAAAAAAAAGATTTATCACACAAAGAAAGAGAATAATCCTACAAGGAATTAGGAATTACATTACTTTAATTACAATGCATAGCCCCATTCCCGAACGAAACGCAACAAACCATCATGCGTTATGCAGCGAGTAGATACTCTAAAAATACCTCATTCGGTGAGCTGTATTCCAGAGATTTGCGCCCCCGAGTGTTGAGGATGTGCTCCAGTCTCGCAATATCTTCATCGCTGACGCCATTAAAATCGGTTCCTTTCGGATAAAACCGCCGTATCAGACCGTTGGTATGCTCATTCAACCCCCGCTCCCAGGAATGATAAGGCCGGGCAAAGTAAACCTTTGCGCCCGTTACCTGAGTGATGTCCTTATGTTTCGCAAACTCGGGTCCGTTATCTGCCGTCAGGGTTTTAAACTCGCAGAAAGTATTCGCCACGATGTCCCTGAACGCTTCCACGACGCTCTCAGCGCACTTATTGGGGAGTTTACGGATAATGACCTGCTTTGTGGCTTTGTCCACGACCGTCAGCAGGAATGACTTCTGGTCTTTGCCAAAAATCGTATCGATTTCAACATGCCCGGGAACCTGTTTGAGTTCAGCCTCAGCAGGCCTGTGCTCAATGCCAACCCTGTCCGGGATGGGCGTGCGTCCGGGCTCACCCGTATCATAGCGATAGCGTTTACCCCGGTGAGGGAGCTGAAGGTAAAGCTTACCGCCAGCCTGTCTGTCCGAACGGATATAGCGGTAGAGGGTATTTTTGCTGACGGCGATATCAAACTGGATTTTCAGTCTCCCAGAGATAACCTCAGGGGAGGTATGTACAGCCAGCGCCTGCCGGAGAAAGTCTTGTGTCTGCTGGCCCAGAGGGAAACAGGCATTGTGTGCCGAGGTGGCGCCCCGCCGTTGTCTGGCTAAGGCATCAGCGCGTCTGGAGGAGTAAAGTCCGTTGAAGGCGGGGTCCGTATTACGTCTGAGCTCCCGGCTCAGGGTAGAGCGAGAGACGCCGAGCTCTCTGGCAATGCAGGACTGATTAACGCCTTCAGCTTTTCGTTTTTCGATGTAAAAGCGCTCATGCTGAGTCAAATGTTTTCCCTTCATGCAACAGGGTCTCCGACAGGGTCAATACGGCTATTTTATCCGTACCTGACCGGTGGGTCACTTTGTTGCATTTCGTTTGGGAATTGGCGAACCGCTACGCCAACGGCTCCTACAAAACACAACGCTTCTACATCGACTCTGCCGCCAACGGACTGGATAAACACAGTGATCCGGCCCTCAGAAAAGCCGACGAAGATAACCGGGCGGAAATTCAAAAAACCACGGATAAAGAGCGCCAGAGCATGGCCGCTGCCGCTAAAGACGGTGAGTTTCTCCTTCTCCCTCAGGGGCCTAAGGACTTCGATGCGTCACTGGGACAGACCCAGTTACGCCAGGCCGCAGAGGAGTTCCGAGAGGATTATCAGGGAGTATCACGCACCAACACGCAGGAATGGTACTTTGAGCCGGTCTATGGGCTAAAAAACGCGATTTTCCTTCTGAGTACCGACGACCGATACCCGGAATGGCTGCGCATGAAAACCGCCGGTGAAGTGCGATGTACCGTGCTATTCCCTGTGGCCGGTGAAGCCAGTAATACCGAATTACCCGGGGGGCAGCTCCGCGCGCTGTTTGATGATCAGGTGCATGATTCCCGCGCCTGGTTTATGCACAATGCGTTTGGGGCGCGCGAACCCTGGGGCAGTTATTTTCTCGAGCGGATGATCTATTTTGGCGATAACAGCAATAAACCGCTGTCACCGCTGATGGTGGCGGGCGCGGTCGTTGGGGCGGCAACCCTGGTGGGCGGTGTCGCCTTTATCATTAAACAGAAAAAAATACAGGGTAAACTTCTGGGGTTGGCCGGCATGGCGGGAGCCATTTCGCTGGAAGCCCAGGCGATGGATATTCTGTCCGGTAAGCCGCTGCCCATGTTACCCGGCGCGGAACTGTTGCAGGCATTTACACTCCAGCCCGGGGCGATGGTTGCCCAGCAAAAAGGCGTCATTGAAGAGCAGCGACTGGCACAGGCAAAAGCCACCATTCAGGAAAGATGGCTGGCGCAGGCACAGTCTGCCCTGACCTCATAAAAAGCCCTTCGGGCCTTTTTTTATATCGACCTTAGAACAAACAAACGAAGGCAGACGGGAGGCCAAGCTTAAGGGGGTAAGATTTAGGAGGAAGGGGAACCGGAGCGACAGAAATAGCAAAGATGATAAGTATCGCACGTTCTACGGTCTATAAAATCATCGATGAGTCGAAAACGTGAGCGGCGACAGTCGATTTTTTAAAGTCAACATAGTGAAAATAAATGATTTTTAGCGATTAGGTTAGCATTATCGGGGAAATGTGCACGGAACCCCTATCACGCCGGATAATGGAACGGCGGTGGCGAATAAGGCGTACATGCGGCCACGGCGGTTAGTTGGGAACCAATAAGAAAGATAAAGAATGACGCCGGGATAGAATCCAGCCTCTGCAATTCCCAGCAAGCAACGCATTACGTAAAATGACATCGGTGTGGTGACAAAAGCCATCCCTGCCGAGATGATGCCCCAGGTGATCATAATGCGCGCAATCCACAACCGTGCCCCTACGCGGTGCAGCATCAGGTTACTGGGGATTTCCAGAAAGAAGTAGGCAATAAAAAAGATCCCGGCGCCGAATCCATACACCGCCTCTGAAAATTGTAAGTCATCCGCCATCTGCAATTTGGCGAAGCCAACGTTAACCCGATCTAAATAAGCGACGACATAGCACAGCATCAGTAAGGGTAAAATATGCCACGCAGCCTTGCGATAGGCATGGTTCTCCGCGGGGACCACGTTAGGTATCACTAATTGTTCAGTGGGTGATTCAGACATGATGGAGCCTCTTATTTTAGTTATTTGCAGGGGAACAAGGTTCAGCGAAAATCCGTTTGGTTATCGCGCTGGCGTTGTACAGAAATAGAGGATGTTAATTTTAGTTATTTAATGTTTAATAAAGTTAAAAGTAAGGGTTTTTTCAGCAAGTAAATGCGATTAAACTCACAATTGTTAACAATAGGTAAAGGAGGTAATGTAATGCTTTGATTTAAAGTGGATTTAAAATTCAAATTTTCACAAAAATAAACATCAATCCAGCTATAGCGAGTTATAAATGGAGGAACAATAGGGAATAGAGGGCAACAGGTGTGACCGGCACTGATGTAACAGGAAACTCGGTTGTATCGGCCAACAGACAAGAACACCACGATTTATCGATGCCGCTGAAAGGGAGGAGTATCTGTGCTGGTATGGGCGTCATGCTGTTGGTGGTG
Source organism: Yersinia antarctica (assembly GCF_056636475.1). Taxonomy (NCBI): domain Bacteria; kingdom Pseudomonadati; phylum Pseudomonadota; class Gammaproteobacteria; order Enterobacterales; family Yersiniaceae; genus Yersinia; species Yersinia antarctica. Next base: position 4,149,840 of record NZ_JBSJQF010000001.1, read on the forward strand.
GCCATCAGTTAGCATCATGGGTTTTCTGGCAGTGAAAAGGGGTGGGCGCTGTATTTAATTGAAAGGACCGGGATAGCACCAAAAGGCGATAATCACGTGAATCGGTCAGCGTGGACGATGGTTAAGGGGGATAGGTGTGAAAATGTTGAATAGCAAAGGTGGTGTGCTTCAGCCATTAGTGATTGTTTGGGCACCGCTCACCTGAGCGGTGAAAATCAATCTTCATCAAAGCCGGAATTAAATAACTCAATCACTGCCGCCAGCGCCTGAATTTCATCAGGGCCGGTCGCTTCAACCTCAATCTGACGGCCTTTGGCTGAATCCAGCATCAGCAGTGCAATAACACTGCTGGCCTCAGCTTCGGTACCGCTATCGTTGCGTAACATTACTTCAGCATCAAAACTCTGAACCAGTTCGAACAATTTCATTGCGGGTCTGGCGTGCATCCCCAACTTGTTTTTGATCTCAACGGTCTGCTTGATTGTCATTATTTACGCTTTTCCAGAGTACGGTGGCGTGATTGGACATTTTTGCCGCGAGCGCGGAAATAATCGGCCAACTGTTCAGCGACATAAACCGAGCGGTGTTTACCACCAGTACAACCAATGGCAACCGTCAAATAACTGCGGTTATTGGTTTCCAGCATCGGCAGCCACTGTTCCAGATAGCTGCGGGTCTGATACACAAAGTTATGTACTTCGGTATGGCGATCCAGGAAAGAGATTACTGGCTTATCCAAACCTGTCATTGGGCGTAATTTAGGGTCCCAGTGCGGGTTTGGCAAGAAACGCACATCGAAAACATAATCGGCATCGATGGGGATACCGTGTTTAAAGCCAAAAGACTCAAACACCATCGTCAATTCGCGTTCACGTTTACCCAACAGGCGGGTACGCAGCATCTCAGCCAATTCATGCACTGACATTTCAGAGGTATCAATGATCAGATCAGCCCGTGAGCGCAGAGGCTCCAACAGGTCACTTTCTTCATCAATAGCACTTTCTAATGACAGGTTTTTGGTCGATAACGGATGCAAGCGACGGGTATCGCTATAGCGACGAATCAGGGTATTGCGATCGGCATCCAAAAACAGCAACTGTGGTGAAAAGCTGTCCGGCAGTTGAGTCATGGCATGTTCAAATACCTCAGGTGATTCAGGCATATTACGTACGTCTATGCTCACTGCGGCAGAGATATTCCTATCGGCAAGTGTACTCGCCAATTGCGGCAGCAGAACCACAGGCAAGTTATCGACACAATAAAAGCCCATATCTTCCAATGCGCGCAAAGCAACAGACTTCCCTGAACCGGAACGGCCGCTGACAATCATCAGCACCATGTGAGTAACTCCCCTTGGTATTTATCCCCGTCATCTTTCAAGTTGTAGGCGTGTTGAGCGCTTGCCCACATCTTGAAATTTATTGGGTATACATTAGAACCCTATATTCCGGCTACAAGATCCGGGCATAACGGATAAAATAGTTTCCACTTTCCCAATTACGCCGTTTCCGGTGGTAATTCAGTAATGATTTGATAGAGCTCATCATCACTTTGTGCTGCACGCAGACGCCGACACACTGTTTTATCAGCTAATCGCTTGGCCACTAAAGACAAAGTGTGTAAGTGAGTTTTACATTGATCTGCCGGAACCAACAAGGCAAATAACAGATCAACCGGTTGGTTATCAATAGCATCGAAGGCAATAGGTTGTTCCAGACGGATAAATACACCCACTGCACGCAGTGTGTCTTCTTCCAACTTGCCATGAGGTATCGCGATACCACTACCAATACCGGTGCTGCCCATACGTTCGCGGGTTAAGACAGCATCGAAAACCACCTGTGAAGGTAGGTTAAGTTGCTTGGCAGCCAACTCGCTGATAATTTCCAAAGCCCGTTTTTTACTTGAGCAATGTACGGAGCTTTTGGTGCACTCGATATTTAATACCGAGCTTAATTGCAATGCTGGATCGTTGATCATCTCATCTTTCACTTAAGCGCTGTTTTAAACCGTTTCCGGCGGGGATTCACTCCCGACGCTGGAAACGGTTATGTAGCGAGTGTAGAACCTTTATGGGTGAATATACCCTTTGTACTTGAAGCTACAGGGTTGTTCGCTATGTTTACTTACCCGAATCACTGACTTTAGTCAGTTCATCGAGATGAATAAGCCTGCTTGCAGAAATACGATTAAAATCGGTTTCTGGCCAATTTGTCATTCGTTTGCTGCCTACCTGCAACGCCATGTTCTTTGGGTATAACAGTCGCAAGGATTCTTAGTGTTGTTTCAATTTGTCTTTATGTTTGTTCAACTGGCGGGCCAGTTTATCAACCAAAATATCAATTGCGGCGTACATATCCTCCTGCTCTGAGCTTGCGTGCAACTCGCCTCCATTCACATGTACCGTTGCTTCTGCAATTTGTTTTACTTTCTCAACACTTAAAACCACATATACCTGGTTAATGCGATCAAAATATTGCTCAAGTTTGGCAAATTTAGTGGTAACAAACTCGCGTAATGCTTCGGTTATTTCGACATGATGTCCGGTAATATTGAGCTGCATAGTGTCTTCCTTCTCAGTTCAGGTCAAACCAACTGTTTACGCTGATTTGACGGCGGGATGGATAACGACTCTCGGTACTTCGCGACGGTACGCCGTGCCACCATGATGCCTTGTTCACATAATAATGTGGTCAGCTTACTGTCACTAAGAGGTTTAGCAGGATTTTCTGCTGCAACCAATTTTTTCACCAGTGCACGAATTGCAGTGGAAGAAGCTTCACCTCCGCTATCAGTATTGACGTGGCTGGAGAAGAAATATTTTAGCTCGAAAATACCCCGTGGACTGTGCAGGAACTTCTGCGTGGTCACGCGAGAGATTGTCGACTCATGCATATCCACAGCCTGGGCGATATCGGCCAGTACCATGGGTTTCATAAATTCAGGCCCATTCTCAAAAAACGCTACTTGCTGCTCTACAATACAACGCGCCACCTTCAGCAGTGTTTCATTGCGGCTTTCAAGACTTTTTATCAACCATTTTGCTTCTTGCAAATTGCTACGGATAAACTGCCCGTCACTGTCATTGCGGGTACTGCTACCCATCGCCGCATACTGCTGGTTGATTTTTAGGCGTGGAATGCTATCGGCATTCAGCTCGACCGTCCATTGATCTTTGTCTTTACGCACCAAAACATCGGGAATGACGTACTCGGACTCCCCGGTATTGATGGATTGACCCGGACGCGGATCCAGAGACTGAATCAGGCCGATCGCTTCTTTAAGTGTATCTTCTTTTAGCCGACTCAAGCGGATCATCGTACGGAAATCATGGTTACCCAGCAAATCCAGATAATCGCTAACCACCAGACGTGCTTCGGCAAGATAGGGGGTATCTTTGTCATATTGTGACAACTGTACCAACAGACATTCACGCAGGTTACGTGCCGCGACACCAATAGGATCAAAGTGTTGTATCCGCTTAAGCACCGCTTCTACTTCATCCAGTGCGACGTTCTCGTCCCCCATGCTTTCCAGAATATCTTCCAGTGGCACCGTAAGGTAACCGGTTTCATCGACCGCATCCACGATAGAGGTCGCAATGGCAACATCAGTATCAGAGAATGGGGTTAAATCCACTTGCCACATCAGGTAGTCTTGTAGCGTTTGGGTCGTTTCCCCTTGATAAACCGGCAACTCATCATCGCTATAATCATTGCCCATTCCTGATGGCGTGCCTGCGGTGTAGATCTCATCCCAGGTGGCATCAAGTGGCAACTCTTCGGGCATATCTTTTTGTTCCAGCGCCTCGCGGGTATCAAGCGATTCACTGTCTACGGTCTCTTTTGCATCTATTTCTTCATGAAGATCAGTTTGCTCAAGCAGGGGGTTACTCTCCAGCGCTAACTGAATCTCCTGCTGGAGTTCAAGTGTAGAAAGCTGCAACAAGCGAATAGCCTGTTGAAGCTGCGGAGTCATAGCCAGTTGTTGGCTGAACTTGAGTTGCAAACCTTGCTTCATAATGCGGTATCAATTTTCCTTTATAGATGAAGGAATATCCGTCATCTTTCAAATTGCAGGGGTATTGGCTGCCGGTTACTTGGCCGCACCTGCGGGCTAGCATAAATGCTGTTTAAATCGATTTATGACCGATTTTATTGTTTGCCGCCTTCCTGCACCTTGAAATCTATTGGGTATTGGAAAAAGGTCAGAGACGGAATTCTTCACCGAGGTAAACACGCTTAACTTGTTCGTCAGCCAGGATTTCCTGTGGCGTACCGTGAGCGATTAAATGACCCTGGCTTACGATATAAGCCCGCTCACAGACGTCTAACGTTTCACGCACGTTATGGTCGGTAATAAGAACGCCAAGACCACTGTCGCGTAGATGTTCAATAATTTTTTTAATATCGATAACGGAAATCGGATCAACCCCGGCAAAAGGCTCATCCAGCAGAATAAACTTAGGATTTGCCGCCAGTGCACGGGCTATTTCAACACGGCGGCGTTCACCACCGGAAAGCGATTGCCCCAAGTTGTCACGTAAATGGGTGATATGGAACTCTTCCATTAATTCATCAGCCCGTTCCTCACGCTGCTCAACAGAGAGGTCTTTACGGATCTCCAGCACCGCCATTAAGTTGTTAAATACACTCAGGCGGCGGAAAATAGAGGCTTCTTGCGGTAAATAACCAATACCGCGACGAGCGCGTTCATGGAGAGGCAAGAGGCTGATATCTTCGTCATCAATCACAATACGCCCGGCGTCACGCTGGACAATGCCGACGACCATATAAAAAGTGGTAGTTTTCCCTGCGCCGTTCGGCCCAAGCAGGCCCACTATCTCACCGGATTTCACATTGAGGCTTACGTCTTCGACCACTTTACGGCCTTTGTACGCCTTAGCCAGCTTTTCTGCGATTAATGTTGCCATAAATGATTACTTACTCTTCTTTTGGCCTGAAGCTGCTGGCCCTTTGTCTTGTAATTGGGACGGTAATAACACGGTGGTGACGCGGTTGCCTTTATCACTGAAGGCTTCCATCTGCTGTTTTTTCACCAGATAAGTGATGCGATCACCTTTGATATTACTATCAAGTTGCTCCAGATAAGCATTGCCAGTCAACACCACAAAATCATTTGCGACTTCATAACGCAGTTTCTGCCCATGGCCTTTTACGGGTTTGCCACTGTCTTGCATCTGGTAGAAAGTGACTGGATTACCATAACCTTCAATGACCATTTTGCTTTGATCACCGCCTGGGCGCGTAACCACGACTTTATCAGCTTTAATCTCAATGGTACCTTGCTTGATAACCACATTGTCGGTAAATGTGACAGTATTGGCCTCCATATCTAACGCTTGTTTAACGGAGTCAACCGTGACGGGCTGATCAGTATCACCCGTTAACGCCAGAGCGGGCAGGCTTGCGGCCAAAAGTGAACTGGCAAGCAAAAAATGACGAAGTTTATTTTTGGATTTCATAAGAGGTTTTAACCTTTTCAATCAGCTCAGCGGTTTTGTCCCGCAAGTTCCCACGCATTTTCATGCCGTTAGATGTGAATCCAACACCAAAGAGGGTAACTTCATCGTCTGAGGATACATCCTGAGTGATCAAATTAACCTGGGCGTTATCGGTTTTAATTTTTTGTAACTGTGCGTCTGGTGTCAGGCTATCAACTTCAACATGACCATACAAATACAGCATCTTATCATTGGTCAATTTGGCGCGGTCGGCGCGCACTGTCCAAGTAGCGACTGCATTCTCCGCAAACAGAGTCATGACCGGTTTGGTAAACCAGGTTAACTCTTGAGTGCTGAAGTTTTGTACGTCTTCAGCCACCAATTTATAATTCAATTGCCCGACCGGATTGAATACCACGGTCACAGTATGCTGGCTCTGCGAAGAGGGCTCATTATCAGTGGCCACGGTTTGCGTGTCCTGCTGATTAAAGCCGGATATATTCCAGCCAATCAATGCCAAAGCAATCAGTGCCAAGGATAATGTTATCCATAGTCTTGTTTTACTCATATCGACAATCCTTTGGCACCTTCAAGTTTATCTTGAGCTAATAATATCAAATCACATATCTCGCGTACTGCACCGCGCCCGCCATGGATTCGCGTCACATAATGTGCCTTGGGAAGAAGTAACGGATGGGCATCCGCGACTGCAACAGATAACCCAACTTGTGCCATGACCGGCCAATCAATCAGGTCATCCCCAATATAAGCAACCTGCTCAGGCTGGCATGCTAATGCTACCAACAATTCGTTATAGGCCACCAGCTTATCAGATTGCCCTTGATAAAGGTGGGTAATGCCTAAGGTGTTGGCGCGGTCTTCCAGTAATTTTGCGCGACGGCCAGTAATAATGGCCACTTCAATACCTGAGGTTATCAGGCAGCGGATACCATAGCCATCACGCACGTTGAAAGCTTTCAGCTCTTCGCCCTGATTACCCATATAAATCAGGCCGTCGGACATCACACCATCGACATCACAAATCAGTAGGCGAATTTTCGCCGCACGTGACATCACAGTGTCGGCTACTGGTCCATAGCATGTGTCCTGATATACGGTGTCGCTCATTTTTCCCTTCTTACTTGACGTTGCGGCGTTGTTAGCTGCTCTCTTTCACCCGAATCACTTGACTATGCAAGCTCATCGGGATGCATTCGTTTGCAGCCTAGCTGCAACCCCAATTAATTTGGGAAACTCTTCTTACTTGACGTTGCGGCGTTGTTAGCTGTTTTATTCACCAGACAGTCCACGGTTAGACCACGCCGGCTCTCAGCATGTCATGCATATGCACCACACCCAGCAACTGATCGCCATCTGCGACCAATACGGCGGTAATATGGCGCAACTCCATCAGGTTGAGTGCATCCACAGCCAACATGGTTGGAGGGACTCGAATACCGCCACTGGTCATTACATCTGCAATTTTCGCGTTATTCAGATCGACACCCAAATCAAATATTCGGCGCAAGTCACCGTCGGTAAAGATACCTTTAATCATCATCAAATCGTCACAGATGACAGTTAAACCCAGATTCTTCCGAGTAATCTCCAGTAACGCATCGCGTAATGACGCATCGGGACTGATGTGCGGGAGCTTTGCACCAGTGTGCATGATATCGCTGATTCGCAACAGTAACTTGCGCCCCAGTGCTCCGCCTGGATGGGAGAGAGCAAAATCTTCTTGAGTGAAGCCTCGGGCCTGTAACAATGCAACTGCAAGCGCGTCCCCCATCACCAAGGTGGCTGTGGTACTGGTGGTCGGCGCCAACCCTAATGGGCAGGCCTCTTGTGGGACCTTGATGCACAAATGAATATCGGCCGCTTTACCCATGCTACTTTCAGGATTATTGCTCATGCAGATTAGCGGAATTTTTTGGCGCTTTAGAACCGGGATGAGAGCGAGGATCTCGTTAGATTCCCCTGAATTAGAGATGGCGAGCACAATATCTTGTGGCGTGACCATGCCGAGATCGCCATGACTGGCTTCACCGGGGTGGACGAAAAAGGCAGGTGTTCCCGTGCTGGCGAAGGTGGCGGCAATTTTGCAACCAATATGGCCAGATTTGCCCATCCCCATAACTACAACTTTGCCATGGCAGTTAAATATTGCATCGCAGGCTTTGGCAAAATCGTCATTAATATATTGATCGAGTTGTGCCAGTCCTTCGCGCTCAATCTGCAGCACCTGTTTACCCGCCTGTTGAAAATCCACTCTTGGCAATGAGTTAATACCCGACGGTGAATCAGCTGCTGGCTGTAAATCATAAGAAGACATACTTGGTTCCCATTGAATGAACATGGTTATGCCACATTAAAGGGTGCAAAAAACAGCACCGCTAGATAAGCGATAAACCCACATAATAACAGAGCACCTGCCATATGACCGATGCGATGTTTACGCCCCAGGCAAAGAAGGGTAAATATCACACTGACACCGAGCATCACCCAATAGTCGCGCTGGAAAGCTTCTGGATTAATATCGCCAGGGGAGAGCAGAGCAGGTACACCTAACACAATCACAATATTAAAAATGTTCGAACCGATGATATTGCCGACCGCCATATCATCTTCCCCTTTCAGCGCGCCAGCGATAAAAGTAGCCAGTTCAGGCAAACTGGTGCCAATGGCAATAACAGTCAGCCCTATAACCAGTTCACTGACACCTGCGACCCGGGCAATGACCGTGGCATTATCGATAATCATTTTGGCCGAGAGTGGCAAGATAATGAAAGCTAACACTAACCACAAAAGAGCGACGGTATTGCTACTGTCTTGAGGCAATTCAGCCAACTGTTCGCGAGTCAGGATGTCATTGCCTTCCACATGGGCCAGACGGGCAATTTTCAGCATCAGAATAATAAACGCCGCTGCTGCTACCAGCAAAATAATACCATCTCCACGGCTGAGATGGTTATCAGCCAGCAGGAAACCACATAGCACCGTCACTACCAGCATCAACGGTAATTCACGGCGTAAAATCTCTGATCGTACTGTTAATGGGCGTATAAGGGCTGCACCACCGACAATCAGCAGTAAATTGGTAATATTAGAGCCAAGCACATTCCCAACCGCCATATCGGTTTGATTATTCAGTGCTGCAGTCACCGAAACGATCAACTCAGGTAGCGATGTGCCGATACCGACGATGGTCATCCCAATAATAAGGGGGGGGATGCCGAAAGAACGGGATAACACAGCGGCGCCATAAACTAATCGATCAGCGCCATACACTAATAAGACCAAGCCGATGATTAATAGTGTTATCGCAAGAGGCATGCAGAGTCCTTTATTAGGTATAATCCCGATCCGTTGGTAGAAGCTGACTGTTGGTAACCCATTTTCGGTGGAAAACAGCTAGCCCATGGGTAAAAACCACTAACAGCGTTTTACGCTCTTTTTTGAGTTAACCCTAATTTTGACTGTGAGTGCCAGAAAAGTAAAACTTATGGCAACTTTGGCTACGAAAAAGTGACAATAAGTTGCCAAAATACTTCCCATTGTGCTCGTTGCCGCCATTTGATGTAGCATTGGCGCTCGGATGAGTAATTAAAGGCCTAAAGGGACGAATGATAATGAAGCAATTGTCGTCGAATTTGATAGAGATCCGCGGGATGAGTTTTACCCGTGGTGAGCGTCCGATATTCGCCGATATCAACATGACGGTCCCCCGCGGCAAAGTGACTGCGATTATGGGGCCATCAGGAATTGGTAAAACCACATTGTTGCGCCTGATCGGTGGGCAACTTGTACCGGATGCAGGTGAAATCTGGTTTGATGGTGATAATATTCCGGCGCTTTCACGTCAGCGTTTGTATGATGTGCGTAAGAAAATGAGCATGCTGTTTCAATCTGGTGCGTTATTCACTGATTTGACCGTGTTTGAGAATGTGGCTTTCCCATTACGCGAACATAGCCGTTTGCCGGAGGAATTGCTGCACAGTACGGTGATGATGAAGTTGGAAGCCGTAGGGCTGCGTGGGGCGGCTAATCTGATGCCTGCCGAACTTTCCGGCGGTATGGCGCGGCGTGCTGCACTGGCAAGGGCCATTGCCCTTGATCCTGAATTGATTATGTTTGATGAGCCATTTGTGGGTCAGGACCCTATAACTATGGGGGTGCTGGTAAAACTGATTGATGAGCTGAATCATGCATTAGGCGTGACTTGTGTGGTGGTTTCCCACGATGTGCCTGAAGTCCTTAGTATTGCTGATTATGCCTATATTGTTGCCGATCAGCATGTTATTGCCGAAGGAACACCGGAACAGTTGCAAGCCAATAGCGATATGCGGGTGCGCCAGTTCCTTGATGGTATTGCCGACGGGCCGGTGCCTTTCCGTTTCCCAGCCGGTGATTATAAAACTGAGCTGTTATACCCAAAGTAATTGGAGTTGCAGGTAGGCAGTAAGCGAGCTATCCCCGATGAACTTACTCGGTTAAGTGGTTCGGGAGTTATCGTAGCTAACCCCCTGTAGCTTTAAATACGAAGGAGATAGGCTGATGGAGTATTCATGTTAGTACAGGCGTTAGCGTCTTTAGGGCGTAGGGGCATTAATGTCAGCGCATCCTTTGGTCGCGCGGGTTTAATGTTATTCAATGCCCTTGTCGGGCGGCCTGAACCGCGAAAACAATGGCCATTATTGGTTAAACAGCTCTATAGCGTCGGTGTGCAATCGCTACTGATTATCGTGGTTTCCGGTCTGTTTATCGGCATGGTTCTGGGGTTACAGGGCTTTTTGATCCTCACCACATACAGTGCTGAAGCCAGTCTTGGGATGATGGTGTCTTTATCACTGCTACGTGAGCTGGGGCCAGTGGTAACCGCACTGTTGTTCGCCGGTCGCGCCGGTTCTGCTCTAACCGCGGAGATTGGCTTGATGAAAGCCACTGAACAGATTTCCAGTTTGGAAATGATGGCAATCGACCCGCTGCGTCGAGTGGTGGCTCCCCGGTTCTGGGCAGGTCTTATCAGTATGCCATTATTAACCGCTATTTTTGTTGCCGTCGGTATCTGGGGTGGCTCTGTGGTGGGGGTTGACTGGAAAGGGATCGATGGCGGTTTCTTCTGGTCGGCGATGCAAAATGCTGTGGAGTGGCGTACCGATTTACTGAATTGCCTAATTAAGAGTCTGGTATTTGCTATTACTGTGACCTGGATTGCGCTGTTCAATGGTTATGATGCGATCCCAACATCTGAAGGGATTAGCCGGGCAACGACCCGTACCGTAGTGCATTCATCGCTGGCGGTATTGGGATTGGATTTTGTGCTGACAGCACTGATGTTTGGGAATTGAGTCGATGCAAACGAAGAAAAGTGAAGTCTGGGTAGGTTTGTTTATACTGATTGCTATTCTGGCGGTCGTATTTCTCTGCCTGAAGGTTGCGGATATCAAATCAGTAGGCAACCAGCCGACTTATCGAATTTATGCAACGTTTGACAATGTGGGTGGTCTGAAAACCAATTCGCCGGTCAAAATTGGCGGTGTTGTGGTGGGGCGGGTGGCTGACATCACGCTGGATACCAAAAACTACAGCCCACGTGTGGCGATAGATATTCAGCAACGTTATAACCATATCCCGGATACCAGCTCTTTGGCGGTACGCACTTCTGGCTTATTGGGTGAACAGTTCCTGGCACTAAATGTCGGTTTTGAAGACCCGGATATGGGCACCACTATTTTGAAAGATGGCGGTATAATTCAAGACACCAAATCTGCACTGGTGTTGGAAGATCTTATCGGCCAGTTCTTGTACAAGAGTGGCGGGGATGGTAATTCTGATGCGCCAGCAAGTGAGCCAGTAGCCCCAACGGCAGCGGCGCCCACTCCGACAGATAACGGCAGCTTACCTGCAACTCAACATCCTTAAGAGGGTCTCTGAATGTTTAAACGTTTACTTATGGTTGCGTTGCTGGTGGTAGCACCACTGGCGAATGCTGTCGATCAAACTAATCCATACCGAATGATGGATGAAGCCGCGCAAAGAACATTCACGCGCTTAAAAACCGAACAACCTAAGATCAAACAGAACCCAGACTATTTGCGCACCATCGTACGTGAAGAACTGTTGCCATTTGTCCAGATCAAATACGCCGGTGCGTTAGTCCTGGGTAGCTATTATAAAGCGGCGACCCCTGCGCAGCGCGAAGCGTACTTCAATGCGTTCAGTCAATATCTGGAACAGGCTTACGGTCAGGCATTGGCGCTGTACCACGGCCAAACTTACGATGTTGCACCAGACCAACCACTGGGTGATGCCAATATTGTTGCTATTCGCGTGACTATTCTTGATCCAAATGGCCGACCACCTGTGCGTTTAGATTTTCAGTGGCGTAAAAATAGCCAAACCGGTAACTGGCAGGCGTATGACATGATAGCCGAAGGGGTTAGCATGATTAGTACTAAGCAAAATGAGTGGGCTTCTATCCTGCGTCAGCAAGGGGTTGATGGCCTGACTAAGCAGTTGTTGATCGCCGCGAAACAGCCAATTACGTTAGATAAGCAATAATTATGGTAGATAAATTGAGCTGGCAGTCACAGCAAGAAACGCTGGTGCTGCGAGGTGAATTAGATCGTGAAACACTGTTACCACTTTGGCAGCAGCGTGAGGCGTTATTGGCGGGTAAGACTCATATTGATGTCAGCCAATTACAGCGTGTCGACTCATCCGGTCTGGCATTGCTGGTGCACTTTCGCGAACTGCATTCTCTTCATGAACCGGCAGGCAAACAAAGTGTCTCATTAACGATTACTGGTGTCAGTGATCGGTTGTCTACTCTAATTGAGCTGTACAACCTCCAGCACATCATTCCGGTAGAAATGGCTCGTTAGTTAAGTTCGCGGCTTTCTGTGTCGTCTATACCAAAAGCTATACCCAGGTAAGAAGGGTATAAAAGCCAAAGATATTCAAAGGCCCCTGTGCGTAACAACGAAACAGGGGCTTTTCTTTAGTTTCGGAGCTCGCCGTATTCCACTAATATGTTTGGCTGGCTATGCTTCACTTAAAAATAACGATCCTCTTAAAATAGAATGAATCTTATGGATACTAACGAAATTAAAGACGTGCTGATGCAAGCATTAGCATTACAAGAAGCGCATGTTACCGGTGATGGCAGCCACTTTCAGGTGATTGCTGTCGGTGAGTTATTTGCCGATATGAGCCGGGTGAAAAAACAGCAGGCTGTGTATGCGCCTTTGATGGAATATATCGCTGATAACCGTATTCATGCCTTATCAATTAAGGCCTATACGCCGCAAGAGTGGCAACGGGATCGCAAACTAAACGGCTTTTAATGCTGTTGGCCCGGGAGCTGTTTAACGAAGCGTCGACAGTTCTAAGGCGGGCAGTAAATTCGAATTGACAACAGAGAGTGGTCACAATGGATAAATTTCGTGTGCAGGGGCGGACTCGCCTAAGCGGTGAAGTCACTATTTCAGGAGCGAAAAACGCCGCATTGCCAATAATGTTTGCTGCATTGCTGGCTGAAGAACCAGTAGAGTTGCAAAATGTCCCAAAGCTAAAAGACATTGATACCACCATTAAGCTGCTCAGCCAATTAGGCACAAAAATTGAGCGTAATGACTCTGGTTCAGTTTTTGTTGATGCCAGCGGCGTGGATGAGTTTTGCGCTCCTTATGATTTAGTCAAAACCATGCGTGCCTCTATTTGGGCGTTGGGGCCACTGGTTGCCCGTTTTGGCAAAGGCCAGGTTTCTTTACCCGGCGGCTGCGCTATCGGTGCGCGTCCGGTTGATTTGCATATTTCCGGTTTGGAACAACTGGGTGCTGAAATCAAGCTGGAAGAGGGCTATGTTAAAGCGTCCGTCGATGGCCGCCTGAAAGGCGCGCATATCGTCATGGATAAAGTCAGCGTTGGCGCGACTGTTACCATTATGAGTGCTGCCACATTAGCTGAAGGCACCACCGTAATTGAGAATGCGGCCCGTGAGCCAGAAATTGTCGATACGGCTAATTTCCTCAATACGCTGGGTGCGAAAATCAGTGGTGCAGGTACTGACAGAATTACCATCGAGGGCGTTGCTCGCTTGGGTGGTGGTGTTTATCGTGTGCTGCCTGATCGCATTGAAACCGGTACTTTCCTGGTTGCTGCGGCCATCTCTGGTGGTAAGGTTGTGTGCCGTCAAACTCGGCCTGATACGCTGGATGCGGTATTGGCTAAACTGCGTGAAGCGGGTGCTGATATTGAGATTGGCGACGACTGGATAAGCCTTGATATGCACGGGCAGCGTCCGAAAGCGGTTACGCTACGCACTGCGCCGCACCCTGGTTTTCCAACCGATATGCAGGCTCAATTCAGCTTATTGAATTTGGTGGCGGAAGGAACCGGTGTTATCACTGAGACCATTTTTGAGAACCGCTTCATGCATGTGCCTGAGCTTATTCGGATGGGCGCACATGCAGAAATCGAGAGCAATACCGTGATTTGTTATGGTGTTGAGCAACTATCAGGTGCCCAGGTGATGGCCACTGATTTGCGTGCTTCAGCCAGTTTGGTATTAGCGGGCTGTATTGCTGACGGGGTAACTATCGTTGATCGTATTTATCATATCGACCGTGGCTACGAGCGTATCGAAGATAAATTGCGTGCCTTGGGTGCCAAGATTGAGCGTATAAAAGGCGAATAAACCCGCTAAAACGCAAGAAAAACAGATGCCAGCCGATGATATCGCGCTGGCATTTTTTATGGCTAAACTCTTCTTCTATCACGACGTAAGTGCAGTTGGCTGCTTTTTTACCCGAATTTCAAGATGACTATTACGGTTGTGGGGTTGTCTGATGACCTAGCACGGCATTTTGATCTAACTCGCTGATAGTGATTTGTGCCGTCATCTGTTGGCCGTTACGTAACAATAAGATAGGGATGGTGGTGCCGGGGCGGATTTCTGCTACCTGATCCATAGTTTCGATAACGGATGTCGCCGGTTTATTATTAACACTAAGGATGATATCGCCAATTTGCAGACCTGCATCTACTGCGGGGCCATGAGCTGATATGTCATTGACCTTAATCCCATGCACCCGATCCGTACTATTGCCGCTGGCATTGAAGGGCGGATATTCCTCGCCGGTAACTCCGATATAGCCACGTATCACTCGACCGTCACGGATAAGTTTCTCCATCACTTTGGTCGCAAGTGCTGTCGGAATCGCAAAACCAATCCCTTCCGGTGTTTCGCCGTTACTGCTCTTATCAAAGGACAGAGTGTTAATTCCCATCAGTTCGCCCAAGGTATTCACCAGCGCACCGCCAGAATTCCCCTGATTGATTGAAGCATCGGTCTGAAGGAAGTTTTGTCGCCCGGAATCACTTAAACCAATACGCCCAGTGGCGCTGATAATCCCTTGGGTGACGGTTTGGCCAAGGTTATAAGGGTTACCAATTGCCAGCACGACATCACCGATATGGGGGGCACGATTAATATTGATTGGAATTACTGGTAGGTTCACCGCATCAATTTTTAGTACCGCTAAATCAGTTAAGCCATCGGAACCCACGAGTAATGCCTCGGATACTCGGCCATTTTGTAGTGCCACAATTATCTGTTCAGCATTATTGATAACGTGCTTGTTGGTAAGGATATATCCCTTATCACTCATGATTACGCCAGAACCCAATGTACGAATAGCCAGTCCATCTTGTGTCGAGCTTAGGCTACGGTTATAGACATTAACCACCGCAGGGGCAGCTCTGCGTACCGCCTGGTTATAACTGGCTGGAGCCTCTTCATCTATGCTATTGCTCTTGCCGGAAAAGATATGGCCCGGACTACGGAGCATAGGTATTGCGACCAGCAAGACACCGGCAATAATTAGCCCCAAAATAATAGAACGCAATAGCTTAAGAAACATGAGGTTTAAGGCGTAAATGAATGGATGACAGGAGGATAGCATGAGTTTGGCGGACACAGCATTGTGCTGTGTCCGATTTTTCTGCAAATTAGCGTATTAACAGGTAAATATTCTCTTCACCGCGCACAATATTCAGTGCAATTACCGCCGGTTTCGCATCAAGGGCTTTGCGCAACTGAGTAATATCCTGAACCCGGACACGGTTTACAGCAATAATCACATCATCTTTCTGCAAACCAGATTGCGCTGCAGGTGAGCCTTTGGTCACGCTCTCAACTTTGATGCCCTTACTGCCCCCTTTTATTTCCCCATTGCTCAGGGATGCACCCTGCAATGATGGCGATAAGGTTTCTGCGCTAGTTGACGTTGGGCTGCTGTTTTCCAGGGTTACGGTGACTTCAAGCGGTTTCCCATCGCGCAGCATGCCAACTTTAATGGCTTTACCTGGCCCGGTGGTGCCCACTTTGGCCCGCAACTCAGCAAAGCTACTGATGGGTTTCCCATCAACAGAAACCAACACATCACCGGCTTTGATGCCTGCTTTAGATGCGGCTGATTTTGGTAGCACTTCACTGACAAAAGCACCACGCTGAGCATCAATATTAAAGGCTTTGGCCATGTCAGCGGTCATTTCGCTGCCACGAATGCCCAACAGCCCGCGCTTCACTTCGCCAAACTCAATCAATTGTTGGCTGAGGTTTTGCGCCATGTTACTTGGAATAGCAAAGCCGATACCGATGTTGCCGCCACCTGGGGCCAGAATTGCGGTGTTAATCCCAATCAATTCACCATTGAGGTTAACTAGCGCGCCGCCAGAGTTACCACGGTTGATGGAGGCGTCGGTCTGGATAAAGTTTTCCAACCCTTCCAAATTCAAGCCACTACGACCCAAGGCTGAAATAATCCCCGATGTTGCTGTTTGCCCCAGACCAAATGGATTACCGACAGCAACGGCAAAATCACCCACTCGCAGGTTATCGGAATCGGCCATTTTAATCGCGGTCAGATTTTTGGCATCGGTTAACTGCAATAACGCGATATCGGTTTGTTCATCACGTCCTAGCAGCTTCGCATCATATTCACGACCATCATTGAGCTGAACGCGAATTTTATCCGCATTATTGATAACGTGGTTGTTTGTCAGCACATAGCCTTTTTCGGCATTAATGATAACACCCGACCCTAACCCCTCGAATGGACGGCTGCTTTCTTTACCGGCGGGTGCATTCGGGCCAAAGAAGAATTTGAATTCTTCTGGCAAACGTTGCTGTTGTGCCTGTGTTCCTGACACATGAACACTGACTACCGCGGGCAAAACTTTTTCCAACATCGGTGCCAGGCTAGGGACTGCCTGCCCGGCTACTGCCGCTGGGAGAGCTGCTGCGTTCACCATTGGAACAGACGCGAGACCTAAGCCGACACTCAATGCCAGCGCACTAAGAAATAATGACTTTTTCTTCATTGATTTAAACTCTCTCAATACCTAACGGTGAATGAATAGGATGGATGGCTGTTACAGGCCCGTTGTAAATTAAGACTCTGGATTAGCTAAAAAATTCACTTATTTCAAAAGGCTACTGCTGTCCTAAATATAAGCATCCTAAGATATGGCTTGATATAAGGCTCGCTATGAAGCAATTCAAGGAGAGGTAAGTATAGAAGTGTAAATGTACTGACCACGGTAATGTGAGATACACCCCACCGTAGTCAGTATGATAGCTAAACGTGTGCTTAATCGCGGGTCTGATGCTCCGGGCGTAATAACCCCGATGCGCCTTCAGAGTAATCCCGAGGTGGCATTTTTACCGGTGCCTGATCATTATCTGCTTCAGATTCAGTCAGACGGTAGCGGAACGGGTTATCTTGCAGTGGCAAGTCCGGTAATAAGTTATTGGAGCTTTTCGCCATATGTTGGTAGAGCTGGCGATAGTCGCGAGCCATATTATCCAACAACTCAGCACTGCGGGCAAAATGCCCAACCAGTTCCTGACGGTATTCTTCCAAATCAGTTTTGCTTTTCTCCAGCTCATTTTGCAGCACTTGCTGCTGACGCAATTTGCGGTTGCCAAAGCGCATAGCCACCGCGCCAATCACGATACCAACAACCAACCCAATAAGCGCATACTCCCAGGTCATGATGACTCCTTTTTTGACTTCATTGTTCAGCAGGACTTTTTCACTTAATAATACCCACTATAACCGTTAACCTTGTCGGAGTGGAATCCTGATGCAACTTTGCTTATGGTTATCAGGCTTTCTTCGCAGTGGCAGTGTCGGTAAATGCGGCGATTGCCCGATAAATCAGCAACAAAGTCGCGCAAAAAGTAGATAACTATTTTATCAGGGATTGTTGATAAACATGCAACCAAGTACACCTACAGCACTTTACCAGCAGGCACTTGATGCTGGCGACTACCAACCTGATGAGGTACAACGGCGTGCTGTAGCACGGTTGGATAGGCTTTATCAGGAACTAAATCAACGCCAGAGTATAGCGCCGACCAGCACGAGTCTGCGCGGGCGGCTGAACCGTTTGATTGGGCGAGCTGTACCCCGGACCCCCATACGACCCGCCCAGGGGCTATATATGTGGGGCGGTGTTGGGCGGGGTAAAACCTGGCTGATGGATCTGTTTTTCCACAGCTTGCCGGGTGAGCGCAAGCTGCGACTGCATTTCCATCGTTTTATGCTACGGGTACATCAAGAACTGACTGAGCTGCAAGGTCATGAAAATCCGCTGGAGATTATTGCCGACGGTTTCAAAGCGCAGACTGATGTGCTGTGCTTTGATGAGTTTTTTGTCTCGGATATTACTGATGCCATGTTACTGGCGACATTGCTGGAGGCACTCTTTGCCAGAGGTATCACGTTGGTTACCACCTCCAATATTCCACCGGATAATTTGTATCATAACGGTTTACAGCGTGCCCGCTTCTTGCCAGCCATTGAATTGATTAAACAGTATTGTGATGTGATGAATGTCGATGCGGGGATTGATTACCGCCTGCGGACCCTGACTCAGGCAAATCTTTATCTGACGCCCTTGAATCCACAAACTGAACAGGCGATGGACGATATTTTTGTCAAACTGGCCGGTAAAGAGGGGGACCAAGCGCCGATACTGGAAGTAAATCATCGGCCATTGCCTGCTATTTGTTCAGCACAGGGTGTTCTGGCGGTAGATTTCCATACATTGTGTGAAGAAGCCCGCAGCCAGTTGGATTACATTGCGCTATCCAAACTCTATCACACGGTATTACTGCACAACGTCCACCGCATGGAGACGCGAGATGAGAATACGGCCAGGCGTTTTCTGGCACTCGTGGATGAGTTTTATGAACGGCGGGTAAAATTGATTATTGCGGCGGAAGTATCAATGTTCGATATTTATTGCGGTGAGCGCCTTAAATTCGAATATCAACGCTGTTTATCGCGGTTACAAGAGATGCAAAGTGAAGAGTATCTCTCTTTACCGCATCTGCCATAGGGATAATCTGCACGACCGTTATTCACTTCTGACCCGCTAAAATGCTATTCTGTGGTGGGCGATTTTCCTTCGCCCTAACTTAACATGTTTAATTTATACCTTTCTCGTCAAAAACAGTTCGATTTTTAACGTCGACTTCTCTATAATCTTGCGACCCCACGTTACAACAAAGTTTTTTTCCCAAAAACTTTGATAGTGCCGGCATTGGCTATTCGAAGGGGTAGGTTTGCTGGACTGATGGTCGTGTGAGCCTCAACTGTTTTTGAACGTTTGGGTGTTCACCAACGTGTAACTTATTAATTGGGTAAGCTTTTATAATGAAAACTTTCACAGCGAAACCAGAAACTGTAAAACGTGACTGGTATGTTGTTGACGCGAACGGTAAGACCTTAGGTCGCCTCGCTACTGAACTGGCTAGTCGCCTACGCGGCAAGCACAAGGCGGAATACACCCCGCACGTTGATACTGGTGATTACATCATCGTTCTGAACGCAGAAAAAGTTGCTGTAACCGGTAACAAGCGTACAGACAAGATTTATTACCGTCATACCGGCTACGTCGGTGGTATCAAACAAGCGACCTTTGAAGAGATGATTGCCCGCAGTCCTGAGCGTGTGATTGAAATCGCGGTTAAAGGCATGCTGCCGAAGGGTCCGCTGGGCCGTGCAATGTTTCGTAAACTTAAAGTTTACGCAGGTACTGAGCACAATCATGCGGCGCAGCAACCGCAAGTTCTGGACATTTAATCGGGATTATGGCAATGGCTGAAAATCAATACTACGGCACTGGTCGCCGCAAAAGTTCTGCTGCACGCGTTTTTCTTAAGCCGGGTAGCGGTAATATCGTTATTAACCAACGTAGCATCGAAGAGTACTTCGGTCGTGAAACTGGCCGTATGGTTGTTATGCAACCGCTCGTACTGCTAGATATGGTTAGCAAGTTTGACATGTACATCACTGTTAAAGGTGGTGGTATTTCTGGTCAAGCTGGTGCTATCCGTCACGGTATTACCCGTGCACTGATGGAATATGACGAGACTCTGCGCCCAGAACTGCGTAAAGCTGGCTTCGTAACGCGTGATGCGCGTGAAGTTGAGCGTAAGAAAGTGGGTCTGCGTAAAGCACGTCGCCGTCCACAGTTCTCCAAACGTTAATTTTTTGCCTTTATGGCATCAGATTAATGGCAAAAACCCGGTGTCTCACCGGGTTTTTTTATGCCTGAAAAACCACTTTTCATAGCATCACATATTATATTTTCGTTGCTAAACCGTTGTCTGATAAACAATTAATCACGAAATCGCAGCACCATCCCCACAAAACATGCAAAATCTGGTAAACTATCACCCACTTTTGTGCCTGTTCGGCGAACTGTTGGCGTCCGTGTATCTCCCTGGCTGAATAACTATCTCGACCAAGGCTTATTTACGGCAACAGCTGTCGAGATGACGAACCGGCGGTAAAACGACTCAGGATAGCAACCTAACCGTGGGCTATTCGCACTGTTTTCTAGATAATCTTGGAGGTTTTCATGGCTGTCGCTGCCAACAAACGTTCGGTAATGACGCTGTTTTCCGGCCCGACCGACATTTTTAGCCATCAAGTACGTATCGTACTGGCGGAGAAAGGTGTCAGTGTTGAGATTGAGCAGGTTGAAGCTGGTAATCTGCCGCAGGACCTGATTGACCTCAATCCCTACCAGACCGTTCCTACTTTGGTTGATCGCGAGTTAACATTGTATGAATCCCGTATCATCATGGAGTATTTGGATGAGCGTTTCCCTCATCCTCCATTGATGCCGGTATACCCTGTTGCACGTGGTAGCAGTCGTTTGATGATGAATCGCATCGAGAAAGACTGGTATTCCCTGATGCATAAGATCGAACAAGCTAATGCTCAGGAAGCTGAAGCAGCCCGCAAGCAGCTACGTGAAGCTCTGTTGTCTATCGCGCCGGTATTTAATGAAATGCCTTTCTTTATGAGCGAAGAATTCAGCTTGGTTGATTGCTATCTGGCTCCGCTGCTGTGGCGTTTACCTGTCTTAGGTATCGAGTTAACCGGTGCTGGCTCTAAAGAGTTGAAGGGTTATATGACACGTGTGTTTGAGCGTGATGCGTTCCTGGCTTCCCTGACTGAAGCTGAACGTGAAATGCACCTGAAAACCCGAGGTTAACTGTTATGGAGATGTCGGATATGTCTCCGCGCCGTCCCTATCTGTTGCGCGCATTTTACGAGTGGTTGATTGATAATCAACTGACTCCGCATCTGGTTGTGGATGTCACCCGGCCGGGTGTTTCGGTGCCGATGGAATTTGCCCGTGATGGGCAGATTGTATTGAATGTAGCACCGCGTGCCGTGGGTAATTTGGAGCTGGGTAACGAGGGTGTAAGTTTCAATGCCCGTTTCGGTGGCGTTCCTCGTCAAGTTACCGTGCCGATGGCTGCGGTAATGGCTATCTATGCGCGTGAAAACGGCTCTGGCACTATGTTTGAGCCTGAAGAAGCTTACGATTCTGATGCTGATGGCAATTTTGAGGCTTTCACAGAGGAAGGCAGCGAGACGGCACCGGCTGAGAACCTGACATTAGTCACTGGTGATACTCAGGTATCACAGGACGATAGTCATTCCCCGGATGATGAGCCACCAAAACCGCCACGTAGCGGTGGTCGCCCAGCATTACGGGTTGTTAAGTAACGAACAACACTGTTCTCTTGCACCAAGCGTTACCATACCCAATAAGGGCGTCATTAGCCGCCCTTATTATTTCTGCCAAATAACCAATAATTAAGACAGTTTTTTCAACTCAGCCAGACAACTATCACGTTGACTCATCATATCGCTATTTCTGATAGTCGATAAGGTATGAGATGCGCGCTGTTGGAAGCTGGCTTTGGCGGCACTGTCTTTGACATCTGCCGGTGCGGTACAAATATCTGATACTGTCAGTGTTTTACTGTCGCTCACCGCTTTTAGTACTGCGGCCGGGTTATAAATCAGTGCAGAAGAGAGTGCCGATTTCACCCCAGCAGTGAAATTCGCATTACCGGCATCGACCAGTTTAGGGGCCATGGCAATCCAGTTGTCATCACCCAGCTTAATATTATTTTCTACCGCAGGCAGTTGCCCCGCTTTTGCCAGCTCGGCTACCACAGCGCGCGCGCCACGCGCCTCAATATTATAACCAACTTCTTGATAATTCAAAGACATAGCCAATGTGCTGCTGCTGATCGCCAGCAAGCCGCCAGCAATAAAAAGTAAGTGAGATTTCATAACAGATAATCCTTTATTTAAAACAAGGCGTAATAATAAGGCTAGCCATGGGGTCAGGCCAAAAAACATAGATACAGAAAGTATAAGTACGGAAAGCATAAACCTATCGGAGCTCGGCCTTTACTATAGCGCTTCAGCTATAAATTGCTGCAAATAAGGTGGTTGAGATTGTTACAAAATCTTGAGTTGAAGTGGATGTGCGTGGAAAAAAAGCAGTAAAAAGGGCTGGATAACCAGCCCTCTAGTGTTAAGTCTATGGCAGGATACTTTTACTGTCAGACTTCCAGATAATTCATGATGCCATCTGCGGCTTTGCGGCCTTCAGCGATGGCTGTCACCACCAGATCAGAGCCACGGACGATATCGCCACCGGCAAAGATTTTCGGGTTACTGGTCTGAAACGCATTATCAGTGCTATCAGGGGCCACTACGCGGCCCTGCTTATCCAATGCCACGTCATGCGCCGCCAACCACTCCATGCTGTGTGGACGGAAGCCAAATGCCATTATGACAGCATCTGCTGGCAGCACATGTTCAGACCCTGGGATCTGCTCAGCCACGCTGCGGCCTTGTGCATCAGGTGCGCCCAGTTGGGTACGAACCATCTTCACACCACAGACGTTGCCGTTGTTGTTAACTTCGATGCTTAATGGTTGCAAGTTGAATTTAAACTCAACTCCTTCCTCACGGGCGTTTTTCACTTCCCGCTTGGAACCTGGCATGTTGACCTCATCACGACGATAGGCGCACACCACATCTGTTGCCCCTTGGCGAATCGATGAACGCACACAGTCCATTGCGGTATCACCGCCGCCCAGCACCACGACACGCTTACCTTCCATATTGATATATGGCTCGTGGACGGTCGCATCAAAGCCCATCAACTGCTTGGTATTGGCAATCAGGTATGGCAGCGCATCATAGACACCCGAGGCATCTTCATTTGCCAGACCACCGCGCATCGATTGGTAAGTACCCACACCGAGGAACACCGCGTCATACTCCTTCAGCAGCGCATCCATGGTGATATCTTTACCGATTTCAGTATTGAGTTGGAATTCGATACCCATCTCGGAGAAGATTTTACGGCGCTTAATCATCACTTCTTTTTCCAGCTTAAAGGCTGGAATACCGAAGGTCAGCAAGCCGCCAATCTCTGGATGGCGGTCAAATACCACGGCTTGTACGCCGTTGCGTGCTAATACGTCGGCACAGGCCAGCCCGGCAGGGCCAGCACCGATCACCGCGACACGTTTACCGGTCGGGTGAACATGCGACATATCAGGCTTCCAGCCCATCTCAATGGCTTTATCGCTGATGTAGCGCTCGATGTTGCCGATAGTCACCGCACCGAATTCGTCGTTCAGGGTACAAGACCCTTCGCACAGACGGTCCTGTGGGCACACACGGCCACACACTTCCGGTAAGCTGTTGGTCTGGTGGGCCAGATCCGCCGCTTCCATGATGCGTCCTTCGTTGGCCAGTTTCAGCCAATTAGGAATGTAGTTATGAACCGGGCACTTCCATTCGCAATAAGGGTTACCACAAGACAGGCAGCGGTCTGCCTGTGCTTTGGCCTGGGTTTCCGAAAACGGCTCGTAAATCTCAACAAATTCAATTTTACGGATCTTCAGCGGCTTTTTTGGCGGATCTACGCGCTGTAGGTCGATAAACTGATAAACATTCTGACTCATTTCAACCCCTTACTGCGCTTGAACCCGCAGCTCGGCTGCGGAACGGCTACGGTGGCCCAACAGTGCTTTCACGTCGCTGGATTTCGGTTTAACCAAAGCAAATTTGGTCACCCACTCTGGCCAGTTAGCCAGAATTTCTTCGCCACGGCTAGAACCGGTCAACTGAACATGCTCAGTGATCAGCCCACGCAGATGCTCTTCATGGATTGCCAATTGATCAACATCCAGGACTTCCACCAGCTCAGGGTTAACACGTTTACGGAATTCACCATCTTCATCAAGAACATAAGCAAAACCGCCGGTCATACCAGCACCGAAGTTAATCCCAGTGCGACCCAGTACGCAGACAATACCACCAGTCATGTATTCACAACCGTTATCACCGATACCTTCAACAACGGTGATAGCCCCAGAGTTACGCACGGCGAAACGCTCACCTGCACGGCCTGCGGCGAATAATTTGCCGCCAGTCGCGCCATAGAGACAGGTGTTGCCGACAATGCTGGCCTCATGGCTGCGGAAGTTAGAGCCGACAGGAGGGCGCACTGCAATACGGCCACCGGCCATCCCTTTACCGACATAGTCGTTGGCATCACCGGTCAGGGTTAACTCAACGCCACCGGCATTCCAGACACCAAAGCTTTGACCGGCAGTACCGGAGAAATAAGCTTTGATGGGGTCGGTTGCCAGACCTTGATCACCATGTTTAGTGGCAATCGCGCCCGACAGCGCGGCACCTACGGAACGGTCAGTATTACGGATATCGAAGTAGAACGTCTTGCTGTGTTTCGCTTCAATGTGCGGTTCAGCTTGCGACAGTAACTCTTTGTTCAGTATGCCTTTATCGAACGGAGGGTTACTTTCGGTACAATATAGTGCCTTACCCGGATGTGGCGTAGCGGTTTTCAGCATCGGCGACAGGTCCAGTTTATTCTGTTTGGCTGAGATGCCATCCAGCTCCAGCAGCATGTCAGTACGACCAATTAAATCAACCAGTTGGCTTACACCCAACTCAGCCATGATTTCACGGGTTTCCCGCGCGATAAACTGGAAGTAGTTAACCACCCTTTCAGGCAAGCCGTGATAATGGTCACGACGCAGTTTTTCATCCTGAGTTGCTACACCGGTGGCGCAGTTATTCAGGTGGCAAATACGTAAGTATTTACAACCGAGTGCCACCATAGGCCCGGTACCGAAGCCGAAGCTTTCTGCACCCAGAATCGCGGCTTTAACAATATCGACGCCGGTTTTCAAGCCACCATCCACTTGTAGACGGATTTTATGGCGCAGGCCGTTGGCAACCAGCGCTTGTTGCGTTTCAACTAATCCCAGCTCCCACGGGCAACCGGCATATTTCACTGAAGAGAGCGGGCTGGCACCGGTACCACCGTCGTACCCAGCAATGGTAATCAGGTCGGCATAAGCTTTCGCTACACCGGTAGCAATGGTACCCACGCCCGGCTCAGATACCAGTTTCACCGAAATCAAAGCTTTCGGATTGACCTGTTTCAAGTCGAAAATGAGCTGTGCCAGGTCTTCGATTGAGTAAATATCATGGTGCGGTGGTGGGGAGATCAATGTTACTCCCGGTACGGAATAGCGCAGTTTGGCGATATAGGGTGTGACTTTATCACCCGGTAACTGGCCGCCTTCACCCGGTTTTGCACCTTGTGCCACTTTGATCTGGATAACATCGGCATTTACCAGATACGCCGGTGTCACACCGAAACGACCAGAGGCCACCTGCTTAATACGAGAAACTTTATTCGTACCGTAACGGGCTGGATCTTCGCCACCTTCACCGGAGTTAGAGAAGCCACCCAGACTGTTCATGGCGATAGCCAATGATTCATGGGCCTCCGGGCTAAGTGCGCCGATAGACATTGCCGCCGTATCAAAGCGAGTAAACAGTGATTCAGCCGGTTCCACTTGATCCACCGGGATCGGGGTGCCTTGCGGTTTAATGGCTAACAGATCACGCAGTGTGGCAATCGGACGCTCATTAACCAGCTTGGCATAAACCTGATAATCGCTGTATTCACCACTGTGAACCGCTTTTTGTAAGGTGCTGACCACATCCGGGTTATACGCATGGTATTCGCCGTTGTGAACAAACTTCAATAAACCGCCCTGATCCAACGGCTTGCGTTTCAGCCAGGCACGTTTAGACAGATTTTGCAGATCCTGTTGGAAATCACTGAAGCTAGCTCCACCGATACGACTGACCACGCCCTGGAAACAGAGATTAGACAAATCACGATGCAGGCCAACCGCTTCAAACAGCTTGGCACAGCGGTAAGAGGCCACAGTTGAAATGCCCATTTTGGACATAATTTTGTATAGGCCCTTGTTGATCCCATTACGATAGTTAAGCATCACATCGCGATACTTCTTATCAATCGCTTGGCTATCAACCAATTTAGCCAATGATTCATAAGCTAAATAAGGGTAAATCGCAGTCGCACCAAAACCGAGCAGCACGGCGAAGTGATGCGGGTCGCGGGCACTGGCAGTTTCAACAATAATGTTGGCGTCGCAGCGTAGATTTTTCTCAACCAGGCGGGTCTGGATAGCGCCGACAGCCATTGGTGCGGGTACCGGCAGGCGGTTAGGGGCGATGGCACGATCAGACAGTACCAGCATCACGGCACCGTCACGGACTTTGCGCTCTGCTTCTTCACATAATCTCAGAACTGCTTGTTCCAGGTCAGTTTCGGCAGGGTCAAAGGTCAAATCCACACGATCAGCACGATAATGTTCCCCTTCCAACGTGGTTAACTGTTGGAAATCAGAGAACAACAGGATCGGCGATTTAAAGCTCAGCCGGTGCGCCTGACCTTCTGCTTCGCAGAACACGTTCATTTCACGACCGATACTGGTCGCCAGTGACATAACGTGTGCTTCACGCAGTGGATCGATGGGCGGGTTGGTGACCTGCGCAAATTGCTGGCGGAAGTAATCGTAAATAATACGTGGGCCGCTGGATAGCACCGCAAATGGGGTATCATCGCCCATTGAGCCGGTGGCTTCCTGACCAATTTCACCCAGCACACGGATGACTTGGTCCAGCTCTTCACTGCTGTAACCAAATTGCTTCTGGTAGGTTTCCAGTGTCGAATCATCTAACTGACGGCTACCCACCTGATCTTCTGGCAGATCTTCGAACGGCACCAGACGCTTAACGTTCTTCTCCATCCACTCTTTATACGGGTGGCGGCTTTTCAGATCGTTATCCGTTTCGGCTGAATGGAGGATCTTACCGCTGCGGGTATCGATCACCATCAGTTCACCGGGGCCGACGCGACCTTTTTCAATCACTTCATCGGGCTGATAATCCCAGATGCCCACTTCAGAAGCACAAGTGATCAGCTTATCTTTGGTGATAACGTAGCGCGCAGGGCGCAAGCCATTACGATCAAGGTTACAAGCGGCATAACGGCCATCTGACATCACAATCCCGGCCGGGCCATCCCACGGCTCCATATGCATGGAGTTGAAGTCAAAGAAGGCGCGCAGGTCGGTATCCATATCTGGGTTGTTCTGCCAGGCCGGTGGCACTAACAGACGCATGGCACGAATCAAGTCCATACCGCCACTGAGGAACAGTTCCAACATGTTATCCAGTGAACTGGAGTCAGAGCCGGTCTCATTGACGAAAGGAGCCGCATCCTGCAAATCCGGGATTAATGGCGTTTTGAATTTATAAGCACGTGCACGCGCCCATTGGCGGTTACCGGCGATGGTATTGATTTCGCCGTTGTGGGCCAGATAACGGAACGGCTGAGCCAGTGGCCAGCGTGGCACGGTATTGGTTGAGAAGCGCTGGTGGAACAGGCAGATTGCCGACTCCATGCGCAAATCAGC
Organism: Yersinia antarctica; assembly: GCF_056636475.1. Classification (NCBI taxonomy): domain Bacteria; kingdom Pseudomonadati; phylum Pseudomonadota; class Gammaproteobacteria; order Enterobacterales; family Yersiniaceae; genus Yersinia; species Yersinia antarctica. The sequence goes on from NZ_JBSJQF010000001.1 coordinate 4,177,541, forward strand.
CAAATCAAGATAGAAGCGCGGTAGATCCGCAGGCATGCACAAGCCTTTATAGATCGTCACCAGATTAGAGAAACTACATACGTAGAAATCTTTATCTTCTGAAATACGCTTTTCGATACGGCGACGCGCCACAAACAGGCGGCGTTCCATATCACGTGGACGCCAGCCAGCAGGGGCGTTCACAAAAATTTGTTCAATCCGAGGCAGGGAGGAGAGGGCAATTTCACCGAGAACATCCGGGTTGGTCGGCACTTCACGCCAGCCGATAATCGACAGCGTTTCGTTTTGCAATTCTTCTTCTACAATGCGGCGGCTTGCCTTGGCGAGTTCTTCGTCCTGACTGAGAAACATCATGCCTACGGCATAGTTTTTGGCCAAACGCCATCCGCGTTCTTCAGCGACCATCCGGAAAAAACGATCCGGTTTTTGTAACAACAAGCCACAACCGTCGCCAGTCTTGCCATCAGCAAGTATCGCGCCACGGTGTTGCATGCGGGCCAGTGCGTGTATAGCGGTACGCACTACCTTATGGCTAGGTTCGCCTTCTATGTGGGCGATTAGGCCGAAACCACAGTTGTCCCTCTCAAGGGATTTATCGTACAACATATCAGTGAACCTCCCCAGGCTCTGCGAGACTCTCACAAACCGACTCCAGAAGGACATGGTTACATCAGGCGGGGTGGGCTGAGAGCCGCGTATTTCGCGACAAATCTGCTTTTCCGCCCTCCGCCAATGGCCTCTTGTGACGGTTCTCACAAGTGGTATAAGACTTGTTTTAAGAGGGAGTCTTAAATTACTGCATAATTATGACTAGACGTTTGCCCGTCTAGAAAGCTTCCAGCGGACCTCCAACTTAGCGAGAAAGAATACTCAGGTCAAATATAGGCTTAAGATATATCTTTAAGGTAATAAATGGGGTTATCACAATGAAAAATATATATTTATTGGTACTTTTAACCCATCTCATACTCAATGAGATAGGCGTGAAATTGTGAGCTGTCTCACTATAGTGCAATCGACAAATCTCTGCACCATGCTAGTGCTGGCGGGGATGTTAGAATTAAACTCTGCTATTTAAATATTTATTGGTTTATAAAACTATTTTTCACTGAATTGTAATAGAAGCGCTAACAGGTTGGTGGAAATAAGAAAATTTAATCATTGGTCAAGTGATTTTATTTGCATTTATAATGAATGGTTATGCGGGGTTGCACCCAAGGGCGTGGGAGTTGATCTCTGTCATCGCGAATTGCATCGCTAGCGGGTAGCCTTAAGCTCTTTTTTGACAGGCAGTGCCAAGATTATGCAGTTGCAGAAATTAGTCAATATGTTTGGTGCGGATTTACAGCGCCGTTACGGTGAAAAAGTGCATAAACTCACGTTGCACGGCGGGTTTAGCTGCCCTAATCGTGATGGAACACTCGGTCGAGGGGGCTGTACCTTTTGTCAGGTGGCTTCATTTGCCGATGAGAACATGCAGCAACAGAGTATTGCGCAGCAGCTAGCGGCGCAGGCAAAAAAAACTAATCGGGCAAAACGTTACCTGGCCTACTTCCAGGCCTATACCAGTACTTATGCAGAGGTTAATGCTTTAGCTGTGATGTATGAACAGGCTTTAGCCGAAGCTGACATTGTCGGTTTGTGTGTGGGAACCCGGCCCGATTGTGTCCCGGATGCGGTATTGGATTTATTGAGTAGTTATCACCAGCAAGGTTATGAAGTCTGGCTGGAGTTGGGGCTACAGACCGCTAATGATAAAACGCTCAAGCGTATTAACCGTGGGCATGATTTCGCCTGTTATCAGCAAACAGCCCGCCGCGCCCGTGCCCGTGGGCTGAAAGTATGCTGTCATTTGATTGTCGGCTTACCCGGCGAAGATAAGCCACAGAATATGGCAACGCTAGAACAAGTGGTGGCAACCGGTGTTGATGGGTTAAAACTGCATCCGCTCCATATCGTGGAAGGTAGCACGATGGGAAAAGCATGGCGGGCAGGGCGGTTGGCGGAACTGGCGTTGGAACAATATGTTGTGACTGCGGGTGAAATGATCCGCCATACTCCAGCGCAGATTGTCTATCATCGGATCTCTGCCAGTGCGCGCAGACCCACGTTGTTGGCCCCGTTGTGGTGCGAGAATCGCTGGACCGGTATGAATGAGCTGAATAATTATATGCTTACCCATGGCGGGCAAGCCTCGGGGTTGTGAGCGGCTACTGCGCGTGCGTATTCGGGGTTTAGGCTGTGCTCGCCATCCTCACGTAACTGGTATTTATAAGGGCAGGTGTACGCTCCGGTAGCTGCACCCAAACTACTTTCGCGCGCTACGCCCTGGCCTTTGCGAGCTGCCGATTGGCAGATAATCGGCTTATTTCCCAATCTCTCACCGTGATTTGCAATCTTTTCCACACTTCTAAGCAAGCCATCTTATCTCTTGGCGGTTTTACGGTATGATTTATACCCTTCGTCCTTGAAGCTACAGAGTTGTTAGCTACGCTCGCTCACCCGAATCACTTACTTGTAGTTGACCCTACATGAAAAAGCTCATCGGGATTCGCTTGCTGGCTGCCTACCTGCAACTCCAATGACTTTGGGTGTAGATTCCAAGGCATATTCAGAAACACTGACAGGGGTTGCTATGAAGCAAATCAGGGTATTAGCCCAGTACTACGTTGATTTAATGGTTAAGTTAGGACTGGTTCGCTTCTCACTGCTACTGGCCTCTGTGCTGGTGTTACTGGCCATGGTGGTGCAGATGGCGGTGACGTTGGTGCTGAGTGGCTCTGTTGAAACCCTCGATCTGGTACGTTCCATTTTCTTTGGTTTGTTGATTACGCCTTGGGCAGTCTATTTCTTGTCGGTAGTGGTTGAGCAATTGGAAGAGTCGCGCCAGCGCTTATCGCGTCTGGTTGAAAAGCTTGAAGTGATGCGTTATCGCGATTTAGAGCTGAATAAACAACTGACCGAAAATATTGCTCAACTCAATCAGGAAATTGTTGAGCGTGAAAAAGCGGAAAAAGCGCACCTACAAGTGGTTGATAAACTAAAAGAAGAGATGGGACACCGTGAGCAGGCGCAGGTTGAGCTGGGGCAGCAGTCGGCGTTATTGCGATCCTTTTTGGATGCGTCGCCAGATCTGGTTTATTACCGCAATGAAGATAATGAGTTCTCTGGCTGCAACCGGGCGATGGAGCTGTTGACGGGCAAGAGTGAGAAACAGCTGGTTGGGCTGACGCCCAAAGATGTCTATGCGCCGGATATCGCCGAAAAAGTGATGGAAACCGACGAGAAAGTCTTCCGCCATAACGTCTCTCTTACCTATGAGCAGTGGCTGGTTTATCCCGATGGCCGCAAAGCCTGCTTTGAACTGCGTAAAGTGCCCTTTTATGATCGTGTTGGTAAACGGCACGGATTGATGGGGTTTGGGCGTGATATAACCGAGCGTAAGCGCTATCAGGATGCGCTGGAGAACGCCAGTAGGGATAAGACTACCTTCATCTCAACAATCAGCCACGAGCTGCGTACGCCGCTTAATGGCATTGTTGGCCTAAGCCGTATCCTGCTTGATACCGAATTAGACAGCGAACAGCTAAAGTATCTGAAAACCATTCATGTCAGTGCTATTACTCTTGGGAATATCTTCAACGATATTATTGAGATGGATAAATTGGAAAGGCGTAAAGTCCAGCTTGATAATCAGCCAATTGATTTTACAGGTTTTATGGCAGATCTTGAGAACCTTTCGGGCCTGTTGGTTCAGCCAAAAGGGTTGAAGTTCATTATGGAACCGCAATTGCCGCTGCCGGAGAAAGTGATTACCGATGGCACCCGCTTGCGCCAGATTCTGTGGAACTTAATCGGCAATGCCGTGAAATTTACTCAGCAAGGTAAAATTGTGGTGCGGGTACGGCGTGAGGGGAGTGACCGTTTGATCTTTGAAGTAGAAGATTCAGGTATGGGCATCCCCGAAGATGAACAGGATAAGATTTTCGCCATGTATTATCAGGTGAAAGATCGCAATGGTGGCCGCCCGGCAACCGGTACTGGCATTGGTCTGGCGGTATCTAAACGCTTGGCACAAAGCATGGGGGGCGATATTACGGTGAAAAGTACCCAAGGGGCCGGTTCATGCTTTACCTTGACCATTAAAGCACCTGCGGTGCAGCAAGCCGCGAGTGTGCCATCAGGCGATGACATACCTCTGCCTGCGTTGCATGTATTGCTGGTGGAAGATATCGAGCTGAACGTCATTGTCGCGCGCTCGGTATTGGAGAAATTAGGCAACAGCGTTGAGGTGGCAATGAATGGCCATGATGCACTGGCGATGTTTAAACCTGATGATTTTGATTTAGTGCTGTTGGATATCCAGTTGCCGGATATGAGCGGGTTGGACATTGCGCGCCAAATTCGGGCGGAATATGTGGCAGAGTCATTACCACCACTGGTGGCATTGACCGCCAACGTACTTAAAGACAAAAAAGAGTATTTAGATGCTGGGATGGATGACGTGCTGAGCAAGCCGTTGTCAGTTCCTGCGCTCACGGCGATGATTAAGCAATTTTGGGATCATAAGCCCTCAACCTCGGCGAAAAAACAGGAGCATAAAGTGATGCAAAGCCATGAATCGTTACTTGATACTGCAATGCTGGAGCAATACATCGATTTGGTTGGCCCACAATTAATTCATCAAAGCCTGGAAATGTTTGAACAGATGATGCCCAGCTATTTGTCGGTGTTGGACTCAAACATGACGGCACGGGACCAAAAGGGCATTACCGAAGAGGCGCATAAGATTAAAGGCGCTGCCGGTTCTGTCGGTTTGCGTCATATCCAGCAGCTTGCACAGCAGATCCAAACCCCGACACTGCCAGCATGGTGGGATAACGTGCAAGATTGGGTCGATGAATTAAAATTAGAATGGCGCAATGATGTGCAGGTGTTACGTGAGTGGGCGGCGGAAGCTGAAAAAAAATAACCCCGACCGAGGCCGGGGTGCGCGAATACTGCGCCAACACCAGGGAAATCGTCAACCTGCGATACTCGTCATACTTCAAGTTACATGTGCGTTGGCTGATTTCATTCACCCCAGTCACTTACTTATGTAAGCCGCTGGGGATTCGCTCAGTTACCGCCTTCCAGTAATTCGAAATACTTAGGGTATATTATTTCGATTTCGAGTGGATTCGCAGGTTGTAAGGATTCTTCCATACATCATACAAGCAACAACATAGCAAATGTAAGCGCTCTTGTTACAAGATTCATTAAAATTTGTGATAGAGATTCGTCTTTGTCACTAGAACGGGTTAAGCGATTGACAGAGTAAGAAAAGGAGAGGTGTGATGAAAACGGTCGGTGTAGTGCTTAGTGGATGTGGGGTATTTGACGGTGCTGAGATACATGAGTCTGTCTTAACAATCCTGGCATTAGATCGTGCGGGCGCAAGTGTTTTGTTCTTCGCCCCCGATAAACCACAACTGCATGTTATTAATCATGTTACCGGCGAAGAAATGGTCGAGAAACGGAATGTGTTAGTGGAGTCGGCGCGCATTACTCGCGGCCAGATTAAGCCTCTTTCTTTAGCCAATTCAGAGCAATTGGATGCCTTGATTGTACCCGGTGGTTTTGGTGCCGCAAAGAACCTCTGCGATTTTGCAGCTCAAGGTTCTGAATGTGTTATTGACCCAGATTTATATAAACTTATTCAATCAATGCATAAGTCAGGTAAACCAATTGGTTTTATGTGTATTGCGCCAGTGATGTTGCCAAAACTGTTGGGTAAACCGATCCGTCTGACAATTGGTAACGATCCCGATACTATTGATGCAATTGAAGTTATGGGTGGAGAGCATGTTATTTGCCCTGCCGATGACGTGGTGGTCGATGCTGAGAATAAAGTGGTCACCACACCTGCCTATATGTTGGCAACATCAATTTCTGAAGCGGCTAAAGGGATTGATAAGTTGGTAACTAAGGTACTGGATTTAACCGAATGACGTTAGCCAGACGCAGATTAAACCAGCTATGGTATTGGGGAAAACGGGGCGTGATCGGCATCGTCACACTGTGGTTGGCGGGCATTTTGATTTTCGCTTTTTTGCCGGTCCCTTTTTCCATGGTGATGATCGAAAGGCAACTGGGCGCCTGGTTGACCGGTGATTTTTCCTATGTAGCGCACTCTGACTGGGTGCCGATGGATGAAATTTCGCCTTACATGGCGCTAGCAGTGATGGCGGCTGAGGATCAAAAATTCCCCGAGCATTGGGGATTTGATGTGGGTGCTATCGAATCGGCACTCTCCCATAATCAGCGCAATCAAAATCGTATCCGAGGTGCCTCGACTTTGTCACAGCAAACAGCGAAAAATCTGTTTCTTTGGGACGGGCGTAGCTGGGTGCGAAAAGGGTTGGAAGTGGGATTGACCGCCGGTATCGAACTGATATGGACCAAGCGCCGTATTCTGACGGTGTATCTCAATATTGCCGAGTTTGGTGAGGGCATTTTTGGTGTGGAAGCCGCTGCACGCCATTTCTTTAATAAACCCGCCAGTAAATTGAGTGCTTCAGAAGCCGCCTTGCTGGCAGCGGTCCTGCCTAATCCACTGCGTTTTAAGGTTAATGCGCCATCAGGTTATGTTATTTCCCGCCAGCAGTGGATTTTACGCCAGATGCGGCAGTTGGGTGGGAAAGACTTCATACAGGCGAATGATTTAGATTAATGGCTTGATGTTTTGGATAGCTAAAAATGGGCCTGGATTTCTCCCGGCCCATAATAGGATTGCTCTTTCTAACTAATTGATTATTTTACAATAGTAAACGCAGTGGTGACGTGCTTAACGCCACTAACCTGGCTGGCAATCTGTGCCGCTGATTGCCCTTCCTGCTGAGTCACCAGACCCAACAAGAACACTTCGCCGTTCTCGGTGGTGACTTTCACATTTGAAGATTTAACTGAATCTGCGGTCAGTAACTGTGAACGAACTTTGGTGGTGATCCAGGTATCCATTGAGGCGGTAGTCAGATCAACCGGCTTGCCTAAGCGCATCTCGTTATACACTTCCGTTGCGCCATCGACACCTGCGGCAATTTGTTTGGCGCGGTTAGACAGCTCTGCGGTTGGCGACTGCCCGGTCAGCAAAACTTTCCCTTGATAAGCGGTCACCACAAAGCGTGTTTGGCTTTTTATCTGCTGATCTTTGCTCAGCGCATTGACGACTCTGGCCTCAAGTGTGCCATCGTCTACCTGAGTGCCGACAGAGCGTGGGTCTGTGGCAGATTTAGTCGCAACGGCTGCGCTGCCGACAACCACGGCACCGACACAGCCTTGCAATAGCAGGGCGCTGAATAGCATGGCAAAAATATAACCAACCTTCATTCGTGCTCCTTTAATCGTCCTGATGAGGAAATAGAGTGTTATCAATTAAGTCACACAAGCAATTCACTGTGAGCATGTGCAATTCTTGAACGCGTGCACTGCGGTGCGAAGGTATACGGATTTCAACATCCTGCTGACCCAACAGGCCAGCCAGCTCACCGCCATCGTAACCGGTAAGGGCAACGATGGTCATATCACGGGTTACAGCTGCTTCGACCGCTTTCACAATATCACGGCTATTGCCACGAGTGGAAATAGCGAGCAAAACATCACCAGCATGGCCGAGTGCTCGTACCTGCTTGGCATAGACCTCATCATGTAAACGGTCGTTGGCAATAGCGGTCAGAACAACATTATCAGCATTTAACGCAATTGCAGGCAGACTTGGTCGTTCTGTTTCAAAACGGTTTATCATGCTGGCGGCAAAGTGCTGCGCGTTAGCCGCTGAAGTCCCATTGCCGCAGCAGAGAATTTTATTGCCGTTGAGCAGTGACTGAACCAACGTCATTGCTGCACGGGATATGGCATCAGGCAAAGCCTCAGCCGCGGCAATCTGGGTTTGAATACTTTCTGTAAAGCAGCCTTTGATTCTATCCAGCACGTTGATTTAATCCACTCAGTAAAATTAATATGCCCTTGGTACTTGAAGCCGCAGGGGTGTTGGCTACGTTCGTTACTCGACTCAGCCAGTGGAGCAATGCAAGTGACGTTAAAAATGGTTTACAACCAATTTGTCATTCTCTTGCCGGCAACCAGCGACTCCAACGTCTTAGGGCATAGCCCGGTAGTAAACCGGAAAAATTGTTAATCCGTATTGAAAGCATTAGGCAGCCACTCTACTTGGCTACCCGTGATGGCAAAAACATCAAAACGGCACGATGTTGTGGCAAAACTGGCGCCTCGCTGTGCCAGCCAAATGGTGGCAGCCCGGAGTAACCGCTGTTGTTTGCTGTGAGTGACGCTGGCAGCAGCGCCACCAAATAGGGCATTACGCCTAAAGCGAACCTCAACAAACACCCAAGTTTCCCCGTCGCGCATAATAAGGTCAATCTCACCACATTGGTAGGTGACATTAGCCGCCTGAAAAATTAAACCAACCCGCTCCAGATAGCTGCGGGCCTGATTTTCGTAATGTGTGCCAGTGTTCCGTTGGCTCATATTCCCTTCATCCTTGAAGTTGCAGGGTTGTTAGCTACATTCGTTACTCAGCCCGTCCATGGGCCTCGCCTCTGCGAGGCCGCTGCAAGCAGCGTTCAAATCTGTTCCAGACAGATTTGTCACCCGAATCACTTACCTGAGTAAGTTCATCGGGACTCGCTCATTTGCTGCCTACCTGCAACTCCAATGACTTTGGGAATACTCTTTATAATTGAAGTTGCAGGGGTGTTAGCTACATTCGTTACTCAGCCCGTCCATGGGCCTCGCCTCTGCGAGGCCGCTGCAAGCAGCGTTCAAATCTGTTCCAGACAGATTTGTCACCCGAATCACTTTACGCCGCCGGTACTACCATACCTTGACGGTATTGCAACCAAGGCAGCTTACGGGTAATAACACAATCGGCTGATGCCGTTAAATCACCGGTTGTACCGCTGACCTGGAAACCAGGAATTTGGCGCATTTGCGCAAAATGATTCGATAATGTCCACGCATCGATCCCCATGGCGTACAGGCGTACCAGCGAATAGTCGTTGGCATATTTAGCCGACGCCTGCTGCATTAGTGCTGGATTAGCACCGGCCATCAATGGAATATCACTAAACTGAATGCCTTCCATCTCCAAACGGTAATCCGGGCCAGCACCGGCCTGATAGCTACGTGAACTGGCAAACAGCGCCGGTTTGCTACGCGAGCTGGTGGCCATATCAATCATTGGTTTAATCAGTGTCAGTTCAGCCGGAGTCGCAATGATATAAACTGCATCAATGTTACCACCAGCGGAAGTGGAAACGACGGGCGCATCTACTGGTGGTGCCGGGATTGTCAGACCTGCAATGGTGACAGATGCTGGTGCCGCAGCAGGCGTGCCTGAAACGGCAACTGGCTGGCCAGTTAGCCGGATACCCGCACCACTGTTGATAGCTTGTTTCAGTTCAGCAGTTGAACCGAAGTTTTGCTGCAATACTGTTTGCCCACCCTGCTTCTGCCACTCTTCAGCGAAGGCTTTGGCGATACGATCGCCAAAAGTACCGCGCGGGGTCAGCAACAATGGCATTCTCTTTTCCTGCCCCCATAAATGATGCGCGGCATCGCGAGCTTCATCTTCTGGCGATAAGGCGAAGTAACAGATGTTGGGACTGTTAGTACTGGCTTCCGGCTGATTTAACGCCAAGATATTCAATGTACTTGTTGTGGCCTTCAGTTGTTCAACTTCAGGTTTAAGCAGTGGGCCGACAACCAAAGTCGCGCCATCCTGCTGGGCCTGAGCCAGTAATGCCGCAATAGGCTGCGTTGTTGTGTCGTAGACCTTTACCTGTGCATTGTTGGCGGCAACAGGAGCAGCTACCGGCGCCGGTGTGGTAATCGGTGCTACCTCAGCAGGTGTTGCAGCGGCGGTATCAGTTGGCGTGGTTGCTGCTGTATCGGGGGGCGCAGCAGCAGGTGCGGCTACCGGTAACCCATTTTGAGCGGCAGTGAAACCTTGCTGGATAGCATCGGCAAATACCTGTGCCGGGCCACTGAGTGGCAGCAACAGTGCAATTTTCGCCGTCGAGGCCTGGCTGAAGTTACTGATCTGCGTTAATCCCGTTGGCAGGGTTTTCGCTGCCGGGTTTTGAGGATAACGGTTCTGCCAGTCTTTAATAGCGGCTTTCAGTAGCTCGGGATCTTGTTTGTTATCCTGATACACACGCAGTAAATCCAGCCAACCTTGCAGCACGTTTTCATCTGCATTAATCACAATATTGTTCAATTCTTGTGGTGTCAGTTGTGCCAGAGATTGCCAGGTGCCATCAATATTGTCCTGATGGGCTTTATCTTTCAGTAACGGTTCCTGAGCGATAAACGCACGAATCAGTGGCAGAGTGGCTTTACCTTGATTGGCGGCAATTTGCGCCTGATAGAAACGAACTTGCTGGTTAGCCGAGAGTTGGGTCGCATCCAACTTACCAAGAATATCAGCAGCAGCAGGGTTATTTTTCTGCGCAATCAGCAGTTCTGCGGTCAGTAATTGCTGTTCCTGACGCTGCGTATCGCTCAGATTAGCCGGTAGTGTACCGAGCTGTTCTGCCGCCTGAGGCGTTTTCCCTTCACGTAACAGGGCACGAATGGCGAGTAATTGCCAGTCAGCCTTGTTATCATCACCACTCTGTTGCAACTGTTGCAGATAATAATCAGAGTTCGCGCTTGCTTCGTCCTGTATATTTGCGGGTGGCGGCGTCTGTGGCGCTCTGCCTGAACAGGCTGCCAGAATCAGTGCGGCCAGAACTACAGGGACAAGCCCTGCTTTGGAACGAACGAATGTTGAGGAAAGCATACTGTATCCAGTGATGTTTTTTTCAAGATGCTCAATATTAAATCGGTAATTCGGATGAAACAATGAATCAACACGATCGAGCAGTGATTTCTGCATCTACGCTTTATGTGGTACCCACCCCAATCGGTAATTTAGGGGATATTACCCACCGGGCGTTAGAGGTACTGAAAGGCGTTGATTTGATTGCGGCAGAAGATACACGCCATACAGGGTTGTTATTACAGCATTTTGCGATCAACGCCCGCCTGTTTGCACTTCATGACCATAACGAACAACAAAAAGCCGATCATTTGCTGGCGAAACTGCAAGCAGGCCAGAGTATTGCACTGGTTTCAGATGCAGGTACGCCACTTATCAACGATCCGGGCTACCACTTAGTGCGCCGTTGTCGTGAAGCGGGCATCAGGGTGGTGCCACTCCCGGGCGCTTGTGCGGCGATTACAGCACTTTCTGCCGCCGGTATTGCCTCGGATCGTTTTTGCTACGAAGGCTTCCTGCCTGCGAAAACCAAAGGACGTAAGGATACTCTGCAAGCGCTGATTGAGGAACCTCGAACACTGATCTTCTACGAATCAACGCATCGCTTGTTGGAAAGTTTACAGGACATGGTAACCGTACTTGGCCCACAACGCTATGTGGTACTCGCCAGAGAATTAACCAAAACTTGGGAGTCTATCCACGGCGCACCGGTTGGCGAGTTGTTGGCTTGGGTTCAGGAAGATGAAAACCGCCGCAAAGGCGAAATGGTCTTGATTGTCGAAGGACATAAAGTACAAGCCGATGATGCTTTACCGGCCGTTGCGTTACGTACTCTGGCATTATTGCAAAAAGAGTTGCCGCTGAAAAAAGCCGCAGCGTTGGCGGCAGAGATTCATGGCGTGAAAAAGAATGCGCTCTATAAGTACGCACTTGAGCTGCAAGATGGTGCTCAAGAGCAAGCGGAAGATGACATTCAACAGTAATGTGATTATAATCCGCCGCGGAGTTGACCAGACAGTCGCCGCTTCGCTGCCGTCCCTTTCGGGGGAGACAGGTGAAGGGGAGGAAAGTCCGGGCTCCATAGGGCAGGGTGCCAGGTAACGCCTGGGAGGCGCAAGCCTACGACAAGTGCAACAGAGAGCAAACCGCCGATGGCCCGCGTAAGTGGGATCAGGTAAGGGTGAAAGGGTGCGGTAAGAGCGCACCGCACGGCTGGTAACAGTTCGTGGCAGGGTAAACTCCACCCGGAGCAAGGCCAAATAGGGGTTCACATGGTACGGCCCGTACTGAACCCGGGTAGGCTGCTTGAGCCAGTGAGCGATTGCTGGCCTAGAGGAATGACTGTCCACGACAGAACCCGGCTTACCGGTCAACTCCACTCATTCCACAAGACCCCGCTTCGGCGGGGTTTTTGTTTTGTGCGATATGGTTTGCGAGGAATGACTGTCCACGACGCTTTTCATAAAAGAAAGCGGCTTACCGGTCAACGCCACTCACTCCACAAGACCCCGCTTCGGCGGGGTTTTTGTTTGGTCTTAACGCTTATAGCGTAAGGCATCCACGAACAACGAAAATGCGGTGGTATGCTGTCTGCGGCTCGGATAGTAGAGGTAATAACCGGGGAAAGGCTCACACCACTCTTTCAGCACCCTGATTAGATTGCCACTGGTAATTTTAGCTTTTACCGCATCCTCTGGTACGAATGCCAGACCAAAACCCATGACGGCGGCATCAATGCGTTGTCGCAAACTGTTAAAGGTCAGTTGCCCATCAACACGAACTCTTAATTCATGCCCCTCTTTTTCGAATTCCCACGCATAAAGGCCCCCCATTGTCGGCAGGCGCATATTGATGCAACGATGATTTTGCAGATCTGCCGGAGTGGTGGGTATGCCATATTTAGCCAAATATGAAGGTGAGCCAACGACAGCCATACTCATATCCGGCCCAATCCGTACCGCAATCATATCTTTTGCTACCTGTTCTCCAAGGCGGATGCCGGCATCAAACCGCCCGCTGACAATGTCAGTTAAGGTGTTATCGACCGTGATTTCCACATTAATGTCCGGGTAATCGGCGAGAAATGATTTCAGTACCGGCCAGAGGGTCGAGTCCACGGCATGCTCGCCAGCAGTAACGCGAATATTCCCCGCAGGCCGCTCGCGCATTTCGCTTAAGGCATCCAGTTCACTCTCAATTTCTGCAAAACGTGGTCCCAGACTATTTGCCAGTCTTTCGCCCGCTTCTGTCGGGGCAACGCTGCGGGTCGTGCGGGTCAATAAGCGAAGCTCAAGTCGTTCTTCCAACCCACGAATGGAATGACTTAAGGCCGATTGTGAAACCCCCAGTTTTGCCGCCGCTTTGGTGAAGCTTCGCTCCCTGGCAACCATAAGAAAGGAAATTAAATCGTTAAAATTCTCTTTTAACATCAGTCTCTATACCTGTTTATCTGCCTGTGTGTTCCAGTATAAATAAATTTATGAGTTAAATTCATATACACATGCGCATTTATCCATCTAATCCTCTGCTCGGACATTTGCTACCTTTTTTGCTACCGACATTTATTTAATGAATGCCTCGTAATGACAAATAAATTACAAGTAGGAGTAAAAGAAATGCAAAAGCGCACATTGGGTCGCAGTAATCTCGACGTGTCCGCCATGGGCTTAGGCTGCATGGGGATGAGTTTCAGTTATGGTCCGGCCGCCGATAAACAGGAGATGATCTCTTTGTTGCACAAAGCGGTGGACCTTGGCGTGACATTCTTCGATACCGCAGAGGTCTACGGGCCTTACACCAATGAAGTATTATTGGGTGAGGCGCTGGCACCTCTGCGCGATAAAGTGGTGATTGCGACCAAATTTGGTTTTCAGGCTGATCCGAACGGCGGGCCAAAATGGATCGGTTTAAACAGCCGACCAGAGCATATTAAAAAAGTGGCGGAAGCCTCACTCAAACGGCTGAAAACGGATGTTATTGATCTGTTTTATCAACATCGCGTCGATCCCAATGTACCCATTGAAGATGTGGCCGGTGCAGTACAGGATTTAATCAAAGAGGGTAAAGTAAAACACTTTGGTTTATCTGAAGCTGGGGCGGCGACCATTCGCCGAGCTCACGCTGTTCAGCCGGTAACCGCCCTGCAAAGTGAATACTCATTATGGTGGCGTAAGCCGGAGCAAGAAATCATACCAACGCTGGAAGAACTTGGCATTGGTTTGGTGCCTTATAGCCCACTGGGTAAAGGTTATCTGACGGGTAACATGAATCAATCAACCCAGTTTGCCAGTGATGATTTTCGTAGCACGTTACCACGATTTACTCCCGAAGCCTTGGCCGCTAATCAGGCGTTAATCACCTTGATTCAGCAGGTCGCTCACCAAAAGGGTAGCTCGCCTGCGCAAATCGCTCTTGCCTGGTTGCTGGCGCAGAAACCCTGGATTGTACCGATCCCCGGTACGCGCAGACTGAATCGGTTAGAAGAAAATATTGGTGCGGTGAATGTAGAGTTGACCACTGCTGATCTGCAACAGATTAATAACGCGGCTGCACAAGTAACGATAATGGGTGATCGCTATCCCGAAACATTGGAGAAGCTTACTGGATTGTAATTTGTTCGCTTAATATCAGAGCAGAAATAGAGGCAGGATTGCTACTTTACAGGCCTATACTCTCTAGGTAGCAATTTCCTTGAAACTAACTTTCCCTATACTCAAACCGTTTACCCTCGACGTTTTTTAAGGTTTATCGAGCTTCAAATCACAGTGTTTATGATACCGGAGATACATCATGACGATAAAAGTTCTCGGTTATGCAGCCAAATCCGCACAAGTTCCCCTTGCCCCACTCGAGTTTACCCGTCGCGATCCGCGTCCTGATGATGTGGTGATGGATGTGCTCTATTGCGGTGTCTGTCACTCAGACCTGCATCAGGCGCGTAACGACTGGGGGTTCAGCAGCTATCCGCTGGTACCCGGGCATGAAGTGGTTGGGCAAGTCACCGCCGTGGGTAAAAGTGTCACGAAATTCAAGGTGGGTGATTTTGCCGGAATTGGCTGCATGGTGGACTCCTGCCGAGTGTGCCAACCCTGTCAACAGGGTCTGGAGCAGTATTGTGCAGAGGGCAATGTGCAAACTTACAATGGTGTTGATCGTCACGACCATACACCAACCTATGGTGGCTACTCACAATCCATTGTAGCTTCTGAAGATTTTGTGCTGAAAATGCCTGCTGGTTTGGATTTGCAAGCTGCCGCGCCACTACTGTGCGCCGGTATTACCACCTGGTCGCCGCTGCGCCATTGGAAAGTGGGTAAAGGCAGTAAAGTCGCGGTAGTTGGCCTGGGTGGTTTGGGTCATATGGCATTAAAGCTGGCGAATGCATTAGGGGCTGAAGTGACGCTCTTTACCCGTTCACCGAGTAAAGAGGCTGATGCTCGTCGTTTAGGTGCACATCATATTGTGTTATCCACCGATGATGCACAAATGGACGCGACCAAAGGGCAATTCGATCTGATTATCGATACCGTGCCTTATGTCCATGATATCAACCCGTACATGCCGACACTGAATGTGGATGGCACCCTGGTATTTGTTGGTTTTCTTGGTGATCTTAGCCCAATGATAAACACCATGCCATTGATTCTGGCACGGCGTTCGGTGGCCGGTTCATGTATTGGCGGCATTGCTGAAACACAGGAAATGCTCGATTTCTGTGCTGAACACGGCATTGCTTCAGATATAGAGATGATCAAGATTCAGGATATCAACGACGCCTATGAGCGGATGCTGAAAAGCGATGTGAAATACCGTTTCGTGATCGATATGGCGTCGTTAAAACCGTAATTATACTGGGAGTCACGCGGGGGGAACCTCGCACTTTTCCCATTAAATCTTAGCTGGCGTGCTCGCCCATATTCACGCAGGCAAATCGATGAGCAGGGCACGCAGCGGCGTTTCAGCTTTAATCACCAGATGCCGTTCTTCTTGTACAAAAGCACCATCACCGCAGGTCAGGCGCTGAGTTTCACTGGCTTGCGGCCCATCCACCGTTACTGTTCCGTGAATGGATTGCAGATAAGCCCTTGGGCCGTGTAGGTCAATGGTGTACTGTTCGCCCGCGGCTAAATCCAGATGATGAATCCATACTTGCTGACGCAGTTTCAGGCTGCCCTGCTCACCGTCAGGAGACGCTAGTAGCCTTAGTGGCTGCGTGCATAATGACAGGTGCTGGGCGGGATTGCTTTCCTGCTCAGGGCAGGCATTGAGCCATAACTGAATGCGAGTTAATGGCTTATCAGTACTCAAATTATGCTCGCTATAGCTGACACCTGATTGAGCAGAAAAGAGCAACACATCGCCAGTTTTACCGCGCACATAGTTACCCAGACTATTTCGATACTCAGCCTCACCTTGTAAAATCAGGTTTAAAATATCAACCTGCGGATAAGTTCGTGGTTGAAATGAGGATCCCGGTGCTAACACTTCCTGATTCAAAACGCGCAGTGAGGCATAACCCAATAGCTTCGGGTCAAAATAGTGGCCGAATGAGAAAGTATAACGGGCTTGGAGCCAACCATAGTCAGCTTGCCCGCACTGTTTTGCTGTTCTGCATGTGATCATGACAATGATTGCCCTATCCTGATATTAATTGATAAAGAGATGGTAAGCGTCTGGACGACGGATTGTTAGCCAGTTAATCTGGTCGCTATATTCAAATTTCCTGATTGAGAAAATGATGGCCAAAGATCGGGCGCTAACGTTAGAAGCATTGAGAGTAATGGATGCTATTGACCGCCGTGGTAGTTTTGCCGCGGCGGCTGATGAATTGGGACGGGTACCTTCTGCGCTGAGCTATACCATGCAGAAACTTGAAGATGAGCTTGATGTGGTGTTGTTCGACCGCTCCGGGCATCGCACCAAATTTACCAATGTTGGGCGGATGCTACTGGATCGCGGGCGGGTGTTACTGGAGGCCGCAGACAAACTGACTACCGATGCTGAGGCACTGGCGCGCGGCTGGGAAACACATATCACGATTGTCAGTGAGGCATTGTCTCCGGCATGGAAACTGTTCCCGTTGATCGACAAACTGGCGCTCAAAGCTAATACTCAGGTCTCCATATTTACCGAAGTATTGGCCGGGGCATGGGAACGGTTGGAGCAAGGGCGGGCTGATATCGTCATTGCGCCCGATATGCATTTCCGTGCATCTTCAGAGATTAACAGCCGTAAACTGTACAAAGTGACCAGTGTCTATGTTGCCAGCCCAGACCACCCCATTCATTTGGAACCAGAACCTCTGTCAGAACTGACCCGAGTGAAATACCGTGGTGTCGCTGTAGCGGATACCGCTCGTGAGCGGCCAGTTATCACGGTGCAATTGCTGGATAAACAGCAACGTTTGACGGTCAGCACCATCGAAGATAAGCGGCGGGCCTTATTAGCTGGTTTGGGTGTGGCGACCATGCCCTATGAAATGGTAGAAAAAGACATTGAAGCGGGCCGTTTACGGGTTGTCGGGCCAGAGTTCAGCCGTGAGGCCGATATTATTATGGCATGGCGGCGCGACAGTATGGGGGAGGCTAAGTCGTGGTTCCTGCGAGAAATCCCTAGATTGTTCGCTAATAAGTAAACGGCTACTGCGCGTCGTCATACTGAGATTGTGCAGTGCTCACAATCCTCACGTACTACGTGTACGCTCCGGTTTTTCCGCGCTGTACGCACTTAGTCTGACTTAGCTCGCTACGCCTTAAGCTGTTATGGCTACTGCGCGTTAATCTGTTAATAAAGTGAAACGTGTATCTCGTCCATGTGGCTCCAGCAGGTCTTGCTGTGGGCCGATGGAGATAATCCCGTAAGGGTTTATAGTGCCGTGGCTGCGATAGTAGTGATTGCGGATATGGGCAAAATCTACTGTTTCAGCGACGCCTTGAATTTGATAAATATCGCGTAAAAAGCCATATAAGCTGAGATAATCGCTGATACGGCGCTTATCACATTTGAAATGAGTGACATATACCGGATCAAAACGCACCAATGTGGTCCATAAACGCAAATCCGCTTCCGTCAGTTGGCCTCCAGTCAGATATCGCTGTTTCACCAGAATCTGTTCCAGCTTGGCCAATGCATCAAATAAGGTATTAACTGCCTCGTCATAGGCTTCCTGTGTAGTGGCGAATCCCGCCTTATACACCCCATTATTGACCTGATCGTAAACCCACCCGTTGATATCATCAATATTACTGCGTAACGCTGTAGGGTAATAATCCCCCGCCTTGGCGCCGACGCCATCAAAAGCAGTATTGAACATACGAATGATATCGGCAGATTCATTGCTAACGACTGTCTGTTGCTGCTTATCCCATAACACCGGAACGGTTACCCGCCCGCTATAATTTGCATCGGCGCGCAGATAAAGCTGATAGAGATAGTCAAGATGATAGAGTTCGTCGCCGGTGGCGGCAGGGAAATCATTAGCGAAGGTCCAGCCATTCTCCAGCATCAGTGGATGTACCACAGAAACTGAAATCAGTGACTCTAAGCCTTTCAGTGTGCGCATGAGTAAAGTGCGGTGTGCCCATGGGCAGGCAAGAGAAACATACAGATGGTAACGGTGTGCTTCGGCTTTAAAGCCAGCTTTACCTTGTGGGCCCGCCTGCCCATCAGCAGTCACCCAATTGCGGAACTGTGAGGTACTGCGTTTGAAATGGCCACCGGTAGATTTTGTGTCGTACCAGATGTCTTTCCACATGCCGTCTACGAGCTGTCCCATCCAATCCCCCGTGTTCTTGAAATTGTAGCGTTGTTAGCTGCTCTTATTCACCCGAATCACTTACCTGAGTAAGTTCATCGGGATTAATGAGCCTCATCCTTGAGGCTCACCCTACGGCTAGACTATAAATGCTGTTCAAATTGGAAACCAATTTGTCATTCGCTTGCTGCCTGACTGCAACTCCAATTACTTTGGGGATTGCATTTTATAGTATAGCCTTACCACTTCTTACCCAGCAGGCGGTCAATACTGAAACCACCCGGGCCGGCAACCGCCAACACAATGAAACCGCCAGCGATGGTTAGGTTTTTCATGAACATCAACTGGTTAACGCCTTCCGCAAAGTTAGTGTGGAAGATAAGTGCCGTCAGAATAGTGAAACCCGCGGTGAACAGTGCAGTGGTACGGGTCAGGAAACCAAACAAAATTGCCAGACCGCCGCCAAATTCCAGCAAAATGGTCAATGGTAGGAAGAAGCCTGGGACACCCATCGCTTGCATATATTGTTGCGTGCCAGCATAGGCATCACCCATTTTGCCGTAACCGGCTACAATAAACAGAATCGGCATCAGAATGCGTGCTACCAACAGGCCAGTATCTTGTAATTTGTTCATCGACGACTTCTCCAAAAAGTTGTTCTATTAATGCCTGGCATCTGCGGGCGTTAATGGTTAATCAAAGGTGCTTGTGTGTGGTCGCTTGCCGGTGTTATCCCGCAAACTCCCTCGCCAATTCCCAAACGAAATGCAACAAAGTGACCCACCGGTCAGGTACGGATAAAATAGCCGTATTGACCCTGTCGGAGACCCTGTTGCATGAAGGGAAAACATTTGACTCAGCATGAGCGCTTTTACATCGAAAAACGAAAAGCTGAAGGCGTTAATCAGTCCTGCATTGCCAGAGAGCTCGGCGTCTCTCGCTCTACCCTGAGCCGGGAGCTCAGACGTAATACGGACCCCGCCTTCAACGGACTTTACTCCTCCAGACGCGCTGATGCCTTAGCCAGACAACGGCGGGGCGCCACCTCGGCACACAATGCCTGTTTCCCTCTGGGCCAGCAGACACAAGACTTTCTCCGGCAGGCGCTGGCTGTACATACCTCCCCTGAGGTTATCTCTGGGAGACTGAAAATCCAGTTTGATATCGCCGTCAGCAAAAATACCCTCTACCGCTATATCCGTTCGGACAGACAGGCTGGCGGTAAGCTTTACCTTCAGCTCCCTCACCGGGGTAAACGCTATCGCTATGATACGGGTGAGCCCGGACGCACGCCCATCCCGGACAGGGTTGGCATTGAGCACAGGCCTGCTGAGGCTGAACTCAAACAGGTTCCCGGGCATGTTGAAATCGATACGATTTTTGGCAAAGACCAGAAGTCATTCCTGCTGACGGTCGTGGACAAAGCCACAAAGCAGGTCATTATCCGTAAACTCCCCAATAAGTGCGCTGAGAGCGTCGTGGAAGCGTTCAGGGACATCGTGGCGAATACTTTCTGTGAGTTTAAAACCCTGACGGCAGATAACGGACCCGAGTTTGCGAAACATAAGGACATCACTCAGGTAACGGGCGCAAAGGTTTACTTTGCCCGGCCTTATCATTCCTGGGAGCGGGGGTTGAATGAGCATACCAACGGTCTGATACGGCGGTTTTATCCGAAAGGAACCGATTTTAATGGCGTCAGCGATGAAGATATTGCGAGACTGGAGCACATCCTCAACACTCGGGGGCGCAAATCTCTGGAATACAGCTCACCGAATGAGGTATTTTTAGAGTATCTACTCGCTGCATAACGCATGATGGTTTGTTGCGTTTCGTTCGGGAATGGGGCCCTGAGTTGATGAGAGAATGTTAGTTGAGAAGTTGAGAAGTTGTTAGCAAGTAAAACTGTCTGTTTTTATCAAAAAAACTGAAGTGTAAGCAGATTAAAGCCGAAAAATGGTCTGTTTAGGCATAAGAAATGGGGAAGGGCAGTCAGTAGCCCGCATGAGATACCGATATGCCACCAAGTGAAGTAACGGCAGGTTAACGTAAGAGAAAAGTGTTACGAAACAATCGGATAGTTCCCCATAACCCAACCGCCCGACGCGACCAGCGGATGAATTTACTCGGGTGGCGGATACCGTATAGCGCGACCAGGCTGGAGCCAATCATCAAATATTTTCGCATACCGACGATTTGTGCCCAACCGCGATCATAAGGTGCAGTGACCTCAAGCCAATGTGTGGCACTGTTGGCGAGATCCAGACGTTGCTGCTGGATCTCATGTAACAATGCGGCCTTTTCCTGTGCTAATTTACGGCGGCTCAACGCTCTTTCTCCAATAACTCGCGATCCGTTTCCAGTTGCTTACGGGTAGAACCCAGCAGTGTGGAGCGGCGCGCCTTGGTGAGAGTCCAGATAATACCGATTATCGCTAGTGCTAATAGCACGGCAGTGGTAGTGCCAAGCGCCATTAAACGATAGGCAGGATCAATACCCCATATGACTAATACCAGCAGACTCATCAACCCGAAAGCGGTAAACAGCAAGGTAATCCCTGCCATCATCAGCAACTGAACCAGTGTTGCTTTTTCCTCTTCCAGCTCAATAGCAGCCAGACGTACACGGGTTTCAACCATGCCTACCACAATGGTAGCGATACGATGAACAGTATCGAGGACCCCTTTACCGGGGCCCTGAGTGTGAGGAAGCTCAGCCATAATCAGCGGCGAGACAACAGAACGCCTAACACCACGCCGACAGCAGCACCGATGCCTACGCCAGTCCAAGGATTGTCGTGAACATAGGTATCTGCTTTATCAGCAATTTCTTTAGTTTGGGCTGCGATTTTATCGCCGGTTTCGCTCAGACGCTCGCGAGTATCTTTCAACGCGCTTTCCGCTTTGGCTCGCAGCTTTTCTAACTCAGCTTTCGGCTTATCGGTCGAAGTTTGCAGCACTTCTTCCAAAGTATCTGCCAGTGACTTAAGTTCAGCGCGTAAATGTTCAGAGGTTTTATCTTGTGGCATGTAATAGCTCCTTAACATAACTGAGGTGAATACATAACGTAGCGAATATTTTACAAGGTTAAAAGGTTAATAATCTTAAATAACCCTGATGAGTCGCCATTCTCGTATTTAAAACCGGAGTTGCTACTTTTGTGCCTGAGCTTGCTTTAACTCAGCTTGTGCTTCCACTAACTTCTTCTGCTGCTTGGTAATTTTGCTAGCATCACCTTTTTGCTGAGCCTCTTTTAACTCTTGCTGACGCTCAGTGACTTTGTGCTGCTTTTGTCTGATTTTTTGTTGTCGTTCGGCCTTTAGGCTCTCCGCCGTGCAATTGCTCTTTACTTCTTTTAAGGCTGTTGCCAGACCAGCAGCGCGGCGGGTATTGCCATGTTGTTTGGCATAATCTATCTGTTGTTGGATTTCTTTGGCTTTTATATCGCATTCATTGTCTACCACTGCCTGAGCAACATTACAAAACACGACAATGGGTAAAACCAACAGGAGAGAGTGACGTAACAACATAGTATTGCTTCCTTTTACAGCAAGAGTCAGGGACGAAACAGGTTGCCGTGAATGTTTAAGCATAGCGCTGAATTATGTGATACCCAAGTTTACCACAGGATTTTTTATAGATTAATCAGATATCAGCGGAATAAATGGACGAAAAACAAGAGATGACTACGGGGATTTCGCTCCCCGCAGCAATAATTATCCCACTTTCTGTGGGGTATTTCTGAATGCAGGCAACAGACGCTGACGTTTCTTGGACTCGCTCGAGACAATCACATAACCACTCGGCAAGATATCCTGTAAAACGACAATGGCTTCTTTCTGCTGTTCTGGGGATTCCAGGCTCACCACCAGGCTATCATCCTCTGGAGTGATGCTTTTTATCCGAATTCCACGTTGATCGAGATGTTGATACAGATAAAACCCATCAGGCAAGGACAACCCCTGTTGGTTAGGTCGAATTTTCAACGCACTTTCTGTGCGCAAAATGATCGGCGTAAACAACAGGGCTGCCAGCAACAACGCTGTAACTGGCAAGATAAGATAGTGCCAGACCGGGCGGCCGAAACGGCCCCTGAGGTTGATCACTCTGGCTTACCTTTATTATTGTCATTGCTATCGGCAACCGGCGGCGTATTTTTTTTGCGCCAAAGCACATATAAAGAACCAAACAAGCCAATCACCAATAGTGCCAGTGGCAATAACATCAGGACGAACATCACTTCGTCTTCATATTTTAGGAATACGGGGGTTTTACCAAAGGCAAAGCCCATGGTTGTCAGGATCAATACCCACAGGAAACCGCTCATCCAGTTGAAGAACTGAAAACGGGCGTTGTTCAGGCCTGAAAGCCCGGCAATAGTTGGCAACAAGGTACGCACAAATGCCAAGAAACGGCCTACCAGTAGGGCTGATAAACCATGGCGATGGAACAAATTATGGGCGCGCTGGTGGTAATGAGCGGGTAGATGAGACAACCAGCCCTGTACTACTTTCGTATTCCCCAGCCATCGACCCTGAATATAACTGACCCAGCATCCAAGGCTGGCGGCAGTAGTCAATACCACGAGGGTCACAGGGAAACTCATTGCACCTTTTGCAATCAGTACACCAACCAGAATCAGCAGACTATCGCCTGGTAAAAAGGCTGCTGGCAGCAAGCCATTCTCCAGGAAAAGTATGACAAACAGCAGGATATAAATGGCCCATACCAGAGACGGGTTCGCGAGTGTCTCATAGTCTTGTGCCCATAGAGCATGTAAGAGTTCTTTAATGATATCCATCTGGTATTCCTAAAACGTCATTGTTGTATACCCTTCTTACCTGACGTTGCAGCGGCGCTTTCTTACCCGAATCACTGAGATGCTAATCAATGGGCGGGATTCGTTCGTTTTGCCTGACTGCAATACCAATTACTTTGGGTATATTCGTTAGTTTATAAACACGACTCGCAAAAATAACGGATGGCTTTTCGTGTTTAAGCGATGGTTTTGATAAATGTGTTAAAAACAAACCAATTCGCTGATATCAATAGGTAAATATACTTCTCGCTGTAACTGCCTGGACAGCTACGACAACTGACCATCATGGTGGTAGGTAAGCATCCCGCTATATTGAATATTACTCTCTTTCCAGCCACCCACACGATTTTGCTGTGTCGATACATGGAACATCCAGTTGGAGTAGTTAAGCAGTGGCAGTGATTGCCTCGGCTGTTTGTATATTTCATCCGCCCGACTGTTGCGAGACATCGGCAGATATGCCCCAGACCATGAGTTATTGGCCAACGACGGATTGGCTGAGCCAGTAAACTTGGTGGCACCCAGCCGATTCTTTATGGCCGTTTTTTTGACCGGCAAACCCATCAGACGTAATTGGGAGGAGATGACCTTATTTTGCAGGTGCAGGTAAGGTGAAAATGCACTTACAGATGATGGCGTGTCGCTAACATCGTGGTGGTCATGATAAACAGAACTCAGCGCTGAGAGCGCCATGCCGGATGGGGTAGAATGAGTGGGCGATAGCAGGTTGCCGGAGACCGAACCGGCCCAGCCAGACACTGCAATAAATAGAGCAAACAACCAGCGCATGTTTTTGCGTTTCGCTCCCAAAGCACCCAAGTAAAAAAGTGCTGCCACTTTAGCAAAATAGCGGGATATGAAACAGGGAAATATAGAGACCTACTGGGTGTTTATTAAGCAATGGTTTAAAAATAGGCTTGATACTGACGTTTGTTGACAGAAGTCGACATTTACTGACTACAAAGCAGCATAATCAGACCGGGAAGAGAAAGAAAAGAATCAGTTTCTCTTCCCATGGCCTGCAACAATCCGGGCAAGGATCAGCTTTTACTATTCGCGACCATATTGTTATTCATCATCAGATTATCGAGATGAACAACGGGGTTTTCTGTGAATAAATAACGATCCACATTAAATTCAAAATCATCGGTAGTAGCACGAAACAGCATCTGCTTGGTATTTTCCAGATGTTGCCACATAGCAAGTTTACTGGCGTAAGGATCTTTACGCATCAGTGCCTCAAGGATCCTGTCGTGATCTTCGCACCAGCTCTCGATCGATTTATCATCGATATGCTCATGCAATTTGATCCAGTAAGGGTTATGTACCCGCTGGCTCCACATTTTTTCGACAATCGTTGCCATGGCGGTATTTTGGGTGGCCAGAGCAACCTGCACGTGGAATTTCAGATCCCATTGTGAATCACGGAAGCGATCTTCCTGGCGCGCATGCTTTTGGATCTCGATTAATTGCACGATATCTTGCCGCGTAACCTGAGTGGCGGCAAATTCAGCAATATTACTTTCGATCAACTGGCGGGCCTGTAATAGCTCAAAGGGGCCTGCGGTGGCGAATTCAATGCTGTGGTTGGGCATCACGAGGTGCTTTTGCTGATTCGACATCACGTGGATGCCGGAGCCTTTACGCACTTCGACGTAACCCTCTACTTCCAGCATGATAATCGCTTCACGGACCACGGTGCGGCTGACATTCATCTCTTCTGAAATGTAGCGTTCTGCCGGCAATTTATCCCCCACCGGATAAACACCCGCTTCGATGCGCTGCTTTAACTCTGCGGCTAACTGCTGGTACAACCGTCTGGTTTCTGTGAATTCCATGATTAAGGCTCTTGGGATCAATTGAGGCAGCAAATTTTGCGGCTCATTTTGTCTGGAAGGCATGATATCCCGAACGAGATACAATTGGACTTGTTATACCACTTATCCCTATTGGGTTCTAGTCATTGCTATCACAGTTGTGATGGAAAATACGTCCTAAACTCAGGGCAAAGAAGAAGTAAAAAGCCCGGTAAATGATTACCGGGCTGGAGTCGAACCAATGGCTCAATAATGACTAGTCAGATTAGTTCTGTCCGGCAGGTGCCTGTTGTATCGGATCGATTGCAGGTTCAACCGCCGGGCGGTTTTGCAGTACCGTCCAGATAACCACTACTGCTAACACATCAAATACCGCCAGTGCAGCAAACAGCGGGCTGAAGCCCATGGTGTCTGCCAACGCACCCACCACCAGAGCGAACATGGTACTGGCAGTCCAGGCCGCCATACCGGTTAACCCGTTGGCGGTGGCCACTTCGTTACGACCAAATACGTCGGAAGATAGCGTAATCAGTGCGCCGGACAGTGATTGGTGAGCAAAGCCCCCAACACACAGCAGTGCGATAGCGGCATAAGGGCTAGTGAACAGGCCGATAGTCCCCGGTGCAATCATTAACAGACCACCCATTGTTACCACCAACTTACGGGAAACAATCAGGTTAACTTTGAAGTGTTTCTGGAACAACGGCGGCAGGTAGCCACCCAAAATACAGCCTAGATCGGCAAACAGCATTGGCATCCAGGCGAACATGGCGATTTCTTTCAGGTTAAAGCCATAGGCTTTAAACATGAATAGCGGGATCCAAGCGTTAAATGTTCCCCAAGCTGGTTCTGCCAAGAAACGCGGGATCGCAATGCCCCAGAACTGACGGTTACGGATAATCTGCAATGCAGACATCTTTTTCGCGTTAGCAGTGGAGTGCTGTGCTTCCTGACCACTGAGGATGTATTCACGTTCTTCATCAGTCAGTTTTTTCTGGTCTTTCGGGTGTTTGTAGAGGATTAACCAGGCAATAGCCCAAATCAGACTGAGCACACCGGTGATGATAAATGCCATCTGCCAACTGTGCATCACGATAGCCCACACCACTAGTGGTGGTGCAATCATGCCGCCGATAGAGGAACCGACGTTAAAATAACCTACAGCAATGGAGCGTTCTTTTGCCGGGAACCATTCGCTACTAGCCTTCAGGCCCGCTGGGATCATAGCAGCCTCTGCCATACCTACCGCACCACGAGCGATAGCTAAACCGCCCCAACTGCTGGCTAACGCGGTACTCATACAGAAGATGGCCCACATAATGGCAAACATGGCATAGCCCACTTTGGTGCCCATCACATCCAGAACATAACCGGCTACCGGTTGCATCAGGGTGTAAGCAGCAGAATAAGCGGCAATGATGTAAGAGTATTGCTGTGTCGTGATATGTAACTGCTCTTGCAACGTCGGTGCGGCAACCGCAATAGCATTACGTGTTAAGTAACCCAATATGGTGCCGACGGTGACCAAAGCGATCATGTACCAGCGTAAGCCTTTAATTTTACGCATCATTTATAACTTTCTCCCAGTCTAAGATTACTGCTATGAAGCGCGACCTGTAGCGGCGTCTCATGGCGCAATTTGGTCCAACCTACATCGCTGTGCATGTGGTGGTACCCGACCCTGCTTAATTGACGTTACAGCGGTGTTAGCTGCTCTCATTCCCCCGCATCACTGACTGGAATCAGTTTTGCCGGATTCACTCGTTTGCCGCCGACCTGTAACACCAATTACGTTGGGTCATACCTTCTTATTGGCGTTGAGGCTACGTGCTGTCACGAGCTTCAACTGCTTTGGGTATCCCTTCCTATTGAGAGCAACTGTGCTGTAGCTGCTCTCATTCTTGCTTGTGTCTTCCCGCTTGGGTCAAATCAGCGCATTTGATAGAGCAATGCGGATGAGATGACTGAGGGCGACGCAACAATAACTTGTCATACAGATTTAAAAGTTGAGTGATATCACAAAAACCACTTTTCAATTAGGGAATAATAGAACCCGACAGACTTAGTGCCGCAAGGGGCTAAATAGATTATAAATGTTGAGTATTTGTTCTTTTTGTTAGGTTTTTGCGATCTCTATCGATAAAAAAATGCTGGACGATAGATGAAATTGGTGTGATAACTTCGCGATAACAGAGAGCAGTGCTCTAAGATGTACTCAAGTGAGGAACCTAATATGTCGCAGTTTTTGACCGAAGACTTTTTGCTGGACACCGAATTCGCCCGTCGTCTGTATCATGACTACGCAAAAGATCAGCCGATCTTTGATTATCATTGCCATTTACCCCCTGAACAGATCGCAGAAAACTACCGCTTTAAGAATCTGTATGACATCTGGTTGAAAGGTGACCACTATAAATGGCGTGCTATGCGGACTAATGGTGTAGCAGAACGTTTGTGTACCGGCGATGCCAGTGATCGTGAGAAGTTCGAAGCTTGGGCTGCCACGGTTCCACATACTATTGGTAACCCGCTGTATCACTGGACTCATCTTGAATTGCGCCGTCCATTTGGTATTACAGGTAAATTATTATCTCCTGCAACGTCAGAAGAGATCTGGCAACGCGGTAACGAATTACTGGCTCAGGACCGTTTCTCTGCGCGCGGCATTATGCAGCAGATGAATGTAAAAATGGTCGGTACCACTGATGACCCGATTGATGACCTACGCCACCATAAAGCTATTGCTGCTGATGGCAGTTTCAACATCAAAGTGTTGCCAAGCTGGCGTCCAGATAAGGCCTTCAACATTGAAGCCGCTGGTTTTAATGACTACATGCAACGCTTGGAAGCTGCCGCTGATACCTCTATCAGCCGCTTTGCCGATCTGTGCACGGCACTGAACAAACGGATGGACCACTTTGCCGCGCACGGCTGTAAAGTATCGGATCATGCCTTGGACGTCGTGGTCTACGGTGAAGCAGATGAAGCCACGTTGGATGCGATTCTGGCGCGCCGTCTGGCCGGTAATCAGCCCACTACTGAAGAGATCGCCCAGTTTAAAACCGCAGTGTTGCTATTCCTGTCTGGCGAATATCACCGCCGTGAATGGGTGCAGCAATACCACATCGGCGCTCTGCGTAACAATAACAGCCGCATGTTTAACCTGGTGGGGCCGGATATCGGTTTTGACTCCATCAATGACCAACCACTGGCGCAGCCACTGTCCCGTCTGTTGGATGCTCAGGGCCTGCGTAATGCATTACCAAAAACCATCCTTTACTGCCTGAACCCACGTGATAACGAAGTTATCGGCACGATGGTTGGCAACTTCCAGGGCGAAGGTGCTGCGGGGAAAATGCAGTTCGGTTCCGGCTGGTGGTTTAACGACCAGAAAGATGGCATGCAACGCCAAATGACCCAACTGGCACAACTTGGTTTGCTAAGCCGCTTCGTTGGCATGCTGACGGATAGCCGCAGCTTCTTGTCTTATACGCGCCATGAATACTTCCGTCGCATCCTGTGCCAGATGATTGGTCGCTGGGTGGAAGATGGCGAAGCTCCGGCAGATATTGAACTGCTGGGTTCAATGGTGAAAAACATCTGTTTCGATAACGCGAAGCAATATTTTGCCATCGAGCTGTAATCGCTTTGAATAACAAATAACAGGGCCGGTTAGCGGCTCTGTATAACTCTAACTCATTATTTATTTAACGCCCGGCTGCACTGCGGTAAAGACCTTCTCTACAAAGAAAGGATTGCCTGCAAAGCACGGACTGTCAGTAATGCCGGTCCATGGCTGTATGCGTTATGAGGTGAACCCTGATGCAAACTCTAAACCGTCGTGACTTTCCCGGCCGTAGCCACCCTGACAAGATCATTCAATTTGGCGAAGGTAACTTCCTGCGTGCTTTTGTTGACTGGCAGATTGATTTACTCAATGAACACACCGATCTGAATGCCGGGATCGTGGTGATCCGCCCGATCGATACTGATTTTCCACCGTCACTCAGTACTCAGGATGGTCTGTACACTGCGGTGATCCGTGGTTTGAATGAGCAGGGCGCAGCGGTGCGTGAATCCCGCCTGATCCGCTCAGTTAACCGTGAGATCAATATTTACCGTCAGTTCGATGAATATTTGGCGCTGGCCCGCGATGCCAATATCCGCTTTATGTTCTCAAATACCACCGAAGCGGGTATTGCCTGGAATGAAGCCGACCAATTCAGTGACGCACCCCCAAGCTCTTTCCCGGCTAAATTGACCCGTTTACTGTTTGAACGTTTCGAGCATTTTGCCAGTGCCGCAGATAAAGGTTGGGTGTTACTGCCTTGCGAACTGATTGATTACAATGGTGAAGCACTGCGCGAACTGGTGTTGCGTTATGCCAGTCACTGGCAGTTACCTGCCGCTTTCACCCAGTGGTTAACGGAAAACAATACTTTCTGTTCAACGCTGGTTGACCGCATCGTTACAGGCTATCCGCGTGATGAAGTGGCTGCCTTACAGACCGAACTGGGTTATCAGGACAGCTTCCTGGATACCGCAGAATACTTCTATCTGTTTGTTATTCAAGGGCCAAAAGAACTGGCTCAGGAACTGCGCCTCGATCAGCTTGAGCTGAACGTGCGTATCGTTGATGACATCAAACCCTATAAAGAACGCAAAGTTGCCATTCTGAACGGTGCACACACCGCGCTGGTACCCGTGGCATACCTCTCTGGGCTGGACACTGTCGGCCAGACGATGGATGACGCACAAATCAGCAGCTTTGTAGAGAAAACCATTACCGAAGAGATTGTACCGGTATTGGATTTACCAGAAGACGAATTATTGTCGTTCTCGCAAGCGGTATTAAGCCGGTTCCGCAACCCGTTCATTCAGCATCAACTGCTGTCTATCGCCTTGAATGGTATGACTAAATTCCGTACGCGTATTTTGCCACAGTTGCTAACCTACCAGCAGCAGCAAGGTAAGTTACCACCGCGTCTGACCTTTGCTCTGGCAGCCCTTATCGCCTTTTACCGTGGTGAGCGTGAGGGTCAAACTTACCCGTTGCAGGATGATGCTCACTGGCTGGAACGCTTTTCCACCTTGTGGAGTGGTGTAAAACACAGTGATATCACTCTGGCTGAGTTAGTTAACAGCGTACTGTCTGATGCGACCCATTGGGGGCAGGATTTGACCGCCGTTCCACAACTGGCCAACCAGGTGACAGAGCAACTGCAAACAATCATTGATCGTGGCATGAGAGCTGCGGTAGCGGCCTATAGCTAAAGGTTTAACTATGCAAAGTATTATAAAAATTCACCCGCTGGATAATGTTGCTGTCGCACTGCAAGACCTGGCCGCAGATGAAGTCATTGAAACCGGTGAGCTCAGCGTTAAGCTGGCTCAGCCGGTGGCCCGTGGCCATAAGTTTGCTTTAACAGCGATCGAACCGGGTCAGATGATCGTTAAGTATGGTTTGCCTATTGGCCATGCATTAATTCTCATCCAACCGGGCGAACATATTCATTCGCAAAATGCCAAGACTAACCTCAGTGATCTGGATGAGTATCAATATCAGCCGGAATTCAGTGACCTGCCACCACAAATGGCAGATCGTGAGGTACAAATCTACCGTCGTGCTAACGGTAATGTGGGGATTCGCAACGAATTGTGGATAGTGCCGACTGTTGGTTGCGTGAATGGCATCGCCCGCCAAATCCAGCAGCGTTTCCTGAAAGAGACTCAGGATGCAGAAGGTATTGATGGTGTTTATCTGTTCAGCCACCCATTCGGTTGTTCACAACTGGGTCAGGATCATGAAAATACCCGTACCATGCTGCAAAACATGGTACGTCACCCTAACGCGGGTGCGGTGCTGGTGATTGGCCTGGGTTGTGAAAACAATCAGGTAGATGTTTTCCAAACTACGCTGGGCAAGGTTGATGAAGATCGCGTGCACTTTATGGTCTGCCAGCAGCAGGATGATGAAGTTGAAGCCGGTTTAGAGCATTTACATGCGCTCTATCAGGTGATGCGTAATGACCAACGGGTGCCGGGCAAACTGAGTGAACTGAAATTTGGTCTGGAATGTGGCGGCTCTGATGGTTTGTCCGGTATTACGGCTAACCCTCTGCTGGGGCGCTTCTCTGACTATGTTATTGCGAATGGCGGAACTTCTGTACTGACCGAAGTACCGGAGATGTTTGGTGCGGAACGTATTCTGATGAGCCGTTGCCGCGATGAAGCGACTTTTGAAAAGACGGTCAGTATGGTCAATGATTTCAAACAGTACTTTATCGCTCACAACCAACCGATTTATGAAAACCCATCACCGGGTAATAAAGCGGGCGGTATCACCACATTGGAAGAGAAATCCCTTGGTTGCACCCAGAAAGCGGGTCAGAGCAAAGTGGTCGATGTACTGAAATATGGCGAGCGCTTGCAACGTCCCGGCTTGAACCTGCTCAGCGCACCGGGCAATGATGCGGTGGCAACCAGTGCTTTGGCGGGTGCTGGCTGCCATATGGTGCTGTTCAGTACTGGTCGTGGCACACCTTACGGTGGTTTTGTACCGACGGTGAAACTGGCAACCAACAGTGAATTGGCAGCGAAAAAGCCACATTGGATTGATTTTGATGCTGGTAAGTTGATTCACGGCACCTCAATGGACACCTTGTTGACTGAGTTTGTCGAGTTGATTGTCGACATTGCCAATGGTAAACCGGCGCGCAATGAAGTGAATGATTTCCGCGAACTGGCGATCTTTAAAAGTGGTGTAACCTTGTAAATAGTATGTCTTTCGAATAATATGAAACGGTGTTTTATTTTTTATAAATAAGCTCCGATACCCAAAGTAATTGGCGTCATAGGTAGGCCGCCCGCGAATAAACCCCGATGAGCTTACTCAAGTAAGTGATTCGGGTGACAAATCTGCCGAGCTGATTTGAACACTGCTTGCAGTGGCCTGAACGAGATAAAGCCCATGGATGGGCCGAGTAAAGGGCAGCTAACAATCCTGTGGCTTCAAGCACGAAGGGGGTTCATTATTAACAGTCAGACTCAGTGCGGGTAACTGCACTTCAGGACTCCCCACCATGACCTTCTATTGGTTTGCTCAATCCATTGGTGTACTGGCATTTTTTGTCGGTATCACCATGTTTTTCAACCGTGATGAACGGCGTTTCAAACTTCAACTTTCCGCATACAGTGCCATTATTGGTTGCCACTTCTTCCTGATGGGAGCCAGTGCTGCCGGCAGTAGTGCCATGCTTAACGCATTACGTAATCTGGTAGCCGCTAAAACGCGCAGTAATATTGCGATGATGGTCTTTATCATCCTGACGCTGACTTTTGGTATTTGGCGTATGCAACATGCGGTGGAAATATTGCCCATTTTTGGCACGGTAATTAGTACTTGGGCACTGTTTCGCACCCATGGGCTGACCACCCGTTGTGTGATGTGGGTCTCCACCGTCTGCTGGGTTATCCATAACGTATGGTTGGGCTCTATTGGTGGCTCATTAATTGAAGGCAGTTTCTTACTGCTAAACGGTTTTAATATTATCCGTTTCCGTCGCCTGCAACTTAAAGGAATAGACCCTTTCCGGGTTGAGAAGAAAGCGGTAAAAGAAGACGCCGCCCAATAAAACTGGGGGCTGTAATCGCCCCCACGGGTTATGACACTATCCTGATTCAGATGCTTTTACGGTTCGCCAGTGGATCTGGATTAGCCAATCTGGCATCGTCTGCCTGGCAGGCTGCGGCAGTGAACAGCACATCGGTGGAGGAGTTCAGGGCGGTTTCGGCTGAATCCTGTAACACACCGATAATGAAACCAACTGCGACCACTTGCATTGCTATTTCGTTTGGAATACCAAACATGCCGCAAGCCAATGGGATCAGCAACAGCGAGCCACCGGCAACCCCGGATGCACCACAGGCACAGACCGCAGCCACTACACTCAGCAACAGCGCTGTGGGTAAATCAACCGGAATACCCAGCGTATGTACCGCCGCCAGTGTCAGCACGGTGATAGTAATTGCCGCGCCGGCCATGTTAATGGTGGCACCCAATGGAATGGAGACTGAGTAAGTGTCTTCATTCAGGTTCATCTTCTTACACATTTCCATATTTACGGGAATGTTAGCCGCTGAACTGCGGGTAAAGAAGGCGGTTACACCACTTTCACGCAAGCAGGCAAAGACCAGTGGATATGGGTTACGGCGAATTTTCCAATACACAATCAGTGGGTTTATTACTAATGCCACCAGTAACATACAGCCAATTAATACGATGAGTAGCTGTGCGTAACCCAGTAACACGCCAAAACCCGTTTCTGCCATGGTGGAGGCAACCAAGCCAAAAATACCCAGCGGCGCAAAACGGATAACCACTCGTACCACTTTGGTCACCGCATCAGACATATCATTAATTAAGGCTTTAGTGGTATCCGCAGCATGACGCAAGGCAATACCCAAGCCCACGGCCCAGGCCAGAATGCCGATATAGTTGGCATTGAGCAGCGCATGAATCGGGTTAGCAATTATGCTGTTCAGCAAGCCTTTCAGTACTTCTACAATCCCACCGGGAGGGGTGATTTCAGCAGTATTGGTCGCCAGAATAAGGGTGGATGGGAACATAAAGCTAACCACCACAGCAATCAATGCGGCTGAAAAGGTACCCAATAGATACAAAAACAGAATAGGGCGGATACTGGTTTTTTGCCCCTGTTTATGGTTGGCAATGGAGGCCATGACCAGCATCAAAACCAATATCGGTGCAACAGCTTTCAATGCACCAACGAATAATGTACCGAGCAGACCAACGGCTGTAGCTGCAGGGGTAGAGACCACGGCCAAAATGATACCCGCCACCAAACCGACCAGTATTTGTTTAACTAAACTACCACGGGCGATAAACCCGATAAATCCAGATGGTGTCTTTTCCATAGTTTTCCAGTGATGCCTCTTCCCAAGTTAAACTTGTTTTATTTTTTTACCCATTTAGCACTCAAACCGGAACGGGACTGAGCGCTTATGTTCACACCTGTAACTTAATATTATTTGTAACTGGGTGTGTTTGCTTTGACAGTATAAGGGAATCTATTGGCGAGGAAAAAGACAATCAGCAAAATCCAATACGGATCAATATTGTATAACATTTCGTTTACATTTATGTGATCGTAATAACATTTGGTGAGTGGCGAAATATACGGGATAAATGCGGGGTTATTACTCCCCCGCATAATAGATTGTAGCGTCAGGCAGCTTACTTGTGGATAGTCTTATCTGCTGCTAAACGGCGGTCTGCACGATGATTTACCCAGACATTAATTAACAATGTCAGTGCCAGAATACCGGCTACCACACCTAATGAAATGCCAATAGGGATATGGAACAGGTCAATAATCATCATTTTGATACCGATAAACACCAGAATGACGGATAAACCATACTTCAACATTGAGAAGCGTTCGGCCACGTTTGCGAGTAAGAAATACATGGCACGCAGACCTAAAATAGCGAACAGATTAGAGGTCAACACAATAAAGGGATCGGTGGTCACCGCGAAGATAGCTGGGATGCTGTCAACGGCAAAAATCACATCACTTAGCTCAACCAGAATTAATACCAGCACTAGTGGTGTTGCATAGAGCAGGCCATTTTTACGCACAGTAAAGCGGTCGCCATGTAACTCATCCGTCATGCGTAAGTGATTACGAATCCAGCGAACCAGTGGTTTCTCACCGATGGGAGTATCGTCTTCTTTTGCCAATGCCATTTTGATACCGGTAAACAGCAGGAAAGCACCAAACAGATACAGGATCCAACTGAATTGCGACACCAGCCAACTGCCGGCGAAGATCATAATAGTACGCAGTACAATCGCACCCAGCACACCGTAAATCAGTACCCGGCGCTGCAAATTGGCAGGAACAGCAAAATAGCTAAACAGCATTAACCAAACGAAGACGTTATCTACGGCGAGTGCTTTCTCGATCAGATAGCCAGTCAGGAAGGCAAGTGCTTGCTTGTCGGCGATATCACGCCCCACTGTTTCGGCCAGATACCACCAAAAACCAGCATTAAACAGTAAAGACAAACTAATCCACACTAGAGACCAGCAGGCAGCCTGACGCAGTGTCATGGTTTGTGCACCACGACGCCCCTGTAGGAGTAAATCGATGGCAAGCATAATCGTCACGATAACAGCAAAACCACCCCACAATAAGGGAGTACCCACGGTATTCATCATTCATAAACCTCTTAAAAACAAAAACGGCCAACGTCGGAAGACGCTAGCCGCTATGTCTGAGCTGCAAGCAAACCTCGCCTTCCGGCAAGGTCTCACTTACAACACCGATAATGTAACAACACCCATAGGTGCTAGTACATAATGAGGTTGCCCGGTAACCGGGTGCTTTCGCACCGTAATGACGGCTGACCGGCAATGAAGTTACTCCCCTTTGCCGCGCAAAAATAATGGAAAATGGGCTGCTGGTCAATCATTGAAAGTAAATTAACTTACAGCCGGTGGCTGGGTATCGGCTGGGAAAATAACCCCAGTCTGGCGGCGAATATCTGTTTGAATACGCGAGGTGAGCAACGACAACTGCAAACCAGCGTGTTCTACCTGCGCATTTTCCACCAAATTGGCAAAAACCTCAGCTTCATACAGCATAGTATTAATATGCTGTGGCAGCGTCAGATCCACCGAATGGCCCCCTCTTGGGGTAAAGGCGATAGACAGACATTCAGAGATACTTTCAATAATCAGCGAACCATCCTCCCCCTGAATTTCACTGGGGATATCTGATTGGCTGACTTTTGAATGGATGAGAACCACATCAAAATCGCCATAATTCATACAGACGGTGCCGTGGGCATCGACCCCACTGGGGAGCAAACTGGCGCTGGCCAGTACTGATTTCGGCTCGCCCCATAATGCCAGTGCGCTAGCCAAACAGTAGTAACCAATATCCATGATTGAGCCATTAGAAAAGGCCGGGTTAAAGGTGTTGGGATTTTCGCCGTTCAGGTAGCGCTGGTAACGTGATGAATATTGGCAGAAGTTAATGGTGACTTTACGTAATTTTCCCACCTTGGGCAGTGCCTGCTTTAACTGAATAAAGTTAGGCAGATAGGCAGTTTTAAAAGCTTCAAATAGCACGACCTGATGTTCGCGGGCACAGGCAACCAGCGCTTCGACTTCAGCCAGATTTGATGCCAGCGATTTCTCGCAAATAACGTGTTTTTTATGGCTGAGGAACAATCTTGCCTGGGGATAATGTAGGGAGTTCGGGCTGGCAATATACACCGCATCAATCTGGTCACTCGTCGCCAAGGCTTCCAGATTATCAAAGCAGTCAGTAACGTTGTAATCATCGCCAAACTCTTGGGCCTGTTCCAGCTTACGGGAGTAAACGGCAACCAGTTTCATCTTGCCACTTTCGTGGGCGGCATCAACAAAGCGTGCGGTGATCCAATTAGTGCCAATAACAGCGAAGCGAATCATAGTGAACTCCGTTACTACAGAAGAAAAACACGTTGAACCGCCAGATGGTTACACCCACAGGGAGATTTTCTTGGCGAATTCCCTTCGTACTTGACGTTACAGGGGGCGCTATGTTCACTTGCTTGCCGCCTGTCTGCCCCTTGAAATCTATTCGGTATGGCTTTGTAAATCAAATACTAATAAATCGCACCAAACAGATCCAAATGAGTCAGATAGAGGCGAGTGTCAAACTCTAACTGATGATATTGCGGCTCCATATGGCAGCACAAACTATAGAATGCTTTGTTGTGATCTTTCTCTTTCAAATGCGCCAATTCATGAACCACTATCATTTTTAGGAAGGCTTCTGGCGCGTTTTTAAACACAGTGGCGACCCGAATCTCTGCTTTTGCTTTCAATTTGCCACCTTGCACCCTGGAAATTGCGGTATGCAGGCCGAGAGCATGCTTCATCACCTGAATTTTACTGTCGTAGGCCACTTTACTTAACGGCTGAGCGTTGCGTAGATACTGGTTTTTTAAATCAACCGTGTATTGATACAACATCTTATCCGTATTGTAATCATGGGATTGTGGATAGCGCTGACGTAATACATTCCCCAGACGCTGCTCGGTGATGAGTTGGCGTACCTGAGACTGTAAGTTTTCGGGATAACCTTGCAGATAAGTCAGTTCCTGCATATGTATTTGCTCTGGCTAAGTTAGGCAATCAATTGATGGCTGATATGGGCCGATAATAACGTTTTCCCATCGTTTAGACAAAATCCTATTGTGCAGTTGGGCCAAATCTAATGACTTAAATAAAAAGTATCAGTACCAGCATCACGTTACACTTTGCTGGTACTGGTTTTTCGTTAAGAAATTAGTATCTAACTAATTTAAAATTGGTAATTGATACCCAAAGTCGCTTGGGTATCTGAGTAATTGTGCTTACCTAACTGCTGACCAAGGTGGCTCCATAGCTTAAGGTTGTTATTGAACTTGCCCTCAACACCTAGTTTCAACTCAGCAATGTTGTTAATTCCTTGCGGTGTAATATGGGCATCATCCAGTAATAGCCCTTTATTCCCGTTGCTATTTATCCAATTAGTTTCAATGAACGGTTTGATTTTTAAGGTGTTAGTAGTAGATAAAGTATCAGTGCCAAGTTCTAGCGTTGTAAGTAATCCTAATTTGGTCGTAACCGTATTGTGCTCTTCTATCTTTATCTGTGGCCCGGTGAGTTCTTTATGTTGCAGCCCACTGCTACGTTGCAACAATACTTTCGCCTGCGGTTGTACAAATAACTTAGCCTTCTCTTTTTCGATCAATTGAATTTTGTAACCTGTTTCTAACGCCGAGGTGAATATATAAGACTTATAATTCGCACCGGTGACGACTTCTGGTGCCTTAACCTGATTATTAAACATTCCGTATTGTGCAAGTAAACCAATATAAGGCCCAAGTTGACTGATGTTGTTGGCATGCCAGACGCTATATAACCCTAAGTTATAGCCAACTACAGACCCATTAGCTTGATGCTGAGATGTGGTGGAATTGCTACGACTGCTGGCTTTACCGATACCGGCAGTTATTCCCAGAATTCCTAGATCATGTTCACCGCTGCTCCATTGGCTTATTTCGCCCCCTAATTGAGTTGAATAGCGGGTGCCTTTGGTGTGGAGTTGGTCCTGACCGGAGCTAAAGCGGGTTATCGCCCCATTGGTGTTTAACCACATGCCGGTAACTTTTTGCTCGCCCGTCATTGGGTCAATGTAGGGAGTTTCTCCTTGGCGATGCTGTAGGTCGTCAGTAATAAACATCTGTTGTGCAGCCATTTGGTTGGCAAGATAGCTACCGGCTTGCGGATTGTGGCCAATGACAAGTGTTGATTTAGCTATATTGTCTACGATATCCGCTCGTGGGATATTGATGCCTGCTTTCGGTTTTTTTCTCTCTTGTAGCTGCTGTTGTTTTTGAGCAATAGGCTCTGGGGAGAGCACTTTAGCAGCAACGGGTTTTATCGCCTGGAAGAGATCGCTGGCTTCAGTAAATACAGCACCTACTTCATCGAGTAAACTATCTTTACTATCAGCCCAGGCAGTTGTGCTACCCAATACTAATAACAGAGCGCCAATAGCTTTAGCACAAGGCGTTATACGATAAGGTGATAAATGGGCGTCAGTAGGTTGCAGTGTTTCTTTGCCACTATCGGGCTGAGTAATATTTGACATATACATTTTTTATTTACCTTCCTGGTAATTAATGTTAAAAATTTATCAATGACGAGATATATTATTTTCCAACGACAAACATTGGTTTCCTCTCAATGTGTTGCATTTGAATTTGGTTAAAATAAATATAATTTTTGATGCGATTTAATTAAATAATGATATATTAATTATTTAATTTGTTATGTGAATAAATAATAATATATAATTAATAAACTGTTTAAGTTCGTCTGGTTGGGTATTTTATATTGAGCCAAAAGAATTTGAGTCATTTGATAATGAGTTAACATGAAAGTAAGCTTTGGTAATGATTGGTATCAGGGTAAAATACGCCATTGATTAAGCTATGTTGAGCTATTGGTCAGATTGCTTATCAGGTCATGCCTCTGGCATTTCTGCCTTTTAGCTAGCTTTGGCCTTGCTAAAATGTCATTTAAGCAAAAAAACATTTTACTGATCGCCCGTTTTAGGGGATAAACAGCCCAAATTTATTATTCAGGAGCGGTGATGAGCCAACTCTTACTGGGAACGCAAAGCCTTGAGCTTGAGCGTTTTCCACCACAAGAAAATTCCAATACCCTACAGGCGTGGGAAGCAGCAGATGAATATCTGCTACAAAACATTGACTTAAGCCAAATTGATGGCCGCCCGGTGCTGGTATTTAATGATCAGTTTGGAACGCTGGCCTGCGCTTTACATGCTTATCGTCCATTCAGTGTCAGTGACTCTTATATGAGCCAGTTGGCGACGACGCATAACGTGCAGTTAAATCAGTTAGATGAAAATGCCGTTACCCTATTAAGCAGTATTGATGCGTTACCCGCCGCTCCTAAGCTGGTGGTGATTAAGATCCCTAAAGCTTTGGCGCTGTTGGAGCAGCAATTACGCGCATTGCGCCTGGTCGTAGCCCCAGATACGGTGATTATTGCTGGGGCGAAATCCCGCGATGTGCATAATTCAACTTTGCAATTGTTCGAAAAAATTCTTGGCCCGACCAAAACCACGCTGGCGTGGAAGAAATCCCGCCTGATTCACTGCGAAGTGGCAGATATTCCACTGGCAGATGCGCCGGAAACCACCGATTGGCCGCTGGCGAATACCGAATATGTCATCCATAACCATGCTAACGTTTTCTCTCGCAATAATTTGGATATCGGTGCGCGCTTCTTTATGGAGATCCTGCCGTATGATGTGGCGGGCAAAATCGCGGATCTGGGTTGTGGTAATGGTGTCGTCGGTTTAATTGCATTGGAACAAAATCCATTGGCAGAAATGCTGTTTGTCGATGAGTCCTATATGGCCGTTGCATCCAGTGAGCTGAATATCACCTATAACCGCCCACAAGACTTACCACGCTGTGAATTCATGGTAAGCCATGGTTTGGCCGGTGTTGAGCGTGAGTGCCTGCAACTGGTGCTATGTAACCCTCCGTTCCACCAACAGCATGCGGTCAGTGACCATGTGGCCTGGCAGATGTTCTGTGATGCTAAACGTTGTCTGAAGGTGGGGGGGGAACTGATGATTGTGGGTAATCGCCATCTGGACTATTTCCACAAACTTAAACGTTTGTTCGGTAACTGCGAAACATTAGATTCAAACCAGAAATTTATGGTGCTGAAAGCAGTGAAAACGGCATCATCCCGTTCCGAGGGTGGTGGTAGCGGCAGTCTTGATATGTCGTATAGCGATTTCTAAATACCCTTCGTACTTGAAGCCGCAGGGGTGTTAGCTACGTTCATTCACTCGAATCACTTACTTATGTAAGCTCATCGGGATTTGTTCACTTGCTGCCTACCTGCGACTCCAATTACTTTGGGTATTCCCTGCTTGAAGCCACAGGGGTGT
The DNA here is from genome assembly GCF_056636475.1 of Yersinia antarctica. NCBI lineage: Bacteria > Pseudomonadati > Pseudomonadota > Gammaproteobacteria > Enterobacterales > Yersiniaceae > Yersinia > Yersinia antarctica. Next base: position 4,218,305 of record NZ_JBSJQF010000001.1, read on the forward strand.
TAGCTACGTTCTTTACTCGGCCCGTCCATGGGCCTCACCTCGTTGAGGCCGCTGCAAGCAGCGTTCAAATCAGCTCCCGGCAGATTTGTCACCCGAATCACTTACTTATGTAAGCTCATCGGGGTTTGTTCACTTGCTGCCTACCTGCGACTCCACTTACTTTGGGTATTCCCTGCTTGAAGCCGCAGGGGGGGGTCATGCCACCCCCTGTTTTGCTTATTCCTGCTTATATAGCCAGCGCCAGACGCGTCCCTTGATCAATTGCCCGGCGTGCATCCAGCTCAGCGGCGATATCAGCGCCACCAATCAGATGCACGGTTTTTCCCATATCCAGCAAGGGCTGATGTAATTCCCTACGCGGTTCCTGGCCCGCACAGATAATGATGGTATCGACGGGTAAACAGCTCGCCTGTTCTGCACGGGTGATATGCAAACCTTCATCATCAATGCTGTCGTAACTCACACTGTTAAGCATTTTCACCCCACGCATCGCCAGGCTGGTACGGTGGATCCAACCGGTGGTTTTACCCAAGCCTTCACCCACTTTACTGGTTTTCCGTTGTAACAAGAAAATCTGTCGAGGTGACGGATGCACTTTGGACCCCGTCGGGGATAATCCGCCACGATGTGCCAAATGTTGATCGATGCCCCATTCGCGACTGAATGCAGCACTGTCCAGACTGCTGGAATCACCGGATTGGCTGAGGTATTCGGCGGTATCAAAACCAATTCCCCCCGCACCAATAATGGCCACGCGCTCACCGACCGGTTTTTTATCGCGCAATACATCCAGATAAGTAAGGACTTTCGGATGCTCAATCCCCTTGATAGCTGGCAGGCGTGGCTGGATACCACAGGCGAGGATAATTTCATCAAAATCAGCCAACTGCTGTGGCTGTACCGAGGTATTTAGCTGCTGAATAACACCATGGAGCACCAACTGACGGCGGAAATAGCGCAGCGTTTCATAAAATTCTTCCTTACCTGGGATCTGCTTGGCAATGTTGAATTGGCCACCGATATCTGTTGCAGCATCAAATAGCGTCACTTGATGACCACGGCTGGCAGCGGTAACGGCGAAAGCCAGTCCGGCCGGCCCGGAACCGACGACGGCTAACCGTTTTGGTGTTTCTGTGGGGAGTATGGGCATTTCGCTTTCACGGCACGCGCGAGGGTTGACTAAGCATGAAGTGAGTTTGCCTTCGAAAATCTGGTCCAGACAGGCCTGATTGCAGCCGATACAGGTGTTAATTTCGTCGGCCCGATGTTGTGCTGCTTTTTGGACAAACGCCGCATCAGCGAGGAACGGGCGCGCCATTGACACCATATCCGCGCAACCATCAACCAGTACCTGCTCAGCAACCGCAGGGTCATTAATGCGGTTAGTGGTGATCAGCGGAATAGCCACTGCCCCCATCAATTTGCGCGTCACCCAACTGAATCCGGCCCGTGGCACCATGGTAGCGATAGTGGGAATACGTGCTTCATGCCAACCAATGCCAGTATTAATCAGGGTGGCACCGGCCTGTTCAACCGCCTGCGCCAATTGTTCAATTTCTTGCCAACTGGAACCTTCTTCCACCAGGTCAAGCATCGAAAGGCGGTAAATCAGTATAAAATCAGTTCCGGTCGCCTCACGGACTGCCCGCACAATTTCTACGGCAAAGCGCATTCTGCGGGTAAAGTCCCCGCCCCAGTCATCATCGCGCTGATTAGTTCTGGCAGCGAGGAACTGGTTAATCAAATAGCCCTCAGATCCCATCACCTCGACACCATCGTAACCCGCTTGTTTGGCAAGCTGTGCACAGTTGGCAAAGTCGGCAATAGTTTGCCGTACTTCATCACTACTCAATGCCTGTGGGGTAAAGGGGTTAATCGGCGCTTGCAATGCGGAAGGAGCCACGGGGTGTTTCTGATAGCTGTAACGGCCGGCATGTAGGATTTGCAGCGCGATCTTACCGCCCGCCTGATGTACTGCATCCGTCACGATTTGATGATGGGGGACTTGCGCCGCATCATTTAATACTGAGGCCCCCTGATACACCACGCCTTGCTTATTGGGGGCGATACCCCCGGTGACAATCAGGGCGACACCACCGGCGGCCCGCTCAGCATAGAATGCGGCCAAACGTTGAGGTCCATCGGGTAATTCCTCTAGCCCGGTATGCATCGAACCCATTAATACGCGATTTTTCAGGGTAGTAAAGCCAAGATCAAGGGGCGCGAGCAGGTGAGGGTAAGCTAACATTGCAGTCTCCATCGGGTGCATTCTGGCTATATTGCAGCAACGTAAATCTGCGCAATATCACCAAACCGTTATTGTTATGTCTCTGCCGCTCTGGCCGAATGCAGCAAGTGGTCGGATGAGATTTTTTATTCAAATTTAGACGGTGCAGTGCAACTTGGGAAATCGCAGTGTGCTGATTGTGATAGCCGTCATGAATATGACATCAGGGAAGGGGCAGTAACATGAAGTATTAAACGAAGGAATTATACCTATAAAGTATATCCCCTTCGTTTCTCGCGATGGCTATTTATAACTTGGCTATTAATCAGTCACCAAAAACCCGCAAGCGGTGGCCATCAGGATCTAAAGCCACAAAGGTATAGCCGAAATCCATCTGTAATGGTTGTTGCAAAATAGGTAAGCCGCGTTGTTGCCAGTCATTATATAACGATTGCACCGCCGCTTTATCGGTCAGGGCAAAAGCCACTTCACCGCCACCGCCCGTGGCTGTCGCCGCCGGTTCAACCGTATGTTTTGACCATAAGCCCAGCATTACCCCTGAATCCAGTGCAAACATGGCAAAGGTTGGGTGAAGTTCTACCGGTGCCTTTGCCAGCAAGTCACCATAAAACGTAGCGCTGTTGGCCGGGCTATCAACATAAAGAATAATGAAATTCGGATCTGCCATGGTTTTTCCCCTTATCCCTTTGGTACTTGAAATTGCAGCGCCCAAATCGGTGCTCGACCGGCCTACCTGAAATTCCAAATACTTTAGGTATGTCATCAAATGGATAGTTTTTTTGTTAACCGAATATCGCTTAACTGGGTTCTATCCTAGCGGGGCATACTGACAGTTTCTGTCAGTAGTGATTATTGATTTGTAGTGACAATAAAAAACTACGGTTTTGGTGGTGTCGACAGCAGCGACTGATCATCGATGCCTTCCGCTTCCCGCCACTGTTTTAGCAACAGCTGTCGGCGCTGAGGATAGCGTTGATCCGTAAGAGAAATAGCGCTTATTCGATCCGCGCGAAAGTTACGGATGGTTTGGCGTAGCTCACACCAGGCCACCACTACGCGCACCTGTTCAAAAAAACCGATAGCAAAAGGCCAGATGCGGCGACATGAGTTAGCCCCTTTCAGGTCTTGATAGGTAATATCCACTTTGCGCTCGGCACGGATTGCGCGGCGCAATACCGGTAGCGCCAGTTCACAGTCAGGCATATGGCCGACAGGGCCGATGAGCAGTGTCGAGGCATCTAATTCGTCACGTAAATCTGTAGGTAAAACCGCTGCGATTTTCGCCAAAGCATTACGGGCAGCGGCACTCAGATGGGTATCTCCACGCCCCATTCCCGAACGAAACGCAACAAACCATCATGCGTTATGCAGCGAGTAGATACTCTAAAAATACCTCATTCGGTGAGCTGTATTCCAGAGATTTGCGCCCCCGAGTGTTGAGGATGTGCTCCAGTCTCGCAATATCTTCATCGCTGACGCCATTAAAATCGGTTCCTTTCGGATAAAACCGCCGTATCAGACCGTTGGTATGCTCATTCAACCCCCGCTCCCAGGAATGATAAGGCCGGGCAAAGTAAACCTTTGCGCCCGTTACCTGAGTGATGTCCTTATGTTTCGCAAACTCGGGTCCGTTATCTGCCGTCAGGGTTTTAAACTCGCAGAAAGTATTCGCCACGATGTCCCTGAACGCTTCCACGACGCTCTCAGCGCACTTATTGGGGAGTTTACGGATAATGACCTGCTTTGTGGCTTTGTCCACGACCGTCAGCAGGAATGACTTCTGGTCTTTGCCAAAAATCGTATCGATTTCAACATGCCCGGGAACCTGTTTGAGTTCAGCCTCAGCAGGCCTGTGCTCAATGCCAACCCTGTCCGGGATGGGCGTGCGTCCGGGCTCACCCGTATCATAGCGATAGCGTTTACCCCGGTGAGGGAGCTGAAGGTAAAGCTTACCGCCAGCCTGTCTGTCCGAACGGATATAGCGGTAGAGGGTATTTTTGCTGACGGCGATATCAAACTGGATTTTCAGTCTCCCACAGATAACCTCAGGGGAGGTATGTACAGCCAGCGCCTGCCGGAGAAAGTCTTGTGTCTGCTGGCACAGAGGGACACAGGCATTGTGTGCCGAGGTGTCGCCCCGCCGTTGTCTGGCTAAGGCATCAGCGCGTCTGGAGGAGTAAAGTCCGTTGAAGGCGGGGTCCGTATTACGTCTGAGCTCCCGGCTCAGGGTAGAGCGAGAGACGCCGAGCTCTCTGGCAATGCAGGACTGATTAACGCCTTCAGCTTTTCGTTTTTCGATGTAAAAGCGCTCATGCTGAGTCAAATGTTTTCCCTTCATGCAACAGGGTCTCCGACAGGGTCAATACGGCTATTTTATCCGTACCTGACCGGTGGGTCACTTTGTTGCATTTCGTTTGGGAATTGGCGCACGATGGCTGACCCAGCGCGACCCTAATACCAGTGCTTCTATCTCTTCTTCGGAGAACATCAAGGGCGGCAGCATAAAACCTGGGCGCAGCACATAGCCCAGACCGGGTTCGCCTGCAATATCAGCGCCTTGCTGTTGTAGGGTGGCAATATCGCGATAAAGTGTCCGCACACTGATAGCCAGTTCCTCCGCCAGCGCAGCACCTGTTACGGGATAGCGATGGCGGCGTAGCACTTGAATCAGGTCAAGCAGACGCTGGCTGCGGGACATAATAGCTCTCGTCGGAGTATAAAAGCTGACTATAGCACCTTCAGTCAGGCCATTTTACTGGGTGGCAGCAAAACTAGGGAGCCATTGAGAATTTCCTCTGTAGCAAGCCGATAAGCCGCCTACCGTAGAGGCCGATAATCAGCCCACTGATAATCAGTATCATCGCGACAATTTTCGCGGCGGGAATGCTTTCACTAAAAATCATCACGGAACCTAGCAGGCCAAAAATCGGGACTAGCAAAGATAATGGCGCGACAACAGAAACCGGGTATTTGGTCAGTAATGAATTCCAAATCCAATAGGCAAACAGCGTATTGGGATAGACCTGAAATAGAATAGAGAACAGCGTGGTTACATCGAACTGGGTGGCTAACTCAGTAAAACCGCTGGAGCCATTAAATAAATAGCTCAGTAGAAATAGTGGGATAGGGGAAAATAGGCTCGACCAAACTAGAAAGGCAAAAACCTGTTTGGTATTGGCTTTTTTAATTATAATACTCACCAGCCCCCATACCACTGCACCGCACAATACCAATATCAGGCCAGTAGGCGTGACAGAACCATCACTGATGAAAATAATACTGATAAGCCCTAAGAGCGCAACGGCGATACCAATACATTGATATCTTGAGAGTTTTTCGCGAAACAGCAATGCGCCAAGGATCATGGTGAAGAACGCGCCGAATTGCAGCACTAACGAAGCGATTCCTGCGGAGACACCCGCTTTAATACCCAGATTGACAATACCCCATAAACCGATACCAAACAGTAGGCCGTAACCTATTATGTATCGCCATGAAGTATCAGGTTTTTTGATAAAAAGGACTGCGGGTAGGGCGCAGAGCGTGAAGCGAATCCCGGCTAAAATAAGCGGGTCTGCGGCAATCAGGCCAAGTTTTATTACCGAAAAATTAGCCCCCCAAATTGCGGTAATGCATAGAGCAATTAAAAAATCAGTTAGTTTCACGCAGCCTACCTAGGGTGAGAGAATTAGTCGGTTGTTGTTATTTCACAGTGGCAGTTCACAAACTGAGTAGTGATAATCAGTAGCGAACATGAGAATATTTCCAGGACAGCGGTATCGCAATTCAGGATACCACTGCGAATAATGTGTTATTAATTCTGTTTATATAAACCAGCGACCATAAAGCAGCTAAATGAACTAAATAGCATCTCAATCCCGACCAGAGTCGTAACCATGGTGATCGACATCAGTGGGCCAGCACTCACCAATAGATAGGTAATAATCAGATCTAAGACGCCGAGCAAGATTTGTAGCCATGCCCCCGGCATTCCCCATGTTCTAAAACCGGTTATCAACCGCATCACTCCACCAAAGGCAAACAGCACCGCCAGCACCACTGCCAGACTTATCATCCCTATTGCTGGATTGGTAATAAATACATAACCCATCACAATATATGCGATGCCGAGTAAAATACCGGTCACCATTGGCCAAAGATTATGGGAACGGTTGGTTACCATACCCACGATCATTGCAATCCCACTGAGTAGCAGTAGGACACCAATAATTTTGCTGAGAACAACGCTGGAGGCCAGTGGGTTAATAAGGCAAAAGATCCCGCCCAGTAATAGCAGGATTGCGATGACCCGCATGATAATCCGTTGTTTTTTTAAGGTACTTTCATCAAGGCTCATAAGGTATTTCCGATCTATATTCAGCATGACGATGACTCCTGTATAGTCTGAACTAGGTTATCGATAACTATCATGAGTATAGGTCGAACAATAGATGTATAAATAAAATCAATGATATTCAACTAATTATACTGTGGAATATTTCCTGTACGCCAGATGTGCAAATAGCATTGCAGTGGCACTTATCATCCCCCCCAGAATACAAACACCTGACCATCCCGCATTCGCATATACCATCGTTGCACTGATAGCTCCGATGGCGCTACCGATGGAATAGAACAACATATAGCCAGCAACCAGGCGGCTTTGGGCATCAGGACGTAGCGCCAATATGATGGTCTGATTGGTTACATGCACCGCCTGAACGGCAAAATCTAATATCACGACACCGATAACCAGCCACCAGAGTGAATGAGGCAAAAAAGCGATCGGCAGCCAGGAGAGCAGTAGTAACGCCAAGGCGACTTGCGTTGTTTTCACTCCCAACCCTCGATCTGCCAACTGCCCCGCATGAGCGGCGGCGAATGCGCCAGCGATACCTGCCAGCCCAAATAAACCTACCTGACTAGGCGATAATACGTATGGCGGGCTGCTGAGTGGTAACACCATTGCGGTCCACAGCACACTAAAAGCCATAAATATCAGTAAGGCCAGAGTAGACCGTACACGCAACTCGCGCTCACGGGTAAATAACCCCCACAGCGACAGCAGTAGCTGCCGATATGACGATACAGCCGGTTTGGCAACGGGTGGGATAATGCGATAAAGCATAATAACCATCAATAGCATCACTGCTGCGGAGCAAAAATAGACGGAACGCCAACCGGCAAAGTCGGCCATCGTACCTGAGATAAAGCGCGCGAGTAGAATCCCCAACACGATACCGCTGGTGATTTTACCCACTATTTTGCCTCTTTGTTGCTCTGGAGCCAGTGCCGCAGCAAAAGCCACAATCACCTGTACCACGACAGCCATCAGGCCGATAATCAGCATCGCCACCAAAAGTAGTGAAAAAGTGGGGGCAAGGCTAACCGAAATCAATGCCACAGCAGATAACAATAACTGCCCGATAATTAATTTTCGGCGATCCCACAGATCACCCAAAGGCACAATGAATATCAGCCCCAAGGCATACCCTGCCTGCGTCAGAGTAACCACCAGACCGATCGCCGACGGACTAACGTTAAGATCCGTTGCCATTGTATCGAGTAGGGGCTGAGCAAAATAGACATTGGCGACCGCCATGGCGGATACCATCGCCAAGAGTGGCACCACTATTGATGTGAGGTGTGGTGCCAGAGCTGTTTGTGGTAATCGCCGGGTGCGACTCTTTGCTGATTCTTTTCTGATGGACATAAAAATACCTGATGCCTTTCTGGTTTTTATTTGAAACCACTTAATTGATTTTTAACAGAGGTGGTTTTAATATGCAACCAGTTTATCCAGCAAATGATCGGAGTAAAAGAATGACTAAAACGAGTGAAGGCCAGATAGGGGCAGAAGAATGCCCGGTTGCCAGAGCGCTTAAGGTTTTGGGGGATCGCTGGTCACTCATGATAATTCGTGATGCTTTTGATGGGATCCGCCGTTTTGGTGAATTTCGGAATAACCTTGGCTTGGCAAAAAATATCTTGGCGGGTCGCCTGCGTGAGTTGGTTGAACACGGCATTCTGATGATAGTCCCGGCCTCTGATGGCAGTGCTTACCATGAATATGTGTTGACGGATAAAGGCCGCCAATTATTCCCTATTGTGGTCAGCTTGCGCCAATGGGGCGAAGATCACTTGTTTGCTGTTGGCGAAAAGCACTCTATTTTAGTTGATAATCAGAGTGGGCATCCCATCAGTAAGCTGACAGTATCCTCACAAAAAGGTAAGGTATTGGATGCCAGCGAATGCCATCGGGGAAAAGTGATTAAGCGGTAAGGAAGGTATCTGCGGCGGGAAACATAATCTCAATGGATATTAATGACAGGAAAGGCAAAATGGATTCTCGGATACTGGAAATACTGCAATACACATTGAAGCCAGGTAGTGGTGTGGAATTCCACCGAATTATGCAAGAGATCAGCATTCCCTTGCACGCCAGGGAGGGGATGGACGTCGTCGCTTATGGTCAATCGCTGCACGACCCAGATGCTTATTACCTGATGCGTGCCTTTGACAGTCAAGAGGCATTAGTGAATGCTGAGGCACGTTTTTACAGCAGTGACGGCTGGCTTGCTGGCCCGCGGGTGGCAATTGTTGAACGTATTGAAAATAGTCTCAAATCCGTAATATCGATGCCAACTGCCGCCATTGATGCTTTAAGAACGTAATTGGTCAATTCATAGCATTCTTATACTGAATACGTTATCAACTGATAACGTATTTAATTGCCTCTGGGATTGATTATTGCTCTGCCTGATAAGTGTCGCGTAAGAAAAGGGTTAGCACATCTTTTGGTGGTGTCACCTCACATTCAGACAGCAGCCACCCCACCGCGCCTCGGTGATAAGCACCATGATGCTCAACATGGGAAAACATCTCTTTTCTACTCATTGCCCCTTTTCCCCCATCGACAAATTTGAAGTTAATCATTTCATCCAATTGTTGTTCAACCAGAGAGTGAAGATACTCGAGATAGCGATTATCACTGATAGCAAAGGCGTTATTCAGCACCTCTAGAGGCGGTGTTTCAACCGTATTCAGCGCAGTATAACGGTGGGGAACTCCCTGAATATTGGCGATAAATATTTGATCAACTACATAAATATGATTCATCAGGCGAATCATAAGATGACGTTTATCTTTATAAGCCGCGGTATCAACATTGGCGATAGCGGAGAGGATCTCTTTATCAGCCCAGGCCTTGTATTGAAAAAGCATATCAAAGTGAGTAAGCACAGACATTTTCAGATCTCAGCGGAGAGTTAGATGGCTATTTTATAGTACGAGAATTATTGTAGGTCGTTAAGTAGCGTTGAATTTTAGCCGACTAAAACATTTCATCAACGAAGGGACTGTCTATTGAATATTCGGCAAGAAAATAGCAATGACCTATATATCTTAAGATAATTAGGTAAAGCGAGAGGCTTGGGGGATGAGTAAATTGCTATAACCTGAATCGATGACGTTATCGCCATCTCAAGGTGCTTTTCTCTTCTTCTACTAGAATATCCAGCCAATCCGCATTGAACAATTTTCGTTCAAATTGGCTAGCCACTGAGACAGATAAAATCAGATAAAGTGTAATTGTATCCGTGAGATTCCATTCAACAGTCTCTATTCAAGATTGTGCAGTTATGCTTCATTGAGTTGAGCAAATATAGCGCGGCGTCACTTTAATGTTTGTGTAACCAAGGATTTTATAATCAAATTGATGATTTATTAATCTAAATCAATAAGGATTTCTACTGATAGTCAAATACTCTCCTTTTCACAAGGAAGTACAAAATAATGTTTTTCCCTAAGAAATATTCAATATCAATTCTGGCATTAGCGTTTGTTTTATTCTCTTTCCCTACTTCCGCCAAAGTGACTAATTCATCTGATGACCATGTAAAACAGATGATTATCAACGAGTCTATAGAGTCGTACCCTGGCAACTGCCCATGTCCTTTTAACTCTGCCAGCAATGGAAGTAGTTGTGGAAAACGTAGCGCGTGGAGTCGGGCAGGTGGTTATTCCCCCATTTGCTATAAAAAAGAAGTTACCAAGGAAATGGTTACTGAATGGCGTGAATCTAACAAAGCCTAAGATATAAAATTTTTAGTACATGAATGGCAACCCACCCTAGAAAATGCTGCGACACAGGTTACCAGATACAAAAAAGCCAACTCGAAAGTTGGCTTAATATACTGATTTAACAGCTAAAATTTGGTGGCCCCTACTGGACTTGAACCAGTGACCAAGCGATTATGAGTGTCAAATTAATGAGTTACCGATAAATACCTTTCGTTATATTTCAACTATTTAACAACATCCTTGACACTGTATAAATACCCATAAATACTGGTTAATACCGCTCTGAGGTATCCCATAAGTATCCCAGAGCGACCAAGCGATTATTTGGGGATACCGTATTGTGAATCATTTTAAGTTTACTAAAGCCAGCATAGCGGCCTTGCCTCCAGATCCTGCTGGTGGACGACTGGAGTTCAGGGATACCGCCGTTAATGGTCTTATCCTGCGTGTTGGCGCTTCTGGCGTGAAGAGTTTCTGCATCTCTCGTAAACGGAATGGAAAGTTTATCCGGGCAACTCTTGGGCGTTTTCCTGATCTCAGTATCGAGAACGCCAGAGCCAAGGCTCTAGAGCTGCTTGGTGAAGTGGCCACCAATGGCAGAAATCCCAATGATGTTCGTCGTGTTCATGCAATGAGCAAGGTCACACTGGAAGATGCTATACAAACCTACATCGATAACCGTGGCCACCGCCTGAAACCCGTCACAGCAAAACAGTACCGTTCTATTCTTGGCAACTTCTCTGGTGATTGGATGAAGCAGCCTATGGCTAATATTAGCCGTGAGCGGGTTGAAGCCCGTCACAAAGCGGTTACTCAAGGCTCAGTGTGGTTCGGTAAAGATAAATCACTTTTACGAGCTGGTGTGGGGTCAGGGAGTCGGGCGCAAGCGGATCTATGGGCTAGGGCGTTAAGGGCTGTTTATCGCTTCTCCCATGACCACTATCGCGATGAGGAAGGTAAAACCCTCTTACCAGATCCGCCGACGATGGTTCTCAGCACTAAACGGCAGTGGCATGGAACAGTAAGAAAAACAGAGCGAATCAGGACTTATGACCTTGGACGTTGGTTGAGTGCTGTTGACCAGGTAAGAAATATATCAGCAGACGAGAGGGATGATGTGGCTTTGTCGGTCTGCGATGCTATTGAAATGGCGCTTTTTACGGGCCTAAGAAAATCAGAAGTATTTAATCTGACATGGGATCGGGTAAATGTTGGTGGGCGCTTCTTCTGGATAGATACTACCAAAAATGGCGATCCGCTTGAACTACCAATTACTGACACGTTGTTAAACCTTTTTCGTAGGCGGCTCAAGCTCAAATTAGGCGAACAACATTATGTATTTCCCGGTCAGAAAGGAATTATTACTGAACCGCGCCGAATAATAGCCAGAATAACGGAAGCCACAATCCCTTCTCCTAACCCTGACGGATTATTGCTAATACCTTTCAAGTGGCATGATGCGCGGCGCACGTTTGGCACTGTAGCGGAGTTGGTTGGCGTTGGATCATATATTCTTAAACGGTTGATGAACCACCGCACATTACGAAGTGCTGATGTAACCCAAGGCTACTTACATTTTGGGGCTGATGAATTGCAGGAGCCAGCCAGAAAGGTAGAGCGCGCGATTTTGGAACATGCAGGGTTGGTAGAAAAAATCGGTGCGATAGACCAGCGTTTGTTGTCACTGTTAGCAGATATGGATGATGAAGAAAAAAGACGAGTTCTTTTTCAGTTATCAAATCAAGAAATAAAAAGGAATGCATAATGAAAAAAAGAACATTAAGCGAATTAGAGGGTGATATCAATTTTTTTAATTCATTTATAAAAGAATGTGTCGATTCCACTGGAAATAGAGATATGAGTTTCAAGATACATGGCGAAATTATGTCTTATGAAAAAATCCAAAAGCTTTCATTAGAGGAAAGGCACAGTTTAGCGATCAATCTAATTAACGATAATGATTTTTTTGGGACTGAATCCTCGGCTGATATCCATAAATCAACAAGGGTACTTTACTTGCTTGGCTTTCGTGAGTTAGCTAGTTCGGTACAAAAATTAGCTGTTGAGTTTTCTATATCAAAACACTATGAAAAGAAAATAGAAGAACTAACCGTTCAGCTAGAACATAAAAAAATAACAAGCAAGGGCGGGATAGGGCGGACAAATAAGCATAAAGAGTTGGCATTGAAAATAGCATTAGATACATGGGAAAATATACCGAATGCTAGCATTAATAGCATGGGTCATAAAATATATGATCATCTGTATTTAAAAAGTAGAGAATTGCCAACAATAGATACCATTAAAACATGGCTTTCAAAATCAGGGTTAAACCCCGGAGTGGAACCCAAAGTAAATACCTATGATCTAGTGATTAAGTACTAAAACAGGTGGTTTAGTACTTAGCTAATTGCGAAACTACTTAAGTAAACAGTTAAGTAGTTTTCACCTCTTATAAAGTAATAATATGAATATTAAAGTATCTCTATCAATCACTATTCGTCACTGGAGATACTAATGGAATTTATTAAATCTCGACTCACCCGCAAAGAAGCCGCTGATTATATCGGTGTCAGCCCTCAGACTCTTGCAAATTGGGCTTGTACTGGCCGCGAATCCATTCCTTTCTACAAAATTGGTAAGAAAAAGGTTATTTATCATAAGGTCGATCTGGATACTTATCTTTCTTCTGCTCGTCAAAATTAAACTGCTTAATTAAGGTCTGAAATATGAAAACTAAAGATATGGCCGAATTCGGTCAGGTACAAACTCACGCCAAAATTCAGCCGGTCAATATTCCGGTTATTGAGTGGAATGCTATCCGGGTGGTAACAACCGAAACGTTAGCTATTGGTTATGGCGCTACGACATCCAATATCCGCGCCAATCTTTCTAATCACCGCTCTCGCTTTTTGGAGGGTGTTCATGTGATCACTCTAACCGGCGATGAAGTACAAATTTTGTGCGCTAATAATATTGACGCACAAATTTCGAACAAGGCTCGCAGCTTAACGCTATATACAGAGAAAGGCGCGGCCCGCATGTCAAAGATTGTTGATACTGATGAAGCCTGGTCATTCTTTGAGAAGATGGAAGACAGCTATTTCAGTAGCCGCCAGAATACAGCGCTATTACAAAACATCCCCGATTTTACTGATCCAGCTTCTGTTGCTCGTGCTTGGGCTGATGAATATGAGGCCAAAAATAAAGCGGTGGCCATTACCCATCAACAAGCCGAATACATTACTCAGCTCGAGAGCCTTTTCACCGAAGGCTTATCCCCTGTTCAGTTTTGTAAGCGTCTGAATGGCGTCAACACCAGCAAGGTAAGCGCCTACCTTCAATCTGTTGGATGGGTCTATGACGATAATCTAAACGGCCATAACGCGCGCTGGCGGGTTTATTCCTATGCGCGTGATCGATATCTGACGGAGAAGGCCAGTACGGTTAACCCGCCAGAGTCCGAAGGCTTCACCGCTTATAAGCCAGTTCTATTGCGTAAAGGGGCGGCATGGCTTTACCGGCGTTATCTGAAAGGTGAATTACCGATGAAAAGTAATTGGGACGGGAAATTTACGAACGATAAAGAGCTGGTGGAGGTGCAAGATGCAGGGGCTAAATAAAACAAAAGCGGCCCTGCAAGGCCGCCAATGTAACTACAGAAAAATTAAGCCAAGCCAGATTACCACACTGATCGATCAGGTCAATAATCTTGGGCGAGTAAAGGGATGCTCAGAAGTGAGCAACGGTTATAAGTTAACCGCGCCATTGGCGCAGTTCAACCGAGATACTCGCAAATTCCCGCACACCGAAAATTCCACGTATTTAAAATCATTCGCTACCTGGTGGGTATGTCCAAATCTGGATAGACCTGATATGTCGGATTGCCCCCAATGGGGGAAGTCTACGCCAATGGCTGACACCCTAAACAGGAATTCCGGCTTAGCCGCAGGGGGAATCCCACCCTCGAAACAAAATCATAGGGCTATAGTTCAACCCTTTGGTGCTTCCTTGGCCTTCTTGCGCTGGCGGCGTTTGATTTCGCCTTGCAAAGCAGATACTACAAATTGTCCGATGCTTTCGCCTTCCTCTTTGAGTTCTTCAACTGAGTTGGCAATATCGTGTGGGACACGAACATCAAATCTTTTTGATTTTGCATTTACAGATTTTGTCGCCATCACTGGTTTTCCTGTTTATTGGTGTCCGACAATAATACATGTTTTTTTCTGCATTGAAAGTATTGACTTGTCCGACACCTTACATCTATTCTGTGTCCGACACCTTGGTTATTCCCAAGGCGTAGAAACAGCGAAGCCCGGAAGTGTCTCACCACTAACCGGGCCTCTTACCACCAACGATAGGTTGAATATCGAGGTAGCTATGTTAAATCATACCCAAACTCGCCCTAAATATCAGTATCGTTTTCTGGCCCTGCATCGTTCAGATCGCAGTGCTGCACCCTGTCGCTTATCGGTCGAGGCTTTTACTGAGAAAGAAGCCCGTCAGGTTCTGTCTGCTCACTTCATCCTTTCCCTTGCTGCTCGTCTGCCAGTTCAGGAGGTTCGTCATGCGTAAATCAGAAATGACGGCAGTTATGACAACCCTTCAACAGGCGCAGAAGGCGAGTGCGGTTATTCGTGCACTTCGCTATTCACTTTGGGAACTTTCAAGCCATGAGATTGAAACACTGCTTGAAATGTCTTCGGAGTGTGTCGACTCAGCAACCGAATGTCTGATTAATCTTTCAGGCGAGGAGGTTAGCCATGCGTGAACTAAAAACCAATGAGCAGATAAACGTGCTGCGCGCCGCTATCACAGATATGGATTGTCTGTCACAGCATGCATTGTTGGAGATCGTAGCCATTACCGACATGTTGCTGCACTGGATGGAATCCCCAGAATGTTATCAACGCATGCATATGATGGCAGACGCGCTAAATCTCATCTCCTACAGGGCGCAGGAAACCATTGAGAATGTTGGGCGTGAAGCGGAATCAGTGGGTTGCGAATACATCGATCATGACCGTCAGCGCCGCCTAGTAGCTGCGAAAAAGTACAAGATGGGAGGGGCTGCCCATGGGTGATATTTATCATGTTCTTGTAACTCATGATTTTAGCAAGGTATCTGACGAGAAGTTAGATGAGCACAACAGTATCTACTGTGGTGCCAGTATGGCTATTAATTCTGCGATACAGGTTATCGGCAATCTGCTGCTGGAAGTTTCAGAGAGCGAAGGATATTCAGGGGAAGAAGCTATGCGCGACCTGCATTTAATAGGTTCGGTACTCAGACACCTTCCCCGCATGGCCCAAGCACTAGAGCAAAACGGTAGTTCTATTGCGTTCGAGCAAGAGAAGCGCAAGGGGGCCAAAAAATGATTAGCACATTGAAATTTAACGAATTGGAAAAGCGCGTTGCGGCCCTCGAGCTGGCACTAACTGCCATGCAACGTAAAGGCTCAGTACCGGAAGGGATGGCACCTCTTACCACTCTGGCGGCTGAAATGGGGCTATCCACCAGCAAAGCGGAAGAACTGGCGAGAAATTGTGGTGTGATGATAGTTCGTCATGGCAATGGTCACGCAGTGCATGAGGCTAAATTCCGTGAAGCGGCGCTGATCATTATCAAGGGTGCTAAGCGTAAATACGGTAGCAAGTACTGGTATCACCCGCTGATCGGCAAGTTCACCATGTCAGTGAGGCCACAGCCATGAGTAAGCCACAGAAGACTAGTGTTAACCAATGGCCCAATGAACTATTTTCCTGTGTTTATCGTTGGGTTAATGGTCGCCCGATTGAGAAAGCCGTGATAGCAAAAGCCATACTGCAAACCACAACGGGGACGCATCTCAATTGCCTGGCGGTAAGACTGGGTTCTTTCGCTATTGGGGCGGTTACGCCGGAGTGGTTAGCCGACAATGGCTTCCATTCAGCAAAATCACCGGAATACGCACGGGAGAAACGCGAAGCGGTTGTACTGGAATTTATCAGCCGTCCTGATCTGGTGGCGGTGTTAGCCAATGATGAGCGTATTAATTCTCTATTTAATGTAGTTCCCACTGCTGAACCAGCCGTAATCCCGGCACTTAACCAAATGGGGCCAAGCCAGCGCGGTGAGGTGCTTTTGGCCCGTTATGACGGTGATTTAGCCGTGCATGGCGATTCGGACGCTGTACACCACTACAACGGCATAATCTGGCAACCTGTTTCAGATAAGGCGCTGTCGCGTGAGATGGCGGCAATATTTATGGAATCGAGGGTTCCTTACTCCATGCCAGCCATGAAGAACGCCGTTGATACCATGAAATTGAGTCTGCCAATAATGGGTACCACAGCACGCAATCTGATTGGGTTTAGCAACGGTGTATTTGATACCCGAGAGGGGTTATTCAGAGAGCACCGTCAAGAGGACTGGTTATTGATCGCCAGTGATGTGGAGTTTATCCAGGCAGAGAAAGGGGAATCACTGGCCACCCACTCCCCCGCGTTCTGGAAGTGGCTTAACTGGTCAACGGCCGGTAATGCCCGGAAAGCCGATAGAGTACTGGCAGCACTCTATATGGTGATGGCGAACCGGTATGACTGGCAGCTATTTCTTGAGATAACCGGCGCTGGTGGTAGTGGTAAAAGTGTACTGGCGGAGATCTGCACCATGCTGGCAGGGAAAGCCAACACCGTATCGGCCAGTATGAAGGCACTCGAGGAGCCAAGGGAAAGGGCGCTGATTGTGGGGTACTCTCTTATCATCATGCCTGATATGTCGCGCTATGCCGGTGACGGGGCTGGGATCAAAGCCATCACAGGTGGGGATAAGGTCGCGATAGACCCGAAACACAAAGCGCCTTACTCGACACGGATCCCGGCTGTTATTTTGGCAGTGAACAATAATGCCATGTCATTTAGCGACCGAAGCGGCGGTATATCCCGGCGTCGGGTTATTTTCAATTTCTCGCAGGTGGTGCCAGAGAATGAGCGTGATCCGATGTTGTCAGAAAAGATAGAGGCAGAGCTGCCGGTTATCATTCGCCACCTACTGACACGCTTTGCAGATCAGGGAGAAGCTAAGCGGCTTTTGTTCGAACAGCAGAAATCAGAAGAGGCGTTGGCTATCAAGCGTGAAGGTGACTCGCTGGTGGACTTCTGCGGCTACCTAATGGCATCGGTGCAGTGTGACGGCTTGTTTATCGGCAATGCTAGCATTATACCGTTCAGCCCACGGAAGTACCTGTACCACGCCTATCTTGCTTATATGCAGAGTAATGGGTTGAGTAAGCCGATCTCACTTAACCGGTTCGCTACTGATATGCCGGGTTCAATGGCTGAGTATGGAAAAGAGTACATCAGGAAGAAAAGCACCAAAGGAAATATGCGCTCTAACATCCGGCTGGCTGATGATGCCGATGAGTGGCTACCGGCTGCAACAGGGGGTACAGAGTAAAAGTTATTGAATAAGTCTCCACCTGTCTCCACTCAGTAAAATATATATTATAAAACATGTAGTTAATGGGTGGAGACCTTTAAATAGAGTCTCCACCTAGTCTCCACCTCTCCACCCATTTCTAAAAAGGTGGAGGCCTAGAGTGGTGACTTACGGAGACTTAAAACAGGAGTCACCACCCATTATCATAATGATTTATATAGTGAAAATGGCTTGGGTGGAGAGGTGGAGACCTAAAAGCATAATTTATTTTTTTGATAAGAGGATTTGGTTATGAACAGTAAAAATAAAGATGAAATTACATATTCAAAAGTCAGTATTCAGAAGCTTGTCGAGCACAAAAATATGTTTGGCATTCCTGACGGTAAAAGTGATTTACAAATGATGCCCCTAAGCGAATACCGAGACATGGTTAAGCGAGAAGCATTCTTTTTTATCGATCACAACGGCTTCTTAAGACACCAGCTATCTGGTGAAATCTTTGCAGCCAGCAAGGAGCATTTGGATATTATTATTGAGCATCTGGCCGGAAAACGGCGGTTATTGGATGATGCTATGGACTGTGCCAAAGAGTAGTTTTGTAAATGTTTTGTCCTCATGTTTACCTGTGCTTACCCCTCGATATGTGAGGGGTTTTCTTTATTATTTTCATGTATATCTTGAAGGGTGACACTCCGACGGGAGCCGTCACTTTAGCCGTTTAACCCCCTGCGCGATGCCGGGTTTTCCTGCGAGACGCTGGAAGTGTTAAACGGCTTCCCTCCTGAATTGGTTTCCCGTCTGTATTCACACTTACGGAAACCACCATGAAAAAATTGTTAGAGTTACGCCAGAAGAAAGCCGAGTTAGCCACGCAAATGCGTTCCCTGCTGACCAAGGCCGAAGATGAAAAACGCAGCCTTACCCCCGAAGAAGCCACCCAGTTTGATGAAATCCGTGTTCAGGCAGATGCCCTAGTTACTGATATCACCCGTTATGAATCCCTTGCTGATGAAGAACGCACTCAGGGCGGTAAAGCCAAGCCTGTAGACGATGGTAAGAAAGTGACCAACGACGAGTTACGCCATTACATCATGACCGGCGAAACCCGCATGTTATCCACTACCGTGAATGAGAGCGGCGGCTATTCGGTTATCCCTGAGCTGGACAGTGAAATCATGCGCATGTTGGCTGATGAGTCCGAAATGCGCCAGATTTGCACCGTCAAAACCACCAAATCCAACGAGTATAAAAAACTTGTGTCCGTGGGCGGCGCGGCGGTAGGTCGAGGCGTAGAAGGTGAAGCCCGTCCCGAAACCGCGACGCCTAAGCTGGAAGAGGTCAGTATCAAGCTGAACCCTATCTATGCTTACCCGAAAACCACGCAAGAAATCCTTGATTTTAGTGATGTCGATATCATGGGCTGGTTGACCGAAGAAATCAGCGACACCTTTATCGAAACCGAAGAAACCGACCTGGTTAACGGTGACGGTACCAAAAAGGCCAAAGGCTTCTTGTCCTATCCTCGTGCCGCTACCGGTGACCGTGCTCGCCCATTCGGAACGCTGGAAAAAATGGTTGCTGCTGGTGATACCCCCACCGCTGACGAACTGATTGATCTGGTCTTCAAACTGCGCCGCCGCTACCGCAAAAATGCTGTATGGGTGATGAACTCCAACAGCGCCGCCATGCTGCAAAAGCTGAAAAACGGTAATGGTGATTATATCTGGCGTGACCGTCTGCAAGCTGGTGATCCGGATATGTTGCTGGGCCATCCCGTGCGCTATCTGGAAAATATGCCCGATGCTGAACCAGGTAAGCCGGTTATTGCGATAGGTGACTTCAAGCGCGGTTATTTCATTGTCGATCATGAAACTGGCACCCGTACCCGTCCCGACAATATCACCGAACCGGGCTTCTACAAGGTGCACACTGATAAGTATCTGGGCGGTGGGCTGGTGGACTCCAACGCGATCAAAGTTCTCGAAATCGCAGAGTAAGCAACAGGGGCTACGGCCCCTTTTTTGTCAGGGAGTTCACCAATGAAAGATACCGATTTTGAGATCCGCACCGCCAGCTTATCCACCAGCGATAAAAAGTTAGTGGGCTATGCCGTGAAATGGAATAGCCGCTCAGAGGTGTTGTGGGATGAGTTTGTAGAGCAGTTTGCCCCCAATGCCTTTAAAGCCAGCCTCGCCGCCGGTACCGATGTTCGTGCTTTGTTTGAGCATGACTTAACCGCGCTGTTAGGTCGCACCCAGTCAAATACCCTGGTACTGAATGAAGATGCTACCGGTCTGCGTTTTGAATTAACCCCGCCCGATACTCAGCTAGGCCGTGATGTGCTGACGATGGTTGAGCGTGGCGATATATCAGGCATGAGCTTTGGTTTCAGAGCATTAAAAGACCAGTGGGACAGTACCAAGCTGCCTTATGTCCGTACTGTGTTGGTGGCAGAGCTACGGGAAATCACCGTGACCAGCTTACCGGCCTACCGTGAAACGGATGTTCAGATTGCTAAGCGCTCACTGTTAGCCCAACACCCGGAGCTGGTGGATCTGTCCGTGCGCTCCTATTGGGCTTATCTGGCGGGGTTGTGATATGTGGCCGTTCAAACGCAAGACCGAAAGCCGAGCAATGACCATTGATGAGTTTATGGCGCTGGCTGGCATCCCCAATACGGGAGCTGGTGAACATGTGTCTGCTGCTACTGCTGAATCTCTGCCGGCTGTTATGAATGCTGTGACCGTTATCAGCGAAGCGGTGGCCTCGATGCCATGTTACCTGTACCGAGTTCAGAATGAGAAAAGAGAATGGTTATCGGAGCATCCAGTTGATTACCTGCTGAATGAATACCCGAATGACTGCCAGACACCTTACCAGTTCAAGCGCACGATGATGCGTCATTGTCTGCTGAACGGTAACGCCTATGCGGTTATCGACTGGGGCAAGGATGGCAAGCCGCAATCACTGCATTCTTACCCGCCTCGCGCCGTGGTACCCAAGCGACTGAGCAATCACCGATTCGCCTACACCATTACGCACCCAGACGGCACGGTAAAAACGTACCTTCAAGAAGAAATCTTGCACCTGCGACATGCTACTGAAGATGGTTTCCTTGGGCGTTCTCCGATCACTGTCTGCCGTGAAACCGTTGGGCTTGGACTGGCTCAACAACGTCATGGTTCGTCGGTGATGAATAACGGCCTGATGGCGTCCGGCGTATTGACAACCGGTGACTGGTTAGACGGGCCAAAAGGCGCTAAGGCATTGGAAGCACTGGAACGTTACAAAGGCGCACGGAACGCCGGTAAAACGCCGATTATCGAAGGCGGCATGAAGTACGAACAGTTAGGCATGAGCAATCAGGATGCTGAGTGGTTGGCCTCTCGCCGCTTCACCATTGAAGACATTGCCCGGATATTCAATATCAGCCCGATATTCCTGCAAGAGTATTCCAACAGCACCTACAGCAATTTTAGCGAGGCGAGTCGCGCTTTTCTGTCTCAGACCTTGCGCCCCTGGCTAACTAATTTTGAGCAACAGGTTAAAGCCTCTCTTCTGGTGGCCAGTCACCCGATTCAGGTTCGCTATCAGGTGGAGTTTGATACTGCTGACTTGCTACGGGCCAATCCTCAAGAACGTTTTCGCAGTTACGAAACCGCCATTAAATCTGGCGTGATGTCTCCGAATGAAGCGCGTGAGCGTGAGGGGATGCCAGCGTATGCCGGTGGTGAAGAATTCAGTCAGGCATGGAAACAAACGGTTGAAGTCAAAGGGAATACGAGTGAGGAAGATAAATAATGGCCGATTTAATTACCTTAGACGAGGTGAAGGAACACTGTCGAATTGATGGTGACTTGGATGACGTTACCCTGAAACTTTATCTTAGCGCCGCGCTGGAAGTTAGCCAGACCCATATCGGTAAACGGTTTGATACTGGCTTGGAGTTCACTCCGGCGATCAAGGTTGGATGTCTGATGTATATCAGCTTTCTCTATGAAAATAGAGAGATGGTAGCGGATGTTGATAAATCAGAAGTGCCTCTGACTATTTCTGCATTGTGGAGTACTTATCGTGATCCGGGGGTGTACTGATGCCAGTTCATCCACTTAAGCGCTGTAGTTATCCTGGATGCCGCTCACGGGTAAATGCTGGGCGCTGTGCTGAGCATAAACGTGAAGCCAACGCGCAGGTTACAGCCAACCGAGGCACCCGCACCACGCGCGGTTATTCCAACCGTTGGGGCAAGTACCGCCTGATGTATCTGAAAGCCAATCCCTTATGTGTCGATTGTGAGAAGAAAGGC
Source organism: Yersinia antarctica (assembly GCF_056636475.1). Taxonomy (NCBI): domain Bacteria; kingdom Pseudomonadati; phylum Pseudomonadota; class Gammaproteobacteria; order Enterobacterales; family Yersiniaceae; genus Yersinia; species Yersinia antarctica. The sequence goes on from NZ_JBSJQF010000001.1 coordinate 4,240,361, forward strand.
ACCTACACCCCAGCCAAGATAGTTGATCACATCATTCCGATTGATGGCGAGAGTGACGTGTTGTTCTGGCCTGAAAGTAATCATCAAGGTTTGTGTGCCAGTTGCCACAGTCGTAAGACCACCACGCAAGACCCGCTAACCAAACAGCAGCGCAAAGCGGGTAAGTTCCGTGAGCAAGAGGAAGCCGCCAGACATCGCAACGATTGGATATATGAGTACAACAAAAATGTGTGAAGAAGAGATGCAGCGATTAATCAACGAGTTACAGCGTAGTCGCGAGGGTTTTATACAGAGCCATCGCAAGGCGTCTAAGCAAGCCACAGGCAAGCGCATGACGGAGCGTGACCGTGAGCTAATGGATGCGTTCCGAAACCGGTGACGAGGCGCAGGGCTAGGGGTGGGGGAGGTTTGAGGACAAAGGGCCTCCCCTCTGGAACCACCCGCCTCCTCAAATTTTTACGCGCGGCACTTTTTTTCGTAGCAGTAAAGGCACAGGAAACAGCAATTTATGGCTAGACCACCCAAAGCCCCCACTTATTTAGATGAGATCGCTACCGCAGAGTGGAAGGCAAGAGCAAAGCAATTGATGGAGCGCGGCGATCTGATTGATGCCGATTGGCGAAACCTTGAATTGTATTGCCTCAACTACTCGATGTACCGCCGAGCCGTGGCTGACCTCGCGGCACGGGGTTTTTCGGTTGAAGGCTCTCGCGGTGCGACCACCACGAACCCTGCGTTGAAAGCCAAGTCTGACGCTGAGAAAATTATGATAAAAATGTCCTCACTGATGGGCTTTGATCCGGTATCCCGCCGCCGTAATCCGGTAGAAGTTGATGAGGAAGACGCGCTTGACCGCTTATAATCAGTACGCGCTGGAGGTGCAAGGTGGTAAAATACCCGCCTGTGAGCGGCTAAAACAAGCGGTAAATCGTTACTTTAACGACCTAAACAACCCACTTTATGCGTTCGACAGTGCCACTGTGGAGCGCTTTATTGCCTTCTCTCACCTTTGCCCCCACGTAAAAGGCCCGTTACGGGGCCAGCCTATCGCGCTGGAGCCGTGGCAGCAGTTCGCCTTTGCCTGTTTGCTCGGCTTCAAGGTGGCAGCGACAGGCCGCAGGAAATACCGCAGTGCTTACATTCAGGTACCCCGCAAGAATGCCAAATCAACGGTAGCCGCTATTCTGGCTAATTGGTTTCTGGTGATGGAACCGGGACAGCAGGATATCTATACCGCCGCTGTGAGTCGCGATCAGGCGCGTATCGTGTTTGATGATGCCCGTCAGATGAGCCTTATCTCAAAACCCTTGAGAAAGCGCCTTACTATCCAGCAGCACAAAATGATTTACGCCAAAACCAACAGCCTGTTAAAGCCACTGGCCTCCAAAGCCTCGACCATTGAAGGAACTAACCCCAGCCTGGCTGTGGTGGATGAGTACCACCTTCACCCGGATAACGCTGTTTATTCAGCGCTTGAGTTGGGAATGGGTGCCCGGCCAGAAGGGATACTCTTTGCCATCACTACAGCGGGTAGCAACGTGGTTTCAGCTTGTAAGCAACATTATGATTATTGCTGCCAGATATTGGCCGGTGAAGAACAAAACGAATCGTTATTTGCCCTGATCTACGAGCTGGACGACGAGAACGAGGTTGAGCAGCCGGAACAATGGATTAAGGCTAATCCTAACCTGGGTGTTTCTGTTGATATTACGGCACTGACTGACACCATCAATAAGGCGCGGGGCATTCCCTCGCAATGGGTCGAGATGCTGACCAAGCGTTTTAATATTTGGTGTCAGGGCGAAACACCGTGGATGGGTTCCGGTGCCTGGGATGCCTGTATAGCTGATTACAGCGAAGATGATTTAGCCGGGCTGGACTGTTACGCCGGGTTAGACCTGTCATCAACCAGTGATATTACCAGTGTGTGCTACTCGTTCCCGGTTGAGAACCGTGTATTGCTGCTTACCCGCCACTATATCCCCGAATCCCAGTTGAATAATGCCGCCAATAAGAACCGGACTATCTATCGGCAATGGGTTAAAAGTGGCTGGATACGTACCACACCGGGCGACTGTATCGATTATGACCGCATCCGTGATGATGTGCTGGCTGATAGTCAGCGGTTCAATATCAAGCTGACGGGGTTTGATACGTGGAACGCCACTCACCTAAGAACACAATTGCAGGGTGCCGGTCTGGATGTAGAGCCGTTCCCGCAGACCTACATGAAATTTAGCCCGGTTGCCAAGTCTGCCGAGGTATTTGTTAACCGCAAGGTGATTCAGCACAACGGCGATCCGGTCTTAGCCTGGGCGATGAGCAACGTTGTGATGGAAACCGACGCCAACGCCAATATCAAGCCAAACAAGAAGAAAGCCGCCAACAAGATAGACCCGGCTATTGCCTTTCTGATGAGCTTTGGCACTTATCAGATTGAACATGAAGATTTTGCCTACGCCTTGAGCGAAGAGCAGCAACAACGGCTTAAAGAGTTTAGCGGGGTATGAAAATGACTACTTTCACTGGCAGGATCATTAAAATCCCAAAGCGCGTTAAGACCCAAACAGGCAAGGTCATGGTGGTGGCCACTATTCAGGTTGAGACAAACAAACGGACGCCTTACCCGTTGCGAGTGGTTGGGTTTGATGTGTTGGCACTAGAGCTGATGTTATGTCAGTTCGGGCAGAGAATAACGGTAACTGGGTTTATTGGGTTTCATTGCGGTTATCAAATTACTGCAAAGTTAATACAGCATTGGGCATAGTTTAGTGTTCAAAGTAGGTATATTCATTATCTAATTGATTGAGGGATGGTGCTATATTTAGATATTACTTATAAAAAAGGAAATTTAACGTGGCAGGACAATTAGATGAAGCAGCGAAACAGATTCTAGGTACATTATTAGCTGATTTTACTGATCGGGAATTAAGTACCAATGATCTAAAAAAGACCTATGAGGGGCCTAAAATAGAAGTGCTTGCTACAGCGGTTTGTAATATTGATGATATTACCAAGGTAGACTTTGAAGTAGCATTCGCAGATCTTGAAAAAGCAAACTTAGTGAAAACCGGCCCAATGGAAGCTTACAAAAATAAGCCGGGGGGGAACTTCTTTGTAATTGCCTCATTTAGTAAACGTGAATACGCATATTTAACAGAAAATGGTTATAAAGCAGCAAGAAAAGCACCAAACAGACCTCAGCGGGTACAAAGAGTAGTTAATAATGTGCATATTTCTGGTGGGCATTTTAGCAATATGCAACTTGCAGCAGGTGAAAATGTACAACAGAGCATGAGCGTGAGTAGTGGTGACTCAGATAGCGTATCAAGATTGATTGCTATTTTGGAGGCGCAAGGGCTACAAGTAAGTAATGATCAGCGTGTGGGTATTGAATCGGCTGTATCGGAAGCTGAGCAAGGTAATGCAGGTACTGCAAAGTCATTTTTGGCAAAAGTGTGCGGCCCTATGTGGGAATCGCTGCAGCCAGTTATGTGGCCTATAGTCGGTGAAATTGTGAAGAAGAGCATGGGGTTTTAAGTAATACTCAAAATCATAAAGGTCGCTTAGTCGGCCTTTTTGTTTGCCTACGTTTAGCCAAACTATACTCAGTAATACCTATGGCAGGTATCCCATAAGTATCCCAGAAATAACAAAGGAGCTACGCTATTAACGTAACTCCTTGTTTTATTTGGTGGCCCCTACTGGACTTGAACCAGTGACCAAGCGATTATGAGTCGCGTGCTCTAACCAACTGAGCTAAGGGGCCAGACTTGGGCGCTGATTATACGGTAGTTTTTATACTGCGGTCTAGAGCTGATAAATCAGATGGCTGTTTTATGCACAAAATTAAGGTTTTTTACGCACATAGCAGGTAATTACGTGCGGATGCAGGCTTGAGAATCGGTGGTTTGGGACCAAAAAGAAAAACCCCGGCACGCCGGGGTTTTGTGTGTGTTTGCTGCTGTCACTAACGATTAATCGTCCAGGAAGCTGCGCAATACTTCAGAGCGGCTTGGATGACGCAATTTACGCAATGCCTTGGCTTCAATCTGACGAATACGTTCACGGGTTACGTCGAACTGTTTGCCCACTTCTTCCAGGGTGTGGTCAGTGTTCATATCGATACCGAAACGCATACGCAGAACTTTCGCTTCACGAGCGGTCAGGCCAGCTAACACATCGTGGGTGGCAGAGCGCAGGCTCTCTGATGTTGCAGAGTCCAGCGGCAGTTCCAGAGTGGTATCTTCAATGAAATCGCCCAGATGTGAATCTTCATCATCACCGATCGGGGTTTCCATTGAGATTGGCTCTTTGGCAATCTTCAGCACTTTACGGATCTTGTCTTCCGGCATCAGCATGCGTTCAGCCAGTTCTTCCGGTGTTGGCTCACGGCCCATCTCTTGCAGCATCTGGCGTGAGATACGGTTGAGTTTGTTAATGGTCTCAATCATATGTACCGGAATACGGATGGTACGCGCCTGATCCGCGATAGAGCGGGTAATGGCCTGACGAATCCACCACGTGGCGTAAGTTGAGAACTTATAACCACGGCGGTATTCGAACTTATCTACTGCTTTCATCAGACCGATATTGCCTTCCTGAATTAAATCAAGGAATTGCAGACCACGGTTGGTGTATTTTTTCGCAATAGAGATAACCAAACGCAGGTTAGCCTCAACCATTTCTTTCTTGGCACGACGCGCTTTCGCTTCACCAATAGACATACGGCGGTTGATGTCTTTCACTTGCTCAATTGTCAGACCGGTTTCTTCTTCGATCTGGCGCAGTTTCTGCAAGCTACGTTGAACATCGTCCGAGACATCTTTCAGTTTTTCAGACCAGGGTTTACCCATCGCAATTGCTGCGGCAAACCAGGTATCACTGGTTTCATTGCTGGCAAACAGAGTAACGAAGTTTTTCTTCGGCATTTTGCACTGCTCAACACACAGTTTCATGATGATACGTTCTTGAGTACGAACGCGATCCATCATGGTACGCATGTTGTTGACCAGATAGTCGAATTGCTTCGGTACCAGGCGGAACTGTTTGAACACTTCAGACAACTTCAGAATTTCAGCAGCAGCATTGGCGTGGCTACGACCATTTTTCTTGATTTCCATGCGTGCGTTTTCGTACTGCTCGCGCAAATCGCTGAATTTCTGGCGTGCCAGCTCTGGATCGATGCTGTTGTCGTCTTCTTCTTCGTCTTCGTCTTCATCTTCGTCGTCATCGTCATCCATCTCTGCGGTGGATAATTCAGAACCAACGTGAGTCGCCGTCGGCGCAATATCTTCTTCGGCGTTTGGATCAACAAAGCCGTTGATCAGGTCAGATAAACGGGCTTCACCCGCTTCAACGCGATCATATTGTTCTAACAGATAAGTAATCGCTTCAGGGTATTCAGCAACTGAACACTGAACCTGATTGATACCGTCTTCAATACGTTTGGCGATATCAATCTCGCCTTCACGTGTTAACAGCTCAACGGTACCCATTTCGCGCATGTACATACGCACCGGGTCGGTAGTACGCCCGATTTCGGATTCAACACTGGATAACACCTGCGCAGCAGCTTCTGCCGCGTCATCGTCGGTATCAGTGGTGTTCTCGGCCAGCATCAAATCATCGGCATCAGGTGCTTCTTCCAGCACTTGGATGCCCATGTCATTAATCATCTGGATGATGTCTTCGATCTGATCGGAATCGACGATATCTTCCGGCAGATGGTCATTGACCTCAGCATAGGTCAGATAGCCTTGCTCCTTACCACGGGTGACAAGTAGCTTCAGCTGTGACTGCGGGTTTTGCTCCATAAGACGGTATCCACACTTCAGAGTATTTGGGTTGGTGTCGGTCGGCGAAACCGCCAACAATAGCATTTGGGGCCTTTTTTTGTCGCCGCTGCCCGCTATGGCGGCATATTGTAGGGAGTCGCCCCCACATTTATCGGCAATTAAGCCGTTGGGTGTTTCATTTTTTTCTGGCTAATGCCAGATTCAAAGACCAAAGCTCTTTACGTTCTTCGGCGTTTAATCCATGTGTCCGGTCACGCGCTATCAGGGTTTCCTGACGTTGCTCCAAGATGGAGTCATACAGGCTCGTTAGCGTGTCGACAAAAGTCGGTTCGACCATGTCCTCAACAATCATGTGGTTCCATGTTGCGAGAGTTTCAAGCTGTTGGCTGAATTTATTATCCCGATACAGTTCCAATAACTGCCCGGTTGTCAGCCCTGGCTGAGCCAGACAAGTCTCAACCAACTCAATAAATAACGGTAAACCGGCTAACTTGGCTTGCTCGACGCCCTGTAGTGAGGGAATAAGTGTAGCTAGTTGTGGGTTTTGTACCAGTAGCCCTATAAGTATACGCATGGTTGTGCGTTTTAGCTGGGGCGGTTGGTAGGTATTCGTGTTTTCAGCCTGTTTTGGCATCAGCTTATCGAGCTGGCTATCATCGAGCAGGCCCAACTTATTACCGAGCTGCTGGCGCAGATAAAGACGTAATGTCTCACCGGGTACCTGACTGATTAAAGGTAGTGCCAGAGTGCTTAACTTGGCGCGCCCGTCGGGGCTGCTCAAATCCACCTGTGGCATCAACGTTTCAAACAAAAAGGTTGAGAGTGGCTGTGCCCCTTCCATCCGCTGTTCAAATGCGTCTTTCCCTTCTTTACGTACCAGAGTGTCTGGGTCTTCGCCATCGGGCAAAAACATAAAGCGTAGCTGACGGCCATCATTTAGATAGGGCAGCGCCGTTTCTAATGCTCGCCATGCCGCATCTCTGCCCGCCCGATCACCGTCGTAACAACAAATTACGTTATCGGTGGCACGGAATAATAATTGAATATGCTCCGCAGTGGTCGCGGTCCCCAACGAGGCAACAGCATAGTCAATACCAAATTGCGCGAGTGCTACCACATCCATATAACCTTCCACCACGAGTAAACGCGTTGGATTGGGATGATTCACTTGCGCTTCATACAAGCCGTAAAGCTGGCGGCCCTTATGAAAAATTTCTGTTTCTGGGGAGTTTAGATACTTTGGCACTCCGTCACCCAGAATTCGCCCGCCAAAAGCGATAACCCGCCCACGTTTATCGCGGATAGGGAACATGACGCGCTCACGAAAACGATCGTAAGTTCGCCCTGTATCATTAGTCACCAGCATTCCTGCATCGTTCAGCGCAGTACGGCTCTCACCATCACGGCCAAAACGTTTTAAGGCATTGTCCCAACCTGGGGGGGCAAAACCAATAGCAAAATGTTGGATGATTTCTTCACTCAAACCGCGATGCTTAAGATATTCGCGTGCCTGATTGGCATTCGAGCCGTTGAGTGACTGTTGATAGAATCCGCTAAGGCTTTCCATCAGTTGATAGAGACTTTGTCGTTGATGACGTTCGATCTGGGTGGTGCCGGTTCCTGCCTCGTAAGGCACTTCCAGCCCATGCATGGTGGCTAATTCCTCAATACTTTCGACAAATTCGAGTCTGTCGTAATTCATCAGGAAATCAACAGCGTTACCATGTGCGCCACAGCCGAAACAGTGATAAAACTGTTTTTCGCCGTTAACAGTGAATGAGGGTGTTTTCTCATGATGGAACGGACAGCACGCATGGTAATTTTTGCCTTGCTTCTTCAGCTTTACCCGTGCGTCGATAAGATCAACGATGTCGGTGCGCGCTAGCAAGTCATTGATAAATACGCGTGGAATTCGTCCAGCCATAAGCCCCTATTCGGTCAGTCCATAAACGAGAACAAGCCGCGCATTCCTTTCGGAAAGCACGGCCTTCGTATGCAACTACTCGATCTGCGCGTTCTTAGAACATAAAAAACTACGCGGTGGGGTTACCCCCGAAGAATTAATACAGACGAGTGCGGCGTGCGTTTTCGCGAGCCAATTTCTTCGCGTGACGTTTTACAGCAGAAGCTTTAGCGCGTTTACGTTCGGTAGTCGGTTTTTCATAGAACTCACGACGACGAACTTCAGCTAAAACACCCGCTTTTTCACAAGAGCGTTTGAAACGACGAAGAGCTACGTCGAATGGCTCGTTTTCACGTACTTTAATTACCGGCATGTGCCTCTCACCTCAATAGAAATCGGTTTGCTGCTGGCCAATCGCCAGCCTTCTCAAAATGGTGCGGAATTTTACTTCAATGGATGCTGCTTTGTAAAGCACCACAGCAAATTGAAACAGGCACGCCCCTGTGATGTCGCCCTCGTTCTTTACAAGAAAGTTGGTGCCGAGAGTGCGACGGCCGCTGATTATATACTAAACAAGGCTGTTGATCGAATTAATCAACACTCTTTTCAAATATGACCACTATCAACAACATTTAGGTGCTCAAAGCGTGAAAATGCCGTCTTTACCGTCAGAGATCATGACTGGCGGCGCTGTTATGCTAAACTATCGGCCGCACGTGAATGATGGGAAATGTAATGCGAGTTTTGGGTATAGAAACGTCCTGCGATGAAACCGGTATTGCAGTATATGACGATAAAGCCGGTCTGTTAGCTAACCAACTGTACAGTCAGGTTAAATTGCATGCTGATTATGGCGGTGTAGTGCCTGAGCTGGCTTCCCGTGATCATGTGCGCAAGACTGTACCGCTGATTCAGGCAGCATTGAAAGAAGCCAATCTGAGCGCTAAAGACATCGATGGTGTGGCGTATACCGCAGGCCCGGGTTTGGTTGGCGCATTGCTGGTCGGGGCGACAGTCGGCCGCGCATTGGCATTTGCGTGGGGGGTTCCGGCGGTGCCGGTCCACCATATGGAAGGCCACCTACTGGCACCGATGTTGGAAGAGAACGCACCAGAGTTCCCGTTTGTCGCTCTGCTGGTCTCTGGTGGTCACACTCAGCTAATCAGCGTGACCGGTATTGGTGAGTATCTGCTATTAGGGGAATCTGTCGATGATGCGGCAGGTGAAGCCTTTGATAAAACTGCAAAATTATTAGGCCTGGACTATCCTGGGGGGCCGATGCTGTCGCGTATGGCACAACAGGGTACGGCGGGTCGTTTTACTTTCCCGCGGCCAATGACCGATCGCCCTGGACTGGATTTCAGTTTTTCTGGTTTGAAAACGTTCGCCGCAAATACTATCCGTGCTAACGGTACCGATGATCAGACCCGTGCTGATATTGCCCGTGCATTTGAAGATGCAGTGGTTGATACGTTGGCGATTAAATCCAAACGAGCGCTGGATAAGACCGGCTTCAAACGTTTGGTCATTGCCGGTGGTGTCAGTGCAAACCGCACTTTACGTTCAAAATTGGCGGAGATGATGCAAAAACGGGGCGGTGAAGTATTCTATGCTCGGCCAGAGTTTTGTACTGATAATGGTGCAATGATCGCCTATGCTGGGTTGATCAGGCTGAAAAGTGGTGTGAGCAGTGAGTTGAGTGTTTCGGTTAGGCCGCGCTGGCCGTTAGCCGAGTTGCCGAAAGTCTGAGTGGGGCTGTGGCGGTGTTGCCGCGTCATCTCGTGATGCTCACATACTGATGTATGCTCCGCTCTCTCAATTCCTTGCGCCTTGCCTCGCTCCCGCTCAGCCATTCTAAGATTGGTGCCGAAAGTCTGAGCGAGGCTGCGGCGCTGTTGCCGCAGTCATTCAAAATGCTCATGGATGAGAGTCCACGCCGTTTTTTCATTCCTTGCGCCTTGCCTCGCTCCCGTTCAGTCATTCTCGTTTTGAGGAGAATCAATCTTCTTTCTCTTCCAACTCTGCGGCTTCTTCGGCCGGGGTTTTCTGCTTTTTCTTTCTGAGTTTATCCCAGATTTTACTTTCCTTGCCGCGCCATAAACGTTGAATGTTATCGTGGTGGCGCATCAAAATCAGGCAAGAGAGCATGGCGACTGGGAAGGTGAATTGAGGTTTAAACCACCAGACGTAGAAGGGCGCAATTAGCGCACTGATAATTGCGCCTAAAGATGAATACCCACTCAATAACACCGTCAACAACCAAGTACCGGTCATCAGACCGGTTAGATCCCAGCCGATAGGGGCGATGGCGCCAAAAGCAGTAGCAACGCCCTTGCCACCTTTAAAATGGAAAAAGACCGGATAGATGTGACCAAGACAAGCAGCGATAGCGGTCAAGCCAAGATACAGCGGGGAAACGTGCAGCAGGTAAGCAATCCAAACGGGTAACATGCCTTTCAGCACATCGAAAATCAGCACTGTTGCTGCGGCTGCTCGACCACCGATACGCAGCACGTTGGTCGCACCGGGATTACCGGAGCCATGTTCACGCGGATCTGGTAGCTTAGCAACCCGACACACCAGGATTGCACTGGAAATAGAGCCACACAAATACGCGAAGATAATCATGCCAAGCGCGATAGCACTCATAACACCGCCCTGTTGAATAATGATCGTTTTAATCGCAACATCAGTGGATAATACGCATATTCCGCTGGAAGTGGTATCCGGCAGGCGCAAAAACAGAGAATGACGTGATGGACATCGTATTTATTGAAGAACTTAGTGTCATAACCACCATCGGTGTTTATGACTGGGAGCAGACCATCCAGCAGAAGCTGGTGTTCGATATCGAAATGGGTTGGGATAATCGTAAAGCTGCTGCCAGCGATGATGTGAATGATTGCTTGAGCTATGCAGATATCAGTGATGCGGTGATACAACATGTAGAGTCACAGCGTTTTGCCTTGGTTGAGCGGGTGGCAGAAGAGATAGCCGAGCTGCTATTAGTCCGTTTCCAATCGCCGTGGGTGCGGATTAAAGTCAGTAAACCAGGGGCGGTGGCACAAGCCCGTAATGTCGGAGTGCTCATTGAACGTGGTCAACGACCTAACTGATTTTTTGTGTGTTGTGATGACATAAAAGTGCAACCCTGAATAGATAATGTAGTCTGATTGGTTGGTGTGATAATTATCGAGTTTGAACGGCATTGTTTTTTTAGCATATGGTTTTGTTAATCCTATGCTTTGTAACATTGCCGTTTTTTGTGTTTTCTATTACATGGCATTGGGTATCGTAGATGACGGATATGTATTCGCTGTTTGTGGCTGTTGTTTTAGGTGTGGTAGAGGGATTGACTGAGTTTTTACCCGTGTCATCCACTGGGCATATGATTATCGTCGGTGAGCTATTGGGCTTTACCGGCGACAAGGCAAAAACCTTTGAAGTTATCATTCAGTTAGGGTCGATTCTGGCGGTTGTCGTGGTGTTCTGGCGGCGGTTATTTGGCCTGATTGGTATCCATTTCGGCGCGGTACCTCATGAGGGGAAAACCAGCGGTCACCTGACTTTGGGCCATATTTTACTGGCAATGATCCCCGCCGTGGGGCTGGGGTTGGTATTCCATGACCTCATCAAATCGCTGTTTGATCCGAGAAATGTCATGTATGCCTTGGTTGCGGGTGGGGTGCTTTTGCTAGTCGCAGAATGGTTCAAACCTAAAAATCCTAAATCTGTTGGTTTGGATGATATTACTTACCGTCAGGCTTTCGCGATTGGCTGCTTCCAGTGTCTGGCGTTGTGGCCGGGGTTCTCCCGTTCTGGTGCCACCATTTCCGGCGGTATGTTGGTCGGTGTTAACCGTTATGCCGCGTCTGAGTTCTCCTTCATTCTCGCAGTGCCGATGATGATCGGGGCCAGTGGACTGGATCTTTATAAGAGCCTGCACTTCCTGACGCTGGGTGATTTACCGATGTTTGCCGTCGGATTTATCACGGCATTTATCGTGGCTCTGATTGCTATCAAAACCTTCCTTTCACTGATTAAACGTATCTCTTTTGTACCTTTCGCCATCTATCGCTTTGTGGTCGCGGCAGCCGTGTATTGGGTGTTTATGTAACATACCCGTTATACTTCAAGCTGCATGTGCGTTGGCTACGTTCATCACCCGAATCACTTACTCATGTAAGCTCATCGGGTTCTCTCGCTTGCCGCCTTCCTGCAACTCGAATTATTTAGGGTATAAAAAGTGCAGCGAAATATAAAAAAAGCCCTGATTAATCAGGGCTTTTTCGTTATGAATGGCTTTATTCTGACGCAATTACTTGAGTTTGTTTCCATTGGACTAATGCTTGTTGGCGGCGACGTTTAAGTTCGTCGCGAATGGCCAATCCTTGTAACCCGCTGGCGACTACTTCCTGCACTGATACGCTGCTGGCAATATGGAATGCGGCGCGCAAATAATCGCCCTGCGGATAAGGATTTTCTTCAAATCCGGTACGGCCTCGGGCATCAGCCTCACTGGTCATAATCATCTGCTCAAGACGTTCCGGTTTGCGCCACACATCAATGGCATCAAACAGTTTGAGTAGAGTTTCGGGGCGAAGCTTATTCACTGTATGGATAAGGTCATGGTATTCCGCCACCAGTTTCGCCAAGTCACGTATCGGATTAGGTACCCGTAAGCGCTGACATAACTGCTCAACCAATTTAACTCCAGCTGGGCCGTGGCCGTGATGGTGTGGCCAGAATTCTTTTGGTGTCAGACCTTTACCCAAATCATGGCAGAGAGCGGCAAAGCGGACATCAACCTCAGGGCTAAGTTGAGCCGCAATGGCTAATGTCATCAGCGTATGGATACCGGTATCAATTTCTGGATGCCACTTTTCGGGAGCTGGTACGCCAAATAAACGTTCAATTTCTGGAAATAGCACCGCCAGCGCACCGCAATCACGTAACACTTGAAAATAGATCTGCGGGCTTTGTGTTTTCAGCGCTTTCTCGGTCTCTTTCCATACTCGCTCTGGCGTCAGAGCCGATAGCTCGCCACTTTGTGCCATTGCTGCCATCAATGATTGAGTCTCAGCGGCGACGCTAAAACCTAAATGGGCAAAACGGGCAGCGAAACGGGCAACCCGCAGCACACGTAGTGGATCTTCGCCAAAGGCGTCGGAGACATGACGCAGTACTCTGTTTTCCAAATCTTGTTGGCCGTGGTAGGGGTCAATCAATTCCCCCTCGGCGCTACGGGCAATGGCATTGATGGTCAAATCGCGACGCAACAAATCCTCTTCCAGCGTGACATCTGGCGCGGCATAGCAGGTAAAACCGGTGTAACCTGCGCCGGATTTACGCTCGGTACGAGCTAGTGCGTATTCTTCATGGCTGACAGGGTGCAGAAACACGGGGAAGTCTTTACCAACCTGCTGATAGCCCTGTGTGAGTAACTGTTCCGGGGTGGATCCCACCACGACCCAATCCTGTTCGGTGACCGGCAGATTTAATAAGCTGTCGCGTACCGCGCCGCCGACCAGATAGATTTTCATATAAATCCTTCGTTCTTGACGTTGCAGCGTTGTTAGCTGCTCACTTGAATCACACTTTACCGCCTGGCGACAAAGGCTTGTTTCAGTATAGTTGGGGATGAGAATAGATTAAACAACCAGGCCACCCTGGCGGGCAGCCAAACGCGTCGATTTTACAGTCTTATTAAACGGCTATCAGTTCATCCAGCGATTGTTCTTTTTACGGCTTGGGATCAGATGTGGCAGTACCAGACCAAGGAGCAGGCCGATACCGGCAACACCGCCGCCGTACATAAACCATTGCAGGATAATGGTACGCTGTTTGTCATCTAATTGCAGATTCACAGCGCTGACTTTCTTCTGAGCAACCACTAACTGATTCTTTAGTGACTCGTTTTCTTTTTGCAGCTCGGAAATTACGCTGTCGCTGGCCGCGACCTTCTGTTGCATTTCAGCAGTGCGCTGATTCCAGCTATTATCAATATTAGCCAGCTTATCTGTCAGGATTTTGACTTGTTGTTCAAGGTCCGGTACCCGAATACGCAGACTTGGCGTTTCACTCAATTGATTCAGCGCGATCCAGGTGGTTTTCCCTTTACTGTCGCGGATTTGACCGTAATTTGTGCTGTCATCAACACTTATCAGGGCGACTTCATCTCCGCCTTTTAACGTGCCAACAATACGGTATTGGTTACCGGGACCGCTATGAACGTAGGTATCCAGCTCATCAGAGATGTAGCGTTTTTCTTCAGCGTGCGCGCCCCAGGAGATACTGAGACTTAGCATCGCGAGGCAAATTAGGCGTATTTTCAGCATTAGAGAGTCATTTATGAGTGAATTTATGGAACGATAGTAGTGTGTTCAGTTTGCCGACGCAACGCATAAACCGGAATGAGAACTATCTTACTCTCATAGCCAGCGCGGCTTTAGCCACTTTGTTGTTCATTTTAACCACGCTGAAAATTTGTCTTATGAAGCCTTATGGCAGACCTGTTAAAATAGAGGCTGACTCGGGGTAGCCACGCGGTTTTTTTGTGTAAAATAGCGAAGTCTGTGTAAAACAGGCAAACCGCCGCGAAAGAGGCATAATGCCCGTAAACTCGCAACATACCGGTGTGAATGAAATTATGACCGTTGAAATAGAATTAAAATTTATTGCTACTCCTGCGGCCATTGCCGCTTTGCCCGAGCGGCTTACATCCTGGCAAAGCCAGCATTCTGCGCCGCAGACGCTGACCAATATCTATTTTGAAACTGCCGATAAGCGGCTGCGCCAACATGATATTGGCTTACGTATCCGTGGTTATGATGGCCGTTACGAAATGACGGTTAAGACCGGCGGTAAAGTGGTCGGTGGTTTACATCAACGCCCTGAATACAATGTTGATATTGATAGTGACCAATTGGATTTGGCGCGTTTCCCTGCCGATATCTGGCCGAACGGTTGGGTGATTGAGACATTACAAGCAGAACTACAGCCGCTATTCCGTACGGATTTTACTCGAGAGAAGTGGGTAATTACTTACGGCGAGAGCGAGATAGAGCTTGCTGTTGATCAAGGCACTATCAGTGCCGGTGAGCTGTCGGAACCCTTGCACGAAATTGAGCTGGAACTGAAAAAAGGCAATCAGGCAGATTTGCTGGCATTGGCCGCAGAACTGGCACAAATTGGCGGTTTACGGCAGGGCAATCTGAGTAAAGCAGCCCGTGGCTATCATTTAGCACAAGGCAATCCACCTCGTGAATTGCGCCCGTTACTGGTGTTGCAGCCAGCGGCCAAATCCACCGTTGAGCAAGGTATGGTCGCAGGGCTGGAGATGGCCCTGGACCATTGGCAATACCATGAAGAGCTGTGGTTACGTGGCGAACCGGCCGCTAAAGCTATGATCATTGAAGCATTGGCAATGGTGCGTCAGTCATTAGCTATTTTTGGTGGTTTGGTCCCGCGCAAAGCCAGTACTGAATTGCGTGCCGGGCTGCTGGCGCTTGAACCGCAGTTAGAACCGAAGAATGTCGATGCTGAGCAGCTTTGCTATAGCAGTGATTACCTAAAATGTAAGTTAGCGCTCACATCTTGGCTGGTTACCTCTGGCTGGCGGCCATTTATGGATGCCAAAGCACAGACCAAGTTTGAAGGGTCATTCAAACGCTTCTGCGACATCATGTTGAGCCGCAGCGCTGCTGATCTGAAAGACGCTTTTGGCCAGCATCTGGATGACGATGGTTATTTGGCGCAACTCCCTCGCTTGAACCGGCAGATCATGTCTTTCCAATTGCTCTCAGGCTTCTATCCGCAGAGTGAATGGTTGCCGTATATCGATGGCTGGTTTGGTTTACAGCAGGAGATTATGCACCGTCAGGGTCACTGGCGTGATACCGCCCGTAAGGAAGCGCTTGCGCAGGCAGCCTTTTGGTTGAACGGTGCTGCTAGTTAATAGATAGCAGCTTGAGGAATGCTTTATGTTGCCACTCTCTTCGGATTTACAGATTCAGGCGCAGAATATACGACAGCGCTTTTATGAGTTACCGGCTCCGCCAGATTTACACGAGGAAGATATCTCTGTGCTGGCGTTGAGTGATTTTGTCAGTGATATGTTACTGATTCACCCTGAGTGGCTGGAGGAGTTGCATCAGCAACCCCCGCAACCGCAGGAGTGGCAATTTTATCCACAATGGTTAAATCTGGCGTTGGCCGAGGTACATGACGAAGCGGCATTATTAGCCGCATTGCGGCTGTTTCGCCGCCGGATGATGGTACGCATCGCCTGGTCACAAACACAGCAAACCAGTGTGACTACTGAGACCTTGCAACAACTGAGCGGGTTGGCTGAAAGCCTGATTTTGGCGGCGCGCGATTGGCTGTACCAGGCTTGTTGCCGTGAGTTCGGTACCCCCTCTAATGCCGAGGGGGTACCGCAGCCGCTGCTGATTTTGGGCATGGGCAAGTTAGGCGGCGGTGAACTGAATTTCTCCTCTGATATCGATCTGATTTTTGCCTACCCAGAAAACGGCCAGACCCAGGGTGGGCGTCGCCAGTTGGATAATGCCCAGTTCTTTACCCGCTTGGGGCAACGGCTGATTAAAGCGTTGGATCAGCAAACCATTGATGGTTTTGTCTATCGGGTGGATATGCGTCTACGCCCGTTTGGTGACAGTGGCCCGCTGGTACTGAGTTTTGCCGCGCTGGAGGATTATTACCAAGAGCAAGGGCGCGACTGGGAACGCTATGCGATGGTTAAGGCACGTTTGATGGGCGGGGCTGAAGACCACTACAGTAAAGAGCTGCGCCAGATGCTGCGGCCCTTCGTCTTCCGCCGCTATATCGATTTCAGCGTGATCCAATCGCTACGTAACATGAAAGGGATGATTGCCCGTGAGGTCCGGCGGCGTGGCCTGAAAGACAACATTAAGCTGGGGGCCGGCGGTATTCGTGAAATCGAATTTATCACGCAGGTATTTCAGCTTATTCGTGGCGGCCGTGAACCGCGCCTGCAAGAGCGGGCTTTACTGCCGACGTTGCAGGCAGTCGCCGAGCTGGGTTTATTGCCACCACAACAAGTGAACGACCTCAGCAGCAGTTATCTGTTTTTGCGCCGTTTGGAAAATCTGCTGCAAGCTATTGCTGATGAGCAAACCCAAACGTTACCCGGTGATGCACTGAATCAGGCCCGATTGGCTTGGGGCATGGGGTATACCGACTGGATAGAAATGAGTGCTGCACTGGAACACCATATGCAGGCGGTACGGTTGGTATTTGACGACCTGATTGGCGATGATACTCCCGATATCGGTGAAGATCCTCGTCATGGTTTGTATAAAAGCTTATGGCAGGATGTGCTCGAAGAGAGTGATTTAGCCCCTTTGACGCCACATTTAGACGAACCAGCCCGCCGGCAGTTGTTGACGACGATTAATGATTTCCGCCATGACGTTGATAAACGCACCATTGGTCCTCGGGGCCGTGAGGTGCTGGATCAACTGATGCCGCGCTTGTTCTCCGAGGTTTGCTCGCGCCCGGACGCCAATGTCGCCCTCAGCCGCTTGATTCAGTTGCTGCTCAGTATCCTTACCCGCACCACTTATCTCGAATTACTGGTGGAATATCATGCGGCACTAAAACATGTTATTCGCCTGTGTTCTGCCTCGCCGATGGTGGCCAGTCAATTGGCCCGCTACCCGCTGTTATTGGATGAGTTGCTTGATCCGCAATCGTTCTATCAACCACTGGAACCCGGTGCTTATCGCGATGAATTGCGCCAATACTTATTGCGGGTGCCGGAGGATGACGAAGAGCAGCAACTCGAGGCGTTGCGTCAATTTAAGCAAGCCCAGCAATTGCGTATTGCTGCTGGTGATATCACCGAGGCACTGCCGGTAATGAAAGTGAGCGATCACTTAACTTATCTGGCAGAGGCCATGATTGATGCGGTTATTCAGCAAGCCTGGGGGCAGATGGTGGCTCGCTATGGCCAGCCGAGCCATCTACAGCACCGAGAAGGCCGTGGTTTCGCCGTGATTGGTTATGGCAAGTTGGGGGGCTGGGAGCTAGGTTACAGCTCAGATTTGGATCTGGTGTTCTTGCTCGATTGCCCGCTGGATGTGATGACTGATGGCGAGCGTAGCATCGACGGCCGTCAGTTCTACCTGCGTTTGGCTCAGCGGGTGATGCATTTGTTCAGCACCCGCACCTCGTCAGGCATTTTATATGAAGTGGATGCTCGCCTACGGCCATCAGGTGAGGCGGGCATGCTGGTCAGCACCGTTGAAGCTTTCGCCGATTACCAACAGCATGAGGCTTGGACTTGGGAGCATCAGGCACTGGTTCGCGCCCGCATCGTTTATGGTGATCCTCAATTGCATCAACAGTTTGATACCATCCGCCAGCAAATTCTGTGCCGCCACCGAGAAGACCCACAATTGCAGCAGGAAGTGCGCGAAATGCGAGAGAAAATGCGCAACCATCTGGGCAGCAAACAGCGTGGTATCTTTGATATTAAGGCTGATGAGGGGGGGATTACCGATATTGAGTTTATCGCGCAATATCTGGTGTTGCGCTATGCGGCCAGCGAGCCACGGTTGACCCGTTGGTCAGATAATGTACGCATTTTTGAGTTGATGGCTAATTACGACATCATGGCACCGCAAGAGGCAGCAGCACTGACCCGTGCTTATGTCACCATGCGTGATGAGATTCATCACCTGGCATTGCAGGAGCTATCCAGTAAGGTTTCTGCTGACAGTTTTATCACCGAAAGAGAGCAAGTTGCTGCCAGTTGGCGAAAATGGCTGGTGACGTCAGATATTGTTGCCAGCGAATAAGATAAAGTGCAGCAGTGCCCGTTATGACTGGGTACGTCGGTTATTAATAGTATGCAAGGTGTCTGTGATATTATCCGGCACCACATATATTCGTCATACTTCAAGCTGCATGTGTGTTGGCCGCGCTCAATCGCCCGAATCACTTACTGGTCTTGACCTTAAGAAATAAGTAAGCTCGTCGGGATTCACTCGCTTGCCGCCTTCCTGCAACTCGAATTATTTAGAGTATAACAAACACAAAATTGGAGCGAAGAGATGTGTGTTTTCGGGGTTAATAACAGCTCACTTTGGGGGGCTAACGTATGAAAGTCACGCTGCCTGATTTTCGCCGCGCCGGTGTATTAGTCGTTGGTGATGTCATGTTAGACCGCTATTGGTATGGGCCAACCAGCCGGATCTCACCAGAAGCACCGGTGCCAGTTGTTAAAGTTGATACCATCGAAGAGCGCCCCGGTGGTGCTGCAAACGTGGCGATGAACATCGCATCCCTTGGCGCTATCTCTCGTTTAGTTGGGTTGACCGGCATCGACGATGCTGCGCGGGCGCTGACCAACAAGCTGAATGAAGTACAGGTGCGCTGCGACTTTGTTTCGGTGCCTACCCATCCAACGATTACCAAATTGCGGGTACTTTCCCGTAATCAGCAGTTGATCCGTCTGGATTTTGAAGAAGGTTTTGACGGTGTTGATCCGCAACCTATCTTTGATCGCATCCAGCAGGCGCTGCCACAGATTGGCGCACTGGTGTTATCCGATTATGCCAAAGGTGCATTGAACAGTGTGCAGCCGATGATCCAACTGGCACGTAATGCGAAAGTTCCAGTACTTATCGATCCTAAAGGCAGCGATTTTGAGCGTTATCGCGGCGCAACACTGTTAACCCCTAACTTATCTGAATTTGAAGCCGTCGTCGGTCACTGTAAAAATGAAGAAGAACTGGTCAGCCGTGGCATGAAGCTGGTGGCTGACTTTGAGCTTTCAGCTCTGTTGGTGACTCGCTCCGAACAAGGGATGACACTGCTACAACCGGGGAAACCCCCATTACATCTACCCACTCAGGCGCAGGAAGTGTTCGATGTGACCGGTGCGGGTGATACGGTGATTGGGGTATTGGCTGCGGCACTGGCTGCGGGTAATACGCTTGAAGAGTCATGCTTCCTGGCTAATGCTGCCGCCGGTGTCGTTGTTGGTAAGTTAGGTACCTCAACGGTTTCACCGATTGAGCTGGAAAATGCCATCCGTGGTCGTGCGGAAACCGGTTTTGGGGTGATGGATGAGCAACAACTGAAAAAAGCCGTTGCGCAGGCCCGTCAGCGTGGTGAAAAAGTGGTCATGACCAATGGCATTTTTGACATTCTCCATGCGGGTCATGTCTCTTATTTGGTTAACGCCCGTAAGCTGGGTGACCGCCTGATTGTGGCAGTGAACAGCGATGCCTCTACCAAACGCTTGAAAGGCGAAAAACGGCCAGTTAACCCACTTGATCAGCGCATGATTGTATTAGGTGCGTTGGAAGCTGTGGATTGGGTGGTGCCGTTTGAAGAAGATACGCCGCAGCGCTTAATTGCCGATATTCTGCCGGATTTGCTGGTAAAAGGTGGTGATTATAAGCCGGATGAGATCGCGGGCAGTGCCGAGGTTTGGGCCGCAGGCGGTGAGGTTAAAGTACTGAATTTTGAAGATGGAGTTTCCACCACCAATATTATTCAGTCAATCAAGAATGGCCGAGGCTAGTAGGTGGGTGGACTAAAACAGGAGTTGAGTCTGGCACAGGGAGTCGGGTTGCTGTCCACTTCACTGCTGGGAACGGGCGTTTTTGCCGTTCCTGCATTGGCGGCGATGCTGGCCGGAGACGACAGTCTATGGGCCTGGCCGATATTAATTATACTGGTTTTCCCGATTGCTATCGCGTTTGCTGCGCTAGGCCGCCATTTCCCTAGTGCCGCAGGGGCGGCCCACTTTGTGACAATGGCCTTTGGCCCGAAGTTGGGGAATGTCACTGGTTGGCTATTCTTGTCTGTTATTCCTGTTGGTTTACCCGCCGCCTTGCAAATTGCTGCCGGTTTCTGGCAGGCAACATTCGGCTGGAGCGATACTGGGTTGCTGATGGTGCAACTGGTCACTTTGCTGGTTATTTGGTTGCTTGGCACGCGCAGTGCAGGTTCCAGCGCCAATGTGCAAACATTGATAGCATTACTGGTCATTGCGCTGGTGGTGGCTATTTGGTGGCAGGGTGAGATTCATCCATCACAGATACCTTGGCCAAAGCTACAAGATATTTCTCCGCCGAATATGTTCAACGCGTTGGCCGTAATGTTCTGGTGTTTTGTCGGATTAGAAGCCTTTGCACATTTGGCGACAGAATTCCGCCATCCCGAACGTGATTTCCCACGCGCACTGATCGTTGGCTTACTCGTTGCTGGTGCGGTGTATTGGGGCTGTACCGTGGCGGTGTTGCATTTCCATGCTTATGGCGAACAACAGGCGGCTGCGGCGTCGTTGCCGGGCATTGTAGTGCAACTTTTTGGTCAGCATGCACTGTGGATAGCGTGCATTATTGGCTATCTGGCCTGTTTTGCCAGCGTCAATATCTATACCCAGAGTTTTGCCCGCATGGTGTGGTCGCAGGCGCAGGTTCGGCCTGAAAGCAAACTTGCGCAGCTTTCTGCCGGGCAAACGCCGGTTAACGCACTTACTGCCGTGGTGGGGAGTTGCCTGGTATTTGCGTTACTGATTTATTGGCTATCGCTGCCACTGGACCTGCTGATTGTTTATGCCAATGGCATTTTTGTGCTGATTTATTTGCTATGTATGCTGGCGGGGATTCGCTTATTGAGCGGGCGCTCGCGGGTGATGTCGGTGATTGGCAGTATTCTGTGTTGTGTATTGCTGGTGATGATAGGTTGGAAAAGCTTATACGCTTTACTGATGTTTTTCCTATTGTGGGTGCTGCTTTCCAGAATGCGGCCAGCGGCGATATCCTCGTAAACTCAGGGCGCGATATCGAACTGCGCCCTGATTATCACTACTGACATGCGACCAAGCGTTACTCGCCGGTTTTGTCATCACCGCTGTTATCATCAATAACGGCTGGGACGTTGTTGAATTTGGCTTCCAGCTCTGTCACGCGTTGTTCCAGTAACGCCAGTTTTTCTCTGGTGCGTAGTAACACTTGAGTTTGTACGTCGAACTCTTCACGATTAACCAAATCCAGTCGTGTTAATTGCGATTGCAGCACCAGACGAATTTTCTTTTCGACGTCTTCCCCGAATTCGCGAATTCCTTTCGGCATAGACTCATGCACCTGGCGGGCGATTTGTTCAATTTTTTTCGGGTCAATCATGATATTTCCCTAATGAGATGGATTACTGCTTATTAGTGTAATGCCTCACGTTGATTGTATAAACCTCCAAACATCTACATTTTGGTAATTGCCCAGACGAATCAATAGCGCTATAGTCATAGGGCTTATTCTCAGGGCGGGGTGCAAGTCCCCACCGGCGGTAAATTGTGGTGCGGCATATCTGTGTCGTGGTGCAAAAGCCCGCGAGCGCTCACGTTGTTTCTCTTGTTAAAGAGGGCAAGGTAGAGGTCAGCAGACCCGGTGTGATTCCGGGGCCGACGGTTATAGTCCGGATGGGAGAGAGTAACGGTATCTGCCGGGCTTATAGCTCGCTTGCGTTATTTCGGCTATTTCTATTTATATATGAAGCAATGTTATATATGAAAGAGTGGCCTTTTACTCCTCAAGACCGCCCTGATTCTGGTAATCCATAATTTTAATGAGGTTTTTTACCATGAATCAGACCCTTCTATCAGATTTTGGCACGCCTGTTGAGCGTGTAGAACGTGCTGTCGACGCGCTGCGTAATGGCCGTGGCGTTATGGTGTTAGACGACGAAAGTCGAGAAAACGAAGGTGATATCGTCTTTGCAGCTGAAGCAATGACTGTTGAACAAATGGCACTGACCATCCGCCACGGTAGTGGCATTGTGTGTCTGTGTATCACTGACGAACGCCGCCAGCAGCTTGATTTGCCGATGATGGTGACCAATAACTCCAGCCAGTTCCAGACGGCATTTACCGTGACAATTGAAGCGGCTAAAGGTGTTACGACCGGCGTTTCTGCGGCTGACCGTTTGACGACTATTCGTGCGGCCATTGCTGACAACGCTAAACCTGCTGATCTTAACCGCCCGGGCCATGTATTCCCGCTGCGTGGTCAGGTAGGCGGCGTATTATCGCGTCGTGGTCATACCGAAGCCTCTATCGATTTGGCAACACTGGCGGGCTACAAGCCAGCAGGTGTGTTGTGTGAACTGACTAATGACGATGGCAGCATGGCCCATGCACCAGAGGTTATTGAGTTCGCTAAATTGCATGATATGCCGGTAGTGACAATTGATGACCTGGCTGATTACCTCCAGTCTCAGGCAAGAAAAGCCAGCTAATAGAGTGGCGATATCAATGGATATTGCCTGCTGATGGTGTTGGTTTAAACACCGGGTTGCCTCTATTTTCCTGAATAGAGTGCGGCCCGGTTATTTCCTATCATGTCTTGACCCCTAAGTTAACCCTTCTCTGACTTTCCCCATTCAATTTTATTGAATATCTTCATCACTGTTATCTGGCTGTGCAATGAAAAAAAAGCGCGTAATGTATTTCTTATGATTTCAAGCGCCATTTTCTCTCTTAACAGTAAGGATTTCTTATGAACAGCTCTCGTATGCCTGCACTGTTTCTCGGCCACGGTAGCCCGATGAACGTGCTGGAAGAAAACAGTCACACTCAGGCATGGCGTACGTTGGGTGAGACTTTACCGCGTCCTAAGGCGATTCTGGCCGTCTCCGCCCACTGGTATACCCGTGGTACCGCAGTGACGGCAATGGAGCAACCTCGGACTATCCATGATTTTGGTGGATTCCCTCAGGCGTTATTTGATACCGAATATCCAGCGCCGGGTTCACCGGATCTGGCAGCACAAGTTCAGCAATTATTGGCACCTATCGTTGTGCGGGCTGATACCAGTGAATGGGGATTGGACCACGGTAGCTGGGGGGTATTGATTAAAATGTACCCTGAGGCTGATATTCCGGTGGTGCAATTGAGTATTGATGGTACGCAACCGGCGGCTTATCACTATGAGTTAGGTCGCAAGCTGGCAGTGCTGCGGGAGCAGGGCGTGATGATTGTCGCCAGCGGAAACGTCGTGCATAACTTGCGTATGGTTAGATGGCAGGGTGATAGCAGTCCTTATCCTTGGGCTGAATCTTTCAATCAATTTGTGCGAGACAACCTTAACTATCAAGGTGATAACCATCCTTTAGTGAACTTTATGCAACATGAAGGGGCTGCGCTATCTAATCCGTCACCAGAGCATTATCTACCACTTTTGTATGTGTTGGGGAGCTGGGACGGCGTCGAGCCGATTTCGATTCCCACTGATGGGATTGAGATGGGATCGCTCAGTATGTTGTCGGTAAGAATTGGATAGTTCGACGTTATAAAAAGAAAGGTTTGAACTGATAAAGTCAGCGAGCCAGGGGGTGACCACTCCTACGGGCGTTCAGGCGGTTTACACACTTGTATTTGAAACTAAAAGTAGCCCCAACGGAGTGTTTCCCCTTCATTTGACCTTGTCAGCAGTCTGAGGGAAAGCGAGTGCTTTCCCTTAAATTATGCGCAGCCTTAGCCCAAAATAATATGCGGGTAAAAACGCGACAGATCTTGGGTAATCAGTTCTCTGTCTTCACGCAAACCAATGCCACAGGGTTGATCATTCACTAGCCAGCTACCTATCAGGGTATAGCTGTCGCCGAACTTAGGCAGCGGATGGAATTGCTGCACAATCATGCCTTCTTCCCCGTATGGCCCGTCAACTCGGGCAACTTCTTTACCGTTTTCCACTATCTGGATATTGGCACCTTCCCGTGAGAACAGCGGCTTGGTGACATAATGGTCCATCTTCGGATGGTCATCTTCGGCAAAGTAAGCAGGCAACAGGTTAGGGTGATTTGGGAACATCTCCCACAGCAGCGGCAATAAGGCTTTATTAGAGATTATGCTCTTCCACGCAGGTTCCAGCCAGCGCACGCCAGCATCTTCCAACTTGGTTGAGAACATTTCACGGAACATAAACTCCCACGGATAGAGTTTGAACAAATTACTGATAACCTGATTATCCAGGTCAGTAAATTGGCCTTTCTCTCCTAAGCCGATCTCTTCCATAAACATGAATTCAGTTGGCAGACCTGCTTCCAGCGCGCAATCTTGCAAATATTGCACCGTGCCACGATCTTCTTCACTGTCCTGACAGCAGGCCAGATGCAGTAAGCTAAAACCATGGTTATCACGCAGGTCGACAAAGCGCTCAATCAACTTCTCTTGCATGCTGTTGTATTGATCAGAATCCTGACTCAAATTGCCTGCGTTGATCTGATCTTCCAACCATAACCATTGGAAAAAGGCGGCTTCATACAATGACGTTGGGGTGTCCGCATTGTTTTCCAGCAGTTTTGCTGGATTGATGCCGTCATAGGCCAGATCAAGGCGAGAATAGAGCGATGGCTGATGAGTTTTCCATGAGCTACGAACAAAATCCCAGCAGTGTTTTGGAATGCGGAATTTTGCCATCAGTTGATCGCTATTCACCACTTTCTCAACCACTTGCAGACACATCTGATGCAATTCTGCGGTAGTTTCTTCCAGCTCTTCAATCTGTGCCAGTGTGAATTCGTAATACGCATCCTCACACCAGTACGGCTCGCCATACATGGTGTGGAAACGGAAACCGAATTCAGTGGCTTTCTCGCGCCAGTCTGGGCGTTCGCTAATCGCTAAACGTTTCATTAATCAGACCTTAACCACCCATGCTGCGTGTGCTGGTTTTAGATGATGTCGCGGCACTACGTTGCATAGAAGACTGCTTAGCCACGGACTCACCAAAGCCACCACGAGTGATAGTGTTGGTTACCGCAGGCTTGGGTGCCATGGCGGTTCTTGGCACGTTCATGGTGCGGCCAGTGGTGGCTGAACCAAAGTTTTTACCTGTCGCATCAACAAACTTGCCATTCGCTGGGCTATTTGGCGCTTTCGATGTGAATAGTGGCTGGCTTGCACCACCGCCCATCATCCGGCCCATCATATAACCGGCCATTAATGGCATCCACATACTGCCACTTTGTTGTGGTGCGGCCGCCGTGGTTTCGCCAGAAGATGATGAAGATGTTGGTACCATGCCAGCTTGAGCAGGAGCCTGAGTACACTGAGATTCACCAAACTCTGCCACACAGTCTTCGCGGGTCGCATATTTTGGTGCAGTTTTAGCCGCTTCTTGTAATGCCGTGTTGTAAGCGGTGGTACATTCCGCGCTCTTGGACGGATTCGCCTGAGAGCAATCATCAGCATTTTGATACAAAGAGACGGTTTCATCGGTTTTTTCACAGCCAGCCAGCATAAATACAGCACTGACAGCTAAAGCTACGGGCGCAAGACGGTAATTGCGCCAGGATTTACGGAAAGTCTCTTGATTGATGTTTTGAGTCCGTTTCATCATTATTTATCTCATTTCAGGGCTTTTGTGCCCTTTCCCAGTAAGTACGCTCTAGAATAGGGGAAAGATGTACGAAATTAAAGCGTGGGGGCTTGCCAGCGGCAGACTTTACAAAGCTATACGAAATGCTGCGAGTAGCTTCGCTTTTTTCATTGGCAAAAAGTGCTTGGCAGCGAAGACGTAGGGCATAGAAACCGGGCACAGCCTGATGCTGCACCCGGAGAGTCCGAGTCCGTAAAAATCAGTTACGGAATGGATTGCCACTACGCGCCGCTGCTGGTGCTGCGGTAGCTGGTTGGCTTACAGAAGTAGCACGCGGTGCTGATTGAGCACTTTCGCCATCAGCATAAGCATTCTGGTTGGCATTGTCCGGTGCGAGACTGGTGGCTGAAGTTGGCACTGGCTTGTCCAATACGCCATTCAGTTGCATCAGATCGTCCATATTCAATGTCCCCAACGCGGATTGGATGTTTAACTGATTAATCAGATAGTTATAACGCGCGTCAGCTAATTGCTGTTTGGATTGATACAAGTTAGTCGTTGCAGTCAATACATCCAGAATAGTACGGGTACCCACCTGGTATCCGGCTTCCATGGCATCTAATGAACTTTGGTTGGAAATGACCACCTGCTCATAAGCCTTGATACTACTGATGGAGGCTGAAATATTATTGAATGAGGAGCGTACAGTTTGCACCACACTACGGTGCGCACTTTCTAGCTGTTCACTGGCACCGACGAAATTGTACTGTGCTTGTTTCACCGCAGAATTGGTGGCCCCGCCGCTATACAGTGGCAAACTCAGTTGCACACCAATTTGGTTTTGCCCAGCATCATTATTCACTTGCTGGCTGGTTGGTGACCCCCCACTGTAACGTGTATTGGTTACAGAAGATGAGGCGGTCAAATCGACCGTCGGCATATAACCGGTTTCTGCTGACTTAATTTGCTCACGAGCCAAATCTTGGCTCAAACGGGCAGAAAGCAAGGCAAGGTTACGTTTTTCAGCTTCTTTCAATAAGTTAGTAACTGCTTGTGGGCGCTCAGTCTTCAAGCGACTCACATTCAGTGATGCCAATTCAGGATAATAAACACCGGTGATCTGGCGCAGGTTTTCCAACGCGTTATCCAAATTGTTACGGGCAGTCACTTCTGCTGCTAACACGGTATCGTAGCTGGCACGGGCGTTTTGCACATCGGTAATTGCGACTAAACCTACATTAAACCGCTGGGTCGTTTGGTCCAACTGGCGATAGACCGATTGCTTCTGTGCTTCGGTGTAAGACAGGCTATCAATCGCTCTGAGTACGTTGAAATAGGCTGTTGCTGTGTTCAGGATCAGTGCCTGTTCGTCGGTCTGGAATGTGACATCCTGAATACCCGCCGCCTTTTCCTGTAAGGTCAGGGCGCGCCATTTAGACATATCAAAAATAGTTTGAGTCAGTTGCAGGGAGCCTGATGTCGCGTTGCTATCCGGGCTATCGGATGCATCACGGAAACCATTAGTATGGCTGTAACCTGCACCCAAACCGAGCTGTGGTAACAGCGGGCTGCGAGCTTGATTAATTTTTTCATATGCAGCATCGCGGTCAGCAGCCGATTTGCGTAAATCCGGGTTACTATCCCTGGCTTGCTTATAAACTTGCAGCAAGTTCTCTGCCTGGCTCATGGTACTGAAACCAGCCAGACTCAGCCCGATAAGAAGGGGGAGCAGTTTCTTCATTTGCAGTCCTTGTTGTGCAGCATTTGTGCGGCAATTTTACTATGGTAGCTGTCGATAGACGATATTGTTGCCGATTCTATCAGAGTCTGCCAATGGGATAAGGTGGCTGATTGTGCCATCTCGCCTTAATTTACTTAAATCTATCACAAAGCTAAATGAGTATTCAGACAACTCATCTGTATCGAGCTATCTTGGTCAAATAATCTTTATCAAAATCATTTCTATCGGCTAACTCTATGCCTGCTATTTTAAAATCCTGTATACCCGTCATACTGCAAGCTGCATGTGCGTTAGCTGCTTTCGTTAACCCCAGTCACTCACTTATGTAAGCTTATGGGGGATTATGAGCCTCACCCTACGGGCCAGCGCAGGCGCTGTGCAAAATGGTTTACAACCAATTTGTCGCTCAATTGCCGCCTTCCTGCAACTCTAATTATTTAGGGTATAGCCTGTGTAGTTTGGCTGTCATCAAAAATCACAATTAAGCTTGGATACTTAAGTAAGGAGAACAGTTAATGACGTCAGTACAATCTTCACCGGTGACCTTTGACAAGAATGATGTGGAAATTATTGCACGTGAAACACTTTACAGTGGTTTTTTTTCACTGAATTTATACCGATTCCGCCACCGCCTGTTTAACGGTGAAATGAGTGGTGAAGTTAAGCGTGAAATTTTCGAGCGTGGCCATGCCGCGGTGTTGTTACCCTATGATCCGGTGCGTGATGAAGTGGTATTGGTTGAGCAATTACGGATTGCCGCCATTGACAGTAGCCCGTCACCTTGGTTATTAGAAATGGTAGCCGGAATGATTGAAGAGGGTGAAACCGTTGAGGCGGTCGCCCGTCGCGAGGCGCAGGAGGAAGCCGGAATTGACATTGGCCGCTGTAAGCCGGTGCTCAGCTATTTAGCCAGCCCCGGGGGCACCAGCGAACGTTTGTCTATTATGGTGGGCGAAGTTGATGCGACAACGGCGAAGGGCATTCATGGCTTGGCCGACGAAAATGAAGATATTCGAGTGCATGTTGTTAGTCGTGAACAAGCTTGTCGTTGGGTTGAAGATGGTGCTATTGATAACGCAGCCTCAATCATTGCATTACAATGGTTGGCGTTGCACCATCAATCGCTGAGAGCAGAATGGCAGTCATAAAGAGAAAAAATAATGAGTAAGCGCTATACACCTGATTTCCCTGAGATGATGCGGATATGTGAAACGAACTTCGCACAATTGCGTCGTTTGATACCTCGCGTCGATGAAGTGGGCGAAAACGTGGCTTATCAGGTTAATGGCGGCAGTTATAGGCTGACAATTATTGAGTCAACCCGCTACACTTCGGTAGTAGAGATCGTGCAAACCGAGCCTGCGGTGAGTCACTGGAGCCTGCCATCGATGGTGGTGCGGCTTTATCATGATGCACAGGTCGCGGAAGTGTGTGCCAGTCAGCAGATCTACCGCTTCAAAGCAAGTTATGATTATCCGAATAAAAAGTTGCATCAGCGGGACGAAAAGCATCAAATTAACCAGTTTCTTGCTGACTGGTTGCGCTATTGTTTGGCGCATGGAGCGGTGGCAGTTCCGGTTTGTTAGACAGACTTATAACCTTGCCTACAGAGAGTGAAGAATCGTGATAATTCTGGTTGGGAAGGGTGCAAAAACAAGGACACCATTTGGAAAGCCTGTTTAAACTGCCTATGGCGAGTGGGGCCAAAGTCAGAATTTTACAAATAACAGATACCCACCTCTTCGCAGGTGAACATGAGACCTTGCTGGGTGTGAATACGTCCCGCAGTTATCGCGCTGTGTTGGATGCGATTATTGCTGAGCAACATCCATTTGATCTGATTGTTGCAACCGGTGATTTGGCGCAGGACCATTCGGTTGCTGCCTATCAAAATTTTGCGAAGGGTATTTCCCGTTTGCCGGCGCCTTGCGTATGGCTACCCGGTAATCACGATTTTCAACCGGCGATGGTAGATGCACTGGCGGATTCAGGCATTGCGCCTTCGAAGCAGGTTCTGGTTGGTGATAACTGGCAAATTCTGTTATTGGACAGTCAGGTATTCGGTGTTCCTTATGGTGAACTGAGCGATTATCAGTTGGAGTGGATGGAGCGTTGTCTGGTGGCTTACCCAGAACGCTATACGCTGATTTTATTGCATCATCACCCAATGCCATCCGGCTGCACTTGGCTTGACCAACACAGTCTGCGTAATGCGCATATGTTGGCGGTAGTGCTGGTTCGTTATCCGCGTGTTACCACCTTATTGTGTGGCCATATCCATCAAGATTTGGATCTCGATTGGTATGGTAAACGGCTGCTGGCCAGCCCTTCTACTTGTGTGCAGTTCAAACCGCACTGTACTAATTTTACGCTTGATACTGTGGCCCCGGGATGGCGCTACCTCGACTTACTGCCTGATGGAATACTTGAAACTGAGGTTCGTCGGTTAGCCAGTGATGAGTTCTGCCCGGACATGGACTCGGATGGTTATTGATGAGTACGCTTCTTTATATTCACGGCTTTAATAGCTCCCCCAGTTCGCTCAAAGCAACCACCTTTAAAAGTTGGTTGCAGCAGCACCATCCTCATATTGAGATGCTGACACCGCAATTACCGCCGTATCCGGCACAAGCAGCAGAAATGTTGGAAAACATTGTGATGGATAAAGCTGGGCAATCTATTGGTATTGTTGGTTCTTCCTTGGGCGGCTATTTTGCTACCTGGCTTTCCCAGCGTTTCAGCATTCCTGCGGTGGTTGTTAACCCGGCAGTGCGGCCTTTTGAGCTGCTCAGTGATTATCTGGGCGAGAATGAGAACCCCTACACAGGTCAACAATATGTGTTAGAGTCTCGACATATTTACGACCTGAAGGTCATGCAAATTGAAAAGTTGGAATCCCCAGATTTACTCTGGTTATTGCAACAAACCGGGGATGAGATCCTCGATTACCGTCAAGCGGTTGCTTATTACACCCCTTGCCGGCAAACAGTAGAATCAGGTGGAAATCATGCCTTTGTTGGCTTTGATCACTATTTCTCCCCGATTGTAACTTTTTTAGGGCTAGCGACTGCCTGATAACAGGCCGTATATGTGCCACCGATACAGCAGGTTTGGTATTACTACAATTTTGGTATTACTACCGTTGGGTATCGTTACTACAGTGGGTATTGCACTGGGGCCGAGATGGCCCACCAGGCATGTCACCGCCAGCCTTCCAACCATTAGCCGAATATTAATCAACCATGACTGAATCCAGCTATAACGCTGATGCCATTGAAGTACTCAGCGGTTTAGAACCAGTGCGTCGTCGTCCGGGCATGTATACGGATACCACGCGGCCAAACCACCTTGGTCAAGAGGTGATTGATAACAGCGTCGATGAGGCGCTGGCGGGCCATGCCCGGCGTATTGACGTTATTCTGCACGCCGATCAATCGCTGGAAGTGACTGATGATGGCCGTGGTATGCCTGTTGATATCCATCCAGAAGAAGGTGTTCCCGCCGTTGAACTGATTATGTGTCGGTTACACGCAGGCGGCAAATTCTCGAATAAAAACTATCAGTTCTCTGGTGGTTTGCACGGTGTAGGCATTTCAGTTGTGAATGCTTTATCCAAGCGAGTAGAGGTCACGGTGCGCCGTGATAGCCAAATCTACAGTATCGCCTTTGAAAATGGCGATAAAGTGCAGGAACTACAAGTTATCGGGACATGCGGTAAGCGCAATACCGGTACCAGCGTGCATTTCTGGCCGGATGTCTCATTCTTCGATAGCCCACGTTTCTCGGTTTCGCGTTTATCCCATTTGCTGAAAGCGAAAGCCGTGTTGTGCCCCGGCGTAGAAATCGTCTTTAAAGATCTGGTGAATAATACCGAGCAGCGTTGGTGCTATGCCGATGGCCTGACCGATTATCTGATGGAAGCTGTTGATGGCTTGATTACCCTGCCAGAAGCACCGTTTGTCGGCTCTTTTGCCGGTGATACTGAAGCGATTGATTGGGCGCTGTTGTGGTTGCCAGAAGGCGGTGAACTGTTGACAGAAAGCTACGTCAACCTGATCCCCACCATGCAGGGCGGAACTCACGTCAACGGTTTGCGTCAGGGTTTGCTGGATGCCATGCGCGATTTCTGCGAATACCGCAATATTTTGCCCCGTGGTGTCAAACTTTCGGCCGATGATATCTGGGAACGCTGTGCTTATGTGTTGTCAGTAAAAATGCAGGACCCACAATTTGCCGGCCAGACGAAAGAGCGGCTCTCCTCACGTCAGTGTGCTGCTTTTGTGTCCGGTGTGGTAAAAGATGCCTTCAGCCTATGGTTGAATCAGAATATACAAGCGGCAGAACAACTGGCTGAATTGGCCATTTCCAGTGCTCAGCGCCGTATGCGTGCGGCAAAAAAAGTGGTGCGTAAGAAGCTGACCAGCGGCCCGGCATTGCCCGGTAAATTGGCGGATTGTACTTCGCAGGATCTGAGCATGACCGAATTATTCTTGGTGGAAGGGGATTCCGCCGGTGGTTCGGCTAAACAGGCACGTGATCGTGAATATCAGGCGATCATGCCGCTGAAAGGCAAGATCCTAAATACCTGGGAAGTTTCGTCAGATGAAGTGCTGGCCTCGCAGGAAGTACACGATATCTCGGTAGCCATTGGTATCGATCCAGACAGCGAAGATTTGAGCCAACTGCGTTACGGTAAAGTTTGTATCCTGGCGGATGCGGACTCCGATGGTTTGCATATTGCCACCCTGCTGTGCGCCCTGTTTGTGCGTCACTTCCGGGCGTTGGTGCGCAACGGTCACGTTTATGTGGCGATGCCGCCACTGTATCGCATCGATTTAGGCAAAGAAGTGTTTTATGCCTTGGATGAAGAAGAGAAAACCGGTGTTCTGGAACAACTGAAGCGTAAACGCGGTAAACCCAACGTTCAGCGCTTTAAAGGGTTGGGTGAAATGAACCCGTTGCAGTTACGTGAAACGACCCTCGATCCGAATACTCGCCGTCTGGTGCAATTGACCATTGGTGATGATGATATTGATAAAACGCTAGCAATGATGGACATGTTGTTAGCGAAAAAGCGTTCCGAAGATCGGCGCAATTGGCTGCAAGAGAAAGGGGATACCGCTGAAATCGAAGTTTGATCGATGGCAGGGTTTAATAGATGAAAGTGACGTTAGAAGAGTTGCAGGCATTTACCTCGGTAGTTGACTGCGGCTCGATTACCGCGGCGGCAGAGCAACGTAGCCAGACCACATCGGGTATCAGCCGTGCATTGAGCCGATTGGAGCAAAAGCTAGCGACCACTTTGCTACGCCGCACCACCCGCCGGTTGGAATTGACCGAAGAGGGCGAGCTGTTTCTCAGCTATGCACGCCAGATTCTTGGCGCGGTGGATGATGCTGAGGAACAGATTGCTCTGCGGCGGTTGAAGCCTGCTGGTCGGTTGCGAGTGAATGCAGCAGCCCCCTTTATGCAGCACGTTATCGTGCCGATGATCAGCGGCTTTCGCGCCTTATATCCGCAAATCATTCTTGAACTGAATACCGACGATCTTAATATCGATCTGTTGGAGCAACGTACTGATATCGCGATCCGCATTGGTGCTTTGCGCGACTCCACTATTCATGCACGTTTGCTGGGTGCCAGCCGGGTGCGTATTCTTGCCAGCCCCGACTATCTGCAATGTCACGGTACCCCGCACACTATTGATGACCTCGCAAATCACAGTCTGCTCGGTTTCACTCAGCCTGAATTCCTTAATCAATGGTCGCTACCTCATTTGCCAGGCGGGCATTCGTCGATTATCCCGAATTTAGCGGCTTCCAGCGGCGAAACGCTACGTTTATTGGCTTTACAGGGTGAAGGGATCGTCGAACTCTCTGATTTTATGACGCGTAAAGATCAACTGGCGGGGCATTTGGTTGAAGTTATGGCGGATCAAACTCTGGAAACCTGGCAACCGATCAATGCGGTGTATTATCGCAATACACAACTTGCCGCGCGGATTACCTGTTTTCTCGATTATGTGAGTGAGCAGATTCAGTTGCAGGGGAGCCATTGGCTCAGATATTAGCGGCTAACACCGCTGCAACTTCAAGCCAGAAGGGTATTAGCCAAAGTAATTGGAGTTGCAGCAAGGCAGCAAACGAATGAATCCCGATGAGCTTACTCAAGTAAGTGATTCGGGTGAGTGAGAGCGGCTAACACCGCTGCAACTTCAAGCCAGAAGGGTATTAGCCAAAGTAATTTGAGTTGCAGCAAGGCAGCAAACGAATGAATCCCGATGAAGCTTACTCAAGTAAGTGATTCGGGTGAGTGAGAGCGGCTAACACCGCTGCAGCTTCAAGTAAGAAGGCTAAGATAAAATGTGAATGTTCACATCCAACACATCATCCTTAATCACTTCACGGTGTTGATGCATATGTTCCATCTGCAAATGTAACTCCAGATGATGCACACTTTGCCACTTCTCCAGCATGAAAATAGAGTCCGGCGAGTTCTTTTGCCAGTCAAGCTGGGTGGGAACGTCAACCATCGGCACATAACCGCCACAACCTTCCTCGGCCAGTACCGCCGGAATAAGCTTCTCAATTGCCTGTAATACTGCCTGACGGCGCCCTGGTTTGACTTTGATTTCTGCAAAAACGGTAATCATTACTGCCTCTATTTATCTCTGATAGGAAATCAAACGGCCTGATAGTTAAAGTTTTCGGCTAAATGCTGACGATAACGGCTGATGTCACCTTCAATGTCTGGTTGTTTAATCACATCATTACACATAAATGTTGGCAGAGGTTCCATACCAAGGAATTGGTTCGCTTTATGGAAATGCAGATAAACACCGTCAACGCCCACCCCATGGAAGAACTGTTTCGGGTCATTGAACGCTGCAAGTGGTGCGTTCCAGGTGACTGACAGCATGTAAGTTTTACCCTGAATCAAACCGCCAGAACCATAGCCTTTAGTGGCATCAGAACGGGTACGGCCATCACTGGCATACAGTTTGCCGTGACCTGCGGTAAAGACGTCATCAATATATTTTTTCAGGATCCACGGCTCACCCATCCACCAACCGGGCATTTGATAAATAACGGTATCGGCCCACAGATATTTTTCAATTTCACTTTCAATATCATAGCCTTCATCAACCGTGGTGATTTTCACCTGATGGCCGTTTTCACGTAGAAAGTCGGCAGCGACATTCGTGAGCGTGAGGTTAAGCACCCCTTTGGAGTGCGCAAACGCTTTCATGGCGTTAATAATTAATACATTACTCATTGATATAATCCTTGTGAAACGGTGGGCTAATAACCCAAAACAGCGGCCTACCCGGAATGCTGAGTATGCTAATGGTTTTTACGCGAGAGAAAAATGGACAATAATGCACAACACTATTGCTAAATAAGCAACAAAACCCTCTATTTAAACCTTTTAAGCTGTAAATGTGCGAAGCTCCCCGCATTGGATTTCATATGACAGAAACAGCAGAACAACAGTTTTGAGGCAGCTCTCAGAACGAAGTTAATACCTGGTAGCATATAGCTGCGTACCAAGTTATAGCGGTACACTGCTTGTCTTTTAGCGACACTCGTTTACTCAGGTCAGCGCCATTATGTCCCCTCATACTTTGCTCGTGATTGATGATGATGAAGAGATCCGCAGCTTGCTGACGGAATACTTCACTAAAGCGAATTTTCGTGTGCTTTCGCTACCTGATGGCGAACATTTGCTGACAACATTGAAGCAGGAGTCCGTGGATTTAGTCATTTTGGATGTCATGTTGCCTGGTGATGACGGCTTCACCCTTTGCCGCAAAGCACGGCAAGTATCGGCAGTGCCGATCATCATGTTGACGGCGGCATCTGATGAAAGTGACAAAGTGATTGGGTTAGAGCTAGGCGCAGATGATTATCTGGCTAAACCGTTCAGTGCCCGCGAGTTGCTGGCGCGAGTTAAGGCGTTATTACGCCGTAATCAAATTGTGCAAAGCCCTGGCATTGAGGCACGATTTTTGTGTTTTAACGGCTGGAAACTGGATTTAGTCCGGCGGGAGCTTATTGATCCGCAAAAGCAGAGTGAGCCGTTGTCGGGGATTGAATTTACGTTGCTCTCGTTATTTTTACGTCATCCCAATCAGATCCTCGACCGGGATCAAATCTCTGAGATAACCCGCCGACGGGAAAATAACCCTTTGGAGCGGGGGATTGATGTGCAAATCAGCCGCTTACGTCAGCGTCTACAAGATAGCCAGCGCTTACTACTGCGTACCCTGCGTAATCAGGGTTACATGCTGTGTTGTGATGTTACCCGTGAATATTGATTCGGGCCGTTATGTCCGTTGGCTACAGGATATGTTCCGGCCACTCTGGCCGCGTTCACTTTTGAGCCGCATGCTGTGCATGCTGGTGATTGCCCTGCTGCTGGCAGAAAGTATCTCTGGTTCAATTTGGTACCGTCAGTTTAGTCTGCGCAATCAGGCCAGTCTGGAAAGTACTATCAAAGGGCTGGTGCAAGGGATGCTGACTAGCTACAACTTTATGTCATCTCTGCCGTATAACTATCGCCATTTAGTGTTGCAACAACAATTGGCGTTAGGTGGCTCGCAGTTTTTTATTTCGATCAATAACCATGTATTGGATGAAGTGCAATTGCTGAACAGTCAGGCCGCCAGAACCGTGGTCTCGCAGGCAAAACAAGAACTGTGAACACAATTAGGGGAACGGCAGGCGGCGATTATCTCCCTGACACCCGCAGATCAACTGAAAGTTTTTAACGCTGGAGTTCTGGTTGATAATCTCCCCCCTGCCTGGGTACGTTTTGGTATCACTACATCCCATAAAGATGCGCCAGTATTAGTCATTCAGTTACAACTGAATTCCAATGAATGGCTGTTTCTGGCAGCACCACTGCCACCGCCTTATGATCAGTTAGAAAGCCCGTTGTTTAGCCTGCGTCAGGTCGGCTTTACCCTGTGTAGTTTGCTTCTGGTTTTACTTTTTACCTGGTGGCTGATTCGGCGTGAACTGAAACCATTAGCACGGCTAGCCCATGGCGCACTTGAACTCAATAGTTCACTGGACAGTGAACCATTGCCAGAGGAAGGCAGTGCAGAATTGGTTACCGCGACCCGTTCTTTCAATCAAATGCAAAGCCGTCTGCGCGCTTACCTGCATAATCGTGAAATGCTATTTACCGCTATCAGTCATGACTTGAAAACCCCGCTAACCCGCCTACGGTTGCGGGTAGAAATGCTAGAAGATGAGACTTTGGGGAAAAAATTTGAACGGGATGTCGCTGACTTGGAAATGATGGTCAAAGGCGCACTGCAAAGTATGAAGGATACTGATTTACATGAAAATATGGAGTCCATAGATATCATGAATTTGCTAAGGCAAACGATGGACGCCTATCTCAATGTTACTGTTTCCGGTAAAGCCAGCCCGATCTTTGGCCGCCCTCTGGCGATTAAGCGCCTACTTAATAACATCGTGGAGAATGGGCTGAACTATGGGCAGCGAGTAGAAATAATCCTGTCAGATCACCGAGATTACATCATGCTGTTTATCCGTGATTTTGGCCCCGGAATTCTCGAGGAGCAGTGGGAGAAAGTATTTAAGCCTTACTATCGTTTGCAACAGGATAACCGTGGCAGTGGGTTGGGGCTTGCTATCTCACGTAGCATTGCCAGAGCACATGGTGGTGAAGTGACATTACGTAATCATCCCGCCAGTGGGCTGATAGTTGAAGTCCGTTTACAACGCTATAACTGAGTCTAATACGCATGTTAAAGACACTATCTCTTATTTTTCTGCTGTTGGTCGCGACCAATGCCACTGCCGTTAACGTTGAAGTCCTGCATTATTGGACTTCATCCAGTGAGCAGGCGGCACTGTTATCGGTAAAACAGGCGCTGGCCGAAAAAGGGGATAACTGGCAAGATTTTGCTGTTGCTGGTGGTGCAGGAGAGAGTGCATACAGTGTATTGCAAACGCGTGCTATTGCCGGTAACCCTCCCGGGGCGGCGTTACTAGAAGGTAAGGCTATTGAGGAGTGGGCCAGACTGGGTTTTCTCTCTAGCCCTTATACGCCGGAGCAAACCGTTGAGTGGGATCAGGCTTTGCCTCTCGCCATCAAAGCCAACATTAAATATCGTGGTGAGTATGTTGCCGTACCGGTAAACATACATCGTATCAATTGGATGTGGATTAACCCGAAACCTTTCGCCAAATTGAAATTAGCCGTACCTACCACATGGGATGAGTTTTTTGCCGTAGCCGATAAGTTACAAGCTGCCGGGTACATTCCATTGGCACATGGCGGGCAGGCATGGCAGGACGCCACGGTGTTTGAGAATCTGCTGTTAGGCATGGAAGGCGGGGAATTCTACCGCCAGGTGTTTATGGAACAGCGCAGTAGTGCCATTACCAGCGAGAAGATGGTGCGAGTGCTGGAAAAGTTTCGCAAGCTTAAAGGTTATATCGACCCCGATGCCGCCAATCGTCCGTGGCATGAGTCGGTAGAAATGCTGCGCAGTGGTAAAGCTGCCATGATGATTATGGGCGACTGGGCCAAAGGCGAGATGATGCAGGATGGTGATAATCCCGGCCAAGCGTTTTTGTGTGCGCTGGCTCCCGGTACTCAGGGCTATTTTATTTATAACACGGACAGCTTTGCTATTTTGCAGCAAAACGGTAATCCAGTCGTGGTATCGGGCCAGCGCCATTTGGCTGATGTACTGATGGATAAGCAGTTTCAGGTTACGTTTAATAAACTAAAAGGCTCGATCCCCGCCCGAATGGATGTTTCTTTGCAGGATTTTGACTCCTGCGCGCAGCAGTCAGGCAAGGCGTTCCGTCAGGCGGAGGCCTCGGGTAAATTGCTGCCGAGTATGGCGCATTCGATGGCGACAGATGCACAAACCAAAGAGATCTTCTTCCACGTACTGAACTCCTTTTTTATCCATCCAGAGCAGACTCCGCAGCAGGCTGTGCAGCAGCTCAATACTGCCTTAATCGCGGTAAAATCTTAAGTTCAAGGCGTCAAAGCAGTACGCGCAAAATTAGAGAGTGCGA
Source organism: Yersinia antarctica (assembly GCF_056636475.1). Taxonomy (NCBI): domain Bacteria; kingdom Pseudomonadati; phylum Pseudomonadota; class Gammaproteobacteria; order Enterobacterales; family Yersiniaceae; genus Yersinia; species Yersinia antarctica. The sequence continues at coordinate 4,279,246 of NZ_JBSJQF010000001.1, forward strand.
AAATAATTAGACCGTTAGCAATGTTAGCCAATGCTATTTAGCTTTTCCACCACCTCAGCGGAGAGTATCAATTCAGCACTGGCCAGGTTCTCCTGTAAATGTTGCGGTGATGACGTGCCAGGGATGAGCATGATATTTGGAGAGCGTTGCAGCAGCCAGGCAAGCGCAACCTGCATTGGCGTGGCCCCCAGTGACTGTGCGACTTCACTGAGTTGTGTCGACTGCAATGGTGTGAAGCCACCGAGCGGGAAAAAAGGAACCCAGGCGATATTCTGTGCAGCAAGCTCGTCGACAAGTAGGTCGTCATTGCGATTTGCCAGATTATACAAGTTCTGTACGCAGACAATGGGGGCGATTTTTTGGGCATCGGTGACCTGTTTTGCTGTCACGTTACTCAATCCAATATGGCGAATCAGCCCTCGCGCTTGCAGTTTGACCAGTGTCTCAAGGGGGGCGGCCAAGGAACCTTCTGCCGGTTGGTGGACAGCAAACATGCTACGCAAATTCACGACTTCCAACACATCAAGCCCAAGGTGACGTAGATTATCTTCGACCGCGCGGGTGAGTTCATCGGCGCTGAATGCCGGTAGCCAGTTCCCCGTCTTATCGCGTAGTGCGCCCACCTTGGTAACAATACACAGATCATTAGGATAAGGATGGAGGGCTCGTTTAATTAATTGGTTAGTAATATGCGGCCCATAAAAATCACTGGTATCAATATGTTGGACCCCTGATTTGATAGCGTCGCGCAACACCTGAATCGCCTGAGATTCATTCGAGGGTGGGCCAAATACACCTGGGCCAGCCAGTTGCATCGCGCCATAGCCGAGGCGATTAATCTGCCGATCGCCAAGTCGATAAGTAAGAGTACGTTGTGACATGGGATATCTCCTGAGTAAGTAACGCAATGATTGTAGCTGGCTTATAGCTGTGCAACTATCTGGCTAAATGAAGACAAGTTGTACGGAGTGGCGGACAATGCAAATTGATATTGCACTGCTTCATGCGGTGGTCGCGGTGGCAAAAGCGGGCGGATTTCGTGAGGCTGCACGCATGATAGGCAGTAATCCTTCGTATCTCAGCGATGCGGTGCGGCGGGTGGAACAGCAACTGGGTGTCCGGCTATTTCATCGAACCACTCGAACGGTGGCATTGACTGAGGTAGGTAGAGCACTGATGGAGCGGTTAATGCCTGCGATGAGCGAAGTTGATGCTGCACTGGATATTGTTAATCGCTTTCGTGATACCCCGTCGGGCACATTACGTCTAAATGTCCCTGTTAGTGCTGCGCGGCTGGTGTTGCCTGCCATTGTTCCTACTTTTTTGAAACGTTATCCAGACATTCAGTTAGAAGTGGTGGCCGAAAGCAACGTGCAGGACGTATTCCGTGATGGCTGCGATGCGGGTATCCGCTATGATGAATGTCTCGAGCAGGATGTAATTGCGCTTCCGATAGGAAAACGTCAGCAGCGCTTTGCTGTTGCCGCAGCTCCTGAGTATCTCGACCTGCATGGTCGGCCGGAACATCCGAGCGAACTCCTTAACCACCTCTGTATTCGTGGCCGTTATGCCAGCGGCATAGTGCCTGAATGGGAGTTTGAGCGAGACGGCGAGGTGGTGCGAGTTAAGCCAAATGGCCCGCTAATGGTTAGCATTGGTGCTGCCGTTGACCTTGCGGTGGCAACGGCGATTGCTGGCGGTGGGATAATCTATCTATTTGAAGAGTGGCTGCGACCCGCGATTGAACGTGGCGAACTTGAAGCAATTCTAACCCCCTGGTGGCAGCAGTTTTCAGGCCCATATCTGTACTATCCCGACCGTCGTCTTATCCCTTCACCACTCAAAGCGTTTATTGATTTTATCCGCGAACTAAATGGTTAACCATTTAGCGCCGCCATTATCTGGTGTCTGAAGCCAACCGGGTGATCATCAGGGTCTTAAGATAATCCGTCGCTTGAGTTTCAGCCCCCTGATCTATTTTGAATTATGGGATTATTAAATTCCCTCCGGCTCGTCATTTTCCTCATTGTTGGGTGTTTCACTGTCAACAACAAAATGAACGATTCCCCGCTTTCCCGCCGCCAGTGCCTGTTGAACCAATTCGCGGGCTGTAGGGATTTCATCTCGGTCTAGCACTGTTTCCGCCAGCATCTGCATATTGGTACCAGTAATCACTTCAAATTGAGGTTGATGCACACTCAATTGGACTGCACTGCGAAATGGGGAGCCCCCGAGCAAGTCGGTGAAGAACACCACACCGTGCTCAACAGGTAATGTATCCAGTGCCTGCTGTAACGCATGGTCTAGCTGTTGAGTACTCATACCCACCGGAAAGTCGACCGCAATGATTTGCGGTTGTGGGCCAATGACTTGTTCCACCGCGTTATACAATCCACTGGCAAAACGCCCATGGCCGGTGATGATAATGCTTACCATAAAAGGTCCTTGGGCGCTGGCCGTTAGCCAGCGCATTAAAGATTGAGACTGATTGAGGTGCTACAACACACCGAGCCATGACAGTGCGATAGACAATACAAAAGTCACCAGAATGAGCGTAACCGGGCTGACTTTCTTGGCGCGCAACAGGTAATACATCAGCAAGGTGTAGACCATGGGCAGCAGATTTGGGAAGACTTTGTCAAAGAAGGCTTCCTGAATAGAGACCTCGTGGCCCGCGGTCACCGCGACTTTTGCCGCCACGGTAATATGGACATACGAAGCAATCAGCCCACCAACGACTGTCACACCAAGGATGGTCGCTGCTCTGGAAATAGCCCCCGAACTGGCACGCAGTTTATCGATGGCTCTTACCCCCAAGGTGTAGCCCAGATGGGTCCATACCACGCGCAGTAAAAATAGCGCCAGATAAACCACGAAGAAGATGATTGGCCCCAAAATACTGCCCTGACTGGCAAAAGAGGCACAAACCCCCGCGACAATCGGCAATAAAGTGAACCAGAAAATAGCATCACCAATTCCCGCCAGTGGCCCGAACAACGCCACTTTCAACCCTTTGATCAGGTCTCGACTTTCGTGGCGTTCCTCCAGAGAGATCAGTAACCCCATCAGGAAACCAACCGCATTGGTGTTGGTATTAATAAACTCCAGATTATCTTTCATGGCGGCAGACAGAGCGGCTTTGTCATTGCCATAAATCTTCTTCAGCAACGGGGCTTGTGCACTAGCAAAACCAGTCGCCTGCATACGTTCGTAGTTAAAACCGGACTGTAACAGTGCTGACCGAAAACCCAATTTGGTGATATCCCGGCGCGTCAACTTGGTGGTTGGTTCAGTGTTGGTATCTGTCGTTGTTGGCAAGGTATTAGATTCCATCATTCATCTCCTCAGGAGCGGCAGCAGCATGGGCGGCTTTTTTCTGTTGGTTGTAATATTCGTAGATAGCGAAAGCCGTTCCCAGTAGCGCAACAGGCAACAGATTCTGTACCGGTATAAAGGTGACAAACAGGAAACCAATAATAAAGAAAGGGGTGAACGGGGTTTTCATCATAACTTTCAACAGTAAGCCGAAACCAACCGCAGGCAAGATACCACCGGCAACCTCAAAGCCATGAGTCAACCAGACTGGCATTGATCGTACCAGGCTTTGCATCGCGCCCTGTGAAACGTAAGCGCACAAGAATGTCACGGCGGCATAAGTCACAGCAACAATGGCGGTTAACAACAAGTTCAGCCGCCCGAGAGCTGCGCCATCAGCTTCTTCTGCATAACGGTCAGCCTTCTGCATAAAGAAGGAAAATGCTGAGTAATAGAACAAAATGATGTATTGCATTAAGAAGCTAAAGGGCAGGCCCAGTCCGATGGCCGTTTTCGCGTCGACACCGGTGCTGTGGGCAATCACGGTCGTCATAATACCTGCCAACACTGGGTTTGGTGGTTGGGTACCGCCAATCGGGGTCAGGCCAGTAAAGGCCAGTTCGGTCAATGCACCGGTAATCAAACCCGTTTGGATATCACCGAGAATGGCACCCGTTAAGGTACAAACGATTAGCGGGCGGAAGATATACAACGCTTCCAACCAAAAATCGATCCCGACAATCAGTGCCATGATTGCCAGCCCAATACCTTGCATCATTGTTATTTCATGCATAAATAATTCCGTCACCAAAGGCGTTGTAGGGCAGGGTATTATCGGATTAAGTCCGAGACTCTCAGATTGCTATACCCTGATGCGGCGGCTTTTTACTGGACTTTATCTTTGCCGTCACTCGGTGTGTCCTGAATAAAGACATTTACGTTATGCTGTTGAATTGCGTGCAGGTTGGCCAGATCGTTATCATCGACATACACTTTTTTGGTTAGCGGACGTTTGCCTTCCGAAAAATGCATATTCCCGACGTTCACGTCGCGGATAGGTACCCCGCCCTCAACCAAGCGGCGAGCTTCATCCGGTGTGCGACAGACGATAAAAATCTTCTGTTCAGCAGAGGCTTTACCAATAACATCAATGGTTTTCTGGATGGAGAAGAAACGGATCCCTAACCCCATGGACTCGGCGGTCATCGACATAATTTGCTGTTGGAGTTTGTCCTGCGCGACACCGTCGTCGGCAACTAATAACAGGTTTGCCCCAAGAGATGAGGACCACGCCACGCCGACCTGACCGTGAACTAACCGGTTATCGATGCGTAACAGCAGAATGTTGGGTGATGCCATGGGTATTCTCCTACTTCTATTGCAAGCGAAACGACATTGACTGCAAGCAAAAACGACATTGTCGCTGTGTGTTGATTTGCACGCCGTCGTCCCAACCACCGTTATCGGGGGAGCAAGTAAAAGTGGAAGGAAGTCCAGCGCATAGCCAGTATATGAAGGGAAGAGAAGCGGTAGGCTACATGATGATATCGTTTTGTTACCCCGTTGATAGAAAGGGCGGCAGATGTTGCAAGCTTGAAAGATAATGCTGTAAAGCTGAAAGATTGAGTTTATCTGTGGGTTATGACAGTAACCCCGCAGATGAGGTACTATCGCGGGCAGAAATCGACAATGAACTTGCGGTGCCGATCCGCTGAAGCCAGTGATCGCCATCCCAGAGTCTGAGGATAATTGAGTAATGAGTGATTTGACTCATGACGGTGCAGAACGCTTACCGCTGCACACCTTTACTGAAAACGCCTATCTGAACTATTCCATGTACGTCATCATGGATCGGGCGTTGCCGTTTATCGGCGATGGTTTGAAACCGGTACAACGGCGTATTGTCTATGCGATGTCCGAACTGGGGCTAAACAATAGCGCCAAATTCAAGAAATCAGCTCGTACCGTGGGTGACGTGTTAGGTAAATACCATCCACATGGTGACAGTGCTTGCTATGAAGCGATGGTATTGATGGCGCAGCCTTTCTCCTATCGCTATCCGCTGGTGGATGGGCAAGGGAACTGGGGGGCACCGGATGACCCTAAATCCTTTGCCGCCATGCGTTACACCGAATCTCGTTTATCCAAATACGCTGAAGTTTTACTGGGCGAACTGGGGCAAGGGACGGTTGACTGGGTGCCAAACTTCGACGGCACCATGCAGGAGCCGAAAATGCTGCCTGCGCGCCTGCCTAATATTCTGCTAAATGGTACTACGGGCATCGCCGTCGGTATGGCAACCGATATTCCGCCACATAACGTGCGTGAGATTGCACAGGCGGTACTGGCACTGATTGATAAACCCACGGCTTCACTGGAAGAGTTGCTGGAGTTTGTACAAGGGCCGGATTTCCCAACTGAAGCCGAAATTATCACGCCGCGTGATGAAATTCGTAAAATTTACCAGAATGGCCGTGGTTCAGTCCGTATGCGGGCATTGTGGAAGAAAGAAGACGGCAGCGCGGTAATTACTGCGTTACCGCATCAGGTTTCTGGTGCCAAAGTGCTGGAACAGATCGCCAGCCAGATGCGCGCCAAGAAATTGCCAATGGTTGAGGATTTACGCGATGAATCTGACCATGAAAACCCTACACGTCTGGTAATAGTTCCACGTACCAACCGGGTCGATCTGGATCAAGTGATGAACCACCTGTTCGCTACCACTGATCTGGAAAGAAGTTATCGTATCAATATGAATATGATCGGTCTGGATCATCGCCCATCAGTGAAAGGGCTATTAGAGATCCTGACTGAGTGGCTGGTATTCCGCCGCCAAACGGTACGTAACCGCCTGAATTACCGCTTGGAAAAGGTACTGAAACGGCTGCATATTTTAGAAGGTTTATTGATTGCCTTCCTTAATATTGATGAAGTTATTCATATCATCCGCACTGAAGATGAGCCAAAGCCACTGCTGATGCAGCATTTTGCCATTTCGGAAACGCAGGCTGAAGCTATCCTCGAATTGAAACTTCGCCATTTAGCCAAATTGGAAGAGGTGAAGATTCGTGGCGAGCAGGATGAATTAGCCAAAGAGCGTGATCAACTACAGGCATTGTTAGCATCAGAACGTAAACTCAACACGCTGATTAAGAAAGAGATTCAAGCTGACGCGGCCGCTTACGGTGATGATCGCCGTTCACCATTGACCGAACGTGGTGAAGCCAAAGCGATGAGCGAACATGACATTGTCCCTTCAGAGCCGGTTACCATTGTACTGTCTGAAATGGGTTGGGTGCGCAGTGCCAAAGGCCATGATATTGATCCGAGTGGATTGAGTTATAAAGCGGGTGATAGTTTCCGTGCTGCGGCTCGCGGTATGAGTAACCAACCGGTGGTGTTTATTGACTCAACTGGCCGTAGTTATGCATTGGATCCGCTGACCTTGCCTTCTGCGCGTGGGCAAGGGGAGCCACTGACCGGTAAGCTGACTCCGCCGCCGGGAGCAACCATTGAACAGGTATTGATGGCACCGGATGACCAGAAATTATTGATGGCATCGGATGCCGGTTATGGCTTCGTCTGTACCTTTAATGATTTAGTTGCTAAAAACCGTGCAGGTAAGACCATGATAACCTTGCCGGAAAATGCCAAAGCGTTGACGCCGTTAGAAATTCATGGGCCGGATGACATGTTGTTATCTATTACTGCCGCCGGTCGTATGTTGATGTTCCCGGTCGCGGATCTGCCTGAGTTATCAAAAGGTAAGGGTAATAAGATAGTCTCCATCCCATCGGCACAAGCGGCTGCGGGTGAAGATCGTCTGGCATGGTTGTTTGTCCTGCCACCTCAGACCTCCATCACTCTTCATTTTGGTAAACGTAAGCTCACCTTGCGCCCAGAAGACTTACAGAAATTCCGGGCAGAGCGGGGTCGGAAAGGTTCGCCGTTACCACGTGGCTTGCAGCGTATTGATCGGGTTGATGTTGATGCGCCGCCAGTACCAACCAATACCGAAGAGTAATCGTCGCTAGAAATGAATGACCACCCGGCTTGAGTTGCTGTGGTGGTCATTATTATATTGTTAGTCAGGCATCACCCCGTGAATGTAATCGATGGCAGGCGCAATTTGCGTGCGTTGTCGCGTTACATAATTATGGCGATGAATCTGCGCGGTATTTTGTGGGTAAGCCGTTATACTAGCGTCGATCGCATGTCTAAGAGTGAGTGTTTAAGAGGTTGTTATGCTATTAATTTTGCGCACGGTGCTGGCAGTTTTATATTGTATTCTGGTGTGTGTGTTTGGTTCGATTTATTGCCTGTTTAGGCCGCGAAACCCACGTAATCTTGCGACGTTTGCGCATCTGTTCGGTCGGATGTCGGTATTGTTCGGGATTACAGTTGAACAACGTATCCCCAAGGAAGCGGCGGACTACGGTACCTGTATTTATATCGCCAACCATCAAAATAATTACGATATGGTCACCATGTCGAATGTGGTTCAGTCCGGTACGGTCACGGTGGGTAAAAAGAGCCTGCTATGGGTGCCTCTGTTTGGCCCGCTATATTGGCTGACTGGTAACTTGCTGATTGATCGTGATAACCGCGCCAAGGCGCATGGCACTATTGCTCAGGTGGTTGAGCAGGTCAAAAAAAGAAATGTTTCTATCTGGATGTTCCCAGAAGGTACACGTAGCCGTGGCCGTGGGTTATTGCCATTTAAGACCGGTGCTTTCCATGCCGCTATAGCTGCTGGTGTGCCTATTGTGCCTATTTGCGTGTCCAGCACCAATAATATCAATTTAAACCGCTGGTCAAATGGCAAAGTCATTGTAGAGATAATGCCGCCCGTTGATACCAGTGGCTATGGCAAAGAGCGCGTGCGTGAATTATCGGAACATTGCCGCAACCTGATGCTGGCTAAAATTGAGCAGCTCGATGCCGAAATTGCCCAACAGGCAGAGCAGCAAGCGGCGGGAAAATAATACTATTGGCTTTTATTGATAGGTTATTGCGCGGCTTGTTTTGCTTAAAGTAAATTTTGGATTTCCATTTAAACGACTCTGGTCGTGAGCGTTTTGCCGTCCTTCAGCGTTATTCGCAGTCAGGCAAAATTTTGCAGTAGGTTTGATTGTGGTTTTCACGGAGAAGATATGTCACTCAGTCGTCGCCAGTTCATTCAGGCTACGAGCTTAGCGCTAGGCGCAGGTTCGCTGCCATTGAGGGCACAGGCTAATAGTACCCAGCAACCCCCATTACCGGTTCCACCCTTATTGGAGTCTCGTCGTGGGCAACCGCTGTTTTTGACGCTACAGCGTGCACATTGGGCATTCAGTGGCGGTCAAAAAGCCGCAGTCTGGGGGATTAACGGCATGTATCTGGGGCCGACAGTCAGGGTTTTCAGCGGCGATGATGTGAAGCTGATTTATAGCAACCGTCTGGCTGAACCGGTATCCATGACAATCAGTGGGTTGCAGGTTCCTGGTACTCTAATGGGTGGCGCGGCACGTATGATCTCCCCTGGTGTTGACTGGTCGCCGGTATTACCGGTACGGCAAGCGGCCGCAACCTGTTGGTACCACGCCAATACCCCTAACCGTATGGCACCTCATGTATATAACGGGCTGGCAGGGATGTGGCTGGTGGAAGATGAAATCAGTAAAGCGATGCCATTGCCGAGTCATTATGGTGTCGATGATTTCCCGATTATTATTCAGGACAAGCGGCTTGATAATTTTGGCGTGCCTGAATATGACCCGCCAGCCAAAGGTGGCTTTGTTGGCGATACATTGCTGGTCAATGGGGTGCAAAGCCCGTTTGTCGAAGTCTCCCGTGGTTGGGTTCGATTACGTCTATTAAATGCCTCTAACGCTCGTCGCTACATCTTGCAACTCAGTGATGGCCGCCCTTTGCATGTTGTTGCCAGTGATCAGGGTTTCTTGCCTGCGCCCGTGGCCGTACAGCAGCTTTCGCTGGCTCCCGGTGAGCGGCGCGAAGTGGTGATTGATATGTCACAAGGCAATGAAGTCTCCATCACGGCGGGTGAATCTGCCGGTATCATGGATAGGCTCCGTGGGCTGTTCGAACCCTCAAGTATTTTGATTTCTACGTTAGTGCTAACATTAAAACCAACCGGTTTATTGCCGCTGGTGACCGATAATCTGCCGATGCGTTTATTAGCCGACCAGATTTTGGACGGCAACGTGATTCGTTCCCGTGAGTTCCGTTTGGGTGATGATTTACCGGGCATTAACGGCGCTATTTGGGATATGAGCCGTGTGGATGCTCAGGCCCAGCAAGGGACTTGGGAGCGCTGGACTCTGCATGCCGACATGCCACAGGCATTCCATATTCAAGGGGTCTCCTTCCTGGTGAAGAATGTCAACGGCGCACCGGCGATGGCCGAGGATCGCGGCTGGAAGGATACTGTTTGGGTTGATGGTGATGTAGAGCTACTGGTGTATTTCAATCAGGTTTCCTCTGAGCACTTCCCGTTCTTGTACTACAGCCAGACACTTGAGATGGCGGATCGTGGCTCTGCGGGGCAGTTAGTGACACAGGCCGCACCAACACTTGGGTAAGGCGTTAGGTTAAGGGTTACCGGGTTCGGTTGATATAAGATTAGTGCTTACTTGGCCTCAGATGAGCAAAGAGCGAATATCAACCGCAACCTAATCCACTCTACATTCACTCACTTGATGGTGTGAGCCTGGTAATCAAAAGATATATCCTTCCTCTTTACGTGGAGAAATGCGTATAATCGCCGCCCGGTGATGATTTCTTAACCCGAACCACCTCAACTTTCCTCAATTCAAAGAGTGTTGCCATGAGTACCAGCTTGATCCAACCAGAACGTGACCTGTTTTCCTATCAGCCTTATTGGGCTGAATGTTATGGCACCGCGCCATTCTTACCCATGTCACGGGAGGAAATGGATATATTGGGCTGGGACAGTTGCGACATTATTGTTGTCACCGGCGATGCCTATGTGGATCACCCCAGCTTTGGCATGGCGATCATTGGTCGTATGCTGGAGGCGCAAGGCTTCCGGGTTGGAATTATTGCTCAGCCGGACTGGACCAATAAAAACGATTTCATGCGGTTGGGTGAACCCAATCTGTTCTTCGGCGTTACGGCTGGCAACATGGACTCGATGATCAACCGTTATACAGCCGATCGTAAGTTACGCCACGATGATGCCTATACGCCGGATAATCAAAGCGGCAAGCGACCTGATCGGGCCACTTTAGTCTATAGCCAGCGCTGCAAAGAAGCGTATAGCCATGTGCCGGTATTGCTCGGCGGTATTGAGGCCAGCTTGCGCCGCATTGCTCATTATGACTATTGGTCTGATACTGTGCGCCGTTCGGTTATCGTGGATGCCAAAGCGGACATGTTGGTCTACGGCAATGGCGAACGGCCTTTGGTTGAAGTGGCTCATCGCCTGGCGGCGGGTGAGAAAATTGCCGATATTCAGGATGTTCGCAACACGGTTGTGATGCGCAAAACTGCATTACCGGGCTGGAGTGGGGTTGATTCTACTCGCCTGGACAAACCGGGGCGTATTGAAGCCATTCCCAATCCGTACGGTGAAGATCTGCCGTGCGCCACTGATAGCATTCCTGAATCCGAAGCTAAACCGGTTACTGTTCGTGCCGCCAAACCCAAACCATGGGAAAAGACCTACGTCTTGCTGCCTTCTTATGAAAAAGTGAAGGCAGACAAAGTGTTATATGCCCACACCTCGCGGATTTTGCATCATGAAACCAACCCCGGTTGTGCACGGGCCTTGGTGCAAAAACATGGTGATCGCTATATTTGGATTAACCCACCGGCTATTCCACTGAGTACGGAAGAGATGGACAGCGTGTTTGCGCTACCCTACCAGCGTGTGCCGCACCCAGCCTATGGCAAATCGCCGATCCCCGCCTATGACATGATTCGCTTCTCGATCAACATTATGCGTGGTTGCTATGGCGGCTGTTCATTCTGCTCTATCACTGAGCATGAAGGGCGTATTATTCAAAGCCGCTCTGAAGATTCTATTATTCGTGAAATCGAAGAGATTCGCGACAAAGTCCCTGGTTTTACCGGTATTATCTCTGATCTTGGTGGCCCAACGGCTAACATGTATATGCTGCGCTGCCAGTCGCCGAGGGCAGAACAGACCTGTCGGCGTGCATCCTGTGTTTATCCTGAGATTTGCCCGCATATGGATACTAACCATCAGCCGACTATCTCTTTGTACCGCCGGGCGCGTGATCTTAAAGGGATTAAAAAGATCCTGATCGCCTCGGGGGTCCGCTATGACTTAGCAGTAGAAGATCCGCGCTATATCAAAGAATTAGCCAGCCATCATGTGGGTGGATATTTGAAAATTGCACCGGAACACACCGAGGAAGGGCCACTTTCCAAAATGATGAAACCGGGAATGGGCAGCTATCAACGCTTTAAAGAGTTGTTTGATACCTATTCCAAGCAGGCAGGTAAAGAGCAGTATTTGATTCCTTATTTCATCTCTGCCCATCCGGGCACTGAGGATAAAGATATGGTCAATTTGGCGCTATGGCTGAAGAAAAACCGTTTCCGTCTGGATCAGGTACAGAACTTCTACCCGTCGCCACTGGCTAACTCTACGACTATGTATTACACCGGTAAAAATCCGCTGGCGAAAGTGGATTATAAAAGTGAAGACGTCGTTGTACCGAAAGGGGATCGCCAGCGGCGGTTACATAAGGCCTTGCTGCGTTATCATGATCCGGCTAACTGGCCAATGATCCGTACTGCATTAGAGGAGATGGGGTTGCAACATCTGATTGGCGGCCGCCGGGAATGCCTGGTTCCGGCAGCGACAATCGAGGAACAACGTGAAGCTCGTCGGGCGCTGCGCCACCATACTCCGGCCCTGACGAAGCACACTGCTATCACCCGCCAGCGTCAGCCAGGTAGCCGAAGCACAACGTCTGCTATCAGCAAAAAACCGCAGGTTGCCAGTAGCACGCCAGTGGCAAAACCGTCAGTAAGCAAAACTGGGGCGAGAAAATCCCCGGCAAATCAGACGGCTGCCGGCGCAAAGGGCAAAGCTAAGCATCATTAAACTGAATACATCGCCTTGAACTCAGTTGTCAGACCCGAAAACATCCGGGTCAGGCCCGAGGCGTTTATTGCTGTCTAACTTCGAAATTGCCGTCAGTTCATCTTTATGCAATTTAAAATCAAACACTTCAAAGTTTTCCTTGATACGCGCCGGTGTTACCGATTTCGGGATAACGATCAACCCACAATCGAGATGCCAGCGGATCACGACCTGTGCAGGTGTTTTATTGTATTTTTGCGCTAACTGGCGAATAACGGTTTGATCGAAAACGCCCTCACCACCTTGGGCCAGCGGGCTCCAGGATTCGGTTGCAATATGATGGGTGGCATTCCACGAATGGAGCTGGCGCTGCTGTAGCAGTGGATGTAGCTCAATCTGATTGACGGTTGGCGCCACACCCGTTTCATCAATCAGCCGTTGCAGATGAGGAATCTGGAAGTTACAGACACCAATGCTGCGAATTAAACCTTGTTCTTTCAATTTGATCAGTTCACGCCAGGCACTAACGTAGTGATCCTGTGTTGGGTTGGGCCAATGGATCAGATAGAGATCGACATAATCGAGCTGAAGTTTGCTCAGGCTCTCTTCTAGTGCTTTTTTCGGATCCTGCTGGCTGTCATTCCACAGTTTAGTGGTAATAAATAGCTCATCACGAGCCACACCCGCCGCCTTCAGTGCCGAGCCGACACCCTGTTCATTTTTATAAATTGCCGCAGTATCGACAGAGCGATAGCCCACCTCGAGTGCTTTGCTGACAGCAAGCTGTGTTTCTTCAATCGTTGCTTGCCAAACGCCAAGGCCAAGTTGTGGCATCAGGTTGCCATCGTGCAATTTGATAATGGGTTGTGTTGCCATGTCTATCTCCTTCGCTGACTGATTGGGCTGTGTTTGCCCTGTTTACCCGTAATGTAAGTTTAGTCGTGATCATTCTATTTATGATCTTGCTAGCGATTAATCATGTGTGAGAAGTATCAAAATGTGCACAGATCTATCGGCGATCTGCCACTGAGAGATGAACAGCAAAATGCGTGGTAATAAGCTAAAGCCTAGCAGTTAATAACGATAGCACCCTTTTAACGGTAAGTGAAAAGAGTAAGTAGATGTTGAACAGAAGGCATCCTGTTCAACGATGCCTTCTGTGTTGAAAACTGTAAACTGGGCTGATGCTATTATTAGACCGCAGCTTCGTAGATACGTTTACTATCAGCTAAAGTGATATCACTGTGTTCGCCAAGCTGGGTCATACCGTGCTCTTCCAGTTTTTTAATCAAATCAGGAATAGAACTGCCATCCAGTTTGTAGGCCGACAGGCGAGTAGCAACGCCCATGCTTTCAAAGAAATGACGGGTAGCTTCAATTGCGGCATCGATGCGGTGCTCTTCGCTACCGTCACGTAGGCCCCAGACACGCTCCGCGTATTGCAGCAGTTTGGCGCGCTTTTGTTGCTTCTTCGCCACTAACAGAGCGGGCAGTACTACCGCCAGCGTCTGAGCATGGTCCAGACCATGGCGGGCGGTCAGTTCGTGGCCTAACATGTGTGTCGCCCAGTCTTGTGGCACACCGGCCCCAATCAGGCCGTTTAATGCCATAGTGGCACTCCACATAATATTGGCGCGCACATTGTAGTTTTCTGGCTCCGCCAATGCTTTCGGACCTTCCTCAATCAGGGTTAACAACAGCCCTTCAGCAAAGCGATCCTGCACTTTTGCATCAACCGGGTAAGTCAGATATTGCTCAATGGTATGTACAAAAGCATCGACAACACCGTTCGCGACTTGGCGCGGTGGCAAAGTATAAGTGACAACCGGGTCCAGCACGGCAAACAGTGGCTGGACAAAGGGTGAGAAGAAGTGCTGCTTATCACCGGTTTCACGGCGGCTGATAACTGCGCCATTGTTAGCTTCAGAACCGGTAGCAGGCAGAGTCAGTACTGAACCCATTGGCAGTGCTTCTTTAATATCGCTGCCAGTGGTTTGCAGAATATGCCATGGTTCTTGTGGGTAATTGACGGCAGCGGCGATGAATTTGGTGCCATCTAATACTGATCCCCCTCCCACCGCTAGCAGGAAGTCGATTTTCTCCGCCCGGCAAAGCGCAACAGCTTTCATCAGGGTTTCATAGGTTGGATTCGGCTCAATACCGCCAAACTCCAGGAAATCAAAGCCTTTCAGTGCCTGATGGACTTGATCCAGCACACCATTTTGTTTGATGCTGCCGCCGCCATAGGTAATCAAGATGCGGGCATCAGCAGGAATTTCTTTACTCAATTGTGCTATTTGACCAGTACCGAACAGCACTTTAGTGGGGGTATGGAGGGTAAAGTTTTGCATTATTTGTCTTCCAGCTTATGGGTGATGAACAATTATGGTAATCAAAACGCGACGTATTAGCCGGTGATGCAATGATTGTTTATTGCCGTACCATTGGCAGCCATTGTCGGCAACTTAGCGCGATACCTCAATGCACATTTCTGCCTTGCTCTTGCCTATTTCTCCAAAGAACTGTAGAAAATGCGGTAAATATTGCACAATTTATATCTGATCGTTTTGGTTGCTAGATTGTCTCAGATAACTCCAGTAAGTGAGAGTATATGGTTGAGGTTAATGATATTCAGGTACAGATGGCCGAAAAAATTACACGTTTGGCTAAGGGGAATGGCTTAACGCCCTCTGCTGTGCCACGGGTGAAAATTTTGTACTCCACAGTGCACCAGCCGCGCACTCCGGTAATGTACACCCCCAGTGTAGTCATCATATTCCAGGGGCACAAAGTGGGTTATCTGGGCAGTAAAGTGTTTCAGTATGATCCGAAAAATTACCTTATTCTGACGGTTCCACTGCCGTTTGAATGTGAAACTTTTGCCAGCCCTGAAATACCTCTGGCGGGAATATCGATTCATATAGACAGCCAGATGCTACAGGATCTGCTGATAGATATAGGTGATGATGAGCTGGATAAACCGTTCGGTAATACCTCTGGCGTCAATTCATCGGCGCTGACCGAAGAGATGCTGTGTGCCACCGAGCGCTTATTGGATGTGATGTCCAATCCCCGTGATGCCAGAGTGCTCGGCCCACAAATTGTGCGGGAAATTCTCTACTATGTGCTGTGTGGTCAATGCGGAGGAGCCTTGCAGGCGCTGGTTAACCGCCATGGGCACTTTAATCAAATTACCAAAACCTTGCGGCGTATTGAAAATCAATTTGCAGATAATCTGAATGTTGAGCAATTAGCGGCAGATGTGAACATGAGTGTTTCGGCGTTTCATCATAACTTCAAAGCCGTCACTAATACCTCGCCACTGCAATATCTCAAATCTTACCGGTTGCATCGCGCACGAATGATGATGTTGCACGATGGGCTAAAAGCCAGTACCGCAGCCAACAAAGTAGGGTATGAGAGTGCTTCACAGTTCAGCCGTGAGTTTAAACGCTATTTTGGCCTCACACCCAGTGAAGAGGTCGCTAAACTGCGGACTAACTGATTTTACGGCCCAGCGAATAATGGCAATAAAAAACGGCGCGGTGAGCGCCGTTTAACTGCTTGAGTCACGAGGCAAACACAGGGTTACTCAGTGACACTTTTACGTTTACACCACACCAACACCAGTGTGCCGACCAAACCAATCAGCAACAACACTATTGGTAAAATCATCAGTGCTGTCATCACCTGGTTTTCATAGTGCTTAACGAATGGGATATGACTTAGCGCGAAACCTAACCCAACGACACTCCCCACCCATAGCAGCCCGCTTAACCAATTAAAGAACTGAAAACGTGCACTGTTCAGGCCAGAAATACCCGCCAGCGTTGGCAGTAAAGTCCGTACAAAAGCGAGAAAACGGCCAATTATCAGGGCCGCCAAACCATGGCGTACAAACAGAGTATGGGCGCGTTGCCGATAATGAACCGGTAGCTGTAACAGCCACCTTTTAACTATTTTAGTATCGCCTAACCACAGCCCTTGCAGGTAACTGAGCCAACAACCCAAGCTGGCAGCAGTGGTTAAAATTATCATGGTCGGTAAGAACCCCATGACTCCCTTGGCAATTAATGCACCCGCCAATAGCAACAAACTATCACCGGGGAGGAAAGAAGCCGGTAGCAAACCGTTTTCTAAAAATAGGGTGGTAAAGAGAATGCCGTAAATGACCCAAATCACATTCGGATCGGCAAGTTTACTAAAATCCTGCTGCCATAAGGCATGAAGGATTTCGCGTAATACATCCATTTCTGTTCCTGTTTGCCTAGCGTGTGAGGATATTGTTGTAAGGACTGGTCTAGTGTATCCGTAATGGCGCGGATCCACATTGATCTTATCCTCAATAATCGAATTTTTGAGGGATATATACGTGTCGATGAGACTATTTGTGTAAGAGAGGATTAATGCGCGGATATTGTTACCGCGCATTAACAAATCAATCGTTCAGAAACCCTTACTGCACTGTTTTGATGCGCTCAAATCCTGCGGCCAAATCGTCCTGCAAATCTTGCACATTCTCCAGACCAATATGCAGACGGAACAGTGTGCCTTTTATCCCGTCCCCTTCATACTGACGAATGGCACGGATATTCTCCGGTTGATAACCTAGAATCAAGGATTCAAAACCGCCCCATGAAAAGGCCATACTGAAGTGGGTGAAATGGTCGAGATAAGCCTCTAACTGTTGCTGACTTAACTCTTCTTTTAATTCAAAAGAGAACAAGCCATTACAGCCAGTGAAGTCTCGTTTATAGAATTCATGGCCTTTGCAGCTTGGCAGGGCAGGGTGATAGACAGTGGCAACTTCCGGGCGCTGAGCCAGCCAGTTAGCAATTTCAATACTGCTTTTCTCGTGTTGTTTTAAACGCACGCCCAGTGTGCGCAATCCACGGCTAGCAAGATAAGCTGTGTCAGCATCAACCATTTGCCCCATCAGATAAGAGTCTTCCCGCAGTTGCTCCCAACAACGCGCGTTGGCAACGGCAATCCCCAGCATCGCATCAGAATGACCAATGATGTATTTAGTTCCTGATTGGATAGAGATATCAATACCAAAATCCAGTGCTTTAAACAGCACACCCGCAGCCCAGGTGTTATCCATCATAATAATGATGTCTGGTGAAACGGCCCGGATGGCTTGTACCATTGCCGGAATATCTTGTACTTCCATGGTGATGGAACCGGGTGACTCAAGGAATACCACTTTGGTTTTTGGGGTAATTAATGAGTCGATCCCGGCACCTATCATCGGATCAAAATAGGTCGTGGTGATATTCATGCGTGATAAAATTTTATCGCAAAAACTTTGGGCCGGCTCATAAGCAGAACCGGTCATTAGCACATGGTCACCCGTTGCGACAAATGACAAAATTGCGTTGCTGATAGCCGCGGCACCGCAAGGATAAAGGACGCAACCTGCGCCACCTTCCAGCTCTGTCATCGCCTCTTGCAGCGAGAAGTGAGTCAGGGTGCCTCGGCGGCCATAGAATAATTCGCCTTTTCCCCGATTGATAGTGGCATGCTTCTTCGCTTTTACCGAGTCGAAAACCAGCGATGAAGCTCGCTGGATCACCGTATTCACTGAGCCTTGAGTAAATCGTTTACTTCTGCCCGCACTGACTAAGGCTGTTTCCAGTTTTTCTGTCGTTTCTTTGTTTGCAGACATGATCGTGTCGTCACCTTTATATAGGATATGCTGTAGTTCCAGAGCCAGCATTCATTTTAGAGATATATTCCTTACGTTAGCATGATGATTGTTATGTGGGGGTAGCTTTCACCATGAAAAAAACTAAAGAGAGTGACGCGCTGTTTTCTGACGGTTTGTAATGGAGAAATTCTGTGTAAGTGGCAAAACAAGGGATTTATTAAGGAGTCTTGGTGAGAGTTCTTTAGTTCAATCAATCACTTCTTATCTTTATATCTAATGTTATCGGCATGGAATAATTAAGGTCGCTATCATTTCTATTAATTTACATAATTGTTTCAATCAGAATAATTCTCTTTCATTCTTAAAAAATCGTCTCAAATACTAATGATAATTACTATCAATTCCCGATTTGTTTGATATGATCGGCACCTGATTTCGTCCTTAAATTGATATGCATATTGGGTGGAGGCACAGCGTGAAAATAGCTGGCAAAGAGATTAAAGATAAATCATTCGTGCAAGGCCGGATGATAGCAGGCGTAATGGCATTATTGCTGGTGGCCGGTTTGGCAGGTCATGCACAGGCCGCGCCAGGCAACAGCAGTGCAGTCGCTGCATCTGTTGCTACACCAACAACTGCAACGTCAACCCCACTACCTACACCGGAAATCACACCGGTCGCTGCAAATGCACAAGCTGTTGCACCTGCAAACCCAGCACCTATGGTCCAGCCTCTGGCGGCACCTGTGCCACAAGGGTTGGCAATGGACTTATCTGTCTGGGGCATGTATCAGCATGCAGACGTCGTCGTTAAAGGGGTGATGATTGGTCTGGTGTTAGCCTCAATCGTAACCTGGACTATTTTGTTCTCCAAAGGTACTGAATTATT
The DNA here is from genome assembly GCF_056636475.1 of Yersinia antarctica. Lineage (NCBI taxonomy): Bacteria > Pseudomonadati > Pseudomonadota > Gammaproteobacteria > Enterobacterales > Yersiniaceae > Yersinia > Yersinia antarctica. The sequence goes on from NZ_JBSJQF010000001.1 coordinate 4,298,175, forward strand.
CCGTGCTCGCCGCCGTTTGCAGCAAGAACATGAAGTTATCGGGGCTGTGACTGATATGGATACCGCGTCTGAGCGGGCGGAGGCTTTTAGCACCGATAGCATTAGTGCCTTACTGCTACGAGAAGCGCAAAACGAGCGCCTATTGTCGACAGAATCCAATGATAACAATGGCATTAAAGAGCGTACGGCTTTCCGGTTGGAACGCCGTGTAGCAGCCATTGGTCGCCAAATGGGTAAAGGCAATGGATTCCTGGCTACTATCGGTGCAATCTCACCGTTTGTCGGGTTGTTTGGCACCGTGTGGGGCATTATGAACAGCTTTATTGGTATTGCTCATTCGCAAACCACCAATCTGGCTGTTGTTGCACCGGGTATCGCAGAAGCCTTGCTGGCAACGGCGTTAGGTCTGGTCGCAGCAATCCCTGCGGTAGTTATCTACAATATATTTGCTCGCTTAATTGGTAGTTACCGTGCACAGGTGGGTGACGTTGCCGCCCAAGTATTGCTGCTATTAAGCCGCGATCTTGATCTGGCGAGCAGCGCTGAGGCAAAGTCATCTAAGCATCCTCACCAATTGCGTGCGGGGTGATTTATGGCCATGCGTATGAATGACAATCTTGATGAAAGCGGTGAATTACACGAAATCAACGTGACACCCTTTATCGATGTAATGTTGGTACTGCTGATAATCTTTATGGTGGCAGCACCATTGGCAACAGTCGATATTAAAGTGGATTTACCAGCGTCTTCAGCGGTACCACAGCCGCGGCCGGAAAAACCGGTATTCCTGACAGTTAAAGCCGATAATCAGCTTTATGTCGGTGACCAGCAGGTTGACCGCGACACTCTGGCCGCGGCGTTGGATAAAATGACGCAATCCAATAAAGAAACCACTATCTTCTTCCAGGCGGATAAAGTGGTGGATTATGAAACTCTGATGAGCGTGATGGATGCGCTACGCAAATCAGGTTATCTCAAGGTTGGCTTAGTCGGTATGGAAGCGGGCATGGCAAAATAGCCTGCAACGCAGGCGCGGTTACGGTTGCCGCGCCTGACATTAATCTTTCGGCGTATTACGGCCCACTTCACTGGTATCTACCGCCCCCAACGCTTGTAGAAGGTCGCCTTCCAGTTCATGAGTATTTTGTGCTTCGTAGTAATTCTCCTCACCTACGCACTCTTTCCAATCGATATATCTTGGCGAACGGGTGTTATATAAAGGTTTATATCCAATAGCGATGAAAGCCATAGTGATCCCATTCTCTTTTATTTTTTTGCACATACCTTTTTTGATAAGGCTTTGTGTGACATAAAAACCTTTATTTTCTTTATGTGCACTTTCAAAGCTATCATTACCATCAGAAAGAATTATCATCAGCTTTTTATTGGTGTTAGAGCTGATTTCATTAAATAAATTATTAGCAGATAATATCCCTGAACTTATTAGTGTACCGCCTAAAGGGGACATATTAATCATATCATCGATAATCTCATTACTATCATGTTCATTTAATGAATAGGAGTTTGCTCGATTTAAACAAACGTAGCTATTGAATATGTCATCAACTGGAAAGTTAATTACTTTCGGTGGTATCACTGCGCTGTTGCGTGGTATTGAGTTTATCGTTGCAACGTAATCAATACTCTCTCCTATTATTTCAAGTTGATATAATTGTTGGAGGATATTTTGTGAGCGGGAAAGGAATGTATAAGCAGACTCTGCATCTTCAATATTTAATTCATCAATTTTATTTTTAGTGTCATTATATATCTCGCTGGTTACTTTCCCATATGCGATATGGTCAATATTTTCTAATCCCTCCAATCCAGGGAATTTTTTTAACCCAGATAATGTATATTTACGAAGGTAATCACCATTTGGGCTATGTTGCTTTGGCACAAAAGGTAAATGGCAATACTCCTTCGTTTGTGCACCGTTCCCAATACGCTGTTTAGTCCCCCATGAAAATGGTATAAACCCTATGGTATGTATATTCTCATTTTTTAAGATGTTATTATTGAGGCGGTTAAATATGTCTCTCAACGCATCTATTTTTTTTGGCTCGGATTCATTATGATTAAAATGATCATCCATTGAACCAGAGTAATCTGCGACAAATACTACATCTATATTCTCTATCGGTGCACTGATTATATTTTTTCTTGCTGCTCCTCTATCTGTTGCATTTATCATCGCACTAAAATTGGTTACTGGATTGTTAGTTAAAAATCTAGCCAAGTAGCTCATGTTGATCTCAGCCGCATACTCAATTCTGCCATTATTATTGATTATATCTATAGTCGGTGTTGAAAATATTTCTGCTGGCAGATAAGTATGAGCATAAGAACTCACTACGGCTTCATTCTGCGCTATTTGAGTTAAACTCGGAGTACTATGGTTATTTTCTACTGTCAGTGCTAATGTTGCTTGCTCCATTGCATCTGAGAGTTTGGCTTTTTTCTGTAAAAAATGAGTGAGCTCAAAAGAAAAAAATATTAGCCCAATAACCAAGGGCAAAAATATAATAAAGGGAAATAAGATAGCCCCTTGCTCATTCTTTATCAATGGCACCAATAGTCGTACTTTAATGTGAGTAAATATATTTTTTATCATAAATAGCCTTTTTTATAAATAAGTTCATCCTCGCTAGGATTAACGCTCGATAGTTACCGCTGATGACCTTAATATAGGGATGGGTTCTATCTGGCTAAACAACGCTTGATACCCTGTGGGGGCAGGTAAACATAAGGTTACCTGGTACAGTGGCACCCATCGGCCACGATTACTGTAAGGTGATAAATCGGCCATTTCACGCAATGACCTAATGGGGTGACAAGTACCGACGATAAACTCTTCACTCTTAGTATCATTAATAATCTTATTACCAGGTGCTGCCGATTCAGCGGGATTAAAATGTAATGTTTCAACTGTTATCGCGAAATTATCACTGAATATACCCGAAGTTAATAGCATATTGCTCGCCAGAGTTGTTAAATCATTAACATTATTTTGAGTTAGTATTTCATCATCAGAATATAACCTGTTCCTTTCCCGAATTATTCCGGCAAGCGAATATGATATCCGGTCTAGTTTACCTACGGTTGATTGATATTCAGTCACTGAAATAAATAGTTTTATTAATAGCATTATTATGAAAATGACAAATGAAAACTCAATAATAGCTGAACCATTATTATTTCCAATAAAGTCTATGTTATTTATTTTCTTGTACAAAAATCACCTCGCGAGATAGTTGGATATTAGCCCAGCGTGAGGGGATAGGAAAAAAAAGAGGTTGATAGATGTAAGTTACTGTGTATTTGGCCAGTGGCGACGTTTCTGAGTCTGAATATATCTGACTAATGAGGTCAGATATACTATTGCTAAATTCTACAGTAGTATTAATCGCATTATTATTTGTTATGAAAACACCTAAAATACCATTCTGAGCATTTAAACTTTGCCTCAATATGGCACTATTACTGCCCTCTCTATTCTTAGTCGATTTTACCGCTTCTGAAACCGCCAGATCTAAACTGGCAGAGATATAGAGCAAACGGCCTATCTCTGCACAAGAGAGTAACGTCAATAAAAATAGAACAAAGACTACCGTAAAATCAATAGTGACCGACCCCTCATTCGAACGGGAGAATTGCTCTCTTATTTTACTCATTTACGCACCTTTATCACTTAATCTCTCTTGCTGAAGGCTCTGAACTTGACTTAGGGCGAGTATTAACTCATCCGGGTCTTTAGCCATTTTTTCAGCAATAATGATTTTTTTTGCATAGGTTGTATCACCGAGTTGAATCAGTGAAAAGACCAGGTTATGTAACCTTAACGAGTTTTTTTTACCCGACAAATAATCAGGTAATAATATTCTCACTGCATCGCTATAACGGTTATCAAGCATTGCTACTACAGCAAGATTATTCATTGCCGTCCCATCAGAAATAAATAAGGCTCGCGACTTTTCAATAGCCACTTCTGCTTTATGCACTTCACCACTATTAGCCAATACAATGCCGTGTAAGTTGTGAGCTTCTGCATTATTAGGAGAAATAGTTAATAATTTATTTATAACTGTTATAGCATTTGTCGAGTCATTATTGTTAATCAAGTTTTTGGCTTGCAAAATATATACAGGCTCACTCGGTTTGTTAATCATCGGTTGTAAATAATATAAAGATGACTTGGTGTCGCCGGTAAGATAGTAGGCGTTAGCCAGTTTTAATCTTATCGCATCATCTTCTTTTTGTTTTAATCTGGTTCGGTATAAAGTGACCAATCCGGCATGATTATTTGCCTTTAGCAAGATACTCTCACGATATAGAAACTCTTTATTACTTATGCCACTATTCGTGGAGCAACCACTTATCATAAAAATTAAAAGTGAAACGGTAATAGTTTTTTTACATTGTTTGTACATATTTGAGTAACTCCAAAACGCTAGGTGATATAACTAACACAACAAAAGGAATAAGAATAAAAAGAAACATAGGGAAAGTCAGTTTTGTTGATAGCTTACTGTTTTTTTCTTCTGTAATTAACAATTGCATTTCTCTCATATCTTGAGAGAGTTTTATTAGTTGTTCATAAACGGTTGAGCCGAAACTGATGCTATATTGTAATGCACTGCAAAACATTTTTATTTCTGTTTCGGTTGATAGTTGTTGAAATTCTTTAATCGCACTCTCTAGCCCATTAATTTCTGCGCGCTTAGTTATTTTTTCTACGATTAAACTTAAATCGATATTTATTAATTTGAATCTTTTAGCCGTATAGCTTAGTGCGCTATCTATAGTCATTCCTGATTGGACACAGGCAGCGGTAATATCGATAAAAAAGGGTAGCGAATTTAACATTTTTTTTATTTTTTTATTCACAATATTTCTGGTAATAACTTTTGGTAGATATATAGTTGTTATCAGCATAAGCAAACAAATCATAAGGAAACTCATGCTACTAGTCGCTATGAAACTAGTTTTTACCAATATAATCATCACTATCAGAAATAGCGAAATAATCAATATCTTTAAATAAGTCACCTTATGAAGTATATAAGGTAATTTTATAAAAGAAGATAGCGCTATTTCTTTTTTATTTTTTGACTTTTTTATTTCACGTTTAGAGGATAAAATATGGTCATTGTTAATTTTATTATATATTTCTTTCTTATTGTATTTTTTCTTGCTAATGAGTAATGAGTAATGAGATAAAACCAAATAGTACCATGGCAATAAAAATTATATTCATAGTGCTTTCCTAAGCATTGACCTTATCAGTGCTATCCCAATTATCTCGCTGGAGATAATATAATAAAAAATAATCCTACCAGTAGGATGGTTCCACATTGACTCAATAATCGTTGGATCCATAAAGTAAAGAAAAAGAGAGAATACAAAAGGTATGATAGAGAGAATATTTACTGACATCCGTGTTTGTGCCGTCATAACGGCTTTCTTCTGTTCGGATGTTTTGCTTTTTGTGATCACTTGGGACAAACGACTGGTCAGTTCTCTTAATTGCCCACCTTGTTGCAAGTTAAGCAAAATGATGGTGATAAGAAAGTAAAACTCGGGGTAACGAAAGCGTTGATAGGCATCATAAAAAACAGTTTCAGGAGACTCACCTACATTCAATCGGCGGCAAATAAGGCTTAATTCATTCCCTAATGGCCCACCTACCTCTTTCCCACAACGTTCTAATACTTGGTTAATGCTGGTACCGCTACTGGCAGCCATATTAATCATCAACAAAACCTCTGGGAAATCTCTTTTAAATAGCGTGTGATTATTTTTACGCGAAAAGTGTATTTGAAAAAATATGATACTGAACAAAATAAATGTCAATACCACCAGAGTATTTATCCCAACCCATGTTTTATTTATAATGTAAATGCATATTGCATAACCGATAGGTATGGCTATATGCATTTTATTTTTGTTTATATCAATGCTTAATAAATAGCTCACCCATTCATTGGCTGTTTTTTTTAGTGATGACGTAAGGAAAAAATCATTGGTAGTGGTTTTTTTTGGGTTTTTAATTATGGTCTTCTTTATTTTTATCCATTTTAAGTTAATGAGTAAAAGTAATAGAATCCCAGATAAAAGTATTATGTTGTAAATCATTATTTCACCGTGGAAAAAATACTACTTAGTTCATTTGATAAGCTGTATATATCAGCATTCACCCTCACAGCAGATCGGCTGAATAAACCATGATTAATAAATTCTCCTTGGATTTTTCCCTGTTCGTCACGCTCTTTGGACGGTTCAAATGAGAATATGTTTTGTAATACGACATTGTCCCCCTCCATTCCCATAATTTCACTAATATGGCGTACCTTTCGTGAACCATCATTCATGCGTGAAACTTGCACAATAAGATTGATGGCGGAGGCAATATTTCGGCGAATAGTAAATATGGGCATATTAACTGGACCCATCATGATCATGCTTTCGAGTCGGGCAATAGCATCGCGGGGAGAATTAGCATGTAAGGTGGACATAGAGCCATTATGGCCGGTATTCATTGCCTGAAGCATTTCAAATGTTTCCTCACCACGGCACTCCCCGATAATGATCCTGTCGGGGCGCATACGCAGTGAGTTTATTACTAAGTCCCGCATCGTGATTTGCCCAGTATTCTCTAGCCCGGCGAGTCGTGTCTCCATCCGTACCACATGGGGCTGTTCAAGATTTAACTCGGCAGCATCTTCTAAGGTGATAACTCTTTCGTTTTCAGAAATATATTTTGATAATGCGTTGAGCAGTGTTGTTTTTCCTGAGCCTGTGCCACCAGAGATAATAATATTGACCCGGCAACTGGCTGCAATTATCAAGAAATTAGCCATATCACTGCTCATAGCACCCATATTAACCAGATCTTCTAGTTTTCGTTTGTTGGTACTGAATTTTCGAATTGAAAGTGCTGTGCCATCCAATGTGATTGGACCGATTGCCACATTGATTCGGCTACCATCAATTAGGCGTGCATCTGCTAACGGTCTACCTTCATCAATACGGCGATTGACTCTTTGCATCAGGCGTTTGGCAATATCAGTCAGTTGACTGTTATTAATAAAACGGCGGTTGGTTAAGGTTAGCAACCCATAACGTTCAACAAATATCTTTTCAGGGCCATTGACCATAATATCGCTAATAGACTCATCTTCCATCAGTTCTCTTAACGGGCCAAAACCGGTAATCTCATCGGCGATCGTTGCAATAATATCTTTTTGCTGCTGAGTATTTAATCTATATTCATTGTCATTAAATAAATCATCGTAGGTTTGTGAAAGTAAACCAAAAAGTTTGTCATAATCATCAACCAGATGTTCTACTTTATCGATATCAATGTTAGCCAGCATTTTTTCTCGTATTTCTTCTTGGATGATTAATGATATGTTCATTTTTAATTTTTACCTTTTAGAAGCTTTCTTAACCATGATTTTCTCTTGTTTGATAAATCAATGGTTATGCCTAATGTGTATTTAGCCAATTTGGTTATTATGGTTTTCTTTCGGCCAAAGTAATTTTTATCACTTAATGATTCCGTTGTTTTATGTATGAAAGGGATTCGTATATCTATCTTACGCCCAAGTAATGACGGGATATCTGAAGTATCCAGCATATCTCTTGTTATTGGTCTGCTTTCATTTAAACAGACTAATAGTCGGGTTGCTTGCCTGTTGTCTCGTTTAAATTTTTCATAAATATCAATAAACGTTTTAGCGACACGGACTGACATCATACTATTATCAAGCAATACGATAATGCAATTAGCGTGTTCTATATAATCAGTGAGTTTTTCTTTCGGTACGTTATGAATCGGTTGATCAAATACAATAAAATTGTGCTTTATATCTCTGTGTCCATCAATTTCAGCTATATCTTGCCCTTTACCAAACATAAGAGATAAATTATTTTGATATTCGGTTATTTCTGTAACCATCTTTTTTTCTGTAACAAGATCAAGATCCTGAGATCCATTATTGCCCTGTAATAATAGAGTTGGTGATTGCTTTATCTGTGTGATCGCGGTTGCTAAGTGATAACTGATCAGGGTGGTTCCGATGCCTCCCTTACAGCCCAATATACTGATAAAAAAGGCTTTCCTTTCAGACTCTATAGGGATGCCTTTGAGTAAATGTTGCGTCAATTCAGACAACTGCGACTTTATATTTAAGTATAATATGCCACGCTGAATGAATTGTTGGGCGATACCAATTGAATCAATATCGCCAACTAAAACACACCAACAGTCACGCGGGATAAGAATTTTTATTAAATCTAATGTTTTTTCAATATTATCATTACTCCCGATGTCAATAATAGCACCAATGGTTTTATCGGATAAATTTATTTTTGGCACGAGAAAAATACTCTCATCAAATGATTTAATATCATTAATATCGGCAAGCCTGACTTTCTCCGCGGTTTCTTCGCGCAGCCATTCCCTGCTGGAAATAATAGCAATGGTGTTTTTTATCTTATTATTTTTTTTGTTTATTGCATCTTTGTTAAGAATTAATTGCATATGTCACCATTAAAGGAAATTACTTTGATTGCGTTATTTTGAAAGAATTCTATTTTTATTTACTGCGCATCCTACTTCGCTATCCCGGGACATCCGATAATCATTGCGTTGATATTTGCATCGTCGCTCGTTATCTCTTAGCAAAACAGGTGTAGATAATGACTGGTTTTTATCTGTTGCTAACAAGTCTCTTTTAGCTAATGAACAGGCTTGGTCATTCTCATTTGGCTCGATAATAAATGAGGCATGCACAACGCTAGAGAAAAAAATAACACTGCTAACTATCCATAGTTTCATTTTATGAAACCTCCTTTTCGTAGGAATTCCTTAGCCACTTTTTTCCTTTTTATTTCCATTATATGAGTGAAATTAAATAAGCGTTCCAATGTTGATGTGTGCATAAAATCAGGTAATTCCACATCCTTTCCGGCAACCGGCTTCACCAGGCTGACGGTGGCGACGACCACCAGTTCAGTTTGATTTTTTTGCGTTTGTGCATTGCGAAAGAATGCCCCTAAAATAGGAATATCACCTATGAAGGGGATCTTTTTAAGGGATTCCCGCTCTGATTTACTGATCAATCCACCTAGAATAAAGCTTTCGCCATCACCAAGTTCTAATGTGGTCGCTGCCTTACGTGTGCGTAATGAAGGATAAGCATTACCCCCTTCGACGCTAAAGACTTTATCTACACTACTGACTTCTTCTTCCATACTAATGCGGATACGATTTTTCTCATTTACCTTGGCCGCAATGTTTAGCTTGATACCATAAGTTTTGTATTTAATTACGGTGCTGCTTTGGGTGGTATTAAAAAGTGGTATTTCGCCACCAACTAAAAATGAGGCACTTTCACCGGACAGTACCGATAGATTGGGTTCGGCCAGAATACGTGCAATTGAGTCATCATTAATGGCATGAACTAATGTACTAATTCCGGTGGCATTGAACTTTAAAAATTGAAAGGAGCCAACGGATGCTTCGTTGATACTGCTCCAATCTACCCCTATATTCTCACTAAAGTCTTTAGTCACCTCAGCAATGGTTAATTTCACATTTACTTGGTTAGATTCAGGGAGTTTAATCTTATTAATTACCCCTAAGTAATCAGGGTTATTAAAATGTTGGTCTTCGCGATTTTTCTCTCTTTTCTTGTTTATTGCTTCACCGACAATAGCTGCAATAGTGTCTTTCGCCTCTTCTGACTCTGCCTTACCCGTCAGCAGATAGCCATTACCAATTTTATTGATTTCTATGTTGCTATCAGGATATTCAATTTTTATTCTCTGATATGCTGAAGTAATGATGTCATTTACCATGACGGCAGTTTTTATCATTGGATTATTATCTTTATTAAATAAGATAAACTCTGCTATTCCTTCTTTTTTTGCATAAACAATAATGCTATTTTTACCAACCAGTTCATAATCAGCAATAGCAGCGGCAGAGACAAAAACAGTATCAATCGCCTCATCTGTTTTTATTATATATGACTCGCCTGATGATAAATAAACAGGCTTGGCATATGCATGATTGACAACTATTTGGCAGGTTGCAATGGCGAAGAGTAAAAACAGTTTATTCCAAATGATATATTCTGGCCTGGGTGTTCTCATCCTCTTAGCTCTCTTGTTATGCGTAGTTTAGGTATGATGTCATATATATTTGTTGATTGATTATTGCCAGTAACTATACTCGGCGCCAGAACGATATCTCCCGACTTTTCTGCGATATGAATGATGTCAAGTTCCTCTCTTTTAATTATGACGGATATATAACCAGTTACGACTTCTCCGGTCTTTTGATTTTTGTTGTTTTTTTCTGGTAATTCGTCTGTCGAATTCTTTTTTATTCTTATTATTCTCATGGCGGGTATGATTTCATTCAACGAAAAGGTTTGACTTTTTTTATCACTCAATTCTTTCGTGTTAATGACTGTGCCACTACTCATGCCTTTATTTTTATCTGTCTCAAGCACTCTTAATTGAAATGAGAGGGAATCACCTACTTGCAATGTATCTAACAAATACCCATTTTTCTGACTAATAGTGAATTTATAAATAATTTCACCTTTCTTTAAATTAAGGTAATTGAATTCATTACTATCGGGTGAAGCCAAAACTACGGGTGTAATATAAGAACCCGCTACAAGGTTTACTTTCAATAAATGACTGTTGATATCTGTTTTTCCTGATATGTTGCTTTTTATTAATTCACTTGATTCAGGTACCATGATGGCTTTTAGTGCATAATCGTTTTGAGTGAGTAGGGTACCTGAAGAGAGATCATGTGTTGACTGTGCCAGGACAATCTCAACTTCTTTTTCTTTATTTAAATCGACGAAATTATAGGGTGTATGCACATCAGGCTTGGTATTGATCATAATGCCGGCAGCCCCGATGGCGACAATCAAAATTGAAAATAATAAAAGAAACTTACGATTCATTAAAATAACCTTGTGTCATTATTAAGTTAATGTGGCTTGATATTTTAGGTGAATAGCGACAATGTAAAACCCGAGGTAATTGCAGCAGCATAGGGAACCCCTCGTTGTTGAATATCGTGTTTGTTAATCAATAAACCTATTATCATTACCACACCGCCCATAATGGCGGTATAGATAATGAAATCTAGTGATTGTTCTGCGGTGAGTGCCAGCAGCAATGCAGTAATGAGTTTTACATCGCCACCACCGATAAGTTTAAAATGAAATATTATATAGCCCATTAGTAAGGAAAAAAGTGGAATGGTGATGTTAACCGTGCTGTTTGTTGTATACCCCAATGCTATGGAACTGAATATAATAGAAATGATAAATTTATTACTGATAATTCGATTACATATATCGCTATAACAAACGAACAGTAGCTGTAATACTAGCAGTATTATTAAGGATGATTTTATTATATCCATCATTTTTCCTAAAACAAAAACATGGCAACGATAAGTTGCCATGTGAAAATCCTGATAAATATTAGAATGACGGTGCGACGCTGTTACCCCTATTAGCCCCCTGGCGCTGATACTGCTGTTCTAGCACTAGCAACGGCCCCATTTACTAACTCGATTAGGGTTGGCCTTGCTAACGTAATAAATACGCCCGCTAATGCAATCACCATAACGTACTCAATAATAGAACCACGGGTATCTTTCAGAAATCCTCGGGTTTTAAGTCGAGTAGCAACACAACCTTTATTGATTAAATCCATCATGTTCGTTTTCCTGTTAAATGGTAGGGGAGTATTCCCCATTTTTAAGTTTTAAATGTAAAGAGTCACTGCTCTTTATTTAGCTACTATCCGACTTGATATAATCAGCCTTGCTGGTAGTGACACCTATTTAACGTTTTTTTTCGCTTGCTGGCCTTTTTATTACCATCATTTAATCTTTTTAAATCACCCTCATCTTATTATCACTATCAGAAGTGCGGTTTATCCCCACTAAATAAGATAATAATAATTAGCGTTGAGAGAAATGAGAGCCAGCAGAAAGAGAAAAAGGCCAACAGAGAAATAAGTTTCTTCCAACGGTAACTGTGTAAAAAACTTTGTTGTGTCGCGATAGGTGATATTACGCTAGCCCCTGGCTTGAATGGTTGGGTTACTGGCGCAAGCTGCTCCTTATTAGATGCAGCAGTGATAAGGGGGTCTGCGTGCATTTGTTGTTCAGCTTCATCATTGATGACAATCTGACTAACAGAACCGGTATAGCGGACACCTTTACGTGGGATGGTATGTATAAGTGATTCTTTCAGCCCGACCTGAAGAAATGCTTTTCGCAACATATAGAGCTGCCCATAGTAGCTACTTTCACTTACAGCTCCGCGCTGTTCTTTCCATACCTGATTAATAATCTGCTCTTTTTCTGTTACACCACTAAGTAGCAGTTGTAAAAATCTAAGGTTATTTTCAGTTAATATTACCACCGAACCGTCAGGACCATTTAAGCAACGTTGCGTAGGGGAAAATAGCACCGTTCCTTCTAATTTAAACATAATCTCATTTGTCTCCATACTGATGGTTACCTATCCTATATAAGACGTTATGTGTTCTTTCAGTAATTTAAGATTATTAAGAGTGCCATACTTTGTCTCTATTCTAATTCTCAATCTTCTTTAAAGGCTATTTGTGTGTATTTTTGCATTTGATAATTATTATTAACAAGAAGTTAATTAATTTTGTTGTGGTGTTTTTTATTATGTTTCATTACATATTCTTACCTGAATTTCTCTTTTCATTTTATTTAAAGGGTTAAGTAAATTTAGTTTTCTATTATTCTTCTGTTTTTGCTTTTAGTCTTTCATTTTTATAATTTTACTCTATTAAATATAATATTTGTTTTTATTGGTGGCGAAAGTTAATAGACGATGATTTAGCAGGATAAATTTCTCTGGCAGGGCGATAACAACTGGGCTAACCGATATGAATTGATCGCAAGTGATAGTGTGTGGGGTGAAGAGTAAACTGTTAAAGTCTTAATCGCTAAACAGTGATAACTACAGTAGGTACCTTTATGACCATGGATTTATTTGATCAGTTGCCTCATGATCCCTGGATTGAAACGTTAGCGCCCGGTGCGGTTGTTTTACATCATTATGCACGGCAGCAGGCCGCATTATTATTTGCTGATGTTATTGCTATCACCACTGCCGCGCCTTTTCGCTATCTCATCACCCCCGGTGGTTACCGGATGTCGGTTGCCATGAGTAATTGTGGTCAGGTTGGTTGGGTGAGTGATAGGCAAGGTTATCGCTATAGCCCGGTTGATCCTTTGACTGAGAAAAGCTGGCCTGCCATTCCGGCAAGTTTTATGACATTAGCTGTTGATGCCGCGCAACAAGCGGGTTTCTCTCAATTTGAGCCAGATGCCTGCCTGATAAATCGCTACGAGGCAGGGGCTAAATTATCATTACATCAGGATAAAGATGAGCTGGATCTGCGTCAGCCAATAGTTTCGGTATCGCTGGGGCTAGCTGCGGTATTTCAATTTGGTGGGCTGACGCGTGAGGCTAAATGCCAGAGAGTCTTATTAACGGAAGGGGATGTTGTGGTCTGGGGTGGGCCTTCCCGTTTGAACTATCACGGTGTACTGCCATTGAAAGCCGGTTTTTCCGCTACGACCGGCGCTTATCGAATTAACTTAACCTTCCGTCGCACTCGCTGATTTGAGAGGTTATAAGAAAGTGTGAGAATGCCCTCAATCTTATCTGGCAAGAGTGAGGGCGATGAGAGTTTTATTGCTGTTGACTATCTTTTTTATGCAGCAACATATACACCGCAGGAATAACCAGCATCGAAAGCAGTGGTGCACTCACCATCCCGCCAATCATCGGTGCGGCAATACGTTGCATGACCTCTGACCCTGCCCCGCCGCCCCACATAATGGGAAGCAAGCCGGCCATAATAGTGGCGACAGTCATGGCTTTTGGTCGCACCCGCAGCACCGCGCCTTCATGAATAGCTGCACTCATCTGGCTGGCCGTCATAGCAATGCCGGGTTGCTGATGTTTTTTCACCGCCTGATTGAGATACAGCACCATTATTACACCAAATTCAGCGGCCACACCGGCCAGGGCGATAAAGCCCACCGCGGCGGCAACGGAAAAGTTATACCCCAAGCCATACAGCAGCCACACCCCGCCAATCAGTGCGAAGGGAAGCGTCGCCATGATTAATGCGGCATCGCGGACACTGCTGAACGTGACATACAACAAGACAAAAATGATCATCAGGGTAACCGGTAACACAATTTTCAGTTTTGCTGTTGCCCGTTCCAGGTATTCAAACTGCCCAGACCAGCTAAGGGAGACGCCTTCCGGCAGTTCCACTTGTTGTGCCACCGTTTGCTGCATTTCAGTTACGGCTGATTTCAAATCTCGCCCGCGCAGATCAACATAGACCCAGTCAGATAAGCGCGCATTTTCACTTTTCAGCATCGGTGGGCCTTCTGTCACCTTGATATCGGCCAGTTCCGCCAGTGCGACTTGCCCGCCACCGGCAGTCACTACCGGCAAATCACGCAATTTTTGCAGTGAATCACGTATTTCCCGTGGGTAGCGCAGGTTGATTGGATAACGTTCACGCCCTTCAATGGTTTCACCGATGTTTTGCCCGCCAATCACGGTTGCTACCAGTGATTGCAGTTCTTTTACTGAAACGCCATAGCGAGCGGCCCGTTGACGGTCAATGTTGATATCCACATAGCGGCCACCTGCCAGTCGTTCTGAGAGGGCCGAAGTCACACCTGGTACTTTGCGCACCACTTGTTCGATTTGCTGTGCCACCTGCTCAATTTGGTGCACATTTTTGCCATTCACTTTGATCCCAACCGGGCTTTTGATGCCGGTAGAGAGCATATCCAGCCGATTGCGGATCGGAGGCACCCACAGATTGGCGATACCGGGCACCTTGACGGTGGCGTCCAGTTCTTCGATCAATTTGTCCATGGTCATGCCAGGCCGCCATTGATCCTTGGGTTTAAAACGAATAGTGGTTTCGATCATGGTCAGAGGGGCCGGATCTGTTGCCGTCTCTGCTCTCCCGGCTTTACCAAATACTGTCGCTACTTCCGGTATGGTTTTTATCAAACGATCGGTTTGTTGCAGTAAATGGCTGGCTTCGCGTACCGAAATCCCCGGCAGTGTAGAAGGCATATACAGTAAATCACCTTCATCCAACGCGGGCATAAACTCGCTCCCCAGACGGCTTAATGGATACAGGGTTGCCAGCAGTAATATACCCGCGATAGCCAATGTAGTTTTTGGTCGTGCCAGTACGGCGGTTAACACCGGATGATAAAGGGCGATTAGCCCACGGTTAATGGGGTTGGCATTCTCATCAGGGATTTTGCCGCGAATAAAATAGCCCATTAATACCGGTACTAACGTAATGGCTAACCCCGCCGAAACAGCCATGGCATAGGTTTTGGTAAAAGCCAGCGGAGAGAACATCCGCCCCTCTTGCGCCTGTAATGTAAATACCGGAATAAACGATAAGGTGATGATCAGTAAACTGCAAAACAGCGCCGGACCGACTTCAATGGCCGCCTGCTCTGAAATGCGCCAGTAATCCTGACTGACCGGTGTTTTCCCCGGGTTATCTCGCCGCCATTGCTCCAACACTTTGTGCATATTTTCGATCATCACGATCGCGGCATCCACCATAGCCCCGATGGCGATGGCTATCCCACCCAGCGACATAATATTGGCATTGACCCCCTGATAGTGCATGACGATAAACGCCCCGAGAATCCCCAGGGGCAGGGTGATGATAGCCACCAATGCTGAGCGGAGGTGGAACAAAAACAGTGAACAGATCACCGCCACCACTAAAAACTCTTCCAGCAATTTGAATGATAAGCTGTCGATGGCCTGAGTAATCAGGTGTGAACGATCATATACCGGTACGATTTCTACCCCAGCCGGTAAGCTGCGCTGAATCTGTTGCAGCTTCTCCTTCACGCCGTTAATGGTTTCCAGTGCATTTTTGCCATAGCGCATCACAATGATGCCACCGGCAACTTCCCCTTCACCATTAAGTTCCGCCACGCCACGGCGCATTTCTGGCCCCATCCGCACGGTAGCGACATCGGACAGTAAAATGGGAATACCTGCACGAGCAGTGATCACGATATTCCTGAAATCATCCAGCGTTTTCAGGTAACCGCTGGCGCGCACCATATATTCTGCCGCCCCCATTTCTAGCACCGAACCACCGCCTTCCTGATTACTATCAGTAATGGCGCTGGCAATTTGTTGATGGGATAGATTCAGCGCCCGCATCCGTTCCGGGTCGAGAACGACTTGATATTGGCGCACCATGCCCCCGACACTGGCCACTTCAGAGACATTGGGTACTGTTTTCAACTCAAATTTTAGTGTCCAATCCTGCAAGGCACGCAGATCGGCCAGACTGTGTTTGCCAGTTCTGTCGATTAAGGCATATTCATAGATCCAACCCACCCCCGTGGCATCCGGTCCCAACGAGGCTTTGGCTTCAGCCGGCAAGGTAGCCTGCACCTGACTGAGATACTCCAGCACCCGTGAACGTGCCCAATAAGGATCAGTGCCATCATCAAACAGCACATAGACATAGGCGTCGCCGAACATCGAGAAACCGCGTACGGTTTTAGCACCAGGTACTGATAACATGGTGGTTGTCAGTGGATAAGTCACCTGATCCTCGACCACTTGTGGTGCTTTACCAGGATAACTGACACGGATGATCACTTGGGTGTCTGACAAGTCTGGCAGCGCATCCAGTGGGGTTTGTTGCAGTGACCAAATTCCCCACGCGGCCATCATCACCGCGCCAAGCAGTACCAACAGCCGATTGCGCAGTGACCAGCGGATAATGGCGGCAATCATAGGTGGCTCCTGTGGGTATCGATGCTGCTATTGCTTGTTACCGGCTGGATTTGGCGGATTTGTGCCCCTTGTTCATTGAGAGTGAAAGTGAAATTAACCTGACTACCAGCAACGATTTCCGGTGATAACGGCTCTGCCGGTAGTTGGAAGTCCATCGTCATCGCTCCCCATTTCAACGCCGCGATCGGGCCATGGGATAAGGTGATTGTTGAGCCGTTGATAGCGGTGACTGTTCCTTGCACCGAGTAGATATCAACAGGTGCTACGGCAGTGTTATTCGCTGTTGGCGTGGTATTCTCAGTTAAGGCGGGGGTATCCTCCATTTGTGGCAGAGCGCTTTGCAGACTGGCTTCTGAATCAATCAGGAATTGGCCTGAGGTCACCACCAACTGACCGGCGTTTAGCCCGGATTTTATCTCTGTCCAGCCGTCCTGAGTTTGCCCGGTACTGACATCCACCGGCTTAAAGTAGCCATTAGCTTCAGCCAGCAGCACCCGGTTACTATTGCCTGACATCAGCAAGGCTTCTTGTGGAATAGCCAATACCGGTTTTAGATTATCTGCTGGCGCGGATTGTACATTCAGGTACATGCCCGGTTTCAGCTTTTGTTGCGGGTTTTCCAGGACGATGCGCGCTTTTAAGGTGCGGGTAGCGAGATCCATATTAGGTAATAGCTCGCTGACGGTGCCGTGGAAGGTTTCACCCGGCCAACTGGCGGTCGTGGCGGTAATCGTACTGCCGATAGTGACTAAACTGGCTTGTGATTGCGGATAGTCCACCACTATCCATACCGGATCAAGGCTGGCTAACTCAAACAGTGATTGTGTCGCAGTCACTTGTGAACCGGCCCGAATATCCAACTTACTCACATAACCCTCAGACGGAGATCGTAATGTGACCCGCGTTTGCGGCTGGCCGCTTTTTTCGACACTGCGAATCACCTCTTCTGGCATAAATTGCAGTTGTAGCCGTTGGCGAGCGGCGGCCGTTAATTGGCTATCACCCAAGGTGCGGATTGCCAGATACTCTTGTTGCGCGGCACTCCAATCGGGAACCCATAATTGCGCCAATGGCTGATTTTTACTGACCGGTTGTTGATTGGCGCGTACATACAATTGTTCAATAATGCCGTTAGCCCGCGCCGCGATAACCTGCACGCTGCGCTCATCGGTTGCCACTGTGCCGTAACCGGCAAGACGATAGTTGAGTGATCGCATTTCCACCGCGGCAGTGCGCACGCCTAAATTCTGCTGTTGGCGGGGGCTGATGCTAACGCCGCCCTGCGCTACGGCTTCATCGGCATAGCGCGGCACCAACTCCATATCCATAAATGGCGATTTGCCAGGTTGGTCGAAACGCTGACCGGGGGACATAGGATCATACCAATACAGCACCTTACGGCTATTTTTTGCTGGTGTTTTTTCAACCACTATGGCTGCCGTGGTGGAGTGTTCTGAGGTGGGTTTAGCCAACAGATAACCGGCAACGCCACTGATCACGGCGACGGCCACCAGCGTCAAACTAGATAGCTTTTTCATCGCATGCTCTCCTGCGGGGTCAGATAACGGATGGCAGCCCAGGTACGGGCTAACTCTCTGGCGGCATTACTGGTATTGAGCTGGCTATCGAGCAGGGAGCGCCGTGCTTCCAGCACACTGCTTAAATCGCTTTTATTGGCCTGATACTGCGCCATAACCAATTTAACCCGTTGTTTTTGCAGTGGTATAACTTCATCAGTCTGACGCTGCCATAATTGCTGTGTGGCCTGATATTGCGCCAGCAGAGTATCGAGTTGCGCCCGGTGGTCGCGGGTGAGTAATGTAAGCTGGTCGTTGGCTTCCATTGAGCGCGACACATCGGCGGCATAGTCTTTATCCTGACGTTGTGAGCGGAATAGTGGCAAATCAACAGTGATCATGACGCCCGCCATATCGTCATACTCGTCAGCTCGTTTAGCGTAATAGACTTCGATCCCAACGTCCGGTGTGGCGGCAATGGCTGATTGTGCGGAGCGGGCTTTGGCAACGTCAGCTTCACGGCTGGCAAGCAATACTTCAGGGTGCTGTTGGATGGCATCACGCAACACGGTGATATCCGCCGGTAGGCGGGCGAAAGGAGGCAACGGGCCGCTGATATGCTTGACCTCTACACCGGTTAACTGCGTCAATTGGGTTTGTGCCAAGGCAACATCACGTTGTGCGGTGGTCAATCTATCCTGCATGGCAGATAACGTCAGGCGCGCATCCAATACACTGCTGGGTAATGCACCACCACTGGCAACACCGGCCCGTTGCAATGCGACCTGTTTTTCGCTTTCTTTTACCAGCACTTGCGCTGCGCCCACCGCCTGTTCGGTCAGGGCGAGATCAAGCCACGCCTGAGCCGTCTCTTTTTGCAGCCTGGTGCGGATAGTTTCACTGCCTGCTGCCGTTTTGCGCGCTTCAGCACTCAGGGTATCAGCCTTTCTTTGTCGCTTATCACTACTGATATAGTCCTGCATGATACCGACCCGCTGCATGGTCATGCCCTCGCGGGTGAAGCGGCGGGCATTACTGCCGCCGACGGGGAGGTTTTCAATACCAAACTTCAATTTTGGATCGGGCAGTTGCGTGGCTGAACTGGCCATATTTTCCAGTGCATTGACCTGATGCTGATTAGCTGACAGCTCAGCCGAGTAGCGTTCAGCGGAGATCAGCGCCTGTTCCAGTGTGATATCTGCCGCGTAGCTCACCGCTGGCAGAGTGAAAAGTGCCGCCATTAACAGTGCGGTAAATCCGAATGGCAGCTCAGCCGAGTAGCGTTCAGCGGAGATCAGCGCCTGTTCCAGTGTGATATCTGCCGCGTAGCTCACCGCTGGCAGAGTGAAAAGTGCCGCCATTAACAGTGCGGTAAATCCGAATGGCAGCGCAGCCGTGGGGCGCACCTGCTGTGGGTGATTCAGTAAAGGGGTCATCATTATCCCGCCTTATGGCCGCTGTGCTGAAATGGCAGTTAGCTGATAGCCTCGTTCGGTCTGGCGGAAACTGAATGTCACGGATGTACCTGCGGGTAATGGCTGTGCGGCCAGGCTCTCCGGCAGGTCAAATGTCATGGTCATCGGTGGCCAGTTCAATGCCGGAATGGCGCTATGAGCAATAGATACGCGGGTGGCATGCCAGGTTTTTATCTGGCCCTGGGAGTGATAGCTCTCTGCTGGCGCAGAATCCGCCATTATTGTATGACTATCATGAGACATCGGGCTATTTTCACTCATGGCCGGGCTGGCGGCGAACAGCGGAGAAGAAAACAGTAATACAGCAGATACAGCGCTAAATAAGATACGCATAGCAATAACTCCAAAACATAGAATAAGCACAACACACCACGATTAAGTGGCCTGAAGAAAACGGTTATTTATGTCTGGATCTATTCTCTAAAGCGGCAGAAAGCGATTTCAGTGGGGGGGCCGACAATGGGGGGGGTATGCCAGTCAACGCGCTGGACGCGTGGTGTTTGTTGCCTATCAGCCAATACTAACTCCGTATTGGTGGGTAAGGCTGCCAGCACCAACATGCCGCTGTCAGACTGGACAGAGTCAGGGATGCAGTGTTTTTCACATAAGGAGTCTTGCGCCTGACCATGAGACATATCCATCATTGATGGCATGTCGTGCATTTGGTTTTCTGTTGCTAAAGGGTCAGGCTGTATATGCCCTTGATGCTGGGTAAATACCGGCGAGGCAGAAGGGGCAATATCACACTGATGGCCGGCGATGGCCAACTGTGCGTTGAGAATTAGCCAGCAGGCAACCAGCAGCATACCGCACATGCGCATTTTACTGGCGCGCATCCGGTGCATAAGCTGTGGTACTCCCCTAAATGCTGGCATGTTTAACCTGAATGTGTGGTGATATTAAATAATGCTGCCAGCGAGTATAGGACCATCTCCCTGTTTTTAGAATGGTTTTATCGGGTTGCACTGAGTGAAATGAAAGGTTACCAAAACGTTAGTATGCTGAATTTATTCTATTTATTTCGATATCTGAAGTCGCAATGGGGGTTGATTAGAAGAAATATTTACTTTTCTTTAAGTTATTATCCAACGCCCGCTGAGTTATTAGCCCACACCGCTATGCATCAATCGGCGTGGGCTGAATAAGCCTAAGCCTTACCAGGCATAACTGACAGTAGCGGTGGCAACACGGCCACTGCCATAGAAGCAAGCTGCCATCTGTGCACAACTGGCAACATATTCTTTGTTGAACACATTGTTGACGTTAACCTGCAAACTGATGCCTTTCATCGCTGGCAGAGCTTGTCCCAGTTCATAACGCATCATCCAGTCATACAATGTCACCGCCGGGACTTTAAAGCTGTTCTTGGCATCACCCCAACTGGTGCCGATATAGCGGACACCAACACCGGTGGATAAGCCATCGACTACTCCTTTATCAAAGGTATACATTCCCCACAGTGAGGCGGAATGGCTTGGTGTGCGGGCTGGCATTTTGCCTAATTCAGCCAGTGTTTTGGTTTCACGCACTTTCCCTTTGGTGTAGGTATAGGCAGCAATCAGGTTGATATTGTCGTTAATCTCACTGTTTAACTGCGTTTCGATCCCCTGAGATTGCACTTCACCAATTGGGACGTTGTAGGCCAGTGCCTGGTCGTATTGGCTGATATTTTTCTGGCGTAAATCGTACAATGCGGTCGTCAACAAGGTGCTGCTGCCCGGTATCTGGTATTTGAGGCCAAGCTCAACTTGACGCGCGGTAACCGGGTCCAATGCCCCAGTCCCCGGCGCGCCTTTGGCGGTGCTAGGTTCAAATGAAGTACTGTAACTGATATACGGCGAGATACCGGAATCAAAGGCATACAACACACCAGCACGGCCGGTAAAGGCATGGTCGTCTTGTTGATCCTGAGTGGCGGTTTTGCGGCTTAGCGTTTTTAACTGTGACCAGTCATAGCGCCCGGATAAGAGGAAATTCCACTTATCCAGTTCAATTTGATCTTGTAAATAGACTCCCACCTGATCGAGTTTGGTCAGATCACTGCTATTGAGTGACAAGTCACTCTCTTTAATATTCAGACCATAGACAGGTGATACCCAATCCAGATTGTATTTTGTCTGCACGGTGCCCATAAAGAACTGACTATCAATACGGCTACGTTTGTAATCCAGCCCAGTCAGCACCGTATGGTTTAACTGCCCGGTCCAGAAATCAGCTTGCAGTTGGTTATCAACGGCAAACTCAGCCATGGTCTGGCGCTCGATTTGCGGGCGGCGAGTCATGGTGCGGTTATCTGGCAGCAAATTCATAAAGACCAGATACTTGTAATCTTGCTTGTTATAGCTGTAGCGCAGGTTCTGGCGGAATTTAAAGGTGTCATTGATATAATGCTCAAGGGCATAACCGACAGAGGTCTGCTCGCGTTCAGACTGATCAAATGACGGGTCGCTAACGTTAAAATCGTAAGGTATATGGCCGTATGCAGTACCAAACACGGTTCCAGTGGCTGGCAAGAAGTTACGTGAACCGGCTTTGGGTTCTTTCTGATAACTGGTCAGTAAGGTAAAGGTGGTGTCTTCGTTCGGGATAAAGGTTAATGCCGGGGCGATAGCAAAACGCTCCTGTTTAAAGGTATTTACGGCATCATCTTGTGTTCTGCCAAGCCCGTTCAAACGATAGAGTACTTTACCTTCATCATCCAACACGCCACCGAAGTCGAATGCTGCTTCAGCCAGGCTATTATTGCCTGCACCCACCTGCACTTTATGAATACTTTCCGCTGTTGGGCGTTTACTGACCATATTGATCAGGCCGCCGGGGTTCACCTGGCCGTAAAGCACTGATGCTGGGCCGCGGATTACTTCAATTCGTTCCAGCAGCCAGGGGTCTATCTGGCCTCCACGGCGTGCACCACCTAATGAGTTGTAGCTTAAGCCATCGAGAAAACGCGGGGCATAGCCAAAACCACGAATGATCACTTCGTCATTCATATTCGAGCCGCCACGGTATTCCGGCACGACACCGGCGGTATAGCGCAGGGCCTGTGCCACAGAAGCCGCTCCTTGATCTTGCATTTGCTGGCGGGTAATAACTGAAACTGATTGTGGGGTGCGGATCAGTGGTGTGTCAGTTTTAGTCGCGGTGGCGCTGTTTTTAGCGACGAAACCATCATCTTGTTGGCCGCTGCCCGGTTTGGCGACAACCACTAATTTATCTTCTTTAGCCGCAGTGGCCGCTAATGCGTTGAGTGACGGTATCAGTATCAAGGTGGTGGTGAATAATAAGGTCTTTGCTGTGCAGCCTGCGCGAAATGGCAATGTTGTTGGTATCTTCTTGCCAGAAATATCAAACATGATTTATCCCTACCTGGAAGTACAATAATGGAAAGTATTTGAACCTCATACGTCAGGTTCTTGATGCCAACCGGGCTTTATTTGCCTCTATTTAGCTTGGTTGTTACAAAAAAACGTTATATTCCAATCCAATAACCGTCGCATAGCACATCGCCCATATCTAAATTACGATGATAGGCTGGCACACTGGAGAGAATGCTTACTATGTTATTGCAAATAATAATACTTCTCAATATTATTTGTATTTAGGTAATAGCCTTATATATATTAAGCCTTATATCCATTTGTGATGGCGCACAGTCGCCGCGCTATCAATGAATAAAGACGTAATCATAAATAGACCGTGACCGGTGTGATGACATAAAGAGGGCAGCGTGTGAGAGTGGCGAGCGAATATCCAGAGAGTCAGCAGTTATTACAGGATCCTTCGGCGGGCAGTGAATCATGGTGGCAGCGCATCGCACAATGGGGAACGCCCCTGACTGAACCGGCAGCAGCTGGCAAAGTAAAGCTGACTTTCCTGTGGCGCGACCGACAAGGAAAGGCGCGTGATTCGGTATATAGCTGCGTGTATATCGATGTTAACGGCGTGACAGATCATCATAGTGTTAATCCTGAATCGCTCACTCGGCTGGGCCAGACGGATGTTTGGTATTGGCAGGCAGAGGTAGAGTCTGATTTTCGTGGCAGTTACAGCTTTATTCCCGTCTCAGCAGAGAAATGTTTGAATTTGCCAGCCGGTAGCCCGCAAGAACAGCGTCAGGCACAGCGCGATTGGTGGATCTCATTGATGGATCTCGCTGAGAACGATCCGTTAAACCCGATTGCCGCGCATTGCAGTTATCGCGGAATGACACTTTCTGCGGTTCATTTAGCCGATGCTTTGCCGCAAACGGCC
The DNA here is from genome assembly GCF_056636475.1 of Yersinia antarctica. Taxonomy (NCBI): domain Bacteria; kingdom Pseudomonadati; phylum Pseudomonadota; class Gammaproteobacteria; order Enterobacterales; family Yersiniaceae; genus Yersinia; species Yersinia antarctica. The sequence continues at coordinate 4,322,328 of NZ_JBSJQF010000001.1, forward strand.
TGGCAGCCAATCGATGCGGGTAAAATTCTGCCCGCCGAACCGCAACGTTTACAACTGATTAGTTGGCACAGCCAGTTATTGGGCAATAGTCGCAATGTGTGGATTTACTCAACGACAACCGGTGCTGAAGATAAAGCCGAACGCCCATTGGCTATCTTGCTGGATGGCCAATATTGGGCACTCAGGCAGCCGGTGTTTGGCATATTGGATAGTGAAACCGCCGCAGGGCATTTACCTGCTAGCGTCTATGTGTTGATCGACATCATTGACCAGACTCATCGTTCGCAAGAGCTGCCTTGTAATCAGGATTTCTGGCAGGCATTGCAAACAGAATTACTGCCGCAGATTGCATTGCAACAGGCTTTTACGGAACAAGCGTCTCGTACTGTGGTGGCCGGGCAGAGTTTTGGCGGGTTGGCATCGTTGTACGCTGGATTACATTGGCCACAGCGTTTTGGTTGTGTGTTGAGTCAGTCCGGTTCGTTCTGGTGGCCTGATGTTGATAATTTCAAGGCACTGACGGCGGGGACTGCTGAACGTCAGGGCTGGCTGACCGAGCAGGTGTATCAGGGATTGGGGGCGAGTCAGCCATTGAATATCTTTATGGAAGCAGGTCGCCGTGAAGATGTGATTTATCAGGTCAATCAAGCCATGAGTGCAGCGCTTCGTCAGGCAGGGCATCGGTTGCAGTATCGGGTCTATGCGGGTGGGCATGATGCTCTATGCTGGCGGGGGGGCTTAATTGATGGATTACGCTGTCTGTTAACCTGATCGACTGAGTTTTAACCGCCTTCGGCGAGCAGAGGGCAGACTCGCTCTCTGCTCGCTTGTGGATTAAATTTTAAATCGCCCCTTCGGTATCACCAATGGTGTATGTGAAACCGGATCATCAATGATCAAACACGGCATACCAAATACCTGCTCGACCAAATCTGCTGTGATCACCTCGCGCGGGTGACCTTGTGTAACTACCTGCCCGTCGCGCATGGCGATAATATGGGTAGCGTAACGACAGGCATGATTAAGATCATGCAGAACAGCAACCAAGGTATGGTTATGTTGCTGATTAAGGTTACTGAATAACTCCAATAAATCAATCTGATGGGCGATATCTAAATAGGTGGTGGGTTCATCCAGCAGCAGCAGCGGCGTCTGCTGTGCCAATACCATAGCTATCCATACTCGCTGGCGTTGCCCGCCAGATAATGCGTCCACTGATCTGTCAGCCAGTTCACTGACACCGGTGGCTTGCATAGCATTATTGACCGCCAGTTTATCGGCCTGTGTCCATTGCTGTAATAACTTCTGATGGGGATAACGGCCACGCGCCACCAAATCTAACACGCTGATACCGTCGGGTACTTGCGAACTTTGTGGCAACAAACCCAAATGACGTGCCACCTGCCGGGTATCAATGCTGGCGATATTCTTGCCGTCTAAAATTACCTGACCTGCTTGCGGTTTCAGCAAACGGCTCAGTGCGCGTAGCAGCGTTGATTTACCACAGGCATTGGGGCCGACAATCACCGTAAATTCACCATCAGGAATGGAGATGCTCAGGTTCTGGCTGATTATCTTACCGTCGTAGCCCAGTGTTAGGGCGTCGGCTTGTAAGCGGGAGGAAAAAACGCTGTGGTGTAGGGTGGCTGCAGGGGTAACAATACTCATGATCGCCCGGACTCCCGGATTAAAAGCCAAATAAGATACAGGCCGCCGATGCTGGTGGTAACCACGCCGACCGGCAATTGATTAGGTGGAAATAGGTGTTGGGCGCAGAGATCGGCGGCAACCAGTAATAAGGCGCCCATCAGTGCCGATGTGGTTAACGTCACTGAAGATGTGCCCGCCAGACGCCGTGCTATTTGTGGGGCGGCTAATGCAATAAAGGAGATAGGCCCGGCGGCGGCGGTGACGGCGGCCATTAGAATGACGCCAATCGCCATCAGGCTCAGGCGAGTTTTCTCAACGGGAACCCCTAAGGCACCAGCGGCATCATCGCCCATTTCCAGCAGTGGCATGCGGCGGCTAAGCAGCATTGCGGCTATCGTCGCGGCAAAGATAAACATCAGTGATGGCAGGCCCTTAGCCCAGCTCAGACCATTCAATGACCCCGCCCCCCAAGCCGCGGCAGTCATCGCTGACTCCAGTGATGCCGTGATTGTCAGCCAGGTATTGAATGCAGTGAGCATCGCGCCAATGGCAATGCCGACAATAATTAGCCGAAAACCTTGAATCCCTTGTCGATATGCCAGCAGATACACCGCAATAGCTGCCAGTAAGCCGCCAACCAAGGCGCTGCTGGCAATCTCGAAATAGTTCCCATTAAACAGAGTAATCGCTACTAGCGCACCGGTATAGGCACCCATATTAAAGCCGATGATGTCAGGGCTGCCAAGTGGGTTACGTACTAATGACTGAAATATTGCGCCACTGATACCCAGTGCGGCACCAAAAATAAGCGCCATCACTGCGCGGGGTAAGCGCCATTGATTGACGATAATATCCACTGCACCGCGGGTTTGCCCGAACAAGGCATTAAGTACCTGTTGAGGCATTAATGCCAGAGTTCCCGCCATTAATGCCAGCAGTGCGCCCAACAAACAGGCCAGTAGCAGCAGGCTGCAAACAACTAAACTGCGTGGTCGGATGCGTAAATTTATCGCGCCATCGGGGCGACCAAATAGCCACGGCGAGGTGACAGACTTCATAGCGCGGTCATCCTTTTGTTACGTCGAACTAGCCAGATTAGCAAAGGCGCGCCAATAAATGCCGTTACGACGGAAACCCGTAACTCGCCCGGCACCAAGAAGCGGCCAATAATGTCAGATACCAGCAACAGGATAGGTGTCATCACTAATGTGAATGGGAGAATCCAACATTGATTCGGCCCAACAATCCAACGGGCGATATGGGGGACCATCAGGCCAACAAAGGCGATAGGGCCAACGGCTGCGGTAGCGGCACCGCACAACAAGGTGACGGCGATGACCGCCCAAAATTGGGTTTGGATAATTCTGGCCCCAATCGCGGCCGCCAGATCCTCTCCCATATGCATCGCATTGAGTGGCCGAGCCAGCAACAGGGAGATCACACCGCCGAGCAGGATTGCCGGAGTGACGGCCAATACCACTGACATACTGCGGATATCCAATGACCCTGCCTGCCAGAAGCGCACCCGATCAAAGACCAGTGGATGTGTCAGTGATATGCCAGAGGAAATCCCCATTAACACAGCGCCAATCGCGACACCGGAAAGTGTTAGGCGCAGGGGATTAACGCGCCCGCCGCCCTGAGCACCGACCCAATACACCACCAGTGTGGTTAACATCGCACCGATAAAAGCGGAAATAATATAGCCCTGGATGGCATTAACGCCGAAAAAAATGATCCCGACGGCGACGGCAAAACTGGCTCCGGCATTGACGCCAAGAATACCGGGGTCAGCCAGTGGGTTACGGGTTAGGGCTTGCATGACTGCACCCGATAGCCCCAGCGCTGCACCGGCGAGTACACCAATCAAGGTTCGCGGCAGACGTGATTCAACGATCAAAATGCTATCGGCGCTGTGCTCTGTGCCGAGCAAACTCTGCCAGACCACGGAGAAAGGGATGGCTTTGGCACCGAGCATCAGGCTGGCAGCCATGACCAATAGCAACACAACAATGCTGAACAGCAGCAACAGCCCGCGTCGGCGCGCTGTTGGTACCTCTGACGTCGACACCAGTGTCAGCGGTTTTATTGAATATTGATCTGGAGAATAATCAGCAGGCATTGTAACTCTTCTTTAACAAATGATTATTGTTATCGATTTGATTATCATTATTATTTGGGTGAGATATGTTAGCACGCATTATTGTTAGAATGCATCGCTGTGGTAACGCAGGGGGAAATTTAGCCTGCTCGGTCACATTCCTGAATGCGCTCAACGTCAGAAGCGGGACTTACCCAATCAATGAGCAGGTTTAAACATCCCTTCAATTCGGGCTAACAGATTACTCGCACTGTAATAATCCAAGCGGAAAGTGTCATAACCCACGGCATAAACACGGTTGTGCTCAATCGCTGGAATATGAGCTAAAAATTTATTACTTTTCAATGCATCAACTGACGGTTGATCACCGGAGAAGAGTAAAATAGTCTCACCGTTCAGACCTTCAGCCAGCTTCTCGCCACCTAACTGAATAATATCCTTACGATGTCCCATACTGGTGTTACCTTTCACGGCTTCAGGTATTTCAGCGAGCCTAAAGCCCAGCTCCTGCAACAATTTGCCCTGTGCCGAGTCTTCAGTCCACAAGTTCGCGGTGCTACCGGCGGCTTGATAGACAAAAGCCGACGTTGGCTGCGGTGGTAAGGTAATACTCTGTTTCACCTCATTGAGCCGGTTGGCAAATTTATCAATCACATCTTTCGCATCGGTTTCATGGCCAGTTGCCTGCCCCAATATCATTGCTAACTCTTGCCAGCTTTTATCATCGTAATTAATCACTAAGGTTGGCGCGATAGCAGATAACTGCTCATACAATTTCACTGCCGAATCCCCCCCGGTGGCAGAAATAATAATTAAGTCAGGGTTCATGCCGGCAACAGCTTCGGCGTTTGGCTCAGTCTGATATATCGGTACCAGTTTTTTTGCCTGTGCGACAGCCGACCATTGAGTAAAGAACCCTTGATTATCTGCGACGGTGGAGCTGGGCGCGGTCGCTCCACTGGCAATCACCGGCGCATTGATCGCCAATAAGGTGCCAGTGATGGTGATGCTGGTGGAAACAATCCGTGTAGGTTGCTGAGTTAATGTGACCGGGCCTTTAGCCGTTTCCACCGTCCGGGACCATGCTGGTGAGTTGTCGTCTGCCGCTGATGCGTTGTTCTCCTCCGCGGGTTTACAGCCGGATAACCAAAATGTCAGACACAGCAAGCCCAGTAGGGCAGGCAGAGAACGGGATGTTTTACAGGCAGGTATATAGTGGGACATAACGGCGTTTTCTCTTTCTATTTAACGGTGCTAGGTCGTAATTTATCATGCCATAAAATGAATGGTAGTAATTATTATTCCTATTACTATTTGCAATGTGGTGAGTGAAAGGGAGGATTGGCGTGCTCATCTCCAAGACAGGAAACCTAGCGAAATATCGCACCAGTCAAACCATTTAGAGGACGATCAGTCGCATGCTGGCCATGACTCATTAGCATGGTTTAAGCCAATTCAGCCGGCCTCTGGGGGCTGCGGCTAGCGCGAATTAAGGTGTAATACCGGCCAGTGATCGTTGGCCGCTCTTCTTTTAGTATCACCGTCGCCGTGCTAAGCACATGCCTATATTGCAATGAATAAAATTGTTATTTCCCCAGCCTGGTTTCCTTGCTAAAAAAATACAGAATCAACCATAGCAAATAAATAGTTAAATTTTGCTGTATCGCGTGCCTGATGGTTTGATATGGATTTTTGTTATTATTTTATTTATCTCGCCCAATCGCATTTAATAAGATATTTAATTCTGCAATTGCAAAAACAGGTAATTCTCTATCTGTAAGTAAATTAATTGATTGGCTAACTATTCTAAGAGTTAATAGGTAATGGGGCGCTGTATTTATATTCAGAATAAATACATATAATGTGGAAACTACTGAACGTTGTTAATCAGTTTTCGATCAAGATTATCGAACGTTATTTACATTTTAATAGGTGAAATCAATCGGTTGTTTAATATTGATCGGTTATCTTGATCTTTTGTGTTGGTTTCATGCTATTTTGGTGATGAGTCCTGATAATTAACCTTTTTCCCTGCGGGGATTATCAGCGATAAACACCTTGAAATCTCAAGGAAATAAACTAAAAAAATAAGACACAGGGGTATTCCCGTGAATTTTCTAAAACATATCACCATCAGGATGGCGTTATTATCTATTCTTGTTATATTTTTGTTGCTTTGGGGAGGTGTCTCGACCTTTACATTATTTTCACTTAACCAATTGACGCATTCATTACATCTGAGTTCTAACCAACAAAAAAACATTAATATTATTAATCGGGGTAATGACCAATATTTTCGTGTGGTTACTCGTTTAAGTCGTGCCGCGGCATATCGTCAAAGCGGGGCAACTGCCGATGCTGATCGTGAATTGGCTTCAGCCGGTGTAGCACTAAAAAATACCCAAGAGAGTTTGGCGAAATTTAAACTGCAATCTCATGAGTCGATGGATCCATTACTGACAGATAAAACTATTCAAAGCTGGTCAACATTATTGAGTAATGGGATTGAACCGATGGCTAAAGCGGTGGCCGAGAATCGCTTCGAAGATTATAACAATTTGTTTAACAAAGATTATCCACCATTAAGCCGAGAGTTTGGCGCTACCGTCGAGAAGTACAATTCTGCGGTTGATACTGCAACAGAGGCTGCCAGTTTGCGGGTGGAGACATTAGTCGACTGGTGTCAACGGGCGCTTTTTGCTGCATTAATTGCCGGTGTTATCATTCTGTTCTTAACCGATCGCTATATCGTCAGTTATTTGGTGCGTCCGCTGGAGTCGATCAAGGTGCACTTTAAACGCTTAGCTGAAGGGCAGTTAGGCCGGCCAATGCCTGAGTTTGGCCGTAACTGCGTCGGGCAACTGATCCCTTACTTACGTGAAATGCAAAATAGTTTGGTGAATACGGTATCAACCATTCGCAACAGTACCGATGCGATTTATACCGGAGCCGGTGAAATTGCAGCAGGAAATGCGGATCTCTCTTCCCGTACCGAGCAACAAGCGGCGGCACTGGAAGAAACCGCGGCCAGTATGGAACAACTGAATGCAACGGTGAAACAGAACGCTGAAAACGCCCATCAAGCCAGTAAGTTGGCTGAGAATGCCTCTGCAACAGCGAAAAATGGCGGGCGGATTGTCAACGATGTCGTTGCCACTATGAGCAGTATTACGGAAAGCTCACGCCGTATTGCGGATATTATCGGTGTGATAAACAGTATCGCCTTCCAAACCAATATTCTGGCACTGAACGCAGCAGTTGAAGCGGCCCGGGCTGGTGAGCAGGGGCGCGGTTTTGCGGTAGTAGCAAGTGAAGTTCGTAATTTGGCCCAACGTAGTGCACAAGCGGCGAAAGAAATCGAAGGGTTGATCAGTGAATCGGTATCCCGAGTGAATATTGGCTCACAGCAAGTATCTGAAGCAGGGGAGACGATGAATAGCATCGTGCAGGCGGTGACCAATGTAACCGACATTATGGGCGAGATTGCCTCTGCTTCTGATGAGCAAAGCCGCGGTATTGGTCAAATTGGGCAAGCTGTCGCCGAGATGGACGGCGTCACACAACAAAATGCCTCTCTGGTACAAGAGTCTGCCGCTGCGGCTGCCTCGTTAGAAGAACAGGCACGGCAACTGACAGAAGCGGTCTCTGTTTTTAATTTATCAGATAATATGCAAGCCACTCATTCTTAGTTACGCTTTGATTCAATTTAATAAATAACAATTATTGTCGTAATAAATAGTAGAGAACAGCCACCGGATTGCGCTAAGAGTCAGCGCCGTCTGGTGGTTTTCTATTACCAGTTTTAGGTATTTAGCCACAAAAACGATATAGTGAGCTAGGTTGTTATTAGCTTTCAATAATAAAAAAATTCATGTTTTAATCGGGTTAAACAATGAGAATTGCTTACTTTCGCAGCATTTTATTTTTACTGGCGATGATTATTTCATCGTCATCTTTTGCCATTAACTGCCAGCGTGCAGCGACACCGGTTGAATATACTGTATGTGGTAATGAGGATTTACACTGGCTGGATCAGACATTTAGCGATATCTATCAGTCCATGTTGGTTAAATATGATACAGAAACAGTGTATCAGCAACGACAAATATGGGAAAAATCCCTTAACAGTTGTACCAGTGATAGCTGTATTCAGCGCGCCTATTTTCAGGGCATTGCCTCGATGTCTGATATTGACAAAAAATTTGACTGGGCTGGGCAGTGGTGGAATGTCACCAAAGGGAATGACCGGGGGGGCGTTATCAAAATAACCCGGGTTGCTGAGTGGGGATTTAGTATCGATAGCCGCGCCTGGTCAGGTGAGAATACCGGTAATTTTAGAGCTGAAGCGCGTAAAATTGAAGGGTTGGCGGTTGTTGATCTTATTGAAAATACAGCAAGCTGCCGGTTATTACTGATCCCGATAAAAGATGGTTCAATTCAGGTGCACAGCAATGGCAGTTGGGGTTGCCGAATTTCGATGCCTAAAGATGTCTTTATTGACGGGCAGTATATTCGGGCTGAAAAAGATCCGCGTGAGACTCCGAGCTTACTCTCGGTCGGTATTTTTACTGATACCAACAACGATAAACTTTTCCGTGAGTTAGTCGGCGACCATTACGCCCAGTTTGTCGCCTCAGCCAACGTCTATATTTATAGCAATGACCGGGATAACCGGGGGGCAAAAGTATTATCCACCTGGGTGCGAGGTGCAGCCAATAAGCGTGCATCAATCATTATGTATAACCGTGCCGGTTTGATGTGGGCCGCGTATGTTGCGCCTGAAAAAAATGGCACGCTGCGGGTTCACTATTTTACCAATGTGCCTGAAGATAAAGATAAAAGACCCAAAACGATTGTTGAATGGCAGCAGACCTTTATGGATAACTAATTATCCCCTTTGCCTTTGAAGCGGTAGGAATTAATGAGCCTCATTCTTGAGGCTCATCTACTTTTACTCTAAGGTACCAATCACATTCAGCGCCATATCATCAGGCACTTCGTTATAAGACAACACATTCAACCCATTGCAGAATAGTCGTGCATAGCGTGCAATTAATGGCCGCAATTGCGGGGTTACCAATAAAATAGGTTGGTGATTCTCTGCTTTCATCTGCTCTTTAATGATCGGCATATTCTGCTGCAACTGGGTCAGGATATTTGGGTCGACTGGGAAGTTATCCAATACCACTTTCCCCGCTTGCTGCGCCTGATTCAACGAGCCAAGCAACATATTTTCTAATTCGTTATTAATGGTATAAACCGCCAGGTTTTTGTCATCGCCATTGATACCATTGACGATACCGGTACGTAATGCGTAACGCACATCTGAGGTGAGGAGCAGTGAATCTTTGGTGATAGTGGCACTTTCTACTAAGGTGGTGGCGATGGTGACAATATCTTTCAGCGACACATTTTCGGTTAATAGCTGACGATACACCTTCAGCAATTGGCTAAAATTCAATCCGCCAGCCAAATCTTCAGCCAAACGTGGCGACAGCGACTCAAGCCGTTGGTGTAATAGGGTTATATCATCATAATTAAACAGTTCAGATAAATGGTCACGTACCACTTTATTCACATGGGTCGCGACCACACTGGCACAATCCACCACCTGATAACCGAAGTTTAGTGCCGTGGGCTTATCTTCCGGTGCTACCCATACCACGGCCAGGCCGTAAGTCGGATCGATTGCCAGTACACCATCAACCTCGCCGTATTGTTCCGCTGTTGGAATCGCCATCAGTTTATCAATATAAACATCGCCACCGGCGACTTTGACACCATTAATATTGATGGTGTATTGGGACGGTTTTAAGCGGAAGTTTTCCCGTACTTTGACTTCCGGTAATAGAATTCCGCAGGTTTCGGAGATGATTTGCCGCACCCCTCGCAGCCGCTGAATCAGCGGTCGGCCTTTTGATTCATCGACCAGTGTGACCAGCTTATAGCCCAAATTCAGGCCGATAGGTTCAACTATCGGAATATTTTCCCAGTTGAGGTTCAGGGCATTATCTTCAGAAATGGCTTGGTCGAGGATTGTAAGATCGGGCTCAGCATCCGCTTGCTGAATTTTTTTACTTTGCTGCCAAGCGGCGAACAGGAGTAATCCGGTGAAGCTGAGAAAGGCAAGATGGGGCATCCCCGGCACAATGGCGAGTATGAACATCACGAATGCCGCAGCATACAAGATAGTCGGTTTTGCCAACAACTGATCTTTAATTTCATCAGTCATGTCACCGCCATCACTCACCCGAGTGACAATAATTGCCGCCGCGGTTGCTAATAACAGGGACGGAATTTGTGCCACCAGACCGTCACCAATGGTCAACAATACATATTGTTGAAACGACTGGCTGGCGCTGAGATCGTATTTAAAGATACCGATACAGATACCGCCGATCACGTTGATCACCAGAATCATAATACCGGCGATGGCGTCACCGCGAACAAACTTGGATGCTCCATCCATCGCACCGTAGAAGTCAGCTTCGCTGGCCACTTCTTTACGGCGCAAGCGCGCTTGCTCCTGATTGATTAACCCGGCATTAAGGTCGGCATCAATCGCCATCTGTTTACCCGGCAGTGCATCCAAGGTAAAGCGGGCCGACACTTCAGAAATTCGCTCAGCACCCTTGGTTACCACCACAAAGTTGATTGTCGGGGTGGTATCAGAAGAGGAGCGGCAAGAGATTGTGGCGCAACTGAATGGGCAAACCATCTTTTCGCAGCAATCCTTTATTTCAATTCCCTCTAAAAGCAAAAGTGGCGGCGGCAAGTTCTCTGACAGCATTGATGGTAAGGAGCAAGCGAAAGAGACCAAAAGTAATCTGGCAGTTGAGGTGCCGGAACCGGAGCAATCTCTGGAAGAGGTGGTGGATAAATCACGTAAAGAAATGGAAGAGTTATCACGCATCATTATGCAAATTACTTCTGCCTACGATGCGCAATCCAACCTGCAAATGGAAGTGGTGCCACAAGGGCTACGTATTTTGATTCAGGATGATAAGCAGCGCGATATGTTCCAACGCAGTAGCGCAGTACTGACGCCGTTCTTCAGCCGTCTACTGGCTGAGTTGGCTCCGGCATTTAATGAGATGGACAATAAAATCATTATTACCGGCCATACCGATGCTTCCCGCTACCGTGATCAGATGTTGTACAACAACTGGAACTTGTCTGGCGAGCGGGCCTTGATGGCGCATAAAGCGCTAGTAAAAGGCGGGCTGGATGACGGTCGGGTATTACAAATCAATGCGATGGCTGATCAGATGCTATTGGACTCAGTCGAACCTCTTGCGGCTAAAAACCGCCGTATTGAAATTATGGTCTTAACCAAAACGGCTTCAGACACCTTATATCAGTTCTTTGGCAACCACGGAGAGAATGTAGTGAAACCGGCAGCGAAAAAAGCCGGATAGTTATGTTCATCTTTTCACCGCCCAGTCTACCCTCGAACCTTCAGGACTGGGCGGTGCTTTTTAATACAATGACTTAACTTAAGTTGCCATACCTACACGCTGAGTTCAGGCGGCAAAACCTAACGTGGTGTGATAGTGACGGTATTCCCATGGGTAGCAATGGTGACACGTTGCCCCGGTTGGAATTGGGTAACGCCCTGAGCTTGAACCACCAGGAAGGTGGTACCGTTATCGCGGCGCACTTCCAGTTCAACACCACTACTGCGATTCATCATACTCTGGACTTGTTGGCCGACTACGCCACCGGCAACGGCACCTGCTGCGGTTCCGAGACGGCGACCAGTACCGCCGCCAATGGTGTTACCCAGAAAACCACCCACCACAGCCCCACCGACCGCACCCGCAACATTATTCCCATCTCCGCCCTGAATAGTGACTGGACGGACAGAAACCAAGGTTCCGTAAGTTACAGCTTGAGCCTGGCCGGCCTGAGAACTGCTAAAAGTATCGCCCGAAAGGGTATTATTATTGGCGCAACCACTGAGAGTGGCGATGGCGAGGGTTACAACAATGAATGGTTTTATCATAAAGACCCTTCCTACTTGAAGTTGCTAACTTATAACCGATTGAATATTGACCGGTAAAATAATCATAGCACGACTTATTTGCTTATTAATTGATAGATAGATAAAAAGTAGAGTTAACTCAAATTTTATAGGACGATTAGCCCCAATCAGAGGGCATGTTATTGTCTCTCTGGCCGACAATTTACCGGCGAAAGTAAAATCACGGCAGTGGAAACACATTTAACTCTGCGTTAAGTGAAATTTATAACCTAATACACCTATAACAGATTGTCCCTCTGGCAAGTATTCGCTATCACTGTCATCGCCATGATCCATTTTGTAACATTAAGATTTATCATTAAAAATGACAAAACAGTCTGTTAGAGTTCTCAAACTGAATGAAATTGATAAGAATCCGATTTTCTGGCTGATTTAACAATTCGCACTAGGAATAATGATTAAATTAATAACTAATCATCTTGTATGATTTATATCCGCAGGTCTGGTTGGTTTCATTTTTTATAAAATGTTCAGGGAAGGGCTAATGCTTAACACTTTTTAGGTAGAATAATGACCTAATGAAATGTTAAAAAAATCAGTTTTAGTTAATAATTGATACCAACATGGCGACCTAAAGATTGTTTTTCGTACAGATTTTTACCGCTGGTGGTGAGTATCGACAAGCGTCAGGCCCCGCAAGGGTTTGTCGCATTTTGACCGTATTTCAAAGTGTGTTAATTCAACGTTTTCAATGGCAAATTACATTCTGATGATCAATTAAATTCACTTAAAAAAGGTAAATGATGCATTTCATCTTTAAGTTGGATGGAATTTTCATTTCCAGTTAAATAACTAAAGTAAGTAATATATAATTAAAGTCATTACATTAATTTACTATTTTGGGTTAATGATATTGAATTCCATCTGCATCCTCCGCATTACCTCCTGACAGATTTTTTATTTTCTGGCAAATGAAATGTTTTGCTGAAACGGTTTTAGTTCACAGATATTTACCCCTTTCAGACTCAATCAATTATCCATTGATAAAGATCAACTTAATTATATTTGCAGAGTTACAAACTATTAACAGAATATCCTTCATCTTTTTTCAAAGTGCAGGTGTGTTGGCTGCTCTCACTTACTCTAATCACTTACTTATGTAAGTTCATCGGGGTTCTTTCGTTTGCGGCCGCCCAGCATTTCGAAATCTATTGGATATAAGACCATGCTTTTTATAGGGATATGCCCATCATTAGTATCGGGTATGTGAACAATATAATAATAATGACAGGGGAAAAAACATGCTTTCCCAGCATGGCGTTAACCGTCGTGATTTTATGAAGCTTTGTGCAGCGCTGGCTGCCACCATGGGTCTCAGCAGTAAGGCTGCCGCAGAAATTGCCAATATGGTCGGTTCACCACAACGGCCGCCGGTCATCTGGATTGGTGCTCAGGAGTGCACCGGCTGTACCGAGTCACTGTTGCGCTCAACGCATCCCACCCTGGAGAATTTGCTGCTCAGTGTTATATCAATGGAGTATCACGAAGTGCTGTCAGCAGCATTTGGTGAGCAGGCGGAAGAGAATAAGCACCGCGCTATTGAACAGCATAAAGGGAAGTACATACTGGTGGTGGATGGTTCTATCCCACTGAAAGATGGTGGGATTTACTGCATGGTGGCGGGCAAACCTATTGTCGAGCATATTCGCGAAGCGGCGGAACATGCGGCAGCTATTATTGCCATTGGCTCCTGTTCTGCCTGGGGGGGCGTGCCAGCCACTGGTGGCAACCCAACCGGCGCGGTCAGTTTGCAAGCGGCGCTACCGGGGAAAACCGTGATTAATATTCCCGGCTGCCCGCCGAATCCGCATAACTTCCTGGCAACCGTCGCTCATATCATTACCTTTGGGCGGCCGCCGGCGTTGGATGCCAAGAACCGTCCTACCTTTGCCTATGGCCGTCTGATCCATGAAAACTGCGAGCGTCGCCCACACTTTGATGCCGGTCGTTTTGCCCGTCAGTTTGGTGATGAAGGGCATCGTCAGGGCTGGTGCCTCTATCACCTTGGTTGCAAGGGGCCGGAGACCTACGGTAACTGTCCAACCCTAGAGTTCTGCGATGTTGGTGGTGGCATCTGGCCGGTCGGCATCGGTCATCCGTGCTACGGCTGCAACGAAGAGGGGATTGGTTTTACCAAAAGCATTGCTCAATTAGCCAATGTCGAAAACCCAACACCACGCGCTGAAAAACCACAGATCCATAATGTGGAAGGTGGCAAGGTTTCTACCACCGCCACCGCGTTGCTGGGTGGGGTGGTGGGATTGGTTGCCGGTGTCAGCCTGATGACGGTGCGTGAGCTGGGGCGGCAACAGAAGCAGCGCCGTAAAGATGACGATCACTCATCGCGGGAGGAATAGCCGTGAACCGACGTCACTTTTTCAAATTAGCCTCGGGCGGTGTCTTGCTGGCGGGACTTTCCCCCAGCAGTAAAGCTGAGGTCCAAAACCGACCACCGATCCCCGGTGCGCTTGGCATGTTGTATGACTCGACGTTATGCGTCGGTTGTCAGGCGTGTGTCAGTAAATGCCAACAGATTAATCACAGCGAGTTTGCCGCGCACGGTGAAACCTACGCCGGTGGTGATGCTATCTGGTCAAATAACGACAAACTTAGCCCCTATACCAACAACATTATTCAGGTGTGGACCAGTGGTGCAGGTATCCATAAAGATCAGTTGGAAGATGGTTACGCCTATATCAAAAAGCAGTGTATGCATTGCGTTGATCCCAACTGTGTTTCCGTCTGCCCGGTCAGCGCACTGCGCAAAGATGCCAAAACCGGCATCGTTCACTATGACCCGGATATCTGTACCGGCTGTCGCTACTGCATGGTTGGCTGCCCGTTCAATGTGCCGAAATACGATTACGATAATCCCTTTGGCAAGATCCATAAATGTGAGTTGTGTAATCAGAAAGGGGGGGAGCGGCTCGACAAAGGCGGCTTGCCTGGTTGTGTTGAGGTGTGCCCGACCGGGGCGGTGATATTTGGTACCCGTGAAGCGTTGCTGTCAGAAGCCAAACGGCGGCTGACGTTAACACCGGGTGAGAACTATCGTTTCCCACGTCAGACACTCAGTGCCAACGACACGTACGAGCATCCGGTTGCCCATTATGATCCGCACGTATACGGCGAAAAAGAGGGCGGTGGTACGCAGGTGTTGGTACTGGCGGGTATTCCGACCGAGAAACTTGATTTGCCACCGTTGGCAGAACTGGCAACCGGTGCGCGTTCGGAGCATGTTCAGCACACCCTGTACAAAGGCATGATCCTGCCGCTGGCGGTACTGGCCGGTGTGACGGCGCTGGTGCATCGCAATACCCGCGATGAGCGCAAAGACAGTGATGCCGACACGCACGATAAAAAGGACGGTCCAGATGACGATGCATAAATCCAGTCCATTGGGTGGGCGGCTGGTCAGTTGGCCGGTGATGCTGCTAGCGCCTTTTGTGGTGTTATGCGCGCTGCTGATAGTTAAACGTTTGGTGCTCGGGCTGGGTTCAGTCAGTGATTTGAACGGCGGCTTCCCGTGGGGGATCTGGATCGCTTTCGACTTATTGGTGGGAACCGGTTTGGCCTGTGGCGGCTGGGCGTTGGCCTGGGCGGTTTATGTCTTTAACCGGGGCGAATATCACCCGCTGGTACGC
Organism: Yersinia antarctica; assembly: GCF_056636475.1. NCBI lineage: Bacteria > Pseudomonadati > Pseudomonadota > Gammaproteobacteria > Enterobacterales > Yersiniaceae > Yersinia > Yersinia antarctica. The sequence goes on from NZ_JBSJQF010000001.1 coordinate 4,337,767, forward strand.
CCGGCGCTGTTAGCCAGTTTATTTGGCTATGCGCTGGGGGGATTGTCGATCACCATTGATGTTGGCCGCTATTGGAACCTGCCTTACTTCTTTATCCCCGGTTACTTTAACGTCAATTCGGTATTATTCGAAACCGCCGTCTGTATGACCATTTATATCGGTGTAATGGCGCTGGAGTTTGCCCCCGCACTGTTTGAACGCCTCGGTTGGAAGGTTTCGCTCAAGCGGCTGAACAAAGTGATGTTTTTCGTCATTGCATTGGGTGCGCTGCTGCCGACTATGCATCAGTCCTCAATGGGTTCATTGATGATTGCCGCAGGTGCGAAGATTCATCCGCTGTGGCAAAGCTATGAAATGTTACCGCTATTTTCATTGCTCACCGCCGCCATTCTGGGCTTCTCTATTGTCATCTTTGAAGGCTCTTTGGTGCAGGCCGGACTGCGTGGGCGAGGTGCCAATGAAGCACCGCTGTTTACCCGGCTGACCACCATTATCGACCTATTCCTGCTGCTATTTGTCTTGCTGCGCTTGGGTGAAGTGGTAGTGCGGCACAAAATAGATTATCTGCTGCATTTCGACCGCTACGCTATCGCCTTTTGGGCTGAAATCGGACTGATGACTTTGCCGCTCATCATCTTCCGTATCCGGCGGGCCAGAGAAGATAGCCGCTTACTGTTTATCGGTGCGCTGTGCATGATTGCGGGCGCGGCGCTATGGCGGCTCAACTACTCGCTACTGGCCTTTAACCCCGGCGGTGGCTACAACTACTTCCCAACCACCAGTGAAATCCTGATCTCAATTGGCTTCGTCGCCATTGAGGTCTGCGCCTACATTTTATTGATTCGGCTATTGCCGGTGCTGCCTGCTCACGGGCAATTACATAAGAATAATCAGACAGAGGTAAAGCATGAGCCAACGCATCACCATTGATCCCGTCACCCGCATTGAGGGACACCTGCGGATCGACTGCGAAATTGAGGACGGCAAGGTCATTAAAGCCTGGTCCTCCGGCACCATGTGGCGTGGCATGGAAGAGATTTTACAAGGCAATGATCCCCGCGATGCCTGGATGATTGTGCAGCGTATTTGTGGCGTATGTACCACCATCCACGCTATCGCCTCGGTGCGCGCCGTGGAAAATGCATTGGGGATGGAAGTCCCAGTCAATGCGCAACATATCCGCAATTTGATTCTGGCCGCGCATAGCATCCATGACCATATCGTGCACTTCTACCAACTGTCGGCACTGGATTGGGTGGATGTCACCTCAGCGCTGCAAGCCTCGCCACAGAAGGCGGCCGCCATGTTGAGTGGCTTATCGAGCTGGCCACTGAACAGCGCGGAAGAGTTCAGCCGTGTACAGCAGAAAATCAAAGACCTGGTGGCCAGTGGGCAGTTAGGCATTTTTGCCAACGGCTACTGGGGCCATCCGGCAATGGCGTTGCCACCAGAAGTGAACCTGATTGCGGTAGCGCACTATTTGCAAGCACTGGAGTGCCAGCGCGATGCCAACCGCATTGTGGCGGTATTGGGGGGCAAAACACCGCACATTCAGAATCTGGCTGTAGGGGGCGTTGCCAATCCAATCAATCTAGATATGCCAAGTGTGCTTAATCTGGAGCGCTTGATGTTGGTGAAATCCTTCATCGACCGACTGGGCAGTTTTATCGAGCAAGTTTATAAAGTGGACACGGCGGTGATCGCTGCCCACTATCCAGGTTGGCTCAATCTGGGTAAAGGGGCGGATTACTATCTCAGCGTGCCGGAGCTACCGACCGATCGCAAAGGGGAGACTTTCCTGCTGCCGGGCGGCTATCTGGATAAGGGTACTTTCCGGCCGATTGCCAACCATAACGATCCTTATCTGATCAAAGGGATTGCCGAGAGCGGCAAACATGCCTGGTATCAAGATGACGAGCCGCTGGCACCGTGGGAGGGCAAAACCAACCCGAACTACACCGGCTGGCAGGAAGAGGGCAAATACTCGTGGGTAAAAGCGCCAACTTTCTACGGCAAAACGGTAGAAGTTGGGCCGCTGGCATGGTTGATGTGCGGTCTGGCGGCTGACCACGCGCCGACTAAACAGCATTTCAGCGATATTGGCGCGGCCTATCAGAAATTGAGCGGGCAGGCTATCACTCAAGATCAACTGCCATCGACGCTGGGTCGCATCATTGGCCGCGCAGTGCATTGTTGCGTGCTGCATGAAACGCTGGCTCAGCAATGGACGGCGCTGGTGGCCAATATCGGTACCGGCGACGTAGAAACTTTTATCAAACCGAATATTCCGTTAACTGGCGAAATCCGCGGTGTTGGCTTTGAAGAAGCGCCACGCGGCATGTTGTCGCACTGGGTGGTCATCAAAGACGGCAAAATCGCCAACTATCAGGCGGTGGTGCCCTCCACCTGGAACGCCGGCCCGCGTAACTACAATGACGAACCCGGGCCATACGAACAAGCGCTGGTGGGTACACCGGTTGCTGATCCGGCCAAACCGCTCGAAGTGGTGCGGACCATTCACTCATTCGACCCGTGTATGTCTTGTGCCGTACATATTGTTGATACAACGGGCAACGAAGTGACCAAAGTCAAGGTGCTGTGATGGGGATTTTGGTATTAGGTATAGGTAACTTATTACTCAGCGATGAAGCGGTGGGGGTACGTCTGGTTGAAGCATTGGAACAACGCTTTGAGATACCCCCAGGTGTTGAGGTGTTGGACGGCGGTACCGCCGGTTTAGAGCTGATGGAAGCGATGGCAAACCGCGAACATTTGATTGTTGCTGATGCGGTATTCACCGGCCAGCCTCCGGGCAGTGTCGCGGTGCTGCATGATAAAGAGATACCGGCTATGTTCAGCCGCAAAGTCTCGCCCCACCAGTTGGGGCTATGCGATGTGTTGATGGCACTGCAACTGACCGGTGAATCCCCGCGCCAACTGACATTGGTGGGCGTGGTGCCAGAATCTCTGGCGCCAGGAATTGGCCTGACACCGACGGTGATACAGGCGATGGAACCCGCGCTGGAACAGATTCTGGTCGCATTGCGCTTAAGCGGAATTACGCTCAACGCACGGGAGCAAAACCATGTCTGACTCCTTTGACGACACTGGCATTATCGGGCTGACGCAAAACCCGGCTCCTTTACTGGAGCAGGTTTTCAGCCAGATTGCCGCGGATGAGATGCGCGGCTTGCCATTCTACCGTGACCACATACCGCTACGCGCCTGTGGCTTTCAGTTATTTGAGCAGCAATGGGTGGGCGCGTTATTAACCCCGTGGATGCTGAGTTTAGTGGTATTACCGGGGCCGCAGCAAAGCTGGCCGCGTCGGGTGGTGGGTGAGCGCTTGATGCTGGCACTGCCATGCGGCACCATCAGTTTTACGCTCGGCGAAATAGCCGGTTGCGGCCAGTACCTGAGCCGCTCGCTGATGTCGCCATTGGACACTACGCTGCAAGCGGAACAGGCGCTGCTGCTGGCAGAACAGAGCGCTCGCATGGTGCTTTCACTGCCCATTAGCAATGCTGATGCACCGGCTAATCCACGGCGGCGGGCGTTGTTTAGTCAAATGACGAATCAGCATGCATGAAATCAGTTTATGCCTCAGTACGCTGGAGCTGATTGAAACACAGGCCAGGCTTAACGGGGCCAAACGAATAACGGCGGTATGGCTGGAGATTGGTGCGCTCTCTTGTATTGAGGAGAGCGCATTGCGTTTTAGTTTTGACGCGGCCAGCCGTGAGACATTGGCAGCTAATTGCCAATTGCATATCAATTACTTACCCGCACAAGCCTGGTGTTGGGAGTGTAGCGCCAGTGTTCAGATTGAACGGCACGATGCCGGGTGCCCGCATTGTGGCAGCCATGCTCTGCAAGTGGAGAGTGGTGACAGTTTGCAGGTAAAACAGATAGAAGTGGAATAATCCTGAAGGAGTGAATTCCTATGTGCACGACTTGTGGTTGCGCCAGCGGCGAAACAAAGATCGAAGGCGACGACAGTCACCATCATGACCACCCCAACGATGCCCAGCCGCAAAAAACTCAGCATAAACATAAATATGTTGCCAAAGGCACGCAGCCGGTCATTGTCCATCATCACTATTATTACCATCAGGGCGATGTTCATCATCACTATCACGGTAAAACGCCTGAACCGGTAGCGATACCGGAATCAGCTCAGCCGGAAGCTGAAACCTTTGCGCCACAAGTGCATGCCGATCAACAAGGGCTGCATTACGGACAGGGCGAGGCTGGCAGCCATGCACCGGGCATGGGTCAGCGCCGCTTGCTGCAAATCGAGCAAGACGTGCTGAGCAAAAATAACCAGTTAGCTCACCATAATCGTGAGCATTTTGTCGAACAACATATTCTGGCGCTGAATTTGGTTTCCAGCCCCGGTTCTGGCAAAACCACGCTACTGACCTCGACCTTGCAACTGCTGGCCGGGCAAGTGCCTTGCGCGGTAATTGAAGGTGATCAGCAAACCACCCATGATGCCGAACGTATTCGCGCCACAGGCGTACCCGCGATTCAGGTCAATACCGGTAAAGGCTGCCATCTGGATGCGCAGATGGTGCACGATGCGGCACACCGTTTAGCTCTGGCTGATGATAGCCTGCTGTTTATTGAAAACGTCGGCAACTTGGTGTGTCCGGCTAGCTTTGATCTGGGCGAACGCCATAAAGTGGCGGTATTGTCAGTTACTGAAGGCGAAGATAAGCCGCTGAAATACCCCCATATGTTTGCAGCTTCCACCCTGATGATTATCAATAAAATCGATCTGCTGCCCTATCTGGATTTTGATATTGAACAGTGCATTGCCTATGCCCGTCAGGTGAATCCTGATATTCAGGTGATTGCGCTGTCTGCCAGTAGCGGAGAGGGGATGGATTTGTGGCTGGAATGGCTGGAGACACAGCGATGTGCATAGGCGTTCCCGGCAAAATTGTGGCGGTGGGTGAAGACATTCACCAACTGGCATGGGTGGAAGTGAGCGGAGTGAAGCGTGAAATCAATATCGCACTGGTATGCGACGATACCCCGGCGGCATTGCTAGGTCAGTGGGTGTTGGTGCATGTTGGGTTTGCCATGAGCCTGCTTGACGAAGAAGAGGCACAACAGACACTGGCCGCGCTGGAACATATGCAGGCAGTTGGGCTGGATTGGGATGCCAGCGCTGCAAGCGAGGCACGCGATGCGTTACGTTGATGAGTTTCGTGATCCCGCATTAGTGAGCGCATTATTGCAACGGATCGAACAGTTATTGCCGCAGATCGCGGATCAACAGCGCTTGCCACTACAAATTATGGAAGTCTGCGGTGGGCACACTCATGCGATCTTCAAATTCGGCCTTGATCAACTGCTGCCTGAGGGGTTGGAGTTTGTCCATGGACCGGGCTGCCCGGTGTGTGTGTTGCCGATGGGCCGCATTGATAGCTGTTTGGAAATCGCCACGCATCCTGAGGTGATTTTTTGCACTTACGGTGATGCGATGCGTGTGCCAGGGCGCAATGGTTCGATGCTGGATGCCAAACGGCGCGGCGCGGATATTCGCGTGGTCTATTCGCCGTTGGATGCACTGACGCTGGCACAGCATAATCCTGATCGCCAAGTGGTGTTTTTTGGCCTCGGCTTTGAAACCACCATGCCTGCCAGTGCCTTAACCCTGCAACAAGCCAAACGGCTCGGGTTGACCAATTTCACTGTGTTCTGCCAGCACATCACCATCATTCCTACCTTGCGTAGCTTGCTGCAACAACCGGATGTGCGTATCGACGCTTTTCTGGCTCCCGGTCATGTCAGTATGGTGATTGGCACCACGCCCTATGGCTTTATTTGTGACCAATTCCACAAGCCATTGGTGGTTACCGGTTTTGAGCCGCTGGATATCTTGCAGGGGCTAGTAATGCTGCTTGAACAGATGGTCAGCGGGCGTTGTGTGGTAGAGAACCAGTATCGGCGTATCGTGCCGGACAGCGGCAACTTACTGGCACAACAGGCAATGACAGAGGTTTTTGTTGCTAAAGCCAGCAGCGAATGGCGTGGTTTGGGCGAAATCGCGGATTCCGGCGTACAACTCAGCCCTGACTATACCGAATTTGATGCCGAATTACGTTTCAAACCACAGCAGCAGCAGGTGGCAGACTCTCCACGATCTCGCTGTGGTGATGTGCTGACTGGGCGTTGCAAGCCTGATCAATGCTCACTGTTCGGCGGTGAGTGTACGCCAGACAATGCCTTTGGCGCGCTGATGGTGTCATCCGAAGGGGCCTGCGCCGCTTATTATCAGTATCGATAACCCTTGGTACTTGAAGCTGCTGAGGGGAGCTGCGTTCGCTTGCAGCGCCTACCTGCAACTCCAATGACTTTGGGTTATTAATAAGGTCACAACTAAATGAATAAGAAAGAGATTACTCTGGCCCACGGCAGCGGTGCCCGGGCAATGCAGAGCTTGATCGAATCACTGTTTCTGGCGGAGTTTTCCAATCCGGCGCTGAATGAACGGGAAGATCAGGCGCGTATCGCGCTGACGGATCTAACCGTACAGGGCGATCGGCTGGCGGTATCCACCGACAGCTATGTCATTGATCCGATCTTTTTCCCCGGCGGCGATATCGGCAAGTTGGCCGTGTGCGGCACAGCAAATGATGTGGCGGTCAGTGGCGCAACGCCACGCTATCTCTCCTGCGGTTTTATTCTGGAAGAAGGTTTGCCGATGGATGTTCTCACGCGCATTGTGCAATCAATGGCGGCTACCGCGCGGCAGGCGGGGATTCAGATAGTTACAGGTGATACCAAAGTCGTGCAGCGTGGCGCGGCGGATAAGATCTTTATCAATACCACCGGCATAGGAGTGATCCCCGCAGATATTCACTGGGGAACCGCGATGATCCGTGCTGGTGATCGGATCGTTGTCAGTGGCACTTTAGGTGATCATGGCGCGACCATTCTGAACCTGCGTGAAGGGCTGGGGCTGGAAGCAGAGCTGGTGAGCGATTGTGCACTATTGGCACCGTTGATCGCTCCGCTGCGATCTATTCCCGGAGTGCGGGCGTTACGTGATGCTACCCGTGGCGGCGTGACGGCGATCCTACATGAATTTGCGGCCGCCAGCGGTTGCGGCATGGAGATCAACGAATCAGATCTCCCCCTGAAACCGGCGGTGCGGGGTATTTGCGAATTGCTGGGGCTGGATGCACTCAACTTTGCCAACGAAGGTAAGCTGGTGCTGGTGGTGTCACCAGAGGCACAAGACGTGGTATTAACAGCGCTCCATAACCATCCACTCGGCCAGGATGCCGCCGTTATCGGGCAGGTGACTGAGAATAAACAAGTGCGCTTATGCGGTGCGTATGGTGTTTCGCGTAGATTGGATTTGCCTCTGGATGAGCCATTGCCCCGTATTTGCTGATCCCATTCGTCCTTGAAGCCGCAGGGGTGTTAGCTGCGTTCGCTCACCCGAATCACTGACTGATGTCAGCTCATCGGGATTTGCTTACTTGCTGCCTACCTGTAACTCCAATGACTTTTGGGAACCCATTCGCACTTGAAGTGACAGGCGATTAACTATTTGATAAGTGGGGAAATGTGCCGAATGGGTCGTAACGGCGTGAGCCGTCGAAGCGCCCATCGGTGCAGTCGCCCCGCAATCTCCGAGCTATAAAACAGGTTGCTGGCAGCCTTGTGAAGGAGTTTCTGTGGATAAAAATGGCCTCTGCCTGCGGGTAAAAGGTAAGGTGCAAGGCGTGGGGTTCCGCCCTTATATCTGGCAGCTTGCCCACCGCTTTGCGCTAAGGGGCGATGTCAGTAACGACAGTGCGGGCGTGACGATTCACTTGTGGCAATCACCGGCGCTGGCGGATTTCTTACAGGCACTGCCGCGTCATTGCCCGCCATTGGCACAAATTGATAGTGTCACCACCTCGCCCTACCATTGGGCGCAGCCGCCACTGGATTTTGTGATTCATCACAGCGGTGCCGGGCAGATGGATACGCAAATTGTACCGGATGCTGCAACCTGCGACGCCTGTTTGGCTGAAATGAACCATCCTGCCAATCGTCGCTACCGCTACCCGTTTATCAACTGCACCCATTGTGGCCCACGTTTTACTATTATTCACCGCATGCCCTATGACCGGCCTTATACCGCCATGCGCGAATTCCCACTATGTGCCGCCTGTCAGGCAGAATATGACCATCCGGCCGATCGCCGTTTTCACGCCCAACCCAATGCCTGTGCCGATTGTGGCCCGCAATTGTGGCTAACGGGGCGAGAGGGACAATCGATTGCGCACAACTTTGCGGCGCTAGAGCAAGCCGCAGCCGCCCTGTTGGCAGGAGATATTGTTGCCGTCAAAGGGCTGGGAGGATTCCATCTGGCGGTAGATGCCACCAATGCTGCTGCGGTGGCCCGTTTACGGCAGCGCAAGCAACGGCCTTCCAAGCCGCTGGCGGTGATGTTACCGCACGCCGACTGGTTATCACGCTGCGTGCAAAGTAACGATAGCGCCGCGTTATTACGCGTGTTACGTAGCCCTGCGGCTCCGATTGTGTTGGTTTCGTCGCGGGCTGATAGCCCGCTGTGTACGGCGCTGGCACCGGGCTTACCTGAAATTGGCGTGATGCTACCCGCCAATCCGTTACAACATTTGCTGCTGCAACAGGTCGGACGGCCTCTGGTGATGACCTCCGGTAATGGCCGTGGTAAACCCCCGGCATTGAGTAATGAGCAGGCGCTAGGTGCCCTGAGAGATATTGCTGACCACTGGTTATTGCACGATAGGCAAATTGTGCAGCGGGCCGATGACTCATTAGTGCGACTCACCGGCAGCAGTGCTGAAATGCTACGCCGAGCCAGAGGGTATGTGCCAGATGCTTTCGAGTTACCTCCGGGATTTAGCCAGCAGCCAGCAGTTCTGGCGCTGGGTGCGGATATGAAAAACACGTTTTGCCTGCTGCGTGATGGTAATGCAGTGTTGAGTCAACATCTGGGGGATCTGGAAGACCGCGATATCGCACAGCAACAGCAGCAGTTAGTGGCGCTGTTTTGTGATATTTACCATTTCACACCACAGGTGATAGCGGTGGATGCTCACCCCGGATACGTCAGCCACCAATTAGGGAAAACCCTGGCAGCACAGTGGAATATCCCTTGTGTTGACGTGCTACATCATCATGCCCATCTGGTGGCTTGTCTGGCAGAGCATGGCTGGCCTCGCGAGGGTGGGGCGGTGATTGGTGTGGCATTGGATGGGCTGGGTTATGGCGCTGATGGTCAATTGTGGGGCGGTGAATGCCTACGAGTAGATTATACGAGCTGTGAATATATTGGTGGCTTGCCCGCAGTGGCACTACCCGGTGGCGATCTGGCCTCGCGTCAACCGTGGCGTAACCTGCTGGCCCAGTTACAGCGCTATGTCCCCAATTGGCAACATTTGCCTGAGAGTGCGGTGATTCCTCAGCCGGAGGGTAGGGTATTGGCGCGGGCGATTGAGCGGGGGATTAATGCGCCGTTGGCCTCTTCAACTGGGCGCTTATTTGATGCAGTAGCGGCTGCACTCAATCTTGCCCCGCTATCGATAAGTTGGGAGGGCGAAGCCGCCTGCCAGTTGGAAGCACTGGCGCGACAAAGTGCGGTTTCAGTGCCGCCAGTGACGATGCCGCTGTGCGATAACCAACTGGACTTAGCCACTTTCTGGCAGCAATGGTTGGCTTATAATGCCACTCCGGCGGAGCGGGCCTATGCGTTCCATTTTGCTCTGGCCCAGGGATTTGCTACTTTGGCGCGGCAGGCGGCCCAGTATTATCGTATTGATACTATTGTCTTTTCAGGTGGGGTGCTACATAACCGGTTACTGCGTGAGTTACTTAGCGCACAACTGCATGATTTCCAACTGTTGCTGCCCCAGCGTCTGCCTGCCGGTGATGGTGGGCTGGCTCTAGGGCAAGCACTGATTGCCGCTGCGTCAAAATGCCATAAGTGATGATTATGGCTAATGGTGTTTGATTACCGCTAATTGTGTTAATAATAAAGCTCGTTGACTCGGGGTGCCTGCCGCTAAATGCGTAATGGCTGAGATTTTACCCGTATTACCTGATCTGGATTATACCAGCGGAGGGAAGTCGCGGTATCGTTGTTGAGTCCATAAACAACGGTCCCCCTTCTTGTTCGCCGGTGGGGGATATCATGAATACTATTCGCTCTGACTTTTCAATCGCTCCTCTCCCGTACCCTGATGCACTGGCGGCGGCCTGTTTGCAACAATTCCAAACTACACCGCCATTAGTCCATTGCCTGACTAATGAGGTAGTACAGTCCTTCACTGCCAATGTGTTACTGGCATTAGGGGCTTTTCCTGCCATGGTGGTTGAAGCTGAAGAGGCCGCACAATTTAGTACAATGGCGAACAGTTTACTTATCAATATCGGCACGTTACACCGCGCTCAGGCCGAATCCATGCTGGCGGCAATCCAGGCGGCAAATCAATCCTCTACCCCTTGGGTGCTGGACCCCGTTGCGGTCGGCGGGCTTGTCTATCGTACTGATTTTGCCCATCAATTATTAGCGCTAAAACCGGCGGCAATACGGGGTAACGCCTCGGAAATCATGGCATTAAGCGGTATGGCGACTATGGGGCGTGGGGTGGATAGTGTCGATTCTTCGGTGAGTGCACTGCCTGCTGCTCGCCAATTGGCACTACAGGTGCAGACTGTGGTTGCGGTTACCGGTGAGGTGGATTATATCACCGACGGCCTGCGTGATTTTGCCGTGACCGGTGGCGATAAGCTGATGACCCGGGTAGTGGGGACGGGGTGCGCACTTTCTGCCGTGGTAGCGGCATTTTGCGCACTGGAAGGCGACCGTTTACATCATGTGGCAACGGCTTGCCGGGTGATGTCACAAGTCGGCGGGCAGGTATCTCAGCAGGTGGCAGGCCCTGGTAGCTTTATTCCAGCTTTTCTAGATGGCCTTTATCAACTGAAAATAAGCGATCTGGTATAGCCTCTCCCCGGTTAACCTCTTAAAAATAGCGTTACCGCTCAGCCCTATCGCCTTGAGCGCCAGCGGCTGAACGGCCCTCAGTCATAATGTGTATTACGGATAAGAACTAATAAATCATCCAGTTTCATTGGCTTACCCAAGAAATAACCCTGAACTTCATCACACATCAGAGTCTGTAACTGCCCGAGCTGCTCGGCGGTTTCTACCCCTTCGGCGGTCACCGTCATGGACAGCGCATGGCCGAGGTTAATGATTCCTTCGACAATTGATTGGCCTTCATGTGACTCGGCCAGTTCATCGGTAAAGCTCTTATCAATTTTCAATCCATCGAACGGGAAGCGGCGCAGATAATTCAGTGAGGAATATCCAGTACCAAAGTCATCCATCGATAAGCGCACACCCAGGGTTTTCAATGCTGTCATGGTTTTAAAGGCACCATCGGCATCTTCAATCATTATCCGCTCGGTGATTTCCAGCTCCAATCGATGGCTAGGTAGCCCAGTGAGCAGCAGGACTTGGCGCACTCGTTCTATCAGGCGCTGGTTCCTGAATTCAACCGCAGAAATATTAACGGAAACAATCAGTGACGAGGGCCATGTCGATGCATCCTGACATGCCTGTAGCATGGTCCAGTCGCTAATTGAGGTGATAAGCCCCGTCTCTTCGGCCAGCGCAATAAATTGATCCGGCATCAGCAGCCCCAAAATCGGGTGGTTCCAGCGCACCAAGGCTTCAGCACCCGTCAGTTGTGTTCCCTCAATACGGTAGCGTGGCTGGTAATAAAGGTTAAATTCGTTGTGCTTAACGGCCTGACGTAAAAAACGCTCTAGCTCACTGCGTTGCATCAGGCGCTCATTCATTTCACTGGAGTAGAAGCTCCAACGGTTACGGCCACTGTTTTTAGCTTCATACATGGCAATATCTGCAAATCGTAATAGCTCTTCGGCTTGCATTGAGTCTTGAGGTGCCAGTGCAATACCAATGCTGGCCCCGATATAAATATCCTGATCATTTATCACGTAAGGACTTTCGATTCGGGTGATAACGCGCGTACAAAGCTGTTCAATTTCTTTGCGTGACGCAAGACCTGTGATAATTAGAACAAATTCATCTCCCCCCTGACGCGCGACTAAATCTTGATCACGCAAACAACTTCTTAGGCGTTCAGATACCTGATGCAGTACCAGATCACCGGTAACATGACCAAAAGTGTCGTTAACAGGTTTAAACTTATCCAAGTCAACATTGAGGATAACCAGCGGGTGGGGGGCCGCAGCTAAATGGCGTAACTTATTTTCCAGGAATTCTTTCATTCGCAGACGGTTGGGTAAACCGGTCAATGCATCATGTAGAGAGAGGTGCTGAATCCGTTCCTGTGCTTCTATTTCACGGGTGATATCCGATGCGGTGCCACGGAACCCAATGGTTTCGTTGTTTTGGATGATAGGTTTGGCATAAATACGGCAAATGCGTTTATCGCCTTTGGCGGAGAAATAAGTGCATTGCAACTCATTGCGAGATTCAGTCAGATGGGTGTGCTGTAACCAAGAGCGCAGCGGGATAATATCGCAATTTAACAGTGAATCAAGATTACGCCCCAGCCAGCGCTCCACACTTAATCCGGTAATGGTCAAAAACCGTTGCGACAGGTAGGTGATGCGTAAATCGGCATCGGTTTCCCATAACCAGTCGGTAGCAGCTTCGGCGACATGACGAAAGCGTTCTTCGCTGGCGATTAAAGCAGATTTGTTTTCATCCGCTACCCGTGCTTCTGACATCGCCCGCCGCAGAACTAACCAGCCGGTCAGCCCAAGAATCAATGCAACCAGCGTCAGTAGTGGGAGTAATATGTTGAGCAGTTGCGCGCCGGGCATATCCTGATTCCAATGCAGCGTCAATGCGCTGTTATCACTGGCAGATAATAGAACTGACGGGCTGGATGCCGCGTCTTTTTCATCCTCAGGGGTACGCAGTTGATGAATACCATAATCTTCGCCCAAGGTATTTAGCTCGGGCTGTGTCAGTAAATCGATAAACACCAGAACAGAGGGTGCTCCAGCCACTGTTTTAACGCGTGGATCACTACCAGTAGTTAAGGCCGCAGCCGCAACAATGGCCGGTTGCCCAGCCACGTCGATGGTTTCAGTTGCAATATATTGTTTGTCTGCCCGCGCTCGGGCGGCGTCAATCAACGGGGTTATATCTTTGTTGAGCCAATCGGGCAGGCTAATATCTTTCAGTTGCCCATTGATGACCGAATAACGGGTTTTTCCTAGCCCATCAACAACAAACACTCCCTCATAATTAAAGTCGCTATACAGTGACGGCCCCAGATTTTGGCTGACAAAAGCCCAGTCAGGATCGACTTTTACATGCAAATGTTCATAAGCATCACCCCAGAAAGCATTATCTTTTATTCGGGTTTTTATTGAGTCTTGCCGCATTTTCCAGGCTTTTTCTACCAGAAAACGACTTTGAGATGTCGCTCGTTCATTTAATTGCGAGGCGATATAGATAATGCCTACCGCTGCAATAATGATGGTTGCCCCAACCAGCAAGGCCATGGCCTGTAAAGTTTGTTTTGCAAAGAAAACATTATCTCCTTTTGCCCGTGATGGTGATTCTGGCTGGCTGGAGTCCGTCATAGTGAGTTCCCTTGGCACTTACAAAATTTAGGCTGATCCTAAATAGGATAAAACATCCATTTAATCAGCAGGAAGTGAAGACTCAGAAGAAATATAAACTAACATGAATATAATCTTAGTCTCTTATCATTATAGGTGTAATACGTTACCTTCTCTTTGGCCCGCAAAAGGTTGCGCGCTCTTTATGAAATTATCACTTTTTGCCGAGAGTAAGGAATGACCATGGTTACACTGAATTTGGTTTGGTCCACGCTAATCAATTACGTGCCACGAATCCTACGGACTCGGCTGAATTTGCTCTTGCTGTTGAGTCTTGTGACACATCAGGTTTTTGCAGCAGCACCGCTGCCTGCGGTTACTGTTTCGGTCGTAACCTCAATCACACCGGATACTGCGTTACAGTATTTGGGGCGCGTGGAGGCGATTCAGTCGGTGGATGTGACGACCCGCACCGAAGGGTTTATTGCTGCGCGGTTGTTTACCGAAGGGCAGATGGTCAAGCAGGGCTCTCTATTGTATGAAATTGATCCCGCGTTGCATCAGGCCGCAGTAACGCAGGCCCAGGCGCAGTTAGACAGTGCGACTGCCAGTGCTAATCATGCTCAGGTGAACCTCACCCGCTTACAGCGTTTGGGAAGTAATCGCTCGGTCAGCCAGGCGGAAGTTGACGAAGCACAAGCGCAGCGCGATATCAGCCGCGCGGCGGTAGCTCAGGCGCAGGCGAACCTGCAAATCCAGCAATTACAGCTCAGTTTTACCCGTATTTACGCGCCGATAACCGGTCAGATTGGTCACAGCCGTTTTAATGTCGGTAGCCTAATTAATCCTGCCAGCGGCACGTTGGTCAATATTGTCCAACTTGATCCGATTCGGGTAGCTATCGCAGTGAATGAACGAGATTACATTACAGCAACCTATCAGTTGTCGGTTACAGGTCCCTCTGCGGACAGCAGCACATTGCCGTTTGGCAACTTTACTCCTCGTATTCAACTGGCGAATGGTAAGCAGTACCCGGAACGCGGCGTTTTTGAGTCCGTTGATAATCAAATTGATAAACAGACCGGTACCGTTACCCTGCGTACCCGTTTTGCCAATCCACGGCATTTATTACTGCCCGGTGGGGTGGTGAATGTGTCGCTGGCAGCAGAAATGGCAAAACCGGTTACTGTCATACCGATTGCCGCATTGCAGCAGAATAAGCAGGGACACTTTGTTTTGGTGGTGAACGATAAAGATCAGGTCGATGTGCGGCAAGTGACGTTGGGTGAGCAGTTTGAACAACAATATGAAGTGACTGACGGGCTGAAAGTGGGCGAACGAGTGATTGTGGCAGGGCTACAACATGTCCGGCCAGGGATGACGGTTAGCGCCAGCGTTGCTACACCACTGACAGTAAATTAAGGGGAAGGCCAGATGCTGCATTTCTTTATCCGTCGGCCCAAGTTTGCCATTGTTATTGCACTGGTGATAACCATTGTTGGCTGGGTGTCGTTGTATGTGATTCCGGTGGAACAATATCCTGATATTACGCCACCGGTGGTTTCCGTGAGTGCCGTCTACCCCGGAGCCAGTGCCCGCGATGTTGCACAAGCCGTGGCCTCACCACTGGAAGCGCAGGTCAACGGTGTCAGCAATATGCTGTATATGGAATCGACCAGTGCTAATAACGGCAGTTATCAGTTAAGTATTACCTTTGCCAGTGGTACCGACCCCGATATGGCGGCGGTTGAGGTGCAAAACCGCATTTCTCAGGTGAGTGCTCAGCTGCCGGCGGAGGTGAATGAAAACGGTATTTCCGTGCGCAAACGGGCCTCTAACTTGTTGCTGGGAGTCAGTGTTTTTTCACCGAAACAAACCCATGATGCGCTGTTTGTCAGCAATTACACCAGTATTCAGTTGCGTGATGCCATTGCGCGTATCAATGGTGTCGGCGATGTGCAGGTATTTGGCGCGCGTGATTACAGCATGCGGGTTTGGCTCAATCCGCAACGGATGGAATCACTGAATGTCAGCGTGCAGGATATTGTCGCAGCATTACAACAGCAGAACGTACAGGCGGCTGCCGGGCAGATTGGCTCATCACCGTCGGTGCCCGGTCAGCAGCAAACCCTGACCATCAGTGGACAAGGGCGGCTAACGGACCCACAACAGTTTGCTAATGTGATTATTCGTAGCAATCCTCAGGGCGGCATGATTCGGTTAGGTGATGTTGCTCGCGTGGCGCTGGGGGCGCAGAACTATCAGGTCAGTGCGGCGCAAAACCAGACTAAATCGGCATTTTTAGTAGTTTATCCGGTACCGGGTGCCAACGCGTTAAATGTGGCTAATGGGGTACGGGATGAAATGGCTCGGCTATCAGCCTCTTTCCCGCCAGACCTGACGTATGAAATCAATTACGACTCCACCCTGCCGGTTACCGCAACATTGCATGAAATCGCAGTGTCACTGACGTTAACCTTAATTGTGGTATTGGCGGTGGTGTATCTGTTTTTGCAAAGTATGCGGGCGACTTTTATCGTCGCGCTTACCATTCCGGTCTCCCTGCTCGGCACCTTCGCTGTACTGTATATCTTTGGTTATTCGGCCAATACCCTGAGCCTGTTTGCCATTATTCTGGCGCTAACCATTGTGGTTGATGACGCTATTGTGGTGGTGGAAAACGTCGAGCGCTTATTATCGAATGACCCTGATCTGTCACCGGCGCAAGCAACCAGACAGGCAATGACTCAAATTGCCGGGCCGATTATCGCAACCACCCTGGTACTGATGGCGGTATTCGTGCCGATTGCTATTTTGCCAGGGATTATCGGTGAGCTATACCGGCAGTTTGCGGTAACACTGTCGGCGGCGGTGATTTTATCCAGTATCAATGCATTAACCTTAAGTCCGGCGCTGTGTGCGGTATTGCTGAAACGGCGCACATTGGCAGATACCGGTCTGTTCGGCGGTATTAATCGTGGGCTTGATCGCGCCCGCGACGGTTATGTTTCATTGACCAGCCGTATCAGTAGCCGAGCGGTATTCAGTATCGCCGCGCTACTGCTGGTGGGGCTGGCAACCTGGTGGGGTTACACGCGTTTACCCACCTCGTTCCTGCCGGAGGAAGATCAGGGGTACTTCTTTGTCAGTTTACAACTACCAGATGGGGCTTCGCTTAATCGGACTCAGACGGTGATGGACCAGATGTATCAAGTGGTTACTGATAATGATGCCGTCGAGGATGTGATAAAAATCACTGGCTTCAGTTTGCTTAGCGGCAACAACTCGCCCAATGCCGGATTTGCCATTGTGATGCTAAAACCTTGGGGGCAACGGCCTCATATTGATCGCGTGCTGGCCAGTATTCAGACCAATTTGGCCGCTATCCCTTCGGCGATGATCATGGCAGTAAACCCACCGGCTATTGCCGGGTTGGGCAGTGCTTCTGGATTTGATTTACGTATTCAGGCGCTGTTAGGCCAGTCACCGCAAGAGTTGGCGCAGGTGAGCCAGGGAATTATTTTTGCCGCTAATCAGGACCCGAAACTCAGCCGGGTATTTACCACCTTCAGCGCTTCGGTGCCTGAAACTAATCTGAGTATCGATCGTGACCGCGCCGCGCTGCTACAGGTACCGGTCAGCCGAATCTTCCAAACCTTGCAAACGTCACTTGGGGGAATGAATGCGGGAGATTTCACCCTGAATAACCGTATGTTCCGGGTGCAATTACAAAATGATATGGATTTCCGCCAGCGCACCGCTCAGATAAATAGTCTGAATGTGCGCAGTGACAATGGTGCATTGGTCAGTCTGGCAAATCTGGTGACGTTAACCCCCTCGGTGGGTGCGCCCTTTATCAGTAATTTCAACCAGTTCCCTTCGGTAGCCATCAGCGGTTCTGCGGCTGATGGTGCCAGCTCTGGTCAGGCAATGGCGGCGATGGAGTCGTTATTGGCACAGAATTTACCGTCAGGTTACAGCTATAGCTGGAGCGGAATGTCGTGGCAGGAGCAGCAAACCGGCGGGCAAGTGGTGTTTATCTATCTTGCTGCATTGGTCTTTGCCTATCTGTTTTTAGTCGCCCAATATGAGAGTTGGAGTATTCCGCTGGTGGTTATCCTCTCGGTGGTGTTTGCCGTAGGCGGGGCGGTAGCAGGGCTGGCGGCAATGGGGTTTGCCAACGATGTGTACGCGCAAATCGGCTTAGTGTTGCTGATAGGGCTGGCAGCTAAGAATGCGATTTTGATCGTCGAATTCTCTAAAGCCCGCAGAGAAGAGGGCGCGAGTATCCGTGATGCGGCACAGGAAGGTGCTAAGCAGCGTTTTCGTGCGGTTATGATGACTGCTATTTCGTTTATCCTCGGGGTGATGCCACTGGTTTTTGCCAGTGGAGCCGGGGCGATGAGCCGTCAAATTATCGGTATCACCGTGTTTGGTGGCATGTTGATGGCCACTGCGGTGGGGATACTGTTTATTCCCGCACTGTATCTGCATATTCAGCGACTGCGAGAATGGGTGAAAACCCGCAAAGAGGATTCTGGCAGCGACCCGCAACCTTGAGCCGATGTGTAAAAGTGAAAACCCGCCGCTGGCGGGTTTTTCCTTATTGTGGCTCAGGCTTTGTGGTAACTCATATCGCTATCCATCACTAAATGACAGTCGGCGGGCTGGCTGAACTGCAATACCTTGAACACATTAGGGCCGTCAGTGGCGAGGTAAAAATCCTCGGCCTGTTGTGGCGATAAACCGCCACGGATCTTGCGCTCAATCAGGCGATCCCGCAGTAATTCTGGGGCGGCATTAATATAAATAGTGTAATCAGCCAGTGCTTTCAACTGCTGCCAACCGGGTTGTTGCAGTAATAACCAATTGCCCTCCAGCACGATAATCGGTGCGTCGACAATAATGGCATCTTCAACCGGGTCATGTAACCGGCGGTCATAGGCAGGCCAGGTCGCTCCAGGTTGCTGCAAGCTGTGGATAGCCTGACGTAGCTTAGGCAAATCAAAGGTTTCTGGTGCTCCCTTTTTACTGCGTAACTGGTGGGCATCAAGGTAGTGATTGTAGTGGTGAAAGCCGTCCATAGGCAGACATTGTACCGGTGTTAGAGTGGTGTCACGTTGGGAAAGCCATTGCCAAAATGTGGCGAGGGTGGATTTACCGGTACCGGGTGGCGCGCATAAAAAAACCACCATGCGGCGCTGAAGCTGCTGTTGTTGCTGAGACAGTGAGGCTAATAGTGGCAGATGCAGATGAGTAATATCGCGGTCGGGAAAATGCGCGCTGTTCTGTAGCCCATTAATGTTAAGTTCCACTCTCATAAGTCAGTTCCTGTAATAATGACGTCACTGCCAACGTCAGCCCGGTTTTCACCATATTCCCGTAGCGGGTCTGATTAAAAATGGTGAAGTCAGAAAACTTCATCTTTTCAATCATTTGAAATAAGGTTTTATTCTGGGTCACGGCATTGAGATTACCCATAAATTCATAAACGATATCGTCATGAAACTCAGTAATATCTCCGGTTTTCTGCAAATGCTCACTGAGCTGAGAAAATAACAAAATATCGGCATAAACCGCTTTTGTTATTTGCCCCAACGCATAAATTAAGCGCAAAGAAACATCCAGACTGTCCAGTGGGCCTGACTTGGCTAATAAAGGCTTGACGGCGTATTCCTGAATATCTTCATCATTATTGATAAATAAATAGGGCAGAAGGCTTTTAATACCCTGAAATAAGATCTCATTGGCATTCAGCAGAAAATCATTGAGATTTTCAGGGCTGGCGAGCCTTTCGAGTACGTCATCTTCAGTTAATGCAGTCATCCTACCCTTAACACCATTATCGATAGTGGAGGGAGTTGATGATATTACAGGTGTTATCCAGCCCGTTAATCAAAAGTGTTTGGGTTTGAAGTTGGCCCCCATTTTTTTCCTTAATACCGGTGACGATATCACCCTGAGTTATGCCGGTTGCGGAAAAAATAATCTGCCCGGAGCGCACCAATTCGGTCAGAGAATAGACCTGATTAAGGTTAACCCCCATTTGCTGGCAGCGTTGGTGCTCCGTGAGGGCAATATCCCGATTCGTCACGCTTTCCCCTTTGGCCTGACAAAAGTCGATCAATTCAGCTTGCATATCGCCGCCCAAAGCACGAATGGCACAGGCCGAGATAACGCCTTCAGGTGCGCCGCCGATGCAATACATCACATCGGCCTGCCCGTTGGATAAGCAGGTCATCAGGCTGGCGGCCACATCGCCGTCCGCAATAGCATAAACTTTAACACCGAGTGCATTGGCCTGTTCGATAGCCTGCTGATGGCGCGGTTTGTCGAGGGTAATCATGCGTAACGTATTTAAAGGTTTGTTTAACTTAGCCGCCACACAGCGCAGGTTTTCTGCCAGTGAACGGCGCAAGTCAATGGAACCTTTGGCTTGTGCACCTACCACTAATTTTCGCATATACATATCAGGCGCATGTAACAACATCCCTCGTGGGGCAAAAGCAATCACAGCCAGCGCATTGGCTTGCCCCATCGCGACCATGCGGGTACCTTCAATAGGATCAACAGCAATATCAACAGGTGGTCCACCGGCACCGAGTTGTTCGCCAATATACAGCATCGGCGCATGGTCAATTTCGCCTTCTCCGATAACAATGCTTCCTTGCATCGTCATCTGATTTAAGGCCTCGCGCATGGCGCTGACGGCAACGCCATCAATAAGGTTTTTGTTACCGCAGCCGAGCAGTGGCCAGGCCGCCATTGCTGCTTGTTCGGTGGTGCGGAAAATATCATATGCCAGTGTTTTCACTCTCGACTCCGATATCCACGTTAAAGTGCGCTAACAGATAGTGTTCTGCTTTTTCATTCCAGACCCCATGAGTTTCGGCGACCAGTTCGGCTAATTGCGCAAATAATGGATCCGTTTTACCTCGTTCGGCAAAATCGTCAATGGCGGTGAGGGGCATGGTAATGCCGTTATAAATCAGTTTCTTGCCACCCGGTATATGGGGGAGGTTGAGCACCGTTTCAGGTACAGCATCCAGACCGCCAATATGAGTAATCATAAAAGAGGGTTGTATGCGTCGCTGGGCAGAAAGCGTAAGTGCCTCTTCCATGTCACCGGTAGAGCCACCAGAAGTACCGACAATATGCGTACTGGAGTAGTGGACGTGATAGAAGTTAAACGGCACTTTAAAGTGCTTATCTGTCGGGCCGGCAAAGAAGTTCAGGCAACCATCTTCTGCCAGCAAATCATCACCCAATTCAATGACTGCTGGCACAGCTGCGTAGACAAATACATCATCAAAACCCTGATTCCCCGTGAGTTGACGTAATGTATCGATGGGGTTATCCAGCTTGCTGCTGTTTATGTAAATCAGTTCGATACCTTTATCTGCTGCCTGTTTTCTTGGTAGTAGTTGCTCAGCACGAGCCAGACGGACTTCATCTATATCTACCACCACCACGCGGGCCGGTTTGATATCACCGTTGATGGCATAATCGATAGCCCCCATTCCCATTGGCCCGGCACAAGCCAATAGGGCCAGATTACCGCCGGGCTTAATGCCCATGCGGTGTTCATAAACATATTGTGTGGTGTGATAACTGGCGTGATAGGCTCCAATAATGCAACACATCGGTTCAGCCAGCGATGCGGCGGCAAAATAGTTGCCGTGATAAGGCAGTACACAGCCGAGATCAATAGCCAGCTTGGGAATAATCATGTAGGTGGCGTTACCGCCAAAATATTCGTAGCTGTAACCTGCTGAATAGCCACTGGGTAGCCCCATCGCAGGTTGCAACACAAAACGTTCACCAGCACGATAGCGGGTGGCTAAATTCTTACCGACTTCAACAATGACCCCCGCACATTCATGGCCAGTAATGGCAGGGTGTTGCGCCACATCACCCGGTACTCGTTTGTGCTCACTACCCAGCAAAGCTGCTTTGTAAGTCGACAGGCAGACGCTGTCGGAAATGACGCTAACCAGTAATTCGTCATCGCTGATCGGGGGTAATTCAAACTCACGTAGGCGGACATCTTGCTTACCGTATATTGCAGCCACTTTCGTTTTCATACTGATTCCTTTGGCTTATCACTTGTAGTCAATTGCTCGAATAAAATATCCAGAGCCTGGTCGCCAAGGTAATTTTTAATTAGAATCAATGGCTTGTCCGTCACGCCCTGTGCTCTGCCTTCAAGGCTGGCGTGGGTAACAATGATGTCAGCATCGGTTGGAATGTTTTCGATGGCGTAATGTTTTACCGCAATCGGGTAACCGGCTTTCTCCAGTTTTTTTCTAAACGTGGTTGCTCCCATGGCGCTGGACCCCATCCCGGCATCGCAGACAAAGGCTATCAACCGTACCGGATGATCATTGTTGAGGTGATTGGCCAATATGCCCTCGGCTTTTAGATTCTTCATGGCGGTTTGCGACTCTTCAAAGCTCTCTTCGCTGGTGGCTTTGTCCATTTTCAAGATGATGGAACCCACCAAGAACGAAACTGCAGTACCGGTAAAGACACCCGCACAGGTAGCTAGGAAACCACCGCGAGGGGTTAATGCCAGATACGCGAAGATAGAACCAGGACTCGGACCTGCAACCAGGCCAGCACCTAATAATTCAAAGACATATATGCCACTCATGGCGCCGGCGATCATGGCAATGATCATCAGTGGTTTCATAAGAACATAAGGGAAATAGAGCTCGTGGATACCGCCGAGGAAATGAATAATCATCGCGCCGGGTGCTGACTTCTTACTCATACCTTTGCCAAATAGTGAGAAAGCCAGCAGAATACCTAACCCTGGCCCTGGATTTGAGGCGACCATAAAGTAAATTGATTTGCCGTGGATAGCAGTTTCCTGCATTCCCAGTGGGTAATAGATTCCCTGGTCGATGGCATTATTCAGGAACAGCACTTTGGCAGGTTCATTAATCACCGCCAGTAGGGGTAAGAAGCCAGTAGACACCAGTGCTTCGATGCCTTGTTTGACCAGATTATTCGCCTCCATCACCGCCGGGCCGATCACTTCATAGGCCAGTAGGCAGAGCAACATGCCGCTGATACCGAGGGAGAAATTATTAATTACCATCTCGAAACCGGCTGGAATGTGTTTCTCCAATCGCTTATCGATATGTTTAATTAAATAACCCCCTAGTGGCCCCATCACCATCGCGCCGATAAACATCGGAATATCAGCACCAACAATAACCCCCATAGTGCCAATACCGCCCATCACGGCCCCGCGTTTACCCCCAATCAAATGCCCACCGGTAGAACCAATCATTAACGGTAGCAGGTAGGTAATCATCGGGCCGACCAACTTGCCGAAGTGTTCGTTCGGCGTCCATCCAGTCGGGATAAATAATGCAGTGATAAACCCCCATGCAATAAAAGCCCCAATATTAGGTATTACCATTGCTGTTAGAAAACCGCCAAAGGATTGTACTTTGGCGCGTATTGATTTATTAGCCATATTAATTCCTTGTTATTGTATTATCGGAATAGGTTAATAACGCTTAAGGATATCTTTTATATTTTCGGTGTTGGCAGCATTCAGTAATGATGTAATAGATTCATCGTCACAGAACATTTCACTTAATGCCTGAATAGCATAAATATGGGAGTCCGCATCTTTTGCTGCCAGGCCTATTAGTAATTTTACCGGTTCACTGTCAGCGTCGAAAATCACGCCTTTACGCAGCAATGTCAGGCTGAGTGCGGTGTGGTTCACGCCATTTTCAGGGCGGGCATGCGGCATAGCTATTTCTGGTGCCAAAATATAATAAGGCCCTATCTCACGTGTGGCATCTTTGATCGCCTGACTATATTCAGGTTTAACCGCATGATTATCGATTAGGCTTGCCATTGATAAATCAATAGCGTGTTCCCAATGCTCGGCGGAAGGATATATCGCAATACTATTTTCAGGAAAGAAATCGATAAGCGCCTGCATAGGGAGTCCTTATATTATTATTTTATCTTGGCGACCCATTAATTCATTCTCGTGGGCATTAACTGAAATTGAGCTTATTCTTGACGACGCGCTTAATCAAATCGATGAAAAAATGTGATCTGTGATACTAATGAAATGCAAACACTGAAAAACAGTAACTGTGATCACAATTATTTTATATAAATTAGTATTTGTATAAAAATGCAATAGTCTAAATTTGAATTTAATCACAAATATTTAATTTTAATAAATTATTGATTTTGTGATTTTCGTCTTGTTTGTGGCATTGCGTAATGCATTATTTGTGAAAATTAAAGTGAGTGCTGTACTCCCAGCAGCAAAACGATGTTTTTTTGACTGGATGAGGCGTACCTTCCTCGCGGTGCTGCATCTTCGTGCATTTGCCTCTAAAAAGTGCGGGGAAAGCGCACATACAGTGCTATCTCCCGTTACATCTCCTTTTCCCATTACTTAAAGTGCGGGTATTTCCGTTGTTCAGCGGTTATCTAGCATTTGGTACAAACATTGCTTTAGCCATAGACCGCACTATTACCATTAAATTTCTTTGATAGGGATAAGGTATGTCACAGGCGAAACAAGCACCGGAATTAAAACGTACGTTGGGCAGTTTTCAATTATGGGGTATTGCCGTCGGGTTGGTGATTTCCGGCGAGTATTTTGGTTGGAGCTACGGATGGGCGCAAGCGGGCACCTTAGGGTTCCTGTTTACCGCTCTGGGTGTGGCCGCGATGTACACGGCATTTATTTTTAGTTTTACCGAATTAACCACCGCTATTCCTCATGCCGGAGGGCCGTTTGCTTACGCTCACCGCGCTTTTGGCCCAACGGGTGGCTTTATTGCTGGTCTTGCGACGTTGATTGAGTTTGTATTTGCTCCTCCCGCCATTGCCATGGCAATTGGTGCCTATATTAATGTTCAATTCCCCGCAGTTGACCCAAAGTGGGTGGCGGTTGGGGCCTATCTGATATTTATGTCATTGAATATTCTGGGTGTCAGTATTGCTGCAACCTTCGAACTGTTGGTGACGATATTGGCCATTTTTGAGTTGCTGGTATTTATGGGCGTGGTCGCACCAGGCTTTGAAATCAGTAACTTTGTCAGAGGCGGTTGGGCTGGCGCGGATACATTCAGTATCGGGTCATTATCGGGGATTTTTGCCGCTATTCCCTTTGCTATCTGGTTCTTTTTGGCGATTGAAGGGGCTTCGATGGCTGCAGAGGAAGCAAAAGAGCCACAACGTACCATTCCGCGCGCCTTTATTGGCGGTATTTTGACCTTAGTGCTACTGGCATTAGGTGTGATGGTATTTGCCGGTGGGGTGGGCGACTGGACTAAGCTATCTAATATCAACGACCCACTGCCACAAGCAATGAAAATTATCGTTGGCAGCGACAGCGGTTGGTTACACATGCTGGTATGGCTTGGGCTGTTTGGTCTGATAGCCTCGTTCCATGGCATCATTATGGGCTATTCCCGCCAGATTTTTGCCTTGGCCCGCGCCGGTTATTTACCTAAGCCGCTGGCCAAAGTAAACCGCCGTTTCCGTACCCCACACCTGGCGATTTTGGCTGGTGGTGTTGTCGGGATTGGTGCTATTTTTTCTGACTCGTTGATTATTATTGGCGGCATGCCACTGACGGCAAATATTGTCACTATGTCGGTGTTTGGTGCCATCGTGATGTATATCATCTCAATGTTGTCATTATTCAAACTGCGACAAACAGAGCCACGCCTGACTCGCCCATTCTCCGCGCCGTTCTATCCGTTTGCGCCAGCATTGGCGTTAGTTTTGGCGGTTGTCTGTCTGATTGCGATGATCTATTACAACCCGCTGCTGGCTCTGATATTCGCTGGAATGATGTTGGTCGGTTATATTTATTTTCGTCTTACCCACCGTTCACGCGCTACTGCCGCATTTGATCCACAGCTCAGTGCTGCCGAGTGATCCATTCTTGCTATTAATGTCATCATTGTTCAGGCTGTTTATGCAGCCTGAACAACTAAGGGACGCAGTATGTACCAGACAACACTGAGCCATCGTAGTTACCACTTTGGCGATTTACGCGATTTGATGGCTAAAGCTTCACCGGCACGTTCGGGCGATTATCTGGCGGGCGTTGCGGCAGAAAGTGCTGAAGAACGCATGGCTGCCCGTATGACGCTGGCAGATCTGCCGCTAAAAACGTTTTTACAGCAAATGCTGATTCCTTATGAGCAGGATGAAGTCACACGGCTGATTATTGATAGCCACGACCCGCAGGCTTTTGCGCCAATAGCGCATCTGACCGTCGGCGATTTTCGTGACTGGTTACTCAGCGAGCAGGCCGACAGTGTGACGCTAGCGCAAGTCAGTGCTGGTATCACCCCAGAAATGGCCGCCGCGGTAAGTAAAATAATGCGTAATCAGGATTTGATTCTGGTGGCGAAAAAATGCCGTGTTATTACCCGATTCCGTAACACTATTGGCCTTGCCGGCCACTTAAGTGTGCGGCTACAGCCCAATCACCCCACGGACAGTTTGCCGGGTATCGCCGCCAGCATGCTTGACGGCCTGCTGTATGGCAGCGGTGATGCTGTGATTGGCATCAATCCCGCCAGTGACAGCTTGCCATTGTTAGAAAAACTTAATTATATGCTGGATGACGTGATAAGCCGCTTTGAGATCCCCACTCAATCCTGCGTATTAACGCATGTTACTAACACGATTAAGTTGATTGAACGCGGAGCACCGGTTGATTTAGTGTTCCAGTCTATCGCGGGCAGTGAAGCTGCAAATGCCGGTTTTGGCATCAATCTGGCTTTGTTGGAAGAAGCACACTGTGCGGCATTGAGCCTCAAGCGAGGCACTGTCGGTGACAATGTGATGTATTTTGAAACTGGGCAGGGCAGTTGTCTCTCCGGTAATGCTCATTTCGGGGTTGATCAACAAACCTGCGAAGCGCGTGCTTATGCGATTGCTCGCCGCTTCTCACCGTTACTGACTAATACTGTCGTCGGGTTTATCGGGCCAGAATATCTTTATGATGGTAAGCAGATTATCCGTGCCGGTTTGGAAGACCATTTCTGTGGCAAGTTACTGGGTGTCCCACTCGGTTGTGATGTCTGCTATACCAACCATGCTGAGGCGGATCAGGATGATATGGATACCTTGCTGACCTTACTGGGGACCGCTGGACTGACCTTTATGATGGGGGTGCCGGGAGCTGATGACATCATGCTTAATTATCAAAGCACGTCGTTTCATGATGCGTTGTATATCCGGCAATTGCTCGGTCTGAAACATGCACCAGAGTTTGGTCTGTGGCTAGAAAAAATGAATATTATGGATGCTCAGGGGCGCTTGCGTGATACCACGGCCAATCATCCGTTATTAGCGCAGTTGCCACCTATGGGGGCATTCTGATGAGCGGAAATGAGATAATAAACGGGGTGTTACATCGCAATTCGTGGGCGGTTTTGCGCCAGTTCACGGCTGCGCGTATTGCTCTTGGCCGTACAGGAGCAAGCTTACCTACTGAAGAGCTGTTGAAATTTGGTTTGGCACATGCGCAGGCACGGGATGCCGTGCACCAGCCTTTTATCAGCGAGGATCTTGCTAATCAACTGGCAGATTCAGGATTACAGACACTTACCGTCAACAGTGCCGCGCCGGATCGTGCAACTTATCTGCGCCGCCCGGATCTTGGCCGAAAGCTATCGTCGCAAAGCCGTGAACAGTTGTGTGCATGGCCTGATAAGCAAGCCGATATTCTGTTAGTTATTGGTGACGGTCTGTCATCGAAAGCGGTACACCGGCAGGCAATTCCTTTGGTGATGGCCTTACGACCTTATTTGCAAACGCTCGGCTTATCACTGGCCCCGATAGTGTTGGCTCATCAATCACGGGTAGCATTAGGGGATGATGCAGGGGAGTGTTTACAAGCCAAAGCGGTTGTCATGTTGATTGGTGAAAGGCCGGGGCTTTCTTCCCCGGATAGTTTGGGGGTTTATATGACTTGGGGGCCGAACACGCGGCGGTTGGAGTCCGAGCGCAATTGTATTTCTAATATCCGGCCAGAGGGTTTGGATTATCCTCAGGCGGCTTTTAAGTTAGCCTGGTTGTTGGAGCAATCTTTCCAACGGCATTTATCGGGGGTGCAGCTTAAGGACGAAAGCGATAACCCGGCCTTGCACGGGCGGGTAAGGCCAATTTACCCACTGATAACATGAGCAGTATATATGTCTGGATTTTTACGATGTAATGGCGGAAATTGCTATTTTTTGTGCTTTTAATTCGACTTTTAACATGTATTTTGGATAATGTTAAGTTATTCTATCTAAATGTTGCAGGCCGCTCTATCCTACACATCGCCTCGCTTTACAACTATTCTTATAAATATCTCACTAAATTTGAATTTTTTAACAGGTATTACTCCGCGTCATCATTTTCATGCTTTATGCAGTGGAGCTATTGGGAACATAAGGAAGAAACAATGGGACTACGAAGAAAGAGTGTTAAACCTATGCAACTCAATGATATTACAATCATTGATGATGCCAAACTGAAGAAGGCAATCACCGCAGCGGCGTTGGGCAACGCCATGGAGTGGTTCGATTTCGGGGTGTATGGTTTTGTCGCTTTTGCACTTGGTCAGGTATTTTTCCCCGGTGCTGATCCCGGTATTCAGATGATTGCTGCGCTGGCGACTTTTTCCGTTCCTTTCTTGGTTCGGCCCCTTGGTGGCTTATTCTTTGGTGCGTTAGGTGATAAATATGGGCGGCAAAAAGTCCTGTCCGTCACCATCATTATTATGTCGGTCAGTACCTTCTGTATTGGTCTGATTCCCTCTTATGCCTCGATAGGTATTTGGGCACCGATATTATTGTTATTGGCAAAACTGGCACAGGGTTTTTCGGTTGGTGGCGAATATACCGGAGCCGCTATTTTTGTGGCTGAATATTCACCCGATAGAAAACGTGGTTTTCTTGGCAGTTGGTTGGATTTTGGTTCCATTGCAGGTTTCGTATTAGGCGCTGGAGTCGTTCTGCTTATTTCCAGCATTGTGGGTGAAGCCAGTTTCCTTGAGTGGGGATGGCGTATTCCGTTCTTCGTTGCTGCGCCATTAGGATTAATCGGTATCTATTTGCGTCATGCACTTGAAGAGACACCGACCTTTCAACAGCACGTCGATAAAATTGATAATGATTCACGCCACAATATTGCCGAGCCACCTAAGGTTTCTTTCCGTGAGATTTTAACCAAACAATGGAAAAGCCTGATTATCTGTGTCGGGATGGTTATTGCCACCAACGTCACTTATTACATGCTACTGACCTACATGCCAAGCTACCTATCCCATAGTCTGCATTATTCTGAAGATCATGGTGTATTGATTATCATTGCAATCATGCTGGGTATGTTATTCGTTCAGCCTGTGATGGGATTAATGAGCGATAAATTTGGCCGTAGACCTTTTGTTATTTGTGGCAGTATTGGGCTGTTTATTCTCGCTATTCCCAGCTTTATTTTGATTAATAGCGGCATCATCGGTTTGATATTTTGTGGTTTGTTGATCCTGGCTATTTTGCTTAACTGTTTTACGGGGGTGATGGCCTCAATATTACCCGCAATGTTCCCAACCCATATCCGCTACAGCGCATTAGCTATCGCATTTAATGTGTCGGTGTTGGTTGCAGGGCTGACACCAACGGCCGCAGCGTGGTTGGTTGAAACAACGCAAAATCTGTTTATGCCCGCTTATTACTTAATGGTGGTGGCGGTTATTGGTTTGGTTACTGGAATATTTATGAAAGAGACTGCCAATATGCCACTGAAAGGGGCGACGCCAGCCGCGTCTGATCGGGCGGAGGCCAGAGAGATATTGCAGGAACACCATGATCATATCGAACACAACATTGATGATATTGATCAAGAAATAGCCGAACTTGAGAAAAAGAGAAAGAATCTTATCGCTCAACATCCTGATATTAATTAATCAGTTTTGAGGGGTACGTCAGAGTGTTAATTTGATTTATATCAATAAAATTCATTTCTATACAATGGTTTACCTTTCTATTCAAATCTGTCTTTGACCCTCCCCCAAGGGGAGGGTTTAGATTATCAGTCATTATTCCAACTTATCTAGAACATTTCCTCTTACTGGAAGGATACCATGACAGTGAAAAAGACATTTGCAACAACAGCCCGACTGGCTATTGTTGCTTTAGCTGCAGTCACTTTTAGCCATTTCGCCGCGGCGACGACACAAACGGAATTTTTGACTCAACATGGCTTAGCGGGAAAAACTACTGAGCAAATGATTGAGACCATCGATCAATCCAAACAAGAACGCCCTTTGGCATATTCAGCTTCGGTAACGAGTGCGGAACTCACCTTATCCGATGAACAACAGCGGTATTCTTTTCCCTTGGGTGATAAGTTCTATCTCTCATTCGCCCCCTATGTAAACCAAACTCACCCATGCTTCAATCACAGTTTGTCTGGCTGTCGTGGTGAATTGGCGAATACCGCATTTGATGTGAAAATTACCGATAAAGCCGGGAAAGTTATCCTGCAAGATACACTGACCAGCTATCAGAATGGTTTTATTGGTGTGTGGTTGCCACGCAATGCTGAGGGGACTATCGAAGTGAGTTATCAAGGCCTCAAAGCTGTATCACCTTTTGCGACCCAGGCTGAAAGCCAAACCTGCATGACAACATTGCAACTAAAAAAATAAACGACTTAACGGCAAATCTTAACAATCGATAGAATAATAATAACCAGCTTAGCGGCTGGTTTTTTATTTCCTCGTGGCTGTAATAATAGATGTTTTTCTTGCTACTCTCGAGTATTTTTTAAATTATTAAATCCTGTTTATACTCCTTATGACGAGGGATAATATCTGGCGTAAGTGATATTAAGTTTACGTTATGCTAAATGAAATGACTAAGAGAAATATAATTATTTATAAATTATTATTTTTACGATATAGTTCGCTCCTTTATGGTGAAAATACGCAAAATTAAAGGAAACCTATCCGTATACGTTATAACTTTCCTTTTTCTGTTTACTTGGTTACCTGTCTCTATAGCCGAGTTCATTAAGTGTAGAAGATTATATTATGTTTCAATTGATGCAGAGTGTTTTGACAAGTTCCTTTAATGCGGTCTGTATTATCTATCTTTGCATATCATTACCTTATCTTTATATTATTACCAGACAAAAACCTAATCAGTTACATTATAAAATTCTAATGGGCGTGATTGCCGGTTTTACTGCAACCTATCTTGCTGATTTTCATAACCAAACCAGTGCGACACTCTATGGGTTAATCATTAGTCCTATTGTCCTGACAGCATTAATTTTTGGCCCAATCCCCTTATTGATAAGCTATGCTATCCATGCGGTATTTGTATTTGGATTATCGCCATTTTATGATATTTTCATTATGTCTTTCATGTTTTTATCTATAGCGCTAAAAATTTGGGATAATAAAAGATATGCTACTTTTTTCCTTTCGGTTTTCATTCCACAATGTATAAATATTGCTTTGAATTTTGAACGGCTAATCTCTTTAGGATACCTTCCCCGTTCAATATTTAAATCCGCGATGAGCATTATTTTACTCTCGATACTCTATTTTATTTTTAGCCGCTTTCAAAAAACGTTTAGTAAATTCTCTATTTTGCAATTCCAATCCTCGACGGATCAACTGACTAAATTACCTAATAGATTCAGTATTAATCACCATTTGGATAATTTTAGAGAAACGCATAAGGACTGCTTTATTGCTTTGATTGATATAGATTTTTTTAAAAGGGTTAATGATAATCATGGACATTCTGCCGGTGATAAAATTTTATATGATATCGCCCAGGAACTAACGTCAGTGATTAGAGGAAATGATTTTCTGGCGCGGTATGGCGGTGAAGAATTTTTGCTGTTAATACATACCGCAGATAACAGAATTGCCAGTGAGATCTTGGTGCGGATAACTACACATATCCGCGATACGCTGTTTATTACACCGGACAACCACTCTCTCAACATTACGATATCTATCGGTGCAGCTTTATATGTTAAAGACACCTCATTTGATGATGCGATTAAGTCAGCCGACAAAGCACTCTACCGAGCGAAGAATGGTGGTCGAGATCAAGTTGTTTTTCATTAGGTTTTGTATGATTAGGCCATTGTGTAAGTCAGGATCTTTAACTTAGCATAGGCTTTTCCCCTAAGGCCTTTGTAGCTTAACAGCGGGTCCACATACATTGTAGAGGTTGGCGGTGACCAGAGAACATGTTGTTATTGTCATTGATATGCAAAATGGGGTTTTTGCTAATCCACGTTTTGATCGTGAAGGTCGCGTCGTTCGTATTAATCAGTTGATCGACCATGCTGACCAAGTCATTTTCATACAGCATGCAGAAGATGAAATGACACAAGGGAGTGAATTGTGGCAACTGCTACCGGAATTACATTACCCGCAGAATGCTATTTCTGTTACCAAAACAGCGTGTGATTCGTTTTATCTTACCTCGCTCGACACTATTATTGCCCAGCTAGGGGCTACTCATCTGACTATTTGTGGTTGTGCCACGGATTACTGTGTTGATACCACCATCAAAATTGCCGCCAGTAAAGGGTATGCTCTGACCATCGCTTCTGATGCCCATACCACTGCGGACCGGAAATATGCCACGGCTCAGCAGCTTATCGCGCAACATAATGAGGTTTGGTCTGAGCTGTCCATTCCGGGGAACCGTATCACAGTAAAAACGACGCAGCAGATCCTCGCTGACTGGCTGGATTAAATTCCTCTGGGCATACTCGCTTAGCACTATTTTATTAGGTGATGTGTGCCCATAGTCTGATGCGATACACTAGATAAAAATGATGAGTAGGAATAAGTAAACACCATCCAGATTACGTCTACGGTACTGATGATTTGGTAAGGTTCGCTGATATTATTCTTTTCTCTTATCACCCATCCATGTTTTTTTATCTTTAAAATAGAGAAATATCAAGAATTAATCTTGTGTTCATAGAACACGAATGGCGTATTTTATATAAGATTTATGGGACTATCGCCAATTCCCAAACGAAATGCAACAAAGTGACCCACCGGTCAGGTACGGATAAAATAGCCGTATTGACCCTGTCGGAGACCCTGTTGCATGAAGGGAAAACATTTGACTCAGCATGAGCGCTTTTACATCGAAAAACGAAAAGCTGAAGGCGTTAATCAGTCCTGCATTGCCAGAGAGCTCGGCGTCTCTCGCTCTACCCTGAGCCGGGAGCTCAGACGTAATACGGACCCCGCCTTCAACGGACTTTACTCCTCCAGACGCGCTGATGCCTTAGCCAGACAACGGCGGGGCGCCACCTCGGCACACAATGCCTGTTTCCCTCTGGGCCAGCAGACACAAGACTTTCTCCGGCAGGCGCTGGCTGTACATACCTCCCCTGAGGTTATCTCTGGGAGACTGAAAATCCAGTTTGATATCGCCGTCAGCAAAAATACCCTCTACCGCTATATCCGTTCGGACAGACAGGCTGGCGGTAAGCTTTACCTTCAGCTCCCTCACCGGGGTAAACGCTATCGCTATGATACGGGTGAGCCCGGACGCACGCCCATCCCGGACAGGGTTGGCATTGAGCACAGGCCTGCTGAGGCTGAACTCAAACAGGTTCCCGGGCATGTTGAAATCGATACGATTTTTGGCAAAGACCAGAAGTCATTCCTGCTGACGGTCGTGGACAAAGCCACAAAGCAGGTCATTATCCGTAAACTCCCCAATAAGTGCGCTGAGAGCGTCGTGGAAGCGTTCAGGGACATCGTGGCGAATACTTTCTGCGAGTTTAAAACCCTGACGGCAGATAACGGACCCGAGTTTGCGAAACATAAGGACATCACTCAGGTAACGGGCGCAAAGGTTTACTTTGCCCGGCCTTATCATTCCTGGGAGCGGGGGTTGAATGAGCATACCAACGGTCTGATACGGCGGTTTTATCCGAAAGGAACCGATTTTAATGGCGTCAGCGATGAAGATATTGCGAGACTGGAGCACATCCTCAACACTCGGGGGCGCAAATCTCTGGAATACAGCTCACCGAATGAGGTATTTTTAGAGTATCTACTCGCTGCATAACGCATGATGGTTTGTTGCGTTTCGTTCGGGAATGGGGCGCTGATCCGCACTGGCTTGCCAGCGTTTTTAATCAACACGTTGACACCGTTTTCCACCTGGCAGCGATTGTCTCCAGTCAGGCAGAAGAAGATTTTGATTTGGGTATGCGGATCAATTTTGATGCTACCCGCAGTTTACTCGAGCGCGCTCGCCAGCTTGGACACTGCCCTAAAGTGATTATCACCAGTTCAGTAGCGGTATTTGGCGGTGAGTTACCGGCTGTCGTGCCGGATGAACAGGTATGGTCGCCTCAGAGTTCCTATGGTACGCAAAAAGCATTAAACGATTTATTGTTAGCAGACTATAGCCGCCGGGGATTTGTTGATGGTCGTAGCCTGCGTATGCCAACCATTGTGGTACGCCCAGGAAAACCAAACCGCGCGGCCTCCAGTTTTGCCAGCGGCATTATCCGTGAGCCGTTGCAAGGTATTGACGTGGTTTGCCCTGTTAGCCTGCAAACACCGTTATGGCTGCTATCGCCGAAGATGGCAATTAATAATCTTATCCATGGTCACCAATTGGATACCAGTCAACTTAAGGGTGGGCGGGTGATTAATTTGCCTGGGCTATCTATTACCGTACAGCAAATGATTGATGCATTGCGGCGTATTGCGGGTGACGCTGTCGCTGATCACATTAAGATTCAGCAAGATCCATTAATTGAGAAAATCGTAAGCTCTTGGCCTGGGGATTTCGCAGCACATTATGCCAAAGCATTAGGCTTTAAGAGCGATAAGGATTTTGACAGTATCATCAATGATTTCATCCTCGGTAATTTACCTGGCAAGCTAGTCAAATCACTTGAATAGCGGGCGACAAAATCAGGTTGTATTCCCTCTGGTGATAATGCCATCCAGAGGGTAGCCATTGGCGTTAATCATCAGATAATTGAAACCAATCCTGATGAGTAATCGTTTGCTAATCGCAAAAATGCGGCTTTTACCCCTTGCAGAGAAACCACACGCGAGTATAATTCGCCACAATTTGCCGGGAGATATGATGGAAAGCCAAGTGCGTTTTGTTGAAAATGACCCTCTCGATGGTCGACAAAATTGCCTGCCAACAGGCAGCCAACTGCCGTTCTTTCTCCCGTTGCTAAACCGATCCCGTAAGGCCCCTCGTTGAGGGGCTTTTTTTTGTCTGCTGATCGGTGCCGAATTAAGCATTATCACCAATTAAAATATATACCCTAAATAATTCGAGTTGCAGGAAGGCGGCAATTGAGTAAATCCCCAGGAGCTTATTTATTTTAAGGTCAACGACAAGTAAGCCACCGGGGTGAGCGAAAGCAGCCAACACACATGCAGCTGGAAGTATAACGGGTCATAGAGGAGAGCGAAAAATGGCCAACACGTTGTATCACAAACATATCATCTCAATTAACGATTTATGTCGCGACGAACTGGAGTTGGTGCTGCGTACCGCCGCCAGCCTGAAAAGTAGTCCGCAACCTGAGTTGCTAAAACACAAAGTGATCGCCAGTTGCTTTTTCGAAGCCTCGACCCGCACTCGTTTGTCATTTGAAACCTCCATACACCGTTTAGGTGCCTCAGTGGTCGGTTTTTCTGATAGCAGTAATACCTCCCTTGGCAAAAAAGGCGAGACACTGGCAGATACTATGTCAGTCATCAGTACCTATGTGGATGCCATTGTCATGCGTCACCCACAAGAAGGGGCCGCCCGTCTGGCCGCTCAGTTCTCGGGGAATGTACCGGTAGTTAATGCCGGTGACGGTGCAAACCAGCACCCGACGCAAACGCTGCTCGATCTGTTCACCATCCAGGAAACCCAAGGCCGGCTGGATAACATCAATATCGCCATGGTCGGCGACCTGAAATATGGCCGTACCGTGCACTCACTCACGCAGGCGCTAGCCAAATTCACCGGTAACCGCTTCTTCTTTATCGCCCCGGATGCTCTGGCAATGCCTGCTTATATTCTGCAAATGCTGGCAGAAAAAGGTATCGAATACAGCCTGCACGAAAGCATTGAAGAAGTGGTGCCAGAACTGGATATTCTCTACATGACCCGGGTGCAAAAAGAGCGCCTTGACCCGTCAGAGTATGCCAATGTCAAAGCACAGTTTATCTTGCGGGCGGCTGATTTGAATGGCGCGAAAGAGAATCTCAAAGTGCTACACCCGCTGCCAAGAATTGATGAAATAACCACCGATGTCGATAAGACCCCTTATGCCTACTATTTCCAACAGGCAGGTAACGGGATTTTCGCACGTCAGGCACTGCTGGCACTGGTTTTAAACGCAGAATTGGCTCTTTAAGAGGGATTGAACATGACTCAGGATTACAAACTACAGGTTGAAGCGATTAAATGTGGCACTGTGATTGACCATATTCCGGCACAAATCGGCTTTAAATTGTTGTCGCTGTTCAAACTGACCGCCACTGATCAACGTATTACTATTGGATTGAATCTACCGTCTAAACGCTCAGGTCGTAAGGATTTGATTAAAATAGAAAATACCTTCCTGACAGAGCAACAAGCCAACCAACTGGCGATGTATGCACCGGATGCTACCGTTAACCGCATCGATAACTACGAAGTGGTGAAGAAACTGACCCTAAGCCTGCCAGAGCAGATCGATGGCGTTCTCACTTGCCCAAACAGTAACTGCATCAGCCACAATGAGCCAGTCGACTCCAGCTTTAAAGTAAAAGCGCAACAAGGTGAAATCCACCTTAAATGTAAATATTGCGAGAAAGAGTTTGATCACCAGGTAGTGCTGCAAGCGGATTAAGTGCTGCAAGCGGATTAATGCTCGGCTTAAGCGAATATTGCTGCCCGTTAATATTTACAATAGTGGCAATATTCGCAGCAATGCAACATCGCAAATTTGATTCGCGTGGGTTGCCGTAACCCACCCCATCTTTATAATATAGAAATAATTAAACCCAATAGATTTCATGGTGCAGGAAAGCGGCAAACGCTGGCCCGTAGGATGAGGCTTATAGTCCCGATGAGCGCAGCCAATATACCAGCAACATGAAAGATGACGGGTTCCTTCCGCATTACGTAACCAGGAGTCAACATGTCACGCAATATCAGCACTGAGCTCGCCCCTGCCGCCATCGGCCCTTATGTTCAAGGTGTCGATCTGGGTAGTATGATCCTCACGTCAGGCCAGATCCCTGTTGATCCAAAAACAGGTTTGGTCGCCGATGATGTATCAGCACAGACGCGTCAGTCACTGGAGAATGTAAAAGCTATCGTTGAAGCAGCGGGTTTGAAAGTTGCCGATATCGTGAAAACCACTGTATTTGTGAAAGATCTGAATGACTTCACCACCGTTAATGCCACTTACGAAGCTTTCTTTACTGAACACAATGCGCCATTCCCTGCGCGTTCATGTGTTGAAGTTGCGCGTCTGCCAAAAGATGTGAAGATCGAAATCGAAGCTATCGCGGTACGTCGTTAATTCTGATGTCATTGCGTCTACGGCTGGTGATTACCAGCCGTTTTTTATTGTTATCCTACTAATATTTTCTCTGTGCCTTTCACAATGCGCTATTGCAGATCATCATGATCATGATGTGGCAACTTTCTGCTCGGTAATAATGCACTACACTCACTAATTGCACCCTAATAGGGCTGAAATCGCTCTAATCCCCTTTATTTTGCCTGTTTTACGAGCTGGCACAGTTTATGCGTGATCACCAATACAGCCTGTTCTGTTAGCGAGGTGATAATGCTGAACATCGACCTTTCCGTATCACGATTTTTCGATGAAATGTTACTGGCTGAGGGGCAACACCGAGGCCATTACGATGCCTATTGGCAATGGTTACAACAGGCCGATCAGCTAACCATTGCGCGTAAGCGTCAAGAAGCTGCACTGCTATTTCACCGGGTAGGCATTACCTTTAATGTGTATGGTGACGATGATGGCGCAGAGCGATTAATACCGTTCGATAGCGTGCCACGCATTATTCCCGCCAGCGAATGGCAAATGCTGGATCGCGGCATTCGCCAGCGCGTACAAGCGTTGAATGCGTTCTTACATGATATTTACCATGAACAACATATCCTGAAAGCGGGCATTATTCCGGCCGAACAAGTGCTGGCGAATGACCAATATCAGCCCTGTATGCAAGGGGTTAACCTGCACCGTGATACTTATGCACATATCATCGGTGTGGATATGGTCCGCAACAACGATGGTCTCTATTACGTGCTGGAAGATAACCTGCGTACCCCGTCCGGCGTCTCGTATATGCTGGAAAACCGTAAAATGATGATGCGGCTCTACCCGGAGTTGTTTGCACAACAACGCATCGCACCTGTTGAGCGCTACCCTTCTCACCTGTTACAAACGCTGCGCGAAAGCACACCGGTCAACGACCCCACCGTCGTGGTGCTAACCCCGGGGCGCTTTAACAGTGCCTATTTTGAACACAGTTTTTTGGCTCAACAGATGGGGGTTGAACTGGTTGAAAGTGCTGACTTATTTGTCAAAGAAGGGGCAGTATTTATGCGAACTACCGCAGGCCCCTGCAAAGTCGATGTTGTCTACCGGCGGGTGGATGATGCCTTCCTCGATCCGCTGGCTTTCCGCCCTGACTCCATGCTCGGTGTCCCCGGACTACTGTCGGTATATCGCGCAGGTGGGGTGGTATTGGCTAATGCGATTGGTACTGGCGTCGCCGATGATAAATCCATCTATCCTTATGTCCCTGAAATGATTCGTTTTTATCTTTCCGAAGAACCTATTCTGGCGAATGTTCCCACCTGGCAATGCCGTCAACCCACTGATCTTTCATATGTATTAGCTAATCTGGATCAGATGGTAGTGAAAGAAGTTCATGGCGCCGGGGGATATGGCATGTTGATTGGCCCTGCGGCGGCACAAGCTGAAATAGCCCAATTCCGCCAATTACTCTTGGCGCGACCACAAAATTACATCGCACAAGAAACCCTCGCCCTTTCTACCTGCCCGACCTTTGTGAATAGCGGACTTGCGCCGCGCCATATTGATTTACGTCCTTTTGCCCTGTGTGTGTAGTGGTCAACTAAAATTGGCCACGGTAGTAGACTGTTCATAGAACAGCCGTTCGGATTCATTGGGCGTTAAGCCTCCGTTGTACCAGTGCGGGCGAAGTTCGCTGTAGTAACCCGTTATATATCGGGTGATTGCATTTCTGCCCTCCCCGAAGCTCTGGTAACCTGTCGTCGGTACCCATTCGGATTTCAGACTTCTGAAAAATCGCTCCATTGGCGCGTTGTCCCAACAGTTCCCACGCCGGCTTAGGCTCTGTTTTATCCGGTAACGCCACAGCAACTGACGGTATTTTTTACTGGTGTAATGACTGCCCTGATCGCTGTGGAACATCACTCCGCCTGGGCGTCCCCTGAGTTCCCATGCCATCTGTAACGCTTTACCCGTTAGCGCTGAGTCAGGTGAAAACGACATCGCCCAGCCTATGGGCTTGCGGGCAAACAGATCCAACACCACAGCCAGATAAGCCCAGCGCTTACCTGTCCAGATATAGGTCACATCGCCACACCAAACCTCATTCGGTTGGGTTACTGCAAACTGCCGCTCCAATAGATTCGATATATCAACATGCTCCTGCCCACCCCGTTTATATTTGTGTGTGGGACGCTGGCAACTTGTCATGTTCAGCTCTGCCATCAATTTTCCGGCAAGCCAACGCCCCAGTTTTACGCCCTTATTCGTCACCATTATGGCGATATTTCGGGCACCGGCTGACCCGCCGCTAGCATGCCAGACTTCGTTAACCAGGCTGCGTTTAATGGTGCGCTCGACATCTGGGACGCGTTCTCTGTTATGCCAGTACCGATAGCTGCTACGCTGAACATCAAAAGCCTTACACAGTGCTTTTACCGAATAAAGCGCTCTCAATTTATCGACTATCGCGAACTGTTCAACGAGTCCGACATCAAGAGAGCGGTGGCCTTTTTTAGAATTTCGTTCTCCATTTCAAGACGTTGAATCCTTTTCTTCATTTCCCGAAGTTCTATTTGTTCAGGCGTCAGTGGAAGCCCAACGGGGGTTTTACCCTGACGTTCCAATCTGAGCTTACCCACCCATCGGCTAAGGGCGGAAAGACTGACATTCATGGCTTTAGCGGCCTCCGAATGAGAGTATTTCTGGTCAACAACCAGCTTTGCCGCTTCGAGTTTGAATTCAGCCGTGAAATATTTGGTCATGGATCACCTGTAAAGTTATTGAGGCAAGAATAACACCTCTGGTCAGGTGGCCAAATTCACTATGCCACTACAGTGGTGCAGAAATTCGTTTAGTGCCTGGGGGCTTAACCCGAGTCGCACTGGCAGAAGGGTCGTTGGTCGTTAACTCTTCGCAAGGTGGCGGAACCAAGGATACCTGGGTATTGGAGGACGATGCATGCTAAGCCGAACAGCCAGTGAGCTTTATTGGATGGCCCGCTATCTGGAGCGGGCAGAAAACATCACCAGGGTGCTGGATGTCACCAACCGGTTATCGATGATGCCAACCAGCAATCGGGTGAATTTTGATCTACTGGTGCCACTCAGCCTGAGCAACACCCAGACACTGTTTATCGAGCACTATCCGCAGGTCTCGATGACCCACCTGTTGAATTTCTTCGTGCTCGACAGCAACAACCCCAGCAGTATTTTTAGTTGTTTGCAGATGGCGTGGAACAATGCCCATGCAGTACGCGGCAGCTTATCGTCCGAGGTTTGGGAAAGTATCAATGCCACCTGGATTGAGATGAAACAGCTACGCCGCCAAGGTATCAGCGCTACCGGAATTGATGCCTTTTTTGATTGGGTTAAGGAGCGCTCACATCTATTTCGCGGTGCGGTATATGGCACCTTGCTGCGCAGTGATGCACTGTATTTTATTCGATTGGGTACCTTGATTGAACGGGCTGACAGCACCGCGCGCCTATTGGATGTGAAAAACCAATTACTGGATAGCGACGATGACCCGGTACGCGAATACTACCGGATGGACACCTTATTACGCGCCGTCAGTGCTCGGGAGGCATACCACAGTTTATATAAGCAGCAACTGAGTCGGGAGGCGATTGCTGAGTTACTGATTTTACGCAATGAGATCCCGCGTTCGCTGCTGGCTTGCATTAACGATATGGAACAGCAGTTGGCGTTGATTGGTGGCAATCGTAGCAACCAACCTCGGCGGCTGGTCAATATTTTGCTTGCTGAGCTGCGATTTAGCAGCATTACGGATGTGATGGCCGACGGATTACACAGCTATCTGATGGATTTTTTAGGCAAGATCAACGCTATCGCTGACAGCATCCGCCAAACCTATCTGGAGGTCCAATGAGACTGAATGTCGATCACAGCACCCATTACACCTATGCACAACAGGTGCAACACAGCACTCAGTATCTGCGCCTGACCCCACAGGATTCAGCCCACCAGCGCATTTTATCCTGGCAACTGACCTTACCGGAAGAGGCCATTTGTACCACGGATGCCTTTGGTAATGTGCTACATGTACTCACCCTGGATAAGCCTCATCAAGCCATCACCATTCAAGCTCAGGGCGTGGTAGAGATTGCAGACAATGTAGAAGATGACAGCGGCGACCACCTCTCTCCACTGGTCTTTCTTCGCCACAGCCCATTGACTCAGCCAGATGCCGCCATTCGCCAGTTTGCTTCAGGTTATTGTCAGGGTGCTACCCACGCCGATGCGCAATTAGACTGCCTGACGCAAATGATGGGTGAATTGCTGGCAAAAATGCCCTATAGCCCCGGTACCACCACGGTACAGGACAGTGCGGCACAAGCTTTTGCCGCCGAACAAGGGGTCTGTCAGGATCACACCCACGTCTTTCTTGCCTGTTGCCGAAGTTTAAATATTCCGGCACGCTATGTGAGCGGCTATCTTTATACAGAATCCTCCAGTCATGTCGCGACCCACGCATGGGCAGAAGTGTGGCTGAATGGACACTGGCAGAGCTTTGATGTCACCAATAATACCTGTCAACCGAACCAGCATTTAAAACTGGCGGTGGGCATTGATTATCTGGATGCCTGCCCGGTGCGAGGTATTCGCCGTGGTGGTGGCTTTGAAGATATGCAGACCATCGCAGCCGTGCATATGTTATCTAACCCGCGACGCGATATGTCGCAATAAAGCGCGTTGCTGGCAAATAAAATAGCCCTAGTGAGATAGGCTCTAAGGATAATGTGTTATGACCTACTGTGTGGCCATGCGGCTGTCATCCGGGTTAGTGTTTGCCTCTGACTCCCGTACCAATGCCGGGGTGGATCATATTTCCACTTTTCGCAAGTTACACCTGTTTCAGCAAGAGGGTGAACGAACGCTGGTGGTGCAAAGTGCGGGGAATCTGGCAACCACACAGAGTATTGTCAGTTTGCTGCAACGCCGCTGTCTGGACCCGGAACAAACTAACCTGCTGAATGTGCGCTCGATGTATGAGGCCGCAACACTTCTGGGCGAGACGGTGCGCGAGGTGATTAACCGAGACAGCGGTGCGCAGCAAAACAGCGGCGGAACCGATTTTAACTGTAACCTGTTG
The DNA here is from genome assembly GCF_056636475.1 of Yersinia antarctica. Taxonomy (NCBI): domain Bacteria; kingdom Pseudomonadati; phylum Pseudomonadota; class Gammaproteobacteria; order Enterobacterales; family Yersiniaceae; genus Yersinia; species Yersinia antarctica. The sequence goes on from NZ_JBSJQF010000001.1 coordinate 4,380,091, forward strand.
TTAGGCGGGCAAATTAAAGGTGAAGGACTGCGGCTGTTTCATATTTATCCGCAGGGTAACTTTATTGAAGCCACGCAGGACACGCCCTATTTTCAAATTGGCGAAAGTAAGTACGGCAAACCGATTATTGATCGGGTGTTGAATTACCACACCACGTTGGATCAGGCCATGCAGTGCGCGTTGATCTCGATGGACTCAACCTTGCGCAGTAATTTATCCGTCGGTTTACCGCTAGACGTGATGATCTATTCACTCGATAGTTTCAGTACCGAACAGCAATATCGCATCACCGAAGATCACCCCTACTTTATGATGATCCGTAAGGGCTGGGGCGAGGGGCTAGTGAGTATTTTTGCGCAGTTACCCGCGCTAAAGCTGGGAGAGTGATTTAGTTTTGGTGATGGATAGGCTCTGGTTTCGGTTGATATGCATTCAGTGTTCACCTAACCATTGCGGCCTCCATCCTCGTCGGCAATATTCCTGATTGCGCTCAACGTCAAAAGAGAGTCAGAATCAAAACCATAGCGTTTTGTTTTGAATTGGCCTTTGAAGTTAAAAGCACATTTGAGCTGCCGAGCAAGGAGAGAAGCCACTGATCTGAACTAAATCATTCCCTCACCCAATAAATCCCCTCATATGCCCGCAACACCATCTCCTGCGGCTGGAAAGCACTTTCGCCGTAGCTGCTCATCAACAATTGCCAGTTACCGCCCAGCGCAATCTCCTCTGGCTGCCACTGTTGCGGTTCACCGCTCAGGTTAGCCACCACCAACAACTGTTTACCCTGCCAGTGGCGCAAGTAGCACCACAACTCTGGATGTTGCGGGCAGAGATCACGATAGTCACCAAAAGTGAACACATCATGTTGTTTACGCAGGGCTATCAGATATTGATAGGCATAAAACACCGAGTCAGCATCAGCCAGCGCGCTATCAACATTAATTTCAGCATAGTTACTGCAGGGTTCGATCCATGGGGTTCCCTGACTGAAACCGGCATTACGGCTGCGATCCCATTGCATCGGGGTACGACTATTATCACGGGATTTGGCTGCCAGAATCGCTAATAACTCGTCAGGATCGCGATCTTGTGCACTCAGCTCAGCAAACATATTCAGACTTTCGACATCACGGTATTGATTAATCGAGGTAAAATTAGGATTGGTCATGCCAATCTCTTCGCCTTGGTAGATATATGGCGTACCTTGCATACCATGCAGCACCATTGCCAGCATCTTGGCCGCTGGCACGCGCAGTGCACCTTCGTCACCAAAGCGCGATACAATGCGCGGCTGGTCGTGATTACACCAGAACAACGCGTTCCACGCACGGTTATGCATCCCCTGCTGCCACTGGTTAAATATCTGTTTGAGTTCCACCCGATCCGGCGGCATTAGCGACCATTTGGCCCCATTAAGATAATCCACTTTTAGATGATGGAAATTAAAGGTCATCGACAGCTCATCCCCGCCCAATGCGGCATAACGCTGGCAATGCTCAAGGCGGGTGGACGACATCTCGCCAACTGTCATCAGGCCGCGCGGTTGAAACACATCACGGCTCATTTCTTGTAAAAATTCGTGGATACGGGGGCCATCGGTATAGAAACGGCGGCCATCACCCGCAAAATCATCCGGGAAGTCTTGCTGTTTGGATACCAGATTAATTACATCCAGGCGCAAACCATCCACACCAATATCAGCCCAAAACTCGCACACTTTCTTCAGTTCATCACGTACCGGCTGGTGCTCCCAATTAAGATCCGCCTGCTCGGTAGCGAACAGGTGCAGATAATATTGGCCGCTTTCAGCATGCCATTGCCAGGCATTACCACCAAATTTCGAGCGCCAGTTATTCGGTAAATTATCACCCTCACCATCACGCCAAATATAGAACTGACGGTACGGGCTGTTGCGCTCCGCTGATGCTTTAAACCAGGCATGTTCAGTCGAGGTATGATTGAACACCATATCCATTACGATACGAATACCCCGCTGATGAGCAGCCGCAACCAAAGTTTTGAAATCATCTAAGCTGCCGTAAGCAGGGTCAATGGCACAGTAGTCGGCAACGTCATAGCCGTTATCCACTTGTGGCGAGACATAAACCGGTGTCAACCAGAGGGCATCAACGCCGAGTTTGTGCAGATAATCCAACCTTTGCGTCACGCCAGCCAGGTCACCATAGCCATTACCGGTGCTATCCTGAAAACTCTTCGGGTAAATCTGATAAATGACGCCGTTTTGCCACCAAGGGATAGGATTATTCATAGCAGACTCTTATTCGTAGTAAAAACAGAGAAAATTAAAGAAACAGCTCCGCCACAGGATAACCTTTGGCGGAGGAATACGATTTAGACCGGTAATTCGCCACGACTCTCTTTACGTTTGTAAACCAGTATAGTCAGCACCAATGGCACCACGATCGCCACTAACATTGCCACAGCATAAATCGCCCAGAACTGTGGTTTGATGGATAAAATACCAGGCAGGCCACCGACACCAATACCGTTCGCCATCACCCCAGTCAGACCACAAATGAGGCCCGCCAACGCAGAACCAATCATGGCGCACAACATCGGGAAGCGATATTTGAGGTTGATACCGTACATTGCCGGTTCTGTGACACCCAGATAGGCTGAAATTGCCGCAGGTACCGATATTTCGCGCTCATTGATCTTGCGGCTAATGATAATAATGCCCAATACCGCAGATGCCTGTGCGATGTTAGACAGCGCAATCAGCGGCCATACCGGTGTACCGCCCATGCTCTGAATCATCTGCATATCAATGGCTAACGTGGTCTGATGCACGCCGGTAATGACTAGCGGCGCATACAAGAAGCCAAACAGTGCGGCACCAATCGGCGCGAAGCTGCCTGTCATAACAGCTTTCACTCCCCAGGCCACACCATCACCAATCATGCGACCAAATGGCCCGATAAGCGTATGGGCGAGGAATACCGCCAGCAACAGGGAAACTACCGGCACCACCACCAAATAAAGATAGGCTGGAATGATTTTCTTCAGATTAGTTTCAATCCAACCCAGCGCCAAACCCGCCAAAATTGATGGAATGACCTGTGCCTGATAACCTACTTTCTCAATGGTAAACCAGCCAAAGTTCCAAACTTCGGGGATCTGTTGCCCCAGCAGGTAGGAGTTCATCAGTTGTGGTGATACCAAGGTGATACCCAACACAATCCCCAATACTGGGGTGCCCCCCATTTTCTTCACTGTCGACCAGCAGATAGCCACCGGTAGGTAGAAGAAGATGGCTTCGCCCAGCAACCAGAGAAAGTCGTAAATGGTTTTCCATGCCGGATACATCTGTGCCAGCGTTTTGCCATCAGACATCGGAATATCGCCAATCACATTACGGAAGCCAAGAATCAAGCCTCCGCTGATCAGCGCTGGCAGCAACGGGAAGAAAATCTCGGCAAAGTGAGAAATACCACGTTCAAACCAAGTCATGTTCTGCCGTGCAGCCAGTTTGGTCTGCTCTTTATCCACTTCATTCAGGCCAATTTTAGCAATCAGCGCTTGATAGTAATCGTCAACTTCAGGCCCGATAACCACTTGAAATTGCCCGGCATTAGTAAAGCAACCTTTAACCATCGACAGATTTTCAATTTCTTTAGGTGAAGCTTTAGAGGGGTCATTCAACACAAAGCGTAGCCGGGTAATGCAGTGGCTGACGGTGGCAATATTATCTCTGCCTCCCACCAGTACGATCAATTGATCGATATCTTGTTGTTTTACTTTGCTCATTTCAACGTACCTTTCGTAAAGGTGAGATAACGTGCGACTTATTCGTTTTTCTTAATAAAAGCAGTAGGGTCAGTCTTAAAGAAAAAATACATCGATAGCCTGTTAAATATACAGCTCATTAAAGATTAGCTATGTATTGATTTTTATGGAATGGGAACGTTCCCAACTTGCGTTAGAGATCACAATTTGACAACTTTTTATGATGTTATTGGCCGTAAACCATGGGTTCGCCCATCACGCACTCCCACCACACAGGGTGGGATTTCAGATAGCATCACGTCGAGAAAAGAAGAATCAGGCCAGTTGACCAGGAATGATAATTTGTTGAATTGATTGACTATGATTAAGTTGATCAAGTAATTGTTGGGCGGCTTTCACTCCTGCGGTGCCATAACCCAGCTCGACTGACAGGGTATTTGGGAACAAAAAGTGCAACAGCGGTGTATTACCAATGCCGCAGACCTGAATGTGTTGCAGGCTCTGCTGTTGTAAATACTTACTCACCCCCATAGCGATAGTGTCAGAGGCACACACCAGCGCCGAGGTATCGGGTTTTATCACCTGAGGTGCGAGCTGGAAGCCACTTTGATAACTCAGTTCACCCAGTGCAACTGTCGGTAGCAGGCCATGTTGTTGGCTGTAATCAAGATAAGATTGATGACGACGCATACCGGTAGTGGCATCCGACGGCTGCACGCCAATATAGCTAATATGCCGATGCCCCGCGTGACGTAATTTATCCATTAACAAGCGCACTGCCCCGTCGTCGTCGTAGCATACGGAAGAAAAACCCGCATACTCGCGCGCCAGCACCACCATTCGTTCCTGCCATGGCGAGAGCATTTCTGCGGTTAACCCAGTGAAACCAAACAAAATGACGCCATCTACATGGCGCTGTTGCAACACATGTAAATGTTCACTGACTAATTCAGGATCAAACTGGCTCTCCATCAGGATAGGGTCATAACCTTGCTGATAGAACAGTGGCAGCATCGTGCGCACCGCCTGATTTTCAGATGGCGAATCCAGACGCGAGACAATAATACCCACAACTTTATCACTCTGCCCCCGCATGGCTCGGGCTGATTTGGACGGGGTAAATCCCTGCTGACGGATGACAGCTTCCACTCGTTCACGAGTTTGTGGACTGACGCTACCTTCGTTATTCAATACCCGTGAAACCGTGGATTTTCCAACTCCACTCATGCGGGCAATGTCCTTTATGGTCAAACGGTTTTGCATGGTTTACCTAATGTTTAGGTTTGGAAACATATAATAAACTGATTATTTATATTACCGAAGTTGTGGGAAGTCTAGCATGCGCAGAATCAGACTCAGCGCATGATATCCCAATGACTCGCAGCATATTACTGCCCTAACGGCATATCTTACCGTCGGGGTGGTCTTTGGCGTGGCGAGAACAGTGATGCGGTTTAATGTCTGTTTAGCTGTTAGACAGCCGCTAACAATCTTTAAATAAAACCGGAGGTTAATTACCCAGTGGACCCTGTTCCCTCGACCTACACCTTTTGGTGTGTCCGGTAAGGTAATTCCCCATTCAGGGTGGCTGCTTTATCGGATAACAATCTGATAAGCGGTCACTACGCACGTCCTTGCGTTAGTTTCTGCTGATGATGTTTTTGCTCTCTCTACGGCAGATTTGCCGTGGGCGCAACATAAAGACCGTCCGACAAACGGCTTTGTGACATGACAGTAAGGCTCAAACCATGCAAGTTAAAAATTTCACCCGGCAGTTGCTCAATGTGTTGAGCCGTAACCTGCCTCGCCGCCTAATTCGCCGGGAAACCATGTTAGATGGCTTGCCGCAGGGAAGTGCGACAAAAGATTTGCCCGCAGCGCTGACTCAACAACGTTTGCAGTGCGCGAATGAAACGCCACCACAACTTTATCTGCGTTTTCAGAGCCACCCCGAAGGGTTAACGGAACAAGAAGCAGCAGCCATTCGCCTGCAAAATGGCAGTAATCTCATTGAAAATCAGCAAGCTACCAGTTGGTGGGTCCACTTATGGCACTGCTATCGCAACCCGTTTAACTTGCTGCTCACCATTCTGGCTCTGATTTCCTACGCCACCGAAGACCTCACCGCCGCATTGGTGATTGGTGCCATGGTGTTAATTTCCACCCTGATGCATTTTATCCAGGAAGCACGTTCTAACCGCGCTGCGGATGCTTTAAAAGCCATGGTCAGCAATACCGCAACCGTGGTGCGCAGTGATGCCCATACGGGCAAGAGCGAGCATCGCGAACTACCGATCTCTCAGTTAGTGCCTGGCGATATCATCAAACTATCTGCGGGCGATATGATCCCGGCGGATTTACGTATTCTGGTGGCCAAAGATCTGTTTATCAGTCAGGCCGCCTTAACCGGTGAGTCACTGCCGGTTGAGAAAGTGGCGCAATGCCGTGAGTGTGAGGAACAAAATCCACTCGAACGAGACACGCTGTGCTTTATGGGCACCAATGTCGTTAGCGGTTCGGCACTGGCTATCGTGGTGGGCACCGGTAACCAAACCTATTTCGGTCTGCTGGCAGAGCGTGTAACGCATCAGGATGAGCAACCTAATGCCTTCCAGAGTGGCATCAGTAAAGTCAGTTGGTTGCTGATTCGCTTTATGTTAGTCATGACACCTATCGTGTTGTTGATAAACGGTTTTACCAAAGGTGACTGGTGGGAAGCCGCGCTGTTCGCGCTCTCGGTTGCTGTGGGTTTAACCCCGGAAATGCTGCCGATGATCGTCACGTCGACGTTGGCAAAAGGGGCGGTGAAACTGTCCAGGCAGAAAGTGATCGTCAAGCGCTTAGATGCTATTCAGAACTTTGGCGCGATGGATATTCTGTGTACCGATAAGACCGGCACCCTGACGCAAGATAAAATTGTGTTGGAAAGCCACACCGATGTGTTTGGGGCCAATTGTGAGCGGGTGCTGCACTACGCCTGGCTCAACAGTTATTACCAAACGGGATTGAAAAATCTGCTGGATGTCGCGGTGTTATCTTCCATGGTTGAGTCAAAAGACTCAGAATCTCGGGCAGCCGATACGCTGGCGGGTTACCGCAAAATCGATGAAATCCCATTCGATTTTGAACGCCGTCGCATGTCAGTGGTAGTCAGCGATAAAGCGGATTATCACGAACTTATCTGTAAAGGCGCGCTGGAAGAGATGTTGTCCATTTGCCGTCATGTCCGCCAAGGGAGTGAAATTATCCCATTGACCGACGCGCTGTTGGCAAGCATCCGCCGCATTACCGATGAACAGAACCAGCAAGGACTGCGAGTGGTGGCGGTTGCCACCCGTATCATGCCAGCTTATCAGCAGGATTATGCTGTTATTGATGAATATGACCTGATCTTGGAAGGGTATATCGCCTTTCTCGATCCGCCGAAAGAGAGCACAGCGCCGGCGCTGCTGGCACTAAAACGCAATGGCGTTAACGTTAAAATTCTTACCGGTGACAACGAGTTAGTTGCGCGTAAGGTATGTAAAGATGTTGGATTATCTGTCGAGCATGTCTTGCGTGGCAGTGATATCGAACAGATGACGGAGACACAACTGACGGAGGCCACCCGCACCACCACGGTGTTCGCCAAGCTGACACCAATACACAAAGAACGTATCGTACAGAACCTGCGTAATGCCGGTCATGTGGTCGGTTTTATGGGGGATGGCATCAATGATGCACCGGCACTGCGTGCTGCTGATATTGGGATCTCGGTGGATTCAGCAGTAGATATTGCTAAAGAAGCCGCCGATATCATCTTGTTGGAAAAGAGCCTGATGGTGCTGGAGCAAGGGGTAATTGAAGGCCGCCGCACATTTGCCAACATGCTGAAATACATCAAGATGACTGCCAGCTCTAACTTTGGTAACGTCTTCAGCGTCCTGATTGCTAGCGCATTTTTGCCCTTCCTACCCATGCTGCCACTCCATCTGTTAATCCAGAATCTGCTGTACGATATTTCGCAGATTGCTATTCCATTCGATAACGTTGATGAAGAGCAACTGGCAAAGCCACAACGCTGGAACGCCGGCGATTTGGGGCGATTTATGGTGTTCTTTGGTCCGATAAGTTCTATTTTTGACGTACTGACTTTTTGCCTGATGTGGTGGGTATTTAAAGCCAATACACCAGAAATGCAGACGTTGTTCCAATCCGGTTGGTTTGTTGAAGGGCTGCTATCCCAGACCTTAATTGTGCATATGATCCGTACCCGTAAAATTCCCTTCATCCAGAGCCGCGCCTCTTGGCCGCTATGTCTAATGACACTGGCGGTGGTGGTCATTGGTATCGGGCTAACCTTCTCTCCACTGGCTGGATTCCTGCAATTGCAAGCGCTGCCACTCTCTTACTTCCCGTGGCTGATGGTGATCTTAACCGGCTATATGGTGACAACGCAGTTAGTGAAAGGGTGGTTTGTGAGGAGATATGGCTGGCAGTGATTTGATTATTAACCGCGTGAGTGTTGCGCCATCCACGGTGCAGCGGCTTGTCTCCTGTCACTCCGCGGTTTCACCGGAAATGGCGGTGAAACTGACGGCAGTTCTGGGAAGCACTCCGGCAATGTGGCTCCGCCTCCAGGCGGCTTACGATCTAGGGAAAGCAGAAGAGAGCATCGATATTTCAAATCTGACTAAATTGTACAAACCAGAACCCGTATCACTACATAGCTGATACGCTCCAACGCCCCTCGGTTTTTCAACGGCTGTCTACCACTCACGGATAGCCTTTTCTATTCCATCGCTAGAAATTTGCTTTGGCATAACTCAAATTCGACTCAAACAATCAATCGCTATCGCCTTGAAGCTATCAAAATGCTGACTGCTCAATAAACGGCTCATTGAACGCTCTCGCACAAAAGTAACGAACAAGTCGTAAATCGCCATCGCTTCTTCATAGTCAGTTTTACTGATAGCTAACAGGAAAATGACATGGGCTACCTCACCATCACCCCAGGCAATGCCATTGGGAGCCAACAGGGTAACCACCACGGTCTTTTTGGCTAACAGGCCGAGTGAGTGTGGCAGTGCAATCCCCTCCCCCAGCATAGTGGAGACAATCGCCTCACGCTCCACCACCGATGGGTAAAAGTCCGCATCAACGAACCCTTCCTCTTCCAACTGACTGCACACTTTTTTAAATAACTGCTCTTGTGTCATCGGCTGGTCGATAATCATAAAATGATTACTGTCGAAAAACTTTTCCAACATATAAGGGCGAGTGCGATCCACTAGCACCAACTTACCCAGTTGTTCTAACTGATATTCAGTCGGAAACGGTGACATTACTACCACCGGCTTATTCTTTTCCGCCAGACGTGAATTAGAAATAATAAAATCTTCGTCGATATGGTCGAGATTTTCGTAATCACGCAGGGAAATGGTTTGTGTCATCACGATCTGCGGATACTTACGAGCAATCTGTGCCTGAATCATTCGGGTAGTGGAGTTACCGGTATCACACACCAACATCACCTGTGGGTGACGTTGATAACCAATATTGTAATGGCGTTCCAACCCAACACCGATGTGCAGTACCAGATAGCCTATCTCATTCTCACTCAAGCTATAAGGCGTATATTTGCCCCAACTGGATACCGCCGCCAGTGTTACGTCATAAGCCATCGGATAGTGCTGTTTAATATTGGATAACAATGGATTAGGGATAGTTATTTGATACTTCACCCGCGTAATCATGGTCTTGATATGGGTGAGTAAATCAATTCGTAACTGCTTATCGCCCTGCAAATTGTAGTTATAGTGGGCGTTGATATAAGAGAGGATGTAATCCACCAATGTCTCTTCATCATCGGCGTTGATTTCACTGGGGCGACTGGTACCAGGCTGACTGACTTGCACTCGGCGGGCGGCAATATTGACCCGCAAATACGCTTCTTCTGCTGCCGAAATGTCTTTGCCCGATAATAGTTTCAACTCATTTGCCAAACGGCCGGAGGCGAGTTTGACCGCCTCATCCACATCTTCGGCATCAAAATCTGATAACGGATAACCGTCGGCGATGCGTTTTATCGCCACAGCACAGTAGAAAATAAGGTAGTGCTCACCCTCATCAGTTAGCCGTACCGCATATTGCGCCAATAGCTCATGCAGCAATCCCGTTAATTCGGGGATAGTCTGAATGTTAAGAAACTCATTTTTTAATAATGGGTTATCAGCATCTTGCAGATGTAGCTGAAACAAAAGGTCGGTCAAACACGTGCGGACAGCCAACTCGGCACCAAACAATTTCATGCCGTAGCGTGGCTTGGTTTCAATCGTCAGATGGTATCGGTTTAGCCTTTCTCTCACCTCAGCCATATCATTTTGCAATGTGCCACGGCTAACGAACCATTCATCAGCTAAATCTTCCAGCTTCAATGAAAAAGCAGAGGTCAGAAAACGGATTAACAGGTAATGCACTCGCTCATTGGCAGTTCGCGGGGTTAGGTGCATTTTGCGGTTTTGCTGCTGTAGAGCACGAAAGCGTTCAGCATCATCGATCATCAATCGGTAGCCAAAGCCACGGTTATGGATAAAGTGCGCACCATAATGTTCAAGGATCTCATTCAACGCCGTAATATCTGCCCGCACGGTACGTGTCGAAACCGCAAAACGTTTCGCCAGCTCATCCTGAGGCAGCGTTTCCGATTGCAATGCATCGAACATGTAGGCCAGACGTTGATAGGGAAATCTCACTGCTCCACTCCGTTATTCAGGGTGTATGGGCATCCCCCCGCCACCATGGCCAGAGGGGGAGCGTTATCTCACACGGCAACACAGGCCTTCACCGCTAGTGATTTTATATAAGGTAAATCAAATAATTACGGTACTATTTTTTTCACGATAGCTAATAAGGTTCGCACATCTTCTGGGCGAGTATTGCCCGTTTTGCTGTCGATTATCGAACTGTAGATATGCGGGATAATTTTCGTTACCCCAGCATCCAGTGCAATTTGTACGATTTGTTCAAAATTATCCAGACTGATGCCGCCGGTGGGTTCCAACCAGAAGCCGGTAGCAGCACAAGCCTCAGCCACAAAACGGTACTCATCGATAGAGTCCAGCCCGTTCATTGGGAAAAACTTTAGCGAACTGCCGCCCATATCTTTCAACATAGCAATGGCGGTGGTCACTGGAACAATCGCTTCCTTTTGCTGTGAACTGAGTGGCCCGGTGGAGATATTTACGTAACCCACTTTGCCGGTCGGCGAAATCAAGCCATTCACCACAGTATCATGCTGCCCCAATAAAGCACGACTTGGGCCAACACCAGTAAATACCTGATTCACATGTTGCGGTTGCACCTGCTGTGAAATCTGGCTGACCATTGTTGATTGCTTCGGATCCCCCGCGCCCAACCCTACCGACAGGGCATTATCGATAAGAGCTGCGTATTCGCGCATATCTTTGACTGCGCTGTCGACATCAGAATAGTTCTTCGATAGCACCCCCACCAGGACATGGCCTTCAGCGGCTTGATAAATCTCGCGTGCATTCTCTTTTGAACCGGCTAACACATTCAGGCACACCCGGTCACGGTAATAATTCGGGGTCAGTTTCATTGGTCAGGCTCCCTTAGCCAGGCGGTTAATGCAGGTATAAATTATCTCGAGTTGTGATGGCGTGACACTGCGCACATCCACTTCAATTTTGCCTTCATTAGCTTTATAGGCGCGGAAGTAGATAGCAATATCGCCATTTTTCAGCGCATCCACCAGATCCGGTGTCGAGCGCCCCATTTTAGCTTCATCAAAACTGATTTCAGTACGGGCAATATCACGCCCGGCAGCATCCCAAACCACTTTCGCAGACACGCCGTCAATGGTATTTAACTGACTGATAAATGGTGTCATTTTTTCTACCATTTGCTGGCCGGTCTCTTTTTCCAGCGTCATATAGCTTTCAATAGCACGGGTCAGGCCGAGAATACCCTCTTTACCCACTTTCATCGCCCGGCCAATACCACTTGATTGCAACTTCACCCAATCAATATAGGTTTTCTTGCCTAACACCAGCCCGCTGGTTGGCCCTTCAATAGCTTTGGCACCGCTGTAAATCACCAAATCTGCACCCATCTGGTAATAACATTGCAAGTCTTCTTCTGCGGCCGCATCAACAATTAATGGCAATTGATGCTTGCGCGCAATCACTACCGCTTGCTCAACGGATAGAATGCTTTTTTGCACACAATGGTGGGATTTTATATACAAGATCGCCGCAGTATTTGGCGTGATCGCCGCTTCCAACTGTTCCGGTAAACATTCGTTGGCATAACCGGCTTCCACCACTTTGCCTCCCCCCAGCGTCACCATGGTATCGACCGGCGCACCGAAGTTAACGTTATGGCCCTTCGGCAGAACAATTTCGTGTGGCACTGCGCGCGGGGCAGCATGTAGATTAACCAGTAAATTGGCATCATCTTTCACGATCACCGCAGCGACCGACTGAGCAATACCGGCAGAAGCACAGGAGACAACCACCGCGCTCTCAACATTCAGCAAATCAGCAATGTAAGCACCGGTCTTATTGACCAAATCTTTCATTTCGAAGTAATGGTTTAGGCCCAAATCTACCGCCTCAACCACATCCTGCCGTGGCGTTGAAACGCCCAACATCGTCATGCGACCAGAAGCATTAATTACATGTTTTAACTGGTATTTTTCATAGACTGAAGACATCTTTTGACTTCCCTTCGTCAGTTAATACTACGTCACCAGCAACGACCGCCGCCAGTGGCACCAGATATGTCTCACCGGTAACCGATTTACCTTCTGAATCACTGAATAGCTGAGGTTGCTGTTTCAGCTCAAAAATCGTCAGGTCAGCGTCATAGCCCGTTGCCAGCATCCCTTTGTGAGTCAAATGCAGGGCTTGCGCGGCATTTTCTGTCACACAAGCAATAACCTGTTTAAGGCTCAAACCGAGGGTGAAAAATTTGGACATCACCGTCGCCAGGCTGTGCACTGGCCCATTAATACGGTTGCGACAATAGATGTCGGAGCTGATGGTGTGCGGGTAAATACCTTGCTTGATGGCCAGTTCGGCAACATCAAAGCTGAAACTGGCACTGCCATGCCCAACATCCAGTAATACACCGCGTTTCAATGCACGTTGGATAGAATCACGCAAGGTCCCGGCAGGGGTCAGAATACGATTGGGCTTACCGTTATAGCAGTGAGTAATAATATCGCCTTGCGTTAACAAGTCGGCAATCTCATCCAAGTCCGGCGGGTTATTGCCAATATGTACCATCAAGGGTAGCTGATTATTTTCTTGTTGAATCTCTTTGGCTCGCACCAACGGTTTAATGCCGTTTTTACCGACCACGCTGCTGCTCATGCGGGCTTTAATACCGATAATAAAATCAGGATTACGGGCAATAGCCTGACTGACACTTTGCTTATCAATCTGCGTCATATCCGCTAATTCGTTTTGCGTCACGATGCCGGTTTTCGCAATATTCAGAAAAGCATAAACATGGGTTTTGGCGGTACGGGTTAGGCGGTAAAAATCATCCACATCATTGGCACCAGTGCTGCCGGCATCCACCACCGTCGTCACGCCACTGGCGACTCCGACCAAATCAGCTTCGTCATGATAAATAGGAGATGCGGGGTAACAATGCACATGGGAATCAATCCAGCCAGCACTGATGTAATATTTCCCGGCCAAATCCAACATTTTTTTAGCGCAAGAAACTGAAGGCTCGGCTTGATTATTATCTTCAGTGGTAATAGCCGCATCGACGGCCACAATTTTTCCATCATTAATTACGATATTAACCTGACGGCCGTCAACTAATAGTGCGCGTGTGATAATAAAGTCATACATTATCTTTATTCTCCATTATGTCCTTCTTACTTGACGTTGCAGCAGTGTTAGCAGGGTAAATATCCGGTAATTTGAATATTTACCCCTGACATCATGAAATAGCTACTGGGAAAATAGACCCTAAAATCATGGCACCCAAAATCGCCCCGCCAGTAATTGGTTTATTCCACAGATAAAACAGTAAAGCGCCACCTAAAGAACCAATCCCAATTGGAATTGATGCTGTTATGGCTGACAGGATAATCAATGGCCCGAGGAAACGGCCAGAGGAGTTACCGGCCCCCATCATAACGTCGGCACCATAAGTAGAATTACTTTGGTTAATCGTAAATTTACGCGCCAAAATAATCAGATAGCCGATAGCTAAACCAATAATCAGGCCGGTTACCAGTGAGGCGGCAAAATTATCCACCGGGAAGACAAATCCGACGCCCAGTAATAATGCTGGCACACCCAGACCAACACCGGTTTGAATCGCGCCACCAATATCTAAAATACCGACAAGCGAACCTTCAATAATACGGGCGAATAAGAAGCTGGCACCAAATGCCGCCACCGCACCATAAACACCGGTATCCATACCAGCACGTAGCATTGAAACAAATGCCACTTCGTTAAATGCACCGATACCATATAAATAATACATATGAGTACCCGCAAATACGCCGGAGGATAATAATCCTACAAAGATCGGAAATGACCAGTCGGCATACCAGAAATTATTCTTGGTTTGTTCATCCATCATCAAGCTCCTCTCGTTGTATTATTTTCCGCTCAATGCGTTATGAATGGTATCGAGCCAAACCGGCGCGCTCAGGCTAAATGACTCCAGGAATTTCAGATCGAATCCGCGGAAGAAACCACTGAGCACAAATAACAGAACAATCACTGTCATCATGATCTTAGTCACTTTATTCCAGCCGCTTTCCTCAACACCTTTACCAATTAAAATACCCAACACTAGACCAGGTACAGCGTTACCCATAATTAGCTGAGCCAACCCGCCAAAAATAGTGGCCCAGAAACCAGAGCGACGCCCGGCATCAATAGCCGCCAGCCAGAAAATAACCGGCATCACGGTGTTAACCAGAATATTTGCTGCTGGTACCAATACTTTAATGGCCGTAACCTGTAATGCTGCTGGTACCGCAGAAGCAGTGGTGTTTAGGAAACTGACAACAATAACCCCGATAATCCCGCAGGCAATTGCCATCTTTTTCGGGTTATGCATGGTTTCCGCTACATTACGATTTTTAATCATTAATGCGGCGACACCCCAGTTAGGAATGATGCGGTGGTCGACGTCCTGAGTAAAGGCACCTGCTGCCACCGAAGAGGCCCAGGCGTTGAAGAAGAAACCTAATCCAAAGGAGAAGTGCGATGCAGGATCTCCCTCGCATGAGTTCAGTTCGCCCAGGGTACGAAATGCCCCCATCCCCTGTATTGTCGGTGCATGAAACATACGGGCGGCCCCAACACCTACCCCCACACCGACCAGTCCGCCGATAATAATCGACTTAAAAAGAATGATTAGAAACATCAGTATATCCTTTTCATTTAGATATGAAGACGACCTTATCCGTATTAATAATTGTCACGTTCACGGTAATATCTAATTCAACGCTATATGTCTTTCTTTCACGCGGCAGGAAAAAGAATAAAAACTTCTCATTTTTAACTGATAATTCTGCGTTTAATACTTTTACGTCTTGTGGCTCAATCCGTAACAGAATATTTTGTGTCGATTTCAACACCGTATTCTGGACATTACCGAGTGCATTAGCGAAAGCTTTTTCCTTAGTATCGCCTTTACCTTTCACTTGCACCTGAGTGGTATATTGCTCTTTCATTACGGTTGACCGTATTTCTTGATATAAGCGTCGACTAATCTCTGGCCTAATTCTTCTTTATCCATAAATCCGAAGCCCAGCACTTTGCAGCCTTCATTTATTGCCGTCACGCCTTCTTCAACAGAACGCATGCCGTATTTTGCTTTGTAACCATATTTATTTTGCGCCGTAATAGCGCCCGCACCGCCACTGCCGCAGAATGAAATGCCAAAGTCAGCTTTTTCACTGTTCATCACATCACCCAATTTCATGTCTGCGGCAACACCGGGAATAACCACTACGCGGCCACCAGCCAATTCAACACCCTGGCCCACTTTTTGGCCTTTACCTAAACGGTCGCCAATCACAACGGTAATTTGACTCATAGTCACTTCTCCAGATCACTGTTTTATGGGTTATTGTCTTTCGCTACTTCAAAATGCACCGACAACAAATAGGCTTCTTCAATGGGCAAATTGGCAAATTTATCGACCACTTGCTGGGCCATTTGCATCGAATGTGCTGAAATCTCATCAAATAATGATTTATCCACTTCAGGTAATGGCTCACCAGTTATGGAACGCAATACCATGGCACGGATATGTGATGTCAACATTTGTTGCTGAACTTTATTGGTAAAAATATTTTCACTATTTAACATTGCGGTAATTTCAGCTAATACCCGCTCAGTAATAATCATTACCTCTTCTTTTCCAGGTTCCTCGGCGGCATTTAATGCGGCTACATCATTCACGCTGGCAATCCCCTATTTTTGCTATATCCGTCATACTTCAGGTTGTAGGGCCGTTGGCTACGTTTTCTCGCCCTAGTGATTTACTTCTGGGACTCACTCCTTTGCCGCCTACCCACAACTCGAATTATTTAAGGTCTGTAACAACTTTCTGATGATAAAGATAAGTTCAGTTATCTTCTCTCTGCGCTGTAACATCACCCTACCTGCAAGCGGAATAGCTGTGTAGCGGCTTTTTTTCCAGTTCAAAGTGGAAATGTAATGTACCGGTGGGATCACTTTCGCAAAAAACGCCTGTTAGATAGTTAACTTAATCATTAACAACAAAATAACTTTTATATAAATACGTCAGTGCGGTTTGTAGTGGAAAAAAGTTCGTGATCCTGATCTCTTTCTTTTCTAGTCAGAAGCGCCTAATATCAGATCAATATTAAGCTATTTTCTAACACCCCCTCTCCTATGGCGTGGGGGTGTTGTTTTTATGTTTTGCTGAAATTGAATTGGAGAGTGGTATGACCAAGCCAACCATCACGATTAACGAGCTGGATGCTGAACGTTTGGATGCGTTACTGGCGCAACCGGCTTTTGCCGGTACAGTGGTCGCTCAAGCGCTCAATGAAGAACTGGATCGTGCAGAAATTCTGCCACCAAACGCCATTCCGGCAGATGTGGTGACCATGAATAGCCGTGTGCGTTTTCGCGATCTGAATAACCAGGAAGAGCATATCCGCACGCTGGTGTATCCGGCATCGCTACAAGACAGTAACGAACAACTTTCCGTGATGGCTCCGCTGGGCGCGGCATTGCTGGGGCTGCACGTCAATGATGAAATTAGTTGGAAGCTACCAGGTGGGGATGAAGCCCGCATTACTGTGTTAGAACTGCTGTACCAGCCAGAAGCAGCCGGTGAATATCACCGCTAACACTATTACCAAAGCCATTGGCGTTACCGCCAGGCGGTAAATGGACAAGCCCCGAATCACTGACTCAAGTCAGTGATTCGGGTGAAAGGGATTATTAACGATACTTTTTATGGTAGGTATCGCGGGTCGGTTTAAAGTCTTGCGCTGCTTTTTTAGCTTCATCGAGCTTGCCTTGATTCGCTAATGCCAGCGCACCATCAATCTGCCCGATAAATAAGTCCAAACCATGACGGAAATCCTTCACCTCCGCGCTACCCTCGCCTTTACTCTTCAACTTGGTAGGTATGCCCTTTTGTGCATCCTGCGCCGCTGCACGCATCGCCTGCAAGCCTTGCTTCATCACATCAGTAGAGTCAGCCTTCAACACTTTGCCGTAATTATCAGCAATGGTTTCCATGTTATCAGCCACGCTGGCAGCCATCGCTAAAGTGCTGGCGCTGAGTAACACCGCCGCCATTAACGCCATCATTTTCTTACCCATGCTCACATTCCTTCTATACCCTTCTAACGTGGCGTTGCAGCAGGGTTTCGCAGCAAGACCAAATTGGGGATGGGATTATTGTTATTGAAATACTGATCATTAGTACATTGCTCACACTTAACATAGGCAATAGACACTGAAACTGACAATGATTTCTTGTAATCAATTAAGAAATGAGATGAGGGCTGAATAAAAATCAAAAAAAAAGCCAGCAACCAATGCCAGCTTTAGGTGTGAAGCTACACGATGTTATTCGCCCGCAATCTTCATCGCAGGTAATAAAACAGAGCCACACTGAATGTTACTGCGGGTTTCGATATCACTGCCTACGCTGACAATATTACGCAGCATATCTTTCAGATTACCGGCAATCGTTATCTCACTGACTGGATACTGAATCTCACCGTTTTCAACCCAAAAACCTGCCGCGCCGCGGGAATAGTCACCGGTTACGGTACTGACTCCCTGGCCCATCAGTTCAGTTACCACCAAACCTTTGTCCAATTGCTTCAGCATCCCGGCGAAATCCTGCCCCTGACCGGCAATACGCCAGTTATGGATACCACCAGCATGACCGGTACTTTGCAGCCCCAGTTTACGGGCTGAATAGCTGGTCAACAGATAGGTTTGCAGTACCCCATCTTTAACGATTTCCCGTTGTAAAGTACGCACACCTTCACTATCGAACGGGGTCGAAGCCAGACCACGCAGTAAATGTGGGTGCTCTTCAATAGTTAACCACTCAGGTAAAATCTGTTTACCCAAATGATCGAGCAAGAAGGTCGATTTACGGTAGATATTGCCGCCGCTGATCGCCGAAACCAAGTGACCAAACAAGCCGGTCGCCACTTCAGCGGCAAACAGCACCGGTGATTGCATGGTCGGCAGTTTACGTGGCGATAAGCGGGATAAAGTACGACGAGCGCACTCCTCACCAACCCATTCCGGGCTGGCTAAATCTTCCATCCGTCGGCCAATGGTATAAGCGTAATCTCGCTCCATATCACCATTATGTTCAGCGATAACGCTGCTGGAAAGCGAATGGCGACTTGAGCAATAGCTCTGTAACATGCCGTGGCTGTTACCAAACACCTTGATGCCATAATGGCTGTTAAAACTGCCACCTTCGGTATTGGTAATCCGCTTATCGGCCTGCAATGCAGCCTGCTCCGCCCGGGCGGCCAGCAAGATACCTTGTTCTGCATCCAAATCGCTCGGATGGAACAGGTCCAAATCAGGCGCCTCAAAAGCCAGCAGCGATTTATCTGCCGCGCCAGCGTAGGGATCAGGTGAAGTGTAACGAGCAATATCCAGCGCAGCCTGCACCGTGCGGGCGACTGCATCTGGATTTAAATCGGTGGTAGACGCGCTACCTTTACGCTGCTGGTGATAAACAGTAATTCCCAGCGCACCATCGCTGTTGAACTCCACATTTTCCACTTCACCAAAGCGAGTGCTGACACTAATTCCGGTGGTTTTACTTACAGCGACTTCGGCCGCATCAGAACCCACACGGGCCAATTCCAAAGCCTGTGCAACCGCTTGTTCCAGCGTTTTACGCTGTTCTGCAACTTGAGTGACTACTTTCATCAGTCTGCCATAATTAATGAGATAATCGTTCAGGAAAGAGTCGTAACACGACGACTTACACGGATACAATATAGAACGCCATGGTTCTGAGTCTATCAGAGATCTTTGTACTATTTCGCAGAAAGCCAACAACCTGCTACGATTAGCCTCTTTTTAAGGAATTTGACCATGAACAAACAGCCCGAAGATTGGCTAGATGAAGTCCCAGAAGATAAAGACGAAGATGACGATGAAATTATCTGGGTCAGTAAAAGTGAAATTAAACGTGATGCCGAAGCGCTGAAAGAACTCGGCACCGAGCTGGTTGAGCTGGGTAAAAATGCGCTGGAGAAAATCCAACTGGATGAAGATCTGCTGGCAGCCGTTGAACTGGCACAGAAAATCAAGAAAGAAGGCCGCCGCCGCCAGATCCAGTTAATTGGTAAAATGCTACGTGCCCGTGATGTAGAACCTATCCAAACCGCATTGGATAAGCTGAAAAATCGCCATAACCAACAAATCTCGCTGTTCCACAAGCTGGAAATGCTGCGTGACCGTTTGGTTGAAGAAGGTGATGTCGCGATCCCTACGGTGTTGGATCTATATCCAGATGCGGATCGCCAACAACTGCGTAGCCTGATACGTAATGCCCAGAAAGAGAAAGCCACTAACAAGCCACCGAAATCATTCCGTCAGATCTTCCAATATCTGCGTGAACTGTCTGAAAAGCAGCAATAATCGGGCGGGGCCGGGTCTGACTCGGCTCCCGACTCAAGAAGGCTAATTCACACTATATTGAAACGCAGGCTGCCTGCTAACTCCTCTTCCGCTTCCTCAAGCAGCAGCACAATCGCACCGAAGCGGCGTTTGTGGCGGTGATTGAAATGAATAAATTCAATCTCTACCGGTAAGGCTATCTCACCTGTGACCACATCCCACAGAGCATCCAGATTGGCGCCAAAATCTTCGCTCAGCGCAAATTTTTGGCAAAATGCGCGGTAAAATGCAGGAAGATCGGATATATGGTCAAAATCAAATACCACTTTTACCATCTTCTCACTCCATCCGAATGAAACGCTTGTAGTGATCCTGAGTTAGATAAATCAGGCCATCATTGGAGTACAGCAAACGATCGCTACCGCGATGCCCACAACGATAATTAACATCGGCTTCACGCCAGTTACGGCCTTTCGCCTCAGGCAGTTGGCGTTCACGGTTAGAAAAACGATCGCCGCCAATCGCTCTGCCTGGCAATACTTTACACAGATTGCCGTCTTTGGGATCCCAGCCCTGCGCACGCGCCTGCTGCTTGGTAAGGTAAAAATCCGGCAGGCGATGATGCACTTGTAGGTATTTAGCCACCTGCTGGTGCTGGGTCAATTGTTCAATCGATGCAGATGCCGATAAAGGTGGGCGTTCCAGATCCGCCGATTGACCGATATCACGCGCCGTGACACCGCCAATCCCCTGCAATGCCGCCACTGCCAGCAACAGTATTGCGCCCAGAATGGCCATAAGTCGTTTATTCATGGTTCTCCTTAACCCTCAGGCTGCCAATAGCTGTTGTGCTGCTCATTGCGATAACCCATGCCCACGTTTTATTCACCAATCCAATTTATAAATTACCCAAATGCAGGGTTTTGACTTCCATAAACTCATCTAACCCCAGCACTGACCCTTCACGGCCAAGGCCAGACTCTTTAACACCACCGAAAGGTGCCAGCTCAGTAGAAACTGAACTTTCATTGACACCAATCATACCGCTTTCCAACGCATCTGAAACCCGGAATACACGTTGTAGATTCTGAGTATAGAAGTAAGCTGCCAGCCCGAACGGCGTGTCATTAGCTCGTTTGATAACTTCCTCTTCGGTTTTGAAGCGGAAGCAGGCAGCCAGTGGGCCAAATGTCTCTTCAGAGGCGACTTTCATCTGCTCATTAGCATCGGCAATAACTGTAGGCTGGAAGAAATTTCCCCCCAGTTGATGACGACTGCCCCCCGCCAGCAGGCGACCGCCCTTCTCAAGCGCATCTTTGACGTGATCCTCAACTTTCTCCAGCCCGGCGAGATTAATCAATGGCCCCATATTGACGTCTTTATCCATACCATTACCAACATTCAGTTTTTTAACCTCAATGGCTAAACGGCTGACAAACTCGTCATACACACCATCCTGAATGTAAAAACGATTGACGCACACGCACACCTGCCCGGCATTGCGGAATTTACACGCCATCGCACCAGCAACTGCGGCATCCAAATCAGCATCATCAAACACGATATACGGCGCGTTACCGCCCAGTTCCATGGAAATTTTCTTCATGGTGGCTGCGGCATTACGCATTAAGGTTTTGCCAACTTCGGTTGAGCCGGTAAAGGAGATTTTACGCACTTCCGGGCTGGCCATGATGGCATCACTGATGGCATGCGTATCGCCCGCAACACCATTGAGCACGCCAGCGGGCACACCGGCTTGCTCTGCCAATGCCAGTAAAGCAAAAGCGGATAACGGCGTGTTATTGGCCGGTTTAATCAATCCGGTACAACCGGCAGCCAATGCTGGCCCCAGTTTGCGGGTTAACATTGCCAGCGGGAAATTCCACGGCGTGATGGCCGCCACCACACCAACCGGTTCGCGAGTTGCCAGAATGCGTGCCCCCTCTTTGGCTGGCGGAATAATCTCACCATTGGCACGTTTGGCCTGCTCACTAAACCATTGAATAAAGCTGGCGGCATAGGCGACCTCGCCTAAGGCTTCTTTCAATGGTTTACCTTGCTCAGAAACCATTATCTCAGCCAATGATTGCTGATGTTCCATAATCAACAAATACCAACGCTGAAGAATTTCCGCCCGCTGCTTGGCGGGTGTTTTTCGCCAAGCGGGGAAAGCCGCACTGGCGGCCTTAATCGCGGCTTCAGTTTCTTGGGTACCCGATTTAGCCACTTTCGCCACCAACTGGCCGGTAGCAGGGTTATGTACGTCGAAAGTGTCCTGCGCCTGATGCCATTTACCACCAACAAAATAGCCGATATGGTACACACCGTCGCTGTGTCGTTGGTTTTGTAATGGATTGTGCAATGGATCGCGTAATAGATTTTGTGCTGACATCTTGTCGACCTCCTGAGGGAAAGGATGCCCCCATCAATGGAGGGCGAGGAAGGTTGCTTCACTATGAAGTATATACCCAAAGAACTTGGAGTTGCAGGTAGGCTGCCAGTGAACACATCCCGATGAGCTGACTCAGGTCAGTGATTCGGGTCAGTGAGCGCCGCTAACAACCCTGTGGTTTCACTCTAAAGGGGATACTCAAAGTCATTGGAATCACAGGTAGGCTGCCAGTGAATGCATCCCGATGAGCTGACTCAGGTCAGTGATTCGGGTCAGTGAGCGCCGCTAACAACCCTGTGGTTTCACTCTAAAGGGGATACTCAAAGTCATTGGAATCACAGGTAGGCTGCCAGTGAATGCATCCCGATGAGCTGACTCAGGTCAGTGATTCGGGTAAGTGAGCGCCGCTAACAACCCTGTGGTTTCAAGGACGAAGAGTATCGCTAGATAAGCGCACTCTGATAACGATGCAACATATCCGCCAACCGCTTTACCGGGCGGATAACAGAATCAGGCGATTGATAATCGACTAATTTTTGCTGATATTGATCTAATTCCTGTAGTAAACGGGCGAAGTAATAGCGCCGCTTCTGGTCATTTTTGGCATTAATAACCCGATCGGCGGTATAGCGGATCTGTTTGTGAAAAGCACTCAATTCAGCATTAACTGGGATCTCGGTGTTATTGAGCCGCTGATGGGCGATGATCAGCGTCAATGCCAGTCGATACTTATCAATATCACCGGGGAACATCATCAATAATTGATTCAGTTGTTGATACAACGCCGGTAGATGGTTTTCGCTGCGGCGGACTTTATTGGTGGTCAATGCCGATACCGCACTGTAAACAAAGCGGTTTAGCAAGGTTCTGCCGGTTCGGTCCTTGGCATTATCGCGGATCAACAACAGCACAATCAGAGAAACGAAACAGCCGACAATCTGCCCCAACGCACTGTCGAGGAACATACTGACATTAAACTCCATCGGGTTGCTCAACACCATGATATTGATAGTACTGGCCAATGTTCCCAGCGAGCCAAGACGGCGCTTTTGCACTTCGATACCAATAATAAATGCCAGTAATCCCAGACTGATGCACAGCAACAGCATACTTTGCTGGGTCGCAGGGATAATAAACATGAAATAGAGCGCCCCAATAGGCAGCGCCATAATCACCCCTAGCAGGAAGTCGATCGCCACCATCCGTGGATTGGGGGTGCGCATTGCCAGTGAGGTCACCACCGCAATCATGACCATACAGCCCGCCCCAGATGTCCAGCCAGTCCACAGCCAGAATAGGCCGCCGATCGCCGTAGCAATACCGGTACGCAAGCCATTGATCATCGCATGATGACCTTCGGCTGAAACATGTTTGATTGGCTCATCGCCGTCCAGAATACCTTCTTCCACCCGGCTGATACTGCTGTTGGTATGAATCCCTTTTGATAGCAATAAATAACGTGTCGCCGCCCCCACCCAACTGCTGATGGTCGCAGGGATCGCCGCACTGTGACTGCCGCCAATATATTGACGCAATTTCTTCATCTGCTGATGAATTTCAGCCGGCGTCTCTGCCGGTTCACTCAGCATCACGTTCAGCTCGGCACTGAGTAAGTCGGGATGATTGATCAATACCAGATAGGTTTCGCAGGCTTGAGTGATCAGGGCTAATGACGCCGTGTGCAACACCCGTAAGCGGCGGTTACAACGCTGCCAGCGGGAAGATTCCATCATCAGATAACTACGCATCCCATTCAGTGCCGTGGTATTTTTAACCAGATCATTCCAGGCCCGATCGATATCGTTTTTTTCTGCCGGACGAATACATAACTGCAATAATTTATATTGATCTACCAGCACCTTATCGACCAGACGATCAATATCCTGCTTGATCGATCGTGGTGAAAACAGCAGATCCGCCATCACCGCGCAGACGATCCCCAGCACAATCTCGCTACAGCGCTCGACAGCAAACTGCGGTGTCAGTAATGGCGTTTCACCGGTGGTGACAATGATAATCAGCGCAGTGTAACCCGCCAGCCCGAATGCGTAAGAGTTCTCAACCCGAACCAGTGAGGAGATCCAAGTACAAACGCCAGCCCACAAACAGCAAAGCATCAGGGTTAATACTGGTGCTCTGATAGTCAGAACGATGATAACCAAACCACCAATACAGCCGATGAATGTCCCGATAATACGTAACCAGCCTCGATGACGAATCGCACCAGAGAATGGCTCACCGCCCGCAGCAAATGCCGGGCCAGCAGCAACAATGGCCGCCGTCAGCACCGACCAACGTGGTGTTTCCAATTGCAGATGAAAGCCCAGAAACAGCGCGGCCACAATGGCAAAACTGAGTTTGAACGCAAAGCGCAGGCGAATAAATGTCGGGCTGTTCATCTTAACCAAACTCACGCAGGCGATGCATCAACTTAACAATCGGTGAAGCCTGATTAGGATTGCGATCAGTCGCCCCGGTTATCACCACGGTAGCCGTCGTCCCTGCGGGATAGGGATGCTGTTGATCTTCACTGTCCAAACGGATCTTCACCGGTACTCGTTGCGCCAACCGCACCCATTCCAGATTATTGTCAATCGTCGCCAACCCTTTGCTATCGACACTGCTGCTGCTGTTGGTGACACCGGCGGAGACACTGTCGACAGTACCGTGCAAAATACGGTTGCTGCCCAGTGGGGTGATTTCCGCCCGATACCCGGCTTTAACCCCCTCCAGCTTGGTCTCTTCCAAATAGGCCAAAATATAGAAAGTATCTTTTTTCACCAGTGCAACAGCGGTAGCGCCACGGTTAATAAACTCCCCGGCATGAACATTCAGATTCGTCACCCAGCCTTGTGCAGGCGCGCGCACGGTGGTGCGTTCCAGATCAAGTTTGGCTAAATCTCGTACCGCGATAGCTTTTGCCAACTGATGCCTGGCGGTTTGTAATCCGTTGTTGGACTGGTCAATTTCTTCTTGTGACATCGCCTGAATCCCCAAACGTTGCCGCCGGCCGGATTCACGTTGTTTCTCCGCCGCCAGTGTTTGGTAATAGGCCACATCGGCCTCGGCTTCAGCCAACGCCTGCTGGTAGCGCGGTTGGTCAATAACAAACAAAATCTGCCCTTTCTGCACCAGTTGATTGTCTTTTACCGGCACATCGGTGATCAAGCCACTGACATCCGGTGCGATAGCCACCACATCGGCAGTGAATTTGGCATCACGGGTCCAGGGTGATTCGGTATAAAAAGCCCAAACTTTGAAAATAGCGATAACCGCCAGTAAAACCACCAATAAGGTGATGCCGATACGGATTATTTTTAATGAAAAAGTACTCACGGCGACCTCAGGAAAAAAGACGGGATATTAAATAGAAAAGACAACAATACAGCGCGGTATTAAAGAGTGCTGGATGCCAGACAAACTCATAAATACCAGTAGGTTGTAGCACACGGCGCAAAACAAAGAACAGCGCCAGCGAAAGGAGCAACTCAAAAAATATTGGCGGAAAAGAGAGGCCAAATATCACCATCACCGGAAGCAACGTCATTCTGTAGATCCTTTCTATTATAGGGTGCCGGTGAACCAGCCATAAGACTAACTTGTAGGTTAAACTTAACTAAGCAACATGACTGTAACCTTAGCGAGGCGAGATAACACTTCGACAGCGTGGCTTGCAAACCTAAAACGATTCTCCCGACAGCAGTATATTAGCCTGCTTATTATCACCTTATCTACGATGTGTGATCTAAATCACTTTTAAGCTACAGTTAACAATCAAGCGTTAGCAATCAACTCAGGGTGAACCATGGAAAGACTAAAACGGATGTCAGTATTTGCCAAGGTGGTTGAGTGTGGGTCTTTTACTGGCGCCGCACGGCAGTTAGAAATGAGTGTGTCGTCGATTAGCCAAACAGTGTCAAAACTGGAAACCGAGCTGAATGTTAAGCTGCTTAACCGCAGTACTCGCCGCATTGGTTTAACTGAGGCAGGCCGAATTTACTATCAGGGTTGTCGGCGCATGTTGCAGGAAGTACAGGAAGTCCATGAACAACTCTATGCCTTTAACAACACCCCAACCGGAACCTTACGCATCGGCTGCTCATCGACGATGGCACAAAATGTACTGGCAACGATGACAGCAGAGATGTTGAAAGAGTATCCCGGCCTATCCGTTAATCTGGTCACCGGCATTCCGGCACCGGATTTAATTGCTGATGGTTTAGATGTGGTGGTCCGCGTTGGTGCATTACAGGATTCGGGGCTATTTTCACGCCGCCTTGGTTCCATGCCGATGGTGGTCTGCGCCGCCAAAAGTTATTTAGCACAACATGGTACACCAGAAAAACCCAGTGATATGACCAATTTCTCCTGGCTGGAATATAGCGTGCGACCAGACAGTAACTTTGAGCTAATCGCGCCAGAAGGTATTACCACGCAAATATCGCCACAGGGCCGCTTTGTCACCAATGACTCACAAACCATGATCCGTTGGCTTAACGCGGGGGCGGGTATTGCTTACGCACCGTTAATGTGGGTAATAGAGGAAATTAAACGCGGCGAGGTGGAAATACTGTTTAAAAAATACCATTCAGATCCGCGCCCAGTATATGCGCTCTATACCGAGAAAGATAAAATGCCACTTAAAGTTCAGGTCTGTATCGACTATTTGACCGAGTACTTTAAACGAGTGGCTGAGGTATATCAGGGATATCGCTGAATATACTATAGCTATTGGATGCCCAGTTGAGAACTAAACTGAGCATCCAACTATCAACCCCTACGCCGTGCCACCCACCGTCAGATTGTCTAACTTCAAAGTAGGTTGGCCGACGCCAACTGGCAGGCTTTGCCCCTCTTTGCCGCAAACGCCGACACCTTTATCCAGCGCCAGATCGTTGCCGACCATCGAAATCTGCTGCATGGCTTCGATGCCAGAACCAATCAAAGTGGCCCCTTTCACCGCACGGGTGATTTTACCTTTTTCGATTAAGTAAGCTTCGGAGGTTGAGAACACAAACTTGCCGGATGTAATATCCACCTGACCGCCGCCAAAGTTAGGCGCGTACAGGCCATATTCCACACTGGCGATAATCTCTTCCGGTGTCGATTTACCGGCCAGCATATAGGTATTGGTCATCCGTGGCATTGGCAAGTGCGCGTAGGATTCACGGCGGCCATTACCGGTCGGTGCAACGCCCATCAGGCGCGCGTTCAACTTATCCTGCATGTAACCTTTCAAAATACCGTTCTCAATCAGCACGTTGTATTGGCCCGGCACCCCTTCATCGTCGATGGCCAAAGAGCCACGGCGACCTTGCATGGTGCCATCGTCCACCACGGTACACAGTTCTGAAGCCACCAACTTACCCATTTGGCCGCTGAAGACTGAGCTGCCACGGCGGTTGAAATCACCTTCCAAACCATGACCGACCGCTTCGTGCAACAATACACCCGGCCAACCTGCACCTAAGACTACTGGCATAGCGCCAGCAGGGGCGGCAACAGCCGACAGATTTACCAGTGCCATTCTGACCGCTTCATTGGCAAAGTTATCAGCTCGCACTTCGCCATCCACAGTTTCGAGGAAGTAGTCATAACCAAAACGACCACCACCACCACTGGCACCGCGTTCGCGTTTGCCGTTGTCTTCCACCAATACGCTGACCGACAGCCGCACTAATGGGCGCACATCTGCCGCCAGCGTGCCGTCGGTGGCCGCGACCAGGATTTGCTCATAGACACCGGTCAAACTGGCACTGACTTCCTGCACCCGCTTATCAGCAGCACGGGCCACTTTATCGACCCGATGGAGCAGCGCAATTTTATCTTCGCGCGACAAGCTTTGTAGCGGGTCTAGCAAGGGATAAAGCGCCTGATAGTGAATCTCACCCAAGGTATGCACTTTACCGTTACCGTTATCACGCACAATACTGCGTGCGGCATGAGCACTTTGTTGTAAAGCATTCAGGGTGATTTGGTCGGCATAAGCAAAACCAGTCTTTTCACCGCTGACCGCGCGCACACCCACACCCTGATCAATATTGTACGAGCCATCTTTGATGATGCTGTCTTCCAACACCCAGGCCTCGTGGTAGCTGGACTGGAAATACAGGTCAGCATAATCGAGGCGGCGTTCAGACAACTGCCCCAACACTGAGAACAAGTCCTGATGGTTCAGCTTGTTAGCAGCGAGTAACTGCTCACTGACAAACGAGAGGCTCATAGTTTTCACTCTTTAATTAGATGATGGTTTATGCGATGACGGCAACGGAGACGGCAGGAAGCGATTGTGCTGCAATACCGGCATCTGATTACGGATAATGTTCAAACCTGTGGTTTCAATTTTTACTTTTAAGGCAGCAACCGCATCTGGGTTCTGCCCTAATATTTTACCCCAGGCATCAACCGCCATAGTGTGGCCCCAGGTGCGGCGGGTGGCGCCATGACGCCCTACCTGTGCTGCGGCCAGTATCACGCACTGGTTTTCAATCGCCCGTGCGCGCAATAAAATCTCCCAGTGAGCTTCACCGGTCATTTTGGTAAAGGCCGCCGGCACCGAAATAATCTCAGCCCCCTGCGCCCGCAAAGCTTGGAATAAGCCTGGAAAACGTAAATCATAACAAACCGTCATGCCCAAGCGGCCTACCGGTGTATCAACCACCGTCAGTTGTTCACCCGGCTGATAAGTATCAGATTCACGATAGCGGCCATGAATATCGTTAATATCCACATCAAACATGTGAATTTTGTCGTAACGAGCTTTAAGTTCGCCCTGGTCATCAAACAGCAAGCTACTGGTAGTGATAAGCTCCGGTGACTCGCGGCTTATCATCGGCATGGAGCCCACTTGAATCCACACTCCGTAATGGCGTGCCATCTCGCGAATTTGCTGTTGCAGCGGCCCGTCATTATGTTGCTCGGCATGGTGTCGATAAGAGGCAGCATTGGCAAATAACAGTGCATTTTCCGGCGTCATAACCAGTTTAATACCAGAGTTTAACTGTTTGATCTGCTGCTCAATTTGAGCCAGATTGTCACGGGTATTTTCACCGCTGCATAACTGCAATAATGCAACATTGGCATTTTTCATGGCGCCTTACTCTCCTTTAGCTGGCGTAATACTTCATGGATGGTTGGTTGATCCAAGCTACCGGTAATCTGGTAACGAATCAGCGAAACCTTGCTCCATAATGGCCCTAATATCTTCGAGGCAGCAAATACCGCAGCCCCAACCACTGGGTTGATCGCAAAGGCTGTTGCGACGCCGACAGTGGCAGAAATCTCTGGTGTAATAACCGCTTCCATGGCTATCTGGCGTTTAACCAAGTCCACATTACCACTCATGGCAATATCGGCCGCCAATCCATCCACCACTAAATCATTGGTGTGCATTACACCATTGTTAATATTGGCCGTGCCCCGAATAGAATCAAACGCAAAGTCACGACTAAACGTATCACTAAAATCAAGCTGGAGCTTACGTAATAGTGCGTCAAAGCTGACCAAACGCAGTAACTGACCGGCGCGCCCACCACCGAGATCGCTCAGTTGGCCTCTGCCCAATCTACTCTTTAATGCCCCATTCAGGGTATTAATCTGTGGCTGCCACGGGACTCCACGCCAGTTAACATCGGCATTGATATCAAAAGAGGCATCTTTTATCGGTGTTGTCAGGCCGAAGAATGAAATGGTTTCATCGATCTTCGGCCCGCTCAGCGCGATATTAAGCGCGGTTTTATCGCCATTGCTGTCTTGCTGCCATTGGCCGGAAACTTTAGCCCGCCCATTGCCAGCCTCAATCAAGCCGTTAGTTAACGTCAGCACCGAGCCTTTCGGCGTCAGATCTGCGTTAATACGCCCAACATTTTGCCCCAGAATCCAACAAGATTTGCAGCGTAATTGCAGCGCAGGCCAATCACGGAACGAAATTTTACTGGCAGTTTGTGGCTCCTGCAACGCAGCTTGCGCCAGGGGATCTTGTGCTTCGTGCGTGGTCCATTGCGGGTTGTAATAAAGATAATCGATATCAGCATGCCATGGCCCATGTTCGGCCATCAGCAGGCTACCATCCACTTCCTGACCTTTTGCCGTGACGTGAGTACCGGTTAATAATGGCTCAACCAGCAGTGTCAGTTGGTGCCAAGCCTGCCCACCAACCAAAAGCTGTGGCGTCTGTAAAGTCAGCCGGGTAGGAAGTATCACATTGGATTTATTGCCTTTTATTTTTGCTGGTACTGATGCGCTAAAAGGTGTGCTGACACTGGTAAACTCCGGTGCCAGCAACGCCAACCAACTCTCACCATCCAGTGCCGGTAGTTTAAGGACCAAACCTTTATCCTCCGGCAGTGGCGGGACTTTTTTGCTGTCGGATTGCCAGATAGCCCGCGCCAGCTCTACTTGTTCTTTTTGCAACAACCATTGGCTATTGAATGTATTGTTGCTGCCAGCACTGCCGGAGAGGGTAAACGCCTCCAGCCCCCCCACCACCTGTACATGCATGGGTAATGCCTGACCACTTGTTTTATCTAGTGGAGCAGGTAAGTGACTGCTTACTTTCTTCAGGTCAGCCGTCAGATCAATTTTATAGTCTGGCTTGCCATTTTTCGGTAATTGTACGGCGACTTTGCCTTGCCAATTGGCGCTACCACTGAGCAATTTCGCGACATCAGCGGGAACGCCGGGCAACTTGGCCGGTAACCAGTCACCACGCAACCCAACATTCACCAAAAAGTTTTTTGGCTGCTCTTGCGTAGTGAAATCAACCGTCAATGGCTGCCCAAACCAGTTAGCGGATAAGGTATCGCTATCAAGATTGCCATCGTTGAAGCGGAACTTGCCACTGATGTTTTCCAGTTGGCTTTGCAATGGCTTCACCAACAAGCTGCTGTTATTGAGCGTCACTTCGCCGCTGGCGTGGGTAATACGGTCTTCTTCCAACGGAATATCCAAATGTAAGCGCCCACTAACTTTACCGCCGACTTGCAGCTCTTCCAGAGTTTCCGCCACAGAATCATGCAGTGGTGTCTCCGTAAAGTAGTCATGAATATCACGCCCTTCGCCAACCACTTCGGCGTCGACATACAGCTTTTCTTTCAGATAGTCAGGGATAATCGCGCTGATATTACTGCCAGTGACCTTACCCAACATCGCGTGAGGGGCATCCATCCACAAACCTTCGTTGAGGAAATTGAGGTCGATTGCCAAATTCTCTAACGCAGGCCAATCTGGTTGGAATTGGAAGGTGGCGTTACGCAGTGGCACATAAACCTGGAACTGGCCCTCTTTATGTTTATAAGGAAAATCATGAGGATTGCCGTTATAAATAAGTGTTGCGTTGTCTACCTGCCCACCCTGTAACGCCTCGGTCAGATAATCTGCCAACTTCTTACCCATCAGCGGTTCAGGGAAATAGCGCCATGCATCGGCCGCATCATACAGGCGGATGCCGGTCAGGATTTTCAGCCATGGCTGCCCAATATCGGGTTGCTGATAGTGGAAGCTGCCGTTGCCCCACAGCGATTTAGCTCGGACATCGAGCTGGTCACTCCACAGTTCCCAGCCTTTATCATCAATCTGCCAGTTGACTGTACCACTGGCCTGACTAACTTCCAGCGGCGCGCGGAACATATCACCATAAGGTAATAGGCTGTCTTTGAGATTGATATCCAACCGCCCACGCGCTGCGGAACCACTCAGCGCACCGGCAAAATTATTAACCCCCGGCAACAAATCCCATTGTTGCCAACTGATATTGTGCCATTTAGCCTGAAAACGGGTTTTTTCTGGTTGGCTGATAGGAATGTCCAATGCCAGTGCATCAATATTCCCTTGTGGCCGCAAATCCGCCCAACGATTCATCAGCTCAGGGGTAAAAAGTGACAAGGTCGGTAACAGTGGCCCCACCCGCTCCAACTGAATATTGGCGGCGCGAATGCGTAACTCCTGGGATTGGTCTGGGCCAATAAACTGCGTGTTCTCCGGTAACCACAGGGCAGATAAATGCCCTTTAGGCCATGCCTGACCATCGGTTTTCAGTCTTAGCTCCGGCGCATCAACCTGCCAACCATTACCCTGACGGCGGCCTTCCAACACAAAATCATCTACCGCCAACTGATGTGATTTGCCCGCGACAGTCCAATTGGCCTGCCCCTCACTGAGTAACACATTGCCACTGTAAATAGTGCCACTCTTGATACTCAGCCAGGCCGCCAGACTAAATTCCGCATTGTCCAGCCCGGTATTGGTGTGCAGCCAGCGGCTGATCCACGGTTTCAGGTCGATCTTGTCGGCCTGCATATAGACCATGCCATTATTTAGGATGCCCTGATTATCGTGTAGATCCATCCGCACCTGCACCACACCGTGCTGACCATTAATGGTCGACAGGCTGATCTGCCCCTCGGCGCGATGCCGGTTCCGGGAGTTAAGCCAAGTGAGTTGTGGAATCTCTAATTCAGCGCGCGGGCCAGATGGGGTGAGGAATGAGACACGACTGTTACGCAGATCAAAGTGATCTAATTGACGCAGGAAGATATCAGTCAGATTACTCGCTTCAAGATTGCGGCTGCTGTTTTGCTGCATATCCAGTGTGGTGTTCAAATCTAACTGTAACTGATAGAAGGTCATATCGCGGAACTGCCAGCGCCAGTGCAACAGTGACTGCCACACATCAAGCGCAAGGGTCACCCGCTGCACCTGCCAATCGGCTTTCGGCAATTTAGCGCGAATATCGCGCAATTCCAACGTTGGGCCGAACGGTTCCCACGATCCCTGCATGAACCCCACTTCCAGTGGAATACCGCTGATGGACTGAACCTTGGCCACGATTTGCAGACGATAGTCGTTGATGAGAGGCAGCATCATGCGTAGCCCACTGACCAACAGTGCCACCACAACAATCATTGTGGCGCCTGTCGCAAATATTATCCTGGGCAGTCGCCTCACACATCTCTCCTTGCTATCCGCTGCAAGTGTGGCAGCGGGAAATCTTACATCATCACCACATCAAACTGTTCTTGGTTATACAGTGGTTCAATCTGCACTTTGACCTGCTTGCCGACGAAGATCTCCACTTCAGCCAGAGCATGCGACTCCTCACCTTTCAGTGCTTCTCCTACCGCTGGAGACGCATAGACCAGGAAGCGATCAGAATCGTAAGCGTGGTGCACTCGGACAATTTCACGCAATATCTCATAGCACACGGTTTCTACCGATTTAACGGTGCCACGGCCACGGCAGGTTGGACATTCGTTGCATAAAACATGCTCGATGCTCTCCCGCGTGCGTTTGCGGGTCATTTCGACTAAGCCTAGCTGAGAGAAACCATTAATACTGGTTTTTACCCGATCTTTACTCAATGCCTGTTCTAATGAATGCAATACACGACGACGATGCTCTTCATTACTCATATCAATGAAATCAATAATGATAATCCCCCCCAAATTACGCATGCGTAGCTGGCGGGCAATGGCCTGAGTGGCTTCAATATTGGTATTGAAAATAGTCTCGTCGAGATTACGATGCCCCACAAAAGCACCGGTGTTGATATCCACGGTGGTCATGGCTTCAGTTTGATCAATAATCAGGTAACCACCTGATTTTAGCTCAACTTTACGTTCCAATGAGCGCTGGATTTCATTTTCAACATCGTAAAGATCGAAAATTGGCTGTTTGCCCGAGTACAAATCCAGCTTTGCAGTCATTTCAGGAATGTATTCGCTGGTAAATTCCACCAGCAGGTCATAAGTCAGCTTGGAGTCGATTCGGATTTTATCCAGTGCCGCACCGGCAAAATCACGCAGTACACGTTGCGCCAGTGCCATCTCGCCATACAACTTATATTTGGTGATATTGCGTTTCTTCCGCTCCTGGACTTTAGTCCACAGGCGCTTGAGGAAGGCAGCATCGGCTGATAGCTCTTCTTCGCCAATTCCTTCAGCGGCAGTACGGATAATAAAACCGCCCTGTTCATCGCAGTAAGCCGCCACGGTTTTTCTCAGACGTTCGCGTTCGACTTCACTTTCAATTCGCTGCGACACCCCAACATGGGCCGCTCCTGGCATGAGTACCAGATAACGAGAGGGTAGAGTGATATCCGTGGTCAAACGTGCGCCTTTGGTGCCGAGGGGGTCTTTCACCACCTGCACCATTAAATCCTGTCCCTGGCGCACCAGTTCAGCGATATCGCGCACATTGAAATTTTTCTGTTCATCCCCGGCCACGCATTCGGTGTGGGGCATGATATCGGAGGCATGGAGGAAGGCGGCCTTATCCAGACCAATATCGACAAACGCCGCTTGCATGCCCGGTAAAACCCGGCTGACACGACCTTTGTAGATATTACCGACGATCCCTCTTTTCGCTTCTCGCTCAATGTGTATTTCTTGCAAGATGCCACCATCAATGTAGGCAACTCGCGTTTCAGACGGTGTGATATTGACCAGTAATTCAGCTGTCATGTATTCCTCTCACATTACGTAGCGCAATGAAATTACTTAGTAATTCATGGGTTTCTACCAACGGCAGCCCCACTACGGCATGGTAACTGCCGGTAATGGTTCTGACGAAACAACCACCTTTCCCCTGAATACCGTAAGCGCCCGCTTTGTCCATGGGTTCACCGGTAGCAATATAGTCACTGATTTCCAACTGGGATAACACACGAAATGTCACATCTGTCACCACCATGGCAGATAATACATCTTGCCGATCAGCCAGAGACACCGCAGTAATCACCTGATGTTGCTGACCGGACAGCGCATTCAATATTCGCTGCGCATCGGTTTTATCCCGTGGTTTTTCTAAAACTTGCCCATTTAACACCACGATGGTATCGGCCCCTAATACCGGCAGATCCTGTGGTGCGACCTTCACCCCAGCCTGAGCTTTCTCCAACGCTAAGCGCCGGACATACTCTTGCGCACTCTCCTCTGGATGGCGTTGCTCTTCGACCTCGGTTTTCAGTACCTCAAAAGGGACATCAAGCAGGGCCAGTAATTCACGGCGACGCGGAGAGCCAGAGGCAAGATACAGGGCAGTCATGGGTCTTAAGTCCTTATTGCACCGCAAATTGGCGGCGAATTTTACGCATTAACAAGAATAGCCAAGGCCACAAAATACCGTTAATTACACTACTCCAGAATACTTCTGGGCGGAATGAGACATTAATCACTAAAAACTCAGACCAGAACACCACGACATCCATGGTGAGTGAAAGCAGCATCACGATGAGTGCCTGCTGCCACAGTGCCATATTGCGGAATAGTTGAAACTTAAAAGCGACCAGATAAGCAATAATACTGAGTGCCAGCGCTCGAACCCCAAGTGTTGAACCCAAAATAAGATCCATAATCAGCCCGAGAACAAAGCCGGTGCCAACATTCACACGGTGGGGTAATGCCATCACCCAATAAATTAATACCAATGCCAGCCATGACGGTCGGAACATATAAATCTGTTCCGGCCACGGCATAATTTGCAGCACCATGGCAATCAGGAAGGATAACCAGATAACCCAACGGCCATTGCTGCTGTAACGGTTCATGGCGATACTCCCGGCGCAGTCACTGCTGTTGGTGTGGCGGTTGTAGCGGCCGATGGTGCCGGTGGCCCCATAGCATCTGCGGCAGGCAGCACTTGTGACATCATCGGAGCCAGTCGTTCATTGGCTACGCGGCGAACTTCAGTTGGCGGCAATGGCATCTCGCCATTACGGTCGGCCCCCCACAATAACAACAAGTAGCGTAGGCGCTGTAAATCAGCGGTTGGTCGAGCCTGAATCACGGTATAAGCCCGCTGATTATCAACTTTGACAGAAGAGACCACCGCGACCGGATAACCTTCAGGGAAACGTCCACCTAACCCGGATGTCACTAATACATCACCAACGCGAATATCTGTATTACTGGGTAAGTGCTCTAGTAATAAATCATCGGTACAGCCACTCCCTGCGGCAATCACACGAATATCATTACGCAGCACCTGAATCGGTAGCGCATGGGAGGCATCACAAATTAATAATACACGGCTGGTTAGTTTACTCACCGCGACAACCTGGCCGACGACACCACGGTCACTGATAACCGGCTGGCCTTCGTATACCCCGTTGTTAGAACCTTTATCGATAACCACCTGATCACTGTAAGGATCTGTCCCGCTGGACATCACCTGCGTGACCATTTTTTGTTCATCCTGACGCAAAGGAGAACCCAGCAATTCACGTAAGCGGTTATTTTCCTGCTTAAATTGCCCGAGCAACTGAAGATCAGTATTTTTAAGCAACAACTCTTGGCGTAATGCACGGTTTTCCAACTCTAGCTGTTCACGGGTAGCCAGAGTTTCAGAAACGTTGTCGAGAACTTTGCGTGGCCCATTGGCCAGAAAATAGAAAGGGCTAACGGCAGTGTCCATATAGGTACGTATTTTGACAAACGTGCCCAATCGGCTATCAGCGATAACCAAAACAATGGCTGCAAGAACGGCAAAGAACAGTCGCAATTGCAGGGATGGACCCCGGCTAAAAATCGGCTTCATAAATTATGCGTATTCCTCGACGACAAAAGGAGGCGCTAAATCGGACGAATTTATCCTTCTTACGTTGAGTAAGCTGGATATCGATTCATCTGATCTAGTTCTCCTCCTTTTTGGCTGACTATTATTCTTCGCTGAACAAATCGCCGCCATGCATGTCGATCATTTCCAACGCTTTGCCACCGCCGCGAGCGACGCAGGTCAATGGATCTTCTGCCACCACTACCGGAATACCGGTCTCTTCCATCAGCAGGCGGTCCAGGTTACGCAGCAATGCACCACCACCGGTCAGCACCATACCGCGTTCAGAGATGTCAGAGGCCAATTCTGGCGGACACTGTTCCAGCGCAACCATTACCGCGCTAACGATACCCGTTAGCGGCTCTTGCAGCGCTTCAAGGATCTCATTGGAGTTCAGTGTAAAGCCACGAGGTACACCTTCAGCAAGGTTACGACCGCGCACTTCAATTTCCAGAACTTCATCACCCGGGTAAGCAGAACCGATGCTGTGCTTGATACGTTCGGCAGTCGCTTCACCAATCAATGAACCGTAGTTACGGCGCACATAATTAATGATCGCTTCATCAAAGCGGTCGCCACCGATACGGACAGAAGAAGAGTAAACTACGCCGTTCAGAGAGATAACGGCCACTTCTGTGGTACCGCCACCAATATCCACAACCATCGAACCGGTTGCTTCAGAAACCGGCAGCCCGGCACCAATAGCCGCAGCCATAGGCTCTTCAATCAAAAACACTTCACGAGCGCCAGCGCCCTGAGCGGATTCACGGATCGCACGGCGCTCAACCTGAGTAGCCCCGACCGGTACGCACACCAATACACGCGGACTTGGGCGCATAAAGCTGTTGCTGTGAACCTGCTTGATAAAGTGTTGCAGCATTTTCTCGGTAACAAAGAAATCGGCAATAACGCCGTCTTTCATTGGGCGAATAGCTGCGATATTGCCGGGGGTACGCCCAAGCATCTGTTTGGCATCATGGCCCACAGCCGCAACGCTCTTCGGTGAACCGGCACGATCCTGGCGAATAGCAACCACTGAAGGTTCATTCAGTACAATGCCTTGTCCTTTAACATAAATAAGGGTATTGGCGGTACCCAAGTCGATGGACAAGTCGTTGGAAAACATGCCACGAAATTTCTTAAACATAACGAAAGGATAATCCTGCAAGCTGGGGGCGGAAAATAAAATCCGCCTACTTTACCAACCACACGAAGCAGCGACAAGGCGCAAAAACGTCCTGATTCGGTGAAAAAGTAGCTGCGTTGTTGACATCTCGTTCCATCACGAACCCATATCGCTTGAAAAGGTTGAATAAACCCTCGGCACAACACAGATTCTGCGTAACGACCGGCGTAACACAGCACATAAAATCTAACATTTAACCTGATTCTCGTCGGAAGTAAGCGCCCACCAACGATTTACGGAAATGACTGGCACATTCTACGTTAATTTTTGCTCAACGATCAGGCTAAACATAGCCCTAATACGAATATTTTTTCTTTCCGGGGTTCAAAAGTGTTGGCGGAGCAAAAAAATTGCCCTGTCCACCATAAATCCCCTTATCCTTCAGCGTTTGCCATTCTTCACGGGTAAGCACTCCTGCGGCAAAAACTTTTGTATCCGTCCCCGCACAGGCACCGGTCAGACTTTCCACAAACAACTGATTTTCATAACGTAAATTAATGCTTCTTACTAACCCAGGATGAAGTTTAATCATTTCAACCCGCAGTGATTTGATGTAAGAGGTGCTAACAACCGTTAATCCGGCCTGCGACACCATCACCTTGCAGCCCACGCCAAGCAATAAACGCATCATCGGACGGATTTGGTCGATATGTTGACACACATCTGCCTCTGCAAGTTCAAAGATAATTCGCTTTCTATCAGACTTTCTGCATTGTAAGAGCGTATCACGCAGCCAACGCTGGAAAGAACGCTGCAATAATGAATCAACGCAGATAGAAAATGCCAGAGTTTCGTCCGGCCATAAAGCTAATAAAGGAATTATCCGATCAATTTTTTGACGGTCATAACGCTCAGCCAGACCGAGCAACTGCACTAATGGTGTAAATTCAGCAGCCAACAACTCTTGCTCACCATCATATATACGGCTGATTATTTCACGGTGATGAATTTTACCGTCAACAGTAATCACCGGCTTCTGATAAAGCCTTGGCCCGCCGTTAGCCAGCGTCTGCTCCAGCAAAGTACGCCATTTGACACTACCACGCCCTTTTTCTGACACTTGAGTATCGAATACATACCAGCCATTCCCCCCATACATCGCCGCATTTTTAGTCGCTTGTCCAGCATTATCCATAATCTGTTCAACGGACTCACCACTGCGATACGCCACAATCCCCATATGCAGCAATGATTCGCGGTCAATAACATGGGGTTCAGGTAACGCCCCGACCGCATGAACCAATTGGGCAGCCATAACATCGGCATCTTTCAGCGTCTTATGGGGCAGCAAAATCGCGATATCACTCTGATGGTAACGCGCTAATAGTGCAGAGGGATGACGAGCAACAAAAGAAGAAAGCAAGTTAATCAACGAATGCATCAGTTCTTGTACCTGCTGATGGTCATCCGTATCATTTAAACTATCAAAATCAGGCAACTGCACCATGATTACTACCCCATGGGCGCCCTCTTCCTCCAATTGGGTAGTGAGTTGATTATCAAAAAACTGGCGATTACTGAGACCGGTTTTGGCATCTCGGGCGGCAAAAGCGCGAATCAGTGTATCAACACGGTTACGCTCCTCCCTCACCTCTATCAATTCGGCCAATAGCCGATCAATGGCACGACTGGCGCAAGGCGGCCATTCATGTCCGTCGCTACTGATAGCATATTCACGTTCGCCGTTAAGAATACGCCTCGCTCGGCGCTCCAGTTTTTCCTGGCCTGCGGTCTGATCACGCAACCAACGAAAACTTAGCAGTAGCATCATGGCAATCACCACAACCACCAGCGATAAAACAGCCGCAGCGTACAGAGAGCGGGCGTAGCTGCTCAAAGGGTCAATATAGGTGAAATGCATCGAAGCCCCGGGTTGATGCAGCATCGGTACCACCAGGTTGCGGTGCCTGCTTTCGCTATTCCAGGGTGTATAAATTGCAGGGAGCTTGAGATGATATAGCGTGTTGGCTTGATCCTGAATGCTAAGCTCCACCACACCAACTGTTCGCATCATAATAGGCAGCCACTCTCGCGCTTTATCCGCCGGTTGCAGCAGAAGCGACTGATCATAAGCTGTCACGATACTTTGGAGACGATGCTCCATTTTTTTCTGGCACAAATAGAAGAAACTTACCGTGCTACCCAGTAGCACTAAGCACATAGCCGAGACGACCAGTAGCGTCATAAACGCAGAAAGTTTGGTTGTAAATCGCATCCCTTAGCCTTGCGAAGCGCAATTAAGTGAAGAAAAGTCCTCATTTCCCTTGAGGAGCACACTATATGACAAAAATAGGC
This sequence comes from Yersinia antarctica, assembly GCF_056636475.1. Taxonomy (NCBI): domain Bacteria; kingdom Pseudomonadati; phylum Pseudomonadota; class Gammaproteobacteria; order Enterobacterales; family Yersiniaceae; genus Yersinia; species Yersinia antarctica. Next base: position 4,420,400 of record NZ_JBSJQF010000001.1, read on the forward strand.
TATAAAACTGACTTTTTACTTCATAATGCGACAATAACACAATATTTTCGCCCCTTTCCCTGATGTTCGATTAATCCCTCTTCAAAGGATAGCCATGATAAAAATCAATGAATTGATTTTTGTTCTTGATCAGGCTCGAAGGTTGCTGTTACCGCTATATTAGCTCACTCTTAACCCATCCCTTTTTTGAATTATCCACACTATTTATACCCAACGTTATTGGCGTTGCAGAAAAATATATCGGGAGAGTGATACATGCGAGCACTTGTACTTGAGCAAATTGAAGGCCGTACTGTCGCCGAAGTGCGTGAAATATCGCCCTCGCAATTGCCAGCCGGTAATGTCACGGTTGATGTCAATTGGTCCAGCCTGAATTATAAAGACGCGCTAGCCATCACCGGTAAAGGGAAGATTATCCGCGAATTCCCTATGGTTCCAGGCATTGATTTTGCTGGCACTGTTCACAGCAGTGAAGACCCACGTTTTCATATCGGTCAGTCAGTGTTACTGACCGGCTGGGGGGTGGGCGAAAATCATTGGGGCGGTTTAGCCGAGCAAGCGCGTGTTAATGGCGACTGGCTGGTCCCCATGCCTGAAGGATTGGAACCCCGAAAAGCCATGATTATCGGTACCGCAGGGTTCACCGCCATGTTGTGCGTCATGGCTTTGGAAGACGGTGGTGTCACCCCTGAAAGTGGCGAAGTGGTGGTCACCGGGGCCAGTGGTGGCGTAGGTAGCACTGCAATTGCCTTACTGTCGGCGCTCGGTTACCAGATTGCGGCGATCTCGGGTCGTGACAGCAACAGTGACTACCTGAAAAGTCTCGGTGCGCATCGGGTGCTCTCCCGCAATGATTATCTTGATGCGTCGCGCCCACTGGAAAAACAGTTGTGGGCTGGTGCAATCGATACTGTCGGCGACAAATTGCTGGCCAAAGTGCTGGCACAGATGAATTACAACAGCACCGTTGCCGCCTGTGGCTTGGCGGGTGGCTATACTCTGCCCACCACCGTGATGCCATTTATTCTGCGCAACGTGCGCTTGCAGGGCGTGGATTCGGTGATGACACCTCAACCGCGCCGCCAGCAAGCCTGGCAGCGGCTGCTGAAAATCTTACCTGACAGCTTCTATCAGCAGGCATCACAGTCCATCACGCTGGCAGATGCGCCAACTATCGCCGCACGCCTGCTGGCGAATGAAGTCACTGGCCGGACGTTGGTTAAAGTTCGCTAATTATTGATTTTACAAAAGTCACCGGGTGGATATTGCTACCACCCGGCCCTATCACTCCGCTCTCAGAAATTTCATATTTTTCCCAGCAGCCTCGCACTTGTGTCCATAAGCCGCCATGATTAATACCATAATGGTCAGTATGACTCCCCTGCCCGATGGAGTAGGTCTATGCACAACTTGTTCTCTCATTCAAAAAATAGTCTCCGTGGTAGCAGTACCAAACCACGCAAGCTGACCGAAGCTGACGTCACGCCGGAAAGTATTTTCTATCAGCGCCGCAAGGTGTTGCAGGCGTTGGGGATCACGGCGGCGTCACTGGCCTTGCCCACCGCGGCACAGGCCGACTTGTTGGCATGGTTTAAAGGCAATGATCGCCCTAAAGCGCCCTCAGGTAAGCCACTGGAGTTTACCAAATCAACGGTGTACCACCCGGATCTGGCGATGACGCCGGAAGAGAAAGTGACTGGTTACAATAACTTCTACGAATTTGGTCTGGATAAAGCTGATCCCGCCGCCAATGCTGGCACGCTAAAAACTGAGGGTTGGCAGATACGTATCGACGGTGATGTGGCTAAACCAATGACACTGGATATCGATGACCTGATAAAACGCTTCCCGCTGGAAGAACGCATTTATCGTATGCGCTGCGTCGAGGCCTGGTCCATGGTGGTGCCATGGATTGGTTTTGAGTTAGGGAAACTGCTCAAGCTGGTTGAACCGACCAGTAATGCCCGCTATGTCGCATTTCAAACGCTGTATGCACCGGATCAGATGCCGGGACAGGAAGACCGTTTTATTGGTGGCGGGCTAAAATATCCGTATGTCGAAGGCTTACGACTGGATGAAGCTATGCATCCACTCGCCTTTATGACTCTGGGGGTGTATGGCAAAGCCCTGCCACCGCAAAATGGTGCCCCGCTGCGGCTTATCACACCGTGGAAATATGGTTTTAAAGGGATAAAATCTATCGTTCATATTCGCCTGACCCATGATCAGCCGCCCACCACTTGGAACCTCAGTGCGCCTAACGAATATGGTTTTTATGCCAATGTGAATCCCCATGTCGATCATCCGCGTTGGTCGCAAGCTACTGAGCGTTTTATCGGCGCCGGCGGTATCCTTGATGTGCAGCGCCAACCTACTCTGCTGTTCAACGGTTATGCGGACCAAGTTGCATCCCTCTACCGTGGCTTGGATCTGCGGGAGAATTTCTGATGCGCCTGAGTCTACGGCAGATTAAAGGGTTAAAAGTGGCTATCTGGCTGGCAGCAGTGCTGCCTTTGCTGTGGCTTATTTTATCGGTTAATCAGGGTTGGCTCAGTGCCGACCCCGCCAAAGATATTCAGCATTTTACCGGCCGCATGACACTGAAACTATTGCTAGCTACTTTAGTGGTCACGCCGCTGGCGCGTTATGGTAAACAGCCCCTGTTGATCCGCTGCCGCCGGTTATTAGGCTTATGGTGTTTTGCCTGGGGAACCCTGCATTTAGTCAGCTACTCCTTGCTGGAACTGGGCCTGAGTAATATTGGCCTGCTGGGGCGCGAGCTGGTCACCCGCCCCTATCTGACATTGGGAATTATCAGTTGGTTATTGTTACTGTCACTGGCAGTCACCTCCACCTTATGGGCGCAACGAAAAATGGGACCCAACTGGCAAAAACTGCATAATTTGGTGTATGTTGTCGCCATCCTTGCGCCAATTCATTATCTTTGGTCGGTGAAAACGCTTTCGCCACTGCCGATTATCTACGCCGTGGCGGCGGTTATATTGCTGGCACTACGCTATAAAAAATTTCGGCAATGGTGCCGTTAGTGGCCGGAACTTATCATGATTCTCCCCGTCATAAATAATGCTGAACGCACAGTTCGCACTCTTTTCTATTGAATATCTTCGCTGATAAGACCAGTATTTAGCTGCTAATTGCTACGATATCATTATAATGCCCGACCTTAGTGCCGATCGCAGTGTCAAATTCGTCGTAAAAAGGTGACAAATCGGTGACATCAGGTTATTTTTTACGATGATGGACTAATTGCCGGAGATACCAGCACAATGTCGGATAAGTTGCACATTTTGCTTCTGAATGGCCCTAACCTGAATCTGCTTGGAACGCGTGAACCGGAAAAGTACGGTTACACTACATTGGCTGAGATTGTCAGTCAGTTAGAGGCTCAAGCTCAGGGATTGGATGTGGCGCTGTCTCATTTGCAGTCAAATGCAGAACACGCGCTGATCGATAGAATTCATCAGGCACGGGGTAATACCGATTTTATCCTGATCAACCCAGCAGCGTTTACGCATACCAGCGTGGCACTGCGTGATGCATTGTTAGGTGTACAGATCCCGTTTATCGAGATCCATTTATCTAACGTGCATGCCCGGGAGCCTTTCCGTCATCATTCATATCTCTCTGATATTGCAGTTGGCGTAATCTGTGGACTTGGCGCAGATGGCTACAACTTTGCTTTACAGGCAGCGGTAAATCGCTTGTCAAAATCCAACTAATGCAACACACAAAGAGTACGGAATCACACTCATGGATATTCGTAAGATTAAGAAACTGATCGAACTGGTTGAAGAGTCCGGCATTTCAGAGCTGGAAATCTCAGAAGGCGAAGAGTCAGTACGTATCAGTCGTGCTCCCGCCGCACCAAACTACCCAATGATGCAACAGCCATATGCTTTTGCTGCACCACAGCAACAGCCCGCACTGGCTGCCGCCGTTGCACCAGCACCTGCTGAAGCGGCTGCACCAGCAGCAATCAGTGGCCATATCGTGCGCTCCCCAATGGTCGGTACTTTCTACCGCACCCCGAGCCCGGATGCTAAAGCCTTCATTGAAGTAGGTCAGAAAGTTTCTGCTGGTGACACTCTTTGCATCGTTGAAGCGATGAAAATGATGAACCAAATCGAAGCAGATAAATCCGGTACTGTAAAAGCCATTCTGGTTGAAAACGGTCAGCCGGTTGAATTCGACGAGCCTCTTGTCGTCATCGAGTAACGAGGCGTTCCATGCTTGATAAAATCGTAATCGCTAACCGTGGTGAGATTGCGCTGCGTATCCTGCGAGCTTGTAAAGAGCTGGGGATCAAAACTGTGGCAGTTCACTCTACTGCGGATCGTGATCTTAAACATGTGTTATTGGCTGACGAGACTGTTTGTATTGGTCCCGCGCCTTCTGTTAAAAGCTATCTGAACATCCCGGCAATCATTTCTGCGGCTGAGATCACCGGCGCGGTGGCTATTCACCCCGGCTATGGCTTCCTGTCTGAAAATGCTGATTTTGCCGAACAGGTAGAACGTTCAGGTTTCATCTTTATCGGCCCACGTGCCGAAACTATTCGCCTGATGGGTGATAAAGTTTCAGCAATAAGCGCGATGAAGAAAGCTGGTGTACCTTGCGTACCTGGCTCTGACGGCCCATTGACTGACGACACTACCAAGAATAAAGCCTTTGCCAAACGTATCGGTTACCCGGTCATTATCAAGGCATCAGGTGGTGGTGGTGGTCGTGGCATGCGTGTGGTTCGTCATGATAAAGATCTCGAGCAGTCCATCAACATGACCCGTGCGGAAGCCAAAGCGGCTTTCAATAACGACATGGTTTATATGGAAAAATACCTTGAGAACCCACGCCATATCGAAGTTCAGATTTTGGCTGACGGTCAGGGTAATGCTATCTATCTGGCTGAGCGTGACTGTTCTATGCAGCGCCGCCACCAGAAAGTGGTTGAAGAGGCACCAGCACCGGGCATCACCAGCGAATTGCGCCGTTATATCGGTGAGCGCTGCGCGAAAGCCTGTGTAGAGATCGGCTATCGTGGTGCGGGGACTTTCGAGTTCCTGTATGAAAACGGCGAGTTCTATTTCATTGAAATGAACACCCGTATTCAGGTTGAACATCCGGTTACCGAAATGATCACCGGTGTGGATTTGATCAAAGAACAACTGCGTATCGCTGCGGGCCAACCTCTCTCCATCAAACAAGATGAAGTGAAGGTACACGGCCACGCCGTGGAATGCCGTATCAACGCCGAAGACCCGAATACCTTCCTGCCAAGTCCGGGTAAAATTACCCGTTTCCATGCGCCGGGCGGTTTTGGTGTGCGTTGGGAGTCTCATATTTACGCCGGTTATACTGTGCCACCATATTATGACTCCATGATCGGCAAGCTGATCACTTACGGTGAAAACCGTGACGTGGCGATTGCTCGCATGAAAAATGCGCTGGCGGAACTCATTATCGACGGTATCAAAACCAACGTTGAGTTACAGCTGCGCATCATGAACGACGAAAACTTCCAGCACGGTGGCACCAATATCCACTATCTGGAGAAGAAACTCGGGTTACAAGAAACCTGATATTTCGCCCTCCATGCTGTTAGTCTTTTATATCAAGGCCGGTTAATCACCGGTCTTTTTTCTTTTGAGACTTTATTTCGACTTATCTATCTGAAGTTATTGGTGTTGTAGTCGAGCGGCAATCTAATGAAATCCGATAAGTAAATTCGGGTGGGTGAGAGCGGCTAACAATGCTGTCGCGCCAAGTACAAAGGTATTATTACCCACAGTAATGGGCGTGACAGCCAGGCAGCAAACGAACACATCCCGATGAGCTGACTCACGTCAGTGATTCGGGTGGGTGAGAGCGGCTAACAACGCTGTCGCGCCAAGTACAAAGATATTATTACCCACAGTAATTGGTGTGACAGCCAGGCAGCAAACGAACACATCCCGATGAGCTGACTCACGTCAGTGATTCGGGTGGGTGAGAGCGGCTAACAACGCTGTCGCGCCAAGTACAAAGATATTATTACCCACAGTAATTGGTGTGACAGCCAGGCAGCAAACGAACACATCCCGATGAGCTGACTCACGTCAGTGATTCGGGTGGGTGAGAGCGGCTAACAACGCTGTCGCGCCAAGTACAAAGGGTATGGGGAGAACAATGGAAACAAGATTCATACAAGCCCACAAAGAAGCGCGCTGGGCCTTTGGTTTAACATTGGCTTATCTGGCTTGCTGGATATTGACTGCGTATTTACCCGGTAATATCCCCGGCATGACTGGCCTCCCGGCTTGGTTTGAAGCCGCCTGTATTGCGCTGCCACTGGTGTTTATTGTGTTGTGCGCTCTGATGGTGCGTTTCGTCTTCCGCGATATTCCGTTGGAGGATGAGAATGCAAACTGATGTTGTCCTGCCATTAGTGGGCTATCTGGCAATGGTATTTGGCTTATCAATTTATGCCTATACCCGCCAAAAAACCGGAAGTTTTCTAAACGAATACTTTATCGGCAATCGCTCGATGGGAGGATTCGTACTGGCAATGACCCTGACCGCCACTTATATCAGTGCCAGTTCATTTATTGGCGGGCCGGGTGCTGCCTATAAGTATGGCCTTGGCTGGGTGTTATTGGCGATGATCCAGTTACCTGCGGTCTGGCTGTCGCTGGGTGTTCTGGGCAAGAAGTTTGCCATTCTGGCGCGCCGCTATAACGCTGTAACCCTCAACGATATGCTGTATGCCCGCTATCAGAGCCGATTGCTGGTGTGGCTGGCCAGTATCAGTTTGTTGGTGGCGTTTGTCGGTGCCATGACCGTGCAATTTATTGGTGGTGCACGTTTACTGGAAACTGCGGCAGGCATTCCTTACGATACCGGCTTATTAATATTTGGTATCAGTATCGCGTTATATACCTCTTTTGGTGGTTTCCGCGCCAGTGTATTGAACGATGCCTTGCAAGGGCTGGTAATGTTGATCGGCACTATTTTGCTATTGGTTGCAGTGATCCATGCCGCAGGCGGGTTGCATAAAGCCGTCGATACACTACAACATATTGATCCAGCGCTAGTTTCACCGCAAGGTGGTGACAAGATCCTTGATTTGCCGTTTATGGCCTCGTTCTGGATCCTAGTGTGCTTTGGCGTGATTGGCCTGCCACATACTGCCGTGCGCTGTATTTCGTATCGTGATAGCAAAGCGGTACATCGTGGCATTATCATCGGCACCATTGTGGTCGCCATCCTGATGTTCGGCATGCATTTGGCTGGCGCATTGGGCCGGGCTATCCTGCCGGACCTGAAGATCCCCGATCAGGTGATCCCGACACTGATGATCACCGTGTTGCCGCCCTTTGCTGCCGGGATCTTTCTGGCGGCACCCATGGCGGCGATTATGTCGACCATCAATGCCCAGTTGCTGCAATCTTCTGCAACCATCGTGAAAGATTTATATCTCAATCTGTGGCCAGAAGAGTTGAAGAATGAACGCAAGTTGGCGCGTATTTCCAGCTTATCGACGCTTATTCTGGGACTGTTACTGTTACTTGCTGCCTGGCGGCCGCCAGAAATGATTATCTGGCTGAATCTGTTGGCCTTTGGTGGTCTGGAAGCGGTATTCCTCTGGCCATTGGTGCTGGGGCTGTACTGGGAGCGCGCCAATGCTCACGGAGCCCTTAGCTCTATGATTGTCGGTGCGGTATGCTATACGGTATTGGCCAGTTTCAATATTAAGATAGCCGGCCTACACCCGATAGTGCCGTCACTGGTGCTTAATCTGCTGGCGTTTTATATCGGTAATCAGTTTGGCGACAGGGCTAGAGCGCGGCAGCCCGTGGTAGTTAGCGCTGATTAGAAACGATTAATTTATATCAGCTCAATTATATACCCAATAGATTTCAAGATGCAGGAAGGCGGCAAGCGAGGGCATCCCGATGAGCTTACACAGTCAAGTGATTCGGGTGGCGTGAGCACAGCCAACACCCCTGCGACTTGAAAGATGAAGGGGATTGAGCTTTTGAGAGAAAAGTCATGCCTTGGATTCAACTAAAATTAAACACCACCGGCAATCAGGCCGAATCCCTTGGGGACGCATTGATTGAAAGTGGCGCGGTGTCAGTTACGTTTCAGGATACCCACGATAATCCGGTGTTTGAGCCGCTACCAGGCGAAACTCGACTGTGGGGCGATACTGATGTGATTGGCCTGTATGATGCTGAAACGGAGATGGCCGCAGTGATCGCCATGCTGGAATACAACCCGCAACTCGGTAAAGGCTTTATCCATAAGATTGAGCAGTTGGAAGATAAGGATTGGGAACGTGAATGGATGGATAATTTCCATCCGATGCGTTTCGGTGAGCGCCTGTGGATCTGCCCGAGCTGGCGTGATGTGCCGGACCCAACCGCGGTCAACGTGATGCTGGACCCCGGTTTGGCATTTGGTACCGGTACCCATCCAACCACCGCATTGTGTCTGCAATGGCTCGATGGCCTCAGCCTGGACGGTAAAACTGTTATCGACTTCGGTTGTGGCTCTGGCATCCTGGCAATTGCAGCGCTAAAACTCGGTGCAACGCGCGCTATTGGCATCGATATCGATCCGCAGGCCATTCAGGCCAGTCGTGATAACGCACAGCGTAACGGCGTTTCAGAGCGTCTGGAGCTGTATCTCGCCAAAGACCAGCCAGCAGACTTATCTGCTGATGTGGTGGTCGCCAATATTCTGGCAGGCCCCTTGCGCGAACTGGCGCCACTGATTAGTGTACTACCGGTAACCGGCGGTCATTTGGGTCTGTCTGGGGTACTGGCGACCCAGGCTGTGGGCGTCGCACAGGCTTACGAGGATAAGTTCACCCTCGACCCAGTGGCAGAGAAAGAAGAGTGGTGCCGTATTACCGGTATCAAGCAGTAAACGCGCAAAAACCGACTCCCCTGCCAGGGCTGTTAAACCTTAGCAGGGGCCATCACATCCCTTGCTGAGTTAGCATTTCTGGCAATCCACCACACTCTCTTTTTAATCAAAATGGGAGGTCTGACTCATTTCCATCTGTGCTTTATCATTGATTTGATGAATAAATCAGCACTTTCGACCAGACAGATGTAGCATAACTAGTCGATAATTGTGATGTTTAGGAGAAAATCCTGAAGCGCACAAATTAATCAATTTCAGTTAAAACCATGTTATATATGAATAAATAATTAATTAGCACAGCTTGGCGGGTATTTTATCGCTCTTTTTTCATCAATTGGTCAAAGTTTGGCCTTTCATCTGGGCGCAAAAATGCGTAATATACGCGCCCTTACGGACACAGTGTGGTCATTCTTTGTCTATGCGTATTGGACACTTCCAGCTTACAAATTGCCTGATTGCCGCCCCGATGGCTGGTATAACAGACCGCCCCTTCAGAGCGCTATGTCATGGCATGGGGGCTGGGATGACGGTATCTGAAATGCTCTCCTCGAATCCCGAGGTCTGGCGGACGGATAAGTCACGTTTGCGTATGGTTCATAGCGATGAGCCTGGGATTCGTACCGTGCAAATTGCCGGTAACGACCCGGATGAGATGGCAGCAGCAGCCAGAATCAATGTGGCTAATGGTGCACAAATCATCGATATCAATATGGGATGTCCGGCCAAGAAAGTGAATCGCAAGCTGGCAGGTTCTGCATTATTGCAACATCCTGATTTGGTTAAACAAATCCTCTCCGCGGTGGTTAATGCGGTAGATGCGCCAGTAACGCTGAAGATCAGGACGGGTTGGTCGACCGAACACCGTAATTGTATAGAAATTGCCCAACTGGCCGAAAATTGTGGTATACAAGCCCTGACGATTCATGGCCGAACCCGTTCTTGCCTGTTTAATGGTGAGGCGGAATACGACAGCATTCGGGCAGTTAAGCAGATTGTTTCCATTCCCGTTATCGCGAATGGCGACATCACTGACCCGCATAAAGCCAGAGCGGTGCTCGACTACACTGGGGCTGATGCTCTGATGATAGGACGTGCCGCTCAGGGAAGACCTTGGATCTTCCGGGAAATCCAGCATTATCTGGACACTGGGGAGCTGCTGCCACCGATGCCACTTGGCGAAGTGCAGCGCTTGTTAAACGGGCATATACGGGAATTGCACGACTTTTATGGTCCAGGCAAGGGATTTCGTATTGCACGTAAGCACGTCTCTTGGTATCTCCAGGAGCACGCCCCTAACGACCAGTTTCGGCGCACATTCAACGCCATTGAGGATGCCAGCGAACAGCTGGAGGCGTTGGAGGCATATTTCGAAAATCTTGCGTAAACAGAAAAAAGAGCTGACAGAACTATGTTCGAACAACGCGTAAATTCTGACGTACTGACCGTTGCAACCGTAAATTCACAAGATCAGGTGACTCAAAAGCCTTTGCGTGACTCGGTTAAACAAGCACTGAAGAACTATTTTGCTCAACTGAATGGTCAGGATGTGAGTGACCTGTATGAGTTGGTACTGGCTGAAGTTGAACAGCCATTGTTGGACATGGTGATGCAATACACCCGTGGCAACCAAACCCGCGCTGCCCTGATGATGGGCATCAACCGTGGCACGCTACGTAAGAAATTGAAAAAATACGGCATGAACTGATACTAGTCAGTTAAGTTGTTGTTTAAAAAGGCGTACTCCACACGGAGCGCGCCTTTTTTATTACGCAATCTCTACCCGATTGCGCCCTTGCTGTTTCGCTCGATATAGGGCTTCATCCGCCAGTTTGAGCGAATCTTCCAGCATACCCTCGCCATTCCAGTACGCCACGCCTAGCGAAATCGTAATAGGATGAATGTCCGATATCACCATCCTTTCTACATTTTGACGCAGCCGGTTGGCGACCTGTGTGGCCACATCCAACGTAGTACCCGGCAGCAACATCAGGAACTCCTCCCCTCCGCTACGACACAAGATATCCGTGTCACGGGAGCTATCGCGGATTTGGACTGCCAATTGCTTAATAACCTCATCACCAACGTCGTGGCCGTAAGCGTCATTAATCGACTTAAAGTGGTCAATATCCAGTGCAATAACCGAAAAATGCTGCCCAAGCTGTGAGATAGGCTCGAGGGTGATGGCCAATCCACGCCGGTTAAACAGGCCAGTCATGGGATCAGTTTGTGCCTCAAACTTCAATTTACCGATTTTCTTTTGCAACAAACTGATGCCAATCAATAGCGCCCGTTTGAGTTGGGTCGATTCGAAATACCAGGAAGGAATTTCCTTGATGCTGCTGGCAATATCGGGCTTATCCATATGGTTGGCACTGCCGGCGAGCAACCACAGCGGGCGGGCAATTAACCGGGATAACAGCCAAACACCCAGCAAAGTGAGTAGCGCCAATGGCGTGATATGACCAAGCCCTTTTAGCATTAAACCTTCCAGTGGCTTCAACGTTGACGCTTCGGGCCGCAAGGTAATGATTTCCCAACCGGAGGGTTCGACAATGGCATAGCCCGCTAGCATTGATTCGCCGCTAGTACTGGTAACCATCAAGCTGCCGTTAGTGGAGGTTTTTATCGCTTCCGTGATGGGTTTAGGTTCAAGTATTTCCCCGATACGGCTGGTATCTTGGTGATAAAGGATGCGCCGATCGCTGTCGAGCACCACGATATAGGAGCCATCACGATAATAATGCTCACCCAATAGCTCATTTAAAATACTTTGCTTGCGCAGGTAAATAGTACCGCCGATATAACCGCGATAACGTCCATCCGGCGTAAAGATGGGGGTCGAGATATTGATAACCAGATTATTTGCTGCCGATACATAAGGCTTACTAATTACCGGGCGACGTAGTTTTAACGCCTCCACTGACCCTGGTGATGTCAATACGTGACCTAATAACTGGAGATTGTCCGGGGATGTTGCGCGGATAACACCATGCGCATCCGTTATTACCACCGAGTTAAAACTATCGGTTTGGTATTTTAGCCGTGCGGTTTCCGCTTGCAGCGCCTCATGATCATCAAAATTCTTGGCGACAATCATACTGCTGTAATGCAGTTGCTTTTGCGCGCTTCTCAGGAAAATATCCGTACTGGATGCCAGTTTAGTCGCATAGACACGATTGGCTTCGAGTGTGTTATCAATCAGTAGCTGCCGCTGTACCCGATAACTGGCATAGAAACTGTTCGCTAGCGTCACAAAAGCGCTCATTACAGCTAGAATAAGGATTAGTCGACCTAAGTCGAGGCGGAAAATTTTGGCGGCAAGAATAGAGCGTAGCAAGACAGCCTTCCTGAGTCGATAAATGACTATGTTTAGCATGACGGTAACATGAAAATAAGGCGAGAATCCGCCTATATGTACACTGCTATCATATTTATCTCCTCAGATTAAGAGTTCTCACGCTATAGTCATTGTTAACAATTATCTATACTCAAAGTAATTGCCGTTACAGTAAGGTAACAAGCGAATCTCGTTGAGCTGACCAAGGTTCAGAGTGAAAACAGCTAACACTGCTGCAACGTCAAGTAGGAAGGGTATTGCTGACGAAGTCTGATTTGTACCGATAATAGGGGTTTGATTATGAATAAGCTGGTCATTGCCGTAGCACTTACAGCGACAGTATTAAGTGGATGTGCCAACAACAGAACTGCGTCTGGTGATACTTTCACCGCCTCTCAGGCACGACAAGTACAGACCGTAACCTACGGCACCGTTATCTCTGCACGGCCAGTCACCATTCAGGGCGGCAGTGAAAATAATGTGGCCGGTGCCATTGGCGGTGCTGTAGTCGGGGGCTTCTTGGGTAACACTATAGGTGGTGGCCGTGGTAATAGCCTGGCAACGGCAGGTGGTGCGGTAGCCGGTGGTATGGCAGGTCAAGGCGTGCAAAGCGCCATGAACCGTAGTGAAGGTGTACAACTGGAAATTCGCCGAGATGATGGCAGCAGTATCGTCGTCGTACAGGCACAAGGGCCAACGCGTTTCAGTGCAGGTCAACGCGTCATGATTGCCAGTGACCGTAGCGGCACAGTAACAGTTTCTCCCCGCTAAATTAACCAGCCGGGGGGATCCCCCTCCGGCTATGAGCGCATTAACACAAAATATTACCCCACAATTTAGCAACAACTTTTATCGGTGTAATAGGCTGTTTAGTAACATAAAAGGCATTACGTCGCACCCCATTCCAGATGAAAAAACCATTGATACTGATTATGATAGTCAAATATTGTGTTGCCACGAGGAATGTGTTGTGGTTAAATAGCCTCATCGGTTTGGAACACAGACCTTATGAAAGCAGTTTTAGTAAAGCAGTCCTCAGTTCAAGCGTTATCCATAGATATCCCTTCTCCGTGAGTCTCCTCCTAAGTGCCCAAATAAGTAATCCGCTGAAAAACAGACCACGTTCGCCGCACTATTGTGGCAAAAAATAATTGAAGGAAGTATCCCTATGTCTAATAAAATGACTGGTTTAGTAAAATGGTTTGACGCTGGTAAAGGTTTTGGTTTCATCACCCCTGCTGATGGTAGCAAAGATGTGTTCGTACACTTCTCTGCCATCCAGAGCAATGATTTCAAAACGTTAGATGAAGGTCAAAAAGTTGAGTTCTCTATTGAGAACGGCGCTAAAGGCCCATCAGCGGTAAACGTAGTCGCTCTGTAATACAGCGTGATTAGGGGAGCAGGTTGCCGATAGCGATGACGGCCAGACCCGAGCAGTGTAACCCGCTCTCCAAATAAAGTAATAAGCAGTACCCGGTTGACAGTAACATTTATGCAAGCAGTTTTAGTAAAGCAGTTCTCCGTATTAGCGTTATCAGACAGATACCTCTTCTTCGCGAAATTCCTTCTAAGTGCCCCATAAGTTGTACCCAAGCCTATCCGTTCGCCTATGGCGGCAATCAAAAATAATTGAAGGAAGTATCTCTATGTCTAATAAAATGACTGGTTTAGTAAAATGGTTTAACGCTGATAAAGGTTTTGGTTTTATCTCTCCTGCTGATGGTAGCAAAGATGTGTTCGTTCACTTCTCTGCCATCCAGAGTAATGATTTTAAAACCTTAGATGAAGGCCAAAACGTGGAGTTCTCTATTGAGAACGGCGCTAAAGGCCCAGCAGCGGTAAATGTTATTGCGCTGTAACAGCCAATAATAGATACCAAAACTATTGGAATAACGTACGATAGATGAAGGTGATAGCTCTGAGCAGTTACGTTATTTTGAATAAAAAGAACCCGCCTTGGTGCGGGTTTTTTTGTTGCCAAAAATAGAGCTACACTCAGAATAATATTCAATTGTCAGTAGGCAAAAAGTAATAAATCCAATAAGCAACGTTTATGCATTAATCTTTACCAATAGATTTAATCTGTCCGACGTTCCTCTACTCAGATTTACCCTGGCTTTACCTTCTCGTCTATTAATGCAAAATTACGTTGTTTTAACAGATAAAATCCCGCATAGGATAATTAATAAAGTAGAGTAACCGCTAAATTCCGTCTGAATTGTTCTCGCCAGAATAATATATATCTCCCGCTACGCATCCCCATCCCGAACAATATAAGAATGACTTTGATCAAAATGACTACGTTATTTTATCTATACAGTTATTTCATATAACCATCACCTTAATCATCTCATTATTACCGCTTTTTTCACTGGCGATGATTAACACTGCACATAAAATAGCATCAGGGTAAATAATCATGTCGATATTCAAAACACGTATAGGAAGGATGTTACTTATCCTATTTATTGGGATAGGTATCTGGTTTAGCCCCGTCCCGGAATCGGTAGACCCGCGCGCCTGGCACCTCATGGCGGTTTTTGCAGCGACGGTTATCGGCCTGATCTTGTCGCCATATCCGTTAGGCGCAATGGCGATATTCAGCCTGACAGTCGTTGCGGCTACAGGCTTGCTGAGTATCAAAGAAGTGTTAGCCGGTTTTGCTGACCCGACAATCTGGATGATCGCTTGCGCCTTCTTTATCTCACGCGGCTTTATTAAAACAGGTTTTGGCCGCCGGGTCGGTTATCTGTTTATCAGTAAGTTGGGCCACAGCTCGCTAGGTCTGGCTTATGGTTTGGTGCTGACCGATTTGCTATTCGCACCGGCGATGCCGTCTACCTCCGCCCGATGTGGTGGCATCATTACGCCGCTGTTTCGCTCAATTTCTGAAGCCTATGAATCGACACCAGAACGCGGTACCGAACACAAAATCGGGGCATTTCTGGTGCAATGTATCTTCCAGTGTAATGCCATTACCTGTGCGATGTTCCTGACCTCAATGGCCGGCAACCCAATGATTGGCAAACTGGCCGGTGAAATGGGGATTACCATTACCTGGACCAGTTGGGCATTGGCCGCCATCGTCCCTGGTTTAATCTCTTTGGCAGTAATCCCGTTGTTGCTGTATCGCTTCTACCCGCCAGAAATAAAGAAAACCCCGGAAATGCGTGCCTTGGCAATGGTGAAATTGAAAGAAATGGGGCCAATGAGCCGCAACGAATGGATTGTATTATCGGTCTTCGTCGGGCTGGTGACGCTGTGGGTATGTGGCGCAGCACTGAATATTGATGCCACCATGACCGCCTTTATTGGACTGGCAATTCTATTACTGAGTGGCGCGCTGACCTGGGATGATGTGATTGCCGAGAAAGAAGCCTGGCATACGGTGATTTGGTTTGCGGTACTGCTAACACTCGCCAGCCAACTGAATAAGCTGGGTTTTATTACCTGGTTTGGCTCATCAATTGCCGGTTCAGTGCAGGGGATGAACTGGGTGCCAATGATGGGAATCCTGCTGCTGGCGTACTATTACAGCCACTATATGATGGCCAGTGCCATCGCCCATATCAGTGCCATGTATGCCATTTTTGTCTCCATTGCTATTGCAGCAGGTGCTCCGCCAATGCTGACAGTATTGGTATTTGGTATGTTCAGTAACCTGTATATGGCAACTACCCACTACTCTGGCGGCCCGGCCCCTATCCTGTTTGGTTGTAACTTTATCCCACTGGCGACCTGGTGGAAGATTGGTTTCCTGATCAGTCTGGTGGTTATCCCTATCTGGCTGATTATCGGTAGCGCCTGGTGGAAAGTGCTGGGTTTCTGGTAATACATTGAAATATTGAGAATAAAAAACACCGCGCGATGACACTGGCGCAGTGTTTTTTATCGGTTAATTACTGCTGTTTACGTAATTCGATACCCACATCTCCACCAGGGTGCACCGCCAGTAGGGCCTGTTTAGTAAAACCTCTGCGTGCCATCAGGCAGGCACAGATAGCATCGAACAGGGCTAATACCAGAACAATAGATGTGGTTGCTAACATATTCAGCGGGTCTATCTCTTGCTTCACATGTGTTTTCAGCACCAAGGCAGATACCTGCGCGATAGCCGACTGCTCGTTTTCCGTTACACTGATAATCTGCACTTGCTTGCGTTGCAGCGTTGGCAGCAACCGGGTCAGCTCATCGGAATTCCCGCCACGAGAGATCAAAATGATGATGTCCTGTGACCCGAGGAAACCCAAATCGCCGTGCGCTGCATCAGTGGCATTCAGGTAAATCGCCGGTTGCTCTACGCAAGCCAGCATATGAGCAACCTTTCGTGCGGCAATACCTGATGTGCCCACCCCAGTTACCGCGATTTTGCCACGGCACCCAGCCAACATCTCCAGCACCTGCAACCACACCTGCGGATCGACATTATCCTTTAACGCCGCCAACTCGCGGCTATAAGTCATCCATGCGTCACTGGCTATTTGCCATTCATCACTCTGGCTCATCCTTCCTCCTGCATCAGTTCCTGATAACGCATATGGTCGTGATACATCTGGTGGAACACGCGGTATTTACGGTCGTAATAGGCTTTGATTTTGTTAGTTTGCGGTGTGACCGTTTTACCAATGCGGCTCATGGCAGCCATCGCCTCCGGCAGCGACTCAAACACACCTGCTGCGACCGTGCCCATCATGGCGCTGCCGAGCAACATGGCTTCACTCTCTTCCGGCAGTAGCATGGCACAACCCGTCGCATTAGCGTGTTCTTGTACAAAGATCGGGTTTTTAGTTCCGCCGCCGCTGGCCATCATAGTGTCAATGCAATAGCCGTTCTTATTCATGGTTTCGATGATATGCCGCGTTCCCAGCGCCAGCGCCTGAATGGTCGCCAAATAGCGTAACGCCATATCTTCAAAGGTGGTAGACAGCTTCAAGCCGGTAATAATGCCCGTCAGATTCGGATTCGCGCGCGGTGAACGATTACCGTGGAAGTACGGCAAAATGTGAATATCTTTGGTGAGGAAGGCGATATTCTCCGGTTCACCGGCAAGCTGGCGCAGAATATGATTTAGCGCCTCGTAAATAGTCTCACCTTTGCTTTTGGCCTGTGCCAACAGCTCTGGGTAACACGGATGTGTTTGAATAATATGGTCAATTAATGCTCCCGTCGCCGACTGTCCGCCCTCATTTAGCCAGTACTCCGGTAGAATAGCCGAATAATAGGGTCCCCAGATGCCGCCAATAAAATGCGCGGAACGTGACATCGCCATATGTGCCGTTGAGGTACCACCAATCAGCGCAATGCGCCGATCAAAATTGGCATTTTCGCCAGTCACACCACTGGCACCGAGGATGCCAATAGTGCCAGCATGGGCATCAATAATAGAAACACTGACCGCAGTACCAGGGATCAATCCCATTTCTGATGCCGCCCGTTGGCTAAGTCCACGGCCCAACGGCTCGCCCATCGGTTTAACGCTAGCACCGATTTTCGCCGCATTGTTGTCCAGCAAATCAGCCAGCCCGACCAATTTAAAATAGGACGGATCCCAGCGATCCTCATGGCCCAGATAAGTCCATTTACACACCGTAGAACAAAGCGAACGGGTTTCGTCTTTGGTCGCTCGCCAGGTGAGAAAATCCGGTAAATCAAACAGATGACCGACATTGCTCCACGTGGTTGGCATATGCTGTTTCAACCACAGCAGTTTTGGAGTTTGCATTTCAGGTGAAATCACGCCGCCAACAAACTCCAATACCGGATGTTTGGTGGCATTAATTCTTTCAGCCTGGGTAATGGCACGATGATCCATCCAGACAATTACATTCTGTTCGCTGCGCCCCGACGGGCTAACGGTCAACGGGTTGCCTTCTTTATCCAGCACCACCAGCGAACAGGTGGCATCGAACCCCAGCCCTTTCACTTGGATCGGGTTGATATCAGCCTGATTCACCGCATCTCGTACCGCATTACACACCGCCTGCCAGATATTATCGGAAGACTGCTCAACAAAATCCGCCTTGGGCTTAAACATGGTAATTTCACGGCTGGCCTGCCCGACCATGCGGCCCTGCAAATCGAATACTCCGGCCCTTGCGCTGCCGGTCCCTACATCTACGCCGATAAAGTAACTTGCCATTGTTGTATCCCTCAATTCTTAAGCCTTACGATTCTGTAATGCGATAAAGAGGATCAGCACCCCACCCCATAACGCCATGGTCAGGTAGCTACTCACCCCCAGCAAATTCAGGCCACTTTCCAATAGTTGCAGTACCACCAGCGCCAGGATCAAGCCGATGATGCGACCAAAGCCGCCATCCGGGTTAATGCCACCCAATACCGATGCCAGAATGGTGACTAATAGATAGGATTCGCCGTAACCGGCTTTGGCCGAGTTAAATTTCGCCATCATCAGGATAGCCGCCCCCCATCCTAATATGGCTGACAGGATATAGACCGCGACCTGTACCCGATGGGTATTCACGCCACTAAAACGGGTGGCCTGCTCATTGGAGCCGACCAGATAGATGCTACGCCCCAAGGTCGTGTGTTCCAAAAGCACCCACAGCCCAGTGGAGACCAGTAAAAACAAGATCATCGCGACTGGAATACCGGCGATATCACCACTGCCAATGTATTGAATCACCGGTGGGAAATCAGAGATCACGTCACCGTTGGACAATAAAATATTCAGGCCGGTAATCAATGTCATGGTGCCCAACGTCGCCAGAATTGGCGACACCCCGACCACTGAAATCAGTAAGCCATTCAACGCACCAATCACCACCGCCACCAGCAAGCCAGCAACTAATGCCAGTAACAGGAACAGCGGCTGATCAGGGTGGCTGACAATGATGGCAGCCATGACTAATGAGCAAGCGTTCGCTCCGGCAATAATGGATAAGTTAATACCGCCGGTCAGCATGGTCAGCCCCATCCCCAGCGCCAGCATGCCTAAAATCGGCAACTGCGAGGAAATAGACTGGAAGTTACCCAAGCTGAAGAAGCGTTGTCCCAAGGTCAATGAGAAGGCCAACATCACTGCCACCAGAATCAATAATTGCAGGCGGATAATGCGGTCGTTAGGAATAATTCGGTTTAGCCAGGTCATATCAGTGCTCCCTCAGCAATTTGCGTTTTTCATTCCATGCGGTGGTACTGATACTCACCAAAATGATTGCGCCGCTGAAAACCGTATGCCAGTAAGAGGAGACACTCAGCAGCGTCAGACCGTTTTGCAAAAATGCCAGCAACATCACGCCGAGCACGGTGCCACTGAGGGATCCACGGCCCCCCGTCATACTGGTGCCACCCAAGACCACGGCGGCCAGCACGGTCAGCTCAAACCCCATCAATGAGTTAGGTGCCACTGACTGGGAAATCTGCGCCTGTACCACCGCCGCCACCCCTGCCAGCATGCCCATGTAGCCATAGACGTAGAGATGCAAACGCAGAATATTAATGCCCAGGCGGGAAGCCGCATCCTTATTGCTGCCCATGGCAAAGATCTGCCGCCCAAGACGGGTGTAGTTCATCAATACACCGGTGAAAATGATGGTCGCCGCCAGGCAGAACAGCGGTAGTGTCAAGCCATAGTCATAGCCGTCACTGCCGGTAAACGAGAACCAGTTAATCCCGGTCATAAACCAGTCAGGGAAACCGTACAACCAGGTACCGTTGGTGAAATAAACCAGCAGGCCATAGAACAGATTCAGTGTGGCAATGGTGATAATTATCGCTGGGACTTTCAACCAATACACCAGCAACCCATTGATCAGCCCCAGCACTAAACCAACTGACATGGCCAGAACAAACGCTAGCGCGAAGCTGCCGCCATGGGTAATCACCCACGACGCCATGACATATTGCGCAATAGCCGTTACCGCCGGAAAGGAGATATCAATACCACCGGCAATCAGCACCACAAACAGGCCACAGGCCAGAATACCCAAAATGGCATAACTGGTGGCGACATCGGTCAGATTCCCTAAGGTCAGGAACTCCGGGCTTTTTACACTCAGTCCGATGACTAACAGTAATACCAATAGCCCAAGATAAAACTCATGTCGCCCCGTCAGTTGCCGCAGTTTTAGCTTATCCATTGACCACCTCGGCTACCTGTTGTTCGGTGCACTGATGCGGGTAAAACTCGGCCACCAGTTCACCTTTGCGCATCACTAATATCCGGTGACTGTTGTAGTAAGCCTCCGGGATCTCGTCACAAATCATCAATACCGCCATCCCCTGCTCTGCCAAGGCTTTGGCAATATGGTAAATCCCTTCTTTGTTGGCGATATCTACGCCGACGGTCGGAGAATCGAGGATCAAAATACGCGGTTGCGTCGCTACCCATTTAGCAATAGCGATGCGCTGTGCATTACCGCCCGATAACGTTTTGACCGGCAGGGCAGTATCGGACACTTTGATGTTCAGATCTTGCACCAGTTTTTTCACCAGCGCTGCGGCTTTGGCATGATCCAACAACCCACTGCGGGTATGTAATTTGTCAAAAACGGACACGATGGTGTTGTCATAGATCGATTGCTCCATGATCAATCCCTGTGTCAGGCGATCTTCAGAGACATAACCGATCCCGTGGCGGATCGCATCACGGTTGTTACGGAAATGCACTTGTTCACCGGCGACCCACACCTCGCCACTATCGGGTTGGGTCATGCCAAACAGGCTCAGACACAGTTCAGTACGCCCCGCCCCCAGTAACCCGGTGATCGACACAATTTCGCCCTGATGTAGGGTCAAATCGATGTTACGAAACTGCTCGCCACGACTCAGTTTTTTGATTTCCAGCAACGGCGTGGCTTCTGCCGCCAGTGGCGGTAACTGGCTGTAGGTAAAGCGCTGGCCGGTCATTAGGAACGCCAGCTCATGGCTGTCCAGTTCGCTGGCCGGCCAGGTACCAATTAGTTGGCCATCGCGCATGACACTGATTCTGTCGGCCACTTCCATCACTTCATCCAGCCGGTGGCTAACAAACACCACGCAGATACCTTGCGATTTGAGATCACGTACCACGTCCAGCAAGCCTTTCACTTCCTGACTGGTTAGCGAGGCAGTCGGTTCATCCATAATCACCAAGCGGGCATCGGCAGCGATAGCGCGGCAAATCGCCACTAACTGGCGGTCAGCAATAGAGAGTTGTTCAACTTTTTTATCAGGATCAAGGGTGACACCCACTCGCTGCATGGCGGCTAACGCACGCTCACGCATACTTTTACGCTTCACCCAAAAATCACCGCCTGGCAGATAACGGTGGACGGCAATATTTTCCGAAACGGTGAGATTAGGAAATAGCGACAAGTCTTGATATATCACCTGCACGCCATAGAAGAATGAGAGTTGCGGCGTAAACTGATGGAACAGCTTGCCGTCTATCAGGATACTTGCGCCTTTCTCTGGCTGATAAACTCCTGAAATCACTTTGATAATGGTGCTCTTGCCGCAGCCGTTCTGGCCTGCCAGACAGTGCACTTCTCCTTTATTCAGTGTGAGATTCACCTGATCCAGCGCCAGCACGCCGGGGAATCGCTTACTGATATTTTCAAGAGTGATAAATGCGTTGGCCTGAGTCATGACAATACCTTCCCTAACGCCATAAGCATGGCGCTATTTTTACAGCAATTCGGTGATGATGGTGAGGGCAACGGGGATGCTCTCCCGCTGCCTGATTTACTGCCAAACACGGCTCGTTAGCCGGTAATTCCCTGGTGTGGCGTCTGAAAATCAGAAACCTAATGTTTTCGCATTATCTTTAGTGACTTCAAGGATCTTGTTGAAACGGATCACGCCTTTCTCGCTATCCACATCGGCTTTACCCAAGCCTTCGATGGTCAAGTCTGGCGTGATTTTTTGGCCTTTCAGTAATTGATCTGCAATCTGCACCACAGCAAAACCGGCGTCTTTTGGATCCCACAACAGGGCTTTTTTGATATCACCACGCATCAGGTATGGCGCTGCCTGTGCAGGCATAGCGATGCCCACTACCGCGATTTGATCTTTCGCGCGTTTCTTAGCCACTGCTTGACCGGCACCAATTGGCCCCAGTGAACCAAAACCAATGATCCCTTTCATTTTCGGATAGGTTTTCATCAGATCCAGAGTAGTGGAGTAAGACTTATCAATGTTCTCAGCCACTGGCAGGCGTGGAGTGACTTCGAACATATCGGGGTATTTTTCTTTCTGGTATTTGATAGCATAATCCGCCCAAGCGTTATGCAATGGCACAGTCAGGGAACCCACATAAATCGCATAACCCCCGTTGCCCCCCATGGCTTTCGCCAGTTCGTCCATGTTGGCCTGAGCATATTTTTCACTATCGATGGTCTCAACATCCCACTGCCCGATACGTTGATCAGGAGATTCGTGAGTTAACACCACAATGCCTTTCTCTTGCGCTTTTTTCAGTACTGGTTCCAGCACTTTGGCATCGTTCGGCACCACAATGATGGCATCTACATTTTTGGCAATAAGGTCTTCAATGACTTTAACTTGTTGCGCCGGGTCTGGCGTGGCAGGCCCAACCTGATAAGCATTAACATCCAGTTTTTTTGCTGCTTCATTTACGCCAACTTCCATACGGGTAAACCAAGGAATACCGGTAACCTTCGCGACAACAGCAATTTCATATTTTTTCTCTGCCATCGTTTGCGTAGTGAACAGCATGCATGCGGAAACGACACATGCATTCAGTAATGCGAGATTAAGTTTCATAGCAATACCTTCTTGTTTTCTTTCAGATAACGGGTTGGTTGCGAGGTGAGAAGCCCGTAGTGTGACACCGTGACTGTTTTATTTTCATGTGACTGCTTTTCACACACATGAGATTAACAAAGGAACACAATAGGCTGCGCGACGAGTCAGAGTGAATTGTGATGAAAGCCCAAAAAAGTAAAATTTAATGATTTATTATGTTAATAATTGGTTAATTAAATATAAGAAAGAATAAATGTGATCAAATACAAAGATAATAAACACAAATAAACATCAAATTAATAACATTAAAAACACAAATTGAATTTATAACTCCCTCTGTGGCACGTCAATAACCCAAAAATAGAACAACGGTAACAATAATTAATCGAAATTGAGATGAGTCTCCCATTTTCCAGCCAGTTGACTTATTTTTCCTCGATTCTAAGGCACCATTTTCTGCGATATGCCGAACAGTAACGCAGTTTATATCGCGATAATTCCGCCAGCACATCTAGCGTTGATCTTTTTCTTTCATTTATCGCGAATATGGTATAATCCTCTGAAAGCCCCCATCGCTTATAGATAGCCTGCCTTCATGACCATCCCCTACGCGACCCCG
Source organism: Yersinia antarctica (assembly GCF_056636475.1). NCBI lineage: Bacteria > Pseudomonadati > Pseudomonadota > Gammaproteobacteria > Enterobacterales > Yersiniaceae > Yersinia > Yersinia antarctica. Next base: position 4,443,994 of record NZ_JBSJQF010000001.1, read on the forward strand.
CTTTTAATGTAAAAATTATGTCAATTGTCGTATTCACCAAAACGATAGTTGACCACCGGTGTCTGAAGAAATGTATCGCTATCGAGTTACATCCATATGCGTTACAAACCCGCACTTAACGCATAACGATAGAGTTCATATGATAAAGCCGCAGAAATTCCATATCTCACTGCTCCACCCGGGCTACTGGCTGACCTGGTTTGGCCTGGGGGTATTATTTCTGTTAGTCCAACTCCCCTACCCGCTGTTAAACAAGTTAGGAATTTGGTTGGGGCGTACCTCAATGCGCTTCCTGAAACGGCGGGTATCTATCGCCCGGCGCAATCTGGAACTTTGTTTCCCTGATATGGATAAGCAGACTCTTGAACGGACTATCGTCGGTAATTTTGAATCCTTAGGCATGGGGTTGCTGGAAACTGGCATGGCCTGGTTTTGGCCCGATGCGCGCATTAAGCGCTGGTTTACCGTGACGGGTCTGGATAACCTGAAAAAAGCGCAGCAAGGACAGCGCGGCGTACTGGTGATTGGCGTCCATTTTATGTCGCTGGAACTTGGCGGCCGCGTAATGGGGCAATGTCAGCCAATGATGGCGATGTACCGCCCGCATAACAATAAAGTGATGGAATTGGTGCAGACCTGGGGCCGTATGCGCTCGAATAAGGCCATGCTGGACCGTAAAGATCTTCGTGGCATGGTGCAGGCATTGAAAAAAGGTGAGGCTGTGTGGTTTGCACCGGATCAGGATTACGGCCCACGTGGCAGTGTGTTTGCACCACTGTTCGCCGTCAATCAGGCCGCGACCACCAGTGGCACTTTTATGTTGGCCCGGCTAGCCAAACCGGCACTGTTGCCATTGGTTTTACTGCGTAAAACAGATGGTAGCGGCTATGACTTGCTGATCCAGCCAGCATTAGAAGACTATCCGCTTGATGATGAGATAGCGGCCGCCAGCTATATGAACAAAGTTATCGAAAAAGAGATCATGCGCGCACCTGAGCAATATCTGTGGCTACACCGCCGCTTTAAAACCCGCCCAGCCGGTGCGCCATCGCTGTATTAAGCATCAACAAGATCTGTCATAAAAACCCGGCCTATGTCGGGTTTTTTATTAGCTAAAATCCACTCAATATCGCGGAGCTATAACTGCGCTTCAGCTTCATCGGGATCATCTATCGCATCGTCTGGTGTGATAAGCGCACGCCCTGGCAACGTTTTGCATGCAGGCCCACCGGTAGGAGGGGCTGTAGTGGGATAACTCTCCTGCGGCGAGACATAAACTGGCGTGGTTGCCACGAAGCCATCATTGAATGTGGCCTCGATAAAGGTCGCCTGCCAACCGGTAGCTGGCGTGCTAAGTGCAACTTCAAGGGTATTACCCGGGGCCACAGCCAACGGAAATGCGCTATATCTTACATCGCACGCATAGCGGAAATCGCGAGCATCGGGGTTAGCTGCGGTCCATAACAGCACCTTTTCTGGCGTCTCTGACAGACTAACCGTGACGGTTTGCACCTTATCTTTCATTACCAGAGTGGTATTCAACTGCGGCATCGGTGTGGCTTGCCGTAAACGGTTAACAAAGGTGATCAACGACTGTTCGCTAAATGCTTTAATACCGGAGTGACTAGAGTTAGGTGCCACCCGCAACGTTTTATCACCGGGTAATTTGTCATAATAAAAATGCGTATTATCAGGCACGTAGAAATCATCACCACTGGCATTAATAATGTATTTCGCAATACTGAGCCGGGGTTGATACTCGCTCGTCAGGTACTGTAGGGGATCCATAATCTGCATCAGTTTGGCGAAGCCGGGGGTACTCAGTTTCTTATCAATCTCTTCCTGATAGTAGGGGGTGAAGGCTATAGGCCAGTTGCCACCATAAGATTGATACATATGTTCCAATGCGGCGCGGGTATCCAGCAGATCAATCACAAAAGGCACAATAGCCTCCACACGTGAATCCGCAATTGCCGTCAGCCAACTAGTCCAGCCACGCTTGGATAAACCAGTGACAATAAAACTGTCTAAGGCTTTTTCCGGCAAGGCTTGTTGCGCCATGGTCATCGCCTGAGAAATCGCCGCCACCATCGGGACATGTAGCGGTAATATTGAACGGGCTTCTGGGGCATCTATAAATAAAGTCCAACTACGTGCAACACTATAATCTTCCTTACGCGGATTCCCATCTTGTTGATATTCAAGGTACTGATTGGGAATGGTGCTAATGGCAATCACCACCGTGTCAGTCGAGCGGGCAATATTTTGCAAGGTCTCGATAGCAAAATCACTAGGACCGGAGGGAGGAATGGTTTCAGTACCATAGTTGGTACCATTATTGATGACCACCAGCGCCTTGGTGGACGTGCTATTTTCGGGAATAAAGATCTCCACTTCATGCTGCCATGCAGCAGGGGAGACCAAGCTCTCCGGCGACCAATTCTGCGAGGTCAGTTGGTAACGGCGCCACTCCAACCCCGGCAGGTTTTCCTGACTGAGCAAGTTATAGATAAGTGGCTCTGCGGCCAGCTTTTCTCTGTAACAAGACAGAACCTGAGTAAAATCGGTATCACTGCATTTTGCAGTTTCAATATTCACCTGTGCCAGACAACTGGCGGTAAACAGCAATGGCAGCCCGCACATCAGGGCGGTTAAATAACGAGGCATAATCCTTATCCTTCTCTCTAATGTGTTTACGTTAAAACACTCCCAAGAGGATTAGATAACGGATCAGAGATTTAAAAAATCCGAATTTCACCTGTCTATGCCGCTTTTTATGTTATTACATTGACGAAATGTATACCTCAGTCTGGTTCAATTACTCTTACCTCTCGTTCATCGCTGTATATAAGAATTTTCTGCACTAAAAAGTATCAATCCGCCGTTAAATGCGCCATTTAAGTGCATCCTACCCGGTCAGAAATTACCTACAAAGAGTTAACGCTAAGTAATTACTCATATCATCAATGAAATGCAACTCTGGCATCCCATTTGCTAATACCAAACTGGCTACACGCCAACAGACAGCGACGGTGCATCACTGGTGCGCTACAAAATTAAAATAGGCTCGACTTTGCCTCACAGGACGCTTTCATGAAGAAAATAATGATTTCAACACTGGTTGCCGCCGCCTCATTAGTGGCATTAGCAGGTCAGGCCCACGCGGGCACTACTTTGGATGCGGTGAAGAAAAAAGGTTTTGTACAATGTGGTATCAGTGATGGATTGCCCGGCTTCTCCTATGCAGATGCCAGCGGCAAGTTCTCTGGTCTGGATGTCGATGTCTGCCGTGGCGTAGCTGCTGCCATCTTTGGTGATGCAGAAAAAGTAAAATACACCCCGCTGACCGCAAAAGAGCGTTTTACCGCCCTGCAATCGGGTGAAGTTGATATTTTGTCACGTAACACCACCTGGACTTCATCCCGTGATGCTGGCATGGGGATGTTATTTACCGGAGTGAACTATTACGACGGTATCGGCTTTCTGACCCACAATAAAGCGGGGCTGAAAAGCGCCAAAGAGCTGGACGGGGCGACGGTGTGTATTCAAGCCGGTACAGATACTGAGTTGAACGTCGCTGATTACTTTAAAGCCAATAAAATGCAATACACTCCAGTTACCTTCGACCGTTCTGACGAAAGTGCCAAGGCATTGGATTCCGGCCGCTGTGACACATTGGCCTCTGACCAATCACAACTGTACGCACTGCGTATCAAGTTAGGTAAACCAGACGAATTTATCGTATTACCGGAAGTTATCTCTAAAGAACCACTGGGGCCGGTTGTGCGCCGGGGTGATGAGGACTGGTTCGCCATCGTGCGCTGGACACTGTTTGCCATGTTAAATGCTGAAGAGATGGGTGTGACGTCGAAAAACGTCGAAGCACTGGCAGCAAAACCAACCACACCGGATATGGCACATCTGTTAGGTCAGGAAGGCAACTATGGTAAAGATCTGAAAGTGCCTAACGATTGGGTGGTTAAAATCGTGAAACAAGTGGGTAACTACGGCGAAAGCTTCGACCGTAACGTCGGTTTGGGCAGTGAGCTGAAAATAAAACGCGGCCAGAATGCGCTGTGGAACAATGGCGGTCTCCAGTACGCGCCTCCGGTTCGCTGATTACTGATTACCTCTCCGGCAGGCCCGCCCTGCCGGATGTATTATCCAGACCGAGGCCCACACTATGTCACAACGCCCAACCGTCAAAGGTGCCTTTTCGCTGACCAATCCAGCGGTACGCGCCTGGTTGTATCAAATTATCGCGCTATTGATACTGATCGGATGCGGTGCGTATCTTTTCCATAACACCATTACCAACCTGTCGACCCGGGGCATCACCTCCGGCTTTGCTTTCCTGAATAACAGCGCCGGTTTTGGTATTGTTCAGCATCTTATCGATTATGAGCAAGGTGATACCTACGGCCGGGTGTTTTTGGTCGGGTTATTCAATACCTTGCTGGTATCAGTATTATGTATTTTCTTTGCGTCGATCCTCGGGTTCTTCCTTGGGCTGGCGCGTTTATCTGATAACTGGCTGTTACGCAAACTGTCCACTATCTATATCGAGACATTCCGTAATATCCCGCCCTTGCTGCAAATCTTCTTCTGGTATTTCGCGGTATTACGCAATCTACCAGGGCCACGACAGAGTCTGGATGCCTTCGGTGTGGCTTTTCTCAGCAACCGTGGCTTGTATCTACCATCACCGGAGTTTGCTGCCGGTTTTATACCCGCCATACTCGCTGTGCTGCTGGCCGTTGTTATCATCGTGGCGCTGTATCGCTATAACCATTTCCGTCAGTTACATACCGGTCAGTTTCACCGCACTTGGCCGATTGCCTTACTACTGTTGATAGCCCTACCAGCAGCGGCCCATTTTCTGTATGGCTCGGCACTGCATTGGGATCTACCGCAGTTACGCGGCTTTAACTTTAAAGGTGGCCTGGTTCTTATCCCTGAATTGGCGGCCTTGACCTTGGCACTGTCGGTTTATACCTCGACCTTTATTGCTGAGGTGATTCGTTCAGGCATTCAGTCCGTGCCCTATGGTCAGCATGAAGCAGCCCGTTCACTGGCGCTGCCCAACACCGTCACCTTGCGCCAAGTTATTCTGCCACAGGCGTTACGAGTCATCATTCCGCCACTCACCAGTCAATACCTGAACATCGTCAAAAACTCCTCACTGGCAGCCGCTATCGGCTATCCAGATATGGTGTCGTTGTTTGCCGGCACAGTGCTGAACCAGACTGGTCAGGCGATAGAAACTATCGCCATTACCATGTCAGTCTATTTGGTTATCAGCCTATCCATTTCATTTTTAATGAATCTCTACAACCGGCGGATCGCGCTGGTAGAGCGCTAAGGGAAGCGAATGACGATGACACTAACCCGTGAACCACCCAGCACAGTACGGCCGGGCAACCCGTTAAGCCGGATGGTGTTTTGGGCGAGAAAGAATTTGTTTTCCAGTTGGACTAATAGTCTGCTGACGCTGCTGTGCCTGCGCCAATTCCCAAACGAAATGCAACAAAGTGACCCACCGGTCAGGTACGGATAAAATAGCCGTATTGACCCTGTCGGAGACCCTGTTGCATGAAGGGAAAACATTTGACTCAGCATGAGCGCTTTTACATCGAAAAACGAAAAGCTGAAGGCGTTAATCAGTCCTGCATTGCCAGAGAGCTCGGCGTCTCTCGCTCTACCCTGAGCCGGGAGCTCAGGCGTAATACGGACCCCGCCTTCAACGGACTTTACTCCTCCAGACGCGCTGATGCCTTAGCCAGACAACGGCGGGGCGCCACCTCGGCACACAATGCCTGTTTCCCTCTGGGCCAGCAGACACAAGACTTTCTCCGGCAGGCGCTGGCTGTACATACCTCCCCTGAGGTTATCTGTGGGAGACTGAAAATCCAGTTTGATATCGCCGTCAGCAAAAATACCCTCTACCGCTATATCCGTTCGGACAGACAGGCTGGCGGTAAGCTTTACCTTCAGCTCCCTCACCGGGGTAAACGCTATCGCTATGATACGGGTGAGCCCGGACGCACGCCCATCCCGGACAGGGTTGGCATTGAGCACAGGCCTGCTGAGGCTGAACTCAAACAGGTTCCCGGGCATGTTGAAATCGATACGATTTTTGGCAAAGACCAGAAGTCATTCCTGCTGACGGTCGTGGACAAAGCCACAAAGCAGGTCATTATCCGTAAACTCCCCAATAAGTGCGCTGAGAGCGTCGTGGAAGCGTTCAGGGACATCGTGGCGAATACTTTCTGCGAGTTTAAAACCCTGACGGCAGATAACGGACCCGAGTTTGCGAAACATAAGGACATCACTCAGGTAACGGGCGCAAAGGTTTACTTTGCCCGGCCTTATCATTCCTGGGAGCGGGGGTTGAATGAGCATACCAACGGTCTGATACGGCGGTTTTATCCGAAAGGAACCGATTTTAATGGCGTCAGCGATGAAGATATTGCGAGACTGGAGCACATCCTCAACACTCGGGGGCGCAAATCTCTGGAATACAGCTCACCGAATGAGGTATTTTTAGAGTATCTACTCGCTGCATAACGCATGATGGTTTGTTGCGTTTCGTTCGGGAATGGGGCGTCTGTGGCTGATGTGGCAATTGATCCCGCCATTACTGAATTGGACTATTTTTAACGCCAACTGGCTAGGTACATCGCGCACTGATTGTACCCGTGAGGGTGCCTGCTGGGTGTTTATTCATGCGCGCTTTGGCCAATTTATGTATGGCCTTTATCCTATTGAGCAGCGTTGGCGCATCAACACCACCTTGATCATCGGATTGCTGACGCTCATTCCATTATTCTGGCGCGCTATGCCACATCGAGGCCGCTATTTGGCGGTGTGGATGGTAGCGTACCCACTGCTGGTATGGTTGATGTTATATGGCGGTTTCCTCGGGTTAACCCGGGTTGAAACCCGCCAGTGGGGCGGCCTGACACTGACGCTGATCATCGCCGCAGTAGGTATTGCCGGTGCGCTACCGCTGGGGATTTTATTGGCCTTGGCCCGCCGTTCGAGTATGCCAGTGGTGCGTATTCTGTCAGTGGTATTTATTGAGTTCTGGCGCGGGGTGCCGCTAATCACCGTGCTGTTTATGTCCTCGGTGATGTTGCCACTGTTTATGACCGAAGGCACCAGCATCGACAAACTGATCCGTGCCTTGGTCGGGGTGGTGTTGTTCCAATCAGCCTATGTGGCAGAAGTGGTGCGTGGCGGGTTACAGGCCTTGCCCAGAGGACAGACCGAAGCCGCCGAGTCACTGGGGCTGGGCTATTGGAAAACCCAAGGGCTGGTTATTTTGCCACAAGCCCTGAAGATGGTGATCCCCGGGTTGGTAAACACCATTATCGCCCTGTTTAAAGATACCAGTCTGGTTATCATCATTGGTCTGTTTGATTTGTTCAGCAGCGTGCAGCAAGCCACCGTCGACCCTGCCTGGTTGGGGATGTCGACCGAAGGCTATGTCTTTGCCGCCGCTGTCTATTGGATTTTCTGTTTCAGCATGTCGCGCTACAGCCAGCATCTGGAAAAGCGCTTTCACACCGGACGTTCCACACATTGAGGCATAACATGAGCGACAATCAGCCAACTCCAGGCGATAAAATGATGATTACGCTGGAAAACGTCAATAAGTGGTACGGGCAGTTCCACGTATTGAAAGATATCAATTTACATGTGCGCCCTGGCGAACGCATCGTACTTTGCGGTCCTTCTGGCTCAGGTAAATCTACCACTATCCGCTGCATCAACCATTTGGAAGAGCATCAGCAGGGGAAAATCATGGTGGATGGCATCGAACTTAACGATGACCTGCGCAATATTGAACGGGTACGTACCGAGGTCGGCATGGTGTTCCAACACTTCAATCTGTTCCCGCACTTAACGGTGATGCAAAACTGCACGCTGGCACCAAGCTGGGTACGTAAGATGCCCAAGAAAGAGGCCGACGAATTGGCAATGCATTATTTAGAACGGGTGCGGATTGCAGAGCACGCCCATAAGTTCCCCGGCCAACTTTCCGGTGGCCAGCAGCAGCGGGTGGCAATCGCCCGTTCGCTGTGTATGAAACCCAAAATCATGCTATTTGATGAACCAACCTCGGCGCTGGACCCTGAGATGGTGAAAGAAGTGCTGGATACCATGATCAGTCTGGCAAATGAAGGCATGACCATGTTGTGTGTAACCCACGAGATGGGTTTTGCCCGCACCGTTGCCGATCGGGTTATTTTTATGGACCGTGGGGAGATAGTGGAACAAGCACCACCCGCCGAATTTTTCTCTAACCCGAAATCAGAGCGCACCCAGGCGTTTCTGGCGCAGGTTATTCATTAACTAATTCATTACGTTGGGTTTTCCATTGAGTACTTGCGGGTGAGGGTATCCTCACCCTTTTTTTGCCTTACTCTGCCACAATATCGTCAAACAGGATTCGGTCACGAGTGATATGCGATTGCGGACACAAGAATATGAACTCGACGTCGGTTTTCGCTGCCAGTTGATGCGCGGTATTAGGGTAGATGCAAAATACAGAACCTTTAGCAAAAACATCTACACGCTTATTTTTTAATTCTCCATCAATGACATCCGCAGTCCAGATAGCACCTTCACCCGAGAGAATAATATACCACTCCTCATCTTGAGCATGACTATGGCAACTCACGCGCTTGCCTTGCTTAACGCGAGTTCCATAAGCCTGCAAACCTTCTTTCTTAAACATTTCTGCAATTGAGATCCCAACGACGGGATCTTCTATAGCATTATCATAATTAAAACCGGATATATTGATCATGTAACACTTCCTTGTGGAAAATAGAGTAAATAATAAACTAGACTGCAAAGGGTAATCGTTATTTAATAACTTAACAACCCCCATTAATACTAAAACATTACCAATAATTAAATAGTAAATTAATTAAATGGTGAAATAATGAAAACTAACTTATTAGAGTCACTTAACGTTTTAATTCGCTTTTGGGCACAGAGTTCAGAGCCTTGGGGAGCGAAAGATAATAATTCAATATTTATTTATGCAAATAAAAAATACCATGAATTATTATCCTTACCGGATAAATTCAACGTAGAAGGACGACTCGATGGCGAACTCCCGGCATCAACATCGGAGTTTCAAAATGAATTTCAACAACATGACCGTAAGGTAGAGTTATCGCAAGATCGTATAACGTCAGTTGAAATACATGCATTTGAGGGGCACCCCTATTTTCAACCTTGGTTTTTTGATAAATATCCATTAATTGATGAAAATGGCGTATCTGTAGGAACTATTTTTCATGGTCGAGCGGTAGATAATATGATATTAACTCATTTAAATAAAATAAAAACACCCACATCTCTTGTATTCACACCACCATCTGACTTATTTTCCAGAAGAGAGTGGGAAGTGTTATTTTATCTTCTACATTCATTTTCCCATGTGGATATCGCCAGAAAAATTCATCTATCACCCAGAACCATCAGTAATACCATCCAAAGTCTCTATAGAAAAACAGGGGTTTCCAGCAAACGACAAATCATAGAATACTGCCATGAGAAAAATATCAATAATTATATTCCTCAGAGTTTCTTTGAATACACAGGTTCCTTCCCATTAACATAAAACCAATATCGAGTGACTCGTCCTTAAGGGTTGCTATTACCATAATAGAATATTTTATTGATTAGTGCGGGCCGCAAAGTTGATTCCGTTAGATAAACCGGCCACCGAACGGCAGCCGGATTTAAGAAACGTTAACCCTCTTTTTCGATCAGTAACGCTTCCAGCAAATCCAAATCGTGCAGCAGTTTTTGCAGCGTTTCATTGCTGATTTTCTGCGTCGCACGCAGGTGATACAGTTCCCCACGCTCGGCTCGTAATGCGGTTAAACGAAAACGCCGCTCCAGATTCTCAACCAGCAAGGTGTTCTCAATTTCATCCTTACTGCCGGTACGCCGTCGCAATGTCCCGATAACTCGTGAACTGATCTCTTTTAGCAACTCCGGGTCAATATTCTCCTCGCTGCTGGCTGCCAGCCGCTCTTCCATTTTATTCAGGCTAACAATTGCCACCTCGGCAGTCGCCGCCCGAGCGAAACGCACTTCTTCACGGCTGGCACTTTTATCTGCTACCACCACACCACGCAGCAATGGCGGCAAAGCAATCACCCCGATAATAACCGACAGCAGAATCACGCCGGTGGCGATAAATACCAACTGGTAACGGGATGGGAAGGCTGAACCATCGCTGAGGAATAACGGAATAGAGAGGACACCGGCAAGAGTAATCGCTCCCCGTACCCCTGCAAACGATGCCACCCACAGTTCACGTGTGGTGTAATTGCCAAACTCCAGTGGCCGTTTGGTCAGGATGCGTTTACTGATTTTCTTCATCGACCATAGCCAGCTAAAGCGCAGTACCAACAACGCACCATAAATAATGGCAACATCCGCGAAGAGGTTCCAGGTTTGAATGGTTGGGTCCAGTTCAGCCTGTATGATTGATGTTTCCAAAATCCCCGGTAATTGCAGCCCCAACAGGATGAACACCATGCCGTTAAACACAAACTCCAGCATCGACCACACGCTGTCGGCACGTAACCGCATCGTCAATGGTGCGTTTCGGATAACCCCGGACTGACTGATGGTCATCCCTGCCGCCACTGCGGCCAGAATGCCGGAGACGCCAATATGCTCAGCAATCAGATAAGAAGCGAATGGCAACAGCAGCAGTAAGACAATTTGTGTTGCCGGATCATCACCACTCCAGCGGCTCATCAGGCGCAGTGACTTACTGTATAGCCAGGTTACCGCCACACCAGCCAGCAGGCCACCAATCGCCACTTTTAGGAACTCAAGTGTGGCACCAGACACGGTAAAGACCATCGTCCCCATTGCCACCGCAATGGCAAACTTTAGCGCAACCAGACCAGAGGCATCATTCATCAACGCCTCCCCTTCTAATACGCCCATAATCGATTTAGGTATGCGCCCTTTCCCCACAATGCCGGATAATGCCACAGCATCGGTTGGCGACAATACCGCCGCCAGTGCAAACGCGGCTACCAGCGGAATACCCGGCACCATCCAGTAAATCAGATAGCCGATACCCACCACGGTGACCAGCACCAATGCCAGCGCCAGACCAAATATCTCCCGCCCATGGTGAATAAACTCTCGTGTCGGTGTTTTCCAGCCGTCGGCAAAGAGCAGCGGTGGAATAAACAGCACCAGGAATAATTCCGGGTCAAAATCGACATGCAAACCAAAGTGGGGAAAGGCCAACAAGGCACCACAGACAATCTGCATCAGAGGAAGGGGGATTTGAAACGGCAACATCCGAGTGACAACGCCGGAAAGCGACACCACCAGAATCAGGATGAGGATTGTAAAAAAAATTTCCATGCTTTCCTTAGACTCAACTCAACACAACTCAATATAAGATTTAACCTCACCCGCCCGTAGACAGGGCCGGAGTTTAGCTTTTGATAGTAGATCACTTTTTTGTTAAACGGGGAAAAAACCTGTAACTGATGGCAGGAAAAAACAAAGAAAATAGGGTTATTAAAAACCGCTGTGGCATCGGGACAGCGTCACCCCGATGCCAGCAAAAACTCATCGCTTAGATTGCCCAGCCACCCGCATAGAATGCCACTAACGCGATAGCGATAATCACGGTACCGATATTCAGTTTACGCCATTCACCGGAACAGATACGGCCAATAACCAGCGAGCTGAAGCCCAACATAATACCGGTGACGATATTACAAGTCAGCACGATAAACACAGCACAAAGCAGGCCAGACATCGCATCAACAAAGTCTTCGAAATCCAGTTTGGAGACGTTGCTCAACATCAGCAACCCTACATACATCAGAGCCGGTGCCGTCGCATAAGCCGGAACCAAATAGGATAGTGGCGACAGGAACAGCATCAGCAGGAACAAAATACCTACCACGGTGGCGGTCAAACCGGTTTTACCACCAGCGGCAGTACCGGCGGCAGATTCGATATAAACCGCAGCAGGCGCAGCGCCCACCAAACCAGCAAAAATGCTGCTAACGGAGTCAGATGTCAGAGCTTTACCGCCGCTGATGATCTGGCCGTCTTTATCCAACAAATTAGCCTGACCCGCTACCGCGCGGATAGTCCCGGTGGCATCAAATACAGCAGTCATCACTAATGCCAATACACTTGGCAGCACCACAGGTTTCAATGCACCCATGATATCAAGGCTGAAAATCAATGAATTACCGTTAGCATCCGCCAGGCTAGGCATCGCAAACAGCCCTTGATAGGTCACACTCGGATCAAAAATCAGGCCGATAACCGAGATGGCGATGATCACCAGCAGAATGCCACCCGGCACTCGCAGTTTTTCCAGACCGAAAATCACCGCCAGCCCTAGCAAAGTCATTATGACCGGGAAAGAGGTAAATGCACCCAGTGCAACCGGTAAACCTTCAATCGGGTTTTTGATAACCAGGCCGACACCGTTTGCTGCAATCAGCAACAGGAACAAGCCGATACCGATACCGGTACCATGTGCCACGCCCATCGGCAAATTACGCAATATCCATGAACGGATACCGGTCACAGAGATAATAGTGAACAGCACCCCCATCAGGAATACTGCCCCCAATGCCACAGGAATACTGATGTGTTGCCCCAGCACCAAGCTGAATGCCGTAAACGCTGTCAGTGATATGGCGCAACCAATCGCCATCGGCAAGTTGGCCCACAACCCCATCAACAAAGAACCAAGACCGGCAACCAGACAGGTTGCCACAAACACCGCTGTTGGTGGGAAACCCGCTTTGCCAAGCATACTTGGTACAACAATGACCGAGTAGACCATGGCGAGAAAGGTTGTCAGGCCAGCCAGCACTTCCTGGCGTACATTACTGCCGCGTTCACTAAGCTTGAAAAATGCATCAAGCGAACCTTTTGGCGTTACTGCCCGGTTCACTTGAGGGTTGGTGCTAGACATGGTTATGTCCCCTGTGTGTCATTTTAAAGTAGTCAGCAAGTCAGGCGCCCTTCCCTACGTAATCGTTTCCGTTTTTGCCGATTAACTCGACAACGCCTCCAACATCTTCATGGTGGAGAAAATAGCAAACGATTAGCTGGAAGCACGCATGACTGAAAAAAATCGAAGAAAAACTACAATAAGCGTCATTGTTGCAGGCAGTTTGGACGCGGCCAGCGCGCAAAAACCGGAGCGTACACTCGGTACGTGAGGATTTTTAGCACTGCCCAAGTTCAAAATGGCAAATAAAATAGCCTTATTGTAAGGCAAACGATTATCTAGCTATTCGTAGCGACTAATCAACACCAGATAGCGACATTTATTGCATTTTTTTACATTAATTTGTCGGGGGAGCATTAATTTGACGGGAAACAAAAGTGTGAGTAGCCTCACACTCATTTACTTTGCGTGGCAATGATGCCGAATCATCGGTTATCAGCCTTCCAGTTTGTAGGCTCCGCCCTTCTCAATCGCCTGTTGGTAGGCTGGGCGCTGATGAATGCGCACTAAGAAATCTTGCAGTTTCAGGAACCCCTCAAGACCACCACGGGTGTTGATTGCCTCGATAGGAAAACTCATCTGAATATCCGCCGCGCTGAAATCACTGCCAGCAAACCACTGATTATTCGTCAAATGCTGTTCCAGATAATCGCGGTGAGTAGCAATTTGCTTATTCAGATAACTTTTCTGTACGCCATCACCCAGAGCCTTGGCAACCGGGCGAATAATCCACGGCACAGGCGGCCCACCCAATCGGCTAAAGATAAGTTTCATCACCAGCAATGGCATCAATGAACCTTCGGCATAATGCATCCAGTAACGGAACTGTTGACGATCATAGTGACCGGTGGGTTTAAATAGCCCCTGTGCATCATAGGTTTCCTGTAAATACTCAATAATGGCACCAGACTCCGCCAAGGTGAGATCACCGTCAGTAATCACTGGTGATTTTCCCAATGGATGGATTTTTTTCAATTCTGGTGGTGCCAGTAAGCTGCCGGGGTCGCGCTGATAGCGCTTCAACTCATAAGGAACTTGCAGTTCCTCCAGCATCCACAAGATACGTTGTGAACGTGAATTATTCAGATGGTGAACCGTGACCATGACCAAGCTCCATATGATGAACATAAGAGTATTGATTATAGTGATAAAAGAATTTTTTGGTTTGCAAAGCTGCCAATACCAATTTTAAGAAAGCAAAACAGATATATCGAGGTATAAAAATCTCATCCCTCAGGCGCGGCTTAAAACCAACAAAAAGCCCCGCCAAGGCAGGGCTTTATTTTCCTAATCAGCACTGTTGTGCTTAAAAAACAGCGCAATCAGAAGGGGAAAGGACAGCTGAGATTGAGAATGTAAAGTTTTATCCCCGGCCCCAAGGCGATTTGGAGTAATAATCTAATTGAAATTCTCTTGAACGTAAATTATCAATCCAAAAAAAGCAATATATTTGTCAAAACCTTACTGTGCTTGGCCTCACGATCGAGCCCCTTCGCTGTCTCAGCAGCTCCTGTGAGGCCATAAGCCCGAACCTATAGTGACCACTCACGGGCATCATTACAAGTCGAAATAGACCGGTGAGCAACTTCTTCAGTCAGCGGGCTTAGTACTGGATGTCTATTTGCAAAAGCTTAAAATCTTTGAGCTTAGAATTAATGACGGCGATAAGCTTCCTTCTTTCTATATTATACTGTCCGGCTCGCTCGGCTAAATGGCCGGGGGCTTTTGACTCTCTCTTTACATCTCGAAGAAAAGACTGATACAGCGTCTCTAGAGAGGATTCTATTTTGCAAACGAATTTTTGATATTGTTCGTCGCCAATCATGCTGGACGGGATGGTTTGCGCCACTAAACTTCTTGACCAATTATCGTAGAGAAACCCTGTTTTTAACATTGCTTTCGTCGCAACTAAGGCTTGCTGAAAATCCGGATAATCTCTCTCATGAATAAAGTTATCAGTGAATGCATTTCGATCAAAAGACAATCTAACTGCAGCCAGATGATTTTTAATTTCAGACGCACCGAAGCTTTCTTGAAAAGCCATGTAGCTTGACGACATAACCGCATGCGACCTATTGATGAATTGATTAATCTCATCCCAAAACCATAGCTGGACTTTGAACTTTATCGTCCCTGAAGAATTTAGTAGATTGACATGATTTTGTAGCTTTGCATCCGTCCTTGCTGTTGTGGCAATAATGAAAAGGTCTAGGGCAGGGGTAAATTTCCTCGCCTTAATTATTTCGTCATCGACATGCTTAATTGTTAAACTAGGATTCTTAGTTTCTTTGCACTGTATCCCTATACACTTTTCAAGAATATCAGTCGCATATACATCAACCCCATCCTGACGCTGCCCTTGCCTACCATACTCTTGAACGGACTCTCCAACGTATTTTGATCTTGCCACATCACCCATCAATGTTTGAAAGTCCTGCCAATTAGCAGGTGGAGGCATGAAAATTTGGATTTGATTCATTCTTGACCTTTATATTAGCGCTAGCTTTATGAAATCAAATAACCACAAGCATATCACATAGTCAGTGGGATTTTATTCGTACTTTTGTCACGTTTAATCTACGCTCATGCTTAAGCCACTGAAGTTTGTGTATCAAATCAGGATCACGACATAAAATGAGTAAAGGTGACATGATCTGTACGCATGTTACGAAGCTTATAACATTGTGTCTATGGCCTGCTTGCTGTCGAGTACTGCCAACAAAATGACTGGCTCGGGTCAACTTCTGCCCGTCGAGGTAACTTGTGCGCTGGTCAACTCCCATGCAAATCATTGGTCAGGGCAATAAAGTCACCCCCACATGAGACGAATACACTCAACTTCTTGTTCCTTTGCATGAGGGATATTTAGAACACCCCCAGAATTTAGTGCCCGCTCGTTTCCCCTTGCGAGCTGTGCGCCGTATCATTGGCGCAGCACATACAGGACAGGAATTCGATGCTGACGACACTGAAGGGCCGATTGCAGAGGAACGAGCAGGAGTCGCCGTCGCCTGATTTCGAGAAGATTGCACGATGGAGCTTTTCGGAATTTCAATTGTAACGACCGCAGGTGAAGGCACTTTAATCCCTAATGCCGTGCAGTCCTGTTGTGCCTTTGCTCGATCGGAAAGTGCCTGTAAGAAAGATTGATCTGGCGCAGTCCTAGCTAAGACGCATCGTGGTGCTGCAACTTGTAACGCAGCTAGGCCCGAACGAAGCTTTTTCTGCAAATCATTCTGTTTAGCCGCTGATGCGGAGCGCGCTGCGCTCTCGGCTTGGACATCAGATGGATTTGAAGAAGTGTTATAGCGGAACTTAGCTTCGTGACTCTGGCGCCATGCAAGCATTTTTCCAGTCAATGCCTCACCAAACCCCGGCACCGCCCGAACAGCAGAAGCCGTAATATCAGCAGCGGTCTCGATACCAAAGGAAGCCAAAGTAGCAGTCTTCGCAGGCCCGATACCTGGTATTGTTGCGCGTCTTATCAGGAACCGATCCAAGAAGTCTATTCGCTGACGCGCCTCACGTGTCGACTTCAGCTTTATCAGCACCTGCGCGAGATCCCCCTCAACCTGCCGATATTGGGACACACAATCTTCCAATTCGGCACGTAAAACAAAAATCTCCTTCAAGCCAATTCGCTGCAAATGTGCCATGGAAAGCAAACGCACCCGACTATCAGCATCCACGTAAGACTTGAGAAATGGCGCTGAATCCACCTTGGCCTTAGTGAGCAACGCGACTAGACCGAAAAGGCCCAGGCCTCCCCACAGGAGTCCTAACAGAGGCACGCTTATAAAGCCGATGATTGCCGCCAGGAGTGCTAGGACGCCGTAGATGGCTTTCTTTTGACCGTTGTTTTTTACATGTTTAACTGCCGCACTGGGCGTGGCTACATTTCCGCTCCAGGTAGGCAGGACCTCTTCAGGCCGAGGGATACGTACCGCTTTGATAGCTGCCCATACAGCGTCAAGATCGAAAGGGCCCGCAGTAGGAACACTCCCCACGACGAGCCCCAGCGGGAACATTTCGAAGCCGGACTGACTTGCGAGCCGACACCAAAGACAACTCCCTGCAGCACTAGGAAAGTAGTGAGTCGGTACATTTGCACATTGACGCAGGCCTGCTTCGAGGCCTTGAAGCAAACTTACCCACGCAACCGGATCCGGACGAGAGGCAGCAGCAAGACCGAAAGCCGACTCAAATGCGGCGGCAACCAATGGAGGGAAATCCGCCAATAGCACCGAGCCGGGCGGGGGGGTGGTACGTGTATCGTTGCGTCGCTCAACTGAAAAGGCAAAGCGGTTCTGTGCAATCGACTGTCCTAGACTGAGATCCGCACCACTAAAACGGCCGGAATAGGGGTGCTTACCCATGACCAGCAATTGGAAGATGGCAACTGCAAGACCAAAGTTGTCATGAGCCTGAGTGCGTTTGACACTACTAAAGCTAATTCCATGGAGTTCTGGCGGCGTAAAGTCTTCCATACCAACAACACAAGGATAGGACTGCCCGTTCAAACTAAACTGAAAACTATCGGCATCAATCAGTGCAACGGTGGCGTCCTGAGCTACCAGAACCCCGGAATGGTTGAGATCCCCAATTATACAGCCCGCTTGATGCACTGTTGCGACGGCACGCGCGACGTTTTGCGCAACACGCACTAGAAACCGATAGTCTGCTTTGGGGAATTGGATTTTGCGTGATTTCGGGCTGTACAGCTCATGAAGCGGCCTGTATCCCGAGACAAGCCGCATAGAAAAACCAGCGAAGTTACCCGAAGAATCAGTAACTATCTCAGATGGGAAAGCCACCAAAGTGGTCGCATCCGCCAACCGCCCCTCTACCATCGCCCTAACCTTACTTTCGCGAGAGCGCCTAAGCTCAGCCTTGTAGATTTTCACTGCACGATCGGCACGTCCCACCAGCGCGTACACATCCCCCTCGCCTCCTTTGCCGAGGCGCTTATCGATCTGCTCATTCTTACCGGCGATCCTTACCGGCGGCGCATTCATCGACATGAAACGAGGATGAGGGTTTTGTCATCATCCGTCCGCTCACAGATCGCAGGACTGTTCAGGTATCGAGCAAGTGCGCCTGACAACTCAACCAAGCGCCCCTCCACTGCTACCTGGTCTACCGGCTTAATCATCGGATCAAAGAACCGAGCAAAGGGCTGCTGTGTTGCTTGCTCCAAAGCGACTGACTCCAACCCATCCGAAAATAAAGCGAAGGCGTCATACTCAAAATCCAAACTAAAGGTTCGCAACCTAACTTCAGGATCATCCGTAACAAAGTAGGTCGTCGACGCGAACTCTCCGTTTTCTGGCCAGCATAAGGCCTCCCATACACCAGCCTTACGAGCGACAAGCGCACTGTCGCCGATCTGCAAAGCCAAGACACGCCCTTTGAAAACCACGAGCATCACCAGCGTAGCAGCGAACTGTCGCCGGGTAACACCACGCCGTGCTGCTGCCTCGGAGAGACGGTCTCGCACCAGATCAATCCAACACAGGATCAGCTCATTATCTGGCAAGCTGTCATTACGTCCGAACCATGATCGGAAGTTAGCTATCAGGCTGCGGCAAACCAAGGACGCGCCTTGCCCACCGTAACTCGCGCTGCCCGCCCCGTCGGAGACCACCGCACAGAACGTATGCGAGTTGATCCGAGTAACGCTGTAGGCATCCTGCTTTCGCGTCCCAATGCGTTGATGGGACGTGCCGATACATGAAGCCGCAGCCCAACGCCAGCGAGGGTTATCCAGCAACGGCCCAGCCCTCTGGACCAGTCGGGTTGGCGAGAGGAACAGCATCCCCCGGGTTGGACTGCGATACGGCGCTTAGCGAGCTGGAAAGCCAAGCAAAGAGCTCGCGAAACGCCAATCCCTTCAGCTTCAATGGCTGACGTGTACCCAACTGAGAAAGAGAAGTCATATCCGCACCGTCAACACCAACAGAGTAGAACATGAATTCCTTACGCTCCTCACCTTCATGGACGCGTCGGCGCGCCTCCTGCCAATCATCAGTTGGAGCACCATCGGTAATTAGAAATACCCAAGGACGGTAGTACTTCACGCCATTGGAGCGGTAACGGTCCTTTCGTTCGCGCAATAGATCCAGTGCCCGCACAACAGCTTCTCCCATTGGCGTCACACCACTTGCTTCCAGCACCTCGGGGAAAAATCCATCGACCGTCGTAAACTCAGTACGAACGTTGACGGGACCAAAGGTCACCACTGCCAACTCCACACGTTTCGCCGCCATCGCATCAGCGTACAGGTCATCTTTGAATGACTGCAAAGCATCGTTCAGCATCTGGATGGGCGCACCATTCATAGATCCAGATGTGTCCAACAAAAGTATGCAAGGGCACCGTTGCTCGGGATTTTCAGCAAACTCTGCGTCTGCAAACGGCTGCTGCTCGAAATCGCTCATGTTGTCCCTTTATCCTTTTCCATGACGAGACTGTCGTGATAGCACGATACCAGTACGTACTAAAAAACGCACAAAATGATCAAGATGAAACCCAGGCGGCAATCTCAAAGCATCCCAGTCAGCTTTGCTAGCACAGCCACAAAGTATCCACTGACGATCGAAAGCCCGATAAGTCCCCAAGGCCGTGTCCACCATCCCCCATCTGGGTTAGGTGGCATGGTTTGCTGCAAAATGTTGATCTGGCCAATCAAATTGGCAGAGATTGATGTGCCAACTGGTGTACGACTCCCCATCATCGAATTATGCCACTGCATTTCTTCGACGCGATCAATCTGACGCTGAATGCGAGCCCGGAGCCGTCGACCGGCAAGCACCAATTGCTTGCCCACGATCATGACACCAACAAGGCCCAAAAAAAGTAGATTCCCATAGGTAAATGGGTCTGCCTGATTGATGGTCGGCACGTTCCGCCAGACGAAACCGATGTAAGGCGCGGTTAGTTCAAATATGGCCGCAATAAAGTTTTGAATTATCACGCCAAACCGCCAGAGCAGAGCCGAGTCATTCATGCTCTGCGCCGTACGATATATGGCCATAAGAAGACTGATAAAATAGAAGAGTGCTCCGGTGAATAGAAGACCACCGCCAACACATCGTTGAGTTCGAGAAAGCATTACTGCCTGTTTTATATTCATAAGCCTTCCTTTTGAATCACCCCAACTAGAGGCAAATGTTTGCCCAGACGCTACTAGCGATCGCAGCACCAGACTCTTATACTAAGGATTAACGAAGTGAAACTATTGAGCAACGGTATATATAAAACATACAGACACCTTCACCGCGCTTTAACCGTATTCCAGCCCGCCCTCCAAATATACTCATTGTTTTGACCAAACTACGGAGCCTTCTCTTATCCAAAAATGGCACTTACAAACGCTATGTTGGTGTACTGACGGCGCAATCGTGGGACGTCCCCAGAAATCCTGCTCTACAGTCCAACGAGGCCTCCGATCAGGGCTCAACGAGAGCGAGATGCTGGAGTTACATCCTCCTGGGCAGGTGAGGCAAGCCCATTTGCTAATCTCACCATCAATTACTAACCAAAGCTCACCAACAGGGATCACGGTCTTGCCCGGGTGGCGAGAGACCTCCTTTATCAAATACTCGGCTTTCAGCCATCCAAACCGACGCAACGTAGTAGCGAAAAAATACCGCATGTTTCACCCTATCACGCCGAGAAACGGGTTGACGTCCCCGCGTCCCCAAACTGTTTCGTTGGAGCAAACAGGGCACCCTTGCATAGGCTTACAGGTCATGGAGCGGTCTTCTACGCGATCAAATCGACGAATCCGATTGTGAACCATGCCCTCTCCACCCCGGAATCCTGTTAGCCCTTGGATGAGCTCATCCACTGCGGCGCAGGCTATGCTTGTGGTAAACGTTACGACAGCCGGAGCAGGATCCCCCCCGCCGTCAACATAAGCTTCAGCCTTACGACGCTCATACTCGATAGGATCGCTACGCTGCAGTCCTTCGGCGGCGGCTCTCTGCGGATTGACGACCCCAAGACACATCAGGCAGGGGGAGCCCGGCTTAATAGTGGTGACCCGTCCCGTCATTTCATATTCGGTTCCACCTCTTGCGGAGCGCATACGCAATCCCAAATCAACAAGCGGGACACCATAAAAGTGAGCGAAACGGTTCAATGTCAGCCGTCCCTGGTTGTCGTCCGTGCATCCGAAAAGTACATCACAGGACTTCAACACATCACGGAGCATTGGATTGCCTACCCAAGCCTTGCTCGTGACCACGTGCGTACCAAGCCCCCAAACCTCGATTTCACGAGCAAGAATGTCCACCTTGGCCAACTGATCCCGTACATCATCTGCTCGTGAGCCATGCACACGATTGAGGTTCGTCGTGTCGATTGTGTCATTGTCGATTAGCGCAAGATGCCCAACGCCTAAACGTGCCAACAGTGAAACTACCGCACTGCCTGTGCCTCCACAGCCGATTACACCCACACGCAGCGAACGAACGATAGGATTGAATCCCTTGCCAAAGAGTGCCGCCTGGCGATCTAGCATCCCGGACTTTTCATGGTGCTTCTGACGCTGCCGAATGTCTATTTTGTTACCGACAATGGAGATCTTCGAAGCATCTGTAGTCGCGGTAGGTGATGTCCAAAGGCGTCCGGCGATGGCCCCGTTCTCCCCGAATACTAGACTTGCGAGTCCCAAACTCCGCTTGTTGAATGCTGTGCGGGCCAGCTCAGCCTCATTACGATCATCTTGGTCAGAAAAAAAAGCATCTGCACGAGGGTGGGTGTGAACCAAAGCAGGTATCAGTTCACGATCTTGTGCAACTCCCAACAGTTGCATAAAACCCTTCGTGGACCACGTCACGTGGACAGATGAGGAGGAAATAACCTCGCTTGGGGGGATCGGAACTACTTCGTGCGAGATCAATCGGATCCGTGGGTGTTTTGACCAAGGATCCTCATTGATCTCAGCTCTTCCGAAAAGGACGTAGGCAGCAGCCTCTGAACCGTCCTCTCGGTAAAGCAGCGCACGAAGCGCCGCTTCATGAGATTCGATCAAAGTAATATCCAACGTTGCGCCGGACATTACTTGGCCTCCATCAACGCATGCTCAATGCGCTTGATCATGGTGTGCAGACCATCAACTCCTGGCCGCCATGCACTATTGTGCCGAGACCAGCGCTGCCAGTTGCGTCCGGAGAAAACGTGTGGCTGATCTGCACATGTCGCATACCGACCTACCGTCACCAGTTTCAACCACGGATCGCAGAAAAACATATCAGGCGCAACCGGCGCGTGTCAAGGTAGTTGTCGCCTCAGTTAATTCATGCGGCCAACGTTTCACGTTCCGGATTTAACCAGACCTCATCCTGCCGGTGCCAGTTTCTCGTTGAACCTGACCACCGATGTGGATTCTGCATTTTCGCCGCTTCATAGACCGATTTACGCTGCGCCAGTAGTGCCCGATCTTCACCTCTGTGTCGTTGCCCTGGTGTGACGTAACGGATACCACTGTGCCGATGTTCTTCGTTATACCAGCCAACGAAGGTTTCTACCCACGCCTGCGCATCCTCCAGCGTCGCGAAGCCCTTCTCCGGCCAGCTCGGCACGTATTTCAACGTCCTGAACAGCGATTCAACATACGCGTTATCGTTGCTCACCCGTGGCCGGCTGTGCGACGGGGTTATCTTAAGTTCCGCAAGCTTTACCTGCAGCACCTGTGACTTCATCGGGGCTCCGTTATCCGCATGCAGTACCAGCGGCTCCTGCCAACAGCGTTCGCTCAGCACTGTCCGATTCATCAGCTCTGCCGCATGCTCACCACTTTCAACCAAGTGAACCTCGTGACCGACGATTTTGCGGCTGAACACGTCTTCTATCAGGTACAGATAGAACCAGTGTCCTGCCGTCAGCGACCTCAGCCAGGTAATATCCCATGACCACACCTGATTCGGTGCCGTCGCCCTCCAGGTCGATAGCGGCTTGCTTTGCGCTACCCTCTGCCGACCACGGTGCGTTGTTTCGCCAGCACGTCTTAGTATCCGATAAAACGTTGACTCACTGGCGATATAGCGCTTTTCATCCGCCAACAAAGGAACGATTTGCGTCGGTGGCAGGCTGGCGAACCGCAGTTCATGACAGAGGGCTAAAACCTGTTGTTCCTCTTCGGCAGTGAGTTTGTTCTTCGGGATGGGCCGTGACGCCGTGGGTCTGCGGTCATGCGTCCCTTTTCCCCAACGCTGTAATGTTCGCTCACTAAGCCCAATAGACTGGCAAGCCTCGCTCAGCCTCGCGCCTGCAGCAACGGCTTCCTTTACGATTGTCATCAATCGCAGCCTGTCCGGAGTCGGCGTCATTCGTCCCCGTTTTCCTCGACGAACAACGCCTTGAACTTTTTTTGCAATATCAGCAATGCCGCAGCCTCAGCCAACGCCTTATCCTTGCGGGCAATTTCACGCTTAAGCTGATGAATTTCGTTTTGCTGTTTCTTGACGAGTGCTTTCTCTTCACGCGGATCTGGCTGCATTATCTCATTCTTCCACTGCTGAATTTGCTCAGGGTAGAGCCCTTTACGGCGACAGTACTCAGCAACAGCATGGGCGGAAAGAGGTGCCGTTTCAACCAGGATGGCAAAACGAGCCTCACGGGACCATTGCTGCGGGGTTTTTACCTCAACGTGGGTGCTCGCGGTCGAAATACCTGCCTTGGAGCGCCAGGTGTAAAGCGTATTGACAGGGATCCCCTCAGAGCGTGCAATCTGAACAACCGGCTGATTGTGTGGTGGCATCATTCTGGCAATCACAGCGGCTTTAAGCTCAGGTGAATACGTTTTCATTCTTGTTGTCTCCAGCCCCTTGGATGTTTTCAGTTAGAGGCGACAACTACCCTGACATGGGGGGCAGAGCGCGCCGCAGTTGCATGGCTGGATGAACGCTCACAGAATTTTGATCCTGATAGAGATGATCCTGGCTCAATCTACGAAGCCTCCGAAGAAGCAGGTATCGAGTTTTATCTTCTTCTCGATGAAATGCGCATGCAGACGCGACTGAGCGTAGTAGCAGGAATGTTCCACAACTGGGAAAAGAAGCTTCGAGGATGGATTACAGATGAGATGCGTCACTGGCATCGCGGCCCCGCCGCGCTAACGAAGGTTTGGTCTGCCGACTTCCCATCGATCATGTCCTTGTTGGACAGCTTGGGATGGTCTATTTCTAGTCAAGAATACTTGCAGACCTTGAATGGTTGCCGGTGCCTTGTGAACGTCTACAAGCATGGAGACGGGAAAGCGCTTGCAGATCTGAAGCAGCAATGCCCGGAGTACTTAACTGATCCAATTCAGTCGGATCACACCCTCTCCGCTACCGATCTGGACTGGCTAGACCACACGCATTTAACCGTGAGCGACGATCAGATAAAACGAATCTCTGACGCAATTATCGAGTTCTGGAAGAATGTTCCTCCCAACATGTTTGATCATGATGGTCTGAACCCACCTGCCTGGTTCCTCAAAGCGTTAAGGCTAGACGACGATCTCAGTGCCTGATGCACTCAGCATCTAAATGACCGGCCCAGCTTCGCTCATCACGCCAAAGCACTCATATCTCTACCGTGACCACCGTTCGCGCTTAGAGCACTTGCCTGGGCACTACAGTGAAGATATCGCTATCTGCGCCTACCCTTTTACCAGCCTTGTGGGCCCGCCCCAATGCTGCAAAATAGACTATTGTGACATTCTGGCGGAAATCGGCTTTTCGAAGAGCTACACACCTCATTTTTAGGGCTCTCCGCACGGAATCGCGAAATCGCGACCCACACTTGTTTACAAGTAGTATAAATAGCGCTGTGTGACATTCCAGGTGAAAGACATGAGCGAAACCTCTATTGCGGAGATCCTGAAACGTGAAGGGCCAATGCTGAGCAGCGACCTAGCGAAACTGCTGCAGCAGCGGTACGGCCTGAATCCAACGGCCGCCAGAAAACGCGTTGAACGAGGCAGCGATGGAGTTAACAAACTGAGCCAAATCGTTTTTCCTCACCGGGCACGCTTTGTGTACCTGGAGCAAAGCTACGGATCCGAGTACTTTTTCTACAACCTGATGGAAGCGCTGAAAAAAACGCGTAGCGCGTATTACCTGGCTTTGAGGGCGCTAGAGCTGCGCGATAACTTGATGCCTCGAGCGCATTTCCTCATCGCGTGCGGCGCTCCCATCGCCCAGAAGAGACACATCTCTGCAGAAAGCCTGCTCGAACGACTAATCAAAGCTGGGTTAGTCAAGGAAGTTGATCTTCCCGCTGGACAGACCTCGATTATGCGATGTGATAACGAGCACCTGTCGAACATTCCAGCGATGTGGGCAAAAATGAAAGGCCGCCTAATTGCAGAGAAGGTCACACTCCTGGCCGTAAAAGACTGGGCGAGAAACCTTGGGATGGTGAGCTACGAGTCGGTTGAGACGAGGGACGACGAGAATCGCGAATCGTTGCCAAAGGTCGGCACATTCAATTGGGACCTAGCGGGCCCCTCATATCTACATCCAATGCGGACCTACACAAGCACCACTTTGAAACCTGGCTTTTTCGTTTGCGATATAGCCCTGAACGGATGGATCTCCCCGGACGATGTAGGCGCGTTCCTGCACAAATGCGCCACTCTCCGCAGCTTACCAAAAGTCGGAAAATGCCTTCAGGTATTCGTTGCTGAGGCCTATCAAACTGAGGCATTTGCGCTGCTGAAAGGTGAAGGCATCATCCCGGCGACCACTGAATCCCTCTTTGGCCACGACGTAGCTCTTGCGCTGAAAAACCTATGTAACGTTCTGAACGACACCGCCAAACTCATAGAAAGCCCTGCTGCTTTAGACCAAGTCTTCAACGACCTTTCGCGTATAGAGGGGGCGTCCTATTCGTTGCGTGGAAGTCTTTTTGAATTTGCAGTGGCACAGATCGCGAGGTCTACGTTCGCCGGATACGATCAAGAGATGAATCGCATCGTGAAAGACGTGATGGGGAAACAGGCCGAAATCGACGTTCTCGCGGTGCGTAAAAATCATGATGTTATCTTCATTGAGTGCAAGGGTATCCATCCAGCTAGCACCGTTGACGACAAGGAAGTGATCAAATGGCTGGATAAGCGAATCCCAGTGCTAAGGGGAGCTGCGAAAATCCATTCGGACTGGGCAACTCTGCCCCAGCGCTATGAGCTGTGGACTAGTGGCAAGTTTTCAGAGAAAGCATTAGCCCTAGTGAGCGCCAGACAGGCAGAAAGCAGCAAGCTGGTGATCCAGCTCCGCGACGCTGAATATGTTCTCGCTGAGGCCAAAGCCAGCAAGGAGGCAGGTCTGCTGAAGACATACGAGCAACATTTCGTGAAACATCCTATGCAGGAATTCGAGGCCGAGAAGAGACGGCAACAGCGCCGCGAGGACCGAGCAGCGAAGCGCCGCTCGGCAATCCCTGCCATGCCTCCATCACTTATTACATTGCCGACAATGGCCGATGCCACGAAGAGCGTTGCAGTAGGCCCCGAACTCTTAGGAAGGCTCAGTAATGTGCCTTCAGATGCTGCGCCTTGCATTACCGTTGACAACAACGATCTGTAGTTGTGACTTAAAGTATAAAACAGCCTAACTCAGTCACTAAAAGCGATATGTTGACTAATAACAGTAATCACAAACACGTGAAAACCGCCCGTGCGTGTGCTAAATAACTACGCTTTCTTATCAACTCGTGTAGATGGACGAACAATTCGTGCACGCTTGATGGCTGCGTCAGAACGTTCACGGTCTATCACAGGAAGTGGCATATCCAGTTGAGATTCATGTAAACCATGATTGGAAGCATTGTACTGCCAAATAAGGAAACGCTGCATCAGCATTGAATTTCGTTTCTTAAGCACGTCGATCTCCGCCTCCAAGCGAGCAATTCTGTCTGCCGCCATCCTCAAACTGGACGGCAGAGGCACCCGAACTACTTGCTCTTTACTTTTGCTTTTAGCCCAAACAAATGCGTCTTTTATTTCCGAATGAGAGGAAAGGGATTGTCGAGTTGGACGTTTCCCAACTACGGGCGACAGACGCTCACATAATAGCTCCCAGCTAAGCTGCCCCTCCCAACCAAACAAAAGGTCAACCGCAGCTTGAATATCAGTCGGAGTTAGGTGTTTAGCCATTACATAAACTCAATAAGGTTAGACAACGTTTTGGAAGACTCATCATCCAATCGACCAGATACGTCGTCATGATTCGCAGCGAGGGCCCTGGAAGCATGGCTTGGAGCAAAATCAGTTTTAATTCGTATGAGGGCTCCTTCTTCGACCGCATCATCCCTGAAGATCCCTACCAGTTCACGCAAACGGACAGCCGAAAGCGAATGGTGCTCATACCAACGGTCGGCACCAGCGTAGCCTGCGGCCATTGCTGACTCAGCTTCAGCAAGCTGCTCCTCGATCTCGCGCAAATCCTGTTCAAGTTGTGCTCTGTTAGCCGTCCGTTTTTCACACAAATGCTCATTGCAGTTCAGACAATCACGAAACATACCGCATGGAGAAGATGAAAAATCGTGCGTGCACCACCCCCACTTACTCTTATGGATCGCCCCCTTTGGAGCCAGATTGTATGCTTCACGATCTACTGGCTCACAGTGGATCAGGATTGCTCTATCGTGCGCAGACTCAGCCTGCAACCGCTCATATCTGTCGGCAACCTCTGAAGGAGTGATGTGGTTGTAAACTCTATTTTGTTTGGGGTCTGCACGCCCAGCAAACCTCGCAATTTCATCCTCACTCATACCTCCCCTATGACCCATTGTGTCGATCATGTGACGCATTTGGTGGGTGGTGATTTTCATCTCAGTACCGTCTACGTGCTTGTAGCCGTACCGTTTGAAAATGCTACTGTGGTTCACACCCTCGCCCAAAGACTCCCTTGGAGACAAATCATTATTCATAATATTTGCGTCTGGCATCCAAGGAAGGACGCGGACAGTACCGCGCTGTGCATGAAGACTGTTGGCTTGCATTGCAAGCAAAGCACCACTGTATTTGATTCCTGCTTCCTTATTAACCCAGGGAAATTCATCAGGAACACGAGACTTAATTTTACCCCACAGGCTGTCCAACGTTATGGAGTCGCCACGGCTAAAGCCATAAGAATAGTACATCCGCTGGCAAGCTTCACTATGACTCAAATTAAAACCTAACGCTTCACACGCCTCGATTTCAGAAAGTGATTTAGCCCAATCTTGAGAGACATAATCGGAATGAATAAACATGGTATCAGGATGTTGTTCTAACCACTCCGCTAAACTGCGCCCCTCCTCTGTCAACTTTGTAATACGATCAATGGCTGTCTTCACAACCTCAACCATTACCGTGGGAACCCATTTAATATTCCAGCCAAAGCCTTTTCCTGAGTAATAACGAAGTCCGAACACCGGATTTCCATCTTTATCATGATCTGAGTGTTGGCAAGCCAAGGGCAGCGTTAATACTTCTGATATCCGTACCGAGCCACTCATCAAAAGCGCGAACACGCTAGACGTGAAAATATCTCTCGGAGTATCGCCACAGCTTGCAAAAATATCAGCCATAGCAAGTACTGCATCAGGGTGAGGCAGTTTTTTATCGCGCTCCTCTCTGCCCGACTTACCGGTTCTTTTACCTCCTTCGGTTGGGCGAGCAATTGGATTCCTCCAGTCCCCGCAAGAGTGGCTGACAAGCTTGTGAGTGGTAACAAATTTTGCCAAGCGCTCTAGCTCTCTACCACATTGGTAAGCAGCACCAGAATAATGCTCGCGTGCCACGATGGCAGCGCGATCTAGCACAGTAGTATCAAGTTCAGATATGTCGGGAGAAGGCGATCGTTCGGAAAGGACGAACTCCAAGACCTTGAGCGCCTTAGTTTCATTTTTAGTGCCCGTAGGATTATGACCCTGTTGATAGCGAAAGTATGCTTTCGCAAACGAAATGAACGGCTCGCCCATACGATCATCTACTGAATGCGACCTAGAACTGGAGCCAAGCTTGGTGAAATTTGCGACTTTAGGCCATATCCAAGCAGACCAATCTGTATTTGCCCCAAAAACAGTGAGTTCTTCCTGGCACTTCCTGATGAAAAGGTCCAAGTTTTGGACTGAGTCCAAGTCTGAACGACTGGAAAATTGAAATAGATTACTCACTGCTCCACCTCAGACTTACGGTTAGCGCATTTCAAGATAACTTCAGCAACGGCTGCAATCGTTCGATCCAAGACGGACGCTACTGCCAGATCACCAGTATCCAATAGCAACCGCTGACGCTCCTCCAAAAGCTCAGCGTAGAAATCTTCATGCGGCGCATCTAACCAAGGTTGGAAACTTACACACGTATAGCAGGGGCGCGGGACGTTCATCCCACAATAAGAAAAGCTACCGCATGTACCGACTTCACCCTTGCGGTGTCGTACTCGGCTGGCTGGATCAGCGCCACGGATAGCATCCAACTCAGAATCAACCAGATTCCCAGAGAAGGCCTGAGCAAAACGCGCCAACTGAAAGCCCAGTGCTGCATCAATTTTTTTTATGTGCTCAGGTACGTTTAGAGTATAGACATCCACATGTTGAATATCTGAATGGTCCAACAATTCAGCGATAACATATTTACTCATGCCCTCACGAGCTGCACGAGTACCCAAGGTATATCTGAAACGCTTAGGGAAAACGTGCAAATATCCATCAGTGCGGTGCGAATGAATCTCACCAAGTTCAACAGCCCGTTTGACTGCAAGATCGATTACCTCGGTACGAGCATGCAATTGCTCACCCGGAAGCGCCGCGAGAAACCTTTGCCTAGAAGCAGAAAAATTAGTCTTAGGCCCGAAAGACTGAAGCTTTCGTCTCGCTGGAAAAAGAGGAACTAGGCCAAGTTCTTGATCGTTTACTTGATAGCCCATCGCCTGAACAGCTTTAAGTACCTTGGCGCGATGATTGAATAGAACATCGTATAGATCCCGAGTCAGCTGAAATGTTTTAAACTCGTCCCGAAAGTCTGCTCCCTCTTGTTTCGCACGAGGTATAAGCAAAAGATACTTGGCTGCTCCATCGCTACCGTCGACCTTTATCAGGTCTTTGCATTTGAGATGCGTTATCTGGATAGGTCGCCGTCCCGTGCTGCTCGTGAGAAGACAAATAGATAGCTCGTAAAGACTTAGGTCGCCTTCCTCATAAGCGAAGATTGCACCTTCATTAAAAGCCATTAGCTCAAAGTCAGACATCGGTCCCTGAGTAGGATCCATACTTTTGACGGCTTGGCCTTTCGCGCCGCCGGGCAATCGCCAACCATCCACCATTTCTACCACATCTTTGTTGATGCCCGGCAGTCGAAATGCTAGCCAACGTCTTAGGAAAGGCCGGACTCGATGGAGATGCGCGTAATCCCCATGTAGCGAAGCTTTGAAGTTTATGAGCTGATGGGTATCCAACTCGCCGTTCGTTGCAGAGAACAAATGGTAAACTGAGTTAGCCACTGCCAGGACCGAAGAGCCCGCTTGAGTAGTCGCATAATGTTCGAAGAGCTTGCGCACTGAATACTGATACTTGTTGGGTGTCCGTTCCATGACCAGCCCCATATTCAAACTACTGTCTTTCGACAATTTCCATAAGGTATCGGAACTGTCGAACTCGTAACCGAGGACTGACCTAAGCACTGAACCTACTGATCCAGCGCCCGTCGAGATGATCAGATTTGATAACTCAGTCATTTCGGCCCCCTGCTACTGGCCGCAGCGTTTTTTCCTGGAGTGCAAGACCAAACTCCGTGGCTTTACGCCTATCAGCACGTTTATTGTAGGTTGCCGCAGTTCCACTCCCCAGCTTCCACCCCATCAGCATTGATCGAAGCCGCTCTTCTTCGGCGGCGCCCAACTTCCTTTCATCAGCAAGGTCAGAAAAACGCTCATTCCAGTAGTGCCTCAACTGATGACCAGTAAAATCTCTAAGCGGAGGAATATGGGTACGCAAGGAATTGACAACGTCCTTATACCCTGCAATAGACAATGGCTGGCCTAACGTAGGGCCAGCCTTGTGCGTTACAAAAAGATATCCATGCTTACGAGCGCCGGGAACTTTCCTTCTGTACGTCAGAATATACTCCTGCACAGCCTTGATCACATGAGCTTTACAAACCAACTCTCTGTCGTTCGTTTTGACCAGAGGCTGTTTTACACGCGGATCAGATTTTTCATCCGCGCGCCTGACAATGTAAATGCGATTTGAATGAAAGTTTATGTCTTCACATTTGATATTCAGAAGCTCCCCCCTCCTTATACCAAGCTCGTACAAAAGGGTGAACATTAACTTATTTCTAGACTGCACACCGCCATCGTCCCACATACGATAAGATGAGTCAGGCCTTAACACCTCGCGAATTGCCGAGGCAGTTACATCGTCCAACCCATTGTCACGATACAGAAGATTTCTTTTTTTATTTAAAGGTCTGATGTCTTTCATCGCTGACAGAACCCTAGCTAAAGCTTCAGGATCTACTGGTGATTTCAGATACCGACCGGCAAGCCAAGATACGTAATCGACTGCAGCTCCGGTTCGCGCATACACGATTTCCTTCGAGACATAGACCTTCCCCGCAAAGCAGGTACGCGCTAATCCCTCGGGCTGAGCCAGTAAACGCCTCTGCATATACCCACGCAGGGCTTCTATCTCGTAGTTTTCTACCACTACGCCTTTGGAAAACCGATCTATCAGATTGATCCCACGCTCTGACAATATTTGAAGGAACACGCATAAATGGCCAGCGGTGTTTGCAAGCGTAGATGAGGAGAGGCTACGGTTACGGACTTGAGTCGTGAGATAGAGGTTGGGGTAGTAAAGTGGCATCCCCTGCATGTCCGTGATCACGCATGCCCGCTCTCCATCGTCGAATACGAACTCCTTCGTCTTCGCCACTTTCTCAATCCTAGTGATCACATTATTCTTTACACTTTTCACTAACTATCCCCCCAGGCCGCGTTTCGGTCCAAAATTTAACTTTTTCAGGGGCAAATAAAAAGCCCCGGTTGCTTATGCGCCGGGGCTTTCAGGGTAAAACTTTACATCAAGTATCTGAGCCGTATCCTAGAACGGGATATCATCATCGAAATCCATTGGTGGCTCATTGCCGCCTTGTGGTTGTGCTGCTGGTGCAGACTGGGCCGGACGTGAAGTCTGACCGCCGCTGAACTGGTTACCACCTTGTGGCTGCTGAGGTTGACCCCAACCACCTTGCGCCCCGCCGTCTTGTGGTGCACCACCACCTGCCGGAGCAGCGCCGCCCTGACGGCCACCCAGCATTTGCATGGTGCCGCCCACATTAACCACAACTTCTGTGGTGTATTTCTCAACACCAGCCTGATCTGTCCATTTACGAGTTTGCAGTGCGCCTTCAATATAAACCTGAGAGCCTTTACGCAGATATTCACCCGCCACTTCTGCCAGTTTGCCGAACAACACCACACGGTGCCATTCAGTTTTTTCTTTCTGCTCGCCGGTGGCTTTATCACGCCAGCTTTCGGAAGTGGCCAGGGTGATATTGGCAACAGCTCCGCCGTTTGGCATGTAGCGGACTTCCGGGTCTTGGCCCAAATTCCCGACCAAAATCACTTTGTTTACGCCTCTGCTGGCCATGTGAACTCTCCTGATGAAGTAAATTTTGTACAGTATAAACGAGTAAGTTTAACACGCTAACTGCTAAACGGCACAGTAGATCATAACTGCGAAATGTGTTGCAGTTTTATCATGACATCTGCCTTAATTGCACTCGAATACTGGATATCCATTCAGGTTTTTTTGTGTCATAATTATCCGTTTCGTACTGGCTGTGTCCTTTTTTGACGTTGCAAAATGCGTCTATACATTACTCAAAGTAATTGGAGTTGCAGGTAGGCGGCAAGCGAGCGAGTCCCTATGAGCTTACAGCCAGTAAGTGATTAGGGTGAGTGAACGCAGCCAACAACCCTACGGCTTCAAGTACGAAGAGTAAAAAAGGGCGCGGGAGAGGCTCAGTTTACATCCGGGAAGTGTTTGAATGGATAATATAGAAGTTCGGGGCGCTCGCACCCATAATCTTAAGAATATCAACCTGATTATCCCGCGCGACAAACTGATCGTGGTCACCGGTCTATCGGGTTCAGGCAAATCCTCACTGGCTTTTGATACCTTGTATGCCGAGGGGCAACGCCGTTATGTTGAGTCTCTTTCCGCCTATGCGCGCCAATTTCTATCGCTGATGGAAAAACCGGATGTCGACCATATTGAAGGTCTGTCACCGGCAATCTCCATTGAGCAAAAATCAACTTCGCATAACCCACGCTCGACTGTGGGTACCATCACTGAAATCCATGATTATCTGCGTTTGCTGTTCGCCCGTGTCGGTGAACCACGCTGCCCAGATCACGATGTTACGCTAGCCGCGCAAACCGTCAGTCAGATGGTGGATAACGTCATCAGTCAGCCGGAAGGCCGCCGCTTGATGTTACTGGCTCCGGTGGTAAAAGATCGCAAAGGCGAACATACCAAAACGCTGGAAGGTCTGGCTATGCAGGGCTATATCCGGGCGCGGATCGATGGCGAGGTGTGTGATCTGTCTGATCCACCGAAATTAGAACTGCAAAAAAAACATACCATTGAAGTGGTGGTCGATCGCTTCAAAGTGCGTGAAGATCTGGCTCAGCGTCTGGCTGAATCATTTGAAACGGCACTGGAGCTTTCTGGTGGTACTGCCGTCGTTGCCGATATGGACGACCCTCACGCCGAAGAGTTGCTGTTCTCCGCCAACTTTGCCTGCCCGATTTGCGGCTACAGTATGAGTGAGTTGGAACCACGCCTGTTCTCCTTTAACAACCCGGCGGGGGCCTGCCCAACTTGTGACGGCTTAGGGGTACAGCAGTTCTTTGATCCAGACCGTGTATTACAGAATCCAGAGCTGTCGCTGGCGGGTGGTGCCATCCGTGGTTGGGATCGCCGCAACTTCTATTACTTCCAGATGCTGCGTTCACTGGCAGATCATTATAAGTTTGATATCGAAACGCCATTTAACTCGCTTGATAGCGCGATACAGCACGCCGTTTTATACGGTTCTGGCAAAGATACCATTGAATTCAAATACATTAACGATCGGGGTGATACCACCGTTCGCCGCCACCCATTTGAAGGGGTGTTGCACAATATGGAACGTCGCTATAAAGAGACGGAGTCCAGTGCAGTACGTGAGGAACTGGCCAAATATATTAGCAATCGCTCCTGTGCTTCATGCCACGGTACTCGCTTGCGCCGCGAAGCGCGTTATGTGTTTGTCGAAAACACCACTCTGCCCGAGATTTCTGAACTGAGCATCGGCCACGCACTGACCTTCTTCCAAAACATGAAACTAAGTGGTCAGCGGGCGCAAATTGCTGAGAAAGTGCTGAAAGAGATTGGCGATCGGCTGAAGTTCTTGGTTAACGTCGGGCTGAATTATCTGTCGTTGTCCCGTTCGGCGGAAACACTGTCTGGTGGTGAAGCGCAACGTATCCGTTTGGCCAGTCAAATTGGCGCCGGCTTGGTGGGTGTCATGTATGTACTGGATGAACCGTCCATCGGTTTGCACCAACGTGATAATGAACGGTTGCTGGAAACATTGATTCATCTGCGCAATCTGGGTAACACCGTGATTGTAGTGGAACATGATGAAGACGCTATCCGCGCAGCCGACCATGTGATTGATATTGGCCCGGGTGCGGGTGTGCATGGTGGTGAGGTGGTGGCCGAAGGGACCGTTGAGGCCATCATGGCTGAACCTAAGTCACTGACCGGTCAGTTCCTTAGCGGCAAACGAGAAATCGCCATCCCTGCGCAACGCGTGCCGGGGGACCCAACCAAAGTGTTAAAACTGATTGGCGCCAGCGGCAATAACCTGAAAGATGTCACGCTGACACTGCCGGTCGGGCTGTTTAGTTGTATTACCGGGGTTTCTGGCTCAGGTAAGTCAACGCTGATCAACGACACCTTATATTGTATCGCCCAGCGCCAGTTGAACGGCGCGACCAGCAACGAACCGGCGCCATTCCGTGAAATTCAAGGCTTGGAGCATTTCGATAAAGTCATCGATATTGACCAAAGCCCGATTGGCCGGACGCCGCGCTCTAACCCGGCGACTTATACCGGTATCTTTACCCCCATTCGTGAGCTGTTTGCCGGTGTTCCTGAATCACGTACCCGTGGTTATACGCCAGGCCGCTTCAGCTTTAACGTCAAAGGGGGCCGTTGTGAGGCCTGCCAGGGCGACGGGGTGATTAAAGTCGAAATGCACTTCCTGCCCGATATCTATGTGCCATGCGACCAGTGTAAAGGTAAGCGTTATAACCGTGAAACGCTGGAAGTAAAATACAAAGGTAAAAGTATCCACGAAGTGCTGGCGATGACTATCGAAGAGGCTCGCGAGTTCTTTGATGCGGTTCCGGCATTGGCGCGTAAGCTGCAAACACTGATGGATGTGGGCCTGTCCTATATCTGTCTGGGGCAATCTGCGACTACGCTGTCGGGTGGTGAAGCGCAACGGGTGAAACTGTCGCGTGAATTATCAAAACGCGGCACCGGTCAGACGCTCTATATTCTGGACGAGCCGACTACCGGCCTGCATTTTGCTGATATTCAGCAACTGCTGGCGGTGTTGCATCAGCTGCGCGATCAGGGCAATACCATTGTGGTCATTGAGCACAATCTGGATGTGATTAAGACTGCTGATTGGATTGTCGATCTGGGGCCAGAAGGCGGTAGTGGCGGTGGCGAGATTCTGGTCGCCGGTACACCAGAGACTGTTGCAGAATGCGCCGCGTCACATACTGCACGCTTCCTCAAGCCAATGCTGCAACGTAAGTAGAGCATCAATTAATCTATCAGCATCCAAAATCATTGGAGCTGCAGGTTGGCAACCCGTGAACAACAAATCAGCCAGGCCCAAGGATGGGCCAAATAATGAACCAGGCTAACAACCCTGCAACTCCAAGTACCAAGGGGGTATCAAACAGCCAGCTCCTGTCGCCTATGTTCCGGTAACCCCTGCAATACCAATTGATAAGAGCGGTCAATTAACGAGTAAAATTGTGAGTTCGGTAATTGTCCATCCAGAAACACCGTGTTCCAGTGCGCTTTATTCAAGTGTTCACTCGGCACGATCTCCGGATGTTGCTCTCGCAAACTCTCCGCCAACTCAGGGCTGGTTTTTACCGAAATAGAGGGCCGCCCACCAATTTCACCCACCATCGCAAACATCACATCGGCTACTTTAATCTGATTGGTCTGCCATTCCTCATGATCACTCTGCTCTGCCCCCGGTTTAGACATGCAGTATTCCAATAATGCTGAATTATTCATTGGGTTATCTCCTGTAATGGGCCAGTGCCGTCTAGCGAAAGGGCCTCATAGCGTATTCATTCCATCGGATACAGCAACATGCTGAAGTATTAGCTTGCACTTATAACAGAAGATTTACTGTGAGCGATGAATGATCATTGGGCATGGGTCTGCCACCTTATTTAGTATATTCTTTAATCGATTTACAGCCATTGGCGAAGAGCTAACCAGACAGGTTATGTAGATAAGTGACGGAAAGATGGTGGAAAAAATAAAGCAAAAAGGCGATATTTCTATCGCCTTAAACAGTTCGTCGTGTTAGATAACGCGATAACTAATTACTGTACTGCCGCAAACGCAGCCGCTACTCGCTGAACATTACTGTGGTTGACACCTGCCATACACATCCTGCCGCTGGCAATCAGATACACGCCAAACTCGTCACGCAGACGATCCACTTGTGCAGCACTAAAACCGGTATAGCTGAACATGCCACGCTGTTGCATTAAGTAATCAAAATTGCG
Source organism: Yersinia antarctica (assembly GCF_056636475.1). Taxonomy (NCBI): domain Bacteria; kingdom Pseudomonadati; phylum Pseudomonadota; class Gammaproteobacteria; order Enterobacterales; family Yersiniaceae; genus Yersinia; species Yersinia antarctica. The sequence goes on from NZ_JBSJQF010000001.1 coordinate 4,480,897, forward strand.
ATTGGGTAGTGCTGCCTTCAAGGCTTCCACCAACGTGCTGCGCATTTCAATAATACGCCGACGCATCTGCTCCACTTCAGCCTGCCATTGCGCCCGTAACTCGCTGTCATGCAGTACTTTTGAAACAACCTGTGCACCAAAGTTTGGCGGGCTGGAATAGTTACGCCGCACCGTGGCTTTCAGTTGCCCCAATACCCGACCAGCAGCTTCTTCACTTTCACATACCACGGAAAGGCCACCGACCCGTTCGTTATACAGAGAGAAGATTTTAGAGAAGGAGTTACTGACCAGACAGGGTAATTCCGCTGCCGCCATGGCTCGAATCGCATAAGCATCTTCATTCAGCCCAGCACCAAAACCCTGATAGGCAATATCCAGGAACGGGATCAGATCCCGGTCTTTAGCCACGCCAATAACCTGATCCCACTGTGCATTCGTCAGATCAGATCCAGTTGGGTTATGGCAGCAAGGATGGAGCAAAACAATGCTTCTGGCCGGTAACTGCTGCAACGTTGCCAGCATTTGATCGAATTTTACGCCCAGCTTGTCATTATCAAAGTACGGGTAGGTATTCACCTTAAACCCTGCGCCACTGAAAATAGCGACATGGTTTTCCCACGTAGGGTCACTGACCCACACCTGAGAATCTGGGAAATAGGAATGAAGGAAATCAGCACCCACTTTCAATGCACCGGAGCCACCAACAGTTTGGATAGTCGCTACTCGTTGCTGAGCCAGCATAGGGTGATCGCTGCCGAATAGTAGCTGCTGAATAGCAGTACGATAAGATTGCAGACCTTCCATCGGCAAGTAAACCGGTGTCCCATGTGGCTGAGCATTCAATTGGGTTTCAGCGGTATCCACTGCCTGCATTTGCGGGATCTCACCCTGCTCATTGTAATAAAGCCCGATACTCAGATTCACTTTATGTGCTCGGCTATCGGCTTTAAAACTCTCCATCAATGACAGGATCGGGTCACCTGCATAGGCATCAACATTTTGGAACACGGCGCTGCTCTCCTAGATTGATAATAATTGTCTATACCTTGATTAGTCAGCTTACCTTATTCCCCTAAATATTCCATCGCTACACGGGAGGTCAGCTTGGTGATCAATTCATAGGCACTGATACCGGTGTAAGCTGCGATCTTCTCAACCGGTAAATCCGCCCCCCACAACAGCACTTCATCACCGACTTTGTCGCTGCTATCTGGCCCAAGATCAACTGAAATCATGTCCATCGATACCCGCCCCACAATGTGCACTTCGCGGCCATTGACCCACATCGGCGTACCCGATGGTGCGCTGCGCGGATAACCGTCACCGTAGCCAATCGCCACCACACCCAGGCGCGTATCACGTTCACTGACCCAAGTTCCGCCGTAGCCCACGGGCTCACCGGCTTTATGTTCACGTACAGCAATCAGGCTGGATTTTAATGCCATCGCTGGCAGTAGACCAAAATGGCTGGCATAAGGTTCATCCAGCGGCGAAACGCCATACAGTATGATACCGGGACGAACCCAATCACGATGCGCTTGCGGCCACAGCAAAATACCGCCAGATGCAGCAATAGACTGTTTACCCGGTTTGCCAATAGCAAAGGCGTCAAAACACGCCAGTTGCTGGCGGGTAGTATCCACTTCAGGTTCGTCGGCACGACTGAAGTGGCTCATAATATTAACTGGCTGACTAACGTTGCCACAAGCACATAGCCGCTGGTAGAAGGCTTCGGCCTGCTCAGGACGGACGCCTAAACGATGCATACCGGTATCGAGCTTCATCCAGACATTGATCGGAGCAGGGAGATTGGCCGCTTCCAGCGCTTCTAATTGTTCAATACTGTGTACTGCGGTTTCAATCCGGTTAGCCACCAGAATAGGCAAGTCCTCTGCGGTAAAAAACCCTTCCAGCAGTAGAATAGGTTTTACAATTCCGCCAGAACGTAGCATCAGAGCTTCGCCGATGCGCGCGACGCCATAGCAATCGGCATCCTGCAAAGTATGTGCTGTTTCTAATAACCCGTGGCCATAAGCGTTTGCTTTCACAACAGCAATCAGGCGGCTTTGTGGCGCCATGCGCCGTACCTGATGCAAGTTATGTCGCAGAGCGCGGCGGTCGATTACTGCTGTTGCCGCTTTCATTTCTTATCCTTAATAATTGATGTTATACCCAAAGAACCTGGTGTTGCAGGTCGCCGGCCAGCGAGGGTTCCGCGTGAGTCATCGCCGCTAACAACCCTGCAGCGTCAAGGACTAGGGGGAAACTATTCGTCGTCGTACTGTGGACCGGCATAGTTATCAAAGCGCGACCATTGACCGTTAAATTTCAGCCGGACAGATCCGATCGGACCGTTACGCTGTTTACCCAAAATAATCTGCGCGATCCCTTTCTCATCACTGTTCTCGTGATACACCTCGTCACGATAGATAAACATGATTAAGTCCGCATCTTGTTCGATAGAGCCGGATTCACGTAAGTCGGAGTTAACGGGCCGTTTATCAGCACGTTGCTCCAAACTACGGTTAAGCTGTGATAACGCCACTACCGGGACTTGCAACTCTTTCGCCAGAGCTTTGAGTGAGCGCGAAATCTCGGCGATTTCCAACGTTCGGTTATCAGAAAGAGACGGCACCCGCATCAATTGCAGGTAGTCGATCATAATCAGACTCAAACCACCATGTTCGCGGAAAATACGCCGCGCGCGGGAGCGCACTTCTGTCGGTGTCAGACCGGATGAGTCATCGATGTACATATTGCGTTTTTCCATCAATATGCCCATGGTGCTGGAAATACGCGCCCAATCCTCATCATCGAGTTGGCCGGTTCGGATACGGGTCTGGTCAACATGTGACAGCGACGCCAGCATACGCATCATGATCTGATCGCCGGGCATCTCCAAACTGAAGATCAATACCGGTTTTTCCTGCATCATCGCGGCGTTTTCACACAAGTTCATCGCAAACGTGGTTTTACCCATTGATGGACGCGCGGCGACAATGATCAAATCTGATTTCTGTAAACCGGCGGTTTTTTTATCAAGGTCGGTAAAGCCGGTTGAAACACCGGTCACCCCATCATGGGGCCGCTGATAAAGTTGCTCAATTCGCGCGACCGTGGCTTCGAGGATTTGATCGACACTTTTCGGCCCTTCATCTTTACTGGCGCGGCTTTCAGCTATCTGAAACACTTTGGATTCAGCCAAATCCAGCAGATCTTCACTGCTACGCCCTTGGGGATCATAACCGGCGTCAGCTATCTCATTAGCGACCGAGATCATTTCACGAACTACCGCACGTTCGCGCACGATATCAGCATAGGCACCAATATTCGCCGCACTTGGGGTGTTTTTCGATAACTCTGCCAGATAGGCAAATCCCCCCACCGAATCCAGATCGCCTTTTTGCTCTAGCGACTCAGACAAGGTGATCAAATCGATAGGTTTGCTGTTTTCCAGCAAACGCTGCATTTCAGTAAAGATTCGGCGATGCGGGCGGCTGAAGAAGTCATTGCTGGCAACGCGTTCTGACACGTTATCCCAGCGTTCATTATCCAGCATCAAACCGCCCAACACGGACTGCTCTGCCTCCAGCGAATGAGGCGGGAGTTTCAGCCCTTCCATCTGGCGGTCTCGTGGCTCTGTCATATTGTTGGTTGGTTTTTTTGCGGCCATGAAGAGTGTTCTTTACCTTTGTTGCGATAGGAAAATATCGAATAGAAAATATAACGGCCTAGTATATACACAAAGTAATTGGAGTTGCAGGTAGACCGCAAATGAATGGAGCTGATGAGTTCAGAAAGTTCGCTAATGAGGAAAAAAAAAGCCGCCCACATTGCCGCACCGTCTTATTCGCAGAGGTAATAATATTCCCTATTACATATCGGTATTAGCCAGATCTTGGCACTCCGTGCAGAACCCTGTAGGGTGAAAATACACCTATCTATAGGAGCTACCATGGCAAAGCATATCCAATTCAGTACCACTGGCGGGCCGGAAGTGTTGCAATACCTTGACTTTACCCCTTCTGACCCTGCAGCACATGAAGTTCAGGTAGAAAACAAAGCGATCGGTATTAACTATATCGATACTTATGTTCGCAGTGGGCTTTATTCACCATCACAGTTTCCCAGTGGGTTGGGAACAGAGGCGGCGGGAATTGTCACTAAAGTTGGTTCGTCGGTTAACACAATCAATGTCGGTGACCGGGTGGTATATGCCCAATCAGCTCTCGGGGCTTACAGCGAAGTGCATAATGTTGCGGCAGAGAAGATTGCCATACTTCCTGACAACATCTCTTTCGAGCAGGCCGCAGCATCATTCCTCAAAGGGCTGACCGTCCACTATCTGTTGCGCCAAACCCACGAGATAAAACCGGGTGAGGTATTCCTATTCCATGCGGCGGCGGGTGGTGTCGGACTAATTGCTTGCCAGTGGGCGAAAGCGCTTGGTGCTAAGCTTATCGGCAGTGTTGGCTCTGATGAAAAGGCCGAATTGGCAAAAGCCGCTGGCGCCTGGGCCACGATTAACTATCGTACAGAAAATATCGCCGAGCGGGTGGCAGAGCTGACTAATGGCGAGAAAGTGGGTGTGGTGTATGACTCGGTTGGGAAAAGTACCTGGCTGGATTCGCTTAATAGCCTTAAGCGCAGAGGCTTGATGGTGAGTTTCGGTAATGCCTCCGGCCCAGTGACAGGAGTAGATCTTGCCATCCTGAACCAAAAAGGCGGGCTATATATTACTCGCCCCTCCCTCAACACTTATGTCACCAATCGGCAAGAGTTAGCAAGTGCCAGCCACGAACTGTTTTCACTGATTGCTGGCGGAGCCATTAATGTCGATGTGGCAAAAGCACAGCAATTCCCGTTGCGTGATGCTCACCGTGCCCATCAAATCCTAGAAAGCCGCCAGACCACAGGATCCAGCTTGCTGATACCCTGAGTTGTTTGGCCATTCCTAAGGTAATATTGTTGAAAAAACAAAGGGCTCCGATTAGGGAGCCCTTCTTTACAACGCTTTCTTTGATGCACATGTAGGGGTACAGCAGCGTATTCTGTCAGAGCTAACTGCCGTTTATACGGCTATTTTTACCTCTGGCAGGGATGAAAATGCGATACCAAATCGTATCGGTTAGCATCCTAGCAAGCACGCCCGAGAAAAAATACGTTTTCCCTCTGATTCGCCCCACTAATCTTTCAGGCTGTGATCGCTACCGCAAGAAAGGGAAATTTTAGTAACGCCGGACTATCGGTTTCTGCATCGAACGCCATATCCAGACGGCCACAACCGCCAGAATCAACCAAGGTAGCAGCTTAATCATCATGACGAATAAGCCCCCTACCATCATAAAAGCAGCAGCCACCAGTAATGCAGCGAAGATCCCTAACAGGGAAATACCGGTTACCATCAGCATGATAAAAAAGCCGATAACAAAGAGAATTTCAAACATGGCTGGCTCCTTAATAATTGTGTATGTCCCACAACCACATCATTAAATATAACGAACAAATCGGGGATTTTATAAGAAGTATTACAAGAAGCATGCCAACTTTAACATATCAGCTAATTCATTGAATTTAATGATTAAGTAATATTAACATCTACCAGAAAAATGGATAGGCATGGTCAATTTGACTAACTTATAGCTAATTTACTATTCTATTATACTCAAAGTAATTGGCGTCGCAGGTAGGCAGCAAGTGAACGCATCCCGATGAGCTTACACAGTCAAGTGATTTGAACGCTGCTTGCAGCGGCCTCGCCTTGCGAGGCCCACCGGATGGGCCGAGTCACTAGCGTAGCTAACAACCCTGCGACTTCAAGGACGAAGGGTATAAGGCCGAGTGACCAGCGCTAAGGCTTGCTCTACTACAGCAACGCCAGCACCAGGCTTATGGGCATTTTCGCTTAGATGGCGACGCCATTGACGCGCACCAGGAATTCCCTGAAAAATCCCAAGAATATGCCGGGTGATGTGGCCCAAATAAGCGCCGCGAGACAACTCCTGTTCGATATAAGGATAAAGCGCTTCAATCGCCTTAATGCTATCGACCACTGGGGCATTTACATCAAATAGTTCGCGATCCACTTGGGTCAAAATGCTTGGATTTTGGTAGGCTTCACGGCCCATCATTACCCCATCAAGATGTTTAAGATGCTCTTTGGCTTCAGCCAGCGTTTTCACACCACCATTAATGGCAATAGTCAGTGTTGGGAAATCACGCTTGAGCTGATAAACCCGCTCATAATCCAGCGGTGGCACTTCACGGTTCTCTTTCGGGCTAAGCCCTGAGAGCCAGGCTTTGCGAGCATGAATGGTAAAGATATCGCATTCGCCACGGTCCGCCACCGTTTGCACAAACTCGCATAAGAACTCATAGCTATCCAGTTGGTCAATGCCGATACGAGTTTTAACGGTGACAGGAATAGAAACCACATCGCGCATAGCTTTAATGCAGTCAGCGACCAGTTCAGCCTCACCCATCAGGCAAGCGCCAAAACGACCATTTTGTACCCGATCAGACGGGCAACCCACATTTAGGTTTATTTCATTGTAGCCGCGTTGTTCAGCCAATTTGGCACAATGGGCCAGCGCCTGCGGGTCACTGCCTCCAAGTTGCAGTGCCACCGGATGATCCTGTTCGCTATAAGCCAGATAGTCAGCTTTACCATGAATAATGGCACCGGTGGTGACCATTTCGGTATATAACAAGGTCTGCTTGGTTAACAAACGATGAAAATAACGGCAATGACGATCGGTCCAATCGAGCATCGGCGCGACGGAAAAACGTTGTAGAGGGTAGTGTGGCTTATTGGCCGGGGTGCTGGAAAAAGTCTGGGCTGCGTGCATTTACGGTGATTTCATCGGTTATTATTTCATCAAATACCCTTTAAAGTTGCCCGCCGAGCGAACCCTACAAAGGGATGGAATGAGTAATTATACCATAGAAGCTGACCATAGCTGCCTGTGTGATAATTGAACTCTACGACTGATCGTTCTGTCATCGAATCCTGTGAATTAACAAAAGTGTGATACCCACCTTCCCTTCGTTTTTTCACCTATCGGCGATTAACGCTAAATATGGTAAAATCATTTCAATTCAAATGCTGCGGGATGGATATCATGAAACCTATCGATGAGGAAAAGCTGCTGGCTCAGGCTGAAAGTCTGTGTCAACAACGTAACGTCCGGCTGACACCGCAACGTCTTGAAGTACTACGCTTAATGGCACAACAACCTGGCGCAATCAGTGCCTATGACCTGTTGGATTTGTTGCGTGTGTCTGAGCCACAAGCCAAGCCTCCAACTGTTTATCGCGCATTGGATTTTTTGCTGGAGCAAGGGTTTATTCACCGCGTCGAGTCAGCTAATAGTTATGTGCTATGTCATCATTTTGAAGAGCCAACCCATACTTCAGCGCTATTTATCTGTGATCGGTGCAAAATAGTCACTGAACGCACCACCGTGGGCATTGAAGAGGCATTGTCACAGTTAGCAAAACAATCAGGTTTTGTGCTGCGTCACAGTGTGGTTGAAGCGCACGGTTTATGTGCTGAATGCGGGGAAGTTGAAGCATGCGAAAGCCATGAGCATTGTGACCATGACCACTCTATTGTTACTAAAAAGAAATAGCTGCGTACCTAATTGAAGTTGCAGCAATGTTAGCTGCTCTCCAATTACTTTTGCCTTATACCCGTCATACTTCAAGCTGCATGTGTGTTGGCTGCTCTCAATAACCCGAATCACTTACTCATGTAAGCTCATCGGGATTAATGAGCCTCATCCTTGAGGCTCACCCAGCGGGCTAGCATAAATGCTGTACAAATCGGTTACCGCCTTCCTGCAACTCGAATTATTTAGGGTATAGATAGAGATCCCTGGTGGGTATATATCGGTTAGCAAAAAGTAGACTGCCGCGAGCAATGCGACAGGGTAATAATTAATAATAAGGCACGTCCTTGTGCAGATGTAGATATAAATACAGGTGAGCTAGAATAGCTTTTATTAAAATAACCTCACCGCTTCAATATAATTGGAGTTGATACACCAATAACTAGACGGGGTTGATTAACAATGCATATTCTATGAAACGAGAGACCCGATTAATTTATATCAATATCAGTTTAATTCCATTTAATGCTGTTACCAGCGATATTTGCTGTGGTCTTCCCAGGCTTTGACTTCTTTCTCGGCTTGCTCTTTCTGATAGCCGTATTTCTCCTGGATTTTACCCACTAGCTGGTCACGCTTACCTTCGATTACCGTTAAGTCATCGTCAGTCAGCTTGCCCCATTTTTCTTTCACTTTACCTTTAAACTGCTTCCAGTTACCGTCGGCTTGATCTTTATTCATAATATCTCCGTTACCTTGGGATTAGTCAGTTTATTTAATTCAATACGATAAACATTCTCTATTGATAAAAACAACCACATTTAAATTAGTCACTCACAGTCATAATTTAAAATTAAACTTCGTTGTTTCGCTTACCGTACGAATAACTATAGCAGAGGATACTAGCAATTAAAGTCAGGATAATATTAATCACTGAGATTATAGCTATAAAGTAAAAATAAGCACTGATATTATTCAGTTAAAACAGTAGGTAATAACTTATTGTCGGAATCGTCTCAATCTAAATAACTTTTCCATACTTGGAGCTGTAGCAGGCTAGCTGTACTTGTTACTTGGCCCCTTCCCAGACATCACCTCTGAGAGGCCGCAGCAAGCAGCATTCAAATTTTCTCCCCGCAGATTTGTCATCCAAATCATCTACTTGTCGTTAGCATTGATCGGAATTAGCGAGCTTCTTTGCGGCTGCCTGCCTGCAACGTCAATTAATTTGGGCGTCTGAATCGTTTAATGGGGTCATTAATAATAAAAAGCCGCTCCTGAGCAGGAACGGCTTATCAGTTCAATATAAAACGCTAATGTTAGATCCAGTCACCATTACGGATAACACCGACGGCCAATCCTTCAATAGTGAAGCTTTGTTCGCGCAGATCGACAATAATCGGTTGGAACTCACTATTTTCTGGCAAAAGCTGTACGATATTACCTTGTTTTTTCAAGCGTTTTACCGTCACTTCATCATCAATTCGTGCCACTACAACTTGCCCGTTACGCACATCTTGCGTTTTATGCACCGCTAATAGGTCGCCATCCAGAATACCGATATCTCTCATCGACATCCCATTAACCCGCAACAGAAAATCTGCACTCGGTTTAAACATTGATGGGTCTACTTTGTAGTGCCCTTCAATATGCTGCTGTGCCAGCAAAGGTTCACCTGCGGCAACCCGACCAATCAGTGGCAGGCCATCTTCTTCTTCCATCAGCAAACGAATGCCACGGGAAGCGCCAGAAACAATCTCAATGACGCCTTTACGGGCCAGTGCTTTTAAATGCTCTTCAGCGGCGTTAGGAGAGCGAAACCCCAGACGCTGCGCAATTTCGGCACGGGTCGGTGGCATGCCGGTTTGCGCTAAGTGATCGCGAACCAGGTCATAAACCTCTTGCTGTCTGGTAGTAAGTGCTTTCATTCCGCCCCCTGTTTGTTTATACAGTCTTGCTGTGAGTATATACAGGTAAGCGGGTGTTGGGAACCAAAGAGTGAATAAAAACAGGGATTAATCACAGCTTATTTCTGCGGCATTGTTCGTCATAACATTAACCGGCATGCTGGCAAAGTACGGTTATCCAAACAAATAACGCTAACAAGATAGCGAGGAATACCGCCGCGGACCCCATATCTTTGGCGCGGCCCGATAGCTCATGGAACTCACTGCCAATCCTGTCCACTACCGCCTCAATCGCACTGTTAATGACTTCGATAATTATCACTAAAACCACGCTACCAATTAATAAAAGGCGTGCGATAGCATCTACATCCAGCCAGAAGGCCAGTATGATAGCGATTATGGCAGCAACAGCTTCCTGACGAAATGCCGCTTCGTTTTTCCAGGCAGCCGTTAAGCCTTTCACAGAATAACCGGCCGCTTTATAGACTCGGGCCAGCCCTGTTGATTGATTCGCCATGTTTTATTGCCTTTATCTTAAGTTAATGATGATTTTTGCCGCTTTCTGTTGTCTTATCACCACAGATCTCAAAACCAGTTTCTGGTATCCTTGCGACGAATTGCTAACAAGAGGCTTCATGTAGTTATGTCAGGTTGGCGTAAAATATATTATAAGTTATTGAATTTACCACTTAAAATGTTGGTAAAAAGCAAGGTTATTCCGGCAGACCCTGTGACTGAGTTAGGGCTAGACCCCTCTCGTCCTATTCTGTACGTTTTGCCTTACAATTCTAAGGCTGATTTGCTGACTTTGCGAGCGCAGTGTCAAGCACAAGACCTGCCCGACCCATTGATTCCATTGGAAATCGATGGAGTGCAACTGCCCAGCCATGTGTTTATCGATAATGGCCCGCGGGTCTTTCGCTACTACGCGCCTAAACAGGAATCGGTAAAGCTGTTCCACGACTATCTGGATTTGCACCGCAATAATCCCGAGTTAGATATCCAGATGTTACCGGTTTCCGTGATGTTTGGTCGTTCGCCGGGGCGTGAAGGCCACGGAACACCCCATCTGCGCGTGCTTAACGGAGTGCAAAAATTCTTCGCGGTATTGTGGCTGGGTCGCGATAGTTTTGTGCGTTTCTCTACCACAGTTTCACTGCGCAGGATGGCCAGCGAGCACGGTACCGATAAAACTATCGCCCACAAACTGGCTCGCGTAGCGCGGATGCACTTCTCCCGTCAACGCCTGGCAGCGGTTGGCCCTAGTCTGCCTGCCCGGCAGGATCTGTTCAAAAAGTTGCTGACATCAAAGGCGATTGAAAAGGCCGTCGCCGATGAAGCGCGGACCAAGAAAATCTCCCATGAGAAAGCACAGCAAAATGCCATTACGCTGATGGAAGAGATCGCAGCCGACTTCTCATATGAAGCCGTGCGCCTGTCTGACAGAGTATTGAGCTGGACGTGGAACCGTTTGTATCAAGGTATTAACGTCCATAATGCAGAACGGGTGCGGCAGTTGGCGCAAGATGGCCATGAAATCGTCTATGTGCCTTGTCATCGCAGCCATATGGATTATCTGCTGCTCTCCTACGTGCTTTATCATCAAGGGCTGGTGCCGCCGCATATTGCCGCCGGGATTAACCTTAACTTCTGGCCTGCCGGGCCTATCTTCCGCCGTTTGGGCGCGTTCTTTATTCGTCGCACCTTTAAAGGCAACAAACTCTATTCAACGGTTTTCCGCGAGTATTTAGGTGAACTGTTCACCCGTGGTTATTCAGTTGAATACTTTGTTGAAGGAGGCCGCTCACGTACCGGCCGCCTGCTGGAGCCAAAAACTGGCACACTGTCGATGACCATTCAGGCGATGTTGCGTGGTGGCTCACGTCCAATCACTTTGGTGCCGATTTATATCGGTTACGAACATGTGATGGAAGTGGGTACCTATGCCAAAGAGCTGCGTGGTGCGACCAAAGAGAAAGAGAGCCTGTTGCAGATGCTGCGGGGCTTGCGTAAGTTGCGTAACCTCGGTCAGGGCTATGTCAACTTTGGTGAACCGATCCCGTTGACCACCTATCTGAACACCAATGTACCGCAATGGCGTGATGCCATTGATCCGATTGAAGCTCAGCGCCCAAGCTGGCTGACACCGGCGGTAAATGATTTGGCCGGTAAGATCATGGTGAGAATAAATAATGCGGCAGCAGCGAATGCCATGAACTTGTGTTCTACCGCATTGTTAGCCTCACGTCAGCGTTCACTCACCCGTGAGCAGTTGCTTGAGCAACTTGATTGCTATCTGCAACTGATGCGTAATGTGCCTTATGCGAAAGATGTCACTGTGCCGGATAAAACACCGGAAGAGTTACTTAATCACGCCTTGAATATGAATAAGTTTGAGGTGGAGAAAGACAACATTGGTGACATTATCATCCTGCCACGGGAACAAGCCGTGCTGATGACCTATTATCGCAATAATATCCAGCACTTACTGATGCTACCGTCACTGATAGCCAGCATGGTGATGTACCACCGCCGCATTACCCGTGACGAATTGTTGCGCCAAATCAGTATGATTTATCCGATGTTGAAAGCTGAACTGTTCCTGCATTACAGCAAAGAGCAGTTACCACAGACGCTGGACACGCTGATAGATGAACTGGCCCGCCAGCAGTTGATTTGTGACAAAGGCACCGAACTAGTGCTGAATCCGGCCCGAATTCGCCCACTGCAATTACTGGCCGCCGGTGTGCGGGAAACCCTGCAACGATACGCGATTACCCTGTCGCTGCTCAGTGCCAATCCGAGCATTAACCGTGGAGCGCTGGAGAAAGAGAGCCGTATCATGGCGCAGCGATTGTCTGTTCTGCACGGGATTAACGCACCAGAATTCTTCGATAAAGCGGTATTTTCAACACTGGTCGGTACCTTGCGTGAAGAGGGATATATCAGTGACAGTGGTGACGCGGTTCAGGAACATACGTTGGAAGTTTACAATATGCTGAGTGCGTTGATGACGCCGGAAGTGAAACTGACTATCGAGAGTGTCAGTATGCCAGCCGAAACCAGCAATCAACGGCCAGAATCCGAGGCAGAGGATAAATCGGAAGATTGATTCCTCAAGCCGCTAAACAAAAATGGCCGGATTCATCATCTGGCCATTTTTTTGACTGTTTTCCAGAAACGTATTTACTGCCAATAACTAATCAGAATCCCTAAAAACAACACCAGCCCTACGTAATTATTATTCAAAAACGCACGGAAGCAGGCGTCGCGGTCACGCTGCACAATCATCTTTTGTTGGTGGATAAACAAGGCACCCGCCAGCAGGATTGACCAATAGAATGCGCCGCCCAACCCCATCAGCCAGCCGATAGCAACCATCAACACCAGTGTAGCCAGTTGCAGTAAACCTATAATCAGCTTGTCATGTTGACCAAATAAAATCGCCGTGGACTTAACTCCAATTTTCAGGTCATCGTCGCGATCAACCATTGCGTATTGCGTGTCATAAGCGACGGTCCAGCAGATGTTCGCCAGCAATAACAGCCAACAAACCAAGGGTAAGCTCTCACTCACCGCAGCGAATCCCATCGGAATTGACCAACCAAAAGCTGCGCCTAATACCACTTGGGGTAGATGAGTGACCCGCTTCATAAACGGATAAATCCAGGCTAACGCCAGTGCTGCCAATGATAACCAAATGGTCATGCTATTAAGGGTTAACACCAGACCAAACGAGAGCAGTACCAAAACGACAAACAGGATTTTGCTCTCTCGTTCACTGATAATGCCACTGGGTAACGGGCGGGATGCGGTGCGTTTTACAAAGCCATCAATATTTCGGTCAGCATAATCATTGACGACACAACCAGCCGCACGCATAAAAAACACACCCAACACAAACACAATCAGTATTTTGGTTTCTGGGATACCCTGCCCTGCCAGCCATAATGCCCACAGCGTCGGCCACAATAGCAATAACGAGCCAATAGGCTTATCAATCCGCATTAAACGGCAATAAGCCTGCCATTTGGTCTGAACAGTACTTCCCTTCAATTTATCCATCTCCAAAATCTTACTACGGCTTAAACCGAATACAGTGGCGAGGCCGGTAAAAAAACTTCCGTCAGTAACAGGGGTTTGCCTGACAGACGCAGCAACGAGCGGCGCGCCCAAAGTTCATTCTGCCGCCCTACTTGAATATAATCACGGCTTAAATTGTCCCCACCAAATAAATAGCGCCCGAGTGGGAGGGTGCCCAAATCCACCAGCGCCCTATCCGGCCCAGACAGTGTCTGCTCGGGGATAACCGTGCGACCAAGCAGCCAAGGCTCATTATCACCACACAAAATGATTTCCCGCAGCCAATAGCGTTCGCTTACAGGTAAGTGCTCCGCATCTTCCCCTAACTCATTACGCGTAATAAAGCATTCTCGCTGGGGTTCGACATGAACCCGTTGGCAATGCTGCTCAAAACGCCGGGTCATCGACCCCAACTCCATCAACCAATCAGCGATAGCAGTTGGTAAATTCGGCTGCTCAATGGCACACCATTGGATAGGTTTTATAATTGATGCATCGCCGGTAGACATGCAGTTTGCTCCCTGCTGGGAAGAAAATATCGCCCCCCGCTAATTCGTAGATAAGGGGGCATTGTAGCGCAGATTAGCTCCCCAGCGACATCAGGTTGCTTTTTTTAATACGGCTAACAAACTAAACTCTTCAATATGTTCAAAGATAAATCCAGCCCGCATTTTTATACCCCGATCTGGCTTGCCACTGTTCGGTTCACTTAGTGAATAATACCCATCCTCAGCATCACCGAAATCGATAGGGTAGAAAGTGTTGGTTTTTTCATCATATAAAACATTATTAAAATTCAAGTCATTATGGATGATATTGCAATAGCCTAAATTGTCCAGCATACGTAAAAAGCTTTCCTTCGCACCTGGCGGGAAAACTTTAGTATTAATCTCTGCCAACGTTTTGCCTGGCACTCGGTACATTCTTATATAATGTATATCACCCTTGCTAATTAACTCCGCAGCGCCTTCGCCGTAGTATCGATTAAAAAACTCAACTTCTTTCTTGAATACCTTATCTATAAGGTATGGATCTTTCGTACCTATTTTCTTGAGAAGAAAACCGGGGTTATTGGCATCAAGATAGATTTCAGCTGTCAATCCGCTGCCAATTTTCTTGCCTAATTTAATGGCAGGATTAAATTCAGGATTAGTCGCTTTTGATAGCGTTGGCCCGCCCCCTGGTAACCTGCCCTGCCGGCTAAATTCAGGGCCTTGTTTCAAGACAACACCCACGTCCTTACCGGTGGTTAAGTCGACTTCCCAATAGGTCGCGCCGCCCCCCTGTCTGACCCAAGCTTCACGCATTCCACCAGAGACGAGTGGATCTTTTAGCTCAACCCATTGCACTTCAACTGGCTTTCCAGGCGGGCTTGGTATCGTCTGACGCGTTGGTATCACTTCGCCTTCCGCAACCGGCAAACGGGAAGGTATAACAGGCCGTGACGGAGGAGCCAAAGGACCCGATGGCTTTACGCCCAGTGGCGAATTTTCAATCAATTTCACCCCGCGTTCCATTCCCCTGAGCTGACCCGCCTCCATCACCATAGCCACCATACCCGCTGCCATATTTTCATTTTCGTTACGGGAACGCGGACCTTCGACTCTGGCGATAGTACACATCGGGTTAGGTAGTGGGAGTTTACACACCCAACTCTCTTCTAACGATGTCCAGGCCGTGCGCCAAAAACGCGAATTTTCAGTTTCTGGCCGATAGTCCTTGGCAAGGGCATTGATTTTATCTTGTAGCGCACCACTCTCTGGCCGCTGACCTTTCTCAATTAATGTTTTGATTGCCTGAGAGCGAACTGCCGGATGCGATTTTATCCACTCATGATATTCAGTTTTTTTCGCATCTAGCGTCTTATAAACATCAATCGACCTACCGTTCTTACCAGGCATCGACATATTGGCGACAAAGCGATTGCTTGCATCCCGACGCCGTTTAAATTCATTAACAGGTGAATCATTTTGCTTATGCGGGTCGCTATAACGGTAATAATAAGCTCTGGAATCATCGACTTTTTCCACCCCAGCCTCTGTCAGGATCTCTCTTATCGCCTGATCGTCATCAAAAGCGGCGGGAAGATGGCGATAGGCTAGACGCATATCGAGATAAGCGAGTTGTCGCTCTATTTTTTCTTGCGCTGTTTTATAAAGTCGATAATGCGCCAAAATATATAAGGGGTGGCTTTGCTCAGTAAGTTGAGCCAGCGATTTAAGGTCCGATACAAATCTTTCATGTTCCACGTCAATGGCTGTACCGGCAACGACGTTGTCTACCATTAGATTTATTCTATTAAAGGTGACTTGAGCTGACTCAGACAAATGGGACACATCGATTGATCCGGCTATTCTTTTGATGACACCAGCCGTTTGCTCTACGGTCAGAGGCTCGACTTCATTAGATTGGCTGAAGTGAGATAAGAAGATTGCCGTCGGACTGTAGCGCGCTCCACCGCTCTTATGTAATTGCTCTTCTTCCTGAAGTAATAATGTATACAGTTGCTCGGTATTCTTATCTACCAACTCATCAAAAGCCCTACCTTGCAATTGATAATGTAACTTAAGTGTAGTTTTGAGCGAAAACGCCAAACTGCCTACTGCGTGTTCGAAATCGATAAATTGAGTGAAATCCTGTTGGCTACAGGCATCAAATCCAATCTGTCCGCATCCGGTTAAAATCATTTCCCCCAATTCCAGCGACTCCTTTTTCAGATAGCTGCCCTGGGCATTTTTCGGTGCAAATCCATTAGCAAGATAGGCCTCTGGTGCTTGCAATATCGTAGGCTGAGCATCCATCCCTTCATGGATAACCCTTAACACCCTGACCGCTCTGGAAACCGCTAGTTCCGGCGAATCTAGATGCTCCAGCCCCCAATCGTTTAAATCCGCAGTGGAAATTCCTGCTGTTTCACCATAGCGATTGCCATAATGGGAATGGTTATAAAGTATCGCCGCCTGAAGCTTGGTCTCTTTATTTTCAGGCCGATAAACTGCCATGGATAATTCAGCCAGCGTGGGCTGATACTCTTGATTCAACCACCAGGCAAGACTCAGGGCGGCGAGTGGCGTCAGTTTTTCTGCTGTGGATAGTGTCAGGCTCTTTTGGCATAACTTAAACAGGATATCCCGCTCCAGGCTGATAACACGAGCTTTTTCATACCCTTGAGCCGCGGTTAACCCAGGCCTTAAATGTGATAAATCATCTAAACTATTTGCAAACTCCAATCCCTCTACAGCATGGAGTTGTAGATAAAAATCCACAATTCGCCCGACTCGGGCGTCACTGATTGCTGGAAATTGTTGCGTCCACGTTTTCTGATCCAGGACTCTGGCACTATCAATTAACTGCATCGCCTGACTGAAAACAGGATCCGACGTCGAACTTACATTGGGCAGCTCTTGTGCCATCTTTTCTAATAACTCATGGTCTCTTGCCGTCACCTTTAATGGCAATATCTTCTCTTCCTGAAGGGATGTAAACTGAGCCATGATAGAACTCATAGTTAACAATGAAAGATTATCTTCTGTGATCGGCGGGGCCCACGGTTGCGCCATAAATGGAATCGGCCACGACTGTAGCGTGGCCGATAGGCAGAGTTGGTTTTCCTTCGGCATCAATAGCACCTTAATTTGAATGGATAAACAATAAACCGTCATTCAATTTATGATATCGGCGCAAGCTCAATCGCATGCCTTTTAAATTCTCATTTAATCTTTTTCTTTCTAGCAAAAAACTAAATAAGTGAGTTTGAGATTTAAAGCAGAATTAACCAAAACAAGGTGTCGCGAAGATAACCAATAGCAAAACGAGGCGTTGCGAGCAGCAGTAGCTGTATATAAGACCCAACGAAAAAAGGTGCGCCAAAGCGCACCAACCATCTAGCCATATTCGGCAGTGCCGGGATTTAACCCTTGCCTTTTACACTACCAATAAAGGTTTTTCGGGCTGAAGTTGAGCCCAAATGTTCCGCCTCGTTCAACAATTTCAGCGCCTTATCGACATCACCGGCTTTCACCGCATCTTTAATCGCCTGGTTGAAGTAGTTTTCAGTGTCGCTCAGCATTGGCTCCGCAGGTTTTATCGGTGCGGGTACTGCGGCTGGCGTAGGTTGAACCGCACTGCCGACCACGACTGGAGCCGAAGCCGGTGCTGACTGTATTAAGCCAATCATAACGTTGCCCATCCCCTGCTCAGCAGTTGCCTTGATTTTCAGGTTGCCTGTCGGGGTGTGTTTCGCAATAGGATCTGGGATATCCGGTACCGCATTGCCGACACCCATGGCATAAGCTTTAGCCGGATCAAGTAACTTGGTGGTTTTTGCTAAATCGTCACGGGTGGTATAAACCAGCAGATAAATTTGTTTCTGGCCCAGTGCCGGGGTCAGTTTCATCACCCCTTGCAGACGATCACTGGTCATAATGCCCGCTTTTTCATAAGTGAAATAGCTGGATGGATAGTAAGCCGCTGGGCGCATTTGCTCGTCCAGCACTAAAACGCTAGGGGAAAAGAGCTGATTATCAGTCACTAAACTGCTAAGTGTAATCTCCATCGATCCACGATCGGCGGGTAAAGCAAAAGCGGCAACAGCCCCTTCAACATTCCCTTGAGAGATTTGTGGACTCGCCGCAGTCAGTTTGATGTCCTGCGTAGTCGGTGGCACTAATGGCTGCCATGGTAACTGCTGTAAGGTGGCGGTACTGATCGTCGGCGCGATAGAAACATTCGCCGGAGAAATAGTTGACTCTGCTTGCACCGCCAGAGGTGCTGTAACCCCTAAAGCCAATGCCAGACAAAGTGACAGTAGATTCTTTTTCATTGTTATTACCCTCATACATTGAGCGTCAGCGCTAACTGTGCACAGGCAAGGTCGGCAGAGTTAACCAAATCCCCGTCATACTTCAAGCTGCATGGGCGTTGGCTGCAACTCGAATTATTTAGGGCATCTCACTTTTCTTGTTTAAACAATCAAACAGCCGCCCCAAAGGGCGGCTGCATCATGCTGTTACCACCAAGCTTCGAATTGCGCACCAAAGGTGACTTCGTTGCTCTTACCGCGGCTATCAGTACCGATAGTCCCGTTTTGTGCCAGACCGTTGTCCGCGCTACCGCTGACATCGTTATAGCCCCACTTCTCATCCCAGTTGGCATAAGTTGCGAAGACACGAATTGCCGGGCGTGACCAGATGCTATCGCCTGCCTGCCACTGTTGTGCCAGAGTCAGTTTGTACTGGCCGTTACGGTCACCGGTACGTTGTGACTTAACATTGTCGTAGCCCGCTTCCAGCAAGGTACTCATGATTGGGGTCCATTTGTACATCGGACGCACCCCCACGCTGTACCAAGTGGTGCCGTTTTGGTTGTCCCAGTCAGTGTCCTGATACAACGCGACGTACATCATGTCCCACTTCTCAGCCAGGTTGATGGCACCGTGGTCGATAACACGTAATCTGTTACCGTTGTTATTAACGTTTGCACCTTCAGAGTGACCTGATTGTGATGATGTCATTGAATCTGTTGCGTATTGCACCACGAACTTGTTAAAGCCACCCATCATGCTTTGGGTATGTTCAACCGTCAGCATGACACCATCTTTAGAGGCATCAGGAGCTAACGCGTAGTCGTCCTGAGTATTGGCGCGGCCATAATCCACACCAAACTCCAAAGTGCCGCCTGGGTTAGTTTCTAAACCGGCTAAACGCACATCGAACACATCATTAGCAGTGTGGTCAGCATCTTTACGGGCATTATCGATCCAGGCACTTGAACCACCCGCTTCTGAGTTACGGGTTGCTGCCAGAGATAACTTACCGAAGCCCAGATCAATAGCTTCTACACCTGCACCTAGACCTGAGATATCCCAGTAGTAGAAGTCAATCATATGGACGTCATGACGTTGATAGAAGCGTTTACCGGCCCACATGGTGGAACCCGGTAACCATTCGATCAGGTTTTTACCCTGCACGTTAGCCTCACGGAATGCAGGAGATGTTGACTCCCAGTCATTCTGTTGTGAAACGGAGTACGCCACGTTGGTATCGAAGTAGAAGCTCTTGTCGCCTTCTTTCCACAATTCCTGGCCTAATTTAATTTCCGCATACGTTTCACACTCGTTACCCAGACGGTATTTACTTTGGGCGCCAGTGGCTTTGAAACATTGCTGTTCGCCACCGCTTCCTGTCCAACCGATACCGGAACGTGCATACCCGTGGAAATCAACAGCCATAGCTTGAGTAGAAAGAACACCAGCGGCAACAGCCAGTGCTATCGGTAACTTGCGCAGAGTAGTCATCAGTAATCTCCTGTTATATTTGCCTGTCGGCATGCGTGCTTTACATTCTGCTTTGGCTAGACGCCCAGTTCCTGGTACAACCGCTTACACGCAGTGCCGTCCTCACGGAACAGATGACAGCGTTGCGGCGGCAGGCCAATAGCGAATGTTGCACCTTCTTCTACCAGCACCACGTCGTTCTGGCGGTAGACCAGGTTCTGACGTATTGCCGGGA
Source organism: Yersinia antarctica (assembly GCF_056636475.1). Taxonomy (NCBI): domain Bacteria; kingdom Pseudomonadati; phylum Pseudomonadota; class Gammaproteobacteria; order Enterobacterales; family Yersiniaceae; genus Yersinia; species Yersinia antarctica. Next base: position 4,501,006 of record NZ_JBSJQF010000001.1, read on the forward strand.
TTTGGATGTGAATTTGAGTTTCATTACCCAGTTGCTCTACCACCTGAATCTCACCTTCCAGCGTGACTTCAGAGGCACTGCTTGGCAGCAGATGTTCCGGGCGAATACCCAAAGACATATTTGCACCGACCTGAACCTGAGTACCTTCCACCGGCAGCCACACTAACTGGCCATTTGGATTTGGCAGTTCAATCTGTACCTGACGAGGTTCAACGGCGGTCACTTTAACCGGTAAAAAATTCATTTTTGGCGAGCCAATAAAGCCCGCGACAAAGCGATTAGCTGGGTAGTGATACAGCTCCAGCGGCTTGCCGACCTGCGCAACATTGCCGGCATCCAGCACCACAATCTTGTCTGCCAGCGTCATCGCTTCCACTTGGTCATGGGTGACGTAAATCATGGTGCGTTGCAGGCGCTTGTGGAGGCGCGAGATCTCAATGCGCATCTGCACCCGCAGTGCCGCATCCAGGTTGGACAGGGGTTCATCGAGCAGGAATACATCCGGCTCAGCGACCAGTGTCCGGCCAATTGCCACACGCTGGCGTTGACCACCGGATAGCGCTTTTGGCCGCCGGTCCAGCAGGTGAGCCAGTTGCAGCACTTCGGCTACCTGATTCACCCGTTGGTTAATTTCGGCTTTCTTCGCACCCGCCAATTTCAGACCGAACGACATGTTCTCTGCTACCGACAGATGGGGATAAAGTGCATATGACTGAAACACCATGCCAATACCGCGTTCAGATGGCGGCACTTCGTTCATCCGTTTGCCACCAATCAGCAACTCACCCGAGGTTATGTCCTCAAGACCGGCAATCATCCGCAGCAGCGTTGACTTTCCACACCCTGATGGGCCAACAAACACCACAAACTCACCGTCATCGATTTCCAGATTGATATCTCTGGAGATCACCGCCTCACCAAAGGCCTTATAAACGCCGCTCAGCGTTACATTAGCCATCTGTTACTCCTTTGCTTACGCAAACAACTTTTCATATGAACCTGAATGAAGAAAAATGGCGGAAGCAAACCCCGGCATAACCCATCGATTACTCCCAGCCCCTGATGACTCTCGTCGCACTGCGCGTCGTACCGCCATGCTTAGAGCAGGTTGCCTCGGACGACGTCGCGGCCTGAGTATAGGGCTGCACATTGCTTAACGCTTCAAGGTGCTGATCTGTCTGGGTGATAATTAACCGAACAACCACATTTTGTTGGCGACGGTGTTTCAATGCTGCCGATAGTGCGCGAGTGGCACTATTTGGTAATCATCCGTAACAAAGTTTTTCATGGGGGAGGAGATGGGAGGATGAGGGAACGACCCGCGTGGGCAGAAGTTCCACTGGAAAGACAAATACGTGATCTGGCTAGCAAATTTCGACCTGCATTAATGTGTCTGACACCACAGAATAGCCAGCAGTGTTAACTGGGTCACAATAACCTACTGGGGGGCGTAGAGGGGGGGAGGATGATGGTGTATCCGGTTGTGACTCAATATGTCGGCGTAGTGTTTTGGTCAGTGTAATAAATAATTTGCAGCCCAACATTTTTTGCAGCGCTGCCACACCCTCCTCACTTAGTGATTCACGGCTACACCAGCCTGAAAATGGGCTACAGAATTCGCAGCTAATGATTCACAAGAAAGTCGATACCCACAAAATTGGATAAAAGGATTGGATTATGACTCGCAGCTTCACAAAATCCGGCATTGGTAAGACCGCACGTGTTTTGGCTCTTTCAGCATTAGCCACGCTGGTGCTCTCTTCCTCTGCTTTTGCCAAGATTGAAGAAGGTAAACTGGTTATCTGGATCAATGGCGATAAAGGTTATAACGGGTTGGCGGAAGTCGGTAAGAAGTTCGAGAAAGATACCGGCATCAAAGTCACTATCGAGCATCCAGATAAATTGGAAGAAAAATACCCGCAAGTGGCTGCCACTGGCGATGGCCCGGACATTATCTTCTGGGCTCATGACCGCTTTGGCGGTTACGCACAATCCGGTTTACTGGCTGAGCTACACCCTTCTAAAGCCTTCCAAGACAAACTGTTCCCGTTCACTTGGGACGCCGTTCGCTTTAATGGCAAACTGATTGGTTACCCGGTCGCGGTTGAAGCACTGTCTCTGATTTACAATAAAGACTTAGTGAAAGAAGCACCAAAAACGTGGGAAGAAATCCCAGCGCTGGATAAAATCCTGCGTGCCAATGGCAAGAGCGCCATCATGTGGAACCTACAAGAACCGTACTTCACCTGGCCGGTTATCGCCGCTGACGGTGGCTATGCCTTCAAACTCGAAAACGGTGTATATGATGTGAAAAACGTTGGCGTGAACAATGCTGGCGCGAAAGCGGGTCTACAATTTATTGTCGATCTGGTGAAGAACAAGCACATCAATGCCGATACAGATTACTCCATTGCAGAAGCGGCCTTCAACAAAGGCGAAACAGCAATGACCATCAATGGCCCATGGGCATGGTCCAACATTGATAAGAGCAAAATCAATTACGGTGTGACCTTGTTGCCAACCTTCCACGGCCAGCCATCCAAACCGTTCGTCGGCGTGTTGACTGCCGGTATTAACGCCGCCAGCCCGAATAAAGAACTGGCAACTGAATTCCTGGAGAACTACCTGTTAACTGATCAGGGTCTGGCTGAAGTGAATAAAGACAAACCTCTGGGCGCAGTGGCACTGAAATCATTCCAGGAACAACTGGCAAAAGATCCACGCATTGCTGCAACCATGGATAACGCCACCAAGGGTGAAATCATGCCAAATATTCCACAAATGGCGGCTTTCTGGTATGCCACCCGCAGTGCGGTACTGAACGCCATCAGCGGGCGTCAGACAGTTGAAGCGGCATTGAACGACGCAGCAACGCGTATTACCAAATAACAGTTTCACCTGCAAAAGGGCACGATTCGTCGTGCCCAGCACCACTTGCTGTAACACTATAACAATACTCAAAGTACGAAGGGAATATTATGCAGTTATCCCACACCGAGTTCGAAAGTCGTAAAAAGAAAACCGCCTGGTGGCAGAGTGATGTGCTTAAATGGCTGATTATCGGCACATTAAGTCTATTCACCTGCTACTTGATCGTCTTGATGTATGCTCAGGGTGAATATCTTTTTGCCATCGTGACGCTAATTTTGGTGAGTCTGGGGCTGTATGTCTTTGCCAATCGTCGCGCCTATGCCTGGCGCTATGTTTATCCCGGCGTGGCAGGTATGGGGCTGTTTGTGCTGTTCCCACTGATTTGCACTATCGCTATCGCTTTTACCAACTACAGCAGTACCAACCAATTAACCTTTGAGCGTGCCCAATCAGTATTAATGGATCGGCAGTTTCAGACCGGTAAAACCTTTACCTTTGGCCTTTATCCCAGTGATAACCAATGGCGTTTGCAGCTTACCAACCCTGATGACAGCTCTGTTCTGATTTCCGCACCTTTCAGCCTTGATACGACGGGTGAGAAAAAAATCACAGTCGCCCCCACCAGCACTGAACAGACCGGCGAACGCGCGTCACTGCGTATCATTACTCAGAATCGCCAGGCACTCGCTGAGTTGGTGGCACTGCTGCCCAGTGGTGGCGAACTGCGCATGAGTTCACTGCGCCAGTTTTCAGCGACCAGCCCACTCTATAAACTGGGCGCTGACGGTAAAGAGCTGCTCAATCAGCAAACCGGGGTTATCTATCGGCCAAACCCTGATGTCGGTTTTTACCAAGCCATTAACGCCGACGGCCAGTGGCAAAACGAAAAACTCAGTCCCGGCTTTACTGTCACTATCGGCTGGAAAAACTTCCTGCGGGTGCTGCATGATGAAGGGATACAGAAGCCTTTTATCTCCATTTTTATCTGGACCATTATTTTCTCGCTACTGACCGTGGTACTGACCGTTGCCGTCGGTATGGTTTTAGCCTGCGTGGTGCAATGGGACTCGTTGAAAGGCAAAGCGGTTTATCGCGTGCTGTTAATACTGCCCTATGCGGTACCGTCGTTTATTTCAATCTTGATTTTCAAAGGGTTATTTAACCAAAGCTTTGGTGAAATCAACCTGATGCTAAGTAGCCTGTTTGGCATCAAGCCCGCCTGGTTCAGTGACCCTATTACCGCGAAAAGCATGATTTTGATCGTCAACACCTGGCTCGGCTATCCCTACATGATGATTCTGTGCATGGGGCTACTCAAAGCGATTCCCGAGGACTTATATGAAGCCTCGGCAATGGATGGCGCAGGCCCGTTCCAGAACTTCTTCCGTATCACGTTGCCACTGCTGATTAAGCCGCTGACACCGCTGATGATTGCCAGCTTCGCCTTTAACTTTAACAACTTTGTGTTGATTCAGTTATTGACCAATGGCGGCCCGGATATGATTGGCACCACCACGCCAGCAGGCTATACCGACTTGCTGGTCAGCTACACCTACCGTATTGCCTTTGAAGGGGGCGGCGGCCAGGACTTTGGCTTGGCGGCAGCGATTGCCACCCTGATTTTCATTCTGGTCGGCGCGCTCGCGATACTGAATCTGAAAGCCAGCAAAATGAACTTTGACTAAGGAGGAGATGCAAATGGCAATGGTTCAACCTAAATCCCAGCGTTTGCGTCTATGGGGCACTCATTTTCTGATGTTGTGCTTTATCGCGCTGATTATGTTCCCGTTACTGATGGTAATTACCATCTCGCTGCGGCCCGGCAACTTTGCGACCGGTAGCCTGATCCCAGATCAGATTTCATGGGAACACTGGAAACTGGCGCTGGGTATGAGTGTGACTCACGCTGATGGTAGCGTAACCCCACCGCCGTTCCCGGTGATGTTGTGGTTATGGAACTCCATCAAGATTGCGGCCATTACCGCCATTGGGATTGTCACGCTCTCCACTACCTGCGCTTACGCCTTTGCCCGCATGCGTTTTCGCGGTAAAAGCACCCTGCTGAAAGGCATGTTGATCTTCCAGATGTTCCCAGCAGTGCTGTCACTGGTGGCGTTATATGCTTTATTCGACCGTATCGGACAGTATCTGCCATTTATCGGGCTGAATACCCACGGCGGGGTGATTTTTGCTTATATGGGCGGCATCGCCCTGCACGTCTGGACCATCAAAGGCTATTTCGAAACCATTGATAACTCACTGGAAGAAGCCGCGGCACTGGATGGCGCAACCCCATGGCAAGCTTTCCGACTGGTGCTGTTACCCCTGTCGGTACCGATTTTAGCCGTGGTGTTTATTCTGTCGTTTATCGCTGCTATCACCGAAGTCCCGGTGGCATCACTGCTATTGCGTGATGTGAACAGCTACACGCTGGCGGTGGGTATGCAGCAATATCTGAATCCGCAAAACTATCTGTGGGGCGATTTCGCCGCTGCTGCGGTACTGTCTGCCATTCCCATCACCGCAGTCTTCCTGCTGGCACAACGCTGGCTGGTAGGTGGCTTAACGGCCGGTGGGGTGAAGGGTTAACGATATCATCATTCTAAATTTCATCACCCAATACCCAAAGTAATTGGAATTGTAGCAAGGCAACAAACGAGTGAAGCCCGATGAGCTGACTTAGGTCAGTGATTCGGGTGAGAGAGTGCAGTAAACAAAGCTACAATTTCAAGTAAGAAGGGTATTTTTTCCCTCTGGTACTGTGTCTTTAGGGCGGCCGTAATGGCCGCCATTTTTATTCTCTTTTTAATCTTTCGGTATTCGCCAAATACAACGTCACCACCAGCAACAATATCGAACCAGAATAAATTAATGTATCGATTGGGTTTTCATGATCAACGATGATCAAGCGGATAATCGCGGTGATGCCGATATAGATAAAATAGCGCAACGGGAAGTGATAACCCGACTCAAAATACTTAACAATCAAAGCAATAAACTCAAAGTACAGGAAATAAATTACAATCCCTTCAATCAGCATGTAAGAAGATGCATCCTGATTATTGACGAATAAGACCTTACCAAGATGGAAGGTTTCTTTTATCAAAAAGACCACCAAAATAGCGGCCAATGCAATCAACCCCACATTCAGTAAACGCTGTAGATTTTTGGCTATCCATTGAGAACGCGAATTTTTGGCCATAAATACTCCCATTGAAAGTAGGTGAAATAATCCGGGCCGAAAAAAAGCCCCTTACTGGGTAAGGGGCTAATAAGCACGGATCAAAGAGCTTAAGCCCGCAAGCTTAACGCCAGTTCTTGAAACGGTTAATCAACGCATTGGTAGAACTGTCATGACTGGTTACGTTTTTATCATCTGTCAGTTCTGGCAAGATGCGATTAGCCAGTTGTTTACCCAGCTCAACACCCCATTGGTCGAAGGTATAGATATTCAGGATAATCCCTTGGGTGAAGATTTTGTGTTCATACAGCGCAATCAATGCACCCAGGCTGAACGGCGTAATTTCACGCAGCAGGATGGAGTTGGTTGGGCGATTGCCTTCAAACACTTTAAATGGCGCGACATGAGCCACTTGCTCAGGGGTTTTGCCTGCCGCAGCAAATTCAGCTTCAACTTCAACTAGTGATTTGCCAAATGCCAGTGCTTCGGTCTGGGCAAAGAAGTTCGACAGCAGCTTCGCGTGATGATCACTCAGTGGGTTATGACTGATAGCCGGTGCAATAAAGTCACAAGGAACCAATTTGGTGCCCTGATGGATCAACTGATAGAACGCATGTTGGCCGTTAGTACCTGGTTCACCCCAGATAATAGGGCCGGTCTGGTAATCCACTGGGGTACCGTTACGATCCACATACTTACCATTAGATTCCATATTGCCCTGCTGGAAGTAAGCTGGGAAACGGTGCATGTACTGATCGTAAGGCAGGATAGCTTCGGTTTCTGCACCGAAGAAATTGTTATACCAGATGCCGATCAATGCCAGCAGGATAGGCAGGTTGTGCTCCGCAGACGTTTCGGCGAAGTGTTTATCCATGGCATGCGCACCACTCAGCAGTTGTTCGAAGTGTTCGAAACCAACCGACAGCGCGATAGACAAACCAATGGCGGACCACAGCGAGTAACGGCCACCAACCCAATCCCAGAATTCAAACATATTGTTGGTATCAATGCCAAACTCACCCACAGCTTTGGCATTGGTCGACAATGCAGCAAAGTGTTTGGCGACATGTTCCACAGAAACCGCAGTAGACAGGAACCAGTCACGCGCACTGTGGGCGTTGGTCATGGTTTCTTGGGTAGTGAAGGTTTTTGATGCCACCAGGAACAGCGTGGTTTCTGGGTTCAACGGTTTCAACGTTTCAGCAATATGGGTGCCGTCAACGTTTGAAACGAAATGCATATTCAGATGATTTTTGTACGGGCGCAGTGCTTCAGTCACCATGTAAGGGCCGAGATCTGAGCCGCCGATACCGATGTTCACCACATCAGTAATCGCCTTGCCGGTATAACCTTTCCAGTCACCGCCAATCACGCGGTCACAGAACTGTTTCATTTTAGCCAGCACCGCATTCACTTCTGGCATCACATCCTTGCCATCCACCACAATCGGGGTGTTAGTGCGGTTACGCAAAGCAATATGCAGTACTGCGCGGTCTTCAGTACGGTTGATTTTTTCACCGGAAAACATGGATTTAATCGCACCGGCCAGATCAGTTTCCTTCGCCAGAGCTTGCAGCTTTTCCATAGTTTCGCTGGTAATGCGGTTTTTGGAGAAATCCACCAGCATTTGATCATCAAAAGTGGCTGAAAACTTGCTAAAACGCTGGTCGTCCTCGGCAAACAGACTGCTGATGGTGACATCTTTCATCTGCTCAAAGTGTTGCTGTAACGCTTTCCAGGCAGCGGTTTGACTAGGATTAATATTTTTCATAGCGGCGCTCTTCTAGGCTTAAGGATAATGAAACGAATGGGTTAATTGTATCCTGTTCGGGTGTGATTGAGATCTCTTTTCTTGCGATAGGTGCTATCTCTCGAAACAACACTTGATCTCATCCCTGTTTTCGCAGTGTGTCATTGTCTAACAGTATCTATTGCCAAAGTAATGGTAGTGGCAGGTAGGCAGCAAGCAAACGCATCCCGATGAGCTTACTCGGGTAAGTGAACGTAGCTAACACTCCAGCAGCTTCAAGTACCAAGGGAATAGTCAATTTAGTGATATCACAGCGCATATTATTAAAGATGAAAATACCTCATAGCCATTTCATTGACAGAAAGTCGATAACCCGTTATTTCCTTGTACAGAGATAAATACTGATGCCCTCCGAGATGGCATCCCTGATACGAGGTTTTTTTAGATGATTCAAGCAGCACCCCAGCAGAGCCGCAGCGCCCCTTCTGCGACCGTGGTTGCCAAATTTGGTGGCACCAGCGTGGCAGATTTTGCTGCCATGAGTCGCAGCGCCGATGTGGTTTTATCGAACCCGGACGTTCGTTTGGTTATCTTGTCAGCTTCGGCTGGAATTACCAATCTGTTGGTCGCCCTTGCCGATGGCTGTGAGCCTGAAAAGCGTGAACTTCATTTAGCAGAAATTAGTCGAATTCAATCCGATATTCTAGCCAAACTCGGCAATCCGGTGGTTATCCGCGATGAAATTGAACGCATGCTGGAAAACATCGCCATGCTGTCTGAAGCGGCCAGTCTGGCAACGTCTGCGGCGTTAACCGATGAACTGGTGAGTCACGGCGAATTGATGTCTACACTGCTGTTTGTCGAGCTAATACGCCAGCGTCAGGTGGCAGTGGAATGGTTTGATGTACGTAAAATCATGCGAACCAATGACCGTTTTGGTCGTGCTGAACCGGATACCCAATTGCTGTCTGAATTAGCTCAAACGCAATTGGCCCCGCGTATCGCGCAGGCCATTGTTGTCACACAAGGCTTTATCGGCAGTGAAAGCAAAGGGCGCACCACTACCCTTGGCCGTGGCGGTAGCGATTACACCGCCGCGTTACTGGGTGAAGCACTGAATGTTGGCCGCATTGATATCTGGACAGATGTCCCTGGGATTTATACCACCGATCCACGGGTGGTTCCGGCAGCAAAACGCATCGATAAAATTGCTTTCGAAGAAGCGGCTGAAATGGCGACATTTGGTGCCAAAGTCTTGCATCCGGCCACCCTGCTGCCAGCCGTGCGCAGTGATATTCCAGTGTTTGTCGGCTCAAGCAAAGACCCAGCGGCTGGCGGCACCTTAGTCTGTAATGAAACCGAGAGTCCACCACTGTTCCGTGCCTTGGCATTGCGCCGCAAACAGACGCTGCTGACCTTACATAGCCTGAATATGTTGCATGCACGTGGTTTTCTGGCGGAAGTATTTAATATTCTGGCGCGCCACAATATTTCAGTTGATTTGATAACCACCTCTGAGGTGAGTGTCGCACTAACTCTCGATACTACAGGCTCGACATCAACGGCAGGCAGTCTGCTGACTACCTCACTGCTGACTGAACTCTCCTCACTATGTCGGGTTGAAGTGGAAGAGAATCTGGCGTTGGTAGCGATTATCGGCAATAACCTGTCACAAGCTTGTGGCGTCGGTAAGGAAGTATTCGGTGTCCTTGACCCATTCAATATCCGCATGATTTGCTATGGCGCCAGCAGCCATAACCTGTGCTTCCTAGTGCCAGGGAATGATGCTGAAAAAGTGGTGCAAACCCTGCATCACAATCTGTTTGAGTAACAATTTATTTGAATAATACGCTGTTTGAATAACACGGCTTGAGTCAGAGTAAAAACTAACTATACACTGCTAACAACAACAAACTGATAACACTGACCGGGCGATTTCGTCCGGTTTTCTTATATCTGACACTGACGACTAAGGACTTTCGCTTCATGTTAGTAAAAATCACCCGGCTGTTCCCGCTGTGGGCGCTGCTGCTGTCAGTCGCGGCCTATTTCCGCCCGACCACCTTTATCGGTATCGGGCCTTATGTCGCCCCGTTACTAATGTTGATCATGTTTGCTATGGGGGTCACTCTGCGGCTGGATGATTTCAAGCGTGTACTCTCGCGCCCAGCACCGGTAGCCGCGGCAACTTTCCTGCATTATCTGATTATGCCGCTCACTGCCTGGATTCTGGCGATACTATTCCGTATGCCACCGGACTTGTCTGCCGGTATGGTACTGGTAGGCAGCGTTGCCAGTGGGACAGCATCTAATGTGATGATTTATCTGGCCAAAGGAGATGTCGCGTTATCAGTGACCATCTCTGCGGTTTCTACCCTGGTGGGGGTTTTTGCCACGCCATTACTGACCCGTTTATATGTCGACGCCACCATCAGTGTTGACGTCGTGGGAATGCTGAAAAGTATTCTGCAAATCGTGGTCATCCCTATTAGCGCAGGGCTGATTATCCATCACACCTTTACTAAAACGGTGAAACGCATTGAGCCTTATCTACCGGCGATGTCGATGGTCTGTATTGTCGCTATCATTAGTGGCGTGGTCGCCGGTAGCCAGAGTCATATCGCTTCAGTGGGTTTCGTGGTGATTATTGCGGTTATCCTGCATAACGGTATTGGCCTGTTAAGTGGTTACTGGGGCGGGAAACTGTTCGGCTTTGATGAATCTACCTGCCGCACACTGGCCATTGAAGTCGGTATGCAAAACTCAGGACTCGCGGCTACGTTGGGTAAAATTTACTTCTCGCCACTGGCTGCCCTACCCGGCGCATTGTTCTCGGTCTGGCATAACCTCTCCGGTTCACTACTGGCGGGCTACTGGTCAGGTAAACCAGTAGAGAAAGATAAAAAGTAATACCAAAGAGTATAAATGCCCGAACCATTCGGGCATTTTCAATTTTTCTGTTTCTTTTTATTCCCCGCTTTAGACAGAAAAACAACATCAATAACACCCAGCATTACCCTGATAATATTTAAAATAATTCTGAAAACAGTCACTCAATAACCGCTTAATATTAAAAAATTATTATCTTTCCCTTCTCTCTGAATATTCCTTAATTATTATCCTCAATCCGCCGTCTCTACTCTTTAGGGACGGTAATAGTGCTGCCCGTAAATTTGACTCAAGGACGGAAAGGACTGGGTCCACTCATCGCGTTATACCCAGGAAATTCCCCCCACAAACATCATGATAAAAAAACGTACCGCATTATGTTTTTTATTGAGCACGGGCGCTCACGCTAACATGACTCCGGGGGTAGATATTCCCTCTCCGATCAATGAATCACGCCAGAACTTACAGAACAGCAGCACTGAAATTAATCACTTAATAGAAGAGCGTCGTCTGCCTCATGTTAAACAGCCTGAGGCAGAGATAGAAACGCCCGAAAATAGTGCACCTGAATTAGATGATAACGCGCAATGTCTTCCCATTAGCGGCGTCTATATTCAGGGTATTACCTTATTGACTGAGGCGGATTTAGAGACTTTAAGCCCAATACCGGAGCAATGTATTGGTAGCGAAAACATTAATCTGTTGGCGCGTGAACTCACTCAACTTTATCTTAACAAAGGTTATATTACCGCCCGCGTCCAGTTTATTCCTCCCGATAACGAGGGCGAATTGGGTTTCGATGTAACTGAAGGTTTTATTGAGAGCATCGAAAGTGTTGACCCAGAATTAAACGGTGAAAATGTTTTCCCCAATATGATCGGGGAACCATTAAATATTAAACAACTCGACCAAGGGCTCGATCAAGCTAACCGTTTACCCTCCAATAAAATAACTGTTGATATTTTACCAGGAAAAGAGGCGGGCGGCTCAATTCTCAGATTGAGTAATATCCGGTCAAAACCCTGGCATCTGACAACATCCCTGGATAATTATGGTAATAAAAGTACCGGTAAATGGTTAAGCCGCAATGCATTTTCTTTCGATAACCCCCTTGGGTTATCAGATTCTCTCAGCTTAAATATCAGCAGTACCACCGATAATCCACAGAAAAACCATAGCCGCGCCTATTCACTGTTTTATTCCGTTCCTTATGGCGCATTGACCTTTAGTGGGTTTGGCAGTTATTCCGAATACCTTTATCCGGTGCAGTTACAATTCAATACCATCGAACTACAAGGTAAAACCCAGCAGCATGGCTTACGCACCGATTATGTTTTCTATCGCGACCAAGACCAAATTAATGGCTTAAGCGCACAACTAACCTATAAACAGGCTGAAAACTACTTTAACGAACAGAAAATCGCCGTCAGCAGCCCGACACTGACGGTATTTGAATTAGGTATTAATCATCTGCACATCCTGCCCACCGGCATATTCAATGTGAATGTCAGCATTGAACAGGGATTATCCTTATTGGGTGCAGATCAAAACATATCAGCCAGCTATCAAGACAGCCAATTCACCAAAGCTAAAGCCGCTGTGACTTCCAATCAATATTTCAAACTGTTTGATGATTTCTATCTGTTTAGCAATCAGTTCTATGGCCAATACACCCGTGACCGATTACCGGGCGTTGAATGGTTGAGCGTCACCGACAGCAACGCTATTCGTGGCTTTAGTCGCAATACCTTATCGGCGGATCGAGGCTGGTATCTCCAGAATACCTTGTCGCGCAACTTTACACTCGGCAACACCACCCTAACCCCGCGGTTAGGGGCAGATGTGGGTCGTATACAACAATCATCGCCAGGCTGGAGCAGTGCTATGGGGTTAAGTGCCGGCATCAATCTCAGTTACCGCGATATCAAACTGGATATTGAAGCCAGCCGTGGCCACTTATTGTCCGGTAAAACAGAGAATAAAGACCCTACTCAGATTCTGGCGCGCTTCTCTTATTCCTTTTAATTAATCCGCTGCCAGCGAAAGCCAATTTTTATCAATACCAAACTATATGACAAAAATGGAGAAGTAAAAATGAAACAAAATAAGTTCAAGCTCTCCCCGGCAGGAAAGCTGGCGGCAGCCGTTGCTATTATTTCAGTATCAGTGGCCACCTGTTATGCTGCTGGGATTGTCGGTGCCGGTGATCCTGCCCACAATCCAGCAATTAATACGGTAAATGGCGTCCCAGTCATCGATATCGTAAAACCCTCAGCATCGGGGTTATCACATAACCAATATAATGAATTTAACGTTAACAAAGCGGGAGCCGTGCTTAATAACTCTCTCAGTACCGGTCAATCACAACTTGCCGGGCAATTATCTGCCAACCAGAACTTAAATGGTCAAGCAGCCAGTATTATTTTGAATGAGGTTATCAGCCGTAACCCTTCATTATTATTAGGTAAGCAGGAAGTCTTTGGCATGGCAGCTGACTATATTCTGGCTAACCCTAATGGAATTACCTGTAATAGCTGTGGTTTTATTAATACCAATCGAAACTCACTGGTAGTCGGTAATCCGCTAGTAGATCAAGGTAATTTACAAGGCTTTGATACTCGCAATAACACCAATTTATTAAATATAACAGGTTATATATCAACAGTTGGGCCAATAGACTTAATTGCGCCACGTATTAATATGCTGGGAGCTGTAGACTCCAGAGAGAGCATTAACATCATCCTCGGGCAAAATAAAGTTAGCGTTGACGGGGAGATATTAGAATCACAAAAATATGTGGATTCAGCATACGACAGTAAAATATTTGGTGGTATGCAGGCCAATAGAATTCGTATTGTTAACACCGCAGAAGGTAATGGGGTAAATATGTCAAGTGGGTATTCTGCCCGTGACTCGATAGAAATTTTAACACCGGGAAGATTGAATCTTGATGTTGATTCCGATCCAAATTTGAATTATAACCCGACCCCCGCCAACTTAAGCGGTAAAGATATCACAGTCAGCGCCGGTGATATCTTTACTTCAGGCGATATTATTGAATCATCTTCTGGCGGTTCGACAACACAGACACTCAAACGCACCAAAATTAAAGGCGCAAATATTTCAATTATTGCCAAGAAAAAAAATCATCTTAGTGCCGCCATCATTGATGGTAAAAACATCACTATTCAAGGTGGGGATATTAAACTGGATACAGAGAAACTCACTAATACACAGGCCAATGGCTATTCAGAAAAGGGTGGGTGGGGGCTACATAACTGGAGCAAATCTGAAGATAATAAAAACCAACAACAAACAGTTATTGGAACCACTATTATTGCGGAGAATAACATCTTTCTTAAATCAACCAAAGGGGATATAAAATTATCAAGCTCTTCTGTAAGGGCAGGCGATAATCTTTCAGTCAAAGCGGAAAAAGATTTACAACTCAAAGGCCAGATTGAACAAAGCTCAAAGCATGAAAAAGGCCATAACTATGTGCAAATGAGAGAGGATAAATCTTGGGACAATAAAGAAAACACTCAAACACTCAATAAAACCATGCTACAAGCCGATGGGAATTTGGGTTTAACGGCAGAAGGAAAAATTACCGGCAATGGTGTTAAGGCATCAGCTGGCGGCGATTTATTAATCAATGCCAATGAAGTCAAGATTGATGTGGAAAAGACCAAAAATCAGAAAACAACAAATGGTAAAAATGAACAAAATTTAGGGCTAGGGGGTATCGATCATAATAACAACAATAAGAATGCAGAAACCAATCACCGTTCTGAAATAATCGCTGATGGAACAATTCTAGTTATAGGTAATAAAGGTGTTTCCATTACCGGCAGTCAAGTCAAAGGTACCAAAGATGGTTATATTCAGGCAGATCAAGGCGGCATTAAGATTGATAACGCCATTAGTACCACCACCACTAAAATTGATGAGCGTACCGGTGTCGCCTTTAATATTACTGGCAGTTCCCATAAAGCCAATAATAGCGATGAAAAAGTTATCGGCAGCGAATTAGCGTCAGATGCTAATCTCAAAATAATCAGTAAAGATAATGTTGATGTTATTGGCAGTATGGTAGCAAGTGCCGGTGAACTGGGTATTGAAACGCTAGGTGAAGTTAATGTTAAAGCCGCTCAAGCCCAACAGAAAATTGATGAGCAGAAAAGCAAACTTACTATCTCGGGCTTTACCAGCGATGATGGTAACAACCAATACCAGGCAGGTTTGAAACTGAATCACAGCAGTGAGAGCGAAAAAACTGACAGCATCAAAAATCACGCTGCGTCACTGCAAGGTGGCACAGTCAAACTGGACGCCCAAAAAGACATCACATTTATCGGCTCTAACATCACTGCCACCAAAGGCGATGCAGAAATTAAAGGCGAAAATGTTTCATTTGTCGCTACGCAAGACACTCTCTCCAGCAATAAAACCAAAGAAACCGTTGGGGTTGATTTCCACTACACCGGCGGCATGGATAAAGCCGGCAGTGGTGTAAACGTAGGCTACGAAGATACCCAAACCAGCACTGACAAATCAACCTCCGTGGTCTCGGGTTCACAGGTAGCGGGTAATCTGAATATCACCGCAACACAAGACGTCACCAATCAGGGAACGGACCATAACGTCGGTGGCGCTTATCAGGCTCAGGGCGATAATATCCATAATCTGGCCGCTGAGAATAGTGAAAAAACGCATACCAAAACCACCAAGGTTGATGTCGGTTATGAGGCCAATATTGCTTATGGCGAAGTGACCCGCCCGGTTGAAAAAGTGATAGCCGATGGGCAAAAACTGGATATTGGCGGCATGGTTGAAGCGGTAGGCGAAGTGGGCGCGCCTAACGCTGGGATAGATCTTGCGGCTAAAGGTGGAACCAAAGAGACCCACCTCAACAGTAACCAATCTGTCGTAACATCAATCAAAGGCGGTAACATCGCGCTCAATGCCAACGGCGAAGTCAAAGATCAAGGCACAAAATATCAAGCGGACAAAGGAGCCATTACGCTGGATGCATCGCGTCATACCTTTGAAGCTACCGTTAATCGTGTTGACCAACATGTTACAGAAACCTTCGGCGAAGCCGATATTCGAGTTTACACCTCTACAGGCAAAGACATTACCCTTGATGGTAAGGGCAAAGGGGGATCGACAGATCAGCATATAAAAGGTGAAATTGCGCAAGTTGGTAGCATGAACGCAGCAAATGGCGTCAATATCAATGTGAAACAGGATGCGAGCTATCAAGGCACAAATATCAATGCAGGTAGTGGCAAAACTACGGTTAGCGCAGGCGGTAATATTGTTTTTGATCAAGTCACTAACCACACCAGTGAAAACCATAATAACGTTGAGGCTAATGCCAAAGCGAACCTTGGTACTAACGTCGGCAGTAAAAACTTCAGTGCCGGTTTAGGTGGCGGTAACAGTAAGGGGCAAAGCAGTACCTCCGTTGCCCAAGTCAGTCATCTGCAAGGCCAGCAAGGTATTGAGCTGAATGCAGGGAAAGATTTGACACTCACCGGCACCTCGTTCGGCAGTAAAGAACAAGCTACCGGTGATATTCTGCTGGCAGCCGGTGGCAAAGTCGATATTCTGGCCGCGCAATCACAGGGGTCGAAGCAGGATATGACCTGGTCAGCCAGTGCCAATGCGGGTATGAGTACAAGCAGTGGTACCGATAAAAATGGTAAAGGGATAAAGGCAGGCGCAGAAGTTAACGTTGCTAATAAAGACGAGTCAGCCACCAAACATCAAGGCAGTGTGATTAACAGCAATGGCGCAGTCAACATTAAAGCTGGCGGTCACGATAACCAAGCCATCCATATGCAAAATGCCAATATCACCAGCCAGCAAACCACACTGACGGCAGATAATGGCGGCATCATGCTGGAGTCAGCACAAGACCAGGAACACAAAAACAACTGGAACTTCACAGCCGGCGCCAATGGCAACCAAAATAGCTCTTTCAATAAAGATGATAAAGGGGTGGTCGACAAGCAAAGTAGCGAAAAACTCCATAATATCAGCGCTAAATTGGATGTCGGTGTTGAAAAACTGAATGCTGTAATGCAACAAAACACCCATATCAATAGCAACAATATCGCCCTGAATAGCGCCAAAGACACTGCTCTAGCGGGTGCTATGCTCAAAGCTAATGATATTACTGGCACTATCGGCGGTAACTTGAAAGTGCAAAGCCGTGAAGATGTCCGACAGGAAGTTAATGTCAACACTGGCTTGAGTTTCAATCACAGTAACGAGAAACAAGACAGTATGATTAATCAGGTAGCCGATGCGACCCCAATCGGCTCGGATAAAGTGAAAAAAAACCTGACCACTAAATCCAATAAGTTATTCGATAAAGTTAAAAAGCAATATGACCAAGTTTCAAGCTACTTTGGTTCTAAAGAAGAAGATAACGTACAACCCCTCAGCTATACCAAAAAGGGGAGCAATGAAACGCTAACCGAGTCTAAGGAAGAAGCAGAAACCGAAGATAAATGGCGGCAGAAAGGTGCCAAAGCAGCAGGCAAAAAAATCAAAAGTAATGTTCAGGATGAACAAGTCAAAGGTGGCAGCGGCAAAGCTAAAGTTGAAGTGGAAGTCGTTGAAAATAAAGCGGTTGAAGAACAATCAGCCATTAGCGGCACACAGTCAGTTAATTTGAACGTAGCCGGTAAAACTGAACTAATCGGTGGAAAAATAACCAATAGTGACAGCGATGTAAACTTACAAACCAATGGTCTGGAATTACAGGATATCAACGGCAAACACACCCAGGGCGGAGCGAGAGTAAATGCATCGTCTAAAGTTACCGAGATAATTGGTGGTGGCGTCAGTGAAATGATGGAAGGCAAAACACCGCTGCTAGGCGCTCATGGTGGCTCCGAACAGAAAAATGCCGTAGCCGGTGTGACGCGAGGCTAAAGCGCGCAAACCACTTGGTTAAAGAGCATTAAAAAAGGAGATAGTCATCACGGCTATCTCCTTTCATTTTACTTAACAACTAACTTAACGATCAGTCGGCATCATAACCCAAGTTCGGGGCTAACCAGCGCTCAACCTCCGCTACCGGCATCCCCTTACGGGCGGCATAATCTTCCACCTGATCACGCTGAATCTGTGCCACCGCAAAGTATTTACTGTCTGGATGGCTGAAATACCAGCCTGATACCGAGGCACCCGGCCACATGGCGTAGGATTCGGTCAACTTCATGCCCGTGTGAGTTTCTACATCCAGCAACTGCCAGATTTGGCCTTTTTCAGTATGTTCCGGGCAAGCCGGATACCCCGGTGCTGGGCGAATCCCTTGGTAGTTCTCGCGCACCAATTCCTCGTTGCTCAGGTTTTCATTCGGTGCAAAGCCCCAATACACCTTACGTACCCGCTCATGCAGATATTCTGCAAAAGCTTCTGCCAGACGGTCTGACAAGGCCTTAATCATGATTTTATTGTAATCATCATGCTGAGCATCATAAGCCTCGGCCAAGGCATCTTCTTCCAAGCCACCAGTGACAGCAAATGCTCCGTAGTAATCAATCTTGCCACTAGATTTAGGTGCAACATAATCTGCCAGGCAATAGTTCGGGAAGTCGGTCTTCTCGGTTTGTTGGCGCAGATGATGGCTGACCACCAGCACATCCTCACGCCGCTCATCGCGATAAACTTCGATATCATCGCCGACGCTGTTAGCTGGGAATATCCCCACCACGCCTTTCGGATGCAGCAAGTTTTCTGCCGACAATTTATCCAGCAGTTCATTGGCATCGGCAAATAGGCGTTTAGCCTCTTCGCCGACCACCTCATCTTCCAAAATACGTGGGTATTTACCCGCCAACGACCAGGTCATAAAGAATGGCGTCCAGTCGATATAATTGCGCAGAGTTTCGATACTGGCCTCGACAGGCTGCACACCTAATTTATGGGCAACTGGCGGCGTATAACTTTCCCAATCGATTACGGTTTGGTTATCCCGCGCGATTTGTAAACTGACCGGCGGAGTTCGCGGTTTTTTACGTGCATGCTGAATACGGACGGTTTCATATTCTTTGCGCGTTTTTGCTACGAAATCATCACGCTGCGTGTCAGATAACAACGCTGAAACCACGCCAACGCTGCGTGAGGCATTGGAGACGTAAGTGGTGGAACCACTGTAGTTCTGTTCGATTTTAACCGCGGTATGGGCTTTCGAGGTGGTCGCGCCGCCAATCAATAACGGCAAGGTAAAACCCTGTCGCTCCATCTCTTTGGCAACGTTAACCATTTCATCCAGCGACGGGGTTATCAGGCCGGACAAGCCGATGATATCGACCTTTTCCTCCCGCGCCGTGCGCAGGATTTTTTCGGTCGGCACCATCACACCCAGATCGATGATCTCATAGTTATTACACTGTAAAACCACACCCACAATGTTTTTGCCGATATCGTGCACATCACCTTTAACCGTTGCCAGCAGAATTTTGCCCGCGGTAGTGCCTTTCTGCTTACTGGCTTCAATATAAGGTTCGAGATAGGCTACTGCCTGTTTCATCACTCGGGCAGATTTTACCACTTGTGGCAGGAACATTTTCCCTTCACCGAACAGGTCACCAACCACATTCATCCCGGCCATCAATGGCCCTTCGATAACCTCGATTGGCCGCTCAGCCTGCTGACGGGCTTCTTCGGTATCCAGCTCGATAAACTCAGTGATGCCTTTAACCAGTGAATATTCCAGCCGTTTTTTTACATCCCAGCCACGCCACTCCGCTTGTTGAATCGCCACTTCACCACTTTTGCTGCTACGATATTTTTCGGCCAGATCCAACAACCGCTCAGTGCTGTCGCTACGGCGATTAAGGATCACATCTTCCACCGCATCACGCAGCTCATCCGACAGATCATCATAGATCGCCAGTTGGCCAGCGTTGACGATCCCCATATCCATGCCATTACGGATAGCGTAATAGAGGAAAACAGCATGGATCGCCTCACGCACCGGATCATTACCGCGGAATGAGAAGGAGACGTTGGAGACACCACCTGAAATCATGGCATGAGGGAGCTCAGCTTTGATATCGGCGCATGCTTCAATAAAGTCGACCGCATAGTTGTTATGCTCTTCAATCCCCGTCGCCACGGCGAAAATATTGGGATCGAAGATGATGTCTTCCGGCGGGAAGCCGACAGTTTCGGTCAATATCTTATAAGCGCGGCGACAGATTTCGATTTTACGCGCACGGGTATCCGCCTGCCCGGTTTCATCAAATGCCATCACAACCATGGCAGCACCATAACGGCGCACCAGCTTAGCGTGATGGATAAAGGCAGCTTCGCCCTCTTTCATCGAAATAGAGTTAACAATTCCTTTGCCTTGAATACATTTCAGGCCTTTTTCGATCACATCCCACTTAGAGGAGTCGATCATGATTGGCACCCGGGCGATATCTGGTTCACCGGCAATCAGATTGAGGAAGCGCACCATCGCGGCTTCTGCGTCCAACATCCCCTCATCCATATTGATATCGATGATCTGCGCGCCGCTTTCAACCTGTTGGCGGGCTACATCCAGCGCTTCATCATATTTATCTTCTTTTATCAGCCGCTTAAAACGAGCCGAACCGGTGACGTTGGTGCGCTCGCCGACGTTAACAAATAGCGAGTTAGCATCGATAGTCAGCGGTTCCAGACCAGCCAGACGGCAAGCCACTGCAATATCCGGCAACGGGCGCGGAGGGACGCCAGCGACGGCTTTAACCATCGCCGCAATATGTCGTGGTGTGGTACCACAACAACCACCGACAATATTCAAAAATCCAGCCCGTGCCCACTCACCAATCTGTTCGGCCATCTCTTTGGCTTCCAGATCGTATTCACCAAAAGCATTAGGCAAACCGGCATTCGGGTGCGCACTGACATAATATTCAGAGATACGGGATAACTCCGCCACATATTGACGTAATTCATCCGGCCCCAACGCGCAGTTCAGGCCAAAAGAGAGCGGTTTAACGTGGCGCAGCGAGTTATAAAAAGCTTCTGTGGTTTGGCCTGATAATGTCCGGCCCGAGGCATCGGTAATAGTGCCGGAAATCATCACCGGCAACAGCACACCCATGGCTTCAAATTCAGACTCAACAGCAAAGGTAGCCGCTTTCGCATTAAGGGTATCGAAGACCGTCTCGATCATAATCAGATCAACACCACCTTCAATCAAGGCGCGGGTAGACTCCCGATAAGCCTCAACCAACTGATCAAAACTGACATTACGGAACGCCGGATCATTAACTTTAGGCGAGATCGACGCGGTACGGTTGGTCGGGCCAAGAACCCCGGCAACATAGCGCGGCTTTTCTGGGGTACGGGCGGTCCATTCATCAGCGCAAATCCGAGCCAACCGAGCAGCTTCATAGTTAATTTCGGCTGACAGCGACTCCATCTGATAATCCGCCATCGCAATGGTGGTGGAGTTAAATGTATTGGTTTCGAGAATATCAGCGCCCGCTTCAAGGTAGGCATTGTGAATGGCGATAATGACTTCCGGTTTAGATAGCACCAATAAGTCGTTGTTGCCTTTCAGATCACTTGGCCAATCAGCAAAGCGCGCTCCACGATAATCAGCCTCTTCCAGCCGATAGCTCTGGATCATCGTGCCCATACCACCGTCCAGCACCAGGATCCGTTGTGCCAGTTGCTGATGCAATTGCTTAACCTTATTGTTTAATACTGTGTCCACCACTGTCTGTCGCCTCTTTACCCTGTTGCTTTGCCATTACCCGACGCATCTTGGTTGTTTATTTGTATCAGACATGCTGAAAAATTCATCCCTATATACCCAATAGATTTCGAGTTGCAGGTCGGCGGCAACGAAATGAACCCAAGGAGTTGAGATAACTCAATGACTTGGGTGAGTGACGGCAGCCAACAACCCTGCATCTTGAAAGATGACGGGTATAAACCCGTCTGTCATCCTAGCACAAGTTATCAATGTAATGAGTCCGCTAGCAGTTGAGACTTTTTCAGGTAGAGAAACCGACTCATCGGATGAGCGTTTTCTATCGTTTGCATGCATAATTGAAAAACGAAAATGAATTCCATAAAAATAGATGAGAGGTGGATTTATGGCGTTACCGATTCCGATTAAGCGGGGGAAAAAACCCAAGGCAGCTGCACAAACTACCCCTGCAGCAACCGGTCAGGTTCAGTCATTAACGCGCGGCCTTAAATTACTGGAATATATTTCCGAATCACAAGGCAGTGTCGCCCTGACGGATTTAGCACAACAGGCGGGGTTACCGAATTCTACCACTCATCGCCTGCTGACAACCATGCAACAGCAAGGTTTTGTCCGTCAGGTGGGGGATTTAGGGCTTTGGACCATGGGGGCTCACGCCTTTATTGTCGGCAGTAGCTTCCTGCAAAGCCGCAATTTGCTGGCCATGGTGCATCCGATGCTACGCCGTTTGATGGATGAATCAGGCGAAACCGTCAACCTGGCGGTGCTCGACCATAGCGACTACCAGGCCATTATTATCGATCAAGTACAATGTACTGCGCTAATGCGCATGTCAGCCCCCATTGGTGGCAAACTGCCAATGCATGCTTCCGGTGCGGGTAAAGCCTTTCTCTCTACCCTGACAGATGATCAATTAGTGCAGTTGTTACATAAGAAAGGGCTGCACGCATATACCCAACATACCCGTACCAATCCAGCCAGCCTGAAAGAGAATCTGGCACTGACTCGCAAGCAAGGTTATTCATTTGATGATGAAGAACATGCCCTCGGCTTGCGTTGTATCGCCGCTTGTCTGTTCGATGAACACCATGAAGCCTTTGCCGCAATCTCTATCTCCGGCCCGGTATCACGCATTACCGACGACCGCGTCACCGAACTTGGCGCACTGGTTATTCATGCTGCGAAAGAAATCACTCAATCCTATGGTGGCGGGAATCGTAATTAGTTAAAAAATCGAATGCATAAAAACTTTTTCGTTCGGTGAGAACAGGCAGATGGTAAAGACGCCGTAGATTAAGCGCAATGATCGACGGGTTTACCGCGCCTCGGGGCGCTCCGGTCGCTTACGCGCTTGTATTCAATCAAGGCGTAGCGAGCGAAAGGAGTTTGGGTACGCCCTGCGCGCAGAACCCGGAGCGTATATGTAATACGTGAGGAGTTCGAGCACAGCGCAAACCCAAAATCCGCACGCGCAGTAGCCGTTAATTTAACGTCCGCTGGGAGAAGCGCTGCTTACGGCGATAGGCAAAAACATCCTCCACATGCCCGTCCCTAATACGCTGCTGCAACCCACGCCAATAGCTGGCGTGAAACAGGTCGCTGTGCATCTCCTCAAAAAAATGCCGTATTTTCAGATCAGTGCATAAGAAATGACGAAACTCTTCAGGGAATACATCATTGGGCGATACGCTATACCACGGCTCGCTGGCCATCTCATCTTCCGGGTAGCGCGCTGGCGGAATATCGCGGAAATTCACCTCTGTCATATAGCAAATTTCATCGTAATCATAGAACACCACGCGACCATGGCGGGTCACACCAAAGTTCTTAAATAACATATCACCGGGGAAGATATTTGCCGCAGCCAACTGCTTAATGGCATTACCATACTCCTCGATAGCATCCTTTAGTTGCTGATCATTGGCCTGCTCCATATAAAGGTTCAATGGCGTCATCCGCCGCTCCATATAGAGATGCTTAATAATGATTTGGTCGCCTAAATCTTCTAACTTTTCCGGCACTTCCCGTTGTAGTTCGGCCAGTAACTCCGGGCTTATCCGCTGCTTATCAATAACAAAATTCTCATACTCTTGAGTATCCGCCATGCGCCCGACGCGGTCATGCTCTTTAACCAATTGATAGCACTCTAAAACTCGTGCCTGGCTGACCTCTTTTTGCGGCGCAAACTGATCCTTAATGACCTTAAATACCCGATCAAATGACGGTAGGGTAAACACCAGCATCACCATGCCTTTAACCCCTGGGGCGATAATAAACTGTTCACTGGATTGATGAACAAAGGTGAGGTATTCACGATAACTTTCAGTTTTGCCGTGTTTCTGGCAACCAATTGCCATATACAGCTCAGCTGTCGATTTACCCGGTAATATTTCCCGTAGCCATTCCACCATTGCCGCTGGCAGCGGGGCATAAACCATAAAGTAAGAGCGAGCAAAACCGAACACAATGCTGGCCTCCGCTTTACCGGTGAGGCAAGTATCAATAAATAGGGCGCCAGATTCATTGTGATGGATGGGGAGCAGGAAGGGATAAACCCCTTCAGCCAACCGCAACTTACCGACTAACCAAGCCGCTTTATTGCGATAAAACAGTTCATTAGCGATTTGAAACCGTGCGCCTATCAGTTGCTCATCAGGGAATGCTTGCCGAAGAGCCTCTGTGATATAGCCGATATCACGCGGCAGATCTTCCCACGGCAAACGTAGCGGCAAATCACTAAGAACCATCTGCAACATGCCACTCAGATCCCCTTTTGGGGAAAAATCGCGCGCTAACGGGCGGGGGATCTCACGAAAGCGCCGCTCCGGTTGCGAGCTGAAAACAAACAGCTTATCCGGCGTTAAATCACGGTGCTTAAACAAGCGGCAGTAAACAGAATTAAAAAAACTCTCCGCAATTTCAAAACGCGGGTAATCCGGCAACAACTCGGTGTAGATCTCTTTTACCCGTGCCAGAAATTCTGCATCAAAACAGCGCTGATCGGTGATGTGCTTTAGTTGCTCAACCACCAGACCGACATGGTGGTCATAGAGGTGAATACGCTTCTTCATCGCCTGCTGAACGGCATGCCAGTCCGCCTGCTCAAAACGGTGTTGAGCGCTGGCAGTAACCTCTAGAAAGCGACCATATTGTGCATCGAAGCCCTGCAAGATTGTCTGAGCGATTAATCGTTCCAGTTTTACCGCCATACTCACCCCCGCCATACGGAACAGAGCCTGCATATGCAGGCTCCTGAAAGACACGCGTTCAATCAAACCGCATTTAGAATTGCTGTTCTTCCGTCGAGCCAGTCAATGCCGTCACCGATGATTCGCCACCCTGAATGATATTGGTGACTTTATCAAAGTAGCCCGTACCCACTTCTTGCTGATGGGATGCAAAGGTATAACCGCGCTCAGCTGATACAAATTCTGGCTGCTGCACTTTCTCAACATAGTGCTTCATGCCTTCGCCCTGCGCATAAGCATGGGCTAAATCAAACATGTTGAACCACATGCTGTGGATGCCTGCCAGGGTAATAAACTGGTATTTGTAACCCATCGCCGACAGATCATCCTGGAAGCTGGCAATCTGCTGGTCGGTCAGATTCTTTTTCCAGTTAAATGATGGCGAGCAGTTATAAGCCAATAATTTACCAGGGAATTTCGCATGAATCGCCTGCGCGAAGCGTTTAGCCAGTTCCAGGTCCGGCGTAGAGGTTTCACACCAGACCAAATCAGCATAAGGGGCATAGGCCAAACCACGGCTGATCGCTTGCTCAATACCGGCATGTGTGCGGAAGAAGCCTTCGGCTGTGCGCTCGCCGGTCACGAATTCACTGTCATATGGGTCGCAATCAGAAGTCAGTAAATCAGCCGCATCGGCATCAGTACGGGCAATCAACAAGGTTGGCACACCCAGAACATCGGCGGCTAAACGGGCAGCAACCAATTTTTGAATCGCTTCTTGAGTCGGCACCAACACCTTACCGCCCATATGACCACATTTCTTCACCGCAGCCAGTTGGTCTTCAAAATGCACCCCCGCCGCGCCAGCTTCAATCATAGCTTTCATCAATTCAAAAGCATTCAGCACACCACCAAAACCGGCTTCAGCATCAGCCACAATCGGCAGGAAATAGTCGGTATACCCTTTGCTACCCGGTTCAATATTATTCGACCACTGAATCTGATCCGCGCGGCGGAAGCTATTATTAATTCTTTTAACCACCGCAGGGACCGAGTCGACTGGATATAACGACTGATCGGGATACATGCTAGAGGCGGTATTCGCATCGGCGGCAACCTGCCAGCCCGACAGATAAATTGCCTCAACACCGGCTTTCGCTTGTTGCAGAGCCTGACCACCGGTTAACGCACCGAGACAGTTGATATACCCTTTGCGCGCACCACCATGCAGTAATTCCCACAGTTTATGTGCTCCGTGCTGCGCCAGCGTGCATTCAGGATTTACTGAACCGCGCAGTTTAATCACCTCTTCTGCGCTATATGGTCGGGTGATACCTTTCCAGCGCGGCGATGTCCATTCCTGTTCCAACTGCTGAATTTGTTGAGTACGAGAGGTAGTCATGGCGATATTCCTTATTATTCAATTTTGTAGGGTTAAATAGGGTGTGATACCCAAAGTCATTGGAGTTGCAGGTAGGCAGCAAGCGAACGAATCCCGATGAGCTGACACAAGTCAGTGATTCGGGTGAACGAACGTAGCTAACACCGCTGCGGCTTCAAGGACGAAGGGTGTTTTAGGCCAGTAATGCATAGCCTGGTAGCGTCAGGAAGTCGATAAGCTCGTCTTGTGTTGTAATTCGCTCCATCAGACGCGCGGCTTCTTCAAACCGCCCGCCATCAAAGCGCTCTGCGCCAAGCTCAAGCTTCACTACCTGCATTTCTTCACTCAACATGCTGCGGAACAGTTCTTTGGTCACCGTCTGGCCATTACTCAAGCTTTTCTGGTGATGGATCCATTGCCAAATAGAAGTACGCGAAATCTCTGCTGTTGCGGCATCTTCCATCAGGCCATAAATTGGTACGCACCCATTGCCAGAGATCCATGCCTCAATATATTGCACTGCCACCCGAATATTGGCTCGCATCCCTTCTTCAGTACGATCGCCAGTGCAAGGCTCCAATAACTCAGCAGCCGTGATCGGTTTATCCTGATCACGCGTGACCTCTAACTGATTTGGCCGTGAACCTAATACCCGATTGAAGACCTCCATCACGGTATCTGCCAGCCCTGGGTGCGCAACCCAAGTACCGTCATGGCCATTGCTGGCTTCCAACTCTTTGTCAGCACGAACTTTATCCAGTACCAGAGCATTCTTTTCTGCATCTTTATTCGGGATAAAGGCCGCCATGCCGCCCATCGCCAACGCACCACGCTTATGACATGTCTTGATCAGCAGGCGAGAGTAGGCACTGAGGAAAGGTTTCGTCATCGTCACTGACTGGCGATCCGGTAATACACGATCACTGTGATTCTTCAGCGTTTTGATATAACTAAAGATATAGTCCCAACGGCCACAATTGAGAGCAACAATATGATGGCGCAGGTGGTAGAGGATCTCGTCCATCTGGAATACTGCGGGTAATGTTTCAATTAATACCGTGGCTTTGATGGTGCCTTGTGGTAAATCGAAACGTTGCTCAGTAAAGTTGAAAACATCACTCCACCAGGCGGCTTCCTGATAGGATTGCATTTTTGGTAAATAAAAATAAGGGCCGCTACCTTTGGCCAGTAATTGCTTATAGTTATGGTAGAAATACAATGCGAAATCGAATAAGCCTCCGGGGATTGCTTCCCCTTGCCATTTAACATGTTTCTCTGGCAAGTGCAGGCCGCGAACCCGGGCAATCAATACGGCAGGATTAGGTTTTAACTGATAAATTTTGCCAGATTCATTTGCATAAGAAATTGTGCCTTTTACCGCATCACGCAGGTTAATTTGACCCTCGATAACCTTATCCCAGCTCGGTGCTAATGAATCTTCAAAATCGGCCATAAAGACTTTCACATTGGCATTGAGGGCATTAATCACCATCTTGCGCTCAACCGGCCCGGTGATTTCCACTCTGCGGTCACGTAAGTCTGTAGGAATACCTTGAATCTTCCAGTCACCATCACGAATGGAATTGGTTTCCGAAATAAAATCAGGTAAAGCACCCTGATCAATGGTCTGTTGCCACGATGCCCGTGCAGCAAGGAGTTTGTTCCTCGGCTCAGCAAACTTCACCACCAATTCGGTCAAAAATTCGATGGCCTCATCTGGCAAAACTTGCCGCTCAGCAGCATTAAAATGCGGTGTGAAAACTAACTCCGTGCCAACTAACTGTTGTGTCATTACCCTTCCCCTTACCAATCTCACTTCATTCACATCAACGCTAACGTAGCGTCACTCTTGGATTCTTATCGGGTAATGCCTTCCGGCTGGAAATTTAAGGCTGGATTTCATGGTTATTTTTCACCCCGACAGGACTAAGAATAATCAATTAATCATTAAAATCAAAAACGATTTCCATTTTTATTTAAAATATTTTTTTAATCTTTATTTATCATATTGTTAACATAGGTATGTGTTATAGACAGATAGGAATAGGCTTCCATTACTAGCGTTTTTCGAAGATAACTCATTGTTTAGCAAAGAGATCAGACCAGTTTATCGAAGGGGAATAAGCTTTTTTACTGGGGAATAATAGACAGGCGGCATCGATTCAGCCGCCTTTATTAACATTTGAGGTGATAAAAAGTCAGTCGAGCGTAGGATTCATATGGCGCAAATCAAATGGGGTGATTTGGTACACGTAGTAGTTCAGCCAGTTCGCAAACAGCAGATGACCGTGGCTACGCCACGATGCTTTTGGTGGTAAAGAAGCATCGTCATCAGGGAAGTAATTGAGTGGAACTTGTGGGTTAAGACCGGCGGCCACATCACGCTGATATTCACCCGCTAGCGTGTCGACGTCGTATTCAGGATGACCGGTAACAAAAGCCACTCGCTTATCTTTACTGGCAAACAAATAAGCTCCAGCCTCTTCTGATGAGACTAGGATATCCAAATCTGTATATTGCTTAAGCACCTCAAGTGGGAAATCGGCATAGCGAGAATGAGGTGCCAGGAATGTTTCATCAAACCCTCGGGTGAGTAGTGCCAGTGGCTCTCGAGTTTGGTGTTGGTAAATACCAGAGAGTTTGACCTCGCGAGTCATCTTAGGAATGCCATACAGGATATTTAAGGCCGCCTGTACCGCCCAGCATACGAACAAGGTTGAGGTCACGTGGTCCTTTGCCCAAGCAATAATACGCTCGATCTGTGGCCAGTATGCGACGTCACAAAAATCAACTAAACCGAGAGGTGCGCCAGTCACGATCAACCCATCAAAATTCTGATCCTGGATATCTTCAAAGTCACAGTAGAAGTTATTCAGATGCTCTGCTGGCGTATTTTTTGACTCACGGCTATCAATGCGCAGCAATTGGATATCAATCTGTAAGGGTGAGTTAGAGAGTAAACGTAGGAATTGATTCTCCGTCTCAATTTTTTTAGGCATTAGATTCAGAACCAACACCTTCAGGGGACGAATTTCCTGAGTTTTCGCGCGCGATGAGGTCATCACAAAGACATTCTCATTGCGTAAGAAACTCACTGCGGGTAATTCATCAGGAACCCTAATTGGCATGCCTATATCCTCAATATATCCGTTTATACGTTTAGACTTCTAGATGCCTGAAGATAGCGGGTTTTCAGTAAAAAGTCGAGTGATCTGCCACAACCTGAAAATGTTTCATTACCACCATCTCAATAGCACTTAGTGCAGTGAACAGTCGGCATATATTTTCGATACTGCCAAAATGCAAAAACCCTCTACAAATGCAGAGGGTTATCATTTTCTATGACTCTATTTTTGAGGGCTATCTGTGATTTAGCTACATTTTCAGCATACAACAAACTCGTCACTAACATCTATTTTCGGATAGCACAAAAGCAAAAACCCCACGCTTTTGGCATGGGGTCTTTACTTGATTTGATACCTGGCAGTGTCCTACTCTCGCATGGGGAGACCCCACACTACCATCGGCGCTACGG
Source organism: Yersinia antarctica (assembly GCF_056636475.1). Lineage (NCBI taxonomy): Bacteria > Pseudomonadati > Pseudomonadota > Gammaproteobacteria > Enterobacterales > Yersiniaceae > Yersinia > Yersinia antarctica. The sequence continues at coordinate 4,530,533 of NZ_JBSJQF010000001.1, forward strand.
CGTTTCACTTCTGAGTTCGGCATGGGGTCAGGTGGGACCACCGCGCTATTGCCGCCAGGTAAATTCTTTTCTACTACTACCGAACTTTAGCCCATGTAACTGGTGCTGATACCCAGAGTCGAACTGGGGACCTCACCCTTACCAAGGGTGCGCTCTACCAACTGAGCCATATCAGCACAACTAAATTTGATGCCTGGCAGTGTCCTACTCTCGCATGGGGAGACCCCACACTACCATCGGCGCTACGGCGTTTCACTTCTGAGTTCGGCATGGGATCAGGTGGGACCACCGCGCTAAGGCCGCCAGGCAAATTCTGTCTAAACTAACCCGCTATGTAATCCTACACACAGCCAGCAAGCCCAATCTCGGAACTTCGCTGAAAATTTCTATCTCTCAAATCTAAAACACCTTTGGTGTTGTAAGGTTAAGCCTCACGGATCATTAGTACTGGTTAGCTCAATGCATCGCTGCACTTACACACCCAGCCTATCAACGTCATAGTCTTTAACGTTCCTTCAGGGGGCTTAAAGCCCCAGGGAAGACTCATCTCGAGGCAAGTTTCCCGCTTAGATGCTTTCAGCGGTTATCTCTTCCGAATTTAGCTACCGGGCAATGCCATTGGCATGACAACCCGAACACCAGTGATTCGTCCACTCCGGTCCTCTCGTACTAGGAGCAGCCCCTCTCAATCTTCCAACGCCCACGGCAGATAGGGACCGAACTGTCTCACGACGTTCTAAACCCAGCTCGCGTACCACTTTAAATGGCGAACAGCCATACCCTTGGGACCTACTTCAGCCCCAGGATGTGATGAGCCGACATCGAGGTGCCAAACACCGCCGTCGATATGAACTCTTGGGCGGTATCAGCCTGTTATCCCCGGAGTACCTTTTATCCGTTGAGCGATGGCCCTTCCATTCAGAACCACCGGATCACTAAGACCTACTTTCGTACCTGCTCGAGCCGTCACTCTCGCAGTCAAGCTAGCTTATGCCTTTGCACTAACCTCACGATGTCCGACCGTGATTAGCTAACCTTCGTGCTCCTCCGTTACTCTTTGGGAGGAGACCGCCCCAGTCAAACTACCCACCAGACACTGTCCTCACCCCGGATCACGGGGCCGAGTTAGAACATCAAACATTAAAGGGTGGTATTTCAAGGTTGGCTCCATGCAGACTGGCGTCCACACTTCAATGCCTCCCACCTATCCTACACATCAAGGCTCAATGTTCAGTGTCAAGCTATAGTAAAGGTTCACGGGGTCTTTCCGTCTTGCCGCGGGTACACTGCATCTTCACAGCGAGTTCAATTTCACTGAGTCTCGGGTGGAGACAGCCTGGCCATCATTACGCCATTCGTGCAGGTCGGAACTTACCCGACAAGGAATTTCGCTACCTTAGGACCGTTATAGTTACGGCCGCCGTTTACTGGGGCTTCGATCAAGAGCTTCGCCTTGCGGCTGACCCCATCAATTAACCTTCCAGCACCGGGCAGGCGTCACACCGTATACGTCCACTTTCGTGTTTGCACAGTGCTGTGTTTTTATTAAACAGTTGCAGCCAGCTGGTATCTGCGACTGGCTTCGGCGCCGGGAGCAAGTCCCATTACCTAATGCCAGCGTGCCTTCTCCCGAAGTTACGGCACCATTTTGCCTAGTTCCTTCACCCGAGTTCTCTCAAGCGCCTGAGTATTCTCTACCTGACCACCTGTGTCGGTTTGGGGTACGATTTAATGTTACCTGATGCTTAGAGGCTTTTCCTGGAAGCTTGGCATCAACTACTTCACCACCGTAGTGGCTCGTCATCACACCTCAGCGTTGATAAGCAACCGGATTTACCAAGTCGCTCCGCCTACATGCTTAAACCGGGACAACCGTCGCCCGGCTAGCCTAGCCTTCTCCGTCCCCCCTTCGCAGTAACACCAAGTACAGGAATATTAACCTGTTTCCCATCGACTACGCTTTTCAGCCTCGCCTTAGGGGTCGACTCACCCTGCCCCGATTAACGTTGGACAGGAACCCTTGGTCTTCCGGCGTGCGGGTTTTTCACCCGCATTATCGTTACTTATGTCAGCATTCGCACTTCTGATACCTCCAGCAACCCTCACAGGTCACCTTCAACGGCTTACAGAACGCTCCCCTACCCAACAACGCCTAAGCGTCGCTGCCGCAGCTTCGGTGCATGGTTTAGCCCCGTTACATCTTCCGCGCAGGCCGACTCGACCAGTGAGCTATTACGCTTTCTTTAAATGATGGCTGCTTCTAAGCCAACATCCTGGCTGTCTATGCCTTCCCACATCGTTTCCCACTTAACCATGACTTTGGGACCTTAGCTGGCGGTCTGGGTTGTTTCCCTCTTCACGACGGACGTTAGCACCCGCCGTGTGTCTCCCGTGATAACATTCTTCGGTATTCGGAGTTTGCATCGGTTTGGTAAGTCGGGATGACCCCCTAGCCGAAACAGTGCTCTACCCCCGAAGATGAGTTCACGAGGCGCTACCTAAATAGCTTTCGGGGAGAACCAGCTATCTCCCGGTTTGATTGGCCTTTCACCCCCAGCCACAAGTCATCCGCTAATTTTTCAACATTAGTCGGTTCGGTCCTCCAGTTAGTGTTACCCAACCTTCAACCTGCCCATGGCTAGATCACCGGGTTTCGGGTCTATACCTTGCAACTAGACGCCCAGTTAAGACTCGGTTTCCCTACGGCTCCCCTATTCGGTTAACCTTGCTACAAAATATAAGTCGCTGACCCATTATACAAAAGGTACGCAGTCACCCAACAAAGTAGGCTCCCACTGCTTGTACGTACACGGTTTCAGGTTCTATTTCACTCCCCTCGCCGGGGTTCTTTTCGCCTTTCCCTCACGGTACTGGTTCACTATCGGTCAGTCAGGAGTATTTAGCCTTGGAGGATGGTCCCCCCATATTCAGACAGGATGTCACGTGTCCCGCCCTACTCATCGAGTTCACAGCAAGTGTGTTTTGGTGTACGGGACTATCACCCTGTACCGTGCGACTTTCCAGACGCTTCCACTAACACACAAACTGATTCAGACTCTGGGCTCTTCCCCGTTCGCTCGCCGCTACTGGGGGAATCTCGGTTGATTTCTTTTCCTCGGGGTACTTAGATGTTTCAGTTCCCCCGGTTCGCCTTGCATGGCTATGTATTCACCATGCAATAGTGCAACGAATTGCACTGGGTTTCCCCATTCGGGTATCGTCGGTTGTAACGCTTCATATCAGCTTACCGACGCTTTTCGCAGATTAGCACGCCCTTCATCGCCTCTGACTGCCTAGGCATCCACCGTGTACGCTTAGTCGCTTAACCTCACAACCCAAAGGTGTTTTTCGTTATTGGTGTGGCTGTGAACACACTCTGCTATGTTGTGCAGTGCGCGCAATCCTCATGAATGTTAAGTTCACTCCGGTTGCTGTGCGCTGTACGCCTTGCTGAGTGTCTTCTCGCTCACACTGCAACAATGATTACCCATTGGCATTGCGATTATTGAGAGACTCTAATACAGGTTAATCCTTACCTCAGTAATTCTACGGAGAGATAAGTTTCAGCTGTAATGTTTCAATTTTCAGCTTGTTCCAGATTGTTAAAGAGCAATATTTCACAACACACTGTGCCTTACGACCGCAGTACGTTTTGAAATAGTTTTTTTATATGGTGGAGCTAAGCGGGATCGAACCGCTGACCTCCTGCGTGCAAGGCAGGCGCTCTCCCAGCTGAGCTATAGCCCCATATAAAAAGCAAAATACCTTATCGGCATAACTCATTCTCAGACAAGGCGCAGTCACGCGACGTTTATGGGTATAAACGAGTGTGTCTGTAACGCACTATGAGGATGAGTTGGTGGGTCTGAGTGGACTTGAACCACCGACCTCACCCTTATCAGGGGTGCGCTCTAACCACCTGAGCTACAGACCCAACAAGGTACTAAAGCCCGACTAATCTCTCAGTCCGGCCTTATTTGCTCGTTACTTTCTATCAGACAATCTGTGTGGACACTACGCAATGCGTATCGTTAGGTAAGGAGGTGATCCAACCGCAGGTTCCCCTACGGTTACCTTGTTACGACTTCACCCCAGTCATGAATCACAAAGTGGTAAGCGCCCTCCCGAAGGTTAAGCTACCTACTTCTTTTGCAACCCACTCCCATGGTGTGACGGGCGGTGTGTACAAGGCCCGGGAACGTATTCACCGTAGCATTCTGATCTACGATTACTAGCGATTCCGACTTCATGGAGTCGAGTTGCAGACTCCAATCCGGACTACGACAGACTTTATGTGGTCCGCTTGCTCTCGCGAGTTCGCTTCACTTTGTATCTGCCATTGTAGCACGTGTGTAGCCCTACTCGTAAGGGCCATGATGACTTGACGTCATCCCCACCTTCCTCCGGTTTATCACCGGCAGTCTCCCTTGAGTTCCCACCATTACGTGCTGGCAACAAAGGATAAGGGTTGCGCTCGTTGCGGGACTTAACCCAACATTTCACAACACGAGCTGACGACAGCCATGCAGCACCTGTCTCACAGTTCCCGAAGGCACCGAAGCATCTCTGCTAAGTTCTGTGGATGTCAAGAGTAGGTAAGGTTCTTCGCGTTGCATCGAATTAAACCACATGCTCCACCGCTTGTGCGGGCCCCCGTCAATTCATTTGAGTTTTAACCTTGCGGCCGTACTCCCCAGGCGGTCGACTTAACGCGTTAGCTCCGGAAGCCACGCCTCAAGGGCACAACCTCCAAGTCGACATCGTTTACAGCGTGGACTACCAGGGTATCTAATCCTGTTTGCTCCCCACGCTTTCGCACCTGAGCGTCAGTCTTTGTCCAGGGGGCCGCCTTCGCCACCGGTATTCCTCCAGATCTCTACGCATTTCACCGCTACACCTGGAATTCTACCCCCCTCTACAAGACTCTAGCTTGCCAGTTTCAAATGCAGTTCCCACGTTAAGCGCGGGGATTTCACATCTGACTTAACAAACCGCCTGCGTGCGCTTTACGCCCAGTAATTCCGATTAACGCTTGCACCCTCCGTATTACCGCGGCTGCTGGCACGGAGTTAGCCGGTGCTTCTTCTGCGAGTAACGTCAATCAATCGTGCTATTAACACGACTGCCTTCCTCCTCGCTGAAAGTGCTTTACAACCCGAAGGCCTTCTTCACACACGCGGCATGGCTGCATCAGGCTTGCGCCCATTGTGCAATATTCCCCACTGCTGCCTCCCGTAGGAGTCTGGACCGTGTCTCAGTTCCAGTGTGGCTGGTCATCCTCTCAGACCAGCTAGGGATCGTCGCCTAGGTGAGCCATTACCCCACCTACTAGCTAATCCCATCTGGGCACATCCGATGGCGTGAGGCCCTAAGGTCCCCCACTTTGCTCTTGCGAGGTCATGCGGTATTAGCTACCGTTTCCAGTAGTTATCCCCCTCCATCAGGCAGTTTCCCAGACATTACTCACCCGTCCGCCGCTCGCCGGCAAAGTAGTAAACTACTTCCCGCTGCCGCTCGACTTGCATGTGTTAGGCCTGCCGCCAGCGTTCAATCTGAGCCATGATCAAACTCTTCAATTTAAGATTTGTTTGATTTGCTGCTAATAAAAGCAGCGATGCTCAAAGATTACTTTCTGCAAATATGCATTCGAACCGAAGTTCAAATGTGTACTGCTTTGGTCACTCTTCAAGACTTTGATATTTCTTCTGCCTGCCGAAACAGGCTTCGATATCGTCTTGCGAGTGCCCACACAGATTGTCTGATAAATTGTTAAAGAGCAGTGCGTTAGCAACCGGTGGTTGGTAACGCGAGGTGCGCATATTACGCTTTCCTCATTCAGAGTCAACTACTAATTTCGTTGAATTTCTCTGTTCTCTTTGCCGGTCACTTAACTACTTGATTCGTTGTGTGCCGTCTCGATGGATGCGCATTATAGGGAGTTCCGCGCCGCCCGCAACCGCTAATTTCAATAAAAATGACTGTTTGCTGCATTCCACAGCAAAACCCCGCTTTATACCCAGTTGTGCACAAACTTATCCACAGATTGAATCTGCACTCAAAATTGACGAGCATCACGCAATCGTTTTCGCTACAATTCCCCGCGGCGAAAAAGAGTGACCTTGTCGGCAAAATATCGATGACATGATGTGATTTTTTATAAAACTGGGGAATACCACTCAGGATAAAGCGTATTTTATTGTGGTAGAGGATGAATCGCCCTGCTGAAAGCAGCAAAGAGTGGCATTGCTCCCTATTTGGGACGTTATCTGAGTTTGTTCCTCTCTATATAGTTATCTATATAAGAAGGTAGGATTCAGATAACGCTCTATTGAATGATTGCGAAGAATAACTGCGACTCCAAAGCCAAGGGATAAAACCATGCAACAACGCCGCCCAATCCGCCGTGCTCTACTCAGTGTGTCTGACAAAGCCGGTATCATCGAATTCGCCGCCGCACTTTCTCAGCGTGGCATCGAGTTACTTTCCACCGGTGGAACTGCCCGCCTGCTGGCCGATGCGGGTCTGCCCGTCACTGAGGTTTCTGACTATACCGGTTTCCCGGAAATGATGGACGGACGCGTTAAAACGTTGCATCCAAAAGTGCATGGCGGCATTTTGGGCCGTCGTGGTCAGGATGATGGCATCATGGCTCAACATGATATTCAGCCAATTGATATTGTTGTCGTGAATCTATATCCGTTCGCTCAGACAGTTGCTCGCCCAGATTGCTCACTGGAAGATGCAGTTGAGAATATCGATATCGGTGGCCCTACCATGGTGCGCTCCGCCGCCAAGAACCATAAAGATGTCGCTATCGTGGTCAAGAGTAGTGACTACCCCGCCATTATTACTGAGCTAGATAATAATGAGGGTTCGTTGACGTATCCAACCCGCTTTGATCTGGCTATCAAGGCGTTTGAACATACCGCCGCCTACGACAGCATGATCGCCAACTACTTCGGCGCGCTGGTGCCAGCTTATCATGGTGACACAGAGCAACCATCAGGCCGCTTCCCACGCACACTGAATCTTAACTATATAAAGAAACAAGATATGCGCTACGGTGAAAACAGCCACCAGCAAGCGGCTTTCTATATAGAAGAAGAGGTTAAAGAGGCATCTGTGGCTACCGCACAGCAATTACAGGGTAAAGCGCTCTCCTATAACAACATCGCAGATACCGATGCGGCGTTAGAATGTGTGAAAGAGTTCAGTGAGCCTGCCTGTGTGATCGTCAAACATGCCAACCCATGCGGCGTGGCGATTGCTGATTCTCTGCTCGCCGCTTATGAAAAAGCCTATAAAACTGACCCAACCTCTGCTTTCGGCGGCATTATTGCCTTTAACCGTGAATTGGATGCCGAAACCGCCAGCGCCATTATCAGCCGCCAGTTTGTTGAAGTCATTATTGCACCCGCGGTCAGCACAGAAGCACTGGCATTGCTCGCCGCCAAACAAAATGTCCGTGTTCTGACCTGTGGCCAGTGGCAGGAGCGTGCTACCGGTCTGGACTTCAAACGCGTCAATGGTGGTTTGCTGGTCCAAGACCGCGATTTAGGTATGGTGACTGCAGCCGATCTGCGTGTGGTGTCCAAGCGCCAGCCGACGGAGCAAGAACTGCGTGATGCACTGTTCTGCTGGAAAGTAGCCAAGTTCGTAAAATCCAATGCCATTGTCTATGCGCGCGACAATATGACTATCGGTATAGGCGCAGGCCAAATGAGCCGTGTCTATTCTGCCAAAATCGCTGGTATCAAAGCAGCGGATGAAGGATTAGAAGTGGCCGGTTCTGCCATGGCCTCCGATGCTTTCTTCCCGTTCCGTGACGGTATCGATGCTGCTGCATCTGTCGGGATCAGTTGTGTTATCCAACCGGGCGGTTCAATCCGTGACGATGAAGTCATTGCTGCGGCTGATGAGCATGGCATCGCTATGATCTTTACCGACATGCGCCATTTCCGCCATTAATTAACCCGCTTAACGGAGTCATCTGATGAATATTTTGATTATTGGTAATGGCGGGCGTGAACATGCGCTGGGCTGGAAAGCAGCACAGTCGCCTTTAGCGGGCAAAATTTATGTCGCACCGGGCAATGCCGGCACAGCGCTAGAATCTGGTTTAGAAAATGTCGATATCGCGGCAACGGATATTGCGGGTCTGTTGGCCTTTGCCCAGAACCATGATATTGGCCTGACCATTGTCGGCCCGGAAGCACCGTTAGTTATTGGTGTGGTTGATGCTTTCCGCGCAGCCGGTTTGACCATTTTTGGGCCAACGCAAGCCGCGGCTCAGTTGGAAGGATCTAAAGCTTTCACGAAAGACTTCCTGGCGCGCCACAATATCCCAACTGCGTTTTACCAGAACTTCACCGAGGTGGAGCCTGCTTTAGCCTATGTTCGTGAAATCGGTGCACCGATCGTGATTAAGGCTGATGGGCTGGCCGCCGGTAAAGGCGTGATTGTTGCGATGACGTTGGAAGAAGCAGAAACCGCCGTTCATGACATGCTGGCAGGCAATGCCTTTGGTGATGCAGGCCACCGTATCGTGGTGGAAGAGTTTCTCGACGGCGAAGAAGCCAGCTTTATCGTGATGGTTGATGGTGAAAATGTATTACCAATGGCCACCAGCCAGGACCATAAGCGGGTTGGCGATGGTGATACCGGCCCGAATACCGGTGGTATGGGGGCATATTCCCCGGCACCGGTAGTCACTGATGAAGTTCATCAGCGAGTGATGGAAAGTGTTATCTGGCCGACAGTGCGCGGTATGGCGGCAGAAGGTAATGTCTATACCGGCTTCCTCTATGCCGGTCTGATGATTTCCGCTGACGGGCAACCAAAAGTGATTGAGTTCAACTGTCGCTTTGGTGACCCGGAAACTCAACCCATCATGCTACGCATGCGTTCAGACTTGGTTGAATTGTGCTTAGCCGGTGCGCAAGGCAAATTGAATGAGAAGACCTCTGACTGGGATGAGCGCCCATCGCTGGGTGTGGTGTTGGCCGCTGGCGGTTATCCGGCAGATTATCGCCACGGTGATGTCATTCATGGATTACCACAGCAGGAGGTAGCTGACGGTAAAGTGTTCCACGCCGGAACCAAACTGAATGGCAATAATGAAGTCGTCACTAGCGGCGGTCGCGTATTGTGTGTAACTGCGCTGGGTGCCACCGTCGCCCAGGCACAGCAAAACGCGTATCGGTTAGCTGAAAATATTCAGTGGGAAGGGGCTTTCTACCGTAAAGACATTGGTTATCGGGCGATTGCTCGCGGTAAATAAATCTACCCTTGTATTCTACGGGCGCAGCTTGCTGTGCCCTGCTTCTTATCAGGTCTCACAAACTACCGGCTGTCGGCTCCCAGCGGCAGAAGTCCTGATTGGCAACCAACAGCAATTGCTGACCCTCCGACGAATCCAACCACGCGACGCCCAGAGGTTGCGCACTGCCCTCTCCCCGTTTGCTCAGCCATGCCTGTGAGTTATCGTCAACTTTCAATCGCAACGTCTTCTTATCACAGGTGGTAACCACACCATCTCGCCACTGTCCCTGAATTAACCTGACATTTCCGGCGCGCAGTGCACTGCTCTGTTCGAGAATTCGTTTCGCTTCCAACTGATAGACCGCGATATTATCCGCAGAGAGCTGCTCACGCCGTTCGGCCAACTGGCGCTGCATAAAACTCACCTGTCCTTGTTCATCAAAACGCAGCTCGACGCTCTGCGGGTTATGACCCAAATCGTTGCGCCGAATTTCCCGCAAAATGCCATTTTGATATTCGTAGAAGGTTACGCGAGTGTTGTCCCCGGAATAGGGGCTGTAGACGCTCATCAGCACTTGTGGCTGCTGCTGCGCATTATCCTGACGCCATAAACGAACGACACCGCTATCGGCGATATATCCGCTGGCACTAAATTGAGGGGAACCTGACTGACTGCTACAGGCGCTGAGACCAAAGGCTAAACCGAGGGTCATCAGCACCCGCTGCATAAACAAAAGGGGCTTTGCCACCCCCCTGCTTATTATTTTCACTGACACACTATTAAGATTTAACAGAATCTTTCAGTGCTTTACCAGAAACAAACGCTGGCACATTAGCTGCAGCAATTTTGATTTCTTTACCAGTCTGTGGGTTGCGGCCAGTGCGCTCATTACGATGGTTTACCTTGAAAGTACCAAAACCAACCAATTGTACTGGATCACCGTCTTTCAGAGATTCGGTAATTGCAGCCAGTGTGGATTCCAAAGCAGCTTTAGCTTGTGCTTTAGAAAGGTCCGCTTTGTCCGCGATTACGTCAATCAGTTGAGTCTTATTCATAAGTTATCCTTACAGTGTGTTTATCGTTTGCAAAGCATCGAGTGCGACGGATATGCCGATGGACAGCACTCTCCTGCATACACGCCCCGATAGCCACTTTTTTTCGCCCCCCAAATGTAGAACAGACAGGGGGCAGATGTGAAGCCTTAAGACGTGACAAATCAGGCGTTAAATCACGTTTTCTTGCCTTATTGCGTTAAATTTATGCCAATGTTGCTAACAGCCGCTTCCCGCAGGTCAGATCGTAGCCCTTTTATCAGATCTAAGTCGCGCTCTTCACAGTCAGCTAACAGACGGAAAATCTCCCATTGGATATCCCATTCTTCTTCAATCGCAGGCAAAATTTTCAGTTCTTCATCGGTCATTTCTTTACCGGCCAACGTCATTTCCAACATTGCAACGGTACGAATTGATGCTTCGCTGATAGCGACAGCATGTTCCAGTGTTTCACCACTCAAACGCGAATGGATGGCCTCGCCCAATGCAATACAGGCATCGATGGCAGGATAAACACCGTAGATAGCATAGTCATCGGCTGAAGGAATTGCCTCTTCCAGCTTCTCTAACTGGCTATCAAAGTTAACTTTTGCGTCTTTTACGACCAAAGTTTCCCAGATCAGGTCCAGAATACGCCGGTAAACAGCCGGGTCGCCAAATTCAGTTTCCAGACAAAATTGCTGATAGTTGGGATACATCCGCTCGCATAAGCAAGCCATGAAAGTCAGGTGTTGCCAACTTTCCAGCTTCTCGAGACGTAGATGAATCGGATTACGTATCATTATAAGTTCTCATTATTCATTATCTGCGCGGCAGTGTACCCGAAATTAAATCATATCCCTATGGTTGCCAAGTAAATCAGGATTTTTCCGCACCCAACGCTGAAATTGCGGGCGGTTTGAGGCGATAGCATCAGCCCAACGGGTTGGCTCAGGCAAACGGTAGCCCGCCATGCAAGCCTGTACCCACGCCAAAGCACTGCTAACACTGACCCGATGACCGGGCGAGATAAACAGTGGATTGCAACGGACTTTGCTACGCCACACCCAGCCAAGTTGCTCATCACCATCAATGAGTGGTTGTAATGCGCCGTTATCGCTCTCTAGCGGCAGAGAGTGCCCACACAGGCGACTTTTGGCGACACCAATGGTCGGGACATCAACCAACAGCCCAAAATGGCTGGCAACGCCTAAACGACGCGGATGTGCGATACCTTGCCCATCAACAAACACCAGTTGAGGCCGTTGCTGCAACTGCCCCCAGGCGGCTAATAATGCAGGATATTCACGGAAAGAGAGTAAACCGGGGATATACGGCAGTGAAGTTGCCACGCGGGCAACCTGATATTCCACCAGTTCTAGCGAGGGATAACGCAAAATCGCGATAGCAGCACGGGTAATCTCCCCCTGCTGCTCAAAACCAACATCCGCACCGGCAATAAAGTGCACTGACCCACTATCAAAATCATCGTGAAGAATAATTTCAGATGCTCGTTGTAACTGTTCTGCCCGTAACGCTTTGGTATCTATCATCGGCCAACCTCCCTCGAGCTTGAAGCTACAGTACGGTTACCTGCCGCCCCAATGACTTTGGGTATAAGCGATTAGTTTTGATGATAAGGCTTTGATAATGTATGCACTGCATCAACAAAAGCCCCTGCATGTTCTGGCGGGACATCCTGATGAATGCCGTGCCCCAGATTAAACACATGCCCTTCACCCTGGCCAAAACTTGCGAGAATAGTACTCACTTCCTGCTCAATACGGGCAGGTGGTGCGTATAGCACAGAGGGGTCCATATTGCCTTGCAGAGCGACCTTATCACCCACCCGACGGCGCGCATCGCCGATATCCGTGGTCCAATCCAACCCTAATGCATCACAACCGGTAGCAGCCATTGCTTCCAGCCATTGCCCGCCACCTTTGGTGAACAAGGTCACCGGCACCCGACGCCCGTCGTTTTCGCGGATCAGGCCATCGACGATTTTATGCATGTAGTTCAAGGAGAATTCAAGATAATCACGCCCTGTCAGTACCCCACCCCAAGTATCAAACACCATCACAGATTGAGCGCCAGCTTTGATTTGCGCATTGAGATACAAGATGACGCTATCGGCCAGTTTATCCAGTAGCAGATGCAGGGTTTGCGGCTCGGCATACATCATTTTCTTCAGTTTGGTAAACGCTTTGCTACTACCACCTTCAACCATATAGGTTGCCAGCGTCCATGGGCTGCCGGAAAAACCAATTAATGGCACCGCACCTTTCAGCTCACGGCGAATGGTTCTTACCGCGTTCATCACATAACCTAATTCCTCTTCTGGGTCGGGAATGGGTAACTTTTCGACGTCGGCGCGACAAGTAATCGGGGATTGGAAGCCTGGGCCTTCACCGGTTTCAAAATAGAGCCCCAGCCCCATAGCATCGGGGATGGTCAGAATGTCTGAAAACAGAATCGCGGCGTCCAATGGATAGCGACGTAATGGCTGCATCGTCACTTCACAAGCCAGTTCCGCATTTTTGCACAGCGACATAAAATCCCCGGCAACCGCGCGGGTAGCTTTATATTCCGGCAAATAACGGCCCGCCTGACGCATCATCCATACCGGCGTTACATCTACCGGTTGACGCAATAAGGCTCGCAGATAGCGATCGTTTTTCAACTCATTCATGGTGGAGCTCCCTTAATTATCTGGCGGCCATCTTTTAGCGGACCATATTGTAGCATGTCAGATAATACTTTCCTGCTAACTGCCGCCGCTATTAAGGGCGTGATAATGACTCACTCTCGTGGGGTTTAAACTGCGTCGGCTATGAGGTTAGCGCTTCAGCACTCCCTTCTGATTAGATCAACTCACGGTGCTCGCGGCATAACACCACGGTATCTTCAATTAATCGTCGTGCTACGGTGCCTGGCGGCGGCAGTAATGGCAATTGGTCATAACGATACCAACCGGCATTTAGCAGCTCTTTAGGGTCATGTCGCAATTCACCACTGTCATACTCGGCCATAAACGCCATCATCAGTGAATGGGGGAACGGCCAAGGCTGTGATGTTACGTAGCGCAGATTTTTAATGTGAATATTACTTTCTTCTAAAACTTCACGGGAAACCGCCTGCTCCAGAGTCTCACCCACTTCGACAAAGCCTGCCAATACGGTATTAATGCCGCCACGATGCCGTACATGCTGCGCCAATAAAATTTCATCATCACGGCGAATGGCAACAATCACACAAGGGGCGACTTGTGGGTAATAGCGCTCACGGCAGTGATTACACAGACAAGCCCACTCGGAACGGCTGGCCTGCATTTGGTGACCGCAATAACCACAAAAACGGTGAGAACGATAAAACTCTGCCAGTTGCACACCACGCCCAGCCAATTGGAACAAGCCGCGATCCACATCCAGTAATTGCCGCACGGAACCCATATCAGTAGACATCATCTGACGGATCAACCATACCGCCTGCCCTTGCCATTCACCGATTTGCCTTGCCGTTGCGCCCTGCAATGACCAATTAGCGGCATTACCTTGTGGTAACTCCCCTTTCGGCAACCATAATTTGTTTTCATGACTGACAATCCACCAGCCACTTTCTTTACCTGTAAGTTGTAGTTCCATATCGTTGTTGCACAACCTCGACTTCACTGGCAATCTAGAATCCGGCTTGTTACATTTTTGTAACCCACTATTACTTTTCCTTACTCACGGGGTCGTTCATGCTCAACCGACTAGAAAGCCTGACTCAACGCGTTGGCGGCAGTAATGAATTAATTGATCAATGGCTTCATGCGCGTAAAGAACTGTTAGTTTCATATTGCACAGTGATCGGTATTAAGCCGCAAAAAGAAAAGCATACCCCGCTTAACGAAAAAGCGCTGGAGAACTTTTGCCATAATTTAGTGGATTATCTCTCTTCCGGGCATTTTCATATCTATGACAGAATTATCAAACAGGTGGAAGGCGCGTCTAGCCCAAAAATGGCGCTGACGACCAAAGTGTATCCTGCGTTAAAAAATAATACTCAAACGATCATGACATTCCATGATCGTTATACCAACATTGAGATCGATCAGGACAGTTGTATCGAGTTTCAACAAGCATTATCTGATATCGGCGAAGCCCTTGATGCCCGTTTCCGCTTGGAAGATCAATTGATTCAATGGGCAGCCGAGTCATGGCAAGCCGCCCAGCCAGTTATTCAAACAGGGCCGGTAAAATAGCCCGCTGAACAGCACGGGCTTGTAGTTTTAATTCAACCTCATATACTGGGGTTTCTTGTCGGAGTGCCTAGCACCTGTTTTCTTAGGAAAGCAAACGCAGGCTGAGACCGTTAATTCGGGATCCGCGGAACCTGATCGGGTTAATACCCGCGAAGGGAACAAGAGTAATTTATCGCTACAGGCCCGGTCTCTATCCTTACAGGTAGCTGCCGGTTACTGGCCAACATCGTTACTCCCGCCAAGCTCCAGACAAGCAATTTTCCCTATAAACCACACTGGTAGGAATTGCTATGTCTAATAATACAACCACTAAAAGTTCATCACGCCCACGTAAACCTATTCCACGTAAACAACAACGTGAACAAGCTCAACAGTTTATTGATACTTTGCAAGGTGTCACTTTCCCCAACTCCCAACGTATTTACCTACAAGGCTCACGGCCAGATATTCTGGTACCGATGCGCGAAATCCAGCTCAGTCCGACACTGATTGGCGGTGGCAAAGACGCACCACGCTATGAAGATAACGAAGCCATCCCGGTGTATGACACTTCCGGCCCATATGGTGACTCAAATGCCAAACTGGATGTTCACAGCGGGTTACCCAAATTACGCGATAGCTGGATAGCTGAACGCCAGGATAGCGCCGCACTGACCTCTGTCAGCTCTGGCTTCACCCAACAACGTTTGGCCGACGAAGGCTTGGATCATTTGCGTTTTGAGCATCTGCCACACCCGAAGAAAGCCATCACAGGCAAATGCGTCACCCAACTGCATTACGCCCGTCAGGGTATCATCACGCCAGAGATGGAGTTTATCGCGCTGCGAGAAAATATGGGCCGTGAACGTATTCGTGGTGAGGTACTACGCCAGCAGCATCCAGGACAGGCTTTTGGCGCTAACCTGCCAGAAAATATCACTGCCGAATTTGTACGTCAGGAAGTGGCGGCGGGCCGAGCTATCATTCCCGCCAATATAAACCATCCAGAATCTGAGCCGATGATTATTGGTCGTAACTTTTTAGTGAAAGTGAATGCCAATATCGGTAACTCTGCGGTGACCTCCTCCATCGAAGAGGAAGTAGAAAAACTGGTGTGGTCAACCCGCTGGGGTGCCGATACCGTGATGGACCTGTCCACTGGCCGCTATATCCATGAAACCCGTGAATGGATCCTACGTAACAGCCCGGTCCCTATTGGTACCGTTCCTATCTATCAGGCGCTGGAAAAAGTAAATGGTGTGGCCGAGAACCTAACCTGGGAAATGTTCCGTGACACACTGTTAGAGCAGGCCGAGCAAGGGGTGGATTACTTTACTATCCATGCCGGTGTGTTGTTGCGCTATGTACCGATGACCGCCAAACGCTTGACCGGTATCGTCTCCCGTGGTGGTTCAATTATGGCGAAGTGGTGCCTTTCCCATCATCAGGAAAACTTCCTGTATCAGCATTTTCGCGAAATCTGCCAGATCTGTGCGGCCTATGATGTCTCACTGTCACTGGGTGATGGCCTACGCCCTGGTTCCATTCAGGATGCCAATGATGAAGCCCAGTTCGCTGAGCTGCATACCTTGGGTGAATTGACCAAAATCGCCTGGGAATATGATGTCCAGGTGATGATTGAAGGCCCCGGTCATGTGCCGATGCAGATGATTCGCCGCAATATGACGGAAGAGTTGGAACACTGCCATGAAGCGCCATTCTATACCTTAGGCCCGCTAACTACGGATATTGCGCCGGGTTATGATCATTTCACTTCAGGTATTGGGGCCGCCATGATTGGTTGGTTCGGTTGCGCCATGTTGTGTTACGTCACACCGAAAGAACATCTTGGCCTGCCTAATAAAGAGGATGTGAAACAAGGTCTTATTACTTATAAAATCGCCGCCCATGCCGCAGACTTGGCCAAAGGCCACCCCGGTGCGCAGATCCGCGATAACGCCATGTCGAAAGCGCGCTTTGAATTCCGCTGGGAAGATCAGTTCAATCTGGCGCTTGATCCAGAAACCGCACGAGCCTATCACGACGAAACCCTACCGCAGGAGTCCGGCAAAGTGGCCCACTTCTGCTCAATGTGCGGGCCGAAATTCTGCTCGATGAAAATCTCTCAGGAAGTCCGCGACTATGCCGCTACGCAAGAACAGGCTGTGACGCAAGAGCTAGCAGCGACACAAGAAACAGCAGCCCAACCGATCGAAATTTTACAATCAGGTATGGAACAGATGTCAGCGGAGTTCCGCTCTCGCGGCAGCGAGCTGTATCACAGCCCCGTTAACCTCAAGAGCGAGGCCAATAATGAACCTGTCTAATCATGCCTCATTTTCTGCAAAGAAAGGTTTCCCTGCGACGGTACAGCGTCTTGGTCTCTATCCCGTCGTCGATAGCCTACTTTGGATAGAGCGCCTGCTTGCCGCAGGTGTAACCACAATACAACTACGTATCAAAGAGTTAGATGATGCGCAGGTAGAACAAGACATTGCCGCTGCCATAGCGTTAGGCAAACGCTATCAGGCACGCTTATTTATCAATGATTATTGGCGGCTGGCGATTAAGCATGGTGCCTATGGTGTTCATCTGGGTCAGGAAGATTTGGAAACAGCCGACTTGGCCGCGATTCAGCAAGCTGGATTACGGCTGGGCGTATCAACCCATGATGAGCAGGAACTGGCGATAGCTAAAGCTGTCCGGCCCTCTTATATCGCCATGGGCCACATCTTCCCCACACAAACCAAGCAAATGCCGTCATCACCACAAGGGTTGACGGTACTCAAGCAGATGGTCGACAACACGCCAGGCTACCCGACCGTTGCCATCGGCGGTATCAGCATTGAGCGCGTACCGGCGGTCCTGGCCACGGGTGTCGGTAGTGTAGCGGTCGTCAGTGCCATTACCCTGAGTGACGATTGGCAGCAGGCAACAGCACAATTACTGCACCTGATTGAGGGCAAGGAGCTGGCTGATGACAAACAAGTATGAGTTGAGTGACAGCGAATTCTTGCGCTACAGCCGCCAGTTATTACTGGAGGATATCGGCCCTGAGGGCCAGTTGAAGCTGAAAAGTGCCTGTGTGCTGATTATCGGCCTTGGCGGCCTTGGTTCGCCTGCTGCGCTCTATTTGGCGGCAGCCGGTGTCGGTAAGCTATTACTGGCTGATGATGACCAACTGGAACTGACCAATTTACAGCGCCAAATCCTGTATCGCACCACAGATATCAGCCAAACATCCTCAGCTAATCAAAGTAAAGCACGGTTAGCCCAACGTCATTTGCAAAGCCTCAATCCGTTGATTGTAATTGTCCCATTTGATACGCGGCTGCTAGGTGCGGCATTGGCCGATGCGGTAGCTAACGCTGATTTGGTGCTGGATTGCAGCGACAACATGGAGACGCGCCATCAGGTAAATTCAGCCTGTATCACTGCACAAAAACCATTAATTAGCGGTAGTGCCGTGGGATTCAGCGGGCAATTGCTGGTGATTGAGCCGCCTTATTCTCAAGGCTGCTACACCTGTCTATATCCCGATAAAGAATTACCACAACGTAACTGCCGTACTGCTGGCGTATTGGGGCCGGTGGTCGGCGTCATTGGTACCTTGCAAGCACTGGAGGCCATCAAGATGTTGGCAGGACTGCCGTCGGCACTGAGCGGGAAATTACGCTTATTCGATGGCAAGCAGCAGAGCTGGAGCACCCTGCAACTGACTCGGGCCAAGCATTGCCCTGCCTGCGGAGGTGCACAGTGAAAACGGGTTATATACAGATTGTGCTCAATGATCAGCCATTAGAAGTGGTGAGCAATATCACTGCGGCAATGCTGCTCAATCAGCTCAAACGCCACCAGCCGGGTACGGCTCTGGCAATTAATCAGGTCATCGTCCCCCGCACTGACTGGGAAAAATGCCAGTTACACGCGGGTGATAACATTTTGCTATTCCAAGCGATTGCCGGGGGCTGACATGCTGAAGATCGCCGATACCACTTTTACCTCACGTTTATTTACCGGTACGGGAAAATTCTCCACCCCGGAACTAATGCTGGAAGCATTGCGCGCCTCGGGGTCACAACTGATTACTATGGCGATGAAACGGGTTGATTTACGGGCAGGGAACGATGCAATTCTTGCGCCCTTGCAACAATTAGGTGTGCGTTTGCTGCCTAATACCTCGGGGGCCAAAACTGCGCAAGAGGCTGTATTTGCCGCCCGTCTGGCGCGTGAAGCGCTGGGTACCCATTGGATAAAATTGGAAATTCATCCCGATGTGAAGTATTTACTGCCTGACCCAATAGAAACCCTGAAAGCCGCCGAAATACTGGTGAAAGAGGGATTTGTTGTTTTGCCTTACTGTGGTGCGGACCCAGTATTGTGCAAGCGGCTGGAAGAAGCAGGCTGCGCTGCCGTCATGCCATTGGGTGCACCGATTGGCTCAAATTTGGGCTTACGTACCCGCGACTTTCTGCAAATCATTATCGAGCAGGCCAAAGTGCCCGTGGTAGTCGATGCTGGAATTGGTGCGCCAAGCCATGCGCTTGAGGCAATGGAATTGGGAGCTGATGCCGTGCTGGTCAATACCGCAATTGCCGTGGCACGCTCACCCGTACACATGGCGCATGCTTTCCGTTTGGCGGTTGAATCCGGTGAATTGGCGCGTCAGGCGGGGCTTGGCAACCAACAGTTTGGCAAGGCCATTGCCACCAGCCCACTGACTGGCTTTCTCAGCCAGTTAGAGGAGGAGCATCATGTCTGAAGATTTCAGCCAACACTGGCAACAATTAGATTGGGATGATATTTCTCTGCGTATTAACAGTAAAACCGCCGCTGATGTTGAACGGGCCATTAATGCCGTCAAACCGAATCGCGACGACTTAATGGCGTTGATTTCGCCCGCAGCACTGGCTTATCTCGAACCGATGGCGCAGAAGGCTCAACAATTAACCCGCCAGCGTTTTGGTAACACGGTGAGTTTTTATGTGCCGCTCTACCTTTCTAATCTGTGTGCTAATGATTGCACTTATTGTGGTTTCTCGATGAGCAATCGCATCAAGCGCAAAACCTTAGATGAAGCAGAAATCATCCGTGAGTGTGATGCTATCAAAGCGCTAGGCTTTGAACATCTGCTACTGGTCACTGGTGAACATCAGGCAAAAGTAGGAATGGATTACTTTCGTCGTCACTTCCCAGTCATCCGTAGTCGATTCAGTTCACTGATGATGGAAGTTCAACCATTGGCGCAAGAAGAGTATGCGGAGCTAAAAACGTTGGGATTAGACGGTGTGATGGTTTATCAGGAAACCTATCACCCAGCGACTTACCAGCAACATCACTTGCGCGGGCACAAGCAAGATTTTCACTGGCGACTGGCAACCCCAGATCGTCTCGGTCGGGCTGGGATCGACAAGATCGGACTAGGTGCGTTGATCGGGCTGTCTAATAGTTGGCGCACGGACTGTTATATGCTGGCGGAGCATCTGTTTTATCTGCAACAGACCTATTGGCAAAGTCGCTACTCTATTTCGTTTCCACGACTACGACCTTGTGCGGGCGGTATCGAGCCTGCATCTCTGATGAGTGAGCCGCAACTGCTGCAATTGATCTGTGCTTTTAGATTGTTTGCCCCCGATGTGGAACTGTCGCTATCTACCCGTGAATCACCTTTCTTCCGCGACAATGTCATTCCGGTCGCGATTAATAATGTCAGTGCGGGTTCCAAAACTCAGCCTGGTGGGTATGCAGATAATCATCCAGAACTTGAGCAATTTGCTCCGCATGATAATCGCACACCGGAGCAGGTAGCACTGGCATTGACACAGGCGGAGTTACAGCCGGTGTGGAAGGATTGGGATCGCCATTTAGGGCGTTCTCTGCAATAAACCGGCCGTTTAAATCCTAAAAAAAGCAAAAAAAACCGCCCCGTAAGGAGCGGTTTTTACGTTGGTGAACAACAAAGAGATTAGTCTTTGCTATTACCAAAACCGGCGTTAAGCAATTCAGCCAGGTTAGCCGTTGCTTCATCCGCGCTAACTTGCGGTACAACGGGAACTTCACCCAGAGCTTTACGGCGTGCACGATCCTGATGATAAGCGTAACCGGTACCGGCTGGGATCAGACGGCCCACGATTACGTTTTCTTTCAGGCCACGCAGTTCATCACGTTTACCGGCAACTGCCGCTTCAGTAAGAACGCGCGTGGTTTCTTGGAACGAAGCCGCAGAGATGAAGGACTCGGTCGCCAAGGATGCCTTGGTGATACCCAGCAGGTCACGCGTGAACGTAGCCTCGATTTTGCCTTCGGCTGCCAGCTTACGGTTAGCGATTTTAACGCGAGACATTTCTGCCTGCTCGCCTTCCAGGAAGTCAGTGCTACCTGAATCAACGATGGTGCCTTTACGCAACATCTGACGAACGATAACTTCGATGTGTTTATCGTTAATCTTAACGCCTTGCAGACGGTAAACTTCCTGCACTTCGTTGGTGATGTAACGGGTAACTGCGTGAACGCCACGCAGACGCAGAATGTCATGTGGAGATTCTGGGCCATCGGAGACCACGTCACCGCGTTCTACAATTTCACCTTCGAACACGTTGAGCTGACGCCATTTCGGAATCATCTCTTCGTATGCATCGCTACCATCCAACGGTGAGATAACCAGACGACGTTTGCCTTTGGTCTCTTTACCGAACGAGATGATCCCGCTGATTTCAGCCAGGATTGCAGGCTCTTTCGGACGACGTGCTTCGAACAAGTCAGCAACACGTGGCAGACCACCGGTAATATCCTTGGTACCGCTTGATTCCTGAGGAATACGCGCCAGGGTATCACCCGCACCGATCTGAATGCCATCTTCCAGCTGTACAATCGTTTTACCTGGCAGGAAGTATTGAGCAGGCATATCAGTACCTGGGATCAATACATCGTCGCCTTTGGCGTCAACGATTTTCAGTGCCGGACGCAGGTCTTTACCGCTACCGGTACGCTCTGCACTATCCAGTACTACCAGAGAAGACAAACCAGTCAGTTCGTCGGTCTGGCGGGTAATGGTCTGGCCGTCAACCATGTCCGCGAAGCGAATGAAACCGCTCACTTCGGTCACAACTGGCATGATGTGCGGATCCCAGTTAGCAACGGTTTCGCCGCCCTGGACTTCTGCGCCATCGCCTTTAGCCATTACAGCACCGTAAGGCACTTTGTAGCTTTCTTTAGTACGGCCGAATTCGTCGATCAGCTTCAGCTCGGTATTACGAGAAGTAATAACCAGCTTGCCCGCTGCATTGGTAACGAACTTGACGTTGCTCAGTTTCAAGCTGCCTTTGTTCTTAACCTGAATGCTGGACTCTGCTGCCGCACGAGATGCCGCACCACCGATGTGGAACGTACGCATCGTAAGCTGGGTACCCGGCTCACCGATTGACTGCGCTGCAATAACACCAACTGCTTCACCTTTGTTGATAATGTGACCACGTGCCAGGTCGCGACCATAGCAGTTTGCACACACACCAAAGTCAGTTTCACAGCTTACTACTGAACGAACTTTAACGCTGTCGACGGAGTTTTCTTCTAACAGATCACACCATTTTTCGTCCAATAGGGTGTTACGCGGAACCAGAATATCAGCCGTACCCGGCTTGATAACTTCTTCTGCAGTCACACGACCCAGAACGCGATCGCGCAGTGGCTCTTTAACATCACCACCTTCGATAACCGGGGTCATCACGATACCGTTATGGGTACCACAATCGTCTTCGGTTACCACCAGATCCTGTGCCACGTCAACCAAACGACGGGTCAGGTAACCGGAGTTCGCAGTTTTCAATGCGGTATCCGCCAAACCTTTACGCGCACCGTGGGTTGAGATGAAGTACTGAAGTACGTTCAAACCTTCACGGAAGTTCGCAGTGATTGGCGTTTCAATGATCGAACCATCTGGCTTGGCCATCAGACCACGCATCCCTGCCAGCTGACGAATCTGTGCAGCAGAACCACGCGCACCGGAGTCGGCCATCATAAAGATGCTGTTGAATGACACTTGCTGTTCGACAACGCCGTCACGGTTGACAACATCTTCTACAGACAAGTTATCCATCATCGCCTTGGCAACACGTTCGTTAGCCGCGGCCCAGATATCGATCACTTTGTTATAACGTTCGCCTGCGGTTACCAGACCAGATTGGAACTGCTCCTGGATCTCGGCAACTTCAGTTTCAGCTTCTTCGATGATCCCTGCTTTCGCTTCTGGGATAACCATGTCATCGATACCTACAGAGGCGCCTGAGCGTGCTGCGTAAGCAAAACCGGTGTACATGATCTGGTCAGCAAAGATAACCGTTGGCTTCAAGCCCAGGATGCGGTAACAGGTGTTCAGCATCTTGGAGATAGCTTTCTTGCCCAGCGGCTGGTTCACGATAGAGTAAGGCAGGCCTTTCGGGACGATCATCCACAAAATAGCACGGCCAACTGTCGTATCGATGATGCTGGTACGCGTAATGCTTTCGCCTTCGACATTACGAATTTCTTCAGTAATACGCACTTTTACGCGAGCATGTAGCGATGCCAGGCCACCACGATAAATACGTTCAGCTTCTTTCGGGCCAGTCAGAACCATGCCTTCGCCTTTGGCGTTAACACAGTCGCGGGTCATGTAATACAGACCCAATACAACGTCCTGAGAAGGAACGATGATTGGCTCGCCGTTCGCTGGTGACAGGATGTTGTTGGTAGACATCATCAACGCACGCGCTTCTAACTGAGCTTCCAGTGTTAGCGGTACGTGAACAGCCATTTGGTCACCATCGAAGTCGGCGTTATATGCCGCACAAACCAATGGGTGCAACTGGATTGCCTTACCTTCGATCAGAACCGGTTCAAACGCCTGGATACCCAAACGGTGAAGGGTTGGTGCACGGTTCAGCAGCACTGGGTGTTCGCGGATAACTTCATCCAAGATATCCCAAACCACAGCTTCTTCACGCTCAACCATCTTCTTGGCGGCTTTAATGGTGGTAGCAAGACCACGCAATTCCAGCTTGCCGTAGATGAACGGTTTGAACAGCTCAAGAGCCATTTTCTTAGGCAGACCGCACTGATGCAGACGCAGGTATGGACCAACGGTGATAACCGAACGACCTGAGTAGTCAACACGTTTACCCAGCAAGTTCTGACGGAAACGACCTTGCTTACCTTTGATCATGTCAGCCAGTGACTTCAACGGACGCTTGTTAGAGCCGGTAATCGCACGACCGCGACGGCCGTTATCCAGCAATGCATCTACTGCTTCTTGCAGCATACGCTTTTCGTTACGTACGATGATGTCAGGAGCCGCCAAGTCCAGCAGGCGCTTCAGACGGTTGTTACGGTTGATCACGCGACGATACAAATCGTTCAGATCAGAAGTCGCAAAACGACCACCATCCAACGGAACCAATGGACGCAAATCTGGCGGCAACACAGGCAGCACGGTCAGGATCATCCACTCTGGCTTATTGCCAGACTGTACGAACGCTTCCAGCAGCTTGATACGCTTAGTCAGCTTCTTACGCTTGGTTTCAGAATTTGTTTCGTTCAATTCTTCACGCAGGATCTCGCACTCAGCTTCCAGATCCATGTTTTTCAACAGGGCCTGAATCGCCTCGGCGCCCATTTTCGCGTCGAACTCATCACCAAACTCTTCCAACGCGTCCAGATACTGCTCTTCAGTCAGGATCTGACGACGTTCCAGGTTGGTCATACCGCCTTCAACAACCACATAGGATTCGAAGTACAGTACACGTTCGATGTCACGTAATGGCATATCCAGCAGTAAACCGATGCGGGATGGCAGCGATTTCAGAAACCAGATGTGCGCAGTTGGAGAAGCCAGTTCGATGTGACCCATACGCTCACGGCGCACTTTGGTTTGAGTCACTTCAACGCCGCATTTCTCACAAATAACACCACGGTGTTTCAAACGCTTGTACTTACCGCACAGGCATTCGTAATCTTTTACTGGGCCAAAGATACGGGCACAGAAAAGGCCGTCACGTTCTGGTTTGAACGTACGGTAGTTAATGGTTTCCGGCTTTTTAACTTCACCGAACGACCATGAACGGATCATGTCTGGCGATGCCAGAGCAATTTTGATCGCATCAAACTCTTCGGTCTTAGTTTGCGCTTTCAGAAACTTTAATAAGTCTTTCACGGATTGGCTCCTGTCGGAGTTAGACCTGATAGGCGCTCAAAACGAAATTTGAGCGCCCCTGTGACCAGTGCGAACCACCAGCAGACTCCCGGCTGTAAGAGTCTGCCGTCTGGCGAAGAGTTACTCTTCTTCCAGCTCGATATTGATGCCCAGCGAGCGGATTTCTTTCAACAATACGTTGAAGGACTCCGGCATGCCTGGTTCCATACGGTGATCGCCATCCACGATGTTTTTGTACATCTTGGTACGGCCGTTTACATCGTCGGACTTGACGGTAAGCATTTCCTGCAATGTGTACGCGGCGCCATAAGCTTCCAACGCCCACACTTCCATCTCACCGAAGCGCTGACCACCGAACTGAGCCTTACCACCCAGCGGCTGCTGAGTAACCAGGCTGTAAGAACCGGTAGAACGCGCATGCATCTTGTCATCAACCAAGTGGTTCAGTTTCAGCATGTACATGTAGCCGACAGTAACCTGACGTTCAAATTGCTCGCCGGTACGGCCGTCAAACAGAGTAATCTGACCAGAAGTTGGCAGACCACCTAGCTGTAACAGTTCCTTGATCTCTTTCTCTGTCGCGCCGTCGAAGACTGGTGTTGCAATTGGCATACCTTTTTTCAGGTTCTCAGCCAGACGCAATACTTCGTCATCGGTGAAGGTGCTCAGATCAACTTTCTGACAAACGTTGTCGCCCAGATCGTAGGCTTTCTGGATGAACTCACGCAGTTTGGCAACTTCTTCCTGCTTCTTCAGCATGGCGTTGATTTTCTCGCCAATGCCTTTCGCTGCCATCCCTAAGTGGGTTTCCAAAATCTGACCGATGTTCATACGCGATGGTACGCCCAGCGGGTTCAGAACGATGTCTACCGGCGTACCGTTTTCATCGTAAGGCATATCTTCGATCGGGTTAATTTTGGAGATAACACCTTTGTTACCGTGACGACCGGCCATCTTGTCACCCGGTTGAATCTGACGTTTAACCGCCAAATACACCTTGACGATCTTCAGCACGCCTGGTGCCAAATCATCACCTTGGGTGATCTTACGACGCTTGGCATCCATCTTCTTCTCGAATTCGGATTTCATTTCGTCGTACTGCTCCGCCAACTGTTCCAGTTGGTTTTGCTTGTCTTCGTCGGTCAGGCCCAGTTCGAGCCAACGATCACGTGGTAACTTGCTCAGCTTGTCAGCTTCGATGCCACCAGAAACCAGTACTGCATGGATACGTGCAAACAGGCCCGCTTCCAGGATCTGCAACTCTTCAGTCAGGTCTTTCTTAGCCTGCTTCAGTTGCATCTCTTCGATTTCTAACGCACGTTTATCTTTTTCTACACCGTCGCGAGTAAAGACTTGTACGTCAATAACCGTACCGGAAACACCGTTTGGTACACGCAGAGAAGAGTCTTTAACATCAGACGCTTTCTCACCGAAGATCGCACGTAACAGCTTCTCTTCTGGCGTCAGTTGGGTTTCACCTTTAGGTGTTACCTTACCAACCAGAATGTCGCCGCCAGTCACTTCAGCACCGATATACACGATACCGGACTCATCCAGTTTGGACAGTGCAGCTTCACCCACGTTCGGGATATCAGCCGTTATCTCTTCTGGCCCCAGCTTGGTGTCACGGGACACACATGCCAGTTCTTGAATGTGGATGGTGGTGAAGCGATCTTCTTGTACCACGCGCTCGGAGACCAAGATGGAGTCTTCGAAGTTGTAACCGTTCCAAGGCATGAACGCTACGCGCATGTTCTGACCCAATGCCAGTTCGCCCAGATCTGTTGATGGGCCATCTGCCAGCACGTCGCCGCGCTCGATTGGCTCACCCAGATTCACACACGGCATCTGGTTGATACAGGTGTTCTGGTTTGAACGGGTGTATTTGGTCAGGTTATAAATATCAATGCCTGCTTCGCCCGGATACATTTCGTCTTCGTTAACTTTAATAACGATACGGGATGCATCTACGTATTGAACCGTACCGCCACGTTTGGCTACAGAGGTTACCCCTGAGTC
This sequence comes from Yersinia antarctica, assembly GCF_056636475.1. NCBI lineage: Bacteria > Pseudomonadati > Pseudomonadota > Gammaproteobacteria > Enterobacterales > Yersiniaceae > Yersinia > Yersinia antarctica. Next base: position 4,557,256 of record NZ_JBSJQF010000001.1, read on the forward strand.
AACCGCTACTGCACGTTCCATACCAGTACCCACCAGCGGCTTATCAGCACGCAGAGTAGGAACCGCCTGACGTTGCATGTTCGCACCCATCAATGCACGGTTGGCGTCATCGTGTTCCAAGAATGGAATCAGAGAAGCACCAACAGACACCACCTGTTGAGTGGAAACGTCCATATAGTCTACTTGGTCGCGGCTAAACAGGCTTGATTCGCCTTTGCTACGACAAGTGACCAAGTCTTCAATGAAGCGGCCGTCTTCGTCCAGGTTGGAGTTCGCCTGAGCGATAACGAAATTGCCTTCTTCAATAGCAGACAGGTAGTTAATTTCATCGGTCACCACACCATCGCGTACGCGACGATAAGGTGTTTCCAGGAAACCATACTCGTTGGTCTGTGCGTAGACAGACAAGGAGTTGATCAGACCGATGTTTGGACCTTCTGGCGTTTCGATTGGACATACGCGACCGTAGTGAGTCGGGTGTACGTCTCGAACTTCAAAGCCAGCACGTTCACGGGTCAAACCGCCCGGGCCCAATGCAGAGATACGGCGTTTATGCGTAATCTCAGACAACGGGTTGTTCTGGTCCATAAATTGTGACAACTGGCTGGAACCGAAGAACTCTTTCACCGCCGCCGAAATCGGCTTGGCGTTGATCATGTCCTGAGGCATCAGAGTGTCGAGGTCACCCAGAGACAAACGCTCTTTAACTGCACGCTCAACACGAACCAGACCTACACGGAACTGGTTTTCAGCCATTTCACCAACGGAACGAATACGACGGTTGCCCAAGTGGTCGATATCATCCACTTCGCCGCGACCATTACGGATATCGATGAGCTTTTTCATCACTTCGGTGATGTCTTCTTTGCTCAGGATACCGGAACCTTCGATTTCGTCACGCAGCAGGGAACGGTTGAACTTCATCCGGCCAACCGCTGACAAATCATAGCGGTCTTCAGAGAAGAACAGGTTCTCAAACAGATTTTCAGCAGCTTCACGTGTTGGTGGCTCACCAGGACGCATCATGCGGTAGATCTCAACCAAGGCGCTCAAACGATCGCTGGTTGGGTCAACACGCAGGGTCTCGGAGATATAAGCACCGTGATCCAGGTCGTTGGTGAACAATGTTTCGATATGCTTGTGGCCAGACTGGCTCAGTTTAGCCAGTAAATCCAGTGACAGCTCCATGTTGGCTGCACAGATAAGCTCACCGGTGTTCGTATCGATATAGTCTTTTGCAACCACTTTACCGGCAATGTATTCAACCGGAACTTCGATGCGATCAATGCCGTCTTTTTCAAGCTGGCGAATATGACGCGCAGTAATACGACGCGCTTTCTCGACGTAAACTTTGCCATTCGCTTCAATATCAAAGGATGCCGTTTCACCGCGCAGGCGCTCTGGAACTAATTCCATCTGCAGCTTGTTGTCACGAATCTCAAAGACCACTTTCTCGAAGAACAGATCCAAGATCTGTGCAGTGGTGAAACTCAATGCGCGCAGAATGATGGTTGCAGGCAATTTACGACGACGGTCAATACGGACAAACAGGTTGTCTTTCGGGTCAAACTCGAAATCTAACCATGAACCGCGGTAAGGGATGATACGTGCGTTGTACAGCACTTTACCCGATGAATGGGTTTTACCCTTATCACTGTCAAAGAATACGCCAGGGCTACGGTGTAGCTGAGATACGATAACCCTCTCAGTACCGTTAATGACAAAGGTACCGTTTTCGGTCATGAGTGGAATTTCACCCATGTAGACTTCTTGTTCTTTGATGTCTTTGACCGTACCTTCAGGAGCTTCGCGCTCATAGATTACCAGACGCAGCTTAACGCGTAGCGGTGCGGAATAGGTCACACCACGGATCTGGCACTCTTTAACATCAAATACAGGTTCACCAAGACGGTAGCTAACGTATTGCAGCTCCGAATTGCCACTGTAGCTCTGAATTGGAAAAACAGAACGGAATGCTGCTTCCAGACCGTGCTGCCCTTCGGGATCTTGCTCGATGAATTTCTGGAACGAGTCAAGTTGGATAGAAAGGAGATAAGGTATGTCCAGAACTTGTGGACGTTTACCAAAATCCTTACGAATACGTTTTTTCTCGGTATAGGAGTAAACCATAGGGTTCCTCAGCTCGCTGAAAAGTCGACCCACTCTGTCTGCCCCGAACATAGGACAGTTCATGCAACACTATTATTTAGAATGAGAAGTTGAAACACTTCTCGAAATACTCTTTTCTATCACTCTTAAACCATTTCATCGCGTTACTTTGACTACCGAGCTACCCGAGTGGGTCGTAGCTGAGAACGCAGTATATTAAGTCGTAAATAGAAAGGAATATTGGGGGGTTAGTCAGCCGCTAAACAGTGTGAAATGCGACTAACGCCCTACAGCGCAAAAAGGCTGATGACTAAAAAGTCACCAGCCATCAGCCTATAAGTTAGGCTGCGAACTCAAAGCTAAACTTACTTGATCTCAACAGAAGCACCAGCTTCTTCCAGAGATTTTTTCAGAGACTCAGCTTCGTCTTTGTTCACGCCTTCTTTCAGAACTGCAGGTGCAGACTCAACCAGATCTTTAGCTTCTTTCAAGCCCAGGCCAGTTGCGCCGCGAACAGCTTTGATTACTGCAACTTTGTTGTCGCCGAATGAAGCCAGAACAACGTTGAATTCAGTTTGTTCTTCTACAGCTTCAGCAGCAGCAGCAGGACCTGCAGCAACAGCAGCAGCTGAAACGCCGAATTTCTCTTCCATAGCAGAGATCAGTTCAACGATTTCCATTACAGACAGAGCTGCAACGCCTTCCAGAATTTGGTCTTTAGTGATAGTTGACATAACAAGTGTTCCTAAAATACAGAAATAGTTTATACGTTAAAAAGCAGTGACTGACAAAAGTGAGGGCGATTAAGCCGCTTCAGCTTCTTTCTGATCACGCAGCGCAGCCAGAGTACGAACCAATTTGCCAGCAGCGGCTTCTTTCATGGTTCCCATCAGACGTGCGATTGCTTCTTCGTAGGTTGGCAGAGTTGCCAGGCGGTCGATCTGAGCCGCAGGGATTAACTCGCCTTCAAAGGCTGCTGCTTTAACCTCAAATTTTGCATTATCTTTAGCAAATGCTTTGAACAGACGAGCAGCTGCGCCCGGGTGTTCAGAAGAGAATGCGATCAAGGTTGGACCAACAAACGTGTCTTTCAGGCATTCGAATTGAGTGCCTTCAACAATGCGGCACAGCAAGGTGTTACGAACAACTTGCATGTGAACGCCAGCTTCACGACCTGCTTTACGCAGTTCAGTCATTTTGTCAACGGTAACGCCACGAGAATCCGCAACAACCGCAGACAGCGCACCTTTGGCTACTTCTTTAACTTCAGCAACAATCGCTTGTTTGCCTTGAAGATTTAGTGCCATTAGTTCTTGCTCCTGGATTAACCGGAGAGTAATTCCCCGGAACTCACGTCACCCAATCCACTACAAAATGCAATGAACGGGCGTTGAAAACACGGTGAGCAGAATTCAGCAAGGACAATTCTTTATAGGAAAGAAAAAAATGCTTTAGGTTCTGTCACCGTCTACGCAGGAAATTAAGTGTCTTACGACACACCTGCGGTCTTGGACGGAGGCTTGGATAAGGCCAAGCTCCAACCGAAAATTCTGGTGTTCTGCTGATAAGTAACCCCATCAACAGAAGCATGGGCGTAAGATTCTAGACAAACCTTACGCCCACGTAAAGCGATAAAATCAATTCGTGATTAGATCACTACTGCTGACAGACCGCTTTGATCGATTGCAACGCCAGCACCCATGGTGGTGGAGAGGCTGATTTTCTTGATATAAACGCCTTTCGCTGTAGCAGGTTTAGCACGCTTCAGCGCAACAACCAGAGATTCTAAGTTTTCTCTCAACTTATCTGAGTCGAAATCAACTTTACCAATGGTAGTGTGGATAATACCGTTTTTGTCGTTGCGATAACGAACCTGACCTGCTTTAGCATTCTTAACTGCTTCAGCAACGTTAGGAGTAACAGTACCCACTTTAGGGTTAGGCATCAGGCCACGTGGACCCAAGATTTGGCCCAATTGACCTACAACGCGCATTGCATCTGGGGAAGCAATAACAACGTCGAAGTTCATTTCGCCTTTCTTGATCATATCAGCCAGGTCTTCCATACCTACCAATTCAGCGCCTGCTTCTTTCGCAGCTTCAGCGTTTGCACCCTGAGCGAAAACAGCAACGCGTACTGAACGGCCAGTACCATGTGGCAACACAGTTGCACCACGAACGTTCTGGTCAGATTTACGTGCGTCGATACCGAGGTTAACGGCAACGTCTACACTTTCTACGAATTTAGCAGTAGCCAGCTCTTTCAGCAGGGCAACAGCTTCGTTGATATCGTATTGCTTAGTCACATCAACTTTGTCACGGATCACGCGCATGCGCTTGGTCAGCTTAGCCATTTATTAACCCTCCACTACCAGGCCCATGGAACGAGCAGTACCTTCGATTGAACGCATCATGTCGTCAATTGAAGCACCAGTCATATCCGCAGCTTTGGTTTCTGCGATTTCACGGACCTGAGCACCGGTCACAGTCCCTACTTTGTCTTTGTTCGGCTTGCCAGAACCAGACTTAATACCTGCCGCTTTTTTCAGCAGAACTGCTGCTGGCGGGGTTTTAGTAACGAAAGTGAAAGAGCGATCAGAATAAACAGTAATAACAACAGGGATCGGCAGGCCTTTTTCAATGCTTTCAGTCTTAGCATTGAACGCTTTACAGAATTCCATGATGTTAACACCCTGCTGACCCAAAGCTGGACCAACTGGTGGACTTGGGTTCGCCATACCAGCTGCTACTTGCAGCTTGACATAGGCTTGTACTTTCTTAGCCATTTACGATTTCCTCGATTTGGGTAGTATCGCCTCGCGTTCGAGGCTCCCCGTGTTTTGTCTCGCTATTATTTACGATGAAATAAGTTGCCACGGATGACAAAAAGCAAGACATCTAAAAACAAAAGGCGCGAAATTATATTTTAATTTCGCGCCTAAGACAAGACTCAAATTTCAATCACTGCTGAAAAATGAATCAGCCTTTTTCTACCTGACTGAAATCCAGCTCGACCGGTGTTGCACGGCCAAAGATAGAAACAGATACTTTCAGGCGGCTCTTCTCGTAGTCCACTTCTTCAACAACACCGTTAAAGTCGGCAAATGGACCATCGCTGACACGCACCAGTTCACCTGGTTCAAACAGTGTTTTAGGACGTGGTTTATCACCCACTTGTTGAAGACGATTCATAATCGCATCAACTTCTTTATCACTGATTGGTGCAGGGCGATCGGATGTACCACCGATAAAGCCCATTACACGTGGCACGCTACGCACTAAGTGCCAGCTGGCATCGTTCATCACCATCTGGACCAGTACATAGCCTGGGAAGAATTTGCGTTCACTTTTACGACGTTGACCACCACGAATTTCGACGACTTCTTCCGTTGGAACCATGACTTCGCCAAACAGCTCTTCCATGTCATGTAACTTGATATGCTCACGCAGCGATTGAGCTACGCGGCCTTCAAAACCGGAAAACGCCTGAACGACGTACCAACGCTTTTTTGGTGCTTCAGACATCTTAGAACCTCAGGCCAGTAATAAATGATACCAGGCGGACTAGGATACCATCTAGCCCCCATAGAATCAGTGACATTACAGCAGTTACCGCAGCAACGATTAACGTTGTATGCAGAGTTTCCTGACGGGTAGGCCAAATCACTTTACGCACTTCCGTGCGTGCTTCACGAGCAAACGCTACAGTGGCTTTACCTTTTGCCGTCATCAATGCAACAGCACCGGCAACAGCGATAATTACTACAACTGCCAACGCACGCAACGGCAGGCTGTAATCACGGAAATAATAGTTACCAACAATAGCTGTAACTAATAATACAGCAACGATTAGCCATTTAGCCGTTTCCAGGCCGCGTCCGCTCCCTGGAGCCTCGGTATTCGCACTCATAAACCAACCTGTCACTATGATTCAGAACAACAACTTTGCTTCGCATCGCAAAGCAAACCAAGCCGAAGGATGCTCTAGAGACTCTCTAATCGGCACCACTCGGCACTATTCGCCGTATTTCCAGAGCCCATCTCACCAGTAATTATGATGAAAAAACCACTGATGAGATAGGTTCTAGCATGACAACGTAGAAAAAGGGCATCAAATGATGCCCTTTTATCGCATGTCGCGTCAAATCTTATTCAATGACTTTAGCAACAACGCCGGCACCTACCGTACGGCCGCCTTCACGAATTGCGAAACGCAGACCATCATCCATTGCGATAGGCGCAATCAGGTTAACAATCATTTGAATGTTATCACCTGGCATCACCATCTCAACGCCGTCTGGCAATTCAATAGTACCGGTTACATCCGTTGTACGGAAGTAGAACTGAGGACGGTAACCTTTGAAGAACGGAGTATGACGGCCGCCTTCGTCTTTGCTCAGAATATAAACTTCTGATTCGAATTTAGTATGTGGCTTGATAGAACCTGGCTTAGCTAATACCTGACCACGCTGTACGTCATCACGTTTAGTACCACGCAGCAGAACACCAACGTTCTCACCCGCGCGGCCTTCGTCCAGCAGTTTGCGGAACATTTCAACGCCAGTACATGTTGTTCTAATGGTATCGATAATACCAACGATTTCAACTTCTTCACCAACTTTAACAATGCCACGCTCTACACGGCCAGTGACAACTGTACCACGGCCTGAGATAGAGAATACGTCTTCGATTGGCAGCAGGAATGGTCTATCGATTGCACGCTCAGGCTGTGGGATGTAGCTATCCAGTGCCTCAGCTAATTCAATAATTTTTGCTTCCCATTCTGGCTCGCCTTCTAACGCTTTCAGCGCTGAACCACGGATAACGGGAGTATCGTCGCCAGGGAAATCGTATTGAGACAGAAGTTCGCGGACTTCCATTTCTACCAATTCCAGCAATTCTTCATCGTCAACCATGTCACACTTGTTCAGGAAGACCAGGATATAAGGAACACCAACCTGACGACCTAACAAGATGTGCTCGCGAGTCTGTGGCATCGGGCCATCAGTTGCAGCAACAACCAAAATCGCGCCGTCCATCTGAGCAGCACCGGTTATCATGTTTTTAACGTAGTCGGCATGCCCTGGGCAGTCAACGTGCGCATAGTGGCGCGACGGGGTGTCATATTCAACATGTGACGTGTTGATGGTGATACCACGCGCTTTCTCTTCCGGAGCGTTGTCGATCTGGTCGAATGCACGAGCACTACCGCCGTAGGTTTTAGCCAGTACGGTGGTGATTGCAGCAGTTAGGGTAGTTTTACCATGGTCAACGTGGCCAATAGTACCCACATTAACGTGCGGTTTTGTACGTTCAAACTTTTCTTTAGACATCGATTGTCCCTCTAAGACACGGAATCGGTGGTTTCACCACATCAACCAAGCGCATGCTTGCTGAATCCATAACACAGAAAGAAAATCAGGGGACGAGAGAATGAGAAATGGTGCTGATAGGCAGATTCGAACTGCCGACCTCACCCTTACCAAGGGTGCGCTCTACCAACTGAGCTATATCAGCACATCTTGGAGCGGGCAGTGGGAATCGAACCCACATCATCAGCTTGGAAGGCTGAGGTAATAGCCATTATACGATGCCCGCATCTTAGAACTCGGCTACCTGACTTAATCTGCAGAAATTTGAAAGGAAGGGCTTGGCCACTTCACTCTTCATCGAGAGCGGTGCTCTCGCCTTGAGTGTGTATTAGGAGTTCGATCTTCTGAATCACCCTGAGACTCAAGGTTAAATATGGTGGTGGGGGAAGGATTATTCGTCACTTCGCTCCTCACCCTTCGGGCCGCCGCTGCGCGTCGTTGACTCGCTACGCTCGGCTCGAACCTTCGTCGAAGGTTTTCACCTTCCCCTTAAGTAACTCATTTAGATTCATGACACTGAATCGGCTTGAGACTCAAGAGTAAATATGGTGGTGGGGGAAGGATTCGAACCTTCGAAGTCGATGACGGCAGATTTACAGTCTGCTCCCTTTGGCCGCTCGGGAACCCCACCTAAATTTTAGTACTTGAATGGTGCCGGCACCAAGAGTCGAACTCGGGACCTACTGATTACAAGTCAGTTGCTCTACCAACTGAGCTATGCCGGCATCAAGTGCAGCGCATTCTAGGTAGAGCGAGCTTATGATGCAACAAAAAAATTGCATAAGTCGACCTTTCGCTCACAAAACAGCCACTTTTTAAAAGCCAGATGTATTATTAACCATAGTTAGCTCATTTCACATCCAGCACACCCGCTTTTGTAATCAACGCCATGAATGAAAAATTCCCCCTTAAATGAGTTCACCTCTCATTGTGCCACCAATTTTAGTACCACTGACTGAGTATAAATTTAGTTTTGCGCCTCAAAAAAGGGAGAGTGCCCCAATTGAGTGCATCTCGTCTAAAAAAATATTGCTCCAATGAGGGTAATCACACTACTCATATTTGGCTTGTTTATTGCTTAAACATAGACATAAGCATAGACCAGCAGCGGTTGAGGAGTTTTATCATGAAGATAGTTTTACTTAATGCGGCAACATTGCCTATATATCGCAGTGAGCTGGCAAGTTTACTGATTGATGCCGTAGCTCATGGGGCATCTGTAGGCTATGACTCCCGCTCTCTGTCGCAGAAAGAAGCTGAGAGCTATTACGATGGTCTGCGCCCGGCCATCGCCAAAGGAGCATTACTATTATGGATAGCACGCGATGAGATGGGGATTACTGGAACTATCCAATTAGACCTTTGCCAAAAGCCAAATGGTTTAAATCGAGCCGAAGTGCAGAAATTATTGGTGCATAGCCGTAGCCGTCGTACTGGTATTGGGCACAAATTGATTCTCGCGATGGAGAGTACCGCGGTTCAACTACGCCGTGGATTGCTATATCTCGATACTCAAGCAGGTTCTCCTGCTGAATCTTTTTACCGTGCACAAGGTTATCGTTGCATGGGAGAAATTCCGGATTATGCCTGCACACCCGATGGCAGCTATCATCCGACCGCAATCTATTTCAAACGTTTATTTTCAGTAAATCAATCACACACTGCCATAGCCAGTTGATGACCGTGATTGTTATCTATAAAAAGGGTAGAACCTACCATCTGTGTTCTTAATTGATTGGAATAGCAACGTACATCAAATAAATCACTCACTAAGCACAAAAATGTCTACGCCAAAAAGCAAGCTGCCTATAATATGCAGCTTGTTTCTTATCTGGAGTTGGCGTCCAGCGCCTTTCCCAACCTGCGTTAACAGGCAGAATTTGGCTTATGACAAAAAGAGATCAATCTTTAGCGACGCCTTATCTACAGTTCGATCGTACTCAGTGGGCAGCCTTGCGCGACTCAGTACCATTGACACTAACAGAAGAAGAAATCGTTAAACTCAAAGGGATTAACGAAGACCTTTCATTAGATGAAGTGGCACAGATATACCTGCCACTTTCGCGCCTGCTTAACTTTTATATTAGTTCTAATTTGCGGCGACAGGCGGTTCTGGAACAATTCCTTGGAACTGATGGCCAGCGTATTCCCTATGTCATTGGCATTGCAGGCAGTGTTGCTGTCGGTAAAAGCACCACCGCGCGCTTACTGCAAGCGTTACTGAGCCGCTGGCCGGAACATCGCAGTGTAGAACTGATTACAACAGATGGTTTTCTTTATCCCAATAAAGTCCTGAATGAGCGTGGGCTGATGAAGAAAAAAGGATTCCCACAATCCTATGATATGCATAATCTGGTGAAGTTTGTCTCAGAAGTAAAATCAGGGACAGGTTATGTTACGGCGCCGGTTTATTCTCATTTAATATATGATGTTGTCCCTGACGGTAATAAGATCATCAAGCAACCTGACATTCTCATATTAGAGGGCTTAAATGTTCTACAAAGTGGAATGGATTACCCTCATGATCCGCACCATGTATTTGTCTCTGATTTTGTAGACTTCTCTATATATGTCGATGCCCCTGAAGATTTACTTCAAAGTTGGTATATAAACAGGTTCCTTAAGTTTAGACAGGGTGCATTTTCCAATCCTGATTCTTATTTCCATAATTATGCTAAATTGCCTGAAGCAGAGGCAATCAAGATTGCCACTCAATTATGGAAAGAGATTAACGGATTGAATTTAAAGCAAAATATACTACCAACGCGTGAGCGTGCCAGTCTGATAATGACTAAAAGTGCCAACCATGCCGTTGAGAGTGTACGTTTGAGAAAATAGCCAAAGTGGGAGGTTCTAGCCTCCCATCTATTATAAGATTAAACGCCACGTAGAGATATTTCACCGCCAATATAAGGTTTTACATTGCCATTTTGCTCTAATAATAATGCACCTTGTTGGTCAATACCTCTAGCAATACCAAATATCTCTTGATTGCCAATAATCAATTTCACAGGGCGATCAAGGTAATTGTCCATTTCTCGCCAACGAGAAATAAAAGCAGATAAGCCTTCGTTTTCAAATTTAACGACTGCAAGTCGTAATTCAGATAACAGTTCAGCCGTCAGTTTATTACGATCAATATTAACACCCGCTTCCTGTAAGTTGATCCAATCCTGACTGATGACGTTAGTCGTTGATTCACGCATTGTTAAATTAATGCCGGCACCAATTACCAACTGAGCAGCATCTCCTGTTTTCCCTGTGAGTTCTACCAATATACCTGCCAGTTTTTTATCATTTAAATACAGGTCATTTGGCCATTTTACACGAACCTGCTCAGCTCCGAGTTTACGTAGAACCTCAGCCATAACAATCCCAACCACCAGGCTTAATCCCATTGCAGCAGCAGGGCCTTGCTCCAGCCGCCAGAACATAGATAAATAAAGATTCGCACCAAAGGGAGAGATCCACTGACGTCCCCGTCTTCCTCGCCCTGCATGTTGGTATTCAGCCACACAAGCATCGCCAGACTTCAATTCAGTAATGCGGTCTAATAAATATTGATTCGTCGAGTCGACGACAGGCAAGATAGCCACCTGGCCTGCGGGGAGATAATTTAATATTGTTTGTTCATTAAGCAGTTGAATAGGTGCAGGTAAACTATAGCCCTTACCAGGGACAGTAAAGACATCTAGTCCCCACTCTCTGATAGTTTGCATATGCTTGTTAATTGCGGCACGACTCATCCCAAAGGTTTCGCCTAATTGCTCTCCTGAATGGAAAGCACCATCAGCTAATATGCCAATCAACCGTAAAGGGATTTTAATATCTTTCACGACAAACACTCCACAGCATTAACCTCACCATTACTTGCGATAAATCGCACTTCTGGTTCCAACCAGATTGCAAATCTCTTAGCAACTTGCTGACGGATATAACTGGCAAGGCCTATCACATCCTGACCTGTCGCTTCTGCTAGGTTAATCAACACTAGCGCCTGCTGCTGATGCACCGCCGCACCGCCAATCTGATATCCCTTAAGCGCACATTGATCGATAAGCCAACCAGCAGCCAGCTTAACAGACCCATCGGGTTGCAGGTAATGGGGCGCATTGGGGTAGCGCTTTACAATCTCTTCAGCTACAGCGGCATCCACAACTGGATTCTTAAAAAAACTGCCTGCATTGCCGGTCACTGCGGGATCGGGTAGCTTACTACGCCGCATGGTACAAACTGAGTTGAATATCTCTTCTGCTGTAACTGTCGATGGATCCATTCGCGTTAGATCACCATAGCCCAATGTTGGGATCCATGATTTTACCAATTTAATGCCTACGGCTACGATGGCAAATCCATGACCATAGTGATGCTTAAAAATGCTGTCGCGATAGCCAAATTGACAATCTTTAGCGGAAAGGCGTAGCACTGTACCCTTATCCATATCAAGTAAATCAACGTATTCGCATACCTTTTGCAGCTCAACACCATAAGCACCAATATTCTGAATGGGTGCAGAACCGACACAACCTGGGATTAACGCCAGATTTTCTAGGCCTGGCATGTTATTTAGTAATGAATAACAAACCAATTGATGCCAATTTTCTCCAGCCCCAACATGCAGGTGCCAGGCAATATCATCCTCAGTAGAAGTGATACCCTTAATCCGATTAAGTAATACTGTTCCTGAATAGTTTTCAATAAACAGCACGTTGCTGCCTTCGCCAAGTAAAAGCACTGGCTGATGCTTAGAAACAGACTCATGCCAAGCATTAATCAATTCTTCAGGTGAGTTAACGCTAATTACTTTGCTCGCATAAGCTGCTAATGCAAAAGTATTGAGATGTTTTAGCGGGGAATGTTGATTCGACATGACATTGGATACTCATTCTAACTAGTTCTGGCGCTAGTCTAACCGATCATAATACTCATATTGTATTTTGTTTTAACTGAAGGTAAAAAAAGCCACCTATCAAGGTAGCCTTTTATTTTATTCATCGCTGTGACGGCCGGATTTGACTCACCTGCCCCTGCAATATTTGACTCGTCTGACTATGAGCCCTGCGACGCAACCACTCTAAGGTCACTATTTATACCTATTTCACTATTCTGCCCATAGCAAAAACCCCACGCTTTTGGCATGGGGTCTCGGCTTTATTTGATGCCTGGCAGTGTCCTACTCTCGCATGGGGAGACCCCACACTACCATCGGCGCTACGGCGTTTCACTTCTGAGTTCGGCATGGGATCAGGTGGGACCACCGCGCTATGGCCGCCAGGCAAATTCTGTCTAAACTAACCCGCTATGTAATCCTACACACAGCCAGCCAGCCCAATCTCGGAACTTCGCTGAAAATTTCTATCTCTCAATCTAAAACACCTTTGGTGTTGTAAGGTTAAGCCTCACGGATCATTAGTACTGGTTAGCTCAATGCATCGCTGCACTTACACACCCAGCCTATCAACGTCATAGTCTTTAACGTTCCTTCAGGGGGCTTAAAGCCCCAGGGAAGACTCATCTCGAGGCAAGTTTCCCGCTTAGATGCTTTCAGCGGTTATCTCTTCCGAATTTAGCTACCGGGCAATGCCATTGGCATGACAACCCGAACACCAGTGATTCGTCCACTCCGGTCCTCTCGTACTAGGAGCAGCCCCTCTCAATCTTCCAACGCCCACGGCAGATAGGGACCGAACTGTCTCACGACGTTCTAAACCCAGCTCGCGTACCACTTTAAATGGCGAACAGCCATACCCTTGGGACCTACTTCAGCCCCAGGATGTGATGAGCCGACATCGAGGTGCCAAACACCGCCGTCGATATGAACTCTTGGGCGGTATCAGCCTGTTATCCCCGGAGTACCTTTTATCCGTTGAGCGATGGCCCTTCCATTCAGAACCACCGGATCACTAAGACCTACTTTCGTACCTGCTCGAGCCGTCACTCTCGCAGTCAAGCTAGCTTATGCCTTTGCACTAACCTCACGATGTCCGACCGTGATTAGCTAACCTTCGTGCTCCTCCGTTACTCTTTGGGAGGAGACCGCCCCAGTCAAACTACCCACCAGACACTGTCCTCACCCCGGATCACGGGGCCGAGTTAGAACATCAAACATTAAAGGGTGGTATTTCAAGGTTGGCTCCATGCAGACTGGCGTCCACACTTCAATGCCTCCCACCTATCCTACACATCAAGGCTCAATGTTCAGTGTCAAGCTATAGTAAAGGTTCACGGGGTCTTTCCGTCTTGCCGCGGGTACACTGCATCTTCACAGCGAGTTCAATTTCACTGAGTCTCGGGTGGAGACAGCCTGGCCATCATTACGCCATTCGTGCAGGTCGGAACTTACCCGACAAGGAATTTCGCTACCTTAGGACCGTTATAGTTACGGCCGCCGTTTACTGGGGCTTCGATCAAGAGCTTCGCCTTGCGGCTGACCCCATCAATTAACCTTCCAGCACCGGGCAGGCATCACACCGTATACGTCCACTTTCGTGTTTGCACAGTGCTGTGTTTTTATTAAACAGTTGCAGCCAGCTGGTATCTGCGACTGGCTTCGGCGCCGAGAGCAAGTCTCTTTACCTAATGCCAGCGTGCCTTCTCCCGAAGTTACGGCACCATTTTGCCTAGTTCCTTCACCCGAGTTCTCTCAAGCGCCTGAGTATTCTCTACCTGACCACCTGTGTCGGTTTGGGGTACGATTTAATGTTACCTGATGCTTAGAGGCTTTTCCTGGAAGCTTGGCATCAACTACTTCACCACCGTAGTGGCTCGTCATCACACCTCAGCGTTGATAAGCAACCGGATTTACCAAGTCGCTCCGCCTACATGCTTAAACCGGGACAACCGTCGCCCGGCTAGCCTAGCCTTCTCCGTCCCCCCTTCGCAGTAACACCAAGTACAGGAATATTAACCTGTTTCCCATCGACTACGCTTTTCAGCCTCGCCTTAGGGGTCGACTCACCCTGCCCCGATTAACGTTGGACAGGAACCCTTGGTCTTCCGGCGTGCGGGTTTTTCACCCGCATTATCGTTACTTATGTCAGCATTCGCACTTCTGATACCTCCAGCAACCCTCACAGGTCACCTTCAACGGCTTACAGAACGCTCCCCTACCCAACAACACCTAAGTGTCGCTGCCGCAGCTTCGGTGCATGGTTTAGCCCCGTTACATCTTCCGCGCAGGCCGACTCGACCAGTGAGCTATTACGCTTTCTTTAAATGATGGCTGCTTCTAAGCCAACATCCTGGCTGTCTATGCCTTCCCACATCGTTTCCCACTTAACCATGACTTTGGGACCTTAGCTGGCGGTCTGGGTTGTTTCCCTCTTCACGACGGACGTTAGCACCCGCCGTGTGTCTCCCGTGATAACATTCTTCGGTATTCGGAGTTTGCATCGGTTTGGTAAGTCGGGATGACCCCCTAGCCGAAACAGTGCTCTACCCCCGAAGATGAGTTCACGAGGCGCTACCTAAATAGCTTTCGGGGAGAACCAGCTATCTCCCGGTTTGATTGGCCTTTCACCCCCAGCCACAAGTCATCCGCTAATTTTTCAACATTAGTCGGTTCGGTCCTCCAGTTAGTGTTACCCAACCTTCAACCTGCCCATGGCTAGATCACCGGGTTTCGGGTCTATACCTTGCAACTAGACGCCCAGTTAAGACTCGGTTTCCCTACGGCTCCCCTATTCGGTTAACCTTGCTACAAAATATAAGTCGCTGACCCATTATACAAAAGGTACGCAGTCACCCAACAAAGTAGGCTCCCACTGCTTGTACGTACACGGTTTCAGGTTCTATTTCACTCCCCTCGCCGGGGTTCTTTTCGCCTTTCCCTCACGGTACTGGTTCACTATCGGTCAGTCAGGAGTATTTAGCCTTGGAGGATGGTCCCCCCATATTCAGACAGGATGTCACGTGTCCCGCCCTACTCATCGAGTTCACAGCAAGTGTGTTTTGGTGTACGGGACTATCACCCTGTACCGTGCGACTTTCCAGACGCTTCCACTAACACACAAACTGATTCAGACTCTGGGCTCTTCCCCGTTCGCTCGCCGCTACTGGGGGAATCTCGGTTGATTTCTTTTCCTCGGGGTACTTAGATGTTTCAGTTCCCCCGGTTCGCCTTGCATGGCTATGTATTCACCATGCAATAGTGCAACGAATTGCACTGGGTTTCCCCATTCGGGTATCGTCGGTTGTAACGCTTCATATCAGCTTACCGACGCTTTTCGCAGATTAGCACGCCCTTCATCGCCTCTGACTGCCTAGGCATCCACCGTGTACGCTTAGTCGCTTAACCTCACAACCCAAAGGTGTTTTTCGTTATTGGTGTGGCTGTGAACACACTCTGCTATGTTGTGCAGTGCGCGCAATCCTCATGAACGTTAAGTTCACTCCGGTTGCTGTGCGCTGTACGCCTTGCTGAGTGTCTTCTCGCTCACACTGCAACAATGATTACCCATTGGCATTGCGATTATTGAGAGACTCTAATACAGGTTAATCCTTACCTCAGTCATTCTACGGAGAGATAAGTTTCAGCTGTAATGTTTCAATTTTCAGCTTGTTCCAGATTGTTAAAGAGCAATATCTTAAACACGACTCGTTAAAGTCATCTTTAAGATATTCAGTTGATAATGTCTTTCACACATTATCGGCGTGGCGTCCCCAAGGGGATTCGAACCCCTGTTACAGCCGTGAAAGGGCAGTGTCCTAGGCCTCTAGACGATGGGGACACAAAAATTTCTACTGAATCACTGATTCAGTATTTTTGTGTAAAGGTGAGAATGTGGTGACACATTCGAACGACTGATGCAGTAAAAACTCGATACCGAGGTCTTATTGCACAATCATCACCCTCATCAACAGGTGCTCTTGCTCATTTACATTCATCAGACAATCTGTGTGGACACTACGCAATGCGTATCGTTAGGTAAGGAGGTGATCCAACCGCAGGTTCCCCTACGGTTACCTTGTTACGACTTCACCCCAGTCATGAATCACAAAGTGGTAAGCGCCCTCCCGAAGGTTAAGCTACCTACTTCTTTTGCAACCCACTCCCATGGTGTGACGGGCGGTGTGTACAAGGCCCGGGAACGTATTCACCGTAGCATTCTGATCTACGATTACTAGCGATTCCGACTTCATGGAGTCGAGTTGCAGACTCCAATCCGGACTACGACAGACTTTATGTGGTCCGCTTGCTCTCGCGAGTTCGCTTCACTTTGTATCTGCCATTGTAGCACGTGTGTAGCCCTACTCGTAAGGGCCATGATGACTTGACGTCATCCCCACCTTCCTCCGGTTTATCACCGGCAGTCTCCCTTGAGTTCCCACCATTACGTGCTGGCAACAAAGGATAAGGGTTGCGCTCGTTGCGGGACTTAACCCAACATTTCACAACACGAGCTGACGACAGCCATGCAGCACCTGTCTCACAGTTCCCGAAGGCACCGAAGCATCTCTGCTAAGTTCTGTGGATGTCAAGAGTAGGTAAGGTTCTTCGCGTTGCATCGAATTAAACCACATGCTCCACCGCTTGTGCGGGCCCCCGTCAATTCATTTGAGTTTTAACCTTGCGGCCGTACTCCCCAGGCGGTCGACTTAACGCGTTAGCTCCGGAAGCCACGCCTCAAGGGCACAACCTCCAAGTCGACATCGTTTACAGCGTGGACTACCAGGGTATCTAATCCTGTTTGCTCCCCACGCTTTCGCACCTGAGCGTCAGTCTTTGTCCAGGGGGCCGCCTTCGCCACCGGTATTCCTCCAGATCTCTACGCATTTCACCGCTACACCTGGAATTCTACCCCCCTCTACAAGACTCTAGCTTGCCAGTTTCAAATGCAGTTCCCACGTTAAGCGCGGGGATTTCACATCTGACTTAACAAACCGCCTGCGTGCGCTTTACGCCCAGTAATTCCGATTAACGCTTGCACCCTCCGTATTACCGCGGCTGCTGGCACGGAGTTAGCCGGTGCTTCTTCTGCGAGTAACGTCAATCAATCATGCTATTAACACGACTGCCTTCCTCCTCGCTGAAAGTGCTTTACAACCCGAAGGCCTTCTTCACACACGCGGCATGGCTGCATCAGGCTTGCGCCCATTGTGCAATATTCCCCACTGCTGCCTCCCGTAGGAGTCTGGACCGTGTCTCAGTTCCAGTGTGGCTGGTCATCCTCTCAGACCAGCTAGGGATCGTCGCCTAGGTGAGCCATTACCCCACCTACTAGCTAATCCCATCTGGGCACATCCGATGGCGTGAGGCCCTAAGGTCCCCCACTTTGCTCTTGCGAGGTCATGCGGTATTAGCTACCGTTTCCAGTAGTTATCCCCCTCCATCAGGCAGTTTCCCAGACATTACTCACCCGTCCGCCGCTCGCCGGCAAAGTAGTAAACTACTTCCCGCTGCCGCTCGACTTGCATGTGTTAGGCCTGCCGCCAGCGTTCAATCTGAGCCATGATCAAACTCTTCAATTTAAGATTTGTTTGATTTGCTGCTAATAAAAGCAGCGATGCTCAAAGATTACTTTCTGCAAATATGCATTCGAACCGAAGTTCAAATGTGTACTGCTTTGGTCACTCTTCAAGACTTTGATATTTCTTCTGCCTGCCGAAACAGGCTTCGATATCGTCTTGCGAGTGCCCACACAGATTGTCTGATAAATTGTTAAAGAGCGTTCGTTACCCGTTTGCCTTTCGGCGAATCTTACGGTAACGCGGGAGGAAGATAATACGCTTTCCCGCTGAAGAGTCAAGAGTTTCTTTGGTTTCTTTCGAAGTCAAAATCATTCTTTTCGCTTCCTGACCCGGCGAAGTCTGTTTCGTTGTTCCCGGTCAGTGGAGGCGCATTATAGGGAGTTCCTGACAGCCTGCAACCCCTAATTTGAAAAAACTTTTCAACCGCGTTTTATTTCAACGATTTGCCGTGATAAACGGCATTATTGCTATTTTTTGTACTGTAGCGCCAAAAAATCCTGAGAAAAACTGCTTACCTGTTGCCAATCCGTATATTCAACTTCTTTACTGGTATCCGTTTCGCCGCCCGTCATACGCATAATAAGTTGAATCATCACCCGGTCTATCCAGCGATAACGGGGATAACGCAAAGCGCCCGCAAATACCGTACATAGCGTTGGCTGCCACGGGGTACTGAGTAAGAACTTACGCACATAGGCATTGGTTTGCGGGGATCGCTTTTCCGGCTTGCGTGCTGTCAGATTCACTGCAAAGAACGCACTCGGCATCTGATTAAGTTGTTCAACGTGTTTGTTGACGAATTTACTCAATACTGGGCTGAAGTGCCCATAACGCACCGACGCACCAATCATGACTTGCTGGTATTGATTCAGATCGATTTGCCCTACCTGCGATAAGTCCTGTATTTCACAGGTAGCTGCCGCTGATAACTGTTTAGCTATATAAGAAGCAATAGTCTGTGTTTGGCCATCTCGGCTGGAGTAAAGAATCAGAACTTTCATTGCAATGTTCCTTATGCAGAATTACTCACGCCAGAATGTTGGAGTGAATAGAACCAGCAGGGTGAAAACTTCTAACCGACCAAATAGCATGGTGATCACCAATATCCACTTAGCGGCCGGGTTCATCGACGTGAAGTTATCAGCTACCACCCCCAGACCAGGGCCAAGGTTATTCAGCGTCGCAGTCACCGCTGCGAAAGCAGAGAACTCATCAACACCGGTCGCGATAATAGCCAGCATGCTAATAATAAATACCAGAGCATACGCGGAGAAGAATCCCCAGACCGCCTCCAGGATTCGTTCCGGCAGCGCCCGCCGCCCCAATTTGATGGTATAAACCGCATTCGGGTGGACCAGTCGCTTTAACTCACGCGAACCTTGCAGGTAGAGCAACAGAATACGGATAACTTTCAGGCCGCCACCGGTTGAGCCCGCACAACCACCAATAAACGCAGAACATAATAAGAGTATCGGCAGGAACAACGGCCATTTTGAAATACTGTCAGTGGTGAAACCCGCAGTAGTAGCCATTGATACTACTTGGAAAAATGCCTGATTTATCGTCTCCAGACCGGATTTATAGACATTATGATACCAAAGCACCAAGGTACACACGGCGACCAGTGTCAATTGGACAAAGATAAACATACGGAATTCAGGGTCACGCCAATAAACTTTTAAACTGCGCCCACTCAATACCGCGAAGTGCAAACCAAAGTTACAACCAGAAATCAGCAAGAAGATAGCGATAATGGTGTTAATAGTTGGGCTGTTGAAGTAACCGATACTGGCGTCATGGGTCGAGAAGCCGCCAATCGCAATTGTCGAGAAGCTGTGGGAGATTGCATCAAATACCGACATCCCTGCCCCCCATAAAGACAGCGCGCAAGCAATGGTCAGTAAGACATAGATAAGCCACAGGGTTTTAGCTGTCTCCGCAATGCGGGGCCGCATTTTATTATCTTTCAATGGGCCAGGCATTTCCGCCCGATAGAGCTGCATTCCCCCGACCCCCAAGATAGGCAGGATAGCCACCGCTAACACGATTATCCCCATACCGCCGAGCCATTGCAGCATTTGGCGATAAAATAGAATGGCTTTCGGCAGTGAATCTAACCCTACTAATGTGGTCGCGCCAGTAGTAGTCAGCCCGGAGAATGATTCAAAGAATGCATCCGTTAATGAAAGATTAGGCCGCTCTGAGAATAAGAAAGGTAATGCCCCTACACTGCCCAGCACCGTCCAGAACAGAACCACGATGAGAAAGCCCTCACGAGGCTTTAACTCATGCTTCTGTTTTCGGTTCGGCAACCAAAGAAAGAGGCCAATTGCCAGAGCAACAAAAAAGGTTTCGCTGAAGGCACGGCCGGCACCATCACGATAGATCAATGCCACCAGTCCGGGAATAAACATTGTTCCAGAGAATAAGATGACCAGCAGACCAACAATACGGGTTATGGCACGAAAATGCATTCCGGCACGTTCCTTAGCAATTCACTTGGATGGGGATTATTGCGAAATGGGCGTCAATTGCAACGTACCACGACTGAGATCACGCAATTTGTCCCCAACCTGACTGGCTTGAGTTGCTGGCAAAGAGAGATGAAGCGTTACGAATTGTGCGTACTCACTCCGTATAATCTGGCCTTCAACCTGCTGTAACAAGGTTTCTACTATGGCAAGCTGCCCATAGTCACACTGCAAAGTATATTCTACCTGTGGGACTTTATATTTTACTTCGATCTGTTTTAACGCTTGTTGAACACCGCTACCATAAGCCCTTACTAACCCACCAGTACCGAGTTTGATGCCACCATAATAGCGCACAACTACTGCGGTTATCTCACCAATGCCACTCCCCATCAGTTGAGCCAAGATAGGTTTACCCGCAGTACCTGAGGGCTCACCATCATCAGAAAAACCTAATTGCTGCGAATCCGTCGGCTTGCCGGCAACAAAAGCCCAGCAATGATGCCGGGCGGTGGGATGCTGCTGCTTAACCTGCTGAACAAAATCTTTCGCTTCACTCACCCCACTGGTATGGGCCAGCAAGGTGATAAAACGACTTTTTTTGATCTCTTCGCTGATAGTCACCGGACTTGCAGGGATTAGATAAGGCTGCATCAGGCCAGTTTCAGGTCACGTGTCATGTTCTCAACCCGGTTATCGTGAATAACGATATTATCTTCTATACGAATACCGCCATAAGGCTTCAGCGCATCAATACGTTCCCAATTGAAATACTTGCTGAACTCACCGTTACGCCAAGGTGCCAGCAGAGATTCGATGAAGTACAGACCCGGCTCAATAGTCAGTACCATACGCGGTTGTAAAATACGCGTACAACGCAAGTAAGGATATTTGGATGGTGCGCCAAGATGGGTGCCTTTATCATCTTGCATAAAACCAGCAGTATCATGCACTTGTAGCCCAAGAGGATGGCCTAACCCGTGCGGCAGGAATGGGCAGGTAATGCCTTGTTCGACCATGGCCTCTTCACTGATACCGGTAACCAGATGATGCGTACGCAATAACTTCGCAATGCGCTGGTGCATCTGGATATGGTAATCGGTATAGCGCTCACCACTTTTAATGGTTTTGATCAGTTCAAGCTGCTCGGTATTAAGGTCATTAACCAAGGCGGCAAAATCGCTATCACTGTTTGCGGCGTAAGTGCGAGTCAGATCTGCGGCATAACCGTTATATTCCGCACCGGCATCCATCAAGAAACTACGCATTTCTGCCGGAGGCTGATGTTCGAACGTGGTGTAATGAAGTACCGCCGAGTGTTCATTCAGCGCAACAATATTATCGTAAGGGACATCAGTATCACGATGACCGGTAGCCATCAGATAGGCCAGATTGATATCGAACTCACTCATACCGGACTGGAATGCTTCATGTGCTGCACGATGGCCGACAACTGCCGTCTTTTGTGCTTCACGCATACAAGCCAGTTCATAATCCGTTTTATAAGAACGATAGAAATGCAGGTAATCCAATACTGGTTGCGGGTTAATGTTTTCAGCACTAAACCCCAGCGCCTGCGCACGTTGTTGGGCATAACCGATATAGGCCACACGCTCCCGTTGCACCGGTAATTGCTGGGCAATATCATCTGCATTGGCTAATGGCTGGATATCGATAGCCTTGGTCCAGAAGCTATCTGGTAATGGCTCAACACTGTGCCAATAATCAACTGGGGAATAAAACCATAATTTTGGTGTATTAACCCCATCGACCCATAACCAACAGTTTGGTACTTGAGTGACCGGCACCCAAGCTTTGAACTGCGCATTGGCTTTAAAAGGATAGTCACGGTCATCGAGAAAAATACGTTGTAACTCACCGGAATGAATCAGTAAAGCGTCTAACTGATGGCGTTCCAGCACATCGCGGGTGCGCTGTTGTAGAGTGGATAAATGTTCGTTATATAAAGAAGCCAGCGTTTCCATCACAGTACCCTTTGCTATTAGAACTTAATTTTTTTCATCTTATCATAGTCGCCAGAATCATGTTTTAGCGACCGCTTATCTGCCTATCAAATACATTACCCGCCCCCCAAAACTGAATATTTCCCCCTCTAATCCACTGCGAATAAATATGATAGAAATCAATTACCCCATCTGAATGACTGTGATCTTCACTGCAAAAAATCAATCTCTTATTTGCAATTCGTTAACAAAATATCCACACTTCCTGAATATCTGGTCATACCAGATCACATGCGCTTATTCAGGAGATAGATATGCTCTACCAAAGCGAAACACTACAGCTTCACTGGTTGGAAAACGGCATTGCCGAGTTGGTGTTTGATGCACCGGGTTCAGTAAATAAGCTGGATACTAAAACTGTAGCCAATCTGGGTGAAGCCCTAACGGTGTTAGAGAAACAAAGCGAACTCAAAGGGTTGCTGTTGCGCTCCGCCAAAGCGGCCTTTATCGTCGGTGCCGATATCACCGAATTTTTATCCCTGTTTAATGCCCCACCAGAAAAGCTGCACCAGTGGTTGGTTTTTGCTAATGATATTTTCAACCGTCTGGAAGATTTACCGGTTCCGACCATTTCTGCGATCAATGGATATGCATTAGGTGGTGGCTGTGAATGTATTCTGGCCACAGATTTCCGTGTTGCCTCGCCAGAAACACGGATCGGTCTGCCGGAAACCAAGTTGGGCATCATGCCAGGCTTTGGCGGTTCTGTGCGGTTACCACGTTTGTTAGGTGCGGACAGTGCATTAGAAATTATTGCCGCAGGCAAAGATGTGAATGCCGCTGAAGCATTAAAAATTGGTTTGGTTGATGCCGTTGTCACCCCCGAAAAACTGGCCGATGCCGCCCTAATCATGCTGAAACAGGCGATTGACGGCAAGCTGAACTGGAAAGCCGCGCGTCAGCCGAAACTTGACCCACTGAAACTCAATTCAACTGAAGCGGCCATGTGCTTTACCATTGCTAAAGGCATGGTGATGCAAGTCGCCGGGAAGCACTACCCAGCACCACTGGTTGCAGTAAAAACCATCGAAGCTGCCGCTAAACTTGGCCGAGCTGAAGCATTGAAACTGGAAACCAACAGTTTTGTCCCGTTGGCAGGTTCCAATGAAGCACGCGCGTTAGTTGGGATATTCCTCAACGACCAATTTGTGAAAGGGCAGGCGAAAAAACTGTCGAAAGGTGTTAGTGCACCGAAACAAGCAGCAGTTTTGGGCGCCGGGATTATGGGGGGTGGGATTGCCTATCAGTCAGCACTGAAAGGTGTGCCAGTCATTATGAAAGATATTAATGACAAATCCCTGATTCTGGGGATGAACGAAGCGGCCAAATTACTGAATAAACAGTTGGAACGCGGCAAAGTGGATGGCCTGAAAATGGCAAACATTTTAGCGACTATCCAACCCACTCTGGATTACACCGGCATTGAGCGTGCTCAGGTCATTGTGGAAGCGGTAGTGGAAAATCCCAAAATCAAAGCTGCGGTGCTGGCAGAGGCTGAAGCACTGATCGGCGAAGATACGGTACTTGCTTCTAATACCTCTACAATCCCTATCGACCAACTCGCAAAATCACTTAAACGCCCTGAGAATTTCTGCGGTATGCACTTCTTCAACCCCGTGCACCGCATGCCGTTGGTTGAAATCATTCGTGGCAGCAAAACCTCAGATAAAACCATCGCTGCGGTGGTGGCATACGCCACACAAATGGGTAAAACACCAATAGTGGTTAATGATTGCCCAGGCTTCTTCGTTAACCGCGTGTTATTCCCTTATCTGGCTGGCTTTGGCATGTTGGTTAGAGACGGTGCTGACTTCCGCCAAATTGATAAAGTGATGGAAAAACAGTTTGGCTGGCCGATGGGACCAGCCTATCTGCTAGATGTCGTGGGTATTGATACCGCACACCATGCACAAGCCGTGATGGCCGTTGGCTTCCCTGATCGGATGAACAAAGATTATCGCGATGCGGTTGACGTGATGTTCGATAACCAACGATTTGGCCAAAAAAATGGCCAAGGCTTCTACCGCTATACCCAAGATGCAAAAGGTAAGCCGCGTAAAGAAAATGACGAAATTGTGGATAACTTGCTGGCAACAGTTAGCCAACCGATTCAGAAATTCAGTGACGACGATATTATTGCCCGCACCATGATACCGATGATCAATGAAGTGGTGCGATGCCTGGAAGAAGGCATTATTGCCAGCCCAGCCGAAGGTGATATGGCGTTGGTATATGGTCTTGGCTTCCCTCCTTTCCACGGGGGCGTGTTCCGTTATCTCGATACTATCGGCAGTACAAACTATGTCGAAATGGCCCAGCGCTATGCTCACCTTGGCGCGCTGTATCAAGTCCCCGCAGGGCTGAGAGCCAAAGCTGAACACAACGAAAGCTATTATCCTGTGGCAGCAGCGCTGCTTGATGTTTCTACCAGTCAACCGGCATGAGGTCTGAAAATATGGAAAATGTAGTCATTATTGATGCCGTCCGTACACCTATGGGCCGCTCCAAAGGGGGCGCATTCCGTCAGGTTCGGGCTGAAGATCTCTCCGCTCACTTAATGCGTGAGGTTCTGAGCCGTAATCCTGGGCTAAACGCGGCCGAAATTGACGATATCTATTGGGGTTGTGTGCAGCAGACATTGGAGCAGGGTTTTAACATCGCTCGCAATGCTTCTTTACTGGCAGAAATCCCCCATAGCGTACCAGCCGTTACTGTTAATCGCCTGTGTGGTTCATCAATGCAAGCTTTACATGATGGTGCCAGAGCCATCATGGTGGGTGATGCACAAATCAGTTTGATTGGTGGCGTAGAGCATATGGGTCATGTGCCAATGAATCACGGTGTGGACTTCCATCCTGGTATGGGCCGAACTGTGGCTAAAGCCGCCGGAATGATGGGATTAACTGCTGAAATGCTGGCAAAAATCTACAATATCAGCCGCCAATCTCAAGATGAATTTGCTGTTCGCTCTCACCAACGCGCTTATGCCGCGACTCAGACGGGCCATTTTGCCAGTGAGATTGTCGCCACCAATGGGCATGATGCTGATGGTATCCTGAAACGTTTTGATTTCGATGAAGTTATTCGCCCGGAAACTAATCTCGCAGGTTTGGCAGCATTGCGCCCAGCCTTTGATCCGGTCAATGGCACGGTGACTGCCGGAACATCATCTGCATTATCCGACGGCGCTTCTGCCATGCTTATCATGAGTGAATCCCGAGCTAAATCATTAGGTTTAAAACCGCGAGCCCGTATTCGCTCAATGGCCGTGGTGGGTTGCGATCCGTCAACCATGGGTTATGGCCCCGTGCCCGCTAGCCAATTGGCATTAAAACGTGCCGGGCTAACCTTGGAAGATATTGGTTTATTTGAATTAAACGAAGCGTTTGCAGCTCAGTCGCTGGCTTGCATGAAAGGGTTGGGTCTGCTGGAAAGCATGGATGACAAAGTGAACCTGAATGGGGGCGCTATTGCATTAGGCCATCCACTGGGTTGTTCAGGTGCTCGTATCTCTACCACCTTACTTAATCTGATGGAACGCCGTGACGTGCAGTTCGGTTTGGCAACCATGTGTATCGGTTTAGGCCAAGGCATTGCGACCATTTTTGAACGCGTATAACCTCCAAACGAATTAACCTGAAAAATATTAAGGGCCTGAATACAGGCCCTTATAACCGCTGTACCTGGTGTTTAGTTGCCGTTTTCCCGCCTGTCAGGGGCGGGCTTTTTTTATCCGCGATACAAACAACAATATGGATAAAATTTTAATATACCCAAAATAATTGAAGTTGCACTAAGGCAGCTAACACCGATGCAGCTTCAAATATGACTGGTATATTAGATAAAGGCGAAAGCATCACCATAGATATGCGCTTCCTGAGCGCCGCGCTCAGCACAAAAACGCTCACGAGCAATTTTAGCCATTTCAAAACGGCCAGCGATATAGATATCTTGCTCAGCAAGAGAGCCATAGTCTTGTAATACAGCACTCAATACCGTTCCTGTGCGGCCACGCCACCCATCTTCCGGCTGCTCTACCACTGGGATAACTTTCAACTGTGGATACTTAATTGACAGCGCTTCCAGCTCGTTTAGATCATATAAATGCACGGCTTCGCGCCCACCCCAATAGATAGATACTTCACGGTCAGGTTGCTCGGCTAATGCCGCCAATAAAATTGAACGCACATAGGAAAAACCAGTGCCGCCAGCAATCAGGACCAATGGACGTTCACTACCCTCACGGAACCATGCTTCTCCGTGAGGAATATCCACATCCAGCGTTTTCTCTTTCAGAATACGGTCCATCACTGCCATGGCGTACAGATTCAGTTCCGACGCCCCGATATGCAGCTCGATAAAGTCTTGCTGCAACGGCGTGGATGCCATAGAGAATGGGCGCTTATCACGCTCGTCCATTACTACCATCAAATACTGCCCAGCACGGAAAGAAAACGCAGATGCAGGCACCAATTGCACCCGGTACACCGTATCGGTAATGGCCTCTACGGAGGTTACTTTACAGCTTAAAGTTGTCATGCCTTCCCTCTGTCGGGTCATCAAATGCAAAACCAAGGACAAAATCGACGCCGGTTAGCGTTTCGTCTCTTTGTCACTGAAAATGGCGAGCTCATCCCAAATAGCATCAATACGGGCGCGAACGTCTTCATCCATTTTAATTGGACGCCCCCATTCACGCGAAGTCTCAGCAGGCCACTTATTGGTGGCATCCAGCCCCATTTTCGATCCTAAACCGGAAACCGGTGAAGCGAAATCCAAATAATCTATTGGTGTATTTTCAATCAACACCGTATCGCGGGATGGGTCCATTCGGGTCGTAATTGCCCAAATGACATCATTCCAATCACGAGCATTAATATCATCATCACAAACAATAACAAATTTTGTATACATAAACTGACGTAAAAACGACCAAACCCCCATCATTACGCGTTTAGCATGCCCTGCATATTGTTTCTTGATGGTTACAACAGCCAGCCGGTATGAGCACCCCTCGGGCGGAAGATAGAAATCAACAATTTCCGGGAATTGCTTTTGTAAAATAGGAACAAACACTTCATTCAGCGCAACCCCCATCACCGCAGGTTCATCCGGTGGACGACCCGTATAAGTGGAATGGTAAATTGCATCTTTGCGCTGAGTAATATGTGTGACCGTAAAAACAGGGAAGCTATCTATCTCATTATAATAACCCGTATGATCACCATAAGGGCCTTCTGGCGCCATATCACCCTGCTCAATATATCCTTCCAATACAATTTCTGCACTCGCAGGAACTTCAAGTGAGTTGGAAAGGCACTTTACGACCTCTGTTTTATGCCCGCGCAACAAACCAGCAAAAGCATATTCAGACAGCGTATCGGGAACCGGGGTTACCGCAGCCAGAATAGTCGCAGGATCTGCGCCCAAGGCGACGGCGACGGGGAAACGTTCACCGGGGTGTGCTTCACACCACTCTTGATAGTCCAAAGCGCCGCCACGATGGGATAACCAGCGCATAATTAATCTGTTTTTACCCAACACTTGTTGGCGGTAGATACCCAGGTTTTGCCGTTCTTTATGCGGGCCACGCGTAATAGTCAGCCCCCACGATACTAACGGAGCTGCATCCTCAGGCCAGCAATGCATAACTGGAATGCGGCTAAGATCGACATCATCGCCCTGCCAAACTTGCTCCTGACAAGGAGCCGAACTCAAGCATTTCGTTGGCATATTCAACACTTGCTTAAATTTCGGCAGTTTATCGAATAAATCACGGAAACCTTTCGGCGGATCCGGCTCTTTCAGGAAAGCCAACAACTTGCCAACATCTCGCAGTGCGCTGACATCTTCTTGCCCCATGCCCATGGCAACCCGTTTGGCCGTACCAAACAAGTTACACAATACGGGCATTGTGTAACCCTTAGGGTTTTCAAACAGTAATGCAGGCCCACCGGCGCGTAAGGTACGGTCGGCAATTTCTGTCATTTCCAGATAGGGATCAATGGGCTGGCTAATACGTTTAAGTTCACCCCTCTGTTCCAGCAACGAGAGGAAGTCACGTAAGTCACGGTATTTCATGCTGATCATTTCGGCGGCTATGTGATGCGCCATTATAGGCTGTCTTTATAGCAGTTGCTGTCTTTTTGTTAAAAATGAATACAGGCTCACTCAAAAAAATATCATGCTGCAATTTATCGCTAATTATCATCAGTACAAATATGATTTTGTCGATATAAAATAGACTAAATCTTTGTATAACAAACTATATATCCTGACTGATGTATTCTTCCTCTCTATATATATCCTTCTACTTTTGTTATGCTGCCAAGTAGTACTTAAAGGCATGTGAAATTATGAAACACTGGCATTTATTATATTGTAAACGTGGTCAGCTTTTGCGCGCCAAAGAACATTTAGAGCGGCAAACTGTGGATTGCTGGACACCGATAGTGACTATCGAAAAGATAGTGCGAGGGAAACGCATTGAGGCGACTGAGGCCTTATTCCCTAACTATCTGTTTGTGGAGTTCGATCCTGAACATATTCACACCACAACAATCAGCGCAACACGTGGTGTAAGCCACTTCGTCCGTTTTGGCGCACAACCCGCTGTGATCCCAGCAATTGTTATTGCCGAGATGCAATCTCATACAACGGATAAAATCATTGCTCCAGAGGTGCCGGTTCCAGGCGATATCGTGACGATCACTGAGGGTGTTTTTGCTGGGTTACAGGCGATTTATACTGAACCAGACGGTGAAGCGCGCTCAATGTTGTTACTGAACATGCTTAATAGCCAAGTGATGCAAAGTTTGGATAATCGTCAATTCGAAAAGCAATAATATATCTGCCAAGGTAGGCACGCTCGGTACCTACCTTATCAACAACCATCCCCATGGCTTAACGTTGCATATGATCGTCATGTAACCATTGTGCGACTTGCTTGGCGAAATAAGTTAATACCCCATCAGCACCGGCACGCTTAAAGCACAACAGAGACTCCATAACGGTTGGTTTCTCTTGCAGCCAGCCATTCTGGAAGGCAGCCATATGCATAGCATATTCGCCTGACACCTGATAGGCGAAGGTCGGCACACCAAAGGTATCTTTCACCCTACGTACCACATCCAAATATGGCATCCCCGGCTTAACCATTACCATATCAGCACCTTCCTGCAAGTCCTGAGCAATCTCTTGTAAAGCCTCATCACTGTTGGCCGGGTCCATCTGATAGGTTTTCTTATTCCCACCTTTCAGATTACTGCTAGAGCCAATGGCATCACGGAATGGGCCATAGTAGCAAGACGCATATTTCGCTGAATAGGCCATAATTTGCGTATTCACCAACCCTTGTAGCTCTAGTTGATCGCGCACTGCACCGATGCGTCCATCCATCATGTCGCTTGGCGCGACAATCTCGGCACCAGCCTCGGCGTGTGATAACGCCTGACGGACTAAAATCTCTTTAGTGATGTCATTAATGACATAACCATCGGTATCAATTACCCCATCTTGCCCGTGGGTTGTATAAGGATCGAGAGCAACATCAGTAAGGATACCTAACTCTGGTACTGCGTCCTTTAACGCACGCACGGTTCTTTGTACTAAGCCATTCGGATTATAGGCTTCTTCGGCATGTAATGATTTCAAGCTAGATTCAATAACTGGAAACAGCGATATGACCGGCACACCTAGCTTAGCTATGGCCTCAGCTTCTTTCACTAGCAGATCGATCGTCATACGTGAAACACCCGGCATTGACGGAACGGCTTGCTGTTGGTTGGTCCCCTCCATAACAAACACCGGATAGATCAGATCATTGACTGTCAGCTGATTCTCTGCGACCAGACGACGACTGAAATCATGACGGCGCACACGGCGCATACGGCGACCAGGGAAGGTGCCCGGAAATGCATAGCTCATCTTGTTCTCCTAACTCAAACCAACCGGAAAATCCGGCGGGCGTTTTCATCAGTTTTCTGCCCCAGCCATTTAGGGTCTTCTTGTCGCCAGACAGCAACCTGCTGGACGATATGGGGTAGAAAGCAGGGTTCATTGCGGCGGGATGCCGGCTTAGGATGTAAATCCCTTGGCAATAAATAGGGGGCATCTGTTTCTAGCAACAATTGCTGAACAGGAATACGTGGCAGTAACGCCCGCAGCTCAAGACCACGACGCTCATCGCACACCCAACCGGTAATACCAATAGATAAGCCTAATGCCAGACAAGAGTCCAACTCATCAGCCGTGCCAGTAAAACAATGCACAACCGCAGCGGGGAGCTTATCTAGCCAAGGCGCAAGCAAGGCAATGAAACGTTCGTGGGCATCGCGGCAATGTAAAAATACCGGCAGTTCGAGTTCGGCAGCCAGCGCCAGCTGTGCAGTAAATGCGACTTCTTGTGCTACTGGAGTAGAAAAATTGCGGTTAAAATCCAGTCCGCATTCACCAATAGCGACTACTGCCGCATTCGCTGCTAATAATCTGATTTGCTGTTCAACATCTATTTGCCAACAACTCGCCTGATGGGGATGAACACCCGCAGTTGACCAGCAGTAGCCGGGATAGGCAAGGGTAAGCTCCAGTGCCGCCTGACTTTCTTCAGCATCAGTACCAGTAATAAGCATACCGGTAACTGCAGCAGTTTTGGCTCTGTTGACCACTTGATCGTAATCTTTGGCAAATTGCGCGCTGGTTAAATTCACACCAATATCAAACATGAACGTTCCAAAACAGAAGCCGCCTCAAAGGGCGGCTAAAATATCCAGGCATATACCCACAGATTTAAGGTACTTTCGGATGGCTATCCGCGTCTTCATCCTCTTCGTCAATATCTACCCGGCGTTGCTTACCCGTATAAAAACGAGCAAAGAACACCCCAACCTCAAAGAGCAGATACATCGGGATCGCCAATAATGTCTGAGACAGTACATCTGGCGGGGTGAGAAGCATGCCGACAACAAAAGCGCCGACAAATACATAAGGGCGTTTTTTCTTCAATGCCTCGGGCGTTGTAACCCCTGCCCAGCACAGTAGAATTATCGCAATTGGGACTTCAAAAGAAATACCAAAAGCCATAAAGAGCGCCATAACAAAATCAAGGTATTTAGTGATATCCGTGGCAATCAGCACGCTTTCCGGTGCTGTTTTGGCAAAAAAACCAAAAGCTAACGGGAAAACCACAAAGTAAGCAAATGCCATACCCAGATAAAACAATAGGCTGCTGGAGATAAGCAGCGGCACCATCAGACGGCGTTCATGCTTATATAACGCTGGGGCAATGAAAGCCCACACCTGATAAAGGATCATCGGTGCGGAAACAAACACCGAGACCATCATGGTCAATTTAATCGGGGTAAAGAAAGGTGATGCAACATCTGTTGCGATCATACTGGCACCGGCGGGCAACTGTTTGATTAACGGTGCTGATACCAAGTGATAAATATCATTGGCAAAAAATACCAATACCAGAAAAACCACCAAAATAGTGATTATGCAATTCAATAGCCGCTTACGCAGTTCTATCAAATGAGTGATTAAGGGTTGGGTATCATCAACAGCCATGTTTACCGATCGCCGCCAGGTTGGTGAGTTCGAGATTGTTCAGTACTGAATGAATCAGTGCTATGGGAGTCAGTTGCGGTAGTTTGGACCTTGGTTACGGATGGATTCGTAACAGTCACAAGATCCCCGGCTACAGTAGGAATAGGCTTAACAGATTCCTCAACCTGAACTACGGGTTTCTCAACGCCAGCAGGCACAGTTTCAACAGTTGGTTTAATTGTCACCAACGCGCCCGCATTATCGACATCAGGAATTTGCGGTGATGCCGAAACTTGAGTTGCGGACTCCGCAGGCGTAACACCATCATGAATCGCTTCCGGCTCAGTCACCAGTGGATTATGGATAGTATGCGGTGCCTGGGAGCTAACGTCTGAGTGATAAGAACGTTTCAGCGCTTCTGCGGCTTCCTTAAGTTCATCCATCGAAGCTTTCAACTCCGGTGTCAGATTCTGCAAGCCAGCCTGTTCTGCTTTTTTCAGGCTGTCTTGCAACTCTTGAATCTTAAGTTCTTGTGCCAACTCGTTTTGTACGGTTGCCGCCAGTGAACGTAGTGTACGAATCCAACCGGCAACCGTTCTTACAGCAACCGGTAATCTTTCCGGCCCAAGCACGACTAGGCCGATCACAAGTACCAGCAGCAGTTCACTAAACCCGATGTCGAACACAGCTTATCCCTGCTCTTTGTCGTGACTCTTAGACTCTTCAGCTTTAACTACCGGCTGCTGTTTTTCAGTAATCGATTTTGCAAAATCAGCATCATTGCTGGTTTTATCAGTGTTAGTTGGAGGAGTCTGTGGATCATCACCAATTGCCTTTTTAAAGCCTTTGATGGATGCACCCAGGTCTGACCCCAAAGTCCGCAGTTTGTTCGTGCCAAACAGCAGAACGACAATCACGGCAATGATTAACAACTGCCAAATACTTATACCGCCCATCACATTCACCTCTATATTACAGGGGTTATTCCACAGAGGGCCGCATTATACGTCATACTGCCTCTTTGGATACTAATCTAACTTACCGCATTTTGAACTCGCGCATAGCGTTTTTAACTGATGAATGACTTCTTGAACAACTTTTACATAACACTCATACATAACGCCCAAGCTATGCTCTCGCCCATTAACCGGCACTCTTAGCAATAAACAAATTAACTGGTTCGTCGCCAACCGATAAACCAAGCCAATGCGCCTGCGATAATACATCCCGTAGAGATTTCTACCGCATCCGCCAAAAATAAAATGGTACCACTGACTAATAGTGTAGCGCCAACACCGAACAAATACCGTGACTGACCCTGACGTTGTTGCTGACCTTGCATCTGGGTGGTTAGTTTATCAACACTTTGCTGTAATAATTTATGTTGCTGCAAGCTGTCGTAAACCAATTCCGGCAACTCAGGAAATTTTTCTGCCCAAAAAGGTGCCTTTTCTTTCAATGCCCGGATAACAGCAGGTAGACCGACTTGATCCCGTAGCCAGCTTTCCAGGAACGGTTTCGCTGTTGTCCAGAGATCAAGCTGAGGATACAACTGACGACCCAAGCCTTCGACATACAATAAGGTTTTTTGTAGCAGAACCAACTGTGGCTGCACTTCCATATTAAAGCGGCGCGCAGTGTTAAAGAGATTCAACAACACATGTCCAAACGATATTTCGGCCAGTGGTTTTTCAAAAATGGGTTCACAAACAGTGCGAATAGCGAACTCAAAATCCTCAACATTGGTATCACGGGGAACCCAGCCTGAATCAACGTGCAGTTCCGCAACCCGCCGATAATCCCTATTAAAGAAAGCAATAAAGTTTTCAGCCAGATAGCGCTTATCTGCTTTGTTCAGTGAGCCTACAATACCGCAGTCAATACCGATGTAAAGTGGATCATGAGGATGCTCATAGCTGACAAAAATATTCCCCGGATGCATATCTGCATGGAAAAAACTGTCACGAAAAACTTGGGTGAAGAAGACTTGAACCCCACGTTCGGCCAGCAACTTCATATTGGTACCTTGGCTTTCTAAAGCCGTAATATCAGATACCGGAATGCCGTAAATACGCTCCATCACCAATACACTTTCCCGGCAATAATCGGAATAGACTTCGGGAATATAGAGCATTGGGCTGTTTTCAAAATTACGACGTAATTGGATAGCATTAGCTGCCTCACGCAGCAGGTTCAGCTCATCAAGCAGAGTTTTTTCGTATTCACGCACCACTTCGCGTGGCCGTAATCTACGTCCATCAGGCAACAACTTAGGTACCCAGCCAGCCAGCCGGTACATCAAGCGCACATCTGCTTTGATAATCGGCAAGATATCAGGGCGAATCACTTTCAGGACCACTTCCTGACCGTTCTCTTTTAAACGCGCCGTATGTACCTGAGCAATTGAGGCGGAGGCCAAAGCTTGCTGATCAAAATCGTCAAACCAGGTTTCTAATGGCCCACCCATTGCTATTTCAATATACTTTCGTGCGAGTGCGCCATCAAATGAAGCAACCCGGTCTTGTAATAGGGCAAGTTGATCGGCAATTTCCGGTGGGAAGAGATCACGGCGAGTGGACATCATCTGACCAAATTTGATCCAGACTGGTCCTAATTCTTGTAAGGCAAGGCGTAAACGCTCACCCAATGGCTTATCTTTATGTCGATTCGGCAACCAGAAAAACAGATGACGGCCAATACGTAGTGGTAACGTCAAACGGATATTCGGGATTAACTCATCTAACCCGTAGCTCAAGAAAACCCGAATAATTAGATACAGGCGCCGAAGTTCTCCTGGCGTCATTATTTTTTCTCCATGGTTGCCAATCTGGCATTCAATGCCTCAGTTGCACGGGCTGTGGCATCAACCTCTTCGTTAAACCACACCACTTCCAGCGGTGCTGGAGCCACTTTCCATTCTTCGGTTATTGCTTCAGCCAGATAGTGTTGTTGCTGCTGCAATTGCCCACTCAGAAAATAGCTACTTTTATGCGCAACCTGCCCGATGGTTTCCGCGGCAATATCACCGATATAGGGCGCCAGCCACTCAGCCGGATCCCACTCAGCAAGATCCAAAAGCGCGACAACTTGCTGAACCACTTGTATATCGCCTTCAACAATCAGTTTACCGCTACGCATCAAAGGTGAAAGTTGCTGGCGATCCCGCAATTTTGCCAACACAGCAACTTCCGTTTTAACTATGCAATCAGCATCACCATCCCATTGACTTAACACGTCAACCTGCCGTTCACTAAATACCAGCAGCAAAGGAAAATTGATCTCACGTAACTCGATCCGCAGGACTTTTCCTACCAAGCGTAAACGCGCAGCCTTCATGCTTTTATCGCGAAACAGCACACTGTTTAATGATGTTTCTATCGCAGCAGTAATGAGTTGCGACAGCAACATAGGTTTCAGTAAGAAGGTTTTAGATATCAGTGATTTTAGCGGCATAGCCATATTCCTGTTAAAACTTAAAGCCCCGATGTAACGCAACAATGCCACCGGTTAAATTGGAATAGGTTACGTTTTCAAACCCGGCATCTACCATCATGCCTTTCAGCGTTTCTTGATCGGGGTGCATCCGAATAGACTCCGCTAAATAACGGTAACTTTCAGAGTCCTGGGCCACAAGTTCGCCAATCTTGGGCAAAATATGGAAGGAATAAGCATCGTAGGCTTTGCTCAAAGGTTCCAGAAGTGGTTTGGAGAATTCGAGAACCAACAAACGACCACCGGGCTTTAATACCCGAAACATAGAGCGTAAGGCTTTTTCTTTTTCGGTTACATTTCGCAGGCCAAATGAAATGGTAATACAATCAAAGTAATTATCAGGGAAAGGTAAAGCCTCAGCATTAGCCTGCACATAACTGACATTACCTACAATACCTTTGTCACGTAGCTTTTCTCTACCCATACGCAACATCGATTCATTGATATCAGCCAGAACCACTTCACCCTGCTCACCCACAAGGCGAGAGAACTTGGCCGTTAAATCTCCGGTGCCACCCGCCAGATCTAATACCCGTTGACCGCGCCGAACACCACTACAGTCAATGGTAAAACGCTTCCAAATACGGTGAACACCGAACGACATCAGGTCATTCATCAGATCGTATTTGGCGGCTACGGAATGAAAAACTTCTGCCACCATGCCTTCTTTCTGTTCTTTGGCTACGGTGCGGAAACCAAAATGAGTGGTTTCCTTCTCCTGATCTACCATTTTCTGTGCCTGCTTTTCAGTCAATCTTTCGAGGAAGTGTACCAGAACTCCGATGAAAGCCCCACCTCACCTGGTATTAAGGTAACTGCTTATTCGCAGTATTCTCAACATCATACAGAAGAGGACCATGCAACTAACCCTGATACTTCAGCGGTGCCGAATCATTTATATCCTTCTTACACAAAACTACAGCGGCATTAGTAGCTCTCATCCGCGTCACTGATTATAAGCTAACTCAGCGGTGCCACTCATGTTGCCTTACTGCAATCCTGATTGCTTTGGATATGTCTCTGACTCAGCATCATCAGATAGCGCTAAATCGCCTTCTGGTTGATGCTCAGCGCTGGCTCTTTCTGCCAGTAATGGGCTAATAGGCCGTTTTACCTCGACCCCCAGAGTGCGAAAACTTTCTACTTGCCCAATCAGGTTACCACGGCCTTGCGACAGTTTGTTCATTGCCTGACGATAACTTAGGTGCGCTTTATCGAGGCTTTGCCCCAACGACTCCATATCATCAACAAATAAGCGCAACTTGTCATAGAGTTTGGCTGCCCTATCGGCAATACGCTGTGCATTCTGGCTTTGATGCTCGTAACGCCATAAATTAGTAATCGTCCGCAAAGCCACCAGCAATGTTGTCGGGCTAACCAACATAATATTGTGCTGTAGTGCTTCACTTATCAACTCTGGCTGGCGATCAATGGCCACCAGAAATGCAGGTTCCACCGGAATAAACATCAATACATAATCAAGCGACCGCAACCCCGGAAGTTGTTGGTAATCCTTACGGCCTAACATTCTAATATGGGCGCGCAGCGATGATAAATGCTCATTGAGTGCTACTTCTCGCTCAGCGTCATCTTCGCTATTAAAATAGCGCTCATATGCAACCAACGACATTTTAGCGTCAATCACCACATCTTTACCCTGTGGTAAGCGCACAATGACATCTGGCTGCATACGACTGTTGCTATCAAGCTTTACACTTACCTGAGTTTGATACTCATAACCTTCACGCAGCCCAGAAGCTTCAAGCACTTTAGCCAGAACGACTTCCCCCCAGTTCCCCTGCGTTTTATTATCACCTTTCAGTGCTTTAGTCAGGTTTAGTGCTTCTCGCGCCATTTGAGCATTCAATTGTTGCAGACTGCGTATTTCATGGGTCAGCGTGTGGCGCTCTCTGGCTTCTTGTCCAAAGCTATCCTGAACCTGACGGCGGAAACCATCCAACTGTTCCCGTAAAGGCAGTAATAAGCGGTCCAGACTTTGTTTATTTTGTTCGTCCGCACGACGGCCAGTTTGTTCAAAGATGCGGTTCGCCAGATTTTCGAATTGTGTGGTCAGCCGCTGTTCACTGTTAATGAGAAGTCGCTGTTTTTCCTCGCCAGTCAGACGTGTTTCTTCCAAACGGATAGTGACTTCGCGCAGTTCCGCCTCTTGGGCGCTATTCACTTCTCTTTGAGCACGGAGTTCTTGATTGAGTTGATCACATTCATTACGCCAATGAGCTAACTGTTGCAGTTTTTCAGCATTTGCTGCCAATTGGCTGTGCAAACTACGTTGTTCCAATTCATCTTGCCGTAATTGCTGCTCATTGCGCTGTAAAGCAGTTTGTAGCTCGACAATATTCTGCTGCGCCTGCTGTAAGGACTGCTCTAGTAATCGCCGTTCTATATCCTGTTGCGCTTTATTCCGTTGCTGGTACAAGCTGGCAATTAGCCAACCAATAAGTCCACCGATAAGGCAGCCTGCCAGTCCATAAAATAAACTGATATCCACGGTTATCTCCCCATTAACCTATTGTCAGTCAAGGTAAGGGGATACTGTATGGATGTCCAGAGTGTTTTTCCGTTACATGCTATCTTGCGAAGCTGTGCGCATAAATAACACACAGTCCAAAAAACGCTCACCTTGCGACCCCAAATAGGTTAAAACAGCTATCCATTGACGAACGGCGTGCCACTTACGTACTTAATCTATCCAGTGAGATAGCCATTGAATGCCGAACGCGCCCGGAGCCAGAATACCGAAGGCCCAAATTAGAGCGGAAGTGATGTTGGCTAACTGAAAGTAGAACTTTGGCATAGCACAGATCCCGGCAACCAAAGGAACAACTGCGCGTAGTGGGCCAAAGAAGCGGCCAATAAACGCGCCAAAGAATCCCCAACGCTCAAAGAATGCATGGCCACGAACGAGTAACTGAGGATTGCGAGAAAGTGGCCACAAAGTGCCTACTCGGTCTTTGTAATGGACACCAACCCAATAGGAGAGCCAGTCGCCAAAGAAAGCACCTGCCGCAGCAGCGGCCCAAATGGGCCAGAAAGAGATACCACTTTCACCGATTAGCGCCCCCAATCCGAGCAAGATAACCGTTGCAGGTAGCAGTAAAGAAAGAAAGGCGAGCGACTCACCAAAAGCCAGAATAAAGACGATAGGAATCGCCCATGCTTCGTGTTCACGAACAAAATCGATAACGATAGTAATGACATCATTCAGGGTCACATGCATTTTCCTGTTAGCAACATAGTTGCTATTAGCATACCCAATGTGTCGTGATCTTTGTTTAACAAAAAATAAACGGCCGGAAGATTCCGACCGTTTATAGACTCAAGATCATTGCCGTTACAGCAAGGCTGCCAACGAACGAATCCTAATAATCTGACTCAAATCAGTGATTCGTTTAAGCCGGAGCCACTAGCCACACTGCAACTTCAAGTAAGAAAGAGTGCAGGTTAATACAATGAATCAAAGATATCAGGCGTTAGCCGTCACTACTTTATTGCCAGCCATTTCAGCAGAGCGGCGGATCCACAATTCACGCCATTTTTTCAGTGCTGATATCAGGATAATGACGCCCAGTGTCATCATAATAATCGAGATGATGCCATTGAACAGATTGTAGCCCTTAGCTGCTGAGTTGAAATACACGTGAGTGATCATCCAGTAACCAGCATAGTTTACGGTTACAAACAGATAGGCCAGTGGAATAACACAGGTCAGCATGTAAATACGTTTGGTTGCCAACCGCAGAATAATAGTGGCACCAATGATTAAACCAACAGAAGCCATTAATTGGTTTGATACGCCGAATAACGCCCAGACAGAGTTGATATCACCTGAGTTAAGCAGGTAACCCCACAGTGCGCAGGCAATAACACTGCATGCCAATGTACCTGGTAACCAATCAGTACGTTTCAGTGGTGCCCAAATATCACCTAAGAAGTCTTGCAGCAGATAACGAGCAACACGCGTGCCGGAGTCAACAGCAGTCAGAATAAATACCGCTTCAAACATAACAACAAATTGGAAGAAGTAAGCCGCCAGACTGCTGAACCATGGCACACGAATGAAGATATCCGTCATACCAACAGCTAAGGTTACCGCACCACCGGTACGACCATAGAGATCCAGGCCAATTTCCTGACTCAGTTTTGGCAAGTTCACCACTTCCATACCGAGCATGCTCCAGGCTTCAGCGGAAGAGTTAATCGCAAAGTAGTCAGCAGGATGCAAGGAGGTTGCCGCGATCAAGGCCATAACCCCAACCATACATTCGGCCAGCATCGCACCAAAGCCGACGGGTAAGATATCACTCCATTTGTCGATCTGTTTTGGTGTTGTCCCTGAGCCGATAAAGGCATGGAAACCAGAAATGGCACCACAGGCAATGGTAATAGAGATAAACGGCCAGACTGGGCCTGCCAACACCGGGCCTCCACCATGAATAAACTGGGTCAATGCCGGGAATTGAATTTCAGGGTTAATAAATACAACTCTAACAATCAACGCACCGAATACACCGATCTTCATAAAGCTGGAAAGATAACCACGAGGGGTTAATAGCATCCACACAGGGAGGGCGGTCGCAAAGAAAGCATACATTGGCAGGATGATACTGACGGTATCCGCTTTCAGCATTAACCAATCGCCCAGCCAGATTCCTTCAATATAAGGGCCGACAAATACGCACACCATGATAGCAGCGATACCGACATAAGAAGCGCCCTTCATGCTGCCAGTCATGCGCTCCCATAAGCCAACGCAGATAGCGATAGGGATTGTCATGAACACGGCGAAAGTACCCCAAGGGTTACGTTCCAGTGCATGTACCACCACCATCGACAACCCGGCCATGGTAATAGTAATGATGAACAACATTGCCAGACCGGTACACCAGCCAGCAACCGGACCAAGCTCTGATTTTGCCACTTCCGACAGGGATTTCCCCTGATGTTTCATGGAAGCAAACAGCACAACCGTATCGTGAACCGCGCCGCCGATCACACAACCGATCAGCAACCACAGAAAACCAGGTAAATAACCATATTGGGCTGCCAGCACAGGGCCGACCAATGGACCAGCCGCAGCGATTGCCGCAAAGTGGCTACCAAAGTTCACCCATTTTTTAGTTGGAACGTAATCTTTACCATCTTCGAAGGTGTGGGAAGGTGTTAC
The DNA here is from genome assembly GCF_056636475.1 of Yersinia antarctica. Taxonomy (NCBI): domain Bacteria; kingdom Pseudomonadati; phylum Pseudomonadota; class Gammaproteobacteria; order Enterobacterales; family Yersiniaceae; genus Yersinia; species Yersinia antarctica. Next base: position 4,597,924 of record NZ_JBSJQF010000001.1, read on the forward strand.
TTCACTGTCATCGACGCGCAAAACCTTACGAACAAAAAAGATACCGTATAAACGGTAGCAGATCATAAGGATACACGCTGAAGCGATAACAAAGGTAATCGCATGTTGCATGAGCATTCTCTCCAGGGAATTTGTCAGGCGTTAACATACGCCTGACCCCTAAGAGAAATATCAGCGATCTGGTTAAGCGGTAGTTTGTATCATTAAGCGGTTAAAAAGAGCCACCCAGTGGTGACTCAATATCATAAAGATCAGAAAGAGTGCGGGTAGATAAACCACTACTCTAAAAAATAGGACTGTAACTTTTTGCGCTCAGCGCTACCCAGGCCGAACTCCTGTTGCAACCACTGTTCACGACTACCATAACGCTGTTGAATACTACGCAGAGCAGTTTGAATAAACTCTTCTTTGGCCGATAAGACAAAAGCGAATTGCCCTAACGCTTGGTCATTCAGTTTGAGTGCCAACTCTGCCAGCATATGCTCACGGAAAGGGGCCAGAGTGGTTTCAGTCAACAGATAATCTTCCAATACCGTCGATTCATCGGCACCCAAGGCAAATAACACCAGTGCAGAACCAATACCAGTACGGTCTTTCCCGACAGCACAATGTTGTACCACACCCGCAGCAGCATGCTCCGAAGATGCGCAATTTTGCAACAATCCAACCAGTTGTTTATAGGCTTGATTATTAAAAGGCAGCCGGCGATAAAGCTCTAACATAAAACCACGGGCATCAAATGCCGCTAATGTCTCGTTAGTCAGTTTTTCCAAATTGGCATTGACTTCACTGCTCAGCGGGTTGGCCGGAATATTGTGATAACTGGCGCCAGTCCACACCACATCTGGTTTAGCCTGAACTTCATCGGCATCGCGATAATCAAGAATTTGAGCGACGGAGCCACTACTGAGGAAATCACAATCTCTGGTACTTAAGCGGTCGAGTGAACCTGAGCGGAACAGCAATCCGCGCTTGATACGCCGCCCATCAGCAGCCTGATTACCGCCAAGGTCACGAAAATTAATACCGCCATCAAGTGCGATTAGGGAGGGATGGGATAGAGCAGTTTTCGTCATATTTTCCTCTTATTATTGTTCTTTATAAGAGTGATGACCTTAGCAGATAAACCGGAAAAATAAAAAACGGGCCAGAAGACTGACCCGATAACAGACAGTTTGTTGACTCGCCAATCGTCGCTATTAGCTCAGACGGCGGGCCTAGATCAAATGACGAGCTGCTTCTACCACAATTTTCACCGCGTCACTTTCAGTCGCTTTCATAGTTTCTTCGTTTGGGATCTCTTGCTGGGTGCGATTTACAATTACCCCTGCGACCATGCCGGCACGCAAGCCCTGGCTGGCACACATGGTGAGCAAGGTTGCAGATTCCATTTCATAATTCATCACGCCCATAGATTGCCATTCTTCCATGGAGCCTTTAAAACGGCTGACAACACGACCAGAGAAGGTGTCATAACGCTCCTGCCCCGGATAGAAGGTATCGGAAGAGGCGGTCACACCAATATGAGTAGTCGCCCCCACTGATTTGGCAGCATTAACTAATGCAGTGGTGCAGGTAAAGTCAGCCACTGCTGGGAACTCCATCGGCGCAAAGTGCAGGCTGGCTCCGTCTAAACGTACAGCGGCGGTGGTAACCAACACATCACCAACATTAATATGTGGCTGAATAGCACCAGTGGTACCAATACGTAGGAAAGTCCGTACACCAAGCTGTGCCAGCTCTTCAACCGCAATAGAAGTCGATGGGCCACCGATACCCGTTGAGCAGACGATCACTGCTTTGCCATCCAATTCGGCGCGCCACGAAGTAAATTCACGATGAGAGGCCAAATGTACTGGGTTATCCATCAATTTAGCGATTTTCTCAACACGCTGTGGATCACCCGGAACGATAGCCAGAGTCGCCCCTTGCAGATCATTTTTAGTCAGGCCCAAGTGAAAAACGTCAGATTTAGCCATGTGTGAGAGTCCTCTTTCATGAGAGATGTTGTAGGGAGGTGCAAAGAAATACTTTACTCAAAATTATCACTTTATTTCGTGATGACAGTCACCTTGCCAAAAGAAATGAATTACACGATACATTTTAAATGTGACAAAAATCACATTTAATGGCAGTTAAGACTATTTTTTAGACAAAGCTGGCGAGAAATGACAATTATACCCAAGCTGATTACAGTTGCAGCTAACACCACTGCAACGCCAAGTACGAAAGGTATATTTCTCTATAAGCAGGAATGATAGACCAATATCCTGCTATCAATTGCTAACTGCTATCAATTGCTAACTTCTATCGATTGTTAAACTCTATCAACTATTAGTCTGAGTTATAAAATTCAAGATATGAATCACCAAAAATTATAATTACAAAAAACCTGATCTCATTAATCTCAAAGATTACCTATAGTTAAACTCGGCAATAGCAAAAATCGGGGAGTAATGGGTAATTCAACTCGGTAATTTTTTCTCATATCGCAAGGAGACTACAGTGAAAACTGATCAACTTATGACTCCCAGGCAGGCGGCAGACGGTTTCACCTCTGCGGTAGGCCCACTGGCCTCGACGACCCGCCATACCGATCAACAAGGTATTCACTGCACAGAAACCACCATTCCGTCTCAGGGCGATGAATTACCGGCCTATATTGCCAAACCGGCCCAGCAAAACGGGTCATATCCGGTGGTTATTGTCGTGCAAGAAATCTTTGGCGTACATGAGCATATTCAGGATATCTGCCGCAGACTAGCTAAACAGGGGTATCTGGCCATTGCACCTGAGCTGTTCTTCCGCCAAGGCGATGCCAAAGAATATGATGACATCAATGCATTAGTGAAAAATCTGGTGGGTAAAGTGCCAGACCGTCAGGTTATGGTGGATCTTGATCATGCAGCGCATTGGGCATCACGCCATGGTGGGGATACCAGTAAACTGGCCATTACCGGATTTTGCTGGGGTGGACGGATTGCGTGGTTGTATGCGGCCCATAACCCACAGTTAAAAGCGGCAGTGGCTTGGTATGGCAAACTGGTCGGTGAAAAAACCTTACTGTTACCCAAATCTCCGGTTGATGTCGCGATTGATCTCAATGCTCCGGTGCTAGGGTTGTATGGCGGCAAAGATGGCAGTATTACGCAAGAACATATCGATACTATGCGTCAGGCATTACGTGCAGCAAATGCCGATGCAGAAATCATTGTTTATCCAGATGCTGGGCATGCTTTTAATGCTGACTACCGCCCAAGTTATCACGCCGAATCCGCACTGGATGGCTGGCAGCGGATGCTCGATTGGTTTGATCAACATGGTGTTGCCGCCAATCCCATATCTGAATAAGTGAAATAACGGCAATAAAAAGGGCGCGAGATGCGCCCAGAATTTAACGATTAGACTGAGATAGCATCAGAGTTGTTCTGCACGCAAACGCTGCGCAGCCAGTACCATGTTTGCCAGTGCCTGACGGGTTTCTGGCCAGCCACGCGTTTTCAAACCACAATCCGGGTTAACCCACAAACGTTCTGCCGGGATACGTTGAGCGGCTTTACGTAGTAATGCTTCAATCCACTCCACACTTGGCACATTCGGCGAGTGAATATCATAAACGCCGGGCCCAATTTCATTCGGGTAAGCAAAATCTTCGAATGATTCGAGCAATTCCATATCTGAACGAGAGGTTTCGATGGTAATCACATCAGCATCTAGCGCAGCAATGGAATCCATGATGTCATTAAACTCGCAATAACACATATGAGTATGAATCTGGGTGTCATTCTGCGCGACAGCCGCATTCAGTTTAAAGGCATCGATGGCCCATTGTAGATACGCTTGCCAATCGGCACGGCGCAGGGGTAAGCCTTCACGCAGCGCAGGCTCATCAATCTGGATGATACCAATACCGGCTTTCTCCAGATCTTCCACTTCATCACGCAGCGCCAGTGCAATTTGTTTGGCGATGGTTTCACGGCTAACATCTTCGCGCGGGAATGACCAACACAGGATAGTGACCGGGCCGGTCAACATGCCTTTTACTGGTTTGTCCGTCAGCGATTGAGCATATTTGGCCCATTCAACCGTGATAGCTTGCGGGCGGCTGATGTCACCAATAATCACTGGCGGCTTAACACAACGGGAACCGTAGCTCTGCACCCAACCATTTTGGGTAAAAACGAATCCATCCAGATGTTCGCCAAAATATTCAACCATATCATTACGTTCTGCTTCACCATGAACCAATACGTCCAGACCTAAACGCTCCTGTTCAGCAATGGCTTGCTTGATATGTTCGCTGATACCGGTGCGGTAGTTTTTCCCATCCAAACGGCCTTGCTTGAAGTCCAGACGCAGGCCACGGATCTCAGTAGTTTGCGGGAATGAACCGATAGTGGTGGTTGGCCAGGCCGGTAAGTTAAAGCGCTTACGCTGCGCTTCAGCGCGGCCTTCATAAGGCAGTTGGCGTTCAATATCCTGTGCAGTAATGGCCGCCAGACGTTGCTCCACCTGCGTATTATGAACACGACTGGAGGATTGACGGGCACGGATCGGCGCACTGTACGCAGCTAACTCGGCCAGTTTGGCTTCGCTCGGCGCGTTTAATGCTTGTGTTAATAATGCCAGTTCAGCGCATTTTTGCAGCGCAAAGGCAAACCAGCTTTTCACTTCTGCATCAAGACGTGTTTCTTCACTTAAATCAATCGGGCTGTGTAATAAGGAGCAAGAGCTACCCAACCATAATGGGCGACCATTAACCTGTGGTTGCAGGCGCTCGAACCAGTTGCTAAGGTCAGCACGCCACACGTTACGGCCATTAATCACCCCCAGCGAGAGCAGCCACCCTTTTGGCAATTTTGTATCCAGAACAGCAATATCATCTTTGCCTGCAACCACATCAACATGCAGACCTTGCACTGGCAACTCACGGATAACGTCAAGGTTATGGCCGATGCTGTCGAAATAGGTGGTCAGCAACAATTTAACCTTGCCTTCCAGCACCTGATAAGCCGACTGATAAGCGTCCAGCCACTCTGGTGGTAACTCCAGTACCAGTGCAGGTTCGTCAATCTGTACCCACTCAATGCCACGTTTCGCTAATTCAGCCAGCACTTGTTGGTACACCGGGAGGATATCTTGCAGCAGAGAGAGACGGTCAAACTGCTCGCCTTTAACTTTACCCAGCCACAGATACGTTACCGGGCCCAGCAATACTGGTTTGATTTTGTGACCTAATGCCAGCGCTTCGTCCACCTCATCCAGCAGTTGAGTCCAGCCCAGTTTGAACTGCTGACCTAGTTGGAACTCTGGCACCATGTAGTGATAATTGGTGTTAAACCATTTAGTCATTTCCGCCGCTGCCGCAGGCTTACCGGTTGGTGCACGGCCACGGCCAATACGGAAGAGCGTATCCAAATCAATAGAACCATCCGTATTTTGATGGCGCTCTGGGACGTTGCCCAACAGCAGGCTGGTGGTCAATACATGGTCATACCACGCGAAGTCACCGACCGGCACCAAATCAATACCTGCTTGCTGCTGCTGTTGCCAATGGCGGGCGCGCAATTCACGACCCACATTGAGCAGTTCTTCTTGCGTGGAGTTGCCTGCCCAGTAACTTTCTTGTGCTTTTTTCAGTTCACGTTTCAGACCTACACGCGGAAAACCCAGTGTGTGATTTAAAATTGTCATCGTCATATTTCCCATTTAGCCATCCAGATGTTTACACATCCATAATCAGCAGGTACTGTATAATCCACAAGCGCATTTTGTTCACTGTCACTGTGAAGGACTCTCATGATCGAACTGAAACACTTACGCACCCTGCAAGCTTTGCGTAATACCGGCTCGCTGGCGGCGGCGGCAACGCAACTTCATCAGACACAATCGGCCTTGTCTCATCAATTCAGCGATCTGGAACAACGTCTGGGCTACCGTCTGTTTGTGCGTAAAAGCCAGCCGCTACGTTTCACTACGCAGGGAGAGATCTTGTTACAACTCGCAGAACAAGTGCTGCCACAAATTAAACAGGCACTGCAAACCTGCAATGAGCCGCACCAAACTGCGCTGCGCATCGCCATCGAATGCCATAGCTGTATTCAGTGGCTGGCACCTGCCTTGGATAACTTCCACAAAAACTGGCCGCAAGTGGCGATGGACTTCCAATCAGGCGTGACTTTCGATCCTCAACCCGCCTTGCAGCAAGGGGAGCTGGATCTGGTGCTGACATCAGATATCTTGCCGCGCAGTGGTCTGCACTATTCGCCAATGTTTGATTTTGAGGTGCGTCTGGTGCTGGCACCAGACCACCCATTAGCCAATAAGGCCCGCATCGAGCCGGAAGATTTAGCGCAAGAAGTGTTAATGATTTATCCGGTACAGCGGCAACGGTTAGATGTCTGGCGGCATTTCCTGCAACCCGCGGGGGTAAATCCGCCGCTGAAGAATGTGGATAATACTTTGCTACTGATTCAAATGGTGTCAGCACGCATGGGGATCGCCGCCCTACCACATTGGGTGGTAGAGAGTTTCGAACGTCAGGGATTGGTCGTCACTAAAACGCTGGGAAATGGTTTATGGAGCCGGTTATACGCGGCCGTCCGTGATGGAGAGCAGCGCCAACCGGTTACTGAAGCTTTTATTCGTTCGGCCCGGCAACACGCTTGCGAGAGTCTGCCGTTTGTAAAGAATGCGGAGCGACCCAACGCCGGTGTACCCATAGCGAAGCCATTATCACAATGGCCCCAATGATAAAACTGGGCCAATGGGGCTTTTCTTGCCAAATCGCCAGATTCACCAGCAGCCCAGCCGGAACATGCACGTTATTCATGATCCCCAAGGTGCCAGCATCGACTTGTGTCGCGCCATAGTTCCACATGAAATAACCTAGCGCAGAAGCCCCGACGCCCAGCCACACCAACACGCCCCACTGCAATTGCGTCGTGGGTAGTTTTTGTGGGTTACCAAAGGCAAACCAGGCAACAACCGCGACGGCGAAAGCACCAATATAGAACCATGAGAATGCCACATGCTGTGGGATCGGGTGGACTTCCATCAAGCGTTTGTAGCCCACTTGTCCGATGGCAAAACAGAGGTTTGCCGCCTGAACCAGCAGTAGCCCCCACCAAAAATGCTCGCTCAAATGGTCGTAGCGAATGATAGCCGCCCCGACTACTGCCAGTAACGCACTCAGAGCATAGCCCCAGCGCAGACGCTGGCGGCGCAGTAAATCATAGATCAAAGTGACATACAGCGGGGTCATCACCGTGAACAGCAAGAATTCCGGTACCGTCAGGTAGAGATAGGCACGGAAGCTGAACAAGTACATGATACCTAACTGAATTGAGCCCACGGCCATGTACAGCAGAATCACCCGCCAGTGGATGTTTTTCCAGCGCAAGAACGGCAAAAAGACCAGCGCGGCTAGCCCAACCCGCATTAGCACAGAGAACCAACTATCCACCTGTCCTGCCAGATATTCGCCAATCAGGCTAAATGAAAATGCCCATAAAATGGTGGTAACGACCAGTAACAACACGATAGTTTGGCTCATTGAGAATGATAAAGTGCAATTGTAGCGGAAGCCACAACGCAACTTTGCACAAACTAGGTTTACATCTGCTCGTATTTAACCCAGTCGAACTATCTTCATCTCAGGTACTATTCCAATAATCACCTAAGAGTTACATTCCCACGCCGATAATGGTCAGGATTAACGGTGTTGTGACCGCGGCAAGCACTGTAGACATCACCAAACTGGCGGCGGCTGGGCCAGTCAGTACATTAAACTGGCGTGACATCAGATACACATTCACGCCGGTAGCCATTGACCCCAGTAATACCACCACCTGCGTTTCCAGCGCTGGCAGGCCCATCGCCCATGCCAATGCCCAGATCACCATCGGCTGAACAATCAATTTGAGAAAACAGATCGCACTGCTGATTTGCCAGCCTTCCGTGACGCGATATTCCGCCAGCCCCATTCCCAATACAATCAGCGACAACGGCGGTGCTACCTGCCCTAACATGGTTACAGGTTGATCAATAAACTGCGGTAATTGCAGGCCAGTCAGGCTGAATAAAGTGCCGGAAATAATTCCTATAATCAGAGGGTTAGTCAGCACGCTACGAGCAGTTTTCGCAAAGCCCTCCAGTGTTGGCGAGCCATTGCGCGCCCACTCCACCGAGATGGTGACTAATGTCCAGAGGATCAGGCCGTTAAACACCAAAACCAGCGCCACTGCTGGGATAGATTTCTCCCCCAACATAATGGTGGCAATAGGCAGGCCCAGCATCACGTTATTAGAGAAAATGCCGCCGAGGGCAAAAACGGAACCGGACACGCCATCCAGATGAAATATCCGGCTGGCAACAATCCGCCCGATAACAAACACCACTAGACAACTACCAAAAAAGGCAATCAGCAGGCGTGCATCCACCGCTGGGCGCTCAGAGAAATCGCACATCATACGAAACAGCATAGCGGGCAATGCGAGGGAGAAAACAAAGCGGGTCAGGCCATCAGTTATGGCAGAGGGCCACTTACCAAATCGTACCAAACAGTAACCCAGCGCAAGCAGCACAAATAACGGTGAAGACAACACAATCTGGTGCCAGAGCGAAATAACAAAGGCGGGCATGGTTCACTTCCTGTCAAGCCGGGCCAGGTCAGCCCGTAAATGTAAGAATGACTGACCTACTCTGTTTCCTGTTTTATTTATATCAAAGTCATTGGAGTTACAGGTAGGTATGCAGCAAGCTAACCCCCTGTAGCTTCAAGGACGAGGGCATATCAAATCTATACGGTCAGTACAGATACAGTCAACGCCCCACTTTAACAATTCCTGCGCGCGCGCTGGTTGGTTGACGGTATAGACCAAAATACGCAGCCCGGCGGCTTTGAGTAACGCTACTCGCTCCGCGGTCAACTGTTTGTAGTTAATGTGCAAAGAGACACAATCCAACTGACGGGTCATCGCCTGCCAGTTGTCATCCCATTTATCCAACAATAAACCACGTGGCAGCTCAGGTGCGGCGTGCTGGGCTGCAGCTAATGCATCAAACGAAAAAGAGGACAATAACGGCGGTATCGCCTGACCTTGCCACAACAAGCGGGCAGCCAGTGCAATAGCTCGGCCAGTGGCTATTTCAGTGCCAGTGGTGGGTTTAATCTCGATATTAGCAGCCATATCATGCTGTGCACAGCGAGCTGCCACTTCGGATAAAAGAGGCAGGCGCTCACCACGAAATGCTGTGCTATACCAGTCTCCGGCATCTAATTGAAAAAGTTTTTCCCATGACAAATCACCGGCAACTCCCCAGCCATTACTGGTGCGTTCCAGCGTATCGTCATGCAATAGAAATATCTGGCCGTCGTGCGATAATTTTACGTCAAACTCAATCATCTTGTGGCCATAACGAGCGCCAACATCAATGGCTGCTAAGGTGTTTTCCGGTGCCAGTGAACCACCACCGCGGTGAGCGACGATCGAAGGGTAAGGCCAGTTTTTACTCATGATTCCATCCGTAGTCCGCTATCTGAATCAAAAAAGTGCAGCGCCGTTGGTGGTAAATATAAATGTAATGTACTGCCCACCACAGGCATTTCCTCGTGGGATAGGCGGGCAATAACACTCTGTCCACCCCACTGACCATGTGCCAGATTATCTGCACCCAACAATTCCAGCGTCAATAGTGGCATCGGTATACCCTGCGCCGAAGTTACCTGCTGAATATGCTCCGGGCGAATGCCGAGGGTCAAGCGCCGATCCGCCCATTGTGGCCGAGGCTGTTCCAACGGCAGAGTTAGGCTATCAGATAAAATAAAGGCGTGCCCATCTGGGCTGACAGTGCCAGCTAACAGGTTCATCGCCGGTGAACCGATAAAACTGGCCACAAACAGTGTCGCTGGCCGTTGGTAAACCTCGCTTGGCGTACCAATTTGTTCGGCAACCCCTTTATTCATCACAATCACCCGCTGAGCCAATGTCATCGCCTCAACCTGATCATGGGTCACATATAGACTGGTGGTTTTTAGTCGGCGGTGCAACTGTTGCAGCTCAAGGCGCATCTGCACCCGCAGTTTGGCATCCAGATTGGAAAGTGGCTCATCAAACAAGAAAACCGCCGGTTCACGCACAATGGCCCGCCCCATTGCCACCCGCTGCCGCTGGCCGCCAGATAGTTCACGCGGTTTACGTTTTAGTAGCGGTTGCAGTTCCAGAATACGTGCGGCTTCATCCACTCGCTGGCGGATCTGCTCTTTGCCAAAACCACGAATTTTTAGGCCATAAGCCATGTTGTCAAACACACTCATGTGGGGATACAGCGCGTAGTTCTGAAACACCATCGCGATGCCACGATCTTTGGGTTCCATATGGGTAACCCGCTGATTATCAATATAGATATCACCACTGGTGGTGCGCTCCAATCCAGCAACCATACGCAGCAGCGTCGATTTACCACAGCCAGAAGGGCCAACCATTACGATGAATTCACCGTCGGCGACATCTAAATCAATTTGTTTAATCACTGGCGTGACGCCGTCATAAGATTTGGTTACTGCCTGAAGTTTTAAACATGCCATATCAGATTACTTCTCACTGTCTACCAGGCCGCGTACAAACCAACGCTGCATCGGAAGGACCACCGCGACCGGTGGAATTAAAGTCAGGATCATCGCTGCCATCACCTGATTCCATTGGGTTGGCGCACCTGAGCTAGAGATCATGCTCCTTATCCCAGCCACCGCGGTGCCCATAGAGGTATCGCTGGTAATCAAAATTGGCCAAAGATATTGGTTCCAACCATAGATAAAAGTGATCACAAACAGCGCGGCCAAATTAGTTTTAGATAGTGGCAATACGATATCCCAAAAAAAGCGCATCGCCCCGGCACCGTCAATGCGCGCCGCTTCCAATAGCTCATCGGGCAGGGTCATAAAGAACTGGCGGAATAAGAACGTTGCAGTGGCTGACGCCATCAGCGGCAGGGTCAACCCGGTATAACTGTCGAGCATATTCAGGTTCGCAATCACCTGAATTGTTGGGAAAATACGCACTTCCACCGGCAGCATCAGGGTCAGGAAAATCAACCAAAAAAACAGGTTACGTAGCGGGAAGCGAAAGTAAACGATGGCATAAGCAGACAACATCGACACGGTGATTTTGCCAACAGTAATCGCAAACGCCATCACGAAACTGTTAAACAGCATCAACCCGAAAGGCGCACTGTTATTCCCCACCCCGACATGCCAGATGTGGCTAATGTTCTGCCACAAATAGGGCCCGGGGATCAGGGTCATCGGTACCTGAAACACTTGAGTGTCATCCAGCGACGCGGCAACAAAAGCCACATACAGTGGGAACAGGATCAGTAACACGCCGATAATCAGCATGACGTGACAAAAAATGTCCAGCCCACGACGATTCTCAATCATTGGTAACGCACCTTACGTTCAACAAAACGGAACTGGATAACCGTCAGGCCAATCACCAGTAACATCAGCACCACCGACTGAGCGGCAGAGCTAGATAAGTCCAGGCCAGCAAAGCCTTCGCGATAAATTTTATAAATCAGGGTCGTCGTGGCTTGCATCGGCCCACCGCCCGTCGCCGCATCGATAACGGGGAAAGTATCGAAGAAGGCATAGACCAGATTCACCACCAGCAGGAAGAAACTGACCGGTGAAATCAGCGGCAGCACCAGATTAAAGAAGCGGCGTACTGGTCCGGCGCCGTCAATTGCAGCGGCTTCAACCAATGAGCGCGGAATGGATTGCAGCGCGGCAAGGAAAAACAGGAAGTTATAACTGATTTGCTTCCATACTGAAGCCAACACCACCAAGAACATGGCCTGCCCGCTGTTTTGCGCGTGGTTCCAGTTGTAACCCAATGTGGCAAGGAAATGTGTTATCAACCCCAGCCCCGGATTAAACAGGAAAATCCACAATACAGCAGCGATAGCAGGGGCCACCGCATACGGCAGAATCATTAAGGTTTGATAGATACGGCTGCCGCGCAGAACGTAATCCACCATGGCGGCCAGAAACAGCGAAACAATCAAACCAATACCAGCCACCAACGAGCTAAAAATCAGCGTGGTATAAAACGAAGCCAAATAGTATTCATCCTGAAAAAGCTGAATAAAGTTACTCAGCCCGACAAATTTATTGGAGAGGCCAAAAGGGTCCAACATTTGTACCGAGTACCACAGCGCCTCCCCGGCAGGCCACAGGAAGAAAACAGCGGTAATGGCCAGTTGGGGCAATACCAACAGGTAAGGCAACCAACTACAGGAGAAACCGGGACGGGAAGGTGACATAAAATTAACCGTTTCTCAGATGTGATATTGATTACACCAGCGTGCTAATTGAAAACGTGACGCCCTAATTTAATACCGCACAGCACTATTTGTTGGCGTTATTGGCGCAGGCAGTTTGGGTGCGAACAGTGCACCCAAACTGGCAAGTAGAGTAGCCAAATAACCTTATTGATTAGCTTGTTCAAAGCGGCGTAGTAACACATCACCACGTTTAACGGCGCTATCCAACGCTTCTTGAGCTGTCTTCTTACCGGTCCACACCCCTTCCAACTCTTCATCTACCACGGTACGGATCTGTGGCATGTTGCCCAGACGCAAGCCTTTGGTGTACGGCAATGGCGGTTTGTTCAACATCTGGCGAGTCGCCACGTCAGCACCTGGGTTCTTATCATAGAAACCTTGCTGTTTAGTCAGCTCATAGGCTGCCGTCGTAATCGGTAGGTAACCTGTCTTCTGATGCCATTCAGCAGCAATTTCCGGTTGAGCCAAGTATTGCAGGAATTCAGCGACACCTTTGTAAGTATCTTTATCTTTGCCATCCATCACCCACAGACTGGCACCGCCGATAATGGCGTTTTGTGGTACATTTTTCTCGTCAGAATCGTAAGGCATCATGCCAACGCCATAGTTAAATTTGGCGTAATGGCGAATATCCGCAAGGGAACCTGAAGAAGCAGTGGTAATGGCACAATCACCGTTATAGAACTTGGCAGTGGACTCATCTTTGCGGCCAAAATAGGTGAAATCGCCTTTTTTATTCATATCTGACAGCAACTGGATGTGCTTAATCTGTACTGGCTTATTGAATTCCAGTACCGCATCGGTGCCATCAAAGCCATTGTTACGGCTGGCAATAGGTTGGCCGTGCCAGGCACTGAAGTTTTCAATTTGAATCCAACCCTGCCAGCCGCTGGCGTACCCACAGCTTGAACCCGCAGCGCGCAGTTTTGCAGTATCGGCCGCCAATTCCTGCCATGTTTTTGGCGGTTGATCCGGGTTCAGCCCTGCTTTCTTAAAGGCATCTTTGTTGTAGTACAACACGGGAGTGGAACTGTTAAATGGTTGAGATAATAAGTGACCGGTTTTGGCATCGGTGTAATAACCGGCCACTGTTGGCACAAACACCGATTCATCAAATTTGATATTGGCATCTTTAAATACTTGGAATACCGGCTTAATCGCCTTGCTGGCCATCATGGTGGCAGTGCCCACTTCATACACCTGCAAGATTGCGGGGGCTTTACCCGAGCGAAACGCGGCTATCCCTGCCGCCAGGCTCTGTTCGTAGTTCCCTTTATATACAGGTACGATTTTATAGTCGCTATGGGACTGGTTAAATCGGTCAGCTAATGAATTAACCTCGACACCTAACTCCCCTTCCATCGAATGCCAAAAAGGAATTTCAGTCACTGCCATCGTATTGGCACTAAATGCCAATGTCAGCGCAATACCAAGCGATGTCTTACGAATGATTTTATTAAACATATTGGCCCCTGAATAAATCCGTATAGCTCACATCAATGAATTACTGTGGACAAGTGAGCGAAATAAATCAGTTTTTGTTCGCAAGCAAACATGACACCCTTTCATGACGGAAATATAACAATTACATGACATAAAAATGACATAAAAATAAACAAGACATGTCAACATCATTAATTACCCCAATAACACAAACCATTATAAAAATAAAATTACCACCATTTAAAAAACAATATTAAATTAAAAAAACTTAAAAACCCACACGTAAACACTAAAAATTCCATCAAGAATAAATATTAATAATATTACACCAGCCATCCATAACAATATTAAATGCAATATAATCAGCACAATAAAATAGGACTAACTCTTACTTGAAAAAATACCATTTAAAATGTTAGTGTTCTTTCCGGCTTATGTGGAAGTGTATTAACATGACTTTTAACACCCTCATTATCATCACCATAAAAGCCACAAGCATCATTAATCCCTTTCCAGTTGGATAAGGATTTTATATATAACGGACTATCAGGTATTTAATAATGAAAAAGACGCTACTTTCTATTATTACTATGGCGATATTAACCACCAGTGTTAGCGCCAATGCGAATGTAATGGCAAGTTTACAATCTGGTATAAATAACGCTCAAATTCAAGGTATTCAGAGTATGAATCAGTCTGATCAGAGTGTATATTTCAAACCTGCATTAACGAAAGAGATTACGGTTGAATTAGAAGTACCTCAAATAGTCAAATTTTCCAAATCAAATGGTGACGAACTGAGTTTAATTAAACTTAGCATGAACTCCACCATGAACTCATACAAGGCGACAGAGAACATCCGAGTAGAATCTAATGGCGACAGTAAAGTTCGTATTGGCCTTGGAAAACCATTTGATTTAGTGTCTAACAATGGTTCAAGAATACAATCTACCCCTACCGTAATGATAGGTAATACGATGCTGAGTAGAGCTGCTAATGTTGGGCTTGGTGGTCATATGGCAACATTCCCCTTAACTAACTCAGTACTCGATACCACTCTAGACATTAGCGTAAACGGCAACGGACTTAAGTCTGCCGAAGTATACACTGGCACACTTAATCTAGTTATTGAAACGGCTGCATAACTCAGTAAAACATTATAATTTCCTTATTATTAACACATACAGTCAGGGGGTAAACTCCTGGCTGCATGCTCCTTTGAACCAAAAACATAACGTAATGGTGTAACCAGAACCATTACCATAGAAATATATTATTCAAAGGGAGAAGGCATATCGCAATAGTAGTTAACAGTGGAATGGAATCCTATGACAAACAATCTAATGATTAATAAGGCCACTTTACTTGTTTTATTACTTGCTACAATTATTCCAGCACAGGCAGAAGAGATAACAATCGAACAATTAATACCTGTTGGTTTTTCCGCTGTGGAAGAAAATAATACACTACAATTACTGGGTATATTAGAGGGCAAAACATTACCCAGTCCATTTTTTTTCTCGGAAAAAAAACAGCAGTTAAGTTTTGATCAACAACAATATCGCAACAACCATATTGATGAACAATCAATTATTCTATTAGAAAATATTTTACCCCAAATACCTTATTTGCAATGCCAGAATGGCTGCGATTATATCTTATCTAATCATCGCGTCACCGTAGATAAGGTCAATAATGTAGTAACGGTAACCAATAACAGCAACCGTTATTTAATGCCTGTCACCACTTGGGGATTGGTCCATAATCAATCCTTTGACCTGCGTATGACTACAGAAAATTACCGCGCTATTTCAGGCCGAGGGCAAGGATATATTGGTCTACCCTTGCAATCTTTTGGCTTCGCTAATTGGTTTTATAACACTAGCCGTTCAAAAAACAGTTATCACGCCACACACCAGCCCCAATATCAACAGCAAACTCAAATAGGTATCGATAGTTGGTATTTGCAAAAGAACTTCCAAGCACACTACCTACGGGCAGGTAAACAAAATAATCTGGATAACAGTGCTGGCAGCATTCATACCCTGATTAACCCTGCTTTAGACCAATTCGTGACGCTGGGTAGCCAAAGTTACTTAACTATTAATAAGCCCTCCGCGGGCAGCTTAGTGCTATATGCCACCAGCGATGGCGATTTCGAAATCTATCGCGATAACCAACTTATCCGCCGAATCCCTGCCCAACTGGGCCGTAATGAAATTGATTACAACCAACTTCCCGGCGGCTATTACAACGTTGAGGTCCGGTTAGTCGACCGTACAGGGAAAGTCGTCAGCCAGGAAAGCCAAACCATCAGTAATATTAACACTCAAACCAATAATGGCTGGTTCCTGACTATGGGTAAAGGAATGGCGCGTAGCCATAGCTCTCCCCACCTGATGCAGTTTGGCCGCAGTATGAACCTGCAAAGCGTGCAAGCTAATATCACGCTACTCAAAGATAGCGCCAGCCACTGGGCAGCAGAAGGGAATATTTCGCGCCCCTTTATTTTTTCTGATCTCGACCTTACCCCTACTCTGGGCGTGATGTCTGGCGAAAAACGTGATGGCGGATATCTGCGCATAACCGGTGGAAGCACCGTACTAGGATATGCCTCTGTATCCCGTTATCAAACACCAGGTGTGTCTATATACGCACCAAATGCGGGTAGCACATCAGCTTCTTATAGTCGCCAATTGGGGCCAATCCAACTGAGCTATCAATTCAATCAATTTAGCACCAGCCAGCAGCACCGTATCCAAAGCCGCTGGGACTGGCGACGGCCGCAATATAACCTTGCGCTGTCCCTTGCTGTACAAAAAGGCGGGCAATGGAACAACCAGAATAATTACGGTGTATTTCTTAATACCACACTCTCCTTTCTCAAAAGCAGCGCCAGCATCAACAGTGCCTATGATCAGCAGCAGTTGGTTACCAGTGCCAGTTATCAAAAAGAATTTAACGATAACTATGGCAACAGCACCTTGGGTATTGATGGCAGTGCCAGTGGGAAAACATCCAGCATCGGCAGCTTTGCTCATCGCAGTGGCAGCCGTGGTGATGTATCGGCACGAATGGGAGTTGATAACAAGATAGCCAATGGCAGCATCAGTTATAGCGGCATGCTGGCTATCAGCCCGCAAGGCATGGCATTAGGCCGCAGCAGCTACAGCGGAACCGCATTACTGATAGAGACACCGGACTTAGCTGGCACGCCATATAGCTTCAATGCGGAAGGCCATCCGATAACCGGCGCGGGTACTTACGCTATACCGATTCCACGGTATCAGGACCGTTTCTTTGTGCAAACACATATCGAACGCAATGACCTGGATATGAATATTCAGTTACCCGTCAATATTGCTCGCGCCCATCCTGGGCAAGTTTTTTCCAGTAAGGCCGATATCACATTGAACCTGCTTTACAGCGGTTTTCTCAAGGATGAGCACGGGCAACCTGTTAGCGGGGTTATTCAGGAAACTGGAGATACCGTCCACCCCAATGGACTATTTTCTATTCACTCTCGTGCCAAGCTGAAAAATATTCAGGTTCAAAACCACTTAGCCCGTTACCGCTGCAATATGAGCCAGCAACGCGATCATATTTATCTTTGTCACTTAGATTAATACCAACAGGAATTGTTATGAAATATGCCTATTTACTCTCCACTATCGCCTTCTTGTTGGTACCGATTACCGCCACTTATGCGCAGTTAGTGGCTATCCCTACCCGTACCACAGTGGAATCACTGGACCAACACCGGACAATCCAAGTCTATAACAGCGGTGATAAGCCACTGTATCTGGATATCACACTACAACGAGTAGACAACCCCGGGGTGCATCCTGAACAGAAAACACTGATAAGTGATATCTCGCAGCCTGAAATGATTTTTAACCCCAACCGGATTACTTTAGGACCGAAACAGAAGCGTAATATTAGACTATTGCCCTTAAAATCTCCGACGCAGGAAACGCTGTATCGGCTGTATATCAACCCGGTAGTCGATATCAAAGCTGTCGGTCAGCATGAGGACAAAAGCAAAATCCATGCTCCCATGACCATCAGTATTGGTTATGGTGTGTTGATTCATCATGTACCCCCTTTAACTGCACAGACTCGTCACTCGCAGCATCAATGCTTGCCGGGCGGTCATCTCATGCTTACCTCCAGCGGCACGGTTCATAGCAAATTTGAGCAACTGAACTCCGGCGACAAGACAGATAGCCTGAATCTATATCCCGGAACCCCCATCACCCTGTCAACCAAACGACTCAGCGGTAAGGTAGATAATGAAACGTTTACTGTTCATTGCGGCTAGCCTCCTGCCGCCCTCGGTTTTCAGTGCCATAGATATTCAGCCACATGTGCTGGAAATAGAGCAGGAAAGTACGGTGGTGACAGTAACTAATTACGGTTTAGACCCTGAGTACGTGACAGTTCAACTGTACCAGCTTAATAACCCAGGTGAGTCGCCAGAACAAGAATCACTAACCTCGGTAGGCGAACAGCGACATCCCGCACTATTTGCATTCCCAGCAAAACTGACTCTGGGACCAAAGCAGAGTGGGAGAATATTTCTTAAAGCACTTAGCACGCCGGATAAAGAGCAGGTATATCGACTCGCAGTAGTACCGGTTAATAACTTGCAAGTTACCGGTGGCCATACTGCCGTGTTGGGGGTGCAGTTAAGTTATATGGGATTGGTCAGGCATCTGGCGGCATCACCGCAACCCCAGTGGGCACACCGCTGTCTTGACGGGGGGATGGTGTTGGAGAATACCGGTAACACCCGCCTACAGTGGCGTCAGTTGAAAACCCAGGAACAGGATATAGAGGACTTTAATCTCTATCCCGACCAACATCGGCAGCTGGCGGTCAGTGATGTACGAGGAATGATCGAGGATAAGCCCTTCAACTTGCGATGTATCGCAGGGTAAAGATAAGGAACATTATGAATATCATAAAAATCATCGCCCTATCCCTATTACTCCCCTCACAGGCAAGGGCAGATTCAATTCCTCTGGGGAATATCGATGTCAGGTTAGAAGTGACAGCACACCCCAGGATCGAGGTTGAAAAGCCACAAGGGGGTTGGTATAGCAGTATAAAACTGGAAAGTAGCCCCGAAAATCACTTGCTGTATCAAAAGGAACTCCCAGTAGTCGTCAAGCTACGCAGGCAAGAAGGATTTCGAATTTCGGTGAAAAATCCACTGATACTGACTCGTCACTCTACTGTATTGACGGGAGCAGATCAGGCATTCTCCCCCGCGCAAGTGCGCTGGGGCACGGATCGCGCCAACCTGCGCGTGTTATCAGCCATCCCTGAGACATTCAACATAACCCAGGGTAGAACCCGCCAAACCAGTACCGACTATATATTACATATTTCAGCATTAGCGCCCAGTGGGCCAAATTCCGCAGGGAAATATCATGGGCAGCTAACATTAATATTTGAAACGAATAGCTGAAATAAATAACTGATAGTCATGGAGAGATAATCAAGTGAATGTTAAATACAGACTATTCCTTATGGGGCTATTATTGCTAATAATTCAGCCTATAGCTATGGCAAACCTCTATTTTTATCCCTACACCCAACAATACTCTAATTGCAAAATCAAACTAAACGCTGATGACAGCGTGGAGGTTTATTTTCGGGCGATGCTGAAAGATTTATATTCCTCATCAGGAACAATGGTAAATGGAAAGCATATATTAGCCTGGGGAAAATTACTAAATATCCCAACTGATGAGATGAGAAATATCGGGTTACCTAACCGGCGTGCGCTCCTGTCACTTTATTTCTATAAAGCTGATGGTTCACGAGATTTCAGTATTCAATTTAATGATATCACTAATCTTTCGCTCAATGGCGAAGCGCCCTCAGATTCGAATGATAATACTCAGGAAATACTGTTCAACCGTGATCTCAAATCATCACCCTTTGACAAGAAGTATTACTATGTTTCATTCAAGGTTGCCGCACATGTCCTCAAGGATATCAGAATCGGTGCAACTGTAGGTGGTGCGATCCATTACAAAGGGCAATATCACTCATTGATGTCATCTACTGGCGTTTCCTTTGGTCAGAATGGCAAACAATGCACACTCTTTAATCCTCAGGCAGACGTGGCACCAGAAGCCCTTAAAATTGATCCTAAATTCCGTATGGACGCAAAAACATGGCAATTGAAGTCTTTCGATTTAGATGAATTACTTGAGAAAATTGAGCGCGGCGCTAAAGGGAAAAGCGTACACGCGCCATTGATTAATCCAGTAGGTAACCGTTTTTGTATCCGCTATCGCGCCACCGGGATTCAACGGACGCGTTATATGATTAGCGCCACCAACCGAAATGGATTAGCAGCAAACACTGTACATTTTCAGTTAAAGGAAGCTGAGAGTGATAAGACCATCGGTTATACCGTGGAATTTCAAAGCCAAGCAGGTAATACGAAAAACTTTTTACTGCCAAAAGAGAAAAAGTTTATTCAGTTGAGAAATGATAATAACGGTGAGATGTGCTGGTCACCACGCATACGGCTTTATAATACCAAGACAACCGATAAAGGAAGTTATAGCGATACACTCAATTTCACTATTACACCACAGGCATGATGCCGAACAGCTAGAAGCTAGCTTTATGATTAGCTAATAACTAAGGCCCGGAAACGGGCCTTCATAGATAATGAAAAACGACGATTTAACCGCCCAGATAAGCTGAACGCACGGCTTCATTAGCTAACAACGCAGCCCCCGTGTCTTCCAGAACAATACGACCATTCTCTAGTACATAGCCACGATCTGCTAACTTCAAAGCCTGATTCGCATTCTGCTCAACGAGGAAAATAGTCATTCCTTCTTCTCGTAATTGTTGAATAGTATCAAATATTTGCAGAATGATTATCGGCGCTAATCCTAATGAGGGTTCATCCAGTAACAGTAATTTTGGCTGGCTCATCAGGGCACGGCCTATCGCCAACATCTGTTGCTCGCCACCAGACATGGTTCCTGCTCGCTGAGCCCGACGTTCAAATAATCGCGGGAACAAGTCGTAAACCCGTTCAATACGTTGCTGATATTGCTGACGATCAGCGAAAAATCCCCCCATCGCCAGATTTTCTTCAACCGTCATCCGGGAAAATACCCGTCGGCCTTCAGGAACAATCGCAATCGCCTCACGCATAATGCGTGCGGTCTGCCAATCCGTAATATTCTGCTCACCAAAAACAATACTGCCCTCGGTCGCACGAGGCTCACCACACAATGTCCCCAACAGTGTGGTTTTACCCGCACCGTTAGCACCAATCAGTGTAACGATCTCACCTTGTTGAATATGCAGGCTAACCTGATGCAATGCCTGAATTTTGCCGTAATGGGCTGAAACGTTATTAAATGACAACATGTTATGTTTATGCCTCGCCCACTTTTTATTTACCCAAAAATACTTCTACTTAAAAATAAGTTATTCGCCCAAATAGGCCCGGATCACATCCGGGTTATTACGGATTTCGCTGGGTGTGCCTTGTGCTAACGGCGTTCCCTGATTGACCACATAAATGCGATCAGAAATTCCCATCACCAGTTTCATATCATGTTCGATTAACAATACCGAGACTTGGTGTTGGTCACGTAACTCCATAATCAACTGATTCAGTTCATCAGTCTCTTTGGGGTTCAATCCCGCAGCGGGCTCATCTAACATCAATAGCTCAAGGCGAGTCACCATGCAGCGGGCAATTTCCAGACGACGCTGCTGACCATAGGCCAAATTCCCCGCCTGTCGGTTTGCCAGCTCTAATAGGCCGACACGCTCCAACCAAGTGGCTGCACGCTCCAACGCGTCGGCCTCTGCTCGCCGAAAACCGGGGGTTTTCAGCAAACCGGCAAAAACCCCACTTTTAAGGTGCTGATGCTGAGCCACCAGCAGGTTCTCCACCACCGTCATTTCACGGAACAGACGCACATGCTGGAAAGTACGAATCACCCCCATTCGGGCAATCATCTGGCCGGGCAGCCCTTCAAGATGACGATCACGTAACTTAATCGTGCCGCCAGTCGGGCGGTAAAAACCGGTTAGGCAGTTAAAAATTGTGGTCTTACCTGCCCCATTAGGGCCAATCAGCGAGACAATCTCACCCTGATTGAGGGTCAGACCCACATTGTTCACCGCCAGTAACCCACCAAAACGCATGGACAGCCCTTCAACTGCTAACAAAGGTTGCGTATTCATACCTGCTCCCCTTTTTTAGCTTTTATCTCTGCGACTTTTAGCTTTAGCTGTGGCCGTTTCATTGGCAGCAACCCTTGTGGACGCCAAATCATCATCAGTACCATCAATGCACCTAACAGCAACATACTGTAAGCATTGAGGTCACGCATTAATTCCCGCGAAACCACCAGCAATACCGCCGCCAGGATGACCGCGAACTGCGACCCCATGCCACCTAACACCACAATCGCTAGCACGAAAGCCGATTCAACAAAGGTGAAGGATTCAGGACTAACGAAACCCTGTCGGGCGGCAAACAAAGTACCGGCAAAACCAGCAAACGCGGCACTGATAGTAAATGCGGTCAGTTTGATTTTGGTTGGGCTAAGGCCCAATGAGCGGCAGGCGATTTCATCTTCACGCAATGCTTCCCATGCTCGGCCCAGCGGCATACGCAGCAGTCGATTGATCACAAACAAGGTCAGGATCACTAATAACAACGCCACCATATACAAGAAAATGATACGGTCACTAGGATCATAAGTCAGGCCAAAGAAGTTGTGGAAAGTATCCCAACCGCCATCCTTCGCAGTGCGGCTGAACTCTAAACCAAATAGTGTTGGTTTTGGAATTTGGCTAATCCCATTCGGGCCACCGGTGATTTCCGTATTATTGAGCAGCAAAATACGTACAATTTCACCAAAACCCAAAGTGACAATCGCCAGGTAATCCCCCCGCAAACGTAATACTGGGAAGCCCAACAAGAAGCCAGACAGTGCTGCGACTATGCCAGCCAGCGGTAAACTCTCCCAAAAACCTAAACCGTAATAGTGATTCAACAGCGCATAGGTATAGGCACCAATGGCATAAAATCCACCGTAGCCTAGTACCAGCAGGCCAGATAGCCCCACGACAACGTTCAATCCCAACCCCAACATGACATAAATCAACGTCAGGGTCGCAATATCCACTGAACCTCTGGAGACCAGGAACGGCCAGGCGATTGCGGCGATAATAATTGCTGCGGCTAATAGTTTTTGACGGGGGCTGGTGCCATCAAAACTAGGCAATACCCATGCCGGACCAGAGACTTTTTTAATACCTTGCTGGATGTACGGGCGCACCAGTTGGAAGAAAAACACCACGATACAACCCGCGCCAATCCACAGCCAGCGGACTTCTGCCGCCCCTTGCACAATGAGTTTGGTGCCGTCTAACTGCAACTGCAAACCCATTACAAACGAGGCAAGGACGAAGAGCACAAAACTGGAAATAATGGCATTAACAAAGTTGAGTTGTTTCATACTTTTTCAACCTCTGGACGGCCTAAGATCCCAGTAGGCATAACAAGCAGCACCACAATCAGCAATGCGAATGAAACTGCATCTTTGTATTCAGTGCTTAGATAAGCAGAAGTTAATGCTTCAGCCACACCCAGAATCAAGCCACCGATCATCGCGCCAGGAATACTACCAATGCCACCCAATACGGCTGCGGTGAAGGCTTTCATACCGGCCATAAAACCAATATATGGGTTGATAACCCCATAGAACTGGCCAAGTAATACCCCTGCCACGGCGGCCATCAATGCCCCGATAACAAAGGTCAGCGAGATAACCCGGTCAGTATTAATACCCAGCAGGCTCGCCATTTTTAAGTCTTCAGCACAGGCACGGCAGGCACGCCCCATACGGGAATAGCGGATAAATAAGGTTAATGCCAGCATCGCCAAGAAAGTGACTACCCAGATGGTCAGTTGCATGGTGCTGATGGTCGCGGCAAACCCATTGGTTTCTGCCAAAGTCCATTGCCCAGTAACCAAACTCGGTAGTGCTAAATCCCGTGAGCCTTGCGTCAGGCTGACGTAGTTTTGCAGGAAGATTGACATCCCAATCGCCGAGATCAGTGCAATCAAACGCTTGGAGCTACGAACCGGCTTATAGGCCACCCGTTCAATACTCCAACCATAAGCACTGGCGATCACGATAGAGACGAGAAAAGCAGAGCCGATCAATAACCAGCTAGCGTCGATCCCCATCATCATCAATGCGGCGATCACGATAAACGAAACGTAGCTGCCGATCATATACACTTCGCCGTGAGCAAAGTTGATCATGCCGATAATGCCGTACACCATGGTATAACCAATGGCGATCAGCGCATACGTGCTGCCCAACGTAACACCGTTGAACATCTGTTGCAGAAAATAAAGAAACTGCTCTGACATACCCTAACCCTTTGATTCACTTGCCTGGCTGCCCTAGCCAACTGCGCCAAATCTACTGTGTGCAGAGAGGAAAATCCCCCCGAAACATGGGGGGATGCAGTTGGTAAAAGGGGCCGGGTTGCTGCGGGAGCAACCCTACAACTTAATGATTCTAATATTATTGTTATTTGACCGCAGTTGAAGAACCATCTGCGTGCCATTCAAAAATACCGAATTCAAACCCTTTCAAATCGCCTTTTTCATCCCAACTCAATGGCCCCATCACTGTTTCAACCGGCTTACCGGTTTTCAGATCTTTGACCAAATCAGCCGGCTCTTGGCTGCCGCTACGTTCCATTGCTGTGGTTAGCGATTGCAATGCAGCATAGGTTGTCCAAACAAACGGACCGGTTGGGTCAAGTTTCTTCGCTTTCAGCGCATCAACAATAGGCTGGTTAGTTGGCACCTGATCATAACGTTTCGGTAATGTCACCAGCATGCCTTCAGAAGCGTCACCAGCGATATTAGATAGTGAGGAGTTACCAACACCCTCTGGCCCCATAAAGCGAGCTGTCAGACCTGCTTGCTTCGCCTGACGCAGGATCTGCCCCATCTCTGGGTAGTAACCACCAAAGTAGACGAAATCGACATTCTCTTTCTTCAGACGAGCCACCAACGTAGAGAAATCTTTATCACCCGCGGTCACGCCTTCAAACAGCACCACTTCGGTACCTTGCTTTTTCAAGCTGTCACGTACAGAACGCGCCAAGCCTTCACCGTACTGCTGCTTATCGTGTACCACTGCAATACGTTTAGGCTTAATAGTCTCAATGATATATTTGGCAGCGGTTGGGCCTTGATCAGAATCCAAACCGGTGGTGCGCATGATCATTTTGTAACCACGCGTGGTCAGATCGGCATTGGTTGCAGCAGGAGTGATCATAATCACACCTTCATCTTCATAAATGTCTGAAGCAGGCTGAGTTGAAGAAGAGCACAGATGGCCGATAACATAACGAATACCGTCGTTAATGACTTTGTTGGCAACGGCGACAGCTTGTTTCGGGTCGCAGGCATCATCGTATTCCACGCCAACCAGTTTATCGCCTTTGATTCCACCTTTGGCATTGATATCAGCAATAGCCTGACGTGCGCCGGTAAATTCCATGTCACCATATTGGGCAACCGGGCCTGACATCGCGCCAACAATGGCGACTTTAATGTCTTTAGCCAGTACAGAGTGGCTCATCGCCATTGCTATACACCCAGCCAGCAACACTTTACCTTTTGTTAATTTCATCCGCGAATTCCCCATCTGTCATTGTGAACGTGCTTGTTGTGTCGGTCTTAACGTTTTATCGAATGTAACGTTTTATTCATAAGTAATAATGATTTAGTCTCAAAAGTAATAGATTTCTCTAATAAGACTTTATTTTTCATGTCATTAAACAGGAGTTTTATGCTGCAAATCAACTAGGACAAGCAGAAACAAGCGGTGTAAACAGCATAAAATTAGGATTAAATTGAATGGGTTTTACTCAAATGATAGTGGGTTGTGCTGGTTATGTGATCTTTTACTCCGGTAAAACTCGGAAAATGCAGTAGCGAAAAAACATTTTCCGCCGTGAACGTACAGAAAAACTTACACAACGCTCTGGTCTGTGATCTAGTACAATAAACCACAGCCCCATTACCCTTACTTTTTTGTGGTCTCTCGACGATGAAACTGACTATTGAACGATTAACAACCCTTACTCATCAGGATCTTATCGATTTAGCGAAGATCTGGCCTGAACAACAGCCAACGCTCTGGCAGCAGTGGATTAACGATGGTAAGCCGCTGTTTGGCGCGCGTTTTAACGAGCGTCTATTAGGTGCAGTCAAAATCACGGTGAATGGTCAGCAGGCTGAGTTTCAGGATTTGTATGTCAGAGAGGTGACTCGTCGCCGTGGCGTGGGATTATATTTGATCGAAGAAACGCAGCGTCAGTTACCGACAGTACAGCACTGGCAACTTAAGGATGAGCAGGTTATAGCCGAACAACATGAGGCGATGGATGGTTTTATGCACGCCTGTGGTTTTAGCCGTGGCACACAAGGCTGGCACAAATAGCCAGTATCAATAAAATAGCGATCTCAGCTCATTTGGTTTTGCTAGATAAAGCGGGTTTTGCTAAATAAATTTTGTTGATGAAGAGTGCCAAAAAAGCAAAAGGGCGACATTAATAAATAATATCGCCCTTCATGTTACGTCATATCCCGTTGTAACCTAACATCACAGTTGTGTTTAGCTGCAATGCTAATGGTTTTGGGTATATGTATTAGGCTTCAATCGCCATGCGTAATTTTTTCATCGCGTTTTTTTCAAGCTGACGCACACGTTCAGCAGATACACCGTACTGATCGGCCAGTTCCTGCAACGTTGACTTGTTGTCATCGTCCAACCAACGGGCGCGAATAATATGCTGGCTCCGCTCGTCCAATCCTTCCAACGCATAAGACAATTTATCTGCCGCATGGTTATCCCAGTTATCCTCTTCAATGCCATCAGCAAAATCAGAGGTTTTATCCTGTAAATACAGGACCGGCGCCATGGATTGGCCATCACGTGCTTCGTCATCTGGAGATGGATCAAATGTCATATCCTGTGCGGACATGCGTGATTCCATCTCGCGAACATCTTTACTGGTCACACCCAGTTCTTTGGCAACCAGCTCGACTTCATCCTGATTAAACCAACCCAGACGCTGCTTGGTTTTACGCAGGTTGAAGAACAATTTACGCTGAGCTTTGGTGGTTGCGACTTTGACAATTCGCCAGTTACGCAGAACATATTCGTGAATTTCTGCTTTGATCCAATGTACCGCAAAGGACACCAGACGTACCCCGACTTCAGGGTTAAAACGGCGAACCGCTTTCATCAAGCCAATATTACCTTCCTGAATAAGGTCAGCCTGTGGCAAACCATACCCGGAATAGTTGCGGGCAACATGAGCGACAAAGCGCAGGTGAGACAGGATAAGCTGTTTAGCCGCTCCCAGATCGCCCTGGTAATGCAGCCGTTCAGCCAGCTCCCGTTCTTCCTCTGCGGTCAGCATCGGATAGGCGTTGGCGGCCCGAATATAGGCTTCCAGACTACCTTGGGGTACTAAGGCTAAAGTTTGCATTTCTTTGGTCATTCAAAACCCTCTCATTGCATGTTTAGTGCAGTTTTGTCTCAGCGCAGATATTTTAGCATCTGCTTAAACAGATTCAAGCGCTGGGCACATTATCATTTCACTGTGTTATTGGACTGGTTATTGCCGTAAAAGTTCATACTAGATCACACTTTTTGACTCTGGATCTTAGCAGATAACCGGTCAAGCGGATCAAGAAGTGTAGATGGAATTCACTACAGCAAATACCTCTTTCCCTGCTTTAGTTCAACACCGCAGGGAAAGAGTATAACAAACATTCTTTACTGCGGTGTAAATCGACGTAAATGTTGGACCGTTGCCAGCCACGCTGCAATCCAGCCGATCATGGCAGAGATCAACACCAGCAACAGGCACTCATCCCAGCTCAAGCCATGTAAGGTAAATTGGGTACCGAACACCGCTGCCACCTGCGTAACCACCGAGCCAAGCTTCCATACCAGCCCTTCTGATAGGATCAGAGATAACACCGCACCACCAAATCCCAGCATTGCCCCGCCGTTCAGGAACGGCCGCAGAATGAACCCATCCGTTGCACCAATCAACTTCATAACATTGATAGTATCGCGGCGGCTAAAGATACTCAGACGCACACTGTTACCAATTACCAGGAACACGGCAACCACCATCAAAACACCAATCATGGCCGCGACCTGCCCGACCAGGCCTGTCAGCGCGGCCAAACGGGCAAACCAGCTATCATCCATGCGGACTTCAGCCACCCCTTCCACCTTACTAACCCGATCACGCAGGGTATCCAGCGTCCCTGAGCTTTGGAAATCCAATTGAGGGGTGATGATGGCAACAGCGGGCAGCGGATTTTCTTCCAGCATATCCAGCGCTCCACCAAAACCGGACCAGTTGCGGAACTCACCCATCGCTTCTTCCCGCGACAGATAATTAACCTTCTCCACACCTGCTTCCGCTTTCAGCGTAGTCACCACGTTCTCAGCTGCGTTATCGTCCAGTGCTTTATCTAAATAGACCGTCAGTTGTGGGGTTGGATACCATTGATCTGCCGCCTGACTGACGTTCTTCCACACGATATAGCATACGCTTGGCAGTGTTAACGAAATGGCAATCACCATCACCGTTAACAGTGTCGCCAATGGCTGGCGCATCATATCGGCAATGGCATTAACCCACGAATAGCGCCACTGTTCACGCCAACCGCCTTTTAGCGCTTTGGTTTTTGCTTTCTGTGCGTTATTCGCCATGATGCGCTCCTAACATCCGCCCCTGACTCAATGTCAGAATCGGGTAGCGCCGCCGGGCAATCAACGACGTATCGTGGGTTGCCATCAACACGGTAACGCCCACACGGTTAAATTCTTCAAACAAACGCAAAATACCTTCGGATAATGCATCGTCTAAGTTACCCGTCGGTTCATCAGCCAGTAATACTGCCGGTTTATTCACTACCGCCCGAGCAATGCCTACACGCTGTTGCTCACCGCCGGAAAGTTGAATTGGGAAGTTTTTCGCCTTATCCAACAACCCTACTTTATCCAGTGCTGCGGATACTCTGCGGCGAATATCTTCAGTGCTGGCACCAGCAATAATCAATGGCATAGCGACATTGTCATATACCGTTCTGTCCAACAACAGGTGATGATCCTGGAAGATCATCCCGATCTGGCGACGCAGGAAAGGTACTTCTCGGTTTTTCAAGCGACTTATATCGTGACCACCAAACCATATATGACCGGCACTGGGGCGCTCGATACCACAAATCAGTTTCAGCAGGGTGCTTTTCCCTGCACCGGAATGGCCGGTCAGAAACGCCATTTCCGCTGGGCGCAGATGAAAATCGACCCCTTGGAGCGCCTGTCGTCCGCCCAGATAAGCTTTACTGACCTGTTCAAAGCGAATCATCCGTATTAGTCCTCTCGGGCAAAAAGAGCCTCAATAAAATCGTCAGCCTTAAATGGCCGCAAATCTTCTATACCTTCCCCAACACCGATATAACGGATTGGGATTCCGAACTGATCTGCGATGGCAAAAATCACCCCGCCCTTGGCGGTACCATCCAGTTTAGTTAGGGTAATTCCGGTCAGACCGACTGCTTCATTAAACAGTTTCGCCTGACTCACCGCATTTTGTCCGGTACTGGCATCTAACGTCAGCATAACCTCATGGGGGGCGTCGCCGTCCAGCTTTTTCATCACTCGGACAATCTTCTTCAACTCTTCCATCAGGTGGGCTTTATTTTGTAAACGCCCGGCAGTGTCCGCCAGCAGCACATCAATACCTCGGGCTTTCGCTGCCTGAATAGCATCGAAAATCACCGAAGCAGAGTCTGCACCGGTATGCTGTGCCACCACGGCAATCTTGTTACGATCCCCCCAAACTTGCAGTTGTTCTACCGCAGCCGCGCGGAAAGTATCACCCGCCGCCAGCATGACAGATTTACCTTCAGCCTGGAATTGACGCGCCAGTTTCCCGATGGTGGTAGTTTTCCCCACACCATTAACGCCAACCATTAAGATAACAAAGGGATTTTTGCCACTGACATCCAATGGCTTGTCTACTTTAGACAGAATTTCAGACATTTCCTCTTTAAGCTTGCCATATAACGCTTCGGCATCTTTTAGCTGCTTACGACTGGCATGTTCGGTTAGAGAGGTAATAATTTTACGGGTAGTTTCGACGCCAACGTCGGCGATCAGGAGCTGTTCTTCTAACTCTTCAAACAGATCGTCGTCGATTTTCTTACCACTAAACAGCCCCATAAAACCGGAGCCAAGATTCTGCTTGGTTTTAAGTAAGCTGCGTTTTAAACGAGCAAAAAAACCTTCTTTGGTTGGGCGTTCTTGTTCCTGAACCGCTACCGGCACAATTTCGTTTACCGCTTCAAGCTCTGTTTGTGACTCAAATTCTTCTTCAATTACTGCTGTTTCGCCGCTAACCTCGACCCACGGCTCTTCCACAATAGCTTGTGGCGTAGAGACATCGAGAACCAGGTTATCTTCTGTCAATGGCAGTTCTGGCGCACTGACGGTGCCTTCATCCCATTGAGCAACATTATCGTCTTCATTCTCATGTTGTGAGAAATGATGTTGTAAATACTGAGGATCAGAAGAGAAATCTATCGGTTCTTCAACCCCCTGCGCTGTAGGGTCTACATCCAGCTCAGGCAGAATTTCAGCCGCGGCTTCACTGACAACGGCGCTATCCCATTCACCCGGTGCGGCAGTGACATGCTCTTCTACCTCAACAGGTGGATGCTCAGATGCTATCTCAATCTGTTTCTCACTGATGGCTTGCTCTTCAGCATGCTCAGCAACACCTTCTTTTTCAGTAGCCAATGGCTCTGTTGGTTGTTCTTCATTCTGACGGCCAAGGCCCAGCCAGGAAAAAAAACCACGTTTTTTTTCTTTTGCCATTTGCGACTACACTCCTCGCGGTTTAATCATGGCTTTACCCTTATGACTTCGGGTTTGCATAAAATAAGATAATAGTTTGCAAGTCTATCACTTTCCCCTGAACAGCAACACGCGCACGATGCTGGTTTCTATTGTGAATTCAGTCAACAAAGGTTTAACGTTTCCCCCACACAGCAGTCGTAGGTAGAATAGCGATTAACTCTTTTATTCAGCGCTGCAATACTGACCAACTTTCAAGCAAAGCAATCTATGGCAAAACGACCTACAACACGATCGACAACCCAACGATCTAGCGCAAAACCGGCGGTACATCAGGCAGCGGGGCAGATCCGCATCATTGGTGGCAAATGGCGAGGCCGTAAATTGCCCGTGCCTGATAGCCCAGGGCTACGCCCAACCACTGACCGGGTCAGAGAGACACTGTTTAACTGGCTGGCACCGATGATTCAGGGTGCCCGGTGTCTGGATTGCTTTGCTGGCAGCGGCGCATTGGGGCTGGAAGCGCTATCCCGTTATGCCGGTGAAGCCATATTATTAGAAGCCGATCGGCATGTCGCCAAGCAACTTGGCAGCAATCTGGCATTATTGAGTGCCGAGAATGGTCAAGTAGTGAATACCAATTCTTTGCAGTGGCTGGCTCAACCGGGGCAGCCTTTTGATCTGGTATTCCTTGATCCCCCTTTCCGTAAAGGCTTGTTAGCTGAAACCATCACACTGCTGGAGCAATATAACTGGCTGGCAGAACAGGCTTGGATTTACGTTGAAGCTGAGGCTGAAAGTGCCGCTGCGGATGTCCCCGGCAGTTGGCAGTTACATCGCGAGAAAATTGCCGGTCAAGTGGCCTATCGTCTCTATATTCGTAATGAACAGACTCACCAACACGCTGTATCAGCGGAAGAACTGGAGCAACACCATGTGGATTAATCTCGGCCGGTTATTGATGTTAGGGGTATGGTTTTTCTTACTGCTAAATCTGTTCCAACCCTTCCCTAAACCATTGAGATACTTTATTAATGTTGCCATGATATTTATGGTTTTGATGCATGGTTTGCAACTGGTTCTACTCAAATCTACACAACCTAAAGATCAACCGATCAGTGGCTTGCAGCAACTTAAAATCTTTGTGTTCGGTGTCTTTGAATTACTGGCCTGGCAAAAGAAGCAACCATCACTGCCTAAAAAATAAACTTATCTGCCGCCTGCAACTTCAAGTCTATTGGATATACCTTGGTTGTAGCGGCAAATTGTTGATTGCAGGCTGACTTATTTGGCGACAGATTTAGTCGGGGACTGACGTCGGGGTAAAACCAATATAGCGGGAGCCTTGTAAACGTAACGTTCCCTGTGCGCCTTGTACAATACTATTATACGCCTGCTGTGGCAGTATCACTTTGATTTCACGGTTACTTTTCACCTCAATACTACTGATAAGTGGCTGGAAAGTAACTTCATAGCGTTTTTCTTCTGCGACAATTTCTTCGCGCTGCCTTGAGCGACGATTGGGCGCTAATACTTCTCGTTTATTAATGACTTCAACTTGTAAACTGCGCACCAGCGCTCGGTCATTTTCTGTATCCTGCCGTTTTTTTTGCCAATACTGACGGGTCGCCAATACGGCTATCAGTACCACCACAGCAATCAATAATAACGGAGGTTTATTCATACACTACCCATCAGGACTTATTGCCCGGCAGATAGGGGAAACTCATCACATTACTGCCCAATTCAGAGATCCGAGCGCTGCCCTTTTCCGTCACGGCATCGATACGAATCACCGAATGAAGAGGAATATAGCTGCGGTTAACACCTGAAAATTCTGTTTTCAGTTTTTCAGTTGAAGGGTCCACCAGCAATGTTGATTGACTATCAAAGACAAAATCAGCAATTTCAATAAACCCAAACAAGTTACTCGGGCCTACCTCACGGACATAGAGCTGATAATTCTTACCGTTATTTATAAATTGAATACGATAAAGCAATTGTTCATTGGCCATGGCGCTACTGCCTCTATCCCTTGATTTAGCGAAAGGAAATCGGCCTTAACATAACATGTGGGCCAAACAACACCAAGATCTCCGCTGGCGGATGGTGCCGCTAAATCTGATTATGCGGACTGTTACGCATTAAGTGGCACAAATCATGCAAATCACAATAGCGTCGCTATCGCTCTTGGCTTCCATCCCTTACACTTGATGAATGTATACTCGGAGTCATTAGCATTACGGATTATCATTACAACACAGGTACTTTCACTAAAACCTGCATAGAAAAAAGGATAAATAATGAGCTGGCCATTCCTTGCCGTATTTTTTTCTGGTTGGTTGTTTGTTGATGCAACTTACCGAGGCCCACGCTGGCAGCGTTGGGTATTCAAACCTGTCACCCTGTTACTTTTACTGTTACTTGCCTGGCAAGCACCTATTCTTGGTCCTGTCGGCTATCTCATTGTCTTGGGCTTACTTGCGACTCTGGTAGCTGATGCATTATTACTGCTACCCAGTGAGCGCTTACTTTATGCTCTGGGCGCATTCTTCCTTTCCCATTTACTCTATACCATCAGTTTTGCCAGCCAGATGACATTCACGCTGTTCTGGCCTCTTCCATTGGTTTTGATCGTGATTGGCGCATTACTGATAGCCACTATCTGGACACGGCTGGAAGATATGCGCTGGCCAGTGATCGCTTTCGTTGGCATGACGTTACTGATGGTCTGGATGGCGGGCGAACAATACTTTGCCCGCAGCACAGATTTAAGCTTCTCTCTGCTGGCAGGTACCGTGTTACTGCTGGTTTCGCATAGCATTTGGCTACTGAATCGCTATCGTTTTTCATTCCGGGCTTCAGATGCAATTGTCGCTGGCTGCTACTTTGTCGGGCATTTCCTGATTGTCCGGTCGCTGTATTTGTAACTAAATCAGTACCGCAATACGTTTTTAGCCGTTTGAGCTGCGTGCTCCACCAAAGGGGCGCGCATTTCAATGCGCTGGATACGCTCACTTTAGTCATACCCTGCCAGGTAGCAAAAATCCCATTTAGCAATTACTCTCATTTCCCTCTTGACTCTGGAGTTGACTCCAAGGTGTAGAGTGCTGCAATACCTGTTACATGCTTTCCAGGAGGCACCATGCATTCACATTCTGAACATCAGCATCCAACGGATACACACAACAACTGTGGCTGTGGTCACACTCATGCCAAACAACAAACCGGTTGCAGCAGCCAGAAAACAACCAGTGCCAGCAATGACAGCTCAGACTCAGTGAGTGAACACTCACATAATGATGGGGGTTGCTGTAGTCAGGGCCAAAGCGATGAGGGTGATGACGAAAGCGACATACTCGCGCCAGCGATATCTGCAGATAACCAGCGCTTCAGTTGGCAGGTCAAAGGGATGGACTGCCCAAGCTGTGCCCGAAAAATTGAAAATGCCGTCAGTAATCTGGTCGGGATTGAAAATGCAAAAGTCCTCTTTGCCACAGAAAAATTAGTGGTTGATGCACGCATAGATATCCGCCCTCAAGTCGTGAATGCAGTCACTCAGGCTGGATTCACTCTGGTCGATACCCAATCAAGCGCAGGAAGTAAAGCCGCTGCGCCAGAATCACGCCTGCGCGAATACTTACCTATCGCATTATTAACCACACTGATGCTTATCAGTTGGGGGATCTCGTTATTCAGCCTTGAACTAAGTGAGTTTGCCTTCACTGCAACCACCATTGTCGGTCTGATCCCGATCACCGCCAAAGCCTGGAAGCTTATCCGCTCTGGGACTCCCTTCGCCATTGAAACCTTGATGAGCGTGGCAGCTATCGGGGCGATGTTTATTGGCGCAACCGCTGAAGCGGCCATGGTATTACTGCTGTTTATGGTCGGCGAACTGCTCGAATCTTATGCCGCAAACCGTGCACGCCGTGGGGTAACTGCCCTGATGGCACTGGTGCCAGAAGAGGCACTGTTGTTAAAAGACGGTGAGCGTAGGCAGGTTCCTGTCGCCAGTTTGCGCCCCGGCGATATCATCGAAATCTCGCCCGGTGGCCGCTTACCCGCAGATGTCGAACTAATGACCCCTTTTGCCAGTTTCGATGAAAGCGCCCTCACCGGAGAATCTATCCCTGTTGAACGTCAGCAAGGCGAAAAAGTTGCGGCCGGGAGCTTATCGGTCGATCGCGCCACTGAAATGCGAGTTATCTCAGAACCCGGCAATAATGCTATTGACCGTATTCTGCAACTAATTGAATTAGCAGAAGAACGCCGAGCACCCATTGAGCGTTTCATTGACCGCTTCAGTCGTATTTATACGCCAGCGATCATGCTGCTTTCAGCGCTGGTCATGTTAGTACCGCCTTTGGCTTTCGCCGAACCTTGGGAAACCTGGCTGTACCGCGGCCTGACACTATTACTGATAGGTTGCCCATGTGCGTTGGTTATCTCCACACCTGCGGCAATTACATCTGCATTAGCGGCGGCAACCCGCCGTGGTGCATTGATCAAAGGGGGGGCAGCACTGGAGCAGTTGGGCCGAATTCAAACGGTTGCCTTTGACAAAACCGGCACCCTGACCGAGGGCAAACCTAAAGTTACCGATATTCTGCCTATAGCCGGTGTGAGTGAAACCCGCCTGTTAGCGTTGGCCGCCGCCGTTGAAGCTGGCTCCCACCATCCGTTAGCGATCGCTATTATGCAACGCGCACAGCAAAACACCCCAATATTGCCACTGGCGAGTGAGCGTCGAGCTCTGGCGGGGGTGGGTGTTGAAGGTGTGGTTAATGGTCTGACGGTGCGCGTCAGCGCCCCCAGTAAGTTGCCCCCACAGTTATTGACTGCTGAGTGGCAAACACAGCTCGACCAGTTGGAAAGCAGCGGTAAAACAGCCGTCGCCGTGCTGGAAGATGAAACGCTAATTGGTTTATTGGCATTACGTGACACGTTACGAACTGATGCCAGGCAAGCCATTGATGCGCTGAAGAAGTTAGGTATTCAGGGGGTGATGCTCACTGGCGATAATCCACGAGCCGCAGCGGCAATTGCCGGTGAATTGGGGATTGATTACCGCGCCGGATTACTGCCCGCCGATAAAGTGCAAGCGGTTATGGCATTGAATGCGGCACAACCTACGGTGATGGTCGGTGATGGCATCAATGATGCTCCGGCGATGAAAGCAGCCAGTATTGGTATTGCCATGGGTAGTGGCACCGATGTGGCATTGGAAACAGCCGATGCCGCGTTGACCCACAACCGGTTAACCGGATTAGCAGAAATTATTCTGTTATCACGGGCGGCCAACGCCAATATCCGCCAGAACATTACTATCGCACTGGGCCTAAAGGGAATCTTCCTGGTTACCACACTACTGGGCTTAACCGGTCTCTGGTTGGCAGTATTAGCAGATTCCGGTGCTACCGCCTTAGTAACAGCCAATGCGTTACGGCTACTGCGCAAGCGGGATGTTTGAATCAAGCATCGGTTCTGATAATTGGGGCAGAGGCGGGTGTTACTGCGCTTTTGCCCCTTTCTTGACTAAATACCGATACGGCGTCTGCCCGATATCTTGTGCCAACAACTGATGGTCCATAAAACGGCAAAAACCGGGAATATCGCGGGTGGTGGCAGGGTCGTCAGCAATAATTAGTAGAGTTTGGCCATCTTCCATGTGCCGGACCGTTTTTCGCACCATCATCACCGGCTCAGGGCAGCGCAGGCCCAGTGCATCAAGTGTTTTGTCTGGATTGGCAAAAATATCGGTCATGGTGAGTCTCTTGTTGGTCGTTATGGGTTTGCTAGCAGTATAAAGATAAAATATAAGCCCGTGTGCGAAGGCGGATAGTTTACCCCGTCGATTTTTAGGCGCAAGCGACGCTAACGTTTGCGTTAAAATTAGCCATTGCATTCGTTGCGCAAACGCGTATTATGCCGCCGCGTCGCAGAAATTGCGGCACATTCTGTTTGGGTTCCCTCACCCCAATAACCAAAAAGGTCACATTTATGTTTTCGTTTACTGCCCAACAGCGGATGACCGCTTTGGTATGGCTGTCGCTATTCCATATTGTCATCATTACCTCCAGCAACTACCTGGTGCAATTACCGATCGCTATCTTCGGTTTTCATACCACTTGGGGCGCTTTTACTTTTCCGTTTATCTTCCTTGCCACTGACCTGACTGTACGGATTTTTGGTGCTCCTTTGGCGCGCCGGATCATTCTGTCGGTTATGGTGCCAGCGTTGCTGATTTCATATCTGATTTCAGCCCTGTTTTATCAGGGGAGTTGGCAGGGGTTACCGGCATTAACCAGCTTTAACTTG
Source organism: Yersinia antarctica (assembly GCF_056636475.1). Taxonomy (NCBI): domain Bacteria; kingdom Pseudomonadati; phylum Pseudomonadota; class Gammaproteobacteria; order Enterobacterales; family Yersiniaceae; genus Yersinia; species Yersinia antarctica. The sequence continues at coordinate 4,635,015 of NZ_JBSJQF010000001.1, forward strand.
GTGGTAGCCCGTATCGCGATTGCCAGCTTTATGGCCTATGTACTCGGCCAGATTCTGGATGTTCAGGTATTTAACCGCCTGCGTCAGCGCAGTGCCTGGTGGGTTGCCCCTACTGCTGCCATGTTCTTTGGCAATATCAGTGACACCATGGCGTTCTTCTTTATTGCGTTCTATCGCAGTACTGACCCATTTATGGCTGCAAACTGGGTAGAAATCGCTTTGGTGGATTATAGCTTTAAGCTGCTGATCTGCATGTTGTTCTTCCTACCCGCCTATGGCGTGATGCTCAATGTATTGCTGAAATATTTTGCCCGACAGACCGAACAGCAAGCACTAAAGCAGGCTACTGCCACTGAACAATAGATTGCTTTTAGCGTCTGAATAAGGTGCGATAAGGCCATACCCAGATTAGTTGGCGTTGCAGGGGTGTCACTAACCCCCTGTAAGTTCAAGTAACAAGGGGATATTAATCATCAATAAAGGGATTCCCATGCATAAAATAACCAAATTTCTTGCTGTCGGTCTGTTGGTTGCAGGATTAAGTGCTTGTGATGGCAACAGCAATAGTAACGTGGGCCAACCGGTCAGCCTGCTGGAAGGCAAAGTGGCCTTCAGCTTGCCGGCAGACTTGTCTGATCAAAGCGGAAAGATGGGCAATCAAGCGAATAACATGCACGTTTACGCCAATAAAACCGGCGATAAAGCAGTTATCGTGATTTTAGGTGATAACACCAATGAAGAACTGGAAGTACTGACAACGCGTTTAGCAGACCAGCAACGCGCCCGTGATGCTAACCTGCAAGTCGTCACCAATAAAGCCATTAAAATTGACGGACAACCGTTCCAGCAGTTAGATAGCATTATTACCAGTGGCGGCCAGAAAGCCTATTCGTCTGTGTTGATGGGTAAAGTCGATAACCATTTGATGACAATACAAATTACGCTGCCCGCAGATAATCAGCAGCAAGCTCAGACTGAAGCCGAATCGATTATTAGCACGCTCAAGCTAAAATAGTATTCCTTAACAGAGCGCGGCTCATCAGCGCTCTGCCTGCATTATCCTTTTCCAAAATTAAGCTAAAGCCAGTGCCAATAAAGTGATGGGATGTTCGCATTTTTTGCTGGTCGACATTTCAATCTGCCACTTACAGGTTTCACAATCGGTAATCACCAAATCAACCCCACTCTCCTCGATTTGCTGGAACAGTGAGGCACCAATCCCTTGCGATGTTGCGTAGTTCTCTGATTTAAAACCGTAAGTTCCGGCAATCCCGCAACACTGCGAATCCAATACCACCAGCTCAATACCGGGGATACGCTGTAGCAAAGCCAGGGTATAGGCCGTCCAGCCCATTTTCTCCATATGGCAAGGTGTGTGATAGGCAATACGCAACGGCGTATTGTTTGCCGAGAACAGCGCTTTCAACGGTAAGTCGCGCCCCTGATCCAATAAGCGGTAGAGATAGCGTGTCGCCAACTCCACTTTGTCGCGCACGGGTGCAGTATCAACATCTAACAAGTGCGGATACTCATCACGCAAGGTAAAGGTGCAACTTGATGAAGTTGCTACTACCGGGATATCCCGCCCGATAACCGCATCAGTCAGGGATTCCAGATTCACCCGTGCCTGTTTTTTCGCCTGCTCAATAAATCCATTAGCAATCAGGGGTACGCCACAGCATTTTTCCCGTTTAAGTAATTGAACGCCAATGTTCATCGCATTGAATACACTGACTAAATCTTTACCTAACTGGGGATGATTGTAATTTACGAAGCAGCCATGGAAAAATGCCACCTGTTCGCTATATTGCTGCTGTTTTTCAGCTTGTTTACGATACCAGCGGCGAAAGGTACCAAACGAGTATTTTGGTAATTCACGCCGATGATCAATTTTCAGCGCTTTATCCAACAAGGCACGCACCGGTTTCAAACCGGTGACCGCATTCACTACCGGTGCAAACGGTGTTGAGAGGGTGCCCATGATATCGGTATGACTGAGGATCGCATCGCGCAGTTTGGGTTTATTGCTGCTGTAACTGGCTTTAGCACGTTGGATGATGTCGCCGATTTTAACATCGGACGGGCATGCCACTTCGCAACGTTTGCAGTTCGTGCAATATTTCAATGCATCGTCATACAGTGCCGGATCTTTCAAACGTAAGCGCTCACCATCAGGGCCAGCCTGCTTCGGCCCCGGATAAAGCGGGTTAACCTTGGCGACCGGGCAATAAGTGGTGCACACCGTACACTTAATACAACTTTCAAAACTGTTATCCCGTGCCAAGTGTTTATCCTGCGGCAAATGTTGATTCTGAGAAAAAGTGTTGCTGTCTCCGTTCTGCGGTAACCACGTCATAATGTCACCTCCATTGCGTTGACAATCTGCTCTGCAACAAACAGTGCGCTGGTTAGTGAAACCCCTGCGCCACAGCCTTGTTGCAACGGATCGTATCCCCCCAGTACCGCACCGATAACATGTAGATTATCCAGTGCAATACCCCCACGTAGCGCCCGTAACCGGTTATCAGTGTTAACCCCAAATTGCAGATAAGGCTGGGGCGCAAACATATTGCTGCGGCTCCAGTCGGCACGGTTCGGTAGCGATAAAATATCCAGATCCAGTATCGGTTCGTAAACATGCTCAAAAGTGGCCACTAACCCATTGCTAAAGAAGCTACCGCTGGCCAGCACCATCTGGGCGGCACGCAACGGAATATCGCCATGGTTACGGCTATAAAGCCCAGTAATCCGGTCCCCCACCAGCTCAGCACGTAATACCGCATCACCGGGCATGACAATGCCCCCCAATTGCTGGAAGCGATGGCGCAGAGCCTGATGTAATCGCATACCAAGTAACGACGGTGGTAGCGTCGGCAGCAGTTGAATGGGTTTCCCGACTGCGGCTCGCAATGCTTCCAGTGGCGCAGACACATCCAGCCCGATACAAGCTGGCAGCAAAATCATTTCTGCTGCTGATGACAGACGGGATAACTCATCCGCCAGCGGTTGCAGGTTTTCTGGTAAATCCAGCACACGAGCAATATTGACCGCACGAAATTCGCTAGGGTTATCCCGCAGACGATCAAGCGCCGGTAAATGCAGATAATCTGGCGTCGCATCAACACCTTGCTCTTGTAAGGCGCTGGCAACCATTTGTGGTTGGAAATCGAGGAAACCTTCAATACCAATTACCGCGACTTTTTGCCACGGCAGCGGGCCTTCCAATGGTGCAACCGGGATATCCGCCGGGCTGAGCCAGGTTGGCCGGCAACTGCCCAACGGCGTAAGCCGCAGGTGGTTCTTCGCCGCGCTGCCCACCAATTTCAGGCCGCACCGCTGTAAAAGGGATTCAGCTTCTTGTGCTAATTCACCCACTTGTGCCACTTGCCCCATCTTGCTATAGGGGTGTTCAGGCGCTAATTCAGCCAAGGTCGCGAGTGCGGATAATGGCTGGCTGACTGCCTGCCCATCCGGTAATTTTGCCAATAGATCCAAAGAGCCGGAGGAAAAGTGCAGCGCATTTTGCCCAGCGCTGACAATCGCACAATATTTGCCTTGCTCAGCCAGGCGGATACCGCACGCCAGACCAGCCAAGCCACCACCGATGATAATGACATCAAATTTCATCTGGTTTCTCCTGAACGTTGGCCGCAGGCGGGGTGTCATCCAGACCACACAGCCCTTGATAGACCCAGTGCGTAAATTCACTCTCCCGCAAAGCATCGCCCCAAGCTATCGGGCGCACACCTTTCCAACGCTCATTAAGAAATTGCACCAGCTGTTCACGGGATTGCTGCGGCGTGGTCACTTTAAAGCGGCTGAGTAAACCCGCGGCCCGGCAGGCACAGAGTTCACCCTGACAGGTCCCCATGCCAACACGGGTACGACGACGTAAATCCAGTAGGTTATTGACCGATAGCGATTCAATCGCATAGCGCACTTCGCCGGCAGTCACTGCCTCGCATTCGCACACCAGGCTATTATCCAGCCGGTTTCCGGCCAATAGTTGTGTCGCGCGATCCCCATGGCGATAAACCGCTGAGCCACGAATACTGGCAGGCAGAGAAATGACTTTGCTGAGAGTTTGCTCCGCTGATTGCTGTGAACCGGGTAGTGGCGCTTGGGCGGTGGTACAGGCTGCGGTAATACCTAATTTTTCACACACTTTATCTGTTGCCCACTCCGCCATCAGACGGTAGGTCATCAGCTTGCCACCGGTAATGGTGATAAAACCTTCCAGACCATCGCGGTTAGCATGATCCAGTAACACAATGCCACGGCTGACATTGCGCCCCGACGGGTCATCATCACTGGCAACCAGCGGCCTGACACCGGCGTAAGCACGTAAGATGCGCGTTTGCGCCAACTGGGGTGAAAGTTTTGATCCTTCGCGGATTAAGGTATCCACCTCTTGTGCCGTTACTACCATATTATCGATTTGATCGTATTCAATATGGGTTGAGGTCGTCCCGATCAATGAGATGGTGTCGCCCGGAACCAAAATATCAGCATCAGCCGGTTTACGACAGCGGTTGATCACCATGTTGTTGATCCGATGACCCAAGATCAACAGAGCACCTTTTGCCGGAAACATGCGGATACGAAGATCAGCATATTCAGCAATATGTTGCCCCCAGATCCCCGCAGCGTTGACCACTATTTGTGCATGAATATCATACTGGCGCTGATTCTTATGATCGAAAACGCGCACGCCGCTCACCCTATCACCGTGGCGTAGCAAGCCAATAACTTCGTGATAAGTCAGTACATTCGCACCGTGCTCACGCGCATCCAGCATATTCGCGGCAGTTAAACGGAAGGGATCGACGGTACCATCTGGCACGCGGACGGCAGCAATCAATGTCGGATTAGCAGCAGGCTCCAGCCGTAAGGCCAGCTTTGGATCAATGGCTTCGGCCTCGATACCGGCGTCCTGGCAGCGCGCGATAAATTGCTGCTGATATTCCAGCGAGTCTTCCGGCAACGTGATAAACAGGCCATCCGTTTGCTCAATACAATGGCGTGCAATACGTTTCAGAATACGGTTTTCTTCAATACATTCGCGGGCAGATTCGCCATCAGTTACCGCATAGCGTGCGCCGCTGTGTAGCAAGCCATGGTTACGGCCAGTCGCACCAGTGGCAATGTCATGCCTCTCCAAGAGCGTACAGGCTAAACCACGGCGAGCGCAGTCACGGGCAATCCCGGCACCGGTCGCACCACCACCAATGATGATGACATCCGTTTCTGTGTAAGGAGAACTGTTCGTCATGAAGGACCCCACATTATCAGACAGCCGCCTGGCGGCTAATTATGCGTCTATTGAGCCACAATCTTTAAGGTTATTGTTTGATAAGGAACAAAAACGAACGAAAAACGAAAGCAATGTGGTGTTTAAAAACCATGATTGTGATCAAAGTCACAGGTAATTTGTCATTGTGGGTTTCAAAATGTTAACCAATCGCTCAAAATTGCCGCCGCTTTCATATAACTGTAACAAATGAGCCATCACTCACAGATAAGTTATGCGAATTTATCTAGCATGGCGCTCGTTATGGAACATAAACGACAGCAAGTTAGCCGTTTAACTACCGGGTAGATACCAGGCTATACCGGGGTCAAAAACTACAAAAAAGCCATCGGAGGCACTCATGTTGAGTATTTTTAAGCCCGCGCCGCATCAGGCCCGGCTTCCAGCAGAACAGATTGATCCCACCTACCGCCGCCTACGCTGGCAAATCTTTATGGGCATCTTTTTCGGTTACGCCGCCTACTATCTGGTGCGTAAAAACTTTACTCTCGCCATGCCGTATTTGATCGAACAAGGGTTCTCTCGCGGGGATCTGGGCTTCGCGTTATCGGGTATTTCTATTGCCTACGGTTTCTCAAAATTCATCATGGGTTCGGTTTCTGACCGGTCTAACCCACGGATATTCCTCTCTGCCGGTTTGATTCTCGCCGCCGCCGTGATGCTGTTTATGGGCTTTGTGCCTTGGGCAACATCTAGTATCGCCGTGATGTTCGTGCTGCTGTTCTTATGTGGCTGGTTCCAGGGTATGGGTTGGCCGCCATGTGGCCGTACTATGGTGCACTGGTGGTCGAAGAAGGAACGCGGCAGTATCGTGTCAGTCTGGAACTGCGCCCATAACGTCGGTGGTGGCTTACCACCATTACTGTTCCTGCTGGGGATGGCGTGGTTTAACGACTGGAAAGCTGCACTCTACATGCCTGCTTTTGGTGCCATTCTGGTGGCATTGATTGTCTTTGGTCTGATGCGTGATACCCCTCAATCCGTGGGCTTGCCGCCGATTGAAGAGTACAAAAACGACTATCCAGACGACTACAGTGAAGAAGCAGAAGAAGAACTGACCGCTAAACAGATCTTCATGCAATACATATTGCCCAACAAACTGTTGTGGTACATCGCAATTGCTAACGTTTTTGTTTATTTACTGCGTTACGGCATCCTCGACTGGTCACCGACCTACCTGAAAGAAGTGAAACACTTCGCACTGGATAAATCCTCATGGGCTTATTTCCTGTATGAATACGCTGGTATTCCAGGGACGCTGTTGTGCGGTTGGATGTCCGACAAAGTGTTTAGAGGTAACCGCGGGGCCACCGGTGTGTTCTTTATGACTCTGGTGACTATCGCTACCATCATTTACTGGCTGAACCCGGTCGGTAACCCAGGTATCGATATGGCCTGTATGATCACCATCGGCTTCCTGATCTATGGCCCGGTAATGTTGATTGGCTTACATGCGCTTGAATTAGCACCGAAAAAAGCAGCAGGGACCGCAGCGGGCTTCACCGGCTTGTTCGGTTATCTGGGCGGCTCGGTAGCAGCGAGTGCCATCGTCGGTTATACCGTGGACTACTTCGGTTGGGACGGCGGCTTTATGGTCATGATCGGCGGCAGTATCTTGGCTGTTCTGTTACTGATCGTTGTGATGTTTAGTGAGAAAAAGCATCACGCAGAGCTGGCTAGAAAACAGGGCTTATAAGTTCATCTAGTTACGTTTTTTCAGGCTGTGTCGTTATTGATGGATTTATAGCGACATAGCCTTTTTCATACCCTGAGATTGATAAATGGAGCACTATCAATGCAAACCCACATCAAAACCCTGTTGGCGAGTATTATTCTGGCATCCTCAGTTACCGGTATGGCTCAGGCCACCGAGCAGTCATCAGTAGTCACCAAACCGTCGGCAAGCAAAGTTGTCATCGCACATCGTGGTGCCAGTGGTTATCTGCCGGAGCATTCACTGCCCGCTAAAGCCATGGCCTACGCACAAGGTGCGGATTATCTTGAACAAGATTTGGTGATGACCAAAGATAATGAGTTGGTGGTTCTGCACGACCATTATCTGGATCGCGTGACCGATGTGGCTGAGCGCTTCCCCGATCGCGCACGCAAAGATGGCCGCTATTACGCCATTGATTTTACGCTACCAGAAATTAAATCACTGAAATTTACCGAAGGCTTTGATATTGATAAAGATGGTAAGAAAGTGCAGAGCTATCCGGGCCGTTTCCCGATGGGCAAATCTGACTTCCGTGTACATACCTTCCAGGAAGAGATTGAATTTGTTCAAGGTTTGAATCATTCGACCGGTAAAAACGTTGGGATTTACCCAGAAATAAAAGCACCGTGGTTCCATAAACAAGAAGGGAAAGACATCTCAACCAAGGTGTTGGAAGTACTGAAACAGTACGGTTACACCACCAAGGGCGATAAAGTTTATCTGCAATGCTTTGATGCCAATGAATTAAAACGCATCAAAAACGAGCTGGAACCGAAGATGGGTATGGACCTGAAACTGGTCCAACTGGTGGCTTATACCGACTGGAATGAAACCTACGAACAGAAACCTGATGGCAAATGGGTCAATTACAGTTACGACTGGATGTTCAAGCCAGGAGCGATGAAGCAAGTAGCACAGTATGCCGATGGCATCGGCCCTGACTACCATATGCTGGTGGTTGAAACCTCTACGCCGGATAACATCAAGCTGACCAATATGGTCAAAGATGCGCATGCCAACAATATGATGGTTCACCCGTACACCATCCGTGCGGATAAGCTGCCGAAATACACGACTAACGTCAATCAGCTATTCGATATTATCTACAATCAAGCGCAGGTTGACGGGGTGTTTACTGACTTCCCGGATCAAGGTGTGCAGTTCCTGCAAAAACAGGGGCAACACCAGTAAGTTGATGCTCTGAGATAACGGAATAAACCAGTGGCGCAATTATGTTTAATGCGCCACTTTTTCGCTTACGAAAAATTTAATTTACTTCGGTAAATCAGTTAGTTATCTGTTCCTAAAAACATCTTACGCAAATAGTGTGGTACTGCATCATCGGCGTTTGAACCTATCACTTCCAGATTCGGTAACATGTCTTTTAGCCGTTGATGCGCATCACGCATGATGCAGCCTTTGCCAGACATCGACAGCATTTCCAGGTCATTCATACCATCACCAAAAGCGATACATTCTTTCAGTGAATAACCGATAATTTTGGCAACTTGATCAAGCGCATGCCCCTTAGAGACACCGCCGCCCATCACTTCCAGACAGGTTGGGAAAGAAAAACTGACATTAACTCGATCGCCCCAACGTGCATTGATGGCTTCTTCTAAAATCAACAACTTGTCATGATCTTCACAGGTGAAGTAAACCTTACACACACCATCGGTTGGCAGTAATGCAGGTTCAAATACCTGATAATTAAATACCGACTCACGGAAAAATTCTTTCTGTGCCGGGCTTTCACGGTTCATAAACCATTCGTCGTTCAGGTAGACGTTGGTCAGGATATCCGGGTTATTGTGCTCAATATTGTACAAATCACGCGCAATATCTGCATCAAGGTTATGACTAAAAATCAGCTCTCCCGCCGTGTTGTGCACCCGTGCGCCATTGGAGGTAATCATGAAGGCACTGATTTCCAAGCTATCGCGGATTTGTGCCACATCGATATGATGGCGACCAGTGGCAAACACAAAATGCACGTCGCGCTGCGTCAGCAACTTGAGTGTTTCTTTAGTATATGGCGTTAAAAGATGATCAGGTGATAGCAGGGTGCCATCTAAATCGGAAGCAACAACATGATACATAGCGGTATGTTCTAACCTCTGGTGGCGTCGGAGCCATAATGGCCGACTGATGATTGATGTTGCGCGAAAAAGCGCAATATGGCGCTCAGCGCCTCGGCACGAAGCTGGTCCCGCTCGAACAGGATCTCATGGCGTGCACCTTGAACTCTCTTAGGTTGTCCCCCTTCGCAAGGGTGTCCTGCCAAAGTCATTGCCTGAGAAAAAGCATCATGAGCCGGGTTATGTACTACCCGATCCTCACTGGCTTGTAATAATAGAACCGGCGTGGTTATCTTTTCTGCTTGCGCGATAATTTGCTCGCCCACCAGCAGACTTTCTCGGATCCAATGATAGGTTGGCCCACCAAGACGTATTTCCGGTGTATCCGCATATTGGCGTAAATAGCGGCGATATCGCTCACGGCTATGGGTTAACACATTGACCAGATAGGGCAGTGGCCGCCACTGGCCGGTACCAATAGCATAATAGTCGCGCAGCGTTTGATGCCTTTCGGCCCAGTCGACAATGCGGTGAGCCAACCAGCCGGGCATCGGTAAGTGGATACCAAACATCGGAGCACATAATGCTACCGCATTAAACACATCCGGTTCTCTGGCCAGAAAACGCGTTAGAATTGCACCACCCATTGAATGAGCCAGGGCAAATCGCTGCTGATAATGGCTATCAGTTATTTCGCGCTGCACTAACTGCGCAAAATCCTCAATATAATCATCAAACTTAATCACATGACCACGGTTACCATCCTCAAGCAAGCGACCCGACCGCCCTTGCCCACGATGATCCAGCACTATCACATCATAGCCTTGCTGAAACAGATCATAAGCCACTTCAGGATATTTAACGTAACTTTCAATGCGGCCGGGCACCACCACCACCACTCGAGTGTGTTGTGGTGCACGAAAGCGGACATAGCGAATCGGAATATCATCGACGCCGATAAACTCATCCTCATCTCGCTGTTGCCAAAAATCTAACAGCGGCCCGTTAACAAAAGCAGCAAACTGCTCTTCACGCGTTAACCAGCTATTGTCTAACGGCATAGCGTGGCTCGATATAGCATGACCTTGTAAATCATGACTGATGACATCCTTTGACCGGAATTGCTCAATGTTCAATACACCTGATATTCTGGTAAACCCAGTCGTTCTGTGAGCCATAGCACAACTATTAGCAATAGAGTATTGTGGCATAAATTTATGCATTCAGGGAGCTTTGCCGATGACCTTAGACTGGTGGTTAACCTATCTACTGACCACATTGATCCTCAGCCTGTCCCCTGGTTCTGGGGCCATTAACACCATGAGCACCGCCATCAGCCACGGTACGCGCGGGGTTGTGGCCTCAATTTGCGGGCTGCAATTGGGATTAGCCGTGCACATTGTATTAGTTGGCGTGGGGTTGGGTGCACTGATTTCACAATCCTTGCTGGCATTTGAAATACTAAAATGGCTTGGTGCGGCTTACTTAATCTGGCTTGGGATTCAGCAATGGCGCGCTGCCGGTGCGCTGGATCTGCATGCGCTAGCCAACAGTATGCCGCGGCGAAAACTGTTTAAACGCGCGGTGTTTGTTAACCTTACCAACCCAAAAAGCATCGTTTTTCTAGCGGCATTATTCCCACAATTTGTGCTGCCACACCAACCGCAAGTGGCGCAATATCTGATTCTCGGCACCACCAGCGTGGTGGTTGATATTATTGTGATGATTGGTTACGCCACCCTCGCTACCCGAATTGCTGGCTGGATTAAATCACCACAACAAATGAAATTACTGAACCGGATATTTGGTGGCTTATTTATGCTGGTAGGCGCGTTATTGGCAACCGCCAGAAAAGTGTAATGCTAATTCAAACAAATGATTACCCAACCGGCATCATCTGCCAGTTGGGGCATTAATTAGCGCGATAAGATCAAATGGATACCAAAACCGGCAAACAGTACCCCCGCCAGTCCATCAATCCATTTTGATAAACGCTGATAGCCACGGCGCATCACCGGCAAGGCAAATACGCAGGCGACAATAGTGAACCAAACGAAGGTTTCACCAACAATCAGCACAAACAAGCCCCAGCGCGCACCCGCACTGACGTCATCGCCAACAAATAGTGAGAACACACTGCCGAAATAGATAACGGCTTTCGGGTTCGACAGATTAGTCAGGAAGCCGCGCAGGAAGGTCCGACCACGGGCGGGTAATGCAACTTGAACCACCCCCTCGCTACCATGACGTTTGGCTCGGGCAGATTTCAGCAGTTGCCACCCCATCCAGCACAGATATAGCCCACCACCGACCATAATAATCTGATGTAACCACGCCATTTTCTGCAAGATAAGGTTCAACCCCATCAGCGCCACACCAGCCCAGATAACAATTCCCAGCGAGATCCCGACCACCCCCATCATCGCCTCACGGCGCGAACGGCTGGCTGCAGTTTGCGAGACAAAAAAGAAATCCGGCCCTGGGCTCATTAATGCAACCAGATGGACCAGCGCAACGGTAAGGAATAGCATCAACATGATAGATTCTCATATACCCTGCGAACCGAAAATCGCAGCGGCGTTAGCGAAAGGCGACCGGTTAGTCGTCGTTGTTGTCTACATGGTCGCGGATCATCGCCATAAACGGCGCGCCAAAACGCTCCAGTTTGCGTTGCCCAACACCATTGACGCTCAACAGCTCGCTGGCAGTAATCGGCATCTGTTCCGCCATCTCCAGCAAGGTAGCATCGTTAAACACCACATAAGGCGGAATATTGCCTTCGTCAGCGATAGATTTACGCAACTTGCGCAATTTGGCGAACAACTTGCGATCATAATTGCCGCCATAAGATTTTTGATTAGCGCTACTGCGCACTTTCAGGCTCTGAATACGCGGCACTGCCAATTGTAACGGCAATTCAGCACGCAGAATCGGGCGAGCGGCCTCAGTCAGTTGTAACGCTGAAAACATTGCGATATTTTGGCTCAGCAACCCGAGATGGATAAGCTGGCGCAATATACTGACCCAGTGTTCGTGGCTTTGTTCGCGGCCAATCCCATACACTGATAACTTGTCATGACCCATTTCACGGATACGCTGGTTATTCGCCCCGCGCAGCACCTCGACAATATACCCCAGACCAAACCGCTGTCCGACACGATAAACACACGAGAGGGCTTTTTGTGCATCAGCCAACCCATCGTAGCGCTTCGGCGGATCGAGGCAAATATCACAGTTACCACACGACTGCTGTTTACCCTCACCAAAATAGTTGAGCAGCACCAGACGACGACAAGTCTGCGCCTCCGCAAAAGCGCCCATAGCATTTAATTTATGCCGTTCAATATCTTGCTGTGCCCCTGCTGGTTTCTCTTCCAGACAGCGACGTAACCACGCCATATCCGCCGGATCGTACAGCAACATGGCTTCAGCAGGCAGGCCATCACGCCCGGCACGGCCGGTTTCCTGATAATAAGACTCGATAGTGCGCGGGATATCAAAATGCACCACAAAGCGGACGTTGGGTTTGTTAATCCCCATACCAAAGGCCACGGTCGCGACCACCACTTGCAGATCATCGCGCTGGAATGCTTCCTGCACCTGTCCCCGACGCTCGTTATCCAGCCCGGCATGGTAGGCCGCCACACTTAAGCCACGGCTCTGCAAACGGGCGGTGGTGTCTTCCACTTTTGCCCGGCTGTTACAATAGATAATGCCACTTTTGCCGCGTTGGTCTTGCACAAAACGCCATAATTGATCGAGCGGTTTGAACTTCTCTACCAAGGTGTAACGGATATTGGGGCGGTCAAAACTGCTGACTTGAATCAGTGGCTGATCCAGATTAAGCAGACGAACAATATCCCCCCGCGTCGCGTCATCCGCCGTGGCAGTGAGCGCAATAACCGGTAAATCAGGGAAACGTTGCTTTAACTGGCCTAGAGCACGATATTCCGGGCGGAAATCATGACCCCATTGAGAAATACAGTGCGCCTCATCCACCGCCAATAAAGCTGGCCGCCACTGATACAATTGATCGAGGAAACTCTCCATGACCAAGCGTTCTGGAGCAATATACAGCAGCTTAATCTGACCGCTACGGCAACCGTCCATCACGGCTAACTGTTGTTCACGCGTTTGCGACGAGTTTAAGCACCCCGCACCAACGCCGTAGGCCAGCAGTTGGTCGACCTGATCCTTCATGAGCGAGATCAACGGAGAGACTACCAGCGTCAACCCATCCGTCACCAGTGCCGGAATCTGATAACACAAGGACTTACCACCACCGGTAGGCATCACTACCAGACAGTCTTGCCCTGATAGGGTGGCGTTGATAATTTCCTGTTGTCCGGGCCGGAATTGCTGATAGCCGAAAGTATCTCGCAATACCTGCACTGCCAGTAATTCCCTATTTATCACTGCTGCGGTCGACACACTCTTCCCCAACTATAAGATCTGCACAGGCCGGTTAACCGGCCTGTGTCTGAAACTTTTCTAACGCCGGATGACGTTAAAGGACATCGTTTAACATGATACCCACACCCACCCGTGTTTGCCTAAAGTTATAGTCAATCATTGACTCACCATAGCCACTGAACACTTGGGTATAGAAACGAACATGCTTGGTGATAGGATAGCTCCAGCCCATTTCTGCGCCGCCGTAACCGGTATTCCAGTTATAATGGCCATCCACGCTGAATACACTGTCACCCAAGGCATAACCGACTTTCAGACGATAATAACCCATGTATTTATTGATATCCGGGTTGTCATCTTTCTCGTCGCTTTCTGGCAGACGATACCAAGGCTTCAAGTCAATTTCTAAATTGCCACGCTGTGCCATCACACGGGTGTATACACGATCCCAGCTACGTGAGGTTGGATCCGCTTTACCGTTAGACTGGTGGTTATAACCAAACTCTACTTCACGGAAAGTCCAGCCCGCCAACTCGTAATCAGTTGCCCATGCCAGGAACAGTTGCGGTTCATAGTTTGTTTCGCGGAATGGCGAGGACTCATCACTATTGGATGCCTGCCACCAAGAACGTTGCGTATAAGAAGCACCCAGTAATGAGTTATCACCGGCAATACCACGCCAAATAGGGAAACCTAAACTCAGTTGGAATTTAACTTCATCCCTCTTGGCATTTTCAGCCCAATCATAAGAGCTGATAGCATCTTTATTGATATTACTGGTATAGGTATATAACAGATAGTTTGTTTCATATGGATAAAGCAGAAACGGATTATCGTGATCCTGCAACATTGCCGCAATAATACTACCACGCACCTCAGGTGCATCATGAATCTTCTCAACCGTTGCAGCTTCTGCCTGTGCCAACGTTGGCACCAGTAACAGCGCTATCAGTATCCGCCAAAATCTTCCCATTATTCCCCCATCACCTTACGGATTATTTCTATTTGTAATGAAAACAGCTCATTCTACACACAAATGTTATCTGATATTAGTGTTGTTTATATTTATGGCTTAACGGCTGGAAAACAACAAAACAGAAGCATAAAATAAACAATTCGTTAACTTACACTATGATTGCTTATCGGCAACCAAGAAGAGAATAGGGAAAAATGCCAGTAACAACTTTAACGTTAGAGGATGCTCGCCGCATGATTGGCGAAGTATTTGTGTATCACATGCCATTTAACCGTGAGCTTGGTCTGCGATTAACCCGTTTCGAGCAAGATTACGCCGAGATTGCTTTCGATAATAATGACAAGTTAGTTGGCAATATTGCACAACGAATTTTGCATGGTGGCGTTATTGCCGCAGTGCTGGATGTTGCTGCCGGACTGGTGTGCGTTGGGAATAGCCTGGTACGCCATGAACCGCTCATTAAAGAACAATTGCAAATGAAGCTGGCTAAAATGGGCACTATCGATCTGCGTGTTGACTATCTACGCCCCGGCCGAGGCGAGCATTTTATTGCCAGCAGCAGTATTTTACGCAGTGGCAATAAAGTGTCGGTTGCCCGGGTTGAGCTGCATAATGAAAGCCAAATGCATATCGCTAGCGCAACGGCAACTTATCTGGTTGGCTGATTTGCCCGTCAGCGGTGATGATTCGTAACGCGAAGTTAAGTACACTCACCGCATCTCCTTTCTTGTCCCGAGCTACACCATGGATAAACAACGAACCCGTCAGGGCATTTTATTTGCTCTGGCAGCCTATTTTATTTGGGGTATTGCCCCAGCTTATTTCAAGCTCATCCAGCAGGTGCCGGCTGATGAAATTTTGACTCATCGGATTATCTGGTCATTTTTCTTTATGTTGATTCTGCTAACTGTTAGCCGCAATTGGCCACAGGTACGCAGTGCCTGTAGAAACGGCAAACGCCTGTTATTGCTAGCAGTTACTGCTGTGTTGATTGCCAGTAACTGGCTGTTGTTTATCTGGGCGGTAAACCACAATCATATGCTGGAAGCCAGTTTGGGCTATTTCATTAACCCGCTAGTAAATGTGTTATTCGGCATGTTGTTTCTGGGTGAGCGCTTTCGTCGCATGCAGTGGGTTGCGGTGGCATTAGCGTTCGGCGGGGTATTGATTCAATTATGGCAGTTTGGCTCGCTACCGATAATCGCCCTGGGACTCGCGATAAGCTTTGCTTTATACGGTCTGATTCGTAAAAAACTCGGGATAGATGCCCAAACCGGCATGCTGGTGGAAACTATGTGGCTATTGCCGATAGCAGCGGTGTATCTGTTCTTTATTGCCGATAGCCCAACCAGCCACATGAGCACCAATGCGTGGTCGCTTAACCTGTTATTGGCAGCAGCCGGGGTGATTACCACTATCCCGCTACTGTTCTTCACCGCCGCCGCCACTCGCTTAAAACTATCGACATTGGGCTTTTTCCAATACCTCGGGCCAACGTTGATGTTTATTCTGGCGGTAACCTTCTACGGCGAAACCATTGGCAACGATAAAATGGTGACTTTCGCCTTTATCTGGGCGGCACTGTTGCTGTTCACATTGGATGCGCTCTACACCCAACGTAAGCGCCGCGCCTAGATAGCAAGCCGACAAAAATGCCCGGTTACTCATCGAGTTATGATATTGGTAACCAAAGAACTTGAAGTTGCAGGTAGGCTGCCAGTGAACTCATCCCGATGAGCTTACACAGTCCAAGTGATTCGGGTGCGTGAACGCAGCTAACATCCCTGCAGCTTCAAGGGCGAAGGTTAGGTTAGGTTAGAGCCAGTTCTTGCGTTTGAAATACAAGTACGGTGCTAAACCCGCGATAATCATCAAACTGATCGCGCCCGGATAGCCAAATGACCAGCGCAATTCCGGCATAAACTCAAAGTTCATCCCGTAGCTGGATGCCACCAGTGTTGGCGGCAGGAACACCACCGATACCACCGAGAAGATCTTGATAATCCGGTTCTGCTCGATATTGATAAAGCCCATTGCTGCCTGCATCAGGAAGTTAACCTTCTGGAACAGGGATTCATTGTGTGGCAATAGGGATTCAATATCGCGCAATACCTCACGGGCTTGCTCCAGTTGACCACTCGGCAAGCGGGCTTTACGTACCAAGAAATTCAGTGCTCGCTGGGTATCCATCAGACACAAGCGCACTTTCCAGCCGATATCTTCCTGTTCCGCTAAGGTAGACAACGCGGCGTCATATTCATCACCTTGCTGCCCTTCCATAATGACGCGACTTAAGGCTTCCAAATCGCTATAAATGTTTTCGATTTCATCGGCTAGCTGCTCAATTTTGGTTTCGAACAGATCCAGCAACAGCTCATAGGCATTGCCATCAACCAGTGTTTGGTTACGCGCCCGCATCCGATATAAACGAAAAGCCGGTAACTCGCGCTCACGCAGGGTATACAGGCGACCATCACGGATGGTAAATGCCACGGTTGAGTTACCCGCATGGTCTTCAGCATCTTCATAATAGAAGAAGGAGTGGATATGTAGGCCATCCTCATCTTCAAAGAAGCGGGCGGAAGCCTCGATGTCGTCCAACTCTGGCCGGGTCGCCAGGCTTTGCCCTAACTCAGACTGGACGCGTTCGCGCTCCCCTTCTTCCGGTTCAACTAAGTCGACCCAAATTGATGAGGTCAGATCATCTGACTCATCTGATTCATCCAGCTCCAAACGGGATAAGCGATTGTTACTTAATTTAAATGCGCTCAGCATGTGCCAAAACTCCCTTGCGGTGATGGATAGGGATAACGCATTGAAGCACAGAAACAGCGAGGTATTGATAAATACTCTATGTTTCAGACCATAAGGAGATCTGACTCACAGCGACGGCTTAGCGGGGCCGCTGACAACCACGAAGGCTATCAGCAAATATGAGGATAGCCTTAGAAGTTGCACCATATGAACAGGTTATTGAGCCAGTATCTACTGGGTGTGTCCAAGGCGAATGTCCTCATCAAGAATAGTGCGCGCATGTTACGCCGAGAAGAAAAAGACTGTCAACCGGTTAAAAGTAGTTAATAGGTGAGCTTTATTTTTAGTTGTTACAGACACAACAGGCGATAACACATCTTGGCGGCAGCTATCTGGCATAAACTGGCTAAAAAGCAAAAAAAAACCGAAGCCAACATCGACTTCGGTTTTGTGTATCCTGCATCTTCATTTAGCCAAAAACCGGCAAAATTCACAAAACAGGCTTTCCCTTTGGTATTGGCAAAATATCAACGCTTTATATTTTTAAACTGTTTGGTGGTGTCCGTTAGTGCAATTTCAGTCGGCAGACGTTCCATCGAACTGGCACCATAAAAACCGTCACATTGCGGGCAGTTATCCATAATGTATTGGGCATCTTCTGGTGAGGAAATTGGCCCACCGTGACACAGCACAATGATATCTTCACGTACCGCTTTTGCCGCCGCAGCCCAGTCATTAATCAGAGGCACACAGTCCGCCAGTTTCAGTGCCGTGTCCGCACCGATGTTACCGCCAGTCGTCAGCCCCATATGTGGCACAATAATGTCAGCACCCGCTTGTGTCATGGCAACCGCATCGGCGGCACTGAAAACATATGGGGTGGTCAGTAAATCTTTTTCGTGAGCCAGGCGGATCATATCCACTTCCAAGCCATACCCCATGCCAGTCTCTTCCAGATTGGCACGGAAGTTACCGTCAATTAACCCAACGGTTGGGAAGTTCTGCACGCCAGAAAAACCCAATGCTTTCAATTGGTCCAAAAAGTGATCGAACTGACAGAATGGGTCAGTACCATTCACTCCCGCCAGCACTGGCGTATTTTTGACTACCGGCAGCACTTCTTTGGCCATATCGACCACGATTTCATTGGCATTCCCGTAGGCCAGCAAACCTGCCAGCGACCCACGCCCCGCCATACGATAGCGGCCTGAGTTATAGATAACGATAAGATCAATTCCACCAGCCTCTTCACATTTAGCTGACAGCCCTGTGCCCGCACCGCCACCGATAATCGGCTCACGGCGGGCAATCATTTCCCGAAATTTGGCTAAAATGGCCTGGCGTTGAAATTTTGGCATATATCTCTCCACGAATAAAATGGCCCTAATGGGATGGGCTCTTTGTTATTTCTTTAAAGTTTTCTACTGCGGCCTGGGCAAATTCTGGGTCATTGATGTTGAACGGATAGTGCACCAAGCGGCGTTTATCCGTTTGAATGACGGTCTCTTCCAGCGTATCAATAAAGGCTTTCAACGCTTTTTCATCCCAGAATGGCTGGCCCGGCGCATCCAATGCTGAGAATCCGCCGGCTGGAATTAAGAAGCGCACTTCACCCTGACAACGATTGAGCTTTTCACCAATCCAGCGTGCCATTTGAATATTCTCTTGCTCGGTGGTGCGCATCAGTGTCACTTGGGCGTTATGTTTATAGAACAAGCGATCGGCATATTTAGCCGGAATAGTTGCCGGGCTGCCGAAGTTGACCATATCCAATGCACCGCAAGAGCCGACATACGGGATGTTGCTGTGAGCAATAGCATCGAAGCGTTCCGGCCCACAGGCCAATACCCCGTCAAATAACAGGTCGCAGACCTCGGTGGTGGTCAGATCAAGTGCCCCCGCCAGCAAGCCACTTTCGGCCAGTTTTTCCATAGCTTTGCCGCCGCTACCTGTGGCGTGGAACACCAAACAGTCATATTCGTCTGATAATGCGGCACTGACGGCCTGAATACAGGGAGTTGTCACACCAAACATGGTCAAGCCCAGCGCCGGTTTATCATCAACCAGTAACTCTTCTTTGGCGAAATAGACTGCTCCGGCAATCTGGTGAGCGGCATTACTCAGTACACGACGAGAAATGCGGTTAAGCCCGGCAATATCGGTGACGGAATACATCATGGCGATATCACTGGCACCGATGTAACCTGAAACATCACCAGAAGCCATGGTAGATACCATCAGTTTAGGAATACCAATCGGTAAGCTTTGCATCGCCGGTGTAATCAGCGCGGTGCCGCCGGAACCTCCCAGACCTAATAACGCGGCCACATCATCACGGCTGGCAATAAAACGCTCAAAAGCGACGGCCATTGCACTTATCGCCCGCCCCCTATCACCACAGAACACCGCCTGACGCCCATCGGGGTGATGGCCCGCTACTGTCTCGGCAGAGATATCTGCGCCACTGGCTCGTTGGCCTTCTTTAGTCGATAAATCCACCGTGACCGTTGTTAGCCCGGTTGCTTTAATCAATTCACTGACATATGTCAGCTCTTCGCCTTTGGTATCTGTGGTAGTCGCGATAAAAATATGACGAGGCATCTGAACATCCTTCTATGAATGCGCGTGTAGCTCACTTCTTTTTATTGGAAGTTTATTTTCTACTTACAGCCGAACAACGAAGCGAGTTGGTTAAGATAGAATCATATTGAGACTAGAGTATCATTTTCGCAAAGGATACTGCTGATTTTTGAGACTAGAGTCTCAAAATTAGTTTGCAGGTGAAATGCATTCATGGCGATTTGTGCGGTCGGTTTGTTATAGTGAGCGCAGATACTCGTTATTGACCATGGAGTGACCGTGCATAATCAGGATAAACAGGAGCGCGTCTCTCCATCACTGACCACCATCAAAGCCAGAACCCGACGGTTACTGATCGATACGGCGATGTCGATGTATGAACAAGGGACATTTCCGTCGATAACAGACGTAGCAAATGCGGCGCAACTCTCGCGCGCTACGGCTTATCGTTATTTCCCGACGCAAAGTGCGTTGGTTTCTGCCATGGTCGATGAAAGCCTTGGGCCGATATTGGCATGGCAGCCTACCCAACCAGATGCTCGGCAACGCATTGCAGAACTACTCTCTTTTGCTTATCCACGCATGTTGCAACACGAAGGTGTACTTCGTGCCGCGCTGCATCTGTCATTGCAACAATGGGCGGCTGACCG
The DNA here is from genome assembly GCF_056636475.1 of Yersinia antarctica. Lineage (NCBI taxonomy): Bacteria > Pseudomonadati > Pseudomonadota > Gammaproteobacteria > Enterobacterales > Yersiniaceae > Yersinia > Yersinia antarctica. The sequence continues at coordinate 4,655,494 of NZ_JBSJQF010000001.1, forward strand.
CAGCAATCCTAACAGTGAAGAAAAGTTGGTGCGTGGTAACCGTAAGCGGTTATTGAAGCTGGCTGTCGAGCCGCTGGAAGGGAAGTTGTCACCGGAGGCCTTGCAACGGGTGATCTATGCTTTCTCGTTAATCTATGGCTCAGAAGTGTTTATGGTGCTGAAAGATATTTGGCATTTGGATGATGCGGGTATTCAGGATGTGACGCAGTGGATGGGGAAAGCGATTTTGTTGCAGGCTGAAACCGATGCCAAGCAAGCGCCTCAGGATGAGAGCCGCTAATGCCGCGGCTACATTAATTACCCAAAGTTATTGGCGTTGCAGCAAGACAGCAAATGAACGCATCCCGATGAGCTTACACAGTCAAGTGAGAGCCGCTAACACCCCTGCGGCGTCAAGACCGCAGGGTAAATTTATACGGCTTCTAATCGGGCGTAAGCCGCGACCAACCACTTAATCCCCTCTCCGGGGAAAGCAATTTGCAACCGGCTGTGTTCGCCGCTACCTTCCAGATTAACCACGGTACCTTCACCAAATTTAGGATGACGCACCCGCTGACCCAGTGAGAAACCACTGTCATTTTCATTCATCGGCGTCCCCATATTGCGGTGGTTAACCGGGCGAGAAACCGTTGCACGTAGCCGTACTTCTTCGACGCATTCCTGCGGCAGTTCGCCGATAAAGCGGGATGGCCGATGATTCACTTCTTTGCCGTACAGACGGCGGCTCTCAGCATAGCAAAGTGTCAGTTTCTGCATCGCGCGGGTGACCCCGACATAGGCCAGTCGGCGCTCTTCTTCCAAGCGGCCACCTTCATCCAGTGACATCTGGCTCGGGAACATCCCCTCTTCCATACCCACAATGAACACCTGTGGGAACTCTAAGCCTTTCGCGGAATGGAGAGTCATTAATTGCACTGCATCCTGATAAGCATCGGCCTGCCCCTCTCCCGCTTCCAGCGCTGCATGAGACAAAAATGCCTGTAGTGGCATCAGGTCCTGATCTTCATCCTGATAACTGTATTGGCGGGTCGCATTGACCAGCTCTTCAAGGTTCTCAACGCGCGCCTGACCCTTTTCACCTTTTTCCTGTTCGTACATCGACCACAAACCGGAATCACGAATCACTCGGTCACTTTGGACATGCAACGGCATATCCGCCGTTTCATGAGCCAGGGAGTCGACCAGCTCAACAAACCGTTGCAGCGCAGAGGCTGCGCGGCCTGCCAGCACTTTTTCCTGCAACATGGCACGGGTTGATTGCCACAGCGTTAGCTGACGGTCACGGGCGGTTTGGCGCACCACATCTAAGGTGCGATCGCCAATACCGCGAGTAGGTGTATTGACCACTCGCTCAAAAGCCGCATCATCATTGCGGTTGGAAATTAGCCGCAGATAAGCCAGTGCATCTTTAATCTCTTGACGTTCGAAGAAGCGCTGACCGCCATAAATACGGTACGGCATCGCGGTCTGCAATAGTGCTTCTTCCAAAACACGCGATTGGGCGTTGCTACGATACAAGATGGCACAATCATTCAGAGCACCACCGTTGTCCTGCCAGGCTTTGATGCGGTTAACCACAAAGCGCGCTTCATCCAGTTCGTTAAAGGCGCAATAGAGTGAGATCGGTTCGCCTTCGGCACCGTCCGTCCACAGGTTTTTCCCCATGCGGCCATCATTATTGGCAATCAGAGTATTTGCTGCCGTCAAAATATTGCTGGTAGAACGGTAATTCTGCTCCAACCGGATGGTTTCAGCGCCGGGGAAATCTTTCAAGAAGCGCTGGATATTTTCCACCTGCGCCCCACGCCAGCCATAGATTGATTGGTCATCGTCACCGACAATCATCACATTAGAACGGTCACCTGCCAGCAGACGGATCCAGGCGTATTGGATATTGTTGGTATCCTGAAACTCATCCACCAAAATGTTGGTGAAGCGTTCACGATAATGATTAAGAATATGGGGTTTGTTTAGCCACAATTCGTGTGCTCGCAGCAACAGCTCGGCAAAATCTACCAGACCGGCGCGGTCACAAGCTTCCTGATACGCCTGATAGATACGCAGCCAGGTGGCTTCAACCGGATTGCCATAGCTCTCAATATGCTGTGGCCGTAATCCTTCGTCTTTTTTGCCGTTGATGTACCACATCGCCTGACGCGGTGGCCATTGTTTATCATCTAAATTCAGTGCTTTAACCAAACGTTTTAATAACCGTAGCTGGTCGTCGCTGTCGAGAATCTGAAAATCCTGCGGCAAGTTAGCATCCATATGGTGAGCGCGCAGCAAGCGGTGCGCCAACCCATGGAAAGTCCCAATCCACATTCCGCCCTGACTGGTGCCAATCAAGTGTTCAATACGGTGGCGCATTTCGGCCGCCGCTTTATTGGTGAACGTCACTGCGATAATTGAGTACGGAGACGCATTTTCTACTGATAACAACCAGGCAATGCGATGAACCAGCACCCGGGTTTTGCCACTGCCTGCACCGGCCAGGACCAACAGGTTGCAGCGTGGCGCAGCCACGGCTTCGCGTTGTTTTTCATTCAGGCTGTCGAGCAGATCAGAAACGTCCATAGGCACCGTTTATCGGGTAAGGGAAAATAGCTAAATCGCCGAGTATGCGGGTATTTTGCCACCATTCCACTGTGAATTTATACAGATTTATTGCAGGGGATTATAGCAATGCTGTCAGGGAAGCCAACTGAGAAATCTCAATATGTGGCAATAAGCGGCTATCACTGGCCGTCATCAGGTTCTGCTGACGGTCATTAATCCAGCAAGCCTGCATACCGCAACGTAGCGCACCGGCGACATCGGTGGTCAAATCATCACCCACATGCAGAATCTGTTTGAGTGGGATATCCAGATGGTTTGCCGCTTTATGGTACATATCGCGGAAAGGCTTGGCACGGCCATGGGGGCCGGAGCGCAGCACAAACTGGAAGTATCGATCCAGACCACAGGCTTTAGGGTCGGCATTACCATTGGTGATAGCCACCAGCGGATAATGCTCCGCCAGCGCGCTCAAAGTGTCATGGGTGGCCGCTGGCACATAAATACGGCTACGCCATAGGGCAAAGTTCTCCATGGCTGCATCAGCGCCACATTGCGCCTCAGACTTACTTAAGCCATGACGTATCAAGCCCAGTTCAATCGCATGCCAACGCCACTGGGTAACATCGTGATAGATGCCCGGGTCCTGCGCCAGCAATTCAGCGCGAAAACGGTGAAAATCAGCAGCCTGTAACTGCGCCAGATTGGGATGATACTGCTGTAAGAATGCCACCGACTCTTGTTCAGTGCGGGTAATCACTGGCCGATTATCATACAGGGTGTCATCCAAATCGAAGCTAATGGCGGAAATACTCTCGAGTGGGCGATAAAAATGCATCAGGATTTGCCTCGTTTGGCGCGTGGATGAGCAGCATCATACACTGTCGCCAGATGTTGAAAGTCGAGATGAGTATAAATTTGTGTGGTCGTCAGATTGGCGTGGCCCAGTAGCTCCTGCACCGCACGCAAATCACCACTGGATTCCAACATGTGAGTGGCGAAAGAGTGGCGCAATTTGTGTGGGTGAATATGGCTGCTGACACCTTGCTTTACACCCCATTCGGCAAAGCGTTTTTGCACATTGCGCGCTGAAATTCGCTTACCGGTATTGGCTAAAAAGATAGCATCGTCACCAGGTTCAAATAACTCGCGCAGTTCCAGCCAATGCTCTAACCAGGTCACTGCGGTCCTGCCAATCGGCACTTTACGCTCTTTACTGCCTTTCCCCATCACCCAGACTTCACCGCTGGCTAAATCTACGTGTTTGCAGTTCATGCCAACCAGTTCGGATAGACGCAAACCCGCGCCATACATCACTTCCAGCATCGCCCGATCACGGACTGCCAAGGGATCATTGAGGTCGATATCCAACAGTTTATCGACCTCATCGACATCAATATTTTTTGGCAGATGGCGGCCTGAACGCGGTGTACTCACCCCTTTTGCGGGGTTGGCCTGCAATACGCCCTGACTCACCAGCCAATCAAGAAAGCTGCGCAAAGCTGAGAGGCGCAGCGCAAGGCTTGAGGAATGTAAACCGGCACGTTTACTGCGAGAAACCAGTGACCGCACCTGAGCCGCGTCAAGCTGCTGCCAGTGCACCAGGCCCATTTGCTCGCCCATTTCCATCAGTGCCTGTAGCTGGCGTCGATAACTGGTAATAGTCAATGGACTGAGCTGACGCTCAACTTTGAGATAACGCAAGAAAGCCTCTACCTGCTGGGCAAGTGAGGCACTGAATTCGGTCATACCGGCTCTATCCAACGCTCCAGCAGGCTCGGCAATAACGTTGATAACTGATTCAGCATCACGGTACCCATGCCCTGCTGATAATGTTGCGTATCACGGCTGCTGAAGATAATGACACCTAGATCGCCATCTTTGCCCAGTAACGAGAGTGCGACCGACCCTACCTGCTTGGCCTGAGGCAATAACAACAGCAGTTCCGGCCCGTTCAAACCGCCCAGATAATGGTTATCGCTCCCCAAACGCTGAATGCGTAGTGGCTCGAAGGCGTGACGGGCAAGTGCCAAATGGGTGAAATCAGACGGCGCACCAATATGCCAGCGGTCACTGAATAAGCGCACATTAGCACCTGCCAAGCCGAAGTCGCGTGCCCAGCGCTGCAAGCGATTAAGCATATCTTGCAAGCTGCTGGCCGCAGCCAAATTGCTTTGTAGTTGCAGCAAGCGATTAAACAACACTTCATTCAAGCCCGCCTGCTCCATTAGCAAGGTGATCTCTTCTTCCAACTGACCAATCTGATTACGTTGTCGCCCTAGCTGCCACTCCACCAGCGAGACACTGCCGCGAACAGGATGAGGAATATGCATCTGTTCGACCAGACGGGCATTGCGGATAAAAAAGTCAGGGTTTTGCAATAAGTACTGCATGACAGCATCGTCGTCCAACTCGATGCCAGCTAACGCCTGCTCCTCATAACTTTTCATTTAACACCCGTTCCTATAGCCAACGTAATTGGAATTGCAGGTAGGCAGCCAGCAAGCGAATCCCGATGAACTTACTTAAGTAAGTGATTCGGGTGAGTGCGCGCAGCGAACAACCCTGCAGTTTCAAGTACGCAGGATATTATAAATGAATGAAGCCATCATATACATGTGTTGCCGGCCCGGTCATATACAGTGGGTGGCCCGGCCCTTTCCAACTGATATGCAAACTGCCGCCTGGCAGTTCAACATGAACCTCTTCAGCCAACAACTCTTGCTGGATCCCCACCGCCACTGCTGCACAAGCACCGCTACCACAGGCTTGCGTTTCGCCAGCACCACGCTCATACACCCGTAAGCGAATATGCTCGCGGCTAACCACCTGCATAAAACCAATATTAGCCCGTTCGGGGAAGCGTTCATGGCTTTCCAATACTGGACCCAGCAAGGCAACATTAGCAACCGAAACATCATCAACCTGCATCACACAGTGAGGATTGCCCATTGATACCACGCCGCACAACACCGTATGTTCCGCCGCGCGTAAAATGTAGGTTTTCTCTGCTTTAGTTGCTCTGAAAGGCACCGTTTGCGGGTCAAAATTGGGCTCGCCCATATTGACACAAACCAGCTCGTCTTCAGTAACACTCAATATCATGCGGCCAGTTTGGGTACTCACACTGATATCACGTTTATTGGTCAACCCTTTCAACCGAACAAACCGAGCAAAACAACGTGCACCATTGCCACACTGAGAAACTTCGCTGCCATCGGCATTAAAAATACGGTAGTGAAAATCCAGCTCAGGATCATAAGGCGGTTCAACCACCAGCATCTGATCAAAGCCCACGCCAGTGTGCCGGTCTGCTAATCGACGAATTAACTCCGGCGAAAAGTAAACATTTTGGGTAACTGCATCGACAACCATAAAGTCGTTGCCAAGACCGTGCATTTTGGAGAACTGCATTTCATACTCCGCTGACTTTCATTTACCGGCTAAATTTGGCACGGGCAAATTAAATACTGACTCAATCTGGCTGCGATAAAAATAATTACTGCGGCCCGGCAATAGATTTTGTCTGGTTGGTACCTGACAGGTCCTGCTGGTTTCGCTCTACCTGACCACTATCCGGTTGCGCGGTTTCTACTTTTGGTTTGTCAGCGGGTGGAAAATATAACGGGCCTTTCAAGCCACAACCCGCCAGTGCGAATACCATCATCGCCGCCAGCGGCCAACATAATTCTTTTTTCATTTTTAACGCCTGTAAATTGTTTTAGCACCTATTATACCCAAAGAATCTGGCGTTGCAGGTTGGCCGCAAACGAATCCCAATGCACTTACATCGGTAATTGATTCGGGTGAGTGCACACTGCTAACCCCTGCGGCTTCAAGTATGAAGGGTATAATCGCATTAATACTTGTGATTCATGCGTCCATGCTCTCTATAATCGCAGGTGGATCATGAAAAGCAATAGGAATTGAATATGAACGATAGCGAGTTTCATCAGTTAGCCGATCAATTGATGCTTTACATTGAAGAGACACTGGATGGTTTTAGCGGCGATAGTGATGTCGATTATGAAACTAATGGCGGAGTGATGACCCTGACATTCGAAAATGGCAGTAAGATTGTTATCAACCGCCAAGAGCCACTGCATCAGGTATGGTTGGCGACTAAAGCGGGTGGTTACCATTTCAATTATCGTGAAGGCCACTGGTATTGCTCACGCAGCGGCGAAGAATTCTTCGCCAAATTATCGCAAGCGGCTAGTGCGCAGGCAGGTGAAGAGGTGAGTTTTATCTAGGCGCATGCGGCTTCAAGGACACAGGTCATTCCCCAAAGTCATTGGAGTTGCAGGTAGGCAGCCAGCAAACGCATCCCGATGAGCTGACTCAAGTCAGTGCTTCGGGGGACAAATCTGTCGGGAGCAGATTTGAACGCTGCTTGCAGCGGCCTCAACGAGGCGAGGGCCACGGATGGGCCGAGTAACTAGCGCAGCTAACACCCCTGCGGCTTCAGGGACACAGGGGAAATTAATGTAACTGCAACTGCTGCGCAGGCTGGCTTGGCTCTTTGTCGACGATATATAGATGGGATAACGTGTTGCTGCGAAAAGGGATCACTTGGGTACGGCCATCTAATTGCACAATTTGGTAGAACTGCGGCAGGTTGAAGTTAATAAAGCTGGAGCCGTAGGTAAAACGGTCGTGAGACGATGAATAAAAACGGCTGACATCTCGCACCAACTCCTCTTTACTGCCCTCACAGTGGTGATAAACCTCAACGCGGTTTGATTCATCCAAAATATAAATGTTAAAGCCTTTTTCATCTGCGGTGCCTTCGAAGAAGAACTGAATGATCCCTTCGCTGGCAAAACCGTCCACCACTGGCGGCAGATGAATTTGATCGGTTTCTACCTGAATCGATAACCCATGCAGTTTGTTATTAGAAATCGCACCGTAAAATTCGACCGCATTTTCCAATTTTTGAACGGAAACACTCAGGCGTTCAAAGAACAAACCCCAGGTCTGGCCGGAAACTCGTACCGCTTTAAAACGGCCCGGTTCCTGACGGGTACTGGATAAGCGCAACTCAATACACTCGGAAACCAACTGCTGAATGCGGGTACGAATCAAACCACGCAAATGCTGGCTGTAACAGAACACATCCACTGACTCCGGCGGAGCCGCATCCTGATGCATTTTGCCTAAAATGGTTTTCAATGCTTCCAACACTGCCTGCTCACCACTGAAATGCAAGGTTCGAACTTCATTCCAGGAGTTGCGATACAGCAAATCGATACTGCCCACCAGACACTGCTGCTGCTCGCCAAAACTGAATACATCCAGTTTACGGAAATCAAAATGCACCACCTGATTGCGGAAAGCCGCTGTCGGGTCATGCTCTAAATTGACGATAATCGCCAAATGGCGAATCTCACACGGGCTATAGAGTGCTTTAGGTGTCGGTGCAGGCAAGCGCAACGGGAAGTGGTGAGAGATATCCGTCACCAATTCTTGCAATTTCACCGTATCGCACAGATTGGCGCTTTTAATATGTAGCCGTGTCTTGCTGGTCAACAGGCCGTTGAAATAGGCCCAGGACACCAGTTTGTTCAGGTAACGGTTATATTCCAGCGGCTGGTGACTCACAATCGCATCCATAGAGGGCGCTTGATTATATAAGTACCAACCCGCGCGGTTAGCACGACCTGCCGGAACATGAATGAAAGTCAGATGTTCTTCCGATAAATCCGGTGAAATTTGCGGGTTAACCAGCGTCACTTTGCCAGGTAAAGCTTCAAATGCCGCGTACAGTTTACGGGTCAAAACGCCGATATCCTGCGGACTGGCACTGACACTCAGATTGTTGCGCCGCGCGAAACGGATCAAATTGCGATAACTCTGCATCATCGCATCCAACAGCTCGTTATGCGCTTCACGTACCCGCTCAATCTTCCAGTTAGCACGGTTATCCAGCACCGCCAAACTCTCGTCACTCCAACCCCATTCACTGACCAGTTGGCTGAGGATTTCACGCCGCCAGCCGACACTCGCCGGGCTACGGGACAGTTTTTCGCACACTTTCAGATAGAAACAACGCCGCACCAAATTCAGACGGGTAGTGTCATTGATTTGGGTCAGATAGCGAGTGACGCGATCAAGCATCATGCAATAAGCATCAAGACCGAAGGCCACAATTTCACCGGCATGCAGGCGCTGTTTGATCTCCATCGCCAGCAATTGAGAATTGGGGTATTCCCACGAATACGCTTCCAGCAATAAGGTTTTCAGCACCGCCTTATAGGGCGAATCGATACTTTTATACAATTGCCACAAACTGGCACCGAAATACTCTTCGGCTGACAGGGTGCTCAAACCGCCCAAATCCAGCCACTCATTCGGTGTTAATACGCCCTGCGCATAGAGCGACAGTACGTAATCGTCATAATTATTTTCTTCTTCAACCGGAACCATATTCCACAGAATACGTTTCCCTGCCAGACGAACCGCGCTGCGGTAAAACTCATCCAGCAATAATATGTGTTGGGTTGAACCGCAATCTTCGCCCCCCAAGCTGCCACTGGCATTATGGCGGAAACGGTTTTCATCTATCAGGAAGAAGCTGACTTCAACACCCATTGATGCAGCCCATTTTTCCAGCAAACTGCATTTTTGTTGCAAGCGGTTACGCTCTTCAGAATCGAGCCAGGCCTGATGGCACACCCAAACATCAAGATCTGAAGTATGGCATTGCCCAATAGAGGAAGTGCTACCCATAGAATAGACGCCGGTAATCGGCAGTTCGCCGCCGACACTCTGTTGCAAAGGTTCGCCCCACTTGGCTTCAACCTCAGACAGATAATCCTGTTGCGTTTCATTGGACGTAAAAAGGCAGACGCCATGGGGAACGTTACCATCAAGGTAACCCGGCATCAGTGGATGATGATGATGTAGTAGGGTCGGTAGCAGACTGTAGACCTTTTGGAAGGCTGGCCCCATAGCCGCCAAGGCGCGATCGACTCGTAATTGGTTGATCGCATCCAGTCGCTGTTTCAGTGTCTCGATGTAGAGGTACAAGACGTCTCGCCTGGTTATTCCGGTGCTTAGAATTGTTCCGGTGCTTAGAAAAAAACCCGCGTCCCAGATTCGTTTATTACTTTTTTTGACTTTCAGCGAAAAATGTACTTTTTGTTGTACTGACCAAAAAACATTTTGTTTGAAGACATTTTGTTTGAATAACAATTAACGAATTATTGCTGGAAACGTGATCAATCTAACACCTTGCCGATTGACCGTAAAGCTATCCCTACAATTGTAATGTCTATCTATCCCTTTCTTAGCTGACATTCACAGGTAGCTTGGCTGATAACGACGCCGTGGTATTAAGGAAGAAGTTATCCCGCCATGTATTTGTTACAATAGCTGCTTTCTTGTGCTCTTATCCGTCGTCTTTATGTGGCTATCGCACTGACAGCATTCACTGGTCAATGATAGGATGGGCCGCAAAATATAAAACGGTAACAAGCAATGTTAGACAAAATTATTCGAATTGCCACGCGACAAAGCCCGCTCGCCTTATGGCAAGCACATTATGTTCAACATTTACTGCAAGCCAATCACCCCGGCTTGCAGGTTGAGTTGGTCCCAATGGTTACCCGTGGGGACATCATTCTGGATACCCCACTGGCAAAAGTCGGTGGTAAAGGCTTGTTCGTCAAAGAGTTAGAGCTGGCCCTACTGGAAGACCGTGCGGATATCGCCGTCCACTCCATGAAAGATGTGCCTATCGCCTTCCCTGAGGGCTTGGGTCTGGTCACCATTTGTGAACGCGATGATCCGCGTGATGCTTTTGTATCGCCACATTTTGCTCATCTCGATGATTTACCTGCGGGCAGCATCGTCGGCACCTCCAGCTTGCGTCGCCAGTGCCAATTGCGCGAGCGTCGCCCGGACCTGATTATCCGCGACCTGCGGGGTAATGTAGGCACTCGCCTTGCCAAGCTTGATAACGGCGATTACCACGCGATTATACTGGCGGTTGCGGGCCTCAATCGCCTGGGATTGGCATCGCGGATTCGCTACGCCATGCCCGCCGAGGAGTCGTTACCGGCTGTCGGTCAGGGTGCAGTCGGCATTGAATGCCGCCTGGATGACGATTTTACCCGCCAACTGCTGGCACCACTCAATCATCGTGCAACCGAGCTGCGAGTGTGTGCCGAGCGAGCCATGAACACCCGTCTCGAAGGAGGCTGTCAGGTGCCGATCGGCAGCTATGCTGAGTTAGAAGGCAACACGCTGTGGCTCCGTGGATTAGTCGGTGCGCCGGATGGCAGTGAGATCATTCGCGGTGAGCGCCGTGGCCCTGCTGAGAATGCAGAGCAAATGGGGATTGAGCTGGCCGATGAGTTACTATCACGTGGTGCGCGCGCAATATTGGCCAATGTTTATCAGGATAACCCCCCACTATGACCATTTTGGTAACCCGTCCATCTCCTGCTGGAGAGCAGTTAGTCAGTCGCCTGCGTGCGCTGGGCCGGGTTGCCTATCATGCGCCATTGATTGATTTCTCTCCGGGGATAGACCTGCCTAAACTACCGGCATTGCTCCAAGATATGCAAGCTGGCGATCTGGTATTTGCGTTATCACAGAATGCTATCCGCTACGCTAACCCACTGTTAAAAAGAAATAACCTGTTATGGCCAGCACAGTTATCTTATTATGCTATTGGCCGTACCACCGCATTGGCATTGCATACTGCCAGCCGTTTGCATGTCACCTTCCCCCCTATGGGGGAGACCAGCGAGATGCTGTTATCATTACCAGACCTGCAAACACTGTCCGGTAAAAAGGTGCTGTTACTGCGCGGTAACGGCGGGCGGGAACTGCTAGGCGAAAGCCTGGCACAGCGAGGAGCGGCAATTACCTACTGTGAATGTTATCAACGCAGCCCCATCTTTTATGATGGCAGTGAGCAAAGTGCGCATTGGCAACGTGCGGGGGTCAATATTCTGGTAGTGACTAGCGGCGAAATGTTACAACAGATCTATACTTTAGTTCCTGATTACTATCGTTCTTCGTGGCTGCTACGCTGCCGCCTGGTTGTAGTGAGTGAGCGTTTGGCTGCCCTGGCCGCCCAAATGGGCTGGCGTGATACCCGGGTGGCAGAAAATGCGGATAATGACGCGCTGATCCGCGCGCTACAAGACTTTCAATAAACCTGAAACCTGACTATGGGATGCCCAATATGACGGAACAAAATACCCCATCCGCACCAGTGGAAGAGACAACCACTGCGGTTGAGAGGCACCAACAGCCAGAACCTGAAGGCCGCCGGGAGAAACGAACCGGCCCAATTCTGGGTGCCATTGCTATTGCATTGGCTATCGCGCTGGGTGCCGGGCTTTATTATCACGGACAGCAGCAGGCTCAGTTACAAGATGTGGCGAATATCGCGCTACAAGAACAGTTGGCTGAACTAAAACAGAGCCAATTGCAGGAAAAACAGCAGCTTGAGTCATTACTACAACAGCAAGGCAAAGCGCTGGAAGCAGCAGATCGTCAGCAAACCTCGCTGATCCGCCAACTTAATGAATTACAGGAAAAAGTCGCTACTATTTCGGGTAGCGATGCCAAAACATGGCTACTGGCCCAGGCGGATTTTCTGGTGAAAATGGCGGGGCGCAAACTGTGGAGTGATCAGGATGTCGCCACCGCAGCGACTTTACTGAAAAGTGCCGATGCCAGTCTGGCTGACATGAATGACCCAAGTCTTATCGACGTACGCCGCGCACTCACCGAGGACATCAGTACCCTTTCGGCGGTAAGCCAGGTGGATTTTGACGGCATTATCCTCAAACTGAATCAGCTGTCGAATCAGGTGGATAATCTACGTTTGGCTGATAATAATACCGATGATTCGCCGATGGATGCCGATAGCGATGAGCTGTCCAGTTCATTAGCCGAATGGCGTCAGAATCTGACCAAAAGCTGGCACAGCTTTATGTCTGATTTTATTACTATCCGCCGCCGTGATAGTAGCGCAGAGCCACTGCTGGCACCGAATCAGGATGTTTATTTACGCGAGAATATTCGCTCCCGCTTGCTGGTCGCGGCTCAGGCAGTCCCTCGCCATCAAGACGAAGTGTACAAACAGTCACTGGAGACTATCTCCACTTGGGTTCGCGCTTATTTCGATGTGAATGACCCGAGCACCAAAGCTTTTCTGGATGAGCTAGAGAGCCTGAGTCAACAGTCAATCTCAATGGACGTACCTGATCAATTGAAGAGCCAGCCAATGCTGGAAAAATTGATGCAAACCCGGGTTCGTAACTTACTGGCACAACCGCCAGTTGCCGCTCAGGGGGAATAAGTATGCTGCGAGTTTTACTGTTATTCCTTATCCTGACCGCTGGCATCGTCCTCGGCCCCATGTTGGCTGGGCACCAAGGCTATGTATTGATTCAAACTGACAACTATAACGTTGAGACCAGCGTGACCGGTCTGGTGATTATATTGGTGCTGGTATTGGTCGCGTTCCTTATCATTGAATGGATACTGCGCCGTATTTTCCGCACCGGTGCCCGTACCCGTGGTTGGTTTATGGGCCGCAAACGCACCCGCGCTCGTAAGCAAACCAAAGCTGCATTGATCAAACTAGCCGAAGGGGATTTCAAGCAGGTTGAAAAGTTGCTCACCCGTAATGCCGATCATGCTGAACAACCGATGGTGAACTACCTGCTGGCTGCGGAAGCTGCCCAACAGCGTGGCGATGAATTCCGTACCAATCAATATCTGGAACGAGCAGCAGAAGTTGCTGATACAGATCAGTTGCCGGTAGATATCACCCGAGTGCGCATTCAACTGGCGCAAGGCCACGTTCATGCGGCCCGCCATGGGGTGGATCGTTTATTGGATCAAGCTCCACGTCACCCAGAAGTGCTGCGTCTGGCTGAACAGGCTTTCCTGCGTACCGGTGCTTACAGTTCATTGCTGGAAATTTTACCCGCGATAAGCAAAGTGCAGGTCCATACGCCAGAAGAAATCGCCGCATTGGAGCAGCAAGCTTATATTGGCATGATGAATCAATGTATGGCGGAAGAAGGCAGTGATGGTCTGAAACGCTGGTGGAAAGATCAAAGCCGTAAAGTCCGCAATGAGATCCCGCTGCAAGTCGCACTGGCAGAACATCTAATTGAGTGTGACGATCATGATGTCGCCCAGCAAATCATTCTGGATGGCCTGAAGCGTCAGTATGATGAGCGCTTAGTACTCCTGATCCCACGCTTAAAATCAGGTAACCCAGAGCCGCTGGAGAAAGCATTGCGCCAGCACATCAAGCAGCATGGCGCGACCCCGCTACTTAATAGCACCTTGGGCCAACTCATGCTAAAACACGGTGAATGGGAGAAGGCCCACGAAGCCTTTAAAGCAGCGCTTGAGCAGCGTCCAGACGGTTATGACTATGCATGGCTAGCTGATGCCCTGGATAAACTGCATCGCCCTGAAGATGCAGCGCAGGCGCGTCGTGAGGGGTTACTGTTGACCTTGCGGCAGAATGGGGAATCGCTCTGACCATTAGCAAAACAGCAATCTAAAGGCTCCTACGGGGCCTTTTTTCTGCTCCTGATTCGGGGGACAAATCTGTCGGGAGTAGATTTGAACGCTGCTTGCAGCGGCCTCAACGAGGCGAGGCCCACGGATGGGCCGAGTAACTAGCGTAGCTAACAACCCTGCGGCTTCAAGTAGCAAAGAATACCCAAAGTAATTGGAGTTGCAGGTAGGCAGCCAGCAAACGCATCCCGATGAGCTTACTCAGGTAAGTGATTCGGGTAAGTATGCGCAGCTAACAACCCTGCAGCTTCAAGTACGAAGGGTATGCAAAAAAAAACGCTTGCCGGAAAGGCAAGCGTCTAAAATTTTCAGGTCTACAGACAACAATGTCGGCGCCTCACTCAACGTTATGCCCGGTATGTGATGAAGATATTCGACATCGTTTACATGGACAATAGGCACCCTAAAATCGGCTCTGCATCATCTCTGGGTTTATGAAGCTAATTTGGCTATAAACACCACGCTATCATAATAAGTGAGATGAGCATCTACAGGGTAGATATTGCACTTAGCGTGCCAACTCCATCTAACCGAGAGCAATTTCATCTAATTACCCGCAAGTAAGCGTTTAATTGACTGATAAATAATAAATTTATTTTCATCCTAATAGATGATGCGATACAACGCACCAGCCATCGCGCGACCAATACTGTCTAAGTGATCTGTCGCTACAAAACGACGTTATAACTCATCATTGTTTTTCTTTATGTTTATCATAATCTTATATGTCTCTGTTTGGAGACAAAGCCTCTGCCTTTTGTCGCAAAAAACCAACACCTATTCTTTTACCTGATAAATCACCAGTCTGGTCACCCTATAGGACTAATTTGATCAAAGGGTGCCAACAAAGGTTCTAATACAAGGAGGACAGACTGTGAGGTCGGATTAGCGACCGTCAATACAACAGGATGAAAAGAGAGGGCTATGATGGGGAATCGATATTATACCGACGAAAAAAAACCCCGCATTGCGGGGTTTCTTCTGAAATTGGTCGGCGAGAGAGGATTCGAACCTCCGACCCACTGGTCCCAAACCAGTTGCGCTACCAAGCTGCGCTACTCGCCGATTTCTTACTGTTGACTCTACATGGTCTTTCGACCTATGTCCATGTAAATATTAATGAATATCTACATGTTTGTGTGGTGCGAAGGGAGGGACTTGAACCCTCACGTCCGTAAGGACACTAACACCTGAAGCTAGCGCGTCTACCAATTCCGCCACCATCGCATGTTCCACAAAATTTGGGGTGGCTAATGGGGCTCGAACCCACGACAACTGGAATCACAATCCAGGGCTCTACCAACTGAGCTATAGCCACCATAACTTCTTTACAGCTTACTTCGTCGTACGCGGCAATCTTACCACCGCAGCTCTTGCACACAAAATTAATGGTGCGCCCGACAGGATTCGAACCTGAGACCTCTGCCTCCGGAGGGCAGCGCTCTATCCAGCTGAGCTACGGGCGCTTAGCGCCGTTGCGGGTGAGGATACTACGGTTTTAATACTTGGCTGTCTAGTGCTTTTTTAGAAGAAATGGTGTGTTTGCTTACGCTTTGCACACTCTGCCGCAAAAGTTAGCCATTAATAGCCCCCCCTTGCCTTGTTCGCTGGTTTTCCCCCCATGTCAGGGTAGTTGTCGCCTCTAACTGAAAACATCCAAGGGGCTGGAGACAACAAGAATGAAAACGTATTCACCTGAGCTTAAAGCCGCTGTGATTGCCAGAATGATGCCACCACACAATCAGCCGGTTGTTCAGATTGCACGCTCTGAGGGGATCCCTGTCAATACGCTTTACACCTGGCGCTCCAAGGCAGGTATTTCGACCGCGAGCACCCACGTTGAGGTAAAAACCCCGCAGCAATGGTCCCGTGAGGCTCGTTTTGCCATCCTGGTTGAAACGGCACCTCTTTCCGCCCATGCTGTTGCTGAGTACTGTCGCCGTAAAGGGCTCTACCCTGAGCAAATTCAGCAGTGGAAGAATGAGATAATGCAGCCAGATCCGCGTGAAGAGAAAGCACTCGTCAAGAAACAGCAAAACGAAATTCATCAGCTTAAGCGTGAAATTGCCCGCAAGGATAAGGCGTTGGCTGAGGCTGCGGCATTGCTGATATTGCAAAAAAAGTTCAAGGCGTTGTTCGTCGAGGAAAACGGGGACGAATGACGCCGACTCCGGACAGGCTGCGATTGATGACAATCGTAAAGGAAGCCGTTGCTGCAGGCGCGAGGCTGAGCGAGGCTTGCCAGTCTATTGGGCTTAGTGAGCGAACATTACAGCGTTGGGGAAAAGGGACGCATGACCGCAGACCCACGGCGTCACGGCCCATCCCGAAGAACAAACTCACTGCCGAAGAGGAACAACAGGTTTTAGCCCTCTGTCATGAACTGCGGTTCGCCAGCCTGCCACCGACGCAAATCGTTCCTTTGTTGGCGGATGAAAAGCGCTATATCGCCAGTGAGTCAACGTTTTATCGGATACTAAGACGTGCTGGCGAAACAACGCACCGTGGTCGGCAGAGGGTAGCGCAAAGCAAGCCGCTATCGACCTGGAGGGCGACGGCACCGAATCAGGTGTGGTCATGGGATATTACCTGGCTGAGGTCGCTGACGGCAGGACACTGGTTCTATCTGTACCTGATAGAAGACGTGTTCAGCCGCAAAATCGTCGGTCACGAGGTTCACTTGGTTGAAAGTGGTGAGCATGCGGCAGAGCTGATGAATCGGACAGTGCTGAGCGAACGCTGTTGGCAGGAGCCGCTGGTACTGCATGCGGATAACGGAGCCCCGATGAAGTCACAGGTGCTGCAGGTAAAGCTTGCGGAACTTAAGATAACCCCGTCGCACAGCCGGCCACGGGTGAGCAACGATAACGCGTATGTTGAATCGCTGTTCAGGACGTTGAAATACGTGCCGAGCTGGCCGGAGAAGGGCTTCGCGACGCTGGAGGATGCGCAGGCGTGGGTAGAAACCTTCGTTGGCTGGTATAACGAAGAACATCGGCACAGTGGTATCCGTTACGTCACACCAGGGCAACGACACAGAGGTGAAGATCGGGCACTACTGGCGCAGCGTAAATCGGTCTATGAAGCGGCGAAAATGCAGAATCCACATCGGTGGTCAGGTTCAACGAGAAACTGGCACCGGCAGGATGAGGTCTGGTTAAATCCGGAACGTGAAACGTTGGCCGCATGAATTAACTGAGGCGACAACTACCTTGACACGCGCCGTTTTATAGACGTTTTATCCCCTTCATACTTGAAGCCGCAAGGATGTTCACTGCTCTCGGTACCCGACCCTTCCATGGACCGGGCCTCTACAAGACTACTTACTGCAAACAGCATTCAAATCGGTTCCCAGCAGATTCGTCATTCGCTTGCGGCCTACCTACAACGCCAATTACTTTGGAGATGTTTCAGCAACGTTGTGTTTATGCATTCTCAGTCCGAAATAACATGCCGACACCAATCCAAGGAAAATCACCCCGACTAACAAAGATAAACGGGTATCAGGGTTAATCCCCATCCCGACCAGTACACATATCAAGAAAGCGATAGTTAGATAGTTTACATACGGGAACATGATGGATTTAAACGGATGCTGCTTTAACGCTTCTTTATGTACCTGGCGGAAACGCAGCTGGCTAACGAGGACCACAAACCACGGCACCATGCCCGGTAATACACTGGCACTGTAAACATAGACAAACACCTGCTGTGGATTTGGAATAATGTAATTAAGGCTTGACCCCACCAGCAGACACAGAATCGTCACCGCAATACAGTAAACTGGCACACCGCTGGCCGACAGCTTAGTCAGGCAGGCAGGTAAC
Source organism: Yersinia antarctica (assembly GCF_056636475.1). Taxonomy (NCBI): domain Bacteria; kingdom Pseudomonadati; phylum Pseudomonadota; class Gammaproteobacteria; order Enterobacterales; family Yersiniaceae; genus Yersinia; species Yersinia antarctica. Next base: position 4,673,436 of record NZ_JBSJQF010000001.1, read on the forward strand.
TGGCGATTTTTCGCCAGTGCATACAACATACGCCCGCCGCTATACATACCGCTGTTACAGCCTGACAGTGCCGCAGTCAGCACCACGAAGTTAATAATACCCGCAGCTGAAACTATCCCAATCTTGGCAAATGTCAGGACAAACGGGCTGCCTTCCGTGCCGATACCATTCCACGGGAAGATAGTGACAATGACAAATATCGCGCCAACATAGAAAATCAGGATGCGCCATAAAATATTATTAATGGCTCGCTTTAATGTCACTTGCGGGTTTTTAGCCTCACCGGCGGTGATACCCACCAGCTCAACCCCCTGATAGGACGCCACCACAATACACAAAGCAAACATGAATCCTTTCCACCCGCCGGCAAAAAAGCCGCCATGGGCTGTCAGGTTATCAAAACCAATCGCTTGTCCGTGATTACCAAAACCGAAGAAGATAACCCCCAACCCCACCAGAATCATCACAATGATGGTGGTAACCTTGATCATCGCGAACCAGAACTCCAGCTCACCATATAATCTGACCGCCGCCAGATTAGCCAGCGCCACTATGGCCACCCCGGCAATCGCAGGTAGCCATTGTGGAATTTCTGGGAACCAAAACTGAACGTATACCCCAATCGCGGTAATTTCTGATATCCCTACCGCTATCCACATAAACCAATAACCCCAAGCCGTTAGATAGCCGAAATAGGGGCTAAGATACTTATGGGCATAGACGGCAAAGGAGCCGGCAACCGGCTCCAGATAAAGCATTTCGCCCATGGCCCGCATAATAAAGAATACAAATAAGCCAGCAATGATATAAGCCAGCAATACCGAAGGCCCGGCCCATTTTAGGGTGCTGGCGGACCCCATAAACAACCCGACGCCAATTGTCCCACCTAACGCTATCAGTTCGATATGCCGGGCTTCCAACCCACGGTGTAATCCTTTTTTCTCTTCGTTATCTGCCATATATCCTCTGTGAACTGATGATGTGTCTGCTCCGGCTTTCCCGGTTGTTTTTATTAATTAATCTATTGTTTTTATTAAAAATAGACGTTTTTCACACAAAAAAATCTAACGACTGCACCAACGTGTTCAGCCTAATGATGACTACTTTAATTTATGCAAGTTAACGAATAGGGAAACCACCCACAATAAAAGGCGATTATGAGCACATAACCCTAACCGGCCGGTATCCTTCCGTATCTGGGTCAGATTAGCAAACAGGAAACTAAAACTTTATGGAATAAAAATTAAAGAATCGATTCCAAAATGGAATTAAGGCGTGATGATATTGGTAGAAGGAATAAATGCGAGAGGTTTTATAACAGCAGGGTTGGTGAAACCCTGCCCAAAAGACAATATTACAGACGGCCGCTGTAATAATAACCAACAAACTTAAGCAACTTGAACTGACGCCGGATACGACTTGGTTGCGCCAGCAGGCGATAAAGCCACTCCAGCCCCATGTTCTGCCATATCTTAGGTGCACGTTTGACATGACCGGTAAAGACGTCATAGGTGCCACCAACGCCCATATACAGTGCATCGGGATAGAACTTACGGCAGTCACGCATAAACATTTCCTGTTTAGGCGATCCCATGGCGACAGTCACTATCGCCGCGCCACTAGCCGCTATTCTCGCAAACAGGGCTTCGCGCTGCTCTGGTGTAAAATAGCCATCCTGGCTACCCACCAGATTCACATTCCATTGCGCGCGTAATTTAGCTTCAGTTTCTGCCAACACGTCAGGTTTACCGCCCACCAAAAAGACCGGCGTCCCTTGCTGCCCGGCACGCTGCATGAGTGCTTCCCACAAATCTGCACCCGCTACCCGTGACAGCTTCGCCTGTGGGTATTTACGACGAATCGCACGCACCATACTGATACCGTCGGCATACAGATATTCAGCCTCGGTGATCAACTCACGCAACGCCGCATCATCCTCAGCTTTGAGCAGTTTCTCTGCGTTCATTGCCACCAGCGTTCCGGTCTTCACCGGGCCGCTGCTTAGCAAATGATCCAGCGTTTGAGCCATATCACGAAAGCCCCAAATCTCGAAACCACGGACATTATATTTTGGAATAACAGTATTCGGTTCCATTACGATCCTTACAGTTGGCGGCCCGTTTCAGGAGTGGATGAACGCTTCGGCTTGTTAACCCGACGCTGTAACTGTTGCGTTATCAAACCCGCGGTATCGAACAACCAATACAACAATTTTGCCAGTACCAGACAGGCACCAAAAATCACGCAGAAAAACACCACGCGTGACACAAACGAATCTAATCCTTCCCGTGCCAATACAATGATGTTAAATACCGCACCAAAACAGAAACTTTGCAGAATTGCCGCTTTATAACGGTTGTTTTCTGCTTTGCCTTGTTCGTAGAGCCAATCGAACCATTTAATGATTAATCCTACGACAATAGCACCCAGTGGAATAAACAGCACCCCGCCCATTACCACCAAAGAACCGATCAGGGTTGGAGAGATAGCCAGCCCGGAGTGATTATCCAGCACATCCCAAGTAAAGTAATTGGCGGTATTAAGTACCAAGTCTGGACGCTCCGGCCAAAGCGAACTGGGAATAAAGACATAAAAATCACGAATAATCGGTGCCAGCCCTTGGAAATCTATTTTGTCGTAGTTTTGTAGCAGCAGCCCTAGGTTTTCCCACGGCGAGAAGGTATCCCGTGTCAGGTAGAGGAAAGTGTAAAACGCCTCTGCGCCGTTCACATCCAAACCATAGCGTTTCAGGGCCAGCCAGAACATACCAACAATCCCAAAGACACCTGCCGCAGCCAACATCCACAAGGTTATCCAACCGCGAACGATACCGATAAACAGGAATAATGAGAACGCGATAATGATATTAGCGCGGGTACCGCCGACGATAACATAGGTCAGGATGCCAAACGCCACCGTGCTTGCCAGGAAGAAAAACCAGGCGCGCATATCTTGTTTCAAGAAATAGACCACCAACATCGCCGGGATAAAGAAGTAGAAAAAGCGCTTCAGTGCCACACCCGAAACATCACTGGAGAAGATTTTGCTGTAGGAATCGAGCTTAAACAACAGGAAACCATTTTGCATAAAGAAGATGCCGACAGTGCCAATAGCCACCAGTGCCAACAGTATCCAGGTCAGATTAGTTTCCACCCGATTCATGGTGAATACCGGCGCCCGTGGCTGGCTGCGCGGCTTAGTCAGGCGAGTTTTGTAACTCACATAATAAATGCCATAAAAGGCCGTGGCCGACAGCATTGCATACAATAAGTACTCAACCGGCACCACCGCGACCCCGAACTGAAACACCAGCATACAAGTCAATGGGAAGCCAAAATAGAAAGTCAGCAGGTAAAGCATTGAAAACAGCACATTGAAGTTAAAACGAACCCGCCGAAACTCCTGATAGGTTAATGTCAGGATAAAAATAACTGCCATCAGATAGACGCAGAAAAGACCACCAAATTGCCCCAGCGTCATGGGTGTTCTCCTGCGGCCAACGCCAGCGCCTGCTGCCAACCTTCGATATAATTTGGATTAAAGAAAGCGATAGATTGCTTATCCAGCCCGGCTAATTGGCGTTGTGCCTCACGGATCAACGGCTCATCCAATGAGTCACCATAGAAAAGTACCGGAATATGCTGCTCAGCCAAGTCTTGCCAGAAAGGGTTTTTGCGACTCAAGACAAAAGGCACACCAAATTGCGTTAATAAACATAAGGTGCCGATACCTTGCTGCCGATTAAAAATAAAATAGCCCAAATCGCATTCACGCAGGATATTCAGATAATCATCGAACGGGATCTGTTCTGTCAGGAGACGCAGATTTTCTGCGGCAAACAGCGCCAGCCCAGCTTGCCTGACCTGCTCGATATACAGCTCATTATTAGCCGGATACCCCATCGGCAGAATAACCCGGGCATCAGGGCCAAATTGCTGATGAATGGCCTGCAACGCCTCGATATGACGATTGGTGGTATCACCAGAGTTCCCCACCAGAATAGTCATCGGGCCAGCTAACGACTTTTCGATGTTAACCCCCGTCAATGCCGGATCCATACGGGTTGGGAAATAGAGCAACGATGCGGGCACCCGAGGATGACGCTGCTGAAAATGGATTAAGTCGCCACGGGTCGCAAAAACATGACCAACCCGCCCTTGAGCAATACGGCGCAACAGGTAAAACAGGCGAAACTTCCAGCTTTTGGCATCTTCATATAAATCAGCGCCCCAAATATGCCAGTAAACCTGGCGTGGCTTGATTTTGCCACTCAGTAGGGCCAGCCACAGGGTGGCATTAAACTGACCATGCCAGAAGAAGCGCGTGCTGCGATCAGCTTGTGCACGGGCGATAACCGCCTCAGCCAAAGCTTTCTTGCTGCTGTGCGTTTCGATATCCAACTGAGGGAATGACGAAAAAGGTGCTGTCTCTTTTGCCGCGACCATAAAATGCCGCACCTGTTCTATCGGCGTACGCGTTGCCAGCACGTCATTAAAGAAGCGCAGCACAGTCAGATTATGGTGCGGGATATCAGATCCCAGTACATGAATCAGGGTTGTCATTTTTTTCTACTGTAAAGAGTGTCTACGGTGATGAATGTCTACGATACATAATGAATACGCAGCTACAGAGCGCAAAATAGACGATATAAGTTGCCATATAGGCCTGTGCTGCACCTAAAGAGCCATTCATTGGAATTAACCAATGGGCAAACCCGGTCAACAGTAAGAACTGACTCACTTCCGTCAGAATGTAAAAGCGCAAAGAGGCTTTGGCAATCACCAGATAGCCAAACACATACGACCCGACTTTCAACACATCGCCCACCAACTGCCAGGCAAAAAGGTCACGCATGGCGGTAAACTGGTGCGAAAACAGCAGCCAGATAGCAAAATCACGTAACAGCCACACCATCAAACTGGCGGTCGCCACTGCCGGTAAGACAAACTTCAGTGAGCGCAGGATTTCACGAGAGATATCCGCTTTAGCTTTGAGCCTTGAGAGTGTGGGTAGCAAATAGACCGTAAATGACGCCGTAATAAATTGTAGATAAGCATCTGAAATACTGCTTACCCCCTGCCAGATCCCGACGGCATCCCAACCATACTGATCTGCCAGCAAGTTACGCATCATCACATAGGCGACTGGCAAGGTCACTGAGGTAATCAGTGCCATGATGGTAAACTTACCTAAATGGCTGGCTAATGCCTTGTCCCAGCTAAGTTTAAGATAACTTAGGGGGATAGTCTTGCGGCGAATCAGCATGGCTGCCGCAGGTATCACCACCAGCGCGGGGACTAATGCCAACCCCACTAATGCGCCGGGATAACCGCCGATACGAAAGCAAAGATAATACGCCACGACACCAATCAGACTGCCGCCTATCACCGCCAGCGCATTACCCATGGCGTCGCGATAGCCTTTGAGGATCGCCAGAAACAGGTTGGCGTAGGCAATACCCATCTGGATAAGCGCCACTGCGCGCACCACATTCTGGTAATCCCCATGGCCGAATAACGCAAAACTAACAGGTTTAGCTGCCAGCAAAAAAATTAACGCCAGCAGAGTGGAGAACCCCAACACTATCGCTGAAGAGGTACCCAGCACCGCACGTAAACGTTCAGGTTGTTGATGATATTCAGCAACATACTTAGTAATACCGTTAAAGATACCCGCGCCGGAGAGCACGCCTAATACCGTAATTAGCTGGCGAAAATTACCTGCCTGCCCAACGCCGCTGGGACCAAAGGTCACCGCCAGCAGCTTAACCACTAACAACCCTACGCCGATTTTAATCAGCGTAGAGCCAGCAGTCCAAATCGATGCTTTTGCCAGAGACATATCAGGCGAAGAAACTCAGAACAGTATTAATGACCGTTTTCTGATTCACATCAGTCAGGTTAAAGAAGATAGGCAAGCGAACCAGACGCTCACTCTCCTTAGTGGTAAAGCGGTCTTCACCCGCCATACGGCCAAATGCCTCACCTGCCGGGCAACCATGCAACGGAATATAATGGAATACCGCCATAATCTCAGCTTCTTTTAAGTAGCTGATAAAATTAGAACGATCGTCAATATCGCGTAGTTTGATATAAAACATATGCGCATTTTGCGCCACATCACCGGGGATCACTGGCAAATCAATGCGCCCAGCATCAGCCAACGGTTTGAAAGCATCATAATAGGTTTGCCACAGCGCCAAACGGCGTTGGTTAATCTGTTCTGCGGCTTCCAACTGGCCCCACAGATACGCGGCCTGTAAGTCAGACATCAGATAGCTAGAGCCGATATCACGCCAGGTATATTTATCGACCTGCCCACGGAAGAACTGGCTACGGTTGGTACCTTTTTCGCGAATGATTTCAGCGCGATCTATCAGTAACGGGTCATTAATGAGCGTCGCGCCACCTTCACCGCCAGCCGTGTAATTCTTGGTTTCATGGAAACTAAAGCAGCCGATATGGCCAATAGTCCCCAACGCTTTGCCTTTGTAGGTGGACATCACGCCCTGAGCGGCATCTTCTACCACAAACAAATTATACTTTTTCGCCAACGCCATAATGGTATCCATCTCACAGGCAACACCGGCATAATGGACTGGCACGATAACCTTGGTTTTATCGGTAATCGCTGCTTCAATCTTGGTTTCATCGATATTCATGGTATCTGGGCGGATATCGACAAACACCATTTTTGCCCCACGCAGCACAAAGGCATTCGCGGTGGAAACAAAGGTGAAACTCGGCATGATCACTTCGTCGCCGGGTTTGATATCCAGTAACAACGCAGCCATTTCCAGTGAGGCGGTGCAAGAAGGTGTCAGTAAAACTTTCGGACAACCGAAACGCTGCTCCATCCACTGCTGACAGCGACGGGTAAACCCACCATCACCGCATAATTTACCGCTAGCCATCGCGGCCTGCATATAACCAAGTTCGGTGCCTACTACCGGTGGAGCGTTAAATGGAATCATCTCATCCCCTGCATAACCAATACGCGGTGCTCTCAATAGCAGCACCACTGCGAATATAAAGACGTAAAGCAGCAATATTGCTCATCTGTGTGGCTACCCGTAATCGCTGTAACCCATGACTCTGGCACCACTGCTTTGCCGCCGACATTAACGATGAACCAACACCTTTACCCTGTGCCTCGGGGAATACCGCCAACAAGCCAATACGCGCACTGCCATCTTGCAAGTCTCGTAGCGTCACAAACCCCGCTGGCTGGCCCAACGTATCAGTCACCAATAAACATTGATGGTCGAACGTGCCCAATACGGCTTTTTCTGCCCACAATGCATAAAATCGGCCACTGTCCTGCGGGTCATACCACGGCGCACGGAAACGACTTAATGCAAAGGCATTGGTGGCGACGCTGCGCAATTGCGGGATATCCGCCGCCGTTGCAACTCGGTGTCTGGATACAGTGACATCTGCCTCAGATAAAGCATTTTCCGTGCCAATTACATTTTTTACATCAATGGCTAACGAGAGATCGACTTCTCCTTCAACCAGATGGAAATCAAGTTGACCAAGAGAGTCAATGAGATCAAGGCGATGGGTAGGTACTTTAGCTTGGGTAAGCGTAAAAGCGTCCAACTCAGCCGGATTAAGCTGCGAGGCTGAGTCGGAGAAAATCAGTTTTGCACTGTGGCGCTGGAAAAATTCACTTTCCCAGTCCAAGGGCTCAATACTGGCGTGGACGGGCATGTAACAGATCCAATAGATATTTGCCGTAACCGGTTTTGGCTAGTGCAGTCGCCGCACGCCTGACACCGTCATCATCCAACCAGCCATTACGCCAGGAGATCTCTTCCAGACAGGCAATTTTGAAACCTTGACGTTTTTCAACGGTTTGTACAAAGGTACTGGCCTCAATCAGGCTGTCATGCGTTCCTGTGTCCAGCCAGGCAAAACCACGGCCTAAGAGCTCAACGGTTAATTCATCACGTTCCAGATACATCTGGTTGATACTGGTAATTTCCAGTTCACCACGCGACGATGGTTTAACTTTTTTAGCAAAATCAACAACTTGGTTATCATAAAAATAAAGCCCGGTCACCGCCCATTTGGATTTAGGCTGACTTGGTTTCTCTTCGATAGACAACGCGCGGAAATTGTCATCAAACTCCACCACACCAAAACGCTCGGGATCCATCACCTGATAACCGAAAACGGTTGCCCCTTTGGTCCTTTCCGCCACATGTTTCAGTTTCGGGCTAAAACCTTGACCAAAGAAGATATTATCGCCAAGAACCAAGCAGCAAGGTTCATTGCCGATAAATTCTTCCCCGATAATAAATGCCTGTGCCAATCCGTCGGGACTCGGTTGTGCGGCATAACTCAGATGAATACCAAACTCATCACCATTACCCAGCAAGCGCTGAAACGACGGCAAATCTTCTGGGGTGGAAATAATCAAGACGTCACGGATCCCTGCCAGCATCAGCACTGACAGCGGATAGTAAATCATCGGTTTATCATAGACGGGAAGCAGTTGCTTAGAAACGCCACGGGTGATGGGGTGCAAACGGGTACCAGAACCACCAGCCAGAATTATGCCTTTCATACGATCTCCTGAAACATACAATCTCCTGAAACCATCAGGCAGACGTTATACACAGGCAAAACATCATGCAAACTACTGGATGACGTCATCCCAGTGATTAATAGACTACGAACCTATCGTCAGTCACTTAAGCCCAAACGCTCACCCGCGTAAGAACCATCCTGAACCCGCCGCCACCACGATTCATTATTCAAATACCACAATACGGTTTTGCGGATGCCACTTTCGAAGGTTTCCTGTGGCCGCCAGCCTAATTCCCGCTCAATTTTGCCGGCATCGATGGCATAGCGCATATCATGGCCTGGACGGTCTTTGACATAAGTAATCAGGTCACGGTAATGCACAATTCCGGCCGGTTTGGCGGGGATAAGTTCATCCAGAAGTGTACAAATGGTCTCAACCACCTCAAGATTTTTGCGCTCATTATGGCCGCCAATATTGTATGTTTCGCCCACCACACCTTCGGTAACCACCTGATACAAGGCCCGCGCGTGGTCTTCGACATACAACCAGTCGCGTACCTGTGCGCCATTGCCATACACCGGCAACGGTTTACCCGCCAGTGCATTCAGAATAACCAGTGGTATCAACTTCTCAGGGAAATGATATGGACCATAGTTATTTGAGCAATTAGTTACCAGCGTCGGTAGGCCATAAGTCCGCAACCAGGCACGAACTAAATGGTCACTGGACGCCTTAGACGCTGAATAAGGGCTGCTTGGCGCATAAGGTGTAGTTTCGGTAAACAGATCATCAGTACCGTGCAGATCGCCATATACCTCATCGGTCGAGATATGGTGGAAGCGAAACGCCTGCTTCGCCTCAGCACTCAGTTGCTGCCAGTAATGACGCGCCGCCTCTAACAGGGTGTAAGTGCCCACCACGTTAGTTTCGATAAAGGCCGCAGGGCCATCAATCGAGCGGTCCACATGGCTTTCTGCCGCCAGATGCATCACCACATCCGGCTGATAGTGCGCAAAAACCCGATCCAATTCGGCGCGATCGCAGATATCTACCTGCTCAAACGCATAACGTTCGTTCTGGGCGACAACAGCTAGTGACTCCAGATTACCGGCGTAGGTGAGCTTATCCACCACCACTACGCTGTCTGAGGTACCATCGATAATATGTCTTACCACCGCAGAGCCGATAAAACCGGCCCCGCCTGTGACTAGAATACGTCTCAACGCCATACTCCTTTGGTGTCAACAATCCACGATTGCTTCACATCTTCAGGTTTAATTGCTTTGAATTGGCGGTGATCGACCAACATCACCAGCACATCCGCTTGCTGCAACGCAGTCGCGGTGTCTTTCAGTGTCACGTGACCTGCCAGTGATTTTGGCAGTTGCTCAACATTAGGTTCAACTACCAATGTTTCGCCGATATGCCATTCGGCGATCAAATGGGCAATTTCGACTGCCGGGCTTTCACGCAGGTCATCAATATTGGGTTTAAATGCCAAGCCAAAGCAGGCAATTTTTACTTCAGAGGCGCGCTTATTGGTGGCAGCCAAACAATCAGCAACGGCGGCTTTAACCCGATCCACCACCCACAATGGTTTGCCGTCATTCACCAAACGTGCCGTGTGGATCAAGCGTGCCAATTGTGGATTCTGTGAAACGATAAACCATGGATCAACCGCGATACAGTGACCGCCCACACCTGGACCTGGCTGCAAAATATTTACGCGTGGGTGACGGTTCGCCAGGCGAATCAGTTCCCACACATTGATGCCCTGCTCATCACAAATCAGTGACAACTCATTGGCAAAAGCAATGTTAACGTCGCGGAAGCTGTTTTCCGTCAGCTTACACATCTCAGCGGTGCGGGAGTTAGTCACCACACATTCGCCTTCGAGGAAGATTTTATACAACTCACTGGCACGGGCGGAGCATTTCGGCGTCATACCACCGATAACGCGGTCATTCTGAATCAGTTCAACCATGACCTGACCGGGTAACACACGTTCAGGGCAGTAGGCGATGTTGATATCAGCATCTTCACCGGCTTGCTGTGGGAAGCTCAGATCCGGGCGCACTTCAGCCAGCCATTGGGCCATTTGTTCAGTCGCACCAACTGGAGAGGTGGATTCCAGAATGACCAGATCACCTTTTTTCAATACTGGGGCGATAGATTTAGCGGCTGATTCAACATAAACCATATCCGGTTCGTGATCGCCTTTAAACGGTGTCGGTACGGCAATAAGAAACGCATCAGCTGCCAGCGGTTTGGTCACCGCTTGCAGGTAACCGCCTTCAACAGCAATCTTCACCACTTTATCTAAATCCGGCTCCACGATATGGATAGCACCGCGATTAATGGTTTCAACAGCATGGGCGTTGACATCAACCCCAATCACTTTCTTCTTGCGCGACGCGAAAGCAGCAGCAGTTGGCAGACCAATGTACCCAAGACCGATAACAGAAATAGTTTCAAAACTCATAACGTCACCTGATGATTCTTTAAAGCTTCAAGGATGCGTTGACAGGCATGCCCGTCACCGTAAGGATTATGCGCCCGTGTCATTTGATGATAGGCAGTTTCATCAGTGAGCAAGCGGGTCACTGCATCGACAATTTTATTAATATTAGTGCCAACCAACAGAACCGTACCGGAATCGACTGCTTCCGGGCGTTCGGTGGTATCACGCATCACCAGCACCGGCTTACCTAATGAAGGCGCTTCTTCCTGAATACCGCCAGAATCGGTCAGGATCAGGTAAGCGTGGTTCATCAGATAAACGAATGGCAAGTAATCTTGCGGGTCAATCAGAATGATATTATCAATACCCTTCAAGATACGATTGACCGGCTCACTGACATTCGGGTTGAGATGCACCGGATAAACCACCTGCACCTCGGGGTGCTTAAGGGCAATTTCAGCTAACGCACTGCAAATCCGCTCAAAACCACCACCAAAGCTCTCACGACGGTGACCCGTGACCAAAATCATCTTCTTACTGGTATCAAGGAACGGGTAGCGTTGCGCCAGGCTGGAGCGTAACTCCGGGTTATTCATCACCCGATCCCGCACCCAGAACAGCGCATCGATCACCGTATTGCCGGTGACAAAAATGCGGTTCGCCGGTACCATCTCACGGAGCAGGTTTTGGCGGGAATTCTCGGTCGGCGCGAAATGGTACATAGCAAGATGCCCCGTCAGTTGACGGTTGGCCTCTTCCGGCCACGGAGAATAGAGATTCCCTGTGCGCAATCCAGCCTCGACGTGGCCGACAGGAATACGGTGATAAAATGCTGCCAGGCTGGTTGATAGTGTCGTGGTCGTATCGCCATGAACCAAAATAACGTCTGGCTTAAATTCTGCTAGAACAGGCTTTAACCCTTCCAAAATACGGCAGGTTATTTCCGTCAATCCCTGTCCCGGTTTCATGATATTTAAATCATAGTCCGGTTGAATCTCAAATAAGCGTAACACTTGATCCAGCATCTCGCGATGCTGGGCCGTCACGCAGACTCTCGATTCAAAGGCTTCATCCTGAGCCAAGGCATGCACCAGAGGAGCCATCTTAATGGCTTCAGGCCGGGTGCCAAAAACAGTCAACACTTTCACAGTGAATCTCTTTAAGGTCAGTTAGCCGCAGACAACGCCTGCAAGTTGGGCGCACAATGCGCCCATTAACGATTTATACTCTTTTTACCTGGCGCTGCTACATGGCCGTTTTACCCGACGGCAACGCCAATGAATTACGCTGGTATACTGGTACGACGAACCAACACCACCCCAGCCCCAACCAGTGCACCAATCGCACCCCACATAATCAGCAGGAAAATACGGCGCGGACTATCACGGGTAACTGGATCTTCCGGTGTACGTAAGTAGCGATATGTCTGGAACGTTTTATCCAACGTTGGACCGACGTTCAATGTTGCCAGCATGGCACGGTTCTGATCGTAATCAATATCAAAACTTGGTCCGGTAGCCTGTAATGTTTCCAAACGGGCTTCAAGCATCGGTTTACCCAGCATAAACATCTTGGAATCTGGTAACTGCTCTGCCGGAGTATCTGTTTGGTTTCGGTTAATTCCTTGCTGACCTGCGACTTTCAATGCTTGCTTAACTGCCGTCACTTCACGATCAAACACCGCTTGAGCGACCGCTTCTTGCCGTTTAACTTGTGCTTTCATCGATTGAGTACGAGCCGCCCATGCCCCTTGAATCTCATCATTCAAATGGCTAGCTGCACGCTGACTGGCAAAATCAATATAACCACGGAGTAATTTATTGGAATCACTGGCCGTTTCTGCCGTCAATTTAATGCTGTCATTCAGCATTTTCTTGTCATCGCGTGGGGTGAAAACAATATTGTTTATCAGCTCATCCAGTAATGCGGCATCAGCCTTGGCATCACCTTCCAGACGCTGTTTGTAGTAATCACTTTGCAGCCAGAAATCACGACGGGTATCGTAAGCCGCAAGTTGGGTAATAAACTCACCATAAGCTTCGTCAGAGATACCGGGTTGCTCACTGGCAACTCCGCTATTGATGCGAGTATCCAGATTACGTAAAAACTGCTGCTGAGAATAAAAACCACCCAAATTATTGACTGTTGGCCGGTCAGTAATGGCTGTTGCACTCCACTGTTGTTTCACCAGATAGGAAACACCCAGCGCGATTGCAGCAAAAAGAATTGCCATACCGATAATCCACACCTTACCGCGCCAAAGAGTACGGAACAGGCTGCGGATATCTAATTCGTTATCCACAGTAGGCTCATTATGGGTAGACCCTGTTTTATCAGTCGACATCGATTCTGGTTTCATCACTGCCTAAAAGCCTCAGGTTAAGATTCATGCTTATTTTGCGATGCACGACGCATCCGACGCTTCATCCGTTTGATAAAACGTGCCACACGCCATGCTCGTTTAATGCAGTAGCCATACAACAGAAATGCAAGCAAGAATAATGCCAACATCACCCATTCAGGGACAAATGTCAGCCTTTCGCCAATAACACCAATCGCCGCTAACAACGCTGCCGCCAGTGTAATTAAGACAAATGCCTGCCGTGAGGTAAAACCGGCACGCATAATCAAGTGGTGGATATGTTGACGGTCTGGTGAGAAAGGACTCATTCCTTTACGTAAACGTCGGTACATGATGGCAATCATATCCATCAATGGAATTGCAATAATCCATAATGCAGTCACCGGGTTAATCGGATGGGAATTCCCTTGTGTGGTTTGCAGCAACATCCAAATAGCGGTGAAGCCAATTAGCGTACTGCCCGCATCACCCATAAAGACTTTATAGCGACGCCCTAATAACCCAAGGTTTAACAGAATATAAGGCAAGATAGCGGCTATCATGGCAAAGCACCATAATGCCAATGCCATCAGCCCGCTTTGATACAATAGAATACCCATGGCACCGAAGGAGACACAAGACAACCCCCCCAGTAAACCATCAATACCATCCACCATATTGAAAGCATTTATCGCTGCCCACACCGCGAACAGTGTGACGACATAGCCAAATGGCCCTAATGACATCTCCCACGGACCAAAAGCATGTCCCAGGCTCCGCAAATAGAGCCCTGCGACTACCATCATGGCGATACCCACCAATGCCTGAACAAAGGCACGGATTTTTACACTGATATCAAAGCGATCATCTAAAGCACCAATGAACACCAATAAACCGGCGCAACCGAGATAGAGTCGGAAATGAGGGATCTGCTGATTGGTTATCAGAAAGGTAAAACAAATACCCGCAAACACGGATATTCCGCCCACTAATGGAATCAACCCTTGGTGACGTTTGCGATAATTAGGTTTATCAACAAGTCCGATTTTCTTGGCAACTTTGCGAGCAACAAATAAAAATGCCAGAGAAAACAGGAATATAACAAATATCTCAGTACTCATAGTGAGTAAGTTCACGTTTAACCGCTCTCTGCAAAAATGATACGACAGCTTAGCATGCGGCTTGGCACATACCATGCCTTCCCCACGCTTTCAGTTATTTCCGAATATGATGACAGCCTTGCTTGTTATTCCCAACTCTATTTTTTGCTATTTTCTCATTGGTAATGAGAATAACTACCAAAATAGCCATAAATTATGGAATGCCCATCACTTAATGGATAACAAACCCAACTATCGTATATTCCAAAAGCAAAAAACACCACGACTGTGCGTGGCGTTTTGACTGATTTTACTCGACTTACGAACGTCTCATATTATCGAAGAACTGATCGTTAGTTTTCGCTGTTGCCAGTTTACTGATGAGGAACTCCATCGCATCGATTTCACCCATTGGATGAAGAATACGGCGCAAGATCCACATTTTTTGCAGCTCTTCAGTGGTGGTCAGCAGCTCTTCTTTACGTGTACCAGAGCGGTTGAAATCGATGGCTGGGAACACACGTTTTTCGGCAATTTTGCGCGATAAATGCAGTTCCATGTTGCCGGTACCTTTAAATTCTTCATAGATAACTTCATCCATTTTAGAACCGGTATCAACCAATGCCGTGGCAATGATGGTCAGGCTACCGCCCTCTTCAACATTACGTGCAGCACCAAAGAAACGCTTAGGACGATGCAAGGCGTTAGCATCCACACCACCTGTCAGCACTTTGCCTGAAGCAGGAACTACGGTGTTGTATGCTCGGGCCAGACGAGTAATGGAGTCCAGCAAGATGATAACGTCTTTTTTGTGCTCAACCAGACGTTTCGCTTTCTCGATAACCATTTCAGCTACCTGAACGTGACGGGATGCTGGCTCATCAAAAGTGGAAGCAATAACTTCACCCTTAACCAGACGTTGCATCTCAGTCACTTCTTCAGGACGTTCGTCAATCAGCAATACCATCAAGACGCAATCAGGGTGATTGTAAGCAATGCTGGTAGCGATGTTCTGCAACAGCATAGTTTTACCCGCTTTAGGCGGTGCCACAATCAGACCACGTTGACCGCGACCGATTGGCGAGGCCAAATCAAGTACACGGGCAGTTAAATCTTCTGTCGAACCATTACCACGTTCCATGCGCAGACGAGAGTTGGCATGTAATGGGGTTAAGTTTTCGAACAGGATTTTGTTACGGGCGTTTTCCGGTTTGTCGTAGTTAACTTCGTTAACTTTTAACAATGCAAAATAACGCTCACCCTCTTTCGGCGGACGAATCTTACCGGCAACGGTATCACCAGTGCGAAGGTTGAAACGGCGAATTTGGCTTGGGGATACATAGATGTCGTCGGGACCGGCGAGGTAGGAGCTGTCTGCAGAGCGGAGGAAACCAAATCCATCCTGCAATATCTCCAATACACCGTCACCGAAGATATCTTCTCCACTTTTCGCGTGCTGCTTAAGAATAGAGAAAATAATATCTTGTTTACGCATCCGGGCCAGGTTTTCCAGCCCCATATTTTCGCCAAGTGTTATCAGATCAGAAACCGGCGTGTTCTTTAATTCGGTAAGATTCATAATGGTGGGTTCTTAAACTCGGGGTATGTCTCGAACTATGGTCGTGAATGGTATGGCAGCGTCATCCGTGCCTGTTTAATGGGACATTCAATCACCGGCCTTGAACAAACTACGCAAGTAATGACTTACGCGGGATTTGCGCGACACAACGGTCAAAAGATTGAAGGTACCTTAGACTGATTTGTAAAACCGTTAGACTGTCAAAAAACTGATTGAGTTCATAATCATTCTCAACACACATTATTTCGACATAGAGTAAAGCTTTAGATTCAAACTATTTAGGTGCTACAGACTATTTATTAGATGCTAAAGAGTAAATTAGATACTAAAGAATAAGCTAGATGCTATAAACCCGGACTCGATACACAGGAATGTTCTATATGCAGTAGAGTAAACTTA
Source organism: Yersinia antarctica (assembly GCF_056636475.1). Taxonomy (NCBI): domain Bacteria; kingdom Pseudomonadati; phylum Pseudomonadota; class Gammaproteobacteria; order Enterobacterales; family Yersiniaceae; genus Yersinia; species Yersinia antarctica. The sequence continues at coordinate 4,689,851 of NZ_JBSJQF010000001.1, forward strand.
ACACGCTTCTTTGCAGGCGTCTAGCGGTCAGTGTGAGAAATCACAACTGCCGCTAAACATACCCTACAGCCTTGCAGCCACAGCCGTGTTAGCCGCTATTACAACTCAGCCCATCCATGAACCTCACCTCGTTGAGCCCGCGGCAAACAGTGCTCAAATCTGCTTCTGACAGATTTGTCGCCCGAATCACTAACCTTAGTCAGATCATCGAAGTTCACTTGCTGCAACGCCAACGACTTTGGGTATTGACGGCTAATACCGCTTACAGATTTGCATCCAAGAAGGCTTTAAGCTGGCCTTTAGACAAGGCACCCACTTTGGTGGCCACTACTTCACCGTCACGGAATAACAACAGTGTAGGGATACCACGGATACCGTATTTCGGTGCCGTGCCCTGATTATCATCAATATTCAATTTAGTGATGGTCAGTCTGCCTTCATACTCTTCAGCAATTTCATCCAAAATCGGAGCAATCATCTTGCACGGACCACACCATTCAGCCCAGAAATCGACCAGAACCAGGCCGCTGGCTTTCAGCACGTCAGTGTCGAAGCTGTCGTCACTCAGGTGAATAATTTTATCGCTCATGTTCTACTCCAAAGGATTGTGTCTACCTCGTTGGTGTAGCATTAACCAACAATAGGATGACTTTATTTCACCGGATACGCTTTCGTAAAGCAATAGTTAGCTGATATTCTACCACACTATGAGCAAAACACACTTGACCGAACTGAAGTTTTCCGACTTCGCCCTGCACCCGCTAGTTATAGAAGCTCTTGAAAACAAAGGGTTTCATAACTGTACGCCGATCCAGGCGTTAGCATTGCCACTCACCCTCTCTGGGCGTGATGTAGCGGGTCAGGCGCAAACAGGTACCGGCAAGACGCTGGCATTCTTAGCGTCTACTTTCCATTATTTGCTTTCTCACCCGGCTGAAGAGGGTCGCCAGACTAATCAACCACGCGCATTGATTATGGCACCAACGCGTGAATTAGCAGTACAAATTCACTCCGATGCGGAATCACTTTCCCAGATGACTGGCCTGAAATTAGGCTTGGCTTATGGTGGTGACGGCTACGATAAACAGCTTAAAGTGCTGGAAAGTGGCGTTGACATTCTGATCGGTACTACTGGCCGTTTAATCGACTACGCGAAACAAAATTATATTAACCTCGGTGCGATTCAGGTTGTGGTTCTGGATGAAGCTGATCGGATGTACGATCTGGGCTTTATTAAAGATATCCGCTGGCTGTTCCGCCGTATGCCTTCCGTTGATAAACGTTTAAACATGTTGTTCTCTGCCACACTCTCGTACCGGGTACGTGAATTGGCATTCGAACAAATGAATAACGCTGAATATGTTGAAGTGGAACCGTTACAAAAAACCGGCCACCGCATTCAGGAAGAGCTGTTCTACCCTTCAAATGAAGAAAAAATGCGTCTGCTTCAGACGTTGATAGAAGAAGAGTGGCCAGACCGCTGTATTATTTTTGCCAATACCAAACATCGTTGTGAAGAGATCTGGGGTCACTTGGCTGCTGATGGTCATCGTGTTGGTTTACTGACCGGTGATGTGGCACAGAAAAAACGCCTTCGTATTTTGGAAGATTTTACCAAAGGTGATTTGGATATTCTGGTTGCTACCGATGTTGCCGCCCGTGGCTTGCACATTCCACTGGTCACCCATGTGTTCAACTATGACCTACCTGACGACTGTGAAGACTATGTTCACCGCATTGGCCGTACCGGTCGTGCTGGCGAAAGTGGTCATTCTATCAGCCTGGCATGTGAAGAGTACGCGTTAAACTTACCGGCTATCGAGACCTACACCGGTCATAGCATTCCGGTAAGCAAATATAATAGCGATGCGCTATTAACTGATTTGCCGGCGCCAAAACGTCTGGCCCGTACCCGTACCGGGAATGGTCCACGCCGTAACTCTGCCCCACGTCGCAGTGGTGCACCACGGAATAACCGTAAGCGACCGAGCTGATAAATGATGCTAAGTTCCACCTCACTTTATGCTGCCATCGATCTTGGCTCCAACAGTTTCCATATGTTGGTAGTACGTGAGGTGGCAGGCAGTATCCAGACGTTGGCCCGAATCAAGCGGAAAGTCCGTCTGGCTGCGGGTCTGGATAGTCAAAACCATTTATCACAAGAAGCGATGGAACGCGGCTGGCAATGTCTGAAGCTCTTTTCAGAACGTTTGCAGGACATTCCTTTGGACCAGATCCGGGTGGTTGCAACTGCAACCCTGCGTCTTGCCTCAAATGCTGAAGAGTTCCTGCAAACTGCAATCGACATTCTTGGTTGTCCGATTCAGGTCATCAGTGGCGAAGAAGAAGCTCGTCTGATTTATCATGGTGTGGCACATACCACCGGTGGGCCGGAGCAGCGGCTGGTGGTGGATATCGGCGGTGGTAGCACCGAACTGGTCACCGGCAATGGTGCTCAAGCGAACATTCTCGTCAGTTTATCAATGGGTTGCGTCACCTGGCTGGAACGTTATTTTAGCGATCGCAATCTGGCAAAAGACAATTTTGAGCGTGCGGAACTGGCTGCTCGTGAGATGATCAAACCGGTCGCGAAACGTTTTCGTGACCATGGCTGGCAAATTTGTGTTGGAGCATCGGGTACGGTTCAGGCCCTACAAGAAATTATGGTTGCTCAGGGCATGGATGAACTGATCACGCTGGCCAAATTACAACAGCTCAAGCAGAGAGCCATTCAGTGCGGCAAGTTGGAAGAACTGGAGATTCCCGGTTTAACACTAGAGCGAGCGCTGGTTTTCCCCAGTGGTTTGTCTATCTTGATTGCGATATTTCAGGAACTGGCAATTGACAGTATGACACTGGCTGGCGGCGCGCTGCGCGAAGGGCTAGTCTACGGCATGCTTCATTTACCGGTCGAGCAAGATATTCGTAGCCGGACAGTGCGCAATTTGCAGCGCCGTTATTTACTCGATATCGAACAAGCCAAGCGCGTGAGCAAGTTGGCCGATAATTTTTTGCTACAGGTAGAAAAAGAGTGGCAACTCGATAGTCGATGTCGGGAGTTATTGCAAAATGCCTGTTTGATTCATGAAATTGGTCTAAGTGTCGATTTTAAACATGCTCCCCAACATGCTGCTTATCTGATCCGCAATCTAGACCTACCCGGTTTTACCCCCGCGCAAAAGCTATTACTGTCCGCATTGTTGCAAAACCAGAGTGATACTCTCGATTTGTCCCTGTTGAATCAGCAGAATGCATTGCCGGTGAATATGGCACAGCGTCTGTGTCGAATCCTGCGTCTGTCGATTATTTTCTCCAGCCGTCGGCGGGATGATACCTTACCAGCCGTCAGGCTTCGGGCCACGGGCGAGGTTCTTTATGTGCTGCTACCCCATGGCTGGTTACAACAGCACCCTTATCGAGCAGAGGCGCTGGAACAGGAAAGCCATTGGCAAAGCTATGTCCAATGGCCACTGTCATTAGAAGAACTTAATTAAATTCTTTGCTGTTGGGCGGCCTGAGTCGCCCTATCCCCTCATCCTTCACACTGAAATCTCTACAAAACCATCAGATTGTGATCATCCTCAGCTTAAAAAAGAAACATTGTGTGTATTTTTATAAAACGACGTTTCTTTTTTGGAAGAGGTAACAATGCGAGCACAGCTTCAACGTCCACATAGCTTGGCTATGTTGGTAATGATGTCCAGTCTGATAGCCAGCACCCCAACGGCAATTGCAGCTAAAACAAGTGCCCACGATGCCCCTCAACAGCTTCAGGTTCCTACTCTCGCTTATGATGAGAGCACTATTGTATTAGTGTGGAAAGCACCAGAAGACACAGGTAAAATTGTCGATTATCAAATTTATTCTGCTGGAAAGCTGCTGGGTAAAGCCAGTGATAACAATAATAAATTCTCTCCCGCCAAGCCCTATATCGATCACTTTTATGCCAATGATAAAGATAATTTCCAGCATAAGATTGTGCTACAAAACTTCACCGTTGATGGCCTGAAACCCGATACCCGCTATCAATTCACGGTAAAAGCCCAATATGCTGATGGCTCGTTATCCGCTGCCAGTAATCTTGTTACGGCAAAAACCAGCGCCAAACCACAAATCGTCAACGTGCGCGACTTCGGCGCAGTTGATGATGGCAAGACATTGAATACCAAGGCGATCCAACAGGCAATCGATAGTTGTAAGCCAGGCTGCCGGGTTGAAATCCCCGCGGGTACTTTCAAAAGTGGCGCGCTGTGGCTAAAAAGTGATATGACCCTCAACCTGCAAGCAGGTGCAACACTATTAGGCTCAGAGAACCCTGATGATTATCCAGCGGGTTACCGTTTATATCCCTATTCCACCATTGAGCGCCCAGCCTCACTGATCAATGCCATTGACCCGAATAAAAGCACACCAGGGACTTTCCGCAACATCCGTATTACCGGTCCGGGGGTGATTGATGGTAATGGCTGGCAACGGGCAAAAACGGCTGAAGTGACCGATGAGCTAGGTCATCCATTGCCACAATATGTGGCGAGCAAAAACAGCAAAGTGCATGAAGATGGGATTCTGGCTAAAAATCAGGTTGAGAAGGCTGTTTCTGATGGTATGGATTTGAAAAATGCCTATGGTCAACGTCGCTCCAGCCTGATGACATTGCGCGGTGTAGAGAACGTCTATCTGGCAGGTTTTACCGTACGTAACCCCGCATTCCACGGCATTATGAATCTGGAAAACCACAACGTGGTCGCCAACGGTTTAATTCATCAAACCTATGATGCAAACAACGGTGATGGTATCGAGTTTGGTAATAGCCAAAATGTAATGGTGTTTAATAACTTCTTTGATACTGGCGACGACTGCATCAATTTTGCTGCCGGTACTGGAGAAAAAGCACAGCAGCAAGAGCCGATGAAAGGTGCATGGCTGTTTAATAACTATTTCCGTATGGGCCACGGTGCCATTGTAACCGGTAGCCATACCGGTGCCTGGATTGAGGATATTCTGGCGGAAAACAACGTGATGTATCTGACCGATATTGGCCTGCGTGCCAAGAGCACCAGCACCATTGGTGGTGGCGCCCGTAACGTGACATTCCGTAATAATGCCATGCGCGATTTGGCCAAACAGGCGGTAGTGATGACGCTGGACTATGCCGACAGTAATGCCAATATCGACTATCCACCAGCTAAAATACCGGCTCAATTCTATGATTTCACAGTAAACAATGTGACATTAGATAATATAACCGGCAAAAACGCTGCGATTGAAATCAAAGGCGATACGGCAAACCAAGCCTGGCACCGTTTGGTACATGTCAACAATGTGCAATTGAAACAGGTAAACCCAACCGCTATCAGTGATTTACGTGACAGTGAATTTAATAACGTGGTCTTTACTGAGTTACGGGGTGATACCCCTTGGCACTTCAGCGACGTGAAAAACGTGACTGTCGATGGCAAACCCGTAACGCCTTAGCGGGGTAAAAACGGGCAGACCAAGACACTGCCCGTTACTGTTTTCGCCTTCGTGGCAATTCTTAGCTTTCACTACTGTTTCTTCGCATTCGCTAATTGCGCACGAATATTGGCCAGATGACTCTGGCCTTTCTGCATCCGCTCTTCCGGGCTAACAGCTTTGCGCTCATCTTCCCATTTCAAGTCGTCTTGCGGTAACTCCATCAGAAAGCGACTGGGTTCCGGCCGAATCAGCTCACCATACTGCCGCCGCTCTTTGCACAAGGTAAAGAACAACTCACGCTGGGCGCGGGTGATACCCACATAGGCCAAGCGCCGCTCTTCATCTACATTATCTTCATCGATACTGCTTTGATGCGGCAGCAAGCCCTCCTCCATGCCAACCAAAAACACATAAGGGAACTCCAGCCCTTTGGAGGCATGCAAGGTCATTAATTGCACTTGATCCACTTCTTCATCACTTTCTCCCCGCTCCATCATGTCGCGTAGGGTAAAACGTGTAACGACCTGAGTGAGTGTCATCGGCTCATTCAGCTCAGAGCCTTCCAGCATTTCAGTCATCCAACTGAATAAGAGATTAACGTTCTTCATCCGCATTTCTGCTGCTTTTGGGCTGGGAGAAGTTTCGAACAACCAACTTTCATAATCGATGCCGTGAATCAGATCGCGTACTGCCGCCACTGGCTCACGTTCTACCAACCGAATAATACTATCTATCCAGTGCGTGAAACGCTGCAATGACTCCAGACCACGGCCTTTCAGATGCTCGCCTAATCCCAAATCAGAACTGGCTCGAAACAGGCTTTTATTACGTAAATTGGCCCATTCCCCCAGTTTTTGCACGGTCGTTGAACCAATCTCACGCTTGGGTGTATTCACGATACGTAAAAATGCACTGTCATCGTCCTGATTGGTCAATACCCGCAAATACGCCAATAGGTCTTTGATCTCTGGCCGCGAGAAAAATGAATCGCCTCCCGAAATACGATAAGGGATACGGTTTTGCATCAGTAGCTTTTCGAACAACCGCGACTGATGGTTACCGCGATACAAAATGGCGTAATCACTGTATTGAGTCTTTTTGACAAAGTGATGGGCGATAAGCTCACCGATCACTCTTTCCGCCTCATGATCTTCATTATTGGCAGTGATCACTTTCAGCTCATCGCCATAACCCAGCTCAGAAAAGAGTCTCTTTTCAAAAACATGGGGGTTATTGGCAATCAGAATATTTGCCGCCTTTAGAATACGGCCCGAGGAGCGGTAATTTTGCTCCAGCTTGATCACCTGCAATTGCGGGAAATCTTCATTCAATAAGACTAAGTTCTGTGGTCGCGCTCCGCGCCATGAATAGATAGATTGGTCATCATCACCGACTACGGTAAAACGCGCCCGGTTGCCCACCAGTAATTTAACCATTTGATATTGGCTGGTATTGGTATCTTGGTATTCATCGACCAGTAGGTATCGCAGACGATTTTGCCAGCGTTCGCGCACGTCCAGATTGTTTTGCAGCAGCAGTGTCGGCAGGGTGATAAGGTCGTCGAAATCCAACACATTGCAGGCTTTCAAATGGGCGTCATATAAGCCGTAGCAATGCACAAACAGCTTATCACGCTCGGATCGCGCCAGTGCCGCAGCCGCCGCTGGCGAGAGCAGATCATTCTTCCAGTTGGAGATCTGGGATATCAATTGTTGCAGTAACGTTTTATCGTCTTCCAACCACTTGTGGGTCAGATCTTTCAATAGCCCCAATTGGTCCTGTGCATCAAACAGCGAGAAGTTGGATTTCATCCCCAACGCCACATACTCTTTTTTGATAATCTCTAATCCCAGAGTATGGAAGGTTGCTATCATCAAGCCACGTGCTTCTTTACGCCCCAATGTTTGCGCCACACGTTCTTTCATTTCACGCGCCGCTTTATTGGTAAAAGTCACCGCCGCAATATGTTTCGGTTGATAGCCACACTGGCGGATCAAATGGGCAATCTTGTTAGTGATAACTCTGGTTTTGCCCGATCCCGCACCGGCCAACACCAGGCAGGGGCCAGTAACGAATTCGACGGCTTGTTGTTGGCTGGGATTTAATCGCATGGCACTCGGAAGCTCAGTGGGTTAACGGGGGAACAGGATTGTAGCAGAAAGCGGTCGGCGAAAAAAAACCACCTGCTGTTTTTGATTTGTAAAACGCTCGCCACAGTGGCCCCATTACGACCAAAATACGCTACACTGGCGCGCTTCAAGCCCTATTGAAGATAACCTTCGTTCAAATAACTATGTAGTCTAAATAACTTAGTGGTGATTGTTACTATGGCAAACAAAGCTTCTGCACTGCACATTTTGGTTGATGATGAAAAGCAGGCAAACGATATTCTGGCGCAATTGAATAACGGTGCAAATTTCCAAGAGTTAGCGAAAAAATTCTCTAACTGCCCGTCAAAACGTAATGGCGGCGATTTGGGCGAGTTCAATAAAGGGGATATGGTCCCAGCTTTCGATAAAGCGGTATTTAGCTGCGAACTGCTGCAACCTTATGGACCGGTTAAGACCCAGTTTGGATATCACATTATTAAAGTGTTATATCGTAACTAAGTTAGTGATGCGCCACCTTTCTGGCGGCGCAATAACTCAGTTTTAGTCCAGTGGCTCTCATCTGACGTAATCCTCATGCTATAAGGTTATTTTTAATAAATAATATTATGGATATTATATCCCTCATGATTTTATCTATACTTTCTATACAAATACTTTACAAAATAACCAGTAAAATTATATTGAAAAGCTATTTTTAGGTGCTAGAAAACAGCAAAACCAAGATTTTTTAACAAAAACAACAAGAAAGATCCCATTAGTTGTTTTATTTTAAATAAAAAACCATTTAAATACAATAAGTTGAGAGATAATTTATAGATACACAGTTTTTGTAGGAATATTCCCACATAGATTGGTTCGTTTATCTGATGTGAAGTTAAGACAGCTTTCTATATTATCTCCCTCATCAAGTAACAGACGTGGCGGAATAATTACCACCGATTTACTTAAACGAAAAGAATGTGGAAAGCTGACAAGTATAATCGAATAACATTCGCACATATAGTCATTAACCCACTTCATATCTATTAAGTTAAGTATTCATTCATATTTAAATTCGAATGAATGCTCACCCACATTTAATTATTATATTGGAGTTTTAAATGAACAAGTTAACTTTGGCTATGGCGTTATTCTCAGCATCTACAACTATTGCAATGGCAGCAAGTAATAATACAATTACTTTCCAAGGTGAAGTCACAGCACAAACCTGTTCTGTTACCGTCAACGGCGTTGATGCCAACCCAATGGTATTGCTGCCAACTGTATCCAGCAGCGATTTGGATGCTTCAGGGAAAACAGCAGGTAAAACGGCCTTTACCCTGGGTGTATCTGGTTGTGCAGTTGGCCCTGATGATATTGATGTCAAAACTGTTTTCGTCGCTAACCAAGTCACAGCTTCCGGTAACTTAAAAAATACCGGCACAGCAGCAAACGTTGAGCTTCAATTGCTGAAAGACACAACAACGACTTCGGGTATCGATCTGAATAGTGGTTTGGCGCAAGATGGTATAGTGTTAAAGGCTGGTGATACAGCAGCAGAGCATGATTTTGCAGTTCAATATTTTGCAACTGGACAAGCAGGCGCTGGTTCTGTGATCGCATCAGTACAATATGCAGTTTCTTACCTGTAATACCTGCTTTGCCGAATAGGATATACTTTAACTAATTGGCGCTGCAATCAGGCAAAGTAAATGACAAATCGGTCATAGACCTTTTTGAATAGCATTTATGCTAGCCCGCAGGGTGAGCCTCAATGAGGCTCATTAATCCCGATAATCTTCACAATAGTGATTCGGGTAAAGTTCCCCGATGTGTATTCAGCAGCTTCAAGCACCAACAAAATAGCTATTCGGCCAGTTTCATTCAGAGGGTATCCCCATGATGGTTAACATACATAGCTACAGTTATCGTTATCTGTTCATCGCGTTATTAATTCTTATGGGCATCTCTTCTGCTAAAGCCAGCGTCATCATGACGGGTAGCCGAATTATATATTCGGCGGGCGAAAAAGAGCACAGCGTACAATTAACAAATAAAGACAACTTCCCCAATGCGGTTCAGGTCTGGCTAGACAGTGGTGATGCCCAATCAACACCAGAAACAGGCAAAGCACCCTTTATCGTCACACCACCGTTCTTTCGCATGGAAGCCAATGCGGGACAAACATTGCGGCTGAAATATACCGGTAGCGGCCTGCCAACAGATAGAGAATCCGTGTTCTATCTTAATTTTTTACAGGTGCCTCCCGTCAACAAAGCAGAAAAAAGTAATAAAATGTTAGTGTTGATGCGTAACCGCATTAAAGTATTTTATCGACCTGAAAGTATTACTGGCCGTGTTGATCAGGTCTCCAGCGCACTGACTTTCAGTGTGCGCCAACGTGGTAAAGATGTTGTTGTAACAGGGAAAAACCCAACAGGATTCTATGCCACCATTGCCAGTGGTGAAGTTGTTGGCAGTGGTAAAAAACTTAAAATGAAATCCGAGATGATTTCACCGATGTCTCAAGCAGAATGGGTTATCCCAAATTCATCTGTACCTTCTAATGCTATTGTTAATTTCCTGATAGTGAATGATTTCGGCGGGCAAGATACCGGAAGTTATCGTATTTAGCCGGTAAAGGAAGATTTATGAGGCTTGCACGCGCTTCTGTGAAGAGAAAATTCTTTGGACGCAAGAAAGCATTAACACTATGTATTGCTTTAATCTTACATGTTGATACGGCTTTGGCTCAGGATGGGGTTCCGTGCACATTTCCACGAAAATGCTAAACGTTTCGATAAAAATATCTATTTTTCATTATGTTAACTTTTCAAATTAATCCTGCTTCTTCCTCACTATTTAGTGGATCAACATCTTCTAGGATACTGTCTAGGCTCGTGATTGCTGGCTGTTCTTCAAAAGTATAGTTACCCCCCAGAAGGATATGACCCCAAGCAACCGGGGATAAATTAGCAAGCATCTCAATAGCCTTTTCATTCCCTTGTTTTTCAAATTTATCAATTAATCCAGATAGTATTGCTGCATTATAATAAATAATACAGTTTGCTATCAGTCTGGCACAATCATTCCATTGATCTATCTGGTAGTCATCACCGCCACGAAACTGATTTCCATTAACTGAGGCTATCGCTCTTCTCAACTGATGATAAGCCTCACCTCTATTTAGGGCCTGCTGAACAAATTGCCTTAACGTTTTATTATCAGCGTAATCCAGAACGTAAATACATCTAATCAGCCTGTCATATTCTCTCAGAGCTGCGAGCGTTTTGCTGCTACGTTTAGTATTAGATAACTTTTTAATTACTGTGCTTTGTACAGTTGTTTTCCGGCTCAAAGAACAAATGATATGCTGTATATTATCCCATTCCTGCATGATGAGTTTATGATTAAACTCTTTCTTCAGTTTAATTATTAATTCATCTTTATCTAGAATGATTTCAAACAACTCATTAAATATCTTTTTAAATTTCGCATATCGTGGAGAGAACTGATATGCAAAAATATCAAGAATGGCAAAGTTTATATTGTTGACACCATGACTATCCGTTGCCAGAGATTTTGGCTGTATTTCACTTGAATTATTATAAAGTAGATCGAATGCAAAATGTCCTTCATACTCATTTGGAGAAATGACAACTGTTTTTAATGGCACATGATTGGATACCAGCGTCATGGATGAAACACCTTCTCCTTTTCGAAAGTACTTGGCAGAAAATCGGGCCTTGAAAGTATTTATTCTGCATGTGTGCTTCTGACCATCAATACTTCCAAAGGGTGACTCTTCATTTATTGTCCAGTATTTAAATACAGAAAGTTTGGCTATTGCATCCGATATGATGATATTTGCCTGTTCCGTCGTATCAGGACGAATGAATTTTTCATTTACGTCTCTCAATACCCCTATACTTCTGTCCGATGAAAATGCCATCCGATGAACACCATAGTTTGCACCATTGCCAAATATGCAGGCCAGGAGATCGTTGTCATTTGCTTCCAGATTATTCTTTCTGGATGTTATAGCATTAAAAGTTGACAGAAACCCTGTTTCTTTATTGACATATTTCATCACATCAATAATTCCGATGTTTTTTATTTGATTGTAAACCGGATTGTCAATACTGGTTTTCCATTTTTTACTTGCCAGACTCCATTGTAGCTTGTTTGATTTCGGCAGTCTTTTTACAAATTCATTTGCATCTGAATTTATACTTATACTTACTTTCTTTAACTGATCATTAAAGTTATTTTTAAGTTCTGATAGAGTCTGGGCTATGGGGGTAATCATTCTCTTCAGACCGGTCTTTTCTATCAGTATAGATTTATCTTTATCCCAGATCTCAGGAGCAATCAGATCATCCTCCAATCGTTTGTTTTGCTCGCTTTCTGATGCGTAAATCCTACCGTTTTCCAGCATGTTAGACACTCTGGTGTACATATGAAACTCGAAGCGGGATGTATTAACAGCTCCTTCGTTTACAATGTAAGATTTCTCGGCTGGGCGAATTATCCGCTGATCTGTGATGTCCAGTCGTCCTTTTTCTTTTAAATCCGTCCGGGACGTTTCAATTTGCTTACCTATGACAGAATGCTCTTTGTCATAAACAATATCAATGGCCATAAATAACTTTCTGATAGAGTTGGCGACTTTAAGATGGTTACTGTCAATGTACTGCCACTGGTATTCAATTTTGTCGATATTATTCTTGTCAAAGAATTGACTGACGAGATGCATATCTTCTCTGGATATAATTTCAAATACTTTTCTTCGAATATCACCAAAAGGCGTGTTGTCATCAATGCTTTCATCGATGAAATGGTTAAATACACTACCAGCAAATTTCAGTTTTTTATTTATTAAGTCAACTTCCTCAATCATGCGTTGCTTTGCAGATATCGATGAAGCTTCACTGTGTTTTTTTATAAGGTAACGAAAGGCAGTGATGGTTTTATCATTAATCTCTCTGTATCTGAAATATAAATAACAACATAAATAGAGAGTTCCCTGCCATTTCGGGTGTCGCTTAAGGCTGAACGCAGTACTGTGTTTCACTATTGTGGCATAATATGACATATTCCCCTTAGATATGCCCAATGAGTTAACAGTTTCCTTTATCTCATGGTAAATGTCGCTGATAGTTTTATGCGTGCTAAGTTCTTTTCCTATTTCAGATGGTGAAAAGTCTTTTGCATTTCCATTGCTCCCGCGTATATTATTCAATTTCCCTTCATCGTGTAAAATAGAATTAATTTTTTTGACTGTGGCATCAGTCATTCTTTTTGAAAGGATATTCAGGATGCGTTGCCTTTCCGAATTTAATGCTTCAGATACAAGATCCTGAACCGTACTGTAACCCGGAAGTGCAATTTTCTTCTGTCCTAGAAAAGCCAGCAGTTCGTCAAAAATATATCGGGGATCCATACTTATTGTGGCTACGTCATTCAGGCGAAAGGTCATCTCTTTTTTCAGTGGTGGGGTTAACTGTATAAAACCAAGGATTGATAACATGCGCTTAATTAACCAAGTGATAGTACTCCTGGGAATGTCAATCTCCATATCCGGATTTTCTTTCGGATAGAAATTCCGGACAATATATTTTATATCTTTCTTTACGCTTCGTGATGTAAATTCCGGGATCACTGGTTTATATCTGAAATAGCCTATAAGTAATATTATATATACTCTACTTTCTATTTTTATAATTTTATAATTTTATTTACCGTCCTACGAAGATTACTCTCTAATGAGAAGTACTCTTCCCTCTCTGTAGTGCTGAATGAAGGAGGCTCATATAATTCATTTATCTCATTACGGGTTAATATACTGATTCTTGTTTTACCTTTATGCATAATTCCCTCTGCATGTTAAGTCTGTGTTACATAAACTAGATGTCCGAAATATTATAAATTATCAGACACAGTAAAACGGGTTTATCTGTGTGTCTATTAAATCGTAATTTTGGCATAATATACACATCATGTCTGATATTCGATTTAGGGTACATTTTATGCGAACTTTTGGTTATGCGCGGGTCTCAACCAGCCAGCAGTCCCTCGATATTCAGATACGGGCGCTTAAAGAGGCAGGGGTGAAAGCCAACCGCATTTTTACCGACAAAGCATCGGGTAGCCATACTGACAGAGAGGGGCTAGATCTGCTGCGTATGAAGGTGGAGGAAGGTGACGTCATCCTGGTCAAAAAACTCGACCGGCTTGGCCGCGACACTGCCGATATGATCCATCTGATAAAAGAGTTCGATATTCAGGGGGTCGCTGTACGGTTTATTGACGACGGGATTAGCACTGACGGTGAAATGGGGAAAATGGTGGTTACCATCCTGTCAGCCGTAGCACAGGCCGAACGCAGAAGGATCTTAGAGCGCACGAATGAAGGCCGACAGGAAGCCAAGCTGAAAGGCATCAAATTTGGCCGCAGACGTACCGTGGACAGGGACGCCGTGCTGATGCTTCACCAGAAAGGCACTGGTGCAACGGAAATTTCCTGTCAACTCAGAATTGCCCGCTCCACGGTTTATAAAATTCTGGGAGACGAAAAGATCTCGTGATGCTCCTTGATTTATATATTAACATTATAATAATTAATGGTTTTAAGACGTTAGATGGAACTTTTCGGGGCGATGAGTGCCCGGAATCCCAAATATTACTAAACCGTTTGCTTTGCGCCCGGCACATGAACAAAATCACGGATACAATAAAGGGAATTAATGATGAAAATAATCAGCCGTACCCTGTTAGTGGGGGCTTTTTTACTGGCGGGAAGCAGCCAATTCGCCCTCGCGGGCACCATCGAAGCTGTTAACCACACCAAATGGGCCATCAACCAGTTCAGCGTCAACGGACAGTCTGGCATCGATGCCATCGGCCCATTCCAGGGCGGCGGCGGTGGCTGCTGTTACGGCGCACCACCACAATGGAAACCGGGAATGACGGTCAGAATAGATTGGGAAACAGGGGTGGGAACTGACGATGATTTTCCTGGGTATGAGAACAGTGAAAAAGCTTTGGCGTGGGCTAGAAAAATAAAGGCCATGAATAAAAAACATACCCTGACAGTTCCTGTACCCGCTTATACCTCCGGTGGAAAAACATGTGGGATCACCGTTCACTTTATGCCCTGCGACCAAATTAAAGTCACCACCAGTTGCTACGAGTATGGCCATCCTAACTACCCCATTAAAGAGCCTTTACGGATGACGGAGCCTAAAGTATGTCCGAGATAACAACCGATCTGGTCTGGTATCCCCCCCAATTCCCCGAACAGGGCCGACTTCCGGCTCACGCGGCTCTGGTCGGTCAGAACTGCCGTCAACAGGACAGCCATGAACGGGCCTACCACAATGAGTTGTGCCTCGCAACAGGACGCCGCGTCATGCCCCCCTGCTGCAAGACCCTGCACATCAGCCTGTTCTTTGACGGCACCGGCAACAACATGAATCACGACCTGTACGTGGCCGACCCGAAACACCCCACCAATATTGCCCGCCTGTTTCGAGCCACCATCGGCCAGGGGCAGGCCGGAGGACTTGCCAGCAAAAACGCTGCGCTGACAGATATGCCGCAAAGCGCCGACAACAAGTATTACAAATACTATATGCCGGGCGTCGGTACCCCGTTCCCGGAAATTTCAGACCTCGATTTCAGCATGCGCGGCCTCGCTGCCGCCACGCACGGCGAAGATCGCATCAACTGGGGGCTGCTGCGCATCATTGATGCCCTCAGGCGCACAACAGGACTGGAGCGAATGGACGACAGTACCTGCTGGAAATCCGTTCAAACAATGGCAACATCGATGGCCTCCTTCGGCCTGACCGGCAGCAGTAACCGCTATGAAGAATTCCAGCGCCTTCTCAAAAAGCCTGACCTGTTAAAATCTCTGCGCACGGCCTTGCAGCCAGCAGAACCGGGAAAGCCAAAACTGCTGGGTATCAAGCTGTACGTCTACGGGTTTTCACGCGGCGCGGCCGCAGCCAGGGCTTTTATCAGTTGGCTCAGTGAACTGCTGCCAAAACCGCAGGGCGATGAGGAAAAACCAGAACAGTGTCTGATGGTCGGTGACCTGAAAATCCCCCTCAGCGTAGAGTTTATTGGCCTGCTGGATACAGTCGCCTCCGTGGGTATTCCCCACATGGCCCCGATTGCGGAAGGCCACATGGGTTGGGCCGACGGTAACCAGGCGCTGCCTGACGAGAAAATTTACGGTGGTCTGATAAAACGCTGTGTCCATCTGGTGTCTTCCCACGAGCAGCGGCTCTGCTTCCCCCTTGATTCCATTCGCCGCACCGATGGAAAGTACCCGGCCAACAGCGAAGAGGTGGTGTACCCCGGTGTACATTCAGATTTGGGCGGTGGATATCCGCCAGGCGACCAGGGAAAAGCTAACGACAAAGACCAATTAGATAGATATCTTTTATCGCAAATACCGTTACATGACCTTTATGCCAATGCGTTTTCTGCTGGAGCACCGTTAAAAGTACCGCCATCCTCCCTTTCTGATGATTTGAAAAAAGATATCTGGCGGAAATTACCCCCAGACCTTCAATTAGAATTCTTTATAGAACCGACGCTCGTCAGCCGCTTCAATGCATGGCGTACGCTGACATTAAACCTGCCGCCGGCAGAGAAAAAGATCAGCAACGAACAGGCCTCGACATACCAGCCACTGCGCGCGGCCGTCAGCCTGGAAAAAGCCATGGAAGAACAAACGGCGTGGATCACCGCCTGGCGCATCAACCGCTACGCCAACGGCTCCTACAAAACACAACGCTTCTACATCGACTCTGCCGCCAACGGACTGGATAAACACAGTGATCCGGCCCTCAGAAAAGCCGACGAAGATAACCGGGCGGAAATTCAAAAAACCACGGATAAAGAGCGCCAGAGCATGGCCGCTGCCGCTAAAGACGGTGAGTTTCTCCTTCTCCCTCAGGGGCCTAAGGACTTCGATGCGTCACTGGGACAGACCCAGTTACGCCAGGCCGCAGAGGAGTTCCGAGAGGATTATCAGGGAGTATCACGCACCAACACGCAGGAATGGTACTTTGAGCCGGTCTATGGGCTAAAAAACGCGATTTTCCTTCTGAGTACCGACGACCGATACCCGGAATGGCTGCGCATGAAAACCGCCGGTGAAGTGCGATGTACCGTGCTATTCCCTGTGGCCGGTGAAGCCAGTAATACCGAATTACCCGGGGGGCAGCTCCGCGCGCTGTTTGATGATCAGGTGCATGATTCCCGCGCCTGGTTTATGCACAATGCGTTTGGGGCGCGCGAACCCTGGGGCAGTTATTTTCTCGAGCGGATGATCTATTTTGGCGATAACAGCAATAAACCGCTGTCACCGCTGATGGTGGCGGGCGCGGTCGTTGGGGCGGCAACCCTGGTGGGCGGTGTCGCCTTTATCATTAAACAGAAAAAAATACAGGGTAAACTTCTGGGGTTGGCCGGCATGGCGGGAGCCATTTCGCTGGAAGCCCAGGCGATGGATATTCTGTCCGGTAAGCCGCTGCCCATGTTACCCGGCGCGGAACTGTTGCAGGCATTTACACTCCAGCCCGGGGCGATGGTTGCCCAGCAAAAAGGCGTCATTGAAGAGCAGCGACTGGCACAGGCAAAAGCCACCATTCAGGAAAGATGGCTGGCGCAGGCACAGTCTGCCCTGACCTCATAAAAAGCCCTTCGGGCCTTTTTTTATATCGACCTTAGAACAAACAAACGAAGGCAGACGGGAGGCCAAGCTTAAGGGGGTAAGATTTAGGAGGAAGGGGAACCGGAGCGACAGAAATAGCAAAGATGATAAGTATCGCACGTTCTACGGTCTATAAAATCATCGATGAGTCGAAAACGTGAGCGGCGACAGTCGATTTTTTAAAGTCAACATAGTGAAAATAAATGATTTTTAGCGATTAGGTTAGCATTATCGGGGAAATGTGCACGGAACCCCAGGATGAGCCACAAAACCTCGAGTTCGATGAATCTCTGTTTTTAGGGACCAATTTTGCTTCAGGTTTGAATCAACTCAATAAAGAGAATTCTGCCACAGCCGGAAATTACGATGCTGTCGATGTCTTGGTTAATAACAAACCGTTTAAACGCACTACCATTGAATTTATTAAGAACGCTGACTCATCAGAGGTTTACCCCTGCCTGAGTGATGAATTCTTAACTGCGGCTGGCGTTGTTCTTACTGGCAAAGACAGTACTGCAACCAAAGAACCTAATACGCTCAAAACAGAATCCGCCCCCTCGGATACTGCGGCTTCGTCTACAGAACAATGCAAGCCGCTGGCTGAGCGGGTAAAAGGTGCCTCTTTTCATTTTGACCAAGCCAAACTTCGTCTAGAATTGTCGATCCCACAAGCTTTGTTGCAAAACCGGCCCAGAGGTTATATCGAGCAAAGTGAATGGCAGGAAGGCGAAAAGCTCGCATTCATTAACTACAGTTCCAACTTTTATCGCAGTGAGACGCAGTCTCAGCAAAACAACACCTCTGATTACGGCTTTGTTGGCTTAAAAAGTGGCCTCAATCTCGGATTATGGCAACTGCGTCAACAATCAAACGTACGTTATTCCAGTAATGATAATAGCAGCGATACCCAATGGAATAATATTCGTACTTATGTCCAGCGCCCTATCCCCCAATTGGATAGTCAATTAACGCTGGGCGAAACCTTCACCGACAGTACATTATTTGGCACCATGTCGTTTCGTGGCGTTAAAATGGCAACCGACCAACGTATGTGGCCAGAATCCATGCGTGGCTTTGCCCCTGAAGTTCGTGGTGTTGCCAGTACCAATGCGCGGGTGGTTGTTAGCCAGAATGGGCGTGAAATTTATGAAACTACGGTTGCGCCTGGCCCATTCGTTATTAACGATTTATATAGCACCACCAGTCAGGGTGACCTCAATGTTGAGGTGATTGAAGCGAATGGTAGCCGTTCGACATTTACCGTGCCATTCAGTGCCGTCCCGGACTCAATGCGCCCAGGTGTTAGCCGTTATAATGCGGTGGTCGGCGAATCTCGTGATTTCACCAATATTGATAACTATTTCACTGACTTCACCTATGAGCGCGGTCTTACCAATCAGTTAACTGCGAACAGTGGCCTGCGTTTAGCGCAAGACTATACGGCACTCCTTGTCGGTGGCGTATTAGGTACCCCCATCGGGGCCTTTGGCCTCAATACTACCTACTCTCATGCTAAAGTTGAAAATGATGACACGCAGAATGGCTGGCGGATGCAAGCAACCTATAGCCAGACATTTAATCAAACCGGGACCACATTTTCATTGGCCGGATATCGCTATTCAACCAAAGGATATCGCGATTTAAATGACGTTTTTGGTGTGCGCTCAACGCAAAAAAATGGCGGGACATGGGATTCAACAACCTATAAACAACGCAGCCAGTTTACAACCTCAATTAACCAGACGTTGGGCAATTATGGTCAACTCTCTGCATCAGCGTCGACCAGTGATTATTATAATGATACGCAACGAGATACGCAGTTACAGCTAAACTATTCAAATAGCTACCAAGATGTCAGTTATAACCTTGCCATTAGCCGTCAGCGCACTGTTTATACCTCAACCCAATATAATTGGGATGACGATACGACGAATCAGACGACAACGCGCTACGGTAATACTGAAAATATTGCGACGCTAACGGTGTCTATCCCACTCAATATTGGAAATAAAAATCAATATTTATCGATGTCCGCTAGCCGTAATCCCAAAAGTGGTAATAGCTATCAGACGTCATTATCAGGTACCGCCGGTGAACGAAACAGCTTTAACTATTCAGTGAATGCCGGCTATGACGACAGCAATATCAGTAGCAGTTCAAATAACTGGGGGGCAAATGTGCAAAAACAATTCCCTAATGCGACCGTCAATGGCAGCTATTCCCGCGGCAATAATTACACCCAATATGGTGTTGGTGCTCGCGGAGCCGCAGTAATACATAGTAAAGGTATGACACTCGGACCTTATTTGGGCGAGACCTTTGGTTTAATTGAAGCGGATGGTGCTCAGGGTGCAACAGTACGAAATGCACAAGGGGCGAGAATTGATAATAACGGATTTGCCTTGGTGCCATCATTAACACCCTATAATTACAATACGGTGGGTTTGGATACTAAAGGTATTAATCGCAATACTGAACTGAAAGAGAATCAAGGCCGCGTCGTTCCTTATGCCGGGGCCGCAGTGAAAGTCAAATTCGAAACTCTGAAAGGCTATGCTGTGTTAATTCAAACCCAAACCAATGACGGCGGAGGGTTACCACTGGGTGCCGATGTTTATAACAGCAAAAATGAAATTGTCGGGATGGTAGGTCAAGGGAATCAGATCTACGTACGTGTAAAAGACGACAAAGGCTTACTTTATGTGCGCTGGGGTGAGAACAGCAGTGAGCAGTGTGAATTACCTTATACTTTTGATGGTCAAGATACCGAGCAGGATATTATTCATATAACAGGCAGTTGCCACCGTTAACAATTATGAGAAAAATAATGTTAAGAACAACAGAGCAGTTAATATCTTGCAAACTATCACGGCCAACAGCCACTGCCGGTCACCGCCGCCAGCGTATTGCGGCTGGAATGATATTATTTATAGGGTTATGCAGCACCTCAGCATGGTCAACCTGTACCCGGATTACGATACAAAGTCAGCTTGGTGTTGGCGATGGTACGGCAAGTGACTGGGCGGGTTCTCTGGATTATAATAATGGCTCACTCGGCTTGCCGGGCCTTATTGACCTTAGCACGGCGGCGAATTTTCAACCCGATGGGACATTATTAGCCGCAGGTACCTCTGACTTCACCACCTTTGCCCTGAACACCGGTTATGACCCTAATCGGGTGCTATTTCGCTGCGCTGCGGCCGATGTTGATCAACTCTTCGAAATGTATGCTACTAACGGAGATAATGACTTTGGTGGTAAAAATGAAGATGGTGCCATTGCCGGTAATGTTCCCTCTGGTTTTGCCACCTATGTCCGCAATGTTGTTATCAGGCTTACAAATCTATCCACTGGCGAGTATTACTCGCGCTTATGGAAAGGGCGGCGCTTAACCGACCTGGATAAAGACAGCAGTGGCCGTATTTTAGTCAAAGCCAAGAATTTCAGTAACCTGTATACCGAGCTGTTTCGTATTGATTATGCCCGTGCCAGCACTAACAATGCAGCCTCTTACCTGTATGCCTATACCCAACCCAATGCTTATATCGCGTTTAAAGGGCCAGGGATTAGTGGCCCTATTGAAGGAACTGACTCAGTATCAAACTGGCCCGGCTGGTATGCTACCTGGCCTGCCTCTATTGGATTGTACAATTATGTCACTTTCCGTCGAACCACGATTTGTGCGGTAACCAATTTTACCCCCACAGTGATATTACCGAGAATTTCTGTGGCAGAGCTGAACAGCGGCAGCACCACTTCTGCTGAATTTAAAGTAGACTTTCAGTGCCAGACCGGCGTGACATCAGGTGTCACTGCTGGCACGGTAGCAATGGGCTTTCTGGTACCCGCAGCAAATGCCGCTAAAGCGCAAGCTTTGGGATTAATGAACGGCAGTGGCGGGATCAGCCACTTGGTGTCAGATAGTTATGGTTCTGCCGGAACAGCAAGCGGTGTAGGCATCCGTATCTACCGCAATAATAGCCCGATTTATCTGCTATCAAAGAATGTAACTCAAACCGGTAATAACGCCGGCTGGTATGGCATCTTCCAGGGCGCCCAAGAAATAACCGGCACGGTGAGTGGGGGTAATAGTTACACTGAGAACTTTCGGGCTGAGTTAACTAAAATCAGCGGGCAAACTGTGACACCAGGAGCGGTGAATGCACATGCGCAAGTGGTTATACGTGTCCAATAATATGTTTTTCAGACACATAAATAGTGGGATTGGTGGGTTACTTTTGTTGCTTATGGTTACCAGTATACCGGCCACGGCAAGTGTCATTGCGGAAAGAACACGTATTATCTTCAGTGAAGGTAGCACCGAAGAGTCACTACAACTGGTTAACAGCAATAGCTATCCGGTGGCAGTGCAGGTCTGGGTGGATGACGGTGATTTGACCGCAACACCAGAGAAGTCTATTTCACCGGTATTAGTGTTGCCTCCGCTATTTCGGCTACAACCACAGGCACAACGTAGCCTGCGATTGATCTTATCGGGGGCCAGTAAATTACCCGTTGATAGGGAGTCTGCATTTTGGCTCAATGTTTACGAAATTCCACCGAAGGTGACCCCTAAAACTGAGGATGAATCTTTCGTCACGCTGGCCTTGCGCATGCAATACAAAGTATTTTACCGCCCTAAAAATTTACCAGCCCCAGGAGATACTTTAGGTAAGGCGTTAACCTTTACTCTTGAGACAAAAAGCGATACCGCCCTGATTCAGGTTGATAACCCGACGCCTTATTATGCATCATTAGCCTCACTGACATTAGGCTCAACTGAAAGCCTGCCAGATATGGTTGCTCCTTTTTCGAAGCTCGATTTTTCGCTCAATCGTTTACCCCCAGCAGGCAGCAAGACGGTCAATTTTGTCTTAATTGATGATTTAGGTAACCGAAAGGCATTTAGCAGCAATTTAAAATAAAAAATTAATGAATATAAACTGTCGCAGAGACAGTTTATATTCTGGTTTCTAATTACCACAACCAGTCATATATCTTGCCCCGCCCTATTCCACTTCTGATTCAAGTCTAATTACCGATAATAAGATCTATTCTTGATTGCTCTATTCTATTAAAGCTTATTGTGTTTATAAAAAATCACTCCACCTGCATTTCCAGTGAAATACCCAATTGCATTATGCATCCTTCAATAAAACTTTCGGCAACTTGTAATTGACGTCGAATCTCCCGTTCATTACATTTTTTCAATCGGGCAATAGAGGCTTTAGATTGCCCATACACATAATGTCGAAGGATAAGTTCCAGTTCTTTTTCTCGCGAGGCCCGCTGTAAATTTCCTATTGTTTTATCAATGGCTAATCCGTCATTATCGCAACATGACTCTACCTGTCTATTGCTCGTCACCAATCCCTTAAACCCGCTAGCGATATGAGGATAATCCAGATGAGAGTTATCCCTAGCCCATACACCCCAACGCGTCAAAACAGTTTGGATATCACTCATTACTGCTCTCCTTTTATATTTAAATGCCTTTTCATTTATTTGATTAATATCACCCACAAAAAAGACCTCACTAATTAGCAAGGTCTATTAATTAATAATATTGAGAAACAATAGATATACCCATAATGTGTATAACCACGATTAACACCTTACAAGATTTTTTTCGGGCCGGGATAGGATTAATTTAATAAATCTCACCCCCATGAAATACATAGGCATTAAGATAGAAAAGTTAACACATCCTCATCCGAACTTAGAGCTATTTATATTATATAACCGACTCATTAATTACAGAATTATAAATCATGCAAATATAAACCACCATAAAGACGGCCCATATTATTAATTAACGATATAAGTTACTCTTTGAATCCAGGCTTGCCATTTTCGGCTCGCCATTTTTTAATGAATTTAATAACTCCCTCGGGGCTATCCTCCACTCCAGTCTCAGGATAATAAAGGATATCAGTACCATTAGGGTGTTCTGTAATTTTTACAATATGATTTACAAGTTCGTCATGCTCCTCTTCTGAAGAGAATTCACCAATAAATAATAAATTAATCAACTCTAGAAATTCATTTTCAGTATAGTCTGTTAACTCTTTTTTAAGTTCCATATTATTTCCCTCTATTTCCGGAGTGAATATTAATGTGCCGTTTCGGTGTCATGATTCTTAGGTTTTCAATATTGTAAGCCTCTCCTCCGTTATTTATAAACTTAACATTATGAATTTCATATTTTTTCCTATCACCAATTTGCTCTATGGAAGGTGGGTATGGGGCTCGTTGATTTAGCATTTCGACGTAGTTAGTTTTATTAAACTGCCCAGACAGTTCAGGGTCATTCGCACCTCCTGCCAAAACGCTTCCCTAAATCCATCAAAACTACTGAACGTCCTGCCACGTAATTTATCGGCAATCTGTACTGGGATCGGAGCTCCCAGCCACTAATAATCTGAGGACCAAATGATATAATAAATGAGTGTTTATATTTTATTAACTAATTAATAAAATATAAACCGCCAGAAAGGCGGCCTATATTTTTACTTAACGATATAAGTTACTCTTTGAATCCAGGCTTGCCATTTTCGGCTCGCCATTTTTTAATGAACTCAAGAATACCTTCGGGACTATTATCAACGTCTGAATCGGGATAAAATAGCAATCCATTCCCGTGAGGATGCTCAGTGAGCATTACAAAATGATGAATAAGAGCATCATGTTCCTTCTCTGAAACATCTACGGCCCAAATTTTTTTTAAAAAAGCTAAAAATTCCAACTCAGTATATTCACTTATACTATTTTTTAATTCCATTACTCGCCTCCAGTCTTTGAGTGAATATTTACATGTCGTTTTGGTGTCATTACCCTTATATTTTCAATGTCATAAACTGCACCATCATCACGAATAAATTTAATATGATGAAGCTCAAATTTCTCTCTTCCTCCTACTTGCTCAGTTGGTATTGGATATGGAGCATAACCACGTTTCATTCTATTCTGGTTTAAAGGTGAGAACTGCCCAGATAGCTCAGGGTCATTCGCAACCTCCTGCCAAAACGCTTCCCTAAATCTATCAAAACTACTGAACTTCCTGCCACGTAATTTATCGGCAATCTGTACTGGGATAGGTGCTCCCAGCCCCTTACCCGCCTCTGCCAGCCAAACGCCTGCAACTTGCTGCCCACGACCGGTTACTTCACCCGGCTCATCCCGTGGCGTTTTAAAATAAATATACACCGGTTCCAGCCCCGACGCTGCCGGGAACCAAATGATGTAATCGTGGAAATCACCCTCTTCCAGAGCCAGAAATATTAAGCCCGGCTTGGTAGCCAGGAAGGTGATATCAGCCCCAGTATGCGACGGAACAACCGGTGCACTGGGCGGTTGTGGCAATACCGAGCTGATATCCATGCCGGGCGGTTTTGCTGGCGTAAAAATAAAGGTGCGTGGCGGCTGACTGTCGGTGGTAAAAGTATAAACACCTTTTGATTGATCAAATTGGGCAGTGGCAACCTTTACCTTAGCGGCAATATTTGCGGCACCGGTTTTTACTGCATAAACATCCGTCCAATCATCCTGATCCGTCATCAGCATTCTGACAGGAAGATCAATTTCACCTTGCTGCGGTAGCGGTGTTGCAGGGGGTAACCCCATTTCGCTAAGCGGGAAGCTACCCACAAGTGCAGGTTTATCTGGCCCTCCCCCTACCTTGGTTGGGTAGAAACCAGAACCAACAGTCATTGCTATTGAAGGGGGGAGCAATCGTACTGAATCTCGCCAATGCTGTCCGTAACGTGGCGCTAAATCCTCTGGCTACCGGGGAACTTAAGGCAATCGTCCCCATTCCTACCCCGGCAAAACCAGGCGTCTGGGTACTTCCTTTCGGATGAGCCGGTAAAGAAAAGCTATTGTGGCGAATAGCTATTTGCTGTTTAGCAAAGCCGTCTGCCGCTTCTGCCGCCAGTTGCTCACGTTCAACGCGCTGTTGCCATTCAGCTATCTCTATTGCCCGCTGCTCATCCTTAATTTGCCACCGTTCTGTTACTTCGGCATTCCATTGCTCAAACTCAGCAGGTCGCAGCCATTCTGCGGTTTCTGCCGTCAAAGATGCATTCTCAACATTAGCTCTAACCTGAGTTAAATGCTGCTCAGCATTATTGACGGCATTTATAGCCATATCTAATTGGTGTTGAATAGAATCTAAAGCCAACTGAGCCGTGTTAATATTAGCCTGATAAGCCAACAGGTGTTTACGCAACAGATCATAATGCCCAATCGTTAACGCCTGCATGAGCAACCCAGCATGATATCCATAGTATTCCATCTCTTCTGGACTCATGCCATCAGGGAAGGGATCAAAGGCTTCACCGCCAATATTTAATAGATTCTCCAGCTCCTGGCGGTTCTTTATCTCAATGTCGAACATAAAACGGTATCTAGAACTACTCGATATAGAGATGAATTCTTCGATTTCATCTCTAAAAGGGTATCGATCAGGATCGTCTAAAAGACGCCCTTCCCAGGTCCCCTTAAGCTCATCCAGTGCCGCCTGATAGGGTACAATATTATTCTGTTCCAGGGCCAAAGCGTCATTCGCTTGGCTTACCTGGTATTCCGCC
This sequence comes from Yersinia antarctica, assembly GCF_056636475.1. Lineage (NCBI taxonomy): Bacteria > Pseudomonadati > Pseudomonadota > Gammaproteobacteria > Enterobacterales > Yersiniaceae > Yersinia > Yersinia antarctica. The sequence goes on from NZ_JBSJQF010000001.1 coordinate 4,715,713, forward strand.
GCTTCAACCGGATAATTGGCATCCCATGGTGCTTGTTTTTGCCGATTTTCCTCCTCCACCTGCGTAATCTGCTCTGGCGTCAATACGGTCGTGACCGAGATATAGACTGGGTCAGTATTCGCTTCTGCGGGGAAGTAGACAATCGCGTCATGGCTGTTACTTCCCAGTGGAGAAAATACCGGTGTTACAGGGCTATCCCTCACCTCACGAATACCGCTTGGTTGCGTTGCCGTGGGAGGGGAAGAACTCGTATCAATATGGATGTGGATAGATGGCATCCCATTGAGGATCTGAGCGGTAAATACTCCTGTCCGATCAGTGGGTTTAGCCTGTACTACTGGCACCGTAATCGGCACATGTTTGGATTTCACTACCGCGATTTTCTGCACACCATCCTGTACCACATCATGCAGCCGGACATTAGCCACTACTGCTGATTGTGTGGGTAATTGTGCCAATGGCACGCTGATGATGCGCTCGGCAGGCAGGGTGACGACCGTGCGCCGGGTCACTGACATATCATCTTTCGCGATTTCAGAGGGTGCCAGCAACATGCCAACAACCCCGGCGAACCGCCCGACATAAGGCGCCGCGTCCACAGCAAACATCGCCATCCGCGTAAGAGCCAGATCAAGTGCCGCAGCAACTACCTTTGGTTTAAGCAGCGTAAACCCCCATTCACCAGCAACCAGTGATAGGGGAACGGCAACACCGGGGACTATTGCTACTTGTAGCTCTGGCCTTTGTGCCAGATTAGGGGGACTTGGAGGATTGCCGCGATGACGTGAACGGTTATTGCCACCTCGATTACCGCCAGAACGGCTACCGAACTTGCTTGGATTATAATTGCGAATAGCCCCATAGGGGGTTTGCGATACTCCCCACCCTCTACCTTTATTAGGATTTCCAGCACTAAGCCCTCTCGGCACGCCCTTGACGCCATCAGTTGAGCCACGGCGGCCCTGACCCATTACATTACTGTGTCCTTTTCCCATACTTTATTTCCTTATTTAAGTTTTTATAATTAACGAGAATATTGACTGCTAAACCTATTTATCTTTTTCACCTCCTTAACATTATTTAAATGTCATGAGTTTTATTCTTTAGCTTTGCCAGACCCACAAATAAAAACACCCCGCTAATTAGCGAGGTGCGTTATTACCTTCATAAGAATATTATGATTAATAGAGTTTAATACTGAGTTTGTCTGCGATGTGTTAAACCACGATTAACACCTTACAAGATTTTTTTCGGGCCGGGATAGCATTAATTTAATAAATTTTCGCCTGCAAGATATGGCTTAAATTTGAGATAAAAAAAAGCCGCTGCCATTATTTAATGGCAGCGGCCTGTTTCACGCAGAGTTAAACGCCGCTAACAATGCCGCGACGTCAAAGACAAAAGGGACTTAGCCCGCAACTGCAATACGCTTCATATCGGTCATATAGCCACGCAGTTTGTGACCTACGGCTTCAATTGGGTGGTTACGAATGGCTTCATTCACATCACGCAGTTGCGCGTTATCAACCGCAGTACCGGCAACGCTCTTACCCAAATCCCCTGCTTGCAGTGAATCCATGAATTTGCCTTTCAGCAACGGAACCGCCGCGTTCGCGAACAGATAGTTACCGTATTCAGCCGTATCAGAAATAACCACGTTCATTTCATACAAGCGCTTACGGGCAATGGTGTTGGCGATCAATGGCAGCTCATGCAGTGATTCATAATATGCAGACTCTTCGATGATACCGGAGTCAACCATAGTTTCGAATGCCAACTCAACACCAGCTTTCACCATGGCAATCATCAATACGCCGTGGTCGAAATATTCTTGCTCAGAGATTTTGCCTTCAAACTGTGGCGCATTCTCGAATGCTGTTCTGCCGGTCTCTTCACGCCAGCCCAGCAATTTAACATCGTCTTGCGCCCAATCAGCCATCATACCGCTGGAGAAAGCACCGGAGATGATGTCATCCATATGCTTTTGGAACAACGGAGCCATGATTTCTTTCAACTGTTCAGACAGCGCATAAGCCCGCAGTTTAGCCGGATTGGACAGACGGTCCATCATCAGCGTAATCCCGCCTTGTTTCAGCGCTTCGGTAATGGTTTCCCAACCGAACTGAATCAGTTTCTCAGCATAAGCCGCGTCAGTACCTTCAGAAACCAGCTTATCGAAACACAGCAATGAACCGGCCTGCAACATACCACACAGGATAGTCTGCTCACCCATCAGATCAGATTTTACTTCCGCAACGAAAGAGGACTCCAACACACCCGCGCGATGGCCACCGGTTGCTGCCGCCCAAGCCTTGGCAATCGCCATGCCTTCGCCTTTAGGATCGTTTTCCGGGTGAACCGCGATCAGCGTCGGCACACCAAAACCACGTTTGTATTCTTCACGAACCTCAGTGCCAGGGCATTTCGGCGCTACCATCACAACGGTGATGTCTTTACGAACTTGCTCACCCACTTCAACGATATTGAAGCCATGAGAATAACCCAGTGCTGCACCATCTTTCATCAGTGGCTGAACTGCCTGAACCACTGCGGTGTGCTGTTTGTCTGGTGTCAGGTTAACCACCAAATCAGCCTGTGGGATCAACTCTTCGTAAGTGCCTACTTTGAAGCCATTTTCAGTCGCTTTACGCCATGAAGCACGCTTCTCGGCAATCGCTTCTTTGCGCAGAGCGTAAGCCACGTCCAGACCAGAGTCACGCATGTTCAAGCCTTGGTTCAGACCTTGTGCGCCACAACCGACGATCACCACTTTTTTACCGTTCAGGTAGCTTGCTTCATCGGCAAATTCGTCACGTGCCATAAAGCGACACTTACCTAATTGCGCCAACTGCTGACGCAGGTTCAATGTGTTGAAATAGTTAGCCATGGTATTACTCCGTTCGGGTTCTGTTTTGTGGGTGCAGCTATTTATTTTGGTTACTGCAAACGAATATTGTGTTTGTGTAGCTAATGTTGTGTGTTGCTGTTTTTCACATCCCCTGTCTGGGCCGGGGATTATCTTGGATTCACTATATGACAGGAAACACATTGCTGAAATTGATATATTAACAATGTGACGTTGCAAATTCTGCAATACAGTTTATTTCTTATGCAATACAATAGCTCTTCTCACCTAAGAGGCTGTCTGTTATGGATTTACGTGACCTGAAATTGTTTCTGCATTTGGCTGAAAGCCGCCACTTTGGCCGCACGGCTAAAGCGACACACGTCAGTCCATCCACCCTATCGCGCCAGATTCAGCGGCTGGAGGAGACGCTCGGACAGCCCCTGTTTTTACGAGACAACCGCACGGTGCAACTGACCGATGCCGGTACACAGCTCAAGGCTTTTGCTCAACAGACATTGCTACAGTACCAACAGCTGCGCCATGCCTTGGGTCAGCACGGGCCATCACTCAGTGGCGAACTGCGGCTATTTTGTTCAGTCACCGCCGCCTATAGCCATTTACCCCCCATTCTCGATCGTTTTCGCGCACGTCATCCGTTGGTTGAAATCAAACTCACTACCGGTGATGCCGCCGATGCGGTAGATAAAGTGCAATCGAATGAGGCTGATCTCGGTATTGCTGGTCGCCCTGAAGTGCTCCCCACCAGCATCGCCTTTACCCAGATTGGCGAGATTCCGCTGGTTTTGATTGCGCCAGCCCTGCCTTGCGCAGTGCGTTCACAGGTCTCGGTGGAACAGCCCGATTGGGCCACGGTCCCCTTTATTTTGCCTGAGCATGGCCCATCACGAAAACGCATTGATTTGTGGTTCCGCCGCCAGCGCATCAGTAACCCATTGATTTATGCTACGGTTTCCGGCCATGAAGCAATTGTATCAATGGTAGCATTGGGCTGCGGTGTGGCACTGATCCCATCAGTGGTGGTGGATAACAGCCCGGAACCGGTGCGCAACCGCATTTCCTTGCTGGATGATATCTCGTTGGTCGAGCCATTTGAGCTGGGTGTGTGTGTGCCCAAAAAACGGCTCAATGAGCCGTTGATCGAAGCATTTTGGGGGCTGCTGTAGTTTACAATCGTGAAGCGTAATTTATGGCGGGAACAAGATTCCTCGGCCCCAGAGTTAAAGGATTACACATAGTCGCCTCCACAGGAGCAGGAGCGCTCTCTTTGGTAGGGAAACTGTTTATCGAATCGGTCAGTTGGCAGGTGTCGCTTTGCAAGTTGTTGGTAATGTTTACGTTGGGATAGGTATCAACCAGGTTATAAGTGATTTCACCAGCAGCATTAGTTTTCTGTTCAGCGCGGTGCGTTATATTATTTTTAGCATCGAAACTTTGTTTTACTACCACTGTTTCGCTCAATTGTACTGCCTTTTTAACTGGGTCATAACTAAAACTTTCAACGACCCTCTTAGTCATATTATTGTTAGAATCAAAGTGCTCGATAGCCTGATTTATCGTATTGGTAGCTGCATCAAAGGTTTTCACTTTAACCGTCTTATTGCTTGCAGCATCAATGTGTTCTCTTGTTACAATTTGCCTAACGATCTCCCCTTTGCGACGCGTTGTTTCAATTGTTGTCGTCCCATCACGCATTGAATAAGACCGAATTGAGTTTTGCAGAGGATTCAAACGGTTACTTAGCGGCGTAGGGGGTATGTAGTCAGGTACCGGTGACTTAATTGATGCCTTAATCAAGGCTAATGTTTCACTCATATAAAATCTCCATATATTATTCAAACCATGAGAAACAATAAACATTCAACAATGTGGTAATTAACTGCGATATTATTAATCTCAATTAATAAATCCACAGATGATATTACGCTGCACTAATACTGAATTTCATTTGGAATGCTTATTTTTGAGAATATATAAGAAGATTAAATATAACTAAGTGGAAATAAAAAACTCAGCGCTTATTAGCCCTGAGTTTTATTGTGGTTGATAGGTATTCACCGCCACTTCATCCAGCCAAAACTTAACCCGCCAAAAAGAACTTAAACGCCGGGTTGTTGGTTTCATCATGGCAATCATAGCCCAAAGCGGCCAAGTGCTCTTCAAATTGCGGCTCAGAATCTGACAACTCAAACCCTGCCAATACCCGACCAAAATCAGTGCCATGGCTACGATAGTGGAACAAAGAGATATTCCAGTGCGTACCTAATGTATGCAAGAACTTCAGCAATGCGCCCGGTGATTCAGGGAATTCAAAGCTGTACAGCCGCTCACGCAATGGTTTGGAAGGTCGACCACCCACCATATAACGCACATGCAGTTTGGCCATCTCGTCGTCAGATAGGTCCACCACCTGATAATCTTTTGCCTGTAGCTCAGCCAATATCTCTGCCCGCTCGGCATAGCCGCGCGTCAAACGTACCCCTACGAAAATGCAGGCATTATCGGCATCCGCATAACGGTAGTTGAATTCAGTGACCGAACGCCCCCCCAGCAACTCGCAGAAACGGAGAAAACTGCCTTTTTTCTCGGGGATAGTTACGGCCAGCAAAGCTTCACGCTGCTCGCCCAGCTCACAACGTTCTGACACATAGCGCAGACCGTGGAAGTTCACGTTAGCACCGGACAGCACATGGGCCAGACGTTCGCCTTTGATATTATGCTGCTGAACATACTTTTTCAGGCCCGCCAGCGCCAAAGCACCAGAAGGTTCGGCGATGGCACGCACATCTTCAAATAAATCTTTTACTGCCGCACAGATAGCATCACTGTCGACGGTTATCACCTCGTCCAAATACTCTTGGCACAGGCGGAATGGCTCATCGCCAATACGTTTAACGGCGACACCCTCGGCAAATAACCCAACACGGGCCAGGTCAACCGGCTTGCCCGCATCCAGTGCGGCACGTAAACAAGCTGAGTCTTCCGCTTCAACCCCGATCACTTTAATCTGCGGCATCAGTTGCTTGATAAGCACCGCCACACCGGCCACCAGCCCACCGCCACCGACCGGGACAAAAATCCGATCAAGGTGTGCGTCTTGCTGGAGTAACTCCATCGCCAGCGTCCCCTGCCCGGCGATAACGGCCGGATGGTCAAACGGCGGCACAAAGGTATAACCCTGCTGCTGGGATAACTCGATAGCTTTGCCTTTGGCTTCATCGAAATTGGCACCGAACAGCAGCACCTCACCACCAAAACCGCGCACGGCATCCACTTTGATGTCAGCGGTTGCTACCGGCATCACGATAAGTGCCTTGATACCCAGCTTACTGGCTGAGAGGGCGACACCTTGCGCATGATTACCGGCAGAGGCGGTTATCACACCACAGGCTTTCTGCTCTTCTGTCAGACCCGCCAGCATCGCATAAGCACCACGCAGCTTAAAACTGTGCACTGGCTGGCGATCTTCACGTTTAACCAAAATAGTATTAGCCAGGCGGGAAGAGATTTTTTCCATCACTTGCAACGGGGTGACTTGCGCCACCTCATACACCGGCGCGCGCAATATCGCCCGCAGATATTCTGCCCCGCAAGGGGCAGCAGATAAGGGTTGTGATACCGCCATGGGTATTAGCCTCCCAGCTTACTTTTGTCGCGCACAGCACCTTTGTCGGCGCTGGTTGCCAGCAGAGCATAAGCGCGCAGTGCATAAGAAACCTGACGTTCGCGGGCTTTAGGCGACCAGGCAGCATCGCCACGGGCTTCTTCCGTTTCACGACGAGCAGTCAGCTCAGATTCGCTCACATCCAACACAATGCCACGGTTCGGGATATCGATATCAATGAAATCGCCATCCTGCACCAGACCAATCAGGCCGCCACTGGCCGCTTCTGGTGAAACATGACCAATCGACAAACCAGACGTCCCGCCGGAGAAACGGCCATCAGTCAGCAAAGCACAGCTCTTGCCTAATCCCATGGATTTCAAATAAGTGGTCGGATAGAGCATTTCCTGCATCCCCGGCCCACCTTTTGGCCCTTCGTAACGGATAACGACCACGTCACCCGCCACAACTTTACCGCCGAGAATCGCTGCTACCGCATCATCCTGACTCTCATACACTTTTGCCGGGCCACGGAAGGTCAGGCTCTCTTTATCCACACCGGCGGTTTTAACAATACAACCGTTCGCGGCGATATTGCCGTACAGCACAGCTAAACCGCCGTCTTGGCTGTAAGCATGTTCGCGAGTACGGATACAACCCTCTTCGCGGTCAGTATCCAGTGATGGGAAGCGGCAATCCTGCGAGAAGGCTTTAGTGGTACGAATACCCGCCGGGCCCGCGGCGTACATCTGCTTGACCCCTTCGTCACCGGTAAGCATCACGTCATAGGTTTCCAGCGTATCGGTCAGATTCAGCCCCAACACATTACGCACCTCGCGGTTAAGCAAGCCAGCCCTGTCCAGTTCGCCTAAAATACCCATAACCCCACCTGCACGGTGCACGTCTTCCATATGGTATTTCTGCGTGCTCGGCGCGACTTTACACAAATGAGGCACCTGACGAGATAAACGGTCGATATCGCTGATATCGAAATCAACCTCCCCTTCCTGTGCTGCGGCCAGTAAGTGCAGCACGGTGTTGGTCGAGCCGCCCATCGCGATATCCAGCGTCATAGCGTTTTCAAATGCGGCTTTGTTCGCGATGCTGCGCGGCAAGGCACTAACATCATCCTGTTCGTAATAACGTTTAGTCAGCTCAACAATGTGCTTACCAGCATCGAGGAACAGTTGTTTACGGTCAGCATGGGTCGCCAACAGTGAACCGTTACCTGGCAGCGCCAGACCCAGCGCCTCATTTAAGCAGTTCATCGAGTTGGCAGTAAACATCCCCGAGCAGGAACCACAGGTCGGGCAGGCAGAGCGTTCAATCTGCTCACTGTCGGCATCACTGACATTCGGGTTTGCGCCCTGGATCATGGCATCCACCAGATCCAGTTTGATGATTTTATCGGACAGCTTGGTTTTACCCGCTTCCATCGGGCCGCCGGACACAAAGATCACCGGAATATTCAAACGCAGAGACGCCATCAGCATCCCTGGGGTAATTTTGTCGCAGTTAGAGATACACACCATGGCGTCCGCGCAATGAGCGTTAACCATGTATTCTACGGAGTCGGCAATCAATTCACGTGAAGGCAGTGAATAGAGCATGCCGCCGTGGCCCATCGCGATCCCATCATCCACCGCAATAGTGTTGAACTCTTTAGCCACGCCGCCAGACGCTTCAATTTGCTCCGCTACCAGCTTGCCTAAGTCGCGCAAATGAACGTGGCCCGGTACAAACTGGGTAAATGAGTTAACCACTGCAATAATCGGTTTGCCGAAGTCATCATCGGTCATACCGGTAGCGCGCCACAGTGCACGAGCGCCGGCCATATTGCGGCCATGAGTGGTGGTATGGGAACGGTACTTAGGCATTGTCTCTTCACTCCAATGTATTCTGTGTTGCAGGTGGCGAACGAACCACCTGCTGATTCTGTCTGTCAGTTTTTATTGATTATTGATTGATTGGATCCAGCCAACCGTACTTATCTTCAGTTTCACCGGTGAACAGGCCAAAGAATGCTTGTTGGATCTTGGTGGTAACCGGGCCACGTTTACCAATACCGACCTGAATACCATCCACGCTGCGTACCGGGGTAATTTCTGCCGCAGTACCGGACATAAATACTTCATCCGCCAAATAGAGAGATTCACGTGACAACACTTGCTCACGCACTTCCAGACCCATATCTTTCGCCAGTTTGATAATCGCATCACGGGTGATACCCGGCAGGGCTGAAGAGGTAAACGGCGGCGTGAACAGGATGCCATCTTTTACTTCAAATAGGTTTTCACCCGCACCTTCAGACAAGAAGCCATGAATATCCAGCGCAATCCCTTCCTGATAGCCGTGACGGCGTGCTTCGCTGCCCACCAACAAGGAGGACAGGTAGTTACCACCGGCTTTTGCCGCAGTTGGAATGGTATTTGGTGCCACACGGTTCCATGAGGACACCATGGCATCAATGCCTTGCTCCAACGCTTCCGCACCCAGATAAGCACCCCATGGGAACGCGGCGATTATCACATCTGTTTTATAGCCATCTGGCGGGTTCACACCCATACCGACATCACCAATAAACACTAACGGGCGGATATACGCGCTGGTCAGATTGTTTTTACGCAATGTCGCACGGCAGGCTTCCATCAGCTCATCAACCGACTGGGAAACCGGCATACGATAAATTTTAGCTGAGTCATGTAAACGCTGCATATGTTCGCGGTGACGGAAAACTACCGGCCCTTTGTGGGAGTCGTAGCAACGGACACCTTCGAAGACTGACGTGCCGTAGTGTAACGCGTGAGACATCACGTGAACTTTAGCCTCTGCCCACGGAACCATGTCACCGTTAAACCAAATAAAATCAGCTTTCTTCGTCATTCTTTTCTTTCCTTGTGGCGCATCAGGCGCGTATCTGTAATGTATTAGGTTGTAGGATCTCGACGCAGGCGACATCCATAAGCTTACTTAACTGAGAAGACAGTAAATCGACAGGTCGCCCGCTGGCAACGGTCAATTCAATATTAATATTCTCAGCATTAATCATTGGCGACATATTCATAGCACAAACCTGGAAGCCACGGTGCCGCACAACCCGCAATACACGCTCTAACATTTCAGGGCGGAAGCGGGCTTGGATAGAGATTTGATGTTGGATAGAGGATTGATGGTGCATCATGAGATTTTCTCCAGCATGGTTTCATTACCTGCGCCTGGCGGCACTAACGGCCAAACGTTTTCGAGTTCGTCGATGGAAACCTGGAGCAGATAAGGGCCTTCGCTGTTAAACAGCGCATCCAGAGCGGCGTCGACTTGGTCTTTGCGGGTGATACGTTGGCCGGGGATATTAAACGCACTGGCCAGTGTGATGAAATCGGGGTTATCAGAAAGATTGGTTTCGCTATAACGTCCATCAAAAAACAGTTGCTGCCACTGTCGAACCATACCCAATCGCTGGTTATCTAATAATACGATTTTCAGCGGTAACTGTTTTCGTTTTATCGTGCCCAACTCCTGAACATTCATCATAAACGAACCGTCACCGGAGATACAGATAACCATGTCATCAGGACGGGCCATTTGTGCGCCAACCGCGGCCGGCACACCAAAACCCATCGTGCCCAAACCGCTGGATGTGATGAAATTCTCAGGTCGGGTAAAGTTCATATGCTGCGCCGTCCACATCTGGTGCTGGCCCACATCGGTAGTCACTACCGCTTGTGGTGCTTTGCGTTCAGATATCTGCTTCAGTAACAACGGAGCATAAATTGCCTGGCCAGGGTGATCGTAGCGCCAGCTATGCTGGTGTTTCAATGCCATGACCTCATCACGCCACGGCTGGATATCCAACGGTTGCTGTAATGCGGGCAGCAATACTTTCAAATCGCCCTGCAACGCGACATGCGCCTGACGCAATTTACCCAATTCAGCCGGGTCGATATCCATATGGATAACTTTTGCTTTTGCGGCGAATGTATTCAGCTTGCCGGTGACACGGTCATCAAACCGCGCGCCAACCGCTATCAATAAATCGCAATCCTGCACCGCAAAGTTTGCGGCTTTAGTGCCATGCATCCCCAGCATACCCAGATAGCACGGATGATTAGTATCCGGTGCGCCTAAACCCTTCAGAGTGGCAACCGCAGGAATACCCGTTACCTCGATAAAAGCACGTAAAGCAGGAACGGCCTGTGCCATGCCAACCCCGCCACCGACATACAACATCGGTTTTTGCGCGGTTGCCAGCATATCCCAGGCTTGTTGTAACTCGGCAGCAGAATCAACAAGATGCTCTTCAACTGGCATCAGGTGCGGGGTTAAATCACCCACAGCTAACTGAATATCCTTCGGAATATCGATTAAAACCGGTCCAGGGCGGCCACTGGTAGCAATGGCAAACGCCTCCGCCATGATACCAGGCAACGCCTCTAATGATTCAACCAGAAAACTGTGTTTGGTACAGGCAAGTGACAAACCCAATACGTCAATCTCCTGAAAAGCATCAGTACCGATTAAAGCAGACCCCACCTGACCGGTGATAGCAATGACCGGCACTGAATCCAGCAATGCATCAGCCAAACCGGTGATCAGATTAGTGGCTCCAGGTCCAGAAGTGGCAATACACACCCCGACTTTACCGGTTGCACGGGCATAGCCAATGGCAGCAATCGCAGCACCTTGCTCATGGCGGCAGAGCAAATGCTCGACACCACCATCATACAAAGCATCGTAGACAGGCATTATTGCCCCACCCGGATAGCCGAATACCGTATCAACACCCTGCGCACGCAACGCTTGAACCACCCACTGAGCACCATTCATAGTTATTTCCCCGACCTTTCGCGGGAGGCACAGGATTTTATTCTGTTGTGCATTTTATGTTCCTCGCGTCTTTAACGTACCAATAAAAAACCCCCGGACCTTTCGGTGCGGGGGTTCTCTTGAGATTAAGGCTTGATTTTTATGCCTTTATTCGTCCAAGTGCAGCCCCGCACGGTGGGATAATAATCACCACCACGCTAATTAGGACTAGGTTAATCACTTGGACAATCGCTTTCATAATTAGGTTGTTCATCTGTCAGTGTCGAACGAATACCTACAGAGTTATCACAGTTATTGGTTATCTGACAATATTTATTTAAATTATTATTCTGTGAGCCGCTACACGATATGACACAAATATATTATTTATCAATTAGTAATACTCATATCAGTAGTTTGGCCATTTTTTGCGTACCGTATCGCAATTTTTAATTTTGATACTTCCCTTGCATCGAAATTTCTCGCGAGCGTTCGCAAATCAATTCTTTTTCGCTGTACTCAAAAAAGACCTAGGGCACACTGCTGCGGCTACCTCATATCTCAGCCCGGTCGATTAATAAAAGTCCCGGTAGCCCTACGGCAAAGGAAAGCAGCATGTCACTGGCAACCATTCATACCCGCGCCACATTAGGCATTCAGGCCCCACCGGTTACAGTAGAAGTTCATATCAGCAATGGGCTCCCCGGATTGATTTTGGTCGGATTACCGGAAACCACCGTAAAAGAGGCTCGAGATAGGGTTCGGAGCGCATTAATCAACAGTGGATTCACCTTTCCGGCGAAACGTATCACTGTTAGTTTGGCACCGGCAGACTTGCCGAAAGAGGGTGGCCGCTATGATCTCCCTATCGCTTTAGCAATACTGGCAGCGTCAGAACAGATTCCTGCGGATAAATTAACCCACTATGAGTTCTTGGGTGAGTTAGCCCTATCAGGGGCGCTAAGGCGGGTTAGCGGCGCAATTCCGGCAGCACTCGCCAGTAGCCAAGTTCAGCGGCAATTAATTCTTCCGGTCGCGAATAATCTTGAGATAGGTCTTATTCCACAAGGTAACAGCCGGGTTGCCGATCACTTGTTAGCCGTGTGCGGTTTTTTACAGGGTGAAAATACCCTTGCTCAGGGCCAGCTAGTTGAATCTACACCAGAGTGGGATAGCAGCCTCGACCTGCAAGATATCATTGGGCAGTCACAGGCTAAGCGAGCCTTAGAAATTGCTGCGGCGGGGGGCCATAACCTGCTATTACTCGGGCCACCAGGAACGGGCAAAACGATGCTGGCAAATCGGTTAACTGGATTATTGCCGCCGCTGACGGATCAAGAGGCATTAGAGGCCGCGGCCATTAACGGTCTACTGCACAGTAACGTGCTACCCGCCCAATGGCGTTGCCGGGCTTTTCGCGCCCCCCACCATAGCGCCTCAATGGCGGCACTGATTGGCGGTGGTTCTATTCCACGCCCCGGTGAAATCTCATTGGCGCACAATGGTGTACTCTTCCTGGATGAATTACCTGAATTTGAACGTCGGGTGCTGGATTCACTGCGCGAGCCACTGGAATCAGGCGAAATTATCATTTCTCGTGCAGCGGCTAAAGTGTGCTTTCCTGCCAAAGTGCAACTGATTGCCGCAATGAACCCCAGCCCCAGCGGCCATTATCAGGGTGTCCATAACCGTACACCGCCACAACAGATTCTGCGCTATCTGGCAAAATTGTCGGGGCCGTTTCTGGACAGGTTTGATTTGTCGATAGAGGTGCCATTGCTGCCATCAGGTATGCTGGGGGCTCAGAAACATCAAGGGGAAAGCAGTGAAACGGTCAGGCTACGAGTATTGCAGGCAAGGCAGAGGCAATTGGATCGAGCAGGGAAGATAAATTCTCAGCTTAATAGCCAAGAAATTGCCGAATATTGCTCCCTCACTCCTGAGAATGCGGCCTTTCTGGAGCAAGTCCTGCTGACGCTGGGTTTGTCGGTACGCGCCTGGCACCATATTTTAAAAGTAGCGCGGAGCATTGCCGATCTCGCTCAGGAGAATTACATCCAAAGAAATCATCTTTCGGAAGCACTGAGCTATCGTTGTATGGACCGGCTGCTGTTGCAGTTACACAAGAGCCTGATGTAAATAGGGGAGAAAAAAATCCACTATTATCAAACACCTCTCTGATATCCAAAGTCATTGGAATCGCAGGTAGGCAGCAAGCAAACGCATCCCGATGAGCTTACTCAAGTAAGTGATTCAGGTAAGAGCGCGCCGCTAACACCCCTGTGGTTCCACTAACGAAGAGTATTATCCAAAGTCATTGGAATCGCAGGTAGGCTGCAAGCAAACGCATCCCGATGAGCTTACTCAAGTAAGTGATTCGGGTAAGAGCGCGCCGCTAACACCCCTGTGGTTCCACTAACGAAGAGTATTATCCAAAGTCATTGGAATCGCAGGTAGGCTGCAAGCAAACGCATCCCGATGAGCTTACTCAAGTAAGTGATTCGGGTAAGAGCACGCCGCGAACACCCCTGCGATTTCAAGGACGAAGGATAAGAGGGGATTAATCGTCGCTATCGGTATAATCTTCCACCGCATCCATCTGCGGCTTGCCGCCTGATAGAGTATGGAATCGTTTAGGACGACGAGTTCGGGTCACATATTTGGACCAGACTTTCTCCTCGGCACTGACGGGCTCACGTTCGCCGCGACAAACAGCAACAAACAACTGTTCTTCTTCCGTTACAGGCTGGCGTTTTCCGAGATCGAGTTCGTTGAAGGCGTAGCCATGGCGCTCTAGTAATTGCGCCTCTTTAATGGTGAAATCGCCGTGGCGCGAGAACCCGCGAGGATAATGCTTATTATCAAAAAAACGATTGGTCGTGATGAAGCTATCCGCCATCTGACACGCTCCTAATTCTCTCATGGTCGTGCTGTTTATGGCGCGGAGTATTAGATAGGCTTGACAGCGTGTAAAACAAAACATTTAAATCTTAACGACAAAAAAAATTGGAGATGGGTTTGGATACCGAATTACTGAAAACCTTTTTGGAGGTCAGTAGGACTCGCCACTTTGGTCGCGCTGCTGAATCTTTGTACTTAACACAGTCGGCGGTAAGTTTTCGTATCCGTCAGTTGGAAAATCAATTAGGTGCAAATTTATTCACTCGTCATCGCAATAATATTCGTCTGACACCTGCGGGAGAACGTTTGGTGCCTTACGCAGAAACACTGATGAGTACCTGGCAACTAGCCAAAAAAGAGGTTGCTCACTCACTACAGCATACCGAGTTGTCCATTGGTGCAACCGCCTCACTGTGGGAGGCATACCTCACTCCGTGGTTGCAACAATTATATAAACAACGAGAGGCATTGCGCCTTGAGGCGCGGATTGCACTGCGGCACTCGCTGGTGAAACAGTTGCACGAGCGGCAACTGGATTTATTGATAACGACCGAACCGCCTAAAATGGATGAACTGGCAAGCCAACTGTTAGGGCATTTTTCGCTGCGACTATTTTCTTTTGAGCCGATTGATTTATCGAAAGAAACTGAGCCAGACGCCGAGCATAAAAATGCAAATGAGGCACCTTACATCAAGCTTGAGTGGGGAGCTGATTTTCATCAGCAAGAGAATAGATTGCTGGAGAGCGAGCAAATGCCGGTATTAACGACCACATCGGCACATTTGACCCGGCAGCTATTGGAAACCACCGGTGGCTGTGCTTTCCTGCCCGAACACTGGCAAAAAGAATACCCTCAATTGGCCATGAACGCTGATATGCCAGCTATTGTGCGGCCACTGTATGCTGTTTGGTTGCAAAACAGTGACCAGCAAACATTGATTCGACAACTGTTAAAAACACCGATGAATAACGCAGCTCAGAGCGCTATACGGGATTAAGTGGCGGCGACTGAGGGCGAGCACGCCGGTTCAGATAAAAAGCACTCATCGCCTTCTGAATCGCAATAAAGCTAAATAATAATATTCCGATGACAATTTTGGTCCACCATGAGCTAAGTGTGCCATCGAATGTGATATAGCTCTGAATCAACCCCTGAATCAAGACGCCAAACAGCGTGCCGAAAACTGTCCCGATACCACCGGTAAGTAATGTGCCACCGATAACGACTGCGGCAATGGCATCTAGCTCAACACCACTGGCTGCTAATGCATAGCCAGCAGAGGTATAGAGTGAGAAAACGATTACCGATAGCGCGGCTAACGTGCTCGATAACATATAAATTTTAATTGTCGTTTGCCTGACAGGAACACCCATCAGTCCGGCAGAAACGCTATTACCGCCAATGGCATAAACATTATGGCCAAAGCGGGTTCGATGAGCCAACAGAATGCCAAATGCCACAACCATTAGCATGATGAAGGCTAATAATGTGAATCGCCCGCCACCAGGAACTTTCCAGGCATAATTCGCCAGCGTGGCATAAAGTGGGTGATCAATAGGTATCGACTCTTCAGAGACGATAAAACTCATACCACGAACGAAGAACATCCCAGCCAGAGTAATAATAAACGCAGGGAGTTTCAGAGAATCAATAATCCATCCCATCAATGCACCAAACATCGCCCCCATAACTAAGACAATGGCAAAAGCATACATTGGGTGAATACCATAAGTTCCGATTAACTTAGCCAATAACACGCCAGTAAATGCAATTACCGACCCAACCGATAAATCGATGCCGCCCGATAGAATAACGAAAGTCATCCCTACGGCGACGATGCCCAGAAAAGCATTATCAGTCAGTAAATCACACCACACTCGGGTGGAGGAGAAACTGGGGAACTGACTGAGACAAAAAGCGTATCCCAGAATAAAAACGGCGATAGTAATCAGCAAAGGAATATTGCGCTTTAACATTATTTTCGCCTCGTGAAGATATGGCTAAATGAGATCATCGGTGACTGCACAATCAAGACGGCTAATACCACAATAGCTTTAAGGACTAGGTTAAATTCTGGCTGATAACCTGAAAGTAAGATCCCTGTATTCATCCCTTGAATAATCAAAGCGCCAATAACCGAAAGCAAAAGATTAAACCGCCCTCCCATTAAAGATGCACCACCAATGACTACCGCCAGAATTGCATCCAGCTCCAGCCATAAACCAGCATTGTTAGCATCGGCACCACGAATATCTGCCGTCACAATAATGCCAGCGACCGCTGCACAGATACCACAAATCACATACACGGCAATCAGCACCAAGCGAGTACTCACTCCCGCATTACGTGCTGATCGTAAGTTGATACCAACGGACTCAATGAATAGACCCAGTGCTGTTTTTCGGGTCAATAACCACACTATAATCAACATACTAAATGCGATGACTACTGACATCGGCAAATACATCAGCGTGCTGCTACCCAACTTCGCCAAGCCACCTGTATCAAATGTAACAATCTGCCCCTCAGTAATAAGCTGGGCTATCCCCCGTCCTGCCACCATTAACATTAAGGTGGCCACAATCGGTTGGATTTGTAATACCGCCACTAAGAAACCGTTCCATAAACCACATAACGCGCCAACCGCAAGGGCGGCGACTAATACCGTGGGTAAAGGATATCCAGCACTGGTCAGTGTGGCTGCAGTTGCACCGGCTATTGCCATTACCGCACCAACCGACAAATCAATGCCGCCAGTAGCAATGACCAGTGTCATACCTAATGCCAGTAAAGCAACGGGAGCACCGCGATTTAGAATATCGATGACACTGCCAAACAACCGTCCATCCTGAATATGGATCGAGAAAAAGTTCGGGGCGACTAAACTATCAATCAATAAAATGACCGCCAGAGCACCAAATTGAGTGGCACCTTTCGGCAAGACCCATTTAACTTTGCGCGGTCGTTGCGGCATTGACAGGCTCCTATTAACCATGAAGTAACTCCTTATTGCACCGCGATCGCCTGCATGATGGCAGGAACGGAAATCTCATCGTGACCGAGTTGTGCAATATGTCGACGGTCACGCAGAACAATGACGCGATCGGCATAACCTGCCAATTCCTCTAATTCGGAAGAGATAATTAACAGTGCCAGCCCTTCATCACACAGTTTCTCAATCAGCCGAATAATTTCAGCATGCGCCCCCACGTCAATACCGCGCGTTGGCTCATCTAAAATCAAAAATCGAGGTTTTGTGGCAAGCCAGCGCGCTAATAAAACTTTTTGCTGGTTTCCACCGGAGAGATACTGAATTTGTTGCTCAGGGCCAGGAGTACGAATACCAAGCTGCTGAATGAATTGCTCAGCAATTTGCGTTTGTTCCCGCATTGAAAGTGGCCTTAGCCATCCGCGCTGGGCCTGTAAGGCCAGAATAATATTCTCCCGAACTGTTGCAGCACCGACGATGCCATCAGTTTTACGATCTTCTGGGCAATAGCCAAAACCGAATTTTGATGCCGTGCGTGGTGTTCGGATCTTAACGGGCTTGCCTTGTATTTTGGCCTCCCCAGTATCCGGTGTCGTAACACCAAAAATTAATTGCGCAGTCTCGGTGCGCCCAGACCCCAATAGCCCAGCAAGTCCGACAATTTCACCAGGAGAAACAGCCAAATCGAAGTTTTCCACCACACCCCGCCGACCATAGTTTTTAAACTCAACCAGTGGGTTGCTTGCCACAATATTATGTTCACCACGTTTGAGTAATTGCTCATCAAAGCTATGACCCAACATCATCTGAACCAATTCGATACGGGGAAGTTCTGCGGTTGTTTTAGTGCCAACAAGTTTGCCATTGCGTAAGACAGTAATACGATCACTGATCCGATAAACCTGATCGAGGAAATGCGTCACGAATACCATACCGATACCCTGATCTCGTAACTGACGCAAAATATCCAGCAACATACTGACTTCTTTAGCATCTAAACTTGCCGTTGGCTCATCCAGAATAAGTACTTTTGCTGATAGATCGACCGCACGAGCAATGGCGACAATCTGTTGTATTGCAATAGAAAAGTTAGCTAACGGTTGCTGCACATCTAATGTAAGACCATAGCCCGTTAGCAGCTTTTCTGCCTGTAGATTCATTGTGCGATGGTCAATTAGCCCCCAACGTAATGGCTCACGGCCAATGAATAGATTTGCCGCAACAGATATATTGGGCAGCAAGTTGACCTCTTGATAAACAGTGCCAATCCCCAGTTTCTGGGCATCCGCAGTATCAAGGGGACAAATGGCCTTACCATCTAAATAAACTTCACCGGCGGCCCGCTTATAGACCCCAGTTAATGCTTTGATTAAAGTCGACTTTCCTGCACCATTTTCCCCTAACAATGCGACAACTTCACCGCGAAGCAGAGAAAAATCGACAGAGTCCAATGCCTTAACACCAGGAAATTCAACTGACAAGCCACGGACTTCTAGCAGTGTTTCCATCAGATGTACCCACGTTCAAAAACGACTCAGATATTGCCCAAATACAGGTGACGAAAGCAGGCGGGGCAAGCCCCGCCATTTGAATCAATAACCAAGGCTCTTCTTAGATTCGTATTCCTGTTTAGCCGTATCAGGCTGTAACAGACGAGATTCTGTCTGGATAAACTTAGGCGGTTGGGTGCCATCTTTCTTCAGCGCAATTAATGCATCGAAAGCAGGGCCTGCCATATTCGGTGTCAACTCAACAGTAGCATTAGCCTCTCCGCTACCCATCGCTTTAAAAATATCAGGAACGCCATCGATGGATACAATTTTGATCTCTGAACCCGGCTTCAACCCGGCTTCTTTAATGGCTTGAATGGCACCTATCGCCATATCATCGTTATGTGCATAGACAGCACAGATGTTCTTACCGTTTTGCTCCGCTTTAATGAAACTCTCCATTACTTCTTTGCCTTTACTCCGTGTGAAATCCCCGGACTGAGAGCGAATTATTTTTACGTTAGGTGCCGACGCTATCCCGTCAGCAAAACCTTTCTTACGGTTAATAGCCACACTCGAGCCAACAGTGCCTTGTAGTTCAACAACATTACAAGGTTTACCTGCCACATCTTTCAGTAGCCACTCACCAGCGACTTTACCTTCATATACACTGTCTGAAGCCACTGCGGCGGTGTACAGGGAGGGGTCATTCACCTCTATCATTCGGTCAAGCAGGAATACCGGGATTTTAGCTTCTTTCGCTTCCTGCAAAACCGGTGTCCAACCCGTTGCAACCACAGGAGCAATAAAAATGGCATCAACACCCTGAGCAATAAACGATCTAACAGCCTTGATTTGGTTCTCTTGTTTTTGTTGAGCATCCGCGATTTTTAATGTAATACCGCGCTTTTCAGCCTCTTGTTTAGAAACCTTAGTTTCCGCAGAGCGCCAACCGGACTCTGAACCAATTTGAGAAAAACCCACGACTAGCGGAGCCGCTTGGACTGCACTACACATTGCCGCTGTTACAGCTGCTGCTAACAGTAAACGCCTGTACATATTTCTCTCCTCACTTGTCATCGTCGAGCCGCTGACTCACTACCATTCCGAAGAACAGTTAAGGTAATCATTCAGGTCATTTACTGTCCTGAGCATCGGCCAATTTGCAAATTATGTTGTTCTAAAAGCATATGATGTTTTTTAAGGTGAGCTTCCTGATAGCTAAAATGTTAATTAGTTTTAGTACATTTTGTAAAAGTAATAATGAGCAACGTCACACCACAGAATAACAATCGTTTTGTACATAAATTCAGCTAAATAGGTATGCATTGGGAACGTTACCTTTTAAAACTTTGTCAGGTTTAAAAAAGAACTGTTGTTAATGGCAGAATATTGTTCGAACAAAAAGATCTTTTCGGAATTGGTAAAATGGATGGAAAATATGAGGGAATAGAGGCCAGAACAGAGGTCAAGATAAAAGCAGAACTATGTTAAAGAAGTAGTGTAAGTGTATCGACGTATCATAAATGTACTAATTACGATTTTTGGGCATAAAAAAACCCCTCGCTTTCGCGAAGGGCTATTTATATGGCAGGGGCGGAGAGACTCGAACTCGCGACACCCGGTTTTGGAGACCGGTGCTCTACCAACTGAGCTACGCCCCTAAATTATGCTTAACATTATGCCTGCTAAGATAAGCAGGCATAATTTAAATAAGTGGCGGAACGGACGGGGCTCGAACCCGCGACCCCCTGCGTGACAGGCAGGTATTCTAACCAACTGAACTACCGCTCCACCGATTCTTTTACGCGTATCTTCCCGATACTTACCCTTGACAGGGCCAGCGCTCCGCGCTGTGCAAAACCGCTCTAAGCGATTTTGTTAGTTACCAGATGTCACTCTGGTAACTCGTGTTTGATGCCTGGCAGTGTCCTACTCTCGCATGGGGAGACCCCACACTACCATCGGCGCTACGGCGTTTCACTTCTGAGTTCGGCATGGGATCAGGTGGGACCACCGCGCTATGGCCGCCAGGCAAATTCTGTCTAAACTAACCCGCTATGCAATCCTGCACACAGCCAGCCAGCCCAATCTCGGAACTTCGCTGAAAATTTCTATCTCTCAATCTAAAACACCTTTGGTGTTGTAAGGTTAAGCCTCACGGATCATTAGTACTGGTTAGCTCAATGCATCGCTGCACTTACACACCCAGCCTATCAACGTCATAGTCTTTAACGTTCCTTCAGGGGGCTTAAAGCCCCAGGGAAGACTCATCTCGAGGCAAGTTTCCCGCTTAGATGCTTTCAGCGGTTATCTCTTCCGAATTTAGCTACCGGGCAATGCCATTGGCATGACAACCCGAACACCAGTGATTCGTCCACTCCGGTCCTCTCGTACTAGGAGCAGCCCCTCTCAATCTTCCAACGCCCACGGCAGATAGGGACCGAACTGTCTCACGACGTTCTAAACCCAGCTCGCGTACCACTTTAAATGGCGAACAGCCATACCCTTGGGACCTACTTCAGCCCCAGGATGTGATGAGCCGACATCGAGGTGCCAAACACCGCCGTCGATATGAACTCTTGGGCGGTATCAGCCTGTTATCCCCGGAGTACCTTTTATCCGTTGAGCGATGGCCCTTCCATTCAGAACCACCGGATCACTAAGACCTACTTTCGTACCTGCTCGAGCCGTCACTCTCGCAGTCAAGCTAGCTTATGCCTTTGCACTAACCTCACGATGTCCGACCGTGATTAGCTAACCTTCGTGCTCCTCCGTTACTCTTTGGGAGGAGACCGCCCCAGTCAAACTACCCACCAGACACTGTCCTCACCCCGGATCACGGGGCCGAGTTAGAACATCAAACATTAAAGGGTGGTATTTCAAGGTTGGCTCCATGCAGACTGGCGTCCACACTTCGATGCCTCCCACCTATCCTACACATCAAGGCTCAATGTTCAGTGTCAAGCTATAGTAAAGGTTCACGGGGTCTTTCCGTCTTGCCGCGGGTACACTGCATCTTCACAGCGAGTTCAATTTCACTGAGTCTCGGGTGGAGACAGCCTGGCCATCATTACGCCATTCGTGCAGGTCGGAACTTACCCGACAAGGAATTTCGCTACCTTAGGACCGTTATAGTTACGGCCGCCGTTTACTGGGGCTTCGATCAAGAGCTTCGCCTTGCGGCTGACCCCATCAATTAACCTTCCAGCACCGGGCAGGCGTCACACCGTATACGTCCACTTTCGTGTTTGCACAGTGCTGTGTTTTTATTAAACAGTTGCAGCCAGCTGGTATCTGCGACTGGCTTCGGCGCCGAGAGCAAGTCTCTTTACCTAATGCCAGCGTGCCTTCTCCCGAAGTTACGGCACCATTTTGCCTAGTTCCTTCACCCGAGTTCTCTCAAGCGCCTGAGTATTCTCTACCTGACCACCTGTGTCGGTTTGGGGTACGATTTAATGTTACCTGATGCTTAGAGGCTTTTCCTGGAAGCTTGGCATCAACTACTTCACCACCGTAGTGGCTCGTCATCACACCTCAGCGTTGATAAGCAACCGGATTTACCAAGTCGCTCCGCCTACATGCTTAAACCGGGACAACCGTCGCCCGGCTAGCCTAGCCTTCTCCGTCCCCCCTTCGCAGTAACACCAAGTACAGGAATATTAACCTGTTTCCCATCGACTACGCTTTTCAGCCTCGCCTTAGGGGTCGACTCACCCTGCCCCGATTAACGTTGGACAGGAACCCTTGGTCTTCCGGCGTGCGGGTTTTTCACCCGCATTATCGTTACTTATGTCAGCATTCGCACTTCTGATACCTCCAGCAACCCTCACAGGTCACCTTCAACGGCTTACAGAACGCTCCCCTACCCAACAACACCTAAGTGTCGCTGCCGCAGCTTCGGTGCATGGTTTAGCCCCGTTACATCTTCCGCGCAGGCCGACTCGACCAGTGAGCTATTACGCTTTCTTTAAATGATGGCTGCTTCTAAGCCAACATCCTGGCTGTCTATGCCTTCCCACATCGTTTCCCACTTAACCATGACTTTGGGACCTTAGCTGGCGGTCTGGGTTGTTTCCCTCTTCACGACGGACGTTAGCACCCGCCGTGTGTCTCCCGTGATAACATTCTTCGGTATTCGGAGTTTGCATCGGTTTGGTAAGTCGGGATGACCCCCTAGCCGAAACAGTGCTCTACCCCCGAAGATGAGTTCACGAGGCGCTACCTAAATAGCTTTCGGGGAGAACCAGCTATCTCCCGGTTTGATTGGCCTTTCACCCCCAGCCACAAGTCATCCGCTAATTTTTCAACATTAGTCGGTTCGGTCCTCCAGTTAGTGTTACCCAACCTTCAACCTGCCCATGGCTAGATCACCGGGTTTCGGGTCTATACCTTGCAACTAGACGCCCAGTTAAGACTCGGTTTCCCTACGGCTCCCCTATTCGGTTAACCTTGCTACAAAATATAAGTCGCTGACCCATTATACAAAAGGTACGCAGTCACCCAACAAAGTAGGCTCCCACTGCTTGTACGTACACGGTTTCAGGTTCTATTTCACTCCCCTCGCCGGGGTTCTTTTCGCCTTTCCCTCACGGTACTGGTTCACTATCGGTCAGTCAGGAGTATTTAGCCTTGGAGGATGGTCCCCCCATATTCAGACAGGATGTCACGTGTCCCGCCCTACTCATCGAGTTCACAGCAAGTGTGTTTTGGTGTACGGGACTATCACCCTGTACCGTGCGACTTTCCAGACGCTTCCACTAACACACAAACTGATTCAGACTCTGGGCTCTTCCCCGTTCGCTCGCCGCTACTGGGGGAATCTCGGTTGATTTCTTTTCCTCGGGGTACTTAGATGTTTCAGTTCCCCCGGTTCGCCTTGCATGGCTATGTATTCACCATGCAATAGTGCAACGAATTGCACTGGGTTTCCCCATTCGGGTATCGTCGGTTGTAACGCTTCATATCAGCTTACCGACGCTTTTCGCAGATTAGCACGCCCTTCATCGCCTCTGACTGCCTAGGCATCCACCGTGTACGCTTAGTCGCTTAACCTCACAACCCAAAGGTGTTTCTTATGTTCAAGTCGGTTGCGCGTCGTGAATACAGCGTTGTGCGGTACTCGGAATGCTCATGAACATGAAGTTCACTCCGCTTCCTCTGTGCCGTACGCCTTGCCTTCACTTAGCTCACGCGACTCTCTTCATCAGAATGCACATTGGCATTGCGATTATTTGAGAGACTCTAATACAGGTTAATCCTTACCTCAGTCATTCTACGGAGAGATAAGTTTCAGCTGTATTGTTTCAATTTTCAGCTTGTTCCAGATTGTTAAAGAGCAATATTTCACAACACACTGTGCCTTACGACCGCAGTACGTTTTGAAATAGTTTTTTTATATGGTGGAGCTAAGCGGGATCGAACCGCTGACCTCCTGCGTGCAAGGCAGGCGCTCTCCCAGCTGAGCTATAGCCCCATATAAAAAGCAAAATACCTTATCGGCATAACTCATTCTCAGACAAGGCGCAGTCACGGGACGTTTATGGGTATAAACGAGTGTGTCTGTAACGCACTATGAGGATGAGTTGGTGGGTCTGAGTGGACTTGAACCACCGACCTCACCCTTATCAGGGGTGCGCTCTAACCACCTGAGCTACAGACCCAACAAGGTACTAAAGCCCGACTAATCTCTCAGTCCGGCCTTATTTGCTCGTTACTTTCTATCAGACAATCTGTGTGGACACTGCGCAATGCGTATCGTTAGGTAAGGAGGTGATCCAACCGCAGGTTCCCCTACGGTTACCTTGTTACGACTTCACCCCAGTCATGAATCACAAAGTGGTAAGCGCCCTCCCGAAGGTTAAGCTACCTACTTCTTTTGCAACCCACTCCCATGGTGTGACGGGCGGTGTGTACAAGGCCCGGGAACGTATTCACCGTAGCATTCTGATCTACGATTACTAGCGATTCCGACTTCATGGAGTCGAGTTGCAGACTCCAATCCGGACTACGACAGACTTTATGTGGTCCGCTTGCTCTCGCGAGTTCGCTTCACTTTGTATCTGCCATTGTAGCACGTGTGTAGCCCTACTCGTAAGGGCCATGATGACTTGACGTCATCCCCACCTTCCTCCGGTTTATCACCGGCAGTCTCCCTTGAGTTCCCACCATTACGTGCTGGCAACAAAGGATAAGGGTTGCGCTCGTTGCGGGACTTAACCCAACATTTCACAACACGAGCTGACGACAGCCATGCAGCACCTGTCTCACAGTTCCCGAAGGCACCGAAGCATCTCTGCTAAGTTCTGTGGATGTCAAGAGTAGGTAAGGTTCTTCGCGTTGCATCGAATTAAACCACATGCTCCACCGCTTGTGCGGGCCCCCGTCAATTCATTTGAGTTTTAACCTTGCGGCCGTACTCCCCAGGCGGTCGACTTAACGCGTTAGCTCCGGAAGCCACGCCTCAAGGGCACAACCTCCAAGTCGACATCGTTTACAGCGTGGACTACCAGGGTATCTAATCCTGTTTGCTCCCCACGCTTTCGCACCTGAGCGTCAGTCTTTGTCCAGGGGGCCGCCTTCGCCACCGGTATTCCTCCAGATCTCTACGCATTTCACCGCTACACCTGGAATTCTACCCCCCTCTACAAGACTCTAGCTTGCCAGTTTCAAATGCAGTTCCCACGTTAAGCGCGGGGATTTCACATCTGACTTAACAAACCGCCTGCGTGCGCTTTACGCCCAGTAATTCCGATTAACGCTTGCACCCTCCGTATTACCGCGGCTGCTGGCACGGAGTTAGCCGGTGCTTCTTCTGCGAGTAACGTCAATCAACCGTGCTATTAACACGATTGCCTTCCTCCTCGCTGAAAGTGCTTTACAACCCGAAGGCCTTCTTCACACACGCGGCATGGCTGCATCAGGCTTGCGCCCATTGTGCAATATTCCCCACTGCTGCCTCCCGTAGGAGTCTGGACCGTGTCTCAGTTCCAGTGTGGCTGGTCATCCTCTCAGACCAGCTAGGGATCGTCGCCTAGGTGAGCCATTACCCCACCTACTAGCTAATCCCATCTGGGCACATCCGATGGCGTGAGGCCCTAAGGTCCCCCACTTTGCTCTTGCGAGGTCATGCGGTATTAGCTACCGTTTCCAGTAGTTATCCCCCTCCATCAGGCAGTTTCCCAGACATTACTCACCCGTCCGCCGCTCGCCGGCAAAGTAGTAAACTACTTCCCGCTGCCGCTCGACTTGCATGTGTTAGGCCTGCCGCCAGCGTTCAATCTGAGCCATGATCAAACTCTTCAATTTAAGATTTGTTTGATTTGCTGCTAATAAAAGCAGCGATGCTCAAAGATTACTTTCTGCAAATATGCATTCGAACCGAAGTTCAAATGTGTACTGCTTTGGTCACTCTTCAAGACTTTGATATTTCTTCTGCCTGCCGAAACAGGCTTCGATATCGTCTTGCGAGTGCCCACACAGATTGTCTGATAAATTGTTAAAGAGCGTTCGTTACCCGTTTGCCTTTCGGCGAATCTTACGGTAACGCGGGAGGCAGATAATACGCTTTCCCGCTGAAGAGTCAAGAGTTTCTTTGGTTTCTTTCGAAGTCAAAATCATTCTTTTCGCTTCCTGACCCGGCGAAGTATGTTTCGTTGTTCCCGGTCAGTGGAGGCGCATTATAGGGAGTTCCTGCCAGCCTGCAACCCCTAATTTGAAAAAACTTTTCAACCGCTGAATCTTTAGTCAAAACGCCTTTAAATTGGCAGTTTTTGCAGCACCGGGAAGCCATAACCCTGCAAAACGGGTAATAAAACGTCAGTATCTGCATTCAACGCCAGGCAGTAAGCAATATTATCTTCCTGAGAAGAAACTACATTTTCTTGAGAAGAGATGAGCCAGGCAGTGCGACGAGCAATTGCGGCACCGGAATCGACCATGCGAGTACCTTCAGGCAACACTTGCGCCAACTCTTCTACTAATAGAGGGAAATGAGTGCACCCCAATACAATGGTGTCCGGCGGCTCACGCATTGCCAACCATGGGTGGAGGATTTTCTTTAATGTTTCGATAGGTACAGCACCACCATGCAACTTGGACTCTGCCAGTTCCACCAGCTCAGATGAACCCAGCAATTCAATTTTGCAATCGGTAGCAAAGCGCTCAATCAAGTCTCGTGTATAAGAAGCATGTACCGTGCCACGGGTAGCCAATAAGCCAACAACACCATTGCGGGTTAATCGCACCGCCGGTTTGATAGCAGGAACAACCCCAACCACAGGGAATGCAAAGCGTTCACGTAAAGCAGGAAGTACTACTGTGCTGGCGGTGTTACAGGCAATGACGACGATTGCCAGCGGATGGCGCTGCTGCACCGCAGTGACAATTTCCAGAACGCGTTCAACGATAAACTCACCGGACTTCTCCCCATAAGGGAAAGCGACATTGTCGAAAGCATATATATAGTGGAGATCCGGCAACAACTGCCGAATCTCTTGATAGACAGATAGCCCGCCAACACCTGAGTCAAAAATCAGTGCTGTCGGGCGAGGGGCAGTATCAGCCTTAGAAGTTATAGCTTCCGGTGAGGTAATACTCTCGTCCAGCGGTTTTATAGCCATAAGCCGTTTCGTAATCTTTATCAAACAGGTTAGCAATTCTACCACGAACTGTAAGATGAGAAGTAACCGGATAACTCGCTGAAACATCTACCGTGCTATAACTCGGTAATTCACGTTGAGTCGAGCTATAGGCTGAGGTGCTATTGTCATAGCGTTTACCGTAGTACTGATAAGAAACGTCCATATCCAGATTGAACATTGTCCAATCTAATTGATACTTGGCTTGCTGTTTAGAACGACGGGCTAAAACTTCATTATTCTTATCATTACGCGGATCCATATATTGCAATGTGATCTGGTGATTGAAAATGCCGGTATCGACGCTACCTGTCCATTCAACCCCTTTTATCGTTGCCGAATCAACATTGTAATACTGCCCTTTGTATGTATTTGGGTCGGAGAAGTAATCGATCAGGTTTTCAATTTTGTAGCGATAAGCAGACAAACGCCAATCAAGTGGGCCAGTCAATCCTTCCAGACCTGCCTCCCATTGGCGGGACTCCTCAGGTTTCAAATCACTGTTTGATATGATATCAAAGCGCTGCGAACCATACTGCTGACCCAGTGACGGGGCCAAAAATCCTGTTCCATAGGATAATGTCGCACGATAATCGGGGATAAATTCCCAACCTGCGGCGGTTTGCCAGGTCTCATGCCAGCCAAACTGCTCATCTTTATCTTCACGGCCCGAGGCTTCCAGCGTCACACTACCTATCTTCTGCTGCCCGCTAAGATACAAACCGGTATTATCCCGCTTATATGTATCAGAGATAGTGGTACTCGATGAGGTCAAACGCTGTTGCTGCCAGTCAACGCCAGCACTCAGCGTTGCACTCTCAAAACTGTATGTATTACCCCATTGCACGTTACGCTGATCCATATCGTCCAGCGTAGTCGCCTCGCCATAACGCCCATATTGGCTGCTGTAGTTATAATCTTTGTATTTCTGATAGCTACCGATTAATTGAGAGGAGAAAGCCCCCGCAGCATAACGTAGCCCTGCGTCATAAGTATGGTTATATAATCGCTCCTCATCGCCACTGTAAGCAGGGGAAGAAATACTGCCAACATCGTAATCAGTATTGTTGGTGTAACCATAACCTCTGACGAAACCGGATATATCTTGGTTGAACTGATGCTCTAGCCCTACCCAAAAATTTTTATTACGAAAACCATCCCGATCGCTATCCACTGGATTAGGTGAGTCGGGTTTAATGTTAAAACCGTTCGTGGTTTGATAGCCGCCCGCTATCGTCGCTAAAGTATCACCAAAACGTTGGCGAACGCTGCCGTCATATTGCTGGTAACCTTTAGAACCAACCCCGGCATTAATCTGCCCACCTTCCTGGTCTGACTGTGTAATCACGTTAATTACACCACCAATCGCCCCAGAGCCATATACGGCAGAGCGAGGCCCGCGAATATATTCAACACGTTGCACCAGAGAGAGAGGTATTTGATTAAAGTCGACACTATTGATGATACCGGTTCGCGCCAGAGGAATGCCATCGATCAGCACTAATACATGGCGGGCTTCGGTACCACGGATATACATAGAAGAGCCTTGGCCTAGCCCCCCGGTTTGGGCAATATCCACGCCAGGTAGCCGGCGCATCACTTCATTGAGGCTTTTTGCCTGCCAGCGGTCGATATCATCACGCGTTACTACATCGGTGGGTGCCAATACCGTGGAAACTGGCTGTTTGAAACGGTTGGCGGTAACCACCATTTCGTCTTTATTACCTGTTGTGGTGCTGTCCTGGGCCCATCCAGAAAATGCCGTCACAGAAAGGGCTGTGATCAGCGTATATTTTTTAATTGTCATGAATACAAGCATCCAAACTCAATTGGCGGATGCCGCAGTGCCATGGCCGATAGTTCGCGACGACCACGCATATTGCGACGTAATACCGGCAGGTCTTCGGGCTTGGGATCTCTGATGTCACGTCTTCTTCATTACTTAAATGAATTAATACCGTGAAATAGAGCTGGCGATGACTTCCCGCCCTTGCGGACAGTGTCTGGTTGAAACCTATCGCCGTAACTTCCCCTTACCGCTGCGCGTCAGCTCCGGATTTACACCGGATTCCCTTTTAACTCGTAGGTGTTTAAGTAACAGCATGAGGCCGGACCGCAATGCTACGATCAAGTAAAATAGATGTCTAGACTTCCATCCTCGTTATAGGGAATAAACACAACAAAACTGGACATCACTCCCACTTTCCCTACAATCCGCAGCAATACCTCTCTTTTATAATGGCCAGACGAGAAGAAACATGACTCCCGACATCCTGCCAACAGACAGTTACGACCAACAACTGGCGGAAAAATCTGCCCGTCTTCAGACGATGATGTTGCCGTTTCAGGCACCTGCTGCGGAAATATTCCGTTCTCCGGCAGAGCATTACCGCATGAGAGCCGAGTTTCGCGTTTGGCACGATGAAGATGACTTGTACCACATCATGTTTGACCAGCAGACCAAACAGCGTATCCGTGTTGAACAGTTCCCGGTGGCAAGTTTGTTGATCAATCGTCTGATGAGTGCGCTGATGACGGCCATCAGGGCCGAACCGATTTTGCGGCGTAAACTGTTCCAGATTGATTACTTATCTACCCTAAGCGGTAAATTGATCGCCTCTTTGCTGTATCACCGTCAATTAGATGAAGAGTGGCAGCAGAAGGCGCTGGAATTGCGTGAAAAGCTACGCGAACAAGGTTTTGATCTGCAACTGATTGGCCGGGCATCGAAAACTAAAATCATGCTAGATCACGACTATATCGATGAAGTGTTACCGGTTGCTGGGCGTGAAATGATTTATCGTCAGGTGGAGAATAGTTTCACCCAACCGAATGCAGCAGTGAATATTCATATGCTGGAATGGGCGATTGATGCCACTAAAAACGCCAGCGGTGATTTATTGGAGTTGTATTGCGGTAATGGTAATTTCTCGTTGGCGCTAGCACGCAATTTTGCACGGGTGTTGGCAACAGAAATCGCTAAACCCTCAGTGGCAGCAGCACAATACAATATCGCGGCAAATAATATCGATAACGTGCAAATTATCCGCATGTCGGCTGAAGAGTTTACCCAGGCAATGCAAGGTGTACGCGAGTTTAACCGTTTGAAGGGTATTGATCTGAGCAGTTATAACTGCGAGACCATTTTTGTCGATCCCCCGCGCAGCGGGCTGGATAGCGAGACAGTCAAGCTGGTACAAGGTTATCCGCGTATCCTTTATATCTCCTGTAACCCTGAAACGCTGTGCGCCAATCTGGAACAGTTACAACAGACACATAAAATCAGCCGATTAGCACTGTTCGATCAGTTCCCCTACACCCATCATATGGAGTGTGGGGTATTGCTGGAAAAGCGCGGCTGACAGGCAATAGATAAGTAAAAGGGCAACGCGATGTTGCCCTTTTTCGTTTTAAAACATATCGCTTTCAGGTTATTGCGGCTGCTGGTTATCCGAATTATCTGGCTCAGATTCTGATTGCACCAACTTACGTGCTTTTAGCTTAAACAAGATCCAGAACACCAACACGACACAGAGAATAGAAGGAACGAAATTAGAACCAATTGCCGGATGCTCAACCCGAACAATCGCGCTATACAGCAAAATCCCGAGCAGGAAACACGCGGAGGCCAGTACTGGCAAGCCATGTGGCATGGCGAAATTGAGGTAGCGCTGATGCAAACAATATACGGCTAATATTAACGTTAGCAGCGGAAAAACTGAAAAAGGCACAAACGCGCTGAATAACGTGTTAAATGAACCATTTATTGCCAGGCCAGTAATCAACGCCAGCAGCAGGGTGCCGATTTCACGGCGAGACTGTTCCATCATTTTCCTTACCTTATTAAGTGCGAGATACGGCGAGTTTTTCCTGCTCGCGGCGATACCAATAATAAGCGCCCTTGGAGATCATCCGCAGTTGTAAGACCAAGCGTTCCTCTAACTGTCGCCGTTGTTCAATATCCACGTCCAGCACTTCTGCACCAGCACTGAAGACAATTGTGACCATGGCCTCAGCCTGAGCTTCAGTGAAGCTGCGTGGCATGTGGTTTTCCAATTCGAGGTAATCTGCCAGCTCAGCAATAAAATGCTGAATTTCACGAGCCACTGCGGCACGAAATGCGGCGGACGTGCCGGAACGCTCGCGCAGCAATAAGCGAAATGCATTCGGGTTATTACCGATAAATTCCATAAATGTAGATACGGAGGTACGGATAACACTGCCGCCCTTGGCAATCCGCTGGCGAGCCTGACGCATCAGTTGGCGCAACATCAGGCCGCTTTCATCGACCATTGTCAGGCCAAGTTCGTCGACATCGCGAAAATGCCGGTAGAAAGAAGTCGGTGCGATACCAGCTTCGCGAGAGACTTCCCGCAAGCTAAGGCTGGCGAAACTCCGCTCAGCGCTCAGTTGGCTGAACGCCGCTTCGATAAGGGAACGACGAGTCCGCTCTTTTTGTTGTGCTCTGACGCCCATAATCGTGCCCAAGGGATATCCAAATTCTCAATCTAAGATATATAGTCAGCAATATACCAAACTTTATAGTAACAACCGTTATACAAACGTATCATCCCAATACTGAATTGCCGCTTTACAACACACATCACGGTGATTTACCCATGGTTGATTGATTTATACCTGTCATCTTTCAATTTACAGATGTGTTGGCTGCATCTTGAAATCTATTGGGTATCTGGTTGGGATGATGTTAATGTATCGTTGTAATTTTGTATAAGAATAGGTCTCTCCTACATGCAACAGCACTTCCATTTTGATGCCATTGTTATTGGCTCGGGTCCTGGCGGTGAAGGTGCCGCTATGGGGTTGGTCAAGCAAGGTGCCCGTGTTGCCGTAATTGAACGGTATAATAATGTGGGCGGTGGATGTACCCATTGGGGCACTATCCCTTCCAAAGCTTTGCGCCACGCCGTTAGCCGTATTATCGAATTCAACCAAAATCCACTCTACAGCGACAATGCCCGAACCATCAGTTCTTCTTTCGCTGATATTTTAAACCATGCTGATCGTGTTATTAATCAACAGACACGTATGCGTCAGGGTTTTTACGATCGCAATCACTGCCATATGTTTTCAGGCGATGCCAGCTTTATTGATGCCAATACTATCAATGTGCGTTATGCCGATGGCACCAACGATACACTACGCGCTGATAACATTGTGATTGCTACAGGTTCACGCCCCTATCGCCCGGCGAATGTTGATTTTAGCCATGAACGGATTTACGACAGCGATACCATTTTACAGCTCAGCCATGAACCTCAGCACGTCATTATCTATGGCGCAGGGGTTATTGGTTGTGAATATGCTTCAATCTTCCGTGGTTTGAGCGTCAAAGTTGATTTAATCAATACCCGCGACCGCCTACTGGCCTTCCTTGATCAGGAAATGTCAGATGCCCTCTCTTACCACTTCTGGAATAACGGTGTCGTTATCCGTCACAACGAAGAGTTTGAGCAAATTGAGGGAACCCTTGATGGGGTTATTGTCCATCTGAAATCAGGTAAAAAGGTCAAAGCAGACTGCTTGTTGTATGCCAATGGTCGTACCGGTAATACCGGCGGTTTAGGGTTGGAAAACATCGGCCTGGAAGCTGATAGCCGTGGTCTGCTGAAGGTCAATAGCATGTACCAGACAGCGCTGCCCCATGTGTATGCGGTGGGTGATGTGATTGGTTACCCGAGTCTGGCCTCTGCGGCCTATGATCAGGGGCGTATCGCGGCACAAGCAATGATCAAAGGCGAAGCCAACGTTCATTTGATCGAGGATATTCCGACGGGTATTTACACCATCCCGGAAATCAGTTCGGTTGGGAAAACCGAGCAAGATTTGACCGCGATGAAAGTGCCCTACGAGGTCGGCCGGGCGCAATTTAAACATCTGGCGCGCGCGCAAATCGTCGGGATGGATACCGGTAGCTTAAAAATCCTGTTCCATCGAGAAACCAAGCAGATCTTGGGTATTCATTGCTTTGGCGAACGTGCAGCGGAAATTATCCACATCGGACAGGCGATTATGGAACAGAAAGGAGAAGGTAATACTATCGAATATTTCGTTAATACAACCTTCAACTATCCGACGATGGCTGAAGCCTATCGTGTGGCAGCACTGAACGGTTTAAACCGCCTGTTCTAGCTTTTCCTTTATAACATCTGGATTCATACGCGGTTGCATGTGTTCACGTATCGCCTCGGCCAGTTGCTCATAGCGGCCACGCAGTGGGGAACCGGGGCGGTACACCAACGCGATAGTGCGTTTAGGCACAGGCTTGTAGCACTCCAGATAGCATACGCCATCACGCTTGCGCTCATTCGGTACCGCCAACGACGGCAGCAAAGTAATGCCGCTCCCCGCAGCCACCATATTACGCAGAGTTTCCAAACTGGTGGCGCGGAAATGGGTGTCTTCCTCTGCACCGGCCTGGAAACAGAAGCCCATCGCCTGATCGCGCAGGCAGTGGCCATCTTCCAACATCAATAATTTCTCACCCGCCAGCTCATGCATTTGCACTCTGTCACGATCGGCCCATGGATGATCGGCATAAATAGCCAGGCTCATCGGCTCATCAAATAGCGGAACTTCGATAAAAGCTTCGGTCTCTTTGACCAGTGCCAGAATGGCACAGTCCAGCTTGCCACTGTCCAACTGAGCCAGAAGATTCTGGGTTTGTGCTTCATGCAGATACATTTCCAATTTCGGGAATGCCTTATGCAACATGGGAATGATTTGCGGCAACAAATAAGGCCCGACAGTAGGTATCAGGCCGATATGCAGTGGACCGGACATGCTTTCGCCCTGCAAGCTGGCCATCTCTTTCAGTACCTTTACTTCTCGCAATATAGTTCTGGCTTGTTCCACTAGCAACAGCCCAGCCTGCGTAAACAAGACCTTACGGCTAGTGCGCTCCAGCAACATCACGCCCAACTCATCTTCCAGCTTACGAATCTGACCACTTAATGTGGGTTGGCTGACATGGCAAGAGTCGGCAGCACGCCGGAAATGCCTGAATTCAGCCAGCGCCACCAAGTATTCTAAATCACGAATATTCATCTGTGCTCCGCTTTATGATAGCCATTGACGATAGATAAGATAGCAATCAGTGATTAGATCTATCAAGTGATAAAATGAATAATGTGCCCCAACGAAAAGATATTCATAAAAATTTAAATATTTTATTTTTTAATTAAGGAGTTACAGATGTTTACTAGCCAAGAAGGTAAAAAAATCCCACAAGTAACTTTCCATACCCGTCAGGGGGACCAGTGGGTTGATGTAACCACTGACGATTTGTTCAGCAATAAAACAGTGATTGTATTTTCACTACCGGGTGCATTTACCCCGACTTGTTCTTCCAGCCATCTGCCACGCTATAACGAACTGGCCGCTGTGTTTAAACAGCACGGTGTTGATAGCATTCTGTGCGTATCAGTCAACGATACCTTCGTGATGAATGCCTGGAAAGCTGATCAGCATGCTGAAAATATTACTTTCGTTCCAGATGGTAACGGCGAATTCACCAAGGACATGAACATGCTGGTTGAGAAAGCTGGTCTGGGCTTCGGTCCACGTTCATGGCGTTACTCGATGCTGGTGCGTAACGGTGTGGTTGAGAAAATGTTTGTGGAGCCAAATAAGCCGGGTGACCCGTTTGAAGTGTCCGATGCCGATACCATGCTGAAATATCTGGCACCCGACTTTAAAGTACAGGAGTCGGTATCTGTCTTTACCAAACCGGGCTGCCCATTCTGTGCCAAAGCGAAACAAATGCTGCAAGAACGCGGGATTCAGTATGAGGAGATCGTGCTGGGTAAAGATGCGACAACCGTCAGCTTGCGTGCTGTCACTGGTCGTGGAACTGTGCCACAAGTATTTATCGGTGGCCGTCATATTGGTGGCAGTGATGATTTGGAAAATTACTTATCTGCTTAATAATATTAATAGAGTGAAGATAATGTGAATACCCAAAGTCATTGGAGTTACAGGTAGGCGGCAAGTGAACTCATCTCGATGAGCTTACTTATTTTTAAGGTCAAGACCAGTAAGTGATTCGGGTGACAAATCTGCCGGGAGCAGATTTGAACGCTGCTGGCAGCGGCCTCGCAGAGGCGAGGCCCAAGGATGGGCCGAGTAACAAATGTAGCCAGCAACCCTGTAGCTTCAAATACGAAGGGTATACTTGGTAGGCTTCGGCCTACCCTTTTTATGTTAGGAGCAGACATGAAAACCTTAAACGTTGATGTCGCCGTAATTGGCGGCGGCACTGCCGGACTTGGCGCTTATCGCGCTGCCAAACTGTCAACCCCAAGTGTGGTGATGATTGAAGGTGGCGAATACGGTACCACCTGTGCACGCGTTGGTTGCATGCCATCCAAACTGCTGATTGCAGCAGCCGAAGCCGTACATCATATTGAAAAAGCGCCTAAATTTGGTATTCACCCGCAAGGCGATATTCTGATTAATGGCCGTGAAGTGATGAGTCGTGTTAAACGTGAGCGCGACCGGTTTGTTGGTTTTGTGCTGGAGGGTGTAGATAACATTCCAGCTGCGGACAAAATTCAAGGCTATGCCCGTTTCATTGATGATAATACGCTACAAGTTGATGATCATACGCGTATTGTTGCGCAGCGTATCGTGATTGCGACTGGCTCCCGCCCAACCTGGCCCACAGCCTGGGATGAGCTGGGTGACCGACTGATAGTTAATGATGATGTGTTTAGCTGGGATGACCTACCCGAATCTGTTGCGGTATTCGGACCTGGTGTTATTGGTCTGGAACTCGGTCAGGCACTGCACCGGCTGGGCGTTCAAGTAAAAATGTTCGGTGTCGGTGGTGGTGTTGGCCCACTGACTGACAGCATTGTACGTAATTACGCCGCGAAAACCTTGGGTGAAGAGTTCTATCTTGACCCAGACGTGAAAGTGGAAGTCATGCAGCGTGAGGGGGATAAAGTCTTTATCCGCTATCTGGATAAAACCGGTAAACCGCAAGAGACCATGGTTGATTACGTGTTAGCTGCCACTGGTCGTCGCCCTAATGTGGATAAACTGGGTCTGGAAAATACGTCCCTCATTCTGGACGAACGAGGGGTTCCGCAAGCTGATCGACTTACCCTGCAAACCAGCGTGCCACATATCTTTATCGCCGGTGATGCCAGTAACCAATTACCATTACTGCATGAGGCTAGCGATCAAGCCCGTATCGCCGGAGTGAATGCAGGTGGATTCCCTGAAGTGGTTCCCGGCTTACGTCGCAGCCCTATCTCGGTTGTTTTCTCTGACCCACAAATTGCGATGGTAGGCTCAACCTTCCGTGAGTTATCACAAAAATTCAGTGCATGTGGTTGTTTTGAAATCGGTGAAGTCTCTTTTGAAAATCAGGGGCGCTCGCGTGTCATGCTGAAAAACAAAGGTATTTTGCGCGTTTATGGCGAACAGGGAACCGGCCGTTTCCTCGGCGCCGAGATGATGGGGCCGAGTGCCGAACATATCGCACATCTGTTAGCTTGGGCACATCAACAACAGATGACCATCAATCAAATGCTGGATATGCCATTTTATCACCCAGTCATTGAAGAAGGCTTGCGTACTGCGCTGCGTGATTTACAGTCCAAGTTAAGGTTGGGTACCGATGAGGCTGAACGCTGCCTGCGCTGCCCAGGTGACTAATTTAACTCACGGAAGTTTTTTTGTTTTCCCACACCGGGCTTTATGCCCGGTTTTTTATTCCTTATTTTGCGCACTGCTTCCATGAATTGAATCATCCCGCTTGGCATCTGAAGCCGTAATGCCCACTATTTGTTCAATTCTAGTCGTTTTAAAACGGCACTAGTGGGTCTATCACTATTGATTTGATACCACTAATGATACTAAAATGGAGGTACTATGAAAGACATGGACAGTCGGGTTGCTCAGATTAAAGCTAACCCCGCTGGGGTTAAATTCCGCGAACTCGTCAAAATCTGTAATTTTTACTTTGGCTTTCCCAGGCATTACTCCAGTAGTCATCATGTCTATGGTACTCCCTGGCAAGGAGACCCTCGGATCAACATTCAAAAGGACAGCAGCGGAATGGCCAAATTTTATCAGGTAAAACAGGTGATCGCTGCATTGGCTAAACTCGAGGAAATGGATAATGGTTAACATCGAACACTATACGTATCGGATTACTTGGTCGGCAGAAGATAATGAGTTTGTTGGTTTGTGTGCGGAATTCCCTGGCTTGTCATGGCTTGCAAAAGAGCGCTTCGAAGCCTTGGCAGGTATCACTGCGTTGGTTGCCGATATTCTGCGCGACATGCAGACTCATGGTGAAATACCACCACAACCCTTGGCAGAAAAGCATTATAGCGGGAAACTGGTTCTTCGCTTACCACCGGAACAGCACCGGCGTCTGGCAATTAATGCCTCGGAGGAAGGGATTAGTCTAAACCGCTATCTGTGCGCTCGGTTGGCTATCTGAATAAGACTAAACAGGGCGAAGTTTATCCCCTGTTTAGCCAAACTACTCGCCTTATAGATTGCCGTGCTCGTCACCGCTATTACTCGCGTTTATTTTTTAAATCAAAACCAATGGGCAGAGCTAATGTTATTTGCCCATGCAATAACAACTCGGCAGGTGGTTTAGGTAATGGCTGAGCACGTTTAATAAGTGCCAATGCTTCATGATCTAAAATAGCGGCCCCACTGCTTTTTATAAGCTGAGCAGATAGAACATGCCCATCTTTATTGACCACAAAACGGATAGTGGCGATGCCTTGTTGTCGCTGTTTTCTGGCTCTGGGTGGATAGCGTTTAAACTCCACCAGATGCCCTTGCAAGCGGCTTCGCCAATTCATTTTAACCTTTTATTTATGCACGGAATCACTATTTGCTGCGGCAGCAATTTGATGGCTCTCGCCAGATAGTGTTGTGCTGGCTACGGCTGCTGGCGGAGAAGGCTTATTGCGGTTTTCTGGTGTTTCCTCAATGACAGGTTTACGCGGTTTCATTACTTGCTGTTGTGGACGTTTTATTTTCACTGGTTCTTCTACAGGTTCTTCTTCAGTGATTTCCACCTCTTTCTCAACTAGCAGTACAGCATTAGGTTGCTCAGGTGCTGTCAGCAAATTACTCACGTCTTCTGGTTGAGCTTCCTGTTGTTCAACCTGCGGTTCGTTAAAAGTCTGTTGTATTCCCACCACCGGATTTTGTTCCACGTTTTGGGTGAACTGCGTTTCTGCCGACAAGGTAAGCATCACTGCCGCCGGGGCGTCATCAGGATGTTTAACCAGTACAGATTCGGTACTCAGCAACCAGAGCAGGTACATATGGGTGCTGCTGGTAAACATGGCACTCCCCCACCAAAGAAGAGTGCGGGTATTATTTTTTCTTATCATCATGAATTAAATCGCCATATTCCTTTATCTTCCATGAGTTACCAACAGTGACTCGCCAAAAGCGTTATTCTTCAGCAAATGCTACATGCAGGCGATCCGCTAACGGTTTAAACAGATAATTGAGTAATGATCTTTCCCCGGTTCGGATAAAGACATCAACAGACATACCGGGCCGGATGGCCAACTCGGTTTGAGACATATCAATAGCGACGGTTAAAGGGTAATAAGGCTGTGAGGTTTGCGGATGCTGTATACGGTCGGCCCCAACATGTAATACAGAACCGTATAATTTAGGGGTATTACTCTGATTAAAAGCAGAAAAATTGAGATCAACGGGTAAGCCTGCTCTGGCCTTATCAATTAGCTCTACTGGTAACTGGGCTTCAACTAATAATGGTTGCCCACTGGGGACCAGTTCCATTAATGTTTGCCCGCTACTCACCACGCCTCCCACCGTATGCTGAGCCAGAGCAATAACCGCACCACTGACTGGGGCATATATCCGGGTATTATCCAACTCATATTCTGCTATGCTCAAACGCTGCTTCAAGTCTTGGGTATTTTGCTGCGCTTTCGCTAATTGCTCACGATTCTCACTTTGATACTGTTCACGCCGTTGTGAAATATGCTGTTCGGTTTCATCAATTAGTTTATGAGCCTCTTCAATATCACTGGTA
Source organism: Yersinia antarctica (assembly GCF_056636475.1). Taxonomy (NCBI): domain Bacteria; kingdom Pseudomonadati; phylum Pseudomonadota; class Gammaproteobacteria; order Enterobacterales; family Yersiniaceae; genus Yersinia; species Yersinia antarctica. The sequence continues at coordinate 4,755,077 of NZ_JBSJQF010000001.1, forward strand.
TCCTGCTCTACCCGTGCATGGAGTGATATCGCCTGACGCTCCATATCCAGTAACTGATTGTTAGCAACATGACCATTTTTCGCCAACAGTTGAACACCTTGTAATTGTCGCTGGAATAAGTCCGATTGACGCTGATTATTACGCCGCATCACCTGCAAACCATTCAACCGGTCTTGATGACGCGTAATTTGTACGGATAAGCGAGCAATCTCACTCAATTGAGCCTGGCGACGGTGATGGAAAAGTTGTTGCTGCAAGACAATATTACGTTCAACCAGCGGTTGGGTTGGATGCAGGAGTAATGTTTCAGGAAAAATAATTTCGCTCACACCATCCTGCTCAGCGGTTAAGCGAGCCTCCTGCGCCAAAGCACTTAAGTACTGATTTTTCAGGCTATCCCGCTGACTACGAATCACTGAATCATCCATGGTGATGAGTAATTGCCCTATGGTTACCTCTTCCCCTTCAGCAATATGTAACTGTTGGATACGCCCCCCTTGCAGGGGCTGGATAACTTTGCGATTTTCAGCAACCACAACCTGGCCAATAACCGCAATCCCTTTATCCAGTGGTGCCAGCGCAGCCCAAAGTAAAAAACCAATAAAACCACCGACAACCAGTAACCCACCAAGATTTAGATAGTAGCAACTATTTATCTGTGGCCGTAATCGGTTTTGCTGCTGATGGTTTTCATCAGTAACTGGAAAACGGCTTGATTCAGGTAGCATTGTTTTATCTCCCTCCGTGGTGTTTATTTTTGTGATGCGGTGCGAATGGGAGCAACGTCATATGACACCCCACTACCCCAGCCATTACGCGTGTTAAATGCTTTGGTCTCAGGTTCAACTGCTGCTTTATCTTTTATTTTCAATATGCTCTGAGTACGATCAAACAGCTCTATTTGCCCACTTTTTAAAAACAATAAGTAATCACTACCCGATAACAGTTCTGGTTTATGGGTGACCATCACAATCGTGCTGCCCTGCTGTTTTAGCTGGCAAATGCCAGCTAATAAGGCTTTTTCACCTTCTTTATCCAAACTGGCATTTGGCTCATCTAATACGATAAGCCTTGGTATCCCATACACAGCCCGCGCCAAGGCGATTCGCTGCCGCTGGCCGCCGGATAACCCTTCGCCTTCGTCTCCTAGCTGAGAGTCATAGCCTTGCGGTAGATGCAGAATCAAGTCATGCACATCGGCTAATTGTGCGGCAGCAATAACTTTTGCATTATCAATCGGGCCAAAACGCGCAATGTTTTCAGCAATTGAACCGCGAAATAGCTGAATATCTTGGGGTAGATAACCAATAAAGGCCCCTAAATGGCTTTTATCCCACTGAGAAATGTCTGCACTGTCTAGACGAACCGAGCCACTGAATGCAGATTGGCTTGCGACCAACAACTTCGCCAGAGTGGATTTACCACTGCCTGACGGCCCCAAAATGCCAAGCACATCACCGGGTTGCAGTTCAAAGTTGATAGATTGCAATACCGGAATATGTGTTCCCGGTTTGCAAACTGTAAGTTGTGTGACGCTTAATTTGCCCTGTGGAGGCGGCAAAATCATACCAGTAGCGGGTTGAGGCTGTTGCGCCAACAGATAAGAGAGACGTTGGTAGGCCAGTCGCGTGTGACTCCACTGTTTCCAAACCGCAATCAGTTGATCAATTGGCCCTAACACCCGACCGACCAAGATAGAGCCAGCAATCATCACACCTGCGGTAATAGCACCATCGATTACCAACAACGCGCCTAGCCCCAACATCATAGATTGCAACGCCTGACGGCTAGATTTGGATAAAGCCGTCACGCGGCTGCTTTTATCGCTGGCAACATTTTGCTGATAGAGAAATTGAGAGTGTTGCCTCAGCCAGCGTTCACGTAAGGCTTTTAACATCCCCATTGCTTGGATGGCATCTGCATTGCGCAAATTCGCATTAGCATGCTGTGTTGCTTGTGCCGTGATTATTGAGGCTTCTTTTAGCAGCTTTTTACATATCCAATGATTGAGCCAAGCCAAAAATATCAATATACAAGCGCCGGCGGCTGCCAGTGCCCCCAGCCAAGGGTGGAGGAGAAAAATCACCAGCAAATACAACGGGAACCACGGCGCATCAAAAAAGGCAAACAAAGCACTGCCCGTCGCGAACTGGCGCAGAGAAGTTAAATCATTCAATGCCTGAGCCGCAGGTGTTTTATGGCCCATAAGTTGGGAAGCAAAAGCAGCATTAAAGACTCGTTGATTAAGCTGCATATCAATACGTGTGCCCAGCCGAATAACTACCGCACTGCGAATCCATTCTAATAGTCCAATAAAGGCAAATATGCTCAATACTAGAATCGTCAGCATTAATAGCGTCATGGTATTCGCTGAAGCGAGAACACGATCATAAACTTGTAGCATGTAGATTGCGGGTGCCAACATCAGCAGATTGATTACAGCAGTAAATAGCCCTATACCCCAGAGACTTTTTTTATGATGGGCCAGAGCTGAGAATATCGTTGGCGATGCCGACGAAGAGCTAGCGTTTTTGCTTGATTCCATGGCATCAATTTCCATACAGAATGTATATTCTTCGTAATAATTCCTGCGACTGATATTAAATTAAAGTAATATATATTTATCAGAACAGATTGATGTTCAAAAGAAAGTCATTTTCAGAAAAGCAACAAAATGAACTACCGCCTATATAGTAATAAAAAGTGAATTAGAGGATATGGCGGTAGTATTATTTTTCTAACCAGAAAGTCATTTGTCGGTTGTCTTTATTACGCGGCTAATAATATGTCACTCCCGTCAGTTACACCAATAGTGTCAATAACCGGCATATCAACAATAACGTCAAACTGAGTGGCAGTCGCCATATCGTTAAGTGGTATGTTTACATCAATACCTTGGGCTTTGAGGAGTTCCAGCATAGGGGTAGCATTACCTCTCAATAAATTGTAAATGCCTTCACCCTCGCCACCTTGGTAAGGTTTTCCTGGCTCTGCATGCATCGTTCTGGACAATGAACATACCGAATAATAAAAATCACCGTCAATACTTAAACCATCTAGTCTCAACTGTACTTGATCAAGCTGCTTAGGGGTATTAGAGGTGTTATCTGCATTAGGAACAAATGAATTACCAAATTCTAAGGATTGGATGTAATTCCCCCGTTCCATGAAGCCATTATCGCCCAATAGAGTTCCACCAATAATTAGCGCGGCTGGCCCATCTGGGTTTTGAAATTCAGCCAGAGCGATTCTATTATTATCCATATCAGTGCCGCTGGAAAAAGTATAATTATCATGGATGTTGGGTATGTTAATTAAGTCACCATAAGCCGCAGCCCACTGGTGAGCATAAGAGGAAATAGTTTCATATTTAATTGATTCATTGTATTTTAGAGTTACTGTCATAATGATATCCTTTTAATTTTAAATAATACTTTATCATTGAACAATCTTTACTACTGAATAAATTATTTAATCCACTTAAATAATTTTAAAGTTAATATACAACACTAACTTTGTTAAACGTTAAGCGGCTAATAATAGCTCACTGCTATCAGCCACGGTGTCAATGACGGGTATATCAACAATAACGTCAAACTGACTGGCAAGCGCCAAGTCTTTGAGTGGCGTGTTTACATCTACACCTTGGGATTCGAGTATTTTTAGTATGGAAGCGTTATTGCCTCTCAGCAAGCCATAGACACCAAGATCCATATCACTCGGATAGCTATTATCTCTAAGCATTGCATAAAGGATCTCTAAAACAGAGATATCAATATCACTTGAGATATCTAATCCGCTGAATTTCAGTTGCACTTGCTGGAGTTGAAGCTGATGAAACTGAGGATCCTCCAAGTTAATATCAGGAATAGGAATTAAATTCGCACCAAATTGCAGACTTTCGTTTTCACCGGGGATTATGGGAGACACTTCGGATAACTTCACTCCGTGAGCTTCCATAACCATCGCCGCGTGTACTCCCTTAGATTCCATCACTATTGCAGATTTACTTTGAGGGGAGCTATTTTGAATCGCGAGTTTTATACCAACGGTGGGTGGATTTGGACCAGCCGAGTAAATACTATATCCTCCGTCACCCGATTTTTGAGCTATATCACCAAAATCAGTGGCCCACCAGTAGGTATAAGAAGAGATAGTTTCATTTTTAAATTCTTCATGATACTTAATCGTCACAGTCATATTAAAATCCCTTTAATTAAAAATATCACTCATCATTAAGTTATATTATTCTGTAGGTAAATTAATCTGCGAATTTTAATCTAATATTTAAAATATCAATATGAACCACCGCCGCAGCCAAGAAGAAACCAGATCTACCAGAGTACGGTGGTGGCGCACTTATACTCATTACAAATACACTGACACATATTACACAGCAGCGAGAATCAACCAGAAAATCCTTTCCCGGCGGTTCTATTTATTAAGCGGCTAACAACATATCGCTGCTTTCAATCACACCAACGGTATCAATCATTGGTGCATCTGACGCCATAACGTCAAATTGGCTGGCGATTGGCATATCCTTCAGTGGGGTATTCACATCAATACCCTTAGCGGCGAGGATTTCCAACAATGGTTCTGCATTGCCTCTCATCAAACCGTAGGTGGCTTTATGCATATCCCCTTGATGGTTTTCTACCATTGTTTTGGTAGGGTCATATTCACCGGTTAGATCTATGCCACTCAATTTCACTTCCACTTGGTCAAGCTGTTTACCAGTGATATCTGAGTTATCTTTCAAGTTTTTACCCAACTCCAAGTTTGCCATTTTCCCGTGGAAGGTATGGTGGGCCATATTATAGTTCAAATCACCCTCTACGATCATTGCAGTACTAGCACCACTATGAGAGCTGCCAATTGAATATTGGTTACCACTAAACCACCCCCCGCCAGAAAATTGACCAACGTCCTTGGCATAGCCTGGTGCCTGCGTGTCTTTTATATCACCATGAATGGTAGCCCACTGCTGAGTATAAGAGGTTAGAGTGTCGTTACTGAATTGGCTTTGATATTGGATCGTTACTGTCATGATAAATTTCCTTATTGTTAACAACCATTATATGACTCATCACTGAGTCAGTGTGACTACAGACGAAGTTATTATTCCATCTGAAGATTTTAAATTCATATTTAGTATGTTTATTTAAGGCTTCATATTTAACATTGATAACTAAAATTTATATTCAAAACCGCCCTGAATAGTTCGACCACGATTTGGCGCAAAAAAAAGTGAATCACCATAACTGACTATATAAGCGCGATTAGTTATATTTTCTATTGTGCTACGCAAAGTTAAATTATTAGTTACCTTATAACTAGCATAAAGATCAAATAAGGTATATTTCGGCCAATCCGCAACATAAGCGGTATTAGCGTGGCCGTAGCTATTAATAACCGATGCGTCTTGATGTCCTTTGTTATAGCGAATAATGGTGCCGAGATCTAGCTTTTTATCAAATAATCTTCCACCTAAAGTTAAACTGCCACGATCACCGGGCAAATAAGCAGAAGAACCAAATAAGTTATTCCCCGCCAAGCAATCAATCATATTGTTCATGTTATCATTTTCGAGAGGATAAATACCATCCTTATTAGATGTAAAGGTTTGCGCTCCACCTAACCAAGCCCTTTTAGAACAAAAGTTATTAACACCAATCATTCTGGTATAATTTAAACTGGTATAAAAAAAACCCATGTCATAGCTTAATTGATATTCAAGACCACGAAAACGGGCTGCCAATAAATTATTAATGTAGGTAGCATTTGCAAAGGAACCGTAACCTAGCAGTGGTTTGGTCTTGGATAATTCAAGATTAATATAATTGCTGACGCGGGTATCAAAGTAGGCCATTTTGGCCACCAGGCGGTCTTGTTCACTAAACAGATTACTGTGTTGAATATTAATGCCCGCTTCCCAGGCTTTGGAATGCTCTGCGGCCAGAAACGGATTGGGCAAAATCCAGCCGTGACCATGTGCACTGCCGGTCGCCAGCACTTCGGTAATCGCCGGTGGCCGCCAGGATTTGCCGTAATTACCAAAAAACTCCAGCCACTGCACACCAGGTTTGATACCGATAGCCAAGGTGGGCGAAAGCTGTTGTTCACGGCGATCCACATCCCAGGTCATTTTGACCGTGTTATTATAGGAGCACCGCCTGTTTTCAGCGAGATGTTGCTCATGTATCTTTGTGTTGCATGGGTTTTCACGGGAATAGTTGCTAAGGAAAGATTTGCTCTGCATCCAGGTATTACCCTTTAAGCGAAATTGATCATAACGCAGGCCACCTTCCAGCCGCAGCCAGTCTGCATGTTCGTAATTCAACTGGGCAAAGGTGCTGGTCATGGTGCGCTTGCCGGGTGGGGTGACACCCAGCATTGTTTCTTGAGTTGAGTTGCCGGTGGAGCGGTCACTAAACCACTCGAGGCCATATTTGACTTGTAATTGATGGTGGTCGGCGAAGGTAAAGTAATTGGTATTTTGCAGTTGTAAACCACGGGTGTTCAAACGGGTTTGAGTCCAAAACTTTTTACAAAAAACGGCATCAGAACACAGGGTATCGGTTTCATCATTGGTATCAACGTAATAGATTTTAGCCGCCACATCCAGCCAGGCAATATGTTCAGGCTTGAGGCTATAATCCAACCCTATACTACGGTTCAGCACATCACTTACGCTGCTCTTTTTCCAGCCCATTTTAATTCTACGGTAGGGATCTGACTTATCGACAATCTGCGTTAACATACTGGCATTGGGGCTATTTATTTGCGTTTGCAAATAGCTGAGTACCAGCCGTTGGTCGGCGGGCAAATTCCAGCCCAGTTTAGCGAGCCGTGAGCTCATTTTATAGTTGGCAAATTCAACTTTGTTATTTGTAATTTCTCTGCCTAAAACTGGGGCGGCTTCTCTGCCAAAACGAAGAGCACCAATATCCCCTTTATTGCCGGGCCAATAATCTTTTAGATTGCGCTCACTGGCAGCAATTAATAGATCACCATATTCATTACCCAGCGCCAGGACACCACCACCAATAAACTGAGTGCCATTATCACCGGTCATGGCACGTATTTGCCCCCCCAGTTCTTTGCCCGGTTCGAGGAAATCACTGGCATTGACTGTATTAAAGGTGGCAACCCCACCAATGACGCCAGCACCGCCCATACCGCTGGTGGCCCCCTTTTCAATCACAACACTACTCAATATTTCTGGATCGATATACATCACACCATGGCGCTGACCATGACCGCTTTTCATAAAGTTTTGCCGCATGCCGTCAATATTCATATTGACGCGGCCGTAGTCTTGGATACCACGGATATTCACGGAAAGCGCGGGGTCTTGCTGGCTGACGCTGGAATAGACACCGGGAGTTTGTTCCAATATATCTGCCGCATGGCGGGCAGGGCGATTATCCAATTGTTCGCGAGAGATTTCACTGACTGAGTGCAGCTCATCATATACCCAGTCACCGTCCTGGGAGTTATTCGCTCCTTCTACCTTGAGTTTATCCAATAGCATATCATTTTCAGCCGAAGGGGTTACCGTTGCCTCCGCACGAACTTTGCCAGAATAGCCTTGCGCTGTTGCCAGAGCTATAAATATACCAAGGGCAATTTTATTCATTGAGGTTATTATTTTTCTTTTATCTCTCACTATATTGTCCATTTATTAGATTTCATCCTTACGATATGAATATAATTAACCTGTTAACTATTTTAGTTCTTGAATAGCAGACGTGATAATGGCCAGCAATAAATCTAATGCCGGATAACCAGAGATGTTTGAACAAAGGAAAGTCATTATCTATTAACGATATGACTGACCTTTTTCAAAATAGAAAAATCATAAAGAATTAAATCTAATAGCAGCCCAGCCACTTTATTAATGGATCAGGTAATGCAGGAATAAAATAGGTTTTCGGCTATTTTGAATTATATGTCTCTATTTTTAATCTTAGTAGAGGTTTCACTACAACGCCACTGGTTGATAATGATTATCATAATCACTAAGAGGTATAAACTCAACTGAATATTAAAATTAAAATCTTATTAGGCTGAAAATATTGGTTTTATAACGTAGATTAAATAAGAAAAATAATCGTTAGAGTAACGTCAATCAAAATAAAACAATATGAAAAATAACATGTAAATTATTTCAAATACGTTTAAATGTAAAATGGGCCACTATAAAGCGGCCCATTATCAATATTAATAGCTAACTAATTAAATTAGGCGTGCTTTCGCTTCGACAATAGCAGAAGCCACTTGCTGTGGTGAGACCCCACCTTTAGCAACACGTTTATCCAGGCAAGATTGCAATGCCAGAATCGGATAAACATCATCGCCAATCACTGCGCTGAACTTCTGCAAATCAGCCAGCAAGAGTGCTTCCAGCGCTTTACCCTGACGAATAGCTTCAACGACCGCTTCACCAACAATATGGTGCGCCTCACGGAAGGGTACGCCCTTGGCGACCAGATAATCAGCCAGTTCAGTGGCATTGGCGTAACCCTGTTCTGCCGCTTCTTTACAACGTGGCCGTTTTACCTGAATACCGTCTAATACCAGCGCCGCCATATGCAGGCAATCGAGCCAGGTATCCAACGCATCAAACAGCCCTTCTTTGTCTTCCTGCATGTCTTTGTTATAAGCAAGAGGCAAGCCTTTCAACGTCATCATCATTCCGGTCAATGCACCTTGTACCCGGCCACATTTACCACGGATTAATTCCAACGCATCTGGGTTTTTCTTCTGTGGCATCAAGGAAGAACCGGAGGTCACACGATCCGATAAATCAACAAAAGCCGCTTCGCCACTGTTGAAGAAGATCAGATCCTCAGCAAAACGAGACAAATGCACCATGCCGATGCTGGCATCAGACAGTAGCTCTAAGACGTGGTCGCGGTCTGAAACACTGTCGAGGCTGTTGCGAGTGGCAGAGGCGAAACCTAACCAGCTAGCCAGTTGTTCGCGATCGATGTCATAGGCAGTACCTGCCAATGCCCCACTGCCCAATGGGCTGACATCCAAGCGCGTCAGGGTATCTTGCAGTCGGCTTTGGTCACGCGACAGCATTTCTGCATACGCCAGACACCAGTGAGCAAAAGTCACCGGTTGAGCACGTTGCAAGTGGGTATAACCCGGCATGACGGCATCCTGATTCGCTTCGGCTGTGGCAACCAGCGCCTGCTGCAACTGCTTAACCGCAGTTTGTAATTCAGTAATCTGGAATTTGCACCACAATTTCAGATCGGTCGCCACCTGATCATTACGGCTACGGCCGGTATGCAGTTTTTTACCTAAATCGCCAACTTTATCAATCAGTTTGGTTTCGACCCAACTGTGAATATCTTCAGCATCACTGTGCAAGATAGCCTGCGGATCGGCCTGCACTTCTTTTTGCAATGCATCAAGTGCCTGTTCCAGTTGTTGCTGTTCGGTAGCCGTTAATACCCCAACCGTCACCAGCGCTTTCGACCAGGCAACAGAACCGATAATATCCTGCTCCGCCAGCCGATAATCAAACCGCAGTGAATCGTTGAATTGCTTGAAACGCTGATCTGCCGCCTGACTGAACCGCCCGCCCCACAATGCCATAATCTTTCTTCCCTAGTTTCAGAATAAAAACTCATAATATACCCAAAGTAGTTGGAGTGGCAGCAAGGCAGCAAACGCACGAATCCCGTTGAGCTGACTCAAGTCAGTGATTCGGGTGAGTAAGAGCCGCTAACAGCGCTGCAACTTCAAATAAGAAGGGTATTTAGGCCAGAATACGTGTGCCAATTGGCTCACCATTAAACAGTGCCGGTAACTGATCCGCATGACGCCAACTGGCAATATCTACCGGGCGGCCTAGTGAGCGTGCTGCATCCAGTGCTGCGTTCACTTTAACTACCATACCATCGGTGATGATGCCTTGAGCAATGAGTTGCTCGGCCTTTTGCGCCGTCATTTCAGCAATCCGTTGGCCTTTACCATCCAGTATGCCACTAACATCAGACAACAAGATCAAATCTGCCCCAAGGGTGGCGGCTAACGCGGTGGCTGCCTGATCGGCATTCACATTCATCAGTTGGCCGTCGGCAGTAATACCAATGGAGCTGATAATGGGCATGTAATCCGCAGTCAGCAAGGTATTCACCAAAGTAGGTGATCCCGGTTGAGCATTACCCACATGCCCCAGCTCGGCATCCAGTAGCGTTACCGAGACGGTTCCACCATCGCCCAGACACAAGCCAACAGCATTAATATTATGTTTCACCGCCCAAGACAGCAGGGTTTTGTTAGCGGTGCCAGCCAGTGCGCCGGTAATGATATCAATCTGATCAGCAGGGGTGACGCGTAAGCCGTTTTTCTTCACTACTGGCAAAGCGAGTTTTTTCATCAGAATGTCAACCAGACAACCGCCACCGTGCATAATCACTAGCGGGCGCTCATGCTTTTCGCGATAAGTCACCAATGCAGTAAACAGGCGTTCCAGCGCTTCTTCGCTGTCGAGCAACACGCCACCTAATTTAATGACTAACGGATTCATCATTTTTGCGCCTTATTTAATCGGGTAAAATTTATGGGTTTACAGGCATGACCGCAACCAGCAATTTCGGCTAGTGACTTACCTTGCCCCACAACAGAGACTCGGTTTCTGTAAAACCAAAACGTATATTCATGCATTGTACAGCCTGAGCTGCCGCACCTTTCAGTAGGTTATCTTCAGTAGCGACAATAATTAAATGTTCGCCTTGCACCGAGAAACCAATATCGCAGAAAGGCAAACCAACCACCGCTTTCAACGCGGGAACACCCTGCTGATACAACCGCACCAGCGGTTTATCCTGATAAGCATGGTGATACGCGTCGGCAATATCTTGCGCCGTAATACCCGCGTTCAGACGGCAGGTAATGGTCGCCAAAATGCCCCGGGCGAAATTACCCAAGTGCGGGGTAAAAATAACTGGCGTGCCAAGGTGAGCCACAATTTCTGGATGATGACGATGATTAAACAAGCCGTAGGGCTGTAAACTCACTTCACAGAAACTGTTGCCGATACTGGCCTTACGCCCTGCGCCGCTGACGCCACTGACCGCATTAATCACCGGCCACTGTGCTTCATTCAATAATTTGCTATCAACCAACGGCTTAAGCGCTAATTGCGATGCGGTTGGATAACAGCCTGGTACCGCGATCAACTGTGCCTGCTTAATCTCTTCTGCCTGCCATTCAGCAAGCCCATAGACGGCTTTATCCAGCCAATCGGGATGTTTATGTTCAAAACCATAATACTGACGGTAAAACGCCGTATCTTTAACCCGAAACGCACCGGAGAGATCGAATACTACACAACCGGCAGCTAAAAATTGCGGCGCTAAATCATGGCTGACCTCGTGGGCGGTAGCGAGGAACACAACATCAACCCCTTTTGCCGCCTGAGCCACATCCACCAAGGGTTGCAGCGGGAGATCAATAATGCCTTTTAGCTGCGGATGCAGGTCAGAAAGTAATTTTCCTGCATCTGCACTTTGCGCTGAAACCGTTAAACCGGTTATGTTCATATGTGGGTGACGACTCAGGTAAGCCGTAAGCTCCGCTCCGGCATAACCACTGGCACCAACAATTAGCGTATTCAACATGGGTTCAGTTCACCTTACCCTGCTTACTTGACGTTGCAGCAGTGCTTATTACTCACTTGCCGCCTACCTGCAACTCCAAGTACTTTGGGTATAAAAATGTAATTCGGTATAAAGACATAAGTAGTCAAAACCGGTATTTGGGTTTTCAGCAAGGTTTTGCTGTTCCCCTCGTGATTGAGCGTTGACATTTTCGTAAATTTAAGGGTGTTTTTCGGTTCCCTTACGCTCAAGCTTAATGTATTTTTATTCATAATTACTGCATGAATATTGATACTATCCTAACCAAAGGCTGTCAACAGTGAAGATGAAATTACCTCCATTTATTGAGCTGTATCGGGCGTTAATCGCGACGCCATCGATCAGCGCAACCGATAGCGCTCTCGATCAAAGTAATGAGGCGTTAATCAACTTGTTGGCCGGATGGTTTGCAGACTTGGGTTTTCGTGTCGAGATCCAACCCGTGCCCGATACACGCCACAAATTTAATCTGCTTGCCAGCATTGGAGAAGGCAATGGTGGATTATTGCTGGCGGGTCATACCGATACAGTGCCTTTTGATGAAGGGCGTTGGACGCGCTCACCGTTCACCCTGACCGAACATGACAATAAGTTGTATGGTTTGGGTACCGCCGACATGAAAGGCTTTTTCGCCTTTATTCTGGATGCGGTGCGCGATATCGATGCCAGCAAACTGAGCAAGCCGCTGTATATTCTGGCAACCGCCGATGAAGAAACCACCATGGCAGGCGCGCGCTACTTTGCCGCCTCCAGCCAGTTGCGCCCAGATTTTGCCATTATCGGTGAGCCAACCTCGCTGCAACCGGTGCGGGCGCACAAAGGGCATATTTCCAATGCTATCCGAATTACCGGTCAGTCTGGGCATTCTAGCGATCCGGCACGTGGGGTGAATGCCATTGATTTAATGCATGAATCTATCACTCAATTGATGAAGCTACGCACCAAGTTGCAAGAGCGTTATCACAATCCGGCGTTTACTATTCCGTATCCCACCATGAATTTTGGTCATATTAACGGCGGTGATGCGGCAAACCGTATCTGTGCTTGCTGCGAATTGCATATGGATATCCGCCCGTTGCCGGGCCTGACATTAAGTGATCTGAATGAGTTAATGACCGAAGCGCTGACACCGGTAAGCCAGCGCTGGCCAGGCCGTTTGAGCATTGACGAACTGCATCCACCGATCCCAGGCTATGAATGCCCAACCGATCACCATATGGTAGGGGTTATCGAGAAATTATTGGGTGAGCGTACCGCGGTGGTGAACTACTGCACCGAAGCGCCGTTTATCCAGCAAGTGTGCCCAACTCTGGTGCTGGGACCCGGTTCGATCGATCAAGCCCATCAGCCAGATGAATTTATCGATATGGCCTTTATCGAGCCAACCCGCGAGCTGATTGGTCAGTTGGTTGACCATTTCTGCCAGCAGTAATTACCTCTTATGGGGTAGGCGATCAATTTTGCCTATTAGGAAGACTGATAACCTGACCTTGGTAATTAAATTTCAGCAATATCCCTAAAATTGATGTTTTTTTGCTAAAAATAGTGTCAATTGGAGTATGGAATTGAACGTGGCGAGTGGAATTGTCCATCTCGGCCTTTTGGGTGAAATTAATTTACAAAAAGAAACCATAAAAGTTTATACCCAAAGTCATTGGCGTTGCAGGTAGGCAGCAAGTGAAAGACAAATCGGTTGAAGACCGATTTGAACAGCATTTATGCTAGCCCGCAGGGTGAGCCTCTTTGAGGCTCATTAATCCCGATAAGCTGACACCGGTCAGTGATTCAGGTGAGTAAGCGTCGCTAACCACCCTGCGGCGTCAAGGGCGAAGGGGATATGGGTCAGGGGTCATATGAACGAACAATATTCCGCAATGCGAAGTAACGTCAGTATGCTCGGTACGCTACTCGGGGACACCATCAAAGAAGCGCTTGGTGAACACATCCTTGAAAAAGTAGAAACCATCCGTAAATTATCCAAATCTTCGCGTGCTGGTAATGAAGCGAGCCGTCAGGAACTGCTGACCACGCTGCAAAATCTGTCCAACGACGAGCTGCTGCCGGTAGCCCGTGCTTTTAGCCAATTCCTCAATCTGACGAATACGGCAGAGCAATATCACAGTATTTCACCACACGGTGAAGCCGCAAGTAACCCAGAAGCTCTGGCCCAGCTTTTCACTCGCTTAAAAGATAAAAAGCTGAGTGAGAAAGATATGCGCAGCGCGGTTGATGAGTTATCCATTGAGTTGGTGTTAACCGCTCACCCAACCGAAATTACACGTCGCACCCTGATCCACAAACTGGTGGAAGTGAATACCTGCCTGAGCCAGTTGGATCACAATGACTTAGCCGATTACGAACGCAACAAGATCATGCGTCGTTTGCGCCAGTTAGTTGCACAATCGTGGCATACTGACGAAATTCGTAAAATACGCCCTTCCCCAGTAGATGAAGCCAAATGGGGCTTTGCCGTGGTTGAAAACAGCCTGTGGGAAGGTGTGCCCGCATTCCTGCGTGAGTTTAACGAGCAGTTACAAAACTCGCTCGATTACCGCTTGCCTGTAGAGGCCGTGCCAATACGCTTCACTTCTTGGATGGGGGGGGACCGTGACGGTAACCCGAACGTTACCGCTGAAATTACCCGCCATGTGCTGTTACTCAGCCGTTGGAAAGCCACCGACCTGTTCTTGCGTGATATTCAAGTGTTGGTATCAGAGCTGTCCATGTCGGAATGTACCCCGGAACTGCGTGAATTGGCCGGTGGCGAAGAGGTGGTCGAACCTTATCGCGAATTAATGAAACGCGTCCGTACCCAGTTGACCAATACTCAGGCTTATCTGGAAGACCGTCTGAAAGGCGAACGTGTCTTGCCACCGACTGATTTGCTGGTGAGTAATGACCAACTGTGGGACCCACTTTACGCCTGTTATCAGTCTCTGAAAGCCTGTGGCATGGAGATCATTGCTAACGGCCAACTGCTGGACACCCTGCGCCGCGTACGCTGTTTTGGTGTGCCATTGGTGCGTATCGATGTACGCCAGGAAAGTACCCGCCACACCGATGCCATCGCTGAACTGACCCGTTATCTGGGCCTCGGCGATTATGAAAGCTGGTCTGAGGCGGACAAACAAGCCTTCCTGATCCGCGAGCTGAACTCCAAGCGCCCACTGGTTCCGCTGAAATGGGAACCGAGTGCTAATACACAAGAAGTGCTGGAAACGTGCCGGGTGATTGCCGAAGCACCACAAGGCTCTATCGCCGCTTACGTTATCTCCATGGCTAAAGTGCCATCAGACGTGCTGGCAGTACATTTACTGCTGAAAGAAGCGGGTTGCCCATTCACGCTGCCAGTTGCGCCATTGTTCGAAACCCTTGATGACCTGAACAATGCCGACGAAGTAATGACCCAGTTGCTAAATATCGACTGGTATCGCGGCCTGATCCAAGGCAAGCAGATGGTGATGATTGGCTATTCCGACTCGGCAAAAGATGCCGGCGTAATGGCAGCATCCTGGGCGCAATATCGTGCGCAAGATGCGTTGATCAAAACCTGTGAGAAGGCCGGTATCTCTCTGACACTGTTCCACGGTCGTGGCGGTTCTATCGGCCGTGGCGGTGCGCCTGCACATGCAGCCCTGCTCTCTCAGCCTCCGGGTAGCTTAAAAGGCGGCTTACGCGTCACTGAACAAGGCGAGATGATCCGCTTTAAATTTGGGCTGCCGGAAGTCACTATCAGCAGTCTGGCGCTGTATGCCGGAGCGATTCTGGAAGCCAATCTGTTACCGCCGCCAGAGCCGAAGAAAGAGTGGGTTGAGGTGATGGACATTCTATCGGACGCTTCCTGCGATATGTATCGCGGCTACGTGCGTGAGAATCCTGAGTTTGTCCCTTACTTCCGCGCCGCGACCCCAGAGCTGGAATTAGGTAAGTTGCCATTGGGTTCTCGCCCGGCAAAACGCCGTGCGGATGGCGGAGTCGAGAGCTTACGTGCCATTCCATGGATTTTCGCTTGGACACAAAACCGCCTGATGCTACCTGCCTGGCTGGGTGCAGGGGCCGGTTTGCAAAAAGCGATTGATGCCGGTAAGAAAGAAGTATTAGCCACGATGTGTCGTGACTGGCCATTCTTCTCTACCCGTATCGGGATGCTGGAAATGGTGTTCGCCAAAGCTGATTTGTGGCTGGCGGAGTATTACGACCAACGTTTAGTGGATAAATCACTGTGGCCGTTGGGTCAGCAATTACGTGACCAGTTAGCCGCGGATATTAAAGTGGTGCTGGCTATCGCCAACGATGACCACTTGATGGCTGATTTACCGTGGATTGCGGAATCGATCGCGTTGCGTAATGTGTATACCGATCCACTGAACGTGCTGCAAGCTGAGCTGTTGCACCGTTCGCGCCAGCATGAGCACCCAGATGCCCGTGTTGAGCAGGCATTGATGGTGACTATCGCCGGTGTCGCTGCGGGCATGCGCAATACAGGTTAACCATTGATTTTGGGGGAAGCGATTCCCCTGATTATCTTTTGTTTACTTGATGATTATGATGAAAAGGGGCCAGCGCCCCTTTAACAACTTACGGCCTCACCCCAAGAGTATGGCAAATCGCATAACTCAACTCTGCCCGATTCAAGGTATAGAAATGGAAATCCTTCACCCCTTCACGGCTTAAAATCTTCACCATATCCATCGCCACTGAGGCACCCACCATTTTGCGCGTCTCAGGATCATTATCCAGCCCTTCGAAAATACTGGTCATCCAGTGTGGTACCCGCACGTTGGTCATGGTGGCAAAGCGCTGAAGCTGTTTAAAATTGGATACCGGTAAAATGCCCGGCACGATTTCAACGTCGATGCCGGTAGCCACACAGCGGTCGCGAAAACGCAGATAGCTCTCAACATCAAAGAAGAACTGGGTAATTGCCCGGTTAGCACCCGCATCAATCTTACGTTTGAGGTTGATCAGGTCAGCTTGCGCGCTTTTAGCTTCAGGATGGACTTCTGGATAAGCCGCCACCGAGATATCAAAATCCCCTACGTCTTTCAGCAAGGTCACCAAATCAGATGCGTACATTTCTGGTTTACCACTATCCGGTGGCAAATCCCCTCGCAGAGCAACGATATGACGGATACCGCTGTTCCAGTAATCGGTAGCAATATCACGTAACTGAGTCGGTGAAGCATCAATGCAGGTCAGATGTGGTGCGGCTTCCAGGCCAGTGCGCTCTTTTATCCCTTTGATGATGCTGTGGGTACGATCGCGCTCGCCAGAGTTCGCGCCATAAGTCACCGAGACAAACTTGGGTTTCAGGGTGCTCAGACGATCAATCGAACTCCACAGGGTCTCTTCCATCTCGCTGGTGCGCGGCGGGAAAAACTCAAAAGAAACATTAATCTGACCCTGCAACTCTGACAGACTTTGATTCAGCGCTTCCCGCTGGTTGGCGTGGAAAAAACTCATACCCTGTTACTCCATTGTCGTTATGACGACTTATGTTATCTGTTACCGCTCATTTATGAGCGTCTATACGTTTAGACGGCTAAATAGAAAATGACGGAAGTTGGCTAAAGAGTCAACTTTTAAATAAGTTTAGGGTGATGATTAATCTTCACACGCCATACGCGGAAAATTCATGTAGACCTCTAACCCTTGAAGTTACAGGGGTTCGCGGTATTCGCTTACAGCCTGTCAGCAATATGCGCTCTTGGGGACCGGCATTAAAGAGGGGATGGGTTAAAGAGGCAGTTTCGCCTCCTCCGCTTAAGCAGAAGAGGCAAGTTAATGCAAATTACAGCAATTGAGACAGGCGGTTTAAATCAGACTGAATTGCACCAGCAGTAACATCACGCCCGGCACCTGGGCCACGAATGACCAGTGGGTTATCGCGATACCAACGGCTCTCAATGGCAAAGACGTTATCGCACGGCAGCAATGAGGCCAGCGGATGGTCAGCACGGACTGCTTCAACGCCCACTCGAGCCTTACCATTAGCATCAAAGCGTGCCACGTAACGTAACACCAACCCCATCTCATTCGCGGCTTCTAAGCGCTGAATCATTTGCTGATTCAATGCTTCGCCATTTTCAAAGAACTGATCTACCGACCCCACATCAGCACCAGCAGGCACCAGCGACTCCACCCGCACCTGATTCGGTTCAATGTCATAACCCGCTTCACGGGCCAGAATCACCAGTTTACGCATCACATCCTGGCCTGAAAGATCCACCCGTGGATCTGGCTCAGTCAGACCTTGTTGCCAGGCTTGATCTACTAATTCGGTAAAGGGTACCGTGCCGTCAAATTGCAGGAATAACCACGACAGCGTGCCGGAGAAGATACCACTGATCGCCAAGATACTGTCGCCGCTATCACGTAGATCACGCACCGTGTGGTTAACCGGTAAGCCAGCGCCCACCGTGGCGTTGTACAGCCAGTGGCGGCCGGTTTTGGCAAAAGCATCGCGAATTTGGCGGTAGTTATTGCTACTGGATGCTCCGGCCAGTTTGTTGGCGCTGATGACGTGGAAACCGTAGCTGGCGAAATCCAGATATTGTCCGGCCAGCGACTCACTAGCGGTCACATCCAGCACCACCAAATCATCAAACGGGTGTGCTCGCATCCATAAAAACAGCGACTCTTCATCCTGCTCTTTGGCTTCGTCATCATAAAATGCCAATGTCCGACTGGCATCCAGCCCATCGTAACTTAACAGGCTGCGGCGGCTATCCACCACACCTGCTAGCACAAACTCAAAACCACTGCGCGCCGAGATATTCTTCTGCTCGCGGGCGAACAGTTCCAGCCAGCGGGCACCAATATTACCTTTGCCAAACAGCATCAGACCAATGCGTTTTTCTGCACGGAACAGTGACTGGTGCAAGCCCTGAATCAGGTGTTCAGTCGGACCAAGGCGCAAAACGGCCACCATGCTGATCCCATCTTCTGCCTGCCAAATAAACTCAACTGGCTGATCTTTTAACTGTTGGTAGAACCGGTGGCTGTGCAGTGGGTTCTTGCAAACCCCCGCGCCCACCAGTGCGACCAGTGCCAGCCCTTCGCGTAGGGATAATTTACCCGGCAGCGCGGCATCTTCCAGCACTCTTAGTGCACTGTTAACTACTTCGGAGGTATAGCAGAGTTGCAACAGATTGCGATCGGGATGAATACCGGTGGCTAGCGGTTTGATTTGCGCACGTTTGAGTAGCAAATCAATCTCTTTCTGCGCCAGCGAGAAATCGTGATGACCGGCAATCTGCAATTCGATCAGGCAGACATCATCATGGCTGGTAACGATTTTCGCCCCCGAACCTGATGCCAGTACGCGCTCAATGCGGGTTGAACCCTGCTCTGGCTGATAACTACAACGCAGTTGTAAATCGATATCGCTGCCTGAAACCGGCTGTAGCGTGCGGGTATGCAGCACCGGTGCTGCCAGACGGGCCAATTCACTGGCTTCATCCAATCGTAGCAAAGGTAACAGACAGGCATCTTTTACTTTGCGTGGGTCAGCACTGTATACCCCAGCAACATCACTCCAGATGGTCACGCGCTCGACACCCGCCAGCGCCCCGACTTGTGTCGCCGAGTAGTCACTGCCGTTACGCCCCAGCAGCACGGTTTCACCGGAATTACTGCGCGAGATAAACCCTGTCACCACCAAACGTTGATGTGGGTGCTGGGCCATTAATTGTTGTAACAGCGGGTAAGAACGGCCTTCATCGATTTGTGGTTGTGCCGCACGCTCTGCACGCAGGAAACTACGGGCATCCAGCCAGGTGGCGTTCATATCCTGCTTGTTCAAAACCGCCGCCATCAAACGGGCGGACCAAATCTCACCGTGCCCCACCACTTCGGCGTAAATTGCATCGTCGACTTTGTTATCCAGCAGGCCCGCCAGACGCTCCAAATCATGGATAAACTCACTAATCAGCGGTTCGGCCATTTCTGGAGACAATAAACCACTGATCAGATCATGTTGATAACGACGTAAATTTTGTTGCACCTGATGAGCAGAAAGACGATCACTTTGGCTCAGTTTCAACCAGCTAATCAGTTGGTTGGTGGTACTGCCTGCCGCAGACACCACCATCAGATCACCAGGATGACTGTAATTGGCCATAATATTGGCCACCCGCAGGTAACACTTCACATCCGCAAGGCTACTACCACCAAACTTATGCAGTTGACGGCCGGTCACCGCCGCTGCTACCGCTGTTGCATTCATGCTTACCTCGTTCCCGCCAACTGGAAAGCATTTTCCAAATCGGCAATCAAATCTTCGCTGTCTTCAATACCCACGGAAATGCGCAACAAGCTGTCAGTAATACCTGCGGCAATGCGCGCTTCTGGTGCCATACCGGCATGGGTCATGGTCGCTGCATGGGAAATCAGACTTTCCACACCGCCCAAAGACTCCGCCAGAGTAAATAACTCAAGGGCTGAGAGGAAGCGACGCAGTAGCTGTTCATCACCATCAAGCTCAAAACTGAGCATCGCACCGAAACCAGACTGCTGACGGCAGGCAATTTCGTGGCCGGG
Organism: Yersinia antarctica; assembly: GCF_056636475.1. Classification (NCBI taxonomy): domain Bacteria; kingdom Pseudomonadati; phylum Pseudomonadota; class Gammaproteobacteria; order Enterobacterales; family Yersiniaceae; genus Yersinia; species Yersinia antarctica. The sequence goes on from NZ_JBSJQF010000001.1 coordinate 4,775,281, forward strand.
ATGTTGTGGCAGAGAAGGATGATACAGCTTTTTCACTAAAGGCTGCTGCTGTAAATAACGAACAATCTCATCCGCGTTACGTTGCTGCTGAGCCATACGTGGCGACAAGGTACGCAAACCGCGTAATAACAGGTAGCTATCAAATGCTGCCCCCGTTACCCCGATATTATTCGCCCACCATGCCAGCTCAACCGCCAGCTCAGGATCTTTGGCAATTACCGCACCAGCGACCACATCAGAGTGACCATTTAGGTATTTAGTACAGGAGTGAACCACCAAATCCGCCCCTAAAGAGAGTGGCTGCTGCAAGGCAGGGCTGAGGAACGTGTTATCACAAACCGTCAGAGCACCTACTGCATGTGCCGCCTTGCAGATAGCGGCAATATCTACCACCCGTAGCAGCGGATTACTGGGTGTTTCAATCAATATGAGCTTGGGTTTTTCCGCCAAGGCCCGGCTCAATGCCGTTTCATCACCCTGATCGACAAACAGCACCCGATAAGCACCGCGCTTGCTCAGACTATCGAATAAACGATAACTGCCGCCGTAACAGTCGTGTGGGGCGACCAGCAAGTCACCCGGTTTTAGGAATGTGGTGCAAACCAAATGAATCGCCGACATCCCGCTGCTGGTCATGACTGCACCCGCACCACCTTCCAGTTCCGCCAGTGCACGCTGTACCACATCGCGCGTCGGATTCCCGCGACGTGAATAATCATGTGCGCGCGGCTGATTAAAATCGATAAAATTATAGGTACTGGAGAGGTGAATCGGGGGGACAACGCAGCCGTATTGCTCGTCATCGTTCAACCCGCTACGGACTGCTATTGTTGCCTGTTTACGCGTCATATGGATTTCCACCAGCCGGTTATCAAGAAAATGTTACGCCAGATTAGACGCACAAATTACGGACGTCAATACATCTGGACATCTAAACTTCTTTGCGTATAGATTGAGCAATGGAATAATAACCGCTAAAATTGTAGAGGCTTTAACTATCTTAATGATGTCAGTGAGTTTTCGGTGGTGTTTTGTTTAACCGCAAGGACCGTATCGAAAGGTAACGGCTATCAATAAGTAGTAAAATGATTAAATGGGTGATGTTGCTCTAGTAAAATCGACATTTATTTAGTGAGAACAGCGAAGATCGGGCATAATTGGCCGGTTTTCAGAATTTTGTATTTTCCCGACAAATTTAAGGTGTCCCATGGCTGAGTGGAACGGCGAGTATGTCAGCCCTTACGCTGAACACGGTAAGAAAAGCGAACAGGTCAAAAAAATTACGGTATCCATTCCGCTGAAGGTGTTAAAAATCCTCACCGATGAACGGACCCGCCGTCAGGTGAACAACCTGCGCCACGCCACCAACAGTGAATTGTTGTGTGAGGCCTTTTTGCATGCATTTACCGGCCAGCCGCTACCGAATGACGAAGACCTGCGTAAAGAACGTAGCGATGAAATCCCGGAAGCCGCGAAAATTTTAATGCGTGAGTTGGGTGTTGACCCCGATACCTGGGAATACTAATCCCCAGCGACCACTCGGTTCATTAGTCATAGTGAACCTGAAATGTAGAAACAAAAAAGGCACCCGAAGGTGCCTTTTTCATCTGACGGGCAATAATTACTTCTTAGCGCCCGGCATGCTGAAACGCTTGTTAAAGCGGTCAACACGGCCACCGGTAGCAACATCACGCTGCTTGCCAGTGTAGAACGGGTGGCATTCGCCGCACACGTCCAGATTCAGGTCATGACCAACAGTAGAGTTGATCTTGATAACGTTACCGCAAGAGCAAGAAGCAGTAACTTGTTCGTATTTAGGGTGGATACCTTGTTTCATGGAAAACCTCTATATTTAGGCCGTGTCGCTATCCAGCCCTGTTCCGCCAGACACCACACGATTGATAAATAACAATTTGATTGTTAACGAACAGCTGCGGATAAAGTAAGCAACGGTTGTTAACAGGATTTGATATCGAATTATACCAAAGGCGGCGAATCATACAGAATTTGACCAAACCGCGCAATCGAATCCGCACATTGTGAAGCACGCAGTGTAAACTGTTCAATCTTTATTTAGACCCGTCATACTTCAAGTTGCATGTGCGTTGGCTGTGCTCAATAACCCGAATCACTTACTCATGTAAGCTCATCGGGATTTTCTCGCTTGCCGCCTTCCTGCAACTCGAATTATTTAGGGTATAGGCCAATTGTACTTATTTAGACCAATTTTAGTTATCAGGATGAAAACACATGTCCGTTGTTCAAGTGGCATTACCCGTACCGTTGGCCCGTAGCTTTGATTACCGTTTAGACAGCGCCATGGCCTGCCCGGTGGTCGGTGCTCGCGTTAGTGTGCCATTTGGTAAACGCAAAGCCATCGGAATTGTGGTGGGTATCAGTGATACCAGCACATTCCCCCTTGAACAACTGAAAGCCATTGACGCCGTTCTGGATGAGCGCAGCTTATTCCCACCCAGCTTGTGGCGCATTCTCTGCTGGGCAACCGAGTATTATCATTACCCGATAGGTGAAGTGCTGTTCCATGCTCTACCTATTCTGTTGCGCCAAGGGAAGCCTGCCCAATCTGCGCCGTTGTGGCAGTGGTTCGCAACCGAACAAGGGCGAGCCACACCACCGGAAAGCTTAAAACGCGCCCCGAAGCAGCAACAAGCGCTTGCCGCATTATTGCAAAAACCGGTCTATCGCCATCAAGTTAATGAAATGGCACTCACCGAAAGCGCATTGCAGGCATTACGCAGTAAAGGGCTAATTGACCTGCGGGCACAGGAAATCGCGACTACCGATTGGCGCAACGGCTTCGCCGTTCTGGGTGAGCGCCTGCGGCTGAATACCGAGCAGGCAACCGCCGTTGGGGCGATTCGCAGTGAAGATACCCAGTTTGCAGTCTGGCTGCTGGCTGGGGTGACCGGCTCCGGTAAAACAGAAGTTTATCTGAGCGTGCTGGAAAATATTCTGGCACAAGGCCGCCAGGCGTTGGTTTTAGTCCCTGAGATCGGCCTGACCCCACAGACTATCGCTCGTTTTCGCGAAAGGTTTAACGCCCCCGTTGAGGTGCTCCATTCAGGTTTAAATGACAGCGAACGTTTGTCCGTCTGGCTACGGGCGCGTAACGGCGAAGCCGCAATTGTTATTGGTACCCGCTCGGCACTGTTTACGCCGTTTTCCCGCCTCGGGGTCATTATTATCGATGAAGAGCACGACAGCTCTTATAAACAGCAAGAAGGCTGGCGGTATCATGCCCGGGATTTAGCCGTATTTCGGGCCCGTGAAGAAGGCATTCCTATCGTGATGGGCACGGCGACCCCGGCGCTTGAGACCCTGCACAATGTGCAAATGGGTAAATATCGCCAGTTGACGCTATCTAAACGGGCGGGGAATGCCAAACCCGCCGTACAGCATTTGCTCGATTTAAAAGGCTTACCGCTTAAAGTTGGCCTCTCTCAGCCACTGCTAAAACGGATGAAAACCCATTTACAGGCCGATAATCAGGTAATTTTGTTCCTGAACCGCCGTGGCTATGCTCCCGCGCTACTGTGCCATGAGTGTGGCTGGATTGCTGAATGCCAGCGTTGCGACCACTATTACACCTTGCATCAAAATCACCGTCAGTTGCGCTGCCACCATTGCGACAGCCAGCGCCCGGTGCCTCAGCAATGCCCAAAATGTGGTTCAACCCATCTGGTCTCTGTCGGTGTTGGCACTGAACAGTTAGAGAACGAACTGGCTCCTCTGTTCCCGGATACTCCCATCACTCGAATTGACCGCGATACCACCAGCCGCAAAGGCTCGCTGGAACAGCATTTGGCTGATGTCCATCAAGGGGGAGCGCGCATCTTGATTGGTACCCAAATGTTGGCTAAAGGGCATCACTTCCCTGATGTCACGCTAGTGGCCTTGCTGGATGTCGATGGCGCACTGTTCTCGGCAGATTTCCGTTCGGCAGAACGGTTTGCCCAGCTTTATACACAAGTTTCAGGTCGTGCCGGGCGCGCGGGTAAGCAAGGTGAAGTTATTTTACAAACACACCACCCTGAGCATCCACTGCTGCAAATTTTGCTGCAACAGGGCTACGATGCCTTTGCCAAACAGGCCCTAGAGGAACGTAAAAGCGTATTTTTACCGCCTTATACCAGCCATATCATCGTGCGCAGTGAAGATCACGATAACCAGCAATCCGCGCTGTTCCTGCAACAATTGCGTAATTTACTGGAAGCCAGCCCACTCAAAGATGATGCATTGTGGATTATGGGGCCAGTGCCCGCATTGCAGGCCAAACGCAGTGGACGCTTCCGTTGGCAATTGCTGTTACAGCACCCTTCACGGCAATTGCTACAACGGCTGATTAAAACCTCTCAGCCGCTAATCAATACATTGCCGCAGGCACGTAAGGTTAAGTGGACGTTGGATGTTGACCCAATAGACAGCTAATTCCCCGCCTTAATTAATGCCAATAACGTTGAGTACTCTCTCTTTCACTTGGGGAATTTATTGTTTGATCTGTGCCACAAAGCAATCGATTACCCCGCTTTCTGCGAGCCAGTTCGAAAAAACCTACTTATGTCACACTTTTTATGCAAATTAGGTAACAAATCACCCCCACTATCTGTATAGAATGACGGAAAGCCTGCATTAAGCATCAGTGCTGGCTCGGAGCCAGAGCAAGGAGAAAGGCGTTGGAACATAAGAAAGAATTCACGATGGCTACCATGAAAGACGTTGCTGAAATGGCAGGTGTTTCAACTGCGACGGTGTCACGCGCACTGATGAACCCGGAAAAAGTGTCAACAGTAACCCGGCAAAAAGTGGAGCAAGCTGTTCTGGCGGTGGGTTATTCTCCTCATGCTTTGTCCCGCAATATTAAACGTAATGAATCGCGCACGATTCTGGTTATTGTACCGGATATTAGTGACCCGTTTTTTGCTGATATCATTCAAGGGATTGAGTATGCGGCAGCCCAGCAAGGTTATCTGATCTTAATTGGCGATTGCGCACAACAAACCCAGCAAGAGCGTAGCTTCGTTAACCTGATCATTACCAAGCAAATTGATGGCATGTTGTTGTTAGGTTCCAATCTGCCTTTTGATGCCAGCAAAGAAGAGCAGCGCAATTTGCCGCCAATGGTGATGGCAAACGAGTTCGCTCCTGAACTGGAACTGCCAACGGTACATATCGATAATCTGACTGCCGCTTATGAAGCGGTTAATTATCTACATGAATTGGGGCACAAACGTATTGCCTGTGTTGCCGGGCCGGAAAGTTTGCCGCTAAGTCATTATCGGCTCCAGGGCTATATTCAGGCACTGCGTCGTAATGGTATCGCTGTCGACAGTGACTATATTATGCGCGGTGACTTTAGCTATGAAGCTGGCGCAGAAACCTTTGCGGTGCTGATGGCATTACCTCATCCCCCAACAGCAATATTTTGTCACAATGATGTGATGGCGATAGGCGCGATGTGGCAGGCAAAGAGAATGGGACTACGTATCCCGCAGGATGTCTCGCTGGTAGGCTTTGACGATCTGAAGTTGTCACAGTATTGTGATCCCCCTTTGACCACCGTGGCTCAACCACGTTATCAAATTGGTCAGCAAGCCATGTTACTATTACTTGAGCAGCTACAAGGGCATTCAGTACAAAGTGGCTCCCGGTTGTTAGACACCGAGTTAATTGTCAGGGAAAGTACTGCTGCGCCTAAACGCTAGGCAAATATTCAGGGGTTCAGTAACATGACGGACTTATTCCATCATCAAGACGCAGCGAAACGATAGTGGCACAAAGAGATTATGTAAGCCGAGGGCGCTCAGGAGCGCGGCGCAAAAGCACCAGCCGGAAAAAACGCAGTGCTCCAGCAGTATCTAAAACCGTGGTGGCGCTGGCCGTCGCGCTATTAGTGGTATTTGTTGGTGGCCTCTATTTCATCACCCATAATAAGCCGGGTGAGCTTCCGTTATTGCCCAGCCATGATCCTCGTACCGGTAATGGGTTACCTCCCAAACCCGAAGAACGCTGGCGTTATATTAAAGAGCTGGAAAACCGTCAGATTGGTGTCCCAACACCTACAGAGCCCTCTGCTGGTGGCGAAGCCAATTCTAAAACGCAACTGACTAATGAGCAGCGCCAATTGCTAGAGCAGATGCAGGCAGATATGCGCCAGCAGCCAACGCAGTTATCAGAGGTTCCGTATAACCAAGGGATGACGGTGCCACGCTCTGCTGTGACCATCAAACCACCGGTCACGACCCTGCAACAGCAGCCGCTAACACCGCCGCGCCAGACTACCGCGCCGGTACAGCAGCAGACGCAGGTACAATCGCCTGTGGCTACCCCACAACGCGCGCAACCGGCAGCTCCGGTAACACCGGCCGTTACACCGCCGAAACCGGAAAAAGAGAAAGAAAAAGCACAACGTTGGATGGTGCAGTGTGGTTCATTCAAAGCCATCGATCAGGCCGAATCTATCCGCGCCCAATTGGCATTTGGCGGTATCGAAAGCCGCATTACCAGCGGTGGTGGCTGGAATCGTGTGGTCCTTGGCCCTTACAGTACCAAAGCAGCCGCTGATAGTACCTTGCAACGTTTGAAAGGCGCGGGTCAATCAGGATGCATTCCCCTCGCTGTAGGGGGTTGAAAAGTCGCAATCCTCCCCCATTTATAATCTCAATATACCCCGTGCTGTTTTTTGACAGGCAGTACGGGGACTCATTCAGTCTGCAACGAGGGTCCGCTCGTGACAACAATTGTAAGTGTACGTCGTAATGGTCATGTCGTTATTGGTGGTGATGGCCAGGTCACTCTGGGTAATACCGTAATGAAGGGTAATGCCAAAAAAGTACGCCGCCTTTATAACAATAAAGTGATTGCGGGCTTTGCTGGCGGTACTGCCGATGCCTTTACGCTGTTTGAGCTGTTTGAGCGCAAACTGGAGATGCATCAAGGCCACCTGACTAAAGCGGCTGTCGAGTTAGCCAAAGACTGGCGTACTGATCGTATGTTACGCAAGCTTGAAGCACTACTGGCTGTAGCGGATGAAACAGCATCACTCATCATTACCGGCAACGGCGATGTTGTTCAACCAGAAGACGACCTGATTGCTATCGGTTCCGGTGGGCCTTATGCCCAATCTGCCGCGCGCGCGCTGTTAGACAATACTGAATTAAGTGCCAAAGATATCGTTGAGAAGTCTCTGAGCATTGCGGGGGATATCTGTATCTATACCAACCGCTTCCAAACCATCGAAGAATTAACGTATAAAGCGTAAGGATAGAGTGACATGTCTGAAATGACCCCACGCGAAATCGTCAGCGAACTTGATAGCTACATCATCGGCCAGGATAAAGCTAAACGTGCGGTGGCAATTGCCCTGCGTAACCGCTGGCGCCGTATGCAGCTCAATGAAGAGTTGCGTCACGAAGTTACCCCTAAAAACATTCTGATGATCGGTCCAACCGGTGTCGGTAAAACTGAAATTGCTCGCCGTCTGGCAAAATTGGCCAATGCGCCATTTATCAAAGTTGAAGCGACCAAATTCACCGAAGTGGGTTATGTTGGTAAAGAAGTGGATTCTATTATCCGCGATCTGACCGATGCGGCTGTGAAAATGGTTCGCCATCAATCAATTGAGAAAATGCGTTACCGGGCTGAAGAGTTAGCCGAAGAACGTATTCTGGACGTGTTGATTCCACCGGCAAAAAATAACTGGGGCCAGCCGGATGAAACACAAGAGCCATCCGCTACCCGCCAGGCTTTCCGCAAAAAATTACGTGAAGGGCAACTGGACGACAAAGAGATTGAAATCGATCTGGCTGCTTCGCCGATGGGGGTTGAAATCATGGCACCTCCTGGCATGGAAGAGATGACTAACCAGTTACAATCTATGTTCCAGAACATCGCTGGTCAGAAACAAAAACCGCGTAAAGTCAAAATCAAAGACGCGTTCAAACTGCTGATTGAGGAAGAAGGCGCGAAACTGGTCAATCCAGAAGAGCTGAAACAGCAGGCGATTGATGCCGTTGAACAACACGGGATCGTGTTCATCGATGAAATCGATAAAATCTGTAAACGCGGTCAAACGTCAGGCCCGGATGTGTCCCGTGAAGGGGTACAGCGTGACTTGCTGCCATTGGTCGAAGGTTGCACCGTATCAACTAAACACGGCATGGTGAAAACTGACCATATCTTGTTTATTGCCTCCGGCGCATTCCAGGTGTCCAGCCCGTCAGATCTTATCCCGGAATTGCAAGGCCGCCTGCCAATCCGCGTTGAATTGCAGGCGCTGACCACCGATGATTTCGAGCGTATCCTGACCGAGCCAAGTGCCTCATTAACCGAGCAGTACAAAGCGCTGATGGCTACTGAAGGGGTTACCGTTGAATTTACTCGCGAAGGTATCCGCAAAATTGCTGAAGCAGCATGGCAAGTTAACGAGCGCACCGAGAATATCGGCGCACGCCGCTTGCATACCGTGCTGGAGCGTTTGATGGAAGATATCTCCTATGACGCTAGCGAAAGTAATGGTCAATCCATCACTATTGATGCTGTATATGTTGGTAAGCATCTTGATGAGCTGGTAGCAGATGAAGATCTGAGTCGTTTTATCCTATAATTCGCTTTATATCTTTATGCTGGATAAAATAGTCCGTCAGGACAATATCGAGTGGGAGGCATCGCCTCCCACTGTTGTTTTTTGACAGACATAATGTTTTTAACACGCCGATATGGGCGGACCAGACTCCTAATATAATAAAATGAAGCGAAACATGAGCCTATCAACCAACACCAGCCAGACCCAGGCTTGGCTGGAAAGCCTGCGACCACGAACCCTGCCACTGGCCTTTGCCTCAATCGTTACCGGTTCAGCCCTTGCTGTCTGGCTCGATAGTTTTAAACCTGCCGTAGCACTCCTCGCCTTATTAACTGCTGGCCTGCTGCAAATTCTATCTAATCTGGCTAATGATTACGGTGATGCCATCAAGGGCAGTGATACTGAAGAGCGTATCGGGCCATTGCGCGGGATGCAAAAAGGGATGATTACCCGCCAGCAGATGAAAGTGGCGCTGATTGTCACCGTTATTCTGACGATTATTTCCGGTATCGCACTCATTGCTGTGGCCTGTGAAAAACCCAGCGATGTTTTAGGCTTTTTATTGCTTGGGTTAATGGCAATTGTGGCAGCTATTACCTATACCGTCGGTAGCAAACCCTATGGTTATATGGGGCTGGGTGATATTTCAGTACTGGTCTTCTTCGGCTGGCTGAGTGTCGCGGGGACTTACTATCTCCAGGCTGGGCACTTTGACACTATCGTGATGTTACCCGCCACGGCCTGCGGTTTACTGGCAACGGCGGTTTTGAATATTAATAATTTGCGCGATATTGAAAACGACGCAGCTAATGGTAAAAACACGTTGGCAGTGCGTTTGGGGCCGGTGGTCGCACGTTATTATCATGCCATATTAATCGCGGCAGCAATTTTGTGCCTGGCAATATTCACACTTCAGAATTTGCATAGCTGGGCCGGCTGGATCTTTATTCTAGCCGTTCCGTTACTGGTCAAACATGCGCTGTTTGTACTGCGTGAGCCTACTGCTGCGGGTATGCGCCCAATGCTTGAGCATATGGTTAAAGCCGCATTACTGACCAACGTTCTGTTTGCTGTCGGTCTGGTATTCAGTTAATCCCAGCGGTTTGTTCTTCAAACCTTCTCCGGGCCACACCCCATAAAGGCCAGCCCGGATAAATTTAACAATTGATGATTTTGCCAACAGCAGCCAGAAAGGGATATACTTAATCTCCCAGCCGCAACCAGACGTTAATCCTATGAAATATGATACTTCCGAACTCTGTGATACCTATCATGAAGAGGTAAATGTGGTAGAACCACTGTTCTCCAATTTTGGGGGGCGCACTTCATTTGGTGGCAAGATTACTACTGTAAAATGTTTCGAAGATAACGGCTTGTTGTTCGACCTGCTTGAAGAAAATGGTCTGGGCCGTGTTCTGGTCGTCGATGGCGGTGGCTCAGTGCGCCGTGCATTAATCGATGCTGAGTTAGCTGAATTAGCATTGAAAAACGAGTGGGAAGGCATTGTGGTTTACGGTGCTGTGCGTCAGGTAGACGATCTGGCGGAGTTAGATATCGGTATTCAGGCAATGGCCGCAATTCCGGTAGGTGCGGCAGATGAAGGCATTGGTGAGAGCGACATCCGTGTGAACTTTGGCGGTGTAACATTCTTCTCTGGTGACCACTTGTACGCAGATAACACTGGGATCATCTTGTCAGAAGAACCACTGGATATTGAATAATATCCCTCTGATTTTCATAAGAAAGGGCGATATTGATATCGCCCTTTTTGCTACTTCGTATTTGCAGTAGCTACGTGACAAGCCGCCTTCAACAACCGATTACGGTTGCGTTAAGCCAGCTAGCACTTAGACTTCTTCCATCTTTCCCAACAGTGCCCGCAGACGATCCTGCCAAACATGCTGCTCTTGTTTTAGTTGCTCATTTTCGCGCACTAAGGCTTCACGGCCACCAGCAGCATCCTGAACTTCTTGGGACAGGGTGTTATTCTTCTCTTTCAGCTCTTCAATTTCCATCTGTAGCAAAGTGATGGTATCAATCGCCTGCTGAACTTTAACTTCCAATTTCTCAAATACTTCAAATGACATTCTTCGGTCCCCTTATGGTAGCAAGGCGTACATCTTTTGGTCGCAGTCATCATTCTTAGCCGACGTCGCCGTATTAACTAAGTCACCGTATCTACTGAGCTGACACTCGGCAGATGAAACTGCTGTGAATACTTATCGCGCTATATATCCATCGAACTAGGTGTAACAAGCGCTATGTTCTAACGCGTTCCTTTGCAGAGGCAACGCAGCTTGATAAAAACGATGCTCTTGATAAACCGATTGTATGTAGCCAGCCCCCCCCTGTCTAGCGCCATACCGGTACAAACCACACTCTGTAGCAATTTCGTGTCAGTAACTATCAGCAAAAACCGAAAAACCGCTATGACCCATCCTGTAAAATTATACATGCCTTTAACAACTGATAGCGAAACCACTGGTCTGATCACACTTTCAAAGTCCCTTAACAGCCGTGAATAACGCGAAATCGCTCATTTTTATGACACACCACACACATTTTGATTTCGCTATTTCTCGTTTGTGCTCGTTAACGATAAATTTACATCACTCCCTTCGCGGTTCGAAGGGCAAAAATAAGAAATACCGTATAAATCTCTGTCTGTAGGACATCTACTATGAGCCAAACCGCTAGTTCGACGTTGAAGGGCCAGTGTATTGCGGAGTTTCTCGGTACCGGTCTGCTGATCTTTTTTGGTGTAGGCTGCGTTGCTGCATTGAAGTTGGCTGGAGCCAGTTTTGGGCAGTGGGAAATCAGTATCATTTGGGGCCTGGGTGTTGCCATGGCCATCTATTTGACAGCAGCAATCTCAGGTGCACATCTTAATCCGGCCGTAACCATTGCATTGTGGTTATTCGCTTGTTTCGATCGCCGTAAAGTTCTCCCTTACATTGTGGCGCAGGTTGCCGGCGCATTTTGCGCTGCCGCGTTAGTGTATGGCCTCTATTACAACCTGTTTGTCGATTTCGAACAAACGCACCAAGTGGTTCGCGGTAGCGCCGAGAGCCTGAATCTAGCCGGAATCTTCTCAACTTATCCAAATCCACATATTTCTGTGTTCCAGGCCTTCCTGGTTGAAACAGTGATTACTGCCATTCTGATGTGTCTGATTCTGGCACTGACCGATGATGGTAACGGTATTCCACGCGGCCCACTGGCTCCTCTACTGATTGGTATCTTGATTGCCGTTATCGGTGCATCTATGGGTCCATTGACTGGGTTTGCATTGAATCCAGCACGTGACTTTGGTCCAAAGGTATTCGCTTATCTGGCAGGTTGGGGCGAAATTGCCTTCACTGGCGGGCGTGATATTCCTTACTTCCTGGTCCCTATTTTCGGGCCTATCGTCGGTGCATTACTCGGTGCTTTCGGTTATCGCGCCCTGATTGGCCGCCATTTACCGTGCGATGTGTGCGTGGTTGATGATGAAGAAACCACGGTAACGACCACAGAACGTAAAGCATAAATAATAGATACTACCCAATAGATTTACGGCAACTTAAAAGTAGGCTAACTATGACAACTGAAAATACTACTCAAAAGAAATACATTGTCGCGCTTGATCAGGGAACCACCAGCTCCAGAGCCGTGGTGCTGGATCATGATGCCAATATCGTGAGTGTTTCTCAGCGCGAATTCACTCAAATTTACCCTAAAGCCGGTTGGGTTGAACATGACCCGATGGAAATCTGGGCGACGCAAAGCTCAACACTGGTTGAAGTACTGGCAAAAGCCGGTATCAGTTCTGACGAAATCGCCGGTATCGGTATTACCAACCAACGTGAAACCACCATTGTTTGGGATAAAGTAACTGGGAAACCAGTGTATAACGCCATTGTTTGGCAATGCCGTCGTACTGCTGATATCTGCGAAAAACTGAAAAAAGAAGGGCTGGAAGAGTACATCCGTTACAACACCGGCCTGGTGGTCGACCCTTACTTCTCCGGCACCAAAGTGAAATGGATCCTTGATAACGTCGAGGGTGCCCGTGAGCGCGCTGAACGCGGTGAGTTACTGTTTGGTACGGTGGATACCTGGCTGGTATGGAACATGACCCAAGGCCGCGTACACGTTACGGATTACACAAACGCATCACGTACCATGATGTTTAATATCCGTACCAAAGAGTGGGATGACCGTATGCTGAAAGCGCTGAATATTCCGCGCGCTATGCTGCCTGAAGTCCGTCCATCCTCAGAAGTTTACGGCCAGACCAACATTGGTGGTAAAGGCGGGACCCGTATTCCAATCGCAGGGATCGCGGGTGACCAGCAAGCGGCCTTGTTCGGTCAGCTTTGTGTACAACCCGGCATGGCTAAAAATACCTACGGAACCGGCTGTTTCTTGTTGATGAATACCGGTACAGAAGCCGTTCAGTCTACTCATGGCCTGCTGACTACTATTGCCTGCGGCCCACGAGGTGAAGTTAACTATGCACTGGAAGGCGCGGTATTTATTGGCGGCGCATCTATCCAGTGGCTGCGTGATGAGCTAAAACTGATCAGTGATGCTACCGACTCCGAATATTTCGCCACTAAAGTGAAAGACAGCAACGGCGTATACGTAGTGCCAGCGTTCACCGGCCTCGGTGCACCTTATTGGGACCCGTATGCCCGAGGTGCGATTTTCGGCCTGACACGTGGGGTTAACAGTAACCACATTATCCGTGCAACCCTTGAATCGATTGCTTACCAGACGCGTGATGTACTGGATGCGATGCAGGCAGATGCCGGCGAACGTCTGAAATCACTGCGTGTGGACGGTGGTGCGGTGGCGAATAACTTCCTGATGCAGTTCCAGGCCGATATTCTGGGTACCCGCGTTGAACGCCCAGCGGTTCGTGAAAGTACCGCTCTCGGTGCTGCGTTCCTGGCAGGTCTTGCGACTGGCTTCTGGAGTGATCTGGATGAAGTGAAAAGCAAGGCAACGATTGAGCGCGAATTCCGCCCAGGGATTGAAACCACTGAACGTGATGTTCGCTACCGTGGCTGGAAGAAAGCCGTGGCGCGTGCCCAGGCATGGGAAGAGCACGAAGAGTAACGGCCCGCTTGTTTTACACTGTTTTTTGTAAACCAAAGGCGCCATCATTCCTGATGGTGCCTTTTTATTGTGAAAAATCTCATCCCGCCAAAAGACACCCCTACGGCTTTACTTCGCAAAGATGGTAGAATTCCTGCTTACATCCTTCTTCTATTACCCTAAATAATTCGAGTTGCAGAAAGGTGGCAAGCGAGAAAAGCCCCAAGAGCTTACATTAAGTAGGTGACTGGGATGAAAAATCTGCTTGCAGCGGTCTCGCCTTGTGAGGCCCATTGACGAGCCAAGTAACGAGCGTAGCCAACGCACATGCAGCTTGAAGTATGACGGGGATACAGGTCTAACCATGAAACGTGAACTAGCCATCGAGTTTTCCCGTGTCACCGAAGCTGCCGCGCTGGCAGGCTATAAGTGGCTGGGCCGGGGCGATAAGAATGCCGCCGACGGCGCTGCCGTACGGGCCATGCGTATTATGCTCAATCAAGTCAATATTGATGGGCAGATTGTTATCGGTGAAGGTGAAATCGATGAAGCACCGATGCTTTTTATCGGTGAAAACGTGGGGACCGGTCAAGGTGATGCGGTTGATATTGCGGTTGACCCGATTGAAGGCACCCGTATGACCGCCATGGGCCAGGCAAATGCGCTGGCGGTGCTGGCGGTGGGAGATAAAGGGACATTTTTACATGCCCCGGATATGTACATGGAAAAGCTGGTAGTTGGACCGGGAGCCAAAGGGGCTATCGACCTTAACCTACCGCTGGAACAAAACCTGCGCAATATCGCCATCAAGCTCAATAAACCCTTGAGTGATTTAACTGTTATCACACTGGCTAAACCACGCCATGACGGTATCATCGCTGAAATGCAGCAACTTGGGGTGAAAGTGTTTGCCATTCCAGATGGCGACGTGGCAGCGTCCATTTTGACCTGCATGCCAGAAAGCGAAGTCGATGTGATGTACTGCATCGGTGGTGCGCCTGAAGGTGTCATTTCTGCTGCGGTGATCCGTGCACTGGATGGCGATATGCAAGGCCGCTTGTTGCCACGCCATCAAGTTAAGGGCGATAACGAAGATAACCGCCGTATGGGTGAACAAGAATTGATTCGTTGCAAATCCATGGGTATTGAAGCAGGTAAAGTGCTGTTATTGGGGGATATGGCCCGTAATGACAATGTGATTTTCTCTGCAACCGGTATTACCAAAGGCGACTTGCTGGAAGGGATTTATCGTAAAGGCAACATGGCGACCACTGAGACACTGCTGATCCGGGGTAAATCCCGCACTATCCGCCGTATCCGTTCGACCCATTTCCTTGATCGCAAAGACTCAGCATTACACGAGTTCTTGCTGTAAACCGCCCCGTGAATCTTTTTCGTCCTCTTTGAGCAAAAAATAAAACGGGTACCGCATTAAATCAGTACCCGTTTTTATCTGCCGACTTAAGCATGATGCTCTTGTGGTTGCATCCGATGAGATAACGGCCACCAACACAGCAAAATCAGAATTGCCATGGCAAACATCAGTAGCCCCAAACTAAATTGCCCGGTTTGTGGCAGCATAGCTGACAACCAGGTAGCCAATCCTGATCCCATATTCTGCAATCCCCCCACTAATGCCCCTGCCGCACCGGCCAGGTATGGAAACGGCTCCATGGCACCGGTAGTTGCCAGTGGGAACAGCATTCCAGCGCCAAAGAAGAACAACGCTGCCGGTATCACCAGCGTCCAGATATTCATGATGCCGAACCAACCAGGGATCCACATCATCAACCCGGCCAGCAGGCAACTGATAACCGAATGCCACATCAGGCTGTGAAAGGTTTTACCTTCGCGCCCGGCATACCATGCACCGAAAAATGCGGCTGGGATCGGCAAAATAAACAGAATACTGACCATCATACCGCTCAGCCCCAGCACCCCCCCCATCAACACGCCGGCACTGGCTTCAAATACGGCAATCCCGGCCAACGCTCCAATCAACATGATTAAATAGCAGCTAAAGGCCCGGTCAGAGAGTAACAGGCGGAAGCTGGCCAACATTCGCCGCTTTTCAGTTTGCTGTGGCCGAGTCTCCGGCAACCAGCGGAACATACAAAACGCCACACCACCACACAGAAATAGCAAGAACGCATAGCAAGCGCGCCAGCCAAATAGACTGGCCAGCACTCCACCGATAACCGGTGCCATTAAAGGGCTGACTAAAATACCCATATTTAACATACTGTTGGCGTAGCGTAGCGCCGTACCGGCATATAAATCCCGTGGCATGGTGCGTGCCATCACACCTGCAACTCCCGTCCCCATCCCCTGCAAAGCGCTGGCAGCAACCAACATGGTCAGGCTATCCGCCAGCCAAGCCCCAAGCGCCCCCAACATGAATATCATCATACCAACCAGAATCACCGGCCGGCGACCAACCCGGTCTGATAGCGGGCCATAAATCAATTGTGAAAAACCATAGGTCAATAGATACGCTGCCATCACGCGCTGCACCACTCCGGTGCGAACCGATAAATCACGGGCGATATCCGAGATAACCGGCACATAAATGGTTTGCGCCATCTGACCAACGGCAACCAGGAGGATCAACATAACCAGCAGGTGGAAATTTTCTATTTTTCTCATTGTCTTAACTAGTCTATTAGCCGGACTACGTGCCACATTGATATTGAAAAAGTGACACACCTCACTATTGGCGCATAAGCTAACAAATCTAGAAATTTTAGCGAGCCAGCACGACATATTGCCAAATGGCCAACTGGCAGATAAAAACACCATGGCCGTAAAGTAAACTGTCCAGATGAACCTTGATGGAGAAGAGATGTGTTTAAATATTGGAAAATAATTATACGATAAGCCTGTTTTTTGAACAGAACAGATCGTTATATTAGGGTGCTCCAGCGCGGTAAAGCATTTATGCGGCAATCGTGAATAATGGCATAACCTAAAAGCAATACATGGAGAGAGATAATTTAAAAGCGGTAATCATTGACGCTAAATAAATCTGTTGCGTATCGATAGTGGTTAAATAATGTTCTAAACGTACAATAATTTCCGTTTCCTGAGCGGACCTCAAAATTAGCAATTGTATTAATAGAGTTCTGAATAAAAATGTGACTAAAAAATACTATAAAGACCCCACAAAATAGTCTATACCAATTAATATCCCCCCGGTATCATTCAGCGAGTTTTATATTTACTGATACACTTTGTTTTTTATTAAATTATTTTTCATACAATAACATCATATTATGAGTAACAGGATTTAAAATCACCGGTTGAATAAGCCAAATCATCAATATAAGATTTATTTGCACCACTCATGGCTAATAAAGTCGATGGGTGAAATCTCAACCTAAAGAGGTGATATATGTCTAACTGGAATGATATAGCAAGTATATATAAATTAAGTATTTATATTTCCAATGGTGAGAAATCGACTTCTATCTATGCCAATGGTAATAATCAAATACCCGTAGATATAATTATTGAAGCTAGAGATAAAAAAATAACCCAGTATTTTTATCCAGCGATGAAATATACGACCATATTAATCTCGTCGATTATAAAAATACGCCTATTCCCAGCAGGATATTAACCAAATCAAAAGTGGCTGGGGAATATGTTTATCCTGTTCTCAAGAAAATATCACGAGACAATCCCGGTAACCCTTGTCACTTCTATTTATCTGTTCCTAAAGTTTCAGAGTCCCCACTCAAAGTATATGTTCAGGTTTTCATTAACGATCCCAATACTGGGACCAAAATAGAGTATACAACGGCACAAATAAACAATAATAACAATAATAACAATAATAACAATGCAATACCTGACTATATATCAATGAGAATTCTCCCGGCGAGAATATTCACTGATAATGATTTGGACATTTTGACTAAACAAGAAAACCGTGTTGACGGCTATAACAGTATCTTGAGAAAGTATTACGTCCGATTTAAATCGACAGATAATACCATTACCCATGATGCTTTATGTGATCAGAGATACTGGTTCTATTATAGACAGCAAGGTAACTATAAAGGCTGTTCTACCTCAACTGATAGCTCAATTGATATTAGCTCAGCTAACTATACTGCCAAATTTCAAGTGTCGAACTCCTGGACCATTAGCGTTACCTCGAAAAATCATGAGGAACGCGGTATCTGTTTCTGGTCTTATCGCCTATGGTACGGTGCGCTATGGTCTTATAACGATTGGTCTAAATCTCTGCATTTCTTCTTACATGACCAATACGGTAACAGAGCTGATATTGACGTAAAATCTAATGGCGACCAGGACATATCCTTCCATGTCTTGGCTTAGTTCACCTTGCATTCATCCCATTGCTTAACCGTGATTTATTATTAAAAGTAGTTTCAGTTTTACCGACTGGGCTACTTTCATTTCAATATTAAAAAAACTCAATGGAGGTCATTTATATGACTCAAGTGGCTAACTATTTCACTCAGAGTGGTAATTTCATCAGTGCAGCCTTAGGCGGCGTTGACCCGAGAACCGGTTTATATTCATTTTCTTTTCCTATTGCCAGTGTGGTGGCTAATAACAATTTAGGGCCGGAAATAGATGTATCACTACATTATAATATGTTTGATAATAATAACATTGGCCTTGGCATGGGGTTTTCATTTTCTTTCTCACAGTATGATGCACTAAATAAAGTTTTGTATTTATCAACAGGTGATAAATACCATATTTATGAAAGTGCTAACGGCGTAGAAATTGAGCAAAAAAAATTAAGCTCTTTTAAATTCGAGCGTAATAATGATAACTATATTATTACTTATAAATCAGGTGTGGTCGAAATATTAGAAGGCAGGAATTCAGGTCAAAATATTAAAAATGTTATTTCAGTAATTTCTCCGTTAGGGCATGAAGTTCATTTTAACTGGATATTTAAAGGTTTCAAGCGTCTAGCCAGCATCCGAGATGCCAATAGAGAATTACTTAAAATAAATTACGACGATGCGATATTCCCTGAAATTACTATTTTTTCAGGGACGCAGGAACAGCGCACGCTACAATTTCAGTTGTTCAACAAACGATTGCAAAAAATAACCTTAGTTGATAATAAGTATCAATGGGTTATGGCCTATACTGGCGAGGGTTATATTGAACAGGTGACTTATCCATCCGGCTTAATTGAAAACGTTGATTACCAAAATAACTTGATGCGCTTTCCTGAGAATGCCGTGCCCGCGTTGCCTGCCGCCGTCAGACACACTATCACCCCCGGAACTGGGCAGCAAAAGTTGGTCACCCTCTACGAATATACCAACACGAACTATTTAGGCTTTGCCAGTGGCGTGAATTTCTTACCAAATAGCGATAATGCTTATCGGATCCTGACGGATTACCAATATGGATCAACGGAAACTCAACTCGGTGATAAGCACAATATTGTTATTACCCGTAGATACAATAATTTCCATCTCATTACGCGGGAAAGCACCCAACAAGGCAGCTGTTCATGTACTGTAGAAACTGAGTATTACGCCCAAAAAGGCACCCCTTTTGACCAACAGCCCGCACAATTTCAGCTCCCCAAACAAACCACAACGACGTTTCTTGATACCAGCAAACCGGCAACCGAACAACGCCGCGTTGAAATAACGAAAACTGAATTTGATCTCTGGGGCAACCCAACGAAGGAAGAAAATCCTGATGGTTCGGTGGTAGTGACCCGTTGGTACGCCAGCCAGGGGGAGGAAAACTGCCCAGCGGAACCCAACGGTTTTGTGCGATTTATAAAACAACAAAAACTCATCCCTGCCGAATCCGCTTATACCACGCCAATCCGGACCTGCCGTTTTACCTACCAAAGACTCGGCAATACTCCGTATGTGGTGCAAGAGAAGAAATTCTTTTATCGCGACGACCAGTTGTTGTCGCAACAGAACCTAATGTCAATAAGTGACGCTAATGACGCCGAGTTTGGGCGAATTATTGCCATTAACGAGGACATGTATGAGCTGTCAGATAGCGGCAAGCAATTCACCAGCACTCAGCGTTTTACAACTCAAATACAAAGTGGTTTATTAACTCAAATAGCAAAATTTATCGGCTCTGACGGTGTAACCAGTACGGTAACTCACACTCGCTCCGCTTATACTGGGCTGTTGTATGCAAAAACCGATGCTCAAGGTATTACTACGCATTATCAATACGATGAAATGGGCCGTCTTACCTCCAGAGTTACCTGCCCTGGCACTCGCTATGAAAATACGACCCGTTGGGACTACCTGATCGATGGCGAAGGGAAGCTTTCCACTACTGAAACAGATGCCGCAGGTAATAAGCTTCGCACCTATTTTGATGGTCTGGGTCGCACATTACGCCAACAGCAGTCGAATGCGGGAGAGACACCTTCTTGGTATGAAATTCAGTCTTATAGCTATAACCTGTTAAATGAAATCACCGCAGAGAAAAGCAGTGATTGGTGGATAGCGAAAAATCAGCGGCCTGAACAATATGCCATTAACTCGGCTCATACTTATGATAATTGGGGGGAAATAACTAAAGCCGCTGGCAGCGACGGCATTACGCGTTGGCAAGTGAATGACCCTATTCAGCTTACCCAAACTCTCCACCAGAGTGGTAACAACAATAACCGTGAGATCGACAGTGGTAGCAGCAAAATTCAATACGATATCAATCTACGCCCTCTGAGCACGACCCGTATTGACACTGCCGGAAAGCCACAGGGAGTGTGCCACTATGCTTACGATGGACTGGGCCGCTTATGCCGAGAAGAAGATGAACTTGGGCATGTCACTTTACATACCTATGATGCTTACGACCGGCTGGTCAGCCAAACTACAGCAGACGGCAGCATAGTAACCCGCACCTACCCCGGCTATTTAAAGGGCAATTATGTAGCCTCACTCACCCTTACGGGTAAGAATTCAGCAGGAAAAACCCAGCATTGGCTACTAGGTACTCAGAATTTTGATAGCCTGGGGCGGCTGATCGAAAGCTCCAGCTGTGGCCGAACTACGTCCTATCGCTATCAGGAAGCATCACCCGTTCCGTTCAGTATCATCACCCCTGAGAAGGAAGTGATTAATCTATCTTACATTCCCGAACTGAATAATTCGGTGCAATCTCTCAACGCAAACGGTGTCACCCAAGAGTTTAGCTATGACCCTATTAGTGGCCGGCAGTTGGACGCCAAAGAAACTGACAGTGTCGATACTCAATTTTCCTGGCACCCTTCCGGCAGTTTGAAAACCGAAACAGTGATCCATCACCAAGATTCCCCCCGTGCCAGTCATTATCGCTGGACGCTGCGTGGTAGCAACACCACTTTTACCGATATCACCGGCGCACAAACCCGCTATAACCGAAATACTGACGGCAGAATAATTGAAGTTGCGGATGATGATCTGAATGCACGGCTAAGTTATAACCCGTTAGGCTACCTTGCCAGCTTGCTGATTACCGATGGAACAACGCAGAACAGCCTGAAAACTCAGCTAGCTCACGATGATTTTGGCCGGGAAACATCCCGTAAGGTGACTGATAGCAAAGGCATAGAAATCATCATATTACAAACATGGCTGGCAAACGCTCAGTTGGCTACTCGTATCACCAAACACAATAATATCACCATTCACACTGAAAATTACGGCTATGATAAACGTAATCGTTTGGTCAGCTATGTCGCGACCGGAAGCAACCTGTCACCCGCGCCTAATGGCATGATGTTATCTGCACAACGCTACGCTTATGATGCTCTGAATAATCTGACCCACCTGGAAACCACTTTCTCCGATGGCACTACCGACAGTGTAGTGTACCGATATCTCAATGATGACGATCCCACACAATTAACCTCAATAACTCATACGCATCCTAATTATCCCGCCAGTATTGCCCTCGACTATGATGCCAATGGGCGCATGATTAAAGATGAATCGGGCCGCACGCTCACCTACGACGTAACCGGTCGTCTTATTGGCATAAACGGAGAGAATATCGCAGGCGGTAGCTACAGTTACGATGCACTGAACCGACTGGTGGCCCAGAACGTCAGTGATGGCGATAAGCGAGTGTTGTATTACCAAGGAAATGAGTTAGTCAACGAAGTCATAACATATCAGGCAAGTAATAATCGATTGATTAAACTGGGTCATGCCTGTCTGGGGGTAAAAGAGCTCAGCCATCTTACCCTGACGGCCACCGATAACCATGATAATTTGCTCTGGTCACGAGAGGTAGCTAACAGCAGCGGTACTCTCAACACTTGGTCACCCTACGGCTATGGCTACACGCCTTCCCCGTTACCGGGGTTTAATGGCGAACGCCTCGATCCGGTTAGTGGAAGCTACCATTTAGGTAACGGTTATCGTGCCTACAACCCTTTACTAATGCGATTCAACTGCCCGGATAGCCTCAGCCCGTTTGGCGCTGGCGGCATTAATCCATATGCTTACTGCGCAGGAGATCCTATTAATCGCCTAGATCCAAGCGGTCACCTGAGCGGAAGCGCCATTGCTGGGATCGTGTTGGGCTCTCTGGGATTATTGGCAGCTATATTTAGCGCCGGTGCATCAATAATTGCCGCTGGCAGCGTGATGACAGCAATCAGCTCAGCTTCAGCAATATCACTGGTGGTTGGCTCGATGGGCGTTGCTTCAGATGTAATATCTATTGTGAGCAACGCTATTTCCGATAGTAATCCCGAAGCATCCTCAGTATTGGGATGGATATCACTGGGAACAGGGATTTCCGGGCTGGCAGGAGGCGTGGGCCGTGGCGTTTATAAAGGTATCTCCCGCGCCACATCGGGGCTGAGAACACGAACTGCTAATATTCTGGAAAAAGGCTTATCAGGCCGTGGTAGCCCAGTTGCGGCCAGAACATGGGCTTCTGAAGATCTGATGACGTTTTATCGCGGTGACGATCGTTCACCGGAGGCCATCAGAAAAGCGGGTGGATTCTACCCCAGAAACGGTGATTCCTCGAAAGACGTGCTTACGCGATTTAAAAAAGCCTTTAGTGAAGACGCCGCTGGGCATTCCCAGGCGCATGTACGTCAAGGCAATCCTGATTATATTTCCTTTGGTACCGATCTCGATTCAGGCGGCTATGCTGACACCCGCAGCTATTTTTATGAAGTTAAAATTCCAGGCATGCGTCAGCAAAACATTACCGCTGAGGTGATCGGCACTCAATCGGTTAGAACCGGCCCCAAAGTCAGTGCGCCGCGATTGCTGCTTGACGGTCATTCGGTGGATACGTCTAATTTTGTTGCCATGTTACCAGCACGTACCGTCGAGGCCACTTTCGTAACACCAGTACCGATACAATTCATTAGCCGTTATCGAATGAAAGGTGGTAGTTGGATGAGTTTTTGACCTGAGATAGTAATATGATGCCCCCTATCAATTTGGATGAAACGGCAGTTCCTGCAAGACAAGGGGGGACGCGATGATAATACCAGTAGAAATCATAGCCCAGTGTCATTTTCAGAATGATGACAGAGGTCCAAGGACGAAAGGCATAACATTTTATCGATAATGTTTTTCAACCAAATGCTCTAAAATATCGCCATCGCTTTAGGCATCACTTCAGATAAGTATATGATGGGAAAGAATTATGGCTGAATGGGTTAGTGGCAAAATTACTCACATCGAACACTGGACCGACTCGTTGTTCAGTATTCGGGTCAATGCGCCAATTGACTCCTTTACCGCCGGTCAATTTGCCAAGCTGGCATTAGATATCAACGGCGAGCGGGTACAGCGGGCTTATTCCTACGTTAATGCGCCAAGTGACGACAATCTGGAGTTTTATTTGGTCACAGTACCGGAAGGCAAACTCAGCCCACGGCTGGACCAGTTGCCCGTAGGCGGTGAAGTGATGGTTACCAAGCAAGCGGCGGGCTTCTTTGTGCTAGAAGAGATCCCCGATTGCGATACCTTGTGGATGTTAGCCACCGGCACCGCGATCGGCCCCTATCTGTCAATTTTACAGGAAGGGCGTGATTTAGAACGCTTCAAAAATCTGGTGTTGGTCCATGCGGCACGTTTCGCCCGTGATCTCAGCTACCTGCCACTGATGCAACAACTTGAACAGCGCTACAACGGCAAGTTACGTATCCAAACAGTGGTGAGCCGTGAAGAGTCCCACGGTTCATTGACCGGCAGAGTTCCGGCCTTGATTGAGAATGGCTCACTGGAAGCCGCTGTCGGCCTGAAAATTGACGCGCATGACAGCCATGTAATGCTATGCGGTAACCCGCAAATGGTACGAGACACCCAGCAATTGCTGAAAGAACAGCGTGAGATGCGTAAACATTTACGCCGCAAACCGGGGCATATGACCAGCGAGCAATATTGGTAATAGACAGTATTGTCAAAGCTAACCAACTGATAGTAAAGGGCCATATGGCCCTTTTGGCTTTATCAAACCCTATTCACTGTGGTGTTTTATCAGCCAGAAACTTCACCGGTACCGCTTCTGGGCCAAAACGATTGTCACCCTCGGTACCGAGAAATGCGCCACAATCAATAAACATCATGACAATAATTAGTGTGGGAATAAACCGCCCAACACCCCATTGCCAGATGGGCGCTAGCATCTGCCAGTTACCGGCCATCAGCATCCAGGCCAGTACCACCAAAAATGCCCACCAACCGGCTTTATTACGGTCATGAAGCCGTTTAACCACCACTGCCGCCGTTGGCCACAGCAAAAAAACTATCGCAAAAGCCGCAGTCTGAATGGGTAACCAATCCTTACCTGCCAGCGTAAAAACAACCAGCATCGCCAACAGCCACAAACTAATCCAGATCCAAAAGTCCCGCCGCCCGATACGGCCTTTAAACGAGAAACACCACTGCTGTATTGTCATCAATGAACCGATCCATTTACCTGATATAACCTAAAGTTGATGTATACCCTAAATAATTCGAGTTGCAGGAAGGCGGCAACTGAGCGAGTCCCCAAGAGCTTACACAAGTAAGTGACTGGGGTGAACGAAGGCAGCCAACACACATGCAGCTTGAGGTATGACGGGTATACACAATAGAGTACCCCAATGCCGCAACTAACCTATAATCTTTGCAGTGAATTTTGACAATCACACTCAATTACCGCTTTAATCCCCTACACACACTTCTAACGACGGCATAAGTCATGAGAAAAGAGAGAGTCGCGATACTGGCAATACTGCTGCTAATAGCAACAGTTAGCCGCGCTCATGCCGACCCCGCAGACGACAGCGGTCAGCCAACGGAAGAGGCTCAGCCGACCGCGCCTTATCTACTTTCTGGCGCGCCAACTTTTGATTTAACACTGGTCAAATTTCGTGAAAGCTATAACCGCACGAATCCAACACTGCCTCTCAGTGAGTTTCATGCGATTACAGTAAAAGATGATCTGCCCCCACTGACTCGGGCTGCCAGTAAGATTAATGAGAATCTCTATGCTTCAACCGCACTGGAAAAAGGTACCGGTAAGATTAAGACCTTACAAATTACCTATTTGCCGATAAAAGGGAGTGAAGAGAAACCGGCCCGACTAGTGGCTGTCAATTATATGGCAGCCCTGATGCGCCAGTTTGAGCCCACACTCACGCTCCAGCAAAGTCTTGATAATGTGCAGCAACTGCTGACACAAGGTAAAGATTCGCCTTTCTATGCCCATCCGGTTGGCGCAATTCGCTATGTGGTAGCGGATAACGGCGAAAAAGGGCTAACTTTCGCTGTTGAACCGATTAAGCTGTCACTATCTGAAGCATAGTCTTGCCGCAATTAATGACGAAAAGCAAAGCCATTGCCACTAATCATCTCTATACTGTTGGACAGGTAAACTGCCTGTCGGGCAGTCATTATTATTGACCCTCGCGTCCCCTTGTTGGAGGAAGAAACATGCGTCATCCATTAGTTATGGGTAACTGGAAGCTGAACGGTAGCACTAACATGGTCAAAGAGCTTATCGCTGGCCTGCGTACAGAACTGAGCACCGTTGACGGTTGTGGTGTTGCTATTGCCCCACCGACTATCTATCTGAATCAAGCTAAGCACGAGTTGGCAGGTAGCCGCATCGCTCTGGGTGCACAGAATGTTGATGTGAACCTGTCTGGTGCATTTACCGGTGAAACCTCTGCTGACATGCTGAAAGATATCGGTGCGCAATACATCATCATCGGTCACTCTGAGCGCCGTACTTATCACAACGAAAGTGATGAATTCATCGCCAAGAAATTTGGTGTATTGAAAGAAGCCGGTCTGATCCCCGTTTTATGTATTGGTGAATCCGAAGCAGAAAACGAAGCGGGCCAAACTGAAGCAGTCTGCGCCAAACAACTGGATGCCGTGCTGACTACTTTGGGCGTAAAAGCGTTCGAAGGCGCAGTCATTGCTTATGAACCAATTTGGGCAATCGGTACTGGCAAATCAGCCACTCCGGCACAGGCTCAGGCAGTTCATAAATTCATCCGTGACCATATCGCGAAACAAGATGCCGCGGTTGCAGCACAAGTTATCATTCAGTACGGCGGTTCTGTTAACGACAAAAACGCAGCAGAGCTGTTCACCCAGCCTGATATCGATGGCGCACTGGTTGGCGGTGCATCACTGAAAGCGGATGCTTTCGCGGTTATCGTGAAAGCAGCAGCGAAAGCTAAAAAAGCCTAATTCAGGTTCTAAGTTACTGATTAAGCTGGGGCAGATGATGCTCCGGCTTTTTTATTAAAATTTTCATGAAACTCTTTTTTATATAAATCAATTCCGTCAGTGCCAATTGGGCCAAGAAATTTGCTTATTTCCGCGCTTTTTCCTGCAATATTATTAAGGTGACATTCAACATAAGTCTTTTTCTGCGCATCAAAAAAATGAATAATATTACTGCCTTTAAATTTAATCACATTACAGGCATGCCCTTGTGTCGCCCCCGGTAACATGCGCAACATAGCTGGCCGATGAATCACAAGGACACCATTTAACTCGTCAGTGGGTTGATATTGCTGTAGCTGAGTCAACAGTTCATCAACAGACTTAGCACTCTTATCTAGCAACCCCATATTCCCTTTGACATCCCCACCTCTCAGTTCGGGTATTGCAAGATAAACCGTATTCTTCTCAAATGTTTCAGCCACGGCGGTGGCACAAGAAGCACAGTTAGTTTGCCCAAAACCATGAATGCCGAAGTATGCCAGCAAAGCAGCGAGTGGTCGTAGTAACAGAGGCGGCTTACCCTTACTATTGCCTATATTTAACAAATAGCCTGTTAGATAATTCTCTTTGGTACCAAAAATGGAGTAGTTACTGGGCTTAATGCCAAAGGAGGCTTTCTCATTTGTTATGGCTAATGTTGGTGGTGTATAGCTCTCAGTGATAACTGCTGAAGCGGCATCCCATTCATCAGGTTCACATATAATTGACACGTTACTATACAGTGATTCAGTACTCCCACCCCTCGATAATGCCCTCAATGGCGGACTTAATGGGTCCAAACCTGGATTATCTATCAAGCTCGTACTTGAAACGCCACGAATGCTCATAATTCTCTCCGCATAATTTGCCACATTTATTAGACCAAATAACTCAATAGCGCATTTAACACGTGCTGGCGAATTACGCGGTTTTTATCTGTAAGAAAGAGATGAATTGTGAAAATAATCAGAGGGTTAAAATGGTTAATAAAACAAAGCGCCCGCAAGCATTAACCTACGGGCGCTGAGTCTACTACGGCTATAAAAATGTTATTATTTTATCGTTTACTTATTTCATCAAACACGCCACCAGTGGCGAAATGTGTCTGCTGTGCTTTGGTCCAGCCACCGAACACTTCATCGATAGTAAACAACTTCAATTTCGGGAACTCGTTGGCGAATTTAGCCGCCACTGCCGGATCCCGTGGCCGATAGTAATTCTTGGCAGCAATAGTCTGGCCTTCTGGCGAATAGAGGTATTTTAAGTAAGCATCCGCCACTTCCCGGGTACCACGCTTATCAACCACTTTATCCACTACAGATACCGTCGGTTCAGCTAAAATAGAGACACTTGGCGTGATGATATCAAACTTGTCTTTACCTACTTCATTCACCGCCAGCAGAGCTTCGTTCTCCCAGGCAATCAGCACATCGCCAATACCGCGTTCAACAAAGGTATTCGTGGCACCACGCGCGCCGGAGTCCAACACTTCCACATTCTTATACAGCGTTTTAACGAATTCCTGCGCTTTAGCCTGATCATTATTGTTGTGTTCTAACGCATAACCCCATGCCGCCAGATAGTTCCAACGCGCGCCACCCGAGGTTTTCGGATTAGGTGTAATGACCGAAATTCCTGGTTTCACTAAATCTGACCAGTCATGAATCTGTTTCGGGTTCCCTTTACGTACCAAGAACACGATAGTTGAGGTATACGGCGCAGAGTTATCAGGCAGGCGCTTAATCCAGTTTTTATCAATACGACCACGCTCAGCAATAGCATCGACATCATATGCCAGTGCTAATGTCACCACATCAGCTTCAATACCATTAATAACCGAGGTCGCCTGCTTACCGGAACCGCCATGTGATTGACGCACCGTCACCTTATCACCGGTTTGCTGTTGCCAATGCTTACTGAATGCCTGGTTATATTCCTGATAGAATTCACGTGTCGGATCATATGACACATTCAATAGTTGGATATCTTTTGCCATGGCACCTGATGCCAGCAGCAGTAATGACAGACCTACACCCCATTTACGCATTGACCCGCTCCCATAAATATTGTTATTAATTAAATAGTTATTAACCTATACCCTAAATAATTCAAGTAGCAGGAAGGCGGCAAGGGAGATAATCCCGATGAGCTTACATAAGTAAGTGATTAGGGTTATTGAGTGTAGCCAACACATACGCAGCTTGAAGTATGACGGGTATAAATTGTAATCAACTAAATTGGTTGACCTGATACTGAGCGTGCCAGAAACTTCCCGCGCAATTAAAGAATAAAAAAGTTTTGATTATATCAATACGAAATATACAGGCAGCACGACCAATAAATATCAAGCAATCGACACACCGGTGGTCTGAGAAATAGCAGGCATAAATGCAAAAAGCCCCCGGCATGCGGAGGCTTTTATATTGGATAGCAGACTGTTTTAGAACAATTTTTTAGCTGTGTCGTACCAATCTTCTTTAAATTTACTTTTCTTGTTCTCTGGCGCAATACAAACAGAGATAAGTTCATGCACCATTTTCTCGTTTTGTACGCCAACGCAGAAACCACCTTGCGTATAGTCGTGGTCTTCCAACAACAAGTCGACGGCATAAGCACCCATACGGGAAGCCAGAATGCGGTCATAGGCTACTGGTGCACCACCACGCTGAATGTGGCCTAATACAGTGCCACGGGTTTCACGGCCGGTTTCTTTCTCGATATATTTAGCCAGTTCGTCGATATCATCCAGTTTTTCAGTAATAGCAACGATAGCGTGCTTTTTACCTTTCGCGATGCCAGCTTTGATTTCATCAACCAAATCATCACGTTTGAATTCGACTTCAGGAATAGCAATAAACTCACAACCACCAGCAATGGCAGCCGCCAAAGTCAGGTCACCACAATAACGACCCATCACTTCAACGATAGAGATACGTTGGTGTGAAGAGGAGGTATCACGCAGACGGTCAATCGCTTCAACCACGGTCCCCAGTGCAGTGAAGAAACCGATGGTATAGTCAGTACCGGCCACATCGTTATCGATGGTGCCCGGTAAACCTACACAGTGGATACCACCCTCTTTGGTCAGCAAGTCTGCACCGGCATAAGAACCGTCACCACCGATAACCACCAGGCCATCGATACCCCGGTCTTGCATGTTCTTCAGGGCCACTTTACGTTTTTCTGGATCACGGAACTCAGGAAAACGTGCAGAACCCAGGAAGGTACCACCACGGTTAATCATATCGGACACGCTATAGCGGTCCAGTTTTCTCATGCGATTTTCATACAAGCCCAGGTAGCCATCTTCAATACCGTAAACTTCTAATCCTGCTGACAAAGCGGCACGAACAACCCCACGAATGGCTGCGTTCATACCTGGCGCGTCACCGCCGCTTGTTAGTACACCGATTTTTTTGACCATGACTACCTCTAAACTTGTAGATGCGATTTTTAAAATTCTTTATTTGCTAATTTTGTCTTGCACAAGAGACCCGTACAGAAAACCAGCTTTATGAGATTAATATCGGATATTATAGCAAAAACACCAAGCTGAATTGATTCAAGTCATGCCATCTGGCGGTATTTTCTTCAACACTGAACCATAATGTAACCACAGTTTACCTGTCGTTAATGAAGAAATTATAACTCCCAATGCGCATGGCGCTCTTTCGGCACCACAGAGCAGGGATCTTGATGGATAAGTACATCGGCACCGGGGAATCGGTGCAACAGTGCGCGTTCAACTTCCTCAGCTAAGATATGTGCTTCCATCAATGGCATCATATCTTCCATTTCAAGATGAAGTTGAATAAAGCGTGTTGGCCCCGATTGGCGGGTACGCAGATCATGAGCACCAATCACGCCCGGCCATGACATCACAATATCAATAATCTGCTGGCGCTCGTCATCAGGCAATGCCCTGTCCAGCAAGGCTTGAACCGCTTCATATCCCATACGTAACGCACTATAGAGAATATAAACACCAATACCCAATGCAAACAACGCATCAGCCCAGTGAAAACCATACCAACTTAATGCCAATGCAATAAGAATAGCACCATTCATCATGACGTCAGATTGATAGTGCAACATGTCGGCGCGAATGGCCTGGCTGTGGGTTTTTCGTATCACCCAACGCTGAAAAGTGACTAATATCAATGTACTGAATAATGCAATTAAGGTGACCCAGATACCTATACCTGGATCTTGCACTGGTTGCGGTGACGCCAAATGCTGAAAACCCGTCAGGAACAGGAATAACGCCGAGCCGGAAATAAACATGCTTTGTGCCAGTGCGGCCAGTGACTCAGCCTTGCCATGACCAAAAGTGTGCTCTTCATCGGCGGGTTGCAGAGAGTAACGCACCACAAAAAGGTTTGTCAGAGAAGCGGCCAGATCCACCAGAGAGTCAACCAACGCCGCCAACAAACTTACCGAACCGGTATGCCACCAGGCAAAAATTTTAATAATCAGTAAGGTTGATGCCAGCCCTGTCGCACTGAGCGCGGCAGCTTTAACCAAACGCGCATATTGCGGATCCATAACTTATCCTAAATGATATTTTAGAATTATGAGTATACGGAAATGGAATAAAAAAAGCCCTCCATCATGGAGGGCGAAAGACAGGGATGGTGTCTATGGCAAGGAAAACAGGGTATTACAGGGTACTACTTACTTCTGGGCAGAAGAGGGTTGTGCTGCTGGCGCCTGCTGCATTTTCTCAATGCGCTGCTGGTGCTTTTGGTTCAAGACAGCTTTTTGCTCTGGAGTGAGCAAGTTAAACATTTGGTTACGAACTTTGGCCATTTCGACCTGACGTTCAATCTGGTCCTTGGACATTTTCTCAGCCTGCGCTCTTACCGCAGCTTCATCGAATTTATCGGCGGTAATCAGCTTGTGCATTGCGTCTCTGTCCGCCATATCAAGGCGTGGCTGGCCTTGGCGAGACTGGCGCATCAGGTCACGCATTTGCTGACGCTGTTGTTCTGTCAGATTGACGCCGTCAAACATGTTATGGTGACCGCGACCATCTTTCTTGTTCATCATCGCACTATCACCGTGGCACCAGCTATCAGTGGCCCCGGTCTTATCGGCGGCGAAGGCGGCTTGAGAGCCTAGAACTAACATTGACGCCATGATTAACGTTGTTACTTTAGTTACTTTGCGCATTATTAACTCCTGGGTTCTGTCTGCTAAGCGATTTGCTGCTATGCGATTCAATGTGAAGCAGTCTATCGCTCCTGCTGCAAACAAGCGTCAGCGCATGTAAAACTGGGGTCAGTGCATGTAAAGCTAAGTAAAGTCATGGAATACCGGCAATTGTTAACGTATTTTGCGTCAAGAGGAGAAATAACCATGCATAAAATCCTATTAGTTGATGATGATCGTGAATTGACGTCGCTGTTGAAAGAATTACTGGAAATGGAAGGCTTTAATGTTGTTGTTGCCTATGATGGCGAACAGGCGTTAAACCTGCTAGATAACTCTATCGACTTGTTATTGCTAGATATTATGATGCCGCGTAAAAACGGTATCGAAACTTTGAAAGAATTACGTCAACATCACCAGACCCCTGTCATTATGCTGACTGCTCGTGGCAGTGAATTGGATCGGGTGCTTGGCCTTGAGCTGGGCGCTGATGATTATCTGGCAAAACCGTTTAATGATCGTGAGCTTGTGGCGCGTATCCGTGCCATTTTGCGCCGCTCGAACTGGAGCGAACAACAGCAAAATGTCGATCAAGGTGCGCCAACACTGGACGTTGATTGCCTGCAATTGAATCCAGGCCGTCAAGAGGCTACCTTTGAAGGCCAATCGCTGGAATTGACCGGGACTGAATTTACCTTGCTCTACCTGCTGGCTCAGCATCTCGGTCAGGTAGTCTCGCGGGAGCATCTCAGCCAGGAAGTGCTGGGGAAACGGTTAACACCTTTTGACCGTGCTATTGATATGCACATTTCAAACCTGCGCCGTAAGCTGCCGGATCGCAAAGACGGGTTACCTTGGTTTAAAACTCTGCGTGGTCGCGGATATCTGATGGTATCAGAAACATGATTAACAGTTTAACGACGCGAATTTTTGCTATTTTTTGGTTCACCTTAGCACTGGTATTAATGCTGGTATTGATGGTGCCAAAGCTCGACTCGCGTCAACTGACTGCCTTGCTCGACAGTGAACAGCGCCAGGGAACAATGCTCGAGCAACATATCGAAGCTGAACTGGCCAGTGACCCCGCCAATGACCTGATGTGGTGGCGCAGGCTTTATCGCGCCATCGAAAAATGGGCACCACCGGGCCAACATCTCGTGTTAGTCACCACTGAGGGCCGTGTCATTGGCGCTCAACGTCACGAAATGCAAATTGTCCGTAATTTTATCGGCCAGTCTGATAACTCAGATCAGCCGAAAAAGAAGAAATATGGCCGTGTCGAGATGGTCGGCCCCTTCTCTATCCGCGATGGTGAAGATAACTATCAGCTCTATCTGATACGCCCGGCCAGTAGCCCGCAATCTGATTTTATCAATTTGATGTTTGACCGCCCGCTGCTGCTATTGATTGTCACCATGCTTATCAGTGCGCCACTGCTGCTATGGTTGGCTTGGAGTCTGGCAAAACCGGCTCGTAAGTTGAAGAATGCCGCCGATGATGTGGCGCGGGGTAATTTGAAACAGCACCCTGAGCTGGAGTCCGGCCCACAAGAGTTTTTGGCCACCGGTGCCAGTTTTAATCAGATGATCAGTGCGCTCGATAGAATGGTTGTGGCCCAACAACGGCTGATTTCTGATATCTCCCATGAGTTGCGCACGCCACTTACCCGCCTGCAACTGGCGACCGCGTTGATGCGACGTCGTCATGGTGAGGGGAAAGAGCTGGAACGTATCGAAATGGAAGCACAGCGACTGGATAGCATGATCAATGATTTACTGGTGTTATCCCGTAGCCAACATAAAAACGAGCTACATCGCGAACCCATTAAAGCGAATGATTTATGGTCTGACGTGCTGGAAAATGCCCAGTTTGAAGCAGACCAAATGGGCAAAACTCTGGAAGTCACCGCACCTCCCGGGCCATGGACCCTATTTGGCAATCCCGCAGCACTTGATAGCGCGCTGGAGAATATCGTGCGTAACGCACTGCGTTACTCTCATCATCACATTGCGGTGGCATTCAGCTCTGATAA
This sequence comes from Yersinia antarctica, assembly GCF_056636475.1. Taxonomy (NCBI): domain Bacteria; kingdom Pseudomonadati; phylum Pseudomonadota; class Gammaproteobacteria; order Enterobacterales; family Yersiniaceae; genus Yersinia; species Yersinia antarctica. Next base: position 4,808,849 of record NZ_JBSJQF010000001.1, read on the forward strand.
TCAGGGTATTACTATCACTGTCGATGATGATGGCCCCGGTGTTAGCCCGGAAGATCGTGAACAAATATTCCGGCCGTTCTACCGCACTGATGAAGCGCGGGATCGCGAATCAGGTGGTACGGGTTTGGGATTGGCGATTGTCGAAACAGCCGTCAATCAGCATCGCGGATGGGTGCGGGCTGAAGATAGCCCATTAGGGGGCTTGCGCTTGATACTGTGGTTGCCGCTGCATCCACTTAAGTCTTAATCTATCGTACCTCTGCCCGATCATCTGGGATCGGGCAGATCTCTGCTATCACGGTTTGCTGACCTCTTCTCCCTGCCCCTCTTTTTCCAGCAACAGCTTTTTGCGCTCAATCCCCCAACGATAGCCTGACAACGTGCCATCCTGGCGAATAACCCGGTGACAAGGAATAGCAATCGCCAGCATATTGGCAGCACAGGCACCGGCTACCGCACGCACCGCTTTGGGCGAACCTATTCTGGCGGCGATATCAGCATAACTGGCGGTCTCACCTACCGGTATTTCCCGCAGTGCCTGCCACACCCGCTGCTGAAAAGCGGTGCCCTGAATATCCAGTGGCAAATCTAGCCCGAGCTGAGGAGCCTCAACCAACCCCACCACCTGCGCGAACCATTGCTCAAACTCAGCATCGCCGCCAATTAACTCTGCTTGTGGAAACTTATCCTGTAGCTGCTGCACCAACAGCGCTGGGGAGTCACCCAGCAAGATGGCGCAAATACCCAGCTCACTTTTTGCCATCAGAATCGCACCGAGAGAACTTTCTCCGACGGCAAAATGCAACGTGACATCACGCCCGCCACTGCGGTAGCGGGTCGGTGTCATCCCCAACAACTGATTCGATTGCTCATAAAATCGGCCATTAGAGTTATAACCGGCTTCAAAGATAGCGTCAGTTACCGAGCCTTGCCCCGCTAATTGTGCACGAATACGCGCACTGCGCGTTGCACTGGCATATGCCTTAGGGGTCAACCCGGTAATGGCTTTAAATAAACGATGGAAATGAAAAGCACTGAGATTCACCTGCGCCGCTAGCTCATCAAGTTTAAGTGGCGTCTCGGCCTGCTCAATTAAGCGGCATGCCCGACTGATTTTGTCTGCATGCTGCTGTGACAGTGGTAATTCAGTGGGCTGACATCGTTTACAGGGCCGATAACCGGCCTGTTCAGCAGCATGATTATCGGCAAAGAATTCAACATTCTCTGCTTTAGCCTGACGGGACGGGCAAGAGGGGCGACAATAAACACCGGTCGTTTTCACTGCATAAACGAACTGGCCATCGGCTGTTTTATCCCGATTAACGATCGCATCCCAGAATGTATCTTTCGTCCGGATCATGGTAAATACCCCGTTGGTAGTGACTGTGGTAATCAGCATATAAAACCGCCACTGCTTACACTCTCCGCTGCTTGCTTTTAAATTATTGTGCGTGCTACTGACATTAGCAACCGCTGCACAGAGGGGAGGTTTCTGATATCCTGCGCCCCTCATTATTGGGGGACATATGCTTAATATCGTTTTATTTGAACCTGAAATTCCGCCCAATACCGGTAATATCATCCGGTTATGTGCGAATACCGGCTGCCAGCTCCATCTGATTAAACCTTTAGGTTTCACCTGGGATGACAAACGCTTACGCCGTGCAGGTCTTGATTATCATGAGTTTGCCAGTATTAAGCATCACCATGATTATCAGGCCTTTTTAGATTGTGAAAATCTCGACAGTGCGCAGCCTGCCCGATTATTTGCACTAACCACCAAAGGGACGCCAGCCCACAGTGCAGTAAGCTATCAAGCTGATGATTACCTGTTGTTTGGTCCTGAAACCCGTGGCTTGCCCGCCAGTGTTTTGGATGCGTTACCTGCTCAACAGAAAATTAGGATTCCGATGCAAGCCGATAGCCGTAGCATGAATCTGTCAAACGCGGTGTCAGTGGTGGTGTATGAAGCCTGGCGGCAATTAGGTTATCCGGGTGCGTTACTGAGAGAGTCGTTGTTTTAGCCAAAATGTGTCGGTGATCAGCTAGCAACCCAATAGAAAGGTGTATATCCAAGGTAATTGGAGTTGTAGCCAGGCAGCAAACGAACTCATCCCGATGAGCTGACATAAGTCAGTGATTCGGGTGAGTAAGAGCAGCTAACACCGCTACAGCTTCAAGTACGAAGGAGATGATCAGATGCCGTCGCCGTACTCAAACCCATGGGTAATCCCATTGAAATGCTGGTCCATATCCAATGACGGCTTATCACTTTCGGGTTTACCAACGATGCGGGCAGGTACCCCTGCTGCGGTGGTATGAGCGGGAACCGCCTGCAATACAACGGACCCGGCACCAATTTTCGCACCGCGTCCAACCTCGATATTCCCCAAAATTTTTGCCCCAGCCCCAATCATCACACCTTCACGGATCTTCGGATGACGATCACCGCTGGTTTTACCGGTCCCCCCTAAAGTAACCGATTGCAGGATCGATACATCATTCTCAACTACTGCCGTTTCGCCAATAACAATACCGGTCGCGTGGTCCAACATGATGCCGCAACCAATGGTAGCCGCAGGGTGGATATCAACCCCAAAAGCAACAGAGACTTGATTTTGAAGGTAAATAGCTAACGCTTTACGATCCTGCGCCCACAACCAATGACCGATACGATAAGCCTGTAAAGCGTGGAAACCTTTGAGATACAGCAGTGGTGTAGAGTATTTATCAACGGCCGGGTCACGTAGCCGCACCGCCAGAATATCCCTCGCGGCCGAAACTATCATCTGAGCATCTGCACGATAAGCATCCTCAACTACCTCACGGATGGCAATAGCAGGCATGATCGGATTAGCCAGTTTATTCGCGAGAATATAACTCAGGGCACTGCCTAAATTCTCATGCTTCAATAATGTCGCGTGAAAAAAGCTCGCCAGCATGGGTTCACACTCAGCCAGTGCTCTTGCTTCTGATTTAATGCTACTCCAGACCAGTTCTAACTCTTCTGACGACATTACCTACTCCTGCCCATAAAAAATTGCCCAAGGGAACGACCAAGGCAACTATACCCATATTCGTTGAGGTCACCGCAGTGTTAGCGGCAACACCAATGACTTTAGGTATGTAGTTATTATTTTATTCCGCCAAACCCGCGTAACCGATCAAATGCCGCTTTTCTCATCTTTTTTGGTCCGACCCAATAAGGTCAATGCCGCTTCACGGGCATTTTTGTGACAATAGAGCACTTGATAGATCTGTTCAGTTATCGGCATTTCAACACCATGGCGCTGGGCTAATGCCAGAACTTCTTTGGTATTGCGGTAACCTTCAACCACCTGACCAATCTTGTCCTGCGCTTCTTGTACCCCTAACCCTTGGCCCAGCATAATACCAAACCGGCGGTTACGAGATTGGTTATCTGTGCAGGTTAGCACCAAATCACCCAAGCCTGCCATGCCCATAAAGGTGGAAGGGTCGGCACCCAATGCAGAACCCAGCCGCGTCATTTCGGCCAAACCTCGGGTTATCAGTGCAGTACGGGCATTCGCACCAAAACCAATGCCATCGGACATCCCGGCACCAATCGCAATCACGTTTTTCACCGCACCGCCAAGCTGCACCCCGATAAAATCAGCATTACTGTAAACCCGGAAGCTTTTGCCACAGTGCAATAACTGTTGCAGGTCTTCGCTAAATTGCGCATCGGTTGATGCCAGCGCAATTGCCGTCGGTAACCCTGCTGCCAACTCTTTAGCAAAGGTTGGGCCAGACACCACCGCCAGCGGGATAGTTTCACCCAACACTTCGCGCGCCACATCCGCCAGCAAGCGGCCAGTTTCGGCCTCAAGCCCTTTGGTCGCCCAAACGATACGTGCATCTTTGCGTAAATGTGGTTTCAACTGATGCAATACCGCACCGAAGACATGGCTAGGTACCACGACTAACACATCGCGGCTGGCTGCCAGCGCACGTGCCAGATCGGTTTCCAGTAATAAGGTATCTGGGAAAGGAACATCGGGTAGGAAAGCTTGGTTACAACGATCACGTTGCAAAACCTGAATATGCTTAGGGTCATGACCCCATAACACGACTTGATGGCCATTACGCGCCAGCGTAATGGCTAATGCGGTGCCGTAAGATCCGGCACCGATTACAGTCATTGAAGCATTGATGGTGTTCATCAGGCATCCTGACGTTGTTCAGCACCTTCGCCGTCAGCCTGCTGTTGCAGATAGTTCATGAACAGGGCATCAAAGTTAACCGGTGCCAAATTAAGCTGTGGGAAAGTACCACGAGAAACCAGGCTGGTGATGCATTCGCGAGCATACGGGAACAAAATGTTCGGGCAGTATGCACCTAAGCAATGCGCCAACTGGGTACCATCGATACCCGCGATGGAGAAGATACCACCCTGCTGAACTTCACACAGGAATGCAGTTTCTTCACCCAAAGAGGCGGTTACCGTCACTCGCAGTACCACTTCATACACATCTTCAGCCAGTTGACTAGAAGCAGTATCAAGATCAAGTTTAACTTCTGGTTGCCAATCCTGCTGGAAAACCTGCGGGGCATTTGGTGCTTCGAAAGAGATATCTTTGGTGTAGATACGCTGGATCTGGAAAGCCATCTCTGTGTTGTTTTGTTCGGACATGTGTATAAATACCCTAAGTTAGACGTCTGTATTAAATAGCACTGCCGCCGTGGGCTCTGTCCATCAAATTAATGGGACCCACTGACGAGTTAAAGCAGCGGATCAAGCCCACCGCGCGCATCCAGGGCGTGTAAATCATCACAGCCACCGATATGCTGCCCATCAATAAATACCTGAGGCACAGTCGTCCGCCCACTCCGAGCAATCATCTCTTCGCGTTTGGCCGGATCACTATCAATTGCGATTTCATGGAAAGCAGCACCTTTGTGGTTCAGCAGTGCTTTGGCACGATGGCAGAACGGGCAGGTTGCTTTGGTATAAATCTCAATCTTCGCCATGGATACACCTCAGTTAACATTATAATTTATTGATATAGCGAATTTTTATAACAAATACGGGTACAGCTCAATACTCATATCACTAAAACGCAGGCAATATGATTACTTGCCGCGCGCCAGTGGTAGATTCTCGCCACTCCAACCGGAGATACCTTCTTTCAAGGTAAATACGCGTTCAAAGCCTGCTTTGTTCAGCAGTTCAGCCGAAGCACGAGAGGTTGTCCCAGTAGCACAAACCACAATGATAGGCTGTGTTTTGTGTTTTTCCAATTCAGCCAAATTACCGTTTTTAATGTCGCTTGGCAGCAAATTAATAGAACTGGCGATATGGCCTTTGCGATAATCATCACGTGTGCGGATATCAACCACAACCGCATCTTCTTTGTTAATCAGACGCGTCGCTTCACCACGGGTAATCTCTTTCACTTTAGAGAGAGAGGTTTTAAAGCTGGTGAAAATTACGGCGACGAACAACGCCACCCAAGCCAGACTCAAAACCGGATGCTGGCTAATGAATTGCATAATTTCTTGCAACATGGGGGTAAAAACTCCCGTTAGTTAGGGGATAATATTCAAGGTCACAGAGTATACCTGCGCGTTGCGGCAAATACAGCCAATATGCAAGTGCTATTGCAGAAACTGCGAGCCATTTCGGAAACTTTTGTCGTCTAAATGATGACAATTACGCAAAACCCCACGCCAATGTTGATCTCTTTGGGCTATTTTTAACCGGTTTTGTAGTAAATTACCGCCTTCGTTCTGGCGGTGTAAATACGTTAACGTAAATAGCCGAGTGTACATAGCCGCGCATATCGTTGGATGTTCGCTGCTATTTGACACTTGGACTTATAAGAAAGAGGTTATGCAATGTCGAGCACTAAAAAACCACTGGTACTGACTATTCTTGATGGCTATGGTCACCGCGAAGAGCAGCAGGATAATGCCATTCTGAATGCTAAAACGCCGGTTATGGACCGTTTATGGCAGCAACAGCCTCATACTTTAATTGCCGCGTCCGGTCTGGATGTTGGCCTGCCAGATGGGCAAATGGGTAACTCTGAAGTGGGCCACGTCAACCTGGGAGCTGGTCGCATTGTTTATCAGGACTTGACCCGTCTCGACAAAGAGATCAAAGACGGCGACTTTTTCACTAACTCAACCTTAACAGCAGCGATTGATAAAGCGGTTAAAGCAGGCAAAGCGGTCCACATTATGGGTCTGTTATCTGCCGGTGGTGTACACAGCCACGAAGACCACATTCTGGCGATGGTTGAACTGGCCGCCAAACGCGGTGCGACGGCTATTTATCTGCACGCATTCCTCGATGGACGTGACACTCCGCCGCGCAGTGCGGAATCTTCACTGAAACGATTCACTGAGAAATTTGCCGCGCTGGGTAAAGGTCGCATCGCTTCTATTATTGGTCGTTACTATGCGATGGACCGTGATAACCGCTGGGATCGCGTACAACTGGCTTACGATTTGCTGACTCAGGCAAAAGGTGAATTCACCTTCGATAACGCCGTCGCAGGTTTGCAAGCAGCTTATGCCCGTGATGAAAACGATGAATTTGTCCGACCAACTGTCATTCAGGCGGCTGGCGAAGCCGATGCGGCGATGAACGATGGCGACGCGCTGATCTTCATGAACTTCCGCGCTGACCGCGCCCGTCAAATCACCCGCAGCTTTGTTAATGCCGATTTTGACGGTTTCAAACGCGATAAAGTAGTTAATTTCGGCGATTTCGTTATGCTGACCGAATATGCAGCGGATATTAAAGTGGCCTGCGCTTACCCACCAGCATCACTACAGAATACCTTCGGTGAGTGGCTGATGAAGCATGACAAAACCCAGTTACGTATTTCCGAAACTGAAAAGTATGCTCACGTCACTTTCTTCTATAACGGCGGCGTTGAAGAACCATTTAAAGGCGAAGACCGTATCCTGATCAACTCACCGAAAGTTGCCACTTATGACCTGCAACCGGAAATGAGTTCAGCAGAACTGACTGAGAAACTGGTCGGCGCTATCGGCAGTGGCAAATATGATGTGATAATTTGTAACTATCCGAACGGCGATATGGTTGGTCATACCGGTGATTACGATGCTGCGGTGAAAGCAGTAGAAACACTGGATAATTGTATTGAACAAGTGGTTGCTGCCGTAAAAGCCGCCGATGGCCAATTGCTTATCACCGCCGACCACGGCAACGCTGAGCAGATGCGCGACCCGGCAACCGGTCAGGCCCATACCGCCCATACCAGCCTGCCAGTGCCACTGATTTATGTCGGCAATAAAGGGGTTAAAGCGGTGGAAGGTGGCAAACTTTCAGATATCGCACCAACCATGTTGTCACTGATGGAAATGGAAATCCCGCAAGAGATGACTGGTAAGCCGCTGTTCATCGTGGAATAATCCTTCGTTATGAAGGAAAAGGCGTCATTTGCAAAATTAATGGTTACGGAAGATGCCATTACCACCAGCCGAGATACAGTTTCTCGGCTGTCCGGTCAGTTGGTGCGTCGCCCGTGGTCAGCACTGTACGCCAGCGTTTTTTGCGCTGGCGTATTGCTATTGCCATTATCCGGCACGGCAGCAGATGCCCCCGTTACAGCAAAAACCGCACAAAGCAAAGACCAGTTGAAGACCATTCAGCAGGATATTGCCGAAAAAGAAAAAAGTGTTCAGCAACAAAAGCAGCAACGCAGTTCATTGCTGGATCAGTTGAAACAACAGGAAAATACCATTGCTCAGGCCAGCCGCAGCCTGCGTGACACCCAAGGTACCCTGACTGAGTTAGACCAAGAAATATCCCGTCTCACCTCCTCGATTGAGAAACTCGAGAGTAAACAATCCCAGCAACAAAATATTCTGTCTAAACAACTTGATGCTGCCTTTAAACAGGGCCAACACAGTGGTTTACAGCTTATTTTAAGTGGCGAAGAGAGCCAGCGCAGTGAGCGTATTCTGGCTTATTTCAGTTACCTCAATGAAGCACGACAGCAATCTATTGAAGAGCTGAAACAGACTCGTACCCATCTCTCTGCCGAGAAAAAAACGCTGGAGCAAAAGCAAAATCAGCAAAAAACCGTGTTGAATGAGCAGAAAACTCAGCAGCAAAAACTGGAACAAGCACGTACCGCACGCAAGAAAACCCTGACCTCGCTGGAAGCTTCACTGGAAAAAGATCAGCAAGGCCTGGCTGAGTTAAAACTAAACGAAACCCGCTTGCGTGATCAAATAGCCAAAGCAGAACGAGAAGCGAAAGCTCGCGCCGAACGAGAGGCCAAAGAAGCCGCTCGGGTACGCGAACAGATAAAAGTTAAAGAACAACAAGCCAAGAAAACCGGTTCTAGCTACAAACCAAGTGAAAGTGAGCGCTCATTAATGGCACGCACTGGCGGCCTTGGTCGCCCGGATGGGCAAGCTGTCTGGCCGGTCCGTGGTAATGTAACTCATCGTTTCGGTGAAGCCTTACAAGGTGAACTACGCTGGAAAGGCATGGTTATCTCTGCACCAGAAGGCAGTGAAGTAAAAGCGATCGCCGATGGCCGTGTCTTATTGGCTGACTGGCTGCAAGGCTATGGTTTGGTTGTGGTTATCGAGCATGGTAGAGGGGATATGAGTTTGTATGGCTACAATCAGAGTGCACTAGTCAATGTGGGTGCTCAGGTGAAAGCTGGCCAACCGATCGCCCTTGTGGGTACCAGTGGCGGCCAGGGTGAACCATCACTCTATTTCGAAATCCGCCGTCAAGGACAAGCAGTTAACCCACAACCTTGGTTAGGACGATAGCGAACAACGTTAGGGAACTTGTATTGCACTATTTCAACACACGCCGATTTATCATTGTAACCGCCCTACTCATCGCTAACGCCGCACAGGCGGGCAAACTTTCTATTGTGATTGATGACTTTGGTTATCGCCCCCAGAACGAAAACAAGATTTTACAGATGCCATTGCCTATTTCAGTGGCTATCCTACCGAATGCGCCTTATGCCAGAGAGATGGCCGTCAAAGCCCATAATCAAGGGCGCGAAATACTGATTCATTTGCCGATGGCTCCCCTAAGCAAACAACCGCTGGAGCGCGATACATTACAGCCATCAATGAGCAGCGAAGAGATTCAGCGCATCATGCGCCAGGCGGTGAATAATGTCCCCTATGCCAAGGGCATGAATAACCATATGGGCAGCGCAATGACCTCCAGTTTCTCCGGCATGCAGAAAGTGATGCGGGAGCTGGACCACTATCAGCTCTATTTCCTCGATAGCGTGACCATCGGTAATAGCCAAGCGAGCCGTGCCGCAGAGGGGACTCAGGTTAAGGTCATTAAGCGCAAAGTCTTTTTGGATGACTCACAAAATGAAGCGGCGATCCGCCAACAGTTTAACCGTGCGGTAGAACTGGCTCGTCGTAATGGTTCGGCTATTGCTATCGGGCACCCCCATCCGGCCACCATTAAAGTGTTGCAACAAATGTTGCCTCAGTTACCTGCTGATATCGTATTAGTCCGGCCAAGTGCACTTCTCAATGAGCCGGTACAAAACAATACGCAAAATAACAGTGGCGGCATGTTGTCGGGTAAAACCAAACTACCTGGCTCAACCCAAGGCGATCGCCTGAAAGCTATCAAGCAATGCAAAGCGAAAGAGGGCTATGTAGCGGAGAAAATCTACGCAGACAGGATGTTTAGCATCATAGGTGAGAGCTTGATGCAAAGCCCTGCGGTGGTCTTTGTTCAGCGGCATTGGCAGCAATACTTCCCGCCAGTAGCGCCAGTTATTCCGGTGGATAAACCAAAATCGAATAACCAAGACGGCGATAAACCGAAAGCGGATAAGCCTTAATAAAACGGGGCAATCATCACCTGACTGCCCCGCTCTCAATCCTGCAGCTTCAAGGCCGAAGGGAATTCCCAAAGTCATTGGAGGTGCAGGTAGGCGGCCAGCAAACTCATCCCGATGAGCTTACATAAGTAAGTGATTCGGGTTAGTGCGCGCAGCCAACACCCCTGCAACTTCAAGGCCCGAAGGGAATATTTTAGTCCCAGCTTAAAACCACCTTACCCGACTTACCCGAACGCATCGCATCAAACCCTTGCTGGAACTCATCAATAGAGAAACGATGAGTGATTATCGGGGTTAAATCCAAGCCAGATTGAATTAGTGCTGCCATTTTGTACCAGGTTTCAAACATTTCACGGCCATATATCCCTTTGATAAACAGCCCTTTGAAGATCACCTGATTCCAGTCGATAGACATATCAGAGGGAGGTATCCCCAGCATTGCGATACGCCCACCATGATTCATTGAGTTAAGTAATGAACGGAACGCCGGTGGCGCACCTGACATTTCCAGACCGACATCAAACCCTTCAGTCATGCCCAGTTCAGCCATCACATCCGTCAGATTCTCTTTACTAACGTTAACGGCACGGGTTACACCCATTTTACGCGCCAGATCCAGGCGATATTCATTCACATCAGTGATAACAACATGGCGAGCGCCAACATGCTTACACACGGCTGCAGCCATGATACCAATCGGGCCAGCACCGGAAACCAGCACATCTTCACCCACTAAATCAAAGGATAACGCGGTATGCACCGCATTACCGAAGGGGTCAAAAATAGCGGCTAGCTCATCAGAAATATTGTCTGGAATTTTGAACGCATTGAAGGCAGGAATGACCAAATACTCAGCAAAAGAACCAGGGCGGTTAACCCCAACCCCCACGGTATTACGGCACAAATGAGTACGACCACCACGGCAATTACGGCAATGACCGCAGGTAATATGACCCTCGCCAGACACCCGATCACCAATATTAAAGCCTTTCACTTCCTGACCAATGGCGACAACTTCACCAACATATTCGTGGCCAACCACCATTGGGACGGGGATCGTTTTTTGCGACCATTCATCCCAATTATAAATATGCACATCGGTACCACAGATAGCGGTTTTGCGAATTTTGATCATGATATCGTTGTGCCCCAGCTCTGGTGGCGGCACATCGGTCATCCAGATACCTTCTTCGGCCTTCAGTTTAGACAATGCTTTCATGAACATTCCTTACGCAATAACGTTAAGTTGTTTGCCGATACGCACAAAGGCTTCAATAGCCCGCTCGACTTGCTCTGTCGTATGATCCGCCGACATTTGGGTACGGATCCGCGCCTGGCCTTTCGGTACCACCGGATAGAAGAAGCCGGTAACGTAAATACCCTCTTTCAGCAAGGCATTGGCAAATTTTTGCGCAAGTGCCGCATCACCGAGCATGACAGGAATGATGGCATGATCAGCGCCAGCCAATGTGAATCCGGCGGCACTCATTTTCTCGCGGAATAAACGCGCATTCGACCATAAGCGATCACGCAGTTCAGCGCCGTCTTCCAATAGCGATAACACTTCAATAGAAGCCGCTACTATTGCTGGAGCCAATGAATTTGAGAACAAGTAAGGCCGTGAACGCTGGCGCAACCACTCAACCACTTCTTTGCGGCCAGCGGTATAACCGCCTGACGCCCCACCCAGTGCTTTACCCAAAGTACCGGTGATAATATCAACGCGATCCATTACTTCGCAGTATTCATGAGTGCCACGACCATTAGCCCCCACAAAACCCACAGCATGGGAGTCATCGACCATCACTAATGCCTGATACTCATCCGCCAAATCACAAACACCTTTCAGGTTGGCAATGACACCATCCATGGAGAACACACCGTCAGTGGCAATCATAATATGACGCGCACCATCTGCTTTGGCTTGTTTGAGTTGGACTTCCAGTTCGCTCATATCGTTATTGGCATAACGGTAGCGCTTGGCTTTACATAACCGTACACCATCAATGATTGAAGCATGATTCAGCGCATCAGAAATAATGGCATCTTCTGGCCCCAGCAGGGTTTCAAACAAACCGCCGTTAGCATCAAAACAAGAAGAGTAAAGAATGGCATCTTCCATACCGAGGAAACTGGCTAGCTTCTGCTCTAACTCTTTATGTGTGTCTTGGGTACCACAAATAAAACGAACCGACGCCATACCAAAACCATGAGTATCCATGCCTTGCTTAGCGGCTGCGATCAACCTTGGGTGGTTGGCCAGGCCCAAATAGTTATTGGCGCAGAAATTAATAACACGGCTTCCATCAGCTACAGCAATGTCTGCTTGCTGGGCGGTGGTGATAATTCGCTCGTTTTTATACAACCCTTCAGCACGGGTAGTTATGAGTTGTTGTTCTAATTGCTGATAAAAAGGGTGTCGATTAAATGGCTGGGACATTCAGTTATCTCCAAGATGGGCAATTTCACAGTACATTTTACTGATTAGTGAGTGAACTGACGAGGAACCTTGTCTTATATTATAAAAAATGCAGTACATATCACGGTGAACAATCCTAAAGCGCATAGAAACCGTGAGATTAAGCCCCTTGCGGCTGTGCGCTATCCTATGAAATGTTATGATAACGCCAACTAGAGTGTGGGGCATTGTGCCCGACCAAGAAGATTAGCAAGGGTGAACCTGATGATTATCGTCACTGGCGGCGCCGGTTTCATTGGCAGCAATATCGTTAAGGCACTGAATAATATCGGTTATAAAGATATTCTGGTTGTTGATAACCTGAAAGACGGCACTAAATTCGTCAATTTGGTTGATCTGGATATCGCTGATTACATGGATAAAGAAGATTTTGTCGCCAGTATCGTTGCCGGTGATGACATGGGTGATATTGATGCTATTTTCCATGAGGGTGCCTGTTCTTCCACCACCGAGTGGGATGGCAAGTACATGATGGATAACAACTATCAATACTCTAAAGATATCCTGCACTTCTGTCTGGATCGCGGCATTCCGTTTTTATATGCCTCTTCTGCTGCCACTTACGGTGGGCGTACCGATAATTTCATCGAAGATCGTCAGTACGAACAACCACTTAACGTTTATGGTTATTCCAAATTCTTGTTTGATCAGTATGTGCGCGAGATTCTGCCGCAAGCTGATTCGCAAATTTGTGGTTTCCGTTATTTCAACGTTTATGGCCCACGCGAAGGGCACAAAGGCAGCATGGCAAGCGTTGCCTTCCACCTGAATAACCAGATCAATGCGGGTGAGAATCCTAAACTCTTCTCCGGCAGTGAAAACTTCAAACGCGATTTCATCTATGTGGGTGATGTGGCTGACGTTAACCTGTGGTTCTGGCAAAACAATGTCTCCGGCATTTTCAACTGTGGTACCGGTCGCGCAGAATCTTTCCAGGCTGTTGCCGATGCGGTAGTAGACTTCCACCACAGTGGACCTGTGGAATACATTGAATTCCCTGAAAAACTGAAAGGTCGTTATCAGGCATACACCCAAGCTGACCTCACCAAGTTGCGTGCTGCGGGTTACGACAAGCCGTTCAAAACCGTCGCTGAAGGCGTCAACGAATACCTGGCCTGGCTCAATCGCTCAGTCTAAATTACTTGCTGCAAGGAATTGATAAACGGTATGAAAATACTGGTCATCGGCCCTTCTTGGGTTGGCGATATGATGATGTCGCAAAGTCTTTACCGTACCCTGAAGGCCGAATATCCGGCAGCAGATATTGATGTGATGGCACCTGCGTGGTGCCGTCCGCTTTTGGCCAGAATGCCAGAAGTGCGTCATGCAATCCCCATGCCCTTAGGCCATGGGGCTTTTGCTTTTGATGAACGTCGTCGCTTGGGTTTAGCCTTACGTGAAACCGGCTATGACCGTGCCTATGTGCTGCCAAACTCATTTAAATCCGCCCTGATACCTTATTTTTCAGGGATTAAGCAACGCATTGGCTGGCGTGGCGAAATGCGCTACTTCTTGCTCAATGATATGCGTATCTTGGATAAACAAGCCTTCCCTATGATGGTTCAGCGCTATGTCGCACTGGCCTATGATAAAGAAAAAATCCATTCAGCCGACGATTTACCGCAACCTTTGCTATGGCCGCAATTGCAGGTTCGGGATGAAGAAATTGCCGAGATTACTGCGTCATTCAATTTGACTGATAACCGGCCAATCGTGGGTTTCTGCCCAGGCGCTGAGTTTGGTCCGGCAAAACGCTGGCCACATTATCACTATGCTACGCTGGCCCAGAAACTGATTGATACTGGCTATCAGGTCGTCTTATTAGGTTCAGCTAAAGATAATGAAGCCGGTGAAGAGATCCGCCAGACTTTGGGCGAAAATTCCCGCGAATTCTGCCTCAATCTGGCGGGGCAAACCTCGCTGGAACAAGCGGTGGTATTGATTGCAGCCTGTAGTGCGGTAGTCAGTAATGACTCCGGTTTAATGCATGTTGCTGCTGCATTAAATAAGCCATTAGTGGCCTTATATGGCCCAAGCAGCCCGGATTTCACCCCACCACTGTCCGATAAAGCTACGGTCATTCGCCTCATTACCGGCTATCACAAAGTGCGCAAAGGCGATAGCGCGCAAGGCTATCATCAGAGTTTGATTGATATCCAGCCAGAACAAGTGATGGCGGCCCTTGAGAAACAATTATCGGCTCGCCAAAGCACTGTCAGTGAGGCCGATTAATGCATGTATTGATCGTTAAAACCTCTTCTATGGGCGACGTTTTACACACGTTGCCCGCACTGACCGATGCGATGAATGCTATGCCAGAGATTCGCTTTGATTGGGTGGTAGAGGAAGGGTTCAGCCAAATACCCAGTTGGCACCCGGCGGTGGATCGAGTGATTCCGGTTGCCATCCGCCGTTGGCGTAAGAATTGGTTTGGTAGTGATACCCGGCAGGAACGCTGTGATTTTAAACGTGTTGTGCAGCAGCGCCGTTATGATGTGGTGATTGATGCTCAGGGGCTAATTAAAAGTGCCGCACTGATTACCCGTATCGCCAAAGGGGTTAGACATGGCCCAGATTGCAAAAGTGCCCGCGAACCCTTTGCCAGTTGGTTTTATAACTGCCGTCATGAGATTGATACTAAACAACATGCTGTTGAGCGCATACGCCAACTGTTTGCCAAAAGCCTTGGCTATGACAAACCTGACAGCTATGGCGATTATGCTATCGCGCAGCGCTTTTTAAGCCAGTTACCCAGCGATGCTGGCCAGTATTTGGTTTTTCTGCACGCAACAACCAGAGACAGCAAGCACTGGCCTGAAAGCCATTGGCTGCAATTGATCGAGCTGGTTGCACCCACCGGTTTAAAAATCAAGTTACCATGGGGGGCGGAACATGAGTATCAACGCGCGTTACGATTAGCGGAGCATTTTCCGCATGTTGAGGTCTTGCCTAAACTCAGCCTCCAGCAGGTGGCAGAGGTTCTGGCGGGTGCAAAAGCCGTCGTTTCCGTTGATACCGGCCTCAGCCACCTGACCGCAGCGTTGGATCGCCCCAATATTACCCTGTTCGGTCCAACTGACCCTGGGTTAATTGGTGGCTACGGGAAAAACCAGATTGCGGTGATTTCCGAACAAAAAAGCATGGATACTATTACGGCTGAAACTATTATGGCGCGATTGGAAGCACTGATTTCATAAGCGACTATTGTTTGTTTTCCGTGATTTATTCATGCCAGGAATTCTATCTGCCAGTATTTATCATGTAATAACAAGCGACTCTGGTAATTATCAGATTCGCTTGTTATGGGTTGTCTGATTATCTTTCTAACCTATTATCCAACAAGAGATGGCGGCTAATACATAGCTTCAATTAACATCAACACCTGACTGTTAAGAATTTCTAATTAATTATTTAAATAATTAATAACGCGACTCGCTGATATCCTCCGAATAACGGCTCACCAATTTATCGGTCACACCATTAATTACTAAATATCATTCCATCAAAGTAGAGGCTTCAATAAATAGCGATATACCGCCAAAAATAGGCATATTTCCAGATAAAAATATCACCAAATAATAACTTACTGGTATCTATGGCTATACATTTAAGCGCAACAAGAAATAATGATAATCACTCTCATCTTTAAGCACGCAAAATCAATTTTATCGCTGCCCAATTACTGAAATTTGTTAAAAATTATATTCTTTTTTATGAATAGTCTGGCCCTACTCCGGCTATCAGGCTGGCCCAGTTGAAAAGAGCCTTTCTTGCTCAAATATGGTATTATTCTTAATAATCCATATTAATGAAATTGATAGAATGTTGCTGCGTTTATATCAGGTACTGCTCTACCTTATTCAACCTTTGATTTGGCTGCGGTTGCTGTTACGTAGCCGTAAAGCCCCCGCTTATCGCAAGCGTTGGGGGGAACGCTATGGTTTTTGTGCCGGTAAAGTTGTCGCTGGCGGTATCATGCTGCATTCAGTTTCAGTCGGTGAAACACTGGCCGCGATCCCTTTAGTCAGGGCATTACGTCACCGCTACCCATCACTGCCCATTACCGTGACCACCATGACACCTACCGGTTCTGAGCGTGTCCAATCTGCGTTTGGTAAAGATGTTCACCACGTTTATCTGCCTTACGACCTCCCCGGCTCGGTGAACCGTTTTCTTGATCAGGTCAATCCTAAGCTGGTCATTATCATGGAAACAGAACTGTGGCCGAATCTTATCAATGCGCTGCATCGTCGCAAGATCCCACTGGTGATTGCCAATGCACGTCTTTCTGCCCGTTCTGCCGCTGGCTATAAGAAAATCGGTAGTTTTATCCGTAATATGCTGCAACGCATCACACTGATTGCTGCACAAAATCAAGAAGATGGCGACCGTTTCATCGAACTGGGCCTAAGACGTTCTCAGTTGACGGTAACGGGCAGCCTGAAATTTGATATTTCCGTCACCCCTGAATTAGCAGCCAGAGCCGTAACATTACGCCGCCAATGGGCACCGCATCGCCCGGTGTGGATTGCAACCAGTACTCATGACGGCGAAGAAGCCATTTTGCTGGAGGCTCACAGCCAATTGCTGCAACACTTCCCGACATTATTGTTGATTTTGGTACCTCGTCATCCCGAACGTTTCCCGAAAGCGGTTGAACTGACACAGAAAGCAGGGCTGAGTTATACCTTACGTAGCAAAGGTGAAATCCCTTCTGGCAGTACACAGGTTGTGATTGGCGATACCATGGGTGAACTGATGCTGCTATATGGTATTGCCGATCTGGCCTTTGTCGGTGGAAGCCTGGTTGAACGTGGTGGTCATAATCCATTGGAAGCCGCGGCCCATGCCATTCCGGTGTTGATGGGGCCACATACATTTAACTTTAAAGACATCTGTGCCAAGCTGGAACAGGCTGAAGGGTTGATAACCGTAACAGATACCCTATCGCTGGTAAAAGAAATCACCGTGCTGCTAACAGATGAAGATTGCCGCCTCTATTATGGTCGCCATGCAGTTGATGTGTTGCATGAAAACCAAGGTGCACTACAGCGGCTATTACACTTGCTGGAGCCTTATCTGCCGCAACGGAGCCACTAAATGAGTGCAAGAAAACGCCTGTCAGTGGTGATGATTGCCAAGAATGAAGCCTCATTGCTGGCGGATTGCCTGGCATCAGTGAGCTGGGCTGATGAAATAGTGGTATTGGATTCAGGCAGTGAAGATGAAACCATCGCGCTGGCTCAGCAATATGGCGCTAAAGTCTACTGTAACGAGCAATGGCCGGGTTATGGTAAACAGCGGCAATTAGCTCAACAGTATGCCAGTGGTGATTATATTCTGATGCTGGATGCCGATGAACGAGTAACCCCTGAGCTTAAAGCAGCTATTGAAGCGGTACTTATCGCACCGGAGGAAGGCGCAGTTTATAGCTGTGCACGGCGGAACCTGTTTTTAGGCCGTTTTATGCGCCACAGTGGCTGGTATCCAGATCGAGTAACTCGGTTATATCCGCATCATCAGTTCCAATATAACGATAATTTGGTGCATGAATCGCTCAATAGCGGCTCAGCAAAAGTTATCCCGTTGAGCGGTGATTTATTGCATCTAACTTGCCGTGATTTCTTTGCTTTTCAACGTAAACAACTGAGTTATGCAAAGGCGTGGGCCACTCAGCGCCATCAGCAAGGTAAGAGTTGCAGCTACTTCTCTATTCTCAGCCATACTCTTGGGGCTTTCTGTAAAACATGGTTATTACGTGCAGGTTTCCTCGATGGTAAACAAGGGCTATTGCTGGCAGTCGTAAACGCGCAATATACCTTTAATAAATATGCGGCTCTGTGGGCATTGAGCCACCAATATCAGAAAAGCGAGAACTCATGACCACCAAAGCCATCTATCCGGGGACATTTGATCCCATAACCAATGGGCATTTGGACTTAGTGACACGTGCCGCTGCCATGTTCAGCCATGTCATCCTGGCTATTGCCGACAGTTCCAGCAAAAAACCGATGTTTACACTGGCAGAACGCGTGGCATTGGCCAAAGAAGTGACCGCACCTTTGAAGAATGTAGAGGTTTTAGGATTCAGTGAACTGATGGCTGAGTTCGCCAGAAAACATGATGCTAATATTTTGGTACGAGGCTTACGCTCAGTATCAGACTTTGAGTATGAATGGCAACTGGCCAATATGAACCGTCACCTGATGCCAAAACTGGAAAGTGTGTTCCTGATGCCATCAGAAAAATGGTCGTTTATCTCTTCCTCATTGGTGAAGGAAGTGGCGCGCCATGGGGGAGATATCACGCCGTTCCTTCCGGTACCGGTCACCAAAGCGCTAATGAGTAAACTGGCCTGACTCTTTATTTACGCGATACCCTATATAGCCAAAGTTAATTGGCGTTACCGGTAGGTGGTAAGCGAACATAGCTCACAACCCAGCGGCTTCAAATACGAAGGGTATACGATTAATGCTGGCAGTGGCGGCAAAAAAACGTGCTGCGCTGCCCATGTTTCGCAATTTCAATCAGATGCCCACAACGGCGACATGACTCGCCTGCCCGCCCGTACACCTGCAACTCCTGCGCAAAGTAACCAGGCTTACCGTCTGACTGTAGAAAGTCGCGCAATGTAGTGCCCCCCTGCTCAATGGAATGCAGCAACACGGCTTTTATTGTGGCCACTAGCAGTACAATTTCAGCGTTGGTTAATGAACCGGCGGCACGGTCAGGCAAAAGACCCGCGGCAAACAAGGATTCACTGGCGTAAATATTGCCAACACCAACTACCACTTTATTATCCATCAGCCACTGTTTAATCACGGTGCGCTTATTACGTGATTTATCAAACAGATATTGGGCAGAAAATTCGTCGCTCAGTGGTTCTGGCCCTAAATGTGCTAATACATTGCTGGTTTCAAGGTCTTTTGCCCACAACCAGGCACCAAAGCGCCGTGGGTCGGTATAACGCAATATTTTGCCATTACTGATCACCAAATCGACATGGTCGTGTTTTTCAGCTTCAGTTTCTTCAGATAATATCCGTAAGCTACCTGACATTCCCAGATGGACGATAATCCAGCCAGTTGGCAGTTCTATTAGTAAATACTTGGCCCTACGCTGAACACTGAGCACCGGCTGATCACTCAAAGCCAGAATTTCATCGGATACCGGCCAACGCAAACGGGCATTTCTAACCACCGCGTAAAGAATAGTTTGGCCGACAAGATAAGGTTCGATCCCGCGTCGGCTGGTCTCAACTTCTGGTAATTCAGGCATGTAACCTCCCTAAACGTATCTCACTGAACTTTATATAATAAAAAACCCGGCCGAAGCCGGGTTTTCATAATCCACCAAAATTAAAATTATTTAATTTTAGCTTCTTTATAGATCACGTGTTGACGGACAACTGGATCGAATTTCTTCAATTCCAATTTTTCCGGCTTAGTACGCTTGTTCTTCGTAGTGGTATAGAAGTGACCAGTACCAGCAGAAGAAACCAGCTTGATCTTCTCGCGAACACCTTTAGCCATGATTCAGTTCCTTAATACTTCTCACCGCGGGCACGAATTTCGGCCAAGACCGTTTCGATACCCTTCTTATCAATAACACGCATACCTTTAGCAGATACACGCAGAGTTACAAAGCGCTTCTCGCCCTCAACCCAAAAACGGTGAGAGTGAAGGTTCGGCAGAAAACGGCGTTTGGTCGCGTTCATTGCGTGGGAACGGTTGTTACCGCTCACCGGGCGCTTGCCAGTAACTTGGCAGACTCGGGACATGTCTATTCTCCAAAAATCAAATCAGCTCGAGCTTCGTATAGGATTTGGCCGCCTCGTCAGGCTTTAGAGCCCATCTCAGCAAATTCACTGAGAAGACTCACTGTCATCAGGTCAGAAACCCCTGCCACCAGGCTATAAACCTGCTGAGATAGGCTCTTCACGCCAAACCCAAGATTCTCAAAGGTGGCGTAGTATACGCTCTGAAGCGTAAGTGCTCAAGTCCCGAACAGCTAAAGATCCTGAAAGGATCAATTATTATTGCTCTAAAGCCATCCCCGTTCAGCAAATGAGACACATTCACCCCGGCCAACCACTAAATGATCGAGCACACGAATATCTAATAATGAGCAGGCTTTTATCACCTGCGTAGTAATCAAACGGTCGGCTTGGCTCGGTTCAGCCTTACCCGAGGGGTGATTATGCGCCAGAATCAGCGCGGCGGCATTAACCTTCAGCGCTTCACGCACAATTTCTCTCGGATGGACCTCAACGCTGCTAATGGTACCAGTAAACATCTCCTCATGGCGAATAACACGATGCTGGTTATCCAAAAACATGACTAAAAAAATCTCTCGTTCGCGGTGGGAAAGAATATTTTGTAGAAACTTTTGGGTAATTTCGGGATTTTGCAGAACACTTTCCCGCATCAGGTGGGATGAAAAACAACGGCAGGCCAGTTCTGCAATAGCTTGAATTTGGCTGTATTTAGATGCACCAATCCCTTTTTGAGCACATAACGTCTGATAATCCGCCGACATCAGCCCATGAAGTGAGCCAAACTCTTCAATCAGATATTCAGCCATCTGCATTACGTGTACTCCCGGAATACCGGTACGCAGAAAAATAGCGAGTAACTCGGCATCGGTCAGCATGGCTGCACCGTATTTCAGTAATTTCTCCCTTGGGGCTATCTGCCCATACCATTCATCCATCCTTTGGCTCCTGTAATCCCAGAACAGCACATGCAGCATGACAGAAGGCTTTCTGCCTGGCGAACTCATGATTAAGTGCATGCGAAACGCTTCGCAAATTTGATGATTGATGACATCAAGCGACAGCCCGATAGCTAATCTACTCAGTGGTTATGCTAAAATATTGCCTCTTACAGCTTTCATTCGGACAATCATGATGACGGGACTTTCCGGCAAACATATTGTGCTCGGGATTAGCGGAGGTATTGCCGCGTATAAATCTCCTGAGCTGGTACGCCGCTTGCGCGACAGGGGCGCAGAAGTGCGTGTGGTGATGACGACCGCCGCCAAAGCGTTCATTACGCCGCTCACGTTGCAGGCAGTCTCGGGCTATCCCGTCTCAGATGATTTACTCGATCCGGCGGCAGAAGCCGCCATGGGCCATATTGAGTTAGGTAAATGGGCTGATCTGGTCATCATGGCTCCGGCTACGGCTGATTTGCTGGCCCGGGTTGCTGCGGGGATGGCAAATGACCTACTGACCACGGTTTGCCTGGCCACAGCAGCCCCTATTGCGGCTGTTCCGGCCATGAATCAACAGATGTACCGTGCTACGGCCACCCAAGCGAACTTGCAGACTCTCGCTAATCGCGGAATGTTGCTGTGGGGGCCGGACAGCGGCAGCCAGGCTTGTGGTGATGTGGGGCCGGGAAGAATGCTGGACCCGCTGGAAATCGTCGCACTGGCAGACAGTCATTTTTCTGCAAAACAAGACCTGCAACATTTGAGTGTCATGATTACCGCAGGGCCAACGCGTGAAGCACTTGATCCGGTGCGCTTTATCAGTAATCAAAGTTCGGGCAAGATGGGCTTCGCAATTGCTCAGGCCGCCGCCGCGAGAGGCGCTAAAGTCACGCTGATTGCAGGCCCGGTGAATCTCTCCACGCCGACGGGTGTTAATCGCATTGATGTTGTCAGTGCTCTTGAGATGCAGCAGGTCGTGCAGAACACCGTAGCCCAGCAGAATATTTTTATTTCTTGTGCTGCGGTAGCAGATTACCGTGCAGAGCAAGTTTCTGATGAGAAAATAAAAAAACAGGGTGATGAAATCACCCTTAAGTTGGTGAAAAACCCGGATATTGTTGCTGGCGTGGCTTCGATGGCTAAAAATCGACCATTTGTGGTTGGATTTGCTGCCGAAACCCAGAATGTGGAAGAATACGCGCGACAAAAACTAGTGCGAAAGAAGCTGGATCTGATTTGCGCTAATGATGTATCGCTCGCAGAGCATGGTTTTAACAGTGATACCAATGCCTTGCACCTTTTTTGGCTGGCTGGAGAGAAACGTTTACCGCTCAGCGATAAACACCTCCTCAGTCAGCGTTTAATAGACGAGATTGTCAGCCGTTATGATGAAAAAAATCGACATTAAAATTCTGGACCCACGTGTTGGCAATGAATTTCCTTTACCAACCTATGCTACAGAAGGTTCTGCCGGGCTGGATTTACGTGCCTGTCTGGACGAGGCAGTTGATTTACTGCCGGGGCAAACCACATTGTTACCTACCGGCTTAGCCATACACATCGGTGATAGTGCTTTAGCCGCCGTCATTCTGCCGCGCTCCGGTTTGGGGCATAAGCATGGCGTGGTATTAGGTAATCTGGTGGGGCTGATTGATTCCGATTATCAAGGGCAATTGATAGTGTCAGTCTGGAACCGTGGTCAACAGGCTTTTACCATCGAACCCGGTGAACGCATCGCTCAGATGGTATTTGTTCCCGTAGTACAAGCAGAATTCAATTTGGTTGAGGATTTTGACCAAAGTGAACGTGGTACCGGTGGTTTTGGTCATTCTGGGCGCCAATAACCTACCCTAGACCTCAATATCGTAAAAAAGCTATCACATAAGCCGCCGGGGCTTGGTACCCAGTGCGGCCGATATTTGGGTTTTTGTTATTAAGTCATTTTTAGCAAGGGTCTACTCGGACATGGCAGAAAAACAGAATACGAAAAGGAACAGGCGCGAGGAAATTTTGCAGGCTTTAGCGCAGATGCTGGAATCCAGTGATGGTAGCCAACGCATTACTACCGCTAAACTTGCCGCCAATGTGGGGGTTTCTGAAGCAGCGCTTTATCGACATTTCCCCAGTAAAACGCGGATGTTCGATAGCCTGATCGAGTTTATTGAAGATAGTCTGATGTCCCGCATTAATTTGATTCTGCAAGATGAAAAAGAGACGTTTAATCGCCTCCGGCTAATCCTGCTACTGGTATTAGGGTTTGCAGAACGCAACCCCGGCCTGACCCGAATCATGACCGGGCATGCACTGATGTTTGAACAAGATCGTCTGCAAGGGCGGATTAATCAACTATTTGAACGTATTGAAGTGCAATTGCGTCAAGTTTTGCGCGAGAAAAAACTGCGTGATGGGCAAGGTTTTATACATGATGAAGCGCTATTGGCGACTCAACTACTGGCATTTTGTGAAGGGATGCTTTCGCGCTTTGTCCGTTCAGAATTCCGCTACCGGCCAACACAAGAGTTTGACGCCCGCTGGCCACTGATTGTGGCGCAGTTGCAATAAGCTCAGTCGCGGCAGTCACAAAACCTATAAAAAAAGGGCCTGATGGCCCTTTTTGCTGGCTTAGCAATAGAGTGGCTAGATACCGTATTCCTTGCGATATTCACGCACCGCGGCCAGATGATCAGCCATTTCTGGTTTTTCTTCCAGATAACTTATCACATCACTCAACGTCACAATCGCAATCACTTTGCAGTGATAATCACGTTCAACTTCCTGAATCGCTGAAATCTCACCACGGCCACGTTCCTGACGGTCCAATGAAATCATTACGCCAGCCAGGGTCGCGCCCTGTGCATTGATAATCTCCATTGATTCACGAATAGCAGTACCAGCGGTTATTACATCATCCACCAGCATGACTCGGCCTTGTAACGGGCTACCTACCAGACTGCCGCCTTCCCCGTGATTTTTCGCTTCTTTACGGTTAAAACAGTAAGGCACATCGCGTTCATGATGCTCTGCCAATGCAACAGCCGTCGTCGTCGCAATTGGGATACCTTTGTATGCTGGCCCGAACAACAGATCGAACTCCACACCACAATCTACTAAGGCAGCGGCATAAAAACGCCCGAGTTTTGCCAGATCCAGCCCGGTATTAAACAATCCGGCATTAAAGAAATAGGGGCTAATCCGCCCAGACTTCAGGGTAAATTCGCCAAACTTCAACACCTGCTTGTTAAGCGCAAACTCGATAAAATCGCGCTGATAGGCTTTCATGGGTACTTCTCCTCTCCAGATTGTGACTGTTCTTGTTAACTGCTTTATTAACTGACTCGATATCTAAATTGCAGGCAAAAAAAAGGCGACTAGCAAGTCGCCTTAATCAATTATTGTGCTAACACTGCTTTCTGCGCCTGGAAAATAGTCTCTATTCCCCCACGGGCCAGAGCCAGCAACGACAAGAGTTCTTCGTGACTGAATGGTTCGCCTTCTGCGGTGCCCTGCACCTCAATCATCCGGCCATCTTCCATCATCACCACATTCATATCCGTTTCTGCGGCAGAATCTTCTACATATTCCAGATCGCAAAGGGCCTCGCCTTTAACGATACCGACAGAAACCGCAGCAACCAGACCTTTCATTGGGTTCGCTTTCAATTTACCCGCCGCGACCAGTTTATTCAGTGCATCGGCCAGAGCCACACAAGCACCACTGATTGAAGCAGTACGGGTACCACCATCAGCCTGCAACACATCGCAGTCTAAGGTGATAGTGAACTCACCTAATTTTTTCAAATCAACCGCAGCACGTAAAGAACGGGCAATCAGGCGTTGAATCTCTAAAGTACGGCCACCTTGTTTACCTTTCGCGGCTTCACGGGCATTACGGCTATGAGTAGCACGCGGCAACATGCCATATTCAGCAGTTATCCAGCCCTGCCCTTGGCCTTTGAGAAAGCGCGGAACACCCTCTTCGACCGTGGCGGTACACAATACTTTGGTATCGCCAAACTCAACCAATACTGAACCTTCAGCGTGTTTCGTGTAATTACGGGTCAGGGTGAGTGGGCGGACTTGTTGTGCTGCTCGGTCTGCTGGACGCATGGGCTTTCTCCGGCTTTAAATCGATATTGGTCGCGCATTATACGGCCTTAGTGATGTAATGCCTATCCTGCCTGCGCCTCGGAGGCTATAATCGCTGCATCTTTTCTTTAAAACGGGTACGCAACAATGATCCGCAGCATGACCGCTTACGCTCGGCGTGACATTAAGGGTGAATGGGGTAGCGCAGCCTGGGAGCTGCGTTCCGTTAACCAACGCTATTTAGAAACCTATATTCGCTTACCTGAACAATTTCGCAGTCTGGAACCAGTTATCCGCGAACGCATCCGTGGCCGCTTAACGCGCGGCAAAATTGAGTGCAACCTGCGTTTTGAACTGGATGCTAACGCACAAAGCTCTCTGATCCTTAATGAAAAACTGGCAAAGCAGTTAGTTGAGGCCGGTAACTGGGTCAAAATGCAAAGTGATGAAGGCGAGATAAATCCGGTGGATATTCTGCGCTGGCCGGGTGTCATGGCCGCTGAAGAGCAGGATCTGGACGCAATCAGTACCGAGCTAATGCAAGCATTGGATATCGTGCTGGATGACTTTATCGTTTCCCGCGAAACAGAAGGTGCGGCACTGAAAACCCTTATCGAACAGCGCCTTGATGGTGTTAGTGCGGAAGTGATTAAAGTCCGTGCGCATATGCCAAATATCTTGCAGTGGCAACGTGAACGCTTGCTCAATAAGCTGGAAGAAGCGCAAGTCCAACTGGAAAATACCCGTCTGGAGCAAGAATTGGTGTTGATGGCGCAACGTGTCGATGTTGCCGAAGAGCTAGATCGCCTGGAAGCGCACGTTAAAGAAACGCACAATATTCTGAAGAAGAAAGAAGCGGTAGGCCGTCGCCTTGATTTTATGATGCAAGAATTTAACCGCGAATCGAATACGCTGGCATCAAAGTCTATCAATGCCGACGTGACCAACTCCGCTATCGAACTGAAAGTACTAATCGAGCAAATGCGCGAGCAGATTCAGAATATTGAGTAAGTTATCACGCTAGCACTCACTAAGTCTCACTGCCCCTCGAAGTACACCTCAAGCCCGTGTCACTACGGGCTTTTTTAGCGCTATAAATTTTTATGGTCGAATACTTTCTGCAACCATATATTCCCCCTGGGGTTGATTGAATTTTCAGCAATGGAAATGTAAATTTAAGAAGTAACAACATGCGTACATATGCCTCAATCCAAGCCAGAGCCAATACTTCAGAAGTTCTGAACTCTGCAACTCACGATGAACCGATGGGAATTGCTTGCAAAGAGAGTAGCGCCGTAGTGGTGAAAAGGTTATTTAATGGTTTGTGATATACACTAACCACAGCTCATGCTTAGTATCACCCGTCCTAGGTTACTATTCAGTCTGAGTCAGGTGAATCAATGGGAAAGGTTTCCCCTCGCCATCCAATTCTGAGCGACCGATTTTTATAAATCCGCATTTTAGATAAAAAGTTAATGCCGCTGGATTTTGCTCATTCACATCCACACGCAACTTTCCCTTTAAATGCTGAGCATGAACCAGCAACGCTTTACCAATACCTTTACCGTGATAAGCGGGATCAATAAACAACGTTTCTACTTTGTTACTATCCAGGCCGATAAATCCTACGATCTCGGTACTATTTTCAAATAACCACACCTCCAGAGCAGGTAAATAGATATCCCGCACCTGTGGCAAATAAAACTGAATATCAGTTTCGGTTAAGAATAAATGTGTTTCTCTTACTGCGAGTTCCCAAACCTCAACCAAACGGGATATATCCGCAAGTGTCGCCTTTCTTATCATCTATACCTCAAATTTTCACCTCAGAGACAAGCGTAATTATCACTGACCGTAGAAGGATGAAACAAGACCGTATTTGTTCCAAACAACGCGAGGTGAGCACTTTTTTCCCTAGCCATCAGGTGTATGTTGAATAAATATAATCAGTTACTGATTAATCGCTTAACGATAGTCGCAAATAATACTCATGTCAGTGTAGAGTATGTAGGTAAGGAGAAAACATGCAGTTAACCGTATTAGTTGATAATAATACCTTGATAGATAAGTACCTTACCGCCGAACCTGGTGTCTGCTATCACTTACGAATTGACGAAAAATCATTTCTTTTTGATACCGGTTACTCCGATGTTTTTCTGAGTAATGCGGCCATTTTAGGCATTAACCTGACTGAGATAGACAGTATTGTCCTTTCTCATGGGCATAACGACCATAGCTGGGGGCTAAACCACCTTGCACAGCATCTTGATCGGGTAAACCATCAATATGCCAAGAAAATAAAGATTGTTGCTCATCCCAATGCTTTTCTGCCGAAATACTATGAAGATAAATCTATAGGGGCTAATTTACCGGCGGATGGTTATCCGATGCTTTTCGAACGGGTCGAACAGCCTGGGGTATATTACCTTACCGATAATTTACTCTTTTTAGGGGAGATTGCGCGTAACAACGATTTCGAAGGGCTAGAGCCTATTGGCGAAACTGTCGATTGCTGCGGCCATAAAGTTGAAGATTTTGTTACCGATGATAGTGCAATGGTTTATACCAGCCCTGAAGGTATCGTAATAATCACAGGCTGCTCTCACTCTGGTATCTGCAATATTATCGATTATGCTATTAAAGTTACCAACGATAAACGTGTGCGTGCAGTTATTGGCGGCTTTCATTTATTAAATGCCAGTAGTGAGATTCTATCCAGAACATCTGACTATTTTAAACAACTCAATGCTAAAGCAGTTTATCCCTGCCACTGTACTGATCTTAAAGCCAAAATAGCCCTAGCTAATACAGTTAATATTGAAGAAGTCGGCGTTGGCATGATACTGAACTTTTAGTAATTAAAGTGCCCAATTTGAGCAGTAATAACGAGAATCATCTGATTATTATAATTCCATAATATTTGTAAGTGTTTGTGTATGGCAAGAGGTTTAAAGCTAATGCATAATCCCTGCTGGAATTTTAACGCTCAAATAAGAAGGATTTCGTAATGCTTAAGAATGTACTTTTTTTCGATGCTTTGCTAACACCAAAAATTCTTACTGGTTTATATTGGCTTTTACTGGTGCTCATCATTATTTCCGGCGTATTTGTAATGATAAATACCAGCGTCATCGGCGGCTTTTTTAGCATCCTTGCTGGTGGCCTTACTTCTCGAATCTGTTTTGAAATGATCATGATCGCATTCAAAAACAATGAATATCTGAAAAGAATCGCAGAAAAACCATAATTGGGATTTGGGTATTCTTACTTCATTTGAAATGGAATACCCTAATTGCTCACCATTTTGCTGTTGTAGTGATGTTAACCCGCCCAAAGTCACACTTCTCTCCCTCGAACAAGCGGCTCTTCTTCATTATTTTATCAATTAAAATATTTTGTACAAATCAATGTAACAATATAAAAAATATGATGTTTTTTTATTTTTCCCATGCTTACCTTTCTTCTTATGCCACAATTTGAGAGCAGAAAGGGCATTTAATATGTTTATGACTACTATCTAATATCAGGTATGAAGAAATTACACATATACTTTATTGGTTGGTCGGTCTAGACAGGGTCGTTTTATAAGGGCCAGAATTACCACCATCACAGGGTAAGCCAGAAATAGCGTTGCTTAAATTTTCTGGCTAAGGTAAGTAAAAGACACATATACACTTTTAGGGGATCGCGTATGTTCGAAGACCAAAACACATCGATCCTTGATACCTATTTTGGTACCCATAGCCCTTTTTGGCGACTGGCTTTTGATAGTCAAGCTTTAGAGTTGTCAGCGATTAAAGGGACTACAAATATTGCTATTCCCCTTAATTCAGTTCAAACAATGAAAATTCGGGGCTTAACCGGCATTACTGCCAGTTTAGATATTGAAATCGAGATTTATGGTAATCCACTTCATTTACATCTGGTGGGCCGTAAAGTTAATGACAAAGAATGGGGCGGAACGGCTTCCGCGTACGCGGATACTGAATCAGTAGCGCGCGATTTAGTAATGGGGCTTTCCTTTGCAGAACAAGTGGTTTCTGAAGCTAACTCAGTCATTGTGATTCTCGATAAAGATGGTTATGTACAGCGTTTCAATCACCTTAGCGAAGAATATACCGGTAAAAAAGAACAAGATGTCATTGGTAAAAATGTTTACGACTTGTTTATGACAGCCAAAGAGGGAGCCTCATCACGTAAAAATATTGAGGGCTTCTTCCAGCGCGGTGCATCTTACGAAGTTGAGCGTTGGGTTAATACCGTAAAAGGAAAACGTCTCTTTTTATTCCGCAATAAGTTTGTTCACAGTGGCAGTGGCAAAAACGAGCGTTACCTTATCTGTTCTGGTACCGATATTACTAAAGAAAGGCGTGCTCAAGAGCGTTTGCGGATTTTGGCTAATACCGACATGATTACTGGCCTGCCTAATCGCCACGCTATTCATGAACGTATTAATAGCGCGATCCTAACTCGTGGTGATTCTTCGGTGGGGATTATTTACCTCGATCTCGATAATTTTAAAAAAGTGAACGACCATTACGGTCATATGTTTGGTGATCGCTTACTGAAAGATGTCTCACTCGCCATTTTAAGTTGTTTGGGTGAAAGTGAAATGCTTGCCCGGTTAGGCGGTGATGAGTTTATTGTTCTGGTCGAGAATGCCTCGATGAGCTTACTGGAGGCAACTACACAGCGTATTCTCAACCGCATGAAATTGCCCTTCCGAGTAGGATTGATTGAAGTATATACTGGGTGCTCTATCGGGATAGCACTGTGCCCTGAACATGGCGATACACTAGAGAATATTATCCGTAGCGCAGATACTGCCATGTACACCGCAAAAGAACATGGAAAACAGACCTATTCGATTTTTTCACAAGAGATGAATAAGAAAGTATCTGAATACGTCTGGCTAGATACCAATTTACGTAAGGGTTTAGAACAACATCAATTACAAGTTTTTTACCAACCCAAGATATCTGCCAAAACGGGTAAAGTTCATAGTGTCGAAGCATTAGTCCGATGGTTATCACCTGAGCGTGGTTTAATCGCCCCACTTGAATTTACGGAATTATGTAGCAGCCGCACAAGTTTTTATCCCGCCTAAGCCGTATCGTTTCCCCTTCAATACCACAGGGGAAATCACATGGCAGAATCACACGTTGTATCAGGTCTAGTTTCAAAGCGCGAAGAAATTGCAGGACAAATTTCAATTTTTCAATCAGAAATTGGGCGCTTGCAAAGTTCGCTTTCACATTTGGATAATACCATTAAGCTGTTTGCACCGCAGTATGATTTACGCACCATAAAAGGCAAGCGCACTTACACGAAAAGCAAGAATTTTGAGCGAGGTGAAGCGCAGCGCATGACGCTGGATGTATTGCGGGAGTTAAAAAAGCCGTTATGTAGTCGTGAAATTGTTGATGAACTGCTAGAGCGTAAAAATATTGAATCGACTACGGCGAATATTGTGAATTTACAGAAAAATATTTTAACGATATTGCACAGCTTGGAAAAACGCAACATCATCGCTCAAGTAGATAACTCTGGCGGTGTGTTAAAATGGAAAATTGCTTAGGCCGCTAAACGCTCAGCTTGACGCTTATTCCCTTGCCAATATCCGCACCAGTCATGGTGCGTTTTTGTTTTTACGCACTTGGTTAAAATATCTGTAAAGATTTTACCGTTCGGCCAGCGGCGAGTATCTTCACGATAAGCCGCTTCATTCGCATAGTTCGCTAAATATTCAATGCCGAATTTATGCGTTTGGCCATACTGCATTCTGCGAAACCGCGCAAAATAACTTTCAGCCATGTTGTTGCTAACGCCGTCATCGGTTGAATATTCGGTTTGATGATTTACGCGCTTGGTATCGTATTTGGCGTGGAGCGGGTCATACGCAGGGCTTTCATCCGCAAAAATAGTTGAGCCTTGCACTACAACACGATCAGCCAATTTAATTACATCCGCTTGGTTCTCAGACTTCACTACAAATGTAATCGTTTTAGTTGCGCCGATAGTTGCGTCATTTGAATTATTTTGATTTTGTAGTGCCGTTGGTAACGCACGTTGACGAAACACCAATACGCAGCGTTTGGTTGGCTTTTGGTGAATGGCTAAACGTCTATCAATACGATCTGCTTTTTTGTTCTTGGGGCGAATGTGGCCGTTTACATAAGCGCCGTCAATATGAACTTCACCCGACAATTGCGCCATGTCACGCTGCTCCATCAATGACTCACGGATTTTATGCGCAAGAACAAACGCGGTTTTGTATTGCACACCTAAATCGCGTCCAAGCTGTAAAGCAGAAATACCTTTAACGGCATTGGTGTAAATCGCAATGGCCGCCAGATAAATACGCAAAGGTAATTTATGAAAAGCAAACACGGTGCCGCTAGTAACTGAAAACGTATGGTTGCAATCTTTGCAGCGCCATTGGCGGCGAACGCGGATAAAGTAATGCTTATTCAACACGCCGCACAAGGGGCAAGCCACGTTATCGCCTTTACCCCAGCGCACTTCTTTGAAGGTTTCAAATGCTTGTTGTTCGGTTAGCTCAAATACTTGGCGAACGGACAAGGTGCGGGCTTGGGCTGAGAGGAGGAAGTGTTGTTTGTTGCTCATGTTTATCACCATATTGGATAACTACATATCGTATATGATATATCTAAAAATACTCATGCGCAACAGATAAATAACGTATATGATGATATAAATATCCTTAAAGGGGCTTTGCAATGACTGAAAAATGGGAGCAGAAAGCAAAAGGCTTGCTTAAATCAGAGCTTAAAAGGCGGGATTTAACTTATTCACAGCTTTCAGAAAAACTTGCCGCCGTTGGCATAACCGAAACACCAGAAAACATTGCCAATAAAATAAGTCGCGGTAAATTTTCAGCAGTGTTTCTTATCCAGTGCCTTGAAGTTGTAGGGTGCCATACGCTTAGACTTGAAATATAAATTTTGTTTGCGCTATAACGCGCATGGAGCAATAGCTTAATGAGTAAAAACGATAATACTAGCCAACAGCCAACAGCCAACAGCCAACAGCCAACAGCCAACAGCCAACAGCCAACAGCCAACAGCCAACAGCCAACAGAATTTAGTTGCAGAACTAATTGATCTGCTGTCAAGCGATGATCGGTTGGTTTCAGAAGGAAAATTAGTAAAAAATAAAATCATTGAACTCGCTCTCAATCTCGACCCATTATTACTTCAATATTTATTGAAAGCGGAAAGCTTAAAGCGTCACTTTTTTTCTGTGGTTGGCGATATTTTAGTCTTTGATAAAATTAAATTTCAGCGATTCGTCAGCAACAAACAATTTCTACCTGATAGTTACACGTCTTTTAAAAATAAGATTGGCCTAACATCTAACGATGAGTACATAAGTAGCTCAAAAGACGTGGTGCTTGCTTGGCCGTATAAGGATTGTGTTCTTGAGGGTGGGCAAGATAGAGAAGATGCAAAGCGCGATGAAATATTTTGGAATGAAACCTTAGCGCCAGATCAAATTGATCGTTTATTGTCTCCTAAAGCCTTGGTAAATTTTAAAAAAATTGACAGTAATGGTGAGCATGCGGTACAGGCCATAGATGAGTCTGACAACCTGTTAATTAAAGGTAACAACTTGCTTGCACTTTGCACGCTTAAAAAAACACACAAAGGGAGGGTTAAATTAATTTACATAGACCCTCCATATAATACGGGGGGAGATAGCTTTCAATATAACGATAATTTTAACGAAAGTACGTGGCTTACCTTCATGAAAAATAGAATTGAAGCTGCAAAACCACTGTTAAAAAACAATGGAGTTATTTTTGTACAATGTGATGACAATGAGCAGGCACCGTTAAAAATAATGCTTGATGAAATTTTTGGTAAGGCTAACTTCGTAGAAACATTTATATGGAAAAATACAGATAATGCACCAGCACTGTCTAAAAAATCACGGAAAAACATAGAATTTATACATTGCTATGAAAATAATTATGATAGTAGCTCGTTATATGTGGGTAGAGAAAGTGACAATGATGATGCACCTTTATTAAATAGCGGAAATCCGATAACTATATTGGAGTTTGAGCCTGAAATTATAAAAATAAAACTGCCTGATGGAATTTATCAGGCCGGCCAGCGTGACAAGATAGAGCTTTTGGATGATTTGAATGTTAAAAATGGATTAAATGCCAACAAAGTTAGACTTAAAGGTCGATTTAAATGGCAGCAATCATTTTTAAATAATGAAATTTTATCAGGTACATATTTTTTAATAAAATCAGATAAGTTTTCGATTCGGTATCAAAGGAAAAATTCATCAATAATGGCACCAGACAAGCTATTAGATGATGTGTATCTATCCAAAGCTATCGGGGTGGAAACCAATGAGGATTCAAAAAAACACATTGATTCTTTAAATTTAAATTTCTCATCCTTCCCTAAGCCTGAATCGCTAATTTCATTTTTGATTAAATCTGTCACAAATGAGGATGACTTAGTGCTTGATTTTCATCTGGGTAGCGGCACAACAGCGTCTGCTGCTCATAAAATGAAAAGGCGATATATAGGCATAGAGCAAATGGATTATATACAGCCTGTCGCAGTAGAACGTTTAAAAAAGGTTATTTCCGGCGAGCAGGGAGGTATATCAAAATCAGTTAACTGGCAAGGAGGCGGGAGCTTTGTTTATTGTGAATTAGCCAAAGCTAATCAAACCTTCGTTGACTGCATTCAAGATGCAAAAACTAACGAAGAGCTAATTGAAATTTGGTACACCTTGCAAAGTAAAGCATTCCTCTCTTATCGCGTTAACCCCGCTGAATTTGATGCCTCTAAGCACGAGTTTGAAGAGCTAAGTATTGAAGATCAAAAAACGTTTCTGATTGAAGTATTGGACAAAAATTTGCTTTACGTTCCACTAAGTGAAATTGATGACGAAACCTATGCAATCAGCGATGCTGATAAGCAATTAAATCGTCGGTTTTTTGGATTGGAGTCATTATGATTAAAACACTCCATCAAACACTCATAGAAGAGCTTGGCAAGCGGGAAATTGAACGCACCGTTATACCTGATTCGATTTCAAGAAACCTGAACCCTGCTTTTCCCATGCGCCCCTATCAAGAGCGGGCTTTTAAATTATTTATTAAATATTGGGAAGAGGCTTTTGATGGTAAGCCACGGCAGAATCATCAATTACTGCTACACATGGCGACAGGTAGCGGTAAAACACTAATGATGGCTGGTCTTATTGCTTATCTTTACAGCAAAGGCTATAGAAACTTTCTATTTTTTGTAAACAGCAGCAATATTATTAACAAAACGAGAGATAACTTCCTCAACCAAAATTCTGTTAAATATTTATTCAATGAAACCATTAGTTTTGGTGATAAGCGCGTTGAGCAGCGTGAGGTTGACAGTTTTCAGTCCGTGAGTGGCGATGACATAAATATTGTCTTTTCGACAATACAAGGGCTTCCCTTTGCGCTTAATACGCCAAGGGAAAACAGTATCACTTATGATGATTTTGAGAATCATAAAATAGTTCTGATCTCTGATGAAGCGCACCATATCAACGTAGACACTAAGAAAAACAGAGCCGTTGATCAAGAAGAGTTATTTGAGGTGCTGTCTTGGGAGGGTACTGTAGAAAAAATATTTAATGCGAACCCACAAAATATATTGTTAGAGTTTACGGCAACTATTGATTTCAACGATGAGGCGCTAAGTAAAAAATATCTACCCAAGTTACTATTTGATTATCCGCTTAAAGAGTTCCGCAAAGATGGATACTCAAAAGAGGTTAAAGTTCTGCAAGCAGATTTGCCGCCATTTGAGCGAGCAATTCAAGCGGTATTGCTTAGCCAATATCGCCGAAAAATATTTGAAAAGCACAAACAGCTTATCAAGCCAGTTATTTTATTTAAATCTAAGACGATCAAAGATAGCCAATCATTTTTTGAAGAGTTCAAGCAAGGCATTAAAAGTCTTACGCCATCAATGCTTGATTCATTAAGGAAGCGCACAGATGAGCCAACTATATCAAAAATATTTGAGTATCTTGCAGGGAACAACATTACTCTGGAAAATTTAATTTCCGAACTGAAAGAGGATTTTTCAGAAGAAAAGCTAATCTCTGTCAACAGTAAAGAGGAGAGCGAAGCCAAACAGCTTGCGGTTAATTCTTTAGAGAGTAATGAATATAGAGCAGTCTTTGCCGTGGACAAGCTAAATGAAGGGTGGGATGTTCTCAACCTTTTCGACATAGTGCGTCTTTACGATACTCGTGACGGAAAAGCTGGCAAGGTTGGCAAAACGACCATGAGCGAGGCTCAGCTCATTGGGCGTGGGGCTAGATACTGCCCATTTAAAGTATCACCTGAACAGCCGCTGTTTGAGCGCAAGTTTGATTCAGATTTGGATAACGAAATCCGAATTTGCGAAGAACTGTTTTACCACAGTGCGTACAACCCAAAATATATTCAGGAGCTTAATACGGCCTTGCAGGAAATAGGCATGAAAGCAAAAGACACACGGGAGCGTAAAGTTAGCCTAAAAGAGTCATTTAAAAATACACCTTTGTATAAGGCTGGGCACATTTATTTGAATCAACGTATTAAATACAGCAGGCAGGATATTGTTGGCTTAGAGAGCAGTATTATTAACCAAACACATAAGGTTTCCCTGCGGACTGGATATACAAAGAGCCTTGTGGCGTTTGACTCTATAGTAAATGATTCAGGTGCTGCGAAAAAAAGTAAGGATTATTACATCGCTGAATTTGGTCTTGCTGTTATTAGAAAGGCAATTCAACGACTAGAGTTTTATGAGTTTTCTAACCTTAAAAAATATCTGCCTAACCTGAAGTCTATCCGTGAATTTATTGTTAGCGAAAGCTATCTTGGGAAAATTAAAGTTGAAATAACAGGGCTAGAAGATGAGGTATTAAATTTAAGTGCCGATTGCCAGCTAGATGCAGTCATACAAATACTCGAAGCCATATCAGATGTTATAGCCTCTGACAAAATCGAGTACAAAGGCTCAAAAAAATTCGAGCCTCAAATGATGAAGTCTGTATTTACCGATAAGACACTCAATTTTATGCTTGATGATGGCGGCGACAAAGAGTTTGGTCGCTCAATGAGCGATGCAACCGAGACGGCAAACCATTTGCATTTAGATTTGAGCACAAAAGCGTGGTTTGTATTCAATGATTGCTTTGGCACATCCGAAGAAAAGCTTTTGATTAAATATATTGATAAGAAATATAACGACTTAGCCAAAGTTTATTCAGAAGCATACTTAATTCGCAATGAAAAACATTTCAAGGTGTATGCGTTTGACGATGGCAGGCCATTCGAGCCTGACTTTGTGCTTTATCTAATTGGTAAAGAAGAAAAAGACACTATGCACTACCAAGTCTTTATAGAGCCGAAAGGTTCACACTTGCTTAAAGCTGACGAGTGGAAAGAAAAATTTCTTATGAGCATCAAAGATAGCTTTGAGGTAGAGCAATTATTTTCAAACAAAAAATACGTTGTTTGGGGACTGCCGTTCTATAACTACGCCGAACGTATGCCTGAATTTGAGGAAGGTTTTAACGAGCTAATATCGTAAAAACCTGTGCGTGAACAAAAAGGCGCATAAGCTTTTGATTTTAAAAGGTTTGTGCGGCTGCTACATAATTCCGTGAATTTATCTCCTATGCCGAAGAATCCGGGTTGATCGGACCATTGGGAAAATGGGTACTGCAAACCTCAATGCAACAAGCGGTAAATTGGAAAAAACGTGGAATTAACTTGCGGGTGGCAGTCAATGTGTCAGCCAGGCAATTAATTGATGAAGCTATCGTAACCAGTTTTATTGAGTCTCTTGAATCCAGCGAATTAGAATCAAGTTTGGTTGATGTTGAATTAACCGAAAGTTGCTTAATTGATGATGAAGATGCAGCTATCAATATCATGAAACAACTACGTCACTTGGGTGCTCAGGTTCATTTGGATGACTTCGGCACTGGCTATTCTTCACTTTCTCAATTGGCCCGTATCCCTATTGATGCCATTAAATTGGATCAAAGTTTTGTTCGTGATATTGATAATAATCCTATTTCACAATCTCTGGTTAAAGCCATTATCGTTGTCGCTGAGGCACTTAAAATGCGGGTGATTGCAGAAGGTGTGGAAACTAAAGGGGAAGAAGAATTCCTGGATTCTATTGGCATTGATGAAAAGCAGGGATTTCTTTACGCCAAACCAATGCCCGCAGATGAACTGGAGCATTGGCTGGTAACACAACACCCTCACCTTTCATTGGATTAGGTGCATAACGTTATATTGCTTTTGGCATTGCCGAAGTATGCCGGTCTTGTAACGTAACCAACCGTTCGATATAGGCAATATCTTTCGGCTCAATAGAAAATGCAGAATCAACCCAATCCTCAGTGATATCCATCAGTTCTGAACGCGTTAATTGTAAAACACGTTGCCGGACCCTAATCATCGCTCTCATACCATTTAACTTCGGCCTGATCGTATCTATAAAGGTGCGAGTAGCAAGATAAGCATCTCCCGGCTGAAATAACTTATCAACTAAGCCACGCCCCATTCCCGAACGAAACGCAACAAACCATCATGCGTTATGCAGCGAGTAGATACTCTAAAAATACCTCATTCGGTGAGCTGTATTCCAGAGATTTGCGCCCCCGAGTGTTGAGGATGTGCTCCAGTCTCGCAATATCTTCATCGCTGACGCCATTAAAATCGGTTCCTTTCGGATAAAACCGCCGTATCAGACCGTTGGTATGCTCATTCAACCCCCGCTCCCAGGAATGATAAGGCCGGGCAAAGTAAACCTTTGCGCCCGTTACCTGAGTGATGTCCTTATGTTTCGCAAACTCGGGTCCGTTATCTGCCGTCAGGGTTTTAAACTCACAGAAAGTATTCGCCACGATGTCCCTGAACGCTTCCACGACGCTCTCAGCGCACTTATTGGGGAGTTTACGGATAATGACCTGCTTTGTGGCTTTGTCCACGACCGTCAGCAGGAATGACTTCTGGTCTTTGCCAAAAATCGTATCGATTTCAACATGCCCGGGAACCTGTTTGAGTTCAGCCTCAGCAGGCCTGTGCTCAATGCCAACCCTGTCCGGGATGGGCGTGCGTCCGGGCTCACCCGTATCATAGCGATAGCGTTTACCCCGGTGAGGGAGCTGAAGGTAAAGCTTACCGCCAGCCTGTCTGTCCGAACGGATATAGCGGTAGAGGGTATTTTTGCTGACGGCGATATCAAACTGGATTTTCAGTCTCCCAGAGATAACCTCAGGGGAGGTATGTACAGCCAGCGCCTGCCGGAGAAAGTCTTGTGTCTGCTGGCCCAGAGGGAAACAGGCATTGTGTGCCGAGGTGGCGCCCCGCCGTTGTCTGGCTAAGGCATCAGCGCGTCTGGAGGAGTAAAGTCCGTTGAAAGCGGGGTCCGTATTACGCCTGAGCTCCCGGCTCAGGGTAGAGCGAGAGACGCCGAGCTCTCTGGCAATGCAGGACTGATTAACGCCTTCAGCTTTTCGTTTTTCGATGTAAAAGCGCTCATGCTGAGTCAAATGTTTTCCCTTCATGCAACAGGGTCTCCGACAGGGTCAATACGGCTATTTTATCCGTACCTGACCGGTGGGTCACTTTGTTGCATTTCGTTTGGGAATTGGCGCACGACTGTTAGCATTACGATTCCGGCTGGGCCTGCCAATCTTCAAATATGACCATTCAGAGCATTAAGTCAGGTACGTGAAGGTTTACTCCTCAAGTTGGAACCCGCTAATATTCTGTTGCGATAAAAAGTCAGCCATAGCTTGCACCTCTGGGTGGTGTAAGAAATGAGTAATCTGTTTTGCTCGAATCGGCCCAATACCCGGTATTAAACTCCACTCGGCGATACTGCGTTGTTGTAGTGACCGCCATTGAGAATTGACAAGTGTACCCTGCGCAAAACCCAATGCCTGTAGCCATTGGGAAAAGGGTTTTTCCCTTGTGCTTTGAAATTGCTGATAAATATTTTCAGCACGGGCTATCCCTATGCCAGGAACATCCGCTATTTGGTCTTTCGTGAGAGATAGCCACCCCACCAAATCATTGATCAGCCCATGATGGATCAGCTCTCGCCAATATCCACTACTAACACTTTGTATATCTAGTCCTTTTTGGCCACTAAGCCATGTCAAACGAGAGAGAAGTTGCGGCTCACATTCAGGAGGGATAAGGCGAAAACAGCTCAATTGATGA
Source organism: Yersinia antarctica (assembly GCF_056636475.1). NCBI lineage: Bacteria > Pseudomonadati > Pseudomonadota > Gammaproteobacteria > Enterobacterales > Yersiniaceae > Yersinia > Yersinia antarctica. The sequence continues at coordinate 4,848,242 of NZ_JBSJQF010000001.1, forward strand.
AATTGATCCTCTGCTGGAGGAGTGAACGTCTGCCGTTGGCTTACCCGCCAAACAACACTATCCAACCGTGGAATACCATGCCCGGCCAGTGCGATAACGATTTGATCGCCAGATGTAATATCCCACTGCCGCCAACGCGCGACCGAGCCAACATTCACTCGCCGAATCCATTTGTCATCAATTTTTACTGGTGAAACCTGTAAAACGACTGTCACTCTACCAGTGCGGCCTATCGTGAAATGTATATCTTTAATTTCAGCAAGTTGCTGCTGTGGTGGGTATTTCCACGCCACAACCCAGTGCCCCGGAACGGCCTGCCAGTAGCGTCCGGCTGGCTCCTGTTCCTGACGGATAACAACGCCATCAGTTACAAAAGGCAGCGGTGTTTGCAACCAGTGTTTGCGAAAGTGTGCAACATCGCGACTTGATACTATTGGTTTGCTGTATTTAGCGGTCAAGGGGAAGCCCATCGCTTGCAATAGTGTCCCTTTCTCCACCATGCTGCTTGGTCCATCAGGCCATGCCCATATAAAAATGCCCAATTGGGGTAGTAATGCCGCTGGAGACTTACGCATAAGTGCGCCAGCAACTGTCGCCCTGGCATTGGCACCACCAGACGATGCTTGTTGATGGTCGTCCATTTGCAGGAATAGCTCCCCTTGCAGCGTTAACCAGGGAGGAGCGGTAGCAATATATTGAGGAATAGCAGTAATAAATGGTGCTTTGTCAGTCCAGTTCTGGCCTTTCAAACCATTTCCTCGACTGAGAAGTTGCATCAGTTTTCCATCCTGATACACCAGTGTTACTGCAACGCCATCTATTTTAGGCTGCACCCAGAGATTTTTCCGCCCCACCATCCAATCAGCCAGTGCAACTTCATTTTTAAGTTTTTTTAGTCCGGTATGCGCAACCGGATGAAGAAACTTCCCATTACCAGGAGTAAGTCTGTTTTCCTGTTTGTCCGGCAATAAATGGCATGACTGCCATAACTGCAATTTTTCCTGCAATTGATCGTAAACATCATCGGCATGCACGCTAATACCTTGCTGATGGTAAGCCACATTCCACTTATCCAGTTGTTTCTTGAGTGAGTTAATTTCAACCGACATTCTTTCTGGCGGCCATTCAGGGCAGATAGCTTCCGCTCTGGAGGACCAATGTATAAAACTGACTATCAACAGAACAAATATTTTTAAATTCAGCATGCTCATAAGTCCCTTTCCTTGGTGGCCGGAAGTAAAACCTGAAATGTCTTATCCGTCGAAGACCAAAAAAATTAAATGCGGGCGCTACCGAAAAATAGTTTTCTGCTTACAGCAACAAATGAAAATTACGCAATCTTCGCCGCAAAATCAGAAAATCGAGCTGTTTACAGACGAAACATTCAGGTGAAATGTGTTGTAACGCTGCATGACGCGTAGCAGCCGTGTATACTGTGCGGAGATTCACACTTCTGCTTTCTATATACACCCAAAGTAATTGGTGTTGCGGATAGGTAGCAAGCGAGCAAATCCTGATGCGCTGACTAAAGTCAGTGTTTTTGGAGAGAGGGCTGCTAGCGCCGTTGCAACGTCAAGTAAGAAGGGTATATCAACCTAATCAACTGAAACGTCATCATGGTCCAAGGCACGCTATACATCGTTTCCGCGCCCAGTGGGGCAGGGAAATCAAGCCTGATTCAGGCTTTGTTAAAAACACAACCGCTGTACGACACGCAGGTTTCTATTTCCCATACCACGCGTGCAATACGTCCGGGTGAGAATCACGGTGAACATTACTTCTTCATTTCTAAAGAAGAGTTTTGCCAGATGATTGATGACGATGCTTTCCTTGAGCATGCCAAAGTATTTGAAAATTACTATGGCACCTCACGTTTGGCGATTGAGCAGGTTCTTGCAACCGGTGTCGATGTATTTTTAGATATTGATTGGCAAGGTGCGCAGCAAATTCGCGCAAAAATGCCCACTGCACGCAGTATTTTTATTTTGCCGCCATCCAAGGAAGAATTGGATCGCCGCTTGCGAGGCCGTGGACAAGATAGCGAAGAGGTTATCGCTAAGCGAATGGCGCAAGCTGTCGCCGAGATGACCCATTACGCTGAATATGATTATTTAATCGTAAATGATGATTTCAATCTGGCTTTATCTGATCTGAAAACCATTATTCGCGCAGAACGACTGCGTTTAGGCCGCCAGAAACAGCGGCATGACGCTTTAATCACCAAATTATTGGCAGACTGAACCGAGTTTCAGTATCATGCCCCGTCATTTCGTCACCTGTGGAGTAGCAGAATTATGGCACGCGTAACTGTTCAAGACGCTGTAGAGAAAATTGGTAACCGTTTTGACCTGGTGTTGGTCGCTGCTCGTCGGGCACGTCAAATCCAGTCCGGCGGTAAAGACGCACTGGTTCCAGAAGAAAACGATAAAGTTACTGTGATTGCGCTGCGCGAGATTGAAGAAGGCCTGATTACTAATCAGATTCTCGATGTTCGTGAACGCCAAGAACAGCAAGAGCAGGAAGCCGCAGAGATCCAAGCGGTAACCGCGATTGCTGAAGGTCGTCGTTAATTAGACAGCGAGTCTGCCTTGTACCTGTTTGAAAGCCTGAATCTGCTGATTCAACGTTACCTGCCAGAGGAGCAGATTAAGCGCCTCAAACAGGCATATCTTGTTGCACGTGATGCTCACGAGGGTCAGACACGCTCCAGTGGTGAGCCTTATATCACTCATCCTGTTGCTGTGGCCTGTATTCTCGCGGAGATGCGGCTCGATTACGAAACCTTAATGGCGGCGTTATTACATGACGTCATTGAAGATACTCCTGCTACATATCAAGATATGGAGCAGTTGTTTGGGAAAAGCGTAGCCGAGCTGGTCGAGGGTGTTTCTAAACTCGATAAACTGAATTTTCGTGACAAGAAAGAAGCTCAGGCGGAAAATTTCCGCAAAATGATCATGGCGATGGTGCAGGATATCCGCGTTATTTTGATCAAACTGGCTGACCGCACACATAACATGCGAACGCTGGGTTCCTTACGCCCAGATAAACGTCGCCGCATTGCACGTGAAACCCTTGAAATATACAGCCCACTGGCCCATCGGCTGGGTATCCATCATTTAAAAACCGAGCTGGAAGAGCTGGGTTTTGAAGCGCTCTACCCCAATCGCTATCGCGTAATTAAAGAAGTGGTGAAAGCCGCACGTGGTAACCGCAAAGAGATGATTCAGAAAATCTTGGCGGAGATTGAAGGGCGTCTGACTGAGGCCGGTATTCCTTGCCGAGTCAGTGGTCGTGAAAAGCATCTCTATTCCATTTATTGCAAAATGAACCTGAAAGAGCAGCGCTTTCACTCCATCATGGATATCTATGCTTTTCGGGTTATCGTCAAAGAAGTCGATACTTGCTACCGCGTGTTGGGTCAGGCTCACAGCCTGTATAAGCCACGCCCCGGTAGAGTGAAAGACTATATTGCCATCCCTAAGGCTAACGGCTATCAATCGTTACATACCTCATTAATCGGCCCTCATGGGGTTCCGGTCGAGGTACAGATTCGTACTGAAGATATGGATCAGATGGCCGAAATGGGGGTTGCTGCACACTGGGCTTATAAAGAGCAGGGTGAGTCTGGCACCACCGCACAAATTCGCGCTCAGCGCTGGATGCAAAGCTTGCTGGAGTTACAGCAAAGTGCAGGCAGCTCATTTGAATTTATTGAAAGCGTAAAATCTGATTTATTCCCTGATGAGATTTACGTTTTCACCCCAGAAGGGCGCATCGTTGAATTACCTGCCGGTGCGACACCTGTCGACTTTGCCTATGCCGTGCATACCGATATTGGCCATGCCTGTGTAGGTGCGCGTGTTGACCGTCAGCCCTACCCGCTTTCTCAGTCACTGAACAGTGGCCAGACCGTTGAGATTATTACCGCTCCGGGTGCTCGGCCAAATGCGGCCTGGCTGAACTTTGTTGTCAGCTCGAAAGCGCGAGCCAAAATTCGCCAGTTGCTGAAAAACCTGAAACGTGATGAATCGGTGAGCCTTGGCCGCCGGTTACTGAATCATGCGTTAGGAAATGGTCGAAAACTGTCTGATATTTCTGAAGATAATATCAAACATGAACTGGACCGTATGAAACTGGCGACGCTAGATGATTTGCTAGCAGAAATTGGCTTGGGTAATGCGATGAGTGTGGTAGTGGCCAAAAACCTGTTGGGTGACCTATCAACGCTGGCGACCTCTGGCACCCGTAATCTGGCAATCAAGGGTGCCGATGGTGTCCTAATTACCTTTGCCAAGTGCTGCCGTCCTATCCCCGGTGACCCGATTATTGCTCATATCAGCCCAGGCAAAGGTTTGGTTATCCATCATGAGTCTTGCCGTAATATCCGTGGCTACCAGAAAGAGCCTGAGAAATTTATGGCGGTTGAGTGGGATCAAGAGACTGAACAAGAGTTCATTGCTGAAATTAAAGTCGATATGTTCAATCAGCAAGGTGCTTTGGCAAATCTGACTGCGGCAATCAATGCAGCCGAATCTAATATTCAGAGCCTGAATACTGAAGAGAAAGATGGCCGGGTATACAGTGCCTTTATTCGCCTGACTACCCGTGACAGGGTCCATCTGGCTAACATAATGCGTAAGATTCGTATCATGCCAGATGTGGTTAAAGTCAGCCGTAATCGTAACTAACGCCTATGAATCCTCAACGCTATGCGCGGATTTGTGAAATGCTGGCTACCAGGCAGCCGGACCTAACGGTTTGCCTGGAGCAAGTACATAAACCTCATAATGTATCCGCTATCATTCGTACAGCTGATGCTGTCGGTATCCATCAAGTACATGCAATTTGGCCAACGACTCAGATGTATACACGACTCTCTTCCGCGGCCGGCAGCAACAGTTGGGTACAAGTCAAAACACACACTCATATTAGCGATGCCATTGCTCATCTGAAATCACAGAACATGCAAGTTCTGGCAACGCATCTGTCTGATAATGCTGTCGATTTTCGTGAAATAGACTATACCCGCCCAACCTGTATTTTGATGGGACAAGAGAAGACCGGTATATCTGAGGAAGCGTTAGCACTCGCGGACCAAGACATCATTATTCCGATGATCGGCATGGTGCAATCACTCAATGTTTCTGTCGCGTCTGCGTTGATTTTATATGAAGCCCAACGGCAGCGGCAAAATGCAGGTATGTATCAGCGAGCAAAAAGTGTCTTGCCCGAAGATGAGCAGCAACGATTACTGTTTGAGGGGGGGTATCCGGTATTGGCACAAGTCGCCAAACGGAAAGGGCTACCTCAACCACATATTGATGAGCAGGGTCAGGTTATTGCCGATGCACAATGGTGGTCTGCCATGCAAGCCACGGAGTCTTAAATGAAAGGCCGCCTGCTGGATGCAGTACCCCTCAGTACACTTTCCGGTGTTGGCTCAAGTCAGGCTGGGAAGCTGGCTAAAATGGGGTTGGAAACCATCCAAGACCTACTGCTTCACCTCCCACTGCGTTATGAAGATCGTACTCGCCTGTATCGTATTGGCGATTTAATGCCTGGCCTCTCGGTTAATGTTGAGGGCGAGGTTCTACGTTCTGATATCACCTTTGGCCGCCGCCGCATGATGACCTGCCAAATCAGCGACGGTAGTGGTATTCTCACTCTGCGTTTCTTTAACTTCAACGCTGCGATGAAAAACAGTTTGTCTCCGGGCAAGCATGTTATCGCCTACGGCGAAGTCAAACGGGGCAATACCGGGGCGGAAATCATTCACCCTGAATATCGGGTGCATGGCGAGAACATTGGCGTTGAATTACAAGAGTCCCTGACACCCGTTTATCCCACCACCGAAGGGATTCGTCAGGCGACCTTGCGCAAACTTATCGATCAAGCGCTGGCGATGCTGGATACTTGTGTTATTGCCGAATTATTGCCGATTGAGTTAAGCCGCTCACTCATTAGCTTGCCAGAAGCTATTCATACCCTGCATCGCCCACCAGCAAATATTCAGTTGACTGATTTAGATCAAGGCAAGCATCCTGCACAGCGGCGATTAATCATGGAAGAGCTAGTCGCTCATAACCTCAGTATGTTGGCTGTCCGGGCCGGCGCGCAAAGCTATCGGGCATTACCGCTATTGGCAGAGCAACAGCTCAAACAACGTTTTCTGGCCGCGCTACCTTTCAGCCCCACGCATGCCCAGCAACGGGTAGTGGCGGAGATTGAGCAGGATATGACCCATAACTTCCCGATGATGCGATTGATTCAAGGGGACGTTGGCTCAGGAAAAACATTGGTTGCAGCCCTGGCCGCGCTACGGGCAATTGCTCACGGCAAGCAGGTTGCTTTGATGGCACCCACCGAATTACTGGCAGAACAACATGCCTCCACTTTCCGCCAATGGCTAGAACCGTTGGGGCTGCAAGTGGGCTGGCTGGCTGGCAAGCAAAAAGGTAAAGCCCGTATAGCACAGCAAGAAGCTGTCGCCAGCGGTCAGGTTGCAATGGTTGTTGGCACCCATGCGATGTTTCAAGAACAGGTGCAGTTCTCTGGACTGGCGCTGGTTATTATTGATGAACAACATCGTTTTGGTGTTCATCAACGGCTCGCTTTATGGGAAAAGGGCGAGGAGCAAGGTTTCCATCCACATCAACTCATTATGACCGCGACCCCAATTCCAAGAACGCTGGCCATGACTGCCTATGCAGATCTTGATACCTCAGTAATTGATGAGCTTCCGCCAGGTAGAACACCGGTGACTACAGTGGCAATCCCTGATACCCGCCGCAGTGATGTTATCCAGCGAGTTAAAAATGCCTGTCTGGAAGAGGGTCGGCAAGCTTATTGGGTCTGCACACTGATTGAGGAATCTGAAGTCCTGGAAGCGCAGGCCGCCGAAGTAACTTGTGAAGAACTGAAAATTGCTTTGCCGGAAATTAAAGTCGGTTTAGTTCATGGGCGCATGAAAGGACCAGAAAAACAGGCAGTTATGCAGGCATTTAAACAGGGTGAGTTGCAGCTATTGGTGGCAACCACAGTGATCGAGGTTGGGGTCGATGTGCCTAACGCCAGCCTGATGATAATCGATAACCCGGAACGCTTGGGGTTAGCGCAATTACATCAGTTACGAGGCCGTGTCGGCCGTGGTGCTGTCGCCTCTCATTGTGTATTACTCTATAAAACGCCGTTGAGTAAAACCGCCCAGATGCGTTTGCAAGTGTTGCGTGATAGTAATGATGGCTTTGTCATTGCCCAGCGAGATTTAGAAATCCGTGGACCGGGCGAATTGTTGGGAACACGGCAAACTGGAAGTGCGGAGTTCAAAGTGGCTGATTTACTGCGCGATCAGGCGATGATTCCCGAAGTCCAACGGGTAGCTCGCCATCTGCACCAGCAATATCCTGAACATGCACGCGCATTGATTGAGCGCTGGCTACCAGAGCGAGCGCGTTACACTAACGCTTAATAAATAAGGGGCAAGTAAACTCGCCCCAGAGTACAGCTACCCTACCACCGCCGGGAATATTGGCAGTAAAAGATAAAGCTTAATCACGATCGCATTAGCGATATCAATAAAGAATGCACCTACCATTGGCACCACTAAGAACGCCAGATGAGATGGGCCAAAACGGTCAGTAATCGCTTGCATATTGGCGATTGCAGTCGGTGTTGCACCCAGACCAAAACCACAGTGCCCCGCCGCCAGTACCGCTGCATCATAGTTTTTTCCCATGATGCGATAAGTGACAAAGATAGCGTACAACGCCATCGCCAGTGCCTGAACTGACAAAATTACCAGCATCGGTAATGCCAGTGAAGCCAGCTCCCAGAGCTTCAAACTCATCAGTGCCATTGCCAAAAACAGTGACAGACTGACATTGCCCAGCACTGATACCGCACGATCAAAGACTTTATAGAAGCCGATTGCCGACAACGTGTTACTGAGGATAACCCCGACAAACAGCACACAAACAAAGATTGGCAGTTCAAACATCGTGCCCTGCAACCAACCCGCAATCACATTGCCTGCCATCAGGCAGATAGCTATCATGGCGATGGTTTCAACTAACACCAACGAGGTGATCATGCGCCCCGCCGAAGGCTTTTCAAATGCGGAAGGGACTTCGCTGTCCTCCGGCGTACCATCGGGTGTGGAAGAGCGCTTCACCAGGTAGCGGGCTACCGGGCCACCAATCAATCCCCCCAGCACCAAACCAAATGTTGCACAAGCCATAGCAACTTCTGTTGCATTTTCAAAGCCATAGCGTTCAGAAAAGAGTTTACTCCACGCAGCACCAGTACCGTGCCCACCTGATAAGGTAATTGAGCCAGCTAGTAACCCCATCAACGGGTCTAGCCCCATCAATTTAGCAAGCGCAATACCAATTGCGTTCTGCATGAGCAACAAACCAATGACCACAAACACAAATACGCTCAAAGCTTTGCCGCCAGCACGTAAGCTAGCCAGATTGGCATTCAAACCAATAGTTGCAAAGAATGCCAGCATCAAGGGATCTTTGAGCGACATATCAAAACTGATTTCCCAGCCAAGAGTCTTTTGCATCAGCAACATCAAGAAGGCAACCAACAAACCGCCGGCTACTGGTTCAGGAATAGTGTATTTTTTCAGGAATGGGACAGTTTGTACGAGTTTTCGGCCTAATAATAAAACCAAGCAGGCCGCGACTAGCGTGCCATAGGTATCGAGATGAAACATCTTGGTACTCCATGCGATTGAAATATCGATTAAAAATATGACGTTAGACAGTTCCTTAAAAACGCCAAAACAGTTAAGGAAGGGATTAGAAGAAAAAACGCCGCCCATTACAAGTTTAGTAATAGAAAAATGCAGGTGAGCACCGAATAGAATTATTTTTAAAAACGCAGCGCAACCGATTGCTTTTGTGAGCCGGATCATTAAAATGCCCTCTTTGCCGATCCGGGAATGCCACTCCATGTCTACGCAATCCGCCGAGCTTGATACTCCACAGCAAGCAGCCACTCGCCCCAGCGAATTGATTTACCGTTTAGAAGACCGCCCCCCACTCGCCCAAACATTGTTCGCTGCTTGCCAGCATTTATTGGCGATGTTTGTCGCAGTGATAACCCCTGGCTTATTGATTTGTCAGGCGCTGGGACTACCAGCGGAAGATACCCAACGCATTATTAGCATGTCGCTATTTGCCTCCGGCTTGGCATCGTTACTGCAAATTAAAACCTGGGGGCCAGTTGGCTCTGGCCTCTTATCGATTCAGGGCACCAGTTTTAACTTTGTTTCGCCATTGATTATGGGTGGCCTGGCGCTAAAAAACGGCGGCGCAGATATCCCAACCATGATGGCGGCACTGTTTGGTACGCTAATGGTGGCGTCCTGCACCGAAATTATACTTTCCCGCTTCCTGCATCTGGCGCGCCGCATTATCACCCCACTGGTATCTGGTATCGTGGTGATGATCATCGGTTTGTCATTGATTCAGGTTGGGCTGACATCAATTGGCGGCGGTTATGGTGCAATGAGTGACCATACCTTTGGCGCACCGAAAAACCTGCTATTAGCGGGTGCCGTATTAGTCGTGATTATTCTACTGAACCGCCAGCGCAACCCGTATTTGCGTGTGGCCTCTTTAGTCATTGCGATGGCCGTGGGTTACTTGCTGGCCTGGTCGTTGGGTATGTTGCCAGAGAGCCGCCCGGTGGTAGATACCGCGCTGATCACTATCCCAACACCACTCTATTATGGCCTCTCCTTTGATTGGAATCTGCTGGTACCACTGATGTTAATCTTCATGGTGACCTCACTGGAGACCATTGGTGATATCACCGCGACCTCGGATGTCTCTGAACAACCTGTTCATGGCCCGTTGTATATGAAACGCCTGAAAGGTGGTGTGCTGGCGAATGGTTTGAACTCCATGCTGTCGGCAGTGTTCAACACCTTCCCTAACTCCTGCTTCGGCCAGAACAATGGCGTGATCCAGTTGACCGGTGTTGCCAGTCGTTATGTCGGTTTCGTTGTCGCACTGATGCTGATTGTTCTGGGCTTGTTCCCGGCGGTTGCAGGTTTCGTGCAACATATTCCTGAACCAGTGCTGGGGGGCGCCACGCTGGTGATGTTCGGTACCATTGCAGCTTCCGGCGTGCGTATTGTCTCTCGTGAAACACTCAATCGGCGCGCTATTATGATTATGGCTCTGTCATTGGCAGTTGGTATGGGTGTGGCACAACAGCCATTGATTCTACAATTCGCGCCAGATTGGGTAAAAACGCTGCTTTCTTCCGGGATTGCTGCCGGTGGTATTACTGCCATTGTGCTTAACTTACTCTTCCCACAAGAAAAATAATCTTTACATCAACACGTCAATGAAATGGCCGGTCGTAAACGATCCCGGCCATTTTTTTATCGCCGGATAACTGATTGTCTATTGAGCTCATGGACAAATTACGGCATAAACAGGGTTCCGTATCACCGACAGGCGTGGAAAGACCGGATGAAATTTCTCGGGAAAGTGCTGCTAACGTTATTACTACTACTGGTGCTGTCCGTAGTGCTGTGTTACGTATTGCTCCAAACCAGTTGGGCTGCCGGTTGGCTGAGCCGTTGGGTTAGTGATAATAGTGAATATCGCCTCTCTCTGGGTAAAATAGACCACTCATGGTCCCAACCGGGACAAATCAGTTTCAGTGATATCACTCTGGGCCGGGCCAATCAGCCTCCGTTTCTTGTTGCCCAACAAGCGCTGTTTGGCCTGAGTTGGCGGCAACTGACCGAGCCTCGTCACCTTCTCAGTCTCAATCTGCAAAATGGTCGTTTAATCCTCAGTAACAGCCCATCACCGCTGCCATTACAGGCTGATACCTTGCAGTTGACTAATATGGCCCTCGATACCACTCTTGAGGCGAAAAACTCAGCAACTCAGTGGAAGATTGCGGGTCAGCAAGTGACTGGCGGTTTGGTGCCTTGGCAGCCACAACCGGGTAATAGCCTTGGCGAAAATGCTCAATTTCAGTTTAGTGCCGGTTCTTTAACCATTAACGGTATTACCGCGCAACAACTTTATCTGCAAGGCTCGATACAGAAAAATGCCCTGACCCTAACCAATTTTGGGGCAGATATCGCGCAGGGTGAATTGACCGGTAACGCCAGCCAAGCGGCTGATGGCAGTTGGCTGGTCGATCGCCTGCGGCTCAGCAATATTCGCCTACAAACACCAGCATCGATAGATGATGTTTGGAATACATTCTTACAACTCCCGCCGATTACGCTAAAACGGTTTGATTTAATTGATGCGCGAGTAGAAGGGAAAAGCTGGGCATTTAATGACCTCGATTTGACGCTAAAAAATATCACGTTTAAACAAGGCGATTGGCAAACAGAGGATGGCGAACTGTCCTTCAATGCCGGTGATATTATCAAGGGTAATATTCATCTGATTGACCCAATAGCAACATTTACTTTATCTCCGGCTGGCGTCGCAATTAATCAGTTCTCAACCCGCTGGCAGGATGGTCTATTAAGAACTCAGGGGAATTGGGCGCGCGATACTCATCGCCTGCAATTGGATGAACTGACACTGGTCGCGCTGGTTTACACTCTGCCTGCCGATTGGAAGCAACAATGGCAACAAACATTGCCAAACTGGCTATCCGAGGTGTACGTCGGCAAGCTTAGTGCTAATCGTAACTTGTTGATTGATATCAGCCCTGACTTCCCCTTCCAGATTACATCGCTGGACGCCGCAGGCACTAACTTACTGTTGGCAAAAAACCATCAGTGGGGTGTATGGTCTGGCTCATTAATGTTGAATGCAGGTAATGCGACATTTAATAAAAATGATATTCGCCGTCCGTCACTGGCCCTCAATGCCAATGAACAACAGATTACATTTAGTGAGTTAAGCGCATTCACCAAAGAGGGCTTACTGGAGTCCACCGCCAGTATTGACCAAACGCCTGCCCGCGCCTTATCACTGGCGCTGACCGGCCGTTCTGTCAATCTGGATATCTTGCAAAACTGGGGTTGGCCAGCATTACCGTTGCATGGCCTGGGCAACCTAAAATTACAGATAAAAGGAAGTCTGGCTGCCGATACACCATTGAAACCTACTGTTAGCGGCTCTCTACAAGCTACTGACAGCAATGGGCAACAAGTCAATCAAACTATGCAGCATGGTGAAGTGCATAGCGTAGCGGGGCAATAAGGGCGTTTTACACTGCCCTACCAGATTGCTGCTGGGTGACAACGCCGATTACATGATATTTTTCATGTAATCGGCACAGAAGTTTGTCCTACATAAGAGGGAACGAACCCGAATATTCAAAGAAACTCTGCGGCACATAATTATTAATTTTATTTTCATAACAATACTCTATAACCTGCCGTTTACTGGTTACACCGGCTTTTCTATAGATGCTTTGGATTATATTGCAGACTGACCTGGTTGATAAATGGATTTTTTTAGCAATCTCTTTACTTGAGAAAGCATGTAAAATATAAAACAATACCTCCCATTCTCTTTTGGTGAATAATGCAGATGGAGGTGTAAAGATAAGTGATATCGGAACTTTTATTTTATTTAAACGCGTTAACATTATATCTTGTACGGGCCGCCCATGACAAATAACTCCTTGGGATATGCCATGTTCATCTATTAGTGGGTATTTGTCACTAAAATAAGGTGTGAAATATGAACGGCCATCATATAGCTGAATATCAACTGATGCTACGCGGTCCTGTGATAATTCTACCTGACGATCCTGCTGCTGAAATTCGTCCTGAAAATCTGCTGATGGCGTAGGAATCTCACCATCTAACCGACCTTCAAGGTTGTATTTTCCAGGTAAATTGAATAATTTATAAACTCGTCTATTGGCATAAATAAATCTTGATTGATTATCTTTTACCGCCCAAGGTTCAGAACTGTGTTCCCAGAACCGGATTAATATCTCAAGCGATTGCTTTAGGTTTTTTTCCATTTCAATCCTCCCATTATATTTAGTTTTACTTACCCAGCCAGTGGGAAGGAACCCGAGTATTCAAAGAAGCTCTGCGGAACATAATTATTTATCTTATTTTCATAACAATACTCAACAACCTGTTTTTTACTGGTCACACTGGCCTTTCGATAGATTTTTTGAGTTATATTACAAACTGTTCTGGTGGATAAATGGATTTTTTTAGCAATCTCTTTACTTGAGAAAGCATGTAAAATATAAAACAACACCTCCCATTCTCTTTTAGTAAATAATTCTGATGGCGGGGTAAAGATAAGTGAGGTGGGGACTTTTATTTTACCTAAATTTGTTAACAACATATCATGCACAGGTCTTACATGGAAAATAACACCTTGCGATATCCCATCGCTATCTATTAACGGATATTTGTCACAGAAATTAGGCTTAAAATAGGAAAGGCCATCCCACTCATGTATTTCAACCGCTGTTATACGATCCTGCAATAGCTCTACCTTACGGTCATGCTCTTGAAACTCAACCTCAAAATCTGATATTGGAGTGGGAAGTTCGCCATCAGACCGCCCCTCTACACAGTATTTATCCGGTAAAGCTAATAATTTATTGAATCTGTTATTTGCATAAATAAATCTTGATTGATTATCTTTAACCCCCCAAGGTTCTGAACTATGCTCCCAAAACCGTATTAATACCTCAAGCGAGTTTAGTAATGTCTTATCCATCATTACTTTCCCCTTAAATTTACGTTACCTTTCCCCGCAAGCGGAAAAGAACCTGAGTATTCAAAGAAACTTTGTGGTACATAGTTATTAATTTTCTTCTCATAACAATATTCTATAACCTGTTTTTTACTGGTCACACCGGCCTTTCGATAGATATTTTTAATTATATTGCAGACTGATCTGGTTGATAAATTAAGCTTTTTAGCAATGTCAGGGCTTGAAAAAGCATGTAAAATATAAAATAACACCTCCCACTCTCTTTTGGTAAATGACTCTGATGGCGGGGTAAAGATAAGTGAGGTGGGGACTTTTATTTTATTTAAATGCGTTAATATTATATCTTCTACTGGCCTGGCATGAAAAATAAGCCCCTGTGAAATGCCGTTTTTATCTATTAATGGATACTTATCACAAAAGTAAGGTTGAAAATAGGAACGTCGCTCAAATGCATGGATTTCAATCGTTGTCGCACGTTCTTTCGATAATATCGCCTGACGGTCATGTTCCTGAAATTCAGTCTGAAACTCTGCCGTTGGCGCAGGAAGTTCGCCATCTAATCGCCCTTCCACACTAAATTTATCAGGTAAGCCTAATAATGTACCAAACCTATTATTTGCATAAATAAACACTGACTTGTTATCCTTAACCCCCCAAGCTTCCGAACTATTTTCCCAAAATGGTATTAACATTTTAAGCGAGTTTAGTAGTTTTTTATCCATTTGAACCACCCTCTTAACGTTAGTTTTGCCTTACTCTTCGAATAATCATCCGCCCTCGATAATCGATGAACCTACTGGGCCATATCTCTCGAGGGGAAACACCGATAGCGTCTGCAATAATTACTTCTCCCTTGGGCCACGGGCGTGTTAGCGCGTTAGCTAATGTACTTGGCGAAAGCCCGCTCTCTCTTGATAATGCTGCTAGTGAGCCTTTTGCTTTCCGTATTGCAGCTAAAATATCTTGTCTATGCCAATCTCTATCCATTTTAATTCACTCCCATTAAAAAATTTATTATAAATTCCTTAATTAAATGACTCAGACTAGTTTAGATTTATCTATAGTTAGCTATTTAATAAATAATATTAAGGGTTGATTTATATTTATAAATAGCAAACAGCAGATGTTAATTTATTAAATAACTATTACGCTGTATGATCCAGTGCATTAGTTACTCTTTTTTAAAAAAACCAAATAAAACAACCCTGCATTATTTAGCTAAACATAAATTATAGATAATTTAACGATGATAAATTAAAGAAAAGGTTAAGAAAGGAGGTTTATAAAATCACACTAAAAAATATTGAAGTAAACCGATAAACAACTCGATAGCACCGTTTATCGGTTT
The DNA here is from genome assembly GCF_056636475.1 of Yersinia antarctica. Taxonomy (NCBI): domain Bacteria; kingdom Pseudomonadati; phylum Pseudomonadota; class Gammaproteobacteria; order Enterobacterales; family Yersiniaceae; genus Yersinia; species Yersinia antarctica. The sequence continues at coordinate 4,863,284 of NZ_JBSJQF010000001.1, forward strand.
ACTATTTCAAATTACTCATTAATTAACTAATAACTAGCCATAAACCAACAAATTCATAGCCACTGAGTTGTTCAAAGAGTTCAGCTGTTGGATTACCCCAATCATTATCACGAACTCCGGTGGCGGGATCGTAATAAAGTCCGTCGGAACCACGAGCTAACATGTGAAGAGCTTGCGGGCCGGAAGCCACACAAATCAATTGTACTTGCCCATGAGCCGGCTCTACATAAACAGCATCCGTATGTACATTTGGCTCCCCTACCACCGCCACACAGGCAGCTTGCTCAGCTGGATACAACGCCCCCAAGGCATATAAGCCAGCAGCGGTGATATTCACCGATACCACCCGTGCGAAATCTATCGCCACAGCAGCCATTGCCGCAGGTGAGTTATATCCGCCACCCGCAACGTTTGCCCCACCATCGGGGTTAAGTATCCCAGTCAGACCATAGATCTTATCCTTAGCGTTAATAAAATCATCGTCTTGTTGAATGACATTATTATTTTCTCCATAAGTGATAATGGTACTTTCCGGCCACAGTGCAAATGCAGCCAATGTGGCAGTTAATGCATAAGCACCACACTCATTACTGAGCGGTGGCTGAGTCAGTTGACTAACAGGATTCGGAAATTGGCCCAATAATAGATTTAGCGAAATACTGGTTGTTAGATTAGGCATATAGCCTCCTCATAGAAATAATAAATAGGGGAGTACAGGTACGGCACTGTTGATCAGGCAGGCCGTACACGCGTGTTTTTATCAAGCAGCGCTAACCGTCCAGGTGCCCTGAGGGTTATAAGTAACATTGAATGCGGTCACACCTTGGGTGGTATCACATATCGCGGACCCAACTGAAGACGTAGAGAAGTTAATAACCGTCCCCGCCTGATAGGTACCCGTTTGGACATAAAAACTCAGCACTGGCTGACAATCGATATTTTTGCTTGGTTCTGCATTGATGAAACTCGACAGTACGCTACTGCCACTGGCACTTTGCACCGCCAACCCCGCGTTAAATACATCTGTGACGGGGTTAAATGCAGGAGTGACAATACGATAAGCACCAGGTTGCACCCCCTCGGTATAAGTCGCGGGAGACAGACCAAGAGAAGGATCAACCGACATTACCGTGGTGTTTGCTGTTTGTACTCCAGCGGTAATAGAGGTCAAATCGACAGGCTGGCTTGAGGTGATATATCCTGAATCTTGCCCAACCAACAAGCTTGGTAGTTGAGATTGCGCTCCAGCATAAAATTGCATTAAACATTCAAAGGTCAGTACAGAACCCGAGCTGGCAAAAGGTGATAACACTTCCTGATAAATACTGTTGGAGTAAACTTTAGCGCCACCGGTATAAATCGCCGGTTTTTGGAAGAAAAAGAAATCCTGCGCTGTCGGGCTGTTATTGATTACGTTAATTGTATATAGAGTACTCATAGTGTGTTCCTTATAAATAAGAGGGAGACATCATTAGGTAGTACATCCGATATTCGCTCTACCCACAGTACAAATTGCAACCTGTGTGCCAACTAGATAATCAATTGATTTTTAATAATTAATTAAAATCTAAGGGGTTTAAAAACACCTAGGATGGACGATACTGTCCAAGTGAGAGACGGTGATTGGTCGAAAACGTCCATGCCCCAGAATGCCGCTTCACTCCGGCTTATCCAGTTCAGCCAGCAACTGAATTGCCCGGCTGACAAAAGGTGGAACATGGTGAGAGTCGATGCTTTTCAGAATGGAAGACAGCAAGGCAACCGCCCCATTCCCGAACGAAACGCAACAAACCATCATGCGTTATGCAGCGAGTAGATACTCTAAAAATACCTCATTCGGTGAGCTGTATTCCAGAGATTTGCGCCCCCGAGTGTTGAGGATGTGCTCCAGTCTCGCAATATCTTCATCGCTGACGCCATTAAAATCGGTTCCTTTCGGATAAAACCGCCGTATCAGACCGTTGGTATGCTCATTCAACCCCCGCTCCCAGGAATGATAAGGCCGGGCAAAGTAAACCTTTGCGCCCGTTACCTGAGTGATGTCCTTATGTTTCGCAAACTCGGGTCCGTTATCTGCCGTCAGGGTTTTAAACTCACAGAAAGTATTCGCCACGATGTCCCTGAACGCTTCCACGACGCTCTCAGCGCACTTATTGGGGAGTTTACGGATAATGACCTGCTTTGTGGCTTTGTCCACGACCGTCAGCAGGAATGACTTCTGGTCTTTGCCAAAAATCGTATCGATTTCAACATGCCCGGGAACCTGTTTGAGTTCAGCCTCAGCAGGCCTGTGCTCAATGCCAACCCTGTCCGGGATGGGCGTGCGTCCGGGCTCACCCGTATCATAGCGATAGCGTTTACCCCGGTGAGGGAGCTGAAGGTAAAGCTTACCGCCAGCCTGTCTGTCCGAACGGATATAGCGGTAGAGGGTATTTTTGCTGACGGCGATATCAAACTGGATTTTCAGTCTCCCACAGATAACCTCAGGGGAGGTATGTACAGCCAGCGCCTGCCGGAGAAAGTCTTGTGTCTGCTGGCCCAGAGGGAAACAGGCATTGTGTGCCGAGGTGGCGCCCCGCCGTTGTCTGGCTAAGGCATCAGCGCGTCTGGAGGAGTAAAGTCCGTTGAAGGCGGGGTCCGTATTACGTCTGAGCTCCCGGCTCAGGGTAGAGCGAGAGACGCCGAGCTCTCTGGCAATGCAGGACTGATTAACGCCTTCAGCTTTTCGTTTTTCGATGTAAAAGCGCTCATGCTGAGTCAAATGTTTTCCCTTCATGCAACAGGGTCTCCGACAGGGTCAATACGGCTATTTTATCCGTACCTGACCGGTGGGTCACTTTGTTGCATTTCGTTTGGGAATTGGCGACCGCTTCAGCTTTTCGTCGCGATTGCCCTAACAAACGAGCCAGTTCACTGGTAGCAATAATTTGTGCGGGAATAATACCCAACGTTTGCGCACTCGCGATGGCGCAGCGAAAGCCTTGTTCAGCGCCAACAATGTCATTCAATGCCAGTCTGGCACGGGCTTTGACGACCATCAACTCACTAAGATAGGCGCGTTCTTGATACTTAAATGCCAAGTCCAATGCCTGTGACATCAGTACATCACATTGTTGCGGCTCACCTGATTGCAGCAATAACTCGCCACGTTTCCATGCCTGGAAGGAGTGAAAAAGCTTTCCTCCTTGGCACAACAGATGGCTATCATAACCCTCAATCATATGCTGTTCAGCCTGAACATAGTCATGCTGCATGAGCAAATAACACCCCTTCAGTACCTTCCCTAACCCCTGATAAAAAGTAAATCCATATTGCTGCGCCTGCACTGCTAATTCGTGGGTCAAGCGACCTAAACTGTCACGGTCTTCGAACAAGCAAGCAAGCCACGCCGCGCCCCGTAAGGAGATAACCCGATGAAAAGCAATAATGTCTTCCCCCATAGCACGTGAGGCCAGTTTTTGGGCTACCTCTCTGGATTTTTTAAATTCACCTAGTTGAAATAAAGCCAGCCCTTTCAGGGTCAGTGCCATGCCAACCAAATCCAATCCTTGTTGATCAGCATACTCGCAAGGGGTAGTCAGTAACTTACTGCGAGCTAAACATGTTAAGACTTCTTGATTATCCCCCAACCAAAATAGGGTACTGGCAAGAGCGATATGTGCTTTACTCCATATTGACGCGGTTTTTTCAGTCAGGCCCCATTGCAGTAACTCCTGAGCCAGAGTGCGGACATGCGGTAAATCAAGGGTCACCAACTGGGCCGACCAACGCCAAAAGAGTAATCCTGCCAGCTCAGACTCATCACCTGCTTTTTTACCTAGCGCGATGGCATCATTATGATATTTAAGCGCATCATGGCTTAACCAACCATAAAGTATTTGATAGCTGATACTGAGTTGGCGATAGAGCTTGTAATGAAGCTGTCGAACCTCTTCATCCAAGGTGATTCCCAGCAGTAGTTGTAACCCTTTCTGTAAATCAACGATGGCTTCATGGTAGGCGGAGCAATTCATTAACCGCATACCTTCCTGCAAGTGTTGTAATACTATTGGCCGTTTATCCATCCGGCCATGAATTCGCCGTTCCACTGACTTACGACTAATCCCTAATAGTTGTGCCGCTGCTGTTTTATTACCGGTAGTACGCTGCAACGCTCGGTCTATCAATAACTGCTCCACCGCAACGAGCTTATCAGCCCCCGGCAATGCCAGCATGGCATCAGCAAGCAGGTCAGATGACACTTTCACTTCGAGTTGTGAGGTTGGCATAAAGGTATCCAACACCTCACGCGTAATTAAATGGCTATCAGATAATGCCGCAAGCCTGTCGACCAGATTGCGCAACTCCCGCACATTACCCGGCCAAGGATACTGCTGTAAGTAAGACATAGCCTGGGAATTGAAAACTAACGGGTGAGTTTGTAACCCTGAGAAATAGTCAATTAATGCGGGGATATCCTCCCTTCGCTGGCTGAGAGCAGGAATATCCAGAGTAATGACACCTAAGCGGTAATAAAGGTCTTCCCTAAAAACACCACTTTTTACCTGAGCAAGTAAATTTCGGTGAGTGGCAGCGACCACTCGCCCATTAAAGTGGCGAATGTCGCTGCTGCCGATAGGCCGGAAAGTACGAGTTTCCAATGCACGCAATAACTTAGGCTGTACTGACAAAGGCATTTCACCTATTTCATCTAAAAACAGCGTGCCATTACCGACCATTTCCAGATGACCACGCCGATCGCCAGAGGCACCAGTAAATGCACCTTTGACATGACCAAATAGCTCAGCTTCAACCAAATGCTCAGGGATTGCGCCACAGTTGAGATCAATAAATGGAGCTGAAGGATTTTTGCTACGTTGGTGTATCAGTTGGGCAATAACTTCTTTTCCACACCCAGTAGGGCCACAAATCAGTAAAGTTTGTTGTGATGGCGCAACCCGGTCAACTAAACGTAAAAGTTGCTTAAATGCTGCGGATGAACCAATAACATTAATTGATGTTTTCTCATTACATACCATCATAACTCCCTCCTTGACACCAAGGATGGGGAATCAAAATCGAACCATCTGGAGGTGATTGCTGTGATTCAAAAAGAAATAAGACAAGTATCTACGCATGATTTTATTTAATTATATCAATCATATTTAGTATATTGGTCAGTGGGTAACACTGAGAAAATTACTTTTTGATTCGCCTCCAAAAAATGATCAATCAGAAACATGAATATATAACTGTAAGTTATCTATTGAATATTGCACATACCACAGCAAAGAATTCGATAAATTAGTGCGAGGGGTCACAGGAAAAGAATGTATAGATAGAACGCGGGAGGATAAAAGAAAGTTATAAATGTACACCCGCTCATTTGTTATCAGTAAAGCGGGCATAGCGGAGGGCGTGAATTAACTCACGGCATCCTCTCCAGCAGCAACTGGCAACACCATGTAAGTTCCTGAAAAAACAGCACCAGCATCTTCATCACCGAATAGATTCACGTCTAACTGCACTCTGGCACGACGGCCACGGGCCAATCTATCCAGATCACCACTCAGGGAGCTTAGCTCAGCCACTGCCCGGGGCCGACCAGTAACCGGCGCACTGTAACGAATGTGGGCATCAGCGAGAATAATCGTGCCGCCCAAATGGCGCTCACGCAATAATAGCCAAATCAAGCCCCAGCCCGTCAGGGTCGCCAACGAAAAAAGGCTACCAGCAAATAAGGTATGGTGAGGATTTTGATTACCCGCCTCTGGCATGGTAGTGACAAAACGCTGGCCGGTATATTGGCTGATGCGCACCCCCATTTTTTCACTAAGCGGAATATGGTCGTACCAGGCTTGCTGCAACTGACCGCACCAATCAGGGCGATGCAGAATATCGTCCATGGTCACAACCGGTTTTATCATTAAAAAGTGGCGCACAGGTGTGGTTTGCGGGGCGGTTATTTCCCCCTGGCTGACAAAGCCCAGCTTGGCGAAGAAATCTACCGCATCTTCACGCGCGCTACACACAACTCGCTTCACCCCCTCCTGCCGCGCAACTGACTCTAAGGTCATTGCCACCAGCGTTCCCAAACCTTTGGCGCGCACTGATGGGTCAACGGCCAAAAAACGAATCGCAGCCTCATTATCTGCATTGATATATAACCGCCCAATAGCGACAGGTTTACCCTGCTCATCCACCACCATTTGATGATGGGCCATCGCATCATAAGCATCTTTCTCTGAGCCAACCGGTTGGTGCAACGGCTTGCGTAACATTTCCCAGCGGAATTGATAATAATCTTTGAGTTCTTGTTCTGTTATGGGCACACGCAAGTGATACATAGAAGCATTCTCTCTTTAAAATTATCAATAAAATAACCCTCAGTTTTGGGCACTATTCTGCCTCTAGACCTGTAACCAGAAAGTCACTGGGCCATCGTTTACCAAACTGACTTTCATATCTGCGGCAAATAATCCCGTTTCCGTTTTTACACCACGCTCACGACACAGGGCAACAAAATACTGATAAAGCCGATCAGCTTCTGCCGGAACTGCACCACGGGAAAAGCTTGGTCTCATGCCTTTTTGCGTATCTGCCACTAGTGTAAATTGCGAGACGACTAGCACACTGCCACCAGCTTGCAGGACGTTGAGATTCATTTTATCGTTCTCATCGCCAAAAATCCGGTACCCCAAAACCTTTTCACATAGACGCTGTGCTTTTTGCTCGGTGTCCTCTTGTTCGACCCCCAGCAATATCAATAATCCAGGCCCAATCTCACCGACAATATTCCCATCTACGACAACACTGGCGCTAAGCGCCCGTTGAATCAACGCAATCATAATGCCTTACATCTCCTGACTCTGGTTTTCCTCAATGACCACTTTAGACCGCTGTGCTCGATACTCACCCAAGGTCACGGTGATTTCTGCCCCCAGTAACACGATGCACCAACTCCAGTAAACCCAAAGGAATAAGATGGGGATAACCGCCAGCACCCCGTAAATCAACTGATAAGACGGAAACAGCGTGATATACATCGTGAATCCTTTCTTACCCAATTCGAAGAGCAATGCAGCCACCAGCGCACCAATAAGTGCATCCCGGGCAGGCACCCGTACTGTCGGAACCACACTGTACAATAACCAAAAAGAAACCCAGGAAATCAAGAGAGGAAATAGCCGTAATGTCTCATCAATCATGCTGTCTACCTGGGCATTTGCCAGCCATTGCAATGAAAGCAGGTATGAGCTGATCACCATACTGGCCCCGACGAGAATTGGCCCTAATGTCAGTACCATCCAATAAACGGCAAATGAAAACACCAGTGACCGGTGAACCTTACTGCGCCAGATAATGTTAAGCACACTGTCGACGGAGTAAATCAGCAGCAGTGCTGTCACAATCAAGCCGCAGGTGCCCACCACCGTCATACGATTTGAGTTGGCAACAAACTGCTCAAGGTAGTTTTGGATAATATCGCCAGTGGCAGGCATAAAATTGGCAAATATGAAGGCTTTCAATTTTATGCTGATATCAGCAAACATGGGAAAAGCCGCGAACAGAGCAAAAATCACAGTGACCAATGGCACTAGAGAAAGTAATGACACATACGCCAGATGCCCAGCCAGCATGGTTAACCCATCTTTATCTATTCGGGTGTAAAGCATTCGCCCGAACGTAATGTAGGGTTTTAAAGATGCAGATAAGCGAAAACGCAGAAAACTCGCCATGTTTATCTCTCAGTCAATACCGGTGTTTAGGCTCGGTTATGGGTTAGCGTGATATTTAAGGCTAACCCATTAACGTCTGGAGTAAGAACTTATCAGGGAAAATAAGCAGGAATAACCTTTCGGTCTATGACATGAATTGCGGTGATACCTACAATTCTGGCTGCAACAACATTTGCTTCAACATCATCAAAGAATACCGCCTGCTCCGCCGGGATGTTTTCCGCACTCAGCACATGCTGATAAATTCTCGCTTCCGGCTTGCGCATGCCCAAATCCTGGGACAGATACATATGGTCAGCGGCAGCCACCACTTCAGGGTAATGTTGGGGCCAGTGATTACAATGCAGCCGGTTAGTATTGGATAACACCACCACCCGATGCCCTTCCTGACGCAACTTTTGCATAATGGCGATCACTTCCGGGCGCAAAGCGACAAATACCGCCTGCCAGCCTTCGGCAAACTGTTCAAAACTTAGAGATAGCCCCATCTCATCACTGAGCTGGTGAGCAAACTCTTCATCGCTAATTTCACCGCGCTCATGCTGCTGGAAGACCTCGCCCATGGTAAACCGCTCACTCAACGTCGCCAGCGGGACACTGCTTAATTTGCTCCAAACGCCCAATACGCGTTTGAAGTCGATATCGACAATCACATTACCTAGATCAAAGATATACAGCATGGCGCTCTCCCAATTAGATGGTGAGTTTCACTGTAACGGGAAAAGGGAAAACTGAACAGAGAGAGGAAGAAAAAGGAGGGGTCAGTCAGGAAAAATAATATTTTTATAACAATGGCAAAAAAATAGGATGTATCCTCAAAAACCTTGGAGTTGCAACAAGGCAGCAAGTGAACTTATCCCGATGAGCTTACTCAGGTAAGTGATTCGGGTTAGTAAGCGAAGCTAACACAGTTGCAGCTTCAAGGGTGCGGCGAATAGAACTCAGGGCGCAGCTAGCGCCCTAAGTATCAGCAGTACCAAGAAGAATTAACCTTCTTTAGGACCACGACCTGCACGCTTACGATCGTTTTCCGTCAAGTGACGCTTACGGATACGAATTGATTGCGGGGTAACTTCTACCAATTCATCGTCATCGATGAATTCCAGTGCCTGTTCAAGAGTTTTCTTCAAGAAAGGAACCAGAGTGGTTGCTTCGTCAGTACCGGATGCACGCATGTTGGTCAGTTGCTTACCGGTCAGGCAGTTTACAGTCAGGTCGTTAGAACGTGAGTGAATACCGATGATCTGGCCTTCATACACTTCAGTCGCGTGACCAATAAACAGCTTGCCGCGGTCTTGCAGTTTGTACAGTGCGAATGCCACAGCTTTACCCTGACCGTTAGAGATCAGTACGCCGTTTTGACGTTGGCCGATCTCGCCTGGACGCACATCATCGTAGTGACTGAATGTGGAGTACAGCAGACCAGTACCAGAAGTCATAGTCATGAATTCAGTACGGAAGCCAATCAGGCCACGGCTTGGGATCATATAATCCAGACGAATACGACCTTTGCCGTCTGGAACCATGTCCTTCACGTCACCCTTACGCTCACCCATGGCTTGCATTACTGCGCCCTGGTGCTGTTCTTCGATATCCAGAGTTACGCTTTCAAATGGTTCTTGATTACGGCCGTCGATAACACGGTTGATAACTTTAGGACGGGAAACAGCCAGCTCGAAACCTTCGCGGCGCATGTTTTCGATCAGAACCGACAGGTGAAGTTCACCACGGCCTGATACGCGGAATGCGTCAGCATCTTCAGTTTCTTCAACACGCAGTGCTACGTTATGAATCAGCTCTTTGTTCAAACGGTCAAGGATCTGACGTGAAGTCACGTACTTGCCTTCTTTACCACAGAACGGAGAGGTGTTAACGCAGAAATACATGGTAACAGTTGGTTCATCAACAGACAGTGCTGGCAATGCTTCAACAGCATTCACATCACAGATAGTGTCAGAGATGTTCAACTCGCCCAAACCGGTGATAGCAACGATATCACCAGCTTCAGCCATAGTTGCTTCGATACGTTCCAGACCCATATGGCCCAGTACTTTAGCGATTTTACCGTTGCGGGTCTTACCTTCGCTATCGATAACAGTAACTTGCTGGTTAGGCTTAACAACACCACGTTTGATACGGCCGATGCCGATAACACCTACGTAGTTGTTGTAGTCCAACTGGGAGATTTGCATCTGCAATGGACCAGTGCTGTCTACGTCTGGTGCAGGCACATGGTCGATGATTGCCTGATACAGCGGAGTCATGTCTGCCGACATATCATTGTGGTCTTCGCCCGCAATACCCATCAATGCTGATGCGTAAATGATAGGGAAGTCCAGTTGTTCGTCAGTGGCATCCAGGTTTACGAACAGGTCGAACACCTGATCGACAACCCAATCTGGACGCGCGCCAGGACGGTCAACTTTGTTGATAACCACGATTGGTTTCAGACCATGAGCAAAGGCTTTCTTGGTCACGAAACGGGTCTGCGGCATCGGGCCATCCATTGCATCGACGACCAGCAGCACAGAGTCAACCATAGACATTACACGCTCAACCTCACCACCGAAATCGGCGTGTCCTGGGGTATCCACGATGTTGATGCGGTAGTCTTTCCAGTTAATGGCGGTATTTTTCGCGAGGATGGTTATCCCACGCTCTTTCTCCAAATCGTTGGAGTCCATTACACGTTCAGTTGCTTCAGCACGTTCACCGAACGTACCAGATTGTTGTAGCAACTTATCAACCAGGGTAGTTTTCCCATGGTCAACGTGCGCAATAATGGCGATGTTACGCAGATTCTCGATCACAGCTTTTTTGCCTCAGGCATTTAGAAATAGCGCGCTATTGTACACGTATTAAGCGAGGGACTAAACAAGATCACAAACTTCTCTTATAAACAACCTGACGGCGGTTAGTTTGTGATCCCTTTCACGGTGCAAAAATAGCCTCTCGGCCCACCTTTGCACCAATACAGTGCCCAACGACGCAAATGAAGCACCAAAATAGTGCAATATAACTATCCTGGTGCATACTGAATATCAGCAGACCCCTATGATATGGCATAAACGGGGCGTTTGGAAAGTTGGCATAGATTTCGCAACAGACTTTATGACGCAGTTTAGCATGAATAACGGTCATGAAAAATCAGCATGAGCGTTAGCCTGAATAAAAAGATAACTGAACACCCAAACGATAATCGTTCCACGACGACTATGACAAATCCAGGAGATATAAGTATGTCCGCTGAACATGTTTTGACGATGCTGAATGAGCACGAAGTGAAATTTGTTGATTTGCGCTTCACCGATACCAAAGGGAAAGAGCAGCACATCACTATTCCGGCTCATCAGGTCAACGCTGACTTCTTCGAAGAAGGCAAAATGTTTGATGGCTCCTCGATTGGTGGCTGGAAAGGCATTAACGAATCCGACATGGTACTGATGCCAGACGCCAGCACCGCTGTTATGGATCCGTTCTTCGAAGATTCCACACTGATTATCCGTTGTGACATTCTTGAGCCAGGTACCCTGCAAGGCTATGATCGCGACCCACGTTCAATCTCAAAACGCGCAGAAGAATTCCTGAAATCTTCAGGTATCGCAGATACCGTGCTGTTTGGGCCAGAACCAGAATTCTTCCTGTTTGACGATGTTCGTTTTGGTAGCAGCATCCGTGGCTCTCATGTCGCTATCGATGACATCGAAGGCGCATGGAACTCCAGCACCAAATACGAAGGCGGCAACAAAGGCCACCGTCCGGCAGTGAAAGGCGGTTACTTCCCAGTTCCTCCGGTTGATTCTTCACAGGACCTGCGTTCTACCATGTGTCTGACCATGGAAGAAATGGGCCTGGTAGTAGAAGCGCATCACCATGAAGTGGCTACCGCAGGTCAGAACGAAGTGGCTACTCGCTTCAATACCATGACCAAGAAAGCCGATGAAATTCAGATCTACAAATATGTGGTGCACAACGTGGCACACGCATTCGGCAAAACTGCGACCTTTATGCCAAAACCAATGTTTGGTGATAATGGTTCAGGCATGCACTGCCATATGTCGTTGTCCAAGAACGGTACTAACCTGTTCGCCGGTGACAAATATGCTGGCCTGTCTGAAATGGCGCTGTTCTACATCGGCGGTATCATCAAGCACGCAAAAGCAATTAACGCCTTGGCTAACCCAACGACTAACTCCTACAAGCGTTTGGTCCCAGGCTACGAAGCTCCGGTCATGTTGGCATACTCTGCCCGTAACCGTTCAGCTTCTATCCGTATTCCAGTGGTTGCCAGCCCGAAAGCACGTCGTATTGAAGCACGTTTCCCGGATCCAGCCGCTAACCCATACTTGTGCTTCGCAGCACTGCTGATGGCTGGCCTTGATGGCATCATCAACAAAATTCACCCAGGTGATGCGATGGACAAAAACCTGTATGACTTGCCACCGGAAGAAGAAGCAGAAATTCCAAAAGTTGCAGGTTCACTGGACGAAGCTATGGCTGCACTGAACGAAGACCGCGAGTTCCTGACCCGTGGTGGCGTGTTCACTGACGACGCTATCGATGCTTATATCGAACTGCGTAAAGAAGAAATGGACCGCGTTCGTATGACTCCGCACCCAGTTGAGTTCGAACTGTATTACAGCGTTTAATTTTAGTTTACCCAATAGATTTCAAGGTGTAGGAAGGCGGCAAGCGAGAGAATCCCGATGAGCTTACACCAGTAAGTGATTCGGGTGAGTGAGAGCAGCCAACACACCTACAACTTGAAAGATGAAGGGTTGTTGCCGTGGAAACTTTTGGCCCATCTTCGGATGGGCTTTTTTCTCCACTTTTCGTTTTCGTCATATTTCCTCTGGCTCAGTCACGACTGAACCGATTAGGATGTATTCACCAAAAGAGTGCAGGAGTCTGCGTAATGGCAACAGGCACGCTGCCCGATGCTGGGCAGATCCTTAATTCTCTCATTAATAGTATTCTGCTATTAGATGATGATTTGGCTATCCATTATGCCAATCCCGCTGCGCAGCAACTTCTGGCGCAAAGCTCTCGTAAACTTTTTGGTACACCCCTGCCCGATTTATTAGGCTATTTTTCTCTTAACATCGACCTGATGCGGGAAAGTCTGATCGCCGGTCAAGGTTTTACCGATAACGAGGTGACCGTAGTTGTTGATGGCCGCGCGCATATTTTGTCGCTGACAGCACAATCACTGCCAGAAGGTTTTATATTGCTGGAAATGGCGCCGATGGATAATCAGCGTCGGTTAAGCCAAGAACAATTACAACATGCACAGCAAGTCGCAGCCCGTGATCTGGTTCGTGGGCTGGCTCATGAGATTAAGAACCCGTTAGGTGGCTTACGGGGGGCAGCACAATTATTGTCTAAAGCATTGCCTGATCCGGCATTGTTGGAATATACCAAAGTGATCATTGAGCAGGCAGACCGCTTGCGTAACTTAGTTGATCGCTTATTAGGCCCACAACGGCCCGGTCAACACATCACACAAAGTATCCATCAGGTTGCTGAACGGGTTTGTCAGTTAGTCTCGCTGGAAAAACCAGATAATGTGACGTTAATCCGTGACTATGACCCAAGCTTGCCTGAACTGGCCCATGATCCAGACCAAATTGAACAAGTGTTGCTGAATATCACTCGCAATGCATTACAGGCTTTGGGGGGAGCTGGCGGCACTATTACGCTGCGCACCCGTACTGCGTTTCAGATAACACTGCATGGTATGCGCTATCGTTTGAGCGCTCGCATTGATATTGAAGATGACGGTCCGGGCGTTCCAACGCAATTACAAGATACCGTGTTCTATCCGATGGTAAGTGGTCGCGAGGGGGGAACTGGCCTTGGCTTGTCTATCGCCCGTAATCTTATCGATCAACATTCGGGTAAAATTGAATTCAACAGTTGGCCGGGACATACCGAATTCTCGGTTTACCTGCCTATTCGCCAGTGAGGTTTCTATGCAACGAGGGATAGTCTGGATCGTCGATGACGATAGCTCCATCCGCTGGGTGCTTGAACGTGCACTGACTGGAGCAGGTCTGAACTGTGCAACCTTCGATACCGGTAACCAGGTGTTGGATGCACTCGCGACACAAACCCCGGATGTGTTGTTATCGGATATTCGCATGCCTGGCATGGACGGATTAGCCCTGCTGAAACAGATTAAGCAGCGCCACCCGATGCTCCCGGTCATCATAATGACGGCACATTCTGATTTAGATGCTGCGGTCAGTGCCTATCAGCAAGGGGCTTTTGATTACCTGCCTAAACCTTTTGATATTGATGAAGCCGTAGCTCTGGTTGAGCGGGCTATCAGCCATTATCAGGAGCAGCAGCAACCGGCACGCAGCCAACCAGCCAGCGGCCCAACCGCTGATATCATTGGCGAAGCACCGGCGATGCAAGACGTTTTCCGTATCATCGGCCGCTTATCTCGTTCTTCTATTAGTGTGCTGATTAACGGTGAGTCGGGTACCGGTAAAGAGTTAGTGGCCCATGCGTTACATCGCCACAGCCCACGGGCTAAAGCGCCGTTTATCGCGCTGAATATGGCGGCGATCCCGAAAGATTTAATTGAATCTGAATTATTCGGCCACGAGAAAGGTGCCTTTACCGGCGCGAATCAAGTGCGCCAAGGTCGTTTTGAACAAGCCGATGGCGGCACACTGTTTTTAGATGAAATCGGTGATATGCCATTGGATGTACAGACCCGCCTGCTACGCGTGCTGGCTGATGGTCAGTTTTATCGCGTCGGGGGTTACGCACCGGTCAAAGTAGATGTTCGTATTATTGCCGCTACCCACCAAAATCTGGAGCTGCGTGTTCAGGAAGGTAAATTCCGTGAGGATTTATTCCATCGTCTGAATGTGATTCGGGTACATCTGCCACCGCTGCGTGAACGTCGTGAAGACATTCCGCGTTTGGCTCGTTACTTCTTGCAAGTGGCGGCTAAAGAGTTAGGTGTGGAAGCCAAAAATCTGCACCCTGAGACCGAAGTGGCGCTAACCCGTCTGCCTTGGCAGGGTAACGTGCGCCAACTGGAAAACACCTGTCGCTGGCTGACGGTGATGGCTGCCGGGCAGGAAGTACTGACTCAAGATTTACCTTCTGAATTGTTTGAAACCAGCACGCCAGATGCTTCAGGTCAGCGGACGCCGGACAACTGGGCAACCCTATTGGCACAATGGGCTGAACGCGCCCTACGTTCCGGTCATCAGGATCTGTTATCTGAGGCACAGCCGGAAATGGAGCGCACGCTGTTAACCACGGCATTACGCCATACTCAAGGTCATAAGCAAGAAGCGGCACGTCTGCTGGGTTGGGGCCGCAACACCTTAACGCGGAAGTTAAAAGAGCTGGGAATGGAGTAGTTGGGAGAAAGAGAGTAATTCCTGCCTAAATTCCCCCTCAAGGTAATGTTGACCATTGAGGGGGACATCATCAGATCACGCGTGAAAACTGCTGCTTGCGCGCCTGTTTCCGTAAATAGATATCGAAACACATACAAATATTACGAATCAGTAAGCGCCCGCGCGGTGTTACCCGAATGCCTTTATCATCCCGCTCCACCAGCCCATCGTGTTCGAAAGGCGCTAGTAGCTCAAAATCTTCAGCAAAATAATCTGCAAAACGAATACCATACTGCTGCTCAATCGGCTGATAACTGATTTGGAAATTACAAATCAGCGTTTTAATCACATCACGGCGCAAGCAATCATCTTCAGTCATCGCCAAACCACGCCACAGCGCATTGCCACGCTGCTCCACGAAGGAATAGTAAGTCTTCAAATCTTTTTCATTCTGCGCATAGCTGTCACCCAACATGCTGATAGCAGAAACCCCCAAACCGAGTAAATCACTGTCGCCTTGGGTGGTATAACCTTGGAAATTACGGTGTAATTCACCTTCACGCTGCGCAATGGCTAATTCATCATCTGGCCGGGCAAAATGATCCATACCAATAAATTGATAGCCAGACTCAGTTAAGAAACTGATGGTGTGCTGCAAAATATCTAGCCGCTGTTCGGCGCTCGGCAGATCGGCATCTTTAATTTTACGTTGAGCAGCAAACAGACTCGGTAAATGTGCGTAATTGAACACACTCAGGCGATCAGGATTCAGCTCTGCCACCCGTTTGAGGGTAAAAGCAAAACTCTCTGGTGTCTGTTTTGGCAAACCATAAATCAAATCGATATTGGTTGAGTTAAAACCAAGGGCTTTAGCGCGGGCAATCAGGGCAAAGATAAAATCCTCATCCTGCTCACGATTAACCAGCCGTTGAACCTCTTTATTAAAATCTTGCACCCCCATGCTTAGGCGGTTAAACCCCTCAGCACGCAGGTGATCAAGGACATCCAGTTCAATTTCACGTGGGTCTACTTCTATTGATTGCTCAGCACCGGGCAGGAAATCAAAGTTTTCACGTAGCAGATTCATCAGGTGGGTAATTTGTATTTTATTCAGGTAAGTGGGCGTACCACCGCCCCAGTGCATCTGGCTAACCTGACGCCCAACAAATAACGCCGCACGCTGGCGGATCTCTTTTTCCAAGACCGCCAGATACTCATCAGCTTTATGCTGTTGCCGCGTCACCAGCTTATTGCAGCCGCAGAAATAACACAGCTTATGGCAAAACGGGATATGCACGTACAGCGACAAAGGCCGTTGTGGGTAACGCTTCACTGCCTGTTGAAAAGCAGATTCATTATAATCTTCACTGAATTCAAGCGCAGTGGGGTACGACGTATAGCGCGGCCCTGAATAATTATATTTTTGAATCAGGGATAAATCCCAAACTATAGCCTGCTCAGACATGTTCATTCCTTCCGATATTTGCGCCTACCGGGCCGGTTAGAGGGCAGATGTTTTCGTTGTCTGGCCGCAGTAGCACTGCGCAACCGCTTTCTTCGTTGCGACAGTAGCCATAGTTTACCCAATAACCACACTAGATAACATGTAAGCAGTAGGGCTATTATCAGGATCACCCAATTCATGGTTTAAAATGTATCTTTTGGGTTACCGCGTTTCAGCAATTGCAAAATGTCTTCCTGCTTTTCTTCTGGCGCTTCGTCATCTTCATCGTCGCCCAATTCAATACCCAATTGTTCCATTAGGGCATCAATACGATCCAACGTCAGATCAACATAAGCCTGATCTTCTTTGCTCAATACTTCATCATTATCCAGACGATCCAGCAATGCATCCAGACGCTCATCGTTTTCCAGCTTAGACAGCTCTTCTTCCGGCGTCAGACGTGGCTTAGCTTCAACTTTAGCCACCGGCTTAGTGGTTGGCTTAGCTTTAACCTTACTCTCAACCACCAGCGGCACGGGTACTTTACTGCCGATACGTGGATCTTTCTCTTGAGTCTCGGACTGGCCCTTCTTATTGCTGCCTTCTACATTGGTTCTCGCCCCTGAGCGATTGCCACTATGTTTCTTCTGACGTTTACGCTCGCGAGCTTCAATATCAAGCTCTACACGGGTCTTTCTAATACGCTTAGGCGTCGCGGTACCTTTAGGGGCCGCAATATTCGCGCGTGGTGCTTTATTTGGCTGCTTCATAACCTGTGCTCTTAAATGGGTAAATAAGTATGGGATCGGATTTAGTATAGGATTGGGCCGGAATCTAGCAGAAAGAAGAGAAAGAAAAAAGGCGGCAGATTAACCTGTCGCCCTTTTTCGCATCTTCTGCGGAAGGATATCCTTACAGCACACTCCCTGCACTGACATAACAACCGGATATCTCCCTCCTGCAATGCGCCATCCTTGTCATATCTGCGGCCCTCAAGGCAACTCAACCAGCGCGCCTGCCAGTATACCTGAACCCTGTTACTTGAAGGGTATAAAAGATAAACCCCCTTTTTTTTGCCTGATGCAGTTATAATCGCTGCATGTAAGCTATCTCTCACGGAGACGACAAATTTTGACTATTAGAAACTATAACTATCACATGACCCACTTCGTCATCAGTGCTCCGGATATCCGCCATCTGCCACGTGATGAAGGTATTGAGGTGGCATTTGCTGGCCGTTCAAATGCCGGTAAATCGAGTGCACTTAATACGTTAACTAACCAGAAAAGTCTGGCCAGAACCAGTAAAACACCCGGCCGTACTCAGCTAATTAACCTATTTGAAGTCGTTGACGGTATTCGTCTGGTTGACTTACCGGGCTATGGCTATGCTGAAGTCCCGGAAGAGATGAAACTCAAATGGCAACGCGCGCTGGGTGAGTATTTGCAAAAGCGTAACTGTCTGAAAGGATTAGTTGTGTTGATGGATATTCGCCATCCACTGAAAGATTTAGATCAGCAGATGATTACCTGGGCGGTTGCGGTTGGCACCCCGGTTCTATTATTGCTGACCAAAGCGGATAAGCTGGCTTCGGGCGCCCGTAAGGCTCAATTGAACATGGTGCGAGAAGCGATTATTCCATTTATGGGTGATATTCAGGTTGAAGCTTTCTCTTCTTTGAAGAAGATTGGCGTCGAAAAACTACGGGAAAAACTGGATACCTGGTTTAGCGAGATACCACCAGAAGTTATGATTGATGATTATGACGATGAAGGTGAGTGAGTAAGCGCTAACAGCAGCCCGCAAGGGCTGTTATCCCCAAGGGTGATGTTTTATATCGCCCTGAGTTAATACCTGGCAATACCACTTCCCCCTAGAGTAAAAAAATCATCAACCCGTATTTTCACGGGTAATGCCGGGCTGTTTTCCTATCGGTTCGCGAAAAGTGCTCACAAATCCCAATAAAAAACGCCCCAGTCAATAAATGACTGGGGCGGCTAATATATAGCCAAATCCGATTACGTGAAGTAAAAGGTCTGAAAGATAGAACATCTTACCTCTGTACCCTACGTCTGTAACTCTACATCATTTTTTCGCGGGGCAAAAGAATTTTTTGTTGTATAGTTACACAAATTGGCACGATTCAGCGCACATCTTCCCCGCATAATGGCGGATAAATGTAGCTTAATTACATAAAATGCTTTATTTATCGCCACTTACCCACAAAGCTAGTGAGCCTGGTCCCAGTTATCACCAACACCGACATCCACCTTCAGTGGTACCGCCAGTTGCATACTCTGCTCCATCAGTTCACGAATCTTTTGTTCCGCGCTTTCCAATACACTTTCATGCACTTCAAACACCAATTCATCGTGTACCTGCATGATTACCCGCACCAATGGTTCTGGTTCCTGTTGTAACCAGGCATCCACTGCAATCATTGCCCGTTTGATAATATCAGCGGCGGTACCTTGCATTGGCGCATTGATAGCTTCACGTTCAGCAGCTTTACGGCGAGTTGCATTACGAGAATGAATGTCTGGCAAATAGAGGCGACGGCCATCCAGCGTGGTGACATAACCTTGATCGGCGGCTTGCTTACGTGTGCGCTCCATGTATTCCAACACACCGGGATAGCGCTCAAAATAGAGATCCATGTAGCGCTGCGCCTCTCCACGGGGAATGCTTAGCTGCCGCGCCAGACCAAAAGCGCTCATACCATAAATAAGACCAAAGTTAATCGCCTTGGCACTGCGGCGTTGTTCAGTTGTGACCTTTTCTAGTGGCATACCAAAGACTTCCGCAGCTGTCGCACGGTGGATATCTTTTCCCGCAGCAAATGCAGCTAATAGCCCTTTATCCTGCGACAAGTGCGCCATAATACGCAGCTCAATCTGTGAGTAGTCAGCCGCCATAATGCGATAGCCTTTAGGCGCAATAAAAGCCTGCCGTATACGACGCCCTTCTTCATTCCGCACTGGAATGTTTTGCAGGTTAGGATCACGTGAGGACAAACGCCCTGTCGCGGTCACCGCCTGGTGATAAGAGGTATGGACCCGGCCCGAAATTGGGTTAATCATCAACGGCAGCTTGTCGGTATAGGTACTTTTCAGCTTAGCCAGACCACGATATTCAAGGATCACCTTCGGCAACGGGTAATCTAATGCCAGCTCAGCCAACACTTCTTCATTAGTTGACGCGGCCCCGCCAGGGGTTTTCTTCAAGATGGGCAGTTTTTGTTTTTCGTACAAGATGGTCTGAAGCTGCTTAGGTGATGCCAGGTTGAACGGCTCTTCAGCCAATTCATGAGCCTGTTTTTCTAACTCATCAAGGCGGATAGTCAGCTCTTTTGAATGTGCGGCCAAGATATTCTGGTCAATCAAGACACCAGTACGCTCGATGCGAGACAGAATTGGCAATAGCGGCATCTCAATTTCCTGGAATACCCGCTTTAACCCTTCACTTTGTTGCAGTTTTGGCCACAGCACCAAATGCAACTGTAGCGTAACGTCGGCATCTTCTGCGGCATAAGGGCCTGCTTGTTCCAACGCAATTTGATTAAAGGTCAGTTGGTTTTTACCCTTACCGGCGATCTCTTCAAAGGTAATAGTTTTGTGGTTGAGATAACGTTCTGCCAGACTATCCATATCATGGCGACCAGCAACACTGTCTAAAACGTAAGATTCCAGCATAGTATCGAAAGCGATACCGCGCAGCTCAATGCCATAACGTGCCAGCATGCTTTGGTCAAACTTGAGATTCTGGCCAACTTTAAGGGCTTTATCGTCTTCCAGTAGTGGTTTTAGCGTGGCCAAAACCCAATCCCGGTCGAGCTGTACAGGAGAGTCCAAATAATCATGCGCCAAGGGTAAATAAGCGGCTTCGCCTGGTGCAACGGCAAAAGAGATACCAATTAAATTGCTGCTAAGCGTATCCAGGCCGTCAGTCTCAGTATCAAACGCGAAAACCTCTGCTTTTTTGAGGCGCTCAATCCACTCTACTAAGGATTTCTCATCCAAAATGGTCTGATAATTTTCTTGTGATAGTACTGCGGTGACCTCAACCGCATCAGCTGGCTCTACTGCCACAAAAGCTTTATTACTTGTTTGTGCCGTTGGCCGATCTTTTTTACCGTCCAGCCATTTGCCCGCTTCTACATCCACTAACCAGCGCTTAAATTCATAACGGCTGAATAACTGATGTAATTGATCATCATCTGGGGGGGAAACTTTTAGCTCATCACAAGTCACATCCAATTCAACATCTGTTTTAATGGTGGCTAATTTATAGGAGAGATAAGCAACATCTTTATTCTGCTCTAACTTGGCTGACATGGTTTTGGCACCACGGAATGTCAGTGTGGATATTTTATCCAAATTACTGAACAGCGCATCCAGCCCACCCAAACCTTGCAATAAAGCTTGTGCGGTCTTTTCGCCAACACCTGGAACCCCTGGAATATTGTCTGAGGAGTCCCCCATTAGTGCTAGAAAATCAATAATCAATTCAGGAGGTACACCATATTTTTCACAGACTTCCTGTGGCCCCAAAATAGCGTTATTCATTGTATTGATTAAAGTGATATTTGGCGTAACTAATTGCGCCATATCCTTATCACCGGTACTGATTAATACAGCATGACCTGCTTTTTCAGCTTCCTGCGCTAAAGTACCAATAACATCGTCGGCCTCAACACCGGAGACAACCAATAAAGGTAGCCCCATTGCCTTAACCATTTGGTGCAACGGCTCAATTTGAGCTCGCAAATCATCTGGCATCGGTGGCCGGTGGGATTTATAGTCAGCGAAAAGCTCATCACGGAATGTTTTACCTTTAGCATCGAATACTACCGCTACATGGCTAGGACGATATTGCAGCAATAGACTGCGCAACATGTTCAACACGCCGTACATCGCACCCGTTGGTTCACCGCTGCCGTTGGTCAGTGGTGGGAACGCATGGTAAGCACGATAGAGGTAAGAGGAACCGTCAACGAGGATCAATGGGTTTTCTGCAATCTGGGCCATAGGGTTTCTTCATCTTTATTCAGCAAGGTCTAACGCTAAGAATGCCATAGCTGGCGACAAGAGACGAATTTTAGCGTCCATTGTTGTGCGAAAGAGAGCATTTTTACGTAGTGATCCTGAAGATCCAATCTGTGGATAACTTTGTGAGTAAAAGCATGTGCAGATTATATCTGCTCTACTTATTTTTTAGAGGTAATATTTAAAATTATAATAATCATATAGTTACATTCATTGTTTTTTTATTTTACTGTCATTTTTTCTTTATCTAAATTGTGGATATTACTTATTCAGTTACAGTCTTAAGGTAAATAAATTCCACGGGTGGATAATTTAGTGTTCTCTCTTTTTTATTACCCACCATCAAGTCGTTTTCTCTTTTTAGCATCGCTAATATCCGTATTTATCCATCACTGAAATAAATAAATCTATCGAAAACAACATGGAAAAAAATATAAAATCAGTATTTAGTCGTATTACTGTCACATTAGTAAATATGATGATTCCGTGGCAGAGATAGATACAGAATTGAAGTGCTGATGACAATGTAGGTATTGGATAAGTGAAAGAGGAGCTAACAAAAGCCAGCTCCTCCTTTTGTACAATTACTTTTGGGTCAGTAGGAACTTAACGACATCCGCATACTGTTTAACATAGGTATCCATTGAGCTGGTATCCATGCCATCATTCTTAATCATATATTTGCCATTAACAAACATGGCTGGCACACCACGTAATTGTAAATCTTCAGCCGCTTTTTGTTGTTGAGCAACCAGTGATTTAACGACAAAACTATTTAATGCTGCATCATAATCTTCGCCACTCACACCCGCTTTAATAAAGACATTACGAATATCATCAGGGGTTTGAATAGTTTGTGTTTTCTGTACACCTTCAAACATCAGTGGGGTAATTTTTTCCTCAACACCCAATGCCATGGCAACAGCCCATGCCTGAGTCAATTGCTTACCTAATGGCCCAAGGAACTCAACATGGTATCGAGTCATTTTTGTCCCTTCTGGCAGTGCTTTTTTTACTGCCTGAGGGATATGATAAACTTCTTCAAACTGAAAGCAGTGCGGGCAATAGAAAGAGAAAAACTCTAAAACCTGAGGCTCACCCGTTACTGGTTTATTTAACGTCTGGTACTGGGTTCCATCCGTAAACTGTGCGGCAGATGCACTGAATGCCATCACCATGCCAACGAGAGCTAACCATACATTTTTCATACTATAACAATCTCCATTATCTTAGCTTTAGTACATTGGCATCAGCTGCAAAGGGGGTACCTGCAACAGCTTAACCTGTTCTGTAAATGATGCAGTCTGCTGTAACCAAAAATCAGACTCCGCCATCCACGGAAAACTTTTCGGAAATGCAGGGTCCTGCCAACGTCTGGCGACCCATGCAAGGTAATAAACCATGCGCATTGCGCGTAAAGGTTCAATCAATGCAAGTTCACGCTGATCAAAATCAGCAAATTCACCATAAGCTTCCAGCAAGATATCCAACTGGATCAATTGCTCTCTGCGCTCGCCGTGTAATAACATCCACAAATCCTGAACCGCCGGACCATTTCTGGCATCATCCAAATCGACGAACATTGGCCCATCACGCCACAAAATATTACCAGGATGGCAATCACCATGTAGCCGCAACGGCTGCCAATCGGTGTGCCAATACTGCTTAATGGTGGCGATCAACAGATCGGTTGCCGCCAGAAACTTGTCTTTCTGTTTTGCCGGCACTAACACACTGCTGGCCAGTAACTGACGTGGCTCGGTCAGATATTCCTCAATACCCATCGTTGGCCGGGCAACAAAAAGTCCATCGCTACCCACCTGATGAATTCTGCCGAGAAAACGGCCCACCCACTCCAGTTGATCAAGATTGTCTATTTCATATTGCCGCCCACCGACACTTGGGAACACAGCAAAGAAAAAGCCGCCATGAGTATGCAAAGTTTCGCCGTTTAGCGCTAATGGGGCGATAACCGGAATCTCAGATTCTGCCAAATCAAGCGAGAATCGATGTTCCTCGATAATTTGTTCACTGCTCCAACGCTCGGGACGATAAAACTTCACCACATACCGTTTACGATCTTCATCCATAAACTGATAGACGCGGTTCTCATAACTATTAAGCGCGGTTAACCCTGAATCCACCCGTAATCCTACAGCCTCAAGGGCGTCCATAATCAGGTCTGGAGACAAAGTCTGAAAATTAAAAGCAGAATTGTTCATAACAACATTCAGTCTGTATAAGTAACAGCGGCGTGCTGAGAATAAGAAATAGTATCATTAAAGCCCCCTCCCTACGCAGACAGGAGTGTGACTAATCTTTAATGATGCCACGAGCTCTCAATAATGCTGTTTTAAAATCCTCTTCATAATCCTTTTTCAGTCCTGGAATCACTTCCGTTGATGCCGAGCCACGCATTTTCAGATGATAAATAAGAATATCGTCTGTCAAATCTGCGAAATTACCTTCAAAACCAGCTTCCTCTGACAATTTTTGTAAAAACTGCACCAGATTTAAATCAGGTTCTTGCTGCCAGGCCGGATGTAAAAGCTCAATCAGTTCATTAACACGATGACATTTCATAGCGAAGTTATCCTATTCAAAAATATGCTGACAAAGTAGCAGGGATATTCACACAGGGAAAGAGAGCCTATTGTCAATAAAAGTAAATCCTGACCTGTTCACCTATTTGAAGATACAATCCCATAGTCAGTTTAATACCGTGGAGTGATAGAAATGCGACCTAATATTACAGGCGTTATTCTTGCTGGAGGCCTTTCGTCCAGAATGGGCGGAAATGATAAAGGATTAATCTCCCTAAATGGAAAGCCACTGTATCGACATGTGATTGATAGGTTAAGACCTCAGGTTGAGAATTTACTGATTAATGCTAATCGTAACCAAGCCCTCTATCAACAAAGTGGCGTT
This sequence comes from Yersinia antarctica, assembly GCF_056636475.1. NCBI lineage: Bacteria > Pseudomonadati > Pseudomonadota > Gammaproteobacteria > Enterobacterales > Yersiniaceae > Yersinia > Yersinia antarctica. Next base: position 4,887,783 of record NZ_JBSJQF010000001.1, read on the forward strand.
CACGTCATTAACGATATCATTACTGGCTTTGTAGGCCCATTGGCTGGCATGCATGCTGGATTAAGCCATTCAACTACCGAATGGGTTGTCTTTGCTCCCTGTGACGTTCCTATGCTTCCACTTAATCTGGTTTCTCAACTCTGGCAGTCAAAAGGGCAGGCTCTTGCTGCTTATGTTAGTGATAACGAGCGTGAGCATCCAACATTAGCTTTAATGCATGTTAGTCTTAAACCAACGCTAGCAACGTATCTGGCAAAAGGGGAGCGTAAGTTAATGATATTTATGACGAGTATCAACGCGCAAAGAGTGGTATTCGATGAACAACCCAATCAATTCAGTAACCTAAATACTCCCGCAGATTGCGAGTTATGGGAACAAACTAAAAGAGAGCCATTATGAGCAGCAAGACGCCCCCGTTACTCGGTATAGCCGCGTACAGTGGTACAGGAAAAACAACCTTACTAAAACATCTGATCCCCTTACTTCAACAGCGCCAAATCCGCGTTGGCTTAATCAAACATACTCATCACAATATGGAAATTGATACGCCGGGCAAAGACAGTTATGAATTGCGTAAAGCTGGAGCCCATCAAACGTTAGTTGCCAGTGATTGCCGCTGGGCATTAATGACAGAAACACCAGAACAGCCTCCGATGGATCTTCACTATCTGGCTAGTCGATTAGATACATCAACTATCGATTTGATTTTGGTTGAGGGCTTTAAGCACGAGCCGATCAGCAAAATTGCTCTTTATAGAGCAGCTGTAGGTAAGCCTTTCGCTGGTTTGATTGATGAATACGTTATCGCTTTGGCAAGTGACGAGCCGATAGATACTGTAGTAAAGCAATTAGATATTAATCAACCAGATCAGATCGCAGAGTTTATTTATAGCTGGCTCAAGATGGATCAGTCAGAGCTATAAAAACAAAAAAAGCCACCTATCAAGGTAGCCTTTTGTTTTATTCATCGCTGTGACGGCCGGATTTGACTCACCTGCCCCTGCAATATTTGACTCGTCTGACTATGAGCCCTGCGACGCAACCACTCTAAGGTCACTATTTATACCTATTTCACTATTCTGCCCATAGCAAAAACCCCACGCTTTTGGCATGGGGTCTCGGCTTTATTTGATGCCTGGCAGTGTCCTACTCTCGCATGGGGAGACCCCACACTACCATCGGCGCTACGGCGTTTCACTTCTGAGTTCGGCATGGGATCAGGTGGGACCACCGCGCTATGGCCGCCAGGCAAATTCTGTCTAAACTAACCCGCTATGTAATCCTACACACAGCCAGCCAGCCCAATCTCGGAACTTCGCTGAAAATTTCTATCTCTCAATCTAAAACACCTTTGGTGTTGTAAGGTTAAGCCTCACGGATCATTAGTACTGGTTAGCTCAATGCATCGCCGCACTTACACACCCAGCCTATCAACGTCATAGTCTTTAACGTTCCTTCAGGGGGCTTAAAGCCCCAGGGAAGACTCATCTCGAGGCAAGTTTCCCGCTTAGATGCTTTCAGCGGTTATCTCTTCCGAATTTAGCTACCGGGCAATGCCATTGGCATGACAACCCGAACACCAGTGATTCGTCCACTCCGGTCCTCTCGTACTAGGAGCAGCCCCTCTCAATCTTCCAACGCCCACGGCAGATAGGGACCGAACTGTCTCACGACGTTCTAAACCCAGCTCGCGTACCACTTTAAATGGCGAACAGCCATACCCTTGGGACCTACTTCAGCCCCAGGATGTGATGAGCCGACATCGAGGTGCCAAACACCGCCGTCGATATGAACTCTTGGGCGGTATCAGCCTGTTATCCCCGGAGTACCTTTTATCCGTTGAGCGATGGCCCTTCCATTCAGAACCACCGGATCACTAAGACCTACTTTCGTACCTGCTCGAGCCGTCACTCTCGCAGTCAAGCTAGCTTATGCCTTTGCACTAACCTCACGATGTCCGACCGTGATTAGCTAACCTTCGTGCTCCTCCGTTACTCTTTGGGAGGAGACCGCCCCAGTCAAACTACCCACCAGACACTGTCCTCACCCCGGATCACGGGGCCGAGTTAGAACATCAAACATTAAAGGGTGGTATTTCAAGGTTGGCTCCATGCAGACTGGCGTCCACACTTCAATGCCTCCCACCTATCCTACACATCAAGGCTCAATGTTCAGTGTCAAGCTATAGTAAAGGTTCACGGGGTCTTTCCGTCTTGCCGCGGGTACACTGCATCTTCACAGCGAGTTCAATTTCACTGAGTCTCGGGTGGAGACAGCCTGGCCATCATTACGCCATTCGTGCAGGTCGGAACTTACCCGACAAGGAATTTCGCTACCTTAGGACCGTTATAGTTACGGCCGCCGTTTACTGGGGCTTCGATCAAGAGCTTCGCCTTGCGGCTGACCCCATCAATTAACCTTCCAGCACCGGGCAGGCGTCACACCGTATACGTCCACTTTCGTGTTTGCACAGTGCTGTGTTTTTATTAAACAGTTGCAGCCAGCTGGTATCTGCGACTGGCTTCGGCGCCGGGAGCAAGTCCCATTACCTAATGCCAGCGTGCCTTCTCCCGAAGTTACGGCACCATTTTGCCTAGTTCCTTCACCCGAGTTCTCTCAAGCGCCTGAGTATTCTCTACCTGACCACCTGTGTCGGTTTGGGGTACGATTTAATGTTACCTGATGCTTAGAGGCTTTTCCTGGAAGCTTGGCATCAACTACTTCACCACCGTAGTGGCTCGTCATCACACCTCAGCGTTGATAAGCAACCGGATTTACCAAGTCACTCCGCCTACATGCTTAAACCGGGACAACCGTCGCCCGGCTAGCCTAGCCTTCTCCGTCCCCCCTTCGCAGTAACACCAAGTACAGGAATATTAACCTGTTTCCCATCGACTACGCTTTTCAGCCTCGCCTTAGGGGTCGACTCACCCTGCCCCGATTAACGTTGGACAGGAACCCTTGGTCTTCCGGCGTGCGGGTTTTTCACCCGCATTATCGTTACTTATGTCAGCATTCGCACTTCTGATACCTCCAGCAACCCTCACAGGTCACCTTCAACGGCTTACAGAACGCTCCCCTACCCAACAACGCCTAAGCGTCGCTGCCGCAGCTTCGGTGCATGGTTTAGCCCCGTTACATCTTCCGCGCAGGCCGACTCGACCAGTGAGCTATTACGCTTTCTTTAAATGATGGCTGCTTCTAAGCCAACATCCTGGCTGTCTATGCCTTCCCACATCGTTTCCCACTTAACCATGACTTTGGGACCTTAGCTGGCGGTCTGGGTTGTTTCCCTCTTCACGACGGACGTTAGCACCCGCCGTGTGTCTCCCGTGATAACATTCTTCGGTATTCGGAGTTTGCATCGGTTTGGTAAGTCGGGATGACCCCCTAGCCGAAACAGTGCTCTACCCCCGAAGATGAGTTCACGAGGCGCTACCTAAATAGCTTTCGGGGAGAACCAGCTATCTCCCGGTTTGATTGGCCTTTCACCCCCAGCCACAAGTCATCCGCTAATTTTTCAACATTAGTCGGTTCGGTCCTCCAGTTAGTGTTACCCAACCTTCAACCTGCCCATGGCTAGATCACCGGGTTTCGGGTCTATACCTTGCAACTAGACGCCCAGTTAAGACTCGGTTTCCCTACGGCTCCCCTATTCGGTTAACCTTGCTACAAAATATAAGTCGCTGACCCATTATACAAAAGGTACGCAGTCACCCAACAAAGTAGGCTCCCACTGCTTGTACGTACACGGTTTCAGGTTCTATTTCACTCCCCTCGCCGGGGTTCTTTTCGCCTTTCCCTCACGGTACTGGTTCACTATCGGTCAGTCAGGAGTATTTAGCCTTGGAGGATGGTCCCCCCATATTCAGACAGGATGTCACGTGTCCCGCCCTACTCATCGAGTTCACAGCAAGTGTGTTTTGGTGTACGGGACTATCACCCTGTACCGTGCGACTTTCCAGACGCTTCCACTAACACACAAACTGATTCAGACTCTGGGCTCTTCCCCGTTCGCTCGCCGCTACTGGGGGAATCTCGGTTGATTTCTTTTCCTCGGGGTACTTAGATGTTTCAGTTCCCCCGGTTCGCCTTGCATGGCTATGTATTCACCATGCAATAGTGCAACGAATTGCACTGGGTTTCCCCATTCGGGTATCGTCGGTTGTAACACTTCATATCAGCTTACCGACGCTTTTCGCAGATTAGCACGCCCTTCATCGCCTCTGACTGCCTAGGCATCCACCGTGTACGCTTAGTCGCTTAACCTCACAACCCAAAGGTGTTTCTTATGTTCAAGTCGGTTGCGCGTCGTGAATACAGCGTTGTGCGGTACTCGGAATGCTCATGAACATGAAGTTCACTCCGCTTCCTCTGTGCCGTACGCCTTGCCTTCACTTAGCTCACGCGACTCTCTTCATCAGAATGCACATTGGCATTGCGATTATTTGAGAGACTCTAATACAGGTTAATCCTTACCTCAGTCATTCTACGGAGAGATAAGTTTCAGCTGTATTGTTTCAATTTTCAGCTTGTTCCAGATTGTTAAAGAGCAATATCTTAAACACGACTCGTTAAAGTCATCTTTAAGATATTCAGTTGATAATGTCTTTCACACATTATCGGAGTGGCGTCCCCAAGGGGATTCGAACCCCTGTTACAGCCGTGAAAGGGCAGTGTCCTAGGCCTCTAGACGATGGGGACACGAAGTTCCGATTAAACCGAGATCTAACCGTTTCGCATCAGCATGAGTCGAAACTCACGACATCAACAGGTGCTCTTGCTCATTTACATTCATCAGACAATCTGTGTGGACACTACGCAATGCGTATCGTTAGGTAAGGAGGTGATCCAACCGCAGGTTCCCCTACGGTTACCTTGTTACGACTTCACCCCAGTCATGAATCACAAAGTGGTAAGCGCCCTCCCGAAGGTTAAGCTACCTACTTCTTTTGCAACCCACTCCCATGGTGTGACGGGCGGTGTGTACAAGGCCCGGGAACGTATTCACCGTAGCATTCTGATCTACGATTACTAGCGATTCCGACTTCATGGAGTCGAGTTGCAGACTCCAATCCGGACTACGACAGACTTTATGTGGTCCGCTTGCTCTCGCGAGTTCGCTTCACTTTGTATCTGCCATTGTAGCACGTGTGTAGCCCTACTCGTAAGGGCCATGATGACTTGACGTCATCCCCACCTTCCTCCGGTTTATCACCGGCAGTCTCCCTTGAGTTCCCACCATTACGTGCTGGCAACAAAGGATAAGGGTTGCGCTCGTTGCGGGACTTAACCCAACATTTCACAACACGAGCTGACGACAGCCATGCAGCACCTGTCTCACAGTTCCCGAAGGCACCGAAGCATCTCTGCTAAGTTCTGTGGATGTCAAGAGTAGGTAAGGTTCTTCGCGTTGCATCGAATTAAACCACATGCTCCACCGCTTGTGCGGGCCCCCGTCAATTCATTTGAGTTTTAACCTTGCGGCCGTACTCCCCAGGCGGTCGACTTAACGCGTTAGCTCCGGAAGCCACGCCTCAAGGGCACAACCTCCAAGTCGACATCGTTTACAGCGTGGACTACCAGGGTATCTAATCCTGTTTGCTCCCCACGCTTTCGCACCTGAGCGTCAGTCTTTGTCCAGGGGGCCGCCTTCGCCACCGGTATTCCTCCAGATCTCTACGCATTTCACCGCTACACCTGGAATTCTACCCCCCTCTACAAGACTCTAGCTTGCCAGTTTCAAATGCAGTTCCCACGTTAAGCGCGGGGATTTCACATCTGACTTAACAAACCGCCTGCGTGCGCTTTACGCCCAGTAATTCCGATTAACGCTTGCACCCTCCGTATTACCGCGGCTGCTGGCACGGAGTTAGCCGGTGCTTCTTCTGCGAGTAACGTCAATCAACCGTGCTATTAACACGATTGCCTTCCTCCTCGCTGAAAGTGCTTTACAACCCGAAGGCCTTCTTCACACACGCGGCATGGCTGCATCAGGCTTGCGCCCATTGTGCAATATTCCCCACTGCTGCCTCCCGTAGGAGTCTGGACCGTGTCTCAGTTCCAGTGTGGCTGGTCATCCTCTCAGACCAGCTAGGGATCGTCGCCTAGGTGAGCCATTACCCCACCTACTAGCTAATCCCATCTGGGCACATCCGATGGCGTGAGGCCCTAAGGTCCCCCACTTTGCTCTTGCGAGGTCATGCGGTATTAGCTACCGTTTCCAGTAGTTATCCCCCTCCATCAGGCAGTTTCCCAGACATTACTCACCCGTCCGCCGCTCGCCGGCAAAGTAGTAAACTACTTCCCGCTGCCGCTCGACTTGCATGTGTTAGGCCTGCCGCCAGCGTTCAATCTGAGCCATGATCAAACTCTTCAATTTAAGATTTGTTTGATTTGCTGCTAATAAAAGCAGCGATGCTCAAAGATTACTTTCTGCAAATAAGCATTCGAACCGAAGTTCAAATGTGTACTGCTTTGGTCACTCTTCAAGACTTTGATATTTCTTCTGCCTGCCGAAACAGGCTTCGATATCGTCTTGCGAGTGCCCACACAGATTGTCTGATAAATTGTTAAAGAGCGTTCGTTACCCGTTTGCCTTTCGGCGAATCTTACGGTAACGCGGGAGGCAGATAATACGCTTTCCCGCTGAAGAGTCAAGAGTTTCTTTGGTTTCTTTCGAAGTCAAAATCATTCTTTTCGCTTCCTGACCCGGCGAAGTATGTTTCGTTGTTCCCGGTCAGTGGAGGCGCATTATAGGGAGTTCCTGACAGCCTGCAACCCCTAATTTGAAAAAACTTTTCAACCGCGTTTTATTTCAGCAAAAATAGGCTAAAAGACCAATGTTTAAACAATTATTAAGCTAAACATTCACTACCAGTGTTAAACAGTAGAGTAAAATAGATATATAAGAAGACAGATAGGACAAATCACCATGCAACTAAATACCCAACAACAGGCCGCCCAGCGAAATCTCTCTTACCTGTTGGCTGAGAAGATTGGCCAGCGAATTCTCGCCGGAGAATATGCAGCCGGCAGCATACTGCCTGGTGAGATAGAGTTGGGGGAGCAATTTGGTGTTAGTCGTACTGCCGTTCGTGAAGCAGTAAAGATGCTGGCAGCAAAAGGGATGTTATTACCCCGCCCACGCATTGGTACCCGAGTGATGCCACAAACAAATTGGAACTACCTTGATCAGGAGTTACTCACTTGGTGGCTGAACAGAGAGAATTTCGATCAAGTGATGCAACACTTCCTTATATTAAGAACCTCACTTGAGCCTCAAGCCTGTTCATTGGCAGCCATTAATGCCAATGAGCAACAGCGAGCATTGTTAGCATCACTGATTGCAGAGATGCGTGCGTTAGATACTCACTTTAATCGTGAAAAATGGATTCAAGTGGATGCTCAATTTCATCAGTTAATATATGAAGCCAGTGGTAATCCGTTTTTGACCTCTTTCGCCAATTTGTTCAGTTCGGTTTATCACAGCTATTTTCGCGCCATTACCGGCGATGAAGTGATTAAGCTGCAATACCATCAGGATATTGTTGATACAATTTTGGCAGGTGACAGTCAGGGAGCCTTGCTGGCATGTCAGGTATTATTAACAGATAAAAATTAACGGCTAGCTGTTCTATCTATATATATAAAGAAGGTGCTCACACTCACCCCTATAATCAGGACGAACAATGATAAAATCTGCACGCAGTATGGCGGGCCTTCCTTGGCTAGCTGCCATGGCCTTCTTTATGCAGGCTTTGGATGCCACCATACTGAATACGGCACTCCCATCAATTGCTGAAAGCCTTAACCGCTCACCACTGACCATGCAGTCAGCAATTATCAGCTATACCCTGACGGTCGCGATGTTGATTCCAGTGAGTGGCTGGCTAGCGGACCGTTTTGGTACCCGACGGGTATTCATTCTGGCTGTATCTCTATTTACGCTAGGGTCATTACTGTGTGCACTTTCAGATTCATTGGCTTTTCTGGTGGCCTCCCGAGTTATTCAAGGGGTGGGTGGCGCAATGATGATGCCTGTGGCCCGGCTTGCGCTGATCAGGGCTTACCCACGCAGTGAATTATTGCCGGTTCTGAATTTTGTCACTATCCCAGGGTTAGTCGGCCCGGTGATGGGGCCACTATTAGGTGGATTACTGGTGACCTATACCACTTGGCATTGGATCTTTATCCTTAATATTCCTATCGGCTTACTGGGCATCTTTTATGCCCGTAAATATATGCCGGACTTCACCATGCCTAAACGTGCCTTTGATATTATCGGTTTCCTGCTATTTGGTAGCAGTTTGGTCCTGATATCAGTAAGTCTGGAGATAATGGGCCGACCGGATATCGCCAGCTATCTGCCAGTCACGGTGTTACTGAGTGGTTTATTGATGTTGCTCTTCTATATATTCCACGCTAAAGGTCATCCAAATCCATTGATTGGTTTACCGCTATTTAAAAACCGAACATTCTCGGTTGGGATTGCCGGTAACGTGGCCTCGCGTTTAGGGACTGGCTGCGTTCCTTTCCTAATGCCACTGATGTTGCAGGTCGGATTTGGCTATTCCGCTATTATTGCCGGTTGTATGATGGCCCCAACCGCCATTGGTTCGATGATGGCAAAATCTGCCGTTACTCAAGTATTACGTTCACTGGGTTATAGGACTGTATTGGTAGGTATTACGGTTATTATCGGAGTGCTGATTGCGCTATTTGCGCTGCAATCACCGGGCATGTCGCCGTGGATGATGATATTGCCGCTGTTTGTCTTGGGGATGGCAATGTCGACACAGTTCACTGCGATGAATACCATCACACTGGCTGACTTAACCGATAACAATGCCAGCTCAGGTAACAGTGTTTTGGCGGTAACCCAACAACTGGCCATTAGCTTTGGCGTTGCCATTAGTGCGGTGGTATTGCGGTTTTATGATGGGTTATCGTTTGGTGGCAATGTCGATCACTTCCACTACACCTTTATTACAATGGGAATAGTGACATTACTTTCATCCATGGTGTTCTTATTACTGAAACCAAATGATGGCGACAATCTAATTCAAGGCCGTAATAGCAAAAAAGCCACACAACCTGCGGAGAGTGAAGTTTAACAACTGACCACCGATCCCCGCTCGATTAGCTCGGGAGTGAGAATCAGAACTTGTGGTTCCGCTTCCGGGTTATTCAATCGATGAATCAGTGTATCAATAGCCAGTTCACCAAGGGAGTCTTTTGGTTGATGGATAGTGGTCAATGGCGGTGTCATATATTGTGCGATTTCAATATCATCGTAACCAATAACCGCTATATCTTGTGGTATCGATAACCCCGCCTGATGCAATGCCTGATAAACCCCAACAGCCATCGCATCATTACTGGTAAATACCGCTTCTGGCGGTTCCGGTAGCGCAAGCAACTGTTTCATGGCGACTAAACCGCCACAAAATTCAAAATCACCGGCAACTTCATAACCGGATGGAATAGGTAAACCTGCGCGATCCATAGCCTGACGGTACCCTTCCAAACGTTCTTTGGCAGGGGTTTTATCTTGTGGGCCAGCAATACAGGCAATTCGGGTATAGCCTCTGGCAATCAAATATGAGGTTGCCATTTCGCCACCCAATAATGAATTATCCTGAATCACGTCATTGACGCCCTCAAAGGGTGCCCAATCCATCATGATTATCGGTAATGACGGGTAGCAACGCAGAATATCTTGAGAAGGGCGGTGATTTTCAGTGCACATCAGTAGCAGACCATCGACGCGCTTTTGCATCAGAGTTTCAATGCTACGGCTCATGCGATCGATATCGCCTTCGGTATTGCATAGAATCAAACTGTAACCACGCTCATAGCAACTGCGCTCCACGCCACGGACTACTTCAGCATAAAATGGGTTGCTACTGGCGGTAACCAACATACCAATGGTACGGGTTTGATTGAGTTTCAAACTACGAGCCAGTGCTGAAGGGGCATAGTTGAGCTGTTTGATAGCAGCCAGCACTTTGTCGCGAATAGGATCACTGACAAAGCGGTTTTTATTAATAACATGTGAGACTGTTGACGTAGATACACCCGCCAGGCGGGCGACGTCTTTCATGGTGGCCAAAGTTATACCTGGCCTTGTAGGAAACTGTCTATCTCTGCACGCCACGGAATAGAGGGCTGCGCGCCGGGGCGAGTCACCGCGATAGCGGCTGCTGCGTGAGCAAAACGTACTGCTGAGTCCATTATCTGACCTTCCAATAACGCAGTTAATAATGCGCCATTGAATGTATCACCAGCAGCAATAGTATCTACGGCGTTAACCTTGAACCCGGCAACCAATTTCCCTTTACCTTGTTCACTAAGCCATACGCCACGGCTACCCAATGTAATGATTACGGTAGCGATGCCTTTATCATGCAGAATTTGCGCTGCTTGCGCTGCGTCATCATCCTGATCAATATGAATCCCCGTTAAACGCTCGGCTTCTGTTTCATTCGGAGTAATCATATCCACCAGCGTTAATAGCTCGTCCGGTAATTCACGAGCTGGTGCCGGATTAAGAATAACCTGTGTTTGATGCAGCTTCGCCAATTTAGCGGCAGCAATAACTGTCTCAAGTGGTGATTCCAGTTGCATCAATAATGCATCTGCATCGATAACTTGCTGCTGGTAGCGACCAAGATATTCAGGTGTAACTGCCGAGTTAGCACCGGCATTGATACCAATGACGTTTTCGCCTTCACCATTCACGAAAATCAAAGCAACACCGGTTGTGGTATCCGCTACAGCCTCGATTGGCGCAGTATCAATGTTATCGTTGGCTAATTGCTGGCGCACCCGGTCACCAATATCATCTTTACCCACACAGGCAATAAACGCGATGTTTGCTCCGCTACGGCCAGCAGCTACCGCCTGGTTAGCACCTTTGCCACCAAACGCCACTTTATACTGCTTCCCGATCACCGTTTCACCTGGGCGCGGAAACTGCTCAACATTCAGAATATGGTCGGCATTGATGCTGCCCAAGACCACCAGTTTGCCTGTTTTCATCGTATTTATTCCTTTGTGAATGACACCGCCACCCGTAACGTTTTGTTTTCCGTTTTAGGGTAGCGGCGTTATATGCCCTGCTTTTCGATATTATTTAGTCACTAATTTCAAATCAACCGGGATAACGGCCTGCACTTTCTCGCCTTTCAATACTTTATCAGCGGTTTGCACGCCAATAACACCAATCTGGTCAGGGCGTTGAGCGATAGTTGCGCCCAGTTTGCCGCCTTGAACGGCTTTAAGACCGTCGTCGGTGCCATCAAAACCAACCACTAGCACATCGGCTTTACCGGCTGTTTGCAAGGCACGCAGTGCGCCCAGTGCCATCTCGTCGTTCTGTGCGAATACAGCCTGAACATTCGGGTGGGCGGTCAGCAGGTTCTGCATCACATTCAAACCTTTAGTACGATCAAAATCAGCAGGTTGGCTGGCTAACAGTTGGAATTTATGTTGATCCATTGACTGCTTGAAGCCTTCACCACGTTCACGGGCCGCAGACGCCCCCGCAATCCCTTCCAACTGAATCACTTTGGCATCATTACCCAATTTTTTGGCAATGAAATCACCGGCCATTTTGCCACCAAAACGGTTATCGGAGGCAACGTGACTCACCACAGTGCCAGAGTTTGCCAAACGGTCGAGTGTGATAACCGGGATATTGGCCTTATTTGCCATTTTGACTGCGTTACCGACTGCATCGGAATCAGTTGGGTTAATCAGCAACAGTTTGGTGCCGCGAACCGTCAGATCCTGCACGTTAGCCAGTTCTTTCGCTGGGTTATTTTGAGAATCCAATACCACCAGGTTATAGCCGAGTTTATCCGCTTCTTTTTGCGCGCCGTCTTTCATTGAAACAAAGAACGGATTATTCAACGTGGAAACTACCAGTGCGATGGTGTCTTTTGCCAGTGCGTTAGCACTTACGGTGGCGCTCAGGGCAACAACAGAGATCAAGGTAGCTAGTTTCTTCATTTTCATGGTCGCAATTCCTGTAGGGAGTTAGGAGGTTATTTGCTGCTTTTATTGTCTACCAATACCGCCAGCAGGATAACCACTGCCTTTACGATCATTTGGTAGTAAGAGGAGACACCCAATAAATTCAAACCGTTATTTAAAAAGCCGAGGATTAACGCGCCAATCAGGGTGCCGACGATCCGCCCCTTACCCCCAGCAAGGCTGGTACCCCCAAGAACCACGGCTGCGATTGCATCCAGTTCATAGCCAGTACCGGCTGTAGGTTGTGCCGACGACAGGCGGGCCACTTCGATAATCCCAGCCAGTGCCGCTAACAATCCACATAATGAATAAACAATAATCTTAACTTTATCTACGCTAATACCAGAGAGCCGTGTTGCTGACTCATTGCCACCCAATGCGTAGATATAGCGGCCCAGGCGAGTGTGGTGCAACATGTACCACACAGCAATAAAGACGATAGCCATCAACCAGATTGGTGTTGGTATACCCAATGGGCGCCCGATACCGAACCAGCCAAAAGTATCAGCCACATCAGTAAAACCGGTATTTACTGGGCTACCATTGGTGTAAACCATAGTAACGCCACGTAATAACAGCATCATGACCAGAGTGGCAATGAACGCTTGTACCTTACCTTTAGCGACAATGACCCCGGTTATGGCACCAATAAATGCCCCTAGCGCCAATGCAGCTGCGACGGCAACCAAAGCATTCACTTCCAACCCAACAATAGATGCCGCTACTGCGCCAGTCAGTGCCAATAATGACCCGACAGACAAATCAATACCGGATGTCAGGATAACCAGCGTCATACCCACCGCCATAATGGCATTGACAGAAGTCTGCTGGAGAATGTTAAACATGTTATTTAGGGTAAAGAAGTTCGGGCTTAGTGACGAAACCACAGCAATCAGCACCAGCAGCGCAATCAGTGATTTTTGTTCTAATAACCATTCTTTACTGAACCAGCGTTTTGTCTGGATAGCTTGGGAACTCATATCTGATTACTCCTGCTCTACTCGTCATATTTCAAGCCGCATTTGCGTTAGCTTCCTGCAACTCGAATTATTTAGAGTGTAAATAAATTATTTTTCAATAAATCACGCTTGCCAACGGCTGCCGCCATCAACACTTCCTGGGTAGCCTGTTCAATAGAGAACTCGCCGCTTAGCTGGCCTTCATGCATCACAAGAATGCGGTCACTCATGCCCAGCACTTCCGGCATTTCTGAGGAAACCAGAATGATGCTCAACCCTTCTTGTTTGAATTGGTTGATTAATTGGTAAATTTCTTTTTTAGCCCCGACGTCGACACCACGGGTAGGTTCATCAAGGATCAACACTTTAGGACGGGTCATTAAACCGCGTGCAATAGCCACTTTCTGCTGGTTACCACCGGATAACAAACCAATAGGTTGTTCCATGGAAGGTGTTTTAATATTAAATAAACGAATGAAATCCGATACCGCCTGCTGCTCTTCAGCATGCTTGAGCGAACCACCTGAACGGCTAAAATAACGCAATGCAGTCAAAGACATATTCTCTTTAACTGACATTCCAAGTACCAAACCATCCCGTTTGCGGTCTTCAGAAATATAGACAATGCCATTTGCCAGACCATCTTGTGGTGAATGGGTGACAACTTCGCGGCCATCCAACATCACAAAACCTGATTTACGCGGTAGCGCGCCATAGATGATTTTCATCAGCTCGGTGCGACCAGCCCCCATCAGACCGGCAACCCCCAAAATTTCGCCACTGTATAAAGTGAAACTGACATTTTTGACGCCCGGGCCGCATAGCTGTTTGACCTGCAAACGCTTTTCACCACGGGGTATATTCAAGCGCGGGTACTGTTCTTCCAGCTTACGGCCCACCATCATCTCAATCAGTGAGTTTTCAGTCAGACTATCAACCGGTTTTTCGGCAATAAATTGCCCATCACGGAATACTGTGACGTCGTCGCAAATCTCAAAAATCTCTTTTAGCCGGTGAGAGATATAAACAATCCCGCGACCTTCCGCTTTTAGTTCTTTAATCACATTAAACAGAGAGGCGGTTTCAGTGTCGGTGAGTGCATCGGTTGGCTCATCCATAATGATCACCTTGGATTCAAAGCTCAGCACTTTGGCGATTTCCACCATTTGCTGATCACCAATGGAAAGCTCGCCCACCAGCCGATGGCTGCTGTAACTGATATTAAGGCGCGCCAGCAGTAAATCGGCTTCGGCATACATCTTTTTCCAATCGATGCTGCCAAAACGATTAACAAACTCACGCCCTAAGAAGATGTTTTCTGCGATAGTTAATTGAGGAATCAGGTTAAGTTCCTGATGAATAATGCCAATGCCCGCTTCCTGCGAGTCTTTTGGGCCATTAAACGCCACTTCCTTACCCATAAAATACTGACTGCCAGCATCTTTACTGTAGATGCCGGTCAGCACTTTCATCATGGTCGATTTTCCAGCGCCATTTTCGCCTACCAGTGCCATCACCCTGCCGGGATAGACACTCAGTGCGGCACCGGAGAGTGCTTTAACGCCGGGAAAGGCTTTATCAATCCCTTTAAGTTGCAGCAAAGGTTGCATAAATGCCTCAGAAGGTTACGCCGGAACAGAGAATGACATTAGCAAAGGGGGAACATTCCCCGCTACGGATCACTGCCCGGCTTTGTTTGGTTTGCTCTTTAAAAGCCTCATGGCTGATATAGCGCAAAACAATTTGGTTTCCCTGGTGCTGCTCAAGTTGTGATAGTTGCGCGAGTAACGCTTCATGGAGTTGCGGATTATTTTTAACGATCTCCTCCGCCAAGACTGCACTTTCAACCTGCATTTCTTGTGTTACCACCTCAAGAACCTGAAGAAATCCAGGGACGCCTCGTGTCAGTGCCAGATCGATACGTGTGGTGGTTGCCGGTATCGGCAGCCCCGCATCACCTATCACAACCTGATCGGTATGGCCCAGGCGGGAGATAACAGCGGAAATATCAGAATTAAGTAATGCGCCTTTTTTCATTTTCTACTCCAACAGCGAAACGTTTCGCTGATACTGAGTTTAGAAAAATAGCCGCAGAAGGCAAACCCAATTTGATGAAATTGTGATCGCCATCGAAACGTTTCGCTGAACAGTGGGAAAAGAAGAAGAATAGGTACAAAAAAGGCCGTTAATCATAACGGCCTTTCAGATTAAATCTCTACCTGCGTCCCAAGCTCAATCACCCTATTCGGTGGGATCTCAAACTGGTCAGCTGCACGCAGCGCATTCCGACTGAGCGCAATAAATAACTTACCGCGCAGGAACAGGTACCACGGCCGCTTGGTAAGGATTAGCGACTCATGGGACATAAAGAATGAGGTTTCCATCATCTGGCATGGCAACCCCTCCAGGCCGCAGCGATGGAAGATTTCTTCCACATTCGGTGTTTCACGCCAACCATAACTGGCCACCACTCGCCAAAACGTCGGGGAGAGTTGTTCGATGGTTACCCGGTTCACATTGTGCACATACGGCGCATCTTCAGTTCGCAATGTCAGTAGCACAACCCGTTCATGCAACACCTTATTATGTTTAAGGTTATGCAACAGCGCGAAGGGAATGACATTCATTGCGCGCGACATATACACAGCAGTACCCGTAACCCGCACTGGGGGGGATTTCTCCAATGAAGCAATCATCGCTTCCAGTGAATTACCGTGTTCATGCATACGGCGCAGCAAACCGAAACGTTCACTTTTCCAGGTAGTCATGATGATAAACATCACCAGCCCCAGAGACACTGGCAACCAACCACCGGAGAACAATTTCAACGCATTGGCAGAGAACATAGGGACATCGATAATCAGCAAAATCACCAGTAAGATGCCGACAAATACCCGATTCCAGTGCCAGTTTTTCAATGCCACGATGCAGAACAGAATACTGGTTATCACCATGGTACCGGTTACGGCGATACCGTACGCGGCCGCCAGGTTACTGGAACGTTCGAAGCCAACAATAACCAATACCACCGCCAGATAGAGAGTCCAGTTAATGACCGGGATATATATCTGACCAGACTCCATTTCGGAGGTATGAATAATCCGCATTGGCGGTAAATAGCCTAGGCGAACCGCCTGCCGGGTGAGCGAGAATACACCGGAAATAACCGCCTGCGAGGCAATAACGGTCGCCAGGGTTGCCAGAATTAACAGCGGAATCAATGCCCAGTCAGGAGCTAATAAGAAGAAGGGGTTTTTGATAGCTTCAGGATTTTTCAGCAATAACGCGCCCTGACCAAAATAGTTCAGTACTAATGAGGGCAAAACCACGGTAAACCAGGCTAAACGAATAGGGAATTTACCAAAATGGCCCATATCTGCATATAAGGCTTCCACCCCAGTTATCGCCAGTACAACTGCGCCAAGCGCATAAAACGACACGGATTTATATTCAGTAAAGAAACCTATTGCCCATTTAGGATTCAGCGCAACCAATACTTCTGGATTTGCAATAATACTGCGTAAACCAAGCAGTGCGATCGTCAGAAACCAGACCAGCATAACGGGAGCGAATAATTTACCGACACTGCCGGTACCGTGCTTTTGAATCACAAACAGCAGGGTGAGTACCGCAATGGAGCAGGGAACAATATAAGGGTCTAATGCTGGGGCTGCTATTTCTAGCCCTTCAATGGCCGACATAACGGATATTGCCGGGGTGATGACCACCTCACCATAAAAGAAACTGCCGCCAATTAACCCGAGAATCACCAGTATTGAGGTGGCTCTGGAAGAGGTATTACGCCCTGCCAAAGACATTAACGTTAAAATGCCCCCTTCGCCGGCGTTATCGGCCCGCATGACATAGGTAAGATATTTAATCGAGACAATCAGGATAAGCATCCAGAAAATCAGCGATAAAAAGCCAAACACCACGTCCGGGCGGACATCAAAACCATAATGACCAGAAAAGCACTCTCTCAAGGTATAGAGCGGGCTGGTACCAATATCACCGTAAACTACCCCTATTGCCGCCAGGGTTACCGCCGATAAAGACTGTTTATGTTCTGTGCTCATAATTGATTTCTTTTTGCTAGAACATCCATAAGCTGATGCGTGCGTTTAAGAACCTTAATCCTCGGTTCTGTATTGTTTATACGCCCACCAAAAGGCGCACAGTATGCACGATTTCAATGGATTGCCTACTCTTAAATAGGCACCTAACAGAGCGAAAATTCATCAACTACAAATAACTGATGATATAAAAATTCTACGAATCAACGAACTATCTTATTAATAAAACCAGCGATCCCATGAAGAAAAGATGGTTTATTCCTTTTTATCAGGTAAAAATCAATCAACTAACGGAACATGTAGAACAATTATGGCGCAATCATCACAATTAGCAGAAAGAATCTCCCGCTTAAGCAGTGCCCTTGAAAGTGGTCTGTATGAAAGACAGGAAGCTATCCGCTTATGTTTGCTGGCCGCCCTCAGTGGCGAGAGTGTTTTTTTGCTCGGCCCACCGGGAATTGCCAAAAGCCTGATTGCCCGCCGCCTGAAATTTGCCTTCCGTAATGCCCGTGCATTTGAATATCTGATGACCCGTTTCTCAACACCGGAAGAGGTGTTTGGCCCCCTCTCGATTCAGGCATTGAAAGAGGAGGGACGCTATCAACGGATGACAGGCGGTTACCTGCCGGAGGCTGAAATCGTCTTTTTGGATGAGATCTGGAAAGCCGGCCCGGCAATTCTAAACACCTTGCTGACAGCGATTAATGAACGGCGCTTTAGAAATGGTGATCGGGAAGACAGCATCCCTATGCGATTACTCGTTACTGCCTCTAACGAGCTGCCTGACGCTGATAGTAGCCTGGAAGCACTTTATGACCGCATGTTGATCCGTCTATGGCTGGATCGCGTACAAGAGAAGCAGAACTTCCGCTCACTACTGCTCAGCCGACAGAATGAAAATCATAATCCGGTGGCAGAAAATCTCAGTATCAGCGATGAAGAGTTCTATCAGTGGCAACCGTTGATCGACAAAATCACCTTACCGGATCACTGTTTTGAGCTTATTTTTCAGTTACGTCAACGGCTCAGTGCGCAAGAACAAGCGCCCTATGTCTCAGATAGACGTTGGAAAAAAGCGCTACGCCTGTTACAAGCCAGTGCTTTCTTTAGTGGCCGCAGTGAAGTGACACCCATCGACTTAATCTTGCTGAAAGATTGCCTGTGGCATGACCTCAGTTCGCTTAAGCTGCTGCAACAGCAGCTTGAACAGTTATTAACCGAGCAGGGATATCAACAGCAAAGCCTGTTAATGAAACTACAGCATGTTCAGGGTCAGTGGTTGCAGCACCAACAACAGCAAAGTGACCATCAAGCGCTAACCGTCGTCAAACAAAGCGGTATGTTCAGCCGCAAATCCCAATATGCTCTACCAGACGACCTGACAGACAGCACTTTGACGCTTTTGCTGCAAAAACCGCTCAGCCTGCATGATATTCAAGTTACCCATTTGCAAATAGAAAAAGATGCCCTCGCTCAATGGTTGAACAAAGGAGGGAGCTTGCGCGCTAAATTAAATGGTGTCGGTTATGCCCAATCCATTGATGCAGAAATTGATGATAAATTGCATATCACAATACTAGATATCAGCCGCCAACCCTCCACACTTTCCCAACCGGGCACGGCAACTGTCAGTGTTCCCCTGGAATTGCTGGTGGAATTAACCACAGTAGAACATAGTCTTGCCGAACAACGGTGGCTATTCAGCCAACACCAGCCATGTTTATTCACTCCCTCCTCATGGCTTGCCAAAGTCGAGGCCAGCTTGTTGCAGGTGGCAGAACAACTTAAACAGCAACAGCAAAAAATGCGCGGACACTGACAGATGCTCAGCCTGGCAACATTGGATATGCTGCTATCGATAAGTGAGGGTGAGCTTATCGAAGAGATGGTGATCGGGCTATTGGCGTCACCTCAATTAGCACTATTTTTCGAAAAATTCCCGCGAATTAAACGGGCGCTAATGAAAGATATTCCTGGTTGGAAGCAAAACTTACAGCAGCGTATCCGCGAGGCTAAAGCTCCGGCTACTCTGGCAAATGAGTTTTCCCTATACCAACAAAGCTTGTTGGAAAGTAGCCCACTATTTTATGTGCATCTGCCAGATATTGTGGCTCAGTTACAGCAATGGCAATCGCCCTTTGCTTCACAAGCCAATACATTGCTACAAACCGCTGATTTAGCCAGAAACCCTCAACCCGGCGATAGTTTACAAACCTTATTTTTACAGCGTTGGCGTGTCAGTCTAACGCTACAAACCATCACCATTCATCACCAGTTACTTGAGCAAGAGCGGGAGCAACTTCTGGCTGAACTCCAGCAGAGATTGGCGCTCAGTGGGGCATTAGAACCTGTACTGGCAACCAATGATGGGGCAGCAGGGCGGCTTTGGGATATGAGTCAGGGCCACTTACAGCGTGGCGATTATCAATTGCTCCTGCAATACGGTGACTTTCTACAACAACAACCCGAATTACAACAACTGGCCGAGCAATTGGGTCGTAGCCGTTCAGCAAAGGCACAACCGACACCAGAGGCTCGCTTTGAACCTTATACTGTCATGGTTCGCCAGCCCGATACAGTGCCAGAGGAGGTCAGTGGCATTCATCAAAGCAATGATATTTTGCGATTGCTCCCGACGGAACTGGTGATGTTAGGGATGAGCGAGCTGGAATTTGAGTTTTATCGCCGTTTACTGGAGCGCCGCTTACTCACTTACCGTTTGCAGGGTGACAACTGGCAGGAGAAAACCTTACAGCGCCCGGTCAGTCTTAAAAGCAATGATGAACACCCTCGCGGCCCTTTTATCGTCTGTGTCGATACCTCAGGCTCCATGGGCGGATTTAACGAACAATGTGCCAAAGCATTTTGTCTGGCTCTGCTTCGAATTGCACTGGCAGATAATCGCCGCTGTTACATCATGCTATTTGCCACTGAAATAATTCACTACGAGCTATCTGCTGCCAGTGGTATTGAGCAGGCGATTCGTTTTCTTGGCCAACATTTTCGCGGAGGTACCGATCTGGCTGCTTGCTTAGCCAGCACATTAAATAAAATGGAAGATAGAGAATGGTATGACGCAGATGCAGTGATCATTTCAGATTTTATCGCCCAACGTTTACCAGACGAATTAGTCAGAAAGATTAAAATCCAGCAACAAGCCCACCAGCACCGTTTTCATGCTGTTGCCATGTCTGCGTATGGTAAGCCCGGTATCATGCGAATTTTCGATCATATCTGGCGTTTTGATACTGGGCTAAAAAGCCGCTTGATGCGCCGCTGGAAGCGCTAGTTAAGCAGGCCGGCACCAACGTTTATCGACAACCCCAATATCGTCATATTAAAGATAAATGATAACACTGACTGCAAGAGTACTACGCGGCGGATATCTGACGTGCCGGTAGAGACATCGGCAGTTTGGCAAGCCACACCAATGGTAAATGAGAAATAAAGGAAATCCCAATAGGAAGGCGTGGTTATCTCTTTGGGGAAAAGTAACGGTAGAACCGTTTCTGATTTATCGCGGCGCATATAAAACAAATGTGCGTAGTGCATAGTAAAAGCGGTGGATAATAATAACCATGAAACTAATAACGTCAGCCCTGTCAGGACCAAATGGAACGCCTTGGCAGAGCCTGAGAGCTGATTCGCCGTGCTCAATTCAAATAAAATAACCAGAATACTGGCCAGACACGCCATGCTGACAATACTCAGCACCATACTGGCACTTTCATCCTGCACCCGGGCTATTTTGCTGATTTTCGTCGAATCAGTGCGTAATAATTGCAACCATAAAAACAGTAAATAAAGCCAGGCGGAAACATTCCAACTCACCATCAGACGCAGCAATACCGAGTAATGTGTTGGCAGCAGGAAATAAGTGACAACACCCGCGCCAACCGAAAACAACAATCGTGGCCGAGCGTGTAAATAGTGCTTTATAGGATGAAAAAGGGCCATAATATCAACAACCTTGCATATAGTGATATTTAAAATATTTATATATCACTACAGCATAGATTAAAAACCCACAATTATATTGGGAATCAATAATCCCCAATATAATTGGTGTTGTAGGTAGGCAGCAAGCGCACTCCCCCCTACAACATCTAGTATTAAGGGGATTTACAGCAGGCCTTCAACCTTCTCGCTAATTTCTGGCCCCCATACGCCACATTGAACCTGACCGATATGTTGCTGTTGCAGCAATAACATCACTAAACGAGACTGGCCGATACCGCCACCGATAGTTTGCGGCATTTCACCACTCAGCAGTGATTGGTGCCATTCCAGTTTCAGACGATCTTCATCAGAAGTCAGTGCCAATTGGCGTTTAAGTGCCTCAGCATCAACACGTATCCCCATGGATGAGATTTCAAACGCGTCTTCAAGAACAGGGTTCCAGACAATAATGTCACCGTTCAAGCCCGCAAAACCTTCAGCACTCGGCGACGTCCAGTCATCATAATCTGGCGCTCGGACATCATGAGATTTACCGTCAGCCAATTTACCACCGATGCCAATCAGGAATACAGCTCCCAGCTCTTTAGCTATCGCACGTTCGCGGCCTTTAGCATCCAGGTCAGGGAAACGCGCACGCAGGCTTTCGCTGTGGATAAACTGAATATTCTCTGGCAGGAATGGCTTCACACCAAATTCAGCACTGATCGCTACTTCAGTTTCTTTAATAGCGGTATAAATCTTGTTAACAGTGGATTTCAGATAAGCCAGGTTGCGTTCACCATCTCCCATCACGCGTTCCCAATCCCACTGATCGACATACACAGAATGAATAGCACTCAGGCGATCTTCATCAGGGCGCAATGCTTTCATATGAGTATATATCCCTTGGTCAGCACCAAAATCAAAGCGACCCAAGGTTTTGCGTTTCCATTTAGCTAATGAATGAACGACTTCAAAAGTTGCATCCGGCAATGTCTTCACTTTTACCTGAACGGCTTTCTCTGAACCTGAAAGGTTATCTTGAGTACCATCACCCACACGACTCAGGATTGGTGCCTGTACTTCAATCAGACCCAGTTGTTGTTCTAATTGACGGGAAAAGAATGATTTTACGAAGCTGATTTGTTGTTGTTTTTGGATAAATTGTTTTTTCATTGCCGTTTTCTCGATTCGTTATTACTGATTATGCTAATTAGGTTATGCCACCTGGCTTGACATCGATTAAGCAACATAATGAGGGTTAAATTCAATATCCAACAAATAATATTGCCTTTTCACTTTTAATAATTCATTTTTATGGGTATTAAATTAAGTAATCGTTAAAAAAAGGAGGCAAATATGGGTGAAATTTATCAAATCGATAATCTCGATCGCGGCATCCTGAACGCATTAATGGAAAATGCACGCACACCTTATGCTGAATTGGCAAAAAATTTTGGCGTGAGTCCAGGAACTATCCATGTGCGAGTGGAGAAAATGCGCCAGGCGGGGATCATTACCGCGGCTTGTGTTCACGTTAATCCAAAAAAACTCGGGTATGACGTGTGTTGCTTTATCGGTATTATTTTGAAAAGTGCCAAAGACTACCCGTCGGCACTAAAAAAACTGGAAGGTTTAGAAGAAGTTGTAGAAGCCTATTATACCACCGGCCACTACAGCATTTTTATTAAAGTGATGTGTAAGTCAATAGATGCGCTCCAGCAGGTACTTATCAACAAGATCCAGACTATCGATGAGATCCAGTCAACGGAGACACTTATCTCCCTGCAAAACCCCATCATGCGTACCATTGTGCCTTGAGCACTAAATAACTATACCCACATTATCCACAGGTAGATCCCAGCTGATTCACAGCGTACAATACCGGCTCTTTACTTCGGTTGGGTTCTTTATGGCTGACATTACCTTGATCAGTGGCAGTACACTCGGCAGCGCTGAATATGTTGCTGAACATTTAGCTGAGAAATTAGAAGAAGCAGGTTTTTCTACAGAGACGCTGCATGGCCCTGAATTAGACGAGCTTACGCTTGAGGGTACGTGGCTAATAGTCACATCAACCCACGGTGCGGGTGATCTCCCAGATAACCTTCAACCATTATTAGAACAAATCGAACAACAGAAGCCTGATCTTTCTCAAGTGCACTTTGGTGCTGTTGGTTTGGGCAGTTCAGAATATGACACTTTCTGCGGTGCAGTGAGAGCATTGGATCAACAATTGATCGCACAAGGCGCCAAACGTTTGGGTGATATTTTAGAAATTGACGTCATACAACATGAAATTCCCGAGGATCCGGCAGAGGTTTGGGTCAAAAATTGGATTAATTTGCTCTAATTTGATTAAAGATCACGCGAACGAATGTGGATAAGTATGCTTAAAAGCAGGGTAAAACCGGTACATATCCACATAACAACCTTGGTACCTCAGAGTGCCTGTGCATAACATGGCATTTAGATCCCAGCTTATACGCAATAGGATCACCGATCATTCACAGCAAACGATCTTCCTTAATACTATGATCTTCCATGTGAATAATCACTTATCCACAGAGGATCATGATCCTAATAAGAGATCTAATAAAGAGATCTTTAAATAAAAAGATCTTCTTTTAATTAAGGGGGATCCTAAGCCGCTTGGTCGAAAGTCTAAACTTGAGTAGAATCCCCCACCCCAGGGCAAACACAGAAATTCGCATAACGGCGAGGTGCAGTACCATGTTTTATCCAGATCAATTTGACGTCATCATCATTGGTGGTGGCCATGCCGGCACGGAAGCTGCAATGGCAGCGGCACGCATGGGACGTCAGACCTTATTGCTGACGCACAACATCGACACACTGGGACAAATGTCTTGTAACCCAGCGATTGGCGGTATCGGTAAGGGACATTTGGTAAAAGAGATCGATGCTCTGGGTGGTCTGATGGCCATGGCGACTGACCAAGCGGGTATTCAGTTTAGGATACTAAACGCCAGCAAAGGGCCAGCGGTAAGAGCGACCCGAGCTCAGGCTGACCGTGTGCTGTATCGCCAGGCAGTACGTACCGCATTGGAAAACCAGCCAAACCTGATGATCTTTCAACAGCCAGTTGAAGATCTGATTGTTGAAAATGATCGCGTTGTGGGTGCAGTCACCCAAATGGGTCTTAAATTCCGAGCGAAAGCGGTGGTATTAACCGTTGGTACTTTCCTCGACGGAAAAATTCATATCGGTCTTCAGAACTACAGTGGTGGTCGTGCTGGTGATCCGCCATCCATCTCATTGTCACAGCGTTTGCGTGAATTACCACTGCGCGTTAATCGCCTTAAGACCGGTACTCCACCACGTATTGATGCGCGGACCATTGATTTTAGCCAATTGGCTCCTCAGTTCGGTGATACGCCTATTCCAGTATTTTCATTCTTGGGTAATGCTAGCCAGCATCCAGAACAAATGGCTTGTCATATCACCTACACCAATGAAAAAACCCATGAAGTGATCCGCAATAACTTGGATCGTAGCCCAATGTATGCCGGGATCATTGAAGGGATCGGGCCACGCTACTGTCCGTCGATCGAAGACAAAGTCATGCGTTTCGCCGATCGTAATTCACACCAGATCTTCCTTGAACCAGAAGGTCTGACCAGTAATGAGATCTATCCGAACGGTATTTCAACCAGCCTGCCTTTCGATGTACAGATGCAAATCGTCCGTTCAATGAAAGGGCTAGAAAATGCCCGTATCATTCGACCAGGTTATGCCATCGAATATGATTTCTTTGATCCACGTGATTTGAAACCGACCTTGGAAAGCAAATATATCCACGGTCTGTTCTTTGCTGGGCAAATCAATGGCACTACCGGCTATGAAGAAGCAGCGGCTCAAGGGCTGCTTGCAGGGCTTAATGCGGGCCGCTTCGCTAACGATGACGATGGATGGTCACCTCGCCGCGATGAAGCTTACCTTGGCGTGCTGGTGGACGATTTAAGCACCCTTGGCACCAAAGAACCGTATCGCATGTTTACCTCTCGCGCAGAGTATCGCTTGATGCTGCGTGAAGATAACGCGGATCTGCGCCTGACTGAGATGGGCCGTAAATTGGGGTTGGTTGACGATGCTCGTTGGGCACATTTCAGCAAGAAAATTGAGCAAATTGAAAAAGAACGTCAACGTCTGCGTGATATCTGGGTACATCCACACTCAGAAAACGTTTCTGAGATCAATGCATTACTAAAAGCGCCGTTGTCTAAAGAAGCCAATGGTGAAGAATTACTGCGTCGGCCTGAAATTGATTATCGTTTGCTGACAACCCTAACCTCTTTTGGCCCAGCATTAACAGATCCACAAGCTGCGGATCAGGTTGAAATTCAGGTTAAATATGAAGGGTATATTGCGCGTCAGCAGGAAGAAATTGAAAAACAACTGCGCAATGAGAATACTCTACTGCCGGCTGATCTGGATTATCGTCAGGTGTCTGGTTTATCGAACGAAGTCATCGCTAAACTGAACGATCACAAACCTAACTCAATCGGACAAGCCTCGCGTATTTCTGGCATTACCCCAGCAGCAATCTCTATTTTATTGGTTTGGCTGAAAAAACAGGGGTTGTTACGCCGTAGTGCCTAACAACCGACGTTTGCCTGCATTGCTAAGGGATAAGCAGTGCAGGTAAGTTCTTCTTTGCTTCAGGCCACAACTAACGGTTCAAACCACTGCCAAGCTAGATTATCATTCCTCATCCCGGCCCTTTTCATGCTGACTGAACGAGCTTAGTCAGAGGATATTGTTGTGTTAAAAAAATTAGATTCCCTGCTAAATGCCGCAGCTATTGTGTTACCTGAACAGCAAAAATTACAGTTGATAGGCTATGTAGAACTGCTGCATAAGTGGAACAAAGCTTACAATCTGACTTCTGTTCGTGACCCACAGCAAATGCTAGTGCGACATATTCTGGATAGTATTGTGGTTAACCCACATTTGCAGGGTGACCGGTTTATTGATGTGGGCACCGGCCCTGGGCTTCCTGGGATACCGCTGGCAATTGTACGGCCTACTGCGCACTTTACGTTGCTAGATAGCTTGGGTAAACGTGTACGCTTCTTGCGTCAGGTACAGCACGAACTGGGCTTAAATAATATTGAGCCAGTGCAAAGCCGAGTTGAGGACTTTGCCGCAAAACCGCCATTTGATGGTGTAATAAGCCGTGCATTTGCATCTCTACAAGATATGCTGTCTTGGTGTCACCATTTGCCAGCTAAGCCTGAAGGGCGCTTTTATGCGCTTAAAGGGGTGAGGCCGGACGATGAGTTAGCCGTACTGCCGGAGGGTATTAGCCTTGAATCGGTCGTGCGATTGCAGGTGCCAGAGTTGGAAGGTGAACGCCATCTGGTCATTCTTAAGTCAAACTAACTTTGTTATTTATCAAAAAAATGTAATAAATCCTTGGCGGATGGTAGGAAAATTATCGTATTTATTATTTTTAATATCGATAAGTATTTCTTCGCTTACTATCGTACCGGCAGATTATATTTTACGTGTTGTTTACAAAAACAGCGATAACAGATGGCATAACTATATTGAAAGCTGGCAAATAGTCACTTTAGTCATTACTTTAGCTGTGCCATCACTCTTTTTATGTAGACGAAGTGTTGCTTGATTATTATCTGAAATGTCAACGGGAAGTTTTTACTAAGTAGATAAGTTGTTCGATAATAGTTTAATTTTAACATTATGATTTATAAAAATTTTTAATGGCTCTTTTCGTTAAAGACAAACAGAAGCTTTATGGGATATAAATCAGTTTGTTTTAAGTTTTGTGATCAGTTGCACGCTTTATTGGTAATGGTTGGAATCGTCAGACAATTAAATGGGGGCTTTATTCCGAGGCTTTTCTTGTGAAAATAGTCCGAAAGAAGAAAATTTAAATAATTGTTCACCTTTTCGCTACTTATCGATTGAATTCGTTTGAGTGGCCCGTATAATTTGCTCGTTTTTTGCTGCTTGACTCAATGGGGTAAAAGGCAGTTTTATACCTCACTCAGCATACCCTTAGTGTGGTTCGGAGAGAACAAACGTCATGCCTGTATCCCTTTACAGTCGGAAAATCGCACGAAAGCTGCTGTTTTTGCAGTTAATGACTTTTGTTGTTCTCAGTGCTGCTTTTGGCTTTAAAAGCCTGGAATGGAGTGCTTCTGCTCTGGCAGGAGGATTGGCGGCTTGGTTGCCCAGCGCCATGTTTATGTTGTTTGCTTGCCGCCATCAGGCAAAAACAGCAGCTCCAGGTCGTGTTGCGTGGTCGTTTGCCATTGGCGAAGGGTTAAAAGTTATCATGACGATAATTTTGCTGATTGTGGCTTTGGGGCTGTTTAAAGCAGCGTTTGCGCCACTCGGTTTAACCTATTTGGCGGTGCTGATTGTGCAGATATTGGCACCGGCTGTGATTAGCGGCTACCGTACTTAACCGTTATCGTATTTAACTACAAAAAGGGTAAGAGGCATCATGTCTGCATCAGGAGAAATCTCTACTCCAAGGGACTACATAGGTCACCACCTGAATAACCTTCAGTTGGACCTGCGTACCTTTGAGTTGGTCAATCCCCACTCACCTGGCCCTGCAACGTTCTGGACGTTGAACATTGACTCTTTGTTCTTCTCTGTCGTGCTGGGGTTAGCTTTTCTGTTTGTGTTCCGCAAAGTCGCGGCAGGTGCCACCAGTGGCGTGCCTGGCAAATTGCAGACTGCTGTTGAGTTAATTATCGGTTTTGTCGATAACAGCGTGCGGGATATGTACCACGGCAAAAGTAAAGTCATAGCACCATTAGCCCTGACCGTGTTTGTTTGGGTTTTATTGATGAACATGATGGACTTACTGCCAATCGATTTACTGCCTTACATCGGTGAACATGTCTTTGGGTTACCTGCATTGCGCGTGGTACCTACTGCGGACGTGAGTATTACCTTGTCCATGGCATTGGGTGTCTTCATCCTGATTCTGTTCTATAGCATCAAAATGAAAGGTGTAGGCGGCTTCGTAAAAGAACTCACGATGCAGCCGTTCAATCACCCGATATTTATTCCAGTTAACTTAATTCTGGAAGGTGTCAGCCTGCTGTCCAAACCCGTTTCACTCGGTTTGCGACTGTTCGGCAACATGTATGCGGGTGAGTTGATCTTCATCCTTATTGCGGGTCTGTTGCCGTGGTGGTCACAGTGGATGCTCAGTTTACCTTGGGCTATCTTCCACATACTGATTATTACGTTACAAGCCTTTATCTTCATGGTTCTAACGATTGTCTATCTGTCGATGGCGTCCGAAGAGCACTGATTTTCTTAATATACCCTAAATAATTCGAGTTGCAGGAAGGCGGCAACTGAGCGAATCCCGAGGAGCTTACATAAGTTAAGTTACTGGGGTGAACGAAGGAAGCCAACGCACATGTAGCTTGAAGTATGAAGTGTATAACACTACTGCGTTTAACTGAAATAATTGGAGACTGTCATGGAAAACCTGAATATGGATCTGCTGTACATGGCTGCCGCTATAATGATGGGTTTAGCGGCAATCGGTGCTGCGATCGGTATCGGCATCCTGGGTGGTAAATTTTTGGAAGGCGCTGCACGTCAGCCTGACCTGATTCCTCTGCTGCGTACACAGTTCTTTATCGTCATGGGTCTGGTTGACGCCATCCCTATGATCGCTGTTGGTCTGGGTCTGTACGTGATGTTTGCTGTCGCGTAAGTAGAGTTTTCTCTACCGTGAACTACACCAAACTATTAACTTTTAAAGAGGCATTGTGCTGTGAATCTTAACGCAACAATCCTCGGCCAGGCCATCGCGTTTGTCCTGTTTGTCCTGTTTTGTATGAAGTATATATGGCCGCCAATTATGGCTGCCATCGAGAAGCGTCAAAAAGAAATTGCTGACGGTCTCTCTTCTGCAGAGCGTGCCAAAAAAGATTTGGACTTAGCGCAAGCCAATGCGACCGACCAACTGAAGAAGGCTAAAGCAGAAGCACAGGTGATCATCGAGCAGGCAAGTAAACGCAAAGCTCAGATCCTTGATGAAGCTAAAACTGAAGCCGAACAGGAACGTAACAAAATCGTGGCGCAAGCGCAGGCAGAGATCGACGCCGAACGTAAGCGTGCTCGTGAAGAGTTGCGTAAGCAAGTCGCGATGTTGGCTATAGCTGGCGCCGAGAAGATCATCGAACGTTCCGTGGATGAAGCTGCTAACAGCGACATCGTTGATAAACTGGTCGCTGAACTGTAAGGAGGGAGGGGCTGATGTCTGAATTTGTAACTGTAGCTCGCCCCTACGCCAAAGCAGCTTTTGACTTTGCTGTTGAGCACCAGGCGGTTGATCGTTGGCAGGATATGCTAGCGTTTACTGCCCAAGTGACGCGCAATGAACAGATCGCTGAATTGCTTTCCGGTGCTGTAGCACCTGAAACAATGTCTAAGACGTTTATTGCAGTCTGTGGTGATCAGCTCGATGAACCCGCACAGAACTTCATTCGAGTTATGGCGGAGAATGGCCGTTTACTGGTTCTTCCTGAGGTGCTACAGCAGTTTATTCAACTGCGTGCCTCGCTGGAGTCGACCGTCGACGTCGAAGTGAGCTCTGCGAGCCCACTGAAAGACGAACAGCTAGCTAAAATTGCTGCTGCGATGGAAAAACGTCTATCACGCAAAGTTAAGCTGAATTGCAAAATCGATAAGTCCGTAATGGCCGGCGTAGTAATACGTGCAGGCGATATGGTGATAGATGGCAGCGTTCGCGGTCGTCTAGAACGCCTGGCGGACGTCTTGCAGTCTTAAGGGGACTGGAGCATATGCAACTGAATTCCACCGAAATCAGCGAACTGATCAAGCAGCGCATTGCTCAGTTCAATGTGGTGAGC
Organism: Yersinia antarctica; assembly: GCF_056636475.1. Taxonomy (NCBI): domain Bacteria; kingdom Pseudomonadati; phylum Pseudomonadota; class Gammaproteobacteria; order Enterobacterales; family Yersiniaceae; genus Yersinia; species Yersinia antarctica. The sequence continues at coordinate 4,917,690 of NZ_JBSJQF010000001.1, forward strand.
GAAGCTCACAATGAAGGTACTATTGTTTCCGTCAGTGACGGGATCATTCGCGTACACGGCTTAGCCGATGTTATGCAGGGCGAGATGATCGCACTGCCAGGCAACCGTTACGCAATCGCACTGAACCTGGAGCGCGACTCCGTAGGTGCTGTAGTTATGGGTCCGTACGCCGATCTTGCCGAAGGCATGAAGGTTAAATGTACTGGCCGTATCCTGGAAGTTCCCGTCGGTCGTGGCCTGTTGGGTCGCGTCGTCAATACTCTGGGTGAACCTATTGATGGTAAAGGTCCGGTAGAAAACGACGGCTTCTCAGCTGTTGAAGCTATCGCACCTGGCGTTATCGAACGTCAATCCGTTGATGAGCCTGTTCAGACGGGCTATAAGTCAGTGGATGCCATGATCCCAATTGGTCGTGGCCAGCGTGAATTGATCATCGGTGACCGTCAGACAGGTAAAACTGCTTTGGCGATTGATGCGATCATCAACCAACGCGATTCCGGCATCAAATGTGTGTATGTTGCTATCGGCCAGAAAGCCTCTACTGTTGCTAACGTAGTGCGTAAACTGGAAGAGCATGGCGCTTTGGCTAATACCATTGTGGTTGTAGCTACCGCCTCAGAATCTGCAGCATTGCAGTACCTGGCACCTTACTCCGGTTGTGCTATGGGTGAATATTTCCGCGACCGCGGTGAAGATGCGCTGATTATTTATGATGACCTGTCTAAACAGGCTGTTGCATATCGTCAAATCTCCTTGCTGCTCCGTCGTCCACCAGGTCGTGAAGCTTACCCTGGCGACGTATTCTACCTCCACTCCCGTTTGCTGGAGCGTGCTGCGCGTGTTAACGCCGACTACGTTGAAGCCTTTACCAAGGGTGAAGTGAAAGGTAAAACCGGTTCTTTGACCGCATTGCCAATCATTGAAACTCAAGCAGGGGACGTTTCCGCGTTCGTTCCGACTAACGTAATTTCGATTACCGATGGTCAGATCTTCCTGGAATCCAGCCTGTTTAACGCCGGTATTCGTCCTGCGGTTAACCCAGGTATCTCCGTATCTCGTGTGGGTGGTGCAGCGCAAACCAAGATCATGAAAAAACTGTCCGGTGGTATTCGTACTGCTCTGGCACAGTATCGTGAACTTGCTGCGTTCTCCCAGTTCGCATCCGATTTGGATGATACAACACGTAAACAGCTGAGCCACGGTCAGAAAGTGACCGAGCTTCTGAAACAGAAACAATACGCACCGATGTCTGTTGCGCAGCAATCTCTGGTTCTGTTCGCAGCTGAACGTGGTTATCTGGGTGATGTTGAGTTGGCGAAGGTAGGTAGCTTTGAAGCTGCGCTGTTAGCGTTTGCTGACCGTGAGCATGCCGAGCTTCTGCAACAAATCAACCAAACTGGCGCGTACAACGATGAGATCGAGGGCAAGCTGAAAGGCATCCTTGATACATTTAAGGCAACCCAGTCCTGGTAACGCTATGCGGCCTTGCTTTTCATTAGAAAAGCAGGCCGTCTGGTAATGAGGAGAAGCAGAAATGGCCGGCGCAAAAGAGATACGTTCCAAGATCGCCAGCGTGCAAAACACGCAAAAGATCACCAAAGCCATGGAGATGGTCGCCGCCTCCAAAATGCGTAAATCGCAGGAACGCATGGCGGCCAGCCGTCCTTATGCAGAAACTATGCGTAGTGTGATTGGTCACCTTGCGTTAGGTAATCTGGAATATAAACATCCGTACCTGGAAGAGCGTGACGTTAAGCGCGTTGGGTATCTGGTGGTTTCTACAGACCGTGGCTTGTGCGGTGGTTTGAACATTAACCTGTTCAAAAGACTGTTGGCTGAGATGAAAGGTTGGTCTGAAAAAGGCGTTGAATGTGATTTAGCGCTGATTGGATCAAAAGCAGCTTCTTTCTTTGGTTCCGTGGGTGGCAAGATTGTCGCTCAGGTTACTGGCATGGGGGATAACCCTTCCTTGTCAGAGCTTATCGGGCCAGTCAAAGTGATGCTGCAAGCCTATGATGAAGGTCGTCTGGATAAGCTGTATATCGTTAATAACAAGTTTATCAATACGATGTCTCAGGAACCACGGATCATGCAGCTACTACCGCTTCCGCCTGCGGAAGATGGCGAGCTGAAGAAGAAATCCTGGGATTACCTGTATGAACCCGATCCTAAAGCATTGCTGGATACCCTCCTGCGTCGCTATGTGGAATCGCAAGTTTATCAGGGCGTCGTTGAAAACCTGGCCAGCGAGCAGGCCGCGCGAATGGTAGCGATGAAAGCCGCCACCGATAACGGCGGTAGTCTGATCAAAGAGCTGCAGTTGGTTTACAACAAGGCTCGTCAGGCCAGCATCACTCAGGAACTCACCGAGATCGTCGGGGGAGCCTCCGCGGTTTAACCAGGTTATTACCCTAAATAGTTCAGATTGCGAAACGGCGGCAACTGAGCAAATCCCCTGGCGCTTGCTAATAAAGTAAGCAACTGGGGTGAGAAAAAGCAGCCAACGCCCCAGCAATTTGAAGTATGACGGGTAAACGTATTACGTAGAGGATTCAAGATGGCTACTGGAAAGATTATCCAGGTAATCGGCGCCGTAGTGGACGTCGAATTCCCCCAAGACGCTGTACCAAAAGTGTACAACGCCCTTGAGGTTGAAGGCACTGCTGAGAAGCTGGTGCTGGAAGTTCAGCAACAGCTAGGCGGTGGTGTTGTTCGTTGTATCGCAATGGGCTCTTCCGATGGTCTGAGCCGCGGGTTGAAAGTCATCAACCTGGAACACCCAATTGAAGTGCCGGTTGGTAAATCAACTCTGGGCCGTATCATGAACGTATTGGGTGACCCAATCGACATGAAAGGTCCGATCGGTGAAGAAGAGCGTTGGGCAATCCACCGTGAAGCGCCTTCTTACGAAGAGCTTGCCAGCTCACAAGATTTGTTAGAAACCGGTATCAAAGTAATGGACTTGATTTGCCCGTTCGCTAAGGGCGGTAAAGTGGGTCTGTTTGGTGGTGCGGGTGTTGGTAAAACAGTAAACATGATGGAGCTTATTCGTAACATCGCGATCGAGCACTCAGGTTATTCTGTATTTGCCGGTGTGGGTGAGCGTACTCGTGAGGGTAACGACTTCTACCACGAGATGACGGACTCCAACGTTCTGGACAAAGTATCCTTGGTGTATGGCCAGATGAATGAGCCACCAGGTAACCGTCTGCGCGTTGCTCTGACCGGCCTGACCATGGCGGAGAAATTCCGTGATGAAGGTCGTGACGTACTGTTGTTCATCGATAACATCTATCGCTATACCTTGGCCGGTACGGAAGTATCCGCACTGCTGGGTCGTATGCCATCAGCGGTAGGCTACCAGCCAACGCTGGCAGAAGAGATGGGTGTGTTGCAGGAACGTATTACGTCCACCAAGACGGGTTCAATCACTTCTGTTCAGGCCGTTTACGTGCCTGCGGATGACTTGACTGACCCATCACCAGCAACCACCTTTGCTCACTTGGATGCAACCGTCGTTTTGAGTCGTCAAATCGCCTCTTTGGGTATTTACCCTGCGGTTGACCCACTTGACTCCACCAGCCGTCAGCTTGATCCGCTGGTTGTTGGCCAGGAGCACTACGATGTAGCGCGTGGCGTGCAGTCTATTCTGCAACGTTACCAGGAGCTGAAAGACATCATCGCAATCTTGGGTATGGACGAGTTGTCAGAAGATGACAAACTGGTTGTATCCCGTGCGCGTAAAATTCAGCGCTTCCTGTCTCAACCGTTCTTCGTGGCAGAAGTCTTTACCGGTTCACCGGGCAAGTTCGTTTCGCTGAAAGATACCATTCGTGGTTTCAAAGGCATCATGAACGGCGACTATGACCACTTGCCGGAGCAGGCGTTCTACATGGTTGGCACCATTGAAGAAGCAGTGGAAAAAGCCAAGAAACTGTAACGCTGTTGACTGGAGGGTGACATGGCTGCAATGACTTACCATCTGGATGTTGTGAGCGCAGAGAAGAAGATGTTCTCTGGCGTGGTACAAAAAATTCAGGTGACGGGTAGTGAAGGCGAACTTGGGATTTTCCCTGGTCACGCCCCACTGCTCACTGCCATTAAGCCTGGCATGATACGTATCGTGAAGCAGTTCGGTGAGGAAGAGTTTATTTATCTTTCTGGCGGCATCCTTGAGGTGCAACCGAGCGTTGTGATCGTATTGGCTGACACAGCTATTCGCGGAACTGATCTGGACGAAGCTAAAGCGCTGGAATCTAAGCGTAAAGCCGAAGATCATATCAACAACTCCCACGGCGACGTCGACTATGCTCAGGCATCCGCTGAATTGGCGAAGGCGATTGCGAAATTACGCGTAATCGAACTGACCAGGAAGGCGATGTAATTTTATACTAATGGGTTGCGTTAACTCGTTGATTTATAAAATTACTATATATACTCAGGTCATTGGGGTTGCAGGTAGGTAGCAAGCTAACGCTACTGCAACTTCCAGTACGAAGGTATAAATAAAAAATAGAATGCCAGTCAGTAAATCTGATTGGCATTTTTTTTTACCTATACATCAGATAACACAGATACTCGCCTTTTGTTTATCTCCCTTAATCCGCTTTCCTACTATTTAGTTAAGCCTCAGCTAAACTCAAAGCGTTTCTTTCTGAAAACTCTTGTTTCTTGTCGTAAAATAAGTGGTTAATAGCGTAAATATGTACATGTGTTTTGACAAAAACAGCACGGGAAGCGTCGCTGATCGCAGACACTTTTCGCCCCATTTTTTCGTTACATGACGAGTAGCAACAACCCTTTAACCATGCGGGTTGAGTACATTTTTCGTTGAGAAATATGTAGTAATTATTTCGCTAAACAGGTTTACTTCCGTCTATTAAATTGGAGTTATCAGGTTGCTTATGTCTAACAGCTCAATGAGTGTAGTCATCCTTGCCGCAGGTAAGGGAACACGCATGTATTCCGACCTTCCTAAGGTGTTACACCCATTGGCAGGTAAGCCGATGGTTCAGCATGTTATTGATGCGGCCATGAAGCTGGGTGCAAAAAACGTTCATCTGGTTTATGGGCACGGCGGCGATCTGCTGAAAAAGACGCTATCCGATCCCTCTTTGAACTGGGTATTACAAGCTGAACAGTTGGGTACCGGGCACGCGATGCAACAAGCCGCACCGCACTTTGCTGACGATGAAGATGTGCTGATGCTATACGGCGATGTGCCGTTGATCTCTGTGGATACCTTACAGCGACTGCTGGCGGCGAAGCCACAAGGCGGCATTGGCTTGTTGACCGTGAAGCTGGATAACCCAAGTGGTTATGGCCGTATCGTGCGTGAGAATGGCGACGTGGTGGGGATTGTTGAGCATAAAGATGCCAGTGATGCACAGCGCGAAATTAATGAAATCAACACCGGAATACTGGTTGCTAATGGGCGTGATCTAAAGCGCTGGCTATCACTGTTGGATAACAATAATGCTCAAGGTGAGTTTTATATCACCGATATTATTGCATTGGCACATGCTGATGGTAAGAAGGTTGCTGCGGTTCACCCCGCTCGGTTGAGTGAGGTTGAAGGGGTAAATAACCGCCTGCAACTCGCTGCTCTAGAGCGTGTATACCAGTCTGAGCAGGCTGAGAAACTGTTATTGGCCGGTGTGATGTTACTGGATCCCGCGCGCTTTGATTTGCGCGGAGAATTAACACATGGTCGTGATATTACTATCGATACCAATGTCATCATTGAAGGTCATGTGACTTTAGGTGATCGGGTTCGTATTGGTAGCGGATGCGTACTGAAAAATTGTGTGATCGGTGATGATTCTGACATTAGCCCATATAGCGTATTAGAAAACTCACGCCTGGATACTGGCTGCTCTGTTGGGCCATTTGCCCGCCTGCGCCCAGGTGCTGAATTAGCTGAAGGCGCACATGTTGGTAACTTCGTTGAAATCAAAAATACCCGCTTGGGTAAAGGCTCGAAAGCGGGTCATCTTTCCTATTTGGGCGATGCCGAGATTGGTTCGGGCGTAAATATTGGCGCAGGAACCATAACTTGCAACTATGATGGAGCTAATAAGTTTAAAACTATTATTGGCGATGATGTCTTTGTTGGGTCCGATACTCAATTGGTCGCGCCGGTCACTGTTGCAAAGGGTGCCACTATCGCTGCGGGAACTACCGTAACTCGCGATATTGCGGAAAATGAGTTAGTGCTTAGCCGTGTTAAACAAGTCCATGTTCAGGGCTGGCAGCGTCCGGTGAAGAAAAAATAAGCTATACCCGTTATATTTCAAGCTGCATGTGCGTTGGCTGCGTTCAATCACCCCAGTTACTTACTGGTCTTTGACCTTAAAATAAGTAAGCTTCTGGGGATCTGCTCAATTGCTGCCTTCCTGCAACTCGAATTATTTAGGTTATATTAAAACAGCCCCTTCAATATCGTTTATTCTTTGAAGGGATGTTTTGCCCTGTGTTTTTGGTTTATCTATTGATGCTGAAAACACAGAGCAAAACATAATAATCCCCAACTCTACAGGCTCGGGGAACCCGGAAAATCAGGTCACTGACATCGACAAGGTTCTAAAAGAACCTTACATAGGAATAAAATAGATGTGTGGAATTGTTGGCGCAGTAGCGCAACGTGATATCGCTGAGATTCTGATCGAAGGTTTACGTCGTCTTGAATACCGTGGCTATGACTCTGCTGGTTTAGCAGTGGTTGACGCTGAAGGTAATATGACGCGTTTACGTCGGGTGGGTAAAGTACAGGCGCTGTCTGATGCTGCCGAAAATCAGGCTTTACATGGTGGCACCGGGATTGCACATACCCGTTGGGCTACCCATGGTGAGCCATCGGAAGCCAATGCGCACCCTCATGTTTCTGACTATATCTCTGTGGTACACAACGGCATTATTGAGAATCACGAACCTTTACGTGAATTACTGATTGGTCGTGGCTACCGTTTCAGTTCTGAAACAGATACTGAAGTTATTGCTCACTTGGTGCACTGGGAGCTACAGCAAGGTGGATCTTTGCTGGAAGTGGTTAAGCGTGTTATCCCGCAATTACGTGGCGCTTACGGCACTGTCGTTATGGATAGTCGTGACCCAAGTCGTTTGGTGGCTGCGCGTTCCGGTAGCCCATTAGTGATTGGTTGTGGTGTAGGTGAAAACTTTATTGCCTCTGACCAACTGGCGTTATTACCCGTGACTCGCCGCTTCATCTTCCTGGAAGAAGGTGATGTGGTTGAAGTAACTCGCCGTAGCATCGCAATTTTTGATAAACAGGGTAATGCTATTGAGCGCCCTGAAATTGAATCTCAGGTGCAGTACGATGCCGGTGATAAAGGTGTCTACCGCCATTACATGCAGAAAGAGATTTATGAACAGCCAATGGCGATTAAAAATACGCTGGAAGGCCGTTTAAATCATGGTGTAATTGATTTATCTGAACTTGGCCCTAAAGCGGATGCATTATTGGCAAATGTTCAACATATTCAAATTATTGCCTGTGGTACCTCTTATAACTCAGGCATGGTTTCGCGTTATTGGTTTGAATCATTAGCCGGTGTGCCTTGTGACGTAGAGATTGCGTCTGAGTTCCGTTACCGCAAATCCGCTGTGCGCCCAAATAGCCTGTTGATCACCTTGTCACAATCAGGTGAAACTGCCGATACCTTAGCTGCTCTGCGCTTATCAAAAGAGTTGGGGTATTTGGGGTCGCTGGCTATTTGTAACGTCGCTGGCTCATCGCTGGTGCGTGAATCAGATTTAGCGTTAATGACCAAAGCCGGTACTGAGATTGGCGTAGCATCAACGAAAGCCTTTACCACTCAGTTGACAGTATTACTGATGCTGGTGGGGCGTATTGGCAAGCTGAAGGGCGCTGATGCCAGTCTGGAGCAGAATATTGTTCATGCGTTACAGGCTCTACCTGCTCGTATTGAACAGATGTTGTCTCTGGATAAAACCATTGAAGCGCTGGCTGAAGGTTTCTCTGATAAACACAATGCCTTGTTCCTTGGTCGCGGTGATCAATATCCGATTGCGATGGAAGGCGCGCTGAAACTTAAAGAGATCTCTTATATTCACGCTGAAGCTTATGCTGCAGGTGAGTTGAAGCACGGTCCATTGGCATTGATTGATGCTGATATGCCGGTCATCGTGGTTGCGCCAAATAATGAATTGTTGGAAAAACTGAAATCCAACATTGAAGAAGTGCGTGCCCGTGGCGGTTTGCTGTATGTGTTTGCTGATCAAGATGCCGGTTTCACTGACAGTGAAGGGATGAAAATCATTCAGTTACCACATGTAGAAGAGATTATCGCGCCTATCTTCTATACCGTGCCACTACAGTTACTCTCTTACCATGTCGCGCTAATTAAAGGCACCGACGTGGACCAGCCACGTAACTTGGCAAAATCAGTCACGGTTGAATAAGCTGCGATAGATATAGCACAAAATATTGTGGGCGGATGAAATAGCCGTTAACTCGAAAAGTCCGGTTATGCTGTTTAAAAGCATACCGGATTTTTTTATGACCAAATTAAAACAGTCATTGTCAGGAATCGGCAAAAGTTACGTTGCCGGTTTTTTAGATAGCTGCCGCTATCATCAGTTTATATATAAAAACACAATATATTACCCAACGACACTTTAATGCCACAGCGTCGTTGGGAGAGTGTCAAGGGACATAAATAATTTCGAAGGTCGAGGTTAAATCTCTAAGCTCTTTCCTTGCCCCATCCTGGTAATGAATCTGCACATCATAATGGTAGATCAGCTTTTCTTGCGGATTAAGAATGAGTTGCAAGGCCGACACTTTCACTTCTAAGGTTTTGGTAGGCTGCTCGCTATTCAGTGCTATCGTCTGGTGGTTGATGCTGATTAGTATCTGTTCTATGGGGTTCGGGCCGGTGGGATCATAAGCACCCTGGCTGCTGATAAACTTCAGCGTTTTGACAATTTCAACTGGGGTGGAATTATCGATAAACAGCTGGGGATTATTTTTATATGCAACCGGCATCCTGAGCTGTACCGGGATATTGTCAGGGCTAAAGCCTTCCTGTTTAACTTCCAGCTCGCCATTGAGCAACAGATGCTGTGCCGTGGTATCAAACAGCGCATCCCAAATTTTTGCAAACTGCGCCGATGGCAGCGTGAACGAATCAATAATACCGCTTTGCAGGTTTACTATTGCGTTGGTTTCTTCGGTTTTCCCCGCCGGTAATGACAACCGTAGTTTAAGGCTATGCGCACTGGAAAAAGGGATCAACTTACCCTGTGGCTGGGATTGGATAAAGGTAGTTTCGGCGTCGCTAATGCGTTGTCTGCCCACCTTGGGTAGCAAGAAATAGTCAAAGGTCACATTAAACTGAGCCACCTCTGTTGCCCCTTCTGGTGCAGAAAAGGAGATCGACAACATGGGTTTATTATTGTCATTGCTGTTACTGGCCAGTTGAAACGTATCGGGTAAATAATAAAGATAATCTTTACGAATATTATCCTGATAATAGTTATACCAGTATTGATGATATTCTATTGGTGTGAGAATTAATTCAAAACGTGGATTCGGTGGCGCAATGCCGCGGTAGATATAAGGATAATAATTTTCCGCAAAATAAAATATTTTAGGATCAGTAATAGTATTCAGCAGGCCGGTATCAGATTTGATGGCGATCACCAACGTGGTTTGCGCATCGTAGTTGGATAAGGCTCTTAATAACGCATCTCGCTGCTCAAGTCGGGTTAGTTTTAGTTGAGCCTGATATTGCCGTTCAGCTTTGAGTGCCACGTCCTGAAATATCATTTCATTGAATTTGCCAAACTGATTGAAATTGAGCACTACATAAGGCATTTCCTGAATGTTTTTGTTGAGAAAAAAACTCAGTACCATCGTCCAACTAATGCCATCTGTTATGGTTTCAATCTGATAGCGTATTTCGCCAGAGACATTCTCGGTACTGACCTGTGCTATCAATTCATCGGATAATGGCGTTAGAGTTGTCCGTAATTTTCTGGTCAGATTAACATTGTCGGTAAACTGCTGCTGCGCGTTTTCCAGAATAATTTTGTTTAGCGTGACCAGATCATTGAGAAAGATGTTCATAGGTATCCTTCGTATCATAGAGAACAGAACAACGCCTTAGCGCTGATAAATAGGATGAGGTCCACAGATACTGCCCATCGTGACGACGATAGAGTGGTATTTCCCTAGCACTATTGGCAAGCTGCCATTTTTTTAACGGCGTAATAATGTCAGATAGTGTATCGATACCGATATTTTGGGCATATTCAAGTGTGGACAACCATTCGGCGGGATGAGCGTAGTAGGGGGTTAATTGGGTTATTCTCTGATATTCGTTTTGGCTCCAGACGACGGCTTTATTCAGCATGGTGATAATACGATAATAAGCCGGTAGGGTTGCGCATTGTTCGCCATAAAAACGATACAGTAAAATTAGCGCATTGGTATTAACACAGCAGTCGAGCTGGCTAATCTCATTATTTTGTTTCATCCAAGTGTGGAAGGTTTGACATTCAGCCCATTGATGCTGTAGTTCGGTAAGTCGGGCATCAACCTTCTGTAGCTGATAGCCATTCATCTCAATCAGCGTCAGGCGAACGGCGTCAGGCGAAATACGGCCAAATTTGTATAACATTTCGGTAATTATCGCCGTGTCATCAATATCGGCGTCAATCATCTGGCCGTTCATCCAACGGGGATGAGCGTGACGAGGCCAGAAACTGAAATGACCGGGGCGGGTTTCACAACTAGCGAGAAAATCCAGCGCGCGATCAATATAGGGAGCCGTTTGCTCGGTGTAGTCGAGCGTCCTTAATACCTGAGCAGTGACAAAAGCATTGGCATCCTGATGCCACTGGCCGTCGGGTGTTCTGACGCTGGACAGGAATGCCCCGTTTTCTGATTGCTGTTGTCGGAGGATTGCATCTGGCGACATGCCGCGCGGCGGCGGCGGGCTACGGTCTGGTAGGGCAACCTCGCGCCAAAGGTCGTTCTGCGGGCTGAAGGTACAACTGACGCCGCACCTTGCCTGTGCATCAACCGTAAAGCCGATGACATTAAACTGAAGAGGCACATTCTCCTTGAGCAACGCTTGTAGCAGCGGCATGGGCTGTGCCACGTGCTGCAATAGCTCACCAATCTTGATGGCAGCCTGCGCGTTGCCGCCTAAAAAGCGCGGCGCCATAGTAAACAGGCTAAAACTTTCCAACTGGCGTCGATGGTTATAGACCAGGCTGAAACCATAGGTGGTGGCGGGGAATTCATCTGGATTAGGCATGTTAGCTAATACCTGCCTGAGCAGCGCGGCCAGCGGAGGAAACCCACGTTCAATACCAAATAACCGCATAACGTTGGCAATGTCTGCCAGCGTTATTTCTGCGCTGTGCCACTGATAATAATATTCAGTTGGTGTGTCAGGGTTATCTGGGTAATAGCCAATCATCAACAGCGATAGTCCGGCTGCGGTTAACTGATGCAGGGGATAATCGCTATTGGCGTGATTTAGCGGGGAGGCATACAGAGCGATTAATGCTTGATTATTTGGCGGTACTTCGGAGTAAACCTTGGTTTTAATGCCGTCAGCGGTATATTTCCGCCCCAACCATGAGCCAAATTTTAGCGCTTGGGTAGGCGTATCCGGCCGTTGTATTCGAGCAATGTGTGCGAAGCAGGATGCAGACGAGTCTGACGAGGCGTGTGGGTAATTTTCCGCACTGAAGGCCCCAATATCACGAGCCTGGGTGAATAGCGGGAGAAAAGTATCAAACGTGCAAGCCACAGCCTGCGGTTTTATGCTGGATGTCGTGAACTCCAGTGGGCAACCGTTATAAGCCAATAGACTGGTATTAAATGCCGCAGACAGCAGCCCCGATGCCATCCGTTTCTGGCTAAAACGGTGAATGTCGGGTAATAGCGTGCCTGCTAAATCCGGCACATGATGGCATAAAGTGGTTACCAGGGCGTCCAATGCCGCTGGTAACACCGCAACGCGTTCAACCATGATTATTTACCGTAGCTCATGTCGGAATAACGATGGCAGGCGGATTATCTGTACCGTCGACCAACCGGGTATGCCCGCCGACCTCAAGATAGGTAATCGTATAATGAACCGTCCAGGGTTTCTCTGTCAGGCAGCGATACTTGAAGGTTTGCGCTTTGGTTTTATCGGGATTAAAGGAGAACTTCTTGGTTTTCTTTTGTTCTTTGTCATCAAGATAAGTGAGTTCAACCAGCACCTGATTGTATTTATCCCAGGAGAACTGGCGATCGAGGAAAATATCAATTTCATTGAAAGTGAGTAAATTACTCGGATCGAGACCGATGGTGGTAGAAGCGGTTTTGAATTTTGACTGATAGCTGCTGTTACCTTCCCAGCCGGAGCTGCTCGCTGATTTAAAAATAAACTCGCCTTGAATATCGAGTAATTCATTTTTGTCTTTGCTTCTGGCAATATTTTTCCGCCATTCTTTACCGTCCTCGGTAAAGGCATCACTGGTATAGACATTGTTATTGTAGCTGGCTTGAAATGCTGCCGCTTTGATACCGAACTCTTCAAAGCCATCAGGGCCGAAGATTTGCAGTTCGATTTTCTGAAAGAACGGATCATTGACGTTTACTTCAATAAAATAAGGTTTATCTTTTTGGGCTTTTAACGTGTCGGTGCCGATAAAGTTTTGTGGTACGGCGGCCTGAGTAATCGCTTTTGATGAAGTGTAGTTAAAGGATAAGGTTTTATGCTCGGTAATGTTGACCACTTTTAATTCCAATGATGCGCAGGGGAAAAGACCGCCTTTCCCTTTTTCATCTTTACTGCCAATCAATGATTCCAGAATGGAAGCGCTGGCTGATTTTGCCTGCTCATTACTTTCTGCGTTTGGTTTAATGGTTGCGTTGAAAAATATCTTTAGTAGTTCTTCTTTGACAAACTGTAATGCCCACTCTTTTTCTTTGGTCGCCTGATCGCCGGGCATACTTTCGGTCACTTTAATCACGAGTTTTTGATCTTGCTCCAGTTTCTTAATCACGCTGTCAAAGCCGAGCCAAAAACTTGCCGGTGTCTCGACCGGAATAGGAATATTAATGCCAAACTTAGCACCGAATTCCTTATAAACGCTGTCAAATTCCGCTGTAACATCCACTTTCAATGCTGGGGTGATACCGGTATAAGTGAGGTTGTAAGCCACCGCCGCTGGTGCCTGCGCTTGATTAAACGCAGCCTCCAGAATAACCGCCTGTTGTGGCGTCAGTTTGGCACTGAAAATGGCGGTGTTATTACCAAATAGGCTAGAGCTTTGTGCGCTAATCAACTGGCCGTTGGAATTTTGTGCATCCAGAACAAAAAAGTTCACAGTACCATTATTAAACGGTACTGGCGCTTTACGGGCATTTTTCGGCTTGATCTTCAGTTTATTCAGGTAATCGGTAAACGCGGTGTTGAGTTCGCCTTCATCGACGGCAGTATTGACCTCAAAGTTTATGTACCCGCCCTGTTGGTTGGCGTCATCACCGGTGTATTTAATTAATGAAAATACCGGTTTCCCATCGCGTACGGCAATATGAATATCACCGGGCAAATACCAAAATTGGTTTTCATCTGAATCATCAGAAAAAAACGTGATGTTTTTAATCGTGGCGGTTTTTTCTCTCAGTAATAACATGATATTTCCTCATGGTCAGTTAGTAATATTGATCTGTTCTTCATCGGTAATGAGTTTTTTATTTTCAACGCCGCCGTCATTATCAATAATCATGATGTCGAGATTAATAAACAGTAATGTCGGGTCGGGTTGATCTGCGCTAAATAATGCAGGTTCTGACTGGTCTTCAGAGAAATAAAATGCTTCCTTTAACGTGTTCATGGCGAATTGGTTATAGCAGTAAGTCACATTGACTAGAACCTGTGTGATTCTTTCCCAGTCAAAAGCTGGGGTGATTTTCAGCGTTCTTTGTTTATAGAGTCGTGAAGATATGCTGACATCCTGGCTGGTGGGTTGGTCTAACCTTACTGGTATATGGGGAGTGTTAGCGCTAATGCTATATTCTTTGATTACCGAAAAAGTATAGCATTCAGGATCTGGTAGCATGATGCTGTATTCTTCTGACGGTTTTTTCTCGGTGATGTGGAAGTTTTTTGATGTGCTGTTTTCTTTGTTTTCAATATGGGTACAGGTGATATTTACCAATATTGATGTATACCATGCCCAGTTGAATCTTTTTTCTGTGGCAATAACGAAATGATAACGGCTATATAACGATTCAATGTCTAAAAAAATTTCGGTTAAGGATGTGCTCATGATGGCTGAACTGACAAACATCACACCACCGACCGGATGGTTAAAATATAATGTGAACTGATACTCCACCGGCCAGGACATTTTTTTTGTTACAGGGTCGATAATGGCGGAAAAATGGAACGTTTTGGCCGCCATATTATTTCTGGAAAAAACTAACGGGGACCGCGTGTTACCATAAGTCAAATTGAGCGCCACCAATTGAATATTTTCGTCTAACTCAGATGTCAGCAGTTGAGCTTTTATGCTGCGGTAAGAGAAAAAATCATCCTGAAGCTCGTGATAGCTTACGACGTCGATGGCATCATAATGGCTCTGGCTAACCAATGTGGCAAAAAGCGCTTGAGGATAGAGAGATCGTCGCACTACCGTAGTTTCGGTGATTCGGGCACTGAGCGTACGTTTATCAATATCTTTAACTGAGATGTTTTGTAATTGGAAACCAAATTTAGGCGCAGGGGCTGTTTTTATTTGACCAAATACTGGGGTGAAAAATTCGCAAGTCAGAATCGTGCTCAATTCAGCCGTGGCTTGTTTCATATAATGGTCGGGATTGGTATTTCTTACCTTGATAGTAACCAGCTTATTACTGATTAAGGTTTCGGAAATATCATCAATATTAAAAGAAAAAATCAGCGCATTAAAACCGAATGAGATTTTCAGATATTCATATACCTGATCCCATTGGGCATCAAGTTCAAAGGTTGAGGGGGGTAATTGTTGCAGGTAGTCGATTTTATAACTGACGGCAATCGGTGCTGATTCCGGTTGCTGAAGCAGCGCGACGATTCGCTCAATATCATTCGTATCAGTCAGTGCGGCCATGATGTAGCAAAACTGATTATTCCCCAGCGAGGTGTGATTCAGCAGTTGAGGCATAGCTTGTGGAATACAGAGCGTGGCAGTGCTGGCAATAATTTGTAAGGGGAGCAGGGTCGCGTCCGGCGGAATATCGGGATTATCCCGCGCCGCTGCCTGTGCTGCAGCCATACTGCTGTTCAGTTGTGTCTGCAATGAGAGTATTGCGTAGTAAGTCGTCGGTTGTGCGGTGGCGCTGCTCCTGAATATTTGATAATGCACTTCGGGAATAGCCTGCTCATTTACCAAAATACTGGGTGCCAACGCGCTATAATAATAAACTTGGCTACCTGGCATTGCATTAATAAAACCGATAGTTTGTTCCGTTATTCTGTTATCCATGGGGGTGTCCATGTTGAATAAAAAACAATCAACCGAGCATCAGTCATCAATGCAATGACCGATGCTCTGCCTATCCAATAGTAATGAACACTGTTCATCACCGCCTCAACGGGAGGGCCGGTTCAGAGGCAGCACATCTGGCCGCCGCTACACCAGAAGAATGACGGGCCATTAACACTTCACCACCACCGCGACCGATGAACCGGTTACCTTGCCCTCAATTGGCTTGGGATCGCGCTCATCATTGTAAATAATGGTGCCGCTATAGGTGATTTCAGGAATGTCATCTGTGCCATCGGGTAAAAATTCGAAGGTAAGGTCGCGGCGGGTGGTGGTATCCACGAGATCTTTTTCTTCCAGATTAATCGATTTAGTCTGTTTAAACTTGTAGGTCTTATAGTTCACCATCATGTCGAAGATGATAATTAGTACATCTTTCTTCGGTGCGATGAAAAATATGGAGTAGGTCGTTTTCCTCGGTAAGGCATTCATTATTTGAATCTGGTTCGCACGGGTGCCACCATATCCGGGCAATTGCGGAGATGGTTCAATACCTGGTTCGATGTAAGTAAAATTACCACCATCCCGGGTATAATAACTGGTGGTGAAATAAATGGGATTCTCTGGCTTCATGCCTACTGGATAAATAAAAGGTTTTGGCTGCGTGGAAACATTCAATACCTGAGTATCGCTTTTTAATTCTACGCCATCGCCAATTCCCAAACGAAATGCAACAAAGTGACCCACCGGTCAGGTACGGATAAAATAGCCGTATTGACCCTGTCGGAGACCCTGTTGCATGAAGGGAAAACATTTGACTCAGCATGAGCGCTTTTACATCGAAAAACGAAAAGCTGAAGGCGTTAATCAGTCCTGCATTGCCAGAGAGCTCGGCGTCTCTCGCTCTACCCTGAGCCGGGAGCTCAGGCGTAATACGGACCCCGCTTTCAACGGACTTTACTCCTCCAGACGCGCTGATGCCTTAGCCAGACAACGGCGGGGCGCCACCTCGGCACACAATGCCTGTTTCCCTCTGGGCCAGCAGACACAAGACTTTCTCCGGCAGGCGCTGGCTGTACATACCTCCCCTGAGGTTATCTCTGGGAGACTGAAAATCCAGTTTGATATCGCCGTCAGCAAAAATACCCTCTACCGCTATATCCGTTCGGACAGACAGGCTGGCGGTAAGCTTTACCTTCAGCTCCCTCACCGGGGTAAACGCTATCGCTATGATACGGGTGAGCCCGGACGCACGCCCATCCCGGACAGGGTTGGCATTGAGCACAGGCCTGCTGAGGCTGAACTCAAACAGGTTCCCGGGCATGTTGAAATCGATACGATTTTTGGCAAAGACCAGAAGTCATTCCTGCTGACGGTCGTGGACAAAGCCACAAAGCAGGTCATTATCCGTAAACTCCCCAATAAGTGCGCTGAGAGCGTCGTGGAAGCGTTCAGGGACATCGTGGCGAATACTTTCTGCGAGTTTAAAACCCTGACGGCAGATAACGGACCCGAGTTTGCGAAACATAAGGACATCACTCAGGTAACGGGCGCAAAGGTTTACTTTGCCCGGCCTTATCATTCCTGGGAGCGGGGGTTGAATGAGCATACCAACGGTCTGATACGGCGGTTTTATCCGAAAGGAACCGATTTTAATGGCGTCAGCGATGAAGATATTGCGAGACTGGAGCACATCCTCAACACTCGGGGGCGCAAATCTCTGGAATACAGCTCACCGAATGAGGTATTTTTAGAGTATCTACTCGCTGCATAACGCATGATGGTTTGTTGCGTTTCGTTCGGGAATGGGGCATTGAGCACAGGCCTGCTGAGGCTGAACTCAAACAGGTTCCCGGGCATGTTGAAATCGATACGATTTTTGGCAAAGACCAGAAGTCATTCCTGCTGACGGTCGTGGACAAAGCCACAAAGCAGGTCATTATCCGTAAACTCCCCAATAAGTGCGCTGAGAGCGTCGTGGAAGCGTTCAGGGACATCGTGGCGAATACTTTCTGCGAGTTTAAAACCCTGACGGCAGATAACGGACCCGAGTTTGCGAAACATAAGGACATCACTCAGGTAACGGGCGCAAAGGTTTACTTTGCCCGGCCTTATCATTCCTGGGAGCGGGGGTTGAATGAGCATACCAACGGTCTGATACGGCGGTTTTATCCGAAAGGAACCGATTTTAATGGCGTCAGCGATGAAGATATTGCGAGACTGGAGCACATCCTCAACACTCGGGGGCGCAAATCTCTGGAATACAGCTCACCGAATGAGGTATTTTTAGAGTATCTACTCGCTGCATAACGCATGATGGTTTGTTGCGTTTCGTTCGGGAATGGGGCCAGGAACTGACAAGGAAGGCTGGAATAATCCAGCGTCAGTATTTTGTTATTACTGGTTCGTTGCTCGCTGACGAGGGAGAGATATCCATTGGCGGTTGGGTAGCTAACGCGAATGTGGTACTGATATTCGCCATTCAAGCTGAACGTATTATTAATAAATGTGAAGGCCAAATAACTCTGACTGGGTATCAATAGCAGGGTTTGCTGTTGTCCAGCAGGATAAAGCTCGCCCGGAGGTAAAATGATTTGTATATCAATAAACGCCCCGTCTTTAAGACCCTGTGGGACAGCGTAAAGGATGTTAATCCGCAGGCTACCGTCTGGCAGCGCAGGTGCGGTTATCTGGTGGATAACCTGTTCGGGAGCCTCTTTGGCAATTTGTTGTGCCGTGGCAAAGGGATCCAATAAAAAGCAGATGGGGCGCTGGGTTAGCTCAACGCGTTTTAAATCAATTATCAGACGACGCTGTTTCTGGGGGAGCAACAGACAAATATAAGTAGTATTGGTGTTGGCGTTACCGATATAGGGCGATCCCAACGTGTTGAACAGACGATCGAGCAAAGCCTGCGCGAATAATAGCGCTTCTGCCGGGTTGGTTGAGGAGAAGGCTGGCGAGATTAGCAGCGGTAGCCGGGACAGATTTTCGTACATGTACTGAGTAAGCAACATGTAGGGAAACGCGATCCGGTTGTTGGACACCGGTTGGGCGTCTTTAACATTGGCCGCCAGTTCGGCAATTAACTGGCCGGGATCGCAATCTAGTGTGTAGTTCAGCCGTGGCGATACACCTTCGACAAAGCCATCGATACGAGCATTAAAGCCAACAATATTATCCAGCAACGTTTTTTTCATCAGTTGCGTGGTATCTGCATCAAGCGAGATCAAAAATTGAATCGACTGCGCCGAATACCAGGTCGGATCGTAATCCTGATGGGTTAATGCTGAATCATGGTCAGGTGGTGAGCGGAAACTTAGCTTATAGGGGATAACCGGCAAACCTTGGATAGCCTTCCCTGGGTGTTGGCGATTGAATGCCTCAAGTGCGCCGCCGCTGGCAAATTGTAGCTCAGCGGTAAAATCAAGGTCGCCGTAGATAATGTTGCTGCTTAGGCTGAGGATCACATCCAGTGCAAAGGCCAACGGATCACCAGCAATCAGGACGAAGGGTTCTGGATATAAATAATAGACATCAGACTGCTGACAGACGGCAACGACGCGCAGCTTGTCATCGGTGATAATTTGCTGAAAATCAGGATAACCAATAAACATATCAATCAATTACCTTATGGTTTTAATATGGTTTTGATAATCCTGACGCCATTCTTCCGGTAGCTGGTTTAGGATATTCACCGAGCGATGGTGGTAGGCCTCTTCGTAGTGATACTGCATCGTGCTATCGCCAACTAGCACGCCTGTGGCATACATGGTGCTGCTACTTTCTGTCAGATCTTTGATGGGGTCGTCAGTGGAAAGGTGCAGGTTGTACACCTCAATTTCGCCGTGTTGTTTGTTGATACGGCTGATAGCACAGTCACACTCTGGGGTTAGCAGTCGACTGGTCAGAGTCAATTCACTCGCCAGTTTCACTCCGGTGGTAGTGCAAAAGGGGTGGCCCAGACTGGTGATAAGGGTTTTGAGCTGGCCGCTACTATCCCTGACTTCAATCTCAAGATAGTTTTGCTCCGTGCCGGTAATCACATCTTCGACTCTTAACGCTCGCCCATCCTGCGATTGCACCCATTCACCAATAAAGATGTCGTCAATGGCTTTTTCTTTACCATCCTGCATCAAAATGGGAGTGCCTTTACCTAAACAACCATAGGTAATCTGCATGGGTTTTAGTGTGTTGGTATTTAAAAAGCGCTGTTCAGGATCGAACGGACCGGGAGCATTGGTAATAAAACTGGCTACACTCGCTCCTTCAATTTGTAATGTCACTTTAAAGATATAATAAACCCGCTCACCGGAATCAAAATCGGGACGTTTGAATTTAAGCCAGTCTAGATCCCACGATAAAACGTTGCCATTAATTCGGGTTTTAGCGTCGTCAAAGAAATTAAAGTCATTGGCAGGGGTGATCGGATCGCCGCCCTGACGTTCGCGGACCAGATAAATTGAGTTATACGCGTTTATAGGCTTGCCATTATTTAAATCAATATTGCCGAAGTAGGTTACGCTGCCTTTTATCGGTACGGTGACATTGCCGTCAAAATTATTAAAGTAGTCACAGTCGCTTTCTTGACGGGCCAGACAGATTTTTATCAGATTATTTTTATTTAAATCAGCAGGTGAATCATTTTGAATTAATTTTGGGTAACTTTGTGTGGTAACAATTTCGGCCCCGTAAACTGTCTGGTTATTCACCGTTTGGGCGAAGGTATAGATGATATTAACCGGATAGCGGGTTTGTTTTAAACTGGCCGGGAAGGTGCCATTAGCCTGGATGGGACAATTAGCAGTATAAATATAGTTCTTTTTACATTGTACTGTTCCCGCAGGGCTGCCTGATTCGTCAAAAATACCTAAGGTTTGCGTGATGTTTACGGCTGACACCGGCAACGAACCAATGGCATTTGCTGAGAACGTTTGCCCATCAGTAGAATCCAGGCTGACGATGCTGTGTACCTGTTGTGCGCTATCGCTATCCCCCATCGCCAGTGAGCTGACGGCATATTTAGCCAGTTTGTGGTTTGCCCAGAGCTGACTGAAATTAGGACAACGAACGAGGCTGATACCTGCCAGTCCCAGTTGAATATCATAAAATTTCACCAGCAGCGGATCGTTGGTATTAATTATAAATACACCGGTGTTTGCATATTTATTAATTACACTGCTAATAATATTATTTTCAGAAAAACTATTTTTTCCTGAGGGCATAGTTGCAGATTGCATAATATCATTTCCCAATGAGTTTGCTGTGATTATCTATACGAAAATTCTCTAAAGCATAGGGCGTTTGATAGAATATAGAGACAAATATTCAGCGTAATAAAACAAGATGTTGGCTTAGTAACTCAAAAGCATTGACTGAAAATTTATATTTTCTATCTTTCGTATGCTGCCAGTTTTATGTAGGTAGCCGCGTTGGTTACTTGTTCTACCCGAGAGTCTGGCTCGGAAAGAGCCAATATGTTGTTAAGACAGAAATATTTTCTCCTGAGACGATGATTTTTTTGTGTGTAATATTGAAAATTTATTAAAATGGTGACGGTGTTCAATAGAGTAAATTAATTCAGTGTTACTCAGTATCGTAACCCTAGAAAATAATGTTAGCAGCAATGCAAAAAAAAACCACTGAGGAAATAGAGAATAGAGGGAAGCCGTCTGGGAAAATGTGCACAGCAGGATGGTGATGAGAATGAAATAATAGGCTTTATATTCGTATTTTTATTGAGTTTCCTCTCCTTATTCTTTTATCTTACGTTTACTCATCCAATTTGTTGAATATGCTCAGCGCTGAGCATAAATACAACATTATTCAATTGAATTCATTCGTTAATATAATGGATTAAACGTGATAAAAAACGACGTTATTTTATCAGAAACGATTTCGTCGTATCGAACCCACAGCGCAACGCTACTTGAAAGCGGTGACCAACCACGATCACAACTGAAGTTATTACAAATAAAAAGATAAAAAATAGTCTAATCTAATGATAAATAATGATTTTATTTTAACACCAGCAGCTTGTCATATAACTGTAATATTTCATACATTTTTCTGTCATTAAACTGTCCTATTTTCCCTCCTGCACCATACTTAATCTGATGAAAACAATTTATACACTTGGTACTTGAGTTGCAGCGTTGTTAGCTTGGTTCATTACTCAGCCCATCCTGCAATACCAGGTTCTTTGGTATAGAGTTAATTCTAATATCCCATTAGGAGGGATTATGAAACTGATGCGTACCACCGTAGCCAGCATTGTGGCAGCGACTTTATCTATGACCACTGTGTCCGCGTTCGCTGCTGCAAGCCTGACAGGTGCAGGTGCGACATTCCCCGCGCCGGTGTATGCCAAGTGGGCAGATTCTTATCAGAAAGAAACAGGTAACAAAGTTAACTATCAAGGGATCGGCTCTTCAGGTGGCGTAAAACAAATCATTGCCAATACTGTTGATTTCGGTGCTTCTGATGCGCCATTAGCAGACGATAAGCTGGCGGCTGAAGGTTTGTTCCAATTCCCAACTGTGATTGGTGGTGTGGTGCTGGCCGTTAATATCCCTGGCATCAAATCTGGTGAACTGACTTTAGACGGTAAAACACTGGGTGATATTTATCTGGGTAATGTGAAGAAGTGGAATGACCCGGCGATTGTGAAGCTGAATCCGGGCGTTAAATTGCCAGATCAAAATATTGCAGTGGTGCGCCGTGCTGATGGTTCTGGCACTTCATTCGTATTCACCAGCTATCTGGCTAAAGTGAATGCGCAGTGGAAAGAGAAAGTGGGTGCAGGCTCAACGGTTAACTGGCCGACCGGTTTAGGTGGTAAAGGTAACGACGGTATTGCGGCATTTGTTCAGCGCTTGCCAGGTGCCATTGGTTATGTGGAATACGCTTATGCCAAACAAAATAACCTGGCTTACACCAAACTGGTTTCAGCCGATGGCAAACCAGTCAGCCCAACAGAGCAAAGCTTTAGCGCTGCGGCCAAAGGTGTAGACTGGAGCAAAACGTTTGCTCAAGACTTAACCAATCAGAAAGGTGATGATGTTTGGCCAATTACCTCTACTACTTTCATTTTGGTGCACAAAGAGCAGAAAAATGCGGCTAAAGGCACTGAAGTACTGAAGTTCTTTGATTGGGCATACAAAAACGGTGCTGAACAAGCTAATGCGCTGGATTACGCCACATTACCAAAAGAAGTGGTTGAACAGGTTCGTGCAGCTTGGAAAACCAATGTTAAAGACAGCAACGGTAAGCCAATCTTCTGATTGAAGTTAGTTTTGCCTGTAATAATTTATTTATAAGATATTGATTTAATATACCCAAAGTAATTGAAGTTGCAGGTAGGCGGCAAGTGAACGAACCCCGATGAGCTGACTCAGGTCAGTGATTCGGGTGAGCGAACATAACCAATAACCCTGCGGCTTCAAGTACGAAGGGAATTAACACCCGGATGAGAAGAGAGTCTATGGCTGATTATAAGCCGACTACCAAAGCACCGAGCAAATACGGTGACATCATTTTCAGCGCGCTGGTTAAACTGGCTGCGCTGATTACGCTATTTCTGCTGGGCGGCATTATCATTTCATTGATTGTTGCTTCTTGGCCAAGTATTCAAAAATTTGGTTGGGCTTTCCTGTGGACCAAAGAATGGGATGCCCCGGCTGAGCAGTTTGGTGCATTAGTGCCGATTTATGGCACAGTTGTCACCTCTGTTATCGCCTTACTTATTGCAGTCCCGGTCAGTTTTGGTATTGCCTTGTTCCTGACTGAGCTGGCCCCTAACTGGCTAAAACGCCCACTGGGTGTGGCTATCGAACTATTAGCGGCTATCCCTAGTATTGTTTACGGGATGTGGGGTTTGTTTGTTTTCGCTCCCTTATTTGCCCGCTATTTCCAAGAACCCGTCGGCAACGTGATGTCTGGCATCCCGATTGTGGGTGTGTTGTTCTCAGGCCCGGCATTCGGTATTGGTATTCTGGCCGCAGGTGTCATCCTGGCCATCATGATTATTCCTTACATTGCAGCGGTTATGCGCGATGTGTTTGAGCAAACCCCGGTGATGATGAAAGAGTCAGCCTATGGTATTGGCTGTACCACTTGGGAAGTTATCTGGCGCATTGTGCTGCCTTACACCAAAAACGGTGTGATTGGCGGTGTGATGCTGGGCCTGGGGCGCGCTTTGGGTGAAACCATGGCAGTGACCTTTATTATCGGTAACACCTACCAACTCGACAGTTTCTCACTCTTCATGCCAGGGAACAGTATCACCTCTGCGTTAGCGAATGAGTTTGCTGAAGCGGAGTCCGGTTTACATACTGCCGCGCTGATGGAATTGGGCCTGATATTGTTCGTGATTACCTTTATCGTGCTGGCGTTATCTAAGTTAATGATTTTGCGTCTGGCTAAGAAAGAGGGGCGCTAAGATGGCGACAATGGATATGCAAAGTGATGCGACGCTACTGGAAACCCGCCGTAAAAAGCAGGCCTGGCGTCGCCAAAAGAACCGTATAGCCTTACTGCTTTCAATGGCTACCATGGCGTTTGGTTTGTTTTGGTTGGTGTGGATTTTGTTCTCCACCGTGACCAAAGGAATTGACGGCATGTCTTTGGCGCTGTTTACCGAGATGACTCCGCCACCCAATACCGCGGGTGGTGGTTTGGCTAACGCCATTGCCGGCAGTGGTTTATTGATCTTATGGGCCACAGTCATTGGCACCCCTCTGGGTATCATGGCGGGGATTTACCTGGCTGAATATGGCCGTAAATCCTGGTTGGCGGAAATTACCCGCTTTATAAATGATATTTTGCTATCAGCACCTTCCATCGTGGTCGGTCTGTTTGTCTACACCATCGTGGTTGCCAAGATGGAGCACTTCTCCGGTTGGGCTGGGGTGATTGCATTGGCGCTGTTACAAGTGCCGATTGTTATCCGTACTACTGAGAACATGCTCAAGTTGGTACCAGATAGCCTGCGTGAAGCTGCCTATGCCCTGGGAACACCGAAATGGCGCATGATATCGGCTATTACGCTGAAAGCGTCTATCTCCGGTATTTTGACAGGCATCTTGCTCGCGGTAGCACGTATTGCCGGTGAAACAGCACCCTTGCTGTTCACATCGCTCTCCAACCAGTTCTGGAGCACTGATCTGAGCCAGCCTATCGCTAACTTGCCGGTTACTATATTTAAATTTGCCATGAGCCCATTTGCCGAATGGCAACAACTGGCTTGGGCAGGGGTGCTGCTAATTACCCTGTGTGTATTGTTACTGAATATTCTGGCTCGGGTTATTTTCGCGAAGAAAAAGTATTAATCGGCTGCGTAAGTATCAGCATTGAGTAATGAAAATACCGAATCGCCAATAAATTTCAAAATGCGGCTACGGCGGCATTGGCTAAAAGAGAGAAGTCTTGATGAGTATGGCTACTGACATCAATAACAGCAAAATCCAGGTTCGCGATCTGAACTTCTACTATGGCAAATTCCATGCGCTAAAGAATATCTCGCTGGATATTGCTAAGAACCAGGTCACAGCATTCATCGGGCCATCAGGTTGCGGTAAATCTACTCTGCTGCGTACATTCAATAAAATGTATCAGTTGTATCCTGATCAACGTGCTGAAGGCGATATTTTATTGGACGGTCAGAATATCCTGACTGACAAACAAGATATTGCGTTGTTGCGGGCTAAAGTTGGCATGGTTTTCCAAAAACCGACCCCGTTCCCGATGTCGATTTACGATAACATCGCCTTTGGTGTGAAACTGTTCGAAAACTTGTCCCGTGCTGATATGGATGAACGGGTGCAATGGGCGCTGACCAAAGCGGCATTATGGAATGAAACCAAAGATAAATTACACCAGAGTGGTTATAGCTTGTCAGGCGGGCAGCAGCAGCGTTTGTGTATTGCCCGTGGTATTGCTATCCGCCCTGATGTATTGCTGTTGGATGAGCCTTGCTCAGCGTTGGACCCTATATCCACCGGTAGAATTGAAGAGTTGATCAGCGAATTGAAGTCCGATTACACGGTAGTTATTGTGACGCATAACATGCAGCAAGCTGCACGTTGCTCAGACCACACTGCATTTATGTATCTGGGCGAGCTAATCGAATTCAGTGATACCGATACCCTGTTTACTGCGCCACAGCAGAAACAGACGGAAGATTATATTACTGGTCGCTATGGCTGATCGGCCTATCCCCGTAATACTTCAAGCTGCATGTGCGTTGGCTGCTTTCGTTCACCCCAGTCACTTACTTGAGTAAGCTCCTGGGGATTCGCTCAATTGCCGCCTTCCTGCAACTCGAATTATTTAGGGTATACATCAATTTCGCCTACTTACACGTACGGGAAGTATTATGGATAACTTGAATCTGAATAAACATATTTCCGGCCAGTTCAATGCAGAACTTGAACATATCCGCACCCAAGTATTGACCATGGGTGGACTGGTGGAACAACAATTATCTGACGCGATCACCGCAATGCATAATCAGGACGGTGAACTGGCGAAGCAAGTAATTGCAGGCGATAGAAAGGTCAATATGATGGAAGTGGCGATTGATGAAGCCTGTGTGCGCATCATTGCCAAACGTCAACCTACGGCCAGTGATTTACGCTTGGTGATGGCGATTATTAAAACTATCTCTGAGCTGGAGCGCATCGGTGACGTAGCAGATAAAATCTGCCGTACCGCGCTGGAAAAATTCTCTCATCAGCATCAGCCTTTGTTGGTTAGTCTGGAGTCTTTGGGCCGCCATACGGTGCAAATGTTGCATGATGTGCTGGATGCTTTCGCACGTATGGATTTGGACGAGGCTATTCGGATCTATCGCGAAGATAAAAAGGTTGATCAGGAATATGAGGGCATCGTGCGGCAATTGATGACTTATATGATGGAAGATCCGCGAACTATCCCAAGTGTACTGACTGCCCTGTTTTGCGCTCGCTCTATTGAGCGTATTGGCGACCGCTGTCAGAATATTTGTGAGTTTATCTTCTATTTCGTCAAAGGGCAGGATTTCCGCCACCTTGGTGGCGATGATTTAGAGAAACTGCTTTCCAGTAAGACTGAAAAATAACGATTTCCCCAATCATCCTGGCGAATTAGGCAGGTTGGGGATTGTTTTTTGTATTTGCCCTCCTTTTTTGAACAATATAAGATAACTCTATATTGTTTCATGTTTGTTTATATTCTAAATCCTAATTTGTTGACATAATAAAATAGCATTGTGTTCCTCTGTTTTTATATATTCCTGATAATTTTGTTATAGGTGGGAAATATATTTTCCTTTTGACGGAAGATGTATTTCCTATATCTAAATTGTTTTTGGTGATATTTAAATTTCAGCTTAACATGATTATTTTGGTATGTTTTTACGCGGGAGCGGGATAAGTGAACATGGGTCTGTATACACACAAAAATGTAACGCTTAGCCTATTTTGGTTGCTATGGATAGCATGTTTAGTGAGCTATATAGTCTACAATTTATTTTTTTATCTACTGCTTGCTCCTACTCTATTCCTTATCTTTATCTTGATAAAAATTATGTTTAAAAAGAAAACTAACAGTAATAATGAGGTGTTTCCTGTGACGAATATTCCCCATAAAGCCCATTCACCATTAACTGATTTGTCACCAGATACAACTAAAACAAATACCGTTATCGCCGCAGGTACGCAATTAACAGGTGATGTTAGGCTTGATGGCGACATTCAAATTTATGGTGTAGTGGTCGGCGATATTATCGTTAGTGATGGCACCATAAGGCTGATGCGCAGTGGCAAGATTGAGGGTAATTTAACCGCACCACACATTACGGTGGATGGACGTATTGAAGGGATCTGTGTTTCTGATCATCTGGAAATTCTGGAAAATGGACGTTTAAACGGCATTGTGAAAGGCAGTAATTTCTCAATCAAGAAAGGTGGCGTCTTTATCGGTCAGTCTGAGATAACAGAGGAACCTGACAGCCAAAGCAAGGGTAAAGTAAAACCTGCTGTAATAGTGCCCCAGGAAAAGGCTAATACAGAAGAAGCCCGATCTGATGCCATTTCCAGTAGCAAATAATTCTGTCAGTTCACTTTTTTCTAATACATGCTAATAACACGATTGGGCTAAATTTTAGGGCTACGATCGTGTTACTTGCTCACTTTTTTGGGTGTTTTTTCATCGATTATTTTTTTATTTGCTGAATATACAGCATTTTTCAACCTACAACTTCAGAAACAGGCTTTGGGATGCACTCTAAGGCTCCCTATTCTCCTCATTTTCCTTTGCCACCGATCCCACTTTCTTTGCCAATATAATCAGACTAATTGACTGAGATTAATTAGTTATAAATATATCGTTTTATATTATTTCCTGACCTAACGCCGAATTGATAGCTTATCCACATCGCAACATCTCAATCATCTTAGGAGCTTTCAATGAAGCAATCTCTGTCCACAAAAAAAAGCGCACTGGCATTAACGCTGTTAGCGGGTCTGGCGACGCTGTCTGGTGCAGCCCACGCTGATAAACTGGATGATATCAAGCAAGCGGGTGTGGTGCGGATTGCTGTTTTTGATAGTAATCCTCCATTTGGTTATATCGACCCGCAGACTAAAAAGCTGGTGGGATATGACGTGGACGTGGCGAATGCTATCGCGAAAGATCTCGGTGTAAAAGTAGAACTACGCGCCACTAACCCGGCCAACCGTATTCCATTACTGACATCGAAGAAAGTTGATCTGATTGCGGCAAACTTCACTATTACTGATGAGCGCGCTAAGGAAGTTAACTTCAGCCTGCCATATTTCGCTACGGGTCAGAAATTTATCGCGCATAAAGGTGTGCTAAAGACACCTGAAGATATCGGCAAATTACGTATTGGTGCGGATAAAGGTACGGTTCAGGAAATTACCCTGCGGGAGCATTATCCAACCGCAAAAGTGATTTCTTACGATGATACACCGCTGGCATTTACTGCTTTGCGTAATGGTAACGTTCAAGCTATCACCCAGGATGATGCGAAACTTGTCGGCCTGCTCGGTAACTTACCGGCGGCACAAAAAGCTGATTTTGAGATCTCACCGTTTAGTATTACCAAAGAGTACCAAGGGGTTGGTATTCCTAAGGGTGAAGAGCGCTTAACGGCAAGTATTAACGAAACACTGGTGAAATTGGAAAAAGATGGCGAAGCGGCGAAGATTTATGATCGTTGGTTTGGCCCAGCAACCAATGCAGCCCAGCCGCGCGGTGAGTTTAAATTTGCGCCACTGGATCAGCAACCTAAAGCCTAATATATCCTTCGTCCTTGAAGTGAGAACATTAAAGCCCTGCATTGTCACGATGTGGGGCTGCTTGCATTGTAATCCGTTAGTGATTAACACCATGGGGGATAGGTAAGATGGATTTTACAACACAGCTAATAATAACTATTGAGATGCTTTTAGCGCGATATGGGTATCAAGACCTATGAATCTACATCATCTCACTGATTGGTTGTTGGCCCCGCAATATCTTAACTGGCTGTGGCAGGGGTTTCTGCTTACGTTGTGGATTTCTGCCTGCACGGTGGTTGCTGCCACGTTATTAGGCTTTTTGCTCGCTGCCGCCAGAGATAGTGAACTTAAAGTGCTGCGGTGGTTTGCTGTTGGCTATAGCACGCTATTTCGCAATACGCCGCTGCTGATACAACTGTTCTTTTGGTATTTTGCTGCCAGTCAGTTTCTGCCTGCTTCCTGGGTTCCATGGCTCAATACGCCCCATGAAATCACCTTTATCGGACTCACGTTAAGTTGGCCTTCTTTTGAATTTTTAGCCGGGTTTATCGGGCTAACCCTCTATTCCACGGCGTTTATTGCTGAAGAATTACGTTCTGGGATCAGCGGTGTCGCTAAAGGACAAAAATACGCGGCACATGCGCTGGGGTTAACGGGCTGGCAATCGATGCGCCATGTGGTGTTGCCGCAGGCGTTGAAAATTGCCATGCCGCCATTGTTGGGCCAGTACATGAATATTATTAAAAACTCCTCTTTAGCGATGGCTATCGGGGTGGCTGAGCTTTCCTATGCTTCTCGTCAGGTTGAAACCGAAACATTGCGGACATTTCAAGCCTTTGGGGTGGCAACAGTATTGTATATCGCCATTATCGCGTTGATTGAAGCCTGGGGCATGTGGCGTCAACAGCGAACCACAATCAGGGGGCATTGAGATGGATTTTACAATTATTGCTGATAACTGGACTTATCTACTGTGGGGTACTTTCCCTGATGGCCCTCTGGGTGGGGCGGCATTAACCCTGCTGATCAGTATCATGGCTGGAGTGGCCTCCGCAATCTTAGGGACCGTGGGGGTATTGCTGGCAATGTCTCGTGGTGTTTGGGCGGGCGTATTGGCGGCTTTTTTGGGCTTTTTCCGCGCCATCCCGGTGATAATGCTGATTTTTTGGACTTACTTCCTGCTGCCAATTGTATTTGGTGTGGATATCCCCGAAATCACCACGGTGGTGTGTGCACTGGCATTGATTGCTTCCGCCTATCTGGCGCACGCAGTAAAAGCGGGGATTGTGGCGATTGGTGCAGGGCAGTGGCAGGCTGGGTTGTCGCTAGGTTTTAACCGCTGGCAGGTTTTATGGTTTGTGGTCTTGCCGCAAGCATTGCGCATGATGGTGCCATCATTTATCAATCAATGGATTTCATTGATTAAGGACACATCGCTGGCTTATATAGTTGGGGTGAATGAACTGACTTTTCTGGCAACTCAGGTTAATAACCGCAGCATGGTTTATCCAATGGAAGTGTTTCTGTTTGTCGCGTTGGTCTACTTCGTTTTATGCCTGGCTTTGGATTTATTGGCAAATGGCCTTAACCGCCGTTTTAGCCCACAGCATGCTATTAAGAAACAAAGTGCCATTAAACGTTCATGGCGCTGGTTGAGTCATAAACCAGCGCCGTCGGCACACTAATGATGAGTAATCTGCCAGCCTCTTTCGCGCCACAAGTCAGGCAGTTGCTGCATATCATCAAACATGGTGACTAGCGGGTGGTGTATCGGCTGGTTGTGTGGATCGGCGCAGTAGTAAAATACCGGTATACCTGCGGCAATCCCAGCGTGGGTGCCGGCCGCGGAGTCCTCCACCAAAATGCAGTGCTCGGCGGCCACCTGCATCTCTTTTGCCGCGTGATAAATCAGCGCGGGATCAGGCTTCCAACGCTGAATGTCGTAACCGCTATAGAGGCGCGTATCAAAGAAAGACAGCAGGCCAGTCAGGCCAAGGGAGTGCTGCATTTTGCTCACTGGCCCGTTGGAGACCACGCAGACGGGCAGGGTGATTTGCTCCAATAGCGCTTTTGCCCCAGCAATAGGCTGTAATTCGGCATCAAACAGGCGTGCAACCTCAGCGCGGTAGAGTTTTTCCAGCGTTGCTATTGATTCATCCAGACCGTTTTCTTTACTCACCAGCGCGACTATTTCATTCAGTTTTACCCCTTTAAAACGCTTAATCACCTCTTCCAGCGACAGGTGAATACCGTAATGGGCAAACATCACGACGTATGCACGACAACACAGAACTTCACTGTCAACCAAGGTGCCATCGCAATCGAACATGACGCATTCAATGTTATTCACTCTACTTATCCTTAAATTGTGCAGATCTACGTTCACTTCACTTTAATCATCCTGAGTAAGAATGCGATGTTTATTGACCCTACTAGCAGAAAAACTAATGACAAGTTAATAAAATACAACGGGTTGAATAATATGCAGTCATAATGAAGGCGTTGTTGCGCAACAGTGAAGATAAAAAATAGCCAAAAAAGAGTGTGATCCCGCTCTAAACAATAGTTTTTTGTTATAGGATATCCCCCGACTATCACTCCCTTCTGTGGAACTCTTCGAATGAGTAAACCAAACCTTGATACTGAGCAGGGGCTGCTCGAACGTGTATTTAAACTGAAACAGCACGGTACCACGGCACGTACTGAGTTGATTGCCGGTATCACTACCTTTTTGACTATGGTCTATATCGTGTTCGTAAACCCCCAGATTTTAGGGGTTGCGGGTATGGATGTGCGGGCTGTTTTCGTGACAACCTGCCTGATTGCCGCCTTTGGTAGCATCTTTATGGGCTTATTGGCTAACTTACCGGTAGCACTGGCTCCGGCGATGGGGCTTAACGCTTTCTTCGCTTTTGTGGTGGTTGGCGCGATGGGTATTTCATGGCAAGTCGGCATGGGTGCTATTTTCTGGGGCGCAATCGGTTTCCTTTTACTGACCATTTTCCGCATCCGGTATTGGATGATTGCTAACATCCCACTGAGCCTACGGGTGGGGATTACCAGTGGTATTGGCCTGTTTATTGCCATGATGGGGCTGAAAAATGCCGGTATCGTGGTGGCAAACCCGGATACCTTAGTCGCGGTAGGTAATTTGACTTCTCACAGTGTGCTGTTAGGTGCGCTGGGCTTCTTTATTATTGCGGTTCTGGCCTCTCGCAATATCCACGCTGCGGTGCTGGTGTCGATTGTGGTCACCACGCTGATTGGCTGGGCGCTGGGTGATGTGCATTACTCTGGCATTTTCTCCATGCCGCCAAGTGTGACTTCGGTGGTCGGGCAGGTGGATTTAGCCGGAGCGCTGAATATAAGTATGGCGGGGATCATTTTCTCCTTCATGCTGGTTAACCTGTTCGATTCATCCGGCACATTAATCGGCGTCACGGATAAAGCGGGCTTAACCGACCACAAAGGCAAGTTCCCGCGCATGAAGCAAGCGCTGTACGTAGATAGCATCAGCTCGGTAGCCGGTGCTTTTATCGGTACCTCATCGGTGACCGCGTATATTGAAAGCTCCTCAGGGGTGTCTGTCGGGGGTCGTACTGGTTTAACGGCCGTTGTGGTTGGTATCTTGTTCCTGCTGGTGATGTTTGTGTCACCCCTGGCCGGTATGGTGCCTGCTTATGCCGCTGCCGGTGCGTTGATTTATGTTGGCGTGCTGATGACATCTAGCCTGTCACGGGTGAAGTGGGATGATTTGACTGAAGCCGTTCCTGCGTTTGTTACCGCGGTGATGATGCCGTTTAGTTTCTCTATCACTGAAGGGATCGCGCTGGGCTTTATCTCTTATTGCCTGATGAAGCTGGGCACTGGCCGTTGGCGTGAAATCAGCCCATGCGTAGTGGTTGTTGCGCTACTGTTTGTGCTGAAAATTGCCTTTGTTGATCACTGATAGCCGATCATAAAAACGCCCCCCTTTCGACACCGAGGGTGGGGGCGTTGTCGTTATAATCTTATGCTTTTAACTGAGCGCTGATTTGCTCCAGTGCCTTTGTCGCACATTGTGCGTCCAAATGCCCGCCCGGTGCACCGGCAACACCCACTGCACCGACCACCTCATCCCCTGCTTTCACTGGCACGCCCCCCCCTAACAGCAAGAACCCTGGAATGTCTTTCAGGTTGTTGGCCGCAGGTGTCTTTTGGCTGTTTTCCATCACTTGCCCGCTTGGGGTTTTAGTCGATAGTGCCGTAAAGGCTTTTTGCTCGCTGGCTTTAACGGTGTGCGGACCGGCATTATCAGCACGTAATACAGTTTTGATGATCCCAGCACGGTCAACCACAGTTACCGCCACGTTGTAACCATCCGCCTGGCAAACAGCGAGGGTGCGGCTGGCCAAATCGGTGGCCAGCGCCTGAGAGATATTACGTTCAGTGTTCAGACCCGCAGCAGAGGCTTGAGCTATCAGGCCAATGAATAAGGCGGAGGTCAGGGCAATAGGCTTGATCATATAAAATCCTTATTGTTAGCGAAGTGATTTCATCACTGTGCCGCTATGTTACGGCGATAAGTGGTGAAAAAACATTCGGCTAACTACCCGTTTTACTCCGTACTTCTACCTATTCCCTTCGGACTTGGCGCCGCAGGGTTGTTATCTGCGCTCACGCATCCACATCACTTGACTGCGTAAGCTCATCGGGATTATGAGCCTCATCAGAGGCTCACCCTACGGGCCACGCAGGCGCTGTTCAAAATGGTTTACAACCAATTTGTTGTTCACTTGCTGCCTACCTGCAACACCAATTACTTTGAGTATATTATTGGTAGGATATAGGAGTAATTATGAATAAGTGATGCCAGCGAGTTGACCTCCAGCTTGGAGAATATATTCGCGCGGTGCGCTTCAACGGTTCGCGGTGAAAGTGACAACATATGGGCGATTTGCTTGCTGGTTTCCCCTTGGATAATCAGCGCGGCGACTTCCCGCTCGCGGGGTGAGAGCTGGCTAAGTAACTGTTGATAGCTCACTTGCTGCTTTTTCACTGCCAGCGCTTGCTCATGTTGCTCCAGTGCCATGCCGACCGCCTCGATCAGCACATCGGCGTCGATAGGTTTGGTCAAAAACTCCAGCGCTCCACCTTTAAATGCCCGGCGGCACAATTCAATATTACCGTGCCCAGTCATTATGATGACCGGAAGAGTGCTATCACGGCATTGAATGGCTTCTAATACTGCCATCCCACTCTTACCCGGCATTCTGATATCCAGGAGTACGCAACTTGGCTGGGTTATTGCCAATGTATCGAGGAAATGCTGGCCGTCACTGAATGCTTTTACTTCCCAGCCCAGGGTGGCGAGTAATGCGGTTAGCGCGGCGCGAACACCGTCATCGTCATCAATCAGATAAATGTGTTTTGTCATGCGTATTCTCGCCAATCAGGGGAAAGGTTAGGGTAAAACAAGCCCCGCCATATTCACTGTTTGCGGCTTTTATGTCACCTCCCATTCGCTGTACCAATGTCTCACACAGGGTTAGCCCTAATCCCAGGCCACTCTCGCGAGTGGTATAAAAAGGTGTGAACAGGTGGTCTAACTGCTGATGGCTTAGCCCCGGCCCATTATCTTCTATCTGAATTAGCCATTGCTGTGGTTGCTGGCGGGCAGTGAAATAAATTAACGGGGTCGCAGTATGTTGTACGGCATGGATAGCATTACTGAGTAAATTATGCAGAATTTGCTCCAGCCATAAAGGATCGGCCGAGAGTGGCGGTAAATTCGCTGGAATACTATTCACAACCGTTACTTTGCTGGCGGCTATCTCATTACTTAATAAAGCATTCACGCGTAACCAGATATCCGCTACCACCACCGGTTGTAAATTCACCTGCCCACGGCTGAGTAATGTGCGTAGCCGCTCCAGTAGCGCCGAAATCCGTTTGATTTGCTCAACTGACGCCCGTAGCAGTGGGGTAATCTTGTCGTCCTGCGCGGGTAATAACCGCAGAGCGGTTTGGTTATACGTCAGGGTGGCAGTGAGCGGCTGGTTCAACTCATGGGCGATACCTGTGGCAATTTCCCCCATGGCATTGAGTCTGGCTTGATCAGCAAATTTAGCCCGTTGTTCGGCGCGATTGCGGTATTGCGCCAACTGCTGCCAACGGTGCCAACCATAGAGGGTAGCTCCCCATATGAGTGAAAGCAGGAGGGCAGTTAACCAAGGCAGGTCACGCCAAAGAGGAGTTGCATAGCCAGTTAACGCAAAGGATTGAGCGCCCTCTCCCAATGGTTTTTGCCATTGCCAAAAGCTGTCTGGATTTGGCTTGCCCAGCACAGCTAACAGATGTTGCTGATAGCGCAATGTTACGCTGTCGAAATTTTCTGGTAAACCCACTACCTGTAACAGTTTTAACCCATTAATCTGCAAGCCACTGCCATTGTATGAGTTCGATAGCTGATAATCACCGCCGTGAACTTGCAGCGTTAACTGGCCTGCTTTTGATTTGTCGGCTTTAGTTTGGCTAATTGCGACTAATTGCGGGAAATGGCGCTGTAGTTGCGACAGTTGGTTTGGTTCAAGAGTCAGAAACAAAATAGCCTGTTGCTGGGCTAATTGCTGGCTCAATTCACGGTGGGTAATACGAAATTCGGCCTCACGCTCAGCTTGCTGCTCATTTAAACCATACCAACCCAGCCAGAGAGTGGATATCAGGGTCAGGATAAGCCAGACAGTGATTTTAACGGCCATTTAGCAGCATCCAACATGTGTGGGTCAAGAGAGTAACCCCCAATCACCAGCGGCCAGTGGGGGTTTTGAATCATGGGTTACTTCACGCGGACACGATCAATATAGGTCGCAAAGGCTGCTAGTTGGCTGGTAAGGAAATCCAGCGTTCCTTGATCAATCAACGCCTTGGCATGCTCATCCACTTTGCTTTGAATCACGCCACCCATAAATTCAGGCTTATTCATCACCATCGCATCAAGGAAAACCAGGATCTGACGTAAGTGATACTGGCAACGTGCTCCACCCACCGGCCCCATTGAGCTGGTTTGAATAGCAACTGGCTTGCCTGCCAGTGGTTGGTTTGGCAAGCGAGACAACCAGTCGATCGCATTCTTCAATCCACCTGGCACCGAATAGTTATATTCCGGTGTGACGATGATAACCCCATCAGCTTGACGAATCTGCTCAGCAATAGCTTGAACTGTAGCCGGGAAGCCGTCTTCCTGCTGAACATCAGCATCATAAAGCGGAATATCACGAATAGAAGGCAGTGCTTCAATGGTGACGCCTGAAGGCGCTAATTTAGGCAGTGCGCGGGCTACCATCGCATTGTAAGAACCATTACGCAGGCTACCCAGTAGGGTAACAATTTTAAGGGATTGCTGTGGCATGACATACTCCCGTTCAGTAAATGGATGAGGCTTTATACCCGTCATCTTTCTCATTGCAGGTGTGTTGGCCTCTCACCTGCATTTTGAAATCTATTGGTTATTTGTTACCAGAGTAGGCCAAACTTATGCGACAAAACAATGACTATCTCGCGTATGACGACATTTAAACATCACTTAAATTGGTGTTAGGGGGGAATTATTACGCTGAAACTGTGACCGCAGGAGAGGAACGGAAAAATCGTTTTTATCAGTCATCAAGTCTGTGCGCAAAATGCCGTTAATAGATCTGGAGCTATCCAGCTCTCTTAATTGAGCGACACGATAATGCTAAAAACCACTCAAGCCCGCTTTACCTTACTCGTCAGTGCGTTTTTTATTTTATTACTGATAATCACCGTGGTGGTTATTCAGCTTTTTGTGACACCACAACTCAAACAATCTGAAAGTACCATTGTCGGTAATAGCGTTGACCAAATTGCGACGGCAATCACGGCGCAAATGAACAAAGTGGAAGCGCAAGCCCGCAGCATTACACAGGCTGTTGCCATTATGGACAGCAATACCATTGATCAACTATTACCGGGGCTGGTGGATCAGTACGGCGACAGTAATGTGTTTGGTGGTGGCATTTGGCCATTACCTAATAAACGTGAGCAAGGGGTGACTAAGTTCAGCACTTTCTTTGCCCGTAATGGAGAAAATAAGTTAACGGTCAACACCCATTGGAATTCACCAGAATCACAAAATTATTTTGAGCAACCATGGTACAAAGATGGCTTAAATGCGCCTAAAGGCTTCTGCGCGTGGGCTAAGGCCTACCAGGATGATGCCAGCCCACAGCCAAGAACCAACTGCGCGATGGCAATTTATAAAGGTGACGAGGCCTACGGTGTTTCAACCATTGACGTTACTTTAGGTTTCTTTAACCGTTTGGTTAAAGAAATGGAACAGAAAGTGAATGGCACTATTCTGATTGTCGAAGCTGATGGCAAGATTGTCGGCAGCAGTGCTCTGGCGGATGGCAAAGCCGAATTAAAAAATCTGTCTGACTTTGCGGCCAACTCGCCGATGGCGGCTGAAACCCAGCGGTTATTGCCGCAGTTAAAAGATCAAAAAGCACTGGAGAGTGAATTTGATGTCGACGGTACCTCTCACACCCTGTTTATTCGCCCGATCGCCAATAGCCCGTGGTATTTGGTTACTGACTTACCAACCAGTTTATTGGTGAAACAGAGCCACGCCATCCTGTTGCATCTGGGGTTAGTACAGATTCCAATTATGCTGTTATTGCTCTTGTTCCTGGTGTTTTCTATCCGCGTCTTTATGAAACGCTTAGCGGCTTTGAAAGAGAATATCACTGCATTATCGGCGGGAGGGGCTGATTTGACTCAGCGCTTACCGGAAAGCAATAGCCCAGAATTCAATGCAATTAACCAAAGTTTCAACAATTTTATCGACTATTTACAGCAAATGATGCGGCAAGTCGGTGAAAGTAGCCTGGCTATTGCCTCAGCATCGCGCCAGATAGCTAGCGGTAATCTGGACTTATCCGCCCGTACTGAAGATCAGGCCAGTTCAATCGCCAATTCCCAAACGAAATGCAACAAAGTGACCCACCGGTCAGGTACGGATAAAATAGCCGTATTGACCCTGTCGGAGACCCTGTTGCATGAAGGGAAAACATTTGACTCAGCATGAGCGCTTTTACATCGAAAAACGAAAAGCTGAAGGCGTTAATCAGTCCTGCATTGCCAGAGAACTGGATGTCTCTCGCTCTACCCTGAGCCGGGAGCTCAGACGTAATACGGACCCCGCCTTCAACGGACTTTACTCCTCCAGACGCGCTGATGCCTTAGCCAGACAACGGCGGGGCGCCACCTCGGCACACAATGCCTGTTTCCCTCTGGGCCAGCAGACACAAGACTTTCTCCGGCAGGCGCTGGCTGTACATACCTCCCCTGAGGTTATCTGTGGGAGACTGAAAATCCAGTTTGATATCGCCGTCAGCAAAAATACCCTCTACCGCTATATCCGTTCGGACAGACAGGCTGGCGGTAAGCTTTACCTTCAGCTCCCTCACCGGGGTAAACGCTATCGCTATGATACGGGTGAGCCCGGACGCACGCCCATCCCGGACAGGGTTGGCATTGAGCACAGGCCTGCTGAGGCTGAACTCAAACAGGTTCCCGGGCATGTTGAAATCGATACGATTTTTGGCAAAGACCAGAAGTCATTCCTGCTGACGGTCGTGGACAAAGCCACAAAGCAGGTCATTATCCGTAAACTCCCCAATAAGTGCGCTGAGAGCGTCGTGGAAGCGTTCAGGGACATCGTGGCGAATACTTTCTGCGAGTTTAAAACCCTGACGGCAGATAACGGACCCGAGTTTGCGAAACATAAGGACATCACTCAGGTAACGGGCGCAAAGGTTTACTTTGCCCGGCCTTATCATTCCTGGGAGCGGGGGTTGAATGAGCATACCAACGGTCTGATACGGCGGTTTTATCCGAAAGGAACCGATTTTAATGGCGTCAGCGATGAAGATATTGCGAGACTGGAGCACATCCTCAACACTCGGGGGCGCAAATCTCTGGAATACAGCTCACCGAATGAGGTATTTTTAGAGTATCTACTCGCTGCATAACGCATGATGGTTTGTTGCGTTTCGTTCGGGAATGGGGCAATTGAACAAACCGCAGCCTCAATGGATGAACTTACCAGCACGGTGAAACAAAATGCGGATAACGCCAGTCACGCCAACCAATTGGCGAGAGATGCTTCTACTGTTGCGGTGAAAGGTGGCAAGGTGGTGAAACAGGTGGTGGATACCATGGGTTCAATCAATCATTCATCGAAGAAAATAGTCGATATCATTAGTGTGATTGACAGTATCGCCTTCCAAACCAATATATTGGCACTTAATGCGGCGGTAGAAGCAGCAAGAGCGGGTGAACAAGGCCGTGGTTTTGCGGTGGTGGCATCAGAAGTGCGTAATCTGGCGCAGCGTTCAGCGACATCTGCTCGTGAGATTAAAAAACTGATCGAGGACTCGGTGGCTGATATTGCCATTGGTACTGGCTTGGTGGCTGACGCGGGAACCACTATGGATGATTTAATGAGCGGGGTGTCCAATGTGGCGGCATTAATGAATGAAATCATGTCATCCAGTCAGGAACAAAGTTTGGGTATCGAACAGGTTAATCTGGCAATCAATCAGTTGGATAATTCAACACAGCAAAATGCGGCGCTAGTGCAACAAGTTGCTGCTGCGGCTCAGGCGATGCAGGATCAAACTTTACAGTTGGAGAGTGTGATTAGCGGCTTTAAAGTTTAATTTTATACCTGTCATACTTCAAGCTGCAGGTGTGTTGGCTACGTTTAATCATCCGAATCACTTACTTATGTAAGCTCATCGGGATTATGGGCCTCTAATGAGGCTCACTCTGCGGGCCAGCGCAAGCGCTGTTCAACATGGTTTACAACCAAGTTGTTATTCACTTGCCGCCTTCCTGCAACTCGAATTATTTAGGGTATATATTGCAATTATGCCAAAAATCTGACCCCTTTTGCTCGCCGAAAAGGGGTTTTTTTATCACTCACGGCGAATTTTACTGGCAAATAAATTACCCAGCGATTGGATGAGCTGTACCGTAATAATCAATACAATCGCGGTAGTGACAGTTACGAACGTATCAAAGCGCTGATAGCCATAGGTTATAGCCAGATCACCAATCCCACCGCCGCCGACAGTACCTGCCATGGCGGTAGCACCAATCAAGCCAATGGTGGCTGTGGTCAGTGCCAATATCAAAGATGACAGTGCTTCGGGTAATAGAAAATACCAAATCGCCTGAAGGGGCGTGGCACCCATCGATTTTGCTGCCTCGAGAATTCCGGGGTTAACATCCAATAATGAATTTTCTACTAATCGGCCAATATAAGGTGCGATAAAAATAATCAATGGCACGATGGCTCCTGGTGTTCCGATAGTGGTATTCACGATCAAGCGGGTAAGTGGGATAATCGCTACCATCAAAATAATAAAGGGCAGTGATCGGATGATATTAATCACTGGGTTAAGAATATTATAAAAAGTGCGATTGTTAATTAGCCCTCCGGGCCGGGTTACCACCAATAAGATTCCCAGTGGGATACCAATAAGAGAACCGATCACCAATGAAATACTGACCATAACCAGTGTGTCGTGTAGCGCCTGGACAAATTGGTCCAACGTAATTGCGGTTTCGATCATTAATGTATTTCCTGTATATCAATTCCTGTTCCAGCCAGGTGCGTGACGGCACTATCAATGAGGTTGTTGTCACCGCTTAACAGCAGCACCATATGACCCAATGTGGTGTCTTGTATCTCCGACATGTTGGCAAATAGAATATTCACGCCCACATCATATTGCCTGATAAGTTGATTTATCACCGGTTGCGTCGCAATCGCCCCCATAAATGCTAAACGAAATTGGCGGCCAGCATGACTGCTATCTAACAGTTTTCTCACACTATCGGGCAGGCTGTCCTTGATCACGGTGCGGACGAAATTAAGGGTTGTGGGGTGAGTGGGGTGGCCAAAAACCGTTAATACCGAACCCTGCTCAATTATTTGGCCGTTTTCCATAACCGCGACCTTATTACAGATTTTTTGAATGACGGACATTTCATGGGTAATCAGCAACACTGTAATATTGTATTGCTGATTAATTTTCTTCAGTAATAATAAAATCTGGGCGGTAGTTTGTGGATCCAGTGACGATGTGGCCTCATCACACAGCAGAATTGATGGATTGGTTGCCAGAGCACGAGCAATACCTACCCGCTGCTTCTGCCCCCCCGATAATTCATTAGGAAAACTATGGCTCTTATCACCTAACCCAACAAAATCCAGCAATTCAGCGACGCGCTCCTGAATGAATTTTTTATTTTTACCTAATAAGATGAGCGGCATAGCTACATTCTTAAAAACAGTTTTTGACTCCAGTAAGTTAAAATTCTGGAATATCATTCCGATGTTTTTTTTAAGTAGCCTGAGTTGCTCATGACTAAAATCATGTAGATTATTACCATCAATAATCACATCACCGGATGTTGGACTTTCCAATGAGTTTACCATTCGTAATAAGGTGCTTTTCCCTGCACCACTATAACCGATAATGCCAAATATATCGCCATCTTCGATGGTTAAACTAACATTATTAAGCGCTTGTAGCTTTACACCTTTACGTTCAAAGGTTTTAGAAATATGCTGAAGTTCAATCATCAGATTATTCCATTACTTAAGATAATCAGGCAGCATATAACCGGTGTATTTCTCATTTCCTAGAATGTATTTTTTGAACTCCGCCGAGTGGTATCCCGCAATAATATCCTTGGCAAATTCTGCATCTTTATTTTTACCGGCGACAGTTACCACATTCACAAACTGTGTGGTTGGTTTTTCAAGTTGCAGTGCTGAGCTGAGTTTTATACCGTTAGATACAGCAAAATTACCCTGAATAGCACCAAAGTCGACATCGGGTAATGCTCTGACTTGCTGGGCATTATCCATTTCTTTGATCACCAGATGGTACGGATTTTCTGCTATGTCTTTTTGCGAGAAGGTCGCTGGATCAATTTTTTCCTTTAGCTTTATCCAGCCGATAGATTGCAACAACAGTGCTGCGCGGTACTCATTTGAGGGCTGGTTAGGGACTGAAATCAAAGTACCTTCTTTGGGTTTTTGGTCTTTTTGGCTTTGCTGATATTTATCAGAATACAGTCCCATCGGTGGCGTTGGAACCTGAACAATACCGGTATTATCAATCCGCAGACGCTCATTTATCGCTTGCAGATAAATAGGGTGTTGCATGATATTGCCATCAATCTCGCCAGTGCTAACGGCATTATTAACCTGGATGCCATCATTAAAATCTTTATATTCGATGCGATAACCTTTGTTGATCAGATAAGGGGCTACACCTTTTTCAAATTGTTCTTTATAAGGGCCAGGATTAAATCCCAATTTGATAACTTTATTTTCTTCACTATGGGCATTTAGTGAAGTAACAATAATTAAACTAAATAAAGGTATCGTCAGTGAAGGTATTCTCATCATAATTTCCCTGTGGAATAGTGTTAATTTAGTCTCTACCAGAGGCTTTATTTATTATGTTGCCGGTTATTCTTTTAGCTAAAAGCGGGATAACTAAGAATGAAATCATTCAAACATTGCGGGGATGAAGCGTAAACGAAGAAAATGATCTTAGCTTATCTATAATAGAGATAATGGATTTAGTGTTTTTTATTAGGCGATTGGGACGAAAGGCGGATTATCAA
Organism: Yersinia antarctica; assembly: GCF_056636475.1. Classification (NCBI taxonomy): domain Bacteria; kingdom Pseudomonadati; phylum Pseudomonadota; class Gammaproteobacteria; order Enterobacterales; family Yersiniaceae; genus Yersinia; species Yersinia antarctica. The sequence goes on from NZ_JBSJQF010000001.1 coordinate 4,960,205, forward strand.
CCCGCTGCGTACAAATTGCGCAGCGGGTTCTATCGCTATAACCGGAGTTTAGCCCTGAATCAGATTAGGGATTTTTACATCAGGATTTACGTCAGCGTCATAATCCACACCGTCGACGGCAAACCCAAACAGGTTTAAGAACTCAGTCTTATAACCGGTAAAGTCGGTCAATTGGTAGATATTGTCATTGGTGACTTGATCCCACAACGCTTGTACCTGGTTTTGAATTCCTGGTGCCAGTTCTTTGTAGTCAGCACGCAAACGGCCATCGGCGTCCAGATGCGGTGCCTCACCACACAAGCTGTCTTTATACAGCGAATAAACTTGCTCGATGCAGCCTTCATGAGTGCCTTTTTCTTTCATCACCTTGAATAGTAATGACAAATACAGTGGCATCATTGGGATAGCGGAACTTGCCTGAGTCACTACCGCTTTCAACACGGATACCCGGGCATCACCGCCGCCATGGGCAGCTAAGCTATCGCGGATAGTCAGAACTTTTTGGTCCAGATCCTTTTTGGCTGCGCCAATAGAACCGTTCCAATAGATATCATGAGTGATTTTTTCACCCAGATAAGTAAAGGCGGTAGTTTGTGCCCCTTCAGCCAGCACGCCAGCTTCCAGTAGTGCATCAATCCACATCTGCCAGTCTTCGCCACCCATCACTGCTACCGTGTTGTCTATCTCGGTTTGAGTTGCGGGTTGCAGCACAACTTCTTTGATAACTTCTTTATCGGTATCCAGGCCACGGAATTTAACTTCATGGCCGATTGGCTTCAGTGTGGAGTTAAACACTTCGCCGGTTTTTGGATGAGTGCGGCGCGGCGAGGCCAGGCTATAGATAACCTGATCAACCTGACCCAGATCTTGCTTAATAGCCTCGATGGTCAGTCGTTTGATCTCATCGGAGAAAGCATCGCCATTGATGCTTTTCGCATACAGGCCTTTCTGCTCAGCAAACTTGTGGAAAGCTGCGCTGTTGTACCAGCCGGAGGTCGCCGGTTTACCTTCTTCTCCTGGGCGTTCAAAGAAAATACCCAGCGTATCGGCACCACAACCAAATGCTGCTGTGATTCGAGCTGCCAGCCCGTATCCAGTTGACGCACCAATCACTAATACTCGTTTTGGGCCGTTAGCAATTGGGCCTTCTGCTGTGACATAGTCGATTTGCTTTTTGACGTTAGCTTCACAGCCCGCCGGGTGAGCAGTCACACAGATAAAGCCGCGTACACGTGGTTTTATAATCATGGATACCTCAGTTTATGAATAAAGTTAAGTGTTCGAGCTACCGTCGGTCGAGACTCTAACAGTTCGGACTCATAGAGTCAGATTATCAAAATTAGCGATAATCTGCTCCAGCTCTATAACATCACACTCATTTTCCGATACAAAAACTGGAGAAAATGCGCCCCAGTAAGTCATCTGAGCTGAATTCGCCGGTAATTTCACTCAATGACTGTTGTGCTAAACGTAGCTCTTCCGCCAATAACTCACCGGCGTAAGCGCTTACTAACTGTTCGTGGCCTTGCACCAAATGCTGGGCAGCGGTTTCCAACGCTTGCAAATGGCGTCGGCGAGCCAGGAAGCCACCTTCGGTGTTACTGGTAAAGCCCATACTCTGCTTAAGATGGCTACGCAGCAGGTCAATACCTTCGCCGGTACGGGCCGATAAGCGAATAAGTGAGTGACCATTCACTTCGGTTAACCCCAGCGATTCACCTGTGACATCCGCTTTATTGCGCACCACGGTGATGGGCAGAGTCGATGGTAGGCGGGCCATAAACTCAGGCCAGATAGCGGCCGGTTCGGTGGCATCAGTCGTCGTACCATCAACCATAAACAGTACGCGATCTGCTTGTTCTATCTCATTCCACGCCCGTTCGATGCCAATGCGCTCAACTTCGTCACTGGCTTCACGTAAGCCAGCAGTATCGATGATATGCAATGGCATCCCATCGATATGAATATGTTCCCGTAAAACATCACGAGTTGTGCCTGCGATATCGGTTACGATTGCAGCTTCACGGCCCGCTAACGCATTGAGCAGGCTTGATTTACCGGCATTTGGGCGGCCGGCAATGACCACTTTCATCCCTTCACGCAACAAGCTGCCTTGCCGTGCTTCAGTGCGCACCTGCTCAAGATCGGCCATCACACCGTTCAACTGGCCTTCAATCTTGCCATCAGAAAGGAAGTCAATTTCCTCATCTGGGAAGTCAATGGCAGCTTCGACGTAGATTCGCAAGTGAGTAAGTGCTTCCACCAATTGATGGATTTTAACTGAAAATGCACCCTGCAATGAATTTACTGCTGAGCGGGCGGCTTGCTCCGAGCTGGCATCAATCAGGTCGGCAATCGCTTCTGCTTGAGCCAAATCCAGCTTGTCGTTTAAAAACGCGCGTTCAGAAAACTCACCCGGACGAGCAATGCGCAGCCCTGGCAGCGCCAGAATGCGTTTTAACAGTAAATCCAGTATAACCGGACCACCGTGACCTTGCAGTTCCAGCACGTCCTCGCCAGTAAAGGAATTGGGGCCGGGGAAGTAGAGAGCGATACCTTGGTCTAATGTACTGCCATCAGTATCTTTAAACGGCAGATAATCGGCATAGCGAGGCTTGGGCAATTTGCCCAAAACCGCCTGCGCCACGTCTGCGGCAGCACGACCTGAAACACGTAAAATACCAACACCACCACGGCCTGGCGGGGTTGCTTGTGCCACGATAGTATCAGTGGTGCTCATGGTTATTTCTCTCTTTAAAAGGATAAGGCGGTCATATAGCTATGACCGCCTCATATACCCTTCTTAATTGCAGTCGCAGCGTTTGTTAGCTGCTCTCCCCCAGTTACTGACGTATGCCAGTGACTGGGGTATCTATCATGTTAAGACTGTTTCTTCTTATCGCGGCTATGTAAACCACGTTTTTCCAGACCACGATAAATCAACTGCTGTTGCAGGATGGTCACCAGGTTACTGACGATATAGTACAGTACCAGACCAGCCGGGAACCACAGGAAGAACACAGTGAAGATAACTGGCATAAAGGTCATTATCTTCTGCTGCATTGGGTCCGTCACGGTAGTTGGTGACATCTTCTGAATGAAGTACATGGTGATACCCATCAGAATCGGCAGAATGTAGTACGGGTCTTGTGCTGACAGGTCATGAATCCACAGGATGAACGGCGCATGACGCAACTCAACGGAACTCATCAACATGTAGTACAACGCCAGGAAGATTGGCATCTGAATGACCAGCGGTAAGCAGCCACCCAGCGGGTTAACCTTCTCAGCTTTGTACAGCGCCATCATCTCCTGACTCATACGCTGCTTATCGTCACCGATACGCTCACGCATGGCAGCCAGTTTAGGCTGTAGCAAACGCATTTTCGCCATCGAGGTGTATTGCGCTTTTGTCAGCGGGTACATGATACCGCGCACGATAAAGGTAATCACGATGATGGAGAAGCCCCAGTTACCGACAAAGCTGTGAATGAATTTCAACAGTTTGAACAGTGGCTGAGAAATAAACCATAACCAACCATAATCAACAGTCAGGTCCAGATGTGGCGCAATGGCCGCCATTTTGTCCTGAATTTCTGGGCCAACCCATAAGGTAGCACCCAGCTGTTTCTGCTCACCCGGTTGAATAATAACTGGCGCACCTTTAAAGCCGATAGCCGCCAGACCATTACCCAAATCAGAAGAGTAGAAGGTGTTGGTTTCATTAGCTGCCGGGATCCAGGCGGTTGCAAAATACTGTTGCAACATGGCTACCCAGCCACCTTTGGTGGTGATGTCCATATTTTTGTCTTCGATATCACTAAAGCTGTATTTTTTATATTTAGTGTCATCAGAAGAGTAAGCCGCGCCACGATAGGTGTGCAGCGCAAAGTTATTGCTGCCGGTATCACGGTGTTTAGGCAAATTGATGCTTTGCTTCAACTGACCAAACAGCGTCAGCTCCAGCGGGGCAGCAGAGGCGTTTTTAACGTGATAATCCACGCCAATGGCGTAATCGTTACGTTTTAGCACAAAAGTCTTGGTGAAAACGGAGCCATCTTTGCCGGTAAAGGTCAATGGAATACGCAGTTCATCCTGACCGTCAGCCAATACAAAGCTGGTTTGAGGCGCTTCAAACAGTGGGCGCTCACCGTTAGCTGGATTATCCGGGCCGCTTTTGCCTGTCAGACCGCTTTGCGCCTGATAGATGAAAGCTGGAGTGGTTTCCAGTAATTCGAAAGTTTTATCTGAACCCAGAGCATCCGGGTAAGCCAGCAGGTTAGCCTGCTCGATGTCACCACCACGGGTATTAATGGTCAGAGACAGCACATCAGTTTTTACAGTAATCAGTTGACCCTGACCACTGCCGGGCACAGCCTGGCTTGCTTTATCACCGGTAGCAGTATTCGCAGTCTGTTGCGTGGTCTGAGCTGCTGGTTGTGGACTGTTGTCCACTTGCCAGGCTTGCCAGATCATGAAAGACACGAACAGCAGAGCGATGAGTAGAAGATTGCGTTGCGAATCCATCGTTAGTGTTCTCTGTTATCGTCGGGTTTCGGCGGCACGGGATCATCGCCACCTGGGTTCAAAGGGTGGCATTTTAATACGCGTTTCAGTGTTAACCAACTGCCTTTTATCATCCCAAACCGGCGCAATGCCTCAATTCCGTAATGAGAGCATGTCGGATGGAAACGACAACGCGGCCCCAGCAGCGGACTAATCACGAGCTGATAGCCCCTGATTAGCCCGATCAGGATGCGGGAGCCTGGCGACAGTGGCGACGCCATAATTTTTCCAAAGCTTCCGTCAACGCACGGTTATCGAGGTCAGCCACACCCTTTTTCACCAAAACGACAAAATCCATAGACGGTAACGTATGCTGATGCAAACGGAAGCTTTCGCGTGTGAGGCGCTTTATCCGGTTACGTTCGTGAGCACGTTTGACATGTTTTTTGGCGACGGTAAGACCGATGCGGGGATGCCCCAGCTCGTTCAGGCGGCCGAGGATGGTGATTTGCGGCGTGCCAGCCCGTTGTGGCTGCTGGAAGACAAAAGTGAAATGACTGGGAGTTAACAAACGTAACTCCCTAGGAAATGCTAGCTTAACCACTGAGATGGTTAGCTTTTATTACTTAGAAACAGTCAGACGAGTACGGCTTTTCGCACGACGGCGAGCCAGAACTTGACGACCATTTTTGGTGGCCATACGAGCACGGAAACCGTGGCTACGGTTGCGCTTCAATACGGACGGTTGGAAAGTGCGTTTCATAGCGATTTCTACCTAAACTTAAAATAATTACTGATTCAGTAAACGCGTTTGGCTGCTCGGAGTGAAGACACCGACGCCTCAATCGCAACATATAAAGAAGCGGGATTGTAATAATTGTACAGTCCTGAGTCAATTGACATTGCGCCCGCCCGCACAGAAGTTTTCTGTATCGGGAGTTTACCAAGAGCCTGCCCGTGTTCACCGCTGGTTTCTTTTTGGCCAAAGCCATCAAGAACACAGGCATCACACGTAGGGCTGAGGATTATACGGACTCCCAGACAAATCGCAAGGATCGCCGTGAGATCCTTTGTGGATTAATCAGGATCAGTTGTTAGAAAAGGGGAAGGTGATACCAGTATATTCTGAAATATTTTGCGATCATTGCTGATGAGGGACACGAAAAGCTGTGCACTGGGTTACACTCCTAACAGAAGTTATGTCCTGTGGATAAAAAGGATCTAATCTGTGAGGAAGGGGAGGATCTATTGCTCCTTTTGCGCTATGATCCGCCATTCCGATCGCATCCGCTACTCTGGATCACTACTCCGGGATCGTAGGGGGATGTTAGTCGTAAAAACAACCGAAAAACGGTTCGCATGTCACTTTGGCTTGCTACAGGCCATATTGGCGTGTGTCAAAAACGATGAGTTACAAAAAATCCTGATTTCTTTCTTTTATTGATCTTGTTCGAGTGGAGTCCGCC